>NC_019751.1:0-4800000 GCF_000317435.1 Calothrix sp. PCC 6303
TATTATATGAGTTATGGAAATTTCTCTAGATAGCCTCTGGTCTCAGGTATTAGAAAGACTGCAAATAGAACTATCACGACCTACTTTTGAAACTTGGATTAAAACAGCTACTCCCGAACAACTAGAGAATAATTGTTTGGTGATTCGGACTCCAAACCCGTTTGCCAAAAACTGGTTACAAAAATATTACCTAAAAATCATTGCCAATGCAGTGCAAGATATCATTGGACATCCAGTTGATATTTATTTAACCGTTGCCCAAGGTGATGAAATTCAAGTTAATCAGGAAAAAGATATACAGCATTTACCAGAATTATTAGATTATTCACTAAAAATCCATCAAGAACCAAAAATAAAAACTAATTTAAATCTAAAATATGTATTTTCTCGCTTTGTTGTGGGTGCCAATAATCGAATGGCACATGCCGCAGCATTGGCAGTTGCCGAATCACCTGGTAAGGAATTTAATCCTTTATTTTTGTGTGGTGGTGTCGGTTTAGGAAAAACTCACCTCATGCAAGCAATTGGTCATTATCGTCTGGAAATTGATCCAAAATCAAAGATATTTTATGTATCGACCGAGCAATTCACCAATGATTTGATTACAGCAATTCGTCAAGATAAAATGCAAAATTTTCGAGAACATTATCGAGAAGCTGATGTTTTATTAATTGATGATATTCAGTTTATTGAAGATAAAGAATATACTCAAGAAGAGTTTTTCCATACATTTAATACTTTGCATGAATCGGGAAAACAAGTAGTTTTGGCATCAGATAGACCACCAAATCAAATTAGTCGTTTATCAGAACGTCTTTGTTCACGGTTTTCAATGGGTTTAATTGCTGATATCCAAACCCCTGATTTAGAAACGCGGATGGCAATTTTGCAAAACAAAGCTGAGTATGAAAATATTCGTTTACCAAAAAATGTGATTGAGTATATTGCCTCTAGTTATACTTCTAATATTCGAGAGTTAGAAGGTGCATTAATTCGGGTATTAGCCCACACTTCAATTTGGGGTTTACCAATGACAGTTGATAGTATTAGTCCGATTCTACAACCGCGTCAGGAAAAAGTAGCCACAACCCCAGAAACAATCCTCTCAATTATTAGTAATGTTTTTAATATATCTTTAGATGATTTAAAAAGTAATTCCCGTCGTCGAGAAATCAGTTGGGCAAGACAAATTGGAATGTATCTGATGCGTCAGCACACTGATTTGAGTTTACCGAGAATTGGGGAAGAATTTGGCGGGAAAGACCATACCACTGTGATCTATAGTTGTGACAAAATTACTCAACTGCAAAAAACCGATCAAGCGCTGGCACAGACATTACAGAAGTTACGCGATCGCATAAACATGATCAACCGTACTTAAACAGGTAACACTGGAGACTTAGCACATACTTTGCACTACTTAACATAAATTTACATCATCAAGAGTCCCATTTTATCTAACAAATATTCTGAACTAGCAAAACTTTGAGCAATTCCCCTGGTGAAATCAGCGTTTGTCCGCAATTCAATACAGCTAAACCGTTGGTTTGGGCAAGATTAATTAGATTTCCTGAAACTTGACTACCACCAGCAACATCAAACTCATAAAAACCATCAACTAAACGTAATTTGCCCCAAACATAACTTTCACGTTTACCATCACAGCGCAATTCTTGCCGCGCTTTGGCTTTGATAAAAATAGGTTGCCAACCATCACTGAGTCCAGAAAGCTTTTTAATCATAGGTTGGACAAATCGCCAAAATGTCACCAAAGCTGAGACAGGATTTCCTGGCAAACCAAAATAGAGAACTTGTTGATTTTGAAGATTTTTCAAAGTAGCAACGGTAAGGGGTTTACCTGGTTTCATTGCCACAGATTCAACGTGGACTTTAGCACCCAATGATGTCAAAACGTCCTCAACATAGTCGTATTCTCCCACCGATACACCACCAGAAGAGATAACTATATCTGAGGAAATCGCATTTTTCACCGCTACCTCTAAATCTCCTGCTTGATCGGGTACAATTCCCAATATTACAACCTCAACTCCTAGCTGTTTGAGCAATGATGCGATCGCATTCTGGTTAGAATCAACTATTTGTCCAGGTTGTAAAGTCTGCCCTACTGTTACTAATTCATCACCTGTAGAAAAAATAGCTACTTTAAGCTTTCGGTAAACACTGATGCTTTTAACTTGCAATGCTGCCAGTATTGCTATTTCAGTCCCTTGAATCACAATTCCGGCTGGTAATAATTCTTGCCCTGCTTGATAATAAGCCCCTTGCTTCCTCACAAAAGCTTGACATTTAGATGGTGCCGCTTGAATCCAAACCCGGTTTTCCTCCCGTCGTGTCACCTCCTGCATCACCACTGTGTCAGCATCATCAGGCATAACTGCACCCGTAAAAATTCTTGCTGCTTCCCCTGGTTGTAATCTTAATTTGGGTGGATATCCAGCGGGAATTTCGCCAATAATTTCTAAATCAACTGGTTTATCGTCTCTTGCCTGTTCCACATCTTCCCATCGCACCGCATAACCATCCATTGCCGAATTATCCCAATGGGGAAAATCTAAATTACCAATAACAGGTTCTGCCAAAATGCGCCCTAATGCGGATGAGATATCAACCTTTTCTACATCTTTTCGAGGATCTAGAACTTGGACTAAATTAAAAATAATGGTTTCGGCTTCTTGAACTGAAAGCATATTGTTTCTAAAGTTTCACGAAATTACTGATAAGTAGCTATACAAATTAAATTCATTGGTGATATGACAGGCAACAGGGAATGGGGAACAGGCAACAGAAGGTTTTATTAAATTAATACATAACTCCCACAGATAGGTTTAGCACTCCCCCACTCCTCCACTCCTCCCTCCCCCATTCCTTCACTCCCCTACTCCCTATGTCAATCGAACGTATTCCCCCAAAACAATACCCCAGAGTCGATTTTCCCAGACGCGCTGCTGCATGGACAATTGATTTTTTCGGTGCTTGGCTTGCTAGTTCTTTTTTTGGTAACGGTAGTGTTGGTATCCAGTTTCTCCAAATATTTATATTTATTTTCCTGTGGTCAATTTTGCGAGTAATTGTACCTTACAACAATCAAGGGCAAAGTCTAGGAAAATGGGCTTTGGACATGAAAGTGCTGGAATTTGAGCGGGGAAGGATTCCAGATTTATTAATGTTAGGCAAACGAGAGGCTATTATTGGTTTTGGGGCAGTTTTAGCATCAACTGCCCTAAATAACATTATCCAAAATCCGGCTGCTATACTGCTAGTAATTCCCCTAGCAATCGATTGTGCTGCTGCTTTTAGCGATACCATGCTGCGGCAAGCATTGCACGATCGTTATGCTGATACGATGGTAGTTTCGTCGCGTCGTGGCTATTCTCTTGATATCAAAATCAAAAGAATAGTTGGTAGTTTGCGTCGGAATATGCAAAAATAGGGATTTGTGTTAATTCTCTTCAGGCTTTGGTGTTTGTAAGATTATGGCTAAAAGTAAAGGCGTGCGAATTGTGGTGACATTAGAATGCACCGAATGTCGCACCAATCCAGATAAACGTTCTCCCGGTGTTTCGCGGTATACAAGTATGAAAAACCGTCGTAACACCACCAACCGTTTAGAACTGAAAAAGTTCTGTACTCACTGTAATAAACATACTGTTCACAAGGAAATTAAGTAGGAATGAGTTACTATCGTCGTCGGCTTTCGCCAATTAAGCCAGGAGATCCAATCGATTACAAAGATGTGGACTTGCTACGTAAGTTCATTACCGAACGGGGTAAAGTTTTGCCACGTCGGATTACTGGATTAACCACCCAGCAACAAAGAGTATTGACTTTAGCAATCAAACGTGCGCGGATTATGGCTCTGTTGCCATTTATCAACGCTGAAGGCTAAGAATTAGTTAAGAGTAATGAGTTAAGAGTGTAGCTTGCTTCCTCGTAGGAGTAGAGCGATAATTTTCCTTTATGGTAATGAATCGAACTCCTAACTCCTAACTCTAACTGTTGGAGTAAGTTGTTAACATATCGGCTCCGCTTGATGTTAAAACTGAGGGAAGCCAAAACTGCGCGAAGTCGAAACTTGACAAAGCCGAAACTGAGCGAAGTCTGAGTGTAAAATATTTACTAGTATAGTGCGAAGCTTGTGGAGAAGGGGACATTAGTAGAATTTCGGGTGGGAAGCGATCGCCGTTTGGGAATAGTAGACCGTCCCGACGGTAAAACCCGTTGGTTTGTAATTGATGAACGGGGGCAAGCCCACAGTCTAATGCCTCAACAGGTGACTTACGCCGTCACAGGACAGACTTACCTATCATCGCAAATCCCTGGTTTTTTAGCAGAAATACAGCCCTATATCGCCGATCCATCGAGTCTGGAAGTGGCTTGGGAATTATTAGTTGAAGATGGGGACACTGTAAACCCCAAAGAATTAGCAAATCTGCTGTTTTCGGAAACAAAACCACCTCTATGCTATGCCGCACATTGTTTGTTGTCGGATGACAAAATCTACTTCAAGCAGAAGAAAGATGTTTACGAACCGCGAACCGCTGCACAGGTAGCAGAACGAAAGCATCAGCTAGAAGTGGAAGCCCTGAAGGCAAAAGGACAGCAAGAATTTTTACTGCGAGTTGCAGCCGCGTTAAAAGGCGAAGCAGTGGAATGGGAACGTCATGATCGCCATCGCCTCGAAGCCTTAGAAAAGTATGCAACCTTACTGGCAGATGTAGGTAAACCGGGTGTTAACTATGACCAGGTATCCCGTGCGTATCCCCCACCTGCTACAGTCTTAGAAACCATGAATATGCTGGGACGACCAGCAACTCCCCAGGGTGCATTTCAACTCTTAGTGGATTTAGGTTTGTGGAGTGTTAACGAAAACTTATTTTTGCGTCGTTCCGCAATCCCGGTACAGTTTCCTACTAAGGTGATAGAAGTGGCGCAGCAGTCTTTGGAATCACATCCACCCGATCGAGATCGGGATCGTTTAGACCTGACACACCTCAAGGTTTATACAATTGACGATGAGAGTACCACAGAAATTGATGATGGGCTGAGTTGGGAACGCTTAAGTGATGGACGCGATCGCTTGTGGGTTCACATAGCCGATCCGACTCGTTGGTTGATTCCAGAAGGTGATTTAGACCTAGAAGCACGCAAACGCGGCAGTACAGTTTACTTACCAACGGGAATGGTACCAATGTTCCCGGAACTCTTGGCAACAGGACCTATGAGCCTGTTACAAGGACAAATATGCTATGCCTTAAGTTTTGCCGTAATTTTAGACGATGATGGGGCTGTCTCAGAATACAGCATCCACACCAGCTTAGTTAAACCGACATATCGCCTCACCTATGAAGATGTCGATGAAATGCTGGATTTGGGTGTGGAAGCGGAACCAGAAATAGAAGCGATCGCTAAATGGGCGCAGAAGCGTCGCAAATGGAGATACACTCAAGGTGCCATCAGTATCAACATGCCCGAAGCAATGATTAAAGTCAAAGATGACGAAATCAGCATTGATCTGATGGATGATTCTCACTCTCGGCAGTTAGTAGCAGAAATGATGATCGTGGCTGGCGAAGTCGCCGCCCGCTATGGTAAAGAACATGGTATTCCTCTACCATTCCGGGGTCAGCCACAACCAGAACTACCACCCGAACAGGAATTAATGCTGTTGCCCCCTGGCTTTGTTAGGGCTTGCGCTATGCGGCGTTGTATGCCTAAGAGCGAAATGAGCATTACTCCCGTGCGTCACTCAGGTTTAGGCTTAGATACATACACCCAAGCGACCTCCCCAATTCGACGTTACAGCGATTTGCTCACCCACTTCCAAATTAAGGCACATCTGCGGGGAGAACAACTACCTTTTTCCGCCGATCAACTTCGGGATGTAATGATGACTGTAATTGGGACTGCTCAGGAAGTGACAATGGTAGAACGTCAAACCAATCGATATTGGTCATTAGAGTACCTGCGCCGTCATCCTGATAAAATATGGCAAGTAACAGTCCTGATGTGGCTGCGAGAAGACAGCGGTTTAGCCTTAATTCTCCTCGAAGATTTGGGTGTACAATTACCAATGTTCTTCAAGCGGGAAGCAACTTTAGGTGAGCAATTGCTAGTCAAAGTTGGTTTAGCCGATCCACAAAAAGATATTATTCAATTCCAAGAAATTATTTATCAGGAAAGTACAGCAAATTAATTAAGTAGATCACTGTTGAAAATTGTGCTTGTGGGGAGTGAGTAGTCAGTAGCGAATAGGGGTAAGCACAAACATTTGGGGTGACTTTCCCTTTAAAAATATTTTTCAAGAAGTTGTGTTTATTATTGCTTATCTGACTTGAAAATAAAAGTTCGATGGCTATCAAAATAGATACATTCACCTTCTATTTTCATCCGCCTTGGTATACGTCAGCTCATGATGTCATAAAAGGTACAAAATACCACTTTTAAAACATCCTCTAAGCGGTTTTCCCCCACTCGCTACTGACTACTCACCACTCACTTACAATTTATTGAGACTTTCGGAGAATTAAACCCTCCAATTTTCTTAAACCAGAACTTCCTTATTAATAACAGCTAATAAAACCGCTAAATCTGGAGAAACCCTATTTAATAGCTTCAACTCCTTGATAGCAACTTCAAATCTTTTGCCTTCCAATATCAAATCACCAATTCTGAGTAAATCACGCCAACTAACATCACTTTCGATATAAGCTTTCACAATCGTAATTAATAAATCCTGATATCGATTACCTTCAGCTTTAGTCATCATCGTGTGGGGAACCTGAAAAAACTTATCAAAATAGAAAAACCATGACTTCTGTTGATACATCAAGCTTGATTCAAACAAAGATACTAACTCTTTACTATCTATGGATTTATCGCTTTCACTGGAAATAATAAACATTGACGGTAACTTGCGATTTTGTGCTTGCTTTAAAACATATTGACCAAGATCTGCAAAAACCTCCAAACCTGGCATTCTAAACCCCTGATAACCAAAGTTGGGAGAATTATTCCGATGACCCCAGCTTATATAAAATGGTAATATTTGTACGAATAAATCTAGAATATTATTACTACTACTTAAATAAGGTGAAAATAATAAAACTTTGTGAATTTCCTGAGCATATTCTAATGCTAACCATGCAGCTAAAGCTCCTCCACCAGATAATCCACCAATAATAACTTGATCGCCAAAATTCTGAGCAATCTGTAACCAACGATGAGCAAAATCTTGATATGGTTCTGGCTGAGTTGGCAAAGGAGGAGGATTGCGGCTATTCCAATTTCCAGCGATACCGTGACCTGGTAATAAAGGAATTAAAACATTGTAACCACAATTGAATAAAACCTCTGCTAATGGTTTAAATTGATAGGGTGCTGCGGTGAATCCATGGAAGAAAATACAGACTTTATTTGTAGGTTGGGGATGGAGAAATAATTGGGAACTGCAAGCTGAGTTTTTTAATGGTAAATTAATCTCTTGCAATTTTATCTTCTCAAGAAGATCATTTTTAGCAATAGTGTAGTCATCACTTTGAAAAGACATATATAATCGGTGAAAATTTTAACTTGCATATTATATCTCCTTAGCAGTTACTAATTAATAGTCAGATTATCGGCTGCTGACAGTCAATAACCTGGCAAATGATTTACAAAAAATTATTCAGCTACTAATTCTCCTTTATAACCCTCAACAAGTTAAACTAGGTCTGGTTGAGAATAGCTCAAGTATCTGGTGGTTATGAGGTTTTATGGCAACAAATGTAGATGAAATTGCCAAGTTTTTAGATAATCTTGGCTGGGAATACCAGGTTGAAAAAGAAGATGAACGGATAGTTACAGGAGTTGAAGCTGAGAACATCGAAGATTTTTTGATAGTTGTACAACTTGATGAAGATGGACGATTTTTCCGTTTATTCGCACCCCAAGTTTTGGCTGGAGTAGACGAACATCCGCATAAAGCTGCAATCTTACAAACTATGTTGGCAATTTCTTGGGAAACCAAAATGTTGCAGTGGGAGTATGACCCATCTGATGGAGAAATTCGTGCCATAATTGAGTTTCCCTTAGAAGATTCGGTTTTAACTGAGAAACAGTTTAACCGTTGCTTAACTGGTTTAATTCAATTGGTGGATGGTGTGGCAATGCCGCGCTTGCAACATGTAATGGAAACAGGTGAAGATCAAGGGAATGTAGAACTTGGGGAAAGACTATTGTTAAGCATTCAGGAAGAAGCGCCTGGTTTGCTAGACTTACTAGAAAAAGCGATGGAAGCGAGAAAAAAGCGGGGAAGATTTCCTAGCGATTGAGCCGAAGCGTTAAATAAATAGCTATACTTCAAGGTGATACCCTTAATATACTGAATATTTTCTGGGGCTGGATTTATGGCATCCTATGCAACCTCCTCTGCCAAAGCGGAAATGAGTGAACTACGGCGGTTAAAGGGCTTACTACCGCCAGAATTGCAGAGTTGGGTCACAGTTGAAGGTACGACTGATGTCAATCCTTCCTTGATTCGTTGTGAAGAAATTGGTAAAGACCAAGTAGAAGTTCAGATTGACTTGGTGAAATGGGATAACCTTGCAATTGATCAACGGAATCTGCTTTTTTGGCATGAAGTTGCCCGCATTCAAAACGACACGATTCCCAAAGATGGTTGGGAAATGGCTGCACTGGCAATTGGTTTGGGCGGTGCGGTTGGTGAATTGTGGGTACAGGATGGATTATTGTTAATTTTGGCGATGGCACTGTGTGGGGTGTCGGGTTGGCGACTATATCAAAAGAACAGTGGTGATAAAGTAGCCAGAGAATTAATCGAAGCGGATGAGAAAGCGATCGCACTCGCCCAAAGATTCGGTTACACTCTCCCCAATGCCTACAAAAGTCTCGGTAGTGCTTTGAAAACCCTTATTGAAACTACACCAGGTAAACGTCAGCGCTCTAAGTATGAAGCCCGATTGTCGGCGCTGAAACGTAGTGCGAACAAAGTACGTGGAAAATCAAAGGAAAACAATGATAATGATATGTATTAAATTTATACAATGATTTTGTTATAGATTTAGTTGAGAAGCGATATTCCCTAGAAATATCGCTTCTTTTTCGTATCTTCTTTCCACACCCCTAGACACCCACACTTCGTACAGAAAACTCGTATCTTTTTTTAATGTTCTACAGGAATTTTATCAGTACATTCCTGTAGATTAAAACTTAAAGGTTAAGGAAAATTTAAACGTTGCTATCTCCAAA
Source organism: Calothrix sp. PCC 6303 (assembly GCF_000317435.1). Taxonomy (NCBI): domain Bacteria; kingdom Bacillati; phylum Cyanobacteriota; class Cyanophyceae; order Nostocales; family Calotrichaceae; genus Calothrix; species Calothrix sp. PCC 6303. The sequence continues at coordinate 9,268 of NC_019751.1, forward strand.
GTAAAGTCTATCAAATCTTTGACAAACTTAGGTTTCGCTTCATCATAAGGTCATAAATTATCAGCCTTTGGTTTGGTAAAACTATGAGATGGACACTAGGGAGTCAACGAACAACAAATTTCATAGCTGATCAATAAATTTGTGTGTTTGTGGAATCACACGCACATCTTTGATAAATTCCTTCATCATCGCCTGCCAACTCAAAACTTGGTATGGAGTTGGGGCAAGTACAGGTAACTCAGTTAACTGTGCATTCGTCCCCAACGGTGTCACAGGCTGTAAAAACACTGGAATTGTAGAGTTTACCCCAGCCACCAATTCCGCCGCCTGTTTCAACTCAGAGGGTTCCGTATTTTTAGAAATAATTATCTTGATAAACACTTCCTGGTGCGATTCAGCACAGAGCTTGAGAAATGCATGATGTTCTTGCCAACGGCTTTCTCCACTAGTGCTAGGAAGTTTAAAATCCATACCAACTAAATCAAGGTATGGGAGAATCTTAGCTAATTTTTCTGGGCGATGCCCGCCAGTCTCCAGGTATATAGGTAAACCTGTCACCGAGCGGAGTTTAGGTAGAAACTGGGCTAAAAATGGGGCATGAAGTAGTGGTTCTCCACCAGTGATACTAATGCTATCGTGTAAACCAGGTATATTTTGCCGCTCGACCCATTCGACTAATATAGGTAAGGGAACTGGATTAGTATGAGTTTCAAAATCTCGCAATCCGGGAGAACGCTCAATCTGACAAGTAACAGGTGCATTCCAAGTGTGAGCGCTGTCACAAAAGTGACAACGCAAGTCACACAAAGCAAAACGAACAAAAATTTGACGCGTTCCCACATTCAGTCCTTCTCCTTGGATGGCAGAAAAGACCTCAATCAGGCGTGCGGTGGGTGTATCAATCGTTTCTTGTATCATGTGAGATGGCAACAGGGATGTGTTTTTCAAGGAGTATATAGCGAAGGCAAATTTTGATTTCTTTTTCTATTGTGAATCCTTGTTAAAGAACTTTCTTTTCATCACACTTGACTAGTGTTTATTTTTAATTAGATCTAAAAATCTAAATACTTAGGATATTCGCTAGGAACAATAATTTTGGGCAAAATACATTTATAAAGCAACGAAAGTGCAAGGTTTCATGACTAGCCAACCCGCAGAGGCAGATTTTCCAGTCACATATGTGAATGACTCGGCAATAGTGCAGGTACCTCACAGGTTGAGCGTACTTGAGGCTGTAGCCTTTAAGCAAATCTGTCAAGATTTAATGAAAGCAAACGCTGTACTCAAGCGAATCATTGTTGCCTTTGATCAGACAACATTCATGGATAGCAGCGGTTTAGGTGCTTTGGTGAGTAATTTTAAACTCACCCAAGAAAAAGGCATTGAGATGATGTTACGTAACGTCACACCTCAAGTTATGGCAGTATTAAATCTGACAGGACTTGATCAAGTTTTTCCAATTGAAACGAATGAAGCAACTGCATTGCTCTCTAACGTCGAATTAGAAGAACAATTACCAACCACCCATCCTTCCATCAAGTCTTGGATGAAACGCTTTATCGATATTGTTGGAGCATTGGTTGGTTTGGTGATTACGGGGATTTTGTTGATTCCCATTGCCTTAGCAATTCAAATTAACGATCCCGGTCCCGTTTTCTTTGCTCAGATTCGCTGTGGCTGGATGGGAAAACAGTTTAAGATTTGGAAGTTTCGCTCAATGTGTGTTGATGCAGAAGCCAAAAAAGCAGAATTGGAAAAACAAAACCAAGTTCAAGGGGCATTTTTCAAGATTGATAATGATCCGCGAGTCACAAAGGTTGGTCGGTTTTTACGACGAACTAGCCTAGATGAACTACCACAATTTTGGAACGTTCTCAAAGGTGAAATGAGTTTAGTGGGGACTCGTCCCCCCACACCTAACGAGGTCGGTAGTTACGAAGTACCTGAATGGCAACGTTTGGATGTTAAACCAGGTATGACTGGTGAATGGCAAGTCAATGGCAGATCGACAATCCGTAGCTTTGAAGATGTAATCCGTTTGGATTTGCAATATCAGAAAAACTGGAGCTTAATATACGATTTGAAGCTGATTTTGAAAACAATCACCATTTTGTTTGATCGTAAAAGCGGTGCAGTCTAAAAGATATTTATACGTAATATCAGGTTAAATAACTTGGAATCTTAATTAAAATCCCCTCTTCTTTGTTCTTTTGAAGCAAGTTGGGGGGATTTTGATCATCGTTGATTACCTAAAAACATCAAATTTAAGATCCAACACTACTAGTAAGTTCAACAGTTCGATGAAGGGATACTTTAAAAGACCTGAACATATTGTTAAAACGCTCTTCTAGCCGCTAAATAGGGATGGAAATTCTCATAATTTTTCTTTTTTGAGCCTCGATAATTACTAAATCTAAATATATTCAAGATTTAGCTATAGAGATTCTACTGAGAAGTATCCCGCAAATAAAACATTTTACTGAAAAAAAACGTGTAACAAAAATAGCATCACCTACAGAATGTACCTTGATCAAATTTCATTCAATCTTCAACGAAAAACAACAGACATTATTTCATTCAGGAGAGAAAATTATGATTACAGGTGTTTAACCGCACAAAAAACTTTAAGAAGTAACATCGCTTCTTTAAAAATCTTTTAATCCACAAGTCACAGCTATTCAAAAAGATACTATTATGCGAATTTTAATTTACTCCTACAACTACTATCCCGAACCAATTGGAATTGCCCCGTTGATGACGGAATTAGCTGAAGGACTCGTAAAACGTGGTCATGAAGTGCGTGTTGTGACAGCAATGCCAAATTACCCCCAACGAGAAATCTATGAAGCATATCGGGGTAAGATGTTTGTTGAGGAAGAGAAAAATGGTGTGCAAATTCGCCGCAGTTTCGTTTGGATTCGTCCGCAACCAAATTTATTAGACCGGGTAATGCTGGATGCTAGTTTTGTTGTCACTAGCTTTTTACCTGCTTTGCTCGGTTGGAGACCAGATGTAATTTTAACAACATCACCATCGTTACCAGGTTGTGTTCCGGCTGCTGCTTTGGGTGGTATCTTTGGTTGTCCTGTGGTGCTAAATTTACAAGATATTTTACCTGATGCGGCAATCCATGTGGGATTGATCAAGAGTAAATTCCTAATTAAGGTATTTACAGCTTTAGAGAAGTTTTCTTACCGAACTGCTACCAAAATTAGTGTGATTGCTGATGGTTTTGTGGATAACCTTCTGAAGAAAGGTGTCAAGGCAAGCAAAATGGTACAAATTCCCAACTGGGTTGATGTTAATTTTATTCGTCCAATGCCTAAAGAGGGAAATGCTTTTAGAGAGACGCACAATTTACAAGGTAAATTCGTGGTGCAGTATTCCGGTAATATTGCCTTGACTCAAGGGTTAGAGACAGTTGTCAAAGCTGCTAGTAAATTACGTCACATTCCCGATATTACTTTTGTAATTGTGGGTGAAGCTAGTGGTTTACAGCGTTTACAACAAGAATGTCAGGACAATGGTGCCGATAATGTGTTGTTGCTACCTTTCCAACCACGGGAAAAATTACCGGAAATGTTAGCCGCTGCTGATGTTGGCTTGGTGGTGCAGAAGAAAAATGTTATTTCGTTCAACATGCCCTCGAAAATTCAGGTACTTTTAGCTAGTGGTCGGGCTTTGGTGGCTTCGGTACCCGATAATGGGACAGCAGCAAGGGCTATTCGTAATAGTCAAGGTGGTGTGGTTGTACCACCAGAGGATGCGGAAGCTTTAGCAGCAGCAATTTTGGAATTGTATCAAAATCCCGAACAGGTAAATTCCCTAGGTTATAACAGCCGAAAATTTGCGGTGGAAAATTATTCCTTTGATAATGCTTTGAATCAGTATGAATCATTATTTAATGCTGTGGTTAAACGGAATATTTCCAAGCCGACACCAAATATGGTGCGTCACCCATTAACTGTGGCACCTGCTTATGAACCCGTATTTTATACGGTTAATGATGCTGAAATTAGAGAATCAAAGGTGGTAACTAAGCCCTAATTTTATGGTTATTTGGTGGGAATGCAGGCTGAGGTGACGAATACAGGGAAAATTCACAGCTACCATTTTTAAGTTAAAATTTAGATTAAGATATAGACATTATTGTCAAAAGTTTTGCCTAATTCCTGCTAAAGCCAATAACCAATAACTTATACCGATTTGAAAAAACAACGCGACAGATACATATTTGTAGAGACGTAGCAGTGCTACGTCTCTACCGTTGCATGTGTTGCAATCATTATTTCAATTGGTATTACCTAGATTCCCACTATGGGCGAAAAATTCCTAGCTTGGTTAACCGCAAATGTCTCAACTGCTAGGATTCAGTATATTCTGAGAGTTGAGCAAATGGCGGTTCACCTGGGTTGTGTTAACAATGTTAATCCACAACAGGTTACTACATCTGCTTTGACGCATGATTTAACCAAATAGTTTTTCCGCACCAGCAACTCCTGAAAATGGTAGAAGCAGATGGGGTATTGATCAAGTTACGCAGATCAACCCCCGTCTGCTTCATGCTGATGTATGGGTAATTGCAGCACCTATTACTTTTGGAGTTACAGATTCCGAAATATTAGAGGCAATTGCAAATCATACTCTAGGGAAGCCAGGAATGAGCTTACTTGGATGTATAATCTTGTTGGTAGCAAAAGATTTGCGATGGTTTTACCTGCCAAATATTTTTGAAGACAGACACTTTGGAACCAGGACGAGGTGATATTCCAAAATTAAAACATTTTTGGCAACTTACCCAGGAAAGTTGACATCAGGCGATGGCTTTTAGTTGTAACTACATCTTGAAGGCTTGGTTGCAAACCCTCATTTTACCCCATCGACGGGTAGTGAATACGCGCAATTGGTTTACACAAAAATGGAAGTCAAAACCAACTATTGTTAAATCTAGCCCATAAATATCACTTTTTTTGCTAGTATGCAAAAAAAACTAATTACGCAACTAGGGCGCAGTTAGGATTCAATTGATTATTATTTTGATTTTAATCTTTGTCAAAAAATTCAGGTGGCTTAATTCTTAATGTCCGATAACTTCCCAGTAAATTTTCCCTCACAATCCGTTGCAGTGACAAATAACACAGTCAACAACATATCAATCGATGACAATGACAGTAGCGCTCAACTAGCCTTGAGTGCAGCCTTAGCTGGATCTGAACGCAAAGCTGCTGACATTTGTCTTTTGAAGATTTCGGAAGTATCGTACCTGGCTGATTATTTTGTTGTCATGACTGGTTACTCGCGGGTACAAGTACGAGCGATCGCTGATTCAGTAGAAGATAAAATTGAAGAAGATTTACACCGTCGTCCTTTACGTAGCGAAGGTAAAGCTGACGGTAACTGGATTCTCCATGATTATGGTGATGTGATTGTTCATGTGATGATGACTAAAGAACGGGAATTCTACAATTTAGAAGCCTTTTGGGGTCATGGAGAGCGAATTGAGTTTTCGCCCCCCCATGATGGGAGTCAGCCAATATGATGGAATCGTCGGTTTCCCATTGCCCAGTTCCTACCGAACAACAGCCTGTAAATGAATATGAGCAGTTAAAGTCAGCTTGGCTATTTCGTGATTGTGCCGCTAGCTTGTGGGATTACATCACGAAAATCGCCTGGATTTTCGGGATTACGGGTTTTTTTGCGATTCCCGTTGCTGCTGCAAGTTTTCCCCCTCACAAATATTTGACAGAGTTTGTCTTAAGTGGGATGGCTGGGGCTAGTATTGGGGTGGTTTTGATTTTAGTGCGTTTATATTTGGGCTGGATTTATGTACGCGATCGCTTAATGAGTCCAGTGGTGTTTTATGAGGAATCCGGGTGGTACGATGGACAAACCTGGAAAAAACCCCAAGAAGTGTTAACACGCGATCGCTTAATTGTTTCTTACCAACTTCAACCAATATTACGCCGCCTGCAACTCACTTTTTTGGGCTTGGCGGCTCTATACGTTGCTGGTACAATCATCTGGCAAACTTTATAAAAATAAAAAACTTCCCATAACAATCGAAATCATTAAAATCGCAAAATTGCTGGGAAATCCTAATTCCAACAATTTCCATACCCAGGGGTAAGACTAAAAAATTTATCATCAAAAATGAAGAAACGAACTCAAGCCGCTGCAATAGAAGTTAGACTGCTGCGCGAAGGTATTATCGAATCTAAGCATACTGTTGAGGCTGTAGTTTCTGACAATCGAGGAAGAATATTATCAGTTGCGGGAAATGCAGAAACTGCCACATTTGTCCGTTCCGCACTCAAACCATTCCAAGCATTGGCTGTCACAACTACAGGTACTCTAGAACGCTATAATTTAAGCGATCGTGACCTAGCAATTATTACCAGTTCCCATAAAGGTACAATCGACCAAGTTAGACAAGTGTTTAATGTGCTGTGGCGGGCTGATATCGACCCCACAGCCCTCAAATGCCCGGTTCCCCAAGGAAAAAGTAGCAATCTGGAGTATAACTGTTCCGGAAAACACGCGGGAATGCTGGCAGTTTGTCAACAACGTAATTTTCCCCTAGCTACCTATCTGGATCGAAAACACCCAGTTCAGCAATTGATTTTAACAAAAGTTGCTGAACTTCTGCGGATGCCAGCAGCCGAGTTTATCGCTGTTCATGATGACTGTGGTGTTCCCACATACTTGATGCAGCTAGGACAAATGGCTGATTTGTATGCTCAATTGGCATCAGGGAACAGCTTGGATATGGAACGCATTATCCGCGCTATGACTCACCACTCCACCATGGTAGCTGGAGATGGGGAATTTGATACGGAATTAATGCGCCTAACTCCCGGCGAAATTGTCAGCAAATCTGGGGCTGAAGGTGTTCAATGTCTCAGTCGCATCGGGGAAGGCATGGGACTGGCGATCAAAGTTATGGATGGGGCAAAACGAGCAAAATACGCCGTTGCAATTCACTTACTCCAACGATTAGGATGGATCACTCCCAGCGTTGCCGAAGCCCTATCCGAAAAGTTTATGAACCTAGGAAAATACACACGTTTAGAAGTAATTGGTGAATTATCGTTTTTGTAGTTGCCAAACTTTGAGTTTTGGGTTATATTAATTGAAGACGCGAAACGACGCGGGATAGAGCAGCCTGGTAGCTCGTCGGGCTCATAACCCGAAGGTCAGTGGTTCAAATCCACTTCCCGCCACCAAATAAAAATCAAAACTCCACTACTGAAATGGTAGTGGAGTTTTGCTGTTAGGATAAATGTAGGCTGGATAGGTTGTGGATTATTGTTAATGACGGAGGAGAGCCGCCACATCCGCCATGATATAAAGCTTCTTCAACCAATTGAAACCCTCTAACAAGTTTTTCGATCCACCCAAAATATACTTTAAAATACCAGATGAAACCGTAACCATTGAAGTTTCGATCTATCCTGGAAGAAAATCATCCCAGCGTATGGAGAATCATAGTTGTGAAGTTGCAGCGACCAATATTAGTGGGAGGACTGGGACTGTCCTTTGTGTTGTGGCTATTTAGTAGCTTGCAAGACTCACTTGTCCAAGTCGGTGAAGTAAGTTTATTAAGTTTAATTATAGTTGGTGGAGGTTTGTGGTTCCTTAAGCAGAACCGCGTACCAACTACCATAGAATCAGTAGAGAATTTACCACGCGATCGCGCTACTGTAGTATCGGAGATTTCTCAAGCTGAAGTTGTGGTGAATTGTTTAGCCAACGAAGCCGAAAATCACCCCCTATTAACTAACTTACGCCAACAAGTTAGTAATTTAGAAACCGAAATTGACAGAAACGAAATAAAATTAGCTGTCACAGGTGGCAAATCTACAGGTAAAACCACACTAATTCAAACCCTTGCCGCAAATTGGCAACCAGGAATAAACCAAGCAGTTAGCTTTGAGGAAACAGCCCCATTATTTATTCAAGATGCTACTAACCTCAAGGGGATATTCGCCTCCAACGATTATGTACTGTTTCTCGTTAACGGTGACATCACCAGCAGCGAATATCAATTTCTCCAACAGCTAAAAACCAATAATCATCGCACCACACTGGTTTTTAATAAACAAGACCAATATTCACCAGACGAACGTACCAGCATTTTCCTGTCATTGCAACAGCGGATGTCAGGAAATGTGATTACCACATCAGCAGCACCACTTCCTATTAAAGTTCGTCAACATAGCGATGACGGTTCCTTTCAAGAATACTTAGAACAACCAGCACCTGATACTGAAAAACTTCAGCAACACTTGCTTGATGTTTTAACACAACAAGGACAACAGTTAGTTTGGGCAACAACAGTTAGGAAAGCCAGATTGTTGAAGTTTGAAGCCAAAAATAGCCTCAATACCCTCAGAAAGGAACGTGCAACCCCTATAACTGAACAATATCAGTGGATAGCTGCTGCTGCTGCCTTCGCCAATCCTGTACCAGCATTGGATCTTTTAGCGACAGCAGCTATAAATGCCCAAATGGTAATGGATTTAGGCAATATCTATCAGCAGAAGTTTTCTTTAGAACAGGCAAAAACCGTAGCCGCAGAAATGGGTGGATTGATGCTGAAATTGGGTTTGGTGGAACTTTCCACCAAGGCAATCGGTATAGTTTTAAAAAGTAATGCTGTCACCTTTGCAGTTGGTGGTGTCATCCAAGGTGTAAGTGCAGCATACCTAACGAGAATTGCTGGTTTAGCTTTGGTAGAATATTTCCAAGCACAGGAAATTGCCATCGATACGGGTAATGCTTTGAATCTGGATAAACTCCGTCAAACCCTGCAAAATGTCTTCCAACAAAATCAGCAAATATCCTACTTACAAGGTTTTATTCAGCAAGGAGTAAAACGCTTGTTACCGGAAACTGAAATCACTCTTGATCATACTCCTGCCTAAAGCTAGATAGAAATTCAATAGTCTGCTTCATTTGTCCAAAAAATCAGGGTAAGTAATCGTGCAGAATTATTTACACACAAGGATCTAGTTTGGATAAGGGTTTCATGCCTTAATCTTGTGTAATTAATTTTGTTGAACTACTTATTACCTTTCATTTGAACAGAAAACCTCCGTAGAGACGTTACATATAACGTCTCTACAATTTTGTGAAATGTCATCTTTGAAGCAAATCATCAAGATACATAACTGATATTTATTAAAATAGTCTTAAGTTTTGATAAGATATTTAAATCAATTAGTGCTAGAGTAATGCGATGGCAATAGATCATGCGGATATTGATATCGCTCCATTTATCGATCATTCGCTGCTGATACCCACTGCTACCCTGCAACAGGTTCAGCAATGGTGCGAAGAAGCCGATAGATTTGGTTTTGCAGCAGTTTGTATAAATCCTACTTATGTACAGCAAGCAGCAGAATTCCTTCATGGCAAAAACCCAAAGGTATGTACTGTCATCGGTTTCCCCACTGGTGCAGTGACTACGGCAACAAAGCTATATGAAGCACAGGAAGCAGTAGAAAACGGCGCTAAAGAATTAGATCTGGTAATCAATTTAGGTTGGTTGAAATCAGGCGAAACGGAAAAAATGCACCGCGAAATTGCTGAGATTTGTGCGGAAACAGGACAACCGGTTAAGGTTATATTAGAAACAACCCTATTAACAGATACTGAGAAGCGATTAGCGGCGGAAATTGCGATGGATGCAGGAGCGCAATTTCTCAAAACTAGTACGGGGTGGAATGGGGGTGCAACGGTTGATGATGTTCGACTTCTCAAAGAACTAGCCAAAGATAGGGTAGGAATTAAGGCTTCAGGGGGTATTCGTACAGTTGAACAAGCTCTAGACTTAATAGTGGCAGGTGCAACTCGCTTAGGAACTTCTAATGGTGTTGCTTTACTACGTCAGCGTAGTAATCCCAAGCAACAGGAGTAGGGAAGATTTATCAAAAGCTTGATTGACTTTGTTTAGACTGATGGCTAATGGCTGATAATTAAATGAGTAAAACTTACAAAGCCACGGGAATTAATCTCAAGGCTACGGTATTCGGCGAATCGGATAGATTGGTGACAATTTTAACTAAAGAATTTGGTTTGCTGAAAGCGATCGCACCCGGTTCTAGGAAGCATAATTCCAGTCTAGGTGGACGTAGTGCGATGTTTGTCGTTAATGAGCTATTAATTGCCAAGGGAAAAACTCTAGACAAAATTACTCAGGCACAAACTATAAAATCTTACCCAGGATTGGCAAAAAACTTACTAAAGTTAGTTGCCAGTCAGTATTTAGCTGAGATAGTTTTGTGTGAAGCTATCAGTGAACTACCCCAAGAAGAACTTTACGAATTATTAAACGAACATCTGACTCGGTTGGAAGATTCACCCAGTAACGATTCTGTGACGATTTTAGCCTTGCTAGTGCAAGCTATGTTTCAATTTTTAACCCTAGCTGGTTTTACACCGCAAGTCCAAACCTGTTGTTTGACACAAAAACCACTAATAATAAATTTTCAAGACCCCAACTGGCGGGTAGGATTTAGTATTAGCGCAGGTGGAACAGTTAGTATTAAAGCATGGGAAGAAGCGAAATTAGAAGCAATTAAAGTACAGCAGGCAAGGGAAGATGACTCGAAAATTACAACCACGATGGAATTGCTACCAACTTCCTGGGAAACTATTTTTCATCAACAAGAATTACCACCTTTAACTAAACGTCTCAAGGCTGGGGAACTGTTACTACTTCAGCAACTATCACAAACAGATACTCTTGTGCTGGATATCGCTAATAATAGTAATTGGATATCTATAGAAAAAATATTGCGCCAATATGCACAGTACCATTTTGGTCGCTCAATTCGCTCTGCTGCCCTAATTGATTCTTATTTTGCTGCCCATTATGATGCAACCATCTGATTTGGATCGAAAAATCCTATCGCCATTACCTAGTCACATTACAAAATCTAACCGAGTAACACCACCCAAAAATAATTATTTGAGTGCGGTTCCTTCTTCTCCATTCAATCAGGAAATGTCAGCAAAAGATATTTCCCAAGACAATAATATAACTTCTGATTCTGTCAGGAATAAAGATATCAATAATCCGTCAGAAAAAGCATCAACAGAAAATTTATTATCTGAAGATTCTCATCATCAAGATGACAAATCGAATGCTTTTAAAGGCGAGAATGATAATAAAATACCAAATTTACAACTAGTATTAAACTCAGAAGAAACTGAAAAACAGGGATTTTTACCAGTTTTAAAAAATTCCAACTTTTTAGCACTTTGGGGCGGACAAGTTTTTTGTCAATTAGCTGATAAAGTCTATTTAGTATTGATGATTGCTCTGATTAACACCCAGTTTCAAACTGGTGAAAGTAGTATTGGTGGCTGGGTGTCAGCATTGATGATGGCATTTACAATTCCAGCAGTATTATTTGGTTCTTTGGCAGGGGTTTTTGTCGATCGTTGGTCGAAAAAAACCGTGTTAGTATCGACTAATATTTTTCGAGGAATTTTGGTTCTAGCTATCCCCCCATTACTGTGGTTTACCCACGATTGGCAGCCAGTGGGGGTGCTGCCGGTGGGATTTTTGATTATTTTGGGAGTCACCTTTTTAGTTTCGACACTGACACAGTTCTTTGCCCCCGCAGAACAAGCAGCTATTCCGTTGGTAGTTCCAGAAAAAGATTTACTATCAGCAAATTCGCTGTATACCACCACCATGATGGCATCAGTAATAGTTGGGTTTGCAGTGGGAGAACCATTGTTAGCAGCAGCAGATCAAATCTGGTCAAACTTTGGTGGTATGGATGGATTAGGTAAGGAATTAGTGGTGGGAGGCAGTTATGCGATCGCAGGATTAATTCTGCTATGTTTAATTACTAAGGAAAAACCCCAAGACGCAACCCTAGAAAAGCCTCACGTTTTTGCTGATTTAAAAGACGGATTTGGCTACCTCAAAACCAATAAACAAATCCGTAATTCTTTAATCCAATTAGTTCTCCTGTTTTCAGTATTTGCAGCTTTAACAGTCTTAGCTGTGAGAATGGCTGAAATTATTCCCAACCTAAAACCCCAACAATTTGGCTTTCTCCTGGCAGCAGGTGGTGTTGGTATCGCACTAGGGGCTATAATCATAGGTCAGTTTGGTCAGCGTTTCTCCCATAGACAACTAAGTTTATATGGATGCTTGGGAATGGCTGTATCTTTGGCAGGACTTGCTATCTTCACTCAACAGTTATTCATAGTGTTAGGTTTAATCACCTTAGTTGGTATATTTGGGGCATTAATCGGTATCCCTACCCAAACCGCAATCCAAACCGAAACCCCCGCTGAAATGCGTGGGAAAGTCTTCGGATTACAAAATAACGTGATTAATATTGCCCTATCTCTGCCCCTGGCTCTAGCTGGTATCGCTGAAGCCTTCTTGGGATTAAGAATAGTCTTTTTTGCCCTATCAATGATAGTTTTCCTCGGAGGTGCATTTACCTGGTATGGTAGCGGGGAATAACTACTTACTCAATACAATATTTAACTAAATTAGCAGGAACTCACGCTGATTAAAAGCTTGTGCTTTCATGCTAAACTGTTTTCAAATAAATTGAGTTACACTCGTTGCTCAAAAATTCCGATTGTGATTTTGGCATGTGTGATGTAGTACTAAATGCTCTTTACACATCTAAAACAACAGCTAAAAAATTGACAAAAACAGTAGGTAAATGCGCTAAATTCAGAAAAGTTAATTTATATTAGTTTAATTGTAATTTGGTGATAGTTTATGCTTGCAGTAGTTGCAGCATCGCCAAATAAAATTCCATCAAAATCAACTCGCTTTTTCGACATAAATAAATAATGCGTATAGCTTGGATTGGAAAAAAGTCACCCTTTTGCGGTAACGTTACCTACAGTCGAGAAATCACCAATGCATTGTTAGACCGGGGACACCAAGTTAGTTTTTTACACTTCGCGCAAGAAGACACCGATCCTGAAAATTGGCCAAATTGCCGGGAAGTATCCCTACCTTTTATTTATAAGTCCCAAGTTTATACAATCCCGACTTTCAAAGCGACTAAAGTTTTAACCGATTCGTTACGGCAAATTCAACCTGACGTTGTACATGCTTCCCTAACATTATCTCCACTAGATTTTTTTCTGCCCGAAATTTGTGAAGAATTAAACTTACCATTGATTGCCACTTTTCACACACCTTTCGCGGGTAAAGGTGCGAAACTAGTTTCAGGAACGCAACTGTTAGCTTATCAGCTTTATGCACCGTTTTTGGGGCACTACAACAGCGTGATTGTGTTTTCGCAAATCCAACGGGAACTTTTAGCGCGTTTAGGTGTACCAGAAGCGAATATTGCTGTTATTCCCAATGGGGTTGATGCAGATAAATATTCCCCAGGAAGTTCTCAACTTAAAGCTGAATTTAAAGCTGAACGCTTATTTGTTTATCAAGGTAGAATTGCCGCCGAGAAGAATGTAGAAGCTTTATTGAGGGCTTGGAGGCAAGCACCAATGGATCCGGGTAGTAAACTACTTATAGTTGGTGATGGACCATTGAAGTCTTCCTTAGAGTCATTTTATGGTGAAGAATACAATATTATTTGGTTAGGATTTATTGCTGATGAAGCTCGCCGGATTGAAATATTACGGGGGGCAGATGTGTTTATTTTACCATCACTGGTGGAAGGACTATCACTATCTTTATTAGAAGCAATGTCTAGTGGTTTGGCATGTTTAGCTACAGACGTGGGTGCTGATGGCGAAGTTTTAGAGAAAGGTGCAGGCGTAGTCTTGAGTACAAAGAGTACGCGATCGCAATTACGAACTTTGCTACCATTATTCCAGGATCACCCTGAACTTACAACCGTCTTAGGGCAAAAAGCTAGACAAAGAATCTTAGAAAAATACACACTCAAAGACAACGTATCTCAGTTAGAAGCACTATATCAAACAATTTTACAACAACCGAGAATGCAAGTTAGTCGTAGAGCGTAATATCACAACTTTAACTCTGATTATAAGTTTGATATGAGTCGTACACCATTACACCAATTTTTTAAACAATTTTTTGAAGAATTTTTATCTCCCCCTGGAGAAGTCAATTCCAACTTTGAAGTTTCCGGAGAACTGCATTTTGTAGATATTTGGTTTTCACCATCCCCACAACCACTGTGAACCCGGAAACACTTGGTATACTGGGGAAAATTGCCCAAATCCCTTGTTTAATTGAACCTTTCTGCAATCAACAAACAGCTACTTTTGAACTTTATTTTCCATTCTTTATAATTTCTAATGATGTATTAGAACTATCGGAATAAAATTTGATTATGAAAATTTGCCACCAAACCACTCTTGTATTTGTTGATACTTATTGAGAATCATTTGATAAATTTTCTGTTCAAAATCTGTCTTTTTTAAGAAAAATGTAACTTTTTACTCCTTTTTCATTAATCAATTTACGTAATAACAGATTGTGACAGTTAAGGGTGCGGAATGTGGGTTCTAAGTGTCACACACCCTACGAAAAAAATGTGCCAGTTGCCTAAGTCCTATCATCTTTCAAAGGAGTGGCAGCAAGGGAAATTTAAGGTACAACAAAAGAGTTTGCTACTTTCACTAAATCAACTTGCTGTGCAGCCTTTATACCTACACTATACTGAATACCCTTTTGTCGCCACATAACAATTGCATCGGAACAATTTGCCCCGCATCTAGAAGGGCTAAAATAGCCAGTTACACCTTTCCGTAAAAATATTGCCTTTCCTGTCAATCGAGGAGTTTGATTTCTTACCGCCTCTCCACTAACTTCACCATATCTACAAGCAGTTCCACCATTACAATCGGGAACATAACCTAGTATAACTTGATACTTTTGAGCAGTAGCTCCTTGTACAGTTGCGTACAATTGACTTTCTCCCTCTGAAGTGGGGATTTCTTTGGGAAGTAAAACTGGAATCTTCGTAACTTTTCTAATTTGCGGTACTACAGCTTGAAAAACTGGGTTTGCTTTGATGGGCGGGAGAGGTTTAGGAACTGGTTTTGGTGAATTAGTGGGTTTGGGGACTGGTTTTACGGGGGTACTAGGTTGGGCGACTACATTTACTGGGACAATGTAAACAGAAGTGGCTGCAATCATCAATACGGAAGCAGCAAGGCAGATTTTTTGTAATTTCATGATTATCATTATCAATATATCGAGCGATCAATCATTTATACTCACTAAGTCGTGATATTATGGCTCATAAGTTTCTGATATTTTTAAATTGAGATAAAGTTTAATTTCACTCATGCCTGTTTAAAGATTACTTAATATTTTATATGCGTCTGATTTTCTGCGCCAGCTAATAGCTGTGAAGCAATTATAATATTCATATACCAGGACAACCAATGCGAGTATATTGCACCCGTCCATGTGGTGATGAACCACATATAAATGATATTGACGAAAAATATTTGACGCATGGAAGTACACCTCAGCGATATTGTTCTACATGCGGAATGCCGTTGATTTTAAAAAATCAATATTTACCATTACAGGAATTGGGTAGTGGTGGTTTTGGTAGGACGTTTATCGTTTTAGATTTGAATGCACCAGGTGAAATATTAGGCGAGAAGAAACGACGGATTGTTAAACAGTTATATCCTCGCACTTCATTGTCCCAAGATGAAATCAAGTTAGTAGAAAATCTTTTTAGAAAAGAAGCAGAAGTTCTAGAAGAATTAAAGCATCCTCAGATTCCCCAACTCTATGCTTTTTTTGAGTTATCGATTCCCCAATATATACCAAATTCAAATCAAGTACCTTTAGAAGAACAACAAAAACTATTTTATTTAGTACAGGAATATATCGAAGGTGATGATTTAAGTCAAGAATTACAAAAACGAAAAGACGCAGGAGTCAGTTTTTTTAATGAGGCTGAAGTTGCCCAAGTTTTATTAGAAATTTTAGACATCCTCAAGTTTATTCATAGTCATCACAAAAAAATAATTATCCATCGTGATATCAAGCCGAATAACATTATTAGACACCAACAAACTAAAAAACTCTATTTGATTGACTTTGGTGCTGTTAAACAAGTAATTCAAAAGGTGGAAAATCAGGCAGATAAAACTGAAAATATAATTGTTACTCGTGGTTTTTCACCACCCGAACAGGAAGCTGGAACAAGAGTTTCTTTTTCCTCTGATTTGTATTCTTTGGCTGCAACTTGTGTGAATTTACTAACAGGTGAAAATCCGAAAACTTTAGGCATTCCTTATGATTTGAATTCTTGGCAAAATCGAGTCAAAGTTAAACCAGCGCTAACAAGAATTTTAAACAAGATGTTAGCAGCCAATGCCAAAAATCGTTACCAATCAGCCGATGATGTGATTAAAGCTTTGAAGATGGCAGGTTTAATCCCTTCTAAAACTAGTTATGGTAATTTGCCGATTTGGTTACTGGCTTTAGGAGGTGGGGGGATCATAGGCGCGATCGCACTCTGTCTCTATTGGTTATATAGTACCATTTTCCCACCACCAACCCCAATAATTGAGCCTTTAGCTGTGAATTATTTTAGTCGGGGAGAGGAAAGTATCACAACGCAGGTTTCAACTGTTCCCCAATGTCAACCAGGTTATCAAGCTAAAGCCGCAGGGATGGAAGCCTTTCAACAGAAAAAATACCAAATTGCCGAGAAAAAATTCCAAGAAGCAATCAAACTATTTGCGGACACTCGTAAAAATAATAGTAAATCTGAATGTTCTGGAGATCCCGAAACAATCATTTTCCTTAACAACGCAAAAGCTAACTTAGCTGGAAACCCTTTGACGCTTTTTCTTGCTACTACTAGCGGTAAAGTTGAAAATGACAGCGTAACAATGGAAATGTTAAGGGGAATTGCTCAAGCTCAAGATAAAATTAACAGTAATCAGGGAATTAAGGGACAATTGGTTGAGGTAATTCTGGGTAAAGATGATGAGAATTCAGAGATTACTAAGAGAATGGCTCAACATATCATCGAGAATAATATTCCTGGGGAAGAAGAATCGAGAATTAATATTATTGGTGCTATTGGTCATTATACATCTGATATTACCTTAATTTCTGGTAATGTTTTGGGAAATACCAAATATCAAGATAATCGTGTTCCTCTGATTTCTCCTAGTAGCAGTGCTGTGAGAAAAACCCAAAATATCCAAGTTAAACATGCCATTAATTTGAATGACTATGTTTTTAGAGTAGTTCCCAATGATCGCTTCACAGCAGAAAAATTAGCTGGTTATGTGCGGGATAAATTAAATTTACAAAGGGTTTTAGTTGTGTTTAATTCGAGAGATAAATTTTCCATTTCCTTGAAGGAAGAATTTATCATGCGAATGAAAAACAAAGGTGTGCAAGCAACAGATATCATCGAATGTAACTTAAAAGAGAAACAACCAAGGCAATGTATCGCATTAGCTAAGTCGAATAAATCACAGGTTTTGATGTTAGCCACACCTGCGGAAGGTGAAGTTTGGGCAGTTATAAATGCTAATCGAAATAATCAGCTAAATCTTCAATTAATTGGTGGAGATACCGTTTATAGTCAGGTTGTTTTAAATGAAACAGGAGAAGCATCTGAAGGGATGGTAGTTCCTGTCTACGTGAATTTAAAATCTGCCAAGAATAAATCTAACGAAAACTTTAAACTGTTTGAAAAAAAATCTCAAGAATTTTGGGGAACAACTGATGTGAGTTGGCGGACAATTTCTACCTATGATGCGATGGAAACCCTAGTTACAGCTTTGCAGCAACTTTCCAAGCAAGGAAAACCACTCACCCGCTTGAATGTCTATGAAACCCTAAAAAATCCTAACTTTGTTGCCCAAGGTGCCACAGCAATAGTAAAATTTCAAGAGCGCGATCGCATTCCCGTACCAGGGCTATCTGTGCTGTTCCAAGTTAAGCGCAATACTGAGGGAAATCTGAAATTTGAGCCAATTGAATAACTTGAATCATAAATAGTTCAAAAAGTCAAGCCCCTTCAATATCTGACAGCAATTCTAAATTTAGCTCTCTAAGAGGAATTGGCTGGACAGATGGGGTCAAATTCATCTAGCATAAAAGAAATCAGATGCCGCCACGAGTTAAAAATAAAGTAAGTAGTCAAGGTACGCAAATCATTAAAGAAACGTTTGCGCGTTCCTAACAGGGAGCGAATCTGTTGGTAGAATAGGTCAACTAGATGCAAGACCGTGTGAAACAAAAAAGCCAACAGATTTAAGGTCAGCAAAAAGGAAGCTAAATGTTGTTTACCATGTCCGAAGTTATGTTCAAGGTGGTAGCCTTTAGTTTTGAGTACGTTATGATTCTCGTTCTCCGTTTTCCATCGAGCACGACCAGAATCAGCAAGTTCGATGACATTATCGTTAGTGATGCAGCGATTGCAAACCCAAGCGTTTTGGAATATGTTCTGCTGGTCGCAAGTAATGGTCAGTTCAAACCAATTAGTTAACAAAGCAGGTTGAGCATCCCGTAGAGGAATGTTATTAGCCCATCGGTAATTGTAGAAATGCCATTTACGACCATGACGCTTCCTAATGGTAAGATGGCTGATTTCCCCATTAGCATTCAGATATTCCAACCAATCATATAAGGTAATATGAGATTCAGGTAAACAGGTAAAAATATAGTGAAAGCCTTGATTAATGAGCAATTCACACATTGGTTGCCGACTATAAAGGTCATCACCTAACAGGGTAACTTTAGCATCATCAAAAAAGTCTACGTGTCTATGAATCCAGCGTTTTGCTGCCGCCACCTCGCTGTCTTGTTTTTCATGACCGTCTTGGGGCGTTATAAATTCTGGGTCGAGGCTGATTACATGCTTTTGTCCAGGTGCAACAATTACTGGAAGAATAGCGCTGTGAAAGTAAGTTACTGTTCCGTTTTTATGAGTACGGTGCGAACATTGGTCGCAGTGGATTGATTTGGATGAAAAATACTCGGTTCCATCTAAGCTAACTAATAATTGTCCACCCAGAACTTCAAATGGTTTTAAGTATCCTTTGGTTTTTAATATCCGGTAAATATGCTCGAATACTTCAAATAGTGTCACCACTTTGATTGGGTCAATAATATTACGAATCTGATTATCAGTGGGAATTTTAGATACTTTAAATAGAGTTTGAGTATTATCTCGCCCTTTTCGACTATTTAGTTGTCTTTGATACTCCAAAAATGATTCACACTGCATGAAAAATGCACCAAACGCGCTCAGTACTGCGTCCTTAATACTGTATTGTTTGTTTGGACTATCCTTTCGTGGATCTTCCATTTTGCCTACGGCTGCCTGTAAATATCCAAGAAGATCTGCAAATCCCAATATTTCTATCATTTGCTCATCTATTTGCGACTTTGGGTCAAATTTATTTTCCCCATATTTTGACTCATGCCGTTCAATCCCTTGTCAATTCTTAAATTTAGAATTGCTGAATATCTGATGTATTCAAACTAGTAGTGTTTTCCAATAAATCTTGGGTTGTATTAACAATAATTTGTGCCGCACCCGTGAAAAACTTCCTATCTATAGATGCAGGTTTATCACTTGGTTGATGGTAATGGGGTGTACGGAGATTTGCGGTATCTGTAACTAACACTGCACCGATTCCTTGATACCAGAATGGAGCATGATCACTACGGAGGGTATCGGGTGCCAGTAAGCCTTTCATCGGTATGGGTAAAGGTAATACTGAAGGCAAATAAGTATCAGTATCTACAGGGTGAGAAAAGGCATTGAGTAAAGGTAAATGCTCAGTATCACCTATGACAACCAGAAAATTACCAAGTTTATTGGGGGGAGTTACAGGTAAAGCAGCGGGATACTTTTGGCATCCTTCTGTATAGCAAGCATAACCCACCATATCCATTACAATAGCACCTTCCAAGCCCTGAAGTTTTCCAGATTTGGCTACAAATGCGCGACTTCCCAAAAGTCCAGCTTCTTCCTTGTCAAAAAAAGCTAATTGGAGAGTGCGAGGTGTGGGATGGGAAGCGAAAATTCTGGCTAATTCCAACGCGACAGAAACTCCACTACCATTATCATCAGCACCAGGCGATCGCATAACTGTATCATAGTGGGCGGCTACAAGAATCGCTCCTGCTGCCTTGTTAGTTCCCTGACGTTGGGCAAAAACATTTACACCTTCAGAAAACCTTTGTAGCTGTGGTTTCCAGCCATTTTTTTTCAGTTCATTAGTGATATAGTTTCGAGTACGCGATCGCTCTCCATCACTATAGCGCTCAAAATCAAGCTTTTGAATATGACTAAATAACCTATCAGCCGAAACCCGCAAAGTATCATCAGTTTTGGCAGGATTTGGAACAATGGGTAAAGAATCATCAACTTTAATTGTGTCAATCACCGATGCTGGAGTTTTCACAAAGAAAGTCTTAACACCCACGACTCCCAAAGCTACGAAAATCAATAGTACTAGCCAAAACCACTTTTTCATCATTTTTCCAAGCAAGTTCGACAAGTCGTCATTTGACAGAATCAAAAACTTTGCGTAAAGTTCCCAGAATAATCAGTAAACATTTATCAGGTTTGACATAATTCCTGAGTTACAATTCCATCGTTCTTAAAGAGATTTATTCCTAATATAGTGTAAGAATACAGAAGTGACGAGTTAATTATCAGTAAGTAATTAAGATGAACAATTTTCAGGTAAATAGACCAGACGTAGAGACATTTCGGCTGAACGTCTAGATAATGTTTTGGTATTTATGTGTAGTCACCTAAAGTCTGCTTTCTCGACATTCACTCGATATTCATCTATATTCCCCTTCTGATTCCAGACCTATGTTAGACTTGTGGCTGATTTTTACCTTAGGATTTTTAGGTAGTTTTGGTCACTGCCTGGGGATGTGTAGTCCATTAACCGTTGCTTTTTCCCTATCGAATCAACAAAAATCTCCAACTTTTTGGCATCAGGTAAAATTCCATACATTACTTAATCTAGGGCGAATATTTAGCTACACAGCAGTTGGTGCAGCTATCGGTGGTGTAGGTTCAATCTTGTTTCAAAGTGGGCAAATTGCCGGAATAGGTAGTGAATTACGCCAAACAATATCAGTGATTACAGGCTTAATGTTAATTTGGTTTGGCATTGGACATATCAAACCCGATTTACTACCTCAAATTCCCCTACTGCAACCTCTCCTACAGAGTAAACTCCACAATCACCTCAGTGGGAGAATGACAAAATTAGCGATGCAGAAACAGCAGTGGACACCCATCTTATTGGGAATGACTTGGGGATTCATGCCATGTGGCTTTTTATACGTAGCCCAAATTAAAGCAGTGGAAACCGGTAACTTTCAGATGGGTGCAGTCACAATGTTAGCATTTGGGATGGGAACATTACCAATGATGGCAGGTGTAGGAATTTCCATCTCCATGGTGAGTCAAGATCAGCGTAGTCAATTATTCCGTCTTAGTGGTTGGGTGACGTTACTCATCGGTATAATTACTTTGCTGCGAACTGGCGACACCATGACAGATTATACAGGACATGCAGCTTTACTTTGTTTAATATTGGCATTAATTGCCCGTCCTATTAGCCCTTGGTGGGATTTTCCCCTATCTTGCCGTCGTGCTTTGGGAGTTGGGGCTTATTTATTAGCAGTTACCCACACTTCTCACATGATAGAACATTCCCTACAGTGGAATTTCTCAGCTTTGGCATTTTTGCCTCCGAATTTCCAACAGGGAATGATTGCGGGAGTCATTGCCTTGCTATTGATAACTCCCGCAGCTTTTACAAGTTTTGATAGATTCCAAAAAGTGCTGGGTGAAAATTGGCGAAAAATTCACCTTTTGAGTGTTCCTGCTTTGATTTTCGCAGTTATCCACACCATCTTAATTGGTTCCCATTACCTGGGTTCATCCCGTTTCAACTGGGCAAACCAATCTGCCATAGTTTTACTGGTGGTAGTCAGTTTTGGGGTTCTGATTTTGCGTTGTAAGAAAACTAAAAGCCGGAATTAAAAACAGTTATACCTTTTGCTGTAACTCCTGTAACCGGGCAAAGACTTCTTGACTGTGAATATTGGGATTAACTTTGACAAAAGTCTCCCGCAGAATGCCTTCAGGATCAATAATAAAACTATGGCGGCTAGAAATAAAGCTCATCCATGAACCGTAAGCTTTGCTAACTTCACCTTGAGTATCAGCTAAAAGGGGAAATTTTAATCCTTCAGAATCACAAAACTCAGCATGTGAGTCCACATCGTCAGCGCTAATTCCGATGATTTGGGCATTTTTTTCCAAATATTTAGGTAAGTCCTGCTGAAAACGCCTTGCTTCTATGGTGCAGCCGGAGGTAAAATCTTTGGGATAAAAGTAAACAACTACCCATTTTCCTCGCAAATCAGAGAGGGATATTTTTCCATCTCCAGTGTTGGTAGGCAATGAAAAATCTGGTGCTGGTTGGTTAATTTCAGGTAATTTACCACCCAAAGCTTGTGCTGTGGGAGTAGAGTTGAAGTATCCTAGGCAAGTTAAAACAAGCACGAGGAAAATATGAATAAAATTGCGACGAGAAATCATTGATACAGACCGAAATAACATCTGTTTATCAGTGTACAGATGAAATTGCGATCGCTAACCAGGATAAACCATGATAACTGTGTGCTGTTAACTGTTCGCAGATTCAGCCGACTCAATATATTGACTTTCCATCAAAAATACACCACGACTAAATTTTACACTCCAGTAACCACCTGGACGACGGTCGAGTACCACACCAATTTCCCCAACTTGCACAACGTCGGGAGGACGTAACATGGGTACAGAATCGGCTGTTTTCACATATTGGGGCAAAGTAACAATCCGAACTTTACTTCCGACCTTGAATTCTGGAGACATAGTGACTAGTAAATATGATCATCAATTCTAGATTTTAGATTACATATCGAATCTAAAATCTAAAATTGCCAAGATACCACTATCAAACACGAAAAATAACTACAAGTCCAGCTAGATATTCTTCTAATGGTACTTTGATCATTTCTGATACAGGTAAACCCTATTTATAGATTTTCTTACCTTCTGCCGACCTGTACTAGTTTGTTCTATTATTTAGGTTGTTGACTCCGACGATACTCTTGTAATTGTTTCTTCTGTTCAGCAGTCAGAACACCTTCCATCTCCTTTTGGGAGGAAATCATAATTTGACGAAGGCTTTGTTGCTGTTGTTGAGTGAACTTGACATTAGCAAAAGCGTCTCTAGGATTCTGCCCTGCTTTCATTGCAGCTTCAATTTGCTGAATCTGCTGCTTCGTCATCACGTTTTTGACTTGGGTACGTACTTTTGTGCGGATTTTTTCAATATCCTGTTGTTGTTTAGCTGATAGCTTGATACTTGGTGGTTGTGCTTGCGCTAGTTGTTGTGTAGATGTGGAGGGAGTTTTAGCGTTAGCATTGTGGGGTAAAGCGATTAAAGTCAATGCAATAGCACTAGCAAGCAAGGGAAGTTTTTTGTAGTTCATTGTAAATTTTCTGGTTAGTTCTCACTATTATAGAAACTCTGAAGACAAACCTATGTCAGAGAAATTATGGATTTTGTCTAAGTTCATATAATCTAATGATTTTAAGGGCAAATATAGCGAAATCCAATCAAATATCAGGAAAAAATCTATTTATAGCAAGATATATTCTCTGTTTTTATGGTACAGATGAAGATTTATCTCAACAATTTAATTGTTAAAGTTGATGTGATCGTAGCCTAATATTGTAGAAAAAAGGTGAACAATTTTTGTTCACCTGGGTGTTAAAGGAGCTATTGAGACATGAAAAAGCGGTTTAAAATTAGGAATTAGATGTCTGATTTGCAGATGGACGACGATTACTACGTCTATTTTGTTTCATCTCTTCTAATTTTTGTCTTTGTTCGGGTGTCAAAATACCATTTATCTGCTGTTTCTTGGACTCCATAATTTGCTTGATTTGGTTCTTTTGGGCATCAGTTAAATTCAGTTGTTTGAACCCTCTACCTTTTTTATCAGATGGATTTAAACTTTCTAATTGAGCGCGTTGTTCGGAAGTAAGAACATTATTAATAATTTCCGAACGACCCTGTTTATTAATTTCAGATATTTGATTGCGCTGTGCTTCTGTCAATCCGAGTTTTTCAAATTTAGCACCTTTTTTCCACTCTTTACTCTGCATTTGCCCTTGAAGATGCGGTGCATTCACATCATTTTGAGCATTTGCTGTAAAGGAAGTACTAGTTAAAGTTAGGGCAACAAGACCAGCGGCAAGTGATAAAGCTTTGAGATTCATAATCGTTTTTTAGAGTTGTTCAAGTTTTCGCTTCGATAACACCATCATATAAACCACTAAGCTGAACGTATATAGAGAAAAAGTCATTATTACGAATATGACTTTAGTCATGATTCAGCTTTAAATTATTTAGAAAACAACTATAAATATGCTAATTATAGGAAATAAATATTTATTTTGGAACCAAAGCAATAATGAATCGTCATATTACATTCTCTAATCATCCTTTTCGCTTTCTAATTTATTTAGAATGGATTTTACTAGCCATTACGGCTTTAACTTCATTACTGCCATCACGTCATCAGGATGAAAGTCATCCAGAATTAACAATTTTTCTATTTATAATTTTTGCCATCATGGGTTTAAAATTGCCGATGGCAAATGAAATTCAGAAAATCTTTTATACAGCGGCTCAAATCATCTTAATTATTATCATCAATTATTATTGGGTGAAAGCATTTGGTCTTTTTCCTGTGATATTTTTGATCTTAGTCATCCGTAGTTGTCTAATTTTTGAGTTATCAGGAAGACTAGTTGTTACTAGTTTATCTTTTGGATTATTTATCTATACTTTAACAAATAGGATGAATAATTCACCTGCACGTTTAGCTCCTTTAGCACCAATATATAGGGAAAAGTTTCGTTTTTTCGGTTTTAATATAGCAATTTTATTTTGTATAACATTAGTTTTTATTTTACTTTTAATGAATACTGTTTTATCAGAACGCAAAAGTAAAGAAGAATTAGCAGTTGCCAATAAAAAACTCAGAGAGTATGCTCTGAAAATAGAAAATCAAGCCACTTTAGAAGAGAGGAATCGCATCGCTAGAGAAATTCATGACTCATTAGGACATTCCTTAACTGCTTTGAACTTGCAATTAGAAACAGGTTTAAAACTTTGGCAATCTAATCCAAATAAAGCTAAAGAATTCTTAACCCGTGCCAAAGGACTTGGTTCTACAGCACTTCAAGAAGTCAGAGATTCGGTTTCAGCTATCCGTTCTTATAAAGATTCCTATGGAGTATCGCATAATATTCAACCTTGGCAAGAAGAATCATTTGAAAAAGCGATAATTGCACTTTTAAATGATGTGAAACATTCTACAGATGTAGCTCCACTATATACAATCAGTTTAGAAGAACCTTTGACAAATGATATTAATATTCCCATCTATCGGATTATTCAAGAATCTTTAACTAATATTTGTAAATATGCAAAAGCCAGTGAAATTAGATTAGAATTATTTACCTCACGGAGAAAATTGCATTTACAAATACAAGATAATGGTGTTGGCTTTAATCCTGGACAAAATACTACAGGGTTTGGGTTGCAGAGTATGTGCGATCGCGCGATGGCTTTAGGTGGTAATTTGGAGATAGAAACATCTCCCGGTCAAGGTTGTATGATTACAGTGATAATTCCTTTGGGGAAGTATGATTAAAGTTTTAATAGTTGATGATCAACATTTAATCCGTCAAGGTTTACGGACATTATTAGAACTAGAACCAGATTTAGAAGTAGTTGGGGAAGCTGAAAATGGCAAAGAAGCAATTAAGTTGGTGGCAGAACTAACTCCTGAAGTGGTATTAATGGATATTAGAATGCCAATTATGGACGGTGTTGCCGCAGCGCTAGAAATTCAAAGCCAATATCATCAAGTTAAAGTCTTATTTTTAACTACATTTGATGACGAGAACTATGTAACCTCAGCTTTAAAAAATGGGGCAATGGGTTATTTGCTCAAAGATACACCATCAGAGGAGCTAGCCGTAGCTATTCGCGCTGTTCACAAGGGGTATACTCAGTTAGGACCTGGGATTATCAAAAAGATTTTGACGCAATTTCCCCCTACAAATCCTGTATCCACACAAACACCACCAACTGTGTTGGCTGAACTTACACCACGGGAAACTGAAGTTTTACATCTGATTGCTAACGGTGCGAATAACAGGGAAATAGCGCAGCAACTGTATATTTCTGAAGGAACAGTTAAAAATCACGTTACGAATATATTAAACCGTTTGAACTTACGCGATCGCACTCAAGCTGCAATCTTTGCAAAAGAGTGGGGAATTGGCAATAATCAGTAAAATTTATTACCCCTTTTTAAATAAGCTTAAACATTCCTCCCGTAAAACTCCCCTTGTTACACGGATATTTCTAAAACTTTTGGCAATCACCTCTTCGCAGGATATATCAATCTGCGATTGATTCACCTCAACAAGATCTATAATCGAAGCACCGTAAATAATTTCGGATATTCCTGCCCATATACAAGCTGTTGCACACATCGGGCATGGCTCACCAGTGGTATAGATAGTATATCCCTCTAAAGATGGATTTTTTAACTTAGCAGTCAATTTACGGATAACATTAATTTCAGCATGTGCCGAAGGATCGTGATCTTGTTTAACTGTATTATGTGCTATGGCAAACACTTCTCCATCTTTAACCAAGACTGCACCGTATGGAGCATCTCCTTTTTTTGCTGCTTCTAAGGCAACACGCATAAAATTATGGTCATCCATTATCAATTTTTAATCCATTAATAATAAATATACTTGCACTTTTACTATTTTGTTTACAGATTAACTGTATATGACACAAAATTAATTTTAAGTTATAACATGAGCAATATCAATTCTAGCTTTATTCCTATCATTATTACTAACTAATCAGCAAAGTAGATATGTTACTCAGTCGAGAACGAACAGATTTTTACTTAAAGGACTTAGAAACACCAGCAGGTAAAGTTGTAAGCTTAACTATCGCTGGATTAGTTTTGCTGTCGTCAGGAATTTTTGTATTAGAAACGTACAATATTCCTGAAACACTTCATCTCTACTTACAGCTATTAGATAAATTCATCGTTGTAATTTTTACAATCGAATATGGGTTGCGTTTATGGAGTGCAGAAAATAAAGTCAAATATTTGTTTAGCTTCTACTCAATTATTGACTTAATGGCGATTTTGCCATTTTTATTCGGCATAGCAGATATTAGTTTTATTCGTTTACTGCGATGGTTTAGAATTTTAAGATTGCTACGATTTATTGATCGTAAATATCTACTTGGTGTTAGCACTGAAGATGGAAGTATTTTCGCCAGAATTTTATTTACGCTCTTTGCAATTATATTTGTTTACTCTGGTTTAATTTATCAAGTGGAGCATCCTGTTAATCCAGATGTGTTTGCCACATTTTTAGATGCATTTTACTTCTCCATCGTCACAATGACAACTGTGGGTTTCGGAGATGTAACTCCTATTTCCGAATTCGGACGGTTTTTAACAGTATTAATGATATTAACTGGAATTGCCTTAATTCCTTGGCAAGTTGGAGATTTAATTAGACGATTGGTAAAAACAGCTAATCAAGTTGAAACAATTTGCTTAGGTTGTGGTTTGGTATTTCATGATATTGATGCCCAATTTTGCAAAAGATGCGGCAGAAAACTCAAACCAGAACAAGGACTTTGATTGAAGAGGCAGGGGGAAAAGGAACAAGAAGCGGGGGGACTGAGCTATTTCGCCTTGCGTAGAGCAGAGTGTAACATGCCTTTGCAGTGCAAGCTCCCGTTCCAGTTTTCCCCCTTGCTCCCTGCCCCCTGCCCCTTTTCCTCGCCTATTGGTTTACGTCCTCTGCCGCTGTTTCACCCGTTCAGCGCTACCCGTGGGAATGGAAGCAATGAGTTTTTGGGTATATTCTTGCTGGGGACGTAAATAAATATCTTCTGCTGTTCCCTGTTCGACGATTTTTCCCCGGTTCATAACGAGTATGCGATCGCTCATGAACTTAACGACGCTTAAATCATGGGAAATAAAGATATATGTTAAACCAAATTCGCTCTGTAATTCTTTTAACAGGTTCAAAACTTGGGCTTGAACTGACACATCCAAGGCAGAAACCGATTCATCACAAATAATAAATTTGGGATTTAATGCCAAAGCACGGGCAATACATACCCGTTGTCGCTGTCCTCCCGAAAATTGATGGGGATACCTACCCATCGCATCTGCACTCAATCCCACCCTCTCTAAGAGATATGCAGCCCGTTCTCGACGCTCTTTTAAGGTTTTACCTATGGAGTGAATTAACAAGGGTTCCATGACAGCATCCCCTACTTTCATGCGGGGATCTAAAGCACTAAAAGGATTTTGAAAGACGATTTGCATTTGTCGTCGCAATGTCTGTAATTCTTTACCTTTTAAATCGGTAATATCTCTACCTTCAAACAGAATCTCCCCACTCATGGGTTCAATTAACCTGAGTAAGGTTCTGCCCAAGGTGGTTTTACCGCACCCAGATTCACCCACCAATCCTAATGTTTCCCCTAATTTCACTTCAAAGTTGACATTATCCACCGCCATGTGGTGCCGCTTGGTGGCACCAAATACCCCTTTCACAGGAAAACCCACCTTTAAATTCCGCACTTGGAGTAAAGGCTGTTGCTTTTCTAAATTTGATAATCGGTGAATTATATCTTCCCGACTAATTTCTATAGGTGTATTAGGGGTTTTGGCTTGAATTAGAATTTCTCCCGTTTCTGTTTCCCTCGTACTCATATAATCGGAAACGGTGAGTAATTTTTGGGGTCTACTATTTAGTGATGGACGGCAAGCTACTAAACCTTTAGTATAAGGATGCTCAGGAGCAGAGAAAATTTGTCCAGAGTCGCCAGATTCAACAATTTTTCCTTTATACATTACCGCTACTTGGTCGGCAATCTCGGAAATTAAGCCCAAGTCATGGGTAATAAAAATTAACGCCATTTGCCGACGCACTTGTAATTCTCGCAGCAACTCAATAATTGTTGCTTGCACTGTCACATCCAAAGCAGTAGTGGGTTCATCGGCAATCAACAGCAAAGGGTTACAAGAAATTGCCATAGCAATCATTACCCGTTGCAACTGCCCCCCTGAAAGTTGATGGGGATAGCGTTCGAGGATATTATTTTTATGCTGGTTGACTAATTCTGTTAAATCGTGGGGTGTTACAGATGTACCTGTTTGCTTTGCCGTTTCTAAATACTGTTCCCGCAATACCTCATCACTAGGTAAAAGCTTAACTTCTTGCAGTCCTGCGATCGCTTTTTGCTTTGCTTCGGCTTTGGAGATGTTTTGATGTCTTAAAATAGCTTCGGTAAGTTGGAACCCAATGGTAAATACAGGATTTAGGGAAGTCATGGGTTCTTGAAAAATCATCGCTATATCTCCACCTCGATATAACTGCATTTCTTGAGGTGATGATTGTACCAAATCTATCGGTTTAGCATTGGGTTGAGGACTAAATAAAATTTCCCCACCACTGATTTTTCCTGGACTTTGCACCAAACCCATGACAGCTAAGGATGTGACTGATTTACCACTTCCTGATTCCCCCACAATCCCGATGGTTTCACCTCGACGCAGTTGAAATGAGATGCCATCTACAGCTTTGGTACTTTTGCCGTCCCCTGAAAACTCAACTTGTAAATTACGAACATCTAGGATTATGTCTGTCATGGAGTTCGATATAAATTTTTACGTTGACAATTAACTGAATTTTAACAATACCCTAAATAATGTATAAAAAAGACCCGATTGTCAAAGAGAGCCTGCCGTGGAACGACATGACTTCCTTTGACTTCCTCAAAATCGGGTGACGAAAAGTTAATTTTGCTTGAGATTTTCAAGTACTTGTGCGTTTCAACCGCTTCATTGCCATTTCTAAGCTATATTGCATCCGTTTAAATGCTTTCGCTAGGTTGCCAATTTCATCATTAGTTAGCTGTTCAAATTCAACTTCCATATGTCCTGTACTGACTTCCTCAGCAACACGGGTGATTTTTTTGAGGGGGACAATTACTTGGTAATTTAAAAAGACATTCACCAAGAAAATTACTAAAACAAAAATCGCCGAAACAATCCCCAAAATTACTAAAGAAGACTGATTTGCCTTATTTATCACCTGACTAGCGGGAACTGAGATGATTTGAGCGCCAACTATTTCATTTAACTGCCAATTAAATCCATTCGCCGTACCATATCTGTCAAGCATACTCTTTGGTGCTGCCTCCGGTGTGCTGTGACATTCCAAACAGCTAGCTTCGGTAACAGCAAGGGGACGAGCAACGTAAAATATATCACCTCCAGAAGTTGAGCGGAAGCCGCTATCTTCCTTCAATGTCTTATCTTTTCTAAATTTTTCTACAATAGTTGTTTCAAAGGGATCTGCTTTATCACGTAAATTCGTGGGATTAAGGGTTGCTTCCTTATAAAAAGATTCCTTATATTCAGGTTTTTTATTTCGCAAGATTTCAAAAACTTCCCTTGCAGAATAACCAGGAACACTTTGTGGCAAAAATTTAGTATCTAACTGAGCAATTAGTTCTGGATTTACTTGAGTACTGGTATATTTGCGAACTGAAGTCATGGTATCCATAAGCATGATTCCAGTTGCAGCAATATCATTTTTGGCATTATGCCTTAATAGGGAAGATAAGGCAAATCCGCTCAATCCCAATCCAAATACTAAAATGACTAGCAACAAAATTGTAAATTTTTGTCTCAAACGCAGATTTTTTAACATATATCTTTACCCAGTTGCATCTGAAACAATCCAATCGTATCTGATTTTCGACAGGATCTTAGTTAGCTACAAAACCGAATAACTTATTTACGGAATTGTTTTCATTATATTTGCAGAAAAAGCAGTAAAACGTAACTCTTCTTAATTATTCACTTAGTTAACTTGGTGTATGGATAAATATGACATTGCGTAACTAAATTATCTGTCAACAAAGTGCCACAATAAATTTAGGGGTTTGGCGTAAAGGGAATCGTGGGATATCTTGAGCTTTCATGCTGGTATTTCAAAAGAATTAATTCCGTCTGGTTAGTGAATATAGCTTGCTGATTGCAAAGCGAGTATTCTGACTTAATTTCCAATTTATCATCTATATATTTGAAAATAAATATATTGCTACTTACCAATATTTACTGATATTGCAGGTGAGTTCATAATGGTATGGAATCCTGGAAAGCCTTTGTTTGGAGGTCGCTACATAATTGAAGCCAAGCTAGGGGAAGGAGGGGTAGGTATAACTTATTTGGCAAGAAATACCTTGAATCAGCCAAGGGTAATTAAAACCCTTAGGCAAGAAGTCCTCAACAACCGAGTTTGGAAATCGCGTCAAGAGAAATTACGGCAAGATTTTCGCCATGAAGCGGTGCGGTTAGCGGTTTGCCAACATCCCCATATTGTGAAAATCGAAAATATCTTTGATGAGGGAAATCTGCCCTGTATGGTGATGGAGTTCATTCAGGGGGAAGATTTAGGCGATCGCTTAAAACGCTCAGGTATACTTAAAGAAGCCGAAGCACTACTATACATCCGTCAAATTGGCGATGCATTGATGGTGATGCATTCTAAAGGCTTGCTGCATCGGGATATCAAACCCCGTAATATTATGCTTCGTATGGGGAAGCAGGAAGCTGTATTAATCGACTTTGGCATTGCTAGAGAATTTATACCCGACATTATTCAACGACATACAGTATATCGAACACCGGGATTTGCCCCTCCAGAACAGTATCAACTGGAAGCACCTAGGGGTGAATATATTGATGTTTACGGATTAGCGGCTACTTTATATACTCTCCTAACCGGAGTAGTACCCACAAGTGCCGAAGAACGTATTCAAAATGTTGATTTACAACCACCAAAACAACTAAATCCCAACATTAGCGATCGCACAAACCAAGCAATCCTTCAGGGAATGGCAATGCGATCGCAATATCGTCCCCAGTCAGTTCAGGACTGGTTAAATCTGTTTACTTTTGACAAAACTGAAAACTTAACCCGAATACGGTTAAAAGGGAACAGGGAACAGGGAACAGGGAACAGGGAACAGGGAACAGGGAATTTAAATCCCTCTGGGAGAACAATAAAACCATTAACTTCCTCCACCCAAACCACCACCTTTCAAGCAAACACCACAGCACCCCAAAGTTGGCAATGCGTACATACCATTAAAAGGCATGGGGGAATGGTTTATGCGATCGCATTCACTCCAGACGGGCAATATCTTGCCAGTGGCAGCAGCGATAATACAATCAAAATGTGGGAAACACGTACAGGAAAAATTCACCGTCGTCTAGGACGTTGGTTTTCTGGTCATTCAGATTCTGTATGGGATATCTGCTTTAGCCCTAAACAAAATATTCTCGCCAGTGCCAGCTACGATCGCACCATCAAACTTTGGGAAACAACAGGTAAAAACAGTCACACACTGACGGGTCATGAAAACTGGGTTAACAGCGTTGCTTTCCATCCCAACGGCTTATTACTCGCTAGCAGTAGTAATGACTGCACAATTAAACTCTGGAAAACAACCACAGGCAAAGAAATTCAGACATTAGCAAGCCATACAGACTCTGTGCTATCTGTCAACTTTAGTCCAGATGGGCAATATCTCGTCAGTGGTAGTGCCGACAACACCATTAAAATCTGGGAAGTGAGTACAGGTAAAGAAATAATAACCCTCAAAAGTCACTCATTTTTCGTCAACAGCGTCATTTTTCATCCTAACGGAAAAACCCTTGCCAGCGCCAGCAGCGATCGCACAATCAAATTGTGGCACGCTACCACAGGGAAATTAATTCGTACCTACAAAAACCACACCGACAGCGTTTCTTCCATCAGCTTTACCCCAAACGGACAAATCCTCGCTAGTGCCAGTTGGGATCACACCATCAAACTGTGGCAAACCAACACAGGTAAAGAAATCGCCACCCTTACAGGACATTGTAATTACATTCGCGCGATCGCATTCAGTCCCGATGGCAAAACTTTAGTTAGTGCTAGTGATGACGAAACCATTAAAATTTGGGAAATCCAGCAGATTTGATGACATATAGATATAGGTTCTATTTCATCAAGCATTTGGGATTCAACATCATAATTTTAGTACTTACGCAACTGGCACGTGTTTTCTCGTAGGGTGTGTGACACTTAGATAAATTTAAAACGAAAAATAAGGCTTTTGGTGTCACGCACCAACCTTCCCATTGTGACAATCGCGTAATTTTTAATATGGGATATATAGGTTCTATTTCATCACGCATCAGCATTTGGGATTCAACGTCATTATTTAAGCAGAAGTTCTGTTAACTCCACAAACAAGACGAAAACCCAGATCGTAGTAAATTAACACGCGTTCTGCTTTACTATCAATAAAACGGTGTGCAGAACGGCAGCTACCAGGAATAAAGTACCATGAACCACCTCGTAGTATATAATACTGGCTATCATTATTGATATATGCGCTACCATGACATGGTAGGGCAGACAACCGTATGCCCTTCTAATTGGTAAAATCATTCCTATAAATCACCTAAGCCCTCAGGCTGAAGCCCTACGGTGTACACACAAGTAGACCCAGAGCAAGTTTCCAGCCGAAAAAGGTGGATTCAAACTGGTAAAGTCCGCGAGCCAAAGTAGTAATTCCAGGAGGTTTCTGAGAACTGTAACCAGACCAACCACCAAGTCGAGCAATAATCCAAGTTGCCCAAGGCAAAGAATTGGGAGGATAAGGATTTTTTTGTTTTTGGGTTTTGCCCTCTAAAGTTGGTGCAATAGTAGACAAGCACTGTTGTTGTTGCTCACAAAAAGCTAGTTTGGCGGGTAATTGAGGATTATCTCGTCCAATAATCAATTGCAGAATTCTCACGGCAAGTGATAATGCCAATACAGTTAATCGTTGAATGGCAGCAACTGATTCTAATTGTGTTGCTTCAATATTTAATCCAGCAGTTTTGAGGGTGGCAAACAGTTGTTCAATCCGCCAGCGCCATCTGTACCACTGAATAACTTGTAATGCTTGTTCTAAGCAAACCACACGGTGAGTTGTTAATAATCGCCAGTGAATCGGTTCTTGTCCCGCAGGTGGATTGATTTCAAGAGCTTCGACTGCCTACAGTGTCACGCTTTCTGGATAATCACGGACATTCAATTTATCTGGACGTTGAATTTTCACCATTGCACGGCGAACGATTAAAAATGCTTCCCTTGCGATTCGACCTATACGTGGTTCGGCAGGTACATCAACAGTATAAGTACCCTCACATGGTTGTTTATTTAAGTAACTATAAAATGATTCAGGCTTTCCAAATAATCTACGGTCTTGGCGAGACCTGACCAATATATGATTATATGGATTGGCGACAGTCGCAAATTCCTCAAATATATCGCTTTCTCGATCTCCGATGTGAGTTACCATTATCGCGTCACCGCACTTTAAACATCGTTCGCTTTGTTGTGCCGATGCTAACCACTTATAAGATTCTTTATCCTCGATTGGTAACTTTTGATAATTGCGTTCTTGCTTTGAGGCATGATCAATAGCTCGACTCCAAAGTTGTACCGTGCTTAATCCTAGCGGAAAGCCATTTTCTGCGTCTAATACTAGTGTTGGATGAATAAAAAATCCCACATCTGTGTTGTTGCCGACAACACCTAGCCCTTCAAGTTTTAACCTGCCTGCATGAGATTGTAAGTTGACTTCGCTACTATCACTTACGGCTAACACATGCTTACCTTCGACTTGCTTCGAGCAATCATCCGAGATGCTGCGTATGAGTTCAGATACTGTCACGCTCGAATTCTCCAAAAAACGGTAATATCCTACTTGTTCAGCCCTATTTGTACTTATTTGTCGAATGTTGACAGATTGGTGCTGCTGCATTGCCCAGTACAATGCAGCCCCCTTTTTTGCAGCCGTTTGTCTCCAAATGCGGCTGCCTCAATTTGTTCGGCGTGAACAAGTATAGGATTATTCACCGTTTATAATTACCCAAAACTTTCTCAACTAGTTTACTTTTAATCGGAGTAAAATTTCTTTTTAAGGCTGCGGAAACTAAAGAAACGTCCGAGGTCGAAAAATCCTTCTCCTGCAACCGCTGCCTCCCGATGACCTCAAGCAGTATTCAGTTTATTTTGACTTGTGTGTACACCGTAGGGCTGAAGCCTAGGGCTATAGGTACAAAGCCCACCTCCGTGGGCTAATAAATCGTTTTTCACAATCTCTCGTACACCAGGGAAACCTAGTTTCTGCGGGTTAAATACAATAATCTTTCTTCTTCTGACTGAACAAACCGGGTTTCTGTCGTCCCTTTTTCCTCTCCCCTATTCACCCCTTAGATAGAAATGTAATTACCCAAAAATTGCCAAAATCAATTACGGCAATCATTATTTTCACAACTAAATCACTATGGGCTTTGGTATTGGTGACATCTTCTGGATTTTCCTTCTACTTTCTTCCGTTCAACCTATATGGCAGCGTCGCCAAGTCGAATATCGCCGCTTACGTGCTCTTCAACAATTTCAACAGGAACGTAAAAGCCGAGTAATTCTACTTATTCACCGCCAAGAGTCCATCAGTCTATTAGGTATTCCCATCTCGCGCTACATCACGATTGAGGACTCGGAACAAATTTTGCGGGCAATTCGCCTTACACCCCCTGACGTTCCCATCGACTTAATTCTTCACACACCTGGTGGTTTGGTACTTGCTACTGAACAAATTGCTAGGGCATTAATTCGTCACCCTTCAAAAGTGACTGTTTATGTCCCCCACTACGCCATGAGTGGCGGTACGATGCTGGCATTAGCATCTGACGAAATTATTATGGATGCTAATGCTGTACTTGGTCCAGTTGATCCCCAATTAGGCAATTTTCCCGCTGCTAGCTTAGTTAAAGTAGTGGAAGATAAACCCATCAGCGAAATTGACGATCAAACGCTAATTATGGCTGATATTTCCCGCAAAGCAATTCAACAAGTGCAGCGCTTTGTCCGTACCTTATTAAAAGACGATGTTCCTAGACAGAAAGTACAGCCGGAAAACATCGAAAGTATTATTGATGCTTTAACTACTGGACGTGTTACCCACGACTACCCAATTACCGTTGAAGAAGCATCAGAAATGGGATTACCCATCACTGTCGGGCTTCCCCTTTCAATTTACGGATTAATGGACTTATATCCTCAACCCCAAGGTGGTAGACCTAGTGTTCAGTATATTCCCATGCCCTATGATAACCGTCCAATGATGCCCGCTCCGAAAGGTAGACCTATGGAAGAATTAGAGCGGTAGTACTTACAGAACTGTTTGATTTTGATAGAAATACAATGATAAAAGGGGTGAAGAATCTATTCACCCCTTTATAGTTTGAGAGTTTGAGAGTTTGTGCGATCGCTTAATCCCTTAACTTCAACATCTATGATTTTGTACAGATGTTTGTATACCCTAAGCTTCTATTGCAGCTAACAGCCATTTTCAAACTTTCCTACTTAGCCGCTGGTTTTGTTGGAGTTGAAGTTGGAGTTGGTGTTGCTGTTGGAGCCGCTTCTGGAGTTGAAGTCTCTTCTGGAGACGGTGTTGCCGTGGGACTGGCTTCCGGTGCGGGTGTAATTGTGGTGACAGGAGTTGGCGTTACTGCTGGAGTTGGTTTAACTTTAGGCTTAGTGGTTCTCGAAGGCTTTGTGGATGGTGAAGGCTTAGTTGACGGCACTGCCGGAGTAGCACCAAGAATAACTTTAGCTTCTTGATCTAGCTTTTGTCGCACAGCCAAATCAGCAATTCCCGTCTCCGACAACTGAAATTTCTTTTGAAATTCCTTAATCATTGCCTCAGTTTGTTCGCCATAGAACCTGCTACGAGGTAAAGGAGACTTTGGTTTCATCACCACATTCAGATTCGCATTCAAAATCCGGACTATACCAGCAGCATAATTTTGAGTTTGGGGACCAGCAATCCCATCAACTGGTTTTAATCTATACCCAGTTTGAAATTCTTTAACTGCTGCTTTAGCTTCTGTATCAGTTAGTGGATCGCCAGATACCTTAATTTTGTAACCAAGTCCCCGTAATACACTACGAAATTCTTGATTTGTATAATTCCTTTGACGAACGGGATTAACATTACTATTTTGAGCAGTTGTATCAGATATGTTATAAGTAACAACGCCCACTGCAAGTAAACAAGCAGTAGCAAAATTAACTCCAGATCTAGTAAATCCACACCACATATTGAAATGGCTCCTCTTGATGACATTATTTTGATATTGACGTTAATTAATTCAGAGTTTTTTTAACGCCATTTTTATTTGATTATTCATGATTTTTGCCTACTTTGATAACATTAATTTAAATTTAAACAATTTAACAATATTTATCATTGGCATTAGTCTTTACCAGTATGTGGAAAATTAAATTTAACTATTTATACTATGAATCTTATATTTTTGGAGACAATCTATGATAGCTACTAAATCTGGAAAGTTTAGTAAAATATGGTTTGAAAGACTTATTGCCCTCATCGCCACAACCAATTTATTATTAGTTTTATTTGATACTAGTTATATAGTATGGAGAGATTTTTACTTCAAAAAATTACCTCAACTAACCCAGTTATATGACCCTATTAAAGGTATTGAACCTCATCGTGATGTAGTTACCTATTTAAACACAGTGCAGCAGTTAGAAGAACAGGTTGCTGAAACAGGTTTACAATCGTCCCAGGTAGCAACCAAGTTAGAGGAAATACGCCGCCTGAGCAATGAGATGATTGAGAGTAATCCCTTTGCTGCCGTAGGTAAAAGTGGAACGTTAGAGAAGGTAAAAAATCGCATACGCGATCGCATTAGTAAATCAGAAGCTAATTCTACTAACAAAAAATCAGCAAAAGCAGCCTTTGCCACTTTTTGGAGTCAATCATACCTTTCCCAAAGAGGTTGGAACCAAGAGATCAACTATTTCAACCAACAAATCAAACCCGCCATCGCCACTACATACTACCGTCAAATTGGTGAAAATGGTGAGTTTATCGATAAGTTTTGGCTAATAGATTGTCCATTTTTGGTCATATTTATTACCGAATTTCTCGGACGCATCTATTTTATTAAACGCCGTAACCCAGAATATAGCTACCTAGAATCCATATTGTGGCGCTGGTATGATTTATTCCTATTCATCCCATTTATGCGCTGGTTACGTATCATTCCAGTTTTAATTCGTTTAGATAAAGCCCATCTGATCAACCTTCAGCCAATCCGCAAACAACTACATCAGGGCATAGTTGCCAACTTTGCCGAAGAAATTACCGAGATCGTTGTCATCCGCATAATTAACCAACTACAAGGCTCAATTCAACGTGGTGAATTAACACGATGGTTAATGCAACCAGAAACTAATCGACCCTACATAGACATAAACAACGTTAATGAAGTTGAAGCCATCACCACAATATTTACTCAAGCGATTCTCTATCAAGTATTACCCCAAATTCAACCTGAAATCACCGCCATTTTACGACACACTATAGATAGCGCCCTCAACCAAACACCCATCTACCGCAACTTGCCGCATCTTCCCGGACTGGAGCAAATCCAAACCCAACTCAGTGAAAAAATTGCCACTGAAATTGCCAACAACCTTTACAAAGCCATCATCAGCAGTGTCGAAGATCCTGTATCCGGAAAACTCTCACGTCAACTTATACAGCGTTTCATCGAT
The DNA here is from genome assembly GCF_000317435.1 of Calothrix sp. PCC 6303. Taxonomy (NCBI): domain Bacteria; kingdom Bacillati; phylum Cyanobacteriota; class Cyanophyceae; order Nostocales; family Calotrichaceae; genus Calothrix; species Calothrix sp. PCC 6303. Next base: position 48,117 of record NC_019751.1, read on the forward strand.
ACTTTAGGTGGAGAAATTCAGAAAAAACATGTTGTATCCGAAGTCCAAGATCTACTATCCGACTTCTTAGAAGAAGTCAAAATTAACTACGTTCAACGCTTATCTCAGGAAGATATTGAGCAAATTCTCGAACAAAGCCGTCAGATTCGTACCCAAACAGACGCAAAAACCCTCACACCACCAAAGTTTTTCGGTAGCAAGAATTGATCCCCGTACACCCCTCTTGCTTTGGGAAATCAAATAAAACAAAACTCACCCAATAACTAGCCTCCACATTCCTCACAAAGCAATCTCAAAGTTGACTTTTCTCGTTAGGATTACCCAAGTCTGATAGAAGTCAAACCGGATTCCCATAGCAGATAACTGTTCACTGTTCACTGTCCACTGATTTAATTGTTTCCCTCTTACTGCTCCACCTGAAAAAAATGCGCTAAACTCAATAAAGAGAGGCGAACCGATCCGGTTCGTCACAAAACTTCTTGGAAGATATCCTTTATCGCAGGAAGTGGGTGACAGCCCACTTTTTTTGTTGGAATTTATCGCATGGCTCATCCGTTAGTCCCACAAATTATCGAAATAGCAACACCAGTAGCAGCAGAACTGGGATTTGAAGTCGTTGGCGCGGTTTTTCATACTAACCAACGTCCACCTGTATTGCGGGTAGATATCCGTAACCCACAAGCCGACACAGGTTTGGATGATTGTGAAAAGATGAGTCGTGCATTAGAAGTCTCCTTAGATGTTGCGGAAATTATTCCAGATGCCTACATATTAGAAATTTCCAGTCCCGGAATTTCACGACAGTTGACCACCGATAGGGAATTTACCTCTTTTAAAGGATTCCCTGTTATTATCAGCACTTCCCCTGCCTACGAAGGACAGCAAGACTGGGTTGGTCAATTAATTCGTCGGGATGACATAAAAATTTACCTAAACCAAAAAGGACGCGTGGTAGAAATTCCCCGTGACCAAATCACCAAGGTGCAATTAGATGAGCGCCGCTAAATCAACGATTAGCTGTTAGTGATTGGTAATTAGTTATTTTTAGTGATTTTTTCCAGAATCTGTCGAAACTATAGGTGCAACTGGAAAAAATTACCTCACTTGATACTTCGATTGCAGCAGCTATATCCGTTGATATTGCTTGTTTTGATCTTGATTGCTAGATACTGCTAACCAACTTGCCAGCATTATCCCAAAAGCAAAAGGGATTAGTCGTTGTCATCCAACAATTAACCACCAAAAATCTGAACAGTGAACAATCAAAAATAACTAAATTTATTTGTCACAAATTTTACAAATCAAAGTAGCAAAATAAGTATTTGCTCAATTGCTTTATTCAATATGTGGCTTTGTACAGAAGAAAATTTAAGGGAGACTGCGTATGTCAATGGTGAATTTAGATGGATTAAAAGAGTTAATCGAAACTATCAGCCGTGAACGAAACTTACCACGTTTAGCTGTACAGTCAGCGATTCGTGAGGCATTGCTCAAAGGTTATGAGCGGTTTCGTCGTGCCCAAAATTTGGAACATAAACAATTTGAAGACGAATATTTCAACAATTTTGATGTTCAACTTGACATTGATGATGAAGGGTTTCGAGTTGTTGCCACCAAAACCATAGTTGAAGAAGTAATCAACTCAGATCACGAAATTGCCCTGAAGGAAGTTCAGGAAATGGGGGGAGAAGAAGCACAACTAGGACAAGAAGTCGTCTTAGATGTCACCCCTGACAAAAAAGAATTTGGTCGCATGGCTGCTATGCAAACCAAGCAAGTACTGGCGCAGAAACTACGGGATCAACAGCGCCAAATGGTACAAGAAGAATTCCAAGATTTGGAAACCACTGTCTTGCAAGCAAGAGTGTTGAGATTTGAACGGCAATCAATCATTTTGGCTGTCAGCAGTGGTTTTGGGCAAACAGAAGTTGAAGCCGAATTACCTAAACGTGAGCAGTTGCCCAATGATAACTATCGAGCAAATGCAACATTCAAAGTTTACCTGAAGAAAGTTTCTCAAGGGCAGCAGCGTGGACCACAGTTACTAGTATCCCGTGCCGATGCTGGCTTAGTGGTTTACTTATTTGCCAATGAAGTACCAGAAATAGAAGATGAAGTAGTACGGATTGTTGCCGTTGCCAGGGAGGCAAACCCGCCCTCCCGTTATGTTGGACCCAGGACTAAAATAGCGGTAGATACACTAGATCGTGACGTTGATCCTGTGGGTGCATGTATAGGTGCTAGAGGATCACGGATCCAAGTTGTAGTCAACGAACTTCGCGGCGAAAAAATTGATGTGATTCGCTGGTCGCCAGATCCCGCAACCTACATTGCTAATGCCCTTAGTCCGGCACGAGTTGATGATGTCAGACTCATGGATCCAGAAACTCGCCAAACCCACGTCTTAGTTGCAGAAGACCAACTCAGTTTAGCAATCGGGAAAGAAGGGCAAAACGTCCGCTTGGCTGCGCGATTGACTGGTTGGAAAATCGATATCAAAGATAAAGCTAAATACGATTATGAAGGGGAAGATGCTAAATTTGCAGCTGCCCGCATCCAACATGCTGTAGACATGGCAGCAGAGGATGAGGAATTTGAAGAAGATGAAGAGTTTGAAGAAGATGAAGAGTTTACAATAGCATCAGAAACATCACCAAAATTTGAAGAATCAGAAGAATTTGCAGACAAAAATCAACAAGAGTCGGCAGATAATGCTATCTTTGACACTGATAACGATAAGTAAGTAAAGTCAAAGATATAATTTTTTAACAAATCAAGCGCTAATTCAATCTATCTAATAAACAAATGAAGCCAAACTATCGGCGCTGTAATAGCTGCCGCAAAGTGGGTTTAAAGCATGAGTTTTGGCGGATTGTCCGCGTATTTCCATCTGGGCAGGTACAATTAGATCAAGGCATGGGGCGTTCTGCTTACATTTGCCAAAATCAGAGTTGTTTAACTGCGGCTCAGAAGAAAAACCGATTAGGGCGATCGCTACATGCAACAGTGCCAGAAGCTCTGTACCAAGAATTGTGGCAGCGCCTAGCAGAGTCACAATCTCAACCCCAATTGTTAGATATAACCTGAATTATTTTACTTTGCTAACAGGAGAACAAAATAATTGCGACAATAGTCAAACAACTCATACTTCCATCGCGCTCTTTGTACTTATGTAAAGATTAGATGGAGAAAACAACCATTTTGTATGGTGGTGTGGGTAATTCAATTACACCAACACCAGTATTTAATGGCACAATATTAAATTATGAGTTTGTGAAGTTTGAGGCGAAAGCATCATCAGCAAGCACACTTAGAACTTGTACTGAGTTTGATTGTGGAAGACTTAGAGTCAGCAAAGCAAGAAAATACAAACAAAAATAAGCAAATTGGTAGCGCCCACGCACCAAAAAGCATCGACCATCATCCTAGGTGGAGATGCCAGTGTTAAACCGAAACATCTCTCTTTCCTAACTGGAGGCACCGGCAAAACCCATAGCGGCAACCTAAACACAGTAATCGAAGGATGGAGATGTCTCCTTCATCTGGCAGCCATCCGCTAAAACTGTAAACAAAAGGGGAAGAGTGGATGACCAACGGCAAAGTTAGAATTTACGAATTATCAAAGGAATTGAATTTGGATAACAAAGAGCTATTAGCAATTTGCGACCAGCTCAATATCGCGGTCAAAAGTCATAGTAGTACGATCACTGAATCCGAAGCAGAACGTATCCGGTCTCAAGCCGAAAAACAGGCAGTGACAAACGTCAGCTCAAGGCAAGAAAGTGGCAGTAGTCAAAAACAAAATTTACAGCAAGCAGGCTCCCGCAACCGACCACCAGTAGCAAACAAACAACAGATTATAGAAATTCGCAAACCCAAACTACTTAGTAACTCCAGTACCAATGGCGCAGATGCGTCAGGTACTAATGCAAACCAATTTTCTTCCTCTGAGGCTAATTCCCTGAATCCACCTCCACCCCGACCTTTAGCTCCAGAAGTTTCATCCATGAAGCCGTCGGCACCACCTACTCGACCCGTACCCCGCAATCAGTCCGAAACAGCATCGGAACCAGTATCAGTAAATGTGGATAAAAATCCCGCCCGCAGCCAACAAGTAGAAAAAACTGTTGGTGAAAAAACTGAGAAAGTTCCTAGACCCAGACCTGATAAGACTCCTAAACCTCAACTGGTTGCCCCACCCACTAGACCAGCAGAGCCAGACAGCAGTACAAGTACAAATATTGGCAATGTTGCTAATGTTGCCTCTGATGCGGCTCCAACCGAAAAGCCAGTTTTGCGTCGTGAAAAAAGTTCAAATGAAGGACGTGAAGAGCGCGAACACGTGGTTAAACCGAAGGTGAATCGCGGTGGCTCTGAAATGCCACAATCTCCTTCATCTAAGCCAAGTCGTCCTAGCGCACCCGTTCGCTCAGATCAAAAGCCGAGCCGACCGTCATCTGGTGACAATCAAAGACCTAGCAGACCCCTTCGTTCTGGGGAATCGCCAGTTTCAGCGATCGCTACACCACCTCGACCCATGCCACCAGGAACAAGTCGAAACATACCTGGCGCTGCTGCTAATGATGACGATCGCTCAGATATTCCCACAGACGTTATTGAACTCAAGCGTCCAACTCCGCCACGTCTTGCCAAAGCCGGTGCGAAGAAGTGGCAGGAAGAAGAAATCGACGAAAAAGAGAAGCTTGGTAAACTTGCTCCCAAGGGCAAGCGAGTCAAGCCAATTGTGGAAGATGACTTTGATGATGATGATTTGCTAGATGATGAGGATGCCGAGTCACTAGCAGCACTTCAAGTTAGTAACGCCATAGTTCGTCCGCCAAAACCAAAATCTGCTACAAAAGCTAGTCAGCCGATAGCAGCAGTAACAACACAGGCAGTTCGTACAAGAAAAGCCGCAGCTGCTAGCAATAAGGAACAAAATCAAAATCGTCGCCGCGAACCAGAACAGAAGCGCGATCGCCCAGAGAAAATTGTTGTCTATGGTCCGATGACAGTCCAAGAATTAGCAGATGTCTTGGTTGTTGCGGATACTGAAATTGTGAGAATTCTCTTTATCAAGGGTATGGCAGTTAGCATTACCCAAAATTTAGATATCTCCACAATTCAGTTGATTGCTACCGAGTTGGAAGTTGAGGTTGAGGTTCTTGAACCTGTTTCCGAAGCGATTAAAAATGAAATGCTGGAATTAGACGATTTGGATAACCTCCAACGTCGTCCACCAGTTGTAACCATCATGGGTCACGTTGACCACGGTAAAACAACCCTACTGGACTCCATCCGCAAGACAAAAGTGGCAGCAGGGGAAGCTGGTGGAATCACACAACACATTGGTGCTTATCATGTTGATGTGGAACACAACGGCAAGGAACAACAAGTTGTGTTCCTGGATACTCCTGGTCACGAAGCATTTACAGCAATGCGCGCTAGAGGAGCAAGGGTTACAGACATTGCCATCTTGGTTGTTGCGGCAGACGACGGTGTACGTCCACAAACCATTGAGGCAATTCGACATGCTCAAGCTGCCGAAGTACCAATTATTGTTGCCATCAACAAAGTTGATAAAGAAGCAGCACAACCTGACCGAGTTAAGCAGGAACTGACTCAGTACAACTTAACACCTGAAGAATGGGGTGGCGACACCATTATGGTACCTGTGAGTGCCATCAAGGGTGAAAATCTTGATACTTTGTTGGAAATGATTTTGCTAGTAGCAGAAATTGGAGAATTATCTGCAAATCCAAATCGTCCGGCGAAGGGAACAGTGATTGAAGCCCATTTGGATAAAGCAAAAGGTGCGGTTGCAACCTTACTCATCCAAAATGGAACCCTGCGAGTTGGCGATATTTTGGTAGCTGGCTCCGTGTTTGGTAAAGTTCGAGCAATGGTGAACGACCGAAGTGAGCGTGTAGATATTGCTTCTCCTTCCTTTGCTGTTGAAGTATTAGGTCTAAGTGATGTCCCTGCTGCTGGTGATGAGTTTAGCGTCTTCTTAGTTGAGAAAGAAGCTAGAGCGATCGCTAGTCAGCGTGCTGATAAGATTCGTCAGTCACGTTTGATGCAAGGACGCGTCACCCTCACCAGTATTTCTGCTCAAGCTCAAGAAGGCGAGTTGAAAGAACTCAACTTGATCTTGAAAGGCGATGTTCAGGGTTCAGTGGAAGCAATTGTGGGTGCCCTCAAGCAAATTCCTCAAAACGAAGTTCAAATTCGGATGTTGCTTTCATCAGCAGGTGAAATTACCGAAACTGATATCGACTTGGCATCTGCCAGTGGTGCGGTGATCATCGGTTTTAACACCACCCTTGCTAGTGGTGCGCGTCAAGCTGCCGATGAGGCTGGAGTTGATGTTCGTGAGTACAACATCATTTACAAACTCCTAGAAGACATCCAAGCAGCGTTGGAAGGTTTACTAGAGCCGGAATTGGTAGAAGAACCTTTGGGAACCACCGAAGTTCGTGCCGTATTCCCTGTGGGACGCGGTGCAGTAGCTGGTTGCTATGTTCAAAATGGTAAGTTAGTTCGTAACTGTAAGGTTCGTGTACAGCGGAATGGTAAGGTAATCTACGAAGGTGTCCTTGATTCCTTGAAGCGGATGCGCGAAGATTCACGGGAAGTCAACGCTGGTTATGAATGTGGTGTTGGTATCGATAAATTCAACGATTGGGTTGAAGGCGATATTATCGAGTCTTACCAGTTGGTAACTAAGCGTCGTACTTTAACGATGACAAGATGATACAAAGAAAAGTCGGGGCACAAAACCTCGGCTTCCTCTTGAGTCAAATATTGAATTTTGAGGCAGTGTCGGATTTATCCCGCTGCCTTTTTAGTTGTATATAAAAATTTACTTGATAAAATAACTAATTTTGTGTTTTGTATACTAAGGAACGACAATTTAATAACATGAAATGGTGCGTTACGCTGCGCTTACACACCCTACTTTTGCACTTTATTTAATCCACGTTCCTAACTACGTTATTAATCACTTAAAGTCATTTTCAAGATATCCTTAGCCTCACGAAGTATTTGTTGTTTTACAGTTGGGGACTAGCGTCAAAATAAAGTACCAGATGAAAACTGTGAATCCATCATAAAACGGTAAAGTCTGATTGCTATATCGGTATATTATTTAATTGCAAGTCCCTTGGCAGCATTTGATTGACTTCATGCTCTCTGATTTAGGCATTTCTCCAACCACTAACTCATCCTAAATTTTTGAATTTGCAATTGCTGTAAGCGATCGCATTACAGGATTTATGGGGTTTTTTCAAATAAGCGATCGCATTACAGGATTTATGGGCTTTTTTCCAAATACTGTTGTGAGTCGATATCTAATGCTTCCATATCCAATCAAGAATTTCTGGCATATCTTCCCCATGCTGAGTTACATACTGCCGATGCTCAATTAACTTATCCTGCAGCATTTGCTTCACATAGGCAACTGAAGCCCCCAATTTGGGTACACGGTCGATGACATCCATAACTAGGTGGAAACGGTCTAAATCGTTCAAGACTGCCATATCAAAAGGTGTAGTCGTTGTTCCCTCCTCTTTATATCCACGTACATGCAGATTGTGATGATTTGTCCGACGATAAGTTAGGCGATGAATTAACCAAGGGTATCCATGATATGCAAAAATAATTGGTTTATCGGTGGTGAAAATCACATCAAAGTCTTTATCAGATAAACCATGCGGGTGTTCTGTTGGTGTTTGCAGTTTCATCAAGTCAACCACATTTACCACTCGTACCTTTAGTTCTGGTAAGTGCTGGCGCATGAAATCAACTGCTGCCAAGGTTTCTAAGGTGGGAACATCCCCCGCACAAGCCATCACAACATCAGGTTCGCTACCTTTATCATTGCTTGCCCACTCCCAAATACCAAGACCTTTGGAACAGTGTTTAATGGCAGCATCCATATCTAAATACTGTAATTCAGGTTGTTTCCCAGCCACAATCACGTTGACATAATGACGACTTCGCAAACAATGATCGGTGACAGATAGTAACGTATTTGCATCAGGTGGTAAATAGACTCGAATTATCTCTGCTTTTTTGTTGACTACATGGTCGATGAAACCTGGATCTTGGTGGGAAAAGCCGTTATGATCTTGTCGCCAGACATGTGAGGTTAACAAATAGTTGAGGGAAGCAATTGGTCTGCGCCAAGGTATATCCTTAGTTGTCGTTAACCATTTGGCATGTTGGTTAAACATCGAATCAATGACGTGGATAAATGCCTCATAGCAGGAAAGAAAACCGTGACGACCTGTTAATAAATATCCCTCTAACCAACCTTCACAGGTATGTTCGCTCAAAATTTCCATCACTCGACCATCGATTCCTAAATGGTCATCTTCAGGTATTATTTGTGCGCCCCAAGTCTTATCGGTTACATCTAAAACATCACCTAGACGATTGGAAGCAGTTTCATCGGGACCAAATAACCTAAAGTTACGATTCTCTAGGTTTAGTTTCATCACATCCCGAAGAAACTTACCCATGACGCGGGTTGATTCTACTTCCACTGTTCCAGGTTTGGGAACGGCAATGGCATAATCTTGGAAGTTGGGCATTTTCAAATCTTTGAGGAGGATGCCACCATTGGTATGGGGGTTATCTCCCATGCGGAATTGTCCCTTGGGTGCAAGTTCTGCAAGTTCCGGCATTAATTTGCCGTTAGGGTCGAAGAGTTCTTCGGGTTTATAACTCTTCATCCATGCCGATAGAAGTTTGATATGTTCTGGCTTACTTGCTAACTCTCCAAAGGGAACTTGGTGACTACGCCAAGAACCTTCCGTCTTTTTGCCATCAACTTCTTTTGGTCCAGTCCAACCTTTGGGACTTCTCAAAATAATCATCGGCATTCGCGGACGTTCTGTGAAACCATGCACCCTAGCTTCCCGTTGAATGCCCTTAATTTCCTCAATTACTGTATCTAATGTTGCCGCCATTAGTTGGTGCATGGTTTCTGGGTCGGAACCTTCTACAAAGTAAGGTTTGTAACCATAACCTATAAACAAACTTTCCAGTTCTTCGTGGCTGATACGTGCCAGTACAGTTGGGTTAGCAATTTTATACCCATTGAGGTGGAGAATTGGCAAAACAGCCCCATCATGTACAGGGTTAAGGAACTTATTTGAGTGCCAACTTGCTGCTAGAGGTCCTGTTTCTGCTTCCCCGTCACCAACGACGCAAGCAATTATTTGGTCGGGGTTATCAAATGCGGCTCCGTAGGCGTGAGATAATGCGTAACCGAGTTCCCCACCTTCGTGAATTGAACCAGGGGTTTCGGGTGCGACGTGACTGGGGATACCACCTGGGAAGGAAAATTGTTTGAAGAGTTTTTTGATCCCCTCTTTATCTTGGGAAATATTTGGGTAGTATTCGCTGTAAGTTCCCTCAAGGTAAGTATTGGCAACTAATCCGGGACCCCCATGACCAGGACCTGCGATATAAATGATACTTTGGTCATGCTTTTTGATGATGCGGTTGAGATGGACGTAGATAAAGTTTAAACCGGGTGTGGTTCCCCAGTGACCGAGTAGTCGGGGTTTAATCTGTTCAAGTTTGAGCGGTTCTTGGAGGAGGGGATTATCTAGTAGGTAAATTTGTCCAACCGAAAGATAGTTAGCAGCACGCCAGTAAGCGTTAATCTTACGTAGTTCTTCTGCTGTGAGTGGAGAATCTGTGACCATCTGACTGGTGGTTGTCATAGTTTATCGCTAAATGGTAGATCAATTGTGTATCAATTCGAGGTTGAATTTATTCTGGTGGGATTTCGATTTTGATATTACAGGACAAATGTGAGGAAATTTTGAGGATTCTGTGTTTGCTGCCATAATTATTAATAAATAATTAAAAACCATCACACAAAAACTATCTATAGCAGGTTACTTCTTTTGATATTTAATACAAATCCAGATGTCCCAGCAGAACATCTCTCTCAGGGGGGATTTTGGATAACATATGATTAATTTATGAAGATGTTTATTGGGGCAAAACTAAATATTGGTGAGACGCGACGCATCACGTCTCTACATTTTAAACAATAATATCAATGACAACTTGAGATCAAACTGCTTTTTATCTTTGATGTTCTAAGCGACTCAAGCGTTGGGAGTAGCTTCGCATCACTTGTAGTGCAAAGGTTGGTGTTTCTTGAACGGCAAACAAAAATCGTTTTTCATCTAAGAAAGCAAGTTTACAGTCGGTTTTCGCTGTTGCTGTATATGTCCGATTCTGAATGCCAACTAGTACTCCAGAACCAAAAATATCTCCAGATTGAATTGTCTCAGCAACTTTACCATTCACAGATATATCAACTTCTCCTTCCAATACACCGTACATTAAATCCCCTGGCTGTCCTTCCTCAAAGATAATTTGATTTGCTGCAAATACTTGAGGTTCTGCTTGCTTCTGGAAGATGATTATGGTTTCTAAAGGTTGAAACATGACTTTGCCATTCTAACTACAAAGAAAGTCTAATTTATTATGAGTCCTGTATTTATATATTTTTAAATCTCAATCTTAATCTTGACCAAATGTTAACCTTTTCATTACCAAAGATTCTAACGCACGCCACGCGTACATAGACGCAAATCGGTTTCCCGCAGGCTAATAAATAGTCAGGAAGACAAATTTAATAACATACAATTTCGATTGAGCAATATAAATTAGGGAAAACGGTTGTTTGCCCCTACAGTATCCACTATATATATTGTCTAACTCTATTTATTCTGAAAAATAATAAAAACTGGGATGCACACCTTTTGCGCTTTATTTAATCCACGTTCCTAAGCTTAGGTTGGGTGTAGACTTTACGGAACCCAACATGTGAGATCAAAAAAAAGTAATTATTTCAACTGGAAAATATCTAAATGAAACCAGTAACAAAATGGATTTTAAAAGCTTTCAATCTGAGAATATTGGGTTAAGTTGCTACAATATTTGTGTTAAATATTAAGGTTTTTAGTGCGCCTCAACCCAACCGACGAATCAATCATTATTCAAGTCCAAACCTGCTTCTAAATTCAGCCATTATATCTGACATAATAAATACTCTGTTCATGTGTTTTGGGTTAGTTAAACAATATATACCACTACTTCGTTGATGCTTTTCCATTAATTCTTTATCTTGGCTACCAATAATAACTAGTAATTCAGAATCGCACACAGGACACGTAATTTTGCCTTCTCTTTCATGAACATCTATAATTTATTGTAAATTATCACTTTTGCCATCATATCTGGAAGTTTCCATTTTCATTATCTGATGATGAGATTGCTTTTACCAATTTAGTAAGCATTAACCTTCTCATTACCAACAATACCTTCGCCATTTTACGATAAATAAAGCTTTCAGCTTCCACGGTAAATTAAGGATTTCTGTTTTTTTGGCAAAACTAAAAGCTGTATAAACATGGTGCGGATTTTCCCATAGAGGGTTTGATTTATGTTCTTTAGCCCATAAGGGTTTTAAGCTTTTGCCGTCGGCTGAAAATAAAACCCTTATTTTTTCAGGAATCCGATGATTTTGCACGGTTTTTGTGATACTCAGTTTTGGCGAAGGTATTGTACCAAAGATGTTAGTTTAGACATTGCCAACATTCACAGGCAATTTGCCAATCTTCTTGAGTGTGAATTACCAAAAGTCGTACTTTTGAAGTAGGCATAGAAATATTAATATCTACAGGTTTTTGTTGATTTTTTTGACGATCTATTTCTACTCCTAAAAAGCTGAAAGCATCACTAACTTGCGAACGGACTTCTGCGGAATTTTCCCCAACTCCACCAGTAAAAATTAACACATCTAATCCTCCTAAGCTGGCAATCATGGAACCGATACAGGATTTTAGACGATGAATGTAAATATCAAATGCGAGTTTTGCCCGGTTGTTGCCTTGTGCGATCTCGTGATAGATTTGACGCATGTCTCCAGATATGCCGGAAATTCCCTTTAAGCCTGAGTCTCGATTGAGTAAGTGATCGAGTTCTTCAACGGTGTAATTTCCTTGACGTAGTAAATGGATGAGAATACCTGGATCTATTGCCCCAGAGCGGCTGCCCATCATTAAGCCATCAAGGGGTGTGAATCCCATTGTGGTGTCGATACTGCGACCATTTTTGATAGCGACTAGTGAACAACCATTACCAAGATGGCAAGTAATAATACGTAGGGAGTTGATATCTTGGTCAAGAATCTGTGCTGCGCGCTGGGTGCAATATTGATAACTGATACCATGAAAACCATAACGACGAATGTCCTGTTGAATCCATTCGTAAGCACCGGGATAAATTGCGGCAGCATCGGGTATATGACTATGAAAAGCAGTATCAAAGACGGCGATTTGGGGGACATCTAAGTGCTGTTCCATCACTTCAATGCCTTCTAAATTCACTGGGTTATGGACTGGAGCGATGTTAGAAAGATGCGCGATCGCATTCTTCACTTCTGCCGTAATTTTTATGCTTTCAGAGTACTTCCTGCCACCATGGACAACACGATGTCCAACTACATCAATTTCTCCAAGTTCCTGGATGACTTGGGTGGAACCTTGACAAAGGGTGTCGAGTAAATGAGTAATAATTGCCGAATGGGAATCTGCTGATATTTGTTCTTCTAAGTTTCCACCTGTAGCAGTTTTTACCTGAATTTCCGCTGTTCCTTGGTGATGACTCCAATCTACTTTGGCTTCCCAAATTGGTGCTGGTGCTTCTTGGGGAATTCCCTCTGTGATTTCATATAAACAGCTTTTGTAGGTGCTAGAACCTGCATTAAATGTCAGTATTTTCATCTATTTAGAGGCTAGTTCAGTACTTAGAGAATATCGCGGTTCTCAGTTGAGTTAAATGCAATTCGTGGTGGAAGATACCATAGATCCATACCTTGCTACTCCATTTCCCAGTAGGGTTGTTTGCCCTTATTTGTAGTTCATCCAAAGGACAAACGCTATAGTTCTGTTTATTTCTGCCGACTTAGAACCTATTTAAAGAGTAAATATTAAGATTAAGTAGAATGTGTTACATCTGTTTAATGATTTAGGTATGTGAACCAATGATATATAGCCGTAACCCACCGTATGATAATGGTTGTTACGCGTTGCTTTAACGCACCCTAAAAATTTAAGGTTTAGTTTATAAATTATCTCTAAGGGATGAGCTGCAATGGTAGATATTGGGCTGACTCACATAGCGCTTCCAGTTTCAAATATTGAAAGAAGTATAAAATTTTATGCTACCTATGCTGGGATGCAGGCTATTCATCGTCGTAGTGACATCAAGACAGGTATAGATGTGGTATGGTTGTGTGACAAAACTCGTCCTTTCGTGATTGTTCTGATTGAAACACCTTTAGTGCAGACTGTTCTATCTCCTTTAGCACATTTGGGAGTTGGTTGTAAAAGTCGTGAATTTATGGATCATCTTTGTGAAAAAGCACAACAGGAAGGTGTTTTGCTGCAAAAACAACAAGATTCTGGATATCCTATTGGATATTGGGCTTTTTTAAAAGATCCGGATGGTCACACCCTGGAATTATCTTATGGGCAGGAAATAGGATTGACGGTAGAAGAAACTCCGTGAAAATTCAGTTGTTCTGTATTTAGCGGTGGAAATTGATAACCTGTTCTTGAGCACTAGTACAGCACGGCGTAAATAAAACAACCATTTACAATAAGCGAAAAGCCTGTTTTATCGACTTTATTCTTTCTGCCTCTCCGCAGTCGCTACAACGGGGGGGGAACCCCCGCAACGCGGTGCTCTCTGCCTACTAACAGAATCCGCACTTACAGAAGTCACTCCGTGCCTACCGCGTCTACTTACTTCTGCCTTCATGCAGTAGTTATTCGTGTTTTTGGTTGAACTGTTTCTTAGCTTGTTCATAAATCTCCACAGTAATTGGCAAGAAATTATTCTCCTGAGCGTAAGTTTCAATTTTTTTCCGAGCAAAAGGACGGACGAAAAAAGGTATATCTTTGAGTTTTGCTTCGGCTTCGGGAGTCCATGTAATCTGATCGCTCATTGATTTTGGTTTGAATTTTGATTATTCACTCAAATATTTTAACGAAAAACTTGGCTTCCAAAAGCTTGCCCTTATCCGTCTCAAACTTAGCTAAGTAGCTTGATGGAAGGCTAGAATCTTCGGAGTAGAGGAAGTTTAATTAAATTTTCGCCAAAGAAAAAACCATCTGTAACTTTTTGTCAAGCGAATTTTAACTTTTCTGTTCTAATTGAGATTTTGTGTTAGCATGTGCATGGAGAGTTAATTCGGCGAGCAGCGTTTGTTTTTATTATTGACAGGTTTACTTCCTTTTGGTATGCACAGACTTTACCCGAAATCTAAATCTCTACACACTTATGGTTTCGGAGACAAATTATGTCAGTTTACGTAGGCAATCTTTCTTATGAAGTTACAGAGGAAAGCTTGAATGCTGTGTTTGCAGAGTATGGTACTGTAAAACGCGTTCAACTTCCTACCGATCGGGAAACTGGTCGTTTACGTGGCTTCGGTTTCGTAGAAATGGGTACAGAAGCAGAAGAAGCTGCTGCCATTGAAGCTCTTGATGGAGCTGAATGGATGGGACGTGACCTTAAAGTTAATAAGGCTAAACCCAAAGAAGATAGAGGATCTTTTGGTGGCAACCGTGGCGGAAATTTCCGCAACCGTTACTAATCTAGATTAGTCTAACTTGATTTAGTATCTTAGAGGTACTTTAAAAAGGCTCAAGCGTAAAAGCTTGGGCTTTTTTGCTATTTAATAGGGAATAGAAATAGACGAGGATCACGAAAGTTATCACGGGCAAGATAGAATATAAGATCTTGGTACTTCTTTTGGCGATCATGGGTAATACATTTGGGCATCTGTTTCGCATCACAACATTTGGCGAGTCTCACGGGGGTGGAGTGGGGGTTGTCATTGATGGTTGTCCACCACGTTTAGAAATTACTCCCGAAGAAATCCAAGTTGAATTAGATAGGCGGCGACCAGGACAAAGTAAAATAACCACACCGAGAAAAGAAGCGGATAAGTGCGAAATCCTCTCTGGAGTCTTTGAGGGCAAAACACTGGGTACACCGATATCAATTTTGGTGCGTAATCAGGATATGCGATCGCAAGATTACAACGAGATGTCAGAAAAATATCGTCCATCCCATGCAGATGCGACATACGATGCTAAATATGGATTTCGTAATTGGCAAGGTGGCGGTCGGTCGTCAGCGCGTGAGACAATAGGGCGTGTTGCAGGCAGTGCGATCGCTAAAAAGATTCTGCGTCAAGTTGCTGGTGTAGAAATTATCGGCTATGTCAAGCGCATCAAGGATTTAGAAGCTGTAATTGATTCTGACACTGTGACTTTAGAACAAGTAGAAAGCAATATTGTCCGCTGTCCTGATGCCAATTTTGCCGAGAAAATGATCGAATTAATTGAGAAAATTGGACGAGATGGTAATTCCATCGGTGGTGTAGTGGAATGTGTTGCGAGGAACGTTCCCAAAGGTTTGGGTGAACCGGTTTTTGATAAGTTAGAAGCAGATATTGCCAAGGGTGTCATGTCCCTTCCTGCTAGTAAAGGTTTTGAAATTGGTTCTGGTTTTGCGGGAACCACCCTGACAGGATTTGAACATAATGATGAATTTTATACTGATGAAACTGGCGAAATTCGCACCGTCACTAACCGTTCTGGAGGTATTCAAGGTGGTATTTCCAATGGGGAAAATATCATCATCCGTGTAGCATTTAAGCCTACTGCAACTATCCGTAAAGAACAGAAAACTGTCACCAAAGAAGGGGAAGAGACACTCCTAGCAGGTAAAGGTAGGCATGATCCTTGTGTTTTACCCCGTGCTGTACCCATGGTAGAGGCAATGGTGGCATTAGTTTTGTGCGATCATTTGTTGAGAAATCATGGTCAGTGTCACGTATTGTGAATGCCAACGGAAGCATGATATTGCAAGAAAAGTAAATGTCAGCTATGTCCAGATTTTTGCGAGCGGTATATAAATTGACACACAATAATAATTATCGTTTACAATCAAATCCTTGTGGGAGAAAATACGAATAATGGATTTGACAATATTAGGATTAATTGCGGGTGGATTAACGACAATCTCTTTTGTTCCGCAAATGATCAAAACATGGCAAACAAGATCGGCTAAAGATGTGTCATTTGTGATGTTAATTACATTTATTAGTGGTATTTTTCTGTGGTTGATTTATGGTATTTTACGTCAGGATATTGCAATTATTGCGGCTAACGGGGTTACATTAATTTTTAATTTTATTATTCTCGGACTAAAAATTAGATATAAAAATATATCTATTAAACCTCGTCCATGATGCAGTACCTTCGCCAAAACGAAGTATCACAAAAAACGTGCAAAATCATAGGATTCCTGAAAAAATAAGGGTTTTATTTTCAGCCGAAGGCAAAAGCTGAAAACCCTTATGGGCTAAAGAACATAAATAGGGCTTGCTGAATAACTATAAAAATACTTATTTCTCAATACTTTCGAGATTTTTATCCTGGGAAAGTGCAAGGAAATAAGGGTTTGAGGTTTAAAAAACTT
This sequence comes from Calothrix sp. PCC 6303, assembly GCF_000317435.1. Taxonomy (NCBI): domain Bacteria; kingdom Bacillati; phylum Cyanobacteriota; class Cyanophyceae; order Nostocales; family Calotrichaceae; genus Calothrix; species Calothrix sp. PCC 6303. The sequence goes on from NC_019751.1 coordinate 64,704, forward strand.
GTATACAGGTTTATTGGAGTATAGAAAAACGGAAAAATAAGGATAAAACTGTTAAGAGTTCCCTACCCCCACTAGAATACTTTTACAGCTAACGCTGCGCTACGGGAACAGCAAGCCCTAAATAAAACCCTCTACGGGAAAATCCGCTCCATGTTTATACAGCTTTTAGTTTTGCCGAAAAAACAAAAGCCCTTAATTTACCCTGAAAGCTGAAAGCTTTATTTCTCCTAAAATGGCGAAGGTATTGTGATCAAAAGTGGAGTTTTGTCAAAATTTGCGATAAATCTCCAGTTCGCTTTGCGATCGCATTCTATAAATTTTTCCCTTGTTCAACTAGTCTATTTAGATTTTGCATCCAATTATATTTACTTGAATCGCCAATTTGTTTCTGATTAACAATACCTATTTTAGCAAAAAAAATAGTTATTTTATTATCTCATTAGTCAAAGACTTTTATATTTTTTAGTAGCAATATAAACATTAAAAAAAACTAAATAGCTGCATCATCAAAGTATCTGCTGAATACATATTTTGATAATTCTAAGGGCGAGAATTTTTGGCTTTGATTTCAGGAGATATATGTAGGAGAACACAATGTTAAATTATCTGCCACCGTTAAACGAGCATAATTTGCCGTATCCAGATACGGTTCATCCAATCGTAGTTCACTTCGTAATTGCGATGGTGTTATTTGGTTTTGTCTGTGATGTAATTGGTTCCTTTACCAAAAACTCCCGGTTATTTGAAGTTAGTTGGTGGAACATGGTACTAGCAACAGTTTCCATCTTCGTCGCCATTATTTTTGGTCAATTTGAAGCTGGTTTAGCCAAGCCCTACGATGTGGTGCAACCAGTATTAAACATGCATACATTTATTGGTTGGTCATTATCAGGATTAATAGCAGCAGTTACAGGTTGGCGTTATGTAATTCGTTTACGCACCCCTGACACACTCCCAATTCCCTATTTAGCTTTAAACCTGTTATTAGCAACAGTTGTAATTGTGCAAGTATACCTAGGAGATCAACTGGTTTGGGTATATGGATTACATACAGTACCAGTAGTTGAAGCAGTGAAGGAGGGAATTTTACGATGAACTCAGAACTAATCGAACAATTAAGGGCGAGTTTGGGTGCAAATGGTCTACCCTACAATATTCCCATCCATCCCAACTTAGTTCACCTCACTTTGGGCTTATTCATCATTGGGATTACCTTTGATTTTGTGGGTGTATTATTCCCCCTCCAAAAACCAATCTTCAAATTCTTAGCACTTCCTGCTGAACGGGAAAACTTCTTTGATGTAGGTTGGTATAACATGCTAGCCTCCTCCATCATCACCTGCTTTACCGTTGCCGCAGGTTTCTACGAAATTATGCTAGCTGAACCATCTCCTGACATCACCAGCGCTTGGGGATTCAAGGCAATGGAAACCATGTTATGGCATGGAGTTGGTGGAGTTTTGTTATTTTCCCTAATTGTGGGGATGACAGTTTGGAGAGGCTTCCAACGTTTTCTTTGGCGTAAACAAGAAGACAGACAAGTTCAGTGGAGCTACTTAGTCGCAGGCTTTGCCATCATGTTTATCATGTATCTCCATGGAACCTTAGGAGCACAATTAGCCGCCGAATTTGGAGTACATAACACAGCAGACTCCCTATTGCGACTAGGTGAAAACCCCAACATGTTATTGAAATAAAGAATCACCGAATTTATCCTATGAAAATCTGGAACTTCCTAGCTTTGATCGTAAGTGCGATCGCGTTACTTGCCATCAGCCTGTGGATGGGACAACAGGCATATTCGTGGTTCCCCCCTCAAGCCGCCGCCGAATCCCATCTCATCGACGAACTATTTAGTTTTCTCGTCGTTCTTGGTACCTTCATCTTCTTGGGAGTCACAGGAACCCTAACATACTCCATTATCTTTCACCGCGCCGCCATTGATGATACCAGTGATGGACCTCCAATCGAAGGAAACATTACCCTGGAAGTTGTCTGGACAGCAATTCCCATCCTCTTAGTAGTCTGGATTGCTACCTACAGCTATCAAGTTTACGACAAGATGTCGATTCGCGGACCAATGGAAATGGTTCACCTGCACATGCCCCAAGCAATAGAACCAGCATCCGCAGCACCTTGGGACTGGAGTAGCAAACCCACCGAACCCCAAATCGACAGCGACGAACCCATCAAAGTCATCGCCAAACAATGGGCTTGGGTATTCCAATATCCCTACAAATCAGTCACCAGTACCGAACTTCATCTTCCAGTCAATCAGCGCGTTCATCTGGCACTAGAATCAGCAGACGTTCTTCACGGATTCTACATCCCAGCCTTTCGACTCAAACAAGACATCATTCCCAAACACACCATCGACTTTGAATTTACCCCCATCCGAGAAGGTAAATATAACCTCACCGACTCCCAATTCAGCGGCACCTACTTTGCAGCCATGACAGCAAACGTCGTCGTCGAATCTCTCGAAGACTACAAAACCTGGTTAGTCAAAGCCGCTGATCAAAAACCATCCCCAGCCCCCAACCAAGCAGCAGCAGAATACACCAAAGAATCACAAAAAACCTTCAAAAACGGATACCCCACAGTAGTACCTGCACCACCTCAAATGGTCAACTACCCAGGATAGTCCCCTCCCTCTTCTCTCTTTTTCCCTCTCTTTATTCTCTCCGCGCACCTCTGCGCTTAACTCGGCGTTCCTCTGCGTTAAAATTAATTATTAACCATGGAAAACACAGAAACCATTAATTCCAGCGTCGTGATTGATACACATCACCAGATGCCACCCACAACCTGGAAAACCTACTTTACCTTCAGCACCGACCACAAAGTCATCGGTATCCAGTACCTCGTCACCTCATTCATATTCCTCCTCGTCGGTGGTATCTTCGCCATGATTATGCGCGGAGAACTGATCACCCCCGAAGCCGATTTAGTAGACCGTACCGTGTATAACGTCATGTTCACCATGCACGGAACAGTCATGCTATTTGGTTGGACATTCCCCTCACTCGTAGGATTAGCGAACTATCTAGTTCCCCTCATGATTGGCGCACGAGATATGGCATTCCCCCGCCTGAATGCCGTTGCCTTCTGGATGGTACCCGTAGCTGGGGCGCTACTCATGGGCAGCTTCCTACTACCTAGTGGTCCGGCTCAAACAGGCTGGTGGTCATATCCTCCCGCTAGTTTACAAAACCCTTCCGGATTACTCCTCAATGGTGAATTTGTTTGGTTGCTAGCAGTGGCAGTTTCCGGTGTCTCCTCTATTATGGGTGCCGTGAACTTTGTCACCACCATCGTCAAGATGCGCGCACCAGGAATGACTTTTTTCCGGATGCCCCTATTTGTTTGGGCTGTATTCAGCGCCCAAATTATTCAGCTATTTGGATTACCCGCATTAACAGCAGGTGCTGTGATGCTGCTGTTTGATCTTTCGGTGGGGACAGCATTCTTCAACCCTGAAAATGGTGGAAATCCAGTTTTGTTCCAGCATTTATTCTGGTTCTACTCCCACCCCGCAGTTTATGTAATTATTCTGCCAATTTTCGGGATTTTCTCAGAAATATTCCCAGTTTACTCCCGCAAACCATTATTTGGTTACAAAGTCGTCGCCATCTCTTCCCTCTTAATTGCCGGGGTTAGCGCCCTAGTTTGGGTTCATCACATGTACGCCAGTGGAACAGCTAATTGGATGCGGGTTGTGTTTATGATTTCCACCATGTGTGTGTCTGTCCCCACAGGAATCAAAGTATTTGCCTGGGTAGCCACAATTTGGGGTGGTAAACTCCGCTTCAACACGCCAATGCTATTTGCAACAGGCGGTTTGGTGATGTTTGTGTTTGCTGGTATCACGGGTATCATGCTTTCTTCAGTACCCATTGATATCCATGTAAATAATACTTATTTTGTAGTTGGTCACTTCCATTATGTACTCTATGGAACCGTGACAATGGGCATGTTTGCCGCTATGTACCACTGGTTCCCGAAAATGACCGGGAAAATGTACTATGAAGGTTTAGGTAAATTACACTTCTGGTTGGCATTCATTGGTACTAATATCAACTTTTTACCGATGCACCCATTAGGATTACATGGGATGTTGCGTCGTGCTGCTTCCTACGACCCAGATTTTACCTTTTGGAATGTGGTTGCTAGCTTAGGCGGCTTTTTGTTAGGCATGTCTACGCTACCTTTCATCTTGAATATTATCAGTTCTTGGGCAAACGGTGAAAAAGCCCCAGATAACCCTTGGAGAGCAATTGGTTTAGAGTGGATAGTTTCTTCACCACCACCAGTTGAGAACTTTGAGGAAATTCCCATTGTTATTTCAGCACCCTACGGTTACGGAACGAATGAACCTCTAGTAGCTAGTGGATTACATTGCGAATTGAATAACGAGCATTAAATCTGAGATTTTCACCTCATATCCCCGACTTCTTGAAAAAGTTGGGGATCTCATCTGCCTTATCTGATATTTTCCCCATTCCCTAATTAAAAATCATGGATAGTTCAATTAATTCTCATGAGTTAGCACATCATGCGGGTGAGCATACCCATGATGAAGAAGGTAATAAAATGTACGGTTTTGTCGTTTTTTTATTATCTGAAAGTGTAATTTTCATCAGTTTCTTTGCAGCATATGCAGTTTGCAAGTTAACATCAGCAAATTGGCTACCCCCTGGTGTTTCTGGTTTGGAAATTAGAGAACCTGCGATTAATTCAGTGGTTTTAGTTTCCAGTAGCTTTGTAATTTATTTTGCTGAACGTGCGCTACAAAAGCATAACCTATGGGGTTTCCGCCTCTTTTTGCTAACTACAATGGCAATGGGTAGTTACTTTCTCTACGGTCAAGCGGTAGAGTGGAGTGGTTTAGAATTTGGTTTTACTACAGGTGTTTTTGGCGGATTATTTTATTTATTAACTGGTTTCCACGGGTTACATGTTTTAACTGGGTTACTGTTGCAATTAATGATCTTAATTCGCTCATTTATTCCTGGCAATTATGATTCAGGTCACTTTGGTGTGAATTCAACTTCACTGTTTTGGCACTTTGTAGATGTGATTTGGATTGTTTTGTTTCTGCTAATTTATGTTTGGCAGTAATCTAGATTTATAAATCCCCGACTTTTTAAAGAAGTCGGGGATTTCAATACTTCAGACGGACATGCGATCGCTTATTGGCATCTGACTACTATTTACTACCAACACTGCCGCAAGCAGACACCGCAGGACGAGAATTTGGTATGGCGTTTGGCGCTTGTGCCACCAAGTATAATGTGCCGTCAGCACTTCTCATTAGGGCTTGAGCCTCCACAATCCTATTTACTGGTGGATTTTGTACCATTAAACTATCTGGAAGCTGATCCACACTTTCAGTAAAATTAGTTTCATCCAAGGTAGCAGGTAAGCTTAAATCAAGCTCACCCTGCATCGGATTTACAACCGGATTGGAGGGTATGCTACCGTCTTTACCAGTGACAATAAAGTTACCTAAGGGTTTCCTACCTCTACCACACAGTTGATCGATTTGATCGCTTTGATCTTTAAGCCTTTCTGGTAGTTGAATTAACCCCCCACTAGGATCTACATCAGGAAGATTTATTTCTGTACTTCCATTTAGAGAGGGGTTTGCACCTGTAGCAGTAATGTCGCTTTGTGGAGTTAAAAAATTACGGGCTTGGGTGCCAAATATTCCTTCAACATTAATTGCGACTCTACCACCTCTAAAATCACTGGAATTAGCGCTGATATCACTATTTTCAAAAGCAGCGATAACCCCAGCATTGATGTTGATGTTACCACCAATGACGTTTGCACCTTCGGCGTTAGTAGTTATATTGCTATTACGACGGAGGATTAAGGCATCAGTATTGAAATTGATTATTGCTTGCTCTCGATTATTATTAGAATTACGGCGAGTGTTGGCAGTGATGGAAGCTTGATTGTCGAGAGATGTAGAGCTAGATTTAATGTTGATATTACCAGCAGCCCCAAAACCTTCGCTACTGACTGAGATAATTGCACCATCTTTGATCGCTAAATTTGGTGTTCTAATTCCTAAATCTCCTCCTCTACCTGTAGAAGTTTTAGAGGTGCCAGCAAATACACCACTAATTGAATTATTAATGCCAAATTTAATATTAGCTTCAGCTTCACCTTCAGATGCAACCAGTTTGAAAATATCAGAAATTTCTGGATTATTACCTGAAATGGCAATACGCTTGGTGCCATTGAGAATCGTATTACCAGCATTCCCACTTCCTAAAGCACTAGTCAAAATTTTCCCACCACTATTAATATCAATTGTCTCAGCGTTAACAGTTATATCTCCCCCTGAAAAGGAACTTTGACTTTCTGCTCTTAAAATTCCTCCATTCGATATTTCTACTTGAGGAGCATTGATAGTGATAGTTCCACCAGCACCATTGGCAGTCGGACCACTACCTGTTAACAAAGCACTGTAAATAGTTTTAACTGGTCGAGTATTTCTAGGAAATGGATATTGAGCTTTACCTGAGATTGTAAATTTTTTTGTGGCATTAACTAGAATGTTGCCAGAAGTTCCACCAGGTAATTCCTTAGTAGCTTCCCTAGAAGCTCTAGCTGTAATCTCAGAACCATTTGTGATTAAAATAGAGCGTCCATTAAGATTAATGTCACCACCAGTAGCATTCGGGGTATCTTTTCGACCACCGACACCTGAAAGTAGCAAACTTTGCTTAATTAGAATATCTCCGGATGATTGAATATTAATATTTCCAGCTTTTCCAGCATTAGTACCCGATAACAAAGAGCTATTATCTGATACTGATACCGAACTATCACCTAATAATGAAATATTCCCACCATTTCCTCTCTCACTTCCAGATTTGAGATAAGCATTTGTCAGACTAATCGAATTAGCTTTCAAAGATATATCTCCTCCTTGAAGTGCTCTAATATTAGCAAAAGTCGAAATTACTAAGTTATCGGTATCAAGATTATTACCGATTAAAGTAATATCACCTTGAGCGACCACTGACACATTTCCAGAATATCCTTCGGAACTGCTAATAGTATTAAGTGCTGCTTTCCCTGGTTTGTTTAACAGTTGGCTAATATAAATATCACCACCTTGAATACTAATATTGCCAGCTTGAGAATTTTTACCACCGACACTAGAATCAATGAAACTATTCTTTAATGAAACTAATCCAGAAGATTTGATTGTAATGTCTCCTGCTCTTTGAGCATTAGTTCCGCTTCTGAGGCGACTATTGTCAAGAATTGATACTGATTCGTTGCCAAATATTGAGATGTCTGCTCTTGCTCCATTAAAACTTGGACTACCAACATAGGCATTAGATAAATATACAGAACCGCCTGCATTTAGAGAAATATTTCCCCCTCCTTTTCCTCCGAGTCCACTATAAGTTGAGATAACCTTATTTTCTTCGTCTTTACCTTGTCCAATTAAAGTTATATTCCTATCAGCAACAATTGAAACATTACCGCTAGCTCCTAAGCCTCGACCTTTTCTATCTGGAGCATCATTTTTGTAATTACTAGCATCTAATGCTGGTTTATCTTCTTGAAGGCTATTATTTCCCGGCAACTTATAAGCCGGATTGTTAACATATACTTCTCCAGATTTGATATTAATATTACCTGCCTTTCCTGTTCCTAAAGTTCGCGTACTGACTCTGCCACCAACTACTTCTAGAAAATTGGTATTAATGTTAATATCACCTGTATTCCCATTACTGCCAAAGTTTGCATGATTAGCGATTAAACTTCCTTCTACAAGATTGACTTTATTTGTGGCTTGGATGTTAACATCTCCTGGCTTTTGGCTCGTTGCTGTCAAATTCTCGCCAATACCTGCAATTAGTTTACTGCCTCCAAGCATCTCAAAATTGCTAGAGTTAATTAATATACTTCCTATACCCTGACCAGTAACGTTAATTTCGGAGCCATTTACCAAGGAGACAGTACCTTTTTCCAGATTAGAAGGGAAAATAGTTCGAATGCCTAGTTCACCACCGTAGGTATCGCTAAGTCCTATATTTCCTGTTCCTTTCACTCCTACCAACTCTACTAAACCATCAGTAAGCTGGATTTTCGCGGCATCCAGATTTACCTCTTTCCCAACTAATAGTAAGCTTTGACTTGGCTGCAAATTAAGAGATTGAGATTGGTTGGTAATATTTCCTTGGTTTCCTCCAAACTGCAAACCAATTGGTACGCTAATACTTAATAATGGTGTTTCTTGATTAGAACTAGCACTAAAAAATTTTCCATCACTAAACTGTAAGTCGTTAGCTGTTGTCCCAACAAATGAACCCCGCATATCCAAACTGGCATTTTTACCAAACAAGATACCATTGGGATTCATCAAAAATAAATTTGCATTCCCATCTATACCTAATGTCCCGAAAATATTCGACGCATCTTTACCAGTTACTCGCGTTAAGATATTGAATACTCCAGATGGATTAGCAAAATAAACCCTCTGCCCATCTTTTATATTAAATTCGCTAAAACTATGAAAAAGATTAATTCCCCGTCTTGCACCACCATTGATTTGCTCTGCATTCAAACCGTTGATTACGGCGTTAGAATTAATTTGTGAAGATTCATTTCCTAGACTGCTATCAGGTGTAATTTGTGCATTTACAGGGATGTTCCTAAGTAATGTGAAATTCCATAACAATAGACTTGTTAATAATAATTTTGTTTTGTTCATTGTTTAATCTCTAATGATGGTAAATGTGCAGAAATAAGCTTGTAAACTGTATTGTTAAATTGGTATTTCTAGAGACGTAGCATTGCTATGTCTCTAGTTCTGTTTCAGCAGATATCTATTAGAAAAAGACAATTTCCTAGCTACCTCCTGCCAACACCAGTGCAAGCAGACACCGCAGGACGAGAATTTGGTATGGCGTTTGGCGCTTGTGCCACCAAGTATAATGTGCCGTCAGCACCTCTCATTAGGGCTTGAGCTTCGACGATCCTATTCTGTGGTGGATGTTGCACCATTAAACTATCTGGAAGTTTATCCACTCTCTCAGTAGAATTACTTTCATCTAGGGTGGCAGGTAAGCTTAAATCAACCTCACCCTGCATCGGATTTACAACCGGATTGGAGGGTATGCTACCGTCTTTACCAGTGACAATAAAGCTGCCTAAAGGTATTCTGTTTCTACCGCACAGTTGATCTATTTCATCGCTCTTATCTTTGAATCCTCCAGGTAGCTGGATTAACCCTCGACTGGGATCAGCATCAGGTTTTTGGATAGAAATTTGCCCCTGTACACCAAGTTCTGAACTTGCGGTAATATCGCTTTGATTTGTGGTTTGAGGACGGGGTTCAATCCCAAAAATGGCTTGGGTTTGGATATTGATATTTCCACCTCTTCCTGTAAAAGCATTAGCTAGGATATCGCTATTTTCTTGAGGTACAGCAACGATAAATTTAGAGATGAGATTGATATTACCGCCATCACCACCAGCTTGGTTTCTCCCTGCGGTAGTGGAAATGAAAGCACCACGACGTAATAGTAATATATCAGCGATATTGAGTTTGATGTCACCACCATTGCCTGCATTCGTTGAAGAAGCGATCGCACTGCCTTTATCCAGAATTTCCACAAAATTCGCATTAATCCCAATATTTCCAGCGTCACCCGTGCCGAGACTGCTGGAGACAATTTCAGCACTCTTACGTACAGTCAAGCGATTACTTGTAATATCTATACCACCACCATTACCATTAGCCCCTTCATCAACTGAGGATAGGAAACCAGTTGCAAACTTACTATCTGAACCAGTCAGGATAATGTTATCAGCTTGTACAGTTAAATTACCCGCATTTCCACTTCCTTGGGTTGCTGATGAAATCTGTGACTCTTCTTGAACATTTAATAGTTGAGTTGTGATATTGATGTTGCCTGCGTTGCCCTTAGCTTTATTGTCAACCTGAGTGGCGATTTTGCTATTTCCACGCAAATCAATACTTCTGGCATTAATCCTAATATTTCCTGCATTTCCTTCACCAAATGTACTGGCAGAAATTGCTCCCCCATTACTGAGGTTTAAGCGTCTTGTTGTCACATCAATGCTGCCCCCAGAACCAATTCCGCCAGTTTGCAATTCTGCAAATAAGCCTGATGGTGTCAATGAACCATCTAGGCGTTCTGTCCCAACTCCAGTAATATCAATAGAATCAGTGGCACGAACTACCAAATTACCGCCTCGTCCCTGTCCTCCTGCCAATACTGAGGTTGAGATTTTTCCACCATTACTCAAGCGCAAGCGTTCAGTATCAATAGTTATTGTACCGCCCCCGACATCTGCATTCCCTCTAATTAGATCTGAAGACAAGCTACTCTCATAATCAAGACCCCCAAACCTGGCAAGAATTTCTTGTGAAAGAGGATCAAACAAAAATTCCGCTGCACCAATTTGATTTATTCTAGCTAAAAACTGTTCTTTGGGTACGAAAACAGAACCATCTAATTCTACATCTTTGGCACGAATGGTAATATTCCCAGCATTACCCCTGCTTTCAAGGGATGTGGTACTCACACCTCCTCCTTGAGTGGCAGTAAATCGAGGTGTTTCAATCGTTACATTACCTCCGTTTCCAGAACCGAACCTTGTACTACTTGATATCTCGCTAAGGAAACCGCTAATTTCTATATACTCGCTAGCTTTGATCGAAATGTTAGCTGCATTTGCACTACTAAAAGTATTCGTGTTCACCGAACCCCCATCTTTGAGATTGAGTCGTTGGGTTTGGATGGTTATATCCCCTGCTGTTGCTTGAGTTGGACTTCCCAGTGGTATAACCAGACTTGTAGATATATTACTTTGAGTCACTTCAACTGCATTTCGAGCTTGAATAGAAATAGAACCAACACTTCCACTACCAGATGCAAGTGCCGTCACTCCTCCCCCTAACAAATTGTTTTGAAGCCGTAAAGTACCTGTTTCAATTTGAATATTGCCTGTTGAACCAGAACCAGTAGTAAGTAATCCGAAAGAAGCGTTATTGGCAATATTGACATCATTTGTAGCTCTCACGGTCAAGTCCCCTCCCTTGCCTGTACTATCAGTACTGGCAGATATCAAGCCACCGTTGATATGAATAGAGTCTTTGGCATTGAGGGTGATATTTCCCCCATTACCTTCACTATAAGTAAACGCACCAATACTACTACTATTTTGGGTATTTCCATCTCCGGTAACTGTGATTTTTTCCGCGTTGATAGTAACGTCACCGCCTGGAACTGTGGCTGAAGCATCGCTGATAGATAAAATCCTACTACTGTTAGCAAAATTTACTGCACCACTGGCTTGAATTTGAATATCACCACCTTTCGCTGTACCAGAAGTAGCGCTGAATATTCTAGTACCGTTATCTAAATTAAGTAGAGTTGCATCAATAATGATTGAGCCGCTACCGTTACTGTCACTGAAAAGAATAGAATTATTTAGCCCAATTTTTCCACCAAATAATTCAATTGCACCATTTTCATCTGTAACAAAGATATTTGCATTCGTTAAGTTGATGGGTGCGCGTCCGAAATTTTCTGGAAATTTAAAATCCAGCAATGAACCGTTAACATTTAGCCCAACGGTTGTATCTCCACTGATTGCCCCCAATTTTACTTGTCCATTTTGGGCAAACAACAAACTATCATCTAAGGTAATTTCACCACCCATAAATGCTAGGGTGCCACCACCAACTAGCAAACCACTAGCAAGATTTCCTTGTGAATCCCGAATCACAGCTTGACTAGTAATATTTCCAGGTTGGGAACCAAACTGCAAACCAATTGGTAAATTGATAGTTAATAACGGCACTGCTTGGGGATTGTTGGCACTAAATTCTGCCCCACCAGGGAAAGTAATGCTGTTTGCCGTTGTTCCCAGAAATGAACCTTGAATATCTAATTGAGCATTTTTACCAAACAAGATGCCATTGGGATTCATCAAAAATAAATTTGCATTCCCATCTACACCTAATGTCCCGAAAATACTTGACGCATCTTTACCAGTGACTCGCGTTAAAATATTTAATACTCCCGATGGATTAGCAAAATAAACCCTTTGTCCATCTTTGATATTAAATTCGCTAAAACTGTGAAAAAGATTGCTTCCTCTGGTTGCACCACCATTAATTTGGTCTGCATTCAAACCGTTGATTACGGCGTTGTAATTGATTTGTGAAGATTCGTTTCCAAGGGTAGTATCGGGAGTTATTTGTGCTTTAACTGGTGTAATTTTAAATACTAAGAAAATGTATAAAAAAAGACTCGAAAAAATAAATTGTATTCTGTTCATCAGCTAAACTGTAGAGATGGGAAATACGCAGTTTTATAGATATATCATTAACGTAAACCTACAGGCAAGCTTTGACTCAAGTTAATACATAAGTTTATCGGTGCGTGATGACGTATTTAGATTGTTCTTCAAAGTTGATGTTTCTTTATGCGTCTCCTCGTGAAGCTACTTTGATATTAATGCTAAACCTCATCTATCATTAAAAGTGGAGTTTTGTCATTGCGACGCAAGGTAGACGCGTCAGCGGCTTGTCGCAGACTAGCATAAGCCCGTAGGGCTGGCTACGCCTACCCATAATCTTGACTTCAAACTACAGTCGTCAAAATAGACAAGGTTTATATAAGGGTTTGAGTAGCGTAAATATTAAATGGTGCGTTACGACGCATTGAGATTTTTCTTTAAAGTTCACGTTTATTCATGCGTCTAACACACCCTACCTGTTTTTTTTAAAGATATGCAAAGAGTTGAGACAATATAACGTTAGAAAATAGAAAGCCTTCGGGGTCGGTTAATTTTAATTTGTTGTCTTGAATTATTATCCAATCTTTCTGCATGTAAGGTTGTAAAATTTTAAGGGTTTCTTCGATTTTTTTGATCCCAAATTTATCCTGAAGATTTGTTAAATCTAAACCTTCAGCTAATCGCAACCCCACCATTAATGTGTCTAAAAAAACTTCATCTGGTGGTGTTACTTCACAGTTAATAACTGCACCTGCTGTCACCCAATCGTAGTATGTTTGAGTTTGGCGGGGACGGGTGAACCTTTTTCCTTGAATATAGCTAGCTGCACCCATACCAAAGGCGTAATAAGGGCGGTTTTCCCAGTAAACTCGATTATGGCGGCACTGATACCCCGGTTTAGCATAGTTGGAGATTTCATAATGTTCATATCCAGCATGGGTTAAAACTTTCTGTGCCATGCGATACATATGCACGGTGGTTTCGTCGCTGGGTAATGGTTTATCTCCAGGTTGGAAATATCTGCCGAAGGCTGTACCAGGTTCGATGGTAAGGTCGTAGATGGAGATGTGGTTGGGTGTGAGGGAAATTGCCTCTTCTAGGGATTGTTGCCACATTTCTAAGGTTTGGTTAGGCAAACCAGATATTAAATCTAGGCTGAAATTGGGGATATTGACTTGCCGGATCAATTCAATGGCAGAATAGGTATCGGTGAGGTTATGCGATCGCCCACTCACTTGAAGTAGGGTTTCTTGGAATGCTTGTACGCCACAACTAACTCGATTAACCCCTGATTGATGGTAGCTTTCCAGGTGTTGTAAATCAAAGGTACCTGGATCCATCTCCATAGAGATTTCCGCACTTGGAGAGATGCCAAAATATTGATTTAATATATCTATAATTTGTTGTAACTGGCTTGCAGATAACAGCGAAGGAGTGCCACCTCCAAAGAAAATAGTTTCTAAGGGTTTACCAAAATTCGGTGTGATGGTAATTTCTTGGCACAGTACCTCAACATAGCGAGAGATAGCACCTGATGTCTCACCGCGCTTGTTGTCCCCAACCACCGAAACCGGAAAATCACAGTAAAAACAGCGTCGCCGACAAAATGGAATATGTAGGTAAGCTGAAGTCGGAACCTCATTGATGAAAATCTCTTGAATCATTATTTTCCAAATTGTCCACAGCTATATTGATTTAGATTGCGAAGGATTACAAATAATGAAAACAAATAGGTTCCTCATTGGGTATTGATAAATTGACATGAGAAGATAAAGCATATAACTCTTTCGTTATAATGTTTGCATATAGAAATAGTCGAAATCTCGACCGAATATTCATGAGTTTATCTTGTAGATGATATAGAAATTACTCAACATCCTAGAAATCCACTTGCAGGAAAATAAAAACCATGCTTGATGCCATTATTATTTTTTCATTCATCCTGGCAGCAGCGGGGGTAGGCTTTTATAGCACCGATTTACTACCAGAAGGTACTTTAAGTCGGGTATCGAACTTAGAAGCTTTACGGTTTGTAATAGCTGTGTTCGCTGCTATCCTTGGTGGTGCAGTCGGCTTTAGACTTCAAACTGGCTACCGTCGTCTTGAAGCAAAGTTTCGAGATTTACCATTTGAAGTCATCCTCACCCGCGCTATCGGCTTGGTGATTGGATTGCTGGTGGCAAACTTGATGCTTGCACCTTTGTTTTTACTGCCCATACCTGTAGATTTTAGCTTTATTAAACCCCTGGTTGCCGTTGTTGGTAGTATTGTTTTGGCATACACAGGGATGAATTTAGCTGATACCCATGGTCGTGGATTGTTACGCTTAATTAACCCTAGTACCGTTGAATCGATGTTGGTGGAAGGTACACTAAAGCCAGCAAATACTAAGGTTTTGGATACGAGTTGTATTATTGATGGTCGGATTGAAACTCTTCTAGAAACAGGATTTTTGGAAGGTCAAATTATTGTCCCTCAATTTGTACTACAAGAATTACAGCAAGTTGCTGATGCCACAAAGGATCAAAAACGAGTCAGAGGAAGACGCGGTTTAGAAATCCTAAATCGGATGAAAGAACAATATAGCGATCGCATTGTGATTAATCAAGCCGATTATGACGACATCTCTACTGTAGATGCGAAGTTAGTCAGGTTTGCCCAAGAAATTAATGGTACTCTCCTCACCAACGATTACAACTTGTCGAAGGTGGCAAGTGTACAAAAAGTCCCAGTATTAAATGTCAACGATTTAGTCAACGCTGTTCGCCCTAGTTATCTTCCAGGCGATAATATCGATATCAAAGTGCTGAAAGAAGGCAAAGAACCCAGCCAAGGCATCGGGTATCTCGACGATGGCACAATGGTGGTGGTGGAAGAAGGTAGTGGTTACGTTGGTGGTGAAGTTCGTGTCATTGTCACCAGTGCATTGCAAACTTCCGCTGGAAGAATGATTTTCGCAAAACCTCAAGCCTCAGCTTTAGCTTAATTTCGATAGCACAACCAATGTTCGCGCTGTAGCCCTGCGGGTATCCTACGGCGCGCATTCCTGTAGGCTAGTCTTTGTGTCAACACTAATCCCAACTCGGATCACTAAATAGTTGAATTACCAGTTCTTCACTTGCAGGTGGTACAGGACTAATACAAGCGCGAATCACGTCACCACCGACAATTTCTACAGTGCAAGCATGACAAGAACCCATCAAACAACCTGTTGGAATAAACACACCTACTTTATCAGCAACATCTAGTAGGGATTCTCCAACTTCGGCTTCAACTGTGATGTTATCAGGCAGAAAACGAATGCTAACAGACATAATAATTAGGGAATTTGGGAAATTAACTATGGCAAGCTTTGGGCAATCGTTAGGGTAAAACAAAACTTTGAGATTGCTTCGTTGCCCCATTACAACTTAAAAATACGGGGAGACGTTCCACCGAACGTCTCCATCTTCCTTAACCCAAAAATGCGGTTAAATCAAGATGTTTCTCCACTTCAACTGCTAAAGAATCTAAGAGATTTTCCCGTTGTTCACGGTAGTTTGAAACACCAGTAGGCAAGGATTTTAAACCACGTTGCTGACGTAAACGATTTAACCAAGCTCTACGCCAAGGACCATTATCAAATATACCGTGTAAATAGGTTCCCCAAACAGATTGACAATTATCAACTAAACCTAAATTAATATCATCAAACAATGCTTGGAAAGCTTGGTTATCTGTGCCTTGGATTTCGATTCGGGATCTTCCTTGGTGAATTTCAAAGCCAGTTACAGGTAAACCCATTTGGGGAAAATGGGAAGTAACTTGACGTTGACGGGCGATTTTTTGCCCAGTAATCACAGTTTTGATGGGTAATAGGTTCAATCCTTGATACCTACCCGCTTGTCCTTCAATACCTTCAGGATCGGCAATCATTTGTCCTAACATTTGATAGCCACCACAGATTCCTAAAACTGTACCACCAGATGCTGCATAATGTTGAATTGCTTCTGCCATGCCGCTTTTTTGCAGTAACATCAAATCGGGAATGGTGGTTTTGGTACCGGGAAGAATTACTGCATCCGGATGTCCTAAATCTTGTTTAGGGCTGAGATATTTAACTGATACAGTGGGTTCAGATTCTAGGGGATCAAAATCAGTAAAGTTGGAAATTCGAGGCAAACGAACCACAGCAATATTCAAATCACTGTTTTGTTTATCTGGTTTACGTTCGAGCAAATCTAGGGAATCTTCCGCAGGAAAAACCTGTTCCATGTAAGGAATAACACCTAAAACAGGAATTCCTGTACGTTCTTCTAACCATTTCAAGCCAGGTTCCAGAATTGATATTTGTCCTCGGAACTTGTTAATGACAATACCTTTAATCAGAGCGCGTTCATCGGGATCTAATAATTCTAAAGTCCCTACTACGTGAGCAAAAGCACCACCTCGTTCGATGTCAACTACCAAAATAGTTGCAGCATTGAGATGTTTTGCTATCCGCATGTTTGTTAAGTCGCGGTGTTTAAGGTTAATTTCCGCAGGACTTCCAGCACCTTCACAAACTAGTAAGTCAAATTCGGTTTGCAGGTGTTGTAAAGATTCTTCAATGGAGCGCCAGCCCAAATCAAAATATTGCTCATAATATTCATTGGCGTTAACTCTGCCAATAGGTTTACCCTTCATAATGACTTGGGATGTCATGTCACCTTGGGGTTTGAGCAAAATTGGGTTCATTTCTACCCAGGGTACCACTCCGGCAGCCCATGCTTGTACAGCTTGTGCGTAACCAATTTCACCACCAGTGGGAGTGACGTAGGAATTCAAAGCCATATTTTGACCCTTAAAAGGAGCCACCCGCCAACCACGTCGTGATAAAATGCGACAAATAGCTGTAGTTAAGAGTGATTTTCCTGCGTGGGATGTTGTTCCCACTACCATAATTGCTTTCATAATTTAACGTATGTATGAATTTTTCTAGATAAGGTCTGAATTTTAAAAACATAACTGTAACATAGCTAACAAAGCCAGAATGCGGAATTGCTGGATGTATGTCCTAGTGAATACTGCTAGTACAAACCTGAATCAGCACAAAGCTATGTTAAAGAATCTATAAACTTGGATGCACCCCTCCGTATTTATTGTTCCCTTTTATCTCTTCGTCTTAACTTTAATTTTCTAATTTTAGTGTTGTATTGAGACTTGTGGGTAATATTCCAACATGAAATACGGGAAATCAAAGCTAAAACCGAGTTTTCTAATTTCGCTATTTCCTTACTAACTAAGAATTACAATTTTCAACACCCACCTAGTTACTATGCTCAATTTGAGTAAAATTCGTCTGATTGCAACTGATATGGATGGAACGCTTACCACTAGAGGGAAGTTTAGCAGTAGGCTTTTAGAGACTTTTAATATTTTAAAGCTTCAGGGGATAGAAGTCTTAATTGTGACTGGTAGGAGTGCTGGATGGGTCAGCGGCATTGTAAACTATCTCGGTGTGGTGGGGGCTATAGCTGAAAATGGCGGACTATATTACCATGGTTCTTTTGAGAATGGATTAGCATTAACTTCAATTGCGAATATTACCGAACATCGCCACCAGTTACAAATAGCTTTTTCCCAACTCCAAACCAAATTTCCCCAAATCCGTGAGTCTACTGATAACCGCTTCCGCGTAACTGATTGGACTTTTGATGTTGCTGGGTTACATCGAGATGATTTAGTTATTCTCAAAAATATGTGTGAAGAAATGGGTTGGGGTTTGACTTATAGTACTGTACAGTGTCACATCAAACCCCAAGGGCAAGATAAAGCCATAGGTTTAGCGCGGGTTTTAGAGAAATATTTTCCCCAATACACAGTAAATCAAGTTGTGACTGTGGGTGATAGCCCTAATGATGAAAGTTTATTTGATGCTAGTTATTTTCCGTTGTCGGTGGGTGTGGCAAATATCTCGGAATATTTAGAAAGTTTACAGCATCGACCTGTGTATATTACTAAAGCAACCGAGGGTGAAGGGTTTTGCGAATTAGCAGAATTGATTCTTCAAAGCCTACTTAGCTAGGATTAATCTTTGCTTTATTTGTTGACTTTAATTGTGCAGGTTGTTCAAGACTACGGAAATATAAACCACCAACAATTATCCAAAAAACAATATACCCGATTGCTTGAACTAAGTAGAGTTTTTGGGTATAACCAAATAAAGTTTTGAGTAAGATACCGGGAAACTGACGATCTGGTAAAATGGTTGATAAATCCCAAATTTGAGTACCCAGAATACAGGAAGTGGTTTGTGTTGGGCAAAGGAAATTAGGACTAATGTGGCTATATGCGATCGCAGCTGCATCCAAATGACGGAAAACCGAAATCACTAATCCAGAAACAATTAACAGCAGCAGTATACCCATCGTTTGGAAAAACTGACTCAAATTGATGCGGATACTCCATTTAAACAGCAGCATCCCCACTAAAACAGCCATACTTAATCCAGCGATTGCCCCAAATACAGGTGTCCAACCTGTTTGAAACTTAGCGATGATAAATATAGCTGTTTCCAAACCTTCCCGAAACACAGCAATAAAAATCAGGCTAAAAATTCCCCAAGCTGCTCGATTATCATCCCCCAAAGCATTTTTAACAGAACTTTGGATTTCAGATTTCAGG
Organism: Calothrix sp. PCC 6303; assembly: GCF_000317435.1. NCBI lineage: Bacteria > Bacillati > Cyanobacteriota > Cyanophyceae > Nostocales > Calotrichaceae > Calothrix > Calothrix sp. PCC 6303. The sequence continues at coordinate 83,655 of NC_019751.1, forward strand.
AATTTGGCTTGTTGTGTCATCCAAATCAGCATCCAACTGAGCATACTAATGGCAATTACACCTAATCCAACTTCAAACAGTTGTTTGAAAACTGGTGCATACAGCAAATCAGATGTTTGTAAACCCTGGATTCCCATATTTAGGACTAAACCGACGGCAAAACTAGCTAAAGTCGCAGTCATGATTCCTAGATATACCCATCGATGCAATTTTTGCTGTTCAGCTTGCTGAAGATATGCAAAGACAATACCCACAACTAAAGCGGCTTCTACACCTTCTCTGAGGGTAATCAAGAAGGTTGGTAATGCAGAACTCCAATTCATATAACCAATTCATATAAATTTATATTATATTGCTTTTGTAGTATGTGTTTCTGGGGTTTACTAAAATTAAGCCGTTTAGATATAGGTTCAATGATCGCAGCATCAGATGTAACGGATTTAGAAGTGGAAAGTTAAATCTCAATTGTTCTCCCGCTTGCGATATGCTGGGAAAGTGGAGAAATATGCCAAATAAAAGTGAAGATGAAGCTGGCGGAACGTGTTAGTCAGGTAGCGCCTTCTATTACCTTAGCCATCGCAGCGAAAGCTAAGGCAATGAAGGCAGAAGGAATTGATGTTTGTAGCTTTAGCGCGGGGGAACCGGATTTTGATACCCCAAACCACATTAAAGCTGCGGCAGAGAAGGCTTTGGCAGAAGGCAAGACTAAATATGGTCCCGCTTCTGGTGAGCCTTTGTTACGAAATGCGATCGCGCACAAGCTCAAAACCGAAAATAATCTAGATTACAAAGCCGAAAATGTTATCGTCACCAATGGCGGTAAGCATTCTTTGTTTAATCTCATACTTGCGTTGATTGAAGCTGGGGACGAGGTAATTATCCCTGCACCCTACTGGTTGAGCTATCCAGAGATGGTGACACTGGCGGGTGGTAAGTCTGTAATTGTCCAGACAACTGCTGCAACTGGATATAAAATTACACCAGAACAGTTGCGACAAGCAATTACTCCAAAAACCAAGTTATTTATCCTCAATTCGCCATCCAATCCTACAGGGATGGTATATACCCCCGATGAGATGCTAGAACTAGCTAAAATCATCGTTGAAAAGGATATTTTAGTAGTTTCTGACGAAATTTACGAAAAGATTCTTTACGACGGTACAAAGCATATCAGCATCGGTTCGTTGAATGAGGAAATTTTCCGCCGCACCATTATTAGTAATGGTTTTGCCAAGGGTTACTCAATGACGGGTTGGCGGATTGGCTATTTAGCCGGACCATTAGAATTAATTAAGGCAACCATTACGATTCAAAGTCACAGCACATCAAATGTTTGTACTTTTGCCCAATATGGTGCTGTAGAAGCGTTATCGGGTTCCCAAGATTGCGTCGAGGAAATGCGACAAGCTTTTGCCAAGCGTCGGGAAGTCATGTTTAACCGCATCAACACTATTCCCGGTTTGAGTTGCCTTCAACCGGATGGTGCATTTTACTTGTTTCCAGATATCACGAAAACAGGATTAACATCGCTGGATTTTTCCAACGCTTTACTAGAATCGGAAAAAGTCGCAGTTATTCCCGGTATCGCCTTTGGTGCCGATGATAACATTCGTTTGTCCTATGCTACTGATATGGAAACAATTGAAAAAGGCATGGATAGGTTAGAGAAGTTTGTCAAATCCAAAATTTGATCTTTACCTGTTCCCTGTTCCCTATTCCCTGTTTGCTATCTACTGTTCCCTATTCCCTATTTCAAAAATCCCATTTCCTGCAAACCCTGACGTAACCTGACAGCTTCGTTAGGGTTATGGGTTTCGTGAAGAGAGATAGCTTTATTAAATGCTGGTAAAGCTGCCTTCACATTGCCAATTTTTAACCAAGCTACACCGAGATTTTGGTATGCATCGGCGTAGTTAGGGTTCAATTGTATGGCTTTCTGGTAAGATGCGATCGCATCCACAAACAAACCCATGGCTTTGAGTACTAATCCTAAATTATAATGACCAGCAGCAAAATTAGGATCAATACGAATTGTCATACTGTACGCCATTTTCGCATTTTTCAGATCACCAGCTTCTTTAAATAAGCTACCTAGGTTATTATACGCTCCCAATTTCAGCATCGGGAAAACAACTAGTTTAGTTGCCGCTTGATAATGAATCAAAGCTTGCTTAATATTTTGAGCATGAGTATAGCCAATTCCCAAATGATAATGTAACTCATACATTAAATCAGAATTTGCCTGTTTTGATGCAATTCCTCGCAACAGTAATTGAATTCCATCATTCACTCTACCCGACTCAATATATAATGCTCCCAACTTACTACAAACATAAGGATCATGATGATTATTGGCGATAAAATTCTCCATTGCTACTTGAGCCTTAGCAAATTTATCTTGTTGATTAATTATGTCCTTTTGGTATCCATCATGTAAAATACCCACCTCTGTTAAATGACCAATTTGCCAATAAGGTTCTTTGTGTAAAATCTCACTAATACTATCATCTACAATCGCATGATATGGACGTGTAAAACTAATTTCCGGATGTCTCCGAAACAGCCTAGAAACTAATGAATATGGTGATTGATGAGCGCCAATTTCTTGACGCAGTAAATTAATTAATATGTAATCATCCATCTTCATCACTTCTTGAATATGTGGGATGATTTTTGGTGATAAAACTTCATCTGCATCCAAAACTAAAATCCAGTCACCTGTCGCATATTTCAGCGCTTCATTCCTTGCCACACTAAAATCATGATTCCATCCATAACTTTCTACTCTTGCCCCAAAACTTTGAGCAATTTCGATAGTTTTATCTTCAGAACCCGTATCCACTATGATAATTTCATCAATCAGATTTTTCGCACTGTTAAGACATTTAGCCAGCCGACTTTCTTCATCCTTAACAATCATGCATAAACTAAGTTTTGTCATAGTTATTAATCTTTCTGTTTTTGCATAAAACTATTACCAGACGGCTGTAACATAATTACCATAATTATGATTAACTTGATTCTCCAAAGATGTCGTATGACCGACAAACCTTCATCATATTTTATCAAGATTTGTGGTATACATTAGTCATTTTCAGTTAATCCCAGTTAAGTATAGCATCACCCAATATTTTTACAGGTAAAATTTTCCTTTTCTCATCTACATAATATCTCAGGAGTATTCCGAGTGAATTCCAGCCTTATCCTATCCAACATTCTTAATCCACCAGTGTTGTTTTTCTTTCTGGGGATGTTAGCTATATTTGTCAAATCAGACTTAGAAATCCCGGCACCATTACCAAAATTATTCTCCCTCTATTTACTTTTAGCAATTGGATTTAAAGGTGGTTATGAATTAGGTGAGAGTGGCATTAGTCAGGAGGTATTAATAACACTATTCGCCGCTGTAGTTATGGCTTGTGGAATCCCTATTTATTCATTCTTTATTCTCAAAATTAAGCTTGATACCTATAATGCAGCCGCAATTGCTGCAACCTATGGTTCTACTAGTGCCGTGACTTTTATTACTGCTCAATCATTTTTAAAGGTTTTAAATATCAACACTAATGGCTATATGGTAGCAGCATTAGCCTTGATGGAATCCCCTGCGATTATTATGGGAATTTTATTAATTAAAATATTTAACCGCAATAAAACTGAAGAAACAGAAAATCAAACTGGATTTTGGCAAGAAGTATTAAAGGAAGCATTTTTGAATGGTTCAGTTTTTTTATTAATTGGTAGTGTGATTATTGGAATTTTAACCGGTGAAAAAGGTTGGGAAAAATTACAACCCTTTACTCAAGGTATTTTTTACGGAGTCTTATCCTTTTTCTTATTAGATATGGGGATGGTTGCAGCACGTCGCATCAAAGATTTGGGTAATACAGGTTCCTTTCTAATTATATTCTCCATACTTATGCCTGTTGCTAATGCAATTGTCGGGATAATTATCGCTAAAGTTATTGGTATTCCCCAGGGAAATGCTCTATTATTCGCTGTTTTGTGCGCTAGTGCTTCCTATATAGCAGTTCCTGCTGCAATGAGGATTACAGTTCCGGAAGCAAACCCCAGTTTGTATGTATCAATGGCTTTAGCATTAACTTTTCCCTTTAATATCATTGTGGGAATTCCTTTGTATATGAATATTGTCAAAGCTATAGGAATTGGTATGTAGAATTGTTCAGGTTGCTAAAATTTGTACTTTTCAGGAAAAGAATTAGTTTTTTTGAATATTTTGGTTTGCTAAGAGGGATTTTTCATAGCTTCAATAACACGCAGATTTAGAAAGACATCATATCTATAGGGCTACTATAGGGCTACTATTTGATTTTTTCCTGTACTGATTTATTTTATTTTTTTATAGTCACAAATTCAATATTTACTTGTTAGACTTAACAGTAAATAAAGATAGTTCCTATGTCAATTTTTAAATCTTCTGCCAAAAACCAGAAACCTCAACCATTTTCCGAAAAAATAGCCAATTTGTGGAGTAGTAGCTACCTGCGATTTCTGAAAACTCCTGAACGCGCTTTAACAGATGCTTATGAAGCCGCAAAAAATATTGAAAAGATAGAAATTGCTCATTTCAATAATCAAAAAATATCTGCCAATATAGAAAAGTACTCTCCAAATATTATGTCTTATTGGATTACCTGCCGCAATCGTAGTCTGCTAACTATCAGAATTAGACTTGCAGAGTTTAATGCTAGTCGTTATTTATCTAAGGTTGGTGATGCCGAAGTCTTAGGAAAATTAAAATTTATTGATGAAATCACTAGTAAGTACAACATTGATGACGAAAATAATAATATATCAAACCCCTTAAAATCAGAGTATAAAAACCAAAAAAAATCTGGGAATAATTCATCAGAATCGACATTTAGCAAAACAGGAGTTATCCCTAAATCATTGGGCAGAACTATTAATAGAGTTAGGGAAGATTTTTCTCAAGATGCAGAGGTAAAATTTGTTAATAAATATCGTGTTTCTCAAAATAGGACTAGAATAGCAATTAAGTTCTTACTAGTTGTTGTAATTGTTCCTTTGTTAACACAGCAATTATCAAAACAATTATTACTTAATTTCGTTATTAAAGAATCTAGAGGTGGAGACTATATTCGAGTTTTTCTCAACCAGGAAATGGAAGAAACCGCGTTGAAAGAACTAAGTATTTTTGAGAAAGATTTGCAGTTTAAAAACTTACTTAAAGTATCGCCAAAACTTTCATCAGTAGAAATTGAAACCAAAGTTAAAGAAAAAGCTGGTGAAATTTATCAAAATTTTTTACTTCAAAGTAATAGTGCAATTAGTAACGTTTTTGCTGATGTAATGTCATTAGTAGCATTTGCCGTGGTAATTGCAACTAACCGCAGGGCAATACAATTTGTCAAGGACTTTATGGATGAAATTGTCTATACATTAAGTGATAGCGCCAAAGCATTTTTAATTATCCTATTCACAGATATTTTTGTTGGTTTCCATTCACCTCATGGATGGGAAGTATTATTAGATAGTTTTGCCAAGCATTTGGGTTTACCTGCAAATCAAAGCGTGATTTTCTTCTTTATTGCCACATTTCCAGTGATTTTAAATACTATTTTCAAATATTGGATATTTCGTTATCTAAGTCGTTTGTCTCCTTCAGCTTTGGCAACACTCAAAGAAATGGATGAATAGATAGAAGAAGGATAAAATTGTGCCTGTGCTTGTCAAATATGTGTTTTTTTTTGTAGGTTGGATGTATTAATATTTGAATTGGTATTATATTGTGGCGTTAAATTATAGTGATGCATTTGTTGTATTTGCATCTGTGAAGATTGCAAAATTAACCAGCTTCTACACAGAGATTTTGGGACAAGCACCGAAAAAATATATTCCCAATATTTACACAGAGTTTCAGCTTCCTGGTGTGAAGTTGGGAATTTTTAAACCTAAATCTGACCATGAACTTGAATTCTCCAACTCAAATCACAGTAAGATGAGTTTGTGCTTAGAAGTGGAAAATTTAGAGAATGCGATCGCATACCTGGAAAAATTGGACTGTACCATAGCCCAACCAATCACCATTGCTTCCCACGGTAGGGAAATTTATGCTTTTGATCCTGATGGAAACCGAATCATCTTACACGAACAGATAATCTCAAATAACTAAGTTAAAATTAATTAAAATAAACATGGGCTTTACACGTAACTATAAATTAAACACCATCCAATGGTACCCCGGTCATATCGCCAAAGCTGAAAGGAAACTCAAAGAACAGTTAAAGCTTGTAGATGTGGTTTTGGAAGTACGAGATGCAAGAATTCCCCTAGCTACACAACACCCCCAACTCAACGAGTGGATTGGAACTAAAAAACGAGTTTTAGTCATTAACAAAGTAGATATGGTGACACCAGCAATTCGTAATGTATGGATAGATTGGTTCAAAAGTCAAGGAGAAACACCATATTTTACCAATTCTCAACAAGGGAATGGAATAGACGCTCTCGGTAAAGCTGCCCAAGCTGCTGGTGTAGAACTTAACCAACGTCGTCACAACCGAGGAATGTTATCTCGTCCCGTGCGTGCGGTGGTAATTGGCTTTCCCAACGTTGGCAAATCAGCCTTAATCAATCGCTTATTAAAAAAACGAGTAGTTGAAAGTGCAAACCGTCCTGGAGTTACGCGATCGCTTCGTTGGGTGAGAATCTCTGATCAAATTGAACTACTAGATGCTCCCGGAGTCATCCCCCTAAAGTTAGAAGATCAAGAAGCTGCCTTAAAACTAGCTATTTGCGACGATATTGGGGATGCTTCCTACGACAATCAACTAGTTGCCTCTGCATTTATTGATACACTAACTTACTTTGAAGCTGTAGCCACAGAATTACTACCTCCAAACCCTCTACAAACACGTTATGAATTTGAAACCACCGACTACACAGGAGACGTATATTTACACGCTTTAGCAGAATTCCGCTACAACGGAGATGTTGAACGTGCAGCAAGACAAATTCTCACCGATTTCCGCAAAGGATTATTAGGAAAAATCCCCCTAGAATTACCACCAAATTAACTAATACACCCATCGGATTTATAATTTAACAATGGTTAAACCTAAAAATAGCCTATATCGCGGACATCCAATCGAAAAAGTTGGTCATGGAAAAAGAGCGGTATTTCAAACAACTATTAACGAAAAAGAATGGTCTGCTGCAACAGAATCAGAGGTGAAAGCAGCAATTGACGTTTGGATAGATCAAGGAATCGAACCTTAGGGACTTCCAGAAAATAAAATATCCTCTGGTTTGGATATCTTGCCCGAAATCAAAGGTAGGGATACTTATTCCACAACAGAAAATTGGATAATTATTTAACAAAATTGGAGGGGCTAATTCCCCGGCGCAATACTTTAAGGGACTTCCAAAGAATAAATTATTCCAAAAAAAGGAAAAGACAGGTTGATTTAAAGAATGATAATCATTTTGAGGGGGAGAAAAGGGTTTGCCGTCGGCAAGCCCTTTTCTCCCCCTCATTTATGCATAAGAGTCTATACACTTGTTATTTGAAGTTAAACAGTGTAAATAAGGGATATTTTGCCGCTAAATAAATGTTGCTATTAAAATGAAATCACGTTTGTTTTACTACAACAAATATCAATAAACCAATTACCTAAATTTGGGAAAACTTCATGATTAGAATCGGTTAGCCGCTCAATCTGTTTTTCGATTTGAGCCATAGCTTTTTTTGTAAGCTTTACCCCATTCTCATAAGTTTCGTGTACTAGCTTAACGACTGGATGTTTCCCGTTCCATTTCATAGTGCTAGCAAAATTTAAAGCCGTTTCTAGTTCATCTAAAATACTCCCATTCCAATGATTTTCTAGTACTGCCCATGTCCTTTCTATTGGATTGTATTTACTATGATAGGGAGGATAATAAGCTAAACGTATATTTACTTGATGTTTGTGAGCAAACTCTACTATACGTTTCATAAATTGGGTACGCCGCGAACTATTCTGCGGACCATTATCTTGATTCAGAAGTAGTGTTTTAACTTCAGAAAAACGATGCTTTTCACAAGACCAAAAATCTTCTAGAATATCAACGATAAAATCACTTGTAACTTTTCGATTCTGTAAAGTACAAAAATAACTCGTCAAGCTCTGGAAGAAATATTCCATAAGGAGTTACAGTTGTTTTCGGATTATAATCATGGTCTGATGCTTTCACCCCATCCCGGCTTTTACCCCCTCGGTCAAATGAGCCGATCTTAACACAGGCTTTTCCGTCCATGCTTAGACGTAAAACACTCTTATCTTCATCTGCATCTTTATTTACTACATCTAATTGCTCAAAGATTGCATCAGTTTGTGGGATTTTTTTTGAGGCTGAACTTTCTTTACCCTTCTGAGCTTATAACCTAAATTATTTAATTTGACTCGAATTGTTTCTGATGTATGTAACTTTTCATCACTATAACCAGACTTTTCGATTAATTGCTTTCTAACTTCGGCTGCACTGAGTCTAGTATATAGTCTTTGACTTTTAAAACTCGGATCGGTTTGACTATAGAAGTCAACTATTTTTTTGATATCTTCTAAAAGATTTGGCAGATGTTCTTCTGCTTTGTAACGTCCTTTGCCACTCATGTTATCAACACAAGTAATACCGCTTTTTAATTCTCTTGTTCCTTTGCGAATTGTGTCTCGATTCCATCCTAATTCTGATTGTGCAAGTCTTTGCCCTCCTAAACCTAAGCTTTGAACTGTCGAAGCCATAAATCTACGCTTTTCTGCACCTTTTAATTGAGATGCAGTTTCAATGAACAACTTTTTCAGAGAATCAGTTAATACTATAGTCACCAGTTGCTACACTCAAAAACTCAGTCATTATTCAAATTACTACAAAAGGGGGATGAAGGGGCTGCCGTCGGCAGCCCCTTCATCCCCCTTTAAAATGATTATCATTATTTCCAATGGAATAGTTTATTTTCTGGAAGTCCCTTAGCTATTAGACGGCGGTTTCAACCGTTGGCGGGCGTGGGATTATAGAAAATCTAGGGAATTCAATACTTGTGTGTACACCGTAGGCGCTTTGGGGAGGGTGGGCTTTAGCACGGGTGGCGTTGCATTTCACCCAAAGTGGATCTAAATAACTATTTTGACGCTATCATGAAAACGATTCCCATTCTTTAATAACATGGTCAGTTTCTTAAACCAGTCCAACCAAAGCTTGAACCAACAGGATAACGACAAATTGCAACGAATTCGCCACACCTGCGCCCATATTATGGCGATGGCAGTGCAAAAGCTGTATCCGGGGACAAAAGTTGCGATAGGTCCGGTAACGGAAGCAGGTTTTTTCTACGATTTTGATAGTGCTGTTAGCTTTACCCCCGATAATTTGCCCAAAATTACCAAGGAAATGCGGCGAATTATTAAAGCTAACTTGCCAATTATTCAGGAAGTAGTAAATAGAGAAGAAATTAAAGCCGAGATTATCGCGTTGGGAGAACCTTATAAATTAGAAATTCTCGACAGCATTCCTGAAGTAGAAGTCATCACCCGCTACTTTATTGGCAGTCCTGATGTTGGCAAATTAACAAATACTGATGTTCAAATAGAACCCTCTTTGTTAGAACCTGTGATTATTCCTCCCAAAATTTACTGGTGGGATTTGTGCGCTGGTCCCCATGTCAATTTTACAGGTGAAGTTAATCCAGATGCTTTTGCATTAGAAAGTATTGCTGGTGCTTATTGGCGTGGTGATGAGACTAAACCCATGCTGCAACGCATCTATGGAACTGCTTGGGAAACTCCAGAACAATTACAAACATACCTCAAGCAAAAAGAAGAAGCCTTAAAACGTGACCATCGTAAATTAGGGCAGGAATTAAAACTTTTTAGTATTCAAGATTCTGCTGGTGGTGGTTTAGTGTTTTGGCATCCACGGGGGGCTAAAATTCGCTATATTATCGAAGATTACTGGCGCAAAGCCCATCTAGAATCAGGCTATGAATTACTTTACACTCCTCATGTAGCCAATCTAGATTTATGGAAAACATCTGGACATTTTGATTTCTATAAAGAGAGTATGTTTGACTCTATGGAAGTCGAAAATCAGGCTTATCAAATCAAGCCCATGAACTGTCCATTTCATGTTTTGACTTATAAAGATGAACTTCATTCTTACCGAGAATTACCTTTGCGTTGGGCAGAATTAGGAACAGTTTACCGCTATGAACGTTCGGGGGCATTGCATGGGTTGATGAGAGTGCGAGGCTTTACCCAAGATGATGCTCACGTTTTTTGTTTGCCCGATCAAATATCTGATGAAATTTTGAGGGTTTTAAATCTGATACAGCAGATTTTATCTGATTTTGGATTTAAGGATTATGAGGTTAATCTTTCAACTCGTCCAGAAAAATCAGTGGGAGAAGATGAAGTTTGGGAATTAGCAACAGATGCTTTAATTGAGGCATTAAATACTAAAGGCTGGAATTATATTGTCGATGAAGGTGGTGGTGCTTTTTATGGTCCAAAAATTGATATTAAAATCAAAGATGCAATTGGTCGCTTGTGGCAATGTTCCACCATTCAGGTAGATTTTAACTTACCTGAGCGCTTTGATCTGGAGTACGTTGCGGCTGATGGCATCAGAAAACGACCAATTATGATTCACCGGGCGATTTTTGGCTCTTTAGAACGCTTTTTTGGGATTTTAATTGAAAATTATGCAGGTGATTTTCCTTTGTGGTTAGCACCAGTACAAGTGCGATTATTACCTGTGAGTGAGGAAGCGCGAGATTATGCTTTGTCAGTAGTCAATACTTTGAAACAAGCTGGTTTTCGAGCAGAAATTGACCAAAGTGGAGATCGTTTAGGAAAAATAATTCGTACAGCCGAATTAGAAAAAATCCCGGTTGTTGCTGTAATTGGCAAGAAAGAAATTGAAACCCAAACTCTGAGCGTTAGAAGCAGAATGGCTGGTGATTTGGGAACAATCAATCTGGCTGAGTTACAGCAGAAAATGCAACAAGTAATTGAGAGTAAGAATTCTTTTTAATTTCTGCAATTAGTTCATTCATATCTAACGAAAAAATGAATTTATTTTCTCGTAGTAAAACGAAGTCAAATCCAGCGAAGACTGAAGAAGTAAAAAATTGGATTTATCAAATATTGGAGATAAATTCAGATATACCTATCTCAATTAGTCAATTACATTGTACAGAAGCTGGGTGTCCTCCACTAGAAACAGTAATTGCTATTATGACCAATCCTGTTAAACAGTGTAAAATCCATAAGTCATTGGATGAGATTAGTTATACAGATATTGTTGAAGCGAGTAAAGTGATTCTGTAATTTCAAGGATGCTGATAATCAGCAGTATATAGGGAGAGATATGTGGTATGTGAATCCGATTTGATGATTGAAAAAATTTAACTATTACGCCGTAAGTCCCCCATCTGAATTCTGTACCCAGAATCAGTGGCGGGATATAAGGCGGTTGATAAGGATTGCATCTAATATTGATTTTTTGCATAGCAAAGAGAAATATTAGATGTATGACGAATCAACAATTATTTGATTTCCATCGGTTATCAGAAAATACATATCATGGTAAGATAGATATACCAAGGAGGTGATGTTGAGTGTCACATAAGGTAGTACAAGTTCGTTTATATCCGTCACAAGAACAGCAAATTCAATTAGCTCAAGCTTTTGGCTGCGCTCGTTGGTGGTGGAATTATGCCCTAAATAAGTCAATTGAGACTTATAAAGAAACAGGGAAAGGGCTTACTCGTGCAGCACTCAACGCATTTCTCCCGACCCTCAAAAAAGCAGAAGATACTATTTGGTTGGCTGATTGTTATAGCCAAGTTTTACAAGCTACAACACTGAATCTAACCACCGCATACAAAAACTTCTTTGAGAAACGTGCTGGATTCCCTAAGTTCAAATCTCGGCACGGAAAACAGTCTGTTCAGTATCCTCAGAACGTCAAAATTGTCGATGGTAATATCAAACTTCCAGGCAACATTGGAATAATCAAAGCCAAAATACATCGGCTAATTGAGGGGAAAATAAAGACTGTAACTGTTAGCAAAACGCCTTCTGGCAAATACCTTGCCTCTATCTTGACTGAAATAGATGGCGGGAATCCAGTTATTTCAGAAGGTAAAATATATGGGATTGATCTAGGGTTGAAACATTTCGCTGTTGTAACCGATGGTGAAAAGATATCCAAATACGATAACCCTAAACACCTTGCCAAGTACGAAAAGAACCTCAAGCGTAAACAAAAAAAGTTAGCCCGTAAACAAAAAGGGAGTAACTCGAGAAATAGATATAGAAAAGTTGTTGCCAAAGTGTACGAACGGGTTAGTAACTCCAGGCAGGATTTTCTACATAAACTTAGTTATAAGTTGGTCAGCGATAGCCAAGCTGTCATAGTAGAGAATCTTCATGTCAAAGGCATGGTACGTAATCACAAATTGGCGAAATCAATATCTGATGCAGGGTGGGGAACATTTACCAACTTTTTAGCCTATAAGCTAGAACGCAAGGGTGGAAAGTTGGTTGAAATTGATAGATGGTTTCCCAGTTCTAAACTCTGCTCTAATTGTTTCTATCAAGTAAGTGAGATGCCTTTAGAGGTGAGGGAGTGGACTTGTCCTCATTGTGGCACTCATCATGATAGAGATGGAAATGCAGCCATAAATATTAGAGCCGAAGGCATCAGAATGATAAAGGCGGAAGGTTCAGCCGTCTCTGCTGTAGGAGGGGAAGTCAGTCCTAAACTTGGACGAAAGTCTAGGTTTGGGCATTCCCCCGTGATTACAGAAGCCGACACTGTACTTGGTACTCCAAGTCAGTGTAGGTAGTTCACAAAGATGTTCCGGGTTGTTTTAAAAATTCTTTTTCTTCACTGGTCGAAATTCTTCCTAAAATTTCGTTGCGATGGGGAAAACGCCCAAAGCGTTGAATAATTTCCAGATGACGAATAGCATAATCTATCGTACTTTGACTTTCAGTATCATTACTTAGCTGTTGGAATAGTTTTACAGCTTTTTCTTGATGTTGAATGTTTTCACTGTGTTCAAATGGTAAATAAATAAACCAGCGTTGCACAGTTAGCAATTGTTGATCGTACCCCTTGGAAATAGCTGTTTCGGCTGTGACAACTGCTTTAGGATCGGTTGCAAATGCTTGTGGTGTGTTGCGAAACATGTTGCGGGGAAATTGATCTAGGAGCAAGATTAGAGCTAAACAGGCTTCTGAGTTATTTTTCCAGTCTTCAAGGTTGCCTGCTGCTGCTTGTTCATAATCTTGCTGGAACCGGGTACGGAGTTCGTTGTCGAATTCTGGTTGTTTGTTAAACCAAAATCTTTGAGGTTTCCCGTATTCCGGTTGAGTGGGACTACCAAACCAAAAATCTAAGATGTTATTTGGTTGTGACATGACGATTAAAGACCTTTACAAAGCACCTGTCGCATTTTACGCATATTGGCTGGCAATTCAAAGTTCATTGCTTGCTGAATAAAAAATGATGGGACGGGGATCATGGGGGTTGCTTGAACGGCATACTTAACGATGGTGCCATTTTCACAGTCTTGCAGTTCTAAATTGGCAGTAAAATCGTGAAAGTGACCTTTCTCGAGACGGAATTGGATTTTTTGACCAATTTCTTCGACGACGTTGAGATAAATTTCAACTTGAGCGCTGAAAAGTAGGAAGGCTTTTTGTGCTGCTTGGTATAGACGTTTGACTTCTCCACGCTGTAAAACTTCGCTTTTGGTGACATCGGGGAAGTATTGTACCCAACGTGGGTAGTCGGTGAGTTGTTGCCAAACATGCGATCGCTTCAACGGTACATACATCCAAGCTGTAACTGCACCACCCCATGCTGTGTGCGATCGCACTTCCACTATAATCTCACCTTGCATGATCCGATTTTGCTGTTCCTGACTCCAATCCATTCCTAAGTTTGTACTTGTCGAGTTTGATGTATAAAATGCTGACATAATTTTTTCAGTTACTCCTCAACATATCCACTATAGTGGTTAAAACTGAAAGCTGATTTGCTTGATTTCGTCCTACTGATTCTAGTTCCAGTAGTATATATAAATTGTCCGGAAATTTGGTTCACTTGCGTCATTATTCCCAAAATTTTACTCAAAATATGTCTTTTTAATTACTTCATGATCACTTCAGTGCAATTAACTAGGCAAAATGACATATTCCGAACATTTATTTAACTAAGTAGTGGTTTTCTCTGATGCATCCTGAATACTTGCTTAAATAGGATTTACATGGATATATTTATCAATGATTAGATGAAAATGACGATGATGATCGTAAAAAATAATAATTTTCCGGATAAAAATAATACTTTATGCTTTCTTTATAATTATTGACCAAAGCCAACATGCTACAAGCCTCCCCTTTTAAGGGAAAAAGTTTTTGCTTTCGTGTTCAACCTTCCTCCAAAAACCCGCCTTCTGCCTCCATTTATTGCGATCAAGCCAGCACTCATCCAGTGCAGTAAAATTTGTAGGTACAAGATCAGAAATTCATAGTCTGCGGAGATGACTCTCTCGTGGACTTAAAATAAAGCTCAGTCAATGTCCGACGGGATACCGGGAGTCGCTGAGAAGCCCACACTTACAACTTGCTGCAAGTGTGGGAGTATGTCACGATCGCTAATATCAATTTTATCAAGCAAGGAATTTGGATGTCTCAATCTTCTAAATTAAACCGGAGATTAACCCAAGCATTTGGTACATTTTTGGGTGTAGCTATTGCTGTTTGGATATTCCGTGGTTTTAAGCTGGGAATCTTGACAGCATTACCGGGGGGAATTATTTGGCTATTATTTAGTTTAGCGATCGCGTTTGCAATTCTTGCCTATGTTCAGAAGACTTGGTGGCGACTTTAGGTGTCTTTCTGTTCTAAAATTCTGAAGGCAAATGAATTTGAGAGGGATATTCACCTCCGCAATGTACTGTGATGGTGATGATTTGCGAGTCGATGGCTTTGGCTTTGCTAATTTCTATTCCAGTTCCCGAATTCATGGCATAAGCAGGAAAACAGGCGGCGCTAAGGCTTAATCTTAAGGAGTTACCCTGACTAATTTTTGCACATGTTGTTTGTAGCTGAATGCGTCTGAGGGTTCGATTTAAGCCGTTTTCACAATTTAAATAACCCTGTGTCAGATTGTAAACTCTACCATCGCTATGGACTTCACTAAGTATTGCTGATAAATCAAAGCTGGGTTTATCAGCATCGCAATAAACTTCCACTACAACTTCACCTAATAAATGTAAGTCTTCCGTGAGTGGTGGGGTGGTATATGTCAAAATATCAGAGCGGGAATCAAGATGCGATCGCTCAAATACTCCAGCGGGGATTCCTGCGTGTCCTCCTAAACTTGGTACTGGTCGCCAAGGATCATGGACAATGACATCACAGGAATAATTATTTGGGAGTACGCTACTGATGACACCGTTGTCTTCCTGGATATTTGCTAATCCGGTGCTTGACAAAAATAGCTTTTTGTGAGTTTTATTTTCTAATTTCTCGTAACCTTGCCAAAGGTTACTCCCCATCTCAAATAACCAAATAGGGGGGAAATCTGGTAAGTTGGTTTTGCCATCTTTGAGATATTCGTCAAACCAGGCTATTTGCATTTGATCAATTGGGCTGATGGCATTGAGTCCGAAGTCTATAGCACCCACTTTCCTACCCCAAGGAATATGTGCCCAGGGTCCAATAACTAATTGTTGTCTGTGTTTGCTGCGGAACGCGATCGCTTTATATAAATTTAAAGTTCCCCGCAGATAGGTATCAAACCACCCACCAATATGAAACATTGGTAAGTCTACATCTTGAAGATAATTTTTGGGCGATAATTGTTGCCAATAAGTATCACTTTGGGGAAGTGTCACCCAATCATGATAAAAAGATTCTAAAGCGCAATCTTTCAATATCTTTGGATAGTTAGGAATAGCATCAGACAAAGGTAAATTTCTGGCTGCTGTAGCTAGTTGTTGATAAGTTTGTTGATCATGCTTTAGTTGGGCGGTTTCTGTTGCTAACTGTAAAGCCCAAGCCAAGTTAGTTTGTAAGCAAAATCCTCCACCTTCATATGCCCAATCACTATATAAATCATAACCAATCATAGCCGGACAAATTGCTTTTAAAGCTGGTGGTTTTGCGGCTGCTGCATATAATTGTGTCATTCCTTGGTAGGAAAAGCCATACATCCCAACTTTGCCATTACTATAAGGTAAATTTGCAGCCCAATTTACTGTATCTTCTCCGTCTTGAATTTCATTAGCAAATAACTTAAATTCTCCTTGTGAAGTGCCTCGTCCCCGAACATCTTGAATCACTACGATGTAGCCTTGGGCTGCATACCAAGTAGGATGTGCATAAACTACTGTTGATGCAATTTCTCTGCCGTAAGGTTGACGCATTAGTAATACTGGAAATTTTCCTTTGGCATCGGGAACATATACATCCGCATCAAGTTTTATCCCGTCGCGGGTATACATTGAATGAATTTGTTTGGGAAGTATGTTTAACATCTTAGTTTTCGGTTGATATATTGTAATTTTTAATTAAAATCTGATGTTTTGTTGCTCAGGTGAGTTAATTTAGAATTGGCTTTAGGAGTAAATAGATAATGATGATGGGAATCTGGTTTTATTTTTATTGTTGTAGCTTGCACTTACGCTTAAAAATCTAGTTTGTTTGAGAGTGCCTATAGCCTTGTGAGTATAGCTTTAGAAAAGACAAAGAAAGTAAAACCTCAAGTTATTGAAAACGATAATTTAAGCCATCCCTTTTCTTCGATGTTGCAAGGCTATAACGTATTTTTCAAAAATTCAATATTTAAGACTAATTTTTGATTTTTTCTTACCTGCAATTTCTTTATAATTCAAGTTGAAAACTAGAATGTGAGTTATAAAGAAAGAGTACAGAAATTATACTTCCGTATTTTTTTTAATTTGTCAAATCTTTGCTCAAACAAGGAGTTCGCTACCAGTGGTATTAGAAGCAAAAATCAACACTTACGAAGCCAAAACCCAGGAGATAGCTAAACAACTTCTTGCAGCTACCCAGGACAATCGCTCATTTTTGGCGAATTTACGCGATCAGATGCGCTTGGATGATAAATTGCTAGATTGGGCAATGAGTAATCCTGGTTTGCGTGTTCAGCTATTTAGGTTTATTGATGCTTTGCCTGCACTACGCAGTAAACCGGAAATTGCCGCACATCTTCAGGAATATCTGGGGGATGAGTCGGTGGAGTTGCCTGCTGCTTTGAAGGGGATGCTAAATTTTGCAAGTCCTGATTCGGTACCAGGACAGGTTGCCGCAACTACAGTATCCACAGCCACAGAAACTCTAGCACACAAATATATTTCCGGGGAAAATATTAAGCAGGTATTAAAGACAATTGAACGGTTGCGGAAGGATAAAATGGCTTTCACCGTAGATTTACTAGGTGAGGCTGTAATTACAGAAACTGAAGCCCAATCTTATTTAGATCGTTATATAGACTTGATGCAGCAGTTGAGTGAGGCTGCAAAAAACTGGTCTACAGTATCATTAATTGATGAGGCAGATGGACAGCCGATACCCAAGGTTCAGGTTTCCGTAAAACTGACGGCATTTTATTCCCAGTTTGATCCTTTGGACGCAATTGGGAGCGAAATCAAAGTCAGCGATCGCATTCGTATTCTACTACGCCGTGCGAAGGAGTTGGGTGCTGCTGTCCATTTTGATATGGAACAATATGCCTATAAGGATTTAACTTTTAGTATCCTGAAAAAAATCCTGTTGGAGGATGAATTTATTCAGCGTACCGATATTGGGATGACTGTACAAGCTTATCTGCGTGATAGTGCAAAAGATGCACGGGATTTAATCGATTGGGCAAAAAAACGCGGCAATCCCATTTCTATCCGCTTGGTAAAAGGTGCATATTGGGATCAAGAAACCATCAAAGCACAGCAAAAACATTGGAGTCAACCTGTTTACAACGATAAGGTTGCCACTGATGCCAACTTTGAGACCATTACCCAACTATTATTAGAAAATCATCAATATATATATGCTGCCATCGGTAGTCATAATGTTAGATCCCAAGCACATGCGATCGCAATCGCGGAAACTTTGGCTGTTCCTCGTCGGAGTTTTGAGATGCAGGTTCTCTACGGGATGGGGGATAAGTTAGCGAAAGCCTTGGTAAGTAAAGGTTATCGGGTGCGGGTATATTGTCCTTACGGGGATTTATTACCGGGGATGGCTTATCTGATTCGCCGTTTGTTGGAAAATACCGCCAATAGTTCCTTTTTACGGCAAAATTTGGAAAATCGTCCAATTGAGGAACTGCTTGCAGCACCAAACCCCCAAGGAGATTCCACATATCACCCTTCCACAACAGGTTTCCCTGGTGCGGTAGATACCGACTTTGCCGAAGCAGCAAAACGTCAAGAGTCAGGAGATGCATTTAAACAGGTACGTCAGCAACTTGGTAAAACCTATCTTCCCCTAATTAATGGGGAATACGTGGAAACCGCCGAAATTATCGACTCAGTGAACCCCTCCAACTTCAGCGAAGTGATCGGCAAAATTGGACAAATTTCCGTCGAACAAGCGGAAACAGCCATGAAAGCCGCAAAAACTGCCTTTTTAAAGTGGCGAAAAACACCCGTGAGAGAACGTGCCGGGGTGTTACGGAAAGCCGCCGAAATCATGGAACAACGCCGTGCTGAACTTTGCGCCTGGATAGTCCTGGAGGTCGGTAAACCCGTGCGGGAGGCTGATGGTGAAGTTTCTGAAGCTATCGACTTTTGTCGCTACTACGCCGATGAAATGGAGCGATTAGACGAAGGTTACAATTATGACATTGCCGGAGAAACCAACCGTTACACCTATCAACCTCGCGGCATAGTAGTGGTGATTTCACCGTGGAATTTCCCTTATGCGATCGCATGTGGGATGGTAGTGGCAGGATTGGTGACTGGTAACTCCACCCTCCTCAAACCAGCGGAAACATCCTCAGTAATTGCGGCAAAACTAACGGAAATTTTGGTAGCAGCGGGGATTCCCCAAGGTGTATTCCAATATGTTCCTGGTAGAGGTTCGGTAGTTGGTTCTTACTTAGTTAATCATCCCGAAACTCATGTGATTGCTTTTACTGGTTCTCAAGAAGTCGGCTGTAAGATTTACGCAGATGCCGCCATCTTGAAACCTGGTCAGAAACACATGAAACGGGTTATTGCCGAGATGGGTGGGAAAAACGGCATCATCGTCGATGAAAGTGCCGATTTAGACCAAGCAGTATTGGGTACAGTACAATCAGCATTTGGTTACAGCGGACAAAAATGTTCTGCATGTTCCCGCGTCATTGTGGTGGAATCGGTATATGAAACCTTCGTAGAACGATTTGTAGAAGCCACAAAATCCCTAAATATCGGCTTTGCCGAGTCACCTAGTACCCAAGTTGGACCCGTCATTGATGGTAAATCCCAATCCCGCATCCGCGAATATATCGAAAAAGGGAAAGCAGAAGCAAAAATCGCTTTGGAAATGCCTGCACCCGAAAACGGCTACTATGTTGGACCCGTCATATTTAGGGATGTCCCCGCAGATGGAATTATTGCCCAGCAGGAAATTTTCGGTCCTGTGGTTGCCGTCATCAAAGCGAAGAACTTCCAGGAAGCTTTGGAAATTGCCAACAGCACAAACTACGCTTTAACAGGTGGATTATATTCCCGCACCCCCTCCCACATCCAACAAGCACAGGCAGAATTTGAAGTGGGCAACCTGTACATTAACCGCACAATTACCGGGGCAATTGTATCCCGTCAACCCTTCGGTGGTTTCAAACTATCGGGAGTTGGCTCTAAAGCTGGAGGTCCCGACTACCTACTACAATTTTTGGAACCAAAAACAATCACAGAAAATATCCAACGTCAAGGTTTTGCGCCAATTGAAGGGGCTGAGTAAAGTAGAATATTAGAATAGATACCCGGCTTTTTGAATGGTCGATGAAAAATATTGTAGAGACGCGATATATCGCGTCTCTCTATAATTACGTCTTTCCCTAAATACCCTATAGGGGTTTAGCAATGTGCATAAATCCTTGAATGCGATCGCTTATTTGAAAAAAAGCCGATAAATCTTGGAATGCGATCGCATTCCTACCCAAACATAATACAAATCTAGATCAAAAATCTAATCCCAATTTGGAAAAACAATACGACAGATTGCTTGGTAGGGGTTTAGCACTGCTAAACCCCCCTACAGATTCATTCTCTATGTTGCAATGATTTTTTCAATCGGTATAATTTATCGCAAAGTTTGCGACTTCAATAATCTAGGCATTATTGTCAAAATATCACCTATAATTCCCGATATACCCTCAAGCATCACCACACACATCTATGCAACTGTGGACAACCGGACAAACCCTCAAAAACGGCAGATTCATCGTGCAAAAAGTTCTTGGTGGTGGTGGATTTGGTGTCACCTACAGCGTATTAGAACCGAAAACAAATAAATTATTCGCCATTAAAACCCTCAACCCCATCAACCAAAGTCAAGGTGACTTCGCAAACAAGCAAGAACAATTCGTCAACGAAGCATTACGGTTACGAGGTTGTCAGCATCCCCACATAGTTAAAGTCTATGAAGTCATCCAGGAAGCAGGATTGTGGGGAATGGTGATGGAATATATTCAAGGGGATGATTTAGGGATTTATGTTGATAAGCACGGGCAATTATCAGAAGATGAAGCCCTACGGTATATCAACCAAGTGGGAGAAGCTTTAGAATATGTCCATCAACAAGGCTTTTTACACCGGGATGTCAAGCCCAATAATATTATTTTGCGTCAGGGGAAACAAGCAGCCGAAAAAGAAGCTGTATTGATTGACTTTGGACTTGCCCGTGAGTTTACCATTGGTCAAACCCTCAGCATGACCAATTCTAAAACACAAGGTTATGCACCAATAGAGCAGTATGAAAGGCAAGGACGTTTTACTGCTGCGACTGATGTTTATGCTTTAGCTGCGACGTTATATAGTTTATTGACTACAGAAGTTCCTTTTCCAGCTAATTTTCGCAAACAAGGTATTCCCCTGCCACCTCCAAAACAGTTTAATTCCAGTATTAGCGATCGCGTAAATGATGCGATTATCAAAGGAATGGCATTGGAAGCACAAGATAGACCGCAGACGGTTCGAGAATGGTTAAAATTGGTAATGCTGGGTAGTGCGAATTCTCCAATTCCTCTACAAAAATTTCAATTTGAATATGCCAACATAAATCGAAATCTCAAAATTACCCGCTATCCCGCAGAAGCAGAATTTTTCACAGAGGATTTAGGTGGGGGTGTAAAGCTGGAAATGGTGTACATCCCTGGTGGTACTTTTATCATGGGTTCACCAGAAAATGAAGCAAAACGATCGGATTGTGAAAGTCCACAACACAAAGTAACTATACAGCCCTTTTTCATGGGGAAATATACCATTACCCAGAAACAATGGGCAGCAGTGGCTAATTTTCCCCAAGTAAAAATTAATTTAGATCCTGATCCTGCACACTTCAAAGGTGGTAATCGATCAGTTGAGCAAATATCTTGGAATCAAGCGATCGAGTTTTGTGCCAGATTATCTCAGCATTGTCAAAGTTACAGCCGAAACTATCGCTTACCTAGCGAAGCCGAATGGGAATATGCTTGTCGTGCTGGAACCACTACCCCATTCCACTTTGGTGAGACAATTGCAACGGATTTGGCAAATTACTATGGCAATTATACTTACGGCAATGCACCAGAAGGAGAATATAGACAGAAAACAACAGAAGTAGGACAATTTCCTGCCAATGCTTTCGGTTTATACGACATGCATGGAAATGTATATGAATGGTGTGAGGATGATTGGCACGACAACTACAATTCAGCACCATCAGATGGTCGAGTTTGGTTAATTGGTAATAATAATCATTCCAAGTGTCTGCGCGGTGGTTCCTGGTACGTCAATCCTGAACTCTGCCGTTCTGCGTACCGTGGCTACAGCCATGCGTGCGACAGTTTCAACTTCATTATTGGTTTTCGTATTGTTTGTGGGGTCGGGAGGACTTTTCCTTAGTATTGTAGCGACTATCCAAAAACAACAAAATCACATATCATTGACAAAATATGCCAAAACTAGCATATTGATAGTATGGGTGATTTATTGAAACCAGTGGAATGGATTGGAAGCTCACTTGATGACTTAAAAGAGTTTCCCGAAGAAGTACAGCAAGTAATGGGCTATGCTTTGTACTTAGCACAATGTGGTGAAAAACATGATTCAGCAAAACCACTCAAAGGTTTTAAGGGTGCTGGAGTGTTAGAAATTGTGGAAGATTTTGATACTAATACTTACAGAGCAGTATATACAGTAAAAATAGCAGATGTCATTTACGTTTTACACGTTTTTCAGAAAAAATCAAAACATGGTATCAGGACTTACGCATTGACAGATGTCTGGCTATATGCTTTCAACCCCATTTTGCGTTCAAGATTTTCTAGAATGAAATCACGAGCCACCTGAAGAGACAAATTTCTCTGTACTTCATACCAGTTTTCAATTAACTCTTCGGTTCGCATTAATTCTAGTTGTGTAAAGGCTCGGATAGCACTAAAAAAGTGAGTTTTAATTGCCTCAGATGTCCTCACCATAAAGAGGTCAATTCCACACACTTGCTTGATAGCTCTGTGGTAACATTCAATTCCCCAATGAATTGAATGTAATTCTTGAAATTCTGCTATAGAAATTAGGAATAGTCCATCTTTGTCAGGTACAAACATAATGTAATATCTGGAAGTTTCGTTTTTAAAACTTCTCCGAAATACTTTCACTTGCCCAAACTTTTTGAGATACACTACTAAACCACTTTCGGGGATTTCTAAATTTTGGACTTGGGTAAAATTTTTACCATCAACTGAACATCGACGGTTTTTTGCTATACCAGTCAAAAACTCTAATTCCTTGTTTTTAAAGAACTTCAGGTTCTTGTTACTGGAATACCAAGCGTCAGTAGTTATAGATTGAGGCTGCAAGCCCCAATCTATAACCTCAGTAATCATATCTCGTAAATAATCATTTTTTGTCTTACCTTCTTGTTTGTTATAAATACGATAATTGATTGGTACAGACTTCAACGATAAATCTGTATAATACAAGGTAATTAACTGAATTCCTTTAACTGTGCGGTGATGTCTTCCCGAATAGACATAACCAATTAGTTCTGTTAAATTCACGTTACTATGAGGCTTGTCAATTACCGTATCGTCTCCACTTAATGTACCACCTACTAAGTTTATATATGGTTTGACTTCATCAAATAAATCCCTTGGCTCATATCGCTCACGTAGCAAAAATCTATTGACACTATCATGAGATAAATCTTCCATGATATCTGCCAAACGCGTACAGCCTGGATACTTTGATTCTGCCAGTAAAAACAGAGTGTAAGTGTTGAGATCACACTTTGCCGTAGATACCTTGGTAGTTGCTCTGATAGTCCGAACCCTAAATACTAGATGACATAAATTATCCGTCTTTCCAGTCACCTATCACCCATTTTTTCCTGATTTTCCCTACCACACTTTTTGTCTATTTTGTCAATGCGTAAGTTCTGGGTATTTCTACACCAAAACAAGATATTGAACTAATCGAAGCAAGATTAAAGCGAGCGAAAGAACACTACTCACAAAACTATAATAATAAATAAAACGAAAATAATTATGACTGAAGAAATAAATGTTCAAAAAAGTAGTGGAAATGTATTTGCTGATTTGGGTTTAGCTAACCCAGATGAATTACTTATTAAAGCGGAATTAGCACGTAAAATTAGTAAATTAATCGCCCAACAAAATATGAACCAAGGAGAAGCCGCACAACTTTTGGGAATCGACCAACCTAAGATTTCTGCTCTCCTGAAAGGTAAATTATCGGGTTTCTCAACAGCAAGACTCTTTCGTTTTTTAAATACTTTAGGTTGCGATGTTGAAATTGTGGTGAAGACTAAACAATCTAATTCTGGTGCGAAAACAAAAGTTTGTATTGATTGATATTGTAAAAACTGTAGTTCTCATTTAGAGATTTGTTATAAATAAGCCAAGGATGCGATCGCAAATGCCTACCAAAGTAACCCTCACAATTATCGAAGGCAAATTATCCGGAAGACAATATACATTTGACTCTCGCACAACTTGTATTATTGGTAGGTCAAAAGATTGCAATCCTCAGTTACCCAATGATGAAGAACATAGTACAATATCTCGCTATCACTGTCTGTTAGATATCAACCCTCCAGCAATTCGGATACGAGATTTTGGTAGTAGAAATGGTACTTTTGTTAATGACAAGAAAATTGGACAACGGGAAGAGAATCAAACACCAGAAGAAGCTGCAAAAGTTCAATTTCCGGAATACGATTTAAAAGATGGAGACGAAATTAAACTCAGTAATACTGTATTTGTAGTTAGTATTGAAGTCGCCAGCATTAAATTAGACTTAAAATCACTTAATATTCCTAATTTTTACCCATCGACAATTAATATTCATCAGCAAAATCAAGAGCAGGTTACTCAAGCACCTAATTTATTAGAATATATCAAAAACTTGTTAGGTTTAGCGAAACGTGGCGACAAGAATTTATTGGCAATTCGTGGTTATGAGATAATTAAATTATTAGGAAAAGGTGGCTTCGGTGAGGTTTATCTAGTCCAACATCATCAAACAGGTAATTTTGTCGCTTTAAAAGTCATGTTACCTGCTGTTGCTGCTAATGATTGGGCGGTACAAATGTTTATGAGAGAAACAGAAAATACCAAAATCTTGCGGCATCAAAATGTCGTGAAATTAATCGATTATGGATACTCTGAGAATGTGTTCTTTTTCACAATGGAATATTGTGCAGGTGGAACTGTTGCTGATATGATGCAAAAACAAGGAGGAAGACTATCTATTGATATTGCTGTACCAATTATTCTCCAAGTTTTAGATGGTTTAGAATATGCTCACAATGCCGAAATCCCCAATGTTAAACTCGGTAATGGTGGATTTGGTAAAGGCAAGGGTTTAGTTCACCGCGATTTAAAACCTAGTAATATCTTCTTGGGTTATATTGATGGTAAAATCACCGCAAAAATGGGTGATTATGGTTTAGCTAAATCTTTTGATTTAGCTGGATTAAGCGGTCAAACTTTGACAGGGACTCAAGCTGGTACTCCAGTTTTAATGTGTCGTCAGCAATTGCTTAATTATAAATATGTTCAACCAGAGGTTGATGTATGGGCTACTGCGGCGTGTTTATACTATATGCTTACCGGAACTTTTCCACGTAATTTCACTTCTGGTGATCCGTTTTTAGCAGTTTTACAAAATGACCCCGTACCCATTCATCAACGTGATGCGAATATTCCCCAACAACTTGCAAAAGTGATTGATTTAGCTTTGGTAGAAAAGCCAGAAATTTATTTCAAAAGTGCAGCAGGATTTAAACAAGCTTTGTTAGGATGTTTAAATAGCCATTAATGAGGCTATGGGTTATTTCACTAACAGAAAAATAGACATTATTTTTTCCTAGCAATAATAGTACGGTGACGAGGGTCACTAGCAAAAGTCTTAGGCTTTTCAAAACCAATTTTATCAAGTGATTCCTCTATATCAAACGTATAATATTCATCACTCCAAGGTTCAGTACTTTTCATTAAAGTAAATAGAACTGGTGGCAAATTCTGGATTACGGGGGATTTGGGATTATTATCTACCAAGGCAAGATAACCACCAGGACGCAGTACACGCAGGGCTTCTTGGAAAATCTCAACAGATGCTTGGTGAGGAAGTTCGTGGGTGACAAATTGTAAGGTGACTAAATCAAACGAATTATCGGCTAATCCGGTATTTTCAGCTTTAGCATGTAACCATTGGGATATCTCTGCATTGGTATCCAGGATTTTGGCAACTGCTAACATGTAGGGTGATAAATCCAGACCAACTGTCCGCACAGGATGATTTTGGCTTTGTTGATAGTAGCGGTGTAGGGTTAAAGTCGAGATACCCACCGAACAACCAATATCTAGGATATCCCTGACTGTTTGCGGTGCGTGTAGTGCCAACATATCGTGGAAACTACCCCGTAGACGGTTATGTGCTGCCTCCCAAGTTAGGGGTTCATTTTTCCAAACCCTTAAAGCCATGGAGTAGGTTGCACTGGGTGCTTCAAATGCAGCTTTCCAGCACAAATTGCCCTCACTGTAGGCATGGAAGGGAACTTGATAGTAATCGGGATATTGGATACTGGGGTTAGTGATTGTTGCTAGTTGCTGTTTTGCCCCTGATAAAGCCAGATGTTCGTAGTTTTTGCGCCAAGGTACACCATTTTTCTCAGCTGTTTTGATGATAACTTGCCGAGCCTGCTGTTTCATCAGGTTGTAGAGAGGTTTAGTTTGGATGAGGAGATTCACAAACTTAGAAAGGTAGTCTTGACCAGCCCAATCGGGTTTAAGCTTTTGATTCATCAGTTTTTTACAAAAGTTGGGAAGTTATTATAAACCTTGTCTATTTTGAAAACCGTAGTTTGTAACTCCAGATTGTGAGATTCATTCCTTGCGAAGACGCAAGCTACGCAATGACAAAACTCCACTTTCTATGATGGACGAGGTTTATTTTGTCGCCTAATCGGATTTTTGGACTTTTTAACCCAGATTCATACAAGGATTCCCGACACCGATTTTCGATAAAGCGATAAGTCTATTATATATTTTTCCCAATCTTCTAAAACAGGACTTAGGCAATAGTAACAAGAAAACAAGACTTTGAGATTGCTTCCTTACGAAGACGCAAGCTACGCAATGACGTAACTGCGTAGTGATTGCGTAAGTCATATAAAACTAAAGACATCAGATGACAAGCCAGCACTAAACCTCAAGGTTGGAGGCTACATGTCTTGTAAAAGACTCAAAGTTTCAATTTTTCTCCCCTGATTGCCAAATCTAACAATTCCATGGGATGCATTACAGAAATACTCTTACCTTGAAGTTGCAAATGTTTGTTAATTTGCAATGCACAACCAGGGTTTGGTGATGCAATTAATTCTGCGCCCGTATTTAATAAATTGGTGACTTTTTGTTGACCTAATTCTTCGGCAACTTCGGGCTGCAACATGTTATAAACTCCTGCACTACCACAGCATAATGCCGCATCTAGGGGTTCTTTAATGGTGACTTCGGGTATTTGTCTTAATAACTGCCGAGGTTGAACACTGATTTTTTGACCATGCAATAAATGACATGCATCTTGATACACCATTGTCAACAGTTTGTTGCTAATTGGTGATAATTTGCTGGTTAAACCTACATCTGCCAAAAATTCCTGTGCATCTCTAACTTTGGCAACAAAATCTTTGGCTTTTTGGGCATATTCAGGATCATTTTCTAAGATGTGATGATACTCTTTGAGGGTATGACCACAACCTGCGGCGTTGATGATTATATAATCGACTTCAGTATCAGCAAAGCTATCAATCATTTGCCTTGCTAAAGCTTTTGCTTGTTCGGTTTGCCCTTGGTGTTCGGGAAGTGCAGCACAACAACCTTGGCTTTTGGGAATTACAACTTCACAACCATTTGCTGTCAAAACTCTCACGGTTGCTTCATTAACTGGGGAGAAAAATAATCTTTGGACGCATCCTAAAATCACACCAACTCGATATTTTTTCTCGGTTTGACTGGGGATAATTGTAGGTAGGTTATTTTGAAAGGTTTTGAGGGTAACTTCTGGTAAAATTGAATCCATCGCTGCTAGGCGAGGTGATATAAGTTTGAGTAAACCTGTAGCTCTAATTAGTTTCTGGATGCCGAGTTTTTGATAGATAAATAGGGGTATGAGGAAGATACGTAATAAATTTGGGTAGGGAAAGAGGGAAAATATAAGTTTGCGAACTAAGTTATCAATCCAACTTCGGGAATAGTTTCTTTCTACTTGGTGACGGGTAGCTGAAATTAGTTTGTCGTATTGTACACCTGATGGGCAAGTGGTGACACAAGCAAGGCAACCTAAGCAGGAATCAAAGTGTTCAACTGTTGCTGTATTTAATGCAATTTCACCTTCATTAATTGCATCCATTAAATAGATTCTACCTCTAGGGGAATCCATTTCTTTTCCAAGTACGCGGTAACTAGGACATGTTGAGAGGCAAAATCCACAATGTACGCAACTATCGATTAGTTTAGGATCAGGTGGATTAATGGGATCAAATCCTGGAAGATTTTTAATATTTGCAGTTTCTTGAAGTGGATTTTCGGAGGTTTGCATAGGGGAATTTGGGGGTAAATGCTAGGAGAAGAGAAACAGATAAAAAATAAACGAAGCGAATAAAGTAGAAACTAAATCTGAAACTACTCATTAATAAGTTTCTACATGCTTAGATTCCTCCGACGAATTTGCCGGGATTTAAGATATTTGTAGGATCGAATTGCCGCTTAATGCGCTGCATCATTCCTAATGCGTTTCCTTTGTAACCCCACACGTCAAATTTTTCTTTGACTTCCATTGGTGCGGTGAGAATAGTTAAAAAACCACCATTCTGCTCACAGAGCGATCGCGTACTCTCTATTCTGCTACTATTTTCGAGGTGCAGTATCCCCAATCCACTACCTATGTGTACTAAACCTACCTCCACCTGGCTCAATATTTCCACCGCTGCGGTGGGTGATACTCCAATTTTACAGGTAATTTGGGTATCATTTTGGTTTGGTTGCATTTGTTGTTGCAATCTCCCCCATAGTTTCCCCTCGTCATGGGAGTAAGTTGTACCTTGCAAACCCAATTTTTCCCCAACTTCTAAAAGTCGTTTTGACTGTTCTGTAACGCTTTCAGGGATACTTTGAAATCTCACTATTAAACCCAATCCTTTCCCTAAACCCAAATTTGCCACCACCTGAGTGGAAATTATATCAGCTTGGGTAGGAGTTAAAGCCGAACCTCGCAGTACGTTAGCTGATGATGCAATCGCATCCATGTTTCCCACTAATACGACTGTTCCTGATGCTTCCTGCTTAGGATACAATCGCAGTGTCGCCTGGGTTATAATCCCTAAGCTTCCGTAGGAACCTGTGAATAATTTCATCAAGTCATATCCAGCAACATTTTTAACAACTCTTCCCCCCGCTTTAGTAATTTCCCCATCACTACGGACAAAAGTTATACCTAAAACCTGATCGCGCACACTACCGTAACGTTGTCGCAGTGAACCATTATCACCTGTAGCAATAATTCCACCAATTGTTGCAGAATTTGGGACTGTAGGATCTATGGGTAAAAATTGATTGCTTACTGCAATTAATTCTTGCAATTGAGCAAACTTCATTCCTGCTTCCACTGTAACCGTCAAGTCACCAACAGCGTGTTCAACTAATGTATTTAATCTTTCTGTGCTAATTAATAGGTCTACTTTTGTTGACAATCCACCCCAATCCAGTTTACTACCACTTCCACAAACCAAAACTCGCCAATGGTTACTATGTGCAAGTTTAATAGTACTAGCCAATTGCCTTTGGGTTTGTGGGTAAACTACACAATTGGGTAAATTATCAGTAATAATTCCTCTTTGGATATGAATTTGATTACTTATTTCCGCATCATCCCAAGTAAAAGCCGCATTTTCGCCCACTATAGACACAAAATCTGAAACATTGATACCCGATAAATTATCGCTGGACATTACTTGTAATACATATTGTTTAAATCTCCTATATCCCAATTTACTGATTAACACTCAGTAAGGGAAGGGGTCTGATAAATATTTTGTTCTCGGCAATATTAAACCTCAAGCATCATCAAAAGCTGAGTTTTGCTATTGCCTGGACTCACTTATACTGCCAGTCTTCCCTGAAAATTAGCATCATTCAGAGTAAGTAGATCCATATTAAGTATTAATAATGATGCAAATATACTTAAATTAATCTATTTTATTAGTAGCTATAATTGAAAATTATTGAATTGTGATTTGTTTGATTTGTTTTAATACTAAATAAATAATCAAATCACACAAATTTAGATATTTACGAGATAAGCATAGTAATTCTGGAAACAATAATTATTGGTGAATACGAACTTGGTCACATTCGCTAGAAAAAATTAACTAGGTTATATTTTACTTGAATACAAGGCAACGTCTTTAATAACCTAGCATTTCGTCAGAGTTGAAAAATATGCACTTTTTAGAAGATTGTGTTGGTCGCTTGTTACTTGTAGTAGAGCCAAATAGATCAATTAAACACATACTTGACTTTTTTTTAAAAAATAAAATAAATACAAGCGTACCTAATTATTATGATGACATTTTAATAATTGATGGGATTAAATTATTAGGAAAGTATAAGATTTTAGATTTAATAAATTTAGCATCTATAAAATTGACTCCATCTCAATTGTTGATTTCCGGTGTAATGACTGGCATTGGTGAAGATATTCAATTGGAAAAAGATATTTTTGCAATATCAAAGTTAATTCTGAAGCATCAACTCAAATGTATACCATGCATGGATTGTAATCAAAAGTTCAAAATATTGACTTTGGAAAATATTATTGATCAGCTAACTTATTATTTAGAAATAGCTAAGGGTGATATCTCACTAGAAAAGCAATATAATTTATCCTTACAATCATCCTTGAATAATATTAAAGATAATTTAGAAATATCTATAAAACCCCATATTAGGGAGCTAATCAACGCCAATAAAAAACTCCAACAGGGAATATGCGATCGCATTGCATCTGAAGCCCATTTATTACAAACTAATTCAGAGCTACAAGAGATATTTCAGGCTTTTCCTGATGTTTATATTAGAGTCGATATTCAAGGGAAAATTCTCAGTTACCAGGGAAATACAAATAATATTTTTTTGAACAAAACTGAGATTATTTTTCATAAAAATCTTGAAGAGGTTTTGCCTTTGGAAGTTGCTCAAACTTTTTCAGAGAAGATTCATTATGCATGTATGAGTAACTCTTCAACTACTCTAGAATATTCAATGACTGTAGCCGAAATATTTAAATATTTTGAAGCTAGGCTTTTTCCATCTATTCATCATCAAGTTATAATAATTATTCGGGAAATTACAGAACAAAAATGTTCACAAATATCCTTGCAAAAGGCAAAGGAAGATTTAGAAGATAGAGTGAAAATTAGAACTCATGAGTTACATGAAATTAATCATATTTTACGACAGGAAATAACTGAACGCAGTTTAATTGAGAAGCGATATGCACGCGCAATTCATGCTGGAAAAGTCGGAGCGTGGGAATGGGATATTAATTCTGACCAAATATATATTGATCCTCATTTAAAAATTATGTTGGGGTATCAAGAAGACACAAAAATGAATGATCTTAAGAGTTGGCTTAATTTAATTCATCCAGATGATGTTCAATTAGTTAAAACTAAATTTAATGACTGTATTGAAGGGCTAATTTCCCAATACGAAATTGAACACAGAATATTTAATAAAGATGATGAAATTCTCTGGTTTTTAGCTCGTGGAACCATACTTAAAGATAACGACAAAAAATTATATTTGATTGTTGGATCTAATACTGATATCACTGAAAAAAAACAATACGAAAACAAACTAAAAAGATCTTTAAGAGAGAAAGAGGTGTTACTTAAAGAGATTCATCATCGAGTCAAAAACAACTTACAGATTATCTCTAGTTTACTACGTTTACAAGCTAATCATATTCCAGACAAACAATCATTAGGAATATTTCGTGATAGTCAAAGCCGAATTAGAGCGATGGCAATGATTCATGAGAATCTCTACCAATCAAATGATTTGGAGCGAATTGACTTTTATAATTATGTTTTTAATTTAACGAATTATATTAGCCGTTGCTACGGAATGTCTAAGGACATTAAGATTACATTAGATATTGAAAATATATTATTGCGAATTGACACCGCTATTCCTTGTGGATTAATTATTAATGAACTTGTATCTAATTCAATTAAACATGCTTTTGTTGAGCAATCAGGAGGAAATATTCACATTCAATTTAATAAAATTAATGATCATAAATATTCCATCAGTGTGAGTGATAACGGTATCGGGGTTTCTGAAGACAGTGAAATACGTTTGAGTCAATCAATGGGTTTACAATTAGTCTGGAATTTAGTAGAACAACTAGAAGGTTCTATTACCTTCAATACGAAGTTTGGCACAATATTTACAATTATGTTCGTCGAGCATAACTAGGAGCAACAAGTGAAAAAAAGAATCCTGATTATTGAAGACGAAAGAATTATTGCCTGTGATATTAAGCATTATTTAGAAAATTCTGGCTATTGTATTCCTGGAATTTCAGCTTATGGAGAAGACGCTATTGAGCAAGCAGGAATTTTACAGCCAGATTTAATCCTCATGGATATAATGTTAAAAGGTGATATGAACGGCATCGAAGCTGCTCAAGAAATCACAAATAGATATCATATCCCAATTGTTTATCTCACAGCTTTTTCTGATCAAAAAACTCTTGAAAAAGCGAAAATAACTCAACCGTTTGGCTATATATTAAAACCTTTTGATGAAAGACAATTAATTACAACTATTGAAGTTGCTTTAAATTTACATCAAACAGAAAATATGATGCAGAAAGAACTTGTTTATGAGAAAGAAAAAAATGATATAAAATCACGTTTTGTTTCTATGGTTAGTCACGAATTTCGTAACCCATTAACCACTATATTAGCTTCTGCTGAATTGCTAAAATATCATAACGAAAACATTGAAGAGTCAAAAAGAAATGAATATATAGATTATATTCAAAAATCGGTTCAGCAAATGAGTCAGCTTTTAAGCGATGTGTTATTAATCGGTAAGTCAGAATTAAACAAACTAGAATTTGAGCCTCAGGCTCTTCAACTTGAAATATTCTGCCAAGAATTAGTTAGAAATATTCTCTATTCGACAAATAATCAAAATTTCATTAAATTTAGAGTGCAAGGATCTTGCCCATCTAAATCGAAAGATGATTTTTCTCCTGAAAATTTGCCTTTGTGGGATAAAAAGCTACTTTATCATATTTTGAATAATTTATTGACCAATGCAATTAAGTATTCTAAAGAGAGGGGAGTAGTTAATTTTGATTTGTTTTGTTTAGAAAAAGAAGTAGTTTTTCGGATTCAAGATGAAGGAATTGGAATTCCTGATCAAGATCAAGAAGAGTTATTTACATCATTTTATCGGGGTAAAAATGTCCGTGATATTCCTGGAAACGGCTTAGGTTTAGCAATCGTCAAACAGTCTGTCGAACTACATGGTGGAGAAATTACATTTGTTAGCCTCGAAGGAGTAGGAACTACATTTATTGTCTCAATTCCATATCAATATTCGTAGAGTTTGATAATAATTTTACTGCTGGAATTTGAGGTTAAAACTCGTCTATCTTGAGAACTGTAGTTTCCCATAAAGATCTTGAGTAGGCGTAGGCAACCCTAGCAAATTATGCTGCTACATGAGTTATACTCTTTCGCAATCTGTTCCTTGCTTAAGGTAGGAAAAATGATAACATGGGTAGGGTATTTTTGTACATCATAAAGTTAATATCTGCTGTATATATAGTAGTTTTGAAGGAGTAGAACTATAGATATTATTAATTCTCAAATTTCTGTTATTATTCCAGTTTTAAATGAAGCTGAAAACATCATCAAAACTATTGAAAGTGTTCAGTTAGGTAAAAATTTTGAGATTATAGTCGTTGATGGTGGTTCTCAAGATTGCACTGTTGATATTGTGAATAAATTGGGTATTAATCAGATCCTTTTATCTCCACCCGGTCGTGCTGTACAGATGAATGCAGGTGCTAAAATCGCAACTGGGGAAATATTGCTGTTTCTCCATGCAGATACTCAGCTTTCAAGTGGTTTTGATGTTGCGGTGCGAGAAACCCTAGAAAAACCAGGAATTATTGCAGGTGCCTTTACATTACGAATTGATGCATCTAGCTGGGGTTTACGTTTAATCGAGTGGGGAGTGAAAATGCGATCGCGCTTTTTCCAAATGCCTTATGGAGACCAAGCAATTTTTATCACCAAGCAAGCTTTTCTAGCTAACGGTGGATTTCCTGAATTACCTATTATGGAAGACTTTGAGTTGATTCGGAACTTGAAAAAAGTAAGTAAAATAGCTACAGTACCCGTAAAAGTTGTTACGTCACCACGACGATGGTTACAAAAAGGTATATTCAAAACAACTTTAATTAACCAGATTGTAGTGGTTTCTTACTTTCTTGGTGTGTCACCAACAAAAATTGTTCACTGGTATCGTGGTAAAAAATTCAGGAAATTTTAATTTGTTATTCAAGTTTGTGACTGAATCTGACATCAAAATCCAGAATTAAGTGGATATCTAAACCTCACTCATCATCAAAAGTGGAGTTTTATTTTTATCACTGACGACGTAAGCATGTATAAAAATATGAAAAAAAACAAATTTTCATCTATTAATAACCTCATACTGCTATCATTAGCAATAATATTTGTAATTATTATCGCTAAATTATTGAATATTCAATCCCTTCTACAACAATCATTAATTTGGGTGCAAAGTCTAGGATTTTGGGGACCAGCAGCTTTCATGCTGATCTATAACTTAGCCACAATCTTATTTATTCCAGGTTCAATTCTTACATTAGGTGGTGGAGTTTTATTTGGTGTATTTTGGGGGTCTATTTATGTTTTCATTGCCGCGACATTTGGAGCACTTTTTGCATTTTTAATTGGACGTTATTTTTCCAGAGATTGGGTTTCTCAAAAAATCAATAAGTATCCTAAATTCAAAGCAGTTGATTTTGCTGTAGCGAAAGAAGGTTTAAAAATTGTCTTTTTAACTCGATTGTCTCCGATATTTCCATTTAACTTATTAAATTATGCCTTTGGAGTTACACAAGTTTCTCTCAAAGACTATATCTTGGGTTCAGTTGGGATGATACCGGGGACAATTTTATATGTGTATATTGGTTCCCTTGCTGGTGATATTGCGATGATTGGTGCGAAGACTCCAGCAGCAAATCCAACTCTACAATGGATGGTTCGGATTATTGGCTTAGTCGCTACCATTACTGTAACAATTTATGTAACTCGCATCGCTAAAAAAGCATTGGAAGAATCAGTAAACAGTGAACAGTGAACAGCTATCAGTTATCAGTTAGGGAAGATTTCAGGTAAATGCATTACACTTGTTAAACCTAAAACCCTGTAGAGATGTTCCATCGAAATGTCTTGAGCGCTACATAATACGTCTTTTCAAAAACAGTTCTGATTTTTAAATATAATCCCGATATATTGAAAGAAGTATAAGTTATTTAGATTTATATTTTAACTAATAAATTAACATCCCCAATCGCAACATGGCTAATTCAGAATCTCATCAAGTTTCCTTACGTCCGATGGATGAGCATAATCAGAAACTTGTTTCCTATGTACATCCAGCTAATTGGGTAAATCCAAAACCCGCTGAATCTTATGATTTGGTAGTAATTGGTGCAGGTACAGCAGGTTTAGTTGTTGCTGCGGGTGCTGCGGGTTTGGGAATCGGTTTAAAGGTAGCTTTGGTAGAAAAACACCTCATGGGTGGAGACTGCTTAAACTATGGTTGCGTCCCTTCAAAATGTATGATCCGTTCTGCACGGGTAGTGGGAGAAATCTTAAAGGCAAGGGAATTTGGGGTGATGACACCTCAACATATCGAAGTAGATTTTGCCTACGTGATGGAACGGATGCGAAGAATACGTGCCAATATTAGTCATAACGATTCAGTAGAAAGATTTCAAAAGTTGGGAGTAGATGTTTTTCTGGGAAATGCCAGATTTTCCAAAGCTGATACAGTTGAAGTTGGAGGTAAAAATCTCCGGTTTAAAAAAGCTGTAATTGCTACAGGTGCTAGGGCAATTAAACCAGAAATTCCCGGTTTAGAGGAAACTGGTTATTTAACAAATGAAACAGTCTTTTCGTTGACACAACAACCTAAAAAACTTGCAGTAATTGGTGGTGGTCCCATCGGTTGTGAGTTAGCACAAACATTTAGACGCTTGGGTTGTGAGGTGGTGATTTTTCATCGTGGTTCCCATTTACTCAACAGGGAAGACGGGGATGCAATTGATATTATTCAAAAGGTTTTTGTGAGGGAAGGAATTCGCTTACAGCGCAGTTGTCAGATAATTAGGGTGGAAAAAGAGCTTGAAGGAAAGCGAATTTATTATACTTGCAATGGTCGAGATAGTTCAGTGGTGGTGGATGAAATCCTAGCTGGTGCAGGACGTATACCAAATGTGGAAGGGTTGAATTTAGAGGTGGCAGGAGTAGAATACAATACCCGTGATGGTGTAATCGTCGATGACTTTTTGCAGACCACAAATCCCAGGATATATGCAGCAGGAGATGTTTGTCTGGATTGGAAATTCACCCATACGGCAGACGCAGCGGCGAGGATTGCGATCAAAAATATATTATTCTCACCTTTTGGTTTATCACGTCAGCGTTTGAGTAACCTGATTGTACCTTGGGTGACTTATACCGACCCGGAGGTAGCACATGTAGGAATGTACGAATATGAAGCTCAAGCTGAAGGTCTAAATGTGAGTACCATCAAGATTCCTTTTAATATTGTGGATCGTGCGATCGCAGATGGAGAAGAAGAGGGTTTTATCAAGATTCTTCACAGCAAAGGCTCAGATCAAATTCTGGGTGCTACCATCGTCGCAAGCCACGCAGGGGAAATGATTTCTGAAATTACCACCGCGATTGTTCACAAAATTGGCTTAAGCAAGCTGAGTTCTGTAATTCATCCTTATCCTACACAAGCTGAAGCCATTAAAAAAGCAGCTGACGCATATCGTCGAACTTTACTCACTCCACGTAGTCAGAAGCTTCTAAGCTGGTTAGCAAAGTTTTCCTGAAAACCAGTAATTACAGCTTAAAACTTAATATCTTGCCTGATTCTTCCCTCAATTGCTTCGATCTTTATCTAATGAGTCAAGATATGTAACTTTTTCCCCTAATGGAAATCTGAATAACTTAAGATTCTCTTAAGATTACCGAAGGTCTAATTATGCATTGTCCAAAGCAATCGATGTCAACAACGCGAGCAAGCTCACTAAATTCCTCAGAACTACGGCATTTGTGGTCTGTGGTGGAAGGCACTCAAACCAGTATCCTACTTGGATCCAACGATGCCGATTTGATTCAACAGCTGACACGGCAAATTGAATTCACTGGTTTATTCACTTCCGAGCAAATAAATAGGTTTAATGCTTACTTGCGATCGCGTGTCCTGCTAATCCGTGATTTAGCCAGTGCCCGCGCTGCATAGTTTAGCAGAAATTAGGCTTACTGATACGGTATTTTCAGAAGAAGTCAGCATGATTACTCCATATCTTCTTGAATCTCAGCTTATCAAGTTTATTTTCGTTGGCGTAAATTTATCAAAAGTGTTCCTCATCCAGTACTATGATTCTCGTCAACCGGACTTCAAACCATAGTAAGTTCGTGAGCTTAAGTCATTTTAAATACTAAATGGCTGGTAAAATGTGCGAAAAATATCCCATCATCCAGCTAGCACAACACAGCGGAAATAAGCCTACCATTGAATCCGGCTAAAAAGCTATATGTAATTTTTATCACGACTTTCCACAGGATTAGTTGATAAAAATTTCAGCACCAAAATTATTTAATTTAACTTCAGCTTATTTATATTTTGTTATATTCAGATTATTAAGTATTGAGCCTGAATAGGCAAATTCTCGAAAACTAATCCTTTCGGCAATTTTTTACTTTCATGGTTATTAGTTAGGTTCTATACATGCTAAGACTACCCTTAAGTATCAACATTATTAATCGCAGAAAAAGATGTTCCCTTTTACGAGGTATTTCACCAACAGAAGCATCTCAAAATCTAAATGTGAGCCAGAACAGCTTGTATATGTTGATGCAACGCGAACAGGCTTACTCACAGCGAATTAACGGACGTAGGCTAATTAGCGAAAGTGCATTGATGGAATATCAAGCTAGGCAAGGTAGATCTTTTGGTTAGAATTCCCATAGATAGTTGTACAATCTAATACAAGTGCATATTGTAACGGATTACACTTTCTAAATCAGGGGAAAAAATGACAAAATCAAGTTTGATTAAGCCTTAATAAAACATCACATCAAATGTTTTCTATATACCAACCATATGTGATGATGAAAACCATAGTTGTAGAGACGTAGTACTACTACGTCTCTGCATAATTGTGTATTTATGTAGAAGGTTCCAATTCGGATTGTCTGATCAAAGGTAAAGGCAATCCCGTAAATTCTATTAATTCCTGAGATGGAGATTGCATTGCTGGTTTAGTCAAATATTTCCCATCATTGATTGGAGATACCACATTCATTTTGTGGGCAATACTGTAATAACGGTGAGTTTGCTGAGTTTTATATCTTTCCTGGATGCTTTCATCAGCGATTTTATTTCGCAGTTTAATAATTGCATCAATTACAGCTTCTGGTCTGGGAGGACATCCGGGAATATAAACATTAACGGGAATTAACTTATCGACTCCTCTAACAGCACTGGGGGAATCTACACTAAACATTCCACCTGTAATTGTACAAGCACCCATAGCAATGACATACTTTGGTTCTGCCATTTGTTCATAAAGTCGCACCAAGTTTGGCGCATATTTCATTGTAATTGTGCCAGCAGTAATTAATAAATCTGCTTGTCGTGGAGTTGCGCGGGGAATCATCCCATATCGTTCCATATCAAAGCGTGATGCATAGGCTGCCATAAATTCCATAAAGCAGCAAGCTGTACCAAACATCATCGGGTACAAACTGGACATTTTTGCCCAGTTGTAAAGATCGTCGAGTGTTGTGAGAATAATATTCTCAGATAATTGTTGTGTAACTTCAGGATATTGAGCAGAGTTGATAATTGTGTCAGTCATGAGCTAATTTCCCCCAAAATTAATTATTTTTGGAATAATTGCGTATGCATACAAAAAACTTTCTGGAAAGCTGAGTGGCGTTTTATATCTACAGTTTAGAATTAGCTTTTTTCGGACGCTTGTGAGACTTTATCTAAACTCGGATCAAAATACTTATAAAGCGATCGCATTTTCAACTTCGGCAGCTTTAAGGGCTTTTTGAAATAATGCGATCGCATAAAATTTCTAAATGATGAGATCAGGGATTTTCTGCCTTATCGAAAGTTAAAAAAAAGCCCTCAGCAATAACTGTTGGGGGCTAAAGTAAATTTTTGGAAAATATTTAGATTATTTATACTGATACTAGGCGACGGAGGGATTCAGCGCGACGTTTAGCTGTGGTGTTATTAGGTTCCAACTTCAGTACTTCTTCGTACATTTCTAAGGCTTGAGTGGTTAACTTTTTACGTTCATAAGCATGACCAAGATTATTGTATCCCACTACATACTTCGGGTTGGCTTTGATGGCTTCTTTGTATTGACGGATTGCCAAATCATACTGTTCTTGAGCAAAATAGGTAAAACCAAGCCCATTGTAAATCAGGGAAATATTTTCTTCCTCTTCAACTTGGGCAGCTTTTAGGGCTTTTTGGAATAACGCGATCGCTTGAGTGTAGATCTTCTTTTCAGAGTAGATGCTAGCTAGTTCATAATACTCCTGTGCGGTACCAGCTTCTTTGCTGAGTTTCTTCTGTAACCGGGAAAAAGAACTTTCGACTTTACGGGTTTTAAATATCTGCTGAAATATACTGACAACGGCAATCGCCAATATCACTACCACTACAGAAAGATAAATAACTGCTAATTTGCTATCCATTGGTTTAATTAAATTTCACTTCTTGGTTTATTATGGGTAGTTTTCGGCTGAGAATTTTTTAAGAAAGTTTACAGTTGGGTAATGGGGGGGGTATTCGTAGTTTAGCAAAACAAGCTCAATTCATGATTCCAAAATTGAAGACGGTGGCAATCCCCAAAATTTGATTCTTTCTTGCAGCCATCCTTGTTCCAGGTAAAGTGCGATCGCTTGATCAATTTTCCGTCGAAGTGGGTCGTGTTTCAAACCTTTGGGAATTATTACACACAATGGTTCGGTTGATAATCGTGTTTCTAGGAGCCGATATTGGGGATATTGCCGCACCCAACCACTTAAAACTGTGGCATCAGCAGCGAAAGCATCAATTTTATTCTCCTCAAGTGATTGCTGTGCAGTCAAATAGGAATCCACGCCCACTAATTCGGCACTAGGTATAAAATATTCAATATAAGATATTGTACTTGATCCCTTCAAAACTCCTACTTTCAGCTTTTTTAAATCTCCAAAATCATCTACACTAGTATTTTTTGTAACTAATACTGTGCCATCTAAATAGTAAGGAATACTGAAATTAACCAACCGAGCGCGAGATGCCGTTGCCGTAAATCGGGCAATAGCAATATCCACCCGATTATCCAATACTTCAGCCATGCGATCGCGGTTATTCACAGCACGCAATTTTACAGCTTGGGAATCTCCCAATAGATCCTTAGCCAACCTTTTAGCTAAATCAATTTCTAAACCTTGGAGTTTACCCTCAGCATCACGAAAACCCAAAGGGTAAATGTTATCCTTCACTGCTACAGTTAAATAGCCACGTTGCTGAATTTCCCGAAGTTCAGTAGCATCACTAGCCGCAACCAGAGGAAAAAGACAAAAGCTAAATGTCAAAATAATCACAATTAGTCGGCGAAATAATCTCATCTCAACTATCACTTGTTATAGTGGATAACTTTAACCAGACTGATAAACGTATCACTCTTTGACTAATTACTGTTCACCGTTAAACCTGTAGTCGAATTTTAGATAGACTTCGCAAACTTCAGCGCAGTCAACCTTCAATTTGCATAGAAACTGAACAAGTAGCCTCAATAGTTTACTTATTTTTCAACTAAAATATATCTCTCTAATCCCCTAATTTTAAACCTTTACTTGCTAACCACTCCGGATTATAAAGACGTGATTGATAACGCGAACCACTATCGCATAAAATAGTCACAATAGTATGTCCTGGTCCCATTTGCTTCGCTAATCTTACAGCGCCAGCAACATTAATTCCTGTAGAACCACCCATCAATAAACCGTCCTTCTTTAACAATTGAGAAACCACTTGTAATGCTTCGTGATCATCAATTTGCATTGCATCATCTGTGGGGACATCTTGCATATTTGCCGTGATTCGACTATTACCAATTCCCTCAGTAATGGAACTACCTTCTAATTTAATTTCCCCAGTTTTTATATAACTATATAATCCACTACCCATCGGGTCAGCAACAACACATTTAATTTGAGGATTTTGTTCTTTCAAAAACATAGAAACTCCAGCAAAAGTTCCACCAGTCCCAGTGGATGCAACCCAACCATCAACTTTTCCATCAGTTTGTTGCCAAATTTCTTTCCCGGTGGTTTCATAGTGGGAAAGACGATTCGCTAAATTATCAAATTGATTTGCCCAAATGGCGTTTTCCATTTCCGAGGCAATTCTTCCCGACAGTTTCACGTAATTATTTGGATCTTTATAAGGGACTGCGGGAACTGGACGAACTTCCGCACCCAACGCTACTAGTGCATCAATTTTTTCCTGGGATTGAGTATTAGGAATAATAATCAGGCATTTGTAACCCTTAGCATTACAAATATGTGCCAATCCAATACCAGTATTTCCCGCAGTTCCTTCAACTACAGTTCCCCCTGGCTTCAACAAACCTTTTGCTTCTGCATCTTGAATAATATATAGTGCAGCACGATCCTTAACTGAACCACCAGGATTGAGAAATTCTGCTTTCCCTAAAATTTCACAACCTGTTTGTTCACTAAAGCTGTTTAATCTAATTAGGGGAGTATTACCAATTGTCCCAATAAATCCATTCTTAATATCCATGTTTTTCTTCTCCTTATAGTTTTATCTAAATCACAAAATCATTTTAATATAAATAACTTCAACTACTTTAATTCAGAATTTCACAAATTCGCTGATTACCAAATTTTACTTAAATCCAAGCTAAACCCAAATAAAATAGATTCACCATTAATTGTCACAGGATTATCTAAACATTCCTCTTCCACTCCTGGACGATATACATAAACTTGGCGATTTTTTCTGTCAATCAACCAACCAAGTTTGATTCCTGGTTCTCGCATATATTCAGCCATTTTATGCTTCAATACTTGAAGATCATCAGAAGCAGATCGTAATTCGATGACAAAATCAGGACAAATGGGGGCAAATTTTTCCCGCTGTTCTGCTGTTAAACTATTCCAACGTTCTAATTGCATCCAAGAAACATCAGGAGAACGTTTTGCACCCGTGGAAAGTGTAAACCCAGTACTAGAATCAAAACAAATACCAGTACCATCTTTTTCTGCCCAAATCCCCACTTGCAAAGCAATATTAAAATTTCGATTTCCGGTTTCCGAACCAGTAGGTGCCATGATATATACATCTCCAAATTGATTTTGTTCAATTCTCAATTCAGGATTTGCTAAACAAAATTCAAAAAATTGATCATCAGTTACATGCATTGAAGATGGGAATTGCAACACGAGGGGAAATGACATAACTATCTCCTTTGACTGTTGAGTCTGCCGCTTTTTGGAGAAAAGCATCTGCTAAGACTCTAATATTTTCCCATTGTATTTTGCTAGATTCAAGATTTTGCTGAATTCAATAAAAAGGGTGGGAAAATACCCACCCAAATTCTACTTCAGCATAAATCTTTGGTATTGAACTTATACTGAATCTTCTACTTATTTGGTTGGGGAGTCATCCGTAAGTAAGGTTTAACTTCTTGATAACCTTTAGGAAATTTTTCCTTAAGAACTTCAGGATCTTTCAGGGATGGAACAATCACACAATCATCACCATCTTTCCAGTCAGCAGGGGTAGCAACGCTGTAATCGTCTGTGAGTTGCAACGAATCAATGACTCGGAGAATTTCGTCAAAGTTGCGTCCAGTGCTGGGAGGA
This sequence comes from Calothrix sp. PCC 6303, assembly GCF_000317435.1. Lineage (NCBI taxonomy): Bacteria > Bacillati > Cyanobacteriota > Cyanophyceae > Nostocales > Calotrichaceae > Calothrix > Calothrix sp. PCC 6303. The sequence continues at coordinate 126,740 of NC_019751.1, forward strand.
TAGGTAAAGCTGAGACGTAATTTTTTGCTAGGGTCTATAACAAATACTGAACGTACTGTTACAGTTGCCGCTGCATTGGGATGAATCATGTCATAAAGTTCGGAAACCTTACGGTCAGGATCTGCCAAAATCGGATAATTGAGAGCAGTTCCTTGGGTTTCTTCGATGTCACCCACCCAACCATTATGGGATTCTACATCATCAACGCTGAGTGCGATCGCTTTCACGTTGCGCTTATCGAATTCTGGTTTGAGTTTGGCAACGGTGCCTAATTCGGTGGTGCAAACTGGTGTAAAATCAGCCGGGTGCGAAAACAATACAACCCAACTATCACCAGCCCAATTGTGAAAGTCAATCTCGCCATGGGTGGAGGCTTGAGTAAAGTTTGGTACTGTATCACCTAAACGGAGAGCCATGTTGAAATACCTTGTAGTTCTAGAGCCGTATGTGTCTACACTAATAAATCATCCCATAAAATCCGGTATTCCGATAGGAATTAAGCGGATGCATACAAAATTTAGCTTCCAATATTTGCAGTGAGCTAGGAAACATGTATGTATCAGGGAAACTAATCTGCTGAAAGAGAGACAAATATTACTTTACCGTGAGAACGTAGATATTACCTAGTTATGTTTGAAAAGAAGTGCCTTTAGTTAGAAAAACTTTACAGTTGAGGAAATAAGTTGACTATAAGCCTGGATTAGCTGGAGTGCGATCGCGTCCCAGCTATAATGCCCTAAAGCGTATTTTTGAGCGTTTAAACCCCGACGCTGACATTCTTGGGGGTCTTTCAATGCTTCTCGCAACATCCGGGTTTGTGTTTCTACTTCAGTTTTACCCACCCATCCCGATTCACTTCCCTCAACTTCGCGGCAAATATGCACCTGATCCGAAATTATCACGGGTTTACCTGCTACCATCGCCTCAGCTACCGCAATCCCAAAGTTTTCGTAGTATGAAGGTAATACAAATATATCGGCAGCTTGTAGCAAAGCTGACTTTGACTCACCTGTAACAAAACCAGTAATGGTTGTATGTGTACCTAAAGAAGAATTTTGGATTTGTTTTCTAATACTTTCTTCGTAACCTGGATCTTGGGGATTTGTCCCAGCCAAGATAAAATGAAATTTTAACCCCTCTAACAACAAATTTTCTAATGCGGGGATCAAAATATCCAAACCCTTTTTCGGGTCAATCCGCGACATAAATAACACTATTGGGATATCTTGCGGAATATTATATTGACTGCGAATCGAATTTTGATTACCTAGATATTCTGAAGGGATAACACCCAAAGGTAATACCAAATCTTTCGTAAATACTCCAAATCTTTCAGAAATTTTAGCTTCTTGATCACTAGTAAAATGAATTGCAGCAGCACCAGCTAAATTCGGACGTTCTAATAATGCAGCATATAGTTTTTTTAATTGCCTTTTTTTTATCAAATCAGCCGGATCTAAAGTTCCTAAAGGTCGCAGAATATAAGGTAACTTTTGCTGACGACAAATCCTTGCTGCTAGACTGCTAACAGGGGAAAATAAAGCATGAATATGCGCTAAATCATATTCATGAGCATGAATTTTTAACCAATTTAGTAAATCCAGAGAAAACTTGTAACGACGAAATGGTGAACAACGAAAATAAATTATTTCATAACCGTCTTTCACAATTGGCTGATTCAACGGAACATCTAATGATTTTTGTCCATTATCTCCATTACTATCAGTCGTCAAAATAGTCACCTTGACTCCTGCTTTTCCCAAAGCAGGCGCTAACCCCAAAACCATTTGACTCGGACCACCATAAATCAGAGAAATCGAAGGAACTATCTGTAATACTTTCATATTATATTTAATTATTTACTTTATTTAATTAATATTCTAGGGTGCGTTAAAGCCTTGCGTAACGCACCATTAACCCGACATAGTTCAAGAGACTTGCTTTTTAAAAACGTACCAATCTAATCGTAGCTATCATCGATGTGTGACGCTATGACAATGTAATTCTGACATGATTAGTATTTGTAGCGTCACACCCCCTACAAACAAGTATTAGTATTTTATTTTCCCGGAAGTTACTAACTCACCCGAATTAATACTTAATTGACGTTTGACTATAACAACTCTCTGAAAAATTCTAATTGTTGTTTTGCCATCGCAATATTTGTATACTGCGACATTGCCCTCATATAACCAGATTGTCCTAAATCATGAGTCAAATTAGGGTTATCCATCAAATCAGATAAACATTTAGCAAGTGCTTCTGCTTTTCCTTCAGGAAATATCAAACCCGCGTCACGAATTACATAAGGAATCTCACCAGAATCTGAACCAATTACCGGAACTCCAGAAGCCATTGCTTCAATCAAAACATGTCCAAATTGCTCTTTCCAACCCACCGCAGTTAATGTTTTAAAATTGTAGGTTGTTTCCGAAGGCAATACTAAAGTACTCATTAAATTGATATAATTACAAACTTGGTCGTGTGGTACACTTTCTACCAAAATAATTCGCTCTTTAATTCCCGCTTGGGCAGCCTTATCCATCAACTCCGACTGTAATTGTCCACGTCCTAACAATAAGCACTTCCATGACTTATCTTTTAAAGTCGTTAATGCATCTAAAAGTGTTAATATTCCCTTTTCCCTCACAAATCTACCGACAAAACCCACAATAAAATCATGCTCTTTAATGCCATATTTTGCAGCCAACTCCGGCTGTTTACGAGGGGCAAATAATTTCTCATCCACACCCAATTGAGGCATCACTTTAATCGGTTTATTATATCCTCTTTGTCTCAGAATATCTGCTCCATCCTGGTTTCCAGAAATTGCCCCGTGAGTATTCTTCAAGTTATATTTTTCCAGTAAAGAGGCTGGAAATTTCAACTCATAGGGCAGATTCCACCAAGTAAAAAATGTATTTTTTGCCTTAATGCCTAAAAACTTATTCAAAGTGATAAATTGGCTATAAGATAACCCCTTTGCACCCTGCTCTACATGAATAATATCAGGACAAAAATCTCGCATTACTGGGATTAAATCAGCACCAAAAGTTAAAAGTCCCTGGTGATTTTGACTAAAATTAGAAACTGGAACAATTCTAAAATTACCTTCATCCAGGAACTTTGTTTCAATAATTTTGTTTTGGACTCCACCAGGTTTCCATAGTTTGGGAACTACAACTGTAACTTGAATATCGGATTCTAGCTTAGATAATGCCCGGAGTTTTTCACAATTTAAATCTACAATATATGTATGACTTGCAACTAATATTTTCATAATCCTGTTCAGTTATTTTGATTGAATATAAAGAGAGAGACGAGATACTTCACGTCTCTACCAAAATGTCATTCATCTCCAAATTAATTAACTTACTTGTTCATCGAGACGACTATAAACTTGACCATCATTCCAGCGAGATTTAACTACACTAAATAATGCATTAATAAAACCTAAAGTGTAGAAAACACCTCTAGTTAAAACCTTAATTGGAGAAGCACTTTTATGACATGGTGGACGACCTAAAACATGACAATCAAATAACCGTGCATAAAGACGTAAAGCTTGATTCAAATTCAGATTTTTTAAACCCATTAAAAAGTGATTATGATAGAAAGCAAGTTGATATTTAGTCGAACGTGTGCTGATGTCGTGGCAACCACCTGTTTCTTCACCCAAATGTACTAAATGTGCTTCAGGTTGATACCAAATTTTGTACCCAGTTTGACGTATTCTCAAACAAAAATCTGATTCTTCCCGCACTGCACTACCTTGAAATCTCTCATCAAAATGTAGTCCATATTTTGTAAAAATTTCACGACGGAAAGACATATTGCAACCCCTTGTAGTTAATACTTCTTGGGGTTTAATTGTATGAACTAAATCGATATAATACCAAGCGATTCCTGGATCCATTGCTTGGGGTGGTAAATATTCAATAGTTTTATAATTAGCATCTCCCTGAGTCTTCCCTTGTGCAGCATCATCCATTTTCATCCGGTCAAAAACCCTACCTGCTACTGCACCAACTTCTGGCATATCTATATAGGTTTGAATATGTGCTTTTAAAAATCCTGGTTCAACTTTAACATCATCATCTGTAAAAACAATAATTTCACCACTGGAACGGCGAACTGCATAATTTCTTGCTCCAGGCAAGCTTGCCCAATTCAGACGATACAATTTAATTTTATTAGTTTGTGATAATGCTTGAAGATACGTTTCTGTTTCTGGCTCATGTTGGAGAGTTTGATCTACAACTAAAATCTCATAATTAGGATAATCTTGCTGAAGTAGATCTTCAAGACTATCACGCAATGCTTCTTCACGACCGTAAGTAGGAACAATTACTGAAACAAATGGTAAAATCATAAATTAATATTAATCTGATAAATTAAGAATCACTGTCAAAAAAATGCAAGCAAGTTGGCGTTAAAATTTGTTTGTAATCCATTACATAATTAGGCTTTTTTATGCCGACTTACTTAGCTCAATAATCATTATTTCATGCACTATTCGTCTTGACCCTGAATGTTTTCTTCTCCTGTTTACCTTCAGTTTCTTGAATTGCTTCTTCTTTTAGTCTTTCTAATTTATCAATTTCTGGCAATTTCAAGAGAATTCCGGCAGCAAACCAATAGTAAACAGCCACTGGATCTACATCCAGAGGGTAGTAATAAGTGTTGTAACTAATAAACAATATAAACACCCACATGGCAGCTCCGTAACTGCGAAAATTACGGTTTTTTATTCGTCTATATGTACGAAAGCAAATAAATGTCAGTGTTGTTACTAATCCCAGAAATGCCAACATTCCCAAAATTCCAATTTCGTGTAGCAATTTGGGATAATAGGTCTCAATTAATTTTGTTTCCCCTAAGGCACGGGCAGCATTAGTAGCCCTTCCTAAACCATCTCCGAGGGGTCCGTCCACGTTTTTCCATACTTCCTCAAATTGTTGGGTAATAAATTCGTAGGGTGGTGAAGCTTCCCACCGACTAACAAAGCTGGCTGTTCGTTCTTCGATAACAGTGGGGTTACTGGCAATTGCACCACCTAGGATAACAACTAACCCACCGAGTAGAGGTACAAAGCGTTTAAGGTTAGCCAACTGTCCTGTGAGAATCAAGCAAAGAACAAAGCAAGTGGGTACAAGGGCTAGGGCAATTCGTTGTCCAGAAATAACAGCGTTAACAAATACCAATGCCATAGAGAGTAAACTAACACCTCGCCAAAGTATCGAAGGATCACCAAAACCAGTGGCAAAAGTAAAAAATGTACTGGATATCAAAAACCAAGCCCATTGCCAAGGTGCCACAAATGTCCCTGGTAAGCGAATCATGCCTTGGGAAGGACTGTACACCAAAGAACCGCCAAAATAGCATCTAGCTTCTAGAGTGGCTTTGAATAAGGCTGCACCCACAGCATCCTGTGTACCTTTACATATACCAACTAACAAAAGTAAGTATTGGAGAACTCCCAGTAAACAACAGGTGAGAATAAGAATGACTTGCATTCGCGTGATAATTAGAAAATCACGTTTAGAACGAATCAAATAATAAATGCAACTAATCAAGGGTACGTATCCTAGAAGTACCTTGAGTCCGAGGATACCCATACCCAGAGGAAGTTCTTTGGCGGCTGCTTTGAAAGCTGAAGCAGAACTAGGGCTAAACTGCTGTCCTCCGTTGACAAATAGAAGGGTTAAAGTACAGCAGCCAAGTAAGATGTACAGTGGGTTTTTTAGACCTTGGGGAATCAGGAAGGGTAAGCGTTGCTTTTTCAAGCTTTGCCAAAGTGCAATTAAGGCTGGGACATAAAAGGCATCTTTAGCAAGTTGGAGAATCGGACTGTTGCCAATGTAGTAGGTAATTGTGCCGCCAAAGGGAACATAGATTAAAAAGGCAAATATAGCTTGACGGGGGTATTTGTAGGAAAGGGCGATAATGAGTACGCCTAAGACACCTGGTAATGCAGCTTTAATTCCGCCAACTGCAAACAAAATAATGCCTAAAAATAACCCTCCTCCAATAGCTGTGGAGAGAGTGCTAGTGAGTTCCTTGCGTGCTTGGGCAGCCTTGCGTTTCTCCGCTAAACGTTCTTTGATGTCAAGTTCGGAACCTTTAGCTTGCTTTTTTGATTTTGATTTTTTGGTTTTTTTAGCTTTGGATTTTTTTTTGAGCATGAGGTGAGAGGTTTAAATTTGACAATAAGTGAAAGTTAAAATAGTAGATATACTTACAGAGTTCGAGATGTGAGTCAAAATTGTGTGTTCACTTATACAGTGACTTAAAACTTGCCAGAAGTAATCAAATAGCTTTTGAGTGATACAGTGATAGAACTGATACTTTATATAAACTTAATTTTTTTCCAGTGCCCAGGGAAAAATATACTAGGAAAGCCGGGAGAAAAATTCTGAACTCGCTTAGTTAAACCTCGTCTATTTTGAGAACCGTAGTTTGTAACTTCAGATTGTGGGTAGGCGTAGCCAGCCCTACGGGCTTATGCCACTCTTCGTAGCTTGCGCCTCTTTGGGAGTGAAGCCCCTAGCGCGTCTACCTGAAGTCGCAACGACAAAACTCCACCTTCAATGATGGACGAGGTTTAGTTTTATTTAATAAAGTTGGGAACCCTTTGATTAGCATTCCCAAAAAATGGGGTAATTTCAAAGATTGGCAAAATAACTAGACTAAAAACTATTGTCGATTTATCATTAGTGATCGTGAGTTTTGCAAGCAAATATGAACGCCCAAGAAATTATCCGCTCAATTGAAGCGGAGCAAATTAAGACCGATTTACCCGACATCTATGTTGGTGACACCATTCGTGTCGGTGTCAAAATCAAAGAAGGTGAAAAATTTCGGATTCAGCCCTATGAAGGTGTCGTTATCGCCAGACGACATGGTGGAATTAACCAAACAATCACCGTGAGGAAGGTTTTCCAAGGTGTAGGAGTAGAACGGGTATTCTTGATCCATTCTCCCCGTATCGATAGTATTAAGGTGATTCGTCGTGGTAAAGTTCGCCGTGCTAAACTTTTCTACTTACGCGATCGCGTCGGCAAAGCAACCAGAATCAAACAGCGCTTCGACCGTCCTTTGTAGCGCCAAAACCAAAATATGGCAGAAAGCTTACCGAAAAAGCCGCACCTGCCGATAATCTCAATCCTCGACAAAAAAAATTTCCAAAAAGTACCAAGTTGCGCTATAATTGTCAAAGTTCAGCGCAATAACTGAATTAAACACATTCGTGCGCTCTTAGTTCAGTTGGTAGAACGCAGGTCTCCAAAACCTGATGTCGGGGGTTCAAGTCCTCCAGGGCGCGCTCTCTTAGTACTAGCAATTAAACCCGGAATTCCGTGCCAAAGCTGTAAAACATTTCAGCCAACCCCGGATGTTTCGGGTTTAGTTTATTGCTACAGTATCTATTTAGCAGAGTCCCCTTAAGACTCAGAAAAAAGATTCAGGTGTGGATCTGGTGATTTTCCTTCGATGCAGTTGCAAGGCGAGCTAGAAATAATATCATTTAGTTAGCACCAAAAATGTATTTACAATTTGAGGGGATAAGCAACCGTGTCCAAAAAAAATGAAGCCGAAATGCCAGAGTCATCCCCTGGAAGCAGCTTGGGGAACTTTATTCAAGGTACTAAGGAAGAATTCGAGAAAGTAGTCTGGCCCAGTCGTCAACAGTTATTCAGCGAATCGGCTGCTGTATTGTTGATGGTGTTCCTCAGTGCATTTTTGATCTTTTTTGTTGATAAATTCTTTATTTGGGCAGCGGCAGTTATATTTAACAAAACCCAGACCGTTGCCTCTTTGATCGGTCTATTGGATAGATTATTTTAGGTAGGCAACACAATAGGTGTTCAGATGGATTCTGCAACAGGTGAAGATTTTAATTCAGGGTTGCAGTCAGAGGAAGATTTACAAAGCGTATTGAATGCTTTGAAAGAATCGCGCTGGTATGCAGTGCAAGTAGCCTCTGGCTGTGAAAAACGTGTCAAAGCAACTTTGGAGCAACGTATCCAAACATTTGACGTGGCTGATAGAATAGTTGATGTCAAAATTCCCCACACTCCGGCGGTTAAAATTCGTAAAGATGGTAGCCGCCAAAGCACAGAGGAAAAAGTATTTCCCGGATATGTGCTGGTGAGGATGATCATGGATGATGATGTCTGGCAGGTAGTGCGAAACACATCCCATGTCATCAACTTTGTGGGGGCAGAACAAAGACGTGGTACAGGCAGAGGTCGCGGACACGTTAAACCTCTACCGTTAAGTCATTCTGAAGTTGAACGCATTTTCAAACAGACGGACGAACAAGAGGCAGTTGTCAAAATTGATATGGCAACTGGTGATAAGATCATTGTGCTTTCCGGTCCATTTAAGGACTTTGAAGGTGAGGTGATCGAAGTTAGCCCCGAACGGAGTAAACTTAAAGCCCTACTTTCAATTTTTGGACGGGACACACCAGTAGAATTGGAATTCAATCAGGTTCAGAAACAGAGCTAAAATCAAATGGCGAAGAAAGTTGTCGCGGTTATCAAGTTGGCTTTAAATGCCGGAAAAGCCAACCCCGCACCGCCTGTTGGTCCAGCATTGGGTCAGCATGGTGTGAATATCATGATGTTTTGTAAGGAATACAACGCTAAAACAGCAGACCAAGCTGGAACGGTAATTCCTGTAGAGATTTCGGTGTTTGAAGACCGGAGTTTTACATTCGTCCTCAAAACACCCCCCGCATCGATTCTAATTAAGAAAGCAGCGAAAATTGAAGCTGGTTCAAATGAACCCAACAAAAAAAAGGTTGGGCAAATTACCCGGGAACAATTACAGCAAATTGCTCAAACTAAGCTACCCGATCTCAATGCTAACGACATCGATGCAGCAATGAAGATTATCGAAGGTACAGCCAAGAATATGGGTGTCACCATCGCTGATTAGTTTTGACTTTTTTGTGCAAATCTCAAATCCAATAATTGTATTGGGGGAGAAGCAAAGCTTCGTATTCACCCCAGGAGTAAAAAATGACCAAGAAATTATCACGCCGAATGCAGGCACTAGTTGCAAAAGTCGAAGATAGAGACTATGCGCCTTTAGATGCATTAGCTTTACTCAAAGAGACCGCAACTGCAAAATTCCCCGAAGCTGCCGAAGCTCATATCCGACTGGGAATTGACCCAAAATATACAGATCAACAATTACGGACAACCGTCGCATTGCCTAAAGGGACTGGGAATATTGTCAGAGTGGCAGTAATTACACGGGGTGAGAAAGTAGCGGAAGCAACCAGTGCTGGTGCGGATATCGTTGGTTCGGAAGAATTAATTGATGATATCGCCAAAGGGATGATGGACTTTGATAAGTTGATTGCCACACCGGATGTGATGCCACAGGTGGCAAAGCTTGGTAAGATGCTTGGTCCTCGTGGTTTGATGCCCTCACCCAAAGGTGGTACAGTTACCTTTGATATTGCAAGCGCGATCGCTGAATTCAAAGCAGGTAAGTTAGAATTTAGAGCCGACCGTACAGGTATCGTCCATGTTATGTTTGGTAAGGTCTCATTTTCACCAGAAGATTTACTGGTAAACTTGAAGGCGTTGCAAGAAACCATTGACCGTAACCGCCCTTCTGGTGCCAAAGGTCGCTACTGGCGGACAATGTATATTTCCTCTACGATGGGACCATCTATTCGCTTGGATATCAATGCCTTGCGCGATTTGAAAACTGTTGATTAGGCATGATTTTCCGAAGTTATGGGCAATTTGTGTTGAATAGTAAGTTAAAGATATAATGTTTAGCCTATCCCGATTCAAATTCTCAGAGATTTTCAGAACATCCTGACAAGAAAAAATTAAAAGCCAGAGACAGCAGGTGCATTAATTGCTTAATCTCCTGCCGAGGTTTACACAAAAATTATTGGTTGATTCTACAGCCTTTGACTATGGATGCGATAACGCATCCTGTGTAAATTACTTGTAAAACCCTGGCTAAACCTAAAACAGCCAGGGTTAATTGTTTTTAGCTATTTAAAACTTCAACGGCTGAAAAATCAACAAACTTTTAAGGAGGTGAGACAAAGATGGGTAGAAGTGTTGAGGATAAAAAGGCGATAGTTGCCGAACTCAAAGAAAGCTTGGGTGAGACAACTTTAGCACTAGTCATTGACTATCAAGGTCTGACTGTTGCCGAAATGAAAGACTTACGGCGGAAACTGCGTCCGAGCGGAGCTACGTGTAAGGTCACAAAAAATACCTTTATGGGTATTGCCATTCGAGAACAAGAACAATGGCAACCTTTAACAGAGTTACTCAAAGGTTCTAATGCTTTCTTGCTGGTTAAAGAAGATTTTTCTTCGGCAATCAAAGCCTACCAAGAGTTTCAAAAAGCTACCAAAGATAAAACCAAGCTTCGTGGTGGAGTCATGGATGGCAAGCTGCTGAAAGAAGCAGATGTCAAAGTCTTGGGAGATTTACCATCCAAAGAACAACTCATGGCACAAATTGCTGGTGCCCTCAATGCAGTCACTACCAAGATTGCTGTGGGTATCAACGAAGTTCCCGCATCTTTGGGACGTGCTTTGCAAGCTGTTGCTGACAAAGACGGTAGCAGCAGTAGCGATGGCAGTGACAATAGCAGCGAAGAAAGTGCTAGCTAAAGTCAAAAATCAAAAGTTAAAAGTAGAAATTAAGGAGTTTGAAGAATGTCCGCTGCAACCGATACCATTTTAGAACAGTTGAAAGGTTTGACTTTACTTGAAGCATCTGAATTAGTTAAACAAATCGAAGAAGCATTCGGCGTTAGTGCAGCTGCACCCGCTGGTGGCATGATGATGATGGCGGCAGCACCTGGTGCAGCTGCTGAAGCTGTAGAAGAAAAAACCGAGTTTGACGCAATTCTTGATGCTGTACCTGCTGATAAGAAAATTGCTGTCCTCAAGATTGTCCGCGAATTGACAGGTTTAGGCTTGAAAGAAGCTAAAGACTTGGTAGAAGCTGCACCAAAAGCTGTATTTGAAGCTGTTGGTAAAGAAAAAGCTGAAGACGCTAAGAAGCGCATCGAAGAAGCTGGTGGTAAAGTTACCGTCAAATAGTTTGATGTAATTTCCAGGTTTTACTTAATTTTAAATCCCCGATTTCTTTACCAAGAAATTGGGGATTTTTCAAATTTATCAATTCGTAATTAAGTTATAAAAACCCGGAGAATAAAAATGCAACCTAGCAAAACCCAAAAACTGACTCTGTGTTTTTTCACCTAGGGGAGATGCACTTACCCCAAATAGGTAGACACCTTCGTTGTGGGGATTCCTCACTGGTTTTAAGCCAATTGTCACTGTTTTTCCGGGTGGGATTGCTGGATTAAAGGTGATTGTTGTAGTTTGTTTTTGACGGTTGCTAATTACACTTTGCAAAGCAAATTTTTCACCTTTTTGGGAACGCGTCCCTGCAAAAGCAACACTTTCTTTGAGGTTGAAGCGAATATTATCTACTCCTTCGTGCTGATTAATGACGACTTTGTGCAAAGGTTCAGATGCTTTGTCTGGAAGTTTGATTGTAAAGTAGTATGTTGCACCCCAGACATTGACACTGTTATGTGTGGTTCCAGCCTCTACCAAGCTGGGTGGTTGGATAAAATGAACGGTACCATCCTGTAGTTGTACCGCTTGACTAGACTTTGTTACATATGCACTGATACCGATAATAGTCGCCAGCGCTGTACCAAACAACAATCTAATTCCCATATTTTTTTATTGGCAGCGAGCCTAGACTGGAGGCTGAATGCTGATATTATTTTTATTGTTTATTCAGTCTTGAATAATTAGACTGTACAACTTCTATTAGTAGATTTACTTAAAGTTTCTCAAGATTAATTAAAGGATTGATAAAATAAGTAAGAATTTTTCCCTAATTTTGTAACATTACGGATGATATGTAAAGGTTGATTGATATTAGTTGTCAAGATCAAGGATTAGGTTACACACTAACAATATAAGCTTGGCAATTATGTATTATGAATATTACTTCTAATTTGGAAATCAAACGCCCAGCATGGCAGAACTTCACCATGTTGGCACTGGGATTTTGGTTAAGTGCTAGTCTGATTTTAGATTGGGTAATTATGCCTAGTCTATATGTTTCGGGGATGATGGCTCAAGATGGTTTTGCCTCAGCTGGTTATCTGATTTTTTGGGTTTTTAATCGGGTTGAATTGCTGTGCGCTGGTTTAGTTCTAACTGGTATTTTGACAATGAGCTATGGACAATTAGCTTGGTACCGAGGAGCGATATTTTTAGCTGGTTTAATGTTAACTATTGCGTTGGTTGATACCTATTTGCTGACTCCACAAATGTCTGCTATTGGAATTCATCTGAATCAGTTTGCTGCGACAGTGGAAGTTCCGGCAACAATGAATTTGCTGCACGGTGCTTACTGGGTATTAGATGTGATGAAATTGGTGACTGGTGGTGTGCTTTTGGGTTGGTGTAGCAAAAACTAACAGATACTAAGAATACAAAAACAAAAATACAAAAATACCAAGAGAGACGCGATGTATCGCGTCTCTACGAGGCTTTTTATTCCACAGATTCTGCTTCTTCGTTGTTGAAAAACAACAAGCGGATTGCCAGAACCGCAAATCCCGCACATGCGATCGCTTTGAGCAACCGAGTGGGTAAAAACTCAGAAACTGCACCTCCAGCCAATACACCTAAAAGGCTTGTTAGCAACAGTGCCCCGGCTGTACCAAAAAATACAGCACGAGATGACTTACCTTGACCGGAAAGCGCGATCGCTGCTAGCTGGCTTTTGTCTCCCAACTCTGATAAAAAGACTGTAATAAAGCTGATTCCTAAAAGATGCCAATCCATATTTAGATATTATTTAGTTACGATTGGGTAAAAGCTCAACAAGCAAGTTGTTTATGACCCAAATTATTCATATTTTAACTGAAACAGCAATTAATTGAAGTTGTAAATCACGCTAAATGCATTTTTAACACGCTTTGGGGAGCTTTGCGAACTCTTGCCAGGATGGTTTGTTGTCCTAAACGCTGACAAGCTTCATAACGATGACAGCCGGAAAATCCATAATATTGTCCTTCTACTTCCAAAACATCAATGGGTTCTTGCTGTCCAATTGTGGCAATCGACTCCATCAAAGCTTGAACTTTATTTGGGTCATTTTGACGTGGTAATGGTCGTTTAATTTGATTGAGAGGAACTTCCTGGATTTTTACCATAATCTTTATTTCCTAAAAGTCATAGTAGTTATGAGTTTATTTTAGCAAAATATTTATAATTTTGTTTGTTAATTTATTCAGGGTTAGAAGGTTTATAACTTGTAGAAAGTTCCCATCTGCCCTAAAAATGTACGAGAATAAACCTTTGCCTGAAGATGAGTTTTTATTTATAAGTGAATGTGTCTATTTGTACAAAATATAATACATAAATACTATAATGTTGCAATCTACTAATCACGAAGAATCTACGAAAAATGAGCAAAAATTTACGCTGACTCAGGTGAGATTGGGGAAGGTTTTGCCGTCATCCATCAGAAATGTGGGTAAACAAATTACCTTTGGCAGATTTTGCTACGCAACAATCACGACATTTTGCTTAGTAGGTTTAACGGGTGCATCTGATCCATCAGTGGGTAAAAAACAGGATGATGTAGAGTTAAGAATTGGAATTGTCCAGCGGTTTGGGGATAATCCGAAAGAAGTGTTACAGTTACAACCGACAAAAGGCGATCGGCTACGGTTGAATTTTAAGACAGCTAGTGGTGATAAAACTATAGTCACTGAGCAAGCAGTGAAAATGGAAGTGACTATGCAACCACTGCAAACTGCTGTAGTGGAAGAAAGGTTAGTATTAGGGACTTTCCGTACCTATGAAACCGCCGAAGATAACGCCAAGAAGTGGAAAGAACAGGGAATAGAAGTGGAAATTGCCCAACCTGAAAGGTGGCAAGTTTGGGCAAAGCGGGATACCTATAGTACTCCATTAGTGCGTCGTTTGTTAATGCGATCGCTTAAAAGCGCGGGAAAGACAGCACCCCAAATTGAAACCCAAATTCTTAAACAGTCACCAACGATAAGTTGGGTTGTGAATGGTGTGCGTTATAGTCCGAGTAATTTGGAAATTACCAGCGATCAAAATTTGATTTTGGTAAGTGAAGGTATAAAGAAAGACAGCAAAATTCAAATTAACTCAGAAAAAGCCCGCCTCTATCCTGGTAGATTGGAGCTACAACCGAATGCTTATGGGACGTACAGCTTAGTTAATGAAGTACCCTTAGAAACCTATTTACGCGGAGTCGTACCCTATGAAATCGGTGCAAATTCCCCAGTAGCCGCACTAGAAGCACAGGCAATATTGGCTCGTACCTATGTCCTGCGGAATTTACGGAGATTCGCTATAGATAATTACGAGCTATGTGCAGACACCCACTGCCAAGTTTATTACGGACTCAAAGGAATATCCCCCGCAACCGATAAAGCGATCGCATCCACGCGCGGAAGGGTATTAACATATAAAAATGAATTGGTTGACGCGCTATATTCAGCCAGTACGGGTGGTGTAACTGCTTCATTTACGGATGTATGGTATGGTGATGACCGTCCTTATTTACGACCAATTATTGATTCTGCTCAAGGCATTTGGAATTTATCTAACAAAAGTTTGGCAGATGAAAGCAATTTTCAAGCTTTTATTAATCAAAAAGATGGTTTCAATGGTTCAGGATGGCAGTTATTCCGTTGGAAACGAGAAACTAGTCTCGAAGATATTGCCAAGGGTTTACAGAAGTTTCTCAAAGTAAAAAATAGTCCCTACGCTAAATTAAAAGAAGTTCGTGAACTCAAGGTAGCTGAACGTAGCGAGAGTGGACGGATTCTCAAATTAGATGTCACAACTGACATTGGCGAATTTAGTTTACGTAAAGATGAAGTTCGCAGTGCATTTTATGCCCCTATTAGCACCTTATTTTACCTACAACCAGTAAATAAAGGTCAACCCGGTACTTGGGGATACGCTTTTGTGGGGGGTGGAATGGGACATGGAGTGGGTTTAAGTCAAACTGGCGCTCAAAATTTGGCAAAATTAGGTTGGGCAACTGATAAAATTCTTCAGTTCTATTATCCTGGAACCCAACTTCAGGCACTTAATGACAAAATAAAAAGATGAGAAGGAGTCAAAAGACAGAATTCAGAATCCACTATACTTTTGCAGTTTTGTAAGTTGATTGGAGCAAAGCGTAACCCAACATCAATGAGATAATAATTAAAAATGTTGGGTCCTGTTACACCCAACTTCATCTGCTACTACACAGTAAATTCTCAAACAATATTTTTTAAATAACTCCAGGTTTCAACATGGACGGAGTTTCAGTTTGTATTTTAATTTCCAATTCCGACACCCTAATTTTCCCAATTCCCACATGAATCAATTGAAAAGGTTATTTGCATCTCTACTCACACTCGCAATGATATGGTGGAGTTTACCAGCAGGAAATGCCCTAGCCAAAACTACCCAAAATCAAGGCTCAATCCAACCCTATCTCCAACAGGTAGTCAATAATCTCACAGAATTTCGCCTCGATAACGGGATGAAATTCCTAGTTTTAGAACGTCATCAAGCCCCAGTAGTTTCTTTTCTCACCTATGCTGATGTGGGTGGTGTAAATGAAGAATCAGGGAAAACAGGAATAGCGCACTTTCTCGAACATTTGGCATTTAAAGGGACAACCCGCATTGCCACCAAAGATTACCAAGCAGAAAAACCCCTGTTAGAACGTTTAGAAGAGTTGGATAATCAGATTAGAACTGCAAAAGCTGCCAACCAGCAGGAAAAAGTCACCTCCCTAACAGCCGAATTTCAGCAAGTTGAAGCTAAAGCAACCGCATTGGTTAACCAGAATGAACTTGGGAGAATTGTCGAACAAGCGGGTGGAGTTGGTTTAAATGCGAGCACCTCCACTGAAGCAACTAAATATTTCTATAGTTTCCCTGCAAATAAATTAGAACTGTGGATGTCGTTAGAATCTGAACGGTTTTTAGAACCAGTATTTCGAGAGTTTTATAAAGAAAAAGATGTAATTTTAGAAGAACGTCGTCTAAGGGTGGATAATTCCCCCATCGGTTTGATGATTGAGAAATTTAATGATGTTGCTTACCAGGTTCATCCCTACAAACGTCCGGTAATTGGATATGAACAAGATATTCGCAACCTCACACCAGCAGATTTAAGGGAATTTTTCGCTACCCACTACACACCCAATAATTTAACCATTGCCGTAGTTGGGGATGTGAATCCTGTTCAAGTGAAACAACTCGCGCAAACCTACTTTGGACGCTTCCAAACTAAAGCCAAACCCCAAACAAAAATCCCGGTTGAACCCAAACAAACCGAAACCCGTCAAATTACTGTGGAATTACCTTCCCAACCATGGTATTTGGAAGGTTATCATCGTCCAGCAATTACCCATCCTGATGATGCAGTTTACGATATTATTGCTCGAATTCTCAGTGATGGTAGAACATCAAGATTGTATAAATCTTTGGTTGAACAAAAGCAATTAGCTTTGTCTGCACAGGGTTTTAGTGGTTTTCCCGGTGATAAATACCCGAACCTGATGTTATTTTACGCACTCACTGCACCTGGCAAATCAGTGGATACAGTAGCCACTGCACTGCGGCAAGAAATCGATAAATTACAAATAGAAACTGTCACCCCAGAAGAACTACAAAGAGTTAAAGTTCAAGCCAAAGCTGAGTTAGTGCGATCGCTTGATTCTAATATGGGCATGGCACAACAGTTATTAGAATATGAAGTCAAAACTGGTTCCTGGAAAAACCTCTTTGCCAAACTCGAACAAGTCGCAGCAGTGACACCTGAAGATATTCAACGAGTTTCAAAAGCAACATTCACTGCCGAAAATCGCACAGTTGGGAAATTACTATCTAAGAAGGTTTAAAGAAGCAACTCTTAACTGGTAGCCCTTTTAAGGTGGTAACGCTAACCACCTTGAAAGGGCAACTCTTAACTGGCAACAGGGATCAAAGAAGTGGGAATTTAAACTAAATGGGCAAATTATCCGGATCAATACCTTGGGATTTTAAATAGGCAATTAACCGCTCTTTTTGTTGACGTTCCTGTTCAGCACGTTGACGTTCCTGTTCAGCACGCTGACGTTCCTGTTCCACACGTTCGGTACCCCAAGGCAACAAATTACCAGCTTCATCCCACCACCGCAACCAATACCCCGTTCTACCTTGTTTTGTCCCTTGCCATGTTCCCAAAAACAAACCCATTGAGGAAACCCAATTCCGACCATTTTCATCAGGTTGCGTCAGTTCATAGCGTCCATTTTCCAACTGATAAAACTCTAACAAACCACCATCTGGAGCAAAAATAACGTAATTAGGAATCCGTAAAATTTGCTCATAGAAAAACAATTTTCCAGGTGGATAAGTTCTCCGATAAGAATATTCTGCCCCATCAAGATCAGATAAAAATTCCATAACTAGCGCTGGAACATCACCTTCCAAATTAGGCGTATAGCTCTTACGGTCTGGTAAAATCTCCAAAACAGAGGGAACATAAAGCCAATCGGGAGCTTTAGCCACAAATTGTCC
This sequence comes from Calothrix sp. PCC 6303, assembly GCF_000317435.1. Taxonomy (NCBI): domain Bacteria; kingdom Bacillati; phylum Cyanobacteriota; class Cyanophyceae; order Nostocales; family Calotrichaceae; genus Calothrix; species Calothrix sp. PCC 6303. Next base: position 144,371 of record NC_019751.1, read on the forward strand.
ATTTAGGGTGGCACAAAGACCAAAATTTGCAGCGATTAGCATCTGAGGTTGAATGAAACCGCTAATTTCGAGACTTTCGCTCAAAGCAGAAGCCAAAAGTGGTTGACCTGTATTATCCACTGGTTCGTTCTCTAACTTGAAATCTTCGGGCAATGCTTCCCAAGTTATTACCAGTTCTGTTGATGCTTGAGCTTCTTTGATCTGGGCTACCATAGACGCTGCCTTTTTCGACGTATTCTTATTTTACCGCTTGCGTACTATTTTACTAATTTCTAGAAGAGTCGAAGTGAAAGAATAATGGATCAAACAGTAACTATTGAAGATGTATTAGAGTTAATCAAACAGCTTTCATTGCTCGATAAATTACGCCTGATACAGCAAATTGCACCCCAAATTGAACATGAGTTAACAAATTTTCAATCGCAACCACGAAAGTCATTGCGAGGATTGTGGCGAGGTAGTAATGTTTCGGAATCAGATATTACCCAAATGCGTCAAGAAGTCTGGGCAAATTTCCCCCGTGAGGATATTTAATTACCATATACTAGCTTGCTGAATCTAAAATCAAAATATGAATCTAAAAAAATTACTCTCTACATTAATACTCACCCTGAGTTTATTAATTTCTACCCTGAATCCAGTATTTGCAGATGTCACCAACAATGCTAAACATTACACAGAATTAAAGCTGCCACCATTACCTGAAGTCAAACTGCCGAAATATGAGCGGCTAACTTTGAAAAACGGCATGGTAGTGTACTTGATGGAAGAACATGAACTACCATTGATTACTGGAACCGCGATTGTGCGTACAGGCGATCGCTTGGAGCCACAAACGAAGGTAGGATTAGCAAAGTTAACTGGTGAAGTCATGCGAAGTGGTGGCACTACCAAGCATACACCTGACCAACTCAATAATTTATTAGAACAACGTGCCGCATCTGTAGAAACCAACATCGGTGAATCTATGGGTAGCGCTAGTTTTGAATCCCTAACCGAAGATATTGATACGGTATTTGATCTCTTTGCTGAGGTGTTGCGACAACCAGCTTTTGCCCCCGAAAAACTAGATTTAGCCAAAAATCAAGAACGCGGTAATATTTCCCGCCGTAACGATAGTCCTGAAAGCATAGCCCAGAGGGAATTTGCTAAACTCATCTATGGCAAAGACAACCCCTACTCCCGCACCACCGAATACAAAACTATCACCCCAATTAAACGTGACGATTTAGTCCAGTTTTACCAACAGTATTTTTATCCGAATAACATCATTCTCGGTATAGTTGGCGACTTTAATTCAGCAAAAATCAAAACCCTAATTCAAAGTAAGTTAGGGGATTGGAAACCTAGCCTTAAACCCATCAAACCCCAACTTCCCCAAGTTAAACAGGCTAATGCAGATAAAGTCTTTTTTGTCAATCAACCACAACTAACTCAAAGTAATGTTCTGATTGGACACATTGGTGGAGAATTTAAGAACCCCGATTATGCGGCACTAGATGTCCTAAATAATGTAGTAAATGGCTTTGGGGGAAGGCTTTTTAACGAAGTGCGATCGCGTCAAGGATTGGCATACTCAGTATACGGCTATTGGAGTCCTCGCTATGATTATCCTGGTATGTTTATCGCTGGTGGACAAACCCGTTCTGATGCAACTGTTCAATTTATTAAATCCATCAAAACTGAAATCAAACGTCTACAAACTGAACCCATCACCGCCAAAGAACTAGCATTTGCCAAAGAATCAACCCTCAATTCTTTTGTCTTTAACTTCCAAGATCCCGCTCAAACCCTATCGCGCTTAATGCGGTACGAATATTATGGTTATCCCCCAGACTTCCTATTTACCTATCGTCGAGGAGTTGAAGCCACAACTATTCAAGATGTACAACGAGTCGCCAAAAAATACCTCAAACCTGATAGCTTAGTAACATTAGTTGTAGGTAGTCAAACTGCCATTAATCCGCCACTAACCCAATTGAAAAATCAAGTTACAACCATCGATGTGACGATTAATTAAAGATGTTTTGAGACAATAGAGACCTTTAGGTTGAAAGTCTCCAAGATTTTTACTTAACTTGTCGAATTATCTTAATTAAACAAAGACTGGAAACCTCAACATGAAGAAGTTTCCAGTCTTATTTATATTTTTAAGTTACACCAATTTGAAGAAAGAATGCGACATATAAATCTGGAGAAACTAGGTATATCGCGTCTCCAGATAATTACCTGTTGCAAACATTATTTGAATCGGTATTATCAATTGACAAACCAGAGATAACATAATCCGACTGGGAGGAGTGGGATTATAAAAATTGAAACATAAACGAAATTATAGTAGATTTCACCAAATATGATAACTAATTAATTGTTACTTTCTTTTCCCCTCTAGCACCAGTAAGTAGTTCAGTTGCCAAGCTGTAACTAAATACTTCTAGAACATACCCCTAATTAAATAATTATCGAAGGACTAACAATTTCAAGCACTCAGCTTTGCCCGAACCTTGTGCAATGAAAAGCTTTGAGAAAATTAGATACTGCTTATGGAAGGCGTTCTAATTACTTTTAGCTTAAATCCTAAGGGGTAGAGAACTATCAATAGTAACAATCTAACTTGTATATTTTTTAGGAGTACTAGACTCCATCAAGCTCTAACTTTTGGTACATTAGTTTTTTCACAATTTAAGCACAGAACTTAACAGATGCTTAAATTTCCCTACCTCCCTAAGTATTAATAACGTGAACAACCAACACTTTACTCACTTGCATTTGATATATCTAATGTATAAATAATAATGCGATATTGTTTGCCAAGTTGGCACTTTAATTACAAAAAGATCACGAAACTTGCTGCCGCAAAGAACTAAATGCGACAGTACAGATTGAATACGAGTTAAAAGTCAAATATTTAATTGATTTATTTTCCTTTAACTATGATATCATAATTAAATGACAGACTAACTGAAATAAATGACAAGCCATCAAGACCCATAGAAAAACTACCTAACTATCTTAGAAATTCGCCTTGTGCCCCACTAGTAATATCACAGTCTTATTATCTAGCGAGGATTACCTAAGCCCTATATCTGAAAGTTCTGTCCTTACCTTTACTCAAGTCTTTGTCTAGTCAAGCTAACTCATGGAAATTATCCCACAGTCTTCATATTCGGTGATATTTATCATAGCCTACAAAAAATCCATCAAATTGCTAGTTAACAACTTGATGGAACACATTAACACCCATCACATCTACAAGTTCTCTCAGAAAGAATTGTATAAATTTGACTTGCAGACATGGTTGAGTAAAAAAATCGCAAGCGGCACTACTGATAGAACTAAGCTTCAACCTTTGTCTATCACATATCTTAGATGTATTTAATTAATAAACTCTCAATATAGGCTTTACTACTTGTCCATAAGCCTCAAACTGCTATTTCCAGAGGTTTTTTCCGATAGATTAGAATCATTCGATTGAGATTCGTCTATTTGTGTCGATAACCAATCTTCCCAAGTTCCGCTATTACGAGATTTATTTTTTTTCTGTCCACCAACTTCCATGTATGCTAAATCTTTAATCTTGTTCAAGCAAGCTGCTGCTAATCTGTTTTCAGATGATTTATCTGATGTTGTTTTAATTTTATTTATTTCATCATGTAGCTGTTGATTTGATTTTTTGGAAGTAGAGTTTTCCTTAAGTAAGCGATTATAAGTTCTGTAGGGAATGTAATGCAGAGGATTATATCCGGAGAAACGCAGCATCAAAACACAAGCCCAAGAATACTTCCCTGCCAGAATTGCTTCGACTACTTGATCGAATTGTTCGCGGTTAGCTTTCTTTTCAAAACTGCTACTAATACCAGAATTATCGTGATTCATAGAACTGTTAAAACTATTCACTAAAAGTCAACTATTGTCTTAATTATCAGGTGAGATTTATCTCTGATTAGATAAAATTTGAGAAATTTTTTTAGTCTTTAATTATTCATGTGCTTGAATAGCATATTGGCTATGGGATAATATTCGGTTGTTATGAAGCTATTTCTTTGATTGACTAAAATCTCAAACTCGATAAATTTTTGCTGCCATGTTCTCGCTGCATCCTGTCGGCAATCATTTTCTGGATATTTATCTTGGTGTGAGGTTTCAACTGCACTAGACTTGATGATCTTTTCCATAAGTAGACCTCCTTTCGGAAATTTAACTGTTGCTATCAACCTTGTTCGGCTTTGCTTGAATGCCTGATTGGTTTTTGGTAAATGCAGTTATGTCCTCTTGTAGAATATGTAATCACTCCTAGCTTTGCATCTCTAAATTAAGAAGCAGTTTCACCCTTTACCAATTTCGCCAAAAAACAGCTAAGAAAACTAGTAAAGCTTTGGCAAAAAATAAAAACTTTTATTTGTCTTATACATAGCATTATATTAGTATTTATACTATTTTTTACGACAAATGTCATCTGCCAAATTGGCATATTTACGAATTTAACTTATTCGCTTTTTCTCATGTCTACATTAGATGTGATTCGGCTTGAGTTTTTATCCTCCAGATGTTGATAATTGAGGGGTAACACCCCCCATTTAGGCATTCTGGAATCAGTTTAATTAAGCAAACTTCCTCAAAAATTTTAACACTCTTGTAGTAGATAAACAATTATATTTTGGTAAAGACACCGATGCTACTCTAATTACCTGTGAGAGTATCTATATAATGCTGTTATTGACACTTTTAATAAATACAATCTATGAAATTTTGGCTGATAACTCTTGATTTAACTACTTTGTTGGTAGAAACTTAATTTCAAAATTTGCAACATAATTATTGTAATTCTTGAATCAATATTGTTTAGTAATTGCAGATACAAAGTTGTAAATTTTGTATATTTAGGAATTAAATTTATATTTTTATTTACGAGCAGTGCATTGGATCAGAATAGTTAGTCCTGAAAAACTAGTAATAGAATAATTACGACTTAAAGCTATTCAAGAACTGGAAGAAAACTTCACCGTTGCAGGGCGATATTTACTCCAAGCTATTTTTTGAAGTTAACATTAAAATTTATAATTAATTCTTTTATATGAGTTTATATTACATAATATACATGAAATAACGCATTAAATAATTAGTAATATTTTTCTGTCATCAAGAGTAATAATAAATTATTTTTTTAGATGTAAAGAGATGAAATTATAAGTACATAAATCTCGATTCAATATAATCTATCTACAATCTAAAAAACTGTCGATAAAGTGTTGACAGTAAATATTTCATGAATAGTAAACTTATGTTGTGGTGAGGTACTATTCATCAATTGGAAACGGAAAATCGGCTCTTCGGCTCTTTTTATGGAAAACCCGGTTAAAAATAGTTGAAAGACTTATTATATAAGGATTTAGCTTCAAAAAGCATCATAATTACTTTGTAAACATTGTTCTGTGAGGGTTGTACTACAACAAATCCTCAACCTCAATAAAACTGCCTGAAGAACCGGAAAATCTTCATAAACCATTCGCGTTCTAAATACAGGGAAATACAGTGCTTTTCAATACCAAATAAGCTCCTGGTGCTTCTTAAGTATGTTTTTAATTGACGAAGGCTTCAAGCGTAACATGTTTCTAAGTAGATTTGATTGTTTATCTGGGAAAGTTTGAGGAATAGGGGAATATATTTAGCCCACTTTATATATTTACTTACTTTGCCAATAGGCTGATCGTGGTTTATCAAAACTTCACTAATACTTTAATTGATATTTACGAACAAGCGCGTGATCTACGTTATTCCCTGTACACAAATCTGTATTTGAAGCCCGGTGAATCAAGCATTATTCCTGTAAATAACATACGTAAAAGTAAAAAATATTTGTGTAAACTTTTTCTCGGTCATACGGAGAAGTAGATGAAGATCTGATATTAGAGTGTTCCAACAAATAAATAATCCAAAATCTGTCATTGCGTAGCTTGCGAACCAAAAGTTGGAGGAACGACGTTGCTTACATCCCGCAGGGTAGCATAAGTCCGTTCGCTCTTGGCGTTCCCGCAGGGTAGCGGACACGCTCCGCGTTTCTTAAATGCCCTTTGGGCTATACGCATGGTCTACAATATCTTGGGATTGCCACGCTTCAATTGGTTACGTGAGACCTACGCGGACGCAATGACAACTGGGCATTTTTTTTACTTGGAGTACTCTTAGAATTGTAAGATTTGCTGATTAGAGTACTCAGATAACCGAGAATGCATAGATAAGCCAAAATTTCGAGTGATTTATTTAATATTGATCTCTTCTAACTTGTTCCAAATTGCCTTTGCTTATCCGGAGATGAAATTACAAAAGTCAGAGAATCATGACTTTAAATTATACTTAGTTGAGGAAGATTATTGATATATAGACAGCAAGGCAATAAACCCCAAAGATAATTCTCTTGGGGTAACAGGGTTATTTGTATACAGAGTGCTTACACCTTAACTTTTTGATCTAATTCCTCATCTGGTATTTTCGATTCTAAGGTTGCAGTTGGTGCAACAAGAATATCAGTACCATTAATAATGCCTCCGATTAATCCCAGTTCTGATTCAACCAGTTGATCAATAGCTTCACCGAATACGCTTTCTTGGGTATAGTTGGGTCGTGCGACCAAAATTATCCCATCACTATAGGGTTGGATTAATAAGGCATCATTAGACAAACCAAGGGGGTTGGCATCTAATATTACCAAATCAAAGCGTTCACGAGCATCCTCTAACAAGCGTCGCATTTCGCTAGATTCGATGATAGCGGCAGATTGGCGAACAGGTCCGGCGCTAGGAACGATGTATAAATTTTCAATATCAGGGACTAGGCGAATGCATTCACTGAAGCTACCGTAGTAACGCAGAGGTTCTATTGTGGCATCTGGGTTAATAGATACATTTAAAGACTTACAGCGCGAAGGCGATCGCAAGTCAGTTTCGATGACCAAAGTACGTTTACCAGCACGGGCAGAAGCGATTCCCAGGTTATAAGCACAGGTAGTTTTTCCTTCCGCAGCACCTGTACTAGTGATTAAAACTACCTTAAAGTTACGACCGCCAATTCTGCGTAGATTACTGCGGCATTTTTCGTAAAATTCCAGATAGGGCGATTCTGGAGAAAGTAACACCGGGATCATATCTTTTTCCAAATCATCCACAGGCATGAGGGGAAATTCACCCAAAATGGCAATTTCGCGTTGTTTCATGCTGTTTTGAATATCCTCTTTGGTTTTGAAGGTACCTTCGAGGGATCCCAGTAAAAATACTACACCACCACCAACAACCATACCAAAGAATACACCTGCACCAATAGTTGTGGGTACGCTTTTAGGTGGCTTAATACTAGCAGTAATTCTGGGTGGTCTAGCAATGCCCAAACTGCTGACAGTTTCCGCTTCAGCAGTTTTTGCATCAGTCAGTTTGAGTTGCATTTGATCAAAAACTGCTTTCTTCAAAGCTATGTTCTGTTCCAAACGCGATCGCTCTAATTGTTTATTGGGGATAACAGAATACTCTTGTCTTAATTTTGCCTCTTCCCTGACTTGGTTGCTAAATTGTTGAGCCAATGTTTCCCGTTGGGTTTGTAGTGCTACCAACTGGTTTGCTAATTGTTGTCTGGCTGGATCGAGGTTGCTACGTGCGCGCACACCACTTACAGAACTGGGTAAAGGGGCTGTATTCCCTCCACCACTAGCAATCTCTGCTGCTCTTTCATACAGTAACTTCTCAGCAGCATCTTTTTGCCGCTGGAATTGAATCATAGTTGGGTGTTCTGGGCGCAAATCACGTTTTAGAGGCTCTATTTGCGCTTCAATTTGGTAAATTTGACTCCGCAACTGAGCCATGATGGGGTCAGCACTTAAGGCAGAGGAAACATAGGCTTCATCGACATTCAACCCTAATTTATTTTGTAAACTGCGAATTTGGGCATCGATTCCCGACAACGTTTGTTGGATTTGCCGTTGTTGATTTTGACTGGAAGTAACTGCATTTAATAAGCTACCATTCTCCGCTGCCAAGATTGCTGGACGCTCCACCCTGTCGTACTGCTCTAGCTTTTTCTCGGCTGCTTCCAGTTCCTTTTTAGCTACGGGTATACGCTCATCAATTTTGCCGATAATTGACTTGAGTCGTCCAGTATTGCGATCGCTACTAAATTGAATTGCCGCTTCCATGAAAGTTTCTAAAGCTTCAGCAGCACGTTTTTTATCGCTATCTACAAATTTTAATTCAATTACCGATGAAGTTGGTGCTGCTCCAGGTGCGGGAGCAGCACCCGAAGGAACATCGATTTTTAACTGTATAACTACCTGTTGAGGTTGGAGTCTAATTTTTTTAGCAACTGCAACAATAATCGGCTCTGCTAGCAAATCTGCTTCGCTAATTGCCTGACCTTTTTGTTGAATTTCACTACCCAAAGTTGAAAATGAAATGGGAGGACCACTATAAGTTAAAGCTGCATCACCTAAATAGCTTGGTGGTGGTTCCGGTTGCACTGCCACCATAGTTGACCCCGCTACTACTAGAGCGAAGCTAGCTAATCCAATCCACTTATATTTTGCAAAAGCAATTAGATAACGCTTAACAATCGGTGGAGCCATAATTCACATGTATCAGAATAATAAGGGTGTAAAAATAAATATCGGAATTCAGAATGAATTGGTTAGTAGAGAAATTTGGATTTTCCCTACCTTTGTACATCTACCTATTTTGATTACTGTCGCTACCACCAAGGGTATCAAAGAAATTGAGGAAAGTACGTACGTCGTAAAAAGGTCGGGTGACTGTAGTTAACAAACCAGTAATCTTACCAAGTAGGTTTCGACCTACCACGATAACATCATTATCTTGAAGTGGCACATTCTGGGAGATGTCTCCTGATAATGCTTTTCTGGCATTTAGCCGCAGAGTTACAGCTCGACCACGCTCTGGGTCAAAACGGATCAAAGCTATATCCTGAAGGTTAGAATTAGCTACACTAACCCCCGCTAGTACATCTACAAAACTACTACCATTTGGTAACGATTGTACTACTATACCCCCTGCAACATAGTTGAGAACACGTACTTTAATTACAGGGGTTGCTAAAGAAGAACGTGCGACTAAAGTGCGATCATAGCTGTCATCATTGCCAACTTCTCGTCGTGTTAAGACCACAGCGTCACCATCTTGCAGACGCAAGTTGGGAACTGAGCCACCATTTTGCAGAGCAGCATACAGATCAATATTCTGAGTCATTAAAGTCCCATCAAGTAAGCGTCGTCGTACCTGTATCTGTCGCAAATCTGCCATTACAGTAGAACCACCTGCCAAGAGAAGCGCATCATTGATCCTAGGAGTTGATGGATTAAGAGAATAAATTCCCGGTTTAAACACTTCTCCGCTAATTGTTATTTGTACTTGTCGAGGGCTGGCAAGGGAAGCCGTGACAATTGGTTGAACTAATATATTCCTCAACTGTAAGCGAATTTTTTCTTGTGCTTCTTGAAGAGTTAAGCCCTGAACTGATACAGTACCGATTTGCGGTACTGCAATATTCCCTTCTGGATCTACCAATGTTTGAAAGGATGTATCTGGACGTAGCGTTGATAGTGATACCACCACTGTTGGTTCTACTACATAACGATTTAAAGCATTGCGAATTTTTTGCTGTGCTTCAGCTAATGTTAAATTCTGCAAACGTATAGTTCCCAGTAATGGGGCTGTAATATTACCTTCAGGATTAATTTGAGCTTGGAAACCCAAATCCGGAAAACGCTGAACAAAAACACTCACACTATCACCAGGTCCTAAGCGGTACTCACCGGGAGGACGTTGGATAGATAAATTAATTACATCACCCGGTCCTAGTAAATAGCGACCAAATTGTGGTGAAACTGCCCCACTGATGTTTGAGGGGGATAATTCAGAACTATCAGGAGGTAAAGATGGAGGTTGTTGTGATGGTATAATTGTGGACGATGGCGCTTGATCTGGGAGTTTTTCTTGAGTTGGGGGTGCTTGAGCTACAACAGATTGATGAAGTATCCCAGTAAAAACACTGAGATAAAGACCTGTGGTGCATAGGGCATTAAATAGGCGCATTTTGAAAAAAACTGTTGTCAACATCACTTTATTTAAAGCTGGTTTTAGTATTGATAATGCCACTGGGCAATTATACTTTCTGCAAAAAGAAAGTACCTCTTTTCTCTATAGAGATGATAAATAATATACTTATGTTTCCAGGTAGATCAGCACAACAATGTTTATAACAAACTTCTTGTCACACTGCACTTAAATCAGTTATCAGTTCTAGTGCCCCTATCTCCCCTACTTCCCCACCTCCCCTGCTCCCCTACTTCCCCACCTCCCCTATCTCCCCTATCTCCCCTGCCCCCCTACCTCCCCTGCTCCCAGTTCTATTATGGGTTTGACGATTCAATCTTTACCAAAGGAAGTTGTTCATTTAATTGCCGCTGGGGAGGTAATTGATTCGCTAGCTGCTGTTGTGCGGGAACTGGTGGAAAATTCCCTAGATGCGGGTGCTACTAGAATTGTGGTTTATTTGTCACCCGAACAATGGCGGGTGCGGGTAGCAGATAATGGTTGTGGGATGAATTATGATAATTTATTGCGGGCGGCAACTTCCCACAGTACGAGTAAAATTAGCAATTGTGATGATTTGTGGCGGATTCGCAGTTTGGGGTTTCGGGGTGAAGCGCTACATAGTTTAACAATGTTAGCAGATGTGGAAATCATGAGTCGTACTGCTGACTTGGAAATATGCGGATGGTGTGTTAGTTATGGTGTTGGGGGAGAAGTATTAGCTTCCCAAGCAACTGCGATCGCACCTGGTACAGTAGTTACTATCTCTGGTTTATTTGCCAATTTTCCCGCCAGAAGAGAAGGGATGCCAAGTCCCGCACAACAAGTTAAAGCTATCCAAGCAACAATTCAACAAATTGCCCTGTGTCACCCGCAAGTGGCTTGGCAAGTCTGGCAAAATGAACGCCTTTGGTTTAGTATTAGTCCAGCAACAACAATGGGGAGATTGTTACCTCAGTTTCTTTCCCAAGTTCGTCACCACGATTTACAGGAATTAGAGGTTAAGTTAAGCAATTCTGATGATACTTGTTTCCCTACTCTACATTTAGCTGCTGGATTACCAGATAGATGTCACCGTCATCGTCCCGATTGGGTGAGGTTGGCAGTAAATGGGAGAATGGTAAAATTGCCGGAGTTAGAACATACAATCTTGGCAGCATACCATCGCACCTTACCACGCGATCGCTTCCCGGTTTGCCTCCTACATTTACTTGTCCCCCCCGAACAAATCAACTGGAATCGTAACCCATCGAAAACAGAAGTTTATCTCCACGAACTCAAATATTGGCAAGAACAAATTACCCAAGCAATTGATAGAGTCCTACGTCTCAACCCCGAAAGTGTCAGCGACGATATCCACACCAGTCGCGTTAGTAAACTCATCAAAGTAGCTGAATCTGAAGGTTCTTACCAATTTAATCGCTCTATTCAACCTGATGAAAATCAATCCGAAGCAACTGCAAACTCAGAACAACTCAGTGCCAACTACTTAAAAGTAGTTGGTCAAGTTAATAACATGTATATAGTTGCCGAACATCCTGGAGGTCTGTGGTTGATTGAACAACATATCGCCCACGAGAGAGTTTTATATGAAAAAATCTGCGATGATTGGCAAATAACCACCGTAGAATCACCATTAATGATGTATCGCTTATCCGAAACGCAAGTATTACAACTTCAGCGAATTGGTTTAGATATTGAACCTTTTGGTGAAAATCTTTGGGCAATTCGCAGTATCCCAGCGATGTTACAACAGCGGGATGATTGCACAGAAGCGCTGTTAGAATTAAGTTTGGGGGGAGACTTACAAGCTGCACAGGTAGCAGTTGCTTGCCGCACTGCCATTCGCAACGGCACAGTCTTGAGTTTAGAAGAAATGCAAACTTTAGTCGATCAGTGGCAAAATACTCGTAACCCTCGCACCTGCCCCCATGGTAGACCCATTTATTTGGTGTTGGAAGAATCCTCTTTAGGGCGGTATTTTCGGCGAAGTTGGGTAATTGGCAAAAGTCACGGGATTTGAAACGTTGACTTTGATGTAATTTCGACTTTTTGTGTCATCGACTGGTTCCCAGGCTTTTCCTGGGAACCGAGATTTTACTCCGACACAAAACACGCTGCCTGTAGAGGCAGGGGACTTAAACCCGCAAAGTTGGTTAAAATCTTAAACCAACTCCACCCTGTACAGATAGCGCAGTGCCACCACCATCTCGATAGGCATCAAAAGCGATAATTGCATTACCAAAAATCACAGTATTACTATTGGGAACCATGTAATCGACTCCTGGTTGTAGGGCGAAGCTAATTTTGTTACCAACAGGTGAAGGGTCATCTCCCCCAGCTAAGACTATTCCAGCCCCTAAATAAGCGTCAGTTTGCCAATTGATGGGGATATCGTAGGAAACTGTGGGAACAACTGCTGTGCTTTGACCAACTAGGGCTTGAGCGCGAAAAGAAATTGGGGTTTCCAACAGTTTATATCGAGCAGCTAAAACCCCACCAACTTGGACACCATCACTTAATCCAACGGTGGGACCGATACCAACATAGCTACCGTAGGCAACTTGGGCTTGGGCTGATTGGTTTAATTGGGAAAAACCAAGTATGGAACTAGCGAGTAAAAATGATCCTAAATACTGTAGATGTTTCATAGTATGCTCCTCACAAGATGGTGGATTTTACAGAGATCAACTCAACTTTAAAGACAACGAGGGTGAATGGCTCCTTGTGTACAAATATAAGCTATCTGTTTGGCATCTAAGTTTTTGGATTGGCTAAAATCGACACCTTTGACGACGGCTGATTGTGAACCTAGTTGGGGTGTTTGGACGAATTGGTTAGCTTGATCTTGTCCACCAGGGAAGAAAATTGCTCCTTGAAAATCAACATTAGCAACGTTGGCACCTTGGAAGTCTGCGAGGGTGAGGTCGGCGTTTCGCAGGTTGGCACCTTCGAGATTAGCTGAACGTAAAATAGCACCTGTCAGACGGGCTGTACTGAGATTAGCGTTGGTAAGATTAACTCGGTCTAAATAGGAACCTGAAAGGTCTGCGGCTTGCCAATCGGTTTTGGTAAGATTGGCGTAGGAGAGTTGAGCACCGATAGCGATCGCTCGATTCAATCGTGCCCCATATAACTCGGCTTCGTTCAATTTTGCCTCTCCTAAATCGGCTCCTGTTAAGCTGGCATTTTCGAGGACAGCATTACGGAGATCGGCTCCCACCATTTGGGCACTACTGAGATTTGCTCCGATTAATCGAGAACCAGCTAAATTAGCTTTATTTAAGGTGGAACGACTCAAGTCACTTTTATTTAAAAGCACACGACTGAGGTTTGCTTCACTAAAATTGGCTTGCTTTAATTGTGCCTGACTCAAATCAGCGATCGCATCATCGAAAGTATCCCACAATCCATCGTCACCAGGTCCCCGGAAACGGCTATTTTTAAAGCTGGCTTGATCGAGGTTTGCCCCTTTAAAATTCACACCCCACAAGTCAACTCGGTCTAAGGATAAACTAAAGGTATTTTGCCCATCAATAGTTTGACCTAAACGAACACGTCTGAGGTCAACTTTTTTCATCTGATTGCTATTGACAGTGAGAATTTTATTAATTACTCGTTGATTTAGTTGTAATTGCTGCTGTAAAGTTTGGGTGCTGTTACCGGAATTGCTATTGCCTGTATCTAATGTGCTACCTAAGAGTTGATTTTGACGCTTTAAGTCGTCAATCGCACTTGTACCCACATTAACTAATGCTTGCTGAATAGTATTTAGTAGAATGGGATTGCTTTCCTGAGTTAGCAAACTCACTAAGTATTGAGTGGCTTGGGGATAATTCAGGGTACCTAATGCGATAATTGTACGTTGACGTTCTTCGACAGTTGTCGCTGAACTGGATTTTAGTCGCTGTTCAAGTTCGAGGAACTGTTTTTGATTACCTTGCTCAGATGTGCGACGATTTTCTTGGGTTTGGATATAAACTTGGGTTCCCACTAATGTCCCTAAAACAGCCCCCATACTTAATAATGCGATCGCAAATAAAGTAGAACTGGGATTTTGCCGCATCCACAGCAATAACCGTGACTCTTGCGGAGGTTCTTCCGGTGCCACAGGAGACATTACCACTGATTCAATAGCGGCTTCTTCATCCCCCTCATTCCATTCTTCCACCCCAACTTGACGTTGACGGGGTGGTGTAAAAGGCTTGTTAGCATCAATTGTATAGGTTCCTGCGAGGCGATCATGCCAAGCTCGTTTTCCTTTCCAGCGGGGGAAACCCAAGCTTTCACCCACCATCAAGGCACCTAATACCAGCGAAAACACACCCAAATTGGGAAACAAAGGACTGTAGCGCCATAATATATAAGCTGCCGAAACTGGAATACCCCAACGACCAACTCCTTCCCTAACTACAACTGGCAATAAACCCGGTGGTGTCCCTTGTTCAGAAACAACTCGCACACCAAACCATCTTTTAGGGGAAGTGCTACCAGTTTTAGCTAATAAATATAGTTGCCAACAGGATAAAGTCAGAGGTGCGATCGCTCCCACTGTCCATAAAATATTTGTCACCCATGCCACATTCCGAGTTCCGTAACTCACAGGTAACGCTAAAGGACGAGCCACTACTTTCTCCACTGTTCCCATTAAGGGATTAAGAGGGACTCGGTTCATGTCAGTGCGATTGACAAAAACCCCAATGCCAAAAGGTATTAATCCGCTCACAACTACCAGTGTAATTTCTGTTGCCCAGGCACCAAAGCGTCGAGTTGTCAAAGATGGCGGATTGCGTTTTCCTGACTCCTGAGAATGGTTAGATTGGCTAATATTTCTCCTAACAATTGGGGTTTTCATTCTGAGACTTTATCCTTTAATTTTATATTTTTGCCCATGGGCTTGTTTAAAATAAGCTACTGCTAATTTTCTTCACTACCCGATACCCAAATTTTGTATCCAAGGTACAGTAATACGAGTAATAATGCCACACTAATGATTGAAGCTACTAGTTTTAACATAGCTTGAGCGATGGCGTAACCAAATATTAGTCCTAACCCCCCAACAGCAAATTTTGTTCTAATAGGTAAGTTACCGAACCACATTAAAATTTTCCGCCAATACCAACTAAAATTTACGAAGTCAGAAGAAACTTCCTTAAGACTTTCTGGAGATATTTGTCCGGGAAAATGTTTCCTATATTCAGATGATGATTCTAAAATAGGAGTAGAGGGATCAACCCCTGTCTCAAAGCTTTTTGATTGATGTGGTTTGTCTTCGGAATAGAAACTCATTGCGACTGTACCTCTATACCTAGTAGATAATCGATAAAACCAAATTTTCAAGGTCATCGATTTTATCTGTGATTCTACTGAAATCTACATCAAAATGTATCGCTTTGATTGAATAAGTGAAAGGGGGGAGGCAATTAAGAAGCGAAGTTTATAGAAGAATAAGAGAACTCCACAAAAAAGATGATCCAATATTGTGGCATAGGCAGCGTTCGATGGTTCCTGAGCCTGTCGGAACGAAGTGTACCGGAGGTAAGGACTGAACGCTCACGCCAAAGTCTTGCCTGTTCTTCCATTAGTAGCAGGGAAGATGCCTGCACCACAATAAATTTGGGGATATGTTTTTATTTGGAAGTCTCTAATCTCAACTCTATATATTTGGCTGTTGAATAAGTTAGATTTCATACCTATGTAGTGGGATCTTTTAGCTACAAGACCTATAAATAAATGCTAATAAACCTCATCCGTGATCAAACCCGGAGTTTTTTGAGCAATTTAAATGTGTCAAACAGCAACGTAAAGTAAACGCGAAGTGGTTTGTCGTTCTCCAAAGGGGTTGCCGTTCACGTAGGCTAGACTAGCATCAGCCCGTAGGGCTGGCTATGCCTACTCAAGATCTTGATGGAAAACTACAGTTTTCAAGATAGACGAGGTTTAGCATTTTCAGAAGTTAATTTTCTAACAGTTATTAGTGTAATAACGGAACTAAAGATATTTGTCACCGTCAATCAACTTAATATATCTGTATAAATACGTCTTAAAAAAGCCGGAAACATCATTATTATGAAAGCTCAAATACTTAAAGTCATCCCTATAACATTGGCATCAATAAGTTTAATCCTTAGCCATATTAATCTAGCTAATGCCCAACAAGTAAAAATTGGTCAAAACCTCAAACCTGACCCTACCACTTTAACTGGTAAATCAGGTGGATCTAATAAAAGTAATTGCGGTAATATCAGTACAACTCCTAGCCAAGTATTGCAAGTTACAGAAGCATTACCTTACTTACGGTTGACGGTAGAAAGTGCCGGAAAACCCACATTATTAATAGATGGACCTGGTGGTCGTTTTTGTGTACTTGCAGATAACTACTCTGGTGGGAAGCCGGAGATATCCGGTTTTTGGCAAGCTGGAAATTACTCACTTTATATAGGTGAATTATCTCAAGCACAGTATAACTATACCCTTTCAATTTCGCAACAAAAAAAGTAGAAAAAAAGGCTTAGTTTTCTTCAAGCGATCGCGCTGGTACTTCAATGGCTGTAATATCAATGGTACCCTCTGGTGTGATGCGGTGAAAATGACCTTTTTCCACCGTTAGCTGTTCTCCACAATTGGGACATTGAAGGCTAGTATTATTCAAGCCTGTGATTTCAAATGTACAGGCTGGGCACTTATCAGTAATTAGATTTCGTTGTAACCACCAACGAAACCCCACAAACGCCAAAACTGGGGCTAAAAATAACAGCCCAACTATAATCAACAAAGAATTCACCAACCAACTTAATCCCACTGACCCCAACAGCCAAACGATGATAAACAGAGTCAGCCAAGGGCGAAGATTTGAAATGTAAAATTGCAGATTGTTAAAGTTCATCGTGAAAATTCTGATTGCTTTGCTTATTTTAGGATAACTATTTTTGTTCAAAGTCAATCAATCTTGAATCAGATATGGAGAAACAGAATTCTCGCGCTGAATTCTGCTTCCCATCTCCTAGCTATCTTTTCCTAGAGCACCAGTCCAGTAGAAGATATTGACAAATCAGGCAGAGTATGAATTATTAAAATTAGAAATTTCTTTATTATTAGTTTCAAACATACGAGCAAGAACGTGGAGATTATGAACAACAGCCATACGTCGAAGGTCAAAAAGGTTTTTGCGTAAGCCAATGTAGCGAGCTTTATCTCCTTGCCACTGACCAATATGAGCTAAACTATGCTCAACACTAACGCGCTCGCGGAGTTTCTCACGTCCACTCTGTGTAGTTTGACGTTCCCGTAGCTCTACAAGTAGAGACTCGTCAGGGTGAATAGAGATACTGCGACCTTGCTTACTCTCTGTACATTGAGAGCGTAAAGGACAGGTTTGACATTCGTGTTTGGGGAAGTGGACAACAGTCCCCTCATTAAAGGGTAAACTAACTCCATTGGGACAGCGAATGAAATGATTTTCCCAATCCAGAACAAAGGCATTTTTATCAAAAAAATTACCGTTGCGGACTTTCCATGCCTTGCAAATAATAGTCATATCAGGTGTGCGTTGTTTAACCCAATGACTAGCTAAATATGCACGGTCAATATGTAGCTCTTTGATGTCAAGAGTTGTTACGTTCTGGGCATTTAAGTCGAACTCAATTGCCATAGTTACAGATGCTTCTGGTTCGTTTGCTCTGGTAACACCAACAGCTCTTACCATTTGCAATTCTAAGTCTTTGAAAATATGACGTTTGTAACCATCAATTTTTTGGCTGCGACTTTTACGACCATGACGCATATCCTCATCCTCAATTGAAATGCGTCTATCTTTAGCAACACCTTTACGGAGCTTTGGGGAGCCATCAGATTTCTCCTCAACATCTTGTGATTCAATTTGCCTCGCATCTTCAATGCTCTTGTTGACTTGAGTGCTTGTTTTTTCATCCAAATCAGTTTTTTGTTTGACCCAAGACTCAACTGAGTCTAATGTTTGCAATATTGTAGATAGTGCAACATTACGAGCTTCCGGGTCATCCCAATCTAAATCTAAGGCAGCTTTCAGGCTCGTTCCCGTGATGATTTCTGCACCGATAGTCGCTGTAACGCCTGTAACACCAGAATCGTCCTGTTCATAATTCTGAGCTATTACGAATAATGCTTTCCTTAGTGCATGACCTAACAAATTATACGTGTCTTCCACACGTGCCGCTCCCCATAACGGGCTTGAATCTAAGGCTACTTTTAACGACTTCGGATTGTAACCTTCATGAAAATGTGCCATTTCAACTGTTTTCGCCACAATCCTCTGGTCAAGAGACTTTGACATCAAAAGCGCACGAAATCTAACTAGTGTCCCTTTGCCAAATGGAGCTTGTTCACAATCGAGACAATCTAAAACTAGCTGCCATCGCCTATCCATTTCAATCGCTTCTATTGCCTCGTCATCTGAAACCCCTGTATATGCTTGTAAAATTACTGCAAGTGCAAGTTGTGCTGGTGGTATTGGAGATAAACCAACACTACTGTCCTTGAATACCCTTGCTAACTCCGTTTGGAAGTCTGGGTCAAATAATTCGTGTCGTATTTGCCGCAAAAATACAAATAACTTTGCTTTGCGTATACGTTTCGCAACTTTTTCTTCTTTGCTTGACAGGGAGATTGGAGGTTCCCATATTAATGGACGCATAGTTTGCACTCCTCATACCTTATTCTCCTTATTCTCCTATAAATTAGCCTCTGCAAAAACTATGTATCTTGTCAACTACTTCTACTGGACTGGTGCTCTAGTAACTGTTGTTGTAAACGATTTTGGAAAGCGGGAAAACCGAAGTAGTTAATAGCTTGTTCCCGTAACCATTCCCCGTGACATCGTTGATCTTTGCCCGTAAGAATTTCGATACAAGCTTGACTTACAGCTTCCGGGTCACGATGGGGAACACGCCACCCTAGTTTACCATCTTGGAGGGGATCAGCAGAGCCATCAGCATCCCCAGAAAGAACAGGAATACCACAAGCCATTGCTTCTAAATAAACAATTCCAAAACCCTCTTGTGAAGGCATAATATAGGCATCAGCTAAACGGTAATGTTGGATTAACTCTTCAGTTGGGACAAAGCCTGCAAAGATAACGCGATCGCTTACTCCCATCTCCTCAGCTAATCGTGCTAATCTAGGCTGATCATCGCCACGACCCACAACCAAATACTTAACTTCAGGAAAATTTTTTAAAATTCGTGGCAATGCCCGAATCGTTACATCTACACCTTTGTATATATCACCAGACCATAAACGAGCAACAGTTACTAATACTTTCGCATCATCTAAGCCATAACGCTTTAATAATTCTGGTGATTTTGCACCAGGGGTAAAATATTCATGATCCACTGCACAGGGCAAAATTTGAATTTGATCAGGATTCAAATTATTTACAGCACAAGCAATATCGCGGGTATAACGACTAATTGTCCAAATTGCCTGTGCTTTTCCTAAACTTAATTTTGTCGGTATCGATAATTTTTCCCAAACTTCTTTACCATAGGTCATCACCGTATAGGGGATCCCCAAGGATTGACATAATAAGCTAATTAAGGGGGCTAAATTTACATGACCACAATATACATGTGTTGGTCGTTGAACCCATAGATATTTGAATAGGGCTATTGCCATTTTGAGCCGCGAAAATCCCAAAGATTGAGTTTTAAAATAATGAAATTTCAAACCCTCAGATGCATAGGGATTTTCACAATCTTCCGCATCTCGCAACAAAAATATATCGGCTGTACTTCCCTCTGGATAAGCTCTAAAAATATCTTTGATATAAGATTGGATTCCACCTTCTTTCGCAAATAGTTCTAAAAACACGAAACAATGGCGAATTTGAGGATGAATTTTTGCAGATGATTGCAAGTTAGTTCTGATTTGAATTGCTGACATCGTAATTTATCAAAATAAAGAGAAAATAATTAATATTATGAGGATGTTTAAAAAGTTTTGAGTCATGCATCAAAAACTTTTTAAACAACTTTCGAGGTAGATATAATCATCTTAAATTTGGATTCTATCTTTGAAGACAGAAAATATGCCTGATACAAAATATTTAATTCAGATCAACCTTGATTAGAATTTAAAAAATGATGAATATAGTAAATGCTACAAAAATATAAATTTAAACCGAATTTTACCCTGAGATTTTCACTAAAATAGAATCTTCCACAACATAGTTACTATCTATGGTTATGCACTTTGTTGTGAAAATCTTAACAAATTAACAGGAGTAACCCGAATGATATATTTACTGGACTGATTTAGTTTTTTTATACAAAACTGAATTTGTTAAGTTTGTTGTAAGAGGACTTCTATTCTCAGTTAGCCAAGTTTTGGGTTATTCACTGGCACCCCAGGAGTCCACCAAGGAAACTTTAAGGTCGTTGACTGGGTACATATCAGAATCAGCCAAAGACCCCTCCAAAATCAAATATGAGTCCCATATTGTAGAGGCATGATAAACTTATAGTACATATTGACTATCCTGACGAAAAAAAAATTATTTTCGTAATTCTTATCATTTGGTTAAATTTTCCTCACTGATTCCACAGGTTTTCCACAGGTAGTTAACGATTCTATTACTGCTGAGGCATTGCTTGGGGATTTAATTTTGTGATTAATGCTCAGGTGATGGACTGAGTTTATATGAAGTTAAGTTACAAAAAATAGCCCTGAAGCCTTATTGTTTCGTAAATATTTATTCTTTATAAACATTTTCGTAATATTTCGCAGCATTGACAAACCCACCCCCCTTGGCTGCACAATGATTCGGCTTGCTTATTTTGTCCGTTGAGTGACTGTGTAAAATAGCATTGCCTATTACCGCAGATGGACGGATTGCAGCAAGGATGATTTCAGCGATTTCATCCTTGGTTAAGAGAAGTAAGGTTTAGTCATTGGTGGATTTCCATGGAGAAGAGTCTCATGAACGCAACAGTCAATATTTTTACCGAAATTCCTGAATCCCTCCACGAGTCCCTTCGTAACTACTTAGAGAAGCATCCAGATTGGGACGAGAATAGAGTTTTGACGGCTGCACTATCATTATTTTTGCTTCAAAATGGCGAGAGCGATCGCAGTGCAGCTCGCGTCTACTTAGAAACACTATTTCAAAATAATTAGGGAATAGGGAACAGTAGATATTGGTATTGGGAATTAGGGACTTGAAATTAGATAATTATCTAATTTTCTATTATTGTGCAACTGAGAGAAGCCGACTGTGTTGGTTTCCGTCCTGTCAAACCTCCGAGCATTCCAATCTTTTCGCGCAAGACTTCGGCGTGAGCGCTCAGTCCTTACCTCCGGTACACTTCGTTCCGACAGGCTCAGGAACCATCGAAGGGTGCCTAAACCACAGGATATTTTATTTTCTGGAAGTCCCTTAAAAAATGAGTAATGAGTAATAAGTCTGTTTTGTGACGTGGATTTAGACAAGGCACTTTTGTATGGGAAGCTTCCCCGTACAAAGCTACCGCCCCGCGCTGCGGTTGTTAAGCAGGAGAATTAAAGCCCCAAACGTGGTTAATCGAATAATCTGATTTAGAACAGGAATAGGGACACAACAGTAGTTGTGTCCCTATTCTTGTGACTATTTTCAATCAAAGAGAGATTAATAAAGCTCAAAACTTATGAAAATAAAACAGGCTAACCCTGGGAATTACTGAGATGATACTATTTTACTTGTCTGCATTTTTAGCCCAATAACTTAATATGCAGATGAGTAAAAGTTGCACTACCCAACCTATGCTTTGTCAGCCTGTGGAACTTGAGCAGGACACTCAAATTTGTATCCAACTCCTCGCACAGTTTGAATTAGCGCGGGTTGACTAGCATCGATTTCGATCTTTTTACGGATTTGACCAATGTGAACGTCAACTACACGCTGATCGCCAACATATTCATAATCCCATACCTCTTGAATTAGTTCGGCTCGTCGCCAAACACGTCCTGGATGACTTGCAAGAAAGTGTAGCAAATCAAACTCTAAAGCTGTTAGGAGTACAGGCTGACTATTGAGGCTAACCTCCCGCCGCACTGGATCAATCATCAGTTTTTCAAATACCAAACGCTTTTGTTCGGCAGTGGTGACAACCCGTTGACGCTTCAAAATAGCCCCAACGCGAACTTCCAACTCACCCAAGCCAAATGGTTTGGTTAAATAGTCGTCAGCACCTTTAGAAAAACCACGAATTTTATCGGCTTCGTCAGCGCGGCTAGTTAACATCAGGACAAACACCCCATTTCGACTTTGCATCTCTTGACAGAGATTAAAACCGATGACATCGGGCAAATTCACATCCAGAATTACTAAATCCGGGTTGAACTGTTCAAATAGCGCTAAAGCAGTTTTACCATCTTCAGCCGCCTCTACTTGATAGCTCTGTTTGCTCAAAAAGCGTTGGATTAAATTCCGAACCGCAGGGTCGTCATCAACTACAAGTATCTTGGCAGGAGCCATGACCATCACTTTACACAAAATTTATAGGATTTACAAAGCAGAGTTGTGCATCTAATCAGATGCGGTTTCTGCCGGGGGAGTCATAAGAATCTACAAGGCTAAAGCACGGGTTCCCTGATTTTTCCAAATACTAGTGTAATCAGGATTATGAATCACTAAAACACTAAATAGTAGGATATTCTGGAAGAATGCTAGCTTAGTTCCCGGTAGATGTGTGTATTTCTCTTAGCTGTATCTTAATGGTAAACTAGGATACTAATTTATTTCTATTTTCTAGGTAAATTAGCCAAATTCTATTTAAAGCCAATAATCGGGATCAAGATCATCAGGATTTATGAAATGGTTTAGAGAAATCAAAATTAAGATATGTTAAGTAGCTAAATGGGAAATTTCAGTAATATTTTCTCCTAAAGAATACTTTATCGACTGCTTTTAACTTAAATTCTAGAGTAAAGCCCTAACTGCAATAGCGCCATGAGGGGATACACGGAGTTATGTTGATATGTTAAAGTTACTATAGTTAGAACCACTAATTAGATAAAATTGAGTCGTGCTACTATCCAATTAGGGCTTAGGGCGCTAAATCGAACGAGGCATTAGTTTCGACCGAGATAAAATCCTAAATAAAATCCTAAATTTGTTATAAAATCTTCATAAACTGCTGCTAACTGAGGCAAAAATTATAAATTCCCATGAGCGATCAGAATCCCTACGACAAACTTGGGGTGTCAGAAGACGCTAGCTTCGATGAAATTCAAGATATTCGCAACCGCCTATTAGAGGAATGTGGCGGCGATTCTCGGCATTCGGAAGTAATCGAAGCTGCCTATGACGCAATTTTGATGGAGCGTTTGCGGATGCGCCAAGAAGGCAAAATCAAGGTACCCGAACGAATCCGTTTTCCAGAGCGTTTAGTCCAGCCGCAAAAAAAAGAAAATGTAGCCAAACGTGATCCCTCTCCAGCATGGTTAGAACGACTCCTAGATCAACCCAATCCAGCAGATATAATGCTGCCGTTTCTCTGGTATCTAGGCTTGGGTGCAATTGGTGTATTTTACCAAGCCGGTGGTGATCAAGTTTTACAACTAACTTTGGTTGTGGGAGTAGTGGTAAGTATCTACTTTCTTAATCGTAAGGAAGGTAAATTCGGTCGCTCAGTCTTACTAACACTTATTGGTTTGATAGTGGGTTTGGTTGCTGGTGCTGTAATTGCTAGCTTGATCCCGCTAAATGTTGCATTGCCTGCTTTAATGCCAGAACAGCGGTTTTCAACCGTGGTGACGTTTGTGTTGTTATGGTTAATTAGTAGTTTTCTGCGCTAGAAGGGACGTATCGTAAAGGTTGAAATTGATTTTAGTTTAGTTGGTGCGAAATTGAGGTAAAGTCGGTAAAATTACTGGGTAAAAAACTACCTGTGTTTTTCGTATCTTGTAGAGACGTAGCGTTGCTGCGTCTCTACAGTTGTTTTCGGAAGAAAATAATCATTTCGAGAGGCTAAAAAACTGGTTTTTTACTTCCCAGTAAGCCTTTTATTGGTCTAAAATCAGGTTGACAGCAGCTTCAAAATTAGGAACGATGAAGTCAGGATAGTAGACTTCAAGTTGAGTGCGATCGCGTAT
Source organism: Calothrix sp. PCC 6303 (assembly GCF_000317435.1). NCBI lineage: Bacteria > Bacillati > Cyanobacteriota > Cyanophyceae > Nostocales > Calotrichaceae > Calothrix > Calothrix sp. PCC 6303. The sequence goes on from NC_019751.1 coordinate 168,565, forward strand.
TCCACATTCTACAGCAATTACCTTAATTCCATGGGTTTTTGCTGCTGCAATATCAGCTTCTGTATCTCCCACCATCCAAGTATCTGTTGCTGGGGTTAACTCCTGCAAAGCCCGTTGCATTAATAACGGCTTATCTTCAATATCACGGGTTTTTACGTAGTCATTTCCCAAGCAATAACGGCGGTTTTCGGGAAAGAACTTGCCCAAATCACACCTTTCTAAAGCAAAATCTAATTCCCTGACGCGACGCATTGTCATTACTGCTAAATCTATGTCAGCTTGTTTGATTTTTAACAATACTTCTACTGACCCAACTGCTGGGATATCATACTCAAAATAGGGCTGAGTGTGGACAGTTTGCTTACGTAGTAGAGAAAACTCCTGTGCTTGTTGTTCATCCAAGCCCGACGCAATTGCAATCTTTGTTTCCGAAATGCGATCGCGTTTCATCTGCCAGAACTCATTTTTACCTAATTCCTGGATATTTTGCTGGGGAAATTTGATTTTTTGCAAGCAAAGTTTATAAACTTGGTAGTAACGCTCGGAAACGTCCATAATTGGACCGTCAAAATCTGTGATAATTCTTAGCATTGAGGATAAGTCAATTAATTAATCATTTTGCCAGACTTTCTAGCCTAAACTACCTCGTTTTACTTGTTCACGTTCAATAGCTTCAAACAAAGCTTGAAAATTACCTTCACCAAATCCTTTTGCTTGATGACGACGTTCGATAAATTCAAAGAAAAATGTTGGTTGACTAAAAATTGGTTGAGTGAAAATCTGTAAAAGCACTGATTCGGATAGTTCAGGTTTCCAATCTACCAATATTTCCTGTTGGGAAATTGCTTGTATTTCAATTGGGGAAAGGGAAAACCCGCTACGTTGACTCAGTTGTGAGTAATAGGTTGCGGGAACTGGGAGAAAGGCTAAACCCCGCTGCCGCAGTTGTGCGATCGCATTGGTAAGATTAGCAGTATTTAAAGCAATATGTTGAATACCTGCACCTCGATTCAAGTTAAGAAACTCTTGAATCTGGGAATTTGGGGTTGTTGGTTCATTAATTGGTAATTGCACAGCACCACCAGGAGAAATCATCACCTGACTATGTAATGCAGAACGCTCAGTTTGGATATTAAAAGCTTGTTGTGGGTGAAAATCAAGGATATTTTTATACCAAGCTACAGCATTTTCCAACCCACCCAAAGGGACATTGAGAACCACATGATCAATTCCCAAAAAATAAGCAGAATTCTTGGAACTAATTTCTTCCTCATTTCGATCAATTTGTCTTTCAATCAAAGTATGGGAAAGAGAACCCCAAGCAGCTACTTTACACCATCTAATAACCTCATCCTCAAATAAACACTCTTGGATAGGTTGGAGAAGTTGAGTATGCTGATTTTTGGTACGACTCATAACCCCTTCAATCTCATCCACTACAAAGGCAACATCTACAACACCAGGTGGGTGATGTCGCAAAAATTCAGCCACCGGACTTGTAGAGGAAGTAGGAGAAGATAATATAAAGCAGATAGAACCGCTTTTGACTACCTTTGTATAAGCTTCTAAGGTATTCTTCCCTAAGGGATAGCAGCAATTGACATCCTGATTTGCCTCGGCAAAGCCTAAGATGTGAATAAACCAAGAATACCAAGCTTCAGCATCTTCCACATAAAAGTGAATATATTCAATTCTCATAAGTGATGAAAATCCAGCCTCGCTACTTAACCTGCTGTCAATTTTGCCTTTTTTGCACAGTTTTTGACTCATTCCTCAGCAAGATCTACAATTTTTCAACAATAATTAAGATTAAGTAGCAAAAGTTATCTTGATAATCAAGTATTAAATAAAACAAATTTAATAGGATTTATACTCCTTATCTGAAAACATGTACCTAATTAACCCTGGTAAATTTAGGGCTATAACGCTTACTTCTTCCCGTATATTAGCTTAATTATGAAGCTTTATACCGAGCCCAAAAAAGAGGAAGCATCCTTGCACATTTTCCTGCTGGCTATTGAGAGTTATTTTTTTACTGTAGCTCATTGGGTGTGATTAAAATCTTCGTCTGGATATTTTCCGGAAATATCAAGTGCAAGCGGTAAAATTATCGGCAAAATTCGAGGAAATCACTTATTTTTAGGAATATAATTATTCAATCCGGGTGCATTAAATAAAGTCACGTATGTTTCGTTATCTTCGGGAATTTGATGAACTACAAATTCCGATTTACTCATAAAAATATCTTTAACTGTTTTTCCTGGTAAGTGATGTGATAAAACTTTATTCAAACCCAAATTGTATTTGCTGTTAAACACCTGAGATATTTTAGATAGCTGTACCCATTGATGATTTGCGCGGGTTTCTTCTTCCCGAATAATTTCTTTAATGTTGCTCAAGAATTGCTCAAGTGTTGGCAGCATTAAATGTGTTGTTAATTGATTAGTTTTACTATTGTTGATAGTAATGACATTTCCTTTTTTAGTTACATGATAAACCATCAATCCATTTTGCTGAAGATGGTTACAAAGGTTTGTCATGACTTTATCTGATGAACAAACTAAAACTTCCCTTGCATGGAAAAAACGCTCATGAATAGCCGAGCCAAAGGCAATCATTTTCCCATCAGCATTATCTTTGCCTGATGGGACATGAATTAAATCATAATTACGCATATGCAATTCAGTATCTAGTTTTCCCTTGCGATACCAATTGGCAAAAGCAACTTTAACTTGGATAGGAAAATTGCAAACAGTTTCTAAAAACCGTTCCGTTTCCGGGTTTAAAATAATATTTTCTGCATCTAACAATAAGACTGCGATGGGGGATTTATTGTTAGAATTGGCTAAAGGTTGGTAATTACTAGATTCAGAATCATTTTGAGAATTATTAGCTGCTTGTTCTGATTCAATTTGCTTTTGAGGTGATTCGCTTATTTCTTGGGTAGATTCATCACTCTTTAATTCTTGGAACCCAACTGGATAATTATTACTAATATCCAAACTAGAATTGAGATGACGATTTGTTTTTGATTCAGCCGGGTTCAGGTAATAAATACGATTTACTAATTCGATTAAAATTTGTGAGTCAAGTGCTTCGTGGATAAATAAAGCTTTGAGAAATTGTTGCAACTTACTAACTAATATGTTCCATTCTGACTCAGAACCTAGTAATTCAACTAATTTTTTAATTAAACCCGATTGTTGACGAGGACTATTCCAAGGAATTGATCTATATTTTTCAAGTAATAACTCTGGCTGCTGCTCTTGAATTGTTACAATTGCTTGACATACATCTGAGCAAATTTGATTTAGTAAAGCAGAATCATGTGGTGTCAGCGCAGATTGCATAAGCTTGCATTTATATCTATATAGTTAAATAGAATTATTCATCTTTGTTGACTCCAAAAAGATGAATTATACATGTTATATCTGGGCAGCAGTTCTAATGAGATCCGTGAATTTGCTTAGTGAAAGTGTAGATAGTCAACTTGTTGAAGAAGTCGGGTATCTCCGAACCGCTCAAATTTGGCGTGGTAGATCACTAGAATTGGAAGAAACATTCACAATTCTAGTGACAGATAACTATATTTTTTTAGGTCATAATCTATACTGCTGCCATTGTTTCTAATAGCCCAGTAAACATTTTCAAACCATCTGTACCACCCAAAATTGGGTCAGATGCACGTTCTGGGTGAGGCATCATGCCCAGCACATTTCCTTGGCGATTACAAATTCCGGCAATATTATTTAATGAACCGTTCGGATTTTGACCAGTATAACGGAAAACGACTTGGGAATTGGCTTCAATTTCTGCCAAGACTGCTGCATCTGCGTGGAAGCATCCTTCACCATGGGCGATGGGTAGAGTGATGGTTTCAGCAGTATTGTATGCTTGAGTCCAAGGAAGAGTATTTTTTTCAACTTTGATGGGAACGCGATCGCATATAAAATGCAAGTCCCGATTTTTAACTAATACACCTGGTAACAAACCAGCCTCTGTTAAAACCTGAAAGCCATTACAAATACCGAGAACAAACTTACCCTGATTGGCATGTTCAACCACCTGCTGCATGACTGGAGAGAAACGCGCGATCGCACCACAGCGCAAATAGTCACCGTAGCTAAAACCACCAGGCAGAATGATCACATCCAAATCACTAATATCAGTATCTTGGTGCCAAACCATGCGTGTTGGCTGCCCTAATATATCTCGTGTGACATAAGCCATATCACGATCGCAATTAGAACCAGGAAAAACTACAACCCCAAATTTCATTTTTATTTTTCTTAGATACTCAATTTTCAATAAATCAGTTATCAGTGAACAGTTATCAGAGTTTAAGCACCTTACCTTCAATACACCTTGTTCCCGTATGCTTACCGAACTGCTCAATAACCAGCGGGGATCTGGCAAGATAACTTAAATTTACCACTTCAAAAGAAGTGCGGCACTTAGACACGACTAATAACTGTTCCCTGTTCCCTGTTAAAAAATGCCTGTCTGAGTTTCCACCTCAATTAAATCGTAACGATAATTTTCAATCACCGGATTTGACAAAATTTGCTCGCAAATCGCATCTAGATTTTTACGCGCGGTACTTTCATCAGAAGAAACAATACTTAGCTCAATATATTTGCCAATCCGAACTTGTTCGACGTTGTTGTAGCCCAATTGTTTTAATCCTGATTGTACCGCTGTTCCTGCCGGGTCTAGAACCGAAGGACGAAGTGTGACAAAAATTTTGGCTCGATACTTTGTTCGCACGGGTTTTCTTTGAATACTGTTAAGCTGATCCTAATATCTTTCGGCGATCACTGGCGAAAATAATATTCTGATCCTATTAGAGTTAAGCTATGGATCAATCGGGATAATATCTTGGAATTATTGCCACACTCTCAAAACAGTCTATGAAAGTCATACGCACTCGCAGTCAAGAGAGGATTTTAAACCTGCTAAAAACTCTCAAACAAAGTACATCTGCTCAGGATATTTACGTAGAGCTACGTAACCGTGAGCAAAACATGGGTTTAGCAACGGTATATCGTTCTTTAGAAAGTTTGAAACTAGAAGGCTTAGTCCAAGTGAGGACATTGGCTAATGGTGAAGCTTTATATAGCCTAGCAAAGCAGGATAAACACCACCTTACCTGTCTACAGTGCGGCACTTCTATTCCTGTAAATCAATGTCCTGCACAGGATTTGGAAATTCAACTACAAGCAAAACATAATTTTAAAATTTTTTACCACACATTGGAATTCTTCGGATTATGTGCTAAATGTCAATTAGCCGAAGCTTCAAAATAGAACTTATCCCCGAAGTAGCAAAAACATACGGGCTTCTCGTGGGAACGTGAATCTGAGATTCATCTTCTCACGGTGTTTTTGTTGAAGGGACAGAAGATTATGTGATACTGGTCTAGATCCGTAAAGACTTATATTTAAGTTTCTAACTGTTGTGATAAAGAATTAAAATATTCTTAATTTCAATACCTTCGCCAATTTTCTCAAATGCCCACAGGCTAGAAGCTTGGACGGCAGTCGCTACAACTGGGGGAACCCCCGCAGGGCACTGCCTCAGCTACACAAGCAAAGTCTACTTCCGTGGACTAAAATCCTTCCTTATAGGCTGCGGTAGACGCGACAGCGGCTTCTCTTTGAGTAACAGTCTATCCTTTGGGACATCGCTATGGGTTTATGTTCCTATAGTGACACCCTTCTAGAGTGTTGGATTTTTGCGAATGTACTGTACTTAGCTCCAATTTAATCCAGTTTCACCCTAAATGCCTTGCGTTTAGGTTTTGAGACTGGTTCCCCAAAACTCAATTATCAGTTATCACCCCGGAACTACTATGGCATTAGGCTATGTTGCGCTCGTTCTCCACGCACACCTGCCCTTCGTTCGTCACCCAGAAAGTGACTACGTGTTGGAGGAAGAATGGCTCTATGAAGCAATTACAGAAACTTATATTCCTTTAATTAAAGTATTTGAAGGGTTAAAGCGGGACGGAATTGACTTTAAGATTACGATGAGTATGACACCTCCTTTGGTGTCGATGTTACGCGATCGCTTGTTGCAAGAACGCTATGAGGAACATTTATCCAAGCTAGAAGAACTAGTAGAACTAGAAGCCGAACGTAATGCCCAAAATGGTCACATCAAATATCTAGCGGAACATTACGCTAAGGAATTTTTAGAAGCCAGGGAAATTTGGGAACGTTACAAAGGTGATTTAGTTACAGCTTTCAAGTCTTTCCAAGATAGTGGTAACTTGGAAATTATCACCTGTGGGGCTACACACGGTTACTTGCCGCTGATGAACATGTACCCAGAAGCAGTATGGGCGCAATTAAAAGTAGCTTGTGAAAGCTACGAAGAAAATTTTGGTATGGCACCAAGAGGGATTTGGTTGCCAGAATGTGCCTACTACGAAGGCTTAGAAAGAATGCTAGCTGATGTCGGCTTGCGCTATTTCTTGGTGGATGGACATGGTATTTTGTATGCACGTCCTCGTCCTCGCTTTGGTACCTATGCGCCAATTTATACAGAAACTGGTGTCGCCGCATTTGGACGCGATCACGAGTCCTCACAACAAGTGTGGTCTTCGGAAGTCGGTTATCCTGGTGCTGCTGAATACCGTGAATTTTATAAAGATTTGGGTTGGGAAGCTGAATATGAGTATATCAAGCCCTATGTGATGCCCAATGGTCAACGAAAAAATATCGGAATCAAGTATCACAAAATCACTGGACGTGGTTTAGGCTTAGGTGATAAGCAACTTTATGATCCTTACTGGGCAAAGGAAAAGACGGCAGAACACGCGGAAAACTTTATGTATAACCGCGAACGCCAAACAGAACATTTACGTGGAATTATGCAACGTCCACCAATTATTGTTTCTCCCTACGATGCAGAGTTGTTTGGACATTGGTGGTATGAAGGTCCTTGGTTTATTGATTACTTGTTCCGCAAGTCTTGGTACGATCAGCAAACCTATGAAATGACCCACTTAGCCGATTATCTCAAAGCTGAACCTACACAACAAGTGTGTCGCCCATCACAATCAAGTTGGGGATATAAGGGTTTTCACGAATATTGGTTAAATGAAACAAATGCTTGGGTTTACACCCATTTGCACAAAACAGCCGAACGCATGATTGAACTTTCCCGGAGAGATCCCGCTGATGAGTTGGAATGGAAAGCTTTGAATCAAGCTGCTAGGGAAATATTATTAGCGCAGTCTTCAGATTGGGCGTTTATTATGCGGACTGGGACAATGGTACCCTATGCTGTACGCAGAACGCGATCGCATGTCATGCGCTTCAATAAATTATACGAAGATATCAAGCAAGGTAAGATAGATAGCGGTTGGTTGGAAAAGGTGGAATTAATGGACAATATCTTCCCCAATATTAATTACCGAGTTTACCGTCCTTTGGCTTAAATCGATAGTTATCAGGGTTATCTAACTGCTAAGTTAAAACCCTAATTTTTGAGTTCTCTAAATACCAATACTGTTCAGATAGAAACAATAATTTTGTAGAGACGTGCCAGTGCTACGTCTCTACAGCAGACAAAAATATTGTGATTAGAATCTTAACTGAACCCTATTGCTCTAAATACTACTTCCAAGGTGGGCAATGCTCACCTTTATTTTTATCTATTGACGTAAATATTATCTTGTAGTATAAATGTAGTATATAGGATAAGATACATGTAATTCTTTACCTTTAATTCACCTTTGTCATACATATAGACATGTAGAGACGAGATATGTCACGTCTATCTTGATTCGACAGGGGAAATCCAATTTATTTATCCCATATTGTCAATTCCAAAACTTTATCTATAGTCTTAAACAGGCTAAATTTGCGCTGCTATTTAGAACATAAAATATCAATTTAAAATTAAAATGAGAAATTAAATCTATGAGTATTTTTAAAGTAGAAGTAGTGAAAATAATTGATATTCAACCCCATCCCAATGCTGATCGATTAGATATAATTAGGTTTGATGGGATGGCATATCAAGTAATCACCGTCAAAGGGAATTTTAACCTGGGAGATTTTGCCTTTTATTTCCCTATAGATAGTGTCATTCCCGAAAAATATATTGATGCATTTGGAATTAGAAACTACTATTCTAAAAAACTGCGTGCAGCAAAACTGCGAGGAATCTTTTCTGAGGGTTTACTAATACCGGTTGATGAAGATTTTTCCGGAAAAATTGGGGATGACTACACCGAATACTTCGGAGTTAAGAAATATGAATATCCCATTCCCCAAGGGATGAGTGGAGATATGGAAAGTCATATCGGACAATATAGATTTCCTAGTCCCGAAAATATCAAGCGATATCGAGACGTATTAATTACAGGAGAGGAAGTTGTTGTCAGCGAGAAGCTTCACGGAACTAACTTTACAGTTCTTGTAGAAGCTGATGGAACTGTAAAAATCGGTAGTCATAACTATTTTTGGAAAAACAATGATATCAACCAAAACTTAGTTTACATTCGTGCCTATCGTGAAACTGAGTCTTTGCAAAAATTACCACCCGAAACCCAAGTTTTTGGAGAAATATATGGAGTCCAAGATATTAAATACGGTTTGAGTCAAGGGAAAATTGGACTCGCATTGTTTGCTGTGCGTCACCAAGGGGTATTTTTAAATTACAATAGCTTTATTGACTTTTGCCAAAAATATTCTCTGCCAACTGTGCCAATTCTTTACCAAGGAGCTTTTAGTTGGGATATAGTAGAGAAATTCAACAATATTGACAGTGTTTTATTTCCTAGTTGTATGATGGAAGGAGTGATAATTCAACCTACAATTGAGCGAACACACCCGGAAATTGGTCGAGTTGTCCTGAAATCTATTAGTGATCGATATTTACTACGTCAAGGTGGCACAGAATTGCATTAGATGGGTAAACTTAGTTAAATATCGCAGTCAAATATCGAAAGTTTTGGAGTTGTGTGCCGAATTGCATAACTAAGATTTACAGCATATACTCGACATTCAGAATTATATCTTTCCAAAGTGATGCAAGAAGAAAAAATTCTTTTTCTCTGTACAGGTAATTACTACCGTAGTCGTTTCGCGGAACATTTGTTCAACCACCAAGCAAATCAAGAAGGTTTGGATTGGTTGGCAGATTCCCGTGGTTTGGCTTTAGAAAGGGGTGCGAATAATGTGGGGAAAATGTCGCATTACGCAGTAGCTGCATTGAGGAGAAAGGGGATTGTCTTGGGTGAAGACGAACGTTTACCGCAGCAATTGCAGCTAATTGACTTGAAAACTTCAGTTCGGATAATTGCCTTAGATAAATCAGAACATCTACCATTAATGCAGGAAAGATTCCCACAATGGGCAGATAAAATTGAATATTGGTTGGTACATGATATTGATAAAACTGCTGCAAATGAAGCTTTAGTACAAATTGAGATGAATATATTGGATTTGATTCGACAGTTAACCCAATTCAAATTAATGAATAAATTAACTTGAAACATTTAGGTATCACCCTAAAATTTCAACCATTTGCAATTTAATCGAATTAAAATATATGGATTACTCTTATTACAACAGTGGCGATAATTCTAACCCCAACAACAACCGCAATAACCTTTTAGCCAATGGTTGGCGACCTGTACAGCGGGATTTTGATATAGGATATTTTTGGCATGTTCTGCAAAATGATGCCAGAGAACTTAGTCAAAAAAGTATGAATTTAGCAAGTTATTATGCTGATGCTTTAGGTAGAACTAATTACTCTTGGTGGGCAAATTTAATTAATGTCACTTCAGACTATACGAGAGGTGAATTTGAAAAGTTTTGGGCTTATATTACACCAGATCCGATGTCACCCGACTATCGTTATAAAGATGTTTTGAGTACAGAAACACCAATTGTCCAATTTGTCAGCCGTAATAATATTCCCATCGATTATGTTTTAAATCGGTTGCAGGAAATAACTGTTTTGCGGACTTTAGAAATTTTAGGTCGTCCTGATATTATCACTCAGTATTATTCGGAGCGAGATTTCTATTTTCCTGCCGAAAAATTTAAGAGTTGGGAACGGTTGGATGTGATCAATACGGTGTACGCTTATTGGTCTAAGGAAGATATTTGGCTGCAAATTGATCCTTATGAACGCGGTAGACGTAGCTATACTTTAATGGCGAAGAATATGGCACCATTAATTAATAAGGCTACCTATGATTTGGCAGTGATGCTAAGTGGATATCAAACCCGTGTGGGTAAGGTTCATAGTCAATTTGAAATTCGCAGTTTCCCGAAAGATATTCAAAGCTTTACTGATGAAGTACAGCAAACGATTTTGAATCAGCATCAATTAGCTGTGTTGGTACATGGTGAACCGGGAACTGGAAAAACCGTGTGGACTCAAGCTGTAGCAAAAGAAGTTTTGATGCCTTTGGGCTATGTGATCTTTATTTTAGACCATGACGCGATCGCTAACTTTGTTCCGCCCACATATTTGGAGAGAATTTGCATCATCATCAATGAAGCTGACAACCTCGCGCAAAATCGAGCTTCGGAAGTAGCGCAGTATAATAATAAGACTGAACATATTTTGAGTTTGTTAGATGGTACCCTATATCAAAGTGTGATTGATGATAAGGGAATTCAGTCACAGCAACGTTTAGTCATTTTGTTAACCTGTAATACCACCGAACGTTTAGACCCTGCGATGTTGCGGAAAGGTAGAGTAGATTTGATGTATGAATTTGTACAAAAGTTTGTTTAAGAGCTTTGTTGTGCATCTATCAAAGACTAGCAGCAATGTTTCGACGAAAGGCTGCTAGCAAATGACGAATGCTTTTTACCAACTTTTACTAGTAAGTAAACTGGGTTGGTCGTATTAACACCCTAATGATTTAAATCTCCATCCACGATTAGATTACCACTAATCGGGTATAAGTAGTCAAGCTTTTTTTGTTAAATTCTTAAATGTGCTTACAGCTATTTTAGGCAGTAGGGGGAAGCACGAATATTTCGGTTGACTGTGCCTTCCAATTAGTTTTCAATAACTTCGGCTTATTTTTGCCTATTGAATTCTCTATCTGCTGCAATAAGTTTAAAAACAACAACACCCAAGCTGCGACTTGCTAAACTATTTTCTCTCATTTATTCTGCCACTTAGGGTTGCACCAATTAATTCCACACCGGCTGTGAAAATATAATAAGTTGCATAGCCCCCTCTGGACTACAACTATGAGAAAATGTAAGCTTTCGAGTTGGGTGTTGCTGCTAGTTTACGAGACAGATTATTTAACAGTTTCTTTCTCCTTAAATTGGAACTAACTTATATGCAATCGACTGTTTTATCTGCCAGGGAAGCTTTATTCATTTGCTTCTACTATTAAAGTAGCACTGTTAAATTAAGATAAATTAGATTAGAAAACAAACTTTACTTTTATTAGTTTTTCTCAAAAATTAGGTTTACGTTTAGTAACACACCTATTAAAAAACAAGACTGGGAATTGATTTCCATCTGGGTACCGACTAACGACCAAAACCCGCTTTCTTCAGTTATACCAATTTGAAAAAACAATTCGACAGATAGATATTTGTAGAGACGTGGCACTGCTACGTCTCTACTGTTTGATGTGTTGCAATCATTATTTGAATTGGTATTAGAATATGAAAAATCTTTGTATTTAGCCCTTCAGAAACCGAGATTATCGGCTTCACGGAAAGCTTTGAATAACGTCAAAATGACTAGTTCTAATGTACATCTGAAACTATTGTAAAGACGCAGCAATGCTACGTCTCTACGTCTTTTTGAGCCCTAGATATATTCTGCTGACTGATGTTAAATTTTTGGCATTACTACAACAGTTTTTCGAGCTTCATCACGTTGTAAGCCGACATAATCTTGTAATTGTCGTCGTGCAGCTTCAAATGCATCTCGAATTGCCACATAAACATCACTATGATTTGGCTCATCTAGTGGGTTGCGATTGACTACTAATTCACCATTAGGAACAGTAATATCGATTCTGACATGATAAAGGTTGCCTTTGCGTTGATGGCGATGGGGATTATCAACGGTAACTCTACAGCTAATTATGTGGTCATAAAACCGCTCTAGCTTATTCACATTCTCGCTAATTTTTTCTTCCACTGCTGGCGATGCATCAACATTATGAAAGGTGATTTGTAGTTTGTCTTTCATAAATCATCCTCACTCTTAAATGCTTTTTTAGCTTATGTCCTTTAGAGTAGAACTAAATTGTGAGGAAGTTGTGAGGAATTTGTCCTAGATTGGAGAAGCCAAGGTGCTGAAACACCGGTTTTTATGGGTTATTAGCCACAGATGTAGATCTAAGCTGTTTTTCATCCGGTGAATGAAGCCAGAAAGCAGTCACGATAAAAAAATTTCACCCGTAGTCTGTAAGCGGTTTCCCCATACTCGCTTCTGCAAAAATTAGCAAATTGGAAAATACATGCCGATAAGTTAATCTGCGAGTCAATTTTCACTAAGGTAGTAGTAAACTAAAGATTTGTGCTGCTGCCTTGGTTGAAACTACGCTGAACTTCGCGCTAATGATGTTTCTCTATTGGAGAAGTCGTCCTGAAGGAAGCAAATGGCACATAGATACAATAAACCTTGCGATCGCAAGGTGACACTAACCTGGGGAGTTACGTTTAAAGTATGATATTACTCGGTTCATTGGTATCTTCCCGAAATAATAACTTGGGTGTAGGGAAGGTAGTTAATCTGTCTGATGCCCTAGCAACAGTTGAGTATTTTTGCTCAGTTGGGCAGCGGATAGAAAGAAGTTTACCCTTAGACTCGCTGTCTCGGTTTAAACTAGAGCGTCAGACTCGATGCTATCTTTATCAAGAAAGTTCTAAAACTTGGATTATTGGTAGAGTCTATGAGTGGGATGAGGATATTTGTCGGTATCAAATTGATTTACCCAGTAAAAAAACCATCTTAGTCAGCGAGAAGGAAATTTACATTCGTTGTAGACTACCTCAAGCAGATCCAATTGAAACTTTAGCAATGAAAGGGCAAGAAACGCCCTATTTTCATGATCGTCGATTCGCTTTAGTCAAATCATTGATCTCACAACGTGCAGTAAGTCGAGGGATGACAGGATTAATTTCTGCCAACGTTAAACTTTTTCCCCACCAAGCCGAAGTTGTGCGACGTGTATTGGAAGACCCCATTCAACGTTATTTACTAGCAGATGAAGTTGGCTTAGGAAAAACCATAGAAGCTGGGGCAATTCTACGTCAATACCTTTTGGATGAAACTTCAGGATATGCAGTGGTTATAGTTCCCCAGTATCTATTATCACAATGGAAAACTGAGCTAGAAAATAAGTTTTACATCTCCCATTTTCCCAAAAGGGTAGCAGTGCTTGCGGTTGAGGATATTCAAAAGATTAACCCAAAAGTCAAAATTGGCTTACTTATTTTGGACGAAGCACACCATATTGCAGCAATGGGAACCTCTAAAGATGCAGCAAAACAGAAGCTTTTTGAGGCTTATAGGAGTCTCGCACACAAATGCGATCGCTTACTGCTACTTTCGGCAACTCCAGTTCTCAACCACGAACAAGATTTTCTGGCAATGCTGCATTTTCTTGACCCCAGCACCTATCAACTCAACGATTTAGCTAGTTTTCGAGATAAGGTACTAAAACGCCAAGATATTGGTAGGGTGCTGCTGTCGTTTAAAGAAGATGCAGATTCTCTCGTCCTCAAAACTAATCTCAAAACACTTCGCAATCTCTTTCCCGAAGATAATTATTTATTGGAATTAACAGCTAGCTTAGAAGGTATTATAGAAGCCAAAGTTGGTGATCTCATCACAACCGTCAGGGCAATTCGTACCCACATCAGCGACACCTACAGACTTCACCGTCGAATGCTTCGCAATCGTCGTGCTTCCGTCGAAGATGTAATTTTTGACCGCAAAATTACCCTCAAAGCCGAATATGATCTAGATGAGCGCAGTTATGACATCCATGAAATAATTGAACAATGGCGCAGCGCAGCACCTGATGAGGCAAAATACCATCAGATTTTTCTCTTGTTATTTCGCGCTTCTGGCACTTGGTTAGGTATTTTAGAACAGGTAATTAAAGGACGTTTGTCGGGTATATCCTCCCCAGTATTAGTTCAAGAATTTGGTGCCGAATCTAATAGCATCATTACCCAAACCCCAAAATTTACCAACGAAGACGAGATTTTACAAAGTTTACTGCAAGTTATTCAACAACCTTCAGAAGATGGAGACAGACTAGAATTACTCAAAACAGTTATACTCCATCATCTCTGCGAACCTTTGAAGCTACAATCATTGAAAGTAAACATCCCCAAACTATTACTAGAGGTACAAAGACGACTCAAAAGACCAATACCCGGAGATAGTTTACCAAAAATTGTTGTCTTTACTAGTTTCAGACAATCTTGTACTGAAATTATCCGTTTATTAACAGATTGCTTAGGGAAAGATGCAATTGCAGCTAATCAATCTGGACAAACTCGCTCTCAAGTAGAAGAAAACTTAAACAGATTTAAAAAAGACCCCAATTGCTTTGTTTTAGTATGTGATTTTTCTGGAGAAGAAGGTTTAAATTTACAATTTGTTGACTACACAATTCATTTTGACATACCTTGGTCGCCAAATCGTCTAGAGCAAAGAATCGGTAGAGTAGACAGAATTGGTCGCCCATTAAAGGTAGAATTTACAATATTTGCTGGTGTTGATTTACCTGATAGTATTCATGATGCATGGTTTAGCCTTTTGAAAGAAGGGTTTAATATCTTCCAGCAATCAATCGCTAGTTTGCAATTTTATGTAGATGAAAAATTGCCTAAATTAGCTGAAATACTATTTAGAAAAGGAGCAGCGGGACTATTAGAAAGCGTCGAACTCATCAAGCAAGAAATTGTCGAAGAGCAAATAAAAATTAGCGAACAAAATGCCATTGATGAAATTGATGTTCTAGATCGTAGTTCTACCGAATATTTCCAAAGTTTAGATGATTATGACGCTCGCCACCAACAAATGCAGCAAGTTACCGAAGATTGGATTTGCTCAGTGTTGCACTTTAAACATATCAGTAATCCCAATATATCAGGTGCAAAGCGTTATCAAGCTACCGAACGCACATTAATTCCAACTGATGATTTAAAAAACAACTTTGCTAATGCCTTAGAAGGTTTTGGGACATTTAATCGTAGTATCGCTAATCAGCAGCCAGAATTTAAACTTTATCGTATTGGTGAAAAACTTTTAGATTCACTATTATCCTATATCAATTGGGATGATAGAGGTAAAACATATGCTATGTGGCGATTCGATGAAAATTGGGATTCTGGAGAAGGTGAAGAATGGTACGGCTTTAGATTTAATTATGTTGTGGAAACAAACATAACCAATCAGCAAAAAAAGATTACAAATAGCAAAATTTTGCAAAGACGTGTAGATGGTTTATTTCCTCCATTTGTGAAAAGTATATTCATTGATGCCAGGTATGAACCAATGCCAGTTGTTCAAGATGAAAAACTTTTAAATATTCTCCAACTTCCTTATAAATCCAAAGGAAACAGAATTCAGGATTACAACTTAGCCAAAAATAGGTTACAGATTATTGATGAATTTGTCGAACCTAACAAATGGCAGGAAATTTGCACCATTGCACGGCGAAGATCCTTAGAATTGATCACTCAACAGCCAGATTTTAGTCAATTATGTCAGAAAAGTAGTACCTACGCTGAACAAAAGTTAGCTAGAAGATTGGAACAATTGCGTTTACGTTTAAATCGACTTAAGGAACAAGGGCAAGGTTCTCATGCAGCACTAGAACAGGAACTTAATAACGAAATAGAATTAAGTAAAGTCATTATTGAAGGAATTCAAAATCCTTTAATTCGCCTGGATTCTGTCGGTTTTATGATTGTTTCAGGACGACAACCTGCTTATGTTGACGAAGACTAATTTTTGACATCTGGTTAGTGGGGTTGAAATCCCCGACTTTTCCAAAAAGTCGGGGATATGATGTATTGAATTACCCTACAACCGCTGGATATTGTTTCAACACCTGCTTCAAATAACTCCCGGTGTAGGATTTTTTATTTTTTGCCACATCTTCGGGTGTTCCCACGGCAATAATTTCTCCTCCTTTATCCCCTCCCTCTGGTCCCAAATCTACTATCCAATCGGAACAACGAATTACATCTAAATTATGCTCAATTAGGAGTACAGAATTACCTTTGTCTACCAACCTTTGCAATACATCCAAAAGTTTATGGACATCATAAAACGATAAACCTGTAGTTGGTTCATCGATTAAATAGAGTGTTTTTCCAGTTGCGCGTCTGGATAATTCTGTCGCTAACTTAATCCGCTGTGCTTCACCACCAGATAAAGTTGTTGCAGGTTGTCCAAGTTGAATATATCCTAAACCAACATCCAATAATGTTTGGAGTTTGACGACAGCTTTAGGAATATTAGTAAAAAATTCCAATGCTTCTTCAACTGTCATATTCAAGACATCAGCAATTGATTTATCTTTGTATTTTACCTGTAGGGTTTCCCGATTATATCTGGCACCTTTACAAACTTCGCATTGGACATATACATCAGGGAGAAAATTCATCTCGATGACGTTGACACCCTGACCACTACAGGCTTCGCAACGTCCACCCTTAACATTAAAAGAGAATTGTCCAGGTTTATAACCTCGTGCTTTTGCTTCGATTGTTTGGGAGAAAACATCACGAATAATATCAAAAACACCTGTATATGTGGCAGGATTAGAACGAGGTGTCCGTCCAATTGGTGATTGATCGATAACTATGGCTTTATCAATTGCATTGAGTCCTTGAATGCCATCAATATCTTTGGGAAATGGAACTCTTTTGGTAATGTGATGTTGTAGTGCTGGATAAAGTAATTCGTTAATTAATGTTGACTTCCCAGAACCAGATACACCTGTCACACTTACAAGTCTGCCTAAAGGAATATCAACACTGATATTTTGGAGGTTGTTACGATTAGCATTTTTAATCATTAAGCTTAAGCCATTTCCTTCCCGTCTTTTGGTTGGGGTTTGGATGACTCTTCTACCTGATAAATATGCACCTGTAAGGGAGTTCTCTGCTGTTAATAAAGACTCCAAATCGCCTTGGGAAACAATATTTCCGCCATGCATCCCTGCACCGGGACCAATATCCACCACATAATCGGCAGCACGGATGGTTTCTTCATCATGTTCCACCACAATTAGGGTATTTCCCAAATCGCGGAGTCGGGTGAGGGTTTTGAGTAATCGTCCGTTATCCCGTTGATGTAAACCGATGCTGGGTTCATCTAAAACATACAATACCCCTGTTAACCCGGAACCAATTTGTGTTGCTAGTCGGATGCGTTGTGCTTCACCACCGGAAAGGGTCATTGCTGGACGGTCAAGACTGAGGTAATCTAAACCAACATCGAGGAGAAATTTTAATCTGGCTTTGACTTCTCGTAAAACTAACTCGGCAATTTGAGCTTGACGGGGATTTAGTTTTAGGGTTTCAATTCGATCTTGAGCGTCACGAATTGACACACTGGTAAAGTCCAAAATCCCGTATTTGCCCAATTTTACAGCTAAAGCTTCCGGTTTTAGGCGCTTTCCATGACAAACTGGACAAGCTTGATCTACTAAATATTGTTCTAATTTTTGTTTAATTAACTCAGAGCCACCTTCATACTGCCGCTGTAAGATGGGGAGGACACCGCGAAAAATCGGAATTTTTTTCCCTTTCTCGTCATCTTGGGGTTTTGTCTCCTTTGATTCTCCGTTGAGAATAGTTTCCCGCTGTTCGTCGGTGAGTTTACTCCACTGGGTTTGTAACTCGAAGTTGTGGGTTTGTCCTAAACTATAAAGTAGTTCTAAGTAATAGGAATTTTCCTTTTCTGACCAGGGTGCGATCGCTGCGTAGACAGGAGCCTCTGGATTTGGTACAACTAACTCTGGAGAAAACCGCTTTAATGTCCCAATTCCATGACAATTTGGACAAGCACCATAGGGGGAGTTGAAGGAAAATAACCTTGGTGATAGTTCTTCCATAACTGCACCATGTTCGGGACAGGCAAAGTTTTCGGAAAATACTAATTCCTGATCTTCTGTCTCTTCCCTGTCTGCTTCAGGCGTATAAAGTATTACCGCTATACCTTCCGAAAGCTTCAGGCATGTAGAGAGAGAATCCACCAAACGCTCTTGAAGTCCGTCTTTTTTCACCAACCGATCGATAACAACTTCGATGGTATGGGTAATATTTTTATCTAGTTCAATGGAATCCGAAAGCTCCCGAATTTCCCCATCAATGCGAACCCGCACAAAACCTTGGGAAGCTAAACCCGAAACTAGCTTTTTGTGGGTACCTTTTTTCCCTCTAACTACGGGTGCGAGAATTTGAAACTTAGTCCGTTCTGGCAACTCCATAATTCGATCAACCATTTCATCAATGGTTTGCGGAGCGATATTGCGATCGCATATGGGACAATGGGGTTCACCAGCCCGCCCAAACAGCAACCGCATGTAATCATAAATTTCGGTGACTGTACCGACGGTTGAACGCGGGTTATGGGAAGTAGACTTTTGATCGATGGAAATCGCTGGACTTAAACCCTCGATTGCTTCCACATCGGGTTTATTTAACTGTCCTAAAAACTGTCGTGCATAAGCACTAAGAGATTCAACGTATCTACGTTGTCCCTCGGCAAAAATCGTATCAAAGGCAAGGGAGGACTTACCAGAACCGGAAACACCAGTAAAAACAATTAACTGGTCCCTGGGAATTTCCAAATCAACATTCTTCAGATTGTGCTGTCTAGCACCCCTAATCCGAATCATATTAGAGTTGTCATGGGTCAACTTCGGGGGGTTTCCGTTCGAGGATGCAGCAAACTGAGTTTCTGACATATCGGCGGTTGAAATGTGGGAGGCAAGGCGAAACAGTTCTTAATAGTACCACTACTCTCTGGGCTATGGCATGAAAATCATTCCAACTTTCAAAAATCTAACAGATTAGATTCAAGTTTATAACTAGAGATACTCACAAATTCAGTCTTTTAGGAGAGGGTGAGATAATTCTTCAGTGCTAGTCCCTCAACTCTAATCTTCCCGATTGTAGGCAATTCCCAAAGCTGCGGGGGGTGCGGATTTTTTCACCAAGCCAACTAAAGCTAGCAATGCGACTACATAAGGCAGCATAATTAGAAATTGATAGGGTATATTCACTCCTAAAGCTTGAATTCGTAACTGTAAAGCCTCGGTAGCACCAAATAACAAACTTGCCAACCCACAACCTAAAGGGTGCCATTTACCAAAGATTAAAGCTGCGATCGCAATAAATCCTTTTCCCGCAGTCATTCCTTCAGCAAAGTATTTTATCTGTACTAAACTCAAGTAAGCTCCCCCCAAGCTTGCCAGACAACCACTTGTGATTACTGCTAAATAACGTACCTTCATGACTGAAATTCCTGTAGTCTCAACAGCTTGTGGATATTCTCCCACCGCACGTAAGGTTAAGCCGGGGCTGGAATAAAACAAAAAGTATGTACTAAAAGTAATTAATAATATCAGTAAATATACTAAAGCATCTTGCTGAAAGAAAAGCTCACCAATCACAGGTATATTTGCGAGTCCCGGAATTTTAAATGCTCCAATTGCCGCTAATTTTTGGGCGCTACCACCAGCGAATACCAGCCTTGCCAAAAATGATGTTAATCCAGATGCTACCAAGTTAATTGCCAATCCAGATACCAACTGATTAACCCCCAAACTCACGCATAAGTAAGCATGGAGTAACCCCAGCATACCCCCAGTAATTACAGCAGCCATCACTCCGAGCCAGGGATTATTTGTATAAAAAGTGGCGGCAGCACTAGAAAAAGCACCAGTTAATAGCATTCCTTCCAAGGCTATATTTAACACTCCTCCGCGCTCGGAATACATTCCACCTAAAGCTGCAAAGGCAATGGGAACCGCTAAACGAATGCTAGCTGCTAGGTAATCTGTGAAAAAACTTAGGTTATCATTCATCAAAATAACTGAAGTAGTTGTATGTTCGAGCAATCGGCAATCTCAATTGGCTATAATTACTGTATATGTCATACAAGTATTACAATGCTGTCTGTAAGATTAGATCCTGAAACCGAGCAACAATTGGCTGATATCCTCAGTCACGAAGGAGATATCAACCGCAGTGATTTGATTAAACGGCTAATTAAGGAACGATGGTTAACCCTCGACTTAGATAGGACGTTTGTTCAAAGAAGAGGTGGACATCCTCAGCATCTTTTAGAAGATGCACCCCCTGATTTGTCGGAACGAAGGACACGGAAACAAGCGATCGCTGACTATCTCAAACATCGGCACTCATGACTTATAATTCCCTTATCCTCATTGACAGTGGAATTTTAACAGCTTATTACAGTGCTACTGACAATTATCACCTGGAAGTTTGTCGCTTTTTAGAAAGTTGTACCAGTCGGTTAATTACTACTCATAGCTGTGTTACGGAAGTTATGTGGTTACTCAGTTCTAATTGGCGGACTCAAAATGAATTTTTGTTGGATTTGGCAAAGGAACTCTACGAATGTGTACCTCTATTACCACAAGATTTCACTCGGATTGCAGAACTAAATGCTCAATATGCAGACTTGCCAGGAGATTTTGCCGATTTAAGTCTAATTGCCATTTCCGAGCGGTTAGATATTAGTGCCATCGCTACTTTAGATAGCGACTTTGATATCTATCGACGTTATCGTCAACAGCCTTTTGAAAGAGTTTTTCATCCCTCTTTTTAAAAAACTTAAAAAAAATCCCTAGCAAGTTATTTTGTCTATTTTAGGGCGATCGCATTTAATAATTCTACAAATTTACTATTTATAGCCATATATCCCTGTTGATTTAAATGCAACTCGTCAGAGCGATATTTTTCTAACACCATGCCCTGGTTATCTGCAAGAATAGGAAAGGTATCGAACACTATGGTTTTGTTATCAGCTAATGTAGCGATGTAGGTATTTACTTCTTTCACTGCCTTACCTACATCATCCGACCAAAAGGGTTTACGCTGTAGTGGGACTTCACCTACCGGGAAAATAGTCGTCACGATTACAGTTGCACCAAGATTTTTTGAATCTTCTACAATTCGCCGAATATTTGCTTTACAGTTTCTAATAATAGTATCTCGACGATCGGGAAATAAAGCAACATTTTTTAAATCGTTGATACCAATTTGAATAACTACTAGATTGGGTTTTAAGGAACTAACATGAGATGAAAATCTTTCAAGAGATTGAACTGAAGTTTGAGACGAAATCCCCCGATTAATAAACTCATATTCCTTCACATTGGGAGATATCCAACCGAATGCTCTGGAATCACCGAAGAAAACTACACGCAAAGAACGGGTATTCGTTGCTTCTGAAGAATTGATGGGGTGATATGTCAATCCTAAAGGGTCTAAACGTACTTGGTTGACTTCGAGGTAATATTTTTTGGCTTGGTTATAAAGAACAAAATTTAGAAAAATTGAACTTCCCAGTATTGTTAATACTAGAGCGCTCAAAATAACATTAAGTTTACGAAGTTTCATGTTTTTCGGTTTTGAGTTGCAAGTTATCACAAATTATCAGAACTTACGCACTAGTAGAGTACGGCGGAAATGAACCAACCATTCTAAAGTTACAAAAAGCTTCTAAAATAGGCTTTATTCCTTCTGCCCTTCGACAAGCTCAGGGTAACACCTTCTGCCTACTTACTTCTGCCTTCACGTACTAACTAAGAGGGTTGGAATATCTAGATTCCAAAGCCAAAGCAATAGCAATAAACAACATCGTCAACCCCTGAATCGCAAACACAACAGTTACCGGAACACCTGCGCTACGCTGGATGACATTCGCACCACTCCGCAAAGCGGCAAAAAATAAAGAAGTCAACACCACACCCAGAACATTACCACGACTGAGAAACCCAATAGCGATCGCATCAAAGCCGTAACCGGGTGAAACTTCTTCAAATAAGCGATATTTCAACCCCATAACTTCACAACTACCAGCCAATCCAGCTAATCCACCCGCTAAAGTCATTACCAAGATAATAGTTCGCTGTACGGAAATACCAGCATAAGCAGAAGCAATTGGGTTAAATCCCACCGCAGTAATTTGATAACCGAAAGGAGTTCGCTGCAAGAATATCCATAAAATTACCGCTATGATTATTCCTAAGAAAATACCTCCATGGGCTAAACTTCCGGGTAAAATCGGTAACTGTGCTGATTTAGCAATCAATGGGGAATAGGGGCTAGGTGCATTGACTTCTTTCAAAGGGTTCTGCACCAAATAACTAACTAGATTTATCGCAATATAATTGAGCAACAAGGTTGTAATTACTTCATTGACACCCCGCACCGCTTTTAAGTAACCAGGAATCCCACCCCAAACCGCACCAAATAGACATCCTACCAACAATCCTAAAGGTATATGAATCAGTGCTGGTAAACCTTTGATGTATAACCCAACTAAAGCGCTTCCCAAAGCACCCAGATAAATTTGCCCTTCCCCACCAATATTAAATTGTCCCGCTCGCAATGCTACCAATACTCCCAAACTGCTAAATAATAGGGGAGTCATTTTGTTGAGGGTATTACCAAAACCATAATAGTCAAAAAGCGATTCCTGAAACAGGGCTGTATATGCTGTAATCGGGTTTGCACCTGCGATTAAAATCAGAATTGCACCTACAAGTAAAGCAGATGCGATCGCAATTATGGGGGAAATAATTGGGAGTAGCTGAATGCGTTTAGTTATTGTCATGTATCATGTGGGAATTTTGGATTTGCCGAATCCAAATTTTAATTAATCAGTGAATTTTCAGCTTGCACTAGAAACAAAATTGTACTTGCGGTCATATTAAGCTGGTAAGATGCAAAATATTCTGGTACTGTAATTTGTTGGGAGCCTTGACCATGCCCTCCCAGTTTATTTCTAATAGTAGAAATACCACTTTCAAGATTTTGTCTGAGTGTCGAAAATTGGGTTTCTAAGTAAGTAGGGATAAGATTATTTTGGAAGCAAATGCTAATCAATTTTTTGGCAGTATCTGTAGATTCATATTTCCAGCCTTGGTGTTCACAAATAGTTTTCATTGTGCTTTCCAAGGCTTTGAGACAGTCATTGAGGCATTCTTTATAACGCTTATGTCTGTAGTGTTCGTGTGCTTGTAAAAATTCCTCATTTGCACCCTTAAACCTCTCATCGTTAAGTAAGTGCAAAACTGGCTTTACTGCATTATTATGAATAATCTGGGAATCTACTCTGATAATTTTTCCAGATTCAAACTGATAACCTACTCCATGTTCTTTAAACCTAGCGTTTAACTCTTCTAGGGCTTCGTCAGGTGTAATTTTACCATAATACGTTTTTTCTCCTTGCCTATCACAGACATAGATCACCAAAAAACTTAATTCTACAACATCAAGAACTTCTTCTGTATTGCTAGTAGATAGTAGAAATTGGATTAGATCTTTAGCATAATACTCTTCATTTTCCAACAATGGCAATTTTACAAGATAAAATTTGCCATATTCACGACATAAAGTTTCATGAATCCACTGGTAATCTTTTTGAGTTTTCGGATGTTTATTGTCTCCCAGTGCATCATTCATAATATGAACAATTTGTACCCTCAGTGGGTCAGGAATATTATCATATTGGTAAATGTCAGGTACTTCTCCTCGAAGGATTTTTTGACGTTTAGAGAAAATATCAAAAGGCATAATTAACAGTATTAAACAATACAATACTTTTATACTACAACAGTGTAATAAAAATGTGTATCGTGGTTATAAAATTAGTTTTTATCACCCTATTCCCTGCTTGTTCCACTTCCTCCCATTAACAAACCAACTTCCTCGACTGTTGCTGTGTTCGCATCCAACAAACCGACAAACTCACCTTGATACATTACTGCAATGCGACGACGCGATCGCAATTAGGGACTAGCGTCAAAATAAAGTACCAGATAAAAACTCTGAATCGAGTATAAAACGGTAAAGTCTGATTGGTATATCGGTATATTATTTAATTGCAAGTCCCTTACGGGGGAAACAAGTGAGAGTAGCTGAATAAGTTTAGTTATTCTCATACATCATGTGGGAATTTTGGCTTGAGAAAAGCCATTACAACTGCCGTGCAGGTATTTGTCAAGTCTAAACCCGCTACCTCACTGCATAAGCATAAGCGATCGCTCTGTATTACTAAACATAGCCTAATAGAAGTAAGTCCTGTAATTATGATTCACCACATTTCTATTTCTGCCCAAAACCCTCAACATGTTGCAAGTGTTCTAGCAGAAGTTGTCAAAGGTCAAGCAGCCCCTTTCCCACCCCATCCAGGAAGCTATATGGTCGTCGCACTCGATGAGTATGGCACTGGGATTGAAGTTTACCCTTCAGGGTCTGAAATCTTGCCTGGAACTGCATTAGATTCTTGCCATTTTGTCCACAATCCCCATACTTCTCGGTTTACAGCAACACACGCTGCTATTTCCGTTCCAACAAGTCAAGCTGAGATTGAAGAAATTGGTTCTCGTGAAGAATGGCGTGTTGTGCGTTGTAACCGCGATTCTATCTTTGATGTGATGGAATTTTGGGTAGAAAACAGTTTAATGATCGAATTTCTCACCCCAGAAATGGCACACCAGTACCTAGCCTTTACCCAACAACATGATGCTCTAAAATCCTTTTTAACTCAATCAGCAGAAGCAGTTTCATAACAGTTAGTTTGCATGAATTAAGTATATGCAATGCCTGCGGGTACAAGCGATACAACATCGCACTGTCATCAAAAATTGAGAAGATGCTGGTCGCTTCCCACCAAATAAAACATGCGGATTCTTTTTACTTTTTTAGCAACATAGGGGGGTCTAATTCACCTTTCCAAAACAGACTCATTACTCATTACTCATTACTTATTTGTTAACCTCCCCCCCATTAACAAACCAACTTCCTCGATTGTTGCTGTGTTCGCATCCAACAAGCCGACAAACTCACCTTGATACATTACTGCAATGCGATCGCTAATTGCCATGACCTCTTGTAATTCCGTTGAAATATATATAATTGCCGCTCCCCGTTTTCTTGCTGCTAATAATCTCTGCTGTACTGTTTCGGTTGCTCCCACATCCAAACCTCGCGTCGGCTGCATAGCAACAATTAATACAGGTTCGTCAGTTAATTCCCTAGCTAAAACTACTTTTTGTTGATTACCTCCCGATAACTGACTTACCTTGACATCACAACCCGTTGCTCGAATATCAAACTCTTCAATCGCAAAGGTTGCGCGATTTTTAATTGCTTTGGTTTGTAATAAAAAATTATGTGAATACGGTAATTTTTTAAAAGCTTTCAAAATCAAATTTTGGGCGATATCATACTGCAATATCAAACCTGTTTTGTGTCTATCTTCGGGAATGTAACCTATATTTGAGGTATTATGACTAAATTTAATCTTCCCTTTCTTGACTTTTTGCAATCCTGCTAAAGCATCTGCTAATTCTCGCTGTCCATTTCCATCTACCCCAGCGATGCCTAATATTTCTCCCTCCTGCAATTCAAAAGATATATTCTGTACCGCTGTTACACCTCTATCATCAACTACTTGTAAATTCTCCACTGATAAAACTACTTTTCCTGGTTGTACGGGAGATTTATTTAACTGCAAACAAACTTCTCTCCCAACCATTAATGCTGATAGTTCATCGGAAGTGGTTTCTTGAATATTCCTATTTGCGACGACTTTTCCCTGTCGTAATACCGTCACCCTATCACAAAGATTCATTACCTCTTCTAGCTTATGACTAATAAAAATGATTGTCTTTCCATCGACTGCAAGTTGACGGAGAATTTGCATTAAAGACTTTGTTTCTAATGGTGTTAAAACAGCCGTTGGTTCATCAAGAATCAATAACTTTGCTCTGCGATAAAGAACCTTGAGGATTTCTACTCTTTGTTGTGTTTCTACTGGTAAATCTCCAACTTTTGTGATTGGATTAACACCTAATCCATAATATTGTGACAAATCTGCTACTTTTCGTTGTTTGTGTTTAAGATTTAACCGCCAATTTCTCTCAACTCCTAAAATAATATTCTCTGTAACACTTAGCTGGGGAACTAACATAAAATGTTGATAAATAGTACCAATGCCAAGTTGGATAGCTGAATTAGTAGATGTGATATTTACAGATTTATCATCTAAATAAATTTGACCACTATCAGCTTGATAAAGACCGCTAATGATATTCATTAATGTGGTTTTACCTGCACCATTTTCTCCTAAGATGGCGTGAATACTTCCCGATGCGATCTCAAGGCTAATATTATCATTGGCGATGAAAGATTTGAAAGATTTTGTGATTCCCTCTAAGCGTAAATATGTCATTTTATTAAACCTCATCCATGTTAAAAACTGTAGAGATTTAGCATTGCTAAACCCCTAAGAAAGGCATATTTTTAAAAATTAGATCTAATTATGCTCGTAGTAAAACTACCTTGCGAGAACGAATCTTACAGCGCAATATCAGTGGGTAAAAATGTGTAGAATCATAAGCCAATGCGTATGTTTTAATGTGATCATAATTTGGGGAATGAATATAGTTTTTAATTAATTGTGATTTTCTTATCTACTATTTCTTGTTTGACATTTAGCACCTTTTTCTGAATGTCTGCCGAAACCATATTTCCAAATTTACCTAAACTCAGAATATGTGATTGTTCTAAACCAATTTTATAAATATCACCTTTTAGTTGCTTATTTTTAGCCAATTTAGCAATATAAGCTATTGCTAATTCCATCCGTTTCACCGCACTAGTTAATACTGCTTTTGGAGCTAACTCTAATTGATCTTTGGTATTACCAAAAGCATAAATACCTTTTTCACTAGCTGTTTGTAAGACCGCAGGTGACGCATTATCTAACCATTGAAAAATCACATCATTTCCAGCAGAAATTAAGGCTAGTGTTGCTTCTTTTGCTTTAGCCGCGTCATTCCAATCTCCTGTAAAAGTAGAAGTAACTTTGATATTTGGATTAACTGACTTTGCCCCCAATTCCAAACCTTTTAATTCTTCTTGTGTTGCGGCAAATGCTTGTCCGGCAATATAAGCTAATTTATTTGATTTTGTCATGGAAGCAGCAATAATTCCACATAAATAGCTTGCTTGCAAATGATCTATACGTAAAGCTGCAATATTCTTTCCTTGAATTGCACCGTTAACTGCAATAAAAAAAGTATTGGGGAACTGGGGTGCTACTTGTTCAATTGCGGCATCAAATTGTCCACCATGGGAAAATACAACATTATATTTCTTACGGGCAAAATCTGTTAATATCTCTGTCTGATCAACTTGAGAAACTTTTTCGACAAAAGCAGTTTCTGCACCTAATTCTTGCTTCGCTAACTGTATCCCTTCATAACCAGACTGATTCCACGCTCTATCGGTAATTGCTCCCGGCAGTACTAACGCAATTTTGAAATTTGCTTCACCACCCGCATCTGTAGGTGTTGATGTTTGGTTATTGCTACAAGCTTTTAGTAGTAAAGTAGTACCAAAAACTGTGGAACTATACCAAATAAATTGACGACGACTAAAATTAATTGACATAATTAAGGTTAAAAACTTCTAACTCTTAATTAAAGTGGATAACCGACGCTAAAGTAAAATCTTTATCTTTTGTCAGTGATTAACTACAAGTTGCGTGGAACAGCCTTTTTAAAAACTCACTGACGGTAAAATTTGCCACATAAGCACAAATTAAGGTGCTAATTTTGGTCTAGTCTTGCTTAGTAGAAATATGCTTATTAGGCTTTCAATGGTGGTTGAGTCTGCTGAAACTAGGAATATCGCACTTAGTGTTAGTGAAGCGCAGCTAGTTGAGGACAGTCAAAACTAGCTTTATCGCATTCACAAAAGAAGAGCCTGAATTCGTGGTGAAAAAGCATAATAGAAGCATTGCTAGGCACAATGTAGCCTAGCACCCAATCTACTTACCAGGTGTAGATTCGTCAACTCTTAAATCTAACTAAAAATCGTGAGATTTGTACCATTTACGCTAGTTTTTCAGTCACAATGTCATTTGGCAGGAATCATTTTTTTGCTCTAGCAGCAGCAGCGCGTTGCTTTGTAGGGGGTTTTCGTTTGGTTGTTTGTGCCTTCACCACTGCCTCATTTGATGGTTTCTCTACCTTGGGCTTTGGCGGTCGGCAACGTTCACAATATAGTGGTTGTGATGGGAAACAAATACGCTCAGACACTAGATTGCATTCTTTGCAAACAAAACGATACACTTTCTGCCGAATCACGCGAACGTGAGCCTTAACAAAAATTTCCTTGCTTTCCACTTGTTTATTCCTTTGGATTTGGTAACTACTATGACTGATTCATCTGAGATTCTAAGGTTACTGATTACAGAACGCGATCGCTATATCTTAGAAGCCGCTGATATTGAGCGTCGTTTGTCTTTGATTAAGAATCAAGTTAACACCCTAGAAGCTCTATTATCAGGTTATGTCCAAGAAGACCAGATGTATCAATCTGTAGGACGATTATCTAATTTATCCTCTACACAAGCACTGCTTCAGGAGAGTACGCGGCAAGTTCCTCAAAATCAGGAGATATCACCACCATCAACAACTACCAAAGCATCTGTCTTTGGGGATGTTGATGTTTCTGATATTCCTAAACTTGCCATAACCCGAAAACCTGGCGCATTAGTGTTGCTACCCGAATATCGAGACTACTCTATCTTGAATGCAGTATTGATTCTGATGCGCCGCCACCCAGAGACTCACATGCATGTTGACGCAATTATACGTGATTTGTATGGAGACGGGTTAGATGCTAAAGAATTTAAAATGGCGAAAGCAACTGTAAGTAAAATGCTATCAACCGGAACCCAACAAGGGGTGTGGTATCGAGTTCTACATACTCAAGGCATGTATACTCTAAATTATGAAAAAGGAGTCACCACTAGAGCAGTTAAAAAAATGAGATAGGCAGAGGGCAAGGGGCAGGGGAAGCTGGGGAAGCTGGGGAGGATGGGAGACAAGGGGTAGGGAGAATGATGACTGTTCGCTGATTACTGATTACTGTTCGCTGATAACTGATTACTGTTCGCTGATAACTGATTACTGTTCACTGATTACTGGTAACTGATTTTATGGATTTATCAACTCCGGAAGCAGCTTGGCAATTGCCACCAGCACCAATCGCTCAAATTCTGAATGCATCACCACCCCCGACAGTCATCGTTTCTCCCAATCAATCATGGTTAGTGGAATTGGAACAACCTTCCCTAACTCCAATTGGAGAAATGGCAGAATTACAAGTACCTTTGGCTGGATTATTGCTAAATCCCCAAACAAATGCTCCTGCACGTCATCAGCCTTACCGCAATTTGAAAATTAAATCTGTTATTTCAGATACTGTTATTCCGGTAAGTTTACCAAGTAATCCCAAAATTGGTTTTTTGAAATGGTCTCCTGATAGCGAAAAATTATCCTTCACCTTGACTCAAGCTACAGGTTTAGAATTATGGGTTGTGGAACTTGCTACAGGTATCACTAAAAAACTCACTGAAGCAATTCTCAATGCTAGTTATGGAAGTCCCCAGCGTTGGTTAAATAATGATACGTTAATTTGTAAACTTATTCTTCCTGAACGTGGGGAAGCTCCCAAAAAACCCATTGTTCCAACTAAACCCATGGTGGAGGAAAATTTGGGTCGAAAAACACCCAGCCGCACCTATACTAATTTGTTGGAAACTCCCCACGACGAAGAATTATTTACCTATTATTTAACTTCTACTTTAGAAAAGATAACTCTTGATGGTCAGCGAACAACTTTACTAGAATCTGCTTTGATTCATGAAGCTAAAGCTTCACCTGATGGTAATTTTATTTTACTTACTACCATACATCGTCCGTTTTCCTATCAACTACCAGTTTCCTTTTTTCCAAAACAAATCCACATACTCGATAGTAGTGGAAAAACTCTGTATCAAGTGGCAGATTTACCCCTTGCAGATAATATATCTATTAAATTTGATGCTGTCAGAACCGGACGAAGGCGAGTAGTTTGGCGAAGCGATCGCGCTGCCACTGTATGCTGGTTAGAAGCGTTGGATGAAGGTGATCCGACTCAAAAAGTACCCCACCATGATGTTTTATTTTGTTTGGATGCACCTTTTACTTCACCCCCTGAACAAATTTGGCAAAGTGAATACCGTTTCCAACATGTCATTTGGGGAACAGAAGACATCGCAATTGTCTGGGAAAAATGGTACGACACCCGCAAACAAAGAATTTGGCAAATTAACCCATCCCAACCAAATATACCCCCGCAGCTTTTAAGCGATCGCAGTTTTGAAGATAAGTACCAAGATCCTGGTGTCCCCCTCTCAACTCCAGGAATTTATGGGCGTGATGTTTTGCGTTTTACAGCCGATGGCAAGGGTATTTACTTAAGTGGACGAGGTGCTTCACCACAAGGAATCTATCCGTTCATTGATACTCTTGATTTAGAAACCCAGTCAAAACAACGTTTATGGCAATGTCAAGACCCACACTTTGAATCAGTTGTAAGACTCTTAGACGACCAAGCCCAAACCATAATCACACGCCGTCAGTCACAAATAGAACCACCCAACTACTACCTAAAAACACCGAATCAGCCAGAAAAACTTCTCACCAACTACCAAGATCCTGCCCCCCAACTAGCCGGAATCCATAAAGAACTCGTCCAATATCAACGAGCAGATGGGGTGAAACTTTCCGCCACATTATACCTGCCCCCAGGTTACGATCAAAACCGCGATGGTGCTTTAGCAACGATGTTTTGGGTGTATCCAGAAGAATTCAAAGATCGGGAATTTGCGG
Organism: Calothrix sp. PCC 6303; assembly: GCF_000317435.1. Lineage (NCBI taxonomy): Bacteria > Bacillati > Cyanobacteriota > Cyanophyceae > Nostocales > Calotrichaceae > Calothrix > Calothrix sp. PCC 6303. The sequence continues at coordinate 199,538 of NC_019751.1, forward strand.
GACAAGTAACAACCGCTACCAACACCTTTAGTCGTCCCATGGGTAGCTCAATATTATTTTTACTCACCCAAGGATATGCAGTGTTATCAGGTCCCAGCATCCCCATCGTCGGGGAAGGAGACACAGAACCAAATGATACCTACGTCGAGCAATTAATTGCTGGAACCCAAGCAGCAGTAGATTATGTCGTTAACCGGGGAATCGCCGATCCGCAACGTTTAGGAATAGGTGGACATTCCTACGGAGCATTTACCACCGTGAATCTATTAGCACATAGTAGCATCTTTAAAATGGGCATTGCTCGCAGTGGTGCATATAACCGCACCCTGACACCATTTGGCTTTCAAGGAGAACAAAGGAACTTTTGGGAAGCCATGGACACGTACATAAATATGTCGCCATTTACCCACTTAGAAAAAATCCAATCACCATTACTACTAATTCACGGCGAAAAAGACAGTAACCCCGGTACATATCCCCTGCAAACCGAACGTCTCTATGAAGCTTTAAAAGGCTTAGGTGCGACTGTTCGTTATTGTGTTCTCCCCTGCGAAGACCACAGTTATCGCTCAATAGAAGGAGTAAACCACGTATTATGGGAGATGGTGAACTGGTGCGATCGCTATCTCAAACCAAAGGCATAAATCCGGCATAATTATCTCGTCGGGTGCGTGACACCACAAAAAATCCTCAACTTAAAAAACGAACCTCTATCTTTGTCACGCACCAACAATTGGCACATTCTCAAAACCCAAATTAAGCCCCCAAAGTATTTATTTATGGTACAGGTTTCTTTAAAATCGTTAACCCTAAATGAATTCCTTCAACTTCCCGAAACCAAACCCCCTAGCGAATATATTAACGGCGAAATAATTCAAAAACCCATACCACAGGGAAAGCATAGTACACTTCGAGGAGAGTCTGTAACAGTCATCAATAATGTTGCCGAATCTCAGTCTATTGCTTTAGCGCTTCCAGAATTGCGCTGTACATTTAGCGGACGTTCCATCATCCCTGATGTTTCTGTGTTTACTTGGAATCGCATCCCCCTAGATGACAACGGAGATATTGCCAATGTCTTTACATCCTATCCTGATTGGACAATAGAAATTCTTTCACCCGATCAAAATCAAACCAAAGTCACCAACAATATCTTGCATTGTCTCAATGCAGGTTGTCAGATGGGTTGGTTAATTGATCCTGATGAGAAATCTCTTCTTGTTTATCCTGCTGGAAAACAACCAATATTCTGCCAAGAACCCCAACAATTAATTCCAGTTCCAGAGTTTATGGGGGATTTTCATCTTAGTATTCAAGAATTATTTAGCTGGTTAAAACCTGGCAATACTTAGCGCTTGATTTTGGACTCTGTGTGATTTTGTGAGGAAACTTTGCATAGTGAATGTAGTGCGAGTATCTCGCTCAGGTTAAAATAACTTCAAATTATTACCGGAATTTACTGAACAAAAAGTGTAAGTAAAGATTGCATCTGCATAATTAACTATGTAAAAACCCCATATAAATCTGGTAACAACCTCACACAATCCTACGTATCGAAGTTGAGCGGAACGTGAAAAAAATCTTGATTCTATCAGCGAATCCAACGAATACATCAAAGCTGCGTCTCGATGAAGAAGTACGGGAGATTCAGGCAGGATTGGAACGTGCTAAAAATCGAGATAAATTTGAAATTATTACTAAGTGGGCAGTACGTCCCGATGATTTGCGTCGTGCCCTTTTAGACTACGAACCGGAAATAGTCCATTTTTCTGGACATGGTTCAGGGGAAGATGGTTTAGTCTTAGAAAACGCTACAGGACAAATGCAGCTAGTCAGTACAAACTCGCTGGCAAGGCTATTTGGGTTATTTGAAAAAACTGAATGTGTTTTGTTAAATGCTTGTTACAGCGAAACTCAAGCAGAGGCAATTTTCCAACATGTCGATCGCGTGATTGGGATGAATCAGGCAATTGGGGATAGGGCAGCAATCGAGTTTGCAATAGGATTTTATGATGCTTTGGGTGCAGACCGCAACTATGATGATGCTTATGAGTTTGGTTGTAGTGCGATCGATTTAGAAGGTATCTCTGAGTCTGCAACCCCCGTATTAAAAAGTCGGCTAAAAAGTCGGATTATTGCGAATAATTCAAACTCCAACGGTAATGCTGTCAGCAATCCTGTCGAGAATGACAAACCAGCATTGGAAAACGGTAATATCCCCACATTAATATACCCTTTAGAAAATCCCGAAGGACAAGTTCCTCTCGAATCTTCTTTTTATATCGAACGTTTACCGATAGAAACTGATTGTTATCAAGAAATACTCAAACCTGGTTCCTTAATTCGTGTTAAAGCTCCGCGACAAATGGGAAAAACTTCTTTAATGTCGCGGATTCTCAATCATGCGACTCAAAAAGGTTTTCAAACAGCATCTTTGAATTTTCAAGAAGCTGATGCGGAGTTTCTCACGAGCATAGATGGATTTTTACGCTGGTTTTGCGGCAATATTTCTTACGAACTCAATTTGCCCGATAAATTGGATGACTTTTGGCAAGGGGTTTTAGGTAGCAAGAGTAAATCCACTAAATACTTCGAGCGGTATTTACTGCCAGAAATTCAGCATGGTATCGTTTTGGCTTTGGATGAAGTGGATGAGGTGTTTAAGCATCCAGAACTTGCGGCTGATTTTTTTGGTTTGTTGCGATCGTGGCACGAACGGGCAAAAAATGAGCCGATTTGGCAAAAACTGAGGTTGGTAATTGTCCATTCTAAAGAGGTTTATATTCCCCTAAATATCAACCAATCTCCTTTTAATGTGGGATTACCAATCGAACTACCAGAATTAACTCAGGTACAAGTAGAAGAACTGGTACAACGTCATGGAATTAATTGGACAGATAAGCAAGTTGAAAGATTAATGCAACTGGTAGGAGGACATCCTTACTTGGTGAGGGTTGCGTTATATGAAATTGCCCGTGACAGGATGAATTTAGAAGAGTTAATCCAAATTGCCCCAACCGAGGAAGGAATCTACAACGAGCATCTACGAAGACATTTGTTGAATCTAGGACAAGATTCAAATTTACTAGCTGCGGTGAAAAAAGTAGTTGTGGCAAAGCTTCCCGTCGATGTGGGAACAACGGAAGCATTTAAACTCCGCAGTATGGGATTAGTGAAATTTAAGGGGAATACAGTCACACCATTATGCGATTTGTATCGGCAGTATTTTTGCGATCGCTTGGGGATTAACTAATGAGTTTAACTCCTGTTCCCAATTATTCCTATCAAGTTGGGGGTACTTTACCTAGCGATGCTCCAACCTATGTGAAGCGACAAGCTGACGAGGAACTGTATGCAAGCTTGAAAGCGGGGGAATTTTGCTATGTTCTCAATTCCCGACAGATGGGAAAATCGAGTTTGCGAGTACAGACAATGAAACGATTGCAGCAAGAAGGAATTGCTTGTGCTGCCATCGATATTAGTGTAGTGGATGCGACTCCTGAACAATGGTATGCGGGGGTAATTGATAGTATTGCAACTGGCTTAAATTTATACCAGTTCGATATTGATGATTGGTGGAACGAAAACCACTTATTACCTTATGCACAGCGTTTTAGTAACTTTTTAGTCGAAATCGTTTTAGAGTCAATTAATACGCAAGTAATTATTTTTATCGATGAAATTGACAGTATTTTGAGCTTGCGATCGCAATTCAACACCGATGACTTTTTTGCCGCAATTCGAGAATTTTATAACCGTCGAGCAGATAACCCGAAATACAACCGCATTTCTTTTGCTTTGTTAGGGGTTTCCACACCTGCGGATTTAATTCAAGATAAATACCGTACACCCTTTAATATTGGGAGAGCGATCGCATTAGCAGGATTTGAGTTTGCGGAAGCACAACCACTCGCTCCAGGATTAGCAGAAATTGGTAATCCCCAAGCTTTGCTCCAAGCTGTTTTGGATTGGACAGGGGGACAGCCATTTTTGACCCAGAAGGTTTGTAAGTTGCTGTTGCAGGAATTAAAGAACCTCACCCCCAACCCCTCTCCGCAAGCGGAGAGGGGAGTAATTGAGCATATGGTTAGGGAAAGGGTGATTAAAAATTGGGAAAGCCAGGATGAACCAGAACATTTAAGGACGATACGCGATCGTATTCTGCAAAGTGGAGAACAGCGTACTGGTAGATTATTGGGTTTATGTCAGCAAATTATCCAGCAGAGGGGAATAGAGGCAGATGAAAGTTCCGAGCAAATGGAACTGCGGTTGACGGGGTTGGTGGTGAAGCGGGATGGAAAATTAAGAATTTATAACCGTATTTACGCGGAAGTATTTAACCAAGAATGGTGCGACAAAATCCTAGCAAAAATGCGTCCTTATTCTCAGGCTTTTAATGCTTGGGTAGCGGCAAATGGTGCAGATGAATCGCGTTTGTTGCGGGGAGAAGCTTTGCAGGATGCGCTAGTGTGGCGAATTGGCAAAAATTTGAGCCATTTGGATGAGCAGTTTTTAGCTGCTAGTCAGGAATTTGATAAGCGCAAAGTACAAAGTGCTTTGGATGCACAAACGGAAGCAAATCAAATTTTGATGGAAGCACAACAAAAAGCAGAATTAGCTTTAGAAGAAGAGAGGAACGCAAATCAGCGATTAGCCAAGGTACAACAAAAAACTCAGCGACAAATGAAGTTGGGGACTGTGGTGTTAGTTGTGTCTTTTGTGGGGGCAATTTTAGCTTTTGTTTTTGCTGTTGAATCTATACGTACCCGTCAAAATGCCCTCACAGCTACACGATTAGAGCAAGATGGGATAAATTTATTGCGGGTTTCTGAGAAAGGAAATCTTGATGATTTGCTGCTAGCGATGAAAGCTGGAAGGGAGTTGAAAAGTTTAGTTAAAGATAAAAAATCTTTAGCTGATTATCCTGCCTATAGTCCTATGTTTAGTTTACAGACGATTTTATTAAACATTCGCGAGAAAAATAGCTTGGAGGGGCATGAATCTGATGTCAGGAGCGTGGTTTACAGCCCAGATGGCAAAAACCTTGCTTCTGCAAGTCATGACAAGACCATCAAATTGTGGAATGTCGCCACAGGAAAAGTGATTTCCACCCTGACTGGGCATGAATCTGAGGTCAGGAGCGTGGTTTACAGCCCGGACGGCAAAACCCTTGCTTCTGCAAGTCGTGACAACACCATAAAATTGTGGAATGTCGCCACAGGAAAAGTGATTTCCACCCTGACTGGGCATAAATCTTATGTCAACAGCGTGGTTTTCAGCCGGGATGGCAAAACCCTTGCTTCTGCAAGTCATGACAAGACCATAAAATTGTGGAATGTCGCCACAGGAAAAGTGATTTCCACCCTGACTGGGCATAAATCTTATGTCAACAGCGTGGTTTTCAGCCGGGATGGCAAAACCCTTGCTTCTGCAAGTCATGACAAGACCATAAAATTGTGGAATGTCGCCACAGGAAAAGTGATTTCCACCCTGACTGGGCATAAATCTTCGGTCATCAGCGTGGTTTACAGCCCGGATGGCAAAACCCTTGCTTCTGCAAGTTGGGACAACATCACTGCAAGTTTGGACAAGACCATAAAATTGTGGAATGTCGCCACAGGAAAAGTGATTTCCACCCTGACTGGGCATGAATCTGATGTCAGGAGCGTGGTTTACAGCCCAGATGGCAAAACCCTTGCTTCTGCAAGTGCTGACAACACCATAAAATTGTGGAATGTCGCCACAGGAAAAGTGATTTCTACCCTGACTGGGCATGAATCTGATGTCAGGAGCGTGGTTTACAGCCCAGATGGCAAAACCCTTGCTTCTGCAAGTGCTGACAACACCATAAAATTGTGGAATGTCGCCACAGGAAAAGTGATTTCTACCCTGACTGGGCATGAATCTGAGGTCAGGAGCGTGGTTTACAGCCCGGATGGCAAAAACCTTGCTTCTGCAAGTGCTGACAACACCATAAAATTGTGGAATGTCGCCACAGGAAAAGTGATTTCTACCCTGACTGGGCATGAATCTGAGGTCAGGAGCGTGGTTTACAGCCCGGATGGCAAAACCCTTGCTTCTGCAAGTTGGGACAACACCATAAAATTGTGGAATGTCGCCACAGGAAAAGTGATTTCCAGCCTGACTGGGCATAAATCTGAGGTCAATAGCGTGGTTTACAGCCCGGATGGCAAAAACCTTGCTTCTGCAAGTGCTGACAACACCATAAAATTGTGGAATGTCGCCACAGGAAAAGTGATTTCTACCCTGACTGGGCATGAATCTGAGGTCAGGAGCGTGGTTTACAGCCCGGATGGCAAAACCCTTGCTTCTGCAAGTTGGGACAACACCATAAAATTGTGGAATGTCGCCACAGGAAAAGTGATTTCCACCCTGACTGGGCATGAATCTGTGGTCAATAGCGTGGTTTACAGCCCAGATGGCAAAACCCTTGCTTCTGCAAGTTGGGACAACACCATAAAATTGTGGAATGTCGCCACAGGAAAAGTGATTTCCACCCTGACTGGGCATGAATCTGAGGTCAACAGCGTGGTTTACAGCCCGGATGGCAAAACCCTTGCTTCTGCAAGTTGGGACAACACCATAAAATTGTGGAATGTCGCCACAGGAAAAGTGATTTCCACCCTGACTGGGCATGAATCTGTGGTCAATAGCGTGGTTTACAGCCCAGATGGCAAAACCCTTGCTTCTGCAAGTGCTGACAACACTATCAAATTGTGGAATTTGGATTTAGATAATTTACTAGCGCAGGGATGTGTGTGGTTGAAAGATTATTTAGCTAGCCATCCTGATAAGGCTAATGTCTGCCCTCGTTAATGATAAAATTAAATATAGAACCCCTCTCCATAGACGCGAAGCGGCTTCCCACAGGGTACCTCTCCCCGATGCGGCTACGGTGTACACACAAGTCTTTTAGAGTTGCCTACCAGGCTTTTCGATCCCCCAACCCCCTAGCTCTTTCAGAGCGGCTTCGCCAAGAAAAAGGGGGCAGAATACCTCTCAAAGTCCCCCTTTTTAAGGGGGATTTAGGGGGATCTACGACGGTTTTGATTTTGAACAGAGATGTGTGTACACCGTAGCCCCGTGTACGAGGAGAGGCTTAATATCTGGATTGTTGTTTCCTTTTACAAATCCTGCCAAGCTTCATCCTCATCTGGTTTTAACCAGTCTTTTTCTAGGGAAGACTCACTCAATAGTGTTATTTCTGATTTTTCTTGTATCAGTAAACCAAAAAGTTTTTTACAAGTCTTACCATATAAACGTTTTAGCTCAAACCAGAGATATCACAAAAATCACAAAACAACGTTAAATTAACCATTTCAGATGGTACCCTTAGTTACCTTCAAGCGATCGCTCTATTACCAATGCTGTTTGTTGACTGATTTACGATGTCTGAAACCCTTATTATTACGTTCGTTTTCAAAAGTTTGTGGTTTACTGTGTATGTGTTTTACTTTAATAAACTGGAGAAAATTAAGCACTTTTTCTAAGAGAAACTCAGGAGTCTGCTCAATTTCTTGGATAATTAATTCTTTTAAACTCATATTTGCCTGCATAAAGCGAAATTAGGCACTAAGATACCCTCTATTATACTTGAAGACGGCATTCTAGCTTTAGACTAGTAAGATGGATGTAGTGGTGCGATACCTATGGTGGTGAACTACGCACTTGCTGAATTGAGCCGAAAATTAGACTTATGCGATCGCATACACAAAAAAACCCAAGAAAATCCCCGACTTCTCTAAAAAATCGGGAATCTGAGGTTATAAAATAGCGCTATCTTCTTACCTTCGATGACCAAATATTCCTACCTACACAGATCGCCAACGAGAAATCGCACCTGCTGTAATATCTGCATAATATAAGTTGCCATCAGCACCCATGGTAATCTGTACAGGTGTATTTGCTCTGGGATTACTAAATGTATCAAAACGTCTGATGGAGACAAATTGACCTTGACTATCTAAGGTGATGTTATCTACGGTTCCCTTACTGTAATTAGCAATAAACAATGTATTTTTATAGATAGAAGGAAATGTATTACCTGTGTAGAAATCACCCATAACAATTGCGTCAGCACCAGCATGTGTAAAGGCATAAATAGGTGCTGTAACTGCTTGCCCACTGGCGTAGAATTGCTGTGCAGGGGCTAAATCATCATACAGAGGTTGCCGAATACTTACACCATTGCCACCTTCAAAATAGGGCCAGCCAAAGTTTTTGCCTTTACCTGCATTGAGTTCTTCCCATGTTTTCCAACCAACATCCCCAATGTAGGGGATATTTGTGGCTTCATTGATGGAAAAGCGGAAAGGGTTGCGTAAACCGTAGTCGTATACTTTTGATTTGTTGCTATCAGGCTTGCTAGCATCGTAGAAGGGGTTATCTGCCAACCCTGCACCTGTAATCGGGTCGATGCGGAGAATTTTCCCTGAAAGGTTGTTGAGGTCTTGCACCCTAATTGCGCGTGGATCTACTTCGTTGTAGGAAGTACCATCACCAACACTAACAAACAAGGAGCCATCGGTACCAAATTCCAAGTCACCAACTGAGTGGGATTCACTATCAGTAGCGAGATAGTCTTCAATATTTGTAAGATGACTAAGATTGTTGTAGTAATCTTGCATATTTGCAAATAGTTGACCACTAGAATTTACAATTCCCGACGGTGCAAAGTTTGCTGCATAATTGATACTGCGATCGCTGTTCAAAATCATGCTTGTGCTGTTGCCATCAGGACGACTGGTATTAGCCCAGTTACTATTTTTACCTAGTAATACAACTTCAGTTCCCGGTTTAGCTGTGGTGTAATTGGTAGCGGGGTCAGCTTCAACTCGAATTAAGCGTGAGGGACGATTACCTGGTTGATCTGGAGCGTCTAGTGTTGTGTTGGGGTTAAGATTAAGTTTTGTTTCTGGTGGATCGTAGGTAAATAAGAGGTAAACATAAGGCTTTTTATCTGCACCTGACTTAGAAAAATCAGGATGAATAGCCATTCCTAGTAAACCGCGATCGCGTGTATTGTTAACTTGGTCAGAAATATCTATAAATGGTGTTGTTAACAAGGTACCATTTTCAAACATCCGGACAACGCCATTTTTCTGAGCAATCAGCAAACCGTTAGTACTACTACCTGGTATCCAATCAAAGGTAGTGGGTGCTGTTAAACCACTAACTACTGTTTCCCGGACAAAACTACCTGGGTCATCATCAATAATCGTGATTTCGGTACTATTTTGCAGATTTAAGCCTACTCCCACCGGATTAGTAAACTGGATTGTGAAGCTTTCGTTCGCTTCTCCAATCGCATCATTGACAATTGGAATCGTAATTGTCTTACTGCTTTCACCAGTAGCAAAATTTAGGGTTCCACTAGTTGCTTGAAAATCTGAGTTGACCAAAGCTGTTCCAGCTACAGTGGTGTAATTTACACTAGCTATACTTGTTGCTAAACCTCTACTCACAATCACCGTTGCCAACCCTGTATTCTCATTCACAGTCGGAGCGCTAAAAGTCAGGTTTGTCTGATCATCATCATCAATGGTAATCCTAGCAGTCCGGTAAGAACCCAAAGTTGCACCACTTGAATGATCAACCACAAATGTAAAAGTCTCTCCAGGTTCTACTAATGAATCTTGAAGTATGGGAATATTTACAAACTTACTAGTTTCTCCCGCTGCAAAAGTTACTGTTCCACTCATTTGAGTAAAATCCAAACCTTCAGTAGCAGTTTCACCTGTGGTGATGTAATCAACTGTAGATATTCCACTCAGATCATTTCCGTAGCGAATAATTTCGACTTGAACTGAACCATTCGCTTCATTTACCTGTAAAGGAACTTGTCCTAAGCTGATAGTAGGTACAGATATTTCGGGAATATTTATGGAAAAATTTCCTAGAGTCCCTGCACTTGCAAAATTCCCCGCAGTATCTCCAACTTGATTCGCTAGTAAAGCAATACTATAGGAACCATTGTTAGCTGTAGTCCATGTTGTTCCTGGTGCATGGATTCTATAGGTTGCAGTACGGGGAGTACCATTTGTATTGGTGTCAACACTCACTAAAGTAGCAAGTTGACTAAATCCATTGGAACTAGTCACTTGAATATCACTACTATCTAAGCTAGACACATTCACAGCGGTATTATCGCTGTAGGTGACAGTGAATGTATAGTTATTACTATTCCCCACGGTTAAGTTACTAGCATTGACAGATGCAGTTGGAGCAATAGAATCGGTTGAACCTGTTACATTAGTGATATAAAGTTGTGATTGAGAAATAATATCCTTAGCTTGAGAAGCACTAGACCAAGACAGTTTAGAAACTGCTTTGCCTGTATTCTCAAAATAATCTAAGCGAATCGCATATTTTTCACCAGCTTGTAAGGTAATTGGGGTACTACTAAACTCAGTTGCTGGTTGATCAACCAAGCGATTGATTACTTGGTGATTATTGATCCACAAACTAACACCATCGTCTGATGTCGTGTAGAAAGTATAGTTTTCGCTATATTTAGCTTCTACAAAACCTGTCCATCTAGCTGAAAATGTATCTGCACCAATTGATGCATCTGGAGAACCATTACCAAAGTCAAAATTAATCGTCCCATCAGTACGAGTCAACTTTAAATTAGTAAAGTCTTTATTGTCGTAATATTCACCTTTTAATCCTGTACCAGTTCCAGTAATGCTGTAGTTGAATTGACCAAGATTAATTGCACTAGTAAAGTTACCATCAACATCTCGAATTTGGTTTGCTTCTAAAGTAATGGTGTAAATACTGGCATCACTAATATCCCAAACTCCACCGGGAGCATTAATACTATAGGTAGCTGTGAGGGGAGTACCATTTGGATTGTTCTCAACACTAACTAGAGTTGCTAACTGATTAAATCCTTTATTATTTGTGACTCTAATATCATTACTATCTATGCTTGTGAGATCAACGGCAGTATCATCAGTGTAATTAATTTGAAAATTATAATTATTAGTACCAGTAGTTGGGTTTGCACTAGTTTGAAGAGTTGCAGTCGGTGAACCTGGTGAATAAAGTTGAGATTTGGGGATAATTTCCTTAATTTGAGAAGCACTAGACCAAGCTAATCTAGAAACTGCCCTACCTGTTTTTTCGTAATAATCTAGACGAATATCGTATTTTTTACCTGCTTCGAGGGTAATATTACCACTAACTTCAGTTGTGGATTGGTCACGGAAATTATTGATAACTTGCTGTCCATTTACCCACAATCTAACTCCATCATCGGTAGTTGTGTAAAAAGTATAGGTTTCGTTATACTTCGCTTCAACTTTACCTGTCCATCGGATGGAAAATGTATCTACACCAATTGAGGCATTTGGTGAACCGCGACCAAAGTCAAAATTTACTGTCTGATCAATGCGACTTAATTTGAGATTGGTAAAGTCTTGATTATCATAATATTCACCGCGAAGTCCATCACCTGTGCTAGATATAGCTGGGGAACTAGATTGACTTAGTAAATTAAATAGGCTTGTGGAAATATTTTTTCCAGTATTTAGGGATGTTGATAAACCACTTTGATTTGTGATTGATGTCAAATCTTTATTAATATCTAGGCTGTTACTATTATTTGTACTATTGTTCATTTTAATCAATATTTATGAAAGATTTATGAAAGATGTTGTGTAAAAAAAGAGATGCAAAAACTGTCTATAACTGAATAGAAATAGATTGAAACCTCACTAAATTAGCTATTTATTTGTGTTTTTAATTAATTTATGATACTCGTTAGAAAATTACCTATTTTGATAAAGTTAAACTCCAGTATTGAAAATATAGTTATTTAAAAGACGTACTAAACGCAGCAAAACTATCACTTTTTTGTCAAGATACGCGCAGAAAAAAGCGCAAGCAGCCATTATGTAGAAGATCCATAAAGAGAACCTAAAACTATCTGGGCAAGTTGCTAGGAATATTCCAAACTCTGTTAAGAAGATTAAATTGTAGGGTGTGTTACGGCTATGAAATAATTGGAGGGGGGTTTGAGTTAGTGAGAATTTGCCGTAATGCACCAATTGATTGTCGTTAAAAGTCAGATGGAGTTGCCTACAGCTACACAAACCTGACGCAGATTTTACATTTATTTACATATATTGAATTTTGTTTAGGCACATTACTTAGGGAGCATCCCACTTTTTTGAATCAATACCCTAGAAGGGTATCGCTATACGAACAAAGCCTGCCTAAGCGCTTCGCGCACGCTATGCGCTTAGGCAGGCTTTGCTTGTGTAGCCCCAGGCTTATAGCCTGCGGGTATTTTAGAAACTGGGATGCTCCCCATTACTTAGAACTGTAAAAACTATTAGTGAATTTTCTAAGACATTTTTAGTTAGCCAAATAAATTATTTCCCTTAATTCAGTAATATTCCATAGTAATAAGACTGTCTATAATAATTTCGCATCTTAGCTAAACATTTATACTGATTTTACTTTGATGAGATATATTTAAAAAATAGATGAAAACTTTTCGATATTCCTAATGTGGAAGAAGACGGGAATCTGAACCTCTGAATTTAAAAAGTAATCATGCTTTACGTCCTTTAAAATAAAAGGAAACAGGGAAAACTAGTTCAGCCACATTCGCGCAATGTCACGAATTGGGCTTTAAAAACTAATTTTAAGGCTAGTTATTTCCTCTTTTCCCTGTTCCCATCCCGAATGGGAGATTATTAAATTAATTAATCCACCAGTTAGATTACCACAAAGCCCGAATTGGAGCATTGCCACCGTTATTGTTAGAACCAGATGCGGGTGCAGCTTGCGAAGACTGATCTATATTAGTATTCGAGTCAGTGCTAGTATCAGAAGTGTTGCCACCGTTGGTTGTTGTGCCACCTTGAGCAACGCGACTGGTTTGGGTGGTTGTGGTGGAATTAGAGGCGGTGCTATTGTTGACATTGATATTTGCTGGTAAAACACCGGATACTTTCTCCGTCCCAGTTTGTGGTGCTTTAGCATTTTGTTGTGCTCCCATTGGGAACAAAGTACCAATAACGGTACCTAATAATATCGCCAATCCTCCAGCCATGAGGATGAGAGGTGTCCATCTGCCCATATAATTATCTCCTTAATCTAACCTTTAGGTGTCCAAACGACTTGAGAACCTTGTCCCCAAAATCCATCATATTTTGTAACTTTGAGATCGCCTAATACCTGTGTTTGACATGCTAGGCGTAATTCTCTTGTGGGAGAATGGGGAGGAAGTGAGCGTCGCGCTTTGTCTTTCCAGTTTGGCTGGTTAACCTCACCTTCAATATAAACAGCACAAGTGCCACAAGTCCCGATTCCACGACAGTTAATTACCTTAGCACCGCCATTGTAAAGTTCAATTCCATTCCGTAGCAAACAGGAACGTAAATTAGTTTTAGGGGAACATTCGATTGTTTGACCTTGAGCTATTACTTGAGGCATCTAAAAAGTTACTAGTCCTACTTTTCCAGTAAAATTACACATCATTCAGAAAATTTTCGCACGCTTCTTCTGTTATATGATCGAAAACTCACCAAATCAACTCTGGATATACGACACTACTTTGCGTGATGGTACTCAGCGTGAAGGTTTATCGGTATCTATTGAAGATAAATTACGTATTGCTCGTAGACTCGATCAGATGGGAATTCCATTTATTGAGGGTGGTTGGCCCGGTGCTAATCCAAAGGATGTACAATTTTTTTGGCAATTGCAGGCAGAGCCACTTAAACAGGCTGAGATTGTAGCATTTTGTTTTACCCGCCGTCCTCACCAAACTGCGGCAACTGATCCAATGATGCGATCGCTTTTAGCTGCCGCGACTCACTGGGTAACGATTGTTGGTAAATCTTGGGATTTGCATGTTACAGAGGGTTTAAAAACTACTCTAACAGAAAATTTGGAGATGATCCGCGATACTATTGAGTATCTTCGCACTCAGGGACGCAAAGTTATTTACGATGCCGAACATTGGTTTGATGGTTATAAGCATAATCCTGAGTATGCTATACAAACTTTGGAAAGTGCGATCGCATCTGGTGCAGAATGGGTGGTTTTGTGTGACACTAATGGCGGAACTTTACCCCATGAAGTTAGTCGGGTTGTCAGTGAAGTGATCCAAAAATTACCCCCAAATACCCAGATTGGCATCCACACCCATAATGATAGTGATACTGCGGTGGCGAATGCGATCGCTGGAGTCATGGCAGGGGTGAAAATGGTGCAAGGTACAATTAATGGATATGGTGAACGTTGTGGAAATGCCAATTTGTGTTCCCTCATCCCCAATTTTCAAATCAAAATGGGTTATCACTGCATCGCTGAAAATCAGTTAGCCCAATTAACAGAAACTAGTCGCTTTGTCAGTGAAGTGGTAAACTTAGCACCAGACGACCATGCAGCCTTTGTTGGTTGTTCCGCTTTTGCCCACAAGGGAGGAATGCATGTTTCCGCAGTGGAAAAAAATCCCCTCACCTACGAACATATCCAACCTCAACAAATTGGTAATCACAGACGAATTGTGATTTCTGAACAAGCAGGTGTCAGTAATGTTTTGGCAAAAGCCCGGACTTTTGGCATTGAACTGGAAAAAGAGAACCCAGCTACCAGAGAAATTTTAGAACGTCTCAAGGAATTAGAAAGCCAAGGTTATCAATTTGAAGCTGCTGAAGCCAGTTTTGAACTATTGATGCGGGAAGCTTTGGGAAGTCGTCAGCAATTCTTTGAAATTAAAGGCTTTCAGGTGCATTGTGAATTGGCAAGGGGTAAAGAAACAAACAATGCCTTAGCAACGGTGAAAATTGCCGTAAATGGTAAAGATATTCTCGAAGTCGCCGAGGGCAATGGACCTGTCGCCGCCTTGGATGCTGCCCTCAGAAAGGCTCTAGGCAACTTCTACCCTCAAATTAGCGACTTTGAATTATCTGACTACAAAGTGCGGATTCTCAATGAAAATGCTGGTACAGCCGCTAAAACTCGCGTATTAGTTGAGTCGCGCAACGGACATCAACGTTGGACAACAGTCAGTGTTTCTACGAATATTCTCGATGCTTCCTATCACGCTGTGGTGGAAGGCTTGGAATACGGATTATTCTTACATGCTGATGTAGAACCAGTAATTAGTGCTGAATGTTAGGGAAAGTATCCTGAGAACGGTTAGAAAATAAACCTCTCAAAATGCTATTAGGGTCTACTTATGGCTCTTGTAGCTAATAGCTAACCGTTTCCACTACATCTGCGTAAGTCCTGCTTTAAGTAGTTGGTAAAATTTAGTAAATATTCAGTTAGACTTCATCATAATATCCAGAGACGTGAAATAATAAATGAAAATACAGCTTCTCTGTAACATCTACCACTTGGCGCAAATGCCACAACGCTGTCATGACTGGAATTATACAAAAACTTCGGGCTGCGTTGGTTAAATATCAGACCCCAAGTTCTCCTCTGCTGGATGCTGATTCTCGAAACACCCCCGTTTATCGTGATACCCTAAACAACGCACCCAAGAATTTATTATTAACAGTTTTGCTGAGTAGTGCAGGTGTAACAGCACTAGTGCTTGGGGTAAGAAGTTTGCAATTGTTACAGCCGATGGAATTGCTGATGTACGATGGGATGATGCGTTTATCACGGGAAGGTTATGCTGAACCGGATCCACGATTATTATTAGTTGAAGTCACCCAAGAAGATGTAAATAAACAGCTGTACCCACTGACGGATGCAACTGTGAATCAGATTTTACAAAAGTTACAATCTTATCAACCCCGTATCGTTGCTTTAAATATCAATCGTTCAAATCAAAAGAATTTGGGTTCTGGTTTAACTGAAAAAGAACAATCTAAAATTATTGGTGTATGCAGACTTGCTGAGAGCAATACGGGTACACCAGAAATTCCAGCACCGCAAAACTTAGGAGAGAATAATATCGGCTTTAGTGACTTGATTTCTGATGATAGCGATCGCATTGTCCGCCGCAGTCTATTATCAGCTAAACCGGAAGCCAATACAAGGTGCAATACTTCCTATTCCTTCGCTGCTATGGCTGCTCTCAATTATTTGGAACAACAAAATATCTATTCCAGTTTTAATCAACATCAACAACTTAAAATTGGTGACACCATTATTCCCCCCCTCAAATCTGATTCTGGTAACTATGAAAAACTTGATGCCAGAGGTTATCAGGTATTAATTAACTACCGTCGTCCGGATGCACTAGCAAGACGTGTTAACATCAGCCAAATTCTAAATAATCAGGTTAAGCCAGAATGGGTTAAAGATAAATTAGTCATGATTGGTGTAACTGCTGAAAGTGTAACTGATAGTAAGGCTATATATACTCCCTACAGCAATTCTCCAAGCCAACCTATTGTTACACCTCCTCTGTATATTCACGCACAGGTAGTTAGTCAAATTCTGAGTACTGTTCTTGATGGTAAACCTTTAATTTGGTACTGGCAAAATTGGGGAGAAAATCTTTGGGTTTTTGCTTGGGCTTTGCTTGGTGGAGTTTTGGCGCTCCGTAGTCGTCATCCTTACCTAATACTTGTTTTAGAAGGTATTACGGTAATTCTGTTGGTGGGAATTGGCTACATTTTGTTCATTCAAGGGGGATGGATTCCAATTCTTCCCGCTGCCATCGCTTTAGTAATGTCTAGTATTGGTGTCGTCACTTATACAGCTTATCGCACTCAACAGCAAACCAAAATAATTATTATCGAAGTAGAAAAACAGCAAGAAGCTATTGCTCAACTCAGTGCTTTGCTTCAAGAAACCCGTATTCAAGATATACATTCCCACCCTTTACCCCCAGCTAATATTCCAGAAAAACAAACTGGTGATTTCCTTTTGGCTGGACGTTATCAAATCACCAGGGTTTTAGGCTCAGGTGGCTTTGGATGCACTTATTTAGCAAAAGATACTCAACGCCCCAACGAGCCAAATTGTGTAGTTAAACAGCTAATGCCAGCCCGTCGTGATCCACGATTTTTGGAAGTTGCCCGCAGACTATTTGATACTGAAGCTGAAATTTTACAAGTTTTAGGTAAACATCATCAAATTCCAGATTTATTGGCATATTTTGAAGAAGAACAGGAGTTTTACTTAGTCCAAGAATATATTCAAGGTAAATTACTCTCGGAAGAACTACCGCCAAATCATCAAATTAAAGACCAGAAATTTGTTGTTAGTTTACTCAAAGATATTTTGGAAGTTTTGAGTTTTGTTCATGCTCACCGTGTAATTCACCGTGATATTAAACCTACTAATATTATTAGAAATTCTCAAAATAATCGCTTAGTGCTAATTGACTTTGGGGCTGTAAAAACTATGCAACCACCTAACTTGGAAAAAACAGAGTTAGCAACCATTGTTATTGGTACTAGGGGTTATGCACCACCAGAACAATTAGCTGGACATCCCCGGTTGTGCAGTGATATTTATGCTTTGGGAATCATTGCCATTCAATCACTGACGGGAATCCCTGCCTACGAATTTCAAACCAACTTGGAAACAGGCTCTGTACAGTGGCAAGATGCTTGTGAGGTTAGGGAAGAGTTAGCAAAGATCTTAGATAAAATGGTGTTATATCATTTTAGCGATCGCTATCAGACTGCGGCTCAAGTGTTAGAAGACTTAAACAAGTTAGTTATATAGCCAACAATTCTCAAAACCTTTAGTCTCAATTATTATTTCAAATTGTTCCAAGCTTTAACTTTTGATTTTTACAGTATCCTCCCTAAGACTGAAGCAAATTCTAATTCAATTCAGTCTAACGATTGATTCACTTACAGCTATTTTTCCATTAAAAATGTATATGTAACGCATCGAATTGGATTTGGAAAACCAGCGGAAACTGATAAGTTCAGTACTCGCGCCATCGCATGGGAAAGACACAAGCGGATTATCCTCATAACTCAGTTCATATAACTAGTTATTAGACGCGACAGTCACTTCTTAAACTATGATTGCGCCCAATGATTATTCAAATACCAGGCTGAAATATTTATCAATTTCTAGCTTGGTTTTGTTACAAACAATCTACTAGCTGATTTGATTTAGTTTTTTCAGCCTGTATCTTGAAATCTAAATTTCTGTAATTGTCATACTTTGAGAGGAGCCTCTAAATGAAAGTTAATTTTTCTTCACTATTACGTTCCGTCCGCGCTTTAGTTCTCACAGCTATTTGTGCTGCATTCATCTTTGCTAATAGCGTCCCTGCCTTCGCAATTGAGAGCTACCAAAGCAAACCTAATGAAGCTACCACCCAACTTTTAGAAACACAACGACTAACTGATGAAGTTTCTCGTTCTGCACCCCCAAATTTGGAAGAAACCCAAGAACGAGCTAATAAAGGTATTAACGAAGTTCAAGGAGACGCTGATGCAGATAAAATGAAGCGTCCCGAAAATTCTAAAACCGCTGTAACTGTCAAAGATGAAGTTAAAAACGTTTTGGACAAAGTGACAGGTAAAAAATAGAAATGACATCAGAAGGCACTGAGATAATGCCTACTGCCTTTTTAATGATTCAAGCTGGGGTATTAAAAGCCCCATTGAATAACTAAGACGATAAAAATAGAACCAAAAAACTTGTGGAGACGTAGCAGTGCTACGTCTCTACGGTAATATTAACTGAACTGTTATTACCCTAAATTCCACTTTTTATAACCGAAACACTACAGCATCCCCAACTTTTTAAAAAGTTGGGGATGCTGATACATTTTTGTCCCAACTCAAAAAATCATTGCAACATATATACAATATTTAGGGGTTTAGCACTGCTAAACCCTTAGAGCATGTTTGAAAAGTTTTGGAAGGTATCAATTGTCGTTCTGAGTGGAGCCTTGCGGAACGAATAATCTGGGTTTGAACCCACGTACTGAGATGCTTCTTTCCTCAGCATGACACAGAAGGAGACTTTTCAAACACCCTCTTACTAACCGATCTGTCGTATTCTTGTCATCAACTGGTATTAATTACTTTCTCATTGTTTAGGAAGAATAACTTTAAACTTACTACCTTTACCTAATTGTGAAGAAGCTTCAATTTTACCGCCATGGGTTTCAACAATGCGCTGAGATAGATGTAATCCTAAACCGCTACCAGCGCGCTTATTTTTACCTTGACGAAAACGTTTAAATAATTCTGGTAAATCTTCAGGAGCAATACCATATCCTGTATCTTCAATTTCGATAGATATTTGCTTCTTACCTGCTTGTGTCTCAGGTATTTCCTGAACGCAAATATTAATGTTGCCTGAATCGGTGAATTTAATTGCATTACCCAGTAAATTACCGATAACACGACGTAATTCTAATCGATCTCCTAATACACAAGTAGCATTTTCATCATCTGAATTAATTTGATTATCTACTGTTATAATTAAATCTTTTTCTTCAGCTAGCAGTTGTAGTTCTTGCACAACTTCATCAATAATCTCGATTAGGTTGCAATCAGCAAAATTCATTGACTTTCTACCAGCTTCAAAGCGGGAAACCTCAAGCAAAGTATTCACCATTTCCAAGAGATTATTATTGCTACGACTCATCGCAGTAATTGCTTGCTTCATATCATCGGAAATT
Organism: Calothrix sp. PCC 6303; assembly: GCF_000317435.1. Lineage (NCBI taxonomy): Bacteria > Bacillati > Cyanobacteriota > Cyanophyceae > Nostocales > Calotrichaceae > Calothrix > Calothrix sp. PCC 6303. Next base: position 219,144 of record NC_019751.1, read on the forward strand.
GGGCAAAATACTTCTTGGTTAAAAAGAGCCAACATTCTATCTGCTGCAACTAGGGGAGTTCGCAAATCGTGAGTCAGACGGGAAACAAAGTCTTCCCTTGCCCTTGCCATTTCCCTTTGGGCATCCAAACTATGCTTTAATCGAAGTAGCGATCGCACTCGCGCTAGAAGCTCATCATGATCAAATGGTTTACGGATGAAATCATTGGCTCCCGCGTCTAATCCTTCAACAACGCTTACGTCGTGGAAAGCTGTTAATAACAAAATGGGAATATCATCAAATTCCTTATGACTCCGAATGTGACGCGTCACGTCATAGCCATCCATGAATGGCATCATTACATCCAGTAAAATCAAATCAGGTGGAGAATTCTCTACATATTCAATCGCTCCCTTACCATCGGGAACCATATCAACCTTGTACCCTTCAACCTCTAGAAGTGTCTGAAGTAAAACCAAGTTATCTAGTGTATCGTCTACAGCGAGAATACGCTCAATGGGAATATTATTTTTTATGGGCAACATATTTGATCGCTTAATAACAAAAGGTCTACTTTCCTAACTGACTCACAATTCAATGATGGGAAACATTTAAATCGCTCAGACGGTGATTAGTTAATAAATAAACCAATCAGACAATTTGAACTTGTGTATATATTTATCAAATAGTAGAATAAAATCTAGTTTTTTTCAAATTTTTGACGATTATTTTTTCACCGCCGAGATTTTGTTGATTGCAATTCAACTCGAATCTAACTTTCTTTTGTACTTATCGTAACTTTTACGTCCATATTTATATTCCGAATTAAAAAAAGGGTCAGAATTCGACTTATGATTTACATCTCTAAAATTCCGTATACGATTTTCTTCTAGCATAAAATTGGAAATTGCTTCTTTCGTAGATGATGCTTGTCTAGGAAACTCAACTCTAAAACTAGAACCTTTATTAACCTCACTATTCACAGTGATTGTACCTCCCATCATCGAAACTAGGGAATTGACAATAGCTAAACCTAAACCTGTCCCGGAATAAGGACGAGTCGTACTTTGATCTACTTGGTGGAAAACGTCGAATATGTTTGGAAGATCCTCTGCTTTGATGCCTATACCCGTATCTGTGACAGTAATGGCAATCATACTAGTATCTACTTCCCTTAGCTCAATCTGAACAATCCCTTGATTGGTAAATTTAATCGCATTTGAGATTAAATTCATCAATATTTGTCGAGTACGCAAAGGATCATTATAGATCATGGAGTTATGCAAGGAATCACTAACTTTTAACTTCAGCTTTTTCGCTTCTGCTAAAGAAGAAAGTTCAGCGACAACAGAACTTACTATCAAGGACAAATTAACAATTTGTAGTTTTAGGTAAAAATCTCCAGACTCCAGCTTAGAAAAATCTAAAACTTCATTTAATAAATTCAGTAAATGTTTACCATTATCTAGAATTCGCTTTACCATGTCCCGCTGTGATGGAGTTAAATCACCATATTTCGGACGTAGCAGAAATTGTGAAAAACCGATGATTGAACTCATCGGTGTTCTCAATTCATGGGAGATAGTAGCGAGAAACTTATTCTTGAGTTGGGAAGCTTCAATCAACTTAATGTTTTGCTGTTGAATTTGCTGACGTTGAGCTTCTAATTCTTGGTTATTTAAAGTTAATAATTCATTAGTTTCACGAAGTCTTTGAGTTGCCATCTCGGCTTGAATCTCGGCTCGATAAACTCTAATTGCATTGCGTAATACCAGCGCTAGTGTTTCTGATGAAATTCTTGACTTGGAAAGATAGTCGCTAGCACCAGCTTTCATTAATTCTACCGCGATACGTTCGTTCCCTTGACTCGTGAGAACGATTAGTGGTACTTTCACTCCAAGCTTGCGTAACTGCCTGACAAGAGCTAAACCATCTCTATCTGGAAGACGATAATCTAAAAAAACACAGTCATAAGGCATCTTTGAAACAGCTGCGGCACCTGCGGTAAGTTCGGCTAATGCACTTTGATAATCATAGACTTCAAATACCTGCATTGGTAAGCCAGTTTTGATCAAAGCAAGGCGCGTTGCTATTCTATCTACATCATCATCATCTACGACTAATATCCGCAATTGTTCTTCCACAACTATAAATACCTCCTCCTGTAATGTTCCCCCTTTTACTTTTCACTTTTTGGGTAGAGCTTTTAACTTTATGTTCATGATTTTTTGTGTAATTTTGCTAAAGTTGAATTTAAACTTAGTTATTCTCTGAATAAGATAAACTTATCATAAGTTGATAAAACTAGCTGGAGAATAAATGTTTATTTTTTATTACCACGATTCTAGATTGATAAGTGTTTGTAAGCCTTCAGTCAATAGTTATAGTTCTTAAGATTATCAGGCTGAAATTGTTGAAGACTTCAGGTATGCCCGTGACTTTGTTAAAATAAATATGTTCCCTCTTCATGAAAACTATAAAATCCGAATGAAGGTTCTTACCTCAAACACATAATTTGAGTTTTTACTCGGTTCTCACAATGTTTTAGCCACACCAGCAACAATATTCAGTCCTTTAGAAAAAGAAAAAGCTTACCCTTTTGGGATTGAATAGTTGTCATAAGATATATATAGCTAAAACATTTACAGTAATGGCAATTATTACAAAGCAGTCCCTCCGAGGAAATTACATAACTAATTTATATAGTTAATTTATATTTCTAACATACGCCATTGTCTTCTTTTTAGCGTTAAAGTAACTGTCTGTCCAAAGTAATATTTATAGAGTTAAAATAAAGTTAAAAAATATTCCTATTGGCATAATCCGCTACTTCCATTGATGGATGTTTTCTTGCTAAACTATCACTTATGGTTAATATTGACAGAAAAAACGTCTGTGGAAGTTGGCTGTAGACAGATGCAATCGAGGTAAAGTGAGTATAGCAATGAGTGAAATAAGTATTGTCCTGATAGAAGATCACGATTTGACACGGATGGGGTTAAAAGCTGCTCTACAGTCCAGTGATATTCTGAAAGTTGTTGGTGAAGCTGCAAACGCAATCAAGGGATTAAAGCTACTAGAAACTACCAAACCTGACGTTGCGCTAGTAGATGTCGGTTTGCCTGACATGGATGGGATTGAGTTGACACGCAGATTTAAACAGTTTCAAGCAGAACAAGGTGACAGCAACACAAAGATTTTAATGTTGACGATGAATCAAAGTGAGGATACGGTTTTGGCTGCATTTGCGGCTGGTGCTGACTCCTACTACATGAAAGATACAAGTATTGATAAGTTAGCCGAAGCGATTCAAGCCACTCATGGTGGTAACTCATGGATTGATCCTGCCATCGCAAACGTCGTATTACGGCAAATGCGTCAAGCTATTCCTGAAGAAAAAACTGCAAACCAACCCAAAACAGTAAAAATCGAAGCTCTCGATAGTGAGTATGAACAAGTTTTAGAAACATACCCACTCACTCAGCGTGAATTAGAAATTTTAGAATTGATTGTTGCTGGATGCAGTAATGGGCAAATAGCTGAAAAGCTGTATATCACCGTTGGGACTGTAAAAACTCACGTCCGAAATATCCTCAATAAGCTTTGTGCAGATGATCGTACTCAAGCTGCTGTTAGAGCATTAAGATCCGGTTTAGTAGCTTAAATCAGCTAATTAAGACTATATCTCCTTTGCCAGAAGTAATTCTTTCAATCGTAGAGGTATTAAAACTATGCCTCTACTTTTGCCACTCTATTTTCTACTGCTGTAATTTCGCTGTGGTAGCGGTGCAAAAAAGTTTTTAGTCCTTTTATCAAAGCGCCAATTTCTCTCCGTTACAAAACTTACTCATTAGACATCTCCAGAAATTAATTATGGGTTATCCAGAACCTTTGTAGAGACCTAGCAATACTACGTCTCTACATCTTTGCCCGGAGATATCTATTACTCATTACTTATTTTTAATATCCATGTTGGAATATTCTCAAATAGAAAATAAATAACCTACTTGCCAAGCTGCAAAGCATGTAAATTTGCATATACACCATTTTTACTCATCAATTCTTCATGACTTCCACGCTCTATAATTCTTCCCTTTTGAATTACTAGTAGTATATCTGCATTCGTAATTGTACTAAGACGATGGGCAATTACAAAACTAGTACGTTCCTTTAATAACCGAGAAATTGCCTCTTGAACTAATGCTTCGGTGCGGGTATCAATGCTGCTGGTAGCTTCATCTAAAATCAGGATGCGGGGATTAATTAAAATCGCTCTGGCAATACTAATTAATTGCTGTTGCCCTTGACTGAGACTAATTCCAGTTTCTCCCAATTTTGTGGCGTAACCTTGGGGTAAGCTAATAATAAATTCATGAACATTGGCAACTTGGGCTGCGGCTTCAATTTCGGCTTGGGTTGCCTCTGGCTTCCCAAAGGCGATATTCTCAGCAACTGTACCGCTAAGTAACACTGTATCCTGAAGAACGATACCGATTTGACGACGTAAACTTGCCTGGGTAACGCTGCGAACATCAATCCCGTCAATTGCCACTGTGCCTGCGGTAACATCATAAAAGCGTAAAATCAGGTTAATTATTGTGCTTTTCCCAGAACCTGTTTCCCCAACTAATGCTACTGTTTGTCCTGGTTTAGCAGTAAAGTTGATGCTTTGAAGCGCTATCTGTTCCTCACCATAGCTGAATTCCACATCAGTAAATTTCACCTCACCTTTGATGTATGGCATTTCTGTCGCATTTGCAGCATCTTGTAAAATTACAGGTTCATCCAGTAGCAGAAAGATTCTTTCCAATCCAGCGATCGCTGATTGCACTTGAGTATAGAATTGACTCAAAACTTGGATGGGTTGAAAGAACTGTTGGACGTAAAGTAAAAATGCTGTAACTGTACCAACTGTTGCTGCACCTGTAACTGCTAAATATCCCCCATAAGCCATGACACCTGCTGTTCCCAAGGTGTTTAAAAAGTCGATGGAGGGAATAAACGCAGCTGTAATTGCCACTGCTTGGACATTTGCATCGCGGTTTGCAGCATTGATAACATCAAAATTTTCGATGTTGCGCTGAATCCGATTAAAAGCCTGTGCTTCCCGCACACTATTAATATCTTCCTCCAATCGGGCGGAAAGTTGACCGATGGTTTGTCTGGTGACACGAAATCTGGTTCTTGCCCAAGTGGAAAATAAACCCGTAGCAAACACCATCAACGGGACAACAAAATTACTAACTAAACCTAATTGCAAGTTAATCGACAACATAGCGATCGCTATTCCGATTAAACTAAACAAACTGCCCACATTTTGCGCTACCGAAAACCCAAAGGTTTGTTCAACTGTATTTACGTCGTTGAGTAACCGACTCATCAAATCACCCGATTGACTCCGATTGAAGAAACTAAGGGGTAATATTTGAATTTTTGTAAAAATATCTTGACGTAGTGCCGCTAATACACTCTGCATAATCCAGCCAATCCGGCGGATTTGGACTCTAATTATTTGATTACCAATAAAGTAGATTCCGAGCAAAATCGTCAACATTCTCACCAAACCCTGCCAATCACCAGGTTTAATGAGATTATCAATAGACCAACCAATTAAAAAAGGTGGAGTTGCTAAACAGGTAGCGCTGAGAGTAACCAGCAATAGGACATTTAAAACCTGTTTTTTGTAAACAAAGAAATAGCGGAAGAATCTTTGTAATGTCTTGGATGGTGGTGCAAAAGTCATGAATAGGAGTCAGTTGGGTGTGAGGTTTGATCGATTGGGGAGTCACCGCATTTCAATCCAGCTAATCCTTATTAGGTATTCAGAAAGGATGTTCTCAAGTTGTTCAAATCAACTCCCCATAAATATACAGTTTAACCAAAGCAATCGTTAGTCTCAGTTTGACTGAGATAATTCCAGTCAAATCGTAGGTATAATTCATCTTATCAGTGTTGAAATTGGTTTCGCTAACAATTTGCTAGATATTATCGGTACAATGAGATTACAGTATGGGTGCAGAATTTGTTTAAGATATGGCACGCGATCTTTTTCACAACATAGTTAGGTCTGCGCTAGAAAAAGATGGGTGGATGATTACAGATGATCCATTAAGCATCCGTTGTGGTGGGGTTGATATTCAAATAGACTTAGGTCTTGAAAAACTTTTGGCAGCAGAAAAAGGTACAGAGAAAATAGCTGTTGAGATTAAAAACTTTGTCAGTGCCTCCAAAATTTCTGAATTTCATACGGCACTAGGGCAGTTTATTAATTATCGCACGGCATTACGTACAGAAGATCCAGAGAGAATTTTATATTTAGCGGTTCCATCACTAATTTATCATGACTTTTTTAATCTACCTTTTACTCAAATAGTTGTAAGTGAAAATAACTTAAAAATTATTGTTTATGATATCGAGAAGGAGGAGATTATCGCATGGAAAAACTAGAGAAATATCGAGAAAATGTCAAGCAAATATTAACTAAATATTCTCAATATAAACCAAGTTATGGAGAAGTTGAGGTAGAGCAAATATTTGATACCGAACGCGATCGCTATCAAATTTTGAGTGTGGGTTGGAATAATCAAAAGCGAATTTATGGTTGTATGATGCACCTAGATATTAAAGATGAGAAAATTTGGATTCAGCAAAATACAACTGAAGTTGATATTGCCACCGAGTTAGTTGAGATGGGAGTACCAAAGTATGATATTGTGATTGGCTTTCACACTCCAAAAATGCGGCAGTTGATAGATTTTGGTGTGGCTTAAGATAGCTGTCTCAATGTTGCGATACCTACGGTGGTAAACTACGCGCTTAATATCTAAGCGTAGTTGAAAATTTGTGAGTTTCCCAGTCACTTACGACAGAAGTGCGATCGCACTTGACAATTCAGACAGTCGCTACAAGCTTGATCAAAATGTATGATTCCAATTGGAAAATTAGGATGTGTCTTAAGCGGAGAATACGAGGGATGGTATGTTTTAGTACAAGATGATCCTAAAAATACTGGCGGATACTACATTTACATTAGTAAAAGCAAGAGTTTTAACTCTCCTCTTTCTGAAGGCTATGATTACTGGCTTCAAAGCGAGTTTGACTTACCAGAGTTCTTTAAAAATTGGGAAGTAGAGTGGAATTTCATCCATTTGTAGTAAAATTGTATCGATTCGCAGGTTGGTGAAGACGCACAACAATCTGTAAACTAAATTAACAATCTCCAATGCGTCGTAACCCAACATTTGACCAACGATTATTTAACATTTAACGAAGTAGCCTAATTTTTCATTTAATTTGAGATTCTAAAATAGAACCATAAAGTGAACTACTCTTCATCAATTCTTCGTGGGTTCCTTGTGCAACTATTTCTCCTCCATCTAATAGTAAAATTCGATCAGCGTTGCGGATGGTACTGATACGTTGGGCAACTACAAAAGTCGTACAAGCGCGACTATGCATTAATTTGTCCAGTGATTGATAGATTTCGCTGGCTGTTTTAGCATCAACAGCAGAGGTACTATCATCTAAAATTAAAATGCGGCAATCTGCTAACAGAGTCCTGGCAATTGCTACCCGTTGCTTTTGTCCACCTGATAAACCGATACCCCTTTCCCCCACCAGACTTTCGTAACCTTGTGGTAAACCAGCGATAAAGTCGTGGATGCGGGCAAATTTTGCCACCTTAATGACATCCTCAATTGGTGCATCAGGAACCGCATAAGCAATGTTATCGCGGATGGTGCCACTAAAAAGCCTTGATTCTTGGAACACGATACCGATATGCGATCGCATACTCTCCAAAGTGAAGTTTTTCACATTTGTGCCATCTATGCGAATTTCTCCATCTGTCACATCATAAAAACGTGGAATTAAATTCACTAGCGTGGTTTTACCTGCACCTGTTGTTCCTAAAATTGCCACCAATTCATTGGGTTTGGCTTCAAAACAGATATTTTTCAGAGCGTAATTTTCAGTTCCCGGATACCGAAATGAGACATTTTCAAAAGTAACTCTTCCCCGACAATTATTCCAGGGAACCGCGTTTTTAGCATCCTTAATTTCCACCTCAGTATCAATTACTTCATACATCCTTGCTGCTGAAGCCGCAGCTTGGGCAATAATTGGTGCTGCAAAACCGATTTGGAGTATTGGTTGTAAGATAAATGCTAAGTAGGAATTGAAAGCTACTAACTCCCCAATGGAAAATTGCCGATTGATGACAGCATTCCCCCCATAACCCACCACCACCAACACCACCAAGTTACTCAGTAGAAATAAATTTGGGAAAGTCCCACTAATTGCTTTGACAGTTTTTAAGTTTGCGGCTAGTAACTCTTGATTTTTCTCTGTATATCTTTTTACTTCTCTCTCTTCGCGGACATAAGCCTTAATTGTCCGCACCCCCGCTAAATTCTCTTTAAGAACTCCATTTAACTCCCCCAATACCTGCCGTGCTACCCGAAACAACATCCCAGTTTTTGAGAAAAACCAAAACATCAAACCCATTGCTAAGGGTACCACCGTCAAAGCAATCAAAGCCAATCGCCAATTCATTACCAATAGAATTACGGAAACAGTGAGTAGCGTAACTATCGAACTGAGCAATTGTAATAAAGTCGCACCCACAAACGTGCGAATCTGTTCAATATCACTAGTAACACGGGTTAGTAACTGGGAAGTGGGAGCGCGGTCGTGATAACTAAAACTGAGGTACTGTACCTTACTAAATAACTGATTTCGCAACTTATATGCAACCCCCTGTGCAACCGCTTCCGACCAAAAACTTTGTCCGAAACTAAATAATCCGCGTCCGAATGCGATCGCAACTAGCAATCCACCTACCAAAAACACTACCTGTAGATCCTTTTTGGCAATTCCTTCATCAATCCCCCAGCGAAATAACTGTGGGGTGATGGCATTTGCCACGATGAACATTAACAAGCTCAAAATAGCCCCCAAACTCATCCAACGGTAAGCATTGAGGTAAACTAAAGCCCGCTTGAGAGACTGCATAGGGGATGCTGGAGATGCGTTCATGGAAAGTTAGGTAAGGAGGATACAGGAGAAATCAAGATTTCAATGCTACATCGACATAGAGCGAAACCCGTGCTGAGTAGCCAGAGATCCTAAGCATATAACTAACCGTTGATTTGGTGCAGGCGATCGCAGAAAAAGGGACAAATAACTTGCAAACAAGGATTATCATTCTAGCAACCCCATCTTACTAGCCGTCCGGCTTGCACAGGCTCGCAATCTACAAAACTTGATTGCTTAATAAAAATTTCTGTCATACTTGTAAGTAGATATACATAAGGTAATTTCTATATTTCTATATCTACTTTGAATTTATGGTAACTGTAACACTGACGACTGTTGCTACTGCGATCGCAACTACACTTTGGACTAAAGCACAGGAGAAAATCGGCGAAAATCTCGGCGATGCTACATGGACGCTAGGTGGTAAGTTAATAGAAAAGCTCCGCCAAAAGAATAAATCACCATTACTCACCAGTGCTGTTGAGGGAAATGAACCGCAGCGTTTGGATTATGGTCAAGCAGTGCTGGAACTGACAGCAGCAGCAGATGCAGACTCAGAAATTGCTCAAGCTGTTTTAGAAGTCGAAGCAGCAGTCAACAATGACCAATCTGAGAATGGGAAGGAAATTAAAAAATTAGCAGATGAAATCAAATCACAGCCATCAGTTATCAACAACTTTGCAAAGTTAGCAGAAGAAATAAAAGCTGAAAAAGGTGCAATGGTTGCCCAAAAAATCGACATTGGGACACAGAACAACACTTACAACTGACTACAGTCGTCTCCAGGGGAGGATGGGACAAAGTTAACTCCCAATGATTGGCGTGAAGTCTGCTGTAAAATGCTGGCAGAACGGCGAAAGCTGACTACAAATCCTCTGACATCAACTGAAGGGGTTGCCCTACAAGTTGATGATGTTTACGTACCACTGGGATTAATTGAGCGCAAAAAAACATCCAAGCGTCAAGGTGATATTTCTCCAGAACAGGGTTCACAACTGTACAAAGAGACAGAAATCACCAAAACGTTTGAGCATGATGCTTTTCTTGAAGAAGTTCTCAAACAGCAGAACACACCCAAAAGTAAAGGTAAACGAATTGCCATTATTGGCGAACCTGGTGCAGGAAAAACAACACTGTTACAGCAAATTGCTGATTGGGTATCCCGTGAGATTCACCAGTCGATTGTGATTTGGGTATCTTTAGCAGATTTGCGAGAGAAGGAACTAAAATCTTATCTATTCGAGACTTGGTTAACTCAAGTCGCTGAGAAAACAGGTAAAGCTGAAGCCACTAAGCAACTCAAGGATGATTTTGTTGATCTGTTCAAGCAAAATAATGTGTGGCTGCTGCTAGATGGATTAGATGAAATGTCGGCATCTAATCCTCTCACAGAAATTGCCCGACAATTTCGTGAAGCCGGGTTAATTTCTCCAGCGCGAATTGTGTTGACTTGTCGGGTTAATCTGTGGGATAGCAGTATTAATGCACTTGATGATTTTGATATTTATCGCAGTTTAGATTTTTCTTATCCAAAAGATGTAGAGAAATTTATTTACAAATGGTTCAATAAAATTGAAATTCCCGAAACTGGGAAGCAGTTATGCAGTGCGTTGAAAGAACCAGGTAAAGAACGGATTCAGGATTTAGTCAAAAATCCTTTGCGGTTGACACTACTGTGCTTAAATTGGCAATCAGGAAATGGTAAATTACCCGATACCCAAGCGGGACTCTATCAGCAATTTGTTGATGACTTCTACAAGTGGAAAACAAACGAATTTGCTACAACACCTCAGCAGCGTCAGCAACTCAATGTCAAACTAGGGGAATTGGCTAAAACAGCAATAGATAAAGAAGCAACCCGTTTTCGCTTGCGGCAGGATTTTGTCAGTCAGTTTTTGGGAGATGCTGATGATGAAAATTCGCTGTTCAAATTGGCACTAAATCGCGGCTGGTTGAACTGCGTAGGAATGGATACAAATAGAAAACCTGTTTACGCTTTCTTTCATGCTTCATTTCAAGAATACTTTGCTGCTTTAGCAATTGATGACTGGCATTTCTTTCTTAATCATGTTTCCAAAAATCCTAGTCAAGGAACTTATCGCATTTTTGAACCGCAATGGAAGCAAACAATATTACTTTGGTTAGGGCGAGAAGAAGAAAACCAAGAAAACCTTAAACAGCAAAAGCAAGAGTTTATTGATGCTTTAGTTAATTTTAAAGATGGATGTAGTAATGGGAATAAAAATCCTATAGATAAAGGATTTTATGAATATCGCACTTATTTTTTAGGCGCAGCAGGAATTGCCGAGTTTAGGGATGCTTTTCAAGCAGACCAAATAGTAGCACAAATTGTCAAGTGGTGCTTTGGTTATTTCAATATCAAAAAACAGAAGTGGACACACTTTCAGTATCTAAATGAAGCTATATTAGCATTACAACAGACAGACCGTACAAAAGCTATTGCCGCATTAGTGCAACTGTTGCAATCAAAAGATGTGGATGAGTACACCCGTAGTGATGCAGCAAAAATTTTAGGGAAAATCAACCCAGGGAATGAACAAGGGATTGCTACCTTCATGCAACTGTTGCAATTAACAGATGTGGATGACTTCACTCGTTGGTCTGTAGTAGATGTGGGAGTATCAGCTTCCCCTTTTAAGCTCCAATTAACAGATAATGTGGATAACTTCACCCGTTGGCAGACAGCATCTAGCTTAGGGACTTGCAATTAAATAATATACCGATATAGCAATCAGACTTTACCGTTTTATGATGGATTCACAGTTTTCATCTGGTACTTTATTTTGACGCTAGTCCCTTAAAACTGGTTCAGTTTGTTCACCTTTTCCGTTGGTGTGACTAATGCGGTTAGCTTCAAGTGCGACTTCGTTCCATAGAAAAATGGGGTCTGTCATAGGTCTATTTTCCTAATTTTTACTGAAAGTGTGCTGAGGCTCTGTGTGAAAACTTCAAAATTTTAAGTTTTGAGCTATGTGTTTATTCATCAGAGTCCTAATTGTTTCTTTCGTAAAGGCTTAGGTGCTTGTAATAATTCTTCATGAAGCATCTGCAAAAATCCCGGTGATGCGATCGCATCACCGGGAAAGTTATTATTTTCTATGGATTATCAGGATAAATCTGAATTAGCGATCGCTTCTGCGTTCCGGAGGAGCATCACGTTTACCAGAACGTCGTGTTCCAGGTTTCTTGGTACCAGATTTTGAACCACCCGCTACAGTTCGCGCTGCCGATTTTTTTGGCGATGTTTGCGGTGATGATTTAGCACCTCTTGCAGAGGTTCGTTGATCATATCCACCTTTTGGTCTTTGTTTACGCCCTTCTGGAATTGATTCGGATGATTTATGTGGGTGTGGATGGGAGAAAAAGCCAGTAATTTCTTCCCTTGGCAATCTCTTAGCGATCAATTTTTCAATTTCTGCCAACAATGGTTGTTCATCCGTACACACTAATGATACAGCCTCACCTTTGGCACCAGCCCGACCAGTACGACCAATCCGATGCACGTAATCCTCTGGTACATTGGGTAAATCAAAGTTGACTACATGGGGCAAATCACTAATATCAAGACCCCGCGCGGCAATATCTGTAGCCACTAACACCTGTAAAGTCCCATTCTTGAACTTTGCCAAAGCAGCAGTACGTGCCGACTGACTCTTATTACCATGAATTGCCAGGGCTTGGATTCTATCTTCTCCCAACTGCTTAACTAAGCGGTCAGCCCCATGCTTTGTGCGGGTAAAAACCAGCACCTGATACCAGTTATCTTTTTTAATCAAGTGAGCCAATAGTAGGCGTTTCTTGTCGTGATCTACCTGGTAGATTTTCTGTGATACTGTATCAGCAGTTACATTGCGCCGTGCCACCTCAATCATTGTTGGGCGATTTAGTAACCCTGCGGCAAGTTCCTTAATACTGTCGGAGAATGTGGCGAAAAACAACAAATTCTGTCGTTCTTTGGGTAAAAGGGAAAGAATACGCCGGATATCACGAATAAAACCCATATCTAGCATTCTATCCGCTTCATCTAACACCAAAACCTCAATACCTGAGAGGTTTACAGTACCCTGTTGTACATGGTCTAAAAGTCTTCCTGGTGTGGCAACCAGAATATCTACACCATTTCTCAAACGTTGTTTTTGTGGATTAATACTGACACCACCGAACATTGCCATGGATCTCAAATTTAGGTACTTTCCATAATCATGGACACTTTCTTGTACCTGTGCCGCAAGTTCCCGTGTCGGGGTCAAAATTAGCGCTCGAATTCGAGGGTATCCACCAGTAGTTTTTAAATTAGGCTTTAACCGATTCACAATCGGAAAATTATCCCTGCTTCCTACCCCCCTACTTGTCTCCACAGAAGCATCTTGGACACTATTATCCTGGCTATTATCAGATGACGACAAACGATGTAGGAGTGGTAAAGTAAAACTGGCGGTTTTTCCAGTTCCAGTTTGGGCACCAGCGAGAATATCACCACCCAACAATACAGCGGGAATCGCTTGCATTTGAATTGGTGTAGGTTTTGTGTAACCCCGCTCGGTTACAGCACGGACAATTTCATTGGACAAGCCGAGTGTAGAAAAAGACATAGTACTCCGGAAATAACATCGGCCTGTCGCCAATGGCGGCATCAGTCTTAGGCGGACGCGTATGATTTGAAGGGCTGGATAGGCAACTAACGCAAAGACTGAAAGCGAATGCCGCAGCTTTGGATTATAGCAGAGTTCAGTCTGTTGTGCTGTTAAATTTGTTGAGAAAAACCCAGGGGGCAATAGGGGTGTAGGCTAGGCTGTAAATTTTGATGTAATTTCACGCTTTTTGTTCATACAATTTTTGCGTGATGGACTGGAGGCTCCGGCTTCAATTCTATATTCCTTGCCAGAGACAAGGAACAAGTTAGAGCAAGGATGTTAAGTGAAAATTAAACCTATGAAAAAGCTACAGAGTCAACAGCCTAGGCAAGGGGGAAAAGAAAAATTACAGAAACTTTGTCCCCAAGTCTCCAGAAATTCAGGAAATTAAAAACCCTCGTCGCTAGACTTGGCGGCAGGTCTGCCTGACTTGCTATTCTAGATGTTATAATTAGATCGATAGAGAAATTCTTTCGGCTATGTGAATGATTTTTTTAATATCTAAAACAAACGCCTCTCCGAATCTAAATCTCTACACAACGTTGGATTCTGGAGACTATTATGTCGGTTTATGGCTACTATAATTTATAAACAAACAGGGAAATATCTCCCACCTCAGATAACTATCTTGGGAATCAACTTTATTCCTGGAGAAAACGAAGTCAGCAGCGAACAGGTTACTGAGATTAGACATTTTATCAAGAGTGATCGGTTACTAAACCATTATTTTGAGCAGAAAATTCTAACTATTCGGGAGCATCCAGTCTCAGAAGAAACCTAAGAGTGTTCTAACCAATAAATGAAATGATCCAAAACCCGTCATTGCCCAAAGTGCCTTACACAATGGCAACTGGGCATTTTTTTCTTGGAGTACTCTAATTGCTTTGCAGTAAAAACCCCACTAAATATTGAGTACAAAAAAGTCTATTGACCAAACGATAGATGGAGAGTATCCCAATTCTTATTTTGTATTTTCTTGCAAACTTTTGATTCTAAACTAGCATGTAGAGATCAAAACAAGGAAAAATGAACCCAGAGATATTGACAAGTTTGCAAAAATTGTGTCGGGATGAAGCCGCATTCGAGCAATTAAAGCAGATTATAGCAGGTGAATTTCAGCATTTAAATTTGCAAATTCAGCAGGCTAATTTCCGGCTCGAACAACAAAAAGCACTGTTTCGCGTCATTACCAGGCTGCGTGAACCTCTAGATTTGGAAACAATTTTCCAAGCCACTGCTATCGAAGTTCGCCAACTTTTGTTGGCAGATAGAGTGGGTATGTTTCGTTTTTACCCAGATTCTGGTTGGGATGATGGGAAATTTGTCTCGGAAGATGTAGATCCAGCATTTTCTTCGGCGATGAAGCAAAAAATCCATGATCATTGTTTTGGTGAGCAATTTGCCGCACATTACCAACAAGGACGAATTCAAGCAGTTGCTGATATTTATAGTTTCGGTTTGAGCGACTGCCACATCGAAATTTTGTCGCAATTTCAAGTTAGAGCCAACTTAGCAGTACCATTATTACAGGGTGAAAACCTCTGGGGATTGCTTTGTATTCATCAATGTTCCGCTCCGCGAGAATGGCAACCGACAGAAATCGATTTTGTCAAACAAATTGCCAGTCATCTGGGGGTAGCACTAAAACATGCAGAACTGATGGCTCAACTGCAAGCAGAAATAGTGGAACGTCAAGAAGCAGAACAAGCAGTACAAACTTTAAATCAGGGACTGCAACGTGCGATTATCGAAATGAGGGCAGTAAATAAGGAGCTTGAGGCTTTTAGTTACTCAGTATCCCATGACTTACGGGCACCTTTACGCAGTATTGACGGTTTTAGTCAGGCACTATTAGAAGATTATCAGGAACAATTGGACGCAAATGGACAAGATTATTTGCGTCGGATTAGGGCAGCGACACAACGCATGGGATATTTAATAGATGACCTGTTGAATCTTTCACGGGTGACACGCTGTGAGATGCATATCGAAGCGGTAAATTTGAGCCTGTTAGCTAGTAATATTTCTACTGATTTAGAGGAAAATCAACCAGAACGTTCGGTAGAATTCCTCATCCAAGCTGGGTTAACTGCCGAAGGAGATAGTCGTTTGCTTAACTTGCTGCTGGAAAATCTCCTAAATAATGCCTGGAAGTTTACCTCTAAGCACTCAACAGCCAAAATTGAGGTGGGAATGATAACTCCTGAAGGAGGTATTGCAACTTACTTTGTGCGAGATGATGGAGCAGGTTTTGATATGTCCTATGCTGATAAATTATTTGCTCCCTTCCAACGATTACATAGTTTCCAAGAATTTCCTGGCAACGGGATTGGACTGGCAACGGTACAGCGAATTGTCCATCGGCATGGTGGAAAAATCTGGACAGAAGCAGGGGTAAATCAAGGTGCTACTTTTTACTTTACATTAGTAGCAGAGGAGGCAATGGGGTAAATTACCTATACTGAACTGACGACACACTGTAGTGGTTCTCAAATTGTATGATGTTTCTCAGAGTACGCGATCGCGTGTCAATACCCACAACTACCAATAATAGAAAACCCTTATACCCATGGCGGTAAATAGGGGATGGGATTTACTGCACCTTTTCCAGAAGGACGAATCTTGAAACCTAAATTTGGTTGCAAGAAAAACCTCTGTAATTGACAAATATATTGCTAAATGTTACGCAAGATTACTAGTTATTAAGGAGTATAGTATTTAATGGGTAAAGATAAAATCTTTATTAAATTTTGCACGCAAATAATTTACGTGTGAAGAAGTTTTGTAAAAACTAGTGTGAGACAAGATGGGAAAACCCAAAACACAAGCTCCTATTCGGCTTTCTAAAGTAGCAGTAACATTAACGACCCTAACAACTAGTATTAGTCTGGAGAATTTTAAACGAGCCGAGGCTAATGTTGTTCAAGCACCCCAACCTGCCGAATTTGCCGCATCTGAGTCCCAATCACTTCCCTTTGGTGTGCAGCCGATGAGACCGAGATTTTGCGAAGCTGATTTGAAAAATGGGATCACTTCGATTGTTAATAATCCGACTTTTAAGACAGCAAAATGGGGAATTGTCATCAAACCAATTGCGGAACCTGGAAGTCTTTATCAACACAATCCCAATATTAATCTCATCCCCGCATCAAATATCAAACTATTGACGACGGCGGCAGTATTGCAGTTTTACACTGAAAACCGTCCAGAAAAACTGGCATCCCTGGGTGATTTGCTAACTGCGGTGAATCGTTACAGCAACAATCCCAAAGCAAACTTGCTATTGCGTCGCATTGGAGGGAAAAAAGCCGCAATGACTGCCCTTTCTAATCTGGGTGTGGACACTAGTGCTTACCAACAAGTCGATGGATCCGGATTATCTCGGAATAATCGTGCGACCCCATCCACATTAGTTGGAGTGCTAGAAAGAATGTATGTTCGTCGTCCGAATGAAGTTAACGCAGAAAATTCATTGTTACAAAAAATACAAGCAAAACGAGATTTGTTTTATAACTCCTTAGCGATCGCTGGAGTTAACGGAACCCTACGGGGTCGTTTTTTAAATACCCCAGTTCAAGGACGACTCTTTGGTAAAACGGGAACTTTGCGGGGGGTTCGCTCCCTTTCTGGATACCTAGAAAATCCCGACTATGGAACCATTGCCTTTAGCATTGTGGTCAATCAACCTGGTCAGTCAGGACAACGACTAACCCAAGCCATTGACCGGATTTTGTTGAAAACCTCCCAGGTAAATCGCTGCTAATTTTTCCTTGCAAGCCAAAAACGCCAGATAATTGTGGTGCGGGCAAGATTGCCCGCGTCTGATATCAAAATTGGATGTGTCGCAGCTTAATCGCTTAGGATAGAGTTTATAGTCCTAAAAAATCATTATTCGTATTAATTTCAAATTATCACGGCAGTTAAAGCTGCCTGAGTCGATTTTGATTCCAAGGCTCAAGCTACAGAGCTTCCAATCTCCCAGGAGGTTTGCGTGACAGTAAAAGACAAAATTATCCTTTTAGTTGAAGATAATCCTGATGACGAGGCTTTGGCAATCCGAGCTTTGAAGCGAAATCACATCAGTAATGAGATTGTCGTGGCACATGATGGAGTTGAAGCCCTTGATTTTCTGTTTGGGACTGGCATTCATGCTGGACGAGACATTAGTATTAAACCAACGGTGATTTTGCTCGATCTCAAATTACCTCGTGTTGATGGCATTGAGGTGCTACGTCGTTTACGAGAAGATGAGCGCACTAAACTTTTGCCGATCGTGATTCTTACCACTTCTAGTGAAGAACAAGATATGCTAGATAGTTATAGTTTAGGATGCAACAGTTACATCCGCAAACCTGTAGATTTTATTCAGTTTTCAGATGCGATTCGGCAATTGGGGATGTACTGGCTATTGATGAACGAACCACCACCAAGTTAAGGAAGTAGTGAAAATTATGCCTTATCTGCGTGTACTGATTGTCGAGGATTCTGAAGATGATACTCTCTTAACCTTGAGGGAGTTACGCCGAGGTGGATATGAAGTGGATTATGTTCGGGTTGATACTCCTGCTGAGATGCAAGCGGTTCTGGAAGAACAACCGTGGGATATTATAATTGCAGATTACACACTACCTGCTTTTAGTGCTCCGGAAGCCCTAAAACTTCTCCAGAGCTTAAAATTAGATTTGCCATTTATTATTGTTTCTGGCACGATTGGCGAGGATATTGCAGTTGCTGCCATGAAGGCTGGAGCAAATGATTACATAATTAAAGGTAATCTGGCTCGTTTGGTGCCTGCGGTAGAGCGAGAATTGCGAGAAGTGCAAGATCGTCATAAACGGCACATGGCAGAACAAGCTTTGCGAGATTCGGAAGCGCGGTATCGTCTGTTGTTTGAAAGTAATCCCCATCCGATGTGGGTGTTTGACTCCGAAACCTTGGTTTTTCTAGCTGTAAATCAGGCTGCGATCGCACATTATGGTTATTCGGAATCGGAATTTTTGCAAATGACGATTGCTGATATTATTCCCCTCGAAGAAATAGAAAGATTACATCAAACATTATCTACAACAGAAACTAATCAAAAAACCAGTTTTTGGAAGCATTATAAAAAAGACGGCAGTTTAATCAATGTTGAGGTAGTTATACGTACCCTCCTGTTTGCAGGTAGGCAGGCAAACTTGGTTTTAATTGACGATGTAACCCATCGCTTGCAAGCAGAACAAAAAATCCGTGAACAAGCTGCCTTACTCGATGTTGCCACCGACGCAATTTTTGTTCGAGATATGCAGCACCATATTTTATTTTGGAACAAAGGAGCCGAGCGTTTATATGGGTGGCACTCAGATGAAGCTTTAGCTAAAAATGCTGTTGAGCTTTTGTATAAATCTGAGGATACTTTACCCCCATTTACAGAAATCCAAACAACCTTAGCAAGAACAGGAAAATGGCAAGGTGAGTTACAGCAAGTTACAAAAGGCGGTAAGAAAATTATCGTCGAAAGTCGCTGGACGTTGGTGCTAGATGAATTTGGCTCCCCAAAGTCCATTTTGACGGTCAGTACTGATATTACCGATAAAAAACAACTACAGGCGCAATTTCTCCGCGCTCAACGTTTGGAAAGCTTGGGAACTCTTGCTAGCGGCATTGCCCACGATTTTAATAATATTCTGACTCCAATTTTGGCGGTTGCTCAATTACTACCACTCAAACTTCCTGACATCGATAGCAGTAACCAACAATTATTAAAAATACTAGAAAGTAGTGCCAAACGTGGAGCCGATTTAGTTAGCCAAATCTTGTCTTTTAGCCGTGGAGGATTGGAAGGGAGTCGTACTATTATCCAAGTTCGTCACTTACTTGCAGATGTGGCACAGGTTGCCAGACGTACCTTCCTCAAATCTATCGAAACCCAGACGAATATGGAACCTGATTTGTGGACAGTTCATGCAGATGCAACTCAAATTCATCAGGTATTAATGAATCTAATAGTTAATGCTCGTGATGCAATGCCCGATGGTGGTAATTTGACTATTAGCGCTGAAAATATCTGGATTGATCAAAATTATGCTCGCATGTATATTGATGCGGAAGTTGGTCCCTATATTGCAATTACGATTACTGATACTGGGATGGGCATCCCACCAGAAATTATAGACCGTATTTTTGATCCCTTTTTTACTACCAAAGAGGTAGGTAAAGGAACTGGTTTAGGACTTTCCACAGTTATGGGTATTGTCAAAAGTCACGGCGGTTTTGTGAATGTATATAGTGAAGTTGGGAAAGGAAGCCGTTTTCAGGTATTTTTGCCCAGTAACCAAGCAACCGAAACTATGGTAGCAGATAATGCAGAGTTGCTAAATGGCAATAATGAATTGATTCTAGTGGTGGATGATGAAACCACAATTTGCGAAATTGCCAAAAATACCTTAGAAGCTCATAATTATAGAGTTTTGACTGCTAGCAATGGAGTAGAAGGACTAACTCTATATGATCAATATCAAGACAACATCAGTGCGGTGCTAACAGATATGATTATGCCAGGGATGGATGGTTATAGTACGATTCTGGCATTGCAACGCATAAATCCACAGGTGAAAATCATTGCAATGAGCGGATTAATGCTGAATTGGAATAATACTCAAAAGATGAACCTTGGCATTCAAAAGTGCTTACCAAAACCCTTCACGGCTCAAGCATTGCTAAGTAGCGTGAAATTTTCCCTATATCCCAATCTTCAGGTGTGATGATGGTTAGTTGAGTTAAGCGATACTCCTTCTGGGAGTCGCTGACGCGATCGCATTTCACTTTGGATCTTAGTTTATCTGTGGAAGAAGTCAAAATGCTCTATGGCTTCGATAATTCCCAACGTATAAGCCTGCTTTGCGTAGTAAATGCGATCGCTATTAACCAAATGTGACAGTTCTTCGTGATGACGATTAGCTACTACCACTGCCAAAGTATTGCCCCGCATCATATCTTCATCGGCACCAGAACCACCCGCTACCAATATTTGTTCTAAGGGAATCCCCCACCTGTCAGCAACATAGCGTAAAGCCTGCCCTTTAGATGCTCGGATTGGTAAAATATCCAGGTATTGTCCGAATGAGAGGATAACATTCACCGCTAAATCTTCTTGATAAAGCAGACTATTAATCTCTTCTACTGAAGGTGCAAGATCAGAATCGTAGAAATAGCTAATTTTAAATCGACTCTGTTGCAGTTTCGGTTGCAATTCTAAACCTGGCAAATCAGATAGCACCCGCCGTACCTCCTGCGGTGTCCAACGCCGATCTATATGCTGTGACCACCAAATATCTGCGGTGAGATCCGGGTTATAATGAATGGCGGTACCGCCACTGGTAATCAGGACATCTGGTTCGGGAATATGGTATTGGCGAAGAGCCTTGAGGGCAGTATCTAAGCGCCTACCAGTGGCAATTCCAAAGGTAGTGTATTTACGATTTTCCCGTAGCACCTCAATAAAACGGGGTAAGTCGGCAGGGTTCCCCAATAGGCTCTGATCTAAGTCTGTGACGATGATGCGATCGTGATGCAGTATGGGGCGACGGGTTAGTGGAGTTGGCTCTACTACCTCAGTTTTATCAACCAACGGACGAATTGTACTTAGATAAGTAGTAGCGTGAGCCTTCCAGGAATAGTGTTTCTCTACGTTACACAAACCGTTGTCAGCCCGACGTTGCCACTCCTTGGGGTTCTCCAATAGGTTTAGTAGTGCCGCCACAATAGTATCGCTGTCTAAAGGATCGATGAGGATGCCATTATCGCAGTTGCCAATTATACCACATGGTCCGCCGTCCTCAGTTGCCACTATCGGCAAACCGCTAGCTGCCGCTTCCAGCAGAGTTAACCCAAAAGGCTCAGTTAATGCTGGATTCACAAACACGCCACCAGATAGGGCAGCAAGGCGGTAAATGTATGGTACTTCATCAGCTTTGTGGTGTTTCGGATAAGCCACCCGACCATAAAGATCGTAGCGATCGATAGCCAGAAATAGATTTGTCAGGACTTCCTGTGCGCCCTCATCCATATCACTGATGTCATCCCGATTACCTGCAATAATCAGTAGATTTGCCAATTCCTGTAACCTTTCTGAACTACCGTAGGCATCTACCAAGGCACCAATATTTTTACGGGTATCTGGACGAGATAAAGCTAAAATCAGGGGTTTATTTGGCTCGTTTAAAAAACGGGAAATTACTTGACCAATGGGTGTTTGCCATTCATCCCCTTTAGGCGGATAAAACAACTCCAGATCGGTACCTGGGGGAATGACACGCATCCGATCAGGTTGATAGCAATCGTACAGTTCATATTGTTCTTCAATTTCCTGTTGGGTGCTGGTAATCACTCGATCGGCACTAGTTAGGGTAATCTCTTCGGCTTCAATACGGCGTGCCATATTATAGCGGCGATCGATTTCGTCTGAAGATATACCAGTAGCTAGCAAACGGCGGCGTTTCACCCGACCTAAAGAATGACCAGTATGTACGAGGGGAACATTCAGGAAATGAGCTAGACGGCTACCGACATAGCCAGCGTCTGCATAATGGCTGTGAATAATGTCAGGAACCTGGTGAGAATTACGGATAAAGACCAACATATTATCAACAAAACTGTCCAAGTAATCCCACAGAAATTGTTTTGAGATATATTCTTCTGGCGACCCAGCTACTATACGAACAATGCGTGCCCCGTTTCCCAAAGATTCAATTTCCTGACTGTAGTCTGCATCTAATTTGGGGGCAGCCACCAAACGGGTGAACAGATCTACTGCCCCTACACCAGGTAGATGGGATAAGGCACGAGCAAGTTCTACTACGTATTTGGTCTGTCCGCCAGTATCAGCATCGCGTCCCAGTTCTAAATTCTGACCTCTGATCAAGCCATGCACGCTGATTAGAGCAATGTACAGACCTTTGGCACTTGGAGTTGACATAATACACCTACAGTAATCAGATTTTTGGCGTTGCTGACTTGATGTATGAAAACAATTTTGCGTAATGAGAGAAATCCTTGGAAGACGCAATGTATTGCGTCTCTACATTTTAAATCCATACCGTAATTTAGCAACGCCAAATTTTTAGGTCGTTTTTTACTCTATCACTATGTGAGCCAATGGAATCGCAATTCTTTGTAGCGATCGCATGAATATATCAAGGCTCACTTACCGTAGTGTGACGCTCAAATCCGATATTTTTTTGGTGATCCCTCACTAGCTACCATGTTGTAATAAGTGTTTTGCAGAACCTGAATATACAACACCTTATGACATTAATTTGATTGGTGAGTACAACATTGCCGGGGAGATGTGGAATATCTTACCGCTGTTAGAAAAGCTGGGAGTTCGTGTTCTCTCAAAAATTACAGGTGATGCTCGCTACGAGGAAGTATGCTATGCTCACCGTGCCAAATTAAATGTGATGATTTGCTCCAAAGCGCTGATTAATATGGCGCGAAAAATGGAGGATAAATATGGTATTCCCTACATCGAAGAGTCATTTTACGGTGTGGAGGATATGAATAGATGCTTACGAAATATTGCTGCAAAACTGGGGGGTACTGAGTTAAAAGAGCGTGCAGAAAAGTTGATTGCCGAAGAAACAGCAAAGTTAGATACTGCTTTGGCTGGTTATCGGACTCGCCTCAAAGATAGAAGAGTAGTTATCTATACTGGTGGAGTTAAAAGCTGGTCGATTATTTCGGCTGCACAGGATTTAGGAATGCACGTTGTTGCTACCAGTACGAAAAAGAGTACTGAGGAAGATAAAGCTCGAATTAAACAGTTACTTGGGGTGGATGGGATTATGTTGGAGAAAGGAAATCCCCAAGAAATTCTCCGCGTAATTGATGAAACCAATGCGGAGATGTTAATTGCAGGTGGACGAAATCAATATACTGCTTTGAAAGCTCGAATTCCTTTTTTAGATATTAACCAAGAGCGTCATCATACCTATGCTGGTTATAACGGGATGGTGAATATGGCAAGGGAATTGGATGAGGCTTTACATAGTCCAGTGTGGGAACAGATTCGTAAACCTGCGCCTTGGGAGATGGAATTAATCATTGAGAAATCTGTGTATTTTGATTAGGGTGTCACTGAAGAAGCAGAGGGGCAGGGAGAGGGGGAGCAGGGGGAGCAAGCCCTGCCCCGGAGCCATGGAGCGGAATCTGGGTATCAAGCCCCGCCCTTCTAGGGCGCTCTAAAAGAGTGCGGAGTACAAGCTCCGTCTCAGTTTTCCCCCTTGCACCCTGCACCCCTGCTCCCCTGCCTCTTCATAGTCAGGGGAAATCAAATCAATGGAAAAAACATCCTAGGGGGTAAATAAGAATGGCGATAGTCTCGATTCCAAATAAACCAGTTGTGGTTAATCCACTCAAACAAAGCCAACCGTTAGGTGCAGCGATCGCGTTTTTGGGTTTGAAGGGGATGATACCATTACTGCATGGTTCCCAAGGTTGTACGGCTTTTGCCAAAGTGGTTTTGGTGCGCCACTTTCGGGAGGCTATTCCGTTATCCACAACGGCAATGACTGAGGTGACTACTATTTTGGGTGGAGAAGACAATATCGAGCAAGCGATTCTCACCTTGGTAGAAAAAGTCAACCCGGAAATTATTGGCTTATGTACAACTAGCTTGACAGAAACGCGGGGTGATGATATGGAGGGAATCATGAAAGATTTCCGCAAGCGTCATCCAGAGCTAGATAAATTACCAATTATTTTGGTATCGACACCAGATTTTCGAGGTGCATTACAGGACGGATTTGCGAATGCGATCGCGTCTATCGTCAAAGAGGTACCTGAAGCAGGTGCAATTGAACCGCGACAGGTGACAATTTTAGCAAGTTCGGCTTTTACACCTGGAGATATTCAGCATGTGAAAGAAATAGTCACAGCGTTTGGATTGGAACCAATTGTTGTCCCTGATTTATCCACTTCTATGGATGGTCATTTAGATGATGCTTGGAGTCCAATTACAGTGGGTGGAACGACTTTAGCACAACTGAAAAAAGTTGGCAGTTCTGCCTTCACAATTGCTTTGGGTGAAAGTGTCCGCGAAGCTGCCGCAATTTTAGAAAAACGCTTTAATATCCCCTATGAAGTATTTTCCGAGTTGACAGGTTTGCAACCAGTAGACGAATTTATGCAAGCATTGGCAGACTTAAGTGGAAATAGTGTACCAGAGAAATTTCGTCATCAACGTCGGCAATTGCAAGATGCGATGTTAGATACGCACTTTTATTTTGGTCACAAGCGGGTATCGTTAGCATTAGAACCAGATTTGTTGTGGTCAACAGTTTTATTTTTGCGATCTATGGGGGCAGAAATTCAAGCGGCTGTAACTACCACACGTTCTCCACTTTTAGAAGCATTACCAGTTGAAACAGTAGTTATTGGTGACTATGAAGATTTTGAACAACTAGCGATTGGTTCAGATTTATTAATAGGTAATTCCCATGCAGCTACTATTTCTAAACATTTAGGAATTCCCCTATACCGTCAAGGCATTCCCATTTTTGACCGTCTAGGAAATGGACAAATGAATAAGATTGGGTATCAAGGGACGATGGATATTTTATTTGAAATTGGGAATATTCTCCTAGAAGATGAGGAAAAAAAAGCTAGGGATTTAGATTTTGAAATGTAATTGATATATCAACATGCATTTCCCGGAAATATCAAGAGAGACGTGATATTTCTCGTCTCTACAGTTTTTTTCTGATAATTCATGTCTGATGAATTGGCTGTATTTAATTAATAAATTGCGAATTTTACAGCAACATTTTCAACTCGAAATTATTAGCTATCATCCCATATTTGCAGAGAATATAGCTTCTACAGAACTGCTCATCAAAATAGAGGAGAACAAACCATGAAAATAGCTTTTACGACTAGTGACAATACACATGTAAATGCTCACTTTGGCTGGGCAAAAATAATTGATGTGTATGAAATATCAGACAAAGGTTACAGTTTTTTAGAAACCTTACATTTTGAAGGTGACTTAAAACAAGATGGTAACGAAGATAAAGTTACACCAAAACTTGATGCTTTAAACGATTGCAAAATTGTTTATGTTTCCGCAATTGGGGGAACTGCTGCTGCCAAGTTAATTAAAAAAGGTGTGACACCAGTCAAAGCCAAATCTGACGATGAAAAGATTGCTGAGATTTTGGCAAAACTAGTGGAAACCTTAAAGGGAAATCCACCACCTTGGTTACGCAAAGCATTACTAGAAAAACCAAAAAGTTTTGAGGAAGAAATTGACGAGGAAGCAAGCGTATGAGTGAAAAAAATAGTGTAAAACCGGATACCTCCTTTGAAGTAAATAGCTCTCCGTTCCTGAAAGCGATCGCGCAACAGATCCGTGGGCAAGATGTGTATGGTGTTTACCGTAATTGGTCGGATGATTTACTCCTCAAACCATACGTTGTCAGCAAGCAGAAAAAGCGTGAAATCTCTATAGATGGGGAAATTGACCCTTCAACCCTCAGCCGAATCATGGCTTTTTACCGTGCAGCAGCAGCTTGTATCGAAAAAGAAACAGGTCTACTTTCCCAAGTAGTTGTGGATTTAGGTCATGAAGGTTTCGGCTGGGCTTTGGTATTTGCAGGTCATTTAATTTTGGTTCGTAAAACCATGCGTGATGCTCACCGTTTTGGCTTTGATTCTTTGGAGAAACTAGCCGCAACAGGTGAGGAATTAGTTGCAGATGCAATTGAATTAGGTAAGCGTTTTACCGAAGTTGGAGAAATTTAAAAAAGGGAACTCTTAACAGGGAACAGGGAACAGAAAAATGTCTGTCTCGTTGAATTATTCTCAAAAGTTTTCGACATCTAGCTCCTTTGTTCTACGCTGATATCGCTTTTTGATGGAGGTTGTCATGGCTGAAATGACAGAAACAGCTATTGAGGATTTGAGAATGCAAATCAAACGCCTCAACAGTAAAGCTGGTCAAATGAAAATGGATTTACATGACTTAGCAGAAGGTTTGCCAACTAACTATCAACAATTGATGGATGTGGCAGCAGAAACCTATGAGATTTTTCGTAAATTAGAACAAATGAGACAACAACTCAAAAATATGGAGCAAGCACAATGAACACAGATTTTGATACTTTTAATCAGATCGTTGAAGCTGAGGAGTATTTTAAGTTTTTTGGACTTGCTTACGAACCAAAAGTGGTAAATGTCAACCGTTTACATATTTTGAGAAAGTTTTCTTTATATATTAAAGAAATAGACCAACAAAACCCAGGTTTAGGCTTTGCAGAAAAACTTCATAAATACCGTGCAGCTTTAGAGCAAGCGTATCAAGTTTTTCTAGAATCAACACCTCAAGAGCAAAAGCTATTCAAAGTGTTTAATGATAAGCCAAAAAATGTAGTCACGCTGACAGAAATCACTTCTGATTAGGAGGTACAAAGTGATTGACCTAACGCCTACCGAGTTGGAACGTTACCGCCGCCAAATAATGCTCCCTAATTTTGGCGAATTAGCACAAAAGCGCCTGAAATCAGCTACAGTTCTGGTTACTGGTGTTGGAGGATTGGGCGGTACGGCAGCACTGTATCTGGCTGTTGCGGGTGTTGGTCGGTTGATACTAGTTCGAGGTGGTGACTTACGGCTGGATGACATGAACCGTCAGGTTTTGATGGCGGATGACTGGGTTGGTAAACCCAGAGTGTTTAAAGCCAAGGAAACCCTAGAAGCTATTAATCCCGATATCAAAGTAGATGCAATCTTTGACTACATCACCCCAGAAAATGTAGACTCGTTGGTGCAATCTGCTGATATGGCGTTGGATTGCGCTCACAATTTCACTGAGAGAGATTTACTCAATGAAGCTTGTGTGCGTCATCGCAAACCAATGGTGGAATCGGCGATGGATGGAATGGAAGCTTATTTAACCACGATTATTCCTGGTGTAACTCCATGTTTATCCTGTTTGTTTCCTGAAAAGCCAGTTTGGGATAAACGCGCTTTCTCAGTTTTGGGTGCAGTCTCTGGAACACTTGCTTGTTTAACTGCATTGGAAGCTGTGAAATTAATTACAGGATTTAGTCAGCCCTTACTATCGCAGTTGTTGACGATTGACTTGAACCGGATGGAATTTGCGAAGAGACGATCGCATCGTGATCGTGAATGTCCAGTCTGTGGGAATAATGCACCTTGGCGTTATTCGTCCCCTCAGTCAGTGGAAACTACCACCAATTGCAAATAGGAATGCTGGATATTCCTGGGTTAATTTAAACAAGCGATCGCTTATGGCTTTCAGCGAGCTTACCACAAGACATCTCATATTGAGTTATCACTGCTGGTTAACGACTATCTTCCTGATCGGAATTTAAGCTGAATCTCGGCTTTGTGATCAACGAAGTATTATTTGTTGTTACTTTTCTTCTCACCACCAGCAAAATCACTAGTTGTCAATGATTAAAAGTTGATTGATAGCCTATATGAGTCTTTCAAAGCTAATGATTGTCACCAATAAAGTCTGAAAAACTCATCATTGATTAAGGTTAGCATCACCCAACAAGTCATTATTGGCAACTAATAAATTACAACAATACACTACCAACAAATTGGAGGAACGATGGCTGTTACACTAACAGAAAAAGCAGAATTTCGCTTGCAAACTTTTTTGTTTGGTTCGTCTTCAGACTCCAATCCAACAAACAAAGGTATTCGTATCTCTGTTTCTGATGGGGGTTGCAATGGCTATGAATATGGAATGGAAATCACTTCCGCACCCAAGTCTGATGACCTAGTAATTCAACAAGGTAAAGTACTTATTTTTGTTGACCCTAAAAGTGCGCCATTGTTGGAAGGAATTGTGATCGATTTTGTTGAAGGTGTGATTGAAAGTGGCTTTAAATTCGCTAATCCCAACGCTACAGATACTTGTGGTTGTGGTAAATCATTCAAGGCTAGTGACTGTACTCCAGAAGCTAAACCTTGTAAATAAACCAACTCTCATTCATCTATCTAGCTTGAAGAAGAGGCAGAGGGGCAGAGGGGCAGGGAGCAGGAAGGATTAGACAAGGCAGCTTTTGGGGGTCATCCAACTCCTAAAACGTGCCGTCCCATGTTCAGCTTCGCTCCATAGCAGTTCTTGTAGCGGTCATGTATCGAAAGCTCCTTTTACCACTACCCCTGCTTCTTGTTGAGAAAATACCGAGCATTTGGCTTACCAGCAATCAAATATTTACCCATCTTGCAAAATTAGCAATATCGGTAAAGTGGTGTAATTTCGTTTCTTAAAATAGAGGAGAACACAACAATGGCAACATATCAAGTTAGATTAATCAACAAGAAAGAAGACCTTGATACCGTAATTGAGGTAGACGAAGAAACAACAATTTTAGATGGTGCAGAAGAAGCAGGTATTGAACTACCTTTCTCTTGCCATTCCGGTTCTTGCTCTAGCTGCGTTGGCAAAATTGTTGAAGGTGAAGTAGATCAATCAGATCAAATTTTCTTGGATGATGATCAAATGGGTAAAGGATTTGCTTTACTTTGTGTTACCTATCCTCGTTCTAACTGTACAATCAAAACTCACCAAGAACCTTACTTAGTATAGGTATAAACTCACGAAGTCAGAGAAGCTTCCTCGTCTTTGTACGGGGAGGTATTTCTGACCTCAAATTTACTTCACAGTCATGGCTAGTAATCAGCTATGACTGTTTAAGTTTGTGATTATTTAAAAACAAAAAATCGAAATCCACACAGATTCGTATCAAATAATGCTTTTTTTTGAGTAAATTAATTTATGATATAGATGAAAATGAGTATTTAACTTAATGCTCTGAATACAAAATATTTGAATCGATATTACATACAAAAGATCTGCACATAAAATTTGTGTTTCTTCCGGATTCAATTATTATGTGTCGGATAAGTGTAATTAAGTTAGATATGATGAATCTTTCAGCTTTTTTTTTGATGATTGCTAGTTTAATTACCTTCAAAAATATTGGCTGAACATATTAAATATTGCTGCTAGAAAATGTCTTGGTTTTGTAATATCCACAAGTCATTGAAACTTTAGCTTGCCAAGAAACAGATTCATACAATAGCCTATCCATTCAGATTCTGAGTATTCAGTTTGCAATGTTGTGTGTCTATAAACTAGATACTAGAAATTTTCGGATAGCTCATAATTCCCTGGGTTCATAATAATAACTGAAAATCAACCAATAATCAAGTGAGTGGGAGATGAAAAAAAAATTTAGTTCTGATGATTCCCGTCCAATGCAATTAACATCTGCTGATATTATATTGCGGCAACAACTTGAGTATTCGTTAAGTAAATACTTCTATGATAAATGCGATCGCATTCTCCAAGATCTCCTGTCTGGGTGCCGATGGTACATGACAACTCAGTCTGATGCTTTAACTTTAGTGGTAGAGTGTCCAGATCAGGTGACAAACTGGTTAGTTCTTCGCAGTATGGTACCTATGGCAATCATACTCAAGAAAGTTGTGGCTAGTGCCAAAATTCGCGTCTGTCCTCCGGAAACTCAGGGAATACCATTTGAAATG
The DNA here is from genome assembly GCF_000317435.1 of Calothrix sp. PCC 6303. NCBI lineage: Bacteria > Bacillati > Cyanobacteriota > Cyanophyceae > Nostocales > Calotrichaceae > Calothrix > Calothrix sp. PCC 6303. The sequence goes on from NC_019751.1 coordinate 249,380, forward strand.
CGTGTAGATGAGTTGGGAGCTTACCGTGAAGAAGCTTAAAATCAAGTTTTGAGGATATCTTATTCTCTACATATTGCTAATCCTTTCGATAATCTTCTCACACACAATATTGAGTGCTTGCTCCACCTTTGAAGTTAAATCCCAACCAAAGTCAATGTTTCCTGCTTCTATTAGGTATACCGTCACGTCTAAGGGGAACTCATGGGGAAAGATTTTCCTCCCCGATGCGATCGCATGATGCCACCGGAAGTCATGTAAACTATAACCAGGCTCCGGTAACTCTACAAGTTCATCACCAGGAACCTCAAATACTGCACCAGGTTCAGAATCACTACAACTAGCATCAATGATAATTAGCTCTGTACAACCCCGTGCCTGAAACATCACCTCCATTCCTCCAGTTCCGCAATCATAAACCCGTATATCTGGATGAGGATGTTGAATTAGGTATCTTTGCAGACGTTGCGCTACCAAAACACCAACTCCATCATCACTACGATTTAAATTTCCACAACCAATAATAGCTAGCATTGATTTAAAGATTAATTAAGAACTTAATACCAATTCAAAAAAAGTGCTGCATATAGTAGTTAAAACGATTGTTCGCTTCATTGCTACAGCGGAATTAAGTGCAAAACGAGTTAATTTGGAAAAAAAATTATTTCCATGTTAGTTTTGTTTCTTTTTGGGGAAGTATAACTGAAGTTTGTTGTATAAACAGCAACTAAACAATGTGAGTTTTATTCCCTAAGGAAAGTGTAAATCATGGCTAAAAGAAGTTTTCCTAATTCTCGTCGTAATACCCAAGTTACTTTAGAACCAGAAGTGGCAATTGCTGTTGTCGGCATTTTCTCCTCCCTTGCTGATGGTGACGAATTAGGACATGAAGAAGACTATGCTCTTGGTGAAATGTTATGTAGTGTTTCCGGATTTGAAGACTATTCCGAAGAAGACTATGTGAACTTGTATAATCGTGCGATCGCAGTCATTAACGAAGAAGGAGCAGAGGAAGCATTTACACAAGCGATCGGTAGTTTACCAAACAAAAATTATCGAGAAGCTGCATACGTTACAGCTGTCACAGTCGTATCTATTGATGGTGAATTTCCTGAAGAAGAAGAGGATTTTCTCGCAGGACTTCAAGAAGCTTTGAAAATATCAGATACCAGAGCAGAAGAAATAATCGATGAAATTTTCTGCGAAGACGAAGAGGAAGAAGAAGAGTAATTTTAAATTCCTTTATCACAATTTAGGGATTGTATCTCACCAAAAAAAATCCCATTTTACCCCCTGAGATCACTCAGGGGTTTGTACATTTCTTAGTCTAGACAGAACTTCCGCAAGACACTAAATCTAGGAGATGAGACGTAACTACACCATTCATCCAAATATCAGAATTCTGAATTTGTAACTTCACAATTCCACCATTAGGAACCTTAAATATATCTAGAAAAATCTTAATTTTCTGCATACTTTCAGGACTAATTTCTCGTGAATTAGTTAGCAACAACCAAATAAATACTCTCATAAATATTTCGTGGGTAAAAATTGCAGTAAATTTATTTTCTAGCTGAGAAATTTGCCTTTGCAAACCAAAGCAACGCTCGATCATTTTTGCAAAAGACTCTGCACCCTCTCCATCAGAATAAAACGGATCACAACGTTGCCAATATTCTTCAGCCATTGGAACACGTTGACTTAAAGTTGTATTTTTACGTCGCATAGTTGCTAAATAACTAAATTCCTGCACTTCCCACTCGCTTTGAGGAATTCTTGGAAAACGCTCGATAGTCGGTTCCGCTGTTTGTTTAGTTCTTAAATAAGGAGAAGTAACAATTAGCGAAGGTTGTTCACTGAAAAATAAAGCTACTTTTTTTGCTTGTTGCTGTCCTTTTTGCGTCAATTTAATATTTTCTACTTCCGCAGTCACCAAACCTGCGTTTGCTTCACTCTCACCATGCCGAATTAACCAAACTATAGCCATAATCTTTTATCGGTTATGCACTCACTCCCAGGAATGTTATCATATCGCCTTCTATTAGGTATGATGCTCAGGTAGTGTATTTACTGAAAATACAATTAAAATTTGTATCAAAATTTCACGGACTACAAAATTCCCAACTGATTTTGTCAATCGGGAATCTAACTATTCTCTAAGATGAAATTAAAATATTCTATATAGCTGTAATTGATGCAAAAATTTACAAAACTACATTATATTTTGCCGCAATTTGATTTAACTTATCGAACTGTTGTTGAGATGCTTGAGCTAGCTTTTCATCAGTAGATAAAGTGCTTTTCTTCCCTTTAGGAAGTAGATATTTCACATAAAGAGAAATAAAATCTACTACAATTGGTAAACCCTTAAGATCATGGTTGTCAGCTTCTTTACCAGCGGCGAATGCTGCCATTCCACCTTCAATTGTATTTCTAGTCGCATTCATGAATTGATCCACTAGTTGTTCAACATAATGTCCACCAGTGAATTTTTTTAACTTGATGCTATCTGGAGTAAATTCGTATCCACCTTCCTTCGCTTGATCCAACATGCACCATTCTGCAAGTTCCTTGAGTGCATCTTCTGGAAGTTTCGCGAGGTGAGGATGTAAATCTAATTCTGACATAATTGCTCCTTAGAAAGTAATAAGATAATAAATCAGGAAAAGTTTGTTAGTTATGGCTAAAGTTAAGGTAATAAGGGTACATCACAGTTTTTGTTTCGCAAATAAAAAATATTTTTTTTATTCAATATTCAAAAAGTGGATGTTCCTAGTACAGTTCGGCGTAAATAAGCCAACCATTACAAACAGACCAAAAGCTTGTTTTATTGGCTTTATTCCTTCTGCCTTCTGCCTCCTGCCTTCACGTACTAGGTAATAACTGAGGTGCTAATTACTGTTGCCATTTCCAGTTACAAGAATTTCATTTTCTGTATTTTTTGTGAATGTGTACAGTTCATTCAATTTATCTAGAGGAGTAATCACCATGCCAATTTTCGGAACATTTCTCAGATCTAAAAGCAAGAAAAATTTACCTTTATTATAATATTTTGATGTTACTTCTGACAACAGTAATTTGATGTAGCAATCTTCAGCTTCTGTAACCTCATGATAATAGGAAATGTGAGCTTTTGTATCAAAATATAACTCCGCAGAATAGATAGATTTACGAATTTTAACCGTGATATTTATGGGAAAAGAGTCGTTGGGAATAATAGTCATCAACAAAAAGTCCTCTAATTTAATTTTAATTTGTAGAGATAATGTTATTATTTTTCAATAGAATCAATACTATTTTTCGCGGATGTAGAGATTAATAAAGAAAGATTAACGCTAATTAGAAAAGGATTTCGTACATTAGGCTACCATCGTCAATGGGAATTGAATCAAACTCAAGTAAGGTGGATAAAGCAAAACCCGGGTCTCTCACAAGTGAGAAATCCGGGAGTAGGGAATAGCATAAATCTTAAAAGTTTTCCGTTTGTTCTGGTATGCCTTAGTTCACGATGCTTAACCAGAATCAAATAGCTAGGAATATGAAAGATCGAATCCTATTTACCAAAAGCGTCTTTAATATTATCTACAGTGCGTTCAACAGCATTCTTTGTATCATCTACTGCTTTTTTGGTTTTAGCTGCATCTTCATCGGCTCTACGTTGAATTGTAGCTGTATCTTTAAGAGCTTTGCGCTGGACAAAACTGCCATTGCCGTCTGTTGATTCTGCTACTTTGCTTGCATTTCGTTTTGCAGTATTTTTAACTTTATCTGCTGCATCATCAATAAAGTTCTTAGTTTGTCCAGCATCTTCGTTGGCTTTACCTTTAACTGTAGAATCTGCGTTAGCTATGAAATTTACGCTAGGTGCAGCTATTGCTGTAGTATTTGATAATAGTGAAGAATGCCAAGTGAAAGCTATAGCCGAAAGGCAAAGCACTGTTATAGCAAGGAAGTTTCCTACAGTTGAAAGTCTTTTGCTGAAATGAGTTAGTTGCATAGGATACAGTTTTTATTTTCTTTACACGTATCCTATTTTTACTTCATTTGACTCTCGGCTCAAATCCTTCTGTAGCTAGACATGGTTTTTATCAAAAGATAGAATCTACAGGATAGACTTGTCGTAGCATTAGGCAGGGTTAGCTTGCATTCTTCTCTCAAGCAAAAGCCTAATTGCAGGTTTTTCTAAGATACCTACCAAAACACCATTCTCACGAATCACAGTTAATGCGGAGAGTTTTTGTTGCTCAATTAGCTGCACCACTTCTAACAATGGTTTGTCAGCTTGGACTGTGGTGGATTCGGCAATTGGTTGCATGACATCTTTGATTTGAGTTTCTGTCCACAATTGCGTCGGGATGGAACGCATATTATCAAAAGATATTGCTCCTACCAATTGTCCATCATTGTTGGTGACTAAAAAACGTTGCCAGTTTTGTCCACTGATAATTTGCTCGTCTGCAAACTCTCTCAGAGTCAGATCAGCAGAAACAATTGGACTATCATTACTCACAGCGTCACTAGCGGTTAAACCTGTGAGTTGTTCTTGTACTCTGGCAACTTGGGCTGCATTACCGGCATTTTGTAATAAGAAGAAGCCAATCAACAAGTTCCAGAAGTTACCAAAGCTGCCAACCAAAAATAGCGGGATTAAGCCAGATGCGATCGCTATCCAACCAAAAGCTTGTCCAACTCGACTGGCAAATACTACTCCTTTGTTGGGATTACCTGTAATTTTCCAGACAATTGCTTTCAGTATATTTCCACCATCCAAGGGTAAGCCAGGTATTAAATTAAATGCAAACAGCGACAGATTAACAGAAGCAAGTACCCCTAAAATTCCTGCCAAGGCTCCAGATACACCAGTACCAAAGCCAATCCCTGCAAAGATACCGAATAGAAATAGACTAACCAAAGGACCTGCGATCGCTACCCAAAAGGCTTCGGCGGGAGTCTTTGATTCTCTTTCTAAGCTTGCCAAACCCCCAAATATAAACAGTGTGATGGATTTAACATCAATTCCCTGACGAATAGCCACAAAGCTATGCCCCAGTTCATGGGCAACAACGGAAGCAAATAGCATCAACGCCGTCATCAAACCCAGTAGTAAAGCGAATCCATTCCCTAAATCAGGAAATGCTGCTGATAAACCACTTCCATAAGTCCATGTCACCAAACCCAGCACTAAAAACCAGGATGGATGGATATAGAACGGAATCCCGAAGAGATTGCCAACACGAATTGTGTTATTCATGGCGTTTACCTTATATTTCTAAATTGAGAGGTTTGTTTCTCTCGATATATTCATAGTAACGAAATGTTAAGCATTTTTAATATTTGTAACGGTAGTGGTGTCCGTCTATTAGGGTGCGGTTATGCGAACTAAGTACCACAACCCTTATTTTGCGAGAGCTTTAATGTATTGTATAGGTAACAGAGGTAGTTGAGCGCAGCCGAAACTACCCCTGTTACCTATGGACAACTACCAGCTAGTTCTGGAAATTTCTCATCTTGTGCGTCAGAAACCTCACGAAATTTATTACGGGAAATCTCGATTGCTGCTTTGGTATGTTCTGCTGTAAGTTGATGAAATTTCATATACTCAGCCCCGGCTATTGCCCCCTGTAGACTGGCATAGGAACCTGTGGAAGCACAGGCTCGAAGTAATTTCATCTGTGCTTGGGTTTTACCGGGAAAGGTGAGCTTTTCTGAAGCTTTAAAGGCTTTTTTGTACTCAATTATAGCTGACTGAAAGTCAGCTTTTTGCTCAAACCTTGCTCCTTTGATCCAGCGATCGCTTATTTCAGATCCATACACACAATTGGTAGTAAGTTTACACTTTACTGTTCTAGCTTCAGCAGGTTGAGTTTGAATGCACACAATTGAGCCTAATGTCAAAGCAGAAAATAGAACCAGCATTTTTAAGTTTTTTATCATATCAAATTTTCACAAATTAATTGAATGTTAATGAAGGCAGTAGGCAGCGAAAAGTTTTGTGGACGGAAAGCCGTCCCCACAAACTTTTCAAGACAGTCCAAATGAAAAAAAATTCATTAGTATAGATGCAACTGTCTTTTTTATGAATCACAATTTAGCGCCAAAAACCTTGAGCATACTCCGAGTAGACTTCATTGCCCAATCAGTTTGACTTTTCCGCTCTTTGGGGGTGAACGTTGTTTTGATCATGTTATAAGCCGGGGCAACAGAACCCACTTCTACTTCTGCGATCAATTTTCCGTTTTTAAATATCCAAGCTTGCCCACTACCTGTATCTCTAAAGGCAAACAGCTTCCCACCATAAAAATAAGCTGTTGGTCCATTATCGCCCTCTGGTCCTTCGATACTAACTCTGGTATGAATATCTTCCATTCGGCATAGTTCATATTTCAGCCCATCAAAGGTACGTTTTTCTGGACGTACACAATTTTCATCCACAAAACTAGTGTGTCGATCAAATTCCTGTTTAAAAGTGAGTTTGGGCTTGGCAGCAAGGGTTGATTTTGTTACTGTTTGAGCCTGCACAGATGGGATATCTGGGTAACTAAAAATACATAAAATTCCCGTAACTGCCAGTAGCAGATGCGATCGCTTGAGCATAATTGTGTAGATTTCCTAATTTCCTCTCTCCAGAATAAAATGGTTTTTGCTTTGATTCTTCGGTGAAATTACTTCATTCTAAGCAATTTGCGCTTAACTACTAATCTACCAAGGAAACATTGGCGCTCTTAATGAAATTTGTTACCGATTACCGATAAATGATTCTCAAGTAGTTCCCTGCTAACAGAAAAATTTCAGCCAAGTAATAACCTAAAAACAGCGCTACAGAATGCCCAAAAATGCCCAAAAATTTTGTATGACTTCGACACATTCTCAAAAAGTTTTAAAAATGCTCAATGATCGGTTATTGGCAGCTTATGAAAGATACTACGGAGATTTGAAGGTTGGGGATATGTCTCCTGAAGAGTTTATCACAACCTACGGACGCATTGAGGATCGGGTTAATGGCAATTTAAAAGTCGGGGTAATGCTTCCTGACGAATTCACCTCTACTTTCTCGACAAACTCAACTAATGCTGCACGCAGTTCTAAATCATCCAAAGATTCCCAGAATGTAGCCTGAGAAGCAATTGTTATCTGCTTCTGGGCATTTTCAAAAGCATCCCTATCAACGATTTTTACAGGGGTTGATAGGCTATTTATTGTTTCCTCTATTTTAGCGATCGCATGAATGATATCAGGGTTGGAACTGCGAAGTCCTCGCATCACCGACAACTCATTACTTAAGTTTTCGATTTCTTTGGTATTCACAATTACTGTCGTCACTGATTGACTTTGTAAATGATCAATTAATTGCGGTGCATGTCTGCATAGTTCTGTAATGGTCTGAGCAATTATTTCCCGCAGTCGGGTACATTTGGAATTTTCACAATGATATTTTCCCGGTTTACTGTAATTCGCGCAACGCATATATTCGGTTTTGGTTTTGTGACGGGAAAAGTTCCGATACATCCCTCCCCCACAATGAGCGCATTTAATTAAACTGGAAAGTGGATAGTCGCCACGGGTTGATGTTGCAGAACTGCGATATCTGCGATTCGCTGATAACTTCTGTTGAATTGCCTCTACTGTTGCAGCGCTAACTAAAGCTTCGTGAGTATCAAAATTAATTATGGGCTCTCGGTTAACACCTTTTTTCTTCTTGACAAAATAAGCTGTATGCCCTTGTAGAGCCAGGTTTTTTACCCAATCTCGCAAACCAGCGACGCTAAAAACTATTTCATATTCTACGTAAATATAGGTGCAAACATCTTTAAGCGATCGCATCTCTAAAATTAACTCGATAATCAGCTTCCCTAGTTCAAAATAGGTTTTTCCCGATTTCTCATGAATATTCCGATTCGGAACCAATCGCTGATTTTCGTCTTTCCCGTATCCAAATGGAGGAGTACAAAATTTGAGTTGCTCACGAAAATAATTATTTCCATGCTTAATCCTCTGGGATAACAGCCTCGATTCAAATTCTGCCAACCCGGACATTTGATTAATACTAAACCACCCAAAAGGTGAATTAGGATCAACTGGTGCATCTAATACCCTAAGATTAACCTCATGCTTTACGAAAATCTCGATCGCCTTATGAATAGTAATCACACTCCTACCCAAGCGATCGACACGAGTGACAATAATTTCATCAACTTGATTTCGTTGCACCAAGTACAGCAACTCATTAAATTGTTTTCTCGAATCACTACGTCCTGACTCAATATCTATCAGTATTTCCGTTGCACCCGCCGTTTTTAATCTAGCTATTTGCTGATTTAATGCATCAAATTCCTCAGCTTGTTCTTGCGTGCTAACACGGGCATAACCGTAAACTCTCATAGGAATTTTGGCAACTAGTTTAATTTAAATCAGTCCCAAAATCATATCATAAAAGGTGTTGTTCTAAATGTTTAAGTTCTGCTGTACCAACCACATATTCTAATAAAGTTTCACCCCCAATCCGGTTTCCAAGGTTCTTACTTCCTACAAATCCAGGTGAATTAACTGGAATGACTGGGACTCCAATTTTTTTCGCTGCCGTCTGGCACACTGCATCCAAATCCTCGCCGATGAGCGCGGTGACACAGGTCGAGTAAACGAATATGGCTGCCGGGTGATAACGCTTATGGATATCCATGACAGCTTTATAGAGCTTTTTTTCTCCGCCGAAGATAATATCATTTTCACTTAAGTCGGTTGTAAAGCCCATTTTATATAGCATCGAACCCGACGAAAGACTGCCACGACTCCCCCAGGAGTTGCCAGCACAAGCAATCGGTCCATGAACTAAATGAGCAGCATTAGTAATTGGGACAAGGGCAATCATTGCTCCATCAAACGCACAACCCCCCTGTGCTGCTCCAGGTTGTGCTTGTTGAGTACATGATTTATTTTTTTTCTCACCATTTTTTTGGTGATTATGTTCGCATCCAGGTTCTTGAAGTAACTCGTTAATTTTTGCTGGGGTAATCTTCATAGTTTTTTGCTGCTAGATGAGATAGTCTAATTTTTAGTGGCTAATCGGTGATGCTTGATTCTTAACTTAATGTCTAAAAATAATCATGAATAATATGCACTCCCCAAATAATTATATGTTCCCGTAGGATGTGTAAAGCCCTCCAGGCATGGCTAAGTGCAAAGTACACGCTACGCGCACGCTAGAGAACGGAGTTCGTAACGCACCATTCTCCACGGTTTAGTAGTAGTGATGATCATGTTGGGTTACATTCCACTTCAACATCATCTGCTACAACGGGTGGTAGATGGGAAGCGGCTTCTGTTGGCGTTGGCCCTACAGCCCTGCGGGCATCCTACGGCGGGCGTGGCGAAGCCTCAGCCGCCCTGTAAGGGCTAAGTACAGTCGCAAAGCAATGACTCCCCAACCGACAGAATATATCTTTTCGAAAACTCCAGACTTCAACATGAATGAGTTTCAAATAATATTTTCGATGCCTTCATAACACCACCCAACACCCTGTGTAAATTCCCATACAAATAAAGAAAAAAGGTCAAGGAAAGACAGATAAAGCTGAAGATGAAGTATAAAGTCTGATGCATTATTTTAATTTTTAGCATTCATTCTCTATCCTTCACTCTTCATCATTTATCCTTTTCCTTTTCCTTTATTGGCACGCCACGAGTGATGCGATGTAACTATTAACGGATCAAGTCAAAAGAGATATCTGTCTTACCAGCAATATCCGAAGAACGATCCAATTCATCAAGAATGGTGTTAACAACCCAATTGAGTAAGTTCAATCCACCTTTATAACCAAGAGTTGCATAACGGTGTAAGTGGTGGCGATCCATCAAAGGATAACCAATACGCACCATAGGAATCTTGGTATCACGCCACAAGTACTTACCGTAGGAATTACCTACGAAGAAGTCTACAGGCTCGGTGAATAGAAGAGAACGCATGTGCCATAAGTCTTTTTGAATCCAGACTGTAGCACCTTGACCAAATTGGCTAGCCTTCAAAAGTTGTTCCATCTCAGCTTTGAAGGTTTCATCACCATTGTTGCAAAGGATGTGAACTGGTTCAGCACCCATTTCTAACAAGAAGCTAGTTACACCGTAGATCAAATCTGGATCACCGTAGATAGCAAACTTCTTACCATGAATCCATGCATAGGAGTCAGTCATCGCGTCAACTAAGCGACCACGTTCAACTTCTAATTCTTCAGGAATGGCTTTACCTGTCATTTCTGACAACTTCATCAAGAATTCGTCGGTACCTCTGATACCCCAAGGACGGAGAACGCAGGTATCTTGCTTCCAGTTTTCTTTGATGAATTCACGAGTTTTAGGTGTGGTGTAAGCTTGGAGAGCAACTGTAGCTTTAGCATTACAAGCATCAGCAGCATCTTCTAGCTTGGTTCCACCGGGATACATCTCGTATTTACCGTTGTTAGGAGAATCCAAGTAATCGCTGTTATCAGCTAAAATTGTGTGGTCAATACCCATCAAACCCATCATCCGTTTAACTTCACGGTTGTTCTCGGTGTAGGTATCAAAACCAGGAATAAAGTTGATTTTACCATTGCTGCTGCTCTTCTTTTTACCTTCTGTTAAGGTTAAAAGAATTCCCTTCATCATGTTGTCATAACCAGTGATGTGGGAACCAACAAAGCTAGGAGTGTGTGCAAAAGGAACAGGCATGTTTTGAGGAACAGCACCAGCAGCTTTGGCATTACCAATAAACGCTGATAAGTCATCACCAATAACCTCAGCCATACATGTGGTGCAGACTGCGATCATTTTTGGTTTGTAAAGTTGGTTAGAAACTTGCAAACCTTCAACCATGTTGTTCAAACCACCGAAAACCGCTGCATCTTCAGTCATTGAAGAAGAAACTGCACTAAACGGTTCTTTGTAGTGACGGCTAAGGTGAGTCCGGAAGTAAGCAACACAACCTTGTGAACCTTGAACAAAAGGAAGAGTTCCTTCAAAACCAACAGCAGCGAAAATCGCGCCTACTGGTTGGCAACCTTTAGCAGGGTTGATGGTTAAAGCTTCGCGGGCAAAGTTCTTTTCGCGGTATTCCCAACCTTTTGTCCACTCAGAAACACGTTCAACTTCTTCAACAGAGTGTCCACCTTCAAACTGTTCACGCTTATTCTTGAACAGTTCTTGGTATTCTGGCTGTTTGAATAACTCAACGTGATCTACAATTTTATCTGGATTTTGTGGCATTTCTCTCTCTCTACTTTTACGTTCTAGATGAATTTATTTCGGTGCGGGGAATAAAAAGAGGGAAATCACGAAGGCAAAAGATAGAAGATAAAAGGTATATTTGCCTTCTTGCTTTTAACTTTTACCTTCTTATCCTATTTTTTATTCCCCAATCCCTAATTAAGCAGCTTTAGCAGCAGTTGCTTTCTTTTTCCAAGGAGTTGGAATCAAAGCCCAAGTAGGACTGTTGAGCGCCATGTCCATGTCACGAGCGAAGATAGCGAAGCCATCATAACCGTGATAAGGACCGGAGTAATCCTTTTTATGCTTATTCTTCTTTGATGATTTAAGGGTTAGTAAATAACGTTTTTTAGCCTGCTTATGTTTACGAATAACAAAAACATTTTTAGACTAAATATAGGCTAAATCAATTAAACCTAAAGCAAGATTTTTTAGTGTCATAAACCACAAATATTATTTAACAATATGAGAAGTCTTACGTCTATCAAAAATTATCATTTTACGTTCTATATTTCGTGAATCCAAAACAATACATGCAAAGCCAGATACACCTAAAATTGATAGAAGTTAATCAACGTTTGAAATCTGCAAAAACGAAAGTAACAATTAGAGAGTCAAATGGTAGTCTTCAATTAAGAGCAACCTTGCCTATCAAACCCGGAGATCGAGATGTTAACACAACGAAAAGAAAGCAGTACAATATCAGTTTAAATATCCCAGCCAATTTTGAAGGATTAAAAACAGCAGAGGAGGAAGCATACGAACTAGGAAAATTAATTGCTCGTCAAAACTTTGAATGGAATGATAAATACTTAGGCAATGATTCTCTGAAAAAAGACTTCAGTACAATAGGAGAATTATTAGAACGATTTGAAAAAGAATATTTTAAAACTCATCAACGCACAACAAAAAGTGAACATACTTTTTTTTATTATTTTTCTCGAACAAAGCGATTTACTAATTCAACTGATTTGGCAACTGCTGAAAGTTTAATTAATTCAATTGAACAAATTAATCAACAGTGGGCAAAATATAATGCAGCAAGAGCGATATCAGCATTTTGTAGCACATTCAAAATTGCCATAGACTTATCTAAATATTCTAAAATGCCCGAAAGTAATTCCCGTAAAATACCAACAGATAGAGAAATATATGCAGGGATTGCTAAATTTGAATATTATCAAAATTATAGAGGTAAACAGGTTAACCAAAATGTCCAAGATAGTTGGCAACTTTGGCGATGGACTTACGGAATGTTAGCTGTATTTGGTTTACGTCCGCGAGAATTATTTATTAATCCTGATATTGATTGGTGGTTAAGTTCAGAAAATGTAGATTTAACTTGGAAAGTCCACAAAAATTGTAAAACTGGAGAAAGGCAAGCATTACCACTTTATAAACAGTGGATTGAAGACTTTGATTTAAGAAATCCTAGATATTTAGAAATGTTGGCAACAACAATCAATAAAAAAGATCAAACTAAACATGCAGAAATTACTGCTTTAACGCAGCGAATTAGTTGGTGGTTTCGGAAAGTAGAATTAGATTTTAAACCCTATGATCTTCGTCATGCTTGGGCAATTCGAGCGCATGTTTTGGGAATACCAATTAAAGCAGCAGCTGATAATTTGGGACATAGTGTACAGGTGCATACACAGACTTACCAGCGTTGGTTCTCGCTGGATATGCGGAAGTTAGCAATAAATCAAGCTTTGAGTAAAAGAGATGAAGTTGAAGTAATGAGGGATGAGAATGGAAAATTGAAAGGTGAAAATGAGCGATTGAAATTGGAGGTTGAAAAGTTAAAAATGGAGATTCTTTATAAGCATTGTTGAAGATAGCTAAATCCGACTATTTTTCTTTGTCATGAAACAACATTTAAGCAAGCAGACAAAATTAATGTATCACTGAACCTGAATATAAGTTTGGATGTAAAGACGTAACAGTGCTACGTCTAGATGATTATTTAATTCTCAAAAGTTATAGCCAATTCCTAACTGCACTCCTACCTCAGTTTGCTGAAACAAACCAACATTAACCGCAGTCGTTGCCGTAAAACTACGTGATAGGGGTATGTCAATTCCTCCAGTCACTAATCCCCGCACATTAATATCTTCAAAGTTAGACTTTGCCCTTACCAACATACCACCTCCAATAAAGGGAACAAACTTAACTTGACCAGATGATGTTTTAACTGGAAAATTAGCAGTCAAGGCAAAGGTGGAGTCGTTTTTGTCACCACCAAATATGTTACTACCTCTAATTGAGAAGGAATCACTCAGGTCATTCTTTTGAAAAATGGTTATTCCCCCGTGACTCAACCCTTTCCCAACACCATTTACCCCAATGGTGCCACTAATGCCGATATATCTCCGCAGAGGCTTTTCTTTCTCAATTGAGGGTGCATCGGATGGCATTACAGTTGGAGAAGATAAAGGTTCGTTAGAATTGGGAGTAACATCACTGGGAATATTTATTGAAGGCAAAGATTGGGCTTGAATTGATCGATTGTTCAGGGAAAGTACCAGGGTAAAACCAATAATCACAAGGATAAATTTCATGGAAGTAGCATACATAGAAATGTCGATGTTAATTTTATTAGTAATTGTCTGTGGGAGGCGATCTTCGCCAACAAGTTAGAAAATCTAGAAAATATAAACCTATATTCATACAAGTGATTATTCGTTTTTAGTAATGTGTAATTAAGCCATCTTGGAGGTGAATAATTCGCTTTGTTTGGGCAGCAATATCAGATTCATGGGTCACAATTACAATCGTAATTCCTTGCTCGTTAAGTTCTGTGAGTAAATTCATTACCTCGTAGGAGGTTTGGCTATCTAATGCTCCTGTTGGTTCATCAGCGAGAATTAATGCAGGTTGATTAATTAATGCGCGAGCGATCGCTACCCGTTGTTGTTGTCCTCCAGAGAGTTGATTGGGACGATTCAAAATGCGCTCCCCTAGTCCTACTCTTGTTAAAGTTTGAGTTGCTTTTTCCCGACGCTGAGATTTAGGAATATTTGCATAAACCATAGGTAACATGACATTTTCTAGTGCGGTAGCGCGAGGCAATAAATTAAATTGTTGGAATACAAAACCGATACGTTGGTTGCGAATATAAGCCAGTTCATCAATGCTTAAAGTTGTCAAATTTCTATTTTCAAGAATATAGTTGCCACTACTAGGACGATCTAAACATCCCATAATATTCATTAGTGTAGATTTGCCAGAACCTGATGCACCCATGATTGCCACATATTCGCCTTGCTCGATTGCTAAATTAACACCTTTGAGTATGGGAATATTGACTTCGCCTAAATAATAATTTTTGGTAATATCTTCTATTAAAATCATATAAATTTTCAGGATGAATATTTGAGGCATAGTAACTATATATAGGACTCCTATTTGATTTCTGTTGGCGTAGCCTGCGCTTGCGCTTACAACCAAGTTGGTTATAAGCTTGCTATACAAAGGTTTATTTCTCAGTCTACTTAGCAAGATTCAAGTAGGATTCCTATAGTTACTATTGACTAATCGCTACGTAAAGCAGTAATTGGATCTAAACTAGCAGCATTCCGCGCCGGAATCACCCCAGAAATTAGTCCCACAGCACCCGATAAGCCAAAAGCCAAAATAATCGAATTAGAAGAAACTACAAACGGAAAATTAAAAGCTGTTGCAGCGCCAAATGCAATAATAATTCCTCCTCCAATCCCAATGACACCACCCACACAAGAAATAACAATTGCTTCAATCAAAAATTGATTGAGAATCGCCGAATTTGTGGCACCAATTGCTTTACGAATGCCAATTTCCCGTGTTCTTTCCACCACTGAAACCAACATAATGTTGGCAATGCCAATTCCACCTACTACCAGAGAAATTCCTGCGATCGCACTCACCATCAAAGTCAGTAAACTCAAGACAGTAGTTAAGGTTTTTAGTATGTCTGCTTGGTTGGTAACGCGAAAATCATCTATTTCGGGAGGCTGGATATCATGACGCGATCGCAGTAAGTTGGTAATTTGAAATTCTGCGGTTTTTATTTCTTCTTTTTTCCCGTATTTGACATAAATACCATTTACTGAAATCCCAAATAATGAATTATTTCCGACAATTCTGGCTGACATTGTTGTTAGAGGAATATAAACAGCATCATCTCGATCCATTGGACCTTGGGAACCTTTGACTTCTGTCACTCCGATGACTTCATATACTTCTCCCTGAATCCGAATTTTTGATCCAATTGGATTAATATTTTCACCAAATAATTTCTTCTTAACCGTCGGAGCAATTACTGCAACTTGTCCAGAACTATCTAATTCTTCTTGGTTAAAATATCTACCGGTTTCTGGGAAAGTATTTCTCGCATCCGGGTAATTTAAATCTGTTCCATATACTGTTGTCGAGGTATTTTGTCCTTCATAAACTACTTGAGATTTACTTTGTAAATAAGCAGAAACAACTTTTGCTGAGGGTGCTTCACTAGCAATAGCTTTTGCATCTTCCCAAGTTAAGGTAGTAGTTGAACCTAAACCTTTACTAATATTTCCACTTTTAGATTCACCTGCTAAAACTTGTAAAACGTCCGAACCCAAGCCTTCAATTTGTTTTTCAGTTGACTTTTGTACTCCTTCCCCAATAGAGGTAATCGCAATTACAGAGGAAATACCAATTATCATTCCTAACATTGTCAATCCTGTGCGTAATTTATTACTCCATAAAGATTCAATTGACATTGATAGTATTTCTAAAGAGGAAACAGAAGTATGCTTTTCTCTGGAAGTTAATTTCATACTCTATATAATTTTTGTATAATTTAATCGGAGATAATGACTAATTAACTCTCTTGTTTAGGTGGAGTAGGCAAGAAACCGCCCGATTGAGGTTTAGCGGCTTCTGGTGGTAGAGTTAATAACACCCTTTCACCACCTTTCAAACCAGACTTAATTTCAGTTTTATTGTTGACTGCAACACCAGCTTTAACTGGCACAAATATAGACTTATTTTCTGTATCTAAAATATATACACCTGTTCCTCGCTGATCGCGGATAACTGCAACGTTAGGAACTACTAATGCGTTTTCCTGTTGACCAACTTCAAATTCAACTTCCACATTCATCCCTGAACGTAAAAGATTTTTATTATCGGAAGTAATAGCCGCTTTGACTTCAAAACTAGTAACATTTTGTTCCACATCTGCTTGAGCAGCAATCTGTGATACTTTTCCCATAAACACTTTATTTGGATAAGCATCATTTTTGATTTTTAATGTTTGTCCAATCTGAATTTTAGCTAAATTTGATTCAGAAATATTTGCCACTACTTGATTATTAGCAGTCAAAGATAAAATCGAAGATGAGACACTAGAAGAACTTGCACCTCCAGCATTATTTGGAGTTACAAAAGAACCGGGATCGGCATATTTTTTAGTTACTACTCCATCAAAGGGAGCGCGAATCACTGTATCGTTAATTTGAGCTAAGATTGTCTGCAAAGAACCCCGTGCGGAGTTAACTTGCGATCGCGCTTGGTCTATATCCTCCTTTCTTGCGCCATTTTTGATTAAATTATAAGATTGTTGTAGTTGTTTGACTTTTGCCTGTGCTTGTTCGATATCTTCACTACGAGAACCAGTTTGTTGCAATTTCAATGCTTGTTCTGCTTCTTGAACCTGTGCTAATGCAGTATCCCTATTTGTTTGATATGTACTAAAACTTTGGCGAGAAATTGCCCCCGAATTTAATAACTCTTGATAGCGTTTTAAATCTGATTCTGCTTGATTTAGTGTGACTTTTACTCTTTTTAATCTTGCTTCTGCTTGTGCTATATCTTGAGGTCGATTCCCGGCAATTATTTTTTTGAGATTTGCTTGTGCTTCTTCTAACTGCGCTTGGGATTGACTAATATCTTCAGCACGATTTCCAGCAATTAATTTATTCAAATTTGCTTCAGCAGATGTAATTCCTGCTTTAGCCTGGGTAAGTTGTCCTTGTAAATTAGAATCATCCATGTAAGCAATGATTTGTCCTTTTTTAACAACATCACCTTCCTTTACTATTAGACTTTTGATTATACCTGCATTTTTAGGACTTAAATTAATTGAACGTTCAGCTTCAATTTTGCCATTGGCTGAAACCGTAATATTTAAGTTTTGTCTTTCAACTGGTTGAGTTGGTAATTGAGTTTGAGATTTTTGTCTTGGGTTCATGAGTAGAAAGCGAAACCCAGCAAAAATTACACCAATCAAGAAAGCGAAAAATAACAGCTTAATCGACCAATTACTTATATTTTTTTTGTTAATTCCAATACTGATTTTCGTCGAGTCATTAATCGAGCTTTGTGCGTCCATTTTCATATTTAACAAATTAATTAGAGATTCCCAAAATCGTGATAAATAAAATTACAAAAACACAGAGATAGAAAAAAGAAAAATAAATATATGCTATCTACTATTTCCATCTCTGTGATGATATAATCCTGGTGTAATGTGATTAACTTGCATTCATAAAATAGGGAGATAAATGCACAATGGGAACAACATTGTCACATCTCTCCTATTCTTCAACTCACTCTAGCCATGTAATAGGGTCAACGATTATTACCTACGAAATCCAAATGGGGTTCCACCACCTTGTTTTCGCATCATTGTCTCCTTAAGTTTTTGTTTTTGCTCATTTGTAAGGATACTAAATAACTGATCGCGTTGCCATCTTTGGACACCTTCCATTTGTTGCTTTTGCTGTCTGGATAAATTTAAGGACTTCATCACCTCTTGAGGATTTCTGCCTGTGTTCATCGCAGTTTTTAAATAATTTTGCTGTTCAGATGTGAGAATTTGGTTCATGCGATCGCTCATTTCCGTCTTCACCTCCTGAAGCTTTTCTTTTTGATCGTCGGTGAAATTCATATCAGGTATATTTTCTATCCCCCCTTGCATTTGCATATTTCCTGGTGGTTGAGATGGAAATTGTGCGTGAGAGATATTCGGTGTCGCACCCAAAATAATTATTGTGGGAACTAACGCAGAGATGACCTTCGTTTGCATTACTCTTCCTAATCCATTTTATTTGTATTCTTGTTACGGAACCTTTGATTCCATGCACTTATCGTATAAGCTATAATTCAAAACCACATGGTACTAGCGCTCTAATTTCATCCGGTACTTTAGTCCTAGTTAGAAGTGGCAGAAATAGTACTAAAGACTCTGGTGCTGACCTTTTAATATAGATTTAATTAGATTTAACACCATGATTCATGCCGTGGTTATTGATGGATCGGCATAGTTCACGATATTGAATAATTGAGATATAACAAATACTATATTTATTTGTTAGGCAACTATCTTAATATTAAAATCTTATCCATTATCATTGAATTATGTCAATCTTTTTGTAGTCTCTGAATTTTTATTTAAGAAATAGCTAAAATTAAAGCAAGCTAAAAATAAACTAGTTTAAATAGATATATCTTTTGTCTTAATTTATATGAACATAGCTCTGAAATTAAAAAATAATCTAAAAATAGAGCAGCACCCACTGCGTTTACTTCTATATTTAGAGTGGGTTTTACTTGGTATATCTATAATTATCATGAATTTACCTCCCGCACGTTTAGTGGGAGAAACAGAACGCGCAAATCCAATCCTATTAATTGCTAGTATCACAATTTTGGGGATTATGGGCTTAAGGTTGCCAAAGGGCAATAGATTCTCAAAAATTATCTATATATTTTTACAATTGCTATTAATTTTATTAGCAAATATTGGAGTAGGTGATATTGTTGGGTTTTCGCCTGGATTGTTATTAATTGTGGCAATTCGGAGTATTTTAATATTCAAAATATCTGAAAGTGTAATAATTATTGGTTTAATCTGGATATGTTTTATTTTTACTTTGAATACAATCAAAATTCCACCGAAAGTCCCCATAAATCCCAATGAAGGTTTTATCTGGATTGTCAAATTAAATGTTTTAATGCTATTTAGCTTAGTTTTAATTTTTGTTCTCCTTTTAGTAAACGCATTATTTTCAGAATTGAAAAGTCGTCAACAACTTGCCCTTGCTCACGAACGTTTACGAGAATATGCTCTGCGTATCGAAGACCAAGCAACATTACAAGAACGGAATCGCATTGCCCGTGAAATACATGATGCTTTGGGACATTCATTAACAGCACAAAGTATTCAACTTGAAAATGCATTAGTATATTTAGAATCAAACTTGGAAAAAGCCAAAAGTTTTTTATTAGAAGCCCGAAAACTTAGCGCTAATCTCTTACAAGAAGTTCGTTGTTCAGTAACAACATTGCGTTCTGACCCTTTGCAGGGCAAATCTTTAGATGCTGCAATTCAGCTTTTAATTGTAGATTTCCAAAGTAGAATGCAAATTAGTCCTAATTATTCTTTACGTAATAACTTATCAATTCCCCCGGAATTAAACAGGACGATTTACCGAATTGTTCAGGAAGCTTTGACGAATATTTCTAAGCATAGTGAGGCAACAAAAGTCAAAATTGATATACAGACAACCAAAGATTCCTTTCTTGTCCGTGTAGAGGATAACGGTATTGGTTTTGATCTTAAACAAAATACCACAGGTTTTGGGCTGCAAAGTATGCGCGATCGCACGAATGCACTAGGGGGACAATTTTATCTCAACAGTGAACCAGAAGCAGGTTGCAGTATAATGGCAATTTTCCCACTGTCGAGGCTGGAATGATGATTCGATTACTATTGGTTGATGACCAATCGATTATTCGTCAGGGTATCAAAAGTTTACTGGAATCTCAACCTGATTTTGAAGTAGTTGGTGAAGCCGAAAATGGCAAACAGGCTATATCTCAAGTCGAAATTTTACAACCAGACGTAGTTTTGATGGATGTGCGAATGCCAATAACAGATGGTGTCGCAGCAACAAAAGCTATTACGCAGCAATTTCCTTTAGTGAAAGTTTTAATTTTAACTACTTTTGATGATGATGAATATATTTCCCAAGGAATGCGATTTGGTGCTAAAGGTTACTTACTTAAAGACACACCTTTAGAACCTCTAGTAAATGCAATTCGCTCGGTACATTCTGGACATACTCACTTTGGTCCAGGATTATTTGAGAGAATCATGACTCCTACTGTAGAACGTACATTAGCAAAAACTTTTACTCGACCACCTGAGTTAGAACAATTAACTCCCAGAGAAAAAGAGGTTTTACAGTTAATAGCTTCTGGTGCGAGTAATCGTGAAATTGCCGAATCTTTGTTTATTGCAGAAAGAACCGTAAAAAACCATGTCACTAATATTCTCACAAGATTGAATTTAAGAGATAGAACCCAAGCTGCTATTTTTGCTAATTCATTTAGTTTTGAGCAGTAAAAGCATTAAAACAATTTCGTTTAAACCCTGATGATATCTAGTCCTCACCCTACGGATTACTTTCTCTTTTCCTATTCGTCTTTTTTCCTTTAACCGAAAAGTATT
This sequence comes from Calothrix sp. PCC 6303, assembly GCF_000317435.1. Lineage (NCBI taxonomy): Bacteria > Bacillati > Cyanobacteriota > Cyanophyceae > Nostocales > Calotrichaceae > Calothrix > Calothrix sp. PCC 6303. The sequence continues at coordinate 270,090 of NC_019751.1, forward strand.
GCCTATTACCCGACCTTGGGTAGATGCTTAGAGTTTACTTTATAATTACTATAAGAAGTATATAAGTAAAAAGTTTTTCAATTTAGCATATTATTATTTAAATAAGAGATATTTTTTTCATTTGAAGCCCGTAAATTTATTTATGCGGGTTTTGAATTTTGAATTTGGAGTAAAGCAACGTGATTCAATCAATCGAGAATACCAGAATCGAAACAGTTAATACAAGTAGACAGAATGAAGAACAGCCAAAATTAGGTTTTTGGAAAAGTTGGCAAGCAATAATAGAATTAATCAGATTTATAGATGAGGAAGAACCAGGAAGATAACAAAAAATAATAAATAACTGCAAAAATCGTACTACGTGCTTTAAGAATCCTCTTTTTTCTGTTTTTTATTAAAAATAAGGATTTCTACCCGTTGGGTGTGGGATAATCTTTTTTTCACACCCTTTTTTGTATTACAATGAAAGAAATTAATCTTCTTAGACGAAAAATATTCTGTGCCATCTAACGCCACTAAAATTTATCCATCTAAGTAGAGAAACTTTGACAAAACTCCCTTTTTCTCTAACCATTGATAGATTTTTTGAAAATTTCCATACCTGCATTAAACCTATGGCAAAGCGTAAAAAAGACGATCTCCACTGGGTTAAAGAAACTCTAGAACTTAAACCCAACCATGCTTGGGATTCTCCACCGGAGTATAAAATATTTGGGTGCGACTCTTTTAGTAGTACAAGGTATGGTATAAGAGTAATAGGAGACAAGTCAACCAGAGTAATGTTTCAGTGCAAAAATGAAACAGATGCATCCTTGCTTGTCAAAAGATAAAAACGGGAATAAGTACGGACGTATGCAAGCATCTAGATCAAATCCAGGGATGTTTTGGGAAGAAGCACGAGAACTATTTGAAGAAATAGTTGGTTGGCTGGACTCAGATAGTATTTGTGGGTTGGAGCATGGAGAAATAGAAAGTAAGTTGCTTGATAATGGATATGAACTACTTAGAAGGCTGTTACAAGGATACTTTGATAAGCGTAGCCAAGACGAAACGGATTCTGAGTGGGTAGGAAAAGACCAAGCCAAGCGAACGCACAAGAAAAAATTGTCAAGGAAATTAACAACAATATTTGGCACAGTAATCGCAAACCGAATCGGTTACGGAGGTAGAAAGATAAACACCCTATTTCCATTAGATGCAGAGCTAAACCTACCAGCAGAACAATATTCTCACGGATTAAGACAACGAGTAGCAGTGGAAGTAGCTCGTTCAGGATTTAGGGAAACAGTGGATATTATCGAAAAAACAACAGCAGCCAAAATTGGTAAACGGCAAGCAGAAGAACTAGCGTACCAGAGCGCTGTCGATTTTGATGATTTCTACACATATCAACAGGCAGAAGCGGTACAAGTTGAGGAAATAGGAGAAATTGTTGTAATCAGTGCAGATGGGAAAGGTGTGATTGTGAGCCACTCGACACGGGCTGTGCCCAGTGTCGAAGTGGCGGTGCGTACAGAGGATTTACGTCCCCAAACCCAAAAACGAGCGCAAGCTTCCAGCAAGAAGTTAGATAAGCGTTTAACCAAAGGAGAAAAAGCCAATGCCAAACGAATGGCAACGGTAGCTTCAGTTTACACAATCAACCCGTTTGTTCGTACAGTTGAGCAAATAGTTAACCCATCCGATGAGGATAAGAAAATAAAGCGTCCTAAACCTATTGGAAAAAGGGTTTGGGCTTCTGTTGCCAAGGAACCAGAAGTCGTCATTAAAGAGGCTTTCGATGAGGCATTGCATCGTGATCCAGATCGGCAAAAACGCTTTTGTGCCTTGGTCGATGGTAATAAGCAACAATTATCGTTGATCAGGACTTACGCAACTGTCACAAGCAATGGTGCGGCTACGCCGCACCGAGCGCCAAACAACCTAAAAGGAAAACATTGGAATATTGGGACGTTTTAGTTGTTGAACTAAATAATTTGACAACAATCCATGCTTAATTTTATAAATTGTTTGACCACTTTTATAAGCTAAATCTTTAAGTCGAAGCCAGACTAAAATAGCGCAGGCAATATGATTTCTTTGAATACGACCCTTACGACATTGACATGATTCAAGACCAGTCAATTGTTTTAACTCTCGGTGAAACTCCTCAACCTTCCATCGAACTTTACACACTTTTTGTACAACGTCCGTAGAGTCTTGAGATAAATCATTTGTAGCGATAAAATCCGTTTTGTCAGTGGAGACAGTTACCCGGAACAGTTTCACTTTTTTAGCTTGAGGGAACTTTTTTATTTTAACTATTTTACCTGATTTTAACTCCTCTTCATCCCAAGATAACAATTCAATTCTTTGATACTCTTCTTCGCCTGCCGTATCATCAACAAGTCGATTACGTTTCAGAGGACAATAATAATATTTCCCTAATCCATCAATATATAACATCAATTTATTTGTCGCATACCAAGTATCCATTAAGACAGCTTTAAATGGTAAAGCCTTATGATAAACAAGGTTTTGCAGCATTTCCATCACATGGTCTATCTTTGTTTTTCCATCTCTATCTGGATCATAAATACGATAGTCAACTACCCAAAACTTTCCAATTTCATGATTTACATATACACAATTTACTAACCCAATCCCTTGAATTACACCATGCTCGTTGCCACTATATTGCCGTCTACTTGGCTCTATTTCAGTAGCGTATCGTTTATCAATTACTGTGTCATCAAAAACTAAGTAAGCATTATCATTGATTTCTATTAAATCTTTCACGTTATCCCAAAGAATCCGAGGCGTTAATTTTTCGTTCTTTAAATAACGATTGATTTTATCATGACTGATCTGCTCTAAATGGTCTGCCAAATTTGTCAGAGTATAATTAATCTGACTACTTAACAAATACTGGCAATAGTTAAGTTTAGTAAATCTCATAAAGCTACAGGATTTATTTTATGCATCCCTAGCTAATTTTCTCATGATTTGATGAATACTTAACACAACAGATTACTGTTACGAATTTTCGTAATTTCCTTTGAGGATGCCACATTAATTTAGTACATATCTACTATAAGAATGTGAAGCTTGCTCAACGTAAGTCGTTCGCGCTGTGCCAGTTGCGTAAGTCCTGGTTGATGAAGAAATTTACCAAAAAACATCACCTCGAACTGACTATTGTCCTGGATATTATCCATGTGATTGAGTATTTGTGGAAAGCAGCATTTGTATTTTATTCCAGTACGGATAAACAAGCCGAAGCCTGGGTTACGAAACGTTTGAAGTCTATCCTTGAGGGGAAATCCAGTGATGTTGCTTCTGGGATGCGAACAAGCGCGACAAAACGTAAACTCACACCCCAAGAACGCAAACCTGTGGATAACTGTGCCAGATATTTGCTCAACAACCGCGAATATCTCAAATACCATGATTATTTAAAAGCTGGGTTGCCAATTGCTACCGGAGTTATCGAAGGTGCTTGCCGTCATCTGATTAAAGATCGGATGGATATTACTGGTGCCAGATGGAGTCTAGCTGGTGCCGAGGCTGTTTTACGGCTTCGTTCTTTGTATATTAGCGGGGATTGGCATAAGTATTGGCGCTTCCATTTACACCAAGAGCATAAACGCAATCATCTTGCTCTGTATCAAGGTGCAATTCCCTTGATGAAGCGAGTTGCTAAAGCCCGTTGCCCTATTACCCCTTCACCCCTTCCAATACCTGTCTAAACTACATTTCCTGTCTTACTAAAAGAGCCGCACCCAAAATATTTGTAGCTGGTCTGGGAGCAGTTCGCTTCAATGTTCCTGGTGATTGGATTTTTGAACCTCAGGAAAAATCATTCAAGTTTCGGGATAAAAAAGACGATTGCTGTTTGGAAGTATCTTACAATCACTTGCCGCCCAACGATTGGAATCGATTTCCTCTGAAGGCAACTTTACAGAAAATTATGGAAGACGATAGTCGTGATGTGGTGGAAAGGAGTGAGGTTTTTGTTGTTAAACGGCAAACTGCAAAGATTGTTTGGTGTCAGATGAAGTTTATTGATGTTCAGGAGGAACCACGGGAAGCTTTTTCTCGAACTTGTATTGCTTTGGGCTCAAATATCCAGTGTTTGATTACGTTCGACTATTGGGTTGACCAAGCCGAACAACTAATACCAGTGTGGGATGAAGTTATGCGATCGCTTACTCTAGGATTGTATATCAGTGACCCAACAACTGGTTTTGCATCACCTGACTAGCTAAGTTAAATTTACTACCCTATTTTAAAATATCAGTATTCACTACTGGATTCTCAAAATTTATAATTAACTACATGACTAACAACTGGATTCAAGTCAAAGGTGTCATTAAACCAGGATATGGAGTAGCATCTGGCAAAGGTGGAGATTCCCGTTTTCCCCAGGGAACAATTGCGATGCAAAAGCCTTTCTTCCAGAAACTGGGTTTAGATCTCAGCCCATATTTTATGGGAACAATCAATATTTCAATTCACCCACATCAATATACAATTATCAATCCTAAATATACATTTAGGAACCTGAAATGGTCATCGACTGAACCAGCCGAAGATTTTTCATTCCTCGACTGTATAATCGTACTTGCTGATGCGGCTCCTCTCAATTCTTTAATTTATTATCCACATCCAGAAACAAAACCAGAACATTTTCAAACCCCTGATACTTTAGAGATGATTGCACCTTTCATAACCAACTTAAAATACGGAGATGTGTTACTCATGGAATTAAATTCTGCACAAATTGCCATTGTCTAATTTTAACATTATCAATAACTCTACTATGCATACATTCAATTAGTCTAAAACTTATATAATTGAAAGTGTTTTAAAATTTACAGATATTTTTATATATAGATATAACTAGACTTTGAACTGTAGTTATAATTACGCTTTTCTAGAATTTCAATAAGATGAAATATGCTACTTAGTTAATATGAAAATAATTCTAGACTAAAATATATTTCCTAAAAAACAAACTAGTAAAAAAACCTTGTATATCCTAGATTTGAGACTCAATAACCAGGTTCGGAGTAATCCCAAGAGTGCATTTGGCGGAAAGGTAAGCCCATTTTTTGGAAAACATACTTTTCTTTAATACCAGAAGCAACTAAGTCAGGCTTGCTGTGCTTAACGAATTCTTCAAATTCGTATGCTGTCACGTCATCGTAAATAATAGTAGCATTATCTACGTATTCAGTGGTACGTTTGTAATCATCATTGTGTCCAAATTCATAACCTGTACCAACAACTTTGATACCGAGGTCTTCAAATGCAGGAACAACGTGACGGGGACGCAAACCACCAACATAAAGCATGACGGTGTTGCCTTCAAGACGGGGACGGAATTTTTTGAGGATTGCGTCCATGGTTGGTGTGTACTTAGCGATGACTTTCTCAGCATTTGCTTTGATTTTGTCATCAAACTTAGCAGCGATTTCACGTAATGATTCAGCAATCCGAGTAGGACCAAAGAAGTTGAATTCCATCCAAGGCATGTTGTAGGATTCTTCCAAAGTCCGGCAGATGTAGTTCATCGAACGGTAGCAGTGGATAAGAACCAATTTAGCAGCAGGACCTTGGATCAATTCGTTAATAGTTCCATCTCCAGACCATTGAGCCACTACCCGTAAACCCATTTCTTCTAGCAATAAACGGCTAGACCATGCGTCACCACCGATATTGTAGTCACCAATTAATGCTACATCATAGGGGCTTGGTTCAAAGCTGATTTTGCCTTCTTTTTTAGCTTTGTCATGGAGTGGGAATACCCAGTCACGGATAGCATCGTTAGCAATGTGGTGTCCTAAAGATTGGGATACACCACGGAAACCTTCACAACGTAAAGGTACAACTGGTTTGCCAATTTCTTTTGATGTCTTCTTAGCAACAGCTTCGATGTCATCTCCAATCAAACCAATTGGACATTCCGACTGAATGGAAACACCTTTGTGGAGTGGGAAAAGTTCTTCAATTTCGTGGACGATTTTGACAAGTTTTTTGTCACCACCAAACACGATGTCACGTTCTTGGAAGTCTGATGTGAAGTTCATGGTACCGAAGCTATCGATACCAGTTGTACCTACATAGTAGTTACGACGACCAGACCATGACCAATAACCACATCCTACAGGACCATGGCTGATATGAATCATGTCTTTGATTGGTCCCCAAACCACACCCTTGGAACCTGCATAAGCACAACCACGAGCGGTCATTACACCAGGAACAGATTTTACGTTAGACTTAACGCCACAATCCGACTTACCCTCTTCCATTACGTTGAGGTGTTTTTCCCGTTTTTTGCGGGATTTTTCGGGGTAAGCTTCAAGGACTTCTTTAATCAGTTCCTTATGTTCTTCAACGAGGTTCTTATTTTCTGGAGGTGTCATTCTTCTGCCTCTATTTATTTGTGAGTAGATATATTAGGAATAATGGAGTTTTTTTCAACTAGCGAGGAAAGAGAAGGTAAAAGTAAAAAGTTAGACTTTCTACTTTTCCTTTTCCTACCACATTAGTTATTTGCTAGCAGCAGCTTTGATTTCAGGTGCTGCGTGCTTGGTATCATCATCAAGGATACCGAACTCGATGAGTAGTGCTTCGAGTTCATCCATTTCAATAGGTGTAGGAATGGTGAGGTTTTTGTTGTTGATGATTTTCTTAGCCAAGGTACGGTATTCATTACCCTGATCGCTATCAGGTGCGTACTCGTTAACAGTCATCCGACGAAGTTCAGCGTGTTGAACAATGTTGTCGCGGGGTACGAAGTGAATCATTTGAGTGTTCAAGCGTTTTGCCAAGGTTTCGATCAACTCGACTTCCCGGTCAACTTTACGGCTGTTACAAATCAAACCACCCAAACGTACGCCACCTGTGTGAGCATACTTCAAGACACCACGAGCAATGTTGTTAGCAGCATACATCGCCATCATCTCACCTGAGGTAACGATGTAGATTTCTTGCGCTTTACCTTCACGGATAGGCATAGCGAAACCGCCACTTTCCGCTAACTACCACCAAAATTAATGGGACAGAGCACTAGTAGTGCGTCAAGAGCTAATTGACGGATAGATTTTCTTTAGAGCGGTTAACGGGGGGCTTCGCATCCCCCGTTATGGGTTAAAGAAACTTAAAAATAGAAATACAAATTTTAGGTATGCTGTTAGAAGCATTCAGACAGCCAAAACCGGAGCGTCAATGGTGCATTAATAGTCCGTTGTAGAGCGTGGTTCTGGGAGTAGAGATTATGAGATTGGTGAAGTAAATTATTTTGCTATCCCGCTTAGAAGAATTATAATTTTTAATCATTCCCAGGTCAGGATGCTTCTAATTGCTGGAGTTTTGGAGATGAAAAAGCAAGGAAAGAACAAACAAGTATCAGTTGGCGAAAAAGCTCAAGTGTTTTCACAAAAAGGGTTTGAACTGATCAATCCAAATGCAGCAGGTATAGACATAGGAGCAAGCGAACATTGGGTAAGTGTACCAATAGGCAGAGATAGTGAGTCGGTACGACGGTTTGGCTGTTTTACATCAGACTTACAGGCAATGGTTACTTGGTTGAAGCAATGCGGAATCAAAACAGTAGCAATGGAATCAACAAGCGTTTACTGGATTCCGATGTTTCAAATATTGGAGACAAGTGGATTTGAAGTACGTTTAGTAAATGCTCATTTCGTCAAGACAGTGCCGGGGCGCAAAAGTGATGTCCTAGATTGTCAGTGGCTACAACAATTACACACCTATGGGCTGTTATCAGGTTCATTTAGACCAGAAGACCAAATTTGTGTTTTACGTAGCTACATCCGTCAACGAGATAATCTGATTCGTAGTAGTAGTACTCATATATTGCGAATGCAAAAAGCTCTTCAAGAGATGAATCTACACCTCAATCAAGTACTAAGCGATATTACAGGTATTACAGGCTTAAAAATAATACGTGCAATAGTTGGGGGGGAACGTGACCCAAAAGTATTGGCATCGATGAAAGATTGTCGGGTTAAAAGCAGTATCACAGAGATTGAGAAAGCCTTGACAGGAGATTACCGAACTGAACATATTTTTGTTCTCAAACAAGAATTACACCTGTATGAAATTTATATTGCTCAAATTCAACTGTGCGATATCGAAATTGAGCAGTATCTAGGCAGCTTTGAGGACAAAAATGGAGATAAACCCCCCTTACCCCCTGAAAAAACTAAAAAAACTAAGGGTAACTCACCTCAATTTGATTTACGCTCTCATCTTTACCGTATTAGTGGTGTTGATTTTACTGCTATCGATGGCTTCGGTGTTTTAACTGTTCAAACCCTACTATCTGAAGTTGGGCTTGATCCTGGGCGTTTCCCAACTGTTAAACATTTTACATCTTGGTTGGGTTTATGCCCTGGTAGTCGTATTAGTGGTGGCAAAGTCCTCAGTTCAAAAACCCGCAAAGTTGTTAATCGTGCTGCTACTGCCCTACGGGTTGCTGCTCAATCCCTTGCTTCCTCTAAATCTGCTGCTGGTGCTTTCTATCGTCGTAAAAAAGCTCAACTTGGTGCCCCCAAAGCAATTACTGCCACTGCTCACAAACTTGCCCGCATTTTTTACCACATGTGGAAACATGGAGACACTTATGTTGACACTGGTGCTAATTCTTATGAGCATAAATACAAACAACGGGCTATTAGTAACCTCAAGAAAAAAGCCAAAGACCTTGGATTTGATTTGGTTGAACAGCCCCAAATCGTGGAAGTTTCTTAGAAGACAGCAATTTACCCCGTCTCTCTAACCGTCAAGATAAGTTTTACAGACTACTAGTTATGACCAAGGTTTGTAAATGCCCTCAAATACAGTCCTATTTAGACACTAACCTGGTAAAATAGTGTACTCAAAAAGGTTTCGATTTCCTTAATTTCATCATCACTTAAGCGGAATTCACCTGCACCGATGATTCCTTCCACCTGTTTAGCGTTGCGCCCACCAACAATAGCACCAGTAACCGCTGGATGTCTTAGCGTCCATGCGATCGCAACTTCACCAGGAGAGCGTCCATATAGTTCTCCGATTTGGCGTAGTAATTCAACTAGATTTAGGTTGCGCGAAAGGTTCGGTTCCTGGAATTTTGGGCTGCGTCGTCGCCAGTCATCATCTGGTAAATTTTTCACACGCTCTCGTGTCATTGCACCAGTAAGCATACCAGATGCCATTGGTGAGTAGTTGATTATACCTATTTTTTCTTGTTGACAGAATGGCAAAATTTCCTGTTCGACATCTCTATCTAGGAGGGAATAGGGTGGTTGTAAGGAGGTAATCGGTGCTATTTGTTGAATACGGCGCATTTGCTCCACATTAAAGTTGGAGACACCGATATAACGAATCTTTCCCTGTTTCTGTAATTCTGTTAGCGTAGTCCAGCCCTCGTCAATGTCAGCGTTGGGCCAGTGGATTTGGTAAAGGTCAATCACATCAGTTTGCAATCGCTGTAAACTCTCTTCAACTTCTCGCCGCAGAGAATCTGCCTTAAGGACGGTACTAACTTCACCCTTATTGTTCAAGACTTGAGAACATTTGCTAAAAATATAGGGACGATCAGACACTCCTTTAAGAGCATGAGCTACTACTTCTTCAGAATGTCCCAAGCCATAGATAGCAGCAGTATCAATCCAATTTATGCCCAAGTCAATTGCTCGTCGAATGGCATTTATTGATTCTGTATCATCTTGTGAACCCCAGCCATGAGACCATCCACTTCCACCAATTGCCCAAGCACCAAAGCCAATAGGTGTGATGTAAAGGTCAGAATTACCAAGTTGTTTAGTTTGCATTTATTTTTCCTCAACCTCAAATTGCCATAAAGTAATTGCCACTAAAGCGGTAGTTAGTATTTTGCTGTTAAACATCATAAGATTCCTGTTAATTACGTATTTTGGCAATGAATGATAGTGAATTCAGAAAAGTAGCGATCGCAAACTTGACGGCAATTACTTATACAGAGAAATGAAAAATGGAGTTTTGCGAAAACTATCGCCACAGTTACTCACTCTCTAAAACTGATAATTATTAACGCAAATTGGATGCTGTTGGCGCAAACTTTGCAAACAGCTTCAACATTTCCTGATTGAATGCGGGGATATCCTGCGGTTGACGACTTGTGACCCAGTTTTGATCTACGACAACTTCCCGATCTACCCAATTACCGCCAGCATTGCGAATATCATCTTGAATCGTATAGTAACTGGTTAAGGTGCGTCCTTGCACCAAGTTAGCAGAGACTAACTCCCAAGCTGCGTGACAAATAATTGCAAAGGGTTTATTATCTTGCTGCATCTGCTTAAGGAAGGATTGTACTTTTGATTCCATTCTCAAGGTATCAGTATTGAGTGCGCCACCTGGTAATAATACCGCGTCATACTCGCTTGGTTGTGCTTGGTCTATCAGGCGATCGACATTTACAGTTGTTCCTTTATCCTGATGCCGAAATGCTTGGATTTCTCCAGATTTATTTGAAAGAATTTCTACTTTTGCACCAGCTTCTTTAAGTGCTTTTACTGGTTCTGTCAGTTCAGTCTCTTCAAAGCCATCGCTTACTAGTACTGCTACTCGTAAATTAGATAAATCAGCCATAATAATCTGCACCTTTGAGCCTATATTTTCTGATGATTGGATTGAACCGAGCAATCCAACCCCCTTAGCTTATGATTTTGTTTCTATTTGAACCTTTGTCCTAAGGCATATTTTGTAGTCTGCGATCGGGAAATTTTCCAACTCTACTAATTGGATCTGTGCTGGACTTAAGTCTTTCTTCCACTCATTTTCTCAAGTTTGTCAATGAATCTGGATGGATATCGCTGCGTTGCCGATCCTAGTTCTCCACTAACAGAAATTTTTCGCCACTTTCCCCTAACTACACTAAAAAATGGGCGTTGCTGAATCAGGGGATGATTTCACTAAATTTTCAACGATTTTTCAATGGGTTCCAACGCTAATTCATCCCGCACTTATGCAACGCCAAAAAACGAAATGTCTTTGCGAAGCGTGCCGAAGGCATTTCAATTTGACATCGCTTGGAGTAAAGTTGTTTTACCAGTACCATTATCCCCCAAAACCAAAAAGCGAACGACTTACGTCGCGCAAGCTTCGCTGATTGTGTTCAGGGTTTGATTTTTGAAGGATACTTCAAGGTTGTCAAAACGCTTGAAGTTGTTGATCCGGATAGACTCAACTTTCATACAGAACCCCGATGAGCGCTACTGTAATAGGTTAACAGATAGTTCCACCAAATTACTTTCTCCAAACTGTCGATGAGATAATTTTAGCTTCCACATCATCTAAATAAAAATCATAAACAGGTTCTCCAGATAATTCACAACGAAGCGGCTCAATAATTTTACTAAACGGATTCCAAACTACCGTTACAGTTCGTCTTGCCTTCTTTCTTTGCAACTCACACTGAATATGTACCGTAGGTAAATTGATAATCATTGCACTGTGCAAGGAAGCCTGACTGCCTGACAGATTTGTTTGAAAAGCAGTCAAACCCAGGAATTAAAGGAGTAAATTCGAGAAAAGCATATTCCGAGATTGTCATCTTGACGAGCTTTATTGGAGGCAAAACTTGGTTGAGGATCTTGTGATAACAAAGGAATTGGGGTGAGTAATTGTCGTCCCTTGTGAATAACACCTTTGAGCCAGCGCAAACCAATCTTGAGATAACTTAAACCACGATTCCAGTGGGGGTCAACACAAGTACGTAAACCAGCAATTTGTACAGCCATGCCGTGGGTTGTACTGTAAAGTAAAGCTAAGGCGGCAATCAAATACAATCTCTCCAAAGATTCGGCATCACGAATGCGAGAATCTTCGAGTTCAAATGCACCTGATTTACTGTCCAGAAATAGTTCCTCTACGCAGAACCTCAAAGCATACTCATGCAATGTTTTTAAAGCTGGCTCTTCGTCTGTAACAACTGCCCAATGCTCGGATACCACTTCTGGATAGGCGACTACCAAATTACAGCGAATTAGGCAATCTTGCCACAGTCCAACGTTACGATAAAAAGCTGCTTGTCCTCGATTTGGATAAATTGATTTTACATGTGTTGGGTAACGTCTAACTCCATGCAAGCATGTATCACTTGGGATACGTATACAGTAATGCCAATTGCTTTTTTGCAACCAACTCAAGAAATCATGATTTGCAAAGCCCCTATCTGCAAGTATCATAATATCGGAATCACGGCGTAGTAACCACCTAGCTTTACGTAGCATCACCTCGTATTCCTTAAATGCAACCGTTGCACTGTTATGTTCCAATACTCTCCACAATAAAGGGATTGCTCGCCCACAACACACCACTGAGATGTGAATCATGCAGAAACGATTCCAAAGCATAGTTGTATCTAATGCCAAATACAATCGATGTTTTTCCCAGTCTTTGAGTGCCAACAATGCCAATGGCAAGTATATTTTTTCAACGTTAATCCTTATATTTTCAAGGAATCTATGCCACCTGCGCTCGTAGCTTTGAGCTTGTTTGGCATAACTGTCTACATATGGTTCCCATGCGCTCAAACTTAACTGACCACTACATATCAGCCCATTAATCATCCAAGCAAGAGTTTTTAAATGACGCAAATCACGGTAGGTACTGTATTGACGTAAGTATCCTAATACCTGACTATAAAGTTGGGTTGAGTTTGACATGGTATTTTTTGGTAGAAGTCTGGTAACTTTACCATCTCATGTCTCTCGACCTTTTTTACTAAAATCCTTGATTTTGCTAGGCTTTTCAGAGTTCTGTCAGGCAGTCAGGTCATAGCCCACTGTCGAGGATATTCTTCTTTCGTTAAAACTTGTAAAGCTCCTTTATGAGCAGCGATCGCCTTTTCTAAATTTTTGCTTTTATCGCCATGAAAGCGGTGAAGATAGGCATTAGCCAAATTCATGTGTACTTCTGCCCAATTTGTGGGAAAGGCTGCTTTTGTATAGACTTGTAAAGCAGATTGATTAGCAGCGATCGCCTTTTCCACGTTTTCTGCTGTATTACTATAGCGATAGGCAGATGCCAGATTCATTTGAGTTTGCGCCCAAAGTTCTGGGAAGTCTTCACGAGTACGAATGGAAAGAGCATTTTGATAACAAGCGATCGCTTGTTCTAAATTTTCAGCCTTGTCTCCTAAAATGCGTTGGCTTTGCCCGCCGCAGGCATCGCGGTAAACAATGCCGAGATTGTTTTGGATCTTTCCCCACTGTTCAGGGAATCTATCACGACTACAAACCTGCATGGCAGCTTCACCTGCCTTAATCGCCAGTTCTACATTCTCTACTTGATCGCCACGAATCCGATAGCCATAAGCAATAACCAGATTACTTTGAATTTCTGCCCAAAGTTCGGGAAACTGTTCACGGTTACAGACTTGTAAAGCCTTGTGCAAGTAAGAAAGGGATTGTTCCAGGTTTTCTGCTTGCTCACCTTTTATTCGACGGTGGTAAGCATTGCCTAACATAAATTGACACACACCCCATTGTTCTGGGAAAGCTTCGCAAGTCAAGACTTTGGAAGCAATTTCGTAACCTGTGATAGCAATCTCTAAGTTGTTCGCCTCACTACCCTGTCGAAATTCTTTAATCAGAAGGCTCAAACCTACAAGACTTGCAGCAAGTCCTGTTGCATATTCTGGCGGTGCTTCAGACAGCATGGCTTCTGTCTTCAAACGCAATACAGTCGCAAAGCGTTCATCAAGTTTGTGTTTATTTGCTTCGAGTAATGGGTATACAACAGCTTTAGGATTTTCTAGGTTATTGTCTAGGTTCTTGAAAACTGCTTCAAATAGCTGAATCTGAAATAGTTCGCGGCTCGCATCTTCAATCTGTTCCCATTGTTCAGGAAAATTTTTCTTAGTAAGAACACTAGCTGCTACCTCATAACCTGTAGCAGCAATTCTTAAGTTAATTGCTTTATCGCCTTGTGGAAACTCCCGAATCAGATTACTAAAACTAAAAATAGTTGTTGCAATTTGAAGAGATTGTCCTGATGATATGTGTCCGAAAACATCCACAAGCTTTTGTAAGTGTTGAACAAATTGTTCATCTAATTTATTCAGGTTATTTTCTAGTATTTGATATACAGCTTGTGATTCTCCATTGCTTTCAGCAGTTACTTGTAATACCTGCCCAAGGAATTGTAAATTTGAGTAAATTTGTTGAAATTCATTATTATCTAAAAGATTTAAACCCTGTTGATAACCAGAACGTTCTGCATATTCTCTAGCTTTATCTCGTTCCCCATTAGTAATACAAAAAACCACCATCTCTGTGTATGCAAGAATTTCTTGTTCCTGAGAAATTCCAGCCCAATGACAGCTTTGCTCAACAGCTTCAATGGCGATCGCATAACCTTCAAAAGCTTCTGCTTTCATGCCAGCAGCCAAAGCTGTCTTACCTAAAGTCAATCCAGTTGTGATGCAATATCTAGGGAAATTGGTGGGAGTGAAAACTTGTAAGGCGGCACGAAGACATTCAAGTGCCTCAGTAAATTTATCTGTTTCCCAATAAGCATTTCCCAGAATACTTTTAGTTCCTGCCCATCGCTCAGGATAATCAGAAATAGTGTAAATTTCTAAGGCGTTAATGTATGCCAAAATCGCCTTTTCTAGATTCTTTTGTTTATTGCCTAAAATTCTTTGAGCGTAGGCAGAACCGAGGTTATTTTGACTGCTAGCCCAATAATAGGGCGATGCCGAACGTGTACGTACTTGTAGCGCGACTTGATAACAAGCGATCGCCTTTTCTAAATTCTGTGCCTTATCACCTTGAATTCTACAAAGGTATGCATTCCCCAAATTATTTTGAAGAGTACCCCAAAGTTCAGGAAGTTGAGCGCGGTTAACAACTTTTAAAGCAGTTTCATAGCAAGAAATTGACTTTTCCAAATTCTCGGCTTTGTCTCCTATAATTCTGTCAGTATAGACAAGACCGAGATTACTTTGCAGACTCGCCCACTCTTGGAGAAAACCGTCGCAGGTGTAGATAAACAGGGCATTATTACAAGCAGCAATTGCCTTTTCTTGGTTATCTGCGCGATTTCCTCGAATCCGATGGCGGTAAGCCGGTGCTAAATTTAATTGGATATTAGCCCAAATTCCTGGGACAATCTCATGGGGAAAAATCTTGGTAGCAGCTTCTAAGCCAGTAATGCTAATTTCTAGGTTAATTGCCCTGTTACCCAAGGGAAACTGCCAAAGCAACGTGCAGAAATCAACGATACCCAAGCCTACTAATCTTGCTTGTTCTGTTATTGAGTCGTTGTTCAGTAGTCTAAAGTTTATCCAGTAATTAAACTGTTCATAAAAATTATCATTGAGTTGATCTAAGTTAGCTTTAAGTAGACGATCAAGGGCTTGTGGGTTGCCTTTATTTTGTGAGATCGCCCACAATATTTCACCTAAAAAAGCCGGAGGTCTGATAGGATTATCTGTTGCTGAAGGCTCATCTATGTATAATCCCAGTTCTTCAACCAACCAATCAGCTAAATTTTTTAAAAAGTAAGCAGAACGAATATCTCCTTGGTTAACCCGGATTTGAGCTACCATTTCCAAAGTTTCTACAAACGCAGCATCAACCAAGTGTGCGTATTTCCTGAGAATCTTCATTTCCCTGCCACTAGGACAGTTGAGTAGCTGTTTAATCAGCTTGAAATAAGCTTTTTGGCGTTGAGTAAAATCTGGTGATTTTTGATAACCGAATCCTTTAGCCATGACAATTGGATGTTTTGGGTAGTTATATACATCATTCCCAACCGCTCAAACTACGCAACATCTCCCCAAATTTCTACTAACTTCTCCAATAGCATTTCGGCTAAATCTTGTAATTCGCTATCATCTTGCTGAATTGTTTCACGAGTAGCACCAACAGCGCGAGTATCTCCAGCTAATATTTCCCCTCCGGCGTAGCGCCACTCAAATTCATCGCCAGTTCGGTAAAGAAGCTCAAATTTTGCCACAATCTCTGATAAAGGTTTGTTATCTAATACAGAGCGTACTTGTACTGCCACCGAGTCATCAGTTTGCAGAAAAGCGATCGCAACTTCAAGACGAGTAATTTGCTCAAGGAGAGACTCAATCGGCTGGAGTTCTGACACTGCTAGCTGTGCAGGCGGATTCACTTCATCAACGGCTGGTGCAAATCCCAATAGCTGCACTGAATCTAGGCTTTCCTGAAACTGTATAGCTACATAGCCAATCCTATTTTCTATAGTATCTGGTAATAAAATGACAGTTTCTTGGGGTAAAACTGGACTGCATTCTAATGTCCCCACATTTGGAATTACCAAATCAGCTACATTTAATAAAGCTGCTTTAACTGGATTCCAAGAAAAAGATAGCTGTGAGCCTGTTTTCTGGAGCGGGTGGGTTTGACTTGGGATTAAAATCAGCAGGTTTTGAAATAGGCATAGCCATTGATAATAATCCAATTGCCTTGGCTACATATCAACAGAATTTCTCCAATGCAACGATATTGTGCAAAGACATTCGGGAGGTAACAGGAAAAGAAATACGCGCCCATATTCAAGCAAAGTATCCAGATTGGGATGGGGAGATTGATGTAGTTTTTGGTGGTCCTCCCTGTCAAGGGTTTAGCGTTGCTGGACAACAAAATATTGAAGATGAGCGTAACGGTTTGGTAAGGGAGTTTGTTCGGCTGGTGCTGGAACTCAATCCTCTAGCGGCAATCATGGAGAATGTGCCGGGAATTGAGAATCAAAAATTTGGTTGCATTACTGCTAATTTACAAGCGGTGTTAGAAGAACATTATTTTCTATCCAAGTGGAATCTGAATGCATCAAATTATGGGGTTCCCCAAGCTAGAAAAAGGGTGTTTTTTGTGGCATCGAAGTTTGATGAGATTGTTCCACCGCAACAGTTCCCACAGCATAATGTTCGGGATGCAATAACTGACTTATTAACATTTCCCCTACTTCCTAAACAAAACACTCAAGTTGCCTCACCCGATTGGGAAAAGGGAGAATATGCCCGGTATCTTGATGAAATATTTCCCAATCCAAATGCAATAAACAACACAATTACGGGGTTTGCAGCGACTATACATGCACCAGAAGTAATTCAACAATTTATCAATACTCCCCCAGGTGTGAGGGAAGCTAAATCCAGAGCTAAGAAACTCGAATGGGATGGTTTGTGTGTCACGTTACGAGCAGGTAGTGGAAATCGCACTGCATTACGTCCGATTCATCCTTCTGAACCAAGGGTTATATCAGTTAGGGAAGCTGCTCGTTTGCACAGTTACCCCGATTGGTTTAATTTCAGTGAGGGAATACTTCATGCTCATCGGGAAATAGGTAATTCGGTGCCTCCATTGCTGGCGTATGCTGTAGGGATGCAAATTAGGGAGCATTTGGAATCTCATATCAGTGATACTCTATTATGCGAAGCGCGAAGCTTGCGCGACGAGAGTCGTTCGCCTAACCTCTTGTGTGTATGTCTACACCGTAGCTCAAAAGGTAGTTGGGATAATAATCGTCATGAGCGATGTGGTTTTGTTAATCCAATCTTGTTGTTAGACAGCTTAAATATACCCAGTAAAGAACGATACGCAGAACGTAAAGTTTTTGGCTTATCACCCCCCGTCTCTACAATTTTAGAAGAAGCTATTAATGAAATTCTCATTAAAGGATGGTAGTCCCCATACAAGTTAAAGCCAGCCCAAAAGCTAGGATTAGCTATTTCATCTCTACAATTTGGTAAGCAACGGTTAAGACAATCTAACTGTGTACGACGTAAGGCTTCATCCCTGGGAAACTTATCTAAGTAATAATAAAATCTAGTCATAAAGGATACTGCGACCCGATCGTCTACTTCCCAGAGGGAACCCAAAATACTTTGAGTCCCCGCTCGCCAGAGGGTTTCTGGTAAGCTGATAATCCACCGTCTGGGAAGGATAAAGTGGTCAGCAGACCAACAAGAGGAAAGGGTTGCATGGCGTAGTTTTGTTAGGTCGATTTCGGAGAGTTCCCTGAGACTGAGAATTTCCTGTTCTCCTGAGTCGGAAATTAATACTAGTCCTGAGCTATCGGGTTGATTTGGCTCAAAAGTCCCATGACAAGCGATGTGGAGTAGGCTTGCTTTGGATATGGTTTCTATAATGGCAGCTTTGCAAGCATTATCATTTTCTAACTGCAAATGCTTAATTTGATGATGGTTTAACCATTGATTGATATGCTGGAGTTCTCTTCTGACTCCAGGTAAATGACGAAACTTGCTATTGCCATTGGATATACCAATAACAAGTGCTTGTTTTTTTAAAGGTATGGATCGTTTAGGTTTAGCTGGTTTACTTTTAGATTCATAGGCGATCGCAAGAGCATAGTGTTCGATTAAATACTTTCCTTTGTAGATAATGGAGGCAAAGGGAAACCCATGCAAGATGTCATCGGGTACTATTGTTAATGCTCGGATATGCTTAGGTATGCAATCGAATATTTTGGGTAGTTGTAAAATATCTGCGAGGTTATCGGTAATTTCTTGACCAGTTTGTTGCTCGTCATCGTTATCACCAAGTATGTTCATATCTCGACCACCGTTAATCCTCTGGATGTTTTGATACCAGCGTTGGACGACATTACGTATTTCTAAGCGGGTGGTGGAAATAACCGCAAAATCAAATAAAAATCGACTGGTTTTGACGACTAAAACGCGATCAGGCAAAATCAGAAATGAAAGGGTGAGTCTATTTTTGGGGTGAGTTAAAATACGCGATAAAAGTGAACTTGGAGGTAGGAATTGTACTTGGATGCTTTCGTTTTTAATCGTGCGTTTGGCTAAAGCATCTTTATAGTGATCGATATGCTCAACTAAGGCATTTAGTTTTTGCATTAATTTTAAGCGTAACCAAGAGCGTAGGACAAAGTTGGTCTTGCTGATTTTTTCCTGTAAGCGCTGTAGTTGGTTTATTTGTATTGCTATATATTCTTCATCTGCTGTCCATTTATTCAATAAATAAAATACTTGGTCTTCTGGTGTTAGCGATGAGGTCATTTGTTCGAGTAATTGATTTGTTGATGTTGTTAAAGCCTCAATTTCGGAGAGTGGATAATTTAATCGCGTGCGACACCAAATTAATATCCGTTGTACTTGCCAGAGTTCTGGTTTTAAAGATATTTCCTCTAGTTGTGGACAAATTTCTTCTAAAATTTGATGGGCTTGGTTAATTTTTTTACTGTCATTACATTCTGTACCTTGGTAGTAAGATAACATTCCTGATAGTATCTGTATTTGTACTTGGATAAATTGAGAGTCAGTAGACTTGAAAACCTTTTTGATGTGTTGAAGTAAATTGCTAGCATCTTTAAATTTAAGATTACTTAAATGCCATTGAAAGGCTAAGGCACGGTCTTCAAACCAAGATAAATAATTGGAGGATTGGGTTGATAAATCTGGGGATTCCCATATTTTTTCTACTGTTTGCTTGTGGTATTTTGGTTTACGCATATCCACTACTGACATGCTTGTGGGACTTGCTGTTACCAAGGAACGACTACGGGCGCTAGCAAGCTGTAGTAATAATTCTGACCTTGCCGCTAGGGTTTTATCACCTATCTTTAGAGCATTATTTTGAGTATCTTCTAAATATTGTCGGGCTGTGCTTGTTTGGTTGAGGAGAATTAAAATATGGGCAAGATTGAGGTTAGAGCGCAAAACTGCTCGTGGCGATCGCATGATTGTGCATTTTTCTTGAACTTGCTGAAATTGTTTTAGTCCTGCACCCAAATTTCCCCACAGCAGATGGAGTTTACCCGATAGCTCCAACCAACGAATTTGATACTCTAAGTGTTGAGAGCGATCGCATGGTTCCTTGAGCAGGGATAGGTAATTATCGGCTTGTTCAAAATCCCCTTTTTCCAGATATGCTGATGCGATCGCCATTTTTAATGGTAGTAATGTTTGCTTTGCTAAATCGGGTGCTTTCTCTCCTTGAGCATGAAATAAACCCCTTTGTAGTCCTTTTAATGCCTCACCATATTGCCCTAATGCACTCAGTAAGCGCCCCATCACCAGGTATAATTCGGTAAATAATACAGTTCTGTCGTTGGAGTCTGCATTGCGCCAAATGCAACGGTTTTCCCACTGTAATAATCCTGAATCAGAAAACTGTATGTCATCAATATCACCAATGCGTGGAGCCATTTCTTGTAATAATTTTTGTGCTTGGTATAAGCTTCCTCGATCTAGGGATAAGTGAATGCGTCTGAGGTTTGCGTAATCAGCTGATGGTTCGCTGTTTGCTTTTTGATATAAACCAACTGCACCACAAAGTAAGTCATCTGCTACTTGAAATTCACCTAAAATACCAGCTAAATCAGCGAGGGACTGGATAACTTTTAAATCTGCATCAATTAATTGGGAATTTAAAAGTCGATAGGTAAAAATTTCGCATAAATCATCGTAAGCTGCGAATAAATTGCCTTGTTGCCATTTTGTTTGAGCTATTGTAAAAGCAGCTTCCAGTTCGTCAAAGTTGTCGTATGACAAAATATCACCCCGTTTGATGTTATTGCCGATTTTTTGTTTTAAGTATTGGATGAGATAAAAACCCAGCGTTTTATCCTAGCTGGGTTTAGGTAGTTTATTTTTATCTATGATTCAGTCACTACATAGACAGGTTTTTCCAACTTTTCGGGGGAACAATTAGGATTTTGGTTTTCTCCTTCTGCTGGTTGATTTTTACATTCAGTATTCGAGTCTGAGTTTTGAGATCGATTTTTTAGCGAATTTGCAATGTTAGTGCCTTTGAATTGGGTTGAAGTGTGACTAGAAGCGCTTACATCACCAAAACCACTTTGACTAATTGGTACTGCACCAAGTTCTCCAGGTTGGAGTTTGTAAAGTCTACCTCCTGAACCTGAAGAAATACTCTGTTCAATTGGTTTAGTAGTATCTAAATTATTCAAGCTAGGAGAATCTTGAACATAGATAAACTCTGTATCAGTTTCAATTCTCCTGAAGTTGCGATTATTAATTTCATCAAAGAAGCTTTGCCTTATGGGTGTCGCACCTTTTGAAGTAACGATTTCTATATTTAATCTGCCTAGACGTTGCTCTACTACAGCTTTTTGCAACATTAATTGCGGGTCTGAAGCGTGTAGTTTTATGGATTCATTAATGAATTTTTCGGCTTTGCCATAATTTCCATTTCTCAGTGCTGAATTAATATTTTTGGCTCTTCGGTACTTGTTATGCCATACTAATGAACTAAGTCCAATTTAACAAGCATCTAATCTTGAAATTTTGAAAATTTCTGAATCCATATCCAGAGCGTTTTATCAGCTTAAGTTTATTATTAATTCCTTCTACTGTTCCACTTGTTGTTCCATTATCAAAATAAGCGATAATTTCATCAAACCAGCGAATAATAGTATTATTGCTACGAGGAAAGTATTTCTTTGCTTTTGACAACCACATTCCTAGCTTAAAAACTCCTGTGTACCAATGATCAGTCAGGTTAAATATTTTTCTAATTTTTTCTTTAAAATCATGCATTTCTTTCAAAACTGGAGATACTCTTTTAACTTCTCTGAGCTTTACTACTTGTTCGTCAGTTAAATTATCTTCATTCTTAAGTAAGGAATATTTACTATTTTTCAAGCCAGCTAAAATGATTTCATACTCAGCTTTTTCTGATTCTGACTTGGTTTCTTTGATTTGCTCTTCAATACTTCTTCTTTCCCTTTTTCTTTGCGTGTCTAGTTCTTTGTTTATTTGTGTCATAACGTGAAATCTATCTGCAACTACTTGGGCATTGGGCATTAATTCCATAACTAAGTTTTTATAACCTTGCCACAAATCAATACTGACCTCTTCTATTTGCTGTAAGACTTCTAATCCCCATCCAGAAAGAGCTTCTTTGATTTTATCTTGTGTTCTTCCATTCAAAATCGCAAGTAATTTAGATGCATCTAAGTCTACTAATACTGCACAGTAATCACCTTTGCCTTTGACTAAAGCAATTTCGTCAATTCCAAGCCTTTTTAAGTTTGATGGTTTGGAATCACATAATTCTTCCGATGCATCCTTTAACATTCGTTCTATCTCTTCAGTTGTGACAATGCCTTTTGATGCGACACTATGAATATCACTTTCTAAAACATCTTGTATTATTTTTTGTGCTAGTCGATTTGTGTAAGTCCTCTTCTTTTTTGCATAATACAATTCCTCACTAAATGGTTTTTGACACTGATAACACTTAAATTGTCGTCTATTTACTTCTAAGAATACTGGCTTCTCACTAAAAGGTAAGTCTTTAATAATATGGCTATGGTTTTGATGTAATTTTTCGCTTTTTGTCCCACAATGAGGGCAAATACTGTATGATTTTGTTGACTCAGTTTGTAAAATAATCCCAATTCCATTGTAAATGCGCTGTGAAGTGACTTTTATATCTTTTAAATCCAGAAGTTCTGTCAGAACTTTTATACTTCTTTTCTGAGTCATGGTTATCAGATATAGTAAAAATTATTTTTGTTGTTTTTATAGAAAACAACAAATAATGTCTACCTGTCAAGCTAGCAAAGCTTTAAAACTATATTTCAATGTAATTATTTAGAGATTTTTATGCTTTAGCTTAACCTTTTAGCATAACAAGTACCGAAGAACCATATTTTTTATTCGGGACTGTAAGTCTAATTTTCTAGATAGAACAAATGCCATTGGGTCTTCAGAAAGTTTCTGAGCTTTTTGACTAGGATTAAATCCTTCTTCTGGAAAATCTACTCCTTTTCCGAACCTTTGTGCATTTCCCGGTATTTGAGCTTCATCTACAATATCTACATTAATGATTCTCGAATTTTTACCTGGTTCTGCAACAGTCATCATTGATTTTGAGGGTGGTAAACCGTTTCCACCTCCGCTTCCTTCGCTCAGTTTTAACGATTTATTAGAGTTTGGTAGTTTGACGTAGATATCATTAGGTTGGGATGGTGAATATCTGAAAGGAAAAACATCACTTTTTGAAGCGATAAAAGATGGAATATCACCATTATGCTTGCTAAGATCAGAAGCTAACGAATAGCCTGTGTCAATATCTAGACTTTCAAAAGCTGTTTTAAAGCCATTTTTGGTTTTGGTAATATTCAGTTCGCCAAACTCAGCACTAATTCCTTTGGCATCTTCTAATCTTGTTGTCAGTTTTAGCCCATTGTTTGATGTTTGTGTAGGGACTGCTTTGAATTTAGAAAACTGGTTTAATTCTGCATCTAGATTGCGAATTTTTGTTCCTGCTTTGGGTTCAGTTATAATTGAACTAGTTTTTTGACCTAGAGGCTTAATTATGATATTAGTCTCTTCAGAAGTTTTAAGTGCTAATTCACCCTTTTGAGGTTTAACTTCTTGCTTGTAAGCAAGAGTTTTCTGAGGATTTATATTAGACCTTAAGGCAATATCGTCCAATGGATTATCCTTCGGTAAAGATATGCTATCTGCAAAATCCATTTTATTACCAAGAGAAACGCCTCCGTAAAGACTAGGATATGATTTACCATAACGCTCATCAATTTTTTCCGAGTCTAGAAACTTTAACTTATCCGTTTTTTTACCTCTATCATTGTAGCCTTCTGGAATAAATGTAATTTGACTCCATTTTTTAAATTTCAAATTTTTACCTTGCTTTTTAGCCCAATTTAGGAAGCTATCATTATCTCTATTAACCTCAATTGATTTTAAAAAGTCTAAAGGATCAGATTGCAAAAAGTTTTCTGACTTTTGACAACTTGTATCTTGAAAACAACTTAAAATATTAATTATTAAGTTCCACTTCATAATTTGATTAAGTCGCTCAAATTGTGGCTCATATCGAGCAACTTCTTCATAATGATTATTCCACCAATTAATAAAGGCAGTTGTATCGGGAGGTGCTGTAACCTCATTCTTTGATTTAGAATCGTTGGAAGCAAGTGCTTTAATATGTGTAGCATGACGAGAAAAAACTATATTCATGTCTACTTTGTTGCTGCTATAACCACTTTCATTTGGGTCAAACCAAAGCCGAACAAACTGTTCTTTTTGTCTATCTGATTTATAAATTGGCGAAGTGGGAATTTGAGTACTTGATCTAAAACCTTTAATACCTGTTTCTTCAGTTGCCTTCTCAAAATTAAAGTCAAAAATTTTCATTAACAAATCTGTGTAGAAAAGGGTCATGCCCACTTCTGTTCCTCTGATTAAGTCACCGTCATAGCGTGCAAATTGAAAGCCATTATTCTTTTTCGATGCTAACAAATTATTAATTTTGTATTCATAATTAAGCCGTGTATTTGTTTTTTGTTCTGCTTTCTCAGATGATTTTTTTAGGGTATTATCTTCTGCTAGTTTAGCTTCCAGTTCTTGGATAATAATGTCTAATTCAATAATCTTTGAATTGATTTCTTCAGGCGATAAAGCAGAATTTGATATGTTCTCCCTTTCAATTTTATATACTTCTATTTGCTTGTTAATAGATTCTTGATTTTTTTTCTCTTTTTCCTGATAACTTTTGATTTCCTTTTGAATTTCTGTTGCTATTTCTCCTTGTTTGAATATTTTATCTTTTTCTGATACCCACACACTTTCTATTTTGTCAACTAATTTAAAATAATCTTCTGCATCTTTACGTGATAAGCCATTTTTGGCTTTTTTAATATCCTGTTCATTAATCACAGCTTTCCCATCTATTTTTATTTTTTTCAGTAATGGTATTGCTTCGTCTAAAGCTTTTTCCAATCCTGGGTAGTTATACTCCCAATCTAAAGAAAAACCACTACCATCTACTATTCTGTTTTTGCGTGCTTCTTCACGCATTGGTTTTTTAGCATTTTCGAGTTCATCACCCGATAAGTTTTTTGTTTTTTTAGACCAATTTTTGTAAAAATCACTTTCGTAAAAATCATTTGATTTTTTATCTATGTCTTGACGTGCTTGGTATAGTGCAGCAATATCTTCTACTTTAAGGACTTGATATTTTGGGCTATCTTTGCCTCTATAAATTTTACGTCCACCCAAAACTAAGCCTGAATCAATAACTTGAGTAAAAGTTATATCATCTGTTTTACTTAGGAAGTCTTTGAGTTTGTCTTGATTAGTTATAGTTGTTTCGTAGTAACCATACTCATTACTAAATATTTTAGCTGTATCAATTTCCCCACGTCTAGTAATTTGGGCTAGTTGTTGATTAGCAGATATATCATATTCAAATACTTCAATTACCTTTGGTTTTATACCGATATCCTTACGGTGATAGTCTGCAATTTCTGCAAGGTCTTTCTTGCGTTCTTCTGATGATTGGTTTTTAGGAACAAGCGCAACTAATCTCCCATTACCAATGTGGCGAGAACGAGTAGCACCATACTCGAGTTTGGCATTAGCCATAGACCTCATAAAATCATATCGAATAATAGAAATATCATGGATACTTCTGCTAATTTCTTGAGTAGAAAGTCCTTTGCCGGAAAGAACTGTTAATAATAACCAGTCACGTAATTGTTCTTCTTTTTCTGTAGCTGAATTTTCAGGATTATTTAAATTTTGAGTTTCGGCTAATTTTTCATTTAACTCGAAAGTTACTTCTTGAGGCTGATTGAGAGGAAAATTTTTCTCAGTTGTGCTTTCTACTGGTCTAGCAATAGACGGAACACTAGTCTGAGCATACGCAACACCTAAAACAATGGGTGAGACTGCGATACTAATAATGCCTAATACGTCAATAATTTTTCTCATGACTTGCTCCTTCTATGTTTATATTTTCGGTAATTGTTTGTAGAGTTGATATTTTCTGTATTCTGTGATTACTGATTCTCTTGATTATCAGGAAAATCCTTCTGTAGTTGTTTGTGAAGTTGCAGATATTCTTCCTGTTCCAGTGTCAATTTTTCTCCAGATGATTGTTGAGGAAACCAACGCAATAAAGACTCTGTAAAAAGTTCCTTAATCTCTGTAGCTCGTTCATCTTTATTAAAAATAGAACCATTTTGAAAGAAACTTTTAGATGCTTTGAGCACCGCTTGATCATTTTGTACTTGACTTGCTGTTAAAATTTGTTGAAAAGCTGTCTTTCTAACTACAAATGTTGTTTTTTCTCGCATCATAACGAAGCCAGAAGCAAGAATTAAAATACCTGCTAATACTGCCTGAATTTTAATTCGTTTATCTTGGGAACTTAAAACCCAGGGAATAAAAGGTTCCATACTAAATTTCCCTTTTGTTGATACAGGTGTAAGTACCTGAGTTGCTTGCACATTCCCTGTAGAGGTAGCCACAAAAATATTATGTTCCCTCTCTTCCCCAAATAGGATATGTTTTAAATAATCACAAATCAATGCGGAATCTAAATCTGCTAAATCTGGCTTTGTCTCAACCAGTTTTTTCCAAGCTGGTTGTATTGCTTCTTTAGCTTGAGGTACTTCTTGTAGTAGGCTATGAACAGCTTCCTGTAATTGAAGTGCCGTATTTATTAAGTTACCAGTAGATTCAATTGCATTTTTCCCTCCCTTCTCCTCAGCAAATTTCAGCCATCCGTCACTTGGTTCTAGTAGTCCAATTTGATGCCAAAGATAAATTGCTTGTGCTGCAAAAAATGCATTTTCTGTTTCTTTCTTTTCCTCAGAATCAATATATGCATTTATTGGTATAAAGCCTTGTTTTGCTTCTGCTAATAGCTTTTCTCCTTTTTCATTGAGCTGAGAAGTATTATTGTTTGCAGATGATATTAATGTTCCTAATGGATTAATCAATAAACCCACAGTAAAAACAACTGCTGACTCAGCACTAAACGAGCGAGAATTATTTTCAACTGGAGCTAAAAGTTGATTCATTTGCTGTTGAAGCTGCTCCATTATATCGATTAGTTCATTGCGAGTAGCAACAGCTTGTTCAGAGTAAGGATTGTAAGTAATGGCTTTTTCTCCACAAACCAGCGCTTCAGCTAGTTGTTCGTTTCTCGCTAAATTCACTGCTCGCAAGCGGTAGAGGAAACTTAACATCTCAAAATTTTTCAAACTATAAGGATATTTCTTCAGATATTTCTCTAATTGATTTATACCCTTCTTTAAATATTTGATGTTACTTGCATGGTATATTTGTACATTTTCATTTGTCACATGTTCCAAAGCGGCTAAGTAGTGAATCTCTGCTAGTTCATCTTGAAAATCGATATTATGAGGTAAATATTTTAAGCGTTGCTGACAGTATTTAATCGCTAATTGCCATTTTTTTGCTTCTTTACAGGCATTAATTCGCGTCTGCCAAGCTTCTGCTAGGAGATTTTTGACTTCTTCTCCATCAATGACAGACAACTCCAATAGCTGCTGGATATAGTCAATGTGAACAAAAGCACGCTCATTCCAAGATGGCTTTGTTACATTCTGTATCAAACCATTATAAAAAGCGCAGTGAGTATCGATAAATAACTCGTGTAGTAAAAGCTGACGCAGTTTTACCGGGTTATTCATTATTATTGCTTCAGAATGACCACCAGCTACAGTTAACGCTAAATCTTGCCAGACTTCGCGTTCTGCAACTAAGTTCTTCAACTCTACTTGAACTTCACGCCAGAAAAAATCAGCCCGCTGCCATTTTGATTCCAATTCAGATGCGATCGCTTGTTGATGCTGACGCAACAAATGCCCAAAACGACCTAAAACATCAAGACGGGAACCAGAATATTTTTGCTCAATCAAATTCAGAAGCTTACAAGCTGCTTGCTGTTCAGTAGTTAAATCTGCGCGATCGCAACTCAAACTGTAGAGGTTTGCAGAGATGGAAGGGAATACTCGTTCTTGAGGACGACATAAAAGTGCAACCATGACAACTCCTAATGAATATTCTATGACTGGTATCGAGAAACCAAATAGTATTTAGTAAATGTTTTAGCGATTAGATGTTGAGATAAATCAATTGAGAATTACGAAAAGTTCATTTATTTTCTATCCAAAGAACTATTGTTTTACAAAAATATTATGTTATGCAAAATATTTATCCACACGTAGAATATATAATCTTTATAAAAGCTTCATGAATAAATATTAAATTTACATTCTTTGTCTTTCCTACTGCTAATTTACTTATCAGAGTATGATGATGAAATGCCTTTTGTTTATCTTGTTTTCCTCTCTGGATGATTACCCAACTTACAGTTCCCACTAGCATCAAAATAAAAATAAGAGAAATAGCCACCATCAATTGTGAATACTTGAATCCCCTGGAATCTGTGGACATATTATTTGCCGGGAGTGATTTTGAACTTTGATTTAATATTTGATGTTCGGGTAGCTGTAAATTAATATTTCTGGGTATTGTAGTTACAACCAGAATCTCATTAGTTACCCAATCATCTAAGATTGTTGATTGTTCCGTTTCATCTGGACAAGGTGCGATCGCACGCATTTGGATTTGTTGAATAAGACAATTACCTTCTCCAATATTATTAGAGCGAGAAGAACGTCTATTGAGGTTTTCAATATTATCTTGTGCTAGTAAATTAGCATCGAATTCACTCGTACTCACTATCAATTTCAGGATATCTTTATATTCTCTAACTCCACGTCGTTGAAAGTTAATTGGTATAGATATAGGAATATATTTCCCTTCTAAAACCCATGTCTCTTCTCCTGGTTCTAGCCAAATTCCAGTACAACCCCCAGCAAAAGGAATTGCTGTTATGGCAAAAAGCTCAGTTAAATTTAGTAAGACAGAGTAAAGTGTTATATCACTTGTATTAATTAATTTAACTTGTATTGCTGGAGGTTTTAATGTGTCGTCTTGAACTTTATATGTCAATGAAAGCTGATAATCCTGAACTTCATAAGTTTCTACATCTTGGAGATAAAACTTTACTT
The DNA here is from genome assembly GCF_000317435.1 of Calothrix sp. PCC 6303. Classification (NCBI taxonomy): domain Bacteria; kingdom Bacillati; phylum Cyanobacteriota; class Cyanophyceae; order Nostocales; family Calotrichaceae; genus Calothrix; species Calothrix sp. PCC 6303. The sequence continues at coordinate 298,965 of NC_019751.1, forward strand.
TTACCGCATTAGCTGGAATCAAACTATTTGCAGGACTTGTAATAGAAGCAATATTTCTCCATCGTGCAATATGTTCTAAAAAATAAATTGCTTGTAATGCACTCTCAATAGTAAAACCCGATATTGGAGATATTACCTGATAGTTATCGCTAGCACGAATAATCTGATATTCATCATTGATAGCTTTGAGGTAAAAATCAGCTTCGTAGGAATTATCAACTCCACAAATATACAGCGAAGCATTTTCCCCAAAACTAGCTGTTTGGATAGCTTGATGTGCAAAACTAACTCCTGACGTATCCCCTTCAATATAAACCTGGAGAAAAGCTACTGGAAGATAAGTAATTACAGCTTTATAAATTAACTCTCTGTTTAACTCTTCTCTTTCCCCAGATATATTAATTCTACTAGACTGCGGCAAAACTTCCGTGACTTCAGCCACTGCGATCGCATTTTCCAATTGGCTAATATCTTCTAAATCTATAGGGAAAATAGCTAATCTGGTATTTTGATTTCCCTGGGTAGAAATAATACCATGAATTGCACCGCCATCAATAATCCAAGCATTACTCCCATCATACATAACAGTAAAGTAAGTTAGTCTTTTAGCGATTGCTTTTCCTAAAAAAGGCTGGTCTAAATAGCTAGGATTTGTGGTTCTACCGATCCCCTTATGGAAATTTAACACTAAAGTGCCAAGATAATAAGCAGCGTAATCTAAAATTTGCGAAATTACGGAAACCATATCCTAATCTTTTGACTAGCTTCAACTTATTATTAATTCCTTCTACAGTGCCACTAGTTGTTCTTTGTTCAAAATAACCAACTATATCTCCAAACCATCTAAAAATTGTTCTAATAGTTTTCGGAAAGTATAAACTCGAATCATACATCCAATCTAATAATTTTAGTACCCCATCGCCCCATGATTCAGCAGTGTTAAATATATTTCTGAATTTCTCTTTTAACTCGTGCATTTTTGATAGAGTTGGAGATACATTTTGAACTGCTTTTAGCTTTTCTTTTTGAGTCTCATTTAAAGAATCTTCGTTTTTCAACAAGCTATATTTACTTTTTAATAATCCCGCCAATATTCGATCTCTATCTAATTTATTCTTGAGGGAATTTGCTTCTTTTTTTTGCTGTTTACGCGCTGCATCTAATTCATCATTTACCTGTTTCATTACATGAAATCTATCAATAGTTACTTCTGCATTTGGCATCAACTCTTTGACTAAACTTTTATATGGTTTCCACAAGTCTATACTAACTTCTTCAATTTGCTCTAAAACCTCATTGCCCATACTCTGCAAAGCTTGAGTCATTTCTGATTGACGACGTGACTCAACAATATCAATTGGTTTTCTTCTGTCTAAATCTACCAATACTCCTAAATAATTACCTTGACCTTTAATTAAAGAAATTTCATCTATACCTAGACGCTTTATTTCACTTGTCTCAAAACTGATATCTGATTCTAAAGAATCTAGCATCGATTGAATTTCTGATTCACTTAAATCATTTCTCTCTGCAACACTACGAATGTTACTGTCTAACACTTGTTTCACTATTTCTATTGCAAATCTTTTAGTATATCCTCGTTGTTTATCGACAAAATCTAAATCCTCACTAAATAATTTTTGACAATTTTTGCACCTAAATTGACGACGATCAATTCTTAATATTACTTGCTGATTACTCCATGGCAAGTCTTTAATATTACGCCAATGATGCTGATGTATACTATGACTAGCTTTACCACATCTTGGACATTTAGAAGATTTGGAGTCAACTTGTATTTCTATGATTAATCCTAAGCCTTCAATATCTTGACAATTTAATACTTTTATCCCTGGTAAATTCAGAATTTGCTCTACGGAAAACTTCATAGCGAGCACCGAAAATTTAATTTATGGCTATTTTACTTGTATTCTCTCACAGATTTGGTATATTTAAAAATCCATAAACCTTTATCTAGCTTGAGTTGTAGCTATACATTCTTGTTAAGTTATAGCCATTTTTTCACATCTAAATATATTTTTTTTCATAAGGGGATCGGTAGAACCGGATTTGTTGCTTCAACTTGTGGGGATTGATTTGTATAAATACTCCGTACTAAAATATTAGAACGTTTCAACAAATCTCTGTAAGTCAAATTACTATTTCTTTGTAGACTATCAAGTAAAAAGTAGGAGAAAATTCCTCTTTTTTGGCTTTGATGTTCCCTTGCTAACTCATTATCTCTACAAGCTGCTAGCAGTATATATTCTCCTCTAGATAAAGAAAATCGATTTGCGACATTACTAGAATTTGAGGTAGCAAGTAAACTATTGATTTCTTCATCTGAAAATATAAAGCTGGAAAGTGGTCTTTCTTTAGATTCTGTATTAACTGTACGTATACCTGTGTATGCGTTCAAAGATACATCATTTTCTGCTCGTGTCCCTCCACCAGAATGACAGCAATCCAAAATCACGACAAAATGGGGATGATTTTGAGAAACCTCTGCAATTAATTTGGCAAGCTCCTTATCAGCTAAATCCCAAATACCATCTGTACGACTATCCCAACACACCAAAGTTTCATTCAAATGGTCTGGTTCTAAATGCCAAAATTCCTCACTAGCATTTTCCTGAGAACCATGTCCACTAAAGTAAAATAATGCAACATCATTGCTTGTAGCTTGACACAAATGTTCCCGGAAACCATCGATAATTGCTTGACGAGTTGCTTGAACATCAATCAGTCTTTTGAGATGTAATTTATCCTCATTCGTTACTAAATGCTTTTTTAAAAATTCATCTAGTGCAGTAACATCATTTACACAACCTTTTAATGAAGGAATTTTAGAAGATTTGTAATTATTAATTCCAACAGCTAAAACATAAATATTGCGATCCATCACTGTACCCCTTGAGTTTTTGTCCAAAGTCCAAATCTAAACCAACTTCAGGTTTGCAGAATTATTATTGAATATGAATTATCACGCTCAATAACTAGATAATAAATTTTTCTAAGATACTATCTTCTCCAAGACTAATTTTTAAACCAAATTTATCCCCTACATTTCCTTTGAATCTAAGCTGTAACCAGTTATTTGCTTTTGATTGTTTTTTAAGTTGGGGAATTTGTTTATCTTCCTCATCTAACAATGTCATCTTGATTCCATCTAGTAAAAATATTGATTCACTAGCAGGGTAAAGTCTTAAGACAATCTCAACTTCATCTTGATTGACTTGTGTTTGACGCAATATTAGCAAAACTGGTTCTGAGGGATGTTGCAGATGTATAAATTTGGCAGCACCAGATTCTCTTTTTTCTGTTTCATCTACAGGAGAAATGGCTAAATCTTTTGCAACGGCTAATTCTGCTTCCCATCCACCATCTAATAAACCTTCAAACCATTTGCTCAATTTTACTATTCCTGTGTTCAGTTGACTTACAGCAACATCAACTATATCGACTTTATTAGTTGACTTTTCCATAACTGAAACAGCTTCTAATTTGTGTAGGTAAAGTAAAAAGTCATGTAGAGAGTTTAATTTCGTTAAAGATAATTTCTCATTTTCAACAGATTTAGCAAAACCTAATATCTTTGCTTGTCTATTATCTTCATCAATTTCTACCACCATATAACCAATACGTTCTGATAAAACTTCAGGTGGGATCTCACACAATTCTTCTTTGGGAAGTACAGGACGACACTCAATCAAACCCTTATCTTTAATAAACAAGCTAGCTGTATTCATTAAAGATGACATAATTTTATCTAAACCATGACTTTTGCTTGGTTCTGTTTTTATTCCTATGCACTTGCAGTAAAAGTCAACAGCTAATATAGCTAAAGTATTCAGATAAACTGTACGCGATTTTTGTTTGTTCTTTTCTTGCTGACTGAATTTTTCAGCAATTTTAAACATTTTCCCATCAATGGGTATCGTAAAAATCAACTCATTGGCATCCATTATTATTTCTCCTGATTCATTGTGTAATTTATTCATCTCAATAATTTTCAAATATTTTTCTTGTTAACTAAATCTCATAAGTATTTTTTAAAATAAGGACTAAATTCATCACAACAGCGACTATAAAATGAGTAAATAGGACCATGAGTCTTTCCTAAATTTAACTCTTGGGTAATTTCTTCCCAGGTTTTACATTCTTCATTCTTTTTGAGTAAAATAGCCTGAAAACTTGCTTGAGGATTCTTCTTAAATAGCTTACTAGCTAATAATCCTTCTGGATCTTCTTTAATAAATTCTATCAATTTCTCAGATGGAAGAGGATTTAAACTTGGAGGTTGATAACTTTCAAGAGGATTTCTTTCATATTCATCACCATCCTTATTTAATCCTTTATCTATATATGAAACTTTTCCATCCCAATTCAGCCAATTAAAAACATTATTTTTGCGTTTTTTTAATAAAAACTTTACCCAAGCCATTACAGAATAATCAGAGTTGTATTTACCTATGTTTTTACAAATATATAAGTAAATATTTTGCAGCGTTTCTTCATAAATATATTCTGATAAACCAACATTCCCTGGTTTTGGTAACTCCACCTTTATTCGCTCCATTAATAGGGTCATTAATTTTGTTAGCGCAATTTGTTTCTCTAACAATGCTTGTTGTCTATCTTCATCACTAAGCGACTCATTCTCAGCTTTTATGACTGCTTTTTGAGCTTTCACAGCTACCTCATCCAGAGAAGAAAAAGATTTCCCCATAGCAAAATACTCCTGCGTGCGTTCCTGTTATCCCTGTTTCCGTACATTTGACTGTTTTTGTAATCACCCTTCACAAAAATTTGCATATTCATAGGTTTTTAGCGATGTCTACGCCCGCCGCAGGCATTGCTAATCATGAGATAGTCGAAACTGAAGAAGGTTTTATCCTCCCCTTTCTCGCTCCTATATATCTCTCCCTAAGAAGAGTGAGTTTTTATGCATTTTCTGTAAAATGGTTTTTTCTTGAGAAATACCCCATTGGATAGATGCATAAATGCTAAATCAACAAAGTCAACATACGCACATAGGCTAATTCCGTATATATAACTACGTACCTCCTTATTCTTATATATATTATCTGTTTTGGCAACTATTTTACTCGGATATCCTTATATATCCTCTGAAATGGAGGTAAAATAGGGAATGAACAGCCAAATAATTTCTGGATAAATGTTGTCACGTAATTTTCTCTCTCAAATAGCTTACGAGCATGAACTGTCTCCAGAGCAGCAGCAAGTTTTTCTGATGCGAATTGGTGATGGTCTAAGTTACGAAGAAATTGCTGCTCAGTTGAATACATCCGCAGATGCTTGTTTGAAGCGGATGGGTCAGGTTTATAAAAAATTTAACATTAGCGGTGCGAGCCGGGGTAAGGAAAGTAAACTGAGATTTTTTCTGACAAACAGGTTAGAGAAGGTGACGGAGGAATCTTCAGCACATACCCAATCAATTGAGGAAAAGAAACAGGAAACTCAACCCAACTCGGTTGCTCAAAACTTACCAGTGAGGGAATATACAACTTTTGTTGGTCGTGATCAAGAAATAACACGATTGATGGAACTTCTCGATTTTCAGCACACCGCTCATTTAATTAGTGTGGATGGGATTGGTGGTGTTGGGAAAACAACCTTAGTAGTGGAAGTGGCTTATCGTTGTTTGCAAGCAAGCAATAACCAACTTCTGACTCCCAATCTTCCCACCTTTGAAGCCATCATCTTTACTTCCGCCAAACAGAATCATCTCACTTCCATCGGCATTTTGCCGCGATTAACTAAAGAACGGACACTGCGGGACATTTGCCGGGAAGTTGCTCGTATCCTAGACTTGAGTGAAATCACAAATTTACCCATCGAAGAGCAGTTTCAACCAATTCGAGAGAAATTGTCACAAACAAGAACTTTATTGATTGTTGATAATTTGGAAACCATTGAAAATCAACAGGAAGTTCTCTCCTTCCTCTATGACTTACCACCAAGTGTGAAAGTTATTATTACTACCCGCGAACAAGCATTATTTGTCCCCATTCGTCTTGGTTGCTTACCCAGAGAACATGGTTTATGTCTCATCCAACAGGAAGCGCAAGAAAAAAGTATAAATTTGACTGCTGAAGAATCTCAGCAACTTTTTGAGGGAGTCAGTGGAATTCCCGCAGCAATTATTTATGTTATTGGTCAAATAGCAGCAGGTTATTCACTGGAAGATGCTCTCTCACAAATTAAAGAACCCGATGGTGATGTTGCTCGTTTTTGCTTTGCTGGTTCAGTAATTCCCCTCAGAGGAACACCGCCCCATTATTTGCTGATGGCTCTTTCGTTGGGAGTTAAACCTATAACTAGAGAAACTGCTGCTAGTGTGGCTTTTGAGCAAGCTGACCCAATTTTAACATCCCAAGGATTAGCAAAATTGCAGCAGTTGTCATTGGTTTACCACCAACAAGGACGCTATAGCTTGCTGGAACTAACCCGCGAATATGCTGCTTCTGAGTTAGCTGCAAATCGTGAATTAGCCCAACAGTTGCAACAGAGATGGGTAAATTGGTATATCCGTTTTTCCGAGGTTTACGGAGGTACAAATTGGAAGGAGTGGCATCTTGGCTATAGTTACTTAGAAATCGAATGGGAAAACCTGAGATCTGTGCTTGAATGGTGTATGAGCCAAGGGATTTACGGAGATGCACGAACAATTTGGCAGCAGATTAAGGGTTATATTCATGTGCGTGGATATTGGGATGAACGCTTAGAGTGGACAGCTTGGTTAATTGAAACTGCGAAACAAGCAGGAGATTGGAAGTTTACAGTTGAGGTAATGTGCGATCGCGCTATAACTTTAATTAGGATGCGCCATGAAAACCAACTCACAGAAGCAGAGATATTACTACAGGAAGCTTGGAATTTACGTCAGCATCAAAGCATCGCATTACAGTTAGAGATAGCCACCAACATGGTTATCCTCTCCATTTATCAACAAAAATGGCAGCAAGCTGGAGAGTGGTTAACAGAGGAAGAAAAACTGTTAACCCAAACTTCTCTATCAGAACTAGAACGTCAGCAGCAGCAAGTTCATATTCTTTATTATCAGGGGCAGATATCCTTCAAAACAGGCAATTATCAGCAAGCACAAAGCTTTTTTCTGCAAGCATTAGAATCTGCAACAACAGCAGGATGGTTAAGAGCAACAACTGCAATTCAAAACTGGCTTGCAGATATAGCACTGGAACTAGGGAACCTCAAACAAGCACGACAATTGTTAGAAATTAGCTTCCCAATGGCAGAAAGACATAAAGATAAACTTTCTATTGCTTACCACAAAGCAACATTTGCCAAACTCGAAAAGCGTTCGGGTAATTTACCTCAAGCCAAGCGCTTGGCAAAGGAAGCAGCAGAAGGTTTTGAAAGTTTAAAGATGGTAGTGGAAGCAAAAGAAATGCGCTCTTTACTTTCTTGAAATAAATCAATGGAGTCAAATTATGATTTGGGGATAGTTAAGCAGGCACTTCTCTGTAATTGAGGGAAATGCTGGGGCAATATCAAACAACGTCCCTGGTGATATGCTACATTGTGGCAGATATCTATGCCAAAAATCTCTAAAAACAAATGTTTAGTTAAATCAAAAGCTGTTTTCTGGAATTTATGACTAATTTCTAAGTCATCATCAGCAGGAGAATAATGATGCAAAATATAACCATATAATTCTTGACAATCTTCAATATATTTAGCCGTGTTTAGCAGAATATGAGTATGCCATACTCGGTCAATTTCTACTGTAGGAACTAATTCGGTATTTGGAAATAGAAAATGAAGGCATAGAAACATTTTGTATAGATGAATTGCAGACTTTGTTTCTTCTTCTGTCCATTGAAAGTTCTCAGTATTGGAGGTAAGCTTTTTTGAGATTGCTCGGAAATCTAATTGATTTAATTTACGGAAAAAGTTTGTAATTTTTTCTGCAAATTCTTCATTGGTTTTACTCGGTAATTGTTTCTCCCAAATTGTATTCAAGCCGTTTTCTCCTCGTATGGATTATGAGATTGATTGTGGGAGAAGTGACAAATATTTCAGCATCCCCATACTATCTCTCCAAATTTGAGGTCATGATTTATGCATTTTGAGATTAAAAAACTAAGTTTATCCCATGAAAGCCTAGTACCTGAAGGCAGCGGTGAGTAGGCAGTGGGGAAAGTCTATTATTACTGAGCTTTTCAGGATTAAATAATGGTATTCTTCTCTTACAAAGTTTGGCGAAGAATACCCCCGCAACACAGTGGCTCAACTTTGCGCTATTTACGCAGTCTGGTACTAGATACTTAATACCTGCTCTAATTATTAAAATAGCAAATTTTTCGACGATATTATGGAGGTATTTTACCGGAAAAACTCCATAATATTGAGTCTCAAATCAACAAAATTAACATCCCATTATTCACAAATTACGCAACTTATTCGGAGAGAAACTTAGAGTTGATTCGCAAAGATATTCCATTTTCGATAACATCGAATTTTAAGGGTTGAGAATTAACTTTCAATCGTTCATTCCCATCTGCCCATAGAGTCCGCCAAGGATATTTATTCATCACCTGATTCAAAGCATCAATTCTTTGCTCTGTGGTTGGGTGGGTACTATTTTCTGTGTAGTCAGAAGGTAAACGATGGAATAAATTAAATACTCGTAAACCTCCATTTGGATCATAACCAGCTTTACCCATGTAGGTGTAACCAACAGCATCTGCTTGAAATTCATGCTGGCGACTTAATGCCTGTATCGCCTGATCAAACTCTTGTTTTTTCTGAATAAGAATTCGCTGTTTAATTACGTCTTTTTCTGCTATTGATATTGGTTTTTGGGATTTTTGTTTTTCTGCTACAATCCAGCTAGTAAACTCTGCTTCTGCTTCCTTTAATAATTTATCTTTTAAACGTGCTTCTGCTTCTTCTTGCTGGGCAGAATGGCGTTGTGTATGGTGAGCTAATTCATGAGCAATGATAAAAGCTAATGCGGCATCATCGCCGTGTATTTGGTCTAGTAAACCTTTGTAAATGACAATTTTATTTAATTCACCAGCATATGCATTGATATTATACTCATCGCTGACCTGAAAGCGCCAAGGATGTTCATCAAGTCCATTGGCACGAATCACTTTTTCGGCAACACTATAAACCCATTGTAAGTTAGTTTTTTTCGGCTTTACCTGTGAGGTAGATATTGATGAGTTTGTGATTGATAAATCTGGTAATGTAATTAGTGCTTGGGCAAAACCTGGTGTATTTAGGCTTAGTAAGATGCTGCTGCTAAAACCTAATGTGGTGAAGATAATTTTGCGAATTGACTTAATGTGTGAGGTTTTCATAATCGTAAATAGTGTGGTGATTATTTGAGCGTTCTTAATAATATTTACGGGACGACAATGGTGTTTTTACGCATTTTTGATTTTTTACTGGAATTTTTTTTAATAAAAAAGCGGGCATATTGCCCGCGATACAAAGTTAAATAAAAGAATGGAAATTTTATGCGGATAATTGATTCCGCTATTTCTAAAATTTCAATGCATTCAACAAATTTACTAGCATTCCCAAGTGTAAGATTTTCAGCGCACACGTTCTGGATAAACTCCAAAAGAATCAAAAAAATTAACAGCTTCTGTGGTTAATTCTCCTTGTGTTGCAGCTCCCATAACATACATCCGTCCCTTGACTATAAAACCTCGATATTGTCCCGTTGTTCCGTCAGTGTGTTGCACCAACAACTCTAAACCTGGATATCCATCAATTTCCAAATTAGTGCTTCTTACGATTTTGCCTGTACTAGCCATTTCTTCTCGCATGGAAGTCTGCAATACCTGCTCAACTTCTTCTACAGATAAGTAGGATACGTCAACTGGCATATCTTTGTGAATAATCACGTATACAGTTTGGGTTGTGTCGCTCCACGACATCAATTTCCTTTCTTCATTTTCTTGTACTGAACCTGGCATTTGAATTTCAAAATCCTGATTTGGTCCCCGATAGGTATCATTGATTGCAATTAGGCTAGGTTCTTTTATTACTTGGCTGTTATTAGCCAATACTGAAAAAGTTTGTTTGACTTGATTTGCTTGGGTGTTTGATAAATTTTTGGCTTCTGCTTTAGGAATGCAGACTGAAGCGACTAAGACTACTGTCGCAACTGACAACTTCCATGATTTCATTGCAGGTTTCTCCTATGATTAAGTTATGGGGAAGTATTGTTTTGAGGTGAGTTCTATTGTTTGAACCCCTTCATAGGGATATACAAATTTATTTAGGTGCATTTACGCAGTTTGTGAAAGTTTTTTTAATTTTGTTAAAGAGTAATGTGATGCAATAAGGCAAATTTATTGACAAATATTTTAGGGGTATAGCGTTTCCGTATTGGATTATGGCTGTTTGATCTTTGATGCGATCGCATGTGTGAATATGTGAGATTACCCCTATGCTTGGATTGGGGTATTGGTAATTAGCCAAACTTGTTACAATCCCTGACAAATCCATGCACCCCAGTAAAATGGATGTTCCAAGGGTTTTTTATTGCCATTAGTTGAGATTTCCAACCCTCGTACTTGTGACAATTCTGTTAAAATTTCCATTCCCAAATCAGATTTTCTTAATTCTTCTACCGTAATATTACGGATGTAATTTTGAGCATTTTGTAATGCCTCAACAGCAGCTACACCATTTTGATAATGCTCGAAAAACTGCTCCATCAACAATGCAGTTGCTCTACCTGGCACTTCCCACAAACTCATAACTAATATTTTGGTTCCCGAAGAAGCAAATGCACGACGCAATCCAAATACACCCTCACCAATTTTAATATCACCCCTAGCTGTATCACAGGCAGATAAGACGGTGAGTTCGTTTGCCCGCAAATCTAAGCCTGCGATATCTTGAGCAAAAATAAAGCCGTTTCCTGCTTGTTTTGGTAGGTTTCCACCTAGAAGTGCTGTGTTTGCACCTGCAAATGCAACAGCAGAACGCATCATTGGATTACTTTGTCGGGAGTCGGGTATAAATAAACCGTGGGTAGCAATCAACATGATGCTGGGACATTTGCTATTGGTTAAGCAGGTTGAAAGCGCTTTTGCTCCCGTATATAACCGAGCATTTTTTAGCTTTTTAGCTACACTTGCACCAAGCAATCTTGTACCGTGAGCAGGGGGTAGAACTTTAATATCAAGTTTAATATCAAGGGTATCGAGTAATTCTTGTTTTGTTGGGTTTTCCAAGTTTGGTAAATTATTGTTTGCCATTGCTAAGTCAAAGTCTGGATCGGCGATGATGATGGGTGTATCCCCAATTGTTGTTGGTTGATGTTGAGAATGGATAATATCTCGTCCAACTCCCAAATATGACACCGTGTATTTGTCCATGAGGAAAGAGCGCTCGCTTGGATAAATTGGTAATATTTGTAACGGCACTAAATTCAAATTCCCATCTGGTGCAAATATGATTTGGTCACAATCTGTTAATACATCAAGGATTGGCGATAAAATTATTTGACTGAGTTCAACTGCTGCGGCTGGATTATATTGTTTGATTTGCAACTGCGGTGTAGTCTTTACCTTTGCCCATCCTAATGTTTCTTCACCACCATCGGATGCTTCCAAGCGGAATAAGTTAATTAAATTATGAATAGTGTCTGCTTCCCCTAAATCTACCATCTGTACTCCATCTGCTTGTCCAGCAGGCAAAATAAAAGCTAGATAATGAGGAGATTTCCATTGGGTTTCCCCATTTGCCTGAATAGCTTGGAAATCAAAGACATCAAAAAGGACAAATTCAATTAAAACTGATTTAGTTGGTAATGCAGATGCGACTGCGTGACGGTTGGGAATTTGTGTAGATAATTGGATTTCTGGTACTTGGGATGCGATTTGTTTTTGGAGGTTATCGTATTGCGATCGCAGTTGAGTCAGGTTACTTTGATAATTGGCAATATTCTGAGTTTGATTGGCAAAAGATGTTAAGCGTACTAGTTGGGTATTCAATTCGCTGAGTTGGCGAAATTTTCCTGTAAGCTGAGGATAGCGATCATTATAAAAAGCCTGACTTTGAGCAGCAAGGGATGCAGCAGTTAAACCTTTGCGTTTGAGGATGAAATCAAATGCTTCTTGGGTTGCTGTTTCAGAATTTGGGAAGTATTGATAGATGAGGGATAGGAATAAATCGAAATTGCCTCTAATTTTATCAATAAAGGCTAAACGGTCGTTTTCAGAACTAAAGGCAAAAACGTTACTAATTAGTTTATCGTGGATTGTGCTGGCTTGGATACGATGGGATAAAGCGTTATCAGGACGTTTGGTTGCAGCGTATAAGGTTGCTAAGTTATTTAAACTTAATGCCACATCGGGATGATTTTCTCCCAGAAATTTGATTCTCACAGATAAAGCAGAGGAGTAATATTTTTCTGCTTCTGCATACTTGCCTTGAGCTAAATAAATTTCTGCTAAATTGTTCAAGGTATTGGCAATATCAGGGTGTTCTGATCCGAAGATACTTTTTCTAATCTCTAATACCTGTAAATGGATTTCCTCTGCTTCCAAGTAGCGTCTCATACTACCATATATAGCCGCGAGATTATTCAAAACACTGGCTACTTGTGGATGATTGTCTCCAAATTTGGTTCTAACAATTAATAAGGCTTCTGTGAATAAAGGTTCTGCTTGGGAATATTTAAATTGAGCATCGTACAACACCCCTAAATTACTTAAAATTGCAGCGACATCGGGATGTATTTCTCCCAAGAGCTTTTTATTCAACTTATATGCTTCGAGATATAAACCTTCAGCTTGAGAATATCGTCCTTGCAAGCGATATATTTCAGCAATTTTATTGTAACTATCAGCAATATCTGGGTGTTCTTCTCCAAATATGTTTTTTCTAATTGCTAAAGCTGCTAAATATTTCTGTTCTGCATCGGAGAAAAGTCCTTGTTCTTGATAAAGACTTCCTAAATGGTTTAAATTATCTGCAACAATAGGATGATTTTTACCTAGTGATTGTTCATGTAAAGATAATGCTTCTAAATATTTTGCCTCTGCTTGTTGATAGCGTCCTTGATATGTGTAGAGAACTCCAAGATTATGCAAACTTAGAGCAATATCTGGATGTTCGGGGTTTAATAAATCTTTCTTGATTGAATCAGCTTGAAGATATACTTCTTCAGCATCTAAATAACGTCCTTGAATTAGATAAATATCTCCCAAATTACTTAAACTTTGGGCAACCTCTAAATGCTCATCTCCAAATATATTTTTTCGCATTGATAAAGCTTGGAAGTGAGTTTTTTCTGCCTCTGCATAATGTCCTTGATTTTTGTAAGTATTTGCCAGATTATTTAAGGTAATTGCTATATATGGATGTTCTTCATTTCCCAGACAATTTTTACATAATTCTAATGCTTGAGAGTAATTTTCTGCTGCTTCGACAAAACGTCCTTGGGAATTATACAAAGCTGCTAAGTTATTCAAACTTGCGGCAATCTGCCAATTTTCATCACCAAATATCTCCCGACGAATTTCTAATGCTTCTAAATGAGTTGTTTCAGCTTCCGAATATCGAGCTTGATTTTCGTAAATCACTGCCAAATTATCCAAACTTTGAGCAATATCAGCATGAAAATCTCCAAATAATCTCTTTCGCATATTTAGCGCTTGGAGATGGATTTTTTCGGATTCTTGAAAACGTCCTTGTTCCCGGTAAACTTCGGCGATGTTATTCAAATTAGTGGCAATTTCTGGATGTTCATCACCTAGATATATCTTCCAAATATCCAAAGCTGCAAGAAAATAGTTTTCTGCTTCTATGAAGAGTCCTTGAGATACATAAAATGCAGCAAGGTTATTTAAAGATTGGGCAACATCAGGATGGGAATCTCCTAACAATCTTTTGCGTAAGTTTAATATTTTGATATATAGGGGTTTTGCTTCCACAAAATAACCTTGCATTCGATACAATTCTGCGAGGTTATTCAGACTATCAGCAAAAGCTGGGTGTTCATCAATATTTTTTTCTCCTAGTTTTACAGCTTCTTTTGCAATGGATATTGATGCTTCAAAATCTCCGGCTTCAGCTAATTTAACTACTTCTCGATTTAGCTGAGTGATTGTTTCTATAATTTCTGATATATCTTTCATAAACAAGTAAAAAAATAAAAGTTAAAAGGCAAAAGAAAAAAGAATAAGAATTTTTCAGAATTTCAGATATTTTCAATATTAGGTTTATTTACATTACGTTCTCTGAAGTTGATACAGTAAATTTTCCGTAAATGAGGTACATCGCAGAAAACCTATAACCATGTAGAGACGAGACATGTCGCGTCTCTCTTTATATTTCATTAAAATGTAAGTTACTGAAAAATAAGGTTTTTTCATGTCATTGCAACGTAAATCTGTAGTATTTGGGTAAGTCCTGTTTCTTTCTCTTTCTTGTTCTTTTTATTTTTCTTCTTCTTTTACCTTTTTACTTTTGCCTTTTTACTTTAAAATTTGATATTCAGTATATAAAATCTGATTACCGTCATTTTTATTCACATAGCTTATTAACTCCATCAGATGACTTTCAGTAAGTTCTAATACTTCATCACTATCTTGAAGTAACCATTGTAAATTAGGGATACTTGGAGAAATGATTGCTAATATCTGTTCCTTACCTGGTTTTCCTTCAACGGGAAATGCTGTCATGGGTGAACCCATTTGGGGAAGACTGGTTTTTCCATTTTCTAATTGTGGTTGAGGTGCAAAAGGGGATGGACAAAAACACCAAATTTGTCCACATGTATCTTTTTGAATTAGCAGTAAATATCCAGGTGTTTGCAGATTTATTTCAAACTGAATATAGTTGCCCAAACGTACCGATTTTTCGTAATAACTACCTATTTTCTTTCCCCAACCTAATGTTTCTTCCTTGACTAATACCAATCCCATTTGTTCTGTAGGGGAACCCAGTGCTGTTAGTTGCTGCCAAATCTTCTCTAGAGGTGTTTGCTGTACCACTTCTTCTTTTTCTGCAAACGGTGCGACAATATCATGCCATTCTAGATCGAGAAATGTACATATTTCTTCAAAATTGATGCGATCAATCGGTTTTTGATTGAAAAAGTTGTTTACAGTTGCCCAGCTAAGTCCCACTTCTACTGTCAGTGCTTTTTGCGTCAGACTTTTACGTTCTAAAGCTTGTTTTGCAAGTTTGATACCAGCACCCGATGCTACCAGAGAGCGTTTAGACATAATTCAAAACAGTAAATAGCTCTTTCTAAGTCATATACGAAGTCATACACCTAAGTCAATAACTCAGATATGTACTCATATAGCTGGTTGCAAAAATTGAATCAGGGGCAAATTCAAGCTTTTAACTTTTATAACCTATGTTCACTTTAGAACATCTCAATTATGCATGGCTACAAGTTCGTGCGGGAAGTAAATCTGCGGGTGTTGATGGTATTTCTATTGGCTTTTTTGAGTCAATGGCTACCGAACAATTACGCAATTTGGTGTCGCAACTTCAGTATGGAACCTACACTGCAAGTCCAGCAAAGGGGTTTTATGTACCTAAAAAAAATGGTGGTAAACGATTAATTGGTATACCTACTGTTCGAGATAGAATCATCCAGCGTTTATTACTCGATGAGTTGTATTTTCCCTTAGAAGATACCTTTGTCGATTGTAGTTATGCTTACCGTCCTGGACGGAATATTCAACAAGCTGTACAGCATTTGTATAGGTACTACCAATATCAACCTAAATGGATTATTAAGGCTGATATTGTCGAGTTTTTTGACAATATCTGTTTAGCTTTGTTATTGAATGCCTTGGAGAAATTACGACTTGAACCTAATATATTGCAGTTAATCGAGCAGCAAATTAAGTCGGGAATTATCATCAATGGACAATATCAAAATGCAGGGAAGGGATTATTACAAGGTGGTACTCTTTCGGGTGCTTTGGCTAATTTATACTTAACTGATTTTGACCAAAAATGTCTGAATCAGGGAATTAATTTGGTGAGGTATGGTGATGATTTTGTCATTGCTTGTAGTAATTTTGCAGAAGCTAATCGGGTTCTCGACAAAATTACTGGATGGTTAGGGGGGGTTTATTTAACTCTAAAAGCCGAGAAAACAGAGATTTTTAGTCCTGATGATGAGTTTACTTTTTTGGGTTATCGATTTGCAAAGGGTGAGGTTTTTGCACCACCTCCACCGGAACCAACGCAGCAAGGGGAATGGGTAATTAATGATTCAGGGACACCTTATTTTCGCCGCAAACCAAAACCAGAAAAGCCCGTTTCTCGTCCCCCTAAAGCTTGCAGCATCGATAAACCTGTTAATTTTCCACGAGCAGCAATTTCACATTACTGGCAGGATTTTATGAGTACATTATACGTTACCGACCAAGGTGCTTATTTGAGTATGAAAAATCAGCAATTTCAGGTGTTTTATCAAGGAGAATTGAAGATAAAAATACCAGTGGTGCGGGTCAGTAGTATCGTTATGTTTGGTTGTTGTAATGTTTCTCACGGTGCGGTAAGCATGGCTTTAATCCGACGGATTCCCATAATGTATTTATCTCAGAAGGGGAGATATTTTGGACATACCGCAGTCCAGGGTAATGCGAAGGTTGAATATTTGATGAAACAAGTTATTTGTTGTCAAAATCCTGTATTTACTCGTCAACAAGCAGAAACAATTGTTGCTGCAAAACTACATAATTCTCGAATTTTATTAATGCGCTTAAATCGTCGTCGAGAAACAGAAATTGCAACCCAAGCGATAGATTTTATTGAGATTTTGATTGATAGTTTACCGAAAGCCGAAAGTATGGACGCATTGCGGGGATATGAAGGAAAAGCAGCAACGATATATTTTCAAGCTTTGGGTTCTTTGTTTACTGGCTTTTTTGCTTTTGATAAGCGTACAAAGCGTCCACCGACTGACCCAATTAATAGTTTGATGAGTTTGGGTTATACTTTACTAAGTCAGCAAGTATTTTCCTTTGTGCAGTCGGTGGGGTTGCATACCCATTTTGGGAATTTACATGTTCCCCGCGATAACCATCCGGCTTTAGTATCAGATTTAATGGAGGAATTTCGCGCTCAAATTGTTGATTCTTTTGTGAGTTACATTGTGAATAAAAAAATATTAACTCCTGAAGATTTTACTTCTCCTGATGAACGGGGAGGTGTATATTTGCAAGCAAGTGCGTTGAAGAAGTATCTGAAGCATTGGGAGGAGAAGTTACAGTCTGAGACTACGCATCCAAATACTGGTTATAAGGTAGCTTATCGTCGTTGTATTGAGTTACAAGTGCGCGAATATGTTGCTTGTTTGGTAGGTGAGGTTGAAGTTTATCGTCCGATGACTTGGAAAATGTAGTCTATGATACTGTTTGTGGGATAGAGACAATGGCTGAAACCCTCATTCTCTCGTTCTATCCCACAAATCGCTATCCAGGTAAGGGTTTGATGCTTCTTGAATATGGATTAATTACTAAGAATTATCAATTATTTAGGAAAAATTTTACACCCCACAAAAAATGGCGGTAGAGTAGTTGCTAGGCAAGGCTTTCAAAGGCTAGCCTTTAAACTTCTTCGGAAGTTGAATTAATGGAAACGAAACTGCTTCTGCTGATTGAGTTAAAAAGGATTTTCTTTAAACTTCTTCGGAAGTTGAATTAATGGAAACCTCTGTACCTCTCCCCTGTATCGTTGCGCATAGATTGCGACTTTAAACTTCTTCGGAAGTTGAATTAATGGAAACTAGATATTTTCTCTATTTCACGACCATCTTTTTTAATCTTTAAACTTCTTCGGAAGTTGAATTAATGGAAACTTGAAGTTTCCGTCTGTTACAAAATCATCTAAATTGCTTTAAACTTCTTCGGAAGTTGAATTAATGGAAACGAGGATAAATTTAAAAAGAATGAAGTCGATACGATCACTTTAAACTTCTTCGGAAGTTGAATTAATGGAAACGAAATGGATAATTTTTGACCGAATACCACTTTTCTCTTTAAACTTCTTCGGAAGTTGAATTAATGGAAACTATATGATTCGCTGCTAAAGTATTTTTCAACCTTCTTCTTTAAACTTCTTCGGAAGTTGAATTAATGGAAACTTTTTACTCTTTCAAAATAAGAGTCAAAATTTTTTCTTTAAACTTCTTCGGAAGTTGAATTAATGGAAACAGTAGCACAATCCCATTCAGTAATTGCACATACTTTTCCTTTAAACTTCTTCGGAAGTTGAATTAATGGAAACATTGTTTGCCACATATTCTGAAAATAAAACACGAGTTCTTTAAACTTCTTCGGAAGTTGAATTAATGGAAACACATTTAACAAATTATTTTGTCAAATCTGAAAAATCACTTTAAACTTCTTCGGAAGTTGAATTAATGGAAACATAGATTAAGATCCTCGATGTTAAAAAGTCGAGGATATTTTCGTTTGCCAGATATTTGGGTTTGAAAAATATCGTAAATATGAGAATCCTACTAATGATTAATTAAAAGTCAGATAACTCATATACAAACTCATATAAAAATAGCCTTTACTCCGATACATACTCATATAGACTTTTGGGAAGATGGAGATAAGTAAAAGATAAAAAGCTAAAAGGACATTCGGCAAAGCTCAGTCGAGCCACAAAAGAAAAAGTCTTCATACTTTTATTTTTTACCTCACACTTTTACTTCACCAAACCTATGTCTACAATTTATATCACCGAACCAGATGCATCCTTCAAACTACAAAATAAGTATCTGAAGTTACTCCAACAAGATAAACAACGCTTTTTCATCCGCATTAGTAACATTAGCCAATTCGCCATTTTTGGTAACATCAAACTACCAAAAGATGTCATGCAAATAGTTCGTTTAAATCAAATCCCCGCCATCTACTTCACTCACACAGGTGAATATGTAGGACGCTTAGAAAACCCGTCTACAGTCCAAGCTAAATACTTAAACTACCAACGTCAACGCTTACATGACAGAGAATTTAATCGTGCAACAGCAGAAAGTATAGTTTGGGCAAAACTCCATAACCAACAGACTTTTCTCCAAAACTGGACTCGTTACTGCACAGACTACACAACTCAACGAGCTTCGGATTATCTAACACTGCTGATGGATAATTTATCCCTCGCACCATGCGTTGAAGAGCTGCACCAATATATTGAGGAAGCAGATAAAGTTTACTACTGTGCTGTTGCTTCTATACTGAGTTTATATAGCTCAAACCCACACACAACAGCGAAGCAAATTAACAGGTTTTTAAATCTGGGAAATCAACTGCTACACCAATATATTTACAACCATCTAAAAACAGCAGGACTTCACCCAGACTATAGCATTTTACACCGGGACACTCATCACGAACTTCCTTTGGCATGGGACTTTAGTGCAGAATTTCGCGCACCGATAGTTGATGATTTGGTGTTAAATTTTGTTCGTAATCTTGCTAAGAATAATGGTAATGGTAACGGGAATGGGAAAAAACCTTACACCCATCTGCAACGTTTTTTACAACATTGGGAAGGAAAATTAAAAACCTTTGTACTACATCCATCCGCTGGAGAAGTTTCTTATCGTCAGTGTATTGACTTACAGGTCAAAGAATATATTGCATCTCTGTTGGGAGATGTCGAATATTACCGTCCTCTTGCATTGAAATTTCACCCAGAACAAACCAATTTCATCAATATGCTTGAAACCCAAAAACCAATATTAACCTTGGTGAAATAGGTGGAATAGCTATGTTTTATTTGGTTTGTTACGACATTGTGAGCGATACCCGTCGCAATAAAGTTTCCAAACTGCTGGAAAGTTATGGTTTACGAGTACAAAAATCTGTTTTTGAGTGTGTTTTGGATGAGAAACAGTATGAAAGTATTTCTAAACTCCTGATGCGACTACTTAACCGACGGGAAGACCAAGTGAGATTTTATCCTATGTCTGCACACAATCGTTGTAAAGTGGCAGTAGTGGGAACACAACCCGAATTTAGTGTCGATGATGCAGCTTTTATAGTTTAACAAGTTTAGCTGCGGCAATTCAGACTGCGAACGGCTTAAATATAGAACCCCTCTCCAAACCTCTCCCCGTAAACGGGGAGAGGCTTAAAACCCAGGTTTTAACATTAAAAAAGTCGTTTTTAGTATAGACAAGATTTACCACAATCATAATAAACAAGATGAAGCTTTACAAGCAAGCACGCGCTCCACCTTTGAGTAATGTGCTTCGGTCAACTGTGTATATTTGCCTTGTTGTATTGGGAAATGATTGAATGCAAATTCAATGTGTCAGGTTTTGTTTAATTTTTAGTCCAAAAGCTGAAAAACAACTTGATGATTTACCAAATAAAGACCGCAAGCAATATGACAAAGCTTTCAAATGTTTCATTCAGAATAGTCCTGCTTATCGTAGTTTAAGAACTCATCGCTATTGTAGTAAAGATGGTGATATTTGGAGTTCTTCTGCGTCGATGGCAAAGCGATTTTATTGGCGATATTTGGAGGGAGACATTATTGAGATTACTCATATAGATTCGCATTGAGTAAGTAAAAAGGTAAAAGAGAATAATTCAATCTTTCTTTTACCTTTTAGCTTTCAACTTTTTCATTTTTACTTCATAAAATATAAAAGTGTAGTGATGCGAAAGCCAAAAAGTTTGGGTGAACGGGAATTACATCTCATCAGAGTTTACAGTAATTGGAATTTTGGGATGACACCGATAGAATTTTATACTAAATGGGAGGTTAGCTATGAGCAAATAGCTTTAATATGCGATCGCTCAGATTCTACAGTGCGACGTTGGTTTAAGCAAGGTGATAATCGGCGTTATCCTAACCGTAATGATTTGTTAAATCTGGCATTGATAGATTTTTTGTTGGAGCATTTTGAGGAGATTCCCGAACACTTACGACGCTTGTTATGTGCAGAGAATTTCTAACAATCCTTAATCATAAGCCCCTCAACTTAGCCCAAATATCCTAGGGGGCAGTCAGCATCGTGCCCTTACAATACCGTGAGATGAGCAAAAAATAAAACTCCGACAACAGAATATTTGTCAATGTCAAGTAGACCTTTTTCATCTATTACTCCTACATTAATGTGATTGTAAGCAATTGGAAAGCGATTTATCACAAGAATTACATCACTTGTAGGAGGTTAACATGAGCTATTTTGAGCAATTACATCCCTGGTGCATCATTCGCACTTTACCTAGCAAGGAGTGTATTTTGGTAGCGAGATTTCGTCGCCGGAATGATGCATTTGCCTACCAACAAGTGCTGCAAAGGAATGTGAATAATATCTGCTTTGTGGTGAAATTTAATCCCCAAGCTTGAATTGCTTGACTTCATCGGAAGTCGAATTAATGGAAACACCTTTGCTGATTTATTCAAATTTTTGAAAAATACCCAACTTAAAAAATTGGGTATTTTTCAAAAATTTAAGGAGTCTAGATTATGAAAACTACTCGTTTTTTAACATTTTTGGGAACTACTTCTGCTTTGTTAATGGGATTATCTTTGATTGCAACGACTTCCCAACCAGCAAAGGCTGATTGGTGGGATGTTGGCAAACAAATAATTGAAGATAATCTTAATGGGATTAGAGGAAATACTGTCGGTAGAATATATGACCAAACATTTATTGCAGAATTATCTTCTGAGGAAGTTGGACAGTACAAGCAAAGATGGGGAGGTAACTACAGTGCAAAAATTTCTGATTGGTGTAATGATACGGTATATCAAGCTGGATGGAGAAATCTTGCTGGGAACCAAATACCTTTTGTTAATACTACTTGGCGAGAAGAAAATGGTAAGGTCAATTGCTATGTAAGACATGCAGCACAATAGATTTAGTTTGATTTTTCCATAAATATTCACCTGTGATAAAGCATCGAAGTTTTAAAATTTAGATGCTTTCTTTGTTTTCATTAATTCAACTAGAGAGAATCTTTAAAATCTTCATATAGTCAAGGTTTTATTTCTATTTATCAACAGCACATACTTACTGGCATCTATTGACTCCAGTTGTTGATTAATTAGCTTCTGACCATAATGTATGGGATAAGTATTTCGATTATTATATAGTGGATTATGGTAATACAATCCCATTTTCGTGCGATTAACAAATAATATTTGATTGATGAAGTTTAGTACATTATCTATAAAAAATATTTGACGTAATTTGAGGATTTTTTAGACGTTCACCTCTTCAAAACAGTCTTTTTGTTGATTTTTCCTTTGACTTGCTTAAGTTAGTCCTTATTCGCACCAGAAACTGTTTTCAATTTAAAATCTAATGTTTGAATAATAACTATGAGCAACACGGAAAACAACTCGGTTTCCAAAAAGCTTGCTCTAAAGTTAGTCTAAATAGTTTGTCTTGAAAACAAAGATAATTCTTTTTCTAGTAATGAGGATAGGACAATGAATAAGAGCATTAATCGTTTCTTACTCGTAGGTGGTTTGATTACTGTTTCTAGTGTTACGGTAGCTACTCTACCTATTAATCCACCCGCACAGGCTGGCTGGGCACCTTGGGTTCAAGTTTACGTTACAGACTATTCTGAGGGGAATGGTCGAGACCAGGGAGAAAATGTGCGTGTTTGCCAAAATAAAGCAAAAGAAAGTGGTCGTCCAGACCGTATTAAGCGCTGGTGGTTCAATTCGACTTTCCGTGACGGAAAATGCTGGACACGAGTTCCTATTTGGGAAGGCTAAGTATTAGTATTAAGAAAGTTTTAATTCCTAATTGTAACTTTCTTTAATTACTTGAAGCTGGACAAAAATTATTTTTAGCAAATAAATATATTGTTTTGTCCAGTCAAATTTTTTGAATATAAATATGTGATACGAATGAAAGCTTTATTTTTTAAATAAAGCTGCATATTTTGTACGTCCATCTACCTGTTAAAGTAATGAGAAAACAAGTAATATCTATCGCAATTCTAGTTTCGTTTGGACTATTATATACTGCTCGACCAAGCCATGCATTAAATTTGAAAAAGTTATTTGACCCAATATTAAAGCGTGGTGTTTGTGCTGTAATAGGAGTGAATACTGGTGAATGTGCATCAGAACGACAAAATTCACCTTCACCTAATTACTCTAGTCCTAATTATCCTCAATATCCCGAACAGCCTTTAAACAACTCTAATCAAGCTGATGAATATCCTCAATATATGCCACCAAATCCCGAAGTACCTTATGGATATCCTCAGTACACTTCCCCAAATCCTGAAGAACAATAGCAATTCCAATACACTGCCCTAACCCCCAACCCCTTCGCTTATGGGGAACGGGAGCAAGATAAGTGTATTTCACCTATATAAAAACCGCTATATTTACAAGCCAGTGCTTTGAAGAAGTATCTTAGGGACTTCCAAAGAATAAATTATTCCAAAAAAAGGAAAAGACAGGTTGATTTAAAGAATGATAATCATTTTGAGGGGGAGAAAAGGGTTTGCCGTCGGCAAGCCCTTTTCTCCCCCTCATTTATGCATAAGAGTCTATACACTTGTTATTTGAAGTTAAACAGTGTAAATAAGGGATATTTTGCCGCTAAATAAATGTTGCTATTAAAATGAAATCACGTTTGTTTTACTACAACAAATATCAATAAACCAATTACCTAAATTTGGGAAAACTTCATGATTAGAATCGGTTAGCCGCTCAATCTGTTTTTCGATTTGAGCCATAGCTTTTTTTGTAAGCTTTACCCCATTCTCATAAGTTTCGTGTACTAGCTTAACGACTGGATGTTTCCCGTTCCATTTCATAGTGCTAGCAAAATTTAAAGCCGTTTCTAGTTCATCTAAAATACTCCCATTCCAATGATTTTCTAGTACTGCCCATGTCCTTTCTATTGGATTGTATTTACTATGATAGGGAGGATAATAAGCTAAACGTATATTTACTTGATGTTTGTGAGCAAACTCTACTATACGTTTCATAAATTGGGTACGCCGCGAACTATTCTGCGGACCATTATCTTGATTCAGAAGTAGTGTTTTAACTTCAGAAAAACGATGCTTTTCACAAGACCAAAAATCTTCTAGAATATCAACGATAAAATCACTTGTAACTTTCGATTCTGTAAAGTACAAAAATAACTCGTCAAGCTCTGGAAGAAATATTCCATAAGGAGTTACAGTTGTTTTCGGATTATAATCATGGTCTGATGCTTTCACCCCATCCCGGCTTTTACCCCCTCGGTCAAATGAGCCGATCTTAACACAGGCTTTTCCGTCCATGCTTAGACGTAAAACACTCTTATCTTCATCTGCATCTTTATTTACTACATCTAATTGCTCAAAGATTGCATCAGTTTGTGGGATTTTTTTTGAGGCTGAACTTTCTTTACCCTTCTGAGCTTATAACCTAAATTATTTAATTTGACTCGAATTGTTTCTGATGTATGTAACTTTTCATCACTATAACCAGACTTTTCGATTAATTGCTTTCTAACTTCGGCTGCACTGAGTCTAGTATATAGTCTTTGACTTTTAAAACTCGGATCGGTTTGACTATAGAAGTCAACTATTTTTTTGATATCTTCTAAAAGATTTGGCAGATGTTCTTCTGCTTTGTAACGTCCTTTGCCACTCATGTTATCAACACAAGTAATACCGCTTTTTAATTCTCTTGTTCCTTTGCGAATTGTGTCTCGATTCCATCCTAATTCTGATTGTGCAAGTCTTTGCCCTCCTAAACCTAAGCTTTGAACTGTCGAAGCCATAAATCTACGCTTTTCTGCACCTTTTAATTGAGATGCAGTTTCAATGAACAACTTTTTCAGAGAATCAGTTAATACTATAGTCACCAGTTGCTACACTCAAAAACTCAGTCATTATTCAAATTACTACAAAAGGGGGATGAAGGGGCTGCCGTCGGCAGCCCCTTCATCCCCCTTTAAAATGATTATCATTATTTCCAATGGAATAGTTTATTTTCTGGAAGTCCCTTAAGCATTGGGAGGAAAAGTTACAAACCGAGACGACATACCCACACACAGGACATAAGGTAGCATATCGTCGTTGTATGGAGTTGCTCCCGTGCGGGAGTATGTTGCTTGTTTGATGGGTGAGGTGAAGGTTTACCGTTCAATGATTTGTAAACTGTAGCCTAGTATACTGTTTGTGGGATAGACGCAATGGCTGAAACCCTTATTCTCTCGTTTTATCCCACAAATCGCTCTCTATATATGGGTTTGATACTTTTTGATTGTAGGTTAACTGCTAAGTATTATCAATTATTTAGGAAAAATTTTGCATCCCACAAAAAATGCCTGTAGAATAGCAACTAGACAAGGCTTTCAAAGACTAGCCTTTAGACTTCTTCGGAAGTTGAATTAATGGAAACTAGGAAGTTTTCGCTTGGGTATTGCTTAATTTAGCAGAGCTTTAGACTTCTTCGGAAGTTGAATTAATGGAAACTATTTAAGGCTATATCGCTTCTAAATTGAGAGACACTTTAGACTTCTTCGGAAGTTGAATTAATGGAAACAAGACAGAGATATGTCCTCAAAGAGAAATGAGTTTGTCTCAATTCTTTAGACTTCTTCGGAAGTTGAATTAATGGAAACTTTTATCTGCTTTTGTAAACTCTCCCCAATGCAAAGCTTTAGACTTCTTCGGAAGTTGAATTAATGGAAACACTGGTTTGCCGCTTGAGTGGGCATAGTCAAAAAATCTTTAGACTTCTTCGGAAGTTGAATTAATGGAAACAGTTTGAGTCTCGGTCTCGGTCTCGGTCTCGGTCTCCTTTAGACTTCTTCGGAAGTTGAATTAATGGAAACTTTACACGATTCTGGAACGTTACTAACATCCCATCAGGACTTTAGACTTCTTCGGAAGTTGAATTAATGGAAACTCGTTGAGTTGGTACACCAGCTGACTCTCAATTTGCTTTAGACTTCTTCGGAAGTTGAATTAATGGAAACATTAGGGTCTCTGTAGATCTTAAATTCCTCAGAGTACTTTAGACTTCTTCGGAAGTTGAATTAATGGAAACGAATGAAAAGATTTTTACATCTTTTGCTGATAAAACTTTAGACTTCTTCGGAAGTTGAATTAATGGAAACGTGTAAGTCACGGAATTTTCGGTTGAACTAACTAATCTTTAGACTTCTTCGGAAGTTGAATTAATGGAAACCTTTGATGTAAGAAAACTCATCACTAGCAAAAAAACTTTAGACTTCTTCGGAAGTTGAATTAATGGAAACGGGGCTCTTAGCTCTGCCCGTAATTCGTCGCGGGACTTCTTTAGACTTCTTCGGAAGTTGAATTAATGGAAACGTGTCGCTGCTTTCAACTTCTGCTGCACAAACTACGCTTTAGACTTCTTCGGAAGTTGAATTAATGGAAACCTGAATTTTGTTATTCTAACCTCCACTCCACATGCTTTAGACTTCTTCGGAAGTTGAATTAATGGAAACAAGGAATTCCGTAGTCAGTGAACTGGGCTTTTTGACTTTAGACTACAAAAGTATAAATAATTTTGCGTAAGGACTTCCAGGAAATAGGTATAAATTGTCATTCTGAGTGAAGTCTTACGAAACGAATAATCTTGCGTTTCATGCGTATTTTGAGATGCTGAGTCCCAAGGGGACACGCTACGCGTAGTTTACTTCTCCGCTTCGGAGTACGTGCCTCAGCATGACATGTCAGGGTACTTTTCAAACATGCTCTAACTACTTAGTAAAGATAGAAATAAATAGTCATAATAAAATTGGTTTAAATACAATCTTTATAGAGAATCAAGCTTTTATCAAAAGGGAAAGGCTTTTGTTCTTTCCCCTTTTTTTATTGCTTATTACTTGTTACTTATTATTTTTTTGTGTCATAAACTTGAACAATCCCGCTACCAATTCCTTTTACTTTCTCTACCAACTCAATTGGTTCTATTACCTTCACATTTCCGCCAAATCCAACAATCCAACGCCACAAATCGAAGTCATGTAAAGACCATTTAGGTAATATTACCTGGAATCGATGGGGAAATTGTTTATCTTTTGTTGCTTTTAATGAAAAAATCGACTTGGGAAGATTATTTTTTGTACTGGAAACTGGGGGAGACATTTTGATTTTGGCAAATCGCTTTGTTCCTTCGGTAATGAACTTGTAAACATCATTGTTAAACCAAAGTTCTACTGTCATACAGGCAGTAATATGTACCTTTTGATCCTGACTTAAAAACTTACTTTGTTCAACTTCACTATTACCAAGAAATAGTCCAGCGCTGCCTTTTAATAGTGCTTGTAATTTTTGTAATGACTTCTCTTGTTCGCTTCGATAACGAGTTTTATTTTGCTGATTCCCCAAAAATAATCTATCTAACCGTTCAAATCGTAATAAACCTGGTTCATTGCCTCCAACGGATTCAAACCCCAAATACCAAGCCAAGTTAGAAAAAACGATTTGCAAAGGATAAGCTAAAAAGAAACTTTTGGGGTCATAATCATAGCCTCCACTACCTGAAAA
This sequence comes from Calothrix sp. PCC 6303, assembly GCF_000317435.1. Lineage (NCBI taxonomy): Bacteria > Bacillati > Cyanobacteriota > Cyanophyceae > Nostocales > Calotrichaceae > Calothrix > Calothrix sp. PCC 6303. The sequence goes on from NC_019751.1 coordinate 326,474, forward strand.
ACGGTTTAACTCCAAAACTTCACCATTAGAAATAGCTGCTTCTAATTTGGGTAAATTATTCACTAAAGCTGTGCTGTGGAGATATCGCGGATCGACTATAGAACGGTTTACGATCGCACGCACGGGATAGACTTTTTTATCAGTATCAATCAACTTGGTTTGTAACATTCTTTGCTTGAATGTCTCATAAAGCTCTAATGCTAAAGGGTCATCTAAACTCTGGGCTTGCGATCGCAGTGTCTCAAATACCCTGATTAATTCAGCTTGGGAAAGAATTCCCGTACCTGCAAAGTAACCATTTCGCATAGCAAATTCAGGTAATATTTGATAGGGTTTTAAGATTTTCTCAATATCTTTACGGAGAGTGTCTAAGTTATCACCACAAGTAATTCCCGCTTGTTGGAGTGCTTGCGCGAGGGTTGGTAAATTTCCGTCTCCAATGTTGGGTAGAAATGGGTTGTGCAAAATAAAACTAATTGTCCCAATCAAGCGTTGGAAAGGTTCTGTATCGGAATAGGAATGTGTGGGATGTGGGCAATGGAAGGATAAGGGAGAGGGAAGAGACAAAGAATTATTTTCTTGTTCTTTGTTTCCTGCAATAACCCCATTTTCTTCCAGCCATTGTAAGTCTGCGATGATTTCTGATGGATTCCCATAAATTCCACCATGCAACTTTGCCATTATTTTTGTAATTTCATCAATATTACTGGTAGTTTCAGGGATTTCACCTAAGATGTTTTCCAGTAATTTGGGGTTGGTTGTGTGTAAGTTGCCAATACCGGGATACTTAATAACGAGGGAAATTAGGTGCATTAATCGGTCAAAATCGAGCAATCTGCTGTAGCGATGAAAGATGATACCGTCGTGTTGAGTACGGTTGTTGCGGTTGGTGATGCGACGTTTTAAGCTATTGATGCGTTTTTCTATTTGTGCTGTAAATGCTGCGGTATCTGTTGGGAATTTGGTGACATCAATTTCTTCGATTGTTGCAAAACCCTCAGCGATGAGTGGGGGGAAGTTTGCCAGCAATTTGGACATGGTTTCGATTATTGGTTGGGGAACCTGTCGGTTACGGTTTTGGTTCCATTTAATACAGGTTTCGATGGGTGTTTTTAAGTACCATGCAATCCAACGTAGGGGTAGGGTTTCCCCATCCTCTTTAATTTTCATTAAAAAATCCATGCGGAAAGCACGTTTGAAGTTGGTTGCGTCGTAAATGACACTTTTTTTTGATGTTTGTGCTTGTTGAATTAAAAGAAGTGCTTGGTTTTCAATTTCGTTCCAGTTTCCTTGAATTGCTGCGTCTCCGTAGAGTGTGGTACGAATTTCGTCAGTGGAGATGATGACATTGTTACCGAGTTTTGCTAATGCAGCAGCGAAGGTGGATTTACCGCTACCAGGAACACCAATAAGGAAGTGACAGATATTCAATGCGGACATTGGGGTTTGTTAAGGAGAAAAATTTGTCAGAGGTATTTTACTGATGTTTCTATCCTATGTCCTGCATTTCTATCTGTCGATATTCTTGATGCGAATGACGAATTAATGTTTTTGTTTAAAACGTGTTTTATTTCCATTAATTCAGCTTCAAGAGAAGCTTTGAAACAAGCGGCTGAATTTAAACCCGAAACCATCCAAGAATAGTTTCCATTAATTCAGCTTCAAGAGAAGCTTTGAAACGATTACAAACCTTGGTGTTTCTACCCAAATTGCGTTTCCATTAATTCAGCTTCAAGAGAAGCTTTGAAACATAATCAACCTAGCGGGATAAATCTTCCTTATTTAGTTTCCATTAATTCAGCTTCAAGAGAAGCTTTGAAACATTGAATTCATCCACCTCATCATCTGTATCGAAGGGTTTCCATTAATTCAGCTTCAAGAGAAGCTTTGAAACCAAAATCAACTGGCTAGCAACGAAGCTCAGATGCGTTTCCATTAATTCAGCTTCAAAAGAAGCTTTGAAACTTCAGAGTTGGAAAATTTATTTGCCGTTTGTACTTGTTTCCATTAATTCAGCTTCAAAAGAAGCTTTGAAACTTTCTTGCCACTTAAGATGCTGATAAGTTGTGTTGTGTTTCCATTAATTCAGCTTCAAAAGAAGCTTTGAAACCAATATCACCCTTGGAAACTGGATCATCTACATAAAAGTTTCCATTAATTCAGCTTCAAAAGAAGCTTTGAAACTTATCCATGTAATGTAATAATAGGTTGCTTTGAGTTTCCATTAATTCAGCTTCAAAAGAAGCTTTGAAACCTTAAGGTAACGGCTAAGGATTATAAAGGAAATGAGTTTCCATTAATTCAGCTTCAAAAGAAGCTTTGAAACCAACAAAGCAGTTGATTATAAATTGAGCTTACCAAGGGTTTCCATTAATTCAGCTTCAAAAGAAGCTTTGAAACCCCGGCATCTGGAACCCTTATAAAATAAGCTTTCCAGGAAGCCTTTTGGCAGACCTCAACTAAAAGTACCGTTTCAGGCATCGCTTGTCAAGAGAATCCTTCAACCCAATAACCGCAAAACCAAGCCCAGAGAGTATTTCAGAAGTTTGGCAGACCTCCTTTGAGACTAAAATAGCTGAAAGCTTTTACAGACAAAGGTTTCAACTCCCAAAATCCTATCACTTGTAAAACCCCGCTTCGGTTTGCCAAAAATAGGGTACTTTTCGATATTTTTCGAGAAATGTCATGGTAGCTAACACCGACTCTGGGAGTACCACTTGATAGATATTTACAAGTGCGATCGCTTTCGGAAATGTAATATAACAGGGAAATGCGATCGCGCCAGAAATTTAGATACATTCAGTATAATTCGTCATTCGCATGGAAAGTATAGCAAAATAAAGCATTTCAAAACAAGATAGAAAAGAGCAACCACAACTTAAGTAACTTGATGTATAAATCTATAAGCATACTGAGTAAAATAAGTTCTCCCACTATTTTGAGCGATCGCTTAATTGTAGCTTTGCTAATTTTGTAAACTACCGTATATATAAGCTTTCAGGCAATTATCTGGATTGTTTCTCAAAATTAGTAGAAATTATGTTAAAACAACTTAAGTATAAATACGATAAAAACTGTAGTCATAACTTGCAAAAACATGAACTATGCCCAAATACACTGCCATAACCTTCGCACCAGTGCAAGGATTCATCGAAAAATCCCGTAAACTTAGGGATTTATACGGCTCATCGCAGATACTCTCTTACCTCAGCCAAGAGTTACTCAACGAAGCTGGAAAAACAACAGAGGTGGTATCACCTGCAATTATCAAAATGCAGAAGGGAATGCCAAACCGCATTTTACTAAAAGGTGACTTTACAGAAAAACAAGCGCGAGATACCCTGTCATCAGCATGGAAGCGGATATTATTCGAGTGTCGTAGCTGGATAGGGACAAAATTACCCGAAAAATCATACGGTACATATCACTGGGAACGGGAATGGCAAAATTGGGGAAACTATGCGTGGGAAGTGTTTTGCGGTAGTGGGGACACAATCTCGGCAGCAATGGAAGACTTGGAAACCAAAAAACTCTCCCGTGACTGGATAGGAGTAAATTGGATTGGTGAGAGTTCCAGCTTAACAGGTACTGATGCGATCGCATTTCCCGGTTTAGGTGCGGAATCTAGAAACCCCAATAATCGCAAATGGAGCGCAGAAAAAGAGGAAATCAAAACTTTCTATCGTCGTTTAGCTTGTGTATTAGAAGGAATTTCCCTAGATAAGGAACCAGAGGGAAAATACATCGCACTCGAAGAAAAACTTAGTATTCCCGAATTAGTAAAACGTCTCGTTACCCACGAAGATATTGCCACAAGTTTAGGCATATCACCACTTGGTAATAGTTTCAGCGATATTTATCGTCGTCCCGAAAAAATCACAGAAACCGAAAAAGGACGATGCACAGGTTGGTTTATGGGGGATGGGGATAAAGTTGGCGATTATCTCAAAGATTTAGCGCAAAAGAGTGATGCAGAAGTAAAATTATTTAGCCAAGCAATGCGTGAATGGGGGAGAGATTTTGCTAGGGATTTTCCAAAGGAATTTGGACGGGTTGTATATGCAGGTGGTGATGACTTTTTAGGAGCTATTTATAGTGATAAAGATAAACCAAAAATTGAACCAGAACAAGTATATCAATGGTTATTAGAATTACCAAATAAATGGAGAGAACACAAGCAACCTATAAATGTGAGTGTCGGGTTTATTTGGGCAGCATCGAGCGTACCCCAGCGGGATATTTTACAGCATTGTCGAGAAGCGGAAAAAGTAGCGAAATCATTAGGAAGAAACCGGGTTACTATTCGGATTCTGTTTAATAGTGGTCAATATGTTGAGTGGACTTGTCCTTGGAACTATTTAAATATTTTAGATAAATATAAAGACTTGGATGGTAATAGTAACTGGAGTCATATTTATACCGATTTAGCACAGTTAGAAGCGCGAAATGCTTTTAATATCGATAAACGTACTTTTAATCGTAAATTTGCATTAGATTTTTTCGATATTTACTTTCCCGGAGAAGGTGAAAAATTGAGTAAAGACAATAATCTTTTAAAAAACATCGTTGGCTATACAGATGACGATGAAGAATATGAACGAGTTGAAAAAACAATTGACTGGATGCGGAGTTTAATTAAAGTTGGATTTCAATTATGTTCAAATACTTAATTAGTATTCATCCATTGGGATTTATGTATGGCTGTTCGGGAGAATTTCTATCACCAGAAAACTTGGTGGGACGTTCTGGTAGAAAATTTCCTCCGGAAGCTGCCACACTATCGGGGTTAATTTTTAGTATTAATAATGCACAAGAGTTATTTCCTAAAGATGAATTACGGGAAAATCTTGTAGTTGGATGACCATTTTGGGCTGAATCTAATAATAAACAAAATTTTTATGTTCCCATTCCCTGGCACAAAATTATTTCTAAAAAAGATGTAGATGAGTGGCACTTAGAAACGGGTAAATGGCAACGCGAAAAACAAGACGAAAAACTCGAACCAGAGTATCAATGGCAAACAATTTCAACTTGGAATTACCCAACGCAGGCATTTAAAAGTACCCTTAAAAGTGCTAAAAAACCAGTAGCTGCCAGTCCTTGGAAATTTACCTCGTTTTTACACCCCGATATCCAAAAAGAACAGCGTTGTGTTAAAAACGAAGATGGCTTATTTCTAGAAAATGCCGTTCAAATCCCGGATAATATTTGTTTAATTTATCTATCTACCTACCCAATTAAAAACGGATGGTATCGCTTTGGTGGTGAAAATCATGTTGTTGAAATTGAATGCGAAGAATTAGGCAGTATCGCTTTAAATTTGTTAAATAAACCTATTAACCGCGCATTTGCATTAATTGCACCTGGAGTTTGGGGTTCGACACGTTTTTCTTACCGCTACCCTCAGCATCAAGACTTTCCAGAACCAAAATTGATGCTAACTGACAAACCTATTAATTACCGCTACCGAGCTAAAAAACAACTAGGAAGGGGACGTTATGCTGTTCCCACCGGAAGTGTTTTTGTGTTAGAAGAACCACTCAACAAAACATGGTGGAAATGGGATGAAACATGGTTCCCTAATGAGGGAATTAGTTTAAAACGTATGGGTTGTGGATTGTGTTTGCCAATTGAAATTAAAGGTATTGAATAAAGGAGTTGAATAAATATGTATAAGAAAGCTTTCGGCATTATTGAAACCCTTGCACCCCTCCATGTTGGTGCAACCGCAGGAGAAGAAAGTGGGAATCTCAACTTAATTTTCCGCGACCAATTTACCCAAACAGGTATTATTCCCGGTAGTTCCTTACGCGGTCGTTTTCGTGCAGAAATGAGAAGTCAGGTAGACGAAAAAGAGGTTAGTTATTGGTATGGGGAAGGTGCGAGTTCGGAACAATCAGAGATTAATAATGAATCGATGGTTAAATTTGAACATGCTTCAATTGTTTGGCTTCCTGTGTTTTGTCCCGGTCAACCCATTGTTTGGGTTAGCAGTCCCCGACTATTGGAACGTTACAAACGTATTGCCCAAATTGATGCAGAAATCCCCAGTCTCTATGTTGCTTCTAGTAATATTAGAGCTAGAGAATCTCAGGGTAAAAAAACAATTTTCTTCAACTTAGGATTTTTGAATATTATTCGCAGCGAAAATTTATCTAAATGGTTTCCCAACGGAAAGGAATTACCTGCTGTAATTGTCGATGATAGTGACATTGCGATGATTCACGATATGGCACTATACCGTCAGAGTCGCGTGCGCTTAAAGGATAATGAAAAAGTTGTCGATGGTGGTGGATTTTTTAATACAGAAGCATTACCAGAAGGAACAATTTTAGTATTTCCCATTGCCATCCGCGACGATAAATCAAATAAGAAATGGCAACCTTTCCCCAACGACATTACAGACGAAATCTACCTGGGTGGTTTGGAATCGATTGGCTTTGGTCATTGCCAGTTAAAAATAGTCAACCGTAATTAACTTCTTCTTACCCCTGTAATTCGTATTAACTTTTACCTTGTTACTTACCCTATGAACTGGCAACCCTACAATTTAGATCAAGAAGCACAACGTTTAGTATTAGCTTTCCGCAATAAAGAAGGTGTAATCGGTCAATCCCACAAAATGCGTGTCACCGTTGCTTACGGATTAGAACGCTTTTGGGGCGAACATTTACGTCTTTTGGGTAAAAATGATGCTAAAGAACGGGAAAAAGGCAAATACTGGCAAAGTGTTTGGAAAGAATTTGTCCGAATTATGAAGCGAACTGGTGTGGAATTACCCTCAGACGAAATCAGCGATCGCAATACAGAACAAATCGAGGAAGTTGCCAAAAAATTATGGTCTCTATCCCTTGATGACCAAAAAATTTGTTTGTCGGTATTAACTCAATTTTGCGACTCATTAGTTTGGTGGACGCAACGATATAAAAAAGCAGGCGATCGGGAGGAGGAAGTATGACAAACTACAGAGAAATACCTTTGATGTTTCAAGCCCAAATCAAAGGTCGCGGTCAAATTCAATACATAGCCCAGCCAGAAAAAGCCTACAGATGGGTTGATGAGTGGGAAGAAGGAGTTGGCAACGATGTCTCGAACTTTAGCAATCGCGTTAGTACCAAAGAATATAAAATTACTTGGCGATTTATTTCCAATAGCGGACAAGATGATGATGTAATTCGTCCAGTAATTGCATCTGGGGGATTTCCCTATTACCCTGGTGCAAGTATGAAAGGTGCGTTTTTACGTAGCTGCACCCCCGAACAAGCTATGCATTATTGTGGTGGTATCGCTAGTAAAGCAGATTCCACAACAAAACCCGGTATATTGAGGTTTCATGGTGGCTATCCCAAAGACGCAACTTGGAAAGATAAAGAACTTGTAGATGTGGTTCATCCCCAAGCTGATTGGCAACTCAAAGACAGTAGCAGTCATTCAGCATTCATCCAAATATCCTTACATGAACCGACTTTAGTTTTTGGTATCTCTAGCAATATAAAAATCGAGAGTAGTGAGTGGGATACAATTTGGAGTATTTGGGAAAAAGCCTTAGAGCGGGGAATTGGTTCTCGTGTTAGTGCTGGTTATGGTCAACCTGTCAAGCACCCAGAAACGAAATTGCTGACAGTGGGATTAACGGGACAGGGGTTAGCATCCCAACTGATTAATAAAACGGGCGAATTTCGTCCTAATATGTTCAAAGCTGCCTTACGTGGTCATACCTTGCGCTTATTTGCCGGAATCACCGATGAGAATAGCGCAGAAGCATTAACTAGGGAACTTTGGGGTGGGTTTGCAGGTAAAGATGGTGCGGTTGTTGGAGATTTGGGGATTGTTTTTAACCCCCTCGAACTCGAAATGGATGGATATAGATACCGTGGAAATTCCATCCCTACTTACGAACTAAACAACGGAATTTTGCATATTTTATCTATGCGTTCCGTCAGCGAGGAATATAAAACAGAATTGCGATCGCTAGCTATTAAACTTATCCAGTTTTCCTTGTTATTAGGTGGTTTTGGCAAGTCTTGGAGACGAATTGACCATCGTATATTTTTCCCCGATTACTTGAAGAATAATCAAAAACCAATGATAGGCTGTCATTGGGAATTTCATCAAGGTGCAGAAAAATTATATATACCAACAAATAGACTGGAAAATATTTCTAAATTTTTCACCACTTTAGACGAAAAAATCCATCAGTGGATAATTGCCAATAACAAAAAGACTAGTAACAATTTAAGTCAATGGCGAGAAGTATGGCATCCGCAAAAAGTCCAAGTTTGGGCAAGAGTTGCTGAAGATGAAGATGATTCTTCAGCAGTGCATTGGTTTCATGGTGAATATAAAGAAGGTGGAACGATTAAAGGTTCGACTTTAACAGGACAAATAGGTCAAATAGGTAGAATTTGGCATCGCATGTATCCTCGATATAGCAAATTAAAAGATGGAACAATGCGACGTATGGGTGATGAATATATCGAACTACTAACTATATTCCCAGATACAAGCAACACCACTACACAATTTATCGATTTTCTGGGAAAGAGTTATTTCAAGCGCATTTATCCCTCGTAAGCTTAGACGCATCTAAATGACATCTTTTGAAACGTGAAAGCCTTACAGCAAGGTTTTTGGGATTATAAATTAAGCCCGTTTTAGCTTAATACGACACCCACAAGTATTTGGTGCGTTACGAACTCCGTTCTAATATAGCCTACTTCTTTCATGAAAATTTATCGAGGTTTATATTCTATGGCAATATGGATTATTACAACGGGAAATAGCGACGTTCGCATCAAAAAAGAGAATAATTGGAATACAATATTTCATACAATTAGGGATAATTTAGAATGCACAGATTTTGCTTCTCCTATTCCAATTAACCCCAATGCTATCGAAGAAGGATATACTCTACCCGCAAGAGTTTTAGGTGTTGCTTACAGTCAGATTATTGAGCAAGAACCAAAATATTTTGATGAATTAGAATTCCCTTTAATCGAAACGTTCTGCCAGAAATTAAAATCAGAAAAAAAATTAGAAAAAAAATCTCATAAATTAGAGCAAATATTTGTTTTAACCACAGACCAAAATAATTTATTCCCGAATAAATGGGATAGAATTAACGAAAAATGTCCCTACTGGCAAGATACAATAGAACTCCAAACTCTACTAGAAAAATACCTCAAAACTCAATTCGACATCCCCATTGAATTTATCTCCCTCTGTCCGAATTCTGATGAAGGATTAGATTATTGGGATGCTACTTTAAAATTAGTGGAAACAGAATTTTCTCAAAAATTTGCCAAACTGCAAGATAAAATCGTATACGTCAGTCATCAAGCAGGTACTCCAGCAATTTCTGCTGCCGTACAATTTGCGAGTTTAGGCATTTTTGGAAAAGTAGAATTTCTCGTTAGTAACCAATACTATGATGCCAGCTATAATCACCAAGCAAAAGCCAAAATTATCGATAGTTCCGAATATTGGCGTGGTTTGCAAATTCAAAAAGCCAAACCATTAATTAGAAACGGTTTTCCCAGCACTGCCTTAAAATTATTAGACGGAATCGATCGCATCGATAAAAATATAATTTTACAACTCGAACAAATGGTTGATTTTTTTAATCTCAAAAGTCAGTCTCAAAATACCAATCCAGATAGTATAAAGGAGGATTTTGGCATACCCAATGCTACCCAAAGAATAGTCGATGGACTCGATTTAATTGGATTTTTCTTCAAGCAAAATAACTATTTACCGGGAATTTCCCTACTTGCTGCTGCCCAAGAAACATTTCTCAAAGTAGCAATTAAAAGCGAAATACAAAAAAATACAGCAAATTATTGTGGTATTCCTGTTGCAGAGTTGGTAAAATGGACTACCAAAGGACTAATTTCCCCAAATAACGATGAATTACGAAACATTCTGAAACTTCCAAATTCTCAAAATATCGATAAAGTTAGAAACGATATTTTTGACCTTCTGAAATTTCCATATTCCAAGCATAATGACAGATTTTACCTATACTCTATCAAACAAGACTTAGAGTTTAGTAGGACGGGAATGCTGGAGTGGTTGCTAATTCTCGCACCTAATTTTAGAGAATGGGCACATTTAAGACAATCGAATCTGCGTAACCAAGTAATACATAACCTCAGAGGAATTGAAGAAGAGGAAGTAATCGCATACTTACTGGGACTGAGAGACTATCAACCAATACCAAACAATATTACTACCGCAATGGATGCATATATACAAAAAGTCAAACAACCCTTTATGCAAGCGATCGTACTATTGAAACTACCTTGCGAAAAAGGTAAATTGCAGGAAAGATTGAATGCGATCGCAGACTCTTTAATTTAATAACTCTGGCATACTGATGTTAAAGATTCTTAGTGCGTGTTCAAGAGAGCGATCGCTTTTGATTTATCCGGGCTAAATTGATTAGGCGTAGTTTACCACCGTAGGTATCGCATATTTTCTACGACAGCACCCACAAAATCCCTACAAGCATAATAAATTATGGTTCTTCGGTACTTGTTATGCTAAAAGGTTAAGCTAAAGCATAAAAATCTCTAAATAATTACATTGAAATATAGTTTTAAAGCTTTGCTAGCTTGACAGGTAGACATTATTTGTTGTTTTCTATAAAAACAACAAAAATAATTTTTACTATATCTGATAACCATGACTCAGAAAAGAAGTATAAAAGTTCTGACAGAACTTCTGGATTTAAAAGATATAAAAGTCACTTCACAGCGCATTTACAATGGAATTGGGATTATTTTACAAACTGAGTCAACAAAATCATACAGTATTTGCCCTCATTGTGGGACAAAAAGCGAAAAATTACATCAAAACCATAGCCATATTATTAAAGACTTACCTTTTAGTGAGAAGCCAGTATTCTTAGAAGTAAATAGACGACAATTTAAGTGTTATCAGTGTCAAAAACCATTTAGTGAGGAATTGTATTATGCAAAAAAGAAGAGGACTTACACAAATCGACTAGCACAAAAAATAATACAAGATGTTTTAGAAAGTGATATTCATAGTGTCGCATCAAAAGGCATTGTCACAACTGAAGAGATAGAACGAATGTTAAAGGATGCATCGGAAGAATTATGTGATTCCAAACCATCAAACTTAAAAAGGCTTGGAATTGACGAAATTGCTTTAGTCAAAGGCAAAGGTGATTACTGTGCAGTATTAGTAGACTTAGATGCATCTAAATTACTTGCGATTTTGAATGGAAGAACACAAGATAAAATCAAAGAAGCTCTTTCTGGATGGGGATTAGAAGTCTTACAGCAAATAGAAGAGGTCAGTATTGATTTGTGGCAAGGTTATAAAAACTTAGTTATGGAATTAATGCCCAATGCCCAAGTAGTTGCAGATAGATTTCACGTTATGACACAAATAAACAAAGAACTAGACACGCAAAGAAAAAGGGAAAGAAGAAGTATTGAAGAGCAAATCAAAGAAACCAAGTCAGAATCAGAAAAAGCTGAGTATGAAATCATTTTAGCTGGCTTGAAAAATAGTAAATATTCCTTACTTAAGAATGAAGATAATTTAACTGACGAACAAGTAGTAAAGCTCAGAGAAGTTAAAAGAGTATCTCCAGTTTTGAAAGAAATGCATGATTTTAAAGAAAAAATTAGAAAAATATTTAACCTGACTGATCATTGGTACACAGGAGTTTTTAAGCTAGGAATGTGGTTGTCAAAAGCAAAGAAATACTTTCCTCGTAGCAATAATACTATTATTCGCTGGTTTGATGAAATTATCGCTTATTTTGATAATGGAACAACAAGTGGAACAGTAGAAGGAATTAATAATAAACTTAAGCTGATAAAACGCTCTGGATATGGATTCAGAAATTTTCAAAATTTCAAGATTAGATGCTTGTTAAATTGGACTTAGTTCATTAGTATGGCATAACAAGTACCGAAGAGCCTAAATTATTGATGGCTCACGCCAAAAATGCGAGTGAAGTCAATGGAATCAACCTGTGAACATCATAAACATCACATTCACTCACCCATTTGCCAAAGCTCCCAAACATGTTTTTGGACAACAAGTCACAATTAAAAGTAACTGCGATCGCAAAAAATGGGCAAAAGGTCAAATTACGGGATTGCGATTAGATTATAATTCCCCAAATACCTGGAATTACACAGTCGTTTTTGACTATCCACAAGGCTTTTGCGAAGAATTTACCGAAGAAGATTTGGCAGCAGTAGATGAATTAGTTTGCTCACAACTGTTGTTCAAGTAAAAATGACTACTATGAATTTCTAATAATAAAAACCTTTGCTGTTGGTAATTTTGCCAGCAGCTTTAATTTTGCGGCTAACGCCTACAGGTGTGTGAAATCCGTAAAATCAGGAATTTTTCAACATGAAAACGCCGCAACAAATAGAAGCCGCACTTAACCAATTTACTGGTTCTACGACTCTCTACAAACACTGGCTAGGCTTAAAATATACAGATGGCATCAAATATTTAGCCGAAGAGACTAGCTGCTATTGGCTCTTGGATGCAATTTTCTCCCATCAAACTAAAACCTTTCTCTCTAATCAAAATTTGCGAGAATTTCAAATCTGGTATTTGCGAGTTGAAAATAATTCTGGTGTTTTGATTTGTGAGTGGGATACAAATCAAGAAGTATTACGACAGGAAATCGAATACACAGATTTTTCACTAAGCCATATCAAGCTTTATTTAATAGAAACAGTTCTCATGCTCCCCAGCGAATATTAAACCACATCAAAGTTATCAATATTGGGAGAATATTTATGTTACAAGCAATTAGTAGTGGGCAAACATTTGTCACAAATCTCGAACAATTTATGACCAAAGCTGACAAATTTATCAAAATCTACTATGCAGGTATCAGTGAAGAAAGCAAAGTTAGAGAGATTGTGCAAGAACTACAAAATTTGCTATCAGATACAGACTTACAGCAATTGGAAATTGATTATCAGCATTATTGCGAAATCAAAGACTTGATGTCTGACTGTGACGATTCTGCATGGTTTTAAAAAGAAGGCAGATGGCAGTAGAGGTAATACAGAAATGCTATTTTTCTTACCTAAATATCTTGAGTTTTAGACTTATTTCCTTCTACCATCTGCTTTTCAAATCCTGCATTCTTCTGGCTAACGCCAAGAGAGAAATGAAGAATTAAAGGATGTTTTCATCATGGCTACACGTAAATCCTCAACGACTACTTTTAACGCAATCGATGATTCAATATTAGGTGATTATGCTGTAAATAATTACTCCGAACGAGTATATTCCAAAGTCTACTACTCCATCCGTGAACTTTGTGGGCTTGTTGCCAAGCGTTCCCTAAAAGAGGCTTTCGATTGGAATAATTTCAAAGAGCGCTTTACAAGTGACTTCGGCAAAGTGGAAGAAAATCGATATTCCCTAGAACAATTATTGGAATATGCTAACCGCAAATTTGGTAAAACCCTTGAAGATTTGATAGTACAAAATCAAATTTCTTGGCAACGCAGACAAGAATATACCGAACGGAGCAATATGAGTTATCAATCCAAAATGATTGAAGATAGCACTTGCTACTAATATGAAAAACTCATAGCTAAATTTTATAATCCTCCAGTGATTAATCGTTGCTGGAGGATTTTGATTAAAAGCATTCAATCGCTTCAATAAAAATGCTTTTAGCCCTAACTCAATAAATACAATACTGCTAGAAATATGCGACAAAATAGTTATATCGCGTGGGAAGGTAATTCTCTGATTGACGGTTCTCCTATCGTTTTAATTTTGACTGGCTTCGTCTTTCCAAGCTTCAATAAAAAGACAGGAACCGAAATGATCCAATCGTGGATACTACAGCAAGAATTTGTTCCAACTCACGCTGCAAAAGCAGGTTTTGACAAGGGCATATGCGGCTAATGTCCACTAAAAATGAGTGAGATTGGAAGTTGTTATGTTAACTTATTGGGTGTCAATCGAGTTTACAGAAAATATCAATATGGAGGCTATTCAAAACTTAGCAATAATGAAATTGAAGTTCTCAGAAGATATCGCTATCCAATTAGATTGGGTTCTTACGGCGACCCGACAGCAACACCATTAAAAGTGTGGGAGCCGATTATTTTAGCATCGGGTAAATATACAGGCTATACCCATAATTGGCGGCGAACAAATAGCTTGTGGAAGCAGTATTTAATGGCTTCTGTGCATAGCATATCAGAAGCTCAAGAAGCACAAAATTTGGGATGGAGAACTTTTAGAATTATCGCTCCCGACGCACCATTGAGCGATAACGAAATACTTTGCCGTCATACCGAAGATGAACGTATTGATTGCAGTTCCTGTCTCTTGTGTCATGGAAGCTCGTCTAAACCAAATATTGCTGACAAAGTTCACGGCTTAAATTGGAAAGTATCGAATTTTCTCAAATATCTTAAATCGACATCAAATTAATTGAGGGAAGGTAGAAATAGAAGTAACTAAAATACTCTTCTGCCTTCCTCAAATCACAGCATTAAGACAATACAAATACAATTCTGGGTAAAAATCATGGCAGAAGTATTGAGTGAACCCCAGTTTCAAATATTAACTCATCAATATACGGGAGAGAAAACGGGAAGAATTTATTTTCCAGCTTTGTTTTTAGCTGAGTTTCACACAAGTGTTACTCAATGGTTACAGCAACAGGAAATTATTTTTGAAGAAAGAGACTTAAAACAATACGGAGATGCTTCGTTCCGATTATATTTCAAAACTTCTGATGAGTTGGAACGAGTGTACTTTCAATTAATAACAATGACTTCCACTGCTTGTAATTAGTTGAGCCATCATGGTCAATAAATAATGCTAAACCAGTTGATTTAATCTGAATATCAGGATGAGTTTTGCGATGAAATCAAGATATCAAAACTTTCTTTGCGATAACCGCTATACCACCATACCCATTCCCCAATTTCAAGCAATTTCCCCACAACTACCGGAACGAGAAACTATCAAACATACCCTCATTGGTTCCACTAAAGCCGTAACAGCGACAATTCGACTTTTAGATCAACTCGGATATGCAGATATGCTTGATTGGAGTCCTTTGGTACCAACTGATAATCCTGGGCAGGTTATGAGCATATTAGTACGTGCAATCGCTATTCAATAACAGGCAATAAGATGCTCCTTTTGAGGAGTATTTTTTTGCGAATAAGCAGAGCTTAATAGCTTAATACGCTATATAGCACAATAATACTAAATAATTTTCACCAAATACTTCCACAACAGCGAATCTGCAAGTATAATATTTTCGCCATCTTCCAAAAAGTAATGTCCAGCGCGTACCAAGCTAACCAACCATCAAGTAATGCCGCTCCCAACCAAGAATCAATCACGGGGGTGGTAGAACGTTTGACTTTTCATTCCGAGGAGTCGGGTTATACGGTAGCGCGGTTGCAACGTCCCAGGGTATCAGAATTAACTACAATCACTGGTAGCTTTGCAGGCATTCAACCCGGACAAACACTTGAATTAAATGGCTTTTGGCACGAACACCCCCAATATGGTTCGCAATTCCAGGTTGTTAACTACAAAGAAACTAAACCAGCCACAATCACGGGAATCGAAAAGTATTTAGGTAGCGGCTTAATTAAAGGAGTTGGTCCCGTTACAGCCAAAAGAATTGTCGCCCATTTTGGCGTGGAAACGTTGGATATCATCGAAAACCAAATTGATCGCTTGCATGAAGTCAACGGCATCGCCAAGAAGCGAATTGCCATGATTCAAAAAGCCTGGAACGAGCAAAAAGCCATCAAAGAAGTAATGATATTTTTGCAAACACATGGCGTTTCCACTGTCTATGCAGTCAAAATCTATAAAAATTATGGGGATAAATCTATTGGAATAGTCACAAATAACCCGTACCAACTGGCAACCGATATTTACGGCATTGGCTTCCTCACCGCAGATAAAATTGCCCGTAACTTGGGAGTCCCTGAAGATTCCGAATTTCGCTATCGTGCTGGGATTACCCATATATTAAATGAAGCATCGGAAGACGGGCATTGCTATTTACCGCAACCCGAATTGATAGAGAAAGTATCCCAATGTCTCAAAACCGATGATCATCAACCAAACGAGGATGCGATCGCACAAATCATCAAAAATATGTCCCTCGCAGACGAACTAATTCGGGAAATCTCTCCCGATAAAACGTTACTTTGCTACAACCCTGCATTTTTCAATACTGAGAACAACTTAGCATTGCTAATTGCCCAGCGTTTAAGAAGCCCCATCAATCCAGACATGCAACGTGTCCGCACATGGCTTGCACGCTTTACCAAAAGTCGCAAAGTTGAACTTTCACCCCAACAACAAGAAGCAGTCGAGATGGCAGCATATTCACCTATCTCGATTTTAACTGGTGGACCAGGAACGGGGAAGACCTTTAGTGTGCGGACTATTGTGGAACTGTGGAAGGCGATGGGAAAATCAATTGCCCTCGCAGCACCTACTGGACGAGCAGCACAACGATTAACTGAAATGACGGGATTGGAAGCAAAAACCGTACATAGATTGCTGGAGTTTGACCCCAAGAATATGGGTTTCAAGAGGGATATGAAAAATCCCCTGCCACAGAAAGCAATTATCATCGATGAGGCAAGTATGTTGGATTTGTTTTTGGCATACAGTTTAATCAAAGCTATATCCGAAGACAGCCAAATTCTGGTGGTTGGTGATAATGATCAGCTGGCTTCCGTTGGACCAGGCAAGGTGCTTGCAGATTTAATGAATTCGGGAAAAGTACCCGTAGTACGTCTTACTCAAATATTTCGCCAAGCTCAAACAAGTGCGATTATTAGAAGTGCTCACCAAATCAACCTTGGACAATATCCCAATATCGAGCCAATTTCCGAGACTCCTCAATCTGATTGTTTGTGGCATGGTGGTGGGCAACAACCAGAACATGGTGTCCAAGCAATTAGTGAGTTGATAACAGATTTTATTCCTTCCCTTGGTTTTAATCCTGCCATCGATGTGCAAGTATTATCGCCAATGACACGGGGGTTGGTGGGTACACGCAATCTCAATAATGTGTTGCAGCAGTTAATTAATCCCCCAAGTCCACAGAAGCTAGAGGTTACGAGGGGTGGGACAGTTTTTCGAGTTGGGGACAGGGTGATTCAACTTACCAACGATTACAACCGCGAAGTATTCAATGGTGATGTCGGATTTATTACCAACATTGACACTGAAGAACAGGAGGTCATCGTACAGTATCAAGATAGGGATGTAACCTATGACTACGCAGATTTAAACGAACTTGCTTTGGCTTGGAGCGTTACTATTCACAAATCTCAAGGTTCCGAATATCGAGTTGCAATTATGCCCCTGTATACTCAGCACTATATGATGCTTTCGCGTAACTTAATTTATACAGGATTAACTCGTGCGAAGGAATTAGCAATTATTGTCGGTTCCAAAAAGGCGATTGGGATGGCTGTCAGGTCGGTTAATCAGAAGGAACGGTATACCCAACTGCGGGAAAGATTGGCTCAAATTTCAACAATTTCATCATGATTGTAACTATTGTTGAGGTGTTGAGGATCAACAGTGTATTTTCAGGTAAAACTTTATTTTCCGTAAAACCATAGGTTACAACTGTAGGAAATAAGAATCAACCCAATGTGAACCGTCTTGAAAGTTCATGCTATTAACAATTTCGACTACAAATCAACCAGCAACCGACCTGGGTTATTTGCTTCACAAACATCCCAACCGTTGTCAATCTTTTCCCCTTTCTTTCGGGAAAGCACATATTTTTTACCCTGAAGCTAGCGAAACCCTTTGTACAGCAGCATTGCTACTGGACATCAACCCCATAAAACTAGTGCGGGGAAGGGGTACAACCTTAGAACACTACGTTACAGATAGACCATATGTTGCTTCATCGTTCCTTAGTGTGGCAATGTCCCAAGTCTTTAGTACGGCAATGGGAGGACGGTGTAAAGATAAACCCGAACTAGTCAACACTCCTATTCCCCTGACGGCAAAACTTAGCGTTGTTCCTTGTTGGGGCGGTGAAAGTATTCTCCGGGAATTATTTGAACCACTAGGTTATACCGTCATCGCAGAAAACCATCAACTTGATGAGAAATTTCCGGAATGGGGAAGCAGCAAATACTACACAGTGGAACTGACAAATACGATTCCGTTATCGGAACTCCTCAGTCATCTCTACGTACTCATTCCCGTTTTGGATGATGAAAAGCACTACTGGGTAGGTGAAGACGAGGTTGAAAAACTGCTGCGTCATGGTGAAGGTTGGTTAAATACCCATCCAGCGAAGGAAAAAATCACCCGTCGCTACCTCAAATATCGCGGCAACCTTACCCGTCAAGCATTGGCACAATTGGCAGAAGATGATAATTTAGACCCAGATGCTACAGAGATAGAGCAAACAGAAGCAGAGATTGCGATCGAAAAACCGTTGAGTTTGAATAAGCAAAGAATGCTAACGGTTATAGATGCATTGAAAGCGAATAATGTCAAGCAAATAATAGATATGGGTTGCGGAGAAGGAACTCTGTTGCGATATTTGTTAAAAGAATTATGCTTCGATAAAATTACAGGTGTGGATGTTTCCTATCGTGCTTTGGAAATTGCGAAGGAACGAATAGATAGGTTACATTTACCGCGAAATCAATGGGATAAGTTACAGATTTTTCAAAGTGCATTAACCTATCAAGATAAGAGATTTCAAAATTACGATGCGGTGACTCTGGTTGAAGTTATAGAACATCTAGATTTACCTCGTTTGAGTGCTTTGGAAAGAGTAATTTTTGAATTTGCTCATCCGAAATTAGTTGTTGTGACTACACCAAATATTGAATACAATATCAAATTTGAGAATCTACCCGCAGGTAAATTAAGGCATAAAGACCATCGTTTTGAATGGACAAGGGCAGAATTTGAAAGTTGGGCAAATTTAGTTGCAGAAAAATTTGATTATACCGTATCTTTAAAACCGATTGGGGATGTGGATATAGAAGTTGGTTCCCCAACCCAAATGGCATTATTTAAAGCTGCAAATTAATTTATTTAATTGCTAGAAATTATGGAAATTCTGGCATTCATTTAATTTAGCGATCGCAAATCATGGAAGCAATCATATTTGTCGGGATTCAAGCTTCCGGTAAATCGACATTTTACCGAGAAAATTTTCTCAATACCCATATTCGTCTCAATCTTGATATGCTGAAAACTCGTCACCGTGAGCAAATATTCATTCAAGCATGTATCGAAGGGAAACAGCCATTTGTGGTGGATAATACGAATCCCACACCAGCCGAAAGAAGCCGCTATATTGTCCCGGCGAAAGCAAATCATTTCCAAATTAAAGCCTACTATTTTGATTCACCCTTGGAGGAATGTAAACAACGAAATAACCAGCGTCAAGGAAAAGAAATTATTCCTCTAATTGGACTATTAGGAACACATAAAAAGTTGACATTCCCAACTTGGGAAGAAGGATTTGATGCAATTTATTCTGTAAACCTCGATATTAATAACTCTTTCCAAATAGAGGAGTGGAAAAATGAAATTTGACGAATTAGATACGAGAATGCGCGTATTTGAAACAGCCCACGACCATTATGTATTACCGGGTTTATATATAGTCGCAAGATTAGATGGGCGGAGTTTTACCCGTCTTACCAAGGAAGTGCATCAATTTAAAGCACCCTTTGATGAAAAATTTCGGGATATGATGCTCGATACGGTAGAGCATTTGATGAATTGCGGCATTGATATTATTTATGGATATAGTCAAAGCGATGAAATATCCTTACTTTTTGCTCATGATGAAAATACTTTTAGCCGAAAAGAACGTAAATTAAACTCTATTTTAGCAGGTGAAGCTAGTGCTAAATTATCTTTAGTTTTAGGAGATGTTGCTTGCTTCGATTGCCGCATTTCCCAACTTCCTAATATTACCGAAGTTGTCAATTATTTTCGCTGGAGAAATGAAGACGCACATCGTAACGCACTCAACGCTCACTGTTACTGGAGTTTGCGAGGAGATGGGAAAACTGCTAGACAAGCAACAAGTATGATGTCGGGATTATCTGTAGCTGAGAAAAACGAGCTTTTATTTCAACATGGAATTAATTTTAATGATTTACCAAAATGGCAAAAACGTGGCACGGGATTATATTGGGAAGAATACGAAAAAGACGGATTTAATCCCCAAACAGGACTAAGTGTTAAAACAATTAGACGCAGAATTAAACGGGATTTAGAATTGCCCATGAAAGAAGAATATAGCGAATTTATTCGTACCTTCCTCTCATGTATTCTCAGCGTAACTTTGGTGTAAACCTTCACATTCCTATATGTTAAAAACACATATTCAACCTCTATGAAAATAACTATCCCCGAACTATCTCTAGTCATATTAATCGGTGCATCTGGTTCCGGAAAATCCACCTTTGCCCGTAACTATTTCCAACAATTTGAAGTTATCTCATCAGACTTTTGCCGTGGTTTAGTATCCGATGATGAAAACAATCAAGCATCATCAAAAGATGCTTTTGAATTACTCCACTACATCACCGCAAAAAGACTCGCAACAGGTAAACTAACCGTAATCGATGCCACCAACGTCCAACCCGAAGATAGAAAAGAATATATTAAACTAGCACGAGAATATCATTTCTTATCAGTTGCGATCGCACTCAACGTTCCGGAAGAAGTTTGTCATGAAAGAAATGCCCAACGTTCAGATAGACAATTCGGTTCCCATGTAGTCAGACGACACACCCAAGCGTTGCGAAGAAGTTTGCGAGGTTTGGAAAGAGAGGGTTTTCGTTATGTTCATGTTTTAAATTCTTTGGAGGACATCAATAACCTGGAAATTGAACGTCAACCACTTTGGAATAATCGCAAATATGAAAAGGGACCATTTGATATTATTGGGGATATCCACGGTTGTTGTGACGAACTTGAAGGATTATTGCAAAAATTAGGATATCTGAAGAAACCTAGCATACAGTCAGATAAATTCTGGAATTTTCCTCTGTACCACCATCCTGAAGGACGAAAAGCAGTATTTTTAGGTGATTTGGTAGATAGGGGAAATCGCATTCTCGATACGGTAAAACTTGTCTACAACATGGTACAGGCAGGTACAGGTATTTGCGTTCCCGGAAACCACGAACATAAATTGCTGCGAAAATTGCGGGGTAAAAATGTCCGGGTAAATCACGGTTTGGAGCAAACTTTAGCTGAAATTGATTCCATTCCGGAAGATATTCGGGAAACCTCTATTAAAGAACTACGAGAATTTTTCGACTCCCTAGTAAGTCATTATGTCCTCGATGGAGGTAACTTGGTAGTTGCCCATGCAGGGATGAAAAAAGAAATGCAGGGAAGGGGTTCTGGTGCAGTGCGGGAATTTGCCCTGTATGGAGAGACAACCGGGGAAATTGATGAATTCGGTTTACCCGTGCGTTTTAATTGGGCAAGCGAATATCGCGGTGATGCTATGGTAGTTTATGGACATACCCCCGTACCGGAAGCGGAATGGTTGAATAATACAATTGATATCGATACAGGTTGCGTTTTTGGTGGCAAATTAACTGCGTTGCGCTATCCCGAAAAAGAATTGATTTCCGTGGATGCAGCTAAGGTTTATTGCGAACCCGTCAAACCCTTGGGTATTGCTAGTAACAGAACTGCACAGCAAGAAATTGATGATGTATTGCATATCGAAGATGTCCTGGGTAAACGCATCATCAATACCCGTTTGCAGAATAACATTACCATCCGGGAAGAGAATAGTATTGCTGCACTGGAAGTAATGAGTCGGTTTGCTGCTAATCCGAAATGGTTAATTTACCTTCCTCCCACCATGTCTCCGGTAGAAACTTCCCAATTACCGGGATATTTGGAACGTCCCGAACAAGCTTTTACCTACTACCAAAACCAAGGAATTACGGAGGTTGTCTGCGAAGAAAAACACATGGGTTCCCGTGCTGTAGTTGTGGTTTGTCGGGATGAAACAGCCGCAAATCGACGTTTTGGTGTGATTAATGAAGGCATCGGGATTATCTATACCCGCACAGGAAGGAAGTTTTTCAACGATGAGACTTTAGAAACCGAATTATTAACCCGTTTGAATACCACACTCACCGACAGTAACTTTTGGGAAATATTTAACACCGACTGGGTATGTCTAGACTGCGAATTATTACCCTGGACAGCAAAAGCTCAAGGATTATTAACCAAACAATATGCACCTGTGGGAATGTCATCAAGATTAAGTTTGGGAAATGCGATCGCACTTCTGGAAAAAGCCCAAAATCGAGGTGTAGACATATCCTCCCAACTCGATAGTTACAAACAACGGGCAGAAATGGCGAATTTATACGTCGATGCTTACCGTCGTTACTGCTGGAACGTTGGGGATATTTCCGACATCAAATTAGCTCCATTCCATATTTTAGCTAGCGAAGGGGCAGTACATACAGATAAGACCCACACCTGGCACATGGAGGAAATCGCTAAAATTGCCAAAACAAATCCGGAATTATTGCTAGCAACCAATTATCAAGTAATCGATTTAACAGATGTTAACAGTAAAAATAGGGGAATTACTTGGTGGGAAGAAATGACCGCAACCGGGGGAGAGGGAATGGTTTTCAAGCCTATGGAATATATCGTCAGGGGAAATAAGGGAATTATTCAACCAGCGATAAAGTGTCGCGGGAAGGAATATCTACGAATTATCTATGGTGCCGAATACGACAGCCCAGAAAACTGCGAGCGTCTGCGTCATCGAGGACTATCCCACAAACGTTCCCTGGCAATGCGAGAATTTGCCTTGGGAGTCGAAGCATTATCAAGATTTGTGGCAAAAAAACCCTTGCGGCAGGTACACGAATGTGTGTTTGGGGTACTCGCATTGGAAAGCGAACCCGTCGATCCAAGGTTGTAATCAGTTTGATATATGCCAAGGAGGGAAAGGATTACGCTGACTGCGTTAAGTTGGGAAGAAAGATTATGTGACGGTATCTCAAGGAGATTTAAGTTGCTCTATAATTTCTGTTAATTCCATACGACCAATTAGATTGATTTAAAAGTTCTTATACAACTATTTATTTTCTCACTTTTTGTCCGTATGGGAACGAAGAATTTGTGCTGAAAATTAATCCCACCAATAGGAAATAACGACTGCATCCCTATCGCGTTGTTTATCCTCTCCCCATAATGCCCCTTCAAATCTATATCTCAACTGCCGCTTGAGTCGAAAGCTGTAATTTTCATCCGCACCATCGGTTACATCCACCGAATCTGCTTGCCATTTCTTCCCAAAATCTACTAGTTTAGACACCTTTGTATCTTGATTTTCTGTGAGGATATACAGGGTATCTGCCGGATAGTTAACAAAGTGGATAATACTATCTTCTGGCATTGGACGATAATTAGCCATCGCAATCAATGTATCAATTACACCACCAAAACTTAAACCATTTTCATCTGGTGCAAAAATTGGTTTTGTAAACAAAAAGCTAACCCACAATTCTGGATGTTGGGAAAGGTCAGTAATTACTTGTTCTCCATAAAAATTATTGAATTGACGCTGCCAAACTAAGGCTGCAAATAGTTCTTGGGGAGAATAGGATTGAGCGATAGCTTGAATTTTTGTTAAGTCCAACATGGTTTTATCCCAGTTTCAAAGGCGATTTTGGAGATTTGGTATAACGATGTGCCAATCTCTGAATCGCAAAGAAGGTTTCGCTGTTGAAAAACACATCGATTTATCTTTATCAATCAGAAAAGTTATCGACTCGAATATCCCTCCAAATATCAGAAATTTGCCATCCTGAGTTACCAATGGATTGAACTATGGGGTTATCCCGCGCTGGAATATAATTAGATTCTGTATTTTCTATAATTAGGTGTTTTTGCTCTTCTCTCACCTCTGGAATATCCTTAGCATCCGGTTGAATATTTTGTTCTTCATCTTCTATTTTTTTAATTTTAAGCAGAAGTTGCTGTTCCGATTTTTTGATTAGTGTCATATCTGAATTTTAAAGTAGGAATAGGATTTAACTTGTTGTATATCTGCGAAAACACAGATTTACCATTTTACATCTAATGGTAAAACATCACGCACTTTAAGAAAAGTTAATATTTCCAATCCCAAGTATGAGATAAAAATATCACAGCCCAAAACAACAACTATAGGGTTAAATATTACTAGCCACTTTTGGGAAGATTACTATAAATACCTTGTTTCTGCTACGCTATCGCCCTGCCAATTTAAACGTCCTGCCAAATCGGAAAAATCGTAGGGTTTTGTTTGGGGAGTATCTGGGATGCTTGGATTCACAACAACAACTACATCAACAGTCAATACCTTCGCCAAAGTAAGAGGATGAAGAGGAAGAGGTAGGGCGTTTCGTAGTAGAGTTATTGTCTCTCACAACGACAACTCAAAAACCACTATGTGCGCCCATGTTTGACATTTTATCATTGTTACAGTGCTTCCTGCCGCAGATAAATGCTACAACGATGAAGCAATTGAACCAAATAATCTTGGCAATGTTAGCGATGAGCGGGCGAGTCACTATGTTGGGAATTTCTCGTTGGACAGGTAGTGGTGGTAGTTATCGGACGATGTTGAGATTTTTTCATACGGTAATCCCTTGGGCGACATTGTTTTGGCTATTTTTCCGCAAGCATTTGTTCCGTGCAAATGAGGTTTATTTGCTTGCAGGAGATGAAGTTGTAGTAAGTAAATCTGGGAAAAAAACTTATGGGTTGGATAGATTCTTTTCCAGCCTAGTAAGTAAGCCAATATCAGGGCTATCTTTCTTTACATTATCATTAGTAAGTGTTGAACAAAGGCACTCATTTCCGATTCAAATAGAACAGGTAATAAAGAACGATATAGAAAAAGTAGTGTATCGCCAAGACCAGAAATAAAAGCCAAAGAAAAACGTGGACGTGGACGACCAAAAGGGAGTAAAAATAAAAACAAGACCGAAGTAATTCTCACATCTGAATTACTCAGAATTAAGAAGATGATTAATGAGCTAGTCAAGCTGGTAGCTAACTTTATCCCACTGACTTACTTAGTCTTAGATGGTCATTTTGGAAACAATAATGCTTTGCAGATGGCTCGACAGGTCAACTTACATATAATTTCCAAGTTACGCCACGATTCAGCATTATACATACCTTACCAAAATCCTGACCCTAATCATCGTTCACGCCGTAAATACGGAGATAAACTAGACTGGCGTAATATTTCTGATGAATATTTGCGTCAAAGTAGTATCGAAGAGGATATCCAAACCGATAGTTACCAAGCTACTTTACTGCACAAAGAATTTGCCCAGTCCCTGAATGTAGTTATTTTGGTGAAAACAAATCTGAAAACTAATGCTCGCAGTCACGTAATTCTGTTTTCTAGTGACCTAAAGTTGTCATCTGAGAAAATAATTGACTACTACAAACTACGCTTTCAGATCGAGTTTAACTTCCGTGATGCCAAGCAATTTTGGGGATTGGAAGACTTTATGAACATCGGTCAAACTGCGGTGACTAATGCTGCTAATCTAGCATTCTTTATGGTTAATTTATCTCATCATCTTCTCGCTGATTTCCGCATCCTGAATCCTGACTCCGGCATTATTGATCTTAAGGCTCATTATCGTGGCTTTCGATATGTCCATGAGATCTTAAAAATGCTTCCAGAAATCCCTGAGCCTATTTTATTAACCCGGATTTTTGCCAAGCTTACTTCTTTAGGGCGTATTCATCACGTTTCTACGGGCGTTGAATCCTCTTAATTTGGCAGAGGTATTGCAACAGTACCAGATGATAATTCGGTGGGAATATCAAGGTGTAAATTTCCCAAATCATCGATAACTGCTGCCAGTTTTATAACTTTCATTTTTTCAGCAGACCCTAGATAAATATTTTATGACTTGTTAATGATGTCTAAAATCGAGCGTGATCGCTTGGCGAAACTATGAGAGATATTACTTTCAACCCCACACCCGACGCAAATTAAACACAAAACCAGGTAACACCCCCTCACCTGACAACTCAGAGGGATTGTCCAACACTTCCACCTCTACACCTGGTCGATAAATTTCTACTTGTCGCTGCTGCGGATTGAGTAACCAAGCTAGCGTTGCACCATTCTCAATATATTCTCTCATCTTCTGTTGCAATGACTCCAATCGATCTGAGCTAGACCTTAACTCAACAACAAAATCGGGGCAAATATTAGCAAAAGTTCCTTTTTGTTCAGTCGTTAGCGCATCCCAGCGTGCTTGACTTACCCAAGAAGCATCGGGAGAACGAGTAGCACCATTGGGTAAAATGAACCCCGTAGAAGAATCAAAAGCTTCACCCAAATTTTCATTTTCTTCGTACCAGCGATCTAGTTGTCCAGTGAGACTGCGGTTACGCTTCCCAGTTTCCCAACCTGTTGGTGGGTTCACAATTAATTCTCCTTGTGCGGTTCTTTCCAGTTTCAAATCTCGGTTTACTGCCGCTAAAGCTGCAAACTGTGCTTGGGTAACACGCAACCCAATGGATGATGGTAACTCCATCGACAGGGTGGGATTCTCTGAATTGGTGACCATCTTGACCTCTTGTAAAATAGAGCTTAGAGAAAAGATGCTTACCCTATTTACTGAATATATTCTACCAGTCTATAAACTTCTAAGCGATCACTTTGTTGGCGTAAAACTATTAGGTAGTGTCATACTCCGTAGGAGTGGTCTAAGCGGAGAGCGTCGCGTCTAATTATGTTAATCATAATTCCTATTTACTTTACATTTCCCCGCTACTACCCTCTGTCAAATTCAACAAAGTCTACAGCATCTGTCGAGCTATTGTAACTATTGGATACGGTTAGTTATTTCCCCACCCCCAGTTTATAAATTGGCAACTAATAACATTCTTGCTTCAATTTCTTGCCAGGTGTTCGGAGAAATTTTCATCGATGCTTGCTTGCATCTAACCATGAGCATATTAATATAAAGATAATCTTCCAAAGTATTGGATTCTTCAGACGACAAAATAGTTAATTCTGGATTTAACTGCAAAGCATTCAACCAAGTTTGAGAAACACGGGAATTATATCCTTGATGAACTTTGTAAGATTCATGAACATTCGGAGCCTTTGCTTTCAAGGTTTCCAAACTCTCCATTAATGTCGTAAAATTGATGTAAGGAAATAAATCAAACTCTTCCAACTCTTGGGCGATCGCCTTATTGATGGCACGGGTAAAAGCGCGGGTTGGAGTTGCCGGACGAGTGGGAGTGCGATTATATTGTGCCATGCGGCTAAAATTAGGATTTATTGCCCGTGCTAAATCCGATATTCGACTCATTTCTAATACATTCGTCAAACTAGGGCTGAGGAGGGTTGCTATCTCAAATGCGCTATCTCTTGCAGTTGCCAGGAATAATGCTGTAGCACGTTTTGCAGCACTAGAGAACTCTGAAGCATTACCTGTGGTTGCTGCATTTACCCAACTCATTAAAGGTCTAATTTTCCTCGCATAAATTGAGTTTGATAGTTGATTCTGTGCAGCTTTTTCCATTATTAATAATAGCTCATCTGAACCACCGCGCATTAATCCCGCAATCAACAAAAATACTTCACGCCAACGTCTATCTAATAAATGCTCGTTGACCATTTTTGCAATTAAGGAATTGTCGATAATATATTGTGCTGTTAGATATTCCTGTAGAGTCAGATGACAGAAAGAAAATACATCCTCCGCACGCTCAACCAATACACCCTGCTGGATTGCTATCGCCTGTAAAATAGATGAGCAATCGATATGCTTGGGTGCATTCAAGTTACTTTCTAAAAAGTATCTAATCTTCTCTAAAATCTCATCCTCGGAAAAAAATAATTGGTCTACCTCATACCCTGTATAAGCAATTTCTGAAAGTAGCATTTCCTGCAATTCAGTTCGCAAACCTTTATAAATCTCCTCCCGCATAATCCGTTTTTCAGCAGCCCATTCTTCTAATAATACTCTTAGAGCTTTTTTGTAAAGTGCGCTGCGATTATTGGGGAAATGTTGGGAATGGTCGTAAACTAGACATAACATTGTTAATAACAAAGGAGTATTTGCTAATTCTTTGGCACCAGAATTGGTCGCTTCGTGTAAAATTTGCCAGCATTTTTGACCAGTTTCTAATTTTTTATCTTCTTCTGATTGAAACCAATTAAAAATAAATTGCTTGATTTGAATACTATCGAATTCCGCCATCGCTACATCGGTAAAACGATAAAAATTATTCATGTATGCGGCTGTACGACAGGAAATAATAAAACGATTTTGATGGTACTTGTCGCCAAAATTCTGAACCATCTCAATCGCATGACTGACTATTTTACTGGGAACCTCATCTAAACCATCGAATAATATTAGTAATTGTCCCGATTCTAATAAATTATTTAAAGCAGATTCCGCATCTGGAAAACCACAAATATCGAATTCATGAATCAACAATTCTTCCAAAGTGATATCCTTGGAATTTATTCTTTTCATTTCGATGAAAACAGGAATACATTCGTGCTTGTATTCACCCTTATTCCCCTTCAGCGCTTCCAAAGCAATCTTTCTTAAAAAAGTTGATTTGCCAACACCGGGTCCACCAAGTACCATCAAATATTGCTTCTCATTGGCAACAGCTAAACCATCTTGCCTTGGCGAATTTTGTGATTGAAAGCTGCGATTTTCGCGGTAAGCTTTTTCCAGATTTTCAATCGACTCGAAACGACGAATATCACTATTATTTAAAAACTGGACTGTTGTATAAATTGACTCTAAAGCCACTGGTTCGCGCATTCCCAGAACTTTTAAGATACCGTGACGATCTGTATAATTTTTTATATATTGCCGAGATGCTTCAAAAAACAACTGCTGAGTCTTCAAATCGACCATCTTCCCGATTTTTGCCATCCCTTTCCAGCCTTTTTCGATAAAAAGACCAGCTAGGCTTTCAGTTGCTTTTCCGATTAGAAGTTCGGTGACAATCATGGCAGCGTTCCTAAATAACTATGATTAAGTATAATTACGGGATACTCTCTGGCTGCTGCTGTTTCCGGATTATTGAAGCATGAGTATAATATTTTGCTTGCAAATAAAATAAATCATTAAAGCTGCGTTGAGTATAAAGCTGGCTTAGTAAGCATTTACAGCTTTTTAAGCGAATTATGTTTACATATTGACTACTGTATAAAAACTAAGCTTTCTGTATTGAACTTATCCTCTGCCTGAGTATGTTCTGTTAAGCGATGCCCTTTGTTCCACTTTCTTTGGTATCGCACCCAACCTCTCCCTAGTTCCCTGCTTGCTGCAATACTCAACCTCCTGGATAATTGGGAAATTACCTGTAGGTTGTGTCCAATACAATAGTTCGTAAATACTATATTTATCACTGGTGGACACCAACAACACTTCGACAAGCCAAGACGCAAGCTACAGTGACCACACGATTTTGCCATCCCTGATAAACCACGTCCCGCTCATCTTTCGGCTCAATAAACTGGTAAACCCTTTCTCGATTATCCCTACTCCCCATCCTGCCAACGTAGGTTAACTTCAACCCCAACTTACTCAGTAGTTTCTGGATAATAGCGATCGCACTCAACCCCTCGGAAACAGAAACTCCCAAATAGTCACGGATAAAATATCGATGCTTCACAGCCAAAGCCTTCAAATTCTGCAACTCCGCATCAGAACCGCGAAACATCACCCCTGGCGTGAGAAAATAACGGATATTAAATTCCTCCAGCAACAATACAGCAGGTAATAACTGCCCCCGGTTAAAATCAGGCTTCCAAACAGCACTCTCACCCGCTTCTATCTGCGATTTAGCCCTTTTAGAATCGCGCTCAATAAGCTGTTCCCGTCCAATGGTGAGAAAATAATGCAGCCGCAGTTGTGGATACCAGCTAGAGCACCAGTCCAGTAGAAGTAGTTGACAAGATACATAGTTTTTGCAGAGGCTAATTTATAGGAGAATAAGGAGAATAAGGTATGAGGAGTGCAAACTATGCGTCCATTAATATGGGAACCTCCAATCTCCCTGTCAAGCAAAGAAGAAAAAGTTGCGAAACGTATACGCAAAGCAAAGTTATTTGTATTTTTGCGGCAAATACGACACGAATTATTTGACCCAGACTTCCAAACGGAGTTAGCAAGGGTATTCAAGGACAGTAGTGTTGGTTTATCTCCAATACCACCAGCACAACTTGCACTTGCAGTAATTTTACAAGCATATACAGGGGTTTCAGATGACGAGGCAATAGAAGCGATTGAAATGGATAGGCGATGGCAGCTAGTTTTAGATTGTCTCGATTGTGAACAAGCTCCATTTGGCAAAGGGACACTAGTTAGATTTCGTGCGCTTTTGATGTCAAAGTCTCTTGACCAGAGGATTGTGGCGAAAACAGTTGAAATGGCACATTTTCATGAAGGTTACAATCCGAAGTCGTTAAAAGTAGCCTTAGATTCAAGCCCGTTATGGGGAGCGGCACGTGTGGAAGACACGTATAATTTGTTAGGTCATGCACTAAGGAAAGCATTATTCGTAATAGCTCAGAATTATGAACAGGACGATTCTGGTGTTACAGGCGTTACAGCGACTATCGGTGCAGAAATCATCACGGGAACGAGCCTGAAAGCTGCCTTAGATTTAGATTGGGATGACCCGGAAGCTCGTAATGTTGCACTATCTACAATATTGCAAACATTAGACTCAGTTGAGTCTTGGGTACAAACAAAAAACTGATTTGGAATGAAAAACAAGCACTCAAGTCAACAAGAGCATTGAAGATGCGAGGCAAATTGAATCACAAGATGTTGAGGAGAAATCTGATGGCTCCCCAAAGCTCCGTAAAGGTGTTGCTAAAGATAGACGCATTTCAATTGAGGATGAGGATATGCGTCATGGTCGTAAAAGTCGCAAGCCAAAAAATTGATGGTTACAAACGTCATATTTTCAAAGACTTAGAATTGCAAATGGTAAGAGCTGTTGGTGTTACCAGAGCAAACGAACCAGAAGCATCTGTAACTATGGCAATTGAGTTCGACTTAAATGCCCAGAACGTAACAACTCTTGACATCAAAGAGCTACATATTGACCGTGCATATTTAGCTAGTCATTGGGTTAAACAACGCACACCTGATATGACTATTATTTGCAAGGCAATGGAAAGTCCGCAACGGTAATTTTTTTGATAAAAAATGCCTTTTGTTCTGGATTGGGAAAATCTATTTCATTCGCTGTCCCAATGGAGTTAGTTTACCCTTTAATGAGGGGACTGTTGTCCCACTTCCCCAAACACGAATGTCAAACCTGTCCTTTACGCTCTCAATGTACAGAGAGTAAGCAAGGTCGCAGTATCTCTATTCACCCTGACGAGTCTCTACTTGTAGAGCTACGGGAACGTCAAACTACACAGAGTGGACGTGAGAAACTCCGCGAGCGCGTTAGTGTTGAGCATAGTTTTAGCTCATATTGGTCAGTGGCAAGGAGATAAAGCTCGCTACATTGGCTTACGCAAAAACCTTTTTGACCTTCGACGTATGGCTGTTGTTCATAATCTCCACGTTCTTGCTCGTATGTTTGAAACTAATAATAAAGAAATTTCTAATTTTAATAATTCATACTCTGCCTGATTTGTCAATATCTTCTACTGGACTGGTGCTCTAGGCTACCAGTTCAGTCCTCGGCTAGCAGATGTGGGAGAGGCTCGCTTTTGGCGTTTAGATTCGCTTGCAGATTATGGGGTTCTAAATGGAATAGCACGCCAAAAAGTCAATACCTCTTTTATTGAGAATTATTGGGATGACATGCTACGAGTTGCTGGGTCTTTGAAATTGGGAACGGTAAGCGCGTCAGAAATTATGCGAACTTTATACCGAGGTGACAAACCTTCTGTTTTGGGTCGAGCGATTGGAGAGTTGGGACGTATAGCCAAAACTTTGTACCTATTAAACTATGTCGATGATGAGGCGTACCGTCGTCGAATTTTGACTCAGCTAAATCGAGGTGAAGGACGACATGGGCTTGCCAGAGTTATATTTCATGGTCAAAAGGGTGAGTTGCGTCAACGTTACCGGGAGGGACAAGAAGACCAACTTTCGGCTTTGGGGTTAGTCGTAAATGCTTTGGTACTATGGAATACATATTATATGGATGCTGCACTTACCTCTATCGGTTTACAGCAAAGCATAAATCAAGAGGATATAGCGCGGCTATCGCCTTTGGGGCATTCCCACGTCAATATGTTAGGGCGTTATCAGTTTTCTTTACCTCTGGCAGTTATGCAGGGAGAAATGCGTCCATTACGCGATCCAAATGACCCAAATGAGCAGGAGGATTAAAACGCTTATGTAGCAGGCGTTTCAGCCTTAGCGTAAGTTTCTGTACGATTGCTCATTTCACCCCCTAAATAAATGTTGCTATTAAAATGAAATCACGTTTGTTTTACTACAACAAATATCAATAAACCAATTACCTAAATTTGGGAAAACTTCATGATTAGAATCGGTTAGCCGCTCAATCTGTTTTTCGATTTGAGCCATAGCTTTTTTTGTAAGCTTTACCCCATTCTCATAAGTTTCGTGTACTAGCTTAACGACTGGATGTTTCCCGTTCCATTTCATAGTGCTAGCAAAATTTAAAGCCGTTTCTAGTTCATCTAAAATACTCCCATTCCAATGATTTTCTAGTACTGCCCATGTCCTTTCTATTGGATTGTATTTACTATGATAGGGAGGATAATAAGCTAAACGTATATTTACTTGATGTTTGTGAGCAAACTCTACTATACGTTTCATAAATTGGGTACGCCGCGAACTATTCTGCGGACCATTATCTTGATTCAGAAGTAGTGTTTTAACTTCAGAAAAACGATGCTTTTCACAAGACCAAAAATCTTCTAGAATATCAACGATAAAATCACTTGTAACTTTCGATTCTGTAAAGTACAAAAATAACTCGTCAAGCTCTGGAAGAAATATTCCATAAGGAGTTACAGTTGTTTTCGGATTATAATCATGGTCTGATGCTTTCACCCCATCCCGGCTTTTACCCCCTCGGTCAAATGAGCCGATCTTAACACAGGCTTTTCCGTCCATGCTTAGACGTAAAACACTCTTATCTTCATCTGCATCTTTATTTACTACATCTAATTGCTCAAAGATTGCATCAGTTTGTGGGATTTTTTTTGAGGCTGAACTTTCTTTACCCTTCTGAGCTTATAACCTAAATTATTTAATTTGACTCGAATTGTTTCTGATGTATGTAACTTTTCATCACTATAACCAGACTTTTCGATTAATTGCTTTCTAACTTCGGCTGCACTGAGTCTAGTATATAGTCTTTGACTTTTAAAACTCGGATCGGTTTGACTATAGAAGTCAACTATTTTTTTGATATCTTCTAAAAGATTTGGCAGATGTTCTTCTGCTTTGTAACGTCCTTTGCCACTCATGTTATCAACACAAGTAATACCGCTTTTTAATTCTCTTGTTCCTTTGCGAATTGTGTCTCGATTCCATCCTAATTCTGATTGTGCAAGTCTTTGCCCTCCTAAACCTAAGCTTTGAACTGTCGAAGCCATAAATCTACGCTTTTCTGCACCTTTTAATTGAGATGCAGTTTCAATGAACAACTTTTTCAGAGAATCAGTTAATACTATAGTCACCAGTTGCTACACTCAAAAACTCAGTCATTATTCAAATTACTACAAAAGGGGGATGAAGGGGCTGCCGTCGGCAGCCCCTTCATCCCCCTTTAAAATGATTATCATTATTTCCAATGGAATAGTTTATTTTCTGGAAGTCCCTTACTGATTGCATTATTTGGCAGTAATCAAAACTGCCTTAACTGCTATGGATATGAATTGGAATTGAGAACTGACTGTCCTGGTTCTTCTCCCTTACTTTTAGTATTTTGTTGTAAAATCATTGTAACGCGATGAAATGCATTGCGTTACTAAAACAGTAATAAAATTTAACCCGCCTTGTCAGTTGACGGAGGCGGGTTTTCTTTCATGATTTGTAAGATGCGATCGCGTTGCAGCCTGAGAGATTGATTTTCCTCTCTCAGGCTACTGATTTTTTTGCCATTTCTTGTTGCTGCTTCTCTAATAACTCTAGTCTCTGTCCTTGAAGCGAAAGCATTTCATACACTTTCTCAAGATTTGGTTTTTCTGATTTCTGGTTTCCTTGTCGCTTCACAAAATCCGCAACTATTTCGTTAAGCAACTGAGATGGTCTTACCCCTCTATTGTTGGCTATCTTTTCTATTTCTTCTTTTATTTCGCTGCTAGTACGAAAGTTTATTTGTGTTTCAAGCTTCATATTCCTCGATGTTTTGCGTTGCAATGGTTCTACTGAATTATAATTCCTCATCCTATAAAAAGAAAAACTGTGCGTTGCAAATCTTGCTTTTGCGACGCAAATGAATTACACTGTATTTATGAAAACCAACCAAAAAGCGATCGCACTTGTTTGGTAGACGGAGCGATCGCCCTTTGAACCTTTGCAGGAGTCTATATTATGACGCATCTAATCAATACACAGCAAGCACAAACTGAAACAGAAAGCCAAATTCTACAACAGACGCAAATTCTAGGCAAAAAAGAAATCAGGGCTGTAGAAATATCATTTTACGACCATGAAATATATGCTGGAAACGAGCTAATAGCCACCATCACTCACGATACCGATGATTTTGTAACCCAGCGTTGGGTGGTCATGGTAAACGGCATAGAAATTCATCGCTCGAATACCTGGGCAAAGTGCGACAGCTATATTACATGGCACTACACCCAAGGAACATTGCCCACACAGCAACAACAGATAGAAGCAACTACTGGTAATGAAATAATGGCGCAAATCGCCACAGAATGCGAAAAGTTTGAGTTTGATATCTTTGATGATGGTATTTACTACAACGATACGAAGCTTGGGGAAGTTAGTTGCACAGATGGGAATTGGTGGGTAACAAGAGCATCATCTCAGCAACACCATAAAATACCATGTGATTCTGCATTTAGTGCTGTTTGGTTTTTACAGATACTGTTAGCCTCACCAGATATAGATGCTAAACGTACTTCTTTTATAGGTGCACAAAGCGAAATTTCCCATAGAGAAGGCTTACTCGATAAGCCGTGTGATGAATTGACGGCTATTCAATGGGAGCAACTTAAAAAGTATAAGCCACTCCCAGAAAATATGGCGTTGTTGACAGCATAAGACGAAAAAAGGTGGGTCTTACCGCCCACTATCTCAACTAAAACCAAGAAGTCTTACTTCAAGGATGAAGCATGAAAATTACTACCGTATCAATATCCTACAGTCGGAAATTTAATCTTGGGTCGTATGAATCCCTTGATTTAGGCTGTTCTCTTTGGGCGCAATTGGAAGAGGAAGAAGATGCTGATGGAGTAGTTCAATATCTTTACCATCAAGCAAAAGCATCTGTAAAAAATGCGGCAATCCCTGTACTAAAAGCTTCGGGATATCAGATAAATAAAGTCAACTCTCAAAAACAATCTGTAGACACATCTATTGAAGAGAATTCGGAGGAATTATAATGATTACTGAAATCAAATTAAGGCTTTGCAATCCTCCAGAACCGATTTATTTATATGTCAAAAATGGAGAATTGAGCGGCGAATCATACTTGTGGTATAACTACGACATCAACAACGAGAAAACAATTCCAGTGCAGCAAAGAGGGTTAACTGGATATTTACAGAATCTCCGGTTAACGAGTAAAGAATTTAGAGGAAAGGACAATTTAAAGCTGGATATTGTGATTGCAGCAGACGAAATATATATCGTCAGAACTGGCATTGAAACAAATTTTGCCAAAACCTTTTTATTAGCAGTATCGCAGGTTAAAGACTTCTCCAAACCTCTAATTATTGCTGCTACACCTGGAGAAGAAAATGTTGTGTTTTGTCGGCTCTATGATGCTGCAACTAAAATTCGGATTCGTAGTGAATGGAATAGGGATGCTGATTGGGCTGGAATAATTAGTAACGTTCAATCTAAATTAGTTGCGACATCAGAAGAGCTTTCTTTTCCAGAACACCAAACTAAACCACATCAATCTGTAGTTTTTCCAGTATTAGAAACAAATCAAGATGTGCGTGTTAAGCAAATTCGTACATTGCTGAATTATCCAGTTGAATTAGTTGTGGAGTGGCTGAAATTTCAGGAAGTAGAACGACCAAACCAGTTGAAGCCAAATCAAATTGACGAATTGGTGAAAACCATGTGTTTATATTGGGGACAAGATAAATTTGAGAATTCCAATTTTGCTACCAATTCCTATCAGAAATCTGTTGTTGAAGCTATAACTAATGGAATTTCCGAAATTGAAGCAATTACAACTTGGATGGAGAATATCTCGGAAAGAGAAATAGTAGAAACCGTATAGTTTTAGTATCAGGGGAGATTTTTTATAGATTTCCCCTTTGTCCGCTCTTTTGCCCTTACAGATTAAAAAGCTGTATGAGTGCAGATTAACTGTTGAGGATTACAATTGCAGGCAAAGAAAATTATCGATTTTGGGATTTATGTGGCGTTTTATCATTTTTTAGTCGATCGAAACAGAGGAATGTGA
Organism: Calothrix sp. PCC 6303; assembly: GCF_000317435.1. NCBI lineage: Bacteria > Bacillati > Cyanobacteriota > Cyanophyceae > Nostocales > Calotrichaceae > Calothrix > Calothrix sp. PCC 6303. Next base: position 363,164 of record NC_019751.1, read on the forward strand.
GATGAATGCTTGATAATACACACATTTAGAACTAAGATTCTAGTAAAATTTCAAACAAATTAATCACTATCAAATTTTACACGTTTGAAATACTCGTTGGAACTAGTACAAACCGTAGCTTGTACTGTTTCTTAAGATGCCCAAAAGGCTTTTGTCAGTTCGCCAAAGTTATCGAAGGCAATTTTTAGAGAAATCAGAGAAGAAAATACCTAGAGTGCCAGTCCAGTAGAAGTGCTTGACCTAAAACGCAAGATATGCGTGTTGTTAAAATTGGGAATTTTAGTGTTCTGTTTTATGCGAACCCTAAAAATCAGACCCAATAATTTTACCCAAAATATACGTTTTATCCTAACCCACATACCTTCTTTTTTGTCAACATATATTAGTGGACTGGCTCTCTAGCATTACCAAGGCAACAATCGATATGACGAAACTCGAACAACTGGCAAAAGGGACGCAGGTACAAGGTATTTTGCCCAATAGTATTGTTACTGTTGTTGATTTACAGTGGTACGGTTCCCGTGTTGTCGAGTTAACCTACAAAGAAGCCAGTGGAACCCTGGGTAATGAATTACTATTTCGAGACAGAGAAAATACCCTAGAACTTGTGACGGAAGGTGGTGCTTGGAGTTTTAATGCGGATGGTGCTAATTTTCGTCTAGCTTCGGAAGTACTGCGGATTCGACTGGTGATACAGAAAATCTCCCATCGGCAAGGATTTTAGAGAAAATTGGTTTAGTGCGTGAGGGGATTTTACGTTCTCATACAATTCGTCCTAATATCTCACCAATTCCAAGGGATGTGTTTATTTATGCAAAGGTACGTGAAACCATCGTCGTTTAGAGATGTAATATTCATCCAGGATGGGGCAAATGAATACAAAAGGAACTTTAGCCCTGGAGCGATCGCGGCAATCAAATCTCGGGGATTACTGCCCTCGTAGGTGTAGCAGTATCCAGATTGAGGTTGAGAATGTAACGATAATTGATGGGTGCTGTATCATGCTGAGTTCAATTTTCGAGCGTTTTATTGAAGTATCTCCGGTAACGATAATCCTGAGAGCAACATTAGCAAGGGTTTTCCGATTCCTTGCTGTTCCTTTCAGAAATAATCTAATTAGGAGTTGTAGTTAGACTGGTGTGAAAAAAATCAGAATTTAGCCAGTGTGCTTTAATCCAATGAAAGGTCTATTTTTTCTAGCATGGATATTAATGGGTTGGGCTAGTTATGCTGTTTTACTAGCATCGGCACAAACTAACACGATAAATGACTCTGTATCTTTATCACCTGTTAGTTTGCTAACTAAATTACCAGCCAATTTGCCAGCTAGTTTAATGATAGCGGAAAAAGCCCCTCCCAGTAGGGGGACACCACCGGGAAAAGAAGGGACCGGAAGCAGGGGAGATTGTCTTGAGAAAGCCAATACACCACCAATCACGCGAATTATTGGTGCTCATCAATCTCGCTTTACAGTAAGCGATCGCCCAACAATTTGGATTTATCTACCCTATACAACGAAAGATGCATCGAGTGGGGAATTTTCGTTACAGGATGGAGATACGGAAATATTTCGCGATCGCATTCAGTTACCTAGTCAACCGGGAATTGTCGGGATTCGTTTACCAAATAAGATTGCGGCTTTAAAGGTCGATCGGGAATATCGGTGGTATGTGGATATCAATTGTTCTGGTTCTGGTGCGGAAAGTGATTCACAAACACCTGCTTCCCTAACTGGAATTGTTGAGAAAAAGTTAGTTTCAGGGGAATTACAGCAAGATTTACAAATTGCTAAATCTTCCTTGGATCGGGTTTTGGTCTATGGAAAATATCAAATTTGGTACGACGCGATAACTGAATTAGCCCAATTACGTTTACAGGAGCCAAATAATTCCCTATATCGCAAAGTTTGGGTGGAATTATTAAATAATCAAGATATCAATTTAGGGTATATTTCACAACAACCAATTGTGATGAATATGGTTTTTGAATAATTATTTTTGAATAATTAGCTAAATAATCAATCCAAAATTCAAAATCTAAAATTCCTACAGCCAATTCCCAACTAAAATAAATGCTGCCCAGTGGTAGGGACGATTGTAATCTTGATTGTTTGTTTCTTTTAAAAATGCGAGTTGAGTGTTTCTTAAGGCTTCGGATTTGGTATTGTGATGACGATTTAGTTCTTGATAAAATCTAATCATAAATTCTGCGGTTGATGCGTCGTTAATTTGCCATAAGCTTGCGAGGGTGGTGCGAGCACCAGCTCGAATTGCAATACCAGCTAGTCCCAAGCCTGCGCGTTTGTCTCCGGTGGCGGTTTCGCAGGCACTTAATATCAGTAATTCAATTGGGTTTGCTGTTCTTTGAAAGTCTAAACGCAAGATTTTATCTAAATCTTTGACTTTAATACGTTCATTCCAATCCAAAATATAGGTTTGTTCGGGGTTGGAACTAAATTTACCGTGGGTTGCGAAATGGACAATATTAAAAGCGGTTTGATTGATTTGTTTTTGAATATTTTGTCGAACGAAATTCTGATTTTCTAAAACTTGATGATGTTGAATCTTTTGTTGGATTCCGTCTAATTCTACAGCGACATTATCAATTGAACCTAAGCCTTCTTTTTTAAAACTGGGAGCGTCAGTTGCTCCAGCAATTAAAACGTTAATTTTTCCCCTTTGTAGGGGCTTTGATTCGAGTAGTTGTAAAGTGGGGGTGACACTGATGGCATATCTTTCGATTAAATATTTTTGTCCGTCGTGTAAAAATGCCATCGGTAAATTGCGTAAGGAACTGTCTAAAACAAACACTAAATTTTTGATTTGGCTTTGTTCTCGGGTTTTTGTTGTTTCTAGTGCATCTGTGAAGGGTTGAATTAACCAATTATATAACTGTTGAGATTGGGTTTTGAGTTCTTTTAAACTGGTGCTGCGTCGTTTTAAGGATTTTTGTAATTGGCTAATTATTGCGTCTATTTGGGTTTCGGAAATGTTGGGATGGGCATAATGGATTAAATCATCCACACCAGGTAATTTGACGATTACTTCTAAGCGATTGGGTAAAATAATTGGATAAATAACAGCTGCATTTGGGTCTAATTGGTCGATATTTATCTGTTTGGGTTGGGTACAAGCATCACCAAAATAATTATCTAATTCGGCTAATTGTAGTGCTTCGATGACTTGACGAGCTTGGATGAGATTATTCCGTTGGGGTTGGGGAGATTGCAAAAGTAAATCGACTAGTTGGCGATAAACTGGTTCTACGCTTTCTCGGAAGGAAAACTGTATCTCTGGATTTAAAGCAACTAAATCACTGCGTAAATTACTGATATTTTTGAATGCTTCGGTGTAATATTCAACTGCTTGTTGGGTTGCTTTTTCGGCTTGCAATAATCGCCCCATTTGCCATTGCCACTGGTAACTCATATCTAAAGCGTTGAGTGCTTGGGCAATCACTAAAGCTGAGATGGTATTTTTTTTCGCTTTTGTTCTATCTCCAATTTGTTCGTATACATTCCCCAGTGTTCCCAGAGCATAGGATTCTGCTCTTTGGTCGGCTAAATTTCTGGCTTGGGCGATCGCAGTTTCTAATAGTTTTACTTGTAATTGAATATTATCTTGAGTCTTATCTTGAGTCTCATCAAGTCCTTTGGCGATTTTTAACAGGCTTTTCACCAAGTTGACACGGGCATAAATCGATACTCTACTAGGTGATAACTGACTAATTGCTGTGTTGATTTGTTCAATTAAAGGACTAGTAGAGGCAATTTGATTAGTATCAATCAGCACCGATAAATAATTGAGTTGGGCTTGAACTTTGGTAGTGGTGACATCAGCCGAATTGATGGCTTGTTGATAGCTAGTTAAAGCCTGCTGACGGTATTGTTGAGAAATTTTAATATCTTTGAGGTCTTCAGCATGTTGAGCGATCGCAACTTCGGTATTGCCTCGATTCAGCCAGGTTTTCGCTTTTAATTGAGGTAAATTTAATTGTTGTGCGATCGCCAAGCTTTGGTTTAATATTTCCCTGGACTTTTGCAAATCCCCATTCAAGCGACGAATATTTCCTAGATTTAGCAAGCCTGTAGCCTTGAGCACCGAGTCGGGTTGTTGGTACAGTTGTGTTTCTATTTGGCTCAATAGGTTGTCAGCACGACGATACAGTCCTAATGCTTGTAATACTCCAGCCTGGTTAATTTGACTACCAATAATACTTACCCGATCTTCTGCTTGCCGATATAGTTTTTCTGATTGTTTCCAGATCGTCAAAGTCGCTTCCGTTTGTCCCTGGGCTAATTGCCAATGTCCCAGGCTGTTTAAAATTTGAGCATGAATACGGTGTAATTGTTGGTGAGATGAAAATTGATTGGATGGAGATTGGGCTAATAAAGTTAAGCCTGTATCAAGGGCTATTTTCGCTTGTTCCCAGTTGCCAAGTTTTTGTTGCGTTAAGGAAAGTAAACTTAATACTTGAATTTGCTGGGGAATATCACCCGATTTTTGAAAAATTTGTAGCGCTTTTTGCAGTTGTTGAGCCGCTACGGCAAATTGACCCGCATCATAATATTTTTTGCCTGTTTCTACTAATTCTAAAGCTGAGTTAGGTTGGGTTTGTTGGAGTGAATTTTGTTGGAGTAAATTTTTTAGAATTAAATTGGCTTCAATTAAATTGATTTGGCTTGAGCTATCTGGGATTAACTGAGAAGAATTTTGAGCAATTACAGAGGGAAATATTGGCAAAATAAGACTAAAATATAATCCCATAATTACCAATATCAAAGTACGAAATATACAACCAAGAGAAAAACCTGGGATTGCTCCTATTCTTAATCTTATTATCAATTTATTTTCCCATAATCTATTTGATAATATATTTTGCTGGGTCTTTCTAAATCGATTCAGATAACGATAGTATCTTTTATGCTTGTAATCAGGTATACCCTTTTCTCCGCTCCTATCAAAATGCTTCATCGCTAATTTATTTAGTTAATATTATTATTAATTTACCAATCATTCCTTTTAGTCTCGCTCCCCACTACTTCTCGTAGAGATGGTACAAACCCCTAAATTTATCCTTGTAATAAATATAAAATCCAAAATCTAAAATCCAAAATCTAAAATCCAAGATTCAAAATTAATTGGCAATCTTGGGGATGTAGCCAAGTCCCTTTCGGTGTAGTTTTAACTGGATTGGCGATTAAGAAAACCTTCCCACTTGCATCTTTTATCCAACCTTGAGCTTCGATAATATTCCTCGTTTCACTAGCTACTTTGCTTGTGGAATTATGGGGAGTATTTCCATTAGTGATTTTCCGATTAGGCTGATTATTAATGACTGTTGATTGTCTTGCTGATGGTCTTGGGGACGGTGCAATCCACCAATCTTCCCAACCCGTATCCGCGCTGAAAACTTCATAGGGAGAAGCCGGTAAACCCCCCCTTCCAGTGACAATAAATTCACTACCTTGGGATACCGCACAGAGATTTTGATTAATTAACCCCGACACATCAACAATATCCGTTGGTAGTTCCTGCAATCCTTGCGATGGGTCTGAATCGAGAATGTTCAAATTCACATCACCATTTAAAGACGCGTTGGTTTGGGAAATTGCCGTAATATCGCTAGTTTGTAACTGACTGGGACTAAGTTGGGTCGGGTCGCTGGTTTGCAATAACTGCTCCAATTGCGAACGACTTAAGGGTTTAATCCCAAATACACCTGTCGCGTTAATATTCACTTTGCCACCACTACCCTGAAACGCGTTTGCAGTAATATCGCTATTTTCCTGGGGAAAGGCAACGATAAAACCATCGGGTATATTAATCGTAATATTGCCCCCATTCCCTTCGGCTTGGTCTGTACCTGCGGTCGCAGATATTTGACTATGACGACGCAACAGCAATAAATCTTGTATTTGCATTACCATATTGCCACCATTCCCACTTCTGGCTGTGGAGGTGATACTGGCTTGATTATCCAACTTAACCGAATCAGCAGAGATTTGCATATTACCAGCTGCCCCCTGTGCAAAAGTCCCAGAGCGAATTGTTGCTCCATCCTGGACAATTAAACGTCCTGTTTGCAAATCTAAATCCCCACCGTCTCCTGTGGCACCTTGGTTAACAGAAGTAAATAAACCACTTTTAAATTTACCATCTGAAGTTGTGCCAATCACTTCAACCGATTCACGAGCCACAATTAATAATTTCCCCGCATCCCCATTGCCAAAGGTATTTGCTAAAACCTGTCCGCCATCTATAACGGTTAAGCGTCCTGTCTTAATAGTTAAATCACCTCCATCCCCTGTTGCTCCCGTATTCACAGAAGAGGATACTGCACCACCGATTACTTCCACAAAATCATGAGCCATAATCGTCAAATCTCCCGCATTCCCCTTCCCAACTGTCGCTGATGCTATTTGGGAGCCATTAATAATTAACTTTCCGGTTTCGATCCTTAAATCTCCCCCATCTCCAATCGCATTTTCTTCAACTGAAGTTCCCAACGCGCTGGGAAGTTGACCATCAAAAGAACTTCCCAGAATTTCCACCGACTCACGGGCAATAATATTCAAGTTACCTGCTTTACCTTGACCAAATATGGCAGTTTGTATTTGTCCACCATCTCGAACAGTTAAGCGTCCTGTTTCCAGCTTCAAATCACTGCCATCTCCGGTTGCACCTGAAAAGACGGAAGTTGCCAGTACACTAGAAACTAGACCATCACGGGTTGTTCCAATTACTTCGATTGACTCGTGAGCTAAAATATTTAATCGACCCGCATTTCCATCACCAAATGTTCCACTTACTATCCCTGCACCATCCCCAACAATCAACTTTCCTGTTTCAATAGTTAAATCACCTCCATTCCCTGTTGCACCCGGTTCGGAGGAGGTAATTAACAAACTCACTAATTGATTATCTGTGCTCGTTCCCACCACTTCAAGCCAATCGCGAGCCGATATTTGCAAATTACCCGCATTCCCCTGACTAAAAGTATTCGCTAGTATCTGGGAGCCACCTTGGACGCTTAATTGTCTGGCTTGCAGTATTATATTTCCCCCCTTCCCTTCACCGAAAGTACCAGTTGTGATTTCTGCTGCATCCTGGAGTATTAATCGCTCAGTTTGCACATTGATGTTACTTCCTACACCTGTTGCCTCTGGATATACCAAAGCCCTGAATCCACTAAACCAATCACGCTCCGGTGTGGCACCAATTAGTTCTATCGATTCTGTTGCTGTCACATTTAACACTCCGGCAGCATCCAAACCGAGGGTACTAGAATCCAACTGGGAACCTTCTTGCAGGGTAATTCGCCGACCTTGAACTTGAATGCCACCACCACCAATTCCACTGACATCGACAACCGAACCCCCTACTAATTGGATATCTCCAAAGGTTGATATACCTGTATATCCCAACGCAAAACCTGTATCTATCGGGGTCAAATTCACTAAACCAGAACTAGTCACACTACCTAATTCGATCCTTCCCCCTGCGGTTTTGAGGGTTCCCCCAACAAGGGATAGATTCCCTCCCACTAGGGCTAAAGTTTGGTTGGGTGCGACCTGTAGAGCAGCATCGGTATCGATCAAATCGGCATTTGACCTGTGACCTTGCCCATTTCCGTCTACGCGAATAGTGCCAGGATTAGCACCAAATTGTAAACCAATGGGAGCAGTGATTGTTAAGATCGGGTCTGTTGGGGATGAGTTTCCGCCTGCAATAAATTGGGTTCCATCGACAAATTGAATTGCATTGGCTGTACTGGTTACGAAAGAACCAGCCAAATCTAAACGGGCATTTTGTCCAAAAATTATCCCATTCGGATTAATCAAAAATAAATTAGCGTTACCATTTACACCCAGTGTTCCGAGAATATTCGAGGGGTTATTGCCTGTAACTCGACTCAGGATATTATTTATTCCTGAAGGGTTTGCAAAATATACTCGCTGCCCATCTCCGACATTAAATTCTCGAAAACTGTGAAAAAGATTACTATCCCTAATCGCACCACCATTTATCTGGTCAGCATTAGTACCGTTAATATTGACATTGGGAATAATCACTGAATTTTCATTACTCAAAGTTGCATCAGGGATAATTTGGGCTAGGGTTGTAACCGGTAAATTGGCGATCGCACATGATGATTTTCCCAAAAATATCACCAATCCGGCTATAAGCATCGATGATTTAGCCATAATTGCCAAATAAATGTCACGATTTGCACCCACTCTCAATTTGTTGTTGTTAATTTTATTTTTTTTTATTTCATTTTTGTTAAATATATTGTTATTAAATCGCTGGGTGTGATATGTCATGTTTTGACTGATGATTTTTTTATGATTGATTATTCAAGAATTTTACGCTGATATAATAATAAGCAAAATGTCACCGTTACTAAAGTTAAAGCAGGAGAAAATAAAGGTATCCAAGCCCCCCACATCACTAAAAAGCCCCAACAACATATATATAAAATACCGACAAGTGCTCCAACTCCAAGGAAAATGAGATAGGGCGATCGCACAGACCAAATCAGTAATCCAGCGACGATAGACCAACCCCAAATCCAGATAGTTTCCATTTGTTTTGACCAAGACCAAATTAATGGTTTTTTATCCAAGACGGTGCTGAGAATATTACTAACCATGTGGGCTTGAATTTCTACACCCGTCATTGTTTTCATTCTCAAACAACTATTACTATAGGGTGTACGCCAATTGTGGTCATTAAAGCTGGGGTCGGTAGTTCCCACTAACACAATCCGGTTTTTGACGAGATTGGGATTAAACTTGTCGCTGATAATTTCTTGCAAAGTGACGGTTTCGGCAATTTTTCTTGTAGCACGGTAATTAAGTAGGATTTGATGACCCCGATTATCCAGATTGTGATAGCTACCTGTATTATTTTCTAGGGTTTTAAAGACGGTTTGATCTAGTTGTAAATAATTATCATTGGTGAATTCTGGTTGAATCCCTTTAACACTCAAGTAATTAACAGCTAATTTCCAAGCCAAAGCATATTGACTTTTACAAGGTTCAGCTGCATCCACTGCTAAAATTTGCCGACGCAAAATTCCATCTAAATCCAAATCGACATTATTAAAACCCTGTCCATCCGGTGATATTTCTGGAGCCGCTTTTATCCCAGGATTTCCATATCGACAAATCAGAAATAAATTCTGACTATTTTGGATTTGCTTGGCAATACTTTTATACTGATCATTTAAGGGAATTTCCCGATGAATATCAAACCCAATCGCTTGCGGTTGTAATTGCTGTAATTTTTGTAGTAATTTAACGAAAGATTGTTCCGATAAAGAAGCGGCTTTGCGTTCGGCTATGGGTTGGGATTGGACATCTTTGTCGGTGATGGTGACTAATAGCAATCGTTTGTCCATACCTTCATCAGGACGCGATCGCATGATTTGGTCGTAAGCTTGCAGTTCCCATGTTTGCAGAAAACCTACGGTTCGCATCCCCCCAATTATACTGGCAACGGCACAACTAACGGCAACAGCTTGCCAAAATCGCAGGGTAGTTTGGGGTTGTTGGTCTTGGTTTAACTGCTGTTTGAGCCAATTGAGATCGAAAATCCCTTGATAAATCGGATTTTTAATCACTAATTTGCCACGATGCAAATTTACCAAACCAGAAAGACGCAATTGCAAATGGGGATCGGAATTCTGAGCCGAGATTTTCCCTTGCTGTAAAATCTTTTTATACAATCGCAACAACGACTGACTCGAACGGGAATTTCGGAGAATGCGATCGCGAATTGTCCGCAAATGTTCGGGTTCGTCCTGGGATTCCCAATTTTCAATTACTCGTTTTTTGACTAATTCTGGAATCGATTCGGGTGTGATTAATTCTGGTGCTTGGGAAATCAACCAACAGATTTTTTGGGTTAAAAATGGTTGTCCCCCCGTCCAATATAGAACTTGTTGAAAAACCCGATCTGGGTCATGGGTATTTCTAGCTAAACCGCGAATCAAGCTAGAACATTCATCAAATTGAAACCCTTTTAATTCAATTGCACGACCAATATTAAAAGGAGCAGAATTTTCATCTTGAATTAAATCTGCGGGTGTCGCTACTCCCAACAAGGCAAAAGTTAATCTTTGGTATTCTCGATTACTCGCCCTTTTATCATAGCAATGACGAATCAAGCTAAAAAAATCATCCGTCGGGAAACTTAAACCCAAAACGCTATCAATTTCGTCAATAAAGATAACTATTTCCCCCTGAATTTGCCTCAGCAATATATCCTCAATAAACTCCCCTAAACGCTGCACCGGAGATAAATCTTCCCGTTCCTGCATCCAAACCCGACGGTTGACCTCCAACTCAAACCCACTAATCAATTCCTGAATAATTCCCCCATACCATTGGGATGCGGTGATTTGCTGACTACCAATACCACTAAGTTCGATTTCCACACAATTAATATCATGCGATCGCAACTGACCCATGATTCTAATCCGCAAACTAGATTTACCCATTTGTCGGGAATTGAGAACATAGCAATATTCCCCCGCTAACAATGCTTGATAAAGTTCCCGATCGGCTTCCCTAACAATATAGGTGGATGCATCCGCAGGTAAACTTCCCCCTGCTTGATATTTGGAATGGGAGTATATTTCATAGTGGGATGAGTCTGCATTAGTCATTATTAACTTGAAACTTGAGTTGGGATTTAGTGGTGGGATGGGCTAACCCCTAATTTCTCACCAAATTTATGAAACCTAAGTCCAGGGGCGGTAGGGGCGGGTTCACAAGATATTTGGGAATAATTGAAGCATATTTGTAAACCCGCCCTTACAGTTTTGTGAGAAATGCGGGTAACGCTGATTCTCTGAAATTTTGTTCTCTGAAATTTTATTCTCTAATTTTTAACCTAAAACCATCAACTTTCACTCAAAAAATCAACAATTATACATTTACCTGAATTAACCTGAATTAACCTGAATTCAATTCCCAAAAATTTAATTAGCAGTTTCCACTACCTGAAAATATACCTGATTTTGACTCAACAATTTCATCTATTCATTCGCCACAATACAAATAGTTAAACCAAGGGAGATAAAAAATCCGATCTCAACCGTTTAACCTTTAACTTGCAAATACTAACTAGACTATTTTTGGAGAAAATAATGGCGAATAAAATTATCGGTACACCTAATGATGATGTACTCAATGGAACCGACAACGCAGACATCATTGAAGCCCTTGCTGGAAATGATACAATCTACGCCAAAGGAGGCAATGACGAACTTTATGGTGGCGATGGTGAAGATTTTCTCGATGGTGGTGCTGGTAGCGATCGCATGTTTGGTGGTAATGGAAATGACCTCTATATCGTTGATAATGCATCCGATGTTGTCACTGAAAATGCCGCAGAAGGAATCGATCGCGTTGAATCCACCGTCAGCTACACCTTGAGCGCAAACGTCGAAGACTTACACCTGAAAGGGAATGCAGCTATTAACGGTACGGGTAATAATGCTCACAATGCCATAGTGGGTAACGATGCCAATAATGTCCTGTCTGGTTTAGGTGCGGACGACTATTTATTTGGTGCAGGTGGTAACGACGAACTCAAAGGAGGTGATGGAAACGACCAAATGTTTGGTGGTTCTGGGGATGATTCCCTCAATGGTGGAGCCGGTGCTGACGATATGTACGGTAACAGTGGTAATGATAAATACATCGTGAACGATGTCAATGATATGGTGACAGAGTTTCTTGGTGATGGAGTCGATACCGTAATTTCTTCCGTCAGTTACACCCTGGGAGCAAACATCGAAAATCTGACCCTGACTGATAATGCAGATGTGAATGGGACGGGTAACACTCAGAACAACTATATATTGGGTAATGCTGGTAAGAACTTCCTCAAGGGTGAAGGCGGAGACGACCAAATCAATGGTAGGGGTGGTAATGATTCCATTCTTGGTGGTGATGGGAATGACCAGCTTTCCGGAGACACGGGAAACGATATTATACTTGCAGAGAAGGGTAATGATGTTCTCTACGGTAATGATGGGGATGATACTCTTTCCGGTGGTGGTGGTAACGACCTACTTTATGGGGGGAATGGGAACGACCTTTTAGCTGGTGGTAGTGATCTTGACCCTGCTGGTAATAATACCCTTTGGGGTGGTGCAGGAGCAGATAATTTCCGATTTTACTTTGCTCCCACAGGTGTGGACACCATCAAAGATTTTAATTCGACTGAAGGTGACAAAATTCAAATTCACCGTAGTTTTGGTGCGACTTCCCTAGACCAATTTAGCTACAACAGTATTACTGGTGCTGTGCTCTTTGATGCTGCTCCGAATGACGGTGTAAATCCTGTTCAATTTGCAACATTGGAAAACAAGCCTAGCAATTTCTCAATTACCAATGACGTGGTTATTCTTCCCTAAAGACTAAAGAAGATATTATTCGCAACGGCTTTTTACTTAGTACAGCATGACGTAAACGATTAAGACCAACAATTCAACAACTCACAAGGAGTAACAAATAATGGCAAGACGTAATGGAAACAGTAAAAGAAATTACCTCGACACCCGTAGTTTAGGCTCGAGTGATGACCAACTTTATGGTTATGGTGGCAATGACGACATGCTCGCTGGAGAAGGTACTGATTACCTTGAAGGTGGTGATGGAGATGACACCATGTATGGTGATGGTGGCGATGATGAAATGTATGGAGGAAAAGGTCAGGATACCATGGATGGCGGTACAGGAAATGATCATCTGAATGGCGGGGATGATAAAGACACAATTTATGGTGAAGGCGGAAATGACTACATCGATGGTGGTTATGGAGATGACACTGTAGAGAGTGGTGCTGGAGACGATACAATACTTGGCTCCTATGGGAATGATACCCTCGATGGCTCCTATGGGAATGATACCCTATATGGTGAACCTGGTAACGATACGCTGTATGGTTTCTTGGGTGATGACACTCTCGATGGTGGGGATGGTGAAGATAAATTGTACGGCGATTGGGGTAACGACAACCTCTTTGGTGGTAACGGTAACGACCAACTCTACGGTGAAGCTGAGAATGATACCCTAGATGGTAGTTATGGTAACGATACCCTTAGCGGTGGCGACGGTAATGATGTTTTGCTTGGTTCTTTTAATGATGATACTCTTGTCGGTGATGGTGGTGACGATAAGTTATATGGTGAACCAGGTCGAGATACGATGACTGGTGGTGCTGGTGCAGACACATTTGGTTTTTATGCACCACCTTCAAATTATGAGGGTATTGACGTTATCAAAGATTTTAATAAAGCGGAAGGTGACAAAATCGAAATAGTCAAGGCTTCATTTGGTGCAGATTCTAATTATCAATTTAGTTATCAGCAATCAACAGGAGCATTGTATTTTGGTGCAACCCAGTTTGCAACTATTGAAAATCGACCAACAGACTTCTCAATTATGCAGGATATTGTTTTAGTCTAAGGTCGGGTTTCGATATTTTCGATATTGTTGAAGACTTGCAGAAATTGGGCAGAAGGGAATTATTTATTTACTTCTGCCTTTTTCTCCCAACTCTGGGATAAATCTGAGATAAATTTACAAAATAATTATGATAAATGTTTTAGAAACCAATGAGCAGATATTAAATTCCATAGAATTAACTTCCCTATTAACTGGTTATAATTTGTTACCACAATTAATCCGAGAGTTGGTAATCGATCGAGCTATTTATCAATGGCAAAGTTCTACCCATGTGTCTCTAAGTTTCACGGATGAGGAAATTAATAATACTCAAGCCATATTTTATCAGCAGCACCAAGTAATTGATTCGGAACAAGAGAAAATCTGGTTAGAATCTTATGGAATTAACAAGCAGCAATTAATGAGTCTGTTGACTCGGCAACTCAAAATTGAAAAGTTTCAGCAAGCAACTTGGGGACATAAAATTGAGGCTTATTTTTTGCAGCGTAAAAAGTATTTAGACCGAGTTGTTTATTCGATGGTTCGTACTCGGGATTTAGGGATTTCCCAAGAATTATATTTTCGGATTCAAGCTGATGAACATAGCTTTGGTGAACTAGCAAAAAACTATTCGACTGGTGCGGAAGCTAATACTAACGGGATTGTTGGTCCAGTTGAGATGGGAACATTACACCCTGGTTTAGCGAGACAACTACAAATCAGTCAACCGGGACAATTATGGCAACCCGTTTCCTTTGGAGAATATTTTGTAATTATTCGCTTAGAAAAATTGCTACCTGTGGAATTAGATGAGTTGATGCGTCAACGATTGATGAGGGAATTATTTGAAGTTTGGTTAAGGGAAGAAATTCAAAATTTATCTCATTGGCAAAAATCTGAATTGATTAAAAACTTGAGAATTAGGGAGTCTGGATAATGAGTTTTAATTTAGTCACAACAAATATTACATCTGGACAAGTTTCATCAGTAAAAATTAATATCACAGAATTGCTCGGGGGGATATTTCCGTTTAAATGCTTGCCAGTTCATGTATTGAAACGACTAGAGAAAAAGACAAAAATTTGGCGCTATCGGATGGGACAAATGATTGTTACCAAAGAAGTAATGCCCCTGCATATTAGTATTATTTATCAAGGGCAAGTTCGCCTAATTGGCTATAATAAATTTACAGAAAAACCCATAACTTTAACATTATTGCAACCAGGAGAAGTTATTGGTTGGATTTCCCATTTACGGGGAGAAGCTTGTGAAACTGCGATCGCATCCACGGAAGTAGTATGTTTGAATTTACCGATTGCCGATTTTCTTGATTTACTCACGCGAGAGTCGGATTTTGCCCAGTTATTACGGGTTACACCAGCTTTGAGTGAGGTTTATGATTTATTAACCCAGGAATTTGCCGATCGAGCGATCGCCACTCTTGATGAAGCAAATAATCTGGCTAAATTAGCTTTAGATGCAGTTGCTAAAGCTGTTATTTATTATCCTTCCCAAACGGTTTCTCGTTCCCAATTAGATAACCAATTAGATTCTAATTTTCTCTGGTTGGTCAGTAGTAGTACGGAGAATGAATTACCTGTGGGTATGCGTTTAGATGGGGATATTCTCAAAGAGAAACAAAAGCATAATCAAAAACAAAAGTTATATTTAACACCCAATTTGCGTTTGTTGGGTGTACCAAAATATTTATTACCAGAGTATTTATTACCAGAAGATTCCCAACCAAACTTAAAAGCACAATCAGAAACAGTAATCACATCAGATTTACTCGATATTCCCGATGCACCCGATATTTCCGATCTTGCAATAAATCAACCCCAAAAGCAAAAATTTCCCTGTGTTAAGGCTAAAGGTGAATCAGAGAGTGTAATGGCTTGTTTGCAAATGTTGAGCCATTATTACCATTTACCTTTTCGCAAAGATATGTTGCGACAAATTATCAGTAAACAAATTCAACAAACGGGAAAAATCTCATTACAATTTTGCGGTGCAGTCGCGGAATTAATGGGTTTAACAACTCAAATCGTCAAAATACCAGTCAATTCTATTCACAAATTAACGCCACCCGTCATGGTGGCATGGCAAGACACCTTTGCAATTATTCATAAATATAATCAAAAAGAATTATTTATCGCTGTCCCCGAACTCGGTTTAATTCGTCGTCAACTCAAGGACTTTGGAAAAAGCTGGGGTGAGGAAGGTGAAATTTTGTTATTTCAACCTAGCAAACATACCCCCACAACCCGATTTAGTCTACGGTGGTTTGTACCCGAATTGCGACGCTACCGCAAAGTCCTAATCGAGGTATTAATTGCTTCAATGGTCGTGCAGATTTTTGGTTTAGTTAACCCTTTGGCTACCCAGGTAATTATTGATAAGGTCATCGTTAATAATAGTCCCGATAGTTTAGAAGTTTTTGGTCTGTTCCTAATTGTCGTAGCCATCGCCGAAGCGATTTTAACAGCAATTCGTACCCAGTTATTCGTCGATACTAGCAATCGGATCGATTTATCTTTAGGTTCTGAAGTTATCAACCATTTGCTGCGTTTACCATTGTCCTATTTTGAACGTCGTCCCGTCGGGGAACTCGCAACTAGGGTGGGGGAACTCGAAAATATTCGTAAATTCCTCACGGGTACAGCTCTAACCGTGGTCATGGATGCGGTCTTTTCAATTCTGTATATTTTAGTGATGCTAGTGTATAGTTGGATACTAACAATAGTTGCATTAGCAACCGTACCCCTGTTCGCGCTGATTAACTTATTAGTGTCACCAATTATACGCCGACAACTGCAAACAAAAGCCGAACGCAATGCCGAAACCCACTCGTACCTAGTCGAATTGATGGGGGGAATGCAAACAATCAAAGCCCAAAACTTAGAAACGCGATCGCGTTATGTTTGGCAAGAATATTATGCTCGTTATATCAGTGCTGGCTTTCAAACGATTTCGACCCAAACGACCGCGAGTTCGGTAAGTGGATTTTTTAATAAGCTCTCCAATTTACTGGTTTTGTGGGTAGGAGCCTATCTGGTTTTAAACCAACAGCTAACCCTCGGTCAATTAATCGCTTTTCGGATTTTAGCTAGTTATGTTACCAATCCCCTGCTGCGGTTAGTGCAGATTTGGCAGAGTTTCCAAGAAACCGCCCTATCTCTGCAACGTTTGGGTGATATTCTTGACACTCCCCAGGAAACGGAATTTGCTTCCCACAATATTCTCATGCCGAGTATCAAAGGTAATATTAAATACCATCAAATTTCCTTTGGCTTCCGCGAAAACGGAGCATTACAACTTGCCAATATTAATCTGGAAATTCCTGCAGGTGCGTTTGTGGGGATTGTTGGTCAAAGTGGTTCCGGTAAAAGCACTCTGTTAAAATTACTACCTCGTCTTTACGAACCAAAATCCGGTACCATCTCCATTGATGGTTACGATATCAACAAAGTCGAACTTTATTCCCTACGTCGGCAAATTGGGGTAGTGCTCCAAGATACCTTACTCTTTGATGGAACAGTACGGGAAAACATTGCGATCGCATTTCCAGATGCAGGGGACGAGGAAATCATTGCCGCAGCAAAAGTTGCCTATGCCCACGATTTTATTATGAATTTGCCCAATGGCTACAACACCCAAGTTGGAGAACGGGGGAGCGGACTATCGGGAGGACAACGACAACGAATTGCGATCGCGCGTACAGTTTTACAAAATCCCCAATTACTCATTCTCGATGAGGCAACGAGTGCCCTAGACTACAATGCTGAAGCCCAAGTCTGCCGCAATCTTGCCCAGGTATTCCGTGGAAAAACAGTATTTTTTATTACTCATCGTCTGACGACGATTAATAAAGCCGACAAAATTTTAATGATGGATTCCGGCTCAATTGTAGAACAGGGAACCCATCCAGAATTAATGGCGAAAAAGGGTTATTATTATTGCCTTTATCAACAACAAGATGGACAAATCTGAGGTAAAAAATTATGACGATGCAAACTCAATTTGACAGACCAATTTTATTCCAACAAACGACTTTATGGTCGCGAGCAATTGCTTGGGGAATTATGGGAATTAGTGCTTTTGTAATAGTTTGGGCTAGCATATCTCAAATTGATGAAGCGGTTCCCGTTACAGGTAAATTAGAACCAGAAGGAAAAGTTGTTGATGTGCAAGTTCCTGTGAGTGGAGTTGTACAGCAAATTCATGTTAAGGAAGGAGAATCTGTAAAAAAGGGACAAATTTTAATTAGTTTGGAAGCAGCGACGACAAAGGCAGAAATTCACAGTCTGCAAGAAAATCGTTTAGCATTAGTTCAAGAAAATGAATTTTACCGTCGTCAATTAGGAGGCAATAATAGGGGAGAAGAAAATAAAGGAGAAGATAACATAACAGGAAATAATCAAACCAGAAATAATCTAAAAATACCTCCAGAAATAACAATACTAACTCAAAACCGAGCACAATTTCTGAGCGAAAATAATCTTTACCGTACCCAATTACAAGGCACTAAAAACAGCACCAAACTTACGCCAGATCAGATTTTGCGTTTGGGATCGCGTCAGGCTGATTTTAATTCCCAATTACTCGCAGTCCAGTTGGAAACAGCAAAAATTAAACGGGAATTGTTACAAAATGAAGCCCAATTAGCCAGTGCAAAATCAGCATTGAAAATTAGTCAGCAAATTTTTACTAATTTACAAAGCCTGTCGAAAGAAGGAGCATACTCACGCTTACAAACCCTCAAGCAAGAACAGGATACGCGAAGTCAAGCCGCAGATGTAGTTAGATACACCCAAGAAAGACACCGCTTACAAATAGCGATCGCTCAAAAACAGGAACAAATTAATAAAATTACTGCCCAATACCAGGAAGATATTCTCTCGCGAATTACAGGTAATCAAAAAAGCATTGCCGAAATAGACAGCCAATTAATGAAGACAATTGTGGAAAATCAAAAGAAAATACACGAAATCGATAGCCAATTAAGTCAAGCTCAAACCAAACTCAAATATCAAAGTATTACTGCTCCCCATGATGGAACCATCTTTGACCTCAAACCCAATACCCCCGGTTTTGTCGCTAACCCCAACGAACCAATTTTAAAAATAGTTCCCAATAGTCATTTATTTGCTAAAATTTTTATTACTAACAAAGATATTGGCTTTGTCAAAGAAAACTATCAGCAATCTGGGTGTAAGTTCGAGTTAGATAAATGTCCCCAAGTCGATATTCGCGTCGATTCCTATCCCTTTCAAGAATATGGTGATATCAAAGGAGAATTAATTTCAATCGGCTCTGATGCTTTACCTCCAGACCAAATCAATCCTTATTGGCGTTTTCCCGCAAAAGTACGCTTAAACCAACAAGCGATCGCTTTATCGGGTAATACTAAATTACCTTTGCAATCTGGCATGTCGATTAATGCTAATATTAAATTGCGAAAACGTACAATTATTAGTATTTTCACTGATTTCTTTACGACAAAAGCCGAAAGCTTCAAGTTTTTAAGGTAACTTTTAATTCTCCCTTTTCTATGTTGCCTATTTCCTTCTACTTGTTTCTATTTATTCTCTCCCAAACGCAGACGGAAATATTGACGATATAATTGACAACGAATATGAGCGAAATTACCAACAATTTTGACCAAACCCATGCTTTGCAAATGGTAGGCTAAAATTGGTTCTAGTAAAACTCCATTTGGGTTATCAATCACAGCTTTTAACGCAGTTGCTAATTCGGGATGTTCTTGCAAATTTAACCAATGTTCCCGTAAATGGTGGGCAAAAATTCCTGTTTCTGTTGTTCCCTCTTTCACAATTTGCTCCCAACTAATCTGCTGGGGATAATTTGTTAAATAGGAAAAGGCTATGTCCAATAAGTAGGGGTGTCCTCCTACCAATTGGATAAGATAATCAATAATATCTACATCTAACTCTAATCGATGCTGTCGAGCTAACTCTTCGACTTGATTGCGATTAAATTCAGATATTTCTAAAGGCAAACCCACATTAAAAGGGGATTGATTAATATTTAGACGAATATAAACATCCGTAGAGTGAACCAACACTAATCGTAACTTTTTCCAGATAGGTCGGCTGCGAGCTTTTTCATACCAAGAACGCAATAATCCAAAAAAATCCTCATAGATTTCTGGATAGGGGAAAAGAACATCAATATTGTCCAAACATAACACTAAAGGAGTATCACCACTAACTAATAAATACTGCTCAAAATAGGTTGTACAACTCACCTTTGCTCCCATCCCCTCCTCATCCCAATACCGATCTAAATCGCTAGGTAAACCCAACTCCCGACTAACATTGCTACAAAACCAACGCAGAAATTTATTTAATTGGGTAAAATGGGTATTTCTGTCCGCCAATTCCAAACTTAAAATAACATGTCGATAACCCTTTGTTGCGAATCGATTCATAACCTGAACCATCAACATTGTTTTCCCCATAAAACTAGGAGCTTTTATTCTGATTAATGAGCCGGGTTGAGCAAGAACCTCGTCACAAATATTTTCTATTTCCGGTCGCCGAACATAAATATTTTCATTCCCATTTATATTCTCATTCAAACTTGTATCAGATTTCTCTCGGCTAACTAAATTTTGCTTAATTTGAACATCTATATCATCCAAACCAGTTTGATTCTGACTTAAATTATCATTTTCTTGCAAACAATAATTATTGTCGTGAAGCCGCTTTTCCCACTGCCTTTGTAAAGCCTGTTTAAAATTACTTTTCTTAACTTTCTCTTCCAAGGAGT
Organism: Calothrix sp. PCC 6303; assembly: GCF_000317435.1. Taxonomy (NCBI): domain Bacteria; kingdom Bacillati; phylum Cyanobacteriota; class Cyanophyceae; order Nostocales; family Calotrichaceae; genus Calothrix; species Calothrix sp. PCC 6303. The sequence goes on from NC_019751.1 coordinate 383,421, forward strand.
CACTGAGGATTTTCCACAGTTTTGGCGCAACATCCTGACTAATATAAGTAGTCGCATACTGATTCTTAGCGGCTATTTCATCATATTCCTGTCGCCACCATGAACCTTTAATAATCATTATTTCCACATCTGTTAAATTTCTATGGAATCTAGTATTAACGGCATAATTTGCCATTTTTATTGCTGCATCTAAGTTGAAATCTGCCATTACAATCTCGATATTAGACTTTTTAATTATCGGTAGGCGCTGATATTTTTGATACAATTATTTATGCTTAAGACATTATTATTTTATCAAAAATATTCTACAATCCCGTCGAACCCTAGCCAAATTTTGGTACTTGTATTATCAGTAAACCAAAAAATTTTTAAGAGAAGAGCGAAGCTTGCGCGACGTAGCTTGTCTGACGTAAGTCTTAGTTGTTCGCTACATATTTTGTAGCCTAAGATACTTTTTAATACCCAATGCTCTAACCAACAGACATAGAATAGATAATGATTACTTATGTAAAGCGGGCTGAGATTTGTTAATACTAGCCTGATGGAAGATAAATGCTTTCCACTACTTGATATTTCCGCTGTAGAGCTTGAGATTAAAAGGCTAACATCTGTTTGAGTACGAAAAGTGTCCGATAAATTAATCGACCACCTTTCCTCTTTAGACTGATTCTGAGCCAAAGGAGATTCACCCAGATATTAAGTCGAACGTTTGAAGCCTGATGGTAGTAAACGAATAGCAAAACCGATGTGGTTGGCTTTTATTGGAGAATCAATGCCCTCTTGCACTGAAATATTCCAATATTACTTGCGTCGGTTCGGTGTTGACCATTGGTATCGTTTTGCCTTTTTTGAATGCCCGATAGGGCTATAACAAAGATTACATTGGACACTACCAAAACTCTCAACACCAGAACAATCTGACAGATGGAGTGACCTAATGCCACTAATCACTTGGCAGTTATGGCTAGCACGAGATATTGTTAAAGATAGCCCTTTGCCCTGGCAAAAATAGCCCCAAAGTTAACTCCGGGAAGGGTTGCACAACCAATTGGTGCAATTTTAGCAGTGATTCACACACCTGCAAAACCTCCAAAACTACGCGGAAAATCCCCAGGCTGGAAACCACAACAAACACGTAAGCGTAGAATTAACTACCCTGTAGTCAAAAAACGAACTACAACTCCCACTAAAAAGAAACCTCAGCCAGCTTAAATAGTTGAATTTTTCAATTTGTATACTGATGTGTATTAGATTCTTTCTGCTGCACTGTTTTGTCATGCGTTAGTCTAAACTACAGTCAGTATACTTAGCAAGATTCAAGTACGATTCCTATATAATTGTAGAGTGTTACAGTCAGTGGAATGTGAGATTTGCAAATCATAGTATATACACCAGTCTTTACCCATCGTACCAAACAAAATCATCGTGGGAAGCCTACCTTAACCATTCCCCACCTTAAAGCAAAATAATGAATCTTTGCTAATAGCGATCGCGCATTGTAGCGAAGAGACTAATTATGAATGGGATTTTGGAGCCTCATGCTGTAACTACCAATGCTTGGTATTCCAGTAATATATTTCTATCTGTGCCAGGTTTGATTACAATTTGCTAAGAAGGAGACTTTTCAAACACCCTTTAGGTATTGAACCGAGAGTAGTCCTCTAGAAGTAATGATTTGAGTCTGTGTAATTCTCTCGGGATGAAAAAAGGAAAGAAAAATCATCACTTTTTTAGCACTACCCATAAATCTATATGTGTTAGTTAAACTATGGAAATTCATGCTTATGGCAGACAAGGAGATATCACAGCCGTACAACGACAGCTAGCTAGCGGAGTTGATATCGATTGTGTAGATGAATGGTCAAAAACACCCTTAATGTATGCAGTAAATGACGCAAATATCAATCTTGATATGGTGCGATTTCTAATAGAAAACGGTGCAGATGTGAATGCAATTGAAGCTATATTTAAGAATAATGTACTTGGGTTAGCAGTCCAGTCAGGAAATCTCGAAAAAATTCAATATCTTTTGGATTGCGATGCTGATATCAATTATCAAAGTCCCGGTGGCTATGATGTGTTAATTAATTCGATGTTCGGTCGAGATATATCTCGATGTGAAAACTTAATCTCAATTGTTAATTTATTAATTACTAGAGGAGCAAAAGTTAATAGACACGTCCGTAAATTTAAACCCAGTCTGTACAAGGGTTTTAAAGATTACTTATATGTCTTCGCTCAACGTAGCAATAAGGGTTTGAAATAGTTGATGATAGTTTAGAGACAAAAAATAGGATTTTCTAATTTTGAGCTTACACGTGATTTAGTATGCAATGTAATTCCCACAAGCTATATATGGTAAATATTAGGGTTGGTAAAAATAAAACTTTATATCCTATCTTTTCGGGAATTTAATTTCCGGACGGGTCTAATACAGTCCCAAATAGTGTTGTCAGTTTTCGTGCAAGTTTATGCTTATGGGTTCGTTGCTCTCCATCACTACCTTGACAATCTCCTTCTATTTCGTCACTACTACGCAGGTTTAAATACCCTTGTAATAAGCGTCGTAATAACTCGTTCCCGTTGACTTTAAAGATTTTTCTCTAGTTCTTCATGTTCTAGACCGCACACACTGTCAGAGCCTAACCACTCGACTATTTCTTCAAATAATGACCGCGCTTCTCCAAAAAATTCTGATGTTATCCCAAATGCTTCCATATATCATCTCCCAAAATTGACTCTGTGTTGAGAAACATGAGTCTGTCTTTTTTTGAGATTATTGCTTCAAAGCCTTTGATAACAATACTCTTGTTTCTACTCTTTATTAGGATACAGTATCATGACACGAGCCGCACCCAACTCATTTGGCTAGTAGTTGTTTTTACTAACCCCCGCGCAAAATCATAAACATCCTCAAATAAACTTTTATACTCCTTCGATAGTTTATATGGCATTTCCACTGATTCCCGCTCTGGGAAAGGTGTTTCATTCCCTAACCACAACTTGACATCAGCCCGTCTTCGCTGGATAAAGTGTTGTGCTAGGGTTTTACGCTGCTCCTCTGTGAGAAAATCCAACGACAATTGCCCAAACTCTGGTTTCAACAATCCCAACAACGATAAAAACGCCTCTTCAATCCCACTGTGGGGTGTTGCGGTAAGTAAAAGTAGATTTCTATCAGCTTTTGCGGCGATTTCTTGGACTAATTGATGCCGTTGCTGCTGAGATGTACTTCGGCTTCGCTCAGTATCCGTACTTTTATTGTTTCCACTCGCACAGGTGTGGACTTCATCGACAATCACAAAATCTGGGCAGTGAGTAATAAAACTTGCTTTTCTCCGGTCAGCTTTGGCGTAGTCCAAACTCACAATAATATGGCGGTAATAACTAAAAATATGCTCATCCCCCGGCACCACTCGCTCTAATTTAGAAGCAGTCCCAGAGCGAATTACCACCGCATCAATATGAAATTTCTCCCTAAGTTCCTGCTGCCATTGGTCGCATAAATGGGGTGGACACAAAACAGCAATTCGCTTCACCTCACCCCGGTCTAAAAATTCACGGGCAATTAATCCGGCTTCAATAGTTTTACCGATGCCAACATCATCCGCAATTAATAACCGCAGCGTTTCCAACCGCAATGCCATTAACAACGGCACTAATTGATAGGGACGAGGACGCAGCGATCACGGCAACACACAATGGAACCTGGTTGTATCTATTGTTGAGCCAGTGCGTTGCGGGGGTTGCCCCCGTTGTAGCAACTGGCGTTGTCAAGGGTATCTGTCATGGGTGCATAAAAAAGCAGCCCAAAGCGGCAGAACAACTATAGCGTTTTCTACTTCACTCTCAGCTACAGTGAAATTACTTAAGTATTTTTTAGGTTTTAACATATTTTTATAACAACTGCCAGTTCATCTCATCCGGGAACTTCAAGTTTAATATTCGTGATTATTTCAGGTAAAATTGGTGATGAAAATCACTGACATTTTTCAATTTACAAAATGTTTGATTTGTACATTTTTGCTTCCTCAACATAATTACGAACAGGGCTCTTTTATAATATTTTTGTACTATGTTTTGAGGACGATGGTTCCAAAACATAATTTGTAAAACTACTATTTGATGAAGGTGCAACTGTGAAAACTGCTCGATGAGAGTGTCTAACTCCAGCCGTTAGCAGCAGGCAAAAATAGAATATATTCCCACTTATTTTTTCTTGGGTCGGTTTTTGCGACGGGTTTGTTGTTGCATTTTCTTCTTTTTAATTGCTTGAGATTTTTTCGGACTGGATGATTTTGTGAATTCGTTCAAAGTGTTAAAAGGGGTGTAGCTTGGTTTAGATTTTGGTTCGTTAAAACCAGCCCACCACTCCATCTCAGTAATGATATTATCAATCAAAACATGATGGTGATCATCACGAAGTTTCTCTAAAGCTCCCTCTATACCCAGTTCTATAGACTCATCTACTTCTTCTCTAGCAATAAACATGGGATCAACCAAATCTTCATCAAAAGCTTGATCGATATAGGGCTTAAGTTCGAGCGGGCATAAATCGCAAATATCTATAATTAATTTGTTGAGAAGATAGTTGTCAGCATTTCTTTCTATTTTTCCTTGGAAAAGTTCTCCAAAATATTCAACAACTTCCTGCCTAGTAATGATGTCTTGAGCAAGCAAAGTCATTAATGAATCTATTGCTGCACCTCGAACATATTCGTTAGCTTCCTGATTTTCGATTAGTTGTTTAATTGGGTCAAGATTTCCATCGAATACTGAAGTAATGATTCTCCCCAAATCTTCGGTAACGACATCTCCAGTTATATCCATTGCTGTATCTCCTGGAGTGGAGAAAAAGTCAATGATGACAGAATAAGCAGCCTTTTCTCGAAATTGCGCTAATAAATAAAGCGCATATATGTGTAGAATATAACCGGAATCTTCCAGTAATTCATCGAAATTATTCTTACACTCTTTTAATGTTTCTATTAATACAGGTGTAATAGCTGCTTGTTGTGAAATTGCACCTTCCACCGCTTCACGGGGAAAGATTCTAGTTTCGTTATATTTAAGCTGCTCTATAATTTCTGCTAATTCCATACGACCAATTAGATTGATTTGAAAGTTATTATGTAACTACTTATCTTCTCACTTTTTGTCCGTATAAGTAAAAATTTTATTAAACGATAGCTATCGCTCGACCGACTGTAATATGCCTTGTAGTCAGCTTTGACCAAGATTAATCATATTTTATCGAAATAATTAAATAATTAGTAACCGATAATCTAAATAGTTCTATTTATGCGAATATCTACGTATCTATAATCAAGTTATATACTTTGGTAAATGTTTAACAAAATTGAGAAAATAATAATACCTCACATTAAAGACCTGGGTGGATTTCAAGCCAGACGACTTCTTCCCAACAAGAGTCAACCGATGGTGGGGTCTTTCATCTTTTTTGACCATTTAGGACCTGCAACATTTCCACCAGGCAAAGGGGTTGACGTGCGTCCACACCCGCACATAAATTTGGCGACGGTTACTTATTTATTTGAAGGAGCGTTATTGCACCGCGACAGTTTGGGATTTGTCCAAGAAATTCGTCCTGGGGAAGTTAATTGGATGACAGCAGGAAGCGGTATTGTTCATTCAGAGCGGACTCCAGAAAATATCCGCACTCAAGAAGCTACGCTCCATGCAATTCAAACTTGGATAGCGCTTCCTGAAGAATACGAAGAAGTTTCCCCTTCCTTTCACCATTATTCAGCTAGTAGTCTTCCCCAATGGAACAGCAACGGTACCTCTGTCACCTTAATTGTCGGAAAAGCTTGCGGATACGAATCTCCCGTCAAAATCTTCTCACCAATGCTTTATTTGGACGTAAAATTTGACCCAAATGCCAGTTTTACTCTCAATTCCGAATATAGTCAGCAAGCAATATACAGCGTCACTCCTGGAATTGCCATTGATGGTGAACCTATCGAGCAACACTCTTTAATTATTTTAAAGCCAGGTGCTTCTGTAGAAATTACCTCGAATGCCGAAGCGCGTTGTATTGTTATTGGTGGTGAACCAGTTGGGCAGCGTTACAAATGGTGGAATTTTGTTTCCAGCCGTCCGGAGCGCATCGAACAAGCAAAAATTGACTGGAAGGAAGGACGCTTTGATCAAGTACCAACGGAAACAGAGTTTATTCCCTTACCAGACGATTCATTTGTGGAAGGATTTTGAGATATTGGAGCAAGAAGAACGAGATATGGATTATTGTGCGAAACATCATCCCTGGCATAGATTGAAGATTCTGAGTGGCGAAATCGGGCAGAATTTTTTAGAGGACGAGATGCAATCAAAGAGTTTCTTAAAAGCATCAGAATGTCATTGTTTCAAAGTTGGCTGATGAAGATCGAACATCATTTGAAATAGCCGTCCATAATGTTCGAGATAAAATTCTGGCGGATTTGAGATCGATCGGACTGATTCCCGGCGAGCAACTTTTGCCTTCCATTGCTGAAGTCGATTCAGTCCAGATGGCAACTGAAAGCCTCGGAAATGCTCCAACACGACTAATTGCTCAAACCAAGGATAAAAAGTCAGATCGACAAGACTGATTTCTTCCCCCAACCAGTAAGACTCATCCTCAGATAATTTTTGCAATCCCTCCTGCTCAATAAATCGTAAGGAATCGGTCAGTTTATTCACTCCCTCCACTTGCTGGAGTGGATTTTGGCTGATTAACAATTTGTGAGTCGTTGCAAACAATTGGGTATCGGCAAAATTGATCAAAATTCGTGCTTGTGCCCTTTGCATCGGCTCCTTGGGTAATAGCGGTGGATCAGGGAAAACCTCCTCTAGATACTCATTGACGATCGCCGATTCCCAGATGTGGCGATCGCCATGTTTGAGGACGGGGACTTTGCCATAAGGCGAAATTTCGAGAAAGTTAGCGGGCTTATTTTGGGGGTCGATTTCGATTAACTCAAAAGGAACGCCTTTTTCTAGCAAGGTTAACCGCACTTGGTGAGCAAAAGGACACAGAATTGCACTATAAAGTTGAATTTGAGACATGGCAAAACTCCTCGATCACTTGGATCTGGTTGCCCAAACCCTTTTGGAACGTTATATTTCATGCTGCTGTTGGTTGTTGCGCCGCTGCTTGTGCTGCTGCAACCAAAGATTCTGGTGACATAAAAGCGAGATATCGATCGACAAGTTCTGGTGGTAACAATTCGATGAGTAATTGATTTTCCACCCAGAATTCAATTACATCGAAGTAATTATCGCCGCGACGACAATGCAACATCCGCCAGCCTTCACGCGATGCGATCGCTTGAATTTGGGTGGTACTGATTGGCACCGAAATAGCCGTATGATTGGCAGTGTAAATCGATGCTGGTGGATTCGATCGCAGTTGAGAATTTCAAAGATTGGCGTTGCCGATCTAATATCGATTCAGCAACGCCCAAAGATTTATTGCACTGGATTTTTGGTCTCTAGAGCCTTTACTTTCTCCGTTAATGTCGAAATCATCTTCTGCTGTTCTTGGACGGCTTTAGTTAGCACACCGACGATATCCATCGCACTGAGTCCTTTGCGATCGATCGTGGCAACTAGATCTGGCACATCTTCAGCAATAAATCCCACATGCTTCACTTTGTCTGTATCGGCTTTATAGATAAATTTCACAGGGTTTAGATCGGCTAGTGTCTCTAGTGCTTCTTTGCTAGAAAGCGCGGTAATACTTTCTTTCAAGGTTCTTGATGAACCTTGAGTTAATGCACCAGTGATTGAAAGATTACCATTGGGTTTCAAGGTCATCACATTACCGCTTCCACTGTTAAAGAAATTCATCACGTTATTGGAACTACCAGTGGCGATGTCCCAATGTAATTTACCAAACACTAAGAACCGCAACCGAGCGAAATCTTGATTATTATTCTGTATGGACAAAAGCTGAGGTTTATCAGAACCATTCGTCGAAACTCCAATAACCTGGCTAAATGTGCCGATGTTTGACTGTGCTTGTGCTGGCTCATTACCGATCGCTTTTGAGGTAACAGCTCCAGCCAGAAATGCACCAATTGCCTTGATAACTTGATTGCGAGAGAAAAGATTAGACATAGTTTTAGCTCCTTTGTAAAGTAGTATTATGCTGCCATCGTTCGTCATTTGCTGACCGATGCTGCCATCGTTCGTCATTTGCTGACCGATGCAGCCATCTCTGGTTGCGGAATCAAGCCGAGCTGTTGCATCATCGTCAGATCGTCGCGGATGACCCAATGCTCGGCTACCTTGCCATCCTGGACTCGCAGAATGTGAATCTGTCGCTGGCAAATTGACTTACCAGTGGGGGGCATATCCAGAAAACCTGGAAACAGACCTTGATGGGTGGCAGTGAGGGTACAGCGCATCACGACCTTATCTCCTTCGGCAATGAGATCTTCGATCGCGTGATGATGATCGGGAAATGCCTGAGTCAGGGTGTGAATGAATTGCTTCATCGATTCCGGATCTCGCGATGCCACAGGGGTGGGATCGTTATTGCTAAACCCTGGATGGACTAATTCATCGATCGCATCGACGTTGCGTTGATTGAAAACTTCTTCGTAAAAACGGCGGACGATCTCTTTATTTGCTTCGGTAGACATGATAAATCCTCCTGGATATAATTGTGATATAAGGATCGCGAGCGTCGATCGAAATGTGATGAATCATGAGATTAACTCCGTTAAATAAGTCGAATCTTAAAAAGAGGTAATAATGCATCATTTTCAGATGCAACGGAGCTTGGGCTAAATTTAAGACGCAGACCAAATACTTGGCGAAGAGGAAACTGTTAATTCAATCTCCATGTCTTTTAGAATATGCGCCCCCTGATAGTTTGACAGCCAGAAAAGATCGGAGAAAAACTGCTGTTGACGATCGGAAAAGATCGGATCTTCGATTGTAATTTACGAATTATTAGGACTAGAATAATGCTAGACATTCTGGCAGGTTCTTTGCCGATGACAGCAGATGAAGCCTTAGCATTACTCGATCGACTGCTCCAAAAACAGAGTCTGCGAGATATTCAAGAGCAAGTGTTTCGTCACGCTTGGCAAGGTCGCACCTACCCCGATATAGCCGAGCAGATTGGCTATGATACTGGATATATCCGCGATGTCGGCTACGAACTGTGGCGACAATTGACTCAGGTATTGGGCGAACCCGTCACCAAAAATAATTTGCAAGCGGTATTGCGTCGCCAGCGAGATCATTCGCCTAAATTAGCGGTGCCAGAAGTTATCCCAGCATCATTTCCAGAACGAGATTGCTATTGGGGAGAGAAAATTGATGTTTCCAGCGTCATTGGGCGAGAAAATGAACTCCAACAGTTGGAACGATGGCTAGATGACAATTTTGAAGTTAATCCCCTTGAACCACGTTGTCGGCTGATTTCGATCGTCGGCATGGGCGGGATGGGCAAAACATCATTAGCAGCCAAGCTCGCCCAAAAGTTAGCCGCTGCAAATCAAAAATTCGACCGCATCATCTGGCAATCCCTCCGTAATGCCCCACCGCTGGATAAAACTCTATTTCAGCTTATTGCCTTTCTGTCTCACCAACAGCAAACCGAACCTGCGGACACTGTGGATGCTCAAATCTCGCAATTGATGGCATATTTACGCACTACTTGCTGTCTGATTGTCTTTGATAATTTTGAATCTATACTCGCGCATGGTGGTTATCGTGAGGGTTATGCTGGCTATAGCGAACTTCTCCGCCGGATTGCTACCGAACATCATGCTAGTTGTTTATTATTAACCAGCCGGGAAAAGCCCAAAACCTTGATTCATTTAGAAGGTGACTCTGGGGCAGTTCGCACGCTAAATTTATCTGGTTTAAGTGCGATCGAAGTAGAAGTGATTGGGACTGCAAATGGTTGTCATACTAATGCCCAGAGCCACTGGCATCATTTACAACAATCTTACGCTGGCAACCCATTAGCGATTAAAATTGCTGCGACCACGATTCGGGATCTATTTGATGGTAACGTAACTGCATTTTTAGAGCAGGGGATAATTCTCTGTAATGGGATTGAGGCTTTATTGAGCCAACAATTCGACCGATTATCCCAGATCGAGCAACAAATTCTGTACTGGCTAGCGATCGGGCGTGAAGCTGTATCGATCGCCGAATTGTTAGCAGATTTCATTCCTAGCGGTTGTCGAACGCAAGTTTTAGCCGCATTACAATCATTAGATCGGCAAAGTTTGATTGAAAAGAGTTCTGGATGTTTTACCCTGCAACCCGTGGTGATGGAATATGTCACCGCCGTATTTGTCGATCGAATATGCGAGGAAATTACGACTCTAGATATAGCAAATTTTAATAATCACGCACTGATTCAGGCTCAGGCTCAAGACTATGTACGGGAGAGTCAAGTGCGGATGATTTTAGTGCCGCTGGTCGATCGACTTATCGGTAAATTGCGATCGAAATTAGAAATTAAGCAGCAACTCGATCGCGTATTAGTGAAAGTGCGAACTGAATTTGCTGATACCAAGGGCTATGCGGGTGGTAATTTAATTAATCTATTGCAGCACTTACAGATCGACTTGAGCGGCTATGATTTTTCCGATCTTTGCATTCAGCAAGCCTATCTACCCGGCATGAATTTACACGATACTAATTTTGCGAATACTGATTGGGCGAACTCAGTTTTTACCGAAACATTCAGCAGTATTCATGCGATCGCTTTTAGCCCAGACGGTTGCTGGTTGGCTAGCGGCGATTTTAACGGCAGTATTCGCTTGTGGGATACCCGCACAAAGCAACTGCAATCGATATCCAGCGGTCATACTCATTGGGTACGAGCGATGGCTTTCAGTCCCGATAGTCGAACGCTAGTCAGTGGCAGTTATGATTGCACCATGAAGCTATGGGATGTCAATACTGGCAAGTGCTTGCAGACATTAACCGATCGCACCCAATCAGTCAATTCAGTGGCATTTAGTCCCGATGGCAACCTCTTAGTCAGTGGTTGTGATGATTTTCTAGTCAGCGGTAGCGACGATTGGACGATCGGGATCTGGGATGTCAACACGGGTGAGTGCTTGCAGAGATTCACCGACTATACTCAGGCAGCTTACTCAGTGGCATTCAGTCCCGACGGTGAAACCATTGTCAGTGGCGGTGTCGATGCAAACATTCGGCTGTGGAACGTTCGCGACGGGCAATGTTTGAAAACATGGGCGAGTCATCAAGGTAGAGTCTTTTCGGTGGCATTCAGTCCCGATGGTCTAACCATTGCCAGTGGCGGGGACGACGGTACCGTCAAGCTGTTTGATGCGATTACTGGCGAGTGTTTGAGAACTTGTTTGGGACACAGCGATGAATTGAAGTCGGTCATTTTTAGTCCCGATGGTCAAACGATCGTCAGCGGTGGCAAGGATCGAACCATTAAATTGTGGGATGTGCGGACTGGACGGTGTTTGAAGACGCTGGTTGGGCATGAGGATTGGGTTTGGTCGATCGCTTGCAATGCGACTCATCAGCTCGTGGCTAGCGGTAGTGAAGATCGGACCGTGAGACTGTGGAGTTTGATTACTGGCAAGTGTCTGAGAGTTTTTCAGGGCTACGCAAATACGATCTATGCGATGGATTTTGTCCCTCCACAGGTGGCAGATTCGCCAGGGATGCTAGCTACTGGATACTTTGGCGGCGCACTGCGACTCTGGAATATCGAAGACGTTGGCGTAGCCTCCCCTGCGGGGAATCGATCTACGAGTTTTAGCGGTCATAATAGCTCCATCCGAACAGTAGCCTTCAGTCCAGACGGTCGATTCCTCGCTAGTGGGGGTACTGGAGAAGACCCGATTATTAAACTTTGGCAGGTTGGCGATGGTCGGTGCTGCCACATTTTAACCGGACATACCGATGGTCTGTGGTCGATGGCATTTAGTCCTGACGGTCGAATCCTTGCCAGTAGTAGCTCAGACCATACAGTTAGACTTTGGAGCACGCTGACGGGTGAGTGTCTCCAGATTTTGACAGGGCATACAGATTGGGTCACAGCGGTAGCTTTTATTGTCTCCCCACCGATGCTAGTGAGTTCGAGTCGGACGATCTCGTTTTGGAATATCCGAACAGGTGAATGTATCCGTACTTTGCAGGGTCATCGGTCAGGGATTATCTCGATCGCGGTGAGTCCTAGTGGCGATATTTTAGCAGGTGGTAGTGTTGACAATGCCGTTGCACTTTGGCACATTAACACTGGTGAATGTTTCCAAGTTTTACCCGGTCATCAAGCGTTTGCTCGGTCTGTGGCATTTAGCCCTGACGGTCGAATCCTTGCTAGTGGCAGCTATGACGGTACCGTCAGGCTTTGGGATGTGCCCAGCGGGCAATGTCTGAAGATCTTGCAGGGGCATAAGCATGGTGTGTTCGCAGTGGCTTTTGTGCCGCACTACAATGCGGATTTTGCCGAACGTCAGTTGTTAGCCAGTACCGGTACTGATGCCACCATTCGATTCTGGGATGTTGCCACAGGTGAATGCGTCAAAATCATTCGATCGCCGCGACCCTACGAGGGGATGAATATTCGCGGCATCCAAGGATTGACTGCTGCCCAGCAGGAAAATTTAACGGCTTTAGGAGCCACCCTATAGAATCTATTGGCGATCTTTGAAGGTGATCGCCATAACCTCGAACGCCTAACAGACAACCTCTCGATTAATTTCACGCACTGTTTCATGGAACAGTTGCGCTATTTGTGCGGCATCCTCTGCTTCAAACAACCGGATCTCAATCATCATCGTCCTCCGTTTCTAGATTGCAATTCACGTCGCATTACAAGTTCGCCGTTCTCTTCTTGTCCGGTATAAACAAAACCCATCTTTTCGTAGAACAAACCGGGACTACCTTTGGCTGGCACGCAACTTGTTTCGATCGCGTCCGCTCCAGGGCGCGTCTTGACGTGTGCGAAGAACAACTCCAAAGCTTTTCGCCCATAACCACGCCCCTGGTATTGCTCGTCTATCATAAAACGCCAAAGAAAGTACTCTTGCCGAACTACATCGTCTTCCAACATCAAAAAACCGACTGGCACATCACCAGCGTAGATTGCGCGGAACCAAGCAACCTCTGGGTTAAAATGTGCTTCTGCAATCGACATGGCGTTGGATGCTACAAATTGCTCTTGGTATGGGGCTACCTTTAAGCGAAGGATATCACGCCAGTTGTCTTTAGTTATCTCGCGCAGTGTTACTTCAATGTTGGACTCGGACATACAGAGTATCCTCACTAATATCGATCTGTGTGCATGGGTGTGTTAGGCAGCTTTATTGAGATTACAGACCATCAGACAAAGCTGTCCGTATACTGGTACGTAATACTCACGTAAGACGTGAAAGCCAGCCTTGGCATAGGCTCGCTGTGCAGATAAATTCTGGACGCTGGGACTCAGACCGACCAAGGGCACATCTCCTCTGTGGCGAAGCTGTGACACCAATAGCAGCAGTGCTTTCGGACCAATTCCTCGACCCACAAACGCCAGATCGCCAATCAGCAAATCGACATCAACCGATCCGGCGGGGATCTCATACAGACCGACTGAATCGAGAACTTCGCGCGACACAGACTGCCAGCGAATATAGCCAACCGATCGACCGTCAACGGTGATTAGCGATCGCTCGCGGAGCGTCTGCTGTGCAGAATCGCCACTAGGCGGTGGATTGGCTGCCCAGGCAATATGGTCTTCAGGTTCGGGATACCACATTGCGACATGAGGAGCCGTCATCCAATGTCTCAGTCGATCGATATCAGTGCTGGAGAAGGGAGTTAGGGTAACATTGGATTCTATAAATGAACTGTTTTTCATGGTGTTTGGAATAATGGGAATGGTTAGTTGAAATTAGTAACTATAAATCGATTTAATTTATTTGCTTGTTGATGACCAAATCTTCACACCTGCGCCAGCAAAACCAATACCAAAGATTACCCCAGACAAGGCAAATAATAAGTTAAGACATGGGATAAAATAACCCATGAATCCAACGATCGTCGAAAGTATCCACAAAAGCGATACCCAGTGGGGTAACTCTTTGGCGATCCAAGCACCAACTGCAAACAAGCTCATTCCTACTGTAAATATCGATGTATCGATGCGCCAACTGGATATAAATTACCTCATGCTTTACTGATGTACGATCTTTATTTTTAAGCACCGATCTTTTCTGATTCTTTGTTCTTTAAATTCAGCAGCCACAGCACAGCATTCTCAACCCGATCGCCAGCCTCAGCTCCAGGCGCGATGAGTTCAAAATGGGATGTATTTTCGATCGATGTAAAGGTCATATCGTCACCTGTCTTTCTGGCTGCTTCCGCATATTTTTGTCCCCACTCCGGCGGGACAACTTTATCTTGTGCGCCATAAATTAAGATCTGTTTCACTCCTAGCGGCAAAAGATGGGATGGGGATGCTAGTCGATATCGTTCGGGCACTTGGGCAGGAGTGCCGCCGATTAGGGTTGTAATCGTAGGTTCGCCACAAGACTGGTTCTGCATTGGTAGAAATGCTTCTAGATCTACTACTCCCGCCAAATTAACGACACCAACGACACGCAACGGATCTTCAAACAAAAAGTAACTCTGTTGGGGCAACCGATGCCGAGCGGCTGCCCAAGTGCCCAGATGCCCGCCCGCAGAATGACCGACGATAACCACCCGATTCAAGTCTAGCGCGTAGGTTTTAGCCAGCAGCCGTAAGTAATCGATCGCATTGGCGACATCCTCAAATGTCCCCGTCCATCCACCCCCTGGAATATCGATTTGACGATATTCAATATTCCAGGTGGCGATCCCGTGGTGAGTTAAGGCCGAGGAGAGAGCCGCCGTATTCTGAAGATCGGCAGTGAGATCGCCATGTCTGTATTTCCAGCAGCCGCCATGAATCACAACAGCAACGGGGTGACTCCCTGGAGCCTGCGGCAGTCGCAGATCGCCAAATTGAAAAGGTTCGCTCCCGTAGTGGATTCGTCGATCGGCTGGCGATGAGGGGAGTCGATTGACCTGTTGAGGACTGAGAAATTGAGCTTGTGCCATAGTGTGAATTACTCCAATTGCCATATGTCGCTATTGGGCGGTAGCTAAGTTTTTCAAAAGCGCACTCAAGCTATTGGGTTCCACTACTGCAAGGTATTCTGCCATCAGATTTGGCGGCAACAACTCCAGCATCACCTGGTTTTCAACCCACAGTTCGATTAAATCGACCGCTCCGCCGCGTCTACACCGCACAGCTCGCCAACCTTCACGTTCGGCAATCTCATAGACTTTTTGTTCGCTCACAGCCACTGAAATATTTGCATGAGTAGCCGTATAGCCCGTAGCTGGCTCAAAGTCAGCAAACTGCACAGCGTCTGTTTCTAACCCTGGCTTCAAAATCAGGCTTTTCGGCATTACCTCAATAGCTGTACCATAAAGATCGAAACGAAAGGCAATATAGCTGCCCTCATGAGCCGGAAAGGGCACAGCTCGTCCTTGCCATAACTCGGCAATTACATCAGCCACATGCTGTGGCTCGTTGACAGCAATCGAAATATGATGAATCATGTTTATTACCTTCTTCAGATCTTCTGCTTTAATTGTGAATTGGAAAGGAAGAATGGATCGACCTGCTCCATGTCTTTTAGAATAAGTTCTGACAAGTAGTTTGACAGCCAGAAAAGATCGGGAAAGATCGGATCGTCGATTGAAATTGTGAGATGATGAGAATTAAGGGATCGATCGAAGCTACAAAATCGACCTATTTTTATCTTGGGAACGGCAATTTCATTCTCATTACACAAGCGTTAAAAGTTTCAATCCGATCGAATAGTGGACTCTTTGACTGGAGATTCAATATGCGTCAGATCAAATATTACGTCGCTTGTACTGTAGATCGATTTATCGCTCATCTAGATGTTACGCATGATGGTTTTCTGATGGTAGGAGAGCATTTCGCCGATTTAATTGCTACATTTCCCAAAACCTTTCCCGCGCAGTTTCGCGACACCCTGGGCATCAGTGGTGAAAATAAGTGCTTTGATACGGTGTTGATGGGACGCAGGACTTATGAAGTTGGATTAAAGGTAGGCATCAATAACCTGGTTGCCTGACAGAACTCTCGAAATGCTTGCGAGGTAAGGATTTAGTGCTTGCGTTTAGTCTGGTAATTTAGACTAGATTTATTGCTTGAAACCCTTATTGTGCCGTATCAAGCTCATCAAGGTTAGAACGTAAAACCAAGGCTTTGATGAGATGTGTCAGGCAGTCAGATCAATAACCCTTACCCACAGATGCAGCAGTACGTTTTTTCGCGAACTCTGAGGGAAAATCTCGATAATATCGAGTTAATTTCAACCGATCCTGTAGCAGTTGTCAAAGATTTAAAACAACAACAGGGCAAGGATATTTGGTTGTGTGATGGTGGCGATTTAGCAACAACTCTATTCTCAGAAATTGATGAATTGATTCTGAAAGTCAATCCTCTTCTTCTCGGAGCGGGTATTCCCTTATTTGCAGGTACTTTCAAACAAACTATATTGGAATTCACCACCAGCAAGATCTACAACAACGGTTTTATGTTGCTTCACTATCAGGTAAAACATTAGAGAGGAATCATTTAGGAATGAGTATTAAATAACTTGCAATTCCCCCTCTTTACTCTCACCTTATATGAGAGTTTTAAGCA
Source organism: Calothrix sp. PCC 6303 (assembly GCF_000317435.1). Lineage (NCBI taxonomy): Bacteria > Bacillati > Cyanobacteriota > Cyanophyceae > Nostocales > Calotrichaceae > Calothrix > Calothrix sp. PCC 6303. The sequence goes on from NC_019751.1 coordinate 400,132, forward strand.
TCGAATAGATGACTCGTATTCTGTAAAATCTGCCGGAATGCAACTTCGTACTGATTTTTCATGTACAACCCGACGATCGGGATCGGAATATCGTAATGGGAAGTCCAAATAATGTCGGTGCCGCCATTACTGGCACTGGTCAACTCTAAGCGCGAACCATAATCTCGAATTGGCATCGATGCCTCTCGAATTAAATATTCAAATGAGATCGGCTTCGACCATGCCACGATCTCTTCTAGATACCGAATCTTTTGACCGACTAGCACCTCCCGAATACACCCCAGTCCATTCAGTTCGGGATTTCCTGGCGTAACTACCCGCGCGTGCATTCCACCCAACGAGTGTCCTACTAAAATTGTCTGGTATCCGAGCTGCTGTACCGTTCGATCGATATCTACTAAGTATTCGTCAAAACCAACTTGTGGAGATTTTGAGCGTTCGCTATTGCCATGCCCCCGCAAACTGAGAGCATAGGCAAAATATCCAGAATTGGCAAAATAATCTAGAAAATGCTCTTCCCAACACCATGCAGCATGATACGCACCGTGAACGAATAAGATGCTATTGCCATTTCTGTGATTCGTAGGCGATCTCGAAAATAATTCAAGCTGCATTATAATACCCAGAGGGACTAAAAGTGTTTATGTTGTCTGGTAAAATTCCTAGGCAATTCTACTTAAGAATTTTTAATACTTTTATTGTTTTATTGATATTAATCTGTCATAGCTAGTCTAGGAGAGCCATAACTTCAGACTTGTTTCTTTGTTGAATTGGAATTTAAATGATAATTTTGCATAGTTATTCCTGAAAAGCCTTAACTAATACGTCCCATCTAGCCGCAGCCGCCGTAATATCGATCGCGCGAGCGACTCCTCCCGTAACACAATATCGAGCTGACCCTGCATCCCCACCCTCACGGAACAGGATTTTGCTGCTTGTTTTAAGACTAAAGTTTGGGGTTGAATCGTCACCGCATATAACATCGGTTGGCTCAATTGTGTCACGTTCGCGTAGCGTCCGCCGTGCGGAATCGAATCAGTCACCGTCGCAGGTTGGGTGGCGATCGTTGTTACCTGCCCTTTTAATGTCCCAAACTCACCATAAGGGCAAGCTATAACGCGCATTTGAGCCAGTTGCTGGGGTGCGATTCGATCGATCGAATCGGCAGGAACGAGTGCTTGAATAGTGCGATTGGGAGTGACGATCGCATTCGCCTGTGTGGTGCTGCGATAGGGGATTTTGGTCGTGAGGGCGATCGCGCCTCCGATCAAAGCCACTACACCAAGGCTCCCAAACCGCGCCCACGGACTGAGTGGCGGCAGCACATCGTTTAAATTAGGTAATGCATTGGATGTCATAAAATTAACCTCTAATTTGATAAATCGCCCCTACGGCATCAACGCCAATTCTGGGGTCAAAAACGATCGATGCAATCCCTCGCGCCGCCGCAATTCCTCCGGTGTCCCTTGACTCACCACCTGCCCCTGCTCCAGCATTACTACCCAATTGCAAGCCCCAATTACCTGCGGACGATGGCTAATTAACACTGTCGTTTGCCCCCGCCGATGCTGCTGCAATCGCTCTAATAACATCGCCTCACTTACAGGATCGAGTGCCGATGTAGATTCATCCAAAATCAAAATCGCTGGATTGGCTAACAACGCCCGCGCGATCGCTAACCGTTGCCGTTGCCCCCCCGATAGATTCGCCCCAAACTCACCCAACACCGTTTGATACTTGTCTGGCAATTGCTCAATAAACTCATCCGCCCCCACAATCTCACAAGCCCGCACGATTTGCTCGAAACTTGCATCGGGATAGCTAAAGCGGAAATTATCGACGATCGATCGACTCCAAAAATGGGCATCTTGGGGGACCAACACCACCTGCTGTCGCAAACAATCTAACGCCAGCTCGCTGCGATCGTAAATCCCATACCGAATATTGCCGGATTGCGCTTGGTACAAGCCCGATAGCAATTTCGCCAACGTACTTTTGCCACAACCCGATCGACCGATTAGCGCCGTCATACCTCCACCAGGAATTATCAAATCCAAATCCTGTAACAAATCCACTCGCCCCGAATGATGAAATCGCAATTTTTCACAGTAAATATCCGCCGTTGCTGATAGCTCCACCCAGGGCTTTTGGGCATCTGGCGCGTCTTCTGGAGTCGCATCCATCACCTCACCCAAGCGTTGTAAAATCACCTGAGCGCGAATGAATTCATCCACAATCCCGATCGCGGCTAACAAGAACCCAAAGAAATTCCCACTCATGCCGCTATAAGCCAACAACTGCCCCACACTCAACCGCTGACTAATCACCAAATAACTGCCCAACCACAACAGCCCGATACTTACCAAACTCGATAAAATGCCCGTTACTGTGCCACTATACAGTTCCAACTTCATCGTCCCCCACCCCAAATGCGCCAACCGACTGAAATTCGCTTGATATTCCTGCCAAGCCTGAGTTGTCGCCTGGGTGGTTTTTAGGACTTCAACGCCTTGCACGGTTTCGACGAGAAAGCCCTGATTTTCAGTACCTTGAATAATCAGATCGCGAGTCTTCTGCCGAATCGCTGGTAAGAAGAGAAAATTAACACCAACCAGCACCGTAAACATCGCTGTCGAGGCAATCGTTAACTCCCAACTATAAAACAGCATCAACGCTAACGAGACTACTGCAATAAAAAACTGACTGGGCAAACCTAATACTAACTGCGCCACTAATGAATGCACTGCCGACACGTCTGCAATCCGGCTGACTACCTCACCACTGCGTCGCCCTTCAAAATAGGATAGCGGCAAATGCAATAGCTTCTGCCCATATTCGAGTACCAATCCCATCTGCAATCGTTGCCCAAAATAGCCAATTAACTGCGCTTGAATCAGATTAATAACGCTCCGAATCAGCGTCATCGCCACCACACCCAAAGCTACTATCAGCAGCAATTCCGTATCGCCCCGCACCAACACATCATCCGTCAACAATTGCATCATTAACGGCGAAGCCAATGCCAGTAAGCCAATGACAACGTTTAAACCGATCGCTTGTACCAACAAACCCCGATCGGGCCACACCCGTTTGACAAACTTGCCAAACCCAGTCTGCTTGTCTTCCGTCTGTTGGTAAAACATCTCCGTCGGCGAGAGTAACAGCATCGCCCCATTCGTCCAACCCGACATCAATTCCGCTTCACTGAGATAGCGCAATCCAATACTAGGATCGGCGACAATATAACGATTGCGGCGATTTTTACCGTAGATAACGACCCAGTGATAGCCTTTCCAATGCACGATCGCGGGCAATGGTGCTTGAGCCAGATTAGCTAAAAGTTGCGGTGAGGCTTTGACGTGGCGCACTTGGAAACCGAGGGATTCGGCACCTCTACCGAGTCCGAGCATAGTGGTGCCCCGCGATCGGGTGCCTGCTAGTTCGCGGATGCGACCGATGCTGAAGTTGCGACCGTGGAATTTAGCAACGGTGGCGAGGCAGGCAGCACCGCAGTCTTCTTCGGATTGTTGGAGAATGAGTGGATAACGCATGGGAGTGGGGGGAAGATGAAGGGAATAAAGATAAAGTTGCGATCCCCCTAAATCTATGTTTTTAAGAGAGTTAGGGGGAATTGTAAGCGTTACGATCGCATCTAAAGTTACTAGTCAATAATCCTGAAGGTCACATCGTACTCACCACCATTAGCCTTAACACGCAGCGTAATAGGGGTATCGTGAATGCCACCGTCTACAATACCGCCCAAGAAGAAAGAACCGCCACTATTAGTCTTATCTAACAAATTAATGCGCGCGAATGAATTATTGTTGATGTTTGCACTCACACCAGCATTCGCGACACGATCAGCCTTCATCTTGAGCGGATTATTTCGCTGTAAATCCTTACCATTAATGTTGAAGAACAATTCGTCAGTACCATCAGTATCACCAGTCGTAATGCACTTAACGGTTAAAATATCAACCCGCTTGCCGCCTTCGAGCATTTCCGCTTGGTCTGCGGTCAATTCTATAAACAGAGATTCTGGGAGAAGATTGAGGTTAGATTTGGAGAAAATCATGATGTTTTTTTCCTAGAGTAAATAATTGGGTTGATTTGTGGAGATCCGACAAAATTAGCGAGCTAATAACTCATCGACTTGTCATTACTCCGATCGGGTAGAAGATTGCCACCTCCGTCCGCTCTGATGCAGGGTTTAGCCTGCCTTTGGTAGCAATAAAGTGGAGGAAGCGATAGAAACTCCACATCTTGTCGTAAATAGCGATCGGTCAAGTTTGATACTGTCTGCATCTGTGACATCGCTCTCCTTCTAGATGCAGCAAGGGGACACAACGGTAAAACTCCCCACCAGTAGATATTTTTGACTGCTCGATCGGTTGAGGGTCGATTGTCAGCATTAAGATCGCAGGTTAATTACCAACCTTGAATGTCACATCGTAGATCGAGCCGCCACCGCTAACCCGCAGGGTCTGTGAACCATTAGTATTGCTGGAGGCACTAAAACTTGTCATACGGCTACCCCCATCAAGCAAGCGAACGCGTGCCGATCCGTCGAAGTTTGCACTCGCACCAACATTGGCAACACCGTTATTTTGCATAAAGATCGTGCTACCAACCTTCTGGCCATTAATGGTGAAAGACAGGCTGTCAGAACCACCACCAGCCTGAATACAGCGAACGACTAGAATATCGATCCGCTTGCCACCTTCAAGCATTTGAGCCTGGTCTGCTGTCAATTCCGTAAACAGAGATTCTGAGAGAAGATTGAGGTTAGATTTAGAGAAAGTCATGATGTTTTTTCCTAGTAAATAATTAGTTGATTTGTGGAGATCTGACAAAATTACCGAGCTACTAACTCATAAACTTGTCATTACTCCAATCGAGTAGAAGATTGCCACCTCTGTCCGCTCTGATGCAGGGTTTAGCCTGCCTTTGGTAGCAATAAAGTGGAGGAAGCGATAGAAACTCCACATCTTGTCGTAAATAGCGATCGGTCAAGTTTGATACTGTCTGCATCTGTGACATCGCTCTCCTTCTAGATGTAGCAAGGGGACACAACGGTAAAACTCCCCGCCAGTAGATATTTTTGACTGCTCGATCGGTTAAGGAAAGAGTAGGTGTCGATTCTCATTCTGAGACGCTACGCCAACGAAGGGAAGGTTTAACTTCTTCCATATCCCCAGAATATTCCCCCCCAGACAGATTGACAGCCAGAAAAGATCGGCAAAAGTCTGGTGTTGACGATCGGAAAAGATCGGAAAAGTCGGTCGTAATTGTTAGATAATTAGCATTAGGGATTGTTCTCGAAATATCTTTTCCAAACAAAACGGCAAGCAGTGATACTTACAGGGATGTTCAGGTAAATGAACCACATTTTTAGATCTCACGCAAAGACGCACCTACCGCAAGCGGAACGCCTAGCGGTAGGTGCAAAGGAAGAAAGAAATGTGGAACAGCACAGAAATCTATATTTTTTGAGGTGGGGACTTTCGCAGGAGGTCTAATGAATCATTGACAAGCAGCACTTCAGACAGTTGCTGTTGGATAGCTGTGGGAGTGATTGCTTTAGACACAGGGCTTTTGAGTCGCTCAGGACATTCCTTCTCAATCTGAGCCAAGGACTCTGGCCACCGAGTCCGATTGATAAATACTGCACCATCAGGACTCCAAGCTGCTTCCAAAATCATGCCACTCTGAGGAGTACGGGTTTGAATTCTCAGTCGGTCATAGATGTCAATGGCTGTCCCATCTCTAGTGTGAGCGCGACCATTCCCGCAATAATCTGCCCGAACCATGCGGGTACAAGCTTGATGGAAATCTCGCAGCGATCGCCCCTGAACTGTTTTCCAGGGTTTATAACCAAAACGAACACATTTGGCTAAAACCCCATTGGTACAAGCAAAGGTAATACGACCATTCTCATGGTGTTTACCTGTTTCGTCCCAATATCCCGAAAGGGGAATTGCTTTAGCAACATTGTGGCGATCTGGTTGGCAATAATTTTGCCACTGTTCGGAGACCCGATCGCGGTAAAGAATGGTGTAGAGATAAATCTCTCGTTCGGGATCTTGACGATCTAAGTCAACATGAGCGATTTTGAGTTTGAGCGATCGCCCACCTTCAACAACCGTTAGTTCGGTTCCGGCTACGTCCTGTCCCTCGATCGCCAGATCCTCCACCCCGCGCTCCCAATTCAGGTTTTTCTGGACTTGAATGGATGCAACAATCATCAGGAGACAGCCAGCTGCCAAAAGCAAGGAAACAGACATTTTTTGTGTAAATCTCATAGCAAACTTCATGGTAGTTATGGGAGGTGGCAGTCTTCAATCAATCGTGAATACCACCACCTCCAGACCCTTCTCCTTCCTGGAGCCAGAAGCCTCCAATTAGTTTCAGATTGTTGTAGGGAAGTTATTGCGGATCGAAATCCGTCAATCGCTTCTTTTAATCTTGAGCGCAAGTTGACCACCTTCTAAATGGATTTTTGCGATGGGCTTTTGGTTAAGGGTAGCGGTTACCGAGGTCGGTGAGGTTAATCCAAACCTTTTAAAGTGGACTCCGTTCGCCCTAAGACCAGTCCTATTCAAGCTTGCGCCATTAAAGCTGGTTCCATTCAAGTTTGCTCCATTAAAGCTCGTTCCATTAAAACTTGTTCCGTTTAGGATAAGACCATTTTCGTTGAGATTTTTCTCAGTGGCTCTGGTAGCAGGGCGATCGATCTGGATTGCTAAAACTGTAGCCAAGCAGAGTCCTGCTGTTAGTATGAGTTGAGATAGCTTATTGCTTTGAGTAAGTTGATTTAACATTGGTAATTCTCCTGTTTGTAACCTTTGCGGATTTGTAGAAGTTGAGTTTGTGGAAATCGATCGTGTAATTACTTGATTAAAATTTCATGGTTGGAGATCGCTAGTCGAGCATAGCGATCGTCTAAATCGTGAGCGTGTTTTCTTGTTGCATAGGAGAGCAGTTCCTGCGTCCAGGCTTCAAATAATGCGAAGACTTCATCAACAAGCAATAGGCAATGTGCTTGGGTTGCTTCATCCAGCGAAATTTCAGCAATCTCAAGGCGATCGCTTCCTGCCGAATGTCCAGACTCCAGCGCAAAATGGAATTCTCCACAATAACGAAGTTCGATTCCGCGTCGGCGTTCGATTGCCGTTGCCAGATCGAGCATGGTACTGAAGAGTACGTTTCCGGTCTCTTCAATTGCTTCAATGATGGCAATCCGTTCGATTGCACTTGCCCGATCGATCAAAGTAGCTAGTCGGTAGGTCAGGATGCGGTTTTGGCGGGTCTCCTCACTCCAGAGAAAACGCATCCATGCGGATGGGGTGCAGAGACGATCGAAACCCAACTTAGCGAAATCTTCAAGGTACCAAGGCCAGTGTCGATCGTCCTCATAGGTATGAATGTTGACTCGCTTTTGGTGTCGATCGGTCGTGGGTTCCTCGCGGAGCATATACTTGTTGATGTCGCCGAAGCTGAGAATGAAGTGCGCCATGCAAGGATAGAAAGCAAGCCGCGCCTCTTCAGTCAAGCTGGCATCGCGCATGTATAAAAACAATGGCAGATTGGCATAGGCTTGCTTATGTTCTGCGATTTTTCCCAATATGGGTTTCATGGCGAGCTGCTCCGTTGTAATTTGATAGTGGTAAAATTTTTTGCTTGTAAATGCAATATGGTTTTCTCCTGTATCGATAGTCAGTTGGATTGATGTCGGTATCAACTTGCTCCATATCTCCAGAATATGCGCCCCCTGATAGTTTGACAGCCAGAAAAGATCGGAGAAAAACTGCTGTTGATGATCGGAAAAGATCGGATCTTCGATTGTAATTTACGAATTATTAGGACTAGAATAAGGCTAGACATTCTGGCAGGTTCTTTGCCGATGACAGCAGATGAAGCCTTAGCATTACTCGATCGACTGCTTCAATCTCAAAGTCTCCGAGATATTCAAGAGCAGGTGTTTCGTCACGCTTGGGAAGGTCGCACCTACCCCGATATGGCAGAGCAGATCGGCTATGATACTGGCTATATCCGCGATGTCGGTTATGAACTGTGGCGACAATTAACTCAGGCATTGGGCGAACCTGTCACCAAAAATAATTTGCAAGCGGTATTGCGTCGCCAGCGAGATCATTCGCCTAAATTAGCTGTGCCAGAAGTTACTCCAGCTTCGCCCCCAGATCGAGATTGTTACTGGGGAGAACAGATCGATGTTTCTAGCATCATTGGGCGCGAAAATGAACTCCAGCAGTTGGAACGATGGCTGGATAACAATTCTGAAGTTAATCCCCTTGAACCACGTTGTCGGCTGATTTCGATCGTCGGCATGGGCGGGATGGGCAAAACATCATTAGCAGCCAAGCTCGCCCAAAAGTTAGCCGCTGCAAATCAAAATTTCGAGTGCATCATCTGGCAGTCCCTCCGAAATGCCCCACCGCTGGATAAAATTCTCTTTCAACTTATTGCCTTTGTCTCCCACCAACAGCAAACCGAACCTGCGGATACTGTGGATGCTCAGATATCGCAATTGATGGCATATTTACGCACTACTCGCTGTCTGATTGTCTTCGATAATTTTGAATCTATACTCGCGCATGGCGGTTATCGTGATGGTTATGCGGGGTATAGCGAACTCCTGCGCCGGATCGCTACGGAACATCATGCTAGTTGTTTATTATTAACCAGTCGGGAAAAGCCCCGAACTTTGATTCCTTTAGAAGGGGAATCTGCGGCAGTTTGCACGCTGGATTTAATTGGTTTGAGTGACATCGAAGTAGCCGCGATCGGGTCTGCTAATGGGTGTCATACAGACGATTTCAGGGATTGGCAACACTTACAGCAATCTTACTCTGGCAACCCGTTAGCGATTAAAATTGCGGCAACCACGATTCGGGATTTATTTGACGGTAAAGTGAGTGGATTTTTAGAACAGGGAGTAATTCTCTGCGATGGGATTGAGGCTTTATTAGGTCAGCAATTCGATAGATTATCTCAGATAGAGCAACAGGTATTGTACTGGTTAGCGATCGCGCGCGAAGCCATATCGATTTCTCAATTGTTAGCAGATTTCATTCCGACCGGTTCTCGAACGCAAGTCTTAGGCGCATTACAATTATTAGATCGGCAGAGTCTAATTGAAAAAAGTTCTGGCTGCTTTACCTTGCAACCAGTGGTGATGGAATATGTCACTGCCGTATTAATCGATCGAGTATGCGCGGAAATTACCAGTCTGAATTTAGCGATCTTTCATAGCCATGCACTGCTTCAGGCTCAAGCGCAAGAATATGTGCGGGAGAGCCAAGTGCGGATGATTTTAGTCCCGCTAGTCGATCGACTACTGGGTAAATTGCGATCGAAACTAGAAATTAAGCAGCAACTCAATCGATTGTTGGCTCAACTGCGAACCGAATTTGCAGGAACCAGGGGCTATGCAGGGGGTAATTTAATTAACTTATTACGACACTTGCAGTTCGACTTGAGCGGCTATGATTTTTCCGATCTGTGCATTTGGCAAGCTTATCTACTAGGCATGAATTTACACGATACTAATTTTGCTCACACCGATTTGGCTAAGTCAGTTTTTACCGAAACTTTCAGCAGTATTCACTCAGTCGCCTTTAGTCCAGACGGACACTGTTTGGCTAGCGGCGATTTCAACGGCGATATTCGCTTGTCGGATGCTCGCACTCATCAACTTCAGTCGATCTTAAGCGGTCATACCAATTGGGTGCAAGCTGTGACTTTCAGCCCCGATGGTCAAACACTAGCCAGCGCTAGTTTTGACGGCACTGTGCGGCTCTGGGATCTCAATACTGGCGCGTGTCTAAAAATACTTACCGACCATACCCAAGGTGTCTACACAGTCGCATTTAGTCCAGATGGCAAAATTTTAGCAAGTGGTAGCGACGATTGTAGCCTCCGAATCTGGAATGTAAATAGTGGGGAATGTTTGAACAGCCTTCAATATGAAGATGGCATCAAACCCCATGATGTCAAATCTATGGCATTCAGTCCAGATGGTCAAACTATTGCCAGTAGTGGTTCTGCTCAAACCATTGTGATCTGGCAGATCCAGAATGGAATCTGTTGTCAAACACTGGAGAGTCATCAAGGCTGGGTGTGGTCCTTAGCCTTTAGTCCCGATGGAAAATTTCTCGCTAGTGGCAGCGATGATGCTACGGTCAAGCTGTGGGATGTGAGCACTGGTAAGTGTTTACGAACTTTTGTCGGGCATAAAAATGAATTGAGATCGATCGCTTTTAGTCATGATGGTGAAATCCTCATTAGCAGTAGTAAGGATCACACTATCCGACTGTGGGACATTCAAACTGGAGCATGTGTCAAAACACTAATCGGTCACGAAAATTGGATCTGGGCGATGGCTTTCGATCCGACTTATCAAATTATCGCCAGTGGTGGTGAAGACCGGACAATTAGACTCTGGAGTTTGTCTACTGGTCAGTGTTTGCGAGTTTTACAGGGGTATACAAATACGCTGTATTCGATCGCCTTTGTCCCTATGCCTAAGTCAACTGAATCGATTGAACCAAATCCGGCTCATTTACCCGTGCTGCTGGCTAGCGGCTACTTCGACCAGATTGTCAGAATTTGGAATATTCAAGATTGTGTTTATTCTGGTTTTAGAGGTCATACTGATGCCATTAGAGCAGTAGCAGTGAGTCCAGATGGACAACTCCTCGCTGGTGGTGGCGGTAGTGCCGATCCGACCATCAAAATTTGGAGTGTGGTAGATGGTCTGTGCTTTAACAATTTAGCTGGTCATAGCAGCGAAATCTGGTCGTTAGTTTTTAGCGCAGACGGTCAAATTCTTGCTAGCGGTAGCACCGACCATACGATTAGATTGTGGCATGTCTCGACAGGTCAATGTCTTCACGTTTTGGCAGAGCATATGCACTGGGTGATGTCAGTAGCCTTCAGTTGCCAACCAAATATCCTCGCTAGTGCTAGTTTCGATCGCATGATTAAGTTCTGGAATGTCCAGACGGGTGAATGTATCAGCACTTGGCAGGTGGGACAATCGATTTGCTCGATCGCTCTTAATCCCGGTGGAGATCTTTTAGCCAGTGGTAGTATCGAGCGCGAGGTTAAACTATGGGATGTGGCGACAGGTAAATGTTTGCAAACTTTACTAGGTCATACTCACTTTGTGTGGTCGGTGGCTTTTAGTCCAGATGGACGAAGCCTAGCGAGTGGTAGTTTCGATCGAACTATCAGACTTTGGGATCTCAACACAGGTGAATGCCTGAAGGTGTTGCAGGGTCACGAAAATGGGGTGTTTTCTGTGGCTTTCGTCCCACAGCAAGGCACCAATATTCCAGATCGTCAGTTACTGGCAAGCTCCAGTGCTGATGCCACCATTAGGCTATGGGATATCGAAACGGGTGAATGCATCAAAATCCTCCGCTCGCCACGACCCTACGAAGGTATGAATATTACTGGAGTTACAGGCATCACGGCAGCACAGAAGTCAACATTGAGGGTATTAGGGGCAATTAAAAATTGAGATCCGCTCAGATTGTCTGTAAGATAGTAGCGATTGTCATCCGGGATGTTAACCAGCTATGTGCTAGCGATGTCTACTACGGGCTACGCGCACTCAAGCTTTCATGATTGATTTCTCCATCAACCAAAATATTTAACCCACCTCCTGCGTAATTGGGAAATTACCTGTAGGTTGTGTCCAATACAATAGTTCGTAAATACTATATTTATCACTGGTGGACACCAACAACACTTCGACAAGCCAAGACGCAAGCTACAGTGACCACACGATTTTGCCATCCCTGATAAACCACGTCCCGCTCATCTTTCGGCTCAATAAACTGGTAAACCCTTTCTCGATTATCCCTACTCCCCATCCTGCCAACGTAGGTTAACTTCAACCCCAACTTACTCAGTAGTTTCTGGATAATAGCGATCGCACTCAACCCCTCGGAAACAGAAACTCCCAAATAGTCACGGATAAAATATCGATGCTTCACAGCCAAAGCCTTCAAATTCTGCAACTCCGCATCAGAACCGCGAAACATCACCCCTGGCGTGAGAAAATAACGGATATTAAATTCCTCCAGCAACAATACAGCAGGTAATAACTGCCCCCGGTTAAAATCAGGCTTCCAAACAGCACTCTCACCCGCTTCTATCTGCGATTTAGCCCTTTTAGAATCGCGCTCAATAAGCTGTTCCCGTCCAATGGTGAGAAAATAATGCAGCCGCAGTTGTGGATACCAGCTAGCATCATCCTTTTCCACAAGCCCAGGTGTCACCTCAACCCCGTAACGCTCTTTCAACAGAGCTTTTCGCTCCTGATATCTCTCGGTTGTTGTTTTAGCTTTTTTATCCTGCAACTTTTTAAATTCAGTATCGGAGATTGTTTCGCAAGAAGCGATCGCACGACATTCTTCCCCATATAATTCCTGCGAAGCAGCTTTAACCGACTCAAAAACCTGTTGACTCTCCTGTTCCTTAACAGCCTCTGCATCAATCATCCGATAACCATCCTCTTCTAAACCTTGAATTACAAATTCCCGATAACACCGCATTTGAGCGTTGATGATGCAAGCTCGTTTTGCCCAAGTTTGTAAAGATTCGGGTTGAAAATTCTCATCGATGCTGTAATCCGCATTATCAGCTTGGGACAGCAAAGCAATATTTGTTCTCGTGGCAGCATGTTGACTTGCCAACAGTGAACCCATCGATGTAGAACCATTTCCCACAAAGCCCATACCACAACCTCTCACCCAGATGTGACGGTCAACATTCTCCCGTAATCTCGCTAACATCTGCCGCACCGAGTTTGCAGACTGTACACCCTGAAAAATCCCCCAAACTGCGGAGAAATGACCTTTGATGTCAATTGATACCCCAGTTTCTAGACTTGGGGAAGCAATAACCAAATCGTATTTTGTGAGAATTTCATTGAGATGGGCAATGCAACCAAAAGCAGGATGCGACGGGTCAGAAACAGATTCGCTGTCGATTCTCAAAATTCGTAAATCTGGGAATTTACGGCGAAATCGCTCTTCCAATGCCTGCGTTCCCCATTTCGACTTCACTTTTTGGGCAGAACAGCACAACAAATGATGTCCTCCTTCAGGAATTGCTCTATCCAATGCAGCAATCAAATCCTTGGGATTAGTACCTCCGTAGTTGTAACAATTTCCAGATTGGGGTCGGTAATTATTAAGAATTGCAAACGGTTTAACTTTAATTTCCCCAGCTAAGGACTGTACATAATCCACATCACAATCGGATACATCCGCACTTGCCAAGTAAATCTTTCCTTGTGGACTACTCAAGACGTTTTGGATTAGCAACTTGAGGTTTTTCAGCACAGAAACCCGACGTTTTGCTACTTCGGTTCCAGAGTTGAGTAAGTGCCAGAATACCTGGTCACATTCATCGATGATTACGGTATCGTTGTACCAATCATTAGGATTAAACCTCGCTTGGCTTTGTTGGTGGAGAGAATCTATGCAGACTCCATAACCTAATAAGTCTCCTGTCTCGGAATCTCTGACTTCAGTTACATAGTTAACTCCAAAGCGGTTACACAATGCCTCTCCAAGCTGAATTCGGTGAGTAATAATTAACACTCTCCTATTTTGCTCATGTGCCTTCGCTACTTCACCAGTTAGCCATTCCGTTTTACCAGTTCCTTTTGCCGATTTCAGAACGATGAGCTTTTCGGTATCTGGGATTTGGATATGTCCGAGGTAAGCGCGATCGCACTCAAAAGAAGGCTGATAGGTTAACAAGGTAAACAACTTAACCTGCCAAATATCAAGAGTTTCAGCTTTGTGGTAAAGCATGTTAAATGCATCTTCTCCCTGGGCAACTACAAAATCATCAACACCCTTCTCTGGTCCCGGTAATTCGATAACCCGAACCTTACATTTCTCAATAGCAAGTAATTTCCCCATGCGTTTAATCGCAGTTTTGACATGCTGCACTGTTTCGGGTTTTTTGTCGTGATCGAAGCAAATATCAACTCGTCTATCAGGTGTGGCAAAGTGCTTTAAGTCAGGGATTAAAAAAGGTTTTCCTGTGATATTTCCCTCTTCATCTTTAGGAGTGCGGTATCCAGAATTGACACCGGGAATTGCGATCGCAGCGTAGCCAGCAGTCAACAAACAAGCAGCTTTCTTTGCTCCCTCAACAATTACCACTGGTACGTTTCTGTGCCAAACCCAGTACCAAAATCCGTGGGGGTGTTGTAGGTCTTCGGGAGCGATCTCAATTCCACAATACGTTGAAACTTTTCTCCAAGTTTTTAGCGGCACTTGCAAGAAAAATGCTCTTGTTGGCTCTTTGTAGGGATGCTCATATTTGACGTACTTGTGTATTTTATTCCTATCACGCCTTGGTCTATCAGGTTTAAAGCATCCCCACATCATGAAATTGTAGTCATCAAGTGGGTCAATTCCGTTACACCACCAACCACCGTGTTCAATATGGCGATATTTTCTTAAATCACCATCTCTGAGTCGTCCGTCGTTACGGCGTGATATTTTAGGGCTGTAAATCAAATACTCGTAAGGAGTTGTACCTTCGAGAGATTTTACGTTGAGATTTATGATTTCTTCATCAACCCCACTCGATAACCACTCTTGCCAATGTTGAGGTTGGAAATTGGTGTGTAAAACATCGGTCACGTTCATAGGAGACTCCAAGTTTTAACCGCATGAAAATTTGGCAGCAAACTTACAAATGCTGCGCTTCACAAGCTGTATCAAAGTTATTTTTTAAAAAAGAAGAGTGATTCTTTTTATTTGCTGTCTGTCCGCAACCGCTTCAATACTTGTTGTTTAACGATTTTGAGTTGCTGTTTATCTAACTGCGGTATCTCACCAACAACTACATCTATTTCTCGTTTTTGCCTCTGTTTGGATGCTTCTGACATCTTAACGATGGGTTCATAATTTTTTTGAGCGCTCAGTTGAAAGTGACGACAGCGATTTAGTGCTGTTTGGTTTTTACGGATACTGTTAGCCTCACCAAATATAGATGCTAAACGTACTTCTTTTATAGATGCACAAAGCGAAATTTCCCATAGAGAAGGCTTACTCGATAAGCCGTGTGATGAATTGACGGCTATTGAATGGGAGCAACTTAAAAAGTATAAGCCACTCCCAGAAAATATGGTGTTGATGACAGCATAAGACGAAAAAAGGTGGGTCTTACCGCCCACCATCTCAACTGAAACCAAGAAGTATTACTTCAAGGATGAAGCATGAAAATTACTACCGTATCAATATCCTACAGTCGGAAATTTAATCTTGGGTCGTATGAATCCCTTGATTTAGGCTGTTCTCTTTGGGCGCAATTGGAAGAGGAAGAAGATGCTGATGGAGTAGTTCAATATCTTTACCATCAAGCAAAAGCATCTGTAAAAAATGCGGCAATCCCTGTACTAAAAGCTTCGGGATATCAGATAAATAAAGTCAACTCTCAAAAACAATCTGTAGACACATCTATTGAAGAGAATTCGGAGGAATTATAATGATTACTGAAATCAAATTAGGGCTTTGCAATCCTCCAGAACCGATTTATTTATATGTCAAAAATGGAGAATTGAGCGGCGAATCATACTTGTGGTATAACTACGACATCAACAACGAGAAAACAATTCCAGTGCAGCAAAGAGGGTTAACTGGTTATTTACAAAATCTCCGATTGATAAGTAAAGAATTTAAGGGTAAAGATAATCTGAAGCTTGATATTGTGATTGCAGCGGATGAAATATATGTAGTCAGAACTGGCATTGAAACGAATTTTGCCAAAACCTTTTTATTAGCAGTATCGCAGGTTAAAGACTTCTCCAAACCTCTAATTATTGCTGCTACACCTGGAGAAGAAAATGTTGTGTTTTGTCGGCTTTACGATGCTACAACTAAAATTCGGATTCGTAGTGAATGGAATAAGGATGCTGACTGGGCTGGAATAATTAGCAATGTTCAATCTAAATTAGTTGCGACATCAGAAGAGGTTTCTTTTCCACAACAGCAAACTCAACCACATCAATCTGTAGTTTTTCCAGTATTAGAACCCAATCATGATTTACGAGTTAAGCAAATTCGTACATTGCTTAATTATCCAGTTGAATTAGTTGTGGAGTGGCTGAAATTTCAGGAAGTAGAACGACCAAACCAGTTGAAGCCAAATCAAATTGACGAATTGGTGAAAACCATGTGTTTATATTGGGGACAAGGTAAATTTGAGAATTCCGATTTTGCGACCAATTCCTATCAGAAATCTGTTGTTGAAGCTATAAATAATGGAATTTCTGAAATTGAAGCAATTACAACTTGGATGGAGAATATCTCGGAAACAGAAATACTAGAAACCGCTTAGTTTTAGTATCGGGGGAAATTTTTGATAGGTTTCCCCTTTGTCCGTACTATACCCTTCCTAGAAAGCCCCTTTTCCTCTTTTTCAGCCCCTAACGGGGAGGAGAATGTGAAATCCCAGCATTCTCTTCAAGCTGGACATTGGAGATAAAGAAAATGGAAAACACTCAGGATTTTTTAAATACTCTTACCATCGCTTTGGTTTTAGCTTTTGGAAGTTTGATAATACTTGATTTGTTAACTGGTTTGGTGGATTTGTGGAATCAATTAGATAATCACGAAAGTCCAGTTCAGTATCAATTACCTCGCAAGCTAGAAATGCAGAAGACTGTTACGCTTCCCTATCTGAAGATTGTCAGCAAGGTTGTAAAAAATATACCTTCATTTACTGATATCGCTGCAAATAATGTGAATACGGAAGCCCTCGCACTTTTAATACAGAAATTACCCCAGTCTCGTATTCGTACTGCTGCAAGACGTTTGGGTATTGCAGATAGGGTTGACGGGAAATATCAGAAATTGGGGATACTGAGGATGCAACTCAAAAGCAAGTTAGAATTGCAACCAATGGAGGTAGCAAGGATATTAGGGGAATTGGAAACAGCTTAAGTCAATCGAAACATTGAGGCAAATTGAAGAAGTTTTGGGTGTGGATTTTGGGGTCAGCCTCAATGATTAACTATGACTAACGATAAAATTCACACCATTACTAGCATTAATAGCTACATATTAATCATCTTCCATACTCAAGTAAAATGCTGGCAGTTTCGGGTGATAAGTCCTGGTGGTGATGTATGTGGAGAACTAAAAATTTATTACAGTGCTGAGGCAGCGGAAACTGCTGGTAGGGAGTGGGTGGGGAAGAAGGAGTGAGGGAAGGTAGCATTAATAACTTGTTAAAACTACACGCTTGGAGCTATCTTGGCGTAAAAGTCTTCATCAGCACGGATCAAAGCAGGACGTTGCATTAAGTTGTTGATGTACTTACTCAAAGGGTCACTATCTGATAACATACCTAGCTTTTTTGCCCAGAGTAAAACCCCTCCAGTCACAACATCAGCAGTCGTAAACCGATTTGCTACCAGATAATCGTTACCATCAATAGATTTTCTCAAGGGTTCAGCAACTCGGTCAAACCATTGCAGAGCTTCTTGTTTTGAAATTGCAGAGCGTGCCTTCATTGGTATTACTTTTTCTGGCAGCGATGGTAAAACATCAAACATGAAATGCTCTACAGGTGGTTCTAATGTCGATGTAGCGTAAAACAGCCATTGATAGTAATAACCACGTTCAGCTTGGTCTAATCTTGGAGCTAGTCCTTTATCTAGATATTTGTCAGCAAGATAGGCACAGATGGCAGCAGATTCAAAAATCGTAACTTCCCCATCTACAAGAATTGGTACTTTTCTATGGGGATGCAACTTTTGATATTCTGGCTGTTGAGTCATGGTCTTATCAACTCGTACCAATTCATAGGGAACTTCCATCTCTTCTAGAAGCCACCGAGGGCGTACTGCCCGTGTTGTAGGCATGTAGTACAGCTTCATTATTTTTCAGCCAAGTGATTTGCTCCTATATATTTTCTCACTCTGAAGCGAAAAATTCTCCCCTCCGCCTTTAGAAATTGTAGGCGAGCGCTTATCCATGCAGTAATTGGTATTAACAACTACACTTTGGCGTTATATTTTTCAAATTTCTCTTTGAGATAGTCAGCGATCGCTCCTAATTCAATAAACAGCGAGGTGCATTTATTAATTTCAAGAGCAACTTTTTCTGCAAAGTCGGCATTATTCTGCAAAGTCGGCATTATGTAGATAGCTTTCACCTGTTTGGGGATAAGCATCGTACCAACCATAAGCTAAAACATTACCTACATTTTTTGCAACATTTTAGTCGTATCATGCCACTACAAATTTCAGGTTTACTTTATAAACCATCTCTCAATCTTGATTAACTACAAGCATATGTATAAAGTACCTGGGAAAAATCTAGCTGCTTTAAAGCTGAAGGCTGAATAAAGAAATTACCCTCTCCTACGTCTCCCCACATAATAGAATTGTTCATATCAGAAACCATTTGAAATAACAAGAAAGTGTAAGCTTCTTCCGGAAAATTATGACGAGGATCTTCCTGAGAAAAATGCGGGTATCCGCCTAAACAATGCGTTTCAAGTACGTCATTATATATTTCATCATACTCTTCTATTACATCGGATATAATTCCTCTGATAGTATTCTGTTTATATTCATTAGTTTCACTTTCTAAAGTCTCACTTTCTAATCTAGAGGAATAACTGTTGATCAAATTACTAAACTGATAATCAGAGGCACTAATGGGGACTGAATCTATCTCAAAACTGAGAGCAAAGCAACCTTTTGGGCAACCTTTTAGAGGATCAACCAAGCGTTTAGGTAAAAAATCAAAATTATTGATGAGATTGTCAATATTTAAATCTGGTTGAGGAAAGTACATAACGCGGAAAGTACTCTGCACTGTTTGGGCATCCTCTACTAAACCATAAGTAGAATCACCTGAAGTGTCAATATAAAATTGAAGAATTCCCTGTTGAGGAAAATCTTCTATCATAGGGACTTCAGCAAAGTTTATTTGTGCCAAAAGATTTAGGGGCTTGCCATTAGGTGATGTTGGATAAGTAGCATCCTTGGGAAAATATGGTAAACCACCAAACTTACTCTGCCAAAGAGTGGTTTCTAAAGTTGGATGTACAGTAATTTTTACACGAGATTTAGCAGTCGTAGCAATAAAATCATCAATTTTTTTTGACAATTTTGTGTACAGATTATAAATTTCATCTGGAGTAAAGTTATCTATATTTTCTGCTGATGTAATTAACTCACCGTCTTCCCAGCCTTGTGCGATTAGCTGTTGAATATGACCCTCAAAGAAAACTTTCGCTTCTTGCTCAGATGGAAATTCATAGATTTGCCTATTCAATTTCACCACACAACTATCTATGTGGAGATAAGTTCTGAAAGGATAGGTATTATCATCATTTTCGTACTGAAGTACTTTATTTTTTAGCATCCGAATGCCTCTCCATATATTGACATTAATTTATAAATAAATCTATTTAACTAGTAGATCGTCCCTGAATTATTGCTGATAAATCTTTACGATTGCGCTTGGCTTCTGACCAAAAAGCCAACCAAATTATGAACAAAGATGGTATGGGTATTCCTATAAACAAAGGTATCATATGTTCTAGTAAAGGATCAGTTAACACTATAGGTACAAATGCGCTATACCAAAATAAGAAAAAGAATACTAAATATGAAATAACGAAAGGATGTATGCTTATTTTCACATGAATTAAAGTTTGGTTAAATTGTGTTTCAAATTGTCCTTTAACTAGTAAGAAAAATGAATTTTTGTAGTTAATAATGCGGCTAATTTGGAAGCCTAAATCAGTAACTGTTCCTTGATAGAGTGCATGTTTCCTGCTCAATCGCAATCTTTGTATCGGTTCAACGTTTGCATTCAGCCGTTCTAGAACTACAGATAGTGAGTCAGGTGTGGCAATTGTCAAAGTATCGTAAGGTATGATTTTCATCGTCGTTGGGATGAGGTGTTGCCAAAATCTTAAACAGAACTAAGATGCTTCTAAACATTGTGTGATTTAGTGTTCCCAACATAGAGGCTTCCGTAACAAGTGATGGGAGTCTGACTGCCTGACAGAACTGTAAAAAGTATTGGAAAACAATGAAATAAGCCCAAAAGGGTCGAAAGACATTTCTAGGGTAAAGTTACTACCCCTGTTAAGGTGGACTAAAAAATGAACTAGTAAAAGGCTGAAATTGCTTCTGAGCAAGGACTTATAGCAATAACAATCAAAAAGCGAGAAAAAATAGCCAACAAACAAGAAGGTCTTGTAATTTATCTGCGATCGCCCATTTCTAATAGCTGTTTCTCAAGACTTTTTGAAGCCAGACGCGATGGTTTAGCATGACCATTTTCCCAGCGGTTAACGGTGGAAAAAGTCACGCCAATCACGGACGCAAATTCTTCTTGAGAAAGTCCTATATTTAGACGAATATCGCGGATAAGCTTGCCACATTTTGGTTGTGCCAGTACCAAAATAGGGTGCTTATTCATGTATATTTAATTTCACTTGCTGATATAGCGAGGGCTATGTATTACGCTATATTGCCTCTCCTTAATAAAGAACGTAATCCGGAATATTTCGGATATGAGTTTTTATTTTTATTTAAAAAATACTGCCTGCGTTAATTACTGTAGCTGTTACTGTAAAAGATGTTTAGCAGATTGCGTTGGTTGATTTAATTTGCGTATATTTACGAGAATAATCCCATCACATTTTTATCTGGCGGTATTATTTAGTATTTTTGTACCTACGTATAATCAAAATCAGCCAATCAGAGCTAGTACAGGTCGGTGTAAATAAGGCAACCATTAAAAATACAGGAAAAGCCTATAAAATAAGCTTTATTCCTTCTGCCTTCTGCCTTCTTACTTCTGCCTTCATGTACTAGGCATTAATTTATAGTTGTAAGTACAAGATAAATATTGTCATTACAAATTTGAATGATTCGGCTGATAGGTAATGACGAACATTTGGGTATTGAATTACCTCACATGCGATAAAACTACATTATTTTTATGAGTTTTTGTCGCTAAATCAAGAATTTTCAAATTTCTACTGAGTAACTAACTACCATCAATTTTTCTTGGTGCAAAATTTGAGCGCCCGACTAGCCGAGTTTTTCGCCGCTAGCAACAAATGAAACTAACACATTTTTCAAAGAAAGCTAAAAGCTTTGCTATGTAAGCTTTATAAAATGTGCAAGTTAAGAGTTAATAAGTGAGAGAGCAGTGTTGTGTAATCGCGGTATTGCCCTCTCTGACAGGGTTTTATAAGAGTGAATTACTCAGTTTCCAGGCGTTGTACGTTCCAAAACTGTTTGGTAAATGCAACTGCTGGGTGAATTGGAGCTTTGAGCGTAACTGCCTAGTAGCCATCACCATGTTTAGAGACTTTTACAACCAAAGTTCTTTTCATCTATAGAACTCATTCGGGGGCTATATCGAGATTATATAGGGGGAGAAATCCATTCAAAACTGGGGGCACCACATGTTTCATCACCATTATCGCTAATTCTCAGACTCATCATTTCCATTGCGATAGGGGTCATAGTATGCATACCACTGATGATGGCATTGTATAAGACTGAGGGTGTCCCATTAAATGCCTGCTCTAGCTGGCTCAGCATCAATGAATACTGGCGATTGAAGGCATCATTTAACGTCGCTAGCTGGGAGGATGTCTCGTAGTCACTGCTCTTGGCATTTTGCTTGATCGGAAACACAGCGTTGTAGTCAACGATGAAAGGCTCACCCGATGGAGGCTTGTCAGGTCGATCTCCAGGGCGATAACGCCGACCTAGGTCGATGAATGTGGCATTGGAGCAAATATAAAGGTTCTCTACGCCATGTACGCGCATATGTCGATCGGTGACACCAAGGGTTTCATCATCACTCATACGGAGCGTACACCCTGCATGGTCAGCACGCCAAGAAATGGATGGTTTATCCGTCAGGGTGGCGTTCATGTCCTCAAAAATTTGCTGGACATGTTTTTGTATTTCTTGCATACGCTGCTCAAACTGAGGCAACTGGCTGAAATCGACCAGAGTCTCTTGCATCCCTAGATGATTGATTTTATCGAAATTGGTGATGCGGTTATGGAACTCACTGAAGACCTCCACCATACCGTGCAATTCAACCTGACTCTCCCCTTCGACATAGCGATTCATTTCTTCACGGCTAAGTCCCGCCTGCATCTTGTTTAGCAAGTTGATTTGGGGGGAACTGGGTGGGTTGACGAGGATAAACTTGCCCTTAGCCTGTTCCTCCTGACTATCGAAGTAGCGAGAACAGAGAGTGGGGAAATTCATCTCTGGCTGTAGCCGCAGTGGATTGTTCGGTCGTTTGCCAGCAAAGATGAAATAGGGATGAGTAACAATGTTTCTGCCCACGAGATCATGATCGTTGCCGATGCCGTTGAGCCAGAAATCTGATCTTGAGCGCAACATTAGTTTGGTCGATTCGATTGTCCCAGCTGCGATGACAATACGATCAGCTTCCACGTTTACCAATTGTCCAGTTTCCTTATTCAGGTAAACAACACCTGTGGCAACATTACGCGAGGTCATTGAAACCTCCTGCACGATACTGTTAAGCCTGATCTGTAGATTTGGAAAGTCACCCCAGGCTAACATATCATCAAGGAAGTTATTAGCAGAGAACCGCGCACCAAAAGGGCAATATTTGCAAGTGCCAGTCGTCTGGCAGGGAGCATGTCTGGAAACCGTATCGGTGATTCCATGTCGGGCAATTGGCAGATGAATGTATGTTATGCCCAAAGCAGACATGGCATCAGCAGTGGGTTTATCCTCCAGGGTATATGGAAAGGCTGGGAAAGGATAGTTCTCGGTTCTTGGGACGGTTGGGTCTTGAGAATCTCCCGATACTCCAATGTAATGTTCAGCCTGACCATAATAAGGTTCCAATTCATCGTAGCCGAAGGGCCAGTCTATGCTCTGACCCGTATTAGAGTAGAGCGTAAAGTCTTCGGGCTTGAGACGAAAAGACCATCCACCCCAATGAATAGTTGAACCACCGTAGGTAATAACACGAGAACCATTGAGTGGTATTGTTGTTTTCCCTGTGTTTAGGTTTTCGCCCGCACGATCTCGATCGGGATAGGGAAGGTCATAATATTGCGTATAAGGCAATTTACCAGAAACAATATAATCTTGCCAGATTGCGGCATCTTGCATTTTTACCTTTTGACCAGCCTCTAAAATTAAAATAGAAGCATTGGGGTTGTTAGAGAGTAGGCGGTTAGCCAGGGCTGCTGCTGCCACGCCAGAACCAATGATGAGGGTTTCGGTTTTCATACTTTACTCTACAAAGGTGCGGTAAGGAGCAGGCTGACTTGGTATATTAGCACCACCAATATAGCCACAGTAGTTTTCTGCGCCAAATGCCTTGAAGCCACCTAGGGATAATTGCAGCGCTATGAATTCATTAGCAACATTTTGACGCGTTACAGCGATGAAGGTTTCAGGCGGTGCTTTGGCTGCATCTTTATCGGTAAATAGATATTTATAAGCTTCGTCCTCACCCTTTTCGGTAATTAGTTGGGTCATCACCTCTTGTGCGCTGATATAGTAATCGCTATAGATAGGACGTAAATTGATGCGATTGAGCATAAAGCTATAGAGTTGCGACTTATAAGGTGTTGGATCATCGATATTTTGCCAGAATTTGCCAATATGGACAAAGATTTGCCACATAGCAGCGAATGTTTTATCGCTTAAGGGTTCTAGTTTAGTACTGAGTGGATGTTTTGCGGTCTTTTGATACATGCTATCTACGTGTCACTAAATTGACATATGACGTATTTGACTCTGATGCTATGCCTACAAAGCAGTCTCCACGTTTCATCCGCGTTATCTTTGCTGATCTTGTCGGGCAAGCGTTTCACTATCACTGAAGCCTAGCTGTTTGATACGGTTGGTCAGGTTGTCAACCGACATCATCATAGCCCCAAATATGAACTTTTTAGCCATCTTTCATTACTTTTATCGGAGAATAATTGATAATTCTTGCTTTATAAGCGCTTTTAATATCTCCTATGTTATTTAGCTTTAATTTGTCAGTTTTAAAATGACATAGCAAGTTTCGCACGAATGACAAGCTGAGTTTGAATACTTGAGCGAACTAGTGTTGAGAGCTTTCTTTTCCAACAACCGCACATTTACTCCCAAACTGTATCCGAACTCAAACAGTATCATCCATCCAATCACAGCGATGCCATCTTCGTTCCGTTTTGCGATTCCGGTATGGCGGTCACAATAGACCCGTCCGGAAATTATCCAATTCAAAAAATTATCAGAGATTTTTGCGATCACACTATTACAAACAATAACCAAAATTACGAATGATACGTAAATCTGCGATTTCCAGTAATTTATCTAACGTGGGGTATGAGTCAGAAACAAACACATTAGAAATTGAGTTTAGTAATTTTACAATTTCTCAATTTTTTGGAGTTCACGAGTCAATTTACCAAGGACTTATGAACGCAATATCCCATGGCAAATATCTTCATGTTCACATTAAAGGTATTTATCGATATCGCAAGATAAGATAAAAGCTAACTGTAAAGTATGCGATCACCTTTAAACGCCCACTGATACATGCTTCGATTGCAAAGATTTCGTTGTAGTCCACTTTTCAGGCGTAGGTTTATATAACCATTTATCAAGCTCTTTATCCTCAACAAATCCTCTCAACTGCGGATCAACCCAAATATGAAGTTTATCTAAACAGCCTACTTCTTTCGCTGCGGATTCAATATCGCACCACTGGCGAGTAAAACATTCAGCCCATAATTTCTTGGTCATCACATCACGGGCAAAATCTAACCCCGCTTCCAGCATTCGCTTACCATTACTTCCACGAGCATTAATTGGTTCCCAAAATATAACCTCTGGGTTGAAGCACATGATTTTTTCAAGATGTTGTTTGAAATCATCTTTTTGCATGTGTGGAGGTGTTGGCGCGATCGCTACGTACAATCTGCAATTTGACGCAGCACCTTTTAATAAAGCTTGGTATCGAGCAGTTGGAGGTGGAGAAAATGGTTCTATCTTTCGACTTAGTTCATCATCTAAATATGGTAAGCTCATCCCCAAAGTTACATTTTTATTAGTAAGAATATCTAAATCATCTAACCACAAAGGACTACGAGTTAAAATCCGAACTCTCTTGTTATAATTCAACAAAATTTCTACTACTTGCCGAGTTAAAGCCGCAGTTTGTTTATTTTGATAGGGGTCAGTACCGGAGCAAAGCAATACAACTCCTTTACCTTCTTTAGTAGTTCGCCAAGCTTTTTTACGACTCAAAATCTTATCTAACTGTTCGGGTATTTCTTGTCGAACGAACAAATAATTTCCCCAATCCATTTGAGGATCATTAACCCCTTTTTCTTGTAGTTCTGATTGCTTAACACGAATAGCTGGAGTAGAAGGTACATAACAGAAAGTACAACCATGCAAACAACCAGATGCAATGTTAATAACATAGTCACATAATCCTTTTTTGTTAAGGTCACTCTGTTGAAGTGGATTAACTACTTTTTCAGTCCCCTTTATGATTGACATAACATTCATATACTCCCATAAGAAATATAAATATCAAAGACATCCTACTTTTACTGAATATCTAGAAAATACTTAATAAATTCATTATTTTACTTTCAAATTATATCATTTCTTTAGTAACAGTACAAAAGTTTCATTGTATAATTTTAAAAGTAACTAGGTGTAATAAAGCAAACAAGTAAATCGATGAGCAAACAAGTTTTTGGTGGAGATTGGACAGAAGATAAGTTAGCACGCATTCGTAAATATTTACCAGCTTATACAACAATTTTGAGTAAATATAATTATAAATATGCTTATATAGATGCTTTTGCAGGAACAGGTTATCGAGAACTAAGCGATAAAGAATTACAAGGAGAAGATATTCAAATACCTTTATTCCCTGAACTTGCAGAGCAAGATATGCAAGATTTTATGGACGGATCGGCAAGAATTGCACTTCAGGCAGACCCACGATTTCACGAATATATTTTTATTGAGAAAGATAGCAGTAAAACTAATGAACTGGAAAAACTCAAAGATGAATTTCCAGATAAAGCCAAAGATATTCAAATTGTTAATCGTGATGCGAATAATTTTTTAGTTGATTTATGCTGCAACAACAATTGGAAATTAAATCGCGCTGTATTATTTCTTGACCCATTTGGGATGCAGATACCTTGGTCAACAATCGAAGCGATCGCAAAAACTAAAGCAATTGACTTATGGTATTTATTTCCTTTAGGTATAGCGGTAAATCGGCTATTAACGAAGGATGGAAATATTCAAGCAGCTTGGCGAAGAAGATTAGATGATATATTCGGTACAAACGACTGGTTTGAGGCTTTTTACAAACCAATAGAGCAAGAAAATCAACAATTAAGTTTATTTGATATTGATAGTTCTCCAAAAGAGCGGATAGAAAAAGTAGCAAACTTTGACTCTATCAGCAAGTTTTTTGTACAGCGGTTAGAGACAATATTTGAAGGTGTCGCAAAAAACCCACTTGTATTGCGTAACTCTTGCAATAATCCTCTATATCTGCTTTGTTTTGCATCCGGCAATCCCAAAGGGTCAACAACTGCGATTAAGATTGCACAGGATATATTGAAAAGATAATTTACGATCGCCCCATCACCCAAACAGCCGCAGGCTTTCCAGATAGCACCCATCCACAATTCCTGCATAGAAAGTTATCTGTAACGATCGCGCTCAAGACCATTTTCCTTTACTTCAATGATTTTCCGAACTGGAGCTAAATTATGCCGCTCAAACTCTCCCGTTTCTGGGATGTAGGACGCGATCGCTCTCCCTCTACTAGCAGCAAATTCAATCACTCCAATAGTTTCTGCTGTTTTAGCACCAAGAACAATATCTGAGGGTTGCTCTAATAATTTCATCCCTTCTTCTAATGATGCTTTACCAATAAATTCAACCCTAATATCCTTATATTTTCCCGCAATATCCTGTAAAGCTTCCGCAACCTGTGGTGTAGGATTTGGGGAAACATCGACAAACTGTATTGTGTCAAAACTATTTTCTACAGCGCGTTTGACAGCACGTTCAAACATATTACCCAAAACTTGCTCAGTCTTTGCCTGAAATTTTGGCTCAACCGTCCCATTGATAATCACCACGGTAGCAACATTAGCAGTTTGGGTTTCTGCTTGAATCTCAGGTAACTTAACGCTACTGGGGTCAATAACAATATCCGCATAGCTGGGAGGAGCTTTATTAACAGTCCCCGCAATAGTCAGTCCTTGGATTGTCCTTCCCTTACTGGCAAGCTGTTGTTGTAGAAAACCAACTGATTCCTTATTCAAAACACCCAAAACCTGATTTCCAAGTTTTGCAAAAACGACAGGTGCTTTTCTGGAAGTAGTTTGCTGCATATTGAGAGTAATATTCGCTTTCTCACCCTGCCAATTATGATTAGCAAAAGCATATTGATTAACACGATCAATCTGTAATTTATTTTCAGAATTTTTCAAGCTGGTTACAATAATGCTGGTACTAGGGGAAGATGTGACACATGCGATCGCTTCACAGCCAGAAAGTAAATTAGGCGATCGCGCATCAATAATTCCCAACTTTTTCCCCTCCACCGTCACCCAACGCGCAGTTTTAGTTGGTTCACGGGGATTAATGTCGTCTCTGAAAGCGATCGCTACTTTTTCCCCAGAGAAATCTCTACCAGCACACTCATTAAACTGGGTACCGATTACCCGCATCTCAGTAAACTGTAGTTTTTCGAGTTGTGGGATCGCTTCTTCAGGGAAAACAGCAAACGCAACACCAGCTTTCTTCAAACCCGAATAATTCCTACTTGATTCGGTATGACTAACATCATAAATTGCTGCCGCCATCTGTAACCTCTGATTTTCTGGTATTTCCTCCCTAATTGACTCAATATATTCCCTAGTTTGCTGTTTTAAAGCATCAACCATCCCATCACTAACACCAAAGTGAAACTCAACTTTACCCTGCTGTATCGACATCCCAGCCTGAATATCATACTCCTTCATCGACTTCATGCTAATTGTGCCAATTGGAACATTCACCTCTTTACCATCAGCAGCCATAAATTTTCCTTGAGCAAACAAAGTATGAGGCATTTTTTCAGTTGGATTTCTCACCTCTACCTGAATACTCAATTCTGACGCTTGCCAAAAATCACTATTTTTAGCAGCATTAAACCTAATCAAATTCGTCACTTCTAATTTATTTCCAGTGTGAGGAGAAGTAATTACAAGGTATGGACCAAATTCCATTTTTTGCTTTTCTTCCAGTTCAATACGTCCCCTAACTTGGGAATTATACTCAGTTTTTATTTGTTGAGCCTTCTCTTTCTGCTCATCCGTAAACTCCACTCCAGAATAAAGCTTTCTAAATTGCTCAATTGGTCGTGCTACAAGTTGATTTTCTTCAAATATTTGATTAGTTTGTTGAATCATCAAATCGATAGGACTATAACCATTAGTTTTCATACCCCTATTTGTAAATGCTTCCTGATTTTTCTTATCAGCTAACCATTCCACATCCTTATAGCCAGTGATAGCTTGACAATATCGAATAATTGCATCATCAGGACGCAAAGCACTTTTAGCTCCATCCGCAGCAACTTGTAATTCATTACCTAATTCAGCAACACAGTCTTTGAATAAGTTTTTAACTAACTGTAATTTCTGCTCAACCTGATAATTATTCCTTAATGATGCAATTGGATATATTTGCTGCAATATTTCCCCTGACATCTGTAATTTACCTTGCTCATATTTCTTGACTAAAACACTAAAATGTGCCGAAATCTTTTGAAGGTAATTAAACTTTTCAGCTTGCAGCATTGCACAAAGTTCACATTGCAACGCTACATTTTTCTGAATTTCGTTAGCAATAATGCCAATTTTATTTTCCATCGCCGAAACAGCAATTTCTGCAAATGTTCCTTGATATGGAACTTTCGCCTTTTTCACAATATCGGGATATCTATTTTCAGGTAGATTCCTTTCCTTAACTTCTGCTGCTAACTTCGGAAACTCTTTACTTGGTGCAAAAGCTAATAAATCACCATCAAAATCACATTGCATATTATCCATTGCCGTCTTTGGATGAATATAAACACATCCGTCTAACATCTCTGGTAAATGCTTATTTTTTAAAGTAATTACACCATTGGAATTAATCAATGGAGAACGAGTTACAATAACCTCTTCTCCTTCATTTAAAAAGGGTATACTGATTTGATCTTTCCCTAATTCCAAGCTAGGTTGAGCCAAACCAGACGTAAACTTGATCGAACGTCCAGTTGCAATTTCTACCCATTCCTTCCTAACAAAATTCTGGAGTTCAGCAATAATTTTAGGATGTTCAAGAATTTGATTAAAACCGGCTAAATCTGCTTTGAGAAGTGAATATAGAAACAAATCCTTTTGTTGTTGTGTCGTCAAATTTTCACTCTCGTGATTATCTTCACCTTCACCACCAGAATCTAAACTATCAAAGAGAGAAAACTGTTGAATAGCTTCTTGAATATCTGGCTCAATTTCCTGACTTTGAGCTAATATTGCTTTACGTCGCTCATAGGTTTCAATATATCGCTGTGCTAACTTTCTAATATCTTTTTGCTCTTGGGCTAGTTTTTCAGCTTGCTGTTTAATTATAGGTAAAATTTCCGCTTTTACAGCTTGAGGATAATTAACTAAAACCTGTGTACCCAAACTATGTTCTCGATAAAAAGCAAGGGACTTCACACCCAACCCAATTGAAAGCAAGTATTCCCCAGGTTTAATCGTATCCTCTCCTTTTCTCCCTTTGAAAGAAGATGTCGCTAACACCAAATCATAACCAAATCTGGAATGCAAAGTACCATCCCTAACACTTCCACCCATGCGGAAAGAAGATTCCCCAAATTTATCTAGTTGTGCAGGTGCAAGCGTACCCTTGGCAATTCGCATAACAGGACTTTCAGTTTGAGGTTTAATCCCAAGTCGGAATTGAAAAGCACGTACATCTATATTATTAGCAAGAGCAAAATTGCGATCAATTAAACCCTTACAATCACCAACTAATGTCTTTGCCTCGTTGTTAGCGATAACATCACCATTTTCTCCCGTCACGTCATCAACAACCAAAATCCTGACATTTTCCAACTCGTGAAAACTGCGACAGGGTGTAAAAGGCAAAGGATAAGCAGCCGCATCTGAAGGATTAGGATACAATAGAGAGCGAACATTTAGCTTATCTGCAAAAAACATCCGATTACCCGACGAAAATTGCAGAGTCATGCCATTATATTCGCCTAAATCAGATGGTATTGTGGCTTCAGGATAAGCAATACCAATGCTAAACTTAGTGTTGGGAAATAAATATTCAGCCAGTGAATTTGTGAGTTTTTGTTCAACCAGGGTATCTTGCTTAGTTTTTGTTTCAAAATGATTGAGTTTTAAAGCCATATCTTGAAACTTGTAGGAACATAAAAAATGACTGAACAACCAGAAATCAGTATTACCGAGTTATCCTATGGGATGACTTCAGAAGAACTTATTACCGAAGGATATGTGGACACTGACTATTTCTATGATCCTGCGGAAGAGGAATGGAAAATAGAGCTTGAAAAGATGGAAGAAGCGGCTAAAAATAATCCAATTTTTGATGAAGAATGTATTCCATTTTAAATGTGAGTAGGTAGGAGTAAAGACAAAATTAAGGTTGGTGTGAGCATTATCATGAGATAATTTTGAGCGTTTTTTAAATTAACTTCCTCATGACTGCTATTTGATTACCTTCTACCTTTTCACCCTTATTATTCCCTACATTTTGTCAACTCTTCAAGAGAAACTGGACGATTAAAGCAATCTAGCATTGCCTTACCATCTTCAATAGTTGTAATTACAAAAGGTTGCCATGAATAGATATTACCGGGACACTTTTCCCACATCACCTTATCATTAACCTGTAGTGGTTTATCTTGGTTTTCCAAATATTCTCTTTTCAACTCATGAAATCTCTCTTGAGTTGCATTATCTAATAGTCCCCAGATATGAGATTTTGTTGACGGAGGATAATTGTCGATAATATCCATTACTTCCAACCAAGATTCCACCCGTGTCAATGTTTCTACTATTTCTTTGAAAGCTAATGTTTGATTATTGGATACGCCATTCGTAGATTGTGGTGTTTCTACTTCGTTGAGAATAACATTATTTGAGTCTTCCCTAGTCTCAACGAATGTATTGAAATTCAATTCGACTTCAGGTTCATTCTGAGTAACAAAATCTTCCGTCTCAAACTTACTATTTGTACTTGGAGGTGATTCTATATCTTCCTCAACATCCTTTACAATCAATCTCCCTTCCTGCACAGCTTTCCACAATTCGACTGCTTCCCTAATTACTCTTTGAGCAATCTTGCCATTTTCATCCATTTCTCTCTGGATAATACTTCCAGTTTGCATATCATCCTCCATAATGTCGGGAATCCGACATACTGGTTCACCATCTCTCCCTGTTTTCCAAATAGTTGGTTTATTTGATTTTGGTGGTTTTGGTTTTCGATGAGCAAGAATAAATTCATGTACTTTCTCCTGAGTAATCTTGCCACAATCCTTTAAACTTTCGATGACTTGACTATATTTTTTTGCATGTTTTGCCAAATCAAAAATAGTATGGGGTTCAACTTCTTGAAGATTATCTGGAGAAAATGATGAAAATGCATTAGCAACTTTCAAATAGAGTTTACTCTCTTTCAAACTCCAACCAATTGAATCGAGTAACTGTTTATACTCTTGATGTGAAAGAAGCCGTTTTTTCAATGCCAATGAAAAAGCTTGTTCCACAATAGAAATAGTCGCATCAGCAAGATTGGAAATATCAGCTTGGGTTGTTGGATAGATTGTAGCGGCAACCATATACAATGACCTCTTTTAATAGTTTAAAAGGCAGTGGGCAGTGGGCAGTTGGCAGTTGGGAAGAAGGAATAAAAGGCAGTAGGCAGTGGGCAGTAGGCAGTAGTGAAGAAGGATAAAAGGCAAGGAGAAAGGGGCAGTTAGCAGTAGAAAATAAATAGTGAAAAGATTACGAACTCTGTTTTATTTGATTTATTATGAAGTTCATAAAAGTAGAATCACATTGAAATATAAACTTATTTCCGTGATTTTCTACTGCCTACTGCCCACTCCCTATTTCTTCAAACCTACGTTTATCTGTTGGAGTTACCCAAACAGTGCAAAATCCTGAGCTAGCTTTACGGTTATATTGAGATAAAATCACACCTAACTTTTGAGTATCCTTGAGACATTCTCCATTGTCCAAATAACCTCGATTCCAATTAATTAAATTCTTAGCAAATTTACCTTCATTAGATATTGCCCATTTCATTGCTTCTAATTCCTTCCAAGTCAAATTAGTTGATTGCACTTTTGTATATCCTCCTCCCAACACCCCCGAAATCCACGATGGGATAGAAATACCTGCAATGAAACCAACAGCAAAAATCAGAAAAAATACAATCGTGGCAGGAAATACAGAGTAGATAATGTTTCTACCTTCACGCAATAAAGATTCATGAATTAGAGCATTTGCAGCACGATTAATAGCTACCTTTTGACGTTCAACTGCAACCAGTTCAACTTGCTCCAAATTATGAGCTAAATCTTGATTCCAAGCCTTGAATAGCAGTTTGAATGTTTCTGGTGCATCTGTTAGCATCGCTTCTAACTGCCCAGTTGCAACCAATACTAGAAACAACGGATCATCCTGAGATAAACCACTTCTGGAAGCAAAATCTATGACTCGACGTTTAAAATCTTCACTCTTCCCCTTCAATGCTTCCGCAAGTAAATCATCGGGAGTTGGGGGTGTTTTTACTACATCAGTTGTTGTCATCGAATTAACCCCGTCTCTGCCAAAGAAGTATATGCAAGTCTGAGAAAATTCTTCACCCGTTGCTTCGATACCACCTTTAATTCTGGATGTATAATCGCATCAGAAAAATTAATTCCCAAACGCTCGATTGCATTACGTTCCCAAAATGGAAACTTGGGAAAATCCATCACAACAAAACTATATTTATCAATAGCTTCTTCAAACTCTGGCATTGCTTCAATGTAACTCCAGTCATCACATAATCCCTGATTTCTAACAAATACATGGATCATGTCATCTCCTAAATCTGATAATGATTTGAGGAAGAAGTTAACCGAATCTACTCCTCCAGTACAAACAAACCATTTAATAAAAAATATTGAGTTTTCTTTACCTAAATTGGCTAAGTCATTTCGTTGTACCCAGTTAGTAACATTGTCATAAGCTTGAGCAGGTAGATTGACAAGTACAGACTTTTCAAAAGCTAAATCAAATATTTTATCTGCTTCTTTTGCTTGTTTCTCATCATCACTGAAGAAAGCGACTTCTACATGGGGGTAAATTTTGGCTATATCTTGATTACTTGTATCTGCGTCGATAATTACCATGTCATAAGCGATGGATTTACAGTATTCAATGAATGTTTTACAAACGAAAGATTTACCACACCCTCCTTTTTCTCCATCAATAATGTGAATAATTGTAGGATTTTGAAAAAGATTGTTTTTGTCAACAGAGATAAAACTATTACCTGATCTTTCTTGTTCTGGTTCATTATTTGCATTTGGTTCTACAATATTGGTTTTAATCTCTTTAAGCTCTCGATTAAAACCATTAACTTCATTGTCATCAACTTCTTGTTCCCAATCTTCTATTTCTACATTAGTTGCTAAATTAGTCATCTCTATGCTTAATTCTCCTAAGTTATTACTATCATTCTGCTTGGATTTTTGTTGAGTTATCAAGTCAGATGTAACTTTTCTTGGTCTACCTCTTTTTCTTTTCAATGGTTGAGAATTCATAATTGTGCTGATTATTTAAACTTGGCTTAGAAACTAGATAAAATTACTTAAACCAGTATCATCATAATTATGGATATCCGAGTATTTACAACGCGACTCTCCTAATGTATCGGATATTTTATTTAATGATTGATTACTGCTAGGGTTGACAGTATATTTTGGTAAAAATATCCAAGCTTGCTCTTCTAATCCTGCTAATTCTCCAATTTCCTGTGCCTGCTTTTCTAAAGCTTTTATGCAACTTATCGCTATAGATTGCACATCTTTTTTATTGTCTGAATTAGCAGCTACAGCGTGAGTTAACCAAAACGATCGCACTGCTACAAGCATTACTTCTGTTTTACTTTTAATCAGATTAGATTGGATATAGCTCATCAATTTAATATCCATTCGTTTACATGGCTGATAACGCCAACGAAAATCAATTTGTTTTAACATAAGAAAAGGCAGAGGGCAGGAGGCAGAAGGCAGAGGGAGAAGGAAGGAGAAGGAAGGAGAAAGAAAAAATAATAAGGAAAATAACTGAATTATTTGTCATTTTAAAAGCTAATCTTTTTGATCATTATATTTAAACTATTTAGAATAAATATGAACAATAAAACTTTGCTTTTTACTACTTTCTTACTTTTTATTATTAATTTTTCCTCTCTTATAATTTCTTCCCTCCTGCCCTCTGCCCCCTTCCTTCTGCCTTCTCATAAAAGTACAAAAACACGCTATAAACATCAGCCAAACGACTTCCAAAACCAACAGTATCAATCTCTTTTGGTATATCTGCACCAACCCCCCATAAACAAGGTGTTCCCGGATAATGAGAATTTAGTTCTCTCCTCATATAATCCGCAGTTCCACCGCAGAATAGGATTTCTGAAATCACATTTCGAGAAATTACTTGATCTAACCAACTCGTTAGTACAGCAGCATATTCATTCCTGGCAAGCTTTACTGCTTTCTGAATTTGAAGTAACTCATGCTGTCTATTGATGTTATTGGTACTTCTGAGTAACCGTAGAAAAGGAGTTGAAGATATCTCACTTCC
Organism: Calothrix sp. PCC 6303; assembly: GCF_000317435.1. Classification (NCBI taxonomy): domain Bacteria; kingdom Bacillati; phylum Cyanobacteriota; class Cyanophyceae; order Nostocales; family Calotrichaceae; genus Calothrix; species Calothrix sp. PCC 6303. The sequence goes on from NC_019751.1 coordinate 435,136, forward strand.
CGCAGCAACCACAGCAGGAGCAAGTTGTGAAGCAGTTTGTCCTGAAGTTCTCGCAACTACCTTCTCCAACAATCGAATCATTCCTAAATCACAAGTTTTTCCATCTGCTGCAACCATCCCCTTATCGCTGATTAACACTGATGCATTTCTATACCCCACCATCACTAGTGCGATCGCTCTTGTTTTGATAGCTTGTCCCAGTTGCTTTTGGTAAGCAAGATAGATTCCTGCACCTTCGGGTAAACACTTGAATTGAGTCAATTCCACACGCATTCTTCCTGCGGGTGTGGTGAAGTCTGCAAGTATGGTTTTAAGCTGCTTATAAAAACTCTCCTTATTCTCAAATTCCCCTGGTGGTAGCAAACACACCAGTGCAAGTCGAAATTTTGTTCCTAGCTGAAGTTTTTGTGAGGTTGCCCAAATTGAAGCCAATGTTTTGGCTACTGCACGTTCATACTTTAACTCTTTCAATCCCTGATTGGCATAATACTTACTTTTCGCTAAATACCCCACAGCAAAGGTTTCACCCATGTAATTTACCCATGCAGCATTCTCTGGTTCGGTTGTACCCAGAGTCTCAGAAGTTACCGAGTCTAGGGAAATCTTTACCACCTCCGGTTCCATTACCAAGGATGCTGGAATATTCTGTTTCAACGTGCAATAAATACCTTTGGTTGAACTTCCACCAAAATCCAGAGCCAAAATTAGCTGTGGAGAAGAACGATTTTTCTGTTGAGTAGTTTTACTCATGTTATTTCATCGATAAATGTGCAGCGAAGGAAGGCAGGAGGCAGAGGGCAGAGGGCAGAAGGAATAAGTCACTTATACAAGTCCTGACTTGAAATCACTGAACGTTCGTACCCTGTGGAAAGCTGATGTGAAAGTGATGTATTTAAACCTTTCTTCCCTTAGAGAAGACATCGGTTACAGTATCCCTTCTGCCTCCTGCCTTCTTCCCTCTGCCTTTCTTCGTAAACCAAGGAAAAGCAAGGTAGATTATTAACGAAACTTATGAAATTTTTGATAAAAAATAGCCGAAAATTCCTTGTAATTCCTTTCCACTGATTAAATTGGTTAGCTCTTATGGGGAGAGAGTTTGAGGGATAAAACATGGTATTAAACGGGAATAATTAGGTCGCTATTGAAGAAAATATTCAGCGCTGCGTCAAAAATGTGGTGTGAAAAATTCCAGCTTTTTATGAGTTCGTTGGAGAAACACACTACACCTTTTTTTTTCGATGATGCCTGAAAAATAATTTGGTAGATGATATAAAAAGTCAAATCAGGCTTAGTTCTTTATTCCCGAATAATAGTTGTTTATCTGCAAACATTTGATTAACAAATCTCATACATAAACAATTCACTTGAATCACCATTTTCCGTGACAGAAACTATTAACTAGTTTTTAGCAAATTAATATTAATAGTTTCAATGTAACTAAAGTTAGATTATTTACTTATTCAGAAAATGTGTGTATCAAATGATTAACAGATGAATAATTTACTTCTGAAAAAGCAAAATATCTCTAATTAGTACATTGCTTTGTATATATAAATTTCATCAGTTTGATGCTAACCAGCACCTTCTGTATAATTACTAGTTTTATATAGATTCAAGACTTGAAGATGTAACCAAAAATAACGGAATTATTAAAATCTATTCAGTTTTTATACACAAGCGCATGACTAAAAAAATACAGAATATTGATCAATATACGTAACCATTAAATATAAAGTTTGGACATTTTTAGACATCAATTTATTTTGAATATGATAAGAATGTAAAAAAGAAATGCTCAATAGTTTCTCACATTAAAATAGAAAATCTTCAAATCATGACTTTTGCAATTTGTCGAATCCAAAAAATCAAATCTTGGGGAGTTTTGGCTCGTAGTGAAGTACATACTTCTCGGTTGATAGATATACCTAATGCCAACTCAGAGATCAAGAATATAAAAGTTGTTGGAAATAGTAACAACCTTGATTTAGCAACTTTGGTGAGAGATAAAATCGGCTCCCAAAAAATTCGCTCTGATGCAGTGTTAGCAGTGGAGATGCTGCTCAGTGCGAGTGCCGAGTATTTTCGTCCCTATGCACCATACCAGGGTGGAGTTTACGATCAGCAGCGTTTGGATGATTTTGTCTATGCAGTGGTTGATTGGTTAGATAAGTCCTGGGGAAATAGAATTGTCCAAGCAGAGTTACACCTCGATGAAATCACACCCCACATCCACGCATACCTCGTACCGTTGGATGAGTATGGGAAGCTCAACTGCAAAGCGCTGTTTGGTACGAGAGCCAAAATGCACGAATTGCAAGATAGTTTTGCTGCTGCTGTTGCACATCTGGGACTTCTACGAGGTATTAAGGGAAGTGTTGCCAATCATAAGAAAATCAGGAAGTATTATGCTGCGGTGAATCAAGATTCCCGAATTCTTGATTTGGAACGTTGTCTTCCTCAACCCCAAGCACGGGAAACTAGCGAAGTTTACAGACAGCGAGTCATTGAGGTTTTGAGTCCACAATTGGAGATTATTAATTACCAAATTTCAGAGCGCGATCGCATTCTCCAACAGAAAGCTGATTTAAAGGAAACTGCATCCAGGAGCGAACTGCTTAGACAACAGTTAGAAAAGGAATTAAAAATACTCCAAGCAACTAGCAGTCAGCAAGATTTAGCATTATCACTGGTAGCTTACGAATTGGGGTTAAATCAGGACAAGCAATTTCATGGCAATGCAATCGATTTAGTGATGGGAACTAACCAGTGTGATTTTGACAATGCGGTGGTTTGGTTACGCGATCGCTTTGGAGAAGCAGCAATGCTACAAGCAGTTAATAACCACACAATTACACAAGCTTCTAATATTGCCAAACAACACTCACCAGTAATATTTGCTCCACCACTAAACTCTAGTTCCCACTGGCAGCAAGTCGAACATCACCTAAACCAAAAATATTCGATTCCGCCAAAACTCCTACAAACCCTACATCAGCGAGGTTTAATATATGCGGATAATTCCAGTAATGCGGTATTTCTGGCTCGAAATCTTGCTGGTGAGACAACGGGAGCTTATTTATATTCCCTTTCACAGACTAAAAACGGATTTAGTTTACATCCCAATAGTAAGCGTTCAAGTGGTTGGTTTCATTTGAGTGTAGGTGGTGGAAATACCGCATCGCTCCAAACAGCAATACTAATATCCTCTCCCATCGATGCATTATGTGCGGTCGCCAAAAATGTACCTAATAAGCACAGAACGCTTTACCTGACTCTCGATAGCCAACTTGCACCATTACCGTTAGAACTTCTCAAAACCATACCAAGCATAGTTGTTGCCATGTCAGATTTAAGAACGATATCGCTACAAAAACTTTTACCCCATGCCGTAAGTCAATTGAAGCACAAGGAGCAACAGCAATATTACTAACATCATACTTGCTGCATCAAAGTGACAATTCCCCTGTTAACTGAAATTCAGTGTGGCAAGTTAGATACATGACTCCACATTTGTTTTTAGGGTAGTGAAAAAACAATATTAAGTACGAAAAAGTCAGTGATAGCAAGGATAATCTTAATTCCAACATTTATCTATCACTTGAGACTTATTCACAAAATGGATGCGTCTTAAGCAGTTATTAGCAGGTTATTTGATGTATTGAGGTAGGTAAAATACTTCTTTCGCTTCTGAATCTTGCGTATATATATCCAAGATTATTGACAAATCATGTAAATAAAATATCTAGTTTTGAAACGCAATTATTTTACTTCCTAGAAAGTATTTGATTTAGCTTGTAATGTTTTTGATATTTCCAAATTTTTAAGCTAGTATGAACCCACTTCAGCACAATTTAAAGTGCATATAAAGTTAAGTTATTCTCAACTTGCATTCACTCTTAGCTTATGAGAATAACTTAGTTTTGACAGAGAATTTTCAGGGTGTTATCTATTGTATCTATAGTTTTTGCACAGGTTTAAAAGTAAAAATATAACCTCCTCCAAAGTGCATATAATCACGTTGATGTAAGCTGGATTATGGTCTGGGCTTGCGACTAATTTGTTTGATATTTTATTCTGATTTAAACAATAAGTTAAATTTCTGAAAATATAGTCTTGCCAGACATATTAGTCTGGATTTTATCTAGCTAAAAATACCTATAAACAATGATTTGAATCAATCTAAATTTTCATTCAATCTCATCAGATTGAAGCAGTTTCAGTTGTTTGTAAAAATAGGCAGTTGGTGGTTTATGAATCAACAAAATAACATCAAAACCAACCCACAACCGAACAAAAATAAAGATTCACAATTACCAAGAGTATCAATTTCCTATTGGCGCTTTCGCGGTAAATCCTGGAAAGCTTATCAATTACCAAACGGTGCTAAATTTATGAGCGACCGCCAAATGGCACTATTGGTTGGTCAGCCAAAAAAGATTGTACGGGAGTTTATTGAGTCGCAGAATTTAGAAAGGATAGATGTACAAGTTGATAATGGTACGGGTGTTCGAGTTTATCCTTTATCAGTGGCAGCAATTTACTTATCTAAACTTTTAAACGACGATGATTTAGATAAACATCCTTTGGGTATTTCTCGTGGTGAGTGGCATTCCTTAATCAAAGCGTTATGTAAGAAAGAACCTGGTAGAGGAACTATGCCTAATCCTTGCTTTTTTACTGGTGACTATCGGGTAGAAATAGCGAATAGGCTCCGAGTTAATTTATCAGCTAATATTAATCTCCAAGTTTTAATTTTGCAGTCTGGGGAATATTATATTGAATATAGAGAGGGTTTGAAGTGTATTCAACATAATACTAATTGGTTGATGCATTATTCTCCAAAAAAGGCAAAAACTTTATCTGCTTTGAAGATATCGAAGGATATTGTGGAATGTCGAGTGAGGATGGAAAAGGGGTTTGAGAGTGTGTATTCACTTTCACTTCAAGATTGGTTGTCCTTATGGGAATATTTTGCAAATCAGAAAAATAGGTATGCGATCGCGCTTCTCAAAGCTTGTGCTGAGGAGGGTATTGGTATGATGATTGATAGGGCTATTACTGAGAGTTAATGTTATTCTGACGGAAGCGATAGCTATCTTTAAAGGTAATTTGAAGCCATAAAGCTGATGCTTAAGTTTCAGTTTCTAACTCAGATGTTTGCTGTTTCTTCCATTCATCGGTAAGCAAACCCGAAAAACCCCAATTTTCATCTGCAATTTCTTGAATGACTATATGGGTATGCTCTGGCTTTTTTCCAAGTATATTTACAAGCGAATCAGTTACTTCTTTGACTAATAGAGCTTTCTGTTCTCTCGTTGCACCTTTGGTAATTTGGATATTTACGTATGGCATATTTTCAAATTAATTTACTCGTTAATTTTGATCGTATCACTACAAGTAAGTATCTCCTCCAATAGCCAGTTACACTGCAATGGGGATTTATCATCTTTTATAGGGTTTCAATTCCCCCAAAAAGAAGTAATAACAGGCGCAAATTCTGAAGTATCAGGACTTGATGCTGGTTGACAGATATACTTAGCTCGATTCTCTATCGCCAAAATCCTATCAGTATCCCTTACATACAGAGGAACCATCATTTCCCGTTGTTCCAACAATTCTTGCAACCCTATTTCCATCTCCCTCCCCTGGTGAAACAAAACACGCGCTGCTTTCTCCACCATTCTTGCTAACTCAGCACCAGTGCAATTAACAGTTTTATTCAGAATAATCCGCCATTCCTTCTCTGTTAGGACATCATCATGTTTGTAACGCTCATCAAATCGAGCTAAATGCAGCATCAAAATTTGCTTGCGTTCGATAGCTTGGGGAAATCCTACATAAAATATCTCGTCGAATCTCCCTACCCTCGTGAGTTCTGGGGGTAACGCATCAAGTCGATTCAAGGTTGCAACGACGAACACCATACTGGTTTTATCCTGCAACCAAGTTAATAGCGTTCCTAAAATTTGCCGGGAGCCAATATCCTCCCCTGACTCGTTGGAAGCAGCAAAAAGTTTATCGAACTCGTCAAAATAAAGCACCACAGGAGCGCAAGCTTCCACTCGTTCCAACAACTGTTTGAGATAAATAGCACCACCTGTGATAACTGCTGCGGTATCAACAGTCACCAAGGGAAAAGTGAGAATTTGTGCGATCGCATTCGCAGCCAAAGTTTTACCCGTTCCCGGTGGTCCGACGAGCAAACAACCTTTAGGGAGAGGAATATTAGCATCTCGCGCTTGGGGTAAAAAGTCTTGTTTGACATTTTCGATATACTGTTTCAGCAAATCTAAACCACCAAAATCCGGAGCATTCGGTAAACCAACAAAGTTTAAGTTGAAGGCACGAAAACGGCTGATTTTATATTCAAGTAAATGTTTAGCGAGAACATCAATTGTAGGGCGATCGCAGGAATTTAACGCTAGCTTTAACCCTAAACAGATTTCTTGTTGGGTCAAACCACTACTCGTATTAACTAATATCGAATTATCGGAATTATCAAAATCTGGGAATAGAATCAAAATATCATCAATAATATCAGAAATCTCACCATGACTGGGTAGTGGCATAGATATAGATGGAACTAAGCGATTTAAACTATCAGGTAGCTGAGTAGTATCATTTGAAAGAATAATGAGATACTTGCCAGTATGATTATTTTCTAATTCAAAATAGATATTGACAAGATGAGAACTTATCTTGCAAACATCTGCGCTATTTGCAGACAGTAAATTCTCAAATAAAAAAACTCCAGGCTCCTGGGAATCAAGTAAGTAATCCAAGCTAGTAAATAGGGTTTGATATTGAGTATGTAGGTTAAAACTTCGGCTTCGCTCAGTTTTAACATCGAGCGAAGCCGAGATGTTAACATAATCTATTTTATGATTCGACCTAAATCGAATTAGCTTCAAGCATCCCCATCCCGCAGTCCATAAATATAGGGGAATATCCTTGCCACAAGAGGTAGGGGAGCAGAGAGCAGGGGGCAAGGGGGAAGACTTGGACAGAGTACAAGCTCCGTTTCGCTCCGCGCAAAGGGGAAGGGTTTGTTCTCCCCGCTCCCTGCTCCCTTCCCCTCTGCCTCTTCCGCGAGCAGCGCATTCAACATAGATTTTTCTCAACAAATTCATTCGTTCTTGGATTTGAGTGTTTATACAGATAATTGGAACACCAGAGTCCCTGACTGCCTGACAGATTTGTTTGAAAAGCAGTCAAACCCAGGAATTAAAGGAGTAAATTCGAGAAAAGCATATTCCGAGATTGTCATCTTGACGAGCTTTATTGGAGGCAAAACTTGGTTGAGGATCTTGTGATAACAAAGGAATTGGGGTGAGTAATTGTCGTCCCTTGTGAATAACACCTTTGAGCCAGCGCAAACCAATCTTGAGATAACTTAAACCACGATTCCAGTGGGGGTCAACACAAGTACGTAAACCAGCAATTTGTACAGCCATGCCGTGGGTTGTACTGTAAAGTAAAGCTAAGGCGGCAATCAAATACAATCTCTCCAAAGATTCGGCATCACGAATGCGAGAATCTTCGAGTTCAAATGCACCTGATTTACTGTCCAGAAATAGTTCCTCTACGCAGAACCTCAAAGCATACTCATGCAATGTTTTTAAAGCTGGCTCTTCGTCTGTAACAACTGCCCAATGCTCGGATACCACTTCTGGATAGGCGACTACCAAATTACAGCGAATTAGGCAATCTTGCCACAGTCCAACGTTACGATAAAAAGCTGCTTGTCCTCGATTTGGATAAATTGATTTTACATGTGTTGGGTAACGTCTAACTCCATGCAAGCATGTATCACTTGGGATACGTATACAGTAATGCCAATTGCTTTTTTGCAACCAACTCAAGAAATCATGATTTGCAAAGCCCCTATCTGCAAGTATCATAATATCGGAATCACGGCGTAGTAACCACCTAGCTTTACGTAGCATCACCTCGTATTCCTTAAATGCAACCGTTGCACTGTTATGTTCCAATACTCTCCACAATAAAGGGATTGCTCGCCCACAACACACCACTGAGATGTGAATCATGCAGAAACGATTCCAAAGCATAGTTGTATCTAATGCCAAATACAATCGATGTTTTTCCCAGTCTTTGAGTGCCAACAATGCCAATGGCAAGTATATTTTTTCAACGTTAATCCTTATATTTTCAAGGAATCTATGCCACCTGCGCTCGTAGCTTTGAGCTTGTTTGGCATAACTGTCTACATATGGTTCCCATGCGCTCAAACTTAACTGACCACTACATATCAGCCCATTAATCATCCAAGCAAGAGTTTTTAAATGACGCAAATCACGGTAGGTACTGTATTGACGTAAGTATCCTAATACCTGACTATAAAGTTGGGTTGAGTTTGACATGGTATTTTTTGGTAGAAGTCTGGTAACTTTACCATCTCATGTCTCTCGACCTTTTTTACTAAAATCCTTGATTTTGCTAGGCTTTTCAGAGTTCTGTCAGGCAGTCAGCCAGAGTCCACTAGCAAGTTCAAATCGGATAAACTATTCATAGATTGAATTACCTTTCTTGATGATTAGTTAATTTAAGAGAATTCACGGCTTCTTTTTTAGAGCTTGTTTGTAATTTAGGCAGGATTTGCTCGAAATAAACTAAATCGCGTTCGCTCATATTACTTTTGACACTCCCTCCTGTTTTTTCCAGTAAATTACCTCGTCCATCTTTGGCTTTAATTTGCACATCTCCATTAGGGTTTGCTTGCCATTTATAGGAAAAAGCACCATCGATAGTGACTTCTTTTTGTTGTGCTACTGCATACTGTATTAATGCATTACTAACCCTCTCAACACGAGTAAAATATTCAGCTTCTTGTCTTCCTACTGGAGCAAAAGAATTGGGAACTGTGTGGTTTTGTTGTAGCGATGTTTGTAATGTTGTAAAATCCTTGATATGATGCTTTTCTAAATTACTTCTCTCAACTCTTAACCCCAAAGGAGTCGTTTGAAACTGCATTATTTGCTTGTTCGTTGCCGAATCCTTAATTTCATACAGCGAACCACTACGAGAAATTTGGTATTTATCGGTTTGGTATTGATTTTCCCCTGGTTGTGTTTGGAGGCGAAATAAGTTCTTAATCGATGCTGCGAATTGATGTTGAGTTGAGTTATTTTGATATTCGCTGATACCGATTTTGACAGCAGAAGTAAAGCTGTTTATAACAATAGAAGTTTTATTTTTTAAATCTTGCCACCATGATGTATTTTGTGGTTGCTGTAATCTCTGATGAATTAATTCTTCATACAAGTTATGTTCTTGCTGTAATGCTTTAATTTCAGAGCGTAGTTGTTCTAATTCTGCATTTAATAAGGTTTTTAAGGGACTATCTTCTAAGGTATTTAATGATTCAGCTACTCGTATCGAACCTGCAACTTGAGTTTTAGTATTATCAATTTGATTATTTTCTATAGATGAGAATTCTGGATAAATAATTTCTTCAGAGTTATGATTAGTTTCTGTACTTTTAAATCCCTCTATATTTTCTCTACCAATATCTTGAACTATTTCTTTTTGTAATAATTCATTGACAATTACCCTCCCATCTTTGTCCGACTGTAAAACTACTTTTCCATCCAATTCGACTCGCTTATTAATCGCTCCCTCAACAACTTCCCCAACTGGTGTAGAGCGTAATTGTTGTAATTGGATAATAAGCTGAGGGTTTAGTAATTCACCGGATAAACCGGATATTTCATCACTAAACTGGTTATTATCGCGTCCATACACCAATTTATCATCATCAAATATTTTTAATCCTTGCTTTGTATTATTTTGCTTTGCATCCAGTAATGCTTGTAGCAACATTTCAATCACTTGCTCGTAACGCTGCTGTATCGAATTGGCATCACCAGCATCTACTACAAATATGTCTGGCATTACAATAACTCTCCAAAAGCATTAGCTAAAATTTGTAGACGATTAACTATGACTTCCGAAGCAATGTAGAAAACAACTAATTCTCCATCAAGTAACCAAGCAATAAACTCACTTTTTTGGGCAGTATTACGTGTCATTTCATAAGAAAAACAGCTATTTAACCTTCCAGCCAATAATCCGTTTTGGTCAAAAACTTCTACTACTCTTGGAATATAGCCAATATTTAAAGGCGGTTTATCAATGGCTTGGTTAACCATCTCCAGCCATTCAGGATAATTGGACAGTAATGAAAATATATCTTGACTAAAATCAACTTTTAATTTTTCCATAATATGAAACCTAGAAAATATTTTTTAATTCTTCAACAGAAGGTATATTCCTTGACTCTTCTGGCATTGGAAATAATTTTTCAGCTAATTCTCTCCGTTCTAAAAACTGTTGGGAACGTTCTTCATCGCTAATTTGAATTCCATTGCATTCAATCAATTTTTCTCTAACAAAATCCCACTTATTTTCTGACCAATTCATCTCTTCAATATCAGATTTTGGTACTTTCATCGCTTGCAACAAAGGAACATAAGCCTCATTCCCACGGGTGTAAGCTGGGTTAATAACTACTGCTCTCCCCGTACCCATCTTGGCAAATTGTGCGGGTTCCAGTAGGTGCCGTTTTTGGTGGTGTTCGTTACTACTGCGGGAACCACCACCTTTCCCCGTACTGCGAGATTTAGAATTAAACTTAATTTCCATCTCTCCCAAATAATCACTAAAAAGCTTTGCAGATTCGGGATCTTGGGGATTAAAGATAAACTTGGTTGCAGTACCACCCAGAATTGCCCTTGCTAATTCCTTCCCATATACTTTCTCCAACTGGGCAATATTTTGATACCCCAAAATCCCCACAAAACCATCCTCACGTCCCTCATTCAGCCAGTTGACGAGCGCTGGTAAATAGAACGTCGGTAACTCATCCAATGCAACTATTAGAGGATCTTTACGTGGTACAGTGCGGGTGATGTTGCGTGTCACAATCATGTGGAGAATTGCCGCGAGTAGGGGACTGACAATATCTCTGTTGTTTCTATCCAACCCAAAAATAATTAGCTGCTTTCCATCCAAATCCAGTGGTAGCGTTGTCCTACCGCAAAATGCACCAACAAAATCCCGTTTGAGGAATCTTTGAAACATCCGCTGTGCAGTTCCAATAATTGATGCAGCAGTCTTTTCCGAATCCTTGACGCTGATTAGCTGAGATAATGGTCGTGATGTCCAAACTTTCAACTTTTCCTTGGATGCTAATTCCAGCCTTGCCGCTAAATTAGGCAAAGATAGAATTGCCTGTGCCATCATTAAGTCACAGTATTTAGCCTCACCAGTTAAGGTTTTAATTGCTTTAGTGACAAGTAAAATCCCCTCAACTAAAGAATCTCCAGCTTCCTCAAAAAATTTATCACTACTAGAGCACCAGTCCAGTAGAAGATATTGACAAATCAGGCAGAGTATGAATTATTAAAATTAGAAATTTCTTTATTATTAGTTTCAAACATACGAGCAAGAACGTGGAGATTATGAACAACAGCCATACGTCGAAGGTCAAAAAGGTTTTTGCGTAAGCCAATGTAGCGAGCTTTATCTCCTTGCCACTGACCAATATGAGCTAAACTATGCTCAACACTAACGCGCTCGCGGAGTTTCTCACGTCCACTCTGTGTAGTTTGACGTTCCCGTAGCTCTACAAGTAGAGACTCGTCAGGGTGAATAGAGATACTGCGACCTTGCTTACTCTCTGTACATTGAGAGCGTAAAGGACAGGTTTGACATTCGTGTTTGGGGAAGTGGACAACAGTCCCCTCATTAAAGGGTAAACTAACTCCATTGGGACAGCGAATGAAATGATTTTCCCAATCCAGAACAAAGGCATTTTTATCAAAAAAATTACCGTTGCGGACTTTCCATGCCTTGCAAATAATAGTCATATCAGGTGTGCGTTGTTTAACCCAATGACTAGCTAAATATGCACGGTCAATATGTAGCTCTTTGATGTCAAGAGTTGTTACGTTCTGGGCATTTAAGTCGAACTCAATTGCCATAGTTACAGATGCTTCTGGTTCGTTTGCTCTGGTAACACCAACAGCTCTTACCATTTGCAATTCTAAGTCTTTGAAAATATGACGTTTGTAACCATCAATTTTTTGGCTGCGACTTTTACGACCATGACGCATATCCTCATCCTCAATTGAAATGCGTCTATCTTTAGCAACACCTTTACGGAGCTTTGGGGAGCCATCAGATTTCTCCTCAACATCTTGTGATTCAATTTGCCTCGCATCTTCAATGCTCTTGTTGACTTGAGTGCTTGTTTTTCATCCAAATCAGTTTTTGTTTGACCCAAGACTCAACTGAGTCTAATGTTTGCAATATTGTAGATAGTGCAACATTACGAGCTTCCGGGTCATCCCAATCTAAATCTAAGGCAGCTTTCAGGCTCGTTCCCGTGATGATTTCTGCACCGATAGTCGCTGTAACGCCTGTAACACCAGAATCGTCCTGTTCATAATTCTGAGCTATTACGAATAATGCTTTCCTTAGTGCATGACCTAACAAATTATACGTGTCTTCCACACGTGCCGCTCCCCATAACGGGCTTGAATCTAAGGCTACTTTTAACGACTTCGGATTGTAACCTTCATGAAAATGTGCCATTTCAACTGTTTTCGCCACAATCCTCTGGTCAAGAGACTTTGACATCAAAAGCGCACGAAATCTAACTAGTGTCCCTTTGCCAAATGGAGCTTGTTCACAATCGAGACAATCTAAAACTAGCTGCCATCGCCTATCCATTTCAATCGCTTCTATTGCCTCGTCATCTGAAACCCCTGTATATGCTTGTAAAATTACTGCAAGTGCAAGTTGTGCTGGTGGTATTGGAGATAAACCAACACTACTGTCCTTGAATACCCTTGCTAACTCCGTTTGGAAGTCTGGGTCAAATAATTCGTGTCGTATTTGCCGCAAAAATACAAATAACTTTGCTTTGCGTATACGTTTCGCAACTTTTTCTTCTTTGCTTGACAGGGAGATTGGAGGTTCCCATATTAATGGACGCATAGTTTGCACTCCTCATACCTTATTCTCCTTATTCTCCTATAAATTAGCCTCTGCAAAAACTATGTATCTTGTCAACTACTTCTACTGGACTGGTGCTCTAGCATTTCCACCTCTATCGAAGTTGCGAGAGATAACTTGAGTGATTTGTCCAGAGGAAATCGCATCCTCTTCATCTCGAAGCAAATCCAGAGGGTTACAAGTTTCGCTTTCTGGAAACCCTGGTGCAAAGATTTTTACCGTATATCCCCGTTTCATCGCATAAGCAACAGCACGTTTGGTTTGTGCTGGAAATTTGAAATCGTAGAGTAGCATGGGGAATCCCTGGTCAAATGTGCTACGAATTAAAGGGTCAATTACTGAGAAGGTTTTACCAGAACCCGCAGCACCAATGACGGCAATTCCTCTTTGTGCATCGGGAACATATAGACTAGGGTTTGCAGAAGAGAAGAAAGGGAAATTATTTGGTTGGGTTTTGATAAAACCCGATCGATACCATTGTTTTTGGAGATTAATTTGCATATTACGAGGAGTTCCAATATACAAAGCGGCAGAATTACGAGTTGGTTTTAATATCTGCTTTTTCGCTTTATTTGTAGCTTTTGATTTTTCTTTACTACCTCCCCAATAACTAGTTGCTACTTTACCTTTGTTATTGCTTTCCGATAGTAGTTTAGAGAATGCGTTCACGAAGTGACTGCGAAGCAGTATCGCACTCAAACAAGCTAACAGCATCAAACCAGATTGTGATTTGATTAAGTTGGGTAGTCTCTCGATTTGTAAACTAGAGTTAGCTGGCTGATTTTGAGCATAATTCGACATAAATTAATTCTCTCCTTCCAAATATTTACCGACTTCTGTTAAAGCTTGATTCAAACGTATATATTTACCTTTGTGGTGACAATATCGAGTTCGAGAAACAATATTTGCTTTTGATATTGGTTGGGTAATTATTAAACAAGGAAATCTCGAATTATCGATATCAGTTGCTTGAACTAAATTTTCCTTCGGTGGTAGGTAAGGATTAGCAATAAATTCTAGAAGTATGTTTCCCGATTCGTTATAAACCGAGTATAAGCATCCATTAGTACCGCAAAGTTGGGAAGAGCGATAATCGAAAATATATAAATTTCCAGCAGAGCCAGATGGGATTTTCAAAACTTTAATTGATGAAGTATCAAGATTGCGAATTGATTTTTGAGATAATACTGTTTTTAATAAAGGCTTTGGTGCTAAAATCTCCGCATACTGCCAACCAGTTGGCTTGCTATTTAGAGATATGTAGGTAATCAAAAATGAAGCCGCAAAGACAACTAATGAAATAAAGAATATTAAACGATATTTTTCAAATTTAATACTTAAAATTTTACCAATGTTTCTCAGCATGGTAAATACACAAATAAAATTATAAACAATTCATGAATTGCAAATTACGTGAGTATTTAGTTTTTATTCTTTTACCGTATTCTTTGCTGGTAACACCATCACTAACATGAATAATTGATTCATCAATCGGAATATTTACACCAGCAAACTGCATTTGAGCCACACGCTCAATTAACCTATCTCCTGTGAAAGATTTACCTGTATTTGGATCAATTTGCTGTGATGCTGTCGATAGTAAGCTATTTGTTTCCGATTCAATTAAAGTCTGTTGTTCGGAAGGTGAAAAATACTGTGTCATTTCCTCACCTGTAATCTTCTCTTCAGAATCTAGCTTCGATATAAAATCTTTCCCACCAGCTTTACGGGTAATAATTTCTCGTATATCTGGACGAGATGAGATAAACTGCATTGCACCAATTGCACGTCCACAATTTCCAGAGGAATTACACCCATAATTACCAACAAAATTATAATTATTTTGCGTGCTTGATAAAGCCAAACTCAGAACATCAATATTTGCACCAGATACATGCATATTTTTGCAATTCTCTTTTGATGCTGGGATTAAATTAGCGATAGCATCCTTATTTATATTGCTAGTAATCGGAGAATGATTAAATCGAAAACCACTACTTTTTAGTCCTGTGGGATTAGAAATCGAGTTGCGTTCGCTGTCGATTCTACCCAAAAATATCGGTTCTTTTTCTCTATAAGTCATAAACGGAACGGGACCGATAAAATAGGGGGTACATCCCAAATCGACGAAATTATTCCGCATACAAACTCGGAAGAATAACGATTGAGAAATCATACCATCCACTTCCGATACATCCCATACCGCGACTTTAAAAGCATCACCAAACAGATTTCTTCCCGTTGGTTCTTTCCCACCATTAACCGAACCGAGAATCCCCTTACCACCTTTAACTAATTGATATTTACCACTAATCCAAGCTTTTCCATTTACCGCAGGGGAACCAGATAGTTCGGTATGAGCGCAATCTTTGTCACAGGGTACAGCAAAACCTTCTTTGTTACTTCCGGAGATAGTTCGTTCTCGCTTTTGTTCATCGGTTGCAAAAGCAACATCAACTATTCCCACGGAAGTACCCACTGGATTGAGGGGATTGGGAAATTGAGAGAAGGGGACTTCATTGAGTCCAGGAATTTGCGAAATGTAAACTCCCTGCCATTTATCAAAACTTGCGATCGCAGTATTCTTTAAATTAGGAATTGAACTGAAATTATAGGATTTTAAATCCAAAGAGTCGAAACTTAATTTACCTAAATGGGGTGATTGCTTGAGTAAATAGCCAATAGTTTGATTTGTATCGAAAGATGTCGATAAATTTTGAGATAATAAATCAAAAATTGGTTTGACTTGAGAAATAGGAAAATCTTGTAATTCAGGTATCGCTTTGACCAAACTATCCAAAGTTTGCAATTTCATCACGCCAAAATAATCCAAGCTAATTTTCTCTAAATCCAGATTCACAATTTGCGAAATATCCATCAGTGAGAACTGTTGTAACTTGAAGGAATCTTGAAAATCACCCAACATTGTAAATGAATCTGGTTTTTGTCCAGTATTCCAACTGCGGGAGGGGTTGTATCCAAGTTGATCCACGACATTTTGAGATGATTGAAATGAACCAGGTTCGCTAATTGCTGGCATATTCGAGAAAGTGATTTGATTCCAATCTGGTAAACGGGTATTTTGCCAAGTAACCGTGGGTATTTGTTGTTGTGTCGTTGGAGGATTCGACATACTGTGTTGTTGTGGAAAAACAATAATCCCACCCGTTACTAATAATGACAGACTCAATCCTGTAAAATTTATGAATATTTTCTTGTTGCGTTTCATGATTTTCTCGCCACAAATTATTTAGAATGATTGATAATTTTTTGATGTGTATTGGCATCACTACCTAATTCAGCTAATCGACTAATTAGTTGTATAGATATTCCACTATCACGAGCCGCGATATTAACTGATTCTCCAGAACGCACATTGATTAAAAACTGTTCGATCCGTTTCCATAATCGGGAATCATCGGAAATTAAACCTTGTTGTCGAGCAATATTCAATCCGCGATTTATTTGTTGTAATTGATTATTAAAGTTTGAATAAATAGTTGATTCGGGAATCAGATTGAAAGTTGGTAAAATTTCTAAAGTGTGATAGCTCGACTTATTTTTCCCCGCCACAACTTGGAATAAATAAACTTGCCTTTTCAATTTCCCTTTTGTAACAACTGTGAGCAAGCTTGTATTTGTACTCGGTAACTGCGGCAGTTTTAATTTATTAATCTGTCGTAAATGTATGACTGTTGCTCCCGACTGTTCGCACTGCTGTGATAATCCAGTTAGACAACCATCAACGTCGAGAGATACAAACGCTGGATTATCCAACCATACTTTTTCGGCAATTTCGCCAGTTTTAATAAAAGAAATATTTACCCCATATCCAGGTGATAATTCAATTTGTGGTATCTTCGTCGAACTATTTCCAGTCGCAATATCCTGAGAAATTTGCTTTACACCTTGTCTAATTTCAGTAGCATTTACTGTTGATAAATTAGCAAGTGGTAAATAAATAAAAGAAATAATAGCTATACTTTTCCACTGCCTAATGCCCATTACTACCTCACCTAAAACTGGAAAGTTTTATTGACAAATACCTGAACCTCAGTACCCGCTTTGACGAACCAAACATCCTCTCTCCGTTGAATCTCCTGTAATGCTTGTTGATTGCGCTGCAATATCTGTTGGGTTAAGGGTTCAAAACCTCCTTCCAAAACTGCTCCCAAAATATTGGAACGATTTCTTCTAATTGAAGAGAAAGAAGTTGTACCACCGAAACCGCTATTCGTTGAGGTTTGTTCTTCTTTAGGTTGATTGATAACCTTACCAACTTTTGCTAACGAACCAACCGCAAAGGTTTCCGCATCCCGCGAAGCTATTTCCCCACCTTTATCACCCCAGGAAGAAGCTATCAAAGGTTGACCAGATTTACCCCGAATTGCGATCGCTCCTTCGGGTAATATATATTCATTCCCATCAATTACCGCTCCTGTCGCTTCCAGTTCAACAAATCCTGATTTCTGAATATCTTTGACTTGAACTATTATTTGTGTTGCTTTTGGCAAAATAACCAAACCTTCTTTGGTAGTTAAAGGTTTAGAAAGTTGAATGATAAATTTATCTTGTTGTGGTTGCTTGGCAGAGTTAACAGCAGCACTATTAGGCTGATTTTTAGTCCAAATTAAAGGTGTCACTAATTTTCCAGAACTAGATGAACCTACTGTTAATTGTTGTGTTTCTGGATTACCAATAATTAAAGCTTCTTCTTCATGAAGTGGTTCAATTTCCAAATCATTAGTTGTGGGAACTATTTGATTTGAATTTGATGTTACTGAAATTAAAGTAGCACTGGTAATACTTGGTGCTTGTTGTTCATTAAGTGTGGTATTAGTCGTATTATTTGGCAGAGATTCAGAATTAGATGCAATTTCAACATTTCCATAACTTCCCAAACTGCTAATTTCCCTCCATTGCTCCATTGGGTTAATATCTTTTTCCTGTTTGGTTAAAGATTTAGACACAGATGCTGGATTTACTTGATTTTTAACTGGTTGATTTCTCGATGTATAAGGAATATTACGAGGGTTGTAGCTAACTCTTTGAGGGATTGAACGTGGTATGTAAGCAACTTGACTTCTTGGTACTTCTCTTGGAATAATCTGAGAAGATACAGTTTTGCTGCGTTGATTTATTGTTTGACTATTGCGTCTGACAATCTGGGTTTTAGGACTTTTGGAACGCTCCACTGATTTGATTTTGTCAGCTTGGGTAGAGAGTGCTAATTCAGCTTTAAGCTTTCCTGTTTCTGTTACTTGAGAGTTATCAGCAATTTCTAGCTTCGGCTTATCTACTTCCTGGTTAGCAATCGTAGGTGCAATCTTGGGTTTACCCGACATAATGCTATTTAAAACCGTTGCAGCAGCACCGAAAACAACAAGCATTACTAAACCCACTACACCAAATTTGGCGAAAGGATTACCGTAAAAAGTCGGCTGGGTTTTACCTACTTGGGGATCATCAAATAATTCATGAGTAGCAACTGGGTTAGAAGCTAAATTTTGACTATTTATTTCTACTTCCGGTGATTCTTCTGAAGCAACAGGTTTTGTTTGGTTTGATAATTGATTCTCATCATTTAAACCAAGTAATTTTGCAAAACTTGCTTCATCCCAATTACCATTCAATTCATGATTTTCCGTTTCCTGTTCTGGCATTATAAATTCTCCTGTGGTAAATCTCGAATTGCATAAATCTCTAATCCGCTAGCACGAACTTGATAAATTACTGCGGCTAATCCACTCACATTTGCTGGAGATTCAGGAGCTTCTACTGCTCGAACAAATATCTCTTTATTAAAGGGTATTACTTCCCCTAAATTATTACCCTGGTCAAATATAGTTAGATTAGCAATCATTTTTACTTTCCATTTCCCCTCTTCAATTTTTATTGGTGACTGAATTGAAAGTGGGACTAAAACAACTTGAGTTGTACCTTTAAAAACTCCTGGTGGTGTCATGTCAGCCAGCATTTTTAAAAACTCTTTACGGAAATCTTCTGATAATGCGTAGGATGCTTGCCAAGCTTCCGATGTCACTTTATTTCCTCTCAATCCCCGCTCTCCAATACTGATTCCCTTATCAGGTTTTGGTTTTGCACTTTCTTCAACGTTGGTAGGTGGTAAATTTCCCGACCAATTCATCATTAAAGTCATGGTGTCGGAGACAAAATGTGCTACTACTTGGGGAGTGCGATCGCTATTTCCTAATGGTGCCACTTTTATTGATTTTCCTGTTTCCAATTGCACCAAAGAGGGTGGTGGCTTTTTATTCAATTGTGAGTAGGAACCGTAGATTAATATCAGGAGAAAGAAGGTAATCAAATGTAATCCGAAAGTCCCAACTGTAAATAATGCTAAAGTATCGCCAGTTGAGAATCTTTTAGATGCACGATTTAAAAATCTGAGTCTTTTATTTTGAGTAGATTCTGAATTGAGATCATTCATGCTGTTTGAGTTTATATAAATGCTATTAGTTATTAGCCCTTAGCAATTAGCAAAAAAATAATACTCTATTATCTGTATAAAATTATGATTCCTATCTAACCAAATGACTTATTAGCTAACCGCTAACAGCCTCATTTATTAACCATTCTCGTCACAAAATTAGAAAGACCAAAACTCGCAATACTGGAAAAACTCCTAAAAACTGCCATCCCTCCACCTGCGGCTAGAAGTACAGATAAAATTGGAGCTAGAACACCGATTGCAAATGCAAAAATCATCGGGTCGTTGTTATCAGCATTTAAAACCATCGTAGCTACCAAGCCAGAAATAATATTGAAACAAAGCTTTATCATTCCCACTGAAAAGAAACCTGTTAACCATGCAAAAATCGCTTTTGAACCAACGGGAAGTAGGGAACCTCCGACAGCCAAAGGACCAAGCAAAGCGGTTAATAACATGCAGACTTCGATTATCCACTGGAATGCGATCGCAAGTGCAAACAACCAACCTCTCACCGCTAACTGAAAAATGTTGGTGTTGAAAAAATCGCTGATGCTTTTCACCCATTCAGGACGATTATCTTGGTCTAAATCAGCTTCAATGTCCTTTGCTTGTGCGGCAGCATTCTGTAGGCATTCGGCTTGTTGTGTGGGGTCTGCGATCGCATTACACTGATTAACGAGTGATTGAATTGCATCTCCTTTACCTGTTTTGAGCATTATTTGCTGATAAGCTTCTTGGAGTTGGATGGAGGCAGATGTGGAAGCTAAAAGGGTCTGATTTGTTTGGTTAATCACTGTTCTCAATCCTTTTGTCGCAATCGCTAATGGCTGACCATTATTAGCAAGTAGGGCTATTACAACGATTGTCCAGATTAGTTCTGTGAACCCCTTAGAACTGTCCCCGTCAATCATTTCTTTTGTCCATTGGACGATAAAAATTAGGAGAGTCCCAACTGCAAAGAAGATGCCAAGATTTGCGATCGCACTATATAATCCTCCTTGTAATACGTCATCCCATAACTTATCGATTGACTTAGCCACAGCTTCACTAGCAGCAATACCATCTTCTGTAATAGTAGAAGCAGCTTCTCCGGGATTTGGTGTATTTGTTTGAGAAAAAATTAATCCGTATTTCAAAAAATAGTAGAACATACGGTTAAATATTTAATTAGAATAAACGAGCTTGAGATGCTGTGCGTAAATTATTAAATCCTTGTCCAACCACCTCTTTTTGCTTAGTTTGATTTTGTCCATCTAAAGAACGAGAAATGTTAGTTAAATTCAAGTTAGCTAAATCTTGAGATTGTTTTGATTTTAATCCGTCCATTCGCATTGCTCCTAGAACCCCTGCTATTTGAGTATTTTGTTGGGCAATACGTTTCATCACATTTTGGGTAACTACTTCTTCTTGTGCAGCTTCTCCTGAATTTTCAACTTGTTCGATAGAAGTTTGGGTTTTTTCAACTTGCTGTTTCGTAATTTGTTGACCCTGTTTACTCAAAGTGCTATCAGAATAAGCACGGGTAATTTGACGGTCAACTTCATTTGTTGCTTTATCAACACTATTAATTGCACTATTATTTGAAGCTACAATCTCCTCAATTTTTCCCCTTACTTCTGTTGCATCAGGTAAACCCAATGCACCAACTGACTTATTCACTGCTGCTTGTAAATCTCCCTGCAATGAATCAGACAAATCTCCTAATTTACGAGAGATTGTTGAGGAAATATATTTGTTTATCGAGCCTAATTGCTCTTGCCACTGGTCAAATACTTTTGTAATGGGATTTGATATCTCTAATGCCGATGCGCTGGAAATACTTACTGTCGAGATTACACCCATACCAACTATAGCAACTACTAATTTGTTTGGTTTCTTCATATCTCAATCATTCGCTTCCTATTAATTGCTTAGAAAATTCTGCAATCGCCATAAATTTATCTGAATATTTGAGTAATGCTTGTGTTCTCCTTTCTTGCTCTGACGGATTATTTGCCACTACTGCGAGTAAATTAAACGGCGGATAGTAACGACAGAAAGTAAATACTCCGTTATCATCCAACAACCATTGTGAGTAAAAGCCCTCCTTTTTAGGAAAGAAACTTTCTGTAGCATTGCGAGAAATAATCTCTTGAGGATATTTCAAAATATTCTCAAAGCTATCAATAGCAGTGGGTTGAATTCGCCCAATTAACCGAGTGGTTAAATTCTGGAAGATCTTAGAACCAGATGGAGATTTTGCGATTGTATCGGGGTCTTGGGCGGATAGAATTACCCTGATACCAGCTTTTGCACCATTAGCACAAAGCCTACCAACCAAAGACGCGATCGCATCAAATTCAAACAAAATTGGGCTTTCATCAATAAAAAAGATGCTTGCTGGAGATGCTAATGCTCGTCGTAATGCCGCGCTGTAAGCACTCAAACTCAAAATTGCTGCATCTTCATCGTTGGACAGGTTACGCAGTGCAAAGATTAAAAGTTGGGCATCGCTGCGGAAGGTAGAAGGTTGTGCTAAGGCTTGTCCAACCCGACTAGAAAGCCAGAATCTTAACCTTAACCGAATAGTTTCTAAAGCAGCTTTAGTATCTCCAGTGAGGGAATCCAACCGCAAACGTTCGTGGGAGCAAAAACCTAGAAAGTCATGCAATGTCGGCATTACAGACCATTCGTCTGAGCCAAAGCCGTTAATATATGCAGCCGCATAGCGATCGCGTATCAATTCATCTCCAAAAAACGCTTTCAAAGCTAGAGCAATAAGCGATCGCACGTTATCTGTAAGCATATTCGATTCCTGACTACCTTTGCGGTTTCCTGAAACCATTGCGAGAATTGCATTTGCAAGAAAATCTTTGTAATCTTCAAACCTTTCCTGCTGCAACTTTGGTGGTAAATCCCGTAAATTTGGTAACTCAAACAAGTTACTTGATTCCTTCCCGATATCAAAATATGCACCATCCTTACCCATGAATTGGGTGTAATCGGTAAAAGTGCTGGTTCCATCGGGTTTCGGATAATCCATCGCTACCACTGGCATTCCATGAGCTAATGCCTGAGTAAGAATTCCAGAAGCCAGAACACTTTTACCTGCACGAGTTGTGGCAAACAATCCTAAGTTTTTATGCTCCTTGTACAAATCGAGAAATACTGGTGTTCCTCCTTCTTCTGCAATTAACTCGAAACCGTCACTATCCCCGGCTTTGGTTCGCACCAAGGGCATTAATCCTGGAACTTCACCGCTCAAATACAGCAACCTTCGATTAAAAGGTGCAGTCATCAAGCGTTCCCAAACTATTGGTAAAGTTTGTAACCAAATGCGCCAGGGATATTCGGTTTCTCTAACAACCCAAGCTGGACGCAGAAAGCAGGATTGTAAGTAACGGCAAGCTTCGTCTAATTGTTCGCGGGTTTTGCGGTATACCAAAAACACCGTCGCAACATGAATTGGAACAGCACCTTCATAAAGTTCTTCTTGTGCGGCAACAGACTTTTTGATGTTGAGTAGTGATTTTACGTCAACTGAGTTTTTATTCTGTGCAAGTGTAGCTGATGTGTTTGCTTGTTTGGTCAAACGCTGCATATTAGTTTTTACCAACGTTTCCGAAGCTCGCATCAACTGACAGTAAATCTCGGTGTCGTAAACCCTTTCTCTTGATAAAACCTCCCATAAATAATGCATTTGTCGTTCTTTATCTGCCCAACCACCGGGTTTCTCCACGAAGGTGAGGGCTGCAATGTATTTTTCTTGGAGATGCACCCATCGTCTATCTGCGATGGGGATGGAAGACTCGGATTCCATGAGAAAAGATGTGGGGGCAACATCTGAATAAATTTCCTCTCGTAGTCCGTTGTCGTCGAGAATTAAGAGTTGGGGAATTGGACGGGGTGGTGTGTTGTTAAATCGCTGCCATAGTTGTTCCCAGAGCGTATCTGCATTTATTGGGCGGATATCTAGCCCCATTTTGTTTGATAGTAGTTGTTCCCATAGTTGGAATCCATCGGTAAAGGATGCGTGTAATAGTCTTTCGATAGCGATGAATTGGAGTTCGTTGATTTCTCCTGTGAATGATTTCCACGAACGTTCTAATTTCGAGAGGATTTTTTCAATAGCATCACTTGTGCCAGTGCTATTGGTTTCAACGGTATAAGTGCAATAAAGACGTAGGTTTTTCGGTTTGCGAACTCCTTGATTTGTGAGTTGTTGTGTTCTACATCTTTCTCCCATCAAGAGATATTGCAGTTCTTTGTTAGGGGCAATATCACTTAAATTCTGAAGTTGTTGCTGTCGTGATGTGTCGTTGGTAAACGAACTGAGATGGATTGTTAAACGTTCTCCATTAGGTAAATCTTTTAAACCTGATTCAATTGCATCAAACACAGGGTCAATTTGTTCGTTGCGTAATGTGGAATGAATACCTGGACATTCAAATCCAAATTGAATCAGGAAATTATCAACTCCTTTGCGTAGGAGATAAGCACCAACTGAACGTCCTTGGAGATTTATTTGCAGCATTGTAAAAGGAGCAAATGCATCTTCAATAGGCGTTAGGGAAAGTTTATTCCCTCCATTATCAATAATTCGTTTACCAACTTTTTGATTTGACACTCACACAACAACCTACATTTTTTTGACTTTGCTTCCTTTTTTTGAATCTATAACTGGCTGGTACAAACATCGGATACGTGTCCAATTAGGGGTAGTAACAAATTTAGATAAAATACGCCAACTACCATTGGCTGTAAGAATCCACCATGTTGCTATTCCCGAAGCTGCGACTGCACAAGTCCAAACCCAATTAAGCCTAAATAAACCATGTATCAAGTAGTAAGAAAGTCCACAAATTATTGCCCAAGGAATTAATTGATCTGCGGGGAATGGTCCGATGTTTGCCTGCTTCCCAAGAGTCGCATTAACTTTACGGTACTTTGATTTTTCCTCCATATTTTTATTAGTGAGTAGTGAGTGGCGAGTAGTGAGTAGTGCAGAGGCATAGCGGCTTAGAATTAACCTCAAATCTTTCCCTCTACTCGCTACTCACTATTCACCCTCCTCCCCCTCCTCCAATAATCAAATTTGCCAGAATATCACCCATCGTTACTGCAATCAAAATAATCATTGGTGTTCGGGCTAAATTTTGCCAATCTTCATCCTGCCTTGCCGCTTGAACAACCCGTACTAAAGAAATTCCCAAGTACAATATGAATAATCCTCTTAGTACATTAAACGATAAAGTAATTGCTGTATCTGCACCTGTAAATTGTGATGTCATCCAAGTTTCTGCATTTTGAAAAAATTGTGCTTGTACTGGAGTAGAAAGAGCATCTAAGAGTAGGAATGTGCCGAAAAGTGTGAATGCCGATGAAGTTATTTTGTACCTTTGTGAAAAGTTAGCGATGGTGTTGAAGAAACCGTCCAACTCGCGTCGAAAAAATATTGCGTTCACTCCCAATGTTGAAATAGTCAATGTTGTGATTCCAATCAAACTGGGGTTAATAACTACATCTAGGATTGTTGTGGTAGTTGCTATCAGCATTAATTGAGATGAACGGGGGTTATTTCCTTGACCAAAGAGGCAGGGGGAAAAGGAGCAGAGAGCGGGGGGAGCAAGCCCCGCCCTGTAAGGGCGTTCTTGCTGGGTCGGCGAAGTGCAAGCTCCGTTCCAATTTTCCCCCTTGCTCCCTGCCCCCTGCCCCTTTTCCTCTTCTTGGCGCGAGTGGGAATATAAAGACGGTTTCGAGTGCATAGGAATCAAAACAATGTTTTCTTGCCTCCCAAATTAACCCCCAAGCTATTGAACTTTCATCAACCAATTGTTAGATATCTAACTATTATTTTTCTCTGATAAAAGTATTTTAAAAATAGGTTTGATTCATTACTAAATATATGTGTGTAAACACTGCATTTTCAGTTATGAAAGTGTTGATAAATACAAAATCTTCCATAACTTATGTATTTTTTAGTAATTCATCAGTAAAAATATCACAATGCATTTTGTGTAGTATACATACAAATATTTGTCCCTAGAAAAGGCAGCAGAAAACAGATTCCTCTGCTCCCCGCTCCCTGCTTCTTTTTCAACGTTGGGCATTTCTAATAATTCCGTAAGCAGAGTCAAACAAAACTGATGCGGTTCCTGTTTCACCGTGGCGTGCTTTAGCAACGATGAGTTCTAAAATTCCCTTATCAACTGTCTCCCGGTCATAATATTCATCGCGGTAGGCAAGAATGATATTGTCTGCAACCATCTCCAAAATCCCCGATTGTGATAAGTCGCTCATCATGGGACGTTTGTTGTTTCTTCCTTCTACTCCCCTGGAAATTTGGGACAGTGCTAATATTGGAACGCCCAAGTCACCTGCCAGTTTGTACAATCCTCGTGCCACATCACCGAGTTCGTAACTACGATTTCCCTTAGTGTCGGGAGCCATCATTTGCAGGTAATCAACTATCACCAGTCCTAATTCCCCTTCTCTGGCTAAAATTTGACGACATTCTGAAGCAATTCCGGCAACTGCTATTCCCCGACTGTCGTTGATATATAGTGGTAATTCGCTGGAAATATTGGCAATTTTGACAATGCTGGTAAATTCACATTCAGATAGTGGATTGTAACCTGAACGGTGGCGACGAATTCTGTCGGTTTTCAGTGGTCTAATTTGGATTGGTTCGTATTCTTTGTTGATGCTAATTGCGCTCCACAGTCGATATTCTAGCTGCATTTTTGTCATTTCGAGAGAGAAAATAGCTACTGGTAAGTTCTGATTCTGTATCATCCCCAATGCTAGATTCATGGCAATCATTGACTTCCCCATTGATGGGCGACCTGCAATAATGGTCAGTGTACCTGGTTCAAATCCAATGATGAGTTTGTCGAGTTCTTGAAATCCCGTTGGATAAATCGGTTTGTTGGATGCTAAGTTGCTGTAAGCGTGACATGCGATGGTGCTATTGTGTTCGGTATTTGTACGAAATTCTTGATTCGAGACTTGGTATAGTTTTTGCTGGGAAGCTTCAATAATCTCAGGTAAATCTGTTTCTATTTGGTAAGCTAATTGGTTGATTTCGCTGCTGACTCCAATTAATCTGCGCCGAATGTATTTATCCATCACCAATTCGGCTAGTGCATCAATATTTATGGCAGATACTGTGTGATGGAGCAATGATACCAGTTTATTTCTGCCACCAATTTTGATGAGTAAGTTGGCATCGTGAAGCCAATCAATGACTGTCAGTAAATCGGTTGGTTTTCCTTGATGGTGTAGTCGCAGTAGGATTTGGTAAATTTCTTTGTGGGAAGAAGCGTAAAATGCATCGGGTACGAGATATTCGCACACCCGACTGATGGCGATGGGATCTAGTAAAATCCCTCCGAGTATTGCTTCTTCTGCTTCAATGTTTGCTGGGGGTAATTTGTCTATCATGTTGCTCAATTAATTTCTGTTACAAGAAGAAAGGCAGAAGCGGCACGTTTTCGGGGGCAGATGACTCGGCAAACGTGCCGCTCTGCCAAAATGGTTTAAAGTCCCGTTCTGATTTCGGCGTGAGCGCTCCGCTCACGAAACGTCTAAATTTATCTATGGGGATTCATTCCCTCCTGCCTCCTTCAATTATTTCTTCTGCAAGTCTTTCTTTGATTCGCAGTTCTTCTTGCCATTGTTCAAATGCGTTGTGATATTCGCTTTGCTTGGGCTGTTTGATTCTGTTCTCTAGAAAACTTTGATAGTAAACTTCCCAACGATTTTGTCCAGCTTTGTTTTTGTGAGCTAGCCATGCTTCTAGGTCATTTATTTCTTGGCGAAGATTCTTCGTCTTTTCTTGGCAATAATTCAAAAAATTCTCGCGCTCGTTATCTGAGAGAGTTTGAATAAAGTCTGAATAAGTCTGAATAGTCTGAAGGGAACTAGACTCTTTACTGGGAGAAGGTTTCGGCGGTTGATTTTCTGGGATTCCAGAATTTTTTCTGAGATTCCAGAATTTTTTCTGGGATTCCAGAATTTTTTCTGAGATCCCAGAATTTTTTCTGAGATCCCGTAATTTTTCTGGATTCTCAGAATTTTCTTCTTGTTGAGAATCCACCCATTCGATAGTGAACTTTCCTGACTTTATAGTGATTGCATTACTTTCCTTGAGCTTCCCAATTGCTTCATAGACGCTACTTTCTGGGAGAAGCCACCGTATTGCAAACTCTTTGGGGATAACTGTAATGCTGCGATCGCAAAATGGGTTTTCATATCTCAGTGCTAAATGAACAAAGGCTGTATTGTTGATTAGTTTGGCTTGACGTAGGGCAATCAGTTCAGCTTTTTGTAAGGGATAAAATTCACCCTGTACTTTACCCTGCTTATCTTTTCGTGGTTTTGGTATCACGATTTAATATCCTCAAAAACTACTCGTTATATTTTCAGTAGCTATCTTTATGAGAAGCTACGTAAACTGCGTAAAGAAGGTGAATTTTTTAGTTCGCTGTCTCAAATGCCGAAGGATTTTCAGGATAATTTTTGGCTCAAAATTCGCAACGAAGAACCCTCATGGAGAGGAAAAGTATTTTCCGCAAGTCACAGCGATGTTAGAAAAATTCTCATTCTTCTTAATTGAGCGATAGGCAAGTAGTGCTGATACGGGTAAGCTAGCTTCTTAGTTTGATAGTCTTGGCGCAGCAATATATACTTAAACTCGACAAATACTGTCAAGTTTGCAGAGAGAGATTCTTTCTGTCACTCTTGATACTTATCCAAAAATCTTGACTGTATTCCATTCAAAACAAATCATCCTAAAGGAATAAATTTTGCTCTCTACTGATTAATATCCTATTGGATGGATGCAGTAAATAGAATCTTGGTTTTCATGTAATTCTTATCTGACAAAGCTTTTAATTGATATCTAATGGATGTTGGATACGTGTAAAATAATAATAGATTAAACAATATTATACAGCTTGATATTAAGCACTAATTCTCTTAGAAAGTAAGCAATTGTCAAAATCGAGATAAGTGTGTATAAATAATTAAAGGTGTATGTTTTCGCTGCAAATTCATCCAGTTAAGCGTATTTCATTCCAATTGTATCGTTCGACAATTCTCGATTCTTTCTCTGCTGTTCGATGGGGGTCTAACTGCAACATGAGAAAGGGTCAAACATTTTTACTGAAAATAGTTTCGAGATCTCGCGCAAAAGTTGAGACATGGGTTGGCGTAGTTTATCTATATGACTTCAGCAGTGACCACTCTCTAGTGGAGTATGGCAATTTCTAGCGTGGCAAATGTTAATTTTATTTCCGCTTTCATTCTGACGAATTGGAGTAAGTGTAACGGCTTTAAGGATTTTCAAAAACCAATCTAGTAGTCTGTCAAACTTATTTTGACGGTTAGAGAGATGGGATAAATCGCCGTTTTTACAGAAAATCTATCCGTCAATTAGGTCTTGACACACTACTAGTCGTGAAATCAAAAAAACTCGACTGAGATTAATTTGACTGTCAAAGTTACCATCTCGTGCAGAACTTTTGACAATTAAGCAAGTATCAATTCGATTGGACAAAGGTTTTAGGTGTAGTTCAATTTTTCGTCGGATTAGTTATGGGGAATGGAAGAAGGGTTCATTGGATTGATACCACTCACTAACTCTGGTAGTAGGAAAATCTATCTAGCAATTTAACTTACTCATAATCATAAGCAATTGTATTTCGGTAATCTACATATTAGTTCTCCACTAACAGAAATTTTTCAGTAACGAACTAACATAAAAATAATCGGATCGATACAGAACAATGACGATTTCCAAAAAAGTAGCAGATATCTTATGGGCAGTAGCAGAGAGATACTTAGCTTCTCTGCCAGAAGAGGAACGAAATCAAATTTTGAGTCGTGCGGCGAACAATTGCGCTCGATCTACCACTGAACAAACCACTTCCTCGACTAATTCATGAAATATGGCAGTTAGTTCCTCTCTGGTGACTGCTTCCCAAAACCCCAAACTAGCGGCAATGCCACGCAAAACCTGGGTTCTGCTGGCATCTGCTACTATATCTAGCTCTGAAGTTTTTAATAAACTTTCTAATTTTTGTTCTTTAATCTTGATTGTGCTGTGAAAATCGGGGTCATTTAGTCGCTTCAGCTTCAGGATTTGCTGTTGTAACTCCAGTATCTCGACTGGGACTACTTCTGTGGTTTCGACTGGCATATGATCAGCGAGACTTTCAGCCTTTTGCTTTAATGCTTGAATTGTATTATCGATGGCATCTTCCAACCGAAAATAAGTTCGCACATCACATTTTCTCTGTTGACGTGGTTTTGGGTATGCACCTGGACATTTCAGGTGTTCGTAAGTTTTACCATTTATTGTTGTCGATCGCTTCTCCATCGTCGAACCGCACTTAGCACATTTACATAATCCCACCAACGGGTTTGTACTGTACTTACGCCTACCACAGGGATGGGTAGCCAAGATTTGGATTATCTGCTGATGCTGTCCGACCGATATAATCCCTTCATGGGTTGATTGTAAAGTTAACTTTTTATCGGAATTAAAAGGGTAATAGCAGACCATCCCACATAATTGAGGATTTTCTAGCCATCGCCGGAATGAGGATACATCTCTGGGGAAATCTTCAAATTTAAATTTACCAACACGCTCTAACCCATATTTCTCAGTTAATTTTCTAATACTTTTTGATAATTCTCCTGACTCGATAAATATTTCCACACATTCACGAGCAATATCAATATGCGTTTGATTTGTATCTCTGTATTGCTTAGTATTGGGGACAACAGTATCACCATCTTTGACAAAGCCAAATATTGCTTGGTAAATCTTTCTCTTTTCTTGAAAATACCTGTGTCCTTGAGTGGCGTTATATCGATTTTTATCCCTAACCTGTGCCGACATTGCCGCTAGTATGCGACTGGTAAATAAGCCTTCTGGGGTTTCTAAATCTAAACTCCCACCATCAAGAAATATTAATTCGACCCCAAACTCCTGTAATTCCTGCCGGGCAACTTCCCAACCCAATGCAGATCGAGTGAATCGGTCAAAACACGGCACAATGATTTTATCAACAGTACGCGATCGCACTAATTCCAAAACCCGGTTATAGCCTTTACGCTTCTCGCTAGCACCTGATTCTATATCCCAATGTATTTGCTCTTCGGTTAAACCATACTGTTTCAACCGATCAATATAACGCTCTAATCCATGCCCTTCTGTATGTTGGCGCTGGGTACTAACCCGACAATAACCCAATGCTCTCGATAAATCGCGCATAATCAAGTGTTTTCAAGACGATTTACCAAATCATATCAGATTTAGTGGTAGTTAGTGAAACCGCCACATACAACGTCGCCTAATACGTCGTAGGATACGAAGTCAACATCTTGGTAAGCACCGTTTTCTTCTAGGAAGTTAATAGCGGTGATAATACCACGACCTGCACAACCTACACCGGGTTCTGGACCACCTGATTCCACGCACTTAACGCCACGGAAACCAGTCAACATTACTTCTTCGAGTTCTAGATCTTCAACTGCACCACGTTCAGCAGCCAAAGATAACACTGTGGTTTGTGCTTTAGAGTGAAGCATCAAACGGGTGGAATCTGCTTTAGGGTCGCAACCAACGATGAGAATCCGCTGTCCCATTTCTGCCATCGCAGCAAGGGTGTTTTGTGATGTGGTAGATTTACCAATACCACCTTTACCGTAAAAAGCGATCTGTCTAATACTTTTGTCAACAGCCATGATTCTCTCCTGTAGTTGGTTGGCTTATACGTCTTCGAGTTATAAATGCGGTAGGTTTAATGTTACCGCTGGGGTGAACGTCACCAGGATGGGGTGGTGGGCGTTCAACCGCTTGGCTGTTTGATTGGTTTTGCATATGATTTGAATTGCGAATTTTTAGGGATTTAGGAGTAGTTGAACTCCTAGTTTTTCATGAGTGAGCCGACAGATTGAACTACGATGTTGGGGCTAATGCGATCGCGTAATCTGGCTTCGATGGCAATTTTCAGGGTAGCGGTGCTGCTAGAGCAGGAACCACAGGCACCTTGGAGTAATACTTGGACGATATCGCCGTCTACGTCGTATAGTTCTACGTCTCCCCCGTCGGCGATTAATACGGGTCGGACTTCTTCATCTAAAACTTTTTGGATTAAGGCTATTTTTTGGACGTTGGTGAGGGGTCTTGGTGTTACCTCAGTCGTATTAATACTAGGAATATTTGCTGTGATTGATACAGGCTTTTCGTTAATAACAGATTGGATAATATCGTCGATTGTTGCTAGGCAAGAGCCACAGCCACCGCCAGCTTTGACGTAGTTTGTAACTTCTTCGGCTGTCTTAAGATTATTTTCAACTATTACACGTTTAATTTTTGTATCGCTGATGCCAAAACAAGTACAAATTAGTGCGCCTTCATCGTCATCATCGTGGGTATCACGTTCGATGCCGCGATAGTTAAAGATAGCAGCTTCGAGGGCTTCTTGTCCCATGACAGAGCAATGCATCTTGGCTTCAGGAAGTCCACCCAGGAAGTCTGCAATTTCTCTGTTTGTTACTTTGAGGGCTTCATCTAGGGTTAAACCTTTGACCAATTCTACCAGCGCTTCCGAAGATGCGATCGCACTGGTGCATCCGAAGGTTTGGAATCTAGCATCCAGAATCTTATCGCTGGCGATATCAATTTTTAGGTGTAATCTTAGAGCATCACCACAAGCAATGCTACCAATTTCACCAGTGGAAACTTTGATTCCTACTTCATTGCTTTCTTCTATTGTACCTTGATTCTTCGGATTGTAAAAGAGTTCTAATACCTTATCTGTGTAGTCCCACATATTGCCTAAGTAGAGTTATGAGTTTAGCTTGCTTCTGCGGAGAAAGTTGAGAAAGGGCTATTAGCCGTTAGCTAAAAGAAGAGTGAATAAGCACACTCTAGCCTTTTGCTCCCATCAAAGTTTGTTCGTGCTGTTGTAACCAACTTGCTTGATCATCACCAAAGGGAGACAGGGCACGCAAACGTTCAATAATACTGGGCATCACAGCAATGACTGCATCGATTTCTTCCTCTGTGGTGTAGCGACAGAGGCTGAAGCGAATTGAGCCGTGCAGAATGGTATAGGGAATACCCATTGCCCGGAGAACATGGGATGGTTCCAAAGAGCCAGAACTGCAAGCAGAACCGGAGGAAGCGCAAATTCCATATTGGTTCAAACCAAATAGAATCGCTTCACCTTCGATAAACTTGAAACCAATGTTGCTGGTGTTGGGTAAGCGGTTGTTGATATCGCCATTTACCTCGCAATCGGGAATTAACTTTAGCAGAGTTTGCTCCAAGCGATCGCGTAATTTGCTTTCCCGCTTTGTTGCCTCTTCCAAATGCATCAATTCCAATTCTGCGGCTTTACCTAAAGCAATCAAACCAGGTACATTTTCAGTTCCAGCCCGTCTTCCCCGTTGCTGTCCTCCACCAATCATCATTGGACGGAAGCGAACACCACGACGAATATACAATGCACCAATGCCTTTGGGAGCATGAATTTTGTGACCTGACATTGTTAACATATCGATGGTGCTAGTTTTCATATTTAGGGGAATTTTTCCCACAGCTTGCACTGCATCAACGTGAAACAAAGCACCGCGTTCTTTTACCCGCATCCCAATTTGCTCAATGGGAAATATTGTCCCAGTTTCGTTGTTTGCATACATAATCGAAACTAGTGCAGTGTTGCCAGTTAGCGCAGCTTCCAACTCGTATAAATCTAGTTGCCCTTGATGATCAACTGATAAATAAGTAACTGAATAACCTTGGCTTTCTAATTGTTTACACTGCGTTAGTACCGCTGGGTGTTCAACCTGAGTTGTAATAATGTGCCGTTTCTCTGGTTGTGCTAAGAGTGCAGCCCGAATTGCTGCATTATCACCTTCGGTACCACCACTAGTAAAAATAATCTCGGTTTCATCAGCACCTAGTAAAGCTGCCACCTGTTGACGAGCTTTGTTTACGGCTTTCCCAACTTGTCCACCAAAGCGGTGCATACTGGAAGGATTACCATATAGTTCACTAAAGTAAGGCAGCATTACCTCAACAACTTCAGGATCTACTTTTGTTGTGGCGTTATTATCAAGGTAAATACAATCTTTTAGCATTTTTGTCAATCTAAATACTGAATGTTGAGTGTTAATTGAAAATGGATAATTGAGAGAATATAACTTTTCTTGTCCAGACATTTATGCTGATGTCATTAACTTAAATTAGTAGCCGATATATTGACGAAAATAAGTTATGAATCAAGATCTAGCCTACCACTTTTTTCTTCAATTCTTGGGAATAGTTTTTTGAATAACGATTAAACCACCTTTCCCAATAATTATCTTTTTTAGTTAGCTTATCTATACTTTTTTTGTAACTATCAAACCATCCATCCCAGTAATTCAAGGGTTCTTTGACACAACCATCACAAGTTGGACAACCCGCTGCACATTGAGCAACAGTGTGAATACTCCCAACACAATTTGTACAAAGATTTGGATCAATCCAACGTTCACCATTAATAACTTTAATTGCACCTGTGGGACAGACTGTAAGACACAAATCGCAGGAAATACACTTGCTTGTGATTTTGTAAGTCATGATAGCGCTCCTCTCAGGGTATTTGAAGAGTATAAGAATTAAGGAGGAGAGCTAAGAGTGGTAGAGGGGAATTAGGAGTTGTAAATTAAATCTTAAAGAAGATTAATAACTAATAACTCATATTTCCCAGGTGATAAATCAACTACTACCTAATAAACTCTTAACCCTAAACTCCTAATCTATTTAATTGATTCTTGGTAGTATTCCAAAGCAACTTTCTCAATCATGTCGTAAGCTTCGACAACTTCGATTCCGGCATTATTAAGTTTTTCTTTGGGTGATTCACCAACTTTAGAAACTAATACTGCTTTACAATCTGAGATTGCTTCAATAATTTTTTCCATTGTGGCTTTTTCGCTATATCCACCTTGGCAGAAATGATCTACCTTCCGGTGTCCAACATATTTAACTTCGCTACCATCGACTTCATAAATTTGGAATTCTTTGGCATGTCCGAAATGTTGGTTAACTAACCCACCACCTTTAGTTGCTACTGCTACTAAAACTTTGATTTTTTCGTTTACAGGTGTGGAATTTGATTCCTTAACTACAGCTTTAGCTGCGTTCAATTCCGCTCTGAATTTTTCGATGCCTTCTTGAACTTCTTGACGAGTTGTCAGATCATATTCGGGAGACATTTCCATGAATTTATCTTTGGTAAATTCTTGGCTACGATCTTCTCCTAATAAACCGACTGCATCTGCACGGCATTGACGACAGTGACGCATCATTTTCATGTTGCCTGCACATTTGTCTTGGACTTCTTTGAGTTCAGCGGGTTTTGGTCCGCGTTGTCCAGTTAAACCAAAGTGGGTACCATGTTCGGGTGCAGAAATCAGGGGCATGATGTTGTGTAAGAAGGCACCATTTTCCCGAATCATCTTGTTGACTTCAACTAGATGCTGGTCGTTGATACCGGGAATCATCACCGAATTGACTTTGCAAAGAATATCGGCTTCTCTGAGTGCCTGTAAGCCTTCCATCTGTTTTTCTAACAGAATTTTGGCTCCTTCAACACCTCTGTAGCGTTTGCGTTTGTAGTGAACCCAGGAGTAGATTTGGGCACCGATTTCAGGGTCGATGGTATTTAAGGTGATGGTAACGTGGTCAATATTGAGTTGTTTGATGCGATCGATATATTCAGTCAGCATCAAACCATTGGTTGATAAACAAAGCTTGATGTCGGGTGCTTTGTCTGCAATTAACTCAAAGGTACGGAAGGTTTTCTCTGGGTTTGCTAACGGATCACCAGGTCCGGCAATACCCAGAACGGTCATTTGAGGGATTTTGCTGGCAACTACTAATACTTTGTGTGCAGCTTCTTCGGGGGTAAGTAATTCACTAACTAC
Source organism: Calothrix sp. PCC 6303 (assembly GCF_000317435.1). Taxonomy (NCBI): domain Bacteria; kingdom Bacillati; phylum Cyanobacteriota; class Cyanophyceae; order Nostocales; family Calotrichaceae; genus Calothrix; species Calothrix sp. PCC 6303. The sequence continues at coordinate 470,597 of NC_019751.1, forward strand.
GCCGGGGCGACTTTCGTTAGCACAGTCATATTTCCGATTACAATAGTTGCATTGAATATTGCAGGCTGGAGCAACGGCTACGTGCATCCTTGCATAGTGATGATGTGCTTCCTCACTATAACATGGGTGGTTAGCAATCCTAGCTTTGATGCTTTCGTCCATTTCCACGGCGGCGCTTTTGCTCGTACATCCGCAATCACCAGTTTTTGACTGGGTTGGCGTGGTTTCAGTGATGGGAAGATTAACTAGCCCTGTTGACTGTGGTGTCATTGAATTTCGCAAATGTCGGGTAATTGTGCTGCCACCGTGGGAGATTGAGAGGTTTTAACCCATGAACTAGAAGAAACGAAGTTACGTCTGAAACTCACATTGTCCTGTTGGAGCAAACCTTTGGGGGTTCACATTGGGCAGGTTTTTTACCCTTTTCTTTCAGCAGGTGTGTGTCAACGCTTGAGATCTAGGTGGAAATTTATGTGCGTCCAGACGCAACTTCTTCCACAGGGGCATGGTGCTATCTCATCCCTCCACTCACTCTGGAGTGTCGTTTCGATTTCAAATCAATTAGATTTGATTTCTTCAGGACGCTTTGAGTGATTGGCGATATAAGGTTTATATCAGTTAGTTAAATAGGGTTAAGTTTTGTTGTCTGGATAAGACTTATTGAACTTATTAGGTGTTGTACTCAATCTCGCAAATGCAGATATGAAGAGAGATTGGAGAGATTGAAAAATTTTTTTTGGGTAGGGGTACTAGTGTTTGCGAGTAATGGCTCAAGTATTTACGATGATGAGGATATGCATTCTTGCACTCGCCTATGATCTTTTTGTGGTAAAGGTTTGATGCCAATTTTTAAGTTTCTTTAAGTTGAATTAGATGCACTCAAACTAGGTCTAAATACCGGACAATTAACCAGCCAAGGGTGAAAGAAGTAGACTCTTTTGGCTTTTGTCAACTTTTGGCTGTTATGTTAACTAAAACCTTGGCTTTGCTATCTTGGGGTACATTATCTGGGTTACTGATATATTAGTGAGAAAGTCACAAGTAGGTGGGTGTTGAAAGTTGTGATTATGGGAAGGCTATAGGCATTAGTGGTAAGAGCAAACATTTGATCTGGTTGTGTCTCCTGTTAGGGTTTGTAAGAAGACCTTTAAGTCGATTTACATTACATAGGGGAAAAATTTGGGGACTTTGCTTTCCAAATAGTTTTTAATAAGTTACGTTTATTACCATATACATACTTACATTAAATTTGTGCGACTATTAAAATCTGAAACGGATAAATTTTGTTTATTCCCAAAAATTGCAAATTTTATTTATGTGTCCAACATATCACTTTTTTTTTGAGAAAGAATCCAATTTATCTTTTTTTAATCATTGGGGATAAGTAGAAGGGAATAAAAATTCTATGAATTCGTAACCTCTAAAACCTCCAGATTCAACAGCCTAGGGGCAAGCCGCTAAATATTCCCATCCAAGTATGTAAGGGATTTTACGATTAATGATGACCGAATAGGCAGGGGAAATTCATGAGTAGGGAGCGGGGGGACTGAGATATTTCCCTTGCGTGAAGCGGAGTGGAACATGGGTCAGAGGTAAATTAAGGTTTCATTATCAATACCTCTGCCAAATTAAGAGGATTCAACGCCCGTAGAAACGTGATGAATACGCCCTAAAGAAGTAAGCTTGGCAAAAATCCGGGTTAATAAAATAGGCTCAGGGATTTCTGGAAGCATTTTTAAGATCTCATGGACATATCGAAAGCCACGATAATGAGCCTTAAGATCAATAATGCCGGAGTCAGGATTCAGGATGCGGAAATCAGCGAGAAGATGATGAGATAAATTAACCATAAAGAATGCTAGATTAGCAGCATTAGTCACCGCAGTTTGACCGATGTTCATAAAGTCTTCCAATCCCCAAAATTGCTTGGCATCACGGAAGTTAAACTCGATCTGAAAGCGTAGTTTGTAGTAGTCAATTATTTTCTCAGATGACAACTTTAGGTCACTAGAAAACAGAATTACGTGACTGCGAGCATTAGTTTTCAGATTTGTTTTCACCAAAATAACTACATTCAGGGACTGGGCAAATTCTTTGTGCAGTAAAGTAGCTTGGTAACTATCGGTTTGGATATCCTCTTCGATACTACTTTGACGCAAATATTCATCAGAAATATTACGCCAGTCTAGTTTATCTCCGTATTTACGGCGTGAACGATGATTAGGGTCAGGATTTTGGTAAGGTATGTATAATGCTGAATCGTGGCGTAACTTGGAAATTATATGTAAGTTGACCTGTCGAGCCATCTGCAAAGCATTATTGTTTCCAAAATGACCATCTAAGACTAAGTAAGTCAGTGGGATAAAGTTAGCTACCAGCTTGACTAGCTCATTAATCATCTTCTTAATTCTGAGTAATTCAGATGTGAGAATTACTTCGGTCTTGTTTTTATTTTTACTCCCTTTTGGTCGTCCACGTCCACGTTTTTCTTTGGCTTTTATTTCTGGTCTTAACGATACGCTACTTTTTTCTATATCGCTCTTTATCACCTGTTCTACCTGAATTGGAAATGAGTGCCTTTGTTCAACACTTACTAATGATAATGTAAAGAAAGATAGCCCTGATATTGGCTTACTTACTAGGCTGGAAAAGAATCTATCCAACCCATAAGTTTTTTTCCCGGATTTACTTACTACAACTTCATCTCCTGCAAGTAAATACACCTCATTCGCACGGAACAAATGCTTGCGGAAAAATAGCCAAAACAATGTCGCCCAAGGGATTACCGTATGAAAAAATCTCAACATCGTCCGATAACTACCACCACTACCTGTCCAACGAGAAATTCCCAACATAGTGACTCGCCCGCTCATCGCTAACATTGCCAAGATTATTTGGTTCAATTGCTTCATCGTTGTAGCATTTATCTGCGGCAGGAAGCACTGTAACAATGATAAAATGTCAAACATGGGCGCACATAGTGGTTTTTGAGTTGTCGTTGTGAGAGACAATAACTCTACTACGAAACGCCCTACCTCTTCCTCTTCATCCTCTTACTTTGGCGAAGGTATTGATTATATATTTTGTTTTTTCAGTACTTAACTAGCTTGAAAAAGTAGGTAGTGAGTAGAAAATAGTAAAGAGCAAATTTGAATTAGGGGAACAGTATGAATTTGGAGCCGATTTCTATCGACATTAATGATATTAATTATTAATAGCTAGAAAAATTGTTCCTGATGAGCAATTAAAAATGAAGATAAAGTTAAGTCGAAGGTAGAAAAAACCCCACAAAAAATTTGTGGGGTTTAAGGGGAGATTGTAATATGGGTGCGGAAGGCTAATAGCGATCGCATACCACGCACAACAATATAATATTGGTTATCTATTCCCGAAAAAAACTGTTATAGTAATCCCTCATCTGTACACGATATTCACGCACCCCCATCAAGCAGTACGAAAACGCGCCAATTCCTCTCCTGTTTTGGCATCATGAGCATGGACAGTACAAACTAAGCAAGAATCAAAAGACCTAGCGACATGTCCCACTTCCACAGGATCACTAGGATCTTGAACAGGGGTACCAATCAAAGCTTCTTCCACAGGACCCCGTACACCTTTCCCATCCCTAGGTCCAATATTCCAAGTTCCTGGTGCAATCACTTGATAATTTTTGATTTTGCCATCTTGAATATCTACCCAGTGACACAGCGCACCTCGTGAAGCTTCAGTAGCACCCCAACCTCTACCATCGCGTTGAGTTGGTCGAATATACCAGTCATCATTTAACCGGAATTCCCGCAAACAATGTTCAGCTTGACGATATAACTTGACGATTTCATGGACTCTTCCCAATTGTCGCAAATGGACACTCGCACCACCCATTGCCTTGAACATGCTCAGAATGAAGCCATCGTAATGTTGCCAAGATTCCCCATGCTTCCCACCAGCAACTAATTGTCGGGCAAAGGGTCCAACTTCTAATCTGCCGTAATCTTGATGGCTAACGGCACTTGACCAGGAGTATTTACCTTCAAAGTCCTTATCATTTTTCTGAGTTGGTTTACTGGTGCGCTCAAAAGGATGAATATCAGTATCAGCTTCGTCATACCAGGAGTGACTTAAATTCTCACGAATAAAACTGTGATCTATAGATGTGTGGGTATCTGTAAAGCTATCATATACACCACCCTTCATAAAAGTAGCAGCATTTCGCCCCTCAATGGTGGGCTTTTGGTACTTGGTTTCGTGAGGAAGATATCCCCAAGTACCATAACGTCCAACACCTGCACCAAATTTATCTAATCCAATATCTAAACCCATCCGCCAGTATAAACCTAGGTCAGAATTCCAGTGTTCTGGCTTCTCATTTAGCCAAACATTGAAATCCTCAGCGGTTTGGATTTCTTCGTATCTTTCCAAAGAACAACCTAACCATATAGGTTCAAGCCAGTTTCGCCGGAAGTATTCCAAAATAGACCAAGCACGGGTGACATCCGTTAATGTGGGAGCGCACATCACCCCACCAGGCACCATATAACTGCTGTGGGAACCAGTGATATCCTCAAAATGTTAGGGAATAACCCATTTTATTAGCTTTTATGTCTGCAATAACATTTAACTTTCAGCATTCCAGCTTATAAATAAGGGAATATTTAGGGAATAAGTACGCAGACTTCACCGACTTATTTCCGATATCTTTGCAGATTTTGAGCCGCAACACACTTCAGACGGTAGCGATAAACAAACAATGGTGAAAATTAGAGCGACAGAATTGCAGTATCAAGAAGTATTTGAACAGAAGTTAGTCGCAGCCAATAGTAATTTAAAAAGAGATAGAATTAGAGTTAGCATCAAACAAACTGGTAATTCCCTTCAATTACGAGCTACCTTACCGTTGAAACCAGGTGATTGCCAACGTTCAGGGAAGGAGAAAAAGCAGTATGATTTATCCTTGGGGATACCAGCAAATTTAGAAGGACTAAAAACGGCGATTGAAGAAAGTTATGAGTTGGGTAAGTTAATCGCTCGTCAGACCTTTGAGTGGAATGAGAAGTATTTAGGAGTTAAATCTAGGGATAAAAAAGAGATAAAAACCATTGGAGAATTACTAGACAATTTTGAAGAAAATTATTATAAAACTCGCCAGAAAACTATAACTAGTCAAAATACATTTGCTAATTATACATCTGTGATTAAAAGAAGCTTTCCTACGAAAACTTTAGCAATAAAGAATAATTTCGAGCAAATTATTAATACATCTCAAGGGAATAAAAAAAACGAATTAATTGCCGTAACTTCGGTTTTGATTAAAACCTTTCAATTAGACTTCACCTTGGATGTAAAACGAGATGGTGTTACACCTGCTTTCAGAGAAATTCCCGACGATGAGAAAATAACTCATTCCTTTGAACTATTTGAAAAATTCGCTTTCAACCGGAAAAATACAAACATCTGTGAAGAAACCGACACCTGGCAAATGTGGCGATGGGTATACGGAATGCTAGCAACCTTTGGATTAAGACCAAGGGAATTATTTGTCCAGCCAGATATTAATTGGTGGATATCTCCCCAAAATATTGATAATACTTGGAAAGTAAATAAAGACACTAAAACAGGATATCGAGAAGTTATCCCTTTTGTTCCTGAATGGGTAGAATTATTCGATTTAAAAAATCCCCAACCTTTAAAAATTTTAGATAAAAAAGTTGCGAAAATTGCATCTGTACATAGTATTAATTGGATGCGGAGAGATATATCGAGATGGTTTAGAAAAGTTGGAATTGAGTTTCAACCCTACGATTTGCGTCATGCTTGCGCGATTCGATCGCATCTTCAAGGAATACCAATCAAAGCTGCTGCCGATAATTTAGGTCATACTGTTGATGAACATACAAAGACCTATCAAAGATGGTTTGGGATTGAAAATCGTAAAAAAGCTTTTGGTGATGTGATTAGTCAAAAGGCTTTAATTGAAGTGCAGAAGAATGAAATATTGGCGTTACGGATGGAAAGTGAGAGGTTAAAGTTGGAAGTTGAAAGATTGAAATTTCAGAAAAACAGTTAAAATTTAGTTAACTTATAAACATAGATTAAATAAAGTGCAAAAGTAGTGGAACAACACAGCTAAATAGTGCTTTAGATTTATAATTTGTAGGACGCTAAAGCGCAACTACGAGCCTTTTCTATTGCATCATTTTAGTCATGTTAATCCAGTAGAGTATTTAATGTCTAAGCGGAGCTTTAATCACAATTTCACTATTAAATTCACGCGACTTATTTAATGAAAAAATATCATTGTAATCGATGTATTTCAGGAGTAAATTATTTACTAACTGTGCCTTGTAAGGAATTTTAGAGGTAGTAAGTACGCCAAAGATTATAAGTTAATTATTAAAATTAGTTACGAGAAGTGAATTTGAGCATTTTAGCGGGGAAGTATTATATCAGTAAAGTTTAGGCTAAGGTGTTGATTTAGTATGCTTGTCTTCTTCATTCATGGTGTCAATACCCAAAATTGTAGATATGCTGACACACTCATAAGAAACATCAAGAAGAATGTTAAAACTCCAGCAAACTTCTACTCAAGCTTTTGGGGAAATTTATTCAATGATAAGAAACACCAACTTATTGGATATCTTGAAAAAGATTTTTCAAGAGTTTGTGAAAATCATAAAGAATACAAGGGGTATTATAATGATATTTACAGATACAAGAAACGTAGGAACGATTTAGTCAGTAATTTTTTAGGTGACTTTTTAATTTATCAAAATCCTGAGCGTGGGAAGGAAATTCGTCAAGTTATTTTTGAACAATTCAATCAGTTTTTATATAATCATCCCGATCAGACTCAAATTCACTTTATTGCTCACTCCCTAGGTAGCTTCATACTTTGGGATCTTCTTTTTTCAGATGCCTTACCCAGCAATGATCCAGCTTTTATTTTTCGTGAAAAATTGAATGATATAAACCTAGAAAGCATCAGTACGCTGGGATGTCCATTGTTATTTCTCAAGCAAATGTTAGATATTGACTTTTCGGTAGTAGACCATATATTTGATAAAAAATATCCAAAAGATCCCATTACATCACATTCACATCAACTAAGATGGGTAAATATAATTCATTCATCTGACTTAATAGCTTATCCTCTCAAAGCTGCTATAGAAGGTGAGATAAGTCCTGAATTACTATTTTTTGATCAGTATGTTTGGCAAGATGCTAATGGAACTGAACTGACCTTGAGGAATCTTGGTCAATCAGATTTAGCGATGGTTGTTGCAGCCGAAGATGCTCACTCTTCTTACTTTTATGACAATCTTGATGGTGCTATTACAGCAAGAATCATTGGACATAATTTATTAGGGGCAACAAGAGAACTTGAACAAAGGTGTGTCAGCGCAAGATAAATTCCTGCTGTTTGGAGAGAAAAATATTAATATTTTGCTACAGAAGTGAAGATTATTTGCCGAGGATATCCTTGAGAAAAATGATTGCATGATCCACCAATTCCCAAGCTGCTAAATATCTTCCATCCCTAACGCGATCGCATATCAGCTACAACGACGAAATTGCTATACTTGTGTAAGTAAGCGATCACACTTAGGTCGTGCAAGCTTTGCACGCCAGCTACAACTACCAAATTGCGATACTTCGAGAATTAATGCGATCGCTTCCCTAAGATAATAAATTTGCCATTTACATCTTGGAAAGAGCGGAAATCTTAGCTCGTTTGCTGGGGTCTAAACCTTCGAGTTCAGGAATTTTCAGCCAGTCTTCCTTGACTAATTGGGCAAACACCATAACCAAAAACGGATAACGAAAATCGTATTTACCATCGAGGTCGTGACGTTTGGCGCTCAAAAAATCATGTAAACGCCACATATCATCCACTTGAGTAATACTTCCAGCCTGCTCGTTAACCCATCGCATCAATCCGGCAATTTCCCGCTCGTAGGCTAGGTCAAATACCTTGCGCGCGATCGCTTGCTCCTCCAACGACCAACCATTTTCAATTCCTTCGTTACCAGTTTCAACTTGTTGAACATCCATGTCTAATCTCACAAAGCTACTTAATTCCCCTACAATCCCCAGGTTGAGAATTCGTAGCGTTATTTATTTTCTAAATATTATTAGTCCTGTCTATACAAAAGTTTACATAACTGAGTACCAACTTTGCAACCTAATGCCCCAGATTCAGCAATTCCTTGGGAGAAGCCAATAAATCGATCGCCACAAAGAAAATTTGGTTTTCTGGATTGAGTAAGAATCGCCAAGCAATATTCATGCCCACATCCTTACCAAACCAAGGGGTTTGGACTTTGCCAGTTATTTTAATCCGGGTGTAACCATCCTCCGCAGGTTCGATAACTCCCTTTTCTGGTAGCAACTTCAAGTTCTGGCAGTCTTCGTGGAAGAAGGTGAGTATCTTATCGCTACCGACAATTGGACGCTGGAATGGGGGTTGTAAACCTCCGTCGGGGGCAAAAAGTTGAATCAGAGCATCGAATTGATTGGCGTTCATGTTGTTCATGTATTCCAAAATTATCGGGTTTTCGACACCTGGAATTGCCGTAATTCGGTTTTTATCGGATATTTCTTTGGGTGGAACTACGGGTTCGGCAACGCGACTATAGTTTTCTAACTGGGATGTATCAAAGCCCATATCCACTACTGTATTGCGGAGAATGGTAATTTGTTGACCGGGGTCTACATCGCGGATTGCTTGCAGTACTGCCAGAGCATTGGCTGAAAGTTCATAACCTTGGGGTATTGGGGTGACAATCCCCGCTTCCATCCACTTCCCTAATTGGAACCAGAAGCCGAGTTTGATATTTGCCGACCAGGTTGCGTAGATGCGGCAAATGGGTCGATCCGTACCGCTTGCGAGGTCGCACATTAATTGTTCTTGCTCGGCAAAACTCATCCGCTCGATTTGGCTGAGGGTGCTACTCACAAATCGCATGTTTACCTCATCGGGAGTCGCAATAGAGAGTTTTTTGCCCATCTCCAAATAAGCAAACCAAATTAACGCCAACCGATCTTCTATTCTCAATTGCTTAAAACGGGCGATCGTTGCTGGGACTACATCCGCAGCAAGGGTTTCAGGGAAAATATGACGGGCTGATTCGATGCTAATTGACATCCCTTTGCACTCCAAGAAAAAGCAATTAAGTTTAGTTTACACTGCTTTATAAAACCTACGACTGATGCTGCGATTGGGATTGCTGGGGATATCCACAATAAAATCTGATATTACGACGCTGTGAAGATGGCGAGTGCAAGTATTTTGGTAATTAACTTTATCGAAGATAATAAAATTAGAATGAGAATTCTTGGACAGTAGCATTCTTCTTGCAGATGCTATTGCGCCTAATAAATCACGGCACCCGAACTTATATCAAAAAAACTTGACATATCAGCTAAGTAGGTCGGTGTTGAAAATTGTCGTTGTAGGGAGTGAGTAGTGAGTAGCGAATAGTGAGTAGGGGTAAGACTTTGAAGGCAATTTACATTACGTTACATAGTTGTGTTTATTCTTACCAAAAAATTGGGTCTAAAGCCCCGTCCTTGTAGGACGGCTTTTTCATGATTATTGCTCATAATTGTGGTAAAATTACGTTAGTACATGCAACGTAAATATGCTGGTATTTGAGGCAAAGCTTGAGGGACTTAAAGAACAGTATCAGTTGCTTGATGAAGCAATTAGAACTGCTCGTTTTGTTCGCAATGCTTGTATCAGATATTGGATGGACAACGGCAGGTGCTACCCTGCGGGAACGCTTTCAGCGAACAAGTCGGGAGACCCGCCCAACGCACTGCCTCACAAAAGTATCGGCAGGTACGAGTTGAGTGCTTATTGTGCTGTGCTTGCTAAAGCAGCCGAGTTTCCTTGGGTGTCGAAACTTAACTCGATGGCTCGTCAAGCTAGTGCTGAAAGAGCATGGTCTGCCATTGCGAGATTTTTTGACAATTGCAAAAAGTCTAAACCAGGCAAGAAGGGATTTCCAAAGTTTAAGAAAGAACAAACTCACGGGAGTGTTGAATATAAAACCACTGGATGGTGTTTGTCCGATGATCGCAAGTTCATCACTTTCACTGATGGTTTTAAAGCAGGAACTTTTAAACTCTGGGGAACCCGTGACCTGCACTTTTACCAACTCAAACAGTTTAAAAGAGTGCGGGTTGTGCGTCGTGCCGATGGGTATTATGCCCAATTTTGCATTGATCACCAACGGGTTGAAAGGCGAGAACCAACGGGTAAAACTATTGGTATTGATGTGGGGTTGAACCACTTCTATACAGATAGCAATGGGGAAACAGTCACCAATCCTAGACACCTGCGTAAATCCGAGAAGTCTTTGAAACGGTTGCAGCGCCGGATGTCCAAGACTAAAAAAGGGTCTCAAAACAGAATTAAGTTTAGAAATAAACTTGCGCGTAAGCATCTCAAAGTAAGTCGCCAACGTAAAGACTTTGCTGTAAAAACAGCAAGGTGCGTAGTGAGGTCTAACGACCTCGTGGCGTATGAAGATTTGATGGTGCGAAATATGGTCAAGAATCATCGCTTGGCTAAGTCGATTAGTGATGCGTCGTGGTCGCTGTTTCGTCAATGGGTTGAGTATTTTGGCAAGGTCTTTGGGGTGGTGACAGTTGCTGTGTCGTCTCACTACACCAGTCAAAATTGCTCGAATTGTGGGCAAATTGTCAAGAAGACTCTTAGCACTAGAACTCATATTTGTCCTCATTGTGGGCATACCCAAGACCGAGATTGGAACGCAGCACGCAATATACTGGAAAAAGCATTAAGTACGGCGGGTCACGTCGGAACTAAAGCCTCTGGAGAGACTGATCAATACTTGGGTGGGGAAACTCCTCCAAGCAAATCAACTCGTGGAAAGAGGAAACCCAAGAAGTGATTCTTGGAATCCTCGTGCATTTATGCCGGGGAGGATGTCAAAAACCGCAATCTGCTAAACTACAGATGCTCACTTGCGCCGATGTAAAAATGCGCTCAAACGTTGATCCTCAGAAGATTGAACAACTCATGAAAGCTTTAGGTAGGGAAGCCCGTGGCTCAGGCTGTATCTACTTTACAGGTGGCGCTAGCGCCCTACTTATCGGGTGGCGTAATTCGACAGTGGATATCGATATTCGTCTAGATCCCGAACCTCCAGGTATTTTCCAAGCAATTGCTAAACTCAAACAACAATTAGAGCGTGTTTATAAATAAAATTATGTCATTCTGAGGAACGAAGAATCTAGGTTTTGCGGCGTAGTCGAGAGATACTTCACTACGCTATCGCTACGTTCAGTATGACAAATCGAGATTTTTGCCGAATTTATAAACACCCTCTTAGACATCAACATCGAACTGGCTTCCCCACAGGACTTCTTACCCCCGCTTCCAGGATGGCGTGATAGAAGCGTTTTCATTGGACGGCAAGGTGAAATCTCATTTTATCATTATGACTTCACAGCCCAAGCCCTGTCTAAGCTATCTAGGGGATATAACCGCGATATTGATGATGTTCAAGCCATGTATAAACAGAAATTATTTGATTTAGAAAAACTACGTGAATGCTTTGAGGCAATCGAACCTGAATTGATCCGATTTCCTGCTTTGAATCCTGATGTGCTGAAAAATAGAATTGAAGAATTTATTCAGCGTTGTGATAGCACATCGGAGGAAAATCCATAATGGAACTAAATGAATTGCCAGGAGCGGAATTAATTTTACCTGGATTGGAAGATATTCGCCAGGGCAGAAATAATACCATCGGTTCGTTGCTGATAGCGATCGCATCCGTGCGCTTAACCGCAGCAGGCTTGGATATTCCGCAAAAACCTCTAATATCCGAGCCAGAACTAGCTTTGTATGCCCATCTTCAAAACGAACGCGATGATGCTTATTCTTACTATAATGCTTTACTAAATAGCCTCAATAGCTTTTGCAATGCACTTGAACTAAATAAGTTGTCGTCTCTGTCTCAATAGCTGTAGTATTATCAAGAAGATTGGTAATACTTTGCAAAATGTAACAGTGAACATCGGAGTATGACGCATACATTCTTTGCCGATAGGGTTGCGGTGCTAGCGACAATGCATCAAAAAGAAAAAGTCATTGCACCCATCTTAGAACGGAATTTGGGTATCAAGCTTCAGGTTCCTGAAAACTTTAATACCGATCAATTTGGAACCTTTACACGCGATCGCTCTCGACCAGATAATCAGAAAATAACTGCTCGCTTGAAGGCAGAAAGCGCACTGGAACTGACGGGAGAAACTTTAGCAGTTGCTAGTGAGGGAAGTTTCGCTCCACATCCTAGTTTTCCCATGATTCCTTGCAACCATGAATTGATTATCTTAGTCGATCGGGTTCATCAAATAGAAATTTTCGGTCAAGTAATTTCCACAGAAACCAATTATAGTCATAAAACTGTTAGAAGTTTAGAAGAAGCACAGGTTTTTGCCCAAACTATTGGCTTTCCAGAACATGGTTTGGTGGTTATGCCTGATTCATCCACTAAGAATCCTGATGAAATTGTCAAGGGTATCGTCAGTGAATCACAACTGTTAACTGTTGTCAAGGAAGCGTTGCGGCGATCTCCCACCGTTCATTTAGAAACAGACATGCGCGCACTTTATAACCCTACCCGCATGAACGCGATCGCACAAGCTACCAAAAACCTTGTCGCGGCAATTCAAAGCACTTGCCCCAAGTGTAACTATCCCGGTTTTGAGCTAGTGAAACGCATACCTGGTTTGCCATGTGGGCTATGTGATTCTCCAACAATGCTGACTCATATCGCTGTGTATCAGTGCCATCACTGTAGTTTTCGTCAAGAAAAATTATTTCCTGATGGTGTTGAAGTTGCTGATCCAGCCCAATGTTCTCACTGTAATCCTTAATTGCGATCGCACTCACCACCAAAACCCTATTTTAGTTAATTCATGCGATTGCTCAAAGAAATCATAATCAACCCAAATGGAGTAATTACACGGGATTTTTTGTATAATAGTTAGATATTCGCAACATGCATAATATTCTTATCAAATCCCCGTAACTATTGTTTTGTAGCATTCACATACAATAAAGGATTAGTAAAATGAACAGGCAAAACCTTGATAATAAGCTTCAGGAATTACACAGCCAACTTCAGGACATAGAGTTGGTTGATGAAAATAAGCGACAGTCTCTTGAAAAGTTGATGGTAGATATTCAAGAGTTATTGGAACAGGAAGAAGAGGAGGAAGCACACAAATATAAGCGACTAGGTGAAGGTCTCAGGGAAAGCGTAGTCCAATTTGAGGCAACGCATCCGACAGCAGCAATGTTGATGGGACAGACAATAGATATGTTAGTACAAATGGGGATTTAACTATTTAATTAGCTTTGAAATTTTGCGCGATCGCTTACTTGCGGTGATAATGACTAATTTTACGTTGTTGGAACCAACACGCGATCGCCTAATAGAACTAACTCTGAGATTGCTTGGCAATGAAAGATTGTTCGTGGTATTTCTCTCAATTATCGGTTCAACTATTTCTAATACCAATTCAAATAATGATTGCAACACATCTAACAGTAGAGACGTAGCACTGCTACGTCTCTACAAATATCTATCTCTCGCATTGTTTTTTCAAATTGGTATAAATTTACTATGGAGCAAAATTAGGGAACAATTAGGTAATGATTTTTCCAATAAAATTACATTTGATTTAATAAAACAAATTACTTATTAAAGAATGGAAGAACCAATCCAAGGAAGAATTAGGGAATCAGGACACATATTTCCCCGAACCCATAATTTGCAAAGAATCCTGGCATCTGTCACCATATAACTGCTGTGGGGCCATTGTCCACCAAATAAGGCATAGATTTCTACAGGTTTCGCCGAAATTGTAATTCCAGCTTCATAGGATGTACCAGTAAACGCAGTGAAGCGCTTACAAGCTTCTAAATAATATGGACTGTGGCGATATTTTTTATGTGTCAAATCAATGGCAAAGAGACCGTAAAAATAGCGAGGAATACTTTGGATCGTTTCCACTATTTGACCCAAATTCCTCGCTAAAATTGCATTACGCGGAACTTCTGTTTTGAAAATAGTATCTAATGCCCAAGCAGCACTTGTTAAATGGGATGCTCCACAAATACCGCAAATTCTCGGTGTGACAATTAATCCAGCTTGAGGATCTTTTCCCCTTAAAATGACTTCAAAACCCCGAAACAATTCTGCATGTGTCCAAGCATTAATAACTTGTCCATTTTCAATATCAACACGGACATCTAAGTCACCCTCAACTCTACCAACGGGTGATATATCTAGCGTTTGAATTCCCATTCTCCTCTCCTAAAACTAATCATTGTGGACGATGAGATTCCCGACCTCTCAAAGAAACCGGGAAAATGGCAGATTTATCCAATAAATATCCTCTTAAACTGTAAAGAAGTCTTCATCTGCCCAAGCTGGCATTACATCTTTAGACACCATTGTCAAAATTGCATAACCCGTTTTATTTACACCTGGGGGTAAATCTTTTGGTACACCCATTAAAGTTTGTGTTTTAAATACAGTTCCCGGTTTGAGGTCATAGAAGGGGAATTCTGGTTCTGTACAGCCAATACAAGGCATTCCCGCACGGGTTTTGGAGGAAACGCGATTCCACAAGATACGATTACAGGAAGAATGAGTCATGGGACCACGACAACCCAAGTCGTAAAAGAGACAACCTTTACGTTGTCCAAAATCACCTGTTGAAGCTTTGTAGGCAAAGTGAACATTGCGAGTACAGCCAGTTTGGGTATAGGTGTTGAAGAAGGTTTGCGGACGGTTGAGTTCATCAAAGGCAATATCACCAATACGTCCAGTGGCAATTGCTACTAATATCTGCGTTATCCAGTCGGGGTGCGATGGACATCCAGGAATATTGATGATTGGTAGTCCTGATTTGCTGCGAAATTCTTTACCTAAAAATCCTCCAGCTTCGCGTTTGAGGAATTGTAATCCTTGCGATTCGCTGGGGTTCGGTGACATTGCGGGGATACCTCCCCATGTGGCACAGTCACCGACTGCGACAATAAAGTTGGCGACTTTGGATAAATCCAGTAGCCAATCTTTCATCGGACGGTCAGCAAAGCGATTCCACTCTCCTGTTCCATTAGGTGCGTTGACTACTGAACCTTCAAAAACCAATATATCTAGCTTTTGGTTGCCCAAAACGCAGTTCCAGAGGAGTTTTTGGAGATTTTCACCTAGTTCTAATCCAAGGGATGGGTGCCAAAGAATATTGATGCCAAAATCGGCTATCAAGTCGCAAGCTGTCGGTTCTTCGGCATTAAGAAATGAAGTACTATAGTCACTATAGAACAAAACTTATTATAGACACGATATAGGCGAGAAGTGTTTTTATTCAAGGGTATCAACTTTATACTTAAGCTCCTAATGGCTGGAATTTATACATCCTTTATAGATGAACTTTCTGATAAAACGGTAGCAGCAGCATTAGTCTCTTCCAGTTTCGTTGCAGGTGATTTTCCCGTGAGAGGGTCAAATTTGATTTCCCATCCCAAGTATTCTTTAATGAAAGAGGCTGACAATTGGTATGCACGTTCCAGGGGCAACAGAAGGTATTTGAATAATGTGGATACAATTTCATCAAGATTGGGTTGTTTAATCTCAAGCCAATTGCGAAAATACTGTCCGCTTTGAAAAGCAATACCCAATACCCAGATAATTAAGGCAACAAGTAACGCAAATAAAAACAAGACAACTGCGATCGCTTGTTTGAAAATCTCCCAAGTTTTACTAGATGCTTGTTGATAGACAACTGCGGTATCTTTATCTGAGAGAGTAGCCCATAGTTGTATAGCCCTTTGAATCGGATTATAGTCAATCGGTTGGGAGTTGTCCTTTTGGTAAAGAACTGGAAAACTATTGGGGGATTTTGGAGTTGTCTGAACTAAAGTTTCTTGCATAAATTTTTTAGTCAATCTCTTAGGTTTGATTTTATTACACTCAACAAAGGAGAATAGGGAAGAAGGATCTGTTAAACGTTGTCCTTTAGTTCATGCCTCCCCAAGCAAGAGGTGATATTTGATACCAAATTAAAAGTTCGATAACAAGTAAATCATGCGTGAAGATGAATATATTTGATTTAGGAGAGACTTTTGAGGGATTTTAGCAGATGAAATCTGTTTGCGATATTCCCTCCGGGAGCCGCAGCTGCCATCGCATCACAAATCTAATCTATTATGGAATCTGCAATCAGCAGTAAAATTGATACATTAGGTGAACTACCCCGCCGTCAGACGGACGGAGCTTCCCAATTCATCGGGAACAGCCTCCAGGACTTCGTAGTTCTATTGGTCTAACATTCCCTCCAAGGGCAGGAGTCCTGGTTCCCAAGACCCAAATCTTTTGGGTGCAACATATACCTATTAGCTTGGTTTTCGCTGTCTTGAAAAGTTTGCTATTGGGGGAAACCCCCAAGCCGCAACTTTTCGCTTATGGCATTGATGGTCAAGACTTCAATATCCTACCAGAAAATCTTGGGGATTCGTCATACATCTGGAACTTGTTTTTACTTTGTAAAAAATCAATTCCAGATGCAATCCTCAACGCCTGCTATTCATCCCCACCATAGAGTACATTGAGGGTGTGGACTTTCGCGTACCGTTAAAAACTAAATCTGTCAACGCAATTTCCTGTAGAATATTTGACTTCTGCTATTGGATGCGATCGCTTAACCCCCGAAACAGCATATATAACTTAACTGCATATAAATTCATCATGGGTTTGCCAGATATCCACACCCTACAAACAGCGCTCAACTACCTAGCTGAGGTCATCCAGTGGCGCATGGACTCTTACTTCAGCGATCATGGACAGTCAAGGGTGACAATGCCCAGTCCACCGGATGAATGGTTAATTGCAGATAGCTCTCTAAACTGCTTTATTCACAAGTATCAATTAGATCGTGCTGCCCAGCTAACTTTACTAATTGCCCTAGCCCCTCACCTACAACCTGATTTTTTTGAGCGCCTGATCGTGTCTCAACTGCCCCAACCTGGCGACTATCCCCAAATTGGCGGTTGGCGTGGCAAGTCTTATCGGGGGTTTTTACCAACTGGTGAAACGGTGGTATTTATTACTGGTGGTGGTCATTTGAGCGATACTCCTACCCTGCGAGAAGCTAACGCAACGGAGTCACTTCGTGAACGCCTAAGTCTTCAGGAAGTTTTCAGTCAGGAACATATCTTTGCACGCGATCGCGTACTTTATCTAGAGCCACCAGCGGAAGGTGAACCCCTGATGAGCGGTAAACTGGTCATGACTCAGGATTATATCGACCTGTTTACCCAAGGGCATTTTTCCCATCCCCATTTCAGCATGGGTTTTCCGGCACAGCTTATCAGCACTGAGATGGAGTGGGAGGATATAGTTCTCAATGCCCAGACTTTACAACAAATCCGTGACTTAGAAGGCTGGATTACTCATGGTGCAACCATTCTCTATGATTGGGGGATGAGAAAAAAGCTGAAACTAGGATATCGCGCTCTCTTCTATGGTCCCCCTGGCACAGGAAAAACACTCACAGCTAGCCTTTTGGGCAAATACACTGGTAAAGATGTTTACAAAATAGACCTGTCGATGGTGGTATCAAAATTTATCGGTGAGACAGAAAAAAATCTCGCTAGTCTCTTCGCACGGGCAGAAAGTAAGGATTGGATTCTGTTTTTCGATGAGGCTGATGCTTTGTTTGGCAAGCGCACCAATGTCCGTGATGCCCATGATAAGTACGCTAATCAAGAGGTTAGCTACCTATTGCAACGGGTAGAAAACTACGATGGTTTGGTAATTCTCTCCTCCAACTTTAAGAGTAATATTGATGATGCTTTTCTCCGCAGATTTCAATCACTGATTCAATTTCCGATCCCCAGCCCCAAAGAACGGTTACAACTGTGGCAAATGGCTTTCCCATCCCAGGTGAAGCTGGCTGAAAATGTAGACTTAACTCAGCTTTCTACTACTTATGATCTGACTGGTTCTGACATTATGAATGTGGTGCAATACTGCTGTTTGCAAGCATTACAATATAGCGATGCAGTTATTCATCCAGAAGATATACTAAACGCTATTAAGAGGGAATTCAGTAAGTCTGGAAAAATTATATAGAAATCAATTAAAAGGCATAAGATCAGAGAGATTTTTATTTAGCTACAAAATATATCAAGTGAAAATACATATAATGAAAATATTTATTACATTCAGCCATACGAAAACAAAAAAAGTTTATCGTTTTGATGTAAACTATGCACAACAGCCTTTAACTGTTCTCCAGTTTTCCAGAGTTTTGTGTCAATTTTAAAGATATTGATGGTGTGATAGTTTCTGTTCTCTAATAAACAGGATATTGCATTCGTTATCTGTGTCTTCAAATTTAAATTATTCAGTAATCAAAGTTGCTTTGTGAAGGTGAGCTAGTATTAGGAGGTAAATCGGGAGCTCTAAGTCATCGAAATCAGCTTCAAATTAGAAACGATCACAAAAGTATCAAGATAGACTTCTTGCATAAGTGAATTACCTTCGCTGACACTGGGAGACCTGGTTAGCTATTCATCCATTAATAATGTCGGATTTTGCAAGAAGTCTAATAATTTGTGCAATACCTTCGCCAAAACGGAGCATCACAAAAACCGTGCAAAATCATAGGATTCCTGAAAAAATAAGGGTTCTATTTTCAGCCGACGGCAAAAGCTTAAAACCCTTATGGGCTAAAGAACATAAATAAAACCCTCTACGGGAAAATCCGCACCATGTTTATACAGCTTTTTGTTTTGCCAAAAAACAGAAACCCTTAATTTACCGTGGAAGCTGAAAGCTTTATTTCTCCTAAAATGGCGAAGGTATTGTTTGTGGCAACACAATATCTTTTCAACTTAGGAAAGTGAAGCAGATGAACAGTCTCCTCGTCAACTGCTGGACATTCACTGGCGGCTAATTCGGCAAGTCCCTTAGTTCATCGACTTCCCATGATAATTGATGCTATGAGGTTGATACAGGTTGCTTTGCAGCGATATCTCCTAGAGGTTGAGCCTCAACTGGAACCTGCTCAGCTTGTCCTGATCGATAATATCGCCACCGCCCAAGAACTGGGTGGTTCTAATAATCAACTGAATGGACATGTGGTGATGAGTCTAGTTAATCTTCAGGAGGAAACTATCCTCAAGAATGGTTCTAACTATCGCTTGGAAAATGGTCGTGCAGTCTACCAAAATCCCCCGGTTCACCTGAACCTGTTTATTCTCTTTTCAGTCCTGCACAATCAACACGAAACTGCTATCCAACTTCTGTCACGAGTAATTGAGTTTTTTCAGTCACAGAAAGAAATTTCATCGTTTGTGACCCCTGGAAATGGCGGTATTTCAAGGGATGTACGGGTCATATTGGATCTGTACTCTCTAACATTTGACCAACTGAACCATCTCTGGGGAACCCTGGGAGGTAAACAAGTTCCCTTCGCGCTGTATCGTGCTAATTTGGTAGCCTTAGAAGCTCAAAAACGGCAAGCGGAAGTACCTGTAATTAGTGAAATGAATGTAAACGAGTAAACTCAGGATTCAGCATGAAGATTTTGTACAAACAAATCCTGAATTTGGAACTTTGGCATGACTATTACTTAGGTCAACAAGATCCCCACACCTTCGCCTTAGCCGATTATGACATTTCGGAAACGCTAGCGCTGGTACCGACTACAAATTGCCAACAAGTGCTAAAAAATCTGCGTTGGATTTTTCGTCTGCAACCTCATGGAGCCAGTATTTTTGCTTCTGTAGAAGAAGTGACACCTGATGATTCCAAGACTAATTTTCCCACTCAGATACCAGTAAAGCGTCCTGAGCGACTGACCTTTTGGCTGGTAGTACGCGATCGCTATTTTGCTAATTTCACCAATTTACCCCTCACAGCACCTCGCCATCAGATTTATTATTTCTCAAACCGATCGGGTAATCAAGGTCATGCTTTATTCTTGACTCAACCCCTGCCGGTTTATACGAGTAACACCACCTATCACTTGGGACAATTGGTGACTCACGAGAATCATACTTTAGAAGTATTGCGCGATCGCACGAATGTCACTACAATTCCTGATGCCAATGATTGGGATATTTTGCCTAGCAGTCAGTATGTATCAGAACTAGATAGGTTGCCTCAACAGGAAGCTTCCAAAATGTATAACATCCCTGAAGCTAATCCCGGCGATCGCTTCCGCTTCACCTTGATAGATGCAAATGAGCAAGAAACCTTTGCCTTGGAGGTAGTAGCGCCAAATAAGCATATTCCTGGAGATGCGATCGCTGTTAGCATCAATTTCCCAAACCAAATCCCTGGTTGCTACCAACTACGTCTAAATAATATCCAAGTTGACAAGTTTATTCTCTGTGAACAAGCGATCGCCCATAATGCATTTGCTTTGGTGGAAATTGTTCTCAATCAGAACCTAGTATCACCAGCTTTCTCACTGTTGAAATTTGAGGCTGGAAAAACCTTCATTCAACCAAAAACCTACGTGATTCGGTTTAAAAACCGAGCTACCCACTGGCGTTATCGCTATGAAAAGCCCCATGGCTTCACTAAAGACAAATTACCTGATTTTGAATTAAAAGATGACAAAACTTACTTTAGCAAACGACCCCAGGGTCTACTGAGACAACCCAAGCGCTTATTCACTGATGGTAGAGATCAAAGACTGCCAGCACCAGGAGTAATGCTGATCAAACCAGAAAGACAAATCGATCAGGAAACAGAGAAAGAAGCGATCGCTATTTTCTCTGATATCCACTTATAACCTATTAACTATCCCAACAGTATGGCAACCACTTACAAAACTCCAGGCGTTTATATCGAGGAAATCTCTAAATTTCCACCTTCGATTGCTGAAGTCTCCACCGCTATTCCTGCCTTTATTGGCTATACCCAAAAAGCAATAGTTCAAGGTGTTGATTACCATCAACAGGCAGCCGATGCAGCAAAAGCAGCCGCTACAACTCAAAAAGCAGCCGATGAAGCCCAGGCAGATGCCGCAAAAGCACCAGACGATGCAACAAAAAAAGCAGCCGCAAAAGCCGCAAAGGAAAAGGCAGATGCTGCAAAAGCCGCAGCAGATAATGCAAAAGTTTTTGGAGCAGTGAGAATTACTTCATTATTGGAGTACAAACAATACTTTGGCGAAACCGAACCAGAGAGTAATATCGTCATCAAGATTGAAGAGAGACTTGATAAAGATGGCAACGTCACAGATCGTCAAATATCTGGCAAAAACGAGAAACCTTCTCCTCACAATATGTACTACGCCGTACAGGCATATTTTGCTAATGGCGGGGGACCTTGTTATATCGTCTCCGTTGGCAACATTAAGAGTGCTACTGAGGTCATCACAGCTTCAGACCTTCAGATTGGTATTGAACGGGTTGCCAAAGAAGATGAGGTGACACTATTTGTTATCCCTGAATCCCAGGCTTTGAGTTTTGCTGATAGAGCCGGGGTTTTTGATGATGCCATCAAACAATGTTATTCATTGCAAGACCGATTTGCAATTTTCGATATGCAAGTGCCAACAGAAGGGCAGAGTATTTTTGCTGCCGCAGGAGCATTTCGAGATATGAGTTTAACCCTCGATGCCCTAAAATACTCTGCTGTTTATACACCAAATGTCGAGACTATTTTTAATTATGAATATGAGCCAGGTAGCGTAAAATTGCTTCATTTGCAAACCTCCCCTGATGGAACCACGAAAAATGGTGATTTTCATGATAAAAACATGTCTGACTTGGCTCCCAAACAGGATGATAAGTCGGTAGGAGATGCAATTTTATTAAATCTAGTCAAAGCGGCAATCGACGCGATTCCCCTGATTCTGCCACCAAGTCCATTAGTAGCAGGTCAGTATGCCTTTGTTGATAGTACCAGAGGCGTATTTAAAGCTCCTGCAAACGTAGCATTGAGTTCGGTGATCAAGCCAACGATCAAAATCACCAGCGCCGAGCAGGAAAACCTCAATGTCGATACCTCTGGTAAGTCGATCAATGCGATTCGTGCCTTTACTGGCAAAGGTACCTTAATTTGGGGATCGCGCACCCTAGATGGTAATTCCAACGAATGGCGGTATGTGCCAGTACGAAGATTCTTCAACATGGCTGAAGAATCTATTAAGAAAGCCACTGAGGGGTTTGTCTTTGAACCTAATGATGCCAATACCTGGGTGAAAGTCAAGGCGATGATCGAAAACTTCCTGACTCTGCAATGGCGGGCTGGTGCATTAGCTGGAGCCAAGCCAGAGCAAGCTTTCTATGTCAATGTGGGGCTAAATACAACTATGACTGCACTTGATATCCTCGAAGGTCGCATGATTGTTGAAATTGGTATGGCTGTGGTGCGTCCGGCTGAATTTATTATCCTGAAATTCTCCCATAAGATGCAGGAAAGCTAATTAAGGCAATTGGCAATACGCAATACGCGATCGCGTGAAGTAAGCAAGGCAATTATTTATCTACTAACTAACTAATTAACTAATCATGGCTGACATCAACTATCCATTGCCGAAGTTTCATTTCCAAGTAGAGTGGGGGGGTAAACGCCTCGGATTCACCGAAGTTTCTGGACTAAATGTGGAAACTCAGCCAATTGAATACCGGGAAGGAAATATGCCCCAGTATAGTAAGCTACAGATGCCGGGGATGCAAAAGTTTGGTGCCATCACGATGAAACGGGGAACCATCAAAGGGGACAACGAATTTTACACTTGGTGGAACACTGTAGCTTTAAACACAATTGAACGTCGGGATTTAACCATTAGTCTTTTGAATGAGAAGCATGAACCTGTGGTGGTTTGGAAAGTGAACCGGGCTTGGCCCACTAAGGCAACTTCCACTGACCTCAAAAGTGATGGTAATGAAGTTGCCATCGAAACTATTGAGATTGTCCACGAAGGACTGACAATTCAAAATGGCTAATCCTTCCTTTTAAAGTTAGGACTTACCTTCGCATCACGATTGTCACAATGCTTTGTTGGTGCGTGACACCAAAAGTCCTATTGTTACGTACAAAATTGCTCGAAGTGTCACGCACCCTACATTCTGTGCCAGTTGCGTAAGCCATGAAAGTATCAAGTTAGTTATGGAATATACTTATCCCCCGGTCAGTTTCTTTTTTGACGTTATTTTTCAAGGTGAAAGTCTAAACAATCAAAGCGTAGAAACTCGCTTTCAAAGTGTGACGGGTTTGAATGTAGATATGCAGACAGAAACGTTAAAGGAGGGAGGAGAAAACCGCTTTGAGCATACCTTGCCAGTGCGGACTAAATACAGCCCACTGGTACTTAAGAGGGGCTTAGTTAAAGATTCCAAGATGGTGGACTGGTGTATGGATGCCATTCTTAACTTTGATATTCGCCCGATGAATTTGTTGGTGAGGCTTTTACATGTTCAGGGTTCTTCTGTCAACAATTCTGCTGCAAGTAGCGAACCGCTTGTTACTTGGAAAGTAATTAACGCTTGGCCCAAAAAGTGGTCAGTTTCGGAATTTAATGCTGAACAAAATTCTATTGCTATTGAATCTTTGGAGTTGAATTACAGCTATTTTGAGCCACTGAAATAATTAGATAAAATACAATTATTGGCTGTGTAGATATTGGTGTTGGGTACTCCGAAACGGAGTAGACACGTAGTGGCTTCTGTAAGTAGCAACCTAACGCAAAGCCTCCAACGTCACATGCTACAACGCGGCGGCACGTTTTTGGGGTCATCCGAACCCAAAAAGCTGCCTTGGGAACCCGCGCAACGCAGTGACTCCCCAACCTACGCAAAATTGTACTAAGCGATTTCCCCATCACTCATTACTTAATTACTTATTCCTGGAGATGTCTATTGTGCCATTAGAAATTAGAGAGTTGGTGATTAGAGCCTCTATCAATGATGGAGAGCAGGGACAAAACACTAATCAAGGAAGATCAGAAAGTGGTACTAATGTCAATAACCAAGCTGATATTATCGCCGCCTGCGTAGAACAGGTACTGGCTATTCTCAAGGAACAATCGGAGCGCTAACCTATGGTTAATTCTGCCAAAACAGGGGAACTTGCTAAAGTTAAGCTTGAAGTCTATGAGGACGATCGCTATCAAAAAAAGATTGGGGATTTTAATCTACCTATTAATCCGGAGCAGTTTTCCCAACAGTTTCAAATCGAATACAACCGTAGCCAAGCTCAGGGTTCTCAGCACAACAATCCAGAATATAAATTTACTCGACCGCAAGAACTTAAGCTTGATTTTACCTTGGATGGGACTGGGGTAGTCCCTGACAAACAAAATTCTGGGAAATTTCACCGGGATGTCGTGGGACAACTACAGAAATTTTTCCGGCTAACTTACACAATGAACCCTGAGACTCACAAGCCGAATTTTCTGCGTTTGTTATGGGGGAACTTTTCTTTTGGTTACGATGGGAAGAATGGCTTTGATTGTCTTCTCACCAATCTCCAGGTAAATTACACTCTGTTTGCCTCTGATGGTAAGCCTTTGCGAGCCAAGCTGAGTGCTACTTTTACTAGCTATGTCGAACAGACATTAAGATTGCGGGAAGAAAACAAAAAATCTCCCGATTTGACTCACCAGCGCAAGGTGACAGCAGGTGACACTTTGCCTTTAATGACCTATCGCATCTATGACGATCCATCCTATTATCTACAGGTTGCCAAAGTTAACGGTTTGGTGAATTTCCGCCGTTTAAAAACCAACACCGATTTGAGATTCCCACCACTGGAAAAAACCGAACTATGAGCGATCTAATTATTCCAGAAAATTCGCTCTACAATGTCGCCACCTTCAAGTTACTTTCTGAGGGTAAAGATATCACGGATAAATATGCTGTGCTGTCTTTGACGGTAAACCGAGAAGTTAACCGGATTCCCACAGCAAAAATTGTGTTGCGGGATGGTGCTGCTGCGGAAGAAACTTTTGAAGCTAGTGAGGGATCTGACCTGATTCCAGGTAAGGAAGTGGAAATTGCCATTGGTTACGATGGTAAGGACAAGAGGATGTTTAAAGGGCTAATTGTTAAACATGCCATCAAAGTTGCTGGGAATGGGGAATCCATGCTCATCCTCGATTGTAAAGATATGGCTACAAAGTTAAGCGTCGGTCGCCACAGTCGTTATTTTACTAAGGTCAAAGACAGTGATGCGATCGCACAAATTATCGGCAGCTATAGTGGTATATCCTCAGATGTAGAAGGCACTAAAGGTGAGCATCCGGAAATTGTCCAATACTATGCTACCGATTGGGACTTTATTCTCTCGCGGGCGGAAATAAATGGGTTGATTGTTCTGGCGGAGGATGGGAAACTGAAGGTAAAAGCCCCTAGTACCAGTGGTAGTCCCTTAGTCACCTTCACCTATGGCGTTAACCTGCTGGAATTTGAAGCTGAAATGGACGCGAGAACCCAACACCAAGCAGTGAATGCACAGGCTTGGAACTATACGGATCAGGTATTACTGGAGGTTGAGGCAACTGAACCTACGGTTAATAAGCAAGGCGACTTATCAGGTAAGGTATTAGCAAATGCGATCGCGCCTCAAGCCTGGGAACTACGCCACAGTGGTCGGGTGGACGAAGCAGAACTTAAAGCCTGGGCTGATGCCCAACTATTGAAAAGTCGGTTAGCCAAGATTCAGGGCAAGATCAAGAGTGTTGGCTACCCTGATGCAAAAGTTGATACTTTGATTGAACTCAAAGGAGTAGGTAGACGTTTTAATGGATTAGCATACGTCTCTGGTGTGCGTCATGAAATGACTGGCGGAGCTTGGTATACATATATGCAACTTGGATTAGATTCCCAGTGGTTTTACCAGGTGACAGATATTGTAGAGCGACCAGCATCAGGATTACTTCCCGGTGTGAACGGCTTGCAAATTGGGGTGGTGGTGCAGTTGCAGGATGACCCCAACGGAGAAGACCGCATCTTAGTTAAAACCCCGACAATTGACATGCAAAGCGAGGGGATTTGGTCACGGATTGCAACTTTAGATGCGGGAAATAATCGTGGTTCCTTCTTTCGTCCGGAAATTGGCGACGAGGTAATATTAGGGTTCCTCAACGACGATCCCCGCGACCCGATTGTCTTGGGAATGTTGAATAGTAGTGCCAAACCAGCACCTCTAAAAGCTACCAACGAAAACCACCATAAGGGCTTTTTTACGCGATCGCAAATGAAGGTGAGCTTTGATGATGAGAAGAAAATTATCACCCTAGAAACACCTGGAGGTAACAAAATTATCATCTCCGATGAGGATAAAGGGATTACCTTGAAAGACCAAAATGGTAATACTATGACTATGAATGATAGTGGTATCACCATCAAAAGTCCCAAAGATATTACCCTGGAGGCAACAGGCAAACTCACACTCAAAGCCACACAGGATACTAGTGTTGAGGGGTTGAATGTGAAGGTCAAAGCTAATGCTCAATTTAAAGCTGAAGGTAACGCTGGAGCCGAAGTATCCACCAGTGCGATCGCAGTCTTGAAAGGTTCGTTAGTACAAATTAATTAACATCTCGGCTCCGCTCGATGTTAAAGCTTCGATTTCGTTCAGATGTAAGGGATTGTAAGGGATCAAAAAATGGGAAAACCTGCTGCTCGTCTCACTGATATGCATGTCTGTCCAATGGTGACTGGCGTTGTCCCCCATGTGGGTGGACCAATAATTAGCCCAGGAGTCCCAACTGTCTTGATTGCTGGGCTGCCAGCCGCTGTAGTTGGTGATACCTGCACCTGTACCGGACCACCGGATACCATCATCCTGGGTTCAACAACCGTGTTGATTGGCGGCAAACCTGCTGCTCGAATTGGGGATACCACAGCTCATGGAGGCTCGATTGTGTTAGGAGCGTTCAATGTGTTGATCGGAGGCTGAATAATAATTCGTAATTCGTAATTAAAAATTCATGAATTAGGGCGAAGCACTGGATATGGAAAATAAAGACAAGGCATTTTTGGGAACAGGTTGGGGATTTCCGCCCACATTTAATAAAGCTTCCGCAAGTGTGCAGCTAGTGAGTGCGGAGGAGGATATTTGTGAAAGCTTGCAAATTTTGTTATCTACCAGTTTAGGAGAACGGGTGATGCAGCCAACTTATGGTTGCAACCTACAAAATTTTCTCTTTGAACCCCTTAGCCCCACCATAACTAGTAGTATTAAAGAACAACTACGTACTTCTATTCTTTATCATGAACCTCGTATTCTGCTCAACGGTTTAGACTTAAGTCTGGATGAGCAATTACAGGGCCGTGTAAATCTCACCATAGATTACACAATTATTAATACAAATTCTCGGTTTAATTTGGTTTATCCCTTCTACCTGGAAGAAAGTACTGGTAGTCTGCTTCCGGCTGCTAGTACAGGTGAAGTCCCGGTTAATCTGCCAGTAGGGAGCATTGCCAATGCTTAATTTTATTTGGAAACGCAAAGGAGCGCAGAGGTTGACGCAGAGAAACGCAAAGGTTTTCCCAAAACTTTCTGTCTTGCTTGACTTTTGTAAGTTGATAAATCCATGAATATGCGCCGTGAACTACCAAAAAATCCATTAATTCGCAATGGGGTAAGCCAGGGACAGCGAAAGGTTTCAGCGCTGTCACCCGATTTTGTCAAGATTGACGAGGGAGATTTAGCTAATTTTTTGATTTTTGCTCACAAACTGAGTGAACGAGTTAGTTATTACAAAGATGACAATACAAAAGATGGTAATTGGCAAGAATTTTTTACTAACAGTACATCTGTGCAGATCGCCTTAATTAGTAAGACCCGCTCAGAAAGAGTCAAGGATGACTATAGGAAGAATTTGGATAATTTTCTCAAAAATCCAGATAATAAGACTCTGGAGCCAATATTGTCGGGCTGGCGTGAGGTTTTGCTGCGTATTCAAAAGTGGTATGAGAATTTAGAAGATTATACTCCCCTAAAGTCTATGATTAGAGGATTGGTACAAACAAATCTGCGGGAACCTCTCAGAAGGATGTATTCCTTTGAGGGAGTTAGTTTGGAGGGGTTAGCAGAAAGGCTAGATTTTTATCACAAATTTGCTAAGGTATTTTTGAATTCGCAAATTAGCTTAGAAGTTGATAGTATCTCAATACCTTCCCAGGGTAAAGTCACGGAAGTAAGAGGGGAGTTGGATTTTGTCTTTCAAGCGCTGTTTCAAAATTACCGTCAGATTATCCAAATAGCTCCCAAATATCTGCGCGACAGTTTAGAAAAACGCCAGGATCATCCACCCCACCTATCATTATATTTTGCCTTTTGGGAGGTGATGCAACCAGCTAGGGATGACCTGAATCGCATGACTCAGAGGCATCTTGACTTTTTTTACCGTCATGTGCTGCAATTACGCGATCGCATTGCTGAACCAGACCATGTTTATTTGATCTTTGAACTGGCTAAATCGCAGGCAGAATATAAGTTAGGTGCGGATACTCGCTTACTGGCTGGTAAGGATGCTAGTGGTGTTGAGTTATTTTATCAACTGGATGCCGAAACTGTTCTCCACAAAGCCCAAATAGCTAGCTTGAAAGGGTTATTTTTGGACTCACAAGAGATTACCACTGGTGAGGAACCAAGGAATCTTCTTGGTTTGTATGACTCACCCCAGGTTAATTCCTTTGATGGTGAAGGTGGAGATTTTCCCAAAGAGGAAATAGTTAAAGCATGGTTGCCTTTTGGAGACAGCACGCGCAAACCTGCTCAATTAGGATTAGCGATCGCTTCCCAGATTTTTTACTTGCGGGAAGGTTCTCGCACCCTAATTTTTACTTTGACTTTTGACCAAGTTCCGGGGACGCTGAAAGCTAGCGATTTACCAAATATCTTTACTGTTGATTTTAGTGGGAAAAAAGGCTGGATCACTGGGGAAATTTTACCACCAGAAACCAGCGAAACCAGTTTAGTAGATAATATTCTGCAATTGGTGGTGAATCTTGCTGCGGATCAAGAACCAATTGATATTTACAATCCTGAACTTGATGGAGCGAAACTTCCAACAAATCAACCTGTGGGAAGATTGCAATTAAAGGATGATGTGCTGGTAAGTGGTTTATCTGCTTACAGTTATTTCCGCAACCTCAAACTCACCGGGTTAACTATCAGGACAAAGGAAACAGAAGTCCGTAACCTGATACTGCAAAACGATTTAGGGGTATTAGACTCTAGCAAACCGTTTCAACCCTTTGGTTTACGACCAAAAACGAAAGCTAACCTCTACATTGGGAGTCAGGAAGTATTTCAGAAAAACTTGACTGCACTAAGCATTCATCTGGAGTTAGAAAAACCCAACCCCAATTGGTTAGATATATATGCTGCTTATGATAGTGCTTATGATATCAACAGCCCAAATCAGTTTATTTTCAATCCAGGTAAATTAGCGATATCTTCGATAAACTACGCTAACGCATCTCTGCGGCAGAAAGTATGGAATACAGCTACCACTAACTTTAACCTGTTTAATAGTGCGGATATCATCCTTACTAATGAATTAGCAAATCTCAAACTTGATGCTGTCGCTCATTCTGAAACTGTGGAAGCTTTCACCCCTGATAGTCAAAATGGTTTTTTACGTCTCCAACTAATCGAAAGTGATTTTCTTCATGACGAATATCCTACCGTCATAGCGCGACAAGTTTTGGCTGCTGCGACAAATCAAACTATTTCCGTACCTGTTCCTCTCCCACCAAAACAACCCACCACATCGGTTCAAAAAAGACAAGCAGTTATTGGTGCTTATTACAAAAAAGAAAATACCATCTTTAAAGTTATTTCTCCCGTCTATTATGTAGATTTTGCCGATGAACCAATAATTCCTAAAGAGCCTTACACACCCGTAATTCAGGAAATTTATCTCAAATACACAGCAGTCGCAGATCAAAAGGATTGCCAGTTATTCCATCTTCACCCATTTGATGGATTTGCTAATTGGGATGAAAAACAACCCGATTTTTTACCACAATTTAGCAATGAGGGGGAATTACTCATCGGATTGGAAAACCTCGATCCACCCACAGCATTACCGTTGCTGTTCCAGGTGGTGGAAGAAAGTGCCGATACCAACTTGTCCAAAACAGAAGTAGAGTGGCACTACCTCCAAAATAATACCTGGATTTCCTTAAGCGATCGCATTGTGAGTGATTTGACCAATGGGTTAATTACTTCTGGGATCATCAACTTAGGAATTCCTGAAAATATTAACAAGAAGAATACTATCCTCGACCCCAATTTATACTGGATTAAAGTCAGTGTAAAATCACGTAGTCGGGCTATTTGTAAAATTATTAATGTCCATACCCAAGCTGCAAGGGTGACATTTGTTGATACAGGTAACGACCCCAACCATTTAGCTACCCCGCTACCATCTGGAACTATAGCCAAATTAGCTGTCCCCACAGCAGCAATCAAAAAAATCGAGCAACCCTATAATTCCTTTGGTGGTAAGGTTAAAGAACAACCAAATCATTTTTATACCCGCATCAGTGAACATCTGCGTCATAAAAGTCGCGCTGTCACCATCTTTGATTATGAGCGGTTGGTGTTGGAAAAATTCCCGGAAATTAATCAGGTTCGCTGCATCAACCACGGACAAGTAGATGCTAACAAGCAATTTCAGGAACTGGTACCAGGTGCTGTGACTTTGGTGGTGATTCCGACACTTTCGCAGCAGAGTGCTTATCAGGAATTGGAACCCAAGGTAAATATTAATTTGCTAGAGAAAATTCAGGAATATTTGCTCAATTTAAGCTCACCTTGGGCAGATATTCAGATTGTGAATCCCACATACGAGCATATTCAGGTGGAATTTGCAGTCAAATTTAAATCACCCTACGACAGTAACTTTGGCTATTATCGCCGGGAATTACAGCAAGGGATTACCAATTTTCTCACACCTTGGACACTTGCTCCCCAGGCAGAAATTAATTTTGGAGGTGTTATTTATCGTTCTTCAGTTCTCAATTTTGTCGAACAGCAATATTACGTTGACTATATTGTGGATTTCCAAATGCATCAGGAAAATCAGCGTGATATCCGAGAAGCGATCGCATCAACAGTGCGTTCCTTACTGACCTCGGTTTCCCTCACAACCACTGGTCAAACCCACATCATCAATGAAGCAAGTACACTTACTACTAATCCAAAATTCTTCTCTGGAACTCTCGGTTATGAGGCGTTAGGAAACATAATTTTACAACCAGACTAGAGGTAATAGAGAACAGAAATAATCCGCCAAGCAGGTGCAAAATTTTAATTTTTTTGACTTAACACACTGTACAAATTAATTATGGTATACATTAACAAAAACAGATTATTGTCGATTTTTATTAATTATTTTTGGATGATATATAAACCCATGTCGTAGGGGTTTAGCAGTGCTAAACCCCAACAAAACCACGACGATGGATGCACGAACTAAACACTAGAAACAACAATCATAAACCCAATTTTTAACTATGTTAAGTACATCTGTGAATACAACGAACCTGAAAAATCGTAACGAGCTCAAGAGTTTATTTAAAAACAATACTCATTTGTCGGTGACGCATTTTCATGAATTGATTATTTCGCTGCTAAATAAAAAAGAGGATAAATTTCATGGGGTTTGGAAACCTGGACAATCCTACCAAAAGGGTGATGTTGTCCATTATCAAGGTGTACTCTGGGAAATGATCGCTGAACAGGAAATCTGCGCTAAGGGTGGAGAGGAACCAGGTAAAAATAATAGCTGGAAATCACAGCTTCGGGAACTGGAACAGAAAGTAGATAAAATACGCTTGGATTTGGAAACCTTGAGTAAGGAATTTACTGAGTATAAACAGCAGATGGACTTGCGGTGGCAACAATTACTGAAATACCTGACCTTGTTGAGTTTTGGAATTGCGATCGCACTTGTGTGGTTGCTTGGTAGTGCGATTTATCACATTTTCTTAGCAGGATAAAAACCAGTATTTTTCCCCATTTCCCTTTCCCTCACAAAAAAAACTATGCTGGAATATCCAAGTATCTCGAAACGCAAGCCGGAATTTCCCGAATACTTAAATTTTCAAACCCTACGGGAGATTGGGATTAAACACCTGCAAGCTCTATCTGGCAAACTCTGGACAGACTATAATCTGCATGATCCAGGTGTGACGATCCTGGAGGTGCTATGTTATGCTGTCACGGATTTGGGCTATCGTAATAACTTAGATATTGCAGATTTATTAGCACTAAATCCAACCGATTCTCAACAAAAAGAGAATAACTTTTTTACCCCCGATGAAATTCTGACCTGTAACCCAGTCACTGTTCTGGATGTCCGTAAGCGTCTCATCGATATCTCTGGTGTCCGTAATGCTTGGCTAGAAAAGGTGACAGAAAAAGTCACAACTTATCATCCACCTATTTACATCGATTATGTAAACAGCAAGCTGCTGCAACATCCTCCAAATGATCAAACATCGGAGAATGCCCCCTGTCTGCATCCCCGTGGGCTTTATACTGTCTATATTGACTTAGATTTGGCATCCCGCAAAAATGCCTGTGGACAGATTTCCCGTTCCTGGTCAGATATCCTCGATGAAGTTAAAGCGGTTTTGTGTAGCTATCGCAATCTCTGCGAAGATGTTTACGATATCGTGGTTTTGGGTGAAGAAGAAATTGGGTTATGTAGCGATATTGAACTGGAAGCTGACGCTGATGCTGAAGATGTACTGGTGGAAATTTATGTAATATTACAGTCATTATTGTCACCTCGCCTAACTTTCTATACTCTGCAAGAATTACTGGATAAAGGTAAAAGCACATCTGAAATCTTTGCTGGTAGACCCTCCATTGCAGAAGACAGTTACGAGAGTCATGGTTTTATTGATACCGATGAATTGGCAGCACTGACCCAGCAAACGGTAATTTATACCTCAGATTTATACCAGGAGATTCTGAAAATACCGGGTGTAGCGGCAATAAGGAAATTGAGCATTGCTAACTACATCAATGGTTTAGCTCAATCCCAAAGTTCTTGGCATCTACAACTGACGAAAGGGTATAGTCCGGTTTTGGGGATTGAACGCTCAAAAATTACCCTATTCAAGGGTTTGCTACCCATTCCAGCGGAAGCAAATGAGGTCAAACGCCGCTATTATGAACAGCAGGCTGCACATATCAAAGTGATCCGTAAGGATAATGATCTAGACTTATCTATACCTCAAGGTAGTTATTATGACTTAGCTGACCACTATTCAATTCAGCACGATTTCCCCCTTACCTATGGCATCAGTGAAGATGGGCTACCGGAAAGTGCTGAGTTATTACGTAAAGCCCAAGCCCGTCAGTTAAAAGGATACCTAGTATTTTTCGATCAATTACTCGCTAACTATTTAGCCCAACTTGCCCATGTACGGGATTTGTTTTCCTGGGAGGTTGATGAACTTCAGACACAGCAGAATGTTCAGGTAAATCGCCAGCCAGAAAAATGGGACACCTATTTTACTCAGTTGCTTGATTTTCCTCAATTCGAGCAGATTATGGATTTTCCAGGATTGGAAGAGATTCTGAAAAACCCAGAATTGGATATTAATAACCCAAAATCAGAGGAAATCGTTCCTGCTTTAGGAAAATATCGGGAATTTCTCAATTCTATCAACGAAGAACCAGAGACTTATAGCGATCGCCGAAATCGTTTTCTTGACCATTTGTTAGGACGCTTTGCCGAGTCCTTTGCTGATTATGTGCTACTCAACTACCGGATGGTTGAAGGACACCAGGACAAAGTGAAGGATGAAATCAAGATTATTCACGACAAAGCCCAGTTTTTACAGGACTATCCGACCCTGAGCCGCGATCGCTTCCGCGCTTTTAATTACTATAATTACCAACAGGTTTGGAACACAGAAAATGTGTCGGGTTTCCAAAAGCGGGTTTCTCGGTTACTGGGTTTTGAAGATGTGCGTCGGCGCAATCTCTGTCATTATCAGGTAGATCAAGAACCTGGCAAATTTATCTTTACTTGTCATGTGGGGGAGCAATCATTAACTAGCAAGCAAACATACCTCTCCCGCAAAGACGCTCAAGCTGACTTAGAGAAGTTTTTACTGTTTGCTCTACATCGCAATTTTTACAAGGGTTTGACCTATAGTTATTTCTATCATTACGGTTGGGAAGTGGAAGTCGTGGATGAAGACGACACCATCATCGCTAGATATGAACCCTACTACCTTTCCCAAGCAGAAAGAATTACTGCTTTGAACATCCTCAGCGAAAAATTGTCAAGTCTCTTTAATGTGACAGAGCAGGACAATGGTGAAGAAAGCATTGCTACTTCTAGCATTTCCCAGGTGAATATTATTCAAATTAAACAGATAGCAGAAGAGAATTTATATTATTTCCAATTAGAGATACCATCAGAAACAAGCGAATTAATTAAGTTCCAAGGAATTCAACGTTACTTTTCCGCAGCGCTTGCTCAAAAAGCAGCGATCGCTTTACTCAAACAAATCGCCAATAAGCAAAATTATCGCCCAATTCTGTTTCGTCAAGATAATAATAGTGCGGAACGGGAAACCGCTATCCCTAGCAGTGAAACGAGATTTACCCACTATGGCTATGCTTTAATTGATCAGCAAGGAAAGGTATTAGCAGCAAGTAGCGATACTCCTACCCTGCGGGAAGCTAACGCAACGGAGTCGTTTCACGAACGCTTCCCCAGTCAAACCAAGCGGGACATTGAATTGCAACGCTGGTTTAGTAATATTCAACTTAACCACAATCAATTTCAATTTACAGTCGAAAAGGTTAATGAGAGCTATTTATTTACAGTTAGACATAATACTAGGAATCTAATTATACTGCAAAGTTGTCAATCCCAGACTACAGAACTTCTAGCTTGGCAATCTGCTGCTAACTTTGCCGAAAACCTCCGTTACCTCAACCGCTATGTCAGTCCAGTAAAAGATCAAGCTGGTAATAGCTACAGTTTGGGAATTGTCGATCAGTCTGGTACTTTACAGGCGATCGCACCTACAGAAACCAATGCCTTTACAACCTTTAAACTATTAAACTCCCTGGAACCATTTTTGCAGATTGAAAGGGTGACAGGAGAAAGCACTGGTTATCGCTTCCGGTTAGTAGACCTGGATGGAGGCATTCTGTTGCAAAGTACGCAATTGTTTTCTAACAGAAGTATAGCGCGCGATCGCTCTTATCAAGATGTGCTGGGTGTGTTATTTGAACCAGGTGCGATTGAACCAACGACGACTCAAGAAGGTTTTGGATTTCGGGTATTAAGCAAACCACGCGAGCAGCAAAGTGCAGCAGCTACTTCTCCCCAACTTTATTCTTCAGAAAGTGAGCGAGATGGGGCGATCGAACACCTGTTTCTATTGGTACGTGCGTCTCGCCTAATTAATATTATCCCCGAACCTGGTAGCATCCCATTTTGGCTGATCTACTTTTTGAAGTTGACATTACAACTGAGAGTAGACAATTTTACTCAATATGCCCTAATTAAATTAGCAAGTTCCCCAGACCCGAACTATATTCTGGAATTAGCAAGTTCCCCAAACCCGACCTATATAGGTAGAGTTTACGACCAAAATCATAATATTTTACTGGAACTAACTCAGCACTACCCCACACCAGAAGCCGCTTGGAAGCAAGGCAATATTTGCATGGAACTTGTTGCGATGACACCAGATACGCAAAATTTCCGGCTAATTGATGCGGAACTTGGTAATAATGGCGATGATTCTCAGCCAAATCAAAGCCCGACTGAACTTTATGGTTGGGAATTGACGAATCGGGGAAAAGACGAAATCCTGGCAACTCATTACTACAACAGCCAAGAAGAACGCAATCAATCAATCCAAACGCTACAACAATTAGTTAATGATGAGGGGTTTCATCTGTTGGAGCATATTCTCCTCCGTCCCCAAACAGCCTCAGACAATTTTTTACCCATCTGTGTCAACGGGGATGATGCCACAAATAAAATGGGAGAAGCAACCCCATTAACCTACCAAGACCCCTATTCTTTCTGGATCACAGTCATTTTACCCTACTGGTCAGAACGCTTTCGGAATATAGATTTTCGCCGATTTGTCGAACGCACCCTGCGACTAGAAGCACCAGCCCATATCGCCTTAAAAATTGCTTGGGTGAATGTCCAACAAATGCACGAATTTGAAGTTGCTTATCACGACTGGCTAGAGCAATTAGCTTTCGATGCTTCCAATGGTAG
Organism: Calothrix sp. PCC 6303; assembly: GCF_000317435.1. Lineage (NCBI taxonomy): Bacteria > Bacillati > Cyanobacteriota > Cyanophyceae > Nostocales > Calotrichaceae > Calothrix > Calothrix sp. PCC 6303. The sequence goes on from NC_019751.1 coordinate 506,903, forward strand.
CGCTTGTAATCTCACAGGGACGCTTAATCGACTCCTGACAATTATCCCCCAACTGCGGAGCATTTATCCCCAGGGTATCCTCTACGATCCCCAAGTTGTATCTAAAGATCAGCCGATAATTCTCAACCAAACCGCCCTCGGAACTGCAAATGATTAAAGCCATGAACACTATGATCAACAAAACCGGCTACCCCATCTTTACACCCAATCAGGTATTGACAAAAGACGACTTAAATGATGTTGTTAGCTATCTCGATGGGCTTAATCGTCTAACTCGCACCCATTTAATTGGTATGGGAATTGTCTGCGGTTTAGAGGTGCAGACTTTAGAGAAAAAAGCAGGAATCTATATTACCTCTGGTTGTGGTATTACCTCGGAGGGTTTTTGTATTCAATACTCGCCGATTACTGATCAAAAGCAGGGAGAAGTCAAAAATACTTTTACCCATTACCGAGATCAAGTCCCCCTAGCCAAAAATCTCTTTATCAAGAGCGAATCCTCCGAAGAGAATTATTTCGTCAGAGAATTGATTACACCGGAGGAAGCAGAGAAAAAGCCCCAAGGTATCCAACCCTTGACGGCAATACAAGATAATGAATTGTATTCTCAGGTGCTAGTTATTCTCTATGACTGGGAAGATTTAGCACGTCAAGATTATTGCCAATTTAGCTATGACGATCGCGGACAGGAACGAAGTTTTCGCTTGCGTTTTCTTTTGCTCCCTAGCTCCCAAAATCCCAACAGTTCTCAGAATGTTATTAGTGCTGAACGCTTACTAAGTCAAGGCTATCAGGTGGATCAATTGCCTGAACCGTGGAAAAAATTTGCTACTCAAAACATTACTCAAGAAATTTTTGAAACCCGCAACCGTTTTCTCCAAGAGTTTGACCTTGAAGCCAAACAATTCAAAGATTTTGCTCCCCAAATTCAGCGATTTGGCTGTGTCGAAGCTGATAACAGCGTTGATTTAACTAGCATTAATAACTACAAGGCATTTCGGGAGAAATACTATCTGATTTGTGAAAATGCGATCGCGGCGATCGATAAGGCTTTTCCCAAATTGTTTTGCCTATTTTCACCTTTTTTTACTGCTTTTCAACCTAATTCAGTTGATGACTTCAGTCAGATTAAGGAAAACCTCACAAATATATTTCAAGGTATCAAGCAAGAAAATCTCTTAGAAAATATCAAGGTCAAAGAGATTAATCCAGACATACAAACATTAAAATCCGAACAGTTGCAATCGACCTATGCCCTACAATATTTTTATGATTATCTGAGTCTATTGGTTGCTGCTTACTATGAACTAGCTGAGGCTACTTTTGACTTAATGGATGACTGCACACCTGATACCCAGCGCTTTCCAAGATTTTTGATGCTGGGATTAGTTCCGTCTCCCAGTCAAGCGACTGAGGTATATGCAGCACCTTCCGTCTATCGTAGCTATTTTACCCAACCCCCCATTTATAATGGTAATCAGCTTCGTATTAATCAAGTTCGCTACCTTTATCAACGTCTTTTAAAATTCTGTGGGAAAGAAAGTTTTTGCCTACTACCGTTTTATAATACACCGCTCAAAATAACCCCTAGTAAAGACCAATCCACACCTCTGAGCGAACAAGCAATCCCCTACTACCTACATTATCCAAATTTATATAAATACTGGAATTATAATGCTTACCGTAAAGGAAGAAGCGATCGCCATCCTGCTTATTTTTACCCGAAGAGCGAATCAGGAGACGATTCTCACGACTTCAACGATCTGATCTATCGGCTGGATGTCTATAATTTTTACAGAATAGAGGGGCATATTGGCAAGACTAATGACGATGTACTCAAACGCATCCAGGACTACAAACAACGATATAATCTAGCTTTTGATGTGATTACCCTCAAACTTGGTAGTCAAGCTAGCCTCCAAGACTTAAATATTTCCGGTCAATCTGATGATCTGGAAGCAGATTTTCGTCGGGTTAAGGGTGCTTTTCAGAAACTTTGGACTCAGCATCAAAGTGAGTGGTCAAAAAATGTCTTACTGCAAACCCTCAAACAGTCTTTCTTTGACAAACCTGGTTTGAGAGTGATTAATAGCACACAACTATTTAATCCTATTTTGGATCGCGCCCGTCAAGTAGAAGCCTATGAATTTGTCAGGGGGGATACAGACCAACAATTTAAGTTATATCTGCGTGATGCGAACAATATTCGTATTGCTCATTATGTTATCCAAAAATCTAACACAGAGGGAAATAGTCTCAGTGATTTTGAGGATTTTATTATCACCTTAGCAGAACTTTCTAGCGATGCACTTGGACGACAGCAGGAGATTATTAAAGATATAGTCAACCTTCTCTCCTTAAGCCAAGTCACCTACGAACTACTAATTGATTTACCGAGTAATCCAGATAATTATTACCTAAAACTTTCAACCCCGGATAAACCCCTGTCTCTTCCCCAATATTCCCTAATTTTACTGTCTGAGACTCATTTTTCTGTTAACGTCGATCGAGAAGATCAACCTATCATCGACCAACCAGAGTTTCCAGACTTCGAGACACTTTACCATTTGTTGCGAGATATTCCTACAAAATTTAATACCGATAGGTATCAAATAGGGAATCCCCAGATTGCTGAGGAACTCAATTATTTTGAATTCATGGGACTGATCAAAGCTTACAGAGATCGATTAGAACAATTGATGAAGTTGCATTTGTTCAACAAATTTGCTCAACAGCATCCCGGTATGGAACATTTGGGGGGAGTACCGAAAGGTGGTACTTTTGTCTTGGTGTATGTAGATGGTCAGGATGCTAATGAGGTTTTGACTGTTGATAAAGACCGTGACGGCTATGACATCGCAACTTTACGCACGAAAGCTATCCAAGAAGCTGCTTTTTTACCACCATCTGTACCTGGTGAATTACCAGTTAAAGAAATAATCTCCAACTGGGAGAAGCTACTTTCTGAATTGCAGAAACGGAAAGATATTGTAATTGCAGATTTTTGTCTTCCCTACCGTTGTAGTAGCAACGCATCAGCAGTCAGTTATGTAATAGCGCGATCGCGTCCCATAATTATACTGGAAAAAACAGTGTTCTGCGAAGACGATGATCACAAGTATGAGTTTACCCTGGAACCGGAGGGAGGTACAGTGAGGGGAAAAGGAATTGTGTTTGAGGGTTCAAAACAATTTTTTCAACCCAGTAGCATTGATAAAGCTAGTAGGGATGATTTAGCCAAGGGATTAGAAGTGGCAATTACTTTCGCCTACGCAGTAGATGAAACCTACGATACCCTAACTGTAACTGTTTATCCTCTACCAAAAGCTGAATTATCAGTTAGCGATGGACAAAACTTCTGTCACGACGCAGAACATGTAGAAATTAAATTAGCTGATGGGACATCTGAAAATATAGAGTTAGTTGAGGTCAAAATTAACGATATAGAAACAACAACTCTCAATTTCAGTGAATATGCAACCGCAAGCGAATCACAAACAGTCACGATAAAAGCAAAAATTCGCAATCTCCAAACCAAATGCGAAAATACCCTCATCCGCACAATTACAATTAATCCTTTACCGGAAGCAGAGTTATCAATTCTTGATGGACAAAACTTCTGTCACGATGCAGAACATGTAGAAATTAAACTAGCTGAGGGGACATCTGAGAATATAAAGTTAGTTCAAGTCAAAATTAACGATATAGAAATAAAAACAAAAATTCTCAATCCCAGCGAATATGCAACCGGAAGCGAACCACAAACAGTCACGATAAAAGCAAAAATTCGCAATCTCCAAACCATGTGCGAAAATACCCTCATCCGCATAATTACAATTAACCCTTTACCGGAAGCAGAGTTATCAATTCTTGATGGACAAAACTTCTGTCACGATGCAGAACATGTAGAAATTAAACTAGCTGAGGGGACATCTGAGAATATAAAGTTAGTTCAAGTCAAAATTAACGATATAGAAATAAAAACAAAAATTCTCAATCCCAGCGAATATGCAACCGGAAGCGAACCACAAACAGTCACGATAAAAGCAAAAATTCGCAATCTCCAAACCATGTGCGAAAATACCCTCATCCGCATAATTACAATTAACCCTTTACCGGAAGCAGAGTTATCAATTCTTGATGGACAAAACTTCTGTCACGACGCAGAACATTTAGAAATTAAACTAGCTGAGGGGACATCTGAAAATATACAGTTAGTTGAGGTCAAAATTAACGATATAGAAATAAAAACAAAAATTCTCAATCCCAGCGAATATGCAACCGCAAGCGAACCACAAACAGTCACGATAAAAGCAAAAATTCGCAATTTCCAAACCATGTGCGAAAATACCCTCATCCGCACAGTTATAATTAATCCCCTACCAAAAGCAGAGTTATCAATCTTCGAGGGGCAAAACTTCTGCCACAATTCATCACCTGTAGAAATTAATTTGGTTGATGAGACATCTGGAAATATACAGTTAGTTGAGGTCAAAATTAACGATATAGAAATAAAAACAAAAATTCTCAATCCCAGCGAATATGCAACCGCAAGCGAACCACAAACAGTCACGATAAAAGCAAAAATTCGCAATTTCCAAACCATGTGCGAAAATACCCTCATCCGCACAGTTATAATTAATCCCCTACCAAAAGCAGAGTTATCAATCTTCGAGGGGCAAAACTTCTGCCACAATTCATCACCTGTAGAAATTAATTTGGTTGATGAGACATCTGGAAATATACAGTTAGTTGAGGTCAAAATTAACGATATAGAAATAAAAACAAAAATTCTCAATCCCAGCAAATATGCAACCGCAAGCGAACCACAAACAGTCACGATAAAAGCAAAAATTCGCAATTTCCAAACCATGTGCGAAAATACCCTCATCCGCACAGTTATAATTAATCCCCTACCAAAAGCAGAGTTATCAATCTTCGAGGGGCAAAACTTCTGCCACAATTCATCACCTGTAGAAATTAATTTGGTTGATGAGACATCTGGAAATATACAGTTAGTTGAGGTCAAAATTAACGATATAGAAATAAAAACAAAAATTCTCAATCCCAGCGAATATGCAACCGCAAGCGAACCACAAACAGTCACGATAAAAGCAAAAATTCGTAATCTCCAAACCATGTGCGAAAATACCCTCATCCGCACAATTACAATTAACCCTTTACCAAAAGCTGATTTTAAAGCAGAGATTACCGATATCCAAACCAATGGATTTTCTGTTCGCGTCTTTAACATTCAACCAGATGCGGAACCATCTTTTACCTTTGTTTGGGAACACGATGGAATATCTAATATTAGTAACCCTGGTAACAATGAATTCATCATCCGCTATAACTATGATTTCAACACTTGGGTAGCTAATGCTGAAAAATCTATAACTCTGCGCGTGAAAACACCACCAAACCTCGGTAGTTGTACCAGTGAGCCAGTAACTAAACGCATTGCTGTTCCTCTGGGTGGTGTGCAAGGGTTTAATTTACTAACAACTAGCAATGATGAAACTTATACCACTGCACTGTCAAGCGATGACTCCGACGGACTGCGGCTAAACACCTTCAATAGATCTGAGTTTGACCTCAAGAATAATGAATACGCGATCGCATGTGTAACTATCCCCGCAACAGTAGGTAGTGTAGTATTTACTTATACTGCCCCTAATGCTAGCAGCGAGGTTAATTTACCAGTTAATGCTAAACCCTACCATCTGCCTAACTGGCAACCAATCGTAGGCACCCATAGAATTACAGCAAAAACCTTTAGGGAAGTAAATGGCGATCGCTTGGAGGGAACTACTTCTACTGTGATTATTCAGATTAATGACGATAATAACGGCGAACCCGAACTTATCCCCAACGAACCCGAACCTATCCCCAACCAACCCGAACCCATCCCCAACCAACCCGAACCCAGATCGTTTACGCTACCGAACCGCTTGCGTGTACTATTTGAGCCAAGGAATCCGGATATCGGCGAATTCAAATTGATTAATCACGAAGACACAATCAAAGCAACTCAGGTATTAGTTCTCGAACAACCCCATCTTGATAAGTGGAGACAAAGGGAAACAACCAGAGACAAAAACTTGATTTTTTCAGCACTAACAAAGCAAAGCTATCTAGGTAAACTATTAGTTATAAGTGCAGCAAGCTTGCTGTTAGTTGCCGGGTGGACTTACACCATTGCTAGACAGAGCCAAAATCAGCAAAACTCACAACCATCATCGAATTTGAGATTTTAAACACCTTCGCTTGCGTTCACTCCAAGCTTGTATTTTTAGCAAACTCTAGAGACAGAAAAACCGCTTTTCTCTGTTTAGTCACTACCCACCTTAAAACATATTCTGCCAGAAGGAAACCCATGAAAACCAACGAGAACCAAAAAAGCACAAATCATCAGCCAGCAGCACAAAAACCTTTTTTCGGGGCTACGCCAGATCATGCTTTTTTCTCGGCAGAAAGGGCAGCATCTCCACCATTTTTCCAACCCAAGGCAATCTCATCATCAGCCATTCAAGCTAAATCTGCTACCAGCGAGGCAGAGGGGATAAATCAGCCATTAGTACAACAAATGCCCGCCTTTGAAAGCGAAATCACGGCGAATGGAGAGGTACACAGAAAGCAGGACAACTCGCCAGCATCACCGATCCAGGCAAAGTTAACCATTGGCGAACCCGGAGACAAGTACGAGCAAGAAGCGGATCGGGTGGCATCCCAGGTAGTAGAACAAATCAATGCACCAGTTTCAGCCCAGTCAACACAAGAACAATCATTACAGCGTCAGGAAGAACCGAAAGAGGAATTGCAGGCAAAACCTGAAATTACAACGCTGCAAAGGATGGAAGAAAAGCCGGAGGAACTTCAAGCTAAGTCAACCTTACAGCGTCAGGGAGAACCGGAAGAGGAATTGCAGGCAAAACCTGAAATTACAACGCTGCAAAGGATGGAAGAAAAGCCGGAGGAACTTCAAGCTAAGTCAACCTTACAGCGTCAGGGAGAACCGGAAGAGGAATTGCAGGCAAAACCTGAAATTACAACGCTGCAAAGGATGGAAGAAAAGCCGGAGGAACTTCAAGCTAAATCAACCTTACAGCGTCAGGAAGCGATCGCAGGTGGGGAAGCATCAACGGATTTGGACACCGCTATTAACAGTGCCAGGGGTGGTGGGCAACCCTTAGATACGGGTTTACAACGGTCAATGGGGCAATCGATGGGAGCAGATTTTAGTGGGGTAAGGGTGCATACGGATACTCAATCTGACCAGTTGAATCAATCTATTCAGGCGAAGGCGTTTACGACGGGGCAAGATGTGTTCTTTCGTCAAGGTGCGTATGAGCCAGGGAGTCCCGGAGGGCAGGAGTTGATCGTCCATGAGTTGACGCATGTGGTACAGCAGGGTGGGGGGGCGGTGAGGCGATCGTCTTTACCACCACAGCCGTTACCGCAATACCCTGCCACCGCCATCCCATCGGCATCGGCAAGCGATCTCCCGCTCCAAGTAAAAGGCGCTAAGACAGACGATCGCCCAGATTCATCCGTGGAACAGCACCCCAACAAAACGGGTATGCCCGATGCTCTCAAAGCAGGGGGAGAAAGCCTATCAGGACATTCGTTAGATGATGTCAGGGTTCATTATAATTCGGCTAAACCCGCTCAATTACAGGCACTTGCTTATACCCAAGGCACAGAGATTTATGTCGCTCCTGGACAAGAGAAACACTTGCCTCATGAGATGTGGCACGTCGTCCAGCAAGCGGAGGGTCGCGTAAAGCCGACGATGCAGTTGCAGGATGGGGTTGCGATTAATAATGACAAAGGACTGGAGTATGAGGCGGATGTGATGGGAGCGAAGGCCCAAATGATGCGCGATACTGCGCCGTTCAGCCTCGCTACTGCTTCGCCAAAGACGGGCAAGCGTGCAACCGTCCAAAGGGTGGGCGAAGAAAAGCAGGACTTTAACCTGGCAAAGACCCCTGATTCTAAACAATATAACGAGGGCGAAAATCTCTTTAAGGAGGCACTTGTCGCACTGCGAGTATTACGGAGGAAGCGCAAAGATGAGATATTTGCGTCGGTCACTACCGGGACTAAACCCGTCGAAGGATATTCGGAGGCTTATGGCGGCGGACTCAAAAACCTAAAGAATATCGAATTGCTAAAAACAACTAAGCAGTTCAACTCTCCAGCACCACATTTAAGCCTCCAAGCCAATCAAGTGTTTTACCAGGGGACTAAGGAAGGCGAAGCCACTGAATTGCCGATACCAATCCTAGTCGCAACCCTTACCAAGAGGACTTTCCAAACCTTGGCGAAGCGTCCCGATAAAGCTAACCGCGACGTTCTTAGCAGTGGCGAAACGGACAAGCACTATGTCCACGATGATCGAAATGTCCCTACTCGTCGCTATGCCTATGTAGAAAAGAACTATTGGCAGTTTATGGAGTTCATGGCGAGGAACAAGCTTGAGGGCCGCTATCAAAACTTCTTCCGTGCGGCGAACTCTGGCGTTGGGCGTCCAGATGTTCGGGGCGTGAGAAAGAGCGAATCTAAGCTGATTCGGGGAGAAAATGACCGGAAACCTCTCACTAATGATCAACTCGCTGTGCTGCACCAGTGGAAGGGGAGCGGACTACAGCAGCGCGGGTTGAGCCTAACCTCGACACCGCGAAAGGGTGAAACGATCGGCAATTCCGGCGATAACTTCCGCACCAACACCGGTGTTCGCCTCACCATCGATCTTGCGCGCATACCGCAGGGAACTGATAATCCAGTCCTGATCAATCATTATGCACATTCCGGGGTCAAGGATAGTAAGCAACCTGTCACCAAAGTGGAAAAAGATTATTCTTATATCAATAGTGTGCTTAAGAATCGCGAACTGTTTCTGGAGTTTGTGAAACCGGAATGGATCGTCAATATCGAATACCACGATGACAAAGGTGAACGAAAATTTCAGCAGTCAGATAAGGGTGCCGATGCGATGATGGACGCGGCACGATCTGGCACGGGCTACGACAAATTTGCTGACGGCTTTGCAGCGCAAATCGCTAGCACAGCATTGAGCGACACGGACAAGGATAACCCCGACTATAAAGCGGGTGTGGAATTCGCCAACGAATATAATCGTGGGTACAAGAAAGGGGAAGCTGAGGTGGAGGTCAAGCCGGAGGGTGGTCACGTAGACCCGTTGTCGCAAATTGGAGATTTTAACCCGAAGAAACAGAAAGACGTTTTTGCTATCGGACGAATCCACGGCAGAGTTAGGCGGAGCAAGCCCACTACCCTTGCTCAGATCTGGTCTTAGTGCTCGCACGTAGCGATTTATTCAAACTAGCCATTTTTTGAAGTGCGATACCTACGGTGGTAAACTACGCACTTGACAACTTGACAACTAAGACAGTCGCTACCGATGTTTTCATAAATCCAACCGGATTTCTATAAATTACGGACAAATTGTCTATTTTGTCTATAATTAAAGAAAAGAGGTATAGTTATGCAATTTGTTTCAGCTACAGAAGCCAAGCAAACCTTTGCCGCAGTCATCGAAAAAGCACAACGTGAACCGATTACTATCCGTAAACAAAATCGTGATGTTGCAGTTATTATGTCCATGGAAGATTATCAACGCATCACTCGGATTAATATTCAGGAATTTCAACAATTTAGAGAAAATATTGGACGAGAAGCTCAAGAACGTGGTCTAACGGAAGACAAGTTAAACGAACTTTTAAGTAATGAGTAATCCAACAAATGCGCTTAGTTCTTGACACCAATGTATTAATAAGTGCTACTTTAGCGCCTAATTCAATTCCAGCAAAGGTTTTAAACTGGGGAGAAGACAATGGTGTTATTTTATATTCTGACGCTACGTTAGCAGAACTATTATCTGTTTTGGGGCGATCAAAATTTGCCAAATATATTGATGCTGATAACATTGAGGGCTTATCTAGACGGATTAAAACCACATGGGTTTCTGTCGCAATTTTGAAGCAAATAAAATTATGTCGAGATGCTAAAGATGATAAATTTCTCGAATTGGCTTTGAATGGTGATGCAACTCATCTGATTACAGGGGATACAGATTTGCTGATCCTACATCCGATTCAAAATATTCCTATTATCAATCCACGCACTTTTTTGGATGAAATAATTGATTTTCCTGGGTGAAAGATAGAAAGATTTTGAACTAGCAATCAGTAATGCAACAGAGGATTTGAAAAGCATTAAGTTACCTCACAAACTTGGGATTTTGGTCGAAATTATTAGGATGAGACTGAGAAACTGGTTTTATCAGGTTAGTCGCTACCTATTTTAAAACGTATAATCCTGTTTTCTATTTTCCCTATGAGCCAACAACGTCACATAATTGGACGAACTTTACTAGAACTCGACACCAAGCAACTTGCTGATGTATGGAGTTTACAGGAAGATGTGAGTCGCTTGTTTCAGCAGCAGGGTTTGGAGGAAATAGCGCGTTTGTTCGACCAATTGGTAGGAGATGAAGAAGTAGTACGATTAGATCAACTGGTGGTGGAAATTGGCTCCATCGATCGCCGTTTTTTAGCAGATGAATTTATACATAAATTACTAGCTGCTTTGAGGGAGACTTTAAGCGATCGCCTACGGCAGTTGTCTATGTACCATCGCTTGACGGATCGGTTACTGCACCAGTTAGCAAACGACAAAATTATCTGCGATGGCACTGGTGCAGATTGGGAGATATTCCTGTACTTTTTACAGTATGGGCGATTGCCTTGGTGGTGTTCAAATCACAGTTGGCAATCTTGGTTGCCGCGCTGGGAGGCATTAGTACAAAGTGATACTAACTGGCAACAAGATCTGCGTAAATTACTTATAAATTATCCCGCCACACAACAGCGTCTAGTTGAGCAGCTACCAGAATCCTTCCGGCACCAGCTAATATTGCAGTTACAGCCAGCCTGGATGACTTGGCACACCCTACTGATCCAAGCAAAACAATTGATACAGTCCTTGCAATTGAGCAGGGATGCTGGGCGATACTTAGAGCGGCAAGCTTGGCTACTGCTGCTAGGGGAAATTGGTGCTGATAACGCACCGACAAGACCATTCCCCGCTACCTGGACTTGCAGATGGTTAGACCAACTGGTGCATAACTGGGAGCAGGGGGCAGGGAGTAGGGCGGCAGGGGAGGACATTTTTTGGCAAAGGCTACGCACTAATATTGATGCGGTGTCTTCTGGGGAAAGAAGTCTGTGGTTGAGTGCCTATAATCAGGTGCTAAAAGCAACGACTTCGCCAGCGTCCGAGAATAGCCCAGTGCGTCCTCAAACAGATTGGGAAGTATTCCTGTATTTTTTACAGTATGGTCGTTTACCTTGGGGGCAAAAATCAGAGGATTATCAAGACTGGTTCCCCCGTTGGGAAACTGTCATCCAAACTGAAACCGCTTGGCAGATACCTTTGCGGGAATTACTGATGAATAATGTAGCAACACGACAAAGATTAATTACTCAGTTACCAGAAAATTTACGACATCAGTTGATATTGCAGTTACAGCCAGCTTGGACGAATTGGTACACCCTGCTAGCACAAGCTAAACAATTAATGCAGTCTTTGAACCTAAGAAGCGATACTCCTACGGAGTCGTTTCACGATCGCTTCCAGCAATTAGAAACATTAGCTTGGGAACTACTTCTAGCTGAAATCCGTGCAGATAAGACATCGCTAAGTCCCTTACCTGCCGCAACTTGGACTTCTAACTGGCTAGCCCAACTCGTGCAAAACTGGCGATTGAAGCCAGTGGAACAGGGGGCAGGGGAGGAAATTCTTTGGCAAAAGCTAGGCACTAGTATTTATGCAATGTCTCCTGGAGAAAGAAGTCTGTGGTTGAATGCCTATAATCAGGTGCTAAATATAGCAGATATGGCAACGACTACGGCAGCGCCACAGAATAGCCCAGCCCATCCTCAAACAGATTGGCAAGTGTTACTGTACTTTTTAGAATCTGGTAGTTTGCCTAGCAAGGAAGCATCAGCAGATTTGCAGGACTGGTTCCCCCGTTGGGAAACTGTCATCCAAACTGAAACCGCTTGGCAGATGCCAATACGTGAATTACTTAGAAATAATGTAGCAACACGACAAAGATTAGTCACCCAGTTACCAGAAAGTTTACGACATCAGATCGTATTGCAGTTACAGCCAACTTGGACGAATTGGCACACCCTGCTAGCACAAGCTAAACAATTAATGCAGTCTTTGAACCTAAGAACCGATCGCTTAATGGATCAAGCGTGGCTGTTACTTTTCGCTGAAATTGGCACAGATAACACAGCACTGAGACCTTTACCAACAGAGATTTGGACTCAGAAATGGCTAGTCCAGTTAGTCCAAATCTGGCTAGAAACACCAGAATTTAATCGATTAAGCGAAACTTCTGTTCCTGTTGAACAAGTCGAATTAACACAAGAAAAACCTTTTGATTCTCCAGAAATCACAAGCCAAGTCTTATCCCAAAACCTACGTACTACTATTGGCACATTCCCCAAAGCTGAACATTTCCCTTGGTTGAGCACCCTCGAGCAAATCCTAATAAATACATCAAGTATCATTTCCCTATCGGGAAACTTGCGGGAAACTCCTATTTTTGAGAGCGATCGCAACTCTATATTATCAAGCGATGAAGAAGCTGCGGGACTGTATATTACCCATGCGGGACTGGTTTTGTTGCATCCGTTTATACGCTTATATTTGGAAGCAGTCGGACTATGGGATGGCGAATCTTTTCGAGACGAATCGGCACAACAAACGGCAATATACTTACTGCATTACCTAGCGACTAAGCAAATTGATGCACCCGAATATGAACTGGTGTTACCAAAATTACTCTGTGGCTGGTCGCTAAATCAGCCAGTGGTGCGGGGGTTAGATTTACAATCAGCAGCACTAGAAGAAGGTGAAAAACTATTACAAACAGTTATTACTTATTGGCAAACCCTGAAAAGCACTAGTCCCGATGGATTGCGGGAAGGTTTTTTACAACGGGAGGGTAAACTCACACGTAATGGAGACGGAAACTGGAAACTCCAAGTGGAACAACAGGCGATTGATATTTTGCTGGGTAGCCTGCCCTGGGGACTAAGTATGGTAACTTTGCCCTGGATGGAGGGACTTTTGGTTGTGGAATGGCACTAAGCAGCAAATCATAGACGAAAATTTCCGATTACTTTGCACAACATCGGAAAAAAGAAGTAACTGAAAATTATGATATGCACGATGATATGGGCGAGAAGTGGTTCTATGCAAGAGTGTCAACTTTCGAGCAACAAGAGGATAGGCAGGCGCTTCAGAAACAGTTAGATCGTGGAAAAAATGGGGGATGTGTACGCTTTTACTGGGATATCCAATCACGTAGTACAGAAGTGCGCGACGGACTGCAACAGTTGATCTGTGATTTAAAATTAACGTCTAAAGGTGCAGTTAGCGAACTACTTGTAACAAGAATTGACCGTATTGGCAGTTCGTCAAAACTATTTTATGGTCTTCTGGAGGTTTTAAGGAGCAAAGCGATTAAACTGGTGGCACTCGACCAAATGATAGATACCGAAAGTCTGGGAGGGGAACTGACGATCGATGTATTGCTGGCTGCTTCAAAGTTTGAGGTAAAAATGCTGTCTAGTCGTGTTGCCGCAGAACGGAAATTGCGAATGGTGCAGCGTAAAAGCCATAGGTTTGCACCTTTGGGGTGGAAAGTTAAGAGCGATCGGTATATCAAGGACGAAGCGTGGTGTGTGTCCCTGTTGGACGGGAAACGCAGTTTTAGAGCTTGGGAATTAGCCGCGTTTATTTTCCAGGTGTTCGAGCAGTGTGGTAGCGTGCGAAAAACCTGCAACAGTTTAAATGAGATGTTTGGTGTTGCTGGTAAGGTTTCTTCTCGATTACCAAAGGAAGGACATAAAAACTTTATAGATGCAAACAATTTAGAAACACTAGAGTATTCACCTAGCAAGAAGAAAAGTTATCAAAGGTATCCCTGGGCAAGTTTGCAGTGGAGTCCATCTGGTTTATTAAATTTCCTTGTAAATCCTGTCCATTGCGGGGGAACCCAATTTGATGTAACTAAGACTGGAGGGGCTGGTAGGAAGGTAAATCATTTTGATGATCGCTCTGTAAATTGGGATACCCATGAGGGGATTATTACCCGCGAGCAGCACGAACATATTAAGCGTATCATTCGAGGCAATGCCCAAAACCGATGGGCTGGTGATGAACGAGTTAACCCTTTTGCAAACTTGTTGAAATGTTCTCGGTGTGGTGGTTCTTTAACTCGAATGTCTGGACAGTTAAACAGAGGTGGACAACATGTCCATTATTTCCGATGTACTTATTTTCCCCTAGGTAGATGCGATGCTGCAAAGTCAATACGTAGCGATCGCCTGGATAATCAAATAGTTGATCTATTGATCCAAGAAGCCACACGCCTAGCTGGTATGGTGGATTTAGAGACAGACAAACAAGATGAACCAGCAGAAGTTAAAGAACTGCGGGAAACATTGTCTGGGTTAGAAAAAATGGCATACAATCTTTTTGTCGAAAAAGCGATGATGGAGATCCGCAACCAAATCGCCAGCATACTTAGCCTCCACGAAGCCAGCACAAAACGTAATTTAGTTGTGCGGGAAGAAATAACACGGATGTTCCGCGATCGTGATTTTTGGGATACCCGCACCCCAGAAGATAAAAAACGCATACTAACCAGACTGGTTCGTCGCATCGTTGTTGATACTGTCCGTGTCGTGAGAATTGAGTTTCTGTAGCTTCTTTGATTCTCGATTTTGTACCAGTTTGCGCCACTCTTCGAGTTGACGCATCCAAAATTCTTTGTCGGTTTCTACTTGCATGGGTTTGTTGACTCGTTATTGTAGAGTATTTTATTTAGTCAGCAACTTGGGAATGGTTTATGGCTTTTCGGCTTTGCGCGATCGCTACAGGGCAATAGATTAAAATCTGACGCGATACCTGCCCTTAGTAGATAAAATCGAGATGAGATGCAAGTCATTTTGGCTCTGTAGCTATCTCTATTCAGCTATAGGTACGGGAAAGCTGTTGACTTTCTGGGTTTTTAGAGGATTTTCAGAAAATTATTCATACTATTTTTTACACGAACTTTTATCGGCTAAAGAGCACCAAGTCAATAGCCGAGTTCACTACTATTTAGACTATTGATTTGGCTAAAACTTTCTGTTCCTGGTGATCCTTTTGGGTAAATTTGCTTGTGGTTTTAACAAAAGTTTTATCTTCGATAGAAATTTATAACTTTTAAATTTGAGAAAGCTAAGATTTTTAGAGATTTTCTTTCATACTATGAATCACTAAATACTATAAGGCTGGTGTAATTAAAAGTCGTGGTTATTAGCACTTTGTTGATGAATATTTTGCCAATAATTATCCCAATCTTCAGTCGTGGCATTTTCTAGTTTCCACCATTAACCAGATTGTTTAAGTCGCTCCTGAATAATGTAGTGGTCAGCGCTCTCAATCTCACCCGATCCAATTGCTAAATTAGCATCAATTGCAGCTTTATAATCAAATTTAGGACTTACATATTTACAGAAAAATGAAAATAGAGGGTATGTTTTTCACCGCTTACAGCTTGTTTTTCTGTTCCCCATCAAGCGATAGTACAGGAGACTTATCATTGGGTACAGTTTTTCGTTTGCATCAAGTACAAATTAGGGGAAACAACAGTTTACCCCCACATTATTCTTGTACTTAACTGGAACGAGAACCGTTATGGAGCATCAAGAGAAAGCCCTACTAAGAAATGCAAATTTAATAAGCTGTAATTTTTGATTAAAGTGCGAACGGTGCGTTATGCTCCGCTTACACACCCTGCTGTTACAATTTATTGAATCCACATTCCCAAGTAAGGACAGCCCCTAATTAATTTCTGGAGATCTCAGATAAAGTTGATATATTTACATTAAGTTGAGTTTCTAAGACACTTAGGGTGTGTTAGCGACAGCGTAACGCACCATTCATAAGGTTTTGGTGCGTTACGACGTTCCGTCTTTTCTTGGATGCCGCAAGGCTATACGCACCCTACAGTACCTAATTTTGTAAGTGCAAAGCACAGACTACGCCAACAAAAATCAAACCGGATTCCTATATTTACATTAAGTTGAGTTTCTAAGTACCTCGAACCAAGTTGAGTAGTTCACTGGTTTCCCATCGCTTCTAAACTGTACCAGTAAATACCCGCTCGGCTGGTCCTGACATATAAACTCTGCCATCGATTTCTGACCATTCGATTTCTAAACACCCTCCAGGAAGTTCTACAGTAGCAATGCGATCACACTTTCCTGTCAGCACACCTGCCACTAAGGAAGCACAGGCACCTGTACCACATGCTAAAGTTATACCAGCACCACGTTCCCATACCCGCATTTTCAAATAGTCGCGCTCTACCACTTGAATAAATTCGGTGTTAGTTTTTTTCGGAAATACTGGGTGTGTTTCAAATTGAGGACCAATTTCTGCCAACGCTAACGCGTCTACGTCATCCACAAAAGTAATACAGTGAGGATTCCCCATACTCACACAGGTGACTTGCCAAGTTTTCCCAGCAACTTCCAGGGTTTGTTCTACAACTTTTTCCTCAGCAGTCGCTAAAGTCGTAGGAATTTCCCCAGCTAACAAATGGGGTTCACCCATATCAACTCGAATTAATCCTTCCGGCATTAATTGGGGCGTTATTACCCCTGCTAAGGTATGAATACGGTATTTGTCACTAGTACGGTTTCCTCCCTCCAAATCGGCTAGGAACGCAGCTAAACAGCGAATTCCATTCCCACACATTTCTGGTTCTGAGCCATCGGAATTAAAAATCCGCATTGCGTAGTCAGTATCATTTTCTGCCGGGAGAGCAAAAATCACACCATCAGCACCTATTCCAAAATGGCGATCGCATAATTCAACCGCTTGTTGTGGAGTAACGATTGGGGTCTTGGTGGAACGATTATCTATCAATATGAAATCGTTGCCCAACCCGTGATACTTAGTAAATTTGATTGCCATTTTCAATTTTAATGAATTATATTTGTGTGATTTGTTACTTGTCATTGCCCTTGACTATCGACAAATGACCTATAAGAATCTTCACTCATAAATAATAAACTACCATGCTGACAGAATTTGACACCTCATTACCAAGCGTTCGCCAAGTCCAAAACCTGATTAAAGATACGGGTTTAGTGGAAATCAAGCTGCTAACAGGGGATGTCCTCACAGGGAAAATTCTTTGGCAAGATATCCAGTGTCTGATGTTAGCCGATGAAAGCGGTCAAAAAGTCACTATTTGGAAACATGCGATCGCATACCTGAAGCCGCAGGGTTAGTTAAAATTATAAAAATATAAAGTATGACTAGCTTATTGATCAAGTTTATTGGCTTGATTCTGTTCATCACAGGTATTTATTTTCTCGGTCAAAATATTATCTTTACGACTGGTTACTATTCCTACTTTTACCGTGGTTTGCCAGCGACTGGTTCAGTATTAGCATTGATGAGTGGTATCCTTTCTCTAGTGTTTTTCCGCCCACAAACAGGTAACTTGGGATGGATTTTGCTGGGCATTGGTATCGTATTAGTATTTTTAAGTGGTGGGGTTATCTTAAAACCAACTAGTTTGTGGAATTTTCTAGTTGCTTTTACGGCTTTAGCAGTGGGATATCAATTACTCAGTCGAGGTAGAATCAATTTCTAGGAGATTATAGCTGTTCTTAGTTGAGTTAACCACAGTTTGCTTAATGCCTTTGATATTAAGCACCGCCTTACCCAATCATATTGTAGCGACAAACGGCTGTTTGCCCTAATTTTGAGTTGGCTACTTATTATATCTAATGATAATAGTTGAAAATGTATAATTAACTCTATGATTGATTTGGTGAATTTACTGAAGTCACCCTTAGCTAATATGTATATTATGGAACTTGCTATCTGTATAAATTTATTATCTCATGCATTTACAGAAAGCTTGCAACTTGGAAGTTTTCTAGGGACAAATATGTCTTTTTAGACGTTTATCAATCATTGTTTGATAAGTATTGTAAGTCTATGAATAGCCTGAAAATTTAGGACTAATTCAATAGAATATTAATTTTTAAGTACACTCTGAAAATAAATTTTAGTAAGGCTTGAGATTTTTAAGTATGACAACATCCAATAAATTTGTGGTTTGTAAAGGTTCATCGGGGATGGGAAATCGAATTTTAGCTGCTTGTACTGCCGTTCTATATAGTCAAATTACAGGTCGTAATTTGATTATAGATTGGAGAGATGGCAGTTATTCAGAGGAGGGGCTAAATTCTTTTTTCTCGTTTTTTGACTATCCCGATGGAGCGCAAATAGAGGAACTAATAAAACCCGGTTCCGTTTATCCTAGCATGTGGTCTAATAATCTAAACAAATCCTTTGGTAGCTTAAAACAAGAACTAGGTATTTCCGATGAGTCAATATCCTTTGATGTCTCTAAAGCTGATTATAAAGAAGATATTTTAGTGTTTTGTTCTTATACACACAAAATTCATCAGATGAGAACTTTATTTAATGGTGAATTTGAACATTTAAAATCTTTAGACTACCGAGCTATTATCCAATTGATCTTAAATTCTAATTTTTCATTAAAAGACGATATCTATAGATCAATTGAAACATTTAAATCTACTAATTTTGGTTCTAAAACAGTTGGGGTTCATGTTAGATATACAGATATAAAGATACCTTTAGACAAACTGATTCAGGCTACTAAAAAAGTTATTCATAAAAACCATTCTGATTGTGTTTTCTTGTCTACTGATGCTCAGGAAGTCATCCAAATTTTTAAACAAGAATTTGATCGTGTTGTAATTACTCCAAAATGGTTTCCTCAGCCTGGAGAACGAATGCATCAAAATTGGAACTCTTGCCCTGATAGAATTAAAAATGGAGTAGAAGCTCTAACAGATCTTTATTTGCTAGCAGACTGTGATGATTTAGTCTTTTCTTCTGAATCTTCCTTTGGTTATGTTGCTTCAATTTTGAGTAAAGCCAAAAAAGATCATCTTCATGATGTGAAAATAGTCTCTTTGGTGGATAAGTTCAAAGCAAAAGCGAGAACTCTAATTTCTCAAAACTAAAGCCGACTAATAGACTAACTACTAAGGAACCCAAATTTAATAACCTGCAATTCTGATTGAACTTAGAGTGGTGCGTTACCTACCTTTACACTTTATTTAATCCATGTTCCTAGCTTAATTTTGCGAGGTTAACTTAAATTATTGATTAGGGTGATTGATCATTAATTAAACCTCTTCCATGATGAAACCCGGAGTTTTTTGAGGGGTTAAAATGCGTCATTGCGTAGCTTGCGTCTTCGTAAGAAAACAATCTCAAGGTCTTTATAGAAAACTACAGTTCTCAATATAGACGAGGTTTAAATCGAAAAAAAGTTGTAGAAATGATAAAATGATGAATAGTTATAAATAGTTGCAAAGATTTGCCGATTTCTCTTGATGATGTAGCCCTGCCCAAAGATTTTCCTCCACTTGTCTTAATAGCTTTTACTCGTCCTGACTTACTAAAAGAAGTCTTAATTGGATTGAGTCAGCAATCCTTACTTCCTAAAAAAATAATTGCTTTTATTGACGGTGCAAGGAATGCAAAGGATCAACCTTTAATCGAGCAATGCATCGTTTTGTTGAAAGATTTTTCTTTGACAATTCCTGTTGATATTGTTGCACGTCCAAATAACTTAGGTTGCGATCAAAATGTAATTATTGGCTTGACGGAAGTTTTATCTGCTTATGACTCCCTTGTTTACTTAGAAGATGATATTGTTCCAAATCGCCACTTCTATGATAGAGTGTGCCGATTATTAGAGGCATATCGTGAACATAAGCAGATATTCTCCATTAGTTCCTATGCAAGCTTTCCGGAAAAAATTTACAAGTCAATTGATACAGATTTTGAAGTATCTGACAGGGTTTTTGGCTGGGGATTTGGTATTTGGTCAGATCGTTGGCATGATATAGCCTTAATGGATCAACCTAAACAGTACAATCCGTTTGGTAGTTTTTATCAGATTCCAACAACCTTACAAACAAAGATGACTATGATTAATCAGTTTTGGTTAGAAAAAAATAATCAAACTGATTGGATGATTACGATGACACTTGCTGCTTTGTACAAAAATAGACTACACATCGTGCCAACCACTTCCTTTGTCCGTAATATTGGGTTTGGGCATCCGCAGGCTAAAACTTATAGTAAAGGACAAGAACCATCGTGGGTTAATTCTCGGTATGACGATTCTGCTTGTCCTAAATATTTGCCTGTATCATGTAGAGAGCTACCGAATATGCTTAAAGCTAGTTTAAAAGGAACAGAAGTAGTTAATCATTTATCATCTCAGGCTGGTTTATGGCTTAGTCCATTAGCAATGTTATACTTACTACGACAGTATCCTGATTTTAAAAGTGCAATTGCATTACTTAGACTCTTCATAAGCCGTATACCTAAGATGCTTCAGCGATTGCGTACTGGTTTGTCAATCTAAATTTCAGCTAAACAATATTGTATATTGCTTACGTTTTTAGACTGATAAAATTAGTTAAACCAGGTTTAACTTGAGTTGTATCTTCCTTCTTTGTAAGAGTGAAATAAAACCCAACAAATAATTTATATCGTTGGGTTATTGTCGGATTTATTTTGATAACTCTAGCTACACAACTTCAGTTTCTTCCACTTTTACAACAGGAATCCCCAAAGGAAATAAATTTACTGGTGCGAGGAAATCCCGCAATTCTTCAATTGCCTTTAAACTGCCACACAGTAATAATTGATCATGATTTTGTAAATCAGTATGATCTCCCGGCAACCGAATAAATCTTCCTTCACGACGCATTGATTGAATTTCGACGCAGAATTTTTGATGAATATCTAAATCAGCAATAGTTTTACCTATAACTGGACAACTTTGGGTAATTGTTACCCACTGACAAGCACGGTTTTCTCCGGGAACTGCCACCTTCCCTTGGGCAAATTCATTTAAAGCCGCTATTTCTCCGTTTGCACCAACAATTAACAGGTTGTCCCCTTCTTCCAACTTAGTTTTACCATCGGGATAATCTATTTCTTTACCGCTACTACGACGAATTGCCATTAAGCTAACACCTGTGAGATAACGCATATCAGCTTCTTCCAAAGTCATCCCCACTAAGGGAGAACTAGTTGGTAAAGTGTACCAGCGACGGTTTAAATCTTGGGTTACTTGCTGGAGATTCCGAGAAATCTCTATTTCGGTTTCTTCTGGACGCAAATCTAAGTAGTGCCTATCCCGTATTTCCTGCATTTGTTGCTGAATCAGGGTTGGTGATAATCCTGAGTCTCCTAGAAGGTGCGTTGCCATCTCTAAGCTAGCTTCAAATTCTGGTTGGACAACTTCGTGAGCACCTAATTGGTAGAATACTTCGATATTGCGATCGCTATTTGCCCGCACCACCACATCTAATTCCGGTAATAATTCCAATGCTCGCTTCAAAGTCAGTCTACTACTCATCGGATCTGGAAGTGCGATCGCCATTCCTTTTGCCGTTTGAACTCCTGCGGCTTCAAGAACATGAAAACTAACACAATTACCGTATATATACGGGACTTTTGCGTCTCGCAACTGCTGAATTCTTCTCTCTGACTGATCAATGACCACAATGGGTAAATTATGCAGTTGGAGTAATTTGACTAAATTTTTACCCACACGTCCGTAACCACAAATCACAATATGATCTTTTAGCGGTGTATCCTCAGCAATTTCTAAAGGTTTTCCATCACCACTAATGTAGGGTTTTAACCAGGGAATTGACTCCAACCAATCAAATACAATTGGTACTGAGCGCAGTAAAAATGGTGTCACAACTAAGGTGACTGCCGTTGTTCCCAAAATTATCAGATATATCTGGCGGGAAACTAACCCCATAACTTGCCCTTCGCTGGCAAGAACAAAGGAAAATTCTCCTATTTGTGCCAATCCTACCCCGGCAATAATTGCTGTCTTCAAGGGGTAGCCAAACAGCTTGACAATAGGTGTAATAATTATAAACTTGCCAATTAATACTAGTGCCACTAAACCGAGGATTAATTCTAGGTGATTCCACAAAAACACCGGATCAATTAACATCCCAATTGAGGCAAAAAACAGACTGGCAAAGATGTCTCTGACTGGTTCTACATAACTGAGGGTTTGATCGGCATATTCCACCTCCGAGATCATTAATCCAGCCACAAATGCCCCCATCTCGATGGATAAACCGAGATACTCAGTTAGTAGGGCAATGCTCAAACACAGTACCACCACCCCCAACAGAAATAACTCCCGGCTTTCGGTTTTTGCTAATGTCCGCAACAAAGGTGGAATCAACCACTTACCTGTAATTACTGCCCCCGCAGCAAATAAGCTAATCTTTACCAATGCCATCAACACCGCAACACCAATTTGATCGATGGGTTTATCAAGGGCTGGTAATACCGCCAACATTAACCCCAAAGCCAAGTCCTGTACCACCAAGATGCCCAGTAAAACCTGCCCGTGGGGTGTTTCAGTCTCGTTGCGTTCCATGAGGCATTTGAGGACAACAGCGGTGGAAGATAAAGATAAAATCGATCCCAAAAATACACCCTTGGCAGGTAAAGCACCCCAAGCACCTGTGACACCACAAACTAATACCGTCACAAGGATTGTCAGAATGATTTGGGCTGCCCCACCACCCAGGGCAACCCCCCGAACTTTTTTGATTTCCGAAAAAGAAAACTCCACACCCAGGGCAAATAATAAAAAGGCAACCCCAAACTGTGCCAAAGTTTCAACTTGAATTAATTCTTTTATCAGTCCCAGTCCGGTTGGTCCTACCACCACACCGCCGATGATATATCCCAACAACACAGGTTGTTTTAAAAGTGAAGCTAATAACCCGCCGCAAGCCGCAACGGCGAGAACAGATACTAAATCAAGGATTAATCTAAAATCTTCCTGCACAGTTTTTTTAAAGAACTATTAAGACCTATTAACTTCAGCATACAAAGTTTTATAAATCTGTGGGAGTCTTTAGCCAAACTACCGCTGCTAATTTTCATAATTTGGGAGCCGTGAAGTGGAAGGAAACATGGCTCAGAGCTACACCCCCTCCTTCTTCTTGACTTCATTCGATTCATTATGTTAGGTTCAATCAGACCAATTGGTCGGAAAATTCAGATGTCTAAAGGCGAAGAAACCAAAGAAAAAATCATCAAGCAAGCAGCCGAACTGTTTAACCAGCACGGATATGCTGGTTCGTCTATTTCGGATATCATGCGTGTCACCCAATTACAGAAAGGGGGAATTTACAACCACTTTAAGAGTAAAGATCAACTGGCAGTGGAAGCTTTTGATTATGCGATCGCTCTCATCAAGCAGCACTATAGAACAGCATGGAAAAATAAGCATCATGCAATTGAACGCTTAAAAGCCATTATTAACGCCTTCCGCGACTATACAGATAATCCTCCCATCCCAGGGGGCTGTCCTCTGTTAAATACCGCTATTGAAAGTGATGATGCTCACCCACTGTTACGGGAACGCGCTCAACAAGCGATGAATTCATGGCGGGATTTGTTTGGTTTAATTATCGCCAAAGGAATTCAAAGGGGTGAAATTCGCCCAAATGTTGACGCTGATGAAGTGGCAACTATTATTATTGCTACGCTGGAAGGTTCTGTAATGATGAGCAAATTATACGGAGACCCCATTCATATTGCCAGAGCGATTAATCACCTAAATCACTACCTCGAAACTAACCTTTAAAGTGACATCACAAATCCCAATATTTTCCATCGTCGTATTTTTTACAAATAAAAAGACCAATCGGTCTGAAATGTAATTAAAGTCAGCTATCAGGTGTATTCATTATTTACTTTTACCGTTTACTGTTCACCAAGAAGCGCAGTGGCAGGGAGCTTTATAGCAGGGGAGCAGAGCTACGTCATGCCGCTCTAACTGCGGCGGAGTAAAAGCTACATCTCAGTCTTCCCCTTTCTCCCTGCCTCTTTTGACTGTTCCCTGTCACCACCAATTACCAACCAGCAAATATCATGTTGAAATTCTACTACAATCCCATATCTCCAATGGCTCGGCGTGTTTGGATAGCCTTGCTAGAAAAGGGCATTCCCTTTGAAGGAATATTGCTAAATTTAGATGGCGATCAATTACAGCCTGAATATTTAGAGATTAACCCCTTTCATCACATTCCAGTTCTGGAAGATGAGGGTTTCCGCTTTATAGAATCCTTGGCAATTTTAGATTACTTGGAAGCTAAATATCCCACACCTGCAATGTTGCCCAACCAAGCCAATGCATTAGCAAAGGTGCGAATGGTACAAATGGTGACTTCCAATGAATTATTTTCAAAGATGATATCGTTGATTTATGAAAGAGAAGATTCATCGCAGGCTGTAAAAGCGAAGCAGCACATAGATAAAGTCTTAAAATTTTTCACAGATATTTTAGGGGAAAATTCTTACTTTGGTGGCAAACAAATCAGCTTAGGAGATATTGTTGCTGGTGATACGCTGGTTTTGTTGCCCCATCTAGGCATAGATATTACGTTTTATCCCACATTAGCAAAATTGTGCGATCGCTTAATGGAACGGGAGGTATGGCGCAAAACTGCACGCAGTACCCAGGAGGTTGAACAATTGAAGCGACGATTAAAAGTCTTGGTAAAAATGCGGATGCGTGAGATGAGTCGAGGAACTGGTGCTAACTAATTAATCCAAGCGATCGCACAGAAATTTTCACATTTCTCAACAACGTTGCATTTTTTCGAGATACCTAGATAATTATTGAAGAAGTTTATCTATATTTATCCCTCAGAAACACTTATCAACATGATGAAGTCGTTTCCTCTGGAAGCTAAGTTAGATATCTTTCGATAAAAATGATTAATCAATCTGATTTGAGTCACTCTGTGAAAAATTTACCTACTAGACTAGTACGACAATTTAAAAGCAAACTCAAAATCATCGGTTTTGTTGGGGGAATAGCAACTAGCTCAATTGTGGCTTTTGCTATACCTACAAAGGCTGCCATGCAGGTACAAATTACCCCAGCATCCCCCAGACTAGGGGATACTATTTCAGTGGTTGTAACTCCAGATAACCCCGTTAGTGAAGAAAATATTACTGTAACTAGCGGCACAGAAACTATTCCGGCTTATAAAATTGCTCCAAATAAATATCGAGCCTTTGTGGTGACAACGCCCTTAGAGAAAGCAGGTAAACGTACAATTAAAGTTACATCTGGGAACGAAACTAAAAACCTGTTAGTTCAAGTAGGCGATCGCACATTCCGTGTACAGCGGATAAATCTACCACCTGGTAAAGCTGGAGTTAGTGCCACAGAGTATGAACTCAAGCGGGCAGCAGAGTTGAAGGCAACTCGCACACCTCAAAAATTTTGGAATGGTCCATTTTTAAAACCCAATAATGGAGAAATTCGTACTGGTTATGGTGTTCGTCGCTACTATAATGGTAAATTTGCTAAGGACTACTACCATCGTGGTGTAGACTATGCAGGGGCACAAGGTTCTGCCGTTATTGCCCCCGCTGCTGGACGAGTTGTCCTAGTTGGCACTGTTTCTCAAGGTTTCCGAGTCCACGGAAATGTCATTGGCGTTGATCATGGACAAGGAGTAGTCAGTATATTCATGCATTTAAGTAAAATTTTTGTAAAAGAAGGTGATATAGTTCAACCCGGTCAAAAAATCGGTGCAGTTGGTACCACTGGTGCTTCCACTGGTCCACATCTTCACTGGGGTCTGTATGTCAATGGTAAAAGTATTGACCCAACAGCTTGGCGAAACATAGGATTTGAATAGTCAAGATGTTATCACACGCATTTTAACTACATGAATTGCGTGTATATTGTTTACAATTGTGCAAAATGTAGCAAAATAGATTCGATCGGTACTGTCCCTACCTGAGTTTGGATAGCATGAAAAATATAAGTGTTATGAGTATAGAAAAAATTGTCGAACAAGCTCTCCAGGATGGTTATCTAACACCAGTAATGGAAGCAGAAGTCGGGCGGATCTGTGATAATGCCTCAGAACTCTCTATTGAAGAGTACATGGCATTAGACCGCATGATGGGTGCCCTATTAACTGGCGAGGTAGTGGCAGTACCCCGCAAACAGTTTATTAATGTTATGGAAGAACTGGTATTGACGGAAACTATTGCCAGAATCGCCGAGATTGAAGCTACTAGCGAACGGACATTAGATGTGGGAGATATTGCGGCATATGCCCTCAACCGACTTCCACCCCTTTATGCCACAACTGAAGAAGGTGCTAGCTGGCAACGTCAACGTGCCAAAATTGAACTACAAGAGCTAATTGATCAGCAAGTTAGTGAAGCAATATCCCGTAACCTTGACCGACCAAATGATGGCAAAACTCCGATGTTAGGAAAAGGTACTGGTAATGAAGTTCTCAGACAAGTAAGTACGTTGCTTCAAACCTATGCTCACAGCTTTGAGCAGAAGGTTCAAGGTTAGCGGAAATGATCCAGATATATAACTAATTTTGGGGGTTTAAGTCCCCCGCCTGTAAAAGGAGCGGGTTTTTTTGTGATAAAATTTAGTGCGTTGCCTCCAAACAGCGATCGCATTTACATATGTAGGTCGGAGTTGAAAATTGTGATTAGGGCAAGGGAGTAGGCAGCAGGGGTAAGCGCAAACATTTGGGGTGGCGTGCCTCCTGTTAGGGTTTGTAAGAAGGGTTTAAAGCTAATTTAGGTTCTGTAACATATTTCTGCGCTTAAGATTTTAGCTTCTAACCTCAACAGATGTTCCCGTACTGACTTGCTCAAATAGCATCCGAACGTCAGCATTTCGCATTCGCAAGCAACCGTGAGAAACTGAATCTCCCACCAGTGATTCATCTGGTGTCCCATGAAAACCAATTTCCCCCTTATCGGCAGAAACTGACATAAATCCAATCCATCTGTCCCCTAATGGACTATCTGGACCTGGCGGAAAAACTTTACCTGTGATGGGATGTCTCCAAGCTGGGTGGAGTTCTTTGTGCATGACATTAAATTTGCCTACAGGAGTTTCCCAACCCTTCTTCCCAATACCTGTAGGGTAACTGGCAATTACTTGATCTGTATGGTACACATAAACACGGCGATCGCTTAAATCAACCACGACGTAATTTTGGTTCCGGACAACATTGCTTTGTGATGTTTGTTTTAAATTCGTTGTTCCTGAGTTACTCTCAATTGGTTGAGTTACGGATTTATTCGGTATTTGCAACAAACCTGGCAACTTATTAGAGACTGCCAACGGCTTTGTGAGATTTTTGTCAGTATTTTTTGTTTGGTTCGATATTGCTGGATTCATGGAGTTAGACGTATACCACTTCAACGAAAGAGACAAAAGTGCTGTACTAAAACACAGCAACATCACCACGCGCATGATTGAATTATTCCTTACTATCGCCATTGCTAATTCTCCTCCGACATCGCCTTAACACTGATATAACTATAATTTTTCCACCGAATAAGTGGAGGGGCAGGGAGCTTTCTTGAGCAAACCTGTCTCGGAGCCGTTGAGCGGAGGGGAACACGGGTATTAGAGCTACACCTTCTCCCTGCCCCCTTGCTCCCTACTCTCTACTGCCTGCCCCATCTACCTAGCTTGAAAATAAAAGTTCGATGGCTATCAAAATAGATACATTCACCTTTTATTTTCATCCGTCCTGGTGTACGTCAGTTCATGATGGCTACTTAATCTATAAATTACAGCAGTTTTCATCTATTTGAGCCACATTTTGATGCGGGGTAAAGCATATTCCTAAACCGCTACGTGTAGTCTATTTACCTGGAAATGGCTGCAATTTGCTTTTCTCATAGTAAAAAAAATATCAAAAAAATACAAATTCTTATAGCTTATTTCATAAATATACTGAATCTTACGGGCACACTAGGACTATGCCTAGGGAACCATGGGTAAACTCCCGAAAATTCAAAATAAAAATAATCAACTCCTGGAACTTTATCACCCTAGCTGTCAATCATTAATGATGTGGTGGGAGAAAGACTATGTTTGAAAAATTATTTCTAGCGATCGCAATTACATTTTCCTTGAATCTGTGTTTACACGTCCGTGAACCCAGTACAGTCAATGCCGATATGAATGAAAAGCAAAAAATTGATTTGCTGCCAGCTACCGTGGTAAAAATCTTTCAAAATTAGAGGTGAATGACACTTTGGTTTCTCATAAAACACATAGATGGGGCAGGATTATAATATCCTGCCCCATCTCACTAATTATTCATTTTTTGGTGTTGCTGGTTTGATATATGGAAATGATTTTTTTGAATTCATGCCGCAATTCAGCAACGCTCATTTTTTTTATAGTGGTTTTAATCTAAGAAACCCATCAAAGCTGGAGAATCATCAACTTCATTGGATGCAACTGGACGATTACCCATAACCGAGTAACTGTCAGAAATGACTAAACCACTAGAGGCTATGGGGCGAATACCTGATAAGTTGATGCTGTCAACCACATGAATCAAGTTAGCCCCGATTGGACGTACTCCCATTGCATCAATTGTTTCCACTACTTCAAAAGTACTAACTCCTATTGGACGTACTCCTGAGATTGTGACAGTTCCGGCAAATTCCAGGTTGCTAGCTCCAATTGGACGTTCAGTGAGTGCTGATGACTGACGAACTAGAAGCTTAGTATTATCTTTCTTGGTCGATTCTTTAGTTGATTCTGATGGCACTGGCATATCCTTTAATTTCTCGGTTTTTTCTTGTTGTGTGATTCTGCTGTCTGCACTATCTGGACTTTGATCTTGCTTATTTTCAACTTCCACTGTTGTTTCCCCCTTGGGCTTGGCACGTCGCGGACGAGGACTGGTTGCATTGCCAGTGCTACTCATGCTCATAACCCCATACCTCTATTTGTTAAACTAATTTTACAATACTTAGGAGAACTAAAATTTTTTCCTATATATTTCTAGTCTAACTTTAAAAAAGCTTACATAGTCATAATTATTTTCATAATTAATATATAAGTAAATCTTAATTAAAGACGGATTTTCAATTGTTTACAAAAATTTATGTTTAGATTCAGATAATTTCAAGGATTTACAGACTGATTTTTAAGATTTGTATTAACGATGTTCAAGTTTCCGATACTATTAAATAGGGTATCTTTAGTACATTTGTATGTCAGAGTTTCAACTTCAAGCACCCTTTCAACCAACAGGCGATCAACCGAATGCGATCGCACAACTGACCAAAAGCATTATTGCTGGGAATCAGTACCAAACGTTGTTGGGGGCTACAGGTACAGGGAAAACCTTTACCATCGCCAGTGTAATTGAAAAAGTCGGCAAACCGACGTTAGTTTTGGCACACAACAAAACCTTAGCGGCACAACTTTGTAATGAGTTGCGGGATTTCTTTCCAGAAAACGCGGTGGAGTATTTCGTCAGTTATTACGACTACTATCAACCGGAAGCTTATATTCCCGTTACCGACACCTATATTGAGAAGACAGCATCCATCAACGAAGAGATTGATATGCTGCGTCACTCAGCCACGCGATCGCTATTTGAGCGCAGCGACGTAATTGTGGTAGCCTCCATTAGCTGCATCTACGGTTTGGGGATGCCTTCAGAATATCTCAAAGCGGCTATTCCTTTCCGTGTGGGGATGGAAATAGATCAGCGGGAAGTCCTCAAAAGCTTGGTTTCGGTACAATACAGCCGAAATGACATCGAGATGGGACGGGGTAAATTTCGGGTACGGGGTGATGTTTTAGAAATTGGACCTGCATACGAAGATAGAATTGTCAGGATTGAGTTTTTTGGGGATGAAATCGACGCAATTCGCTATGTTGATCCGGTGACAGGGGAAATTCTTCAAAGTTTGAAAGCTTTGAATCTATATCCAGCGCGTCACTTTGTGACTCCTGAAGAACGTTTGGAAGTTGCTTGCCAAGATATTGCAGCGGAATTGAAGGAACAAAAAGCACTTTTGGAATCCCAAAGTAAACTCCTAGAAGCGCAACGTATTGATCAACGTACCCGTTATGATTTGGAAATGTTGCGGGAAGTTGGTTATTGCAACGGTGTGGAAAATTATTCCCGTCACTTAGCAGGAAGACAACCGGGAGAATCCCCCGAATGTTTAATTGATTATTTTCCTGAAGATTGGTTATTGGTAATAGATGAATCCCATGTAACCGTTCCCCAAATTCGGGGAATGTATAACGGCGATCAAGCTAGAAAAAAAGTCTTAATTGATCACGGTTTTCGGCTTCCGAGTGCCGCTGATAATCGTCCTTTGAAAGCCGAAGAATTTTGGACTAAAAACCATCAATGTGTATTTGTTTCTGCCACACCAGGAAATTGGGAAATAGAGATTTCTCAAGATCATATTGCTGAACAAATTATCCGTCCCACAGGAGTAATTGATCCGGAAATTTCTGTGCGTCCTACTGATGGACAAATTGATGATTTGTTGGGAGAAATTAAGGACAGAGTAGATTTAAATGAAAGGGTTTTAATTACCACTCTCACAAAGCGGATGGCAGAGGATTTAACTGAATATTTGCAAAATAACGGGATTCGAGTTAGATATCTACATTCAGAAATTAATTCCATTGAAAGAATTGAAATTATTCAGGATTTACGTGATGGAAAATTTGATGTTTTAGTTGGTGTGAACCTACTTCGGGAGGGTTTAGACTTGCCGGAGGTGTCACTGGTGGCAATATTAGATGCAGATAAAGAAGGCTTTCTGCGCGCAGAGCGATCGCTTATTCAAACCATCGGCAGAGCAGCAAGGCATGTTCGTGGAAAGGCAATTATGTATGCTAATAAAATGACAGATAGCATGATTAAAGCCATCGAAGAAACCGAAAGACGGCGGAATATTCAAATTGCCCACAATAAGCTACACAATATTACTCCAACATCTGTAATTAAGAAGAAATCCAGTAATGCAATTTTGTCATTTTTAGAAGTTTCTCGGCGCTTAAGTACAACTGAGTTAGAACAGGTTGTGGAAAATTTGGATGAGATTCCCTTGGAGACTATTCCTAATTTGGTGACGCAGTTAGAAGCACAGATGAAGGAAGCAGCGAAGAAATTAGAATTTGAAGAAGCCGGGAAATTTAGGGATAGGATTAAATTGTTGAGGGATAAATTATTAGGTCGTTAGTTGAATTATTTAAATTATATGAATAGAGAAGTAAATAACGAGATGGAAGATTAATTACCTCCTGAGTATGACTTTTCCCAATTTGAGGTAAGAGTTAGAGGTAAATATGTTGAGTGTTATCGGAAAGATAATCGCTTAATCCTTGATCCGATTCGTCCAACTTCTCTGTTTTCCCTACTAACTACGTCGCAAGAACATACTAGTAGTCTGTCAAGATAAAAATGATGGTTGTAGAGACGTAGCATTGCTACGTCTCTACGGGATTCTGGATGTGTACATACCCGTCAAAATAAAATTGACAGACTACTAGAGGCTTGCAGAATAAATGAGCAACGTAAAATCAAGAGTTTAAGGCTGAGAGCTTAATACATATTATAAGTGTTTACACGTAGAATATATTTATATAGTATGTTACGAGGTATACTTTAATTTTTGTTGATATTATAATGAAAATGCTCAGAATGCTTTCTATTAAACAATTGCTTAGTATGACATTCAGAAAGTTTCTGCATAATAAATAGTTAGCTTCTCGTAAGGAGAAACCCAACATGAGTTTTATTCCGGAACTGTTAGCCATTAGAACCCTTACCCGCATTGCTGAAGATCCTCAAATCATCGGCAGAATCCTTGAGGAGTTGGGGGAAATGCCGAATATTTCCATGCCAACCATGGGTGGTCATATTTTCTGGACTGAAATAGCCAATGTGAATGGATGGCGTTTACAAAGAAACAAGGTATTTGGAAATTGTAGAATTCTCGATCCTAATGATGTTAGACGAGCTTGGGGTGGTGAAAATGCGATGCTCAAGGCTTTTGAAACTTTATAATCCATATTTAATATATTTTTCTTCTTTTTATGTTATTAATTCGTGTCTTTGCGCTAAATTAAGTTCGAGGAATTTTTAAAATGGATAAGAAAGTAAGTCTTTTTAATTGGAAACTCGATGGAGGAATTCTACACTATCGAGCTAATTTGAATTCTTCTTGGAAGCCTGTCATTTGGGATGAGCAAGCTAATACTCTAATGGAAGGACAGCATATGGGTGGAACAAGCATGGAAAATGGTCGCTTCATGCTTGTTGTAATAGGAGGTGATAGTAAACTGCTCTGGAGAATTGGAGAACCATCACCTTATTTTGCACCCGATGGCATTAAGTCATTAGAAAAGAATGAAGATCAAAATGCGGGTAAGTTTTTCTGGAATAATGGCACTACCATGGAAGCAAAGAGTATTACTTCAGTTGTTTTACTTGATGACGGAAAAGTAACTATTACGATTGTAGGTGGCGATGGAACTGGTCTGTATAGCCAGCAGGAACGACCAAACAGCACTAACTTTACAAAGTGGCAGAAGTTTTAGTGTTAAGTAGTCGTGGAGAACTAATTAGACAATATTATTGTCAATAGTAAGCAGTAATTATTTATATCTTCGTCACAAGAGTGGATTTCAGTATGAGTGAGCTGCATTAACAAGCGATCAGCCCAGCAGCATAACTACTTATTATACGGAATGCCTGCATATAATAATCACCTTCTATAAGTTACTTCAACTGAACTATTCTCTTATTTAGACGTTATTTAAATTCATAAAATTTAACCTCCCTCTAAATTTTGATTATGACTGAAGATTAACTGATAAAATTCAGGGGTGGTAGTGAGCAGTTTCCCATGGAATTTGAGTGGAACCCAGACAAAGCTGAGTCAAACTATAGAAAGCATGGTGTCTCTTTTGAGGAAGCGGCTACAGTATTCAAAGACTCGCTGTCTATCACCTTTCCCGATCCAAACCATTCAATTGGGGAGAATCGCTACGTTATTATTGGTATATCTAGATTTGGGCAACTTCTAATTATTGCTCATACTGACCGAGACGAAACGATACGGATTATCAGTGCCAGAAAAGCCACCAAAACAGAAAGGAGATTCTATGAACAGGAAAGTTAATAGCGAGATGGAAGATGAATTACTTCCTGAGTATGACTTTTCTCAACTTGAAGGAGGGGTCAGAGGCAAGTATGTTGAACGTTATCAAAAAAGCACAAATTTGGTTCTTCTAGAGCCGGATGTCGCACAAATGTTTCCTGATGCTCATGCCGTTAATGAGGCTTTAAGGCTTCTCCTGCGAGTTATGAATAGCAACCAGGCTCTTGTCACCCAAAGCCCTGGGAATATAGAGCTAGAGGCAACAGGTGAAAAGTGATCTTTAGGGAGTTTAATCATTGCGTTACCTACCCCTTGTACTATTTACTATCTTGCCAGGTATGCTGGGAATTGGAATATTTGGCTATTATGCTTTAGTAGATTGGAATGCTTTACAACAGGCTTATAATACCTTTGCAAGTGTTGTTCAAAGTAAATCTAATTTAGAAACTTTGTTTGTTGCAGAAGCACGGCAAAATATTCATCGAATTAACCTATTTGCTGATGGGGTATGGACACTTTTAAGTGCCATAATTGCATCAATAGGACTTCATGGTATTTGTACAATCAGAGGGAAAATTAAAAGAATAGGCAGTTAATTAAATGATTTCAATTATGACTATTTTGAGTTGAGATTAATTACACCTGTGATACTAGAAGTTGCCATTCTTGATGTTAAATCTGGTTTGACTAAGGAGTTTGAAGTTGCCTTCAAAACTGCTTCAGTTATTATTGCTTCCATGTCAGGCTACATTTCTCACGAACTACAAGTTTGCATAGAAAATCCTAACCGATATATTTTACTTGTACGCTGGCAAAAGTTAGAAGATCACACAATTGGATTTCGACAATCACCAGAGTATCAGCAGTGGCGCTCCCTGCTACATCATTTCTATGAACCTTTCCCAACGGTGGAACACTACCAAGTTGTGTTTGAGAAATAAATAAAATTAGATTTTTTGATGGAATTACGCCTTAATTTGGAAAGACGCGATCGCTAAAATAATCCAACCCGCAATAAATGCCACTCCACCAATGGGGGTAATTGCTCCCAAGATTTTAATATCTGTGAGGCTCAAAGCATACAAGCTACCGGAAAATATCAAAATACCAGCGATAAATAACCAGCCACTAATCACCAATAACAACGGAGGGGAGGGATTTTGGCTAATTAATAGAGCCACCACCAACAGAGCCAAAGCATGGTACATTTGGTAGCGTGTACCTACCTCGAACACTTCAAGCGATCGCTGACTGATTTGAGAGCGTAAAGCGTGGGAAGCAAATGCTCCAGCCATGACTGCTGAACCAGCAAAAACTGATGCTACGCTCAAGAAAATTTGAAACATAGATATATAAAATAAGTACTTTAGGTTTGTTTCCTGACTCTCTACACGTCAAAATAGTAAGATACAATCCCGTCTTCACTTACTTTAAAGTTAGCATTAAAATCTTTGGCACGTTCGTCCAAAAATTCCTTTGCTGTGTTAGCAGGTAACTCTGACTGCATCGCAAACCCTAGTAGGGTAACTCTACCATGGTTTTCTAACACCATTTGATAGAATAGAGACTGTAAGCGATCGCTTGTTTGTTTTTGTAGGGCTTTTTTCTCTTGCCTACTTTGACTATACAACCCAAAACTCATGTATCCACCTAAAAGCAACGTCGGGATACCAAATATCATCCCATTTCTGCTGGTTGTCTCCAGTAAATACAATGCATCTCGATTCTGAAAATCCCTAACTAGTCCCTCTTCATCTATAATTGGCGAAATTGGCTTTTGAATATTATTTTTTTCAATACTGGCAGATACTGATAGTGTGATAAACATAGAACCCAACACCATTAGCCAAGCAGCAGCTAGTTTTTCCGCAGTCTTCATACTCATACCCCAGATATGAACCTTGCTTGCGATTCTAACTTTACTTGCCTCAACATACCAGCGTAATTGATAGTTAGGAGTTTAGAAGTTGGTAAAGAAATGTTAGGAAGTCATTTCGACTTCGCTCAATGACTTCTAACTTCCCACCTTATTCCCTAATTTTTTGTAGCTTCCAAAATCCGTGAGAAATAAAAGCGAGTTTTTGTAAAGGCTCGACGTTGAACACTGAAGCCATTTTCCTGTAAAAACTGTATCACTTTCGCCTCACTGTGTAAGTATGCACGGGTTGTCTTACTTGCACCTGGAAAAAGACTACCAATCTTTTTCAGTAAAGTTAAAGCTAAGGTTTTTGGGGCGAAACTCAATATAATCCGTGATTCGGCGCGTGAACACAGATGTGATATCATTTGGGCGGCTTTATCTTCTGGATAATGAATCAACACATCCAAACAAATTACTGTATGGAATACTCCACCTAAAGTTTCCAAATCCTGGACTGCAAAGATGGGATTATTTTGGTTGCCAAATAGTTGTAAAGCCCTTTCTTTACCTTCCTCCACCATCTTCTCGGAAATATCGCTAGCGTAGACGCTTGCACCTGCTTCTGCGAGGGGAATACTCAAACTTCCCACACCACAACCAGCATCGCAGATAGATAAACCAGTTAAATTATCATCAGCTTTTAACCAAGCGATAACTGAATCTACAGTTTGCTGGTGTCCATTGCGGATGTCTAATTGCACCTTATTAACTTCACCATCGCCATAAATTCGCTTCCAACGATCAAAACCAATGGAGTTAAAATAGTCTTTGACAACACTTTTATCATCAGTTGCGTTCACTCTAACCAAATCTCCTTAATTAACTCCTGCAACAACAACTTACCATTGTTCACACTAACAAGCGATAGGGAAAAAAAGGTTCGTGCGTGACACCAAAAGCCTCATTTTTCGTTTCCAATTGATCTAAGTGTCACACAGCCTATGAAAAAAATGGGGAGCATCCTGTTTTGGAAGCAATACCCTAGAAGGGTATCGCTATACGAGCAAAGCCCACCTTCGTGGGCTAGATTCTTTTTAGCCCACGAAGGTGGGATTTGTTTGTTTAGCCCCAGGCTTCTAGCCTGATGGGCTATTTGCTAAAATTGGATGCTCCCAAAGATGTGCCAGTTGCATAAGTCTTAACTCATTACTCATTACTCATTACTCATTACTCATTACTTATTACTCATTTAGTCACTGTCCACTGTGTCACAGGTGCCATTGCTTTCCAGCCGAGAAATTTACCAATGGGTTCAGCGCGTTGAATGGCGATGCGTGTGAAGTTGCCGCCAAATTTTTGATACCATGTAAATAATTTTTGTTCTCCCTCAACGGTGACTACGTTTGCTACTAAACGTCCACCTAGGGGTAAAGCTTGCCAACAGGTTTCTAATAGTCCTTCTGTGGTGACTCCTCCGCCAATAAATATGACATCGGGTATTGGTAAATCTACTAGTGCTTCCGGTGCTTTACCAGAAATGATTTTTAAATTTGGTACGCCCAGAGATGCTGCATTATTGGTAATATGCTGTAACCGTGCGGGGTTTTGCTCAATAGCGATCGCACTACAGCTAGAACTACTACGCATCCATTCGATGGAGATGGAACCGCAACCTGCACCCACATCCCACAGTAGTTCTCCCGGTTTTGGTGCTAATGCTGCTAGGGTGACGGCTCTAACTTCTTGCTTTGTAAGTTGTCCGTCATGCTCATAAGCTGAATCTGGTAAACCTGCTAGTTTGGATAAACCTGTAATTCCCGTATCCGCGATACATTCTACAGCAATCGTATTTAAGTCTGCAATCTCTATTTCTGCCCTGCTCCCTGCTCCCTGCTCCCTTGCTTCCCCTGTGGTGATACGTTCGTGAATTCCCCCCATTCTTTCTAAAACTGTAATTTTGCTACCATCAAAACCAGATTTTGTCAATAGTTGAGCGACAATTTGGGGAGTGTTTTTATCAGCGCTGAGAATTAATAATTTTGCGTTTGGGTGGAGATGCAAATGCATAATATCTACAGGATGACCACATAAACTCAAACATGTAACTTCTGTCAGTGACCATCCCAGCCGAGCGCAGGCTAAACTAAAGGCTGAAGGTGAGGGGATAATTGTCATTTCGGAAATTGGAATTTTCCGAGTTAAGGTGACTCCAATTCCGTAACACATGGGATCACCGCTTGCTAAAATGCAAACAGCTTGACCACGGTAAGCAATTATTTTTTCTACAGTAGCAGCAATTGGTGTCGCCCAAACGATTTTTTCCCGGTTGTCAGTGGGAGACAGCATTGCTAAATGTCTTTTTCCACCAACAATTATTTTGGCTTGTTCTACTAAAGCTAATGCTACCGGGTTCAATCCTTGAAGTCCATCTTCACCTATTCCCACTACCGATAACCATTTATGCATCACCATATCCTCAAAGCTACGAAAGAAACGGTTCATTTGGGTGGATTTTCCCACCTTTTACCACCTGCAATCACGATTGATTCTGGTGATACGGTGGAGGTGGAAACCTACACAGGTTATTATGTCCACAAAGAAGCACCAGCGGAGTTTTTAACTGCGGAATTTCTAGATATTTGCCAAAATTTACCAGATGAAAAAAAGATTTCTGGAGGTCCTCATTTACTGACTGGACCAATTTATATTAAAGATGCAGCACCAGGTGATATTTTGGAAGTGCGGTTAAAGTCGATTTCTCCAAGTTTACCTGTGGGTTTTAATGCAATTCGTCCAGGTTGGGGTGCATTACCGAAAGAATTTACACAACCAGCTTTGAGATTTATCGATTTGGATTTGGTGAATCAAGTTGCTGAGTTTCCCAAAAATTCAGGAATCAAGATTCCTTTGAAGCCTTTTTTTGGCATTTTAGGGGTAGCGACACCAGAGTGCGATCGCTCTTCAGTTCCACCGGGGTATTATGGTGGGAATATCGATAACCCTGAGTTACAAGCTAATTCCCGGATATTTTTACCAATTTTCCTACCTGGTGCTTTATTTTCCATTGGTGATGGACATTCTGCACAGGGTGATGGGGAAGTGAATGTAACTGCAATTGAAACATCGATGAATGGTGTGATTCAGTTAATTGTTCATAAAGACATACCTTGGAAGTTGCCCATTGCAGAAACTGAATCTGATATTATTACTATGGGTTTTGGGGTGACTTTGGATGCAGCTTTTGAAGATGCTTTAAGAAACATGATTAGTTTTCTTCAGGATGCGATGAATATGTCTGCTGAAGATGCGTATGTGCTGTGTAGTTTAGCTGTGAGTTTTCGCATTACTCAGGTTGTTAATAGTCCGCAAAAGGGTGTACATGGGATGTTGCCTAAAAGTATTTTACCTGGTGAGTGGAATTTAAAAAATAAGTAATGAGTCTGTTTTGTAACGGAGGATTTAACCCAGACACAAAATGGTCTGCCGTCGTTAGGTATAGTAATTATACCCCCAAATGTTGTTAAAAAACTAAATTACTTGCATAGCACTTACGCAACTGGCATATTTTTCTGTAGGGTGTGTGACGCTGCGAAAATATTTCAACGAAGCAATGAAACTTATCGCGTCACGCACCAATCGCTGATTATCATACTTGCCGCATTAATGTTATATTTTACACTTAATTAATAGTAGTAATGAACAAAATTTAACTTGGTTCTCCCAGTAAAATTATTGAACTTTTTAATCCTTTAATCACATGTGTTGTGACTTCGCTAACTGCTAAACCTCCAGCAGTACGATACCGTACAGAACGTAAAACCACCAAATCAAAATTTCTTGCTTCCTCAAGAATACTTTTGGCAATATCATCGCCCCTAACTGTTTTAATATTAGTACTTACTTGTAACTTGTGTTCTGACGCAATATCTAATATTTTCGATTTAAACGATTCAACTTGTCTTTGTGGAGTCCTAGGGTTAGAAATATGCAACAAAACCACTTCAGCTTGATTAGCATCAGCTAAAATTTGAGCAAATCTAATAGTACCGATAGTTTGACGTGTTAAATCTCCAAGAGGGACAAGAATCTTCCGAAATTCCGTCGGACTACTTAATAAGCGTGTAACTGCAACAGGACAGTGGGAAGACCAAAATATGCTATCAATTAGATTACCGAATAAACGCGCCCTTAAACCAATATTTGCAGACCAACCTAAGACAACTAAATTTGCATTCTGTTCACGACTAGTACGGCTAATACCTAAAGCAATATCATCATCAATCCGAATGACTGGTGATACTTCAACATCAAATTCTTTACTTATTTCTGTTGCTAAATCTAACCTTTGTTTACTTTGTGCTAGCCCTACTCTCACAAGAGGATTATCCATTTGTACATGTCCTTTTGTGATGGCTAGTGGTACCATTTTTCCTGATTCATGACGAGCTAAAAGTGCTGCCATTTCCAGTAAATAACGTTGGGTTTGTGGGTTGTAAATGGGGACAATTACAGTAAATACATTAAATATATTTTGAGTATTTTGGTCTGTCTCAACTAAATTATTCTGATTAGTCACAACTTCCTTGGAGTCTACATTACCCCACCAACTAAAGAAGTTTTCATCAGCTAATTCAGCTTGGGGAACAGTTAGAGAACTCGCAAACCTCGATGTAATCATCGGACCAACAATAGCAGTGACAAGCATTAATACAATAACGCTATTCAAAACTGCATCATTAATCAATCTTTCATTTGCAGAGTTAACAGTCTGATAAGCCACTAATGCTGCTGCTAATGTTGCTGCAACCTGTGGTAAAGATAACGACCACATCGTGATTAATTCCGCATTATTATAGCGATATAAGAGTTTCGCTAAATATGCAGCGATGAATTTACTACCAATTAAAGCAACGACAATTGCTATAGTAATAGTAAACGAACTCAGGGTTTTGATAAATGAGGGAATATCTATTAATAATCCCATATCCACAAAGAAACAAGGAATAAATAAAACGCTACCAATAAATTCAATTTTCTCTTTTACTGGGCTACGTCCCAAAACATCATTAACTGCTAATCCTGCTAAAAATGCACCAACAATTTTTTCTATACCAATAACTTGCGCGCCAACTGATGCTAAAAATAAAGCCAGTAAAATAAATAAGAATTGATTGCTTTGTTCATCACCAGTTCGTTTAAAAAATTCTTTCCCTGCCCAATCAAAACCAAATAAGACAACTAGGGAGTAAATTACTAATCCAGCTAATAAAGTCATTAGACTTAGAGGTGTAAATTCTCCTCCATGAATCCCCACACAAACGGCTAAAACTAGTAAAGCACCCGTATCAGTAAAAATTGTTGCACCAATTGTTACTGTTACAGCTTCGTTTGCTACTACTCCTAAACGGCTGACAATTGGGTATGCTAGAAGTGTATGTGAGGCAAGTAATGAACCAATTAAAACAGAGCTATTCCAGCTAA
This sequence comes from Calothrix sp. PCC 6303, assembly GCF_000317435.1. Lineage (NCBI taxonomy): Bacteria > Bacillati > Cyanobacteriota > Cyanophyceae > Nostocales > Calotrichaceae > Calothrix > Calothrix sp. PCC 6303. Next base: position 547,467 of record NC_019751.1, read on the forward strand.
AATTGAATATTCTCCCCACAATAATCCCAGCAATCAGAGGAACTATAAAGGTTAATGAACCAAATCCTATAGAGCGGTTTTTAGTTTTCCTAAATTGTTCTAAATCTATTTCTAACCCGGCTACAAACATCAAATAGATTTTCCCAATATCGGAAAGCAATTTGATTGTATCTGATTCATGATTAAGCAGTTTGAATCCACTTTCTCCCAAAACTACACCTGCTATAAGCAAACCGACTAATCCCGGTAGTTTTATTCGCTCAAAGATGGGGGGAATTATAAATATGACGATTAAGAGAATCGTGAAGGAAATAATTGGACTATTGATCAAATTCATGATTTATTTACTGTGAAAAAAATATTATCGTATCAGCTACTTAGGTTAATAGAAATGAGTAATCAAGCTACTTTTTCATGCCAGTTAATAATTGCTTATAATTATACATGATGAACTGAGATTCCTATCACAACTCAATTTCATTTATATTATCGAAAAACAAAATCTATATACTTTTTTGTATTGCTTACTACTTAATATCTATCTGAAGAGGTAATTTCAAACAAGTCGAAAGTAAGTTTTGCGATGAGGATTTTACAAGGCAGCTTTGCGGGGTCATTCGATGGAACTAAACGTGCCAACCTGTACTAGTCAATGCCTTACGTCATCTAAGGTTAAAACACGGCGCAACTTGAAAGCTTTAGTAAACAAACGCTCCAAATCAAGTTTACAAGCACCTCCCCAAAAAACCAATAAGAACCTAAAAGTTTGCAATTTTGACTCAAATTCAACCTAACTTGATTGCCCCAAATCCTTGATATCACGGATTTTACAAATTTTGTAAGCATCTCCAATATCTAAAATTTTCTCCGGGTAAAGTGCAAGCAAATAAGGATTTGAGGTTTAAAAAACTTGCATTCAGATTTATTGGAGTACAAAAAAACAGAAAAAATAAAGGTAAAACTGTTCCCTGTTCGCTACCCCTACTAAAAGACTTTTTCAGCTAATCCTGCGCTACGCGTTTCTTGGATGCCCGAAAGGGCTATACAGCAGACCCTAAATATATAATGTCAAGCTCACAGTATATCTTCGTAAAGTAGAGGAACTTATTAACTTGCCAACCTAGTACTTTTACATACTTAAAATATTTCTCAAGAAAAAAACATAAATAATTACGAAAAAATCCGGAAGCTAAATAGTGAGAATACTGGTTATAGTAGCGAATAAAATCTTTTTTAAAGTTCGGCAAGTCAGTTGAACTTTTATAAACTTATTTTAAATTCAAAAACCAGGAATCTACTACTATCCGTGCTATGTATACGCAAAATATCCAGGAACTTCTCCAAATTTTTTTGGAGCATACACCTGTCGCTGTCGCCATGTTCGATCGGCAAATGGGTTACATTGCAGCTAGTCGCAAGTGGTTAAAAGAAAATGGTTATAGTCAACCAAATTCCCTTGATTCATATTATTCCCAAGTTTTCCCAAACTTTGCTTTAGATTGGAAAAACATTCATGAGCATTGTTTATTAACAGGTTTAACACAAAAATGCGATGCACAAAAGATAGTTAAAGCTGATGGTGCGGTTGATTGGTTGAAATGGGAATGTTCTCCTTGGTATGATGCAAATGGTGAAATTGGCGGTACTATTTTTTATATTGATATAGTTAATAACATTAAAGATACAGAAGAGGCATTACAACAAGCGGAAGCAGATATAAAGCTATATCAAGAACAACTAGAAGAGTACAAAAGAACTGAAGAGGAACGAAGAACTTTTGTCTCCTTAGTCGAAAATAGTTCAGATTTTATAGCGATCGCAACTCTTAATGGCGAAACTTTATATATAAACGAAGCTGGTCAAAAACTGGTGGGAATTGAAACAAAAGAGGAATATTTAAATACAAACATATCAGATTATCATGCACATGAGGATTTACCTTTTGTTGGGGAAAATATTTTTCCAGCAGTTACCCAAGAAGGTCGTTGGCAAGGTGAATTTCGCTTTAAACACTTTAAAACAGGTGTGCTAATACCTATTGAATACAACGTTTTCACCCTTAAAAATCAAAAAACAGGAGAACCTATCGCATTTGCTACTGTTACGCGAGATATATCAACACGCAAAAAAGCAGAAGAAGCTTTATATCAATCAGAAGCAAAATCTCGTGAACTTGCACGTCGAGAGCAACTAATAAACATTTTAGCTAGCCAAATCCGCGAATCACTTGACCTCGATCAAGTATTAGAAACTGCGGTAGTGGAAATTCGAGATTTACTACAAATAGATCGTTGTAGCTTCTCTTGGTTCAAAACCGATACCGAACCATATTCTTGGGAAACCCTTAAAGAATCAAAACATTCAGAACTTCCCACTTTATTAGGGTGTCATCCTGCCGAGAAAATCGGACCAGTCACCCAAATGTTTTTAAATCAAGAAATTCTCCAAATCGATGATGTAGAAGAATTTGACGAACCTATACACAGAAATTTCTTGGAACGTTTGGGTATTAAATCAGAAATAGTCTTACCAATCAAAACACGTTCTGGTCAAATTGGTGTCATAGTCTGCGGACATTGGAAAGAAACTCGTCCTTGGACTCAAGATGAAGTCGAATTATTACAAGCTGTTTTAGATCAAATTGCGATCGCTATTAATCAGGCAGAACTTTATACCCATAGTCAACAAGCTACACTAACTGCCACACAACAAACTCAACAAGTTGAACTAACATTAACAGAACTCAAACGTACTCAAAGCCAACTTGTACAAAGCGAAAAAATGTCCAGTTTAGGGCAACTTGTAGCTGGTGTGGCACACGAAATCAATAATCCCATCAATTTTATCTACGGTAATTTATCTCATGCAAGCCAATATACTGAAGATTTAATCAATCTAGTTAAGCTTTATCAACAAGAATATCCTCAACCAGAAAAAATAATTTTAAAAGAAATCGAAGCCATTGAGTTGGGTTTTTTAATCGAGGACTTACCGAGAATTATATCTTCAATGAAAGTAGGCTCAGAGAGAATTAGAGAAATAGTCAAGTCATTGCGAACCTTCTCCCGACTCGATGAAGCTGAGATGAAAACAGTTGATATTCATGAAGGGATAGAAAGCAGCTTGATGATTTTGCAACATCGTCTCAAAGCCAAACCAGATTACCCAGGGATTGAAATTATCCAGAACTATGCAAATTTGCCTCAAGTGGCTTGCTATTCTGGACAACTTAATCAAGTCTTTATGAATTTACTGATTAATGCTATTGATGCTTTAGAAGATGGAATTAGAAAGGGTAAAGTTTCAAATCCCGCTATTAACATCACCACTCAAATATTGGAGAATAATCGCATCGCTATAAGTATTAGAGATAATGCTATAGGAATCGAACCGGAAATTCAAAAGCGATTATTTGACCCATTTTTCACGACAAAACCTGTTGGAGTTGGTACAGGCTTGGGACTTTCCATTAGTTATCAAATTGTTGTTGATAGACATGGTGGGGAACTCCACTGTAATAGCGAATTAGGCAAAGGGACAGAGTTTTTAATCAATATTCCCATATTTCAAGTTGGCAATACTTAATAATATCTCTGAAGAAGAGACGTAAGCTCAAACGCACTTAGTTTGTAATCGCAAAAGCTTTATAGCAAGCCTTTTGGACTTCAAAAGATGTCATTTAGATGCTTCTAAGCTTAGTAATACTGGTGTACACACAAGTCATATTAGCCCTTTATAAGGGTAGGGCTATAAGAACAAAGCCTGCCGCCCAGGCTCGTTTCCTGTAGCGTAGCGTGCACTTGGCGCATGGGCTTTTAAAATCAATGTGAATAAATAAGGATTTTTAGAGTTGTGTGTACACCGTAGATAGATATTGCATGAAAATTTAAATCCTAAAAAAGCACAGAGTAAACAGCCTAGGTTTCACCTGCTCAAAATCTTTGGGAAAAACTACAGTTTTCTATATGAGGTTTAATCTAAATTCAAAAATCAGAAGAAGATCACTATTATATTTTTATGATTCATATATCTTGCGTTATGATTTCTTCACATTTTTAAGCAAGCAATAATCCTAGTTATAATCCTCACCATTTTTTAATACATTTTTATATAATCTATGAATTAATTCTCTTTATATTTGCTGTTTTATAAGTATTATTGCGTAAAACCCAAAATTAAATATTACTTGCGAAGATAATTTCTCGTTCCTGAGTATTTACTGCGGTCAAAGTTAATTGAATACTCTAAATTAGATTTATTGTCACGCTACCTTCTAATACAAAATACTAACTAAATTCAAATGTTTTGCAAGCATCAAGTTAGGGTTTAGTAGTGTTTAGAATGAATTAATGCAAAAGGTATTTGAGATTGATATGCTCTTAACCTTGATGCTGCTGAATTATCAGGTTGCACTATCAAATTGATTCCAGAAAAGTTAAGCATAGCCCAAATTACTATTTAAGCTTGAGCTACTGTAATTTTACTTGATAATTTTAGCAACAAAAGTGAGTTTTCAATGAAAGAGATCCTAGAGATAATTCAAGTTAAAAAGCAAGAATTTGCCAACCTACCTTTGTTTCAATTTATGCAAGATAAAGGTATAAATCCAAGACAAAGATTAAGTTTTGCTCCATGTATGGCTCACTTCATTATGAGTTTTAGTGATTTAAATAAATATGTTTTCAGGGACTATGCTCATTACTCACATGATCAAATTCAACACATGGTTAATGAACATACTCAAGAAGATGAATCTCACTCATCTTGGTTTTCAATCGATCTAGAAAAATTAGAATTGAATCATCAATGGAATTTTGCCAAAACAATTAACTTTATTTGGAGTGACGAAACTAAAATTACACGTCAAATATCATATCAAATTGCTGGATTAACTTTACAAGCTGAACCAGTTATAAAACTTGTGGCAATTGAAGCCCTTGAGGCAATGGGAAATACCTTTTTCTCTGTATCTTCAAAAATTACCAGAGAATTAAAGACAATCACAGGTAAAGAATACATGTACTTTGGAGAATCACATTTGGAGGTAGAGACAGGACATACGATGAATGAATCGGATATTGAAAAATATTTTACAGATATTCAATTAACTCAGTTGCAATATGAACAAGCAATTGATACAGTTGAAAAGATATTTGATATTTTTTCCGAATGGACTTACGAATTATTAGATTATGCACATAATCACCCTGTAGAGCTTATTCAGTATGAATTGGAAAGTTCTACATCCAAACTGGCAATTTACAGGTAAATAATATTCATAAATATCAGTCCTGTATTGTCAGGGCTAACAGTGGTTAGCCCTTGATAGCCACATTTTAATATGCTTTGATTATTATGTCACAGCAAGGAGCAAGAAAATATTGCTACGAAGCTTAAAAATCTCGCATTCTTAATTCATTGTGGGATAAAAATCACAAAAAAAAAGATATAAAACTGTTGCCCGTTCCCTGTTCCTTATCCCCACTAGAAGACTTTTACAGCTAACGCTGTGCGGAGAGCAGAACCTAGCTTTGATTGCCATAAGGTATTGAGCACAGAAAGCGATCGCACTTCATCCTAAATGCCATAATTTGAACTATCTTGTTTCCCATGTTCTATTTATGGTGTTACCTGAAAATTGGCTCATTTTGGTGATTGGTGGTTTGATTTCGGGAATTATGGCGGGTTTTTTGGGGATTGGTGGTGGTACTGTTTTGGTGCCGATGCAGGTGGCTTTGGGTTATTCTCCTTTACAAGCGGTTGCTACCAGTAGTTTGGCGATTGTGATTACATCGATTTCTGGAACTGTGCAAAATTGGCGGATGGGTTATTTTCGGTTTAAACCGATAATTATGTTGGGAATTCCGGCGATTCTGACTTCTAAGGTTGGTGTGGAGTTGGCAGAGTTGACGAAGCAGTATAAGCAGGGTTCGGGATTTTTGTTAATTGGCTTTGGTGTACTGCTGCTATTAAATATCTATTTGGTGGATTTGCGACAAAAATTAGTAAAGCAGGAAGTCACAACAACTTCTCGAAGTAACCCTGTTGTTTCGCGGGTAATAACTGGTGGTGCTGCGGGGATTTTATCTAGTTTGTTTGGGGTTGGTGGTGGTGTAATTATGGTACCACTCCAGATGTTGCTACTGGCTGAACCAATTAAGGTGGCAATCCAAACGAGTTTGGGGGTGATTGTGATGACAGCGATCGCATCTACAATCCAACACGCAGCAAATGGTAATATAGCTTGGATGGAAGGCGCTATTTTGGGTTTAGGTGGTTTAGTTGGTGCTCAAATTAGTACACGCTTTTTACCTAAGTTACCTGATGCTGTTGTTAGTATTGCTTTTCGTTCGCTGTTGGCGATTTTATCAATTTACATCTTTTGGCAAGGATGGCAAAGGCTGTAGGTGTATAAATACGCAGTTTTGCGAGATTATCCGACTCCGCAAAGGTGCCACCGTCCTTAGGCAGAGGAATTGAACCCTGAATATTTGTTAGGAACATCATATCAGTCAAGTTAGCGAAGCTGCTGCAATGTGAGCAGTTCGCACCAATTAGGTTATTCTGGTTGAGACTGGCTTCTGTTGATTTATCCCAAGTTAGCGATCGCACCAATTAAGTTATGCTGATTCAAGATAGCGATCGCTTCTGCCAATTCACTCCTAGTTACCTGTCCCATTCGTTCCACCATAATAATACCTTTTGATAAGGTTGCCAAAATTCTCGCATCAATGGTTTTTAATATTTGCGGAGTGTCAATTAAAACTACATCATAAATCTGTTCAAAATATTCTAGTAATTCTTTCATCCTATTTGAACTTAATAGTTTTAAACTATCTTCAGGCATAACTCCTGCTGTTAAAACATCAATTGACGGATGAATTGGTTGGATATAATCTTGAAATGAGGGATTTTCCTCATCTACTAACAATAATGATAAACCCCATTCATTGGATAAATCTAAAGTTTTATGTAAAGTTGGATTATGCCAATTTGCATCAATAATTAACACTCTTTGATGCATCCTCGCTGCACTTACTGCAAAACCCACCAGCAAATCTGATTTTCCCTCACCTGTACCCGCACAAGTCACCATCAATGACTTACAGGGAAACGGTGAATTGAGAACTTGAATATTTTGATAAGCAATATCAATCGCTTCATGGGAAGATGAATTAGATAAATGTTGAGGTGAATCAACAAATAATGTGGCAATTTCAGGAAAGGAAATTATTGGATGTTTTTGCTTTTTATTCCCAGATAATTTGGGAATTTTACCTAACAGACGCACATTCGTTAATTCCTGGAACTCTTGGGAACAATAAACGGTATCACTCAATAATTCCCAACAAAAAGCAGCTAATATTCCTAAAATTGGTGCAATGATCATTCCCCATAATAAAAATGATAATTTATCATTGCCGATAGATATTCCTCTTTCTGGAGACTCTAAAATTTTCCAATTAAAGCCAGTTTGAGTTACCTTTATATCTACCGAATTCTGTGATTCTACAAGCTTGTCTAAACTCTTACGATTTCGACTAATTTCCTGTTCCAGTCGATTTTGTTCCGTTAACAAGTGGAAATAATTACTTGATTCATTTTTGAGTCTTTGTTCTGCTGCAAGTAAACTTTTTTCTTTGCCTACTAATTCTGAAGTTTTTGTTTTGAGATTAATTATCTCCTCCGTTAGCTTCAAATTCATTGCAGTCATCGCAATTGGAGACAAAACTAAATCTTGACTACTCTTGACTAGCTTACTTTCTTCTCCAAACAAACCCAACTCTTTTTTTAAGAGTGACATCTGCATCTGATGTTGTTCAACTAGTTTTTGTACCACCGGAGAATATTCTGTATAGCGAATACGCTCTTTTGCTAAAGCTATTTCAGTTTTTTTCAGTTCATTAAGTAAAACTTGATTTTTGGTTTTAACCAGACTAGGAACAGTAAATACATTCCGAAAAGGTGAATTTAACTGTTTTTCCAAGTTTTGAGAATTCGCTTGTAGTTTTTGAAGCTGGGTACGAATAACTTGAATCTGATTTTTTGTATCTTTGAGTTTATTTAAAGCGGTTTTAGATTGTAACTGAAAATCAGCAAAATCGTGTTTTTTGCGAAAACTGAGAAATTGATCTTCAGCTTGCTTTAGTTCCTGCTTTACCTTGGATAATTGCTGATTAACAACTTCTGCAATTCTATCTTTTTCCTGTTTTTTCTGTTCAAGATTATAATCTTGATAAACCTGTTTTAATGCTTCTAAAACTTGCTTACTTTCATAGGAATTATCTGTTTGGTAGGTAAAATCAAAAATTTCTTCTTGACTTCTTCCAAATTCATTATTTAACCGCACCAATTTTAAAGGTGAATCTTGTGCGTTTTTACCTTTAATATCTTCTGCTTGAATTTCAGAATTAGCTAGATGAAGTAATTTTACTGCTTTATCAATTAGTTGAGAACTTAGCATCAACTTAAATTGACTATTAAAGTCTATTTCTTCATCTTTATTAGTCTGATCTTTTTCAGAATTAGAACTTACCAATATCTGCATCGAACTCTGGTAAGTTGGTTTTGCTAATATTGCCAAAACTACCGCAATTAACAAAGTAATACCAGAAACACCCGCAACGAGATTACGTCGATGTAACAAAACCATCATTAGTTGTTTTAGTTTGACAGTATATTCTGGTGATATCATCACCATTGGTCTTTGATTAAAACTAGTTTGAGCCACTACCAAATATCTCCTTAGAAGTAGTAATTATTACAATTTTTAGTGTAAACTTCAAAAATGTAGTCGGTGTTGACAGCTAATGAAATTGGCTTGGCAGTAAATCAAGTACATTGAAGAGGATGTTTTAGTCATAACCGTTATTAAACACATTCAATATTTATTAATATATATCCGCAAAAATAGCGAAAATTTAAGCTTATTTTTCTAACAATTAAAATATTCATTTCCTGTATAAAATTTTACATTTTATCTTTGTATATAGATCTAACTTAAGACTTTATCTATATTTGAATAGCAATTATGTACCAATTGTTCCCAATAGAAATAAAAATTATGCAGTTGCTTTGGTTTCGTCGAGATTTACGGCTAAATGATATGAGGTAGTCACGTTAGCGACTGCTAATAACGCTCCAGTTTTGCCCTTCTTTAAAGCAAAAGTAGAAGAGTTAAAACATCAACCCAAAGCAGAATTTTCCTTAAAAGCATTTCGTGAATGTCTACGATGGCATAATAGTTTTACACAGCGCCTATACTTTTATCCCCACGTAGCATACACCAATCGTTACCCAGAAATAGAACCTCTTTTGGATTGGTCATCTACCCGCAAAGTTAATGGTAAAATAGTATCCGACCTGCGGAAAAAAGTTAGGAAATGTCTGATTTTAGAAGGGGGTGAAGAATATGAAGGTGCAGTTGCTGCAAAAGAAAAAATAAATAAGTATTGGCAGCATAAACAGCGTGAGTATGAAAAATTTAGAATCAGAAATAGAATAGCTGGATAAAAACATCCCTTAATTAAAATGATTTGCTGAATAATTTCGCGTATACTTCGCATAATCACATAATTCAACCGGATGTTTATATGATTGAAATCATTAATGCCAGAATCGAGAATGATGTTTTACAAAGAATATTGGTAAATGATGAAAATCTCATTGAGCAAATTTTGCCAATGGGTTTACAACATCAACTCTCCACATCTGAAAATAGAGAAATAATTGACGTTGCCGGAGATTGGATTTCATTAGGTGGAATAGATTTACAAATTAATGGTTGCTTGGGATTAGCTTTCCCAGATTTAAATGCTGAGAATGCTTATATGTTGCCAAAAATCTGTGAGTATCTCTACAACTGTGGTGTTGATGGATTTTTGCCAACATTAGTGACAACATCAGTTGAAAATATTCACCGTTCTTTGGCAATTATTGATAACTATATAAATAATAGTTTCAGCGGCAGTATTCAGCAAGCAGAAATTCTTGGAGTGCATTTAGAAGGACCATTTTTAAATTATCAGAAACGCGGCGCACATCCGGCTGAATATTTATTACCTCTAGAAATCGCTGAGGTAAAAAGAGTTTTAGGAGATTATAGTCATATTGTAAAAATTATCACTCTTGCCCCAGAATTAGATCCCACAGGCGAGGTTATTTCCCATATACCCGATGGTATTATTATTAGTTTAGGACACTCACAAGCTACTGCAACTCAAGCACAACAAGCTTTTAATCGGGGTGCAACAATGGTGACACATGCATTTAATGCTATGCCACCCCTACACCACCGTCAACCTGGTTTACTGGGTGCTGCTATCACAAATCCCAATGTCATGTGTGGATTTATTGCTGATGGTGAGCATGTTTCACCTATGATGTTAGATATACTATTACGTGCAAGCTCCTATCAAGAAGGTGCTTTTCTTGTAAGTGATGCATTATCCCCTTTGGGTTTACCTGATGGAACTTATCCTTGGGATAGTCGAGAAATAGAAGTAGTGAATGGTACCGCCAGATTAACTGATGGTACTCTATCAGGGACAACTTTACCTTTGTTGGTGGGGGTACAGAATTTGGTAAAGTGGGGGTTGTGTGAGGAAAGACTCGCAGATGCGGTAAAGTTGCGCTTCGCTGAGACGATAGCGATCGCATTAGCAACCGAAGCACCAAGAAAAGCTATAGGTTTACCAGGTATGGGTGTCGGTAGCTATGCAAATCATCTTCTCAGATGGAGTTTTGATTTAGATAAACAGCAATTGCATTGGCAACGTCTACTCTAAATAATCTAACTTGCAGAAGCACCCTGTGGCGAAAATTATCTTTTTTCTCCGCTGATAGCAAACCTTTGTTGAATTGCTTGGGTGACAACTTGTTCTTTATCTGTAGCAAGTTTTTCAAGAGTCGCAGCAGGGGTTCTGGGGTGAGAAGCGATGCTGCGACGTACTTCTACATCTTGATGTTGAGCTAATTTTTCCAGAAGATATGCTGGTGTGTAAGGATTCTGTGCCACACTCAGAGCTAATAACCAGTATTGGTTATGTCCATCATCGACGGAACAGATTTGTTCGAGGATTTGAACTGGTGTATTGTGGTTACTAGCGATCGCACGCAACGTGGAAGACTCATGACTATAGAATAGTCGCTCCTGCGCTAGCTTTAATAACTTGTCACCAACTTGAGAAAGGACATTAGTGGGGGTTTGGGAATTTTCGGCAAGTAAACGTAATGTTTCTAAATGATCATCTGTAGCGAGCTTTTCTAAGATTTTAACGGGTGTATTAGGGTTTCCGGCAACCTGCGATCGCACATCGTCAGATTCGTCATCTGCTAACTTCTCCAAAACTTCTACAGGTGTTTTTGGGTTTGCTGCTAAATAAAATCTTACCTGTTCTTCCACATCATCGCCTAATTTCGCCAACGAAAATCTGGAAGTGTTGTAATTTCCTGCTACAGCACGACGAACATAAAAATCATCATGAGAGACTAATGATTCGAGAGTATCAGTATCAGTATCTATGTTATTTGCCAGAGTCCGATTAATAATTTTATCTCCAGTGGATTCGTTTTGGAGTTGGAATTCATGAGGGTTTGCAGTTCTATTCATGTTTGATGGAGAATAAAGGCGCTATGATTATAGAGTTCCCTGAAAATTGTCTGAAATTAACTACTTTAAGCACTCAATAACTATTTTTTACTTAAATTTATAATTACATTTCTTGGGAAACTAATTATCTTTTACCTAAAACACTTGTAGAGACGTAGCAGTGCTACGTCTCTACTATATATACATAAGATCTAAAACCGAAGTATCTTTTGGAGATATTACGTAATTACCGAAAGATTCTAGAATTTATAATTTTCTGTTCACCAAAGTGGCACTAGCTTGATCAACAGGCATTAAAATTACTTCATTAATATTGACATGTGCAGGACGAGTGGCACAAAAAAATATTGTGTCTGCAATGTCATCGGCAGTTAAAGGTGTAACTCCTTGGTAGACTTTTTCAGCACGCTGATTGTCCCCATGAAATCTAACTTGACTAAATTCGGTTTCTACCATTCCCGGATCTACAGAAGTAACACGGATTGGAGTCCCTAACAAGTCTTGTTTCAAACCCTCGGAAATCGCTTTGACAGCGGCTTTTGTTCCACAATATACATTTCCCCCTGGATAGGTTTGATGTCCAGCGATGGAACCAATATTGATAATATGACCATTTTTCCGTTCCACCATCCCAGGAACTACGTAGCGAGTCAGGTAAAGTAAACCCTTGATATTGGTATCAATCATTTCCTCCCAATCAAGGAAATTACCCTCATGAAGTTTATCTAAACCACGACTTAAGCCAGCATTATTGATCAAGATATCAATATTTGACCATTCCGGGGACAGATTAGAAATGGTGGATTCAACCGCAATGCGATCGCGTACATCCAATTGTACTAAATAAGCCGTCTGGGAAGTTAGTTGTAATGTTGTGGCAAGTTGCTCTAATTTTTCGTACCTTCTTGCCACTAAAATTAGCCTAGCACCCACATCAGCAAATACTTTTGCACAAGCTGCACCAATACCACTACTAGCACCAGTGATCAAAATAATTTTGTTTTGAAGTGAAACCATAATATGCAGGTGTCATGAATATCGCCTATTATCCCCTTGGATATGGTAACGCGATACTCCCGCAGGGAGTCGCGTTCACAATTTATTCCTGTCCTGATTAACTTCGCTACAAATCCAAAATTATCAATTAGACACAAAGACTTCGATGAAGTAGGTAGGCATAAATAAGCCAAACTATGTAACTTAATGTAAATAAGGTTCAAAGCCTTATCCCAACTGCCGACTGCCCACTGCCTGATCATAACTATGATTTTTCCCACCCACCTACTTAGCGATTCTTCATCAGCATAACGTCAATGATTTGATTAGCCACTTGCTCATTAAGACCCAAATAATGATATAAATCCTTTAAAAATCCTTGTTCATCTTGGGTAATGGCATCATTCATCAACATAATATCAGCAGCAACTGCAAACGCAGATTCGCGTAATTCAAATGATAAAGATTCCTTAGCCGTTTCAAACAAAGTATTGAATCCTTCACGGTGCAGAATTTTCAACAGCTTTTCCAAAATCTGATCCACTACTTCAGTAGAGTAAGTAGAAAATAGTTTTGTCCACGACAGTGCCATAGAAACTTTTTTCGTTTCCTCATCAGATGGATATCCATCCGAACCGACTGCTAGTAAGGCAATTGCTGCGAATGCTTCCGCAGGACTAAAAACTTCTCTTACAGTATTATTACTGAACTCATTGTCAAATAATGCCATTTTAATGTTATCCTTTCTGTGGAAGTATTTGAAAATGACGTTGCTACTAATGCTTGCCTAGGTAGGTAATAGCCCTAGTACAACGTCACTTTTCTGATAATTTAAGTATTCCCTGAAAATAGGTAAAAAATATCACGACTATCTAAGTATATTTATTTTGTTGAGAGAATAATCTACTGAGTAAATTTGGCAGATTGAATTCGCTAGTAGAATTATTTGATTCATAGAATCTAAAAGTTTAGATGAGTACCGACAAGAATTTTTCACAAATGATTGACAGATCCATCTGTAGGATTATTCTTGGGTGAATATGGGGGAATAACCCTCATCCCAAATATCTTGAATTCGATTTAGCCTAGGTTCGTATTCATTCAAGAAAATTGTAACTCTTCATCTCTAGACATAGTTTCTCAGAAAACTAGCCAAAATCTGTACCTAAACAGGATAAATCCCTCAGCATCACAGGTTTATCACAAATGATGGTATCTACTTTACCAAATCTTAATCAGAATGTAGTTGGTTTTTAATCTTGTGCCTGCTACCTTATTAGTAATTCACTTTTGCTGCAACATTTGAACCCTTCTAAATACTGAACTTGATAGTATTTGGAGGGGTTATTTATTAGGGCATGTTGGCGATGAATGGCGACTCTCAGTTTATCAATCGTGTCAAATCTTTTTTAAAGCTGGAAGTTGCCCCCCATGCGAATCAAATGGATTTTGAATCTCAAACTCTGTTCAATGCATTACGCAAACTGGGAAAAAAGGAACTTTTAGCACTGCGAGTTCCTCAAAGATGGGGTGGGAAAGAACTGAGTGATGCAACTTTCAATGATTTTCAAGAACTTGTGGCTAGGTATTCCGGTGCATTGGCTTTTTTGCAGACGCAACATCAAAGTGCAGCGGGGATGTTAGTTGCTAGCAATAATAGAGAGTTGCAGCAAAAGTATTTACCACGGATGGGAAATGGAGAAATTCTCCTGGGTATCGGTTTCTCGCAGTTACGACGCAAGGGACAACCATCGATAGTTGCGACACCTGTAGAAGGTGGATATCAATTGGATGGGGATGTACCTTGGGTGACAGGATGGGGAATTTTTTCCGAGTTTATTGTCGCTGCAACGTTGCCTGATGGTAAAGCTGTATTTAGCATTGTTTCCTTGGTGGATAGTAAGCAAGATGAAGGTGGTAGTATCAAGTTGAGTGCAGTTGCTAGTTTAGCCGCGATGACTGCAACAAACACCGTGACAGCAAAGCTAAACAGTTGGTTTTTGGCTGCTGCGGATGTGGTTTTTGTGAAACCAACTGGTTGGATTCACGAAAATGATCAAAATAACGTTCTCAAAGCCAGTTTTTTAGCAACTGGATGTGCCTTAGCTGGTTTAGATATTATTGAGACGGTTGCTAAAAGTAAAAATCTTCCTTTTATTGATGCTGCTTTTTCTCAACTTTCCCAGGAAGTAGATAATTGTCGGGTAGCAATTCGTGCAGCACAAAAAAATATCCATTTAGGAATGGCAGAAAAATTAAAATTACGAGTGTGGGCAATTGATTTAGCCGCAAGGGTTTCCCATGCTGCGGTGACTGTTTCTAGTGGTGCGGCAAATTATCAAAATCATGATGCACAACGTGTTTACCGCGAGGCTTTGGTATTTACCGTAACCGGGCAAACTCAGGAAGTGATGGCAGGAACCTTGGCTAGATTAGTCGGCAGGAAAGAGGAATTGGGGCAGATTTCGGCTACGGTTGCCGATTTTTCTGAGCCTTGCTCAGTGCGGAGCCGAGGTACGCTCAATCTAGAGGGTGCAGGGTGCAAGGGGGAAGAATATGACACAAGCTTTAAATATTCTGATCCGAATACCAGATCATCGTTTTCCCGTGTAATTCATCTTAGCCATGTAGTTGATGCTGATATCCCTCAATGGCAGGACGATCCAAAGGTTAAATTTACTACTATTGCTAGAATAGAAACACAGGGCTATTTTCTGCGAGAGTTGCAAATAGGGGAACATAGCGCTACACACATGAATGCACCCTGTAGCTTTTACGACAACGCTAAAAGTATTGATGAATATGCTGCCGATTCGTTAATTGTGAATGCGGTAGTTATAGATATTTGCAAACAAGTTCAAGAAGATCCTAATTATCAGCTTTCCGTGGCAGATGCGATCGCATGGGAACAGCAACAGGGTTTAATTCCTCCCCAGAGTTTGGTTCTCTTACACACAGGTTGGGGAGAGAGATGGGAAAATCCCCAAGCATTTATGAATCAAGATGCAGAGGGAAACATGAATTTTCCCGGTTTTAGTCTTGATGCTGTGAAATTCCTGTTAGATTCTCGCCAAGCCGCCGGAATCGGTATCGATACCCACGGTGTAGATGGGGGAGAAGATACAACTTTTGCAGTCAATCGGTTAGTTTTGGCAAAACAGAAGATTGTTTTAGAGAACTTGGCAAACTTAGAACAGCTACCACCTAAGGGTATAACCGTAGTCATTGGGATTTTGAGATTGCGTCATGGTTCCGGTTCACCAGTAGGAATTTTGGCATTATTACCAGACAGATGAATTTCAAAGTATAGCTCTCCGTTGTCTCCAAACGAACCTACACCCATATTCTGCCGCAGGTTCCTGTGTCGTTGAGGCGGAAAATTGTTAGTTTTACCTCGCTAGGGTTAAGGAACCGCAGAGGCGCAGAGAAAGAGGAAGAGAGAAAGATTCTAAAAGTTGGTTTACCCGGCAAAGTTAACTTGCCAAAGTAGTAGGACTCTAGTACCAATTTGAAAAAACAACGCGACAGATAGATATTTGTAGAGACGTAGCACTGCTACGTCTCTACCATTGCATGTGTTGCAATTATTATTTGAATTGGTATAACAAAGGAACTTTTCCTAGTTGCTAGTAAGGACTTTAGTCCTAACAAAGCGATTACAAAAGAAAGCAAACTTTGGTTGGTGAACTACTAGAAAGAAAATTTATGCTTTCACTGCCACTTTCTTCTGTTGACGCTTAAGGAGTGAAGTAGTTCCGAAAGCACCTATCGCCAATATACTTAACATGGAACTGGCTTCGGGAACGCTGGCTACTCTATAGGTGTGGTTATCTGTTTCAAAGGCAATACCATTTGAACGCATCACAACTTTGTCAAATTTTTCGCCTGCTTCACCGACAAGATTGATAAACATATTAGCTTTAGTGCTAGTCCAGCTACCATCAGCTATAGCAGTTGGCACATCTGAACCACTAAAAGTCTTTAGTAGCGTATCGCCCATGTAGATGTCCATAAAGTTATAACTATCTAATGAGCCTGCGTAAAAACCGAAATAATCAATAGCTTTTTTGAAATTAATAGAGACAGAGCCAGTGTTCCCTGCAACGCTGGTATTTTTAGGAGCAATTGTGAGATATTTGGTAGTAGTTCCAAGTGGTGAGGCATATTGACCAGATTTACTACCTTGGACAATATTAGTAGTAATACCAGAGTAATTTGCAAAATTATTTGGGTCATTGGCTGTGCCATCATCAAAGGTGACTACTTTTGTGTCAGAGTAGCTAGAAAACATATCGCCACTTACTCTCATTGTGATGGCACTAGCTGGATTTGCACTCGCTACAATCACAGTTATTCCTAGTAAAGCAAGAGATAATTTTTGCAGCATTTTAGTAAAATTCCTTGAAAAGTAGAAGAAAAAAATTAGTAATGATATTTGATTGAAAACCAACTATAAAAAGGTGGTTTAATTACTCAAGTAATGTACAAAGTCACAAGAAATCTTAGGTCTTATAATAAGTGAATTTGATTTGTCACAGTTAGCTAGAAGAACTAAGCTCGTCTTGACCCTTTGTAATCTAATTATTAATTTTTCTACTCTAGAAAGACACAGTACTTACACTAAATCTGTTTTAAAGATTAAGTGAAGCTTTTTTCTGCTGAAATAACCAATCTTCGTTCCGAATTGGACTACTTTGAAAATTGAAAGATACTTGAAATGGCTAATATTTAGAACTTATACCAATTCTCTGTAAAATGGGGAGCATCTAAATTGTATTATAAAGTAATGATTTGTCTCTGTGACGGGTTCTTGCTGTAAAAACCTTTTCAAGCCTTCTTTGGCTAAATTCATCTCTTTGTTTGATGTTTTTTGGGTTTTCTTTTGAAATCCGTGAATTAGAAGTAAGATGCTTGTCACGGTTCCGGTTCACCAGCGGGGATTTTGGCACTATTTCCGAACTGCTGAAAGAATTCGGCAACGGGTAGTTTACCACCGTAGGTATCGCCTCCATCTTGAGTTAGACTTAATCCCCAATTGGCAAGGGTCGGTTGATTTACGCGATCGCAAACCTACTTTTTTAAGCAACTGCGTAATCAGTAAATTTTGACTTCAATGGCAATTTTTTAATTATTCCGTTCTGCTGCAATAATTTTTTCAGCACCAATATCAATATATATCTCAACTCCACCGGAGCGAATTAGAAATTGTTCATCCGTGATCACCTAACTTTCTTTTTCTAATGCAGGTTTTACCGCGTTGTGAAAAATATCTTTAGCAGGCATCAGATGCAAGTTGTAAATGTTTTGTCTATCTTGCCCGATAATATAGCAGAAAGACCACGTTGATCGCTAAAACCCCAATTCATCAGGATCGGATTCAAAATGCGAACTGACAAAAGCCATTCTGGCATCCAAGAAACAGCGCAAGCTATCGCTCACCCAAACCCACAACCTAACTACGTATTAAAGAACAAACCAGAGATAACCACAGGTCATCAATGATACATGTCAAAAATAAAGTGATTTTTGTTTCTGATTCTTGGTGACATTTGACGGAATACTCAAAAAACGCTTGTCATGCTTCCGCTTCTCCGGCAGGGATTTTGGCACTATTTCCAAACTGCTGAAAGAATTCGGCAACGCGATCGCTCAATAGCTCGCATCTTGAGTTAGACTAAATTATTAAGGCTTGTTTACAGAATTGGCTATTTTTACTAAATTCTGTTATTGCCAACACACTATAGTAATTCCAAAAAATCCCATTTATTTACCGAAATCTCCTATGACGCTTCCAATCCGTAACGTCGCTATCATCGCCCACGTTGACCATGGTAAAACCACCTTGGTTGACGCTCTCCTCAGACAATCTGGCATTTTCCGCGAAGGCGAAGACGTTCCGGATTGTGTCATGGACTCTAATGACTTAGAGCGTGAACGCGGAATCACAATTCTCTCAAAAAACACCGCTGTTAGATACGGTGAAACCCTCATTAACATTGTTGACACACCTGGACACGCTGACTTCGGTGGTGAAGTTGAGCGGGTTTTGGGCATGGTGGATGGTTGTATCCTGATTGTGGATGCTAACGAAGGTCCTATGCCACAAACTAGATTTGTGTTAAAAAAAGCACTGGAAAAGGGTCTACGCCCCATCGTTGTTGTCAACAAAATCGATAGACCTCAAGCTGAACCCCACAAAGCAATTGACAAGGTTCTAGATCTATTTTTAGAACTAGGCGCTGATGATGATCAGTGTGATTTTCCTTACCTGTTTGCTTCCGGTTTAACTGGATTCGCCAAAGACAAACTAGAAGATGAATCTACTGACATGAAACCCCTATTTGAAGGGATTCTACGTCACGTTCCCCCCCCAGTTGGTGATGCTAGCAAACCGCTGCAACTCCAAGTTACCACCCTGGATTATTCCGAATATTTGGGACGGATTGTTATTGGTCGGATTCACAACGGTACAATCCGCATGGGACAACAAGCCGCTTTGATTACAGAAAGCGGTGCCATTGTCAAGGGCAAAATCTCCAAGTTGATGGGTTTTGTGGGCTTGAAGCGCGTGGAAATGCCAGAAGCAACCGCAGGTAACATCGTGGCAGTTGCTGGCTTCTCAGATGCCTATATCGGCGAAACCATCACCGACCCCAACGACCCCCAAGCATTGCCACTAATTAAAGTAGATGAACCTACTTTACAAATGACCTTCTCTGTGAATGATTCCCCATTTGCAGGTCAAGAAGGTAAATTAGTGACATCACGGCAAGTACGCGATCGCTTATTCCGTGAATTGGAGACAAACGTTGCTTTACGTGTGGAAGAAACCGAATCCCCTGATAAATTTAAAGTCTCAGGACGTGGTGAACTTCACTTGGGTATCTTAATCGAAACCATGCGTCGTGAAGGTTACGAATTCCAAGTAGCACAGCCACAGGTAATTTACCGTGAAGTTAACGGACAACCCTGCGAACCCTACGAACTTCTAGTTTTGGATGTTCCAGAGGAAGCTGTTGGTAGCTGTATCGAACGTCTGGGACAGCGCAAAGGTGAAATGCAAGATATGCAAGTTGGTGGAAATGGACGCACCAACCTCGAATTTGTCATTCCTGCCCGTGGTTTAATTGGTTTCCGGGGTGAATTTATGCGGATGACTCGTGGTGACGGCATCATGAACCACAGTTTCTTAGAATATCGTGGTTTGAGCGGTGATATTGAAGCCCGTAACAAAGGTGTATTAATTGCCTTTGAAGAAGGTGTTTCCACTGCCTATGCCATGAGAAGCGGTGAAGATCGCGGTCTCTTCTTCATCTCACCTGGTACCAAAGTTTACAGGGGTATGATTGTTGGTGAACACAACCGTCCCCAAGATTTGGAACTGAACGTTTGTAAAAGTAAGCAGCTAACCAATCACCGCGCGGCTGGTAGTGATGAATTAGTTCAGTTGCAAACTCCCGTAGACATGAGCTTGGAGCGTGCTTTGGAATACATTGGTCCAGATGAGTTGGTGGAAGTTACACCCCAATCAATTCGTTTGCGGAAGATGGCAAAAAAGCTCGCAGGTAGACGTTAAATTAGTTAACAGTTATTTTCAGCTAAATAGATCACACTGTAGGGGTTTAGCAATGCTCATTGGTGTCAACTTAAGAAGATAAAGCCCAAATTTGTTGGGTGTAAGCGTCAATCTCTCGATGGCGCTTACGCCTGTATTTGACTAATCCAAACAGCTTGTGACGTTCCACAAGATAGCTCACAACGTCAGCCGCCTCACCACGGAGAACAGCAGCAGAGAAATGGTATAAACTACGAAAAACCATTTCAGTAGAAATAAGGTCTAATGGTTGATTCAAAGCCACAGCCACATCAATACACAATTGATTGAGAACAGCATAAAAAATCCAAGTGGCAAAAATTTGGATTTGTACGCCGTTGGTATCGCCAACCCAAATATAAGCCAAACCCAAAAGTCGTTTTGTGAGCAAAAATGCGTCTTCAACACGCCAACGCCTGCGATATAATTCACAGACCTGCTGTGCAGACAACTTTTGGGGGTCAAGTACATTTGTCAGGTAGTAGTACCAAGTTGAACCCCACAACACAGAAACTAAGCGAACTGGACGCTGACAAGGGTTAGAACGGTATTCTCCCATGTCAATAATTTCATCACGGTAGAATGGGGCATTGGTCAAACAACGAATCACCTTGTAAGAAGTTTTTTCTCGTAGTCGTGTCAAGAAAAACTTATCAGATGATGTAAATGCATCGAACCAAGGGAATTTAAAAAACCCTAAATCAAAAATTAGCAATCCACCAATTGGTAAACGCTCAAGTAATTTGTCACACCAAGTTTTATCATTAGCTTTACTGTTGTTTGTATACCAGGTTGTCACTGGATGATGGTTAAACGCCTCTACCACCATCATGATTTTCCCCGCCAGTGTTTTTTGTTGTCCTTTGAGTGCTTTGAGTTTTCTTCTGAGTGCTTCGAGTGTTGACCCATCTGCAATCCAGATGGCTGTGAACTCTGCACATACTGGCTTCCAATTCTCTGGTACTACCTGATTTCTGGGTTGTACACTAATTCTCGCCATTACTTGCTCAAATATTTCTGCAAACAGTTCTATTGGCAGTGTTCGTAATCGTTTTGACAATGCTTGAGTACTCACCAGCATCGGCTCCACCCATAACAATCCCTCTTGTGAGATGACTCTAATTACTTCTCTTAATCCTGGAATTTGCCGATACACTAGACTCACTACTATCGCCATCATCACTGGCAGAGTCAATATTCTGTCTCGCCATTTTTTCTTTTGTTCTGCCTCTTGTTCCTTTTTATGTTCATAGGATTTTAGGGGTTTGAAGTTTGCAGGCGATAGCAATGAAAATATCTGTTTCTCGATTTCTTCAATGGATGGTGTTGGCACATGTTTTTGTTGACGCAGATCGGGGTTTCCTGTTCTAGCTGGTCTTTTTTTTGCCATGATGTATCACCTATCACATCGAAAACAATATTTTGAGATTACATCTAAATCGACCCTTTTTGCTTAAGTTGACACCAATGAGCAATGCTAAACCCCTACAGACTACATACTCATAAACTATCAAAACCTGAAACGATCTATTTTTGTGATGTTCGGTGACAGCTAACTGATTAATGAAAGTATTTGTTTACGGCACCTTAAAACCTGGTGAGGAAAATTATCCCAGGTATTGCGAGGGTAAAGTGAAAAATTCTCAACGCGCTTTCACTCTTGGGAAATTATTCAATTTACCCCAGGGATACCCAGCAATGACGCAGGGAAAGAATCAAGTTCATGGATATTTGCTCGAATTTGATGATGGTGAAGTTTTATCTAGTTTAGATGAATTGGAAGATTATCACCCTGCTAAAACAGAATCAGAAAATCTTTATCAGCGTGTGAAACAAGAAATATTTGCCTTAGAAAATGGAAGCGAAAAACTTCCTCAAAAAAATACTTCCTTGGGCTTGGCATGGGTATATATTATGCTAGAAAGCCGAGTTGAAAAGATGCAAGGAAAACTGATTGCGGATGGTTGGTGGAAGCGCTAGATAATGTTAAAGGCAAGCTAACCTGTAAAATTGGGTTAACCTGCCTAGTAATCATAGTCAGTAATATTTACTTGTTTATTTAGCTAAAGTAAAACTAGTTTAATTCAACCATCTCTACCGTAGAAACTATAAATTTTTCTATGTGTCCGAAAATTTAATCAATTCTCCCCACCTATACGCGATTTACGGAATAAATCCGTCACTCCTCACTCAGAAAAATCTCACTAATTGACAGCGTTATCACTACTTGTTGACTTAGGCGATCGCATTTGTGGTAGAACAGACTTTTCTGGTGCAGCTTGTGCCACTTTCGGAATCGGAATAACTGGGTTGTTCAAAGCAACCTTTAGGGTTGTATCAGCAGGTTGTACTGATTCAGGTTGGACTTGCTTATCTGGCGTTTGCGCCATTTGCAGCATTTGGGAGTCTTCGCCACCAAAAAAGCCTGATAATGCACCTAGAGCGCAAGCAGCGATCGCTGTTCCTCCAAATGCTATTGCCAGTCGAGAACGACGACGTAAGCGTGTTAGAACTCGCTGTACTGTCACCTCTACTGGTTGAGATTCAGGAATTGGCAGAACTCGTAAACCTTGCCGTAACTTTAACAATCTATGATATAGAGCCTGAACTGACTTGTCATTGGCAAGCAAATCTTCAACTTGCTTACGTTCTGCCGCTGTCACTTCACCATCCAAATATGCACTTAGTAACTCGAAGCGATCGCCCATGGCGGGTCGTAGACCATCGCGCTTCATCATATTTATATCACCCGTTAAGTTATTGGTATAATTTGCATGTCCGTTTACATCCTCATTAGGAAGATTTCCATGAGGTTGCAAGGGAAGGTTATCGTTGAACTGAGAATTAGTATTCATATTAACATTATTACCAATTCTATAGACGGGTGAACACAGACAGCACTGGTATAAAATCGCAAAAATTTATATTTTCTTGATTGATGGCAGAAGCACTCAATGTTTACCGTCAAAGTATTGAACTTCATGATTTAACTTCATGATTTAATTTCATGATTTAAAACTGCCATTTAGAAGGCAAATATGATTAACTATGCATCTAAATAGCTTTGGAGTTGTGACTGCAAACGCGAACGAGCGCGGGCAATTCGAGACTTGACAGTTCCGAGGGATACACCAGTAATCTCAGCAATTTCCTCATACGCCATGCCTTCGATTTCTCTAAGCACAATCGTAGTCCGGAAGACTTCCGGCAAATCAGCGATCGCTTCACGCAATTGCTCATAAAATTCTCTAGTTGTTAGTTCTTCCTCTGGTCCTGGGGTATCACCTGCGATTTCCCAATCCATTTCACCATCATCTAATGCACGAGGTGCATCCAAAGATAGTGGGCTAACAACCCGCTTGCGCTTACGTAACTCATCGTAGAACAAGTTTGTGGCAATCCGGCTTAACCAACCGCGAAATTTAGCTGGTTCCTGCAACTTGTTAACATTGCGAAAAACTCGAATCCAAACTTCTTGAGCTAAATCAGCCCGATCTGCCCAATCTGGAGCTAAATGATACAGCACTCGGTCAACTTGACTCTGATAGCGGTGCATGAGTTCCGCAAACGCAACACGTTCAGGACGCAGCCCAGCTTGACAGCGCAAAATCAGGTCGTGGTTTGAGAGTTTGTCAACTTGCACCGATGCTTCCGGGAGGCTGGTACCAACTGTTGACCAGGATACACTAATCGATTCACTCATAAGATGGTACTGGGTTTTAAATCGTCCCTATCTATTAGACCTGCTATTGCCTGCGAAGTTCCTCTCAGTAGTGACGGATTTCTGACTGTAACATCAAGTTCTGGAAATTTGTGAGTTCTAGTGATTCTAGTCACTGGTTTTGATGATTGTATCCCTTCTAAATCAAGAACTATAGCTAAAATGGAAGGAAGATTAATTTACTTGGAAAATGTATATCTGAAGACAGAAGTTATTTGTATATGTATAGAGTAATAATTTATTAATTAGGTTTGATGATGATTATTTTGGGATGGAAAACCGCGTAAAAACGTTATCCAAATTCAAGTTAATTTTAATAAAAATTAACATTTTCCAGATATCTTTCAGCCGTAACGTTTCTCACCGCATTTTCTTTTTAGCAGGCTGAACAATCCGTGATTCTACTAGAAAATTTGGTATTTCTTCTAACTCCGAATCACTCAAACTATATTGTTCACAAACCAAGCTGAGACGGTTTCCTGTAGTTTTAACAGCATTCACAGAATGAGTTAAATCACCCTGAAAATAAACCAAGTTATTTATCTCTGGTTTAATCTGTCCAACTTGCCGTTTTTGACAACGTAATATCAATTCTCCCCCTTCCATATTTTCTGGTATCCGCACATAGAGTACACTGACAAATAGTGGGGGTTCTATAGTTTTACAGTAAGAACGTAACGAGCGATCGATATGAGGATCAACACGGGAACCTGACTGTAAAAGTAACGGATTTAGGTAAAAAGCATTACAATTAGACTGGAGAGCCACATCTAAATAGCGTTTGAAAAAGGGAAATTTTTCTTCTACCTCCATTAATCCCGACTGTTGAAAAACTACAGAAAACCCCTTAGTAGCCACAAAATCCCGGTTCAGGTTATTGGTAACAAAATAGGGACAAGCTTTAATTTCCCCAAATAAATCATTTAGGTAACTAGCAGGGAAAGCATTGGATTGTTGACGATAGTATTTCACAGCGGATATATAGATAAAAATATTTAGAGTTAGAGTTGGGATTCGGTTAATTACAGCTATTTTCAGGTAAATAGACCACGCTATAGGGTACCCCTACGTTTAATGTGATTCAAATAGGTGAAAACTGCTGTAACAACTTCGACAGCGATTAATAATCATACACAGCTTTTTAACGCTGCGATATCCGCACCCACAATACTTTCTAAATTCCTGGTAATCTTTTCCATATCCCAGTTCCACCAAGCAATTTCCAGTAAAAGTTGAATAGTTGCATCTGGGAAACGTTGTCGTAATCTATTCGCTGGATTTCCACCGACAATAGTGTAAGGTTCAACATCTTTCGTTACTACAGACTTTGCCGCAATAATCGCACCATCACCAATCTTGACTCCCGGCATAATTACCGCTTTATATCCAATCCACACATCATTTCCAACTACAGTATCACCTTTAAAGGGGAATTCATCGGGTTGGGGTGCTACACATTCCCAACCACTACCAAAAATTGCAAATGGATAAGTTGAGAACCCAGAAAGCTTGTGATTTGCACCGTTCATGATAAATTTTATAGCTGTGGCTAAAGCACAAAATTTGCCGATAATCAACTTATCACCGATAAAGGGAAAGTGATAGAGTACGTTGCGCTCAAAATCTTCCGAGTTTTCCGGATCATCATAATAGGTATAGTCTCCGATAATGATATTGGGATTGGAAACGACATTTTTAATAAAACAGACTTGGGGAAATTCTTTCAAGGGATGAATAACTTTAGGATCTGGATATTCCATAGCAGGATAATTAAAAGTAAAGTTTTGGTTACAATTAGGTTTAAGTAGAGAAGCAAGTTAGTCCTAAAATGCTCTTTTAAATAACATTATCTCATCCTGGAATTATATTTAATTACTACTTTAGAACTAGTATCAATCTAAATCAACTCAACCTTCAGAGAGAAGATTTAGATTAACCTAATGTTGTAGTATTACAAGAGTGAAAGTAAACAGTAAGATTTCAAGTAATAATATAACGCCATTCCATAGAGTGACTTAATTTAGCCTATACCAAAGCAATATTATTTAGGGTAAGGATATTAAATGAATCGGTGTTTATTGTCCAAGAAACTGGTGAAAAGGTTAGCTCAGTGAGCGATTCATACTAAGTTGTGTTCTATTACCTCGGACAGCAACTTAGTATTAGCAGCCTATGGACACAATAACTTGATTTCATAAACTGATTTTTTGTTGCAAATATGAAGGAGATTAAATTGAAAATATTCCAGAAATTTCGCCACATCTTAACAGCTTTAGTCTTGGTTTTAGTACTAACAACTACTGCCGCCTGTAGTGGTACAGTTCAAGCTAAACAGCCCACCCAATTGCCATCTGCTATCAGCCGTAGTGGTGACTATACCTTATTAGAAAGAGGTAACAGCGTACAGGGTCAAGACTTTGGTAATTGGGTAGTCGGCACAGCTAAGGGAATTGTTCAAGATGCTTACGTACGTGACAATAATAAGTTAGGTGTTGTCATTACACCTCAAGTTCGTCCTACAGAAGTACGAACACTAGCAAAATCTTTAACCCAAGGTTTTCACAAGAACTTTCCTAACCAAGACTTAACAGTTTTGATGTATGCACCAGATAAAAAACTGATTTTAACAAGTCAGTATGATGTGCAAACTAATCAAATTGAGTACAAGTAATCGCTCAATTTTTCATAGTTCAAAAACTAATTAAGTTGATTTCAAGTAAAACAGGAAAAAATTAAGATGAATAGTAGCGACAAATATAAGCGCGAAATCATGAATGACTTAGCGCATGGTAATACAGAATCTTTAGATGATACTTCATCTGATCCAGCTAAGGATTACCAAAATTTTGATGACTTTGCTCAACGTTCATCTCACCAAGAACGCCGTAAATTGTTTGGTCGATCCTTCAACCATGAAAGCATTCCTCCCAGCCAGATGGAACCGGAATTACAGAAGGCAATTAGTCACATTAAACCCAACGAACGGGATGATGTTTCACGGTCATTTTTCAAGCACCTAAAGCAAAGAGGTTTGGATGAGCGTCACTTGGAGCGAGATTTGGGACTTTCTACCCATAACGCTAATCACATGAATCCAGATGACCTAAGTAAGTTGGCATCTTTCACATACCACAATCATCCTGACATCTTCCAGGAAGTCATGGCTGAACAACCAGCTTTGATTAAGTTTCTCAGCAATCCAATGGTAGGTGCAGCGCTGGGAGCGATCGCAGCTAAATGGTTTGGTGGTCGTAAATAACCGCTGATTCTAAATATAGGCATTCAACGTAACGCACCATTTCCTTGCATTTGGTGCGTTATGGCATAAATAGCTATATTTTCTGATGAGCGATCGCATATGATTTCAAAGGGGTTCGTGAGTGAGTGCGATCGCGTTTAGGATTTAACTAGACAAGTCATGTGCTTTTATATACAGCGAGTCTGCCCTTGTCTGTATGAATCTTTCGTAATCGTCGTTAAAAAAATCAATAGTACATAAATGTGATGTCAGTATATTTTCTAAAACTTTTGAATCTGACGGCATTTCTAGACGATATTTACTTGGTGGCTGGTCTTTTATTTTATTGTTGTCAGTTCTTGATAATATTGAAAAATTTGCTAGACAATTTATTTGTCCATCTTGGTAATTTCCATCAGATTTTTTTAGATAAGCTTTTGGGAAGATATGATGAAATTCTTTCCGATTACCTTGAGATAAAACATTTTCTAAAGATATATTAGTTCCTTGAATAAAGTTGAGCGGTTTATTTTGCGCTAATAGAAGAATAAAGGTTTTGGTTGCTATAGAAGACATATTCAAAGTATTTCTTACGAAGTAGTTATTATCAATATCAATATCAAAGCTTGCTAATGTACTAGCTCTTCCATTTTTCAATTCAAATACAGCCTTGAGGTCTAGATCAGTAGTTTTAGATCCTCCCCTAGCATATCTTTGAGATAGACACGAACGCCAAAACCATTTTTTAATAACTTTATATTGTTCTTGAGGTACTGGAGGGGGCTGCTTTCTTGGATTAGCAAAAAAGGCTGTCAAAACAACTAAAATATTCTCCATTGGTAGAAGTTTTAGAGAAAACACATTCAACTCTCTTTTCAGAAAATCGATTGCTAAATGTATTCCTGTTCTTATTTCATCAAATTTTTGCCGGACTTCACTACCAGGAAGTTCAATGAAGTCTGATGGATTAGAACTATTCATTATCACAGCAGAACAACATTTTAATAGTAATTCAGAACCAATATCTTTAAATCCAAATGGCTGTAATTCTTCAGATATTTCACGGAATTTTTCTTGTAAGTCAAAATCTTCGCTCCAATTCCAAACTGACAATAAGTCAAATGTATCTAAATCTATTTTTTGTCTATTGATTCTTTCAAAAACACTAGCGACATATTTTCTTTCCTCCGTTTCAAAACGCTCGATAGGAATTGTTGCTTGTGTGAAGATATCAACCAAATTATCTATCTGTTTAGCTAAGTCCTCATCTAAATTTCTCGTAACTTGTCTATATCGAGGAGAGTCAAAAACATATTTCAACGGAAAAAAACGATTTGCATCATAATTATTAGGATCATCTAAATATTTAAATGGTACCGCTTCTTGACTATTAAGCTCGAAAAATAGGTTTGTCCAATTTGTATCCTGATTTTCTTCAGCAGACAAAATAATTTGAAATATGCCGAAAATAGAAGTTATTCTTTGCTGACCATCAAGAACATAGTCTATAGGATATTCTGGATCATTATTGGGAAGCTTATATGGACCAAGATTTCTTTCTGTTCGCAAAGGATTTCTTGTTCTCCAAAGTAATATAGAACCAAATGGAAAACTCTTGTATATACTGTCTATTAAATAAGAAACTCTATCTGGATCCCAAACAAAACCTCTCTGAAAAGATGGAATCCTAATCCTACCTCTCTGTAAATCATTTATTAAATCTTTAATAAAGTAATAGCTTTCAGCCATAATTCAGTTACCAATAAAATTCAAAACAGGTAAAATCATACCATGTTACAATTATGACATGACATTAAATATGGATTCAAAGAGTAGTTTTTGACATATTTTGTAATCAGCAGAAGAAGTTTAGGAACTTTTTGATTGCGATCGCACTCCGCTCACATCCCTTGTAAAACCGTTACCTAACTACCGTAAAATAAACATCTACCAGCATCTATAAATCTCCCACAACCATGCTTTGCGATTACCTGCAATTAATCCTGACTGCCCGTGTATACGATGTTGCCCAGGAAACACCCCTGGAAGTTGCACCAAGCTTATCAACACGCCTCAACAATCAGCTATTACTGAAACGCGAGGATATGCAATCAGTATTTTCCTTTAAGCTGCGTGGTGCTTATAACAAGATGGCGAACCTCACACCCGATCTGCTCAAACAGGGGGTAATCGCGGCTTCTGCGGGAAATCATGCCCAAGGTGTGGCGCTAGGTGCAAAAAAATTGGGAACCCGTGCAATTATTGTCATGCCTGTAACAACACCTCAACTCAAAGTAGATGCAGTGAAAGCACGGGGGGGTGAAGTGGTGTTACATGGGGATACTTACGATGATGCCTATGCTTATGCGCGGCAGTTGGAAGTTGAGAAGGGTTTGACATTTATTCACCCTTTTGATGACCCCGATGTTATCGCTGGGCAAGGTACAATTGCTATGGAAATTCTCCGCCAGTATCAGCAACCAATTCACGCGATTTTTGTGGCGATTGGTGGTGGTGGCTTGATTTCGGGGATTGCAGCTTATGTTAAGCGCATCCGTCCAGAAATTAAAATTATTGGGGTGGAACCTGTGGATGCGGATGCAATGCGTCAATCACTACAAGCTGGACATCGGGTACGGTTGCCCCAGGTGGGTTTGTTTGCTGATGGTGTGGCAGTGCGGGAGGTGGGGGAAGAGACTTTTCGCCTGTGTCAGCAGTATGTGGATGAGATTATTTTGGTGGATACTGATGCTACCTGTGCAGCAATTAAGGATGTATTTGAAGATACTCGCTCCATTGTAGAGCCTGCTGGAGCATTAGCGATCGCAGGTGCGAAGCAATATGTGGAAAGAGAGGGAATTGAGGGAGAAACCTTGATTGCGATCGCATGTGGTGCCAACATGAACTTTGACCGTTTACGGTTTGTTGCCGAACGTGCCGAGTTTGGTGAACAGCGGGAAGCCATATTTGCGGTGAAAATTCCCGAAACACCGGGAAGTCTGCGTAAATTCGGCGAGTCTATTGGTAGACGGAACCTGACAGAGTTTAGCTACCGCATTGCAGATGAGCAAATTGCCCATATATTTGTCGGAGTGCAAATTCAAAACCGCGCCGAACGGTTGAAAATGGTAGAAGCATTTGAGGAGTGCGGTTTTAGTACAGTTGATCTAACTGAGGATGAACTGACTAAGCTACATTTAAGGCATATGGTGGGAGGGCGATCGCATCTCGCTCAGAATGAACTTCTTTATCGCTTTGAATTTCCCGAACGTCCTGGTGCTTTGATGAAGTTTGTTAGTTCTATGAGTCCCAATTGGAATATTAGTATGTTTCATTACCGTAACCATGGGGCAGATTACGGACGGATTGTCGTTGGAATGCAGGTTCCACCCCAGGAAATGGCAGAATGGCAAGCATTTTTAGACCAACTTGGTTATCAGTATTGGGATGAAAGTCACAACCCAGCTTATAAGTTATTTTTGGGATAAAATTTCTGAAATTCTTGGTAAGCTTGATTTATTTTCTGCATGTAAATTTTGGCAGCATCAGAAGTATTTAAATCCGGATGAAACTGTTTTGCTAATTCTAGGTATGCTTGTTTAACTTGGGATTTGGAAGCTGTGATTTCAACTCCTAATATTTCCCACCATTTACCTGATGGAATGTCATTTTCAGTGTTGTTTTCCCAATCTTGCCTCTGATGCCAGATTTTGATAGTACCGTACTTTCCACCACTAATCAGGGTTTTACCATTTTTGCTAAAGACAACCGGGTTCATCCCTGGGAGAGTTTGGATTAATCTGCCACTTTCCAATTGCCACAGTTGAATTTGATTGTGGTTGGCGCTGGCTAATATTTTCCCATCAGAACTAATTGCTAGGGATTTTATCGGAATTGAATTCTGGGTGAGGGTATTTAGTAGTTCTCCTGTTGGGAGGTGCCAAATTTTAATGGTGCAATCTGTACTACCACTAATTAAGGTTTCCCCGTCAGGGCTAATTATAACAGCTTCAACTGCCGCTGAATGAGCATCAATTACTTTTGGTTTGGTAGGATGATCTAAGTTCCAAATTTTGATGGTTTTATCTGCACCACCGCTAACCAGGGTTTTTCCGTCTGGGGTAAAAGCAATTGCTAAAACTGCATCTTCATGTCCAATTAAAGCGCGTTTGAGTTCTCCTGTGTAACTTCCCCAAAGTTTGATTTTTTTGTCACTACCAGCACTTGCTAATATACCATTGCAGCTAAAAGCGATCGTATGAACAAATCCATCATGACTATATGGTGAATTTAGCTGGAAGAAGGTACGAATAAATTTTTTGCTTTTTGGATGCCAAGTACTAATTGTACGGTCTATGCTACCAGAAGCGATAAAGCTACGCTTCGCTGACGCGAACGCGTTACCATCAGGACTAAAGGAAACCGATAAAATTGCTCCTGCTTGTCCTGTAAACATGTAAATCCATTCACCTGTTTCTAGGTTCCATAGTCTCACAGTCCGATCATCGCTACCGCTTGCGAATATCTTATCATCTGGACTAATAGCAATTGAGTTAACTCCTGCCGAATGTCCTTTAAGAATATGTAAACATTTCCAAGCTTCTGGTTTTTGTTTGTTTAAGGATGTTGTTTCGGAATTTTGCTTGATTTTTGGGATTTTATGCTGTAATTGTTCTAATTCTGCTTCTATTTCTAAGTTGGCAAATTTGCGGTTTAAGTCTTCACCTGATAAAAAATCTGTTAATTCTAATACTGCTGCATGGTAATTATCCATATCCAAAACTTTTGCTTCCATCCGCTGAAAAAGTTCTGTAGGTGTTTCCACATGCTGTGTTGTATCTAACATTTTGACGATACCATAAGCAGCTAAACCAAATATAGCCCCAATACCTGCCATTGGTATTGTTCCGATTCCAACAGCCAAACCGATTTTGGGTGCAACCAATCCGATACCTCCAATAGCTGTGGAAACACTTGCACCACCTACCGCACCTATCCCCATCATGCCAAAACTGACGGCATCTGGTTGTAGAATAGTTTTGAAAGCACCGTATGTTGCTGTTCCCACGATTGCACCAGCAGTCATCATAGAAAATGTAGAAATTCCCATCGCACCAAAACCACCAGCTATCCCCATTCCTCCAACTACAGAAGATATACCCGTACCTCCAAGGGTTCCTCCCACCACAAATACGCTTCCTGGTATAGATTTATTCACAACTATTTATCTAAAGTCAGTTTATTCGGCTTTAATTGTATTTAGATTTTCTCTTTATTGTCATCAACATTATCGGAATAATTCCTAATAAATCCGGTTTTTCCATTACTCAGTGTGATGATTGTTGATTTCACGATGAAAACCGAGTTTCTCTCAGACATGAGAAGTCGTGGACAAGCTGATTTTTCGGTGGGAGGATCAGGTTTTTGCGAGTTGACTCGCTTGTTTACCTCGAAGCTTACTATTTTTTTTTACTGTGTAAGTCCTGATTAATTCTCCACTTCAATTTCTTTAATTTTTAATTCTTCCCCAGCAATTATATCTAATTCTTGGCTACCACAACCACATCTACCAAAGGGTTTTTCTAAAATAATATTTGCACCACATTTCCGACAAAGTGCCAAACCAGTTACTTCTTGAATTTCTAATTTTGCACCTTCCACAACTGTACCCTGGGAACAAATATCAAAGCAAAATCTAATTGCATCAGGTAAAATTACCGAAAGTTTACCTATTTCTAGCAAAACCCTTTGGACTTTTTTTTCTCCAGCATGTTCAGATACAATAGCAATAATATTTTGAGTAATACCTAATTCATGCATATATTAATGA
Source organism: Calothrix sp. PCC 6303 (assembly GCF_000317435.1). NCBI lineage: Bacteria > Bacillati > Cyanobacteriota > Cyanophyceae > Nostocales > Calotrichaceae > Calothrix > Calothrix sp. PCC 6303. The sequence continues at coordinate 580,457 of NC_019751.1, forward strand.
GGGTTCAAAATTACACTTTGCAAACAGCTATTAGTATTAGGACTTACGCAAATAGCACATTTTTATTATAGGGTGTGTGACGCTTGAATAAATTTTGTACGTAGTTATAATACTTGTAGCGTCACGCACCATTCTTTTAACTGGTAACTGATTTAACAAATCCTTGGTAATTGTTCTCCCACCAACATATCAATAATTCTTTCAGCACCAAAACTAGTTTTTAAAAATACTAGTCCCGAAGAATCAATTACTTCACCAATAATTGCAGCATTTTTTCCCATACTGTGGGATTTCATAGCTGCTAAAACTGTATCAGCATTTTCCTGAGAAACAACTACAACTAATTTTCCTTCGTTTGCCATATATAAGGGATCTAAACCTAAAATTTCACAAACACCTCTAACTTCTTCATTCACAGGAATTGATGACTCTGCTAAACAAATTCCTAAACCAGTAGCTAAAGAAAATTCATTTAAAACTGTTGCTAAACCACCCCTTGTAATGTCCCGCATTGCATGAACTTCTGGACACTCATCTAAAATAGTTTCAACTAAATGATTTAACGGTTGACAATCACTTTCAATGTTTGTTGCTAAAGCTAGTTCACCCCTAGCAACGAGAATAGCTGTCCCATGATTTCCCAATTCTCCATTTACAATTAGCACATCACCCACTTTAATGTTCTGAGTAGAGACATTAATATGAGTAGGAATAACACCAATTCCGGCAGTATTAATAAATAATTTATCCGCAGATCCGCGCTGGACAACTTTAGTGTCACCTGCAACAATTTTCACTCCAGCTTGATGTGCGGCAGTTTGCATACTAGCAACAACTTGGCGTAATATATCTAGTGATAAACCTTCTTCTAAAATAAACCCGCAGGTTAGATACAAAGGTTTAGCACCACTCATTGCTAAATCATTGACTGTACCATTAATAGCTAAAGTTCCGATATCACCACCGGGGAAAAATAGAGGATCTACAACATAGGAATCAGTGGTAAAAGCAAGCTGATTTCCATATTGAGTTAAACTTGCTAAGTCTAAAGTTGCCTGATCTTCTAATTTAGCCAAAACCGGGTTATTAAATGCATTGATAAATATATCATTAATTAAGTCATGCATTGCCTTACCCCCGCTACCATGTGCAAGGGTAATATATTGATCTCTAAATTTATCTTTGATAGGTGAATTGCGAGATGTTTTTGAGAAAGCTTGAAAAGTGGGTTTTTGTAACATTTTAGGGATATAAGTGTAGAGACAAAATTAAATTAAACACCTTTTTCAACATGTCTACCTGCATGTTTATCTATATGTAATTGACCACCAACTGCCCAATTTTATCGTTCAAATTCATCAATATGAATTGTCACCCATTCTGCTTTTGTCCCCATTGTTGATACTAAAGCATCTGTAATCGCTTTAGCAATTTCGCGTTTTTTCTCAACAGAATGACCCTTCGCAATTTGCACTGTAATAAATGGCATAAATTTGACCTTGAAGTTAAGTAAATCAGAAAATATTTTTTCAATGGGATGTTATGACTTCATCAAAAGATTTATTATTCTCTTGAGAAAATCGACTATATTTGTAATAAGCTGCACATGCACCTTCTGACGACACCATACAAGTACCTAGTGGGTTTTCTGGTGTACAAGCTGTAGCGAAAACTTTGCATTGCCATGGTTTTAAGACACCTTTGAGAATTTTCCCACATTGACATGCTTTATGATCAGGTACTTGAATATCGGGAATCACAAATTTAGATTCAGCATCGAAATTTGCATATTTAGTTCTAATTTTAAAACCTGAGTCTGGGATATCTCCCAATCCTCTCCATTCAAAGTTATCACGAACTTCAAAAACCTCTGCCATCGCATTCAAAGCAATTTGATTTCCAGTTGTTTCTACAACACGACTATATTGGTTTTCAACTTCGCAGCGTTTTTCTGTTAACTGCTGGATTAACATCCAAATTGATTGGAGAATATCTAAGGGTTCAAAACCAGAAACTACGATTGGCTTTTGATATTTTTGAGCAATGAATTCATAGGGTTGACAACCAATTACCATACTAACGTGACCAGGACCAATAAATCCATCTAGCTGTAAATCAGGATCATTTAGTAAAGCTTTTAAAGCTGGAATTACTAATACGTGGTTACAGAACATACTGAAATTAGTTATATTTTCTGTAGCTGCTTGAAGGATTGTTAGTGCGGTGCTAGGTGCTGTAGTTTCAAATCCAATACAGAAGAAAATTACTTCTTTATTTGGATTTTCCTTCGCAATTTTTAAGCTATCAAGTGGAGAATAAACAACTCGAATATCAGCACCTTTGGCTTTAGCTTGCAATAAATTATTTCTCGAACCAGGTACACGCATCATGTCACCAAAAGTCGTAAAAATAACGTTTGGATATTGACTAATATTGATAGCTTTATCTAATCTTCCCCTTGGCATTACACATACTGGACATCCAGGACCATGTATAAGTTCTATATTAGTAGGTAATATATTTTCAATCCCATATTTAAAGATTGAGTGGGTATGTCCACCACAAACTTCCATTATTTTAATTTTGCGTTCTAATTTATTAGATGTTTTTTGAATTTCTTTGAGGATAATTTCTGCTTTTGATGAGTCTCGATATTCATCTATATATTTCATAATATTTAAATATGATAATTAGAATAAACTTGCCTATTTTGAGAACTGTAGTTTGTAATCAAGATTGTGAGTAGGCGTAGCCAGCCCTACGAGCTTATGCTAGTCTACGACAAGCCGTTCAAAGTCTACCTTACGAAGACGCAAGCTACGCAATGACAAAACTCCATTTTTCACCATGAATGAGGTTTAATGTTTCTACACAGAATATAGAAAGATGAGATCAACCGTAATTTGATAGGTTGTTTGCAGCGATAACAAAACCTAACATTAACAAGATGTTCTACTTATTTTGAGGATACGCTTGAAGTGCTGCAAGTTCCGCTAATAATTTCAAAGTTTCATCTGCTTCTGTTTGATTAATTCGATTCATCGCAAAACCAACATGAACTAATACCCAATCCCCAACACAAGATTCTACTGGATGTTCTGCATCAACGATACAAGCAATATTAATTTGGCGTTTAACTCCTCCTACATCTACAATTGCTAACTTATGATTGATGTTGCTGATTTCAACTATTTTTCCAGGAATTCCTAAACACATTTTTTATTAATTTACTTTCCTAATGAATACTTCTTGCCGCTGCAATCACAGCTTGCCCTAATGACAAACTACCGTCGTTACTTGGGATTAAACTATGAGTTAATACATGAATATTACTTTTTTTTAGATGTTTAGTTACCTGTTGTAGTAAAATAGAATTTTGGAAAACACCTCCCGTCAGTGCGACTTGATTAATTGAGTAGCATTTGCGGAGATTTTCTATAACTTTGACTAACACCAAAATTAAAGTTTGATGAAATTTAGATGCTATCAATTTTGATGATTTAGATTGAGATAAATCTTTTAGTATATCCAACCACATCAAATCTAATTCGATTTCTTGAATACCATCTACTTGGGTAATAGAGAATCTATAGCTAGATATTTTGTCGTTATTTAAATAATTAATATCAACTAAAGACTCTAGTTCCATTGCAGCTTGTCCTTCATAGCTACATTCCTCTCGGCAGATACCAATTGCAGCGGCAACTGCATCAAATAATCGTCCTACAGAAGAAGCTAAAGGAGAGTTTATTTTTTTTAAAACTAATTCCCGCATCAAATCAAGTGGTTTATCTTCGAGAAATTTAAACAAATCTAAATCACCATATTCTTGTTTTAAATATTGCCAATTAAAATTAGATATTAAATGAGCATATAGACTACGCCAAGGCTGATAAATAGCTTTTTCTCCACCAATCATGGCAACTGATTTAAATTTAGCCAGTCGCTGAAATTGCTTGTAATCTGCTAGTAAGAATTCTCCACCCCAAAAGGTTCCATCATCTCCATAACCCAAACCATCAAGGGCAATTCCCAGAATAGGCGGAGTATCTAAAGGGATATTATTTTCTGCCATACAGGCAGCAATATGAGCATGATGATGTTGAATATTATAAGTAGGAATTTGGTTGTTAGTTGTGAAATCTTTGCCTAACTTTGTAGATAAATATTCTGGATGCTTGTCAAGCGCGATCGCACTTGGCGTACAATCGTATAAATCAAGGTATAAATCTAAGGTTTTTTGATAGTTTTGGAAATTGTGATAATTGCTTAAGTCTCCTAGGTGTTGTGATAAAGTTGCTTTGCCATCACGCAACAAGCAAAAGGTATTTTTAAGTTCTCCACCCATTGCCAAAATGTCAGGAGTTTTTTCAAAACCTAATGGTAGTTTGATTGATGTTGGTGTATATCCCCTTGCACGACGAATTATTCTAGGTTGAGAATCAACAACTCGAACTACAGAATCGTCAACATGATTGACAATTTCTCGGTTATGAAAGAGAAAATAATCGGCAATCCCAACTAACTTAGTTCTGGCTTCATTGTTATCAATACATTGAGGTTCATCAGAAATATTTCCACTTGTCATCACAACTGGACGATTCATTCTTTTAAAAATTAAGTGATGTAAGGGAGTATAAGGTAACATGAAACCCCAATAATTTTGTTTTGGGGAAACAGATTCTGCAATTGGGTTAGATACTTCTGGTTTTTTCTTTTTTAGTAATACAATAGGTGCAGCCGGACTTGTTAATAATTCTAGTTCCTGAATATTGGGAGTACAATATTCTTCAATAACTCTAATATCTCTTGCCATCAATGCAAAAGGTTTATCATATCTTCCCTTACGTTGCCGTAATTTTTGCACCGCAATATCATTTGTAGCATCACATGCTAAATGAAACCCACCAATACCCTTAATAGCAACTATTTCTCCCTTTTGCAGCAAAGTACAAACAGCATCAACATCATCCAACATGGAGAACATAGAAGCTGTCACAGGTTTACCGTCAGCACGTTCTAACCATGCTTTTGGTCCACAAATATGGCAAGCTATAGGTTGGGCATGAAAGCGACGATTTGTGACATCATCATATTCTCGACTACATTCTGGGCACATAGAAAATACACCCATACTCGTATTTTTACGATCATAGGGAATAGTGCGGATAATGCTAAAGCGGGGACCACAATGGGTACAATTGGTAAAAGGGTAGCGAAACCAACGACTAGAGGGGTCAAAAATTTCACTTTGACATTGTGGACAGGTAGCAGCATCTGGAGTGATTTGGGTTTGATTTGCACCATCTACGCTGTCAGAAATCCGAAATCCATGATAGCGTGAAACTTCGATAGAGTCATTACGCGATCGCGTGATTGATTCTATTCTTGCTAAAAGGGGAGATTCTTGCTGTAACTGCCGAACAAATTGATCTAAAGAAGCATCACTTCCTGCAACCCGAATCAGAACTCCTTCCCCATCATTGCAAATTTCACCACTTAAGCCAATATCCGTCGCAATCCGATATACTGTAGGACGAAACCCTACACCTTGAACTATACCTTTAACCCGAATTTCTTCTGTAGGCATGGGAAGTTAGTTAATTAATAGTTTTTAAAAACTATTCGCGGATTTTCCAAATTAATACTCGATTATTACCCGAATCAACTACAACGACATTATCACCACAAACATTGATACCGTAGCACCAGTTTAAACTATCTCTTTTTGGCAATCCAAAGTCACGATTTTCACTCTTACTATCAAAATTAATTTGCCCTACTAATCCATCAGCTTCTGCACCCTGTAAATCAGTGATGAATTCGGGACTTTTCCAAATTAATAAACGTGAGTTAGCTGTATCAGCAACAATTAAATGATTTCCAATAGCATCTACCCCATACGGCATACTTAAACTACGAGAATTAGGAAAGTAATTTCCTTGATTTAATTCTCCGCAATTAGTTCTTTCTTGTCCCAATATAGCAACACATTCCTGATTATTTATATTTGGAATTCCTTGCCAAATCATCACACGATTATTCCCTGCATCCGTGACGACTAAGTTACCTTGCCAAACAGTAATATCATGACACCATCGCATACTGGTAGCATCAGGATCATGACCACCATTTTCATGACGAGATATCATATCTAACTGTCCCAAAACTACATCCGCAGGTTGTCCATTTTCTGTTGGTAGCTGATTCCAAATTAAAACTCGACGATTACCCGTATCCGCAACAAATAGCTGTCCTTGATAGCAATAAATACCATAGCACCAATTAAGGGTATTTGCTTCAGGAAACGAATTCCCACGATTAGGTTGATTTTCAGAAAAATTGACTTGACCTAATACAATATCAGCCGGAATATTATTACCTTGGGGGATTTTATGCCAAATTAAAACACGATGATTCCAAGCATCGGCAACCGCTAAACCTTCACCACAGTGACATATTCCTGTCGGCACATTAAATGTATTATTATCAACACCTCGATTTCCGTTTTGTCCTTCACTTTCAAAATCAACTTGTCCAATAATCCAATCAGCAGGTTGATTATCTTGAATTGGAATATTTTCCCAACCTAATAAACGATGATGTCCAGTATCTGCAACCCATAAAGAAGAATTTATCGATGTTAAATCAGATACTAAACAAGCACCTCTGGGGGCAAACATTTGGACTGAACTAGGCAATATCGGATCAATAAAATCTTTGCTATCAAGGTTTTTACCTAAGATAACATCTGCTCCATCTGGGGATAATAAACAATTATAATTAATCTGGTGTTTTTGCTGTTTAGGTATCAAATTACTTTACTGATATAACTTGCTTGATTTCTGGACAATATTCTTTAATTGTGGCTTCAATGCTATTTGATAAAGTGAAATTAGAAATAGCACAACTTTGACAAGTTCCCAATAACTTAATCTCAACAGTATCTGGTAGTTTTAGCGCGACTAATTCAACGTCACCGTTATGTTCCTATAAGCCAGGACGAACTGCTTTTAGTGCAGATTCTAATCTTTCAGCGAGAGATTTTTGCTGTGGTTTTACAAGTTCATGATATAGTAGGAGACCATATACAACTTCATCCTCTACAGCATGACGAAGGGCTGAAATTGATTCCTCCTTCAGGCTTTTAATTAATCTTGTTAAAGCAACTTTATGCAGGGACTCAATTGCACGTTTTAAACCAGTAGCAACACAACGTTGGCTTTCATCCCATTCAGTAATAATTGCTTCAAAGCGACTAATTTCTCCAACTAATTCTTCAATATTATCGTTATCTTGAATTGGGACTGTCATTTGGCTTGAATAGTCTTGATAATATAGTAGGATAGAGATAAATATTTTTCATGTGTCAGCGTTGAATATCAAGATTATGCATTGAAGAAAATTTAAAATATGGGTGCATTAAAAACCATATTTATTGTAGGGGTTTAGCAGTACTAAACCCTTACAGGAAAAGTTTATTATCAAAACAATGATGAATAAAAGCCTAAACCATTTATTTTCAAAGAATGCATTCCATGATTAATTGATACTAACTATTTCATTTTGAAATCACGAAATATATAGGGCATAATCATTCCAATTAGCAAACTTGAAGTTGTTACATTTAGACCTAAAGGGGTTCCCAACTGATTCAATGAAAGAAAAATTCCTAAACCAGAAATTGTACCAATAACAACTAGCTTAACAAAATTCATCGGGTCGCGTAACAGCCGTCCTTTAAAAAATAACCGAGTTGCAAACCAAGCAATTTGTAGCATTACCTATTCTCCTAATTCATACTCGTCATAACATTGAGAATTGCCAGTCCTAAAATTATTGTGGGAATTACACCCGCAGGACCAAAAAAACCGCCTAAAATAGCAGATAATTCGTAACCTAAATCTTTTCTAGCCAAAAGGATTCCTCCAATGGCACCACCAATCATTGACATAATCGATCCAACCGCTAGCCAAATTAAACCAGTAACAAAGTTAATTTCACCTGCACCTAAACTCGTAATTATTTTATTAATAATTGGATCATTAATAAGTTCTTCCATTGTTATTTCTCTACTTCATTGATGATATTAATGTAATCTCTCTGTGAATATCTGATAATATTTGACTTATCATTTCAGCCTGTTCAAGCTGTTGGTTTTGAGTAAATATTGCCAGAGATTCTTGATAGTACTTTTGTGCCTGTAAAAGATTGTTTAAATTACCTAATTCAGCCTTTTCTAAATCATCGGGAATATTGGATAAAGCATTAGCAAGATTGGAAATAGTATTGGCATACTCCAAAGGAGTATCATGGGGATTACGAACTTTCAACGCTTCTTGGTAAGCCTTAACTGCACGCAAACTATTTTCAACCGGGTGAGAACTAGGTAAATACTGCCAAGCATTTCCCAAATTATTCTGCAACATTGCATACTCTTTTGGATGCTCAATCATATTCAGATGACTAAGGGCTGTTTCAAATGATTTTACTGCTAATGCATGTTGTAGATGTTCCTGTGAAGCATTTGATAAACACGCGATCGCTATATTGTTGTGGAGGATAGCATACTCCTGGGGAAAATCCTCCCAACCAAACACCCGCAACGCTTCTTGGTACATGGCAATACTTTCGCCAATTTTAACCCTCCCGAAGTTTGCCAAGGATTGTAATACTAATCCCAAATTCATCTGTGCTTCTGCGACTTCTACATCTGTCCCCAACTGCTGCAAAACTGGTAATGCTTCCTCATACTCAATTTTAGCTTGTAGTAGCAAGTCAACCTGACTTGATGGAATTGCTTGTAATGTTCCAGCTATCCCTACTTTAGCCTTAGCCTTGAGTAATAGATAGTCTTCCCCACACAACTCCTGGGCTTCGTTGTATAGTATTAAGCTTGCGTGACATAAGTTGTTAACATTTTCAAAATCATGTTGAGTTTTGGGTTGTTTTTGAAAACCCTGCGCTAACTCAATCAGCATCTCTATCTTTTCTTCAGTTGTCGCATGTTCAGATGCAACCGCATCTATTGCCGCTTTCACCATCGAGTCAGTAATACTTGGAGACATAACTAAAATACAAGCAATTAGAGTGGTGTTTGTAGCGAACTCTAGACTGATTAATTAAATATTTATAAGCAAATATGCTCTATTCAACTTTTCATGAACTACTAGTATTTTACTATAAATAATTCACTGATTAAAAACCAGGGTAGATAATAAGTTTAATCCAATACTTTCAGCATAATTAATGTTAAAATTTCAACATTGTCTTATAGATTATAATAGTTTTATCTGTAGCCTATAGACGTTATATTGAGTGGAATAGTGGGAGGCTATTTCCCAACAACACTTCAGAATAATTATCAACTACAAAAAAAATATGCTAGTTTGCTACAATCAAATAAGCTTCAAATTTAGATCCAGGCTTAAGCTCTACTCAATTCAAATACATTCAATATCAATGAATACCAAATGACTAACGTACTTTGGCTACAAGGTGGAGCTTGTAGTGGCAACACCATGTCGATAGTATAGTCACAATAGAACAAGCTGAGATACCTTTCCTAGCTCAGTTACAGGCTACAAAGAATACGGCATATTTGAAATAACCATACTGTAACCACTCAGTTGGGCGTGCGCGAAGAACATATAAGCAAATAGTAGAACTTTACTCAAAATTTGATATCGATATTAAAACTAGATAAAAATCCACATTTTCAACCAAGTAAAGGAAACGCAGTCCCAGTTAACGCCCACAAACCCCATTTATGGAAGCAAGATATAGCCGTGTCAGTAGACTTGCACAACGGCTGTAATTAATTTGACTTACTTACTTGGTATTCCAAGCTTAATCAAAATTGCAAGTTATTATACCGATTCAAAAAATGTTTGCGACAGATTACCTGACTTACATCAGAATCAAGAACCCCACCCTATAGACGCGTAGCGGCTTCTCTTTGAGTACCCTCCCCCGAAGCTTTGCAGAAGAAGAATTCTCCCGCAAACTTCTCTCCGCTTGCGGAGAGAAAACAAGAATTTAATTCCCCCTCCCCGCAAGCGGGGTAGGGGGTTAGGGGGTGGGGTTTATCCATGTATTGCATTCTTTTTTCAAATTGGTATTAAATTCGCGTTCCTAAACTACAAACCAGGAATTTTTGATTTGTTCAATAGCTAAATTTCATAAAACTCAAACTATTTTTCCGTAATCCGAATAAGTGGAACTGGAGTAATACCTAACAACGCAACTTAGGTAAAAAACATGACAACTACAGTAAATAGCGCAGCAGCTAAAATCAATGATCCTACTTTGAAAAAAGGCGATCGAGGTGCCAAAGTCAAAGAGCTACAAGAGCTATTAAACAAGAGGATTACGAAACCAGAGGCCATTAAAGTTGACGGTATCTTTGGTGATAAAACCGAAATAGTCGTCAAAACAGTACAGTATCAATTCTTACTTAAGCGTGATGGAATTGCGGGTACTTTGACTTGGAAGTCACTACGGGCAAATGCACCTGTTGACAAACCAGTTTTAAAGAAGGGTGACAAGGGTGAACAAGTTTCCATTGTTCAACAAGTTCTCAAAGATGCTGGATATTACAAAGGTGCAATTGATGGAGATTTTGGAACCGGTACCGATACGGCTATTAAGGCTTTGCAAAAAGGTAAAAAATTAACAGTCGATGGCGTTATTGATGTCAAAACATGGAAAGTATTAAGTGATGTGGCGACATTTTTAACTGTTGACTAACGCTAAAGCTTTGATCTTCTAGATTCCGTTAATTAGTAGATTTTTCTTTCCCCAATACCGAAAAATAGTTAATTACCAATCCAATTTTGAAAGGATACTATTGATATCAGTAAGGAAGGAAAGGTCTAAAGGACAAAATCAGCAACTAATCATCTAAGGATAAATATATTAATCATGTCTACAGATAACTGCGAACAATACCCCGATGCTTGCAAATTCACAGTTCCAATTCATCTGAATATTCCAATCTTCGTTGAGCCAACATTGATCATTAAACATGCCCAACCTGTGAGAGAAAAGCTACAAGTTCATCTTGAACCAGATGTCTATCTCACACCAGAAGTAACTGCATCTGCACCTGTTTGTATTCCTCAAAATGGATATGGCAGACATCAACTACCTGCTGAATCAGCATTCCAATAGTTCTAACCTAAATCATTAACTTACACACTTAATTCTCAACTACAAGGATTCTAACTCATGTCTACATATAACTGCGAACAATACCCCGATGCTTGCAAATTCACAGTTCCAATTCAACTGAATATTCCAATCTTCGTTGAACCAACATTGATCATTAAACATGCCCAACCTGTGAGAGAAAAGCTACAAGTTCATCTTGAACCAGATGTCTATCTCACACCAGAAGTAACTGCATCTGTACCTGTTTGTATTCCTCAAAATGGATATGGCAAACATCAACTACCTGCTGAATCAGCATTCCAATAGTTCTAACCTAAATCATTAACTTACACACTTAATTCTCAACTACAAGGATTCCAAATCATGTCTACATATAACTGCGAACAATACCCCGATGCTTGCAAATTCACAGTTCCAATTCACCTGAATATTCCAATCTTCGTTGAGCCAACATTGATCATTAAACATGCCCAACCTGTAAGAGAAAAGCTACAAGTTCATCTTGAACCAGATGTCTATCTCACACCAGAAGTAACTGCATCTGCACCTGTTTGTATTCCTCAAAATGGATATGGCAGACATCAACTAAGCACATCCCAAACTCTACCATAGTCACAGATGTCAAAGTAAGAGTACAAGAGATAGTGTTGTACCCTTACTTTGACATTATTGGATATTGACTACAGAGCAATTTTTAATAACTAGATTTTCATTGTACTAAGTAAATCATAACTCATGTCTACACTCCCTGAATCACTGGAAAAACGTAAAATCAATATCTCTATGATGTTAAAAGTGCCTATCGATATTGAAATAGAAGTTTTGGCATTACCAGCTACAAACGAACATCAGTCTGAAGATAAAAAAGTAGATGAAATCTTTTGTAACATCACTCAAGATTCTGAGCCTGAGGTTGTGATTAGCGAGGCAAGTTTGGCTGGACTTGATGAGAATAGTAAAACTTTAATGAATCAAATTGTAAATCAGCTTGAACAAACAGATAGTCTTTTTTCTATATTATCTCCAATTCAATATGAATCACAAATACAAGATAGTTTGAAGTCTAATAGAGGAGATAAAAGTGAAGATATAGAGGTATTTTCCACAGCAGAATATGCAGCTATTCCATCAAAAATTCAGCCACAGAGTAATAAAAATATGCTGACATTCTTGGACTCGTTCAATGATAGCTTTGCCTTTATAGCAAATATGGTAGGAACAGTTTTATTTCTGGGAAAAATTGTAAACTATAGTTGGGACTAATTGAAAATACGTATATATATTGTATTGCTTAGTTTTCAGTACTTAAAGAATAGAGCAATCTGAGGGGGTGGCTAAAGCATTGAATTCAATACACTGACGAAGCCTTAGCTGTCCTGAAAGAGCTAGGGCTTATATTTTATTTCTGCGAGTCGCAAACCGATAGGCTACAGGTTTCTTTTATGCCTGTAGGGCTTTATGCTACATAAAGTCCTACGGATATGGCTTCCTTTAGTACAATGACATTGTGTAATTAATTCTACATGGTTACTTATCATACATTTTGTATGAAAATTTCAGTAATAAAAAGCACAGAGTCAAGAGGGTAGTTATAGGGAAGGGATCTGAGTTTGGCAAAAAACTAGATTAGGTTGAGATTGACTATCAAATCGCACGGGATAAGGTTCTTTCTCTGGTTTTTTGATGTGCGTCAAAAACCACTGCGATATTGCGAACTAGTAATCTACCGATTTCGGTGACGGTTATGTGTTGCGACGACAAATTGACTAACCCGTCGTCTGCTAAAAGTTGTAAACCCTGAATTTCATCAGCAAAGTAGTCATCAAAACTAAGATTATACTTTTGTGCGATCGCATGTTTATCCAACCTATTGCCAGACATAATGCTCATAATCACATCCCGCCTAATAATATCATCTGCGTTCAGCTTATAACCCTTACTGGTGGCAAGATTTCCGGCATCAATTGCTCGATAATAGTCTTTGAGTTGTTTATGGTTTTGAGCATAGGCATCATCTAGCATACTCACAGATGTTGCCCCAAAACCTAGTAATTCTGCCTGTGCGTGGGTTGTGTAGCCTTGGAAGTTGCGTTTTAGGTTATCATTGCGTTGTGCGATCGCTAATTCATCTTGGGGTTTAGCAAAATGATCCATCCCAATAAACAGATATTTACTGGCAGTTAATTCCTCGATTGTCATTTTCAAAATTTCTAACTTTTCCTGGGGTTGTGGTAGTGCTTCTTTAGGGATTTTTCTCTGTACTGGTTTTACCCAAGGTACATAGGCAAAGTTAAATACGGCAATTCTATCAGGATCTAATTCAATAGTTTTTTTAATGGTGTCGCGGAAGGTAAATAAGCTTTGATAAGGCAAACCGTAAATTAAATCAACATTTACACTTTGAAATTTCGCTGCTTTAATCCAACTCATGACATCAAATAACATTTCTTCCGGTTGAATACGGTTGATAGCTTCTTGGACTTGGGGATTAAAATCTTGTAAACCAAAACTGATACGATTAAAACCAATTTCTCGCAAAAAGAAAATGTAATCTTTAGTAATGTAGCGGGGATTAATTTCGATTGATATTTCGGCATTGGGAGCAATATTAAAATTTTGATTAATATTTTTCCAAATTAATTCTACTTGCTCAATATTCAAATAGTTGGGAGTACCACCGCCCCAATGAATTTGTTCAACGATTCTTTGGGAATCTACCAAACTGGAAACATGTTGAATATCACTAACTAAATAATCTACATAAGGTTTAGCCATATTGCGATTATTGGTGACAACAACATTGCAACCACAAAAATAACAAGCGCTTTGGCAAAAGGGAATATGAAAGTAAAGTGAGAGGGGAGTTTTGCGTTTGTTCGAGGATGCGATCGCATTTTGAAAATCTACATGGTTAAATTCTTCTTTTAACTCTGTTGCTGGGGGATAACTTGTATATCGAGGTGTGACAGTATCATATTTTTTGATTAAGTCCAAATCAAATTTCACACCAGGTAATTGAGAAACCATTTATTTTCTTCCAAAGAATGATCATATTTGAGGAGGATGACGTGATTTTTTGAGAAAACTATTTTACAATTTTCCCAAATAATCTATAGTTAGCGACTAGCAATAATTGGAGAGAAATAAATGCTAACTATTTTTTAGTAAATCACATCAAAATTTTAATGATTATAGCTCGATAGGAGACATATAGTCTGTAAATATCGAACTTTTAGAAATAGAGAAACATAATTATTGAGTTAGAGATAATAATTAATTGCTTAATTATTAAAGTCTGATCAATAATCTGATTCTTGCTGTAGAGTGCGTTATATCTAAAGTCATAACGCACCTTACTCTACTTACTATGATGAGCGAGTTCTGTACTACCTGGTGTTTGAGTGTTGGTCAAGGAATTAAATAGTTCTTGTCCAATTGCTTGAATTAGATAAGAATCTAAATCTTTCGCCATCATCATATTAAATTGAAATGAATCATTAGCTTCTTTGACTATTTTATCGGCAGTAATATCATCTACTGGTAAAGCATTTAAAGCTTTACGGTATTGATCTTTAAAAGCAGCTTTATCGGGAATATGTTCAAAATAATAAAATGAAGTTCCTTGATAATCAACCAATTTCAAAGCTGATTGTGCTAGCTTTTGGAACATTTGACCACCAGAAAGATCACCCATATAACGAGTATAGGCATGTCCTAGCAATAAAACTGGCTCAGTTGCTGCAACTGCTTTAACTCTATCTACATAAATTTGAGTTGCTGGGGATGCCGAAATAAAATTTTGCCAATTTTTACCATAATAAAACTCCAAATCTTGGATTAAATTAGCTTGACGATTTAGTTGTTTAAAGTACAAAGGTTTGATTAAAGGATGTTCGCTATGAGTTTGCAATGCATTTTCTAATGTACTGTACACGCAATACAAATTACCTAGAAACTTAGCAAAACAGGCTCTGTCTACAACACCTTTAACGAAACATTTGGTGAAGCCAACATTTTCAGCCGCAGTGTGAGCTTTTTGGGTTCCTGTACGTAGCTTGATAGCTAAATTACTACTCATAATTAATTTCTCATTTTTTAAAGGTGTTAATAATTGAGTCAGTTATCAGTGAACAGTTATCAGTGAACAGTTATCAGTGAACTGGATAAATGTTACTGATGACTGATAGCTGATCGATTCTATGCCTACTTTTATCAGAAATATCTAATTATTGCTAGTCCCAAAAATATATAGTTTTTGATGATTCTTAATATGATTTTAGGGATTTATATCCTTGAAAGGGTTAAGCCTATTATCAATAGATATTCCAGCCTTAATAAGCGAAAATATATTAATTTGAAATACAAAATAAATTTTAAAAATTATTTAATAAAACATAGATATCACGGCAAACTTATGTTTAGATATTTTCATAGGAACAAAAATATGAAAGGATTTACATGGTTACTTTTGGTAAAGCTGTAAATACTCCTTCTGTCAAAGCAGGAGTGAAGTTACCATCACAAGAAACGCTGTTAACACCGCGATTTTATACTACTGATTTTGATAAGCTAGCTAATATGGCTTTAGATATCAGTGATGAAATCATTACTATGGTTGCTGAACTTAAAGCTGATTATAATCGCCATCATTTTGTGCGCGATGAGGAATTTCAGCAAAGTTGGGAACATATCGATGGACAAACCCGCAGTGCATTTGTGGACTTTTTAGAACGTTCTTGTACTTCAGAATTTTCGGGTTTTTTGCTATTTAAAGAACTGTCTCGGAAACTCAAAGATAAAAACCCTGCCTTAGCTGAAGCTTTTACATATTTAGCACGAGATGAAGCGCGTCATGCAGGTTTCATCAACAAAGCAATGGCAGATTTCAATTTATCTTTGGATTTAGGTTATTTAACTAAAAACCGTACATACACGTTTTTTCCACCAGAATGGATTATTTATACGGTTTATTTATCAGAGAAGATTGGTTACTGGCGATATATTATTATGTTTCGCCATTTGGAAGAGCATTCCGAACGTAAATTTTATCCCCTATTCAAGTACTTTGAAAACTGGTGTCAAGACGAAAATCGTCACGGAGACTTCTTTAAAGCGTTGTTGCGATCGCAACCACAACTCTGGGACAATTGGAAGGCGAGATTATGGTCGCGGTTTTTCTTACTGACGGTATTTGCTACTCACACTCTCACCGTACTCGAACGTGCCAACTTTTACAAATCACTGGGTATCGATGCCCAAGACTACAATACCAAAGTGATTGAAAACACCAACGAAACTGCCGCGAGGGCTTTCCCGGTGATTCTAGACACTAATCATCCAGCATTTTTTCCCGGCTTAGAAAAGTGTTCAGACCTCAATTTTCGACTGAGATTGATGGATATCCGAAACAGCGGCAAACTGGGGATTTTTAACTTTTTCCGGAAATTACCTCTAATGGTTGCTGTGACTTGGCATATGGTGCGGTTGTTTCTAATTAAGCCGATTGATGCTGAAGAACTCCGGAT
The DNA here is from genome assembly GCF_000317435.1 of Calothrix sp. PCC 6303. Lineage (NCBI taxonomy): Bacteria > Bacillati > Cyanobacteriota > Cyanophyceae > Nostocales > Calotrichaceae > Calothrix > Calothrix sp. PCC 6303. Next base: position 597,154 of record NC_019751.1, read on the forward strand.
TATGGTACGTTAATTAGAAATCATAAGCCAGAAGAGGGGTATTTTTGATTTCCACCCATCGATGAAAAACAAATAAATCTCTGCGTAAATTTATTTATTTTTAGTTGCCGTTACAAACTCTCTCTAACTTTCTACCCCAAAAGAAAAGGTTCGTCAGTAACTATTAAACAAGCAAGCTGACTCTGAATGAAACCAATTTTTCAGGTACTTAAATAAGTTATAACCCTCCCCAGCACAACCCTTTACAAATTTGCCTTAAGTTGAACTCCAAAAGTGAACGGGTCGCCAAATCCAACGGTTTGAATTGGTGGAGGGAACAAAAATCCAGAGGTAATATAACGGGTATCAAACAAATTATTGGCATATAAATAAACGCTGACTTTTTGCCATTGATAACCAATTCTTGCATTCACAACCGCATAGGGTTCTTGCTTAATTTGATTTTCATCATCAAAATAAGTTAGACCATAACCACGTAATTCTGCACGGGCAAATATTCCTCCAGGACTGCGATATTGAGCCGCTAAATTATAGGTAAACTGTGGTGATAAGGGAACTCGATTATCGCTCAAATTTACACCAGTGTCACTATTCAAATAATTCTTATATTTACTATCTACATAGCCAATTGATGCAATTAAATCGAGTCCTTTAGTGGGTTTTGCATTCAGTTCAAATTCAACTCCAGTTGCTTTGATGTCAACATTATTAACTCGCCCAAAAAATCCACTTTCATCAAATTGCAAAACTTGATAATTATTTATATCGTTGTGGAAAAATGAGAGATTTGCCAGCAACCGATTATCCAACCAAGCTGATTTTAAACCTACTTCATAACTCCAGGTTTTTTCTTCTCCAAATCTTAGCGTGGATGCACCATTTGCCCGATAGTTCAATCCACTTGGTCTATAACCTTTCGCAATAGTTGTATAAGCCATTAAATTGAGATTAAATTGATATTTCAACCCAAAACGAGGAATAAATTCGTCACTACTAGCTTTTTCGTCTTTAAATGCTGGACGCAGTGCAGTGAAGCTACCATCAGTATTCACAGACTCATAGGTGCTACTCGAATATGCTGTACTAGATTCGTAGCGCAAACCAGCAAATATCGTTAATGGATCAATCGGTTTGTAATCCATTTGTCCAAACACTGCATAGGTTTGACGATTATCATCTCCAGTACGTCTAAATGTCCCAAATCCAAAAAATTCGGTTCGAGCATCATCAACGACAAAATCACGAGACTCGTAGTAAGCACCTAATAACCATTGCAAGCGATCGCTATTTTCCGGAGATTGCAAGCGTAATTCCTGCGTCCACAGTGTCGAACTGATATCATCAATGTACTGCACACCTGTATCTCCAGGAACAATGTTGTCTTGGACAGTAAAACGATGTGCGGTAATAGATGTAGCTCGGAAAGCATCACCGTTATAGCTTACTTTTACGGATTGTGTATTAGTACTTAAATTGTTGTATCCTTCTGTTGTCAAATTTACTTTAAATGGGTCAGGTGCATCCCGTCGATTATAGGTGGGATTCCCATCGTCTGTAAAACTATGGTAACTATTAAAAGATACTTTCCAGTCGGGTGTTGGTGTCCACAAAAGTTGTGCTCTTGCTGAAGTGCGCGATCGCTCTCCAATTGTATTACCTGTAGCAATGTTTTCAATAAACCCATCTTGAGATTTATGAGATCCAGAAATTCGTAATGCGAGTTTATCGTCTACCAAAGCATCATTGAGAGAGAATTGCAATTCACGACTATTATATTTACCGTAACCAACGGCAAATTTAACTTCTGGTTTGGGAATTGCTTCACGAGAAATAATATTAACTACCCCACCGGAACTATTACGTCCGTAAAGCGTACTTTGGGGACCCCGTAATATTTCAACTCTTTCTAAATCAGTCAAAGCTAAATCGAGAAAACCATTATAATCGACCGGAACATCATCGATATAAAAGGCTACACTATCCTGAGCAGTTAAGAAATTCTGGTTATTCACACCTCGGATGCTGTAGTAACTAAACTCCGTACCACCCGCAGATGTGGGAAAAAAATTAAAGTTAGGTGTCTGATTGGCAATATCAATCAAAGAGTCTATTTGAGCATCTTCGAGTTCTTGACGGGGAATCGTAGTTAAGCTGAAGGGTACATCCTGTATATCTTCTGGTCGTTTCTGTGCAGTAACGGTAAGTTCAATGTCTGCTTCTGGTGCAGATAAACTTAAAGTTAAACCATTAGCTGTATTGGTTAGTTGTACATTTGGTAAACCGGAGATTCCTGTCACCGTAACTCGGACTTTGTTATTCGATTCGAGTTGGGTAACAGTGATTGCTGCAATTCCTTCTGCTGGTTTTTTCGCACTGAATTTATTCCCATCAGGTAGGGATAAAACTGCGTTATCGATGTCTGCAATATATATATTCCCGTCATTGAGGGTATCTGTAACTTTGAGTTCACCACTCGGAGTTTCTAAAATAACTTCCAATCCATTGGATGTTGACTTCAGTCTGACTGCTGTGATTTTGGTATTTGTTCCGTTACTTTCAGGAGTTGTTTCCGACTGCACTAACAAATCCTGGGCTGTGGTATTCGGAATTGCTATATCGTTAACCCTAAGTGTACTTTGTGCATTCACAAAGTGGTTCCCTAGGGATCTGACTTCTGCACTACTGCCGATGGAATTATTAATATTAGAATCTGTATTATCCTTAACTATTTCTTTAGACACACTGGGACTTGTTTGTGCAGATACCCTTGCTGATGCGATCGAGTATACAGTACTAACAAGACAAACACGAAGAGCAACATGCAATAAAACATCAAATTTCAAAATATTTTCTCCTGCACCACTTCAACACCACAAATCCAACAAAAACTTACGACTATACTCAGCGAGTCTTAGGAATAATCTTTTACCAAGTCTTTGCGTGTGTCAAATGACAGAGTGTCATATCGATTCATAAAAATAAAAGATAAATTCCTCCAGTCGGAATTATCTTCACTGAACCCGTAAATTCATAACCGTATTTTGCAGGCTTTGCGGTACTATATAGTGCAATACCGTTTAGTTGATTCCGAAATCCTTTGTAGAGACGCGAAATTAGCCTGGGGCAACCAAACTACGCGTCTCTAGGTACCGAAATCATACCAAAAATCTTTAACTGAACCGTATTGCTATATAGTTGCTATTTTGGTAGTACTTTATGAATCGACGTGAATTTTTCGGGTGGTTTAGCGTAAGTGCGATCGCAAGCTCTCTACCCCTAGCCATAGCAGCTTGTTCCCCTCAAACTACAGAACCTAAATCAGTGGATGCTTCACCACGTCCCGATGGTTTTAAATCTCTGGGGAAAGTATCAGACTTAGATCAAAAAGGTTTAATTAGTACCCCTACGGTGATCGTAATCCGTAATCCTAGTAATCAAGATAGTCTAATTGCAGTAAATTCTAAATGTACCCATCAAGGTTGTGCTGTAGCTTGGGAACAAACTCAAAAATCTTTCGTTTGCCCCTGTCACGAATCAAAATTTGCGGCAGATGGTAAAGTTTTAGCGGGTCCTGCACAAAAACCACTCCAAACCTATACTGCCAAAATAGAAGATGGGAATGTTTTAGTTAGTGTTTCTTGAAAATAACTAGATCCCCGGCTTCTTCAATAAGTCGGGGATTTATAACCGCGCTATCTACCTTATTACTTAGTTGCAACAACTTTCATCTTGGAAAGTTCTTCATGGAGATTAATACCTAATCCCTCTGCAACACGAGTCCCGTAATCTGCATCCGCGCGATAGAAATTACAGATTTGTTTCAATTGGATATCACGTCTGACAGGCTTGATATGATCAACAATATTATCGATCAACCTAGCTTTTTCCTCATCCTTCATCAAGCGATAGAGATTCCCGGCTTGAACAAAGTCATCATTTGGATGCTGATAGGGAGTACGTTCAGCTTTACCCTGAACCATGTATGGTTGTTCTCCCTGTTCCGGTGCTGATTGGGAGGGATGGAAACTATTAGGTTCATAGTTAGGTAAATTTCCCCCGTTGCCATCTACTCGCATCAAGCCATCTGCTTGATGGTTATGTGTCCTTGTGGCATAGGGACAATTGACAGGAATCAAAGCATAGTTACTACCCAAGCGATAGCGATGTGCATCAGGGTAGGACAGAATTCGTCCTTGCAGCATCTTATCTGGTGAAAAATCGATACCCGGAACCACATTTGAGGGGGAATAAGCAGCTTGCTCAATTTCGGCAAAGTAATTTTGGGGGTTACGATTGAGGACAAAGCGTCCCACCTCAATTAGGGGATAATCTTTGTGGGATACAACTTTGGTAATATCAAAAATATCAAATTCGTAAGTGTCAGCAGCTTCTAAAGGCAAAATCTGTACAGAAACCTTCCAAGCTGCCTCTCCACCTTTGTCGATGTGGTCAAATAAATCCCGAATTGCTGCATCTGGATCAATTCCTGCAACCTCTTCTGCTTCTTGACGGGTGCGGTTTTCAATTCCGGTTTCAGTTTTGAAGTGATACTTCACCCAGACTGCTTTTCCTTCTGCATTAATCCACTTAAAGGTATGCCCAGAATATCCATTCATGTGACGGTGGGATTTGGGGGTACCACGATCCGAAAATAAAATTGTCACCTGATGGGTTGACTCTGGAGTCAGAGCAAGAAAATCCCAGAAAGCATTTTTATCTTTGGTATGGGTTTGGGGATTTCTTTTTTGAGTGTGGATAAAATCGGGAAATTTCATCGGGTCCCGGATGAAAAATACAGGGGTATTATTCATCACTAAGTCATAATTGCCTTCTTCAGTGTAGAATTTAGCAGAAAATCCGCGTGGATCTCTAACTGAATCAGCCGAACCCATCTCTCCACCTACAGTTGAGAAGCGAGCTAAGACAGGTGTTTTTTTGCCAACTTCACTCAAGAATTTAGCTTTTGTCCATTTGCTAACATCATTTGTTACTTCAAAGTAACCATGAGCACCTGCTCCCTTAGCGTGAACTACTCGTTCTGGAATCCGTTCACGGTTAAATTGTGCCAACTTTTCCAATAAAAAGTGGTCTTGCATCAAGATGGGACCACGGGGACCTGCTGTTAATGAGTGGTCGTTATTGGGATTGGGAATTCCAAAATCATTAGTTAAGATAGGATCTTGGGTCATAAACTTAAAATAAAGCTCTCTTTAGTAAAATGTGGGATGGCACGGAAAAGCCAGATCATCTATAGCCGTGAGGCGCTAGCTATATGAAAGAATAATTTAAAGTTAATTATAAAAAATCAGTCTCACGATTGACTTTTATAGCTTCGAGATAGATATTTTCAAGTCAATATATCTAAGTGAGAGACTAGTGACAAAGTGAAAATAAAATTTACTGTATGTTAATGTACAACATTTGACATACTACATGAGTGGATGAATTGCGGTTTCTGAACGTAGCGGAGCACAGTAAACCATCTTAGGCTCAATGAAAAATTGATTGGGATTATGAACGGAATTACAGCAGTTTTCACCTATTTGAAGCACATCAACCTACAGTGTGGTCTATTTACCTGAAAATAGCTGTAAATGGAGTAAAGAATGACAATCTATACCTCTCTGGAACTTTCCAAGCATCCTCTGAGGAGCATTATGCTTTTTGTGAATATGTTCCTAACTAAGCGGTTATTAGTAGTATTACTGATAGCAATTTATGTTTTATATGAATTCTAAGTATTTTTAACAAGTATATTATGATTGCTTTATCTGTATATTAAACAAACCATAATTGTGTGAATTAACAGTGAAAATAATCTTTTTTCACCAATTACAAAAAAATAAGCATATGATTCAAATTGTTAGAGAAAGAACTTTTATTCAATAGTAAATATTTCTTCGCTACTAACATTAATAAGGAATTTATACCGATAATATTTTAAGGCAAAATAAAATGAAACACCAATTTTCTCTTATCCCAGCTTTAGTTACTGGAATCACTTGTGCTTCAATCGCTGTACCAGCATATGCTAAGGCACCTAACCCTCAAATTTCTTCAGCAATATGTAGCACTAATAATATTTCGCTTGGAAGTATTTCTGCGACAGCTTGTGAAGGACCAATCAGTGGTAATGACACTGGGGCACAAGGTACTTTGCTTGATAAATTAAATAATAATCTGTTTAGCAGTTCTATTGGTACTGGTGTGCAATGGAGTTTAGCTGGCAAGTCTGATGACACCAATCCTTTTGCAATTACAGCAGGCTCTAACAGCACTGGCACATGGGGTTTGGGAGCACCATTATCTAGTAATACATTTGTAGTTAGTCTCAAGTCAAGTAATGCTTACAGTGCTTACCTATTCAAAGATTATGACTTCTCTCAAGGTTTAACAGGAATATTCAATACAATCGGTGTTGCTTTAAATGGTAGTGGAACAGCAGGGAAGGATTTATCTCATGCCTCGTTATTCGTCTCTAATATAGCCCCTCCTCATGCTTCTGTTCCTGAACCTGCTTCTTTGGTGGCTCTTGGTTTAGTCGCAACTGGAATCGCAACTGTCCGTCGCCGTCGTGCCATCTAATTAAGCTGAGTTCGGTTGAAGCCAAAAGCAGTAGGTATCAGGCTGATTGCCTGACACATCATCTCATCAAAGCCTAATTGTGCGGTGTCAACCTTGATGAGGTTGATACCGCACAATTAGGATTTCAAGCAATAAATCTAGTGTAAATTACTAGACTAAACGCAAGGATTTTGAGATTTCTGTCAGGCAGTTAAGGTTTGAGCCACTATTTTAAGCATCCAGATTGTCCATAATGTAATGAAACTCAGAAAAGTTTTATGCACCACTAAGGATTAACAAAGACATTTGAAAATTAATTAAAAATCGGCGCTTTGTGGTGTTCTAGGAAATGGAATTACATCACGAATATTTCCCATCCCTGTCATAAATTGCACCACCCGTTCAAAGCCTAAACCAAAGCCAGCATGGGGAACTGTACCAAATCTCCGCAAATCCAGATACCACGATAGCTCTTCCTCTTTCATTCCTTGTGCTAAGATTCTTTTTTGGAGAACATCTAAACGTTCTTCCCGTTGAGAACCACCAATAATTTCGCCAATTTTGGGAGCAACAATATCCATTGCTGAGACTGTTTTCTCATCTTCGTCTAAGCGCATATAAAAGGCTTTGATTTGGGCTGGATAATTAGTAATAATTGTCGGCTTTTTAAATAGTTGTTCACACAAATATCGTTCATGTTCTGATTGCAAATCTGTTCCCCAACTTACAGGATATTCAAATTCTACGTCAGCTTTTTCTAGTAATTTGACTGCTTCTGTATAGGTAATCCGCTCAAACTGATTATTAATAATATTTTCGGCAGTTGCTAATACAGTATTATCTATACGTTGGTTGAAAAATTCCATATCTTCTGGGCATTTTTCCATCACATAATTAAAGATATATTTGAGAAATGCCTCAGCTAAATCCATATCTTCTTTCAAGTCACAGAATGCCATTTCCGGTTCCACCATCCAAAATTCAGCGAGGTGTCGGGAAGTGTTGGAATTTTCGGCGCGGAAGGTAGGACCAAATGTGTAAACATTACTAAAAGCCATTGCCATAACTTCGGCTTCCAGTTGTCCACTAACTGTGAGATAGGTAGGTTTAGCAAAAAAATCTTGGCTGTAGTCTATGGCATTATCTTTGGTGCGGGGAATCTTGTTTAAATCAAAGTTGGTGACATGGAACATCTCCCCAGCACCTTCGCAGTCACTTCCGGTGATGATGGGAGTATGTACCCACATAAAGCCCCGTTGTTGGAAAAATTCGTGAATTGCAGTTGCACAAGCGTTACGAACCCGGAAAACTGCCCCAAAAGAATTGGTACGCGATCGCAAGTGTCCAATAGTCCGCAGAAACTCGAAGGAATGGCGTTTTTTTTGCAAAGGATATGTTTCGGGGTCTGCTTCGCCGTATACTAATATTGATTTAGCTTTAACCTCGATACGCTGCCCCTTTCCTTGGGATGCTACAATTACCCCATCAAATTCTACAGAAGCACCTGTATTGGCTTTTTTAATGAGTTCTTGGTAATCGGGTACATCCTCATTGATCACTACTTGCAAACTAGCCATGGAGGAGCCATCATTAACTTCAATGAAGGAAAATCCTTTTAGTTCCCGTTTTGTGCGTACCCAACCTTTAACGGTGACAGACTCATCTGGTTGTGCGCTACGTAATATTTCAGCAATGCGTTTTTCAATCATATTTTCTACTCAAGAAATAATTAAAGGAATTTTTAGACCTAGAGTATTAGGTTAACGTATTCTTGTTGGGTGAAGTTGACAGCATAACCCAACAACTGCGACTTGGCAAAACAGAAAATGTTAGAGTAATTCAGCTAATATCTGATTACAAACAAATCATATTCACGATCCGGAAAATTCGGTTGAGTGAGGATGTTTTCCAATATACTTGTATTTTTTTGTATTTTTTAAAACCATAGTGTGCCGAAACGCCACTTAGAAGTAAAGTAAAATTCTATGTCTGAGCAGCTAAATTTCCAAGCTAGTAATATAGATAAACTACCACCCCAAAATATCGAGGCTGAAGAGGCAATTTTAGGGGGGATATTGCTTGATCCAGAGGCGATTAGCCGAGTAAGCGATCGCTTAATCACCGAAGCCCTATATATTAGCGCCCATCGTGATATTTATCAAGCGATGCTGCGCTTGAATGGACAGGGTAAACCCACCGATTTGCTGTCGGTGACAAGTTGGTTAACTGATCACGATTTATTAACCCGTGTGGGAGGAAGAAATAAATTAGCCTCCTTGGTGGAACGCACAGTATCCGCAATTAACATCGACGCTTTAGCGCAGTTGGTGATGGATAAATATATGCGTCGTCAATTAATTAAAGCGGGGAATGAAATTGTCCACTTAGGATACGAAACAGAAACCGAATTACCCCAAGTTTTGGACAAAGCCGAACAGAAAATCTTCGGAATTTCCCAAGAGCGATCGCAATCAGGTTTAGTGCATATCGCTGACTCATTAATGAGTAATTTTAAAGATATTGAAGAACGAAATCAAGGAGTTGCTTTACCGGGGATTTCCTGCGGTTTCTATGATTTGGATGCCATGATTAACGGTGGTTTTCAACGCTCTGATTTAATCATTATTGCTGGTCGTCCGGCAATGGGTAAATGTGTGGCATTTGACACAGAAATCTTACTTTCAGATGGTTCTATTTCCACAATTGAAGAAATATATCATCATCGTCAAGGGAAATTATTAACATTAGGAGATGATTGGAAATTTCATGTTACCCAACCTTCAGTATATGTCGATGATAGAGAAAAGCCAGTATTTCGAGTAACTACAGGCTTAGGAAAATATGTCGAAACAACCATAACTCATCCATATTTAACTATTAATGGATGGCGCAAACTTTCAGAGTTGAAAGTAGGTGATAAAATTGCTATACCGCGTAAATTAGATGTGTTTGGCACGGAAACCATGCGCGATAGTGAAATCAAAATCCTTGCTTATTTAATTGGTGACGGTTGTTTAACAGGTACTAGCCCTCAATTTACAAATAGCAACCCTTTACTGCAAGAAGACTTTTCTCAAGCTGTCAATAGTTTTGTCGGATTGAAGGTGAGGTTAGAAACATCCAATGGTAAGCGAACACCTACATTATACGTCACCAAAAATTCCGATTTTTTTGCTGCTCAAAGGATAAATTTTGCTGAATGCCTAAAAATAGCAATCAAATCGCAAAATATCTCAGATAGAAAGTTGAGTCAAATACTAAAAGTAAGTCCAGCTTCAGTTTTTAACTGGCAAACAGGAATATGTTTGCCAAGTAAAGAAAACTTTAAGTTACTATCTGAAACACTGCAAATTTTACCAGAAAAGTTAGCTTGTTTTGGAATAAATACGACTATTGACAATGGTAATTCTTTAACACTTTGGCTACAAGAATTAGGTATTTGGGGTAAAGATGCTCATGCCAAAACTATTCCAGAGAGAATATTCAAATTAACGCGATCGCAAATAGCTTTATTTATAAATAGGTTATTTGCCACAGATGGATGGGCATCAATTTTAAAAACAGGTCAGGTACAATTAGGATATTGTACGGTTAGCGAAAAACTATCTCGTCAAGTTCAACACTTACTATTAAGATTTGGTATTATTGCCACCCTTAAAAAGAGATCTATCAAATATAAAGATACTCGTAGACAGGCTTGGCAAATAGATATTACCGATGCTAATTCCATTAAAACCTTTATTTCTGAAATTAGGATATTCGGCAAAGAAAAAGCGATTAATCAAATTGAATCTACTTTAGAAGGAAGAATATTTCAAACCAATTATGATACAATCCCCACCGAAATTTGGGATACAATTGCAGTAGCAAAAGGAAATGAACCTTGGTCTACCTTAGCCAAACGCGCAGGTATTAAAGGCTATACAAATATCCATGTTGGCAAACGCACATTATCGCGGGAAAGACTTTGGATTTTGGCAACAGCTTTAGAAAATTTGCCACTTCAGCAGTTAGCTGATAGCGACATCTACTGGGATAAAATAGTTTCCATTGAATCAATGGGTTTTAAACAAGTTTATGATTTAACTATCCCAGTTACCCACAATTTTATTGCAAATGATATTTGCGTTCATAATACTAGTTTTGCGATGAATATTGCTCACTATATTGCTGGTTCTTCACGAATGCCAGTAGCGATATTTAGTTTAGAAATGTCGAAGGAACAATTAGCATTAAGAATGCTATCAGGTGAAGCAAGAATTGAAAGTAGTTACCTTCGCAGCGGTAGAATTAGTCAGAATCAGTGGGAAGATTTAACTAGGGGCATTAGTTCACTTCAGCAAATGCCCATTTTTATCGATGATACTCCCAATATCACGATTACAGAAATGCGAAGTCAAGCCAGACGTTTGCAAGCAGAACAAGGTACTGATTTGGGTTTAATCTTAATTGATTATTTGCAATTAATGGAAGGTGGTAGTGATAATCGCGTCCAAGAGTTATCGAAAATAACACGTCAAATTAAAGGTTTAGCTAGGGAATTACATGTCCCAGTAATTGCCCTTTCCCAGCTAAGTCGAGGGGTTGAATCTCGTACTAATAAACGTCCAATGCTATCAGATTTGAGAGAATCGGGCAGTATTGAACAAGATGCGGATTTAGTGATGATGCTATATCGAGATGAATATTATGCACCTGATACTCCAGAAAGGGGAATAGCTGAAATCATGATTGCTAAACACCGTCACGGTGCAACTGGTACAGTTAAGCTATTATTTGATCCACAATTTACCCAGTTTAAAAATTTAGCTAGAACTGGTGGATATTAGTTTGTTGAAATAAGTTCATTCGACAACAAAAAGATAAAGGCATGATTAAATCAGTTATCAGTTATCAATTAGAACTAAAGGCTATCACGATTTTAAGACTAAAATCGTGATAGCTTCTAGGAAGCTGCTCTAACTAACTCCTAATAGTTCCACATCAAAAATTAGGGTTGAATTTGGGGGAATAGGACCAATTCCTCTAGAACCATAACCCAATTCAGGAGGAATAGTTAGTGTGCGACGACCACCTACCTTCATGGTACTGAGTCCTTCATCCCAACCCTTAATTACTTGTCCGGCACCAATTTTAAACTTAAATGGCTCATTGCGATCGCGTGAGCTATCAAACTTACTACCGTTTTCTAAAGTTCCAGTATAGTGAACTGTCACAGTTTGTCCGCTTTGGGGAGTTTCACCAGTTCCTTCTTCGATTTCAACGTATTTTAATCCAGATGGGGTGGTAATAGAATTTGTATCTGACATATCTTTGCTCGCTAATAACGTATTATTTTCAGTGATGACTGTGGATGCTGGTGAAGGTTGATTGGTTGGAGATGCGATAGACTCCGCTAACGCACTTTCTTTATTACCACCAATCTGCGCTAGCACCAAAATGACAACGCAAAGTAGCATCACACTGACACTGACTAAAATTGCTTTCAAAATCAATCCTCCTACTTAGGTGATTTGGAATTGAAATTACCAGTTGAACACAACTAAGTTTAGATCGCAAAGGACAAAAAATCTTATTTTTTCACTTCACACCAATAGAGACATACCTTAGTACGTCTCTATACTTAGGCTTTTCAGCTAATCTAGGACTTACGCACTACACAAATTAACCATGATATGTTTCCACGAAAATAGGCAATTTCAGGCTCTTATTAATCATTCTTCGATACGCGAAGCGTCAAGCCTCCGGCTTATCGTACATCAAGCCGCGCTGTAGGGGTTTAGCATTGCTAAACCCCTACGACAAATGTCTTTTTTTCAAGCACCCATATTTTGTATTTCGTGTCAATGCGTAAGTTCTATAATCTTTAACGCCAAAGTTTATTTTCTAAATCGCGTACTTGCCGCTCTAAGCGATCAATCCTACCACGTAACTCATCAACCTCCGATTGACGAGCCACACCCAAATCCTGCATCATATTTCGCATCTGACGCTGCATGTTCACTTCCCAATTGCCTTGCTCAGATTTTACCTGCTGTACCATATCATCCATCACAGCTTTAGCCTGTTCTGGGTCTAGTTTCCCATCTTTGACTATTTTATCTCCAGCTTCCTTTAATTTCTCAGCAACCATCGAAGTTGTGCCCAAACCCAGCATCAGAACCTGTTGCATCCAATTATTGTTATCCATGTCATTTTCCTATGTTTGCTTTTACCAAAAGACTGCTGAGTACCCATTACTTAGCAATTTGCCCAGAGACTGCGGACTTAAATTCAAGACTGGAGAAAAATAAACTTTTAATTCCGCGTCCCAGATAAAGCGATTATAATTTGTGTTTGTTAAATCAGATGTGTTGATAACTATACAGCGAGAGTATGTTTATGCGTACCTGCTGTATTGAGAGCTTTTCGGCAGCAAAGACTAACCTTTCAAAGGTAGCAACTAATAACCGAAACCTGGTTTCTCCCAATTGAATACAAAATATTCCGCATTTTACCTGAAAAAATTTGGTTGATCCAATACACCAAGCCTTGACTCACGGACGTTTCCGTAAAAATATTAATCCCACAACACTACACAAGCTAACCCCAAAGGGTACAGAAATGAAGATGCGATCGCAACCGAGGAAAAAGCAAGTTAAATTAGGCTCTTTCAACTTTAAACACATTTTCCGGCGGCTTTGAAGCCACAGTTGCATCCCATCCAATTGCTTGTAAAAACTCATTCCCATTAGCTGTTTCCACCACATCCACACCCCACTCACCAGGTTGTAGCGCATCTGGTGAAGCACTGGTAGGGGGAGTTGTTTTAATTCCCCCTAATATCAATAAATTTGGTAAAGATTGACCATCTTTAACTTGACTTAAACGCTCATTGATTAAAGCTTGAGCACAACTTTCACCTATTTGTGCCGCAGAAAACTTATTAGGATCAAACAAAACCTCAACAATCCAATGAGGATTATCAATTAATCGACACTGAGCAATATTTGCTAATCCTTGAATAAATACCTTTGTAAATTCTTCCCGACTTAATGACGGAAGCACATCTTCAGAAACATTAAAATTATGGGATAGTAACATTCGTCCTTGAGAAAAGTTAGTCACAATATTGAACCCGGTACATCACTTTTCAAGAATAACGGAAATTCTTTACCACCAGGAACTACACATCTCATGATTTTTATGAACTACTAGTACAGCCATTATTTAACCATCAAAAGCCCAATAATAAACGCCTTTCCCCTACTGCCCCTGCTCCCCTGCCTACTAGCCCGTTAATTATATTTTGACGGTTGTGTACAAATCGACAGTCCTGTAGAGATGTAGCACTGCTACGTCTCTACAACCATCATTTTGCTCTTGACACACTTGACACACTACTACTCTTGAAAATCCACAGGTTTTATTTTAAAGCTGCTTCTACCTCTTTAACTACATCGTCTAGGGCTTTTCCAGCTTCTTCAACCAGTTTTTCTTGTTCCGCTTCGGTATCAGCTTCCACCGCTGCTTTCACAGACGCGATCGCATTATCCATCGCGTTGGCTGCTTTGGGAATTCCTGCTTGTTCTAGTAAAGCAGAAGACTTTTCCATCGCTGTCAATGCTCTACCAAAATGCTCCTGTACTTCCTTTGTATTTTTAGTTTCTTGAGCTGCACTCATGGCATTTGCAGCTTCTTCCAACGCTTCTGCTGCATCATTTAAAGCATCAGCGTTAATCTCTTGCTCTTGAGCAATAATTAAACTAGAGCTACCTGATGTAGAAGGTTTTGTAAAATTGGGATTGAGTGCGATCGCTGGAAAATGCGCCAGCATTAAACCAGCCACAACAACATTTGCTAACAGTAATTTTTGTAACATAATCTTGATATTATTGATTAGTGAAAAGGCAAATATCACAATTTTTATGAATTCAAAACTGTTTTTTTGCATTGAGAGTATTAACTGTTACAAACTGGCATAGATGCTTACCCTACGTCAATATGAAAAATATGGATTTTAATGAATTTTCCAAATAATTCAGTATTATCCGTAACTAGTAAAATTACAGAGAAAAGATTTATTCTTACTTCATCATGACAACTAATTTAACTACTCCTGCATCCACAGAGTTTATTGATATACTTACCAAGACTGCACTGGCTTACCGCAGCAAGAGCAAAGATCGTCCCCAAGTAGAAGTAGTAGTAAATGCCTTATTACAGGCAGAAATAGCCGCTAAACAGCAAAAAATTATCTACCCTTTCCCATCAATGTTGGGTGAGTGGAGATTATGTTTTGCCACTGGAACCAAAAAAGTCCAAAGGCGAGGAGGAATTATTTTAGGAAAAGGCTTTTATGTACCAAATTTTGCTAAAGCCAAAATAGCTTTTAGCACAAATACGGATGAGAATTTGGGTAAAGGAGAAATTAAAAATTCAGCCGAACTAGGCTTTATGAAGCTGCAATTTAGCGGATTAACCAAATATTGGGGGAAAAAGAACCTTTTGACATTTGACTTTGACAAAATAGAGTTGTCTTTATTGAATCGCACTCTTTATCGTGGAAATGTCAAAAGTCGGAAAACAGCAAATCAGGATTTTTACAATCAAACAACAACTGGTAAATTACCATTCTTTGCTTTTTTCCTCACCACCGATGATTTTATCGCAGCCCGTGGACGCGGTGGTGGGTTAGCATTGTGGATTCGAGAGTAAACTAATTTGATGGGAGTGTACGATATTACTAGGGATAAATTACCTACGCGATCGCATACTCCAAATAAAGTTCAAATTAATCTACTTTTGAAGTCTGATAACTATTGATGCATTTGTGTTGCTTTCAACATGTGGTAGGTAATTAGCAGCTGCGTCAACGCTAGGGGGTAACTTTGTAAAACTTCTCCGGTAGTCCCAGATATTTTACCTAGCTCTGGATTACTTTCGCGATCGCATACACTCTTCAAGTAAGGCATATCCGAACAAATTATTTGTTCTAAGCGATTCACCTGCTCTAAGGTAGCATGACCATCAACTTCTAATACATCTACTGGTTTACCCATATCCCGATCCAATTCTAAGCGAATCGCGGAGCGCAAATTTCCATTTCCAGCCGCTAAAACCTCAGTAAAATCAGGATGGGGAATTGTCGGACGCAAAACCAAACGCACATTTAAATGATCCTTTGTTTGTTCTGCATCGTCGCTAGGGGGATAAAAACTAACAACAATATCAGACCATTGACGTTGGGGACGAATATACAAATCAGAATCAGATTCGCGCTTTGCTAATTCCTGACGCACCTGTTCTTCTGTATAACCGCGTTTTTGAGTATCTCGCTTAATTTTCCAACTTGCACGTAGAGGTTCTGGCGGTGCCAAGTACACCTTGACATCATAACAATCCCTAGCAGCGCGGGTCGAATAGCCCAATAACCCCTCAACAATGACAAATTTCGCTGGCTTAATATATTGAGGGGCTTCAAAGCACCCTGTTTTATGGCTATAAATTGGTTTGAGAATAGCTTGCCCCATCCGCAGTAAAGATAAATGCTGCTGCATAATATCCAAATGATTGCAGTCAGGGTGTAGTGCCGTAATTCCAATTTCTGCACGTTGCTGACGATCATACCGATGATAATCATCAGTACAAATCGTCGTCACGTTCTCCACACCAAGTATCTGAGCAATACCCTTTGTTAAAGTAGTCTTACCCGCTGCACTATCTCCCACAATGCCAAGTATGATTGGACGATTCATTTTTACCCCCAGTGCAGAAATTGGTTTTTAGGATTGTATACTAATTTACCAAATTTCTGATCATTTAAGAAAGCACCTCAAACTAAACTAACTCTCAAGCTTTAGTGAAATTGGAGTTAATTAGCGACTTGTGGGATTTATCAAAATTTATTTTTTTTCATTAACTTTTATCAACGAATCGGCAAATTTTGTACATCAATAATTGCTATTTAAGTAATCTAAGGCTTCTTCAGCAGACGTAAAGGCACCAACAACACGAGTTGCTTCATTCCCATTACTGAAAATCTTCAGATAGTAGTTAAATCCATCTGTACCCTGCCGGATCTCAAAGGCGCGTGGTTTGCCGCCATTTGCATCACTCTTTAAGCCAGAACTAACGAAAGGCTCGACACTTCCAAAACCAGGGAAAGTGATGGAGTTTAATAGATTCAACAAAGTTGCTACCATATTTTTATCATTATTCTTCCTTTAGAGATTTTACCCAAAATGGGCGCTGTCATCACATTTAAGTAAATTAGATAATCTTATTTAAGCTATGAATATATAATGCGAATATTTGATGATTTATCTTCTGAGTGAGTAACTATTTTATAATTATAAATAGACTACAATTAACTAAGTAATTATTCGTATTAGATCACATTGTCGGCACTTGTGAACATAGATAATTTAGTATTTTCACTAGATTTAGTTGTTTTTTACAGCGAAATGGTAATATCAATAGCTAATGAGTGAAAAATACGATGAACAACCAGCACCTCGGACTCGATCAAAATCTTTATCAATACCTATTATCTGCATCATTGCGAGAGCCGCAAATCCTAACACAGTTACGGGATGAAACAGCAAAACATCCCATGAGTATTATGCAAATAGCACCAGAACAGGGGCAATTTATGTCACTTTTGGTGCAGTTAATCGGTGCAAAAAAAACATTAGAAGTTGGTGTATTTACTGGTTATAGCTCCTTGGTGGTGGCACTAGCGTTACCAGAAGATGGGAAAATCGTAGCCTGTGATGTGAGTGAAGAGTACACACAAATTGCCCGAAAGTATTGGGAATTAGCAGGAGTTGCCAATAAAATTGAATTACATATTGCCCCGGCTTTAGAAACTCTCGATCAACTAATTGCAGATGGAGAAGCAGAAACTTTTGATTTTGCTTTTATTGACGCAGATAAAAGTGGTTACGATAATTACTACGAACGTTGTTTACAACTTGTGCGTCCAGGTGGTTTAATTGCCATAGATAATGTTTTGTGGTCTGGTAGAGTAGGGGATCCGGAAGTACAGGATAATCGAACCAATCAAATTAGAGCTTTAAATACCAAAATACAGCAAGACCAGCGCGTTAATCTAAGTTTATTACCGATTGCTGACGGTTTGACCTTGGCGATGAAAGTTAAAAATTAGTCGAAGAATAGAGTTTGCTAAAAATGTATAGTTAATTACCGGAAATTTTGATTCTCAGAAAGAAGTTATATATACTAATCAGAATATATCCCTATGGTTGCCCCTCTACTATCTATTGAAAAACTGAACCCTAACAAAAATCTACCTTTCCCAGGATATTTTGTTGCCAGTACCGCCCCAATTAATATTGAAGATAAACAAGTTGATGACATTGCTGAATCTTGTGATCCGAAAAATTTCATTAAGGAAATCTCCCAATATTTACAAGAACATAAAGGCAATGCCGAAATTTTGATTGTCATTCATGGCTATAACACCAGTAGGAAAGGTGCCAAGGATTGGTTTGAAAGTATTTATGAATATATTGCTCATCACTATGGTAAAAGCCGTTCTCCAGGGTTATTATTAATTGGTTATCGTTGGCCCTCTGAACAAACTTCACCTGCATCATCGGAAGTACAGGAGGAAGGTGGTTCCTTTAAAGAGAAGCTGAATTCTGCAAAGGCAGCTTTACCTGTAGTTTGGGGCAGAGTGTCTCGTGTAGGAACTTTGGGCTTAGTTTTAGGTGTAATTGGTTCGGTGGTAAGCGCTGTAGGAATTAGCTTACAGTTTGATAATTCAGGATTCTTCTTAACTATTTTTGCGGCGCTAGTTATTCTGTCTTTAATAGCAGTTTCTCCAATATTGACAATTATTATATTTCGATTAGGAGGCTATTTTCGTGATAGTTATCGTGCGAATAATTTTGGTGTTTCAGATTTAGTTGAGTTAATTCGACATATTGATTATGCTTTAGTTAAAGGCAAGCCCGATGGAAATACCTGCGGGCAAGAGGTTTACAATGATAGCGATCGCATCAAGCTATCATTTATTGGACACAGTATGGGTGGGTTTGTAGTGACTGACACTGTACGAATTCTCTCTGATGTCTTCGATCCTAGATCTATTGGTTCATTAGATATTACGAGTACCGAAAAAGATCCATCACCTTTTATTGGTAATGTTTTTTCTTTGGGGCGTTTGGTGCTAGTGTCACCTGATATTCCCGCAGAGACCATTATCTCAGGACGAGCTAACTTTTTACAATCCTCTTTACGTCGGTTTCAAGAAGCATATCTATTTAGTAATGAAGGGGATATGGCACTAAGATTAGGTTCCACAACAACAAACTATTTTACCTATCCTAGTAAAACCCAAGATGGAGGATATCGATTAGGAAATGTCACACTCAGAAATTCAAGAGAGGAAAGTAACGCTTTTGGTGAAGGAATTGTCACATCAGAAAGTTATGGGATGACGGTACGACTTCCCAATGAACAACTTGTTAGTCTTAAAGATGGGCAAGAAATTACCCGCAGTGGCTATCCCCTGGATTATTTATATATCCGCAAGCAAATACCCCTATCTAAACGCCAGAAAGATATTGCCTTAGAACCTTCCCAAAAACCAATTGGTGAATTGTTTAGTTTTTTTGATTGCACTGACTATATTGAGAAATATTCGGATCAAAATGGACAAGAAAAAACCGCAGGGTTGGTAAGTCGCGCGCTGCGTAAACAGGCATTAACATTTAGTGATTACACCTCTTTAACTATCGATTATTTCACCGGTAAAATTGATACCCATTGGGGATACTTTAGTGATGGAAAACCAGGATTAAAACCAGAAGCAACTTTTACGAAATTGGCAATTTATGGATTAGCTTGCGTCGGATTTGAAAATTTTTTGTTAGAACTCCAAGAAGAGCCTGTTTTTAGCGATTACAAAGAATCTTTTGCCGAAATTATCAAAGATTTAAAATCTCAGCGTTTAGATCTGTCAGATAATCAGAGAAAGAAAATTGCACTTAGCCAAATTCTTTCTAGTATTTGTCGAGACAAAGGTATTCAAGTACTCTTGTCACAAGAACGTTACGCTTTAGATATCCTCAAAACTATCGCCTAAAATATTCTGCAATAGTCCTGCAAAAATAGATTCAACTAAGCTTGTCTTTTTTTATTCTCTAGCCTTGTACGCTTATCTGCTGTCAGGTTTTTGTAGCAATAGGGACAAGAGATACCCTCTTCGTAATGTGGAGATAGCTTATCTTCTTCATTAACAGGGTGTCCACAACCGATACAAGTATCATATGTTCCCCGTTGTAAATCATGTTGAACGGCAACACGTTCGTCAAAAACGAAACATTCTCCTTCCCACATACTTTCTGCGGGAGGGACATCTTCTAAATACTTTAAAATACCACCTTGAAGATGATAAACTTCTGAAAACCCCTGTGAAAGCATATATGCGGAGGCTTTTTCACAGCGAATCCCACCTGTACAAAACATTGCCACTTTTCGATGTTTTACTGGATCTAATTGTTGATGTACATAGTCAGGGAAATCACTGAATGCTTCTGTATTTGGATTAATAGCCCCTTTAAAGGTACCGATATTAACTTCGTAGTGATTACGGGTATCAATTACTGTTACTTCTGGATCGCTAATTATTTGGTTCCAATCTTGAGGAGTAACATAGATTCCCGTTCTTTCACCGGGGTTAATTTCAGGTAAACCAAGGGTGACAATTTCCTTCTTCAACTTGATTTTGAGCCGTTCAAAGGGTGCTTTGTCAGTGGTAGATTCCTTATATTCTAAGTCTTTGAGGCGAGAATCCGCACGTAAAAAAGCCAATAGATCTTGAATGCGATCGCTTGAAGCCGCAACAGTACCATTAATCCCCTCTGGTGCCAATAATATCGTTCCTTTGATATCTTGCTCTTGACAAAATGTTAATAATGGGTGACGCATCTGCGTAAAATCTGGAAGTTGAATAAATTTATAGAAGCTAGCAACCACCAGAGTCATTTTTTCTGTCCCCTTGTTATACAACTAGACAATAGGTTATGATATATAGAATTATAATCTGAAAAATTATAGAATCTGGGGGTTTAGCTCAGTTGGTAGAGCGCCTGCTTTGCAAGCAGGATGTCAGCGGTTCGAGTCCGCTAACCTCCATTTTAACCTTGGGAATGCAAAGCTTCCGCGACGTAAGTCGTTTGCATATTGCCTATAATTGTGTATGTATTTGAATTATGCGCAGTTTACCACCGTAGGTATCGCATACTCAATTTAGTCATGATGAAAATCTGCTTCTTAGATATCTATTTTTCCCCCACCATAATTCCTCTCCCTGTCAAAGCAACATAAACTAAGTTAGGCGATCGCATATCTCCTTCCATATTTACCATGCCAGGAAACAGCAACACATTCGGATCACTGATTTGAATCCAACTTTTACCCATGTTTTCAGATTTATAGATGGCATCTTTGGTGGCATTTCCAACTCTACCAAACATGTAAATATACGGATTTTTCTCAGATATTCCCTTCCCAAAAGTCATATATTCGCAACTTTCTACCGATGGTACAATCATGAAAGTTTTACCCCCATCAACGGAACGATACAATTTATTTCCAGTCACCTCCTCTGGATTACGGGCAAAACTCACCCACACATCACCCTGCTGTGTCGGATTTGGGACTATAGTGGGACGAATTAACCAACCAGGTAGCTTTGCCGCACTTTCACGCCAGTTGGCACCACCATCGTTACTGTAGTAAAAGGTGGAGTTATTCAAATAGTAAAAGGTTTCACCTTTGGGATCTTGCCTATCTGCTGCCAAAATATAGGAACTTAACCAGGGATTGATTGTATTTGACCATGATTTGGGCAATGCATCATAGTGATTGTGATCATTATTTTGCGGATCAAACGGTTCTGGTTTCGGTTTAGGATCAATATTGCGGGAAAGTTGCCAAGTTTTTCCCCCATCTTTAGTGTAATGAGTCCAAGTACCCCAAGTTGGCGACCAAACTAGATTTTTGGGGTTGGTGGGAGACATGGCAATTTGTCCCCCAGTTGCCATAACTTTTTCCTGTGCAGACTTATCTGATTTCCAGAGGTTTTCTGTGGGTACCGATTCAAAAGCCTTCCAAGTCTTCCCGTTATCACTACTTATCCCATGTATTCCCCAATAACCTTGCCACTGATTAAAGCCAACAAAAGCCACATAATCAGGGTTTTTGTAAGCGTAATCCATCCCTGTTGCCCCGGAAACATGGGGATATGGTTGGGGATAAACCTTCCAATCAGGGTTTGCCCATTTAAAAGCTGGGTTAATAGGTACATTACTGGGGCTAATAGATTTAGTGGGAACTTGGTTACGACTGATGTGTCGAAAACCAATTTTATCTTGGACTGCACTCAGTAAATCTGCTCCACCATGTGCTTTCGATTTGGGAGGAACCCTTACCATATTTGAGTCGAGTTCCTCTAAGTTATTCATCAACCATTTGTAGGTTGGTGTAGCTGTAGTAACATCATCTGTACGAGCTACCCCCATACCATTTGTCCACCAAACTTGCTTGGGATTACCTGGATCAATCATAATACTGGCGGCACCAGTGGAAGCGTATGATTGATAGTAACCTGGTGCGGAGGTGTTAACTTTATCTTGGGGATGATTCGGATCATACGCACCCATAAACATGGTTTGTTTCTGCCAACTTTTTCCCCCATTGGTAGAACGGTAAACAAATTTGTCTGCGATCGCCATCACCGTGTATGCTTGATTCTGCTTCTTACAAACTTTAACGGAGGCACAGCCCCCGTTAAGTTTGCGCTGTACTGTCACTGCTGGATAAATCCTATCCCCATCGGGTGTAATGTTACTCCAGGAGTTATTTTGATATTTGCGGATACTACCAGTTGCTTTTTTACCCTTCCCATCATCCCCAAGGGTGCCAAATCCGACATATAGTGTGCCATCATTTGCCACAACACCCCGCAATGGATTATCACTACCCCCCATATTTGTCCATGATTTTCCCCCGTCGCTACTGCGCCAAATTCCACTACCATGGATTCCTAAATATATAATTTGGGTAGCCTTTTTACTATCACCCGTGCGTTCATCGAAAGCCACAAAGGTAAAACCCGGTAGATCTTTATTATCCGTCCCATCGGGATTTTTATACCCAGGCAAACTACTAGGTTCTGGTAATCCTCCCGTAACCCTCACCCAATCAGTATTTCCCTGTTTCCTCCACAAACCATGACGACGGGAAGTAAAATAAACTAAACCCGATTGATGGGGATCAACAGCTAAACGTTCTCCAGTTTCCGCACGGTAAGCTTCATTTGGTCCTACATAGATATTATGCTTACCTAAACCTGTAGATTTCCAACTGGTTCCTTTATTCTCAGAAACCATCACCTCCCCTGCATATGTAGATTTAATTTTATTATCTTTATCTTTAAAGTCAGAATTTTTGCTTTTGATGGCAACATATATGCGGTTGGGTTTAGTTGGATCTAATGCTAAACTTTCAACTCCCACACCACCAATGGCAAAATTAGTATCAAACATATCCATCAAAGGAATCCAGGAATTATTCCCCCGATTAAACCTATAAATTCCCCCGACATCGGTACGAACATAGACATCATAAGGTGCAATTGGGGAAGTAATTAAACCTGTGACATAACCCATTCCCTGAATGTTTACATTTCGCCAATTGAATAGATTTTTACTTATTGGTGACTTGACTTTAGGGACATTTGGTGGTGCTTTTGCTTGCACTAATAGTGGTGATGAAATAGTTTGTGAATTATCGGTAATTACTGAAATTTGATTACAACCTGGGAGGATAAATAATCCCAGAATAGTAGTAAATAAGACTGAAAAGGATACTTTAAGTTGATAATGCACCATATAATCACCTAATAAGTTCCTCCAACCTACAGTTCGCAAACTACGTACGCAATGACAATATTATTCTTTTAGCACGAAATAAAATTGGATGCTCCCATCGGTGGGGAAAATTCCCTATTATTCTAGATTGCAAAGGGGTTTAAACGAAAAATCCAAAATCTTGTCGATGTTGGGTTCTAATATATTACAAATATCTTGTTCTGTCAGTTCATTTCCGAAATTTGATAATTTACTCACTAGCTGTGAGATTTTTTTGTATTTTGCGTGATATTCTCTATCTAAATCCTTATATTCATAAGATTTGCCTACCGCATCAGAGGTAAAAACATGAGCTAGTGTTAAAAGTAAACAAATTCCACTGTGGCTGAAGGAATTATATGTAGTGCCTACGAGTTTATATTCTCCTGTTTCTTCCTCCCAGTATTCAGTATGGGAGTATTCTTTTCGATAGCCGTCTAATATTTGCTTAGTTATAGTTTTTTGCTCATATCCGACAATTTCTGAAACCTTTTTCTTTTTGCCATAATGACCATGCTTTGACAAATTTTTTAACCCTTTAAAGACATTACTAGTATCACGCCATTCTGTTTTCTCTATTATTATCGGACGATCGTAATCTGGTACATGATCATAAATGGTTTTAAAATTAGGAACCGATTTGTATATTGCCTTTGATTTTTTTTGTGTTACCTTTTCATGATATGATACAGTACATTCATTGATTAACTTATTGATCTGAGTATGAATTAGTTGTTTGAGAGCATCAGGTTTATCTTGTTCTCGTCCCAATAAAAAATTTATATATTCCCAAAGTTCGTCACAAGCTTGATTTAAGTTTTGATAATCACTTGATTCACCAGTGGGCTTTTGACAAGCTATATTTGCAAGCAGCTTTACTATCTCAAATTTAGCTTGATAGGTAAACTCATGAGATATTTTTTTCTTCTGTGAATTTAGGAAATTATCAAATTTTTTTGCTTCTTTACTCTCTAGCATCTGGCAAGAGAGTTTCATTAACTCATAAACGCCTTCTCCTGTCCAACAACTAATTTTAGCAATTTTGGGGTGATTTGTATTTCCTAAAACATCAGCATGTACTTTGGTAATTTTGTCTATAGCATCAGATATATTTTCATATGAAGCTATTTGATTTTCGCAATTTTCCTTATTTACAAACATATTAAAAATGTAAATCAGCTGACTATGCATATTTAATAAATCTTTCAAATAGAAACAGTCATCACGTAAAAATTGCTTATCTGGAGCTATCAAATAAAAAATTATGTCTGGCTGAAATTGTTTTTGTTTATATTGATCAATGCTAAATATTTGTTTTTGATAATCTTGATTTTTAATATATTGAGTGATTATAAGACTCTCAACAAAAGGAAAATCTTCTACTTGTTCTAAACCAAGTGCAACTCGATTGTAGTTTTCTAATCTATCGTCACTACAAACACCAGGTAAATCAAAATATTCTATCCCAACTGGAAATTGAATGAAGTTAATTTCATTAGTACAGTCTTGATGTCCTGATGATGGCATTAGGTTATCAATTCCTGTCAAGCAATTTCCTAGTGTTGTTTTGCCACTTCCAGTCCTACCAGTTACAACGATTTTGATGTCACATATTTTCTTAGGAGATGTAGCTAAACTTTCAATAAAAAATTTAGATCTAATTGCAGAGAGAGATGGTTGATTAAGTTTAAACATAATGCGTATAAAAATTAGAGCGATGATGATACATGTGAAAAATGTAGAGACGCGACATGTCGCGTCTCAATGCCATATGTAAAGCGGTATTACAATAACATCCGCTTTTCTTTGATGCCTTAAGGCTTTACGCGTCTACCTTACATTGCTAATGACAAAACTCCATTCTTTGCGAAAGACGAGGTTTAAGTGAATTTATTTAAACTACAGATAGCTTACTAAAATTAATTAGATTTTAAATTCGTAACTAATATATTTTCAATTAACTCAATAAGCTGTTGTTCTGTATTTGCTATGGAATTGTTATCTAGTAAATGTTCAATTTTATCTTTTACAGGTTCTAACTTAAGCTCAATATAATTTTCGGAATTGCTGATACAATTTTGCAAAGAAGAATCGGAATTAAGACAATGCTTTTGTACGCCATATCCCAAAGCCAGGATGAATTTAATGACAGGATAACTACCTTGGAGATACTCTTGACCAACTATTTTTTCTACCTCTCCCACTACAGCTTGAACTGTATCAATTATTTTTGTTTCATAGCCAACAAACCGCTCTTCTAACCTTTCAATAGGTTTTCTTACTTTCTCAGTGACAACTTCAGGATCAAAATAACTTCCTAAGCCAAAAAAACTTGTCGTCATATTTATTAATTTTTTAAAACCACCTAATTTATTGACTTTAGTTTCATTAATTTCTATGTAATCTACCACGGAAACATATTCAAATATAGGTTCTTTCTGGGTAATCTCTTTTGTTTCGGTAATTTTATCTCTTGCTTTTATAGCTTTTGTCCGCTGTTTCTTAATTTCGTTATTAGTTAATTCAATTATTTGATTTAATTCTGCCTTGATTTTAACTAAGTCCTCTTGGCTTTTGAAAGTTTCAACTCCATAAGAACTAATAGCAATAGCAGCAGTCTTTAATAAATCTTCTCCACCAGCTTGTTCATTAATCTTTTTGCTTGCTAGACGGCAAGCAATCTTAATTAATGTTTTAAGATAGCGAGAGTCTCTTTCTTTTTGTGCGAATTCTTTTAAATCGCTACGCAATACCTCTTCAATATTGCCCAGTTTCTCTTGAGGTAAAATTTGACAAATCTCAGAGGTAATTTCATTAATTCCGTTACCAGCTTTGGCATTAAAAGTTATGATTGCTGGATTTTGTTGAGTTTCAAATACTTCTTGATATATTTTGCTAATTCCAGCTTTCACATCTTCTATATTCTGTTTAGTTGATTTCATTGTCTTTGTTCTTTCATCACAAAACATATTCAGAGCAAAAATAACTTTGTTTTGTTGATGATATTGTTGATTATTTTTCAGTAATGCTCGTAAATATTTTTTATCACTCCGTATAAATTGCATATGAGGAGCAATGACATAAAGAATTACATCAGCTTTAACTTTGTTTTGAGTAGCTTCAGATTGCCAATTATCAACGCTAATGGTTTTTGTTTCTGGAGATTCTGGGTTAGAGTAATCTATTTTTTGGAACTCTTTAATCGCCTTGATCCCATCATCCTCATCTTCAATTTGTGGCATTAGCAAAGTAGCACGATTAATATTTTCATATTCCTCACTACTTCCTGCACCAGGTAAATCAAAATAGTAGAGATTACTTGCTAATCGAAAACAACCTACACTATCTGTACAATCTATATTACCTGTGGATTTCATCACATCTTGCTCAATAAGACGATTTCCCAGATAAGTCTTACCTGCGCCAGTGCGTCCGGTAACATATAAATTTACAGGACTTGCAAATAATTTATTATTTTTATTCAAAGCACCAATTAGCTTTTTCGATTCAAGATCACTTAGATTAATTATTTCTAAAATTTCCGGTTGATCTTGAAAAATAGAGAGAAGATTATTTAGAGCTTGGTTAGACATAGCATATTACTTTAGTCACAATAATTTGTATTCCCCACAGTTGTTAACTTTGCAAATTAAATAATTTACAAAAATGCTTAACTACCAATTAATATAGTAGTTTTGAGACAATACATACTCAAATATTGTCACACAAACTATTGAACTATCTCAGTAATGATACTGATTTAGTCATTCACCGCAAAATACATGGCTTGATAAACTATTCGTGATTGAGGGATAATATTAATCAAGCGATCGCTACAGTGGTAAACTACGCATAATTGATTCGCACCCTTTCCCAGCGTTACCCATACAGCAAATCAACGAGAATCAAGTTACTTGATATCAAGTCGAAAATATTATTATTCACCCACACGCATACAAAACCATCATTAGATCTAAAGTCATACTGATATAGATAGACTCAAGATATAGGAATCCGGTTTGATTTTTGTTGGCGTAGTCTGTGCTTTGCACTTACAAAATTAGGTATTTGTAGGGTGCGTTAGCATTTCGCATAACGCACCATTCTCAAGGGTTTGGTGCGTTATGCTGTCGCTCAGGGAACACCAAAAAATAAATTACCCAATAAATAATGGTGGGTTACGGACTATCGTCCTAACCCACCCTACAAATTAAAGACTTTTTTATTTGGAAGTCCCTAACACACCCTACGTATCTTTTCAAAAATCAAATATGAGTCCTATATAATTTGTTAACGTTAGCACGGTAAAAAACAGCAAAATTTTTATTCCTAACTCTAACCTATGACTGATGTTAGTAGCAAGAGAATAAATTAAGTTGGATATAATGCTCAAAACAAGTAAAACCTTTATTTAATCATTAGCAAATTCGACTTGGCTTCCATTCAGTGATATTAAATTTATTTGTAAAACTGTGCAAGATAAATAAATTAAAAGTGGCTATTGACCGTGAACTGAGTTAATTGCTTAGTCATTAATATCCAATGAAACATGAGACATAAAATTTAGGAGGAAAGTATATATGAGTTGCTTAAAAAGGCAGTTTAAACAGTCTGAAAATTCACAAAAAAACATAGACCAAAATAGTGATAACAAAAGTGCTGTTGAGGAATCGATGAGTCCAGGACTGACGGGTGAATATGACTGGGAATTACGTGAAAAAGCAGGAATGCGTCAACCTCCAGTCTCTCCCGAGCACATGGGACTTGATGCTGAATACGATGCCAATGGTTTAGCCAAGCGAGTAGCTGCTGCTTTTGATAAACATCCGGATATTCAGGATGTTCAAACTTTAGAAATCTTTCAAGATGGTTGTAAAATTATACTTAAGGGATCATTACCCAATCAGTCTATTCTTGAACAAATGATCCATGTAGCTAGTAAGGTAGACGGTACAAAAGCTGTAGATACTTCGCAAGTGGAAATTAAAGCTAATTGATAATACAGTTAAGTAGTCAGACAAAAGTGAATTACACTACCTTATTGCGTAGTTCACTTATACCAAATCCCCGACTTTTTCAAAAAGTCGGGGGTTTAAGGCAACATCAAAAATAGTGTTATTCTTCTACCCAAACGGATACCGAACCAGCATTACATCTAAAGTCACCCCAACCATGTTCATTGGTTTGCACGGGTTCCTTGATATGTTCTGTGATATCTACAAATTTGGCGTTTGGTTTGCCAACTTCCATGGCTTTGAAACCATCATCACCACTGCTTAAAATTACTGCCATTGCTTTAGGGTGTTCTTCATCCCCTAAACGAGTCCAACCAATGGTGTTTTCGTGATCAAAGTAATCATACTGTTCACCATAGGCGAAATCTTTGCGAGCATAAAGGAATTTATCAATAATCCAGTTGTGGGATGGCATCACAACGTCATATTCCTGCCCATCGTTTCCTGAGTCTGTATATTCAGTTCCATAATAGTCTGGATAAAATACGCAGGGATAACCTTCACGACGCAGAAGAATAATTGCGTATGCTAGGGGTTTAAACCAAGGTTCAACAACTGATTCTAAGGCTTGTAATGCTTGGGAATCGTGGTTTGCTACAAAGGTTACAGCATGGCTAGGATCTTGCTGCATTAGGGTACCATCTAGAATTTTCCGCATGTCGTAGCTATTACCAGCTTTGCTTGCGTAGTGGAAATTGTAATGTAGTGGTACGTCAAATAAATCTACTTTACCCTGGGTGTTAGCGATATATGCGTGAAGTGCTTGAATATCTGGATCCCAATATTCACCGACTGCAAATAATTCCTTACCTGCAAATTCGTTCATTTTATCCAGCCAGATGGGGAAGAACCACGCAGGGATATGTTTCACCGCATCTAAGCGGAATCCTTTTGCACCTGTGGTTTCGATATACCATTTACCCCATTCGATGAGTTGGTTGCGTACTGATTCTTCTTCAAAATCTAAGTCGCATCCCATCAAATAATCAAAGTTACCGTTTTCTAAGGCAACGTAATCATCAAAGGATTTGCCTTCAAAAACATAAATTGTGGAGTCGTCTCCTTGATTATTGTCATTATAATCAATGGCATCAAAGTGCCACCAATGCCATTCAAAATCTGAATATTTACCTTGACGGGCAGAATATTTAAAATGTGTATAGGTTTTAATTTCGTGTAAATCACCTTTTGGCTCAACTCGATTATCACGGGGATAGGGAGTTGCCTTCATTACCTCTGCTTCGTCACCACCCATGAGATGGTTGAAAACTATGTCAACATAAGGACCAATTCCTACTTCTTTTAGTGCGTTCAAAGCATCTAAATATTCTTGCCGAGTTCCATATTTTGTGCGTACTGATCCTTTCTGATCAAATTCGCCTAAATCATACAAATCGTAAACTCCGTAGCCTACGTCCATACCGCCACCAATACCCTTGTAACCAGGTGGTAGCCAAAGAGCATCAAAGCCTGCATCGGCTAACTCTTTAGCACTTTTTTTCAATCTTTTCCAGTGTTTTCCATCATCTGGGATATACCAGTGAAAAAACTGCATCATCACGCCATTTTGGTACGCCATAATACCTACGTAGTCTCCATTACCCTTGCTAGTTGTTAATTAGTACCCCTGCCATATAATCTGTGAGAGGGACTGTAAAAGTTGCAATTTATCGGCAGGTCTTAATGGTATTACTGCATCGATACTTAAAACTTTATGAGAGAGTAATTTAAATAGCCATAGTCCATGAGGCTGATTCCCTGAAACGTTGTTAGGTATATATATCTCTCTTCTGATATAGTGACAACAATCCGTGTGGACACAGCACTCAGATGCGACGAAACTGCTACGCGATCGCTTGTATGTGTTTGCAGTAGTTTTAGCGTGAAACTAAAAACTAAATCAAACACTATATTTATACTTTCAAAGACTTGAGTAGCTGAGTGGGACGCGCAAATTGTATATCAGATAAGCGTTCAGGATGATGAATTAAGGAGTAATGTTCGTATTCAAACCAATGCATCTCACCTTTTTCGCGGTTGCAAGTTTGGCAAATTACCCAGAAAGTTATTGACGACTATTATCAGCTTGATTCTCTGAAGCGATCGCTTTAGAGTCTGAATAACTATAGAACCTTATTGAGAGGAGTTTGATCCCAGTTAAATTAATAAACTTAAAAAACAACAGCGATCGCTGAAATTTTGAGATATATAAGAGAAGTAATGGGTGTTCGACAATCAAAAGGGGTTAGGTTTATGCAAGCACTAGATATTACAAACTCCCAGGAGGTTGATCAATTCCGTCAGCTACAACTGACATTATGCGATCGCTGGAAAACTATAGAACTCTTTGATAATAGCGATGCTGATATTTTGGTTATTCCTTCTTTAAGTATTGATCAACGGGAACTTGCCAAAGTTGAAGGTTGTGAACACTATGAAGAACGATTATTATTTTCATTAATTCGCTTACGAAATCCTCGTACTCGTCTAATTTATGTAACTTCAATGCCACTGCATCCCAGTATCATTGATTATTATTTACAATTGCTGCCAGGAATTCCTTTTTCCCATGCTCGCAACCGTTTACTATTATTATCAACCTACGATTCATCTCTAAAACCCCTCAGTCAAAAGATTTTAGAACGTCCTCGCTTACTACAGAGAATTTCTCAAGCTTTGCGGCTAAATAAATCATTTATGACTTGTTACAATGCCACAAACTTAGAATCAGAGTTATCGCTGAAATTGGGTGTACCCCTATATGCAGCAGCACCAAACCTGCAATATTGGGGGACAAAAAGTGGTAGTAGACAAATATTTGCGGAATGTGAAGTGCCACATCCCGACGGAAGCGATCGCATGTGGAATCCAGTAGACTTAGCAGAAGCAACCGCACATTTGTGGGAACGTCAACCAGACTTGAAAAGAGTGGTGATCAAACTCAACGAAGGCATTTCTGGTGAAGGTAATGCTTTATTGGATTTGCGACCAATCAGTGAAGTTGCCCCACCAAATAGTTCTCATGAACAAAGAATCACAGCAATTCTAGATTGTTTTCAAACCATGCGTTTTCAATCAAGTCAAGAAAGCTGGGAAAACTTCAAAGGACGAATTAGCGAATTAGGTGCAATTGCAGAAGCATTTGTCGAAGGAGAAATTAAACGTTCCCCCAGTGTACAAGGACGTATTACCCCTTCGGGAGATGTTGAGGTTCTTTCAACCCATGACCAAATTTTAGGGGGTCCCGATGGTCAAATTTACCTGGGTTGCCGTTTCCCCGCAGACTCTAGCTACAGATTAAAATTACAACAACTAGGTTTAAAAATTGGTCAAAATTTAGCATCTAAAGGTGCATTAGAAAGATACGGTGTTGACTTTATCACTGTTCAAAAAGAAGATGGTGAATGGGATATTCAAGCAATTGAAATCAACCTCCGCAAAGGTGGGACAACACACCCTTTCATGACTTTAAAACTATTAACCAATGGTCGCTATGACCTTTCCACTGGATTATTCTATAGTCAACAAGGTAAACCTAAATATTACATCGCCACTGATAACCTGCATAAAAGCCGTTATCAGGGACTTTTGCCCAATGATTTGATGGATGTTATTGCCCATCATCGTTTACATTTCGAGACAGGAACCGAAACAGGTAGTGTTTTTCACCTCATGGGTTGCCTATCTCAATTTGGCAAATTAGGATTAACTAGTATTGGAGATTCTCCTCAAGAAGCGGAAGATATTTACAACAAAGTTACAAAAGTTTTGGATGTAGAAAGCAGTAGTTCTCCCGAAAATTTATCTGCATTTCCAGATTATTCAACCCCAATGAGTTGGGAAGAAGGTAGTTCCCACTGGTAATTGCAAAAATTACATATAGATGTTCCAGTTGAACGTCTATATGTGATTTTCAAGTTTATAACGGTTCTGAGTTGAGTTACAGCAGTTTTTTACGTATTTTAACCACATCATCTTTCGGGGTAAAATCCCCGTCATAAAACTTACTTGCGTAGCTTGCTTCTCGCTCTGCGAGTATTGCGACTTGTTTTAAGAGTTCCCTGTTTCATTTACCTTTAATTTATCCAGATTAATTTGTAACTCTTGAGCAATATTTAAAGCTTTTTGCCAAGACTGAAATACCTGTTGAGAAAAATCATTGCTAACTTCGGAAACCTGATCAATTTCCTGAATCATCTCTTGAATAGATTGCGATGTTTCTAATTGAAATGTCGTTCCTTCAAAAATAGAATTTACTAGTTGGTTGATTTGTTTTAAAGCAATTAGAGTCTCATTTAAAGAAGCTTTGGTATTTTCGGTTATATTAGTTTCCTTCACTACTTGTGAAGTAACTAAATCCATTACTTGAATAATTTCTCGTGTTTCTTGCTGATTAGTATTGACTATTGCTTCAATTTCTTGAGTAATAGCAGCACACCTAATAGCTAAATCTCCTAAGTTTGTTGCAATCAACAAAAAACTACTATCTTGATTTCTTCTAGAAGCTTGCAACTCTGTGTTAACTGCTAAAAGACTAGCTTGTGTTCCAATTTCACTCACCAAATCAATAATATTATCGATTTGTAAGGAAGACTCTCCTAATTTTTTAACTCTCTTTTTCATTTCGTCAATTGTTGAACGCAAAGTTGAAATATTTTGCGTGGCTGAATCAATGACAGTTAAGCTTTGTTGAGCATTATTAAAAGATGTACGGGTAACTTCTCGTGCTTGGTTGTTACTTGCAGAAGTAGCTTGTAGAGAAGATATAATAGGTTGAACTTTTTCTAATACATTTTGAAGTGCTGATGTTTGTTTCTGTGTTTGTGCTGATAATTCATAGATAACATTTTCGTTTTCTCTAACTATAGTATTTATCTGGCAGCTTGAAGATTGAACCTCAGTGATAGTTTTCTTGAGATTATCAACTACTAAGTTAAAATTTTCGGCAATTAACCCTATTTGTCCAGATACGACTTCTGCTTTAACAGTTAAATTACCTTGGGATACACTAGAGATATCTTGAATTAATCTGGAAATTTGCTGCTGTAATACTTCTTGCTGCTGACGTTTTTCACCAGAAACCAATTCTGCAAGAGAACTAGCATGATCTATTCTTTGATTAAGGGATGTCTGTTCTAAAGCATAACCGATAGGAATTGCTACCTGTTTCAACAAATTAATTTCTAAATTTTGCCATTCCCGTGTCTCTGAACACTGGTGGGCAATTAGTAAACCATATAGTTTCTTATTAATTAAAATTGGTGCGATTAAGCTAGCTTTAATTCCCAATCGATGTAATAATTCTAAATGAGAGCTTGAAAAATTATGATCATCTACATTTGCAATAGCTTGAACAGAATTATTTTGATATTGATCTATATAGTTTTTCACAAAAACAATATCTATGATTTCTGTTCCTACTGCTATCGGAAAGTCAGGATTAACAGACTCAGCAACAATTTGACCATTCCAATTTTGATCCAAACGGTAAACAAGTACTCTATCTGCTTGAATCGCTGATTTAATGCTAATAATCGCTGAATCCAAAATATATTGAGGATTTAAAGAAACACGATAACGATCAGTAACTTCATGAACTAATTGAGCAATTTTAACTTGATCTTCTTGTTGCTTAACTTGTTGAGTGATTTTATCTGTTAATCGGTTGAAGGTAATTGCTAATTCTCCAATTTCATCCTCCGCAAATACCTCTGCACGAGCAGTGCGATCGCCGGTAAAATATTTAAAAGCTGTTTTTTGCAGTTCCGTAATGGGTAAGATAATTGTTTTTCTGAGAATCACTGTCCAAATTGAAATAATTAACAGTGCGATAACTATTGTTAGTAACTGTATCCAAGAACTATTATTTAATAACTGATTTATCGCTATTTCTGGAGTTCCCCGGACTAAAATGGCTACTGGTTGCTTATTATAACTAACAGTCGATTCGTCATCAGCTTGGAGAATTTTGTTAGGTACGGCTTTAGCAGCAACAACATAAGCTTCGTTTCCTATTGTCATTCGTGCTGTGGGAATGTTATTGCCAGAAAGCACAGCTTCCTTTAATAAAGTCTCACCAGCTTTGGGTAACTGTAAATTCCGAAAACTCTGAGATGAAGCAGAAGCCAAAGATGTTGATAAAATAAACTCACCATTCGGCTTTTGATAATAAATCGCGCTATAACCACCACCAGTTGCATCTAGTGCTGTTTGATTAATAGTATCCTTCTGATTCACTATATCTCCAGATACTAAAGCCCCAATTACTATATTTGTTTCTGGATCTTTGACTGGGGTCACTGTATAACGAATTAAAGCATCTTGATTACGAAAATTTTGGGGTAGAGGTGGTAATTCTTTGCTTAATTCTGACCATTGAACAATTCTACTAGCTTTGATTTGTTTAGGAAAATTAAAAACTTCACTGACTAAACCACCCGGATTAAAAACTTCACCTTGACGTTCAGCATTTGCGTTGACTATTATCTTTAAATCTCGACCAACAAGAGTTGCATATTCAATTTTTCTGGCTGTAATTTCATTAACTAATATCTGCTTGACTTGGGCTTTTAATTCTGGACTTAATGATTGACCCCGGAAACTGTTTGCTGTTGCTCTGATGATTGCAGTATTATCTGATTGTCCTCGAAAACCAAAGCCCATTTGATTGACTTTGATATTATAAGCCATATCTATAACTGCCAGTTCTGATTTAGCTTGTTCAGCAGATATAACTTGTAAATTACTAGTAATTAAAAGCCTACTAACAACAGTTACCCCAATTATTGATATTATTTCAGATGCCACTAGTGCAACAATCTGTTTACGGCTAATTGAAAGATTGCTAAAATGCTGCCATAAAGTCAGTTTCGGTTTTAACAAATAGCCTTGATTACTAGATGTTAATAACTGATGCGATGACGACTCTGGATGAGATTCATTTGATAGGTGTTTAGTTAGAAAATTTTTATTCACTTTAATTTTAGTTACGAATACAGTATTTTTTTAAACCGAAGATTCAGTGAAATATGCTTAATAAGGTGAAACTATCCTGACACAAGGTTTTTCACATTAACTTTAGGGTTTGACAAAATTGCTCAAGGGGAACTAAAACAAAATATACAGTTGTATTTATTTAAACACAATAGGTTCCAGGAAATATAGCTGGTGGGATTAAGTTGTTGAACAGCAATTATAGAGCAAAATTACTCAGACCTAACCATACCGAGGTACAAATATTACAGCTACTTGTTATACTAGGTTTCTCTGTATTATCAATTGCGTAAGTATTTCAGGTATTAATGTTTTTCTGATGCCACCTAATTACTTAGTTTAATGTTTTGTATTATACTTTTTCTCTTAAGTTATGAATTACCGATAAAATATAACTTAATGGGTGACAAACACAAATAATATTACATCTTCAACTGATAGAGTTAGTAGTTATGAAAATCTTTCTCGCCGATTCTGATGCAACGCGATCGCTTGGTTGTAACATTGGCAAATATCTACCTGCTGGTAGTGTGATATTACTTACAGGAGAATTAGGCGCAGGTAAAACAACTTTAGTTCAAGGAATCGGTGAAGGCTTGGAAATTGAGGATTCTATCGTTAGTCCAACTTTTACCATCATCAATGAATATACTGAAGGACGTATACCTCTTTATCACCTAGATTTATACCGTTTAGAACCAGCAGAAGTTCAAGCATTGAACCTAGAAAACTATTGGGAAGGTATCGAAGCTGTACCAGGAATTACAGCGATTGAGTGGTCAGAAAGAATGCCATACATGCCAGAAAGCTATTTGAATATTACCCTAAGTTATAGCGATGAAGGCACAAGGCAGGTAGAATTAATTGTGAAAGATTTTGAATTACCGGATTTTTTTACCAAAAATAAAAATAACAACACAGCTGGAATATGAGACGCAATATATCGTGTCTCTACAAAACTTATCTGACGCTGTTACTTCCTCAGCATTTGGGGTTGTCCCCAGATAATTCGCTCATTCTTATATATGGCAATCCCTGGTTTTGCACCTTTGGGTTTATATACATGCTTGGGTTGGGTATAAACTACGGGTACTTGTTCGCTTTGGCGGGCGCGGCTATAGTATGCAGCTAAATTGGCGGTATACTGAAGGTCTCCTTCATCGGGAACTGTCCCAGGGGTCAAACGTAAGAGAATGTGACTACCGGGTATTTCTTGAGCATGAAACCACAAATCATAGTCGTTGGCAACACGGAAAGTTAATTGATCGTTTTGTTTGTTGTTGCGTCCAATGAGGATTTCTAAACCGCTTGGTGTGCGAAAACTCCGGAAATTTGTACTAGGTTCGTTATTTGCACCCACCCTTTGATCTGGGTTTTCCATGTATTTCTGTCCCACCATCTCATCGCGGATTTCTAACAAAGCTTCCAAATCTTCGCTGCTTTGGTAGGTTTCGATTTGGGAAATTGCCGCTTCGATTTGTTCTAAATAGCCAATTTCGCTGTTTGTTTCTGCTAAAAGTGGTTCAACTGCTGAACGCGCACGTTTGAGCTTTTGGTGCTGTTTGTATAATAATTGAGCATTGACAACTGCATTTTTGTCAGGTTCAAGGGGAATTACCACAGGTTTCCCACTCTCAAAATCAGCCAAGGTAATTTCTTGCATTCCTGGTTCCCAACTATGCAAGTATGCCATCAATAGGTCAGCAGAGGCACGATATTCATCAGCGCGATCGCTTTGTTGTAATCTGGTGCTAAATGCCGTGGCTTTTTGGCGCAACTTCTCTAAAATGTTGTTGAGTTTCTGAGTTAGTTGATGTCGCAGTTGGGAAAATATCAGTTGGTTAAATTGAGTTGTGTAGTAGTTATTAATTAATTCTTGGGTATTTTTGGTTGTTTCTGTCCCACCCCAACCCAAAACGTTATAACCTGCTGTGGTGTAAGCAGGGTGAAAATCGTTATTTTCTAAAGCTTGTAACCATTCTTGCCACTTGCTAAATAAACCTTGCCATTGGGAATCTGTGAGGGTATCGGTTGTCATTTCCCCATCTAGATTTGCCACATCCAACATCGATTGCAACAAAGCTGGAGAAACACCGCGATGAGTTTTGAGTAGCTGTTTTTTTAACCCTCCCGGTACCAAGCTTACCCTTTCTTGCCAACGCGATCGCGCTTCGCTCAAACTGGGAGTAGTATTAGTTAAACTTGGGGGTTTCTCGTAAGCTTGTCCAGTTAAAATGGTGCGAACACTGGATTGCTGCTGATTAACTTGGTGTGCGGTGGTAATAATTTCGTTTTTGGCATTGGTGAGGACAACATTACTATATTTCCCCATAATTTCCACATAAATGTGGTATAGTGGCTCCTCCCCAGGACGACGAGCAAACTGTAAATCGACAACTCGCTCCCAAGGCGCAATATTTTCGATTCCCACCAAAGCCAAACCACCCAGCTGGCTCACCAATTGCTGACTGAAAGTAAAAGTATCAGGAATGCGAGGGGGAGGATTGCCAATATGTAACCGGGCAGCTTGGGAATGCCAAGACACCTCCAACCATCCTCGCTGATTTAACGTCCGCAGTGCTATGGAAACAGTATAGCGATCGCGCTGGTAAACTTGCTCAAGCCGTGACGGCAACCACTCAGCGCGAAGTTCGCTACAAACAGCACTCAAAGTTGTAAAGTCAAAGGATTGCAAAACAATTAGCCGCCAGCATTCTATCTTCGATGCATAGTATAACTTGCCTGAATGCTAAGAAACTGATTTTTAATCAGCAATTCGACTTTTCTATCGAAAGTAGGGGGTCTAAGTTTTACTACTCAGCACTACTCCAACTCTAAAACACCTCGCGTCCCATCACGACGTTTTTGGTCTTTAGCATCAAATTTCGCCACACAAGAGCCTTTATCAACCATGACACAACTCAAATAATCGGTTGCTTCAATCAACGCTGCACGTAAAGCCTTGCCAACAGGTGCTCGCTTTGTTTTTGCGCTATTTCCTCCCACATTGATGCCGCCAATACTAACTCCAGCAGATCCACCTTTAGATTCTGAAGTTGCACGTCCTTCGATGGTACGAGAATGAACTACTTCTCCAGTAGTGGAATCTACAACACGCAAATCAATCGCAATATAAGCCTGTTGTTTTTTCTGATTACCTCCACCCCCAACACGAATTCCGCCGATATTGATGCCATCAATTCTACCTCCAGAGGATTCATCAGAAACCCCTTCTTCGTAGGAGGTAACTTTACCTAAAACAATGTACTTTGAACCTGTAAGCTGTCCTTTCTTGGCTCCTGTTCCTGGGCGAACTAGCCCAGCCTCAGCTAATTCTTGCTCGGAAAGTACAGATCCAAGTTTTTGGCGCTCAACTACGCTAAACTTTCCTGTTGCATTTAACTCATTACTCAGAGCATCTGACAATTCTACAGAAGTTCCACTACGCCACCACCACCAGCCCGTTTCATTTTTAAATTCTGGAACCGAGATAGTTGGTTTTGATTCTGCTAACACAGGACTATCAACGCCTAAACCAAATCCTAAAGTGACGAGAGTAACAACAGCGCTAACACTGATTGCGCGGAAATTCGATGAAATCTTCATAATAAGATCGTTATTAATGCGGATCAGAATAAAATTGTCAATGATTACTTAGTAAACAATACATATCTTTACTTAAGTAATTCTTCATTATTGCCATGGAAGCTAGATGTGTAAAATCTATGCCACGATTCAACGCTACTTTTTCGGGAATAGCGTGATTTAACCTATTATACAGCCACTTTCATCTCTAATGATGAATCAGTAACATACTTAAACGTTCAACTTAAAGTTATTGTCCCTTGAGTTTTCAGCCAAACAATAAACAAACTCTAACAGTGAAAGAGGAAATATTTTATACAGCGACTGTAAAGATTTCTCATTTTTTTATAAAGATAATTCAAAATTCAAGTAAATTATCTAACATAAGCCCTAAGTAAATCCCAAAACATCCGCATCAAAAGAGGCAGGGGAACAGATTGGACTTAATTCTGCACCCCAAGCAAGCTATAGGAATCCGATTTGATTAGAGATTTCCAAATAAAAAAAATATCCCAAAATTTATTGTGGTGCAGGCATCTTGCCTGCTACTAATGCAAGAACAGGCAAGACTTCGGCGTGAGCGCTCAGTTCTTACCTCCGGTACACTTCGTTCCGACAGGCTCAGGAACCATCGAACGCTGCCTATCCCACAATATTGGATCATCTTTTTTGTGGAGTTCTCTTAGTAAATCAAATATGATTCCTAAGTAGGTGGGTGTTGAAAATTGTAGTTAACACAAGGCAGTGGGCAGTAGGCAGTAGTGGTAAGTGCTAAGTAGTTACGCAAAATTAAATGACATTCAAATAGTTATTGGATTCGCATAACTTCTGTTTTTCCATGAATACAAACGATAATTTTTTGTTTACTTCTTCACTTTTGAATATCTTATAGCCAAGCCGCTCATAAAGATTAATATTACGTTCACTTTTGTATCCGGTAAATAACTCAAAACGCTGCGCTTTATCAAAACATAATTCGACTTGCTCCATCAAGGCTGTACCAATGCCTTTTCCCTGATAATCAGGATGAACAATCAGCCGCTCAATATGGCAAGTATTTCCTATTTGATAGCCTCTAACTGAGCCGACAATCTTATCTTGAATTTCTACCTTTAAAAAAACTTTATATGCGAAATCGCTTATTAACTCGTCTAGAGTTTGCGTGAGTGGTGGAATGTCAAAGTCGTCGTAAAATTCCGCTTCACTCTGAAATGCTAGCTTTTGTAGTTTGAGAATAGCTGCTGCATCGTTAAACAGAGCTTTTGTAGCGTTTTTCATAATCGCAATAACTTACTGTACTTTGCAGCCTCAAACAAACCTTCGCATTTATAATTAGGGTCAGGTTACGTTCTTAAATCGGTGAAGTTCTACCCTTTACGTTTGCCTTTTATAAGAAAAATAACGATTCAAATCTTTGTTACTAGCCATATAAATCGGAATAACGGTGCTGAGAACAGCCATAATCAAACTTCCAACGATGAGGATGGTAGAAAGTTTTGCTCTCAGTGCAATAACCATCGCTATGAGAATCACAACCATGAAACTACATATACCCATCAACACCCATTTTGCCCATTTGTGTCCCTGCATCACAAAATACATCACGACAATTGTGAGTAAAATTCGACCAATAGCCCACCTATCCTTTGCAATTATAACTAGGGTAATATCTAAGGCGCAGAGTACCAGAAACATAGTGAGTAATATATTTCGGGCTTTCAAGGCAGATTCTTCGATGTGGATCATAGCTTTTGTGATGTCACTGCTATAACTTTACCGCATAGTGGTAAAAGTCTCGATCCTTGATATATCCCAGTGATTCATAGAGAGATTGAGCGGCAGTATTAGAGGTTTGGGTTGCTAAAATAATTCGGATTGCTCCTGTTTTCCGTGCAAAATTCTCGGCTGCCCTTATAAGAGACTTGGCAACACCTTTTTTTCGATGTGCTTCCTCCACAAATAAATCATTCAAAATCCAGACAGGTTTCATTGAGACTGAAGAACAGCTAGGGTAAAGCTGGGTAAATCCAACTATCAGATCATTATCAAAAGCTACAAGCACAGTAGAATCATTTTTTTGGAAACGCTCCTGAAGAAAGGCTTTTGCGGCTTCGAGATCTGAGGACTGTTTATAGAAAACACGATATTGATCAAATAACTTCGATACTTCCTCAAGATGCTCAAAATTAGCTAGAACAACTTCCATCTTTTATCCTCATAACTCACTACAGGTTCAAATTTAATACTGATTGAAAAAGTGTTTGCAATATATCTAGTAAGTTTTCCCGCTCTAGATTTTTTCAAATTGGTATCATCCAGGACTTACGCAACAACTAATACCAATTGAAATAATGATTGCAACACATGCAACGGTAGAGACGTAGCAGTGCTACGTCTCTACAAATATTTATCTGTCGCGTTGTTTTTTCAAATCGGTATAAGAATTTATGTCATTGCGACGTAAGGAAGCAATCTCAAAGTCTGGTTTTCCCATTACGATTGCGTAAGCCCTATCATCTTGATAACTTGAACAGAAACTTCAAAATGTTTTCCCAGTTAATAAGCTCAATTGCTGGGATTTTTCGATTTATCAGTTCCCTGTTCTAATTTTTTCTCCCAAAATAGTGCTTTTCCCATCTGAGGATTTAGCTCATACCCACTGAATCCACATGCTTTGTATGCTGACTGGGCAACATGGTTTCCTTCCAGTACCTCTAGCGTGAGTTTACAGCAATCTAAACTAACCGCGATCGCTTCTGCTTTTTCAAGTAGTAATTTCGATAAGCCTCTACCACGGTATGGTAAAGAAACAATGACATCGTGAATATTCAGTAACGGTTTACAGGCAAACGTCGAAAATCCCTCTAAACAAACAACAAGTCCTGCGGGTTTGGCATCGACAAATGCGAGAATTACATGAGCCGTTTTTCTCTTTGCCAGTTCTGTTGGAAGATTTTGCTTAACGTAGTCAGATAAACCTTGCCCACCACCCATCGGATCGAGTGCATATTCATCCATTAAGTGAACTATAGCTTCTGCGTGGGTAGTTAAACTCAGATCTGCTTCAATAATTTCAATCATTTATTGATTTTTGATTTTCAGCTATTGATGTAATTTTGATTATAGGGATGACGAAAGTAACTTGGAATCAGCCTAACTAGGAAGACTAGATTCTTCTTGCTTTTCTAAGCGTCTTTTACCTGCATAAAGCTGAATAATGACAGCAAAGATTGAGACTACAATTGCCGTTCCCCAAGCTGTAATAGTCATTGGCAAGCTGTTTTTGAAGATTGCTAACAACACTACTAAACCAAGCAAAATAGTAGGTACTTCATTGATTCGTCGCATTTGTAAACTGTTGATGGAGCAGTTTTCTGTCTCTAACTGAACTATCAACCTCCCACAGTAGAAATGAAACGCTATTAATAACAAAACAAAGAAAAGCTTCACATGAAGCCAAGTTTGCTTTAAGATATCTGGCTCAGTGGAGATAATTCCGATTGCCATTGCAATTGTAAATATCATTGCTGGCATCATAATCAATTTGTAAAGCAGCTTCTCGATCCGGCTATACTCTTGCTTCAAGGCAGTTTTGATAGGTTCTTGGCGTTCTTCGGCTTCGATATGATAAATGAATAGACGAGGCAAATAAAACAAGCCTGCAAACCAAGCTACAAATCCCAGAATGTGGAGTGACTTGAACCAAAGATATGCCATAAATCTCTCAATACTTTTGAGATGTACTACTTTATATCCTACACGTAATGCGCCATAGCCTCAAACTGTGACTAATTATAGCGAAGCTCGCGCGACGTTAGTCGTTCGCTAGCACAATCTAGATGAAGCTAATAATGCGAAGCTTGCGCGACATAAGTCGTTTGCTTTTAGCGAAGCGGAGCTTTATTGCTTTTAGCGTTCCGTAGGAATATTAGTAAGATCGAGATAACCCTGCTGCCTTCAAAATTTTCATCCTCTCATTGATTTCATCATAAGTAGACGTAACATAATCGATAAAATTGTAAGATGATGTGGAATTTTTCTGAGCAATTTTAGAAACATATTCTGATTAGATATATTAATTTTTTTGTTTTCTGAAATATGCAACAAGCAAATGTCTAATTTTTCAAAAAAATGTGGATCTTCAACATCAAGAATTACAGGCAAATCTTTTCTGATAGAGTTGTTGACCTTTTGTATTGTAGAAACATAGTATTCACGAGCATCTAGCCCAAGTAATGCGAGCAGTTTATCGTTACTCTTATACTTGAAGTATGTCATACTAAAAATCAACAGCAAAAAGAACTTGCAGATTAATTTTGCTATTAATCCATTAGAAAACTGTAGTTGCGATTTGATAATTGCGCCAAAAAAATCTCCATGT
Source organism: Calothrix sp. PCC 6303 (assembly GCF_000317435.1). Taxonomy (NCBI): domain Bacteria; kingdom Bacillati; phylum Cyanobacteriota; class Cyanophyceae; order Nostocales; family Calotrichaceae; genus Calothrix; species Calothrix sp. PCC 6303. Next base: position 640,614 of record NC_019751.1, read on the forward strand.
CGATTCTCATCTTCACTCCATGATTTATAAAAGCTGAAAATAGGATAGATGGAGTATTCAGGATGAGCCTGTAAATGCTCGAAAATAGTTATGTAATAACAGCTAGAAATTTTCTCAGACAGATAGGTAGAATAGATAAACCACGAAAAAGGCAGAGAAATATATTGTCTATGTTCTTTTTTTAGAAAATCTAAGCTAGGTCTAACATGAAAATCTAAGAGAGCTTTATTTAGGAAACTAGCATGACGGGCTTCATCACGAGACATTAGAGAAAATCCATCGGAAAGGATGCTGTTTGTTTCCTTGAGTTGATATGATAGTTCTTTGTACAGGATAAATCCTGAATACTCAGCAGCACAGTACATTTCTAGAAGTTTAATTATGAGTTCTTGCGCCTCACCTTGAATGTGATCCCAAGACTGATTAAATCTGTCGTCACGTATATACTTGTCTTTGCTGTAGTCATTTTTTAAATTGGCGACAGCGTTATTAAAGATTTCTTGGAAGCTAACAGTATCAACATTAGAAAGTTTTCTGATATTAGTTGTATAGAATCCTGGGGAAATGAGAGTTTCTTTCACTAAAATCTTAGTATTTAACTGTGTGTTTTCAACATATTCCATATTTCAAATCTTCTACTATCGGTTGAAGTTTGGGGAAGCTGACACTTTGAAGTGGCTTGTCTTGGGAAAGGTTTTATAGCTATTTTCAGGTAAATAGACCACCTGTAGGGGTTTAGCAATGTGCTTTACCCCTACGGTTGATGTGGTTCAAAGGCGTGAAAACTGGTGTATACCTTTAAATCAATGCAACCAAATTACTTTGGTCCCATACCTACGGTTCCAGCGTAAACTGCTCGTTCTCCTAATTCATCCTCAATCCGTAGCAAACGATTATATTTTGCTACCCGTTCACTACGACATAATGAACCAGTTTTAATCTGTCCAGCACGGGTTGCAACAGCCAAATCCGCAATGGTTGTATCTTCTGTTTCTCCGGAACGGTGACTAATTACCGAACGGATACCGTTACGGGTAGCTAAATCGATAGTTTCCAAGGTTTCGGTGAGGGAACCAATTTGATTGAGTTTAATCAAAATTGCATTCGCTGCTTTTTCTTCGATACCTTTTTTGAGGCGTGTAGCATTGGTGACAAATAAATCATCCCCAACCAACTGCACTTTATTACCAATTTTGGTAGTTAATGCTTGCCAGTTTTGCCAATCTTCTTCATGTAAACCATCTTCAATGGAAACAATGGGATACTGATTGCTTAACTGTGCCATGTAGTCGATAAATTCGCTAGGAGAATGGGGTTTGCCATCATAGACATATTGCCCATCTTTGTAGAACTCACTTGCGGCAACATCTAAAGCTAAGGCTACCTCTTCCCCTGGTTTATATCCAGCCTTTTCAATCGCAGCCACAAGTAATTCTAAAGCAACTTGGTTAGATTCCAAATTTGGGGCAAATCCACCCTCATCACCCACACCTGTGAGTAAGCCTTTATCATCCAGGACTTTCGCCAAGGTCGCAAATACCTCAGCACCCCAGCGTAAAGCTTCACGGAAGGAGCCTGCACCCACTGGTACAATCATAAACTCCTGAAAATCAACGTTATTTGAGGCGTGTGCCCCACCATTAATTACGTTCATTAACGGCACGGGTAATAAATTTGATAATGGTCCACCCAAATAGCGGTAGAGGGGAATAGCTAAAGACTCAGCAGCAGCTTTTGCTGAAGCCAAGGATACAGCTAAAATAGCATTAGCTCCCAAATTCGCTTTATTGTGGGAACCATCGATACTAATCATGGTTTTGTCGAGGAGTTCCTGATTAAGGGCATCCATGTTTAGTAGCCGAGGCGCGATCGCATCTCTCACATTTTGCACTGCTTTGAGTACACCTTTACCGCCATAACGGTTTTTTTCACCATCTCGTAGTTCATGTGCCTCAAATGTACCCGTCGAAGCACCGCTAGGAACCTGTGCCAAGCCTACCACGCCATTAAATAGATGTACTTCCGCTTCTATAGTCGGTTTTCCCCGTGAATCAAGAATTTCGCGGGCAACAATTGCTTCAATTGCAGTATCAATCATCTGTTGTTCGTCCTTTTTTAAGAATGCGTCCTAGCCGCTAACTGTAAACAGTTCAACACAGTCCAACCGATCTAGCATAGGATTTTGCGGCACTTTGTAACCAGAAGTTAAGGAATATTTCAGACAGTTAGCAGTGAACAGCCTTAACGGGTTGCTTGTTAGTTAAACAGCTGCATCGAAGCTCCCTTTCCTTCTGAAACAACTTTTTATTCCCCTCATATCAACAATAAAAGGAAAAAATGACTCAACCCAAAAATCACCCCTATGGTTCCGAAACAGAAATTCCAGATGGTTATCTAAATATCATGGGTTACGTAGATGCATCAGAAGTAAATGGTCCTGGTTCTCGTGCTGTGGTTTGGGTACAGGGATGTTTACGCGAATGTCCTGGTTGTTTTAATTTAGAGTCTTGGTCATTTGCCCCAAATCAACTGATCTCCGTGGATAATTTGGTAGAGAAAATCCTCAAAGACCCTCGTAATCAAGGGGTCACGTTTTCTGGAGGGGAACCATTTTGGCAAGCTACAACCCTGGGAATACTGGCACACAAAATCAAAGCTGCGGGGTTAAATGTGATGTCCTTTAGCGGTTTTACCTTAGAGCAACTTCAATCTGATTATGCACCAATTGGAGCCAAAGACCTATTAGATGAGTTAGATATTTTGATTGATGGTGCTTACGTTGAGTCTTTAGCGATTAATTCTCCGGATTCTCCTGTTTCTTCCAGTAATCAGCGAGTACATGTATTTAATCCGGCTTTAAAGGATCAAATTAATTGGGCAAGTGACCAAATTGAGGTACATATCTTTCAGGATGGCAGTCGTCTAATTACAGGTTATCGTGGTGGCTTGGAATTAACTGAGAATGAAAGCCTGTAATTTTCTCAACAATGAATTCCCATGTGCTTGATTTTTTAATCAGAGTGCCTACTTACTTAGAATATGACTATATAAATTGACAAATTATGAATTATTCCTATAGCTTCTGCAAAAAAATACTCGCTATTTCTCTGGGTTGTTGCTTCGTTTGTGCTGTGCCAACCTATGGGGAAAAAGTAGAAACTGGCTGTGTGACTCAATTTACATCTAGTCAATGTGTTGATAGTGTAGCCAAAGTCATACCAGAACTAGCCAAAGCAGATGTTGTATATCTGGGAGAAACCCACGACAGCGAAAAAGATCATCAGAACCAACTAGAGATCATCAAAGCACTATATCAGCGTCGGCGGAAAATAGCGATCGCGTTGGAGATGTTTCAGCGTCCCTACCAGGAAATCATCAATCAATACCTCAGTGGGAAACTCACAGAAACAGAACTAGTTAAACAAACCGAGTATGAAGAACGTTGGGGTTTTCCCTGGAAATTATACGCACCTATTCTTCGCTATGCCAAAAACAATAAAATTCCAGTTTTAGCCCTCAACACCCCCAGCGAAATTAGCCGCAAAGTCTCCCGCAACGGCTTAGAAAGTCTCACCCCTGAAGAACGAAAACAAATACCCCCCTTCAGTGAAATCCGCACCGATAACCAAGCATACAAAAAGTTAATTACCGATATCTTTAATCAGCATCAAACCAGCAACCCAGGGAACAGCAAAGCCGTCGATAGATTCTTCCTCACCCAAGTCCTCTGGGATGAAACTATGGCAGAAACCATCGCCAAATACATCCAAATTAACCCCCAACACCAAATCATCACCCTAGCCGGACAGGGGCATATTATTTATGGTTACGGCATCCCTAGCCGCGTTCAACGACGACTCCCAGAGAAAAACCCCATTCAAAAGACTTTGCTTCTGAGTGAACCAGATAATAACCCTTTCCCAGAGCAAGCGATCGCTGATATTATCCTCAAATAACACCCCTCCTCCTTTCTCTTCCTCTCTTCTTCCTCTTCTCTGCGAAACTCTGCGCTTCCCCCCGCGCCCCTCTGCGTTAAAAATATTGATAATATATTTATCAAGATTTCCCTCCCCAGCACTAATTCAAAATGGTTGCTAATCCTCAATTTTCATATATGAGTCCCCAAGAATACCTAGAATGGGAAAAAACTCAAGAACTCCGCCATGAATACATCGACGGAGAAGTATTTGCAATGACAGGGGGAACAAAACCCCATAACCGCATTGCAGGTAACTTGTTTACTAAGTTAGATGATTTTTTAGCTGAAAAGGGCTGTGAAGTATATATTTCTGACGTAAAAGTCCAAGTATCGGAATCAGGACCTTATCATTATCCAGATGTAGTGGTAACTTGTGACCAAAGAGATAAAGAATCAATTGATGTGGTGCAATATCCTTGTTTAATTGTAGAGGTGCTTTCTCCATCCACCGCAGCTTTTGATCGAGGGAAAAAATTTACCTGCTACCGTCAATCCAGCACTTTAAAAGAATATGTTTTAATTGAATCAGATGAAATTGCTGTGGAATGTTTCCGTCGTAATGAGCAAGGTTTATGGGTTTTACATACCTACTCAGAAGAGGATAATTTAGATTTGGAAAGTGTGGGAATTTCGATTGCCGTGAAAAAGTTATATCGACAAGTTCGGTTTGATGTGGAAGAGAAAAATTAATACTAAGAAATGAAGATTAAATAAAATGCAAGATTATTTTTTGTGGAGTAGGCATCCAGCCTGCTCAATCAGATTAACGGGCAAGACTTCGGCGCGAGCGCTCAGTCGAACGCTGCCCATTTCACAATAAATTTATTTTATTTAATTGCTATTCCTTAATTTAATTTAAGGCGACACAATTTCTATATTTTTTTGCAAAAATAAATATTTTCATTTAATAAAAATTATTACATTCACTTACTAGGATCGCAAAACAACTACCTACCCCTAACTCGCTGGTTAAGCTAACTTCTCCCCCATGCAGTTCTACAATGCGTCTAACTAAAGTTAGCCCTAACCCCGTACCTTCAAACTTGCGATTGAGATTACTATCGAGTTGGATGAAAGGCTCAAATATTCTTTGAATATCTTCAGAAGCGATACCAATTCCTGTATCTTTGACAAAGATTTGTAGATAATTTCGTTGCTTGATTTTGATTGGATAAATAGCTTCTAAAGTAATAGCTCCTCCTTCTGGGGTAAATTTTACTGCATTATTCAGTAGATTAATTAATACTTGACGAATTCGTCGTTCATCAATGCGGAAATCTGGCAAATCTACAGAAAATTTACTTTTTAGCTGAATTGATTTTCTGGCAGCTTGAGGTTGAATAAATTCGAGACTTTGTTGACATAGGGGTATAATTGCGGTGTTGGTGTAGTTTAATTCAATCTGTCCTGATAAAATTTTAGAGACATCAAGAATATCGTTAATTAATTCGAGTAGATGGTTTCCACTACGTTCGACTGTAGCCAGGGCTTGAAGTTGTTTTTCGTTAATGTCTCCAAAAATTTCATCCTGTAATGCTTCCGTCATCCCTAAAATTGCATTCAGGGGAGTACGCAATTCGTGACTCATGGTAGCGAGGAATTCATCCTTAAGACGGGTACTTTGAATTAGTTCTTCATTAGTTTTTTCTAATGACCGATTCATTTCCTGAAGTTGGCGATTTTGTTCTGCTAATTGTTGCGCTTGCAGATAATTTTCTTGTTTTAATAGTTTTTGTAAGCGATTGAGGTCTAAATGAGTTGCAATCCGAGCTAAAACTTCTTCTGCTTGAAAGGGTTTGGTTATATAGTCTACTCCACCTACAGTAAAAGCTTTTACCTTATCTATTGTTTCATCTAAAGCACTGATAAATATAACTGGAATATCGCAGGTTTTTTCATGTGTTTTTAGGTGTTGGCAAACTTCATATCCGTTCATATTCGGCATTTGAATATCGAGCAGAATTAAAGCAGGGATAGCGTGTTCAATTCCTGTTAATCCTAACTGACCACTAGGAAAAGGTCGCACTAGATAGCCATTTTGTTTTAACAGATTAGTTAGTAAATGTAGGTTGGCGGGTGTATCGTCAATGACAACAATTTCAGCCAGGTTTTTGATGTTATTAATAATATCCATTTTTATTAATTATACTCTTTGATTCTAGGCAATTAGATGTAAAATTTTTTCATATTCAAAGTTGTACAAACAAGTTCCTATCGCTTTAGATAGCGGTGCATTGTAGATTGCAACTTGTTCAAGAACCTGAGCAATTAAATCAAGATTAGAAGTAATGATTGCCTCTTGGAGTTGTTCTAAAAGTTTGGTTGGCAGTTGAGCGATCGCTTCTACGGTTAAAATCTCTTTGGTTGTTGTTTCTGTAGTTTGAATTACTGTCAAGTCTTCGTAAATAAAATTCACACCAAGGTGTTTATGCATTACCTGAAAAATTTCTTCCTCTCGGAAAGGTTTTCTCAAAAAATCATCACATCCAGCAGAAAGTACTACAGCTTTTTCTTCTTCTAATACGCTAGCTGTGACCGCTATAACTGCGGTTGCTTGACCTTTTGTGGTATTTTTAATCCTTTGAGTGGCTTCATAACCATCCATGACAGTCATTCGCATATCCATCCAAATTAGATGGGGTTCCCAGGTTTCCCAAATATTAATTGCTTCTTGTCCATTACTTGCTTCCTGGAGTTGAAATCCCAGAGGAGAAAGCAGTTTAATTAGTAACTGACGATTCAAGGGTTTATCGTCAACTATCAGCAGACGATAGGTTGGTTGATTTGGAGCTAAAGCAATCACGCGATGAGTCGGTTTTCTGGTATCAATCTCGTTGGCATTAACTCTCGTAACTTGAATATCAAAGAAAAATGTTGTGCCTTTTTCTACTTGGCTTTTAACTTGAATATCTCCTCCCATAAGAGAAACAAACTGCCTACTAATCGGTAATCCCAAACCCGTACCTTCTTGGGCTTGTTTTCCAGTTGTGGTTTGACTAAAAGCTTCAAAAAGTTCCCCTAATTCTTCTGGAGCAATCCCAGCTCCTGAATCCTCGACTTCAAAATTTATAGTGTCAGCATCTTCATTTGCAAGTGTATTTTTTTGATGACCAACTCTAATGGAAACACCACCACTCTGAGTAAATTTCAGCCCATTGTTAATCAAATTAATCAGCACTTGACGCAATTTGACTTCATCAGTTCTGATATATTGAGGTACATCGGGTTCATATTCCATGATTAACTGGAGATTTTTTTCTTCAGCTTTGATTTGGAACATATCATGAATATCATCTAGCAACCGGTGGAGGTCAAAGTTTTTAGGGTTCAGGGTAGTTTTTCCTGCTTCAATTTTTGATAGGTCGAGAACATTATTAATTAAAGTTAAAAGATGTTCACCACTACGATAAATAATACCGACATTTTCTTGATTTTCCTTCCCCAGGGCTTGAGAGCGAGTCATAATTTGAGCAAAACCGAGAATAGCATTGAGAGGAGAGCGTAATTCATGGCTCATGTTAGCAATGAAAGTACTTTTAGCTTGGTTTGCTGCATCTGCGATTAATTTTGCTTGTTCTAATTCTGCGGTACGTTCCTTAACTTTTTGTTCAAGAGTTTGGGAGTATTCTTCCAGTTTTTGGAATGAATTTTGCAGTTGTTGAGCCATATAATTAAAAGACTTGGCTAATTCACCCAATTCATCCTCACTATCAGTTGATAAAGATTGATGCCATTCTCCAGCCGCAATTTTTTTCGCTGCATGATTAATGCGGAGGGTTCTGTTGACAATTAGCGATCGCGCTAACCAACGCACGATGACTACTGTGAATCCTAAAATCACTAGGAAAATTCCCAAAGCGATCGCGCTACCGATGATTTCTGTTTGCACGATGGAACTAGCATCTAATTCAATCGCCAAAATTCCTTCTAATCGTCCGAATTGGTCTTTAATAGGGGCATATCCATATAAAACTGGTTGGTTATCTGCATTTTTCAGCAAACTATTCTCGACTTTGGATTGAGATAGGGTAAAGCCTTCTGTGGAGAGAATTGGAGTAACAGTTGCCAAAGATTGACCTATCAAGGGTGTTGATTTGGGAGCATAATTTAAGACAATTTTAAATTGACCATTATTTTGGGGACGCAATGTATAAATATGATTAACTCCGTTACTACTCTCTTGTACGGTTTGGAGTTTTTGCAAGTTGATTTTGTAGAAGGGTCTATCTACATCCTTAGTAGCCAAGGTCAAAGAGTGGTAGTCGCTGTCAACCTGTGGTGCTGTTAAACTCAACAAATCCAAAAGGCGATCGCGCATTGCTTGCTGATGGGCTGTACGAAATTGCCAGTAAAGAGTCGTAGTTAATACCCCAGCCATGAGGGCAATTAAGCCTGAATAAGCTACAACAACTTTAGTACTGAGATTCCAGCGTAACATTGATATTTTCCCCAATCATTATTCAATCCCTAAACTGCCCCGATAAGCCTCTATTTGGGAATTTCGCCCTTTTTTGCTGGTGACTTTTTCCCATTCCCGTTCTAAATACTCCATAGTTTCTTGACGAGTTTTCTTACTCAACAGAAAATCATCTAAAGCAGTATCTAAAATTTCTCGTTCATAGAGGGCATTTTCCGGTACACGCAAATCCAATACCATGTTAGGATTTTTCAGACTCACAGCAATACCACCCAAGTATTTACTGACTACTACATCTTTCATGCCTGATTTTAGCCAGGTTTCACGATTGGTAAATTGAGATATGCGGTAAGGATTAAAACCAGTAACTCCAATTGTGACATCAACATTAGATTGGGCGGGTTGGCTAATGTAGGAAATCAACGCATAACTAGCATCTTTAACTTCCGGTTTGGCTGTAGCATTAATTCCCCCTACCCATCCACCCACTGCACCATAGGGAGCATGATTCACTCCATCAATAGCATAGGGACAGGTAAATTTATCGCAGGGGACTAATTTACCAGTTTTGCGGTCAAGAACCTCTTTGCTACCAGGTAAGATCAAAGCACCAATTTTCTCACTGATTTGTGCATGGGCTGGATCGCTTAACAATGTTCCCACATCACCCCAATCGAGAGTCATCGCACAACGCCCATCAAAAAATAAATCTCTGGCTTGATATAAATTCAGAGTCATTTCTTGTGGTGGTGAATATTTATTAGTTTCTTTGTGGATATCCAAAGCTTTCGCAAAGGCAGCGTTATTAACTAACGGTTTCATCGTTTCTGGATCAAAATAACTGCCCTGTTGAGTTCCCTGACTTTGGAGAAATGGACTCGCTACCGACCAAAACAGCTTATGATTGGCGTGCTTTGGTTGTTTCGCCATACAGGTACCATAGTCCGGTTTACTATCACCATTAAGGTCTTGTCCGTGGAATTTTTTGGCGATCGCAATATAATCTTCCCAAGTGCGGGGCGGTTCTAGTCCGGCTTTTTCTAACAGGTCTGTGCGATAGTAGACCATATGAAAGTCACCATCCACAGGAACAGCATAGATTTTTCCCTTATAGGTTGCCGTAAATTCTCGGAAAAATGGGGCAATATCATCCCATGCCAGCAACTTATCGGCTTTGACGCGCTCCGTTAAATCTTCCAGATAACCAGGCTGGGCAAAATCTGTCATCCATTGTGGCGAGAAAACAACTACATCATACTTGTTAGTTTTGTTTTCAAAGTCCTGTTGCATCGCGGGAAAAACATCTTTGATTGGCAACTTGATCACGTTGACTTTTGCACCTGTCAGTTTTTCAAACTCCCGCGCACGACGTTCAACACCTACCCCAATTGGTTTATCGAAAGTTACAGCAGTGATGGTAATTCCATCAAATCTTTTTTGCTTAGTTGCAGTCTCTACAACATTTTTCATCTGACTAGCATTAGAATTTGGCTGATTTTGGCTACAACCAAGTATATTAAGGATTAACAAGCAAAATGCTATGGAAGCCGAGATATGGGGTTGATAACGATGATTTTGGTTGCTGATTTTTCCCATTGTGTAGCAGTTACCTACATATTCAATATTGTCATCTCTAGTATTCCCATTTGATCCATAATATTTCACTATGTTGCTAAGAATAGTTCTACCTATTCCTTTATGAAAAAAGTATATTTAGACGCAAAAAAGGGTTGTAACTTAATAAGAATATATAGCTATAATCGAAGCTGGATAAAGGTTTATGGATTTTCAAATATACCAAATTTGCGAGAGAATACAAATAAAATAGCCATAGTATCATGTCAAGTAACATAACTGTTATAAAGACGCGATATATCGCGTCTCTACATTATGGGCAATGAACCAGACATAATATGATTTAATTCTATTCCACTAACCCCCTAAAAACACTTTCTAACCTCCCATCACCCAGCACCAAAGTCGCAAAACACACATCACGATAATCAACCCCAACAGCAACCGGAAAAGGTTCCCGATTCAACCCTACCCAAGCACCACCAGATGCTTTTACAATTACCCAAGCTGCGGCAATATCCCAAATTTTGGGAGTTGCTTCAATCCCTCCCAAAACCGCACCAGTTGCCACAGTCAAAAAGTTATAACTGGCAACTCCTAACATGCGGATTTTGCAGGGAAAACCAGGTTGAATAATTCCAGTACTGCGGGAACAAACATTAAAGAAATGGTGTTGACTGGGAATATCTTTACTAGCATGAATTGGTTTATTATTCCTAAAGGCACCTTGGGGTATTTCCAAACCCGAATCACCACCCCAAAAACCATGAAAAGCCTCATTTAAATTTGGCATGTAAACATAACCAAACACGGGTACACCACGATATAACAACCCGATGGAAATACCCCAAATGGGAATTCCACGAGTAAAGTTAGTGGTACCATCCAAAGGATCAACTACCCAACACCATTCATTTTCAGGAAGCACTTTTAATCCTTCTTCAGAGAGGATTCCGTGTTCGGGAAAATTCTTGCTTATGGCTTGAGTAATTGCCGCATCAGCCCATTTATCAGCTTTGGTAACTAGACTACCATCAGCTTTGTTGTCAGCTTGCACCTGTCCAAAATCTTTTAAAAGCTGTTTCCCAACTTCCTCACAAGTAGCTTGGGTGAAGTTGAGAATATTCGTCCAATTAGTCATATAAATCTGAAGTGATTAATCTAATTCTTGTTCGAGGATGGATGCAAAATTTGTGCGACGTAATTCGTTTGCGTCTTTGATATTACGCTGGAATTCACTAATGTTAACTCGACTCAAAATTAGTAATGCCACTAGCATCCCCGCTGCTTGGATAGCAAAGACTAAACCGTAGGATGGAAGTGGTGTATTATTGGTTAAGACTTTTCCCAAATTCAAAACTGCACCACCAGATACGGTTGCTAATGCCCTAGCTAAAGCTTGAGATAAACCCCAAGCGCCAACAAATGTTCCGGCTGTCTCGGTTGCTGTTAAGTCTAGCATTAAGCTGAGAGCGCCTGTAGTGGTGGCACCGGAAGCTAATCCAAATAGAATTAGAGTTAATTGGAGTGCTTTGGGATTTGCTGTAGTCCCGGCGAAGATGATTAAGATTAAAGTAATAGCAACTGCAATACATCCCAGTTTAACTGTAGTCTTTTTGCCTAAACGTGGTACGATTAATAACCCAGCAGTGGCTAAACCAATTAATGTTCCAGTTCCAAAGAAAGCATTGAGTTTAGTTGTCTCAGCAATAGTCATTTTAAAGACTTTATCCCCGTAGGATTCCATTACTGGATCCTGCATAAACAAGCTAATAGTCATAATCAGTAAAAAGCTGAAAAATATAGCAGTTTGGGGACTTGCTGTGAGTATCTTTAAAGCTTGTTTTAAAGTAATTTTGTCTTCTCGATTGCTAGGAATTGTCCGTTGACTGAAGCGGGAGTATTTTTTCTCAATTCCAAAAGTGGCAACAAAACAAAGTCCGAAAGCAAAAATGGGAACTATGAGAAAAAGTCGATTAATTTGACTTTGAATGACTTCAATGGGAGCATCTAAGGCAATCTGTTTCAGTAAACCACTACTGATGATTGCTCCAATGATAATCCCTACCATCAACATTGACCAGACGATACCTACCAATTTTGAGCGGTTGTCTTCGTCGGAAATATCCACTAGTAAAGCTGTGAATGGTGTTGAACAGGCGCTGATGGCGATACCATATAATGCAAACACCAAACCGAGTAAGCCTATCCAAAGATAGCTTTGCAGATTCCAGCCTGTTTGTAAACTGGCACCAACTCGCCACACTATTTGTACCGCGATGAAAGACGCGATCGCAAACAGACTTGAACCCAACCAAACATAACCTGTGCGATGATAGCCCAAAAAGGGTTTACTATCAGACAGTTGTCCAAAGTATACACGGACTGGCGCGACAAATTGATGCATAGCGATCGCAACTGCCACAATTACAGCCGGAATTTTCAATTCACCAATCATCAACCGGTTAAGGACTCCCAGGGTAAGAATGGACATCATTCCCAACCCTGTTTGGAATAAACCCAGTTGAAACATCGTGAGTATGCTGATTTTCGGTGGTTGACTTGACGTGTCACCTAGAGAGTCTGATAATCTACTACTTCCCATGTTGTCGATATAGCTAATTTATAAACACTCATCTTTAATTTAAGCATAAATGGATTTTCGATAATTATTTCTGGAAGTTTGCAGATGTTAGCGCTAAACAAACGTAAATAATTCATCAGAGTCTTTTACTAATTTTTTACAATATCTATTTATGATTTATTTTTTAACTGTAAATTATTACTCTACAGATTTGCTCAAAAAACTAATTACTTCCCTGCTGAATCAGGAAAAATTGGAGTTTAAGTTGATAGTGGTGAATAATTCTCCTGATGATGATTCCCTTGATTCGATTAGAAGTGAATCTGTGTTGATTTTTGATGCTGAATCTAATTTGGGTTTTGGTAATGCCTGTAATTTGGGTATTCGCTGGATTTACACTCAAGATACTCAAGCTATTATCTGGATTATTAATCCTGATGCTTTTTTGCCAGAAAATATTCGGTTTAACCCTCGGATGTTTTTTCAGTTGCATCCACATATATCGATTTTAGGTACGATTATTCATACTACTGCTGGGAAGGTTTGGTTTGCTGGTGGCAGTTTTTTCTCAGGGGTGGGAGAAATTGCTGAAAAGGATTTTTTGAGTAATAGTGATGTGGACTATGTTACTTGTGATTGGGTTTCTGGTTGTAGTTTAATGATCAATTTGAGGAATTTTTTGGAATGTCCTTATTTCGACGATGATTATTTTTTATATTATGAGGATTTTGATTTTTGTCAGCGATATCGTCAGGAAGGACATGTTGTAGCGATTACTAAGAATGTGGATGTTTTACATGTTCCTTCTTCGATTACTAATCGTAATGTTTTTAATAAGGTTAATCATAGTACTTATAGTTATTTGTTGAGTTTGGAACGCTATACAAATGGGTTTATTTTTGGGTTAAGGTTGCTGAGGTTGTTGGGTTTGGCAATGGTTTTGATGTTGTTTAAACCTCAGACTGGTTTGGCTAAGTTGAGCGGTGTTTGGCGTTTTTGGAGAAGGGATGAGAGTTAATATTTTAACGCAAAGAGCGCGGAGGTAAGCGCAGAGTTTCGCAGAGAAGAGAGAAGAGAGAAGAGAGGAGGGGAAGAGATGGGTGGTTTGTTGGTTAATTTGTCGGTTGTTTTTTCTCAACCTACGGGAATTAGTAATTATGCTACTAATCTTTTCCCGGTTTTGAGGGGGTTGAATCCAATTTTGTTGAGTTCTCAGGATTATTCTGGTTTTGAGTGTTTTTCAATTCCGGGTGATATGACTCCTGCACAGGGTTCGAGGGGACATTTTAAAAGGTTACTTTGGACTCAGTTGGAGTTGCCCAAAATCTATAAAAATCGAGATTCTAAGTTGTTGTTTTCTCCGATTCCGGAAGCACCAATTTATAGCCACTGTCGCTATATTGTGCAGGTTCATGATTTGATTCCTTTGCGTTTTCCGAAGTTTTATTCGCCGTTAACTCAATATTTTCGCTATTATGTTCCTCAAGTTTTAAAGCAAGCACAACATATTATTTGTAATTCTCAATCGACTGCTGATGATATTGTTAGGTTTTATCAGGTTCCAGTTAGTAAAATTACTCCGATATTATTAGGTTATGATGCTAATCATTTTTGTCCTACTGTAAAATCTGAGGGTGAGTTAGCTACTCAAAAAAATCCCTATTTTCTCTATCTGGGTAGACATGATCCTTATAAAAATCTGCCAAGGTTGATTACTGGGTTTGCGGCATTAGTGAAGAATCATCCCTCTGCTGATGTGAGGGAGTATGAATTATGGTTGGTGGGTTCAACTGATAAACGGTTTACACCAATTTTAGAAAGTCAAATTAGGGAGTTGGGTATTACTGAGCAGGTGAAGTTTTTGAATTATGTAGCGTATGACTATTTACCCATTTTAATCCAGAATGCGATCGCACTTGTGTTTCCGAGCCTATGGGAAGGTTTTGGTTTCCCTGTTCTCGAGGCTATGGGTTGCGGTACTCCCGTTATCACCTCTAATTTGTCTTCTCTCCCCGAAGTGGCAGGAGATGCAGCAATTTTGATCAATCCCTACAACACCCAAGAAATTACGGATGCTATGCTAAAAATAGCCGTTGATGGAGAAATGCGATCGCATCTTTCCCAACTGGGTTTAAAACAGGCTAAAAATTTTAGTTGGGAAAAAACCGGAGAAGCTACAGCGGAAGTTTTAAAGATGTTTATGTAATTTAAGAAATCTATAGGACTCATATTTGATTTTTGAAAAGATACGTAGGGTGTGTTAGCGACAGCGTAACGCACCAAACCCTTGAGAATGGTGCGTTACGCGAAACGCTAACGCACCCTACAAATACCTAATTTTGTTCAAAAATCAAACCGGATTCCTATATCTAATATAAGTAATTTTCCAGGACGATTTTTACACCTGTTTTCCAAGCTGTTTCAGCTAACTTATCCATAAACTCAAACTCAGGTTTCGTAGTATGAAAAGGCTTAATTCCTAATTCTTGTATTTTATATTTTTTTTCCAGTTTGATATTTTCTGGTAACTGACAAATTCCTAGATCTTTTGCTTTGACATTTTTGATCCAAAACTCATTACCAAAGAATGGTGGATTGTCAAATAAAGCAGCGTATAGTTCTTCTTCTTTGAGGAAAAATTTAATTTCGTGAGCAAAAGCCATAATTTTTATCCTATAACTCTTGATATTGTCATCTTTTCACATAATATATAACAACTCAAATATAGTTTCTCTAAATAAAATTAGCCATCACTACTAACTTCTTTGCCTCAACTAGATTTTAAAGTTCCACAAAAGAAATGATCAGAAATCTCAAGACCCCCGACTTCTTCAACAAGTCGGGGGTCTGAATATTCATGAGATTGTGCTGTATCTCCCATCTTCACCCTGTGACGACTGTACCTCCAACTGCACCGGAGTAAACTAAACCTCGCTGAATATCCATTGTTAAAATTGTGCCATCACGTACTATCTCTGTTACTGCTTTCACCCCTACAATCACGGGTACACCCAAACGCATACCGATAACAGCCGCGTGACTTGTAAGACTTTCTTCTTCAGTAATAATACCTGATGCTTTGCGAATCGCATCGACAAAATCTGCACTTGTGCGCGAGACAACTAAAATATCACCATTATTAAAATTACTTGCATCTAAGCTGCTGTGGGCAACTCTAGCACGACCAGTTACAGAACCTTGTCCCAAACCGATACCATGTCCTAAAACTGCTGTGACAACTTCAACCTTGATTAAGTCGGTGGAACCTGAAACCCCTTGTAAGGTTCCTGCTGTCATTACGACTAAATCACCTTCTGATACTAATTTATTTTCTAAAGCCACATTCAAAGCAGCTTGAAAGGTTTGTCCCGCAGATGGTAATTCCAATACTAACAACGGTTTGACACCCCACACCATTTGTAGCTGACGTGCCACGTTGACATGGGGGGTGACAGCTAAAATTGGTGTTTGTGGGCGAAATTTAGACACATTTCTGGCTGTGGAACCTGTTTGTGTCAACGACATAATCGCCGCTGCACCTAATTGTTCGGCAATTTGTCCTACTGCTTGGCTAATGGCGTTGGGAATCGAACGTCGAGTATCTCCCTTTCGTGCATTGGTATTTTCATATGCTTCCTGTTCGATACGTTCGGCAATTCTTGCCATGGTTGCTACTGCTTCCACTGCAAATTTACCGACGGCTGTCTCGTTGGATAACATTACTGCATCAGTGCCGTCCAAAATTGCGTTTGCCACATCCGACACCTCAGCGCGGGTAGGACGGGGATTATTCACCATACTATCCAACATCTGGGTAGCGGTGATGATGGGGATGCCAAGGCGATTAGCGGTGGCAATCAGACGCTTTTGGAGAACGGGGACATCTTCGGCAGGTAATTCCACACCCAAGTCACCCCGCGCTACCATGACACCATCACAAAGTGCCAACACTGCTTCCATTTGTTCGATGGCTTCGTGTTTCTCGATTTTGGCAATCACTGGAACTTGTTTCCCGGTGCTGGAAATTAGTTCTTTAATTTCGATGATGTCTTGGGGGTTGCGAACAAAGGACAATGCTACCCAGTCAACACCTTGATCTAAACCAAACATCAGATCTTCACGATCTTTGTCTGTCATGGCTTTGATGGAGAGGTAAACACCGGGGAAGTTGACACCTTTGCTGTTGGAAAGGGTTCCACCAACCGTCACCCGACAATGTAAATCTCCTTTTTCCTTATTTATATCCTCAACTACCATTTCTACCCGTCCATCATCTAACATGATGCAGGCACCTTTGGGGACTTCTTCCGCCAGATAGTCGTATGTCACACAGCTAATATCTTGATTTCCCACTACTGGACGGTTTGTGAGGGTGAAGCGATCGCCTTTTGCCACAACTATCGACCCATCCTCAAATTTACCCAAACGGATTTTGGGACCTTGTAAATCTTGAAGAATACCAACTGGTTGATTTAGTTCAAAGGCTGTTTGTCGAATCAAACGAATGCTACGCTGATGATCGGCATGGGAACCATGGGAAAAATTCAGCCGTAGGGTTGTCGCACCTGCTTCGATAATTGCCTTCAGCATTTCTGGACTACTAGTTGCAGGTCCAACTGTAGCGACAATTTTGGTACGGCGAATCGAATCTCGTAATTGCATAGGGAGGGGGAATTAATGATAGGAAGCTATCTGGGAATCATCGTAAAACTAAACTTACCAGCTTTTTGTTCCTGCCGATATTTTAAACGGGGGTGTCACACAGACCTCGCCTTGTAATGGCAAGACTTCGTTAGGGTTTAGGGATCTTAGGTTAGGTATGGAGGAAACTTACTTGCGACTTGTTTTAATCACTCAGCATTTAGCATAATTTCTCTACAGTAGACCTGTAAAGTCTCCTGGAAATGGCAGGCTGTAATCCCTCTTATTCATAACCTATAGTCCAATTTTCTATCGGTTATATGAAGATATTAAATTAATCTTGCCTACACAAAACTTTATTATTGGTCGGATTGTGTCGTATATTCGTAATATTTGATGGTTTGAAGGAGTTTGTAATGCTCACGTCGGAGGCACCAAAGCTACTGACTGTCCCACCAAAGGAATTATTAATGCCTCCGGGGGGTTTTAACCCAACGCTGCTGATGTTCTTAGGCGCGATTGGTTTAGTCATTCTGTCTGTTTGCGGTTATTGGTCTTGGGGATGGCAACACTGGGTTTGCTTTGGCTTAAATGTTTTGGCACTACACATCTCTGGAACTGTCATCCATGATGCTTGTCACCAAGCCGCACACAGCAATAAGATTATTAATTCTATGTTGGGACATGCCAGCGCCATCATGCTGGCATTCGCTTACCCCGTATTTACACGAGTACACTTACAACACCACGGTAATGTTAATGACCCCAAAAATGACCCTGATCATTTTGTTTCTACAGGTGGTCCACTATGGATGATTGCTGTACGCTTTTTCTATCATGAAATATTTTTCTTCCAGCGCAAGCTGTGGCGAAAATATGAGTTATTGGAATGGTTTCTCAGTCGTTTGGTTGTGGGATTAATTGTCTATTTTGCCGCGCAACACGGCTTTTTAGGTTATGTCCTCAATTTTTGGTTTGTTCCTTCTCTGGTGGTGGGAATTGCCCTAGGATTGTTTTTTGACTATCTCCCACATCGCCCTTTTGAAGAGCGTAACCGCTGGAAAAATGCTCGTGTCTATGCGAGTCCAATTTTGAATATCCTGATATTAGGTCAAAATTATCACCTAGTTCATCACCTTTGGCCCTCTGTGCCTTGGTATAAATATCAACAAACTTATTACTTAATGAAACCTACATTGGATGCAAAAGGTTCTCCCCAATCCCTGGGGCTATTGAGTAAGAAAGACTTTCTCGGATTTATGTATGATATTTTTCTAGGGATTCGTTTTCATAAGCATTGAACTCAAAACGCGATCGCATTCTCTGGAAAATAGATGAAATGCGATCACGTTTCCCAAAATTATCTAAATCTCCGCCGAAATACTCTGAGCCTGAATTAACTCAATATTGCTAGCAAATTCTAAACGATCAAGAGATTCGGTAAAAAAGATAAACCCTTTGTACGCGGTCGCATATTTGTAAATTTTTGTGAAGAATCCTTCGACCGTGACAATTACCAATGGCTCCGGGTTTTTGGCGATAATACTCAAAAAATCCTCGCACTTGAGACGCACACCTGTACCTCTATCAGTGAATATTGTTCCAAAAGCTACATTAGATTGAGATTGTCCAGAACCATTACCTGAAAATTTCATATTTTCTTAAGTATTTTCACTGGGAATACATGCGTATTCTAAACCTTGGTTTCCACGGCTGACTGTGATGGATGTAACGACTGTGGTAAACTCCAGTCTGGACGAAGGTTTTTAGCTTTTTGCAGATAAATATGTTGAACAGGAAAAGAGGTTGGTAATTGAGCGTGAATGAGAAAGCGAATGCAGCGTTCTAAACTACCCTGGACATACATTTGTTGAACATCCAGCATTGGTACTGTATCCCAGAACGGACGCGATCGCGCGATCGCAGCGGGGAAAATGGCATCCAAATCCCGTGTCACCGAAAAAGTGACGCTGAGAATTTCATTCGGATGTAAACAATTTCGAGTTTGCAACTCATCCAGTAGTTCTGTAACTGCTTCACGCATTGCCTCAACCGTATTTTCCCTAACGGTTGTCGCACCCCGAATTGCCCGCATTTGCCACTCTACATCCACGAAAATACCCTCCTTAAATCAGTTATCAGTTACCAGTTATCAGTTACCAGCTATCAGTTATCAACTTTGTTCCCTGTTCCCTGTTCCTAAGCTTTATAAATCCACAAAGGTAAACCACTAGTAGATAGTTCAAAGTTCAGCCAATCAATTCCAGATTTTATGGTTCCTGTTTGTTGTTTACCTTGAAGAACTCTACTTAACAAAGGTTTACGTTCTTCGAGAGTAAAACAGGGAGTTTTTTCTGGATCTAAATTGACCAATTCACAAGCCCAGCGACGCGCATCTTCTTCAGAGCCTAATTTATCAACTAAACCTAATTCTACGGCTTGTTGACCAGTAAAAATCCTCCCATCGGCGAAACTGCGAACTGTTTCCTCCGATAAATTTCGACCTTCGGCAACTGTACCCACAAATTGACTGTAGCTAGAGTCAATTAAGTCTTGGAGAATTATTTGTTCTGGTTGAGTTAATTCTCTATCGAAAGACAAAATATCCTTGTAGGGACCGGATTTGATGACTTTAAAGGAAACACCAACTTTTTCTAATAGTCTTTCCAAATTATTGCCACGGAGAATTACGCCGATACTGCCAGTAATGGTTCCAGGGTTTGCCATAATGTGATGGGCACCCACACCAATATAGACACCCCCAGAAGCCGAAATATTGCCAAAGCTAGCAATAATTTTGACCTTTTCTCCTAAGCGCTTCAAAGCACTATAAATTTCTTGGGAATCTCCGACTGTTCCACCAGGACTATCGATACGTAGGAGTAAAGCGGGAAATTTCTTCTCTTCAACCGTTTTTAACGCTTCTAATACTCGCTTGCGTGTTGCACCTGCAATCGCACCTGTAATTTCAATTCGAGCGATCTGTTTACTTAACCTGGGCTTAAAGGGCCAAACCATGAGTAATTAAAAAAACTTATAACAATTCAAATATAGATCATCATAGGGAACAGGGAATGATTAATGAGTAATGGGTTTAATTGAATTTGCGGAATTCCCCATGCTTCTATAAGCTGTGGATGCATAGTAACGTGCGCTTGTAGAACAAATTAAACCGCCTATAGACGGCTGCCTGTAGAGGTTCTGTAAGACCAAACTATGCACTCTTCAACGCTAACCTGGCTGAATCTATTTGATGCAAGATTTACGCATGGTTAAAAAATACTCTAATTACAGTCGAACTTCTAGGACTGTGCTGTAAGTATGTGCATCATTAGAAACAATATTGCTAAAAAATTCTGTATCGTGCAAATTTTGAAAACCTTGTGTTTGTCTCATTGCAGCTAGATCTTCAACACTATCCCAAATGGCAACAGCAGTAACCCTTGTACCATCATCACTCACAAGTAACTTAGCTTCGATAAATCCAGGTTGCTGTTTTACAACTTCCCTGTAAACTCTAGAAATTGCTTCAAAGGCAGTTTGTTGTTTGTCAGGCAGCACAGTAAAAACATTCACAAATGTAATCATCGTTTCAAGTTCATCCGCCCTATCGCTAGTTTTTTCCTGATTTATCATCAACCATCTTTTGTCTAATTTGTCAATGCCTAAATCCTGCTATGAATTCAAACGCAAAATTATATGCCTGTAATGTACATAGGTATCAAACAAACCACCAACAAAGCTACAGGTGAGGCTAATCACAATTAATCCTCGCAGTGGGACTCCAGTTCCAAAGACGGAAAGAAAGAGTAAAATTTGATTAGCGATCGCATGACTCAATTCACGCAAGCCAGGGAAGTGAGCAAAGGCAAATAAACTGCCAAATACTACCCCCACCAGAATCATCGGCGCAATAAAACAGAAAACGATAGTTAAAAGCAGCGATCGCAGAAAATTAGCAAAAATAATCATGTAGGAATGGCTCCGTATTTAAGGTAGAAAACAGCCGTTTACCTAAAACCTTCGCTTTCTACAATAATTGGCAAACCCGACAATTAGGGAATAATTCAAAAATCTTAAATCTTAATTAAAATAGATACATACTTACTATTTCTTCTGATTTCTGGTGCTACCAAGTCTCAAATACTTCTCCAGCTTATGATTCAGACATTTTATCTTTAGTGTTGCCCTTAAATAAAGGTAACAAACTTGCTTAAAAAACTTAACTTTCTGAGAATTGATTTAACCTAAGTTAACTAAACTCCTCTGAGTTGGGCATTACACCATGGCTAAAAGTCAATGAAGGCAGAAGGTAAGAGGAAGCTTGAACACGAAAGCAAAAACTTTTACCCTCGTCATAAGCTGCTACCCAGCTAAATCCCAATAAATTCAAAAATTACAACCTTTGTGGTGCGGGCAGCCTTCGATGGTTCCTGAGCCTGTCGGAACGAAGTGTACCGGAGGTAAGGACTGACTTGTACTGAGCCTAGTCGGAACGAAGTGTACCGCAGGTAAAGTAGCGCTCACGCCGAAGTCTTGCCGGCTTTAGATATAATATATATTCAGATATATAAATTAGGCGCTTAATAGCTTAGTTATTCCCAAAGTATCAACTTAATTTCTACAAAATCTCTCCAAAACTAGCTCCAAAATTTAGCCCTAAATTTAGTATGATGTCGGCAGACACATAGTTGTTAGCAAAAATTGAGCGAAACCACACCAAAATCTAGCCTAGGCGCATGGGGTCAACGCTTGTTGACTGCAACATTTTTAGCTGGGCAAGTATTTATACATCTAATTAAAGGCAAAATTCACAGACGCAACACAATCGAACAAATGGCAATGGTTGGTCCTGACTCGCTACTGATTGCTTTAGTCACAGCGGTTTTCGTCGGGGCTGTATTTACAATTCAGGTAGCACGAGAATTTATTGCCTTTGGTGCCCCCAACTTAGTTGGGGGAGTATTAGCTGTTGCTTTAACGCGAGAACTATCACCAGTCTTGACAGCTGTCATTTTAGCTGGACGAGTTGGTTCGGCTTTTGCCGCCGAAATCGGTACCATGCGGGTTACAGAACAAATTGATGCGTTGGTGATGTTAAAAACCGATCCCATTGATTACTTAGTAATTCCCCGCGTGGTGGCTTGCATACTGATGCTACCAATTTTGACTCTATTTTCCCTCGTCACGGGAATTTTAGGAGGATTAATTATTGCCGGAACCGTTTATAATCTTTCCGATTCTGTTTTTCTTGATTCAGCCCGTAGTCTTTTAGATATTGGAGATATAGCTAATGCCATGATTAAAGCCTGTTGTTTTGGTGCTTTAATTGCCATTATCGGCTGCAACTGGGGATTAACCACCACAGGAGGGGCAAAAGGTGTCGGGCAATCCACCACCACAGCAGTAGTTACATCTTTACTAATGATCTTTATCTTTAACTTTTTTCTTTCGGCACTTATGTTCCAGGGTACAGGTAGCGCATTACAGCAATGATAAAACGAATATATGGCGATCGCCTATTGCCCGTAAAATATATGTAAGATGTGGTTTAAAAAGCAGGGTTTGAAATTGTGACAACTTCGATGCCTCCATTATCGGTGACAACCGTTGAGCTAAAGCCAAGCTACAATATTCCTTTGGTTTTGGTAATTGCGGGAATTCCCTTAATATTTTTTCAGCCTTGGATTGGGAGTGCGATCGCGCTTTTCGGTTTATTCTTAATGTTCCAAACTGTAAATATCCGTTTGATTTTTACTCCCACCGCTTTAGATGTCTACCGCAAAGATACATTAATTCGTAGTTTTCCCTACCAAGAATGGGAAAATTGGCGGATATTCTGGAATCCAGTTCCCATTCTGTTTTATTTTAAAGAGGTTAAAAGTATTCATTTTCTGCCAATTATATTTGACCCCAAAACCTTAAAAACCTGTTTGGAAGAACGTTGTCCTCGGAAATAGGGCAATGATTTTGAATTTTCCATCTGATGGTGAGTCCCAGTTGTACGTTGGGTACAACAAAGCGTAACCCAACGCAACTTTCTGCCTTGCGATCAATTGAAGGTATTCTTTTATTGAAAATCCCTTCTTTAAATGCTCTATATGTAAGTTGCAATATTTTATTTATGAACGGAGACGAATCTCAAACCCCAGATCATAACATTGAGTTAACAACAGAAGGTGAAACCGACTCAGAAAACCCAAATGAAAACCCAAATATTGAAGTAGTCGAAAATACCCCCCCAGAAATGGCTGTAGTTCCAGTCCAACAAACAAGTACAGAACCAGAAAATCAACTCTTGGAACTACAACAAACTGAAGCTGAATTAAAAAAAGAAATTGCCGAATTACAAGCATCATCCAAAGCTTTACAGCAGCAAATAAATACAACCCAAATAGCAATGGGGACATTAATTCAGGAATCCCTCTCGCAACTAGAACAACGCAAGCAGGCATTACAATTATCTGTAGAACAGTTGGAACGTCGTCAGGAACGCATTCGCAACGAAATGCGAACCACCTTTGCTGGTACATCTCAAGATTTAGCCGTCAGAGTTCAAGGCTTTAAAGACTATCTAACTGGTAGTTTACAGGATTTAGCAGTTGCCGCAGAGCAGTTGCAATTAGCACCTAAAATCCGCGAAGAACCCGAAAGAACTCCCGAAAGAATACCAGTACGGGAAGTGAGTAGAACTCCAGAAACTCAATCTGGCACACCTCAGTTTGCCCAACAGCAATTTCAAGAAACAGGTAAGCAAATTCGCCGTTTAATCGAGCAATATCGAACCAAACCCGATTACTATGGTCCTCCGTGGCAACTGCGACGAACCTTTGAACCTGTCCATGCAGAACGGGTTTCCAACTGGTTTTTTAACCAAGGTGGAAGGGGTGCATTGCGGACAATGGGTAGCCGCTTACAGAACATTTTAGTTGCTTCCGCCGCAATTTCGATCCTGCACAAACTATATAGCGATCGCGTGCGAGTTATAGTCCTTACCAGCACTCCCGAACGCCTAGGTGAATGGCGACGCGGTTTACAAGATTGCCTGGGAATCGGTCGTCCAGACTTTGGGCGCGATGGGGGAGTAGTAATATTTGAGACAGCGGAGGCAGTTGTACAGAGAGCCGAACGTTTGGTAAAGGCAAATATGATGCCTTTAATTATTATTGATGATTCCGAAGACCAAATAAGTTTAGCTTTACTGCAATTTCCCCTTTGGTTAGCATTTGCACCCGATCCTCGGATGATGCGAAGCAATGATGATGACTTTTAAATCAGTTAACAGTTAACAGTTATCACGGCAAGAGACACAACAAAGCTCAGTGAAGCTCGACTCCAACTCATAGCTTTTAGATATGGGAAACGAGGTTTCCCAAATGATAACTGGTAACTGATAACTGGTAACTGGTAACTGATAACTGTATTCTTCAGAAATATTATGGCAACTTGGTTAACTGCTTGTACTTTCAGCCTACTTATAGCCTACTTACTAGGCTCAATTCCTACAGGTTATACAGCAGTCAAAATGTTGAAAGGAATTGACATTCGGGAAATCGGTTCCGGTTCTACTGGAGCCACAAATGTGTTAAGAACTTTAGGTAAAGGTCCTGGCGCATTTGTTCTATTTGTTGATAGCTTGAAAGGAGTAGCTGCAATATTTCTGATTTACTGGTTATTTGAATTTGCTGGGAATCACCAAATTATTCCTGCATCAGTAAATGTAGAAGAATGGCAATCTTGGATGGTGATATTAGCCGGAATATTTGCCATTTTGGGACATAGCAAATCGATTTTTCTCGGCTTTACTGGAGGTAAATCTGTAGCTACCAGTTTGGGAATATTGTTAGCCATGAATTGGCAAATTGGTTTAGCTACCCTTGGTGTATTTATTATTGTTGTCGCTATCTCGCGGATAGTTTCCCTAAGTTCAATTTGTGGTGCTATAAGTGTTTCCATATCCATGACAATCTTGCATCAACCAACACCATATATATTGTTTGCTGTTGTTGGTGGTTTGTATGTAATTTTCCGCCACAGAGCCAATATTCAGCGAATAATTGAAGGCACTGAACCAAAGTTAGGGCAGGGTATTAAGACGGATAGTTTAGACGAAAGCAGCACCGCTTGAGTATTTTGGGTTTATAGAGATCCTAAATTGTAGGGTGCGTTAGACGTACTAACATGCATCATGTTTAAAGACAATCGCAATACGTCGTAACGCACCAATTGATTGGTGCGTTACGGCAAGCTTTCAATTACTCAAATCCTCAAATCCTTGCGTAGCCGTAACACACCCTACCTAGGGCTTGCTGAATAACTATAAAACGTTTATTTAAACCTCGTCCATCATGAAAAGTGGAGTTTTGTCATTGCGACGTAAGGAAGCAATCTCACAATCTGGGGTTACAAACTACAGTTCTCAAAATAGATGAGGTTTATCAACACTTTTGGGATTTTTCTCCGGGGACAGTGCGAGGAAATAAGGTTTTGAGGTTTAAAAAACTTGCATTCAGATTTATTGAAGTATAAAAAACGGAAAAAATAAGGGTAAAACTGTTCCCTGTTCCCTACCATCACTAGAAGACTTTTACAGCTAACGCTGCGCTACGCGAACAGCAAACCCTACCTAATATTTATTAATTACCGACATTAGAATCTGAATCTTGAATCAAGCTTGATAAATCTTTGCCTTCCAGAATTGTTCCTTTCAGATTGTCTGTATCAAGATTTTTCGCCCCTTTAAGGTTTGCCCGTTCAAGGTTTGCCTCTGTAAGGCTTGCCTGTTCGAGGTTTGCCCCTACAAGGCTTGCCCATTCAAGGCTTGCCCATTCAAGGTTGGCCCGTTCAAGGTTTGCCCCTTTAAGGTTTGCCCCTTCAAGGTTTGCCCCTTCAAGGTTTGCCCCTTCAAGGTTTGCCCCTTCAAGGTTTGCCCCTTCAAGGCTTGCCCATTCAAGATTTACCTGTTGAAGGTTTACCTGTGGAAGGTTTACCTGTGGAAGGTTTACATGTGAAAGGCGTGCCCCTACAAGGTTTGCCCCTACAAGGTTTGCCCCTTTTAAGTTTGCCCATCCAAGGTTTGCCCCTTCAAGGTCTGCACCTACAAGGTTTGCCCGTTCAAGGTTTGCCCCTCCAAGGTCTGCCCCTACAAGGTTTGCTCGTTCAAGGTTTGCACCGTAAAGGTTTGCCAATCCAAGGTTTGCCCGTAAAAGGTCTGCACCTACAAGGTTTGCCAATCCAAGGTTTGCCCGTAAAAGGTTTGCCCCTACAAGGTTTGCTCGTTCAAAATTTGCCCTGCAAAGATCTTTGTATATGAGATTACAATTTTGCAAATCTAAAAAGCTCAAATAATTTAAACAAAAAATATCTCTACCTACTCGCTGTCCAGATAAGCGAGAAATCCAACTACCAAAAGCTTCAGGGGAATCCCACTTTATTTCTGATAATTTCTCTGTCACCCTCGCACAGGCATTCAACACAACTAGTAATGCTTCCTCAGCATTTCTTGCTTGCCGATTTTCCTCCTGAAAACTTGGTCTGGGGTCTAATTTTTCCATCGGCATTCCATGACGCAGCATAAAACCAATTAGATGGCATAGTGTCTGCTGCCATTTCTCCACATCAGTTTGAGCTTGCAAACGCATTTCGCCAAAAACAAAATTAAAAATATACTCATCCATTGGCGATGCACCACACAAAATCGCCCAACGTTTGAGTGCTTCTTGTTCATTCGATCGTTTATCAAAGTTCTTTTTCCGGGCTTCTAGTTCCTCCTGAATGAGTCTTACTTCCCGCACAATCCGTTTAGCTGTTAGATATTCACCAAAACTTTTGTGAGTGAATTCAAATGTGTTCTCATCCTGTTTTTCACCACTTTGGCGAAAATAAAAAGCAGTCAAGAGGCGAGTTACCCCAGCTTTTGCACCTTCTTGAAAGATATCCAAGAGATTTTTTAAACCACTATTTTCACAATGGGATTCTATTTCTTTAACTGTCGTTGTGCGTCCATCTCCATGCCATGAAGCTAATGCTATTGCTTCCAGAAACCTGACAAATTGCTCTTCTGTAATTCCCTGAAGAGAACTGTGTTTAGAGCAATCCCAAGCACGTTCATAAACTGCTTTGAGCAACTTATTATAAATAACATTGAGATTACTATCCTCAGTAAACTCAACTTCACCCTTGCCACGACTCAATGCCACCAAGTAATTTAATAAGGGTTGAGAAGTAATTTCTGTAATATTATTTTTGTTTAATTCATCAGGCAAACCAGCATAATCAAAACCTTTGGTTTTCCCGTAAAGCTGCCACCAAATTTGACGTTTATCTTGTTCTGATAATTTCGCATCATCAACATAATTTTTTCTCTCTTCTTTACTCACAAAATAGGGCAGAATATGTAATATTTGCTTGGGTTGACGAAAGTCCGTACTATTAGCTTGTACGACTAATTCCCGACCACTAATTATCACCATTAATCTAGTTTTTTGCTGATTAAATCTATCTACTCGTCTTTGAACTTCTCGGACAAAGTTTTGAGCAACTTCTGTACCAACTTTGCCGTGCATCGCTAGTTCATCTAAGCCATCAAAAATAATTAATAGCCGGGATTCTATATTTTCTTCAGCTAAAGGATTGGGTGGTAAAATTCCATCTGGATCAATGCGGACAAATTTTCCTACTGCATCTACTAAATTATCTGAAGGATCGAAATGATGGAGAGGAACAAATAAAACAGGAATTTCTCCCTTTTCTGCTTGTTTCGCTGCAAATATCTTAGCAAAGGATGATTTTCCGCTACCGGGACCACCACTAATCACGCGAATAGCATCAGTTTTTTGTGCTTGCTTTAACCAAATTTCTAATTCAGTTTCTAAATCTAAGACAACCCGTTCTTCTCGTTTTTCTCCCCTTCCCCTAAATTCAAAATCATCATCTTGTTTTCCCTCAAGTTTCCGCAAATAATAGGCATTTAACGGTACAAAAACCTGCTTCAAACCAAATGCTTCTAAAAACATTGGTTCCTCAACTTGTTTTTGTAGCCATGCAAAGTAAATTTGCCATGCTTGTTCCCGTTGATTGGCTTGGGTAAAAGGTGTATCGACTTCCTCTTTTAAACAAGCATATTTTTCTGGATGTTTTGCCCATTCTTGGTGCAATGCGTAGACAAAATATGTTGGTAAGCGATGACTGATTGTTGCTGACTCTGCTTTCGATACACCCAAGCTTTCTAAAAGCTGGCTAAATGGTATTTTTATTGATTCTAATATTGCTAATTTCTTGGGATTTTGAAAAAATTGCTGGTCAATTTTGACATCTGTTTGTTCTAAGGAAAGATCGAGACGATAATTACAAATAACCTCTAAATCCTCGAATATAGCAGGATTTATTAGTAACTCCTGGTTTCCTGCCAGTAAATCTATCATCGCCTGGATTAATGCACGATAAATTAATACCCAAGCAATTTCTTCTGGTGCTTCTGCCAAACCCAGCGATGCGGAAGCTTCAACAATATCTTTGGCAACCTCTTCCCACTTGCCAAGAAAGCCATCTATACCAGCTTTACCCAGTGATTTAAACAGTTCTCTAAAGTCTGCTTTGATTGACTTTGCCTTATTCCATACCGAAGCGGGTTTAGTTACCGAAAGTCCAGAAGCCTTATTCATAGGTGATTTTTATATGAATTAGATATGGATTAGATATAGTTTTGGTAGGATGTGATGTTGCAGCGATAGCGCAACTCAACATTATCATCTCATTAATGTTGGGCTTCGACTATAACTTCTAAGCGAAGTAGAATGGCGCTCAGTCCAATCTGTATAACTATATTTTATACTTGCTGCTAGTGAGTTTTATAATTAGCGCGATCGCAGATCCACTCAATCCCCTATTATTGGGTAAAACAGATCTGAAAAATCAACCCAACTTACAATTTTGATTACTTCTAGATTTTTAATCTAAAACCAAGCTAAACCTTCTGATTTTACAAATATGTATCCCATATTAATTCTTTTATCCGAATTATTTATAATTCCGAATTCTACAAATTTAGTGTCCCCTACAAATATTCAGGAAATTTCTCATTATTCAAATTATTCTCTATCCCAAGTTAATATCAGTAAAGGTAAAACCAAGGGCAATCTTCAAGAAATGCTAGATGCACTTGGAGAAAGGGAAACTGGAAAGAAAGCAGGAGATCCTCAGCAATATACATTTGAAAATCCTCAATTAGGTTTCCTTGGCAAATACCAATTTGCGGAAGTTATATTAATTAGATTGGGATATTATCAAGCAAGTAAATTTTATAGAAATGGGACAGATAAAAATTATTGGCGTGGTACCTGGACAAATAAACAGGGGATTGATAGTAAAGCGAAATTGCTCAATTCTCCAAAGGTTCAGGAAATCGCAATCCGTGAAGCTTTCTCTGTATATTGGGAAGACATCAATTCTTCACTTAAAAAGCAAAGAAAATCAATTAATGATTATTTAGGAAAGTCAATCAAATTCAGGGAAAGAGGTAAAATAAAAACCATTATAGTTACCCGTTCTGGATTACTTGCGGCTGCACATCTACGAGGCTATGACAATGTTGTAAAGCTATTAGTGCAGGGGAATATTTCCCATGATGAATTTGGAACTTCGATTTTAGAATATTTAGAAAAGTTCGGCGGTTATTCAGTCCAATAATCATTAGCTGTAATTTACTTATCTAAAATTGTGATAGAACAGGAATTAAAATAAGTTGATTAAATCATCAGATTTAGTAAGAATAAATAAACTTCCATCTCCCCCACGCCCAATTCTCAAATCTTCATCTAAGTAAGTAATATCTAGTGTGGGAATTCTACCTTGAGGATTATTTGCCTTGACAACTTTAAAAGGATTAAGTTGAGGTGTGTCAATACCAATAATTTTTTCAATGGATAAATAACGTTTGTCAAAATAAACGTTGATTCGTTTGTCTGGCAAAGGTTGTGAATCTTCTTTAGCTATCTCAAAATTTGCTGTCACTTTCACATATCCCGATATTATTCTTAGGGGATGTTTAACAAAAGCTAGATTAAAAAAAGATTTGTTTGCAAGATCAATTGCTTGGTAAATTTTACCTACTTTTAATCCTAGTGGAAGAGATGCTAAAGAACGAATTTCTCTAGCAGTAGAGTATTTTAATAGCCAATTTCCTTGAAGTAGTGAAGGAGCATAAAGTAAGGGATAGAGGTTTGGGTTTGCACCTTCTAATTCCTCTGTTAATTTCTCGACTTCTTGCGCCAAGGCTTGATTTATCTGTAAATTAGTAATGGGAGAACCATCATTTGATGTTTGAATTTTACCAAGTAATGCTTGCAATTGCTTCTTCAAAATAGTTCGATTATTCATGGTTTATTTTCCTTCCTCTGGTCTATTTCTCATCATTATCATACCACCCAGCGGGAATTACTTTAAAATTCCAAACATCTTTAAAAAGATATATACGCTCAATGATTTCCGCAGAAGAAAGGGATTTGTTATTGCCATCTTTCCAATCTTTTCTATCTAGTGTTCCCATCACCAAATATTGATTGTCAACAATTTTCGGATTTGATTTACTAAATTCAAAAGTAATCAATGGTTCTATTTCTTGTTTTTTGGCAATAATTAGGTCACAGATTGGACAATATTTACATTGTTTATTTAGTAAAAATAGTTGCTTTGGCTCAATCTTAATTACCAAAGGAAATTTTCGTATTTTTGTTTTTGTTTCGCATTTTGGACATTTGGTGAATGCACAATCTTGGTAGGGATTGAGAAAAAACTTATGTCTTTGTTTGAGCTTTTTACTTTGATGAGTATCTGGGTTCTTCTTTGTCATAAAAACACTAGAATAAAAATATCACGATTAATTCAACAGTTCACAGTAATGATTTTTATATTAACAGAGCTTACGTTTCAATAGCATCATGATTTTCACAATCACTCGTTGGTGCGTGATACTATAAACCCCAATTTTATACTGCATGATTGATCTAAGTGTCACATACCCTACAGGTAGGATGACGCGAACATTCAGCCTAGATAATAGATCTTTTCAAAGCTCCAGTTTTCAATATGGATGAGGTTAATTATGAAATATCTTGAAGGTAAAGTGGTTTTGGTGACAGGTGCAACAAGGGGAATTGGTAAGGGTATTGCCATTGGACTTGGGGAATCTGGTGCAACCGTATATATTACAGGGCGAAGTGTTGTTTATAATGCCAGTAATGAGGTATCTGGTAGCCTTGCGGAAACAAAATTAGCGGTTGAAAATGCTGGTGGTGTGTGTATTCCTGTTCAAGTAGACCACAGTAATGATGAACAGGTGAGGTTACTTTTTCAACAGATTGAGGATGAACAACAGGGACAACTTGATTTACTGGTAAATAATGTTTATGGGGGAGTTTTAGCGTTAACAAATACGAATAATAAACCTTTTTGGGATTGTGAACCAAGTCTTTGGGATGCTTGTAATAATGTTGGACTTCGTAGTCATTATGTAGCGAGTATTTTTGCCGCACGAATGATGACAAAACGCAAGCAAGGATTAATTTGTACGATTTCCTCTTGGGGTGGATTATCCCATATTTTTGGTGCCGCATATGGGGCTGGGAAGTCAGCGTGTGATCGCTTGGCGGCTGAAATGGCGTTGGAACTCAAACCCCATAATGTCACATCTGTTTGCCTCTACCCCGGTATTGTGGGTACGGAACACATTACCAATATGGCTGCACAGATGGAGCAAGAAAATTTAGCCGATCCTAAAAATGCAACTTTTACAGAGCGATACAACTGGGAAACACCTTTATTGACAGGGAGAGTAATTGCTAGACTTGCAGCAGAAGAAAACATCATTTACCGTACCGGAAGGGTGCAAATTGTTGCAGAATTGGCACAACAATATAGTATTCTCGATGAAAATGGGATCTGCCCTGTGTCGTTGCGTTCTTTACGTTTCGTAATGCCAATGGCATTTTCTGGGCTGAGAAAGTATTCGCAGTTAATACCAGACATTAAAGTTCCTTGGTGGCTGCTATTAATTGGGATGCTGAGTTCGCCTAAGATATAACAGCACATCGGTACCAAAGTTTATCAAAATAGACGAGGTTTAAAATAAGTATGTAATGCAGCGTGCGATCGCACTTCTGTTCTATCAGCATGAATTTCGTCGTCAATTATCGTGAAATTTTTTTCATGTGGACTCTCTTTTCAGGCAAGATGCCCAAACCACAAGATATTTTATGTTCTCGAAGTTACTGATACCTGTCAACTCAAACCCAAAATTTCTGATTGCACTATAGTCACATCGCTAGATTTGCAGTTATCTCCCCCTCTCCAAATACCAAATTAATAATTGCGAATAGTTTGGTCATGTTTTGCGGTAAAATCATAAGTCTGCAATAAAACGGTGCTTGCTGACTGGAGACGCTACCTATGGCTCGGATGTATTATGACACGGACGCAAATTTAGACCTTTTAGCTGGAAAAACTATTGCCATTATTGGCTATGGCTCCCAAGGTCATGCCCATGCCCTAAACTTAAAAGATAGTGGCGTGAATGTGATTGTGGGACTATACCCAGGTAGTAAATCAGCAGCAAAAGCTGAAGCAGCAGGATTAACAGTAAAAAATGTCGCAGATGCCTCAGCCGCAGCAGACATGATTATGATTCTGTTGCCGGATGAAGTGCAAAGAACAATTTATAAAGAAGAAATTGAACCCAACCTCAAAGCTGGAAATATTTTAGCCTTCGCCCATGGTTTTAATATTCACTTTGGGCAAGTAGTACCACCTGCCGATGTTGATGTGGTGATGATAGCACCAAAAGGACCCGGACACCTGGTAAGACGTACATACGAACAGGGGCAAGGAGTTCCAGCATTATTTGCAGTCTATCAAGATGCCACCGGACAAGCACGCGATCGCGCAATGGCATACGCTAAAGGAATAGGTGGAACCCGTGCGGGAATCCTGGAAACAACCTTCCGTGAAGAAACCGAAACCGACTTATTTGGAGAACAAGCAGTTCTTTGTGGTGGTTTAAGTGCCTTAATCAAAGCTGGATTTGAAACCCTTGTGGAAGCTGGTTATCAACCGGAATTAGCCTACTTTGAATGTCTACACGAAGTTAAACTAATTGTTGACTTGGTTGTAGAAGGTGGTTTGGCAACAATGCGTGACAGTATCTCTAACACAGCCGAATACGGTGATTATACACGCGGACCAAGGGTAGTTACCTCCCAAACCAAAGCTGAAATGAAGAAGATTCTTTCAGAAATTCAATCTGGACAATTTGCCCGTGAATTTGTCTTAGAAAACCAATCAGGAAAAGCTGGATTTACCGCAATGCGTCGTCAAGAATCGGAACACCCAATTGAAGAAGTGGGCAAAGATTTACGCGCCATGTTTAGCTGGTTAAAGAAAGCATAATTCATTTACAACATATTTCTCATCATCCCTAAAACCTTGTAGAGACGCGATATATCGCGTCTCTCTATATTTATATTCTTCAAAATTTTGCTGAATATACCTAAAATCTTTAGCGTTGCTGATTTGATATATGAAAAGGATTTTGCGTAATGAAACAAATCCTTGGAAGACGCAATGTATTGCGTCTCTACATTTTAAATTAATACTGTAATTCAGCAACGCCAAATTCTTCACCCCTAATTCCTACTTTTTCCCCTTTTCCGCTTCTTGAATTGCTTCCTCAGTACGTTTATAAGGTTGAGTTTTTGGTTTCCAACCAGGTACCATTCCAATCACAAAATTATTAATTGATGTCCGAGTTTGGAAACTATATCCACTCAATGGTTGAGGTAAGAAACTATCACCGAAACCAAGAAATATTAAAAACACCAAAAACAAAAACGTCAATCTACCTTTAGTCAGCATAATTATAGGTACTCAATGTTACTTTTTGTTAAACTTATAGCGCAAAGCTACAAATTTATAGTACCCATTACCTAGCTAAGACAATCACAAATGCTTCTCCAACCAATTAGTTAAATCAGTCAAAACTTCCTCACAATCAAAATCGTCATGCATATTGTGATATCTTTCGGGATATTCCCGTAACTCTTTATCCGTCAAAGTTACCTTCTGAAAAAATACACGTCCACCTTCAGGTAGCGTCACCTTGTCAGCACCTGCAAGCATCATCAAAAATGGTATCTGTAAATCGTTAGCGTGTGCTTGAACCCAAGTGAGGGTAGCAAAAAATTCTGTAGATAATCGGGCAGTTCCCTGGGTATGTCTTAGGGTATCTTGAGTATATCTTGCTATGGCTTCCGGATTGCGAGAAGCAAGACTTAAATCCATCCCCACACTCAGGGAAAAACGGGGATAAATTTGAGAGAGAATTCTTCCTAAAATAATTCTTGTACGTGGAACTCCAGATTCACCCAGCGCAGGAGTAAAAGCAATTACACCTTTTAATGATTTAGCTGCCTCCGGACACCGTAAAATATAGTCTAGAACAGTTAAACCCCCCATACTATGACCAAAAAGAAAACAGGGAATCCCTGGATTTTGACTTTTGATGATTTCTAAAAATGCTCCCACATCTTCGCGGTATTCATCCCAACTATTAATATACGCACGTTGTCCAGAAGATTTACCATTTCCACGTAAATCAATCCCATATACAGCAAAATTATTTGGTATTAATTGCTTAACTATATTTAAGTACATTCCGCTATGTCCACCTAGACCATGTACTATAGCTACTATTCCCTTAACTTGACCTTCTGGATACCAGCTTTGATAGTATAAATTTATATTTTTGGTACTAGTAATTGTTTCTGCGGAATGTTGCATAAAAATCTCCTAATATATTTGAATTAGCTTGAATTCTTTTTATTTAGTTCTATTGAATGACAGAAAAATTTCTTAATCAAATCAACCCAGCAAATGTTTTTATTATCGGTGCTACTCAGGGTATCGGTTTAGGTTTTGTTCAAAATCTGCTTCAGGATACCAGAGTTGGGAAAATATATGCAACTTATCGAAGTTTAGATTCGGCAGAAAAGTTACTGCTAACAGAAAGTGAATATCCAGATAAATTAACTTGTTTAGCAATGGATATTACCCAGGAAACACAAATCGCTGATTGTTGTCAAACTATTCAAAGTCAAGTCAAAAAGTTACATTTAGTGGTAAACTGCGTCGGTTTTTTACATAACAGCGCACAGCAGCCAGAAAAAAGCCTGAAGCATCTAAATATAGATAATTTAACTCGTTATTTTCAAATTAATAGTATTGGTGGGGTACTCTTAGCAAAGCATTTAGTTAGTTTATTCAAACATCCAGAACCAAGTATTTTTGCCAGTATTTCCGCCAAAGTTGGTAGTATTGGTGACAATAAAATAGGGGGTTGGTATGGGTATCGCGCTTCTAAAGCTGCTTTAAATATGTTGATGCGAAATGTATCAATTGAATATGGTAGAGTTTGCCCAAAAAATATAGTTGTGACATTACATCCGGGAACAACAGATACAAGACTTTCACGTCCATTTCAAGGAAACGTGACACCAGGAAAGTTATTTTCGGTAGAAAAAACTGTGAGTCAGTTGTTAGAGGTAATTGAAGGACTTCAACCAAGTGATAGTGGAGAGTTTTTTTCCTGGGATGGAACTAAATTACCTTGGTGAACAACGAGATCCCCCACTTCTTCAAGAAGCGGGGGATCTGAGAGAAATATCATGAGATTATCAAAATCTTTCTAAAAATGGATTTAAGTATGAAAAAGATATATTTATAAGAATTGTGGGAGATATTTAGCTGCGTAGCGGCTTAGTGAATTTTTATCCTTTAAATCCTATAAATACCCTTCTTTTTCCGCAAATTTCCGCAAACGCGGCAAACATTGACGTTGATAGAAACTACTTAATGTTGAGACTGTTAAGCCAAATTCGTTGGCTAATTCTTTCCAGCTAACTTCTGGTGGTAAACGCTTTAAAATTAATGTTTGGCAGTTAATATGGGGATGTCCTTGAATATGTGTTCCTGCTAAATCTCCATCTACGTCTTTTTCTACCCAAGCTTTAACTTCGTCGAGGATGGGGGGAATATCGGCAGGTGCTGCTAAATTATCAACCGGATCTAAAACATCGCTTTTGTTACCGGAAGCGGATTGGTTAAAAGCTATATGGGCTTTTCTAATTTTCTCTTGTTGCTGCTGAATATAACCATCTTGGAGACGATGACGAAGGTACGCATTTAACCAGGTTACAACTGTACCGCGATCGCAGTCGTAATTCTGGCAGATATGACGACAAAAATATAACCAAGTTTGTTGTAGTGCATCTTGATAGTAGGGTGTGTTCTCTTTCCAGAGTTTGCCATTTGTTAAACGAATGATTTGGGTTAAGAGTTTCTGACGTTCGGGACTTCCTGGGGGATTATTACAAGCTTCACTCACTAAGTGACGTAGTTGTTCCTCCAATCCATTCATAGGCTTGAATTATGAGTAAGTTTGAGGGTTTTGGTAGGATTTAGTTGGAGAAGGTGCCGTAAGTGGTGAGATTCTTATGGTGGTAATTATTTCATTGATTTATGGTAATGAAAATAATCCTAAATAGGTAAATTCTAATGTTCAAATAGATTTGAGGTGTCACCAGGTACATCCCAAACAATAGAGACGCGTATAGCTCTGCGAGCATAAAAGAAAAGCGTAGCTCCTTTGTTCGCTCCTAGCGTTCCCGAAGGGTAAGAGGCTATATCGCGTCTCTACATTTTCAGACAACTGTACTTAATTTATTTTTACAGCTTCCACAACCAAGATGTTGTTTGACCGTTAGTTTTCATTTTTTGACGAATGTCTCGAATGTTCCAATTTGTGAGTTGAGCGAGATTTTGTGCTTCTTTTTCAAAGCGTTGTCCAAGGGTGTTTTTGTACTGTTTTCCGGCTTGACATTTCAAATCACCTGTGAAGGGATGTTGCATGACATATCGTCCCTGGAAGGATTCACGGTTTGAAGTTTCTTGGAAAATCAAGTCTTCAGGGAATTTATTACGGCTGTAACGAACATGCAACCTGGTAATAAAGGTATTGTTAGAAGGGGGTCTACGGAAGGATCTGGGGTCGTTGATTTCTGATGGTTGATTGAGCCAAAATGCTCCTGCATCTTGAAGTTCTTCGTTGGTGAGGGGTTCGGCAGAACATGGATCACAGTTGCCCATATCCCAAGCATATTCGAGGAAGGCGACTTTTTTATTTTCTTTGGTGTATGCCGTTTGGAACATGGATTTGTAAAAGTCGGTAAATTCGGCTTTCACAAATAGGGGAATATTTGTGTCAGAGGGAATTTTTACGGTGCGGTAGTTGGTGACTTCGACTTGTCCTTTGGGAGAGAGGATGTATGCGACTAAATCTTGTTCACTGGTGGAGTTAATCATGCCCAAGCGGATGGGTAGCATGAATTTGGGTGATTTGTAGGCAATTTGTAGGGGACGAAGATTTTGATAGCCGGATTCTTCAAATTTATCGAGGTTGACTTTGGCAACAAAGAATTTCATTTGTTGACGGATGTAGGGTTTGAGAAGTGCTTTTGCTCCCCGTGGTATTTTGTAACCATTGCGATTGAGCCAAGTTTCTAAACCTCCCGATTCTTTAGCACTGAGGATGAGGATATCATATTCACCGACATTAAACCGAGATTCAATAGTTACACCCAAAGCGCGATCGCGTTCTCTCCTATTTGCACTTTGATTTACTACTTCTGAAGCTCTACCAATAGGTGAAGGTGGTGCCATTACAGGTATTGGTGTACAAGGATCAGGATCAAAATATTCTACCAGACGAGGGGCGCTGAAGGCATCTAAATGTTCAATAATTTGGGCTTTGGCAACTTTGACTTCTTCTTTTTTCAAAACTGTGGGAACTGGAATCACAATGGCGAAATCTTTGACTTCTCCTTGAAAATCGTTTGCCATCGTCAATACAGTTTGATTCCCATCCCGCGCAATCACCACCTGGGAAGCTTGGTTAAATAGTTTGGCATCTGCTTTGGCAACATAAAACCCGCAAAATGCCCAAGCCGCAGGAGTAAATGCGATGGTGATAATAAATGTAATTAGGAGTGAAGTTATTAACTTGAGGTGTTTCATTAGCTCTTTGATAAATTATGTAGTGTGGAAGTGGGAGAAAGATAAGAAGAGTTATCTGTTTCCCAGTTAAATTGCTTTTCCTGGCAGAAAGTATCAATGATGACTGTCAATGGAGCCAGGGCAAAAAGCGCCCAAAATACTGCACTGGGGATGAAAAAGTAATTTCTGAGAATAAATGTAACTACAGCAATGCAGGTAGCCCAAATTACACGCCCGCGACGACTGTTAGGAATGGAACGGGGATCTGTCACCATAAATAGGGCAAACAGTAGCAAAGAACCACTCATCAATCGGTGAATGCAGACATCCCAAGTCCAACCCAGCCAAATATTGCGGATGGCTTCGAGAGACGCGTAAACCCCCAAAAAGGCTGCTGTGGTGTCCCAACGCCCCACGCGCCGCAAAATTAAGCCACCTGCGCCCAGAAATAGGAGTGCATACCACCACTCATCACCCCACTGTCCAGGAGAAACCCAAGCATCGGAGGTGAAAATTAAGGCTGTGATAATGCCGAAGTTTGCCGGGTTAAAAAAGTGCTTTTTGGTAGATGTCAAAAGAGGCAGGGGAGCAGGGAGCAGGTTTCGACTACGCTCAACCCAAGGGGAGCAGGGGGAATGGAGATTGGACTCCACACCTTTCCCCTCTGCCTTTTCCCTCACCGAAGAGGTAGGGGAGAAAACCCCAGATGATGAGGATATCTCAGACTTCGTGAAGATAAACTTAGATGCGATCGCACTCACGGATGCAAGTACCATTGTCGTCCAATGGTCGGCACGCAACAACAAACTCAATCCCAAGGAGGTAATTAGGGGACTGCGAATGTTGATATTCAAGGGTATATCTGCTTGATAATTAGTTAACCAAGTACAGAAACACTGGGTTAAAATCG
Organism: Calothrix sp. PCC 6303; assembly: GCF_000317435.1. NCBI lineage: Bacteria > Bacillati > Cyanobacteriota > Cyanophyceae > Nostocales > Calotrichaceae > Calothrix > Calothrix sp. PCC 6303. The sequence goes on from NC_019751.1 coordinate 679,819, forward strand.
AGGATGCGATCGCAATCCCAATGAAACCCGGTTGCAGCGTCCAATCTCGCGTACTAATTCCTAAAATCAGAAACGCAGCCAAAAATAGTATTTGATAGTCCCGTGTATCCTTTAGCAGCATGATTTACCTTGCCGATTCAGGGTTAACCCTGAGATTGCTGTCTCAACAATCTAGACTGAAAAATACTCAATTCATATCCCCGTTACAAAAATTGCTACGGGAAATAAATTCCTCCCACTTGAAAGTACGGAAGGTATCCTAATGTAGTGCAATACTAACTGTATGATTTGTTTTTCTCAAAAATAAAATGCCAGGAAAAAAGTTATCGGAAAATTAATAGAGCATTCCCAGAGATACATTATTACTTTTTTCCTGCACCAATATGTGTAAATAACCCATGAGAATGTCAAGATTATGACATCTAGCAAATATACTGGCAAATACTTAATTGCAATATTGTCATTATTATGATGCAATAAATGCAATTGGGGAAATTACATACCATCCCTCAACCTTCTCACCCTTGTTTTGCATCAATGATTATCTCAACTGACACCCACATCCCCCACCCACTTCCTTTGGTATATGCAACCTACCGCGACAAACTTACAGACTTGCTTCCCTACATGCCAAATGTCACCTCCATAATTCCTAAATCTCGACGCGAGAACAATGGACTAATTTATACAGTTAATGAGTGGTATGGAGGTGGAGATATTCCCATGGCAGCTAGGGCAATAATTAGTCAAGATATGCTTTCCTGGCTAGAATATAACACTTGGAATGAGGCGGAACAGTCTTTAGAATGGCGAATCGAAACTAAAGCTTTTACTGAAGCTGTGGATTGTCAAGGTAAAAACTATTTCCGGGAAAAAAATGGGGGAACAGTAGTTGAAAGTCGAGGTAAATTAACGATAGACCCGCAAAAAATTCATGGTGCACCTAGCTTTCTTGTAGGTCAAATTGCTCGTGTAGTGGAAGAATTTTTAGGCAGTAAAATTCAACCCAATTTATTACAAATGGGTGAAGGAGTACGGAAGTATTTAGAACGTCAAATTAAAGTTTAAAGTGAGTAGATAAAATGGCAGACGGAACAGTCTTAACCACCTATATGGGTGGATGTCATTGTGGTGCAGTTAGGTTCAGCGTTAAGACTCAAGGCGAAAAGCTTACAGATTGTAATTGCTCAATTTGCCGAAAGAAAGGCTTTTTGCACCTAATTGTCACGAAAGATAAATTTAATTTACTCCAAGGAGAAGATGTCTTAAAAACCTACAAATTTAATACGGGAATTGCTCAACACAAATTTTGTGGAGTTTGTGGGATTCACTCTTTTTATATTCCTCGTAGTCATCCAGATTGTATTGACGTGAATGTTCATTGCTTGGATGAAAATGTCATTGATAATTTCGAGATAGTGGCTTTCGATGGGCAAAATTGGGAAGAGAGTATTCACGAAATCAGATGAAGCTTCATGACACATTATCAACTTCAGCCCCATAGCAGAGAGACGGGGAGAGTTTTGCCGTGATTGCTTCTTGCCACCTTTGGTAAATTCTTTCACCGAAAGTGCGGTGCTTAGTAGAACAAGTAACGCAAAGTTAAGGTTTGTTGTGATTTTCTTGTTTTGTCAAATTAAATTACCTACTGAGATGGGAATAATAAATATATACGAATAACAAAAATTACTAAAATATCAGGTGTATGCCTAGTATCAAAATTATCCGGGCTGCCTTCCGGGAGATCCAAAAGCTCCCCCTCGCTGACTTACAGCGTGTGTATGAAATATTGCAGCGATTAAGCCAAGGAAACGAACGTCAAACTAAACACCTCAAAGGAGTTGAAAACTTGCTACGCACCCGTTGGGGAAAATGGCGAGTGATTTGGCAACGAGAGGATGGAAATAGTATTGTTGTTATTAAAGCGGGTTTACGGGGTGGTGTTTATGATGATGCCTTTGAAAACCGCGATCGCGCATATCCGCATATTGTAGAGGAACTTCTCAACCCTCAAGGAACAGAACTGGCAGAAAATCCTGCGTATCAGTGGAATCACGAGCAGGATACTGATTGGTATAAATTTGTCTATGGTAGTTATCGTTATTCACCAATTTTGACTCACTACCAACGTCTTGTCCTGGATGAACCACTAAAAATTCTCTGTTCTCAATATCAACCTGTGGCAATTCATAAATTTGAAAATGATTCTTGTATCATTGTTCAAAGTGCGCCAGGAACAGGGAAAACTGTATGTGCAACATTGTTTGCATGTGAAGTTCACCGTTCCCATAAATGGAACACAATGTTAATTGTTCCGGAAGCATTACGTCGTGATATCGCCGAATTTTCGGAAGTAAAACAAGCTTTAAAGGAGGAGGATTTTTGGTTAGGAACTCTCCCCCAATGGCTAGGTAAAATTAATCCAGAGTTAAACGATCGTTTGGCTTCACCGCAGCAAGAATTGGAAGCACTCAGAAAAGCGATGAAGTTTACTCGGCAAGATGAGATTAGTAACAGTGATGTTTTGCTATATGAGGCATTTGTTTTAGATGAGGGAAATAAAACCCAAAATAAAAATGTTATGCTTCAGGCAAATACAGCCAGGTTGAACAACTTATTGAAAATTAGTAAAAAGCATTTTTATAAGGCATTATCTTGTAGAATTAGCCGTTTAGATGCAGCGAATATTTTAAAAAAGACCTTAGATATTAATCCTAGTAATGCTGAATGCACTTTGTTAATTGTGGATGAGGCACAAGATTATTTATTAAGTGAACTACAAGCGATTATTTCCGTGTGCAAATCTTGGGCATCTCAGGGACATAGAACCTATTTATGGTTATTGGGTGATTTAAATCAACGGATTCAACCCACTGATTTTACTTGGGGACAGCTACAAATTAAAAACTCAATTGAGTTACTCAGAAATTATCGAAATTCACGGCAAATTTTGGAATTTGCAAATCAATTTTGGGATATTGCTCAGGAAATCACAATTAAGAATAAGTGTAAAGATCTCCCCTTTCCAGCAGATCCGAGTCAAGCTTTTGAAGTTGGTGAAAAAGTTCAATTATTAGAATGTGCAAATAAAACTGAAGCGTTAGCATTTTTGGAAAAATTAGCAGGAGTTTGGGGAGAGGAAGATAAGCAACGTTATTTGTTGCGTGATTTAGCCAAAGCAGTCAAAGTCCTCTCTAACAAAAAACTAGAATCCCATGATAATTTGGTGATTTTGAATGTTGAACATGCCAAAGGTAGGGAATTTGAAGCTTGTGTGGCTTTTTGTTTATTTGAGGGAGTAGGAACCCCATCTTTAGAAGAAAGCTTCCAATGGTATACACTTCTAACAAGAGCGCGATCGCGTTTACTAATTGTAGCCACATCTGCCGAGATTGAGCGTCTTGTAACCAGCGGTTATGATGTTTTGGCAAAATGCGAAAGACTTACGTCACAGCAACTTGATATTTCTCATCAAAAAGCAATTAAATGGATTACTGAGGTTCCCAGCGATGCAGATTTGAGTCAGTTTACAGATGATGTCCAACAACGACTCCTCAAGCGCTGTCAGACAGGTTACTTATACTGGGATACCTATTTAGCATTACAATTTGCCGGATTTGATTCACCAAAACTCTATCAGTGGGAACGGGAAGCAATCAAACTATTGCGAAAACACCCCCATACGCACCTTGCTAGCGAACTAGAGAAAACTCAAAATATACCTTTGCGTTGCTTATTATTACGTGCGATGCAGTCGTCATGGCAAGCTGTAGCAGAAGCTAATAAACTGAAAAACATTGACTTTCCAACCTACGAATATCTCCTAAAAAGCATCGCTAAAGACTTGGAAGCCAAAGGTTTACCCTATGAAGCAGCCAGAGTGCGATCGCAAATTTATCCCGATAGTAATCAAAAAAATTTCCCATTTTGGCAAGAAATTAAAAATTCCCAGCAACCTCTAATTCCTTCCCTTTGTCAAGCATTTACATCACGTCTCCACAACACTTTAGAAAATTATCAATAAATCCATGAAAAATTATACAGATTTAGAGATTGCGAAGCAATTAGAAGAACTTTCGCAAATAATTGAAAAAGGCATCACAGTCGCCAAAGAAGGTATTATTAAAAGCCAGGAAATTCAAACTATTAATCATGAGGATAGTAAAAAATTTGCTAAACTAAAAATTGATATTTTTCACATTGCTGATGAAGTCAGAAAAACATCTCAATTTATCAGTAATTCATCCTCAGATTTTGAGCAGAAAATTATCAATGCCGAAAATATTCGAGATACTCTCACAACACAATTTACTCAGTTTGAAAATCACCAAGCTAAATTAGAAAAATTACATCAAGAACTAGTCACCATCGTCGCCAGGGTTGCTGAAGCTCAAAACCAAATTCAGCAATTTGAACAACATTTACCCGAATTCACCCAAGAACTTCCCCAACGCTTTGCGGAAATAAAACAACTAGCGTCTCAAATAGCTAGTGATAAAACTGTAATTCTCGAATTAGGACAACAAGTTGAACAACAAGCAAATCAAGTTAAGGAAGCTAGCACGAAGATTGAACAGTTACAAGAAATGATTGAGCGAATGGTGCATCAAACTGAATATCAATCATACATAACTAAATTAGAAGCCGAAAATCAAAAATTGACAAATCAAATTCAAACTAACAAACAAGAAATTGAAAGGCTTCAGAAAAAGTTTGAGAACCAATCTAAAAAACAGCAGATATTTCAAAGTTGGTTACTAGGAATTTCCTTGATGATCGCCACTACCCTAGTAGTTGCTATCCTGCATTAAAACTTCTCGATTAACTGATTTAAGTTGATATTCTCGTGATTCTAAAATTGGATATGATTTACCCATAACTTCAACAAAACTAGTCTCAGTCAGGGTCAAGTCATCAAGAGGAATGGCTTTCCACTGTTCACGGGTTTCCCAATATATAACTAAAGTTAACTCTTCAGGCATTTCTGAGTTAACCCATATTTCTTTACTTAAAAAACCTGGATATTTTGCTAGTGTCGCTGTCCAGATTTCTGCATCTTTTTGAAGATATTCTTCTTGTTCTGACAAAGGAACCTTAAACTTTAGTAGCTCGATCACCATAAGCTGAAAGTAATTATATTAACTTTTCTGAATTATACTATTTTGGGGAACATAAATTACCGTTCTAGATCAATTATTATCTTCCAGAAAGGGAAAAACGATAATTTTAATCAGCCATCGTCCCCAACTAATTAAGCGAGGTAACTGGATTGTTTTGCTAGAAAAAGGTAAGGTAAAGTTGCAAGGCTCTATCACAGAATTACAGATGGAACCTGGAGAACATCTGCAATTTTTCAGTTAATTTTGAATTATGTTTTTATATTTATCTAAGTTATTACCGCTTTTTCTGTACCCTTTGGGGTTGGCTTGTGTGCTGCTGGTGGTGGGATTGATATTTTTGCGGAAACGTCCGCGAGTTACGGCTTGGTGTATGGGTTTAGCCCTGATTTTTTTGCTGTTGAGTAGCAATGGTTGGGTGACGCGTTACTTTGTGCGATCGCTTGAATGGCAGAATATACCTGTGGTGGAATTACCCAAGGCTGAAGCGATTGTTGTCTTGGGTGGTGCCACTCGTTCGGCGTTACCTCCCCGCCCTGGTGTAGACTTATCGGAAGCAGGCGATCGCGTAATCTACGCAGCTCAACTTTTCCGTCAAAATAAAGCCCCTAAAATTGTTCTCAGTGGTGGCAGAATTGATTGGCGAGGTAAGGGTACGGCAGAATCTCAAGATATGGCAGATATACTTATATCACTTGGTATCCCTAAAGAGGCAATTCTGCAAGATCCAGAATCCTTTAATACCTTTGAAAATGCTGTTAATACTCGAAAAATTCTCGAAAAGAATAATATTAAAAAGGTAATATTAGTTACATCTGCTATTCACATGCCGCGATCGCTATTGATTTTTAAGCAGCAAAAAATCGATGTAATTCCCGCACCAACGGATTTTTTGATCAGTTATGGTGAATTAGAGGAACTCAGCAGTACCCCAAAATCAGCTATCCTCAATTTGTTGCCCGAAAGTAGCAACTTAGAGAAGTTCACCAGTGCGTTGAAAGAGTATATTGGTATTGTTGTGTATCGTTTGAAGGGTTGGCTGTAGATAATCAGTTACCAATTATCAGTTACCAGTTATCAGTTATCAGTTACCAGTTATCAGGTATCAGTTATCAGCTTGAATAAAACGGAGTCCTTGTTTTATCAGGTATATTAGTTTCCCTGTTTACTGTTCCCTGTTCCCTATTCTTTCCCCATAAAACTAATGTCTAAAGATTTACCCTATATTATTCCTTCACCACAGGCAGAAGTTCAAGAAGTTTTTGCTGCGGCGCAAGTTACTAGAGAATTTTATGATGAAATTGGGTTACGTTCAGAGAATAAGCGTTACTGTATCTGGTATCGAGACACATCTGCACGTCACAATCAAGAGTTAGAAAAAATGCGCGGCGAATTTAATCTTTTTGCCTGGTTTCGCCGCCGATAAAAGTGGTTATAAACTAAATTAAATTATTTCTAGTTCATTTTCACGCAAATGGGCACGAAATTTTTTACCAATTTGGGGGAATTGTACCAAAATGGGAAAATTAGCACTCACAGGTCTACCATGCCACTGGGTGACAATATCTACCACTTCCCCTTCGATATCTTTGAGATCAAAACCTTGACCACGATGTCCAGGATGATGGTAAATAATAACCGATTCTTTGACGCGGATGCGATCGCCTGCTTTCATATCACCTTTTAAACCTAGCTTTTGTTCTTGCACAAGTGTTTCCACACCCATCTCTCTTTTAAAGATATAATCTTTTATCTTGACTCTAGATGGTGATGTTGGTCAATAAAATTAGAAAATTAAAGGGAACAGGGAATGGGAAACTCAGAAACCAGGTTTTAGCACCTTGGTAAACAAACTATAGAACACCAAAAACCCAAACAAATCTGGTTTCAGACGCAAACAAGTGAACTCGCAGCAACCTCAAACGATGCTGGGTTAAGGACTATCGTCCGTAACATACCCTACAAATTGAACATTTTTGACCAGTAAAAACCGGATTTTTTGGAGAATTCCTAATTCTTAGGGCAAATTTTCTGTAATCCTTGGGGAAGGCGATCGCAAGCTTTACCAAACGTTGTAGGATTATATCGCCACCAAGTAAATAATCCTAATCCTAATCCCGCACTCAGGAGAAATAATAGTCCTAACAGCCAAATTAAAGCTGAAAGACGTTTTTTCTTGGCTTTAACTGGTTTCGCTTCTGATTCAGAATTTTCGCTGTCGAGTTCCAAATCCAAGTCTAAATCTAAAGGTAGTTGGATACTTTCAGAAAACTCTGATTCCTCAGCTTCTAATGTTGCTTCCCCAGGTGTTTCTAATATTTCCGGGGAAAACTCCACAGGTGTTGAGGTAATGATGGATTCTGGTGAAACACGGCAGTGAGTCAAAACTAAGGAGATGTTATCATGTCCATTCTTTTGATTTGCTAGTTTGATCCAAGCGTAGACAGCTTCCTCAACATGCATTTCCCCATCCAAAACAGGTAATGCAAAATCTTTCCAGCTTTGTTCAACCAGGAAGCGATCGCTTAAACCATCCGAGCATAGCAGTAATAAGCCATCTTCTTCAATTATGAGTCGTTGTACTGTTGGACGTAAGTTTTCTCCTTGTTTGGTACCTAAAGCTTGGGTTAGGGCTGTTGCATCACGACGTTGTTTTGCTTGATGATATAAGCTTCTACCCAAACAAACTTCACGGGCAATCACATCATCATCTAAGGTTAATAGGCGGCAATATTCACGGGTAATCCAATATGCGCGACTATCCCCAATATTGGCAATGTAAAGTTCGTGGGCATTTTCAGCATCCCATCCTGCAACCGTCTGCACCTGCTGCGGCACCTGTACGGCTACCAACATCGTGGTGCCCATCCGCTGTGTACCTTCCCGCTTCTGTTCGTTGTTAGCGTTGCAAATCACGTTATTCACGATTCGTAAGCTAGCTGCTAGTTGTTGCTGTAACAACTCTGGGGAAACTAGTTCCTGTTGTCCACTAACTTCTGTAAGTAAAGCCTTAATTTGTAACTTAACTGACTGTACACCTAACTTACTGGCAACTTCCCCTCCTTCATGTCCACCAATGCCATCACAAACAATTGATACCCGTGGTAATAAAGGGTCATCAATGCAATCTTCCCCTGTGGGGAAACATGCATCTTCGTTATGTTCCAGTTCAGCACCGATATCTGTTGCCCCTGCTACATTTAGCCTCAGTGGTAACTCTGCGGATGCTGCCAATAATAACCGATTGATTTGACTACGTATATCGGCGAATTTAACTAATGGATCTCGCATTTGCCCGACAATGCTTGTCAACTGTTCAGCAATACTCGGTTGTGCTTGGGATATGAGATTTTCCCAAGATTCTCCTAATTTTTGAATGGAAGTATTATCTTGATTATTAGTAAGTTCTAAAAGTCGGACAAAGCAACCTTGAACACGCAAATTTTCCGCTAATAACAAACTACCATTTACACCAAATTTTTCTAACTTCTCCCATAGTTGCAGAATTTGCCATAACCAATAAATTTGTCTAACTGGAGTTGCTTGTTTCCAAGCATTACTAATTGCTGGATACAAATTACCAGTTTCATCAATGGGGACGTTTTCTAAGAGAAGAATATCGTGAGAGTCTTTTAAACTTAGGTATCCATAGATTTGTGGCAAATGGAGTATTTCCTGAGAACACCGCAAATAAGTTATCATACTACTGGATAACTCTGTAGGAATTTCTGGTAATTTTGCCGGTTTAGTATCTAACCAAATTTGCTGTTTAATAACTTCGTATCGATCATTGATAATTTCCCCTGCTTCCAGCTTTTGAATATTCGGATGTACAGACCAAAGATAACGATGAATTAACGGAGTTTGACAGTTGGAACAAACTTGATTTTCGGCAGCATTAATAGGATGAGAGCAATTTGGATTTGGGCAATAAATTATTTTTTGAGTGGCAATCATAGTTAGTAACTAAAATTAGAAAATTAAGCTTAATTTAGCAGTAGTTAGAGAATAAAAGTCATGTAGTGATTTCAGATTCCAGAATTAGAACCCAGAATTCTGGGATGGGAAGCCATTACACCTCACCATCAGCGAAAAATTCTACAATAGAATTAGATTCCACAGTTTTGTAGCTGAATAATCTGATAATTATGGTAAAAAATCAGTACAAATACTAATTCCAGATATCGGGAAATAGGTAATACCTGAGTGTATCTAAGCATAGAATTGTAATTAACGGAATGTAGTCTAGAGAAAAAGCCAATGTCAAGTACATCAGTCATTTGGTTAATCATCGGAGCAAGTTTATGTTTAGCCGAACTTGTCTTTCCGACTGCATTTATTGCATTAATGATGGGGATCAGTGCTTTGATTGTCGCTTTAATAACAGCAGTCTTACCAAAACTTTGGTTACAAGCTGTTGTTTGGCTTTTGATTTCAACTGCGCTAGTGTGGATTTCGAGAAGATTTGTCCCATCATCTCGTCGTCACTCAAAATTTAAAGATGCAACTGTAGGGGAAACCTTGACAGAAATTCCCGCAGGTAAAGCGGGGAGAGTGATTTACGAAGGTAATTCTTGGCGAGCAAAATGCGACGATGAGAAATTAGCGATCGCATCTCATCAGGAAGTATACATAGTTCGTCGAGAAGGCACAACTTTAATTGTGATGCCAGAAAATTTATTACGTTAATATTTGCTTAACAATTCAACATTCACAATCGAATAATTTGGAGATGGTTATGGAAGGCTTTTCTTTTCTGATTGCCCTAATTCTCGGTGGTTCAGCTTTAGCCACCTCTGTAAAAGTCATCAACCAAGGAGACGAAGCCCTTGTAGAGCGTCTTGGTAGTTATAATAAAAAACTGGAACCCGGATTAAGTGTTATTATTCCTTTTCTCGATCGCATTGTCTATAAACAAACCATCCGCGAAAAAGTATTAGATATTCCCCCACAACAATGTATCACCCGCGACAACGTTTCTATTAGTGCTGATGCTGTGGTTTATTGGCGGATTGTAGATATGGAAAAAGCTTACTATAAAGTGGAAAACCTTCAATCTGCCATGACAAACATGGTATTGACCCAAATTAGGGCAGAAATGGGACAATTAGAGCTAGATGAAACCTTTACTGCTCGTTCCAAAATCAACGAGACGCTACTGCGAGAACTAGATGAATCTACTGACCCTTGGGGTGTTAAAGTTACGAGAGTAGAATTGCGTGATATTGTTCCCTCCCAAGCAGTACGTGAATCAATGGAACTGCAAATGTCCGCAGAACGCCGTAAACGAGCAGCCATCTTAACATCCGAAGGGGAAAGGGAATCAGCCGTCAACAGCGCTCGTGGTAAAGCAGAAGCCCAAATCCTGGATGCTGAAGCTAGACAAAAATCAGTCATCTTAGCAGCCGAAGCCGAACAAAAAGCCATCGTTCTCAAAGCACAAGCCGAACGACAACAACAGGTTCTCAAGTCACAAGCGATCGCTGAATCTGCTGACATCATTGCCCAAAGGATGAATGCTAGTCCAGATACAAAATCAGCTTTGCAAGTTCTCCTAGCTTTAGGCTACATAGATATGGGTTCAGCTATTGGTAAAAGCGACAGCAGCAAAGTTATGTTTATGGATCCCCGGACAATTCCCGCGACAATCGAGGGAATGCGCTCAATTATTGACGGAAAAGCTTAATTATCCAAGTTTGTTTGCTCATGCGATCGCATAATAATTTTTAACATTGTTACGAGTCACTTTGCTTTTCTTAAGATTTCTTAGTTAAAATGTAATAAAAATACATATTTAATTTAGGAAGGTATGCTCAATGCTAGTGACCTTAACACCAAAGTTTGACTTTATCATGCGACGCATATCGACAATTTTATCGGTCGTTATTGTTTCGTTCTCCCTGTTAGCTGCCTTCACAGGGGTTTTGCTATCTTTTTACTATCAACCCACCGCAGGAGGTGCATACAACTCCTTGCGAATCATCACAGAGCAGGTGCAATATGGTTGGTTGTTCCGCAAAGTCCATGATTTGGCTGGTAACTTCGTCATCGGAGTTGGACTAATTCAACTTGTGGTCATGTTTTTAGGTAGACAATTTCGCAAAAGTTGGTTGGCAACTTGGATTAGTGGTATTTTCTTGATCCTGACTGCTATTGGTTTGGGTTGGACAGCAATGATTCTAGATTGGGGTCAAATCGGATACTGGCGTTTTAATGTTGAGTTAGGAAGCATCAGCAGTATTCCCCTCATCGGTGGGCAATTACGAGAAATTTTGACTGGTGGTAATGGTGTTAACACAATTACTGTAGGACACCTCTACACTATTCACAGTTATGTTTTAACTATCGCCATCATGATCTTAGCTGTGGCACATTTAGCCAGCACGCTATGGCAAGAAAAACAATTAAAGTCAGAAGTTTCTGAGCAAACAAGCGGTATTTCTGCCGATATCGTCTAGTTCCTAAACGCAAAACAGCAAAACCGACTAGAGAGGCAGTAGTGAGTAGGCAGTAGGCAGTGGGGGAAAGCTGTTTATTACTTACCCTTTCATGGTCAAATAATGGTCTAGTTAGGGCTTGCTGTACTAGCTAAATGAATAAGGAATTGGCTTGATAAATTGAGTATTTGCACGCACGAAACAGCGAATTTTTATGTCTTTTGCACTTCCTTCTTTAGTAATATACAGCCACGGTTTTCCTTGCCGATCTCGATAAATTTTCGGTTTTCCCACGATATTAAGATTATTTCCGTTGGAAAGTGATCGCACTACAGGATAATTCCCCCCAGCTTGGTTACGACAGTTCAGTTGGTTACTTACAACCTTCCAAACCAAGTGAGGAGTTTTTTCTCCATTGGGGAACCTGCTGAGGATTGATGTGTAATCACCTTGTCGGTTTGGTTGCGGATACTGAAATTTAGTTTGAGCGATTGTTAATGTGGGAACTAGAGAAATAGTTGTGGCTAAAGTGATTGCTAAAAGTGATTTCATTAGGGAAATTGGGATGTAAAGGGGGAGAATTTCAGGTTTTCTCCCCATGATTATTGATAATCATTTTGTGACACGAAGAATTCTCAGCTGATGTGCAGCTAAATTATATAAGCCAAAACGCAAAATAATAGTACTGCGGGCAGCGTTCGATAGTTCCTGAGCCTGTCGGAACGAAGTGTACCGGAGGTAAGGACTGACTTGTACTGAGCAGTGTACCGGAGGTAAAGTAGCGCTCACGCCGAAGTCTTGCCCGCCCGCATCTTAGATTAAAATTAGGTACGTTGCAGCTTATGCGGGAAAGCGACGTTGAAATTCCCAAGCAGTTTTGGGATCGGGAATTTCATCCGCCAGCCTTTTGACCAATTCTGTGGGTAAAATTTGAGGATGCGATCGCATGATTCGTTCCACTAAGTAACCACCAATAGGTCCGATTAAATCGATTAATTCACGCTCACATTTTTTAATAAAAACCACATCCAACTCTAATAATTCTGGGGGTGGTGTTTTCATTTTTGGCATAGGTGGTTCTAAAATCACCATTGCCTGTCGCTGAAAATTGGCTTGTTGATTTGGTAGCAGATGACTAGCTAAATTACCAACTAATTCAGTTGGGGTTTCGGATTTTGCTAGGACTCTTTGCAGTAAAGTGGGGGCAATCGGTCCTGCTAACTGCATGAGGATCTGCTGTAATTGTTTGTATGGTTCAGAATTAGGAATCAGAAAGTTGTTGTTTCTGCGGATATTGCCTAATTCTTGGAGTTGGGGTATTGCACAAAAATTAACTCTGGTTGCGTTTAAATCTGGTAGTTTTTCTGGTTTATTTTTAACAACTGGTGTATTTTTAATTGGTTGTTCTTGAACTGGAGTTTTAACTGAATTTGATGGTCTGTGGCTAATGTTACCAGGTAAGATATCGATAACACTTTGACAGCCTGAGAGCCAAACATGAACATCAATACCTTTTTCTTGGAGGGGTTTTTGTAATTGGTTTACCCATGCAGCAATTGGAAGTTCTAGATGGGAATTAGCAGTAGAAAGTGTATTAAATATAACTTTTGCAAAAAAATCTGGATCTTCATCTGGAGATGCTGCGGCAATTAAACATTGTCCCTGTTGAGAACCTAGCCGTAAATCTTCTAGCCAATCCTCCAAAGATGTTGCCCCAGGACAGTCTAGGATCATGATTTGTTGAGCATTGCTACAACGACGCAATTCTTGACGCAACCAAGAGCGACTTAAACGCACTCCATCTCCCAATACTAACCATGCTTCTCCATCTTCGATTTCTTCGATTTTTCCCCGTAAATACAACAGTGTTGTGGGTGTATCTTTAGCTGGGTAGCTGGATGATGTATTGGGTTTTCCTTGCCAGCGGAGACATCTTTGGATGACTGCACGAACGTCTGACCAGTTTTTACCATCGTCGGGGAAGGACTCAACTTCAAAACCTCCTGCACCATGGAGAATTTCGGTAATCTTTGGTGATGCTGTGCTGGTAGTTAATCCATCGATCACTAATGCTTGCCGCTGTGGTTCAATTTTAGCGATCGCACTCCGGTATCCTAATATTAATTCTCCCACGCCTTCTACAATTCGTTTTGGGGTTTGCTGTGGATATTCTGGGTAAAGTTGACTATCACCGCGATTGCGTTTTTGTTGATTAATCAATCTTACCTGTTGGTTTAAGTTGTTGATGTACTGTAGTGTATGACGGTAGACGTATTTATACAGTCCATCGGCTTCAATTAAACCGCGTTCGTCTGCTGCTTCTCCTAACAGTCCTCGCATCAAGTAGTAAGTAAATACACCATGTCCCAGTTCTGGGAATTCCCAGGATTGCTGTCCTTGATCACAGGATAATAAAGCACAAAAACCTTTACTTTGGGAAGCACGTTCCCGCAGAACTTGCATGAATTGAGTTGTGGTATTCAGTGCTGCTGTGGTTATATTGCCATCTCTAGGAGCCGGACTGTGATGATGACCCCGCAACATCATGTCACCACTGTGACAAGTATCTAAACAAATCAATTGTTGACAAGCTCGACTACTACCTAATAGTTGTAGTAAATCTTGCAAACCTAAGCCTGTACCACGTAGATCATTTTTGTTAGTATCTTTCAAACATAAGAATGCTTCCTGTGTCCGCGATTCCAACATTCCATGACCCGAAAAATATAGCAAAATTGTATCTTGCGATCGCGCTTGAGTTACTAACCGCTCAACACTACCACGCACAGTTTCTAACATCGGTGCTTGGGGTGCAAAATCATTATGAACGATTACCTCTTTGTTGGGAAATCCTTGAGTTGCTTTTGCTAAAGCATCTCCCAATCCTTGACAATCTAGCGCCGGATACCGCAAAGACGGTAAACCTCGATCCTGGTATTCATTGACACCTACCAATAAAATCCAGAGTTTAGATTCTCCTGACTGTAGCGTCAGAGCCGAGTGACTGATACCAACACCTAGCGGAGACATTTTATAGTTACCTCAACCCTCAAAATTACTTACACATATTGTTTATCTATTGGCTGGAATGCCAATCTTATCAGATGAAACTATCTCCTAACTACACCAAGCAAACGTCTACAATAGTTAGGACGAACCAACTATCGTTTTGGATTCGTCTAGCTCAGATATATTCTCTATTTATCGGCTTTCATGCCAATCTTCTCAGATGATCTGATCTCCATACTTACAACAAGTAAACGTCTAAGAGTTAGTACGCATGACTGACGGGTTTAGATTCATCTGATGAAGTTTTAATAAATAAGTTGGTAAATGACCGCAAATGCACTAGTTAAAGCAGTTGACACGAACTATTAGCTTCTGCCTTCTTCTAGTGATAATGTTATCCTGTTTACCAAAATTATAATTTATCTGCACTGTTTAGATGAAATTTCGTCACATTTATTAAGCAATTACACTTATACCCCCTGTAAATATGTGTCGTTGGTTTGTAAAACAATCATGAAATTCAGACATCCGTTATTTTATTATCTGGCTGAGTTTGAAAAATTATGCATCAACATCAGATCTTCATCAAGTCGGAGGAGGATATGGCAGATCTGCTCACATCACAATGATTTTAGGGATATTTCTATTTAGATTGCAATACATGCACCTCCTGGCTTTCCTCAAATCAACTTAAAAAACCTAAAAACAATCGAAATTAACATCTTTGCTTTATTATGGGGTGCGGGTGGAAATTTGTAGAAAGATGTCTGCCCCCTCATATTGCTCCGGTTGTAATAAACTGGATCATGGCTGGTTGCTGTGTCCTCGATTGATTCGCTTATGTGTAATTGTGCGTATTAGCACACCTATTATTTTTGGAAACATGCGTACTCGGCAAGGCATAACTGATATATTTTCGACATTTCTAGTACTTGAGTCAGATCGAGCAACTGGTTGGGCTACCGA
This sequence comes from Calothrix sp. PCC 6303, assembly GCF_000317435.1. NCBI lineage: Bacteria > Bacillati > Cyanobacteriota > Cyanophyceae > Nostocales > Calotrichaceae > Calothrix > Calothrix sp. PCC 6303. The sequence continues at coordinate 695,348 of NC_019751.1, forward strand.
TGCCAGATTACGGCGCAGCTTACTCCATAGGCAATCTGAATTAACTCAACCGGAAAACTCTCCCAATTACTGGGTCGCTTATTGGTATAAAATATGGCAAGATCAATCTAGTGGTTTAGCTCAAGGACATCTATCGGCTTACTTACAGGAGGTATGTTACTGGGCAGCCCAAAAGACAACTCAAAGTGTGACGGCAACGCAGTATACATTATCTGATTTTTTCCAGTTAGCGATCGCGCGGGTCGAAAAAGTCCTTAAAGGCTATAAACCCGATGCTGGATTTAAGCTCAATAGCTACGCTAGTGCTGTTTTTAGTAGCGAGCTTAAAGAAATGTTACGCCAGCAAGGCGAAATTGATATTTGTACCAACTGGAGATTACTGCGAAAAATCACCCAGAAGCGATTCATCGAAGCTTTGCAAAACGCTGGGCAAGGTGCAGATGCCATTGAACGCTACGTTTTTGCCTGGAAATGCTTTTTAGAGCAGTATGTTCCCCAACAAGCTACAGGAACCCGCAAACTACCCAAACCTGAAGCTGCAACTTGGGAAGCTATCGCCCAACAATTTAATAGTGGCAGACATTCACGCCTATCACAACCAGGGAAAGAAAGCAACGCCGAAACCATAGAAAAGTGGATGATAGAATCTGCCAAAGCAGCCAGAAATTACATGTATCCCAGTGTTGATTCTATCAATCAACAAAGGGGAAGCGACCCGGAGTCAGGGGAAATACAAGAGACATTACCAAGCAAAGAAGAAACAGCCCTCTCCCATATGATCGCTCAAGAAGAAGAACGCGATCGCGCTTTACAACAAAGCCAAATAAATGAAGTTTTGATCACAGCAATGACAGATCTGGATCAAGAATTAAAGACAATTTTGGAGCTATATTATCGTGAAGGGCAGACACAGCAACAGATAGCCAAGCAACTGGACATCCAGCAATTTACAATTTCCCGTCGTCTGAAAAAAGCCCGCGAAAAAATATTAGTCAAACTAGCGACTTGGTGCAAAGAAACGTTGCATATTTCTCTAAACTCGACTGTACTTGACTATATCAACACCGTAATGGAGGAATGGCTCAAAACCTACTTTAACCCTCCGCAAAATCAGTAGGAGAAACAATCATGACTTTTAACCCAGACACCCTTATGCTCGAAGAAACAACACAATTGTGGTTTGAGCTTTCCGAAACTGCCCTCACCACAGCTTGGCAAAACAGCCAAAACTGTTCCACCCCCGGTAGCCGTTGGAATGCCTATCTCAATCGTGTTTGCCTAGATACTTTTTTACCTTGGTTGCAAGAAGAATACGCACCCCAAGCCCAAACTGTGGCAAATCTAGCTGATTTACCGAGCATTTGGGAAGTTGTCAATGGGACTGCAATCTCCTTTGGGGGACTGCGGATGGTATTGATTCCCACTGAAGCAATTGATTTGAGCGAAATGCGAATTCCCCAAGAATGGGTAGATATCCCAGATTGGGTAGCAGACTATTATGTGGCTGTACAAGTAAATATTGATGAAAATTCCCTTAGAGTTTGGGGATATACAACCCATAGTTTCTTGAAAAATAGCGCTCATTACGACGCAAGCGATCGCGTTTACTGTTTAGATCAAGAAAACCTGATTTCTGACATCGATATCCTCTGGGTTGCCCGTCAAATTTGCCCCGATGAAATCACCCGTCTAGAAGTTCCCGCACTTGCAGCCCCAGCCCAAACACAAGCAGATAATTTATTACAACGGTTAGGTAATCGTGAAGTTCTCACACCTCGCTTAGAAGTTCCATTTTCCATCTGGGGAGCCTTGCTTGCTAATCAAAGCTGGACTAATAAATTATACCAACAGCGTCAGGGAATGCCACAGCAATGGTCGATTACTAATTGGCTGCAAACAGGTGTATCTCAACTTGCCCAACAAACAGGTTGGGGAAAAATTGCATTTGAACCCGCAATGGCATCTGCTAGAGGTAAAGGTGATAAGCAAACAATCATTGGTAAGCAATTAATGATTGATGGGCAACGCTACGAACTGCGAATCTCCCCCTGCGGTGAACCAACAGCAAATACCTGGCGATTTGAACTACAAAACATTGTCCCTAGCAATGGTGTTCCCGCAGGAATCACACTGCGGCTTCTTACCGAAGATTTGCAACCATTTCCCAACAACGAAGTTCAATCCAAAACACTAGTCAAACTATTAGCTGTGGAAGTTGCATTTAGCGAACCCGGTGAAGCTATAGTTTGGGAAATCGAACCTACACCCGATAATTATCAGCGTGAAACGTTAAGGTTTTAAGTTACAAATATATCTGAATTCACTATTTTTTCGACAGGCTTTAGTTCACATTTACGATCATTATTTCTGTGGTTTTAAAAGTTCATACAGTTTTTGTGTCATCGACTGGTTCCTAGGCAGAGTCTAGGAACCCTGACTTTGAGGCTCCGCCTCATATTATGACTGGAGCGGGAGCCAAAGGAATGCATTCCTTGCCCAAGACAAGGAACGAGTTAGAGCAAAGATATTGCGTGAAAATTTAACTCCAAAAAACTACAGAGTCAACATCCTAGGCTTTGTCAGTATAGCGATACCCTTCCAAGGTATTGATTCAAAAAGTGAGATGTTCTCACTAGCAAGCAGCCTTCTTACAAACTTAAGTGGAGGCAACTACCCCCGCAAAGCTGCGTTGTTAAATCCCCGTTAAAAAAAAGAATTATTACTTATTACTTGCTTTTTAAACTGTCCTTCTCAACATCAATCTCGAAAAGATAAAGCGTATATTTCTAGATACATTTTTATTAAAGAGATAAAATTTTTCTCCAAAATATCGCCATCCAAAAATTATTACAAACAGTCGGATATAATTCCGATCAAAGCACCAATTATGACCATGTAAAGTTGCTTGCTTTAATAATAGCTTCGCCTCTTTATAATTTCCATCCTCTAATGCTAACCAAGATTGATATCTAAATAAATTAGCATAGGCTCTATTTCTTAAATATAATAAATTTAAAGAGACATCCCTGAAACTTTTTTCAATTATTTGAGCATGAGTTTCTATAATTTTCTGACGATTTTTGGAAGAATTATTTTGATGTTGTCGATACAAAACCAGGCATTCCTTAACTACAGCAAATTCATAAACCGCTGCAATCCGAATCCACATATCAAAATCATCAGCTATCCCCACATTGCTATCAAATAATCCCACCTCTTGAAAACAACTAGCCCGTACCATTGCACAACTACCATTTCCCACTACATCTTGAATGACTACTTTTTCCCAAATATAGCCTTCCTCTTGATGCTTTATCGATAGCTTCAGTAATTTCCCCGTAGAGTCAATTAAATCTGTCCATGTATAAACTAAACCTACTGAAGGATTCTGTTCCAAACATGAAACTTGTTTTTCTAACTTTGTTTTCTCCCATAAATCATCAGCATCCAAGAACGCAATATACTCACCCTTTGCCCTAAGAATGCCTATATTTCGAGAATTTGTTGCCCCTCGGTTCTCATGGGTAATTAAGGTAATACGCGAATCTTTAATTTGGGATACCCATTCGATAATATTGTCAGAACTACTATTATCAATGACTAATATTTCAAAGTCAGTAAAAGTTTGATTGAGGACACTATCAATGGTTTGGGGTAAGTAAGCCATCGCATTATATGCGGGTATCACAACAGAAACCTTGGGCATGATCGTAAGTATTTCTTTTTGTCATAAGAATATATAATGTTGAAAATACGCATGTTACTGTTGCAAAAATAACAACTGCGTTCTCCAATACATATATTATATGACCATTATTTGTTAAAAAATATACTTATAGTCAAATTTCATTGTATTTTTTTACACTGATTAAACTATCTTTATCTTTCACGAAAAATAAATCTAGTTACCCAAATCGTAAAAATAGGACTAGCGAATAATTGAATTAAAAGAACAGTTGCAGCAACCCAATAAATACCATTTGGAACCACTAGAAATAAGCTAATTGCAAAAAACACTGTAAATATTAGATTCCAAAGTATATCTATATTAATTTTATCTACAGCTTGAAGCAGTTGAGTTGTCGCATTCGATAAAGCGATGGGAATAGCACAGCAGCAGATTAAGACTAAAATTGGAATTGCTGTCACCCATTTCTGTCCAAAAATAATTGGTACATAAAAAGGAGCTAAATTAGTTTGAAGAATCACTAATGGAAGAACAACAAGTAAAATAGCTTTAAAGCTACCAAAAAAGCGTTTCTTTAACAGCTTGAGATCACTTCTTGCTTGGCAAAAGTGAGGATACCATGCAGAACTCAGTCCATACAGTATACTTTGACTAATTCCTAATCCGGCATTGAAAGCAAAAAAGTATACTCCCAGTGCTTCAGAACCCAGAAATCTGGCAATCAGTAAGTAGTCTAGATTCATCCTCAACTTGATTAATAACTCAACACCTAAACTTTTACTGCCAAATTTAGTTATTTCTCGCCATTTTTGTAAATTTGGGACTTTACTTGGTTGCCAAGATTGTTGAATCTTTCCGGTATGGGTAACTATGATCCATACTGGGTATGTAAGTACCATAGATAAAACTACAGCCCAAACTCCCATTCCTTTAATTGCCAAAGCCACTATAATAATATTACTAAGTATTGCTTGTGCGGCATTGCCAAATGCGATAACTTCTAATCTATTTTCCCTTTCAATTAGTGCGGATCTAACTAAGAAAAATGGAAAAATTAAATAAATTAAACCTAGGGTAATGATTGGAAAAATAAGCTGCTCATTTCGATAAAACATAGCTATCGGATAAGCACAAAGACATTGAATAATAAATAAAGAACTACATAGAATCCAATTTAGCCAGTAAGCAGTATTACAAATATCTTCTAAATCTGCTTCGGCAGCTTGAATAATTTTTGCTCCAATACCAGCTTTAAGACTAAAAGTATTAGCAAATTCAAAGACAGTATAAATTGCCGATACCATTCCATAATCTCGTGGGGTAAAAAGATGAGCAAGAGTCACTGTTGTTGCTAAACGGAAAACACGCTGAATTAGTTCTGCTAATCCCAACCAACCGATATTACGAATAAATTTTTCGGATGAAATCTTTTTTAGTTGCTGCATTAGCATAATTTTGTATGTTTCTTACGACTTACATTCCCGTAGTGTGATGCGGTAGGATCATTCTTATTCAGAATTAATCTTTGGTGTGTGATACTACAAACCTTAATTTAGCGATTATTTGATAGTAAGCTGTTAAGCGCCTAATTTGTATATCTAAAGTGGGCAAGACTTCGGCGTGAGCGCTCAGTCCTTACCTCCGGTACACTTCGTTCCGACAGGCTCAGGAACCATCGAACGCTGCCCGTACCACAAAGGTTATCGTTTTGAATTTATAGGATTTAGCTGCGTAGCAACTTATATGTAGCACGAGAGAAATATCTGCGAACAAAATAAGCAAATTCCAAAAATTTACCATAGTTATTTATTCCTAAAAACTTCCTAATCAATATTGCGATATTCAAGCGAATATTTTCCTTAGAAAAACGTAATTTTGAATTATATTCCAACGCTTTAGACTGAAATAAAACTGCTTGTTCTAAATCTTGTGATTCACTTTGTAAAGCTTTCCAAGCTAAACAAATATTTCCATAACCATAACTGTATTGTTTTAGGTAAAGTAGATCTATCGGTACTGTATCGAAAGTTTTTTCAATAACTATATTAAATGAATCTGCCATGACTTGAAAATTCTTTGACATACTTGTAGGGATTTGTCGGTAATAAGCTAATGCTTCTGGGATCACTGCAAATTTGTAATTTTTGGCAATTCTAATCCACATATCCCAATCTTCTAAAGAACGTAATGTTTCATCAAATCCACCTACAACCTCAAAACAGTGACGACGAACCATAACCGTAAGACAAGCAATCACATTTCTTTGAATTAATTTTTCCCAGATATTTCCTTCAGCAGATGATTTAAGAATTCTTCCTGTAGATATACCAACTTCATCCATTAATTCCATCCAAGTATGGATTAAATCGACTGATGGATTTTTTTCCAAATAGTTAACTTGTTTTTCTAATTTTGTTTTTTCCCAAGTATCATCACTATCTAAAAAAGCAATGTATTCTCCTTGGGAGTATCGAATTCCTGTGTTCCTCGCAGAGGACAATCCCATATTTTGTTGGGAAATTAGTTTGACCCTTGAATCTTGAATTTCTTGAAACCATTCTACAATATGATCTGAACTACCATCATTGATAATTAAGACTTCAAAATCAGAAAATGTTTGCTGCAAAATACTATCCAATGTTTCAGGTAAATATTTCATCGCGTTATAAGCGGGAACCACGACAGAAACTTTTGGTTGATTCATAATATTTATTTACCTAAATAAATTTCCTTTTTTTGAATAACTTTAGCTGGATTACCTGCAACTACTGTTCCCGAAGCCACATCTTTAATAACTACAGATCCAGCACCAATTACAGCATGATCACCGATTGTTATGTCTCCTAAAATCACCACATTGGAGCCAATTTCCACATAATTTCCAATTTTAGGAGAACCACTAGATGAACCATCTGCTGTTTTCTTATTTCCAATTGTGGTGCAATGTCTTAAAATACAGTTATTTCCAATAGTTGTTTGGTGGTTAACTACTAGAGAATGAGCGTGATGAAGTTGGAGATTGCTACCAATTTCGGTATCAAAGGGAATTTCAACCCCTAATAAATATTCCACAAAAACCTGGTAGAAACCACGAGAAATGAAAGAGATTAAACGAAATGGAAATGGTAGTTTGTTTAGAGCTTGTGTGAGTCTAAACATCATTAAAATCAAACGACATTTTAAACTCGTAGTTTGATTTACCTGCCAGTCTTGAAAAATATCTTGGATGAAACTGTACATAGGGGTAGATGATTAGTGATGCTTAATTACTTGGATTATATTTATTCCAATCCCACCCAGCAATTGCAAACAACGTCCACCAGTAGAAAAATAGGGTTGTGTGACTCCAAATATTTTCTGTGATCATTCCTACAGGGATGGCTAAAATAATTGCTAGCAAACATAGGCAGAAATTTTTGTGTAATGGATTGAGAGAGTTTTTAAATAGTATGAACAGATGTCTAATTTGAGCGATAAACAAAACTAGATAGCTAACCAAACCAATAATTCCCCCTTCAATTAAGGCTCGGATATAATCATTGTGAGGTAATAGTTTATTGTTACTTACTTGAATACTATTACCTAAACCATAGCCAAGTAGGGGAAAGTCATGAGATTTTTTTAATAAGTAAGTCCATTGGGCAAGTCGCCAGTTAAAGCTATTACTATCTGTTTCGGATAGTAATATTGCTCTGTCTATGGGAAGATCTGGGTTGATTAGTGGTGTTTGTAAAATTGAGCTTAAACGTTCTTGTCCATAAGGTGTGCTACTAAACAAACCCAGCACTAATGTGATGAGGATAATGCAGCTAAGGATGTTAGTGATATTAAGTTTGGGACTAATTAAAACGATAGCAAATACAATCAAGAGAACGAGACTAAAAATGGCTTTAGTACTAATGTAGAACAACATTAATACCCCCAATAAAGTTAGCCATAACCAACGAATTCTTGACTTTGTAAATTGCCAATATACAAGGCTAATGAATAATAAGAGAAAAGTCGCAAATGTGTTGGGGTGTCCTAATGTACCTTTAATTCGAGAACTGAAATCACCCCCACTGGTTCCTGTTGGGTCAAAAATAGGAGCGAGTATAGCAGGTGGTAAAATCATTTGTAATACTCCTGCTAACAAAGGAATGACTAGTGCTAGTAAGAGGAAAGAAATGATTTTGTGGGGATGGACTCGATCTTTCAGTTGCATAACCAGTAGATAAACCATCAACCAAGAGAATAGTCGTGTCCATTCTCTGATTGCATCTGGTACCGCAGAACCATCTAAACCTAGTCCACCAAGTGGAAGAAGTATTACCCACAAACCTTGAAACATTACCCAAATAGCAAAAAACCACCAGAAGCGATCGCACTTTATCTTCCGCCCTTGAAATACCGTCACAACTAAGTACAATAGGGTGAGAATATCTACACCGATAGCGTAGATAGCAGGGATACTGAGATAAGAAAAAGTATCTAGGGAACTACGTAAAACCAATAATATCAGTACAGCTTGTTCAAAGTAACTGAAAAAGCCAACAAAAGCAGGAACTCCAACTAAAGCTAAAGGATAAGCAGAAACTACAAATCCGCTAGTGATGCCAAAAATTACACACCCTAAGCTCGTTGCTAATGCTGGAATTCTCATCTTCCACCTCGGTGATGTGATTTTACTTTCCCTACAGGGATTTTATCTGTTTCAACAGTAGTTTCAACATTATTTGTAATGTCATTTGCAATATTATTTGCAACATAGTTTTCTGCATCACTTTCGTTTACTTCTCTAGCACGTAGCAATAAAACTACACCTAAAGATGACAAACCAGCAGCAATCAAACCCAATGCTATGACGATTATTGGCTTTGGAGAACTTGGAAAAGTAGGCTTCTTAGGAGATTCAATGATTTGCACATTCCCCACCAATTGAGATTCTGCAATCCGTGCTTCTTCTAACTTAGTTTGTAATATTTTTAGCGATTCAGCTTCCTGTTCCCGTCTGCGAACCAAGTTAGTTAAAGGCTGTTGCTGTATCGGTAATCGTGCTAAACGGAACTTTAGATCCTGACGTTGGGTTTGTAACAACTTCAATTTACTTTCTAAAGATTGACGCTGAACTTCAGTGCTAATTAATTGAGTAGTTAAGTTTTGGCTAATGCTATCTCCAGCAATATTATCCGGGACAGCACTACTTGGTAATACGCGAGATGTCTGCTGTTGATAAAGTCCACGAGCAATCTTAAGTTCCCCAATTAGCTGCTTTAAAGCAGGATAATCGTCGGTGAAACGCAAACGCATTGCGGCAACTTTGCCTTCTAAATCCACCAATTTAGTGCGGAGTTGTTTGAGTTCCTCATCTTGCCCGGTACGAACTGATGCATACCCGCCACCAACATTAGGAATTTTAGTAATTTGTTTGAGGGAGTTCGACTCAGACGTAACAGATGCAAGTTGAGTAGAAATAACTCTTTCTTGTTCTTCAATCGCTGCCAAACTTGTCACCAAGCTTTGAGTTTGTTCGGGAAGTGAAATAACACCGCTGGATTGCCGATAACGATTCTCTGCAATTTCCGCCATTTCTACTTGTTTTTGCGCTTTTGGCACTTCTATTTCCAAAAACTTTCTCACACCGGCAGCTTCTTTACGGATATTTTGGACGCTTTGTTCTACCATCGTCTCACCAACAGCATCCAGAACTTTCACCGCCATAGTTGGGCTATCAGAGTGGTAAGTTATTTTCAGAATGCTGGTTCCTGGAAGAATCGTCACCTTTAAGTCTTCTTTGAGTTCCTCGGTTTTAATCTTAGTGGAATTGACTTTACTAATGGCAGTATCGAGAATTGGTTCAGATTTAACTAACTCGGCTTGATTTGCCAAGGGGCTAGTAGTATTTGATATATTCCCAGATACTTGCGCCAAATCACGCCCTAATTCGGAAACACTGACGCGTTTTTCATCCAACATCAGTTGTGTAGATGACTCATATGTTTTTGGAGTAGTTAGTAAGTAAATTTGTGTACCACTAATGACTGATACAAACGTGAGTAATGCCAGCTTATAGTTTTTGCGGAAAGCGGATGACAAGGTAAGGATATTTTTAGTCATTTTAGTAAAAGCCCGTTGTTTACAGCTGTAGGCACCGCACAATCATCAAGAGTTAGGCAAAATTTAATCCATCACTCAAAAAGAAAATAAGTAGGTGGGTGTTGAAAATCGTCGTTATGACAAGGTAGTAGGCAGTCCAAATTTAAAAAAATCAGCAGCATACATATAAGTTTTTTACCACTCCCTACTCACTTACAAGTCAGGAAGCAGCACGTTGTAACGACTGCAAAGAGGCAGTCACGATGAAAAAATTGTTTTCACCGTCAAGCATATAAGCAATTTTCCAGCTACTCACTACTCACCACTCACTCACAAGTCAGAAGGCAGAATTATTTATCTGTAAAACAACTACTAGGTTTTTGATTTTGGGGCTGAAATTTCCCGTGAATATGGGGCTTGGGTGTTACTTTGGGAAGTATTCAACAGATTTTTGTACAGTTGGAGATTTTTTAAAGTAATTGTCTGCCAGTTGTAATAGAGTTCGATATGTTTCTGAGCCTTATTCGCCATCACTTTCAACTCTTCGGGGTGACGAATTGCCCAATTGAGAGCATCAGCACAGGATGTTAAGTTTCCAGCTGCAAACATGACTCCCCTGTTTTCATCAAGCAATTGTTGGTGAGGATCAATATCACTAGCGACTACAGGAATACCCTCTTGCATTGCTTCTAACATTGCTAAAGGCAATCCTTCTAAATCTGAAGGTAAAACAAATAAGCCTGCATTCCGAATAATTTCGGCTTTCTTAGCTCCCCAAAGTTCTCCGGCAAAGGTGATTTCCGGATGCTTGGCAACCTGGTTTAAAAGTTCAGAAGTATATGATTTAGTGTCGCTAACACCGCCAACTAAAACCAATTTCCATCCTGATAGCTTGAGTTTAATAAAAGCATTAATCAGTAAGTCAGGACGTTTTTCAGGAACTAAGCGACCCAAAAACACCATATACTTTCCTGGCGTGAGTCCTAACTTTTTTCCATAGTTAAAATCCGGATCAGATTCCCCATAACTTCCTGGCGCATTAGGAATATAGATTGTCTTCTTCCCATAGGTAGATAAAAAGTAAGACTGGAGTGCTTCGGAGACTACAACTATCCCATCGGCATATTTAACTGCGGCTTTTTCTCCTTCATAGATAACTCGGCTAGAAAAGCGACCCCACTTATCCCGCTGCCAATCCAATCCTTGGCAGGTGGCGACTATTTTTGCAGAACTAGCCATTTTGGTTATGGAACTGAATAAGGATGGTCCCAAAGCATGAAAATGGATGATATCGTAGCGTTTCCCACTGGATAGGGTTGCAGCTAAGGCACTAGTCACGAAGGCATCTATACCTCGCATTGGTAAACTTGGTAGAGAAATCACTCTCACACCTTGATAATCGCTATTTGTAAATAAACTCTCATTTGTATAAGAACAGCGCGCAAACAAATCAACCTCATGACCTTCTGCCACCATCCGAGGATATACCTCAGCACAATAATGTTCAATTCCACCTTGCTTTGGTGGTAGACCTTTGACACCAATTACAGCTATTTTCATGGCATGTGAATGAGTAGGATTAAATTGGGTTGGGTGACTTCATCTTGAGACTTCAGTCGATAAATGATGTCTTAATTTCCAACGTTCAAACATCTGTCCATAGATATCTATTACTACTCGACTTGCTGCGTAGGAACTAGCAGTTTGGACACAAGCAGTCGCTGGATATTTTTCTGGATATTTCAAGATTTCTGTCAATGCCGAGGCAATAGTTTCCGGTGTATTTTGGGAACATACAATTCCGTTTTCTGTGGTTAAAAACTTGGGTGTTTCACCACAATTCGTTGTGACTACAGGTGTTCCGCTTGCTAATGCTTCCAGAACCACCAAGGGAAGACCTTCATATTTACTGGTCAGAACACAGGCATCACTCAGACGATGTAATTTTGCTACTTCCCCCATTGGTAAAGAGCCTAGCATTGTGATCTGCTGAGTTTGACCTAGCCGAGAAATTTCCGTTTTGATATCTGTTGCCAATTCCCCGTCACCGACAATTAATAGGTGAATATCAGGTTCATTGAGTGCCGCAAAACTCCGCACTAATAGCAAAGGATCTTTTTGAGGATGTAATCTTCCTGCAAAGAGGATAAAACGGGTGGTTTCGGGAAGTTTAAGTTGCTTTGCTAGTTCACATCTTTGAGCATTCCTTTCTTCCCTAGACAATGTATAAAATACACCATCATCAAACGTATTTCTAACATAGCCAATCCGTTCCGTCAAATCTGGGTAGCGCTGCTGGTAAAACTTTACCGCGTCACTGTTGCAGGAGAGAATTTGCTGAAATTGGGGTAGTAAATGTTTCTCCATGGCAAAGTATGCCGACGGAAATCTCCGCCATCCAATTGTAGCGCGATGCTCCGCTCCCCTGTAGGGTTTCCCAGAGGGTAGGGAGTGCTTATCACCATCGCTTTTGCCCAAAACTTGGGTTTGAATGTCGTTATGAACAAACAAAGTTTTCTCTCCTTGCCAACTCCGACTTGCGAAGGTGGGTTCTAACCGGTGAAAATGCATGAAATCTGAGGCAAAGTTGCACTTCATCAATGCAGCAGTATATTTCACTGTGGTGGGAATCAAACCCCGAATGTTGTCATTTTGGAGATTTATTAGTGGTAAGAAATTAATCTCCCTACCTGACAACTCCGCTTTTTGCCATTTTAAAGGGACATCATCAACACCTGTTCCCACTAATCTGACTTCAAATTCATCAGGAGCATACTTAATAAAGTTCCTGATTAAGGTTTGAATGCCCCCAATTGTACTGTGCCATGGATTGAACTGGTAAAAAATCGTTAGCACAGGTTTTTGTATCAATTTTTCTATCCTCCTCGGTTGAAGGTAAATAATAATTGGAAAATAGACTTAATCCCTGAAAGTTACTGTGATCTCGATCACAAAGTAACTCTTCCCTGATAACTCGAAAAACTTTTGATAAGGGTTGGTCTATTCATTTAAAACTAACCAGTACACACCAGCAAAAATTGGCTAATTATCCATATACATCCAAAATTTTGATATTTAAGCCTTTTTTATTCTGTGTTTTGGATTCTTAATTAGGATAAACTGCACTGTGTCTAAATGTTAATCTACCAGCTTACGTAGACTTTAGGTTAGCATTAAGTTGTAATAATATCAACATTACAGCGAGAGTATCTTTAATAACTAGTTAAATTATAATTATTGGTGTATTTTCCTACATTCACTTACTAAGTAAATAGGTTTGTACAGTTCGATATGTTTTTAGGAAAATAACTTTTTTAGACTGCATTATAGGGCGGTATGAGGCGGTTCAGATTTATGCAATTCCATCTTTCAGTAAGTATTAAATAAATAATTTAATACTTCTTATATACTTAAGTATGGGAAAGTCGAATATTCGTTAGTAGCAAATTAAAAACTAACCTTAAATCATAAAGTAAGTCGTATTAGCTACTATTTCCCCTTGTAAAAATAAGTTTTTTCACAGATATTTATATTGCGGGATAAATGGTATACTCATCTTCCCTATTGTCTCAGTAAAAATTCTGTGTTTTGAGGAATACTCTGGCTATGTCTGTAAATTCGACAGACGCTTTAAAAAATCGGTTGATGATGGTGAGCGCAATAGTTGCAATTTCACCAGCATTATTTTTTTTAGCATTTTCGCGCAACGAAAACTTAACGGCACGGGAGCGAATTGAATCCACAAAGGGTGCATTAGGTATAAGCGCGACATTCTTTTTGGGAATGGCTGTGATGGTGAATGCCTATTATCGGGCAAAGCAGGTAGAAGCTGCAAACCAAAACGCTAATGCATTAGCAGTCAATAACCAATTAACAAGGGAAAAACTGATCAGCGATCGCTTAATGACAGCAACCACCCAATTAGGTCACAATAACGTTGCAACCAGAACCGGAGCAATCTTTATCTTAGAACGGGTTGCACAGGAATCACCCCAGGAATATTGGACAGTGATGGAGATTATCACCGCTTTTGTGCGGGAAAATGCCGTCAATGCCGAAGCTAAAAGACTTCGCACCGATATTCAAGCAGCACTTACCGTTATTTCCCGTCGCAACTCCCAAAAAGACAAACCACACCAAAAACTAGATTTACGCAACACTGACATTCCCCGTGCAGACTTGCGTGGTGCTAATCTCCAACAAATGGACTTAAGGGGTGCTAATCTCTGCGGTGCAGATTTACGGGGGGCTGATCTTTGTCGCACCGACCTAGATAATAGTCAGTTAGTTGGTTCTATTCTTTACGAAGCTAATTTGCACCAAGCAAACCTGCGCGCTGCTAACTTAAGTACGGCTAATCTCAACCATGCTTGGATTTGTGCTGCAAACCTCCAATCTGCCAACCTAACTGGCGCCAGTTTGCGAGGTGCTAATTTATCTGGGGCAAACCTCTACAAAACCAACTTGACGGGGGTAAATCTCAAACTTGCCAATTTGACACGGGCAAAATTATTCCTTGCCAACCTCGAAGGTGCAAAGCTAGGAAAAGCAAATCTCTGCAACACAGGTTTAATTGGGGCAAACCTCAACGGGGCAAACCTCAACGGGGCAAATCTCCAGGGTGCTAACTTAAATGCAGCAAAACTCCAGCAATCAGAAGCATTTTTTGCTAACTTCACAACAGCCAGTTTACAGGAAGCTGATTTGAGAGGCGCAAATTTCATGGGTAGCAATATGCAAAAAAGTTTGTTGAATGCAGCTAATTTGGCTAATGCAAATTTGATGGGAACTAATTTATCAGGTGCAAATTTGTGTGATGTGATCTGGGATGGTGCCAATTTAACAGGTGTCAAAAATCTAGATTCTGATTTACAACAACTCCAAGTGGCAAGCAGATAAGTTAAAATTATGGGTTATCAAAATATTGCATCTACCAATTTTTGACCCCTGGAAGGCGTATACTTTGTATTAAAAAAAGCAACCGTAAATCTACATATTTTCATATAAATATCATAATTTTCCTCCCAGCTTTACACCTATTTCACAAAATATGTGATAAGTTGAGTTCAGTAGTACATTAAGGTTCCCCATTCACGTAGCGCAAAAGTATAGCAGTAAGAGTTAGCGAGTCCACCATGATTATATCGAAAAGCTCTGACAACTACATACAAAAAAGCCGCTACAGCAATAGAGGGAGCGCTTACTTGTTTGCGCCGATGGTAAACTTCAATGAATTGGCTGAAGTAGGCGAAACTCCACCATAGTATTTATTAATACACATACATAGTGTCAGCTTATACACGGGAATTGGAATTTATTCTTCTCGCATGTAGTTAATTATCAATACATTCTAGGGTAGCTCAGGTTTTTCTTAGCTATGTTTGCCCCATAAAATAAAAAAGCTCAGTTATGAGACTGGATATGGAATTAAGTTTCGATAAAATTCCCATATCATAATTGAATTTTCTAAAAATGGATCACCTGCTAATTAGTAAACTTAGTTATTTACGAATACGAGATTGATATAAGGAAAGACCTAACTAAACAAGTACAATTTGGCATAAATAAACTTATCTTCAGAAGTGACTAAAAAGCTAATTTGATAAGTGGTTCACCATCTGTATTTTTTACTTCTACTGATTGTATTAGTATGCTTCCAATGCTTCACTGTCTTAAAGCAATATAGGAACATAAAGAAGATAAGGTTAGAAAGTTTTTTCCTGATGAACTAAAGCTAGCTATCCTAACTAGTTAAGTTCAGACTCTGCGGTGAGAACTGATCCAGTAAAAGTGATTATTTTGATTTAGCAGCTATTAAAAAATATTTTTTGAAAATTCAAATCAAGTTAGCTTAACTCTTAATCATTATAGATTCCCCGTGTAGCCTTCATTAGAAGTCTTCATAGTCTATCTTCGTGAAAACTAATTCAATGATTAGAGGTATAAAAATATGCAATTTAAACGATTAAAAGAAGTAACCTTAACTACTTTTTTTGGTAATATTCCAACTCTTTTTTTTGGTGTAAAGTTACGAAATTTGATCTACAAGACTTTATTTAGACGAATAGGTAGGTCTGTATATATCCAAAATGGAGTCGATTTTATTGCCTGTGAATCGATTGAGATTGGCAATGGTGTCCACATTTTTAAAAATGCTCGTCTTGATGCAAAGGGAAATATCAATAATCAAATCATTATCGGGGATGGGGTTGCTCTGGAGCAAGGTGTAAACATTGGTGCTTTAAATGATACTTCTATCCACATAGATAACAATACATTCATTGGTAATAACGTTTGTATAGCTGGTCCTGGAAACCTGGTAATTGGCAAGAACTGCCTAATTGCAGCTAACTGTGGAATATTTGCCAATAACCATATATTTTCAGATCCAACAATTGCAATTGCTGCACAAGGGGTAACTCGTGTGGGAATTACCATTGAAGATGATTGCTGGTTAGGACATGCTGTCACTGTTCTAGATGGTGTCACTATCGGGAAAGGAAGTGTCATTGGTGCTGGTTCAGTTGTCACCAAAAATATTCCCCCTTACTCAGTTGCTATTGGAGTCCCAGCAAAAGTTATTAAAAAGCGCATAAATTCGGGAAAGGAAGTAAGTAATACTCAACGAAATTTGTTTGTTGTTTAAGGATATTCATCAAGCTAATTAAAACTGCATTCACCAGGGAATTTTTACTATGTTCAAGTTACAGCGCTTAATAACAATTGTTTTGACAACTTTACTAGCCTCTATACCTTCAAAAGCTATTGGTTCAAATTTAAGAACTTTACTATACCCTTTAGTTTTTCGTCGTATTGGAAAGCATGTATTTATCCAGGATGGAATTGAATTTATCAGTCCCGAAAATATAGAACTGGGTAATCATGTCAGATTACATCGAGGTACATATATTAATGCAAATGGAAATAAAAATAATCAAATCTACTTAGCAGATGGAGTGCAATTTGAACAAGGTGTGAATATTACAGCTTTAAACAACACTAAAATTCTGATTGATGAATCAACTTTTCTGGGTCCCTATGTTTGTATCGCAGGTCCTGGAAACATCAAAATTGGTAAGAATTGTTTAATAGCAGCTAACTGTGGAATATTTGCCAATAACCATATATTTTCAGATTTAACAGTAGATATTGCCGCACAAGACGTAACTCGTGAGGGAATTACTATTGAAGATGGTTGTTGGTTGGGACATGGTGTCACCATCCTTGATGGAGTAACTATTGGGAGAGGAAGCGTAATTGGTGCAGGTTCGGTTGTCACCAAAAATATCCCCCCTTATTCAGTTGCTGTGGGAGTCCCTGCAAAAGTTATTAAAAGTCGTAAAGGTGAAAAAACTCTCAACATCACACAAGAGCAAATCGTAACTTGATGAAACAGATTGTTGGAAAAAATAATATTTGAATCTGATTATTTCAATGGAGAACAAAGCTATGAATATATACTTTCCGGAATCAAGTAAGATTAGTCAATGGACAGAGTGGCATTTGACTACAAAAGGATGGCAACGAGGTTCTCAACTGCACGAATCGGATGATGAAATTAGGGAAATAGAGATTGCTTTAGATAGGGTTCTAACTTGTAGGTATCACGAAAACGTTACTATTAACTCTATCTGGATGCAGAAACATATTAATGAAATCTGGAAAGATTCGGATCAGAAAATAGTTGATGAGATGCTAGAAAAGTTTGGTGATTGTCCACAAATGCTCTAATTAAGCACATTCTCGCAACAACTGCATTCTCTAAATGTAATTGTTGCGAAAAATTAGATAAGTTGGGATGTATCTAATCCTTATAAATATAAATGAATAAATTTGAAAATAAACCTGTTTTAAATAGAATTCATCTGCAATATTTAGATGGATTGCGTGGACTTGCTGCATTGTATGTAGTGCTGGTTCATATTGAACCAGAGATAGGTTTAAAATTACCTTTATTCTGGTTTTGGTTTCAAAAAATTCTGAGATACGGTGCATTTGCTGTTGTAATTTTCATTGTTCTATCTGGTTACGTCTTAATGCTACCCGTATCACGTTCTCACGATGGTCATATTAACGGTAGCATCGGGGATTATCTCAAAAGGCGATCGCGTCGGATACTCCCCCCTTACTATGCGGCTTTAGCTTTGTCTCTACTAGTATCCTTGGGAGTATTTATACTGGAAAGATTTACTAGCTTCCAATGGAATGAAATAGCAGGTAAGGGGGCATTTTCCCCCAAATTTTCACTTATCGATGTTATTTCTCATCTACTACTGCTGCACAACCTGAGTCCTGAAACCTTGATGACTATCAATTCACCTATGTGGAGTGTAGCTACAGAGTGGCAAATCTACTTTATTTTTCCCTTGCTGCTGCTACCATTGTGGAGACGTTTTGGTCTACTAGCAGTTACAGTTGTATCCTTTATCATTGGATTACTACCTGTGTACTTACTCAATGGATTCCTAGAATCTGCTTCACCCTGGTTTCTGGGAATCTTTGCTTTGGGGATGGTTGCATCAGAAATTGGTTTCTCCCAAAAAAGTCAATTGGTAGCAATGAGGGATCATTTTCCTTGGGCTATACTAAGTATTTTATTTACACTCATTGCCTTCATTACTGAGTGGAGAACGCTGGGATTACATATCTGGATTGGTCAAAGTTTTCTAGGTTTGGCAGGTGGTTGCTTATTCATCTACTGTACCAAGTTTGTCATGGATACTAAAAAAATATCTTGGTTCCTGAATCTATTTGAACATCCATTAGCTGTTATCTTAGGAAAAATTTCGTATAGTTTATATCTTACCCACGGAGTTGTGCAAGTATTAATACGTTACTGTCTATTTAACTTCCAATTATCTGCTGGGCTATTTGCAACTGCATCCTATATATTAGGAACAATTGCCTCATTAGCTTTTGCTTATGTTTTTTACATCTATTTTGAAAGACCTTTTATCTCGGCTTTTGGGAAGAACTACCACAAAATTAGTTCTACTTAAAGTAGTTAAAATAGTTGCAAGTTATTAACCGAGAATCTATAGTTAAGTCCAATCATCCCGCATTTATGCAATGCCGGAAAGTTCCCAGTATATGCTTGGTGCGGGTAGGTATGTATCCAATGAAGTGGATTTTTAATTTTGCTAGACTAAGCGTAGACCTTCAAATATTAGTCCTACCTACTATTTTTTGTGCCTAGAATATATTTAGGACAAGTCTATTATATTTTATATCTAGTCAATCAACCATTGCTCAATTAAATACCACACCGATGTCATCCAGAAAATACTAAAAGTTATCAACCATAAACCAATTATTGACAAAAATCTTAACAACCAATGATTGTTATTCAGCGACCATTTACGGGTAAAAACTAAAGTAATATTAGTAGATACTAGTAATCCTAAAACATTAGCAGCAAAAAACCAATGTTTTTCACCTAAACCTTGTAACCAAGGTATTAATGAGCCTGCATTGCCACTATCGGATTGAAAACTGATATCTCTTAGTGGCGAAACTAAATAAGCAAAAGTTCCACACAAAGCAACTAAAAGCACTGAAAAGGCAAGACTAATAACCGATGAATACCTAATACGTTCAAAAAACACAACAAAGTCTCCTGAAATTCCTTGTTTTCCACTATTCATGCAATAACTTATACGCCAGGATAAGTAAACACTTGTATTACAAATCTTTAGAAGATGGAATGACATCATGAAAATGAGAATAATTAATGCAGCGTTTACCATCCCGCTGTTTGGATAAAATATCCACAAACTTCATATTCCACAGAATTTCTTCTGCAATAAAAGAATGACGTGCATGAATCGTTTGTGATACTGTTTCGTCGATTCCTGTCAAAGTTACTAAAATTTCCACTTCATTCTCAATTATCTTTTCTAAATTCATCCCATAAAGTGGACTGGCTTGATCAATTTGATGCATTACCATCCAAGAAAGAGCAAAAACTGGCGAATTGCTTCTCACTAAAGGCATGTCATAAAATCTTCGCATAATGTTACCTTCTTTCGATACTTCTGTACGCACTAAGGTTAGGCGAATTTGGGCTTCTAAAATCCAGTTTTGGCGTTCATTTCCCACACGAAATATCAAACTCTCCACACCATCATAGGGAGTAATGACCGCGACATTGCTAAACATTACCCGTGCTTTTGGTAAAGATATTCTGGCAAACATCAAACCAGTTGCCATAGCCAGTCCCAATAACCCTAATAATGATTCAATAGTTACTAAAAAATTGGCATAATAGGTTTTAGGATACATTGCTCCATAACCAATTGATGCCATTGTTTGTACACTGAAGAAAAAGGCATCAAAAAAGTTTCCTGGTTTAGCATTTTCAATCCCGTCTCCCCCACAGAGATAAGCTAGTGCAAATAAAGCATTAGCAACCAAGTATCCGCAAGTGATCAGTAAAATAAACTTATGCCATTGTATTCGGATAAGCACATGATACAAATCCCCCCAGTAGGAACTTGGTAAACCTTTCCGAACAACATTAAAGCCTCCATCAGGACGAACGATTCGGTTTGTCGTGACTTGACGAGATTTGATGAACATCTGTTTCAACTCTGTTTGTTTGTAATTTAGTTGCCATATTGGGTAATTATATACAGATGAGTTGAAATTCTTATAAGGTTATGAGTTGTTGTTTTTAAATAATTGATCTTGTAGACTTGCAAAATTTGTTAGCCAGGATTATTTCGCAGCAGAAAGTGTCATTAACATTTGCAAATACAACTGATAAACGTTTGCTGAATCTTGTTGCAACCATGACACCAAAAAATGTTTTGTAAACTTCTTCACTACTGAAGAGTACCTTCATCAAATTGGCGATGAATACCTTAGCAATCAAGTTTTGGGCATGTCAGCTGCTACTAAAGAACATAAACTTATAGCCGGGAGTCTTTGCTTAGGTTTGCGAAGCTTGCGCGACGTAAGTCGTTCACATTTACGATGTAATACCTATAGCGTTTTCATAGCTGATCTGAAAATGAGAATACAGTTAGCCAATAAAAAAAAGTATATTTTATGATCTCGATGTCACCATCAGATGCGACCCCAACGAAACCTACAGATTTTGATAAATTCCGCCTCAAAACAACATAAACTTTTGGTGTTGAACTAGGAGATAGGAGATTAACATGTCCAAGTTTATGTTTGTAACCGATTTAGACAACACACTTGTCAATCACAACACGAGCAATGATCATGATTTGAAGATACTCAATCAACAACTCACCCACTACCGCACCGAGTTTGGAGCCAAAATTGTTTATGCCACTGGTCGTTCACCTAAGTTATACAGCGAGTTGGCAGCAGAAAAACAGCTAATTACACCGGACGCTCTAGTTCTTTCTGTTGGTACGGAGATTTATCTAGATGGTGATAATACTCCAGATAAATCTTGGGCTGAAATTTTACAAACTGGCTGGAATCGAGAAAAGGTGATACAAATAACTAGTGGAATTGCTGAGTTAAAACCGCAACCAGATTCTGAGCAGAGAGCATTTAAGGTAAGTTTTTTCTTGGAAAAAGGGGATTCTGAAAAAATTTTGCAAAAACTTGATACAGAGTTGCAAAAATGTGGTTTAAATATAAAGTTAATCTACAGTAGCGAAATTGACCTTGATATTATACCTCAAAACAGCGACAAAGGTCAGGCGATGAAGTTTCTACGTCAACAGTGGAAATTTGTAGCTGAACAAACAGTTGTCTGTGGCGATTCTGGTAATGATATTGCTCTATTCACATCTGGAGATGAACGAGGAATAATTGTGGGCAATGCTCGTCCAGAATTACTTGAGTGGCACAATGAAAATCCTACTGAAAACCGTTACCTGGCGAAGAATATTTGTTCAGCAGGAATTTTGGAAGGTTTGAAACATTTTGGTTTCTTATAATGATTAGTTATCTTAAAGGAATTATTGCTGGGATTCAAAGTAGTGGTAATCGTCATACCCTCACCTTGGAAGTGAACGGTATGGGTTATGATTTGCAGGTTCCCGGAAAGTTGGCAACACATTTACCTGGTTCTGGGGAAACTGTCCAAGTTTTTACCCATTACCAAGTTCGTGAGGAAATTCCCCTTTTATACGGTTTTGGCTCACCTTCGGAACGAGACTTATTTCGGCACCTTTTGGCTGTTAGTGGCATTGGTGCAGCTTTAGCGATCGCATTACTGGATACGCTGGAGGTACCGGAGTTAGTACAGGCAATTGTCACAAACAATGTGCAATTACTGATCCAAGCACCAGGAGTCGGCAAGAAGACGGGTGAACGCATCTGTTTGGAACTGAAGAGTAAACTTATTGAATGGCGCAAAACAGCGGGGTTCTTCGTCGCTACAGGTGGTCCTGCACCTGGTATCCTAGATGAAGTTCAAAGTACCCTCTTAGCTTTAGGCTACACCGCTAGTGAAGTTAGTCACGCTCTACATTATGTCAGCGAGGATATTGGTTTACCTAAAGATGCTTATGTAGAGGATTGGATTCGCCAATCTATCGCTCACCTGAGTAGCACTGAGGTTTAAGGTATGTGAAAATTTTGAGTGATTTCACTACTTTCAACACTGACTTGAATTTTATTTAATTCCCCAACACCTTGACTAAAATTCTTAACTCCAAAAACCCCTATAGTTGGCTCGAAAGTTCCCTAACCACTATTCACCGTGCAGATTGGTATCGTTCGGTACAATCTGTACAGGGGATGGCGGGAGCAACAGTATTATTAGATGGACGTGAGGTAATTAATTTTGCCAGTAACGATTACTTGGGATTGGCAAGTGATCAACGCTTAATTGCCGCAGCAGTCAAAGCAACCGAAGAACTAGGTACAGGTAGTACAGGTTCACGGTTACTAAGTGGACATCGAGAATTGCACCGAGAATTAGAAAATGCGATCGCATCTTGGAAACAAACCCCAGATGCTGTTATTTTTAGCTCTGGTTATCTAGCTAATATTGGCACCATCTCAGCTTTGGTGGGTAAACGTGATTTGGTACTATCTGATCAGTACAACCACTCAAGTCTCAAAAATGGCGCAATTCTTAGCGGCGCAAACATCATAGAGTATTCTCACTGTGATGTTCAAGATTTACGCAAACACCTCTACCAACAACGTCATCTCTATCGTCGTAGCCTAATTATTACCGATAGCGTCTTTAGCATGGATGGCGATTTATGTCCTCTGCCCGCATTACTAGATATAGCCACAGAATTTGACTGTATGCTATTGCTGGATGAGGCACATGGCACGGGAGTGTTAGGAAATAATGGAACAGGTTGTGTTGAGTATTGGGGCTGCACGGGTAGGGAACTAATTCAAATGGGTACCCTTAGTAAAGCCTTAGGTAGTTTAGGAGGCTATGTAACTGGAAGTCTCTCCCTCATTGACTTCCTCCGCAACCGTGCTTCCAGTTGGATTTATACTACTGCCCTTTCCCCAGCAAATACAGCAGCAGCCTTAACGGCAATTGGCATAATTCAACAAGAACCCCAACGTCGAGAACAACTTTGGCATCACGTCTGCTATCTCAAAGAAACAATTCAACAACGTCTGCCAAATTTACAACTATTACCTTCTGAATCTCCCATACTTTGTTTCCAACTCAAAAACGCTACAGAAGCCCTAAAAGTTGGGGA
Organism: Calothrix sp. PCC 6303; assembly: GCF_000317435.1. NCBI lineage: Bacteria > Bacillati > Cyanobacteriota > Cyanophyceae > Nostocales > Calotrichaceae > Calothrix > Calothrix sp. PCC 6303. Next base: position 718,772 of record NC_019751.1, read on the forward strand.
ATATTTGAAAGATTCAGGCATTTTCGCGCCTGCAATTCGTCCACCCACAGTACCCACAAGCCGTATTCGCATCTCTGTAATGGCAACACACGAAAAAGCACATTTGCATCGTTTACTGGATGTTTTAGAGCAAGTTAACAATAAGTAATTAGTAGCCATCATCAACTAAAGCACACCAAAACAAACGAAAAGCTGTTAGGTGCTAGGGATTTTTATTATTCCCTACTCGCTACTCAGTTTTTCCAATCAGGTGGGTGGACAAACTATCTGAGAAAGGTTAAAAATTAGGAATCTAAGTACGAAACTAGGGAACAAACAAATAAGCAAACAATAAGTTTTACCACTTAAGTCAAAGGTAACTTAGTGATATAGATAGACAAACTCACAGCAACCACAGCAGCTAAGACAGGAGCGACTGTTTCCAATTGTAATCTTCGTGTTTTGAATATTTCCAGCAAGGATGCGGGAACCACAAATGGCCAGAAAACCGTAGTGACGCAAAGCATGACGAAAGATAGAAAAGTGTCTTCCACTGAATAGCTAGGGTGACGTAGAGAGAATCTAAGCCAGTTTAGGAAAAAATAACTAGTCATTAGTAAATAACTAACAACCATTATCATCTGAAATTTATTCACCGTTGATACTCCTTCAACAATCAGAAATTCATTTAACTGAATTATTCTTTTCAATTGCACCCTGTCTTAAGCGTAAGTCTCTAGTATTACATTTGTGAGATTTACTATTTACAAAGGTAATACTCGCATAAACTATACACCATATCTTGTATATAAAAATAGTAATAGAATCCTCTAGATGAATAAATCAGTACATACACTTATTTTGTTATTTTGATAATTTACGTAAATAAATTAGTTTTTATACTAGAACTAACGGTATCCATTTACGCATATTTTTAATAACTTTAAAACTACACATACCAAATAACTAATAAAACTGTATAACTAATGCTCATGGCTTATTTGGCAAGGGTTTCAAAGATTTTTACAGTTTTAATAAATATAAACAAACTCAAAAAAATGACTTTGATTTATTTTACTCTGCTCAGTAAATTTCCTTGATATTGAAAAAAAATCAGTATTTTTTCAACTTAAAGAGTATTTTAAATTACTATTTTATGTACTTACTGTAATTATCTAGTAGATTTACGTCAGGATTTGTATATTTGAAAACTTTTGCCTCATATTGTTCATCGGAGCTTTAAGCTTATATGAACATTATAAATATTAAATTCATCACTCGATGAAGATAAAAATATAAATAGGGCTTACTACTTTATGTAAAATGAGAAAATTATTGCTATGAGAGCATTAAACCTCTTGCATCATGAAAACTGGAGTTTTGTCATTGCCTAGACGCGCAGCGGCTTCCCGGAGAGTCGGAAGGTAGGCTGTTGATTTTGTGCTTTTTTAGAGGTTCAATTTTCACTCAACATCTTTGCTCTAACTTGTTCCTTGTCTCCGGCAGCGAATAGATATCTGGGGAGGTAGCGCACCACTGAAAGTTGAATCAGTCAAATTTGGGTTCCTAAAGTAAAAGTAAGCAGAAACGAAATGTAGTGCCGACACCTAACTGACTCTCAACCTCTATTTGCCCACCCTGTAATTCAACTAAGCGGCGAGAAATTGATAAACCGACACCGCTACCACCAGAATGACGATATTCTCCCACACTTGCTGTGCGAACGCGAGATTTGTCAGCACGCCAAAAACGCTCAAAAACATGGGGCAAATCCTCTGATGCAATTCCAATACCTGTATCTGTAACTGCAATCCATAAACGGGAACCTTCAACCGAAACCCGAATCACAATGGAACCCTCGAAAGTATAATGTATTGCGTTACCAATTAAATTAACTAATACTTGTTCTGTACGATCAATATCTGCCATTACCAATGGTAAATTTGCCGAAGACTCTAAATACAGCGATGGTCCATCTTCTAATAATTGGTCGCTGAATTTTTGTACTAATGCTTCTAACAATGAATATATATCTACCGCTTGTAGGTTAATCGGCAAATAACCAGCTTCTGCTTTTGAAAGTTCCTGTACATCATTTACCAAACGTTCCAAACGCTTATTTTCCCTAATTAATTGCTGGTATATCTGCATAGATGGCTCAATTTGCCCATCTGCTAATTCTTCCAAATATCCCCTAATAACAGTTAACGGCGTTCTCAGTTCGTGAGTCATATCGCCGATTAATTCCCTTCTTCGTGCTTCAACACCCTCCAAGCTATCTGCCATCCGATTAAAACTAATCCCCAAACGATTAAATTCAGGGATATCGGAAACAGGCAATCGTGCATCAAACTGTCCAGCTGCAAACTTTTGTGTAATTTCCTCCATCTGAGTTAACCGATGCATAATCCGTTGTGACACCCAGTAACTTAAACCTCCAGCAGCAGTTGTACCAGCTAAAACTGACCAAAAAGTACTACGTTGCCAAGCCAATTCAAAACCATCTACTAATTGTCTACGCACATAATATAAATTTAAGCCTTCACTTTGTAAGCGTTCCAGGTGTAAAATAAAAAAGCGAGGAGAATAAATCTTGCTAGTAATTACAACACTGGTTAATCCTAGGAACATTACAACTAAGTGTGATAAAAATAAACGAGAAGCTAAAGGTAAAGATTTTGTTTGAGAATAATTTTTGCTTTTCATTTAAGAGATTGGTAAATCTTCAAACTTATAGCCAATACCGACTACAGTTTTAATATAGATGGGGTTAGTGGGATCTGGCTCAATTTTTTTTCTCAAACGAGCAATATGTGTATCTACAACTCGTTCATCACCAAAAAAGTTATCACCCCAAAGTTTATCAATTAACTGGCTGCGATTCCAAACACGACTAGGATTACTCACAAATGTGCTTAGTAAGTTAAATTCAAGTGTTGTTAAATCCAGTTCTTCTATTGCTTGAGAATCAGTTTGCCGACTAGCTGTATGTCGCTCTAAATCAATCACAAAATTTCGAGTTCGATAGGTATTACCGTTATTTTGTCCTCCTTGTCGTAAGTTTCGCCTCAATAGCGCTCTAACCCTTGCCACCAGTTCTCTGGGACTAAATGGTTTTACCATATAATCATCAGCGCCTGTAGATAAACCAATTACGCGGTCAATTTCTTCCCCCTTTGCAGTTAACATCAAAATGTAAGGATCTTTGATACCGGGCTTTTGACGAATCCTAGCACAAACTTCCAAACCATCGAGATGGGGAATCATCAAATCCAAAATAATTAAATCAGGTGCTTGTTCTTGAAATATTTGTAAGGCATTATTTCCATCACGACTGATTCGACAATTGAATCCTTCCTTTTCTAAAGTTATTTGAATTAGTTGGGCAATTTCAGCTTCATCCTCGACAATTAATATATCCATAAAATTCCTGTGCTTGAATTGGGAAGATTTATAAGTATTTCAGGTCAAGTATAGGATATGTAATTCAAGAATCTTCATTTTCCAGAATTTTCTGTGCTTTGATTAATTCCTGCTGATGTTCAAGACTCGGAGTTGGATATTTCAAATTTAGTTGGGCTAGGCGAGAATTGATGACATCAGCAACTGCAAGGCGTGTAAACCACTTGCGATCGCCTGGGATAATAAACCAAGGTGCCCAGTCGGTACTGGTATGCTGGAAGACATCTTCGTAGGCTTCCATATAGTCATTCCAGTAACCCCGCTCTTTGACATCATTAACGGAAAATTTCCAATTTTTTTCGGGAATTTTTATTCTTTCTAAGAAACGTTTTTTCTGCTCGGATTTTGAGACATTGAGAAAGAACTTTAAAACTATAATTCCATTATCAACTAGATATTTTTCAAAGTTGTTAATTTCCTTAAATCTCTGTTGCCAAATTTTATTTTTTTTATGCTTTTCTTGATAAATTTCGGGTAGCTTTTGAGATGCTAAAATTTCAGGATGAACCCGAACCACTAGTGTTTCTTCATAATATGACCGGTTAAAAATACCAATTCTTCCCCTTTCTGGTAAAGCTTTCATATTCCGCCAAAGGTAATCATGATCTAACTCTTCATCGCTAGGAGTTTTGAAACTGAATACTTGACAACCTTGGGGATTAATGCCTGACATCACATATTTAATAGTGCTATCTTTCCCTGCTGCATCCATTGCTTGAAAAATAATCAATAATGCATAGCTATTTTGGGCATAAAGAATATCTTGATATTTCCCCAATTTCTCAACATCAGCTTGTAATTTACCTATAACATCAGATTTATTAGTAAATTCACCTGTATATTTAGGATCATAATCTTGGAGACTAATCTTGGTTCCAGGTTTCACAATAAAATGGTCGTGATTCATTAGATTCTTAGTAGATGCGTGTAAATAGGAGACTTCCAAATAAATATCCCCAAATTTCTTGTGGTGCAGGCATCTTGGCTGCTACTAATACAAGAACAGGCAAGATGTCCATCCCACAATATTGGATCATCTTTTTTGTGGAGTTCTCTAAACAAATAAACATAATTATACTCCCGTTGCTGTAGAGTTTACTTTTGTTTATAAGTAGGTGGGTGTTAAAATAAGTCGCAAGTAAGTTTTGTGACGGAGATTTTACAAAGCAGTTGGCAGTTGGTGTAAGCTGTTAAGCGCCTAATTTGTATGGGTGCGACTCTTTTAGTAGTACAAGGTATGGTATAAGAGTAATAGGAGACAAGTCAACCAGAGTAATGTTTCAGTGCAAAAATGAAACAGATGCATCCTTGCTTGTCAAAAGATAAAAACGGGAATAAGTACGGACGTATGCAAGCATCTAGATCAAATCCAGGGATGTTTTGGGAAGAAGCACGAGAACTATTTGAAGAAATAGTTGGTTGGCTGGACTCAGATAGTATTTGTGGGTTGGAGCATGGAGAAATAGAAAGTAAGTTGCTTGATAATGGATATGAACTACTTAGAAGGCTGTTACAAGGATACTTTGATAAGCGTAGCCAAGACGAAACGGATTCTGAGTGGGTAGGAAAAGACCAAGCCAAGCGAACGCACAAGAAAAAATTGTCAAGGAAATTAACAACAATATTTGGCACAGTAATCGCAAACCGAATCGGTTACGGAGGTAGAAAGATAAACACCCTATTTCCATTAGATGCAGAGCTAAACCTACCAGCAGAACAATATTCTCACGGATTAAGACAACGAGTAGCAGTGGAAGTAGCTCGTTCAGGATTTAGGGAAACAGTGGATATTATCGAAAAAACAACAGCAGCCAAAATTGGTAAACGGCAAGCAGAAGAACTAGCGTACCAGAGCGCTGTCGATTTTGATGATTTCTACACATATCAACAGGCAGAAGCGGTACAAGTTGAGGAAATAGGAGAAATTGTTGTAATCAGTGCAGATGGGAAAGGTGTGATTGTGAGCCACTCGACACGGGCTGTGCCCAGTGTCGAAGTGGCGGTGCGTACAGAGGATTTACGTCCCCAAACCCAAAAACGAGCGCAAGCTTCCAGCAAGAAGTTAGATAAGCGTTTAACCAAAGGAGAAAAAGCCAATGCCAAACGAATGGCAACGGTAGCTTCAGTTTACACAATCAACCCGTTTGTTCGTACAGTTGAGCAAATAGTTAACCCATCCGATGAGGATAAGAAAATAAAGCGTCCTAAACCTATTGGAAAAAGGGTTTGGGCTTCTGTTGCCAAGGAACCAGAAGTCGTCATTAAAGAGGCTTTCGATGAGGCATTGCATCGTGATCCAGATCGGCAAAAACGCTTTTGTGCCTTGGTCGATGGTAATAAGCAACAATTATCGTTGATGAAGAAATTTACCAAAAAACATCACCTCGAACTGACTATTGTCCTGGATATTATCCATGTGATTGAGTATTTGTGGAAAGCAGCATTTGTATTTTATTCCAGTACGGATAAACAAGCCGAAGCCTGGGTTACGAAACGTTTGAAGTCTATCCTTGAGGGGAAATCCAGTGATGTTGCTTCTGGGATGCGAACAAGCGCGACAAAACGTAAACTCACACCCCAAGAACGCAAACCTGTGGATAACTGTGCCAGATATTTGCTCAACAACCGCGAATATCTCAAATACCATGATTATTTAAAAGCTGGGTTGCCAATTGCTACCGGAGTTATCGAAGGTGCTTGCCGTCATCTGATTAAAGATCGGATGGATATTACTGGTGCCAGATGGAGTCTAGCTGGTGCCGAGGCTGTTTTACGGCTTCGTTCTTTGTATATTAGCGGGGATTGGCATAAGTATTGGCGCTTCCATTTACACCAAGAGCATAAACGCAATCATCTTGCTCTGTATCAAGGTGCAATTCCCTTGATGAAGCGAGTTGCTAAAGCCCGTTGCCCTATTACCCCTTCACCCCTTCCAATACCTGTCTAAACTACATTTCCTGTCTTACTAAAAGAGCCGCACCCAATTTGTATATGGAAAGCGGGCAAGATGCCCCCACCACAAAGGAATTTTTGAATTTATAGGATTGCTTAAGACTTTGAGTAGGTGTAAGCCAGCCCTTTGGGCTTATGCTAGTCTAGCCTAAGCCCAAAGGGCATACTAGCTTCGCCTAGGTGAACGGCAACCCCTTTGGGGAACGACAAGGGACTTTGCGCTACCTTATGTTGGAATGACGTAAATTTGTAGTCATTACGTAAGTCCTGAACTTGTTCAATAGGCAATAAAAATTAACCTCGTAAACTTTTAGCATCACTAACCAGCCATTTGTTGGATGTTGCATCCCAAATTAAAGTTAATCTAACTGCACTTGGGGATGATTTTCCATTTCTTAATATATAATTTAATCGTGCATCTACTGTTGCACTTTCTCTATCTTCATCTATTAGTTGTATTCGATTTATCTCAACTTGCTTAACTGTTCCTGCCCACCATTCTGTGTAAGAAACATAACCATTAGGATGTAGTTTTGAGTTATCTTGGACGCTAGGACTTAATTGATTCCAAGCTGTTTGTAAATTGCCATTATTAATATTAGTGTAATAGCCTTGAATAAAATCTGTCGGCGATGATTTTTCTGATATATCTACAGGGTCTGGTTCTGCTGTTTGGGTAATAATTGGTGATGGTTCTGGTGTGGCAGTGCGGGTTGGAATAGTGCTGGAAATATTGGGACTGTTAATAATAATCGGTGTTTGAATAATTTGTGGTTTTCGAGTTACTTCAGTTGATGGTGAATTAGATGAATTAGATGATTTTGAAGAATTAGTCGAAGTTTGTTGATTTGTTTTAGACTCCACAGGTGGTGTATCTTCTGGAGTGGAAGATATCACGCTTTGAGAAGCAGTTTGTAAAGGTTGTTTTTGTAGTGTGGCAGCAATAATTATCCCAGATGCAATTAAACTACCTATAATGACACTACCAATGAGGACACCACGATTACTATTTTCCTTGGGAATTTCTTTATAAGTTTGGGGAATAACGGGAACAGTGTGAGGTTGATTCGCTGGTGGTTGATTTAGCGTTGGGTATTGTTGATAATTTCCTTGGTTAGAGGGAATTGTATTTTGGGGAATTGATGCCGGGGGTTTAGTTGGTTCGTATGATTGATTGTAAGGTGAAACAGGGACAGTGGGAGCAACAGCAAAACCACCATTAAGGGCATTTAACATCTCCCTTGCACTGGTGAAGCGATCGCGTGGATGATAAGCTATTGATTTATCAATGACTGCTGCTAAGTTTGGCTGAATATTACCTGCGTAGTTTTTCCACTCTATTTCTGCGGTGCGGGAATCTGTGGGTAGTTCTTGGGGTTGTCTACCAGTGAGTAAATATACGGCGGTTATACCTAAACTATAGATGTCACTGGCAAATATTGGTCTGCCCATAGCTTGTTCACTAGGCATAAAACCGGGAGTACCAATTACAATGGAGCTTGTGGGCATTCCTTGGGAGTTAACAGCTGTCCCCATGGTTTCCCTAACTGCACCAAAGTCAATTAATACTGGTTTTTGGTCACGATTACGAATAATAATGTTATCTGGTTTTATATCGCGGTGAACTATTCCCCGTGAATGCACGAAATCGAGGACAGGTAACAAACTTAATAATATTTCTCTAACTGTGGCTTCAGCAAATAATCCTCGCTGTTGAATTGCTGTAGTTAATGTTTGTCCTTCCACCCATTCTTGAACTAAATAAAATTTACCTTCGGCAGGAAAGTAAGCATATAAAGTGGGAATTTGTTCGTTATTGCCACCTAATTCTTCTAAAATTGCGGCTTCCCGCTGAAATCTTTCTTGAACTAATTGGTAAATTTGGGCATTATTTTGAATTGGTTTAAGTTGTTTCACCACACATCGACGTTGTGATGGCATTTGGGTATCTTCTGCAAGAAAAGTATCTCCAAATCCACCACTTCCCAAGGTTTGAATGACGCGATAACGATTATTTAGTAGCATTTTGGGTAATTCTATATCTTTTTAAATAGAGGCGATATGCGTTAACGAAAATACAGGAGGTTATTCTTCTTTTGATATTGAATAATATAGCTAGCATTTTGCATTTCAGTTCTGGATAGCAAATTCAATTTATCAAAATCTTGACTGGAATATTTAGGTTGGTACCAAGATTGCCTATTAAAATAATCTTGTAACCCAGGAGTATCGAATTTGCGTCCATATTTAGCAAAGATTGAATTTCGCATAATATCCAGTTCTAAAGGTGTTTTATTCGCTAAATCTTCATCCCTAACAAGTCGTTGTGAAAGAAAAGCATAATCATTTTCTGTTGCACTTGATGATACCACTGGAGACGCTGAAGAATTAGTGATTTGTTTGTAATAGAATCTATCAGGTGATGCCTTTGCGTTTTTACTGGCAAAAATACAATAGCTATCAGGATTTTGCTTGCCAAAGCTACGTAACAATTCTATACAGGAAGCGCGATCGCTAAACTTGCCTGCATATACTTCAAATAACTGTTTCCCTGACAAATTGGGGTAGTCTGGAATCCACAGCATCCCCGCATTCCCATAACCTTGAGTTTGTAAAAGCCGAATCTGCTTGTTTGCTTCTGCTTCCCTATTGGCAGAAAAAGCCGTATCTGCAAGGAAATAAAACGAACTCTCCCCAGTTTGATTTCCCTGGGGTGAACTAATTACTATGGGTGTAGTATTGTTGGAGATACTATTTTTACTTGGTTGTGGTGTCAGAGTATTTTCTGGTATGAAACCACTCAATGTCGGAATTTCTGTTGGTGTGGTGACACCAATAGTATTGTTTATGGGAGATTGAGAAAATCTAGTTAAGACTAGAGCAATAATTGTTGATGCACCAATTAAACCACCTGCAATTAAACTACCCAGAAATATACTATTATTTGGTCGGGGACTGTGAGTTGTTTGGGGAATCACAGGAATTGTTTCTGGAGAAGATGGTAAAGTTGCCGGAACTTGGTAAGCAGGTGTGACAGTATTGACAACACCACCCAAAGCATCTAGCATTTCCCTGGCACTGCTAAAACGCTCTCTAGGATGATATGCGATCGCATGATCGATAATCTGCATCATTTCATTGCTTACACCTGTAGCAAATTGTCGCCAAACAATTTCACCTGTCTGCGGATCACTGTCTAACTGTTGGGGTTGCTTACCAGTTAACAAGTAAATACTCGTAATGCCCAAGCTATATAAATCACTAGAATACACTGGTCTGCCAGCAGCCTGTTCACTGGGCATGTATCCAGGTGTACCAATAATAATCGAACTGGTGGGACTACCTTGAGAATTAACTACAGTCCCCATAGATTCCCGTACCGCTCCAAAGTCAATTAAAACAGGTTTTTGATCACGATAGCGAATAATAATATTATCGGGTTTTATGTCACGGTGAACAATGCGTTTTCCATGTACATACTCGATTACACCTAATAAACTGATCAATAATTCTTGAACAATTTGTTCTGGTACTCTTCCTTCTCTCCTAACCTTTTCAGTTAGGGTTAAGCCTTCAACCCATTCCTGAACAAGATAAAATTGACTATCTTGCTGGAAATATGCGTATAAATTGGGAATTTGGTTACTGCCTCCCCCAAGTTCCTCTAAGATAGCAGCTTCTCGCTGAAAACGTTCCTGAACAAGTTGATAAATTTGCGGACTTGTCGTCACAGGTTTGAGCAATTTAATCACACATCGACGTTGTGATGGCATTTGGGTATCCTCTGCGAGAAAAGTTTCCCCAAATCCACCGCTTCCTAGTGTTTGAATCACACGGTAACGGTTATTTAGCCAAGTTTGCATTAATTGAGTAATATAAAATACAGGTTGTTAGTTATGTATTCTAGCTGAATCAGCAAGAGCCTCCCACTTTGTGTCAACTTTTGGTAAGGTGCTTTTTCAGTGACATGTTCTGGGTGGGAACCCATATCTTTGTATTTGATTGACTTTTTCCCTTGAGTATTTTGTCGCAGTGTTACATACTCGATGGCAAGATTGATGGTATTTTATTGTTGCACGAACTTCTCTATCCCAATCGCTATAAAAGCTATGACACTCAATTTATACTTACTGCGACATGGTGAAACTACTTTTAGCCAAAGTGGTAATTTCTGTGGTGAAACGGATGCGGAGTTAACATCTGAAGGGATGCAGATGGCAGAAAGTTTTGCCGATGTTTATCAACAGTTGAAGTGGGAAGCGGTTTATGTTAGTCCGATGAAGCGTGCAATTGCCACTGCCAAGCCACTGTGTGATGCTACTGGTATGGATATGCAGTTGCGTGACGGACTTAGGGAAGGTAGTTACGGGGAATGGGAAACCAAGAGCAAATCTTTTGCTCAGGAGAATTACGCAGAAAACTATGTAAAATGGTTGACAGAACCTGCTTGGAATGCTCCCAAAGGTGGAGAAACTGCGGTAGATATTGCTAACCGTTCTATGCCTGTAATTGCTGAAATTCAAGAAAAATATCCGGAGGGCAATGTTTTAGTGGTTGCCCATAAAGCCACGATTCGGATTCTGCTTTGCAGTTTACTGGGAATCGATTTGGGACGCTATCGCTATCGGGTGAATATTTTGGTCGCGTCAGTAAGTATGGTTAAATTTGATGTTCATGGTCCCCTATTAGAAATATTAGGCGATCGCCATCATATACCCGATTCCATTCGCTCTCGTCCAGGAACATAATATAACACAATACGGTTCAGTTAAGGCTCGAATAGCTGTAAAATAGGCATTGTTTCCAAAAATGGAAATCAAGTACGGTGCATCTTAAAGAATTCTCATTATTGTCTCCCAAGATACAAAGTACGGAGATATTCAAAGCGATAGAGGTAGCGATTCCAGCAACTTCAATCGAACAAGCGATAAGCCTACGGCATGGCTTCGCTTACCGCTAAAACTAAAGTCGAAGAGGAACGTCATCGCTCGTTACCAGCACAGCTTGTAGTTTGCTTAATAATAGCAATGAGCCTGTGGTCGAGAGATTCAATGCGGGATGTACTAAAAAATCTTATTGATGGTCTTTCAGAGGCGTGGGTAAAAATTGGTAAATATTGGCGGTTTCCTTGTAAATCAGCCATAACTCAAGCGAGACAGCGACTAGGAGCAGGGGTGATGAGACAGTTGTTTCATCAGTTGGTGCAACCAATGGCAACTAGCGAAACAGTAGGAGCTTTTTTAAATGGATTACGAATCGTAGTAATTGATGGAACCTGCTTAGATATTCCAGATAGCGATGAAAATGCAAGGGTTTTTGGTCGTCCTGGTAGTCGTCCTGGTACACGAGCTGCATTTCCCAAAGTTAGATTAGTTATTTTGGTAGAGGCAGGGACACATTTAATTTTTGATGCATTAATGTGCCCATATAAGATTGGAGAGCGAGTCAGGTCACTAAAATTATTACGTTCGGTAACATCTGGAATGTTGTTAATGTGGGATAGGGGCTTGCATTCCTACGCAATGGTACAAACAACGGTAAGTAAAGGTTGTGAGTATTTAGGAAGAATTCCTGCCAATGTTAAATTTTTAAACGAAGAAGCTTTAGACGATGGCTCGTATTTAAGTTATATTTATCCATCTGGCAAATTAAGAAAAAAAGGTTTTGAGCCAATACAAGTACGAGTCATTGAGTACACAATTGAAAATCCTGACAATCTAGAAGAACCAATTAAATATCGTTTAATTACGAGCTTATTGGACATTGAAAAATTAAGTGCCCATTTGCTAGCTTCTGAGTATCATCAACGTTGGGAAGTTGAAAATACGATTGATGAACTCAAGGTACATCTTTTGGGACGCAAAACTCATATTCGTTCTCAAAAACCACGGGAGGTGGTGCAAGAAGTTTACGGTTTGTTACTGGGACATTGGGCTATTCGGTTATTAATTTTTCAAGCTGCAAGCAACGCAAATGTTTCACCCTTACGTCTAAGTTTCACAGGAACATTACGAGTTGTTCGTCGTGCCCTTCCCAAATTTCAGCGCTTGCAACCACAAGAACTGCCTTTTTTTTTAGTTGGTTAACTGTGGAGATTCTTGACCAAGTTTTACCTGAAAGGGTTCATAGAAACAACCCAAGGGTTGTCAAAAAGCCTGTATCAAAATTTCGCTCGAAAAAGGTTAAACACAGAGGTACTGGAACAATAACCAATCCTCCTGTGTTTGTTATTTCAAGCACTGCATAGCCTTAACTGAACCGTATTGTAATATAACAATCCTAATATTATTTGTGTTGATTTTGCCTGCCCGCAGCAGAAATTCACACTGTCCAAATCCCCGGTTTATTTAAAAAATCGGGGATCTAATTTTTTACGGGCAATCGCGTCTAACGTTATCTCCCCAAAATACTAAAATTTCTCTATTTCCACAACTAATTGATCCATTTCTGATTCTGAGGTGAAATAATGAACGCAAGCACGAACACTATCAGGTTTAGCGATGGTACGCACAAATAAACCTTGTGTTTCTAGATGTTTCACTAGTGGAGTTTGTCGCTCTCTACTACTAAGTTGAAATGAGATTAAGCCGCTAGGTGGTGGAGAATTTAGCAGACATTTAACATGCTGTAACTGTGAAAGCTTCCGCCATAAATATTCACTATTTTGGAGAATTTGTTGATAACGGACTTCAGCATTTCCCCATTGGTTGTGGAGCGCGATCGCGTTTCGCAATCCAGCCATTAAGGGATAATCAGATGTGGCGATTTCGTAACGTTCGCCGTGGGGTTGTAAATTTTGTGGCTGTCCTTCAATATCTGTAGTCACACTCCGCCAACCTACGAATGTCGGCTGTAGACTATCTTGGGCGCTTGGAGATACATATAACCCTCCCAATCCGGCGGGACCACATAGCCATTTATGCCCAGTAAATGCGTAAAAATCGACACCTAAGTCCGTCAAGTTTAAGGGTAACATCCCCACCGATTGGGCGGCATCAACTAATAGTCGGGTTTGATTTTTTGAACATATTTGAGCTATTTTGTCAACTTCTAAAACTTCCCCAGTATTCCAAAGAACGTGACTAATTGCCACTAAGCGGGTATTTGGACGCAGATGTTGCTGAATAACTGCCGTGGGGTTAGTTGCATTCAGAATCGGACAAGTTGTGACTTCCACCCTAAACCGCTGTTGGATTGCTTGAGCGATCGCTATCACGGCATGATGCTCACAATCGGTTAATAATAGATGATCACCAGCTTGCCAATTGATTCCCCACATGGCAATATTACAACCCATGGTGACATTTTCAGTCAAGGTAATGGTTTGTGGAGAGACATTCAACTCAGATGCGATCGCATGACGAGTAGAAGCAGCTTCCTTTAATTGCCAAGTGTAAACTTGACTTGCAAATGGTCCTGAATGCTGCATCTGAATTTGTGCTTGATGAATCGCGTCTATCCCTCCTTGCGGTAATGGACCCTGACCACCATAGTTAAAGTAGGATTTATTCGCTAAAGCGAGAAAATGAGAACGGTGTTGATGCAACTTGGTTTCTGTGGGGGAATTATTCATCATCTATCAAACGTAAATCTACTAATACTTCACCATTTATTAGAGGTTCTAGATCCCCAACTTCTTTAATAAGTGGGAGATCGTAATACATGCCACTCATTTGAGTGATTTAAAATACTCCCATTTGGTGCCAATTCCTGTTAGCTTAAAAGAATGTTAATTAATGCTGACCTATTATTACAATATCAACGCTGCAAACGCCGACCTTTTCTAGATATTCACGGCGATTTTGCTCAACGCGATCGCCCTACCGATCTATTGGTTAAACTACAACAAGATAAAATTATTCACCAAAAAACAATCATCGGGCAACGTGATTACAAACAACCGAGGTATCCCCGTAAAGATTGGCAAACTGGGCATAATGAAACTCTCAAGTTGATGCAGCAGGGCGTAGAGTTAATTTATCATGGTTTACTGTTGGCTCCGCACCATGAGGTAATTACTGAAGAGATTTGGGAAGAAAATTGTGCTTTTAGCGACCAAGCAGGGCAACTCACAGGCACAGTTCAAGCGAGTTCTTCAGCCTTTAAACAACATACTTTAGTTAGTAGACCAGATTTACTGGTGAAAAAAACCGGAAAATCAATATTTGGGGATTGGGTTTATGTTCCGGTAAGTATTGAGTTGGGGAAACGTCCTAAACAAGAATATCAAGTTACCGCAGCTTTTCACGCTTTGGTTTTGCAGACAACACAGCAACAGCAAACCGAAAATGCTTGGGTAGTTTTACGGGGCAGAAATACCAGTCACCGTGTTGATTTAGGCAAGTGGCAACCCCAAATGCAGCAAATTTTGGCGGAATGTATTGATACCCTTCAAAATACAACACCCCCAGAAATATTCATTTCTCGACAAAAATGCAATCTTTGTCACTGGCATACTCAGTGTCATGCGATCGCACAATCCCAACAACACCTATCTTTATTACCAGGTGTCACACCTGTTCGTTATAGTCAACTACAAACTTTAGATATCACAACACCTGTAGCCTTGGCAAATGCAAATCCCACAGAATTGGAAAATCTATCTGGATTTGATCCGATTATTGCCCGGAAAGTGGTTCTTCAAGCACAATCAATCACTACAAATAAACCTGTATTATTACCCCAAGCACAACCAAATCAGCCTTGGATTCAAAATTCCGCCGATATAGAACTTTACTTTGATATCGAAGCTCAACCAGATCTAGATTTAAACTACTTACTAGGCGTTCTAGTTGTAGATAAACAAAATAATAGTGAAAAATTTTATTCATTCCTCGCCGAAAAGCCCGAAGATGAAAAAATAGTTTGGCAACAGTTTGTAAATTTGGTTTCTCAATATCCCGACGCACCAATTTACCATTTTTGTGTATATGAATTTGATACCGTCAAGCGATTAGCCAAACTATACGGCACTTCCAACGCCATAATTAAACCAATATTATTTAGATTTATAGATATTTACGAAGAATTTATTCAAAGCGTTGCCCTACCAGTGGAGAGTTATGCTTTAAAAACCATTGCCCGTTGGCTAGGTTTCCAATGGCGCAACCCCGAAGCCAGTGGCGCAAAATGTATATACTGGTATGACCAATGGTTACAAACAAGCGATCGCACTTTACTAGAAACCATCGAAACCTATAACGAAGACGACTGTCACGCTACCCGCACCGTCAAAGATTGGTTAGCGGAATTTTTGTCATCCCACACTCAAATCTCCTAAAGACGTTCCACCGGAACCTCTTATATATTATTGATTGCATTCAACCCGATCAAACATCTTTCATTTATTCAGCCAGCCCCATAAAATGTCGCTAACCTTCTAAAATCTTTAACAGATAAGAAGGTAAATCAAAATGAGCCAAACCACGGAAACAATTTTTAGCAAGATTATTCGTCGGGAGATACCTGCAGATATCGTTTACGAAGATGATTTAGCACTTGCATTCAAAGATGTTCACCCCCAAGCACCTGTTCACATCCTCGTAATTCCCAAAAAGGTCATCCCTAAATTGGATGCTGCCACAGATGATGATACTGCTCTCTTAGGACATTTGTTACAAACTGTAAAGAAAGTAGCTGCACAAGCAGGATTGGAAAAAGGGTATCGGGTGGTAATCAACACAGGTGATGATGGCGGGCAGACAGTTCACCATATACATTTACACATATTAGGTGGGCGGCAGATGAGTTGGCCCCCAGGTTAAGGGATATTACATTAATATTTCTAAATATTAAAAGCGTGTGAGTGTTTACTCAACACGCTTTTTTGCTTTTTCGTTACATTCAGCGAAGCTTGGGCGACATAAATCGTTCGCATTCCTCAAGAAATCAACTCAAACAATTACCTCTATGAGCTCCAAAGGCTTATTATTGCGTTAGAATATAATCTGTAATCTAATATATATACGAATACGATAACTTATGCTTAAGTTAAAATACTTTACAAAACTAAATAAGTTTATTATATTTAGTTACATGGAAGGCAAGCAGCCAACCAAATCATACAAAAATCAAGCAATTATAAAACCATGACCACAACCTTACAAAGACGCGAAAGCGCCAACGTATGGGAACAGTTCTGTAACTGGATTGCCAGCACAGAAAACCGTCTATACATCGGCTGGTTCGGCGTATTGATGATCCCAACCCTACTTGCAGCAACAACCTGCTTCATCGTAGCCTTCATCGCAGCACCCCCAGTAGACATCGACGGGATCCGTGAACCAGTAGCAGGTTCCTTGATGTACGGAAACAACATCATTTCCGGTGCAGTTGTTCCTTCATCCAACGCAATTGGACTTCACTTCTACCCAATTTGGGAAGCAGCATCCCTAGATGAGTGGTTGTACAACGGCGGTCCTTACCAACTAGTAGTATTCCACTTCCTCATCGGCGTATTCTGCTACATGGGACGTGAATGGGAACTATCCTACCGCTTAGGAATGCGTCCTTGGATCTGCGTAGCATACTCAGCACCAGTAGCAGCAGCAACCGCAGTATTCTTAATCTACCCAATCGGACAAGGTTCATTCTCAGATGGTATGCCCTTAGGCATCTCAGGAACATTCAACTTCATGTTGGTATTCCAAGCAGAACATAACATCTTGATGCACCCCTTCCACCAACTAGGAGTAGCAGGCGTATTCGGTGGTTCATTGTTCAGCGCAATGCACGGTTCACTAGTAACCTCCTCCTTGGTACGTGAAACAACCGAAACAGAAAGCCAAAACTACGGTTACAAATTCGGTCAAGAAGAAGAAACCTACAACATCGTTGCAGCACACGGCTACTTCGGTCGTCTAATCTTCCAATACGCATCCTTCAACAACAGCCGCAGCTTACACTTCTTGTTAGCAGCATGGCCAGTAGTAGGAATCTGGTTCACCAGCTTGGGAATCAGCACCATGGCATTCAACCTGAACGGATTCAACTTCAACCAATCAGTAATTGACACCCAAGGTCGCGTCATCAACACATGGGCAGACGTAATCAACCGGGCTAACCTAGGTATGGAAGTAATGCACGAGCGTAACGCTCACAACTTCCCCTTAGACTTGGCTGCTGGTGATGCTTCACCTGTTGCATTGTCTGCACCTGCTATCAACGGTTAATATCCGAGTGGTGCTAGTCGAGACTAATAAATAAAGTTTGAAAAGCGCCCTCTCCTAGGAGAGGGCGCTTTTTGCTATTGACATAAAAAAATCCCTAATAATGAAAGCTAGTATCAGAAATTAAAATCTAGATGTGGCACAAATACTAATTAAAACCGTGACGCGAACCTTATGGAGTAAAGAATCATGACACCTCAAGAATTTTTAACAAACTTAGCTGAAGCTACCACAGACTCCGAAAAGTTAGTAGTGTTCGCAGAATACCTAGATACAACTGCTTTAGAAAATGCCACAACTAAAAGATGGAAAAGTCTTCCCTACAGCAACGAAATCCAGATGTCACTCAAAAACGTTGCTTTTCATCTAGAGGCACTTGCCGAAGCCGGAAATCAACCCTAAAGAAGAGTGGCTAGTAGTTACAGCAGTTTTCACCTATTTGAACCACATCAAACGTAGGGGTTTAGCAATTCTAAGCCCCTACAGAGTGGTCTATTTACCTGAAAATGGCTGTCAATACTGCTATGTTGGGGAAGTGCGTAGACCTATAAGCGGCTTGTCTTTGACATCGCACTTCCTCAATTGATAAATTTATATCATCGCCGTCAGAATTTTTACTTATCGCAACTCCCAATTTACAATAGGTTTACAGGAGATAGCACTAATAAAGTTAATATAGAGTTGATAGCGATTTAGCAAAACTTGGGAGATATGAGCATAATAACTGCACTCCTTACTGACTTTCGTATTATCTTTGAGCGTGACCCCGCAGCGCGTAACTGGTTGGAGGTGCTGTTCTGCTACCCCGGTTTGCAAGCATTGGTTTTCCATCGCTTGGCGCATAAACTATACACAATTAATATTCCCTTTATTCCCCGATTAATGTCACACATTGCCCGTTTCTTAACTGGCATTGAAATTCACCCAGGTGCCACAATCGGACTTGGTGTATTTATAGATCATGGTATGGGAGTAGTTATTGGCGAGACTGCTATTATCGGAGACTACGCCTTAATTTATCAGGGTGTCACTCTTGGTGGTACAGGTAAAGAAAGCGGTAAACGTCACCCAACTCTAGGGGAAAATGTCGTAGTTGGCACTGGCGCAAAAGTCTTGGGAAATATTGAAATTGGTAACAATGTTCGCATCGGTGCCGGTTCAGTTGTGTTACGAGATGTCCCCTCTGATTGCACCGTAGTTGGCATACCTGGTAGGATAGTTTACCGTTCTGGAGTCCGGGTAAATCCTCTAGAACATGGTAGCCTACCAGATGCTGAAGCCCAAGCAATTAGAGCATTAGTAGACAGAATCGAACAACTAGAGCAACAAGTTCAGGAAATGAAACAACCATCGGAATTGGCAGAAAATACTACTAGTATCCGTGACTTTGCCCTCGTTAGTAGCAGCTTTTCCGAAAGCCATAGCCATATAGATGACCATCATAATCACTGTCGAATTAGAGATAAGGCTATTGATGAATTTTTGGATGGTGCCGGAATTTAAAACAAAAAAATCAAAACCTGTAGAGAGATAGTGCCGCTACTTCTCTACCGAGTTTTAACTTCCATGTTGAGTATGTATACTTATCTAACAGATCCCAAACAAATATCAAGATTCGTATCGCCCACCCATAACCAATTGATAACTTTATAAAAAATCTGCACAATGGAAATTGCTAGGGGTGCCTGTAAAATCGGGCTGAGAATACACCCTTAACACCTGAGACTGGGTAATACCAGCGTAGGGAAGCCATTTATAAAGGAAATTTATAACTATGCGGACAGAATGGATCGCTAAACGTCGCGGACAAGCTAATGTCACCCAAATGCATTATGCTCGTCAAGGTGTCATTACTGAAGAAATGCACTATGTGGCGACGCGGGAAAATCTTCCAGCTGATTTAATTCGTGACGAAGTTGCACGGGGAAGAATGATCATCCCTGCCAATATAAATCACGCTAATTTGGAACCAATGGCGATTGGTATTGCCTCCAGATGCAAAGTCAATGCGAATATCGGCGCTTCTCCCAACTCATCAGATATCAATGAGGAGATTGCGAAGCTGCAACTCTCAGTCAAATATGGTGCTGATACCGTTATGGATTTATCCACAGGTGGCGGTAATTTAGATGAAATTCGTACAGCCATTATTAATGCTTCCCCTGTTCCCATCGGTACAGTGCCAATTTACCAAGCTTTAGAAAGTGTTCACGGCAATATTGAAAATCTTACTGCTGATGACTTTCTCCACATCATCGAAAAACATGCTCAACAGGGGGTAGACTATCAAACTATCCACGCGGGAATTTTAATCGAACATTTGCCTTTAGTTAGAAATCGAATTACAGGTATTGTTTCCCGTGGTGGTGGTATTTTGGCGCGGTGGATGTTGCATCATCATAAACAAAATCCCCTCTTTACCCACTTCAATGACATTATTGAGATTTTTAAAAGATACGATGTTTCTTTTAGTTTAGGTGATTCTTTGCGTCCTGGTTGTACCCATGATGCATCGGATGAAGCTCAACTAGCTGAACTGAAAACCCTGGGAAATCTTACCCGCAAAGCTTGGGAACATAATGTTCAAGTTATGGTGGAAGGTCCCGGACATGTGCCGATGGATCAAATTGAGTTTAATGTTAGAAAGCAGATGGAAGAGTGTTCTGAAGCTCCTTTCTACGTGTTAGGACCTTTGGTGACAGATATTGCCCCTGGTTATGACCATATTACCTCGGCGATTGGTGCCGCTATGGCAGGATGGTACGGTACTGCAATGTTGTGTTATGTCACACCAAAAGAACACTTGGGATTGCCCAATGCTGAAGATGTGCGAAATGGCTTAATAGCTTATAAAATCGCGGCACATGCCGCAGATATCGCCCGTCATCGTCCTGGTGCTAGAGATCGAGATGATGAATTGTCCCGTGCTAGATATAACTTCGATTGGAATCGTCAATTTGAATTGTCGTTAGATCCAGAACGTGCTAAAGAATACCATGATGAGACTTTACCCGCAGATATTTATAAAACTGCTGAATTCTGTTCTATGTGTGGTCCTAAATTCTGCCCAATGCAAACTAAAGTTGATGCAGATGCATTAACGGAGTTGGAGAAATTTTTGGCTAAAGAGAAGGAAGTTGTAGCTAAAGGTTAATTAATGTTTATGAGGGACTTCCAATTAATTAAATAATTGCACAACTTTCTATTGTGGAAGAGCCATCCGAATTTTTTCGGGCAAGACTTCGGCGTGAGCGCTCAGTCCTTACCTCCGGTACACTTCGTTCCGACAGGCTCAGGAACCATCGAACGCTGCCCAAACCACAGGATATTTTATTTTCTGGAAGTCCCTAAGTAGATAATTATTCTTGGGATAAGGCAGGGGGAAAAAGAGTTTGAGCCTTATATTAAGTAGTTAAACAAAATTAATTACACAACATTCAGGCATGAAACCCTTGTTCAGACTAGATCCTTATGTGTAAATAATTCTGCGCGATTACTTACTTTTTATCAAGAGTAGGGGGTTTAATACCCCGATGCCTACGGGTCGCCAGTTTTGAGTTGGGGCGGCAGCTTGCTACTTGCAGAAGCCACTCCGTGTCTACCCGTAGGGTATCCCCATCTCAAAACCCCCTTCTTCCTTCTTCAACTGTTCCCTGTTCCCTGTTCCCTTTTAGACAATTTTTTAAAATCTCCTTTCAAATTCGATCACTGCTCGATTATCATCGAAGAAATTTGTTGAGGCTCGGAAGCGATATTCATTATTAATTTTGTAATTGATACCCCATTGCAGTGGATCACTAGCCGTGAGTATTTTGAGCGCAGAAACTGATACTTTCCGAGAAATATCAACACCCGCTTCAGCTGCTAGTTCTAAACTAGAGAAGTTTCTTCCAGCTTCGGGATCTTCAGATATAACGGTAGGAAAAAGCCGAAAATCGCTCAAACCGAATGCTGTACCAATTTGATTAAAGGTATTTTGAAAGTTATTAAAAACCGCAGAACCTGCAATATTAATTAGCCCTAATGTGCTGCCAGCACCCTGTCCTTGGGTATCTACAAATCCACCCCCAAGTAAGGCTACAAGTTCAGTTTGACTGCGGTTGGGGGTGCTACGAAGTTCGAGGTTTTCGTTGAGTTGACTTGCTAAACCTTGAATTTCAGCTTCTACTTGGACACTTTCTAATGCTCCTAATCCAGAGTTACCATTGCGGGTAAAGTCACTACTTTGGACAACATCGAGAACTTTGGCGAATAACTTAATATCTAATTGTGGATCGCGGGGTTGATTTTTGCGAAAGTCAGCTTTGTGTTCATAATCGCGTACCAAATTAAATTGGGTGGTGAATAGATTAACCCCACCTTCCCTGAGTCTAATGACACCTTCAGGAATTGGATCTGTAAAGGATCCTGTAAGATTCAGGCTTCCGGTAGCGGTGAAGTTTAAAATTGGGGCACGGGTGATTTTAACATTTTTCCCCAATGTTAATTTGAGGTTGTTGAATCGCGTGGGTATGTTGGAACTTTCTGTTTCAGTAGAGGGATTATTTTCGGAATTATTAGGTGTATCTGTATTGCTACTAGTAGATGTGGTGGTTTTAGTAGATTCAGATAACAATACTTGACCATTATTCAAGCGAATACTACCACCAATTAAAGGATCGAGGGCAGAACCTGTAATTTGCAAGCTACCACTAACCCCGCCTTGATATAAACTTTTGAGGTTGAGAGCTAAACGATCAAAGTTAACAGTAAGGGGATTTTCCAGTGGCGAAGGACTCGCGTCATCTAAGTTACGTGTACCGATGTTACTAATGGGAATTTCTCCGAAGGCTTCGATTCTTCCCTGACTAAATCTACCTTGGAGGTTATCAACTGTGATGCGATCGAGATTGAATTTAGCTTGACCTGTAACGTCTGTCAATTTTCCGGGAAGTGCAAGGGCTGAAAATGTCGCTCCTCCAAGACTTGCAGTACCTTTGAGGGTCGGTTCTTTAACGGTTCCCCGCACCATTAAATCTACTTCTCCCTTTCCGCTTTCAAATGCTAACTGGTTTGTGAACAGATTAATTACCGATAATCCTTGATTTTTGACTTTAACGTCAAGATTAATTTGATTACTGGTGGGGATATTCATGGCAAAAGGTAACGGGTAGAACAAGCTACCATTGATTGTTACTGGTTCGGAACCTGCAACAACATTAATATCACTACCAAAATTTAAGCTTCCGTTATTATAGCTAAAACTAGCATTTGCAGATTCAATTCCTTTGGCATTCAGCGCACCTTCACTAATTCTGAGTTCACCTTTTGCTTGGGGATTAGTCACGTTACCTGCAATGGCAGCTGTTCCGCTGAGATTCCCAGATAGCCCTACTGGTAGTTTGACAAAGTTATTTAGGATTTTGACGGGAAAGTTGTTAACTCTCAATTGTCCTGATTGTTCCTTAGCACCAAGACTACCTGTAAAGGCAAATAGACGATCATTTGACTCTACACGTAGTGGTAATAATGTCAATACTCCATTTTCTAGTTTGCCTTCGGCGATAATTCTTTGAGCTTGGTAGTAGCGTTCTGGTTCGTCTTGACGACCCCAAGCAAAGTCTTGACCATTGACTTGGAATTGTAGAGCCAAGCCACTGGAACTATTGGTATCTAATAATACTTCACCGTTGAAGGTTCCTTTTAAGTCTGCCAGTTCCGGAATTGGAGATGCATTGCTTCGCTGTTGTTGTTGATTTTCTACTAATGCTTGAATTTCGGAGATGCGTTGTAGCTGTGATAACACTGATTGAGTTGGTAAACCCACAGGTTGGGTTTTTGCTAAGTCTGCGACGGTACCATATTCAGGTTCTTTGAGAATATTAGCAAAATCTGTAATTTCAAACACCTGTAGGGTGGTGAGAATATCTTGGATATTACCTTGAGTTGCGGTGATTTTGCCTTGAATTTTGGGTTGTGGGGAAGCGGGGGTGAAAGTACCAGCTAAGGTATAACGGCTATTTCCTTTGATAAAACTGCTATTTTCGAGGATGAGATTACCATTGCTATAGTTTAAAATAGCTGTGAGATTGTTACCTTTAATATTACCTAGAGTTGGTTGCGCGATCGCTATATTCCCAGAAGTATCTAAATTCTGTTTGTTAACCAGCAAGTCGCCTGTAAATATACCACCGACACCACCTTTACCTGTAAATCGATTTTGAGGTGCAGTTAGATTCAAAGCAGTTAGAGGGAAATTATTTACTTTAACTGCTAAATTTTGTCCCTGGGTTGTTCCTGTGGCTGTAGCTTGTTGCCACTTCACGTTAAAATCTTGAGGACGGTTATTTGCATCTAAATTTAAAGCAATCCGGTCTTGTTTCCCAAGAAGATTCAATTTTAAACCACTTCCCTGCACCGACTGAATATTTCCAATTAGTAATGGTTCAAATTTCAACTTATTTACATCCAAATTCCGGATTCCGACTTTTCCTTGAAGATTGGGTGTAGGTAAAGTTCCAGTAATTTGACCATTAAATTCAGCATTTCCAGCTAGTGTTAATGTGCTGGGTAATTTAGTTGGTAAATTTTTCAGGTTGTAATTTTTGGCAACAACATTCAAATTTAACCCCGTAATTTCCGGTACTTCTGATCCTTTAGCATTCACAGTTACATAACCATTTGCGGTTACATCCCGTGAAGTGGCTTGATCTATCAATAGTCTCTCACCATTCCAACCGATACTTGCTGTTAGAGGTTGCTCAATTCCTGCCAATCCCCGCGATAATTGTACCTGACCAACTGCTGCCAAATTTTCTAACGGTGCGGAGTTTTCCGAATCTAAGACTCCTGAAACCTGCAATTGACTGCCAAACTGTCCTGTTAACTCACTATTAATCCGACTTAATTCTACTCCCCGTGCATTCACTAATGCTTGATAACGCCCATCATTTAGTTGAATTTTTGTTGCATTAACGGTTCCTCCAGCAACATTTAATTGTGCATCTCCATTAAGTTGGATATCTTCTGGCTTGAAGGATTCAACATTGCCTGCAACATTAAAAAGACCATTTAAACCACCATTTATTTGAGGTGGAATTTTTCCTGTTATGAATTGTTGCAATGGAACATTATTGGCTTGAATTTTAGCTTGATAATTTCCATCTTTTAGAGATATATTCGCCGCATTGAAAACACCATTGCCAACATTTAAACGTCCTTGCCCAGTAGCTTGAATATTCGGTAACTCGAAGGAATCAACTGTACCTTGAACTTGGAAATTACCAGTTACTTTTCCTTGAACTTGTTCGGGGACTGTGGCTAATTCTTGCACATCGGAATTGTTGACTCGTAGCTGTGCTTGATAATTTCCCTGCGCCAATTGGATCTTATTTACTGCAACTGTCCCACCACCAACATTTAGGAGGGCATCACCAGTACCTTGAATAGTTTTTAAAGTTAAATTATCCAGGTTTCCTGCCACGACAAATGTTCCTGCTAAAGGATTTTGTAAAACAGGTGCTGACTCCTTTAAAACTCTGGATAATCTGACGTTATTAGCAACTAGTTGAGTCACAAAATTTTGTTGATTCAACTTAAAATTAGCAACATTTACCCGACCACCACCTAAATCAACCCCAGCATTGATAGAACTAATTCCATCAATTTTAAATGGGGCTGTACTCCCTGATGCTAATAAGCGACCATTAAATTCTGCCCCTTTTAAGATTAAATTTTCAGCTTGTTTTTTATCGACAAATTGCTCAATCCCAATTCCAGAAGTATCAGCGGTAATTTGCCATTTTTCATTGATCCAAGTTCCTGCTGCTTTAACTTTGCCACCTGCAACAGTGAGTAATGTATTGCGAAAATCAACCCGACGATTGGGATTAATTATGACTTCACCCGTACCAGGATAAGCAGCTTCCGGTGCTTGCCACCTTACCAAAGTTTGTACCTGTTCCGATGCACCAGCTAATCGCGCTGTTGCAGCTAGGGTACCAATTGCGAATCCCGGCTTGATATCATAACTTTTGGCTAAAGCATCTCCCGGTACATTCTGGGCAAGCAAATTAAAATCTATCCCTGGATTTTCTCCAACCCTCACCACTCCAGAACCTGTTACCTCACCACCCACAACGGGTTTACCCTGAATATCCCGAAAGCTAATTAAAAAATCGCGGGTGACATATTCAAACTTGGCAACAACATTACTAAAATCAACCTTATCGATTTTGGCAGGTTTGGTTGTGGCGATATTTCCCGAAAGTATGGGTGCTTCCAGTTCTCCAGTGACAAATAAATCTCCCCGCAACTCACCGCTAACTGGTAATGGTAATTTCAGCTTTAAAGTTTCTTGGGTATTTGCCACACTGACGGAATTTACCTTACCTGCCAACTTAAAGCCAGTTTTGCGATCGATGGTACCATTAGCTATTAAGGGTATTTTTCCATAATTCCCCGTCGCATTTTCAAACTTGATTTCCGTATCGTCAAATTTGAGTTTACCTTGGGTTTTAGTAAATAATTGAGGTAATCGTGCCACCTGTACCCGGATATTTTTGGCTGTGACATCTCCAAATAACTTCGCTGGTTCATCCCTAGCTAATTGAACTTTGATATCACCTGTGACTTGTCCTGCCTGTAAATCTACTGGTAGCTTGACGATACGTGTCACATTTGGTGCCATTAAATCGTCGGCTTGAATTTCTAAATTATGGGTTTTAGTTTTGGGACGACTTTCTCCCCGTAGAAAAATACTACCTCCATCCCCAGGTTTACCCCCCACCTCATATTTAATAAGTTGGTTTTTCTCCAATAATTGAGCGGTTCCATTGACTTGGGAAACACTAATTGGGGTATTGGGGACAGTGGGAATTAGATAAGCAATATTACTTTTTTGGGTTGAATTTGTTGTAATTTGACCCCGAAATGGCTGTAATGTGAGCTTGCCATTACGAAAACGCAAATTATCTAGTTCCGTCTTAATTGCTTTACCCTTACCGCCAGCAGATATAGTGGTGCTAACCCAAAGTCCATTACTATCTTGTTCTATATAAACATCTGGATTGACCAAAGTCACATCTAATTTTAAGCGACGTTGGAAAATTAAACTCCATAAATCAAAGCCGACATCAACACCTGCCACTGTCGCTGAATCGGGGTCGGTTGCGGTTTTAGGAATCGAGGAACCTCCGAAACTAACCCCAAATAGTGAAACGTTCTTGAGTTTACCCAGCTTCACTGGACGATTGAGAGAAGTAGAAATACCTTCTTCAGCTAGTGGTGTTAGGTCTTTGTTGACAAAATTCCATAGCCACCAAGACCCCCCCACAATGCCAATGGTTAACAGCCCTGCAAAGGCGATACCACCTCGACTAAGCAGCATTAACAATAGTCTTTGACGATGAGAAGGTTGGGAGTTACGGTCTTGGTTGGGAGAATTAGTCATAAAATCTCACGATGTGACTCACCAGAGGTAATAGCGCTTTGCTAAATTCAAGGTGCAATCTAACTTACACAAGGATAACGGAAAATTAGTGTTTTGGGCTGACAATTGTTTGCACCACATGAGTTAGGTGCTGGAGTATTTAAGCGATCGCATAGTTCAACGACTCTACTTAATTTAGCTTAAAATAATTGCGGACTCTCTACTTTGCAATTTCCTATGCACCGTCCCATCTACCTCGATAATCATGCCACAACACCTGTCGATCGTCGTGTGGTTGATGCTATGCTGCCTTACTTTTATGAACACTTTGGCAATCCATCCAGTGTTAATCATCAATATGGATGGGAAGCAGAAGCAGCGGTAAAGCAAGTGAGGGAAGTCTTAGCAACAGCGATTAATGCTAGTCCAGAAGAAATTATTTTTACCAGTGGTGCAACTGAGGCAAATAATTTAGCAATTAAGGGTGTTGCCGAAGCTTATTTTGCTAAAGGTCAGCATATTATTACTGTGGTGACAGAACATAATGCTGTAATTGATCCCTGTAAATATTTGGAAACTTTAGGTTTTGAAGTTACATTTTTACCAGTTGACAAAGATGGACTAATTAATTTAATTGAATTCAAAAAAGCTATCCGTAGTGATACTATTTTAGTTTCAATTATGGCTGCAAATAATGAAATTGGTGTTTTACAGCCTCTAGCAGAAATTGGTGAAATTTGCCGAGAACATGGAATTATTTTTCATAGCGATGCAGCACAAGCAATCGGGAAAATTCCTCTAGATGTTCAAAGCATGAAAATCGACTTAATGTCATTAACAGCACATAAAGTTTATGGTCCTAAAGGTATCGGTGCTTTGTATGTGAGACGACGCAACCCTAGAGTGAAGTTGACTGCACAGCAACATGGTGGTGGACATGAAAGGGGGATGCGTTCAGGAACTTTGTATACACCGCAAATAGTGGGATTTGGGAAAGCGGTGGAAATTGCTTTGGCAGAACAAGTTGTGGAAAATCAACGATTAAGGCAGTTACAACAAAGTTTGTGGGGAGTGATTTCTCAGTTAGAAGGAATTCACCTCAATGGACATCCAATACAACGGCTTTCGGGAAATTTAAATATTAGTGTTGAAGGGGTTAATGGGGCTGCTTTACTATTAGGATTACAATCAATAGTTGCCCTTTCTTCTGGTTCTGCTTGTTCCTCAACTAGTAGCAAATCTTCCCATGTGCTGCTTGCTTTGGGGCATTCTGAAAGCTTGGCTGATGCTTCTTTGAGAATTGGCATTGGACGCTTTAATACTGAGCTAGAAATTGACCAGGTTGGACAACAGATCGTCGAGACTATTGAAAGTTTGAGAAAATACTGTATTTGATGTAACAGAATTGATGTATCATTTCTATTGTTAATAAATATTATAAAAAGTGGGATAAAAATAAGAAAAAATCAAAGTTTTTTATCCCATAATTAATATCAATTAACCGGAAAAGCTGTATTTAATCTAGTAAGAAAGACTATTCCTGTAATGAGTCGTGACTAGATAATATGAATAAACTGCTGACAATCGCAATTCCTACATATAACTGTGCAGTTACACTAGATGAGCAACTGGGATGGTTGGCAAATGCGATCGCAGGTTATGAATCTGAGTGTGAAGTCTTGATTTCTGACAATGCATCTCAGGATAATACGCAGGCAGTTATTAAAAAATGGCAAGAAAATTTAAGCAATGTTGACTTTCGAGTTAACCAAAATCTAATTAATATCGGAGTGATGAAAAATATTGCTTACTGCCTCAAAAGTACCAGTAGTAAGTATGTTTGGGTAATTGGTGATGATGAAACAATTCAAACTAATGCTGTAAGTTATGTGATTCAAAATTTAAAAGCACATCCTGATTTATCACTACTTAGTCTCAATTATTCTCGATTTGACTTACCTAATAATAGAATAGTTAAGGGTCGTAATTTTGACATTGCTGAAGAAGAGTTAGTTGTGGATGGTAGAACATTTATAGAGAATAATATCTCAGAAAATATTTTTGGCTTAGGATTTATAAGCGCCCAAATATACCAAACTGAAGTTGTTCAATTAGCTTTAGAAATCTGGAAATCAAGCATTAATAACCTGGAAGGACAGATATATTGGGGTGCGTTTTGCGCTCTACAAGGAAGTATTAAATTTAGCCGTGATGTTTATTTAGTTTATACCTATGGGACTAATGCATTGGCAAATCAGAGGCTGTGGTTTCGGGTACGTTATGCCGATTTACCGATAGTTTATGCTAAATTGCGGGAAATTGGATACAGTCGAAATTTTTGTCGAGAATTAATTATTAAACACTTCACAACCAAAAATAATGCAAAGATGATTTTGGGTGCAATCAGAAGATGGCCCGTTTTGGGAGTTAAAACTGTGTCACTTTATTTGATTTTGGTGTGTGCTTCAATTGCATCAAGTATTTTAAGCCCGAAAGAAGTCAAAGTATAGTCTTGACAGTCCCCTATTCATGAGCAGGCTTCCGCCGTGAGCGTCAGCGTTCGACTGAGCGCTCACCCACCTATTTACCTTGAACACCAACTAATAAATAAGTCATCATTTTTCCCTTACCCTTAATTTCGATTTCACCACGCTGTTGCAGTTCAAATTTATCTTTCAATAAATTATATGTAACTTCTGTTACTTGAATTTGTCCAGGAATGCCTTGGGATTCCATTCTACTGGCTATATTGACCGTATCTCCCCAGAGGTCATAGGTAAACTTTTTAATTCCAATTACACCTGCCACTACAGAACCACTGTGGATACCAATGCGGATATTGAGGTTTTGTTGATTCTCTTGGTTGAATTGCGCGATCGCGTCTTGCATATCTAGCGCCATAAATGCGATAGCATCAGCATGATCCTGTCTTCGCATCGGTAAACCACCCACCACCATGTAAGCATCACCAATGGTTTTAATCTTTTCTAGGTTATAGCGATCGCATAACAGATCAAATGCTGAGAAAATCTGATTCAGGAGTTTAACTAGTTGAATTGCACTAACTTGGGATGCAATTTGAGTAAAACCAACTAAATCAGCAAATAACACCGAAACATCAGCATAATCTTCGGCAATGTTGCCAGGATATTGCTTCAACTGATTGGCAATCACTTCTGGTAAGATGTTTAGCAACAAACGTTCTGTTTGTTCTTGTTGCTGACGCAGGGCAATTTCTGCTGCGATGCGACTGGTAATATCTCGAAAAATTCCCCTGGTTGCCACTGGTTTCCCATCGACAAATCTACAACTAATATTTCCTTCCAAAACAACTTGGTTGCCATTTTTAGTCATTAAAACTGTTTGAATCTGCTCAAAACCATTCCCAGATAAAATTCTAGTAAAAGACTGTCGAGAACTACTACGATATTCAGGATGAATGATATCAATAATGTTGATATTTTCGATATCTGCTTGAGAATATCCCATGGTTTCATACCAAGCACGATTAGCATAAATGAATCGTCCGTAGGGATTTACCGAAATAATTAAATCATTGGCATTTTCAAATAAATCACGATATCTTTCTTCACTCGCTAAAAGTGCTTCTTCTGCATGTTTGCGTTTGATAAATTCAGCAATTTGGCTACCAACAGAAACCATCATCTGTAATAAGTCAATATCAGGTGGTTGAACCTCACGGCTAAAAAAAGTCATCACCCCAAAAATTTGGTTATCATCAAGGATGGGAAAACCAAATGCCGCGTGCAAATTACAGTTTGCTGCTAACTGGGAACGACTTTCATCATAGAGATTTTGGGTTACGTCTTCATCCTCGACAATATCACGCACCCACAAAGGTGAACCCATTAACCAAACTCTACCAGGTAAACCCATCCCCAAAGAATAGGTAGTTTGCCAGGTTAAAGCTTTAAATTCACGCACTGAGACAATACGAGAAGACCAAATTTCTACACATCGTAAAATTGGATCCACATAACTTGATTCTGATGGGATTGATATATATTCACTTGATGTCCAAAGTTCTCCCAAATCCCATCCCAAGCTTTCACAAACTATTCGCAAAATCTCTGGCATTGCCTGTTTAAGGGATTGAGATTCTGATAAAATCCGTGTAATTCCAAATTGGGTACAATTGCGTTGTTGTCTACGTTGTCTAGCTGTAATATCCCGACCGACATAAATAATATCTTCGGAAGTTTGATCTGCTTTGATGATGACAGAACAGGAGAAAGAAACTAGCAATTTTTCTCGATTTTTATTTTTACAAACAACTTCAACATTTTTTAAATATTCCTGAAATGCGCCAGGTCTTTGAATTGCTTGCTGTAAAAGTTGATTTTCATCAATGATTAAAGAAATCTTTTGGTTAACTAACTCTTCTTCCCTATATCCAAATAAATTAACTGCGGCTCGATTGATTTTTTTAATATATCCAGATTTTGTAGTTACTATCAATGCATCTCCCATTGAAGTAATAACTTTATCCATGTAGTTTTTATAGGAAGACAAAACACTAGATAGTAAACCCAATTCGTGATATTTTTGCATCACTTTTCTTTTGACTATGATCTTTTCTGTGATATCTTCAAATAAAACAGTCAGATAATTATCAGGTGTTTGATTTGTTATTGCTTGGTCACAAAAAATATATATATCAAGATATCTATCTGGTTTATCAATATAAGAGCGCTGAATTTCTTCTAATTCAAATAAATCTTGTTGTCCTTGTAAAATTGAGATTAAAATTTCTTCGATTCCCATCAATTCTGGGAAACTTAATCTTGCATCATTACCTATATGAAGTTCAGTTTGGGAATCTGCAAATAGATGGAGTTCATCTGACATTTCCACAATTAAAAAATCGCTATTTAACACCAAACGCTCAAATTTGCGTGTTTTTGTCATATGCTTGCCAAAAATGCGATTTAATACTTGATACTTCATTGGGCTACGACGGTAATAACTTCAATATAAAACCTGAATGCGAGAAAAAGGTAAAATAATCACACAAATATAACTAAGACAGCTACTGCCTTAGAATCGGATATCTATTATTTCGATCGACTATCGAACCTAGTTCTTTTCTGTCATAGAATTGAACTCGTAGCACCGCTGATGATTCTCTAACTAACTAAGTGTTCCAAAAATTGACTCAATATACAAGTCCCTAATCAAAAAATAATCTGAGAATTAATTATGCAGCTTCAGAGAGCGTCTAACGACGCTCAAGCTAAAAAATTGCTTAAAATGGCAAAAACTGCAATAAAACAGAGGCAACACCACTGAAGAAATCAAAAAAGCTGGGTTTCCCTGTGCTGACTTTACCTTCTTGGGGTGCTTTAAGTTCCATAATAAAAGCTTGAGTAGTCAGCTTTCCATTATCATTATTTTGACTGGTAAAAAGCTTTTCAGCGACTTGAGCATCTTGGAATGCACCGGAACGATCAAAAGTTTGGTAACGGGTGATACCACGAGCCAGGTATGCACCAGCATATTCTGGCTTGAGTGCGATCGCTTGATTAAAGTAATCCATAGCCTGCTGATGGTTTCCCTTATCAGCAGAATTTACTCCCAAAGCATAAAATTCCTCTGGTGTTGCTACTTGGGAAGGAATTCCCACTGCACCTTGGAAATTTGCCCCATTAATTGCCGAATTCGTTAATTGAGCATTATGCAGGTAAGCATTTCTCAAATCTGTACCCGCTAAATTTGCCCCGTCTAGCTTGGCACCACTGAGATTAGCACCAAACAAACTAGCACCAGTTAAGTTGGCACCACGTAAATCGGCACCTGTTAAATTAGCGCGGCTCAAATTGGCACCAGTCAAATTAGCACCACTTAAATTAGCCCCCACCAAATCAGCCATAACTAAGCCAGCACCGCTCAAATCACAGGCTTGGCAGTTCTTGTTAGCTAATAATTGTCGGAATTGTTCTGAATTAGCACCATAGGCAGTAGAAGCCATCAGAGTCATGGTACTGAAAAATGTAGCGGCAGCGATAACCTGGCTTTTCATAAAACGCGATCGCAATCTATATGTTTTAGTTGATACTCAACCTTAACTTATAAAAATACAGATACCAGTCAGCCAGATTCGCCAAAAAACGCTCTGATTC
The DNA here is from genome assembly GCF_000317435.1 of Calothrix sp. PCC 6303. Classification (NCBI taxonomy): domain Bacteria; kingdom Bacillati; phylum Cyanobacteriota; class Cyanophyceae; order Nostocales; family Calotrichaceae; genus Calothrix; species Calothrix sp. PCC 6303. The sequence goes on from NC_019751.1 coordinate 751,882, forward strand.
AAGATTTAGAGCTAATTTTTTATCTAATTTGCGGATTTTCCACTTTAGTCACCACAAAAAATGAATGTTGAGGAGATCTGACTTCATTCTGGTTTTGTCTGGGAGAAAACCCGTTAAAGTTGACAAATAAACTCAATGTAAATGTTAAACCAACCGCCAATATAAGCTTTTCCCACATAGCAAACCTCCACAGCAACCACAAGTAACTATTACTTATAATCTATCGCTGGTTTAATTTATAGTTTGTCTACATTCAACCTAAGTTATGGGTGGATATAACCTAGGTGATTGAAATCTCTGCAATTTGTGACATTCGTCACTCATAGCTATTTGATACGAATAAAATACTCTCACTTGAAGCTGAGTAGGATAGTGAGGTTAGGAACCAGAATTAACCTATACTGACCGATGTGCTCTATTAAAAATTCATAACATGTCTCATATTGGTATTCTTTGTCCTGGAGCAATTGGGCACCTCAACCCAATGTGTAACCTGGGAATTGAACTATTGCGTCGCGGACACAAAGTCACATTGTTTGGTGTACCAGAAGTCAAGGAAAAAATTGCTCAGTCCAACTTAGAGTTTTATGAAATCGGAGCTAGTGATTTTCCTATTGGTAGCATAGAAAACATGTATGCTCAACTGGGGAAATTAACCGGATTGGAAGGTTCTAAATTAGTCATCCAGTTTTTTAAAAAAGAAGCTGATATGTTGTTTCGTGAGGCTCCCAATGCTATCCGTAGCGCTGGAATAGAACTTCTGCTAGTAGATCAAGTTACTGGTGCAGGGGGAACCATCGCCGATTATCTTAACTTACCATTCATTACAATTTGCAACGCCTTACCTCTAAATCAAGAACCTGGTATTCCACCTTCCTTTACTCACTGGGAATATCAAAATATTTGGTGGGCTAAACTACGCAATCAATTAGGATATACTCTAATCAATTATCTAACCCAACCTATTTGGGATACGCTAGTTCAGCAAAGAAAAAAATGGCATTTGCCACCTCACCATACGCGAAGTGATTTATATTCGCAACTTGCCCAAATTGCTCAATTACCTCAGCAACTCGATTTTCCCCGCGAGAAAATCGTACCTTGGTTTCATTATGCAGGGCTTCTCAAAAACCCTTCAAATATAGAACCTGTATCCTTAAATAACCAGTCTTTCTCTTTTGAACATCTCAACGACAAGCCACTAATATACGCAAATTTAGGTACACTACAAAGCCATAATTGGCAAATTTTTCATCGCATTGCAGAATCTTGTTTAGATATTGACGCACAGTTAGTTATTTCCTTAGGAAATCCGAAAGCAGACCCCTCCAAGACCAATTTCCCTGGCAATCCACTTGTGGTTCCTTTCCCACCTCACCAAAAACTCATTGATCGTTCGGGGTTAGTGATCACTCATGCAGGTAGCACAGCGGTAAGTTGTTTAAGTAGTGGAGTTCCCATGGTTGCGATTCCGATTACTACCGATCAACCTGGTATGGCAGCAAGGGTTGCTCAAGCTGGTGCGGGTGAAGTTGTTTCTCTGAAAAAACTGAATGCTTCCAACTTAAAGTCGGCAATTAAACGAGTACTGGAAAATCCCACTTATCGAGATAATGCGGAGAAATTACGTTCTGCTATTCAGGATGCAGGAGGAGTAAACTATGCTACCGATGTTATCGAACAGGTGATACATACCAAAGCCCCTGTTTTACAGCTATTTTCAGTTAAATAGACCACATTGCAGGGGTTTAGCATTGCTAAACCCTTAAGGTTGATATGGTTTAAATAGGTGAAAACTGATGTAAATAGTCACCTGCATGATTCTGTTACAAATAATTTCTCATTTTCGTGATTACCAATTGACAGAACACGTAAACTAGATCGAGAGATGCGATAAATCGTGTCTCTATCTTATTAACTTTGTCGCTTTATTTTTGAGAATTACTATAAAGCAGCCTATGGCAACCACTTAAACTCTGCAACGGAACTTTGAAATACTCATCTTTGCAGCATAATTGCACCTGTGGTATTGGCACCATCTAACAACGCACCACTCAAATTTGCTCCTTTGAGATTTGCACCCCCAAGGTTTGCACCTCTTAAATCAGCACCACTCAAATTCGCATTTACTAAGTTCGCTTGAGTCAAGTTTGCCCCACCAAGATTTGCACCACTCAAATCAACACCACTCAAATTTCCCCGACTCAAATTTGCCCCACCTAATTGCGCTTTGCTTAAGTTCATTGTTTGGAAATTCCTACCTTGCCAGTTAACACCACCAAAGTTTTTCGGAGTATCAACTTTGGGGATAACTACTGTCGCAGATGTACTGCCTTCACTGGAAGATGTGACGGATGTTTCAACTGGTGCTGTGTCTGTGGGTATAGTAGATGTTTCTGATGTAGATATTTCAGACTTTATCGGGTTTTCCGCAGCTTTGAGAACTACATAAATCCCAACTCCAGCCAGACAAATTGCCCCAGTCAATATTGTGGTGAGGGTAATAAGCAATTTATGACGCTGATTTGAGTGGTGCATAAGCCCTACCCGAATATTTTTTTACACAGTCTTAGATAAATTGTCGCCGAATTAGTTTCCCGTTGTCTAGTATTTTTTATCAAGTCTGGATAAAGCAGTTTTTATATTGTTTGACTAATTAGCTAATAACTGTTTACTGATTTTTAACAACACATTGGGGAAATTGCCGTTTTAATGCCAAAAATACCGGACAAGCAGCTTGTTCTTGGAGATTTTCGGGTTTACTCCAGGTAAAAGGTGCTTTTTGTGCCGCAGACATCCACAGTAAGCGTTTTGCCCTGGTCATGGCAACATAGAGTAAACGGTATTCTTCAGCGGTTTTCAGGTATTTTGCTTGTTCCCAAGCTGCGGTAACATCTGGCACTGCTTCTTGGTGCAGTGCAGAACGAATTTGAGCGCGGGCAACTTCGGAAAGGGTAAAGTTTCCCAGGAATTGCCTTTGGGGAGGAACCCAGAATCTGCCGGGTATTAAATTTTCATGCAGAAAAGGTAGAAATACGTAATCCCAATCTAGCCCCTTGGCTTTGTGCATGGTGATAATTGTTAACTGCCCTTTCCCGGTGTAGCGGGCTTCGATATTTTCGGTTTCCACCGACTCAAAGCGCTCAGAACTAACGATTTCACTCAATATAACTAACATCCCACCCAGAGAATTATTGGTGGAGATTTGTATATTTACCCGCTCTGCTAGCTTGTCGGCTGTGGCAAGTTCTGCTTGGTCGTAGTTGAGGGTGAGGGCAAGAAAGGGTATGAGTTGATACAGTGGCAACTCTAAACGAGCGCGAAGTAAACTCCGACACAGGTGTGCAGCTTTTTCTACGTCTGCGGTTGGAGGTGCTGTGAGGGGACTGGGATAGAGGAAGTCTTCGGGGAGAGATGCTAAGGCGTTCAAATCTTGGGTTGGTATCAATTGGCGCTGTACCATGACTTGAAGGGCAGCTTTTAAGTAGTCTGGGGAGTGAGGGCGATCGCATAACTGGAGAAGTGCTAGTATTTCCTCAGGTACGTGGGAATGGCGATCGCGTTCTCCGGCATCGTACAGGATAATATTATTTTGTTTACAAATTGGGGCGAGTTTTTCGGCAAGGAAGCGTCCTTGACGGTTTTCCCTCACTAGGATTGCAGCGGAGATTTGGCTGGGTTCGGGTGTGAATAGTTCGATGATGCGTTGTGATAGTAATTCGACGGTGTGGTGGATGTCGCGGGGGGTATATAGTTCTAACCCTCTTCCCACATGTTCTGGATTCGCGTTGGGTTGGGGGTCTGTGGGGTCTACAGGGTGAATGATTTGGGGACGGAAGGGGGTGAGGAAGTTTTTCGGGTTATGTTCTGATTCTGGGTTGCCTTGGTAGCGGCTATTTACCCAATTTAAGGCGAAATTTGCCGCTTCGATGACGATTTTGGTACTGCGTCCAGCGACATCCATTGTCGCAAGTCGGTTGATGTTGCTACATTCTGAGCAAAATTCCCGAAAGTAGATGGGATCTGCGGGGGTAAAGGTGGAATTAATGGCTTGATTTGGATCGCCGACACGGATTAAGTTAATGTTGGGGTTGGGTGTCGCATCGGTGGCTAAGATTTCTAAGAGTTGGGTTTGTAAAGGGCTAGAATCTTGGGCTTCATCTTCAAAGACTGCAAATACTTGGTTTTGCTCGATTTTTCGGGCGGAAGGGTTATTCAGGACACGTAATGCTGCTAAAATCATGTCATCGTAATCGATGAAGTCCCTTAGCTGCATCAAGTTTTTATATTGTTCATACAATCCGGCGGCGATGCTGAGGATGCCGTACTCATCGTTGGTTTGATGGGTGAGTTTTCGTAGTTCCTGGGGGAATATTCCCGAACTTTTGGCTTCGTGAATAACTGTTGTGGCTAGTTCTGGTAGCACTTCGGTACGTAATACCGATTGTCTCCGTAATCTTTCGGTTTCTTCCCCATCAAATTGTGTTCCTTCCAAAAGTCTCAAATAGTCTTGGGGATGGGAAGATATCCAATTTTCCACAGCGGTGCGGATGAATCTGTGGCTTTGGTTGGGTGTAATTAAAGTGACGTTTTCTAGGTCTAAACCAGATAATTCGGGATGACGACTGGCAATATTTAAGGCTAATCCGTGGAGAGTTTGGACGATAAAGCCTGTTTGGGGTAGGGATAATTTCTTTAAATATTCACGAATCTTAATTTTAATATTAGCAGCCGCAGAACGGGTAAAAGTCACAACCACCAGTTGTCTGCGGTTATTTTTGAATCCATTTTCTGCTTGTTGGTATTGCCGCGCGATCGCTATTGCCGCAGCAGCCGCCATTCCTGTAGACTTGCCTGCACCGGGGACTGCGGATACTGCCAATTTTCCCGATTCCCAATCTGCCATTTTTTGCTGTCCCAATCGCAAACTGTCACGAATTCCGTTGATTGCCGAAGTTCGTGAAAATGTTGTTGGTGTGGGTGTGAGTGGTGGGGAATCAGGCATATATCTTAATTATACTCTGAGTGGTTAGCTATTAGCTCAACTCAGGTATTCTATAAGTCCAATTTTGAATGATTATTATCTGCTGACTGCGATGGTTTTGTTAGAATTACACTGCTAAACTTTTAACTAAAGGCACGAGGAAAGCTTTGATGAATACTGTTGTGCTAAATCTAGAACCGATTGTTCATTTAACCGATGATCAATTTTATCAATTGTGTATTGTCAATCATGACTTAAATCTGGAGATGAATGCAGCAGGAGAATTAATAATTATGCCACCAGTGGGAGGAGAAAGCGGAAATCAAGAAGCTGGATTGATCACTGATTTAGAAATTTGGAATCGTCAAGCTAAATTAGGGAAAGTTTTTAGTTCTTCAACTATCTTTATACTGCCTAATGGTGCAAAACGTTCTCCTGATGCTGCTTGGGTAAAATTGGAACGTTGGGAAGCTTTAACGTTAGAAGAAAGAAGAAAATTTCCGCCACTTGTACCCGACTTTTTGATTGAATTACGTTCCCAAACAGATCGACTGGCAACAATTCAAGAGAAAATGCAAGAATATATTAAAAATGGCTTAGGTTTGGGTTGGCTGATTAATCCTCAAGACAATCAAGTGGAAATTTATCGACTTTTTCAAGCTGTGGAAGTTGTGCAAATACCAACTATTATTTCTGGAGAAGATGTCTTACCAGGATTTGAGTTAAAATTCCCAAATTAGATGAATAAATCCTCTCTTCACTATATATATTTAACCGGAATAATTCTAGTTGCTGCAATTTTAAGGTTTTTAAATCTGGAACTCAAACCGCTGTGGATGGATGAAGTAATTACATCTATTTTTAGTTTGGGGAATAGCTATCGAGATTTACCGTTAGATTTCGTTTTCCCGTTGGTGAAATTGCCAGAGATTTTCACCTATCAACCAGAAACCACTTGTCTGCAAATTGCCGAAAATCTTGCTTCCCAATCTACCCATCCAGCTTTATTTTTTTGTGCAATGCATGGGTGGTTAGGGTGGTTAAATCCTTTAGGGGCAAGCTGGATATTCAACATGCGATCGCTTCCGGCAATTTTGGGTATCTGTACCGTTCCTGTTGTATATTACCTCAATCGGATCGCTTTTAATCCCCAAGCGGGAATTATTGCAGCTGCTTTGATGGCAGTATCACCTTTTGCGGTGTATCTGTCTCAGGAAGCGCGACATTACACGCTGCCAATGCTTTTGATCTGTTATGCTATCGCATTCTTGCTCAAACTACAGCATAACATCTTGCGGCAAGGTAAAATCCAAATTGGAACTTGGTTCACTTGGGTAATTATCAACATTCTCGGTTTATATGTCCATTATTTTTTCATCCTGGCTTTTATTTCCCAAGTTGCCACTTTAATTATTTTCATTTTTTGGCAAAGGAAAAGTATTTATCATCTCCAAAAATATATTTTATTCTTAATCGGCTCAGTTTCCCTAGTTATTCTGGCATTTATTCCCTGGATGACAATTCTCCTCACCCATTCTCGTCGCACTGAAACCGATTGGTTACGCACTCCAGAAAATATTGCCCCTGTTTATCAAACTTTAATTAGTTGGATTTTAATGGTAGTTTCTTTCCCTGTAGAGAATCAACCTTTATTTATCAAAGTAATTTCTGGTGTTTTGATGCTGTTATTTAGTATTTGGGTAGGTTTTCAGTTTTTTTCAGGTTTGAAGTTACTCTTAATTAACCCTCAAACTAAATTCCCGGCATTTACCTTACTAATTTTTACTTTAGGAGTTTTATTAGAATTTTTCATCATTATCTATACATTCCAAAAAGACATTACCATTGTTCCTCGCTACAGCTTTGTCTATTATTCCAGCTTCTGTGCTTTAATTGCTGGCAGCTTATTAATTAAACATCAAAAAAAATACTTTCCCTGGGTAATTATTTTAGTTGGGTTAATTAGTTGTCTTTGCGTAGTTTCAAATCTGAGTTTTCAAAAACCATTCGATCCTAGCTTCATTGCTACAAAAATCTCCCAAGAACCTGAAAAACCCCATCTTTTAGTTGTGAGTTATCGAGATTATCAAGATGTTGCTTTAGGATTGAGTTTCGCTGTGAGTTGGAAAGAAATAACAGAAAAAAAAGTAAATAGATCCTTTATAGATGTACCAAAAAACATGTTATTTATCTCTCAAAATCCAGATTTTCAAGTAGTTTGGCAAAAACTAGCAGCTTTACCCGAATTTTCAACTACCAAACTCAACTTTTGGATAGTGGGTTCAGGATTAAGACAACGGGATTTCCCTGCTAAAATTAAATTTGCCCAAACCCAAACCTGTTTCCAAGACAATCAACAATATTATCGTCGCGGTGTTCCTTTACAACTCTATCGTTGCGATATTCCCGAATTAGCGCAAAAGCTATAAACCCCGTAGAAAAAAGACATGTCGCGTCTGTATATATTATTCTATATCTAAACACATTCTCAAATTATGACCAAGCAAAAAGCTATATTACCTCCATCAATTATTTTAGATCCATTAATTCAATCTTGGTTATTAGAAGATATTGGTAGAGGTGACAGAACAACACAATCTTTACTATCAGCAAACTCCATCCCAAAGAAAGCAGAATGGATTGCCAAAGCACCAGGAGTAATTGCAGGTTTACCAATTGCAGCACGGGTATTTTACCTATTAAATAACCAAGTCACCTTTGCCCCACTCATTGCCGAAGGAGAAAATTGTCAACCTGGACAAATAATTGCCGAAATAGAAGGATCTTTGGATGCTTTGTTGATGGGGGAAAGAGTAGCGCTAAATTTAGTTATGGGTTTGAGTGGAATTTCTAGCTTGACTCAAAAATATGTAGAAAAAATCACCGATTTACCAGCCAAATTAGTAGATACCAGGAAAACTACACCAGGATTAAGGATATTAGAGAAATATGCAACCCAATTAGGAGGTGCCATTAATCACCGCATGGGATTAGACGATGCAGTGATGCTCAAAGATAATCATATTACAGCCGTAGGGGGAATAGGTGCCGCTATAGGGAAAGTGCGATCGCATATCCCGTATCCTTTAACTATAGAGGTGGAAACTGAATCTTTGGAACAGGTTCAAGAAGCTTTGGAACACCAAGCTGATATTATTATGCTGGATAATATGTCTGCCGCAATGATGGAAGTCGCTGTAAAAACCATTCGTGCAGCAAATAATCGGGTGAAAATCGAAGCTTCCGGAAACGTGACTTTGGAAACTATTCGCACTGTCGCCGAAACTGGTGTAGATTATATTTCTAGTAGCGCTCCCATTACACAATCTAAATGGTTAGATTTGAGTATGAAAATTCGCTAGGAACTCCAAGAAACCTGGTTCCCTGTGCAAACAAATCAACCCGCAACAACCTTATCTCCTAATGTCACCACAGAAATTAGGTTTTTCATGACTTCTCGTCTTCGAGAGAAACCCGGTTTTCATCATCAAATTCAAAATAGTGATGCTGAGTGATGGAAAAACCGGGTTTCTGAAATCTCTAACCAAGCAAAGGTGGTAACATTTGCTGAATCTGAATCTGGAAATTGGGAAATGCTAAAGGTGAAACTATCCCATCTGCATCTAAAACTATTTGATTTTGATAACCTTGGGAAGTTGGTTCTCGAAACACATATAATTGTCGTTTCACCACATCCAAAACCCAATAGTCAGAAATTCCGGCTTCTGAATAAGCTTTACCCTTGGTTTCACAATCAAACTTCAAGCTACTATCGGCAACTTCAATAATTAAATAGACTTCGCTGGGTGTAGGATGGTGATCTGCATAATCTAAAGGGTCGATTTTCACAACTGATATATCAGGCTCAGGTTCTGATTTATCATTTAAAGTAATTGGATCTTGAGATGAAATAGATGCAAAATCTCCCAAACACTTTTCTAGCAACTTATAAGTTCTTCTCACTGCTGAACTATGTGCTGTTCCCTTCGCACTCATCCAAATAATTTTCCCTTCCAAAAGTTCCACCCGTTCACCATCTTCCAGAATACCAGCCTCAGCCATGCGATGGTATTCTGCCACCGTCCACAAACGTAGATTTAGGTTTTTTTCTGTAGTTTGCATGGGTTTCAACTTGCTTCATTGCTGACCATTTTAACATTCCAGATCCCCTACTTCTCCAAGAAGTCGGGGATCTATATTGATTCATTTAGCTGTAAAATAATCTACATATACCCTGATTACCAATGTCAATAGCTATAGATTTCGGTACTAGTAATACAGTTGTTGCCCGTTGGAATCCCGTTACTCAACAGGCAGAAACTTTGACTTTACCGGGTTTATCATTGCAACAAAGTTTAAATCCACCGCTGATACCCAGTTTGGTGTATGTTGAAGACGCAGCACAGGGTAAAATTATCCTCGGACAGCAAGTACGCGATCGCGGTTTGGATTTAGCCTCGGAAAATCGTTTCTTTCGCAGCTTTAAACGGGGAATCGGTGCCAATATCCAGGGGTTTTTACCAGAATTAGATGGGGAAACCGTCAGCTTTGAGATGGTGGGGAAGTGGTTTCTCCAAGAGGTAATTTCCCAACTTGCTACAAGTTACCAGGAAGTATCAGAATCTTTAGTACTAACTGTTCCAGTAGATAGTTTTGAAGTCTATCGCTACTGGTTGGGAACTGTCTGCGAAGATTTAGCAGTTAAAGAAGTGCGAATGCTGGATGAACCAACAGCAGCAGCTTTGGGTTATGGTATCACTGGTGAAGAAGTTTTATTAGTAATTGACTTTGGTGGTGGAACTTTAGATTTATCTTTGGTAAGGTTAGATCAGAGTTTTCAACAAGCAAATAGTAAACCTGTAGGCTTCTTACTAAAATTTGCCAATAAATCCCTTGCAGAAACCTCCAAACAGAAAGTCAAAACAGCGCGAGTTTTGGCAAAAGCAGGACAAAATCTCGGTGGAAGCGATATTGATAACTGGTTAGTGGATTACTTTGTGCAAACCCAAAATATTCCAGTTAACCCCATCACCACCAGGTTAGCAGAAAAGCTCAAAATTCAACTTTCCAGCCAAACCCAAGCAACTGAAGTCTATTTCAACGACGAAACCTTTGAAAGTTACGAATTAGCACTCAACCGCGAGGAATTTGAAGATATCCTCAAAGAACGGGGTTTGTTTCAACAACTAGACATTGCTATTAAAAGTATATATCAACAAGTACAGCGTCAAGAAATCCAAATAGCAGATATTAGTTCCGTACTTTTAGTTGGAGGAACATCCCAACTACCCGCAGTGCAAAAATGGGTAAACAACCATTTTCCGTCATCTAAAATCAAATGCGATCGCCCTTTTGAAGCAATAGCCCAAGGTGCCTTACAATTAACCCAAGGTTTGGAAGTTAAAGACTATCTATATCATAGCTATGGTGTGCGTTACTGGGATCGACGCAACAACCGTCACAGTTGGCACCCCATCATTAAAGCAGGTCAACCATACCCCATGAGCAAACCAGCAGAATTGGTTTTGGGTGCATCCATGGAAAATCAACCCTGTATCGAATTAATCATGGGGGAACTCGGTGCAGAAACCGGAGGAACTGAAGTTTATTTTGATGGAGATAGACTAATTACACGTCGAGTTGATGGAGGAGTCACCACAGTCAAACCCCTCAATGATAAAGAAGGTGCAAGGAGTATTGCTAACTTAAAACCTCCTGGATTTCCAGGAAGCGATCGCATTAAAATATACTTCCAAGTAGACGCACAACGTTTTCTCCGCATCACCGTGGAAGACTTACTGACAAATGAAACTTTATTGGAAAATCAATCTGTCGCTCAACTTAGCTGATTTGAAATTTTCAAAAAAAGTAAAACTAAGGATTAGCGATTAAATAATAGACATCTCCAGAAATTAATTATGCGTTATCCAGAACCTTTGTAGAGACGTAGCATTGGTACGTCTCTACATTTTTTCGGAGATATCTAATATACATATCTTGTGGAATGGGCAGTGTTCGACTGAGCGCTCACGCCGAAGTCTTGCCTGTTAATCTAATTATGCATTCAGGATGCCTGATCCACAAAATCAAAACTTGCATTTTATTTAATATGCATTCCTAAAAGGTGTATTAATTTATAAAAATGAGAATTTTCTCATGTATCATAAGTGAACAACAGAATTGCCCTACCAGGTAGCATCTAAATTGTTAAGTTTTACTTTAAAAATACTAAATTTAATCAAACTATGCATTGGATAATTGCTGCTCCCTTCATCAATAAAATTAACCAAAAAGACGAACATTGGTTAGCCCCCTACGTCAGTAAAGAAAAGCACCAATTCGATATCATTCCTCGTCGAGAACCACTACAAAACTGGCACGAGCGAAAATCAGCCGTCACCGGAGTCAAAGATTGGTTAGTCTATTGGCAACAGGGTGCAGATGCAGTCAAAGCCACCAGAGGAGGAGTAATTACAGTTTTTCCCCAACTCCCCGCAGTGGTGGGAATGCAAAGACGAATTACCCGCAAACGCTTTCCCCTCGTTGCGTGGCTATTCAATGTTGGCACCTGTTCTAGTGGAATTCGCCGCAGTCTGGCACAAGCTAGTTTAGATGAAATCGATCGTTTTATCGTTCATACCCGCCACGAATGCAAAATTTACCATGAATGGTTAGGGATTCCCAAAGAACGATTTGAATTTGTCCCCTTCCACGAAAAAGAAATCACCGTCACCCACACGGAAAACACTACAGAGCCATTTGTTACGGCTCTAGGTTCTGCCCACCGTGATTTCCCCAGGTTATTTGAAGCAGTATCCAAACTTAGTTTACCCACAGTCGTCGCATCCGGAAAACGTGCATTAGAAGGATTAACCATTCCCCCCAACGTCCAAACACCCATGGGTATAAGTAAAGTAGAATGTTTGCAGTTAGCTCAAGAAGCCCGGATCAACGTCATTCCCCTGCTTCCCAACCCTAAAGTTACCGCAGCTGGACAAGTGACAATCGTGGAAGCCATGCAAATGGGTCGAGCAGTAATTGCTACACGCTGTCACGGTGCCGAAGACTACATTCAACATGGAGTCACAGGTTGGTTAGTGGAACCAGAATCCGTAGAAGATTTAACCGAGGCAATTGATACCCTGTGGAATGATGCAGAGTTACGCAACCGTCTAGGAAAAGCTGCTCAACAATATGCTAAAGATAATTTTTCCTATGAAGCTGCGGGAGTATCCTTAACCAGGATATTGGATGAAGTTGCCCAAGATTACAAATTTTGAAGTCTAGCAACCTTTGAAACTGTGGTGTAATAGCTAAAATCATCTACAAAATGACTAAATATTTTTGGTTTTTAGTCCATTGAAATTGACTTTTGCTAAACTCTTGCACCCTTCCAGGGTAAGGGCTAATGGGACTTGTGGGTACACCGTAGCCCTGCTCCCTGCCTCTTTTAATCTATCTACTATCTACTTATTACATTTCCAATGAAAAAGCTGTTAATCACTGGTGCAAGCGGTTTTTTAGGCTGGCATATTTGCCAGATTACCCAACAAGAATGGCAGGTTTATGGTACTTACTATTCGCATCATTCAGAAATTCCTGGTATCAAACTCCAAAAAGTTGATTTAACCGATTTTCAAGCATTAAAACAACTATTTCATGACATTCATCCTGATGCGGTTATCCATACAGCAGCACTATCGCAACCAAATTTTTGCCAGAACCATCCCCAAGAATCAGCGGCAATTAATGTAACTGCATCATCTAATATTGCAGGATTATGTGCTGACGCTCAAATTCCTTGTGCTTTTACTTCCACCGATTTAGTTTTTGACGGTTTAAATGCACCTTATAAAGAAAGTGATTCTGTAAACCCTGTGAATATCTATGGTGAACAAAAAGTTTTAGCAGAACGAGAAATGTTAGCGATATATCCGCAAATTTCTATATGTAGAATGCCATTAATGTTTGGTGCTGCAACTCCCACTTCCAAGAGTTTTATGCAGGGATTCATTGCCACATTAAAAGCTGGAAAAGAATTAAACTTATTTATTGACGAGTTTCGCACACCAGTAAGTGGCAAAACTGCCGCTCAAGGAATTCTAATAGCTTTGAAAAAATCTCAGGGAATCATCCATTTAGGTGGGAAAGAACGCATTTCTCGCTATGATTTTGGTAGATTGATGGTGGAAGTTTTAGAACTACCAAACACGAGTTTAACAAGTTGCCGTCAACAGGATGTAAAAATGTCTGCACCTCGACCTACTGATGTATCATTAGATAGCTCCAAAGCTTTTGCACTAGGGTATACACCACCATCTTTAAAAGCAGAGTTAGCTGGACTTACGTGTTAACTATTTCACCTTTGCCACTGCTGTAAAATATAGTCATAAAACCAATTTTGATCAACTTTATCCATCGCCAAAATTTTCCTGCCACCTGCAATAACTTTTGTTCTGCCTTGACTTTTTCCAGTTGTGATAATTTCTGTTTCTAGTTCTGTTAATTTGAAGGCTTCGGGATGTCCTAAATATGCTGTAGCCAAAACATCCCAAGCATAATAATCTTGAGGAATAACTAAGGCATAACATTGTCCAGCCAAATCTGAAACCGGGTGTCGATGATATTTACCAATTTTTCTGACAAATTCAGATGTGACAGGAACTTGATTTGTAATATCCAAAGAACACATCACAATTTCTATTGAACTTTCCCAGGCTCTAGCAACAGCAATTGGATCCCAGTATGAATTCCATTCTGCGGAGCCATCTTGTCCTGGTTCCCAATTTTTTTCCACATTTCCAGGAACATTTAAAGCACCACCCATCCAGACTAAGCGCTGAATTTTCGTTTCAATTTCTGGTGCGGTATCCAGTGCATAAGCCAAATTTGTTAATGGTCCCGTCATTAGTAGTGTAACAGGTATCGGCGATGTTTGTAGCGCCCTTACTAAAAAATCTTGACCTGATTCTGTGAGTAACTTTGTTTGAATCGTTTCAGTTTGGTTGAGAATGGGAAAATGATCAACCACAAAAGAATCACGACGGTAAAGTTGGGGAAAGGGATTAATTCCTCGCAGGGTACTTTCAGCAACCGGGATATGTGAACATCCCATCAAATCTAATATTTTGCGAGTCGCACTCACTGCGGGTTGGATGTAGCAGTCAGCGGGAGTCACGATGATACCCATGGTTTCAATGTGGGGCATTGTCATTAATAGCATGACAGCGAGGTAATCATCAATTGCCCCGTCATGATCCATGATAACAAGTTGTTTTGTCATTAGTTAAGGAAAGAGTGCTGGTGAATTATAGCGATCGCATGATTCAATTATCATCATTAACTCTCCCGCCCCAATTTTGAGGCAAGAGTTTGTTACATCCTACAGGCTTTTTGTTTGGAGACTGCTAATTTTTGCCGATTTCTCTCTCTTGTAAAAAAGCATCAAACATAAATCTATCAGGAAGTGATGGCTGTGCCCCCTGTTTCATAGCTGCCAAAGCACCTGCTGCCGCACCCCAAACCACACATTCTCGCAGACTTAAATCTTCAGCAAGTCCTGCTGCTAAACCTCCATTAAAAGCATCTCCTGCCGCAGTTGTATCCACTGCTTGAACTGTAAAGGCTGGAATAAAAAAACTTTCATCTTGAGTACCACAATATACTCCTTTGCTACCTAGTTTGACGATGGCACATTTAACTCCTTTTTCTAGTAAAGTTTTTGTTGCTTGGGCTGCTGAATCTTCATCTACAACCGGAAAACCGACTATTTGTCCAGCTTCCACCTCGTTTGGGGTAATAATATCCACCAGATGGTAAAGTTCATCAGGTATATTTGATTGCACGGGAGCAGGATCTAAAATAACTTTGACTCCTAAATTATGTGCCGCCTTCGCAGCAGCAACAATTGCAGACATGGGAACTTCTAGCTGCAATAGCAAAACCTTAGCGGTAGGTAAAATCTGTAACAATCTTGCCACATCTTCATTATCTACATACCCGTTGGCACCAGGAATGACGATAATTTGATTTTCCCCACCATCACCCACAATAATTACAGCTACCCCAGAACTAACCGTAGCTTCGATAGAAACATTTTCAGTGCGTACACCTGCAACTTGAAGACTATCAATAAGTTCATTGCCAAAACTATGTGCCCCAACACGCCCAACTAAATGGGTTGGGATACCTAACCTCGCTACTGCCACAGCTTGGTTTGCACCCTTTCCACCTGGGGCTTTAAAAAATTCGCCTCCCAGCAGCGTTTCACCTGCAACTGGCAACCTAGGTGCTGTTGCTACTAAGTCGATGTTGATGCTACCAAAGACGATAACACTCATAATAATTTTAGATTTTGGATTCTAGATGTGAAATAGGAATATCGCAATAATGCAATGTTCTGTTATTTTGCATTGTCAAGTTATTTTTAGTCAAAGTAGGATAACACCCTTGACTCAAATTTTCCTCTCTTAAGTATCGATTTAGATTAGCAAAATTTTGGATAACCATAGTAGGATTTACGATAAGTAATTTTTTTGCCAGTTTGATAAGGGGTTTTATGTCCACTGTTGAAATTGATGAAAGCCGCGAAAATCGCATCAAAGAAGAAATACTTGTAGATGCCGAAGACAAAGAAGATCGGGCTATGGGCTGGTATTATTATTTGGATGATATGCTGAATTTTCCATTTAACGCCAAATGGGTCAAAAAAGGACGTAAACCTTCAACAACCGCAAAGGAGAAGGAAGTTGAGGTTTTAGGTATGGCATCCGAAGATGAGTGTCTACGGGATATGTTGGTGGAAATTGTCGAAGTTGGTGGTAGTGATGAAGACGTAGAAGTTGCCCGTTTAAGTGATTTAACTGTGCTAGATACTGATGATGAAACACGAGAAGCCCTTGCTGATTGGTATTATTGGCAAGGAAGAGGATATAAGTTTTGAATTTGGAATCTAAAATTTTCAGTTTTAATTTGAAGATTTTGATTATAATATTTTATACTAATTGCCCGCAACAATAATGTTAGTTCGCGGGTCATTTTTTATGTTTTCACTACAGCAAATTTTAGATAGATGTAACGCACCAAAGAAACCTCTAAGCTCTGTAGCGGTTCTCTGCTAAGATGTTTCCTTGTACTTATGCATATCATCTACCAAAAGATAGATATTGTTATAAATTTCAGCTATTATTTCAAATCAGTCAGAGCATAGGTAGGTGGGTGTTGAAAATTGTAGTTAAGATAAGGCAGCTTTGCGGGATCATCCCACGGGGGCAAACCTGCCACCCCAAAACGGACTGCCTGTAGAGGACGGGGAATTAGATCCCCCAATGTTGTTAAATTTATTTTTTGCATTCAATCAAATTGCTAAAAATACTGCTTAGATGGTAGTGCGTTATTCGAGGCTTTAACCAATGGGATATGTAATTGCGACTGCAAATATGAAAGGTGGTGTTGGCAAGACTACCGTAACTGTGAATTTAGCAACTTGTTTAGCAAAGAATCATGGTAAGCGGGTGTTGGTGCTAGATTTAGATACACAAATTAGTGCAACCTTGAGTTTGATGTCTCCGGTTGATTTTGCTAATCGTCGCAAACAACGTAAGACTTTTCGTCATTTGATAGATCGAGTTATTACCCCTGAAGAGAAACAAAAACATACTATTCAAGATATTATTCAAACTGAAGTTTGTAACTTGCCGGGATTAAATTTGTTACCAGGTGATATTGATTTGTATGATGAGTTTGTAGTATCAGAGTTGCTGCATCAACAAGCAATGAGTTTGGGTGAAAAAGATTTTGAAACGGTTTGGAATCGTTTTGAAAGGATTCTCTTAGCGAAGATTTTAGAACCAATTCGTGATGATTATGATTTTATTATCTTGGATTGCGCTCCAGGATATAATTTATTGACTCGTAGTGCTTTGGCAACTAGTGATTTTTATTTACTTCCTGCCAAACCAGAACCTCTCTCTGTAGTGGGTATTCAGTTGCTAGAAAGGCGGATTGCCCAGTTAAAAGATAGTCACGAGCATGAAGCAAAAATAGATATCAAAATGTTGGGAATAGTGTTTACAATGTTTAGTAATAATATTCTCAATGGTCGATATTATAAACAGGTGTTAAATCGAGTATATCAAGACTTTGGAGATGCAAAAGTTTTTAAAAATCAAATACCTGTAGATATGAATGTAGCGAAAGCTGTTGATAGTTTTATGCCTGTAGTTTTAAGTAATCCTCAGTCTTCTGGTTCTAGAGCTTTTCAACAAATGACACAGGAGTTATTACAAAAATTATAAGCTTTTGTGATTTTGAGATTTTGGTAATTTTCCTGTAGCAAATGAATACTGCACTATGCAGTGATGCTATGTCAACGTGAATATGATCCCGGACTTTTCGGAGAAGTCGGGGATCTTAAACTCTCGATTTCAATGTAACCTGCGCCAAGATACTTTAGATAAAATTGCTACATTGGTTCATGAATTTTTTAGTTATACTACGCAAATGAATATCAGGATGTGTTAATCCCTTATTCATCTGCAATTATAAGCTATACCACTAGTAAATAAATATATTCATCACAATTGCTAATAGTTAAGTAAAGTAAATCAACTATTGATACCTAATTAATTGGCATAATGGAAAGTGATAATTTTATAGGAGTATAAGAATTGTCATTCAATCCTGAACTTTGTCGCAACGAAAGCGAGGTTGAAAGCAAACTCATCGTGCAATATTTATTGCCAGAGTTGGGATATACTCCTGATACATGGCATCAAGAGGTTGCTGTAGGTAGTATTCGCTTAGATTTTTTAGCATTTGCCGCACAGGTTATCCCTTTTGTTTTAGATGCTAACTCTCCTTTGGGTGTTGTCATGGAAGCGAAGCATCCTAGACAAAATTTAAATAATCATCTGATCAAGCTACGATATTATTTGACAAAGTTGCATGTTAGATATGGGTTACTAACAAACGGGAAGGAACTCAGGATTTATGAGAAAGATCAAGATGATATTAAGTTGTTATTTCGATGTTTGGGAAGTGAAATAGAAACAAAAATATCTGATATTAAGGAATTAATTGCTAGGGATAGTCTAAGAAGCTATTCAGTCGAGCCAACACAAATAATAATAAAACCTAAACCAACTTCTAAACAAATAATGAAAGTAATTGCAGTCTACCATAACAAAGGTGGTGTCGGTAAAACCACAACTGTTGTTAATTTAGCAGCAGCTATGAGAAAAAAGGGTAAAAGGGTTTTAGTAATCGATTTAGATAGTCAAGCTAATACAACTTTTGCTACTGGATTAGTGAAATTTGATGATGAAGAAGACGATGATATTAGATATTCTAATATTCTCCAAGTATTAGAATCGGAAGAATTCTATCCGATTTCGGAAGTGGCTAGAAAGTCAGATTTTTGTAACCCTGAAATATATGTAGTTCCCGCACATATTGATTTGATGAAAAAAGAGAATGAGTTACAGCAATTAGCAGACACTAATTTGGCTTTAATTCAAAAACTGGATGAAGTTAAAGATAAATACGATGTGGTTTTGATTGATACACCACCATCTTTAAACTTATATGCACGAATTGCCTTATATACTTCAGACTACCTAATTATTCCATCAGATTTAAAACCATTCGCTAATCAAGGGTTGACTAATGTCAAAGAATTTATCAAGAAAGCTAATGCATTTAAAAAGCAGGTCAAAATGAATCCATTAGAAATTCTTGGTGTTCTACCTTGTAAGATATCAACGAATAGTAAGTTTGTACAATTTACATTGAAAAGTAGAATAGATAAAATATCTAAAAAATATGATTTGAATGTTTTTGATACAGTGATATATGAACGTGATGATTTAGCAAAGTGTGCAGAAAAAGTTCTTGTTGTGGGTGATATGGAAATTGCCGATCCTATTTCTGTTTTAGATTTCAAACCAAATTCAATTTCATCTCAAGAATTTGAGCTATTAGCTAAAGAGGTATTAACTAAAATAGGAATGAATTAATGAAATTATCTACATCACTAGTTGCAGTTAAGAAAATTACTTGCAACACTCCACGTTCAAACTTTCTTCATGAAAAAATAGAACAAGCTGCACAACAGATATTAGCAGTGGAAGGACTGATTAACCCGATTGTAGTTCGTAAAACCGGCTTACAAGCTTACGAAGTAATTCAGGGAGATTTTGAATACTATGCTGCTGCTAGGGCTAGGGAAATAAATCTTAAATTAGGAGAAATGGTTAGTGTTTATATTGTTGATGAGGAGAATCAAGAAGTTTTACTTGAGCAAATAAAGATATTTAGATCAAGCGATGAATATGCTGGTAATTCAAATTTAACTTCATATGAATTGAGTAATGATGTCAATTCAGACAAAATTATCAGCACTTTTACAAGAATGTTTGCTAACTTGGAATCTCGGTTTGAGCAAATTACTCAACAACTTGTTGAATCAGCAAAAGAAAAGATGAGATTAGAGTCAGAAATTAAAGAGATAAAAGCCAGACTAACTGACAAAATGACACCTTTAGAAGTGTTTAATCAATCAGACATGGTGCAATTAACAAAAAAATTAATTAATACTGGAATTAGTGAGGGAGAAGCAAAGAAAAAGGCTGAAGCAATTATATCGGTTCGTGATAGACAAGAAAATCAGAAATTTTTATCTCTCAACAATGTTGTAGAAAAAGTGAAGTTAAAGCGCGGTAAAAGGCAAGAGAAAGCTATTGGTGAGAAAAAAATGCTGCAAATCATAGATATTTGGTCTGAATGATGATTTATAGTTGTTTCTAGTTTTGTCGTTTGGATGCACCAATAGTAAAATCCAAGGCAAATTTTTTTTCAATTAGTATCACATATAAAAGATGGTGCGTGACGTGACAAGTCTGATTGCTACGTTCAAATATTCTCATAGCGTCACACACCCTACGGGGAAAAATATGCTAGAAAGCTATAATACAAATGAACCAATAAGAGTTAAGTCTGAAGTCCAATATTCTCTGGATATAACTTTTATGTCACGGCTTGGGCAATATAACTATAAAGCGATTCACAACTGTAACAGAGGTGAAGTATATGGATATCAAGTTAGGGTTCGGTGCAATTCCTAGACCTCAGTATATTTTTGTTAACCGAGAGGCTGATTATTGTTGGTATATGCTTTCGGAGGATAATCGTCAGATCTTTATTCCTGAGAAAGCATTAACATGTGTAATTACGGGGATAGATTGTAATAAAAAAGTTGAAACACAATTCGGATCTGCTTACAAAACCGACTTATCAGTATTAGCCGATAAACCCTATGTAATCCGTTCTGGGAGGGAATCTCACTTCTCTAGAAGTTTGTTACGCTCCCTGGATGCATTAAGCTTAGAACAGTTGCAAAATCCGTTAACTATTACGGTGAATCCAGGCGATCGCACTGTTGTATTTTGCAATATTTACGACCCGGCAACTTACAGAGTGATTCGGACAAACACTGAAGAAATAGATTTGCAGGTTCTTGAGAACAGAGTGATTCAAAAGGTAAACCAAGTCACAAATTTGAACTTAGTCGTGACAGATGTTCCAGAAGTCGCTACACCAAGTGAATCACATCAGGTAATGGTGGCATAGGTTGGAAGTCAAAAGCGATCGCATAATCTTTCCACCCACTACCATACCTCACAACAACCCCCGATAACGGATAAATACGAGAATAACTGCCCAGGAACCTAACGCAACTTTGATGGCAACCAAGAAATTCAGTAAGGGTAGAATTCCACCACTAAATAATGTCCCCAATTCTCCAAAGGGTAATTCCCATCCAGATAGGGTAATTACTGATAACACGATGAAAACCAATACTGATATTTTCTCCCATTTGGCAGCGTGCCAGCGTTTATAAATTCCCTGCATCCATTCTGAAGATGCGGTAATTGCCACCAACCCAATTGCTGTTCCTCCGGCAACTCCAGCCGCAAAACCACCACCAGGGCTGAGATGTCCGCGAATCCCTAACTCGATTCCCACTAAGGCGGAAATGGTGGCACCCAACCGAGCTAAAATTATTGATGGTCTATCTGTGAAGTGATAAATAGAACAGAATGGTCTTTCATTTGCTAAGAGGAAACTGGCTCCCAAGATGGCAATGGTAAAAACCACAACTTCAAAAATGGTGTCATAAAGTCGATTCCGAAAAATGATACCGGAAACAGCATTTGGTACACCGCTATCTTGGACAACTGCTTCCACAATTGACATGGGAAATTCGGTTGTTGGATTGGGAATAAACAGCATTTTCACGAATAGGGCGATTCCTGCAATAACATAAACCCATTTCATAGATGCTGCTCCTCTAATTTTTCTACACTTGTATCTGATACATTTACGTAGTTGATAACTGTTGTGGGGGAATCAAGTTCGTTTTGCATGATGTCATAGATGCGTTGAATCCGAAATGTGGTTTTGAAATTCGGCTGTTCAATTCCTGATTTGGTGCAGGTTCCGTGAATTTCTTTTTCATTCAACGCACGCTGCAAAGCTTGGACATCGTTGTATATGGATACTTCTAGTCGCATGTGGCGTTTTTTGAGAACCTTGCGGAAGTCAGCGAAAAGTTCCTGAAAAGTCTCTTGGTTTTCCCCATCTCCAAGTACGCCCAAACGCAATACTAGGGAGGAACGCACCGCTACGGCATATAATGTGATTGCTAACAGTGTACCCATCAAAGCTTCAGTTAAAGCCACATCTGCTGCTCCTAATATCCCATAAACCAAAGCTGCGATCGCACCTAAGATTCCCCGTAGTGCTAGAGCATGGTAAGGGTTAACTTGAAGTACTACCAAGCAGGCTGTTAAGGGTAATAAGGCAACGATAATATAAATAAAACTATCAAGATGGTTCATTGCTATTATCCTCCGCAGTTGAACAGTAGGCTAAAACGTACCCCAGCATGGTGTTCCATATTCCTAGGGTGATGATGGCAAGGATGAGTAGGGGGGTTTCACTGGGTATTTTTAGTAATAATCCAAAGACAATTGCGATGGAACCCAGGGTATCGGCAACGGAAAGACTATGGAGTTTAAATAATACCGAGCGTTTACCCAAAAGGGGAAATGTACCCCAAAACCAGAAAAAGATGCCGACAGCAATGCAGCCATAACTAATTACGTTGATCATACTTCCCTCATACGTTACTTATTACTCGCTTACCAAGTAACAAGGGTTCAAAGCCCCTGCCTTGAGGCAGATAGTTTTTGAGGTGGGGTTTGAATCCCTGTCTCAAAAACGAACTCATTACTCATTACTCATTACTTATTACTTACTCAAACTTCCCTCATGCGTTTGAGAATATGTGCTAACAGCATTAACGAAGCATTCCCCACACTCAAAATAATGACCGCAACCACACCAATCATCCAATCATCCCGAAAAACAGATACAACCAAGGCAATAACAGCCGCTTTAGTGGAAATACTGGCAAAAGCCAGCATAGTTTGCCAGATATTTTCATCCTTCCAAGCTTCGTAAATGGGGATGAGCATGGCTAAAATCATGACGATGAGAATGGCGCTATTAATGTTGTTCATGGATTTTTTGCCCTCCGTCGTACCCGGTGTACTTCATAGTAACCATCTTGGTGATATTTCTGAACAATTGTTTTCGGGGTGAAGGTAATGAGGAAGATATCAAGGAAAATTAATCTAGGCGATCGCTTGGATTGGACTCGCTCCAAAATTACGTCTTCGTGTTGATGGGGACGAAGGATGATTTCCACTGCTTCCATATAAGCTTGGGGAATCGCCATAATAATTTTACCTAGTATGTAGAGCCAATCTTTGAAGGTTTCGCGGGATGGATAGCCACGGGGTAAAAGCACGGCAATAATTACACCGATGATGATATTTGCCACGCTCAAATCGGAGGTGAGCAAAAACCAAATAGTTAGTCGTAAAATCAAATCTCCAATCAAATGTCCCATCATGCCACCGCCATCCAGAAGAGTACAACTAAACTGAGGCACATCACCCCAACTAAATGCTCGAATTGTTCGATTTGACGGGGTAATTTCCAAGTTATGCGTTTAAAGACGAACCAATAAGCTAACCAACCCAAGGCAATGATTCCCAGAGGTTTACCTACATTAGCGATGCTGTAGGCTTCGTAATACACAACATTGGCGACAATTAAACCACCGAGCAAAATTACCATTGCTATCCAAAAACCCGGTTTTGCTGGTTCTCCTTTGCCATGGGGTAAAAAAATAAACTTAGCAAACGATATTGCTGTCCCCAAAGCGGCAATATTCATCCCAATTACTTGCCAGGGAAGAAGATTTTTTGTCGTCAATATCTTTGCCCCAAACCCTGCTAATAAGGGAAACCCCGATATGGAAAAACTAGCTATAACTAAAGCAATCCAAATCGGGGTATGAATTGGTTGCTGTTGTAGTTCCTTGAAGTTGCGACTGGGTAAATTACCTGCAATCAAAAATAGTGCCGATTTTACTAAACCATGTGTCAGGGCATAAAAACCCCCTACTTCTGGTGCAGCAAGAATAAAACCTAATTGGGAAACCGTATGAAAGGCTAACATGCGCTTTGTATCTTTCTCAAATACCGCATAAAACACCCCCAACAGTGCTGTACTCACCCCAAAAAGTCGGATGAGGGGATTGACATCCTCAACAATTAATGCACACCTAATCAGGGGGTATACCCCAGCTTTCACCACAATTCCCGACAGCAAAGCTGATACAGGGGTTTCAGATTCGGAGTGGGTTAAAGGTAGCCACAATCCCGAAACAAAAACCCCTCCCTTCACTAAAAGTCCGACAAAAATCAAAGCTAGTGCTTCCGGTGGTGCATCCTTCAAACCAATGAAACTAAAGGAGTGACTCGCCTGGTAAACTAATCCTGCACCCACCAAGTAAAACAGCATTGCCGTATTACTGATGAACAGATAACGTAGCGCTACCCAAATAGAGCGATCGCTTCGGGGATAGGCAATCAACAAAAATGCCGCAATCCCGCTCACCTCTAAGGCTACGTATAAACTAATAAAATCTGTAGAGGCAAAGGCAGCATTGACACTACCATGGACAATAATAGTCTGAGCATAGAAAAAAGCCGTTTTATCGCTACGCCAACAGTACAAAAGAAGTGCTGCTGTCACTAAAGCATTGGTTAAGATAAAAAAGCCACTTAACTCATCCACCACTAAGGTGACACCAAAATTATCCAGTAATTTTAATTCCAGTGGTGATTTTTGGACAAACAATTGCCATGCAAATCCAGCAGAAGCAACCGCTCCCAAAAATGCCAAATAGCGGTCAAGTTTAGGAAACAGAAAAATCACAAATCCCAGAAAAAACGGGAGTGCAATCCAAGCGATCGTAATCGTGTTCATCATGGCGTATTATTCTTCTCGATCTCACTAGTTTCCAAAGTGGGATTATCCCGTGCTAACTTCATCACTCCCACCAGCATTAAAGCCTGAATCGAAAAGCCAATTACAATAGCTGTTAATATCACCGCTTGGGGAACCGGATCAGCATAAACATGGTTTTTGCTACCATCGAAAATCGGCGTAAACAATCCATTTCGTGAAGCAATCAGCACATAATACGCGATAACCCCCGTACTCATCACATCCATTGATACGATTTTCATCACCAAGTTTTTCTTTAAGATGATGCCGAAAAATCCACAGAAAATTGTTGCCAATACACATGCTTCTAACATCAAAATTACTTTTTTAAAATATTGTTTTTACAATCGAAAAAGAGAAAAATTATTTTGCTTTTAGAGTAGCTGCACATTTCTTATAATCATCTGATATCCAATTAGAGACTTCAAAATAAAAAAATATTCCAAAATTTGTTGTGGTGTAGACATCTTGCCTGCTACTAATACAAGAACAGGCAAGACTTCGGCGTGAGCGCTACTTTACCTCCGGTACACTTCGTTCCGACTAGGCTCAGTACAAGTCAGTCCTTAGACAGGCTCAGGAACCATCGAGCGCTGCCTATCCCAAAATATTGGATCATCTTTTTTGTGGAGTTCTCTTAAGCTTATTGACGTACTAATAGAGTATGTCTAAATATGCGTTACGCATAAATATTTTGTAGTAAATATTTTAGATCATGATATTAGTAAAGCCCATGAATTCATGTATTTATTTTTATGTATGTCTCATAAATACAAGGATAAACTAAATATGTTATTGTTAGATCCATAGAATAATTCTAATATCTTATGACTATCCATGATAATTTCAATGTTCTAAAAGCTCTACATATGCTCTGATCTCAATTTCATCCAGGTTTTACCAACATTGGGGGTCTAAATCCCCATTATAAAACGTACTGATTACTTCATTACTCATTACTTATTTTTTAAATCCCCGTGGTGATAAAGCCGTATTTATCGAAAATGGCTTTAGCTTCTTCACTAGATAAATACTTGATAAACTGCCTCGCTGCTGTAATATTTTTGCTTTGTTTCAATACTGCCATCGGGTAAACTATGGGAGAATGATATTTCTCATCAGCAGCCACAACGATTTTTATCTTGTTGGAAATTGCTGCATCAGTTTGATAAACCAAACCCGCATCAGCGTTACCTGCCTCCACCGCAGCTAGAACTTGCCGCACATTATTCCCATAGACGAATTTTGGTTTAAGTTTGTGATAAATGCCCAATTTTTGTAGAACTTGTTCTGCATATTCTCCCGCTGGTACGCTTCTGGGTTCACCAACGGCAATTTTTTTGATATTGTCTGTGGTCAAATTATAGAAACTAGTTACACCAACTGTTAGCTTGGGGACAATCAATACCAGACGGTTTTTTGCTAGAATGCTCCGAGTGTCTACAACTATTATCCCTGACTGTTCTAAGGTATCTACTTGCTTTTTCGCAGCAGAGATAAATATATCGGATGTGGCACCTTGCTGGATTTGTTGCATCAAGGCACCAGAAGCGCCAAAATTATAGTTGATGCTAATTCCAGGTGTCCTTTGTTGGTAGTTTTCCCTAATTTCCTCCATTGCGTCTTTTAAGCTGGCAGCAGTGGATACGAGCAAAGTCGCATTAGGTTGTGCAGTGACAATCGGGCTGGGAACCCGTAATTGGAAAACAATTGCTAATAAGAAACTAGCCATCGTTGCGCTAACGAAAGCCAAAAAACGTCTTTTGTTCATGATTGTCTGCCATCGACACTTGCAATCATGATACCAACTTTTACCCAACTTACCAATTAATTTGGTAAAACCTATGCCAAGAAAAGAACAAGGATGGATCACATTTCAGACATCAGAGGAAGAGCGGAAAATCTTAGAAGAGTTCTGCCAACAGTCTCAACGGACTAAAACTGAGATTTTGCGAGAAATGGTGCGGACTTTGAATAAGCATCCGACACCAGTATTAACAACTGAAGACTCTGTTACAAAAAGCGGGAAAAATCGCAAGAAACCTCTTGAGGAAGAACAAAAGCTTGAGGATAGCAGTAATTTCTCAGATGAAGTACAACTTACTACTCAAAAGAAAGCATTAAAAGTTAGCTCTCGCAATCTCCTTAAGGGTGTAATTACACAAATTGTCCCTGGAGCGGTTAATTGTGAGGTAACGATGGAAATTGTTCATAGAGTGAAATTAACATCAGTAATTACACAAGTTTCTGCTGAGGAACTAGAACTTGCGATTGGGGAAGAAGCCTACGCTGTCATTAAGTCTACAGATATTGCGATCGCTATCGAGTGAAAGTGACACTCCCCACACCTAAAAGTCGGGAGATTCTTCCTGTGTGTTTCCCTAACACGGGGATTTCACAGAATTTATTCTTTTTACCAACTTTATTGGTTAATATAACACCAATAAAGTTGGTAACATGTCCATAGCAGTTTTTATCTATTTGAACCACATCACCATGATAAGTGGATGACAAAGCTATAACCTGATTAAATTCCCCGCTTTTAATCATCAAGATTCCTGCCTTCTTTCTTCTTTCTTAATTATCAATAATTCAAATACTTAATCAGCATCGATTCCAATTGCACAATACTAATTGGTTTTTTGAGATAGTCATTTGCACCTGGAGGAAAAATACAATTATCAGAAGATTCACTTGGCGGTATCATCATAACTACAGGAATGTTTTGAAAACCTGGTTGTTGTCGCAGTAATTTGAGTAAATCCCAGCCGGTTAACTTATCTGCCAAATGTATATCTAGTAAAATCAAGTGTGGTTTGTGGTGATCAATTTTCTCTAAAAAATTACTACTATTAGCTATTTGTTCCACTTGATAACCAATTGTTTGTAGATAGTCCTGGAGTCTAATAGCAGTATTAATTTCGTCTTCCACTAATAAAATTCGTTTACTTTGAATGCCTTTTACTATAACTTCAGGATTATTACTATGTTCTAATAAATTCACTGCTTCGAGCAGTTGTAGTGATTCACTATCCGTTGCTCTGGGATGAGGTATAAACAATGTAAATTGACTGCCTAAACCTAAAGTGGATTCAACTGTAATCTCTCCGTTATGTAACCTTGCCAATTTTCTAGTCAAAGCTAATCCTAAACCTGTACCTTCATATTGTCGATTAAGCTGACTATCAAGCTGTTTAAAAGGTTCAAACAGAAATTTAAAATTATTTTCATCAATACCGATTCCAGTATCACTGACAATAAAATTAACACCCTGACTAACCTGTTGAACTTTTAAGGAGACAGAACCTGATGGTGTAAATTTGATCGCATTACTAAGTAAATTTAATAACATCTGCTTCAACCGTCGTTCATCAGCAATAAAGGTTTCCAGTTGAAAGTCGATAGTGAACGTTAAATCAAGTTGTTTAGCAGCAGCGCGATCGCGTACAGTAGAAATCACATAATTGCACAAATCAGGAATATGCAATTTAACTAAAGATAATTCTTCTTTGCCTGCTTCCACCTTTGACAAATCGAGAATATCATTAATTAGTGCCAACAGATGCTCACCACTACTATAAATACAGGTGACATACTCCCGCTGCTTTTCGTTTAATTCTCCCAGCATTTCCTGCTGTAATAATTGAGACAACCCCATAATTGCATTTAATGGGGTTCTTAACTCGTGACTCATCGTTGCTAAAAATTCACTTTTAGCTCGGCTTCCTGCCTCAGCTACATCTCTAGTTTCCTTCAACTTTAAATCTGTTTCTTTCCGTTCAGTTATATCCTCAACTATTGCCAAAAAATACTGAGGTTCTTGGTCAATCCCAGTAATTAAGGAGACGCTGACATGTATCCAAACTGATCTTTGATCTTGCCGGAGAAAACCCCTTTCTAATTCAAAACTATCTTGAGTTCCTGCTAAGAGTTGCCGATAAGCTTTAAAATCATCACCATGCTGATCAATAAAATCAGTAAAACGTCTACCACATACCTCCTCCCGACTGTATCCAATGATTTTACATAGCACTGGATTCACGTCCACAACCTTGGCTTTAATATCTACTAATCCGATTCCAATTGAGGAACGTTCAAAAATCGCTCTAAACTGACTTTCACTTTGTTGTAGGGCTTTCTCGGTGGAATCATCATGTTTTTTAACTGCGGTTGTTGGAACAATTTTAGATTTTGGAATACTTGTTACATTTTTAATGATCTCGAACCAAACTTCTTTTTCCTGATACAGGATAGCTTGAGTTTGAACTTCCACGCCTAAAATCGTGCCATCTTTCCTAACTACAGCTAGCTGAAGGAGATTTTCATATTTTTTAGAAATATTTTCCCTAATTAATACCTGTGATTCGTAGGTAAAAAATTGGTGTCTACTTTTGCCAATTAGATCTGTCAATTCATAGCCAGTAATATGAGCAACAATTTGGTTAGCACTCAAAATAACTTCCCCATCATGAATCATCAAGCCTAAATCTAGACTTGGGGAAATTTGGCGTTTTTTTCGCTTAACCGTACTAATTAGACTGCGACGAAGTAAGCTAGGGGTAATTTGGTTATAAATCAGACATTCTTCTCCCCCTGCATCCAAAATATCCTCTAAAATTGCCTCACCTGGATCTAAACTAATTACAATAACTGCGGTGGTGGGGGCAATTACACAGATAGATGAAATAACCTGCAAATCTTGACTTGCTGGAAAACCCAAATCTAAGATAACTACGTCGATAGATTCATTCACCAATAAAGGTAAAGCTTGAGTAAAATCCTTAACCTTATGCCAGCAAAACCTAATCTGATTGGATGCATCTTGTTCAAGCATCTGCTGCCAATCGTGACTAATCTCAGACATCAGAGTTTTATCTTCCATGGGAAGCTTGCACGACGGATTTCGTTCGTACTCTAACAGCAGAATGTTAATTACTTCACATGTCATACCTGTCACCAGTCAAGCAATTGCCGCATTATCGGCAGGTATTGGTAATAGGTAATGTTTGTATACCTTCCCCCACCATACTCCTAATCTTTTAAACTATACCTCCGTTGAATTTCCTCAATTTCATACACCACGTTAAATTTTAACCCCTGGGATTGATAAAATTCTGCCCCACCTTGTTTTCTATCTACCAGTGAAATTACTTCATCTACCGTATAACCTGCGTCTCTCAATCTTGTCACAGCCTTCATTGCCGATTGTCCAGTGGTGACAACATCCTCCAAAACTACAATTTTGGCACCAGATGGTAAAATTGGTCCCTCAATATAAGCTTGTGTTCCATGACCCTTTGACTCTTTACGGATAATTAAACCTGGAATTGGACGATTTTCGTATGTCGAAACAACACTCACAGCACTGACTATCGGGTCTGCACCCAACGTTAACCCAGCGACAGCTTCAGTATCATCACTTAACATCTTTAAAATTAAACGACCAACTGCCACAGCACCTAGAGGATTCAATGTGACTGGCTTACAGTTAATGTAATAGCTACTAGGTTGACCAGAAGAAAGGGTAAAATTGCCTTCTCCGTAAGCCTCTTGACAAATCAAATCCAATAAATTGGTACGCAATGTACTTGTGTCCGTACTAACAGCCCAAATATTGGACAGGGAAAGGTTTTCAGCGGGATAACTCATTACAAATTGCAAAAAATTGTGCTACACCAATGGTTGAACTCACGGGAGTTCTGAAACTAAGCATAAATTAAGACGTGCTCAAAAATTGAGGAGTAATTAATGAAGGATTTGAAATTGACAACTTGGAGTGGTTTATTTGCATTGTTTGCCATTGCTTGTTTGCCCCAGGTTGCCGTGGCACAAACTAATGTGCCTAATTATGAAACAGCTAGTGAGGTAATGGAAAGAGCATTTTTCAAAAATGATCCAGATTTTTATCGAAACAATAGTTTCAAGCGAGAACTAGATTGGATGTTGGGATCAGGATCCATCTTCAGAAATTCTTTTCCAGAAAATGAAATTGCCAGAGATGCGGAGTTAGTAAACACAGTTTATCGTGATCTGATGACGCAGCAGGCAACCAACGATCCATACATTCGGACTCCTGACTTACCAAATCCCTATAATACATCATTCATGATGTCACCTCGTTTGAATACCAGTAAACTTAGAAGTGGTACAGAATTCCGCTTTGAGAATATACCTCAACGATAAAAAAGTAGGGGAACGCGAAAACACGAAGATAAGTAGTGTAGTTAGCGGGAAGGAATATTCTTCCCGATAAAATTCATAATTGTTATTTGTCTGAGGATGGACTGAGGCTAATATTTTTCTAGTTTTCCAGCTATATTAGCTGAATTTAAAATCCAGGGTACAGGAGTTGAACCTGTCTGGGACGAATTATGAGTTCGTTGCCTAAACCGATCGGCCAACCCTGGTTATACGATGTTTATTTTAGCGCGTGTTTGCCAAATGTAAACACCTAAATTATAGTTTATCAGATTTTAACACGGCGAAATGTCACGGTAATATAATGCAAACTAAGATTAACTTAACTTCTTGGTAAGTTAGATAAAATTATTGAGATCAAGGAAAAATATTTTTGGTTAGTATTTTTGTATGCATTCTATCTTTGTGAAGTCAGAGGGAACCTCACTCTGGCAGGGTTAAAAGAAGCAGGGGAGCAGGAAGCAAGGGGGAAAACTGAGATGGAGTTTTTACTATGCCCCCAATAAGAGCGCCCCACAAGGGCGGGGCTTCTAGCCATACTTCGCTTCGAGATGCTCCGCGCAGAGGGAAAGGGCTTACTAACCCTGCTAGAAACCCCTTCCCCTCTGCCTCTTCGGTGATATCTTTGTGATCGCTATATACTGATATTTTTAGGACTTTGGCATGTGTCATTAGTTTTGATGGTTTTCAATTTAAATTAGATTGTGTAGATTGTGCCGCATTATTTTTAAGAGATAGTCAGCAATGAAATTAAACTCAACTGTTCTTCTAACTTTGATATTATTGACCCTGATGTTGGGGGCTGGTTCGGTCAGCGCAATTTTAGGCTTTGATATTGGTAGTAAAGCTTTGAAGGGTGTAACAACACCTGATGCTCGTCCTGCAACCAAATTTGCCAGCAGCAAGGCAAATAGTATGCAGCATGGAGGGGTAACATTGCTGAGGGAGGAAGAAATTCTTAAAGTTGTTAAGTCACGTATTGAGGGTAAGAGCAAAGCTAGTAAGCTAGATAAATCCCAAGATGATGAAGAGGAGGAAAAAGCGAAGAAAGAAAAAGAAGTAGAAAAAGCCAAGGAAGCTCAAGAAAAACCACAGCCTGGATTTCCCATCAGTGCTGAAAGCCAAGGTGTTAACTTAGCGGTGCAGTCAGCCCAGATTTCTGGTGGTGATTTGGTTTTGAAGGTAAAAATGCAAAATAAGGGAACAGATACAGCCCAATTTTTGTACAGTTTCTTGGATGTCACGGATGATAAAGGACGAACATTGAGTGCCAGTACTGAGGGATTACCAACGGAATTACCCTCTAACAGCCCTGTCTTTTCTGGAACAATTAGTATTCCAACTCCATTATTGGAGGATGTGAAGAGAGTTTCTCTAGTTTTAACTGATTATCCGGCGCAAAAAATGCATTTAGAAGTCGCTAACATTCCTGTAGGGAAGTAGAAGTTTGTGAGAATGCGGTGTTGGCAACCACTCTTGAAAAGAGTATTAGATCAGTTAAGTATAGGTAGTTTGGACTGCGTTTAACTATTTATAATTTATATCGATTTCTTACTCAAAGTACCTTTCGACTTCCAAATCAGCAGTACTAGCCACATTAGAAACTTGGGTGTTAGTTGTAGGCGAAAATTAGGCGGTGATTGTTTTTTCTGATGTGAGTTGGTCAGATGTGGGTTTGAAGTTGTTATCAGTATCGTTACTGATTGCAATCAATGCTTTTTTTGTGACAGCGGAATTTTCAATGGTGACTGTGAGGCGATCGCGGATTCACCAATTAGTAGAAGCCGGAGATATTCAAGCGATCGCAGTTGAGAATCTACAAAGGAGTATTGAGCGACTCCTATCTACGACTCAGCTGGGTATTACCTTATCTAGCTTGGCTTTGGGTTGGATTGGTGAAAGTACGATTGTGGAACTAATTGAGAAGTGGCTCAAATCTCTACCACTACCAGGGGAAACGAGTTTGTTGTTAGCGCACTCCTTCTCAATCCCCATTGCTTTCTTTCTTATTGCCTACCTACAAATTGTCTTAGGAGAACTTTGCCCCAAATCCCTCGCTATCCTCTACTCAGAACAGATGGCGAAGTTTTTGAGTCCTTCTATTAAAGCGATTATCCGTATTTTTCGACCTTTTATTTGGATTCTTAACCGATCTACTCAGTGGTTATTACGCCTGTTTGGAATCGAATATACAGGAAAAAGTTGGCGACCTCCTGTAACTTCTGAAGAACTCCAACTCATCATTGCTACAGAACGTGAATCTATCGGTTTACGAGCCGGAGAACGGGAATTGCTGAAAAAAGTTTTTGAATTTCAGGATATCACTGCACAAGATATCATGGTTCCTCGCACCAGCATTGTGTCCCTGCCAAAAACAGCATCATTACAAAACTTTCTTCATCAAATGGCTCACACTAGTCACTCTTGTTACCCAGTTACCAGTGAATCTTTGGATGACATTCAGGGGATTGTCTACTTTAAAGATTTAACAAAGCCTTTAGCTATGGGTACTATTACCTTAGAAACCCAAATTCAAGCTTGGATCCGTCCAGCAAGGTTTGTTCCCGAAAATACATACTTGCATGAGCTTTTACCCATGATGCAGCAGCAAAAACCATCTATGGTGATGGTTGTAGATGAATTTGGTGGGACAGTGGGATTAGTAACAATTCAGGATGTGATTGCTCAGATAATTGGGAATGATGGCAATTCTGAAAATAACCATGCTCTACTGGTACAAATTTTAGATGAAAATACCCATTTGGTACAAGCGCAAATTAATCTTGAAGATTTGAATCGAATACTCAATATCAATTTGCCAATAACTAGGGAATATCAAACTCTAGGTGGCTTTTTATTATATGAATTACAAAAAATCCCCGGATTAGGTGAAACATATTCCTACGAAAGTTTAGAATTTACTGTAATGTCAGTTGTAGGACCTAGGCTACATCAAATTCAACTACGACGATTTCATCAGTGACAGCAATTACGGAGGGAGTAACTATTTACGTTATTGCGATTTAAGGGAGCAATCTCTAAGCCTGATTTATTTGTAGCGAGTGCGTAAGTCATGAATGATATCGATATCGATATAGCAAATTTTAACTTCATGAGGTACAAAAATACCTGTTTCAAACCCTTAGCAAGGGCAGGGTTGAGTGGGGTCTAGCACTTCCAAAATTTCTCTATCAGTCAAAGTTTTGCCGTCTGATTACTCAGACGACATTTCTTGGAACAAAGGTAGCTAGGGTCTGCTGAAAAAAGCTACAAAGCGAATCTAGATGCCACACAGCTTAAATAATGGTGGTTTTAGAGGTTAGATCTAAAATTCACCCCGCGATTTTTCTCCAAAGTGCATGGTTTTTGAGCATCTAAATGCCATAACCTTGCACTTGTCTGGTTCAACAATGCTTAAAACCCTTGTTTGGCAAAGGTTATAGCTTTAATCAGCAAGCCCTAGCTATCAAAGATTGTGATTGTGGTTATTATCCACTACTGCTTTCTGTTTTTTAACAAAAACCTGAGTCTAAAGCCCCGTGCTTCTAGCACGGCTTTTCTTCAACTTCCGGATCATTTCTCTAAGCACGTCATTTTGAGTGCGATCTGTTTCCTCGCAATATTTCAAAAGTATTTCATACTCTTGATCAGAACACCGAACCGTTAATTTCTTCATGCCGTCATATTGCCGTCAATTTATGATAGAATACTAGCATGAAAACACTGAAGTTTAAACTCTACGCACACAAACGGGATAGACACCTCAAACGCACAATTAATGCTGCTGGGGTGATTTATAACCATTGCATTGCCCTACACAAACGGTATTACCGGATGTGGGGCAAACACTTAAATTGTGCAAAACTTCAGTCTCATATCGCCAAACTGCGGAAGAGAAGCCCATTTTGGCAATTGCTAGGTTCTCAGGCAGTACAAGAAGTATGTCAACGCATTGAGAAAGCCTACCAGCTATTTTTTAAACATAACAAGAAAGGAGTCAGACCACCAGGATTTAAGAAAGTTAAGAAGTACAAATCCTTCACCCTTAAGCAAGCAGGTTATAAGTTTTTGGGTAGTAACAGGGTGAAAATTGGTAGCCGAGTTTATCAATTTTGGAAGTCTAGAGAGATTGAGGGAATAGTCAAAACCCTAACCATTAAACGCACTCCACTGGGTGAATTGTTTATGGTTATTGTTGTTGATGAAGGCAGTAAACCAGAAGTTGAAGTTAAGACAGGTAAAATTGCTGGCTTTGATTTTGGGTTGAAAACATTTCTCACTTGTTTCTCCTCCGGAGACGCTACGGGAACAGACGGCACTAAAATTGAGTCTCCCCAATTTTTCAAGCAGTCCCTAAACGCCATCAAAAAAGCTAGTAAACAGCACTCTAAAAAGTTAAAAGGTTCGTCCAACAGGGAACGAGCAAGAAAAAACTTAGTACGCAAGTATGAGGGTATCTCTAATCGTCGCCGTGACTGGTTCTGGAAGTTAGCTCATGAGTTAACTGATAGGTTTGATGTTCTCTGTTTTGAGACTTTAAACCTCAAGGGAATGCAACGTCTTTGGGGCAGGAAGATATCAGACTTGGCGTTTGGTGAATTTCTGCAAATCCTAGAATGGGTTGCCAAAAAGAAGAATAAAATGGTTGTTTTTATCGATCAGTGGTATCCAAGTTCTAAGACTTGTTCTAGTTGTGGGCATATTCTAGAAAAGATTGATTTGTCTATTAGAGAATGGCGTTGTCCATTATGCCAGTCTGTAAACGGAAGAGACGAAAACGCCAGTCGTAATATTTGTGCAGTCGGGGCATCGACTGTTGGGTTAGGTAGTGTAAGTCGGGCTTTGCCTGCAATTGCTGTTCGAGCCTAGAATCCCCACCCCTTTAGGCTGGGGAGTATGTCAATAAGAGTGACTGACAGTTGGATTGGCAATATACTTGAAGTCAGGTTCAGAATTCCAGGGGTCTCGCCGGTTAATTTCTAGCTTCTCGTTACTGGCTTCCGCTTCTGAAGATAGGTTGTAGTAAATATCTACAGTGTTATCTGGTTCGATATTACCAAACATTGGGTCTGTGAGTTTACCCAACGAATCAAGTGCCTTCATAAACATCTTGGTGTGGGAAATTTCGCGGCTCAACAAATGTACTAATGTTTTTTTAGTACCTTCATCGGGAGCGAGTTTAATCAAAGCTTCATAGGTTTGACGCGCTCCGGCTTCGGCACCAATATTAGCCCGTAAGTCACGTACAACGTCGCCACCTTCATTCACGTAGCTTGCAGTCCAGGCACTGCCCTGACTATCAAGCAAATGGGGTCCCACGCCACGCACGGCAAACAGTGTACTTTTATACACTTCTGTTTGGTCAACATTTTTTGTGTGCGCTTCGATAAGTTTGCCCACCATTTCTAAATGACCAAATTCTTCAATGGCAATATCTTGCAGCATATCTCGGATAGGAGCGTTCTCGCAGTGGAAAGATTGTACCCAATACTGTAAAGCCGCTGTGAGTTCACCAGTCGCTCCACCAAACTGCTCTAGTAACAGTTGAGCAAAACGTGGATGTGCTGTATCAATATTGACTGCATGGATTGGTTCTTTTTTGTGGAAAAACATAGGATTTTTACCATGTAAAAGTAAGCTGTCTGGAATTGTTTGATGCTTCTACGAACATCTCCATATCAGCTTAATGATGATAATAGGTTGACTCTTCAGCCTAAAGGTATATCTTGGGATTATAGTTAATCAGCTTGAGAAACTGCGTTATCTGATCCTGAAATAGCTTTAAAACTATGGCATTTGAATTTGATCATCTCTTTATTTGTACTGATATAGGTGCTGACAAAGCTGCCGAGCGTCTAGTTTCATTTGGTTTATTAGAAGGAGCATCCAGAACCCATCGTGGGCAAGGTACAGCAAATCGCTGTTTCTTTTTCCACAATGCCATGTTGGAATTTTTGTGGGTTCACTCAAAAGAGGAAGCACAGTCGGTGTTAATTTATCAAACTAGGCTATGGGAGCGATGGAGCGATCGCATGAATGGTTCATGTCCATTTGGGGTTTGTCTGCGTCCAGCTATCGATTCTAGTGATGCAGTTGCATTTCCCAGTTGGGCATATCATCCCCCATACTTGCCGGAAACACTGAGTATTGCAGTGGGAACAAATAGTGATATTTTAACTGAGCCGATGCTGTTCCAAACTCCCTTTGGTAAGCGCCCAGATCAATTTCATCCTGAGAAAGCACAACCTCTGGAACATCCTGTTGGCTTCCGTGAAATTACTCGTATAGAAGTCATTAGTCCTGTTGCAAATACGCCATCGCCAGAACTTAAAGCTGTAGTTGATACCCATCAAGTTCAGCTAAGAAGTGGTATAAAATATTGTCTAGAGCTTGGTTTCGATGGGGAAGTAAAAGGTCAGCAGGTAGATTTCCAGCCCGGACTGCCATTGATTATGAGTTGGTAGCTTGCGTCCTTTTTTGGGTTTCTCCGTCTTTCAGTCTTATTGTCTTTCTGTTCCCTATCACAGTAACCTTCCATAACAAGCTTCAACTGGATTTTCGGGGTTTGCCAAATTATATAACCAAGCCCACATTTGGTCGCCATAGGAAAAATGCCACCATTCGCCCGGATTTCGACAAAAACCAGCTTTATACATCGCACGTCGCAAAATTTGACGGTTTGCATGATAAATTGAGGCTTGGGGATGTGAATGGTTGAGGTAATAGTCGGGGAGTGACCTATCTGACATTTCATCGATGGGTGAACCCATATCTATCGGTTTTCCAGTAGCATCCACTAAGGTTATATCTACTGCCGCACCTGTGCTGTGGGGAGGTGGGGTTTGCATGTCTAAGCTTGGTGCTGCCCAAATTTTGTAGACTTCTGACCAAATTTCTTGACGTTGAATTTCTGATAATTCAGTTTCAACTAGGTTTTTTGCTGTTACTGCCTGAGCAAAGCTAAAATCTACCATGAATTGCTGTACGGCAACTGGACGATAGGCATCAAATATTTGAATTTTCCACCCAGGGTATTGATTTTGCAGATATTCTTGGGCTTTAGTAATTTTTTTAACTACAGATTCCCTGATGAAATACGGTGAATGTTGACCGTAGGGAGCGCCTAATTTTTGGTATGGATGAGGGGTTTCCACCGCAAATTCATCCAGAGGTATTTCGACTAAGGGTTCTTCGCACTCATTAATTAATACATCATGGTAAGGTCGCTTTGGCATTGCAGTAAGGTTTTGGATATAAATTTTTTAAAAATTCAAATCTGAAGATCTGGGTGTCATAGTATAGTATATTGCTCATTAGTCATTCAGACGAATCCAAGATATCTGAGATGGAAAAAAGGAATCAAATATGCATTCAAATGCTTTGAACCCCGATTTTCAAAATGATGACCAACACCTAATCAAACGTCTTGTTTCTATAGATTTATTGCGTGGATTAGTTATGGTTTTGATGGCGTTAGATCACACAAGAAATTTTTTTTCTAATGTTCATTTTAATGTGTTGGATATAGAACAATCAAATATACCTCTGTTTTTGACAAGATGGATAACTCATTTATGTGCTCCATCATTTATTTTTCTTGCAGGTATAGCGGCTCATCTTTCTTTAAAAAGAGGAAAAACGAAGCAAGAACTCAGTCGTTTTCTGTTGCTTAGAGGATTTTTATTAATATTTTTGGAACTAACTATAGTTAGCTTGGCATGGACATTTTATCCTGGTGTTTTTTTAGCAGGAGTACTGTGGGTCATTGGTTGGTCTATGATTGTTTTAGCTTTACTAGTTAAGCTTCCTATTAAAAATATAGCTATATTTGGAATTATACTGATTATTGGACATAATTTATTTGATAGTGTGCAAGCCCAACAATTAGGAAACTTTGGCTGGATTTGGTCATTTTTTCATGAACGGGCAATCTTTGTATCGACATCAGGAATTCGCTTTTTGTTAGGGTATCCCCTTATTCCTTGGGTTGGAGTAATGGCATGTGGCTATGCTTTTGGATATGTACTGACTAAACCAAAAACTCAGTATTTGCCTTGGTTGCGAAATTTGGGTTGGGGCTTAATTTTTAGTTTTGTAGTCATCAGAGGGCTAAATATTTATGGTGATCCGAAACCATGGTCAGTAAAATCTAACTTATTGAAGACGATATTATCATTTATCAATTGTGAAAAATATCCACCATCATTAGCTTATTTATTAATTACACTTGGGGTAGCTTTTTTAGCACTTTATTTATTTGAAAGTCAAAATATTTCGCTTTTCAAACCTCTCCTTGTTTTTGGAAAGGTGCCATTATTCTTTTACATTATTCATCTTTGGTTAATACATTTTTCTGCGGTTTTATTGGCATTGCCTAAATATGGCTTTAAGGCAGTAGCTTTACCCTTTTTATTATCTAGCCAAATGCCGAAAGATTATGGATATGATTTACACCATGTTTATGTTATATGGGTTGTCCTGATTTTGATTCTGTATCTTATATGTAATTGGTTTGCTGGTTATAAGGTGAAGAATAAATCTTGGTGGTTGAAGTTTTTATAAACTTAATTTATAATACATGAAATAGCTAATTTTTAATCAAAGAGGTTTTGAAAGTGTTTTAATTGAGTACAAATTATCAAAGGCACTAGATGAGCTTGTTTTGAAGTACTAATCCCTAATTTCTATCTTTGTCATTGTGATTTTTTAGATAAACCTTTACTTTACTATACGCCTGTGATATCAGTTGATCTAAATCGAGATTCCACAAAGCTACTCCAAAGTTCTCACCACCACTCACCAAAGTTTTGCCATCGGGGCTAAAGGCGATACTATTGATGGGATCGGAGTTTCCCGAAAGGGTTTTAATTAGGTTTCCACTGCTGACATCCCAGAATTTGATGGTTGCATCTACACTTGCGGAGGTGAGAATTTTACCATCGGGTGTAAAGTTGATACTGGTGACACCATCACTGTGTCCAATGAGGGTATGAATGAGTTTACCATCGGGAAGATGCCAAAGTTTGATGGTGTTATCCCAGCTTGCGGAGGCTAAAGTGTTGCTGTCGGGGGAGAATGTGAGAGATGCGATCGCATTCCCATGTCCGGGTAGTATTTTCATTAGGGTACCATCGGGATGCCATAGTTTGATGGTGGGATCTTTGGTGTTACCTCCGGAAGCGATAATTTTACCATCAGGACTATAGTTGATGCTGCTAACTTCGTCATTGTGTGCGGTGAAACTATTTAGGAGTTTACCGTTGCTGATTTGCCAAGTTTTAATGGTTTTGTCGCTACTTGCGGAAATGATTGTTTGGTTGTTGGGATGAAAGCTGATATTTGTGACTTTGTTTTGATGTCCTTTCAGGGTTTGGATTAAGGTTCCGGTTTGGATGTTCCAGAGTTTGATGGTTTTATCAGCGCTAGCTGTGGCAATTAGTTTTCCATCTGGACTAATTTTAACTTGAGAGATAATACTGTCATGGGTGGCTAAGGTTTTTAAAAACTGAGTTTTTCCAGATTTTTCAAGGTTCCATAAACTGACTTTTTTATCCCAACCTGCGGTAGCAAAGGTTTGATTTTGAGGATTGAAGCTGACACTATATATAGGGTTAGTTTGTTGAGGATATTTTTCGGGTAAGTTCCAAATTCTGATAGTTTTATCGTCACTTCCAGAAATAATTGATTTTCCATCAGGGGTAAAGTGAATATCATTGACTGGTGCTTCATGTCCCTGGAGATTTAGTAAGGGTTTTCCATCGATATTCAAAATTTTGATATTTCCATCGCTGGTGGCAACAGCTAGGATTTTTCCATCTGGAGTAAAACGGAAATTATTAACTTTTTTCCCTCCAATGTCGAAAGCTTGGAGTTCTTCCCCTAAAAGGTTCCACAGTTTGATTACTCCATCATCGCTTGATGCAGCAATGACTTTTTCATCGGGATTAAAACTAACATGATTAATTCCAGTTTTATTTCCCAAAAAGCTTCTAACTAACTTGCCATCACTGACTTGCCAAAGCTTAATTAAACCATCTTCACCAGATGAGACAATTAACTTCCCATCACTACTAATATCTAGAGAATTTACCCAACCGCTATGGGCAATCCATGATTTAGTTAACTTCCCATTTATATCCCAAATTT
This sequence comes from Calothrix sp. PCC 6303, assembly GCF_000317435.1. Classification (NCBI taxonomy): domain Bacteria; kingdom Bacillati; phylum Cyanobacteriota; class Cyanophyceae; order Nostocales; family Calotrichaceae; genus Calothrix; species Calothrix sp. PCC 6303. The sequence goes on from NC_019751.1 coordinate 792,632, forward strand.
TAATAGTTTTGTCGCGGGAAGCGGAAATAATCGACTTTCCCAAAGGAGTAAAAATAGCCTTTGTAATAAAATCGGTATGTTCAGTAAATTTCTGTGCTTCCTGGGGAGTCGAAAGTATGTTTCCTTCTTTCCCAAACAATGAAAACATCCTGATAGTTTTATCTCCACCCCCTACCAAGAGAAACTTACCATCCTCACTAAAACAAAGACTTAAAACTCGTTCTTCATTTCCCAAAAAACTAGCAAGTAAATTTCCTTCCTTTCCCCAAAGCTTCACATTCCCATCATCACTAGCAGATGCTAATAAACTTCCATCAAAACTTACAGCTACAGCATTAATCTTATTAGTATGACCCAGTAAACGATTCACCTCAAAGTTTTTAAAAACTGCTTGCTGAAGTGTCCCGATAGTTGCTAATTCTAAATCATTACTGGGATGAAAAACCTGTTTTAAGCGTTTCCCAGCTTCCATACCTGCAATCAAAGCTTCAATTTGACGATGGGAAACTAATAAAGCTTCCGAAGAAGAGTTTAAAGCACTGACTTCTCGTAGCTGTGCAGATTGTCTTTGAAAAAAAGCAAATCCACCAAAACCTGTAGCAGTAATACCCAAAACACTAATTACAGCTAAAGCAGCTTGAGTTTGGCGTAACCGTTTTTTCTGCGCTTTTTCCTGAAGCTGCCTTTGATCCAAACAAGCAGAAATAAACCGCCATACATCCGATGATAACTCATCAGTGTACTTAATAAAAATTTCCTCAGCCTCAGCCAAACGTACACCTTGAAGTAGAAACTCAGCAGCTTCATTACCTTGAATCCATAACCGAGTTGCTTGATCAATTTGTCGATGCGATCGCACTTTGCTACGATTCTCTTCTAACCACCATCTTAAAGTAGACCAGTGACGGATGAGTATTTCATGTGCGACTTCGATTGTAACAGAATTATGCAAAGGGGAAGAAAGAGGATTTTTATCTTCTATTTCTTGGGAAACCAGTTTTAAGTCACCGATTTTATGACTGTAACCTCTGTGTTTAGCTTCTACTTGTTCAAATTCTTCCACATTAACCACTACCAACTTCGCAGCAGTTAAAACCTGGAGAGTTTTATCTACTAATTCTTGGGGAAACTTCTTCACAACTAATTCCGATTTGAATATGCGTCTGCGAGTATCCTCCGTCCCCTCCCCCAACTGAGTTAAAGAGAGAAAAATCCACCTCGCACATTCCTTCCCCGATTCATCCAAACCCCCATACACAGCTTCCGCTTTCCTTTCCAAAGCACCAGCAATTCCCCCCAAATGTTGCTGATAGGAAAGCAAAGTCAACTCCCCTGCTTTGCGGTGACTCCACAATTCTTCCAAAACAAACTCCAACAAAGGTAAATCCCCAGCAGAGTGATTCAACTCCTGGAGTAATACCTCCACCAAACCCGATTCCACTCGCAAACCCACCTGTTCCGCAGGTTTAACAATTACACTGCGATAATCATCATCGCTCAACTTGGCTGGTACCAACACACTTGATTCCTGCAACAACTTTGCCATTGCGGGAATTTCCAAACAAGGTGTCATAAAATCAGCCCGCAGGGTAATAACTAATTTAAACTTATCGCCAGCATATTCCAAAGCACCAAAAACCAACTTTAGGAATTGTTCTCGATCCTCATCTGAAGTTAAAGTAAACAACTCTTCAAACTGGTCAATCACCAACATTACCATAGGTTCCGGTCGGCTGCGTAACCAATAAACCAACCCTTCCACACCTTGGTAAAGTAACCCCTCCATTCTATCAAGGTCTGGGGCTTCCTTTTCTCCCCCCAACTTCCTGGCTAAAATATCCAACGGATTATTACCTGGACGCAAACAGCAAATTAACCACTTTTCGCTACCAGCTAACTCTTGCCCGAACCGCAACCGCGAAATCATTCCCGCTTGCACAGCAGAAGACTTTCCACTTCCCGAAGCACCCACCACAGCCAAAAAAGACTGAGAAGCCACATGGCTAATTAACTGCTGAATCAAAGCCGAACGACCGTAAAAATACTGAAAATCATCTTCAGTAAAAGCCCTCAAACCAAGGTATGGACAAATTCCCAAATCCAAACTCGTGGACTTTTGCCGATTCCAACCTGTTGGTATAACTTCAATCACACCTTGCATCCCCGACAACCACACTTGGAGAGGTAAACTTCCCGCCAAATGCACCTGAAGTAAACTAATCCAACCTGCCGCAGACAAACCAACATCAGGAGAAACACCCTGTAAAGTTTCCACCAAACCCCGCACAAAAACCTCTGAGTTTTCCCCAGGTGCAGCCGCTGCAATAATACAAATCCCCCTCTCCCCCCCAACTTCCAAATCTTCCACCCAACTTGCCAAAGATTGCTCCCCTTGCCTCCCCTGCTTCCCCTGCTCCCCTTGCCTCCCCTGCTTCCCCTGCTTCCCCTGCTTCCCCTGCTTCCCCTGCTCCCCCTGCTCCCCCTGCTTCCCCTGCCCCCCCTCCGGGCAATCCAAAATTAAAACTACCCTTTCCACCAAAGCACGACGCAACCGTTGCCGCAACCAACTACAACTTAACCAAACATCATCAGCTAAAACCAAAGCAGATTCACCCCCTGGAGTCTCCTCCAACCTTCCCCGCAGATAGAGTAAAGCAGTATCCCCCCCAGACAGACATCCTTGAATCGCATCCCGAATATCAGTTACAGATGCTTTCCCTTGACGGGGTAAATACTCCAATTCAAACCCACCATTACCCTGCAAAACCTTACTCAAAGCCAAAGTTTGACTACTAGTCACCCCATCCACCACCAAAGCAACCCGCTTCTCATCCTCAGTCACCGATTTATTACCTAAAACTATCTCCCCAATTCCCTCAACAATTCGCTTTGGTGTCTGCAAAGGATACTCACTGTAGAGATTCGTGTCACCCTTTCCCCGTCGTTGTTGATTAATTAACCGCAACTGTTGATTAGTTTTATCCAAATATTGCAGAGTTTGGTGGTAAACATAACGATAAAGTCCATCTGCTGTCACCATCCCTTGGGAATCAGCAGCTTCACCCCGTAAACCACGAATTAAATAGTATGTAAAGACACCGTGTCCCAGTTCGGGAAACTCCCAAGATTGTTGGTCAGTATCGCAGGAAAGTAAAGCATAGAAGCCCTTACTACTAGCTGCCGCCGATTGCAAATCCCTAACTAGCTGACGTGTCGGATTTAACATTACATTAGGAACCGCACCCCGTAACGTCATCCCCCCACTATGGCAAGCATCCAACCAAATCAACTGCTGACGCGCTGCACAACTACCTAAAATAGATAGTAGTTCGTGGAGTGCGATCGCGCTATTGGCTAAATCATCTTTTTGGGTATCCCGCAAACACAAAAATGTCTGCTGTGTATCACCATCAATGACACCATGTCCAGAAAAGTAGAATAAAACAGTATCTTCTGGTTTCGCATTCACCTTAATCTCAGCTAACTTTCCCCGAATATCCCCAAGCAAAGGTAACTGCAACCCAAAATCATGGAAAGTAGTCATCTCCATCTGCGAAAACTGCTGACAAGCAACTTCCAAAGCTTCAGATAACCCCCGACAATCCAAAGCCGAATAACGCAAGCTGGGTAAATCTTCATCCAAATATTGATTTACACCAATCAACAGCAACCAAAGTTTGGGAGTAACTGTTTGCTTTGCTTTATTTGTGCGGGTTTTACCAACTCCTATAGGGGACATAATGTCAAGTATTTAATTTAAGTTTGAAATCTGGGTAGTTATATACCTATAGTTTGGCATAGGTTCATTTATGCACTCAGAAAACAAACTCATATCACCAACTTCTCCCGTAGCTACAAATCTATGGGATTCTAAAATTAAAAATTCAATCTACCAGTTTGACACAAGTATCTAAATCTGTAGGGGATGATTTTAGGGAAGTTGAGGAAGTTCAATGTGGAGTTTGTTGCCGATTTCTAGGACATTGTTGGTGAAATCGGTCATGCCTGCGATCGGACTGGCGATCAAACTTGCGATGCCGAATAGGGCGATAAGACTGCGTTTTAGGCGGGGAATGCTGCGTTGGTCGGCGGGTTTTTGGATTTCGGTTTCTAGGTCTTCGATGTTGATGATTACGTCTTCTTGACTTTGTGGGGGGAATTGGGTGGCTGTTTGGCGGAGAGTGGTGATGAGGTTGAGAAGTTCGGCGGTATTTGCGTTGTTAGTTTGGGTGAAGGTGCTGTTGGTGACGGATGCGTTGTCGCTTGCAATAACGCCGGACATGGGAGCGTTGAAGTTTTGGATTTTTTTGGATTGGTCGGACATAATTTGCTCCTGTTGATTGGCGTTGTGAATATGGGTATGGTTTTCGATGGTGACGGATGGTGTGAGTTCCCGTTTTGGCTTTCTAGGGGTTCTGCGTTTTTCAAATTCTTCAGATGAAGCTTTGGAATCCTGGGAATAACCGATCGCATCGTCAATCAAACTATGAACATTAACTTTGTGGTAGGGAGGTTTATCACATTCAGTTTCGTAGGCTTGATTTTGCAGCCGTTCTTGAAGTTTTTTAAGTGCATAAGCATGGGGATTTTGGGAGCCTTTGCAAGTTGGACAATTACAGGGGATTAATTCTTGGTAGCGAAGTTTTTCGTAGGAATCGTGGATTTTATTAAACTCGTGACGGATGCGTGTCAGGAGGTCTTTTTTGGGAAAACCAGATACTCGAATGCGGATTTCATTTTTGTAGTAGGCTTCGATGACTTCAGCACGGGCATTACCATCGGTGAGAATCACGCCATCCTTCCAGATGAGTTCACCGTCAATTAGCTTGTGCATTTCTACAGCGAAGCGGGTGAGCATTCCCTTGGGCATAAACTCATAGTGGTAACTCAGGATCAGGTTTTCCCTGTCATCCCAGGTATATTTGGGTTGGTTAGGAGAGAGAAGTTGGGGGGCAATGTAGGTGCCGGGACGGTGGGGAATTTCGTAGCAGAGTTTAAACCGCATCATCAATTGCAGCAATTCATACCGCATGTCGCTGTATCGATCGTCTGCCCAAATTTTGGCAAGATCTTCGTGGGTGAAGCAACCGAGGGCTTGTTGGACTTCTGGGGTGTCGAGGACGGTGTAGACGGCAGTGGTACCCCATTCGGGTTTGAGGATGATCCAGTTTTTCAGGATGGGGTCATCTTGAAAGTGGAGGCAAACACCGAGATCGTGAAGGTAGCCGCTGAGTTGGAGTTTGTCTTCGCGGCGTTTGAAGCCGTGGATATCGCAGAGGGTTAGGAATTCGTCTTGGGTGATGTAATTGCGGTTGTCGGCTTCTAGGGCTTCACGGACTCGTACCCAGGTTTTGGGTAGTGGGGTGCCAATGTGGGGAAGTTGGCTGATATGGTGTTGGACGGCAGTGAGGATTTCGGAAAGTCCGCGATTATTGGGGCAGGCAAGGTTGGTGGGGAGGATTTTTTCGAGGTTGGGGAAGCGTCCGCGCAGTTGATTTTCGTTAACTTGGCAGGGGCGATCTTGTTTTTCGTTTTTGACGATGATGGCAGGGCTGGCTTCACTGAGGAGTTCGACGACTTCAAGCCAGTAGTTAAAGTCAGTGTTGTCTTGACGGGTATCAGCAACGAGGAGATAAAGAGAGCGCTTAGTGAGGAAGAATTGGTGAGTAGCATGGTAGATTTCTTGTCCCCCAAAATCCCAGATGTTGATGCGGAAGGGATTGCCACTGGAGTGAGGAAAGTCGAAACGGAGAACATCAATACCTTCTGTTGATTTTTCGGGGTTGTCACCACCTTCAAGTTTGAGCTTGTATTTGGAGTCAATAAGTTTGTTGGCAAGGCTGGTTTTTCCCGCCCCACCTTCACCAATGATTAAGAGTTTAGCTTCGTAAATACGCTCTGAACCTTCTTCTTGAAGCTGTCTGATAAAGTTAAAAACGGGAGCAGGTTGTGTATATTTTCTTTTTACTTCTGGAGGAAGTTCTCCCAAATCGTTATTTCTAATATCAAGTTTTTTCAGTTGCGTTAGTTTAGTAAGTTCTTGTGGGAGCGTCAATAATTTGTTGTCATATAAAATTAGCTCTTTTAGTTTATTTAACTGCCCGATTGATTCTGGTAATCCCGTCAGTTGGTTACTGTTGAGGTAGAGGTATGTGAGACTGCTTAAATTCCCGAATGTCTCGGGTAAAGCGTTGAGTTGGTTACCGCTGAGGTAGAGGTCTGTGAGGCTGCTTAAATTCCCGAACGTCTCCGGTAAAGCGTTGAGTTGGTTCTCGCTGAGGTAGAGGTCTGTGAGGTTGGTTAAGTTTACAATCGACTCTGGTAAAGTGTTGAGTTGGTTATTCCAGAGGTAGAGATATCTGAGGTTGGTTAAGTTTCCAATCGACTCTGGTAAAGCATTGATTTGGTTCCCGCTGAGGTAGAGGTATGTAAGGCTGCTTAAATTCCCGAACGCCTCCGGTAAAGCGTTGAGTTGGTTCTCGCTAAGGTCGAGAAATGTGAGGCTGGTTAAGTTTCCAGCCGAATCCGGTAAAGCCTTGAGTTGGTTATTGTTGAGATAGAGATGTTTTAGGCTGGTTAAGTTTCCAACCGAATCCGGTAATCCCGTCAGTGGATTACTGTTGAGGTCTAGAAACGTGAGGCTGGTTAAGTTTCCGAACGCCTCCGGTAAAGCGTTGAGTTGGTTAGCGCTGAGGTCGAGGGATGTGAGGCTGGTCAAGTTTCCAATCGACTCCGGTAAAGCATTGATTTGGTTATTGTTGAGTTTGAGATACCTGAGGCTGGTTAAGTTTCCGAACGCCTCCGGTAAAGCGTTGAGTTGGTTAGCACTGAGGTAGAGGTGTGTAAGACTAGTTAAGTTCCCGAACGCCTCCGGTAAAGTGCTGAGTTGGTTACGGTTGAGGTATAGGTCTGTGAGGCTGGTTAAGTTCCCGATCTCTGATGGTAACTCCGATAAATCCATCCCCGATAGATTCAGTTCTTTCCACTGCTCCTTGGCTGCCTGGGCAATTAGATTTTGTACTGATGGGCGTTCCATCTGGGCATTTCCAAAGATACTTAGTTTATTTTGACATACCCAATAAGTAGTTAGGTAAAAATAATATTTATGTCATTGCGTAGTTTACGAACCGAAGGTTGGAGGAACGACGTTGCTTGCATCCCGCAGGGTAGCGATCGCATAAGCTCGTTAGTATTGAAGATATTGCGATTGCTTCCTTACGTCGCAATGACAGACGGGGTTTTTTACTAAGTTTGTTGGGAGGTGCGATCGCGCGCAACTCTGAACAAAGTTACAGCTTGTACGACGTGAGTGCGATCGCTTGTGGTGACAGATAGCCTATTTTACTGGGTTTGTTTGAAAGTGCGATCGCGCTGACGATTTTACCTGCTTTGAGGTGGAATGCGATCGCTCTTCTCCCGTAACTTGGGTGGAACAAAGTAATTGTGAATTTTTTCAGTCGGTTATGTTGGGTTACGCAAAGCCTTCACCCAAGCTACGAGAGATTGCGATCGCACTCTTTATACAGAAGACTTTGGGTATTCAGATATTGATGGGCTGAGAATTGTCAATCCTTTCAAAACTCCCTAAACCTGCCGCAGCATAAATTTGAAATACTTCTACTTTTTATCAATTGCTTTTATTTCAGTCCCTTACACAAGTCATATAAAAATACCAGGATCCACTTGAAAAAAATCTCCTAAAGCCTTCGCTTGTGCTTTGCTGATTTCCCGTTTCCCATTCACAACCTCTGAAACAATACCCTTAGAACCAACTATCCCAACTAAATCTGACTGTTTAATACCTCTTTGTTCCATCAAAAAAAGTAACATAGAATGAGGATTAGAAGCATCTCCAGGAGCATAATATTCCTGTTCAAATTTTTCAATTAGAGTAATTAGTAAATCATAAAGTTCATCTTCTTCAAGACTGCGATGTTGTTGATGCATTAACTTCTCAACAACTGCCAAAGCCTTTTCATTGTCCTCTTCAGTCCTAATTATTTTTGGTTGATGCTCAACTAATAACTCTTGATATTTCTGTGGATTAAAAGTAAGGGTCATTTTTCCAATTGTCCTTATCATACTCAGCATGAGTGAAAACGTACTTGATATAAATCAACTGTTTTTCATAATCGATACTCACGATTAATCTATATTTATTTCCTTTAATATTGAAAACAGTAAAATTACCAACTGCTTCTGTTTTCGGGAAAATAGATTGTACCTCAATCAAATTTGACCAGTTAGCTTTGAGCGCAACTTTGTACCAGTTATCAAGAGCATCTTGACAATCAGCGTGCTGTTCATAAAATTCTTTTAACCTTCGGTAGCTAATTACATGCATTTTCCACTGTATGATTATAACTTAATTTAGTTCTCACTATGAGAACTAAATTCACAGTATCACGATACTGGCAACGATTCTTAGGGAGTACTACATTAGGGTATGAATTTGTTGGTGTTGTTGAACAACAAGTAGAACACCTTTAGAGTTTCATAGTAATAGTTATTCTCGAATTCTAAAACGAGAAAACCGTCCTCAATGAACTTTGCCAAATCGTACCATTACTTTTATCGTTATCTGGGTTTGTAACCAGAGAAAACACTGGGGTAACGCTAATATTGTCATTTAATTGCAGATTATAAAATGCTTCAAAATTAGTTTGAGTGCTATTACCTAAATCACCTGTAATAAAAGGTTGACCAACTGCAACTCCTGCCAAAGTTCCTGGTATCACTACGTTGCGTCTTGTGACACCAACTGACCAACTGATGGGGGTTGCGTCAAAATCCCGATTAATAGCGGTATTAAAGCCTTGGTAACTCCCAATACCAAAGCGTCCAAAGATTCCTGTTTCTTTATTTAAACTATATTCTGTATTTAAACCAACTGCATTAATATCAGTATCATTCACTTGGGCGTTGGTATATTGTAGTTTTAGTCGCAACTTTTGACTGGGGTTATATTCCACCTCCACAGTTGCTTGATGTCCATCACCGGATATACCTTGATTCGGCTGATTTCCGTTCTTGGCAACGTAAAGCGATCGCATAATCAATTTAGGGCTAGGATTCCATACTACCACCCCCCCAGCACCGCCTTCTCGATCAATTTGGTTTTGAACAATTAAAGGGTTGTTGAGAAGCGCACCGGAACTAAAATCGGCAGCTTCATTGTTAGCGTATGAATTTTTATCTATAAAATCACGGGGTGAAATTTTTGCCCCGATGGTGACTTCTAAATCTTTCTGAGGACGAAAACTATAAGATAAACGTCTTAATCTCAGTTGGGAATCCACATCTGAATATTGCAATCCCCCAGCATTAGCAAGTAATCCAGCCGTACCCAAATAATTTAAACCCTCACGCTGTTCTTGGGCAACAGCATCACCACCATTATTACCGGATTCCAATTGTGTCACCAATAAATCTTGGGGTTGAAAACTCGTCAATAAATTTAAGCGAGTCCGAGAAACTAATGTATTTGCAGCACTACTACCTCCGGAAACCCCGACAATTTGCTGTCCCTGTAATTTCGTAGTTGTAGAAAATCTCTGTGCTTGAATTGTGGCAGCTTTCAACTCAGTTTGATCAATTCTTCGCTGCAATTCATCCAAAACCACCCGATACTCTTTTTGTAAACGTCGCAGTGTAATCGCATCCTGACGGATATACTCATCACCAATGGCATTTGCCACCAAATCCTCAACTTTATCGATAGTTATGGCTAAACCTGCGGCAAATTCGTATCGAGTCATCTGTTGATTGCCACGAAACTTACTATCGGGATATGCTGATAGAATTCCATAACGCTCCATCAAAGTTTTTAAAGCTTGATAAGCCCAATCTGTTGGTTTGACATCAGTAAGTTCATCAACCGTCGGTATTTTATCTAAAGCATTAAAATTTGTATTTTCCCCGTTATCAGGAATGCTGGAAAACTCTACCGATTCCACATCAACAGTTGGACAAGATATGGAAGTATGGCAAGATGTGACATCTTGTTGTCCCTGTATTTGTGTCTCAACTCCTTTCTCAGAATCAGATGCAGGGATAATATTTGCTAATTCAGCTAGTGATGGTAAACATAGTTGGCTAAAAGCACTACAGCCAACTATGCTACCAAATAGTAACTGAGGGGATGGTGTCTTGCACCTAGTTTGAATTTGTAAACCTGCTTTCAAAAAATCTTTGATACTCAACTCCATCACACCTCAATCGCTGGAAAAAACTTATTGATTTACCAATTGCTGACTAGTATCGTTTGTGCTAGCTGAACCCTGAGTACCCACCTGAATTAGTTCTATCTTATAACCATCTGGATCTTCAACAAAAGCAATCACAGTGGAACCATGTTTCATTGCCCCTGGTTCCCGTGTCACCTTCCCTCCAAGACTTTTTATTTGTTCGCAAGTTCCATAAATATCATCGACACCCAAGGCAATATGTCCGTAAGCGTTGCCTAATTCATATTTTTCAACACCCCAGTTGTGAGTTAACTCTAGCACTGAGGTTTCAGATTCATCTCCGTATCCTACAAAAGCCAAAGTAAATTTACCACTGGGGTAATCCTTTTGACGCAGTAATTTCATCCCCAGAATCTCACAGTAGAACTTCAATGATTCTTGAAGATTTCCCACTCGTAGCATTGTATGTAGTAAGCGCATAAGCAATTCCCGATAGTTCTCCTCATAGATCATAGTAATACAAGGGAATTATTACCATTAACTTTTAGAAGATAATCCCAGCAGTTGAGTATCAACTGAGTTTATATACTCTTGATTACTTAAAGTAGCAGCAGGTAATAAATTAGCTTTAATTCCAGCTTCCACCAAGTTTTTACCATGAACATTCATTTGATGAGATGCCGAAATAAAGGTACCATAACTAGGAATACCTTGATTTTTTAAGTAACCTTGATAGGCGAGATAAACAAGACGGAAAGGAGTTAATTGAACAGGACTGCTGTTTTGTAATGTTTGGCTAGCATCTAACATTTTTTCATGTCTTGACTGTGCTTGGGCAGGATTAACAGTAGCGATAAAGAGTAGCATTACAGATAAACTAGCAGTAATTAGGCGTTTCATATTTGTTCAACCTCGATTCCTTAACTTAATTCTTAGTATCTGGTTGAAAGCTGAATCTAACCTGATGTAAATCTGAGAGAATCCTAAGAATTTAGTTAGTGCTCAGTGAAAAAATAGATAAATCAGCTAGAACACTGCTTTAAGACTATTTATTTACTGTAAATGCGATCTATTGCATGTTTCTGGAAACGGATACCCAATGGCATAATTAGCTTTTGTGTAGTGATAAATGGTAAAACTGGTGGCGGATAACTGTTTATGAGTTAAACAGATGGCTAGTACGTCAAGGCAGTAGTGAGTAGGCAGTAGGCAGACGGGGAAAGCCGTTTATTACTGCACCTTTCATGGTCAAATAATGGTCTAGTTATTTACGCTATGCTGTACTAGAGAGGGATAAATTTGACCAAACTTTGTTTAAAATTGGTATAAATAGGATGCTAATCAAATCTCATCACTAAGATCTTTTTCCAAATATATGGCTGAGAAAAAACTAAGATGGTCAACAATTATTTTGCAAAGCAAAGGGTCAATTATCAGTATTGTTTATAAACATGTCATTGCCTGCGGTACTTTTGGATTATTCATTTCAATTCTGTACTATTATAAATTACCAGTTTCTCAGCCTATTCTCCAAAATGTAATTCCTAGTATTGTACTTGGTTTATTATTAGTATTACGTACAAATACAGCCTACGATAGATTTTGGGAAGGTCGGAAAGCTTGGGGTTCTATTGTGAATAATGTTCGCAATTTAGCAAGACAAATTTTGGTATCTATTCAGGAAAATGCACCTGAAGATAGAGTAGAAAAAATAGCTATTCTCAATTTCTTAGTTGCCTTTGCTGTCACTACTAAGTTACATTTGCGCGGGGAAAAGATACATAATGAGTTGGAAGAGTTAGTTACAAATCGTCAATGTCTGAAGTTGAAGAATATTAACCACGCACCTTTAGAAGTTGCTTTCTGGATTGGAGATTATCTTGAGCAACAGCATCGTTCTAAACGTATTGATAGTTATCAATTAACATTAATGCAGGAATTAATAAATAATTTAGTCGATAGTTTAGGTGCTTGTGAACGTATCTTGCGTACACCGATGCCTGTAGCTTATTCGATTCATCTGCGACAACTATTACTACTATACTGTTTGCTGCTACCTTTTCAACTAGTACAGAGTTTAGGTTGGTGGACTTGTATGATTACGGCTTTAATTAGTTTTACGTTGTTTGGAATTGAGGCGATTGGAATTCAAATTGAAGATCCTTTTGGTCATGATAGCAATGATTTGCCTTTGGATAATATTTGTAAGACGATGAAACGTAATATTGATGATTTAATTAGTTTTAATTCAGGTAGTTATGCCAGAGTTAATGATGATAATGATTTACCGACATCAATTACAAGTAGGATAATATAAAAAATTAATATAGATGGTGGAACGTCTCTACCGAGTTAGATTGCTTCCTGGATTTTCAAGCATCAAATATTGGGAAATATCCCGACAATGTTGGTTATATATCGATGAAGTGCGAAACTCTTGACTGCGGGGATAGGGTGCGTCTATTTCTATCTCTGCAACAATACGTCCGGGTTTTGCACCCATTACCAAGACACGCTGAGATAAGTATACTGCTTCATAGATATTGTGGGTGACAAAAACCACTGTCCACTGGTGTCGCTGAGATAAATCCAATAACTCTGTATTAAGTCTACTGCGGGTGATTTCGTCTAAAGCGCCAAATGGTTCATCCATCAGCAGGATATCAGGATTTTGTACCAATGCCCTAGCTATGGATACTCGCATTTTCATCCCCCCAGATAACTGACGGGGGTAGTTATCCTCAAAACCCTTTAATCCGACTTGTGCGATCGCATGTTGAATTCTAGTGCTAATATCTCGTTGTGGTAGCCGCGCCAGTTTCAATGGTAAAGCCACATTTTCCCTCACGTTTGCCCAAGGTAACAGTGCAGCATCCTGAAAGACAAATGCTAATTTTTGCTTTGCTTGACTTTTACCCCAATTAATAGTTCCAGAACTCGGTTGTCCCAATCCAGCGATAATTCGTAATATTGTACTTTTTCCACATCCAGATGCACCCACCAAGCTGAGAAATTCTGACTCTTTGATACTGAAACTCACATCTTTTAAGGCAATGTTACCATTACCGTAAACTTTGCCAATGTGATTCAGGGTAATAGCAGGGTTATCATCTCGCATTAGGATTTATAGTAACTTGTTCCTTTGTTGACAAATTTCAAAGAATATGCATCTTTGTATTTGACGCTATTATCAAAAACACCCGCTTGCACCATATTATTAAAGAAAGATTCCCAGCGTTCAGCAGTCATTGCCCCAATTCCCAATTGTTGAGCATCACCTCCCAAAATTAAGCCGCTATCCTTCATTTTTTGAATACTAAAGCTAATTTGCTCATCTGTCATACTAGGATTAGCTTGCTTAATCAAATTATTACCGGGAATTGGATCCTCTAAATAGCTATACCAGCCTTTAATGGAGGCATCAAGAAACCTTTGCACCAAATCTGGATTTTTTTCGACTAACTTATTTGTAGTTTGAATCGTGAAATTATAGGAGTTATAACCATAATCAGCCAGTAGCATCACCACAGGATCAAATCCACCTTTCTTCTTAATATCAAAGGGTTCAGCAGTAATAATTCCCTGTTGAATAATATTTTTATCTTTTAAAAATGGTTGAAGATCAAAGTTGTAAGGACGTTTTTGATCATCTGTAAATCCATATTTTGCTTTTAAAAAGGGCCAATAGTTAGCATCAGCAGCAGCAGCAACCAAAATTGGTTTTCCCTTGAGTTTTTCTAGAGAATCATTTCCCATTCCTGGATGGGCAATCAGTACCAGGGGGTCTCTTTGAAAGATAGCAGCTACTGTCACCTTGGGTACAGAATCCTTAACGGCATTAATTGCCTCCCCACTATGTGCCATAGTTAAATCAGTGGCTCCCCCTATCAACAATAAATTATAGTTGCCGCGAGGTCCTGCCGGTTTGATTATGACATCTAAACCATGATCTTGATAAATTCCCGTGGCTACAGCTTGATAAAAACCACCATACTCAGCTTCAGCAACCCAACTGAGGCTAAATATTACCTTATCGAGTCCACCCTTAGTTTTAGGATTAGGTGCGGAATTACTAGATGTGACTTTGGCACTAGTCCCGCAAGCTACCAGAGTGCCAGTACCAACTGTCATGGAGCTATATTTCAAGAATTGGCGACGATTCATAGTTCTTCAGCTATATTGCTGTCTTATACCATTTTTAGGTGAATTTGCAAATATATATAGACAAATTGTAAATTGTAATTGCCTATATGATTAATATGGCAGTTGAGGGATAATTTTTACATGAGTAACCATTCAAAATTAAGTGCATTTTCAAAGGCAGTAGGAAATAAGAAACAAATTAGCAGGGTTTTTGTGCGTTAGCTTCTTATATAGATGGCTAAATAAGAAAAAATATAGAAAACAAAATCCAGGAGTCGCAATTATCTATCTATGTTTAGCTCAAAAAGTAGGGGTAAGTTTGTCAAGCTGAGGCTTAATTATAGAAAAACTCTGACTCTGTTCTCCACCATCAAGCTATAAATATCATCCAGAAATATCATCCAGGCTGAAGATACTATTTAAAAAATTATGAGTTTTTGCATTAATCCCCACTGTACCAAACCCCAAAACACTGACACAACTCTATTTTGTCAGAGTTGCGGTTCGGAATTGCTGCTAGAAGGACGCTATCGAGTTATCAACTATTTGGGTGGTGGTGGGTTTGGGAAAACTTATGAAGTGCTGGGACGTGATAATAGTCGTCAGGTTTTAAAGGTTCTCCTCCACAATTATCCCAAGGCTGTATCCCTGTTTCAACAAGAAGCTCAGGTATTGAGCCAGTTGGATCATCCGGGTATCCCCAAAGGAAATGGGTACTTTACTTTTTTACCAAACAATGCTGTAGAGCCTTTACATTGTTTGGTGATGGAAAAAATTGAAGGTTTGAATCTAGAACAATATTTACAACAGCGGAAAAACGCACCAATAAGCCAAGATTTAGCTGTAGAATGGCTGAATCAATTATTTAATATACTTCACAAAGTTCATAGTCAGAATTTCTTTCACCGAGACATAAAACCCTCCAATATCATGCTTAAAGGTGATGGGCAATTGGTTTTAATTGATTTTGGTGCAGCGAGGGAAGTCACATCTACATATATTGCCAAACAAGCAATTGGACAAATTACAGGAATTAGTTCTCCTGGATATACTCCACCGGAACAGTTAAATGGACAAGCAGTATTAAATTCTGATTTTTTTGCGGTTGGACGTACCTTTGCATTCTTACTAACGGGAAAAACACCAACTGACCCCGATATTTATGATCCAAATTCTGATGAACTGCGTTGGCAGAATTTTGCCCCAGGAATTTCCACACTTTTAGCTAATTTAATTAACGATTTGATGCGACGTTCTCCAAGTCAACGTCCCCAAAGTACCCAAGAAATTTTACAACGTTTGGGAATGGTAGAGAAGGAGTTGCGGAAATATCACGCTACTACCGTTGGTTATAAAACATCGAATAATCAGCGTTGGGGTAATCAGGTTTTGGGTGGATTGAGATTTCCCCGAATATCTGCCAAAACAATTGCTGTTGCTGCTGCATTTATTGCCGCTGTGGTAATTTTAACAGCTATTCCCTTCTACCTTGGCACCGACTTCATGTCGATGGTGTTGCCGAGTCAATCAGAAAAATGGGCAAAAAAACTGACTTTGGCAAATACCCTAACTGGACATGCGGAGGCAATTTCTTCGATTGCCATAACTCCGAATGGGGAAACCATCGCTAGTGGAAGTCATGATCAAACAATTAAATTGTGGAATTCCCAAACTGGTAAGCTGATACGTACCATTTATGGACATACACTTCCAGTTTCAGCGGTGGCAATTAGTCCTGATGGACAGCAATTGGTGAGTGGAAGTTTGGATGAAACCATTAAGCAGTGGGAATTAAATAGTGGTAAACAAATTCGCAGCTTAAAGACAGATGGGTACGTCGCGTGGAATAATGCGATCGCAATCACCAAAGATGGGCAAACTTTAGCTACTGGTGGTACAGATAAAACCATCCGGTTGTGGAATTTTACCACCGGACAACGACTACGTACCCTCTATGGGCATAATCTACCTGTTCTATCACTTGCCATCAGTCCCAATAGTCAAACCCTCGCAAGTGGAAGCACCGATAGAACTGTGCGACTTTGGAATATTACCAGTGGACAACAAACTCAGTCAATTTCCGTGCATACAGGTTGGGTAACTGCTGTTGCTTTCACCCCCGACAACCAAACTCTAGTGAGTGGGAGTCTTGACAAAAGCATCAAAGTATGGAAGGTAAATACAGGGGAATTAGTTAAAACCTTAGCTGGACATTCCTATTCTGTATTATCCCTGGCAGTGAGTCCCGATGGGAAAATTCTCGCTAGCGGGGGTTTAGATGGGGAGATTCGGTTATGGAACTTAGAAACAGGAAAACTTGTACATGTTATGTCTTCAGCACATAGTGGACAAGTTATTTCCCTAAGCATTAGCCAAGATGGTAGTACCTTGATTAGTGGTGGTGCAGATAATACTATCAAAGTTTGGCGATCGCGTTGATTAGCGATCGCTTGTTTGAGTGCTGAAGCGAGAAAAAATGCTAGGCAATCAATTTACCTCAACATTCACCACTTCTTGCTACGCATCAGTCAGAACTCTCTCCTGTTTTTCCGAAATGACATCAAGTAAAGAGTTTTTCTCTGCAAATGGTCTAGCAGCATTTAACAAATAGTCACAATAAGTGCGGGCAACAATTGATAGCTGTTTACCATTAGGGTATACCATAAACCAATCCCGTTTAATGGGAAATTCCTCAACATCAAGAATTACTAAGTCTCCTATTTCTGGTAACAAAGTATGTCTTGACAAAACCGAAATTCCTAAACCTCCGGCAATTGCCTGTTTAATAGCTTCATTACTTCCTAATTCCAGCTTGACTTTAACAACTACTTCATGTTTCTCAAACAGAGTTTGAATTGCCCTACGTGTCCCTGAACCTGGTTCCCGCATAATAAAAGGTTCATCAGCAAGTCGTTGAATCGGAATATTTTTTTCTTTTGCCAATGGGTGATTCAATGGTGCTAAAACCACCAAAGGATTTTCGAGAAAAGGTTCGTAATTTACATCAAGATGTTCTGGAACCTGACTCATAATATAAACATCATCCAGATTAGCAGTCATTCGCTCAACAATTCCTTCATGGTTACTAACCTTTAAAGAAATATCGATTCCTGGATAAAGATCGCAAAATGCACCCAATAATCTTGGGATGAAGTACTTTGCAGTTGTAATAACTGATAACTTTAATTGCCCTTGCTTTAATCCTTTCAAATCAGCAACTTTCATCTCAAACTGAGCAATTGTTTCAAATATTTGCTGACAAGTTGCAAATAACTCTCTTCCTGCTTCAGTTAAAAATAAACGCTTCCCAACCTGCTCAAATAGTGGCAATCCCACTGATTTCGTTAGTTGTTTAATTTGCATTGAAACTGTTGGCTGAGTTAAAAATAACTCCTCAGCCGCACGAGTAAAACTAGAGTGACGTGCTGCTGCTTCAAAGACTTTTAGTTGATGTAATGTAGCTTGATTCATCGATGTGTAGCCTAAAATATAAACTAAAGGGAAATTTATTTGGATGATGAAGCTATTAGTTTCATCGGTACAAAATGATATTCTTTATGGAGAATCATAAAGGTTGAAAAGATATTTTAATTACTTTTGTAGATAGTAACTAAAGTCTAACCATTTCAAAGCTAATTAATTATCTATAAGTCAGCATAGGCACTACTATTAATAATGCCAATGAATGTGTGATTTATACTTGTTACCACCGTAGACTATCACATCATGCCATCAAAAATCAGCAAAATCAAAAATTTTATCTATAGATAGATTGCCCTCTATTAATACTATTAGAATAAAATCTATTTATTAATCTTGCTTATTGTTTATTATGAGCTATCTTAGTTAATATACCTTCCAACTTAACTTACATATCTAGTAGAATAAATGCTTGATTGGAATAGAAACCCCGTAATCAATAAGTCGAGAGAATTAGGGTTTTAATAACAATTTTTGTGTTAGCGAAGCTTGCCCGTAGGGTTAGCTGCGTAGAATTTAACCCCACCCTGAATCTTCCCTCTAACGGGAAGGGAACATGATATAATTTTACTCATCTTCAGGTTAATTAGGGATTTCCAATTAACAAATTATCCCATATTCAGAGCGCCATGTCTTGCACCCCTATAGGTTAATTGGGGCTTTGAGATAATTTATTTTCTGGTATTCCCTTGCGTCCATCTTCATATTGAATTAGTGTAATTTCGTCAAAGTAGTATTTTACTGCCGCTATGCTACACTAAATTGCCTTAATTGAGGATGCTATGGACAGATTATAGATGGGATTATAATTAGCTGATAGTTAGTCAAACTTAACTTATCGGCAGCGTTTTTCTACTAGTATATTTTTACAAATATTCTGTAATTTTAGAGGGTAATTTGGATAAATCAGGCAACTCTAATATCTCAGCTTCTACAACTACTTCTTTTTCCTTTTCTTTGATGCTCAATGGAATATTTATCGTCTGAGATATCGGCTGGGATTTCTCAACCCAACAACTAGCAACTGGCAAAGTATTTTCAAGTTCATCCAAAGGTCTAGGAATAACCATTACCGCACTAAGTTCACCAATTCTTTCTGCTTCATTCATTCCTGCTTCTACAGCAACGGCAACATTTGCTACTGTCCCGCGAATAATTGCCGTACACAAACCCCCACCAATTTTTTCATAAGCTGCTAACTGTACTTCTGCGGCTTTGAGCATCGCGTCTGCTGCCCCCACCATCGCCGGGAATCCCCTTGTTTCTACTAGACCGATGGCTAGATTGCTCAAGCGGCTCTGAGAACCTCCCTCTGCGAAGTCTTTGAGGCGATTGGTGATTGGTAGGACTATATTTAAGTTGGGATATGGGCGGGGAATTACTAAACTAGATACAAATTGACCAAAATCTTTAGCAGTTCGTTCTCCGGCTTCCACGGCTAAACGTACATCAGCGATACCACCCCGAATAATGGCAGTACAATGAGCATCGCCGATTTTTTCGTAACCAATGAGGTAAACTCCAGCAGACTTTAACATCATGTCAGCTGTGCCGACAATTGCCGGGAAACTGCGTGTTGATACTAAGCCTAAAGCACCTTCAAGAGATTTTTCTCGTCGTGCAGCTTGATTTGCGCCATGATTTGTGCTAATAGAACGTTGATTGTATACATCCATCTGAATTCTCCAGGATAATCAACTCATACTCTAACTATGTAACACTTATTCAGGCTATTCGTCGTCAGATAGGGGTTTATTTAATGACTGCCTGTGGGGGAATAGGGTGACTAGCAAACGTTGGACGCTACTTTGTCCGTAAATATTCGCGCCGAAGTTGTTAGGTGTTTCTGAGGGGGGTTCGGTTTGGGGAGGTACTGCAAGTTCTTCTTCCGAATTACTAACAGCGGTTAAGTTATCTTTGTTAGCTTCTGGTTTGATTTCTGGTTTGATTTCTGGTTGTTGATTTTTTGGTGATTCAGCCCAAAGATCATCCTCTAGTTGTAATTCTGGTTCTGGTTTTGGTTCACTGCTAGGTAAAGCTGGCTGAGAATGTGACTCGCTGATTACCCGACTTTGATCTCCAATAATTGAACCGGGGGGAACTACTTGTTTGGGGGCAACAGAACTATTAAAAACAGTTGTTGCAGAACCGATGCAAGAGTTAGCACCGATTGTTCCTGAGCCAATCATCAAAAAACCAGCACCGATACTCACACCAGCTTCTACTAGCAATGTTCCTCTATCAACTTGGAGGATAGCCCCCATACCAATGCAGACACCTTGACTAATGACGATTCTACTATTTGCAGCTGCTTGGAATATGACCCCTGGTGCGACAACTGCGCTGGGATGAATCTTGACTTCGCCACTGATGTAAGAATCAATGCGATCGCATAAATACAGTGGCGGCACTGTCATAAAAAATCGTTACCTTGGAGCGGGAAAGTGTAGAAGTTGCGAAGTTGGGAGTGCTGATATTTAGAGTTCCAACAACTCAGCACTCTCAACAGTTATCAGTTATCAGTTAAATTGTCCAGCATATATTTAAACTACTGTTTACTGTTCACTGATTCAATTGGTTATGGACGTTGAACAATCAATTCTAAAACACGGCGCTTTGCTTTAGGATCAATGCCAATTAAACGAACATAATCGCCTGGATGTTCAGATATATATCCTTGGAGTGTGGCAGCGGCTTGACGATCTGATGATGCCTCAATTTGTCCGCAAGTTTGCCAGGTTCCTGTACGGAAACGGCGTGCATCTACGTATTCAGCGCTAATTTTATAGCCACCAGATACTAATTGTCGGAGGTGATCTAAAACTTCCGAGGGTAAGCCGTTGCTGCTACTGGTGGCAGCGGGGGAAGAGTAAGAACTATTGCTGGCAGTGCTAGCAGTAAATGACTTGGTTGCACTGCTTCCAGCGGGGGCAACGATGCCGTCAGGACGTTGAATAATGCTTTCTAAGATGCGGCGTTTTGCTTTAGCATCAATTCCAATGAGGCGAACGTATTCTCCTTGATGCTCACGTAGGCAATTTTCCAATGCTGCCATGACTTCGTTGATGGAAGTGGATGTTATGGGTTGACAACTTTGCCAACTTCCTGTACGAAAACGACGTTCATCTACATATTCGCTGCCGATTTTGTAACCGCCTGCTAATAGCTGGCGAACTTGATCGACGATTTCACCACCGACTTTGCCGTTACCGTTGGAGTTGCCGTTGCTATGACCATTAGAGCTACCATTGCTGCTGTAGCTGGCTGGTTTGGCAGATGGGGCTTTAAAACCTGTAGCTGTACCGCCTGCTGCTCCATCTGGACGAGCGATAATTGTTTCTAAAACTCGCCGTTTTCCGTTGGGGTCAATCCCAAATAAACGGATATATTCGCCCCTGTGTTCGCTGACACATGATTCTAATGCTGACATTGCTTCGTTAAGCGATCGCGCTTCGATTGGACTGCAACTTGTCCAAGATCCTGTACGGAAACGTCGCCCGTCTACATGCTCAGTACCAATTTTAAATCCTTGTTGCAGTAAATAGCGTACCTGATCAACTGTTTCCCCGCCCAAGCTAGTTATCGCCACCTCATCGCTCCTTTCTTCAAAAGCAAAACTAAAATTGTTAACTGTGTTACTTGTATAAGACTTAGCTAATTCATCCCGAATGGGTGTAATACATTTGCTATCCGCAGCACAGAGATAACCAGTCCTTAAAGCTTGGTTGATACCAACTACATGGTGTGCAAAATCCTTGTCTGCATCCTGTACATCTGGCAACCTATCTGCTTGGTGTTGACTGGTAATCACCGCCCCTGAAGGTATATACTTTCCAGGGGGAATTTCCACATCCTGAATCAGCGCGTGCATCATGACGATACAACCCTCACCCACTTTCGCATTAAATACTGTCGAACGGAAGCCTATGAAACAGCCATCTCCGACGTAACATGGTCCGTGAATCAGTGCCATGTGGGTGATACAGGCATTTTTACCAATCCATACCGAGTAATCCTGTTGATCGTCGCCAACGACGCGACCTTGCTCCAAGCCATGGATTACAACACCATCTTGGAGATTTGTATTTTCACCGATATAAAATGGTGTACCCTCATCTGCCCGAATCGAAGTACCTGGCGCAACAATTACGTTTGCCCCAACTACCACATCCCCAATGATATTGGAAAACGAATGCACGAACGCCGTTGGATGGATAGCTGGTTCTGCTAAATCACTTGACCACGGGGTTGGGGGTGCCGCCTGCGCTACGCTGCGGACTGCCATTACTAGATTCCTCCTGAAATTAGCTTTAGTCAAAGGTTAAAAAGTTAGCCGCCTCTGGACTAGCTAACATTACGTCTTATTCGGACTTTTGACTTTGAATTTATCGATACTGATCTTTTTTACTGTAAACAAGTCGGTCTTCAATGCGAACTGAGTCAATTATGGCTATGACTGCCGCATCTATAGGACGTTTTTCGTTCCCAAGAATTTGACGCGAGGCACTTCCCACGCTATAAAGTACCCACTCGTCAAGCCCTGCACCTACGTTATCTGCTGCTACTTCGTATTTTGGTAGCAGGTTCCCTTCTTCGTCTACTACTTGCAACATGAGTAGTTTTGTGCCTTGCAAACTTGGGTCTTTTTGCGTGCTAACTACCGTACCCCGTACTTTCGCAATTTGCATTACTCAATCTATGGTCTTCTACCAAAAGAGCGAATGGAGTTGACGTTTTCGCGGAATTGTTCTACGTCTTCGGTGTAACGAATTGGTAGTACATATTCTAGGTTCTCGTGGGGACGAGCAATGATGTGGGTTGATAGTACTTGTCCACCGCTCACACGCTTGACTGATTCCACACCTGCCCCAACTGAAGCTTGTACTTCTGAGACATCACCACGAACAATTACTGTCACGCGACCACTACCGATTTTCTCGTAACCTACTAAGGTGACACGAGCGGCTTTCACCATCGCGTCAGCGGCTTCTACCACTGCTGGAAAGCCTAAAGTTTCTACCATTCCTACTGCAATTGACATTTTTTAATCCTTAAATTCAGTAAATCAGTATCTTGATTTTTTGTAGACAATTCAAAGCGAACCCAAGCAACAATGGGAAAGAACCCAGTTAATTTCAAATTTTGGATTTAGAGATTACCTTTAACCACTGAGGGATGTCTATGCCCATTGGCGGATGACAGCGATCGCGTTTTACGGAATCTAGACTTTTGACAGTTGTCAGTTGCAAGCTGTCAGTTATCAATCATGTATTTATCCTGGGTTCAAATTGCCCCGCATGATCCTTTTCAGTGGGTACAATCCCTATCTGAAACTCTGATAACTTTTCACTGCTCACTGTTCACTGATTTTATCTAACTATTTCTCTCAACCGAACATTTAATTCTCTGGCTTCCAACTTCGTCACCTTTGATGTCGCCTCCACATCTTGGTTACTTAAGCCTCGGACTGCACCACTCCAACTGGAGTATTGCAATCCCCAGCAACATGACTAACCAATACTTCCCTAACTTCGGAACTGCTCCACTGCTTCAGTGTAACGAATTGGCAGCACATATTCTAAATTTTCATGGGGACGGGCAATAATATGGGTTGAAAGAACTTCACCACCATTTACCCGACGCGCAGCTTCAATTCCTGCTGACACAGAAGCTTGTACTTCTGAGACATCACCACGGACAATTACGGTGACACGCGCGCTTCCAATTTTTTCATATCCCACCAGGGTGACACGAGCAGCTTTCACCATCGCATCAGCGGCTTCTACAACCGCTGGAAAACCTTTTGTTTCAATCATTCCAACCGCAATTGGCATCGCAAGGACTCCTAAGAAAATTAACGCAGTTTCAGCACTTGAGGATTTTTTGGACGGGGATGCTCATATTGAGCTTTTCATTTCCCTTTTATAAGCATAGAAAAGCTTGGCACCCCTGGCAATATAAATTACTATAATAGTTTATGATAAAATAGTTTTAGAAAACTTAACATAAATTATCTGTAGAATTATAGCCGCTAAAGTACATTCATTTTATGGTGTCAGCAGTTATGTTTTATAATTTTTTTATATCTATGGCTAAAGCCAATTAATGGGGGTGGTGAAAACTATCCTTGGTAAAACTGACAAAAACCAAAAGGTTAATACCACAGCATCTACCATAATCTGTCGTAAATTTAAAACAATCCTTTAAAACTAGGGATAAGTTTTCATTATTTGTCCGATAATTGCAGTTTGTGGTGCAAAAATGTTTGATTTATTTAAACGGAAAGTATAAAAAAATAAATGCCTACTTTGACATAAAAGTCAACTTTTTATGGGGAATATTTTTGGGAAAATAACTATGTAGATAACATTGCTTAAATTAGCTTTAAGTTCAGATTTTTCAAATCACTCAGTTTAGAAAAACTAATATGTAGAGTTGGGGAAGAATTCCCAGATGACAAGTTCACATCCCAGGAATTTTTTAGATGAATCAATTGATCAATCAGTTTTTGTTCTCCACCAGTTGGTGTGTACCTTTTTACGGTCTAATCGGTGCGCTGATTACACTACCGTGGGCGATGGGTATAATTCGGCGTACAGGTCCAAGACCAGCAGCCTATTTAAATCTACTCATGACCGTTATCGGTTTAGTTCACAGCTTAGTAGTATTTAAAGATATTTGGAATCATGACCCAGAAACAATATTCTTCCACTGGTTTCAAGCAGTAGACTTCGATTTATCATTTGCAATTGAAATCTCGCCAGTAAGTATTGGGGCATCTGTAATGATTACAGGTTTGAGCTTATTTGCTCAAATCTATGCCCTAGGCTACATGGAAAAAGACTGGGCATTGGCGCGTTTCTTCGCGCTGATGGGGTTCTTTGAGGCAGCTTTGAGTGGCTTGGCAATCAGTGATTCACTATTTTTAAGTTATGCCCTACTAGAGGTATTAACCTTATCAACCTATTTATTAGTGGGTTTTTGGTATGCCCAACCCTTAGTGGTGACAGCTGCCCGTGATGCCTTTTTAACTAAGCGGGTGGGGGACTTAATGCTGTTGATGGGGGTGGTGACACTTTCTAACTTAGCAGGAAGTTTAAACTTTTCCGATTTACATGAGTGGGCGCAGACAGCCCAACTTAGTCCCCTAACATCAACTTTATTAGGACTAGCATTAATTGCTGGACCTGCGGGTAAATGTGCTCAATTTCCCTTGCATCTATGGTTAGATGAAGCAATGGAAGGTCCTAACCCAGCGTCAGTACTGCGAAACTCAATGGTGGTGGCGGGTGGTGCCTACATTTTATTTAAATTGCAACCGATTTTAGCTTTGTCTCCAGTGGCATTAAACGCCTTATTGGTGATGGGTGGAGTGACAGCAGTAGGGGCAACCTTAGTTTCTTTGGCGCAAATTGACATTAAGCGATCGCTTTCCCACTCAACCAGTGCTTATATGGGACTAGTATTCCTAGCAGTGGGTTTGGAACAGGGCGGCGTGGCATTAATGCTGTTGTTAACCCATGCCATCGCTAAAGCCCTATTATTTATGAGTTCAGGCTCAGTAATTTACACCACCGGAACCCAAGATTTAACGGAAATGGGCGGTTTGTGGTCACGGATGCCAGCCACCACCACAGCCTTTGTAGTTGGTTCCGCCGGGATGGTATCATTATTACCTCTAGGTAGTTTTTGGGCAATGTTGGCATGGGCAGATGGTTTAGCAACTATCTCTCCCTGGGTAATTGGGATATTAGTATTAGTTAACGGCTTAACAGCATTAAATTTAACTAGAGTCTTCAGATTAATATTTTGGGGTACCCCGCAGCAAAAAAGCAAACGCAGCCCAGAAGTTGGTTGGCAAATGGCAGTACCAATGGTGTCCCTAACAATCGTGAACTTACTAGTACCAATTATGTTGCAACAGTGGTATTTGTTGCCTCCTTGGGAAAGCATTAATTTGGTAGTTCTAGGGTCATTAGTATTTTCCACCGTTTTGGGTGTCGCCGTAGGTTCCCTAATTTACCTGCACAAAGCTTGGTCACGTTCACGCATCTTTGCATGGCGATTAGTGCAAGATTTATTGGGATACGACTTCTACATCGACCGTGTGTATAAATTAACTATAGTTAACTTAGTAGCGATGTTATCAAGGGTTTCAGCTTGGAGCGATCGCTTTTTAGTTGACGGCTTGGTAAACTTAGTTGGTTTCGCCACGATGTTCGGCGGACAAAGTTTGAGGTATAGTATTTCTGGTCAATCTCAAGGATACATGTTAACAATTCTCATCGGTGTTAGTATCCTCGGTTTCTTCATTAGTTGGTCATTAGGACTTTTAGATCGTTTGCCATTTTAGAAAAACTGGACGCAAAGTCAAAAAAGTTCAGGAAACAGAGTCAACGAATTTTTCCCTGCCCCTGCCCCCTGCCCCTTTTCCACATTCATCATGCTCACCGCTCTAATTTTGCTACCTTTAATAGGAGCAGCCATCATTGGTTTTTTACCCACGGGTGTAGAACCGAAAGTCACGAAAAAACTAGCTTTATTATTTTCAGCGATCGCATTCGCCTGGACAATCGTTTTAGCTATTAAATTTAATCCTAGCGATATCAATCAACAATTTGCCGAATTTATCCCTTGGATAGATGCGCTTGGCTTAAATTACAGCCTGGGAATCGATGGTTTATCACTGCCATTACTGCTTTTAAATGGACTCCTCACCTGTATTGCCGTTTTCAGCAGTGATGAATCTCAAAAGCGTCCCAGATTCTACTATTCCCTGCTTTTACTGCTCAACGTTGGCGTAAATGGGGCGTTTCTCGCACAAGATTTACTCCTATTTTTCCTATTTTATGAACTAGAACTAATTCCCCTATACTTACTCATCGCTATTTGGGGAGGAGAACGTCGAGGATATGCTGCCACAAAATTTTTAATTTACACAGCACTTTCAGGCATCCTAATTTTAGCGAGTTTCCTGGGCTTAGTGTGGTTGAGCGATTCACCTAGCTTTGCCCTCAGCACCCTCCATGCCACATCCCTACCACTTGCCACCCAAATTTTACTCCTGGTGGGAATTTTAATTGGTTTCGGCATCAAAATCCCCTTAGTTCCCTTCCACACATGGCTTCCAGATGCCCACGTAGAAGCATCTACCCCCATATCAGTCCTCTTAGCTGGAGTATTACTGAAACTGGGAACCTACGGCTTACTGCGATTTGGCATGAACCTATTACCAGAAGCTTGGGGTTATATTGCCCCCTGGTTAGCAACTTGGGCAGTAGTTAGTGTACTCTACGGATCGTCGTGTGCGATCGCGCAAAAAGACATGAAGAAAATGGTGGCATATAGTTCCATTGGACACATGGGATATATCCTCCTCGCAGCCGCAGCCGCAACACCATTGAGCATATTAGCTACAGTCATGCAGATGGTTAGCCACGGTTTAATATCTGGCATGTTGTTTTTACTAGTGGGTGTTGTATACAAAAAAACAGGTAGCCGTGACCTTGATGTTGTTAGAGGACTATTAAATCCGGAACGAGGAATGCCCGTGATTGGTAGTTTAATGATATTAGGGGTAATGGCAAGTGCAGGTATACCGGGAATGGTGGGATTTATTTCGGAATTTCTTGTTTTTCGCAGTAGTTTTGCAGTTTTCCCCATCCAAACCCTAATTTCAATGTTGGGTACCGGGTTAACAGCAGTTTACTTCCTAATTTTGACAAATCGTGCCTTCTTTGGCAGATTATCAGAACAAACTAGTAATCTCCCTAGAGTATATTGGTCAGATAGAATACCCGCTTTAATTTTGGCACTATTTATCATCATTTTTGGAATTCAACCTGGGTGGTTAAGTCGTTGGACAGAACCAACTATTACAGCAATGGTAAATACTCAAGAATCACTTGTCAGTGAACAGTCAACAGTCAACAGTTATCACAATTAGAGTTCTTGGATTTGCCTCTCGTCCATCATGAAAAGTGGAGTTTTGTCATTGCGACGTTACGTAGACGCTGCATCGGGTTGTCGTTCCCCAAAGGGGTTGCCGAAGGGAAGACTAGCATAAGCCCGTAGTGCTGGCTACGTCTACCCACAATCTTGGCTTCAAACTACATCTCTCAAAATAGACAAGGTTTAAATCAGTAAGTATAAGCATGGTGAATAATTTAAATCTAACTAATCACTGATGACTAATAACTGATAACACAATATTATTTGGAATAAGAACAATGGTAACTACTAAAAATACAAATCATCCTACAAACAGCTTCTTATCAGAATTTGTAGATCGACTACTATCAGGTGACGCATTACTTCCTGATAGTCCAAGAAATGTATTAGAAGTAGTTGGTGTTCTTAAAAGTTATGCCGTAGTTTTAGATGCCTATTCTGATAATTTAATTTACATTGCAGATCACCAATTTTTGCAGTTTTTCCCCTTCTTTAAATATTTTAACGGCGACGTTTCACCACAAAAACTATTTCGTCACCTGTGGCACGATAGAATTAACTTTGAGTATGCTGAATACTGCCTCAAAGCAATGCTTTGGCACGGTGGTGGCGGCTTAGATAGTTATTTGGATACTCAAGATTTTCAAGAAAGAGCGCAAGCGGTAATTAATGCAAAATTTAAATATAATCCTTTAGTAACGGGAATTAATAGATTTTTTCCCGAATTTTTGACTGAACAATTAAGAGTATCAGCATACTACAGTGGTTTAGGGCAATTTTGGCGAGTTATGGCTGATATGTTCTTCACCTTATCAGATCTCTACGATATCGGAAAAATTACAACGATTCCCCAAGTAGTTAAACATATTAGAGATGGACTAGTAAATAATGCAGCTAATCCCATCACCTACGAAGTCAAAATCCAGAATCAAGTATATGAAATCCTCCCTAAATCTATAGGTTTAACCTTCTTGGCAGATACAGCAGTTCCCTATGTAGAAGCAGTATTTTTCCGGGGTACGCCATTCCAAGGTACAGTATCTTATAACGCCCAAGCTTACCAAGTTCCCGTCGATCAATCGAGATTTCAATATGGCGCATTATATGCTGATCCTTTACCCATTGGTGGTGCAGGAATTCCCCCAACATTATTAATGCAGGATATGCGTCATTATTTACCTGAGTATTTACATGAAATCTATCGCAATAGTCCGCGCGGTGAAGATGATTTGCGGGTACAGATTTGTATGAGTTTTCAAAAGTCGATGTTTTGCGTTACCACAGCAGCAATTACAGGGTTAATGCCTTATCCTGCTGATACTTCAAAATCAGAAGAAAGGAAAGAAAACGAAGTATTTTTACAGAAGTGGTTGAAGAGAATGGAAAATTCGCAGTTAATGGCTGTAAATCATTGACTTCTCTCCGGCATAAATGCACGGAGATTATAAACAGTTGCAAAACAGGGGGTTTGAAACAGTAAGTTAATTAAGCGATTACAAACAATAATATCAAAACCCAAATTATTCTTCTATAGTCAAGCCATTTTTAATTAAATGTCTTTGTAAAGCAGCAACTACAGCTTGAGCGCGATCGCTTACTTCCAATTTGTGTAAAATAGCGTGGACATGTACCCTAACTGTTCCAGGGGTAATGTAGAGTGTTTGGGCTATTTCTTGGTTACTTTTTCCAACTGCTAGCAATTCTAAAATTTCCTGTTCTCGATGGGTGAGGGGATTGTCAGATTTTGAAATATTGACAGAGATATTTTCTAAGTTAGGTTGCGATGTAAAGGAAGAACGAATTTCTTTTGTTGCTGTTTCATCCCACCAAGATGCACCAGCTGCAACAGAACGAAGTGCTAATATTAACTGATCAGCAGCAATCCCTTTGAGACAATAGCCTTGAGCACCAGCTTCTATCAATCTGCTAATTAGGGATTGTTGGGAATGAGATGTCAAAATTAGTACTGACAGATTGGGGTTTTGTTGCTTTATTTGCCGACAGGTTTCAATTCCTCCAATCCCTGGTAATCCTACATCCAAAAGCACCACATCTAAAGGATGCTGCTTTGTTAATTCAATAGCTGTTTCGCCATCTTCAGTTTCGGCGACAATCTCTAAGAGGGTGTCTTGTTGTAATCGTACACGCAAGCCTAACCGGAAGAGTTCATCATCCTCAACTAGGAGAATTTTGATTGGGGTAGAAGGCATTTTACATAGAATGTGAGGCAGAAACAGAGGGATGGAATGGCAGAACAGGTAGTTTAAAGCTAAAAATAGCGCCAGATGGAATTCTGTTCTCTGCCCAAATTATACCGTTATGTGCTTCAATTATTTGGCGAGATAGGTAAAGCCCCAACCCGAAACCTTTGGCTTGTCTGTCGCTATTACCTTGGTAAAATCGCTCGAATAGGTATGGGAAGTGTTCGGGTTTAATCCCTGCACCTGTATCCAAAATTTTCACAACTTGGTAAGAGGTTTGTGGTTCTAATATTACCTCAACGCGATCGCCTCTTCGAGAATGATTAATTGCATTTATTAAGAGATTTGTCAATACTCGTTGCAGTTGCAATGCATCACCATTTACCCAAAGGGATTGCCGAAAATCGGAATCGCCATAATTAAAGGATAGATGGACGCGACGACTAGCAGCTAATTGAGTTAAAGTAATCGCAGCTTCTTCCACCAAGACAGCTAAATCTACAGGTGCGAGGTTCAGTTTTAAGCCTTCGGTATCATTGCGATAGACATCTAATAGGGTTTCTAATAGCTGCAAAGAAGTTTCATGACTACGCGCCATTGTTGCTAAGACTTGCTGCTGGCTTGGTAAAATAGCACCAAATTGTTCTTGTTGAAAGGCTTTGATGATTTCCATTGCCCCCAAAAGCGGTGTTTTCAAGTCGTGGGTGAGGGTGGAAGCAAAATCTTCTCGCAATCTCACCAATTTTTCCTGTGTTTCCAGTTTAGTGGTAGTGAGTGCGATCGCATCTTGCGATTGACGTAGACGCTGACTCAAAAATCCCGTCACTATTAATGCCATCGCGGCAATAATTCGACTGGCAATGGTGGAAAATCTTATCGCTTCATGTCCAGGTATCCACAGGTTTAATATAGTTAGGAAAACAGCCGCAAAGGTGGCTTGCAAAGTTGCAATTTCCCCAAACCAAGAGTTTACTAATAAAATCGCTCCGCTGTAGAGATACCCAAATACATAGTCACTAGGAGTCGAATATTCTAACACTCCTAACACAACAAACATAGTCAAAATCAGCAAACTTTTAGCTATATATAGATCGTTAGATCGTAATTTAGACATTAAGCATACCATTCACAAAGCTACCTATTGATTATTTTATTAAATATCTAAACCTTGTCTATTTTGAAAACCGTAGTTTGTAACTCAAGATTGTGAGATTGCTTCCTTAGGAATGTGAATTAAATAAAGTACAAAAGTAGTATGTGTAAGTGTAATGAAACGCTTTTAGCGTTCCCGTAGGGTAGGTAGGCATGAATAAAGCGAACTATATAACGATTTGTAAATTTAGCTCAAAGCTTTATCCCAACTGCCTACTGCCTGATCATAACTATGATTTTTCCCACCCACCTACTTAGCGTGATTTGGTGCGTTACGAACTTCATTCTCTAGCAAAGCCATGCCCGTATAGCCATTTATTTAAGAAAGGCGAAGCCGCCCTTAAAGGGCTAGGGCTGCACCCTACAATACCTAATTTTGTAACTGCTGGTAGCACAGACTATGCCAACAAAAATCAAATAGTAATCCTATACAGTGTTTAGACAATATCTAAACACCGTAAACGCAGAATAAACAAAAAATAAACCTTTTCTATATCTTTAGTCTATTGTTTTCATCCCAAAAATAATCAATGATATGGGTTGAGACAATTAAAAAAGCAAATCTTTATTTCTGCAAAACTATGCTGTTATGGCATTAGATTTAACTAGTGTAAAAATTCAAATTAATAGTTGTTATTGTGGGATGGCTTTAAGTCATCTCAAACTACCACCAAACTGCTTTTTATTAGGGATTGTGAGAGGTGTTCACATTATCTTAGCAAGCGAAGAAGCAACTATTCACTGTGGAGATGATTTGCTTGGTGTTGCTCTAAGTTCAGCCCAGATGCCAGCACTCAAGTTTATTTTGCAAAAAACACACCCAATTTACTACTCATTTAATGAGTGCTTGCTAGATAACACATTAAATAATTCAACTTATCCTGCCAGGAGTTTTAATAATTCATGCTACAAGGATGGATACAAATAGCTTTGACATTGCTCATTGTCATTGCCACCACTCCCTTACTTGGAGGATACATAGCTCGCGTTTATATGGGAGAAAGAACCCTAATTGACCCAATAATAACGCCAATTGAAAGAGTTATTTATGCCTTGAGTGGGGTTAGAACGCAACAAGATATGACAGGAAAACAGTATGCCACAGCAGTATTATATAGCAATCTGATGATGGGAATTTTGGTATTTTCTATCTTGATGCTGCAAGGGTTTTTACCCCTCAATCCTACAGGTTTAGGTACACCAACTTGGGACACAGCCCTACATACTACTATTTCCTTTCTGACAAATACAGATCAACAGCATTATTCTGGCGAAACGACATTTAGTTATGCCAGTCAAATGTTTGCTTTGGGGTTTCTCATGTTTACCTCCGCAGGAACGGGTTTAGCGGTGGGGATTGCCTTTATTCGCGGTTTAACTGGAAAAGCTCTAGGTAATTTTTATGTTGATTTAACTAAATCAATTACCCGTATCTTATTACCCATATCGATTATTGGGGGATTGTTGTTAATCTTGGCAGGTGTACCCGAAACCCTAGCAGGAGTGGCAACAGCCACTACACTGGAAGGAAGCACACAAGCGATCGCACGGGGACCAGTTGCCCATTTTGAGATCATCAAACAATTGGGGGAAAATGGCGGCGGTTTTTTTGCTATCAACTCAGCACATCCCTTTGAAAATCCCAATGGTTTCTCAAATTTATTGGAAACTTTGGCAATGATTTCTATCCCCACTGCCTTGATTTACACCTATGGGGTATTTGCTAACAATCGCAAGCAAGCATGGTTAGCTTTCTGGATGGTATTTGCCATCTTTATTGTTTTAGTAGGTATTGCCGCAGTTGGAGAATATCAAGGAAATCCCCAAGTTAATGCTCTTTTAGGTTCCCAACAACCAAATTTAGAAGGGAAAGAAGTCCGCTTTGGTTGGGCGCAAACTGCATTATGGGCAGTGATTACCACCGGGACAATGTGTGGTGCTGTAAATGGAATGCACGATTCCTTAATGCCTCTTGGTGGATTTGTCACTCTCTTTAATCTGTTTTTACAAATTATTTGGGGAGGACAAGGAACAGGTACAGCATATTTGTTTATTTACTTCATTTTGGCAGTCTTCTTAACAGGTTTAATGGTGGGACGAACACCGGAATTTTTAGGACGCAAAATTGAGAAAAAAGAAATTGTCCTTGCCAGTGTCGTTTTGTTGGTTCATCCCTTCGCCATTTTGATTCCTTGGGCAATTGTTTTTGCCTTCCCCGATACTTTAGGGGGTATTAGTAATCCTGGTTTTCACGGTGTTTCCCAAGTTGTTTACGAATATGCTTCTGCCGCAGCTAACAACGGTTCTGGTTTTGAAGGATTGGGAGATGCCACTTTGTGGTGGAATCTTAGTACTAGTGTCACTATCTTAGCTGGACGTTATATCCCGATCATTGCTTTGTTGTTGCTGGCAGATAGTATGTCCCGCAAGCAACCCGTAGCCATGACTTCCGGTACGTTGAGAACTGACACGGGGCTTTTTACTGGTGTTACAGGGGGAGTCATTTTGATTCTGGGTGCGCTGACTTTCTTCCCTGTACTTGTTTTGGGTCCCATTGCTGAAGGGTTTTTAATGGGTAGGGGTGGGTAATAAAATATTTTAACGCAGAGAGGCGCGGAGGTAAGCGCAGAGGTACGCAGAGAGAAGTTGGCTGGAGATTGTTTCTTCCGCAAAACTTCGGAGAGGAAGAGAGAATAATTCTGATTAAGTACTACTAATGGAAGCCACTACAAAAACTCGACAAGAACGTAAACATACGCCGAAACCGAAAACAAAAGGACTGTATTCTAGAGCGTTTAAGCAGGCTTTTGTGAAGCTAGACCCCCGTAATATGCTCAAAAATCCGGTGATGTTCTTGGTTTGGATGGGGACAATTGTCACCGCTTTGTTAACAATTGAACCGAACTTATTTGGTAATACGCCGGGAAGTAATCCCCGATTGTTTAATGGTTTAATTACGATCATTCTGTTTTTCACCCTTGTATTTGCTAACTTTGCCGAAGCTGTGGCTGAAGGAAGGGGTAAGGCACAAGCTGATACTTTGAGGGCAACAAAATCTGATACTTTTGCTCGTAAACTGCTTCCCGATGGTTCTATTCAAGAGGTGAGTTCTACAAGTTTACGTCGTGGTGATCAAATCAAAGTGGTTTCTGGTGACATTATCCCCGCAGATGGGGAAGTTATCGCTGGGGTGGCTTCGGTGGATGAATCGGCAATTACTGGGGAATCAGCACCAGTGTTAAAGCAACCAGGAACAGATATCGCTAGTTCTGTAACTGGGGGAACCCGCATCACTTCCGATGAACTGACAATTCGTGTCACATCTGACCCCGGACAGGGTTTTATTGACCGGATGATTGCCTTGGTTGAGGGTGCAGCGCGGACTAAAACGCCGAATGAAATTGCTCTGACTGTGCTTTTAGCGGTGCTGACGCAAGTGTTTTTAGTGGTGATTGCGACTTTGCCCACGGTATCAATTTACGTAAAATCACCTGTAAGTATTGCTGTATTGATCGCTTTGTTAGTAGCTTTAATTCCTACCACAATCGGCGGATTATTGAGTGCGATCGGGATTGCCGGGATGGATCGGGTTGCCCAATTTAATGTGATTGCCACCTCTGGAAGGGCGGTGGAAGCCTGTGGAGACATTAATACCCTAGTTTTGGATAAAACTGGAACAATTACTTTAGGAAACCGTTTGGCGGAGGAATTTATTCCCGTTAATGGTCACTCTTTAGATGATGTGGCAAAAGTTGCCTTAGCATCTAGTGTATTTGATGAAACACCGGAAGGTAAATCAATTATTAAGTTGGCGGAAAAATTAGGGGCAAAATTGGATTTTGACCCCGGAAAATCGGAAGGAATTGAGTTTTCGGCAAAAACCCGGATGAGTGGGACTAATTTACCCAGCGGGGTAGAAGTTCGCAAAGGTGCTGTAGATGCAATTAAGGGATTTGTGCGTTCCCGGAATGGGAAAATTTCTCCCGAACTTGATGCTGCTTACGAGCGAGTTTCTAGATTAGGTGGAACCCCGTTAGCGGTATGTCAAGAGGGTGATATGTATGGTGTGATTTATCTCAAAGATATCATCAAACCAGGTATCAAAGAACGCTTTGACCAAATGCGACGCATGGGGATTAAAACGGTTATGCTGACAGGGGATAACCGAATTACAGCCTCGGTAATTGCTGAAGAAGCGGGTGTAGATGATTTCATTGCGGAAGCAACTCCGGAAGACAAAATTGAGGTGATTCGCAACGAACAAGCGCAGGGTAAATTGGTGGCAATGACGGGGGATGGTACTAATGATGCACCTGCACTCGCTCAAGCTAATGTCGGTGTGGCAATGAATTCGGGTACGCAAGCTGCGAAGGAAGCTGCAAATATGGTGGATTTGGATTCTGACCCCACGAAGTTAATTGATATCGTGACTATTGGTAAGCAGTTGTTGATTACTCGTGGTGCTTTGACTACTTTTTCGATTGCGAATGATGTTGCTAAGTATTTTGCGATTATTCCCGCGATTTTTCCGGGGATTGGTGTTGGTGGTTTAAATATTATGGGTTTGGCAAGTACTCAATCTGCGGTGTTGTCGGCGCTGATTTATAATGCTTTGATTATTCCGGCTTTGATTCCTTTAGCGTTGACTGGAGTAAAGTTTCGACCTTTGAGTGCTGACCAACTGTTACAGCGTAATATTTTTATTTATGGGTTGGGTGGTGTGGTTGCTCCTTTTATTGCAATTAAGGTGATTGATGTTTTGATTGTCGGGGTTGGGTTGGGTTAGTTAATATTTTTAACGCAGAGTTGCGCGGTAGACGCTTTGCGGCTTGCCGTAGGCTGGGAAGCGCAGATTTACGCAGAGAAAGAGAGAAAGAGAGAAAAAAAGAGGGGATTATGAAGGATTTAGCTTTTTTGGAGGTGTTTGTTTTGATTGGTAGTAAGCGGAATCGGGTTCCTTTGAGTTTGTTTTTGGTGATGTGTTTGAGTGTGCTGCTATCTCCGGCAGTCCAAGCGGCAACACCGGGTGATACTTCACGTTGGCAGGTTTATACGATTGGTTTGCTGGGGTTGGTGACTGTTTGTTTGTGTGTTTATTTGTTTGTTGTGATTTTTCAGCCTGAGAGATTTTAAGTAGTAGGTTTTTGTTATGAGTCAGACACGTCAAATTGCTAAAGCTTTTCGTTCAACTTTGGTTTTATGGTTGTTAACAGCGTTTATCTACCCATTTTTTATGCTGTTTTGTGGACAGACTATACTTCCTTTTCAAGCAAATGGTAGTTTAATTACGAGAAATAATACGATTGTGGGTTCGGAATTAATAGGTCAGATGTTTACAAGCGATCGCTATTTCTGGAGTCGTCCCACCACTACAGGCTATAGCACTGCTGACCCCAAAAATGACCAAGCAGGAATTTTGAAAACTGGGGTATCGGGTGCCAGTAATCTCGCTCCCAGTAATC
The DNA here is from genome assembly GCF_000317435.1 of Calothrix sp. PCC 6303. Classification (NCBI taxonomy): domain Bacteria; kingdom Bacillati; phylum Cyanobacteriota; class Cyanophyceae; order Nostocales; family Calotrichaceae; genus Calothrix; species Calothrix sp. PCC 6303. The sequence goes on from NC_019751.1 coordinate 829,208, forward strand.
CAGCATTATTGGAACGGATTAATGGCAAAGACGATCCCGATCCCCAGAAGAAAATAGTAGGTTTGATACCTCGTCTCAAAGCCGCAGGTATCAAACCTACAGCCGATTTAGTTTATACCTCTGGTTCTAGTCTTGACCCTCACATTACCCCGGAAGCGGCTAAAGCCCAAATTGCAAGGGTGGCAAAGGTGCGAGGAGTTCCAGCTAATCAATTAGCAAGTTTGATTACTCAAAATACCGATGGTCGTTTTTTAGGAATTTTTGGCGAACCTGCAGTTAATGTTGTGAAGTTGAATTTAGCTTTAGATGCTTTAAAATCTATAAGCTAAATCAGTTTCATGATTAACTCTCTTCTTCTTCCGGCAAGTCATACATTGAGCGATACAATTTAATATATTGCTTTGCTGATCGATGCCAACTAAAATCTTGATTCATGCCCCTTTGTTGTAGTGCTTGCCATTGTGGCTTGTAACGGAAACCTTCCCACGCACGCACTAAGCATGTAAATAAATCTAATGGTTCATAGCGATCGAAACAATAGCCTGTACCCTCATTCAGCATTGGTTCATGGTGGGATACGGTATCAACTAATCCCCCGGTTCTGCGGACAATTGGTACAGAACCGTAACGCAATGCCATCATTTGACTAATTCCACAAGGTTCAAATCGGCTTGGCATCAAAAATGCATCGGTTCCTGCATAGATACGACGGGCGAGGGCATCATTATAAAGTAGGTAAGTGGCAATACGTCCAGGGTAACGTGATGCTAATTCCCACATTTGAGTTTCATAATATCTATCACCTGTACCTAGTAAGACAAATTGAGCATCGGTGTATGCCATAAACCGATCTAAAACCTGAATTACCAAATCGATACCTTTTTGCTCGACTAATCTTGTCACCATGCCGAGAAAAAAGGCTTTGGCATTAACTTCTAATCCTAATTCTTCTTGTAGGGCAACTTTATTTGCTTTGCGTTTTTCCAGTTTCTCAGCAGTAAAATCTTCGGCTATATATTTGTCATTACTAGGATCATAAACTTCGGTATCAATCCCATTAATAATTCCCGATAATTTACTGCTAATAAATGATAGTAAACCTTCAATTTCTTCACCATAAGCTGGTGTTTTTATTTGCTCGGCATAGGTGGGAGAAACAGTATTTACACGGTCGGCAAATTGTACTGCCGCTGCCATGACATTATGTCCCTGCATATACCAAGGACACCAAGTAATTTTATCTAAATACCAACGCCAAGGACCTTGATATGCCAAATTATGAATTGTAAATACGGTGGTAATATCTGGCGATTGATTCATCCACACTGGTATCATCCCTGTGTGCCAATCATGGCAGTGGATAATATCTGGCTTCCAGTAATTCCAGCAAAATTCTGCTGCCCCATTGGAGAATAATACAAATCTCCAAGCTTCGTCTTCACCAGCGTAGATGCGGCGCGGAGAAAATGCTGGATGTCCGAATAAATACAAGGGGACATCAGTACCTGGTAATACTCCTTCGTAGACAGCGAAGTCTTGAAACATCGCGTATCCCTGCCAAATTGGATCTTTAGGGATTTCCATCTTATCGGGTAAAAAACCATAGTAGGGAAGGAATACCCGTACATCATGCCCCATTTGCCGAAGGACTTTCGGTAGAGCACCAACAACATCACCCATTCCCCCGACTTTGGCAACGGGAGCCGCTTCCGCAGCGACAAATAAGATTTTCATGGTATTTTAATATACTTCCCTAATTAAATTTGAAACTTGAGATCTTAGTCAACTGCTAGATCCCCGAATTCTTGAACAATTCGGGGATATGAAAGCGAATCTGCAATACTCCAAAAAATTTACAGCGTCAGCTTCACGGAGTCAGAGGAGGCTCCTCGTCGTTTCGCGGCGAGGTCTCTCTGACAAGTCTTATTTCATCTAACCATATTTAGTTAGTAACTTAAGAGCCTCGTTGAATTTCGGTAAAGATTTTATCGAGAATTGGTTGTGCTCCCTGTTCCCGTAGACGCTGCGCTAGTTGAGTGCCTAATTGTTCAGCATCACTAGTACTTCCAGTGACTGCATCTTGAACAAACTCTGTACCGTCAATGCTGGCAACAATTCCAGTCAAGGTTAAAGTATCACCATTTATCTCTGTATTAACACCGATAGGAACCTGACAGCCACCTTCCAAATCACGGAGAAATGCCCTTTCAGCCAAACAGCGATCGCGTGTTGCCGGATGTTCAATTGCTTTGAGTAATTTCTGTACCTCTGCATCATCACCACGGCACTCAATACCCAATGCACCCTGTCCCACGGCATGTAATGATACTTCTTTGGGCAATACTTGGTGAACGCGATCGCCCATTCCCAACCTTTGCAAACCAGCAGCTGCTAAAATTAGCGCATCATACTCCCCAGCATCTAGTTTGGCTAACCGAGTATTCAAATTACCCCGCACGTCTTTAAATGCTAAGTGGGGATAATGGTGCCGCAACTGTGCCAACCTCCGTAACGAAGAAGTTCCCACCACTGCACCTTCAGGCAAAGTATCAATTTGCCGATCTTTGAACTTTTCGTTGACAACTAAAGCATCAGCCGGATTTTCCCGCTCTGTAATTGCTGCCAAAACCAACCCTTCTGGTAAATTTGTTGGTAAATCCTTCAAAGAATGAACTGCAAAGTCAATCTCCTGATTGATCATTCCCAGTTCAAGTTCTTTAGTAAATAGCCCTTTGTCGCCGATTTTCGCTAATGCTACATCTAATATTATGTCGCCTTGAGTTGCCATTGTATGGACTTCAAAAGTGATATCAGGAAAGCTCTTTTGAAGCTGTTCTTGTACCCAGTAAGTCTGAACTAAAGCAAGTTGGCTTTTGCGCGATCCGATCCGAACAGTTCGCTGGGAACTGGAAACAACTGATGTCATAAAGCAGTTTGTCAAACCAGGAGATAAATTACTGGATCTAGACTACCGCAGTGAATGCTCTTTCCGTGCCATCATGCCCAGATTTGACTCAATAATTATCTTGGCTTTGTTACAAATTTTGACTAAATTTTGTAAAGATGTAATTTTCTAATGTTTAAAGCAAGTCTTTTGATTCGTAATTTTAACTAGGATTTAGAGAAAACTGCTCAAAATCAGCTACAAAAACCTATCGGCAGAGGGAAGTAATTGAGCTTATCCTTATTGGAAAATACCATCAACGATATCCTTATTCATTCAAACCAACTAATCCAATACTAAATATGAACCGTTCTGCTTGCCTTATATTTAATCCTGTAGCTGGTCAGGGAGAACCTGAGCAAGAATTAGCAAAAATTAAGGAAATATTATCACCGGAAATTGATTTGGATATTCAGTTTACCACTCCTGAAATTGACGCAGATCAGCTAGCACAAGCTGCTGTAGAGCGTGGAGTGAAAATCATTATTGCCTCCGGGGGAGATGGAACCCTTTCAGCAGCAGCAGCAGCAGTGGTTGGGAAAGATGTTTCTTTTGGAATTATTTCTAGGGGAACAGCCAATGCTTTTGCCACAGCTTTAGAAATTCCTGATTCCATCGAATCTGCTTGCGAGACTATCCTCCAAGGTGCCACTCGTTCAGTAGATGCAGCATTCTGCAACGGTTTTCCAATGGTTTTATTAACAGGAATCGGCTTTGAAGCAGAAACAGTGGAACGTGCTGACAGAGAATCTAAAAATCGTTTAGGGATTATGGCATATGTCCTTGCTGGGTTGCAGGAATTAGGGAACTTAGAAACCTTTGATGTAGAAATTGAGACAGAAGATAAGATCATTAAAACTAGAGCCGCTGCTGTCACCGTTGCCAATGCGGCACCTCCCACATCGATTTTGGCACAGGGACCTGCAGGAATAGTGGTTGATGATGGTTTACTAGATCTAACTATACTGGCACCCGCTTCCAAGACAGCTGCGATCGCATCGGCATTTCATCTCTTCCAAACAGCATCTGCTGGCAACGCTACCGAACGGGATGATATTGGTTATCTACGAGCAAAACAATTTAAAATCACCACCAACCCACCCCAGAAATTTGTTGTCGATGGTGAAGTGCTAGGTAATACACCCCTGGAAATCAACTGTATTCCCTCTGGTTTACAAATCTTCGTTCCCCTTGTGGAAGAAGAGGAATTAGTTGAGAAACTTGAGGGTTTACCTAATTTGGTTGTGGAAATGAAATAATAGAAGCAGGGCTATACTTTTAAGCTTTGAGCAAACCTTCTCAGAGTATTCCAAAAATAAATAGACATTTTTTAATTGGAGTACTCTCAGTAGAATAGTCTAGACTAATAGATGATTTTAGCTAGGTTTGCAGGTGTATGTCCTTTGTTCCTCTACATATTCATAGTGACTATAGCTTGTTGGATGGTGCCAGTCAGCTACCCGAATTGATTGACCATGCGATAAGTTTGGGGATGAAAGCGATCGCACTTACCGATCACGGTGTAATGTACGGTGCTATTGAACTCATCAAAACCTGTCGCGGCAAAAACATCAAGCCCATAATTGGCAATGAAATGTACGTGATTAACGGTGATATCACTAAGCAAGAACGTCGTCCCAAGTATCACCAAGTGGTTCTAGCTAAAAGCACAAAAGGGTACAAAAATCTAGTCAAATTAACATCAATATCCCATCTTGAAGGTGTTCAGGGTAAAGGGATTTTTTCCCGACCTTGTATTAATAAAGACTTACTGAAGCAGTATCACGAAGACTTAATTGTTACAAGTGCCTGTTTGGGGGGAGAGATACCCCAAGCAATTATGAGTGGCAGACCTGATGCAGCGCGGAAGGTGGCACAATGGTATAAGGACGTATTTGGGGATGATTATTACTTAGAAATTCAAGATCATGGCTCCCAAGAAGACCGCATTGTTAATGTGGAAATCGTCAAAATTGCCCGCGAATTAGACATTAAAATTATTGCCACTAATGACTCTCATTATATTTCTTGTTTTGATGTTGAAGCACACGACGCACTGCTTTGTATTCAAACAGGTAAATTAATTATTGAAGAAAAGCGAATGCGTTACAGCGGTACAGAATATCTGAAATCTGCTGACGAAATGCGTCAATTATTCCGCGACCATTTATCTGATGATGTCATTGAAGAAGCCATATTAACCACCGAAGAAGTGGCGGATAAAGTAGAAGTATATCAAATCTTGGGTGAACCTCGGATTCCTAATTACCCCATTCCTTCTGGTCACACTCCCGAAACCTTTGTTGAAGAGGTTGCTTGGCAGGGAATTATCGATAAAATGCGTTGTAAATCACGCAATGAACTAGAACCTGTCTATAAAGAACGGATGGAATATGAATTAAAAATGCTCCAGCAAATGGGATTTGCAGCGTATTTTTTAATTGTTTGGGATTATATTAAATTTGCGAGAGATAATAAAATTGCGGTTGGTCCTGGTCGAGGTTCTGCTGCTGGTTCTTTAGTTGCCTTTGCAATGGGAATTACCAATATTGACCCTGTGCATCATGGACTTTTATTTGAAAGATTTCTCAATCCTGAACGCAAATCAATGCCTGATATTGATACAGATTTCTGTATTGAAAAACGCGACAAGGTAATTGATTATGTTACAGATAAATATGGTGCTGAAAGGGTTGCCCAAATCATTACTTTTAACAGATTAACTTCTAAATCAGTTTTAAAAGATGTCGCCAGGGTGTTAAATATTCCCTATGGTGAATCAGATAAGATGGCGAAACTTATTCCTGTTGTACGCGGCAAACCCACCAAACTTAAGGTGATGGTTTCTGACGAAACACCAGCAGCGGAATTTAAAGAAAAGTATGATAATGACCCTAGAGTTCGTCATTGGTTGGATATGGCAATGCGAATTGAAGGAACAAACAAAACTTTTGGAGTTCACGCAGCAGGGGTGGTAATTTCTGCCGATCCATTAGACGAAATTGTGCCGTTACAACGTAATAATGATGGTTCGGTAATCACTCAATATTTCATGGAAGATTTAGACTCTATTGGTCTTTTAAAAATGGACTTTTTAGGGTTAAGAAATCTGACGATGATTCAAAAATCCCTAGATTTAATTGAACAAAATCAAGGATTTACAATTGACCCCTATGATATCACTGCACAGGAGCGGAAAGCTCAAAAAATCTTGGCAAAAGCTGGAGATATTACCAAGCTTCCCCATGATGTGAGAAAAACCTATGATCTTTTAGAATCGGGTGAATTGGAAGGAATTTTTCAATTAGAATCATCGGGAATGAAGCAAATTGTCCGAGATTTGAAACCATCTAATATTGAAGATATTTCTTCTATTTTGGCATTGTACCGACCGGGACCTTTAGATGCTGGATTAATTCCTAAATTTATTAACCGTAAACATGGACGGGAAGAAATTGAGTATGAACATCATACTTTAGAACCAATTTTAGATGAAACCTATGGAATTATGGTGTATCAAGAGCAAATTATGAAAATTGCTCAAGATATGGCAGGGTATTCTTTAGGTCAAGCTGATCTACTACGCCGAGCAATGGGTAAAAAGAAAGTCTCGGAAATGCAGAAACAGCGAGAAAAATTTATTGATGGTTCAGCTAAAAATGGAGTTAAACATAAAACTGCCGAAGATTTGTTCGAGCAAATGCTCAAGTTTGCTGAGTATTGCTTGAGTTATGATACAGAGATTCTAACCTGGGAATACGGGTTTTTAAAAATTGGGGAAATCGTCGAAAAACAAATACTTTGTTCCGTATTTAGTGTTGATGAGCAGGGAAATGTCTATACCCAACCCATCGCTCAATGGCATAATCGAGGATTGCAAGAACTGTTTGCATATCAATTGGAAGATGGTGGAGTGATTCGAGCTACAAAGGATCATAAATTTATGACAACTGATGGGCAAATGCTAGCGATTGATGAGATTTTTGAACGACAGCTAGATTTGTTTCAAGTTAAGGGTTTACCTGAATAATTTAGAGAACTCCACAAAAAAATGATCCAATATTGTGGGATAGGCAGCGTTAGACTGAGCGCTCACGCCCAACTCTTGCTTGTTCTTGTATTAGTAGCAGGCAACATGCCTGTGAGAAATTCAGAACTTACCACTTCATCGCGCTAGGATCATCAAAAAATATTGATTGATCGTTAGTCGGATTTAAAACAATAAAATTTCCAGTAAATAGCTAGAAGAATTGTCATTAGGAACATCAGCTTAAAACTAATCGTCACTAGTAACGCTATGAATACGTAGATATAACTTGCGAGGTTGCTAATGCAGAACTTGAAATCTTGGATACTGCTTTCTTTTGCTGCGACATTTAGTAGTATTTTGCCATTATCCCTGTCAAATCCATCTGTGGCAAAAACTTTCAGTAATAATACTCCAGGTGTCAATACAGCCAAAAATCCAGCATTACTAGCTCAAGCAAATTTCCTTTCACCTGTGGAGTCACAAGTAATTGTGGAAATGAATAAGATGCGGACGAATCCCAAATCTTATGTACCCATTTTGGAAAGTTATCGCAAACGGTTTCAAGGTCAGAATGTCAAGTTATCCAATGGAGTTTTCTTAAGAACCAACGAAGGTGTACGTGCAGTTGATGAAGCGATCGCATATTTGAAATCAGCCAGACCAGTTGGTGCTTTAAGCATATCCAAGGGGATGTCATTAGCTGCTAAAGATCACGTCAATGATCAAGGAGGCAAAGGTACTACAGGTCATAACGGTAGCAATGGTAGTAGTCCTTTCGATCGGATGAATCGTTATGGTCAATGGCAAACCACCGCAGGCGAAAATATTAGCTACGGTCCCAGCACTGCACAGGATATCGCTATGCAGTTACTCATTGATGATGGTGTCCCTAATCGGGGACATCGACAAAATATTTTCAAAGCACAATTTAAAGTTGCTGGAGTTGGCTTTGGAAACCACCGTCAATACGGCAAAATGTGCGTAATCAACTATGCTGGCGGGTACAAAGAAAAGTAAGTAATACCAATTAACAGCAAAAAGCGCCCTCTCCTAGGAGAGGGCGCTTTTCAAACTTTACTTATTAGTCTCGACTATTATCACTCGGATATTAACCGTTGATAGCAGGTGCAGATAATGCAACAGGTGAAGCATCACCAGCAGCCAAGTCTAAGGGGAAGTTGTGAGCGTTACGCTCGTGCATTACTTCCATACCTAGGTTAGCCCGGTTGATTACGTCTGCCCATGTGTTGATGACGCGACCTTGGGTGTCAATTACTGATTGGTTGAAGTTGAATCCGTTCAGGTTGAATGCCATGGTGCTGATTCCCAAGCTGGTGAACCAGATTCCTACTACTGGCCATGCTGCTAACAAGAAGTGTAAGCTGCGGCTGTTGTTGAAGGATGCGTATTGGAAGATTAGACGACCGAAGTAGCCGTGTGCTGCAACGATGTTGTAGGTTTCTTCTTCTTGACCGAATTTGTAGCCGTAGTTTTGGCTTTCTGTTTCGGTTGTTTCACGTACCAAGGAGGAGGTTACTAGTGAACCGTGCATTGCACTGAACAATGAACCACCGAATACGCCTGCTACTCCTAGTTGGTGGAAGGGGTGCATCAAGATGTTATGTTCTGCTTGGAATACCAACATGAAGTTGAATGTTCCTGAGATGCCTAAGGGCATACCATCTGAGAATGAACCTTGTCCGATTGGGTAGATTAAGAATACTGCGGTTGCTGCTGCTACTGGTGCTGAGTATGCTACGCAGATCCAAGGACGCATTCCTAAGCGGTAGGATAATTCCCATTCACGTCCCATGTAGCAGAATACGCCGATGAGGAAGTGGAATACTACTAGTTGGTAAGGACCGCCGTTGTACAACCACTCATCTAGGGATGCTGCTTCCCAAATTGGGTAGAAGTGAAGTCCAATTGCGTTGGATGAAGGAACAACTGCACCGGAAATGATGTTGTTTCCGTACATCAAGGAACCTGCTACTGGTTCACGGATTCCGTCGATGTCTACTGGGGGTGCTGCGATGAAGGCTACGATGAAGCAGGTTGTTGCTGCAAGTAGGGTTGGGATCATCAATACGCCGAACCAGCCGATGTATAGACGGTTTTCTGTGCTGGCAATCCAGTTACAGAATTGTTCCCATACGTTGGCGCTTTCGCGTCTTTGTAAGGTTGTGGTCATGGTTTTATAATTGCGGTTTGAATTGTTTATGTATCAGGTAGGTGTTTCTGCCTGTTGTTTACATAGTAGGGCTTATTTTACGAAATGTAAACATTTATTATGATAATTTTTAACTATGTAACAAATAGCAAGACAATATGTCTGCTTTCTTAGTCTTAAATCCTTGCTGGATAACCTTTTATGAGATTTTAAGTTTTTGCGCTAACCATTTATTAAGTATGAGAGCGATTGCTCAATATCCAGAGAGATATATTTATCGAAGGGCATATACATCCAGTAAAGTTGCATCTGTGGATCTGAGGCAGTTTTCTGGAAACCTACTAATGAGGCTAATTGTTGATCTATTGGGTGCAGCGGTAAGGTATAGATGTCGCAAAGATTGGGAAAGTCACTTTGCATCATTACTAAAGTGTTTTTGGCATCTTTGAGCATTTGCAGCAAATTAATTGGTTGCTTGTAGGGAAAGTCTATTTGCCAAGCTCGTAAGTGAACGGCGTTACAATTGATGTCACCAAGTTTTGCCATTTGCATCGGATCGATTTCCATATCGGAGTTGAGAAATAGGCTTTTGCGGGGGGGAAGGAAGAAGTTTTCCTCAGATTCGCTAGCAACTGGGTACAAAGCATAGAAACCAACTGGGTTTTGGGTATCGCTGCGACGTAACACCCTCATTCCTGTGGGGTATTCATTACTCCAGGCGCGTAAAATTTTGGCGATACGATGGGGAACGACGGTATTTTTCTTATTAATCCAGTTGTAGTAACGAACGAGGAAGGTAGCGACGGGGATGGTGTCGGTTCTGGGGTTAAATGCATCTGGAATTAGCTGGAAAGATTCTGTGTTTGCTGCGGAGTTGATTGGATGCGGTAGGGTAAAGCGAATACGGATGCAAGTTGTATTGCCATCAAAGTTTTTTTCAATTAGTCCCAAAGCTGATAGTTTATCAAGCATCATTCCCGCAGCGCGATCGCTTCCACGATCCTGTGCGCCATAAAATAGTTCTTGGGCTTCACGATGAGTACAGGAAATAAATCCTTCTGGTATCTCCAATTGGGTTAAGGGAGTTTTGAGGGGTTTTCCTAGTTCTTGCTGCTGCTTGATTAATAGATATCCCCACAACTTGACAAAATATTCAGCCCGACGACGTGTCAAACCAACTTGCCCTTGCATTTGTGACACATATTTGCGTTGTTGTTCGAGGGGAAACCATTCGTCGATGTTTGTCAGGTTCATGGGTTTTCGGAACTGAATTTTTCAGGGAGACGTGATATATCTCGTCTCTACTGCGTTTTGGTGGCTACCCCAATTTTGCTGATGTGAAAAACTTCACCTTAGTTCAGGTTTATTGTGCGTAGTTCTGTAGATATACCCTTGGTTCATTCTACTACTAGCTGGTCATTGTATATGCAGAGTTGCTGATTGGAAAATGCAGTTGACTTGATGATGTGTTCTCAACTGCTTTGCTTACTTGTGTCTAATTTTTAGGGTTATTAATTATGATTTCGCCACTAAAACAAGATGATATTACATCTACCGAAAGTACTAATTTTGATTCGGTTTCGCTGTTGGAAGCGGTAATTGAAAGTTTTGTTGATGGGATTTTAATTCTGACAACTGAGTATAAGTTGGTACATATTAATGAGTATGCTCGGCGGATTTGTGGGGAATTACAAGCTAGTAGCAATAAATATGACTCAGTGCCGGAGGAGATTTTACATATTTGTGAATCTTTGCTTGATAGTAGGGAGGTTTTTCCAAATGAGAAGATTTTTATGGAGTATGAAATTGAGAGGGGTCAAACTGTAAAATTACGGATTCGGGCGCGCTGGTTGAGGATGGAAAATGGTTTAAGTGATCGGATTTTGGTGACTTTGGAGGATTGTTATCTCTCGAATCACAATAGCGCGATCGCTGATGCGAAAAAATACGGTTTGACTGAACGGGAAGCTCAAGTTTGGTTGCTCAGACGGGCTAATCTTTCTTATCGTGAGATTGCACAGCGTCTTTATATTACTATTAATACTGTGAAGAAGCATTTGAAGAATATTTATGCGAAGCAGCAGGATATTCTATGTTTGGGGTCTTGAGAATGAAATTTAAGAGTTTTTAACGCAGAGTTTCGCAGAGGTAAGCGCAGAGAAGAGGAAGAGAAGAGGGAATATCTAAAACTTTGTAGAGACGAGACATGTCGCGTCTCTCTTTATGTTATATATTTAGTTTTTATCTCTCATGAATTCCCGAATTGTTACCTATAGTTCTGCTTACACTATTGTCCCGACTTATGAGTGCTTTAATCGCTGTACTTATTGTAATTTTAGAAGTGATCCAGGTCAGAGTGAATGGATTTCGCTGGAAGTGGCGACTGATGTTTTACAAAAGTTAAAAAATCAGGATATTTGCGAAATTCTGATTCTCAGTGGTGAAGTACATCCTAACTCATCACGTCGTTGTGTATGGTTTCAAAGGATATATGATCTTTGTGCTTTAGCCCTATCTATGGGGTTTTTGCCACACACTAATGTTGGGATTTTGAGTTTTTCAGAGATGGAAAATCTCAAATCTGTGAATGTTTCTATGGGATTAATGTTGGAACAAATTACTCCCAAACTCATGGATAATGTCCATAAGTATGCACCGAGTAAGGTTCCTGGTGTCAGATTACAACAGTTAGAATGGGCAGGACAATTAAAAATCCCTTTTACTACGGGTTTGTTGTTGGGCATTGGGGAGAAGGAAGAGGATTGGTGGGATACTTTGGTAGCGATTAGCCACATTCATCAACGTTATCAACATATCCAAGAAGTGATTCTTCAACCTCACAGTTTTGGAGGTAAACAAAGTTTAAATATATCTTCATTTGAAATTAGTAAATTACCGGGGGTAATTGCAAAAGCTAGAGAAATTTTACCTGAAGATATTACGATTCAGATTCCTCCAAATTTAGTAAATGATGCAAAATTATTATTAGCTTGTTTGGATGCAGGTGCGAGAGATTTGGGTGGGATTGGACCTAAAGATGAGGTAAATCCTGAGTACCAGCATATACATACAAATGAATTGCAAGAAATATTACACGATTCTGGCTGGAAATTGATACAAAGGCTACCAATTTATCCACACCATGATGCTTTTTTGTTAAAAGAATTACAGACAGTTGTTGAAGGGTGGAGAGATAATATTAATAATTCAATTTTCTATTAATTCAAAAATTTAAAAAATCCGGAAAGTTCAATAGAAGCTTGAAGATTAGCATTAGTAACTAAGCTACAAAGCTGATTGATTTTTGGGGTGGTAAATATGCTGAATGATGGCTGGGAACATTCTGATGTGATGACATCTGATGGTGAAGTTTTACAAGTTGAAGTCGAGGAATACTTAGCTTGGTTTAATCGTGGAAATTTACTCGATGATTTGGGACTTTATCAGGAAGCGGTTGCAGCTTATCAACAATCATTAAAAGTTAACCCTGATTATGAAGATGCTTGGAATAGTTTGGGTGCGGTATTTTGTGATCAGTTGGAAATGTATGAAGAAGCATTAAAGTGTTTTGATCAAGCTTTAAGAATTGATTATTTAGATAACTTTGCCTGGTATAATCGCGGGAATGTATTGGAACATCTGGGACGTTATGAAGACGCGATCGCATCCTACAACTTAGCCTTGAAAATCAACTCTGAGGATGAGATGGCATGGTATAGTCGGGGATGGGCGTTGTATGAGATGGGTGAATTTGAAAGCGCGATCGCATCCTTCAACCAAGCGTTGAAAATTAAACCCCAAGATGATTCTAGCTGGTATAACAAGGCTTGCTGTTATGCTGTGTTGGGGAATGTGAAGAAGGCTGTGGAAAGTTTGCGGAAGGCAATTAAGCTGAGTCCAAATCAGTACCTCCAATTGGCGAAAACTGAAGCTGATTTTGATGAGATTCGTAATGATGTTGATTTTTGGATGTTGGTAAGTAGGTAGGTAGACGAGTTTTCTGAGGGATTATCCCACTTTTTTACTGTTTGCTAATCGTGCTAGTTTTTCGTACATCCCTAATATCTTCAAAGCCTGTTTGACTACTTAAAAACAGGCTTTTTTGTAGATAAGCTGTTAATACCAATTTGAAAAAACAATGCGACAGATAGATATTTGTAGAGACGTAGCAGTGCTACGTCTCTACTGTTTGATGTGTTGCAATCATTATTTGAATTGGTATAAGCACCTAATTTGTATATCTACAGCGGGCAAGACTTCGGCGTGAGCGCTACTTTACCTCTGGTACACTTTGCTCCGGCTAGGCTTAGTACAAGTCAGTTCTTACCTCCGGTACACTTCGTTCCGACAGGCTCAGGAACCATCGAACGCTGACGCACCACAAAGGTTATAGTTTTTGAATTTATCTAATTTAGCTGCGTAGCAGCTTACTATTTTCCTTTTGAGTAACCTATCCTCCAATTACTTGCCTGTTCCAATTCTCCACCTTTACCCTGGGAAATAATCCATAAAGCAGTGCGAGTATTTAACAACCCTTTCATCAAGTAATGTCCTGGTTTGGCAGAGATACCTTCAGCATCTGTCGTCCCTGCATAAGCCAAAATACCGCAAAACCTTTGATCTCCACTCAGATTTAATGTAAATAATTTCTCGTTGAGATAACCCCCAGGAATCATAAAGATTGCGAAGACATGATGCTGTCCATGCCAAGGTTTAACTACGACTTTTTCGGGATTTATGTAATATTTGGGAGAGTTTTGCGAAAAGCCCCATTCATAACAACCTAAAATAGGCGATCGCGCTGACAAATAAAACCCCACTACTCCAACCAAAGTCAGAATAAATAGTAAAACTAAAATATAAATTGATTTACGCTTTCGCACCAATACAAACCATAGAATAATCTCTGCTGTTATAGCTTACAAAGATTCCTACCGGATGCAACTAGAGTTACAGTTAGTTAAAATATCATACTTTTTTCCCACTCTCTTGCTCCTTTTCCTGTTTATCTGTGCCAAAAATTACAAAGCATTCTACAATCAGTCAAGCGAGTGAGTTTGATGAAACAATGGTATCAACCCCTACAACCTTCTCTGATATTCAAAACAATTGGGCACGCGTTTTTATCGAAGCTTTAGCAAAGCGTGGTGTTGTCACAGGACTTCCCAATGGTACTTTTCGCCCAGATAACTCCCTCACCCGTGGTGAATATGCAGCGATGATTATGAAGGCTTTTAACAAAGTCCAAAATAAACGCACTTATATCCCCTTTGCTGACGTACCTAGTAAGCATTGGGCTGCAACTGCGATTCAAAAGGCTTACGAAACAGGCTTTTTGAGTGGTTTTCCTGATAGGCTTTTTCGCCCAGATAGCCGTATTTCCCGCTTAGATGTTTTATTATCTTTAGTTACAGGCTTAGAGCTTAACTTAAAAATTAAACCTGATTTAGTCGCTAAACTTCCCCAAATCTACCAAGATGCAGCGACAATCCCCACCTATGCAACTAATCAAGTCGCATTAGCAACTAGCGCTGGATTCGTTTCTAGTTATCCCAACTCTAAACTTCTCAACCCTACTCTCGCTTCACTTCGTGCTGATACAACAGTATTTATTTATCAAGCTTTAGCATATTTGGGCGAAGTTCCGAAAATTCCATCAAATTATCTGATTACTGTTAATCCAGTAACTCCCACCCCTTCACCAACTCCAATTACAACTCCAACTAATACAGTTAGAGTCAGTCACCGTCGAGAATTTCGAGGTGCATGGGTTGCCTGCGTTTGGAATAGTGATTTCCCATCTCAAACAGGGTTAACAACTCAACAGCAACAAGCTGAACTTTTGGGAATTATTAACAAACTTCAACAACTCAATTTCAACGCTTTAATTCTCCAGGTTCGTCCAGAAGGTGATGCTTTATACAGATCTCAGTTAGAACCTTGGAGTCAGTGGATTACCGGAACCCAAGGCAAAGCACCAGAACCATTTTATGATCCTTTAGAATTTGCCATTGCCGAATGTCGTAAACGTAACATCGAAGTCCATGCTTGGTTTAATCCCTACCGTGCCAAAACCAGCACCAAACAAGGAAATCTTGCCCGTCCCCACATCGCTGTAACTAACCCAGATGTTGTTTACGAGTGGGGAAATCAGTTGTGGATGGATCCTGGCTCAAAAATTGTCCAAGACCGCGCCTACAATGTGATCATGGATGTGGTGCAGCGCTACGATATTGATGGGATTCACCTCGATGACTACTTTTATCCCTACCCCATTAATGGAAAATCTTTTCCCGATGATAAAACCTACAGTACCTACAAAGCTAATGGCGGTAAACTGAGTTTGGGTGATTGGCGACGAGAAAACGTGAATCAGATGGTACAACGTCTCTCCCAAGGAATTAAAACAGCAAAACCAGGTGTAAAATTTGGCATTAGTCCATTCGGCATTTACAGACCTGGACAACCTGCGGGAATCACTGGTTTGGATGCCTATGATGTGCTGTATGCTGATTCCAAAAAATGGTTAGAACAAGCTTGGGTGGATTATATCGCACCACAGCTATACTGGCGAATCGAGCAAACTAAGCAAAGTTACCCTGTTTTATTGAAATGGTGGACAGAGGTAAATCCGAAACAACGCCATATTTATGCTGGTAATAATATTGGACAGTTGGATGGTAAAACTTGGAAGGATGAAGAAATTGAAAAACAAGTAGTGATTAGTCGCAACTTGGGAAACAGTTTATCTTTAGGAAATATCTTTTTTAGCATTAGTTCCATCACCGATAACCGCCAAGGTATTGCTGATAAAATGCAAAATGTCATCTACAATAGACCTGCATTAGCACCAACAATGGCTTGGCGCAATTCTAATCCACCAAATCCACCCACAGGACTCCAAGTTACAAACCGCAAACTGAATTGGAACCCAGCGACAACCGCAGATATTCGTTCTTGGTCATTGTACCGTCAAAGTGGTGACACTTGGACAATCCAAAGGATTTTGAGTCGAGGTACCAACTTTGCGACAGTGCAACCAGGAACCTACGCAGTTTGTGCGGTAGATAGACTGGGTAACGAAAGTTTGGGAAGTGCGATCGCAGTTGCTTAAAACATACCATTTTTTGCCTCCCCTTATTAAAGACAACTTTGAAAGACATTTATAGGGTATTTGCTAAGGGGAGGCTGCGTTATCTATTTCTCAAATTTTTCCCGTGGATATCGCCGCATCAATTCCCTAACTTCTTCCGCATGATATGAGCTTCTTGTCAATGGTGAGGAAACAACTTGTAAAAAACCGATTTCTTCCCCAAAAGCTTGCCAAGCTGCGAACTGTTCAGGGCGAATAAAATCATTTACCTGCAAATGCTTTTGACTAGGTTGGAGATATTGCCCAATTGTCAAAATATCACAATCAGCAGACCGTAAATCCTGCATAACTTGGCGAATTTCTGCATCAGTTTCCCCAAGTCCCACCATAATCCCAGACTTAGTATAAACCCAAGGGGCAATTTCTCGGCTGCGCTTTAATAATTCTATGGTTCTTTCGTAGTTACCTTGGGGACGGGTACGTTTATATAACCTAGGAACTGTTTCCGTATTATGGTTTAAAACATCCGGTTGACAACTTAAAATTACCTGCAACGCTTCCCAATTACCGCATAAATCGGGAATCAAAATCTCAATTGTGGTGTGGGGAGAAGCATTGCGAATTTCCTCAATACAGCGCACAAATTGCGAAGCACCGCCGTCAACCAAGTCATCTCGGTTGACTGAAGTGATCACCACATGGTTTAATTTCATCCGGCGTACTGCTTCGGCTAACCTTGTGGGTTCTGTTGCATCTAAAGGTTTGGGCTTTTTCTCAAAATCAATATCACAATAAGGGCAAGCACGGGTACAAGCAGGTCCCATAATGAGGAAAGTAGCCGTACCAGCATTAAAACACTCACCAATATTTGGACATGAAGCTTCCTCGCAAACCGTATTGAGGGCTAAATCCCGCAAAATATCTTTAACATTACCAACACGTTCCCATTGGGGTGCCTTTACCCGTAACCAGTCCGGTTTTACTGTCACAGTCTGTTTCTACCAAGTTCTATTTTACAAGTTTAATTTTACCAATTATCTCCAGTTATAACTGGAATTAAAATTTAAACTGGGGATGTTGATAGGAATCCGGTTTGGTTTTGGAATCCATCTGTTGGGGTAAGGGAGTAGGGACTAGAAACTATACTGATTATTTAAAAAATTTAAGTATATGTAGGGTGTGTTATGGCTTTAGCCTAACGCACCAAAATCCGGAATACGCTGAGTCACACTTCGTGATAACACACCCTACTTATGTTTCATAAATCAAATATGAGTCCTGTACGCAACTAAATAACAATAAATAATAAATAAAAAACAAAGATATTATATTGTAACCTCTCTATACAAAAAACAATATGTGATGCGTGATAATGCCAAGTAAAAAATGGTATCTTGATCTACCATATACTTTGAAAACATCTTCTCGCATCAGAAAATATGAAAGGAAATCTAAAAAATAAAATTTCCCTAACAATTAGCCTCTTAATACTTGTACCTGCGAACCCATCTCTAGCTCAAATTAACCTCAGTCTATCCCCAAATATATTTTTATCTTCACAAAATAATCAGAAAAATTCCCACATCCAACCACCAGTGGCAGCAAAAAAGCCACATCAAGAAGTACGTCATGGTGAAAAAGTTGAAGATAATTACTTTTGGTTGCGGCAAAAGGATAATCCAGAAGTAATTAATTATCTCAAAGCTGAAAATGCATATACTGCCAAGATGACAGCTAATTTAAAGTCTTTGCAACAGCAGTTATATAAAGAAATGTCAGGACGGATTCAACAAGAATATACTGGTGTAGTTACCAAACAAGGTAATTATTACTATTATATTCGTTATGAAAAGAATAAAGATTATGCAATTCATTGCCGCAAGAAAGCTGACAAATATGGTAAATTCAGTCCCCGCATTGCCGAGGAAATAATTCTCAATGAAAATGAATTAGCTAAGAATCAAAAATATCTTGATGTCAATGTTTTCAATGTGAGCAATGATAACAATTTACTCGCTTTTACAACTGACAATAAAGGAGATATTCGTTATACCCTGAAAATCAAAGATTTACGAACAGGAAAATTGCTTCCTCTTGCTGTGGAGAATGTCTCTTCAGTGATTTGGGCAAATAATAAGACAGTGTTTTATACCACCCAAGATCCAGTTACTAACCGTGCCAATACCCTTTGGCGTTTAGAGATTGGAGGTAAAACTCAAAAGATATTAGAAGAGAAAGATGTAGAGTTTTTTGCTAGTGTCTATACTACTAAAAATAATAGATATATTTTATTTTCCAGCAGAAGCAAAGATACAAGTGAAATTAGTTATCTTGATACCAAGAATTTAGATAAAAACTTTCAGGTGCTTTATCCCCGTACCAAAGGACACGAATACAGTGTTGAATATCGTGATAATTTGTGGTATGTCATCACGAATAAAGGTATTAATGGTAATAAAGCAGTAAATAACCGTATCGTCACTGTTCCTGTAAATAACCCCGAAGAAACAAATTGGCAGGAGTTTTTACCACATCGCCAAGATGCTTTAATTGAAGGAGTCGATTTGTATCAGGAGTTTTTAGTAGCTTCAGAGAAAATACTAGGATTAAATCGCTTTCGTATTTATAACTTTAAAACCAAAAACTGGCGAGAAGTCAGCTTTCCAGAAAGTACCTATACAGCAGAATTAGGAGAATCAAATAATCCAGATATAGATCCAGAATTTACAGCTACATCCTTTCGTTATACTTACACATCTTTAACTGCACCAAAGACAATTTATGAGCAAGATTTCGCTACAGGTAAGCAAAAAGTAATTAAAAAGAAGATAGTTCCTAATTATGACGCGAGTAAATATGTAAGTGAACGGGTATGGGTGGCAGCGCGTGATGGGGTTCGAGTACCTTTATCCATAGTTTACCGGAAAGGGCTTCAGCGCAATGGCAAGGCACCTTTATTGTTATATGGTTATGGAGCTTATGGACTGGAGGAAAACGCCAGTTTTGATAGTAATATTATCAGCTTACTAGACCGGGGAGTGGTTTATGCGATCGCGCATGTTCGCGGAGGTAATGAATTAGGTAATCAGTGGTACGAAGATGGTAAATTGATGAAGAAGAAAAACACCTTCAATGACTTTATCGATAGTGCTGAATACTTAACTAAACAAGGTTGGACATCTTCAGATCGTTTACTAATTGGTGGTGGTAGTGCGGGGGGTTTACTAATTGGTGCAGTTGTAAATATGCGTCCCGATTTATTTAAAGCTGCCCACTTAGCAGTTCCTTTTGTGGATTTAATGAACACAATGTGGGATGATAGCCTACCCTTAACCACCGAAGAATACCTAGAATGGGGAAATCCCAACGAAAAACCAGCTTATGACTATATGCGTTCCTATAGTCCTTATGATAACTTAGCAGCTAAAGCTTATCCTTCACTCCTCCTCACCACCAGCATCAATGATAGTCAAGTGGGATATTGGGAACCCACCAAATATGTTGCCAAACTCCGCACCCTGAAAACTGATCAGAATCCTTTGTTGTTAAAAATTAACCTCGATGCTGGTCATCAAGGTGCCAGCGGACGCTACGATACTCTCAAAGAGACAGCATTTGAATATGCATGGATGCTGCAACAGGTAGGTTTGCATAATTAGGGCTTATTGAAACTGGCTAAAAGTATCGTAGGTTGGGTTAGGTGGATGATTGATTTTTAATCAAAAGGAAAGCCTCTATTCCGCCGTAACCCAACATGATCTTGTTGGTAATTTATCATCTTTAAATTGATGCAAAATGTTCTCCTTTTCACAATATATATATGTTGGGTTACGACGCAAATTAGATTTCTTTGTTTGCCCAAAATATCTCTCGTGCGTCTAACCACAACCTACAAATGCTACTAACTATTCCGCCGACAAAGGGGAAAGATACACGGTCAGTGATAGCATAATTATAAAGTTCATGGCGATACCTACGGTGGTAAACTACGCGCTAGAGAAAAGACAAATGCCATCGCGGATTTAGTTACCAAGTTGTGCAGCTTTTATCACATCATCCACACTTAAATCTAGAGCTTGCGCTATCTGTTCTACAGTTAACCCCGCAGCTAACATCGCTGGTACCGCAAGTAGCTTTCCTCTCAATTCTCCTTCCTGTCTACCTTTTTGCTCACCCTTTTGCTCACCTTCTTGTCTACCTTCGGCAAAAGCTTGTTGATAAACCCGCGTTTGCTTTAACTCGCTTAATCCAAACATTTGTTGTATCTCCTCAATATCCATTCTGGGAAATTTATAAACTAGAATCGTTTCGATTATTTGCAATAATTGCTGCTGTTGAGGTAGTGAACCTACTTCTTGGTTGGTTCTGGTAATTAAGTTCCTCGCTTGCTCGATTGCCCTGTTTTCATTTTCGATGATTAATTTAATCGTAGCAACACCAATGGGTAGGGATCTACTTTCCCCTAAATCATCAAGGTAGATGATGGTTACTCTTCCAGATACAAAGGATTCGCTGTAATGAGTTTTGGATGCAGTATCTATGTTGCGGTTAGGATAAATAACAAAAGCTAACCAATTATTTTCGGGTTGATTTTGGCGTAGGTATAAATTAATTTCTGTAAATAACCGCGAGTAAATGCCAGAATCCTCTTGAAACTGGATTTCTACAAAATAAATTGGCTGTTGTGAAGTTTCGGGGATGAATACACCGTCAATACGGAAAGCTGTTTGCTTAATTTCAACTGATGAAAATTGGTAGTCTGCTGCAACTTCGGGAGAATTACCAATTAGTTCAAAGAAGATGCTGGGAAATTCTTGAAATAGGCGATAAAAGATGCTGTCTGTTTTCACAAAGAGGAAAGATGCACGGTTAGTGATAGCATAATTATAGAGTTTATTGCGATACCTACGGTGGTAAACTACGCGCTAGAGAAAAGACAAATGCGATAATGCTGATTTTTGATCGACTCCAACAATTTCATCGCCCGCTCATAATTAGCATTATCGCCCTGCTGCTTGTACAATTCCCCAGCCTTTTGTACATCATGAATTGCCCCCTGCTTATCTCCCAAATCATCACGGACAATACCCCGGTTGTAGTAGGCTGCGGCATATTTCGGATCAAGTTTAATCGCTTCGCTGTAATCAGCTAACTGTACGTTCGCTTATTTTTAAACTCCAAATTGAATTAAAGCCTTAATTCAAAGGTAAAAGGGCTATTTTTAAGTAAGCAGGCAATACAAGGTAATATTTATTACCTTTATATTAGGTTCATAGAAGCATTTATTTAAGACGTAGAGGGGTATAAACCATAAAAATGGTTAAAACAAGGTTTTAGCTAAAAAAGCTTGAATTGGCTGTGGAGCCTAGATTGTAAGCCATGTAAGGGTTAATTAAATTTTCGGGTTAAAAATGAGCGAACGTCGAGAGCTAATGCACCCCGAAAATCCTTCTTGTAATATTTCTCATTTCCTTTAATCAAGAAATCATCTGGCTTCAACGCTGTCGCCACCACATCCGGTGGTTTCACTCCCACATCAATCCCACTTTTCCCATCTGCCGCAATGCCCAGTAAATTGTGATGCAACCCCCTGTCAATACCTTGGCTTGGCTTTTTTCATTTTCTCCCTGTTCGTCTCTTTTGCCGTGAATTGCTACCAATTCCCCATTATCATTGAGTACCACTCCTCCGGTCATCCCCCGCAGTGTCTCGTTGCTATAAAAGTTGCTATAAAATAGGTTGTAGCCTTCCCGTTGCGCTCTTCCGTTGGCGTTAACTTCACCACTACGAATAAACAAAGGGGAATCATTCAGAGTTCCTATTTTGGCGGGAAACCCTTATACATATACAGTTGTGGTACGAACTGCACCATCTGAATTCCCAATTTTAGCCACTGCATATTTATGGTTGCTGGTAAATTCGGCTATGGCTAAATCAAAACCTGGAATATCTTTATCTACTAAAGGTTTGATGTTTTTGAGTTGATAGCTTTTTTCATCAGGTGTAATTAGTTTTATTGTTGCTGCGTTGATCACCCTACTTAATATTTTATTAATAAACACCCTCTAAGAAATGGGTTCAAAAACCATTGCTGGAGTCAGTAAACCATCTAAATATTTACTAACACCGAGAAAAATACCATTTTCATTATAAATTCTCAAATTTTCACCTAACAATTGCTCTTCACAAATAATTTTTTGTCCCTGACACCAGCATTTTGCGTCATTTGCAGCCAAAGTTCGGGATGGAAGATATTCTAAAGGTGCATCGGAGAGGGTAGCTACAAAACTCCCATCTGTTACCTGTGCTTCTAAAGTTGTAATAGTGATACTGTCATCCAAACTAAAACCGCTACTTACAGTCCGCTGTAATCCTGCTAATGTACCACCAATATTTAAAGCCTCTCCCAAGTCACGCGCGATCGCACGAATGTAAGTACCCGCACCACAGGCTATACTCAGATCTAATTCTGGATATTCACCTTCACGCCAATCCAAGATATCAATTTGAGATACCACAACTGTTCGCATCGGTGCTTCTACTGCTACACCTTGACGTGCTAAATCATAAAGCCGTTTACCATCAACTTGAATCGCACTATAACTAGGTGGTATCTGCTCAATCCTACCAACAAATTGACCCAACTCAGCCTCAATTTGCTCTAAATTCAACCCTGTCACAGCTTGAGAACTAATTACTTCCCCTTCCAAATCATCAGTTGTTGTGCGTACACCAAACCGAATAGTTGCTTTATAAGCCTTATCACCAGGAAGATACTGTAACAATCTTGTTGCTTTCCCCAACGCAATCGGTAATACTCCAGTTGCCGCGGGATCTAGAGTTCCTGCATGTCCAACTTTTTTCATTCTAAGCAGTTTTCGGACTTTAGCAACACAGTCGTGAGAAGTCCAACCAAATGGTTTGTCGAGATTGAGAAAGCCTTGCACGATGAATAAGAAGCATTGAGAGATAATATCTTGAAGATACTGCAATTGGGCTGCAATACGATCAAATCTCAGAAAAATACTACCAAATTGACATTCCCCACGGTTGAAGAAGGAAGAAGAAAGAAGGGGGGTTTTGAAATGGGGATACCCTCCACCTACTGCCTTCTTTAATTCCACCTACTAGTCTGTCAATTTTATTTTGACGGTTCTGTACAAATCCACAATTCCGTAGAGACGCGAAATTACCCTGCGGGTAGACACGGAGTGGCTTCTGGAAGTAGCAAGCTACGCGTCTCTACAACCGTCATTTTTATCTTGACAGACTACTACCTACAAAAAACAGAAAAATAAAGGTAAAACTGTTCCCCGTTCCCTCTCCCCACTAGAAAACTTTTACAGCTAACGCTGCGCTAGGGGAACAGCAACCCCTAGCTAAGTGGCTACGCAAAATTCAATATATATTGTCATTGCGTAGCTTGCGAACCGTAGGGTAGAACGTAGACGGGGACTTCCCGCAGGGTAGCAATCCCAAGGATTTGAGCGTTTCTGAATGTATGATTAATTTTGCACTACTACTTATTTATCTTTAAATGTCCATACACCATCATCCCAATCATTATCAGATGGGGGACTTTGCAACCAATGCTGACAACGACGTACATGTAACATTGATGCGCGATCATTTTGGTCTATTTCCAAAATCTTTTGGAATTCGGCTTTTGCTGATTCAAATTGACGGTTGACGTAATAATCTCGTCCGCGATGATAATGTTCGATAATGGTGATTTTTTTGCCATCCACTGGATCACTACGTAAACCCACTAATTCATAAATTGCTACTGGCTCATTTCGACCTTTAACACGGATGTAATCTAATTCCCTTGCCCAAATTTTGTCTTGGCAAGGCTTATAAGTGTTATCGCTGAGGATAATATCACATGCATAATGTTTACTTACACTTTCTAGACGGGAACCTAAGTTAACACCATCACCAATGGCGGTAAATTCCATCCGTTTGCTGGAACCAATGTTACCGCTAATTACAGTATCAGAGTTGATGCCAATACCGATATCAATTCGGGGTTTATTGACGGCGTAACGCTGATGGTTGAATTCTTTTAGACGCTGCCGCATTTCCAAAGATGTACGAACTGCCATCCAAGCATGATCTTGGAGGGGTAGAGGTGAACCAAATACCGCCATAATGGCATCACCGATGTATTTATCTAGGGTTCCTTTGTGTTTGAATACTGCCTCAACCATGGATTCAAAGTATTCATTTAACATGCTTACCACTTCCTCTGCTTCCAGGTTTTCGGTGAGGGTGGTGTAACCGCGAATATCAGAAAATAGGATCGAAACCTCTTTGCGATCGCCTCCTAGCTTCGCATCGTCTAATTTCAATAATTCTTCGGCTAGTTCCTGTGTCATGTAGCGGTACATGGTGCTTTTGAGGCGCTTTTCGTCACTGATATCTTCCATAACTACCAATGCACCCCGCACCTGCTTGTGATCAACAGCATCAGCAATGCTGTTGATGGAAAGGTTGATACTATGTTGTTCTTTGGAACTACTCAACAGAATCCGATCGGGGTAATATTGTTGGCTATATTTAATATCCGTAACATCCAAGGCATCTTGATACCATTTGGTAAAGTCACCCTCTTTAATGGCAATGACATCTGCGATGGATTTACCTTCAAGGCGATCGTCTACTTCTAAACCTAGTAGACGTTTCGCGCTTTCGTTTGCAGCTATGATACTACCGTTTTTATCGGTGGAAATCACCCCATTGGAAAGACTTCGCAAGATATCCCGCTGCATCTGTTCCTGTTGCTTGACAGTATCAAACAATTGTGCGTTTTGGAGGGCAACCCCAGCTTGGATGTTGAAAGCTTCCATAAAGTCTTCATCGTTGCGATCAAAACTAGCTTGGAAGCATTCGGGGGCTTTGGGCCAACGGGCGGGGTTATAATTGGGAAAATCGCCTGTTTTCTTCTTATTAACTAACTGAGTCACACCAATTAATTTTTGATCGGCGTTGAAAACTGGCATACAAAGCAAACTACAGGTACGGTAGCCATTTTGTTGATCTAATTGTTTGGCGGTGTCAGAATCAAGATGATTGTACAAATCAAAGGCAATATTTAAGGTTTTTCCAGATGCGGCAACTTGCCCCACAAAACCCCTCCCAATGGGGACACGCATTTCTTTTTTAGAACCATCAGCTTGCGGTAACTTCGTCCACAGTTCAGTGCGATCGCTATTTAATAACCACAGTGTACTACGGTCGGCATTCATTAGTTCTTTTGCCTCATCCATCACCCGTTTGAGGGTATCTTCCAAATCCAAACTGCTTTGAGACAAGGATTTAATTGCCTTCATTAATGCCGCAGCTGCCCTTTGTTTTTGGGTAGCAACGTAAAATGAACGGGAGGATTCGAGAATCAGACGAATTGATAAGGCAAATTCTTGGAATAATTGTTCATCTGCGTGGCTAAATCCACACATATCAATGCGATTTTCCAACGGAATAGATTCATCACCGTGGTGAGATTTCAATTTATTCAGCAACTGTACCACAGCTACTAATTTCCCTTCTTCATTCAGTAGGGGTAATGCCAACATAGTGTAGGTGCGGTAACCAGTGCGTGTTTCCTGTTGTTTGGCAAAAATCGAGCGGGGATCATCATAAAAGTCAAAGGGAATATTGACGACTTTTTTGTTAACTGCCACTTCCCCAGCGATTCCCTTATCAGCAGGGATGCGAATTTCTAAAGTGCGATCGCCTTCACCAGCTGCGACAATAGACCATAGCTCTTGCTTTTCTTCATCTAGTAAAAATATTGTTGTTCTATCTGCTCCCAACAACTCCCCGGTTTTCAGGGTAATCGATTGTAACATTTCTTGGAGAACAGTTTCAAACCCTTGGGAATCTAGCATTGATAGGGTTTGATTGACAATTATCAGCTTTTGTTCGACTTCCGTCACCACCTGCTTAAAGGTATCTTTCGTCAGGGGTGCCAAAAAACTCGAAATTGTCCCCTGTCGTTGAGAAAGCGCACCAACTGGGACGGTTTGTGATGATTGTAAGTCGTGGTTGTCCTGATAACCAATACCAGCCATTAAATCAGTAGTTGTTTCGCAACTACGTTGTTGGAGATGCATAGTTAATTTTTGATATGAGATTTGATTTAAGGAGTTTTAACAGTGAACAGTTATCAGTTATCAGTAAAGAGTGATGTATTTATCATTTACATCAAAGTCCCCCACCTTGTTTGCTCTTCAGTAGAGTATTCAAGCGTCTCATGGAGAAGTGTCAAATTCCCAACTGAAACTGTGGTAGCTGTTCGCTGATAACCGATAACTGTTTTAACAATGTTTTTATGAATACGGGTGTTGTTTTTTGCTACAATATACTGAACAGTATCCATAGTTTAATCGTTGACAACGCTAGCGTCATCCTTGTTAAAACGGACTTGTTGTGATTGAAAAATACAATCCGCTTTCTTGCCACGTATGATCACGGGAATCTACCGATACCAGAGGGAATCCCCAATCCAGTCGTGCAGTTATGCGATCGCTTGTTAGCTGCAAGCCTAGTCCAACTCCTGCCAGGATGTTATTTGTGAGGGGATTTTTCCCGCCACTATTCCAAGCACTACCGAGATCAAAAAAGGGAACTAAATGAAGTGTGGTTTTTGACTTTTCCCACACAGGAACACGGGCTTCTGCTGACAGTAATAAACCGTTGTCTGCGAGTAAAAAGTCTTGGCGATAACCCCTAACACTACTTAAACCACCGAGAGCAAATTGCTCTGATGATAGAAGTTTTCGGTCAGATAACTGAAAATCACCACGTAATAAAAGTGACGTACTCTGTGACAGTAGACGTACCCATTGACCTTGACCACGCCAGGTAACAAAACGGCTATCGGGAGCATCGTCATTGATGGTAGCATCGAAAGCATCAACACCGAAACTAAATTGCGATCGCGCAGCAATAACTTGACGGCTATTTCGGGATGTCCATTCCTGAGAAAACCGCACTGCCGAAACCCGCGTTTCCCCTTTGGCATTTGCACCTACAGAAAGGGAATAAGGTTTATTTAGTAACGATGTTTCACTTTCCCGCCGTGATAAACTCAAACCCAAGGTAAAGTTTTTGCTAGGAGTTTGAATCAGTGGTTGCTGAAAGCTCAAATCGTAGTAGCGAGAATTTGAGCCAATATCCAAACGCTGAAACGGTTTTTCGATAATATTGCTGGATGCACTTCCATAGGAAAAATTTAAGGCTCCATTGTAGGCATTGACTGGTAAGTTGTAACTAAAATCTAAGCCGTCACTTCCATTCGTTTGACTATAACCAACTGATAAACTATCTCCTAAGCCCAATAAACTCCCTTCTGTAACTTGGAAACGACGACGAACACTACCAACGCTAGGGGAACGGCTATTATCCAAGCTAATTTGGCTACTAAAGGTATCAGGTTGTTTAATCTCGATTTCCAACAGGTTTAACCCAAAACGAGAACCAGTTATTAATTGCGCTGACAAATTTCCAATTAATGGATCTGATTGTAAAAGCTGTAAAGCTTTAAGTAAACGAGGTATATTTAGAGGCTTTTTACTTGCCAAAGCAATCCGACTTCGGACATAATCAGGCTGGAGACGACCTAACCCCAAAATATTAATAGCTTCTAATTCTCCCTCCACAATCTTGATTTTAACTACACTATCATCGAGGGTTTGGGGAATAATTACAGCGCCGGAAGTTAAGTAACCACGGTCGAGATATAGTTGTGTAATGAGCGAACGGGCTTGGAGTAATTGCGTTAAGGAAAGACGCTGATTAGTATAAGGTTTGAGAACCTCGCTCAACTCCCCTTGAGAAAATATCGTACTACCCTCAACCTGGAAAGATTTTACAAAAAAATCCCCAGAAACCGGTTTTTGTAATGGTTGAGAAGTTTCTGGTTCCAGCTTACCTGGATTCAACAGTTCGTTTGCAGGTGGTAACTTTGGCGGTAATTGGGGGATAGTGGGAGGAGTTGAAGGGGGAATAACATCTTGTGGTGGAATCTGAGCTTGAGCAGGAATACCGCTTAATATTAAGTAACTCAGTGATTGTACAATCGAGCTTTGCCCAGATTTCGCAAAAACACTAAACCAAGGAAAATCTAAAATAACATCATGCAAGTAACGTGTTAAATGGATCAAGCCTGAAGATAACTTGTATAGTGGCATTCAATATCCATTCCTTGAATAGTCCTGATTAAATAGTCCTGAGTGCCGAGTGCAAGGTTATCACCAAAGTTGAGGGATTGAATAGGGAAACAAGTGTGTTCTTTAAAGGAAATTATTTATAGTGTTCCCAAAGTTGAGGCAAAACTAACAGGAGTGGGAATTTTTACCTGAGGTAGGACAGCTAATCCTACCTACGTAGTGCTTGACTATACAAAAAAATGTGATCAATGGCTTAATCAACTCACAATAGATGACTTTCTTGACATACTCCCCGGCGTGTTGCTTGCCGCCGAAGGCTACGCACGGGGATTCTAGCTTCAAGCAGCAATTGCAGGACTAGCCTGTCTGACATCACCTAAGCTAACAGTCGATGCCCCGACTGCTTGAATATTTTTAGCGGCGTTTTCGTCTCTTCCATTAACCGATTGACAAGAGGGACAACGCCACTCTCGAACTGATAAATCTAGTTTTTCTAGAACGTGTCCACACTGAGAACAAGTCTTACTGCTGGGATACCATTGGTCAATGAACACAACTAATTTGTTTTTCTTCTTAGCAACCCATTCTAATATTTGTAGAAACTCACCGAAAGCCAAATCTGAGATTTTTCTACCCCAAAGACGTTGCATTCCCTTGAGATTTAGGGTTTCAAAGCAGAGAATATCAAACTTGTCAGTTAATTCATGGGCTAACTTCCAAAACCAATCACGCCTACGGTTAGAAATATCTTCGTATTTGCGTACTAAATTTTTCCTTGCCCGTTCTCGGTTAGCCGTTCGCGTAGCGTCTCCGAAGGAGACACCTTTTACTTTTCTGGAGTGGTGACGACTTGCGCTCTTTAGTATTTTCAGCGATTGCTTGAGGAATTGGGGAGACTCAATTTCAGCTCCATTTGAACAAGTGAGGAATGTACGCAAACCAAAATCAAAACCAGCGATTTTACTCGTCTTAACTTCAACTTCTGGTTTACTGCCTTCATCAAGCGCAAAGTCGGCGGGGTCGGTTTCCGTCCCGTCGAACTTTGTAAGAACAACCACAACCATAAACAACTCACCCAAAGGTGTACGCTTTATGGTCAAGGTTTTGACTGTTCCCTCAATCTCTCTAGACTTCCAAAACTGATAAACTCGACTACCAATTTTTACCCTATTGCTACCTAAAAACTTATATCCTGCTTGCTTTAGAGTGAATGACTTATACTTTTTTACCTTCTTAAATCCTGGCGGTCTAACTCCTTTTTTGTTGTGTTTAAAAAACAACTGGTAGGCTTTCTCAATGCGTTGACAAATATCTTGCACTGCTTGAGAACCTACTAACTGCCAAAACTCTTTGCGCTTACGAAGTTTTGCAATATGAGACTGAAGTTTTGCGCTCGGCAAGTGTTTACCCCACATCCGATAATATCTTTTGTGGAGAGCAATACAGTGGTTGTAGATTATCCCAGCAGCATTGATTGACCGCTTGAGAAATCTATTCCGCTTGTGTTGATATAACTTGAACTTCAGTGTTTTCATGCTAATAACGAACTTTGAGGCTTTAATTCCCCTGCCTAACGACGGCTGTCCGTTTTGTTTCGGGGAAAAATCCGCGTCACAAAAATTACTTGCGACTTGTTTTAATACCGCTCCATAGTCGGCATCCAAGTATATTATGTTTCCCGACTCCCAAATATATACCTTGATGTACTAGACTTGAGTCCCCATTTTCTGGTAGTAATCGTACATCGTTCAATTCCAATCTATCTGGATTCAATATGTTGCTCACCAGGGATAAAAAATGGAATACTCAAATTCTCCAACCAAGGTAGAACAGTTAGATACCAAAGTAGAAGGAGGAAAAATCGTCCTTTTAGAACCAACAATACCAGTTGTTGAAACTTTGGAAGTTCAACAATCCCCGTCAGTTAGTGAAAAATTAAATGTTCTTCGGCTGATTCTGCTAACCTTGTTTGGTGCTAGTGCGATCGCACTCTCAATTATCGGCTTACGTCGCTGGCAATATGCCCAAAGTTATGAGGAAACTAGTCGCGCATATGTGACTAATAATACTAGTTCTGTTTATTCGAGAATTTATGGTAAGGTATTAAAAGTCAACGTTAAAAACAATAAAATTGTCAAAAAAGGTTCAATTCTAGCTAATTTAGACCCCCAAGAGTATCAAACTAAGTTACGACAAGCCGAGGCTAATTTAGTTATATCTACTGAGCAAGCAAGAGTTTTACAGTTAAAGTTTAACGCGGCATCTCAAAGTCTGCAAAAAAAGAAAAAAGATCAAACACCGCAACCACAACTTGATGCGAGTATTGCCCAAGCATTAACAAGATTAAAAATTGCTCAAATTCAATTACGTCAATTTGAAACTAAGTTTATTCCCTCAGAACTAAATTATCAGCGCATTAACAAGTTACACCAAGCCGGATTTGTCAACATCACAGTTGTCAATCAAGCTAAATCGAAGTATGACAAGAATTTCATACAACGTCAAAAATTATTAGCACAAATTGCAGCACAGCAAAATGTAGTTAAGTTGGAAGCAAATAAGTTGGAAACCGCTACACAAAAACCTGATATTAGCCAGCAAGTAGAAGCACGGCTCCAACAAGCAAACCTTCAGCAGGAATATGAGATTAGTAGATTACATCAGCTTGCAGGCAAAAGCGCGATCGCGCAAGCCGAAAAACAACTAAAAATTGCTAAATATCAACTCAGCTACACAAAAATAGTCGCCCCCATAGATGCCAAGGTCGATATAGTTCGGGTACAAGTAGGAGATAAAATCAAACAAAAGCAACACCTAATTGCCCTAGAACAGCAAAAACCTTGGATAACCGCTAACTTTGAATCAAACCAGTTAAAAAGAATCAAAGCTGGACAAAACGTCCAAATTCAAATTAACTCTCTACCAAATCAAATTTTTTCCGGCAAAATTCAAAAAATCCTCCCCCCTAACAAGCTTTACCAATCACAAACACCCGTACAAATCACCTTTAACACAAAACCTTCACAAGCTGAACAATCCAAAATTATCTCCGGTGTCCCAGCAACAGTTAAAGTACAATTAAAAAATAAGTAATGAGTATGTTTTGTAACGGTAATTTAACAAGGCACTTTGCGAGGTCATCCGATGGAAGCAAACAGTGGATTAAGTATCCAATTAATTGTTGGAATCAGCGCTTAAACAATTAATCTTTCACCTTCCTCAGTTCGTCGTCCCTTGGTTGCTTGTAAAGCTTTCAAAAATCACAGGTGAACTTTCCCCACTATCATCACAATTAATAATTGTGACAGTTTGATCCAGTTCTCGACGCATAATTAGATTATCAGCAGAATAGGTTTTATCCTGCTGTTGAGTTTCCACATTTATGGGGTTAAAACCTAGCAAAATATATCCTTTCGCAGATTTATATAACTGCATAGTTTGATCAACCACCTTAAGATTTCCTGCTTCAAGAGTCACAATTCGCATTTTTCCTGACTGATCTTGCATTTTCAATCTCCCCACATAAGTATCTCCCCTTGTAGCCCATTCCAGCTTAAAATCTCCAGTAATATTATCGTTACTACCAGGATTAAGTATTAGTAAAGGTTTTCCACAGAGTTTATATGTGCGAGGAGCATCAAAATTACTAACTTTGATATCATCTAATGTGACTCCTTCTAAAAAAGCCATGACTTTAGTCGGAATATTAATTGTTTCTTGGGGTGCAATAGAATCTGTTGTTTCGGGAGTCCTTACTGGTGAAGATGTTGGTGCTACGGATGTTGTTTCTTGAGGAGCGCTAGCAGAATTTACACCTGAATTTTCCGATACGAAATTAGTTGTTGGCAATTGGGATAAAACTATCCTACCAACTAAAGTGGAAACAACTAATAAAACTGCCAATGGAGTCCAGTTAATCTTTCTATTTTGCCCTTGATCATTAACCACTAAACATCTAGCGATAATATCATGGAGAGCTTGTTTTTCTGGTGTAAACCAAGCCATTGAATAACCGATTACCAAAATCAAAAATGAAATTAGAGCTAGTAATGCAGTAATAATAAAGTATGGAGAATCTTCTGCTCCTGTACTTTGTCCTAATACTCCAATAAAAATCCCAACAAAAAGAACAACTAGCCAGATAGCCTTGCCAAAATATCTTACTGAGGCTTGAGCAAAAGAGATTCTCTGTCCATTTTTATTGGTGACACAAATCTCTAGTAACTTTTTTCCAAATGTAGCTTGGAGGCTGGAACTTTCCATCATAGAAAAGTAGAGCCAAGAAAATACCAAGCTAAATAGACCATGCATAATGTCTTGGACATTATTATATTCTTTAGGAGGAAATCCAAAAGGGATAACCTGTAAAAAAATTAAGATAATTCCATCAATTAAAGTGGCTACAAATCTTTTAAAAATTCCAGCATAAGGATTATTTAAAGACATTTTAATCTTTCCTCACAACGAGACATTTGGATATTTTGTCATGCAAAGTTTGTTTTTCTTTGGTAAAACCACCCATGAAAAAACCAATGAAAAAAGTTATGTAAGAAACTAGTTTGCTCACATGTCTTTTAGTCGCTTGTCCCCAAGATATTCTTTGACCATGGATATCTGTCACCATGATTCCTAGTGCCATTTTTCCCAGGGTCGCTTGGGTTTGAAAGCTTTCCATTACTGGACAATACAAAAATCCCAACATGATGTAATATCCAATTATTCTGCCTAAAAATTCTCCATCACTTCCCGTTGTCGGAACACCAGATTGGCTTAAATCAAGGAGTAAACTAGCAATAATTAATATACAAAAATCTATACAATATGCAGCAATTCTGCGTGAAAAACCGGCATATTTAATAATTCCTGGAGAAGGAGAAGTTATAGCTGGAACTCGTGAGGGGATGGGAGTAGGTATTGGTATGGGAATGGGTGTAGGAAATTTTTGGACTGTATTTGTCAATTCCAAGATTGCTTCCAAAGCTACTGATGCTGATTGATATCTTTGACTGGGGTGATAGGCTATCATTGTATCGAGAATATCGGCTACTTCGGGTCTAACCTGGGCTTGAAGTCTCCAATTAATTTGTCCGCTATAGGAATCCAGGAGATTGGTGGGAAATATACCTGTCAGTGCTTCAATACCAATCATACCAACCGCATAGATGTCACTACATAACATCGCATTTTGTTGAAGTTGTTCAACTGGCATATATCCAGGTGTACCAATAACAAAAGTAGTAGCGACAATTTGTCCTTGAGTGTTAAAGACTTGGGTACTGATTTCTTTAACGGCTCCAAAGTCGATTAAAATGATCTTGCGATCGCTTCCACGGCGAATCAAGTTTTCTGGTTTTAAGTCGCGGTGAATTACACTTTGCTGATGTACAAAACTCAACACCTCTAAAATATCTCGCATCAAGTAAATAACTTGACTTTCACTCCACTGCTTACCCAGGCTAAACTCAGCCCTCAGCATATTCCCATCAATAAATTCTTGAACTAGAAAAAATTCCTGATTTTCTTCAAAAAAAGCCAAAAGTCGAGGAATTTGATCATGCGTTCCCAATCTTTGCAGTGTAGTTGCTTCCCTTTGAAAAGACTGTTGTAACCACCTAATAGCAGACTGACTTGAGTTCTGAGGTTTCAGTCTTTTAATCACACATTTATAATTTCCTGGCTGATCCCTATCCAAAGCTAGAAAAGTCTCACCAATACCACCCTCTCCCAATTTATCTGTGATGTAATAACGTCCGCGAAGCGTTGATCCAATCAGATTGTTTCCAGACATAGGACACCTTGAGATTCATCAGGATTGATAAAACCTTGACTGTAGTTTGTGATTTTAGTTTTTTATAATCCTTAGTTAGTACATCGTTTCACACTTTTAGTACTTACAAGGGACAAACGCGATGCAACTTTAGTAAAAATAATACCACAGAAACTTTTAACTAAAACGCCCTAAATCTCCCACTGATTCGCAGTACCCAATTCACTATCGAGATTGCGAGAAACATTTCAATGGACTAAAAACCAAAAATATTCAGTCATCTCGCGGATAAGTTTAGCTATTGGACGGCAGTTTCAACCGTTGGTGGGCATAGAATTAGAGAAAATCCAGGAAATTCGATACTTATGTGTATGCCGTAGGCACATCTAATGTGGGAAACTTGTCAATGGTTTGTTAATAAGAGTTAATCAAGGTATGGGTAGCAACATCTCAGATATCACAGTTAAAACCATTGATGGACAAGACAAAAAAATCAGTGAATATGCAGGCAAAGTCCTACTAATCGTCAATGTTGCTTCCTATTGCGGGTACACAGGACAATATAGCGGACTTGAACAACTCAACAAAAAATATCATGATGCAGGTTTACGAGTATTAGGGTTTCCCTGTAATGATTTTGGCGCACAAGAACCAGGGACAAATGAGGAGATTGTTCAGTTCTGCCAACGAAATTATGGTGTGAGTTTTGAAATATTTGATAAAGTCAAAGCTAAAGGTGGCGATAAACATCCACTTTATGACAAACTCATCAACTCTGTTGAACCCAAAGGTGATGTTTCTTGGAACTTTGAGAAATTTCTAGTGAATAAACAGGGTGAAGTAGTTGCTAGATTTAAAAGTGGCACAACACCTGAAGCATCAGAATTAAGTCAACTCATCGAAACCGAATTAGCCAAATAGAATATTTTGTCTGGTGTGCAATACTCCAGTCTCAGGGAACTTGCAAAGTTGACATGTTCCCCTTTCTGCCTACTCGACTATTACGTCAAGGCAGTAGGCAGTGGGAAAAAGACGTTTATTACTGCACTTTTGATGCTTAAATAATGGTCTGATTATTTACGCCGTGCTGTATTAAACTAAGAATTTTTAGAAATATTTAATAGCCAAAATCAAAGCTTTCTTCCATCATAAAAACACTTAAATCAAACTCATGAATATTGCAATTATCGGTTGTGGTTATGTTGGTTCAGCAGTTGCAAAATACTGGCACCAAAAAATGACATTAATGGTGACAGCAACCACAACAACGCCTGAAAAAATTCACGAATTAGCCGCTTTTACTCAAAAAGCCATATTATTGAAAGGTGATGAAGAAGAAAAACTACAGAACATTCTCAAAAACCAAGATTGTGTGCTTTTAAGTATTGCTCCAGGACAGAATAATACATACGAAGAAGCATATTTAAAAACTGCAAAAAACATAGTTAAATTTTTAGAGAACACTTCAGTAAAACATTTAATATACACAAGTACATGTTCAGTATATGGGGATCAAAATGGCATGTTAGTTGATGAAGAAACAGCCATAAAACCCAGTACTAAAAATGGAGAAATCCTCAAGCAAACCGAGCAAACTCTACTATCAGCTGCTAATGATAATTTGCATGTTTGTATATTGCGTTTGGGAGGTATTTATGGAGCAGGACGTGAACTAGTGAAAATTTACAGTAGAGTAGCTGGAAAAATCCGTCCAGGGACTGGTGACGAACCATCAAATTGGATCCATTTGGATGATATTGTGGGAGCTATTGAATTAGCGCGATCGCAAAATTTATCAGGCATTTATAATGTAGTGGATGAAGAAAACCTTTTAAACCGTGAGGTCATTGCTCGTGTATGTGAAACACATAACCTAGAACCCGTAATCTGGGATTCTTCTCAACCAAGTAAACGAAACTATTATGCGAGAATCTCGAATCAAAAGTTAAAAAATGCTGGTTACAAATTTATTCACCCTCAGATGACATTTTAAATAAACCTCGTCTATCTTGAAAACATAAACAGGTTCAACAAATAATCACCCCCCTATTTTTATCTATGATTACTCAAGATGCAAAAACCAACTCAACTGAATTCTATACCTGGCGTAACTACAACTGTTCCTATGAAGTCAACTATTGCGGTAATGTGAATCAATCTGGAACACCCTTATTACTAATTCATGCTATTGGTGTGGGATTATCTCGAAATTTTTGGCAACGTTTTTCTCAGGAATGGGTTAACAAAGGAAATAAAAATACTATTTATATTCCTGATTTAATTGGTTGTGGTGAAAGTGATATGCCTGCGGTTGCTTTTACCCCCATAGATTGGGCTGAACAGCTACAATCTTTTATCGAAACAGTTATACAAAAACCTGTAATTTTAGTTGTTCAAGGTGCTTTATTACCAGCGGCTATTGAACTAGCAGAAAAAGATCCCAATCTAGTAGCTGGATTTGTTCTTGCTGGACCCCCAACTTGGTCATTAATTACTACAGCAAGAGCAAAATGGCAACAAAATTTAACATGGACAATTTTAAGTTCTCCATTGGGAAATTTGTTTTATCGTTATGCGAGAACTGAAAATTTTCTCGGTAATTTTTCTAGAAAAAGGCTATTTGCTTCAGCGGATACGGTAGATAAAGAGTGGTTAGATACCCTACATGTGGGTTCGAGAAATATGGCAAGTCGTTATGCAGTATTTTCTTTCTTAGCAGGATTCTGGCGTAATGGATATTATGAACAAATTAGTCAGATGGAACAACCAACCCTAGTAGTGATGGGTGAAAATGCATCAAGTATTGGTAAAAAAGGTAAGCAGGAAACACCAGATGAACGATTAACAGAATATCTGAATTGTTTACCTAATGCACAAGGATTAAAGATTAGTGGTAGAAATGTTTTGCCTTACGAATCAACCTCAGAATTTGTGCAAGCAATTACGCCATTTATCCAAAGTATTAATTAATTTGTTTTGTGTCGGGGCAGCAGGTTTACTTCCGTCGGATGAACTCAAACGGCTGGGTTTAAGACCCCACCATTTAACGGCGCTTACAATTGGGAGGGGTCGGAATACTCTCCCAATTGTTCCTTCTGCCTCCTTCAACCTTGCTTCCCTGTCTCTTTTGATGTGTTTTTCTCTTTCACCCAGTGTCGATGAATTTATACCTAAAGAATGAGATGACTCATCTGTTTGTGAGATGGCATGGTGATTGCTTATGGAATAATATAGTTGAACAAAGCATTTTCGCTGGCAAACTTCGTCACATCAGTTTTGATAGTGACTGCATTTTAGAATCAAAATTTTAATGTTATTTCACACAAGGGAGCATGAGATATGGATATGCAAGTCCTGAGAGAGCGGGCGGGACTCAGCCGTGCAGAGGTTGCCTTCAGGCTTGCAATCAGTGAGACTAGTGTACGGAATTGGGAGGCTGGGCGTACTGAACCAACTATGACCCCGAAGAAGTATGTAGAAGCACTGCGATTATTCAAATGTACACCCCAAGAATTGGCGGATGCCAGTGAAAAGTCTATAAACCAAAGACATAAACGCAAACCAGGTAGACCGCGAAGATTCCCTGATAACCAGGTAGCGCAAGTTACAGAAATTCTCGTAAATAGTTAAGCCTTGTAGAGATGTTTTAGTGGAACATCTCTCTATTTTTGTGGATTTTTGTGGTTAAATTTTCTGTAATGATTTAGCGAAATTGTGAAAAAAACAAAAACGCGATCGCTTGGACATCAGAAACACCATAATAGATAAAGCATTTTATTTCGACCAAGCGTAGGCAACTAAAAGCCATTTGCGAGTGAAAAGCCAATAACTTAACTTTAAACTCGTGCTTGTGCTGACTTTATTTGGTTTCGCAGCACGATAAAATTCTTAAACAAACACTGTAATTCAAGGTCTAATGGCAGAAACACTATTCTTTAACGCTCTGCGGGAAGCCATTGATGAGGAAATGGCGCGTGATGTAACGGTAATGGTAATGGGGGAAGATGTGGGACACTACGGTGGTTCCTACAAAGTGACAAAGGATCTGTATAAAAAGTACGGAGATTTTCGTGTTTTAGATACTCCGATTGCCGAAAATAGTTTTACAGGAATGGCTGTAGGGGCTGCTATGACTGGCTTACGCCCCATCATCGAAGGGATGAATATGGGGTTTCTCCTCTTGGCATTTAACCAGATTTCTAACAATGCTGGTATGCTGCGCTACACCTCCGGTGGTAACTACCAAATTCCTATGGTAATACGTGGTCCCGGTGGTGTAGGTAGACAACTGGGTGCAGAACATTCACAACGCTTAGAAGCCTATTTCCAAGCGGTTCCCGGCTTGAAAATTGTCGCTTGTTCCACTCCTTACAACGCCAAAGGACTCCTCAAAGCTGCCATCCGCGACAATAATCCGGTGTTGTTTTTTGAACATGTGCTGCTGTACAACCTCAAAGAAGATTTGCCAGAAGAAGAATATATCCTGCCATTAGACAAAGCTGAGATTGTCCGTCCTGGAAAAGATGTGACAATTTTGACTTATTCGCGGATGCGTCACCATGTGATGCAAGCCATGAAAAATATTGAGAAAGCGGGTTATGATCCGGAAGTCATAGATTTAATCTCCCTCAAACCCCTTGATTTTGACACAATTGGAGCCTCAATCCGCAAAACCCACCGCGTGATCATTGTGGAAGAATGTATGCGAACTGGGGGTATTGGTGCTGAACTAACAGCTTCGATTAATGATCGCTTATTTGATGAGTTGGATGCGCCAGTATTACGGCTATCATCCCAAGATATTCCCACACCTTACAATGGTGCTTTAGAAAGGTTGACAATTATTCAACCTGAGCAAATTGTGGAAGCTGTGGAAAAAATGGTCGGATTGCGCGTTTAGTTTCAAGAAAAATTCATCCTACGTCTGACACCAAGTGCAGCGTGGGATAATTTTTTGACTCTTGCTTCCCAAGAATACTAGTTTTCTGCCGAGAACTTCCCCAAAAGCAGTAGGATATGCACTATAAGCTTTAGATTATAAGGAGTTATGGGAATGAGCGCAGCTGATCCCGTGAAGGTGATGAAGCAAGAAGTTGGTAAAGCCGCTGCTGCTTTGGTGAAGTCGGGTACCATTGTGGGGTTGGGGACTGGTTCAACTACTGCATATGCAATTGAATATATCGGAGAACGCCTCAAATCGGGTGAAATTAAAGATATTGTGGGTGTACCTACTTCATTTCAAGCCGAAGTTTTGGCAAAGCAATATGGTATTCCTCTGACTACCCTGGATGCGATAGATCATATTGATATTGCCATTGATGGAGCCGATGAGGTTGATCCTCAGAAAAACTTAATTAAGGGTGGTGGTGCGGCACATACCCGCGAGAAAGTGGTAGATTATTTGGCGAACCAGTTTGTGGTGGTGGTTGATGCTGGTAAAATGGTGGATAAGTTAGGTTCTACTTTTGCTGTTCCTGTGGAAGTAATCCCCATGGCAATCACTCCGGTGATGAATGCGATCGCTAAAATGGGTGGTAAGGCAGAATTGCGTATGGGAATCAGAAAAGCTGGTCCTGTGATTACCGATCAAGGCAATATGGTGGTAGATGTCAGGTTTGATGATATTCCAGATCCTGTAAACTTGGAAAAAACCCTCAATAATATTCCTGGTGTCCTCGAAAATGGTATCTTTGTTAACTGTGCTGATATTGTCCTGATTGGTGAAGTGATAGATGGACAACCTTCAGTTAGACAAATTTAACGAATTATAGATACTTTGAGTTAAATATTAGGCTTTTTAGTCTAATACCAATTCAAATAATGCAACACATTCAACGGTGGAGACGTAGCAATGCTACGTCTCTAAAAACATGCATCTGGGACATTGTTTTTTCTTGCTTAGTCCAATTCTCAACCCTTTCCTCATCTCCCACTTAGTCTTGAAGTGAACATCAGACTAAGGGACTTGCTTTTTAATACCGCACCAATCTAGCCGTAGCTATCATCGGTGCGTGACGCTTACAAATACTAATCATTCCGCGATTATATTGTCGTAGTGTCACACACCCTACAAATTGGTATTTTATTTTCCCCGAAGTCCCTAACGGCTTTTTTCATCAATATCAATGTGCCACAGTTTTTCTAACTTTTCCACCCGATGACGATAAACTGTTTTTCGGTATTTTTTATAACCCAAAATACTGAAAAATAAAATAATTGGAATTGAAATTATAAAATATCCAGCAATATTGTTAACACTATAAACCCCAGGCTGCTGATTTCTGGAATCTACTTGTACTGTGTGCTTAGTAGGTTGATTTGTGTGTGGTGGCATTTTAGGTTTCAATTATCCTTTTCGTATGTACAAACCAATACTTCAGAAACAAAGACTGTTTCTCCTGATAAGTTTATGTAAATTATTCTTAACGATTCTGAAGTTGAATCTGTGGAGACAATTTTTCTGGAGAATGAATAAAATGAATGAGCAGTTAGCTTTGAGATGTCATCCTCAGAACACCCTGTTCTGACATCAATAAAAGTACGTAGATGATTTTCATAAGCAGTATTATTAATAATTTTACATCACTAAGTACATGCGTGAATTGTATTGTCAACATATATCGGTAAACGATATACAGCAAGAGATTCTGTATGTGGAAACCTGATGTCAATTATTTTTTGGTCAAGCATAAATTCATGTTAACCAAATATTAACTTGACAATAATAGACACTTAGGTAGACATCAAAACATACCTCAGAAACAAATGCTAGCGTTATCTAGGATTTGAAACCATAATAAAAATATGATGCTTTATCGAAGATTTGGACGCACCGAATTACAAATGCCTCTGTTTTCTTGTGGGGGGATGCGATATCAGTTCAAATGGCAAGATATTCCCCAGTCGGAGATTCCCGACGACAATCAAGAAAACTTGGAAGCGACAATCAGAAAGTCTGTGGAATTGGGGATAAACCACATTGAAACTGCACGAGGTTATGGAAGTTCGGAGATGCAGTTAGGGAGAATTTTACCGACTTTTCCTCGGCAGGATTTGATTATTCAAACCAAAGCGACTCCCAAGGCAAATTCAGAGGAATTTCAAGCAGAGTTTGAAAAATCACTCCAATACCTAAATTTAGACTATGTTGATTTGCTGTCAATTCACGGAATCAACAATGGGGAAACCCTAAACCATACCATGCGTGCTGGTGGTTGCTTGGATGTGGCGCGAAAACTCCAAGCACAGGGTAAAGTCAGATTTATCGGTTTCTCTACCCATGGTGCTTGTGAGACGATTATTCAAGCCATTGAAACTGATTGCTTCGATTATCTAAATTTACACTGGTATTATATTAATCAAAATAACTGGCGGGCAATTGAAGCTGCAAAGCGCCATGATATCGGAGTTTTTATTATTAGCCCTTCAGATAAAGGTGGTAAATTATACAGTCCGCCGGATAAATTGGTGGAATTGTGTAAACCATTGAGTCCGATGGTATTCAACGATTTATTTTGTTTGAGTCATCCTCAGGTGCATACATTAAGCTTGGGTGCAGCAAAACCCAGTGATTTTGATGAACATCTCAAAACCTTGGAATTGTTAGAGCAAGCAGACGAAATATTACCACCAATTTTGGCACGTTTGGAAGAAGAAGCGATCGCATCTCTGGGGGAAGAGTGGGTAAAAACTTGGCACCTCAATTTACCAACTCCGGAAGAAACCCCTGGAAACATTAATATCCCGGTAATTCTGTGGTTGCGAAATCTTGCCCTTGCCTATGACATGATTGATTATGCCAAAATGCGCTACAACTTACTGGGAAGCGGTGGACATTGGTTTCCCGGTTCTCAAGCAGATAAAATTAATCAGTTGGATTTACGTGAATGTCTTTCTCACAATCCTTATGGGGAGAAAATACTCCAAATCCTCGCTGAAGCACATCAACTGCTAGGTGGTGAACAAGTTCAGCGTTTGGGAAGCGATTAAAAAACAAGTAATGAGTAATACCAATTTAATATAAAGAACCCCACCCCCTGCCCCCTACCCCGCTTGCGGGGAGGGGGTAATAAGGGGTCAAATCATGTTCCCTCCTCGCAAGCGGGGAGGGTTAGGGTGGGGTTAAATTCTATGTAGCTAGCCCTAGCCCTTTCAGGGCGGCTTCGCCAACTGGCAAGCTTCGCTAACACAAAGAATTGGTATAAGTAAATAGATATTTTAAAGTAAGTATATGATTCGCTTAAAACCGTGGCAATGGTTAGTATTAGCATTACCAGTTGCAACTATCGTTACTTTCTTGATGGTGGCAGCAGGAATGCAAATCCACACATGGGGTGTTAACTGGATTTGGGCTATATTTACAGTTATATTTGTAGGTTGGCGTTGGCTTTTAGTCAAGTGGACTAAACCTGCGCTGTTACAAGTAGAAAGTGTTG
Source organism: Calothrix sp. PCC 6303 (assembly GCF_000317435.1). Taxonomy (NCBI): domain Bacteria; kingdom Bacillati; phylum Cyanobacteriota; class Cyanophyceae; order Nostocales; family Calotrichaceae; genus Calothrix; species Calothrix sp. PCC 6303. The sequence continues at coordinate 871,820 of NC_019751.1, forward strand.
TTGCAGAAGTAAATCGGGAATTAGAGGCAGATTTTGCCACTTCACCCAGTGGAAGTAATACCAAACAAGCAGAAACTATCCTCCAAGATATCTTGGTTGCCGCCCAAAATGATCTGCCAATTTGGGAAGACTGGTTAACCTTTTGGCAACGTTGCCAACAACTTGTGACGAATATTTCCCAGATTTATCATCCAGAAGTTAAATATCCGTTGTTAAATATCCATATTCCCCAAGCTTATGGATTGATTCGCAGTACGGTTGATGATACAGATTTGTGGATGCAGAAGTTATCCCCAGTTTTGAATCAGGTGACAATTGGGCAAGCTTACCAAGGATATGAAGTTTACCGAAAATTAGAACCTTCAGCACAGAAACTTTTAAAAGTTTGGAATCTCGCACAGTGGTTACTCAATCCCGCAGCTGCGATCGCACAACGCAGCACTAAGCCCTATAGTAATAAAGCTGAGAAACAACTCCTCATAAATCTTAGCCAGTTATTACGGGAAGCAGCATTACGGAATCTTTGCCGCAACGCGGTTACTCTCTATAGTGGTGAAATATTAACCAATTTTGAACCGACAGTAACGACATCACCAAAATTACAAGTTAAAACCCAAACTCTCCGGGATATTTTGGTACAAGCTGAACCTGTGGAGGTGGTGGAGCAGAAACCTGTTAATATCCTGTTGGTAGGGCGAACTGGTGCTGGGAAAAGCAGTTTGATTAATACGCTTTTCAATATTGATAAAGCCGAAGTTGATGTATTGCCCAGTACAACTACAATTACGAGTTATCACTGGGAAACTACGACTGGTGAAACTTTAGATCTTTGGGATAGCCCAGGATATGAACAGGTAAAGCGTTCTGAGTTACGGGACTTAGTTTTAGATAATGTCTGTAAAACTGACTTAGTAATATTAGTAACACCCGCTTTAGATCCAGCTTTGCAAATGGATGTGGATTTTTTAGCGGATATCAAAGCCGAAATTTCCAATCTACCAATAGTTGGAGTGGTGACACAAGTCGATAAACTACGTCCAATTCGAGAATGGGATGCAAATTATGATTGGGAAGAAGGAAATAAACCCAAAGAAATTGCGATTCGAGAAGCAACTGAATACCGTCGTCAGTTATTGAGTAAGTATTGTGATTTGGTTTTACCAGTTGTTACAGGTGATATCAAAGCTGGGAGAAAACCTTGGGGAGTAGATGTATTATCTCTGGGAATTGTAAACGCGATCGCACCCGCAAAGCAACTCCGATTATCTCGTTTCTTAGAGAATTTAGAAGCGAGAACCGTCGCAGCTGCCAAAGTCATCGATAAATATACATTTCAAATGGCAACAACCCAAGGTGTTGCTGCATTCCTCAAAAGTCCAATTTTGCAATTTATTTCCACCATTTCCACAGGTTCACCAACTTTAGCCTATCTTCTTAGCGAAAAAATTCCCGTAGAACAGTTACCTGTGGTGATTGGTAAACTGCAAATGGCTTATGAACTATTCAATTTGTTGAATGATGGTTCCCAAAGTTTCGATTTATTATCATTGTGGACGCTATTACTTGACTCATCCAGTGAATCCGATACCAATTCTTGGGCATTTGGTCATGCTTTGGTAGAATATTGGACTAATGGCTTGACAAATGAGCAACTTCATGAACGGTTTAATTACTATTTACAGCAAGCATAGATTTAAGGGAAAAAACTTGGGTGAGACGTGATATGTTAAATCTCATCTAAAAAAGATAAAGGATTGCTCATATTTTTGGCAAAACCAAGAATACCACCATCGCAATGTTCGTAAACTAATTTACCTTGAGAATCAAATAAAAAAGTCCCTCCCCGTTGTGTCAAATAGGATGAATCTGGTACATACGTGTTCCAGTTACTCAAAACTTCAGTCATATTTCGTAAACGTAGGGTTGCTAGTTCAAAAGGACGTTGAAAACCTTCTCCTCCAGCAGCTTTGAAAAATGAACCTTTCATCGGTGGTAGGGGAGTACCACCGATAACTTCATCATTATTAATTAACTGAGGAGCATTTTTATCACCTTTATAGCCCCGAAAAACTTCCTTCAATGTTCCAGGACTACCAATTCCAGCACACATTAGCATTAAATTCAGCCAAGCTTTTTGTGATGTTGATAAAATTGGGAATTGTATAGCTAAACCGCGATAAAGTCCCAAAAGAGCGTGAATTTCGGCTTTAGTATCAACAAACAGCCATTCAGCCGGAAACCCCGTATATTCACAAAACTTGACTCCCGAATCGCGGTTTCCAATGCCGATAGCGCGAATTGTAATTCCTTTTGAAGAGAGCTTTTCTTTTTCTCTTTGCAACCACCAAGCATATTCTAAATTATCAAAATCCCCCAGTTGCGACCAAATAAGTACAAGTAACTGTGAAGTATTCGAGCAACCATCTAAAATAGGTTTAATCTCTCCATCGCTAACTCGCAAGCGTTGAGTTTGACTCAAAATCGAGTAAATATTTGGAGATGGGGAGCGTGTTTGGGTATTCATTGAGGTAGAATAGCAGTCTTCAGATCTGATTTTAGAGCCATAAATATTTTATCAGTCTATTTATTTCCTAATGGATTTTAGTTGTAAAACTGTAAAAGCGAAGCTTGCGCGACGTAAATCGTTCGCGTGTTGGATAAAAGTGGAGATTTTAAGTAGTAGCACAAAAATATTTACACTCATTCTGAGTAAAGCGAGGCAGTTCAAAACCTTGCGATTGCTTCATTTTGCTTCGCTACATTCGCAATGACATTGTGTAATTAATTCTGCTTGCTTACTTATTACCATCCCTCTTCAGCTTGTTGGAAGACATAAGCAGCAACCTCCAAAATCTCCTGTTCCTTCAATTTACTCTTAAAAGCAGGCATTGCACCCTTACCATTTTGTACCTGATGGATGATAGAGGCGATCGCATCCGTGTTGTAACCCTCTAAATACTGTGATAATGCTGATTTTTGCAGAGTTTTCTCACCAATCAAGATATTACCACCACCTAGATGACAAGAAGCACAATTATTATTGAAGATTTTGGCACCATTTGACACTTCCGCAGCTAAAGCATTGTAGGGCAATAGTAAAAATAATAGCGCGATCGCTGATAGTCTGATCATAATCACTTTCAAAGAATCTTGTCCTCTCAACTAGACTTTCAGCAAGTTATGCACCACTTCATCTATTCTATGGTTATTACCAAAGTTAGGTAGCGAAAACATTTGGGAGTTTCGCCTTCCAAATAGTTTTCAAGAAGTAGTAATATATCTGAACAACAAAAATTATTGTCTAAAGTAATACCACTTTTTCAAAACTACAAAGTATGTGTATTAGGGGATAGAGAATTTTGGTTCATCACTGACTAGGGCTTAAGTTGCTTCCTGTTATCGTAACCACAGAGTAAGTCAAAAAGTGAACCATGCGAGTACACCCACGGGAAATTTATCATCTACTACTGGAGTCAAGTCAGACAGATGCAGTTGTTAAAGAGATTATTATTGGCTTAACTTGGACATATTGCCAAGCAGACGGAATAGGATTGTGTATGAGTCCTGGTCAAGCAACTCGAATTTTACCTTGGTCGGGAACCTTAGTAAATCAAAAGATAATAAACCTCGCACCTTGGTTGAAATCCTGGGATAGTTATCAGGCTACTGTGGGGATGGCAGCAATTAACGCTGTGATCAACCAATCTTCACCACTTTTAGCAAAAGCACAACCTATTTTTCCTAATGGTTCGGCAAATCTTGCAGTTTTTGAGCATTTTCTGCCATTAATCCGGGGTAAAAAAGTTGTGGTAATTGGACGCTATCCTGGACTCTCGGAATATGAAAAAGAGATGGATTTAACGGTATTAGAACGTCAACCAGGAATCCAAGATTTACCTGATACAGCTTGTGAATATGTTTTGCCGGAAGCTGAATGGGTATTTTTGACAGCAACCTCTATTGTGAATAAAACATTTCCGCGTTTGGTGGAATTGTCGCAAAATGCCAAGTTAGTTTTGATGGGGGCAACTGTTCCTTGGTTAGCAGAGTTAGCGGATATGGGAATTGATTACTTAGCAGGTGTAGCGGTGAGTAATCCAGAAAAGTTACGACAGACAGTTGCGGAGGGGGGAGGAGTGAGGATTTATGAGACGGGGGTGCAATATCACGTTTTGGATTTATTAAGTACTTGTATAAAAAAATAGCGCGAGGCTAAACTGCTACGTTACTGGAGTTTCTCTGGTGGTAACAGGTAGTGGTTTTATATTCCGTCGCGCTAAAATATCTAAAATATGTAACCAATAACAGTAGCGATCGCTAAGTGTATTTAGGTTTCAGGGAAAGTACGCTTATATTCGTCCAGTAGTTCATCCATTTCTTCTAAAGCTTGATTGACATCAATCCTTAAAATCCCTAAATTTGGCTGTTCTAACAGCTGTAATAGATAATTGCGTTTGCTTTGAATTGTAATGACGCGTTCTTTAATGGTTTGTATATCCATTATTTCCCCAGTCTTCAACTAACTTCCAGCTTTAGGTTAACTTAAAATACCAAGATTTTTATCATTTTAGGGGATCTATTTTGAGTTTAGCCTTTCCTAAACAACAAGCGATCGCGGATGATAAGAACACTGTACTTTTTCGTAATTAATCTTTATATCGCCATGTTTGGGAGAATCCCTCTATCCGGCATCTGTCTCACCATTGGTAGTATCCTAACTACCATGGGCTTCATTGCCTACGCATACGACAATGCCACACTGAATCTAGTTGGCTTTTTTTATGGTGTTCCCATACTCCTGGGAGGACTCGCACTCAAAGCCAGCGAACTAGAACCAGTTCCTTATACTGAAGACATTACAGATGATATTTTAGAACTCCGCAAGCAACAAGCAACGGTGACTCAAAATAAAATCCGTAAAGATATAACCCGTTTCTGCTATGGACAAGAAGCACATTTTGACCAAGCACTCAAGTTCTTAAGATTAGCACCTACTGATGATGAGTTTCCCATTGTCACCGGCTTACGGGAAACTGAAACCAATGGTGCGTATACTTTGACTTTGAAATTTGACTCACCCTACGTACCAATTGAAGTCTGGCAAGAAAGACATGAACAAATGACTAGATATTTTGGTCCTGGTGTTGATGTCAAAATTACACCAACAGGTGAAGATCAACTGGAGTTGACTTTAATCACCAATCAGTTAGCAGGTGAGGGCAATCAGTTAACAGTAGTCAGTAGTTAAAAAACAAGCAATGAGTAATGAGCAATGAGTATGTTTTGTAACGGGGATTTAAACCCTACACAAAACAGCGCAAACTTAACGGGGGCTTTGCCTCCGTTAAAGTTTGTAAGAACGCTGCTTGCTAGTTTCAGGGGAATTAGACCCCCAATGTTCTTAATAGTTGAATTAACAGTTAACAGTTAGGTTCAAATCCTGCCATACATGTATTGGTTCGTCAGTGACGTAATATCCGATACCAGGATACACAGGTCAAACCAGAAAAGAACGTAGAGAGAAAATATGTCTCATAACTATTCCCTGTTCCCTGATAACTGTTAACTGATTTTATGTGGTGAGTGACGGTAGATAATTCTTTTCATCTTCAACTCGCTCCATTCCATAATCGCTTGAATCATGTCCCACTGGTCAATTTGTAAATCCAGTTCAGCAATAGCCTGATGAATATCCTTACCAGAACGAAGATTATGTTCAATTTGAATCCGTTGGGATTCATCTAAAATTTCCCAAATTTCGCGGTTACGACTTTGACGCACACCTTGGAGTTCCTGACGTTCTTGGGGTGTAAAGTCTTCTTCGGGAAACGTGTAATTGGGTGATGTTGTTGCAATTATCACTTTTGACTCCGTGTCAAAAATGCCTATGGAGTTGAGTTCAGGTACAGCCTGAACAGTACCAGAAAATATGAAGTTAATAGTAATAGCGATCGCTAAAACCGACAAGAGTAGTTTGTTCCATTTCAAAGCCATATCGAGTAATTCCTGCAAGCAATTTTGAGAAGTGAAGGGAATGGAAGAAATTTTTTTGCCAGGGTATCTCTACAATAATCGCCAAAGCGGGTTTCATAATGTCATCTCTATGACTTAGCTTAGGAAATGATAATAAAGAAAAATATATAAGTCATATTAGTATTACAATCTTTTATATTTCGCCATTCACCGCTATCATCAAAATATCAAGCCAGGTGATGTTGTCAATAACTCAGGTCTAAAGACACTGAGCTTGTAATCAACAAAGATTACGTGTTTGACTAGCCCCGAAGAGACTAATCTTGATACGCACTTCCAAATACTTCCCCAGTTTGGATTATCTGCAAGACTGTTTGTTCAGTCGTTGGGTCAAGCCAAGACATTTTAGATTAGTTGGGCGAGGGGACTTAAACGGGTTTGCTAGTTCCTGGGATTATATCCATTCAAAAACTAGCATTCAAATGTCACAGTGGTTAAAACCACTGCCTTCGGCACGCAAGCTGCGTGTCGCTTCCCTCTCAGGTCTAAAGACACTGAGTTTCCCGCATCCCGCGAGGTCTTATGAGCGAACAACTTTTACAAGCAGAACCAGTAATAGATTTGGAAACAGCATTCCAAGAATCCCATATCCAAGAAATATTAGATCGTCTAGATGCCGATTTGGTTGGACTAAAATCTGTCAAAAATAAAATTAAGGAAATGGCAGCTTTATTACTGGTGGATAAAGTTCGACACAGTGTCGGTTTGACAGCAGGTGTACCCACCTTACACATGACTTTTTTAGGAAATCCAGGTATGGGTAAAACCACTGTAGCGATGCGAATGGCAGAAATTTTGTATCGTCTGGGTTACATCACTAGAGAAAATGTCATGTTAGTAACTCGTGATGATTTAGTCGGGCAAGGTATGGGACAAACTGCACCCAAAACAAGGGAAGTTCTCAACAGTGCAATGGGTGGAGTATTATTAATAGATGAAGCTTACACCCTATTTCGTCCTGAGCATCCTGGTGATTTTGGCTTGGAAGCAATTGAAATATTGATGCAGGTAATGGAAAATCAACGCAATGATTTGGTTGTAATTTTAGCTGGTTACAAAGACCAAATGGAGCGCTTTTTTCATAGTAACCCAGGAATGAACTCACGCATTGGTTTACATATTGAGTTTAACGATTACTCGGTTAATAGTTTAATGATTATTGCCCAATCAATTTTGAAATCCCAAAACTATAGTTTTAGTATCGATGCCGAAAAAGCTTTTCGAGAATATTTATTAAAACGTCGCGTAATGCCACATTTTGCTAATGCTCGCAGTGTTCGTAATGCTATTGATAGGGCGAGATTACGTCAGGCAAATCGTCTGTTACAAATGCATGGTAAAACAATCACGAAAGAAGATTTAATGAGCATCGAAGCTTCTGATATTTTAGCAAGTCGTGTATTCCGTGATGGTGTGCCAGATTGTGAAACGCAAGATGATTAGAAACTTTGTACCGTAATTTTTTGTATGGTTGTGGATGCATACACAACTTCTTTTATTAGTTAAAACTATTAGTTAAAATTATTAGTTAAAATCGAGTTAAAACTCTCATAATTTAATCTAATCTTGAGCAACCGGAATTTTAATTTGAAATTCTGTTCCTCTTCCAGTTATAGATTCGCAGAATAAATGACCACCATGTTTATCTACAATAATTTGTTGACTAATAGATAATCCTAGTCCTGTTCCTTTTCCAATTGGTTTAGTGCTAAAAAATGGATTAAATAATTGATTCATAATATCAGCAGGAATTCCAGCACCGTTATCAAGAATATAAATTACTATTTCATTATCGTTAATAACATCCGTGGTAATTTTAATTTGACTGGGATGCTTTTTAATTTCATCCTGATCTCGTTGTGTATCATAATCCTCTAAAGCATCGATAGCATTAGCTAGAATATTCATAAATACCTGATTTAACTGAGCAGGATAACACTCAATCAATGGTAAGGAATTATAGTCCTTAATAACTTTGATTTCTCCTCGCTTATCTGTTGCTTTGAGTCGATGGGATAAAATCATTAAGGTGGCATCGATTCCTTGATGAATATCGACTTTTTTTGTAATTTGTTGATCAAGACGAGAAAAGTTACGTAAAGATGTAACTATTTCGATAATTCGGGAGGTTCCTAATGATATAGAATTGGTGATATTGTTATAATCTTCACAGATATAATTTAAGTCTATATCTTGAATATAGTTTTTAATTTCGGCTGTGGGATTTGAATAATTTTTCTGATATAAGTCAATCAACTTTAGTAGATCTTCGCCATATTTTTGAAGGTGAATAATATTACCATTAATAAAGTTGATTGGATTATTAATTTCATGGGCTATTCCCGCTAGCATCTGACCTAAACTGGACATTTTTTCAGTTTGAATCAGTAAAAGTTGAGTTTCTTCGAGTTTTTGTAATGTTTCCTGCATTTGCAGATTTTTATCTGTTAAATCTTTGGTTCTTTCCCAAACTAGAGATTCTAAATTTTGATTAATTTCTTCTAGGTTGCGTTGAGCAGAATTTCTAGCTTTTAAATATGTTCTAAGTAGGGACAGCACTAATAACCAAACTGGAATTATTAATACTAAGCTGATGATAGAGATTAAAATTGAATATAATAAATCACGACGATATTCAGATATTTTATTTTCAACTTGCAAAAGGATAGCTGCATTTCTACGACTCACCCCTAAAGCATAAATTTCTTTCTGATTTATATATTCTTTGCTAGATAATAAAGATTGTGCAGCTTGACTTTGATTATTATCTACTAGTTTAAAAGATTCATATTCCATCGCTACCAAATTCTGATTTGCCTGATCGGTTTCTTTGGCATCTTTCGTATTATAGGCTTCACTTGCCAGGGAAATCGATTCTTTGATGGCAGTATCTAATTTAGGTTCAAACTCTCGATATCTTGTTTCCCAAGTTTTGTCACCTGTTGCTGCATTCATTTTTGCCGACATAGTTAAGACTTCATCCAGATAAGTAATCTCATTGCTTAAGGATTGCAGTCGTAATTCATGTTTGACGATAGTCTTAAATTTGTAGTCAGCCTGTAAAGTTATATAAATTTGGGGTAAAAATACTAGCAAAGTTAAAATCACAGCCACTGCAACTAATTGAGATGGGCTAATTTTTATCTTCTTGCTGAGATATTTCAAGCGCTCCATCATCCAGGTATTCAAAATAGCTGTACTACCTAACTTATTGAAAGTTGCTTTCCCCAAAACCAACTTTACCAAAGCATTTATCCCATTAAACATAGTTCTGCTTAATATCCACATAGGTTCACATAAGTTTGCTAGAACTGGCGCAAAATATGACCAAGATTGTGGTAGTCTCCGAAGTGTCACTACATACAGGGAAATAGTACTATAGACGCTTGTGATTTGTAAGGATGAAGAAACCTAATTTTGTGATTTTTCTCAAATAGTATTAAATGTAACTTTCGGCTCAGTTTTTTTCTTCCTAGAGGGTATTTACTAGAGAATCTAATTTAGGCTAAATTTTGCGTCAGTTCTGTTGTGTTAAGGCTAATCGCCGAATAACGAGAAATTAAAGGGTGAAATTACTGTATTTGCATCAATTTCGCCCTTTAATTGCGAAAAATATCCTATTAATTGATACTATAGATGTCTGTCTATCCTATGTCCGCTTCATTCGCTCGATTTCTCGTTGTAACTCTTCAATTTGATTTCGGAGGCGCTCAGCTTCAGCATCTGTCGATTCGGTATTAATATTAACTGCACTTTCTGAAGAACGTCGGTAATTTCCCTGGCGAATTTGCTGATATTCTGCGGATTTAGCCCAATCTTGGAGGTAATGTATCCGTTCTACAGGGAAAGGATGACTTTGCATTGAGCCGAGCATTCCGTTATACATCAGTAATTTATATATTTGGTTGAGTCCATTTTCGTCCAGCGCTTGGTATTCTTGGGACTGCTTGATAAATTCTTGGAGATGGCATTCGTGGGCGAATTTGTGGCTTCCCCCGGCAATTTTCATCATTGTTGTCATAACAGTATCCAAATCTTCCACCACCAGTAATGCGGCTCGATCGGATGATAGTTCGGCTTTGCGTCGCCATTCGTAAAAAGCCAAAATCAAACCTTGACTAACAAAATTACCGATGCCAAAGGTCATTTCCCCCAAAACAGAGGCAGCAGTTCCCGCCCAAGTTGCCATTTGAATTAAAATAGTATGACCACATTTAATATGTCCCAGTTCGTGGGCTAGCACCGTCCTAATTTCGGCTTCGTCCAACAGGTCTAAAATCCCGGTATTGATGACAATGTAAGGGTGTTCCTGTCCCAGTGCGTAGCTGTTAGCGATCGCGTTCTGCTCAACAAACAGTTTTGGCTCTGGATAAACGTCCAAATCTCTGACGCATTCACGGAACATTTGATAAATGGTGGAATATTGCCGAGGTCCAACTTGGATGGTGTTACCCATCAGATAAACTAACTGGGGACGTTCAGCAAAAAACTCTACAAATTTACGAGCGAGAAAATCAAATCCTGGTAGACTCCGAAGGGTTTGTTCTGCCTGTCTGTCCAAAGGATGGCGGAATGCTTCGCTGGAAATTCCTGTATAGGTTGCCATAATTAAGTGAAAGTTACTAATACTAATTGGGGATCATAAAAAAGCAGGGGAGCAGGGAGCAGGGGAGAAAAACCACCCACAAGGGGCAAAGTTTGCCTCCTGCCTCTTAATGAATAACATCGAAGGTTGATAGTTTTACAGAAAATAGGGCAACGCCAGTAAAATTTCTTGATATGGGATTTAAAAGAGCGTGATTGAGGCAGAAGTTCACTTGTCGTTACATAACTTCCTGCGATCGCAGGCAGGCTTCCCAGCTTGGCACCACCACTTGACGATGGCGCGGTTAGTGGCGCGGGCTTTACGTTTACGCCGTAGTGCCTTGATGCAAGTGGGAGCAACCTGTGGGTACCAAGGACGCTACCGCACCAGTTTTGTTGCCTCAGCTTTAATTTGGCAAGGTGCAGTGATTATTGTGGCTTCTGAAGCTGTTCAACAACATTTGTTACGGGTAGAAATTCCCCGTTTACAAACATGGTTGGAAGTCAAAAAGCCAATTCGCACAGGTGATGTTTGGGTAGGAAATGGTTTTGAGGGATTATTCCTCACTACTCCCCAAGCTTGGTTAAAAGGGCAATTTACACTACCTGAAGGTTTTGCGCCAGGTGTTCCGGCAATTATTGATGGTGTGGATGATTTGGAAAATTGGGTACGAGAGAGTCTGACAACAACTATTGCTGATGGAAATTGGGACGAGTTGTGCCTTGCTTATCCCAACCAAGCGGAAACGATTCGCACCGCAAAGGAGGAATTGACACATTATGTTTTTCGACATCCGGCAAACCCCTATGAGTGTTATTTGGTTTCTGAAACAGAAGCCGAGATTTTACAGCGTCTTTTTTCTGTGCTGGAAGTAGGGCAATTACCGCCCATTTGGGAAACTTTTTATCGTCAGTTTCAGCAATCGAGCCAAAGCTTAACTTTGAGTGGGACATCAGCCGATAAAAAAACTGCTGCTTCATCCCTAATTTGGGCAACAATCGCCCGTCGTCCAGGAACCTTTGCTTTGAATATTGCCCCTTTGGAACTGGGGGCAATTTTGGAACCGATGTGGGAACGTCAACCAATTGTCTTAATTGGTAGTGCTTTGGAGGCTGAAACTGAAGCGCCGCTGTTTTGCGATCGCATGGGAGTTAAAAACGTGACTTGTCTGAAGTTTTCTTCTGACAACAACACCGAGGCGATCCAACTTTATACCCCCCATCAAATACCCCTTCCCAACACCCCAGAGTTTCAAGGTGTACTGATCCACAAAATCCGGACTTTGGTGTGCCTGAGCGCCACTGCACCAGGATATACGGTGATTTTAGTGGGGGATGTCCCCCTCAAAGCCCAGGTGGGGACAATTTTGGCATCAGAATTTGGTTCCCGCGTCCAAGTGGAAAAAACCTGCCTGGATGAAAATGGGATTTTAGTTAGTGGTTGGGAATATTGGCGCGAACACCAAGCTGTTTTACCTGCTCCCCAATTGTTAATTATTGCCACATTACCTTTACCATCAGTCGAGCATCCCCTCGTAGCTGGAAGGGTTGCACACTACAAGCGATCGCATCAAGACTGGTTTCGACTTTATCTCCTCCCAGCAGCCCTCAACGAACTACAACGCGCCATTGCCCCAGTTCGTGAAAGTCAAGGTATTGTTGCCCTCCTCGATAGCCGAGTCATCAACCGTAGCTATGGTGCCCAAATCCTTTCTTCCCTCAGCCCCCTAGCCCGGATTAACTACCTCGATCCCAATTTGTTTCACAATACAGATAGGGAATAAACAAATTGGATTTCAGAATACAGTATTCAGAATTCCAGATTCACGAGAATATATTTCTGTTGCCCTTTTTCTTTTCTCTAACTCCAAAATCCTCAAACTATAAAAAACTATGGGTGAAGCAAAACGTCGCAAAACAACTTTAGGGGAAAATTACGGCACCAGCCAAGAACGTATTTTTTCCTGGTCTCCAATTACGAAAAAACAAGCTCAGTTATTCGTGGAATGGAGTACTCGCGGTGCCTGGTTCGGCATCGGCGGAATGGTTGTCATTTGGATTATCATTCGATTTATTGGTCCTGCCTTTGGTTGGTGGGAAGTTGTGTAATTATTTCCAATCAGATTTATTATCTCTGCCCACGACCCACAGACGACTTGGTGGGTCGTCTTTTATTAATAAATAAATTAATTAATTAATTTATTTATTTATTTATTAATTTATTTATTGATTTATTTGTTTTTATTTAGTTATTTTTCTTCATACTTTGAGTATTTAAGTAGCTTATGCTACCGTTTTACAAATGTTTAAGAAATAAAACTGCCTAAATGGCAACATTACAAGCTTACACTTAAGTATCGTTAGTGATTAGTCAGACACTTTATTGGTTTCCCCCAACAATAGTGATAAAGGGTTATCTTTGGTTGCATCTTTCGATCTGAAACTAAATTAGGGACTTCCAATTAAATAATTATCCTATTTTCTATTGTGGAAGAGAGAAAAGTTGGTGGTGTCGGTTTCCGTCCCGCAAAACTTCCGAGTATCCCTCCCTACCTTTTCGGGCAAGACTTCGGCGTGAGCGCTCAGTCCTTACCTCCGGTACACTTCGTTCCGACAGGCTCAGGAACCATCGAACGCTGCCCAAACCACAGGATATTTTACTTTCTGGAAGTCCCTTAAGGACTAATTCTAAATCTCAAAACTAACTGCGACTGAAGCATCTACCAAAACTCAAAATCAATCACAACAGTAATTGCATAACTTGATCTGAATTTATCTTCTAGGCAAAACATCAACTTGCCTGATCACAGCAATTCTGTTTGTAAAACGATATCTAGTACAGAAGAAGTCAACTAACCCGTAGTTGTGACCCATTCTAAACCCGAAGTATTCCACTAAACTTGCATCTTCCGAACAATTATGGTCATACTCAGGATAGCAATTACACTACGTGGAGATTGATTGGATTTAAAAATAGTCGTAAAAATACGTGAAACTACGACTCAAAAGAAATATGTAGCACAAACCACCGCAAACCGGAAAAATATGTGCTATTTATAGCTTTTCAGGGCTTGACTTATTGCCGTTCTGAGTTACTCTTAAAGCGGAATCAGTGTTTGCAGCAACTTCCGATTGAGAAAAACAACAGTAAGGCAAAACTAGTTTCAGTGATTCTGTCCGATATTGTTAGTTCCCAAAGTGAATAGTTTGATACGGCAGCAAAAGTTCCTATGAACTACCTTAGATATATGTAGTTATTATGGAACCTTGTAGAATACATGGTACGAGTATTGTTTAGTGTACAATACCAGTTCATGAGAAAATCTAAAAAAAATCTAAAAGAACACAAAACCTATAGTGGTGTGAGGAGTTCATAAGTGTTTCTAAGACTAGCGCAGCAACATCGACAATTTGTCCAAGACTTGGTTATGAACCTACAAGCATTGGCAATTGTCCTCGAAAGAAGAGGTTATCCCGCATCGTGCTACACCTGTGGCGATCAAATGAATAGTGCTTCATTCATGGTTAGCTTAGGAGAGAATCATCTAATTCGGTTTCTGGTATCGGATTATGGGATTACTTGGACAGAAATGCGTGATGATCGTGAGTTGATGAAGTTAGAAGGCGCTGAAGCTGTAAACCAGCTACAGGAACTTGCTAATATTGTTAAGCAATCGATGCAATCTAATACATCTGCTAAAACTCTTGCCAAGCGATAACTATCAGATTCATGATTTTGTCGAAATACTCGCAAGCCAATGATTAAGTTTCGATTTTGGGAATTGCCAATAGCTAGTTAGATATAGCTGTTAGGTGTTACCATTCCTCAAGACTTACTCATTCTGCGCGCTATTTAGTCTGTGTCAAAGTTTTTCCTAATTTTAGATGACTATATCGAGTTCCCTTGAAAGCTGACGCTTAATCATGACGCGGAAATTTTTATCGCCAATGATTAGCCCAGCATGATTCAATTAGCTAATTAAAGTTATTGCATATCCTAGTTAACTTTTATAAGATTCCAGATATCAAACTTTGCTGATACTTGTCAAAGAGATTTAAGATGTCTGAAAAAAAAGTAAAACAACCACAGTTATCCCCAACTGGTAGCATTACTAACCCTTCTAAAACAGAGTCATTTGCCGACTGGTTAGAATATCCAATCAGGGTATATCCCCACCATACTGATCATGGTGGTATTGTTTGGCATGGTGCGTATCTTGCTTGGATGGAAGAAGGGAGAATTGAATGTTTACGTTCTGTTGGTGTTGATTACGGCGATATAGTTGCTTTAGGGTGTGAGTTACCTGTTGTGGAATTATCTTTGCGGTATCATCAAAGCTTAAAGCTAGGGATGAGTGGGGTGCTAAAGACTCGGATCTCCGAAGTGACTGGAGTTAGAATTAATTGTGAACAAGTAATTACCTCTGTTGACCAACAGAAGTTGTATCTTAGCGCGAAAGTGACGCTAGTTGCAGTAGACCGCGATCGCGGTAAGATTATGCGTCAGTTACCTGCAACTTTCAAAGATGCTTTGTCAAAGTTAAAGGTTTGATCCGTGCTGGGAGGTTGTGCTATCTGATGGTTCAATTTTAAGGAATGCATATTAAATAAAATGCAAGTTTTACTGCCTGCATAATTAGATTAACGGGCAAGACTTCCGCGTGAGCGCTCAGTCCAACGCTGCCCATTCCACAAGATATGTATATTATTTAATTGCTAATCCTAAGATAAATTAATCCAAAATCTTTTCAGGTTTTTTGGGATCAAGAAAAAAATATAGACAAAGATACGTGAATCTTGTCCATAATGAAACCCGGAGTTTTGTAGCGATTTAAATGCGTAAAACAGCCATGTAGGAAAGGAATCTCAGGGTGTTTACGCAAAACTACAGTTCTCAAGATAGACGAGGTTTACCGGGTTTGAGATTGGGAAAATCACACGAAATCTGCGGTATCTCATCTTCCTCTGGTTTGGCTAAAATTTCCTGGTAAGTTGATGATGAAATCAAAAATCTTTTGAGGTGTAACCCCATAACCGACTTGCAATAAGAAAACGATTGTGGCAATCATCAAAGCATGGGTAAATGTGATTTTAAGTAATCTGACTAAAATTGTAAAAACAAACCAAGTAATAATTAAGGGTATAAGCATAGATTTTTCTGATTATTGATGCAATTATTCTTGATTACAATTATGTATAAAATTCAAATTTCTATACATAATTCATCTTTTCAGGAAGAAAGGAAATTTTCAGGTTTTTATGTATGTATTTTGTGTATGTATACACTGGTTGTAAGCTAGATTAGGAAAAAGTAAAAATAATTGAATAATTAAGCGGAAAGAACATCCACACCACTTTTTACCCAGATACTCAATATACAATTATTCTCTATAGTTGTGTGTATTTACTTACAGTTATCAATATTTTGTAAAGGTTTTACACGTTTTGATAACTTATACACTGTACAAGTACATCAAGGTGTTAGGGACTTCCAATTAAATAATTATCCAGTTTTCTATTGTGCAATAAGAATCCCTACCTGTATTTTCGGGCAAGATTTCGGCGTGAGCGCTCAGTCCTTACCTCCGGTACACTTCGTTCCGACAGGCTCAGGAACCATCGAACGCTACCCAAATCACAGGATATTTTATTTTCTGGAAGTCCCTTATGGCATTTCCTAATTGAGTGAAATACAACCCCACCCGCTAGCGGGTGGGGTTCTTTTATACCTCATCGGAGTTGGAAACGCTATATTGAGGTAGGTACTTTTAGGCTTCGTTCAGCGTGAATTTAATGGTAAATTGTAGGGGGTTGGTACCATTGGTGTCAACTTAAGAAGATAAAGCCCAAATTTGTTGGGTGTAAGCGTCAATCTCTCGATGGCGCTTACGCCTGTATTTGACTAATCCAAACAGCTTGTGACGTTCCACAAGATAGCTCACAACGTCAGCCGCCTCACCACGGAGAACAGCAGCAGAGAAATGGTATAAACTACGAAAAACCATTTCAGTAGAAATAAGGTCTAATGGTTGATTCAAAGCCACAGCCACATCAATACACAATTGATTGAGAACAGCATAAAAAATCCAAGTGGCAAAAATTTGGATTTGTACGCCGTTGGTATCGCCAACCCAAATATAAGCCAAACCCAAAAGTCGTTTTGTGAGCAAAAATGCGTCTTCAACACGCCAACGCCTGCGATATAATTCACAGACCTGCTGTGCAGACAACTTTTGGGGGTCAAGTACATTTGTCAGGTAGTAGTACCAAGTTGAACCCCACAACACAGAAACTAAGCGAACTGGACGCTGACAAGGGTTAGAACGGTATTCTCCCATGTCAATAATTTCATCACGGTAGAATGGGGCATTGGTCAAACAACGAATCACCTTGTAAGAAGTTTTTTCTCGTAGTCGTGTCAAGAAAAACTTATCAGATGATGTAAATGCATCGAACCAAGGGAATTTAAAAAACCCTAAATCAAAAATTAGCAATCCACCAATTGGTAAACGCTCAAGTAATTTGTCACACCAAGTTTTATCATTAGCTTTACTGTTGTTTGTATACCAGGTTGTCACTGGATGATGGTTAAACGCCTCTACCACCATCATGATTTTCCCCGCCAGTGTTTTTTGTTGTCCTTTGAGTGCTTTGAGTTTTCTTCTGAGTGCTTCGAGTGTTGACCCCATCTGCAATCCAGATGGCTGTGAACTCTGCACATACTGGCTTCCAATTCTCTGGTACTACCTGATTTCTGGGTTGTACACTAATTCTCGCCATTACTTGCTCAAATATTTCTGCAAACAGTTCTATTGGCAGTGTTCGTAATCGTTTTGACAATGCTTGAGTACTCACCAGCATCGGCTCCACCCATAACAATCCCTCTTGTGAGATGACTCTAATTACTTCTCTTAATCCTGGAATTTGCCGATACACTAGACTCACTACTATCGCCATCATCACTGGCAGAGTCAATATTCTGTCTCGCCATTTTTTCTTTTGTTCTGCCTCTTGTTCCTTTTTATGTTCATAGGATTTTAGGGGTTTGAAGTTTGCAGGCGATAGCAATGAAAATATCTGTTTCTCGATTTCTTCAATGGATGGTGTTGGCACATGTTTTTGTTGACGCAGATCGGGGTTTCCTGTTCTAGCTGGTCTTTTTTTTGCCATGATGTATCACCTATCACATCGAAAACAATATTTTGAGATTACATCTAAATCGACCCTTTTTGCTTAAGTTGACACCAATGGGTACTGCTCAAACCCTACGAGAGTAATGTTTTTAAAGAATCCATATTTAATATTTTCTGACAATGGGTAAGTCTTAGTTTTCAGAAATTTGGCAAATGACCATGACATGGGATTGATACTGGTTGGTGGTATGATGAACTAGTTTTAGTCCAGCTTGTTCCATTTCTTGGGTGAGTTCTGACATTTGACATTTATGATGTCTCCAAATGGTAATTTCGTCACCGGGAAGAAGATGAATTTTTTTACTTGTTTGTTGGCGACTAAAATTGATTGTGTAGTGACGTTTAAATTTGATATTGGCAACAATGCTATCCGTCGGTAAGTCATATTTCCGGATGAGTTCACAATCTTGAGATAAGATGCCAATTTTGTCTTTAATCCATTTATATATTTGTTCTGCTTGATATTTGTAAGCACCTCTGGCAAATCCATCCCATTGAGAATTAGAACCTATTTCGTTGGTGAAAATTAGCAAGTCTTTTTTTGACATGCTGTTTCTCAAATTTTTAAAAACTTGAATTCGGTTTTGATGATTGCCAATTGTCACGCCTAAATGTAGGAAGATATTAGCAGTCTTGATATTGGTTGAACTTTTTAATAATTCTTGATCAATTTCTCCATTTTCGATGTCGATTGTAGAATGAGTATAATCTATATTTGGAAACCACTTTGAAAAGTTTTTTTGAGATATTTGTAGTAAGCTATCGCTGATATCTAATGCGATATATTTATTGATTTTCCCAGTTTTATTGAGTTGCGTAATTAGTTCTTTGATGGGGTGAGAGTTTCCAGAACCAATATCGATGATATTTACTTTTTCGCAATTTTGGTAGGTGCCGTCAATATAGCTAAGGTTTGCTTTTAAAAAGCTATTTTCTAAGTTTGCCCTTCGATACCACCTAGTAACTATATATTTCATGTAATAGTTATTCCAGATTTTGGCACCTCTACCTTTGTAGGAGTATTTGAGGGGGATTTCTCTTCGGGTTTCTAAAGTTTGAATGATGTTGGTAATTTCAGCTTCAGAAAAAGGTGAGTAGAAGTCTTCGCTGGGTTTGACGAGATATTTAGTTTGATGATTGTTCAAGTTGAAATCCAAAATTAAATGAGAGTTGGAGGAAAGATAAGGATTATATAGGAATCCGGTTTGATTATTGAAAATATACGTAGGGTGTGTATAGGCTGACGGCATTAAAGAAAAGCGACAGCGTAACGCACCATTTATAAGCACCAAGTGAGTGGTGCGTTACGGCGCATTTAGATTATCGGTTACAATGATTACAATCGTGCGTCTAACACACCCTACAAATTGGTATTTTTGGAGAGTAGGATCAAAAACTTGAGATTCTTAGCCGACAGAGATAATTTGTGGTTGATGTTCTAGTTTTTCAGATGTTGCGAGAATTTCTTCTCTTGCCCAGGTGTCAGCGGTTAGAATATCATCTAAAGATGGATTTGTGTTGTTTTGAGTCTGATAGCGATCGCATACTGTCTCAATGCACCGAGGAATATCCAAAAAGCTGATTTTTTCATCTAAAAATAGGGCTACTGCTTGTTCGTTTGCTGCGTTGAGGACTGCTGGCATGGAACCCCCTGCTTTGCCTGCGGCGTATGCTAATCTCATACAGGGATACTTTTCATGGTCGGGTTCACGGAAGGTTAAGTTACCAGCTTTGACTAAATCTAGGGGTTTCCAATCGGTATGGATTCTTTCGGGGTAGGACATGGCATAAAGTAGGGGAAGACGCATGTCTGCCCATCCTAATTGTGCTAGGACTGATGTATCTTGGAGTTCAATTAGGGAATGAATAATACTTTGGGGATGGATGACGATATCGATGTTTTCGTAATCCATGCCAAATAGATAATGCGCTTCAATTACTTCCAAACCTTTATTCATCAAAGTTGCTGAGTCGATGGTGATTTTTTTCCCCATTGACCAGTTAGGATGTTTTAAGGCATCAGCAACGGTGACATTTGCTAATTTTTCGACATCCCAGTCGCGGAAAGAACCACCAGAGGCTGTTAAAATTATTTTGCGTAAACCACCTTCAGGAACTCCTTGCAGACATTGGAAGATGGCTGAATGTTCGGAGTCGGCAGGTAAGAGTTTCACGCCGTATTCTTCCACCAAGGGTAACACGACGGGCGCACCTGCAATCAAGGTTTCTTTGTTTGCTAGGGCAATATTTTTACCTGCTTTGATTGCCGCAATGGTGGGAAGTAAACCTGCACAACCCACAATACCTGTAACTACACTTTCGGAATCCCCGTAACGGGCAACTTCGATGATACCTGCTTCCCCTGCTAGTAAGATGGGTTGAGGATTAACATCGCTAATTGCAGCTTTAAGGGCAGGTAGTTTTTCTTCGGAGCGAATAGCCGCTATACTCGGTTGAAACTGGCGAATTTGTGCAGCTAACATTTCTACATTATTACCTGCTGCTAAACCCACAATCTGGAATTGATCCGGATATTGAGCGACAATATCTAAGGTTTGAGTACCAATTGAACCAGTAGAACCGAGAAGAGTAATTTTTTTCATATTTTTTTTAGGATTTACAGATTCCTCCACTATAAAATGCTTGGTACTCATTATGGATAGACTTATTCTGGATGTAGAGGATGAAAAAACACAGCATCAGGGTTTAACTGGGTTAGTTGTGGGTAGCATCGTGGTTTTGTTTGTCTGTAGTAGTGTCAGACATATATTATTTAAATCGAATGCCTATGATTTGGGAATATTCGATCAAGCCGTATATTTAATTAGTCAGGGAGAAATTCCGATTTCTTCCTTTATGGGATACCATATTTTGGGCGATCATGCGGCGGGAATTTGGTATCCGTTAGCATTACTCTATAAGATATATCCTAGTGTTTATTGGTTGTTTGCAGTGCAAGCGATCGCATTGGGATTTGCAGCGGTACCAGTTCGTGATTTAGCGCTGCAAGCTGGGTTAAAATCTTCCCAAGCAAAAGTTGTGGTAATAGCTTATTTGCTGTATCCCCAGGTTTTCAATGCCAATTTATATGATTTTCATCCCGAAGTCATCGCTGTACCAGGTTTACTGATGGCTGTTTTGGCAGCCAGAACTAAGAAACCCGGATGGTATGCTTTAAGTGTTGTGGTGGTTTTGGCATGTAAAGCTGTTTTATCCTTAACTGTCGCAGCAATGGGATTTTGGTTGCTGGTATTTGAAAAGCGACGTTGGTACGGATTTTTAACGATTCTTGGAGGTTTGTTATGGTTTGCGATCGCCTCCAAGCTGATCATCCCATTTTTTAGTGGCAAAGAAGCCGCCGCGTTGAGTAGATATAGTTATTTGGGAAACTCTGTTTTTGATATCGTCAAAAATATCTTCTTCAAACCAGAGTTGTTTCTGGGGAAAATATTTTCAGCCATTAATTTAGAATATTTATTTTTGCTTTTTATACCAATTGCTTGGGCAATATCCCGTAAAGCCATAACACCATTAATTGCCACAATTCCTTGCATTGCTTTGAACCTGCTTTCCGATTCCCCAGCCCAAAAAAATCTAGTTAATCAATATTCAATACCAGTAGTACCATTTCTGATTTTAGTAATTATTGGCAGCTTTGCAGCAAATCAACTTTGGTTACGGAGTCACAAAGCGATAATTATCTGGTCAATAGTAGGATTTTTAGCATTGGGAAAATACACCTACTTTGGTGAACAATATCTAAAAACCTTAGATACATGGCATTCTACCCGACATGCGGTCATGTTAGTGAAAACTCCTGGTAGTGTACTCACAACAGCGACAATTTCCACTCATCTCACCCATCGCAAATTAATTAAATTCACCGACATCACAAACCCACCAAATTTAAATGACTTTGAGTATGTCTTACTTAATCTTCGGCATCCTGGATGGTTAAGCAACAAAGAATTTGCTGAGAGTTTGCTCAAGCAACTGCAAAATCTGCCAGACTTTAAATTACAATATCAGGAAAATCAGGTGTACTTATTCCAGAAACCAGGTTTCATCACCCTGGTAAACGGAGAACCAAAAACTTAAAACCGATATAAACCTGGTTTCCGACGCAAACAAATCAATCCGCAACAACCTTTCTCTTCTCATCTCACCTGATAAATTAGGTTGTTCACCATTTCTCGTCTTCGAGAGAAACCAGGTTTTTATCATCAAATTCATAATCATTGTGCTGAGTTATGGGAAAACCGGGTTTCTGAATCCGTTAAATTAGCAATCATCTTGCTGAGTTATGGGAAAACTGGCTTTCTGAAGCGATAAACCTACGCTTCCTTTACGTCAAGAATTTGATAAAATTAGCGTTGATCAGATGCAAAACAAAGAGTTTTGCTAAGTTCGGGAAGGATTTAAAACATCAAATTGTGTTCTGCATCCCAGCATTTTCCATCACTCCAGGTTTTTTTTGAACGTTCGCACTCTGCTCTATTTTGCAACCAATGAATTGATGTAGGATGTTGTTCGGATAATTCTTCTTCAGAAGACATTAGCGAAAAAGATGAGGAAAAAGAAGAGAAAAGAGGTGGAACAATGGTACAAACAGAAATAATCCCAGCAGCAAGCAATCCACCCATGAGAATTGTGTCAGATGGTTTCCACAAAGATTTATTTTTTTGACGGTTTTTAGGTTTGTTAGAATATTCTTTTTTAAGAGAAAAATTAATTGATTTCATGACCTTCACTCCCACATTTTAGATAATTTATTTTGATTTAAAGACTTAAAAAACTGAATTGATCAGCGATATGCCATGATTGTGGCACCTCTCCAAACTACCGTCTAGATGGAAAATACTTATAAAACGAAGTGCTTAATCAATAATTAAAATGGCAGAATTACAGTTTTGCGATGGTTGTTTTAATGATGAAATAACCCAAAACAAACATTATGTACAAGAAGATGTTTGAAAAGTGTGAGAAGCCACAACATGATTTTCAAACAAGATTGTGGGATTGTTCCAGAAACCAGGTTTCACCAGCTTGGTAAACAAAGCACTAAAAACTTAAAACCGATAGAAGCCTGGTTTCCGATGCAAAGCACTTAATCCGCAATAACCTGATCTTCTCATCTCAGGAAATAAATTAGGTTGTTCACGATTTTTCGTCTCACGAGAGAAACCCGGTTTTTATCGTCAAATTAGTCATCATCGTGCTGAGTGATGGGAAAACCGGGTTTCTGAATCTCGTCAAATTAGTCATCATCGTGCTGAGTGATGGAAAAAACGGGTTTCTGAATCTTGGACGTTTATCTCACCATCCCTAATCCTGTATCCTGGATGGTGACATGCTCCCTAATTACACATGACTTTAGAATCCATCACTATCCCAGCCGAAAAGCCCCAAGGTTTAATTGTCGCTTTACATGGATGGGGTGCCAATGCCAATGATTTAGCTTCCCTAGCAGCTTATCTCAAGTTGTCCAATTACCAGCTTATTTTTCCTGAAGCACCTTTTCCCCATCCCAATGTTGTTAATGGTAAAGCTTGGTATGACTTGAGGGCAGAAAATATGTACCAAGGACTGTTGGAATCTCGAGAAATGTTAAGGGATTGGTTACTATCTTTGGCGGAAACTACAGGAATACCCCTCAGTAAAACTATGCTAATCGGATTTTCCCAAGGGGGTGCAATGACTTTAGATGTGGGTTTAAAGTTACCTTTAGCGGGTTTGGTTGCGATGAGTGGATACTTACACCCGGATGCAATTCCCCCAACTAAGCAAGATTTTCCCCAAATACTAATTATGCACGGAACAAGCGATCGCGTTGTCCCAATACAAGCCGCGCAACGGATAAAATTAGCTTTGGAATCGGTGGGGGCTGCGTTAGAATATGAAGAGTTTAATGCTGAACACGAAATCAACCCGGAAATGTTAGAACGATTACGGAACTTCGTTGTTCAAGTAATTCCGTAGTCCAAGTTACAGAATTTTTACCCAGTTGTGTAAAAATTCGGAAAATTTTCACGAAATTAGATCCAATCAATGAGTAATATAGATAGGGTAGTTGCGTCAAGCGCATCTAACCCGAAGTAAACGCGTTTTGCTGCTTATGGGAGGGGCTAGTACGATGAAGACTTTAAGTATTTCCAAGAAAGAAATCGCAGTCATGACTGCTGAATATGTCGGAGAGTTGGCAACTCGTCTAGAACAGGATAATTACAGCAACGCCTTTGAAGGTTTAAATGATTGGCATTTATTAAGAGCGATCGCGTTTCAACGTCCAGAGTTAGTGGAGGAGTATATCCACCTTCTCGATTTGGAAGCCTATGATGAAGCTTAAGGATTGGAAATTCTAGATTTTGATTTTGGATTAGGTTAATTGTTGATAATTATAAACTAACAGGCTTGCAGTTTATCGATGCAATTTTCTCCTAATCCAAATTCTCAAATTTCCCCAAACCCACAACCCTACCGAGTTGTTGTTGCTGTTGGTGGTGGGATTGCTGCTTACAAAGTTTGTGAGGTTGTTTCTACTCTGTTTAAATCTGGGGTAGAAGTTAAAGTTATTTTGACGAATTCTGCTCAAAAATTTGTCACTCCTCTGACTTTTAGCACATTATCCCGAAATTCAGCCTATACTGATGAGAATTTTTGGCAATCAAGCCAGCCTCGTCCACTACATATCGAACTTGGTGAATGGGCAGATATAATTCTGATTGCTCCTTTAACAGCAAACACCCTTGGAAAGCTAGTCCATGGAATTGCTGATAATTTACTCACCAACACAATTTTAGCTTCTCGTTGTCCAGTTTTGTTAGCCCCGGCGATGAACACCGACATGTGGGAACAGGCTTCTGTACAGCGTAACTGGGAATTATTATTAACAGATACTAGATATCATAGCACAGGAATATCATCCGGATTACTGGCGTGCGACCGCGTTGGGCAAGGAAGGATGACAGAACCGTCGGAAATAGTCACCCATATCCAATCATTGTTTCACACCAAAGGCGATCGCGCTCTCACCGGAAAGCGCATTTTAATTAGTGCTGGGGGAACCCGCGAATTTTTAGATCCGGTTAGATTCATTGGCAACCCATCCACAGGGAAAATGGGGTTAGCTTTAGCACAGGCAGCACAGCATCGCGGGGGAAATGTCACCTTGGTACATGCGCCAATTAACTCTAACATTCCCCATAACATCAAGTCTATTCACTGCACCACCGCCGAAGAAATGCGCCAAGCGATGATAGAAGAATTATGGAATCAAGATGTAATAATAATGTCTGCTGCGGTTGCCGATGTTAAACCCAGAAACTACAGCAAGGAAAAACTAGCCAAAAAGGAACTTCCCGAAACCTTGCCCTTAGCACCTGTACCGGATATTCTTGCCGCTTTAGCCAGTCGTAAACAAACACATCAACAACTAATTGGCTTTGCCGCCCAAACTGGAGATATCATCACACCAGCAATGGAAAAATTACAACGAAAAAACTTAGATGCAATTGTTGCTAACCCCATCGACCAACCAGACAGCGGATTCGGGTATGATTATAACCAGGCAGTTATCCTAGATAAACAAGGTAATAGATTTGATATTCCCCACTGTTCCAAATTACAGATGGCACATCAAATCTTCGACTTTGTGTTGAAATCTGGAGCTTTGTAGAAACAGGATAGATCCCGTCTCTCAATCTTATCCATGATTAACTCAATCAAACAAGTGTTTCAGCCATTTCCAAATGCCTCTTTCTTCCTCCTTTCCTTCTCCGCAGCTTGAAGGCAAATTCATTTCCCCAAACTGCCGAAAAACACCCCGCAAAACAGGCTTAACTGTATCAATCGCCGTATTCACATCAACCCATTGCCGCTGACGTAGTTTTGCTTCCGGATAATGCTCACTAATATATTCAACAGACAAAGGATACATCACCACGCAATAAGTTTTGCCATTTTTACAATAGTTATAACTAGCAAATTCCTCCTGATGAACCTTGCCAATCACTCCTGCTTCCTCCCATGCTTCCTTGGCAGCAGAATCAGCAGGACTCATCCCCCTAACTACACCACCTTTGGGAACAACCCAATTTTGGCGTTCTCTACTTGTAATTAACAAAACTTCAACATTTCCATTGATTATCCGATAGGGAATAACCCCTGATTGCGATAAGATTTTGTTGATTTTTTGCTTCATTTATGGTATTGGGTATATATTTTTATAACTATTCGTACTATTTTGAGCGATAATATCCGGAAACACTAGTGTAATCAGTTATCAGTTATCAGGTACCAGTTATCAGCTTGAATAAAATGGAGTCTTTGTTTTATCAGGTATATTAATTTCCCTGTTCCCTGTTCCCTGTTCCCTGTTCCCTGTTCCCTGTTCACTGTTCACTGTTTGCTGTTCCCTGTTTACCGTAAAATAACCTGCAACCAACATGTGCCAACTGCTGGGAATGAATTGTAATGTCCCAACGGATATTTGTTTCTCCTTTGAGGGCTTTTGTGCGAGGGGTGGAAAAACCGATGAACACCGCGATGGTTGGGGAATAGCTTTCTTTGAAAATAAAGGATGTCGGATTTTCATTGATGTTAAACCTTCAATTCATTCTCCCATTGCTGAGTTAGTTAGGGCTTATCCCATCCACTCAACTCATGTCATATCCCATATTCGTAAAGCAACCCAAGGTGAAATTACTTTAGAAAATTGTCATCCTTTCCGACGCGAACTTTGGGGGAGGTATTGGGTTTTTGCCCATAATGGGGATTTACCTGGTTTCCAAGCGAGGGACACGAGTTTTTATCAAGCTGTGGGTAATACTGATAGTGAAAATGCTTTTTGCTATATTCTCGAAGCCTTAAAACAGAATTTCCCTCATTGTAAGCCACCTCTAGATGAATTCTACCCGGTACTGAATGATGTGACAAAAACACTTTCAACCCAAGGAATATTTAACTATCTACTTTCGGATGGTGACTACTTCTTTGCCCATTGTTCCACCAAACTATATTACATTGTGCGCCAAGCACCCTTTGCAGGGGCACATTTAATTGATGAGGATGTCACTGTTGATTTTAGCGAGTTAACTACACCAAGCGATCGCGTTGCGGTCATAGCTACTACTCCTCTAACTGATAATGAGGTGTGGACACAAATTCAACCAGGTGAGTTATTAGTTTTTCAAGATGGTGTACCCATATCTCCAAATTCTTTCACCAGTCAGGAATCTATGTTCTAAGCGTCTTCATCCCATCATTAATCTCAAAATACCCCTACTGCCTTCTTCAGCCTTCCTCAAAATCTCCACTTTCCCAATCGGCAAGGTGGAAATTTTTATTGCCATGAAGGCTACATTTCTGTAGTATATATAACTAAACACAGTTTATACGATATTCCGATAGACTAGTTGTAGATTATGTTTCTAAATAGTTTTATGGAATTTCCAATCCAAAATCTCAGATGGTGTACTAGTTATGACTATTGATAACCGATTGACTGAAAAACGAATTCGTGTAAGGATTCCTAAAGACTATCGTCAAGAACCAGTGATTTCCCGTTTAGTGTCAGATTACGGCTTAGTTGTGAATATCAGTGCCGCAGTTTTAGGTGCTAATGGAATTGGTGATGGGTGGTTTGATTTGGGTTTGCAGGGAACAACGGCTGAAATTGATAATGCCTTAATTTATTTGAATGATTTAGCCTTAGAAGTCTGGGGTAATTCTGACGTTGATGGTTGGTAAAGGCTTTGGTGATTTCTTTTTAGAATTATTAATTTCTGTATAAGTAAGTAACAATAAACACAACTTCTTGAAAACTATTTTTGGAGACGGAAGCCCCAAATCTTCGCGCTTAAACCTATTTGCTACTTACTACTGACTCTCCACAACGATAATTTTCAACACTGACCTACTTAACGCGGATCTCCAATTTCTGCTAGAATCTGGAGATCTTGTTTTTTCTCAATTAGAGAGAAGCCCATCTCTGCTGACTCTACAATTAAGCAGTGGCTGATCTAAGTTTTGCATCAAAGATTACGGGTGATTTAGCAGACATGATATTATCAATGAGCAGGTAGATTATTTTCGGTAAAGATCATCAATTTTGGCAAACTCAAACAGGAAATTTTATTTTCTCTGTCCATCATCGCTTGACCTGTGACGATAAGCAGATGATGATATTGTTAGTGAGTTTTGTGAGTGAGTGATCTGTCAGTCTGTAAGATATAAAGTTCTGTAATCTGATGGTTGATGCTAGTTGGGTGTTTACTTTCCTGATTTTGACAGTGAACGTAGTAAAAGATCCATTGAATGAGTGTTTTGAGATTGAGGTTTTTCGCTTCAAATTGACTGTGCAAAGATGATAACCATGTTGCAGATTCGTGGCTTGGTAAAAGCGGCTCAAAAAGCTAAAGATAGATTGAAAGCTGGCATTAAACCCCAGGATGCTTCAGCATTTCAAGAATTTATTGCTACTTCTGTAGAAAGTGTTGAAAGCTTATGTGCTGATGCGAACATAAAGCCTAGTAGTTTGTCAACGCGATCGCGTCAAGCTTATTATTTTCTTAAAAGTATTGATTTGCAAAATTTACCCTTGGTTTGCATTTCCTCAAATCCAGTTTTGCCTAAAACTATTGGGATCAAGAAAATTAAGACTCAACAGCGGGCAATTCTCAATCAAATATGTAAAATCAGCAATTCTTTGAGCCTAAATTCTCAGGATATCCAAGCTTTAGCGAAGATTATTAATCAGATTATTGGGGAAATTGAACAAAATTGTACATTAGCTGAAGCAACCCCTGTAAATCTGACTCATTCTTCTCGACAGGTTTATGCGTGGTTAAAATTTTTGAGTCTTGGAAATAATCTAGAATCACACCTCAAGACTACCCAACGTCTGATTCAAATTGCTAGCAGGGTTTGTCAAAATCATTGTGAGGAAATAGAAAACCTGAGTATCGATTTGACAAATATTGCCGGATTATACCGAGCGAGAAGGCTGGATAATGATGTTAGCTTAACTATCTGCGAGGGTTTTTTGAATGCTAGCGATCAGATTTTAGAAGCATTGGTGAGGGATTCGCTATTGGGCAAAACTAAGGAAACAACCACGATTATTCGAGATTTTGCCTATACAGAAGAATATAGTAGTGTGCTATTGGAATTGGATTTGATTGTGGAAGTTGTAACCGAAAATGCCGCTGGGAAGCATTACGATTTAAATAGATCATTTAATAAGATAAATAATCAGTTTTTTGGTGGTTCTTTAGATAAACCGCGTCTTTCTTGGAGTCATATTCCAACTTATCGTCAATTTGGTCATTATGAACCTTCAAGGGATCGGGTGGTGATTAGTTTGACTTTGGATGATGTGAGAATTCCAGAGTTTGTAGTTGAATTTGTGCTGTATCACGAACTCTTACACAAATACCATGGTGCTAAATTTGTCAATGGTAGGCATTTGGTTCATACTTTAGAATTCCGGCAGGATGAACGTAAATTTCCTTACCATAAAGAAGCTGAAGCTTGGTTAAGTAAGTTAGCAATGCTCAAACCTTGTACTAATACAGGTTAAAAAATAAGTAATAAGTAATGAGTAATGAGTAATAAGTATGGCTTGCTGAATAACTATAAAACATTTATTTATCAATACTTTCGGGATTTTCTATCCGGGGAAAGTGCAAGGAAATAAGGGTTTGAGGTTTAAAAAACTCGCATTCAAATTTATTGGAGTATGAAAAAACAGAAAAAATAAATGTAAAACTGTTCCCTACCCTCAGTAGAAGACTTTTACAGCAAACCCAATATATAGCAGAATACAGGTAATTGAGGCATGGAGATGAAGAATCAAAACGACTATCTTGTCCGCTGTACTTACCTCACGAAGATAAAATCTGCTGTATATACTAAGAACGCTTAGAAAATGAACTTTCCGAAATGCTATTAGCGTTATTTAGATTCAGAAAGTTTAATAAAGCTGTAGATTGTTTGTGTTTTTAGTTGATTTGATAAGGATGAGGGTTGTTCATCTAGATGATGGATTTGTCTATCTAACTGAACTTGGAGGTTACTGAGGGGATCAGTACCTGGGGAGACTAAAAACTCTAATTTTTCGATTTCTGGAAGTTTAACTAAACTATCTAGTATCTGACTAATGGCTTGGATGTAGGGATGATTTTGCTGTTTGTACCAATCATGGCTAGCAACTAAAGATTGATCTAATCCTAAGTGTACGGTTAAAGAGGGTTTGTCGAATAATGCGATCGCTAGTGGACGCGCTTCCTCTTGTAGCAACAAATCATGGGTTTTTGCTAAAAATCTCATTTTCTCTAACCGTTCATATCTATCTGTCACCGCTTCAGGTTCATCTTCCCAAGTTATGGCAACTGTCACCAAGTAGGTTTGCAGTAGCATATGACCTAATTTTTCAGCTTTAGTAGCTAAATAATAGGTATTGTAATCATTTGCTTCAATTAACAAAGGTAATCGATCAGTTATTTCCAATCCATAACCCTTTAAACCAGCAATTTTACGAGGATTATTAGTTATCAAACGAATCTTATGTATACCTAGATCCATCAGGATCTGCGCCCCCATCCCATAGTCACGCAAATCTGCCGGAAAACCTAAACGTTCATTTGCTTCAACAGTATCCAAGCCCATATCCTGTAGTGAATAGGCTTTGAGTTTATTGATTAAACCGATGCCACGCCCTTCTTGACGCAGGTATACAACAACACCTTCCCCAGCATTCTCAATCATTTTCAAAGCAGCTTGTAACTGCATCCTACAGTCACAGCGCAGTGAACCCAAGGCATCACCAGTGAGGCATTCTGAGTGCATCCGCACCATAATAGCTTTATCACCAAATTCACTAGGATTACCCTTAACTATGGCAATATGCTCGCAGTTATCGAGGGTATGGCGATAGGCGTAAATCTTAAATTGTCCAAATTGACTAGGTAAATCAGCAATTGTCTCGCGGAAAATGAGACGATCATTTCGTAGGCGGTAGCTAATTAAATCGGCAATGCTAATAATTTTCAGGTTGTGGTATCTGGCATAGTTGATTAACTGTGGCAACCTTGCCATAGAACCATCTGGGTTTTGAATTTCACAAATTACCCCGGCGGGATATAACCCTGCCAATCTGGATAAATCCACAGCAGCTTCAGTGTGTCCAGCGCGTTTGAGGACACCTCCACTCCTGGCACGGAGGGGAAAAATGTGACCTGGGCGGCGTAGATCTAAGGGTTTACTATTGGGATTAATAGCTACTTGAATAGTACGGGCACGATCTTCTGCGGAAATACCTGTACTGACTCCCAATTCTGGTCCAGCGTCAATACTAACAGTAAATGCAGTTTGATTGGGGTCTGTCAAGTTTCTCACCATGAGGGGAAGATCTAGTTCATCTAGACGTTCTCCCTGCATTGCTAAACAAATCAATCCCCGTGCTTCCACCGCCATGAAGTTAATCATATCGGGGGTAGCGAACTGGGCAGCACAAATCAAATCGCCTTCATTTTCTCGATTTTCATCATCAACTACTACCAATGTTCGACCGCTTTTCAAGTCTGCCAAAGCGGAGTCGATGGAGTCAAATTTAAATTCCTGACTTGAAGCGGTTTGAGGTTCGGACACAAAATATTTCCAGCAAGCAATAGTAAAGTTTTTTAACTAAATCTCTATTCAGATTATACCTTGTTGTTGGTGAGAGTGAAGTGTAAAAGCCCAATTTTAAATCTAGGATGCAATTGGGAGAAACGTTTGAGGCTATTTTGCTGAGTAGCAATTTTATCTAGTTGTTCTTGAATGTTGATGAATTTGATCATTCAATTGTAATTCGGTAGCTATGATTCGATATGATGACAAAACCTAAGGGTCTTAAATTTGGGCTTTAATACTAAAAGTGCAACTACAGTTAACCTGCAAAAAGCTGTGCAGTATCAGTTAGTAGCTTGATAGTTAACAGCTTAGAGCCAATTGACAAAAGTGGATTAAGGATTTTGAAACATGGGTAATTATCGGCGCGTACCCGTTGGGATAGTTGGCGCGTCTGGCTATGGCGGAGTTCAGCTAGTTAGATTGTTGATGGATCACCCAGAAGTAGACGTGGTGTATATGGGGGGTGATAAGAATGCAGGTAAACCCTTTGCGGAAATATACCCGCACATGAAGCATTCAGTGGAATTGATGGTGGAAAAAGTAGATCCTGAAGAAATTGCCCGAAAGTGTGAAGTTGTGTTTCTTTCGGTTCCCAATGGACTAGCTTGTGATTTGGCACCTCAACTTTTGGCGAAAGGATGTAAAGTCCTGGATTTGAGTGCCGATTATCGGTTTGAGAACTTGACAACCTACACAAATTGGTATGGCAAGGAAAGAAAGGATATTGATACAGCAAAGCAGGCAGTTTATGGGCTGCCGGAATTGTACCGCGATCGCATTGCCGAATCACAGCTAATTGGCTGTCCGGGTTGTTACCCTACTGCTAGTCTCCTGGCACTGTCTCCCCTACTCAAACAAGGGTTAATTGTCCCCGAAACTGCCATCATTGATGCCAAATCAGGAACATCTGGAGGTGGTAGGGAAGCCAAAATTGGGATGTTGTTAGCGGAAGCTGATAATTCCCTCGCAGCATATAACGTTGCCCGTCACCGTCACACCCCCGAAATCGAGCAAATTTGTAGTGATTTGGCAGGACATGAAGTTAAAGTGCAATTTACACCTCACCTCATCCCAATGGTGAGAGGTATTCTTGCCACTGTCTACGCCACTTTGAGGGATCCAGGTTTGGTACGGGATGACTTGATCACTATATACAGAGCCTTTTATCGCAATTCACCCTGGGTGAAGATTTGCGAGGCTAGTACATATCCCCAAACTAAATGGGCATGTGGCAGTAATCTTTGTTATATCGGAATTGAGGTAGATCCCCGTACTGGCAGAGCAATTATTATATCTGTCATCGATAATTTAATTAAAGGACAAGCAGGGCAAGCAATCCAATGTATGAATTTGATGATGGGTTGGGATGAAACTTTGGGTTTACCTAAATTAGGTTTTTATCCTTAAAATCGTTAAATTCAAAAAGCCTGAAAGACGTAGCAATGCTACGTCTTTAGAAGCATCCTTGGTATGTTGGGAAATTTATTTGAAAATTTATCAGTTCCTGAAAAGAGAACATCGGAATTTTCACAGTCTTGAGACGGTTTCCCCCATAGCCCAAGGTGTTACGAGAAAACTGCATAATTAGCTTTACCAGCTTGTTTAGCGCGATACATCGCAATATCTGCATCACGTAGTAAACTCCTTGGTTCTTCGTGATGATTAGCGCTTAAGGCAATGCCAATACTAGCAGTGTTGATGATTTCTTGTCCGTTGAGGTCTAATTTATGCTGTAAAGACTCTTGAATGCGTTTCGCCACATTTACTGCATCCGATACATCTTTAATATCTTCCAGTAACACGGCAAATTCATCACCGCCAAACCTAGCAACCGTATCACCACCTCTAAGACACGACTCTAAGCGTTTGGCAATAGCCACTAGTAAATCATCTCCCATGGCATGACCAAAACGATCATTGACACTTTTGAAACTGTCCAAATCTAGGAATAAAATTCCAAAGTTAAAGTTATTTCTACGCTTTTTGCGCTCAAATGTTTGCCGCAACCGATCTAAAAATAAAACTCGATTGGGTAAACCCGTTAACCCATCATAAAAAGCGTTACGAAGCAGGTGAGCTTCAACTTGCTTACGCTTGGTGACATCCTGAAATATCAGCACTATACCGGAAATATTGCCATTGCGATCGCGTATCGGTGCAACGTTATCACCAATCAGGATTTCTACACCATCCTTTGTCACCAAGGTACAATTATCCGGCAAGTGTATAATTTCTCCTGCTTTCATTACCTGAGCAGGTAAATTATCAATTATTTCGCCAGTTTCTTGATCAAATAACTTCAGAACCTTACCCAACTCCTTGCCAATCACCTCGTGTTCTTTCCATCCAGTTAACGTTTCTGCCAATGGATTCATCATCTCCAAGTAGCCATTGTTATCAGCCACAACCACTGCACTTCCCATGCTCTCTAGAATAGTGGCTAATCTTTGCTGTGTTTCTTGACATCGGTTTTCGACTTGATGTTTATAAAGTGTCATTTTTAATGCAATGTGTAAATCTTTTGCTACCAATGGTTGGAAAATATAGCTAACGGTTTGCTTAATCAATGCCTACATGACATGTATATTTCTTTTTACCCAGGTAAATATAATACTGGAGTTGGAAGTTGCTTTTCAATAACATCTGTTGCTTGTAATACATATATTTAGGTTGGCAAGCAAATATCCATACAAACTAAATTTGGATCTGTTTGTGCTACCTATGGATTGCCTCTTCACTAGAATTGATAATTTCAGAAATTCTATACCCTAAATTTATGTAAACTATTTCCAATATATATAGCCAGGATTTCCTTATTCCCGATAACTAGGATTTTAGAGATGTCCGTGGAAAAATTACCTATTTACCAAGGCTCAGATGTTATTGGCAACCCCAAGCCAATCGCAAAGCGGCTAATTCTATCATAGTCAATCTCAAAAGTAAGTGTGTTATTGATTTAACATAAAGCTGTTTAATGAATAATATACTGGCAGAAACTATTTGCATACAATAGTTCTAACTGCTATTTTTGTCTTTGTAAATATTTATTTTTGGTGTTTCTAGATATTGATTTTGACTGATGTATAAAAGGCATCATAGAACCGCCCATCCAGTTGACACAAATTGATAAAATACAGATAGAGGCTATATTTCCCTATCCAGATAAAAATAAAATAGGTAACAATAAATTCACCGTATTTAATACCTTTATGGATTTTTAATACACTTAGTATAAGTGTTAATTTTTCTATTTAGATTAATGATGGATCAAAACCCCAAATAATAGACTTTGAAGGCTTCTATATCAGTGCAAAGACGTAAATAATAAGTATAGTCTTTGTGTTAAAAGGATGACCAGCAGATTACAGGTAAGTGATAAGGTAAACTACCTACTCCGATTTGGAGTACCAAATGCGGAGTAGGCTTTGTCCCAGATTTGGACACCAGTCGGAAACAAGCTCCGCCTCCACTCAGAATAATAAATTTAGATTAAGAACGAGTGCGAGTAATTTCTAAGCTGATTTTGCCACCAAAATCGGGAATCGGAGCGGATGGTTTGCTTAAAATAACTTGAACTTGGGAAAGACTAACGCATTCTGCCAAAATTGATTCTGCAATTGTGGTGACTAGCTTTTCGATGAGGGCAAATTTTGAGTTTTTGACGATATCCTTCACTAATGTGATGACGCTGCGATAATCTAAGGTATCCTCAATTGCATCCGACTTACCCGCAGGGGAAATATCTAGCCACAACTTGACATCTACCTCAAACCATTGTCCCAATATTTGTTCCTCCGGTAAATAACCTGTGTAACCGTAGCAACGAATCCCCGTAACATGAATGCAATCCATAACTAAATGTGAAAGAATTTTGCATATTGGATTGTATCGGGAATATAGGGAGGAGGGAACAGTTGACAGGGAAAACTTCGAGTTTTGACATACTCCCCGGTACGGGGATTCTTCACGCTTCAATGACTGATGCTACCGTAGGCGATAAGCTTAGACGCATCTAAATGACATCTTTTAAAATGCGAAACCCTTGCTGTAAGGTTTTCAGAATTACAAATTAAGTGCGTTTTAGCTTAGTAGTCTTACTGTGTGTCGATGTGCATTTATAGTGGTGGCAATGCCCTATCCCGAATTTGTTTATATTCTTGGTTTAATTTCCTTAGGACGTTTCTAATGACGTAAGGGACTTCCAGAAAATAAAATATCCTGTGGTTTGGGCAGCGTTCGATGGTTCCTGAGCCTGTCGGAGGACTGAGCGCTCACGGCGAAGTCTTGCCTAAAAAGATTGGGATGCCTGTTCCACAATAAAAAATTGGATAATTATTTAATTGGAAGTTCCTAAATTTGTAGTCATCGCGTAAGTCCTGTCCCTGTTCCCCATTCCCAATCTAAAATGTCAGATGTTTTTCGCAACACAAATGAACTTTGGAGTTATATCCTTGCCGAAACCTTAAAAAATCTAGGGTTAAAATTGGTTGTAATTTGCCCTGGTTCCCGCTCTACGCCATTAGTTGTTGCGTTTTCTCAAAAAATTGCCGACATCGAGGTAATATCGATTCTAGATGAACGTTCAGCGGCTTTTTTTGCTTTGGGTAGGGCAAAGATTACAGGGGTTCCCAGTGCTGTTATTTGTACATCTGGTACCGCAGGGGCAAATTTTTATCCAGCTGTGATTGAAGCTAGAGAAAGTCGTATCCCACTATTATTATTAACTGCCGATAGACCACCAGAATTACGAAATTGTCATTCTGGGCAAACCATTAACCAGGTGAAATTATATGGTGATTATCCTAACTGGCAAGCCGAATTAGCTTTACCTGTGTTGTCTATGGGGATGTTGGGATATCTGCGACAAACCGTCGTTTATGCTTGGGAAAAAACCCTAACTCAAGTACCTGGGGCAGTTCATTTAAATATACCTTTGCGTGACCCCCTCGCGCCAATTCCTGATGAATCTCCAAATATTATTTCTCAACCTCCTTTTTTGTTGAGTGAAGGTAAAAATATCAGGTTTGAAGCAGGTGATTTTTTTTCGGCAATCAAAACCTACTTTCCCACTCCCAAATACCAATTTGATTTTCCCCAAAGTCAACGGGGTGTGATTATTGCTGGGGTAGCACAACCAAAAAATCCTGAAGCATATTGTAATGCGATCGCGTCTCTTGCCAAAAGCCTAAATTATCCAGTTTTAGCAGAGGGACTTTCTCCAGTTCGCAATTATGCCCATGTTAATCCCAACATTGTCTCTACTTACGATTTAATTCTCCGCAATCCCCGTCTCACATCCCAGTTAACTCCAGAAGTTGTGATTCAAATCGGGGATATGTCTACAAGTAAGGAACTTCGCAACTGGTTAACTACAACCCAACCCCACAGATGGATAATTGATCCGAGTGATCAAAATTTGGATCCTCTACATGGGAGAACTACCCATTTACGAGTTGGGGTTGAGGATTTGGTGGGGTTAAAAGAAGGCAGAAGGGAATTTAAATCCCAACTCAAAAGCAATCCGCTTGTAGAGACGGAGGAATTATATTTGGAGTTGTGGTTAAATGCTGAGAAACAGGTTCGTCAGCAAATAGACGAAACCTTTACAAAAATTGATTATTTTCTCGAAAGTAAAATTTCCTGGCTACTTCCCCAAATTCTTCCCCCTGATACACCCATATTCATTGCCAATAGTATGCCAGTTCGGGATGTAGAATTTTTCTGGCAACCCAATAATTCTCAAATTCTCCCCTTTTTCAATCGTGGTGCGAATGGAATTGATGGGACTTTATCCACTGCTTTAGGAGTGATGCATCATCGAAGTGGTGTAATGCTAACGGGGGATTTGGCTTTGTTGCATGACACTAATGGATTTTTAATCAGAAATAAATTTATTGGACATCTGACAATTATTCTGATTAATAATAATGGGGGAGGAATTTTTGAGATGCTGCCAATTTCCCAATTTGAACCACCATTTGAAGAATTTTTTGCCACCCCCCAAGATATTAATTTTGCTCAACTAGCTGCTACATATAGTGTTGAGTATGAATTAATGTCATCTTGGCAACAATTAGCCGAAAAGTTAAATCCGTTACCTCAACAAGGAATCAGAATTTTAGAAATCCCCACCAATCGCAAAGCTGATGCGAAATGGAGAAAAGACAACTTGGGTAAATTTGGATAAATTTTAACGATGCATTCCTCCCGATTGCTCTAACGGTGCGGTAAGATTTTCAAGAAAGATGCAGGGGAAATGACTCCTTCCTGCCCCTTTTCCTCTTCTTCAATCAGAATGCGATCGCAACCAATGCCAACTAACTGGAAAATCGTCAAAACCTACGAAGATATTCTTTACCACAAAGCTGACGGGATTGCTAAAATCACCATCAATCGTCCTCACAAGCGCAATGCTTTCCGTCCTAAAACAGTATTTGAACTGTATGAGGCTTTTTCTGATGCTCGTGAAGATACGACTATTGGAGTTGTTTTATTTACTGGTTCGGGACCCCACACTGATGGTAAATACGCCTTTTGTTCTGGTGGTGATCAAAGTGTCAGGGGGGAAGCAGGCTATATTGATGATTCGGGAACGCCACGTTTAAATGTATTAGATTTACAGAAACTCATTCGTTCCATGCCCAAAGTTGTCATTGCTTTGGTTGCTGGATATGCAATTGGAGGAGGGCATGTTCTCCACCTAATTTGCGATTTAACCATCGCTGCTGATAACGCTATTTTCGGGCAAACAGGACCCAAAGTTGGTAGTTTTGATGGTGGTTTTGGCGCTAGCTATCTTGCCCGTGTTGTTGGACAAAAAAAAGCCCGCGAAATCTGGTTTCTCTGCCGTCAATATGATGCTAAACAAGCTCTAGATATGGGTTTGGTGAATA
This sequence comes from Calothrix sp. PCC 6303, assembly GCF_000317435.1. Taxonomy (NCBI): domain Bacteria; kingdom Bacillati; phylum Cyanobacteriota; class Cyanophyceae; order Nostocales; family Calotrichaceae; genus Calothrix; species Calothrix sp. PCC 6303. The sequence goes on from NC_019751.1 coordinate 910,194, forward strand.
CAATTGTACCAGTAGAACAATTGGAAGCTGAAGGAATTCAATGGGCAAATGAAATCCTGGAAAAAAGCCCAATTGCGATTCGTTGCCTGAAATCAGCATTTAACGCCGATTGTGACGGGCAAGCTGGTTTACAAGAATTAGCGGGGAATGCCACTTTACTTTATTACATGACACAGGAAGGCAGCGAAGGTAAACAAGCCTTCTTAGAAAAGCGTGAACCGAATTTCCGTTCTTTTCCTTGGCTACCTTGATTTTACCGAAAAATTGGTTATAAACAAGGGTTTGAGCTTGACGACAATTAAAATCTGAAAGGTAAAACCGTCCCCTGTTCGCTGTTACCCGTTCCCCGTTCTCTTTTCCCTCTTTATCATGGGATAAAGTATGTGAATAAATTAAGTGATGTTAAGCCATATTCAAGATTTAGCAGCAAAATTAGCGCCTCGGTTGCTGGAAATTCGTCGTCATATCCACTCACACCCAGAACTAAGCGGTCAAGAGTACCAAACAGCAGCCTATGTTGCGGGTGTATTATCTTCTAGTGGGATACATGTAAAAGAAGGAATTGGAAAAACAGGAGTGATTGGGGAATTAGCAAGTTCAGGTGAAGATCAACGAATTTTGGCAATTCGCACTGATATGGACGCTTTACCCATTCAAGAACGTACTGGTTTGGATTTCGCTTCCAAAGAAACAGGGATAATGCACGCTTGTGGACATGATGTCCATACAACTGTCGGCTTGGGAACAGCGATGGTTTTATCGCGGTTATCGGAAGCTTTGCCGGGGAAGGTTCGCTTCCTGTTTCAACCTGCTGAAGAAATCGCTCAGGGTGCCAATTGGATGGTGCAAGACGGCGCTATGGAAGATGTTTCGGCGATTTTAGGTGTCCATGTGTTTCCATCGATTCCAGGGGGTTGTGTGGGCTTAAGGTATGGGGCTTTAACTGCGGCTGCGGATGATTTGGAGATTACCATAATTGGGGAATCGGGACATGGTGCCAGACCCCACGAAGCAATTGATGCAATTTGGATTGCTTCCCAGGTAATTACGACATTACAACAGGCAATTAGCCGCACACAAAATCCTTTACGTCCAGTGGTTTTAAGTATTGGACAAATAAATGGCGGTCGAGCACCGAATATAATTGCAGATAAAGTTAGCCTTCGGGGAACAGTGCGATCGCTTCATCCCCAAAGCCGTGCTAATTTACCAGAATGGATCGAAAATATTGTCACTAGTGTTTGCTCTGCCTATGGGGCAAAATGTCAAGTAGATTATCGTCAAGGTGTCCCCAGTGTTCAAAATGACTACGCCTTAACACAGTTATTGCAATCCTCCGCAGAAGAAGCTTGGGGAAGCGACTGTGTGCAGATTCTTCCAGAACCTTCCCTAGGAGCTGAGGATTTTTCTGTATATTTAGATCATGCACCTGGTTCGATGTTTCGTTTAGGTGTTGGTTTCCCAGAACGTGGTAACAATCATCCCCTACACCATCCTCAATTTGAAGTCAACGAAGCCGCCATTATTACCGGGGTAGTGACAATGGCGTATGCAGGGTATAAATATTGGCAGGTATAAATTCAGTAGGGGCGAACAACCGTTCGTCCAAGCTGATAGAAATTCAAATAATGATTGCAACACATCAACCAGTAGAGACGTATTAGTGCTACGTTTCTACAATTACCAGTAGTAAAATACTTTTGATACTGCTCTGTAGAAAAACCACCGGAATAACCTACGAAAAATAGGTTTTTAGGATTATTAATGAGCGTCGAATTTGGTATAAATTTCACTCCCAAATCACCGTATTTTCGATCAAGAGGCTGATTAATCTTCATAATTGCCCAATCATTAGGACTAATATTGTTACTTTCCTGAAAATCAGTCCCATAAATAACCTTTTCCGGTTCTACCGATCCCTTGATGGATAATAAAGGCTAATTAAAGGCTCAATCTCTTATCTAGAATGGTTTTTACTCCTTTAATCCTGCACGTTCGCTTATTTTTAAACAATGAGAATTGGGCATTTTTTTACTTGGAGTACTCTTATTGGAAGTGAAAAATCAAGATCTCAGAAACCAGGTTTCACCACCTTAGTAAACAAACCATCAAACACTAAAACTTAAAGAAACCTGGTTTCCTGTACAAACTAATCAACCCGCAACAACCTTATCCTCCAAAATAAACTAGGTTGAACACGACTTTTCGACTTCGAGGAAGCCCGGTTTCTTTAGTCGGAGTGAAAAATCGTGATGTTGAATGTGGAGAAACCGGGATTTTGGGGTTACTGGGTGTGGATGAAAACCTTGATTGTGTGAGCTTTTACGTGGTTTTCTGAGGTTATTTAGGCTCTGGCAAGTAACGGGGCTGCCGCTAAAAGTGTTTTAGTATATTCATGTTGGGGATTGGCGAAAATTTTCTTGGTGTTGCCAATTTCCACGATTTTACCCCCATTCATCACGGCAATGCGATCGCATAAAAATCTCGCTAACCATAAATCGTGGGTAATAAATAGATAAGTTAGTTCAAATTCGTCTTTGAGTTCTAACATCAATTCCAGTACTTGCGATTGCACACTTGCATCTAACATGCTCACGGGTTCGTCACAAATCAGGAGTTTGGGACGGGTAATTAATGCCCTAGCAATTGCTACCCGTTGCTGTTGTCCCCCTGACAAGTCGGAGGGGTGACGCTGATAGTACATCTCAGCAGGGGTTAAACCTACCCGTTCTAACATTGCCAAAACTTGCTGTTTTGCTTCATCTTGGGTAGCAATTCCGTGAATTAGTAGCGGATCAGCGATATTTTGCCCTACTGACATTGCCGGATTTAAACATGCATGGGGATCTTGGAATACCATTTGCATTTGTCTGCGTTGTTGCCGCATATCTTGACGGGATAGGGTGGTTAACTCGGTACCGAGGAATTCCACATGTCCATCGGTGGGACGAATCAACTGTAAAATTGTCCGGGAAAGGGTGCTTTTTCCGCATCCCGACTCCCCCACCAATCCCAGGATTTCCCCTTGATACAGTTCCAAATTTATCCCGTCTACGGCTTTAATTGCTTGACCTTGATTACCAAATATGCGTTCAATAAAGTTAGGTTCAATGATGTAGTGTTGCTCTAATTGAGAAACCCGTAAAATTGGTGTTTTGGAAGGATTACTAGGTTGCGACTCGTTCCCTACTTCCTCAGTATCATGGGTAAGTTCATCCACCGATTGAATATGTAAAGCTGCCTTCAACAACGATTGAGTATAGGCATGTTGAGGATTGCGAAAAACTTCATCGGTAGTTCCAGTTTCCACCATTTTACCAAAGTACATCACGCCAATGCGATCGCAGTATTCCGCAACCATCGCTAAATCGTGGGAAATTAGCAATAAAGCCATATTTTCCTGGCTACAAAGTCTTGTCAACTCCTGCAAAATCTGTGCGGAAACCGTCACATCTAAACTGGTGGTGGGTTCATCGGCAACAATTAATTTGGGACTTAACAACAAAGCCAAAGCAATTGCTACCCGTTGTCGCATCCCCCCGCTAAATTCATGGGGAAACTGACTCCAGCGACTACTGGGAATATTAACTTTTTCCAAAGTAGCGATCGCTTTTTCCTTTGCTTGTTTTTTTGATAATTCTGGGGAATGTGCTTTCAAGGTTTCTAAACAATGATCCCCGATTGTCATCAGCGGATCTAAACGTGTCATCGGATCTTGGAAAATCAAACCAACTGCTTCACCACGAAATTTCCGCATCTCTTCCGGTGTCATATCAAACACCGATTTCCCCTGAAACATCACCCTTCCTTGTACCTGGGAAGCACTGGGCAAAAGCCGCATCGCTGCCCTACCAAGGGTTGATTTGCCGCACCCAGACTCACCCACCAAACCCATTCTCTCACCGGGTTGTAGAGCGAATGATACATTATCAATTGCCCAATTAATTTCTTCATCACGTTGAGGATAGGCAACGCGCAGATTTTCCACACTAAATAGAGTTTCGCTCATAGTTGTAAAAATAGGTTAAATAGAGTTGGCTAATTTTTACACACTCCAGAGTATTACAACAAGTGAGTGAAGAGTTAGGGACTTCTATATGACTTACGCACTGTACAAATCCATCATGTTATGACTCAGTGAAGAAGAAAAAAGTAAGTAAAACTTTTGATATTTTAGACTGATATCGAGTAAATACCTACGTATTAGTACTTATAACCTAAATATTTAAAATTTAGGTTATTCAATAATCATCTAACTTAAGTGATTGGTAACGAGATGGCAAAAAAAAATCCCATTCGTAAATTCGGCAATAATTATCACCTTAATATCAGGCAGCATAAATCGAGTGAAATTTTGAAGATTTCTAGCAGCTTTTTTGCTCTTTTAGGGGGCATATTGCTAGCATCAAATACCGAAATCAGCGCTTACGGATTTATTTTATTGGCAATGAGTTCTAGCCAAATGCTGATTGCAAATTTGCAAATTCAAGATAAAACAATGATTTTATATGCTGGTTCTGTATTTTTGTTTGTTGATTGTTTAGGGGTATACAGATGGCTTTTAAGCTAACCAAAAGTTTTGAAAACAGCGTTAATAATTTAACAGTCAAAGAAGCTTATAATTTAGCTTTTGATTTTGAAGAATCTTATATCCCTTCTTTAGTGTGGTTAATGGAAAACCCTGATAGTCCGCTACCATTTCCCGGCAAGATCCATCTTCGCAACCATGATTATATTCATATCTTGCTTGGACGAGAAAAATCATCTCAAGATGAAGCATTTGTAGTTGGTTTTACCATGGGTAATAGCACAAAAGTCAAGTGGATTCATTTAAAGATATTCAGGTTATTTTCACAATATCTATATCCTGCACCTTTCAATTTTTCAAATTCAGATTTACAAGCATTTGATTTAGGTGTTTCCTACGGACGGAAAATCAAATTGAAAAATTTGAATGAGATGGATATGTGTCAGTACGAAAACCTAACAGTTGAATCAGCGAGAGACATTTTGGGAATTGATGCTGAAGAAATTAGACTATTACGTAAATTTGAAAGTTGGTTATTACCAGACACCGCAACATCAAAGGAGTTAGTTTCAATTTAGAAAAAAATAAAGTACTAAATATTACCTACTGTGATGGGAAGTATTCAACAGAAGTGAACTCTAGCTTTCATTTTCCGACTTCCCATCCAACACAGCTTGACAATAGCTAATTAGAATGGAAATGCGATCGCTTATTGCTTTTAACCTGCTTTCTACCGTCGCTGGCTGCTTTGCCCCCTGCAAAAATAAAATATCCACATCCAAAAGCCTTAGCTGCTTACTAATTTCAGTGCGATAAGAACGTTCGTACCACTCATCACTATCCAAAGGAACAATCTGTTCCTGAAAAAATTGTTGTAATATCCTTATATTCTCTTTAAGTTCCTGTAAACTCAACTCATTCACCGAGACATTAAGACTCAACTGCCTCAAAAATGTCATCAATGTATCATATTTATCCTGGTTTAGAGACATCTAATGCTTCTTGAGATACTATGATTGTCAAGAATTTTTCTTGTAGAATAGTCTTTTTAAGCGATAGACAAAATATATTGCCTCAGAACCCAGTTTTTGAGGCTAAGTTTGTTGCTTATGGATTTTTTCAACTATGATTCTTGACCCCTAAACAGAATAAACCACAGTTGTTCTCCAGACAACCGCACATAGCAAGAATTTTTCAAAATTCTATTCCTCTTGAGTTAATGGCGCTTCCATCGTCATTATCTTCTGCATCCTACCCCAAAAAACTCGCCAGATCCTAGCCAATATGAACGCTATACTTGCTAATACTCCCGATGACATCAACCTTCCGGATTGGTTAAAAAGTTGCTTAAAAACACTATCTACGGAACAGTCAGATTCTAGCGATGCTCGAAGGACAAATGATACAGATTTAATTTGCCGAGCTTTTATATTTGCCTACCAACTTCATCAAGGACAGTACCGGAAATCTGGAGAACCATACATCTACCATCCTGTTGCTGTAGCTGGTCTATTGCGTGACCTAGGCGGCAGTCCTGCTATGATAGCAGCTGGATTTCTCCATGATGTAGTTGAAGATACAGAAGTTACAGTTGAAGATATAGAAAGTAAATTTGGCGAAGAAGTTCGCCGTTTAGTGGAGGGTGTCACCAAGCTTTCCAAAATCAACTTTAAAAGTAAAACTGAAGGTCAAGCTGAAAATTTTCGCCGCATGTTTTTGGCAATGGCACAAGATATCCGCGTGATTGTGGTTAAACTAGCCGATCGTCTTCATAACATGCGAACAATGGAAGTCATGTCAGAGGAAAGCCGTCGTCGAAATGCCCAAGAAACCCGTGATATTTATGCTCCCCTAGCGAATCGCTTGGGGATTTGGCGTTTTAAGTGGGAATTAGAGGACTTAGCCTTTAAATATCTCGAACCTCAATCTTTTCGGGAAATGCAAAAACATGTTGCCGAAAAACGCGATGCCCGCGAAGATAGATTGAAGACAGTTTCTGATATGCTACGAACTCGGATGGTTGAGGCTGGAATCCAATGTACCGATATTAGTGGTAGACCTAAGCATCTTTACAGTATTTTCCAAAAGATGCAACGCCAAAATAAAGAATTTAACGAAATTTATGATTTAGCAGCAATTAGAGTAATTGTAACTACCAATGAGGAATGTTACCGGGCTTTAGCGGTGCTACATGATGTGTTCCGACCGATCCCCGGCAGATTTAAGGATTATATCGGTTTACCCAAATCAAACCGCTACCAGTCGTTACACACTGGGGTAATTAGTCCTTGGGGTCGTCCTTTAGAAGCACAGATTCGGACTTTAGAAATGCATCGGATTGCAGAGTACGGAATTGCCGCACATTGGAAATACAAAGAAACAGGTGGTTCTAATTTTACCCAAACCAGTCCATCGGATGAGAAATTTACCTGGGTGCGACAGTTATTAGAATGGCAAAATGACCTTAAAGATGCTCAAGAATACATGGATAGCATCAAAAACAATCTATTTGAAGATGATGTCTATGTATTTACTCCTAAAGGTGATTTAGTTGCTTTAAGTGCGGGTTCCACCTCAGTAGACTTTGCTTACCGTATTCATAGTGAAGTTGGAAATCATTGTGGAGGAGCAAAGGTAAATGGGAGAATGATCCCACTCTCTACAAAGTTGCAAAATGGGGACATAGTTGAGATTATGACCCAAAAAAGCAACCACCCTAGTTTAGATTGGTTAAACTTTGTTGCCACCTCCGCAGCCAAAAACCGGATCAAGCAGTGGTATAAACGCTCAAGACGGGAAGAAAATGTAACTAGGGGTCGTGATTTACTGGAAAAAGAACTAGGTAAAACCGGGTTTGAAAATATTCTCAAATCAGATGCGATGCACGCAGTTGCAGAACGATGTAATTACCACAGTGTGGAGGACTTGTTAGCTGGTTTGGGGTATGGGGAAACTACCTTGAATTTAGTCTTAAATCGCTGGCGAGAAATCATTAAATCTCAACAACCTCCCGTTGCATCCATCACCGAGATTCCCCCCAATTTGCCCACGTCTGCACCCAAAGTTTCTAGGGAAGCAGGTTCGGTAATTTCTCGCGCTTCCGATTCTCCGATTTTAGGAGTTGAGGGCTTAGTCTATCACTTGGCAGGCTGTTGTACACCAATTCCCGGCGAGCAAATTATCGGTGTAGTTACCAGAGGACGGGGAATTACCATCCATCGACAGGGTTGTAATAACTTGGAACATGTGGAATGCGATCGCTTAATTCCTGTAACCTGGAATGGAGCAATTGAACGTCACACCCATCCCCAAACATACCCAATTGCTGTGCAAATTGAAGCCTTAGACCGAGTTGGTGTCCTCAAGGATATTCTTTCCCGTTTGAGTGACCAAGGAATCAACGTCCGTCATGCTAGCGTTAAAACTACCCTTAGTCAACCAGCCCTAATTGACTTGGGGATCGAAATACGCGATCGCATCCAATTAGAACACATCTTTGTCCAAATCAAAAAGATGAGCGATATTCTTAATATTCGCCGTGTTGGTGAAAATAATGAGTAGAATTCCCGTGAAGTACCCCAACCTGCTTCGCCGAGGTTGGGGCTTCCAACATCATTGAATCAGTGACGGTCTTATTCGTCTGCGGAGTTTCCCGTCTCAACCGCTCTTGCCACGTTAGGAACTTCCGAGGAAGTCGAGAACTAAATCTCGTGATGGTCTTACAAAGCGTCCACAGGCAGCCGCCCGTCTACCACAGGCAGTTTGATTTCTTTTCCGTACACCTCTGTATGGCTTATTTTTACCGCAGAACGTAATCATGCGAACCAGTGACCGAGATCTTTTCCCTTTTCTCTCGCTCTTAGTCTAGGCAAGCGTATTACCGCTACTGTAGCCGTTTGTTATATGAGTCGAGTGGGTGGGTCAACAACCACTATAATGGTAGCATATCTATACTTTATTTGCTACCATGACACAGATTAGCTTGAGGTTATCTGAACGGGAAAAAGAACATTTGCAGAAGTATTGCGAATTGACTCAAAGAAATCAGACAGAAGTGTTGCGCGACCTCATAAGAAGATTATCAGTCAAAGGGGCATTGAACCCCCTTGACTGACCTGCTATCCATCCCCAGGCTGTAGAGCCGTGGGGAATTCCGCAAAATCAGTTAAATTTCTCAAAAATCAAAGGGAAGCTTGGAGGAAGAATCAATTACAGTTTCTTCCTTTCTTCACGAGTAGGGTAATTATACAGACGTGGCAACACTGCCTCTTTACAAGTTCCCTGCTGTCTTGTTTTTCCAAGGGACTTCTGGAATTGTAAAAAACTGGGTTTCGTTACGTGTGATACTTAGTCTTAAATAAAACATTGTTATTGCGTGTTTGTTCTGATAAACAAACTAGTGTAAGTTGTATATTATAGAACCTATATATTGTAAAATTGTTTAATCCTATTTCCATTACATTGCTTTGATAGAATCCTATATATGTTGCCTCGTAGCTTTGTTCATTTATCGAAAAATATTCAGTATTTTCCCTACGGATATCCACTAATTAGAATACAAATAGCCTCCAGTAGTGTAAGTAAGTCGCCATAAATCAACACAACTTCTTGAAAACTATTTTTCGGGGTTTCCGCCTCCAAAAAAGTTCCCGCTGTGTAACAAAGTATAAATTAAACCCACATCTTTGCCACTACTCACTGCCCACAACAATAATTTTTTCCACCTACTTAGTGCAGTCTTAAACTTGTCTTGATTCCCCACAGCTTTATAAAAAGTATATTTTTGAACAAGCATGTCCACCGAAACTATCAACCTAGAACTTATCGCTTTACGTCAACGGGTTCAAGAATTAGAACAAAAACTTGCAGCAGGTGTTGACACAAATCAGAAGATCGAAACAGATCTCGAAAATAGCGCATCTAGGTTGAAAAAATTGATGGCAAATATACCTGGTTTAGTTTATGAATTTTGCTTAAATCCTGATGGTAGAATTTACTTTACTTATATATCTGACAGGTATGCTGAAATATTAGGAATTGAGTCTCAAGAAATTACTCACAATTCACCAACTTTGATGAATGGAATTTACCCAGTAGATCGTAAATCATTCATTGAATCTGTAGCTGAATCAGGTAGAACCTTGAAACCCTGGACTTGGGAAGGTCGGATTATCACACCCTCACAACAAATTAAATGGTTGCGCGGATTTTCTCATCCTGAACAGCAAAGTAATGGGATAATAACTTGGCATGGAATATTTATTGATATTACTGAAACTAGGCAACTAGAAAAACAAGTTAAACGAATTAATTCAATTTTTAACGCTCAATTTGAAGCGGGAATTGATGGAATTTTAATAATCGATGAAAAACGAAAAATTCAGACATACAATCGACGTTTTTGTGAGATGTGGCAAATTCCCATAACCGTAGATAATTGTTTGAGTGATGAGGAAGTACTCCAACAGATATTTTCCCAATTAATCCATCCAGAAGAATTTCTGCTTACCCTTGATTTTTTATCCGAACAAAGAACCGCATTTCTGTACAATGATGTGGCTTTAAAAAATAATCGAGTATTTGAGCGCTATTCAGCCCCGATTGTTTGTGAAGGTGGAGAGTATTTTGGTAGAATTTGGTACTTCCGCGATATTAGCGATCGCAAACGCTCTGAAACAGCATTAAAAAAGTCTGAAATTCAACTGCGTCACCAAAAGTTAGAATTAGAAGCAACCCTCAAAGAACTTCAGCGTACACAGTCGCAGCTAATTCAAAATGAAAAAATGTCATCATTAGGTCAACTAGTTGCAGGAGTTGCCCATGAAATTAATAATCCTGTAAATTTTATTTACGGTAATTTGGATCATGCCGAAAAATATGGTCAAGATTTAGTAAAAATGCTAAATCTATATCAAAACTACTACCCCCAACCTCATGCCGAAATTCAAGCCGAAGCTGAAATTATAGACTTGAATTTTCTGCTTACAGACTTACCAAAAATTTACACTTCAATGAAAGTCGGAGCAAATAGAATCCGCGAAATTGTCACTTCATTACGGACATTTTCTCGTCTAGATGAAGCTGAATTAAAAATTATCAACATCCACGAAGGCATTGATAGCACTTTAATGATTTTGGAACACCGTCTCAAAGGTAAGTCAGGCTATCCAACAATTAAAATAATTAAAAAGTATGGAATTTTACCTTTAATTGAATGTTATGCAGGACAATTAAATCAAGTATTTATGAATATTCTCGCTAATGCAATTGACGCATTAGAAACTGGAATCGAAAATAAGTTAACAAAACAACCAACTATTGAGATTACTTCTGAAGTAATTGACCGTCACAATATTCTGATTCGCATCATTGATAATGGTACGGGCATTACTGAAGAAGTGAAACAGCGATTATTTGACCCTTTTTACACAACAAAACCCGTAGGTAAAGGGACAGGTATGGGATTATCAATTAGTTATCAAATCGTTACTGAACGTCACCAAGGCAGTTTAGAGTGCAAATCTATAGTTGGAGAGGGTACAGAATTTATTGTGAAATTACCAATTAAAGCGTCTTGAACAAACTTTATCAAAAAATTCACGCTGGTGGTTACTGAGCTTATGGAAGGACAGAAAACACGCTGCTTTTAGAAGGAGGGGAATTGAACCCCCGAACGTGATTGAGGCAAACAATTTTGATCCGCTATAAGTCTATATATTCAAGATTAGCTTTTCCAAGGTACAAAGCGATACCTACGGTGGTAAACTACGCATTTCACAACTAAGGCAGTCACCACAACAACCAACCCTAAAATGGGATAAAAGCTACATCCTCCTGATTGAAATCTCGACCTTGACAAAAATCATCAATCCAGTTAGACAGATTACGTGGTTGAATTATTGGTGCTTGATTAACTTCATCGGGAAAGACTTTGACAATTTGGCTACCATTATTATTCCGAAGCGCTAAAGTATCTCCGAAGCGAACTTGCCTCAGATAGGAAGAAGCGATCGCAACTCGCAATTGAACCCCGGATTCTGGTTGTTCTACTAAATTTTCCTTGACAATTGTCCCTTCTTGATTATGGGAACTATTCACCTCAACCAAACTTAATTCAGCTTCCGGATTGAAATTTAGTCCCAAAGCAGCAACCATCGCATCTGGATCACTATTTAATTCTGCCAACAAAGGCAACATATCGATTAACTCTGGTTCCATCACCGTCACAGTTGCCAAAATAAAGCTGGAAAGTGGACGACGTTCTTCTTCAAACGTTGCCCAAATCTGCATTTTTTCCATCCAATGACGGTTTTGACGATAGTATTGCAGCCACTTAAACTTTAAAGACTGACGCAAGCCCTGAACATTCATAGGACAGTTAAATTTTAATCACGCAAGGCATTACCCCAAACAAACGTATTTATATCATAATTTACAGGTCTTTGATACTCCCCACTGATGAATCAGGGGGATTCTTGAATGAATCCGAAAACCCTCAAAGGTCTTATCAAAGCACCTCTAGGCCCTCAAAACAACTACCAGTACAAAAGGTATTGCAATTGCGCTTACTTTTAACTTGGTGAGGCATAAAAATAGCCCACCCTCGCTATCGCAGGTTTGGAAAGGGATTGACCTCTACTTAGGATTTGCTGTTTCCGTGGCGGTAGGATGAAATTTAGAATACAGCATTGATGTAACTACTCTATTTTCAAGTAGGTGATTTTTTACCACCAAAGCAACCTCGCTGGCTTGGACACCACAGTACCAAACCAACTCAGGTAAAATTAATACCATCGGTCCATTACCGCATTGTCCCAAGCAACCACTTGCCGTCACCGTAACATCATTTACAGGTAAAGCTTGAAAAGCCTCTAACACAGACTTTGCACCTTGTTTCTTACAAGATCTATTTTGACACACCCGAACACAGCGTACTGACATAAAGATTTGGGTTTTGAAGAAAAAATTTTAGATTCAGGCAAAAATTCTATGTATATGTACAATGGTGCAAATAAACATCACGCTTGGAAGTAAGTAAATCACTTAAAAGCTTTTCATACTGTCTTATCTACTGTAGCCTTTGGTATCCAGTATTCCTAAAAATCTACTTCCTGTAGTGACTATTCAGTTTCTAGTTCCTTTATTTAGTAGCTTACTTATATGTTGAGTGCATTACCCACCCGTTTTTTACAGCAAATCTTGGTAATTAAACTTTCTCTGCGAACATTGCCATTATTCCTACTCCTAACATCATCTCCAATATCTGCACAAACTGTTACCCCAGGAGGCTTTGAGCAGTTGCCACCCGTACCTGTAAGTCCTGGAGGCTATGTGACTAACAGTACCAATACTTACGATTTTCGAGCGCCAAATTATAACCAAGCTACACCACCAGCCCAACCCACCACTCAGTACCAGTATAGCCAAAACAACGAGCGTTATTTAGTCATTGTTAACAGTAATAGTCCTCAAGTTCTCCAACAAGTACGGCAAATTGAACCAACTGCATATTTTCGTGCGGTTCAAGGTGGTTCAGTTATTCAAGCAGGAACTTTCACTCGCATTACTAACGTCCAAAACCGACTCCGACAACTAGCTGATAATCGAATTGGTGGTGTACGTGTCTTCAATTTAGCCAATGGTCAGGAAATGAATTATGCTTCTGGAGGGAATATTAACAATGGTGGTGGCAATAATCCTAATCCTAACCCTAACTATGAGCAAAGGCGTTCCGATTATTATTATGTAGCTATTCCTGGTAATCCTAATGAGTTAATCACCATTGAAAATAAAATTCGTGGCAATATTGGGCAAGTAGTAGGGGTTATCCGTCGCAATGAACCCAGGGGAACCCATATCGCAGTGGGACCATTTAGTCAACGGTTACAAGCGGAACAGTGGAATAATTATTTACAAAATATGGGCTTTGATAACTCTAGAGTCTACTACGGGAAGTAAATTTGGTTGTAGTTTTATTAGTTGTTCTGGCAATTATGCGATCGCACAAAGTGGTTGCCAAGGGCATCGCACAAGCACTGTTTGTTAGATGCCAGAATGGCTTTTCTCAGTTCGCTAAAATGAATTGTAGCGCCAAAAAAAACAGTTTCAGTTACCAATCAAAAAATTTTAACTAAACCTTGTCTATTTTGGTTCTGGCGCTGTCGAGTCTACTATCAAACAGATAGATCGACGATTAAAAATCTCTGGAGCACAGTGGAATGAATATAATGTCCCTCAAGTTCTCAAGCATCGCTGCGCTTATCTTAACACCCAGCTTTAGAACCTGTTTAGTTCTTTTGTTCTAACAAAGTTGACATGCTCTCAATAAATAGCAAAACTTTCAAAGTAAATTTGGCTTTTCTTCTAGAGATTGTGTGAACAGTTGGATTTCTCAACAATACCAATTCGATAACCGAAGGCATCCAGCAATTCAATTAAAGGCTTTACGCTCCACTTCGTTACGCTCAGAATGACAAACTATGCCTCCCAAAACTTTTTAAACATGCTCTAAGTTTCGTGCCAGAGAAATTCAAATCATCAGCAGTCAACTAATATTAATGGAGGTTTTAGTTGTTCCATTGCGTAATGGTAATAATTTCTAGCCTCTGCCTGGAAACGTATTCCTTTGAGGCTCCCACGCAGAGCATGGGAATTAAACCCCCAAATGGGTTTAAACTATGAATTACGAATTATGAATTATAAATTATGCAACCAGCTTTACGTATCACAACCAAAGTTTTACCAGGAAACAAGATAGAAATTGAAATACCCGAAGCTGAGATTGGCGATAGTGTTGATGTATTTGTGATCCTACCAGAAAAAGTAGAAACCAAAAAGCGTTCTGTACTGGACATTATAGAAGAAAGTCGCAGGAGACATCCTTCTCGATCTGCTGAGGATATAGACAGACAACTACAAGAAGAACGCTTATCATGGGACAGCTAATACTTCCAACAAGTGGCTCTATTTATATAGATACTTCGGTGGCTATTTATACTATTGAAGGTAATCCTGATTATTATTCTCTTCTGCAACCACTGTGGTCTAAGTTTTACACCGGAGAAATTCAAATTATCAGCAGTGAACTAATATTAATGGAGGTTTTAGTTGTTCCATTACGTAATGCCAATAATTCTTTGGTAGCAGACTATGAAGAACTATTATTATTTCAAATCCAGTTAATTCCTATAAGTCAATTAATACTGCGGCAAGCTGCTAATCTTAGGGCTAAAACCAACCTCAAAACGCCCGATGCTATTCATGCTGCAACAGCTTTATCTGTTAGTTGTAACCAATTTATTACCAATGATAAGGGTTTTCGCAATCTTCCGGCTTTACCTGTTGTTATCTTTAGTGAAATGTTAGCATCTTGAATAATAGTTAATAGTAAACGAGAAAATACAAATGTCCTAACAATTATGGCTACTGCTATATCTCTAGAGGTGATATTTTGACTAAAAGAGCAATTCCCCAGATTGTAGTAACAGCGCAGCAGATGCGCGATATTGAGGGACGGATTTTTGCGGCTGGGATGCCCGTTGCTGCATTGATGGAAAAGGTGGCAGGTATGATATATAGTCGCATTCTCCAACTGTACCCCATTGCTACGACCAAACATGTCGGGATACTGGTGGGACCAGGACATAATGGGGGAGATGCAGCTGTAGTTGCCCGTGAGTTACATTTCCGGGGTTATGATGTGGGGATCTATTGTCCTTTTTCCAAAGTTAAGGAATTGACTTCTCAACACCTTCAATATACTCAAAGCTTGGGGATTCCCTCATCTACCTCCGTGAGTTCCTTGGAGGATGCGGAATTAATTATTGATGGGTTGTTTGGTTTCGGTTTGGAAAGGGAATTAGTTGGTGATGTTGCTGCTGCAATTAATCAAGTAAATCTTTGGCAAAAACCAGTTATTAGCATTGATCTTCCTTCCGGGTTACATACCGATACTGGGGAAGTTTTGGGGACTGCAATCCGCGCTACTCACACTCTGTGTTTGGGTTTGTGGAAGTTGGGTTTATTTCAGGATTCGGCTTTGGAATATGTTGGTAAAGCTGAATTAATTGACTTTGATATTCCCGAAACAGATGTAAATGCTGTTTTGGCGGATGTTCCGAAAATTAAACTAGTAACTGATATTACAGTATCCTCAACCGTACCCTTACCTCGTCCATCTGTCACCCACAAGTATCAACAAGGACATTTACTTTTAATTTGTGGCTCCCGAAGATACGCAGGAGGGGCAATTCTCACAGGTTTGGGTGCGCGTGGTAGTGGTGTGGGGATGCTATCGATTGCAGTACCAGAATCCCTCCAAGATTTACTAGTTGCACAGTTGCCAGAAGCCCTAATTATCGGCTGTCCAGAGACGGAAACCGGGGCAATTGCCCAGTTAAAATTACCCGAAAATATTAGCTTAACTTCCTTTGATGCGATCGCTTGTGGTCCAGGATTAACTCGTGATGCGGGATCAATTGTTCGGCAGGTATTGGAAAGTACTACAGCATTACTCCTGGATGCCGATGCTTTGAATATTTTAGCAAGTTTGGGGACGAATCAAGAGTTACGAAAAAGACAAGCGTATACAGTAATTACACCCCATGCTGGCGAATTTCAACGCCTCTTCCCCGATATCCCCACCCAAGATAGAATCACAGCAGTTGTTGCAGCCTCAAAGCAAAGTCAAGCCACAGTTTTATTCAAAGGGGCAAGAACGGCAATTGCCAACCCCCTGGGCAATGTTTGGATAGTCCCAGAAAGTACCCCAGCTTTAGCCCGTGGTGGCAGTGGTGATGTGTTAACAGGATTGATGGGGGGTTTATTGGCACAAAATATTCTCCGCCAAAAGAACCTAGATGAAACCGTCGCCACGGCTGCATGGTGGCACGCAAAAGCTGGGATAATGGCAGCAAGCGATCGCACTGAGTTGGGAGTTGATGCCCACACGTTGACACAGTATTTGCTCAAGGTTTTATCGAGTATTGGACATCTTTAAAAATTAATTATGTTCACAACGCATATATCCAAAATATCAACATCAGGGTTAATACGTAAATAGAGACGCAACGTCCTGCATCTCTACTGTGAAAACACTTATTTTTTTAAAGACAATCTTGCTCGATTTTGTAATTGCTTACAAAGCCTTAATTCTGTACCTTTTTTATTCCACTCAACTTGATCAAAAATTTGGTGAAGAATTGACATTCCCCGACCATTTTCGGCTTCATCTGGTGGTAGATATTCAGTGTTATCAGTTTCGTAAATGAATGTGGGATTAAATCCACAGCCCTGATCTGATATTATCCACCAGTACTGATTATCTATTAGTGAAAAACGAACTATTACTTTTTTACTTGGATCTAAATTGTTGCCATGTTTGGCTGCATTTACAAGGGCTTCTTGAAGTCCTAAACGCAGTTCCCCCTGTAATTTTAGAGGGATATCTGTCAACAATAAATCTAGGATTGGGCAGAGGTAGAGAGTTGAGGCAAAACTAATTGTGCCCCAGTTGCGTCCAACTGGACGAAGCGAGATAGTAATCACTAGGAAAACCCCGTAGCTTTCAGAGTTGGCTAGACATCAGTCTGGTGTCATAGGCACCCTGATCAAAATTGAGGTGGTCGTATCGCCTTCAAACTTAAGTTTTAAATACTGTATTTTGAGAATGCTAGGGAGCATTTTCTCTTGGGATGCTATCGAACTGTTTACTTTACAAAACGGTCAGATTATGTTGACTTGGGCGATTACCAATGTAGTAGATGCTTAACTGTTTCTAGAGTCTTGTGATAGTCATTTATCTGCCATTTCGCCATTTTGGTAAATTTGCTTGCAAGAACAAGAGAAGATGCAACTTTAGTTTATTAAATCAAAAAGATTCATACATTCAGCTTAATTCAATTTTAGCATTTTTACTATGCAATAAGCTACAAATATCAAATGTGAGTTTTTGTGTTATTGCTTGCAAATTACCTTCTTAATGTGATAGCACAAGGAAAGCAGCAGCTTCCACATGTGCAGTTTGGGGAAAGAAATCTGCTGGTTGAATGGTGGTTAAAGTGTAAGTTCCATCTTGACAAAGTAGTTTGAGGTCACGGGCTAGGGTGGAAACTTTGCAGCTAACATAAACAATTTGTTTGGGTTTGGCTTTTAGTAGGGTTGTAATTACGGTGCGATCGCATCCTTTGCGCGGAGGGTCTAAAATTACAATGTCGGGCAACACATCTATCTTGGGAAGTAATTCTTCCACTGAACCAGCATAAAACTCAGCGTTGCTAATGCCATTTAATTGAGCATTTTGTTTTGCCTGTTCTACTGCTTCCGGTTGTAATTCCAAGCCAATCACCTGTTTAACTTGTTTTGCCAGCGGTAAACTGAGAGTTCCAATGCCACAATAAGCATCGAGAAGAACCTCATCCCCTTTAAGACTCAATTCCGACTGAATTTGTTGCAATAAAGCCTCCGCTATTTCTGTATAAACCTGAAAAAAGGTTTCTCCTCGCACTTGGAACTGTAATCCGGCAAACTCTTCCCGTAAAAAAGGCTTGCCAGCGATGCAACGAGTTTCCCGTCCAAAGATAGAATTAGTGCGATCACTATTCCGGTTTAACATCACTCCCACAAGTGGGGGATAGCGGTCTAACCACTCTTGTGCAATTGTCTCAATTTCTGGTATTCTAGGATCTTTAACTACTAAAGTTAATAAAATTTCACCTGTGCGGCGACCAATTCGCAAGCCCAAATGACGAATTAACCCGGTGTGAGTCTTCTCGTCATAAGGCTGCCACCGTTGTTTTTGAATATCTTGTTTAACTTCGCGCAACAAAATATTTAAACGCTCATCCTGCACAGGACACTGATTTAAATTCACAATTTGATGGCTACCCTTCTGGTAATAGCCAGCCACCACCTTCCCCGCAATAGACTTTCCAATGGGATAAGTAGCCTTATTGCGATAACCCAAAGCATCCCCAGCTAGCAACATTGGCTTCACATCTGGTGCCACAAAACCACCAATCCGTTCCAAAGCTTGAATAACCTGATTCCGCTTGGCAATAGTTTGATATTCATAATCCACATGTTGCCACTGACACCCGCCACACTTATCAGCCACAATACAACTTGGTCGCACCCGGTGTGGTGATGGCTGGAGAATTTCTTGTAACTTAGCTTGAGCATAATTTGGCTTTACATATAGCAGTCGTGCGAGAATGCGATCGCCTGGCACAGCATCAGCCACAAAAACCACCCGTTCAGATGTACGTCCTACACCATCCCCGGTATCACTTAAGTCGGAAATTTCCACTTCGATTAATTCACCTTGGTGCCAATTAGTCATAAAGTTTGAGATTTTGATTAGTTAAGTTGAGAATTGAAGATTAATCTAGAGTTGGTTAACAGAAGAACTCGACAGAGGAATTTTGTAGAGACACAATATATTGCGTCTCATATTCGGAATATGTTGGAAACATTTTTTGAATCGATATCAGATAATTGTTAACGTCCCTTAATATTCAAAGTGAGTTATACCCCTACTGAGAATACCCCGGCTATGTTCACTAAGCGAAGTCAAAAAATGGAGGGGAGTGGAACATGCAGCAGCAATTTTTCCTTCTACTCCAAAGCCTCCTCAGTTAACATCCCCCTCTTGTTGCCTTTTCCTCCATAACCCATCAACTCACATTCTGTACCCCTAATTCTCTTCTCACCGTTGTAAACGTATAAATTCAATACATAACAGCTCTTAGTGCTTCCCTTGTGCCTACAAGACTCGCTAAACTAGCAAATATATTTATGCAATTGCATTAATCATGACTGTAGTAAGCCAAGTTATTCTCAAGTCCGACGACGAACTCCGCTACCCTAGTAGCGGCGAACTCAAAAGCATCAATGATTTTTTGAAAACAGGTGAACAACGGATGCGTATCGTTGCCACCCTTGCTGAAAATGAGAAAAAAATTGTTCAAGAAGCCACCAAACAACTGTGGCAAAAGCGTCCTGACTTTATTTCACCTGGTGGAAACGCCTATGGTGAACGTCAGCGTGCTTTGTGTGTGCGTGACTATGGATGGTACTTACGCCTAATTACCTACGGTGTACTTGCTGGTGATAAAGAACCAATTGAGTCCATCGGTTTAATCGGTGTACGAGAAATGTACAATTCCTTAGGAGTACCCGTACCAGGAATGGTAGAAGCTATCGGCTGCCTAAAAGCAGCCTCACTTCAACTCCTTAGCCGTGACGATGCTGCTAAAGCTGCACCCTTCTTTGATTATGTCATTCAAGCAATGTCATAATAATCAACCAGAAGTTAGTCCAAAGTTGCATAAACTTTCAGGTGATGAGTAAGTTTTAAACCACTTATTACCCATAACATTTGCCACGAAAACACAAAATACTAAAAATTCCCCCACACTCGGTTACAGCTATGGCAAGTTCTTGTCAAGTCGGAACCAAGTTGTGGGGATATTTATTTATTCATGATTTTTGGGCATTTTTACTAATACTAATTAAAAAATAACCGTTCACTCTCAGTCTTCAAACTTATGACTAGAGCAATTATCTAAACAAGATTACTGCTTCTAAAAGCAATTATTAGTTAATGACTGAAAGGTTCACATCTCATCCGGTAATTTAAATAATCCTTCTTCATCTACTTCCAAATCTACAACTTTAAACACGGCATCGGTATTTAGTTCCCCGTATATGTGAGGAAATAATTCGCCATTGTTTGCTAATTCATTCCTAATTTCTGGCTTAACCTTGTTAGGATCAATATGAAGAATAACCAAATCACTTTGGTTTTTAAAAAATCTATTGGCAGAGGCTGCTACTTGTGACAGAGTTGAACAATGTATGAATCCTTCAGTTTTTAAGCTGTCTGCGGAGTAACTTCCTGTAACTTTGGCGTTTTCCCAGGCTTGACGTTCAGTAATGTGATATATAGGGTTCATAGTGGGTTAATCGACTTCGTACAAGTGAATGATGAATATTTTATAACGCAGAGTTTCGCAGAGTTTTTGAGAGATTGTATGATTAGCTGCGATGATTTTGAATTAGAGGGGGGGGAATGCAAATTCCGGGAGGACATAAACCTGGAAGTTCCATGGTTGTCACTTCTAAAGTGCTTAAATTGACTTTACGAATTGCATGATTGTTGGTGTCAGCAATATATAGATAGGAATCCCAATAACTTAAACCAGAGGGTTCAAAAAAACGTGCATCTGTTCCTTTAGCGTCGATAAATCCTGATTGAGTATCTCCCAATATTGTCTGACAATTACGGCTTTGAGAATCAACTAACTTAATTTTGTGATTATAGGTATCGGCAATCCAAAGTGAGTTATCTATATACTCAATTCCTAAACAATGTTGCAAACGTACTTCTGTACCTATTCCATCTTTATCTCCAAACAAATATAAGTCTTCACCACCGCAGATACTTTTGACTTGTGCAGATTCTCCGATTCCGACGCTGCGAATGGTACTAACTTCGCTATCGGCAATATACAAGTTTTCCCCGTCACTGGTGATTCCACTAGGTTGGGCAAAAACTGACTCGCTGAGTTCACCATCAAAACAAGCTTCCGCACCAGTACCAGTATAAGTACCGATGAGATGGGTTTCTAAATCCATTTTCCATAGTTGGTGCGAACCTGCGATCGCAATCCACAAATTCCCCTTTATTTTCACTAAATCCCAAGGTGAATTTAATGGTGTTTCTAAAGCTTTACCACAATGGGGACGAATATTCCGGCTTTGTATACCAGTTCCTGCGATGGTTCTAACTAGTTGATTTCCTAAATCTACCTGCCGTAAAGCATGATTTCCGGTATCTGCAATATAAAGAATTTGGTTTCCCTCATCAAAAGTCATTCCTTGAGGTGTCGAAAATGTAGCTGCTTCAAAATCACCATCAACAAAACCAGCTTTACCAACACCGATTATTTGCAGAACTTCCCCGTCGAATTTAGTCCAAATAATCCGGTGATGTGCAGTATCTGCAATAAATAAACCCACACTAGTTGCTAAAACTTTACCCGGAAATGCTAAGGGTGTAAGTAATGGTTGAGATTGTTTTTCTAAAGTTAACTTAATCCTTTGAAAATTAATGCTTCCCTGTTGTTCATATTGTTGAATCAACTGATTAATTAACTCATCCAAGATTTCCCTCTTCCCCTCACCCGAAAAATAATCCACCACATAACCATCGGGGGAAATCACCATCATCGTCGGGTAAGCACGAACTGCATAACTTTGCCAAACTCGCAATCCACTATCTACTAAAACTGGATGTTCGATATCATAACGGAGAATCGCTTGGCGGATATTCTCAATTTCTTTCTCATTGTCAAATTTCGCACTATGAACACCAATTACAGTCAAACTATTTGCATATTTTTCCTCTAAATACTTTAAATCTGGCAGCACATGTAGGCAATTAATACAGCAGTAAGTCCAAAAATCTAAAATTACAACCCTACCCCTGAGTTGCTGAAGTGACAAAGGTTTATCAGTATTCAGCCAGGGGTAATTTTTGGGAAATTCAGGTGCGCGAACACGAGGGGTCATGATGAGTATGGCAGAATTAGGAATTTATGAGCAATTTATTAAGTTTGGACAAGACATAATTCAGAAAAAACTATGTCCTGTCTGTCTTAATATTTTCTGTTTACTCAGGTGTAGGTGTAGCAATAACTTCCGGAATCGGAATTATTTCTGGATTAGGTGTAACAGGTTGTTGAGGTGCTTTGGGTTGGAAATATTTTCCCAAGCGGAATTTTTGGCTTTCTATTTGTTTAGTTACTTGTGGTGTGGGAATCACTTCAGGAGTTGGAATTTCTTCTGGTGTGGGAATCACTTCAGAAGTCGGAGTTATTTCTGGAGTTGGTGTGACAGGTTGTTGAACCGCTTTGGGTTGTAAGTATTTTCCAAACCTGGATTTTGTCGCTTCTGGTTGTTTAGTGACTTCAGGAGTAGGAGTTGCCACTACTTCGGGAATTGGAATTATTTCTGGAGTTTGAATTGGAGGTTCTTTAACAGCTTTAGGTTGTAGTAACTTGCCAAATTCGGGTTTTGAAGTTGAGGGTTGGGTAGTAACTTCTGGAATTGGAACTAATTCAGGAATGGGAGTTATCTCTGGTATTGGGGTGCTTTCGGGAACTGGCTCTTTGGCTATATAGTTAGGATCGACAATGCTGCGAACCTGTTCAATGGAAGTATCACCGCGAACAATTTTCGAGAGTGTATCCTTGCCGTTAGGTTGATAAACTATAGTCCTGGCAGTGTTATTAAAAACGTTTTTTACGGGTTTTCCCTGTCCATCCAGGAAATCTAATTTAACCCAGTTTTTCCCTACTTTCCAACCTTTCAGGTAAACCGATTCCCAGCGATCGAGAATAAAACTTTCACCATTAATTGTGCAACGAATCCGCCAATCTCCCAAGGTGTTCTTGGGGTCATTTTTAGCTGTAAGTTGGAGGGGAGCATTAGTTAAGTAAAAGTCCAAGAGAATGGGTTCTGCACCGTAGGTACCCTGGGAAGGACTATAAGTGATTAACGGTAGATTGGGACTGGGGTTATTTTCATCAGTTTTTGTAAAAACGTGAAATGTCGTTTGTGCGTAAGCATCTGCGTTTTTGAAGCTTTCATTCCAAGGGCGAGAAGCGAAAACCCTTAAAGTGTGAGTTCCAGGAGATAAATTTGTGATTTTTAGCGGTTGATTTAGATCATATATCTCTGTGTAGGGTTGATTATCGAGAATTACATCTAAATGAGAACCTAATTCCAGCTTGGAATCTTTGTGTATAGGTAAATCTTTAACTTGGAGACTGACGGTTAAATTATCTTCTGAGAGGATTTCATCAGCTTTAGGTGCAAGGATTTTCACCTGTGGTTGATATGCTTCTAGGCTGCGTCGTAATTCTTGAATTAATACTGGTGGAGAAACTTCGGAAATTTGGTTGGTTAATTGGGGATTGCTGCGGGGACTATAACTTGATTCGGTACTAGTGGCTTTGTCACCACAACTAGCCAAGTTGAGGATTAATGCGATCGCTATTACCAACTTTGAGCCTAACTTTAGCGCATTCCTCAAAAACGTTCCTTGATTACTTAGATTTTTCATCGTCACCAGCCATACATTCCAGTAATACTGCATCACGAATATTGTGACTTAAAATCACTCCTAATACTCAAGGGCAAACTCTCGCCCGCGATTATACTCAAAAAAACGTATCAAACGATAATTTATAAGAATTGTTTCCCTTTGTAAATTAAATGCAAAAACTATTGACATTTGGCTGTTTATCATGAGGATAAAGGCGAGATTTGACAATAGATCCGGCGATTTTTGGCTAGTTTTAATTATTGTTAAAATCTAGATAACTATGTGGGGGGGATGACTTTATAATTCAACTGTAAAGCACTTTCCACACATAAGCTTTTTGTGATGCCTACAGTCAATGTAGGTGGACATAACTTATATGTGGCGTTGATAAATTCCTCAATCCCTTTTAAGAGAGGAGGTCGAATGACAATTAGTCCTCCGGAGCGAGAGGAGAAGAAAGCAAGAGTAATCGTTGATAACGACCCAGTGCCAACCTCATTTGAAAGATGGGGAAAACCTGGTCACTTCGACAGAACCCTTGCTAAGGGACCAAAAACCACCACATGGATTTGGAACCTTCACGCCCTCGCCCATGATTTTGATACACATACAAGCGATTTAGAAGACATATCCCGCAAAATCTTCGCCGCCCACTTCGGACATCTAGCCGTTGTGACCCTGTGGCTGAGTGGGATGATTTTCCACGGAGCGAAGTTTTCCAACTACGAAGCTTGGTTAACAGACCCATTAAATGTAAAACCCAGCGCCCAAGTTGTTTGGCCCATCGTGGGACAAGGCATCTTAAATGGTGACGTTGGCGGCGGCTTCCACGGTATTCAAATCACGTCTGGACTATTCCAGGTTTGGCGTGGTTGGGGTATCACCAATTCCTTCCAACTATATGTAACCGCGATTGGCGGCTTGGTATTAGCAGGCTTATTCCTATTTGCAGGCTGGTTCCACTACCACAAACGCGCTCCCAAGTTGGAATGGTTCCAAAACGCGGAATCCATGCTCAATCACCACTTGGCAGTATTGCTAGGTTGTGGTTCCTTGGGTTGGACAGGACACTTGATCCATGTTTCCAATCCTACCAATAAGTTATTGGATGCAGGTGTAGCGTTGAAAGACGTACCACTTCCCCATGAGTTCATCCTGAACAAAGACTTATTGACAGAGCTTTATCCAAGTTTTGTGAACGGTTTAACCCCCTTCTTTACATTGAATTGGGGTACATACTCCGATTTCTTAACCTTCAAAGGTGGTTTGAACCCAGTAACTGGTGGTCTGTGGATGACTGACATAGCTCACCACCATTTAGCGATCGCAGTTCTGTTTATTGTTGCTGGACACATGTACCGTACCAATTGGGGTATCGGTCACAGCCTCAAAGAAATCCTTGAGAACCACAAAGGACCTTTCACCGGAGAAGGTCACAAAGGTCTTTACGAAGTTCTCACCACTTCTTGGCACGCCCAGCTAGCAATTAACCTAGCAATGATGGGATCACTAAGCATCATCGTCGCGCAACACATGTACGCGATGCCTCCTTATCCCTACTTGGCAACCGACTACGCAACCCAACTGTGTATCTTCACCCATCACATGTGGATTGGCGGTTTCCTAATCGTTGGCGGTGCAGCACATGGTGCCATCTTCATGGTGCGGGATTACGACCCCGTAGTGAACCAAAACAACTTGTTGGATCGGGTGCTTCGTCACCGTGATGCAATTATCTCTCACCTTAACTGGGTGTCGATGTTCCTAGGCTTCCACAGCTTCGGACTCTATATCCACAACGACACAATGCGCGCATTAGGTCGTCCTCAAGATATGTTCTCGGATAGCGCAATTCAATTGCAGCCTGTGTTTGCACAGTGGGTACAAAGTCTCCATACCGTTGCACCTGGTAACACAGCGCCAAATGCAATGAATGTTGTAAGCCATGCTTTCGGTGGTGGTGTAGTTGCCGTTGGCGGCAAAGTTGCCATGATGCCCATCGCTTT
The DNA here is from genome assembly GCF_000317435.1 of Calothrix sp. PCC 6303. NCBI lineage: Bacteria > Bacillati > Cyanobacteriota > Cyanophyceae > Nostocales > Calotrichaceae > Calothrix > Calothrix sp. PCC 6303. The sequence continues at coordinate 935,836 of NC_019751.1, forward strand.
GGGTACCGCTGATTTCTTGGTTCACCACATCCACGCATTTACTATTCACGTTACAGTCTTGATTTTGCTTAAAGGCGTACTTTTCGCCCGCAGCTCACGCCTCATCCCAGATAAGGCAAATTTAGGCTTCCGCTTCCCTTGCGATGGTCCAGGTCGTGGCGGTACATGTCAAGTATCCGGTTGGGATCACGTATTCCTCGGACTCTTCTGGATGTATAACTCCTTGTCAATCGTAATTTTCCACTTTAGCTGGAAAATGCAATCTGATGTATGGGGAACTGTAGACGCAGATGGTGTGGTGTCACATATCACTGGTGGTAACTTTGCCCAAAGTGCCATCACCATCAATGGTTGGTTGCGAGACTTCCTGTGGGCGCAAGCTTCACAAGTTATCAACTCCTACGGCAGTGCATTATCTGCCTATGGTTTGATGTTCTTGGGCGCACACTTTGTTTGGGCATTCAGCTTAATGTTCCTGTTTAGTGGTCGTGGCTACTGGCAAGAATTAATTGAGTCTATTGTTTGGGCACACAATAAACTGAAGGTAGCACCCGCTATCCAGCCACGGGCTTTAAGCATCACTCAAGGTCGTGCGGTTGGTGTTGCACACTATCTCCTAGGAGGCATCGCCACCACATGGGCGTTCTTCCACGCGCACATACTTTCGGTAGGCTAGCAGTCTTTAGTTTTAGATTGACGATTTTGTGGAAAGTGGGCGGTGAGCCAGTTGCAGTACACGGGTTTCCCGGTTGACAGTAAACTGGCAAGCCCTTAGGGGTAGCGGTTTTCGTTCCGTCCAGGTTCTCACAAATAAATTGAAAGTTTAGAATTAAATGGCGGCTAAAGGTTAGAGGATTTATCAAAACCAATGGCAACAAAATTTCCAAAATTTAGCCAGGATCTCGCACAAGACCCGACCACTCGGCGGATCTGGTATGCGATGGCTATGGGAAATGACTTTGAAAGCCATGATGGAATGACCGAAGAAAATCTTTACCAAAAGATTTTTGCAACTCACTTTGGTCACTTGGCGATCATTTTCCTATGGGCATCCAGCCTCCTGTTTCACGTAGCTTGGCAAGGCAACTTTGAGCAGTGGATTAAAGATCCATTGCACATCCGTCCCATCGCTCATGCGATTTGGGATCCTCACTTCGGTAAACCAGCAATTGAAGCTTTCACCCAAGCTGGTGCTAGCAATCCTGTAAATATCGCTTACTCCGGTGTCTACCACTGGTGGTACACCATCGGGATGCGGACAAACAATGACCTCTACACAGGTTCTATCGGTTTGTTGCTCCTATCAGCGGTGTTGCTATTTGCAGGCTGGTTACATTTGCAACCTAAGTTCCGCCCCAGCCTTTCTTGGTTCAAAAATGCAGAACCCCGCTTAAATCACCACTTAGCAGGTTTGTTCGGTGTTAGTTCCTTGGCTTGGACTGGTCACTTAGTACACGTTGCTATTCCCGAATCTCGTGGACAACACGTAGGCTGGGACAACTTCTTAACCACCCTTCCCCACCCCGAAGGTCTAACCCCCTTCTTTACAGGTAACTGGGGCGCGTATGCAACTAACCCTGATACTGCTGGGCACCTATTTGGTACTTCCACAGGTTCAGGTACCGCGATTCTCACCTTCTTGGGCGGTTTCCACCCCCAAACTGAATCGCTGTGGTTGACTGACATGGCTCACCACCATTTAGCGATCGCAGTCATCTTCATCATCGCTGGACACATGTACCGGACAAACTTTGGAATTGGACACAGCATCAAAGAAATGCTGAACTCCAAATCTGGTTTGGTTCCAGGTTCTAAGAGTGAAGGTCAGTTCAACTTGCCTCACCAAGGGTTGTATGACACAATCAACAACTCGCTGCACTTCCAACTATCTTTGGCTCTCGCATCCTTGGGAACCATTTGCTCTTTGGTAGCACAGCACATGTACGCGATGCCTCCTTATGCATTTATTGCTAAGGACTACACCACAATGGCAGCGTTGTACACTCACCACCAATACATTGCTGTATTTTTGATGACTGGCGCATTTGCCCACGCCGCCATCTTCTGGGTTCGTGACTACGACCCCGAGCAAAACAAAGGCAACGTACTTGACCGCGTACTTAAGCACAAAGAAGCGATCATCTCCCACTTAAGCTGGGTATCTCTCTTCTTAGGTTTCCACACCCTAGGCTTGTACGTTCACAACGACGTAGTTGTAGCTTTTGGTACTCCTGAAAAGCAAATATTAATTGAGCCAGTATTTGCTCAATTCATCCAAGCTGCTCACGGTAAAGTACTTTACGGCTTAGAAACCTTGCTATCTAACCCCGACAGCATTGCTTACACAGCTTACCCTAACTACGGTGATGTGTGGCTACCTGGCTGGTTGGATGCAATCAACAACACCACCAATTCGTTGTTCTTGACCATTGGTCCTGGCGACTTCTTGGTACACCACGCGTTTGCATTGGCAATTCACACCACCACCTTAGTACTTGTTAAAGGTGCTTTGGATGCTCGTGGTTCTAAGTTAATGCCAGACAAAAAAGACTTCGGCTACGCATTCCCTTGCGATGGTCCAGGTCGTGGCGGTACTTGTGATATCTCCGCTTGGGACTCCTTCTACCTCGCTTTATTCTGGTCGTTAAACACTGTCGGTTGGGTAACATTCTACTGGCATTGGAAACACCTGGGTATTTGGCAAGGTAACGTTGCTCAATTTAACGAATCTTCCACTTACTTAATGGGCTGGTTCCGAGATTATCTCTGGGCGAACTCCGCACAGTTAATCAATGGTTACAACCCATACGGCATGAACAACCTCTCTGTTTGGGCTTGGATGTTCCTCTTCGGACACCTAGTTTGGGCAACTGGTTTCATGTTCCTGATCTCTTGGCGTGGTTATTGGCAAGAGTTGATCGAAACCCTAGTTTGGGCACACGAACGTACTCCCCTTGCTAACTTAATTCGTTGGAAAGACAAGCCAGTTGCGCTTTCCATCGTTCAAGCTCGTTTGGTTGGTTTAGCTCACTTTGCTGTGGGTTACGTCCTCACCTATGCAGCATTCCTAATTGCTTCCACGGCTGGTAAGTTTGGTTAACTTCAATTACTAGTTGTTTAGGTAAAAAATCCCCCAACCTTGAGGAAAATCTCGGTTGGGGGATTTTTTTGAATTAAGTAATTTAAGAGACTTCCAGAAAAATAAATGTCCAATTATGGGGTGAACATTATTTTTTCGGTGCGGAAACATTTAATGCCATTTTAACCCGTGCAAAAAGCTGGGGCAGATATGTATAAAATCGCCCATACCGTAGGGACATCGCATCAATGCTACAGCTACCACAGTGTTCTCCTGGCGGGGGAATTGCAACCGACTCTACAAGTGCATCCGCAACACCAGCCCAGGGTAAGTGTCCCGCAGCAGCTTGCAGTGAATAATTAAGTTCCGATTCATTCAGCCAGTCACTACTAATAAAATCATTTTCGGTACGGGGAGCTTTGAGTTTCCAACCGACGCGATCGCGAAAAGCATTGACTGCCCTTTCGGAATTTTTCGGATGAGCTTTGACTGCTTGTTGCCAAATCTTGGCTTGGACACTAAATCCAAATCGTCCACCACTAGCCTTTAACCAAGCTCGATCAATCTCTTGAATTAAATTTAGAGGTATTTTCGCAGCGTTGGGTCCGTAGGGGTCTTTTTGAGGGGATAGGAGACGACGGGTTTCTTGATCAGCAGCCTTCCAGTTTTTGGCATTGAGTAACTGTTGGAGTTTTACGGTTGCTTTGGTTGTAGTTGTTCCACTACCAGGGGATTTTTTCGTGGCAATATGGCGCTCCAACAAATTAATAATTTGGGTTTTATTTAGTTGTCGAGCTAAGTCTAAAGCGGTTTTCCCTTGCTTATCTTTCAGGTCAAACCTGGCATTTTTACTGAGAAATAGTGTGACTAATTCTGATCCAAAAAAACTTTGTTCTTCCAATACTGCTTGGTGCAGAGGTGTTCTGCCTAAGTTATCTTGAACATTTAAATCTGCCTTAGCTGCCACCAGTTGTTGAGCCACTTCCAGATTGACATCATGCAAAGGGGTTCTACCTTGAGCATCCCGCAGGTTAACTTGGGCTTTTCGAGCTAGCAGCAATTTCACCAGAGCGGGTTGGAAACGATGAACGTGGAGTGGTGTTTGTCCCTGACGATTGCGTAGATTCACATTTACTCCCCGATCGAGCAATAGTTTTAACACTGCTGGTTCCAGAGAGTTAGAGTGAATCACAGCCCCATCACGATTTTGGATCGTGAGGTTTGCCCCTGCTTGGATGAGTTTTTTGGCAACTTCTAGGTTCGATGCTCGGTAGTGCAGTGGTGTCCAGTTTTGATTGCTACGGGCATTTATATCCGCACCACTGCGAATCAATAGCTCGGTAATATCTGCTTTTCCAGCAAAATGTAGGGGTGTCATTTGCTCCTGATCTCTAGCATTAACTTCAGCACCCTGATTAATTAAAAGTTTGATGACAGCAGCAGTTTTTTGACCAAAAACATTGTGCAGTGGGGTACTACCATTTTGGTTGCGGACATTCACTTTTGCCCCTCTATTTAGCAGCAATTGGGCATTTTTTGTTGATGCTCCTAAATAATGCAGGGGAGTATCTCCCTTACCATCCTTTGCATTCACATTCACCCCAGTTTGAATTAAACGTTGAGCCAATACTTCGTTGGTAGATAGCAAAAAGTTGAGAGGTAGCCACTTTTCACCAAACATATCGCAGGGTTGATTCAAATCCCCACCTTTAGCCATCGCCTGTTCTAATGCTGCATATAAATCGGGACTATTCCCCATATCCCCAAAAGGACTAAATTTCTCCGATAATGTTTGGCAAAAAGGAGAAATCGAGTTTTTTTTAGGTGTCTGAGATTCAGCAGTACGTTGCATGATAACCACTGTAGCCACAGTAGTTAGGGAAATTAGAAAAATTTTCTGGAAGAGAGAAAGAGATAATTTGTAGTTAAATTTTGCCACTATCTATGATTTCCTTATTTCCTCTAAAAAAATTAGTAATTATTAGTGCAGCTATCCCCCAAACTCCAATTGTGCTGAAGATAGAAAACGTAAATCTGAGATTATCAAAAGATTCGATGCGACTTTCTATAATCTCTCCATTTTTATAATAGTTTTTGGCGAATGCATATTCAAAAATGCCATATTTATGATTATATGGAACGTTTATATCTGCACCTTCAGTTATCCCAATTAATGTCTGTGGCTCTGTGTAGGGAAATTTCCCTAATAAAATATAAGTTGATACTATCGAAGTTATAATCACAGTTGCTTTTAGCTTCTTACCCATACAAAGTATTAATAGAACAAAGCGAATTACATAACGAATAAGACTCATAGTTTAATAATTTAGTTGCCGACTTATACATATTTGCCATCGCAATCTGGTTTTATGGCTAACCCCCCCCTTCCTAAGCTACGGTGTATACACAAGTCGGTAAATCCCTCACTCCGCCTGGTATTGAAAATCCCAGTCTCACAGCACAAGTCCATTAAAATGGACTAAAAACCAAAAATATTCGGTCATCTTGTAGATGACTTTAGCTATTAGACAGGGAGCAGCGCGCTTCGCGTCTACCCCCCGTTGTAGCGACTGCGGTGGGTTTAAACCGTTGGCGGGCGTGGGATTATAGAAAATCTAGGGAATTCAATACTTGTGTGTACACCGTAGCCTTGCGAAGGGGAAACTGCGCGATCGCGTGGCTGGTGAATTAGGTAATTACGGTAGGTCTATCCATACCTGTATTAGTTTTAATCTGAGCAATTTCTTCCGCAATCCCAATCAAATCAGCCAACGCTGTTTGAGTTTCAATATCCTGCTTACTTACATCCGCTTCATAACTTTCTAGGTAAACCCGCAAGGTTGCACCCTGTGTTCCTGTACCCGAAAGCCGCATGACAATGCGCGAACCATCCACAAAACCGATGCGAATCCCCTGATTATTACTCACGCTGTGATCGATGGGGTCGGTGTAGCTAAAATCATCACAGTAAGCAACTTCATAATTACCAAACTTTTTGCCCTTCAGACTTGGCATTGCTGATTGTACAAGCTGAACTAGGGTATTTGCCCGCTCTGAATCTACACCTTCATAGTCATGACGAGAGTAGTAATTACGACCATATATTTGCCAGTGTTCCCGAACGATTTGCTCCACCGATTGCTGACGTACTGCCACAATATTCAACCAGAATAATACTGCCCACAATCCATCTTTTTCGCGGATATGATTAGAACCTGTACCGAAGCTTTCTTCACCGCACAATGTAGCTTTTCCAGCATCTAAGAGATTACCAAAGAACTTCCAACCTGTAGGAGTTTCGTAACAATCAATACCCATAGCAGCCGCAACACGGTCAGCAGCTTGGCTGGTGGGCATGGAACGGGCAATTCCGGCAATTCCCCCGGCATAACCCGGTACTAACTTGGCATTTGCAGCCAAAATTGCAATGCTATCACTGGGAGTAACAAAGAAATTATTCCCTAGAATCATATTGCGATCGCCATCGCCGTCAGATGCCGCCCCAAAGTCAGGTGCAAATTTACTAAACAGTATTTCTACTAGGTCGTGCGCGTATACTAAATTTGGATCTGGATGTCCACCACCGAAATCTTCCAGGGGAACTCCATTTTTCACAGTTCCCGCACCAGCACCCAACCGCTGCTCAAAAATTGCCTGAGCATAGGGTCCTGTAACAGCGTGCATTGAGTCTATACACATCCGGAAGTTGCCCGAAGTTAAAAGTTGTTGTAATTTGTCAAAATCGAACAACGACTCCATTAACTCTTGGTAATCATGTACCGAGTCGATGACCTCCACAACCATCTCATCTAATTGAGATTCACCCAGTTTGTCTAAATTAATGTCATTTGCTTCAATAGTTTTATAGCTATCAATCACCTTACTGCGGTCAAAAATAGCTTCCGTGATTTTTTCTGGTGCGGGTCCACCATTTTCGGTGTTGTATTTAATCCCAAAATCACCATTCACTCCACCAGGATTATGACTAGCAGAAAGAATAATACCGCCAAAGGTGTTGTATTTACGGATGATACAGGAAGTAGCAGGCGTGGATAAAATGCCGCGATGACCTACTTTTACACGGGCAAAGCCATTTGCTGCCGCCATTCGCAAAATAATTTGAATGGCTTGACGGTTGTAATAGCGACCATCACCACCGAGGGCTAAAGTTTTCCCTTGGCAATCACCAATAGTATCAAAAATCGATTGAACGAAATTTTCGAGATAATTCGGCTTTTGAAAAGCAGTTACGGATTTACGCAACCCAGAAGTACCCGGTTTTTGGTCAGTAAAAGGAGTAGTGGGAATAGTACGGATGTTCATATTATCTGTGATATTTTCAGTTAGTCACATTAACGCATTTAGCATTCATAATATGATTTTCCGTTGTTGTGTCTCCAAATAACCGCCAACACCCAAAGTATTTTATGAGGGAATTAGGTATGATGCGATCGCTAAAAACTTCCAACCCCTATTTTGATGTCTTATTCCTGTTCTCCACCCGTTCCCAATTCTTGAAAAATATGATCTAACTCCATTCGTTGTTCCGCATTCCGGAGAAAATAACCATCAATCATCACCGAACCCAACAGCATCCCCAACTCATCATGACTTGTAACGATTTGCGAGTCAGAACTATCATCAGATATATGATCTAATATGGTGGCAACGGTTAAATTAATAGTTTCCACTACATCAGTTGAACTGGGTTTATTTAATTGCTTTACCGTTTGGGGATGCAGCGATCTGATGTACTGCCAAAAGGAATTTTCATCAATGGTAGGTTTAGAATCATCAAAACCACCATGGGAAAGATTACTCATAAATATTTTCTACTTTCCTAATTATGTAGCTGACAAATCTAATCTATCAGGAAAGCCATTTCAATTCTGCCTGTGAAACCGAACAAAAAAATGCGGTTCTCGCAACCACTGAGTTTTAACTAATTGCTGCTTAGATGCTTTTCATCTGTAGATATGAATCCAAAATTTCCCTATATTTGCTATTTTTTCGGTAGATACACCCTAATTCCTAATTTCTATCTTCCGCAATCTTTCTCCACTTCCTACTTTTAAATTGATCTTTTTTGTACCAGTCATACCAATATTTACTGCTACGAATTGCCAGCCACAGCAATAGCAAAGCAATTAAACCACCTTGGTAAGGGGCATCATAAGCAAACATGACTAAAACAATGCACAAAAAATCCTGAATAAAAACAACCCAAAGTGGTAAACCACGTAACCTAAAAAACCAACCAACCTGCACTAACTGAAGTAAAAAAGCAAAGCTACCACCAACCATCGCTACCAACCATTCTGGAGTTGCCGTCGCTTTGGCAAAAATTAATCCCATAATTGCCCCGACAACAGGACTTAGAATTAATTCAACGACCTGTAGCACCCTTTGTCCGATCATTTGTTTGGATGCAAATAGTTCCACCAATGACCAACTACTTAAGAAAAATAGCAGTATTGGTGACGAGAATTTGGATAAAATGGGCATCTGCGACCACAAATTATTTCCTTGAAACAATCCAATTACAAGCATTGGTAGGGCTATTCTCATACCCACCGCTGCCGAAGCCGAAAGTACAGCAAGCAGTTCTATCATGGCGAATTCATATGTAAATATCTTTTGGGCAACTGAGGTATTTATTTAGAAACTACCCAATTTGCAGATAATTGATACCAACTTTAGCCATAATTTACATAAAAATTACCTAAAATAGGAATATTTATTTTATCTGTGCATATCTAAACCTGATTCTAGCTATCAAGCGATCGCAATCTCCTGTAGCGTAAGGAAACCCAATAAAACTAACCGAGAAAACCTATAAATCTTCAGCCCTTCAACCAAAGTACATTGGGTTTTTCGTCATCAAAGTCTTGAAAATATTTTTACCGGAAGTTTTTTTACATGGACAAACAGGACTCGTTGCCTCAAAATCTCGGCATCCTATTGCCTCTTCGGTACAAGCTTTTATTGGATGAACCGGACATTTAAGTCGGTAATCGTTTGTAAAAAAATCACAACCAGAACAAGGGATATTATGCATAATTTGAGCATGTGTTGTTCCCTTGTTCCATAATTTAATCAGACTGACAACAGCTAAAATAGTCATGCTCCAAGCACAAGCAGCACAAAATAATTGAGCTAACATTACTAATCCTCAAAACTAATACAAAAGATTTTTAAGAAAAATGCCCGCAGATATTTTTCAACCGCAGGCATGACAAGCTACAAGGCTAAAGGTAGAGGTAAATCAAATTAAACGTTGACTTGTCGAGAACGCCAAGAATGCCAGCAATATCCCACAAGTGCTAACAAACCGAGGAAGAACTGAATATTCGTACCAAGTAAACGTTCAACACCATAAAACTCTATGGGGAAAACTGTTGTATTAGAGCTAAAAAAAGTAGATGAGATCAAAGCCATTAAAGATAAACCTAATAGGCTATAGCTTAAAATCTCTTCACCATTTTTGATGGGTAAAAATGCTCTAATAATTCCAAACGGAGGTATAAGAATATGCCATATACCTCCAAGTATTAGCATTCCCGCAATCCAGATGTGACCACCAATCACATCTTCCAGATTATCAACACTCGCCATCCCTAAGAGCGTCCATTGACTATCTTTCAATCCAACTAAATATCCAAAAATTCTACTAGGTTCCACTGTTGGATTAGTGATCAGACGTACAGCAGCACTGTGCGTATCATATATTCCGCCAAAAAACATCGCCTTGGCAACTAATAGCAATGCACCCAAACCTAAAATAATCAAATGATGTCCTAAAATCAACCCCAATTGTTTTGGATCATCCCACTCATAGTGAAATCTTCTAACTATTCCATTACCGCTACATAAAACACTTGGACTCCGAAACACATGGAACAATCCACCCGCAGCTAACACAGCTGAAGCCACTAGATGCAACATACCAATCACGAAATAGGGGTATGTATCAATCACTTCGCCATTATTACCAACACCCCAACCTAATGTTGCCAAGTGAGGTAATAAAGTGAAGCCTTGTTCATATATTGGAACATTGGGAATATAGTTTAAGACTTCAGAAACCGTCGTTATTCCCGCCCAAAACATAATTAAACCAGCATGGGCAACATGAGCGCCTAATAATTGCCCTGATAAATTTGTAAGTCGAGCATTTCCCACTAACCAGGGAAAATTTGTATTTGCTGCAAATGTTCTATCTGTAGAAATTGCCACTGTTCAATGTCCTTATGAGTCCACAATCGTAATTGCTGGATTTGTCAAATAAGTGAGTAAAACTAGTAGTCTACTAAGCTCAGAGTGTAAGGTTTGTAATTGCACTTAACCAATCTATGAGGGCTAAAGCTCAACTACAAACCATACAAGCCATTCGTCTATAAGGTTATGAGGTTGTTTCGGCCTCTGCTTCCACACTATTGAGCGCTCTTTCAACCCGTTTAAAATCAAAACCAATAGCTCGAAGAGCGTGCCACAGATGACCTTGAAGGAAGAAAAATGCTAGGAAAAACTGAGTATTAGCTAACCATGCCCGCGATGTATGTCCACCATTTGCCAACTGAATAGTATCGGCAAAATATGGTGAAACTCCCAATTTGACTTCCAATACTTGACCATAAAATTCCACTGGATAAGCCAAGGTATTGACTGCACAGAAATATGAAGCAACAAATCCAGCTAGAGCAATTCCGCCCAATGAATAGGACAGAATAGCTTCACCAGAGAAGATTAATACTTTCTTTGCCCAAGGAAGTGGTGGTGTAATGATGTGCCAAACTCCACCAGCAATCAATAACACACCCACATAGATATGACCACCAACTAAATCTTCTAGATTGTTGACAGTAGCAAAATGGGTTTGATAGCCGTAGATGACAAAGGGATTCAGTGTCGGACTGTTGACAAGACGCACAGCATGAATTGTGGCATCATAGATTCCTCCCCAAAACATGGCTTTTCCCACTAACAATAATGCTCCTGCACCAAGGAAAAGTAAGTGGTGTCCGAGAATAAAACCAAGTTTTTTTGGATCATTCCATTCAAAGTGAAACTTTGCAGCTCGTCCTTTGATATCTTTCAAATTCGCAGGAGCTTTAAATGTGTGGAACAAAGCACCTGCACCTAAAACACCTGATGAAATCAGATGCAGGATCCCAATGACAAAGAATGGATAGGTATCTAGAACTTGACCTCCATCACCAATGCCAAATCCTAATGTTGCTAGGTGCGGTAGCAGAATTAATCCCTGCTCTCCCATGGGGATTTCGGGATTGTAGCGGGAGATTTCAAATAGTGTAAATGCTCCTGCCCACAGAGTTGTTAAAGCTGCTTGGGCAACATGAGCGCCAATAAATAAACCTGAGAGGTTGGCAAAACGTGAGTTTCCAGCCCACCAACCATACTTAACTCTGGGATTGTCATATGTTTGCATTGGTAAGTCTTTTCTCCTTATTGCAATAAATAATCATCTGATATCTAGGGCTAAATACTGGAAATGGTAAGTGCTTTTAGGATATAAACATTGCGTAACTCAACTAAAATTTAGTTTTGCAATATAAAATCGGGCAAATCTTGATTAATCAAGATTTGCACCTGTAAAAGTACTTACTATTTACGATCAAGGAAATCGTAAACGCCACAATTTTTTAGGAACTTGAAATTTATTACTAATTATTTTCAAGTTGAAATTAGTCTATTGATAATTACTCTTAATAAGCAAGAGTATTAACAATACTTAACATATACATGGCAGATCTCCGTTTTTTCAGAGCCGAGATATTTATTTTCTAAACCCCTTGCGTTTTTTTATATTTGTGATAGGATTATTAATCGTGGACAACAAATGGGTCGATGGCCGAGTGGTTAATGGCGGCAGACTGTAAATCTGCTGGGAGACCTACGCTGGTTCAAATCCAGCTCGGCCCACTTCCACGATTTTTAAATATGCCCGTGTGGCTCAGTGGTAGAGCACACCCTTGGTAAGGGTGAGGTCACGAGTTCAATCCTCGTCACGGGCTTTGATGATTTAGTCATAGATTAGGGCTTTCTTTGTAGTTTCAGGTAGTCTTTATTAAACACCTGGTTCTTTACCCATGCTGCCAACTGATTTATTGATTCACCGTCAAAATGGTGAGCAGATAATTCCTAAACGTCTCAGTATTGAGGCAAAAACCTTAGAATTAGCAGCAGAATTAATTAGCTGTTTTCAAGAAACTGTCTCCCAAACCCAGGGAGATTTAGAAAAGAAACTTTCAGATTTAGAAGGTGAAAGCACTGACTATAAAATAAAACGGGGTTTAGCCTATATCCTCAAAAGCAGCTTTTGTACTTTTGAGGTTGTTAGTCCTATTGAACCAGAATTTTTACGAGAAAGAGTATTTGCCTTAGCTGCAAACTCCCCATCTAACCGAGAAACTACTCAATTTACTTTAAAAAGGGTTGCTGACGAATTAAGTAAGGAATTAGAAAAAGAAGTATTAATCGAACAAGTTAAACATGGACTATATGCAGATTTATCAGAAAATAAAATTCTGATGGTGTTCGATACACCAACACCTGAAGCTTTAGTTCATAGATATAATTTATCCCAAGTTCAGGGAGTTTTTTACAAAGCCAGTAAATTAATTTTAAATGCTCACCGTAACGTTCCTGGAGAATATAAGTTACTATTTCGTTACTTAAAATTATTCCAATTGATGGCATATATCGAAGGTGATGCCGATCATGGGTTTACAATTACCATTGATGGTCCAGTTAGTTTATTCAATCCTAGTACTCGGTATGGTTTAGCGATCGCTAAATTAATTCCAGCCTTACTGCACGTTACCAAATGGAGTTTAGCAGCAACTTTGCAGGTGCGGGATGTTTTCAGCGGGACTTGGAAAACTGGACGCTTTGCCCTCAATTCTGCCGATTGTAGCCTAGTTACTCACTATCCACCCGGTAAACCCTATGATAGTATGCTGGAAGCATCTTTTGCTGATAAGTGGGATGCTCTCAAAAGTGATTGGATATTAGAGAGGGAAGTTGATTTAGTTCCCATTCCTGGTAGTGTGATGATTCCGGATTTTCGCCTCGTACATCCAGATGGAAGAACCTATCTATTAGAAATAGTAGGTTATTGGCGACCTGAATATTTACAAAAGAAATTTTCCCAAGTTAGAAGGGCAGAATGTAGTAATTTAATTCTGGCAATTTCCGAAAGATTGAACTTGGATAAAGCGGGAGTAAAAATCCAAGATGTTCCTGCTAAAGTTGTCTGGTTCAAAGATAAATTACTTCCCAAAACTGTATTAGCAGTGATGGATTAGTGGATATGCGAAACTAGACTGTAGAGACGTAGCACTGCTACATCTCTACTTTGTTTTTTGTTTCCACTCACCAGCTAACTAATAACTGTTAACTGATTACTGATTCTCACTTGCGAAACTTTTCCGACATTACTAAATTATGGTGGTTAGCTTTCCCATTTTTACCATTACTATGCCCATTACCGTTAGTATTTTTCCGGGGTTGAATCACACCATAACCACCATGGTTACGTTCATAAATAACGTTAATTTCTCCAGTTTCACTATTATTGAACATATAAAAATCATGCCCCACTAATTGTAGATGCTCTAAAGCTTCTGAAATTGTCATGGGTGACATGGCAAAGTACTTAGTGCGAACTACTTCTTCTGGAAGTTCTGGAGTCCGAGAACCAATTAAATCGTTCACAATTGGTATTTCAGCTTCGACTACCTCAGATATATCATTCTCAACGAGATTATTTTTTTTGTTTTGAAGTCTTTCTTTATATTTCCTCAACTGACGGGAAATTTTATCCGCAACTAAGTCAATACTGGCATAAAGATTTTCACTACTTTCTTCTGCACGGATGACATTTTTGTTGGCATAAATTGTTACTTCTGCCGCTTGAACCGGACTCCGGTTATTGCGGGCAACACTTAAGTGTACATCTACCTCTGTTGTTAAAGTTTGGAAATGGCTAACTGCTTTTTCTATTTTTTGATGAACGTATTCGCGGATTGCATCGGTAATCTCGATATTTTTACCATGGATGACAAGTTTCATATAATAATCTCCCGCTGAATATTGTGTTGTTTGATGTCGAAATAACCCGTTGCACAACTATACAAACGCTGTTGTACCAAGATTATTTAGGTTTGAACCAAAGAAATGGAATGATGAGCTTGATTTACACAGTTGCGTTGAGGTTGTGAAACATAGACTCACAAATCGTCAGTCTGCTGATTGCACTCACAACCAAAAACAATATTGGCTGGGATTTCATTTTATAATTGTTGCCAAATCCCTAACCTCAAAATTCTCCAAAATACTAACCAATGCGGAAACAATCAGTTAGTTAAACCCGCTTTGCGGTTCCTCCTCTGCATTCACTAGCTGGAAATCGAGTTCAACAAGTAATCTGAGAAATTTTATTCACTATGAGCAGTCAAAAAACATTGGACATCATCGACCAGTACATTCTTACTTCTGCTTCTGGTGAGATGTTATTGCTGAGAAACCTCCTCAACACCATTTTGTTTATCTATACAAGCTAGCATTTTGTATTTTAGAAAACAGCTTACTTTTACTTTCCTTTACAATCTTTTGCAGAGATTGACAATAACTCAATCTTCTTAAGTATCTTGCAATACTTCTTTTTGCCAGTAATTGTGTGTTTAGACACTATTTGTAATAATAATTTTCCCATGTCATATTGTTCGTTATATAACCAAGGATCAATGTCTTATTTAGAAGCTTTAGCTTGGCAGCGATCGCTTTTACAATCCCGTATAGATAATCCTGATTTAGAAGATGTCTTAATTTTGCTGGAACATCCACCTGTATATACTTTAGGGCAAGGAGCAACCCTAGAATTCCTCAAATTTGACCCCGAAAATACTCAGGTAGAAATCCATCGAGTTGAGCGGGGAGGAGAAGTAACTTACCATTGTCCTGGGCAAATCGTGGGATATCCAATTTTAAATTTACACCGCCATCAACAGGACTTACATTGGTATTTAAGACAACTAGAATCAGTGTTAATTAAGGTACTGAGAGTGTACGGACTATCAGGCGATCGCATTCCCGGTTTAACAGGGGTTTGGGTAGAAGGTCGCAAAGTGGCAGCAATTGGCATTAAAGTTAAACGCTGGATAACTATGCATGGTTTCGCATTGAATGTTTGCCCTGATTTGAGTGGTTTTGAGCAAATTGTCCCCTGTGGTATTCCCGATAAATCCGTTGGTAGTTTATCTCAGTGGATACCGGGAATTACAACCTTGGAAGTGCGTCAAGAGATTATTCGGGCATTTTCTGAGGTATTTGGTTTAGAAATGCGGGACGCAACATAGCAAATTCCCTGTTCACTGATTCAACCCCAATGTTCTCCCAGGAAAACCAGCAACATCGAAGTAACGAGTTTTACCAACAGTTTGGTATTTAAGAATAGTTTTCAAACCATTTGCAGCAGGTTGAGATTCCATTTTAAAAGACTTTGCGGTGATATTATCTGGCTGACCAACCAAAGTTTCTGTTAATACTCTTCCTGTGAGTTTTCCTTGGGGTTTGAGTTGTAAATTGAGAATTTTGGCAATTGTGCGGGGAACATCAGCATTACTTACAGGGGCAAAATCCTTGTATCCTTTTTTGAAATCCGGACCAATGGCACCCATCGTATTATAGGTGTCAGCACGGCTAAAACTACCATGCATTCCTTGTCCTTGTTGGAAAAAGGTGTCGGAAACTTCTACACCACAAGCAGTAGGGGTGCCGCAACCTGAATCAAAGGAGCGAAAATTAACTAAGATAGAAGGCTTAGGAGTACGAGCATTTCCCCGTAGTGCGATCGCTTCTGTGGATAAAGTCCCTGGTATCTTGCCCAAATCATTGTCAACGAAGATTCCACTCACATAATCTTGCTTGAGTAATGAGTTAACTATTTTTTGCGCTAATTCCTTTTGTTTGGCTTTATTGGCTATATAAATCAAGTCAGAACCACCATTTGCAGCGACAAACACATCAGCTTGCTGTGGATTCTCAGCTAGCATCGTACTTTTAGATGATTGTCCTTTGGTAGGATCTATTGGGCTATTATTTTTATCAGGGTCAAAAAGTGATAATTTTAGATCCTTGGCTAAATCTATTGCCAAAAAACTCGATGGTAAGAAACCTTTGGGTACATCTGGATAACTTAGAGTAGCTGCATAACTAGTTTTACTTTCTTTGCTAATGGTGGAAAAACCATGATCCGCAGTTACAAATATGTTGGTTGTTTCTGCCAATCCCAAATCTTGTAAAGCAGTGCGAATTTGTGCCAGATTTTTATCAGCATTTTGCCTTGCTGCTTGGACTGTTGCCCCGTTAATGCCTGGTACAATTTGATTAAGACTATCACCGTGGTTGTGCTGAGTACCATCAGGATCTCGTGACCAATATACCAAAATAAAAGGCTTTTGACGCTGTTTAAAAAGTGGTAATATGACTTTAGATGTGACATCAGCAAAGTACTGTTGTTGGGTAGTATTCGCAACTTTGGTACCAGGAGTTTTAAAATCACCACGATTTTTATTTTCTCCCCTTTCTGGGGTGACTTTAGGTAAGGAATTTTTATCCAGTAACTTGCTAATTTCCTCGTTTAAAGCAACACCTTCTTCCTTCCCTGTATCATCATCAAAAATAATTGTCTGTTCACCTGTTTGTAAGGTTACATCCTGAATTAAAACTGGTCCAATTTTTCCCAATGCTGCTGTACTAAAATCAGCTTTCCTCGCTATTGCTAAAAGTGTCTGTTCGTTGAGAAAGTTTTCCCCAAATTGTTTATTGATTTCCCGAATCACACCATTATTCCCCAAATAGGGAACCAAGCTATTTTTAGCACTTTTAACTGGAGTATTTACCTTAATGGTATTGCTAAAATCTCCCGTATCACCGAGAAAATGTCCTGTAGCAATTACTGAAGCATTCGCAGTGGTGAAAGTAGGGAATATGGAGTGACTGTTGAGAAAAACTACACCTTGTTCACGTATTTCATTTAGAGTCGGAGTATCGCTAGAGTTTACCCAATCTGGACGTAAACCATCAACAACAAAAATTATGGCATTGTGGGGTTTAGTTGATTGGGAGACCTGTTGAGGGGTTTTATCTGGTATTTTGGTACATGCAGCGAAAAGCGCGATCGCACATAGCACTAAGTAGATCCAACGATGACGATGTGGTGAAATCTGCATTTGCCCTGAAGATCATAAAGACACCAAGATTGTATTACCTAGATGGTAATTTTGCTGAATTTGATAGTCATAATTTTTTCTTAACCAAACTGTAGATCCCCGATTTCTTTGAGGATACTCTTGGCAAATGGTAGGTTTAACCCCTCACTCCAGCAATTTCAGGACTTACGCACGGACTATACTATTTGCGTCATTGCGACGTAAGGAAGCAATCTCAAAACCCGATTTTTTGGTAACGAGTGCGTAAGTTATAGATTTAATAGGCTTTTCGAGCATAACTCCATAATGCCCAGTTGAAAGTGTTGATTTACCATTAAAGTGAAGGGTGTGCCACCCTTTGAGAAGCCGGGGATCTATGAAATTCTATGTGTCTCAGGTTATGTAAAATATAATTAAAGTAATGCTTATGGAGAGTGTACTGATGACAGCAAGCATGACAATTGAAGAAGTTAGGGACTTGCAATTAAATAATATACCGATATACCAATCAGACTTTACCGTTTTATACTGGATTCAGAGTTTTCATCTGGTACTTTATTTTGACGCTAGTCCCTTACCATCAACCTGCTTGATTTGCTAGATAGAGTTAATCAAGGTGAGGAGATTACCATTCTCAAAGATGGTGAGCAGATTGCTCGACTTGTTCCCCCATTGCCTACTTTACCACCCAGAGTTCCAGGTACCGCAATCGGAATGATTACCATCGCACCTGATTTTGATGAACCTTTACCAGATGATATCCTGGCAGCGTTTGAAGGATGAAAGCACTTTTGGATACCCACACATTCCTCTGGTGGGTAACGAATAACCTGCAACTATCATCAACTGTAAAATCTATTTTGAGCGAACGTAATAATCGGATTTTTTTTAGTGCTGCGAGTTCTTGGGAAATTGCAATAAAAGCTCAACTCTCAAAGCTAGAATTACCTAGTAATCCTGAAGTATATATTGCAGAACAACTAGAAATCAACTCATTTCAAGTTTTGCCGATTGAATTAAAATATACTTTGCAAACTTATTATTTGCCCAATCATCACAAAGATCCTTTTGATAGAATTTTAGTTGCTCAAAGTCAAGTAGAGAACCTTCCCCTACTAACCTTAGATCCAAAAATTGCTCAATATCAAGTTAGTATAATTTGGTAGAGGAATAACCAAAATTTCTCGTGATGAAATATTAGTAATTTGATTAATACTTGTAATATTGATTAATCATGTTCATTTAATTCATACTCCAAAAAATATAAACCTGATTCTTGCTTATCTTTTATTTGCGTTAGTCCATTCTTTAATGCTTGCCATTCCCACTCTGGAATACTACGAAAAACACGATTAATATCTCTTTTATTACCAGTGACGCAATTTATAACTATTGGGTAAAAATTTTCCCAATGCTCGCTTTCTGGATTTTTGCTTTCTTCATACAGAGCAACAGTTGCAAACTTTGTCCCAATTGGTATTGTACCCTTTGTTGTCCATTTTAATGGCTGAGATAATATTCTAATAGCGGGATATCTAACTTCACGTTTTCTTAAATCCGTAAAAACTGCCAATAAAAGAGGTTTTGATGAAACAACAATTCCCGGATTAACACAACCATACATAAAATGCTCTCGTATGCGATGTATTAGAAATATCAGTTTATTTAAAAGTGGAGAAATCAAGTACCAGAAAGAAATATCAAATATAATTATCCCTAGTAATGCAAAAGGTAAATTATCTAAACTTTTACCTTGACGGATAACTCTAAATAATCCAATTCCAAAAGCCCAGTTGATGAAAAAAATCATCACAGCTAGCAATATCAGTGGAAAAATTAATTTTATTGGTTCCTGGGGAAAAGAACGAATCCAATATAAATAATTGACTTGCAAAGCTCCAGGGTTAGAAGCATAAGTAGTATCATCTAATGTGAAAGATTCTTGATATTTTTCTCTCATTTGGATAGCCTAATTTTGATAATTGTTTATTACCCAGATTGTCGTCACACTATTTGAATAGGTTTGACAATCTAGTCTTACAATTAGGTTTCCCAAAAGGATCACTTCAAAATGCTACTGCAATTTAATTTTGTTGAACAAATCTTGGTACTGCTTCTCTACCTCTGCTGCTAAAGGAAAAATAAATTCACTTTTTTCCAGCAATGCTTGATTACTAATCAAGAGTTTCTGTAGTTGGGGTTGAATATCCTCAGTTGTGATAGTTGTGGGAATTGGAGAATTAGTTTTAGTCAAAACAGACACTTTATTCGCTATATCTGGTTGCCAATAGAAATTAATCCATTGTGATAATAAATCTACCTGATTTTGACTATTGATGGGATTTACCCACATATCTGCCCAAATTGCGGTACCTGATTCGGGTACGATGGCTGAAAGCTGAGGATAACGAGTCATTACTGGTAAAATATCATGCGACCAACCAGTAGATATTAAAGTATCTCCCAGAAGTAAAGGTTCCAGGTATTTACTGGAATCGTAAAACTTGACATTCTTATTTAAAGACTGTAATTCAGCTTCTAATTGAGGAACCGTAGATAAATCCTGGGTATTGTAAGATTTACCCAGCTTTTTGAGGGTTAAACCGATTATCTCACGGGGATGATCTAGAAGCGAAACCCGATTGCGTAAATCATCCCTCCATAAATCACTCCAATCTTGGGGTGCCTTCAACCCCAAATCAGCAAACTTATCACGACGATAGATCATCATCGTACTACCCCAGCGGTAAGGTGCAGCCCAAACCTTTCCCTGAGAACTGGGAAAACCACGATCATCACGGGTGACAAGTTCTTGCCATCGTGATGGTAGACTTGACCACTGAGGTAATTTTCCCACATCTAAAGGGCGAATTAGCCGACGTGCGATCGCATCTTGGAGATAAGAGTCACCTAGCGTTACTAAATCTCCTGGAACCTTGGTTTCAGAGTTTCCCATCCCAGGAACCCACCTCAACCAGTTTTGCTGTTTTGGATCTTTTTTGGCAGTTCCCCAAGCTTCTAACTGCTGGAATATATCCTGGAGTTGCGGTTGGAGATAAATTTTTAAATCTACCTTCTGTTTTCCTAATTGTTTTTGATATTGATCAATTACTAGGGAAGGGAGGGATTTTTTTAATAAGTTAACACTAAATTTACTTTTATTTTTAGCACCACACCCAATTAGTAATTGCGTAGTAGCAAAAGTACTTGTACCAAATAAAAAGGCTCTTCGATCCATTGAGATTACATATTAAGTAATTTTAATCATAAACGCGGATAGAAGGAGACACCCTAAAGCGTCCCCCTATCGGAACTATTTAGTCACCCTTGCTTGTTTTAGCATCGCCACTAATGTATGATGAGCATCCTCAGCATTAGCCAAAACATGGTCAAATTGGATTCTCACTGGTGTTGCTTCCCCATTAACTTGTGCAGTGAGATTCATCCCTTCCGCGTCAATAGAGTCCATTTGAGCCACAGTCGCAGTTACACCACCATAGGCTTCAGCATACAGTGCGATCGCATCACCATGATCTTTATTCATGTGGCTGCAAATACGAGAGCTAATTTCCGGAGAAAATTCTTCAGACATAATATAAACCCGAATGATTGCTACATAAATACGATACTACTCCAAGCTCAGATCTTGCTTTCAACAGTTAACCAGATACTTCAGATCAACTAGAAATGAAATAAGATTGATGCAGCCGTTTTTACAGTAAAGGGACTTCCAACTAGAAAAGTACCCCAAATTTTCTTGTGGTGTAGGCAAAATGCCTGCAAATTATCAAGGAAGGACAGGATAACCATCCTACAAAATTGGGTAATTTATTTTTCGGTGATACCAAACACTACTTTTATTCCTGAAATGGTCTAATTATCCCCGTAGCACGAGTCATAAAAATCACTTTATAATCAAAACTAATGAGGGAAATTCCCAAGCGTCGAATTATTATCGGAGATATACACGGTCATTATGAAGGATTAATGACCCTGCTGGATGCGATCGCGCCTGCATCGGATGACGAAGTTTATTTTTTAGGTGATTTAATTGATCGTGGTCCCCAAAGTTCACAAGTAGTGGAATTTGTCAAGTCCAGCAACTACAATTGTTTGCTGGGAAATCATGAACAAATGTTGGTAAATGTTCTCACAAATGAAAACATATCCCCAGCAATAGCACAAGCATGGCTCTATAGTGGTGGCAAAGCAACAATTGCCAGCTACGAGGAATCGAAGATTTACCCAGAACACATAGAGTGGTTCATGAG
This sequence comes from Calothrix sp. PCC 6303, assembly GCF_000317435.1. NCBI lineage: Bacteria > Bacillati > Cyanobacteriota > Cyanophyceae > Nostocales > Calotrichaceae > Calothrix > Calothrix sp. PCC 6303. The sequence continues at coordinate 957,420 of NC_019751.1, forward strand.
TTTGCCAACATATTTAGATTTGGGAGATATTTGGTTAGCACATGCGGGGGTAGACCCCAAATTATCCCCATTAGAACAAACAACAGAAGAACTATGCTGGATCAGAGAAGAATTTCACACCATCACTAAACCCTATTTTCCCAACAAACTAATTATTATTGGTCACACTATCACCTTTACCTTACCTGGTGTGAATCCTGGACAATTAGCAAAAGGATGTGGTTGGCTAGGAATAGATACTGGTGCTTACCATCCCCGTAGTGGTTGGTTAACTGGTTTGGATACCACCAACGATATTGTTTATCAAGTTAATGTTTTACAGCATCAAACTCGCACCCTCACATTAGAGAGTGCCTCAGCTGATGTTAAATGGTAGTAGAGATATTCCACTGGAACATCTCTGGGATATTATAAATATTCTGGGTTGATTCAATCTAACTTACTACTAAAGGTCGAATATTATTTTTGTACGCATTAGTATCTAAACCTGCGGTACTTGTTGTTGGCTGAATACTAATACCCTTCTTTAAAGCAGTAATGCGATCGCCTGTTGCTGGATGAGTGCTTAAAAACGTTGGAGTGGAGCGTTTATTATTCAGTAGTTTCTGCATAAACGAAACCATCGCAGATTGAGCATACCCAGAACGAGAAAGAGATCTCAAACCACGACTATCAGCATCAAACTCATCCTTGCGACTGCGAGGTAAATTCAACGCCAAATTTACACCTAGAGATATAGCTTGATTGCGATCTAATCCTGTAGCTGTAGCAATACCAGATGCAACAGCTTGTTGTCGCATCTGCTTCATTAAATGCTTTCCGCCAATATGACCGATTTCATGGGCAATCACACTAGCAAGTTCAGCTTCATTCGCAGCAGTTTTCAATAAACCAGTATGCATATAGACAAAACCACCCAGAGTCGCAAAAGCATTCACAGTATCATCATCAACCACCTGAAAAGTGTATGGTAGATTTGGGCGATCGCTGTTAGCCGCTAACCGCTGTCCCAACTGCTGAATATAACTATTTACTTGAGAGTTGCGGTAAATCTTCACTCCCCCAACTATCTCTTGATTCATCTGCTTTCCTAGTTCAACTTCCTGACGTTCTGACATACTAGAAAGCTGAACAACTTGAACACCTCGCAAAATTAAAGGCAACCAATCAACTGCTTGGGATGGTAAATAGGTACCCAAACACAAAGAAAGAGTCACCATTGCCGAAATCAGCGGATATAGCCAACGACGACGAGAAAAAAAATAATTCACAGAAAAACACTTTAAATTCATCATAATTCCGGTCTGGAGGAGTTTTCCTAGAACTTAATGGTAGAACTTAAAACCATGTGACGTATTTTAACTTGTCTAAGTTGCATTTGAGACTTCAAGCAAAAAACCGTATTCCACTAGCTTACTCAGCTATTTCCTCCAAACGTACCAAAAGATGATCGCAAGAGGCAGGGGGAAAAGGAGCAGGGAGAGCAAGCCCTTTCCACCTGCGTGGAGCGGAGTGGAACATGGGTACAAGCCCCGTTTTTAGGACGCTTATACGGGGCGGAGTCCAAGCTCTGTCCCTGTCTTCCCCTCTGCTCCCTGCCCCCTACCCCTTTTCCTCTTTTTGACCATTTTCTAACTTTAGTCACTAAAAACAACAGTCATGATACACTGTCGCATGGTTATAGATTCCTCCATTCTCAAATTCTGCAAGCAAAACCAAACTGCTGCTTCCATTTTGCTCAGAATAGACTAGTACATCAAGTCAGTCCTTTACGTCACTACAAAGACTTTTATCGCTGTGATTTAGGAAAATTTTTATGGCTATTTTAGATTCAAAAGGTCGGTTATTTGGTAAATTCAACATCCTTGATGCTGGAGCTATTTTTGTAATTTTATTAGTAGTTCTGGGTATATTTTTCTTCCCCAGTGGAACTGGTTCCCTCGCTCAAATTAACACTAAACCTGTACCCATCGAAGTGGATCTAGTGGTGCGCGGTTTGAATGTGCGCGATATCCAACAATTGGCTAAGTATGGACTCAAAGAAGGTGGCAAAACCAAAGTTATTATCCGTCAGCAACCCTATGGTGGGGATATTACAATCAAATCAGTTCAAGAACTACCTCGGACTCTCACAATACCCCAACCTGATGGTTCAGTCAAAGAGTTACCTGATCCTCGGAAAAACAACTTTAGTACTGATATGCTGCTAACTTTGCAAGGACAAGCGCAACTGGCTGAAACTGGTCCAGTGTTAGGCACTAATAAAGTCAAAATCGGTATGACTTTTGAATTAGAAGGCTATAACTATAACTTTAATGCTTCCGTCATTGATGTGCGAATTTGACGCTATTGATCTGTCAAGATAAAAATGACGGTTGCAGAGACGCGAAATTACCCTCCGGGAAGCAAACTACGCGTCTCTACTAAGGTTTTGGCTAGCCTGTTGACTTTGATGTAATTTTCACGCTTTTTGTTCATACAGTTTTTGTGCCATTCACTGGTTCCCAGGCAGAGCCTAGAAACCGTGATTTTGACGCTCCATCTGATATATGGAGTTTTACATAATTGGTAAAATCCATACAGGAAAGCTTAAGTAGTTATCTTTCGGTCTGATTTTCTGGTAATTAAGTTATGCTGGTTATGGCAGATTAGGAATAAGTTAGCCTTAATTAATTGGTAAAGACTATAAGTAATGCAAGTTCTCAAAAGATCTATTAAACCAGAAACCTATATTTCATTCCTCTACATCTACGAAACTACTTGGGGGAAAGCTGGTGATATCTGTTTAATTCGTGAATCTGTAGCGAATTCAAGTGTGTCGAAGTTTGTGGGTCACAAAATCAGATTAGCACTTCCAAAAGGTCTGGAGCGCGATCGCATAATTGGTTTACCTATTATCAAGGTTGCTGGTAATGTTGGCGAAGGACATCCCAAAGAACATAAAGACGAATGGGAAGCCTATGAAGGAATAAATAAGGAGATTGCGATGGCAGCCCTTAAACCTTGGGGCTTTAAGCTGATTGAGTATGATGAGTAAGCTAGCTATATCCCTTCAGATTCTGAATGCGATCGCATCACAAAACAAAGCTCATCTAGTTATTTCTACCTTGACAACTCATAGTCATTCCGATTACGCTTAAGATGTTTTGCTAAGGAGTCAATTTCCATGTTACCCAACCGCGAAGGACAACGAGTTCCTAATGTAACATTTCGCACCCGTCGTGACAGTGAATGGGTGAACATCACAACGGATGATTTATTTAAAGGTAAGACAGTGGTTGTCTTCTCCCTACCCGGTGCTTTCACTCCTACTTGCTCTTCAACTCATTTACCCGGCTACAACCAGTTAGCAAAAGCATTTCACAGTAATGGTGTTGACAGCATTGTTTGTATGTCTGTGAATGACACTTTTGTTATGAACGAGTGGGCAAAAGATCAAGAATCTGACAATGTGATACTAATACCCGATGGCAACGGTGAATTCACTGAAGGCATGGGTCTTTTGGTAGATAAAACAGACCTAGGATTTGGTAAGCGTTCTTGGCGCTACTCAATGCTGGTGAAGGACGGTATCATCGAGAAGATGTTCATCGAACCAGAAGAACCAGGTGATCCTTTCAAGGTGTCAGATGCAGACACAATGCTCAAATACATCAACCCCAACGCAAAACAACCTATTTTAGTCACCTTGTTCACTAAAGTTGGCTGTCCTTTCTGTGCCCGTGCTAAAGCATTGTTAAAAGAGAAAGGTATTGATTATGAAGAGATTATCTTGGGCAAGGATATTAGCACCCGTTCCTTAAAAGCTGTTACAGCTGCCACAACAGTTCCTCAGGTATTCATCGACGGAAAATTGATTGGTGGTTCCGATGACTTAGCTGCTTACTTTCGAGCTTAGTATTTATTGAATAGTCTTATTTTGAGGGTTAGCTGTGAATTGATAGTTAAACGCTAACCCTCCAATAACTTCAATTTTTAGCCATTAGGTTCATTCAAAAAACGTAGTCAGTGAAGACTTAGACGGGTCACTATAGCTTGCTCGATTACTCTTACAAGCTCAGTCCCTTTAGGGCTGAGTTACTGACCAGAAATAGGATGTTTACTAGTGTGCTGCGAACCTTTTCCTAATGCACCGCGAACTTTGTAGAGAATGGGTTAATTTGCGAGTAAAACGCCTATTTTCTCCTTCAAAAGTTGCGGTGTAGAAACATAAATGTTAATTATTCTTCAGGCTCTTGAATCATATTTCCCAAAAACCCTTGTATTCTCATTCTTTCAATATAGGGCCATCCACCCTTCGCTTCAATATCCCGCAATAGTGCGTATAACCCATGACGGGTATCAGGTAAGTTTTTTTGAAACACTTCTTCACGAATTTCTCGATGTAAAGATTCTAACTGCCGTAGTAATGTCAAAATAGCGATGGGTTCACCTTGACAAAAGGTAACAGCATCATGTACCAACGAACTAATCTCATCCAGCTTGCTTCCTAACATTAATAATTCCTGGTTTTTATCTTGATCCACATCACCCTCCAAAAATCAATTCAATTTCAACGAAAAAGCAAATTCCTCAACCAAGCTTTCTTGTAAGGCAAATCATACCCCTAATAATCACTGTAGACCGGAGCAGTCACCAAGTTTTGTCTCAGGGGTGAATATTGAAAGACCGAATTGCCTCTTATTCATTCAATCTAGCCGAGATTCTGCGTTTATATTTGTGCCCAATTTGACTGTCATAGCACGTCAGTAAAATCTAGGGGAAATCTTAATACAGGAACTTTTGACTTTAGGTGAGTAAAAATCGTAGGATCTGGCTGAAATACTTAATAAAACAATTGCACTGTATGTACTAGTAACTAGTACGTACATTGGATTAAAAGTGCGTAGGCATAACCAATCCTGGACATCACGTAAATGATTTCTTGTGATTTTTGCTGAACGGCACTTTCTTCAAGACACCTGAATATTTCCAGATACCAAATATCTCAACTAAATTCTGTATCTTGGTAAACTAAGGGCTTGAACACCAAGTAAAATAAAGCAATAGGTTCAAATACGTTTACCGTTGCGGTTTCACAACTTGCGTATTAATTTTTTGACATAGAGGTTGACCATGAGGTATCGCGCTTTAATTATTGCATTTGTCGCTGTGTGCTTGGGATTATTAACCGCTTGCAATGATGCTCCATCATCAAGTAGTACCACTGCATTGACTTATGAACAGATTCGGGGTACAGGTTTGGCTAACAAATGCCCTCAACTTTCAGAAACCAGTCGGGGTTCTATTCCCATCGACTCTAGCAAGTCTTACTCCATTAAAGAACTCTGCTTAGAGCCAACAAACTACTTTATCAAGGAAGAGCCAACAAATAAACGTCTCAAAGCCGAATTTATCCCCGGAAAGGTTTTGACTCGTAAAACTTCATCGTTAGATCAAATCCAAGGTGATTTGAATGTTAACTCTGATGGTAGTCTCACCTTTGAAGAAAAAGACGGCTTTGACTTCCAAGCTACCACCGTTAAACTTCCCGGTGGCGAAAGTATTCCTTTCTTATTTACTGTTAAAGGTTTAGTTGCTCAAACACAATCTGGATTAACCAGCATCAACACCTCAACTGATTTTAAAGGTGGTTTTCGAGTTCCTTCCTATCGTGGTGCAACCTTCCTTGATCCTAAAGGTCGTGGTGTAGCTAGCGGTTATGATAATGCTGTGGCACTTCCTGCTCGCTCTGATGCTGAAGAACTTACCCGCGAAAATGTTAAACGCGCTCAAGTTCTAGAAGGTGAAATTTCTCTTTCAGTGGCTAAAATCGACAGCGTATCTGGTGAAATCGCAGGTACCTTTGAAAGTAACCAGCCTTCTGATACAGATTTAGGTTCTGGTGATCCCAAAGAAGTGAAGATTCGTGGTGTATTCTACGCTAGAGTTGAACCTCGTGCTTAATCAAGCTAACTAGTTTATCAAACCCAGTCCATATAGTAAGAATAATCCCTTGTAATTTTTTTGATGCAAGGGATTTTTGTTTTTATTCGACCCATGTAAAAATCATGTAAACCTTAAGTTAGGTACTATTTCGGTTCCTGATTCTGTAACTTATTTTATATCTTATCTCTATGTAGGGAATCAATTTGGAGATTAAAAATCCAACTGAATTGAGAACATAGCCTTACAATCACTTATTTAAAATTGGAATTGACTGCCATTAAAAGTTGGCACACATAGCGCTGCGATCACTATTTTGATATCGGCGTGATTTTGTGACGCTCAGATCAATATCTAAATCTCAAGTGAATTTTAATTTTTAAATGTTCTGTTTCATCAATAAATTAACCACGGTGCTATGCTTACCACAGCTACCAGCGAATTAAAGCAAGAGATTTGGCAGTTATTGCGAGAGTATCAAAAAGATCACTCAGCAGAAGTTCGCAATCAGCTTGTGAAGTTGAATTTCGGCTTGGTGAGAAAAGAAGCTCACTACTGGATTAATCAATGCCAAGAAAGCTATGAGGATTTACTGCAAGTTGGTTGTTTAGGTCTAATTAGAGCAATCGAAAGATTCGATATTGCCAAAGGTCACGCTTTTAGTTCCTTTGCAATGCCTTATATCCGAGGAGAAATCCAACACTATTTGCGTGATAAAGGTGTGACTGTGAGAATTCCTCGACGTTGGTTAGCTTTGCAACAACAAGCAATTGGTGTTTCCCGCACTCTGCGGGAGAAGTATAATCGTCAACCTAGCGACAATGAGCTAGCGGAGGCTTTGGAAGTATCTGTAGAAGAATGGCAGGAAATTAAGTTAGCGTGGATTAATCGGGCACCACTGAGTTTGGATACACCCGTACAGGATCATGACGAAGGTTCTGCTAGCTTAGGTGAATTGGTTCCTGACCATAATTATCGCAGTTTTCAACTGGCACAAGAAGATCAAATTCGTCTCCAGCAAGCGTTACTTCAGTTGGAAAAACGTACTCGTGATGTTTTGGAGTTTGTTTTTTTACACGATCTTACCCAAAAGCAGGTAGCAGAACGCTTAGGTATTAGTGTGGTGACTGTTTCTCGCCAGGTAAAGAAAGGGCTGGATTCGATGAAGAAGCTCATGTGTACAACTGAAGATTAATTTATTACTATATACGGTCGTATATTTTCTAGTTTGGGTAGTGATACAAATAACTATTGAACTTGAAAAAGTTGAGTTATAACGGAATGAGACTTCACCTTTGATAAAATCTTTTCTTTTATTTTTTATCAGGCTGATTTCTATAAACACATTTTCCAATGGTTTTTGACACTAATGGGTAAATATTCAAATATTGCAGTTGCTGCTCTCATGGCATTGGCAATCACAGGGTGTGCATCTGAGGGTGAACAGGCTAGTAATCCCAGTAGCACTGCTACTCCAAGTGCTGCTCCAGCTAGCCCATCTGCATCTCAACCGTTTAATAATCCAGTTGTGGCAGGGAAACCGCAGTCACAAAGTCCTGCTACTATAGTTGGCACTCCAAATCTAATTCAGACCACGAATGCCACTGAACGCTTATTAGTAGTGTCCAAGGGTGGAAGCGAGCGCGATCCGTTCGCACAGATTACTCCACCGATACCAATAGTGCCAAATGATGGGGAACGCAGGTTAGTTCCTGTGGTTTCTGGGGTACCAACCCCTAATAGGAATGTGACCGTGGTGTCATCAAAACAAACAGCCAAAAGTCGTGTTTTGAATAATTCCACAACCAAGCCATATATCCCCCCGTCATATATCGCTCAACGTAAACCTGTAACTCTGGCTAAAGCTAGCCCTGGTTTTGTACCTGTGTTGCCGAAGATTATGCCACAGGTGGTTCCCAATACTTCCTTAATCTCGGTGCTACCACCAGCCGCGCAACCAGAGTTAGCTAAGGGTGTTGTTGTGACTGGTGTAGTGATGGTGGGAAGAACACCCCAAGCCATTATTAAGGTACCAACTGAGTCTACAAGCCGTTATGTACAATCAGGCGATCGCTTGGGAAGTGGACTGCTTGTAAAACGGATCGAAATGAATGAAGGTTCAGATCCAATAGTAATTTTTGAGCAATTTGGCATCGAAGTTGCGAGAATGGTTGGTGAAGGTGCAACCGGATCAGCCACTACTGCTTCGGCTGATAGTGCTACTCCAGCACCAGCAAACAACGTACCTACTGGAGCTTCTTAAGAGTATGGAAACAAGCGAAAAAATCGAATTTCCTGGCTTGCCTTTAGCTGTATATCGTGAGATTGTTGCCCATCTGCATCAAGTTGAAGGGGTGAAGGCTGATCTAATACCCCAGTCTTCTCAGGAATTTGATTACAATCAAAGCCAAGTTGGTGGTTTATTGATTAATTTCGCTACGGATATACTTCCAGAGTGTCGTCTTAGAGTCGAACAGATTTTAGCTTATTATCGGGAACGCTACAAAAATTGATGATTGGCAAAAATGTAAAGGAGACGTAGAGAGGGGAAGGAAGAGCAATAAAGTCAGTTTGTCACACAGGATGACTTAAATGCAGGTATTTTCCCCGATTTTATCGTCTCCACATCCTTTATTAATTTCTATGCCGAAATTTTTTTAATAAAAACCATGTTCAAAGTGATGCATTTAGAAAATGCTGAGGTAAACTGTCAAGCAATAAGGTAACGCAAATATTACTGAGTCGCTCTACAGTTTTGACATCACGTACGATGGAACAATGGCAATTTCTAATACAGAAGCAAGGCGATCGCACTTGGCATCCCCTAGAATCTCGAACTGTGGAAATTATGGAAGGTCGGTATCGGGTGGTGGCTTGCTCCCACCGTGCAAATACTGATGTGGATGTAAGAATAACTCACTCATCACCTCCAGAATTGTCACTTCAACGGCGGATTTATAAGCGATCGCGTCGCACTAATAATGATGGTTCAATGGCAGTTATTCCCTTTACCTATTTCCAGCCGGGGCTATGGGAATTACGCTGTTCTGGTGATTTGATGTCGGATGTTTTGGGTCGTTCTTGGCAACATCTGGTCAATTTAAAAGTTTTATCTCAACCTGTTGACCGAAAAGGCGGAGGGGCAGGGAGCAGGGAGCAGCGGGAGCAATCCCTGCCCAATACCCGTGAAACTGGTATAAATCCAATTGCATCATCTTTAATTCCTGGCGAGTCTAATTTGCCAATTCCGCCAATTCCTCCAAATTTTGTACCTGTAGCAACTGAATCGTTAAATCCAATCAGCGAGTCAGTATTATCTTCTGTAACAGAGACTACAGATATTATTGATGAAACTAGTATTCATACTGCTGAATTAAATCTGGAATTTACAGAAAAAATTACCGATAAAACTGGGGAATATGAAGAAATAGGGAATGGGACAGAAAAGCCCTCCATGGAGGCTGAGATTTCGATTGAGAAGGAGCAAGAAGACGACGATTCACAAGAGAAATTTACACCTCAAGTCCTCTCCTTACCCCTGGCAAATCCTTCTGCTCAAGAGTTATCACAGATGGAACCAGGAATTTTAGTACCTTTGGCTGTCAAAGGTACTGATCTGGTTCCGGAGGTAGCAATTAACTCAGATATCACCCCAGAGTATCAATTAACTATTTACTCAGAAGAAGATATTAGTCTAGAACAACCCATCAGTCCGGTGTGGGTTAAAGGTGATACAGCAGAACAAATATTACAAAATTTGGTGGACTTAGCTTTACCAGTTGAAGAAGCCCTCTTAGAAGATAAAGTTATTGCCAAAACAACAGTTATAGATACTCCCCTACCTTTAATAATTCATCTTGATCAACAAAGCTATATTGGAAATTGGGGACAAGCACTAACTGTAATGGGATTGGTGCAGTTAGAAGGGGAAACAAATCCATTAATTGATGACACATCTGAATTTGAGAGTGTCGCAGCAGGAGAGATCCGTTTAGAATTGCGATCGCCTGATCAATTACAGGTGCTAGCTGAGGTAAAACAACCGTTACCAGAGAGATTATTACCTTTTGCAATTTCATCCACCATAGAAATCCCACGGGAGTGTGAATCTAAGTTACTTTTAGCAGATATTTACCTTTATGGAGCGTTGGGAGGGGTTGGAGAATCGCAACTTTTAGCTAGTCAGTCATTTATTATCACTGCTGATGTTAGCGAATTAATTGCAGTTAGTATGGCTAAACCTAGCGCACCCGATATGCTCAACGATTCTCTAACAGGATTTGCTCAAAATGTAGTCGAAGAGAAACCAACTCTATCCCTTGATTTAGAACTGTTTAACCTTGCCAAAACAGCCAAAAATTCTCAGTCTCGCACTTTCCAAACATCTCCCAAACGATCAATTCCCCTGGATGTGGAACCTGTTCGCAACAGAAGAATTAATTCTCGTTCTCCCCAATTGCCATTTTCTCCGCACGCAGAAAATTTTGATCCTCATTTGAGTTTGGGTGCTAATAGTTCTGCAAGTTTTCCTTACCTGCGGAAATTACCTTTGTTACCAAGTGCGGAGGAAACAATTAGTAGTAATTTACCGGATACCTTACCGGAAAATTTCGATTTAATTCTATCTGTTGATTCCCCAGTAGAAGAACCAATGCTGGAAAATCATCAACTGCAAGTTACAGATGGGCATTTAGGAGAAATAATTATTCCCCGTCAACCAGACGAATACAGCGAAGTTAATCTGCCAATTGTCAATAATTCTAGCTCTTTTGACTATCCCCACAGTTCTCAGCTAATCGCTGAGGGAAATCCCTATGTATCTCCTTTGATTCGCAAGTGGATGCAAAACCAAGGATATCCTGTACCCCAATTTATTGATTTCCCACCTCAAAATTATCAAGCCTCGGTTCCTCAAATAACTGAAAATGTAGTGGAACAGGTAGTAGAAATTTCCCCAGCAACACCTGAACTTCCTCATGGAGAGAAAATTGCCCCCACAACCTGGGTGATGGAGGAAATAGTTGTTGATGATGATTTATTTGAAGAAGTCAGTATTAACGATAAAACAAGTAACCCCGTGGAAGTTTCCCATCCTCCAGAATCTATCGATACTGTAATCCACAAACTTCCAGAAACATCCCTAGAACAGCAAAACCCTCAACCCTTACCAGTCCCACAACTATTCATTCCCCAAGGTGAACTGGTTGCAGGTAAACTAGTTCGGATTCGTGTAGAACTAAATGAAACACTTCCAGATGTCGCAGTCAAATTATGGGTTGAAGACTGTCAAACTCGTTGGTTACTGGATGGACCGCATCTGATCACCGATTTGATCGAGAATCATTTAGGAGGTATGGAAGCAATCAGCGAATTTAACGTTCCCTTTGGTTGTATAGAGGTGCGGGTGGAAGCGATCGCGCTTCATCTGAATACCCAGCAAGAAAGCCACAAAACCACTGTACAACGAACCGTTGTCCCCCCTGATTTACCCTCTCTTCAATTCGATGAAATATTGGGAATGTAGTTCCAGATGTTTAGCATCTGTAATCAATTTTGTTAAAAATCTTGAGATTTTGCAAAATAATGTTGGGAATTGCAGTAAGCTCGACTTGAATTGTAGTTTGATTTAACAGGAATTCATCCTATGGCAGCTTCATTCTTACCTTCAATCCTAGTTCCTTTGGTTGGTTTAGTTTCTTCCGCAGTAGTTATGGCTTACATGCTGTTGTATATGGAAAGTGACCAAATCTAATTAGCTAGTGATGTGATTATTACCTATGGGTAATATGGCTTGTTAGCAACAACTAAAACCGTCTACCTAAATTAGGGAGACGGTTTTTTACAGGGTTTATGGCTAAAAAATTGTTCTGTTAGCTCTTAATCGCCAAAAATTTAAAGTAGCAATCGTACAACTTTTGTTTCTAATCTAAAATTACTAACTGCCAATAACTACTTCCTAATGGAGAACTAGTCATCAGCAATTAGTATTTACAAAACTTGGTTTAGTTCTGAATTACATCGATGAACCAACACCAGCGTAGGCTCCATAGAAGAAGATGCCCAACACTGTAATTATACCCATTCCCGCGACCGTAGCAACGATCCACAGAGGTATTCTTCCTCCTCCAGACACAGCTTTCTCCTCCCTTTACAAAATTAAGTAATTAGCTGCTAGTCACTATAGATTACTAAGCAGTAAATAAATTTATTTACTAATTAGCAAAAACATGACTTGAAAATTATTTACAACAGGCTGATATTATGCCTCAGTAGTGACTTAGTTGAAGAAGTAGCTAGAAAAAAGAATTCCTAGTACAAATACAATCAAAAGTCCCAAAAACAATGAAGTTCGATTCAACTCAACTGGTTGACCATTAGGATTAGGCGATTTTTCCATGATTTTCTCCTAGCGTTGAATAAATTGCATTGCTGCGATCGCGCCTAAAAAGAAGACACTAGGAACAGCTAAAGTGTGAACAGCTATCCATCGCACTGTAAAAATTGGATATTGAACTGGTTGATTGAGATTATTGCCGCTAGTCATGATCTAAAACTACTTTCCTATGTATGTCTCAACTTGTTTTTTCGCATCAAAACGGTTGTTAACGATGGGTACTTCTTGTCTGGTTTGAGTGAAATACTCATTAGGACGAGGAGTTCCAAATGCATCATATGCCAGTCCTGTACTGACAAATAACCAACCTGCAACAAACAAAGCTGGAATGGTAATGCTGTGGATTACCCAGTAACGAACGCTAGTAATAATGTCCGAAAACGGACGTTCTCCAGTGGTACCTGCCATTGATTCCCTACCTTCACATTATTGTTGAAATTTGGCTTTTAGCCGCTACTACTTATCAGTATGGTTAATTCCATCATGCTGCTAAGATGCGAACGACTTGCATCGCGCAAGCTTCACATTCAAGCTGTATCTGTTTATTATCCTACAAAGTTTAGAAACAGTTACAAGTTGCAAACTATTTCTAATAAATCAAGATTTGTTAAGCAGCCTTGGCAACTTCTGCGGGTTGGTACTTGAGTAAATAGCCACCGCGATCGCCGATTGCAAAACCTTGTTCTGGGGAAAAGAAGACAACCTTAAAGAAATTGGCGGGTACTTCTTCCATTTCAGTATCCTTTTCCCAAGTTTTTCCACCATCAGGGCTGTGAAGTAAACTACCGCTACCTCCAGTTGCCCAGACATCATCTGAGTTGCGATAAGCCATATCTAACAAAGCCCAGCTATATCCTTTTTCAGGTTTTTGGGGATCTAACCATTTTTCGTCATCTTCAGGATCGGTAAATTGAATTTGTCCACCTCGTGCCAGCATCCACAATTTGCCTTCGCTGGTGAAACCCATATTTTCCAAGCGACGGGAACTATTACGATTGCGAGGTACCCAAGCAGCAGTACCAGGTTCCCAAGTGGAGTAAAAATTACCCTTTGCCGAAATTGCGACGTATTTGCCATCAGGCGATCGCGTTATGTTCCGAACTACACCTACAGCGTCCTGTACCTGTGCTTTCCAATTCTTACCACCATCGCTAGTCTGATAAATCGCACCCACATCAGTTGCCATTTCTGCGGTATTTCCACTCAAAGCAGCGATATTAATGGGATTACCAGGAAGTTTTTCATCCAAAGGAATCTGTAACCAAGATTTACCCGCATCAGTGCTATGTAGCACCAAAGCTGGTTCCCCCACAATCCAACCTTCCTTACCTGCAAAACTCACCCCATTAAACCGGGATTTTTCAGAATCCAAAGACAATTTTATTGCTTCCCAAGTTTCACCAGCGTCTTTAGTTTCTAATAAAGTTGCATTACTGCCAACCATAAAACCATGTTCCTGGTTTTCCGCAAAAGCAATATCTAGCAACTTCGTATCTGCATCAATGTCAACAGAAATCACTTTCCATGGGTTGTAAGCTGTTTTTGGCAGGTTCGCACAACCAGCACACAGCACAACAACCAGTAACAAAGTTACTATTTTTCTCCAAAACTTTCCAATCCCAACCATTAGTATCCGTTAGTATTTTGTGAATTTTCCCAAATGTGATCGAATCTAAAATCTTGATTTCTACCTACGGACTTCCAAATTAAATAATTATCCAATTTTCTTGGAACAGAGAGAAGTCGAGGGTATCGGTTTGCGTCCCGTCAAACTTCGGATTATCTCTGCCTGTCTTTCCGGGCAAGACTTCGGCGTGAGCGCTCAGTCCTTACCTCCGGTACACTTCGTTCCGACAGGCTCAGGAACCATCGAACGCTGCCCAAACCAGAGGATATTTTATTTTCTGGAACTCCCCTACTGCAAACCGTACAGACTGATAAAAAACAAAAATCCTAAACCCAAAGCACCAAAAATCAGCAAATTCTTCTGAGTTGGTGTTAAAGAGTTGACACCTAAACCAAAGCCGAGATTTTCCTTGAATCCAGAAGCTAAACTTGCTGGACCAATATTGACAAAAGCAACTTTTTTTGCATTACAAACTGGACAACGCCAAGTTGCAGGTAAATCATCAAAGGGGGTTCCTGGAAGAACGTCCCGCTTTTCATCACCCTTAGTTGGCTCGTACACATATCCACAAGATCGACACTCATGTCGATCTAAATCAGTAGTGTCTTCTTCCTCTGCCTGATCGATTTCAGCCTCAACCAGGTCAGTCTGCTCCCTCTCTTCTTGTTCACTCATAATTTTAGGTTTAGCCAAAATTAAATAACCCAAGTTGCCAGTCACTGTATCTTTGAAGTTGCCAATCAGTGATTTTCATTGCCATCACCAGTTCCCAACTTCCAGTGCAGAACTAGCAACCCTCGTTAAATACTTAAAGTGCAAATCTTAAATGTACGTTACAAATTATGACATAATTACTCAGCTTTTCTATCGTTGATCAAAACGAATCAAATAACCAACCCATATGTTTTCTAGGATTCAAAAAAGTCAAAGCGATATAATGTATGTAAAGATGTGCAACCTCAAAATTGCACTTTTTCAAGTGGAATCCTCAAAAAATTCCCAACTACCCCACAGGTAACAAAGTTATTCCCATTCAAAGCGGTAGATTTTATTGTGTTTGTTCTTAGTGGTTACGAGTACTTCCTAGGCTTCCTACTCATCTGTAGCCTAGTTCCAGCCCTAGCTCTTTCAGCATCCAAGCTTCTGCGACCCAGTGGTCGTTACCCAGAAAAAATCACCACCTACGAATGTGGTATGGAACCCATTGGTGGAGCCTGGATTCAATTTAATATTCGTTACTACATGTTTGCCCTCGTTTTCGTCGTCTTTGATGTCGAAACAGTATTTTTGTACCCGTGGGCAGTTGCATTTCACCGTTTAGGACTATTAGCGTTTATCGAAGCGCTTGTTTTTATCGCAATTCTTGTGATTGCCCTAGTGTACGCATGGCGTAAAGGAGCTTTGGAATGGTCTTAGATGCCAACTCGGCGAAAAATCTCGCCCAACCCCAAGAGCGTGTTCTTAACCCCATGACACGCCCCACAATTACCCAAGACCTCTCTGAAAACGTCATCCTCACCACAGTTGACGACCTTTATAACTGGGCAAGACTTTCGAGTTTGTGGCCCATGTTATTCGGTACCGCTTGCTGCTTTATTGAATTTGCAGCATTAATCGGTTCGCGGTTCGACTTTGACCGTTTTGGACTAATTCCCCGTTCTAGCCCGCGTCAGGCTGATTTAATTATCACAGCGGGAACCATCACCATGAAAATGGCACCGCAGCTAGTGCGTTTGTATGAACAAATGCCCGAACCCAAGTATGTAATTGCTATGGGTGCCTGTACCATCACTGGGGGTATGTTCAGCGTTGATTCTCCCACAGCAGTTCGTGGTGTTGATAAGCTAATTCCCGTTGATGTCTATTTACCAGGTTGTCCTCCACGTCCAGAAGCGATCATCGATGCAATTATCAAATTGCGGAAAAAAATCGCTGATGACTCAATGCAAGAGCGAAATAAAATTCGCCAAACTCATCGCTTCTACAGCACTACCCACAACATGAAACCTGTGCCAGCAATTTTGACTGGTAAGTACATGCAGTCGGATGCCCGTTTTACCCCTCCCAAAGAATTAACAGAGGGTATGGGTATGCCTGTACCACCCGCTTTGCTCACATCGCAAAAACAGAAGGAGATAACTGGTCGTGGCTGAAGAATCAAAACCAGTACCATCTGAGGAGAAAACCATAGTCCCAGCGGGTAAAGTTTCTCAGTGGCTAACTGAAAATGGCTTTGCTCATGATTCACTGGATGCGGATAAAAAAGGCGTTGAGATCATCAAGGTAGAAGCTGACTTCTTATTACCCATCGCCACCGCATTATATGCCTATGGATTTAATTGCCTACAATGTCAATGTGGCATCGATTTAGGTTTGGGACAAGAATTGGTGAGTATGTATCACCTAATTAAAATTGGTGATAATGTCGATAACCCAGAAGAAGTACGCGTCAAAGTTTTCCTCCCCCGCGAAAATCCTGTAGTTCCTTCAGTTTACTGGATTTGGAAAACCGCAGACTGGCAAGAACGGGAATCTTACGACATGTACGGTATTATCTACGAGGGACATCCCAATTTGAAGCGGTTATTAATGCCGGAAGATTGGGTTGGTTATCCCCTACGTAAAGATTATATTTCGCCCGATTTCTATGAGTTACAAGACGCTTACTAATCAACGTAGATTATTTTGAGTGTCATTTGTGATTTAAGTTTAATCAAGGTAATTTTTTAGCCCCTCTAACCAACATTTGGTAGAGGGGTTAAGTTATGAAATCATTGAAAGGTAGGGTTCTCATCCTCCTGCGCTTATTTGATAGCAGTAGATATCTCCGTTAGGACATACTATTTGTTTAAAAGGGAACAGGGAGTAGGGAAAATATAAATCTCATAATAAAATAGATAAAAACATACATCTATTATTCAAAATTAGCTAGCAAAATTCAAAATAGTAAACTAATATAAATTATCCGCATTATTTATTAATATTTTGACATAAATAAAGGTGTGACATTTAGTTATTTTTAATATATTTTATCTGACAGTTTACTAAATGCTTGTTAAACTGACAACACAAGCAGATAAGAAAATATCAGGAGAGAAATTAGTAGCAGGAGTTAGGCAATGGCTACGAATTTACTTCATTGGGACGTAAGGTAGACGCAAAGCGGCTTGTCGTAGACTAGCAATCTCAAAACCTTGATTTTGCGGATAGATTTCGTAATTTCTAAGTAGTTATCATCCAGAATAGAGATTAATTATGATTTGAAAAGGGTTTTAACTATTGAGATATTTTCGCGTAGTTACCTGGGAAAATCTTAGGAATTTTAGAACATCAAATTAACTAATTATTGTTAATTAATATGCAATATTAAGACTTTAATTTTTTGTGGTTGTTTAGAACGACAAAAGGGGAATTTTTATGGGGATGAATTTGGAATGGCAAGGCATTGATCTGACTAGCTTGAAAGAACCAAAAATCAATACTATTACTCAAATACAGTCTCACGGTGTGCTTTTGGTTTTAGAAGAAGCAGAACTAACAATTTTACAAGTCAGCACTAATGTCTATTCAGTATTTGGAATCTTAGCCGAAAATTTAATAGGAACAAAATTAGAGAATTTACTGGATTCTTTTCAAATTGAGAGAATTAAGTCAGGGTTATCGGGAGAAAATCTCGATTTTATCAATCCTACCAAAATATGGGTCAGGAAAAAAGGTGATGACTACGTTATATTTGATGCAGTTTTTCACCGTAATTCTGAAGGCTTTATTATGGTGGAATTAGAGCCAGCTATCTCTCAGGAAAATATTCCATTTTTAAGTTTTTATCATTTAGCTAGAGCGTCGATTAATCAATTAGAAGGAACTTCTAGTTTGGCTGATTTCTGTCAAATTATTGTTCAAGAAGTCCGGAAAGTCACTGGATTTGACAGGGTTATGTTATATAAATTTGACGATGATGGACATGGTGCTGTCATTGCTGAAGACAAATTAGCCAGTATGGAACCATATCTGGGTTTACATTATCCAGAATCAGATATTCCTAAACCTGCAAGAAAGCTGCTCAAATCTAATTGGATTAGATTAATTCCTGATACCTATGCTGAATCTGTCGATATTTATCCGGAAATTAATCCAGTTAGTGAGCAAGCAATTGATTTAACTCATTCAATTCTCAGAAGTGCTTATTCTTGTCATATGGAATATTTGCATAATATGGGTGTGGGTGCTTCTTTAACTATTTCTTTGATTAAAGATGGTAATCTTTGGGGACTAATTGCTTGTCATCATCAAACACCCAAATATGTATCTTATGAATTGCGTAAAGCCTGCGAATTTTTGGGAAGAGTGATATTTTCTGAACTTTCTGCGAAGGAAGAAACAGAAAATTATGACTATCGGATGCAACTGACATATATTCAGTCAATGTTAGTTGAATATATGTCCCAAGAAGAAAACTTTATTGATGGCTTAGTTAAATATAAACCTAATCTTTTAGATTTAGCTAGCGCTCAAGGTGCAGCGGTTTGTTTTGGGGGAAAATATACGCTAATTGGTGAAACTCCAAAAGAAGAAGATATTAATTATTTAGTCCAGTGGCTGAGGAATAATGTGAATGAAGAGGTATTTTATACTGATTCATTAGCTCGTATTTACCCAGGTGCCGAAAGATTTAAAAGCGTTGCTAGTGGGTTGCTTGCTATTCCAATTTCCAAGCGCAATTATGTATTATGGTTTCGTCCAGAAGTAATTCAAACAGTTAATTGGGGAGGTAATCCCAATGAAGCATTTGAGGTGAGTAAGTTAGAAGAACATGTTTCTTTATGTCCACGTAAGTCATTTGAATTGTGGAAAGAAACAGTACGTTTTATGTCTTTGCCTTGGCAATATGTAGAAATTAAAGCTGCGCTGGAATTACGCAAAGCAATTGTGAATATTGTGTTGCGACAAGCTGATGAATTAGCACAGTTAGCACATGATTTGGAACTTTCTAACTCAGAATTGAAAAAGTTTGCTTATGTAGCTTCCCATGATTTGCAAGAACCGTTGAATCAAGTAGCTAACTATGTACAGTTGATTGAAATGCGCTATAGAGAAGCACTTGATGAAGATGGTGAAGAATTTATCACCTATGTAGTAGAGGGTGTTAGCTTGATGCAAACTTTGATCGATGATGTACTAGCTTATTCTAAAGTGGATATGCAGACGAGCGCTTTTCAGGTAATTGAAGTCAAAACACCTTTAGAACATGGTTTGAATAGCTTGCGTAAACGCATATCGGAAACTGGGGCAAAAATTACCTATGACACTTTGCCTAGTGTGATGGCAGATGGAACTCAACTGATGCAATTATTTTTAAATTTAGTTGGTAATGCCATCAAATTCCGTAGTGATAAACCCCCAGAGATTCACATTGGTGCTGAAAGACAAGAGGATAATTGGTTATTCTCGGTTAAGGATAACGGAATTGGGTTAGATCCGAAGTTTAGCGATCGCATTTTCATTATATTCCAACGCCTGCATACAAGAGATGAATATCCTGGTACGGGTATGGGTTTAGCTATCTGTAAAAAAATTATTGAGTGCCATCGGGGACGCATTTGGGTAGAATCCCAATTAGGGGAAGGTGCTACATTCTACTTTACCATTCCAGTTGGAGGGCGCGATCGTGACCGTAGAAACGGACGTAAAGCACAAAATAATATTTTTAGTTGAAGATAATAAAGCCGATATTCGGCTAATTCAAGAAGCATTAAAAAATTCCTCCACGTCATACCAGGTAATTACTGCTAGGGATGGTGTGGATGCGATGGCTTATTTGCGACAAGAGGGGGAGTATGCTGAGGCAACTCGCCCCGATCTGATCCTTTTAGATTTAAACTTACCAAGAAAAGATGGTAGAGAGGTTTTAGCAGAAATTAAAGCTGACTCCAAACTCAAACGTATTCCCGTAGTAGTATTGACTACTTCCAGAAATGAAGATGATATTCACTATAGCTACGATCAACATGTAAATTGCTACATCACGAAATCTCGTAACCTCAGCGAACTTTTCCAAATTGTCAAGGGAATCGAAGATTTTTGGTTGACTACTGTTACTTTGCCAAAAGAATAAAAAATCTGGGTAATTTTATTAGTTTTTAAAAGGTAACAGGGAAGGGTTTTACTCCTGACTTAAACTGTTCATTGCTCACTGTTGAATGATTTTAATGATCTCCCTTTACTGTTGAAATATGCTTGAAAACTCGGTAAAAATCTTATTGATTGAGGACAATCTAGCAGAAGCTAGATTGTTACAAGAGTTTCTCAAACAAACTAATTGTCAAAAGTGTAGTTTGTTGCATGTAAAACGTTTGGGAGATGCTTTAGTTCAACTTAGCACTGACAGCCAAGAACAACATTTATTTGATATTATCTTGCTAGATTTAACCTTGCCTGATAGCGAAGGCTTGGCATCTCTTTCGCCTCTAAAAAAGCTTGCACCCGGTTTACCAATTGTAGTCTTAACCAATACAAATGATGAAGAGTTAGCAATTGAAGCAGTGCGTCAAGGAGCGCAGGATTATCTGCTAAAAAGACAGGTAAACCCAGATTCGTTACTCCGTTCTATACGTTATGCTATAGAACGCAAATTAGCTTTAGAATCATTAAGAATAGTAAATGAGACTTTAGAAGTTAGGGTTCAAAAAAGTACTGATGAGTTATTAAAAGCTCAACAAATTAATCAGTCTAAATCTGAATTTGTTTCTATGCTTTCCCATGACATTCGTAATCCTTTAAATACGATTCTTTTAGCGGCTGGCTTACTTCAAAATAACAGTGAAAACTTAACTAAAGAGAAAAAAACCGCCCACTACCAACTAATTCGTTCAGCCATTAAAAATATGGCGCAGTTGCTAGATGAAGTTTCATTTATTGGACAATCGGATTTAGGTAAATTTAAATGTGAATTAATCTCGTTGAATTTAGAAGCTTTCTGTCGTTATTTGGTCGAAGAATTTAACCTCATAGCTAGAGATAAGAGTATTAATATTATATTCACTTGTATTGGGCAAATGGAGGAGACTTTATGGGACGAAACTATACTGCGACATATTTTAGGAAATTTACTGAATAATGCAATTAAATATTCTCCTGCAAATAGTCAAGTTAATTTTGAGCTAGTTTTTCAAGAAAATATAGTAATTTTCAAAATCCAAGATTGGGGAATTGGCATTCCCGAAGAAGATCTAAAACAGATTTTTCAGCCTTTCCGTCGTGCTGGGAATGTTGGTGGTATAGCGGGAACAGGTTTGGGTTTAGCTATTACCAAAAAATGTGTTGATACCCTGGGTGGTGAGATTTCGGTTAATAGCCAGATGGATGTAGGCACCGAATTTAAAATTGTATTGCCCAAAGTTAAAGGTTAAAAACCTAGATGAAACGATGAGACTTCCTCTGACTTTGTAAAATACAACTCTTGCCAGTACATGAAGCCAGGAGGAAGAATTGTTTATCTATAAGACTTTCAATCAAAATAAATAGTTAGTTTATTTACGCGGAAGTCTACTAGTGTAGTATCCTCTGCTTTGCAGACTATTACTGTGATTTATACGTAATCTTCATTAGTAACTCAGGTTTTTTCAGTACATACACCTATTCACATGACTTTGATAAATGCCCATAATGTCAGGCAAGCATCTAAAAGATCTACGTATTACTGATTAAAGTCAGGGTTAAAGGGGATTCGGAACATGTACAGTTATGAGTTTTCTGCTTCGGGTAGTCATGGTAATGGGAAATCTAACCCCACTCAGCCGCCGGGAAATTCTGGTAATAGTATGCCTTTTTTGAGGATGGATTTTCCAGGTGGCAGAGGTGAAATGCCGGAAGCAGTGAATATGAACTCTACTGAGTCTTCCGGGAATGTACAGAAAGTATTAGTAGAATTACGAGTATCAAGAACACAGAATGTTTTCCAAGCTGTTGTTGATAATATTGGCAGTTTGCAGATAGACACTGACTATGAACCTGTGGCAGTCACTCCAACAAACGAATTAGCTGCAAGTCTACTGCTTACCGATGATGAGACTTATATTATTCGTGGCGAGATTGATGAACGACGAATCCACGAATTAGAAGCACAAGCCAATGTCGTCAAGGTTTATAAAGATACACCTATTGCCCCTTTTAATCCCGCGTTGTTGGAAAAGCAAGATTTAGTTAAGCCGATGAATGGGGCTGGTGATTGTCCTATTGGTACTTGCGACTGTTCTCCCACGGTGGCTAAAGGAACTATTGCTGACGTTGCTAAGTATTTTGGAGTGGATCAAATTTGGGCTGCTGGCTTTAAAGGTCAGGGGATTGTGGTGGGGATTGTAGATGGGGGAATTACCGCCGAGGGTCGCCCTGTGGAGCCGTTTGAGGGCATTCGCCGCATTCCGAATGTGATCGGTGGTCCAGCAAAAAATTGGGGAACTAAGGCGAAGTCGTGGGGTGAACATGGGAACATGTGCGCTACTGATGTGTTGGGAATGGCACCGGAAGCAAAGCTGTATGATTGTCGGATTGCTGACGGGGATGCAGTTTCTAATGCTTTGATGGTGTTTGATTGGGCACTTCAGCAGTATCGTACTGATGGTACACCACAGGTTTTAAGCAATAGTTGGGGTATTTATCAGAAGAGTTGGGATGAATTTTATGCGACAAACCCGGATCATCCTTTTACTAGAAAGGTAGTAGAAGTGATTAATGAGGGTATTTTGGTGTTGTTTGCAGCGGGAAATTGCGGTGCCAGTTGTCCAAACGATCGCTGTGGCGCTGATAATGGTTCTGGGAGGAGTATTTGGGGTGCAAATGGACATCCTTTGGTGATGACTATTGGTGCTGTAAATAAGGATGAGCAGTTTGTTGGTTATAGTAGCACTGGTCCAGCATCGTTAGATCCAAATAAACCTGATTTCTGTTCAGTGACACATTTTCGGGGTTATTTTGGTAGTGATAACGGAACTTCGGCAGCAACTCCCATCGCTGCTGGTGTAATCGCTTTGTTAAAACAAGCGAAACCGAATGCAACTCAAGATGAGTTAAAAAATATCCTCAAACAAACAGCGAAAAATATTGGTGAACCTGGATTTGATCAAAATTCTGGTGCTGGGATTATTCAACCAAAAGTTGCCTTTGATTTACTTGCACCCCAGTTACCTAAGTGGGGAGAATGGGAAAATCTCGGTGGAAATGCCTTTTCTGCACCCAGCGCGATCGCTTCTGGTGTAAACTGCCTGAAAACCTTTGTTTTAGGTGGCGATAATTCCATTTATCAAAAATCTTTGGATGCTGATAAATGGGGGGAATGGGAAAGCTTAGATGGTTTTAGTTTATCTGCACCTGCATCCATTGCTGTTGAAGAGAATATCCATGTTTTTAGCATTAGTCAAGAACGCCAAATACAGTTAATATCATTCAATGCTGGTAGCTGGGGGACATGGCAAAATTTAGGTGGTTTCTGTAAGCATGGTGTCGCTGTTACTGCATCAACACCAAATCAAATTGATGTATTTACTATTGGTAGTGATAACGCAGTTTACCAAATGACTTGGGATGGTAAATCTACTACTGCTGGGAAAAGCTTAGGTGGTTTAAGTTTATCTGCACCTGCTGCGGTATCTTCACAACAAAACCGCATTGATTTATTTGTTCGGGGTGTTGATCACGCAATTTACCACAAATACTGGAATGGTACCGCATGGAGTGATAACTGGGAAAGTTTGGGTGGAGTGTGGTTGTATGCGCCAACTGTAACATCCTGGGGGGCAAATCGCTTAGATGTATTTGCAGTTGGTACTGACAATGCTGTGTATCGAAAATATTCTGATGGTGTGACTTGGAGTAGTTGGGAAAATATTGGTGGTTCCTGTATTGCTTCTCCAGCAGCAGTTTCAGCGAATAAAAACCAAATAGATCTATTTGTCGTCGGTGGCGATAACGTAATCTACCGCAGAAAATTTGTATAATTTATCAGTTTTCCCTGTTAATGATGTAGTTTTTTAGGCTACTTGTAGCTTGAAAAAATCGGCTAAAGCAAAGACGTAATTATCCAAGATGCGATGTCTTCTGATATCGTGTCTTTTTTTATCTGATAATGGTTTCGTAGACTCATAAACCCATACCTTCACCATAACTACAATTTATGCCAATAGCGATCGCACTTACCACCGATGACATTAATACCTTAGATTTGTCACCAGCTATCACCATTATTGAACGGCTTTTGGCAACAGATGCGATCGCATCTTCTGAACAACAACTGTCAATTCAGGTAAACTATGCCCTAGAACCGAATGATCCTAGAGAACTTTCAGAAATCCCAGAAATTCGACTTTGGTTTGTACGTCTGGATTCACGCTACCCTTGGTTGCCTTTTCTCCTCGATTGGAAAGCTGGAGAATTAGCACGTTATGCAGCAATGCTGGTACCACATCAATTTAGTTCTAAGGAAGGAATTCAATATAATCCAGAAGCATTAGAAATATTTTTGATGCATAAAATCTTCGTTTTAACAGATTGGCTAAAACAGCAAAATATTCCCCATCAATCTCGACTCAAATCAATGGCACAACTTTTAGGCTATGAGTTAGATGATACTTTATTTGAAATATTTACATACTAAATGCCGCTTTGACATTCTCCCCACACGGGGGGAATGTCAACAAAGTCTATATCTTGGCTAACAAATCCAAAGCCGAATTAAAAGCATGTTCTACAGCTTTAGACTTACTTGGCAAAGATATTTGCCAAATTCTATAATCGTTATATTCGACAATTAATTGCGCTATCTCATTTGTATTCATCTGTTGCAAAATATCGTACTGGGCAGTTTGAAATTCTTGTAAATAGCCACCCTTCTCAACAATTTTATAGGCAACTTTTGCAAACTTATCTAAAACAATTTTCATATAAGCCTTGCCAACACCTGAAGAGAAAATAGATGATGTTTGGAAAACGGCAAATTCTTCTAACAATAGATTTGATATTTCAATTCCATCTGGATAATCCCAACCAGGAGGAAGTCTAACATCTAAATACTCACCATCATAATATTGATATCGCAAATAATCTTTAATTTCGACTGTTGTCTGAACTAATTTATTACCTGCCAAAATTTCCTTCAATGATTCAATACTATTGTTTACAGATTCGTCACGAAATGCTATTTCCTGACCTTGAGGACATGAATACAACATGTACGTCCATATTCCTGGACAATCAGTTTCAGCTATCTGTCCTTGATCACAAAGACCTCGTAGCGAAACAACAAGACTTCCTTTGACTTCGTAAAAAGTAATTGTCCCATCTTCCTCACATTCATAATAAACAGATTTAATATCATCAAAATCACATTTACGGGACTGAATCAATTTAGTAATTTTTTTCCAAATTCCCACAACGTGATAAGGTTGGGTTTCTAACTGGATGTAACGTTGACAGGATATTGTCACATTGTGTAACTTAATGGTCATTTTATATCCTCTTTAAAATCAATAATATTCTTAATTTGATTGAGATATATTCCCCCATTGGTAATAGAGGATTCTCAAATATATAATTTGCTCTTGACTCTTAGACTAAAGCTGAAATCATAGCAAAGTAAACGGTTAAATAGTTGTGGGGCAGATTACAAATACTGATATTTTTATCAAAATCGTAATTAGGGGGAAATTATTGTTATCCAAAATTCATTTAGTATTTAGGCTTTTTTATACTGTTACATTTATCAATTGACTAAAGAATTATTTTAGTCTTCTAACAATCTTACAATCTCTCTCTAGACATATTTATAACTCCTGTTTGAATCAACTTAAACCTCCTCCATCATGAGAAGTAGAGTTTTGTCATTGCGTAGAAACGCAGCTGCTTCCCTGAAGGTCGTAAGGTAGATGCAAAGAGGCTTGTAGCAGACTAGTATCAATCCTGGGACTGGCTATACCTACTCACAATGTTGACTAAAAACTATGGTTTTCAAAAGAGACAACGCTTACTTATCAAAGAAACTAAAATTTAACTGAAGTTACCGTAGTATACTCCAACTGATATTCAACTGCCAAAAATTATTTTAAACAAATTAATTTAATCATTTGATTGAGATTATTTTGATAGACTATACAAATTTATTCAAAGACATCTAAACTAACACATTATCAGATAAAAGTTAAGCTTTATTTTGAATTTTAAAAAACAAATTTAAGCAGCTTAGTGTATTCTCTTATACTCCTAATCTTGATTCAATTTTTATCTGTAAGAGTTAAAAACAACACTTCCAGAGGATCGAAGAATTGAAGTAGGATAAAATTACTATCCAATAGGTCAAAGCCGATAGATTTAATTCGTTAGGTTAATATCGTAGTTATAGTTGAATAATTTTGCATAGGGGGTAAGACCACTCACCCAATTGTTCACTATGATCAGAAAATATTTATAACTTGAAATACTGAGTCAATTAAGTAATGAATAAAGCTGTGATTGAGATAAAGTAACTATTCTCAAGTCACAGCTAGCGAGGTTTTTATATTTTATTTGTATTAGGCAATACAAAAAGAAGTTATGATTTTAACCACGTTTGGGGGTTTAAGTTCCCTGCCTAACGACGGCAGCTTTGTCGGGGGACTTGCCCCACAAACGTACCTTGTCTAAATCCTCATCACAAAATAGACTTATTACTCATTACTTCTTTTTTAACCTCCCCAAACTTTTTGCATGACTGTTTCCGGTGAAATGTCTACCAATTTACCAGTTGATGACTGAATGGGTAGGAATTTTTCACTTTTAGGCATTAGTTTCATTGGATCTGCGGAACCAAACAAACCTATGGTGTATGTTTGGACTGCGATCGCTAGTTGCATGGAAGCACTGCTAGTACATAAAATCAAATTAGCCCCAGAAATCATTGCCGCTAACTTACCCACATCTTCGGGAGAAGTAATTTTAATATTTGGGAAAATTTCCCTAAAACTATTGGCAAACCCATCATTATCTGGTTCTTGAATCGCCAAAATCGCTAAATCTGGCTGTTTATCTTGAAAATCTTTAACTATTTGCTTCCAATTCGTCACAGGATAAACTTCTTCATCTACGCCTTTGGTACCAGCTACCTGGCTAGAACCACCATAAATTAAAATATATCCTGTTTCTTTAACTCCCAAACGCCTTTGTTCCTTCTCAGCCCAATCAATATCAGTCTTTGGTACATTGATTGTTAACTCACCAGCAGGGGAGTCAATCACCAAACCTTGGAGAAGGTCATGGTACATATTAACTTTATACTGCTCGGCTTTGTAGGGGACTGAATTAGTCAAAAAAGAACCTTGACCTTTATAACCAATTCTGATTGGAATGCCAGTTAACCACAAAGCAAAGCCCATTAACCAACTTTGACCTACAGTAATAGCAACATCGTACTCTCGATCGCGGATCGTGCCAATTAGGTTTCCCCAATCTGCCAAACTGTTACGATCTTTAAAATCAAACCCAATCACCTGATTAACTGACTTACTGACTCGGTAAGCAGCTTTAGATTTAGGTTCTACAACGACATCGATTTGAATATCGCTTTTATAGCGCTTTAGGTCATCGAGGGTCGGAAAAAAAAGCAGTTGATCATCAATTCCGCCAGGGACAAGAGCTACTACTCGCATATTATTTATTTAGGCTGATTCGCATCCTTATTTTAGGGGAAGATAGGGGAAATAATTTAAGGATGTACCAAAGGGTATAAGTTCTGTGTGACTCCTAAATTCTGTATTCTGTTGTATTGAAGCATCAAAATATCTAATCTGAGGTGTTCTGTGTATTTACTAATTCCAGCGGCAGGTACGGGACGGCGTATGGGAAGCAGCCGCAACAAACTACTATTAATACTAGATTCTCGCCCAATTATCGCTTGGACACTATTGGCAGCAGAAGCATCAGAATATATAAAATGGATCGGAATTGTTTCTCAGCCTCACGATTGGGAGGACTTCAAAGCAATCTTAGGAGAGTTAAATCTCACCAAACCCGTAGAATTTATTGCAGGTGGTGATACCAGACAAGAGTCAGTTTACAACGGTTTGCAGGCGCTACCAAAGGACGCTCAACAAGTTTTAATCCATGATGGTGCTAGGTGTTTAGCTACCCCGACTTTACTAGATCGTTGTGCAGTGGCAATCCAAAAAGTTCCCGGACTCATTGCCGCAGTTGCCGTCAAAGACACAATTAAAGTTGTTGATGAAAATCGCATAATTCAAAGTACACCTAATCGTAGCCAACTTTGGGCGGCACAAACTCCCCAAGGTTTTGATGTTAAACTACTCAAACACTGCCACGAACAGGGAATAAAACAAGGTTGGGAAGTCACCGACGACGCAGCTTTGTTTGAAAAGTGCGGCTACCAAGTTCACATTGTTGAAGGTGAGGAAACTAACTTAAAAGTTACCACTCCCCAAGATTTAGCGATCGCGCAATTTATCCTGCAACAGAGACAATAGACTTTTCAAGCAAATTGCGTTGACAGCATATAAGCTATATGATATAATCCCACGGAATTGTTGTTCGTGATTAGTTATTTGTGTGTAACAGACCAAAAGCTGATGGCTAATGACTAATATAGTGTGTGAATACTAATGAGTACAGCAACAACGATAGAAGCAATTCTTTATTTAAAAGGTAAGCCCCTATCAATCGGTGAAATAGCAGAATATGCCGCGTGCGATCGCGCTACGGCAGAAGAGGGTATTATCGAATTAATTGACGATTACGCCCGTCGTGACAGCGCCTTAGAAATAGCCGAAACCAAAAACGGCTACAGTTTGCAATTACGCTCCGATTTTCATCAACTAGTGCAAACACTAATTCCGGTAGAATTGGGTCTGGGAGCGCTACGGACGCTAGCAGCGATCGCTCTCAACAGCCCCATGCGGCAAACTGATCTAATTAACGTTCGTGGATCAGGTGCATACCAACATGTTCAAGAACTAGTAGAACAAGGATTCGTCCGCAAAAAACGTGACAGCGACTCTCGATCCAGCTTGTTACTAACCACTTCCAAATTTAATCAATACTTCCAAATAGAATCACTACCCCAACCCTTCGACACTACACCAGCAGAAAGACAATTAGAACTGGAACTAGTTCAATCCCCAATAGAGCCGGATATTGCCTGTTAGCTCAAAACTTTATTGTGCTTTGTGTTGATATGCGTAGATGTGGGGCAGCTTGTCTCCTGTCTCTGACATCCCGCATTATCACTACAACAGCCAAGCAAACAAATCTTTAACACTTATCTCTAACTCGCTTGCAAAAGATGGTACAGGCATAAGTACCTCTAGCTCGTCAAACACCTGGATTTCTCGCTTGGGACAGAAAACCAATACGGTTTTCTCATCTGGATCAATCAGCCACCCCATTTGAGTTCCATACTTTAGGCAATGAAGAATATTCTTTGTCACTTTTGTCTGGCTTTGATCGGGAGAAAGAATCTCAATCGTCCAATCTGGAGCAACAATAAATGTATTAGCAATTTCGCCATTCTCATCGCGGGGAATTCGATTCCAAACAAAAACAGCAATATCAGGTACGATGGAGCGATTACCAAATGTACAACGCAACTCAGGAAATGCACGAGCGATGGATTTAGGCTTAACTATAGCATTGATAGCAGGTACAAATTCCCCTTGAATTGCACTATGTTTCCCTTTTGGCATCGGCTTCTGGATTACTTGACCATCAATGTATTCACTAGCAGGTTTTGTTTCTGGTAGTTCCAAAAACTCCTTTAAGGTTAATACTTTAGTTGGTGCTGGCACCATTTTTGTTTTTTCTCCAAAATTAAGCTAAAACACATTTAAAGTTTCTCAACAGCCTATATACACTTATTTTACGGGATTTCAGACTCTTGAACCAAGAATTATTGAGACCCAAATTTGGGGAAAATACAGATGTTTTTTTTCAATATTCCCCATATCTTTTAGAATAGGAATATGACCGACCCCTCTACTATGGTTTAAAGTAGAACTAGCAATTCAGCTAAGAAACAGCCAATGGTGTTTAACCCAGACTTTTTGAACGACAATTTCGATGAACACCCTAACCAGCTTTTGAATGAAAGCTCAGAAGAATACCCAAATCAATTGCTTAAGTATCTACAGCATCAGTCACCCGAAATTTTAGCCCGCATAGCCCAATCTGCTAGCCCAGAAATCAAGCAGATCATCTCGCAGAACGTCCAAGGACTAGTGGGGATGTTACCTGCCGATAATTTTAATGTCCAAATTACCACAGACCGAGACAACCTAGCAGGACTATTAGCATCCGCAATGATGACGGGGTATTTCCTTCGCCAGATGGAACAGCGAATGCAACTAGATAACCTCGGCAATGGTCATTAATCAGAAATTTTCCAGAGCAAGAAGTCAGTAGTTAGTGTTAGTCAATAACTGTCACGCAATAATGCTTAGTTTTCATTGACTTTCCTAGATAATTAACCTTCTGCTAAACACTACTTAATTAGCAGCTAGTTTTGAAATATCTGCACTTACTTCTTTGGATAAGCTCCTGATTGCACTTTAAATATCAGAGCTTTCCCATTACGGTTGACTTCAATTTCCAGGATATCGCCAACTGAACTTGCTTCCACTTGTTTTTGAACCTGTGCGGCAGTTTTCATTGGTTTGCGATTAACTTTCAAAATAATGTCCCCAGGTAGTAACCCACCAATTTTAGCTGGTGATTTATCCATTACCCCCTTAACTAGGATTCCATTGTCCTGCTTCACATTGAGATTGTTTTCCTGGTTAATTTGTTGCTTCTTATTGGGAGTTAAATCAACCATCTCCACACCCAAGAAAGGATGATCGACACGACCCTTGGTAAATAGTTCATCGGCAATGCGAGCAGCAGTTTCTATGGGTATGGCAAAGCCCAATCCTTGAGCATCAGCGCGGATTGCAGTGTTTACCCCAATCACCTCACCTTGAGCATTTAACAATGGTCCACCAGAGTTTCCTGGGTTAATTGCCGCATCCGTTTGAATAAAGCTAACGCGCTTTTCAGGAACCCCAACCTGAGCGCTGGTGCGCTCTGTGGCACTAATAATTCCAATGGTGACAGTATTATCTAAACCCAGCGGATTGCCAATAGCGATCGCCCATTGTCCAGGAGTCAGGTTTTGTGAGTTGCCCAATTTTACCGTCGGTAACTGATCAGCACCTTCAATTTGAACTGCGGCAACATCTGTAACAGTATCTATACCTACAACCTTGCCACTAAAAGTTCTCCCATCCTTCAGTGTCAACTGTACTGTATCTGTATCAGTAACTACGTGAGCATTGGTTAGTACCCGTCCCCCCTGACTCAAAATAAAACCAGATCCCGTACCTCGTTCAATTCGTTCTTGGGGAATTGGTTGTTCATCTTCGCCAAAAAACCTCCTCAACAGGGGATTTTTAAAAGCATCAGAAATGGGATTTGCAACTTTGCGTGTGGCATTAATTCGCACCACCGCAGGACCCGTCCGCTGTACTGCTGTGGAAACAAAATTCACATTCTCACCACCCACTGCCCCAATTACTCCTCCCACAGGACTTGTGGTGACAACATCGGAAGGTGAAGCTACTGTGACATTTTTTAACTCTAGAAATGAGCGTTTTTGTGGTGACATCATGGAACTAGCAAATAACACCGCACCACCACCAAACGTACCACCAAACATCACTAGAGATAAATAAACGGCAAGTTGCTTCAAGGATAACTTCATAATCATTACAGGGACAGAGTTACATTTAGGACATTAAGACAAGCGTTAACATACAAGTGTAGTCAAGCAATCAGCTAGTTAACAGATCAAATTCAGCTAAAGTTCATTAAAATTTAATCTTAAAAATTTACAATAATTTAGTTTTCGGACTTAGTTAATCTGTTGGCAAAATTCAGACTTGAGGATTGCCAATCTGCCGCAAGCCTCTTTGCATCTAGCTTACATCCCAATAGCGGAAATGCCTGCTTGGTAAGTAAGTGCTAAGTTTATGGAACTATTTTTCAGTAGGCTCAGACACAATACATCTATGGAAAAGTCATAGAAGTTTAAATAAAAGCTTTTTGACCTTCTTTTGATAGGTTGCGAAAAAGTCAAGAATATTTGATGGTTAGTTCCCATCTTTGCTTTTTCTTCAGGAGATCAACTTACTCATCCGGGGAGGAAGGGCAACTTTTTGATTAACCCCTACATCTAGAATATTTGATATTGAGTCTGATCCAGACTTAATTATTCTACAATCGCAAATAACTACGCTGCTGTTTTACATTCATGATTGTTGCCCACCGCTTACTAATTCTGTGTTGCTTACCTACTATTTTTGGGATGATATTGGCACCTAGAAATATAGTAGTGGCACAAACTAACTCCAACGACTGTCCCGCTTCTGCTCTATCACGTTTTTTGCGTCACAAGGTGACTAGTGGTGAAACAATCGAAAGTATCGCCCAGCGTTATAATCTTGCACGAGAAAGTATCACCAAAATGAATCCTGATGGACTACGTAACGGTAAAATTAAAGTTGGTAGTGAAATTTTGATACCTCCCTACGATGGTAATATCATTGAAGTGTCGCGGGGACAATCTTGGCGAGAAATATCCAAAAGATATCGAGTTCGTGCAGATGTTTTGTTTGAATTGAACGGGTGTAAACCTCCATCTGGATTAGCGTTTATCCCCATCAACCGCACCTCAAATCGCCGTGTCCAACCTGCGTCCGATTCTAATGATAGTTCCACCATCAGTAAATTTACAAGTTTTCCTGTACCGAGAAAATCTGTTATTTCCTTACCCTACGGTTGGCAAAATAATCCCAAAACTGGCGAAGTGTTTTTTCACAGCGGGATTGATATTCAAACTGCTATTGGTACCCCAACTCAAAGTGTTGGTGATGGAACAGTGGTTTTTGCCGGCACACAGGGAACCTATGGTAATTTAGTCATCATTAACCACGGTGGTGGTTTACAAAGCCGCTATGGTCAATTAGAAAGCATTAAAGTGAAGGTTGGAGAACAACTAAAAGCTGGCGATTTAATTGGTGTTGTAGGAGCAACAGGACAACCATCATCAATTCAACCCCATCTCCATTTTGAAATCCGTGCAACTTCCTCTTTAGGTTGGGTAGCAAAAGATCCCAAAGAGTTTCTGGAAAATCAAGGTGATGTTCCACCTAAGAACCTTCCACAAATACCGAAAGAGTGAGGAATTACCCACTCAGACAGATAAAGCTGCCGTAATCCTCTATTTCCTGTTCCATACAACCTGAATTTCTCATTTCACTACCTAAGTTCTAAGAGTTTTATCAGGTATAAAATCAGTGCTGCAATCTTCACTACATCAGATATGGAACCAGATCAAGTTTTTGCCGTGGCATCAGTCGTTGTGCTACGCCATAGAGGTTAGTATACCGCTGATTGCTGGATTTGCTTGTGGGCAGATGCGTTATGGTGTGGTGGCTTTCATTGGTAGCATGTATGTTGGTCTGGTTGCCAATGTAGATGGAAGTTTTCGTGATCGATTCACCGCTGCGATCGCAGGATCAATTTTAATCACAGGATGCGCCGAACTTGGTGGATTGTTTGCGAATATTCCGATTCTGCTGAATCTAGGTATTTTGATTTTGGGAGTTGCGGCTGGTTGGTTGCATACTTCCCATCTCGCAATTGAAGTAATGTGTCGATTTGCGGTGGTTGGGTTTCTGTTTGGTGCTTCTCAATTGGCAGCATTTGGAACAAACTTGATTGATTTGGATGAAAAAGCTGCGATCGCATTTTTGGCAGGAGGCATTTGGACAATTCTGGTAATTGCCCTTGATAATGCACTATGCCGAAAACCTCTTGTGGTTGAATCTAATTTGTATACCGGCTGGATACGTATTCGCTCCAGACAAACAGCAGGCTTTAGATTTGGATTGTCCTATGGCATTGTTGCGGTAATTGCCTTTGCCGGAAGTGGGATAATTGGATTACCTCGACCTTTTTGGGTGGCAGCAACAACCCTCATGGTAATGAAGCCAGATAGCCGATTAACAGTACGACGAACCTTACAGCGTCTGCTTGGTACTTTAATTGGGGTGTTGGTGGTGGAAAGAATTATTCAGTTCGTTCAAAATCCTTGGCTACTGATTACTTTTTGTACAATTACTGCCTTGTTTGTGCCAATTGGTTTAGCTAAAAATTATACTTTATGTTCTGCGGCAATCACAGTGTTAATTATGCTAGTGATGGATTTACTCACCCTCATCCACGGTGCTGATCCGTTACTATTACAGATCAGGTTTTATGCCACTGCTGTTGGTTGTGTTCTGGCTGTAATTGGAACTGCGATCGCATATCCAGATTTATGGTGGCGAAATTAATCCACAGGTGACAGTGAAATCCAGCAAAATACAGTCTATTATACGCAAGTTGTATCCGGAAAATTACATTTTCTTTATCAAAAAACCACAAAAGAGCGATCGCTATCAATATGTAGCTGCCTATGGCTTTCAGTCTTTTCTGTAGTATTTAATACATTATTTTCTTAAAAGAGAATTAAAGCCCTAATATAATTGACCGTAAATATAATGCAGTATTAACACCAGTAACATAGTATAAAAGTGTTCTGAAATTAAATGCAAAATTGCAAAGTACAGCCTCTCATATCAAGTCACTAAAAATACCGGGCTTGAAAATAAAAGTATTTTCTATCTTCATCAAACCATGGGTTGTTTTAAGTTCATAAAGAGCAAAGTCCTTACTTTTAATGCGCTTTCCAGGCAAGAACACCTACTGTTTTTCCGGTCTCTATTCCTACTACCCATAGTTGCTTTTTCCCTCCAACTATGGGGAATGCAATCCACCCAAAAGTTTTTAGCTCAAATTTCCCAGAAAACTATATTGTCATCTACAGTTGCAACATCATTGCTCCTTGCCAAAACAACCTCCACAATGGTGAACCTTGCAGCGAGATATAGTCCTCTGTGGGGTAATTGTCTGAAAAAATCCTTAGTCCTGTGGTATTTGCTACGCTGCCAAGGAATTATGAGTGAATTACGTATTGGAGTTAGGAGAGAGAATGGTGAATTTCAAGCACACGCTTGGATAGAACACGCAGGTGTAGTTTTAAACGACACACCGTATGTGTATCAGCAATTTACTACGTTTGCCCAAGCAATAGAAGTCAAGACATAAAAGCTGATTCTTATGTGCTTTTTGTAATTATTGCTCCCAATTAAAACACAAAACTTTCAAATTATTCCGG
Organism: Calothrix sp. PCC 6303; assembly: GCF_000317435.1. Taxonomy (NCBI): domain Bacteria; kingdom Bacillati; phylum Cyanobacteriota; class Cyanophyceae; order Nostocales; family Calotrichaceae; genus Calothrix; species Calothrix sp. PCC 6303. The sequence goes on from NC_019751.1 coordinate 992,652, forward strand.
ATAGCATCTTTTACTTACGTATTAACACTTAGCACATAAGGATGTAATAAATATGACATTTTCTCGCAGTCAGATGATAATCGATGAAAAATTTCTTGAAAATCAAAGCTTCAAACTAGCTGAAGATATCCTCTTCAGTCAGATAGATAATGAGGCAATTTTATTACACATTAATGGTGGTCATTACTACAGCTTAAGTGAAACTAGTCTTCCTTTCTGGGAAGCTTTGCAAAATCAGCAACCGCTTGAGGTTGTGGTAAACAAAATTACTGATGAGTATGAAGTTGAACGTGAGCAAGTTCTCAAAGATTTACAAGATTTTCTGCAAGATTTAGCAAATTACGATCTAATTTCTAGTGATTCTAATTAGAATCTTAGAGTTTTGTGCAACAGATTCAAGATTTTCTTTCTACCAGGGTTTGACAATCTGCCACTTATGTCCGAGTCTCCATGATACAGGGAGCATATATTGAATAGGTGTGCGAATGAGTGGAATATTAGGTGCTTGGAATAGCCAAAAGCCAATACCTTGGCAAAAAATGCTGGATGATTTAACAGTGTTAGGACGTGATGGAAAAGGTGATTGGCACAATAGAGAAATAGGTTTAAGTTTAGGACGTACCCAATTTTTTAACACTCCTGAATCTTGTCAAGAAACACCTGTAATTGAGTATGAAGGCTCTGTTTTGGTTTGGGATGGTCGGATAGATGACCGAGAATCATTACTTGGTGGTCGTTCACATGTTACCGATGCTCAATTAATTATCGAAGCATATCGTCGTTGGGGAGTGGATTGTTTACAGCATTTAACAGGTGAATATGTTTTTATTCTCTGGGATGCTTCAAACGATTTGTTATTAGTTGGTTGTGATGTCGTTGGGGGACGCACCATTGCGTACTATTGGGATGGAGAGACATTATTGCTGTCATCGCGGGTTGTAACTTTGTTATTGCATCCGCAGGTTAGTAAAGAATTTGATGAGATTTATCTAGCTCATACAATTTGTAATTTATGGTCACACCCTCCTGGTATTACAGCTTTTGCAGATATTAAGCGTTTAAGACCAGGTTTTGCTCTGATTCTCAAATCTGGACAGTTGCAAGAACGTCAAGTTACTCAATTACCGATTCCAGAACATTACGAATTACCTAAATCACCAGAAATTTTGTACGAAAAGTTTTGGGATTTACTCAATCAAGCGACAAAAGACCGTTTACGCAGTCATCGTCCAGTTTGTACGACTATTAGCGGTGGTTTAGACTCTACAACAGTGACAGTTTCTTTGTTGAACCATTTACCGAAAATAGATGCTTTCTCAAACGTAACGACTATTTTTCCTGAATTTGATGAGCGTAAACCGATTCAGTCTTTTTTAGAACGTTATCCCCAAGTTCAATGGCATGATGTAAACTGCGATCGCGCTGTTGCTTTAACTGAACCTTGGGAAAAATTACCAATCCCAGATGACCCCTTAATTTCTTGTACTCTTCCCATGGATTTACAACTAATGGAAAAGATGCAACACAAAGGGTTTAATATTGTGTTTGATGGTGTATGGGGAGACCATTTATTTTATAATAGCTTACAAGATTTAGTCAAAGCCAATTGCTGGCAGCAATCATGGGAATATATCAAAGGTAAAAAAAATATTCATTCCATTTTGCTACGGGAATTATTTTTACCTCAATCACCCAAATGGCTACAACAAAAATGTTTTGCAAGATGGCAAAAAAAGCGAGCTATTACGTTTCCTTGGATTCGCTCAGAATATATAGATAAAACAACTACTAAAATTGCTATTCAACAGGATATTAGTGCTAGTTCATTTCCTGACAGTAATGCCCAGTTTATAATTTCCTCTTTGCAGTCTGGATATTCTGTTGCTGCAATGCAAGTTTATAAATTTCTCAAAAATTGTCATCAGCTACAACCTGTGTCTCCTTTCCAAGATCAAAGATTAATTGAGTTTGCAACTAATATACATCCTTCTCTACAATATCATATTTTCCACAACAAAATATTTTTGCGTAAAGCTAACTTAAAAACATTGCCGGAGGACGTATTGTGGCGACCAAAAGATAACTTTTTCGATCCACTAATGTATGCAGGTCTTGGTAAAGGTGATGAAGTAATTTCTCTTGCCAAAGAAATAGATGAATATTCTTTTTTACAAGATATTATTCATGTAGATTATTTTAAAGATAACTTGAATAATTTTCGCGTTAACTATTCAACAAAACATCAAAAAGGAGAAATATTTCAACAGTCAATTTCTAGTTCTATGTATAGAATTTTTTCACTATTTAATTGGTATAAATTAATTATAAAAATCAGGTAAAGTTAGTTATTTTCAAACAAAATTAAGTTATATTTTATACATGTCAAGATTGCGTTAAAAGATTTATTAGCGTTTTTATTTAAGCCAAAATAAAATATCTAAGATGCAATTTTGGCAATTAGCAAAAAGCTCAAAATTTATTGGAGAACAATCATGTCAGAGAATCTCAAGAAACAATACTCAGCAATCAAAATTTCTTCTTTAGGTGAAATTAATGTCATGACTCAAGGTAATGGTGGTTACTTGTGTGATGGTAATAGTACTTTGACACAAAGACCTGGTGGAGCTAGTAATGGCAACAGATGTGATTAATAGATTGGTTATACTTTTCTATTAGTGTCTACTAATAGATTGTCTCTAGAAGCATCTCACTTTCGTAAAAATACTATTTATTAGCCTGAAAAGGTTATATTCGTAAGTTTAGTCCCAGACTTCAGTCATAGGGAAATTACAAAGGTGAAATGTACTCTTTTTTCTAAGCTAGCTAACTACAATTAGCCAGCTTAGAAAATTTATTTTTATTGTTATTATCATTAGAGAATAAATATATCGGCATTTTTGAATTTATCGAACAGCAAAAAATAATGAAATTAGCAGAAATAAAAAAATATCTATCAGAAGAACTGATTTTTTTATCTCATGAAATTGAATTAAATTTAGAATATGTAAATCAGTTACCAGTTTTAGATAAAACTAATAGTTTTGAGCGTCTTTACTATAAAGAAAGTGATATCCAACGATTTTGGATTCCTTGGACAGAAGAATTAGGAGTTTGGGTATATGCTAATGCTTCACGAATTGACATAATTGTCAAAGAAAATTCTCAAAAATCAGAAATTACTAGTTCACTTACTATTGGGTTGAGTTCAGTAATCACAGGTGCTTGTCTAAACTTAGATAATCAAGTAGCAATTCATGCTAATGCAATATCTTTAGAAGAAAAAGCGATTGCTTTTGTAGGTTATTCAGGAATGGGTAAATCTACTCTTAGCACTTACTGTGCTAGTTGTGGTGCAGGGTTTGTAACTGATGATGTATTGACTGTTGATAGTAATTTCTTTGTACAACCTGGAAATCCACGCATCAAGCTTTATTCTCATACGAGTAAAAGTTTGGGTTTAGAAACTCCAGAAGAAGAAGTAAGCTACAAAGTTTTTCATAATCCAATCAAACTAGGTGCCAAATTGCATAATGAACCTATAGCTTTAGGTGTAATTTATTTATTAGCTGAAAGTTCAGATGATAAAATATATGCTGAAAAACTGTCCCATACTCAAGCTATTTTTGAACTCTTACAGCATAGCTATTATGCTCATGCGCTAATTCCTAACAATCCTGATTTACTTAATACTTATTCAAGTTTAGTCAAGCAAATACCAGTTAAGAAGCTTTATTATCCGCGTGATTTTACAGTTTTACCGAAAGTTTATGAATTTTTATCAGAGGAAATTCATCAATAATTATGTATTTCTAATCAATCTTTTGAAAATAAAATGAAATGCCAACGATCCAAAAGTTACAGCATAAACTCAAACAAGCTTTACGCTTACTACCCGCATTACGTTTAGTTTGGCAAGCAGCACCAGGTTGGACTATCGTTTATATTGTACTGATAATTGTTCAAGGAACATTACCTTTATTGCTACTATATTTAACTAAACTAGTTATTGATACAGTAGTTAACAGCCTTACCATTGCAGACAAAGTTAGTAGCGGAAAGCAATTAATAATTTTACTACTGCTAACAGGATTAGTTACCTTTGTTAGCACTATATGTAACTCTTTTGCCGAATTAGTTAATACAGCCCAATCTCAAAGAGTCACTGATTACATGAGTAGTATTATTCATGCTAAATCTATTGAAGTAGACTTAGATTATTACGAAAATTCTCAATACCATGATGCACTAAAAAGGGCGCAAGAAGAAGCATCTTATAGACCAAATCGTATACTTAATAATCTCGTTGCAGTTACCCAAAATAGTATTTCCCTTGTGGCAATGCTTGGACTAATGCTGTCGCTGCATTGGGGAATTGCTAGCGTGTTATTTATGGCTGCGTTTCCATCAGTTTTAGTGCGAGTCAAATTTGCCGATATTATGTATCGCTGGCATCGTAAACGCACGACAATGGAAAGGGAAAGTCACTACTTAAGTTGGCTATTAACTGGTGATATCTTTGCGAAAGAAATTCGCCTATTTGATTTAGGCATTTTGTTTAGTCAGCGATTTGATAACTTACGCCAAAAACTATTTCAAGAAAATATTGCCATTTCTCGGAAACGTTCTGTAGCAACTTTTGTAGCTCAAACCATAGCAACTATTTTAATGTTGGCTGCCTATGGGTTCATAATATATCAAGCTTTTCTGGGAGTAATTCGCATAGGGGATTTAGTTCTTTACCATGAGGGACTGAAGCGTGGACAAGATTCACTCACAGGCGTTTTGGGTCGATTATCGTCTCTTTACGAAGACAATTTATTTTTAGCAAATCTCTACGAATTTCTTGATATAAAACCTCAAATTACTCAACCAAATCATCCCCAAGCATTCCCCCAACCGATGAGAACTGGAATTGTATTTGACAATGTAAATTTCCAATATTCAACCACTACCCGTCAAGCCCTAAAAAATATTAACCTGACAATTAAACCAGGGGAAGTAATCGCTTTAGTAGGGGAAAATGGCTCAGGTAAAACAACCTTAATTAAACTGCTATGCCGCTTGTATGACCCAACAAGTGGGAATATAACTATAGATGGAATTGACATAAATAATTTTGATATTACGGAGTTACGTCGCCAATTTAGCGTTATTTTCCAGGACTATGTAAAATATCATTTTACGGCTCAAGAAAATATCTGGTTGGGTAATGTTGATATCTCACCCATTGACGATAAAGTGACAATTGCAGCCCGTCGTTCTGGTGCTGATACTGTTATCCAAAGCTTACCCCAAGGTTACGATACAATGCTGGGTAAATGGTTCGATCAAGGGGAAGAATTAAGTATCGGACAGTGGCAAAAAGTCGCATTGGCACGGGCATTTTTGCGTAATTCTCAAGTAATTGTTTTAGATGAACCCACCAGCGCAATGGACCCCAAGGCTGAAGCTGAAGTGTTTGAAGGATTTCGCCAACTTATTAAAAATCAAGCTGCGATTTTAATTAGCCATCGTTTATCAACCGTAAAAATGGCTGATAGAATTTATGTGATGGATAAAGGGAGAATTGTCGAAAGCGGAAACCATGAGAAATTGATGCAGATGGGTGGAAGTTATGCCTATTTATTTGAAACTCAAGCCAAAAATTATCGCTAAAAATCACATTGTTTTTCTGCCTCTAAATTGATCATGCGTAGTTTACCATCATAGGTATCGCATATCCAGATTCATAAAGCCTACACAGAACTCTTTACTATGAAATACTACAAAGTTTTTATATATTAAACCAATTTGAAAAACAATGCGACAGATATATATTTGTAGAGACGTAACACTGCTACGTCTCTACTGTTTGATGTGTTGCAATCATTATTTGAATTGGTATTATATATAGAGTATATATTGAGTGCCGCCATGACTACATATATTGCAGGCTCTCCCCAATCAGAAACCACAGCCGAAATCATCTACCCTAGCAGCGACGGCAAACCTGTGGCAGAAACCTACGATCATTTGTATGCGATTTTAACAACGCTAGAAGTGCTGAGGCTATATCTCAAAAGTACCCAAGCAACAGTTTTAGCTAATCAGTTTTTGTATTATGTTCAAGAATTTCCCAAATTACGTGTAGCACCTGATGTCATGGTTATCTATGATGTGGAACCTGGTGGAAGGGATAACTATAAGATTTGGGAAGAAAAACAAGTACCAAAAGTTGTATTTGAGATGACATCAAAAGGGACTCAAGCAGAAGATAAAGAAAATAAGAAAAATCTTTATGAGGGAATTGGAGTCCAGGAATATTGGTTATTCGATCCTAAAGGAGAATGGATAGAACAGAAATTACAAGGATACAAACTGCGCCCAGAGGGTTATGAACCAATTACAGATAGTTGTAGTCAAGTATTGCAATTACGTCTTGTTGTAGAAGACAAATTAATCGGCTTTTACAGGTTAGATAATGGAGAAAAACTGTTAGTTTCTGATGAGTTACTTGAGGCATTAAGAAGCGAAACTATCTTACGAACAAGGGCAGAAACGCGTGCAGAACGTCTAGCTGCAAAGTTACGAGAATTGGGAGAAGATCCTGATTTAATCTAAACGGTTTTCGTGTTTAATTTGTATGAATTACGGTATAAAGACGTTCCAGTGGAACGTCTCTACGGGATGTACTTTATTTACTTGAAATTAAATCTACCACTTGATTGCGCTGACGCTGACGTTTGACAATTGCCCCTGTACCCACTAAAGCTAACCCCAACATTCCCCAGTTTGTAGAAGATTCGGGAACTGAGGTACTGTTTTTTATCTGCTTAAGTGCAGCATCGGCAATGAAGCTGTGAGTTTTGGTTGTCGGGTGAAGAGGATCCCAAAATAAGAAATTATTAGGATCACTACAAATCGGATTTAATGGTTGTGGATAACAACTATCAAGTGCTGCATCGGTAACATTTGCGAAGCCCAATTTTCCAGCGATCGCATCTTTAAACAAACCGTTGACATCTAAGGAAAAAATATTTAATCCTGGTTTTTGAGAGCCACTCAAGACTGAATTTAAGACTCCGTTATGAGCGTCCGTCAAAGTCGTGAGTCCTTTAGCATTGGAATTATTACTTGTACCCGGCAAAGCACCCAAATCGGGTAAATTCGCCACTAAAATGTTTTTTGCACCCACTTTAGTCAAAGACGCGATCGCGTTCGCCAAATTAGCCACAGGTTTCGTTGGATCTGTTTGTTGACCACCGAGGTAATCATTAGCACCAGCCCAAATAACATACAGGGCATTTTTATTTGCTTTTGCACCAGTGGAAGAGGTAAAACTTTGAATTTGTTGCTCCAGTCCCGGAAGAGATGGGTTTGTTGTATTTAAAGCCCCAGTTGTTGCTCCACCAAAGGCAAAGTTTTTACTTTGATTAGCAGCTAAACCGAAGCCATTCGCTAAGTAATCAACCCAAACTGGACCATTGGAAAAGCGACCCTTAAAGTAAGGTTCTGGAGGTATCCCTGTAGCTTTGAAAAAATTACCCGTATCAGCAAGACTATCACCAAACACATACATCTGATTGAATTTAGCAGCCCATGCCGTTGATGGCATTAAGGTTGATAAAGTCACAAACCCCAACATTATTAACTGTTTTTTCATATTGAATCTCGCCGAGTATTTTGTTGTTAAAAAAGTTGCCTGTTTTTAAATACAGGAATTTGAAGATAGTTAGTAGAATATCATCATAGCTTTACAATGGTCAGTAGATAACCCAGTGTTAACACTGATATTACGCTGATTTTTTTAGTGTGTCAAAACTTCATAATACGTTTATCCGATTTTAAAGTTTACGCGATCGCTAAAACTATCGGACAACATTAAAGGGATTAGTAACTTAGTATTTATCCAAAAGTTATCAGTAATGTATTTATAAAGGAGGAGCGAATCCTCGACTCCTCGAAATGCTATGCTTCGGTAGGGGTAGTCAGTAAGCTTTAAGCCTAGTATCAGAAGCCGAAGATAAAATACGCTCGCTTCAAACTGATAATTGCTTACAGATAACTAATTAAATCAGTTGACTTAACTATCTTCATCCCCGCTTCTGCAAACTTCGCAAACGCCCTATCCGCCATCTCTGAATAGTCCACCACACCCGGAACCACCACAGGCGATGTACAGTCTTCCAATAAATGAATTTTTCTTGCCAAATTTGCATCAATTTGTTTAATTTCAGTTAACAAATCATCAATCGTCCAAGCTACACAATGACTCTTTGCTTGTCCCGCAATGATAACGACATCATATGCAAGTAATTGTTGAATTAAAGCCGTATTTTTATGAGCAATGGGACGACTATCAAAACCTTCCAAAACCTCTGGACTTAAAACTGAATAATTTTCTGTTAACGGATTATTTCCTTTGATTTCAAACTGTGCTTGGCTATTTCTGGCAATACTGTGGAAGAAAACTGCTTCCTCTACCGCAGAAACCACAGCATGACCAATTCCTCCTAACATCGAATGATAAGACCATACAGTCAAGGGATATTTACCATTTTCACTCAGTTGTTTAACATAATGGTAGGCATGTTTTGCTAAGAGTTCATAATCTAAATTTAAACTATAGCTGACAGATGGATTGACTTTCCAAATGCCACTATCAATATCTTCTGGAGTGATCATTGTTGCTGAAGGTATGGGATGCTCACCATTCTCATTTAACCAAAAAATGGGATGAAAAATTTGCATCGCTGTATGGGTATCCATGGTGGGAATAATTTTCGTAATGTCCCCCAAATTTCGATAAATAAACTCACAAAGACGCACATTATCTTCGATTGCCCCTCCACCAGATTTGCCCCCAACAAATAGCTCAAAACCAGGAATACAAAATGTATTTTGTGGATCGATAATTAACAGGCAAACACTATTTTTATCTTCTGCCGCAGGCTTTATATGGTGTTGTTTCGCCCAACTTTCGGCGGCAATTGCACGTTCTTGATAAGGTACACGCCACACCTCCCCAACAGTGTCAGGATTAAAGTGGCTAGGAATAGGAAGTTGATTTTGGATTGAGTTAGTCATATCTAAATATATTGAAAACGTACTAATAATTTATACAAGCATAGCCCACCAACTTTATTTAAGTACTTGTACTAGCAATTTTCAATAATTTGTATTTAAATGGCATCATCCCCACAAATAATAAATCGCTCGAATTCAGAAAATCTCTAATTACTATGGTTATTGTTCTATTTTGTGCAGTTCTGTCACCCAAAGTTACTCTAACTGTGGCAATCTGAAAAACAGAGCGTTTTAAAATTTGATGCTTTCGCTACAAAATATTACCTACTAGGTTATGCAAACCCTGTCTACCCCTACAAATCAAGATATTACAACCAATCAACCGACCTTTGATACTGCCATCAAGCGCCGCAAAACTCGCCCAGTAAAAGTGGGTGATATCACAATTGGCGGTGGCTACCCTGTGGTGGTGCAGTCGATGATTAATGAGGATACCCTCGACATTGAGGGTTCAGTGGCGGCAATTCGTCGTCTACACGAAATTGGCTGCGAAATTGTCCGCGTCACCGTTCCCAGCATGGCTCATGCTAAAGCGTTGGCGGAAATTAAGCAAAAGTTAAAACAAACTTACAAAGATGTGCCAATTGTTGCTGACGTTCATCACAATGGGATGAAAATTGCCTTAGAAGTCGCCAAACATATTGAGAAAGTACGGATTAATCCCGGTTTGTATGTGTTTGAAAAACCAAGTACAACCAGAACTGAATATACCCCTGCCGAATTTGCCGAAATTGGCGAAAAAATCCGTGAAACCCTAGAGCCGTTGGTGGTATCCTTGCGTGATCAAGGAAAATCCATGCGAATCGGTGTTAATCATGGTTCTTTGGCTGAAAGAATGCTCTTTACCTACGGTGATACTCCGGAAGGGATGGTGGAATCAGCAATAGAATTTATTAAAATTTGTGAATCTTTGGATTTTCATAATATTGTCATCTCCATGAAAGCCTCACGGGTACCAGTAATGGTGGCTGCTTACCGCTTAATGGTGAGGCGGATGGATGAGTTAGGGATGGATTATCCGCTGCATTTAGGTGTGACGGAAGCAGGTGATGGCGAATATGGCAGAATTAAATCAACCGCTGGAATTGCCACCCTACTTACCGATGGAATTGGCGATACCATTCGCGTATCTTTAACTGAAGCCCCAGAAAAAGAGATTCCTGTTTGTTACAGTATCTTGCAGGCTTTAGGATTAAGGAAGACAATGGTGGAGTATGTCGCCTGTCCTTCTTGCGGACGAACTCTATTTAACTTGGAGGAGGTACTGCATAAAGTCAGGGAAGCAACGAAACATTTAACAGGCTTAGATATTGCTGTTATGGGTTGCATTGTTAACGGACCTGGAGAAATGGCTGATGCTGACTATGGTTACGTTGGCAAAACTCCCGGCTATATCTCACTGTATCGCGGTCGAGATGAAATTAAAAAAGTTCCAGAAAATATGGGTGTAGAAGAATTGATTAATTTGATTAAGGCTGATGGACGTTGGGTGGAACCGTAAACGTACTTAGGAACCTTGATCACATTTCTTTTCGCCGGATTCAAGAAAATTTTTTGGAAATAAAACAATATGCTCAGTCAGTACAGAATAAGCCTGTGCTAGATTGAGCATACTGACTATAATTTATTCCCTAGCCTTTGCAGCGTCATTATGGTGATTACAAGAAGTGGACTTGTTTTGGGTGCTACGGCTGTGACGTTGACTACAATCGCGTTTACCAGTCTTGGTATACATTCCCAAGGGCAAGCCTTTCCATTTAAAGAAAGTCCTAAAGAATTAGTTGACGAAGTTTGGCAAATTATCCAGCGTCAATATGTGGATCCTACTTTCAATCAAGTTGATTGGCAGGCTGTTCGTAAGCAATATTTGAATAAATCTTATAAGAACAAACAAGAAGCTTATAAATCTATTCGAGAAATGCTGAAAATGTTGAATGATCCCTTCACTCGGTTTATGGATCCCAGTGAATTTAAAAATATGCAGGTTGATACTTCTGGAGAATTAACAGGCATTGGGATTCAAATTGGTTTGGATGAAAAAACCAAAAGACTGACTGTAATTTCCCCAATTGAGGATACACCAGCATTTAAAGCGGGTGTTTTAGCTAAGGATATGATTATTAAGATCAATGGCAAAAACACCGAGGGGATGGACACAAACCAAGCTGTATCTTTGATTCGCGGTGAAGCTGGAACCAAAGTAAATTTAACTATTTTACGGGGTAAACAGAGAAAGGAATTTAGTATTGCTAGGGCGAAAATCGAAATTCATCCAGTCAAGTTTTCGCAACAAAAAACCCCCATTGGGAATGTAGGGTACATTCGTCTCAACCAATTTAGCGCCAATGCTGCAAAGGAAATGCGGGATGCCATTAACGATTTAGAGAAAAAACAAATTGTAGGCTACGTTGTAGATTTACGTGGAAATCCTGGGGGCTTATTATTTGCAAGTGTCGAAATTTCGCGGATGTGGCTGGATAAGGGGACAATTGTTTCCACTAAAGATCGTCAAGGTGAACAAGAACGAGAAATTGCTAATGGTAGGGCTTTGACAAAGAAACCCTTAACTATTTTGGTAAATAAGGGTTCAGCTAGTGCCAGCGAAATTTTCTCTGGGGCAATCCAAGATAATAAGCGGGGTATTTTAGTGGGTTCGCAAACCTTTGGGAAAGGTTTAGTCCAATCGGTGCGTCCTTTGGATGATGGTTCAGGCTTGGCAGTGACAATTGCTAAATACTTTACACCTAGTGGTCGTGATATTCACAAACATGGGATTGATCCTGATATTAAGTTGGAGTTGACTCAGAAGCAGGAGGTCGAATTGTGGTTACGCGATCGCGTTAAGGTTGGAACTATGCAAGACCCGCAGTTTGCTAAAGCTGTGGAATCTTTGAAAAACCAAATCGCTGCCCAAGGCAACACCCAGGCACAAAACAAGTAGCGTGGGAAATTAGTCAACTAATTAGTCAACTATTGAGGTTGACATTTCCCAGCACGGATTAATCCGATGCGATGCGCGATCGCATCTTCCCTAGAATCATATGGACCCCATCTTTCTGATATTTCCATATTCTGCTCCTCAGTCATTTCCTTACTGGGGATAATCTCACATGTTTGTGTGGATAGCTTGAAAATATACCATTTCTGTTGATATTCCACCATAATTATTCCAGCGCAGTTGGAGATATAATGAATTTTCTGACATCGCTGATACAAAGGCAATAATACAAAGGTAATATTTGATAACTTTTATTGCGGCATCCCTGTGGCGTTTTCTCTGTATTAATACTGCTACAAACACAACATTTAAGCTAAAAATAATGCTTTGTAGTTATAAATATCAGTAATTTTCTTGAGCTAACAAATCAAAAATCTACACATTTGGTATTACTTTCAGTAACATGACATGATCTTTAGCAACTCTTCAAAAGATAACTAGAGAAAATTACCTGGTGATAGCTCAATTTTAATGTCAATAATAGATTAAAGAAAATGCTCTCCATCCTTTTTGTGCAGCGAGTTGACAGTACATGAGCTACTGCTTAAATCCCAATTGTCCAAATCCAGAAAATCTAACTTGTAGCGATAAGTGTCAAGCTTGTGGTTCATCACTACTGCTGCGCGATCGTTATCGGGTGCTCAAAGCGTTAGGTCAAGGCGGCTTTGGGGCTACCTTTATTGCCCGCGATGAAGTACTACCAGGACAACCAAGTTGTGTAATTAAACAGCTACGACCAACCGCAACCGCACCACATGTTTTAGAAATGGCGCGGGAACTGTTTGAGCGTGAAGCTGTCACCCTTGGCAAAATTGGCAATCATCCCCAAGTTCCCCGTTTGCTGGATTATTTTGAATCCGGTGAACAATTTTACCTTGTTCAAGAGTATATCAGTGGTGCAACTTTACAACAGGAGGTCAAAGCCAAAGGACAATGCAGTGAAACTTCAGTTAAGGAATTTTTAACTGACATTCTGCCCCTTCTACAATACATCCACAGTCAGAAGGTAATTCATCGAGATATCAAACCAGCAAATTTGATTCGTCGCGCTCAAGATAGTCGATTAGTTTTGATTGACTTCGGGGCTGTAAAAAACCAAGTCAGCCAAACTTTGGCTTTACGATCTGGGCAAACAGCTTTAACAGCCTATGCCATAGGTACACCAGGATTTGCCCCTCCCGAACAAATGGCAATGCGTCCAGTTTATTCCAGTGATATTTACGCACTGGGAGTAACTTGTATTTATTTGCTAACTGCTAAATCTCCAAAAGATTTGGATTACAATCCCACTACTGGGGAGATGATGTGGGAACACTTAGTTCAAGTCAGTCCACATTTAAGTGGTGTAATTCGGAAAATGTTAGAAGTTTCTGTACGTAGCCGCTTCCAATCGGCTGACGAAGTTCTCAAGGCTTTAGAAATGGAGCCATATCTCCAAGATTTGGAAAAAGGTATGGTATCTCGTCCTGTAGATGTTACAAAAAAAGGTTCTGGTAAGCGCTTTGAAGATTCAGGAATTCTCAATAACCATGCTTCAGTGGGCTTTTCCAGTGGAGGTGTTGCCCAGGTTGCAGCCGCAATTAGAGCTAGAAGAGCAAAATTAGTTGAAGCCACTGCTAGTGGTAATCAACGCTCAACCGTATCTAAATTAGCCACATGGAATCAAGAAAGCACTAATGCGACTAGTGGTTCTAAATCCCAAAGTGTTCGTCAGTTCAATACTGAGGGTTTATTATCTGCCTATACCAAAGGTAGACGTGATTTTGCCTCCTACAATTTAGCTTTGCTAAATTTACAAGGAATTGATTTATCAGAGGCAAACTTCCATGCTTCAGTTTTAGAAAGAGCTAATTTACAGGGTTCTAATCTATATAACAGTGATTTTGGTCGTGCCAGTCTCAACCGCGCTAACCTCAAGGATGCAAATCTAAATAAGGCTTATTTGAGTCATGCTGACTTAGAAGGTGCCGATTTACGTGGTGCTGATCTAAGTTATGCATATTTAAATCATGCTAACTTACGAGGAGCAAATCTGTGTGGTGCTAATCTTACTGGTGCCAAAGTTTCTGATGAACAACTGGTATTAGCAAAAACAAATTGGATGACGGTACGACCTAATGGTAAACGCGGTTTGTTATAGTGGAAGGCTTTGGGCTTGATTTCAAAGTCAGCCCGAAGCTTCTATTTGTAGACGATAGCAACCTGTTAACTAATGACAAAGATTTATTAATGCCAAATTAAATTTAACTTCCATCAATATTTCAATAAATTAAGAAAGACTAATAAATAAAATATTAAATTAAAAAAAACGATGATATTTTGTATAAATGTAAATATAAATTTTGTTTGCTCAAAAAAATAATTAATTACTAAATAATGTATCTGAGATGAATATCACTAAGATAATACTTTAGGCTTATCTAGCCTTCTTGGTAGGTTCCAGCTTGGGGACGTATTCTGAGAGACCCCACCCCCGGCAAATCCCCCAATCATCGTTTCCTAGCCTGGAAGTTGCGAGCTAGTTAGGGTAAAGGCTATGCCTTAACTTAGTGCCATTCGTATATGAGCTACAGCAAATTGGCATGGTGTACAGAACTACTGGTTTATAGAACATACTTAGCAATGTGGGTTGAATCAAGTACAACAGTAGCCTGCATAAGCGGAGAATAACGCACCATTCCAAGTTTTATGACAATTACAGGCTAGAGCGTTCCAACAAATGAGTGATCAAAAATCCTTAGGATTTGATACTCCCCGGCATAAATGCAGGAGGATTCTTGCTTCACTCAGACAACTTAAACTTTTTTCAAACATCAGACCTGATTTATATAGTTAATCAATTATTTAGTAAAAGGAAAATATAGCATTCTAACCCTTCTGATAGAGGTGGTAGTAACAGTTATAGCTAAATTATGATGCCACGAAGCTAGTGTATCGGATTGTAAGTAAGGGAAAATTTATGACCGATGTTAGAAACCTAGACTTTTTATTAAATCAAGGCTTACCGAATTATGGTCGAGTTTTTAGAAAGAAAGCTAGAACAACAACTGTATCTATATCAAAGTTTTCTTAAGATATATGAGCATCACAGCAGTCTTCTAGATGAAATCCTTCAATTAGAAAACCCATGTCAACCGTCATTTGGGACTAGAAACGATCTCTATATTGAGGGTGTCGTCAACGATTCCACTATTTCCTTGGTGACAAACCTATGGGAGGATCAAACAATTACCTTAAGACAGTCACAACAAATCTGGACGTTAGGACGCGATCGCATCAACGGAATTCACATTGATAATCCTTATGTGTCACGTTATCATGCCATGATTAGATTTTCTGAGGATGAACAAAGCTTTTATTTGGTAGATTTAAACAGCACTAATGGTTCTTTTATCAATGGTGAAAGGGTTTATCAGCCGACTAAACTTAAAGAAAGCGATCGCATTCGTCTAGGAACCCTAACTTTTTCGTTTTTTTTGAATACAACTACTAAGTTTTTACCAGATATCTCAGTTAAATTACTGATCCAGTCCAATTCCGAACAAGATGCTGATGTCAAAACTTTCAACTATTCATCTCCAAAAACCAGAATTCTTGACGAACAAGCAGATGATACCTTGGATATGTTACATAGTATCGGTGTAATGAACCAGGAATCACCAGCCACATCTATCTCAAAATTACTCAATGTTGAACCCAAATCGGAGATTTTAGATTACTTTCTGGGGAAATAATACCGATTTCAAAAATCATTGCAACAGATCCAGCGGTAGAGACGCAGCACTGCTACGTCTCTACAACCGTCATTTTTATATTGACATACCCCTAGTCTTGTTCTAACTCTTCGTCATCTTCTTCATCCTCTGGATCTGGTTTACCCACAGAATTAGCTGAAACTACAGCACCCATATCAAGTTTTTCTTTAACTAACTTCTTGATTTCTTCTGCTAGTTCGGGTTTTTCTTCTACATATTTGATGGCGTTATCACGTCCTTGAGAAATATTATCGCCTTTGTAGCTATACCATGCACCTTTACGGGTAAGGATCCCAGTTTCTTCTGCCAAGTCTACCAAGCAGCCGATAGTAGATACCCCTTTCCCGAAAATAATATCAAATTCAGCGATTCTGAATGGTGGTGCAACTTTATTTTTGGCAACTTTGACTTTAACTCGGTTGCCGAATTCTTCAGTACCTTTTTTCAAAGTTTGAATTCGACGAATATCCAAGCGGACTGATGCGTAGTATTTTAAGGCATTACCACCAGTAGTGGTTTCTGGGTTTCCATAGCTGACACCGATTTTCATCCGCAACTGGTTAATAAAGATGACGGTGCAACCAGATTTACCAATATTGCCAGTAATCTTACGTAGAGCTTGGCTCATCAAACGTGCCTGTAAGCCGACGTGAGTATCACCCATTTCCCCTTCAATTTCTGCCCGTGGTACCAGTGCAGCGACTGAATCAATAACTACAATATCAACGGCAGCAGAGCGCACTAGCTGATCTACAATCTCTAGGGCAGATTCTCCAGTATCAGGTTGGGAAATTAATAAATTTGCAATATCAACGCCTAATGCACCGGCATAGGTTGGATCTAGAGCATGTTCTGCATCAATGTAGGCGGCAATTCCGCCAGTTTTTTGGATTTCGGCAACTGCATGTAAAGCTACAGTTGTTTTCCCTGAACTTTCTGGTCCGTAGATTTCAATTACCCTACCCTTTGGTAAACCACCCCCCAAGGCTAAATCTAAAGTTAGCGCTCCCGTAGAGACAGTTTCCACCTTCATCCGGGTAGCATCACCTAGACGCATGATTGTACCCTTACCAAAGGTTTTCTCAATTTGTCCGAGTACCATGGTGAGAGCTTTTTGCTTACCTGCATTGTTATCGGTAGTATTCGCAGCCATTCTCGCCTCTAAAAATATATGAGTTATTACTTGGGAATCTTAGCTTAATGATCTAAATAGAACAGATATACTATCTTAGTCTAAAAATACGAAAAAGTCAGGCTATGAAGAAAAATCATGAAAATATAGTACAGCAATAGTCTTTGTAAGGAGCAATTCTTACGAAATTGGAGGAAACATGTGAGGTTTATTAATCACGTTTGGGACTTCCAATTAAATAATTATCCAATTTTCTATTGTGGAAGAGGCATCCGAATCTTTTCGGGCAAGACTTCGGCGTGAGCGCTCAGTCCTTACCTCCGGTACACTTCGTTCCGACAGGCTCAGGAAGCATCGAACGCTGCCCAAACCACAGGATATTTGATTTTCTGGAATTCCCTTTGGGAGTTTAACCATCGTCGTTGTCAAAACAGTCTTGTTGACCTGAATGAACAAAAAAGCAGCATAGAGAATTTGTGTCCTCGGATATATGCTGCTTCGGTTTACTGGTTTACTTAGCTAACCTCACTACCTTGAGGGTAGTAGTTTTTAGTAGAGTTCTTCTTCTTTGTGAGTTTGAATTGTACAGTCAGAAGTTGGATAAGCTACACAAGTTAACACATAGTTATTCTCGATTTGCTCGTCATCCAAGAAAGATTGGTCAGATTGGTCAACTGTACCAGCAGTAATTTTACCAGCACAGGTGGAACAAGCACCAGCGCGGCAAGAATAAGGTAGTTCAATGCCTGCTTCCTCAGCAGCATCTAGAATGTATGTATCTTCTTCACAATCGATTGTGGTGTTTAAGCCTTCAGCTTCATGGATCAGTGTAACTTTATAAGTTGCCATTGGTGTAATCCTCTCTATTTTCGACGGCAGATTGGTTTCTCTCTCTAAGCCAGAGGTGCTTCTTCGTCGTTGCATGGCGAAGTCTCTCTGACTGCAAAATTTAGGGCTAATCTGATTCAGGTAAGCCGTAGATTTAAATTTGCTTCAATTCTGATACTACGAGAAAAAGCAAACTATGTAACCGGAATTCGAGCGCGATTAGTAATGAAATTTAGTTGTCTAATCAAGATAAGTTTTTATTATATGATTAGGCTCCTTTCAGGCAAACAATTAGATAAACTTATGTATACTGAAAAAACTTTTATTTTTATCAATAATTATTGTCTGGTATGCAGATAGTATTTAGTGGTATCTAAAGTTGAGTTGGCTGTTGACCGTCAATTTAAGTGGTTTACTCTGACTTTATTGCCCAAAAAAAATCATAAATTACACTGGTGTATAGACAATGTACAATTCCTCAGCGTTTTTGCAAACGGGAAGAGTGCGAGTTGGTTTGGTGGGAACTGGGTATGCGGCAAAAATCAGATCTGAGTCATTTTTGCACAACAAGCGATCGCACTTGGTGGCAATCGCAGGTCATCACCCAGATACAGCCGCAACTTTTGCACAAGAATACGAAGCAGAAGCGGTATCAACTTGGCAAGTATTAGTGCAGCGTGATGATATTGATCTTGTGGTGGTATGTAATATCAATAGCTTGCATGGTGAAATCGTCGAAGCTGCATTAGAAAATGGTAAGCATGTAATTGTTGAATATCCTTTATCGCTAGATTTTGAACAAGCGGAAGCATTAATTGCTTTAGCGAAAGCCAAAAAACTATTACTCCATGTTGAACACATAGAAATTATCGGGGGAGTTCATCAAGCTCTCAAACAGAATTTACCTGAAATCGGGCAAGTATTTTATGCTCGTTACAATACTATCAGTCCTAAGCATCCAGCACCACGTAAATGGACTTATAACCATGAGTTATTCGGTTTTCCATTGGTTGGTGCCTTATCTAGGTTACATCGTCTCATAGACTTGTTTGGTGAAGTTTTTACAGTTAACTGTCACAACCGATTTTGGCAAACCGAGGATGATTATTACCAAAGCTGTTTTTGTGTTGCTCAATTATCCTTTGAAGATGGATTATTAGGACAAGTTATGTATGCTAAGGGGGAAACAGTTTGGAAAGATGAACGCAGATTTGAAATTCACGGTGAAAGGGGTGGGTTGATATTTGATGGAGATACAGGAATTTTGATTCGCACGGGTGAAAATATACCTATTAACATAGCTCCTCGTCGGGGTGTATTCGCAAAGGATACGGACATGGTTGTGGAGCATTTATTCTCTGGTGAAGCTTTGTACACTACACCGGAAAAAAGTTTATACACATTGAAAGTTGCTCAAGCGGCTAAACGTTCGGCAGAGACAGGGTTAACTGTTGTTGTTGATAATTAACTAGTACAGCATGGCGTAAATAACTAGACCATTATTTGACCATGAAAGGCACAGTAATAAAGGGCTTTCCCCCACTGCCTACTGCCTACTCACTACTGCCTTGAGGTACTAGAGTCTAATCAATTTATCATTCAGTGTGCGGATCTATCGATGATTCAGTGTTTGACACCTAAATTGTCGGTGATACGCTAGTTTGCCGTGTTTATAAGTTTTCCATCACTCACCCAGTAAAAACCTCACTTCAGAATCAGTGGGTTTTTTCGATTATGCGATCGCTGTATTCAATTAACGTATTAAACTACTATTTTCTTCATTCCCAAAACCTCCACCCCCAGGAGTTTCAATTACAAAAATATCCCCAGGTTGCATCTGAGTTGTTGCTGTACTCCCCAAATTTTCCCGACTTCCATCTTGACGTTGCACCCAATTACTTCCCACAAGTCCCCTTTCTCCCCCATTTAAACCAAAGGGAGGAACTAAACGATGTCCCGAAAGAATATTTGCTGTCATTGGTTCTAAAAACTTGATGCGACGAATAATTCCATTTCCACCTTGATGTTTGCCTTTACCCCCACTTTCAGGACGCAAACTAAAACTCTCCACCATCACAGGATACCGAGTTTCCAACACCTCCGGGTCAGTCAAACGGGAATTTGTCATGTGGGAATGAACCCCATCGGTACCATCAAAATCAATTCCTGCACCAGAACCACCGCAAATAGTTTCATAATATTGATATTTTTCGTTCCCAAAAGTAAAATTGTTCATTGTTCCTTGGGAAGCAGCCATAATACCCAAAGCACCATACAAAGCATCTACAATGGTTTGGGAAGTTTCCACATTTCCCGCAACAACCGCAGCAGGATAAATTGGGTTTAACATGCAACCCACCGGGATAATAATTTCCAAAGGATTTAAACAACCCGCATTCAAAGGAATATTATCATCAACTAAAGTACGGAAAACATATAAGACTGCTGCTTGGGTTACAGCTTTAGGAGCATTAAAGTTACTATTTAGTTGTGTAGATGTGCCAGTAAAATCAATTATTGCACTGCTATTTTCTTGGTTAATTGTGACTTTAACTTTAATTCTAGCTCCCCCATCCATTTCATAAATGAACTCACTATCCTTTAAAACGTCAATTGCCCGTCTGACTGCTTCCTCAGCATTATCCTGAACAAACTTCATGTAAGCTTGAACAGTTTCAATCCCGTATTTATCCACCATTTTTAAAAGTTCCTGCACCCCCCTATTATTCGCGGCGATTTGAGCTTTGAAATCAGCGATGTTTTGATCAGGATTCCTTGCTGGGTAAGGGTGGGTTACTAAATGCGATCGCACAGAGGTTTCTAAGAAGTTTCCCCCTGCAACCAAGAGAAAATTATCAAACATAATTCCCTCTTCTACAATTGTTGTACTATGGGGAGGCATAGAACCGGGAGTAATTCCGCCAATATCAGCTTGATGTCCGCGAGAAGCAACATAGAAAATAACTTGTTTTTCCTCCAAGTCAAAAACAGGAGTAATTGCTGTGACATCAGGAAGATGAGTCCCCCCATTGTAAGGATTATTAGATAAGTACACATTTCCCGGTTTAATCGTACTACCTTTATCACAAATCAAACTGCGAACACTCTCACTCATCGAGCCTAAATGTACAGGAATGTGGGGAGCATTTGCCACTAATAATCCAGCTTTATCAAAAATAGCGCAGGAGAAATCAAGACGTTCTTTGATATTTACAGATGTCGCTGTATTTTGCAGAACAATCCCCATTTGTTCAGCAATAAATTGATAAAGATTTTTGAATATTTCTAAACGAACAGGATCAGGTTTAGGTATTGTAGACATTTTTGATTCCTATGAATTAAGTAAGTTTTAGTCTAGCTAGAGAAGTAGCATCAGCTAACATCATTTCTGTGTTGTAAAAATACGATATGATACTTAACACAGCTTTCAAATACTTTCAGATATACTCGATGCCAATTTTAACGGTGGATATCCTATGCTATGAAGCAGCAATATTTTCGGCAGCAGAATCTCAGCATCTCGAACCTATCCTCTACGGTGTCACAGACGGTAAAGCCATTGGAACATATTTAGAACAAAAATTTAGACTTTATCTCCAGGGTAAATATGAGTTTATCAAAGGTAATTCAGCAAGTGGAATTGACTTTCCAGATTTGCTTGTTGATGTAAAAGTAACCGGTGTTAGACAACCTCAATCATCATGTCCCTTTAAATCTGCACGACAAATGATCAGGTTACAGTTTTTGACGATACAGTTTATTTCCTCAGTTTTGAAGATGAGCAAATTACTCAAAAAACATTTACACTTTTAACCAGCTTATCAGCAATAAATTTTTATTCATCTTTGATTTTTTGGGATGAAAAACGTCCAATTAAAGCTAGTATTTTGAATAGCTTAGACTTGTCATCGCTATTAGTAGCTATAAACTCCTAAAAAGCAGAATCTAATCAATTCATTAATTTTGACGCTGCAAAACTAGATGATTGAGTTCTGTTAACCTTGCTTCCCAGTTCGGTTCAACTACAATTGTGCTAATTTTTTCCACAATAATTGCAGTTCCTTGAATTCTATCTCCCGGTTGTAAATCTTCTCGTTGATAAACCGGGGTATCATGCCATTTATCCGCAGTAAACATCCTGACAATTTCTACAGGTTTAGGTAATTCCAGCAAAGAACGACTCCGACAAACAAAAGGTTCTTCAGGGGTATCCATTTTCTGAATTAACTCTACCGAAATAGACTCTACAATTACAGCCTTTTCTAACTGAATAAAACCATAACGTAACTTATGCTCAACCTCAAACTTATCTCGCATCTGCTGCCAATTTAAATCAAAATCAACACCCAAAACAGAATTAGTTCCCGCATACTTCAAACTCACCTTCCTCATCACCTCCAGTGTATTTTCTCCAATCAAACCTCCGCGTACCTCTGCGCTTCCCTCTGTGTTTTTCTGCGTTTTAAACTCTTTTCCCTCTTCCTCCTCCAAACCCTGCATCAACACCTGCAACCGTGACACCAACCCCTGACTTAAAACCTCCTCCACCCCTGCTTCCCGAATAGTTCTCACATCCGCTAATCCCATCCCATAAGCTGAAAGTACCCCCGCATAGGGATGTAAAAATATCCGCTTCATCCCCAAATTATCCGCAAGCAAACAAGCAACTTGCCCACCTGCACCACCAAAACAACAAAGCACATATTCGGTGACATCATAACCACGTTGCAGGCTAATTTTCTTGATAGCATTAGCCATATTCTCGACAGCGATCGCTATAAAGCCAGAAGCCGCTTGTTCTGGTGTATGATGATTTCCTGTGTTAACTGCTAATTCGGCAAATTTGTCAACTACAATTTCTCGATCCAAAGGTAAATTCCCATCCATCCCAAACACAGCAGGGAAATACTGGGGATGAATTTTCCCCAACAACACATTTGCATCCGTTACCGTCAATTTTCCCCCACGTCGGTAACAAGCAGGACCCGGATTTGAACCCGCAGATTCGGGTCCCACGCGGTAACTGGAACCATCAAAGGCTAAAATGGAACCACCACCAGCAGCAATGGTATTGATTGCTAAAACTGGAACTCGCATCCTAATACCAGCGATCTCAGAATCTAATTGACGTTCATATTCCCCGTGAAAATGGGCAACATCTGTACTTGTTCCCCCCATGTCAAAGGTGATAATCGACTCAAAACCGCCCCTTTTACAGCTTTGAACAGCCCCCACGATTCCCCCCGCAGGACCACTCAAAATGCTGTCTTTGCCTTGAAATTTGGCTGCTGCAACTAAACCCCCATCAGACTTCATAAACATCAATCTGACTCCAGGTAGCTGACCACTAACTTGATTCACATAACGACGCAGAATCGGAGTTAGGTAAGCATCCACAACAGTTGTATCCCCTCGACTCACCAACTTCATTAAGGGACTAACTTGGTGAGATACAGATATTTGAGTAAATCCAATTTCTTGAGCAAGTAACGCTACTTGTTGCTCGTGAGCGTGATAGCGATCGCTATGCATAAATACTATGGCACAGCTAAGGATTCCTTGGTCATAAGCTGCTGCTAAATCCTGTCGAACTTGTTGGATATTTACCGGGATAAGTTCTTGTCCATGAGCATCATACCGTTCCTCCACCTCAATTACTTGCTCATACAACATAGTTGGCAAAATAATGTGACGGGCAAAAATATCGGGACGATTTTGATAACCAATTCGCAACGCATCTTTAAACCCTTGGGTAATCAATAATGCAACCCTGTCTCCCTTCCTCTCCAACAGTGCATTTGTTGCCACAGTTGTCCCCATTTTTACCACTTCTATTTCTTCTGTGGGAATAGGTTGATTTTTGGGAATCCCTAATATATCTCGAATTCCTTGAATAGCTGCATCTGGATATTGTTCAGGATTTTCAGAAAGTAACTTATGAACTATTATCCATTCTTTATTTGGTAGAGGAACAATTAAAAAACGTTGTGGATATGTTGCTAATCTGTCAATTATTTCCTGATTATTAGTAACTGCCACAACATCTGTAAATGTACCACCACGGTCAGCAAAAACTTTTAGCATATTTCTGTTATTTGTCTACAGAATTTATCCAATTTTTCCTAAAAATACCTCGAATTTAGCCTAACTACATTAGTTTTGATAGAATATCAATAGTTTACAGAAAACAAGTATTTGTACTATTGTAGATCGGCTACTGCGAGAGGCAACCCAAGCTAAATAACAGATTTACAAAATACCTTTTCCTAAAACCTTACGTTTCAACACTAATATCCGAGGTCGAGCACCTTTACCGGAAAATCCTAATCCTTCACGGAAAATTTCTGGCATATAAAATCTTGCTTCATTATCTTTCTCTTTATCTTCATAAATTACACCCATTTCTTCTAGCATTTGTACCGTTTTCGGTTCCATCTTAAACTGTTGCACGCCAAAAGGAATTTTCCGGTTATCATATGTATATTGAGGTAAAGTATCATCAACCCACGTTTTGAAAGCTGGATATTCCTCTTTTGCTTCTTCAACCTTCTTTTCACTACATGGCTTAAGTGCGCGACGAATCGCTTCTGGGGGTAAAAGTCGGCTGCTAAACCACTTTTCCGACTGTACCTCTTTTAATCTATGTACAGTTATATCTGCTGCATGATGTAGAAAACGAATAATATCTCTTGCTTGAAGTCTACCATTGAAATCTGTTAAAGCAGCAAACACCCAAGAAGCTGTATAAGCTTCTTTAGCATTATCTGAACCTAACCTTTTACCCCATAGTTTTTCTAATCTATCGCTTAATTCTTCTTTCGTTAAGTTATAAATAATTGATTTTTCTGCCCCTATAACTTCAGACTCACTACATATCCAAAAAACTAATCTTAAAAATGAGTTTTGATTCCAAGATAAATCATAAGAACGATAAAGATTTTCAAATTGTTGTAAATTTTGGCTAATAGTGTAACGTAGAAAATCACGACGTAGAAAAATAATTATTCCCAGATAAGACTGCCTAATTTCTGATAATTTATTTGGCAAATCTTCAATCAAAGCTTTTAAAGCAGTTTTTTCTTTTGGCTCGAAAGCAATATTTGGGAAAATATCTTCTAGACCATCAAATAAAATAACAATACGCAGTCCTTTATTTTTTAAATCGCGGTTAATCAGACTAAGACTATTAATCTGGCTATCTTCAGAACTAATGCCTATAGCTCTAGCAATTTCAGTAATCCAAAATTCTGTCCATTGAGGCTCGTCCCAATTTTTATCTGTCAGCGCTCTTTTTATTCTATCGACAGACTCTGAGTGTAAAAATTCCTGCTGACTATTTGCAACGGATTCTCTTACCTCGCTTCTCGCTTCGTTGATAATATGCCTAGCATTATCGCCAAGTTTACCTGATTGCAAAAGAGGAAATATGTAAATATTATCATTTGATATTGTTTCAGTCTTATCAATACGATTTAAAAATCTTTCCCAATATTTGAAGCGTGACAGCTGGATATAATTAAATGTTTTACCTGCTCCTTTAGCTCCTATTGATACTACACGAGGTAACTCATCTCTAAATTTAGTTGCCAAGTTTTTTAAAGGCTCTGTTACTAATAAATCTTCTCCTTGACCTTCTTCGGCATATATATAGCGTTCGCAAACATCTCTAAGCCTACGAACTGCTATTAACTTATCTTGCGCTTCTTTAGGTTCTGACTTCACATCTTGATTTATCGTTACACCAAACTGATTTTGTACCCAACTTCTGGCAATTTCCATCACTGAAGTTGGATTTAATTTAGAACGTGCCTCATCCCAATTATTAATATAAAGTAATTCTTGAGCAAAGTAAGTATTTTGAGTATCGAGTCTTGTAGAGTATATATTATCTTCTTCTGGTTGCACATAAGCAGACTGAAATCTCACTGATGCATCTTCAAAAGCTGGCAATGATTTTAGTTCTGGCGTTAACATACTAATAATTAAAGATGGGTCGTAATATTGTGCATCATCAATGCTTGCTTTTGATGGTGCAACTTGACCAATTTGTTTTAAAACCAGACTTGTTCCAGTGACCGACTGTTCCGTAATTGTTGTCACTAAAAATCGCTGAAATCTTGGATCAAAAATTATCGGACTAGATATCTCGCTTAAACCTGCTCTCAAATCAATAAATACATAGTCAACCCCAATCGCTTTACCTAATCGATGAATTGCATTACCACATTCCCATGTTCCATCAGGACTTGAAACTAACTGTTCTGGAAGAATTGGTGTATCTAGCAGTTCATTATCATTAAGGCAGGCAGGTAAAAAATATATAATTGATTTACCTTCTTGTTTCGGAGATTTTTTGACTTCTTTAGCAAATATTGAAAGTGTTTGCTCAATATCAATTGGAGAATAGTGGTAAGATTCCAGGAAATCAATAAAGGAAACTGTGGGTTGCTGTTTTTCTGAACGGTTCCAGTATGTCAAGCCGGGAGCTTCTAAATCTGCATCAATTACTAATACACTAATAGACTTATCTAACTCTTTAGCTCGATCTAACAATGCGAATAAATGAGCCGCTAAATTTAATGTTCTTCCTACACCACCCTTGAAGGAATAAAATGCAATTAAATTTGGTTTGTCATTATATGGTTTTGGAAGTTTAATCAGTGTTGTTGATATATCTTCTGTTTCTGAATCGCCATCAATATAAGCAATTTCTTCCCAAAATGGACGCACAGAGACATCAGTAATATCATTCTCTTCCCCTGGAATAAACTCTACTGGCAAAGTAGCATCACCAAGGTCAAGCTGAATTAATGATTGCTCTTCTTGATACCAATCTCCAAACCATTCTTGTAAAGAGGTTTTAGCATTTTCTAGACTTTTCTTTTCATAATTCAGTCCTATTTCTAAAGCATCAGAGAAACAGCGAATCCTTACTACCCCATCCGGAAGCTTACTGCCATAATTAGTATGGCGGCTAACAACTCGCCGAATATCAAGCCATGTGAATAGTTTTGAAAATGTTTTTTTACTCATGGTCGTTTTAGTTCCCCATCAATCCATGCAACAATCTCTAGCAGTTTTTTTTCAAGTTCCTCGTCTGTTGCTCCCGTAGAACAGCAACCACCGTAACGCCACATCTGATTCAATTCACCAGCCGAAAATTTTCTTTCATCATAACCATTATTACTTCTGAGTTTTTCCATACTTAGTTGTGATGGTAATCTGACATTTCCTCCAACACGCAAGTAATCAAGAAGTTTATTAATATCATGTTGAAACTCGTAGATGTTTGTACATAAATCAGTACGTTTTTTCCCTTCTCGTCTCATTAATATTGCTTTCAGACCGCATTCAACCGCGTAAAATAACAGTAATCGATGAGAGTTTTTCCTCTGTTCTTTAGCAGAAGTAATGTAGACAGATTTATTCTCTCGCCAAGCTTTCTCTATTTCTCTATCTGTAAAAGGAATCGTCATGAAGGAATTTAAAAACTCCCAGAAGTAAGAGTATATACATATACTTTATGGCAAAATAGCAATACCCGATTGACAAGTTTCAAACTGAATATCGATGAAGATTGAAGGTTTTTGCTCAAATGTGTAGACGTGGTTGTCTGTAACATCACATTTATTCATCTCACATCTGCTGTCCATTCAACCAAGCTGATAAATCATCCATACTCGAAAAATCAAATAGTGCCTCTGCCAAATCTTCTAACTGCGTAGTTGATAATTGTTTAAGTCTTGCTTCTAATTCAGGTGTCACCAAACCAATCCTCCGGTTAAGCTGGCGGGCAATTATGACAAATTCACCTTCTAATTTCCCTTCTAATTTCCCTTCTAATTTCCCAGCTAGTTTTCCTACTTCTATCCCTTCTTGCATCCAACTTGTCACAATTTCCATAACTTCCTCTTGCTTTACTGGTTCAAATTTAGCAATTTCAGCCTTGAAAATATCTTCTTCTACAGCATTCAATTTTAGGTAAGTATCCACGAATCCCGAAATCATTTTTATCTTGGCTGGATTTAGACGCAATGTCGCTAAAAGACGTAGACATTCTGACTTGACGCGAGGACGTTCTTCAGGTGCTATCCTCATTTTAGCCATTAACGCACTAGCAACGGGATTTTCTTGTTGGAGAAAGTCACGCCAATTTAGACGATTTAATTGGATGACTTCGTAGTTGAAGTTGAGGACTACTTTATCGGGAAATACTATTTCAAAAATATTGGGTTGTTGGGTGCGTGGTGTGTCGTGGGAAAACACAACGATTGGATATACAGGAATGCCAAATTTCTCATATAGTCTGGAGAAATAACGAAACATTCTTTGCCCAAAATCGGCTTGGACATAGGACTGATTTTCGATATGAATCAGAAAACAAGTTTCCTGTTCTCTAAATTGACATTTGACGATTAAATCAGCTTCGTATTGTTCTCCGGCTGTAACATCGGTAAAAACTTCTTTATCGAGAAATACTAATGTGTCAGATTCTAAATAACTTACTACTTTTGGGAAAAATAACTCTAAAAATTCAACAATAAATGTCGATAAAAGTTCTTTAAACAATCTATCATGATCGATCATGTTAGTATAGCCCCTCCCATTAACCGTTCATAGCGATATTTTAATTCTGCTTTCATCAAAAACCAGCGTTCTAAACTAAAGTCAATTTCTATCACTTTCTCTGCCGCTTGTCGTGCCAAAATTAAGATTTCTTCATCTTCTACTAAACTAGCTAAAGCAAAGTCAGCAACACCTGATTGTCTAGTGCCTAATACTTCACCCGGACCACGAAAACGCATGTCCATTTCTGAGATAAAAAAGCCATCTTGTGATTGTTCTAATACTTTTAAACGCTGTTGGGCATCTGGGCTTTTAGAACTACTCATTAATAAACAGTAGGATTTTGCCGCACCACGTCCAACTCTTCCTCGTAATTGATGCAGTTGCGATAATCCAAATCTTTCAGCATGTTCGATTAACATAACTGAGGCATTGGGTACATCTACCCCAACTTCAATAACGGTGGTGGAAACAATGACTTGGGTTTCGTTATTGCGGAATTTATTGATAGCTTCTTCTTTTTCCGCTGAACTCATGCGTCCATGTAATAACCCAACTTGAAACTCTGGAAAAACGCTTTCTTGGAGTTTTTGATGTTCTTCTACTGCTGAACGTAAATCGAGTTTTTCTGATTCTTCCACCAATGGCAAAACTATATAAATTTGTCTCCCCTGAACAATTTCTCGACGCATCAAATCGTATGCTTCGCTGCGCTGACTTGCCGTAAGTGCGGTGGTTTGGATTGCTTGTCTTCCTGGTGGTAATTCGTCGATTTGACTAACATCTAAATCCCCATGAATTGTTAAGGCTAAGGTGCGGGGGATAGGAGTTGCTGTCATTGTTAATACGTGGGGCTGTTCACCTTTTTGCTGTAACTTTGCCCGCTGTTCGACACCAAAACGGTGTTGTTCATCGATGACAACTAAGCCTAAACGATTGAATTTTACCGGATCTTGAATTAATGCATGGGTTCCTACTAGTAAGGGTAATTCTCCTGTCGATAGTTGAGAGTGAATTTGTCGCCTTTTTACTACTTTTGTCGAGCCTGTCAGTAATTCTACGGGGAGATGCAGCAGGTTAAACCAGCTAACTAACTTCCGATAATGCTGTTCTGCTAACACTTCCGTGGGTGCCATGAGTGCCGCTTGATACCCTGATTGGATAGCTGCAAGGATTGCAATGATGGCTACTACTGTTTTCCCGGAACCCACATCCCCCTGGACGAGGCGATTCATGGGGGCGGGTTTTTGCAGGTCGGTGAGAATGTCATTTAGCACCCGTTCCTGCGCTCCTGTAAGCTGAAATGGGAGAATTTTGTAAAATTCGTCCAAAAGTTCACCAGTGGGGGCAAGGATGGCGCTGGTTTGCACTTGTTTTGCTTGTTTTTGGCGCTGGAGTAAGCCTAGTTGGAGATAGAAAAATTCATCGAAAACGAGGCGACGACGGGCAGCTTTGAGGGAATCGTTTTCGGGGGGAAAGTGGATATTATTGATGGCTGCTTTCAGTTCCATCAAGTTATATTTTTGACGTAATCCGCTAGGTAAGGGATCTTTGAGGTGAATGGTGGCGGGCATAGCAGCGATAACTGCCTCCCTGATCATGTTAGCAATGACACCTTCTGTTAGGGCATAGATTGGGACAACTCGTCCAATTGTTAAGGATTCGATGGTGTCACCGGGATGTCCGAGAACCTCCATTTCGGGATTGTCGATGGTTTTGCCGTATTTGGTTTCTTTCACAAGTCCGCAAGCGGCAATGATGGTTCCTGGTGCGTATTGCCGTTTCATTCCCTCTTGCCAGCCGCGACTAGCATACCTTGCTCCGGCATAGAAGCGGCTAATTTTGATTCTGCCACTGTTGTCTCTTACTTGTAGTTCAAAGATGCTAAGTTTTTTGTTTTTAGGACTGGTAAAGCAGTTACAGCTTTTGATGGTGGCAATAATTGTAACACTTTCCCCGGCTTTAAGTTCGCTAATATTGACTTGGTGTGCGTAGTCGATGTGATCGCGGGGATAGTAGAAAAGTAAGTCCCTAACTGTACATAATCCTAGACGGGCGAGTTTTTCGGCTCTACGAGGTCCAATTTCCGCTAATTCGCTGAGTTTTTGGTCGATTTCTGGGGCAAGTCTGCGGCTGAGTTCTGTGACTATGGGGGTTTTGGGATTTTTAAGCAGAGATTTGGACACTTTTGGGCTGTCTTCTAGTTTATCTTCGGGTTCTCCTGCTTCGATTTTTTGAAGTTGATAAATATAGCGACGGGTTTGGGCAATGAGGCTTTGACGTTGTTCGAGGTTGAGGTTGGGATAATCAGCATAATTGGCAGCTAATTCTTGCCAGCGTTCGCGGTGGGGTTCTGTGGGGGTATTATCCTGTTGAACCAGCATCTCTGGTGAAAACTTCCCGAATGTCAAACACAGAAATTCGCTAAAACGGTATTGTCTCCCCATCAAATCGCCAAATCCTTTTTCGGCTTCGATGGTGAGGGCTTTTTGCAGTCGCAACCAATCTGGTTTTTCGGTAGTCATGGAATCGAGAAGGGAGCGGGGGAGTGGGGGAGCGGGGGAGGAGAAAAATAGATCTATCTGGTAGACAACCGCTGAAACAAAGCTACCGTTGGTAATAGATGAATAGCGGCTCAAGTCTTTTGACTTTTATTTGATTTCCCTAGTACAGCATGGCGTAAATAAACCATTTAAAATAAGCGAAAAGCATATTTTATCTGCTTTATTCCTTCTGCCTCCTGCCCTTCGACAAGCTCAGGGTAACACCTTCTTACTTCTTACTTCATGTACTAGTGCAATAATTCTTCGACTTGGTGTTGACTCCACAAACTTCTGTATAACCCTTGTTGCTGTACAAGTTCAATATGTGTACCAATTTGGATAATTTTACCTTGATCCATGACAAAAATTCGGTCGGCAGCAGCTGCGGCAGAAAGTTGGTGAGTAATAAAAACAACTGTTTTGCGGTGAACTCCACCGGAGAGGTTGTTTAAAATTGCGGTGGCAGTTTGATTATCAACGCTGGAGAGGGCATCATCTAAAATTAGTACCGATGCATCTACAATCATCGCCCTTGCTAAAGCTGTGCGTTGTCTTTGTCCACCTGAGAGAGTTATACCTCGTTCTCCAACTATGGTTGTATATTTTTGGGGAAAGTTCTGGATTTCAGCGTGAATTTGGGCAGTTTTGGCGGCTGACTCCACTTGCTCGTATTCAGCAAGAGGATCGCCGTAGCGGATATTATTTTGGATGGTGGTACTAAAGAGAAAACTATCTTGGGGTACATACGCGATCGCATTCCTCAAATCATCTAGTTTTATCTGGGTAATGTCTACCCCATCTAGAAATAATTGTCCTGGTTGAATATTCAATAAACGGGGTAATGCATTCGCTAAGGTGGATTTTCCAGAACCAATTGCTCCGACAATTGCTACGGTTTCCCCTGGGGATATAGTAAAGTTCAAATCTTGTAAAGCTGCTTTTTTGGCACCTTGGTAAGTATAGCTGAGGTTTTTGGCTGCTAATTCCCCCTTAACTTGGGACATTTCTAAATCAATTGCTTCAGATTCAGTTTTAATTTTCGGTTTCGCAGCAAAAATCGCATCAATTCGATCGATGCTCACCTCACCCCGTTGATATGCTGTAATTGTAAAACCCAACAACGTAGTTGGAAAAACCAATCTTTCCACATAGATTAACAAGGCAACAAAATCACCAACACTCAAACTACCTGCTGCGATTCTTTCTGTCCCTAGCCAAATAATAATCAACGAGCTAACGCTAGCAAGCCCACCAATCAGTGGGAAAAGGGTATTTCGAGTTTTTGCAAGTGTGAGGTTTGCCCCCAGGAGTTGGCGATTTTTCTGGGCAAAGGCTCTTCTTTCATTTTCCTCTTGGGCGTAGATCTTAATCAAGGCAATACCGCTGATATCTTCCTGGATTAATTCACTCACATCAGAGATTTTTTCTTGTACAGCAGCCTGTTGATTGCGAAGGCGATCGCTAAACAAATGTACAATCAAAAACATGAATGGATATATTACCACTGCTGTCAATGTCAACTCCACATTAATACTCAGCATGAAAGGTAGAGTCAACGCATAGGCAAAAACAGTATTCGCCAAACTCAACACCGCAAAACCCAACAACCTGCGGATATTATCCACATCGCTTGTGGCTCGACTAATTAAGTCACCTGTGGTATTACTATCAAAATAGGAGGGTTCTAGGGTTAATAGGTGCTCGAAAATCCTTTGCTTGAGGTCAAATTCTACCTGTCTTCCCACACCAAATAGCCAAATCCGTGAAGCCATCCGAATCAACCACATAGCTGATGTCAGGAGAAAAATTGGCACTACATATTGAAAAACCTGATTTAAACTAAACCCTTTGGAAAGTTGATCCACACAAGCACGAACCAACTGTGGGATATAGACACCTAACCCATTGACAATAAATAGAGTCACTATACCCCAGGTTGCATCACGCCAATGGGGAAGTATATAAGCACCCAGTCTTGCAAGTCTTCTTGATCGCACCATTACAGCAATTAAACATATGTGCTTATGTTATAACAATACCTCTGCCAAATTAAGAGGATTCAACGCCCGTAGAAACGTGATGAATACGCCCTAAAGAAGTAAGCTTGGCAAAAATCCGGGTTAATAAAATAGGCTCAGGGATTTCTGGAAGCATTTTTAAGATCTCATGGACATATCGAAAGCCACGATAATGAGCCTTAAGATCAATAATGCCGGAGTCAGGATTCAGGATGCGGAAATCAGCGAGAAGATGATGAGATAAATTAACCATAAAGAATGCTAGATTAGCAGCATTAGTCACCGCAGTTTGACCGATGTTCATAAAGTCTTCCAATCCCCAAAATTGCTTGGCATCACGGAAGTTAAACTCGATCTGAAAGCGTAGTTTGTAGTAGTCAATTATTTTCTCAGATGACAACTTTAGGTCACTAGAAAACAGAATTACGTGACTGCGAGCATTAGTTTTCAGATTTGTTTTCACCAAAATAACTACATTCAGTGACTGGGCAAATTCTTTGTGCAGTAAAGTAGCTTGGTAAGTATCGGTTTGGATATCCTCTTCGATACTACTTTGACGCAAATATTCATCAGAAATATTACGCCAGTCTAGTTTATCTCCGTATTTACGGCGTGAACGATGATTAGGGTCAGGATTTTGGTAAGGTATGTATAATGCTGAATCGTGGCGTAACTTGGAAATTATATGTAAGTTGACCTGTCGAGCCATCTGCAAAGCATTATTGTTTCCAAAATGACCATCTAAGACTAAGTAAGTCAGTGGAATAAAGTTAGCTACCAGCTTGACTAGCTCATTAATCATCTTCTTAATTCTGAGTAATTCAGACGTGAGAATTACTTCGGTCTTGTTTTTATTTTTACTCCCTTTTGGTCGTCCACGTCCATGTTTTTCTTTGGCTTTTATTTCTGGTCTTAACGATACGCTACTTTTTTCTATATCGCTCTTTATCACCTGTTCTACCTGAATTGGAAATGAGTGCCTTTGTTCAACACTTACTAATGATAATGTAAAGAAAGATAGCCCTGATATTGGCTTACTTACTAGGCTGGAAAAGAATCTATCCAACCCATAAGTTTTTTTCCCGGATTTACTTACTACAACTTCATCTCCTGCAAGTAAATACACCTCATTCGCACGGAACAAATGCTTGCGGAAAAATAGCCAAAACAATGTCGCCCAAGGGATTACCGTATGAAAAAATCTCAACATCGTCCGATAACTACCACCACTACCTGTCCAACGAGAAATTCCCAACATAGTGACTCGCCCGCTCATCGCTAACATTGCCAAGATTATTTGGTTCAATTGCTTCATCGTTGTAGCATTTATCTGCGGCAGGAAGCACTGTAACAATGATAAAATGTCAAACATGGGCGCACATAGTGGTTTTTGAGTTGTCGTTGTGAGAGACAATAACTCTACTACGAAACGCCCTACCTCTTCCTCTTCATCCTCTTACTTTGGCGAAGGTATTGGTTATAACAATTCCATATATACGATGAACTAGTTAAGGCACGAAATTGTAATACTGATTTCCAAAATTATTGCAACACTATAGATAACCTTCAATATGGCTGCAAAAAGCAAAAATTACGGTAAGCCTACGTATCTTAACTACCCCATACTTAAATGGGTAGAGAAAAACACATTACTTACCGTATTCTCTAGTTATCAGGCTTGCTCCAAAGCCCAAAATGGCTATTAGCCTTCAATAACTATTTTACCAACCATTCCGGCTCCACGGTGTGGCTCACAGTAAAAAGTATACTCACCAGCAGGCGCATCAGCAGGAAAAGTAGTTTCAGTAACTTGTCCTGGATTCATCATCAACTGTTTGTGTGATAAAGCTTTAGCAAAATCTGCACTTTTGGCTGCATTCTTGGTATCATCAAATACAACGTTGTGGGGAGGAACCTTATTATTTACCCACTTAATTGTGTCACCTGCTTTGATGATGACTTTTGAAGGTTCAAATGCCAACATTCCTTTATCACTACCTAGCTTAATGGTGTGGCTTTCAGCAGAAGCAGCCGGGGCAAAAACTACAAAGCTGCTAAATACCAAAACCATTGTCAACACAGCTAAACCAATACGTCGTAGATTTGCCGCCATGACTTTCATGATTTTCTCCTAAACCCAGAATTTTATTTTTCTATATCTATTTTAAATACATTTTTGTCAAAGTATGACAACTTGTCGTAGATATTTTTTTAAATTCCTAGTTCCTTGTAAATGGGTGGGTAGAAAACTTAGCTTCAATACCACAAAATTAAAAGCGAGTCAAACATCTAGAAGCATTAGCAAGCAAAAAAACTTGACTCAATACCACCAGGAGTTTACCTCGCTTTCAGTAAAAAATTTTAACGGCAGTTTCAAAAGTTAGTAGTAAATTTTACCACCGCCCCACTTGGTTCCTACAATCTTAGGTTGCATTAGAATATGACCAGCGATCGCTTTTAGATCCTCATCAGTGAGGTTACGCATTTCGGTGAAAATATCCGCACTTTTTGTACTGGGGTGGAACTCAGAAATCTCCTCTTCCCCATCATAAGTGGTGGGATTTTTCATGTAATCAACTAAACTGTCAATATTATTGCGAGGAGGTGTAGCTAATGCCAAAGCTTCTGGTTCTAATCCAACGTTTTGGTTGGTTTTAGTGACACCACCAGCATGACATTGAGCGCAGGCAAACTGAAATAAACGCTTACCTTCCTTAACTTGCTTGAGATTAAGCACGGTAGTGTCGCCACTTGCATTCAATTTTACAGTGCGAGTAGCTGCATCGAGTTCTACTGCATTCGCACTACTAATAAAAAGTTGAAAAGCTAGCAGCACAGTCGCTACGCAGATTCCAATCAATCTTTTTAACATTTTTCCCCTTAAAGATCTTAACTCTCAACACAGCATTTAACGGCAATGCTTAATCCGCATAAAGCTATAGGCTGCTAGTTCCTGGTCTACCCAGTGACTTTAAATGTTCAGATACAACAAAACAAATTGGTCACGAGTGTTCTTTGGGTGTATTGCAGTAACTAAAATAATTCCACAATACTGATTAACTAACAGACACAGATTAAACTACTGTAATACAAATATCATGTTAGGGGTGCAATTGGTTATCCAAACCACCGTAAGCAGTGAAAGGATCGTGGACTTTGTTACAAAACTTAAAAATGAGAAAAAACAAGCGGTTGCAATATAACTTAATAATTTGTTAGTTATTTTTTCACAGTTGTTTAGTTAAAGCTGCCAACATTCAAATTTTTTAACTTTTTTCAAACCCACCATGCATTAGATTAGATAGTGGGTTTTAAATTTCTCGATTCTGGACTTTGAAGTATTAGAGACTGCGAAATAAAAAAACATCCCAAAATTTATTGTAGGCATATTGTCTGCTACTAATACAAGAATAGGCAAGACTTCGGCGTGAGCGCTCAGTCCTTACCTCCGGTACACTTCGTTCCGACAGGCTCAGGAACCATCGAACGCTGCCTATCCCACAATATTGGATCATCTTTTTTATGGAGTTCTCTTATCTACACATCATTTAGGGGAGTTTTCAATTTCAGCTTCACATCAGTCCCTTTTTTCATCACAACTTCTCCACCTGGACTCGATAAAACATAAGCGGTAGCAGCAGCACCACCTGCTAATGCGCCATGTTTGAAATTAGTTTTATTTCCGGCAAAATGACCAGCTGTTGCACCACCTAAGATAATTCCAGCATTTTGGAGAAACTTTCCTTTAGTTTTGGTTTCAATCTGGGTATTAACTAGACTTGCATCAATTGGCAACTTATCACCATTTTTCAAAATAATGCTATCAAAGACCAAATTCAATTTAGCTTTTTTGCCTTTTGCAGCTTTAGTAACACCTTCTACATGTCCTTCAATTTTTCCACCTTTAAGAATCGGGTTCCCATTTTTGATTTTCAATACAAAAGTATCATTATTCCGGTTTTTAGCTGTGGAAATTTCTTGTTGAAGATCTGTATTAAAAGTTGTCCCAGCAGCAACAATCACTTTGCTTTGTTTTGAGTTGTTATTGGTAATGAGCTTAGTATTGGTGTTACCATTACTAGTAGTGTTAGTAGTTTTTGGGGAACCACACCCAACTATACCCACTATTAAAGTGGTACTCAGAATAGCTGTCGTAATTAGTTTTTTCATTGTTGACTCGCAAAGAGTTAAATATTACTAAAATTTGATTGGAAATATATTACATTAACTTGGGATAATTTACTGTATTTTGTACATATTTAAACAGTTTAGATTTGAAGTTACAAAATATCAATATTTTTTGCAATACTTACTGATCCAAATGTAAAATTAGTTGAAATTTAGTGAATATTTGTGAAAATGAATCCTAATTTCAACTTTTTTCAACAATGGTATCCGTTATCACCAGTAGAAGACTTAGAGAAAGATAGACCCATACCTGTGAAAGTATTGGGGATTAATCTAGTGATTTGGAAACCCCTATCATCAGAGACTTTCCAAGTATTTTTAGATGAATGTCCTCATCGTTTGGCACCTCTGAGTGAAGGCAGAATTGATGATCAAACTGGTAACTTGATGTGTAGTTATCATGGTTGGCAATTTGATTCCCAGGGAAGTTGTACCCATATTCCCCAAGCAGAAAAAGCGGAAATTATAGCTAAAAATCAAGATAATTTTTGTGTGACTTCCTTTCCAGTGCGTGAAGAACAGGATTTACTTTGGGTATGGTTAGATCTAAACTCGGTGGATATTGCTGCAACTACAAAGTTACCTTTATCACCACTAGTAGATGCAAGTAAAGGATTTGTTTGGTCTTCGTTTGTCCGTGATTTAGAGTATGATTGGCAAACATTAGTGGAAAATGTTGCCGATCCCAGTCATGTACCTTTTGCCCATCATGGAGTACAAGGAAACCGTGACAAAGCTAAACCAATATTAATGCAGGTTAAAGATTCGCAAGCGGATATAATTGAAGTGGAAACGGTTGGCAACTTTTCTGTTCCTACTAAAATTACTTTTGAACCACCTTGTCGTTTGGAATATGCAATTCAATTCGGTGGTGAAGATAAGCAAATGGGACTTGTGACTTACTGTATTCCCATATCTCCCGGAAAATCAAGACTAGTTGCTCAATTTCCGCGCAATTTTGCCAAACGTGCACACAAACTGACACCAAGATGGTGGGATCATATTAATAATCGCAACTTGGTGATTGATGGGGATATGATTTTGTTACGTCAACAAGAACAATTATTGCAGCAGCATCAAAGAACTGAAAGCTGGAAAACTGCCTACAAACTACCAACAGGTGCCGATCGTTTGGTGATAGAATATCGCAATTGGTTTGATCGGTATTGTGGTGGAAAGTTACCTTGGGAGAAAGTTGGGTTGAATGGTGAAATTCCCCAAACTACTCAAAGTCGTCAAGAGACTTTAGATCGCTATACCCAACATACGCAACACTGTAGTAGTTGTCGTGGTGCGTTGAAAAATATTCAGAATATCCAAAAGTTTTTGTTGGGATATTTTACTATCAGTGTTGCAGTGGTTGGATTGCTTCCAGATGCGATACGCTTGCCTGTGGGTTTACCATTAATTTTACTGGCTTTACTGTGTTTGGGAGGATATGTTGGGTTGAAATTTTGGTTAGAACCGAAATTTTATTTTGTGGATTATGTGCATTCAGAAAAATAACTCAGAAAACCCAGTTTCTCAACAAAAGAAAATGGCACAATAAAACCTGTTTGATTAATGCATTAATAATTTAAACTCAAATCTATGGGTAGGCAACGTATTTTATCTGGAGTTCAACCGACTGGTAACTTGCACTTGGGTAACTATTTTGGGGCAATTCGCAACTGGGTAGAAATCCAAAGTCAATATGATAACTATTATTGTGTGGTGGATTTACATGCAATTACAGTTCCCCACAATCCTGCAACATTGGCTCAAGACACTTATGCGATCGCTGCTTTGTATTTAGCCTGTGGAATCGATCTCCAATATTCTACCATCTTTGTGCAGTCTCACGTTTCGGCACACAGTGAGCTAGCTTGGTTGCTTAACTGTATCACTCCTCTTAACTGGTTGGAAGACATGATCCAATTTAAGGAGAAAAGAATTAAACAAGGGGAAAGTGTCGGTATGGGTTTGCTGGATTATCCCGTACTTATGGCTGCTGATATTTTACTCTATCAAGCAGATAAGGTTCCTGTTGGAGAAGATCAAAAACAACACCTGGAATTGACAAGGGATATTGTCGATAGGTTCAATCATCAATTTGGTAAGGGTAAAAAAGTGATCAAGTCACCTGAACCGATGATTCGTAAAGATGGGGCAAGGGTGATGAGTTTAACAGATGGGACTAGGAAAATGTCGAAATCTGACCCTTCCGAACTTAGTCGCATCAATATTTTAGATTCTGCTGACGAAATTACCAAAAAAATCAAAAAATGTAAAACAGACCCCATCGCTGGGTTAACATTTGATGATTCAGAACGTCCAGAATGTCATAATTTGCTCACAATCTACATGTTGCTTTCAGGGAAAACAAAGGACGAAGTAACCGCAGAATGTGGAGATATGCGTTGGGGTGATTTTAAAAAGCTGTTGACGGAAACTGCCATTAATTCTTTGCAACCAATTCAGGAAAAGTATGCCGAAGTCATAGCAGAAAAAGGTTATTTGGATGAGATTTTAAGGGAAGGGAGGCAAAAAGCCGCTGAAATTGCCAATCAAACTTTAGAAGATGTGAAAGTTGCTATGGGTTATTCTTTACCAATGTAATTTGTAGATGGAGTATGGGTTTTACATACTCCATCAAACCACAGCTATATGGGTTCAAAATCTTCGATCTGAAAAAGTCTTTGAATGGGTTAGGGGGAACTCAAAATAAGAAACAGCTTGATATCTGTTTTTTGTGAGTTCTAATAATTTGCTCTTTTTATATCTCTTTTTTCTTGATATAAACTCTTTTCAATTGTTCCTTCTGTGGCTAATTGTCCGAGAGCACCTGACACCATCAATTTGGGTAAATCTTCTATATCTTTTAATTTTGTTAATCTACTTTCTCCTGTGGATGCGTCTCGATGGGCGACAATTACATATGGGACTATTTCATCTCCAAATGCATCTAAAAGTGCAGAATTATGAGTAGTAACCAAAAGATCAATTTGGCGTTTTTGTCCAATTTCTCGTAGCATTCTAGCTAATAGTTCGGTGCGGGAAGGATGCAAACCATTATCAACATCTTCGATGATTAATTGGCTCCGTTCTGGAATTGTTAGAAGTGCTACCATGATGGCAATAAATCGTAGGGTACCATCTGACATACTCCGAGCATCGACTTCTTGAATTTCACCGTTTACCCACTCTTCCTCGCAATATAACATAGCATCACCACTATGTCTGCCAACTCTTTCTGCCCAAACTTTGATGATATTTCCAGATGGTAAACCACGGGCATAATCTGTTAATATTTCTTCGACTTCATCTTGTTTTCTGGCAGATAAATCAGCGATGACTCCAGCAATATTAGCAGCATCACTTTCTAAGGTTTTGGAAAGTTTGGAGTAATCTCGCATCTTCGCAGGAACAGGATTAAATACGTAGATTTTTTTGAGGTGATCAACCACTAAGTTAACTTCATTGACATTATCGAGAATATAGGTATTTTGAAAGTAGGTAAGAATTGATTTATCGTTATTAGGAAGTGTCCAGCGGGCATTTTTGTAATGGGTAGAAATTTTCAGAATATTTTCTCTTTCGTCGTGGAAATCAATGTAACTATTGATAAAATCCCGTTCAAAAATGATAGTTTTTAGATCTCTTTGATACTCTCTACAGGTAATTTTCTCTTCCAAAATTAAAGCATCAGGTTTAGTTTCAACTGTGTTGCTATATAGATAGTCAACTTGTTTTCCTTCACCCTCTACCAATGCTTTAATTGTAAACTCAGATTCAGGTTTAAGTGCTGCCCAATTAATTCCTCCACGGATTGGGGGAATGATTTTGTCTCCTGCTAATGCTGTTTCTACTTTATACCCATCAACCGTGCGTCGGAGGAATTCAAATGCTTCAACTAGATTTGATTTTCCGCTAGCATTTGTACCTACTAAAACCGTGAGTGGGTATAGCGGCATTTCGGCATAACGAAAACTTTTCCAGTTCTTGAGGAAGAGTCGTTTGAGCATAACCCACTTCACTAATATTAATCAGTTATCAGTTATCAGTGAACAGATATAAGATTGGTTTAAACCTTGCAGTGTATTTATGACTGGTATTGCCTATTAGCTTGCTACTGTTCACTATTTTTATTGTCCTATTAATGTTGTATTAGGACATCTGGGTTTTCCTCAAGCTTGATGTTATTTTCCGTCGATTCTAACTGAAATCTACCAATTCTCCAGCTATCTGCTGTACTTTTGATGAAACTTGCTAGGGGTATGGCAACAATTAAACCAAGTAATCCACCTAATTTTGCCCCCAAAAGAAGGGAAACAACTACCCAGACGGAATTTAAACCTGTTAAACCACCAATTAAACGTGGTGCAACTAGGTTAGAATTTACCTGGTCGATGGAAAATGCGATCGCTAAAACTTCCAAACCTAGCCAAATATTCTGTAACCCTACTAAAGATGCCACTATCACTATGCCGATACCTGTACCAAAAGGGAATAGTGAAAATAAACCAATGGTTAAGCCAAATAGTAAGGCTAAAGGAACTTTCAAGGCTAAAAAAGCCAGAATTAAGGTAATTGAAAGGATTCCCCCGACGATTGCTTGTCCAATAAAATAATTATGAAAATCTTCCCGCAATAATTCTCTCACTTGGACACTAATATGTGGCGGAAACCACAGAAAAATTCCATCCCAAAGTTTTTCGCCACTTAAAACTAAGTAAATAGTTAAAACTACGGTGAGGACAACATTTACTAAGGTGCCAATTGTATCCACTGCAAAACTCAAAACTTTTCCTGTGACTGATTGCAGTTGACTAGAAACACGATCTAAAAGTTGTGTAGGTAAATTACTTAATTCAGACGGTAACTTTTGATTTGCTGCCCAAGTTTGTAATGCTTGGAGTTGCTCTGTTCCTGAATCAATCCAAGCTGGTAAATAAGTTGCTAGTTCATTAATTTGCTCAATAATTAATGGTACTAAGCTAATTCCTAACACGGCGATAATAATAATAGTTAGGAGTAATACTCCACTAATGGCAAAGTTACGCTTAATGCCTTGGCTTTGAAAAAAATGAATCGGATAATCTAGCACAAATGCTAGGAGAATGGCTGCAACAAAGATGTTAATTAATGGTTGAAAGTATTGAACCACTTGTAAAAGTACCCAACCATTGAGAATAATCAGGGGAAAAGCAAGACTAATACTTAACCATCGAGGAAATTGGCTTTGAGTTTGCATGGAATCGTCAGGGTATAAAGGTTAGGAACTTTTGAATCAAAAACATTGAATCATCAAGGACTGGAATTCCCAATCTCCAGAATATTCTCTGCTGAAGTCAGGCTGTTAGGGCGGAATTCAACAAAACTCAATTATTTATTGACAAAGCTATTTATTTCGGTAATAATTTGAGATCGTTGAATAAACAAGTCTAATTAAATATAAATAATTGCTAGCGGGACTGGCGGAATTGGTAGACGCGCATGATTCAGGTTCATGTGCCGCAAGGCTTCCGGGTTCGAGTCCCGGGTTCCGCATAGTTATTTTATAAGCTAGGGGTAAAAGGTTAAACTGTTCTTTGATTGGTTTTTCACTTATTTCTCCTGGCTTTTTGATGATTACAAGTTTACAAAATTCGTTGGTTAAACAGGTTCGGAAGTTACATTCTGCGAAAGAGCGCCACAAACAGGAACTGTTTTTGTTAGAAGGGACGCATCTATTGGAAGAAGCGCTAACCACTGCTTACCCTTTAAGTGTCGTTTGTTGTACAGAACAATGGCAGGAATCTCATCCCCAACTTTGGGAACAGGTTTGTAGTTATTCTCCCGATGATGATTATCGAGTGGAATTGGTGAGCGATGATGTAATTAAGGGGATGGCAACGACAGTTCAACCTGATGGGGTGATTGCGATCGCACAACGAAACAACCTCAACAAAACGATTCCTTTTGCAGGTTTATTATTAGCCTTAGCAACAATTCAAGATCCTGGCAATCTGGGAACCATGATTCGGACAGCTACCGCAGCTGGAGTTTCCGGGTTGTATGTCAGCCGTGATAGTGTTGATTTGGATAACCCAAAAGTGTTAAGGGCTTCGGCTGGACAATGGTTTAAGTTACCAATGGCTGTGAGTGAAGATTTGCTAGAGACGGTGCAGCTAGCGAAAAATGCGGGGATGCAAATTGTGGGGACTTTGCCCACTGCGAAGATGACTTACTGGGATGTGGATTGGTGTCAACCAACTTTGATTCTGTTGGGAAATGAAGGTGCTGGTTTACCTGCTGATTTAGCAGCTATGGCTGATTTGGAAGTGACGATTCCTGTGGGTGGAAATGTGGAATCTTTGAATGTAGCGATCGCATGTGCTTTGATGTTGTATGAGGCAAAGCGGCAGTGTCGGGGTTGAGAGGAAGAGGAAGATTTTAACGCAGAGAAGCGCGGAGGTAAGCGCAGAGAAACGCAGAGGGTTTTAGCTTGTTTTTTTGTTTTTTTCCTGATTTTCTAGAAATTGCTCGATGTCGGCAACTGCATCTTCCCATGTCGCTAAGTCGATTTTTTTTTCTTCTGGGAGTGCGGTTGCGGTTTCTTCAGCTTCTTGGAGAATTTCTTCTAGTTCGTTGAGGGATTTGAGGAATTCTTGCTCATCAGGGATGTGGTGTTGGTTTGGCTCCATAGTTTTAATATAAATTTATTCAAGTTTAAGTGCTAACTGCTGTCTTAAATTTACATTGTGAATAGCTTGATGGCAAAGTCAATTTTTAAAGTTTGGTGATGCAGTGTGGGAATGTTTTGATCTAAGAATTTGCCAAATTGGTTTGAATGTTTATTGCAAATATACCGATTCATGGGACATGAATATGGCGTGAATATGGTGAGGTTGCCCGCACCTTCTCCAACCCTGCGGATTTTACTGAATTTGTTAGACTAATCACCAGGACATATCCAGTGTAAAACCCAAACCCTAGGTTTATCGCGTCAGCAAACGAGGCTACTCATGTTAACAAACAGCTTACTCCTTTCTTCAGAACTTCCCACCCTCCAATACTCATCCACCTCCGAACGGTTTGATGAGACATGGGAAGCGCCCCTAGCAACGCTTCTAGGACTAGGACGCGCCGCTGGTGCCGATTTTATCGAATTTTTCTTAGAACGTGTTAATTACATCAGTAGCCTTGCCGAAGAAGACGCAATTACCAGCATTACCCCCCGTCTTTCCACAGGTGCGGGTGTGCGAGTATTTCGTGGTAAAGCTGACTGCTACGTTAGCACCAACGATATTACCTTCACCGGGTTAAAAGCAGCCTTAGAAAAAGCCCTCTCCATCATGGGATTGCAGCTACCTGCACCCAACGCTTTCATCCCCGAAATTAACTTAGAACTACTACGGGACTACGCAAGCAAACGGGGTAAAGATGCCTGGTTGCCCCTTTGTAGTAGCATCCGTGACATGGGAGAAATCCTCCTCGAAGGAACTGCAACCTTAGAAAAAACCGCCAAACATATCCAATCTCGACGTGCTTCCTACTTCCGCGACTGGCAAGAAGTT
This sequence comes from Calothrix sp. PCC 6303, assembly GCF_000317435.1. Classification (NCBI taxonomy): domain Bacteria; kingdom Bacillati; phylum Cyanobacteriota; class Cyanophyceae; order Nostocales; family Calotrichaceae; genus Calothrix; species Calothrix sp. PCC 6303. Next base: position 1,037,284 of record NC_019751.1, read on the forward strand.
TTAGTTGCAGCCAGCGACGGTACATTTGCCCGTGATATTCGCCTCACCCAATCAGTGGGTTTTAACCTACTTTGTGCCGACGGATCTAATCGTAGCTCAATAGGCGATCGCGCTGGCAATACAAGTGACCCAAACTTCCTTCGCACCTGGGATTACAACCAAGCAGCAGAAAAACTCAGCGAGTCAGCGGGAAAAATGCTGTATGCAGATTATGTAGAATCAGGAACCTATCCCGTGATTATGGCGAATCACTTTGGTGGCGTAATTTTCCACGAAGCTTGCGGACACCTCTTGGAAACCACCCAAATCGAACGTAAAACCACCCCCTTCGCCGACAAAAAAGGTGAAAAAATCGCCCATGAAAGCCTCACCGCATGGGATGAAGGACGCACCGACAACGCCTTTGGCACCATAGATATGGATGACGAAGGAATGCCCGCCCAACGGACATTACTTATTGAAAAAGGTATATTAAAAAACTTTCTCTCAGACCGTACAGGCTCAGTTCGTACCGGGCATCCCCGCACAGGTAGCGGTCGTCGCCAAGGATTCAACTTCGCCGCCGCCAGTAGAATGCGTAACACCTACATCGCCACAGGCGACTACACCACCGAACAAATATTTGCCTCAGTTGATAAAGGCATCTACTGTAAAAAAATGGGAGGAGGCAGCGTTGGAGCCACAGGACAATTTAACTTCAGCGTGGATGAAGCCTACCTCATCGAAAACGGCAAAATCACCAAACCCTTAAAAGGAGCCATCCTCATCGGTGAAGCCAAAGAAATCATGAACAAAATCTCCATGTGTTCCCAAGATCTCGAACTCGCACCGGGCTTCTGCGGCTCCGTCAGCGGTAGCATATACACCACCGTCGGACAACCCCATATCAAGGTTGATTCCATCACCGTCGGCGGGAGATAGGGGCAGGGGAGGTAGGGGAAGCAGGGGAGGCAGGGAGCAGGGGGAATAAATACTCTCACTCACTCCCTCCCTCACTCACTCTCTCACTCCCTCCCTCTCTTCTCTTCTTCCTCTCTGCGTAACTCTGCGCTTCCCTCCGCGCTCCTTTGCGTTAAAACTCCTTTATTTATCTTTTATTCCCTATGCCAAACATCACCGAAATCACCACCGCAGCCAAAACCAACGCCAGCAAACTTGGTATCAAAAAATTCGACATATACGGCTCCACCGTAGATTCCACCAGCGTCCAAGTAGATCAAGGCGAACCCAAACAAGTCAAAGCCTCCAACCTATCCGGAGTCATAGTTAGAGTTTGGAACGACGAAAACACCATGGGAGTCACCAGCACCACCGACGTAGATCCCAAAGGCTTAGAACTCGCCCTGAAAACAGCCTACGAAGCCAGCTTCTTCGGTGTAAAAGATAACGTTCCCGACTTCAGCCCCGAAGCCACAACCCCCATCGCCGTCAAACCCAACAAAAAAGCCACTCCAGCCCAAGTTTCTACCCTCATTGAAAGCCTAGTCACCGCCGAGAAAGAACTCCTAGCCGCCCACCCAGCCATCACCGGAGTGCCCTACAATAACCTAGCTCAAAGGGACGTAGATAGGTTCTACCTCAACAGCGATGGAGCAATGCGAACCGAATCTCACTGCATGTCATCAGTATATTTGTATAGTAAAACTGAACAAGAAGGTAAAAAACCTCGCAGTGCAGGTGCATTTAGAATTAGTCATAAACTGGAAGAACTAGACGTTCAAGGTTGCATCAAAGAAACAGCCGACAAAACCATTAGCCATCTCAACTACGAGAAAATCCCCACCGGAAAATACACAGTTGTATTCTCCCCCGATGCCTTCCTGGATTTACTAGGTGCATTCTCCAACTTATTCAACGCCCAAAGCATCCTCGACAAACAAAGCTTATCTACACCCGATGATATCGGCAAAGCGATCGCATCTCCCCTACTATGCCTATGTGACGATGCTTTACACCCAGCTAACTTAGGGGCAGAAACCTTCGATGGGGAAGGTACGCCAACTCGCAAGGTTTCTTTAATCGAAAATGGTGTTTTAACTAGCTTCCTCCATAGTTCAGGAACCGCAAAACGCATGAATGCTAACCCCACAGGCAACGCCAACATTGGCGCAAAAGTTAGCGTTAGTCCTAACTTTTATCATGTTTACCGTGGTGCAGATGCTGAAAAGGAATTTAGCTTAGAAACCGCCGAAAACGTGATTTTCATAGATAACCTCCAAGCACTCCATGCCGGAGTTAAATCCCTTCAAGGTTCATTCTCCCTACCTTTTGATGGTTGGGTGGTGAATAAAGGTGTCAAAACCAGCATTGAGTCGGCAACTGTTGCGGGTGACTTCTTAGAAGTGATGAAATCAATTGTTTTTGTCGAGAAGGAACCCGAATTAACCCCCGGAGGAATTTGTCCCAGAATTTGGGTAGAAGGACTTTCTATCACCGGAGAATCGTAAAATAGGACAAGCGGCAGGGAGCAGGGGGCAAGGAGACATGGGGAATAAATACTCTTTCTTTCTCACTCCCCGCACTCCCCGGCTCTCCCAATCCCTCACTCCCCCACTTCCCCATGAGTCAAACAGCTTTAAACCTAAGTGCGATCGCTATTTTCATTATGACCATGTCGGTGCTACTGGCACCGCTGTTACATTTCTCTACTGCATTCCCAGCTTTGGCGACTTTTGCGATTTTGGGTTTGGCAACATTGGATAGTTTTACTTTCCAGGGTCAGGGTAGTAATGTATTTCTAGATTGGATTGCTGGGTTTTCCCCTGCACACCGTGAGCGGATTATTCATCATGAAGCGGGACATTTTTTAGTTGCTCATCAGTTAGAAATTCCCATTTCTGGTTATACTTTGACGGCTTGGGAAGCAATTAAACAGAAACAACCGGGACAAGGTGGGGTAAGTTTTGATGATGCGGAACTCACTTCCCAACTGCAAAAAGGACAAATCACGGCACAAATGTTAGACCGATACTGCACAGTTTGGATGGCAGGAATCGCAGCCGAAACAATAGTTTATAATAATTCTGAAGGTGGAGCGGACGATCGGAATAAGCTTGCAGGTGTTTTAAAAGGTTTAGGGTTTTCAGAAGCCACATTTGACCACAAACAACGGTTCTGCGCTCTCCAAGCAAAAACCCTATTGGAGGAAAATTGGCAAGCTTATCAAGCTTTAGTTGAAGCGATGCGTCAGCGTGTACCTGTACAAGAATGTATAGAAATTATAGATGTAGTTTTAAGGCAAGATTGTGAGTAGGCGTAGCTAGCCCTACGATCTGATGCTAGTCTGCGTAGCTTGCTTCTCCACAGGAGTGAAGCCGTTCGCGCAGCGTGTCGCTTTGCGACTCAACCTCTACCTTGCCTCGCAATGACGAAACTCCACTTTAATCATGACAGATGAGGTTTAATAGTAAATTAGGAGTGTAGCAGCTACGGTGTAAAAGTGATGAGCTAGGAATTAAAATTTAAACTACTTTGGTTGATTCTCAACTCTCTACTTTTGAACCTGGACTTTGGACTCCTAATTACTAGGAAGAAACTACACGTAAATGGGAAGTTTGGGTAAAATGCCCATCGCATCCAACAACGCGATCGCGTCCTGATGCTTTTGCTTGTAATAGGTACTTATCTGCACGATATAGCAAACTTGTACCTTTGGCATCATCGTCGCTTTCCAAACAAGCTACTCCCAAACTAATTGTGACTTTAATGCTTAGTTCATTATTAATAGTAAAAGGTTGTTCGCTAATTAGATTATTTAGACGACGAGCAACTAACATTGCTTCCTCAAGGCTAGTATCGCCGAGAATAATCACAAATTCCTCGCCACCATAACGGAATGGTGTGTCTTGAAAACGTAAATTATGCCGTAAGCGGGTACATAGTAAGTGTAGCAAGCGATCGCCCACTAAATGTCCGTAGGTGTCGTTTACCTTTTTGAAAAAATCCACATCCAAAATTAATAAACTCATGGGTAAACCTTGAGTTCTAGCTTTGTGGATTTGTTGAGGCAATTCCCACTCCAAAGCACGACGATTCTTTAATTCTGTGAGTGAATCAGATAATGCGATCGCTGACAACAAATCATTGGTACGCATCAGATCACGATATTTCTGCGCTTTCCGTAAACCGACTGCCAGTTGAGTTAGCAGTAAATTATGTACGGTGGTGAGTTGTGTTTGATGTTCATCTTCTGGTGAAAACCACCAAATGTAGGCATCTGCTCCCTGTCCTAGAGCCGCAGTTGTCATCTCCAAATCCCAATTCCGGTTTTGCTGACTTCTATCAGCAAGCATTTGGGGACGATCTTCAATTAAGATCGAGTAAATCGAAGATAATTTTGCTTGTTCCCTAATGGAAAAGCACAAATCTAGACTCCCCTCTAGACTAGCCTGGATGATGATCAAATCAGGTGGTGTAATTTGAATTCGAGAAATAGCTTGATTCAGGTTGTCAACTATTTCGATATCATTTAAAGCATTAGCATTACGGATCTGATCCGGCAATGTGGCAAAAAAGCGATCGCTTCCATAGATCAGAATGGATATATTCATTTATATGTACCCTATTTCGACTTCAAAGGGTTAACTTCAGGTGGTTTGTCAAGTTAGTGTTGACTGACTTATAGGACTACGCTCGATACTCCTATAAATGATGAATGCCCAAACATCAGATGGCAAAGCACTAGTAAAATCTACTGATGTTCTCAGTTATTACTGAATACTTTTATATTTTTTCTTCAGGGGTTTCACCCCCATAATCAATCGCCTCAGAGAACATTTCTCAATTCCAACTACCTCCTTTAGATCTACTTAAGCATTGTTTTCTTCTGCTACTTACTTTCGGCTTTTACCTATTTTTTTTAAAACAGTAGAAATACTGAATATTCTTAGTAGGTATAAACGTACTACTGTGTTTTCCATATATCGCCCAATGTCACTTGGGGATCGCCTATGCTATGGCTGAAATGCTACATATACTTAAGTAATTAGCCTGTACCCTAAGTGATTTAACTGAAAATCGGTTCTTGGTAAAATATTTATCCTCTTTATACTGCAAAAAACCCGTAATTATTGAAAAATCAGTAATGTTGGACTGGTAATTCGGTATTTACTTAGGAGCTTTCAACATCACCAAAAATCCTTTGATCCCCTATTTTTATGCTTTAACTTTGATAAAACTTGTTTACTTTTGTTCAATTATTAGTAATTAAACTTCATGTTCTCTGTAATATAATGTATTGTACCTACGTAAAAGTACGTATATAAAATATACAAAATCTATTGCCAAAAACAGTAAATGTTATATATGGAATAGAAAAGAAAAATATTTCATTTCCAACCCACTAGCTACAATCTGAAGAAAAATAGAAGTAAATAGAATTGTGGTTGGATATTATCGTGCTGCTGACCGCAAGGGGAAGTGAAGATGAAAAAAATTTTCCACCATCGTAGTATGTAAGTGTTGTCCCCCTGCTACTCCCCAGACTTTGTTAAACCCTGTTTTTCGGTAAACCTCTACCCTCTAGGTTTTCTCGAATTTTGTAACCTGTGTCACTAGAGGGTTATTCTGCTGTAGTTAGTATCTCATTCCCCTAAATTCCCATGTCTTCCAATTCCCAGATAATTAGCGGTAACGAAATTCGCCAAAAGTTCCTTGATTTTTTTGCTGAAAGACAGCACCAAATTCTCCCTAGCGCTTCCTTAGTTCCCGAAGATCCGACTGTGTTACTGACAATTGCGGGGATGCTGCCATTTAAACCGATATTTTTAGGGCAACGCAGCAGTGAGTATAAACGTGCTACCACTTCCCAGAAGTGTATCCGCACCAATGATATTGAAAATGTGGGACGCACCAAAAGACACCATACATTTTTTGAGATGTTGGGTAATTTTAGCTTTGGTGACTATTTTAAAGAACAAGCGATCGCGTGGGGCTGGGAAATATCTACACAGACGTTTGGTTTTTCTCCCCAAAATCTTGTGGTGAGTGTGTTTGAGGAGGATGACGAAGCTTTCGCAATTTGGCGTGATCAAATTGGGGTTTCCGAAAAGCGCATCAAACGGATGGGTGCCGATGATAACTTTTGGGCATCTGGGGCAACTGGACCCTGTGGACCCTGTTCAGAAATATACTATGATTTTCACCCAGAATTGGGAGAAGATCATATTGATTTGGAAGATGACACCAGGTTTATCGAGTTTTATAACTTGGTATTCATGCAATATAACCGGGATGCCGAAGGAAACCTCACGCCCTTAGCAAACAAAAATATAGATACGGGGATGGGTTTAGAGAGGATGGCGCAAATCCTCCAAAAGGTTCCCAATAATTATGAAACTGATTTAATTTTGCCAATTATTCAAACTGCCGCAACTATTGCCGGAATTGATTACGGTAATAGTGATGAAAAAACTAAAGTTTCTTTAAAGGTAATTGGTGATCACGTCCGCGCTGTAGTCCACATGATAGCTGATGGCATCCGCGCTTCTAATGTGGGACGCGGGTATATTTTGCGGCGATTGATTCGGCGTGTGGTGCGTCATGGTAGATTAATTGGGATTAGTGGGGAATTTACCACCCAAGTTGCCCAAACAGCAATTTCCCTTTCAGAATCAGCCTATCCTAATGTACGCGATCGCATCGACACCATAACAGGGGAAATGCAACGGGAAGAAGCGAATTTCCTCAAAACCTTAGAACGTGGTGAGAAACTCCTCGAAAAAATTATCACAGATGTGGCGGCGAAGGGAGAAACCCAAATTAGTGGGGAAAATGCCTTTAAGTTATTTGATACCTACGGTTTCCCCTTTGAACTTACCCAAGAAATTGCTGAAGAACATCATCTAACTGTAGATGATGTTGGTTTCCAACAAGAAATGGAGAAACAAAAACAAATGGGTAGGGATGCCCACGAAACCATCGATTTAACGGTGCAAGGAACCCTCGACAAGCTAGCTGAAAACATCCATTCTACTGAATTTGTCGGTTACAGCAAAACTGCCTCCACAGCCAAAATTGAAGTGCTTTTGGTGGGGGGAGTTCCAGAGGAAGCAGCGGAAGCCGGAACCCAGGTGCAAATTGTTCTCAATGAAACCCCATTCTATGCAGAGTCGGGGGGACAAGTTGGCGATAAGGGTTATTTATCGGGGGATGATTTGGTAATTCGCATCACAGATGTGAAAAAAGAATCTGACTTTTTCGTACATTTTGGCAAAGTGGAACGGGGAACAATTCGGCTTGGGGATGGAGTTACGGCACAAATAGATCGGGCTTGTCGTCGTCGCGCAGCAGCAAACCACAGCGCTACGCACCTTCTCCAAGCAGCTTTGCGGAAAATTGTGGATGGAGATATTTCCCAAGCGGGTTCCTTAGTTAACTTTGACAGATTGCGGTTCGATTTCAACTGTCCCCGTTCCCTAACTCCAGCAGAAGTACAACAGGTTGAAGAACAGGTAAATGCTTGGATTGCCGAAGCTTACATTGCCCAAATCGATGTTATGCCCATCGCCGAGGCAAAAGCAAGAGGTGCTACAGCCATGTTTGGCGAAAAATATGGTGATGAAGTCCGCGTTATAGACTTTCCAGGGGTTTCCATGGAATTGTGTGGAGGAACACACGTTGGGAATACTGCGGAGATTGGTGTATTTAAAATTATTTCCGAAGTGGGAATATCCTCCGGTGTCCGCAGAATCGAAGCGGTTTCCGGTGCCGCAGTCTTAGATTATTTAAATGTGCGGGAAACCGTTGTTAAAGATTTAAGCGATCGCTTTAAAGTTAAACCAGAGGAAATCAGCGATCGCATTACCAATTTACAGAATGAATTGCGTACAAGTCAAAAACAGTTAGAAGCACTCAAAGGACAACTAGCGATCGCTAAATCTGATAGTCTCCTAGTAAATGTGGAAACCATCGGTAATTTTCAGCTATTAGTTGCCCAAATTGACGACGTTGATGCCGCATCCTTGCAAACTGCCGGGGAACGTCTCCAAAGTAAACTGGGTATAAATGGGGCTGTAGTTCTTGCCTCAGTAGTAGAAGCAGGTAAAGTTAGTTTAGTAGCAGCCTTTGGCAGCGAAGTCAACAAAAAAGGCTTACAAGCAGGCAAATTCATCGGCAACATCGCCAAAATTTGTGGTGGTGGTGGTGGTGGCAGACCAAATTTAGCCCAAGCTGGGGGACGTGATGCCACCAAATTACCAACCGCTTTAGAACAGGCAAAAAGTGAACTGAAAACTAGCTTAGGATAAACTATCTCAGCGCCTCCGAATAGTGTGAAATACTTTAAAATAGGGATGGGATCAAACAAGCGATCGCATCCCTATTTTTATAGAATAATTTTCCATTACCGTCTTTACGAGCTATTTTTACAAGAATTTTTTGGAATTTTGTTAAAATTATGTGGTGGTAAGACAAAAAATCATCATCGGAATTCTCAAATGACACCGAAAGAAAAGCTGATTCAAGCCATTGAGCGATCGCCAGATAGTATTGTACAGGAACTTTTAAAGCTATTGGAATCCTTAGAGCAAAAACAACTAAAACCTGAATTAGCTGATTCCAATCAGAAAACAGTTTTAGAACGTATGGGTGGTGTTCCCAAGTATTTACTAAATATAGGCGATTTGTCTGACCGCGATCGCCGTCGTGAAGAAATTTCAAGCTATTTGCAGAAGAAGTATCGACAAGACTAATGAGCGAACTCCAAGTTTTGGTAGATACTGGTGTGCTAGTTGCAATTTATGATGGATCGGATCGATACCATAATCAAGTGATTCAGTTTTTAGGTAGTTATCAAGGACGATTAATTACGACTTTAGGATGTGTGACTGAAGTGATGTGGTTATTAGCATCAAATCATCAAGTACAGAATCAGTTTTTGCAACATTTGTCAGAACAGATTTATGAGTGTGAATTCCTTGAATCTAATGATTTTATTCGGATTGCTGAGTTAAATACTCAGTATTTTGACTTACCCGCAGACTTTGCCGATTTAGCACTAGTTGCCATTTCTGAACGTTTAAATATTCCAGCGATCGCTACTTTGGATAAGGATTTTAATATTTATCGTCGCTATCGAAATCAACCCTTCGAGCGTGTGTTTTATCCACAATAGATGGAAGCATCTCACTTTTGCAAAAACATGATTTATTAGTTTGGGTAATTCTAGTCAGCAAATGCTGGTGCAAAAGTAGAAGTAAGAGTACTCCAAGTCTAAAAGTGGCGCTAAATCAGTTGCTAAAGACTATCTACAAAATTTGGTAGCTTGCTTCTTTGCTTTGAATTTTGGACAAAATTTATGTTTAACTTGACCGACGAGTCATAGCCATCACCGCCTTAACCGTAATTTCCGGTAATTCGCCCAAAGTTGGTAAAATGTCTTCTGCGGACAAAACAAGGGGTAGCTCATCTCCAAGCCATACCCAAATTTGCTGGCGAGTTATGTCTATTAGCCATGCTAGTTGCGTTCCGTTGCTCAGACAGTGAAGAATTTTATTTTGTAAGTCTAGAGTGCTTTGATCAGGAGAACGAATTTCAATTAACCAATTTGGCGCTCCTTGTAGTGGACCATCTTCATCTCCAATGCGAGCACTTGCAACGACGGAAATATCAGGTACGGGGGAGTAGGGAGGTACAATACAGCGCAGTTCCTGCACGGCTTCAAACTGCTCAGTATGACGATTTACATAATTTACCAAATTGCTTTGTAGCCGAGAGTGAAAAAGCGTTGGCATTGGTTTTTGTCGTACTTCCCCATTAATTAACTCCCACGCGGGGGAAGCCTCAATATTGGATTGAGAGAGAAACTCGGATAAAGGTGTTATTGTAACTGACTTCATGATGAGCTTTACTAAAATTTTACCACTTATTTAATAGCTGATTTAAAAGCTGGGTTGAATGAGGAAAATATTTAGTTTATATCTTGCGATACCAACCCTGTGGGAACCGCAAAGCGCAACGAAGATGATTGCTAAGGGCATCGCTTGACTTCTGAAACAGTCGCTACAGAGTATATCTGTTCCATCCAAATATTACTTATCTCAATTTTGGCGATGGAGGATATATGTCACTCACCCACATCCTGCTACTTTTTACATCCTATCGAACTCACGTTATCTGCATTATATTAGACGAAAGATTGTATGATTCTGCGAGATTAAAACCAGAAAAAGCCACAGTCGCATCTTATACCAATTTCTTACCGACAATATTACCTCAAATGTAGAGACATGATACATCACGTCTCACCAAGATTTGGTTCTAAACTACTAGTTTGAACAATCATGATAACGATGGATCGAATTGTATATATGATGAGACTGGAAACAGCAATGCAAGCGTTCTAGCTCATCTCCAGATTTAGGTTAAGATGGATTACTCCCATACTTGAGTGACAAGAATATTGAGCCATTGATTTCCCGCTGGTTTATTTCTGTACAAAGTTCTCAAATTTGATTATGAAAACAGTTACCCAATTGCAAATTCGCCTTGATCATTATTACCAGCAAATCAAGACGATTATTCTTGCACGTCAAAACCCAATTAGTGGACTTCTGCCAGCAAGTACAGCGGTGACGGCACATGGAGACTATACTGATGCCTGGGTACGGGATAACGTTTATAGTATTTTGGCTGTGTGGGGATTAGGCTTAGGTTATCGCAAAGTCGATGATGACAAAGGACGCACTTACGAACTAGAACATTCCACAGTCAAATTGATGCGGGGACTATTGTTTGCGATGATGCGGCAAGCGCATAAAGTTGAGCATTTCAAACATACTCAGTCTCCCCTCGATGCCTTGCACGCCAAATATAACACCACAACAGGTGATATTGTTGTTGCTGATGACGAATGGGGACATCTGCAACTGGATGCAACATCGATATTTATCTTGATGTTGGCGCAAATGACAGCTTCGGGGTTAGAAATCATTTACACCCTAGATGAAGTTAACTTTGTCCAGAATTTGGTTTACTATATTGGACGAGCTTATAGGACTCCTGATTTTGGTATTTGGGAACGGGGGAATAAGATCAACCATGGCAGTGCTGAACTAAATGCTAGTTCTGTAGGTATGGCAAAAGCCGCTTTAGAAGCCATCAATGGGATAGATTTATTCGGAGTGCGTGGAGGCAGTCAAGCTTCGGTAATTCATGCCCTACCAGACGAAATAGCCCGAACCAGAATTACATTAGAGTCATTATTACCTAGGGAATCCGCATCCAAAGAAATCGATGCTGCCCTGTTGAGTGTAATTAGTTTTCCCGCATTTGCAGTAGAAGATGTGGAATTGAGGGATTCTCCAGGGGAAACATTACTGGAAAGAACCAGGAATAAAATTATTAATCAACTAGCTGGAAAGTACGGTTGCAAACGCTTTTTGCGTGATGGACACCAAACCGTAATTGAAGATAACCAGCGTCTACACTACGAACCTTGGGAATTAAAGCAATTTGAACATATAGAATGTGAATGGCCTTTATTTTTCACCTATTTACTGCTTGATGCTTTATTTCGTGGTGAAAAAGAAGATATTAAGCATTACCAAAAGCAACTTAAAAGCTTATTAATTGAGCGGGATGGTTTGCAACTACTACCAGAACTCTACTATGTTCCCGCCGAAAATATCGAAGCTGAGAAACTAGAACCTCAAAGTCAACCGCGTTTACCCAATGAAAATATTCCCCTAGTTTGGGCGCAAAGTCTATATTATCTAGGTCAAATGTTGAGTGAGGGACTAATTGCCGTTGGTGATATCGATCCTTTGGGAAGATATTTAAATTCTAAGAAAAACCGGGAAGCATCCGTACAAATTGCTCTTTTATCAGAAGATGAAGATTTACAGGCAAAATTAGAAGTTTACGGCATTGAGACACAAACACCCAAAGAAGTAGAACCAATTCAAGTTCGTCAAGCAGAAGAATTAATCACAATTTATACCCAAATTGGTCGTAATGATAAACTAAGTTTAACTGGTCGTCCTCCCCGTAAACCACGCAGCTTAACGACTTCGAGATTATTTCGTCTTGGAAATGACACAGTTGTCTTTTTACCATCTTTCCTAGACTCACAGCAATTTTACTTAACCTTAGATTACCACTTCCTTGTGGATCAACTGCGGAGCGAACTCACCTATATTCACAAATATTGGAATGATTTAGGTCGTCCTACCCTCACCTTAATGTTGACACATACCATCCTCGAAGTTGGTAGCGAGGCATTATTAGAACTAATGCAGGAATTCAAAGATGGAGTATGTAACAGTGTACCCGTCAAACTTGGAAGACTCAACCAATTAATTTTAACAGGAGCCATCGAACGAGTTGACTATCTCCAAGACTTTGAATTTAGCCAGTCATCCGTTCAAGATGCTAAACCCCGTCGTCAATATTTAATCTCAAATTCGGGTAAGAATCTGCAACTAGGACATACTCAAGAATTTCAGATGGAGTACGAAACCAACCAAGAAATGCTACTTTCGTGCTTGCGTTCTTCAGAAAACATCTACGAACAAATTGAATTATTGCAGGCATTAACCCGCTTAGAAGGATTAGAATTTGATACAGGCTTTGGTGGTTCAGAGAACCCCGTCACAATTGGGGACTTACTAGATGAAATTTATACCAAAGCTGGAGAATTAGGACTATGGGCAGTGGTACGACAAGCTGCCGGGTTGATGCAGATGGCAGATATCAGCCTTTCAGATGTCGTCACCAGCATCGTAGTAAGGGGAAAACAAATAGCCGTCGGTAAAGCCTACAGTCAAGACTCATTAATGACTGTACCTTTATCTCACACCGAGATAGTAGAAAAAATCAATAACTTCTGCCGCGAAGACATACGCGATCGCGTTCTCACTCAAGAGATACTTATTTATGTGAGTACCCTCATTAAATCGGAACCGGAATTATTCAAAGGATTACTAACTATCCGTATCGGTTATTTGATTCTCCTACTGACTAGTGAAATTGCTAGGGAATCATTTGTTACCCAAGATGAGGCATATCAAAGACTCATGCAGCTAGCACCATTTGAGGTGAAAACCCGCTTGCGGAACGTCCTCACTGGGTACACAGGCATGAGTAATTTGTTACAACAACAAGAATCCCTACATTTCCGCCAAAAAGCCACTAATATCAACTGGGTGGGTTTATCACCAATCATCGAGGATATGGAAGCACCCGAAGGTGGATGGCGACGTTTTCGCAAAGCTGAAGGTTCAACAGGCAGGGTTCCTAGCGAATTTTATCAAAATGTTTGGTTATTGCTGCAACACTGCAAAGGTGTAGTAATTGGTGACAAACTCGAACGTCGCAACCGCTTAGATAGTGAAACCATGTTAGCGGAAATGACAGCAGGGGAGAAAAATTTTGCCCTAAAAGTAGAGCATTTACTCAATAAAATCGAGTCACCAGAGTATCGCCAAGTTTGCATTGAAACCTTGATGGAAATGGCTGCAATCGTCTCGAAAAACTCCGAACTGCAAATTGATGATTATTTGGTTTTGGATGTGATTATTGGTCATGCTGTGCGTTTAGCTTGGTTGGAAATGCGACCGGAACGAGGTGATCGGTATGATGAGGATAAGGCTTCGGCATGGCGGTCTTTTTATAATACTTCTCCGAGGGAGTGTGAGGGGCATATTGTGAATGCATTTAAATTCTTGGGTGAGTTGGTGAGGGAGTAAGAAATAAAAGAGTTTTAACGCAGAGGGACGCGGAGGAAAGCGCAGAGAAGAGAGGGAGATGGAGAATGAGTTGAGTGGGATGATTATTGGGTGTGGGATGCGGGTGCATTCGTCTTTGGGTGCAGGTTTGCTGGAGTCTGCTTATGAGAGGTGTTTGTATTATGAGTTGGAAAATGAAGGTTTGAGTGTTCAGCAACAGGTTCCATTGCCTTTAGTTTATAAGGGTGTGGAGTTAGATTGTGCTTATCGATTGGATTTGATGGTGGAGAACAAAGTGATTGTGGAAATTAAATCGGTGGAATCTATAAAACCAATTCACTCAGCCCAACTCCTCACCTACCTCAAACTCGCAGATTGTAAACTAGGACTCATTCTCAACTTCAACGTCATCCACCTCAAAGAAGGAATAAAACGCGTCGTCAACAACCTCTAATTTTCTCTCTCTTTCTTCTCTCCTCTCTTCTCCCTTTCTTCTCTGCGCTTTCCTCTGCGATCCTTTGCGTTAAAAAATATTTCTTCCACCAACACATCCTCCCTAGGATAGATTCCCTAAGGTACATCAATATGAGATACCTAAAACTAATTTTGTTCCCCTAAAGAAAAAATTACACTTATGAAACTATCTTTTCGCAGATTGGGCTTCATCTGTGGAGGCGCTTTTTGCTATTTTTTCTTTTCTACTCCCATCAAAGCAGAAATTGTCCCCGATCAAACTTTACCTAATAATTCTGTAGTTAATCCTGGTTGTAATGAGTGTGATATTACAGGTGGAACTAGGGTAGGAAATAACCTGTTTCATAGTTTTGAAAAGTTTACCGTCCCTACTGGTGGTGAAGCTAGGTTTAATAATTCTACAGATATTCAAAATATTTTAAGTCGGGTAACAGGAACATCTGCTTCTAATATTGATGGCTGGATTCGGGCAAATGGTACAGCAAATTTGTTTTTGATGAATCCCAATGGAATTGTTTTTGGAGAAAATGCGAGGTTAGATATTGGTGGTTCTTTTGTGGGAACTACGGCAAATCAATTTAAATTTGGAGATTTAGGTTTTTTCAGTGCGACTAACCCAGAAGCACCGACTCCTTTGTTAACGGTTAGTCCTTCAGCTTTGGTGTTTAGTCAAAGGCAATCGGCTCCGATTCAAAATAATGCTAATGTCATTTTTGGAACATCCTTGAGTTCTGATCCTAATATTAGAAAAGCTGGTTTAAGGGTTCCTGATGGTAAGAGTTTGGTGCTTGCTGGTGGTGATATTAATCTGAATCAAGCTGGCTTAAATAGCTATGGGGGTAGAATTGAATTAGGTGCTGTAGGTGATGCTGGAGTTTTGGGATTGAATGTGAATGTCAATGACATAAAATTAAATTTTCCAGATAACCTAGCCCTTGGCAAAATATCATTAACTAATAACTCTATTATTGATGTGCAAAGTGGCAATGGTGGTAATATCGCCATGACTGCACGGGAATTAAATATTGATGACAGAACTTATTTACTGGCAGGAATCGGTATTCAAGAGGGTAGTGCAGGTAGCCAAGCTGGTAATATTGACCTAAATATCAAAGACGCGATCGCATTAAGCAACAAAGCCGTAATTACCAATAGTGTCTCCCGTGATGCTGTGGGTAATGCTGGCAATATCAACATCAATACGGCAAATCTCAAACTCACTACCGGGGGACAAATTCGTAGCGATACGGGTGCTTTAGGTAATAGCGGTCAAGTAATTATTAATGCTGGTAATGTTTCCCTGGAAGGTAGAACTAGTGATGGTGCAGCTAGTGCTATTTTTAGCAGAGTTAGAGCCAACTCTACAGGGAATGCTGGGGGAATTTATATCAACACAGATAACTTCGCCGCTAGTGGAGGTGCTGGATTATTTAGTAATACCTTCAGTCGCGGAGATGCTGGAGATGTAACTATTAATGCTCCAAATGGAACTGTGAAATTTGCCGGGAGATTTAATTTTGAATCTCCATCTGGTATATTTAGCAACGTGGAACCGGGGGGAATTGGAAATGGAGGAAATATCACTATTAAAGCTAGGGAAGTTTTATTAGTACCGGATGGCAACAACTTTGGTGGAGAATTATTTTCCATTTCTAAGGGTCAAGGTAACTCTGGTAATATCTTAGTTGAAGCAAGCGATCGCGTTGTCCTCCAAAAGCAAGGTGGGATTGAAAATGACTTGCGGGGAGACTTTTTTGCCAAAGATGGAGTTAGTACCCGCCAAGGTGGTAACATCACAATCACCACCAGCCCCACTGGAAATGTTTCCATGGATGATACTGGCTTAATTATTGCCAGAAATGGTGGTAGGGGAAACGCGGGTAACGTATCTATATCTACAGGTACCTTTTCTGCCACAAATGGATCTTTTATCAACGTTGAAACACTTGGTACTGGTAATGCTGGTAGTGTTGACATTACTGGCAAACAGAGTGTCACCTTCGATGATAGTAAGATTACTAGTGGTGTTAAAAAAGATACTACAGGTAAAGCTGGTGATATTCGTATCAACACCGCAGACTTTTTGTTGACTAACAAAGCTGTTTTTTTCGCCAGTACAGAAGGCAAAGGAGATGCTGGCAACGTGATTATTAATGCCAGTCGTAGCGCTAAATTTGACGGCAATAGCATTATTCTTTCCCCTGTGAATGCAGGTAGTACAGGTAATGGCGGTTACATCGCAATTAATACTGATTCTGATGGTAGCGTTGCCTTTACTAACGCTGGAACCATTGCCAACAGTAGTGGAGAGGGAAATGCCGGGTACATATCCATCTCCACGGGGAAGTTTTCGGCGACAAAAAACTCCTTTTTCATTGCCGAAACATTTGGTAGTGGTAACGCTGGTACTGTTGATATCAGTGGTAAACAGAGTGTAGCCTTCGACGATAGCATTATTAATAGTGGTGTGAAAAAAGATAGCACAGGTAAAGCCGGAGATATTCGCATCAACACCGCAGACTTTTTTCTAACTAACAAAGCTGTTTTTATCACTAGTACAGAAGGCAAAGGAGATGCTGGCAACATTATTGTTAATGCCAGTCGGAGTGCCAAACTTGATGGCAATAGCATTATTCTTTCCCCTGTGAATGCAGGTAGTACAGGTAATGGCGGTTACATCGCAATTAATACTGATTCTGATGGTAGCGTTGCCTTTACTAACGCTGGAACCATCGCCAATAGTAGTGGAGAGGGAAATGCAGGGAATATATCTATCTCCACAGGTAAATTTTCAGCAACAAATAACTCTTTTTTTATCGCCGAAACATTTGGGAGTGGCACCGCAGGTACTATTAGTATTAACGCCAAGCAAGATTTAACTTTCAACAATAGTAATATTTTTAATAGCATCAAACCAGGTAGTACAGGAGATGCTGGTGGTATTCGCATTGATACGAAAGACTTTCTTTTGACTAACAAATCCGGTTTTTTCACCAGTACAGATGGTAAAGGTAATGCTGGCAACGTCATCATTAATGCTAGTCGTAGCGCTAAATTTGACGATTTGAGTACGATTTTTGCGACTGTAAATACTGGTAGCACAGGTAAGGGTGGTTTCGTAACGATTGATACTGATCCGGATGGCATTGTCTCCTTCACCAACACTGGTAGAATTATTGCTGCAACTAGTGAAGGAACAGATGGCTCATCTGGCTACATTAAAATTAATACAGGTACTTTATCTCTAACAGAAGGCTCATTTTTGAGTGTAGCAACTGACGGCAAGGGAGATGCTGGTAACATCACTGTTAATGCCAACCGTCTTGTTTTCTTAGATGGACAAAGAGCAGATGGGAATGGCACTAGTATCGGTAGTAACGTCATTAAAAATGGTACTGGCAGCGGCGGGAGGATTGATATTAACACTCCAATATTATCCCTAAGTAATGGTGCGACATTATTTGCCACCGCCGAAGGTAAAGGGCAAGGAGGTAATGTTTACGTTGATGCTAATTCTATCCGCCTAGATAGATTTTCCAGTATTCAAGCAAATACTCAGGGTGCTGCCATAGATCCCACTAAGCAACAAGCAACCATCAATTTGCGATCTCAAAGTTTAATTCTGCGTCGTGGCAGTAATATTACCACAAATGGCGATGGCGATCGCGTAAGCGGTGGAAGCATTAATATTAATAGCGATGTCATTGCAGGTTTTGAAAACAGCGATATCAGCGCTAATTCTAGCGGCTTTCGCGGTGGAGATATTAAAATTACTACTCAAGCGCTTTTTGGCATCAGACCCAGTTCCACTTTAACTGATGAAAGCGACATTACTACCAAGGGTGCAACCCCAGATTTAGATGGGAAAACCGAGATTGACACACCTGATACTGATCCTAGTAAAGGTTTAATACAATTATCCCGTAATGTCCTTGATGCCAGTAATCAAATAGATCAAACTTGTCCCAGAGATATATATTCTAAACCTTTAGGTAAATTTATCATCACTGGACCTGGAGTTTTACCATCTAACCCCCTAGAATTTCTTACAGGGACACTGGAAGATAATCAACTAGCAACCTTAGAAGAACAAAGAACAAATCAAACGGTTGCACCATCAATTATTAACACCCAAACTTCTCACCCTCCAAATACAATTGTCGAAGCCCAAGGATGGATCAAATCTCCCGATGGTACAATATTCTTGGTTGCTAACGTCCCCCAAACTATTCCCTATTCCCAACCTGCTGCATCCTCATGTTTAAGCTTAGATTAGCAAATGAATTTAGCAGCATGAAAGTCAAGATTCTGATTACCATCGCCCTGAGTATACCAACATTTTTATTCGCGCTGTTGGCTGGAAGTCAACCCTTGGGAAAACCATCCCTAACTACAGCAGATTGCCAATTAAAAAAGTGGTATTTACCTTTTAAAGGCAATTCACCTGTATTGCGATCGCGTTCTGGAATAAGCTGTTGTCAAAAGGATGTTTCTTGTCTTGATGAGCAACTTTGGGGAGAAAAAGGCGATAAAAAAGCATTAATCACCTCTATCAATCGCAGTCTCCAATATTTACAAACCCAAAGGGCAGTCAAAGACTATCAAGATTATTCAGTCCCCGAATTTACACGCGATCGCGTCGTCGCTAGTTTACTACGTTTCCGTCAACTAGTCCAAAATACCCAATCACCTATCGAACTCCACAACGCAATTACCCAAGAATTCGATATTTACCAATCCATCGGCAGTGATAAAAAAGGTGGAGTGCTATATACTTCCTACTACGAACCCATATATACAGCCAGTCGCGTCCCCACAGCCGAATTCCGTTACCCAATTTACCGTATTCCCCCGGATATCAAACAGTGGCAAAGACCACACCCCACCCGCTTAGAATTGGAAGGTGCAGACGGACTCCAAGCAGAAAAAACTAAATTGAAAGGATTAGCATTCTTTTGGTTGCGCGATCGCTTAGAGCCGTATATGATGCAAATCCAAGGTTCTGCTCAACTCCAACTTACAGATGGGAGTCGCACCAGCGTTGGTTATGCTGGTAACTCTGCACACGACTACAGCAGCATCGGTAAAGCATTAGCTGATGATGGAAAGGTACCCTTAGTGGGTATGACAATGCCCAAAATATTAGAGTATTTTCATAAATACCCACTAGAACTGAATACGTATATACCCAGAGACAAAAGCTTTGTGTTCTTCCAAGAAAATAAAGGTTCTCCGGCAACAGGTTCCATTCAAGTAGGACTCACTCCAGACCGTTCTATAGCCACCGACAAGTCATTAATGCCACCCGGTGCATTAGCATTAATTCGTTCCTACCTGCCCTTTCCAGACCCCTCTGGAGCCATGCAACATCGCGTCGTTAGTCGTTATGTTCTTGATCAAGATACGGGAGGTGCAATTAAAGGTGCAGGACGTGTAGATTACTTTACTGGTTCCGGAAAAGTTGCTGGAGAACGGGCAGGTGTCACCGTCGGACATGGACAACTTTTCTATTTACTGCTCAAACCTCAAAAATCAGTCAATAGATAAATATCAATAGATTTGAAAAAGGAAATTTATTTTAAATCCTCTCTTCTGACCTTATGTCAACACTATGAAAAAAAACTTAACTTAAAAAACTCAAAATCTCAAATCAGAAATATTACTATCTCAATCTGTATATCAAGAATATTCCCACATCTACTCTTCTACACAAATTATGAAACTTATCAAAAAATTCTCCGTCACTCCTTTGTACTCTCTACTCTTTTTCCGTTCGTTTTTAGAGTACTGATAGTAACCACGGAGTATCTAGCAGCACTCTTTATTTGGTGTGATAGCTTTTGGAAAAATTTCCAGGAGAATAAGGGTAAAGTTAGTTTATCAAAGTCAGCAACTCTACCAATTTTCCATAATTAAATTTAAGTATTTCTCAGTTAAAAAAGTTCTAAATTGATCGCAACATAGAAAGTTCCTTTGGGTTAAACTCCGTCCCACTCAACTTACTAGTATTTTGCGATTATTTTCCCTTGCCCAAATTAGATTAATTTAGATAATCTTAGGAGTTAAAAGTGATTGGAATCCTAGTTGATGCAGACTTAATTTTAGATGCCTTAATGAATCGTAACCGATTTATGGGGAATGTCGATATCTTATTCGATCGCATTCATCCTTTAATTAAAATGTACATTACAGATATTGGGTGGCAAAAAATCTATACCTATGCTAGTAAATTTCAAAATGTTAAAACGGCACAAGCAATTATAGATTGGTTGAAAGAAAAAATTCAAGTTTGTCAAGTCCATCAAAGTACACTTCAAGAAGCGCGTTTATTACCCATTCAAGACTTTGAATCGGCTGTAGAACTAGCCTGTGCCAGTAGTCATAATTTGGATGCGATTGTCACTCACAAAGATTATGATTTTGCCGCAGCAGCAGATAATTTCTGGATTTGGTCAGTAACTGATTTAAAAATCAGAATTAACTTAGAAAATCAACTCCAAAAATCTCAAATACAGAACTCAGAAGAAAATTTCACCTGCCAAGATTTTTAGTGCTAAATTTTGCCTTCAATAATTATTTATCAAGGGGACTGTGTAAAGCAATAAATTCGATTACATTTATTAAACCAGCTTGAGTCTTTAGATTAGTAAAGACAAAAGGCTTTTCTCGACGCATCTTTTTAGTATCCCGTTCCATGACACCCAAATCGGCACCCACATAGGGCGCTAAATCAGTTTTATTAATTACCAATAAATCAGATTTAGTAATACCGGGACCACCTTTACGAGGTATTTTATCACCAGCAGCCACATCTATGACATAGATAGTTAAATCTACTAATTCCGGACTAAAAGTAGCTGCTAAATTATCGCCACCACTTTCAATAAATACCAAATCTAAATGGTCAAAACTGGCTTCTAGCTGTTCAACCGCAGCCAAATTCATCGAAGCATCTTCCCGAATTGCCGTATGGGGACATCCACCAGTCTCCACCCCCAGAATACGCTCCTTTGGCAACGCTTGCGATCGCACTAAATACTCAGCGTCCTCCTGGGTGTAGATATCATTAGTCACCACTGCCAAATTATAGCGATCGCGCATTCCCTTACACAAGCCATCCACCAAAGCAGTTTTTCCCGAACCCACAGGACCCGCGACCCCGACACGAAATGCGTTCATATTAGTTAGTTATCAGCTACAACTCAGGCTGAGATTTAAATTCTCCACCTCACTATATAACTGTAGCGTGCAGACTGCACGCTACAGACTAGTAGAGACGTAGCACTGCTACGTCTGTTCATCATTTTTCACAGATATCTATTGTGTTAAAAAACACCTACTTCCCACCAATTACGCCACCATCTTGACGTGTAATTACGACGGTTGCAGAACGGGGACGACCTGGTAAGCCGTATCCCTGACTATGGGGCCAGTTACTATACTGAGTTGGGTTTGATGCTACTGCATCATCTCCAGGATGCTGAATATTAATAAACATTGTTTTGCCATCAGGTGTAGTAATAACACCTGTCACCTCACAATTGGTAGGACTAGTGAGGAAGCGACGAACTTGCTTAGTATTGGGATCAGCACACATCATCACGTTTCCACCGATGTTTTTCCAATCACCTAAAGCATCCCCAGCTTGGTCAGTTTGAATCCACAGACGACCGAAATCATCAAACCATAAACCATCTGCTGCGCCAAAGTCATCACCATTGATATTACCTTTGTGATTGGGATCAGGGTCAAGTTTGTCACCAGCTTCCACAAAGATATCCCAGGAAAAAGTAGCAGCTGTCACCGAACGTCCAGCCTCCCGCCAGCGGATAATATGACCATAACGGTTATCTGGACGGGGGTTAGCAGGATCCACAGGAGGACGCGCACTACCTGCGGCAGTGGTACCATCTACTTTATTCGAGGAAGGTGGTGTACCACCACGACGACTGTTATTTGTCAAAGTACAGTAAACTTCAATCTCGTCAAAACCTTTGATGCGGGGTCTGACAGCAGTCCATTCTGGACGATCCATCATGGTGGCACCTAGACGATCTGCTGCTTGGCGAGTTTTTACCAATACTTCTGCTTGACTTCTAAAACCGTTTTCAGCAGTTAAACCGTTTTGTCCATGAACTAAAGGCAGCCATTTACCTGTACCATCATCATTAAATTTGGCAACGTACAGAATACCATCATCCATTAAATCTCGGTTAGCAGAGCGTTTATTAGGATTGAGTCGGTTGGTACAAACAAATTTGTAGATGTACTCGTTACGCTCATCATCACCCATGTAGAAGGCAACACGATTCTGATCATCCACAACAACTTGGGCGCTTTCATGCTTAAATCTTCCCAGAGCAGTACGTTTAACTGGTTTGCTTTGGGGTGCAAAGGGGTCAATTTCCACTACCCAACCAAATAAATGAGGTTCTAAGGGGTTAGTGCTGGCATCAAAACGAGGATCAACCTCATTCCAACGATAACCACTAGTTTTAGGGATACCATAACGAAGTTGCCCTGGTACAATATCAGATGCTTGTAAACCAGGTGGTACAACTACATCTGTGGGTGCCGCAAAGTTACCATTCCAATTTTCTTCGCAGGTAAGATAGGTACCCCAAGGTGTGTAACCGTGGGCGCAATTATTGATAGTTCCATAAGCAGTAAAACCATCATTCAAGACATAGCTATCCACAGAACCTGTGGGAGTGATAAAAAATTTCTTGGATTTGAGTAATGTGTCTCCAGCAGCCGGACCAGAAACACGCATCTCTGTATTCGCTGTGATTCGACGACCATAAGCAGAACGCCGATCAACTTTCCACTTATCCTGTTTATTTTTAAATATCTCTACAACGGATACACCATGTGCAGCTTGGGATTTGCGAACTTTCTCAATGGTGACTTTGGAACCAGGTAAACCTAATTGAGGTGCGGTTGCAGTTGCCGGAGTAAAACTCAATCCATCTGGGTGCAGGAGTTCTTCATGGGTATATTCATGATTGACACAAAGAATACCTCTTTCCGATGAACGTCTACCAGATTTTTGTATGGGGAAATAGTGCATTCCATCAGCGTGCATCCCAAACTGGGTTTCCTGAATGGCAGAACCTTGGGAAGCATTGGGTAGCCAATCGGGGGCACCGGGCATAATTGGATCGCCCCAAGCTACTAAAACCTCGGCATTGTATCCCGTGGGAACTGAGACTAAATCCTTTTCTAGGAGTCCAGTGGCTGGGTTATTCAGGTTTGGTGGGATACTTTCAAAACCAATACCTTGAAAACCCTTGCTGGGAGGGATAGGTGATGCTTGGACTGTTTGTAAGAAACCGCCAATGGAAACTTGACCTAGTATGGTTGCCGCAGATGCACCAGCAGCCGTAAAAATGAATTTACGGCGACTCATACGTGCAATAACATCCTGGATTGACTCGTTACCAGATGGGTTAAGAGTCACATTATTTTTTGGGTGTTGGGAGCCTTTCATTTTGTGTCTTCTCCAATAAAGATCAGAATCAGTTTTTGCTTGAGATGAAATAAAGATCGAGTTGAAAGAGTTAGGGATTTAAACCCACAACCTGAAACCGCCAAACCTGAGATTTTAGCGGGGGAATTAAAACAATTCGCAATACTCGCAGAGCGAGAAGTAAGCTACGCAAGTAAGTTTTGTGACGGGGTAAAATCCCCTACACAACAGGGACTACCCTCGTTGATTGCTGGGAACTTCAACCCCCAAAGTTCGTTAAAACCGAAGGATAGCTTGGATACGGGATGTATCTGGGTAAAAGGGCTTTGTTTTCGATTAAAAAATTTCCCCCTAGCTCCTACCTTTTTCCTTTCCCGAAACAATTAATTGCTGCTACTTGAAAAATAAATCAGCGAATTAGCTTGTATGAATTCATACTTTAACTAAATTTAACGAATACTGTCATTAGACTACTCATTCAGGAATGCTTTAGTTTTGCTATTGTGTCAAATTTATCCGTATTGCTAAATGATTCCGCGAAATTATTTAGACGTTGCTGAAGTTATAACTACCGAAAATATACGGCTTTAAGGATAAGGAGTAGTGATTAATTGGTTAACTTCTGTCTAAATGTTGGTAATTTAGGAATCTCTTGGATTCTTTTTCCAAGTTCGTATTCGACCTCATCTAGTTTGAGAAATATCAAGGGTAGTAGTCTGTCAATTTTATTTTGACGGTTATATACACATCCACAATCCTGTAGAGACGTAGCACTGCTACGTCTCTACAACCATCATTTTTATCTTGACAGACTAGTAAATGTTGTACTATTTATCTCAACTTCTAAATAATCTTGTGTATAAAGTTTCGTGTTGCATACTTGCTAAAGCTAAACCCCAACTGCAACAACCTAAATCATCATCTGATACTGCCATTGCTTGCTCTACAGTCTTAATCAATAGTCCCTGTAAGTCTTTGAGGAGAATTTGCCCAGTAGTTTGTCCTAGGGGAATTAGCTTAATACCGGCGGTAACTAAATTAACTAACCAGCTATGTAAATATCCCAATAAAGTTGCCTGTAGATTGATACCAAAAAAAGTGGCTGCAACTGTGAATGCGATCGCATAATTAATCCCACAGTTACAATTATCCCCGATTTGCTCAAAAATCTCTTTCATTTTGGGTTCCAACTCTATCAATAAACGCACCAAAGCCCGTCCCATTTGCTGACTAGAGTTTCGCAATTCTTCGGTTTCTCGCGCTGCTGACAACCATTGATTCCAATACTTCAGGGTTTCTAAATCATTAGTTTCTGCGGCTTTGTACACACGCACCATCACCGCAGCTTCCATCCCAATTGCCCCGTAACGCAATTCTGATTCTAACCATTGCTGTAACGAACTAGAGCATCTGATCTTCCCATAATCCACCAAGGTTTCTAAGCCTTCGGAATAACTATATGCTCCCACAGGTAAGCTAGAACTACATAACTGCAATAAAAATAAAAGCTGACTATCAGTGTGCATGGGTGTGTGCATGTGAATGCTGTCCATAAGCACCTGCTTCTGGTTGAAATGGTAAAATTTCCGCTTTTACTTCCAATCCCAAATGCTCAATCATCGACTTCAAAACAGGATCAGGAGACAAACGTAAATAACTGGCAGTAATCTCCACTGCAACATGACGATTCCCCAAATGGTATGCAACCCGAAGCAATTCTAAGGTATCCGCAGCAGTCACAGTTAAAACTGGCTCAAATTTAGCCACAACCCGCACCAGATAATTACCAGATTCATCTAATAAAATATCTCCATTTTGTAAAACGGTACCCCTTGGTAAGCGCAAAAAAACCACCTCTCCAGCTTGAGTTTCCCAGCGATGACGACTGCGGGTTCGTTCTTCTGCCGTAAGTTCCAAAGTGAGAGTTACCGCTGCATTTGCGTTTGGAGGTTGGCGTTGTGTAAGAGTTAGCATCAAGATAACTGTGATTGAACATCCTGATAACAAACTATAACGTTTATGCGTGCATTCCCATTAATTATTTAGACAAAAAAGTTATGAGAAATGATTGGGAACCAAATCTCATAACTAACCATAAAGTGGCTATAGCGTGAATTGACACTTATTAGATTAAGCAAGATATGCCGCTATCTCTTCGGTCTGAAGATACAGATTAATTTCTATCAAAAGTCGTACCTCATCTGGGGGATAGCTGATTATCTAAAAAACGCTACCGTAAAGGTGACAAACTCAGGTTACTTAAAAAATAGTGAAAAAAACAAAAAAAGAGGATAGTGTTCATTTGCCCCAAGAAATCACACAGTCCTACGGTACAGGTGTTAAACAAATGCCGAACTATGACATGAATGGAAAAATAATAAACGATGACGACGCTGAATACACCCAAACCAGTCCCATACTTACAGGTGGTGACGTTGACGCACAGTGGCAAGATGCGGATGCAGTCGGTGATGAAGCAGTTGGTGGTAGTTCACCAACTCCCGACCAAAGTGTAACAGAGGAAATAGCTGCTGCTGTGGGTGTGGAAATTGACGATGCCACACCTCTGGGTACTTACGATATGTTAGAACAACGCGATGAGCAACGGTGGGAATTAGACCCCAGGTCTAATTAAAAAGTAAGTAATGAGTAAGTTTTGTAACGGGGATTTTACAAGGCAGCTTTGCGGCGGAAGTTTCCTCCACAAAGCTACCGTTGTTAAGCAGGAGACTTAAACCTCCAAACGTGGTTAATATTTTTAAATTAACTTTAACTGCGTATCCTGAGACTGTGTTGTTAATAACTGCTTATCGTTATTAACTTCCGTCCAAATTTCTTCATCTTTGGATAATAGTTGGTCAGCAATTTCCAGCATTGATGCAGCAATATCTTTTAAATCTTCCCGATTACTTAAATAGGTTTTTAATGCTTCCATTGGGTCAATACTGCTAGATGAATTAAGTTCGGGAATCCGGGGACGAGCTAATTGACTCAATAATTCTGGTTGAATTGTATAGGTGTGTGCCGCAGTCAAAGCAGTATGTAAAGCACTACTTTCAATCAAGTCTAACTGCTCCGAACGTAACTTATAAATTAACCGCACTACGGCATCTTGAATATTATGCTTAGATATTGCCTTCATAATTAATGCTTGCGGATCCTCAGCTTTGGATACATCCACATCAATTGTGCGGAAGGGACGCGCAGGTAAGACACAAAATTCCCAATCTGCGTTACCTTTTTCCAATTCAATCATCACGTAACCCTTATCTTCCTTCTCTTCACTAAAATCCACCCTTTCAATACTCCCTGGGTAAATTACTGGGGGATTGTTGGTTTTATTCAGATTTTGGTGACGATGCACATGTCCCAAGGCAACATAATCGAAACAGGGACGTGTCATCAAAGAAAGGGGTAATGTAAAGCCTTTGCCTACAGCTAAATAGCGTTCAGCCCCTAGTGTAGCGTTATCTGCCATGAGGTGAGCTAGGAGAACAGTTGGCACATCTGGATTTAAGCGGCGAATCTCTGCCTCAATTACAACGCTTAAGCGATCGCTTAATAATTGGTTAATTTCTGGAACTGATAACCCATCAGTCTCTTGACGTGTCATTAATGCCGAACGTGTCAACCAAGGCAAAGTAATAATTTGAATTGAACCACTACGGGTTTCAATAAAATGAGTTTTGACTGTATCTCCAACTACAAAGCCAGGAACACCCAATGTGCGGTAAATACATAGACTAGCACCCCCTAAGCCCTGAGAATGTTGATCGTGATTACCCACCAACAAAACAGTGGGAATATTGGCATCCACCAAACGTCGAAACTGTGATGCGAAAGCTTCTTGTACATATGGTGCAGGTGTTGCATCCGGAAACGCATCACCTCCAAATATCACAATATCCACAGGTTCGCTGAGGGCGCGGTCGATACACAATGAAAGTGTGTTGACAAAATCTTCTAAACGTGTGTTTAAACCTGTTTCCGAGTTAATTCGTCCGTGGGAAAATCCACTTCCCATATGAATATCGGATAAATGAAGGATTTTAATCATGATTGTGAAGGGTTAAGGTAAGAATATGAAAATTATGAAAATAAACCTTTAATTATGAATACAAGTACATGCATTGTTACATACTTGACATTCTAATTTGAAAAAATATCAGCAGATACGGTCATTTATACTAAGTTAAGTAAAGGTTATTAAATATTTAAGTATTTTCTAAAAATAAGTATAAGTATCTTGATATTGTTGACACCATCCTTAATAAATATATGGCGCTTATCAAATGAATACTTCAAAAACTCCTAATTCAGTGGGTGTCTCAATTGCTATGGGCATTATAGTGATTATGACAAGTATTTGCATTATTGCCATCATGAACAACTTTTAGATAGTTTTATACCCATTTCAAAAGTCACTGCAAGACCTGTAACTAATTGCAAGTTCTTTGCTTAAACAAGTAAACCTCATCAACTCCTGCTGTATTAATAGCAGTTGATGAGGTTTTAATTGAATATAGGACTACTATTTGATTTCTGAAAAGACACGTAGGGTATGTTAGCGACAGCGTAACGCACCATTTATAAGGGTTTGGTGCGTTACGACGTTCCGTCTTTTATTGGATGCCGTCAGGCTATACGCACCCTACAGTACCTAATTTTGTAAGTGCAAAGCACAGGCTACGCCAACAAAAATCAAACCGGATTCCTATATATAAAAAACCTTCAAATTAAAATGGGATAGGCAGTAAGCCCATCCCGATTTAATTAATTGTATTTGAGAAATAAACATTTATTTGGTAGATGACGTATTTTTGTTTGTGCTAATGCTTATGCTGTCTTTTGTTTTTTACTCTTAGCTACTACCATACCGCCAACAGCTAGTAATCCTAAGATTGCCCCAGGTTCGGGAACAGCCTGAGTCACTCCTCTAACTGCGATCGCATTCACGTCAAAACCATCTCTCCCATCAGCCACTTGAGATTTATCTACCACTCTGACGTACTTGTATGTGTCATTATTGCCAATCTGAAGTGTCGCACCTTCTTTTTCTTTGTAAGCGCCATCAGCAATATTTTTAATCGTACCAATTGATAACCAATTCTTTAAATCGTTACCAACGAATATTTGTATCCGTTCATCGTGATATGACTGCTTTTCATTAGCAGAACCCCAAGTTGTTTCCCATACAGTAACTTCCTTAGTAAATTTCTTGCCGAACTCAAAGATTGCTTCTCCACCTAAACCTAAACTCAGAAAATTCTGGTTTTTAGTGTGAAAGAATTTTTCCACATCAGCTTCTTCACCTTTATATCCTTTATCATAACTACCTAATGCATTATCTGTTATCCTTCTCCAACTAGTTTGAATTCCCTGACCTTCTTTATATTCAAGAACATTAGTCGCAAAATCTAATGTTCCTGCAAATACGGGAGTTGTACTTAAAGCAGTTGCTGCAATGGAAAATGGAAGTAAAGTAGAAAAAACTTTCTTAAACATGGATTTTATTCTCTTTCGTTTTGATGTGTCTATTGCTTGCTAACCAATTAAGCTTAATCGGCAGAATCATGAGTGCTTTTTCTATTGTTTGTTTGCAAAACTTATGGGAATTACAACAATGATTCCAGTACATTCAAAGTTAGAGACTTAGCATTGCTAGGTCTCTATAAATATCTATCTGTGGCGTTTTTTTTAAAATTGATATTAATTGGATTTCAGAAAAGTATTTATTTGGTAGATGACTTACTGTTGCTTTTGCTAATGCTTATGCTGTCTTTTGTTTTTTGCTCTTAGCTACTACCATACCGCCAACAGCTAGTAATCCTAAGATTGCCCCAGGCTCAGGTACACTTGCCGGATCGACGCGGAATGTGTGGTTATCGGTTTCAAAACCACCACCAGTAGTTTGGGAAAGAACAACTCTATTGAAGTTTTCAGTTTTGTTTCGAGCAAAGATTTCAAAGAAAGCGTTCTTTTCCCCACCGTGTTGAGAAGCGGAAACAGATGCGAGATTATTCATCTCGTCATAATCCATTGATTTGACAAGGGTGTCACCATTAAAGAATTTGATTGTGTTACCGACGCTCAAAGCACCTGCATCAAAACCAAAGTAGTTAAAGGTACCTTTTACAGCTTCAATAATTGTGTCTTTCCCTTGGAAAACTGCTAAATATTTAGAAGTATTCACTTCAGCATTCACGCCAGATGGTGCCCATTGATCGGCATAAATGCCTGTTTGCCCAGAATAAGCTGTAGTGGAGTAACTACCATCTCCAGAAAATGAGTATTTAACTTTATCATTACCAGGAACCCCACCGTTATTAAAATCGAGGGTTGTATAGTTAGGATTATTAACTTGATTTGAGAAAGCACCTTCATTGGTGGCAGCATCACGATATGAACCACTGCTGTATGTTAATCCCAAAGCTTGAGCAGAACCAGCTTGAGCCACAGATACGATAGCAGATAAAGCAGCAATTGAAAGAAGTTTCTTAAACATTTGTCGTAGCCTTTTTCTCGTTTTGATGTGTCTATTGTGTGCGATCTAATCAAGCTTTAGCAGCAGAGTTATTACTGCTTTTTGTATTTTTTGTTTGCGAAATGAACATGTTTTTAAGTTAACTCATGATTCCTTTTATCTACTGATCCTGATGACCCTGATGTGAAGATACAGTCTGTGAAACTATTGTTAAATATGAGGAGTTCATAAAGTGTTCAGTAATTTCAAATATCTGAACATCTGTGGTTAAAAATCTTGGATATTACTTTACTATTAGTTTGTTTTGTGTGTAATTCTGAAAAAGTAAATCAAACAAAAAAACAGCGATGACTAACGACGCAAAGCAATACGCACCAGCGACACAGCGTAATCGTGAGGTGATTTTAGAGGTTTTGTTGGAAGTTTTACCAAAAACAGGGACTATTTTGGAAATTGCCAGCGGGACAGGTGAACATGCTGTGTTCTTTGCCCCGCGTCTCAAACCCCGTAGATGGTTGCCTTCAGATCCAAATCCTTCGTCTCGTGCTAGTGTTGCGGCATGGATGGAAGATACTGGGTGTGATAATTTGGATTCACCAATTCAAATTGATGCATCTATGCCAAATTGGGTAGTGGAAACCACTGCAAAACCCCAAACTCCCGTCACAGCAATGGTGAATATTAACATGATTCATATTTCACCCTGGTTGGCATGTTTAGGATTAATGGCAGGTGCCAACAGAATTTTGAGTGCTGGTGGTATCTTATATATGTATGGTCCCTATAAAATAGATGGACAACATACTGCCCCCAGTAACGAAGCCTTTGATGCGTCATTGCGATCTTCAAATCCAGAATGGGGTATTCGTGACTTGCATCAAGTAATTGCTGCTGCTAAAGCTGAAAATTTGAATTTCCTCAAAACTGTCCAAATGCCTGCAAATAACCTTTCAGTAATATTTGAGAAGGTAGAGGGCTTTTCTGAAAAGGTATAAATTAGCTGACGCAATGTCGCAATATTGCTTTGTGTGGGAGTATAGTCAAAATTATTAAAAATATGTAGGGGTAGGGGTAAGTAGCTGGGTAGAAATAAACAGA
Organism: Calothrix sp. PCC 6303; assembly: GCF_000317435.1. Lineage (NCBI taxonomy): Bacteria > Bacillati > Cyanobacteriota > Cyanophyceae > Nostocales > Calotrichaceae > Calothrix > Calothrix sp. PCC 6303. The sequence continues at coordinate 1,068,473 of NC_019751.1, forward strand.
ACTATGTAACAAAATGTAAATTTACCTCATAACAGGAGGCACAGCCACCCCAAATGTTTGCGCTTACCCCTACTCACTACTCCCTGACTACAACAATAATTTTTTCCCGCTCACCTAGTTAACACATGGGATTATATATCCTTAACTGCTGCACCCTTAACTACATCTCTCTCCACTAACTGCGTTTCCTGAGAACTGCGGACATATTTTGTCACAAGAGTGCGAGGTACAAACCTAACTATTGTTGCTAAAAGCTGATTTTTCCAACCGGGAATCACTACAGTTTTATTTGCCATCAAACCGTGATATCCGATTTTTGCCACGGTTGCTGCATCCATCATTTTAGTTCCTTGGGCAACTTGAATTTCAGCCATCCCAGTTCTTTGATGGAAAGCTGAATGTGTGGGTCCAGGACAAAGTACAGTTATAGAGACACCAGTACCTTCTAGCTCGTTAGCGATCGCTTCGGAGAACGAAAGGATGTATGATTTAGTGGCAAAGTAAACTGCCATCAATGGACCTGGTTGAAAAGCAGCAGTGGAAGAAACATTTAATATCTTACCTTCACCGCGTTTCACCATATCCTGAAGAAAGAGTTTGGTTAAATGGGTTAAACAAACCAAATTTACCTGTAACATTTCCAGATCAGATGTCACATTACTATCGGTGAAAAAACCCAATTTCCCAAATCCGGCATTATTGACTAAAACATCAATTTTGATTGACGCTTCCTGCATCTGATTATAAATTTCTAAAGGAGATGTTGGTAGGGATAAATCTTTAGTTACACCTGTAACTAAAACGTTAAATTTATCTTTAAATTCAGCAACAACTTCAGCTAATTTTTGCTCATTTTTATCTACTAATACCAGGCTATAACCGTCACTGGCAAAAAGTTGAGCAAATTCGTAGCCAATGCCGTTTGCGGCACCTGTAATTAGGGCAGTTTTGGGAATTTTATCCCGATCAATGGGGTTCATAATTGATATCAACTAAAGTTTTGAGAACTGGAAAAATCAATCGCAGAGTAAATATCAAAGTCATCATGGAAAGCTTTTTCCTATAACTTTCGATGATTATCAAGGAATTCAGTCATTAAAGCTAACACACACAAAGCATGAATGACTATTTGGGGAATCCAGCCCCGATGGCTATTATCATCAATATTTCTCTATCATAGCGACTCAAAGTAATTATATTTGCCTATTTAGCACTATTACTAATTACTGGATTTTAGATGTTATTAAAGCTACAAAATTCTCTATAAATAAAGTAATAAAAAGACTTTTATGGTAATTTAATTGTGAAATTTAAAAGGCTTTCTAGTCCAGTTCAATCTCAAGTGCGAAATTTATGTCTGATGTTAACTACACCCAACAATTGCAAGGGTTGATGCGAAATGCAGAAATTACCAGTTTCAATGCATTATGTCAGGTTGCATGTGTTTCTCGGCGACAACTATTGAAGCTACGCAGAGGAGAAGTTGAACAAGTTAAAATTGAGACATTAATTAAACTTTCACAAGCTTTGAATATTTCTTTAGATGCTCTAATAAATGGGCTTTTACCTTTGGATGTCAAATGTTCTTTTAGTAATATTACTGAAACTGATACAAAAAATGTAACTTCTGTTCTTGAAAAGCAGGAAACGTTAAAGCTAGGAGAAAATTTTACAGAGGAGCAAAAGCAGGTAGTTTTGGAAGGATTCCAGCAATCTTGCTTAGAAATTCTCGAATCGTTGTTGTTGCAACTGCCAACAGTAGCACATAAAGCGAGGGAAAATCCTCAGTTACCTGCTGTGAATATTCTACCACTGCTAGAAAAGCCATTAGAACGATTATTACAGGCTTGGGGAATAGAAGCGATCGCACAAGTTGGAGAAGAGGTTTTTTACAATCCTCAACTACACCAACCGATGGAAGGAAATATCTTACCAAGTCAAATAGTCAAAGTTAGGTATGTTGGATATCAGCAGCGGGGAAAGCTGCTATATCGTGCTAAAGTTAGCCCAATTCTTAACAAATAACTAATTTCACCAACGAATTACATATCACATTCGATTATTCTTTAACAAAAATTAACTATGCTCTCATAATATGTATTAACTGGCAACAATTCTTAAAATGAACTATGATGGACGCATAAAACAGCAATCTACACATTCTTGCGATAAATACTGAAATATGCAAACCGAACAAGTGAAAGTTTTTCAACCCATTGGAAATTTTGATGCAACGAAGTCACAGGAGTTTCGTCACTTACTTTCTCAATTAACACAATGTAGTACAAAAGTTGTGTTAGTGGATTTAAAAGATGTAACTTTCATGGATAGTTCTGGACTTGGTGTTCTAGTTTTGGCATTTAAAAATTTGAGAGCAGCCAATGCTAAACTAGTTATCTGTTCAATTAATGAACAAGTCAGAATTTTGTTTGAATTAACTGGAATGGATAAGGTCTTTGAAATTTTTGCAAATCAACAAGAATTCGAGAAATCGATGCTATCTAGAGCCTAAGTAATTTATTATCAACAATTGTTGTTACATTTAATCTATCAAATAAGTCAAAATTTAACCCCTTTAGTTTCCGAAAATCGGGAAACTAGAGGGGTTTGTCGAATCAACAGTTATCAGGGACAATTTTTAGTTTGCAAACAGTAAAAAGCGATAATTTTACTTGAGTTTCAATACAGAACAAAGTCACAATAACTAATAACTGTTTACTGATTTAAAGGTGGTAATTCTTCAATAATTTTGAAGCGAATATGGTTAATTGCTAACTCACCAATAGAAATATCTTCTTTTTTGAGTCTTTCACCTTTACTCATTAAAGTTTCAAAAGAAATACCTTTACCAATCTCAATATGATACCAGGATAAGCCCATAAAAAAGCGGGTGGGATGGGCACTTTGATAACCCAAATCATCTGGGTTTGATTCCATCGGCAACCAGCCGATACTGGGAATATAGAATTCTAGCCAAACATGGTTAAAATCAGGTTCTAGGGGAATGCCTTGGTGATCGGCATAGGGTGGACATTTATACCTACCTACGGTGCGGCAAGCGATACCATTGAGGCGGCATAATGCTAGTAAAACTCCTACATACTCACCACAGGAGCCAGTACCACGCTCTAAGACAACATCGGGGGCATCTATGTGAGGTTTGATACTATATGAAAGTTGATCATAAACATAATTACGGATACTATACATTTTCCGTAACAAATTAGTTTCACTACCTACAGCAACTTTGGCGGCATCCTGAACAATTGTATTATCCATTGCTAACTCATCATCATCAACGAGATAGCGAGTTTGAAATTCCTCAGACAGTTCTGGGATATTTTCCACATCACGGGGAGTTAGACGATATTTGACACCACGAACTTCGAGAATTGCTTTCCAACCAAAAAGGTGACGTTCTCCTGGAACAAGGGTTTCAAACTTAAAAACAGCTACCTTTTGTCCGTCGATAATTTCTTCGCTGAAGGGTAAACCAACAGCTTCAACACTCACTACCCTTTGGCGATCAGTATTACTAGGTAAAGCAATCCGCCATTCGACTTCTGGTAAGTATACCTCTTCGAGGGGAGCAATTTCCTCGATGTAAGACATTTCGATGCGGTACCCGTTAGAAAGACAGCAACGAGTTTGGGGATCGTAATGATAACTCAGGGGATGAATGAAAGTGCGATCGCGGTAAGCTAATTCTTGGCTAGGATCGGCATTTGGGTTATCTCGAATAAAAGCCTCTTCCGAAGCATAAGCCACATAGATCGTTTCCTTTCCAGATTCGCTATTGCTATGTACAGCTAGACCTGTGGGACATTCAAATGGTGTTAGAATGCTAAACCGAATATCTCCGGTAGCCCTATCAAGGGCAAAAATCGTTTGTTCAACTTTATCAGCAACCCAAAGAGTTTCTTCACAAACCGCTAAATTAGCAATTCCTACACCAGGAGCATAAAATTGGGTAATTTTGCGTCGGGTTTCACAATCATAAATCAAGATTGCTCCCATTTTTTGGCAACTGACATAAACAGTTGATCCCCAAACAGCAATTCCATCAGCTTGGTAGGGCAAAGTGATAAAATGTTCCAATCCCCAAGAGTTAAACTTACATAAATAGATACTCTTACCCCTTGTTACCCAGAGCGTATCTTCCCACAAACTTATACCAGTGATATCCATGAATTCACTGGTATGGTGCGGGTTGAGAATCTTGGTATTGTCTGTAACTGGGTCAACTTGCAGGAGATAACCGCGATTTGAGTCAATGGCAATTAGCGTATTCTTGATAAAAGCGATGCCACCAAGGGCAGCAGCACAAAGAGGTCGAATTGTTCTTTGCCCAAACATTTGGCTATTCGGAAAACTAGTAAGTGCAGAACCCATAGTAAACTTGTTTATTTAACGGTTAAATCAATCTCGAAGTCAGTGAAGAGCCAGAAATAATAGGGGCAGGAAGCCGGGGAAATGACCCCTTGCTTCCTCCTCTACTGACTGAGGCTTTCTAGTATCGACTATTCTAGGAACGAGAAACTTATGTGTAGCAAAATACTTCTTGGTTGGTTTTAACCAATCATCTGGCAGGAAGTAATTTTGAGGTGTTAGTGATGACACTCACATCATACCTATTATGAATATGAATAGGTATCAACGATAAACCTAATGTAACTTTAGTTGATGGCTTTCTTAGCATCAATAAACTAGGATTAGGATCGAAATTTAAAACCATTTCCAGTAACCTATACGATGTCTGCTCATTCTCTACCCGATTTAGCCGCCAATTGGCACAATGTCGAAACCAGTAAAGCTATCGAAATGCTCTCTACAGATGCAGATAATGGCATTACTTCCCAAGAAGTTGAACAACGTTTGCTCAAATATGGGACAAATGAATTAGAAGAAACTGGTGGTCGCAGTGCTTGGGAGATTTTAGTCGATCAGTTCAAAAATATCATGTTGTTGATGCTGATCGCTGTAGCTTTCATTTCCGGGGCTTTAGATTTATTAGCTTGGCAACAAGGAACTTTAAAACCCGGTGAAATTCCCTTTAAAGATAGTATTGCGATTTTAGCAATTGTGATTTTGAACGGTATCCTAGGGTATGTACAGGAAAGCCGTGCAGAGCAAGCCTTGGCAGCTTTGAAAAAAATGTCTTCCCCCAATGTCCGGGTAATACGCGATCGCAAAGTTGTAGAAATCGCCGGAAAAGATCTAGTTCCTGGGGATGTAATGCTGTTGGAGGCTGGGGTACAGGTAGCAGCCGACGGGAGGTTAATTGAACAGTCGAATTTGCAAATCCGGGAATCAGCACTTACTGGGGAAGCAGAAGCCGTAAGTAAACGCTCAGAAATTCAATTGCCAGAAGATACATCTTTAGGCGATCGCATTAATTTAGTATTCCAAGGTACCGAGGTTGTCCAAGGACGCGGTAAAGTCGTGGTGACACGTACAGGAATGCGAACGGAACTAGGGAAAATCGCCGAATTGTTACAATCGGTGGAAAGTGAACCAACCCCCCTACAACAAAGAATGACCCAACTGGGTAACGTGTTGGTGGCTGGCTCCCTAATTTTAGTAGCCATCGTCATCATTGGTGGGATGATTCACGCTTATTTCATTGCTGGGGCAAGGGAAAATGACCTTTTCAACAGACTCCAGGAACTGGTGGAAGTGTCCCTAAGTATGGCAGTGGCAGTGGTTCCCGAAGGCTTACCAGCGGTAATTACTGTGACATTGGCACTGGGCACCCAAAGAATGGTAAAACGCCATGCCCTAATTCGCAAACTACCAGCAGTAGAAACCTTGGGTTCTGTAACTACGATTTGTTCTGATAAAACCGGGACGTTGACTCAGAATAAAATGGTAGTGCAAAGTATCTACGCCAAGAATTACGAATTTAAAATTACTGGAGATGGTTACGCACCCCAAGGAGATTTTGCCCTCAATCAAAGAACGGTTTCCTTGGAGGAACATCCGGAAGTTTCTTCCCTCTTAGTTGCTTGTGCAGTTTGTAATGATTCATTCTTACAACAGGAAAATGGAACTTGGGGAATTATTGGCGACCCCACCGAAGGGGCATTATTAACCTTGGCTGCAAAGGGTGGCATCGAAAAAGATCAGTGGAGTAGTAAGTTACCTCGTGTGGGGGAAATTCCCTTTTCTTCCGAAAGAAAGCGGATGAGCGTGATTTGCGAAGTACAAACAGTTACCAATGGTTTCTCACCTGTGGTAGATGTTGATCCAACCATCCGCGAAATTGCCAACGAAAAATATTTGATGTTCACCAAAGGCTCACCAGAGTTGATTCTGGAAAGATGCGATCGCATTGACGCGGGAACCAAGTCCTACGCCATCACATCGGAACAACGGCAGATTATTTTGGCAGAAAATGACAAAATGGCAAGCAATGGGTTACGGGTGCTAGGTTTCGCCTACAGACCCCTCCCAGAAGTTCCCCCCGATGGTGAGGGAGAAGCCACCGAGCAACATCTAGTTTGGTTGGGGTTAGTGGGGATGTTGGATGCCCCTCGCCCAGAAGTCCGTGATGCCGTCAAAGAATGCCGTGCAGCCGGAATTCGCCCAATTATGATCACCGGAGATCATCAATTGACAGCCCGTGCGATCGCTAAAGATTTGGGCATTGCTGAAAATAGCAACGATCGAGTTTTGGTCGGGCAAGAATTGCAGAAAATGAGTGATCAAGAACTGGAGCAACAAGTTGACTTGGTAAGTATTTATGCCAGGGTTGCCCCAGAACATAAATTACGCATCGTCCAAGCACTACAGCGACGTGGGCGATTTGTGGCAATGACAGGGGATGGGGTCAATGATGCTCCCGCCCTCAAACAAGCAGATATTGGTATCGCCATGGGCATCACAGGTACCGATGTGAGTAAGGAAGCCAGCGATATGATTCTCCTGGATGATAATTTTGCCACCATCGTTGCTGCCACCAAAGAAGGTCGCGTAGTTTACACTAACATTCGCCGATTTATTAAGTACATCTTGGGTAGTAACATCGGGGAAGTACTTACCGTTGCCGCCGCACCACTTTTAGGTTTGGGTGGCGTACCCCTATCACCGTTACAAATTTTGTGGATGAACCTAGTCACCGACGGTTTACCAGCCTTAGCCCTGGCAGTGGAACCCCCAGAGCCAGATGTGATGAAACGCGCCCCCTTTAGTCCTCGTGAAAGCATCTTTGATCGTGGTTTAGGCTCATACATGATTCGCATCGGGATTGTATTTGCCATTATTACCATCGCAATGATGGTTTGGGCATATCAACATTCCCACGCACCAGGTTACACAGGTGATCCAGATACCTGGAAAACCATGGTGTTTACTACCCTCTGTATCGCCCAAATGGGACATGCTTTAGCAATTCGCTCCAACAACCAACTCACAATCCAAATGAACCCATTCTCTAACTTATTTGTGTTGGGGGCTGTGGTGTTCACCACGATTTTACAATTGATGTTGGTTTATGTCGCACCACTACGGAATTTCTTTGGTACCCATGTATTAACAGGTCAGGAATTACTGATTTGTATTGGCTTTAGCGCCTTAATGTTTGTGTGGATTGAAGGAGAAAAGATTTTCTTCCGTCTCATTGGCAAGAAAACAATTTAGGAACGAACGTGGATTAAATAAAGTACAAAAGTACGGTGCTTCAAAACTTTTCGTGAAGCCGAGAAACCGGGTTTCCTTCGACTGAATACAAAAATCTTTCGTATTCCAACTGAAGAAACCGGGTTTCGTTCGTTAGTGCCTAGAAAGAAACAAGAGAGCAGCCCCCTACCTCCCCTGCTCCCCCTGCTCCCCTACCTCCCCTGCTCCCCTACCTCCCCTGCTCCCCTACTCCCCTACCTCCCCTGCTCCCCTACTCCCCTACCTCCCCTGCCCCCCCTCGCTCCCCTACCTCCCCCTGCCCCCCCCCTGCTCCCCTACCTCCCCTTCTCCCTGCCCCCTGCTTCTTATGTTCCTCCAATCCCTCCACCTCCGATATTTCCGCAATTACAAAGAGCAGTTTGTAGAATTTACTGCACCCAAAACAATCTTGGTAGGTAACAATGCTCAGGGAAAATCAAATATGCTGGAAGCTGTGGAGTTACTAGCGACATTACGTAGTCATCGGTTAGCACGCGATCGTGATCTGGTTCAAGATGGACAAGCGATCGCACAAATCAAAGCGACCCTAAAACGGGATACTGGAAATCATGACCTAACTTTAACTTTACGCCGCAATGGTCGCCGCACTGTTGCCCGCAATAGTGAGGTTGTGCGCCGGCAAATGGATTTTTTAGGGATTTTAAATGCTGTGGAGTTCTCCAGTTTGGACTTGGAACTGGTGCGTGGGGGTCCAGATTTGCGCCGTCATTGGCTAGACACTTTACTCCTTCAGCTAGAGCCAATTTATACCCATATTTTGCAGCAATACAACCAAGTTTTGCGGCAACGAAACGCCTTCTTGAAGCAGCATGTAGAAACAACCCCAGATCCTGAGCAGCTAGCCCTTTGGGATGCCCAATTAGTCGCCACAGGAATCAAAGTAATTAGAAGACGCGATCGCGCTATTCAAAGACTGGCACCCATAGCAGCTATGTGGCACGCCAATATTAGTAAAAGTACTGAAGTTCTCGAAATCAAATACTCCCCCAGCATCCCCTTTGAGGAAAGTCAGCCAGAACAAGTTCAAGAATCCTTTTTCGACAGAATTCAACAACGTACAATAGCCGAGACTCACCAAGGTACAACCCTTGTTGGTCCCCACCGCGACGAAATCGAACTAGTAATTAATCAAACACCTGCTCGTCAGTATGGTTCCCAAGGACAACAACGCACTTTGGTACTGGCTTTAAAACTGGCAGAATTACAACTAATTGAAGAAGTAGTTGGCGAACCCCCACTATTATTACTTGATGATGTCCTCGCAGAACTTGACCCCTCACGCCAAAACCAACTTCTGGACACCATCCAAGATCGTTTTCAAACCATCATCACCACCACACATCTAGGTTCGTTTGATGCACAGTGGTTAAAATCATCACAGATTCTCACAATTAATTCTGGTCAGATTCTCAGCCAAGCTATTTTTTAATCCTTTCGAGACAACCATTCCCTAGTACGTCAAGGCAGTCGGGGAAAGCAGTTTATTACTGGGCTTTTCATGGTTAAATAATGGTGTGGTTATTTACGCCGTACTGTACTAGTTCAATAGATCAAATTTCAGAACCAAGTTCAAAGAAAAATTAGTATTTATCCTGAGTACTCAAGCTGTATCAAATGAGTATAGTTGTTTAGAATATATATTATCTACTATTGTTTTTACACCAATAATAATTAAATTGGGAATAAATAATTAAACAGCCGTTAGGCAGATGGCAAATAATTTGAATCTAAATATCAACTTTTTTCGTCTTTAAGAAAGGTTGACACCACTAATAATATCTTGACTTGGGCTACTGATTATTCCCAGCATATTACTATGCTCATTTTCTATCCGCCCCAACAAGATACCATCGAAGCTAAATTAGCCTCGGTTATAAATGATAATTAATTAATAACTGATTATGAATCAATTAATTGAACGCAACGAAATTATTACTTTAGGAAAATCCTTACGAGAAATTCAACCTCAACTACTGAAACAGAATTATCAAGAAGGCGCAAAACGTATGTGGTTTCAAGGTGAAGAGCCTTATTTTGACGTTTTTTTTGAAACCCAAAATCATCAAATAACTTGGTTCCAATTTACTTTGCGAGGTAAAACTCTTTCTTGGGATAACTCTAAACCAGGATGGCAGACAGGTATTAGTAATGAGTTGAAAATCAATGATGTGAGTTTCTACGCTGCAAGTAAATTAATTGAAAATGATCCGGAAATTGACTGGGAATTTATTAAGTTGGTAAAATCTATTTTAGAAATTCAAACTCATGAAGAGATGTTTGTGAAAGCATTGGAACTTTTTGATGAGAAAACATTTCCTTCTACCTAATTCCAAAGATGGCATTGCTCATTTGATGTATGAAAAGGATTTTGCGTAATCAAAGAAATCCTTGGAAGACGCAATGTATTGCGTCTCTACATTTTAAATTCATACCGTAATTCAGCAACGTCCCAAGGATAATTATTTACTTCAAGCTAGATTTTTCAAATCGTTTAAATACATACAACACCAAAAAGGTGAAAACTCCACCAATCAACCCTAATTCCCACAAACCACACCCAGCAGCTATTCCCAAAGACGCGGAAACCCAAATAGCAGCAGCAGAAGTTAATCCATGAACTTCCGGACGTTGGGAAGTTTGGGAAGATGCCCGTAATATTTCACCAGCACCGAGAAACCCGACTCCAGCAGCGATTCCTTGAATGATTCGGCTGAGGTTATTTGTATCCAAATTTGATCCTCCGCCAGTAAGTTCCCAGGGTATAAGTGTGAATATTGCCGAAGCTAAACTAACCAGCATGTGAGTTCGCAAACCTGCTGGTTTATGTTTGAGTTCACGTTCTAAACCGATGATGGCACCAAGAATTAGGGCAAATGATAATCTCAGAGTTATTTGTAGCCAGTTGTTGGATAGAATTTGGTGAATGCTGAACAAGAAATCTAGCAGTTTAATTTGATAGGTCTAATTTTAACTGCTATCATACCGCTATGAGTAGATTTGGTACTGAAAAATAAAACTTGAGTGGATAAACTCTACTGGCTAGAAGAAATTGAATTACAAGACTACGCGAAAGTAGGAGATAAAGCTTTAAATTTGAGTAAGGCTATCCAACGTGGTTATCCGGTGATTCCCGGTTTTGTCGTGGGGGTTGGTGTTTTACGAGAATTTTTAGAAACCTTAAGTAGTTCAGAAGCATTAGTAGCTGATTTACCTCATTCTTCACTACGTTTAGATGTAGGAAATTGGCGACAATTACAACAGGTAGCTAGGAGTTTGCGTCAAGAAATTATTGCTGCCACAATACCGCAAAATTGGTTAGATCAGATTTTAGCAGCAGTAGAAGATTGGGATAGTAAACATTTGATTTTTCGTCCAACATTTGTACTACCAACGAAAATCAATTTTGGTAAAAATATTTCTGGATTGTTAGAGTCTCAGGTTTGTTTACGCGATCGCACTTTGATTGAAACTACCCTAAAACAGGTATGGAGTCAATTATTTCGCGCCCGCAGTCTGCTATATTGGCAAAGATTAGGTATCGATATGAGCCAAATCAACTTGGCTGTATTAGTACAACCGATTGAAAATGCCATCGCTAGTGGTTCCTTGGTGGCTAATTCGGAAATCTGCGAAATCCATGGAACTTTTGGTTTAGGTTTTCCCCTCAATTATGGCGAAATTATTCCCGATTACTACAAGGTTAGTTGTCGTGATGGAATTATTCTGGAACGTCAACTTGGTAAAAAAATTCTCGGATATCAGCTAGATTATAATTCTCTAAGTCCTTATTTGATAAATCAAGAACTTAATCATCAGTTTTCTTTAAGTAATGATGATTGTCAGCAATTAGTCAGCCTCACAAAAAAAATACCAATTCCAGATCATACTAATTTCAGATTTGACTGGACAATTTTACAGCATCGAGGAAAAGATATTGTATACTTAACCCAAGCTTTATTCCCCCAAACTGCTGCAAATCTTCACCTTATATGTCAAGGACTAGGAGTTGCCAGAGGTGTTGTGACTGCACCAGTTCATGTTATTACTCGTCATCAAGAAACTATTTCTGAACTAACCCCAGGTGTAATCTTAGTTGCTACAGTTATTGTTCCTGAATGGCTGCCTTTATTACATAGTTGCTCAGGTATTATCACTGAACGAGGAGGATTTACTAGTCATGCTGCAATCTTGGCAAGAGAGTTAGGAATTCCCGCAGTAGTCAATGTCTCAGGTGCGACAAATATCATCCACAGTGGGGATAGACTACTCATAAACGGTGACAGTGGAGAGATATTTAGTATCAAAAAAGGTAGTCATGGGGAACCATCAATGGAAAGATTGGAACCAGGAGTTCATAGTATTTCTGAATTAGATGTTGCAGATTTAGCTAGAGATAATTCTGTAGTTCCCTTGGGGAATGTGTATCCAACTATTGCTACGAAATTATTTGTAAATTTAAGCCAACCTAGTAGTTTAAAGACAATTGAAAATCTACCTATTGATGGAGTCGGATTACTGCGTTCGGAATTAATGACGGTTGGGTTACTTGAAGGGAAAAGTCCCCAGAGTTGGTTAGATGAAGGTAGAGAAAGGGAGTTAATAGAACGTTGGTATCAGCAGTTATTATTATTTGTGAAAGCTTTTGCACCTCGACCAATATTTTACCGCTCTTTAGATTTGCAAAGCAATGGAATTCAGTTGACGCGATCGCATGATGAATCCCAGCATAGCAACCAAGGGATATTAGGGGAACGGGGAACCTTGGGATATTTGCAGAATTCGGCAGTTTTTGAGGTGGAATTGGCAGCTTTAGGGAAATTACAGCAAAATGGATATCATAATATTAATTTGATTTTGCCATTTGTTCGTAGCGTGGAAGAATTTAGATTCTGTCGTCGTCGCATCGAACAAGCAGGATTGATGGATGTATCCCAATTTCAGTTGTGGATTATGGCAGAAGTTCCCAGCGTTTTATTTTTGCTGAGTGAATATGTCAAAGCTGGAGTTCAAGGAATTGCAATTGGTTCTAATGATCTGACACAATTATTGTTGGGAATAGATCGGGAAAAAAGTAAACCAACCCGAACCTTAGATGAACGTCACCCCGCAGTCATGAATGCGATCGCACAATTGATCCAAATGGCGCAAAATGAAAATATACCCTGTTCTATTTGTGGACAAGCACCCAGTTTATATCCAGAAATCATTGATTCTTTGGTACGTTGGGGTATCACTTCTATCTCAGTGGAACCAAATTCCATACCTCAAACCTATCATGCGATCGCTCGTGCCGAACAACGGATTATTTTGAATGCTGCGCGTCGGCAAATGATGTGATGATTTGGGAATATAGCTTGTGCTCGGCTTTGCCGTTGCTACTAGACTAGGTAGAGTTTTTCCTTGTAGCGATACCCTTCTAGAGTCTTGGATAAAAACTGAGATGCATATAGCTTGCTCAATTCGCTACGCGATCGCTTAAAATTTAGAAGTTAATATTTTTATTTTCCCAAGAGCATGTCTCAGTCAAGTTTTCAACGTGCAAATACTCTGAAAGCGGCTTTTTTGGCTTGTAATGTTGAGCCACTTGAACCAGCCGAAATGGAACGGTATTATGTCGATTTATCGTCAGTACGAAAAACTTCGGCTATTGATAATGTCAGTACAATTTTAGATTTTCAAGAAGCAGGTGATTTTACAACAATTCTATTTACTGGACATCGCGGTTGCGGTAAAAGTACCGAGTTAAAGAGAATTCAAAGTCTTTGGGAAAACAATTATCATGTTATTTATTTGGAAGCAAATGAAGAAACAGATATTAATGATGCTCGGTATACAGATTTATATTTAATTGTCATTAAACAAGTTGAATTTGAATTACGAAAATTAGGTTTAACTTTTGACGACAAGCTATTAAAAAGTTTTGAATCGTGGTTTAAAGACATTACTCAAGAAAACGAGCAAAGTGTCGAGAAATCAGTCAACGTTGATGCAGAGGCTACTCTCAGCCCCACAGCACCGTTTCTTGCTAAATTAATGGTGAAATTGCTGGCACAAATTAAAGGTTCAGACAAGCAAAAAACAACCATTCGCCAAACTCTAGAAAAAGATTTATCTCGCCTCAAATCTGATACTAATTTGTTACTGAGTGATGCCTATGTTAAATTGCGTCAGAAGTTTCCTGAATGTAAAGGCTTATTAATTATCTTTGACAATTTGGATCGAGTTCCTCCTGTAGTTGCCGAACATTTGTTTTTTGATTATGCGGCTCAGATGCAGGAATTAAATTGTACAATCATTTATACAGTGCCAATTTCGATTCTTTGCTCACCCAAAAATCCCCTGAATCAATTTGATGGCAATCCCCACATTGTGCCGATGATTAATATCTATGAGTTTGAACGGCATAAATGTGAATTGAATTACGATCAAAAAGGTTTAGATATCATAGCCAGTGTCATTGAAAAACGAGTTGATGTTGATGCCATTTTCGAGAGTCGCAATCAACTACTAGAACTAGCCAAAGCCAGCGGAGGACATGTACGTCAGTTAATGCAAATGATGCGCTCTGCATGTCAAACAGCTAGCACCCGTAAACACGCCAAAATCATGTCCGAAGATATAGATTATGCAGTTAAACAGCAACAATTTACTTTTGAGCGGTTTATTCCAGAAGAACATTATGCTCATTTGGCTCAGGTTTGTTTAACCAAAGATGTCAGCAAAGATGAAGTCGGGCAATTAATGTTATTTAATACTTCCGTGTTGGAATATAACGGCGATAAAAGATGGAATTATCCAAATCCGGTGGTGAAGCAAAATGAGTTCTTCCAACAAGCCCTCAAAGCAGCCCAGCAACCATAATAGTAGTGAAAATCAAGCGGAAATTGGCAAGTTTATCGCCACAAATCAGGATGAATTTGCAGAATTAGTGACATTTATTGATTTTGCTGAAAAATTTACACTAGGTTTTATCGAAATTAACTTTCCTCCAGATATCAACCTCTTAATTGCCGGATTACAGCAGAATTCCCAATGTCAAGAAATCCAATTTGTAATTTTAGACTTTCCTGAGAAAAATTTGCGATTTCTGCGAGATGAATTAGTAAGGCAATTAGCTGAAATTACCAAAGAAAGCAATAAAAAACTTGTTTTATTAATTCGGAATTTAGAAAAATCCATCGGTGTCTTTGGAGATTACCCACCAATTTTACAGGATTTAAACTTTGTCCGCGATTCCTATCGTCAAACCGTACCCCATCCACTTTTATTTATCTTGCCAGATTATGCGATTTCCCGGTTAGCAAAATTTGCTCCAGATTTTTGGGCTTGGAAATCAGGTTTATTCCGGTTTAAAACTACAGAATTGACAAGAGATAGGGCAATCGCTAGCACTTTGGATGCAGATACAAATATAGCCCGCTTACCAACACCAGAACAACAAGAACGTATCGATTTATTACATAGCTTGTTGATGGAATATAAACCAACTGGAGAAATACCAAATCAAGAAAATCTCCGGAATTGCGGAAATATTTTAAATGAATTGGGAACAGCATATTTAAGTCAGCATAAACCAAGCCAAGCTAGAGAATATTTAAAGGAAGCTTGGAAAATTACTCAGGAATTTTCTGATTATTCTTTGGAAATTCGAGTGATTAATCAGTTGGGTGGAAGCTATTCTCAACAACGACAGTTTGCAACAGCTCGCAGCTACCATCAACAAGCTTTAAATATTGCCAAAAAGCAGGAAAGTAATCATGCTGTTGCTAATTGCTTATTTAATTTAGGTAATGTTTCTCTAGATACGCGACAGTTTCAGCAAGCAAGAGATTATTATCAACAAGCCCTGGAAATTAAAATCGAACTTGGCGCGAGGTTTGAATCTGCTCGCACTTACCACCAGTTGGGAAGGGTTGCCCAACAATTGCGGGAATATGAGCAAGCAAGGGATTATTATCAACAAGCCCTGGAAATTAAAATCGAATTTGGTGCGAGGTATGATTCTGCTAGCACTTACCACGGCTTGGGAATACTTGCCCGAAAGTTGCGGGAATATGAACAAGCAAGGGTTTACTCTCAACAAGCCCTGGAAATTAAAATCGAATTTGGCGCGAGGTTTGAATCTGCTGGCACTTACCACAACTTGGGAATAGTTGCCCAACAGTTGCGAGAATATGAACAAGCACGGGTTTATTATCAACAAGCCCTGGAAATTAAAATCGAATTTGGCGCGAGATTTGAATCTGCTAGCACTTACGGGCAATTAGGATTACTTGCCCAAGATTTGCGAGAATACCCTCAAGCAAGGGATTATTATCAACAAGCTCTAGAAATATATATCGAATATGGCGATCGCTATTCCCAAGCCCTCACACTTTATTGTTTAGGGACACTTGCCAAAGCTGAGGAGAACTACGCAGAAGCTAGGGCTAATTTGCAGACAGCTTTGGAGATATATGTTGAGTACCAAGACGAATATATGGCTACGATGATGCAGGAGTGTTTAGAGGATTTACCGGAGTGACCTCTCCCTGGTTTGCGCTTACGCTTAAACCTGTCCCTCTCCGAGTCGGAGAGGGAAGACTTGAACGCCAGTTCAAGGCAGGGAGAGGTCATTTTAGGGCTTTGTTGGGAAGTGCGATCGCATTTTGGGTTTGTGGATTTGTAGGGAAGTGCGATGTTTTAACGATTATTCTATACCTGATGTAATTTCCTGTGCCCCATGTATAACAGCAAGCACATCAATTTGTTCGGGTTTGATGTAATAGATAATTCGATATGAACCTTCAATCACTTCCCGAATTTGCTCAGTTTCAAACTCTGGTACAATTCGACCAGATAGAGGGAAATTCACAATTTGCTGAGAACGTCTGGTTATGCGGTCGATAATCCTAGTGGCATACTGAGGTGAATTTTGAGAAATATAATTATAAATTGCTGAGAGATTTTCTACGGCTGTTTCTGTCCAAAAAACTTTCACTCTGGTAGTCCAAATTTTGCCCTAACTTCCTGTACAGAAGTTACATTACCAGCCTGACTATCAACAAGTCCAGCTTCCACAACTTGCCTAACATAAATCTCATACATAAGGTCATCCCATGTTGAGTTATCAGGTAATTTATCAATGAGCTTTCGAGCTTCTTCTTTAATATTGAGCTTTTCCATAGAGATTACAAATAAATTACTTTCCTTTTTCTATTGTAGGCTCGATTTGCAAGTCGGAATAGTGCTTGCTTCGTCAGGCTTGCAGCAGAAATCGCATTTGGGTTTTAATGGGTTTTGTGGGGTTATGCGAAGCTTGCGCGACGTAGCTTGTCCGACGCAAGTCGTAAGTCGTTCGCTTTGTGGATTATTAATGGGTTTGTGGGGTTATGCGATCGCGTTTGTCAATTTTCATCAAGATGGAGTACCTTAGCTTTCGTCTTTATAAATCTTCCCGCGATGTCCAACTTCGACAACACTTACCACTAGATTATCATCGAAAATATCATATATAACGCGATAGTCGCTGACTCTAATTCGATAAGTGTTTTCTTTGCCTTTGAGCTTTTTCACTCCATTTGGACGGGGTTCTATGGCTAAATCATCAATTTTAACTTGTATACGCTCTTGAAGTTCTGATGGTAATTTTTTAAGTTGTTTCAACGCACCCTTTAATATTTCAACTTTGTAACTCACGCAACTTCCTTTTTAATTTCTGTTCGCAGCTCCTTTTTAGCTTCTTCCCATGACATTGAATCATCAATTTTAGATGCTTCTCTAGCTTTGTTATAGGCTTTTAAATCTTCTTCTTCTTCTTCTGCTTCTATTTTTTGAAGTAGTGCATAAATATCATCTAAAGTGCTGTCATAAGATTGGTGCAACAGTATATTAATTTCTTTTATTAATTGTTCGCGTTCTTGTTCACTTTTCATTTTAAGACCTCAGTTGAGATTTAGTTGCTTGGTGGTAAATTTTTCCCATCACTTGGTTCAGTATATTGACAATAGACATTTAAGCCAATTTTGAGAATATAAAGCACAATAATAGTTGCAATTGAAGGATCAAGAGGAATTGCGGTTAAAGCCATCAAAGATGTAATTGTAGCCGTTAATAACACAGCATTTTCTGGGCTTTTGGTATAGTCGCTCAAACGTGCGCGAAATCCTTCATCACCACAAAGTTCATCTCGCACCACATCTAAGGTAGTTTGCCAGATGTTTTTGCTTCCCATTGTCGGTTTGCCGTTTTTCTCAATCCACAGTTCCTCAAAGGAAGTATCCAGGTTGCCGTTATGATGTTCTAATGTAGCGATCGCTTTGTTGGCTGGTTGATATTCTTTGAGTAAGTCGCGTACTGAATTGATTTCATCTGCGGTGAGTTGTGCGTTCATATTTTTTCAGATTTCCTGGAAAACTGCTGTAATTCTATTTAGATAAACACCCAAACCTAACTTGCAGATTATCACGAGGACGAGGTGTTGGCACCATCGCCATTTCTGGTTTATCCCCATTGACTAGTTCCCATTGATACTTTCTTATTAGTAATGCTGCAAATATTTTCATTTCTAACTTAGCAAATTCTTTACCCAAACATTCCCGTACTCCGCCACCAAATGTCATATAGCTAAAGGGTTTAGTTTTATCTTCAGCCCGATCAGGATTAAATCTCTCCGGCTCAAAGCTATCTGGCTCAGTATATATACTTTCATCTCGATGTGTCCTATTTACCTGATATAAAACTGCCCAACCTTGAGGAATTTGATAACCATTGAATTCGCAAGTTTGAATAACTTCTCGGAAACCACCACCAACTGGAGGAATCACTCGCATTACCTCTTTGAGAACTTGTTCTAGATAAGTCATTTCTTTGAGACTTTCCAGAGTCAGAGGTTGACTAAAGTCAAAATTTTGTTGTTCAGTACGCACCTTAGCCATAACATCGGGATGCTGTGCTAAGAGTAAACAGAAAGAAGCGATCGCAGATGTTAATGTTTCATGTCCAGCAAACAGTAATAACAATACCTGATCTTTCAGTTCTTTGATGCTCAACTTACTACCATCTTCATCTGTCGCTTGGAGTAACAACCCCAAAGCGTCTTGGCTAGAAGCGGTTTGTTGTTGACTCTGAAGAATAATCTGCTCTATCTTCATCAACAGTTGTTCTCGTGCATGTAAAGCTTTACCAAATTTAGTCCAAGGTAAATTTATCGGGAGACTAAATAACCCTTCAGAGAACTCTTCAAAGAATTGTCCAATTTCGTCATCACTTGCTGTATCTGTACCAATCAATAACTTGCAAGCGACATCAAAAGTATATTTCTTTAATTCTGGATACCAAGTTAAATCCCCAATTTTTTCCCATTTTTGCAAATAACCATGGGTAATTGCCTCCATCCCACCAACATAACCTGACAAAGCCCTAGGTTGAAAAGCTTGAGATAGTAACTTTCGTCGTTGTAGGTGTTCACCACCTTTTTGTATAGCTAAAGAGGCTGCACCTAGTAACTCCTTAGTCGTTTTAGGAAAACTACTGGTAAAATAGGTATTTTCATTGGTGAGTAAAAAACGATTAGCATCTGCACCAATGACAACTATAGTTGGACGACCAAATAAATGGGTTTTGTAGAGATTTCCATACCAATTTTGGCGCTTTTGTGAGAAACTGCGATCGCGTAAAAAGTCAATCGTCTCACCAAGCAACGGTAAACCTAACTTGCCAGGAGGTAAAGGTAAATTTTTAGTAGATGACATAACCGCCTGCCTCAAAACAAATTAATCTTTAACTTTAATAATCTATCACCTACGGTAATTGGCTTTGCCATCAAGTTATTTAACGTATTTAGAAGGATGTAGCTTTAGACCAAAATTTTCGGTATAAAAACTTCAGGGACAATCAAACATACAATAGACTTGTCTACAAATTCAACTCTAGTACGATTCGGGGCAAATAAAGCTACCATACTCTACGAGAAGCCGCTACCCTAGCGGGAACGCTAAGGGCGAACGCGTCTATGAAATGGCTAAAAAGCTTATAGAAATGTCTTTATTCCTTCTGCCGATCTGTACTAGTCAAATCCTTAATCCTTGATTGTCCAAAAAGTTATGAATCGAGCTTTTCGCAAATATCACCGTACTATTGCTATGATCGTTTCTCTACCCTTAGCGATTACCGTTTTAACAGGTATGGCTACCACCATGGTACAACAATGGTCATTCAGCTTTGGGATTTCCAGATCTATAATTTTGCAGATTCATACAGGTAAAATCTTCCATTTGGAAGGTATTTACCCGATTTTGAATGGATTAGGGCTAATTGGACTACTTGTTACTGGTTTGACTATGACAGGTTTATTTCGTGGAAAAGCGAAAAAACCAAGTTAGTGGACAAAGGCTACAAAAAAATATGCCAGTTGCGGAGGTGCTAAGGGTATCGAATTTACATAGATGTGTGTTAATAATTACATCTATAATTTGATCTAAAAGCATCGCATGAATTCAATTACCGCTCAAGAACTCAAAGAATACAGATTACTTCTATCTGATTATCCAGATAATACTGCTTTAGACGGACTTAATGCCGTGGAACAATGCCAGGGTAATCTAGAAGATGCTTTGGCGTTACTTGTAAATCAAAGTGGGACTAGACAGTTACTGCAAATCGAACTGGATAATCTCGCGCAGATGTGCCGTAATGCAGTTTGTAGTCAACCCACCGAAGACTTTATCGGTTTACTTAATATTGTGTCGGGATTTTTACCACCTCCGGCATCTTTGGCGGTTCCAGTGGCGTTGTATATTATCAAACTTGGTGTTCGTAACTATTGCCAAATCTCAAATCCCGGCAGCAAATAACTATAATTAGGCATAGCTCTTTGAACAAGAAAAAAGCTTGTTTGGAGAGCTTTTAAAGTGATTTAACATCGGTTTTATTTAGATGTGTGCAAAAGTTATTCCACGATTAGGAAAAAATTTTCATACTTTAGATAGATGATGCGATCGCATCTGCTCACAAGGGCTAGCTATGAGCCAAAAACTCACAAAATAGAGCTTAAGAGTGATTTGGGAAGTTTAGTTTTTAATCGTTTTTACCATAAGCAACTCAAACTACCAACATTTATCGGTATCTACTATTTCCAGTTGGTAATTAGGCAAAAAAAATCAGTACACTAAAATGAGTTGCTTACTCCTACTCGTGGCACAATTACATCAATGTCTCAACAATCTGCAAAAATCTGTATTCTCGGCGGGGGTTTTGGTGGACTCTACACCGCGTTGCGCCTGAGTAAACTTCCCTGGGAAGGCGACAAAAAGCCGGAAATTGTCTTGGTAGATCAAAGCGATCGCTTTTTATTTTCGCCCCTACTTTATGAACTACTTACAAGAGAGTTAGAAACCTGGGAAATTGCCCCTCCCTTTGTGGAGTTGTTGGCAAATACAGGTGTACGTTTTTGTCAAGGTACTGTTGCCAAAGTAAATATAGAGCAGCGTCTTGTTCACCTTCAAGATGGTAGTGATATTAGTTACGATCGTTTGGTTTTGGCATTGGGTGGAGAAACACCGATGGATTTGGTACCGGGAGCCGAAGCCCATGCTTATCCTTTCCGTAACGTTAACGATGCCTACCGTCTCGAAGAACGCCTGCGAATTTTAGAAGAATCCGAAACGGATAAAATCCGCATAGCAATTGTTGGGGCTGGTTATAGTGGCGTAGAATTGGCTTGTAAGTTAGCGGATCGATTAGGCGATAAATCTCCGGATCGCTCACGCGATCGCGCTCGGCTACGATTGGTAGAATTAAGCGATAAGATCCTTGGTACTTCACCGAAATTTAACCGCGAAGCTGCAACTAAGGCTTTAGAAGCAAAGGGTGTATTTATTGATTTGGAAACCAAGGTAGAATCTATCAGCCAAGATAGTATGTCTTTGGAATATAAAGAGCAAGTTGACACAATTCCTGTTGAATTGGTAATTTGGACGGTGGGAACCCGTGTGAGTCCGGTAGTGCAAAGTTTACCATTTCAGGTAAATCAACGTGGACAAATTCAGGTTACATCCACCATGCAAGTTTTGGAACATCCAGAAATCTTTGCTTTGGGAGATTTAGTAGATTGTCAAGATGCTGAAGGACAAAAAATTCCCGCAACTGCACAAGCTGCTTTCCAGCAAGCTGATTATACTGGTTGGAATATTTGGGCAAGTTTAACAAATCGTCCTTTATTGCCTTTTAGATACCAATATTTGGGAGAAATGATTACATTAGGTGTAGATAATACCACCCTTGCGGGTTTGGGAGTTACTCTTGATGGTCCTTTTGCCAATATTGCCCGTAGACTGGCATATTTATATAGGATGCCAACTTTGGAACATCAATTAAAAGTTGGTTTTAATTGGTTAACTCGTCCTGTTATTGATCTGCTTTCAAGCTAGTGGTGAAATACAAAGAGAGACGCGACATCTCGCGTCTCTACGAGATTACAGGTATTATTTGTGGTTTTTCTGCTTTTCTAACTCCAACAAAATCTCCTGGTGTGCTTCTCGCGTGATGGGATAAAAGTAAGTTAGTATGAGTCCGATGAATAATGCGATCGCAGGTAGCGGAGAAATGAAGAAACGAATGACTTGCAACACTGAATCTGGTTGAATTGGTACTAAAATATCTTTGGTTGGTTTAATATATCCTGCCCAACCCAAACTTTTTAGCATGATATCAATGGCAAAACCCAAGGAAATTTTTTGGATGAACACAGCAAAGCTGTAAAAAACCCCTTCTCTGCGTTGTCCTGTTCTCAGTTCGTCCAATTCAATTACATCTGGTAACATGGAAGCAGGAATCAGGTAAGCAGTGGAAACCCCAATACCAGCTATTACACATAATCCATACAAAAATCCAACTTCACCAGGTTGTAAAAAATATAATCCGATTTGGGCAATTAACCAAGCGATTGTTCCCATCATATAAACAGCTTTTTTCCCAATCCGACGACTGATGTAACTCCACACAAATAACATCACCATTGCCGTACCTTGAATGGCTAAAAAAACAAGACTCACATGCAGTTGGGGTAAGCGCATCCAACTGACAATAAAATAAGGAACAATTCCAGCAGTAAGTTGAAAAGATAGCCCAGAACACAAATAGATTCCAATTACGTAGAGAAAAGGAATATTTGTCAAGGTAATTCGTAACTGCTGTAAAAATGGTAAAGAAATAGATGCTTCCGTTTCGGGGTTGCGACTCTTCATATATTGAGAGCGTTTTCTAGTTCCCCATACACACCAATAGATTGGTAAGATAGAAATCGTAGCGCATACAGCCCCAATAGTTAAAGCTTGTAAAACTCGATCTTCACGGAACATCGCCGTAATCGTCAGAGTAATAGCGATCGCTAAAACACTACCAGCTATTGAAAATACATATCGAAAACCATTTAGACGAGTGCGCTCATCATAGTCCCTGGTGAGTTCGGCTGTTAGAGTGGTGTAAGGTAAGTTAACAACAGTATAGAAGGTATTAAATAAGATCGAAGCTGCCGTATAGTAGCAAAATAGACCAGCTTGACTAAAATTTTGCGGAACAATCCACTGAATAAAAAAGAAGAAACCGAAAGGAACAGCACCCCAAATCATCCAAGGGTAACGTCGTCCCCATTTATTTTGAGGATGATTTTTATCACTTAATACTCCAACTAACGGATCATTAACGGCATCCCAGATTTTACCCAAAGATTGGGTACTCCCCGCCAAACTGGGACTTAAACCTGCTACATCGGTGAGGAACATTGATGAATAGGATATCCCAATCATTGCAGTAATTGCTGTCCCCATGTCCCCAGCCCCAAAAGCCAGTTTTGTACTAAGATTTAATTTGCTTTCTGGAGGATTGCGATCGCTCAATCTATCTGATGTAGAATCACCCATAACCTTTTTATTCTATGATAGAGAGCTTGCCATCCAATATTGCTGATTTCTGGCAGTATTAGCTACATTATCATACAGCGATTAGTATATATGAATCATAAATCAGAAGATAGAATTTGTTATGGATGAGCACTTTTAATTCAAATTTTCATCCGAGTTCAACCAAATTTCTAAATCTGTGATTGCCGTAAAATCTAGTAAAGCTTCACCTAAATCCTCCAATTTCGGAGTCGGTAATTGTTGAATACGCTCTTGTAACTGAGGATTTAAAGCACCTACACGACGATTTAGTAAACGCAGAACCATTGCAGATGCTTCCTGTTGTTTGCCCTGTTCGCGTCCCTGTTCGCGTCCTTGTTCACGTCCCTGTTCGATTCCCCTACGTTCCCAACTTGTTAAAATTTCCATAACTTCTTCCTCCTGTCTTGGTTCAATGGTAGCAAGTTGTGATTTGAAGTTAGCTTCTTCCTCTATGTTCAATTCTAAATAAACATCAATAAATTTGGAAATTAACTCGATTTGTGCTGGGTTCAGCCCTAATGTTACAAGTAACTGTAGTGATGATAGTTTTACGGTAGGACGTTCTTGTTTGTCCATCCGCATTTTTGACATCAACGCACTAGCGACTGGATTTGGCTGGTTCACAAAATCATGCCAGTTGAGTTGATTAAGTTGAATCACCTTGTAGTTAAATTCTAGAGCTTTCCAACCAGGGAATTCAATGGTGTAATTGTTAGGTTCGCTGTCCCTGGGTGAATCATGGGAATAGAGGACTATGGGGTAAATGGGAAGCGAAAATTTTTCATGTAGACGTGCATAGTAGGTGAACATCCGCACGTTAAAATCGGCTTGACTAGATGATTGATGTTCGAGGTGGATGATAAATAACGAATCTTGATTTCGGAAAGATACGCGCACCACTAAATCAACGATTTTCTTCTCCCCCGCAGTGATATCTGTAAATACCTCTTGGGGTAGAAATTCGATTGTGTCGCGTTCCCAGTAGTTGGTAATATCGGGAAAAAATAGCTCAATAAATTCAGGAAAGAAGTTTTCTAAGAGCTTTTTAAATAGTTGGTCATGATCAATCATGAAACGATATGACTATTCTTGTTGGTAATACGAAATTAAGTATATGGTGTATGGGGCAAAGCCATTACACCAATTGGAAAACCAGCGGTTATTTTACGACTTGAAATCTTCCCAAATGTTCTTCACCTTGTCGTGAAGGTACAGAATTTAAAACAGGTTTTAAGGAGAGAATTTCAAAATCAGGTTGAAAGTATTCTCGAATTTCCGCTGGATTTGTACCAAAAGGGGGACCATCAGGTCTACTATGGGTAAAAAATAAACCAATTAGTTGTCCTTGGGGTTTGAGAATAGATTTGACGAGTTGTACATAATCTAGGCGAAGCGATCGCGCGATCGCACAAAAGCAGGTATGCTCAATTACGTAATCAAATTCACCTGCAAATTCTCCAGGTAAGTCGAAGATATCTCGCTGTAAAAATTCTGCGCTGATGTTTTCAGATTTTGCTAAAGTTGTAGCATCCCGAATCGCGGCAACCGTAAAGTCGAAACCAACTACTTCAAAGCCGTATTTAGCAAATAATATCGCATCATAACCACGACCACATCCCAACACAGCTACACGTCCTGGTGATGGTGGATTTTCAGATTTTAGCAGACTTAAAAAAGGCGGTGCAGCTGTTCCTAGATCCCAGCGTGTATTTCCTTCTTGGTAGCACTGTTCCCAATATTCTTGATTTGGCATAGGTTTTTCATAATCGGTGAATTTCAGAACTTGCACATTGACACAAAATATGAATATCGAGAAAAAGACATTTTTCGTAGGGGTTTAGCAATGCTAAACCCCTACTACAGCCTAGCTTTATGTACGATCTAAGAATGATTTATCAAAGCCTGAAATCCACTATTATCGTGAATCCATATCATGGTTAATTTGTACAGTGTGTAAATCCTAAATTTGTCCAAAAAAACACATAAATTAAAACTCCCCTCTCTCCAACATCGTTTCCTGTTCCCTTCCCAATTAAATCAATCCTTCCAAACTAATTTGCAAATCCTTCGTTAAATCCGCAACCGCTTGTCTGGCATTTTGACGACTACCCTTATAAACCTCATATCTATCAGACACAGATATGGGTTCACCAATGATGATTTTAGCCTTTTGCTTGCCCAAATCTGGACGTTTAGATGTGTTTTCCCCGGTGATTCGAGTCACCATTTGCCACAAAATTAATAGAGTTTCGGCAAAACGTTCAGCGCTGGGTTTTTCGCGGATATAACTACCTGTCACGGCAACAAAACTCTCCACCAAACGCATGTGCCACATTCGCATATTAGCTTCTTCGGCAATTCTATCTGCTAAACCTTTTTCCACAGCGGAAAGATTTTTGATATCTTTGAAATCTTCCCTAAATATACAGTTCCACCCAGCCTGTTCAACTTTGCGACATCTATCGCTGAGGGTTCCTTTAGGTTGGATATCAAAATAAGCTTCAGCAACTTGTAAAATTACATTTAATAGAGCTTTTAGTCTTAATGATAGAGCTTCATTGCGATCGCTTGGTAGTTCTTCGTAGTTAATTTCTGGTTTACAGCGATAGAATTTAGCATAGAAGTTTTCCACTATCGCCAGTAAGTGTTCTGCAAAACCGATTAAACGTCCATATAAATAGGAAATTTCTTCCCCTTTTTCGTATGGTGGTTTGACATAAACAGGTTGTGGACTCATCCCGCTTGTTACTCTCAGTTGTTCCAGCAAAGATGCGATCGCATTCCACGGTTCTTCTACATAATTATATTGAATCCCAACTGGTAAGATTATAACCTGTTCGGGTCTTCCAGCTTTTTGTAAGTCCTCAGCACACCAAAAACCCATTTGGGAAATACCAGGTTCCAATGGACTCATAATTTCCGAAAGTCCATTTGTCGCACCTTCGGGTGCAGCCGCCATCGGGAAAATACCATTGGCAAATAAGTCTCTGGCGCTTTTTAACCCAGTCCAATCAGCTTTTCCCCGTTGAATGGGGGTTCCCCCCAAATGCTGTGCCATCCAACCAATATGGGCACCTGCCCACAGGGGAATTCCCCGATCGTAGATAAAATGGGCATGGATGGGTGAAGTAAATTTGATGCCTTTCTGCTTGGCAACCTGTGGTACCAGTCGAGAAAATAAATATCCCAAGGCAATCGGATCATCCGTTTTCGGATGGCGAAATGCTAACATAAAGCGGATTTTCCCACATTGGAACTGGCGATACAAATCAGCCAAAACTTCTACATTCTCAGCTTCGACTTGGGTGAGTGTAGTTTGTGTCCTCATCCACAAAGGCAACAGCAAATTAGTTACTTGCAAAAACCAGGGACTATATTGCGGCGGAAGAAATTCTAAGGGTGGTTGTGCTTGATACATATATTTGGGAAAAGGTGCAAAGAGCAGGGAGCAAAGGGGGCAGGGGGAAGCGACTATCCAGACACAAGATTTTCGTACCTAGTCGAAACAAACCCCGTTTCTGGGATGATGAGAGGTTTTGAAAAACCATTCCTTTCTCTGCTTAAGCTAAACCATGTCTAAATTGCATCATCCAAAAATGTTTAACTCTTGTAGTGCAGGCATCTTGCCCGCGATATGCAAATTAAATGTGAAACAGCTTATCACATTGAAAAGGCTACTCCTTTCTTCTGCCTCCCGATTTCTGACTTCTGCCTTCTTTTAGATTTAAACTTAACCGAGAACGAGATCAACTTTAACCGAAAGAGGACAACGATGCGACTGTCACAAATGTTATTTGTCACACTGAGAGAGGATCCAGCGGATGCGGAGATTCCCAGCCATAAATTATTACTTCGCGCTGGTTATATTCGTCGCATCGGTGCTGGGGTTTATGCGTATCTCCCCCTGATGTGGCGAGTATTGCAAAAGGTATCCCAAATTGTCCGCGAGGAAATGAATGCAACGGGTGCTCAGGAAACTTTACTGCCACAATTACAACCTGCGGAACTGTGGAAAGAATCGGGACGTTGGGACACCTATACTAAGGCTGAGGGTATCATGTTTGCCTTCACCGATCGCCGAGAACAGGAAGTAGCTTTAGGTCCCACCCACGAAGAGGTAGTTACATATATAGCCAGGGACATGATTAAGTCCTATCGGCAATTACCTCAGCACCTCTACCAAATCCAAAGCAAATTTCGGGATGAAATTCGCCCTCGCTTTGGGTTGATGCGGGGACGGGAATTTATTATGAAGGATGGGTACTCATTCCATGCGGATGAGGAAAGCTTGAAGAAAACCTACAATGATATGTATACGGCATACAGTAATATGCTGCGTCGTTCGGGTTTAGCGTTTCGTCCTGTGGAAGCTGATTCTGGGGCGATTGGTGGTTCCGGTTCTACAGAATTTATGGTGTTGGCGGATGCTGGTGAAGATGAGGTTCTGTACACCGAAGATGGGAAGTATGCAGCGAATGTGGAAAAAGCTGTATCCTTGCCTGGGGATGCTGTTGCTTCGACTTTTTCCAGTTATGAAAAACGGGAAACACCTGGTACAGATACAATCGAAAAACTTTGTAAAAATTTACAATGTTCACCTACCCAAGTTGTCAAAAATGTGCTTTATCAAGTGGTTTATGACAATGGAATGACAGTATTAGTATTAGTAAGTATTCGTGGTGATCAGGAAGTTAATGAAGTCAAATTAATTAATGAATTAACCAAAGCAGCAGCCAACTACAACGCCAAAACAATCCTCAGTTTAACTGTACCCGATGCTGAGGCACAATCGAAATGGGCAGCCAAAGCTTTACCTTTAGGTTATATTGCCCCAGATATCAGCGATGATGTGATTAAGTCTGATAAAGATATTGCACCAAAATTCCTCCGCTTGGTGGATGCAACCGCAGTTGAATTAAAGAACTTTGTCACAGGTGCCAATGAATCTGGTTATCATGTCGTTGGTGCTAACTGGAATCAGCAAATTAAGTTACCTGAATCAATCGTAGATGTACGCAAAGCCAAACCCGGAGATATGGCAGTACATGATCCCCAGCAAACCATCAAAAGCGCCCGTGGTATCGAAGTTGGGCATATTTTCCAACTAGGTACCAAATATTCCGAAGCAATGGGTGCAACCTTCACCAACGAACAAGGTGAAGAAAAACCACTAGTAATGGGTTGTTATGGTGTGGGAGTATCCCGACTGGCACAGTCGGCAGTGGAGCAATCATACGATAAAGATGGGATTATTTTCCCAGTAGCGATCGCACCTTACCACGCGATTATATCTATTCCCAATATTAATGATGCAAACCAAGTAGAAGTTGCTGAAAAACTCTACCAAGAATTAAATCAAGCAGGTGTGGAAACCTTACTTGATGATCGCAACGAACGGGCTGGTGTTAAGTTTAAAGATGCTGATTTAATTGGGATTCCTTTCCGAATTGTGACGGGTAAAGCGTTAGCAAATGGAAAAGTTGAAGTGGTAAAACGCAAAACCAAGGAATCGCAGGAAATCCCTATTGAGGAAGTTGTAACAACTTTGTTTTCTTGGGTGGAGAAGGAAATAAAAGGTTGATATCCAACTCAAGCTTGTAGGAACGTGGATTTATTAACTTACCAAGTTCTCAACATCATTATGCTACGATGTGTTTACCCAACATCCAAAGAAATGTATCTTAGAGGATGTTTGAAAAGTCCTATTGTCGGGAGCAAAATGCTCTAGATCATTCTAAATCACCCGATAAATTGGGTGACTTTGATTCCAGCTACCCCCTTTTCAAGCGGGATTTAGGGGGATCTATGAAGATTTTGATTTTGTACAGAGATATATGTACACCATAGCCTTTTCAAGGGGGGCTAGTAGTAGGCTGTTGACTTTGTTGAAAATTGGGCGATTTTTGGTACTTTTGTTCGTGACGTTTAATATCTCGTTAAAACCCTATCAAAATCAAGCTTTCAGCCATCGTGACTATCCACGTTTTTTGCATGAATGAAATCCCGAAAAAGTCACAGAGTCAACAGCCTAGGCTAGTAGTCTGTCAAAATAAAAATGACGCTTGTAGAGACGTAGCAATGCTACGTCTCTACGGAATTGTGGATTTGTACACAACCGTCAAAATAAAATTGACAGACTACTACTACAGCACGGCGGAAATAAACCTACCATCGTAACCAGACAAAAAGCTTGTTTTATCGGCTTTATTCCTTCTGCCTCTCCGCAGTCGCTACAACGGGGCGGCAGCTTTGCGGGATCATCCGACTCCGCAAAGCTCCCTTCGGAACCCCCGCAACGCGCTGCTCTCTGCCTACTTACTTCTGACGAATTGTACTAGGGGGATATCTAAGTGCCTAAAATTACCGCTAAAAACTTTTAAAACAACTTATTCATAAATTCTCGTTTTTCAAGCTTGATTTCCCAACATTTGAAGATTGTGCAACGTAGCATAAAGTCCACCACTTCTGAGTAATTCTTCATGGCTACCCTGTTCGATTAACTCTCCCCGTTTGAGGACAAAAATCCGGTTGACATTGCGAATAGTGGATAGACGGTGAGCGATAATAATCGCGGTGCGTTCTTGTAGTAACTCATGTAAAGAATCTTGAATTAGGGCTTCAGTGCCCACATCTAAGCTAGCGGTGGCTTCATCAAGTACCAAAATTTGGGGGTTGCGAATTGCTGCCCGTGCAAACCCAAGTAGTTGTTTTTGTCCACTGGAAATGTTGGTTCCACGTTCTCGTAATTGGGTATGGTAGCCTTGGGGAAGTTGTTCAATAAATTGGGCGACGTTGGTGTCTTCTGCCGCTTGTTGGACTTCTTCCAAGGTGTAACCATCACCCAGAGTAATATTGCTTTTAACATCCCCTGCAAATAGAAATCCATCTTGAAGAATTACCGCCATGTAACGATGTAATTCGCCTTGAGGAACATCCCGAATGTCAATACCATCTATCAGAATTCGTCCACGACTGGGTTCGTAGAGACGACATAGTAATCTAATAATAGAACTTTTACCTGCACCTGTTGGACCGACTAGGGCAATTTTTTCACCGGGATGAATGGTAAAGTCTAAGTCTTTGATGACGTAATCATTATCTTTGTAAGCAAACCAAACATGATCGAAACGAATTTCTCCCTTGGGAATTGAAGGATTGCTTTGGGAGTTGAGGTTCTCAACAATTTCATCAATATAACCAAACTCTATTTCCGAATTTCTAGGCGTGGAGTGAATATGCTTAGTGTCTTTCTCTGAAGAAATATCTCGAATTTCAATAGGTTCATCCAGAATATCGCTAACTCTTTCGATGGCGGTAAAACCAGCTTGGATAACTGTGAATTTTTCCGCGAATTGCTGTAATGGTTCAAAGAGTTTTTGGGCGTAAAATATGAATGAGGCAAGTACGCCAAATGTCAATTGTTTTTCCAGTAATAACCAACCTCCAACCCAAAGTACGGAAGCGGTGGCAACTAGGGCAATCCATTCTAGGGTAGCGGAAACAGAAGAATCAAAAAAGATGGTTGTATCGACTTCATCTATATATTTTTGGTTCTTGGTGCGAAACAGTTGGCTATTAAATTTTTCCCTACGGAACAGTTGAACAACGTTAATCCCGACAATATTTTCTTGGAGTTGGGAATTGAGGACTGAGAGTTCTTCCCTAGCTTTGTAGTTGGCTTGACGGTAACGATACTGAAAATAAACAATTAAACCGGAGATGGGCAGCAGCATCAATAGTAGTAAACACGATAGTTTCCACTCGATGGAGAACATAAATCCAGCAATTACCAACATGGAAAATAAATCGGCGATAATGCCAATTGCCCCGGTGGAGAAAACATCACCCAAAACTTCTACGTCACTGGTTAAGCGTGTGATTAGTTTACCAACAGGGGTGCGATCGAAAAAACGTACCGCTAAGGATGTGACATGTCCAAATAAATCTTGGCGGATTGCGGCGGTGATTTGTTGTCCAACTTTTTGAACTAAATAGCCTTGATAACCTGTGATGGAGAGACGAATGATTACAGTCAACAGTAATAAAGCCTCAATTATATGTAATCCTTGCCACATTGTACCCTGGCGAAAAATGCTGTAGGTGGTGGGTTCATTGCGAATTAGGGATATTGCTTGTCCAATTAATAATGGTTGTACAGCATTTGCGATCGCAACAGGAACAAGCAGCAACATTCCTAAGGCAAGGGTACGTCCATGACGACGAGCATAGGGTACTAAGCGTAAAAATAACCGCCAGTCAGTTTCACGACGACGGTTCCCTGTATATGGTTGTTTCACGGATTTGGTAGCGCTCATATTATCAGTATTTTAGATCACAAAACTCGCTTCTTCTCCTAATGAAGCTTGCCAACTGCGAGCATCGTAATACAAGTCAGCTAGGGTAATACTGTATAGGGCTTCTTGGAGTTTGCGGTTTAATCTTTTCCAGAGACTAATTGTCACCCAATCTTCAGCCTGAGTTGGGGTGAGTGAATCTTGGGGGAGATGGGTAATTTTTTCCCCGACTGCTGCGAGGATTTCCCCGATGGAGATTTTTGTTGGTGGTTTAGCTAGCAAATAACCGCCTATGCTTCCCCGAACTGATGTTACTAATCCAGCGCGACGCATTTCAATTAGTAGCTTTTCCAGATAGGGTGCAGGGATGTCTTGACGGGATGCGATCGCTTTAACTGAGACTGGGCTATTTCCTTTCTGCAAACTCAGATCCAGTAATGCTTTAACGCTATAGTGTCCCCTTGTCGTCAGTTTCATAAATAATAGTACAGTTTTAGATCCAGTTGCAATTCTATTGAGATCTCAATTTTCGGGAATTTTTAAGTCAAAATCAGCCTTATTTACTGATTTATCCAAGTTATCTATTTGCTAAACCTGAGGTTTACGGCTCAGATGCAAAGACAGCAAAACCCTAGCCACAGAATACTGAATTTTAATTACTGTATCCCGAATTCTATTTGCATAAAGCTGCAAGGGTAATGATTTGTTTTAGATTTTAGTTGTGTCTGTAACTAGTTTATTCTATTGTCATTGTATATGCCATTATCAAAATTAGGAAGTAAATAACCTTTTGAGGGTCAGTTTCTGAATTTTACCAGAGGGTACTGCATTTGCCGCTGACAAAATATAGATATAGTCATCAGCATTCACAGCGTTCTCAAAAATAAAATGTTTCAATAATATTAGAATGATTGCAACATTTACTCCTACTTATGTAATATACTAGGACTTACGCATTGACGGGATGGTAAAATAATGCATTGGAAAACGGTGTCGTCTACTTTCAAGGTATCGGACAATTAGAGAAATCAGCAAACCCTCGACAGCACAATGTAATTTGGAACATTACACCCTGTTCTTGCTATCGGAGCCAAAGCATGGAGGGTGCAGTCGATTGGCAGAAATCTTGGGAGATGTTTCACATGATAGTGTGAATAGGTTTTTGCTGAGAGAAAGATACGAGCCAAAAGATTTATTTGACATAGTAAAAGAGATAATCAATATAGAAGGAGGGATTTTAAGTGTTGATGATACAGTAATAGAAAAGCTGTACAGCAACCCAAAATACGCAGAATTAATTGGATATTTTTGGTCTGGTAAATATCATAAAACGATTAAAGGTTTAAATTTAATAACACTTTATTACAGCGATATTCGAGGCAATTGTGTTCCCATAAATTACAGGATATACGATAAGAAGGAGGGAAAAACCAAAAATGATTATTTCCAAGAGATGCTAATAGAAGTGACTGATTGGGGATTAAAGCCGCGAATAGTCACAGGGGATAGTTGGTACTCAGGAGTAGAAAATCTGAAATTTTTGAGAAACCAGAAATTAGGTTTTTTATTCGGAGTTGAAAAAAATAGAACAGTATCAAATGAGCCTGGAAAGTACTGTCAGGTAAGTACTTTAGAGATTTACGATGAAGGTTTGATAACTCATTTAAGAGAATTTGGATTTGTAAAGTTGTTTAGGAAAGTGTTTAAGAAAGAAGACTCTAGACACTACATAT
The DNA here is from genome assembly GCF_000317435.1 of Calothrix sp. PCC 6303. NCBI lineage: Bacteria > Bacillati > Cyanobacteriota > Cyanophyceae > Nostocales > Calotrichaceae > Calothrix > Calothrix sp. PCC 6303. The sequence goes on from NC_019751.1 coordinate 1,102,097, forward strand.
TTTATCAGCCTGATGACGAGAATCAGAAAGAAGTCTTACAACAAATAACTAGAACTGAATTTATCACTATTCATGACACACATTGGGGTATTGAAAGTTTCCATAGAGCAGTAAAACAGCTATGTGGCATTTGTAGGTTTATGGTTAGAGATAGCCACGCAATCAAAACACATATATTCTGCTCACTTCAAGCATTTGTTCGTTTAGAGAAAATGCGTTCTGAAAACATCATTGACAATTGGTATGAAGTACAAAGGAATCTATTCACAAAAGTTATTCGTGAATATGTTTTGGATAACTTGAATGCTAGTTGTGCCGCTTGAATACATAAACTAGCTTTCCTGTCAATGCGTAAGTCCTATATACTTGGCAAGGCTGATCTAAAAACTAAAAGGTTATCTGCTCTTTCTTGTAAATTGTCAGCTAAAATAAAATCGATTCGACCACTTCGACCATTCATTTTCACTCTAAGTTGATGGCTAAACAGAAAAAAATTGAACCACTCCTCGGCGAAGACTTGCTCAAGAAAGTCAAGGAGCTAGAGAATCTCAGCAAGGAAGATAAAGCTAAAAAGTGTGGCTACTATACCGTTACTAAAAACGGTATCGAGCGCGTCAATATGATGAAATTTCTAAATGCTCTAATTGACGCTGAAGGTATTCAGTTGGATACCTCATCAGGAGCAAATGGACGGGGTGGACGCAGTGCCAGTTATCGCATTAGTGTTCAGTCCAATGGCAACTTACTAATCGGTTCAGCCTACACTAAGCAGATGAATCTCAAGCCTGGAGATGAATTTGTGATTACTTTAGGTAAAAAACATATTCGTCTGAGACAGTTAGAATCAGACGAAAAAGAAGAAAGTGATGCGTTGGAAGCAACTGCTTAAATTAGTGATTCTTCACTAGTCATTAGTTTTGATTACAGGAATTATTGACTGGTGACTACTAACTGTAGGAACTGGCTTCATAAGTCTATCTGTTTGATCTGGTACAGACAAATGATGGCGTAAAGCTTTCCGTGTCACAGCCAAATCGCAAGTCAGAGCTATCTGTTCTCGTTCTAGTAAACCAAGAATACATTCATGGTTTCCTTTCGCTACCACTGGTAATTGATGTAAGCCGCGCACTGCCATTCGGTCTAAAGCTTCACACAAAGGTTCATCGTTATAAGCATAGAGAATATCAGTAGTAGAAATTTCAATTATGGTTTGATGGCTCAAATCTTGCTGAATTTCAGTAGTTGAATTTGGGTATTGTTGCCAATAAGAAAGGGCACGATTGATATCTTCCAGTGAAATAATACCGATAAGTTGCTCTGCTGCATCAATTACCAATGCACTGCGAGTGCGATCGCACCACATTTCTAATGCTGCCTCCAACACATTCATGGTTGCTGGCAGTTTTTTAGGTTTTAGATGCATCGCATCTTCAACTAAGATTTGTTGCAGTATTTCAATTTGTTCATCTTTTAATGATGAAAGTCCAATTTGCTGAAGATTAGAGTTGGAATTAGTATTGGGTTTCATTCTTTCAACTAACCAGAAACTTAAACCCACAGCTGCCATCAATGGTAAAACAATTCGGTAGTCACGCGTTAATTCAAATAGTAATAATATTGATGTCAATGGTGCCCGCACACTAGCGGCTAAAACTGCTGCCATTCCCACCATGGCATAAGCCGGTGGTGCTGCCATATGCTCGGCAATACCTGGCACCACTAACGCCAAAATCTTGGCATAAGCTTCACCAAAGGTTGCCCCTAAAAACATCGCTGGGGCAAATACACCACCAACTAATCCACTCCCGGCACTAATTGCCGTCATTGCTAATTTAACTACAAGCAATGACAACAGTAACTGCATCGATAATTCCACATCTTGCAGCATTGCTTGGATTGTCCCATAGCCGATGCCCAAAATTTGCGGAAATTTTAACGCCACAATTCCTACTAATGCCCCACCAATAATAGGATGAGTTGATTTAGGAATCTTTCCCAACCATTTTAAATAGGGAACCGTTCCTGCAAAACAAGCTTTGGCAAACCTTCTAGCTTGGGTATAAACAAGAGATATTAGACTGGCACCCAAACCTAAACCCAGGTACATGGGCAACTCCAGGGGACTACGTACATCGTATGCAGGTAGAGCAAAAGCAGGCTGTGCCCCTAAACCAATTTGAGCCACCAATCCAGCCAACACTGCTGCCAGTAGGACTACACTGACAGCCGATGTTGCGAATGATGTTGCCCCTAATACTACTTCCAGAGCGAAAAATACTCCAGCGATGGGAGCATTAAACCCAGCAGCTAGTCCTGCTGCTGCCCCTGCTCCCAGCAGCAGCCGTTGTCGTTCTTGGGATACCTGTAATATTTGCGATAGTAACATGCCAAAATTGGCACCAATTTCGACACTAGGTCCTTCGGGTCCTAAGGATGCGCCGCTTCCTAGGGAAACCGCTGCTGCGATCATTTTTGTCACCGGACGCAATTGCCGCTTGACATCGCCTGTTTCGGAAGCCGCAATTAAAGAATCGAGACTAGGACCAAAATCTTGGGTGCGCCAACGCATTAAACCAACTATTAATCCTCCAAGGGTTGGTACGCAGGCAAGAGTCCAAGCACCCCACCCACCGATGACACTCATAAGATCTTCCAACATGAGATGGTGGACTAGTTCAATGAGATAATGGAAAGTTACAACACCCATTCCTGTGCCACCACCGATGAGGATGGCAAGGAGTAAGACTATGGTTTCAGGGGATGGTTGGAAACGGTTCAGCAGATGAGTGAGACGATGGGAAGAAACAGAGATAGTAGGCTGTTCTGCCACCTTCCTAAATTCAGCCAGAGGCAGGAGTGTCATTATGGAGATGAGAAATCTAAATAAAAAATTTAATATTTACGCGTTACTCTTTATTGTCAGCGATCGCGCTCGTGCCAGACAAGCTATATTTATGCATTTTGCAAAGCTTTCGTAAAAAATTATAGTCAAACAGAATTTTTTTGAGGAAAATGTTTAAATGGGAGAAAATTTGGAGGTAAAGTCTGTCAGGGGTCGATCCCCGTGGCGATCTTTACGTCAAAGCACTTCCTCGCAGGGTTCTATTTTCGGGTCACTTTTGCTTGATTGTGGTTATACTTGTGTTGCAGCCTTAAAATCGTACTGAGCAGAAAAGTAACTGCATGTATATTTTGACTATATCGAACGAGACTGGAAGATCCCATGTATGATGTTCGGCGATCGGAAATAGCTATTTTAATCAAGTTAGAGCGGCACGAATAGGAGTGTGGATGCCCATACTTGGAAGCCTCGTTGTTACGCGGCAAGTTCTCTCTAACAAAGCTAATCAGTGGACTAGACGGACTAGGTAAATGAATACACCTATATTTGATAACTATTTAACCTGCCCGATTTGCCAACGGAATCTCACAGCCAAGCCAGTCAAAACATGTACGGGTTTATTTTCCTGTCCCTATTGTCAGGAGAGGCTAGTTGTTTCCCAAAGCGGGCATTTTGTTCGTGACCCTTTTATTTTAAGGCAAGTTATTATTTCTTCGGCTCTGCGTCGTCAAAGTCATCCTTTAGCAAGAATCTGCCGCGACTTTATTCTCTATAAACGTCCTTTAGTGGCGTTAGTTTTGGGCAGCATGATTGTATTCGGAATGCTGGGTGTAATGCAACAAAGCACTAGTGTGGAAAATAATCGGATTGAGAAGAGGGAATAGGGAGAAGAGGAAAAGGGGCAGGGAGTAGGGGGGTTAAGATGGAGATTGTAGATTTTATGACCCCCACCTAAACCCTGTTTATGGGGAACCTTTACCAAATTTAGATAAATTTGGCAAAGGTGTTTTCAAGTTAGTTTTTACTTTCTAAGCTTTGTTACCGCTGTTTTTGGTAACTAATGTCCAGTCACTGGCTTTACCAATTATTTCAGCTTGAGTTAGCTGAAGTTGCTGAATTTCCGATTCTTTAATTAAAAAATATGGTTTTTGGCTATTTTTCCATTTTTCTTTCAACTCATTTGCTGGGGTTGACGCGATAATGCGATCGCTATAAAAGTTTAGCGAAGGACGGTTGTAGCTAAATGAGGTAAATACCTGTGAATCACCAAGATTGGCATTACGGATCATTTGGGCTACAGGTTCTACAGGATAAGCTTCGTTTAATTGCCATAGCCAGTAGTTTGATTTCATCAACAATAGTAATGAAAGATAGCTTCCCCACAATAGAACTTTAATAAATTGATTGTCACCTCTTTCAGCGAGAATCCAAGACAGTGCCATTGTACCCGCTACACAAGCCAAAATCAGAGGTAAATCAGGTTGTACTGGTTTCGCTTGGCTAAAATAAATACTGCCAGCAATTCCTATTACCGACATCAGCCCTAATCCTCTCATCCATATCCGTGGATATACAGAAAACAAAGGTAAATTATCTATTTCTGATAATTGGGCACCCACCATTAAAGCTAAACTGGGATAAATGGGAAACACATACCAAGGTAATTTAGTCCCCATCAGAGAAATACTAATTAAATAAACACAACTCCAAATTAAAGCTAACTTTGCCCAACTTAGATTTCTATTTTCCCAGGTAAATTTGAAGCTAGCAGGAAAAAACAATAACCAGGGGGCAGTATACTTAATTATCTCTAAAAGATAAAACCAAGGTGGTTGAGCATGACCTTCAAAGGGTAGCCAAATCCGACTTAGAGACTGGTCAACAATTCCCACATCTGTAAATGTACTACCATAGCGCCACCATTGTGCCCAATACCATAATCCAATGGGTGTACAACCAATAAATATTCCTAGCCACAGATAGCGACTGTAAAGTAAACGGGGTGTATCCCACCACAAAAAAGCAAAGGCGATGGAACCCAGTAAAACACCTAACATTCCCTTAGTCAGACAAATTAACCCGAAACCCACACCAACGCCAAGACAGTAGCGCAAATCCCGACGCGATCGCAAGACGCATAGAACCATTAACATAAAGAAGCAAACTACTGCCCCATCCAGCATTGCCATCCTACCATGACGAATTACTGGCAGCATTGTAAGGTATACTAAGGCACTAAAAATTGCAGCTTTACGCTTACGAAATATCTCCCGTCCAATTCCATACAACAGAGGAACCGAAATCGCTGTTAAAATTGCACCTGGTAAGCGCGTAGTTAAATTACTCACACCAAAAATTGAATAATTCACAGCAATTAATATATGCATCAGGGGTGGTTTATTATGATATTCCTCACCCCCAACAGAAGTTGGAAATAACCACCGTAAAGAACCCAGTGGTGCACGGCTAATTTCCCTCGCCACCTGTGCTACAGTTCCCTCATCCCAATCATGTAGTGGCAACCCGCCCAAATTTATGGTAAAAACTATTACGGCTGCTATCAGCAGTAAAATGATCCATACTAAATCGGTACGTTGTGTCAGTACTCGATTTTGTTTGTGTAAACAACCCCAAATAAAGTTTCCTTTTTGCATAATTTAGGATAACTGTTTTACTCGTGGGTTAACTGAAGTAAAAGACGTGACTGATTAATCAATGTTGCTGTCCTATATAATTACCGATGTTTTATAATCTCAAATTTTAAAATATCCCAACCTTATCTAGAATATTCCCAGATTTTGACAAAATATCGACTTTCTTGTAAATTTATCCACCTGTAATTGTACCTTTGGTCAGAAAATTACAAGTTTTTAGCCCACCTATCATTATTTTACAGACACTATGGTTAAATGATTTTCTGTAAATTAGATCCAGAACCGGATAAATTTACAAATACAATCGTTTATCGTCATAATTATCTGAAAATTGCCATTTCTATAATTTTATTTTATCTTGTTTGCTTTCTGTCTCCTATCTACTAAATAACTGCACTACCTTTAAAACTCTCCAATTGAGAGGAGCATTTTATGAACATCCCCTTTATTTTAGACGTATCACTAGGACTAATATTTACCTATCTGATTTTGAGTTTATTGGCTTCAGAAATTCAAGAATTAGTTGCGACTGTATTCCAATGGCGAGCCGAACATCTACGTAGATCAATAGAAATATTTTTATCTGGTGGTGATCCAAGTAACTCTGATAATACTAGGGTAATAGAATTAGCAAATCAAATCTATTCCAATCCACTAATTAAAAGTATTAATCAGCAAGCAAAAGGTGTTGTCGCAAATATCCCACGTCAACTTACCTGGAGAGCATCTGCAATCTATAGATCACTTAAAATTAATAGCACAAACCAAAATAAAGGAATTATCAGCGACACGGTATTTGGTGATGAAAAGCATAGCGCTCCTTCGTATATTCCTGCTAATCTTTTCGCTACCAGCCTGATGGATACTTTGCAATTTCCTCAGCTAGCTCAAACGCTATCAGAATCGAGAATTGATTTATTTAAAAAGCAACGTTTAGATGATGTAGAAAATGTCATCCTCCAATTGCAAAATCAATTAGGTGAAAACGAAGAATTCGCTGATTTTTATAATTTTATTTATCAGGGATTTGCCGAATTACAAGCAGATTTTGAACAAACTATTTGGAACTTTCAACAAAAGAAAGCTGATTTGGATACTAGTGTGAGTCGAATGGGTTTGAGTTTGGATAAATATATTGAATCATTTCAATCTAATATGCCTGACTCAGAATTCACCACCAAAGCTGTTGATAGGCTGAAATTTATTAAAACTAATAATTTATCTGATGTTGAAAAAACTATTGCAATTAGTGGTTTTCGACCAAATATTAATGAAATAGCTAAAGTAATTGAACAAGGAAGTGATGTTTATCAAGAGGTAGTCACTGTCCTTAAAGATAAAGATAGTGCAGCATATGAAAATCTCCAGAAAATCCTTGACAAGATGCCAAAAAATCTGGCTGCAAATATCACCAATTTAGCTCAACAGGCAGAATTTAGAATTAAGACTACCGAAGAAGGTGTAACTCTTTTACGTCAAGGAATAGAAAGTACTTTTGATAGTTCGATGGAACGTGCTTCAGGAGTTTATAGACGTAATGCTAAAGGTGTGGCATTATTAATTGGTTTTATTATTGCTGCGGCAACTAATGCCGATGCGTTTCATATGATTAACCGATTATCTAAAGATTCAGCATTACGTGATACGATTATTCAAAATGCTGGACAAATTATTATACAAAACCGGAATACTCTGGGATATGTCGATATTGAAACCCTCAGAACTCAAACAGATGACGCTTTAACTGATGTTGCTTTACCAATTGGTTGGACAGATTCAAATTTAGAACGTCAACTTAATTGGACTAGCAAGAAGCAAAAAAGTTTTCCCATTATTCGGATTTTTACTTTAATTCCTGGTTGGATTATTAGCGGTATTGCAATTGGGATGGGTGCGCCATTTTGGTTTGATTTATTAGGTAAGATTGTGAATGTCAGGAATACTGGAAAAGCACCAGATAAATAGTATTTAGGGATATTTATCTTTCAGGTCAAATTTTGGATATGGGTAAATTTGTTGTTTCAAAAAATAAATACGATATCCAATTCCCATGTATCCTTTTGGCGTATTAGTTGAATATTCTGAATAAATTCTCGCAAATAAAAGCGTCGTTCAGACTCTGATAAATCAAACCAAAATTGAGGAATTGAAACTGCTTGGGCAATTGAGCTTAAATTTGCAGGTGGAAGACTATTTAGTTTTGCAGTCAGTGTCGAGATTTCAGTATTTAGCTGATAAATCCTAATTTTGGCAGTTTCTTGATCCAAAATGCCTGATTCAAAGAGATTGGGTATCTGCTGGATAATTTCCTGTTGATGGAGGATTTTTTCACTCAATTGATTTTTGACTGCATCAAGTTGGGGAAAATTTGTACCCGCAACAGCTAAAGGTAACTCCCGACAAACCACCTCAATGGTTTTTTCTAAAACTGCATCATAGGAAATTGCTCGACATTTAGGGGTTTTGGGGCAATCTATTGGACGTAGATACAGATATTCTTGCACGCGATCGCGTCTTGTCACCAAACCCACTTTCATTGATGATTTACATTCCCCGCAAACTACTAAACCAGCTAAAGAACGCGGAGCGCTGGCTGTACGTTTTGGTAAACTGCTATTACGACGCAAAATTCTATCAACCTGCGCTCCTTCCTCCCTAGAAATAATTGCAGTATGGGTATCCAAAATAATTTGATGATTTTTGTATGCAGTATCCCCGCGATACACAGGGTTAATTAACCACCGCTTCCCTGTAGTTACTGATATTTTCTTATTATATTTTTTTGCTAAGTAACGTACTGCACCCCGTAATGAAGCATACAGCAGAAAATTCTCAAAAAAATCCTTAACCACAGGTGCAGTTGTTTTATCAAGAATGTATTTAGATTTACCTTTTTTATACCCGTAGGGAGCTTTCCCCGGAGGTGGTGCAATATTCAAACGGTTGCGAGCATGTCCTTGACGGATTCGCCGACTTCGCTGTTGATATTGAAGTTCTTGTAATAATTCGATCAGTTGAATGTGACTATCACTGAAGCTGTGATTTTCCTCAACTGCAACGATTTTAACTCCCAATCCTTTCAGTTCAGTCACACGGGAATTTATCTCGGCAACACTATCACCCAATTCCTGTAACTGACGAATCAATAGATATTCTGGGGGTTGAATATGACAATCTTCTAATAACTTTTGTAATTGTGTTCTCCGCTTTCCTAAATCTTCATACACATGATCCACTTCCCATCCCCAGATATGCTTCGGAGGACTTTCATCTAAAAGCGGGTCTGTATAGCTGTATGCATAGATTTTCATGAAAATTGCCCAAAGATCAACTAGCCTTTTTCATGTTCTCGCTTCGCCCAAAATCATGTCAATCAGGGGAGAAGGCGGGTTTTTGGAGGAAACAAGAAAAGCGAAAGCAAAAACTTTTCTCCTTAAAAGGGGAGGCTTGTACCATGTTGGCTTTGGTGATTGTGTAGACGCGCAGCAGCTTTCCAGACGAAAGCCGACATGCAGTACATACAAGTTTCATTAACCATAACAACAAAGCCTGCCACTCAAAGAGAAGCCAGAAAGAATCTAGCCTGCGGAGGCAGGCTTTGCCCATTTACCCCCAGACTTTAGGCTGAGGGCTTTTAACCAAGAAATTGGGATTTTTTTGACTTGTGTGTACGCCGTAGCTTGCTACAACAGGGGGAACCCCGCAACGCAGTGGCTTAACTTTGCACTTGCGACAGTGAAATCCTTGAACGCTTCAGGTAGCTACCAAGGGGTAACTACCTTAGCTTGCAACTATTTCCAGTTAAATAGACACACTGTAGGGGTTCAGGATGTGCTTTACCCCCACCGCTAGTGTGCTTCAAAAAGCCGAAAACTGTTGTAGTAGCGAACTAAAAGTATTCATCAAAGGCAAACGCAATGACTCCCACACAGATCATTGAATTAGTAAATACTTTTGTTGATGTACTTACTATTCTTCATCCCAGGATTCCACCGAAAGCAAGTCGCTGAGAGGATCTTGCATGGTAAAACCAAATTCAATTAATTCTTGCTTCCAATACTGCCATTCGTTGCCGAACAGTAGAGCAATTTTCCAAATGTTGTCGGATGGCTTCACGATCTGAGAATCGATAAGCGATCGCACATTACGTTGCAACTTCACCATTGGGTGAATAACTTGCTGGGTCATAACCTAGACTGTATTTCGATTAGATTTGATAAAAACTTGATAAAAGCTGATTTCCGTTTATTGAAACCGTGCCTGCTCGTGGAGTGTTGTACTTAAAAGGCAATGCATATTTCACTATTTAGAATATATCACATTTAACATTCGTTTGTTACTCCTGGTATTAGTTTTGTACGGTAATCACCACCCTGAGACGGTGTTTTGCTGACAAAACATCTTCAATGCAAATTATCTATGACAATGCCTACCCATAGTGGAAACTGTGTGCAAACTATAAAGGTCCACAAACATTTTCCCAAATCAATAAAACCAAGGTTTTTAATTTTAAACCTTGTCCATAATCAAACCCGGAGTTTTTTATTGGTTCAAATGCATCAAGCAGCGACGTAAAGTAGACGCATACGCACCTTAGGGTACTTACAGAAGTCACTCCGTATCTAACCGTTAGGGTAGCGGCTTGTCGTAGAGTAACAATATCATAATCTCTATGGAAAACTAAGGTTCTCAAGATCGACGAGGTTTAGTTCAATTGCACCCAACCAAGCTGCCAAGCAGCATATTTCTAATTTAACTACGAAAACTCCAAAAATAACTAACAGAAGATTAAACAAGCTCCAAAGTGATTTCTTGCCATTTTGCCGAATTTAAATCAAGAAGTCGCTCACCACAAAAACCTGTGCCATTACTTAGCTTATACCAAGTTGCAATCGAATACAGTAGATATCATTACCGAAGTTAGAAAAATATTGTGATTTAGTTACTATGCTCATTAACTGGTAAGTAGTATTTAAGTAATGCTTCCAACTTTTCTAAGTCGTATGGTTTTTCTAGACAATCATTCGCTCCAGCAATTATAAAGAGATTGCATTCCTGTTTTTGATTTGCTGGCAAACTTATAATCACTGGAATTCCTTGGGTATCAGGATTTTGCTTGAGATGTCCAATTACCTCTATCGCAGGTAAGTCGGAAATTGCCACATCAAGTGTAATTAGATTTGGTCGATGAGTTTGAGCTAAAACTAAACCCCTAATTCCTTCCTGGGCTGATATACAAGAGTAGTTTAGGCTGCCTACATAGGTATTAATTAAATTGAGATGATCTAAATCAGCCTCAATTAGTAAAACTAAAGGTTTGTTACTCATACCTTAAAAAGTGCTGAAGCACTAAAATAATCAATCTCGAAGGTCTTATTTAAGACCTAAATACGTTCTGAGTGCATATAAATGAGATAATGTAACCTTATTTGATTTTTAATTTACAAATATTTATTTATATTAGCTAGATAAACTAACTATGTTAATCAGGATACAATAAATTAGGAATATGTAGCTTTGTTGGGATTAAATTATACTCATCTTAGTTAGTTGCCTGCTATAGCCATACTCAAAACCTTAATCCCCGTTTCCTTAGGCTGTTAGTGAGGCTAGAAAATATGGGAATATCTATCAGACTAATATTTTTTACTCCTGCAAGGTAGCTTTTGTAAGTAATAATATAAATATTAGTTACATACATAGCATCCTACAATAATTAAATTAAATCAATCAGCAAATTGCACTGATAGAATCTGAAGATGTATTTTTTGCATAATTAGTCGATACAAGGTTTCGATTTACACATTTCAATGCAAAATACAAACTCTATAATTTTGGAAAATCCCAACACAGATCTTAATATAGGAGTCATATTTGATTTATGCAACATACGTAGGGGAGCCAGCACTGTTGGCGGGTTCCCCGACATAAGGTGACTGGCGTTGTGTGATCACGAAGTATAAGGCACCGTCTTACGTATTTTGGTGCGTTAGGCTAAAGCCATAACACACCCTACATATACTTAAATTTTTAATTAAATTTTTAAGTACAAAGTACAGGCTACGCCAACAATAATTAAATCGGATTCCTATAGTAGAATTTATAATACTTATAACTAAACTTCGTCTATCTTGAGAACTATAGTTTTCCATCAAGACATTGAGTAGGCGTAGCCAGCCCTACGAGCTTATGCTAGTCTGTCAGAAGCCGATGCAGCATCTAACTTACGTCCCTGTTTGATGCATTTAAATCGCTCAGGAAACTCCGGGTTTTATCATGGATGAGGTTTAAGGTAATATTATTTTGAGTTTTTAATCATGACAGTAGCCAAAATAGTAGAGAGATTAGAATCGGAATTAATTACAGCAGAAAACTTTCAAAACTATGGGCAAGTTATTTTTCCAAATCAAGATGCTAAAGCTTTTGATATACATGATGCACAACTAAAGCTAGATGGGGGAATTCCCCGCTTTTACATTATGCGTTTACATCAGCGGGGAAGGAAATTTCACACAATTACTCGTCATGTTAAATCTACTCAATGTTTAGGTTCATTAATGGGAAAAGACTGGTTAATTGGGGTTTGTCCAGCAAATAATGAAACTAATGAACCTTTATTGAGCGAGATTCGAGCTTTTCGGATTCCTGGTGATTGTTTTATCAATTTAAAAGTGGGAACTTGGCACGCTGGTCCATATTTTGAACATGATGTAGTGGACTTTTACAACTTAGAATTGAGTGATACTAATGTTGTGGATCACTTTACGTACAATTTTTTAAAGAGTCAGCAAATTGAGTTTGAGATTGTTTGATTTAGTGATCGGGTTGAATTGAGCGGAGTCGAGATTTTTATTAGATATTATTTATTTTCTGATTTTACAGTCGCATATGCCCAATCTAACCATGGGAGTAGTGCTTCAATATCAGATGTTTCTACAGTAGCACCACCCCAAATGCGTAAACCTGGAGGTGCAGAGCGGTAAGAAGCGGTATCAAATGCTACTTTTTGTTTTTCCAATAAGCTGGCTAATTTCTTAGCTACATCGGCTTGTGCTTCTGGGGTGAGGTTAGTAAACCAAGTATCAATTATTTTCAGACAAATAGAAGTACAGGAACGGGTTTCTGATTTTTCAGCTAGGAATGCAGCCCAATTACTGTTTTCTACCCATTGTGCGATCGCATTCAAGTTAGACTCACTGCGTTTAATCAAACCAGCTAATCCGCCAATGCTTTCAGCCCAGTTTAAACCATCTAAGGCATCTTCAACACACAACATTGATGGTGTATTAATCGTGTCACCTTTAAAAATACCTTCGATTAGTTTACCTTTTTGCGCCATCCGAAACAGCTTTGGTAAAGGTCTTTCTGGCTGATATGTTTCTAATCTTTCCACTGCGCGGGGAGATAAAACCACTACTCCGTGTTGTGCTTCTCCACCTAATACCTTCTGCCAAGAATAGGTCAACACGTCAATTTTATGCCAAGGAATATCCATCGCAAAGGCGGCAGAGGTAGCATCACAAATTGTCAAACCTTGACGGTCATCTTTGATCCAATCACCATTTGGCACCCTGACACCTGAAGTTGTCCCATTCCACAAAAACACAACATCGTGGTTAAAATCAACTGTACTCAGGTCAGGTAAACTGCCATAGGCTGCTTTAATTAAGTTGATATCAGCTAGTTTCAATTCATCAACAACATCTTTGACCCATTCTTGACCAAAGCTTTCCCAGGCTAAAATATCTACTGGTAGTTTTCCCAGAAGCGACCATAGCGCCATTTCCACCGCACCCGTATCAGAAGCTGGGACAATACCTAAGCGGTAATCAGCCGGTATTCCCAGGATGCGTTTGGAACGTTCTATTACCTCGCCTAATTTAGCACGACCATCTTTAGAACGGTGGGAACGTCCTACACAAGCATTTTCTAGATTGGTAACTGACCATCCTGGACGTTTAGCACAAGGACCAGAAGAAAAATAAGGAACACTTGGCTTAGTGGTGGGTAAAGTTAAAGACTCGGACATAGGGCTTATGGTAGTGGCTGGTAGCTGTTGTCTAACCTATAGGTTTTTTAGCTTACCAGAAACCTGTGCTGTGGTGTAAGTCTTGAAGTTATTTGTTAATTATGTTTTGTCTTTGAATAATCTTTGCTGTGGGGATCTGCACATAAAATATGGTATGGGCATCGATTGGAAATATCAAAGAAAGGAGTCTGATGTCTTGAGAGATTTAATTAAAAACCTGAAAACCAATAAAAAGACCTCCTAAAACTGTTCAAAAAAACAAATACAACTCATAGATAGTGAGCAAATAGCCCAAACAACTACATTCAACAAACACACTAAAGTCGTAGGGCAAGTTATAATTTCTTTGCAGATGAACGTAACAAAAATTTATGACTAACCCTCTAGTAGATGCTTTTTTCGTTGGAAGAGCAGTTGCGGAAGTCCTTTCCGAACGATTAGAACACACAGTTACCGATGCTTTGAGTGAGCTTGGCAAGTTTGATGCAGAAGCACGGGAGCATTTGCGCCATTTTACCGATGAAGTTGTAGAACGGGCAAATCGCGCCGCTGAAGCAGCATCTAATACCCAAACAACTGGTGGCTTTGGGCAAACAGGTTCTGATTCTGAAGATTTACAAGCGATGGTTGATAACTTACGGGCTGAAATTGCCACTTTACGTACAGAGTTACAACATTATCGTAGTAGTTCCGCAAATTAGCATCAGTTAAAATCAGTGAAAGGTGAACAGATATTTACCTGACATTTGGTAAATTTTCTTCTGACAAGCTTAAAGCAAGTAACTGATAGCTGATAACTGTTTGAAAAAACAGCTAAAAATCCTTTGAATAATTTAATTAAAACCAGCGGTAAATAAATTAATTGTATGGAAACAGGTTATTCGGATAAAGCATACCGCTGGAACCGCGAAAACTATTCAAGTCGGCGGCGGTTTGTAGATATTTGGTCATTTGTTTTGACCTTAATGTTTCGACTGTGGTTGTACGGTAAATCGTGGAGTTATCCTGGTGGTGTCACCGAAATTAAACAGTCGGCACGTCGTCGTAAGTATGCTGTTTGGATTCGGAATACGATGTTAGATTTGGGTCCAACGTTTATCAAGGTTGGGCAGTTATTTTCTACCCGCGCAGATATTTTTCCCGCAGAATATGTAGAAGAATTATCTAAATTACAAGACAGAGTTCCAGCTTTTAGCTATGAAATAGTTGAAGCAATTGTTGAAAAAGAATTAGATAAAAAAATACCTGAATTGTTTCAAGATTTTGAACAAATTCCCCTAGCCGCAGCCAGTTTGGGACAGGTTCACAAAGCTGTATTACATTCCGGTGAATCTGTTGTTGTCAAAGTCCAACGTCCAGGTTTGAAAAAGCTATTTGAAATAGACTTAGAAATTCTCAAAGGTATCGCTCGCTACTTCCAGAATCATCGTAAATGGGGTAAAGGGCGTGATTGGATGGGTATCTACGAGGAATGCTGTAAAATTCTCTGGCAAGAAATTGATTACTTAGGTGAAGGACGTAACGCCGATACTTTCCGTCGTAATTTCCGTGGTTATAATTGGGTAAAGGTTCCCCGTGTATACTGGCGTTATGCCTCATCAAGGGTACTGACACTTGAGTATCTTCCAGGTATTAAAGTGACTCAATATGAAGCCCTAGAAGCCGCTGGTTTAGATCGAAAAGTTCTGGCACGCCAAAGTGCAGAAGCATATTTACATCAGTTGTTAGATAGTGGTTTTTTCCACGCTGACCCCCACCCTGGGAATATTGCCGTGAGTTCTGAAGGTGCCTTGATTTTCTACGACTTTGGGATGATGGGGCAAATTAAATCCAATGTGCGGGAAAGTTTGATGGAAACGCTATTTGGGGTTGCTTCCAAAGATGGCGATCGCGTATTACAATCGATGGTTGATTTAGGTGTGATTGCACCTACTGATGATATGGGACCAGTTCGTCGTTCTGTTCAGTATATGCTGGACAACTTTATGGATGGCTCCATCGAAAACAAATCGGTTGCCGCTATTAGTGACGACTTGTACGAAATCGCGTATAATCAACCGTTCAGATTCCCGGCAACTTTTACCTTTGTCATGCGAGCTTTTTCCACCCTGGAAGGGGTTGGTAGAGGGCTAGATAGTGAGTTTAATTTTATGGAAGTCGCCAAACCCTATGCGATGCAGCTTATGACCAATATGAATGGTTCAGAAGGTAATAGCATACTCAATGAATTGAGCCGTCAGGCGGTGCAAGTAAGTACAACTGCACTAGGATTGCCACGTCGGCTAGAAGATGTCATTGAAAAGCTGGAACGTGGTGATGTGCGTCTACGTGTCCGTGCTATTGAAACCGAGCGCCTACTGAGAAAACAAAGTAGTTTGCAATTAGCCAGTGTTTATGCGGTGATTTTAAGTGGATTTACCCTTTCTGCCTCAATTTTATTGATTAAAGATTATATTTGGTTAGCAGTCGGGGCAGGTTTAATCGCAGCTTTTGTTTCATGGCTGTTGATTCGCTTACTTTTACGACTCGACCGTAACGACCGCAGCTATTGAACAATTTTTGAAGAAGAAAATTTATGAAAATTGCTAATTTTATCGGCTCTAGTGACCCCGGACTTGTCCGCTTTAGTAATCAAGATTCATACTACAGTGATCCCCAAGGGCGGTTTTTTATAGTTGCCGATGGAATGGGTGGTCATGCAGGGGGAGAAGAGGCTAGTCGCATTGCCACTCAAGAAGTACAAGCATATTTAGAAGCAAATTGGAACTCAGATATACCTTCAAAAAAACTTCTAGAAGCAGCTTTGTTAAAAGCAAACGACGGAATATTAAAAGACCAACAGGAACATCCTGAACGGGCTGATATGGGAACAACAGCAGTCGTAGTTCTCTTCCGGGATCCGGATTCACCCCTTTATACCCATGTAGGTGATTCCCGTCTATATCGTTTGCGGAAATCTAACCTGGATCAAATTACTGAAGATCACACTTGGGTTGCCCGCGCCCTCAAAGTTGGGGACATTACGATTGATGAAGCGCGAATTCATCCTTTCCGTCATGTGTTATCCCGTTGCTTAGGACGGGAAGATTTGCAGGCAATCGAGGTTCAGAGCCTAGACTTACAAGAAGGCGATCGCTTATTGCTATGCAGTGATGGTTTAACTGAAGAACTCGTTGATAAAGAAATTACAGCCTGCTTGGAAGAAAACCCAACTCTGGAGAAAATCGCCCAATCTTTGATTGATGCAGCTAAAGAACATGGTGGACATGACAATATCACCGTAGTTCTTGTTGCTGTTGAAGCATAGTTATAAATCAGGGAACAGCCAACAGGGAACAGAGAACAGGGAAATTAATATACCTGATAAAACCAGGACTCCCTTTGCTTCAAACTGATAACTGATAGCTGTTCACTGATAACTGATTAAACATTCTGCTTTTGTTCATTCCGAGCTTTTTTCACCTTTACAATTTGATACAAATACCTTTAACCTCTGAAGAATCCTTCAGAGGTTAAATTTATGCATTACTGGCTTTTGCGGATTTTTCAGAAATTGTTGTTTCTCAACTTGAGGTATATACCAATCGAATGAAGGATAAGATATACCTCTGGAAACCTATTTCTAGAGAAAGTGGTCATTTTGTCAAACAGTTGTTATCTTTCTTAATATGAGAGTTACAATATGGGAAACGTAGAGTTTCGATCAAACCCTACCTTAAACAAAATGTATATTCTTACCGTTTAAGTCTCGAATCGTGTTTTCTCGTTATTTTTGGAGTTAAACCATGAATTATCCGATTCAATTGACCGTAGAACAACAGTTCAGCATCCACTCATTTGCATCACAAGTGAAGGATATGAGCCACGAACAAGCAAAAGACTTTCTTGTTCAGTTGTATGAACAAATGGTTGTCCGCGAAGCAACTTACAAAGAACTTCTCAAACACCAATGGGGTCTAGATTCAGATTCCACTTTGGCATAGAAATTGAGTTCTTGTGTCGCAGTGGATGACCTCCTTCTCTTGCTTAGTTCCAAGAAGGAAAAAGGCTGGGGATGCCGGGGCATCAACTTCGATTAAACTGGTTAAAAATCTAAATTAAATAAAATATGACTTTCGATTGGGTACAGATTTGTGTTGGGTTACGCTTCATTACATCCAACCTACATGTGAACTACTTACTTTGCGCCAGCTATAACTTCGTTCAGCCAGGTGATGCCTTTGGTACCCACTTCGTGGTATCGCATTAGCGAAAAAACGCCAAAATTCGATATAATCCTCCCGTGAAGGGTACTTACACGGAAATATTCTGTACAATATCCGAACATGGACGTAAAAAATAAGTTTCCCGCATAATACGAAAGGAAGCGGATATGATGCTTGATGTATCAGGAGTTAGATAAAGATTACAGCACTTCCGGCTATTACCCATTAACCCTATTTCTAACTGAATCACTGGGCAATGAACGAAGAAGAAATACCAGACAAAAACATCTTTATGATGTGCGAGGCATTGAATTGTGATGCTCTCACCGAATTGCCCGCCAGTTATTCCATAAGAAGTTGCAGACCTGATGAACTAGGCATATGGAAAATGATGCCCTTTGATGATGCCGATTCAGCAAAAGAATATGAGGGGTTTATGTCCAATTATTTCACTACGACTTATAGCGGAAAAGAAGAACTCTTTTTTGCCAAAACTTTGTTTGTCTGTGATCGGCAAAATAAACCCATCGCCACTTGCTTAGATTGGAAAGCTTACGACGAATTCAATACGATTCAATGGTTTAAAGTCTTGAAAAAGTATGAAGGGCAGGGCATTGGCAGAGCTTTGCTTTCAATCATTATGCAAAGATTGGAGATGTGTGATTATCCTGTTTACCTTCACACGCAGCCATCTAGTTTTCGGGCAATCAAGCTTTACTCAGATTTTGGGTTTTCGTTACTTTCAGGTGATAATTTTGGGATTAGAAAAAACGATTTGGATGAATGTTTACCGATTCTAGAGAAATTTATGCCGAAAAAATATTTTCAGAAACTTAGAATTATTAATGTTCCGAAAGAGTTTGAGGATATGGTGAACAAATATGACACAAATCAATTCTGAAATTGAAGATCGGATAAGGTCGATTATTAAAGGCTGTCTGGCTTAATAAACCGGTTGGAGCGGACTAGTGAAGTCAATCATAGTTGTAGCACTACGTACACCATCAGCGAGAGTGACATGATGCCACTCTTACCCTTAATCCCAAATGCTATAACTGCTTTAAGTATAATCAAGAGTGCGATCGCGCTAGCGTTCCGTAGGTAGTTGAGCGGAGCCAAAACTAGGAATATCGCACTTGATAACTAAGACAGTTGTTACAATTAGGTTTTTAGTAAACAGCCGAAAAATATTAATTTCTTCCACACAAAACTAATTCTTCGATAGCATGAGCAGTTGTAGGTAATGCTGCTGTGATAACTTGAGAACCTGTATCTGTAACTAAAACATCATCTTCAATGCGGATACCGGGAACATCGCTAAATTGAGATAAACGTTCCCAGTCGATGAGATATTGATATTGAGAAGTTACAGCATTGAGAATTGCCGGAACCTGATAAAACCCTGGTTCAATAGTAACTAGCATCCCCGGACGTAATATTCTATTTAAACGTAGGTATCCCAAGCCAAAGCGATCGCTTCTTTGTCTTTCGGGTTCATATCCCGCTAAATCTCCTAAATCTTCCATATCATGGACATCTAAACCCAGCAAATGTCCGATTCCGTGGGGAAAAAATAAGGCATGAATATCTTTCTCCACTAAATCTGTTGGGTTCCCTCGCAAAATTCCCAAACTTACCAACCCCTCAGCGATGATTTGGCAGGCGAGAAGATGAATATGGCTATATTCTACCTCTGGAGCAATCGCGGCAATACAGGCATCATGTGCCGCTAAAACCACATCATAAATATCTCTTTGGGTAGATGAAAATTTTCCCGAAATTGGAAAAGTTCTTGTGATATCTGCTGCCCAACCTGTGGGGGTTTCGGCACCCACATCAGCTAAAAGTAAATCACCAGGGTTTACAGGGTGGTGGTAATGTTCGTTGTGTAAGACTTCACCGTGAACTGTGACAATGCTGTTGTAGGAAGTCTTCATATTATTGGCAATGATTACACCTTCCATTGCGGCGCGAATTTCTGCCTCTATTTTCGCGGTTGGTGCTGCTTTCATCCCCGCTTTATGTGCCTCTACAGTGACATCTGCCGCTTTTTGGAGTTCAATTAATGCCCCTTGATCATGGGTTAAACGGAGAGAAGCGATCGCTTTAGCTAACTCCAAATCTATACCTTGGGGTGGGATTTGGGGTAACACCATCCGGTTGAATAGCTGGGTTTGCTGTGTCCATGTTGAGGCATCTTGAACAGCGATTGTGGCTGCATCTACTGATTTTGGAATTAAATCTGCCATTGGATAAGCAGCATCTGCACCTATTTCTGCCGCAATGCGATCGCGTTTCGGAATTTCCCCATGCCACAAAGCACTTCCAGGTTTAGGATCATCAATAAATAGCTCTAACCTACCAGCTTCCAAGCGGATAGCGGCATTAACTAAAGGTAAACCCGCAAAATATAAAAAATGACTGCTAGCCCGAAAAGGAAAAACATTAGCCGCAAAATTTCGGGGACTATGACCTCCCGACCACAAAACTGCGGGAAAATGGATGATATCGGCAAGACGCTGACGACGTTGACGCAGGGTATCAGCTAGGGAAATAGAAATACTGGACATGGGAAAAGCTTTGAGTGGCTATTTTAATTATGACTGGAATCGTCGAAGCAGGGGGAAAGAAGAAAAGGGGCAGGGGGCAGGGGAAGTAGGGGGAGCAGGGGAAGTAGGGGGTAGAACTCTTTCTTATAGCCCACCGAGGTGGGCTTAGTTCCTGTAGTCTCAGACTTTAGTCTGAGGGCATTTCAGAAGAATATCTGTGTAAGAATGTTCTACAGAGCAGTTAGAGAAATATGCGAACATTAATTATTGATAACTACGACTCTTATACATTTAATCTCTACCAGATGCTCGCTGAGGTAAATGGGGAACTACCTTTAGTAATTCACAACGATCAGTTTAGCTGGGATGAATTGAAAGAAATTGCCTTTGATAATATTGTGATTTCTCCAGGTCCAGGTCGTCCAGAAAGATCAGCAGATTTTGGAGTCTGTCAACAAATAATTGAAAACAATATAGATATACCTTTGTTGGGGGTTTGCTTAGGACATCAAGGGATTGCCTACTTTCATGGTGGAAAAATCATTCATGCACCAGAAGTTAGACACGGTAGATTAAGTCAGATTTATCATAATGGTTCGGAATTATTCCAAAATATTCCCAGCGAATTTTCTGTAGTGCGTTATCACTCTTTGCTAGTTGCAAATCCATTACCTGAATGTTTGGAAAAAATTGCTTGGACTGAAGAAGGGTTGGTGATGGGATTACGTCACCGCTATCTACCGCTTTGGGGTGTGCAGTTTCACCCAGAGTCTATATCTACAGAATATGGAAAAACATTGTTAGAGAATTTTCGAGATATTACGCTGCAATTTCGGAAACAGAAGAGTAATTGGAGCAGGGAGCAGGGAGCAGGGAGCAGGGAGCAGGGAAGTAGGGAACAGGGGGAAAAGTTTGAACTTTTGACGCGCAAGTTAGATATCTGCCCAAATACGGAACAAATGTTTGTACAGATGTTTGGTGCATCTGCGAACACTTTTTGGTTAGATAGTAGTCGTGTGGAAGTTGGTTTATCTCGCTTTTCGTTTATGGGAGATGGAAGTGGGGAAAATAGCTTATTGGTGCGATACCACACCCAAAGCCAAGAATTGATAATTACGCAGTCAGATACTATGACTCGTCGCAGGGAGAGTATTTTTGATTATTTGAAGCGGGAAATTAACTATCGATATTGTGAATCTGAGGAATTGCCTTTTGATTTCAACTGTGGATTTGTTGGCTATTTTGGCTATGAATTAAAAGGGGAAGTTGGTGGGCAATTATTCCATTCTTCACCATTGCCTGATGCTATTTTCCTACTTGCTGATCGGATGATTGCCGTAGATCATCAAGAACAGTGTGTTTATTTGCTGCAATTAGTTAAAAAAGGGAAAATAGGAGAAACTTGGTTTGATAGTATTCAACAACAAATTGAAACCCTTGCACCCTTGCCGAAGCTGACACCCCAGGGAAATCAAGAACCAGTTAAATTCCGTTTAAGTCGCAATTACCAAACTTATATCCAAGATATTCAAAAATGTCTAGAGGAAATTCATCAAGGGGAAACATATCAAGTTTGCCTGACAAATCAGCTTTACACTGATGCGACTCCTGATTCTTTAGCATTTTATCGGACATTACGTCAAGTTAATCCGGCTCCTTACTCGGCATTTTTGCGTTTTGGTGAGATAGCCTTCCCTAAAGCAAGTGTAGCGATCGCATGTTCGTCTCCAGAGAGGTTTTTACGAATTGATTCCCAAGGTTGGGTAGAAACAAAACCCATTAAAGGAACTTTACCCCGTGGAGAAACCCCCGAAGCTGATTTTGTCCTCCGGGAGAAACTACGCAGCAGCGAAAAAGACAGAGCCGAAAATCTAATGATTGTAGATTTATTACGCAACGATTTGGGACGGGTTTGTGAAGTGGGTAGCGTCCATGTTCCTAAATTAATGGATATAGAAACCTACGCGACGGTACACCAATTGGTAACGACTGTACGGGGTCGTTTACGGGCAGATTTACAAGCTGTGGATTGCATTCAGTCCTCATTTCCTGGAGGTTCTATGACTGGTGCACCCAAAATTCGTACCATGCAAATTATAGATCAACTCGAACAAGAAGCACGAGGAGTTTATTCGGGGGCAATCGGCTTTTTGGGCTTGAATGGTACAGCCGATTTAAATATCGTCATCAGAACTGCTGTTTTCACTCCTCATCAAACTTCCATTGGTATCGGTGGTGGAATTGTGGCACTTTCTAATCCGGAAATGGAGTTCCGGGAAACGCTACTCAAAGCTAAAGCTTTAATTCACGCGATGGTGCAGACAATGCACGAAAATTTTGAATCAGATAAATACGAGATTTTGGCAGGAGAGCTTCAATCTTTGGTAGGAATTCTGTAATAAGTAGGTGGGTGTTAAAAATTGTCGTTATCGGAAGGCAGGAGGCAGAGGGCAGAAGGCAGGAGGAAAGAGGTTTTCAAATCGGTTTACTTTTCGTTACATAGTTCGGTTTATTTGCACCGTTCTACTTACAGCCTTCAATACTTATTTGTTTTTTCTAACTCTTTCATTTGTGCCAAAGCCTGTTGATTTCTCGGATTGAGCTTTAATGCTTCCTTAAAAGCTAATTTTGCATCTGCTTTATTTGGTTTTTCCGAACTTATAATTAGGCTACCAAAACTCACATATAAATCAGACATATTTTTGGGATGAATTTTCTTAGCAAGTTGAGTGTACATAGCTATCACACTTGACATACCTTGTTTTTGGTAGTTAGCAAACCCAACTGTTGCACAAGTGTCATAGGTTTTATAAAATTCGTACTCTGTTTTGATTTCAATTGTCTTTTGGCACATTGCCATAGCTTCATTTAATTTATTTTGTTGAATCAAAACTTCTGCTAATGCCTGATATCGATAATCTTCTGGTTCCAATTTAATTGCTTGGCGGTATGCATTTGCAGCAGCTTCCAGGTTCTTTTGGGATACAAAATTATTACCTAAAAGCACATAATTCTCGGCTGAAGGTTTAATGGCAATTGCCTGTTGAAAAACTTTAAATGCACTCACAAAATCTTCTTTCTGAGTAAAAACATATCCCAAAACGTGCAGGGGAATATCATTTTTTGGATCTTCTTTGGCATATTGAGTTAAAGTTGCCACCGCTTGGGGATAATCCAATATCTCAGCCAAACCAGTATAAGATGTGTAGCTGGTGGGGTCTAGTTTGATAGCTTGACGATAAGTAGCGATCGCATCTTTGGTTTTACCCTGTTTAATCAAGGTTTCTGCTACAGAATTGTACAACCATGAATATTCTGGCTGTAATGCGATCGCTTGTCGAAAAGCTGCTATCCCTTCATCAAATTTTTCTGCTGCTACAAAGGTTGCACCCAAAGCTTGGTAATAACTGTAAATTGGTTTAATGGAAATAGCTTGACGAATTGCAGCTATGGCTTCAGGGTATTTTTCTTGCTGACTGTATGTTAAACCCAAACCATAATGAGCATCATCATTTTTCGGTTCAAGTTTGATTGCTTCTTTATAGGCAATTACAGATGCATCCAGCTTCTCGCTATCTCGTAACTTCTCCCCATAATCTCGATAAATCTTAGGGCTTTTTTGCAACTTCAAAGCCTGTTCATATGCGGCAATTCCTTCATCATTTCGACTTTGAGAAAAGAAGGTATCACCTAACCGCGCATAGGCAAAAGCATCTTTAGGTTGCAACTTAATTACTTGCTGCCAGGTTGTTTCCGCTTTTTCATAATCGGAATTAGATTGGGCAGTTTGTGCGGCTTCAACTAGTTCGACAACCTGGGCAACAGAAATTTGTGGCATTATTGCCAAAGAAAAACCTAAAGCTATGGGTAATATTTTTTTGACCATTTTTTCTGACAATTAATTCTGCCTGGTTAATTATGAACTTTTTATACCATTTCCGGAAAATTCTGATCAAAATATTTTGTAACTTCCCAACCACCAATTGCCGATTCACTTACCCCAGAAATACTTTGTAGTTTCATGGCGAGGAACCTCATCTGACTTCGTGAATGTTGTAAAATAGACATATCAGCATTCGAGGACCAGTTCACTGGTTAGATACGCCTATCGAGACTATTTTTGGTAATCTCCAAGGTTTAAAGACCAGCCAGCTGAAACACCTTCAGCGGCTTTACCACCAGCGCGTACCGGGCGATCGCATCACCACGTCCGATTTTTCCGAGCGCTTGGCTGCCATAAGTACTGATATCAAACAACCCGTATGTGCCTATCTTAACCGTCGGGGACAGGTGATTCGGGTCGGAATAGGTACTCCACGTCAAACCCAAATTCCCCTCTCAGAATTGCCTAGATACGGTGCAGAACGACTTAGTGGTATCCGTTGTATATCTACCCAACTAAAGGCAGAACTGCCCAGTGATGCGGCTTTAACGGCAATGGCGATGCAGCGTCTTGATGCTTTAGTTGTGTTAAATATTACAGGAACAGGATTCACAAAACGTGGCGGTGGCGCTACAGGCTATGTTAAAGATGTATATTTGGCACATCTTAATGCCCAATTATCCCGTGTCCTAATTACTAGCGGTGTTTCCATTACAGATGAAGGAAATGCCTTAGCAACACCAAGTTGGCAGATTTCCCCACCCATGAGTTTGGATGAGATTTCCGATCAAGATTTCATGGACTTGGTGGAAGGATTAGAAGAAGAATTTCGGCGAGAGTATGTAGCGCAAGAGGTTGACAGTAAGAGCGATCGCGTAGTGATTGTAGGGGTAGTAACTGATGGTATCTCACCACAACGCTTTCAAGATGTGATTGAAGAGTTGGCGCGGTTAGTTGATACTGCTGGGGGTGAAGTTTTACAAACAATCCTCCAAAAAAGAAACCGCATCCATCCCCAAACAGTTGTGGGGGAGGGAAAAGTCCAAGAAATCGCCCTGGCAGCGCAAACTCTTGGTGCGACTTTGGTGGTTTTTGATCGTAACCTGTCCCCATCCCAAGCCCGAAACTTAGAAAACCAAATCGGTATCCGTGTAGTGGATCGCACCGAAGTTATTCTAGATATCTTCGCCCAACGCGCCCAATCCCGCGCAGGGAAACTCCAAGTTGAGTTGGCACAACTAGAATACATCATGCCACGTCTGAGGGGTAAGGGTGAGGCGATGTCACGGTTAGGGGGTGGTATTGGTACCAGGGGACCTGGGGAAACTAAACTAGAAACTGAACGCCGAACCATTCAAAAGCGCATATCACGGTTACAGCAAGAAGTTAACCAACTCCAAGCACATCGTTCCCGATTGCGGCAACGACGACAACATGAAGAAATTCCTTCGGTGGCTTTGGTGGGTTATACTAACGCCGGAAAATCAACCCTGTTAAATGCCCTAACTAACGCAGAAGTATACACCGCTGACCAATTATTTGCTACCCTCGACCCCACTACCCGCCGTTTGGTAGTTCCCGATGTGGTAGAAAATAAACCCCAAGAAATCTTGGTGACAGATACAGTGGGATTCATCCACGAACTACCTGATGCTTTGATGGATGCTTTCCGTGCCACCTTAGAGGAAGTCACCGAAGCAGACGCTTTACTACACTTGGTGGATTTATCTCACCCTGCGTGGTTAAGTCACATTCGCGCTGTACGGGATATCTTAGCAGAAATGCCAGTGACACCGGGACCAGCTTTGGTGATCTTTAATAAAATCGATGAAGCCGATAGTGATAGATTAGCGATCGCACGGGAAGAATTCCCCATGGCAGTGTTCATATCTGCTAAACAACGTCTGGGTTTAGAAACCCTGCGGCAGCGGATTGCTCAGTTGGTTCATTATACAGCTTTGAATGGATAGGATTTCTTCCGTAGAGACGCGATACATCGCGTCTCTCCATATTTGTATATTTCTTAACAAAGTCTCGTAAGTTGGGTTAGGTGGATAATTGATTTTTAATCAAAACGACAATATATATTCCGCCGTAACCCAACATGATCTTGTTGGTAATTTATCATCTTTAAATTGGTATAAGATGCTTTCCTTCTCCACGAAATATATTATGTTGGGTTACTCTTAGATAAAAATTCTCGCATTTCAGGTGTCGCTAACAACTTCTTCGCATCAATAATCAACCGCACACCCCACAACTTTTTCTTGAGAAATGCCTCATCAGCAAAGCTTTTATCAAGAGTTAAAGCTTGTTTTGCCATATTTACAGCTTGTTGTCGCTGTCCTTTTTTGTGTAAAGCTGTAGATAACGCCAGTAATGGCTCTGCGGATTTTGGATCAATTGTAATCGCTTCTTGCCATTGTTTAATTGCTGTTTCTCTATCGCCATCCTCATATTTGATTAAACCGATAAAAATAATTGCATCTCTGTACTTTGGATTAATTTTGATAGCTTGGTTTAAATCATCTATTGCCCCTTGTTTATCTCCCAATCGATAGCGGGCATAACCTCGCCCGCTGTAGACTTGGGCATCGTTGGGATTAATTTTGATGGCTTGGTTGTAATCAGCTAATGCCTGGTTTAAATCATCTATTGCCCCTTGTTTATCTCCCAATTCGTAGCGGACATAACCCCGGCTGTTGTAGGCATCAGCATAGTTGGGATTAATTATGATGGCTTGGTTTAAATCAGCTATTGCCCCTTGCTTATCTCCCAATTCGTAGCGGAAATAACCCCGCCTGTTGTAGGCTATGGCATCGTTGGGATTAATTTTGATGGCTTGGTTGTAATCGGCTAATGCACCTTGTTTATCTCCCAACTCATCGCGGGTAGCACCCCGGTTTCCGTAGGCATTGGCATAGTTGGGATTAATTTTGATAGCTTGGTTGTAATCGGCTAATGCACCTTGTTTATCTCCCAATTCTTTGCGGGTAGCACCCCGGTTTCCGTAGGCATTGGCATAGTTGGGATCGAGTTTAATTGCTTCGCTGTAATCAGCTAATGCACCCCGAAAATCCTTCTTCTCATATTTCTCATTCCCTTTAATCAAGAAATCATCTGGTTTCAATGCAGTTGCCACCACATCCGGTGGTTTCACTCCCACATCAATCCCCACTGCTATCAGTTGCCGCAATGCCGAATAAATCGGCCACCACCTGTAAGTACCTTGGCTTGACTTTTTTCATTTCCTCCCTGCTCATCTACTCTGCCGTGAATCGCCACCAATTCCCCGCTATCATTGAGTACGGCTCCACCGCTCATCCCTCGGAGTGTATCGTTGCTATAAAATAGGTTGTAGCCTTCCCGTTGCGCTCTCCCGTTGGCGTTGACTATACCAGTATTCAGAAATAAATCAGAGTCATTTAGGGTTCCTGTTCTGGCTGGGAAACCGGCTACATATACAGTTGTGGTGCTAACTGCATTATCTGAATTGCCAATTTTTGCCACTGTATATTGCTGATTGCTGCTAAATTCGGCTGTAGCTAAATCAAAGCCTGGGATATCTTTATTTTTTAACTGCTGGATATTTTTGAGTTGATGGCTTTTGCCATCGGGTGTAGTTAGGGTTTGAGTTTTGGTGTTGATGACTCCCCCTTTTTTGACAACATGCAAAGCAGTCAATACAGTGTAGGTGTTGCCTGTTTGTTTAATTATTACTCCCGAACCAGAATTAGTTGGGTTTTCGGCATCGATTATTTTGACGGTGATAGCTGTGGCGATTTTATTGATATCAACGGCAGAGATGGCGGCAATTGTGATGTGTGGTTGAATAAGGACAATTGATGTCCCAATGAGTGCGGCATTCAGGATCGAGAGATTTCTCATAAATGCTGTTTTAGATAGCAATTAAAAAATAGATTTAGCTAAACCTCGTCCATTTTGAAACCTGGAGTAGTGCGGGCATCTTGCCCGCTACTGCAAATACGGGAGCAAGATGCTCCCACTACTTTTAAAACTATGGTTCTCAAAAAAGATATGGTTTATCTAGCAGAATATACTGAATGTCACAGATAAAGCTAATTTTTACATGAATTTTAAAAACACCCAATAATCATCCCTATCAGAAGAATAAAACCAATCCAAACATTTTGACGAAACATTTGCCCATAAACTGGATTGGGTAAATTTTCCTGATTTAAACGTACGATATGCCAAGCCCAACCACAAAGGGCGATCGCTAAACTGATCCAAAAGGCAAAATGGAGATGGATAACTATAGCTAAATCAGCAAGTAAGCCAATAGTAGCTACATAGAAAAACGCGATCGCACTCACCACATATTTACCAAAAAACAAGGCACTGGAGTTAATTCCAATCCTTTGATCATCAATGCGATCGCTCATGGCGTAAACTGTATCAAAACCCAATGTCCACATCACCGTTGCCCCCCACAGTAACCAAGTGGGTTGGGAAATATCTTTGGTGACAGCACTCCAACTAATTAAAACTGCAAATCCCCAAGCAATAGACAACACCAACTGAGGTACAGGAAATACCCGTTTTGCGCCTGGATATAAGACAATTACGGGAACAGCCGCTACACACAACCAAAATGATAAACGGTTAAGATAGAAAGCAAGTCCCGCTGCACATACCATCGAGACAAGCGCCACACCAATCCCCACCTTCAAAGATAATGCCCTTGAAGCCAAAGGGCGATCGCGTGTGCGTTCAACTTCCGGATCTATATCTCGATCCCAAAGATCATTTACCACACATCCCGCTGCACTGGTAGCCAAAGTTCCCAAAACTATCACACCTACCAAAGGCAGTGGTGGTTTGCCCCCAGCAGCCAGGAAAACCGCCCACAGTGCCGGAATCATCAAAATTAATCTACCTTCGGGCTTGTGCCAGCGCAAAAGCTGGATAATTGCGGGCAAAACAGGTTGTTGATTGCTTTCAGGCTGGGTCAACATAGATGGTGCGAATTCTTCAAAACAATTTAACTTAATACATCTTCACACGTATAGGATAACTTTATTTGCTATCTGTAGGATCAGAGTTATAGGTGGCAACTTTAGATACACTCAATAGGAGGCAGAGGGGCAGGAAGCAGGGAGAAAGGAGAGATGAGAGAAGCGGTTAGCTATTAGCTGTTAGCTGTTAGCCAAAAGACAATTAAATAAACCTTAATAGCCTTTTGAGAAGTTGAATTTTTAACCGTTCTGAGTATGATAAAACCCCATGCGATAGTAATTCTGTACAACCACACGAATTTATACTAATTTAGAGTTTTCTCTGTGCTTCCGACTCCTCTATTCTTCGTTGACTTTTGCCTCATGTTTCCCTAAATACAATTTTGTCGCATCCAAAACAGAGAGAACACTTACATGGTGGATTTAATTTCAGCTAGCTGGGAAAGTCTTGCGGTTCCAACGGCAAATCCTCATCGGATTATCGCTGCTATTGATCTGGGGACTAATTCGTTACATATGGTGATTGTCCAAATTGAACCGACGTTACCATCTTTTAGTATTATTGCCCGTGAGAAGGAAACAGTTCGATTAGGTGATCGTGATTTAACAACTGGAAACCTTAAACCAGAAGTTATGCGACGGGCAATTTCTGCAATGCGTCGATTTCAAGAAGTCGCCAAAACCATGAATGTGGAAACTATTGTTGCGGTTGCCACCAGTGCTGTGAGGGAATCACCGAATGGGAAGGATTTTCTCCAACAAATCGAAGTCGAAACTGGTTTACATGTAGACTTGATTTCTGGACATGAGGAAGCGAGAAGGATTTATTTAGGGGTGTTATCGGGGATGGAATTTAATAACCAACCCCATACGATTATTGATATTGGTGGTGGTTCCACTGAAATTATTTTGGGTGATAGCCACGAAGAAAGGACATTAACTAGTACCAAAATTGGTGCAGTTAGGCTTACAAGTGAATTAATTACTACTGACCCGATTTGTGATACTGAATTTGAATACCTCCAGGCTTATGCTAGGGGGATGCTAGAGCGCTCTATTGAGGAAGTGATGGCAAACCTTCAATTTGGGGAATCACCGCGCTTGGTGGGGACAGCAGGAACTATTGAGACAATA
This sequence comes from Calothrix sp. PCC 6303, assembly GCF_000317435.1. NCBI lineage: Bacteria > Bacillati > Cyanobacteriota > Cyanophyceae > Nostocales > Calotrichaceae > Calothrix > Calothrix sp. PCC 6303. The sequence goes on from NC_019751.1 coordinate 1,132,372, forward strand.
GCAGGAATTCATGCCCGCGAGCATTTGGGTTTTATTCCCACAACTTTGAATGGGTATCAATTTTCACTGCGAGATTTGCGAGAATGGGTATATAGACTCAGAAAAATGACCAATTCAGAACGCGCTCAAGTTCCGGGGATGCCCGATAAACGTTCTGAGGTGATTTTAGCAGGTGCGGTGATTCTCCAAGAAGCGATGACTTTATTAGGATTACAAACCATTTGTGTGTGTGAGCGATCGCTTCGAGAAGGCGTGGTGGTAGATTGGATGCTAACCCACGGTTTAATTGAAGACAGGTTACGCTACCAAGGTTCAGTTAGACAGCGCAGTGTCCTCAAAATCGCCAAGAAATTTCATGTGAATCTCCAGCATAGCGATCGCGTAGCAGGATTTGCTATTAGTATTTTTGATCAAACTCAAGGAATTCTCCACAATTGGAATTCGGAAGCACGTCAATTACTTTGGTCTGCGTCAATTCTCCACAATTGTGGACACTATATCAATCATTCTTCCCATCATAAACATTCTTACTATTTAATTCGCAACGGCGAATTACTTGGTTATACAGAAACTGAAATTGAAATTATTGCGAATATTGCCCGTTATCATCGCAAATCTCCACCCAAGAAAAAGCACGAAAATTATCGAATTTTGGTTAACAAAGAACATCGCACCATGATCGATCATCTCAGTGCAATTCTAAGATTAGCAACAGCACTAGATCGCCGTCAAATAGGCGCTATTTCTCGCGTTCAATGTGATATTAATCGAGGAAAAAATGAATTAAAGCTACATGTTCATGCTAATCATCCTAATGATGATTGCTCTTTGGAACTTTGGAGCTTAGATTACAATAAGGAAGTCTTTGAAAACGAGTTTAATCTTAAAGTAATTGCAGTTTTAAAACCTACTGTCATTTCCTTGAATTAGGGAAATACCGCAAAAGTTTTTCCCGATCCTCGACTCCTCCAAGAAGTCGGGGATATATCTGATTTTCCCGTAAGCCACTTATTGTATAAATTTTCTTCCAATATACTATATACCTGAATGTAAAATTTTGATATTTTTGATCTTACTGAACTTTTATCACTTAACTTTTGCCATATAGTTACAATTCACAAAAATGTATTCCTCTTGACTTGAACTGTTTTCAAAATAGTATGAGTCTTAAAATTCAGTTCGTAAACTTTCCAGGCGCAAAATGGTTTCTTACCGTTACTTTGTAACCTCAATGGTCATTCACCTGTTGCTGTCTAGTTGTGTGAATTTAAACAGTTCCCCTAAAAGCAATTTGAAGCAGGTTGTAGAAGAGGCAAACGTTACAGAGTTAGTGCAGCAAGTAAAAATAGCACAGCAAGCAGAACAACTATTTCTGCAAGCAAATAACCTGCTAAATTCACATGATTACCAAAAAGCGATCGCACTTTACGATCATCTCCTGCAAATACAGCCGAGTAAATCGGAAGCATTGATTAATCGGGGAAATGCCTTAGCTAGTCTACAACGATACGCAGACGCGATCGCATCCTACGACAAAGCCATTAATCTTCAGCCCAAAGCGGATCAAGCCTGGTACAATCGGGGAAACGCACTCATGGCATCCCAACGCTACAAAGATGCCATCGCTTCCTACCGTCAAGCCTTAAGCATCAAACCAGATAAATATGAAGCTTGGATTAATCAGGGAATTAGCCTAGCAAAACTGCAACGTTACCAAGAAGCAGTAGCTATTTACGATCATGCGATCGCCCTCAACCCCAAACAAGATATAGCCTATTACAATAAAGCCTGTGCCTATGCTCTACAAAATAACGTAGATTTAGCCGTAGAAAGCCTCAAAAAAGCAGTCAAAATTGCCCCAATCAAGAACCAAAAACAAGCAAAAACCGATGCTGACTTTGCTAAAGTCCGCCAAAACAAGAATTTTCAAGAATTAATCAGCTTACCATCATAATATGCAGTAACGCCGATTTGAAAAAAAGAATCGGACATGTAGGGACTAGTACAGAAATCAAGAATCAAAGTGTGGTGGTTTGGGCATCTTGCCTGCTATGGGACTTCCAATTAAATAATTATCCAATTTTCTGTTGTGGAACAGGCATCTTGCCTGTTTTTTCGGGCAAGATGCCCAAACCACAGGATATTTTATTTTCCGGAAGTCCCTAAGATAAGATCTGCTGTAACTCTGTGGATTTTACCAGTTATCAAGTAGGGACAAACGGTTATTTGCCTTCGCTTTCTCATTCCAAGCAAGGGTTTCAACCTTTAGACAGTAGCCAGTCTCGATGACAGAATATCTTCACTCCCAAGGATAAAAGTATAATTTTCTGTTCTCCGTTCCCCATTCCCTACTTAATATTTTATTAATAAACACCCCCTGACACCACCCAAAACCCTAATATTAGTAAGTTAATTAAAAAAAGGGAATAATGATCACACCAATGCGTGTCTTTGTATTACTTTTTAATGCTCGGACTGAAAACGAAGGAATCCACACAATTCACCAAGCTGGTCGTGATAAGATTCTGATGTTTGAATCTCAAGACGATGCTGAACGTTTCGCACTCCAATTAGAAGCTCAAGATTTTCTTGTTCCCACGGTGGAAGCTATGGACGCTGAAGAAATTAAAGGATTTTGTGAAAGTGCCAACTACGACTGGGAAATAGTACCAGCGGATGGTGCTTTGGTTATTCCTCCAGAAATAAATGTCGAGGAAACCAACTGGCAAGCAGACGAAGATGAAAATATTAGTCCTAGTGATCAAACTTTGCCAGCAGACGATTCACAATTTTCAGATTCAGAATTGGATAGTATCCGTAGTAAACTCGAAGGATTGCTTTAATTTGGTTATTGGGTATCGGTTTTTCCCATACCCTAGCAACCTAATACAAGAAGGCAGAAGTAAGTAGGCACAAGGCAGAAGGAATAAAGACCTTTCTATAAGCTTTATAGCCATCTCGTAGACGCGTTCGCTCTTAGCGTTCCCGCTAGGGTAACGGCTTCTCGTAGAATATGGTAGCTTTATTCGCGCCGAACTGTACTACACATAGCTGTTTGAGGAAGTCAGCAACAAAAAATGATATGACAAATTTAGAGGAACGCGGACACCTAGTCACTGAGCAGGTAAATCCGGATAGTGTCAATTTAGACCAGCTAAGTTCATTGGAATTAGTAGAATTATTTAATAGGGAAGACCAAAAAACTGTTGACGCGATCGCACTTGCCAAGGAACAACTAGCCGAAACCATCGAACGCACTGCCGCCGGAATGCGTCACGGAGGCAGATTATTCTATATCGGGGCTGGAACCTCAGGTAGATTAGGAGTTTTAGATGCTGCCGAATGTCCCCCCACCTTTTGCACACCACCGGAATTAGTACAGGGAATCATCGCCGGGGGTGCAGGTGCTTTAGTTCGTAGTTCCGAAGATTTAGAAGATAATGCCGATGACGGCGCGAGTGCGATCGCTGATCGAAAAATCGGTCAGTATGACGTAGTTGTTGGCATCACAGCTGGCGGAACAACTCCGTATGTTCACGGTGCTTTACAAGCAGCAAAATCACGGGGAGCCACCACTGTATTCATTGCCTGTGTCCCCTCATCACAAGTTAGGGCTAACGTTGATATTGATATCCGCTTAATCACCGGACCCGAAATATTAGCAGGTTCTACCCGACTTAAAGCCGGAACTGTCACCAAACTCGCCCTAAATATCATTTCTACAGGGACAATGGTACGCCTTGGTAAAGTCTACGGGAACCGCATGGTGGACGTAGCAGTAACGAATCAGAAATTACGCGATCGCGCTTTGCGAATCCTCCAAGACCTTACAGGACTAGGACGTGATGCCGCTAATTCACTCCTTGAAAGCAGTGGAAAACATGTCAAGTTAGCCCTAACTATGTATTGGACAGGCTTAGACAAAGACGCAAGTAAGCAACTTCTTTCTCAATATCAACATAACCTCAGAACTGCCATCACAAACTACAATAATCAGAAATAAAATAAATCTTAAAAAATGGAAACAATGGGGTGTCATATCTGTCCCCCATCCTAAACAAATTAACTGTAATTATTCTTAATAATTTTCCAAAAGAATTGTTCATTATTGGCGATTGAATTCTAAATATTTTCTGTAGATTTCTATTAGTGGGAAATTCTCCAGTTCTCACAAAGTCATAGATATTTCTCATTCGTTAACAAGCAATATCACTTTTGAAATATTCTCCGACGTGTTGCTTGCCGCCGAAGGCTAGGCAACCTTTATTACCTGTAGCGCCAGACTTTAGTTTAGTCACAACGGAGGGAACTTGCAAAGGTAACGTACCCCCTCGTTAGTGTATATTTTGATCACACTTACAGAAAATACAAATAATACATACTAAGCATAATCATTAAATAAATCATCACTCAATAATTTCTGATTAAAATGTAACTAATTTAGTATTTACTTCGATACATATTTTCATACTTAAATTCAAAGTTTGCACATCAGGAATAATACTTATCTCACCCATTATTTCTATAAGTAACTGTACGTATAAACTCTATTGGCGCAACCATATTACCGAAGCATAATCTAAAGTGTTAAGTTCACTACCAATGCATATGTTACGCCAAGAACTAGGGGAATTTAGTAGTATTGTCTGCTTCAAATCTGCGATAGTTGGTATGGAAGAAGCACTGGGAGAAAAAGCAACAGCGATCGCGCTCACCGCAGCAGGACGCTCTCGCGGTAAAAATCTAGCCCAAGAATTAGGGCTAGCAGAAGCAGAAATCCCATTTGATGTACTAGCAGACAAACTTAACTTTGCTTTAGGGAAAGACGGTACTCGTCTTTGCAAAGTTGACAAGATTGTCGAAGAAAATGGGATTATTAGAGCTTATACGTCAGAAACTCTTTGTTCTGCTGGTGAAGCCCAAGGTTCAAATAGAAAATGCACCTTCACCATGGGTGCAGTTTGGGGTGTAATCGAATCTGTCGTAGGCAAACGCTTACAGGGTAAGCATGTTGAATCTGTACTTCAAGGTGCAAGCCATGACGTTTTTGAATTTACAGCTTTGTAAGAAGTTCGTAGCTCAATTTTACTAACACTTAACAATATTCTCAGGACATTTAGAAATGGCTATCAATGCTGTAAAAATTGAACATATTCTCCAGAACTTTGTCAGCGGTACAAACGATATTCAAGGAGCAACTTTAGTTTCTCCAGATGGTTTATCCTTAGCTGCGGTTTTACCTGGTGGAATGGATGATGAAAGAGTATCTGCAATGTCTGCGGCAATGCTGTCACTCGGTGAAAGAATAGGTACTGAACTATCTAGAGGCAATATAGATCGTATCTATGTAGAAGGTAATAGAGGATTTGGTATCCTCACAAGCTGCGGAGAAGATGCAGTTTTACTCGTACTAGCAAGCGAATCTGCCAAGCAAGGTATGTTAATGCTAGAAATTAAGCGCTTAGTCTCGGAACTCAAATTAGTTTTAATGTAATCCATCATATTTGTGGGGTGTGTGACGCTACTAAAATCCAAAACCTAATATAGAGGTATATAGAGGCGCATAAATCGTAGCATCACGCACCATTTTAAATTCTGCTTTGAAACTTTTTTAATTTAGCAAACTTATACTCACATTTAGTTTTAGAAGTAAATTACTATGGAAATCATGCGCCTTGTAGTAACTGGTCCAGTTGGAGCTGGTAAATCTACATTTATTCGTTCAGTTAGTGAAATCCAAGTTGTTGATACAGACAAAAAAGCAACAGACCACACAGCTGAATTAAAGAAATCAACTACAGTTGCTTTTGATTTTGGACGACTAACTTTTGGTCCTGAAATGATATTACATATCTATGGTACTCCCGGTCAGGAAAGATTTAATTTTATTTGGGATATGTTAATTCGTAGAGCAAATGCATATATCCTCCTAGTACCAGCAAATCGTCCACATGAATTTCGTTATGCCAGACGTATTGCTACTTACATGAACCAAATATCAACACTTCCCATGATTGTCGCTATTACACATGCAGACTGCCCAGGTGCCTGGTCTTTGGAAAATATTGCGATCGCACTTGGATATCTAGATGATACCGCCAGACCTCCATTTGTAATGGTTAACCCAAATAAAACTGGGTCTGTAATTCAATCACTAATAGTTCTTGTACAGCATTATATGAACGCGTCTAGTACTGATAAAATATCAGTGTAAAATTGAACTAATTATCCGAGACAAATAATTGATTATTTTAGTTAAAATCTAACCCCCTATTAGTTACTTTCTTTCCAAGTCTTCATCCCAATAAAAACTTAATTTATCTTAAAAAATAGATATTAAAGAAGGATAATATGGCATTTAATGGTTACTTATCAAAATTCTCTCTGCCAGAATTATTTCAATTCTTAGAAGAAGGTTATAAAACAGGATTACTTACACTAACACCTTCCTCAAATGAACTTGAGCAAAAAAAACAAAACTCCTATATCTGGTTTCAGCAAGGTCAAATAATTGCTGCGGCAAATTCTTTAGATAATCGATGTTTAGCACGGGCAATTGTCAAGCGCGGCTGGGTAAACATAGAAACGATATCTAAACTTTTTAATATCTCAAATAACCATACCCTGGGCTTATGCCTAAAATCTCAAGGAGTTCTTCAAGCAGAACAACTAAATTTATTATTTCGCAACCAGATTACTTCCCAAGTAAGTCCTTTATTTCAACTTCTGGATGCTCAATTTGAATTTAATTTTCAAGCATCGCTTCCTAAAGCAGAAATGACTGGTTTGAGTATTCCTGCAAGCGAAGCTACCTTAACAGGTTTAAGGGCACTTACAGACTGGAGTTCATTAGAAAAAAAAATACCTGAAATCTCCTCTATATTAAAATCAACTATTATCGGCGAACCCAAATATCGCTTAGAACGTCTAGAAAATCAAGTTTTACAACATCTTGATGGCAAAACTTCACTACAAAACATAGCCACGCAGTTAGATATTTCCCAGCGAAAAATTCAACAGGTTGCCTTCAGATTAATAGTTAGCAATCTAGTTGAGGAGGTATTTGGGATATATTCAGGTATTAGAGACGTGGAAATTGAGACGATAGATCATATCCATAAAGCTATCGATCTAGAATTAGACAATTTCAATGATATTCCAAGTCAAAATCAATTATTACCGGAAAAGCCTGCTAGGGATATGATTTTGGCAGGGAGAAATGCTCAAAATAACACGACAGAATTGCCATCCGCAAAACCTGCAATTAGTAAATCTTTTCTCGATAGTTTAGCTGGGTTTTTAAAAAGTAAAGTAACCGACTAGTGACTTTTTGTATGTTATTCTATCGGTTTAAATAATTAATTTAACCTCTAGTTAATTATATTTAACTAATGATATTCCTGCTCTTTCAAAAGACTTTAATGTAAAATCAGGATTTATACTGATTTTGTTTCTCATTATCAAACCTTAATATAAGACATGGATTATAGTTTTACTTCTGTCGAAAATTTCATAATGGCTACCTTAATTAGTTATAAAAAAGGAGCGAAACGCCTGGGATTATTATTTTCTCGAACATTAAAATTCTAATATTTTGTTCATGAGATTCTCAGTTACTGCCTAATGTGCCTATTTGCTTCTACGTAACTAGTTAAAAATAACTAGTTAAATTTTAAAAAGCTGACCGTTTTAAGAAAAAGGGAAAATAAAGATGATCCATCCTGAATTGATGGTATCAAACAACTTACTGAACGAATTTAAAACTTGCACCCAGTTACAGTATAGTGGCAAGCTTGATATCAGTACTACAAAGGGTCACAAATGGACTTTTTACTATCGTTTGGGTAGAATTGTCTGGGGTACAGGTGGAACACATCCATTTCGCCGCTGGCGCAGATATATGGCTCAATACTGTCCAGAGATTGATGTCGATAGGATTCATTTACGTGGTGAAGACGTAGAGATGGATTACTGGGACTACAGACTTCTGGAGATTTTGCACGAAAAGCAGAAGATTAAGCGTGAGCAAATTAATGGAATTGTGGAAAGCACGCTTTCAGAATTGTTGTTTGATTTAGCACAGCAGGCTAACTTCACTACCATGACATTCGAGCGAAGTCAGAGTGTTATTTTAGAAACACCCATGAGTTTCACGAGTGCGGATATGTCTTTGCGACTAATGCAAGACTCATGGAAAAGTTGGTCTGATGCTGGTTTGGCAAATTTTTCCCCAGATTCTTCTCCCGTATTACGTAGAACTGAGCAACTTCAGCAACAGGTTAGTGGGGCAATATACAAAAATTTTGTGGCTTCGATGAATGGCAAATACACATTACGTGATTTGGCTTTCAAGATGAAGCAAAGTGTGTTGCCGATAACTCGCTCTTTATTGCCTTATATTTTAAAAGGAATTATTGAGCTGATAGAAGTTCCTGATCTACCTTTGCGAATTACAGAAATTAAGAAGGAACCCGTTGTTCCCAAAGCAGCAGTTCCCGTAGGACCATTAATAGCTTGTGTGGATGATAGCCCTCAAGTTTGTCAAATGCTGGAACAAATCTTGATTCCAAACAAATATAGGTTTGTCAAGATTCAAGATCCTTTACAGGCTTTACCTATTTTGATTGAAAATAAGCCAGATTTAATTTTCTTGGATTTAGTGATGCCTGTTGCCAGTGGCTACGAAATTTGCGCTCAATTACGCAGAGTTTCTGTTTTTGCTAATACTCCGATTGTGATTTTAACAGGTAGTGATGGCTTGTTAGATAGAGTTCGTGCAAAAGTAGTTGGTTCTACCGATTTTATCAGTAAGCCTGTTTCTTCTGAGAAAGTTTTAGCAGTAGTCAAAAAATATGTTCAAGTTTCTGCTCAAAACGGGGCAGGCTTAGAAAATACTTAATTCAAGTTTTGTCATCGATAGGTATTTTTGATTGGGAAGTAAGTAATTATTATCCCTAATTTCCAATAAATGCACAGACTAAAGCATAATTAATTCAGTAATATCAACTAAGTGTTTATACTGAGCCAATTCATAGTTTAGTGTACCAGAATTAGATAAGACAATATTTGTATTTATCTAGTATGAGTTCGTGAAGTTTTCGCTTTCTTTTTTCCATACAATAACAGGTGATTCCCATGAGTACTGTTTTAGTTGTCGAAGACGGTTTAACTGATATGGAAATCCTGAGCCGTTACTTGCAACAAGCAGGCTTTTTAGTGATTAGTGCTAAAAGTAGCGAGGAAGCTCAGGAACATCTAACTAATAGTCAGCCAGATTTGATATTTCTTGATGTTATTTTACCTGGCAAAAGCGGTTACGAAATTTGTCGAGAGTTAAAAGATAATCCAAACACTAGTAAGATACCCATCATTTTTTGTTCGACTAAAAATAGCGATGTTGACAAAATGTGGGGAACTATGTTGGGAGCCGATGCTTACATCTCGAAGCCTATTGATCAAACTGAATTGCAGGGAGCTATTCAGAAGCTTATTAGATAATTCGCTAATTAATTAGAGGTGTTTTGCTTGTAAATAGACAAATGAAACAACAAATATTAGCTAATAATTAATCGTCAATATGATTAGTCAAATATTTATAGGGACAAAAAGTGTTAGCAACAGAGAAAAAGTTTTTAACTTTTAGTTTAGGTTCTGAGGATAATGCTGTCATTCCCCTAGCTAACATTGCTGAGGTTTTACAAGTATCACTTTCAGAAATATGTGTTGTGCCTCAGATGGAAAGTTGTGTAATGGGTATATACAACTGGAGAGGTGAAATGCTTTGGTTGATTGATTTAGAGAAAATGTTAGGTTATTCCTCATTTTCTTATAATCAAACCCTTTCCAAAATGATGGCTATCGTTATTCAATTTGAGGGAAAATCATTAGGTTTATTAGTGCGCGAGTTGACAGATATTGAATCCCTTGATTCGGCACAGATGAAGCCGATTAATGAGGAATTGTTTTCTCCAGAAATTAATCAATTTTTGAGCGGTTATTTCATTAATTCAGGAGAGGATATTATTTTGAATATTAACGCTGATGCTATTGTTAAAGCTTCTATTTGGAATCTCCATAATTAATACTTGTGGAAGAAGTTTTGGGAATAGTAAACGAAGTTAGAAGGCGCAGCGCAAAAGCGGACTATACAAGCTTTTGTCAGGATTGAATGGTGGGCTTGTTTTCGCTGATCTGGACTAGATAAATCTACTGTTCAAGAGTTCAGTAATTTTACGAAGATTTATTATTTGAGGTATTAAGAATGACTAGTGTGTATCAAGAAAGTCAAGATAATGGACATCACCTAAATGAAAATCATGATTTAGAAAATGCTAACTATGATCAGGATTTGATAACTCCTTTATCTAGCGAAGATTTGCCTGATGCAAATTCTATGGAAAAACAGCTGCAAGCATGGAGATATAAATTTGCAGGAATTGCAAAAGTCATGCATGAGTGCAGTGATGTAGAAGCATTAGCAAGAATAACTGTACAGGAAATCCGAGAGAAATTTGGTTGCGATCGCGCTTTGGTTTATCGCTTTGATACGACTGAATCTGGTACTGTAATAGCTGAGTCTAAAACTAAAGGCTGGACTCCCACTGTAGGGGAAAATATCGCTGCTATTTTCTTTGGTTTAGAAACTAATGAGGAATATTGCGAACCTGTAATTGTTGAAAGCAGTGAAAATACTGATCTATTTCCTTATCAAGTACAATTATTAGAAAAATATCAAGTTAAATCAAGCCTAGCCATCCCCATTACTTTCAATGAAGTAGTTTGGGGTTTATTAGTTATTCAAAGTTGCTCAATGTCGCGTCAGTGGCAAGAGCTAGAAATTTATCTAGGTTCCCAAATAGCGGGTGAACTGACAAATCATCTCAAACAATTCCACCTGAAGACGAATCTGGATAAGGAAATTAGTCAAAATCAATCTCTGAACAAAGTTATCAGTAAGATTCAGAGAGCGCCGAATCTGGATAAGATTTTCCAAACAACTACCCAAGAATTACGGCAAATCTTCCAGTGCGATCGCGTGAGCGTTTATCGCTTTAATTCTGATTGGAGTGGTGAATATGTCGCCGAATCTGTGGCGGGTGGCTGGAATGCCTTAGTAGGCTCTGGAATCACCACCATTTGGGAAGATACCCATCTTCAAGAAAACCAAGGTGGACGGTATCGCCGTCATGAAAACTTGGTAGCAGATGACATCTATAAAATGGGTTATGCTCCTTGTCATATCGAGATGCTTGAACAATTTCAAGTTCGCTCATATGTGACGGTTCCCATCTTTAATGGAAATCAATTATGGGGTATCTTAGCTACTTATCAAAATGCTGCTCCCCGTCAGTGGCTAGAAAGTGAGGTGAGATTATTAGAGCAATTTGGTGTGAATTTGGGTGTTGCGATCGCACAATTTGAATCACTCCAGCAAACTCAATCTCAATCTCGCAAAATTGCCAGTATTGCCGAACGTCAACAAAGCTTGATGGCTTTAACCCGAAAAATTGGTGAAACCTTAACCGAAAAAGCTGCTGATGCTTCGGTATTTGATCGGATTCTCCAAACTACAGTAGCAGAAGTTCGTCGCTTATTAGCAGCCGATAGAACTGTTGTCTATCGCTTTAATCCTGATTGGAGTGGGGATTTTATCGCTGAATCGATGGCTCCAGGTTCATTACCTTTCCGAGAAAAGCCAATAGATCAAGCTTTACTAAAAGAAAATGGTCATTGTGATAGCCTACGTAGCTTGACATCCATCTACAAAGAGAAAGACACCGAAATGCAAGATAGCAAGGGTGGACGCTACAAACAAAAAGGTGCTTTTGTAGTTAATGATGTTTCTCAAGCTGGATTTCCTTCCTGCTATCTGGAATTACTGGAACAGTTTGAGGCAAAAGCCTATCTGACGATTCCCATTTTTAAAGAAGATCAGCTTTGGGGTTTGCTGGCTACTTATCAACATTCCTCAACCCGCAATTGGGAAGAATTTGATGTCAGTATGATGCAGCAGATTGCTGTTTTGTTAGGGGTCTCAATTCAACAGGCTGAAACCTACCAAAAGTTACAGGAAGAATCAGAAAAAGTTAGCAAAAGTGCCGAACTTGACAATGCGGTGACTAGAGTCGTGGAGACAATTCGCCAATCTCTAGATTTGGATAAAATCTTTAACTCCACTACCAAAGAAGTGCGATCGCAACTCAAAGCAGACCGCGTAGTTATATTCCGTTTTAACCCAGATTGGAGTGGTGAGTTTATCGCTGAATCGGTAGCTAAAAATTGGGTACGTTTGGTGACTCCCGATAACAACGTAGTTTGGGCTGATAGCTACCTCCAAGAAACCAAAGGTGGACGCTACCAAAACCGCGAGTATTTTGTCGCAAATGACATGTATGAAGCAGGTCATGCTGAATGCCATATTGAGATTTTGGAACAATATCAAGCGCGTGCCTACGTAATTGTACCTATTTTCAAAGGTGAAACTCTTTGGGGCTTGATGGCTGCATATCAAAACTCCGCACCCCGTATCTGGGAAGAGAATGAAATTAACTTGTTGATGAGGGTTGGTGATCAATTAGGTGTGGCAATCCAACAAGCTCAGTATCTCCAAGAATTGGAAGAAAAGAACCAGGAAATTGCCCTAGCTGTCGAACGCGATCGCGCAGCGGAAATAATCGTCGATCAAATTCGTCAATCCCAAGATATTGAAAGCATTTTTGACTATGCTACAGAGGAAGTGCGATCGCTATTTAAAACTGATCGGGTTGTAGTCTATAAATTTAATCCCGATTGGAGCGGTTTATTTGTTTCTGAATCTGTTGGTGATAAGTGGGAATCACTCCTAGAGAAACAATATAGAATTCCTCGCTTGCAAGAAAGTATTAGCGAATGCCAAGGAATGGGAAACTTGTTTGCTAGTAGCGAGCAATCAGGAATAGGTAAAACTGTTACTGATACTTACATGCAGCAAACCAAGGGTGGTCAATTACGCGATCATAAAGCTTATGTTCGCAGTGATATTCATAACTCTGATTTCTCCTCCTGTTACGTCAAAATTTTGAATGAATATCAAGCCAAAGCTTACGCAATTGTTCCCATTTTCCAAGGACAGAAACTTTGGGGAATGCTAGCTGCATTTGAAAATTCTGCCCCTCGTGATTGGAAAGAGTCAGAAGTTAGGTGTTTGGCGAGAATTGGCGATAAATTAGGAACTGCACTCCAACAAGTAGAGTATGTGCAGCAACTAGAAGAAAAATCCCAAAAAATCGCTAAAACTGCGGAACGCGATCGCAAAGCAACGGAAATCATCGATCAAGTTCGTCAATCCCAAGACATCGAAACCGTATTTGACATTGCTACCACTGGAGTGCGATCGCTATTTCAAACCGATCGGGTTGCGGTATACCAATTCAACCCTGATTGGAGCGGTATGTTTGTTGCCGAGTCGGTTGGTGATGAATGGGTGTCATTAGTTGAAAAACAACAGAAAATTTCCCGCTTGCAAGAAAGTATTAGCGAATGTCGAGGAATGAGAAGCCTATTTGCTACCAGCGAGCAACCTAGAACAGGTAAAGTTCTTGCTGATGCTCACATGATGCGAACCGAAGGTGGTGAATTGCGTGAGCGTAAAGCATACGTTCGCAGTGACATCCACAACTCTAACTTCTCATCCTGCTACGTCCGTACTTTGGATGAATACCAAGCCAAAGCTTACGCAATTGTGCCAATTTTCCAAGGACAAAAACTTTGGGGAATGCTAGCAGCATTTGAAAACTCGGCACCCCGTGAGTGGGAAGAGTCGGAAGTTAGCTGTTTAACTAGAATTGGCGATCAGTTAGGGATTGTACTCCAACAACTAGAATACGTCCAACAACTGCAAACCCAATCAGCCCAGGTAGTTGAAGCGGCTGCACGAGAGAAGGAAGCCAAGGAATATCTCCAAAAAGGTGCCATGAAACTCCTATCTGCTGTGCGTCCAGCGTTAGATGGTAACTTAACAGTTCGCGCACCAATCACAGAAGATGAACTGGGAACAATTGCTGACGCTTACAACAACACCCTCCAAGCATTAAGACAAATCGTCATCCAAGTTCAAGCTGCGGCACAACAAGTTGCTCAAACCTCTGCTCAAAGTAATGCGTCTCTAACTACACTCACCCACTCGGCACAGCAACAATCTAAGGAAATTCAAGAATCTTTGTTTGAAGTACAACAGATGGCAGATTCTACCTTAGAAGTTGTAAGTAACACTGAGTTAGTTCAGTTAGCTGTTCAACAAACCAAAGAAACTGTGGAATCTGGTGATGCAGCGATGGATAAAACAGTGGAAGCAATTCAAGATATCCGTGATACTGTTGCTCAAACTGCGAAAAAAATTAAGCGATTGAGTGAATCATCACAAAAAATCTCTAAAGTTGTGAATCTAATTGGTAACTTTGCTACCCAAACTAACGTCCTAGCGTTGAATGCGGCAATTGAAGCAACTCGCGCAGGGGAATACGGTAAAGGTTTCGCGGTTGTTGCCGATGAAGTTCGCTCGTTATCTCGTCAGTCAGCAGCGGCAACCATCGAAATTGAGAAGCTGGTGCAAGATATCCAAGAAGAAACGGGAGCAGTTTCTATTGCGATGGAAAATGGGATTCAGCAAGTTGTGGCAGGTACTGACTTAGTTAATGAAACTCGCCAAAACTTGAATGCAATGATCTCTGCTACTGGAGAAATTAGTACATTACTCCAACAAATTACTGAGGCAACTCAAGGACAAATGTTACAGTCGGTTTCAGTGACAGCATCAATGAAGGATATTGCGAAAATGGCAAATAAAACTTCATTAGAAGCAAGTAATATTACTAATGTGTTCCAAGAGTTGTCAGATATGGCACAGGAATTGTTAACAAGTGCAAGTAAGTTCAAGGTGAATTAGATTTTAGATTACCCTGCGAGTTAATTAGCTCGCAGTGGTATTTCTAAATTTTTGATATTCATTTGATATTCAATTTATACATTAGTTAAAAGTATTTTATTACTTAATTAAACAAACAGATTATCTAGTAAATAATTATTTTCTTCTTTGAAGTCGAACAGTAAAAAACATCTTAAATACATTATTTGATTAATAACAATATCTCCTATGTCAAATCAGAAATAAGAACTTCTCAACCTCAAACATCAAAATATTAATATGATTACTGACTCTTCTATTCGTGAACAAGGCTACATTTATTTTCTCACTGAAGCTCCAGAATTATTACATATAATTGAAGAAGAACTCTTCAGTTTAGTAGAAAACTGTAGCACGGCAAAAGTTCATAATTTGATGCGAGCAACCCACACAATTAAAGGTGGGGCTGCAAATGTTGGATTAGAGACTATTAATAAAATTGCCCATTCTCTCGAAGATATTTTTAAAGCACTTTATAATCCAGATATTCAGATTGATACTGAGTTACACACTTTATTGTTTCAAGCTTTTGAATGTTTACAGTTACCTGTAACAGCAGAAATCACGAAAACGAAAATTGATGACCACGAAGTTTTGCAACGTGCAGCATCGGTATTTGCCATGTTGCAAACAAAGCTAGGAGATGCTTTTGGAGCAGAGACATATATTCCCACTTCCGAGGAGTTGGGGTTTGATATCGTCTTATCAATTTTTGAAACAGGTGTTTCTCAACGAATTGATAGTATTGCCGAAATTATCCAAACATCTCCAGCACCAGAGCAGCTTGCTGAGTTTATGCGATCGCAAGCTGAAGTATTCTTAGGTTTAGCTGAGTCATTAAATTTACCCGGATTTTGTGAAATTGCAGAATCAATACAGTCAGCAATCACAGCAAAACCGTTACAATCTTTGGAAATTGCTAAGTTAGCTTTAGCCGATTTACAAGCAGCCAGAACAGATATCATGGAAGGTGATCGGACTCGCGGTGGAACTCCCTCACCTCAGTTAAAACAGTTTGCTCAAAATCAACCCATAGTTGAAGTTGAGACTCATAATACAAGTAATAATTATCAATATTCTTTAGAAAATAACTTACAAGAATCAAGTTCTTTACGTGATAAAATTGTCAAGTTATATGATTACTTGATCCAACCTAGCACAACAGATAATGAATCACTCAAGCCAATTGTTGCCAAGTTTTATCTAAAGATAATTCGCTATCTTCTTGGTTGGTTTAACCACGAGTTAAATATACCTGAAAAAGAATTAGATTTAATCCTGCTTATTCCCAAAGAACTGACTGAGGAGAGTTTAGAGTATATTGATTCCTGGTTAAGTGACTTTTTTACTTTTCTCGAAGATGCAGGTGATAGCACTAGTCTGAATATTTATAGACAAGGAGTCATTATCAATGTTCTTCTAGTTGTTGCTAGGTTTAATCATTATCAGAATACTTTAAATGATGATTTAATTACTCAATGGTTACAAAATCAAATTAACCGCCTAGTTCAAGATTATAAAAGATTTCGTCCCGTATCACCAGAGGAAAAGAATTGGGTTGATAGTCCAAAATTACTCAAACTGTTAGAAATAAAAGAAATTTCACCACCTCCAAATTCCGGTTCTGATGATATGGAACTAATTTGGGGAGAGGAATTAATTAGTGAACCAGATATTACGGAAGAGCCTAATATTTCCACTGAGGATGCTCCTTACAATCTTGATGTACATGAAGATGAGATCTTAACAGAGGATACTAATACCTCTTTACAGGTGACTGATGAAGCATCAGTTCAATTAGTAACTGAACCAGTTGTAGAAATTTATCCTGAAAATATTCCTCAACCCAAAAAATCAGAAAACATTCAACAAAATAGCAACAGCCCTAAACAGCAAACATTTGTACGTGTTGATGTTGATGGATTACAGCGACTTAATTATCTAGCTGGTGAGTTATTAATTTACCAAAAAAGACGAACTTTATATGACGAACAACTCAAAAAACTCATCGGACAATTATCTGAACAACTGAGTAATCATCAAGGAACTCTCAATTATTTACGGGAATTGCCTCTACAAATTCAAAGCTTTAAATCTGCACACAAAAATAGCGTTCAATCTGTAGATTTTGATGTCTTAGAGATGGATGATTATACTGAATTTCATCTTTCTGCTCATTCAGCTTTAGAGGAAATATTACAACTTCAGGAAACCATCGAGTCATTAGACGTGATTGCCGATCAATCAAATCAAATTCATGACAAGCAGCAACGTCTTAGCCTTGGTATTATTGATCACTTAGTTGAAGCTCGTATGGCTCCATTAGGGAATATTCTAAATCGTTTCCCGCAAATGGTGCAAAATTTGGGAAATCTCCACAAAAAATCTGTAGAAATGGAGTTAAGTGGTACACAGGTATTAGTTGATAAAGCGATATCAGAGAAACTGTATGATCCATTATTACACTTAGTTCGTAATGCCTTTGATCACGGAATTGAAACCTCAGAATTAAGACGCGATCGCGGTAAGTCTGAAAAGGGTACAATTAAAATCCGTGCCTATCACCAGGGTAGTCAAACTATCATCGAAGTTAGTGATGATGGTCAAGGCTTAAATTTTGCCAGAATTCATCAAAAAGGTGTGGAATTGGGTCTAATTCCCAACACCGACGTTTACAGTAATTTTGCTAGTAGAGAAGAAGAACTTCTAGATTTATTATTTTCTCCAGGATTTTCCACAGCAGGTAAAGTCAGTGAAATTTCTGGACGTGGTATCGGTTTAGATATTGTCAAAACACAGCTAAAATCACTCAACGGTTCAATTACTGTTAATTCAGTACCTGACCAAGGGACTACTTTTATACTTAAAATACCTTTCTCTATGACTACCGAGCAATTAATGATTGTCCAAGCTGACGGTGTAGTCTATGCACTATTACTGGACAGTATCGAGAAAATTCTACTGTCATTCCCAGAACAAATCAAAGAATTTGAAGGTCGAAAAGCTCTATTTTGGAATGATGGCAAAGAGAATTCGATGGTAGCTTTACGCAACCTCTCCGAATTTATGAATTATAACTGTGCATTTACCAATAGTGCCAGTATTAGTAGTAAGACAATGATGCAGGATAGCGGAGAGATGGTTAACCCAATCTTGATGCTGCGTCGCAATCACGAAATCATGGCAATAGAAGTAGATCAGATTATTGGTGAACAGGAGTTAGTTATACGTCCGTTGGGGAATGCGATCGCACCACCCAAATATGTGTATGGTTGTACTAGCCTCGCAAACGGTAATCTCGTTCTAGTAATCGATGGTTCCCTACTTCTAGAAACTCAGGGAATGCAAGCTAAACTTGATAAAATGGCTCTATCAGGTAGTTCCTTAAATAAGACTAAAAGTCTAGCATCAGCAGCAATGCCATTACTACCAGCTTCTTCTGTAGAGTCTGAAAGCAATCACTTTGCAAAATCTTCTCGAACAATTTTAGTAGTTGATGATGCAATTAGCTTAAGGCAAACAATTTCCTTGACTTTACAAAAGGCAGGTTACACAATTTTACAAGCGCAAAATGGTGTAGAAGCTTTAGAACAATTACAGCGTCATCCGGAAGTGAAACTCATAGTTTCGGATTTAGAAATGCCTCGAATGAACGGCTTTGAGTTATTATCAAATATTAGACAGCATCCGAGTATTTGCCAAAAACCAGTAGTTGTTTTAACTTCACGCAGTTCTGAAAAACACCGTAAGCTTGCTGAAGCTTTAGGTGCAAATGCTTACATGACCAAACCATATTTAGAAAATGAGTTTTTATCAACAGTTGATGGACTGACTAAAAACTCTATCGATGGTTTAACTCATGTTTTTGTCAAAAGTTAAGTTACAGCAGATTACAGGTAAATGAGGTCCAGAGATGAAGAATCAAACTCTGGTGGTACGGGCATCTTGCCCGCTGCGGGTGTACCTCAATCAGATAAAATTATACTGTAAGGGACTTTCAACAAAATAATTCCCCAATAGATATATTGCTGGGACAGGCTTCTAGCCTGTTTTATGCAGGCTAGAAGCCCGCACCACATGAGGATTTTTTAAATTGGAAGTCCCTAAGTAGTAACTTGCAATGTAGGGGTTTAGCAATGCGCTTTACCCCACTATAGGCTTTTCTTATACCAATTCAAATAATGATTGCAACACATCAAACAGTAGAGACGTAGCAGTGCTACGTCTCTACAAATATCTATCTGTAGCATTGTTTTTTCAAATTGGTATTAGATTTCTAGAACTTACGCATTGACACGAAATACAAAATATGGGTGCTTGAAAAAAAGACATTTGTCGTAGGGGTTTAGCAATGCTCATTGGTGTCAACTTAAGCAAAAAGGGTCGATTTAGATGTAATCTCAAAATATTGTTTTCGATGTGATAGGTGATACATCATGGCAAAAAAAAGACCAGCTAGAACAGGAAACCCCGATCTGCGTCAACAAAAACATGTGCCAACACCATCCATTGAAGAAATCGAGAAACAGATATTTTCATTGCTATCGCCTGCAAACTTCAAACCCCTAAAATCCTATGAACATAAAAAGGAACAAGAGGCAGAACAAAAGAAAAAATGGCGAGACAGAATATTGACTCTGCCAGTGATGATGGCGATAGTAGTGAGTCTAGTGTATCGGCAAATTCCAGGATTAAGAGAAGTAATTAGAGTCATCTCACAAGAGGGATTGTTATGGGTGGAGCCGATGCTGGTGAGTACTCAAGCATTGTCAAAACGATTACGAACACTGCCAATAGAACTGTTTGCAGAAATATTTGAGCAAGTAATGGCGAGAATTAGTGTACAACCCAGAAATCAGGTAGTACCAGAGAATTGGAAGCCAGTATGTGCAGAGTTCACAGCCATCTGGATTGCAGATGGGTCAACACTCGAAGCACTCAGAAGAAAACTCAAAGCACTCAAAGGACAACAAAAAACACTGGCGGGGAAAATCATGATGGTGGTAGAGGCGTTTAACCATCATCCAGTGACAACCTGGTATACAAACAACAGTAAAGCTAATGATAAAACTTGGTGTGACAAATTACTTGAGCGTTTACCAATTGGTGGATTGCTAATTTTTGATTTAGGGTTTTTTAAATTCCCTTGGTTCGATGCATTTACATCATCTGATAAGTTTTTCTTGACACGACTACGAGAAAAAACTTCTTACAAGGTGATTCGTTGTTTGACCAATGCCCCATTCTACCGTGATGAAATTATTGACATGGGAGAATACCGTTCTAACCCTTGTCAGCGTCCAGTTCGCTTAGTTTCTGTGTTGTGGGGTTCAACTTGGTACTACTACCTGACAAATGTACTTGACCCCCAAAAGTTGTCTGCACAGCAGGTCTGTGAATTATATCGCAGGCGTTGGCGTGTTGAAGACGCATTTTTGCTCACAAAACGACTTTTGGGTTTGGCTTATATTTGGGTTGGCGATACCAACGGCGTACAAATCCAAATTTTTGCCACTTGGATTTTTTATGCTGTTCTCAATCAATTGTGTATTGATGTGGCTGTGGCTTTGAATCAACCATTAGACCTTATTTCTACTGAAATGGTTTTTCGTAGTTTATACCATTTCTCTGCTGCTGTTCTCCGTGGTGAGGCGGCTGACGTTGTGAGCTATCTTGTGGAACGTCACAAGCTGTTTGGATTAGTCAAATACAGGCGTAAGCGCCATCGAGAGATTGACGCTTACACCCAACAAATTTGGGCTTTATCTTCTTAAGTTGACACCAATGAGCAATGCTAAACCCCTACAGCGCGGCTTGATGTACGATAAGCCGGAGGCTTGACGCTTCGCGTATCGAAGAATGATTAATAAGAGCCTGAAATTGCCTATTTTCGTGGAAACATATCATGGTTAATTTGTGTAGTGCGTAAGTCCTAATTTCATATTTTGTCTTTCCTGTCAATCCAGAAGTCCTAGTTATGTAAACCAGTTATAATTAATAATTATCAGATATCCATTTATACCAACTATCTAACCCTTCACCTGTCGTCGCAGATAGTTTAAAAATTTGGATTTGAGGATTGACTTGTAATGCATATTCAATACATTTTTGTACGTCAAAATTAATGTAAGGTAATAGATCGATTTTTGTCAAAATCATAACTTGGCTATTACGAAACATCTGTGGATATTTGATTGGTTTGTCTTCTCCTTCTGTCACTGAAAGAATCACAACTTTCGAGTTTTCTCCCAAATCAAACAAAGCTGGGCAAACAAGATTTCCAACGTTTTCTATCATCACAACAGAATCTAATGGAGGGTTTAGCTGTTGCAAACCCTGATCAATCATTTCTGCATCTAAATGACAACCTGCACCAGTATTAATTTGGACAACTTTACAACCTGTATCTTGAATTTTTTTAGCATCATTAGTTGTTTCTTGATCGCCTTCAATTACACTAATAGTTAGCTGGCTTTTTAAATCATTAATAGTTCGGGTCAATAAAGTTGTTTTACCAGAACCTGGAGAACTCATTAAATTGATGGCTAAAATGTTTCTACCTTTAAACCAACCACGATTTTGAGCAGCTATTAAGTTATTTTTAGCTAAAATATTTTGTTCTAAAGATATAGTTTGATTGTGTGAATGAATTGCAGTTGCTGCTAAAGTTTGCTGTTCATGTGTATGAGTTACTACAGTCCCATCTGCTAAAGTATGAGTGTGTGAATGTTGATTGTGATGATGGTGATGGTGTAAATGATCATGAGATTCAACTAATTCTACTTTTCCATTTTCCAAATTAGTAACTGTGACTTCTGCATCATCTGAACAACCGCAAGTTACACACATAATTTTTCTGATATCTGAGATAAATATTTGTAAGTCTTTGAGATTTTACTTATTAATAAAAATTAGGAAGAATGCTATTTTCTTTGGAAAGACAGATTATTGATTATAGAACTTACCCATAAGTAATGCGATTGCGTCATTAGAAGTAATAGTGTGAGATTGCTTCCCTAAACTGACTCGAAAAGCGACATGCTGTTCGTTTCTTTTATGCCCTATGCTTTGCGTTTTGGTGGCAATGGGAATTTTGATTTGCGTAGGTTCTATTTATATTAGAAAAATCTCAGACTGGAAACTGTTCATAAAAACACAGAATTAGTAAAAAAAACTAAATCTGAATGATGAAAGCAGAATGTTAATTTCTGTGATGTTAAGTACAATTTTGATTTGATTATTGTTGGCGTAGCCTGTGCTTTGCACTTAAAAATTTAAGTATATGTAGGGTATACGCACCAAAATATGGAAGACGGTGCGTTACACTTCGTGACAACACAACGCCAGTCACCTTATGTCGGGGAACCCCCCAACAGTGCTGGCTCCCCTACCTGTGTTTCATAAATCAAATATGAGTCCTATAATTGAATAGCAAAGCTATCTCGTTGATGAAAATCAGCTACTTGAGCAGAATGACTTATTGCCCAATAACTCAGGGTTTCATCTTTAAATTTAATTACACTGGTGATAGAAACATCTAATAAATCATTTATAGAAATCAGCGATTCCAAATCAAATTCTAAGGTTAATAATAAAGTATCGGCTTTTTGATCAAACCTAAATGGGAGAAATTTGATAGTGTTTTCCTCTCTCATTCCTTGACGATAGTCGTCAAATCTATAAATATTCCAATTACCATTTGGAGAAAGATTAAATTCCCAGTACCCAGGAGAATCTTTAATTCCTAAAAACAACTCAAAACATGTTTCTTCCCAAAGTTCATTTTGACGAATTGGTAAATTATTGCCTTGAGGTATGATAACTTCTGCTATATCACCAATAACTTGATAGTTAATTACCAACTTATTGCGATTTCGCGCAATATTTCCGATAATTTTTAGATTCAATCCTAAATCTTGGATTTGCTGTAGTTTAAATGGTAGTAGAGAAAAAGCTTGCTGATTCATCGAAGTTCGTGGATGATGTTACAAATAGAAACTTCCTGAGATTCAATACTTTCGGTAAGTTTGAATTGTACTAACGCTCTGGCTAAATTGTGTTCTGGATATTTAGTTTTAAAATAGATATCACCAGCTAAATGATCAGTAAAAAATCGTAGTCCCAATTCAAACGCAATCAAACGAATACCGTCATATATATATTTGTAATCAGCATCTGTGAGAAAATTTTTGGCAACACCAAGATAACCTTGGAGTACAGTTTGACAAATATCAGTATCAAAAACAACATTCTCCCAGGTTTGAGTTTCTTCTCCTAGAGAATTGCAACTAGAACGAAGACAATCACCAATATCATAATGGATTAAACCGGGCTTAACTGTATCCAAATCGATGATGCTAATGCCTTCCCCCGTGACATTATCAATCATGATATTATTGACTTTGGGGTCGCCGTGGGTTGGACGCAAACATAGTTGTCCTTGAGATTTGCCATTTTCTAAGACATGCGCCCAGTTTACGCGATCGCGTACAAAGTCTAAACAGTATTTTACGTCAGTTGATGGATTTTTAGGGTTATGTAGTTGCAAAACCTGATGATAATTTTCTAAATATCTAGGTGTAATATGGAATCCTGGTAAAGTATCAGCCAATTGTTCGCAGGGTAAATCACTAATCAGGTTATGAAACATTCCCAAAACGTAACCCACCTCATTCCCATGCTGATTATCCTGAACTGTATCAAAGGTTGTCGCACCTTCAATAAAACTAATCGCTCGCCAAAATGAACCGTTAGAATCAATTATGTAGTCCTGCTGTTCCTGTGTCTTCAATACCAGGGGGATTTCCCAGCGACGGTTATTAGCAAAAGGATATTTTTTGACTTTTTGATCAATATGCTGGGTAAAAACATTCATGTTCTGCATCACTAACTCTGGTTGATGAAAAACTTGAGTATTGATTCGCTGGAGAATAAAATGCTTGTTTTCAGAAACATCCAAGGTGACTAAATAGGTACCGTTAATATTTCCATTCCCAAATTCTTGGACATCAATCACGGAACCATATAGTTGAAATTCCTTGGCAATTTTAGTTAGATTATTCAAGGCTTTGCTGTTGAAGATAGTTGATTACAGCAATTTTAATCTATTTGAATCACACATCAATACCAAAACTGTGTTTGGAAGTTCTAGCGAAACGTCTCGATGAAAAATAAATAGACAAGGTTTTAACTTCATTTCACCTGATTCTCAGGGAAAAATCAGGAATCAGATCCATGCTGATAAATAAGAAAGGCAGAGAAACTATTGACATCAAATTCAGATGTTTCAAGTGATTCTATAGCCTATCAAATTAACACTTTAATCCCATCCCTTTTCACTCAAGGATTTCAAAAATCATGCAACTCAAAAATATCGCCACAATTGTCGCTCTTACAGGTTTTATTGCAATTGGTAGTGCTTCAGTCAATGGATTTAACTCGCAATCAAATCAAGCAGTAGCAAAAGAAATAAATATAATGACAGTCAAAACTTCTCAAAATAATGCATCTGTCAAAGAGGCAAAAAAAGATGCAACAGGTTTGACTGTTTCTCAAAAAATTGAAATGCTAACTAAGCACAAAGGTATGTTTGGTAGCGGAGATGAGTTACGTCGTTATTTCTTTGGTGATTTAGACCCAATTTCTGTTCAACCAGGTGGTGCGGGGATGGTTGTGAATTTATATAATAAAGCTAATAATACAACCTTTGCTTATTGTTCTACTTATGATGTAGTAGTTGCTGTCAAATCAGGTAAAGTAAAAATGTTTGAAGCTAGTGAAGTTAAATAATTAACGAACTTTGGGGGTTTAAGAGACTTCCAAATAAAAAAATATCCCAAAATTTATTGTGGTGCAGGCATCTTGCCTGCTACTAATGCAAGAACAGGCAAGATGCCTATCCCACAATATTGGATCATCTTTTTTGTGGAGTCCTCTAAGTCCCTTACCTAACGATGG
Source organism: Calothrix sp. PCC 6303 (assembly GCF_000317435.1). NCBI lineage: Bacteria > Bacillati > Cyanobacteriota > Cyanophyceae > Nostocales > Calotrichaceae > Calothrix > Calothrix sp. PCC 6303. Next base: position 1,157,270 of record NC_019751.1, read on the forward strand.
CAGCATGTTGTGTGTCTATTACTTAAACATGATTTAAATCATAGACAACAGAGCAGGAGAAATAGACATCTCTAGAAATGTTTTTCTAAACTTATTCATTAAAGGTTTTTAGAAACACATAATTTCTTCCAGAGATGTCTAATTGCTTTCTAAGCTCTTTTTTTATCTTGTTTGAAATCTTGCTTAAAGCTGAAATCATCATCATCATTACTTGTCACAATACCGTGAACCCCAATAGCTGCAATCAATGCACCGATAAATCCCCAAGTACCATCGCTAAAAGCGTTGATACGATGTGACAAACTGCGATGATAGGCAAAATCCAGTTGTCGAGTACTGCCACCTCCATCCCGTGCTAATCTTTCGATATAGTCTTCGGTTCTGTTTAGGGCGTTGTAATCGGCATCATAGGAATAAAGTGACGAACCCATGATGATTAAACCGGGAATTACAAGACTAATTAAGAGAATTGCTCTACCTGCACTCATACGACCTCGTTGCGTGATATATGCAATCATGCTGACATAGGCATATATTTATGTTCGTATCTGACAAACAATTGCCAATTTGCCAAAAGGTTGTGATTTTACAGATTTTTTTGGGAACAATACTGTTGGTTTTTGCAGCCTGCTTTTGCTTAATTTAACAGTATGAAACGCTTGAATATCAAAAGAAAGCAATTATTTTTAGGATTGGTTGGGGTTTTGAGTTGTGCTTTTTACATCTTGATGGCTTCTTTGTCAACACCAACATGGGGAGAATTACCAGTAGAGAATGCTCCAATTGAGACATTGCGGCAGCAACAAAAACAGGTAAAGCAGCAAAAACAACAAGTTATTCAAGAACGCGATCGCATAACCAATTTACAGGATGCAGCCCAAACTCGTCTTAATGGTTTAGAGCAAAATCTCCAAACCACAGAAAATCATATTCAAGATAGCGAAACTCGCCTTCAGCAAGCAACTACACGTCTTCAACAACTCCAAGCAGATTTGGCTGTGGCGGAAAGTTCCTATGCTGCAAGACAAAATGCTACAGTGGCGCGGTTACGCTTCCTGCAACGTTCTCCCACTAGTCTTGGTTGGACTGTTTTACTTCAAAGTCGCAGTATCAATGACTTTTTGAACCGTCGGCAACATTTGAAACAAGTTTACCAAGCAGATCAAAAAATTTTACAGGTATTGACAGCCGAAGCAAACCAAATTATTCAACAAAAAACTGGTGTTGAACAGGTAAAAAACGAAATCGATTTGATTCGGCAACAACTATTAGCCCAAAAAAGTGACTACCAAACCCAAGCCGCATCCCAGCAAGAACTAGTGCTGAGATTAAATAGCGATCGCATTGCCCTCGCAGCAGCCGAAAATCAACTAGAACAAGATTCCCAATCTTTAACCAGCCTGATTCAACAGAAAATAGCAATTTCCCAAGCCCGTGAAGCAGCAGCAAAAGCCCTAGGTAAAAAATTCACCAGCGGTACTGGTATCTTTGGCTTCCCTAGTGACGCTAGTATCAGTAGTTCCTTTGGCTGGCGAATCCATCCCATTCTCGGCTATCGTCGCTTTCATTCTGGAATCGACTTTGCAGGTAATTATGGTAGTCCCATTCGAGCGGCAGATTCGGGAACTGTGATTTTTGCTGGCTGGTACGGTGGTTATGGAAGAGCCGTAATTATCGATCATGGTAAAGGCATCAGCACCCTTTACGGACATAGTAGCGAACTATTTGTTACCGAAGGTCAGTCAATCCAACGTGGACAGCAAATCGCCGCCATCGGCTCCTCCGGATTATCCACAGGTCCCCATCTGCACTTTGAAGTCCGTCGGGATGGCACGCCAATTGACCCCGCAGGGTTTTTATAAAACTCGTTTGACACAAGTCAAATTTTCAAATACTTCAAAATATCATCATATAAACCCCCCTCGTTGGAGTAGAGGGCGTAATTTCGAGCGGTTGCAAACCATTCTTTCGTGGAGGGTTTAACGCTGGCTGCTGCTGACACCAAATCTTTTGTGATTAATGGTTTGGGAATTCCAAATTTAATTGCTTCCTGTAACTTCCTTTCCACTGCCACATCAACCACTGCTTTTAAATCTGCACCGGAAAAATGTTCAGTCTTCTTACTCACATAATTGTAGTCAATATCATCAACAGGCTTACCTTGACACAGTAACCTTAAAATTGATTCTCTACCGACTCTATCTGGTGGTGGAACAAATAGAATCCGGTCAAAACGACCCGGACGACGAAAAGCACTATCTAAGTGCCAGGGGGCATTTGTAGCAGCTAAAATTAAGACCCCATCATTGGAACTTTTGACACCATCCAATTCTGAGAGAAATTGATTGATCACCATTCGACTAGAACTTTGTTTGAGATCAGTTCGATTGGCTGCAAGTGCGTCAACTTCATCGAAGAATAACACGCAGGGTTGGTGATCGCGGGCTTGTTCAAAAATTTCGTGTAAATTGCGCTCACTATTTCCTAGCCACATGTCGAGAACATCATTGATGCCGACTGAGATAAAATTGGAATGTGTTTCTCCAGCGGTGGCACGAGCTAAGTATGTTTTTCCACATCCTGGGGGACCATAAAGAAGGATTCCACCACCAATGGTTTTACCGTAAGCTCGATATAATTCTGGTTTGGTGAGAGGATAAATTATTTTCAGGCGAATTTCATCTTTAACTGTATCCATTCCTCCGACATCTTGGAAGGAAACTTCAGGACGTTCTAAATTGCTATCGCCAAACTCCATTAAATCATCCGTAGTTGGATCTGTGACTCGATTCGCAATTGCATCTCGACTAGGATAATTTGGCTCAATTCCCAAAAGTTGGGCTAAATCCAAATCAGCCACTTTGTTATCAACTGCGATCGCATTTTCATATTGTCTCGTAGCCTGCTGTAATGCACCGGCATTTAACAACAAACGGGCATGGAGTATGTAGGCAAGCGCTGGACATTCGGAACGTTTAACTAAATCCTCAACAATCACCAAACTTTGAGATTGTTTTCCCTGTTGATAAAAACTTTTAGCTAAACCCAGCTTTAAATCCACGGCTTCTGGTTTCAAAACTAAAGCATAGCGATATTCTTGCTCGGCTTCTTGAGCTAATTCTAAACTCAAAAGCGTATCTGCTAAATGTTGTCTGAGGGGTACGTTATCGGGAGAGAATTGTAAAGCCTCACGCAAAGCCCGTACCGTGTCCTGGCTAGTGGTCATATCGGTTTTTACTTAGTAGGTCGCAGAACCAATCAATTATTTTAAGGCAGTAAATCCCATCATAAGCAATTTAAAATCTAAACATGACCCCTGAAAAGGCTCATAATTTAAGCATAACAAGCGCTAGGGATATTTATAGCGCTGATGCTTTGAGTTTGAATAAAGCACAACTTAGGACAAACAGTTATTTAGGGACTAGCTGCGCTACAAAGCATCCCAATCTTTTCGGGCAAGACTTCGGCATGAGCGCTCAGTCCTTCCACAGGCTCAGGAACCATCGAACGCTGCCCAAACCATAGAATATTTTATTTACTTCTGAACTGGCTTGAGATTTCTCGCTTTATAAAACATCTCCAAACTGCGGGTATCACCGACAAAACGCCAGTGCCATGGCTCATAACTTACACCTTGGGGGTTGTCTTTGGGAAAGGACATCTCAAAGTAGAATTTGGGAGAATTTTCTACTAACCATTGATATGCTTTGGTTCGCTCGAAGTTGCTGTTTAAATTTGTTGATGGAACAGCCCCATCTCCAATGTCAACTGCGTAACCTGTGTGGTGTTCGCTGTAACCAGGGGGTGCTGATAAAGAAGCCCGTTCTGCGGGTGTTTGGTTGCGTTGGGCAGCAATACCAAAAAATAGGGTTTCTTGTTCTTTAATAGAGCGAAATGCCGAAATTGGTACTAATTTTACTCCTGCACTGCGGGCTGCTTGTTGCATTGCCAAAAATTGCTGTGCGGCAGAGTTGATCATTCGATAACGTCCATCGCTAGAAATGGCTGCTAGTTCTGACTCTGGGGCTTCTGTGTAGGGTAAATGTCCTAGTAAAGAGCCATTTACTTTGGCTTGATCAGTATCCGGGTCACTTGGTGATGGTTCAGCCACCGTAGATGTAGCTGGTGGTGCTTCCTGACTAGCCTTGTTTTTGGGTGCGACGCTTGCGCGACGTGAGTCGTTGGCAAAAAACAAAAAACCACTGAGTGTTGCCAATACAATAAACCCTACAGTTCCACCCAAAATCAAAATTGGTAATCGAATGGAGGTTTTCGGCGCTACATCAGGGGTATCGCGTAACGCTGCCGGGATATCGTCACCGGAATTGGGAGATGATTTTTTCGGCTTTCCTGAAAAACCAGCGTTACTCAAGGGCTAACTCCTGTTTTGTTGCAATGACCATAAACCATAACGATTGTAGACTGAAGAGTAATTAACACAAATATCTAAGTGAGTGGTGAGTAGGAAGTAGGGAGTAGTAAAGAAGACAGTTACATGTACGATGGTGATTTTTTCATTTGGACTGCCTCTTTTGACTAACGTCGGAAATTATTTTTTGATCAGAACAACGTACAAATCTCACTCCTACTTTTTCAAGTTGCCTCCTTTGTCCCCGCGTTTTTTCTTCTTTCTCCTATTTTTTCCTATCATCCGCCAATAGTTTATCTTTTCTTGAAATGGCAAATCTTCCAGAACTATATATCAAGTTGGTGGGATTAGTATTGCTTGGTTTTATCCTAGGACGCATACTACCATCAATAGTCCCGCTTAGATTGGGACAGTTTCTTTTTTGGTTTGGGGTTCCCATCAGTGTCGTGGCATTTCTCCGCAAGGCTGATTTGTCAGGGCAAATTTGGGTTGCACCTGCGGTTGCATATGTTGCGCTTTTTCTGGGTGTTGTTTTAGCTTGGTTGGCAATTAAGTGTCAAGGGTATTTTGGTAAAAAGCAAAAAACCTCATTGCCTAAGTCAACCCAAGGTAGTTTAATTTTGACATCAATGGTAGGAAATACAGGCTATCTGGGTTATCCGATCGCCTTATCAATTGTTGGGACTGAATACTTTGCTTGGGCTTTATTTTATGATCTTTTAGGAAGTACCATCGGTGCCTATGGTTTGGGGGTGTTGATAGCTGCTTGGTTTGGTGAAGAGCAAAAAAGCTACTGGCAAATGGCTAAAGTGATTTTAATTAATCCGACTCTATGGAGTTTTGGATTGGGTTTACAGTTGCGGCAGGTGCATTTATCTAGCTTAACTATTTTATGTTTGGATACTTTGGCTTGGACAGCTTTGACTGCGGCTTTAACTTTGATTGGGATGCGGCTAAGTCAAATTCAATCCTGGGATAGTTTGCCTTTAGCTGCTGTGAGTGTCGCCGTCAAGATGATAATTGTCCCTTTGATCATCAGCGCTTTTTTGCCCCTATTGGGAATTACTGGGAAAACAGCCCTAGTTATTATTTTACAGATGGCAATGCCTCCAGCGTTCGCTTCCTTAATCCTGGCTGAAGCTTTTAATCTTGATCGGCAGTTGACTGTCAGTGCGATCGCGCTCGGCTCGGCATTCATATTATTAACTTTACCAGTTTGGATCCTGATTACTGGCAACTAACAAAACATCATTTCAAAAAAACTTGTTGACTCCCGAAAAAAACTGCTATGATAGTTGGCTTGTGGGAAAACTAGTAGAGGTATTAAATGACCTCAGTTTACTAGTTAAATTCACACAACAAAACAAAATTGTCAATTTTTTTATGTTTTTTGTAGGAAGAACAAAATGGAAGATTTGCGTTATAAAGTTGGCGGCGGTACCGTGAGCGAATTAGCAGTTAATGGTGTTGATACCAGCTTTGTTTCCGAACCTAGTACAACTAGTGGAGTTGCAACTATTCAACTCGAACGTTCCCAATCAGTTAGACTTCAACTCAAATCCGAAGAAGAATTAAAGTCTACTCTTACCGATTTTTCTCACGATTGTCCACCAGCACCTGTTGGCGTTCACTGCATATTAGAACTCTACAATTGTCCAACAGAGTTGCTCAATGATATTGAGTTCATTAAACGGACTTTAGAAGAAGCTGCTACAACTGCACAATCAACCTTGCTTGATAAAATAGCACATCAGTTCACCCCATATGGTGTTACTGCTCTAGCATTATTAGCAGAATCCCATATCTCGATTCATACATGGCCCGAAAATGGCTATATTGCTGCTGATGTGTTTACTTGTGGTGAACATGCAAGACCTATTGAAGCTTGCGAATATCTTGCCCGTTCTTTTAAAGCAGGTAAGCACCTGTTGATGAAGTTACCTCGCGGTCAGTTTTCACCAACATCACAACCAAGAGTTGAGATTCTGTAGTAGTTTCTAACAATTAAATATATCTCAGTTATGCGAAGTTTGCGCGACTTACGTCGCGCAAACTTCGCATTGCATTTACAGATATTATTTCCGTGATTTGATATCTCACCGTTTTTCATAAAATGAGAAACACGGTTTTGTAGCTATTGGTAAAAAACGCTTGTCTGTCGATTTAGGTGCAGAACGTCTGATTAGTGCCGAAAACGCAACTAGAAAAATCCTGGTTGAGGTAAAGAGTTTCGTGGGACAGTCTGACGTGAAAGATTTGGAGCAAGCTCTGGGACAATATGTTCTTTACCGCCAGATTCTGGATGAGATGGGTGATGCGCGAATTTTATACCTCGCTGTTTCTCAAGTCACTTTCAATAGCGTGTTTACAATAGAGTTAGGGCAAGTTCTGCTCAAGAACCAAATTGTCAAATTAGTTGTCTTTGATGATGAAAGTGAGGCAATTGTAGGATGGATACCCAATTAAAATACAGAGAAATCATTAAAAGCGTTCTCCGAAACCATGCAGACGATCGTACAGCCGTACCTGATAGTTACCAATCTAAAGTACTATTTGATGAGGATCGCGGGCAATATTTGATTTTAGATATTGGCTGGAGTGGCGATCAATACCTCCATGCGACACCGATACACATCAGTCTAATAAATAACAAAGTTTGGATTCAATATGATGACACTGAAGAGGGTGTAGTTGGTGATTTGATGGCAGCAGGTATCCCGAAAGAAGATATTGTTCTTGGTTTCCGCCATCCTAAAGTTCGCCAGCATACAGGCTTCGCGGTAGCATAGATGACTGAGAGATAAAAACGAAAGAACCCCGACTCCTTTAAAGAAGTCGGGGATCTCGCTAATCTAACCTGTCACTAAAACTTGATTGAGGTTAGAGATTCTAAAGAGGATCTCAAGGTGTTGAAGAATGAATTTTGTTCTTGACGATCACTGAGCATCTTCTCATAGACAGCCAGGTATCCATCCACCATTCTTTCCTTGCTGAAGTTATTAACCACATGGTTGCGGCATTCTTGGCGGTCTAATTCCAAAGCTTTCGGAATCATTGCTGCCATTTCTGCGTAGGTTTCGCAAACGAAACCAGCTGCTCCATTGAGGATAACCTCTGGGACAGAACCCATGTTAATCCCAATTACAGGTGTACCAGCCGCCATCGATTCCACCATTACCAAACCAAAAGGTTCTTGCCAGGTGATGGGGAATAATGTGGCACTGGCATTACCCAGTAATTCGCCCTTTTGAGCATGGTTCACTTCACCGATGAACTCGATTTGTTTACCATCTATGTGGGGTGCTATTTCGCTGTCAAAAAACTTTTTATCAACAACATCTACCTTCCCAGCCATTTTTAGGTGCCATCCTGTTTCTTTGGCAATGGCGATCGCATGTTGTGGACCTTTCTCTGGGGAAAAGCGCCCTAGAAAAGCCAGATATGGAGGTTGCTGAGGCTTGGGGTTGAAAGTATAGGCATCTGTGTCAATACCATTGTACACAGTGTTTATGTAATTTAAATCAAGTTTTCGTTGAGAGTTACTGATGCTCACATACGGTTGTGTCCGATGCAAAGAGAAAACCCGGCTACTGTCCTTGGTGAACTGTCCATGGAGAGTATGAACTGTAGGAGTAGAAACCATCGCTGCTAAAGCTAAAGACCACACCCCTACATGGGAATGGATGATATCGAATTCAGCTGCCCGCTGATAAACCTCACTCGCCTCGTGCATCTCGTACATTATGTGTTCTTTAATGTCGGGATCCAAGCGTAAAGCACGAGGGTAAACAGGCTCTAAGCGTGCTAGCGTCTGGGAATCACCCGATGCGAACAATGTCACATCGTGTCCGCGACGCACAAGTTCATCGCTTAAAAGACTCACTACCAACTCAATTCCACCGTAGGTAGAAGGCGGAACTGTTTCCCACAAGGGAGCAATCTGAGCAATTTTCATAGCTTGTACTGGTTCAGTAGGTAAAAGTCCTATTACTAGGGCTTCGATCCGAATTGCTGAAATTAGATTTATTGTGACTAATAAAGTCACTCTAAAGCTTGCAATACGGTTGTTACGAACCGTGAACAACTCCTCCAGTTGTATTCAGGTTTGTTACATCGTAAACATACATTACAGCTATAATTTAGTTCTTTGCATCTATCTGAAGAGTTATTAAGAAGCTTGAAGAGAAAAATTACAGGGGCAAATTTTGAGAAACTAGTTAAAAGTTTTGAGATATTGTATTTAACATGACTGAATATCCATCCATTCTTAGATTACTTGAAGCCGAACGCGATCGCTATATTCTGGAAACGTCAGATTTAGAACGTCGTTTGTCTTTTATTCGCCAGCAAGTTGCCGCTATCGAAGGGCTAATGTCGGGATATATCCACGAAAACCAAGCTGTATTACCAGCACACTTTAAGTCGGAATATTCAACACAAGCATTTTTAGAACCCAATTCTTTTCAGAATAATCAAGAGGCTACACCAACTGATCCCCCAGAAAATCCTACCCAGGAAATTGAACAAACTCCACCATCAAATCCCAAGCCACCAGTAGTTGACATTTCCGATATTCCGAAAGTTACTGTAGGCAGAAAACCAGGGACAATTCCGATGCTTCCTGAGTTTTACGACTACTCAATTTCCAACGCGATTTTAATTTTGATGCGCTATAACCCCGATATGCATTTTCAAATTGACTCAATGGTAGAAGAGTTATATGGCGATAATCTGTCGGAAGAAGAATCAAGAACTGCCAAAATGAATATTGGTAAAATGCTTTCTATTGGTGTTCAACAAGGTAAATGGTATAGAGTATTACATTCTACTGGGATATATACTTTACGGTATGAAAAGGGAGTAACATCTAAACCTATTGGTCGAAAATCTCGATAAATTCAAGGTTGCCAACAGACAGTTAATCACTTTAACCAGTTATCAGTTATCAGTCAAGAGTGATGTGTTTATCGTTGGGTTTAAATCCCCCACCATACACCTTGATAACTGTTCACTGATTTAATTAACTGTTCTTGTTCTTTAAGTTTGTAATATAAGTATTTTTTCAAATAAACCCTAAAATATCCCGTTAAAACATCCTCTAATAGTGTGATTGTTCTCACTGTCCCGGATAAGTTATGGTGATATGCACCGGAAATAACGGAAAATTACAGTTAGCTTAAAAAAACAGTGAGATAACTATAATGACTATTACTCCGGAATCAGTTAAGGAATTACTAGCTTCGGAAGATTTAGGCGATCGCTTACGCGCTGTAAATCAGTTTCGAGATTTAGAACCTCAAGTTGCTTTTGAACTGCTGCAAACTGCTATTAAAGATCCTAGTACTCGTGTTCGTTACTCAGCCACCAGTCAAATGGATACCCTAGGCGATCAAGATTTACAGTTATCCCTAAGTTTACTCCGCAACCTTTTAAAAGACAAAGAGCCAGATGTTCAAGCTGCTGCTGCCGATTGTTTAGGAGCATTAAAACTAGTGGAAGCTTTTGACGACTTGCAACAGCTTTATCACAGCACCCCAGAGTGGATTGTGCAATTAAGTATCATTGCTACTTTAGGAGCATTGGGGGAACCACGGGGTTTTGAATTACTCCAAGAAGCTCTAACATCAGATAATGGATTAGTCCAGATTACCGCTATTAGTGCTTTTGGGGAACTTGGCAATCCCGCAGCGGTTCCCCTGTTAGAGACATATGCAAATAACCCAGATTGGCAGGTTCGTCATCGTCTAGTTTTGGCTTTAGATCAATTAGGTGGAGAGAAAGCCAAATCTATTTTACAGGTTTTAGCCAATGATGACGTGGACGCGATCGCATCTGAAGCCAAAAGAGCTTTATCTTAGACACCTCAGCCGAAAAACCCTAATCTACTAACTCGTGAGCTTTCTACTTACGAGTTTTTTTTGCTTGAATTGATTGATTTATAAGCTTTTTCTTTCCTTTTTACTCATCCAACTTTATATTTGATGACTGCAATTTTTTGAAGAGATTAATAATCTAGTTAAAGAAAGGGGATTTTAGCAGTATTCATATTTCGAGCAAAGCTTATTTTGTTACACTTTTTGAATAAGTACCAGTATTGATTAAATTTCAATATCTAAGTAATTTTCCCAAAATTATTCTTGTGGTCAAGTTAGAATAAACCTTCACCTTAAGGGGTGACACTGACGTTGTAGGCGGAATAGTATTTGTACATTGCAAACAAAAAAGCAGCAAAACAACTGCAAACAGCCAACAAAACAAACAATAACAACTTTAAAAAACATGCAAAAGTTAAATTCAATTGTCAAAATCACAACAGTTGCTACTGTTAGTCTTGGTGCTTTAAGTATGTCATCTGCGGCACATGCAGCAGGCTTTAGCAGCTTCGATTTAGGTGAAGAAGGTGAAGTTGCACTTCTACAAAATAACAACACTTCTGTTTGCCTTTCCAACGCAAATTGCATTCAAACCCAATCTTTTGGTTTTACCGTTAAAAGTCTTGCTTATAACGACACCAACAAAGCTAGTCTTCTATTCTCAGACAACAGAGATACAGCTAACACTTATAAAAAAAGTGGTGTTAATATCAGCTTTTTTGGTGATAATGGTGCAAGCAAATTAGATGAAGGAACAAATACCCCCCTTGGTCAATTTTGGTTACGTCCTGTTGCTTTGGATAACAAAGGCAAACCATTAGAAAAAGGTCGCTTGGAAACTGGTTTATTCAACTTTGATTTCCTTGGCGAAACTGTATCAAAATTAGTATTGAGCTTGCATGACGTTGAATATAAAGATTCCACAAGAGTCATAAAAGTTAATGGTGTAAGTCAAACACTCGCATCCCTCATCGCTGCTGCTGGTCCTAATGATGGTCTTCAAGAAATCACATTGAGAAATGTTAAAAACTTCGAGATTCAACTAGGTCAATTAGGTCAAAATCCAGATAAAGATGGTATTAGCTTCAACACTGGTGATGGCGTGACTCTCCAAGGTACAGCAGTTCCTGAACCTGGTGTAAATGCAAGCTTGGGTGCTTTAGGATTGGCTGCAATGTTTGGTTTGAATCGTCGTCGCAACAGCAAAGCAGTCAAATTCAACTAGTCTAGATTTACTTTGCAAATCATTCATCTACCACTTCTTACAAATAAAATTATCAGGTTCGCATCTATTGAGTTTGATTTAATTATTAATTATCAGGTTTACATCTAATCTATATTTATTTCTACAAATTTAATCCTTCTCGTTATTTGAGTAGAGTCACATCTACTCATTTTTTTACGATTTTGGAATATTTATCCTCCAAACACTTGTCCCCAAGTAGAAAATAGGAAAACTATCACACATGCGATCGCAAGTAAACCTTGAATCAGGTTCCCCACTAATGTTCCCACAACTATCCCGACACCAGCTTTAATGGCAACTTGCCAATTTCGGCAAAATAAATACTCAGCGATAATTGCCCCTAGTAATGGACCAAGTAACATTCCTAACAATGGACCTCCGAAAGGAAGTGCAGGCAACAAACCAAAAAATCCCACCACCAAGCCCACAAAAGCTCCTATTTGTCCCCATTTACTAGCACCAGCTTTTTTTGCACCAATGTAACCAGCTAAAAAATCTATCCCTATACTGAGTAACAGCACGATACCCGTCACAATCAAAGGTGTGCTGATAGCTGCCCAAGAACCTTTGACAAAACCCCAAATCACAATTGCGGCTAAAATCAGACTGGTACCTGGAAGCGCTGGAACCACAGCACCAACGATACCGATAACCATAACCGCGATAAGTATCCAGTAAACAACTTGAGTTTGCATAGAAAGTAATTAGCGAGTGAACGAGATTAACTTATGGTCTAATCTTAACTCTGCTTGCTCTGCATCAAATTATCGACTTTCCTGGGAGATAAGCCAAAAGTCTTGTATTTGCTAGGCTTTTAGATTTGAAGTATTACTTTGGAATCGCTGAACAATTAAATCTTATATTTTCTCCACAAGCACCAAACACTGAATTTTTTCATATAATGTATGTCTGCTTTTAAACAAAAAATACCCAAAAGCACGAAAACATAGCATCTACAGGCACTAATTTTGTATAAAATAATCTCTAAATTCAATCTTATATTTGGGAAGAAATTTTGCGGTTATGCCACAGCGACACCTATTCCCAGAAGAAGGATCGCACTCTTCAAGCATAGCTTTATCGCTTCCTCAATTTTTACCCTGGCTATAGCAGTTGAACCAGCTTTGTCACAGTCTTCTGGCTCCTTAAATTCTAGTAGTAATCAAATTCAAAACTTTGATACCAATGAAGTTGGTTATCCGATTCTCGTAGGGGGAGTCACAGCAGTTAGCTTGAGTGTATTGGGTTTAGCAACTTCGGTTTTATCAGGGAAAAATAAACAGCAGTTAGAACAAGAACTTAAAGGAGCAGAAGAACTTGCGATCGCAGTTCAGCATTCCAGACTTCAAAATTGTAAACCCGGCATTACCCAGAATCTTGATGAGACTGAGGAAAGATTCCGCACAGTTGCAGCAGAATTGATTCATAATTATCACACCCAAGCACTTTCTCAAGCCGCATCACAATTTTGGTTTAGTATTACAGCAGCATCATTTGGATTTTTATTAATTATGTATACTGGTTTTACTGCTTTAAGGGCAAAAGAACCGGAAATCGCCTTGCTGAATACCCTTCCCGGAATTGCTATTGAAGCTGTAGCCGCATTATTTTTTCGTCAAGCAGAGGGAACACGTAAACGCGCTACTGAACTTTATGATCGATTGCGTTCTGACGATAGACAAACACAAGCTATTATGCTAATTGAATCTATTGAAAGCCCCAACTTGCGGGATATAGTTAAGGCACAGTGGTCGTTGCAAATAGCCGGATTTCAGGCTCAACCAGTTGACTTAGGTGGATATATACCAAAGAAAAACCCTCAGTTACCCGGCAATGGTGGATACGATGATGATTATCCGGAAACTTAGAGCTTGCTAAAAGTATTAGAGACGTAGCAGCGCTACGTCTTCTAACAAATATCAAAAACATAGGGAACAAAAAAACGGGTTCTTATTTCCGACGATTCAAACCAGCAAAAGGCTGTACGGTGGCAAACATCGAAGTTGCTGCCTGCACTGATGCAGAATTCGATGTAATTACTTGATACTCATAACCTGGATTTGCTTTAACTACAGGTTCAGCAACTGGTTCAAATGAGGATAAGACTTCTTCTAGCGGTAGAGTTTCTATTTGCGCTTGTTGAGCATGAAAATGATCGCGTTCTAAAAACCAATCTAGTTTAGCCAGAACTGGACTTTCGGGAGCAAGTTTGAGTGCCTCAATTTCTGATTCTCTATCGGATATTTGCTGCTCAAGTGCAGATATTCTTTGCTGCAAACCAGATGATTCCTTAAGGGATTGTTGACACCCAATTACCGTCGCTGTCGTGACTGCGATCGCTATACTAACTAATCCAGCAACTGGAGGGGTAAATACATCTTTAAGTTCGCCATAAAAAACTTGGCGGTTATCCATTTGGATCTCTACTGGTTTCGAGCCTTGTAAAACCAACAGAGCGCTAAAACAAGCTAACACTGTACCGGAAATTACTACGGTTGGTACTATGATTTTTCTTAACATTATAAAAACCTACTGGTATTCAGTTTGATGCAGATCATTGCCATTCAAACGCTACATTATTCACCCAAAAGTCCTGCTAATAGTTATTGATAACTAAGCTGTACTGAGTGTTAGTAGCTCATGACCGGTAAAATTTAGTGTACCGTCTTTATATAAACTTAATTATTTATGGAAAGATTATTTGTATAATTTTGATGAATCTTGACAATTTTATGTAAAGTTTTTCCATAAACCTTTCTTATATTTAAGTAAAAATAGTGAGTAGAGGTATGATTATAATTACTTCCCAAAGTATATACTTACGTGTATACACATTGAATGTCAATCTATCTGTGGTTAGATATCAGTATTAAATAAGATACAGGGTAAAAACTTGATCATATTTTTACAAAGCTATCATCCTTCTATAGGGAATAAAATGACTGAAATTGCTGATGGTGCGGTAGCTTCAGTTCATCATAGACTTGTGCAGATAAGCCCTGTTAAAAATATAACAATCTATATAAATGTATATTCAAAAAAATATACAAATTATACTGATATTTCAGTATTTTCAGTTTTACCCGTACCTCATTTATTCAAACTCTGTTCTGTATCGCTACTGTACCGAACGACAATATATCCCCTGATCACGTTTCATAAATTCATAGCTAACTAGTTCGCGCCGTAAGGTAGCACAATCGGGGTGGTATCGCTTGATGGTGTCGTTCACTGCTTGTTCTGGATAATCAACTCCTAGCTCAAATTTGCTTGCCAACCATTTCAGTACAACCGAACGCTTTTTGCGACTAGCTGGAATTTCTTTAAGTCGTACAGAGGCTTCTATATTCTGAAAATCACCTTCAATATAGGTTTTTAATACTTTGTTTTCCCAGGTTTCTATATTTACGGTTCCAACTAAAGAAGCCATTTTTTCAGGTGTAAAAATCTCACGACTGATATTTTCTAATTCTACAGCATTTAGCTGATATAAATGGGCGTTCCCTTCTGGACGCATAGTCACTAAATGTAACTCTTTTAGTCTAGTCAAATGATGCGATACGGTCGGTTCTTTAAGCTGGAGTAATGCAGCTAATTCTTCAACACTGCATTCTTGATGTGCTAAAATCCCCAAAATTTTTAATCGACTTTCATCTGCTAATGCTTTAAAAAAGCGTAATAAAACTTGAAAATGATCATTTTTCATACTTTGTCATATTTGATTCGACACCCATCTAATTAGAGTTGAATCGAATAGTTGTGCTGTCCTCCTTTCACACAGCGTAAATCTCGGACTAGGAACTTTTAGTGTTATCAATTGATCATTTTGTAGTGTTTTTCTAGTAAGAATTAATTTTCTTAAGTAGTTCTTTACATTTGTGCAGACTAAAGCCCCAAAAACATATTTTGGCTGAATTTACAAGCTAAAATAAAAGATAGATATAAGTAATTTTAAATTGTCTGATTAGAAAAACAAAAGCATGATATTGATATTCTGCGCTATTTGCAGGATTGATCTTCTTGATAAATCTTAAATGTAAAAATATAATTCCTGCGGTTAGGCTTAACCTAACGCATTACACAAACAAATATTACAAGTAGTAATTAACTTTATAGATCTTGGTCTAATTAGGGTTTGCTGTATAGCCCTTTCGGGCATCCAAGAAACGCGTAGCGCAGCGTTAGCTGTAAAAGTCTTCTAGTGAGGGTAGGGAACGGGGAACTCTTAACAGGGAACAGTTTTACCCTTATTTCTAATTTTCTCGTTTCAGAGGGTGGGAAGTTCGGGCATTTATAAGGCAGCTTTCTGCCTAGAAAGCTGCCTTGCTTAAATTTCCTTCCCATGAATTCACTGTTCCCTCTTGCCAGTTAAAAGTTCCCCCTTAATTGATAATTGCTCACTGTTGACTTTTTTTCTTCTTGGATACCCAGCCAGCTTTAATAATTTGACGCGTGCGGGCAACGGCTAAAGAATCATTGGGGATATTTTCTGTAATTGTGGAACCTGCTGCCACGTACACATCATCTCCCAGAGTAACGGGTGCTACTAAAATAGTATTAGCTCCAGTGCTAGTGCGATCGCCTATTTGGGTGGGATGCTTATTTACGCCATCATAATTAGCTGTAATGGTTCCAGCCCCAATATTAACTTTAGAACCAGCTGTGGTGTCACCCAAGTAGGAAAGGTGGGCAACATTAGTTTTATCACCAAGTTTAGTTTTCTTCAGTTCTACAAAATTACCAATGCGGCAACCTTCGCCAACTTCAGCATGACCACGTAAGTGAGCATATGGACCAACTTTACTACCTGCCTTAATACAACTATCGGTAATTACGGAATAGCGTACCGTCACATTGGCACCAATTTCGCTATTTTCAATTAGGCATCCAGGTCCAATATGGCTACCACTACAAATCACTGTGTTTCCGCGAATGTGGGTTTGGGGTTCCAAAACTACATCTGGTTGTAATTCTACAGTTTCGTCAATTGTCACACTACTAGGATCAATGATACTGACACCTGCCATCATCCATTGTTCTTTGACACGCTGTTGTAAAATTTCGTAGGCATCTGCTAATTGAAGACGGTCATTGATACCTAAGATTTCTTGATAATCTTCGACATCAACAGCCATTACGGGGTTAACTTGGGTGACAGCATCCGTTAGATAATACTCTTTCTGAGCATTGTTTGCTTCTAAATATGGTAAGACCTGTTCTAAATTTTGCCAACGGAAACAATAAATTCCTGCATTAATACGGCGATTTTGTTTTTGGGCATCTGTACAGTCTTTATGCTCGACTATTTGCTGAACAAAGTTCTCAGCATTGCAAAAAACCCGTCCATAACCTTGAGGATCGGGTAAGCAAGCAGTCAGGATAGTGGCAGCATTTTTATTTTCTTGATGGGTATGCAGCAAGTTTTTCATGGTTTCTTGACGTAGCAAAGGCACATCGCCATTTAACACCAGCAAATCACCTTCATAGCCCTGAAGATGCGGCAATAATTGCTGAATTGCGTGACCTGTTCCCAGTTGTACCGTTTGCTCAATAAATTCTAAACCCGAAATTGGCTCCATAGCTGTCTTTACTTCTTCAGCTTGGTATCCAATGATAACCATCTTGCGTGAGGGTGAAAGGGGTTCAACACTATGGATTACTCGTTCGACAAGCGATCGCCCACCCAATGAATGTAATACTTTGGGTAGGTTTGATTTCATCCTTGTACCCCGTCCCGCTGCCAGAATTGCTACAACTACCATAATTAGCGATCATCTGTGTGTGAATTACGATAAGTTAACTCATACCATTTTGGATTGCTCACTAAACAAGTTAATTTAAATTTTCTCATTGAATCAGCTTCGACCTAAAACAAAGGAGCTAAATTGCTGCATCAGTTCGGGGTTGCGCCAACCTTTATTGGTTTCCTCCCACATCATTTTGATTGCGTTATCGGGGGTAAAGGCTTGCTTGTAGGTTCTTTCGCTGGTCAGTGCATCATAGATATCAATGATCTGAAAAACCTGTGCCAGATAGGGAATTTCGTCACCTTTGAGTCGATCTGGATATCCAGAACCGTCCCAGCGTTCGTGATGATGGCGAATGATGGGAATAACTCCCCGCATAGTTCGTAGGGGTTGGCAAATTCTTTCACCGATTTTTACATGCTGCTGCATGATGTCCCATTCTTCGCTTGTCAAGCCTCCGTGCTTGAGTAAAACTGCATCTGGGATACCAACTTTGCCAATATCGTGTAAATATCCACCCCACATTAAATCTCTGACTTGGTTGCGCGAAAGGTGGAGATATTCGCCAAAAGCTTTTCCTAGGCTGACAAGTCGTTCGCAGTGATTTCCCGTGTTGGGATCGCGGCTTTCGATGGCTGTGGCGATGGAAAAAAGGACTTTTTCAGCGTGGTCTAAATCTTCATTTAAGCGTTTTTGTTGAACTAATGATTTGACGCGTGCTGCCAATTCTAAGCGATCAAAAGGTTTGGTGAGAAAGTCATCTGCCCCAACCTCGATCCCGTGAATACGCGATCGCTTATCGTTGAGAGCGGTAATGAAGATTACTGGAATTAGTCTGGTTTGTTCGTCTTGTTTGACTTTTTGACAAACTTCAAAGCCATCCATTCCCGGCATCATTACATCTAATAAAATCAAGTCTGGCTGCTTTTGGGTCACGAGTGTAATGGCAGTGTAGCCACTGTCAGCTTCGATGACCTCATAGCCTTCCATTGCTAGTAAGGCTGCTGCTGCCATTCTACTGGCAGAATGATCATCTACAACTAAAACTTTGGGTACATCTAAATCAGAACCATTCACTTTCGACCCTTCGACTTGCTGCACAAATGAAATCAAGGAAATACTTTTAGCATTAGAATCAGAGTTAAGCCAGGTATCTACAGCATTCACTGCTTCTAAAAGAGGTTCCTCTTTTGATCTGCTGGGTGAATAACTTTGCTGTGTATGTAATCCTTGATTTGGATTTTGACAGATACTGGGAGCAACGGCTGAAGAATTCAAACGACCGGAATTCTCGGAAGTAGAGCCTGTATAATTGGATTTATGAACCACGAAGGTACTCCAATTTGAAGAAATTTACAAGTTTATAGTGTTCAGTATTGAAATCTCTTAGACATTGTAGGCAGTGTAAACGACCTCTATATCCAAGTTATGATATCTAAATTGG
The DNA here is from genome assembly GCF_000317435.1 of Calothrix sp. PCC 6303. Lineage (NCBI taxonomy): Bacteria > Bacillati > Cyanobacteriota > Cyanophyceae > Nostocales > Calotrichaceae > Calothrix > Calothrix sp. PCC 6303. The sequence continues at coordinate 1,175,949 of NC_019751.1, forward strand.
CTGAGTTCTTATTGAAAGTATTTAGGGTGTTTTAAATTATTCCCCAATATTCAATTCCAGTATGAACAATCTCTACGAATGTTAAATCAGGTTTTTTACTGAGATTTACTAACACGATAATTAACCCAAAAAGTCTAATTTGGTAAATTGTAATCGGAAATTTCTGAATAATTAGATTCGCTATCCGAATTTACAAGAGATAGTTAGGGATTTACTTAAGTATCTCCCAGCAAAGTTAATCAGGGAATAATTAGTGTGAGTTTGCTAAAAATTGGATTTATTTCTACGTATAAGAGTTTGTTAACACTGTAACTCCCTAACAAAACTATGTGATAGTACATAGTTTTCCTTGATACTAATGATTTAATCATGCTCATGTCATATATATATGTGACAGACTAATCTATACATAAGTGATCGTGATCACAAAACTCATCGAAATTGCAATGTAATTTGTTTATTTCCATGGAAAATCTAGCTAAATGTGCAAAGTAGGACAGCTATAGATAACTACTTAAATAGCAGAAAATGGAGCCATTCCCGATTTATTGAGTTTTTTGCTACAAGTACAGCCATGTCTAGGCTTGCTTGTACGTAAGTAAAATCAAGTAAATTAAGTAATTATTTTATAATAAGATATTGGAAATCACTTCAATATTATGTAAAATACGTAACATTATTTCATCACCAAGTGAGCGTTCACCCTTAAATGTTTGTGATTTATCCTAAACTCCAGCGCTTTCGCCATTGATAAGTGCTTTCTAAAGTGCTGTTTAGTTGCTCTTGCTGCCGTCGTTGCCTAATTATAGAAGCACAGTCTTGTAGCTGAGGATCCCGATAGGGAACAGCTGCACGGGTTTGTAAATGTTCGATTTCTGCCGCAGAAAGGGGAAAAGACGAGATAATCGGGATATTTTTATGAGTATCGATCTGTTGATAGAAGGTTTCTGCTGCTAATGGCATTGCAACTGTACCTGGAGATTTTCTCCCCACTGGTGAAGTTGAACCTATTGCTAAACCAGCAGTTAAAAGGGCAACTCTTACGGATGCAGCACAGGAATAGGTCGCCAGAAGACCTTGCCAGTGTAAACACTTAGCAACTAAGCTGATAAATTCCACAGTCCATAGTTGGGGACATTGGGGAGGTGAAAATGGATCGAGAAAAATTGCATCTGCTTGAAAACCTGATGTGATGACTTGTAAGATTGTTTGCCTTGCATCACCAATTAGAAGTTTAGCTGTAAGATGTTGATTTTGAATTTGATGGTGATATGCTATTTGAGTCAAAATATCTGTATATTTACAGTCCCATTGTTGAAAAATATCCTCGCCGATAGCAGCTTGGGGAACTGATGAATTTTGCTCTAGAGCAATTATTTCCACTTGGCAATGAGGATTAGTTTCCCAAATAGTTTGTAGGGCGGCTGCGGTATTATACCCTAACCCGTAACAAATATCTAACAGTCGTAATACTGGTTTTTGAGCTTGGGTTTGTAGCTGGGTTGGATATGCAAACTTTTGAAAACTTTCTTGACGCGCTCCAAAATGGCTGTGAAATAATTCGTTAAATTCTTGCGAAAAAAAAGTGAATGAACCATCACTTGTAAGTTTTGGGGAAAACATTTCGGAGTCTGGCATTATCAGTAGATGGATAAAACAAAATTAAATTGATTGGTGCAGATAAAGGGGGAACAGGAACAAGAAAAAAAAGAGTGTAATTAATTCTGTCTCAGTACATATTTATGATAAACAAATCTTCAATTATTTCTGCCCAATCCTTGTTTGAGAATCGTGATCAGGTTGTGATTATTGATTGTCGGTTTTCTCTTGCGGATTCGCAATTAGGTTGGCAACAATATCAAGTTAGTCATATTCCCGGTGCTTACTATTTGAATTTAAATGAGGATTTATCCAGTCCTGTACAAGAACATGGTGGCAGACATCCTTTACCTAAACCAGAGGAGTTAGGAATTAAGTTAGCAGCAATGGGTGTGGATTTTCAAAAAACTCTAGTTGTTGCTTATGATGATTCACGCTTCGCATTTGCATCCCGATTGTGGTGGTTGTTGCGCTACTTGGGACATCAGCAAGTTGCTGTGCTTGATGGTGGTTTTGCTGGGTGGATGAGTGCTGGGTACCCTGTAACTGATGTGATTTCTGAAGCGAAAACAGCTAGTTTTATTCCCCAAGTTCAACCCCACATGGTGGTGGATATAGCTGATGTGAAAAAACAGCAAAATTTAGCTGAGGCTGTTTTAGTTGATTCCCGCGAACGCGATCGCTATCATGGAATTCACGAACCTATTGATAAAATTGCTGGTCATATTCCCGGTGCGGTTAATTATCCTTGGCAAGATGTAACCGATAATTCTGGTTACGCAATTTCCCCAGAACTTCAACGTCAAAGATGGCAAGATGTGGAAAATTCTCCAGAAATCATAGTTTATTGCGGTTCTGGGGTGACTGCTTGCGTGAATTTGCTAGCTTTAGATTTGGCTGAGATTTCCACAGGGAAGCTTTATGCTGGTAGCTGGAGTGACTGGATTAGTTATGAATAAGAGGGAGAGGGCAGGGGGAAATGACAGAAGAAACCGGGTTTAGATCGTTAGTCGCTACCCACCTTGAAAGGGTCAGTCCTAGGGGACTTCTAATTAAATAATTATCCAATTTTCTGTTGTGGAACAGGCATCTTGCCTGTTTTTTCGGGCAAGACTTCGGCGTGAGCGCTACTTTACCTCCGGTACACTTCGTTCCGACAGGCTCAGGAACCATCGAACGCTGCCCAAACTCCAGGATATTTTATTTTCTGGAAGTCCCTAGAAATAACTTTTCCTCTCAATTTTGCCAAGATTTAGTTAATTCAACTGCTTTTTGCCAGCGGTGAAAATCATCTAGAACTTTATTTTGTTCCTGTCTGGGTTCAAATATTCGTTCAATTTGCCGTTGGGAAAGCAAAACTTCATCGCTATCCCAAAATCCCACTCTTAATCCAGCGGCAAATGCTATACCCTGAACGGTAGTATCACGCATAACGGGACGTTCTACAGGAATTCCCAAAATATCCGCTTGTAGCTGCATCAAAAAATTGTTTTCACAAGCGCCACCATCTACAGCTAGTTGTTGCACGGGGATGGAACTGGATGTTTCTATCGCTTGAACTACCTCTTTGACTTGGAACGCGATCGCTTCTAAGACGGAACGCACTATATGCTGTGATTGTACACCACCTGTAAGTCCCCAAAATGCCCCCCGCACATCCATATCCCAATGGGGTGCCCCTAGTCCGCTGAATGCTGGTACAAAATATACGCCGCCGTTATCAGTAACTTGGTTTGCCATAATTTCGCTTTCAGCAGCAGTCGCTATTAATTTTAAGCGATCGCGTACCCACTGAATACATGCTCCCGCTGTAAACATGCTCCCTTCCAAAGCATAGTTAATTTGCAACTGGTGATTTTTGACTTGAGTCCATGCCAAAGTAGAAATTAACTTTTGTCCAGAACGAATAATCTGATTCCCTGTATTTGCTACCAAAAAACTCCCAGTTCCGTAGGTGCATTTCATTAAACCGGGACTAGTACAATTGTGACCGAATAAAGAGGCTTGCTGATCTCCCAATACTGCGGTGATGGGAATTGGTACTCCTAGTATTGCAGTACTAGTAAATCCAAATTCACTAAAACTTGGTTGAATCTGCGGCAATATCTCTATAGGTACCTGAAATAACTCCAACAATTGTGAATCCCATTGACAGGTAGCCAAATTCATTAACATCGTCCGGCTAGCATTGCTATGGTCGGTAGCGTGGACTTTACCCTCAGTAAGTTTCCAGAGTATCCAAGTATCGATTGTTCCAGCCAATATATTGTTGAGATGAACATCTTGACATTGATCTAGTAACCATCTTAACTTGCTAGCCGAAAAATAAGCATCAAGTACCAAGCCAGTGCGTTCGTATATCAAATCTGCATTATCTTTTTCCTGGAGTTGCTGACAAAAAGCTGCTGTACGTCTATCTTGCCAAACAATGGCATTATACAGCGGTTCTCCGGTGGTTTTATCCCACAGTAAACAGGTTTCCCGCTGTACCGTTAAACCGATAGCAACAATTTCATCTGGGTTAATTTGGGCATTTTTAATAGCATGTTCCATCACCCAACAAGTATCCTGCCAAATCTCTTGGGGATTATGTTCTAACCAGCCCGGTTGGGGATAATACTGCGCCAATTCCCTGTATGCTTGGGCGATAACTTTACCATTGATATCAAATATAAACGCCCTATTTCCAGTTGTGCCCAAATCTAACGCCAGAATATATCCCATACCCCAAAATCCCTATAGATGTCTCTGGGTTAAAAATACCACTTGGCAATGAAAATATCCCCGACTGATTTCAAGAAGTTGGGAACATGTGGTATTTTCAAGCTTAACTTAACCCTTTACACTGCTACCCGCATCAGTTGGGACGATATATTTTTGCAGAAATAAAAATAATCCCATTGCTGGAATTATAGAAATTACCGAACCAGCAGCCACTAAACGCCAATCCAGGGAAAATGTTCCTGCAAGCTTGGCAATCCCTAAAGGTAAAGTGTATAGATTTTCGTTTTGGATGACAATGAGGGGCCAAAGAAAGTCACTCCAGGAACCGATAAATACAAATATTGCCAGGGTAATTAGGGCTGGACGAATTGCTGGTAACATAATAAACCACCAGATTCCTAGTTCAGAACAACCATCCATTCTTGCAGCTTCCTCTATTTCTTTAGGGACACTGGAAAATGCTTGACGGAGGAGGAAAATTCCAAAAGCACTGGCTAAACTAGGGAAAATTACTGCTAAATAGGTGCCAAATTCACCAAATTCTCGCTTCAGTAAACCTAACTGCACAGTCAGGATATAGAGGGGAATCATCAAGATTTGAAATGGAATCATGATGGTTGAGACGATGAGGATGAAAATCCAATCTCTACCGGGAAATGATAATCTGGCGAGGGGATAAGCTGCTAAAGCGCAAAATATTAAGTTGAGAATAACAGTCACCACGGCAATCACAGTGCTGTTGAGGAGATATTGCCCCAAGGGGTTGCTTTGCCACACCGTAATAAAGTTATCAAGTGTTGGTTGGCTAGGTAAAAGTTGGGGTGGTGATTGAAATATATTTTCCGATTGGGATTTGAGTGCCGTGCCAATTAGCCATAATAATGGGAAGAGCGTGGCGAATGCGATCGCACTCAGCAACAAATAGGTACCAGCTATCTTCAGTTGGGAATTTCGCACTTGAGAATTAGTCATCTAAAGTCAAATTATTATATGTTTGGAAATATGCATTGGAACAGTTTTAGTTTTGAATCTTGATTCCCGTATCAGTACAAATATAATTTAAGGGTTGATCCCAAGCTTCGATGGGTAACTCAGGGAAATAGGCAAATTCAAAGACGATTCCCATAGTTACCGGATTTTTCCATTGTGGTGAACTTAACAAACGATCATAGTAACCGCCACCATAGCCTAAACGGTAGCCGAGCGCATCGCAAGCAACAGATGGAACTAGAATTAGATCAACTTCAGCAGATTTAATTAAAGGGTTCTGAATATCAGGTTCACTAATCCCATAAGCACCAGTTTGTAAAGCATCTCCAGGTTTCCAGATATGCCAAATTAAACTTTTACCTTCACAGCGAGGAAAACCCCAGATTTTTCGATGGTGATAATTTTTATACAAACAACTTAAATCAGGTTCTTGACGAAAACTGAAATAAGCCAAAATGGTTTTAGCTTCCTGAAACAACGGAAAATCTAGTAATTGGGCAGAAATGCGATCGCTCTTTTCTTTCCACTCTTGCTGTGTCATCAACTGACGTTTTTTTAGCAGATTACGCCGCAATTCTTGTTTATTCATAAAGGATTCATCATAACTGAAAACCGTTAGAGATGTGACATATTTCGTCTCTGTGAGTTTTTGTTTGAATAATTTATTTAAGTAAGTAGGCGGAAATAAACATTGGTATTAGCTGACAACCAAGCGAGCCTAGGTAAATTAAGTTCACTTCACTTTACCTAGGCTCGCTGATTCGATTTATTTAGGTTGATTTGAAATACTTACTAAAGTTTGTGCGATGCAATACAAACATCAAGGTGTTTGCTAAATCATGCTTGTTTGATTAAGTGTCTCACCAAATTGTCTTTCACCATCATCTGCCGTAACACTTCTAGCAAAAAGTCCTGAGCTTCTTGTTGGCTGAGACTTTTCACTTGTTCTTTGAGCGTTTGCAAGCGAAACTGCTGCTCTATGCTTAATTGGGTTGGGAATTCCATAAGTCACTCCTGTTAATAACCGAATCGCTTACAGTGGGGCTACGATTCTTGGGTGTCAAGGCTATGCCAATAGCACCGAAAATTGCCACTAAAGCAATATTTGTAACTTCTCTTAATATATCACATGATTGTTAAATCAACTACTTTGTCAAGCTATGATTAATCATGTATATAAAACTTAATACAAAGGTAATAAGCGATAAAAATTATGACGGAGCAGATTGAAAGCAAACATAGAGTCGCTGTACCTTAGTAATTAAGATTAGATCAATACCAAGCTAAATAAATCAACCATAGGAAACAGCAGTTAGGAGCCAAAAGTTAGATGGACGCAATGGAATTTTTTCGATTGAGTGCTGGAAGATGGAAGTCTACAAGGGCAACACACCACCTAGCATTTAAACGTTCGGAAACAGGTGAATCGGAAATTCAGGTAGAAACTTTAGATGCAGACGATCCGGAAATTATCAGCCTTTGTCAAATGCACGAAGTTGATCCTAATTTATCGGTGGGGGGTTCACGGGTACGTTGGCTAGGAACAATGGCTTGGGATCGAGAAGGAGAGGAAAACCACGAAGGTAAAACGATTTTTGCAATCGTTCCCGATGCAGATAACCCTCGTCAAGGCAAATTATTACGGGAACGTGGGTATGCAGAGATCATGCCTGTTGTTGGAGAATTTCACATGGATGAAGAAGATGGTTTAGTACTAACCACTGACTACGAAACCATGAGTTCCATTGAGAGATTTTGGTTTGCTGGTCCCAATATGCGGATGCGAACTAGTACAGTGAAACGCTTTGGAGGTTTTAGCACAGCCTCTTACTGTGTTGAAAGCCGTGTTGATGCTGAAGTTGAGACACCGAACTTAGATGCAGATGCTCAATTACAATCTTCGTCTGTATTGGGTTGGTAAGTCCGCAGTACTTATTCTTTAAGTATTGAGATCCCCAATTTCTTTAGGAAGTTGGGGATTTATAATCCGTGACGATTTTTATGGTGTAACACTCAAAAGCCTCCATACAATCACCCAGTAATCACTGATGCTGCGTTGTGCTTGCCGAGGCTCTGACTAAATTCTGCTCAAGTAGATTTTTTAAATCGGTATCCGAGACACAGCGTCTTTCAGAACAGTAGGTCATTAAATATACGCCGTTCATCATTCTGATGGTGCTGACTCGTACCCGAAAATCATCGTTAATGAACCAGCAGCGCTCTTGCCCTTGGTTATTTTCATATTCAGTATCAATGGTTAAAATTCCATCCTGACCAAACCAGTAACGGCTAATTACAGGAATTCGTTCTACGTAGCCTTGGTTCCTAAGCAGCTTGCCAGATCGTCCCGTTTCATCATCTGGTACATCAACTAATACCGCCGCTTTATCAGGATCAGGTTCCTTACTATTTTCTTCATGGGCTTGCCACATAAAGCTCGCTCCTCCAGATGCGATCGCACTATCGATCCCTTGTGGCTCACAAACTAATTTGATCCGTGGATCCCTTTGATTAATAACTTGTACATGAATTTTCGATTCTCCTGACTCATCTGCTGTCAGATCAAAATTATGTACTGTGCGTTGGATATACCAAATTCCTTCGCTTTTGCGAAAAAAATCCATCATCGTCATTGGTGGTGAAAATATCATAAATTCTCCTCAACAAAATAGAAGCGTTGCCAACCTTATGATTGTAAATTAGACATAGCATCGTATTGATCAACAACAATGTCAGAATTGCAATCGATAACAGGCAGACAGCCTCAGAGAAGCCCACAAGATGTTCTAGCAGCGATTAAAATTGGCGAGGCTTTAATTCAAGCAGACCTCTACCAAATAGATCTCACTGGATTCGACTTACAAAACTCTAATTTATCTGGAGCAACGCTGATTCGAGCGAATCTGAGTCAAGCGAATCTTACGGCATCCAATTTGAGTGCATCTGATCTTCGAGGAGCAAGTTTAAGCAAAACTATCCTGCGAGAAGCTAACCTACAGGGAGCTTGTTTGTATCGAGCAGATCTAAGTGGTGCTGATCTGACTGGTGCCAATTTAATGGACGCAACAATGAAAGGTGCCAGGTATGACAGCCAAACTATCTTTCCAGAAGGATTTATGTATAAAACATCTGGAGCAATTGGACCGAGAGCCAACTTAAACGGAGAGCCTTTAAATGTTTGCAATTTACGCAATGCGGATCTTCAGGAAGCGAATCTTTTGGGTGCATATCTAAGTGGAGCCGATTTAACGGGAGCAAATTTGCGCTCGGCGCGTTTGGTTCAAGCTGACTTGCGAAAGTGCTTTTTGACAGGGGCTTTTTTGCGTAATGCCAGGATGAATGGAGCAAATCTGTCTGGGGTTGATTTGCGGGCAGCTGATCTGACAGGTGCGGATTTTGAAGATTTTGAAAGTATTGCTGGAGCAGACTTTAGCTATGTCCAAGGACTTACCCCAGAAAAGCGAACACGTCTGCTTTGCCGAGCTACCAAAGAGTTGGAAACCTTGCATCCAATAACGCTGAAGACAACTTTAGAAAGTTTGAGCCTAATTCTACCATAAAGGGTTAATTTTACTGATCAAGAAGTGATTTCTCAATTTGAGAAATTGCCAGTTTGATGACATTTTGAACCCCTGTTTCAGTTTCCTTGACTAACGCATTATTTAGGGGTTCTAAGGCAGCGCGATCGCTCATTTTCATTAACGCTAATGCGGCTGATTTACGACTGTCCCCATCCTGATAATCCAATAACTCAATGAGATTTGGCATGGCGGGTTGATAAGCTAAATTCCCTAAGACGGCTGCGGCTTCACAACGTACATCCACGTTACTATCAGTAAGAGCTTTGATTAAAATCTCGAATAAATCTGCTTTCGGTTCCTCCTGAGCAACTTTAGCGATCGCGCCAATTACTGCACAGCGAACATCCACAGAATCCGAATCTAGGGCTTTGTATAAATATTCCTTTGCTTCTGCTCCAATAAAGGCTAAAGCCCAAGCAGCATGACCTTTGGTACTTTCTGGCAAATTACTATCTGCTAAAATCTCCAATAGGGAAGTAACCGAAGGTTCCCCAATTCTTGCCATCGCACCAACGGAAGACCCCCTAACTACTGTATCTTCATCATTGAGGAAAGCATGGAGTAAATTGGGTACAGTAACAGGATCGGCAATCAAGGTTAGGGTTTTCGCTGCTGCCCGTCTGACTACCACATTGGGATGATTAGCTAGGGCTTCTAACAGAAAAGGCGTTGCAGGTTTGCCAATTTCTCCTAGAGTTTCAGCACATCGTAGACGAACTAGACCTCTGGTATCTCCCAAGCTTTCCACCAGACGCGCCAAAACTTCTTTATTTTCTGAATCAAAAGTACCGAGGGTCATTTGTTCGTTGACCTCTTTTAGTAAAGCATCGGTTTGAGCGATCGCTAGTTGTAAGGAAGCTTGCTCAGATTCAACTGGGGCGTTAGATGTATTACTCATATATGAACGGGGATAAATTAAGCGCGTTAAATTTTTTACCAATAAATCACTATTTTCTCTGATTCTTCATGACTAAATCCAAACGAGCTAAAGCACTTACAGCTGACTCCCGCACATAGGAATCCACCGATTCATCATTAGCAAAAGTCGTGAGAATTTCAGTACAGCGTGGATCTCCTAGAGAAGCTAGGGCATTAACAATGACCACCTGTACTGCCACATTGTCTGTAGTTGTCAAAGATTCTACCAAAATATCAAATGCAGGCGAACCCATCTGACCTAAAGCCATCACTGAAGCGATATGAACAACCGGATTAGGGTCATTAATTGCCGTCTTTAAACCCTGTAAACCTACTTCGGGGAAAGGCTGATCGGGATAATTGATTGCTACCTGAGCCAAAGCTTTAGCGGCGCTACCTCGTACAGTCACATTTTCACTGTGAAGCAAAGCATCTACTAAGGGGGATACAACATCCATTTCCAATAATCCCAGAAGCTTGACAGCAGCGCGACGATACACTACATCATCATCGTCTAAAATACCTATTAAACGACTAATTGTATTTTCGTCACGGGTTTCAACAATTTCTACCATTGCCCGGTCTCTAATGTGAGGATTCGGGTGTTTTAGTTTGTCAAAAAGAGCATCTGTTGTCATGATTTTTAGTCTTTTATTAAAGGTTGAAAACCTGATATACAGGGGTTTTAATATTAGTGAAATATCCCCATATTATTTTGACTTTCCTGTTAGTTTCAATACATTGAACGCAGCTAATAACAGTTATAAGATTAACAAGAAAGGGTGGCACAGAGTTGTTCAGCTTTGGCACGAACTAACCAATCTTCATCGGCGGCTGCTATTTCCCGTCCGCTAGTATCCCCTAGTTTTTCTAATGACATGAGGGCAGCATATTTCAGATCCCATATTTTAGTTTCTAGGCTAGCTTTGAGGTATGGAATGCAAGCGGGATCGCCTAATTCTCCCAGTGCGATCGCTGCTGCTGCCCGTGACTTTTGAAATTGGGGTTGTTGATTCTGTAAAGCTTCCAATAATAAATTATAGGCTGGAGCATGTTTTAACCAACCAAATAATTTAACTACATGAAAATGAGCGCCATAGTCGGTATAAGCTTCTTCTTCGTAGGTTTGGAATAGGGCAGAGGGGGCAGCTTCAGCATATTGTTCAATCAGCAGCTTACTAGCTAAATAACAGCGACCAAAATCTGTTTCATATAATCCCCGAATTAAAGCTGAAATTGGGGGAAGTTCCTCGTAGCGATGTACTAAACTCAGAGTTTCTGGATGATCAAACAAAGATTGTTCTAGAGCGGGTTGAATCGTTTCAAAAGTGACCTTTCCCTCTTGGATTCCAGCCTCTGCCAACATCCGAATCCCTCTGAGGCGAAAAACTAGAGATACAGGACATCTACTGATATCAGGAATAGCTGTGTAGTAGCGTGCATCGATCAAATCCTGAATCGCTAACCTGCGTCCTAATACCGCTGGATTTTGTAATATTGCCACCACTTTACCCATATCAGAGTAATCTTGGCTTAACCGACAAACAGCTGTAATTGCAGCACTAGCAGTCGGTACATCACTATCGTCAACAAAGTGGCGAATCTTTTCTAAGGCAGGTTTGTAGTTAGATTTAGCTAAGGTATGGATAATAACTCGATAGGTTTGCTTCGGTTTAGCTAATAGTCCGGCAATTTCTTCGAGTATTTCTGAATTTTGAGTTCCAATTTCCCCAATCGCCCAAACTGCATTTTCTACCGTATAACAATCTTCATCTCCCAAACAACTACGAATTAGGGGTAATGCCTGTTCAGCCTTCAGTCTCCCCAAAGTTTCCAAAGACTTACGACGAACAATGCGATTCTCTAAAACGGGATCATCTTGTTGTACAGCCCGCATCAGAGCCTGAATAGACTGCTCTGTGGGAAAATTTATCAAATGGGAAGCAGCAATATAGCGGGAATCATTTTCACTAATCTGGTCTTGAGGAGTATCTAAAAGGGCGATCGCTTGCTCTTCTGTTAAATTAAAGAAACTAAAAAAACGTTTGTCCATAAATTCAACTTGCCTGATCCCATTGGGATCTCAGCCCTAATCTTAAAATAAAATTTTAAAACAAAAAGCAGTCTGGAAGTGCTTCAACATTCCACAACCAAATGCGGCAATGCAAGAAGAACTTCCAGACTTTCAAGTAGGATACTAAACCCTACCAAATAAACTAGGATAAGGAGTTAATAGCGTAGTCAAGAAGAGCATTGTACTCAACTAAAGCTTGAGCTGACATATCACGAGGAGCACAACCACGGGTACGAGCAAAGCTTAGAGCTTCAACGTAAGGAGCGGTAGGCAAGCTCAAAGAACGGTAAACTTCACGTTGACCAGCAATACCCCACTCGTCGAGGGGACCTGTACCACCAACAACCAAGCTGTATTGGATTAAGCGTAGGTAGTGCTTGATGTCGCGTTGGCACTTAGCTTGGAAAGTAGGAGTAGAATTAGCTTCACCAGCATTATTCAAATAGGAATACTTCTTGATACAAGCGTCGTAAGCTTCTTTAGCAACTGCATCAAGGTTGCTGCCTAGTTTTTCAGCAGCTTCTAAACGAGCAGAAGCACGTTGGATAGAACCTTGAACTGATTCTAAGTCAGAGGAGCTAGGGAAACGTCCTGCTGCATCAGCAGAAGCAATAACGGTAGTAACAACTGATTTCATGTTTTTATACTTCTCCAAAAATTTAGATGTGTTAACAAGTTATTCTCAATTAAAGTAGCCAAAGGCAAACTTAAATATTGGCTCTGTAATTAGCTGAGAGCGCTAATAACACGATCAAAGTAGCTAGATGCTTCAGCAACGAGTGAAGAGCAACGGTCATCTACAACGGGAGCACCCATTTTGCGTAACTTAGCACCTGCAAAAGATTCGCTAGGGTTGTCTTGGATGTGAGCTACAGCTTGAGCTTTCATGATTTGAACAGCACGAACTGTAGAGGTGGTGGGTACGCCTAAAGCAGCGTAGGTTTCTTTAAGACCATTTAAGCAACGGTCATCAAGAACAGAAGCATCACCAGCCAAAATAGCGTAGGTAATATAGCGAAGAACGATTTCGCCATCGCGTAAGCAAGCAGCCATACGACGGTTAGGGTAGCAGTTACCACCAGCTTGGATTAAGCCTTGGTTTTCGCAAATCATCCCAGCGATAGCATCAGAAACCATGCAGCTGGCGTTGGAAGCGATCGCGTTAACTGCATCAAGACGACGATTACCACTGGCAATAAAAGCTTTGAGAGCACCAATATCAGAAACGGTCGAAGTGCTGGCATCAGCAGCAACTACAGCTCTTGAAAAAGCGTCAAGCATTGAGTTCTCCTTAGTCGTAAGTGGATTACTAAAACTTGTTTTTCTCAACAAGTTACTTTTGAAGAATAAAAGAAGGTAGTGATCCAAGTCTCAGAAATGAGAGATAAAGTAACAATCTGTAACAGATGTAGCAGAAGATTTTTGCTGTACGGTTTTCGAGCTAGGAGAAAAGCGTAAAAATGCCGATAAGTTTTTATATATCACCGTTCTGGTTTAATTTCCTAATTGTTGAGTAATATATGACTTGGTGTTTTAACTTAACCATGTTTGCTGGTTTAAGTCCCCTGCGTGGTCTAAATCCCCGTCAGAAAACAGACTCATTACTCATTCGAGACTTCCAAATAAAAAATATCCCAAAATTTCTTGTGGTGCAGGCATCTTGCCTGCTACTAATACAAGGACAGGCAAGACTTCGCCGTGAGCGCTCAGTCCTTACCTCCGGTACACTTCGTTCCGACAGGCTCAGGAACCATCGAACGCTGCCTATCCCACAATATTGGGTCATCTTTATTTGTGGAGTTCTCTTACTTCTTTTTTAAGTGCGATCGCTTTCTCGAAAATGAGCTATTCCCAACTTACAGATGCATTTGCTCGTGGTAACGAATATCTGCGGGTGGTACAAAGTTACGCTTTGGAACCAGGAATGGTCGATATCGAAAATTCTTTGTGGGGATATTATACAAGAACTCTTCAAAGCGACCAAATCAAAATTTGTACCTGGATTGGTAATAATATTTCTCAGGTAAATGCCCAACTTGAAGAATATCTCCAAGCCTGTCACGAATGCTTTCATCCCCAAGAACGTCATCATATTAAAATTTTTGGGGCTCCTTTGGCTCAGTCATTTGGAATTGATGGACTGTGTAATATTTTGTCCAAGCCAATAATTATTCTGATTGATGTTGGACGAATCGCACCGGAGGATTGGTTGAGTTTAGTTGCTCATGAATATGCTCATGCTCATGTGGGTAATGCTGGGCATAATCAACAATTTGCTGATGTTTTACATCATCTATGCTTAGGGTTAAATTTGGAACCACCAACAGATGATGAAATGAAAATTGAATTAAAATTACGTAGCTGGCCCTATTGTCGTTCTACTCAAAATCCTTTAGCTTTTTGGATGGGTGAAATGTAAAAACAGAGGTACAGGGATTTTAATTACTAATCATAACTATCAAATAAATAAGAATATAGTTACACAAAATTACTAATTGTCAAAGTTTATGTCATCTGCTGATTATATTAAACTTTATCCCGTAGTCTAAATTTGGGAAGAGTGGTTACAAGCTAACTTCAACGAAGAGCTTGTTGACTAAATAATTGGTATATCTCTGCTAAATCTCAGCGTAGATGTTAATTGATTGGAGAAATATAACAATGCCTATCCCCTTATTAGATTACTCACCCTCATCACAAAATCAACGTGTTGCTGCTTATGAAATTCCTGGTGATGAACAGCCAAGGATTTTTACAACCGATAATTTGCTGACAGGTTCGGATTTTGATGTGTTAATTGCTGCGGCATATCGACAGATTTTTAATGAACAGCAAATGACTGTTTTTTCACGTCAAACGGCTCTGGAATCACAACTTAAAGCTGGTCAAATTACGGTGCGTGATTTTATTCGAGGATTAGCTACTTCAGATATTTTTCGCTCACGTAACTATGACACGAATAATAATTATCGTTTTGCTCAGATGTGTGTGCAAAGGATTTTAGGACGAGAAGTATATAATGAACGTGAAAAATTGGCGTGGTCAACAGTTTTAGCAACTAAGGGGTTAAAGGGCTTTGTTGATGATTTGTTGGGGAGCGACGAATATTTGAGTAATTTTGGCTACAGTACGGTTCCTTTCCAAAGAAGACGAATTTTGCCACAACGCTCTGAAGGAGAATTACCGTTTGCTCGGATGGCGAGATATGATGCTCATTGGCGCGATAATCAGCCTGGTATCAATAATATTTATCGTTTCCATAATCCAGTTGAGCCATTCAACTTACGGAATTTTATCCGTGGTGCTGATTGGAAAGCTGCATCGGGAGTGGTTCTACTTTTTACTGGGGTGATAGTATTGACTTTGCTCATAAGCTATGTATCAAATATAACAAATTAATCAATTAGAAGGGGGATAACTAACTTTCCCCTTTTTTGCTGATATGCGATCGCTATTCATGAAACTTAGTCAAATTTTATGTTTTGTAAATTTTTATCATAATCCTGCGATTTTGCTTCAACTACTCCCTTAAAATTATCCATAACTGATTTACTGTAAACCTCACTACAAAAGCTAATCTTGCTAATGTAGCAAGGTAATTCAAAGGCTGCATATTTTAGAGGAAGCTTTTCTCTAGAATCGTAGCTTTTTTTGACAAAAAACCTTTGTCATAATTTCAGTGGTAGCGCAAAACCAAGTACGCTAAGTTAAGTGCGTTAATCATACGTCACTAAATCTTGATACGGATTGGAAAATCAACCATCTGTGTTAGCGCAGGGGAATCAAACTACAAGTTAAGATGATTAATCTGATTTGTAGGATTCCTAGCGAGACTGAAAGTCCTGACCAAGCTAGGTATACCTAGTTTGCTGGGAAGTTAATAACTGTTAATTTTGATTAACCTCATGGAGGTTTAACCATGGCACTTCCATTAATACAATACGCGCCAAAAAGCCAAAACCAACGTGTGGCGAGCTACGAAGTAGCGGGTGATGATCAGCCTAGGGTTTTCTCAACAGATAACCTGCTATCCAGCTCTGACATGGGTAATCTAATCGAAGCGGCTTACCGTCAGATTTTTTTCCATGCCTTTAAAGCTGATCGTGAACCATACCTTGAATCACAACTTCGCAACGGTCAAATTACCGTACGTGACTTCATTCGTGGTTTGGTTCTTTCAAATACCTTTAAGAAAAGTTTCTACGATCTCAACAACAACTATCGTTTTGTTGAACAATGCGTACAGCGCGTGCTAGGACGTGATGTTTACAGTGAACGTGAGAAAATTGCTTGGTCAATCGTAGTTGCAACCAAAGGTATTCGCGGTTTTATCGACCAATTGCTAGACAGTCAAGAGTATCTCGACAACTTTGGTTACTCAATTGTTCCTTTCCAACGTCGTCGTAATCTTCCTGGAAGATCTGAAGGTGAATTACCATTCAACATCAAATCTCCACGTTACGAAGAATATACCCGTCGGAAATTGGGTTTCCCCCAAATTATCTGGCAAACAGAAGTGCGTCGTTATATTCCCCAAGAGAAGAAAGCAAAAGCGGGGGATCCAGCAAACTTCTTGGCAATGGCTCAAAGTCTCAACGCTACTGGCAATCAACCACAGCAACTTTCACTGGATGTTGATTTCGTCAGAGATGTACCTTACCGTCAATTGGCAGGTATTAGGTAATTTTCTGGAGATTCCAGACTAGTACAGTTTAGTCATTAGCTGTTAGTTATTGATATGAGCTTTTCGTAGAAGAGTTTAACTTAATAACTAGTGGCTAATGATTTTGGTTTTAGGGCTGGTAGTTCATGTTTATTCATCTGGGGAAATTTCACCTTTATCTTTTTTCAAACTTTCTTCTAAAGCCTGAATTTGTTCTCGACGTGCTTCCAATTCTAAAGAACGGCGTGCCAAATCTTGATTTTGTAAAGTTAAATGTTGTCGCCATTGTTCAGCACGTTCAAACTCTTGTTGCAAAGAGTCGGGTGTAACACCATTGACTAAATATGTTTGGACTAAACTTAATATCCAATCTGTCGCTTCTTCAATTCTGTTGATATCACCTGTTGGTGAAAGTTCAACTAAAACTAGTAATTTTTCGGATAATAAGTTACTTTTTCCTAATAAAATAAATGCCTCTTCGGGGATGATTACCCACATGTTGTCGGCTTCTTGGCGTGCTAATAAACGTAATTGCCGCTGCTCTAAAAATTCATTTTTATGTACTTGAGCTAGGTACCACATAATTTATAAATAATATAATATGTTTAAAGTTAAAATTGCTAAATTCGGAATTATGAATCTAATTTTTTGAGAATTAATTTTGATTTCAAACCCAAAAATTATTTTTTAAATAATACATCTACAACCTAGAAAACATCTGTTGGGAGTTTTGTAATAGCCGTTGATTTTAAATTCACGGCTGCAAACTCCCAACTTCCAATTCTCTATAACTATCCTAACTTATTGTTAGCCATGGTCTTGAATACGCTGCAAGCGATCGCGTAAAATCTCAACTTGGGTTTCTACTTCTGTGAGGTTATCTCGCACACCCTGTACTACTTCCTCTGAAGCATTGCTGACAAAACCAGCGTTACTTAGTCTTCCCGAAAGAGACTTAGCTTCTAACTCCAGCTTTTCGATTTTTTTCTGAATCTTAGCGCAAAAAGCTTGAATGTCAACGACACCTGTTAACGGTAAGATAACCTGCACAGTCCCCACAACTCCAGCAATTGCTTCTTCTTTTGGTGGGGTTGTATTCTCAACAACTTGCTGCACATTGTTTTCAGCGATTGTCAAGTTAGACTGGAAGCTGTCAGCAGCACCAAATATCTGTTTCCAAAACCGCTTTCGGGTTTCGGTGTTCAATAGACTTTTGGCTGAAAACCAACTGGAATAGCCAAAACCGATAATTTCAAAAAATTTCCCAGCTAGGGGGATATCATCCAAAGCATCACCAGCAGCTATGAGGATTCGCAACAAGTATAAAGCACCCAACACCTTGAAGACAAATCGCCAATTAATTTTCCGCGACTGGGAACTTAGTTGTGTTGTCTGACTGACTGTGTTTTTTACTTGTTCCTGATTCCCAAAGGTTAATTGTTCAACTTTGGCTAAATCTTTGATGTAAACCTCACCTGTTGTGAGGATTTGTTTTTCTTTACTGCTTTCTGTTTGCAGATTGATGGCAACCTTAACACCAGGTTTCACATCTGCTTCTGCACGCAAATTCCGAATTACCCGAATTGTCCCAAATAGTAAATCAAATTCTGCCTCTAAATTACTATCAATTTGGCTTTCATCAACCTCTGGGTACCGCTGCAAAGATAAACTCTGCTTAGAATCTGTCGGTTGTTGTGTCAGGGTGTGCCAAATTTCTTCGGTAATATGTGGCATGTAGGGATGCAACAATTTTAAAATCCCTTCCAATACATACCCTAAAATTTGCTGTGCAGCTTTGCGGGAAACCGGATTTGCATCACTTTGTAATCTAGATTTGGCTAACTCAATATACCAGTCGCAAAAATCACCCCAAATAAATTCATATAAGCCTTTTGCTGCCTCACCCAAAGCGTAATTACTGGTGAGATTATTGGTTTGTTTAACTACTTGGTTATACCGTGACAAAATCCACTTATCGCTAGATTCCTGGGGTTGGGGTATTCCTAATTCTGCGGGGGTTTGTCCATCAAGATTCATCATGACGAATCTGGCAGCATTCCACAGTTTATTGGCAAAATTCCGCGAAGCTTCCACCGACAGGGATTTATTTTCCTTGCGGTTGTAATCGAGACGAATATCTTGTCCTGCACCTGCAACTTCTTTAATTACGGTGTAGCGTACTGCGTCGGTACCATATTTATCAATCAACAGTAACGGATCAATTCCATTTCCTGCCGACTTCGACATTTTTTTGCCTTTTTCATCCAGCACCAAACCGTGGATATAGACATCTTTAAAGGGCATTTTTCCCGTGAAATGTACACCCATCATTGTCATTCTAGCTACCCAGAAAAAGATGATATCAAAACCAGTAACTAAGGTACTAGTGGGATAATACTTAGCTAAATCACGGGTTTTATCCGACCATCCCAAAGTGGAAAAGGGCCATAACCCCGCAGAAAACCAGGTATCCAAAACATCAGGATCTCGTTCTAATTTTACTGCTTCCCCAAACTGAGTTTTTGCCTTTTCCAGCGCTTCCGCTTCACTTTTGGCAACAACAAAAGGGGTGGTGTCGGTAATTTGTCCTTCCGTCTCACTTACCGCATACCAAGCGGGAATTTGGTGTCCCCACCAAAGTTGTCGAGAAATACACCAATCTTCCAACTTCACCAACCAATCGCGGTAAACCTTCGTCCAGCGTTGGGGAACAAAATGGGGAGAAGCTTGCCCATCAAGTAATTGCAGGGTTTTATCAGCCATGGGGCGAATTTTGACAAACCACTGAGTTGACAGCAAAGGTTCTATTGGTACCTTACCGCGATCGCTATATGGTACGGTGTGCTGATAATCCTCGATTTTGACTAAAAATCCATCTGTTTCTAACCGTGCTACCACATTCTTTCTGGCAACATAACGATCTTGTCCTTGGAACTCTCCGGCATTGGCGTTTAACTTGCCATCTTTATTCATAATATTGATAAAGGGTAAATTGTGGCGTTTACCCATGGCAAAGTCATTGGGGTCATGTGCTGGTGTCACCTTCACACAACCAGTTCCAAACTTCGGATCAACCAACTCATCAGCAATAATGGGGATTTCCCGCTGCATAATTGGCAAAGTCAAAGTCTTACCAATCAAACTTTTATACCGCTCATCATCCGGGTTTACCGCTACCGCCGTATCCCCCAACATTGTCTCTGGACGTGTTGTAGCTACTTCCACAAAACCAGTTCCATCACTCAGCGGATACCGGAAGTGCCAAAGATTACCCTTGGTATCCTTTTGTTCCACCTCCAAATCCGACACCGCAGACTGGGAAGCGGGACACCAATTCACCAAATACTCACCGCGATAAATCAACCCTTCCTCATACAACTGAACAAAAGCTTCTAAAACAGCCTTTGATAACCCAGCATCCAAAGTAAACCTTTCCCGTGTCCAATCTACCGACACCCCCAAGCGTCGCAACTGGTTGACGATTGTCCCCCCAGATTCTGCCTTCCATTGCCAAGCACGTTCTAAAAACTTTTCCCGTCCCAAATCATAACGAGTTTGCCCCTCTGCTTTGAGTTGCTTCTCTAAAATAGTTTGCACCGCAATACTGGCATGATCTGTTCCTGGTAGATACAGCGCATTTTTTCCCTTCATTCGTTGGTAGCGCACCAGTGTATCAATTAGAGAATTATCAAAAGCATGACCCATATGTAAACTACCAGTTACATTTGGGGGTGGAATCACAATACAGTAAGATTCCCCCTCTTTGCTGGGGTCAGCTTTGTAAATATCATTTTCTTCCCAAAACTGCTGCCACTTTGCTTCTGTGGCACTGGGTTCGTAAACACTAGGGAGATTCGGAATTGTTGGGTTCATGCTGGGAATAATTTTAGAAGTGGAACGACTCTATAAATTTTGCCACAGGGTTCTGATTCTGGAGTAATAAGTAATAAGTAATAAGTCAAGATTAAAAATTATTTCCTCACTTATTACTCCTCACTCATTACTTTAAAGCCGTCGGAGAACGACGTAACTCTGTATCCCAAATTTTTCGGTTAGGGGTCATTTCTAGAAAGCTTCTTTTCCCCCAGCAAGAACTGCTTCTTGTTGAAATTCGTCGATATGATGTTTACTTAGTAACTAAATTAACAGGTTTAACCCCAGCCATATCGAGAATTGGTGCAATCAAATCTTCACGCTTGACTGACATCATATGCACACCTTGGCACAATTGTTTAGCAATTTGCACCTGTTCGGCGGCAATTTTCATTCCCTCTTCCAAGGGGTCTTTTGCAGCCCTTAAACGCTCGATAATATGCTGAGGAATAGTTACCCCCGGTACTACCCGATTAATAAACTCGGCGTTCTTTGCCGACTTTAAAAGAAATATTCCTGCTAAAATCGGCTTGTTGGTACCGCAAGCGATCGCATCCATGAATTTTTCTAGTTTTTCAAAATCCGTAATTAACTGACTTTGGAAAAACTGCGCCCCAGCTGCCAATTTTTTCTCAAATCGACTCTGCAACCCCGAAAAACTGGGACATTGTGGATCAATCGCGGCACCGGGAAATAAATCTAATGAGCCATCTGTTAGTGGTTTATCGTTTGCATCCAAACCTATGTTCAGCTTTTGAATCACTTGCAATAAACGTACTGATTCTAAATCAAATACACCTTTGCAGGTAGGGTGATCGCCTGCTTTTACAGGATCTCCTGTTAACGCTAAGATATTCCGAATTCCCACTGCATGTGCCCCCATTAAATCGGCTTGTAAACCGATGCGATTTCGATCCCGACATGCCATTTGACAAATCGGTTCAATCCCATTTTCCTGTAAAATTAGCGACGCAACTAAAGATGACATCCGTAAAACTGCGCGGCTACCGTCAGTTATATTAATGGCATGAACTCTCCCCTTAAGAGTCGCCGTCATTGCTAGCATGTGTTCTGTATTACCTCCTTTTGGTGGTGCTACTTCAGCAGTAACTAAAAATTCACCTGCTTTGGCAGCTGTACGAAAAGAACTTAACGCAGTGAAATTTCTGGTATTAAGCATAACCATGTGTTTATCAGTCCTTGAGTACAGCTGTAACACAAATCGCACCCTCATGGAAAATAAATCCCAGAATAGTGCTAATTAGCTGATATCGATTCAAAAAACTCTTGCAACACATGCATATCCTGTAGGGGTTTAGCACTGCTTTACAAAAAATAATTTTACTTCGGAGGCATCTTTTCCCTGTCATACTAAGCTTTATAGTTTTGAGGGCTTTATATTTCCTTTCTATAACTCATTTACCAGAAATCTCCTGTATCTAGCTCAAGCACTCAAATAAAATTTAAAAGTAGCCATTTAACAGTACGTAGTCGCAAAAATTTTTTACCATGATATATATGACAATTTTCACACCAAGATGACTAATAACAAATGAATTTGACAAAAGTAAACTTGAAGCCGTGCTTCTTAACGACAAAAAAAATCCAACCTGACTATCCATTATTTATCTATTTACCAGGAATGGATGGTACTGGACAATTATTGCGATCGCAAACTGCGGGTTTAGAAGCTGGGTTCGATGTGCGTTGTCTGGCAATTCCCCGTCAAGACTTAACAAGTTGGGACGAATTGAGCAGAAATGTTTTAGATTTAATCTATACAGAATTAGGAAAAAATTCTCAACGTTCGGTTTACCTATGCGGTGAGTCATTTGGAGGTTGTTTAGCGCAAAAAGTCGCAATTCAAGCACCAGAGATATTTAAACGAATTATTTTGATCAATCCCGCCTCCAGTTTTCGCCTGCGTTCGTGGTATACTTGGGCATCGCCATTAATGAATTTACTGCCACCCTGGATTTATGATGTGGCAGCTGTGGGTTTATTACCATTTTTAGTTGCATTGACGCAGATTTCAAATAGTGACAGGGAAGAACTTCTCAAAACTATTCGTTCAATCCCCTCTGAGACTATTTTGTGGCGATTATCCTTGCTGCGGGAGTTTGATATTGATGAAGCTAAATTGCGACGGCTTCGACAACCAATTTTACTTATGGGCAGTATTGAGGATCGACTTTTGCCTTCCATCCCAGAAATTGAGCGTTTATCCCAAATATTCCCCAATTCGCAGACAGTGATACTACCACAAAGCGGTCATGCTTGTTTATTGGAACAAAATATCAATCTTTTCCAAATTCTTCAAGCAGAAGATTTTTTAGAACCTGATGTCAAAGAAAGTCAACTTTTTGCAAATAAAAATTAGTAGTCTGTCATTTTTATCTTGACAGACTACTAGTACTGACATCTCCAACTTCTAAAAGTATGCGGAATTATGCAAAGCGGTTAAATATCTTCCGGAATAACCCATTTGGGGGGTTCCGTAAGTTTTTTCATGCGTGCAGCTTCCGCAATTTGCAACATATCATCAAGGGAAGTACCTTCAATAAAATTGGATGCGGCTTCCCTAAATTCTATGTTGGGGCATTTATCACCCAAAATGCAGCCATTGACGCATTGTTCTTGACAATTAACTTTTTGTACTTCCATTGTGATTCCTCTCTCCATCACCGACAGACGATTGTGAGTTCTGTTGATTGCTTTAAATATCTGTGTTCTCTGTAGATAATTTTAACTTGAGATAAGCCTGGGCATTACTAACCAAATTTGCCATTATTTTGACAACAGTATTCTGTCGATTGATCCCGTATTCTTCTAAAAAGGCTTCTGGAGTGATAATTAAACGTGTAGAAACTTCTTCATTGGCTGTAAATGGGTGGATTTCAGCGACAAAAGCAGTGACAGCAAGAATATAGGTAAGTTGATCTGGTTCTGTACCAAAATATTCTGATTCAATGATTCCTATTATGGAAATTTCTCCTAATGTGACTGCTGCTTCCTCTAAGGTTTCTCGACGTGCAACTGCTTCTACAGAAGTCTCGTTTGTTTGTACATGTCCACCAGGAACATCTAATCCGCGTTGAAGCTTAACTGTGACTAATTTACCGTCATTAGTGAAGGGAAAAGCGATAACACTGGTAACTTGTTCAAAGTTGATTGGTGTGGAAATGTCTATAAGTCGAAAGTTGGTATCAGTTACTTGATAAGATTGGGTACGCCTTTTATCGGACATGTTTTTGGGGTGTTGTAAAGTTGGATGGAGAGGGGGATATGCCGCGTCTCTATATTTCTCTACCAAACTTAATTTTCAGTGACAATTTTTTCTGTGGATGTGGAATTTTGCTGATTCAATAGCTGCAATACCACTAACCCAGAAAGGGTACTCAAAGCGATAAATAGCCATGTATTCCCTGCAACTGTAGGTGTTTGATCGATTGCCCAACCCCCGATAATCGGACCAATAACGTATCCTATAGCCCAGCATTGATATGCGATCGCAGTATACACTCCCCGTAGTGATGGTGGGGATAGTTGGGAAATCCAAGCTGAAGATGTGGGTTTGTAAATAATGGTGGCGATGGCAAAGACTCCGAAGATGGCAATTTGATACACTTCTCCTGAATTGGGCAAATATTTCAATAGCCCAACCAAAAGGAAACCAACACCCCAAATGCCGATGGAAATCATTAAGGAAGTTATATAACGTAGCTTACTTACTGCTTTGATGACAGGAAGCTGTAACAATGCACCTAACCCAACATAACCAAAGGTAAATAAGTTAGAAACAGTTGCATCTGATGTCCCGGCAAAGTTGACAAAGTATAGGGGTAATGTGCCACCGACTAAAGCCATGTAGGTGATAAATAATGTGTTCACCAACAGATAAATCATTAGTCTTTTATCTGTTAAAGCTGTTTGCCAACCTTTTTGGATTTGTTGAGTGTTACTTGCTTCTGGTTGGATTTTCTGCATCGCAACAGCCAAAAGAATAAATAAACCCAGGAATGCAACTGCACCCGCAGCAAATACCAATTCCACAGGATGGAGTAATTTTAGTAACAGTCCCCCACTTAGCGTTCCTATGCCATAACCCAGATTATCGGCAACACCTAATACAGAGAAAGCTTCTTGTCGTTGTTCAGGTGTTGTTATATCCATAACAGAAGCATCTGCCGCAGTCCAGTACAAACCCGTACTGATGCCAAAGATGATATTCACCATTAATAGAAACGGTAAACTATCTGTAAACACCGCTAAAGTTGTAGACGCGATCGCGCAACCAGCAGACATCAACAAAGTTAACTTGCGCCCAAATCGCGGCGAGTCTGTAAGTATACCACCCAGGATATTACCAGCAAAACCAGATACGGCACCACCACCAACCGCGAATCCGACTTCTGTAGCAGTCAAATTTCCATAGTTAACAAAGATGATGGGGGTGTAAAATATGAGAAATGCGGAACCAAGTTGATACAGTCCCCGTGCGATCGCTTGTACCCATACTTGTAGTGGAATTTGCGTTTTCATTGTGGAAATAATTGTATAGGTATGTAGCTGATTTTAAATGAAATGCAATAATGTAGAACATGACATGTTGCTTTCACGAGTTTAATTATTCACTAGATTTTCAATATTGAATAGCTACGATAGTGGGAGATTAATCTTACTCAGGGTAGATTTTTTGATTACGGCAGGCTACATTTCTTTTAAATATAAATAAATATCTCACCGTAACTTCTCTAGGGTTTTTTGCTTTTCATGTTCTACTATATATTCATCAAATCTGCTGCCATTTTCATCCCATTACTATTAAACTCCAATACCCTGAACAAAACGAGGAGAAAGTGATGCAATTACCTGAATTAATTGTTGGAGTTTTGCAACTAAAGCCTCACTAATTAGTAGTTCTTCAGCTTTACGAATCCCGATACTAATATCAGAACAAATCCCACAACGCCATAAATAAAACCCGCCATTCCATAAGGCGGTTTGCATTAATTCTCCAGGTTTTCCTGTTAATATTTCCTCGATGGCTGTAATTAATTCTGTGGTGGTTTCCAAGGGGACATTTTGAGTTGAAAAGCCATATTCACGAGGACTTAGGTGTAATCTTTCAATGCTGCCATCGGCACTTCCTAAACCTATAATAGCAGTGCGATCGCGTGGTAAATCGGTGCTACCTTCTAAGCCTTTAATAGTCGTATATTTTGTAGCTCCGTGTAGTTTCAATGCTTCTTTAAACATCCCTTCTGTGGGCGGATGTACATACCCGCAAACGATGTGAGCATCACCATTATAGGGCTTCCACATCAATTCCATAGTGGCAAAGGGGGGACGTTTACCAAGTTGATCGCGGTATTCCCATATCTGATTAATTAAGGGAAAATGCTTAGGTGTATAGATAAAACCAATACCAGTTTTAGCAAACACTTCTTGGGTTCTTTCTAAAGATAAATTAGTCCAGTCAACTCCTAAACCCTGCCAGATTTCTACTAATGGTAAGCCGTATTTCGTGGGTAAGCGATCGCTTCCGTGCATGATCACAGGTTGTCCCACTGCTGCTAACATCAGCGCTACCACTATATTTATAGGAGCAGTACGGGTTCTACCATCATAGGGTATACCTAAAACCATAACTTGGCGTTGGGATGCAATTGGTTGAAGTTTTGGTCCCAACTCCTCATAACCATCTAACATCCCCGCTAATTCTTCACCTGTGGGACGCTTGATACGATGAGCAATCATGAATGCACCAATTTGAGCAGGTGTTGCTTCACCTAGTAACATCATTCTGGTTGCGTCCGCAGCTTCACTGCGACTCAAACTTTGTGATGTATGATTACCGCTACCTACTTTTTTTAGTAAATCTCGAAATTTATTGCTCATAAATCAGTTACCAGTTACCAGTTACCAACTTTGTTCCCCGTTTCCTGTTCCCTGTTCCCGGTTAAGAGTTTCCTATTCACTTTTAAAGTTGAGTTTTTTAACTTGCTGAAAGTAAAATTGAATCACTCTTAGGTGGAATGTTCTCCTTTACTAATTCCCAAAAATCTCGGATTGGGGGGATTTGCAGACGATCATTTGTTGTCACCATGACAACACGACGATTTAAGGCTGCACCATCTGCTACATTCAAGTTAGTTGCCAAAGAACGTACAGCTAAAGTTGGATCATTTCGGGCTTCAACTAGGGCTGAGTGGGGTAATAATGCAATTAGCTCACCTTGACGTACTATTCCCCGAAAGGCATCTAGGGTGTTTACCTCCAATACTGCTTGGAGTGTAGCTTCAAGACGATCAAATCGATCCTGTACTAGGCGTTGCATCCCATAGCCATCTTTAAATACTACTTGTGGGTAACGAATCAATTCTGACCAAGGAACATATTCATATTGTGCCAGGGGATGCGTAGCTGCGGTTAAAATTTCGATGGGTTCTTCATATAACAATTCCACTACCATTTCACGGCTGGTGGTAAGAAAGCGATTATTCATGACAATCGCTAAATCTACCAGTCCATCCTTAAGGACTTTGAGAGCGCGATCGCTTCCTAATGATGTTACCCGTAATTGGACTTCGGGATAGTTATGGCAAAATTTTTGTAATACTGGTGGCAGGTAATAAGAGCAGAGAGAATGAATTGCTGCGATACATAGTTCCGGCTGCCTTCCAGCTACTAAGTCAGAAATTTCTTGCGTCGCACTTTGCCATTCCTGACAAATTTTCCGCGCTCTTGGTAGCAAACGCTCACCTGCTAGTGTCAGTTTTGCCTGGTTAGTACGATGAAATAATTCCAATCCTAAGTGGATTTCTAGTGCCTGAATTTGACGACTTACGGTAGATTGAGTGACACCGCATTGTCGCGCTGCTCCTTGAAAACTACCTGCTTCTGCAATCGCTAGAAAAGCTTGTAACTGCTCTACGCGCATTTATTTGTAGCCTGAATTACATTGATGGCTGTGATTAAACTAACGGATTTTTTCTCGGAATTTGGTAAGGTTTGTTACATCTAGTTACTTTTTAGCAACTTTTTTTTACCAAGTATCAGTGAAAGAAATAATAACCTAAGTTACTAGTTAGGCGATCGCATGGTTATGACGACGAAGAAGTTTCTCTGACTTGGTGAAAACAGATAGCAAAATTAATTACCTATGCTATCATAAAGGGCTTAATCACAGCAATTTGCACGAAATAACAAGGACTGACAAACAAAGCCGAAAAATATCATACCTATTGCGCTGACAAATTTTTTAAAGAAGCGATCGCATGAATTCGTACAAGGTCATCATGATCTGTTATTAGTTGTTGTAGGGGTTCAATTGCTTGGATAGAACCAAGCTGTCCTAGGGCAAATGCGATCGCACTGCGGATACTACCCGCTTCAATGGCTGGATGAGATAACCGCAACATGTCCATCAAGATTTCTGAGGCTTTAGCAGTCAGGTTTGGCTGTTGAATCCTGCCAATAACCACAACAATTTGCTGCCATAGCGTCAAGGATTGGACTTTGTTGAGTAAGTTTTGGAGATATTCTAAAGCGGAGATTGTTCCCAACCAACTTAGCGCGCGAATTGCCTCTAACTGTAACTTGATTGGTGTTTGTGGGGATGCGATGAATTCATATAGATATTGAGATGCAGTGTCACCTCCCATCCGCGACAAGGATAACACTGCTACATGAGCAACTTCAGAATTGGAGTCATAAAGTTTTGCTTTGAATTTTGATACCAAATCAAGCTGTTCCCGTAAATCTGGACGGAAACCCAAAGCTAATATAGCTTGGAGACGTACAGCATCATTTTGATCATCAATTGCGCGAAGCAGTACCGAAACAACACGCGGATCATGAAAGCTACTTAAAGCCTCAATGGTAGTTACACGGATATCTACTTGAGCATCATCCACCACACTCAATAAAGGTGTAATGATTTCTGGGTGACGAATATAAGCAAGCGATCGCACTGCCATTAGACGTGTTGTATCATCAGCAAGTAGCAAAGAAAGTGCTGCAATTGCCTCAACACCAATTTGCCCCAGTGCCGAAGCAGCCATTACTTGCAATTCTTCGTTATCAGTGGTTTGTAGTAATTCCATTAATGGGGGAATAGCTTCAGCATCTTTCAAATCACCCAAAATTTTCGCCGCGTACCATCGCAATTCATCTTCTGCATCTTCGTCATTCAGGATCTCAATCAGTGAAGGAATGGCAATATTACCGAGTTTAATCAATACTTTAGTGGTTTCCCAACGTTGCTGAAAATCTCCATTTTCCAGTTGTAACAGCGCTGATTCCAGTGATTTCTGGGTGATTTTTTTGTCTATTTCTATACTCATTCTCATTTCCTGGATATAAATCGCGGCGATTGATGCGGTGATACTCATTACCCTATTTCCAATTAACTGCGATCGCACTCAAATTAGAAAGTACTTTTTGCTTAAAATTCTTCAGTCATGATGTAAAAACTGCATAGTGAAAATACGCTTTTAGCAATGTGATTAAGATTTAGTAACCGTTTATACGATTTAAAAAAAAATTCAACATTACGTTAAGAAAAAGTAAATTGCTACAAAGTTAGGGAATAACAAATAGAGATTAAAACCCAAAGGAAAAAAATCAAGTGCTGTTCTATTTCAAAAGTAAATCCCTTGGTTACTTAGTCTTTATTTTTTAGTTCCTAACTCTTACTACCTAACTCCCCATGACAAACGCAGCGACTACTACCGCCACAAGTTTAAATAAATTTGAGCGGTTTAAGGCGGAAAAAGATGGACTTGCTGTCAAAGCAGAAATCGAACAATTTGCAGCTTTGGGTTGGGAGGCGATGGATGAAACAGATAGAGATCATCGCCTCAAGTGGCTGGGTGTCTTTTTTCGCCCAGTAACTCCTGGTAAATTCATGATGAGGATGCGGATACCTAACGGAATTCTGAATAGTCATCAAATGCGTGTCTTAGCAGAAGTAGTACAGCGTTATGGAGATGATGGTTACGCGGATCTTACTACCCGACAGAATATTCAATTGCGGGGAATTAGGATTGAAGATTTACCAGAGATTTTTCGTCACTTTCAACAAGTTGGTTTAACCACAATCCAGTCAGGAATGGATAATGTCCGCAATATTACTGGTGATGCGGTGGCGGGTTTAGATGCTGCGGAGTTGTTTGATACCCGCGAATTGGTACAGCAAAT
Source organism: Calothrix sp. PCC 6303 (assembly GCF_000317435.1). Classification (NCBI taxonomy): domain Bacteria; kingdom Bacillati; phylum Cyanobacteriota; class Cyanophyceae; order Nostocales; family Calotrichaceae; genus Calothrix; species Calothrix sp. PCC 6303. Next base: position 1,205,575 of record NC_019751.1, read on the forward strand.
CCAAGACATGATCACCAACAATGGAGAAGGAAACAGCGAATTTAGTAATTTGCCACGTAAATTTAATATTGCCATTACTGGTGGACGTGATAATTCAGTTCATGCAGAAATCAACGATTTAGCTTTTATTCCCGCCTTTAAAGAAGATTCTTCCCAAACTTTTGGATTTAACATTTTGGTTGGTGGTTTCTTCTCGGCAAAGCGATGTGATGCTGCGATTCCTTTGGATGTTTGGGTTGCACCAGAAGAAGTGGTTGCAGTCTGTCGAGCAATTTTGGAAGTATTTCGAGATCATGGTTTGCGTGCAAATCGGCAAAAAGCTCGCCTGATGTGGCTAATTGACGAAATGGGAATTGAGGTATTCCGCCAACAAGTAGAAACAAAAATCGGAAAATCTTTACTGCCAGCAGCAGCAAAAGATGAAATAGATTGGGAAAAACGCGATCATTTGGGAATATTTCCCCAAAAACAGCCAGGATTCAACTATGTTGGCTTACAGATTCCGGTAGGTAGACTCAACGCTGACAGTATGTTTGAATTAGCACGTTTAGCAGAAGTCTATGGTAGTGGTGAACTTCGCTTCACAGTAGAACAGAACGTAATTATACCGAATATTTCCAATGACAATTTAGCAATATTGACTACAGAGCCTCTACTGAATAAATTTAAAATAGTCCCTGAACCATTAATGCGATCGCTTGTTTCTTGCACAGGTGCACAATTCTGTAATTTTGCCCTAATAGAAACCAAAAATCGAGCTTTAGAGCTAATCAAAGCTTTAGAAGCAGAATTGGATTTTACCAATCCAGTTCGTATTCATTGGACAGGATGTCCCAACTCTTGCGGACAGCCCCAAGTCGCCGATATCGGTTTAATGGGTACCAAAGTCCGCAAAAACGGCAAGGCTGTGGAAGGAGTTGACATATATATGGGCGGAAAAGTCGGTAAAGAAGCCCGTTTGGGAACTTGTGTCACCAAAGGCATTGCTTGTGAAGACTTGCAGCCTGTATTGCACAACTTACTTATAGAACACTTTGGTGCGACACCCAAAAGTTAGAAAGTCTTAGATCCCCGACTTCTCGAAGAAGTCGGGGATCTCATACAGTCAAAATTTATTCTGAGAACTTAAAAAAATGAGCAACCTCTCCCGCAGAAAATTTATTATCACCGCAGGTGCAACCGCAGCAGGAACCCTCCTGGTACATGGCTGTTCCTCCAATGGTTCAAATGTAGATAACTCCAGTTCTACAGGTGGAACAACTCCTTCAGTAGCACCAGTGGCAAATGGTTCCAAGTTAGAAACCACCAAAGCCAAATTAGGATTTATAGCCCTCACCGACTCTGCACCCCTAATTATTGCCTACGAAAAGGGTTTATTTAAGAAATATGGTATGACCGATGTTGAGGTTGTGAAACAGACATCCTGGGCGGCAACCCGTGATAACCTGGAACTCGGTTCTGAAGGTGGTGGTATTGATGGAGCGCATATTCTCAGTCCCATGCCTTACTTAATGACAGCGGGAGCCATTACCAAAACTAAACAGCCCCTTCCAATGTATATTTTGGCACGTTTAAATACTAATGGTCAGGGGATATCAGTTTCTAATAAATACAAGGAACTCAATCTAGGTAAAGATAGTTCTCCACTCAAACAACTAATTACTGGTGGCAAAAAACTTACCTGTGCTGTGACATTTCCCGGTGGAACCCACGATTTATGGATGCGTTCCTGGTTATCAGCAGGAGGAATAGATCCTGAAAAAGATGTGGAAATCATCGTTATTCCCCCACCACAAATGGTTGCCAGCATGAAATCTGGAAAAATGGATGCATTCTGTGTTGGTGAACCTTGGAATGGTAAACTCGTTCAAGAACAAATTGGTTATACAGCACTGGTGACAGGGGAAATGTGGAAAGATCACCCTGAAAAAGCCCTATCAATGCGTTCAGATTGGGTAGATAAAAATCCTCAAGCCGCAACAGCAATATTGATGGCAGTACAGGAAGCACAAATATGGTGTGATCAAGCCGAAAATAAAGACGAAATGTCAAAAATCATTTCTACAGGTAAGTACCTAAAAGTAGACGCGACAGCAATAAGCGATCGCTCTAAGGGTAAAATCGACTATGGTACAGGTAGAATTGAAGCCGCAAGTCCTGTAGCAATGAAGTTCTGGGAAAACAACACCTCATTCCCCTACAAGAGTCATGATGCTTGGTTCATTGCCGAAAATATCCGCTGGGGTCAACTTCCCGCAGATACTGACATCAAGAAGCTAGTGGATAAAGTTAACCGCGAAGATCTTTGGAAAGAAGCAGCAAAAGCCATTAACCAAACTGCCGCAATCCCCACAAGTGACTCCAGGGGAGTAGAAGATATCTTGGGCGTGAAATTTGACCCCGCCGACACAGATGCTTATTTGAAGAGTTTGACAATCAAAAAAGCCTAATTAGTTATTAGTTATTAGCAAAAAGCGGCGTTACTGAATTACGGTATGAATTTAAAATGTAGAGACGCAATATATTGCCTCTTCCAAGGATTTCTTACATTACAGAAAATCGTTTTCATACATCAAATCAGCAACGCCCAAAAAGCCAAATACTTAACAGCCATTTTACTTATAAATTCTCACACCAATCGCTTTCCCCGCCAACCTCACCAATCTAAAGTATAAATATGGCACTAAGAATAGCTGGAAGCACGAATAAAGCTACTCAAACATCTAAGCTAGCTTCACAAGTTACTAAACAATTGCAAAAAGCAATTCCCCCTCTAGTTGCCATATTCATTTTTCTAGTTATTTGGCAAATACTTTGTTCTAGTCCCACTGCCGAGTTTCCTAGCCCTCTCAAAATTATTTCTGACGCGAAAGTTCAAAAATATTTTCTCAATCCCTTCCTCAATGATGATGACGGCAAAGGTTTAGCTTTTCAGTTATTTGCAAGTTTACAAAGGGTTGCTTATGGTTATTTCTTTGCGGCAACAATTGGTATTGCTTTGGGAGTTTTAACAGGGACAAACAAATTAATGTTTGAAGCCCTAGACCCAATTTTTCAAATTTTAAGAACAGTTCCTCCTTTAGCATGGTTGCCAATAGCTTTGTCGGCTGTCCCATCCATTGGAAGTGTTAGTAAAAGTGAAGTAGCAGCTATCTTCGTAATTTTTATTACTTCAGTTTGGCCCATCGTCATTAATACCACAGTTGGCGTGCAACAAATCCCCCAAGATTATCGCAACGTTGCCCGTGTACTCAAACTAAGTGGACACAAATATTTCTTCAAAATTCTCTTTCCTGCGGCTGTTCCCTATATTTTCAGTGGATTAAGAATTGGGATTGGTTTAGCTTGGTTGGCAATTGTTGCCGCTGAAATGGTGAATGCTGGTAGTAGCGATGGGGCTGGTGGATTAGGATTCTTTATTTGGGATGCTTACAATAGTGGTGATTTAGGTCAGGTAGTTTTAGCCTTAGTTTATATTGGTTTAGTTGGTTTAATCCTTGATAGATTAATTGGTTGGGTTGCGAGTTTAGTAGTTCCCGCAGAACAAAAATAGGAAGATGAAACAAAGTTGAAAAAAGTAGTTTTTGAAAAAATATATTCTGTAGCACTCTTAATCAAGAACCCCACCCTATAGGCGCGTAGCGGCTTCTCTTTGATTACCCTTCCCCGAACTTTGGCGGAAGAAGAATTCTCCCGCCAAGTTCTCTCCGCTTGGGGAGAGGGAACAAGAATTTAGTTTCCCCTCCCCGCAAGCGGGGTAGGGGTTAGGGGGTGGGGTTCCAACTGCTGCGTTTATCCATGTGTTGTATTCTTTTTTCAAATTACTATAACAGCCAAAATTAAACATATAAATCCTAAAATTTATGAATACTTTTGTTGAAATTGACCATGTAGATCGCACTTTCAATTTACCTGATGGCAAAACTTATATTGCCCTTAAAAACATTGAATTAAAGATCCAACAAGGCGAGTTTATTTCTCTAATTGGTCACTCAGGTTGTGGTAAATCAACATTATTAAATATCATTGCTGGTTTAGATCGTGCCACAATTGGCGGTGTCACCTTAGAAGGAAAAGAAGTACGCGAACCTGGACCAGACAGAATGGTGGTGTTTCAAAACTATTCACTATTACCTTGGTTGTCGGTGCGGGAAAATATTGCTTTGGCTGTTGATGAAGTCTACAAAAATCAACCTAAAGGTGAACGTCGAGGTATTGTTGAACATCATATTGATTTAGTTGGTCTCCGCAATGCCGCACACAAACTACCAAATGAGTTATCGGGGGGAATGAAACAACGGGTTTCCATTGCGCGGGCTTTAGCTATTCGTCCCAAGTTATTATTACTTGATGAACCATTTGGCGCTTTGGATGCTTTAACCAGGGGTAGCTTGCAGGAACAACTGATGAAAATCTGCAATGAAAATCAGCTTACCTGTGTCATGGTGACACATGATGTAGATGAAGCTTTACTACTTAGCGATCGCGTTGTGATGCTAACCAATGGACCAGAGGCACATATTGGACAGATTTTGGATGTTCCCCTACCTCGTCCTCGTCAACGTTTGGAGGTTGTGAAGCATCCCAGTTACTATGCGATGCGAAATGAAATTATCTACTTTCTGAATCAGCAAAAACAAGCCAAAAAACGGACAGCAGCGGCTAAAGTCTCGAAATCAGTGGTGGAGTACAGTACATCACGCAATGGTTTAGAAAAGGTGACTCTCGACTTGGGTTTTATTCCCCTTAATGATGCTGCACCATTAATTGTTGCTAAGGAAAAAGGCTTTTTTGCAAAGTACGGGATAGAAGAAGTTAACTTGAGTCGGGAACCAAGTTGGAAAGAAATTGCTAGAGGTGTTGGTACAGGAAGACTAGATGCAGCCCAAATGGTGGCTGGGATGCCTTTGGCTTTAACTTTGGGTGCTGGTGGCAAAACTCCGGTGCCAATTGTGAGTGCAATTACCCTTTCTCGGAATGGTAACGCTATTACTTTGAGTAATAAGTTTTACAATCGAGGTGTCCGCACCCTTGCAGATTTGAAGCTGGCTTTGAGTGAAGATTCTGAAACTTCCCATACTTTGGGAGTTGTTCACCCAGCATCGATGCAAAACTTGATGTTGCGGTATTGGTTGGCATCTGGGGGAATTAATCCTGATGGGGATGTCAACTTAACAGTTATTCCACCTGTGCAAATGGTGACTAGTTTGAAAGCTGGTACCATTGATGGTTATTGTGCGGGGGAACCTTGGAATTCCCGTACTGTAAGTGAAGGATTGGGCTTTGTTATTGCTACTGATTTAGAAATTTGGTCAGGGCATCCCGAAAAGGTATTGGGTGTAAGGGAAGATTGGGCAGAAAAGCACCCAAATACACATTTGGCATTAGTGAAAGCACTGTTGGCAGCTTGTGAATACTGCGATGATCAACGCCATCGGGAAGAAATTGTTGAATTGATGTGTCGCCCAGAATACTTGGGTATTGATCCTGGATTTATTCGTCCTGGATTTATTGATCCTTATAATCGTGGTGACGGTACAGAAGCAAAATTCCTGAATAAGTTTAACCAGTTTTATGTAAATAAGAGTAATTACCCTGAACGTAGTGAAATGCTGTGGATTTTGACTCAGTTAGCCCGTTGGGGTTTGATTAGTTTTCCGAAAAACTGGGTGGATATTCTTGAACGGGTTTGTCGGACTGATGTCTATGGTAAAGCTGCCCGTGAATTGGGTTTCCTAGATATTGGACGCGACACACCGATTTTGATGTTTGATGGTAAGGTTTTCAACGCTTCTGATCCAATTGAATATCTAAATAGTTTTGAAATAAAGGATAAGATTCAAGTTGAAGAAGCGTTTATTTAGGAGTATTTACTTCACAAGGGTAAAAGAAAATTCCTTACGAAGACGCAAGCTACAGCATGATAATTGAGAGTTTTCTCATTTTTAAGAGTCGAAAGTTATTATTAACAAAAAAATACCAATGCAAATAACTAATTCCAGTATCAATATTCAATCCATGCCAGTTAAAAATGAGCCGTTTTTAGTAATTGAAAATCTAACTAAGATCTATCCTAGTGCTAAAGGTCCCAATGTTGTTTTAGACGGGATAAATTTATCAGTAAAGGAAGGAGAATTTATTTGTGTTATTGGTCATTCTGGCTGTGGCAAATCAACTTTACTAAATATGGTTTCGGGGTTTAATACTCCGACTGAGGGAGAAGTCAGGTTACAAAATCAACAGATTACCGAACCGGGACCAGACCGGATGATGGTGTTCCAAAATTATTGTTTGTTGCCGTGGATGTCGGTTTTTGATAATGTTTATACTGCGGTTGATGCGGTGTATCCGAAGAAGTTAGAAGCAGAAAAACGAGCAATTGTCAAAGAACATTTAGAGATGGTGGGATTGCTGGAAGCTGCCGATAAAAAACCTGGTCAAATTTCTGGGGGGATGAAGCAGCGGGTGGCGATTGCCAGGGCTTTATCTATTCGTCCCCAGGTTCTAATTTTGGATGAACCTTTTGGGGCTCTGGATGCGATTACTAAAGAGGAATTACAGGAAGAATTATTAAAAATTTGGCGTGATTATCAAATTACGGTGTTGATGATTACCCATGATATTGATGAGGCGTTATTTTTAGCTGATCGTTTGGTGATGATGACAAATGGTCCCGCTGCCAAGATTGGCGAAATTTTAGAGATGCCTTTTGATCGTCCACGTACTGCTGATGCGTCTATACAGGGCTATCGCACCAAAATGATGGAAGATCCAGCTTACTACGAGTTGCGGAACTATGCGCTGGACTTTTTGTATAACAAGTTTGCCCAGGATGATGCGGCAGAATAATGTGTGTTTTTGTGGAATACAAAATTAAGAGAGACGCGATGTATCGCGTCTCTACAGTTATTGGAATTTTGCGGGTTGCATATCGTGGCTGAAATTACTAAAACTCTTTGTCCCTATTGTGGTGTTGGTTGTGGTTTGGAGGTTTTATCTACTTCTACACCTGGGGAAACATCGAAAATTCCTAACTTTAAAGTGAGAGGCGATCGCACTCACCCATCAAGCCTTGGTATGGTGTGTGTTAAGGGTGCAACTATTGCTGAATCTATTGATAAAGATCGACTTTTGTATCCGATGGTGCGGGAATCCCTGGATGAAGAATTTCAGCGGGTGACGTGGGAGGAGGTGTTGGAGTTGATTAGCGATCGCATTCAAGCCACAATTACTAATTTTGGGGCTGATGCTTTTTGTATGTATGGCTCTGGACAGATGCAGACGGAGGATTATTATGTAGCTCAAAAGCTGCTGAAAGGCTGTTTGGGAACTAATAATTTTGATTCTAATTCCCGTCTCTGTATGTCTAGTGCTGTTAAAGGTTATACCCAAAGCCTAGGTTCGGATGGTCCCCCCTGTTGCTATGATGACCTAGAAATTACCGACTGTGCCTTTATTATTGGCTCTAATACTGCCGAGTGTCACCCGATTGTTTTTAATCGCTTTCAGAAACATCACAAAAAAAATCCCCACGTCAAACTAGTTGTCGTCGATCCTCGTTGTACTCCCACCGCTGCGGTTGCTGATTTACATTTAGCAATTCGTCCTGGTAGTGATATCGATTTCCTCAATGGGATTGCTTTCTTGTTGTTGGAATGGGGAAAAGCAGATGTACTATTTGTTGAAAAATGTACTAATAATTTCAGTGAATTTACTCAACTAATTCAACACTATCCCCCTGAAAAAGTTGCTGAAAGTTGCGGTATTTCCGTTGAAGAACTAGAAACCGCAGCCCGTTACTGGGGAGAAGCAAAAAATCTCCTTTCCCTGTGGTCAATGGGTGTAAATCAATCATCCCAAGGAACTGCTAAAGTCACCAGCATCATCAATTTACATCTGCTTACAGGTCAAATTGGCAAAGCTGGGGCGGGACCATTTTCCCTTACTGGACAACCTAATGCCATGGGTGGGAGAGAGGTTGGAGGATTGTCACATTTATTACCTGGATATCGCTTCATTACTAATCCAGAAGACCGCCAAGAAGTAGAAAAATTCTGGCAAATTCCCCCCGGCAACATTAACCCCAAAAATGGACGTACTGCTTGGGATATTATTACAGGTTTAGAAACTGGGGATGTAAATTTGCTTTGGGTTGTAGCTACTAACCCAGCGGTGAGTTTACCAGATTTGGAACGTACCAAAGCCGCGCTGAAAAAATCACCCTTCACTATTCTCCAAGACGCATATTACCCCACGGAAACCGCAGCTTTTGCCCATGTTTTACTACCTGCGGCGCAATGGGGGGAAAAAACTGGGACAATGACGAATTCGGAACGCATTGTGACTCTGTGTGAGGCATTCCGAGAACCTGTAGGGGAAGGAAAAGCAGATTGGAGAATTTTCGCTGAGGTTGCCGAGTATCTAGGTTTTGGCGATAAATTTCAGTTTGTTGATTCTGCCGCAGTTTACAGTGAGTTTGTGCAGCTAACTCAAGGTCGTATTTGTGATATGAGTGATATTAGTCATGAACGACTTCACCAAGAAAGGGCGATTCAGTGGGGAAATTCTCCCAGACTCTACACAAACCATTACTTCCCGACACCAAATGGACGGGCTAATTTTATTCCCTCCCATTCCCTGGGGTTAGCAGAACCAGCAGATGCTAATTTTCCCTACATTCTAACCACAGGAAGGGTTTACGGACATTGGCACACCCAAACCCGCACCGGAAGAATTGAAAAAATCGCCCAGATGTATCCAGAACCCTTCATTGAGATACATCCCCGCGATGCCGATGATTTGAACATTAAAAATGGTACTTTGGTTGAAGTGCGATCGCGTCGTGGTATCAGCCGCTTCACCGCAAAGGTTACAAAGTCAATTTCTCCCGGTACAGTTTTCGTACCTATCCATTGGGGCGCGCTTTGGGCTGATAATGCTGAAGCGAATACTCTTACCCATCCCATATCCTGTCCCGATTCTTTCCAACCAGAATTGAAAGCTTGCGCGGTTAGCCTAATACCTGTAAGTATTAATTTGATGATTAATCGCTATCAATTGGAACCATCCGAATGTTAAGCTGATATTATTCTCAATTTTTTAATCAATAATTCAAAACTCAGTTGTTTAGGAGCCTTGTCCTAGACAAATTTTACTGTACTTATAAATTTTCCTGCTTGCTTATTTATAGTAATTTTGAATGAATATGTACCCAATAATATATCTTCAAAAGCAATAGCTAGGGAGAAATATAGGACAGCCTAATTCAAAAACTATATAAATACAGTATTTGGCTGGATTTACCTCAATTAATAACTATTTTTATACGCAAAAAGAATTGACCTTAAAACAATGATTTCTTGATAAATTATTGTAATTTTTCTAGCTTTGGCTATGACAAAACAGCAAAAGAGACTCACTAAATACCAGCTAATAGTTATCAGAAGTGACTATCTTCGCCAATCTAACTTATCCAGATTCTTTTTCTTTTGTGTTTTTACACTCGATTTACTACTTTATAAGGGGAAATGCCAGATGAGGAGAACATTCAAATCATTTCGAGAAGTTTTTAGAGATGAAAATTTTACGCATCTTGTAGAAAATATCGAGGTAGTAGTAGCCAAGATTCTTGCAATCTGTATGCTATTTGTAATTGGAGTTGCTATTTTTGATCTGGTAAATTTCACTTTTAAAGAGCTATTTTTATCAGAATATGACGGTTTTTATAAAACTTTATTCAAGGTTTTTGGATTATTTTTGAATGTATTGATTGCTCTAGAAATACTCGAAAATATTACTGGATATTTGAAAAAACATGTTCTCCAAGTTGAATTGGTGATTGTAACTTCCCTAATTGCCGTCGCTAGAAAAATCATTATTCTCGACTTAGATAAAGTTGAAGGAGTTGATATTATTGGTTTAGGTTTAGCAGTTCTGGCTTTATCAATTAGTTATTTCATTATTCGTGTTAGTAACTCAAAAAATACCCATTAACAAGATTTTCCCTAGAGTAAAGCAATTCAGTGCTGCCAACAACTTCCTCATGTACGATTTTAAATTATGCACGTACCTGAAGCATTTCCTAACGAGATGTTTGATCTAATTCTGGGTTCGGAAGTAGGTTACTGCTGGGGTTGGGAAGACATGTATAAATCTCAAAAATTAATTTTACATCACATCAAACCAGTAGGACATCGCCAACTCGAAAAAATCTACTTTTTTCAAAAATTGCTCATCAATAACTATCTTCTCTTCTAATTATCAAATGTTAGCCACTAACTAAAATCATTTAAAGAATAATTTATGTTGTATTCCTATAAATCTATGTAGAGTTATTCTATCTACAATAGAACATTTTATTAGAAGGTCATACTGACGATGGGAAAATCTCTGCTCAACCGTGGTAAAAAAACTACTATCGCGGCACTATTCATCTCAACCACAGCTTTGAGTTCACAGGTTGCATTGGCAGAATTGTGCCACATCAAATTACGCAATCATAGTAGCTTTAGAATTCGTGAAGTTCATATGTCACGCGTAGGTGAAGACAAATGGGGAAAAAACTTGGTTGATGATATTCATGATAAAACTATTTGGCAAGGTCAATCAGTGAATCTGAGATTTGAAGATCGGGAAAATAACTGTTTATATGATATGAAAGTTATGGGGGAAGATGAAGATGATCAAGAAATTCATCGTGTCAATATTTGTAACAACAGCGACTTTGAAATCACTGATGATGAATAATCTAAATTACAGAAATTTTCAGGTAAATACACCTTAGCTAAAAACGTTCCACCGGAACATCTAGACAAGGTTTTGGTATTGGTGTGTAATTCAAATAGTACCGCTAAATACCAGAATGACCAATAAGCGATCGCATCACGAAACGCCACTAGTAAAAGCGCTCATCGAATGTGCTAACCAACTCCATGCACCTTTCTACACTCCAGGACATAAGAAGGGTGCAGGGGTTTCTCAAACTTTGCTAGATACCTTTGGTGAGGCAGTTTTCCGCTTTGATTTACCAGAATTAACCGAATTAGATAACTTATTTGCACCGGAAGGAGCTATCCTAGCAGCACAGGAACTTGCCGCAGATATATTTGGTGCGGAAAAAACTTGGTTTTTGGTGAATGGTTCAACCTGTGGTGTGGAAGCGGCAATTTTAGCCACCTGTGGCATGGGCGATAAGATTATCCTCCCACGAAATGTACATTCCTCGGCGATCGCTGGGTTAATTCTCTCCGGCGCAATCCCCATATTCATTGAACCTGAGTACGATCCGATTCTCGATATAGCCCACAGTATCACAGCTGCTGCTATTGCCGCTGCACTGGAAGCACATCCCGACACCAAAGCAGTAATGATGGTTTACCCCACCTACTACGGGGTCTGTGGAGACGTGAATGCGATCGCTAAAATTGCCCATCAGCATCATATCCCATTATTGGTTGATGAAGCACACGGCGCACACTTCGCTTTCCACCGTGATTTACCAATATCAGCCTTAGCAGCAGGTGCCGATATTACAGTACAATCGATCCACAAAACCCTTGGTGCCATGACCCAAGCATCAATGCTGCATTTACAAGGTATCCTGGTGGATAGCGATCGCGTATCCAAAGCATTACAGTTAGTTCAATCCACCAGCCCTAGTTATATTCTAATGGCTTCTTTGGATGCAGCACGTCAGCAAATGGCTTTGTTTGGTGAAAGTCTCATGTCGCAGACTTTAAAACTCGCAGATAGGGCAAAAGAGCAAATTAGTCAGATTCCCGGTTTATCAGTTTTAGAAAGTCCAAATCAAGAAAATTTATCTGGCTTTCAGGCTTTAGATAAAACTCGCTTAACAGTGAATGTTTCTGGTTTAGGTTTAACTGGATTCAGTGCTGATGAAATATTAGAAGAAAAACTTAATATCAGAAGTGAACTCGCATCACTCAAAAATGTCACATCTATTATTAGTATTGGAAACAGCCTAGCAGATATAGAGCAACTAATTCAAGGCTTTCATGAATTAAAATCTCAATTTAGTACTACAAACAAGCTGAATTTAGAAATTACTAACATAACGGCACTTCCCCAACATCAGACATTAATAAATAATTATAAAATATCACCTCGCCAAGCCTTTTTTAGCCCTACTCAAACTCTTAAATTATCAAAAAGTATCGGATATATATCTGCTGAAACTATTTGTCCATATCCACCAGGAATTCCCATATTAATCCCAGGAGAAATTATCCGCGAATCTGCCATTGAATATTTAATTACAGTTCAAAGAATGGGGGGGACAATTACAGGTTTAGCAGATAGCACCTTAGAAACAATCAGAATCATCTCTAAATAACAGCACGAAGTGGCTAAGTGGCTACGCAAAATCAAGCCTCTTTTTGATTGTGAATTCCTAATTTCTCAACTAATATGGCACTGGCTTGATTCAATCCCACCAATTCCACATCGGCACCATTGCGACGAAATTTCAAGACAATTCTGTCCAGTATCGCTACTGCACCTTGATCCCACAAATGAGCATTGGTTAAATCAATGGTGATGCGATCGACTACTTCCCCAAAATCAAAGGATTCTAAAAATTCTTCCTTCGATAAAAAGAAAATTTGTCCGCTCACTTTATAGGTGCGATGGCTCCCATCCTCACTTAGTGCTTTATCTACAAACACCAATTTGGCAATTTTTCGGCTAAAAAACACCGTACTCATGATGATTCCCATTGCCACACCCAAAGCAAAATTACGGGTAAAAATTGTCATAAACATTGTGGTTAACATGACGAGGGTTTCAGTGCGGGGAATGCGGGGAATATCCCTAAAGGATGACCAGCGAAATGTACCAATCGACACCATAATCATGATGGCAACGAGGGCAGCCATTGGCATTTGTCTGACCCAATCTTGCAGGGCTAAAATGGCAAACAGCAGGAAAATCCCCGCACAAAGGGTTGATAAGCGTCCTCGACCCCCCGATTGGATGTTAATTACCGATTGTCCAATCATTCCACAACCAGCCATTCCCCCAAAAAATGCGGTGATAATATTTGCTATACCTTGACCTTTGGCTTCTTGGTTTTTATCGCTGGGGGTATCGGTGAGTTCATCCACCAAGGAAGCGGTGAGGAAGGAAGCTAATAAACCCACAATTGCCAAGGTGAAGGAATAGGGCAAAATAATTTGTAAAGTCTCCCAGGTGAAGGGAACTTGAGGAAGAGCAAATAAGGGTGGTGCTGTGGGTAGTTCTCCCATATCCCCGACGGTGGGCACTTTTAACTTTAGCGCGATCGCAGCGATGGTCATCACCGCTAATGTCACTAAGGGAGAGGGAACAACTTTGGTAAACCGGGGGAGAATGTAAATAATTGCTAGGGATATAGCTGTTAAAATATATACTTCTATGGGTTTACCTATGAGTTGGGGTAACTGTGCGATAAAAATCAACACTGCCAAAGCGTTGATATATCCCAACATCACGGCTCTAGGTACGTATTTCATCTGACGACCTAGTTTAAAAATACCAAATAATACTTGAATTATCCCCGTGATGAAAGTTGCAGCTAGTAAAAACTGTAAACCATGCAGTTTCACCAAATCTATCATCAACAGTGCCATTGCCCCGGTTGCAGCCGAAATTGACCCCGGTCTGCCCCCTAAAAAAGCAGTCATTACGGCGATAATAAAGGAAGCATATAGACCAACTTTGGGATCAACACCAGCGATAATTGAAAACGCGATCGCTTCTGGAATTAAAGCCAGTCCTACCACCGCACCAGCTAAAACATCAGCGCGAACATTTGAAAACCATTCCCGTTTTACTGTCTCGATATTCAATTTATCTCCAATCATCAAAATTACAACGTCTCAAGCTATATTGTGTTTGCAGTATATTTTGGCACAGTAATTATGCCATACGATCGCTAATTTTGGTGTCGGATTAGACTTAGGACAGTCAACACCAGGGATATGTAGAGAATGCGATCGCTTCTCAAATCAAAGATTGCTCACTTTTATCCAATTTTTATCAAACCAGGTCTAGCCATGCAAACATAAGGAGCCACATAAGTATTCTCTCCAATAATTATGTGATCACCTTCTTGATCGTAGGCTCTAATATCTACACCATGGTCAATGGAAACATTATTTTCAAAATAAATTCTATTTCCTTTATTACTAACATAACTACCGTTGTAGATGCGAACGTAATCACCAATTTCTATTGTATCTGTACCGATGAAACGGACGTTTGGTTCAATATTAACAGATTTCCCTACTTTCCGAAAAATTAACTTATAAAAATAACTTCTAATCATTTTACCAATGGGACTAGGAATACCCCGAAGTATCCCAATTAAAATATATTCTTTTGAGTAGCGCTTTATTAACCAATAACAGACTCTAGTGATATTTGCTTTTGAACAACTTTAATTAAATTCAGTATCCGTTCATAAGCTAAATTTTTGTTTTGTTTTTCAAAATAAATTGCCGCTATCTTTAGGTCAGAAAGTGCAGCTTCTTCATAACCTAAATTATGTTGGGCAATCCCGCGATTTAAATAGGCTTGAGCATTAGCTGGATTAAGTTTGATTGTGTGGCTAAAATCTCTGACTGCGTTTGGATAATCATGATTTCTACCACAAGCGCAACCCCGGTTAAAATAAGCACGAAAATCATCTGGGTTGAAGCGAATTGCCAGAGAAAAATTATGTTTAGCAGCATCAAAGTTTGTCAGGTGTAACTGTGCTGAACCTAAATCATTATAAATTTCGGCTAGGGAATAACTGTGAACATCAGTAACCAAAGATAAAGCCAGATTGAAGTCCGCGATCGCATGATCATATTCTCCCATAGCAGCGGTAGCAATTCCTCGGTTGTAATATGCCCGAAAGTTTCCTGGTTTAAGAGCAATTGCTTGATTGTTGCTCTCGATAGCTGTGGTATAATCTCCTTGGCGATAATAAGCAATCCCACGATTTAGATATGCTTCCAAGTTATGTGGTGCTAAATCTATGGCTTGATTGCAATCAGCGATCGCATTGCCGTAATCTTGAAGTTGTAGGTAGGCAAGACAGCGATTGCTATAGGCAATTGCAAAATCATCTTTTAAGTTTATAGCTTGAGTAAAATCGCTGATTGCATCTAAATAGTTGCCAAATTCTAACTTTTTTATTCCAGACTGGAAAATCTCAGTTGCCGAAGTTTGAGGATAAGAAAGCGCAAAGGTGTTTTGACTACATAACAGTAGCCCCATCGCAAAGGCAAGCGCAATCGTCGTCATCTGCCTAATTAATCGCTGCATATAAATCTCTAAGAACTACTTAAACCTCGTCCATGATGAAATTCAGAGTTTTTTTAGCAATTCAAATACCTCAAACAGCGATGTAAGGTAGCATAAGCCTGTGGGGCTGGCTACGCCTAATCAAGTCTTTACGGAAAACTAAGTTTCCAATCTAGACGAGGTTTACATACAAAATTGTAGAGACGCGATCGCGTCTCTACCAGCTTAAAAACTTAAGCTTTACATAAAGTTACCCATGAGCAGATGCCCTTAGCGAACCTTAACTAAATTATGAACTATTTCTAGCTCCAACCTTTATCAGCCTGTTCTAATACATAAGATGCTACATCTTCAATTTGAGTAGCATTCAAACGTCCGCCAAAAGCAGGCATTGCGCCTTTGCCTTTAGTAACTTGGGTGATAATAGCTTCAGCAGAGTACATAGAGTACTTTTCCAAATCTTCTTTCTTCAAAGTCTTAGCAGCGTTAACCAAGTTCTTACCACCTGCATGACATTGAGCACAGTTGGCGCTGAAAACCTTTGCGCCAAGGGTAGCATCAGCTAACGCAGGACGGTTAAAGGCAAATGTGAAGATGGTAATGCCCAACAGCAATACAGATACAATTCTTTTCATTACGTGTTCCCTCTGTAACAAAAAATTATTAAGTGCAATATTCCTTTTACATTCTCATGTTCATAGGAGTGATAGTCAAACGACAGGCTGTCATACTTCGCGTAAATGGTTTATTTATGCATCATTTAATTAACTTTTGTAACTTGCATATTGTCTTTAAGCTTAAAGAATAGTATTGAAATCAGTGGATTTATTAGGTTTTTTAGAGTATCTTTAACTCAAAAATACTTCAGTATTAATACTGATACTATCAAAAAATAGATCTTTCAAAGACATAACCGATTGATCAATGTTGATCAAGCAAGATTTGCATGACACCAATAAAGCCATCCATTCGGTTTGTTTAAGCATTTAGACCCATACTTAGACTTTTAGTAATGTTAATTATTTTTTTGGTACAAATACTGAAGTCGAATAGATTATTTATATGCAACATATACAGATAGGTTTCGCTAATAATTAATTAACTAATCTATTTGATCATTCATTTGTAATGTGAGCTTTGTTGTTAACCTAGATATCTAGTATAAACAACTTGAAGTTAAAAAATAAATCAGAACAGTTAATTTGCTTGCGAACAAGTTAGATAGATACCCAATTCATAGACAATGTGTAAATAACACAATAAACATTAAAACCCATTACCATATTTTCTGATTATGACTTATGTCACCTCGATTTCTAATAAAATATTTGGCTATTTTGTCGATAAACCATTAAGCCAAGATCAACTAACTCTCAAATTTTCACCTTCTTCAATTCCCATCAAAGAACGCTGGCGGAATAATGGATTGTCGGCTGATTTTATGGCTGATTATTTAGGAACATTTGTTCCTAAAGATGACGATAATCCTGAGTCAATTCAACGCCAAAATGAATTAAAAGGAGCAGCTAGTTATATTGCTAACGAATTGTTAGAAAATTCGATGAAGTATTGTAACTACCGAGTCAAGTATCCAGTTACAATTCAACTGCAATTAGATGCTGATCAAATTCGTTTTTTTGTCAGTAATAGTATTAGTTCCGAATCTATTCAAACCTTTGTTGACTTTATTGAAGAACTAACTAGTTCAGACCCAAATGAAATGTATTTTAAGCAAATGGAGAAAAGTGCTAATGATGAGACTGGAAATAGTTCAGGTTTGGGTTTATTGAGCATGGTCAATGATTATTCAGCAATGTTAGGCTGGAAATTTCAATTGATCCAAGAAAAACCAGAGATAGTTGCTGTCACCACAATGGTACAGTTGACTATTTAGAATATTATCATATGTCCACAATAGCAAAATATTTGAACAATGGAAGTTAAAGGCGAAAATTATCAAGTTTGGTATGATGTAAGTGCAGCTACAATTAATTTTAGCGGCACACTTAGACTAAACGGGACAGAAGATTACTCTCCAATTCTCAGTTTATTAGAGGAAGTCGCGGAGAGTGATCCACCAAGAATAACTTTGAATTTACGTCATTTAGATTTTCTCAATAGTTCTGGAATCACAATGCTTTCAAAATTTGTGATCGGAATGCGTAAAAAAGCTATTCATATGATGATACTGGGGTCTAATACTATACCCTGGCAAGGTAAATCTTTAAAAAATTTACAACGCTTGATGCCCAATTTAACTCTCAAATTAATTTAGTTAAAACGGCTTTTAATCAAACAACACACAGTATATCTGAATTATAGTTATCTAAATTCAGTATTTCTGTGCATCTGATTTACAATAACTGGCTTTTTGGTGAATTTATAGCAAGTTGATGATAAAACTAAGCTTCTGATTCATGTTAAAAATAATGATGCTTAGATAAAATAAATCCACTGCTACATTCGCAATAAAATAAGCAATTTTGAATTTTTATTAGATAATAAAACCCAGTTTTATAGACAACTGGGTTTAGATCTCAGATTGATATTCCTGTTAAGTAATTAACTTTACAATAATTCATCTTTTTTAGGTAAATATATTACTCATTTTAAAAGGATGCTTGAAAAGTGTTTAGCAGTGATTTTGGACACTTGGAGATCCCTTTTTTAGCAGGGAGGAAGTAGAGAAGGTTTTAATACCAACAAGAGGACTTTTTAAACATCCTCTAAGCAACAAATAAGTTCCTTTTCAAATTTCACATTATCTTCGCATAATTAACACTATGAAATCGATATTTGTTCCAGCGATTAACCTAATGAATCGCTTTAAATATTCTCAAAAATTTATCCTCATTAGCTCAATTTTTATTTTGCCATTAGGCTTGACATTTTTTCTTTTATGGTCAGAAATTCAAAATAAGAATGATTTCACTGAAAAGGAAATGCTTGGTAATGCCTATTTACGTCCTTGGAGTAAATTATGGAAAGATATCCCGAAATTACAGTTCCTTAATAATAACCCTGTCACTAACGAAAATAACCAAGAAATTCAGAGGATAAAAAAAGATATTGATCAAGCATTTAAATTATTAGAAACTGCGGATAAAGAATTTTCTTCCAGTTTAAACACTACCGAAAAATTTAACATAATTAAAGATAGTTGGCAAAAAATCAAACAGCGCCAGGATACAGTTAAACCCGAATTAATCAATGCTGAATATAGTTCCCTAATTCAACAATTAGATGCATTAAGAGTACATGTAGGGGATGAGTCTAATTTGATTTTAGATCCAGATATTGACACATACTATATGATGGATGCAACTTTGTTAAAGTTACCAAATATCCAAAGAACTTTAGGAGAAATTAAGTTACATTCCCAATCAATTATTTTGCGTCAACAAGATTCTATAAATGATAGGGTTAAGCTTATTGAACTATTGGCTATATTAAAACAATATAATCAGGAGTTGAGAAAAAATGTAGAGAATTCATTTAATGATAACCCTACAGGAAATCTGCGTCCTAAGTTAGAAGCAAATATTGAACTACTAAATAATACTATTGATTTACTTACACAAACAACAGTACCTTTCAATAATAATTTTAATCCTATTATTTATGAGGGTTTTATAACAGCATCTGAACGAAGTCTCAAAAAAACCTACGTATCATGGGATAAAAGTTTAACTGAATTAGATATACTTCTTCAAAAGCGGATCGATACTTTTGCAGGAAAGCAAATATTGTTGTCAATTTTTACATCACTTATTCTTATTTTAATTACTTATCTTTTTATCGGTTTTTATCTAGGTGTAAAACAAACGGTTTATAGCCTAGACATAGCTTCTAAACGGATGATTAATGATAATTTTAAAAAAGGAAATGTAGTAGATGATACTTCTTTTGATATTACTTTAGATAATCGTGACGAGTTGGGACAAGTTGTTCAGTCTTTTAATAGCATAGCCATCGCACTTGTAAAATCTAATCAAGAATTTCAACAACTTAATAATCATATAAATAATGAAAATTTGAGGATGAAAGCGGAATTAGATTTCACGCGGGAGGTACAGCAAAGAGTTTTACCTAAGCCACAAGAGATTGGACAGATAACTGATTTAGACATTGCCAGTTTTATGCAACCTGCTAGTGATATTGGTGGTGATTATTATGATGTACTTCAGCAAGATGGACATGTCAAAATTGGGATTGGGGATGTTACTGGACATGGTTTAGAAAGCGGGATGTTAATGCTGATGGTACAAACTGCTGTTCGCACCTTATTAGAATCAAGAGAAAGTGACCCACAAAAGTTTTTAGATATTCTCAATAGAACCATTTATCAAAATGTCCAGCGGATGGATTCTGATAAAAATATGACTTTATGCCTGTTAGATTATCATGATGGGAAAGTTCGGATTTCTGGACAGCATGAAGAAGTTTTGATAGTCCGTAGAGGTGGGATGGTACAGAGAATAGATACAGGTGATTTAGGTTTTCCGATTGGTTTAGAAGAAAATATTTTTGATTTTGTTGCTTATGCTGATGTGCAATTATTGCCTGGTGATGTCATAGTTCTCTATACAGATGGAATCACTGAAGCAGAAGATGCAAATGGTGAGCTTTATGGATTAAAACGCTTAACTCAAGTTGTAAAACATAACTGGGAAAAGGACGCTGAGGAAATTAAGCAAGCGATAATTGATGACTTGTGGAAATATATTGGTCAGCAATATCTTCTAGATGATATTACGTTAGTTATACTTAAGCAAAATGCTGAAAAAGTTTTTAATTAGTTGACCTTTTTTTAGATGATTTATATTTGCAATACTTGAAAAATCAAAGAGTTATAAATACATATGAAATTCAATAAAAAAGATAAGCTGAATACGTTAAAAAATAATTCAAAATATCGAACTATTTTGATATCTGCTGCTCTTTTCTTATCTTTCGACTTGGGTGTACTGCTACCTAATGTGATAGTTTCTTCAAGTTTGAAACGTGATGCTGTAAAGATAAATTTAGCTGGAAGACAGCGAATGCTTTCACAGCGTATGACTAAATCTTTACTGCAAGTGAAGTTATTTCAATCAACAGAAAAAGGTTGGAGTAATTATAAAGAAGAATTAGCTTTAAGTACTAAATTATTTGATGAGACTCTATCAGGGTTTGAAGTCGGCAAAATGGTTACTGGTGGAGACGGAAAACCAGTGTTTTTAGATCCTGCTGCGGGAGCAAAAGGTAAGCAGATTATCCAAGATGCTAAAGTAATTTGGGAACCCTACAAACAAAAGTTGCTTTTAATTACGAACTCTAAAGACGCACTTCCAGAAGCTTTGTTACAAGATGCGATCGCGTATGCTTCTCAGAACAACTTAAAGCTGCTAGACTTGATGAATCAGCTAACCACGGAAGAACAAAGAAATGCTGATAACAAGGCTAGTATTTTGCAAATCGTGCAAACGGCTGGTTTATTCCTAGCACTGATTAACTTTTTTGTACTACTTTCCCATAGCTTACGTAAACTACGAGATGGTGATGCAGCAATCGAAAAAGCAAATGCTGAGATTTATGATTTAAGCAAACGTCTAGAAGCTGAGAATATTCGCATCAAAGCTGAATTAGATTGGACACGAGAAGTCCAAAAAATGATTTTACCAAAACAGGAAGATTTGGATAAAATACCTGATTTAGATATTGCTGGATTCATGCAACCAGCTAGCGATATGGGTGGTGATTATTATGATGTTATTTCCCACGAAGGTCGTGTGAAAATTGGGATTGGAGATGTCACAGGAAGCGGTTTGGAAAGCGGAATGTTGATGTTGATGGTACAAACCGCTATGCGTACCCTGTTAACTAGTAATGAAACCGATCCGAAAAAATTTCTAAGTGTTCTCAATCAGACAATTTATCATAGTGCCCAACGGATGAATACTGATAAAAACATGTCTTTATGTTTGCTGGATTATCAAAATGGGAAAATTCGTATTTCCGGACAGCATGAAGAAATGTTAGTTGTGCGTCGTGGTGGTCTAATTCAACGAGTTGACACGGCTGATTTAGGATTTACTATTGGTTTAGAAGAAGATATTACTAAATTTATCGCTTACGCGGATGTCCATCTCTATCCTGGTGATGCTGTGGTGTTGTATACCGATGGATTAACTGAAGCTGAAAATAGTAAGAAGGTAAATTACGGGTTGAAGCGTTTGATGCAAATTATTAAAGAAAATTGGCAACAATCACCTGAAGAAATAAAGCAAGCTGTAATTCACGACTTTCGTGAATTTATCGGCAAGCAAGTACCCTTAGATGATATTACTTTATTGATATTGAAGCGTAAGCACGAAGGTGAGTCTAGCAATTAAAGCAAGATGGTAGGTTTTTATACCTACCATTCAAGTGTTTATACTTGACCACCAGCCGCTTGAAAACGAGCGCGAGCGCGTTTTAGAGCTTGAGTAGCTTGAATTTGTGCTTGTTTGTCGTCAGTTGCAACTTTATCTAGACGGCTTTGAGCTTCACTGTAGGCTGAACGAGCTTCATCTAGGTTAATGTTGTCACCTCGTTCGGCTCCGTTAACCAAAATTGTGACTTCGTTTTCTTCGACTTCAGCAAAGCCACCCATGAGAGCGATCGCAGTCCAGCTTTGACCCTTATCGGCACGTACACGCATCACACCCGTATCAAGGGCACTTAACATCGGCGCGTGTCCGGTGAGAACACCCAACTGTCCTGTGGTGCTGGGCAAAATGACTTCTTCAGCCATAGCATCCCAGACTGTTTTGTCTGGGGCAATTACACGAACGGTTAATGTCATACCTTAATTAGTGAGTTACATATCATATTTATGGTCAATAGTCAAGAATCAATAGCTCAACTACCAATTCTCGACTTGTTGACCGCTGGGCTAAATGATTTAGCCTTTCATTTTTTCGCCTTTAGCGATCGCTTCGTTGATGTCACCCACCAAATAGAAGGCTTGTTCTGGTAAATCATCCAATTCACCAGACAAAATCATCTTAAAGCCCTTGATTGTATCTTCCAACTTCACATATTTTCCAGGGGAACCTGTAAATACTTCAGCCACAAAGAAAGGCTGTGATAAGAAGCGCTCAACCTTACGAGCACGCGCTACGATTAAGCGGTCATCTTCAGATAACTCATCCAAACCAAGAATCGCAATGATATCTTGTAACTCTTTATAACGTTGCAAAGTTGATTGAACTGCCCGTGCTGTATCGTAGTGATCGCCACCAACAATTTCAGGTTGCAACATTGTGGAGGTGGAACCTAATGGATCCACCGCTGGATAAATACCTTTAGAAGCCAAACCACGAGATAATACTGTTGTACCATCCAAGTGAGCAAAGGTAGTAGCAGGTGCGGGGTCAGTTAAGTCATCCGCAGGTACATATACAGCTTGAATCGAAGTGATAGAACCTTCATTTGTGGAGGTAATCCGTTCTTGCAGCGCACCCACGTCGGTACCCAATGTTGGTTGATATCCCACCGCTGAAGGCATTCTACCCAATAGCGCTGAAACTTCAGAACCAGCTTGAACGAAGCGGAAAATGTTATCGACGAACAACAAAACGTCTTGCTTGTTGACATCGCGGAAGTACTCAGCCATTGTCAAACCAGACAAACCAACCCGCATTCTTGCTCCGGGTGGCTCATTCATTTGACCATAGACTAGGGCGATTTTGGATTCATTCAGGTTATCTTTGTTGATTACCCCAGATTCCATCATTTCATTGTAAAGGTCATTTCCTTCACGAGTGCGTTCGCCCACACCCGCAAACACTGACACACCACCGTGTTGGGTAGCAATGTTGTTGATCAATTCCATCATAATAACGGTTTTGCCAACACCAGCACCGCCAAATAGACCAATTTTGCCACCACGACGGTAGGGAGTTAACAAGTCAACAACCTTAATCCCAGTTTCAAACACCGAAGGGCTAGTTTCCAAATCGGTAAATTTGGGAGGATCGCGGTGAATTGGTAGGGTTTCGGTGTTGTTGACAGGTCCACGATTGTCAACAGGTTCGCCAAGAACGTTGAAAATCCGACCCAGCGTGGCTTTACCAACTGGTACGCTGATGGGGGAACCGTTATCATAGGTTTCCATTCCACGTACCAAACCTTCAGTCGAGCTCATAGAAACAGCTCGTACTTGGTTGTCTCCTAGTAACTGCTGTACTTCGCAAGTTACAGAGACTTCCTGTCCGGCTGTGTTAGTGCCTCTGATGGTTAAAGCGTTGTAGATAGGGGGCATTTTGCCGCCGGGGAACTTAACGTCTACAACTGGACCGATAACTTGAGTAATGTAACCAATGTTTGTTTTTTCTGCGGTGGTGACCATGCTGGGTCCTATTGATTGAAGCTAAATTTCAGATAGAGTCGTTTGACGCTTGAATTTCAAGCTATATTCATCTTCCAGAGTAGCACTGAACGACGACAGTCTTACTCATAAATTGATTCTTATGCAGAATAGCCTAAAATCGGCAGCTACGCCAGTGTAGAAGGGGAAAAAACTGCCGTCGGTTTAACTTTTTGTCAATATTAATTTGTATATATAGATACTATCGCTATGATAAGAAAATTGCCCCTGTTACTATTTGTGCCAGGAGCAACGCCATGCCATTTCACTTTGATCTTGAATACAAGCTTGTTGGCTGGTATTTCGGGAATATTTGGGGAATTCCTACCCATTCTTTGCTCCGCGCAGATGGGAAGGGTTTCCTCTCTGCCTCTTCGGTGGAATCCTTAAAAATTTCCTATCCCCACTAGAAAACTCTGATAGCTAAGGCTGGACTACGCACAAACCAACCCCTACCTTTGAAATGATCAGAAAAAAACATTTTAATCGCTGAAGCAGGTTTAGGATAAGATGAACAGAAAATAAACAACCGTTTCGATTGTGAAAATGGACAACAGGCGGGGATAATGGGACTTGAAGAAGCAGCCCAATAGTATTTTGTGTTATTTATTTTTGACCATTGACTTAGAATTTATCTATGATTTCCTCATCAGCGCGGCAATATTTTTATTTGGAAGTTCAGCAGCCTGATGAGTACATTGATTTGGCAAGGGCGGCTTTATATATTGCTCAGGAAGAATATCCCAGTATTGATCCAGAAGAATATTTGAATATTTTAGATACGATGGCTGGTGAATTACAAGAACGTTTGCCAGTCGAACGGTATCCGATGCGGGTAATTCAAACTATAAATCAATATATTTACGGTGATTTAGGCTTTTCTGGGAATAAAGAGACCTATTATGACCCCCGTAATAGTTTTTTAAATGACGTAATTGAGAGACGTTTGGGAATTCCCATCAGTTTGGCGGTGGTATATTTAGAACTTGCTCGCCGAATTAATTTTCCGATGGTGGGGATAGGAATGCCGGGACATTTTCTGATTCGTCCAGATATTCCCAATATGGAAATTTTTGTTGATGCTTTTAATGATGGGGAAATTTTGTTTCTCCAAGATTGTCAAGAAAAACTCAGCCAAATATACCAACAACCTGTAAAGTTACAGCCAGAGTTTTTACCCAAGGTGACAACTAGTCAGATTTTGGCACGGATGTTATCAAACCTCAAATATATCTACTTGAAGCAGCAGGAATTAGAAAAAGCTTTAGCAGCGGTGGAGAGAATTTTGTTAGTGTTTCCAGATACGACTTTGGAATTACGCGATCGCGGTTTGATATTCTACCAGTTAGGTCAGTTCTCCCAAGCCATAAACGATTTGGAAACCTATTTAATTAAGGCACCAGAAGCTGATGATTTGCTAGCAATTCAACGGCTGCTGATGCAAATGGGTAAAGGGCAGTAGAAAACACAGCGAATGCGGTTTCATCAAATTCTCTAATTACATACTCAGATAATCGCTAATTTATCGATTTTTAAAATCTATTAAAGTCTGTAAATAAGCACTAGGTAAACCGATATCAAAACATTTTCCATTCACAAAATAACCCGT
Organism: Calothrix sp. PCC 6303; assembly: GCF_000317435.1. Taxonomy (NCBI): domain Bacteria; kingdom Bacillati; phylum Cyanobacteriota; class Cyanophyceae; order Nostocales; family Calotrichaceae; genus Calothrix; species Calothrix sp. PCC 6303. The sequence goes on from NC_019751.1 coordinate 1,230,864, forward strand.
CATTGATTCTATTTGACGCAAGCTATCTAAACAAGTAGTCAACTGAAATTCACCTTTCATCCGCTTGTTATTCTGAATATCTTGTTCTAAACAATCAAAAATTGTCGGGGTTAGTGCATATAATCCAAAAATACTTAAAAACTCATCTTCACAAAGTCCATCCATCCTTAAATTTTGATGTGCGTAATCAATGGATGGTTTTTCTGCTATTTGGGTGACGGAAAGTACATCTTTTTGCTGTTGCCAAATACCAGTGACACAACCAACCTGATGTAATGATTCAGATGTAACTTTAGTTAAACCAATTACACTCTGATTAACTTGATTAAAAATATTCAAAATTTGAGCAGCGCAGGATTTTTCACCGTAAGATGTATATATATGGTCGCCTAACATTAATAAAAATGCTTCATCTCCAACCCATTTTTTGGCACAGTAGACAGCATGTCCGTAACCTTCCTGCCGGTCTTGAGTTAAAATTGTGATTCGGTCGCCCAAATCTACTAAATACTTACTAAATACTTGATTTTCAGGGGATAGTTTTTCAAAAAGTTCGGCACTGGGTGGTCTTTTAAATAAGGTTTTGAATATCTTTTTATCATCTGGTTGAACAATAATTGCAACTTCTTCAATTCCAGCTTTAATTGCTTCTTCAATAATTAATAAAATTACAGGTTTGGCTCTGCCATCTCGATCAATAATGGGAAAAAGTTCTTTTTTAACAACTTTGGTACTGGGAAATAACCTTGTGCCAAAACCTGCTGCGGGAATCACTGCTTTTCTAATTCTATTTGCTGGCATATTTTACATAGTTCATAATGTTTTCAACCACATAAATCTAGTTGCATCGAAATATATTGGATGTCTTTCTATATTCATAGATTTATTGGTGCGTTACAATGCATTAAAATTCCCGTTTAAAGTGAGGTATATTCTTGCATCTAACGCACCCTACAAATTAACAGATTTCCCCAAAAATGCTTGTGTAATTTTATAATTATTTCATATCATAACCAAACAAATTGGGGTCAACTTCTCCTAATTTCAAATCATCCAAACCATATTCAGCCCATTTTCTTTCCACCATCGCGGCAACATCTGCGTCAGATTCTAAGGGTTCACCCCATTCATGTTCAGTTTCTGGGGGAATCTTGGTGGTTGCGTCGATACCCATACGTCCCCCCAAACCCAGTTTCTCGCTGGCAAAATCTAGGGTATCAAAGGGTGTATTGGGGAGAATAAAAACATCGCGGGTAGGATCAACTTTAGAACTTATTGCCCATACTACCTGACGTGGATCTCGAATATTGATATCTTTGTCTACTACAATGACAAACTTGGTATAAGTAAATTGTGGCAATGCACTCCAAAATGCTAAAGCTGCCCGTCGTGCTTGTCCAGGGTATGCTTTATCAATTGAGATAATTGCTGCTTTGTAACTGAGTGCTTCCATGGGGAGGAAAAAATCTACAATTTCGCTTACCTGTTGGCGTAATATTGGTGTATATATCCGATTTAGTGCGATCGCCATCATCGCTTCTTCCTTGGGAGGACGACCGCTAAATGTGGTTAGATAAATTGGGTCTTTGCGGTGTGTCATGCAGTGGAAACGGACTAAGGGTGAATCTTCCACACCTCCGTAATATCCCATGTGATCGCCAAAAGGACCATCAGGTAACATTTCCCCTGGTGTAATTGTTCCTTCTAAGACGATTTCGGAATCTGCGGGGACTTCCAAATCTACTGTTTTACATTTAGCCAAACTTACCCCCGAACCTCCATAGAGTCCAGCAAACAGCCATTCTGATAAATCTACAGGAATAGGTGTCGCTGCTGCCATAATAATTAAGGGGTCTACACCAAGTGCGATCGCAATCTCCAATTTCTGCCCTTTTTCGGCTGCTTTGCGTAGATGTCTCGCACCACCCCGCACCGACAACCAATGTACGGTCATGGTATTTTTGGACTGTTGTTGTAATCTATACACACCTACATTTGGTGTTCCAGTCTCACAATCCTTGGTAATCACTAATCCTAGGGTAATGATCTTTCCGGCATCTCCGGGATAGGGTCGGATCATTGGTATCTTATTTAGATCTAAATCTTCACCCTGGAACACGACTTGTTGACAAGCAGGGAAAAAATCCCGTCCCGGTTTTGCCTTCACAACGTCAAATAAAACTTTACCAAAATCAATCGCTTGGGAAATCTTCTTGGGTGGTTTGGGTTGCTGCAACATCGACAGCTTTCTTCCTAATTCCTCCAATTCCAAAGGATGTTCCATATTCATTGCCCAACAAATACGTTCCACCGTCCCCATTAAATTGATAGCAACGGGGAATTCAGCACCTTTAACATTCTCAAATATCAAACCGGGACCACCTTTAGCCAGCATCCGGTTAGAAATCTCCGCGATCTCTAATTCTGAATCAACAGGGGCAGTAATTCGCCGTAATTGTCCCCTTTCTTCCAATATTTTGATAAATCCCCGTAAATCGCGTGCCATTTTTCTCCGATTTCCCCAATAGTTAAGAACTGTGAAGCGTTGTTCTCATTATCGGGTATTCATTGACAAAAAGCAGTGATTAGTTTGATGTTTGTTGAACTTTTCGATTGATCAGTCTTTTTGTCTTCAAGAGGACTTATACCGAAACGCCATAAATATACACTTAGTCCATGGAGGTGGACTTAATATTGATATTTTATAAATCTCATGATTTTATCAAGTTATTCAATATTTTTATTTATTGAAATATTTATAATAAGTTATCGATGTTTAATTATTTTTTACCTATTTTTTACCTATTTTTTATAAAATAAATTATGTCATACGAACATTATATTAAAAGCCTGAAAGATAGATTTTATCTACAGAATCTTCACGAAAATTATAGTATTAATACAGGTTTTGATTATTTTTAACAGGCATTACGATAGTAAATATAACATCAGCGAAGCCCACATAATATTAAAATATGCAATATCTACCTAGCAAAAAAAATCAGTTTTTATCCGTATTATTTAAGGCTAGTTTAATTGCTGCAACTGTCAGTATCCTATCTCCTTCAACAGCTTCTGCATCAGGATTTTACACAGTCAAAAAAGAATATAATTTAGATTTTGAGAAAAAAGCCAATGGTGAAAAAATTACGAATTCAACTGCTGGTAATTCACTAGGAATTGGTAATCAATGGCAGGATTGGGGAGTTAAAATTAGCGCCAACAGTAAAGATAAACCTAATAGTTCAGAGCCTTTAGTCTTGTTTAAAAGTAACTCCACTAGCTTTACTGGTGGTGATAACGATTTGCGAACTGGAACTACTTGGGGAACTGAAGAACAGGGTAATGTCTTAATTATTCAAGAAGATGGCTGGCAAACTAATGCAAGTGGTAAAATTACAGGTGTTAAAAATGCAGATGATCCAGATGATGAAGCAAACGGTGGCTGGATCACCTTTGATTTTTTTAATGCTCCAGTCAATTTAACTGGTTTTTCCCTGTTAGACATGGATGATGATCAAGATAGTAGAGGGAAGTTCTTAGAAATTTTTGCTTGGGATAAAAGTGGAAATGAGTTTAAAGTTGATGCCCTGAGCCTAATTAAGGGACATAAAGAAACACATCTGAAAAGAAACAACGGTACCTATAAGCCAAATTCACAAGGTGAAGGCAAAAGTTATACAAATACTAACGCAGTAGTTACAAATGGACAGCCCCAAAATCAAAAATCGGTGACTATCACTCAAGAAAGTAGTGCCCGGGGTGATAACTCCCTATATAGCTTTAGTACAGAGGGTTTTGATGATATTGTCAAATTACAGTACCGCTATCCTGGCAGTGGCGCGATCGCTAGTGTGAAATGGAATAAGGAAGAAAAACGTAAAGTTCCTGAACCCGGTGGAGCTTTGGGCTTTATAATTATTGCCTCAATATTTATCCGTAATGTATGTCAAGGTAAATCATCAACATCAGACTGTTAAAAATCAACTGCAAATCTTTAACAAAGTTTCGGGGTTTAATTCCCCAGCAATGAACGACGGCAATGCGTTTTGTATCGGGGTCTGTCTTACAAACTTTAACGGAGGCACAGCCCCCGTTAAGTTTGCGCTAAATCTCCGTGACAAAACATACTCATACCAATTTGAAAAAACAATGCGGCAGATAGATATTTGTAGAGACGTAGCAGTGCTACGTCTCTATTGTTTGATGTGTTGCAATCATTATTTGAATTGGTATCATTACTAATTACTTATTTTTTCAGCTTTACTATTGCAGAGTGAAGCAAACGTCACTGTTCATATAGAAACGCCATAACAAGCAAAAAGTCATTGTTTCAGCTAAACAATGACTTCCTAAGAAAATTTCCCGATGCACGATTGAAAACTCCGAGGATCGAGTTACGGTTGAACTGGAAAAGTTGGTAAGGTACCCCCTTTTTGCCAATCTTTACCAACTTGGATAGTAATATCAGAACCGATGTTACCAGTACTTTCTACACGTACTTCGCCAAAGCCCAAAGAATTGCGGATTAATTCAGCGCTGTCATTATCACCTTGTTGAGCAACAACATGGGTAATATCTAGGGGTTCACCCCAACTTTTAGAAATATAAACGTTATTATAACCAGCTTTGTTGAGAGTTCTGACTAGTGGTTCTAAATTTGTTGTCTCATCACCTGTTTTATCTTGAACGGCAATTCTTAGTCTAGTTGGTTCATTTTGATCATTTTTGCTAGATACTTCTAGAGCGAAGTGCTGACCCATTAGCTTAGTAATGCGATCGCTATTGGGAATCCAGTAACTAGCATCATACTCATTTTTCTCACTGAAACGTCCTGGAACCATTAGCTGCTGGATGTTTGAGCGGTTTGTTCTTGCACCATAACCAGCTAAAGCTAATAGTTCTTCGACAGAAAGATTTGTATCAATATTTTCTTTGATCACATTCAAAACTTCCGGAATTCGCGTTAAAGTACTGGGTTTGAGTGCTTGTTCCATCAATGCTTGAATGACGATTTGTTGACGCTGAATTCGCCCGATATCACCATTTTCATCATGACGGTAGCGCAGTAGCTGCAAAGCTTTATCACCATTGAGATGCTGTTTGCCTTTCTTGAGATTGATATAGAGATGCTGAGAATCATCTTGATATTTCATATCTTTGGGAACATACACTGTCACCCCTCCCAAAGCGTCTACCAGCTTACCTACACCTAAAACATTGATTCGCACGTAACGATCAATACCCACCCCTCCTAGAAGGTTGCTGACACTTGTGGCGCTAAGTGCAGGTCCACCAAAAGTATTGGCAGAATTAATTTTTTTGACTCCGTGTCCTTCAATCCGAGTACGGGTATCCCTAGGTACAGAAAGCATAACTAATTTTTTCTGCTCTGGATCAAAACGAATCAGCAGCATTACATCAGAAAGACCATCAAAGGAATTGACTTGGGGAAGATATCCGAGTTTTTTTTGATCATCTGAGGGATTTTTAACATCGGGTGGTAAGACGCTCATCCCCATGACTAAAACATTAACAGGACGGGTTAGTTCCGAAAAACGTAGCCCTCCACCCGAAATGCGATCGCTATCAAACACCGCAGCTTCAGATGCACTTAGCTTTGCCTGCATCAACGGAGTCCCCGTTAAGGAAACCGCCAATAATGCTCCGGCAGTCGCTGATACCATGGCAATTCCGCTCATTCCCATCCAAAACAATAACCAACGTCCAGGTTTAATCTTTGGTATTAAAGAATCGCTAACTTTAGTGGTATCCATCGAATATTTCTCTTCCGGCGAAGTTCTTTGACTGGTCACTGACTGCCTCACACTTAAACTAAATAATATTCACGAAGTCAGAAAAAGATTCACCTTTACCTTGTAAAAGCAAAGTCTCTCTGAGTAGTTCTACTGATGACAATAGGGAAATCAATTTATGTTCATTAATTCTTAGATTACCAGTGCAAAAATTAATACTGCGGTATTCATCAAAACACTTATAGATAGTATTTTTCCTATTTTTCTCTTCCAGTTATAGCTAATCCGGAGATGCTAACGATGTTTTAATAGCAGTATGGCAATATTCAAGGGATTTTGACTAGAGCCATAGGAAATACTATTTTCATGTTTTGAGTAATAGGATACAAAGATCGTAAAATTACTGTGGACAATTTCAGGTTAAATAGTTATTGAAGGTACTTACTAAAAAAACGTTCAGCAAAACGGCTAAATCCTGGTACCCGCTGATTCCGCCCGCGTAATGCATTCAATATCAACCATATACTGGCTAAAAAATAGCCAGATGTCAAAAAGCCATTGAGAATCAGCAGACGTAGCGTGAAGAATCCGGAAGTCTCTGCCCCTGTTCCCAAAAAAAAGTATCCGACAATCCAAGTCAGTGCCAAAGTAATAGACAAGCGGCTGGCTGTCAATTGTTCCCGATTACCCTGCCGGGTATATAGTGTCCACAAAGAGGGAAAAAATCCCACAACCGGAATCAAATATAAAAGTAACTGAATGCTGGATGTCCCAGAGTCCTCGCTACGCAAAGACGAGGCTTCTAAGTCAACTTCGTGGAGGTACCCGTCCTCTGATTGTTGCCCCTCTAACTTATTATCTAAGGAGTTATAAAACTGTGATTTTTTCAATCGACGATTTTTTTTCATTTAATTTCGTGCAATCCTATGCAAGACAGATGAATCAGGTCGTTGAGTCAGAGATAATAGATTTAGTGAAACTACGAGGAATCTCCTCCAAGTTCATAAAAAAAATATATTTACTTTTATCCCGCAATTAGTAGATGCAGACACGCAAGCTCCTCAACTGGTGGCAAACACTAACACCGATAGTACGATTACTGGCAATTGTATTATTTGTACCGCTACTTGTGTTAAATGGATGGGCAATTTCGTCCATTTTCGATTATTTTCATTCCCTCATAGTTATTTTGGTTGGAGCGTCGGTATTAGCTTTTCTGCTTAACTATCCTGTAATTTGGATGGAACGTCAGGGTGCCCGACGCGAACAAGTTTCCATACTAGTATTTTTACTGGCTTTATCAATTTTACTAGCATTAGGGGTGACATTGTTCCCTCTGGCGCTAACACAAGCACAACAATTAGTGGCTCGAATTCCGGAGTTAATTGACTCTGGGCGATCGCAATTAATGCTGCTGAACGAAAAAGCTGAGGTTGTGGGTTTACCAGTTAATTTGGATGCATTGGTAGTTCAAATTAACGATCGTGTTAAGGGACAGCTGCAAGCGATCGCAGGTCAAGTTTTGAACCTGGCGGTCATTACTTTTACCAGCATACTTGACTTTTTGCTGACGATGGTGCTGACTTTTTATCTCTTACAGCACGGACCAGAATTGTGGCAAAGTTTGGTAGATTGGTTGCCTGCTAAATTCCGTGAACCCTTTTCGCAGACTGTGCGCTTGAGTTTCCAAAATTTCTTTATCACCCAGTTAATTGTCTCAATTTGCATGGCTTCAGCCCTAATTTCAACTTTCCTTTGGCTGAAGGTGCCATTCGGGCTGCTTTTTGGTTTGACAATTGGAATTATGGCACTTGTTCCCTATGGGGGTTCGGTGGGAATTATCCTCACAACTTCTTTGGTGGCACTTCAGGATTTTACAATGGGGGTGAGGGTACTAATTGCGGCGGTAATCGTTCAGCAAATCCTAGAAAACTTGATTGCACCGAGAATTTTGGGTAGTTTTACTGGACTTAACCCTGTTTGGTCTCTAATTTCGGTTCTCACAGGTGCCCGCATTGCGGGATTATTAGGTGTAATTCTCGCTGTCCCCAGCGCTGTTGTGATCAAAACTATTTTAAGCTCGATTCGGCGTGGTAGTGGTTTAGATATTGGTGAAAGTGTAACTGTCGAGGTGGCTGCACCAGAACCATCTTCGCAATCAGCAGTGGTCAAAAATCCTCCACCTCTACCTTCTTGATGATTCAGCCTAAAGATTCAAGACGCGGAACACCTAAGAACACCCAATTAGTCAAAACCCTCCAACAACAAACTAGTACAGCTTGGCGCAAATAAGGCAAGCATACTCTACGAGAAGCCGCTACCCTAGCGGGAACGCTAAGAGCGAACGCGTCTACAAAATGGCTAAAAAGCTCATATAAACATCTTTATTCCTTCTGCCTCCTGCCTCCTGCCTCCTGCCTTCTTGTACTAGCTAGGATCAACAATTGAACCCATAAACAAAATACTTCCAGTTTGATTGTCGCGGATACAAGTAAAGAAGGGACGATTAATCACCATCTCGAATGGTTCTGGTTTTATGATGGCAGATGTTGCCCTAATACCCACTGAAGTGACTGCTGCTGCCTCAGTTCCTTCTTCGTTAACTTCTACAAAGGTTTTGTGTTTAACTTCGCTAATTGCTAAGTTTTTGCCAATCCCGGAAAAATCAGCTTTATTGCCAAATGCTTCACCCATTCCCAAAGTAACTAAAGAATCTTTGAGATCTATTTCATAATCCATCTTGAAGCGCGGTAAACTGACGCTGCCATCACGGGTACTAAATTGATTCATCCATTTTTCCCAATTCTCAGCATTCAAAGTTTGGGCAAAGGTTTGGAGATTTGATTTTTCTTTGGGGAGAAAAGCATAAAAACTCACTTTGCCATCTTTCCCGTAAGGCAGACTCACAGCTTGAAATTCGTCAGTTTCTAAATATTTATACTCGCCCTTTTGCGACATCAGAGGATGTTTTTTTGCTTGCCCTGATGCTAGGTAAAATTGAGACTCAGTGGTTTGTTTAGCATCAAAGGCATTTGTCCAACTACCCTTGAAGTAAATGGCATTAATCAAGAACATTGCTTGGTTAGGGTCAATTGCGTCAACAATTTTCTCTATCTTACCCTTGGTATTTTCTCGCACCCAACCATTAATAATATCTAGTGTATCAGCACTACTAAAATCAATATTTGATACAACTGCCTTGTAAAAATCTCGATTGCGCTGGAGAAAATCAGCTTTGAAAGCCACTTGCTGATTTGCCCAAAGAGAGTTAGCGATAGTTAACTGTACCTGAGTATCGGGATTTTCCAGTAGTGATTTCAAAGCCGCGTTGGAAGAGTTGATTTGCTGTAAGTTCAACCCTTGCAACTCCAATGCTTTTACCATTGCTTGTTGGGTTTTGCCCTGAGCGCCATTGTATGTCATCGCTAGTGCGATCGCTACACTGGATGGAGAGATAAATATATTTTCTTCTTTATTCTCTTGATTAATTTCTGAAAATAATTTAAAACCGAATTTTGTATTTGCTGCTACTAATTTAGGATCTAAATTCATATTTGGTTTTGGTATAGGCAACTCACTATTGGGTAAACGCGACTCTGCGAAAGCACCAGAACCACTATTAAGCTGCGAACAGCCTAAAACCCCCATCAAAACTACACTGGTGGCTGCCAAAGCGTAACGTCTCCCCAGACTTACACCATAACGTCTTTGGCGAAAATTCTCCCCAGCCTGACTAAATTTCTGCTTCATGGTGTCACCTTGTCCCCTAAAGTCTTTAATGTGACTATGACATTAAAATCAATATGACTGTTAGTCGGTTACAGTTTTGGCAACGAACACTATCATAATTGAAAACTTTGTTATCTCGTGAAAAGAAGAAGCCCAAAGAGTGATCTTTGGAATCCCCACCTACTACTTCGCAGAAGCAAGCTACAACGAAGTAAGGTGGGGAGGATGTCAACTAGTACAGCATGGCGTAAATAACTAGACCGTTATTTGACCATGAAAGGCTCAGTAATAAACGGCTTTCCCCCACTGCCTACTCACTACTGCCTTGAGGTACTAGAAGACATTTGTGAAGAATTAGCGCTAACAATTAGCAATTAGATAATATACATATCTTGTGGAATGGGTATCTTGCCCGTTAATCTAATTTGTACAGGCAGGATGCCTGTTCCACAAAATAAAAACTTGCATTTTATTTAATACCCATTCCTAAATCACTTTTGATCCATTCCCACAAATTTATTTTGGAAGTGTCATCTCATCCACCTTCAGATTAAATTGACATACTCACCGTCCTAAAGGAGCGGGGAAACACTTGACACTTCACTGACTGATGCTACCAGGCGATAGTAGTCTTACTCTGTCTCTGTGTCCGTTTAGAGTCGTGGCAATGCCCTATCCCGACTTTGTTTATATTTTTTGCTGCATTCTCGTCTCGGTCGTGTTCAGTGCCACAATTTAAACACTGAACCTTCCTAACTTTTAAATTGAGTTTGCCCCATTTATAACCACATTCTGAACAAACTTGGCTTGTAGGTTCCCATCGACTTATAACGTGAAAATCTCGGTTAAGTTTCTCAGACTTCCCTTCACACAAAGTCCTAAATTCTCTCCACCCTTCCTGACTAATCGCTCTAGATAGTTTACGATTTTTAACCATCCCAGATACGTTTAAATCTTCCAAAACAATAGCTTTGTTTTCACTCACTATTTTGGTAGATAGCTTATGCAAGAAGTCTTTACGGGTATCGGCGATTTGATTGTGCAGTTTTGCAATCTGAATCCGAGTCTTATTTCTTCGTTGTGAGTCTTTCGGTTGTCGCACCAACTTCTTTTGAAGTTTACGAATTTTCTTATCTAAGAATGAATAATCTGGGCTTTCAGCTTTTTCACCATTACTCATTACAGCAAAAGTTTTGATTCCCAAATCAATACCAATACTTTGGTTTTTAGCATCAATATTAACAGGCTCAATCTCTACTACAAAGCTGAGTAAATAGCGATTAGCACAATCCTTGATTACTGTTACCGAGCTAGGCGATGACGGTAATTCTCTAGACCAAATTGGTTTAACATTACCAATCTTAGCTAGATAAACCTGCTCCCCTTGAAGTGAGAAACCTGTTTTTACAAAACGGGCTGACTGTTGATTAGTTTTCTTTTTAAACTTTGGACTGCCTACTTTTTTCCCTTTGCGCTTTCCTTTGAGAGAATCGAAAAAGTTCTTATAGGCTACTCCCAAATCTGCAACTGACTGTTGCAACGCGACACTGGACACCTCAGATAACCAAATACGTTCATCAGTCTTTTTAGCTTGGGTAATCACCAACTTTTGCAAGTCGTTGTTACTCGGCAGTTTTTCCGACTGTTTACAAATTGCCAAGGCATCGTTCCAGACTACCCTAACGCAACCAAACAACTGAGCTAAACTCTGCTGCTGTTGCTCTGTTGGATAGAAACGATATTGATACCTGGCTTTCATGATTTGGCTTTATGTGGCATATATATTAGTATACACATACATGCAGGATATGAAAATGACTTTTCAGAAAAAACATAAATTAGGTTTTACCAGCGAAAACCCTTTAGATGCAAGTCCTATTTGTTTTAGAGGTAGAATTGGACAAAAAGATGCACTAAAAGATGTTCCTGACTGGCAAAATAAACTGAGAGATTACATTGATGAATTAATCAATAAAAAGCCGTCCTAGAAGGACGGGGCTTTAAACCCATTATTTTCGGTAAAAGATTGTAGAGAAAATAGATAAGAATTATCCCAAAGTATTAAGTTATATTTATTAACTTTGGCAACATTACTTTCCTGAAAGGGGAAGTTTTGCGAAGATGAGAAGCGTTGAGCAATTTGATCGATTGTGCATTTTTGTTCTGTAGGTAATTCAGCCTACTGAAACTATAAATACCGCATAATCGCACTGTAGTTTTATCATTCCCAATTTCTCACACGTTATCAAATATCATTGTTGAATCTCAAAGGGAGAATACATAAATGAAATTAGCTTACTGGATGTATGCGGGTCCTGCACATATTGGTACATTGCGAGTTGCCACCTCTTTTAAAAACGTCCATGCAATTATGCACGCTCCCTTGGGTGATGATTATTTTAATGTGATGCGTTCGATGCTGTCACGGGAACGCAATTTTACTCCGGTGACAACAAGTGTAGTAGATCGGAATGTGTTGGCGCGGGGTTCACAGGAAAAAGTTGTAGATAATATCACCCGCAAAGATGCTGAAGAACATCCTGATTTAATTATTCTGACTCCTACCTGCACCTCTAGTATTCTCCAAGAAGATTTGGCGAATTTTGTGGAGAGGGCATCGATTGATACAAAATCAGATGTGATGCTGGCGGATGTTAACCATTATCGGGTGAATGAATTACAAGCTGCGGATCGGACTTTGCAGCAAATTCTGGAACTATATATCGAAAAAGCGCGGAAAAAAGGCGAACTACCCACAGCTAAAACCGAAAAACCCTCAGTTAATATCATTGGTATTTCTACTCTGGGTTTCCACAATCAACATGATTGTACTGAGTTGAAAAAACTCATGGCTGATTTGGGTATTGAAGTTAACGCGGTGATTCCTGAAGGTGCCTCTGTTCACGAGTTAAAGAATCTACCGCGTGCATGGTTTAATCTTATACCTTACCGCGAACTAGGTGTGATGGCGGCTGAATATTTGGAAAAAGAATTTGGAATGCCTTACGTAGATACTACACCCATGGGTGTAGTGGAAACAGCTAGATGCATCCGTAAAATTCAGCAGGTAATTAATGCTCAAGGTGCTGATGTTAATTACGAAGGGTTTATTGAACATCAAACCTTAAATGTATCCCAAGCTGCATGGTTTTCACGTTCCATCGATTGTCAAAACCTCACCGGGAAAAAAGCCGTTGTTTTCGGTGATAGTACCCACGCAGCGGCAATGACAAAGATTTTAGCGCGGGAAATGGGTATTCATGTGGTTTGGGCAGGAACCTACTGTAAATACGATGCTGATTGGTTCCGCGAACAAGTTGGTGAATATTGTGATGAAGTTATTATCACCGAAGATCACGCCGCAATTGGAGATGCGATCGCACGGGTGGAACCATCGGCTATTTTCGGTACTCAAATGGAACGTCATGTTGGTAAACGCTTGGATATTCCTTGTGGTGTGATTGCTTCACCCATCCACGTTCAAAATTTTCCCATCGGTTACAAGCCATTTTTAGGTTACGAAGGCACTAACCAAGTTACTGATTTGGTGTATAACTCCTTCACCTTGGGAATGGAAGATCACCTGTTAGAAATATTTGGTGGACATGATACCAAAGAAGTAATTACCAAAGGTATTTCGGCAGAATCGGATTTAAGCTGGACAAAAGACGGTTTGGGAGAATTAAACAAGATTCCCGGTTTTGTGCGGGGTAAAGTGAAGCGCAACACCGAAAAATTTGCGCGGGAAAGAGGATTTAAAGATATCAATGCCGAAGTTTTATATGCTGCGAAGGAATCAGTAGGTGCTTAATCAGTTAACAGGGAACAGATAACAGTTAAAAAACACCATCTGTTGAAAATTGTAAGGGCTAACGGTTGTTAGCCTTTCCTTTTTAATTTTTGGCTCGCTCAAATGATTTCCCCGGATGCGGCGGATACTTTAAACCATGGGCTTATAATGGCGTAAGTTATGACTGCTGGGCTAAATCAAAGAAAGCATGACGATTGAATCTAACTCATCCCATTACGAAAATCCTGAATCTCTCTCGGAAGACAATTTGCAACCTGATGATTTTGATGGTGCTAGTGATTTAATTCCAGATGGATTAACTACACAACAGGCTTTAGCTGCGATATCATCGCTACAATCGCCGAAAAATACCACTGCAATGCGTCAATCACGTTCTTTATTTAAAGGACATTCTAGTAATGCTGTAGTGGTGAAACCCAGAGCATTTTTGTTGCTTCTGGTGGCGGTATCGCTGATTTTTGCGGGGATTATCATTAATAATTGGTTAATTGGGGCAATTGGAACTGTTCTTACACTAATTTTGTCCCTAGCAATGCTGCTACCATGGCTGACTGAAGTGATTAGTGAGTGGTTTTCACCCCAAGATAGAGCAGTTTTTGTGGGTTTTTTCGGATTAATTGCCTCTATTATCGGCATAGTTCGCTTCACTGGTATTGGTGATGATATTCTCCGCTGGGGAAGGAGAGTAAATTGGGAAGCATCAGGAACCTTGGCTGAATGGTTTGGTGCGTTAGGACAAATTTTCATTGCCGTGATTGCTGTTTACGTAGCTTGGAGACAGTATGTGATTTCCAAAGACTTAACGATTCAGCAAAATTTACTTACCGTCCAACAAAATATTATTACCCAACAACAAACCATCGATTCCTATTTCCAAGGGGTTTCTGATTTAGTCTTGGATGAAGAAGGGTTACTGGAAGACTGGCCCCAAGAAAGAGCGATCGCAGAAGGACGTACAGCCGCTATTCTCAGTAGCGTTGATGGGAATGGGAAAGCTAAAATTATCCGCTTTCTTTCGCGTTCAAAACTACTCACGCCGTTAAAGCGCGATCGCCATCTCGGACGAGCCATACTAGATGGTAGTGGTGGATATGCTGAAGATCGCCTTACCGGCTTGCGTGTGATCGATTTAGGAGTGATGTTAGCAGGTGCAGACCTCAGTGGAACTGATCTCCGCTGGACAGATCTTTCAGAAGTGAATCTAGTTCGTGCAGATCTAAGTGGTTGTGACTTAGTTAAAGCTATATTATCACGCAGCATTTTATATAATTCCGACCTGAGCAATACCGATTTAAACGGAACTTGCTTCTTTTTTGGCTCTGCGGAAACTGCATCACCCCGTAGTCGAACTAAGCCTCCCAATTACCAAACAGGTGAACATACAGGTGCTGTGGTTGAAGATGTTGACTTTAGCAATGCTCAACGGATGTCAGAATCTAGTCGCTACTACTGCTGTGCTTGGGGAGGGGAAAAAACTCGCGGAACCATTCCTGGAGGTTGTGAGGGAATTCCCAATAAATTGGGTAAGTAATTCTGCTCCCTGTTTTATTTAGTCAGATAATCCCAAATCAAAATCAAGTAGATATGAACTAAGTAGATTGCTTATGAAGATATGGTAATTTTTTAGACTTTCTCCAGATCTATATTTGGTCAAAGGTACTATGATCTTGATAACTAGATGTCTAGTGACTATCACTTAAGTTTTAGGTAATTACAGTGCTTTATGTTAATCTAACGAAAGACTCATTACAAATGTAACAGTTCGAGTAAACTGGGTAACTGAATAAGTAAAACTTTCAGATACTTTTACAAAGTCAAGCAAGAATCAAATCCCTTAAAAGCTTGATAAGTCTATTAAGCTGATACAGTGGCGCGATTTACCAATTAAATTGGACTTTATAATTTGTATTAATTCAAAAGTTAATTAACAATACCTTAACTAAACAAATGTTTAGAAAATTAATTTTTCATTTATTAATAATCATTCATGGAGGTATCATGGTGAAACTTGATAGTCTTCAATTACACAAATTTGTATACTCTAAAAAAACTGAGTTTGCACTCAATAAATCTGGTATCCAGAATAAAGCCTTGAGTTGGGTCATGGATGTGAATGAGTCTAGGAGTGTAGCAGAAATAAATGCCACATCTGACACAATCTGCCTCAACTTAGAAAAGCTAAAGTGTTTTGAAGTAGTTAAGAATCAATATCAAGAGTTTGGTATCGAGTTTGAAAACTGTATAGCAATACAGCCTTCTAACCCAGCATTTCCCACACGTTTCAGTTCAATTGTGCTGATGGCTGCACCCAAAAATGGTTTTATGGAGGCAACCTTCACCAGACCAATTTGTGAGTTTAGTGCTTTTGTTACTAGTTCACAGCAACTTGTGCTTTCGGCATATGGACGCGATCGCAAACTGCTAGATCAAAGCACATTGCCCTGTGCAAATCTCAACAACTCTGACTCCAAAAATCTACCCAACACAAAGTTAACAGTCAAAGCCCAGAATATCCAACATATTACTTTCCGTGCATTTGATGGTCAATTTACAATTGATGACCTCAGTTTCTGTTTTTAGGCAATAAACTGTGATTTTTCCAGTAAACCAGCAAAAACCTAATTTATTCGACTCAATTATTCTTAACATTTAGTATCGATAAGTTGAGCAAAGAACTCTTGTAGGTGATATTCTCAGGCTTGTGGTTTAGCTGATTTTTACTGCTGTAATCACGAAAAGAAGAAAAGCTCTGCAAATCTGACCCAAAAGATATATATTATATAGTCTGGTAATCAAGTAGGTAAATACTGTGGCACAGGCTTCGTCTTCTTGGCAGCAATTAATCAACCAAGTACCCAACTGGATGCTTCCAGTATCCAAGATAGGAGCCAAAAAGCAACGAGGTTTAAAACGTTATCGAGAACCAGGAAGAGTTCTGGGGTATTTGACTGTCCTTGTTGCCATGCTGTTATGGAACTGGAAGTTAGTTTTTGCTTTGCTTATTGGCTTTGGAGCCATGGGTTCGGTATATTCAATTCAAGCATCAGACTGGCGACAGCGTTGGCAAGAGTTGAGTAAATTCTTACATCCTCAAAATCGCCGCCTAACTATGGCTGTATTTAGTGGTGCGATCGCATCTACTATGAGTTATATGGCGGTAGCGATTTGGCTACACTCAGATAATGGCTGGGTTGCCAGTGCAGTAATATTACAAGGCTTAGGGACTTTTTTAACCCTAGGTTTATTAGTGTGGCTAACTATAAGTATTTATGGAAACCGGGACGAGCGAGAATGCGATCGCTTAATCTCACAATTAACTGATATTAATCCTCTCAAACGTCTTATTGCCATTCGTCAACTAACAAAGTTACTCAAGAATTCTAGTGTGGATGGGGAAGAAGAAAAAAATATTGCCGAATATTTACAGCTTTTACTCACCCAAGAACAGGAACAAATTGTCAGAGAAGCTGCTTTTGAGGGTTTGCAAGTCTTAGATAGATTAGAGATCACAAAGACTTCACCGCGTAGCAGCAAGACTTCCTCTGACTTAGTAAACCCTTCTAGCGGCAATTTGCCTTTGCAACCGCTGGTAATTAAAAATAAAACTAAGGTTTCGGGTTAGCCAAAACAGCACAAACGTTATCGAATCCTGAAAAGCCCTATAAGTACATAAATAAAAATATTTACATTCATTGAAAGTAACGCGAAGCATCTCTAATCCTTGTGTATAGCCCAAAGGACATGCATTCCTTACCGGACACAAAGAATGCATGTCCTTTGGCTCTGCTTCCATTCCAGATAAGAGGCAGAGCCTAGGTACCAAGTCGATGACACAAAAATTGTATGAACAAAAAGCGTGAAAATCATCTCAAAGTCAACAGCCTACCCCTAGCCCCCTTGAAAAGGCTACGGTGTACACACAAGTATAATCCCATGCCCGCCAACGGTTGAAACCCACCGCAGTCGCTACAACGGGGGGGGAACCCCCGCAACGCACTGCTCGCCGTCTAATACCTAAAGTCATCTAGAAGATGACTGAATATTTTTGGTTTTTAGTCCATTGAAATGGAATTGTGCTGTGAGACTGGGATTTTCAATCTCAGGCGGAGTGAGAGATTTACCGACTTGTGTTTACACCGTAGCTTGTAAAAGTGGAGAAATGGAATCAAAGTTCCCCTTAAAAAGGGATTTAGGGGGATCTAGAACGTTTTGCTACCGACATGAGGACTTTTCAAACATCCTCTAAGTTCTGATTGGTAAATAATCATAGGAACTTGATAATACATCACCATTTGATGAATATTTGATAAAGTTAATCACGAGCAAACAGTTAGAAATAATAGGTCTAAGATTGCGAATAGAAATGTGTTATTCGTTCTGCAAATAATGAAACCAATAATTTTAGGTATTTATCTATACTAATAATCTAATTTACTTGAGAAAATGAAAACATTTACATTTGTTGCCTCAACAACAAATATAACCTTTCAAAATGTTTTTATAATTTTTCCTAAAAAACATTATTAGTGTTACTCATAAACTACCTATATATTCCAAAATTTTGCAGCTTCAGAATGAATTTCACGTATCAAACTATAGAGAATAAAAATATATTCTCTAGTCTTGAGATTCTAGTATTTAGTACCTGATTTTCACCTATGACGTTTCTGAAAAACTCTGTAGTATCCAAAATATTTGCATTAGATAAATTAAACAGTATCTTTATCTGGCAAGGAGTTCATCGATAAAGTACATTATTTAACATCTCGAAAGTCCTTATTTATTGATAAATATCTGATCAACGAAAAGATACTGATATTTTTTCCTTGGTAGTCAATTACAACCCGTCATAATCCTAAGGGGCTTCCAAGTAAATAATTATCCAATTTTTTATTGTGAAACAGAGAGAAGTTGGCGGTGTCGGTTTCCATCCCGCCAAACTACCCTACGGGAAGCTGCGCTACGGAGCATCCGTGCCTCTGTTTTCGGGCAAGACTTCGGCGTGAGTGCTCAGTCCTTACCTCCGGTACACTTCGTTCCGACAGGCTCAGGAACCATCGAACGCTACCCAAACCACAGGATATTTTATTTGCTGTAAGTCCCTAACTCACATACTTCAAACAACATTAATTTAGATATCCGTTGATTTATGTGAGGAAAATTTTTGTTCAGACGATACTTATTTATTTTGGGTTGTTGGGTGTTTTCAAAAACCTGTAGTCACCATAGTTTCATTAGCAAAACTCACACCAACGGGCAACAAAATCATGTCGAGGTCGCCAGACGAATCAAGAACAGGCGAGCAGCCACGCGGAAAATCAGAAGTTTCTTGGGGCGTTGCTGTCTTCGTACCGTTATTAATTGCAGCGGGAGTATTATCTATTGCCAAATGGCAGCAGCTCACAAATGTGAATGACAAACCTGTGCCTGTAAGTTCAGTTGCATCCAGTATTAATGCTTTAGGACGTTTGGAACCTAAGGGAGAAGTGATCAGGTTATCAGCACCCACTGCTGGTGTTGATGCTGCTTCACGGGTTGAACAGATGTTAGTCAGGGAAGGTGAACGTGTTAAACAGGGGCAAATTATTGCAGTTTTAGATAATTTTTCTCGAAATCAAGCTGCTGTAGAAGAGGCAAAAGCCAAGGTACAGGAATCACGGGCAAATTTCGCAAATGTCAAAGCTGGTTCGCCACGAGATATCCAAGCGCAAAATGCAGTTATTGGACGTTTGAAAGCACAATTAAGGGGTGAAGCTGATTCTCAACAAGCGACAATTAACCGTTTGCAAGCGCAACTCAAAGGTGAACGAGTTAGCCAAGATGCCACAGTGAAGCGGTTACAAGCGGAATTGGGAGGACAAACAGATAGTTTGCAAGCAACAGTATCCCGCACCCAAGCTGAAAGACGCAATGCTCAGTCAGAATTTGGTCGCTATGATAAATTATTTCGGGAAGGGGCAATTTCGGAACAGGAGCGGGATAGAAGAAGATTAAATGCGGAAACTAGTGGGCAACAGGTAGCAGAAAGTGAGGCTAATCGCAAAAGAGCGATCGCTACTTTACAGCAACAGGTAGCAGAGGCAAGGGCAAATCAAGCCAAAACCATCACCACTCTAGAACAGCAGATTATAGAAGCTCAAGCTAACCGCACGAAAACCATAGCCAGTTTGCAGCGACAAATTGATGAAGAAGCCGCTAAATTTAACAAAATTCGGGATGTCAGCCCTACAGATATCCAGATAGCACAGGCACAAGTCAGCAATGCGATCGCAAATCTTCGCCAAGCCGAAGCCCAAATCAATTTAAGCTATATCAAAGCCCCAACTGCTGGTGAAGTTCTCAAAATTCATGCCAAACCCGGAGAATCCATGACTGCTGAGGGAATCGCCGAAATTGGACGCACGGATGAGATGTTGGTGGTTGCAGAGATTCCTGAAGATAATATTGGAAAAGTCCGTCTTGGACAAAAAGCAATTATTACCAGTGATAACGGGGCTTTTAGCGGACAATTACAAGGAACTGTCACCGAAATTGGTCGCAAAGTTGGTAAAAAAGACGTACTGAATACAGATCCCGCAGCCGATGTTGATGCCAGAGTTGTGGAAGTTAAAATCGCTCTACCCAGCAAAGAAAGCGAAACTGTTTCTGGTTTAACATTTGCCAAAGTATTAGTTCAAATTGCAATTTAAAGGGCATAGTTAATCACTAATTCCTGACTCCTAATTCTCAAATTTAGAATCTCTACATGATCCGTAAAATACCTTTAGCATGGTTGCAATTAACACGCGAAAGAACTCGTTTAATTGTGGCATTAGCTGGAATTGCCTTTGCTGACATTTTGTTGTTTATGCAGTTGGGTTTTCAAGACTCACTGTATTACAGCAATGTCCGTTTTCATACTAGTTTGCAAGCGGATATTGTCTTAATTAGTAATCAGTCTAATTCTTTAATTTCGATGAAAAGCTTCTCTCAGAGGCGTTTGTTTCAAGCTTTGGATATTAAGGAAGTTGACTCTGTTCACTCTATCTATGTAGATATTACTAGCTGGAAAAACCCTACTACAGGCAGCACCCGAAATATTTTTGTGATGGGATTTAATCCCGAAAGAAATATATTTAATCTACCGGGTGTCGCTGAAAATCTCGACAAAATCAAGTTAGCCGATGTGATTTTGTATGACCGTTCATCTCGGTTAGAATTTGGTCCTATTGCTACAGATTTTACCCAAGGAAAGATTGTTACGGCTGAAGTTCGACGACGTAAAGTTAAAGTTGGAGGACTTTTTACATTAGGTGCTTCCTTTGGTGCAGATGGCAATATCTTAACTAGTGATACTAACTTTTTAAGGATATTTAATAATAATCGGCAGCCTGGATTAATTGAAGTTGGGGTAGTGCAATTAAAACCAGGAAGTAATGTCCTCCAGGTGAAAGAGGTATTAGAAAAATATCTATCTGACGAAATTAGAGTATTTACCAAACAGGAATATATCGACTTTGAGCGAGATTTCTGGGCAAAAAATACAGCAATTGGTTTTATTTTCACCCTAGGGGCAATTATGGGTTTTATTGTAGGAACCGTAATTGTTTACCAAATTCTCTACACAGAAGTCACCGATCATTTAGGAGAATATGCGACCTTGAAAGCAATCGGTTATACCCATAGATATCTATTAAATGTGATTGTTCAAGAATCATTTATTTTAGCTATTTTAGGATATATACCGGGGTTTGGTTCGGCTCTCTTTCTTTATCAGAAAGCAAGGGAGGCTACTTTATTGCCTATTTTCATGACCTTTGAAAGAGCCATCATAGTTTTAATTTTGACAATTTTGATGTGCTTTCTTTCCGGAACAATTGCAGTTAGGAAGCTCCAAGCTGCCGACCCAGCGGATATTTTCTAATAGTTATTTCTCAGAGTTAAGGATTATGATAGATGAATAGAAAAGAGCCAGTAATTTCCATTAGCCACCTCAATCATTACTATGGTCGGAGTTCACTACGAAAACAAATTTTATTTGATATTAATTTAAATATTTTTCCCGGTGAAATTGTGATTATGACTGGACCATCAGGTTCGGGAAAAACAACCTTGTTGAGTTTGATTGGTGGTTTACGTTCTGTTCAAGAAGGAAGTCTAAAATTCCTGGGGGAAGAACTATACCGTGCTAACCAACAAAAACTTGTAAATATTCGCCGAAAAATTGGTTTTATTTTTCAAGCCCATAACTTATTAGGATTTTTAACTGCTAGACAAAATGTGCAAATGGCAGTGGAATTAGATGATTCTGTTTCTCAACCGGAAGCTGTAAACAGAGCAGAAAATATGTTACGTTCGGTAGGTTTGGCACAAAGGGTAAGCTACTACCCTGATAATCTATCTGGTGGACAAAAACAACGGATTGCTATTGCCCGCGCTTTGGTAAATAATCCTTCATTGGTACTTGCAGATGAACCAACAGCAGCTTTAGATCGTCAATCTGGTAGAGATGTTGTAGAAATAATGCAGCGTTTAGCAAAAGAACAAGGTACTTCTATTTTGTTGGTGACACACGATAACCGGATTTTGGATATCGCTGATCGGATTATTAATATGGAAGATGGTGTTTTATCTCGTGATTCTCAAAATATAGTTTTGAGTATTGAAAGTGGATTTCCTACTGATTTTAAGAAATCTTAAATTGCTATTTTTTCTTAGCCTCTGAGTGGACGATAGCGTTAGGCTGTCGGTTGGTACGAAATGTCACATTTACCCCCTCATTTGATTGTTCCAATACCAGCAATGGGGTTGGTTTTGCCTTCTGATCCCATTGCATGTGGGCAATTCTTCCTTGGATTGTAGGTTGCCAAGTATCATGATCTTCAGCGGGACTGAGGTAAGTTTCGACACAATCAATGATTTGGTTGATGGTTGTGGAAGTAGTTTGAGTTGGTAATTTCATTAACCTAATTTGAATCCGAAACAGAACCCGTTTTATTGTTTGTCCTGTGGTGGCTGTTTCGTATTCAACATCAAAAATTTCATCTATTTGTCGTCCCCCACTATTAGCGATACCGATGATGCCTTGTTGGGCATTATTGGGACGTAGTGCTTGGGTAATTTTATCTTTAACCTTAATTTTAACTTGGTTGACAATTGCATAATGAAATACCTCTTCAGCCATTCGCATTCGCAAATAATCGAGGTTAAAGTCCCTAGAATTGATTAAATCAGGGTTGGTTTCCATTTTGCGAATTGTTTCTAAGGCTAATTTGAATTTCTTCTCTAATTCCTTATTTCGGAATTTTTCAAATCTAATTCTTTTTTTTAATTTGTCGATGCTCAGTTTGCCGTAAATAATTAAAGCAACGGTAAATAAAGCAGTTCCTCCAGCAGTCATAGCCCAAATTTCGGGTGTTGGTGACTTGTTTAAGGCTGGCTGTTCTGATGCTTTATACCCTGGTGATACCTTTGTAACCCTTGTCCCTGAAACTTGGGAAGTTAAAATCAAATGTGACATGGTGGGAAAACCGCAAAACCTCTATTCCTATCATTTTTAGGGTTCCCAGATTCATGCCTAAAAAGGTAGTCTTAGCCAACGGGTTATTGTATCGTTGATGCGATCGCTTAATGTAGAATTACGCCAATTTTGACTCTGACACTGTTCTACTAACCTTCTACCTAGGGGTGTGAGTCGAAAACTATCGGTAATTCCCTGTCCATCCACTTCCCGTCGCAGCACCCCCACCTGAATCAGCCATGCTAAGGCATTATCTGCCGCTAACTCGGAAATGGGGTATTTGGTGTAACCGTTGCTTACACCGTCATTCCCAGTGACTGCATTCATGGCAACACGATCCCTACGCATGGCATCAAACAACGCAAAATTAAAGGGAGAACAAACAAGCGATCGCTCTGCACGTTCCAGGATATGCTGAGGAAAAGTTAGGGTACTTGGGGTTGAAGAATCAGCGAAAGGCATATTTATCACGGAGTTGGGGATTTAATCCAAATATTTTTATTTTCTCAAAAAAAACCCAGTTTATTTTTCTGGGTTTTATTTATTGTAAAGTATTGTAAAATCACAATCAGTAATCTTGAAACAGGGAATATCAATTATGCCTTTAGCAGTTGGTTCCAATGCCCCAGCATTTACCGCCAAAGATACCAACGGAAATACTATTTCTTTGTCTGATTTCAAAGGCAAAACTGTAGTTCTATATTTCTACCCCAAAGATGACACACCAGGTTGTACCAAGCAAGCTTGCAGCTTCCGGGATGCTGAATCAGAATACAAGAGTAAGGATGTTGTTGTTCTAGGTGTCAGTGTTGATGATGAAGCTTCACACCAGGCTTTTACCCAAAAATATAACCTTAATTTTCCCCTTTTAGCAGATACTGATAAAAGCCTAGTTAAAGCCTTTGATGTTGATGGTGGTGGTTACGCTAAACGCGTAACTTTTGTTATTGATAGCAACGGTAAAATTACTCATGTTGATGATGCTGTTTCTACAGCAACCCATGCAGGTGATGTTTTAGCCGCATTAGGTTTGTAAATAAACCTAGAACCCCGGCTTATTTAAAAAGTCGGGGTTATGAGTAAACTAACGATTACGAAACTTACACTGTAGAGAATTAAATAGATTTTTTGCGTCTTGTTTTGCATTCTGACCACTACTTAATATCGCTACAAAATATCGCTGTCTCTCAACGACAACAGAACCTTTATAAGTTATAGCAAATTTACTTACAGAGCTATTGCTAGCTACTTGCTTTAATTGTCCTTCCTTAATTGCGATTACTGTTGGTAACTTACACAGTGTATTATTTTCTGAACGAGAACTATTGACAACAAAATTATCTTCTTCGCCTAAAAAAGCACCATCAAGTACCTGATTAATATCATCTTCACTCATTTGACTATCATTAACAATCCTGGCAGCAAAAAGTTGCAAATCTGGTTTTTTCTTTCCATCACTCACCAGTGCAATTTCTGCTCCTGCAATTTTAAATCCTAGCACCCCTTGGGAACCACCAGGAAACTTGTAATCTATGATGCTGTCGGCAAATAGCTTTGCCCTCTCCGGTTTAAAGGCATTATTGGTAAACTTCAACCCTAGTCCAATAGTACCTGTAGCGGCGAGTGCGATCGCACTCAAGAACACAGCCGCTATTTCCCATATACTTACTGGATATTTGATGTTCTTTAATTGAGGATTTTGATTCATTTGACAACAACAAAGAGTTTTAATAAATAACAATCATTGAGCAGATTAATACAAATACATATCTCAAACATATATTTTTAAAAATTTGATTCAGCTATTTTTCAATCTAAATCAACACCTAAAAAACGATCTAAAAATTTACTTCGCCAAATTATCCGGATCACCAAACACCATTCTAAGGCAATTAATCCCAGCCATAAACAATTAATTGGCGATAAAGGAGCTAATTCAAAAAACTCACGAATTGGCGGAATATATAGAATCAGCAAATAAACTACAATTAAAATTCCTGATAAAATTGTATAACGCCAATCTCCACTTAAAGGTTCTGAAGCTACCCAAGCTGTTGTTGGTGGTTTGAGAAAAGGAATTAATAGTAACTCACAGAATACTAAAATCGTCACTAAAGCGGTGCGAGGAGAATCATAACTCACCTGATGCATTCTGGCAGTGGGAGGCAAATCTATAATTGCATCAATTAAGTAATATAGATACACCATCAAAGCCACTAAAGTTATTGTGATAGTTGCCGGGAGAATAAAATTCAGAATTGAACGGATCATACTACGTTTTGGCTGTTCTCCAGGTTGCGCCCAAATTGGAATAAATGTAGTTGGTAAACCGACCCCAATTAGGGTTACAATTGCACTATGTTTATTCATCAATGGGAAACTATCAGTCACAATTGCTGTAGCAAAAATCAGTAACGAAATACAAGATAGACGCACCATAAATAGTTTCATCACATCCCGAATTCCATTTCTAATTCTTTGCCCTTCTAAGAAAGTATTCGGTAAGGTGTCAAAGGAATCTTTGAGGAGAACAATATCTGCAATACCTCTGGTTGCATTACTGCCACTTTCCATCGCAATTCCTAAATTAGCCATTTTTAGTGACAAAACATCATTCACACCATCACCAGTCATAGCTACATAATGTCCTGCATCCCGCAAACTTTTGACAAGTTGGGCTTTTTGCTGTGGTGTCACTCTTCCAAACACGTTATAGTTTTTAGCAGCACTATTAAATTGTGCTTCGTCCATTTCAGCTAATTCTGTACCAGAAATTATCTTAATTTCATCGCTAAAACCAGCTTGAGAAGCAATTGCCGCGACAGTTTTGGGATTATCTCCAGAAATAATTTTGAGAGTAATTCCAGCTTTAACAAAACCTTGCAATGTTTCCTTAACTCCAATGCGTAGTTGATCATTAAAAACTAGAATACCTAAAGGAATTATATTTTCGGGTAACTGAGGAATATCAGGATCTTCAATAATTGCATCGGGAGTCCTGGCAAATAGCAATACCCGTAAACCAGCTTCTATTTTTTGTTGAATATAATCATAATTTTTAGCATCCAATTGGATCTTATCTAATATTTTTTCGGGAGCAGATAATATATAGGTTTCGGGATCCTTCTCACCATTAAACGTGATTAAACTCCACTTGCGATCGCTTGAGAAGGCAACCTCAGTTACAGTCGGCTTTTGATAACCAGGACAACTCAGCAAAATTGCTTCATTAGTCTTATTTCCACCCTTCGTAGTGGCAGCATAGTTACCTAATTTAGACCGCAAATCACTCTCACAAATATCTATTGGGATAATTTCCTGGAGATTAAGTTGATTACTTGTTAAAGTTCCCGTTTTATCTAAGCATAATACATCAACATTACTTAAAGATTCCAAAGCATTAGTTTGTTGGATGAGGATATTTTGTCCAAACATCCTCACTGCACCTGTCACATAGGAAATAGTAATAGCAATTAATAAACCAGCCGGAATCAAACCAGCAATTACAGCTGCTCTTTGAATAATTTCATTTAAAGATTGAGAACGAATAAAAAAACTAATAGTAATTAATATCCACAAAAAACAAGCGATTAAGAGAAAAACTCGAATAATCAAATTTATCTCCATTTGCAGAGGTGTATAAACTTGGCGAAACTCCCTTGCACCCACCATTAGCTGATAGGCAATCGTATCCACACCCACTTTCTTGGCTTCATAACAAACACTCCCACTTACACAAAAACTACCTGAATAAACAGGTTTATTTTCTACTTTCGGAATTAAGTCAGATTCCCCAGTTAATAATGATTCATCTACCTCAATTTTCCCCTCACCTACCACCTCCCCATCCACCAGAATCTGATCACCAGGACGGAGAATTAAAATATCTCCCAACACGATTTCTGCAGGTTCAATTGTATGTTCCTCACCATCACGAACTACAGTGGCTACAGGGCGAGTCAGCAAAGCAATTTTTTCCAGCTTCTGTTTTGCCCAAATTTCCTGAACAATCCCAATAATGACACCACTGAAGACAATAGAAGCAACAAATATGGCATCTGTAGGTCGTCTTAGAAATAGGAAAATAACACTAATGGCAAAAAACACCGCATTTACAAACGTAAACAGATTTTCGCGGAAAATTTGCGTATAAGAACGACTAGTAGGTAACTTAGCATTATTGCTCTCACCAGCCAATTGCTTGGCTTTAACTTCCTTAAGACTTAAACCTTGTATCTTTGTCATCAGCTTCATTTCTTTACAACTTGGTGGTATATTCGGCTCAAAAGTCTTTTAATATAAGGCTTTTACCATAGTTTCCCAATCACAGCAACATTTTCGTGGCAAATTGGATAATCGGCTAGAATTTGGATTCCTAATCCATAGCTGTTAAACCACCTGAGATGAAAAAAACAATTGTCATATTCTTAGTCACAATCATTACCTATATCAGCTTTGTACCACCTATAACCGCACGGATTTCTGACTTACAAGATTTACCAGATCAAAATCAAACCAGTCAGGAACAACTTTTGTACCATGTAAAAGTACCCAATACTCGTAAAATTATGACTATTAATCAAGGTTTAACATATCCACAAACTCGTAAAAGCGAACAAACTGATAATTATCATGGTATCCAAGTTGCTGATCCTTACCGCTGGTTAGAGAATCCTGACTCCCCAGAAACCAAGACTTGGGTGGAAGCACAGAATAAATTAACCAATAGCTATCTCAATCAAATCCCCGCTAGAGACAAAATTAAGCAGCGTCTCACCCAACTTTGGGATTATGAAAAATATGGTACCCCTTTTAAATCGGGAAATCGTTACTTTTTCTTTAAAAATAATGGCTTACAAAATCAAAGTGTACTTTATACTCTGAAGAATCTAGATGATGAACCAGAAATTTTAATCGATCCAAATAAACTGTCAGAAGATGGAACTGTATCGCTTGCTGGTTTATCAGTTAGTGAGAATGGTGAACTAATTGCCTATGGTTTATCGGTATCTGGTTCTGATTGGCAACAGTGGAAAGTCCGCAATGTTGAAACGAAAAAAGATTTAGAAGACAACTTAAAATGGATTAAATTCTCTGGTGCATCATGGACGAAAGATCACAAAGGATTTTTCTATAGTCGCTATGATGAACCTAATGAAAAGACTAAATTAGAGGCAGTTAATTACTATCAAAAACTCTATTATCATAAAATTGGTAATCCTCAATCGGAAGATACATTAATTTATCAACGTCCTGACCAAAAAGAATGGGGTTTCAATGGTTCTGTAAGTGAAGATGGTAAATATCTCCTAATTTCTGTATGGTTAGGAACTAGCCCAAAAAACTTACTTTTCTACAAAGACTTAACCAAAAAAGATGCCGAAGTTATTGAACTAATTAATGAATTTCAAGCCGATTTTAGCTTTATTGATAATGATGAAAGTATTTTTTACTTCCGCACAGATTTAAATGCACCTCGTGGACGGATTCTTGCCATTGATACAAAACATCCCGAAAATAGTAATTGGCGGGAAATTATTCCTCAAAACCAGGAAACACTAACAAGTGCGGGAATTATTAACCATCAATTTGTAGTTGACTATCTCAAAGATGCTCAAAGTCAAATCAAGATTTTTGATTTACAAGGGAAATTTATTCAAGAGGTGAAATTACCAGGAATTGGTTCCGTTGGTGGCTTTAATGGCAAACGGAGTGATACGGAAACTTTTTATAGTTTTACCAGTTTTACAGTTCCAGGGACTATTTATCATTACGACTTTAAAACAGATAAAAGTAAAATTTATCGACAGCCAAAAGTAGATTTTCAGCCAGAAAACTACGAAACAAAACAGGTATTTTATGAGAGCAAAGATGGGACAAAAGTTCCCATGTTTATTACCCATAAAAAAGGCATCAAATTAGATGGGAATAATCCCACCTATTTATATGGTTATGGTGGTTTTAACGTTTCCCTAACTCCCAGCTTCTCACTGAGTAATTTAGCATGGATGGAAATGGGAGGTGTATATGTCAGCGTCAACCTACGTGGTGGTGCCGAATATGGAGAAGAATGGCATCAAGCAGGAATGAAACACCAAAAGCAAAACGTATTTGATGACTTTATCGCCGCAGGCGAATGGTTAATTAAGCATAAATATACCAGTTCTGGGAAACTAGCGATCGCTGGTGGCAGCAACGGGGGATTATTGGTGGGTGCTTGCATGACGCAGCGTCCAGATTTATTTGCTGCTGCATTACCTGCTGTGGGTGTCATGGATATGTTACGCTTCCACAAATTTACCATCGGTTGGGCTTGGACTTCCGAATATGGTTCATCTGAAAATGCCGAGGAATTTAAAACACTATATGCTTACTCACCCTTGCATCAACTAAAACCAGGGGTAAAATATCCCGCAACATTAATTACCACAGCAGATCATGATGATAGGGTAGTTCCCGCACATAGTTTTAAATTTGCTGCTACACTCCAAGCTATGCACAAAGGTAGTAACCCAGTTTTGATTAGAATCGAAACTAAAGCTGGACATGGTGGAGGAAAACCCACAACTAAAGTAATTGAGGAAGCGAGCGATAAATGGGCATTTTTGGTTCAGAATTTAGGAATGGAATAATGCCGAGTTGTTTTTAATAGAATTATTAGAAATGTAGAGACGCGATACATCGCGTCTTTCGACAGTTTCGTAGACAATAGGACTTACGCATTGACAAAAAAGGCAAAATATAGTTGCAGGTAAAACCAGGTTTGTTGTAGGGGTTTAGCACTGCTAAACCCCTACTGCGCGGCTTTACATATCAATTTAATAAAACCTTGGAATGACCTATTTTCACAGGATGCATTACATGATTAATTTGTACAGTGCGTAAGTCCTAGACAACATAAATATTAATTATCTTTGACAACAGTTAAAAATTTGTGATTTTTCTCAGTTAGTTATGTTGGGTTCCACTTCGTTTCATCCAACCTTATATAAAGATTGCGTTCGCGCAGCGTTCCGTAGGAATATCGCAATACTAATACCTCAGAGCATCGCACCAATGAAACTATCATCTCGTTACAGTGCGATCGCATTTTATCGATTGTGATTATGGAACAGCAATACTCTTTCGCTGATTTCATCTTACTTGAAATTTTATAGTAATTATCGTAGCGACGCTTTTGATGCTCAATTTCAATTTATGATAAGCGATACCATAAAGAATCTCTGCTTGAGTGATTGTCGTAGTAAACAAATCAGTTAAAGATTGTTGAACAGCCCAATTACGAACTATTTCAGATTTTTTGGGCTTCATTAATTCTGACAAGACATTTGTATCAAGAATAATCATTCTTCAAATGTTGAGACGGCGCGGATAGGTTCCCTCTTAAATTCAGGTAACTCAAAGTCTCCCAAATTCGCAAAACGCTGCTTAATTATAGTAGCTATATTTGATGTATCTTCGTTATTTTCTGTTAAAGCAGAGCGAAGAATTTCTCTAGCTTCTTCTTCAAGAGAACGACCATGTTTTTCGGCTTGTTTTTGTAGACGATATTTGATGTCATCATCTAGATTAGAGATAGTTATGTTAAAGATTTTCAAAGTTAGCTTCTCCACTTTTTGAATGCTTTAATTTTAGCGTAGGTCAGACCTAGCCAAGGCGAAATATCGCATAACACCACCACAGAGCATCACACCAATGAAACTATCATTTCGCTAAAATCGCTAAAATTGCCAAAATATAGTTCCAAACAAATTCCCTGGATATCTACTTTGCTCATTGTGTATTTAAAAGTGTAATCCTTACTTCAACCGCCAAATTTTGATGGTGTAGTCATCACTACCACTGACAAGGGTTTTGCCATCTGGGCTAATGGCGACGGAATTAACTGGGCGGGAATGCCCTGTGAGGGTGCGGATTTGCTGTCCTGTTTCCAGATTCCACAGTTTGATGGTGCCATCATAACTACCACTGACAAGGGTTTTGCCATCTGGGCTGATGGCGAGGGAAATAACCCAGTCAGAATGCCCTGTGAGGGTGCGGATTTGCTCTCCTGTTGCTAGATTCCACAGTTTGATTGTCTTGTCAAAACTAGCACTGGCAAGGGTTTTGCCATCTGGGCTGATGGCGACGGACTTAACTAGGCCAGAATCCCCTGGGCCGTAATGCCCTGTAAGGGTACGGATTTCCTCTCCCGTTCCTAGATTCCACAGTTTGATGATTCCGTCAGAACTACTACTAGCAAGGGTTCTACTATCTGGGCTGATGGCAACGGACTGAACAGAGCGAGAATGCCCTGTGAGGGTGCGGATTTGCTCTCCTGTTACTAGATTCCATAATTTGATGGTCTTGTCCTGACTACCACTGGCAAGGGTTTGGCTATCTGGGCTGATGGCGACAACTAAGTCAGATTGCCCAGTAATGGTGCGAATTTGCTCTCCTGTTGCTAGATTCCATAATTTGATGGTCTTATCACGACTACTACTGGCAAGGGTTTGGCTATCTGGGCTGATGGCGACAGACCAAACTAAGTCAGAATGCCCAGTAATGGTGCGGATTTGCTCTCCTGTTACTAGATTCCATAATTTGATGGTCTTGTCCTGACTACCACTGGCAAGGGTTTTGCCATCTGGGCTAACGGCGATGGAAGTAACCCCTTTAGAATGCCCTTTGAGGGTTCTTTGTAATAAAACTCCGCTTGGTATGCTGGTATTTATAGATATCGGATTAGTTGGAAATAAGCCATAGCGAACATAACCATATATTTGAGTTCCAACTAATGCGATCGCAGTACCCACCAGTAATATTTTTCTGAAATTAAAATTTTGTTTGGATAGCTTTTTTAATAATCTTTGTGGTGCTGCTAATATTGATGCTAGTGAATGAGGAATTACTGTAGAAGCTAAAGGTAATACTGGGGTTGCAATTACTGGCTGGAAATTCAAATCTTGTAAAACTTCCCCAACCGACTGATAGCGCTGCTGATATTCTTCCTGCAACAATTTATCCAGAATTTGCCCCAATTCTTCACTCACTGCTTGCTGTAAATGCTGTCTCCAATTCCTCACCCACCCATAACCTTGACTTTTCCACAATTGCCAAGGATGAATTCCACTCAATAAATGAAAGCAAGTTGCACCCAAACTATATAAATCGCTGGCTGGATAAACTTTTCCATCCTGCATTTGCTCCAACGGTGCATAACCAAAGGTACCAATTGTTGTTCCTTTTGCTGTCATCACTGTTTTTGTCAGTTGCTTGGAGGCACCAAAGTCAATTAAAACAATTTTGCCATCTCCACGCTGAATTATATTATCTGGCTTAATATCTCGATGAATTACCTTTTGTTGATGTACAACCTGGAGAATACTTAACAAATCCTGCAATAAATCCCGTATCTTTCCCTCGCTGAAAGTTCCTTGCTGTTGCAGTTGTTTGAGTAAATTCTGCCCATCGATAAACTGCTGCACCAAATATAAACGACTATCTTCTTGAAAATAAGCCAACAAAGTGGGAATTTGTGGGTGTTCTCCTAACTGTTGCAGTCTTCTCGCTTCCTGTTCAAATAATTCCGTCGCCTTTTGCAGTGCTGCTGTTTCTTGAACTTGTGGTGCAAACTGCTTGATGACACACTTTTCGTTCAACTTGTCTGTATCTTCTGCCAAATAGGTTTTGCCAAAACCACCACCACCCAAGGATTTAACCGGACGATAGCGATTTCTCAGTATTACTAAGGGAACATGGCAATTAGGGCAATATTCTTCACCATCAGGTACAGGTGGATTATGGCAAGCTGGGTTAAGGCAACAGAGCATAACTGTATATTTACTGGCAGATGGAAGTATTATCAAGCATTTACCAGAATTTTTCAGTAAGATTACTGTTTATTTTTGGATCACTTCGTCATTATCGGCTATGTTCCTTTCATTACAATCAATTTGTTTGTATCACAATTTATTACCTTATTGGTATGAAAATGGAGGATGTGGGTCGATCGCCTTGGAAAGCTAAAAACAGTATTTGGTAGCTTGGGTTACGCAAAGCCTCCACCCAAGCTAACTGACTAAAAAAACTCATCAATGTTCAACTACTATAAATCTACACTTCTTGTAGATATTTGAAAAACTGAGAGATTCCCTTTGATTTTGGGTTGATGGTGGAAAAAGTTGTACCGAAGCAGGATAAGTTCTAAAGCATTACTTCAGTTCTCATAACATGAAGCAGAAAAAGCTCAACATGGGAATTCTCCCATACCTGTCAACTTAATGTGAAAGCCTTACTCAGTAGCGTTTCCACCCAGAGTCTATTGGTGACAACTTAAGCGATGGCAGGTTTTGTCAAGTGGTATATGGAGAAAAGTCTAAAAAGGCTTGCCGTCGAGATTTGGGTTGATATTTAACTATTCCCAAATCTTGATTTTGGTGAGAAATAAGATAAACCTCGGATTATTTTATAAGCTTGTTTTAAAGCTTCCCACTTATGATAAAAAAAAGCTCCCTTACATCTGACTGTCAAGGGAACTTAAGTGTGGTGTGAGGAGCAAACATATTGTTTGCATTGATAACATCATATCAAATTTTTGAAGAAGAAATTGTAAGGAAAATATAAATTTTGTGCGTTGTTGTAAATTCTATGATTGGGCATGGTAGCAGGTTAATGATGCAAAATTCAGCAGCTAGATATAAATAGACAGATTATATCTAAGTAGATGGGTGTTAAAAATTGTCGTTATAACAAGGCAGTTGGGGTAAGACTTTGAGTTAAATTTGCAGTTAGTTACATAGTTTATTTTACTTATGCCTACTTACGTAAAGGTATTTACAGCGATTCCATAAATTAAATTTGCTGTATCTACTTCCTCAGCGGGAATCAGCATCAACCAAACTTGGGAAACATCCATTACAATTTTTAAGGTATGTGTGTTTTTGTTAACTTTATTATCTTAGTCAAGTAAAGGTTTAGATTTAAACTTTTGCTCTGTGAAAAAAATTTGTGATAAATCCTGAGAAATAACTATGCCAATTCGTCAAGATACAATATGGGAGCATTTTCTATCCCCGTTAGTGAGGCTTTTGATTGATGAGAAAGCCTTGGGGGAATATGCCAAAAGTATAGACTGGGATCGAGAGAGCGATCGCATTCGTCGGGCAGATGTTGAAATTCCGTCCTATTATAGTAGTCAAAATTTCCACGGGATTGAAGGTGGATATCTGACATCAAATGCTGCGGTAAGCTACGATCCAATTACTCAATATGTTTTACCACCAAATGAAACTTGGATTCGTCAAGGTTTAATTGATGCTGTCAAAGTTGAACCACGTCGAATTTTAGATTTAGGTTGCGGTACAGGTTCAACAACCTTGATGTTGAAGCAAAAATTTCCCGAAGCTGAGATTATTGGTTTAGATTTATCACCATATATGTTGGTGAGGGCAGAACATAAAGCTGAAGCTGCGGCTTTAGATATCCATTTTCGCCATGGTAACGCCGAAAAAACTGGATACCCTGATGCAAGTTTTGATTTAGTCACCGCATCTTTGTTATTTCACGAAACACCTCCAGCTATATCCTTAAAGATTCTCCAAGAAAGTTTCCGCTTATTGACATCGGGGGGACAAATCCTAATTTTAGATGGGAGTCAGCGGACACTCCGACAAACGGAATGGCTAAATGATGTATTTGAAGAACCATATATCCGTGATTATGGGATGGGTAGTGTGGATGCTTGGATGGGGACAGCAGGTTTTGAGGCTGTGCAAACTCAGGATATGTGGTGGATTCATCAAATTACCTCCGGAGTCAAACCTATTTCGGCTGAAGCTGGTTTATCACAGATGAATGTGCGTAGCTATAGTCCAAAGTCGTTTGCTGAAGGAGATTTACAAGGGTTTCCTTCCCCAGCGTTTGAAAATCAGTGAACCATAATTGCTAAATCCTATACTACTAGTAGTCTGTCAAAATAAAAATGATGGTTGTAGAGACGTAGCAGTGCTACGTCTCTACCGGATTGTGGATGTGTATATAAACCGTCAAAATAAAATTGACAGACTACTAGTACCTTAAGGCAAAAGAAAGAAAGATGATTTTATAAGCTTTTCAGCCGTTTTTAATGGTAGCTTTATTTCCGCCGAACTGTACTAGATATGGTTGGAATAGATGAAAACTGCTGTAATCACCTTTCCTCCAAGACTTTCTTAAATATTGAAGGAGATTGGTATTTGTAGCCCCTCAAAAGGTTAAGATTTCTCTACCAGCTACAGCAAGCTAAACGTCCAATTAATCCAAAATCGAATGAGCTTAAAGGCAATTTTATTTGATTTTAACGGCGTTATTATCAACGACGAATCAATTCAGGAACAACTGATTAAGCAATTATTGCTTGGGGAAAACCTTACCCTAACTCAAGGTGAATATGAATGTACGTGGTTTGGAAAGAGCGATCGCGCTTGTTTGCGAGACTTGTTAAATAATCGTGGTAGGGTGGTTAATGAGGCATACTTGACAAAATTATTGCATAAAAAGTCTGAAGCATACTTACAAGAGTTGGAAAAGCTAGAGAAGTTACCCATATATCCCGGTTTAGAAGACTTGCTCTTCCAAGTGCGAAGCTTGCATAATGTTTCAGATGATAATTCCCAGGCTGTGAAAATTGGTTTAGTTAGTGGTGCCATTCGCCAAGAGATAGATATCGTACTCCAACGTGCCAATTTAACAGAATTATTTCAAGT
Organism: Calothrix sp. PCC 6303; assembly: GCF_000317435.1. Taxonomy (NCBI): domain Bacteria; kingdom Bacillati; phylum Cyanobacteriota; class Cyanophyceae; order Nostocales; family Calotrichaceae; genus Calothrix; species Calothrix sp. PCC 6303. The sequence goes on from NC_019751.1 coordinate 1,266,384, forward strand.
TATTATTGCCGACGATGACATCCCAAATAGTCAATCAGAAACTGATGGTTATTTACTGGCAGTTGAACGCTTAAACCAACAATTCCCTGATTTAAACTTACAACCAAGCGAGTGTTTAGCAATCAAGAATAGTTTAATTGGGGTTCAAACTGCCAAAAGTGCAGGGATGCAGGTTGTGGGACTTGCCAATAATTATCCATTCCACATGTTGCAACGTTGTAGCAATTGGACTGTTGATTACTTGATGGATTTAGAGGTTGAAAGAGTGGTAGAAGTATTTTCGCAACAGCATTAGTTTGAGATCAAATCTAGCAAAGAATGCGGGTATTCAGATCCCCGACTTATTGAAGTCGGGGATCTATAATTTCTCAGGAAGATAAGTAAGTATATCTACTCAAACTCTGTTCATAGGTTTGTAACAACCTTTGAGATTCGGCGATGGTGATGCGCTTCTCTTCTAAAGCCAATTCGCAACGCTGACGAATATTTTCCACCATATCTTCAGCATCATATTGAACATAACTAACAACCTCCCTCATGGTGTCACCTTTGACTACATGCTCAATTTGGTAGCCTTTGGGTGTAAGTTGAATATGGACGGTGTTAGTATCGCCAAAAAGGTTGTGTAAGTTACCCATGATTTCCTGGTAGGCACCGTTAAGGAACATTCCCAGGTAGTAAGGTTCACCACGATTAAATGTGTGGAGTTCCAAAACTGATTTGACATCCCGCAAATCGATAAAGCTGTCGATTTTGCCGTCGCTGTCGCAAGTGAGGTCTGCTAAAATTCCCCTTTGTGTAGGTTCTTCTCCCAAACGGTGAATAGGCATGATGGGGAAAAGTTGATCTATTGCCCAACAATCTGGTGCTGATTGAAACACTGACAGATTGATGTAATAGATGGAAGCCATTATTTTCTCTAGATCTTCCAACTCATCAGGCACGTATTCATGCTGACGAGTAATGTGTAATATTTTATGACAGCAAGCCCAGTAAAGGCGTTCTGCTTTGGCACGTTCGGTAAGACTGTAGATGCCTAATTTAAAGCGACTGATGGCTTCTTCTTTAAATTGGGTTGCATCATGGTAGAGTTCTTGGAAGTTTTCGTTGTTGATTGATTGGTAGGTTTCCCAAAGATAGTTAATGATGTGGGATTCCCCTTCTTTGGGTGCTTCCGGTTTTTCCCGATTAACTTCACAAGTACTGAGGACATCGAAAATTAGGACTGATTGGTGAGATGCGATCGCGCGTCCACTTTCACTGATTAATGTTGGGACTGCAATTCCTTTTTCGGTACAAGTATCCTTTAACTCCGCCACTATATCATTGGCGTAGTTTTGCATGTTGTAGTTTTTGGAGGCGTAAAAGTTAGTTTGGGAGCCATCATAGTCCACACCTAAACCACCACCCACATCCAGATATTTCATGTTTGCTCCCAAAGCTGCCAACTCTACATAGATTTGGCTGGCTTCTTGAATGGCATCTTTAATGACATGAATGGAGGAAATTTGGGAACCGATGTGGAAATGTAATAGTTGCAGAGAGTCCAGCAAGTCGGCATTACGAAGTTTATCCACCGTTTCAATAATTTCGGGAATTGTCAACCCAAATTTTGCCCGATCTCCCGATGATGTTCCCCAACGTCCCATTCCTTGGGTGCTAAGTTTGGCACGAACACCTAAAATTGGTTTAATTCCCAATTGACGGTGAGCTTCAATAACTAAATCCACCTCTTCTATCTGCTCTAGGACGATGATGGGGGTTTGTCCTAACTTCGTTGCCAACATTGCGGTTTCCACGTACTCACGGTCTTTGTAGCCGTTGCAAACCAGCAATGCTCCAGGGGTATCCAATAGTGCCAGAGCAATCATTAACTCTGGTTTAGAACCAGCTTCTAAGCCGAATTGATGGGGTTTACCGAATTTAACTAAATCTTCGATTAAATGGCGTTGTTGGTTGCATTTTACAGGGAAAACACCACGGTAAACACCGGGGTAACTGTAACGTGCGATCGCTCTTGCGAAACAAGCGTTTAACCGTTCAATTCGATCTTCAAGAATATCAGAAAAGCGAATTAGCAAGGGAAGTCCTAAATTTCGCTGTTTGAGGGAATTTACCAATTCAAACAAATCTAGGGAACCACCTCTTTCACCTTTCGGGGAAACTGTAATATGTCCAGCTGCATTTATGGAAAAATAAGGTCGTCCCCAACCTTCAATCCGGTACAAATCTTCGCTATTCTCAATTGTCCAACTTTGATTTGAGGAATTTTGCGTATTACTCGGTAAAAGTAGCTGTTTTTGCTTTTTACTAATCTCCAATGCTGCTTTTTTGGCATTAGCGGGAGGATTCACCACCTCATTAGTCTTAGCAGTTGACTCAACACCCATTTTTTACTATATCTCCACGTATCGCCCACGAATATTAAATTTAACTCATTCATCGCTGGGTGGAGAAGTTAACTGAATAATAGTTTTTGGAGAACAGGGAACAGGAAATGGGGAATAACTATCTAATCGGACATTTGCTCTTGACTATTACCCCTCGACTGTGGACTATTGTCCTTGGACTAGTTAAAAATTTCCAGGAGTAAGATAATGGAACGCACTTTTTTAGCGATTAAACCCGATGGTGTGCAACGTCAGCTTGTGGGTGAAATTATCCGTCGGTTTGAAACTAAAGGTTTTACACTGGTTGGCTTAAAATTTATGAAGGTTAGCCGTGAATTAGCTGAGTCACACTACGGTGTTCACCGTGAAAGACCTTTCTTTGCTGGGTTGGTAGATTTTATTACATCTGGTCCAGTTGTAGCAATGGTTTGGGAAGGTGATGGGGTTGTGGCAGCTGCAAGAAAAATGATTGGTGCAACTAATCCTCTTGCTTCGGAACCTGGAACTATTCGTGGTGATTTTGGGGTTAATATTGGTCGTAATATTATCCACGGTTCTGACGCTGTGGAAACTGCACAGCAAGAGGTTTCGCTGTGGTTCAAGGATGAGGAACTAGTTAGCTGGGAACCTCAAATTAAATCCTGGTTGTACGAGTAAATAATAACGTAGAGACGTAGCACTGCTACGTCTCTACAGGATTGGGAATTCATCTACTAATTGTGTATCAAAATAAAATTGTTCTTGAACCTACAACTATTTTTAGGTAAATAGACCACGATGTAGGGGGTTTAGCATTGCTAAACCCCTACCTTTGATGTGCTTCAAATAGTTGAAAACTGCTGCAAACCGAATACATCACGTTGTTAACTTATTTTGTTGCTTCTTGTTTTTCTAGTTCTTCAATTTCAGCAACAACGGGAGTTTCCTCAGATTTGTTACGTTTGGAAAAACCCCATGCGAGGATGAGTGCGATCGCGCTTACCATAATCCACTGTGGTGGTACGAGTGCATCGTTCACAACTTTCAGCAACAACCGTAACCCCACTAAAGCCACAGTAATATAACCTGCATCTTCCAAGTAAGCATATTCATCTAACCAGCGAATAAACAAACCAGCCATAAACCGCAGTGTAATCACACCAACTGTAGTTCCAGTAATTACTAACCAAGTTTCATTCGATACAGCAATCGCAGTAGTAACACTATCTAACGAAAAGGCTAAATCGGTGAGGGCAATGACAGGGATTACCTGCAACAATGAAGCGTATTTTGGACCATGATGTTGATGTTCTTCGTCTTCTTCGGAGGTAAAATGTTGAAACACCAGCCACAACAAGTAAGATGCACCCAGTAGCTCGAACTGCCAAAATTGCTGTACCCATGTCGCTGTTAACAAAAGAGTGATTCGCAACACATAGGCAACCACCAAACCGAAGTTCAGCGCTTGTTGTTCGAGTTTTTTGTCCCCTAATCCTTGGGCAATTGCCGCAAGTGCGATCGCATTATCAGCTGATAATATAGCCTCTAGGAAAATCAACACCAGCAGGACTATCGGTGCTTCAACACTGACATGAAAATGAAGATAATCAAAAATTTGGTCTAGCATTCCCTTGATCTCAAGCCTTAAAATTTATAAATCAATAAATCAACAGCAATAGGTATTTAGCGCAAACTTTTTTGGGTGGCTGTGCCTTCAAAAATAGTTTGTAAGAAGAATAAAAAGCACTATAATTTGCTGCTTTAATTTAAGCTTAACTTGTGACCGAGAATTTCTACATACGGATTATCCCACCTATGTGCTCAGAATTAGGGGAAGTCAACCCAGAAACTTGTAATTTATCGCAGTTCTCAGTAGGGGCAAACAACCGTTTGCCCTAATTTCAGTTGTTATCAGGATTTTTCAACACACTGGGTATATCCCTGATGATACGTTGGGCAATATCTGCGGGTGTTTCTCCGGCTTGGATGGTAATTTTGAGGTCAGATTGGGAGTAAAGTGGGTACCGCGTTTCCATCAGCGATACCAGTTTCTCTTCCAGCCCAGTATCCTGTAATAATGGTCGGGTTGTATCTTCCCTCAACCGTCTTTCCAATTCTGCAACAGGGACATCCAACCACACCACTAAACCCTGACGCAAATAACTCCAATTTTCGCGCTTCAAAATAATTCCCCCACCTGTCGCAATTGTCAAGCGGGTAAAAGCAGCAATTTGTCCGAGGACATCACTTTCTAATTGACGAAATGCATCTTCTCCATCTTCCGCAAATATTTGGCTAATATTTTTACCTGCGGCTTTAGTAATTACATCATCACTATCTACAAAGCCATAGCCTAAATCTTTTGCTAATAAACGACCTAGCGTCGTTTTACCAGCACCCATCATTCCGACTAAGTATAAATTAAGTCCTTTTAATAAATCGTTCATTACTCAAAATCTACAGATCAACACTCAGATCATCATTACAGCAGATTTTTGATCAATAAAGTACAGAAAAGCAAAAACCTTGTAGAGACAGCATATATTGCGTCTTTCAAAAAACTAACACTCAGGAATATAAATATAAACTTGTTTTATTTTAACTTTATTTAACTGTTCTCCATCTGAAGTTTTTACATTCACATATTTGTTTGATTTACTAAACCCAGTCATTTCCCCTTTGATTACTTTTTTTGTGTCGCTGTCAATATAATTTCTGATTTCAACTTGATAGCCAATAAGTTTTTCAACATCAATATCCTCATCCTCATTGGTATCTTCAAGCATTGTATCTATGATGTCTCGTAATGGTTTTGGCAATCCTAATTTTTTTCAAAAATTTGCTATTATATATAGCTTCATCCCAATTTTTTCCTTCTTTAATCTGTTCTAATGTCAAATCTTTTACAGCTTTCAAATTAGTAAATCTCAGGTTAGTATTAGTGAGTTTTGCTCCAGAAAAATTTGTAGAGTACCATCTTTCATATCCATTATATTGAGGATCGCATTCATCATCATATACAAATTCAAAATTATTATCTATCATTTCTTCGTCCCATGTATTAGCATTTACAAGCCTTGCATTACTTAAATCGGCATTTGTAAATTTTGTATCTTGTATATATGAATTCTCAAGATTAGCTCCACTAAGATTAGCATCAGTAAAGTTAGCACCGTTTATATTAGCTTCACTAAGATTAGCTCCACTAAGATTAGCATCAGTAAAGTTAGCACCGTTTATATTAGCTTCACTAAGATTAGCTCCACTAAGATTAGCATCGGTAAAGTTAGTACCGTTTAGGCTAACACCATTGAGCTTAATGCCATTAAGATTAATTCCACTAAAGTTAGCAGTTTGTAGTATAAATGGTAAAAGCTCAGTATCTTGTAGAAAATGTAAAATTCTATTTTGACGCTCCATATCATTTTCTAGTCTTCGCAATATAGTTACTGTTCTTATACGCGCTACATCTCGAACAGAGTTATCTTTACTATTGCTTCCATCTTTACCAATAAATAATTCATCTCGACTTGTTTTATTGATTAAAATTGCTGCCATCCGGTCAATATAATCCTGAAAAGCCTCTTCACGTAAATTAGCTTCAGCAATATCTTTTTCAAATTTTTCTCGCTTTTCAGCCTGTTCCTTTTCAACTTTCGCTAATTCTTCAGCTTGCTCTTTTTCAACTTTAACTCGCTTTTCTGCTCGCCGTTGTTCATTAGATTGAAACTGAAATAAAACGATTGGAATTGCCAAAGTACCACCTAAACCTAACCAATCCCAAAGTGTCTTACCTGATTGAAAATGTTCAGTTTCAGTTTTCTTAACACTAATGATCTTTCCGTCTTTGATTGTTGTCTCTATACTTTTTGATTTATTTGAATCTTGTCCAAAACCACTCCAGCTAAATTGGTAGAGAACAAGAACACTACTAACAATGCTGATCAATAGTAATAAATAAAACAAAGATTTTACTGAAAATACCTGATAAATGCCTGTGCTTGTCTTCATAAAATCCGAAAAAACACCACCATATCTGATACATGACTAAAAAGGTTTATTTCGCAAACTCTACAAACATACATTAAATATTTTCGGAGAGTTTAACAGTTGAAGCTGGGAGAAAATAATAGCAATTTCTAAAAAAATAAAATCGAACACTTTCTAACAATTATCGAACAAATATACAAACAATAGTGTATCACTTAGAACGCCTCAATTGCCAAACACACACAAAGAATTATTTGGATCTCTAAGCTATCCCAAATTTAGCTTATGTGATTTTTTTTTCACTGAAAGCATAATTTTATCAATACCTAGTTTTTGATTATGGGAATTCATATTAATCTTGATTAAGACACTCTTATGCTGATAATCATCTTCGCTCAAAGTTTATTGACTGCTTGCACGAAAATGTTTCTTTAAATAATTTTCAAACAAAGAATGATTAATTAAGAAAGAAGCTTTTTGTTGATGACTAAATATCAGATTTTCCTCAATTAATCTCTCCGTCAAATATTGAACAAAAACAGGTGCAATAGTAAATTTATAATCTTGATGCTCAATTAGAGATTTTCTTTGCAATAATTCCATTGCTTCCAAAATTAAGCGTTGCGATATTCTGGGTGCAATATTTTTATTAATTTGCGCTAAAGACAACAAGTCTGAATTAAATGCTAAGTAGTACAATATTTGCTGCTCAATCAGATTTAAACTGTGAAATTGGCTATCTAAAATAGTTCTTATCTCACCAAAAATCATTGTTTGTTGTTCAATAAAGCTACCTATATCACAAAAAAATAAGTCTTTAATTGTACTTGCAACTATTTTTAAAAATAGGGGATTACCATTATATATACTATTTAAAAATTCACATTCATCTAGTTTTAAATTAGTCAGACCTTTTGCTTTCAGTACCTCAGCGCTTTCGCTGTCGGATAATCCGGTTAAACTAAAGTTTTGAACCCTTTGTATATTTCCTCCTAAAGCATTTACTTCTTGAGGCTTTTCACGACTTGTAATTAAAATACAGCTTTGATGTTGCGATTCACCTAAGCGTCGAATTAAATCACCATATTTTTCATAACCTGGACGATAATGAATCTGGTGTAGTTTAGATTCCTGATTGATATCAATTTGTCTAATTCTAGGTGCTTGTTCCAAGTGGACAACAGTTTGATCAGGTGATTCGCTAGTTAAAATTGAGTCGAAAGCATCAAACACTATTAGACATTTATAAGTTCGTAGATATTCAAGTACATGATTAATTTTTTCTTCAACTGTGTCTGTAGCTTTTAACTCACTTAAAGGTGATAAAAACTCAATCAATTGATTGAGAATTATATCTAGAGATGGAGTTAGATGTAGTGAACGCCAAAATACAAATTCAAAGTTATCTTGAACTTGTTGTGCTAACTTGATTGACAAAGCTGTTTTACCAATTCCAGCTATTCCCAAGATAAATATCAACTGGGATTTGTCTTCAATAATTGCTTGCTGGAGTTGAATAATTTCAGCTTTTCTTCCATAAAAAATGCTTACATCGACAGCTTCACCCCAATTTTGTTGAGAATTTTTAACTGGTGTGCAATTATTATCAGGTTGATTTTTATTAATTAGGTGATTATCTGCTTCAATTAAACTGTTTTTTTTATATCCTGCTTTCTCTAATAACTGAGTTACTCGACTCCAAATTTTAATTTTCACATTTGTTTGAGTTTGGTTACTTAACATCTCCTCTAAATACTTGTACAAACCATTGGAAAGATATACTCTGACAGTGCTACTACTGCGGCTTTTATAAACTGTAGTGGCAATTTCCGCAGGACTAAACCCACATAGTAAACCTCTTAAAAACTTCTTTTCAACGGGTGTCAAAGCTTTTCCTTTTGAGGATGCTAAATCAATATATAGTTTTTCCAATTCCCAATAGTTTCTTGCTTCGATAAATTCCTCTTCTTGCGGATGAAAATCACTATTTGCCATTTTTACGATAATAACTATATTATTCTACATAGGTAATATTAACGATATTTAGATTAAGACATAATAAACAAAGAATGAATTTATAACGAATTTGATAACAGTTGTTAGGTGACTTAGGAATAAATGCTTCGATATCTTTAGACTTAACAGAAGTTTTAAATTTGCTTGACTGAAACTTTATTAAAATATTACAAGTCAGCAGTATTAGTCAGCGGCAGTTATGTAACTGAGACTTCTAAAATCAGGTTGTTTTCTAAGCCAACTACAATCGAATAAGTGTAATATTGGTTGTTTTTGTTACTGGAATTTATCTACTTTTGTCGTAGTCAAGATGCTTTGAATCTGAAAGTCTTCGAGATGAGGTGTAAAACATTACTTATGGCTCTAACTACGAGAAAACAGCTTCACAAAATAAATGGTTGAGACATTGATTCTTTGTGCATATTTGATTGGAATCAGCCTGAAAAAGTAGGTGTGGCGTAGTGAGGTTTTAACATGGATACAATTCGTGATATAGCTAAAGAAGCTTTAAGCAAGGGTTATTTGACAGTGGAAGCAGAAAATCAGCTACGGTGCTTACTGGCAAGTAGGTATGAGTTAGAAGACTTTAATGCTTTTATGGCTTTGCAGGAGGCAGCAATGATGGGTAAAGTGAGGCAAGAATCGCGGGAAGATTGTAAAATCTAGCTTCATCTGGCTATGCAACATTCGCTTTCAAAGTATTCAAACCTTGCCTATTTTGAAAACTGTAGTTTGAAGTCGAGATTGTGAGTAGACATAGCTTGCTTCTTTGCAGGAGTAAAGCCTGAGAAAACTCCACTTTTGGTTATTTTGGTTATGGACGAGGTTTGGTTGTTATTTTCGGTTATTATTTTGGCGTGATACCCTGGATGAATCGCCGTCTGAAGGTTTATCTTCGTCTTCAAAATCATCATCTTCGTCGAAAAGACCCCAATCATCATCCTGATTTTCATTATCTTCGCTTTCATCTTGTAATTTGGTGGGTGCTTCCTCAGGTGATGATGGATAGGGTGGGATGATGACTCGATAATCGGCATCATAAATTGATTCTGTTTTGCCAACACTGGAACCTTTGGGTTCTTGGTAGCTGTAGGAATAGGTAGAATTTGATTGAGGGGTGTTTTTTGGCTGTCGTTGGGGTTGATAGTTGTCAGTGTCCCTCACTCTTTGTTTTCTATTTTGAGGGGGAGTTTCTTCTTCTGAGTCAAATTCCCAATCATCAGTATTTCGGTTCATGTCCCAATCGTCATCATCCTCATATTCATTATCTAGTTTTTGGTTTACGCGATCGCTAACTCTCTCCGAAGTAGAATCCCGTAGTTTGTCTTTATTTTCTCCCCTGGTGGAAGAATTCCCATAGCTACCTGTGGGTTCTTCTTCACGAGAAGTCTGGGTACGCTGTGATGCTGAAGCTGATTTGACTTTATTTTGTTGGGTTTTTCTGCCAAAATAATTTGAGAATCCAAACAAACCGCTAATAAATACAGTTGTTGCCGCACCCGCAGCAGTACTAAATAAAATCCACATTGCTAAGGGTAATCCTTGAGTTGCCATACCAAAAAATTTCAATGGTAGTACTGGCGACCAGTTGTATGCTAACAGTAATGTTAGTCCCCCTAATATTGTCACTAAGAGTATTAAACGAATTACAGGCATATCTCAATAGGGGTGCGGGTTAATTGGGAAAATAGATCTAGATTCTGTTGCTCAACAAACTCATGATTAAAGACCCTTATTAAAAATACATTATTTTCTTCCTTCCCAACGTTGTAGGGGAATACAATCAATATCTAATTGATCTAAGGCACGGGCAACTACAAAATCAACTAAATCTTCGATGGTTTGGGGATTATGGTACCAAGCGGGAATTGCTGGAACTATGCGGACTCCTGCCTCAGCTAGGGTAGTGAGGTTTCGTAGATGGATGACACTAAAAGGAGTTTCACGGGGTACTATAACTAGTTTACGCCCTTCCTTGAGTTGTACATCTGCCGCACGTTCGAGTAAGTCGGAACTTAAACCCGTGGCGATTTTGGCAACAGTACTCATGCTACAGGGAATTACAATCATTCCTAGGGTGCGGAAGGAACCGCTAGCTATGTTTGCCCCGACATCCCCGGAATGATGACAACGCAGCTTTCCCGCAGTTTCTACACCTGCTTGTTGTCGCCAAAATTCTTCCTGTTGAATGGGTTCTGATGGCATTCGGATATTTTGTTCTGACAGCCAAACCATTTGTGCGGATTTGGAAGCAACTAGTTCGATGTGGTAGTCGGCAGCAAGTAGATATTTGAGGGTACGAACAGCATATATGAGTCCGGATGCTCCTGAGACAGCGACAATGAGGGGTTTTTTTGACACAGAATGGGGGGAGTGAGGAGTGGGGGAGTGGGGGAGTGAGGGAGTGGGGGAGTGGGGGATAAAATGAGTTTATTTGATTTATTGCTGGTGCTGCGCTCCCAGTTAAAGGATATCTATCCCCCTTCTTCCCTACTTACTTTTTTCTCAATCTTCGTCTTCGTAACCTTGAAGTTCATCGGGTTCCATATCAACTTCTGGGTAGATATGGTTTTCGTCGTCGTTGATACCGTAACCTTTAGCGATACCTTCGCTATTTACGGTTACTAGATCGATTTGCTGACGATAGTAGTCAACACTCTTAACTTGAACGGCAACGCGATCGCCTAATCGATAGGATGCACGATTTTTGCGTCCAAATAATGCCTGTTGCCTTGCCCGATATTCGTACCAGTCGTCTTTGAGGGAACTGACGTGTACTAATCCTTCGACTCGCAAGGGTGTGATGGTGTTGATGTTGTTTTCGCCGGGTGCAACTTCGATTTCCACAAAGAACCCGTATGATTGAACACCAGTAATTACACCATTGAAGACTTCACCAATGCGTTGTTTCATCAACGAAGCACGTTGTAAACCTGCTAAATCGGCTTCTGCTTCTTGAACTTCCTTTTCCCTATCGTTGAGTTGGGTGATTACCCTTGCCAAATCGCTTTGGATTTCCGATTGCAGTTCGGGTGCTAAAACGTTCCAGTTGATTTCATCATGGCTGTTGGAGGAACGTAAGTTGATTCTTTCCTTCACGCGGGTGTTACGGCGATCGCGTCCATTTTCGATCAAGCTGTAGTAAACCCGTTGTATGAGTAAATCCGGGTAGCGTCGTAGCGGGGATGTAAAGTGCAGATATTCGGGTAATGCTAATCCGAAGTGTGCAGCTTTATTAGTTGTGTAAACTGCTGGTTTGAGGGTGTCTTGTAATAGGTAAGTTAAGACTTGCTCAGAAGCTGATTCGGCAAATACCTGAGTTAGCTGTTGGTAATCTAGGGGTTGAACATCCACATCTTCCGGAAGCATGAGTTCAATTCCCAAATTAATCGCTAATTTGAGCATTTCTTGGACATCTTCCGAATCTGGTACTCCTTGGACACGCCAAATTGCGGGAATTGCTAAAGCATTGAAATGGACTGCCATCAATTGGTTGACAAGTAGCACCACTTCTGAAAGGAGCGATCGCACTGGTGAATCACTGCCGATTACACAGCCGAGGGTTCCTTCGTCGTAGTAGGGGTTTTGGGTGGATGGTAAATTTAACTGGAGGCTACCACGACTAACCCGTGCTTGTTTGAGCAAGCTGCCTAAGCTTTGCAACTGAGTTAACATCTCTTTAATTTCGGCAGTATCTTTGGTTTTTCTGCCTGTACTCTTGAGAATGTCGGTTGCTTGTTGTTCGCTTAGGTGTTTATCCACCTTGATAACGGTGGGTTCAGTTCGCCAATCTACGACTTTCCCGGTTTTTGGCTCAATCTCAATCAGCACCGAAACAGTTAAGCGATCGCTTCCTGCCACCAATGCACATCTTTCGATTACCCCCTCTGGGAACATGGGTAGGACTAATTCGCCCAAATACACTGTCCGTCCCCGTTTGAGTGCCTCACGGTCAAGGATTTCGTCTGGTTGGACATAGTGGGAAACATCACTGATGTGGAAACCTAATAGCAAATTTCCATCTTCAGCAGGTTCCAAACTCAAGGCATTTTCTACCAGCTTAGAGTCAGAATTACTACCTAGTGAGATGGTGAAATTACCACGCAAATCCAAGCGATCCTTTAAATCAGCCTTGAGAATTTTCTTAGATAACTTGCTCGCAGCATCCAACACGTTATCTGAGAAAGTCCGGGATAAGTCATGTTTACAGGTGACTAAATCGATATCGGCAGCCGCTTCTGCATCACTACCAAGAATTTGCACAACCCGCCCCAGAGGGGGGTACTGTGCCAGAGGATACCGCAGAACCTCCACATGTGCTAAGTGGTCAATGGCTTCCTCAAAATGACCATTATTTGCTTGAAGCTTCAATTCAAACAATAACCGATCATCTAGAGGAACAGCCCGAAAGCCTGCTTCTACCTGCTTAATTCTGGCTAAGAGAGTATGATTCGAGCGTTCGAGAATCAACTTAACTTCACCTTCAGGAGAACGACGACGGCTACCTTCTTTCAGGACTTTCACCAAAACGCGATCGCCATTCCAAGCATTACTCAAATGACTCTCGCGGATATAAATATCCTCAGCAGCTTCCACATCTTGAATTGCAAAGCAAAAACCCTTGCTAGAACAGCGCAGTTTTGCCTCAATTACTCCTTCTTCGGGTACACGGCGATATTTACCTCGTTCCTTCACCAAAATCCCCAGCTTTTCTAAAACCTCCAATGTAATTTGTAATTTTTCTAAACTGACTTCATCCTCGCAACCGAGTTTTTTTTCTAACAGTTTGCGAGCTACCAATTTATCATCGGTGAAATTGGCAAGGAGTGTAGCGATTGAAAATTCCATGCAGTGAACCGACCTTTGGTCAAAACATCATTTTTTGGGTGTTGTAAATATGGTTCCTTGCTTGTGAACCTCACAGTCCTGCGAGAGGACGACCGAAGTTTGCCCAAGAAGTAATACTTCCTGCGAAACTTCTCACTGCACGACAACCTTAGAGTTGATCTACATCCAAGAACTACCTTGAGTTCAACAATCTAACTAATGACCTTTGATGGGTTATTTCCCAAAACAGCCGCTAGCTTGTGTAGTTGGCTATTTCCTAGGTGTTAGTTAGGACACAGTGACTTTTGTAAAGCTGTTTATCTCTACTTGATAATGGCAGGCTGGATTTAATTTAGCCTCCCGGAAGGAAATTCAAGATTGAGACTTGAGAAAATCACAGGTGTTAAATTGTGCAACTGGTAGGTGCTTTTAGGTCATAGGACTCCGACTTTTTACTAGGATAAATTGCCAGAAACCAACTGTACAAATGTAGAATCGATAACAGTTAGATAAATAACTGACAAAACAGTGAGGTAAAACCATTACTCCATTATTGTAGGTTTAGAGCGTCATTCCCGAAAATACTTCTGGATATCAAATTGAGTAAATAGTACATCATTGACAGCAAAATTACATGGACTCTATCAGTTGTAGCCAAAAACTACTGCTAATACCACATGCTACAATCGAAGCGCATGAATTGCGGATTAACACAAATCAAAGCTGCCTTGTAAAATCCCCGTCACAAAACTTACTTGCGACTTGCGTTAGCGCAGCGGGGCGTAGCCCATTGCGACTTGTTTTAATTCTCCCTCTACCCTTCATCTCTACACCCTCAAACCCCAGGTTTTTTTTATGTTGGCAGCATTCCATAACTCATATCCGACAGGTAGCCTCATTAGTGAGTTAGTTCAGATTTATCACGGCAAGTATATAGTTAAAGTTTCAGTTAAAGTCAGAGATACCTCGCCGTTACAGGGTGAGACTGTCTCTAACTTTGTTAATAATACTACCTATGCGACGGGAATGGCATCAGCTGAAACTATTGAAGAAGCTGAAGACCGTGCGAGAGAAAGAGCTTTATCTGTATTAAATCTAACTAATATTTCTCCGCGTGTCGATGTTGTGGTTGCACCCATCCCACAAGTATTGGAACAGCCTCAAGAACAGCCCCAAGAGCAACCACAAGCTACAACTGAGGTTATAGAATCCACACCTGTAGAAACCCCCACCAAAACGAAAAAGAAAGCAGAAACTAAAACTGCAACCAAAACCGAAATTCCAGTTGAGCAACCCAGCTATAATTTTGATGTCAGTGAACCATCAGAAGATCAGTTTCCAGCAATTCCAGCGACAATGGAAACAACTCAACCAGAACCGTTCTTAGCAGAATTGCCATTTGAGCCTCAAATTGAGACTGCTGCAACAACATTTTTTGAGCAACCGATGGAAGACTTGGCGATAAGCAATGAATTTACTCCATCAGAAGAAGAGTTTCCCCCGGTTGCATCCACTAACGTCATGCCGTTCACTCCACCAGAAGAAGAGTTTCCCCCGGTTACATCCACTAACGTTATGCCGTTTACTCCACCAGAAGAAGAGTTTCCCCCGGTTGCATCCACTAACGTCATGCCATTTACTCCACGCAGTTATACACCTATCGAAGAAGTTCCCCCAGTTACGGCAACAACAGCCACTAGCAGCAGCAAACGGAAGAAAAAAGCTGAGACTATCGATCAATCAGATGATATTGCCAAAATTGGCGTACAAATGCAGCGTTTAGGTTGGACAACCGACCAAGGTAGAGAATATTTGATTAACACTTACAATAAGCGATCGCGTCATCTCCTCAGCACCGAGGAAATAGAAGATTTCTTGAGATATCTCGAATCTCAACCCACACCCATGGATCCTTTACCCTTAGAACCGACATTTTAGAAAATTCGCTAGTTCCGATATATCTGCCAAAAATATCTAAGAGCCTGTTTATAAAATAATTATTAAAGCGTAGGGTGCGTAGGGTTCCTTGCGGCATCAAAGAAAAGCTTCAAGCCTAACCCACCAAATAATCGGTGCGTTACGGCTCAAAAAATCCGATGAACAACCCGAAGTAGTTATTAAGCCGTAACACACCTACTTAATATTGTATTAATAAACACCCTCTAAGTAAACAGTTAAACAGTTATCACTAATCAGGGTACATAGTGACGGATTTAAATCCGCCACCAACACCTATCACCAATTGGTGGGATTTTTTACTGATAACACTTAACTGTTAACTATTAAACAATAGCCATCGGACGACTACCAGCCGCATGACGATCAATCACCTCATCAATGATGCCGTAATTTTTCGCTTCCTCCGGAGACATAAAAAAGTCGCGTTCAGTATCTTCTGAGATCTTCTCAAAAGGTTGTCCAGTATGATCAGCCAGGTACTCATTCAAACGACGTTTGTGATAAAGAATTTCTTTAGCTTGAATTTCAATATCAGTTGCTTGTCCTTGTGCCCCACCCAAAGGTTGGTGAATCATAATCCGTGAGTGAGGTAAACTCATCCGCTTACCTTTAGTTCCAGCACTCAACAGAAAAGCACCCATGCTTGCAGCAAGTCCTGTACAAATCGTACAGACATCAGGACGAATATGCTTCATCGTATCAAAAATACCCATACCCGCCGTCACCGATCCACCAGGAGAATTGATATACATATATATATCCTTCTCCGAATCTTCAGAATCTAAATATAAAAGTTGGGCAACAATCAAATTAGCCACATTGCTATCAATAGCCTGCCCTAAAAACAGAATGCGTTCACGCAATAAGCGGGAATAGATATCAAAAGCGCGTTCACCGCGACCTGATTGTTCAATGACGATAGGAATCATGCAGTCTGCTCATAGTTACTTTAGGTACATTTTATCGATATCTTGCGGTAGATGGTTTTGCCAGGAAACCGAACAAAAAATGGAGTACCGAAATAAGCAGCAAAATTCTCCAGAAAATCCTTAAATATTCCTTTATAGTGTTGATTTGTAACATTATCGCCATTTTTAGCCCAATTCATCCGGATATGATCTAATCCAATCGGTAGATCCAAGTACAAAGTAAATTGGCACATAACACTTTTACTTTTGCTGTCATCCCCCTGGAGAGAGAAGCTATGCTGGAAAAACTCATACAAGCTGCCATCATCACTTTTTTACTTCACCTTTTAGCAGCCATTAGTTCAAACACCTCAATCCCCAGCAAGCCAATACCATCATTGAGCGAAACTCCAAATGTCATGCCCTTGGCAAAAATTCAAAGTGCCAAAGACTTGCGTCGCTCAAACTTAGCAACAACCACTCCCACTACTAATATCGTGCTGCTTCCTCCAAATTCTAATTCTGATTAGCTACAGAGCTAACGTTATCAGAGTTAGCTGCCACGCATCTAATTTTTATATAAGACACTATATATAAGACACG
Source organism: Calothrix sp. PCC 6303 (assembly GCF_000317435.1). Taxonomy (NCBI): domain Bacteria; kingdom Bacillati; phylum Cyanobacteriota; class Cyanophyceae; order Nostocales; family Calotrichaceae; genus Calothrix; species Calothrix sp. PCC 6303. Next base: position 1,283,056 of record NC_019751.1, read on the forward strand.
GGCAAGACTTCGGCGTGAGCGCTCAGTCCTTACCTCCGGTACACTTCGTTCCGACAGGCTCAGGAACCATCGAACGCTGCCCGCACTACAATTATTTTGTGTTTTTGGCTTATGTAGGGCTTGTTGCACATCAGCTTACACCTCCCCCTGTATGGATCAGGCTTACTCTAGGCTGTGTAAATATTGCTTTACCGAAATACTAACGAAATTACAACATATTTTTAGAGAATTCTAATTAAATCACGACTTACGCAATCACTACGCAGTTACGTCATTGCGACGTAAGGTAGATGTTGAGTCGCAAAGCGACAAGCTGCGCGAACGGCTTCACTCCTCCGGAGAAGCAAGCTACGTAGAGTAACATAAGCCCGAAGGGCTGGCTTACGCCTACTCAAAGTCTTGTTTCCTCGTTACTATTGCGTAAGTCCTATTGACATACCACTAGCACTATGGAAATTGATTCTACCGACGGACTCACTAAGTCAGAGGAAGTTTCTCTAACAGCCATTATCTTAGCTGGAGGGAAAAGTTCACGAATGGGGCAAGATAAAGCCCTAATGCAAATTAATGGAATACCCCTTCTGCAAAAAGTCTATGAAGTTGCTGCATCTTGCTCCCAGCGAGTCCTAGTAGTGACCCCTTGGCAAGAACGTTATCAACAATTGTTGCCGCATACTTGTAATTTTGTACAAGAAATGCATATATCAGAGGAATTTAACGATATTCAAAACCATGGACCACTTGTGGGCTTTGCCCAAGCATTAGCAACAGTAGAAACAGAGTGGGTACTATTACTTGCTTGTGATTTACCAAATTTAGATGTGCAAACTCTCAAAGCCTGGGCAAATAAATTAACTCAAACAGAAGACCATTTCATCGCTGCACTTGTCAAACATGACAAAGGTTGGGAACCCCTATGTGGCTTTTACCGCCAACTTTGCTTACCTCATTTGAACGAATTTATCAATCAGGGTGGACGTTCTTTCCAAAAATGGTTGGCACAAAATCCCGTTGCTGTTTTACCTGATTCTGTCCCGGAAATTTTCTTTAACTGCAACACACTAGAAGATGTCAGAAAAATCAACGCAACTAAATTTGAAAATAAATAGAAATTCCGTACAGGTTTAAGTTTAAAATAGACTTCTAAACTTTCACTATCACACTCCAGTCAGCATTGCAGGATATTCATTCCCCATCCTAGCTTGCGTAGGCAATCATGAAACACACCCTTTCCGTACTTGTAGAAGACGAAGCAGGAGTTCTCTCTCGCATCGCTGGTTTATTTGCCCGCCGTGGCTTTAATATTGAAAGCCTTGCCGTTGGACCTGCTGAGAAATCAGGAATTTCCAGAATCACGATGGTTGTACCCGGTGATGACCGCATTATTGAACAACTCACCAAACAGCTGTACAAATTAATTAACGTCCTCAAAGTCCTAGATATAACAGAAACACCCTGTGTTGAACGGGAGTTGATGCTGTTGAAGGTAAATGCAAGTAGTGGCAATCGTTCGGAAATTGTCGAACTAGCTCAAATATTTAGAGCGCGAGTCGTAGATGTTGCTGAAGATTCATTGACTCTTGAAGTCGTGGGTGATCCTGGTAAAATGGTGGCGATTGTTCAAGTACTACAAAAGTTTGGTCTCAAAGAAATTGCCCGTACTGGAAAAATTGCCCTGACACGGGAATCTGGAGTCAACACAGAATTACTCAAGTCGTTGGAAGCTAAGGTTTAGAAAAATTAGTACTTTTTTCAACGAAAGTATTCAGATTCCCAAATTATTGAGAGATTTTGTGACTGACACAGAATTTTACAATGCGGGGATTTATCTAGTGGGCTGCCCAAAAATGCCGGGTACGACTAATAAGTCATAAACTTTATCAAGACGCTCAAAGTTTACTTGGTAAATTATTAGAGACTTGCTTTTTAATAACGTACCAATCGAACCGTAGTTATCATCGGTGCGTGACGCTAGAAATATTAATGATTCCCTGATTATATTGTCGTAGCGTCACACACCCTACAAATAGTCACTTAGTCTGACTTTTTGATTATTTTTACCCTTTCCAAGACCTGTGAGTGAAAAATATTCTCACTATAGTTTAGTCAATGCTATAAAAAAATATAATTCCCGGTGCCAAATTGCGTAATTTATAGACAGCAGAGATCAGGTTATTCAACTTCTGCATCAAAGTTCTGCCAAATTGGCACAAAATAAATATTGAAAACTGATACAAAGACTACAGATAGATAAAAAGCAGCATTTATTAATAATGACCTTAAACACCTTCAGTTTAAGTATCTGACAACTTGCCTTGTGAGATAAAGTTCATTTTTAAAAAATTTTATTGAGGATATCGAGTCGTATGTCATAAATAATTACTATAAAACTAAATAGTTGTATTACGAAGTAAGTGAGCAATTAGCGAATGTGAAGTACATTTAAATATCTATATAGATAAAATATTAATTTAGATGTTTACCAAAGCCTTATCACAAATCATAATTTTAGATGTTGAGAATGTAGATCAAGCAACTTAAATAGAATTTAAATGTAAGCTGTATATAGATGGAAAGATAGTAACTTGAGTTTTCAAAAATCAGCTTTGGTAGTGAAGACTTCATCTAATTGAATTTAATAGATAGATAGCTATAGGTAGCTAATGTTTCTATAGAAGTTAGCTGGTCAGCAGTATTATTTAATTAATAATATATAGCCAACCATGTTTTACTAGTTCCAGTCCAAATAAAATTATTCGGCACTCAGATGATGAAATTTTTCTCTAGGAGGGTTTGACGGATATGAACTTGTTATTTTTTATTTCCCACTGGATTGTTCAAAAATTGCTCAATAGCCTATCCAGTAAATTGTTAAAATTGCGAAATCGTCATCTATTTTGCCTAGATATTATTATCTTTTCTATTACCCCTTTGTTAGCACTGATATTAAGATTGGATGGGAATCTTAGCATCCAGGAATACCTATCAGATTTAACTATTGCAACAGCACTATTCATACTTATTAAAATTTCTGTTTTCTGGAGCCTTGGTTTTTATCGCCGTTACTGGCGCTATGCAAGTATCGAAGAATTAGTATATGTAATTGTCTTGACTGCATCAGCAGTGGTAGTTCAGGCAATCGTGTTTGATATTCTTGATAGTACAGTGCCATTTACGGTTGATGAACTACCACAATCACTACCATTTATCGATGGATTACTATCATGTGTATTTATTGGTGGATTGAGATTTAGTTTTCGTGTGACAGAGCGAATTAAACAGAGAAGGTCAGTATTCAATCCTCAACAACCAGTATTGATAATAGGTGCGGGAAGTGCAGGCATTTCGTTAGTTGAAGATATGCAACGTAGTCCACAACTAGGGTTGCGTCCGGTTGCCTTCATTGACGATGATCCCCAAAAGCTAAACTTGAGGATCCGTGGTATCCCAGTTGTGGGAGGATGCGATCGCATTCCGGAAATAGTCCAGATAATGGGTATCCATCGAGTTATCATTGCCATGCCAACCGTAGCTGGGCAAGTGATTCGGGAAATAGTTGACATCTGTCAAGCAACAGGGATTCACACCAGTACCTTACCTGGAATTCATGAGATTCTTAACGGACGTGTTCGAGTAGAAAGCATCAGAGATGTTCGCATCGAAGATTTACTCCGTCGTGAACCAGTTCAAACAGACGTTCACCAGGTATCCCAATTCATCAAAGGGAAGAAAGTTTTAATTACAGGTGCAGGTGGTTCCATTGGTAGCGAACTCTCCCGGCAAATCCTCAAATGCCAACCATCACAAATTATACTCCTGGGACATGGTGAAAACTCCATATTCAACATTCAGCAAGAACTTCAACAAGTTGTTCAAGTCCTCAAGCATGATGGCAAAGTTCAAGGACATACACCCGATATACTCACATTCATTGCCGATATTCGGTTTCGAGACAGACTTAAACATGCTTTTGAGAAATTCCAGCCCGATGTCGTATTCCATGCAGCTGCACATAAGCACGTCCCTCTGATGGAGACAAATCCTGGAGAAGCCATCACAAACAACGTCATCGGGACTCAAAATCTAGTCACCTTAGCATTGCAGTACAACGTCAATCATTTCGTGATGATTTCCACCGACAAAGCAGTCAATCCTACAAATGTCATGGGTGCTAGCAAGCGAGTTGCCGAGATGTTAGTTTTGGAAGCAGCAAAACAAAGTGGCAAAGCATACGTTGCCGTCCGCTTTGGCAATGTTCTTGGCAGTCGGGGTAGCGTTGTACCCACATTTAAACAACAAATTGCCGCAGGTGGACCGATCACAGTTACCCATCCTGATATTTGTCGCTACTTCATGACTATTCCCGAAGCAGTTCAATTAGTCCTGCAAGCAGCAGTACTTGGACGTGGAGGTGAAGTATTAATGTTGAATATGGGTGAACCTGTGAAGATTGTTGATTTAGCAGAGGAACTAATTCGTCTTTCTGGGTACGAAGTTAACAAAGATATTGAAATTAAGTTCACCGGACTTAGACCAGGGGAAAAGCTATTTGAAGAGTTGTTTATTGAAGGAGAAGAATACGATCCAACCGAACATGAAAAGCTGTTTATGGTGAGGAATGCTAGCAGAATTATTCCCAGAAACTTGGGCATTACAGTAGATGCTTTATGTCAGTCTGCCACTAAGAACGATACAAACTCCATCATGTTTTTGTTAGAGCAAATAGTACCAGGTTATAAACCGAAGTATTTAGGTAATAATTCATTTTCTGATGCCTTGATAAAAAATATCAGTAATACGACATCAAGTGATACTTTATTAAGCAATATTCATCCGCGAAGAGTATAAACTAGAAATTATTAAGGTGGTCAGCTTTAATGAAGCTAGAAAGATATATACAATGTTTGATACTGATGTTTTTGGTAATTTTATTTGCATATCAAACTATATTACCTACAGGTGCTTCAACTAGTATCACTACATATTATGAAGTTAGCGATGAAAATTTTGAAAATCCAGAACGAGGTTTTTATGTATCATTTGATCCACTAGAAAATGACCAAAAAGACAAAGTATATCCTTTAAATTTGATTGATTTACAAAAAATTAAACAGGATAGAATTTCCTTAATAAAACGCATCTATCTTCTATCAGAATTTAGAGATAAGCAAATCTCTGAAAATTATCTGACTATGATATCTAATGACTGCAACCTATCTCGACAAGCAGGGCTAAAAATGATTATTCGTTTTTCCTATAATTGGCTTGAAGATAATGCTGATGCTCCAAAAGATATCATATTATCTCATATTGAGCAATTAAAGCCTATTTTACAAAAAAATTATGATGTAATTGCCTATATGGAAGCAGGATTTATAGGTCGTTGGGGAGAATGGCATAGTTCTACAAATGGCTTAGATCAAGATATTAGTATTAAAAGAGAAATATTGCTCAAAATTTTAGCGGTTTTGCCAAGTCAGAGAATGGTAGCGATTCGATATCCGCATGATAAAACAGATATTTTTCAAAATAATAACAATTTGACAGAAGAAGAAGCTCTTAACCTGAGTAATAGAGCAAGAGTCGGATTTCATAATGATTGTTTTTTAGCTGATATAGATGACGGAGGAACATACAAAAGTATCGATTCATTTGAGATAGCTCAACAAAAAAAATTTTTAAATAAGGAAAATATGTATGTCTTACAAGGTGGAGAAGTATGTACCCTTACAAGTACAGATCATACAGGCAAATATTATGATTGTTCAAACGCATTAAGAGAATTAGAACAAATGCGCTGGAGTACACTAAATACAAGTATTAAAGATGGTAAAGAAATATTTAACAAATGGAAATTGCAAGGCTGTATCGACACAATTAGTAAAAAATTAGGCTACCGTTTCAATTTACTCAGTTCAACAATTACACAAAAATCAAATCCGGGCGGTATTTTTTCAATCAAATTAGAAATTAATAACAGTGGATGGGCTAGTCCTTACAATCAACATCAAATAGAGATAATATTACGAAACATAGAAACTCAAGATGAATATTATTTAGTTATAGAGCAAAATCTTGGAACCTGGATACACAATCAGAAAAAAACTATTGACATTACTGCCGGTATTCCAGAGTCGATAAATACCGGGAGTTATCAAGTTTTATTAAACTTACCGGATATGTCCCCCAAACTATATAAGCGTCCAGAATATTCAATTAGGTTTGCCAATAAAGATGTTTGGGAAAATTCTACAGGTTATAATTCTTTGTTGCATACAGTGACTGTAGATTTTAATAAAAATAATACCTATTCAGGTCAATATTTTTTTAAGCCACGATGAAAACTTTCAGAACTTTAATAGTTATATGATGTGTTGATGGGAATAAATATCAATGACAAAAAAAGTAAATTACAAAACAATTTTTGGATTCTGGAATAATCTAACTAGCGGATCAACTAACCGAAAAATATTTGGTTCGGCAGTGACAGTTATCTTGATCACAGCTTTTGTGAAAATAGTGACTATCGCAAAAGAATTAATTGTTGCCTGGAAATTTGGCATTGGGGATGCACTTGATTGTTTTTTAATTGCTTATGTAGTTCCAGCATTCATTATTAATGTAGTAGCGGGGTCATTTAATGCTGCTTTGATTCCTACTTATATTCGAGTCCGTGAGCAAGAAGGTAAGGAAGCTGCTCAAGAACTTTTTTCTGGAGCAACTTTTTGCGGGGTAGGAGTACTTGTATTGACAACAGTACTATTATTGATTAGCGCACCATTGTATTTGCCAAAAATAGCTACAGGCTTCAGCCTCGAAAAACTAGATTTAACTTTTCAGCTTCTGTATGCGATCGCACCAGTAATTATCTTATCTGGAGTGATTACTGTGTGGGGAGCCATTTTAAATGCAGGTGAACGTTTCGCATTGACCTCCATTACTCCAATCATTACTCCCACTACTAGCGTCTTATTTCTGCTACTTACTAATTCACTGGGGGCATTTGCTTTAACAGGAGGTTTATTATGTGGCACATTTTTAGAAGTTATTGTTATCGGCTTTGCACTACATAAACAAGGCACTTCAGTGGTACCAAGATGGTATGGTTTTAATAACAATCTGCGTCATATAACTAACGTATATAGACCAATTATTGCTGGTGCATGTCTAATCTCAAGTGCTGGTTTAGTGGATGACTCGATGGCTGCGATGTTAGCACCTGGAAGTGTTGCAGCACTAAGTTATGGTAATAAATTAACCGTATTACCCATAAACCTAGCTGTTACTGCATTAAGAACCGTTGTTACTCCTTACTTTTCAAAAATGATTGCCCATGAAGATTGGGCTGGTGTACGTCATACCCTCAAGCGCTATCTATCCCTTATATTTGCAACTACATTACCTTTAACTATATTTATCATTCTGTTCTCACAAAATATAATTAAGTTCTTATTAGAAAAAGGTTCTTTTACAGCATCTGATGCGGAATTAGTGTCTCAAATTCAAGCATGTTTTGCACTACAGATACCTTTTTATATCGCTAATATTTTGGTAGTTATATTGATTAATTCGTTAACTTTTAATCACGTACTTGTCAAAGTATCAATTTTTAATCTAGCTATAAATATTTCGTTGAACTTTGTTTTTATACATTGGATGGGAATTAAAGGCATTGCCTTATCAACAAGTTGTATATATATGTTTTGCTTTTCTTACTTACTTATCTATGTGATTAAAAAATTACCCCAAACTAGCAAAGTCAATATTTCTTGATGACTTTCATTTCATATTTATCCTTTACAAATAATTATTCACCCCAATATAGTTTATGGCACACATAACATTTATAACACCAAGTTTAAGTTCAGGAGGCGCAGAACGAGCTATAATTCTACTTTCTGAAGGTTTTATCAATAAAGGGTATGAAGTATCTTTAATTAGCATTTCTAGCGATAAGTCATATTTTTACAATCTGCCTGATAAAATTAATGTTAGGGCATTAGATATTGCTAAAAACTCATCAACATTCATTGAAAGAATTTTTAATAATATTTATCGCCTTTGGGTCGTAAGAAAAACAGTTGCAGAAATTAATCCTGATATTGTTATATCAATTTTAGATACAACTAACATTTTAACATTGCTAGCTTTGGTTAATACAAAGTATCCAGTGTTTGTTAGTGAGCAAAATAATCCAGATGTTGCCACAGAAAGTATATGGAAGTACTTGCGAAGATTAACTTATCCTCTTGCTAATCAAGTAGTGAGTACAAGTAAAGGTGTTGATGAATATTTTTATTGGTTGCCTAAAAAACAAAGAGCCATAATTTATAACCCATTAGCCATAAATATAGATACAAGCTGTGACAATACCAATATATTTTCCGAGATACCAGGTTTGGATAAAAACAAAAAATTGATAGTGGCAATGGGTCGCTTAACTGAGCAAAAGGGTTTTGATATTTTATTAGATGCTTTTCACAAGATTGCAGGTATTTATCCTGATTGGCAACTACTAATTTTAGGAGAAGGAGAGCTTCGTTTAGAACTGGAAAGTAGGCGAGACTATTTGGGTTTAAATGATAAAGTAGTATTCCCAGGAAGACTTCATAATCCATTTCCTATTTTAAAATGTGCAGATATATTTGTTTTATCTTCTCGTTATGAAGGATTTGGAAATGTTATTATCGAAGCAATGGCATGTGGTTTACCTGTAATATCAACTGATTGTCCTAGTGGACCTAGAGAAATTATTCGTGACGGAATAGATGGAATTTTAGTAGAAAATGAAAATATATCGTCTTTAAGTACAGCAATTGCTCGGTTAATATCTGATCCACAGGAACGTCAACGTCTAAGTAAAAATGCCTCAGAAGGAATTGAGAGATTTGAATTAAAAAAAATTGTTCAATCTTGGGAAAAGTTAGTTGACAAAACAGTCGATAGAAAAAAGAATTAAAATTTATATTAAATAATTATCTAATCTAATTAATAAAAACTATGGCTATCAAAAAAATTGCTACTTTTATACCTAATTTGCATGGTGGTGGAGCAGAAAAAATAGTTATTAATCTGCTCAAAGGGATGTTGAAGACTAATGTTTCTCTGGATTTAGTTTTAATTAATGCAGATGGACCATATCTGAGTCAAATACCAGACAAAGTTAGGGTGATTAACTTAGCAGCCGGACGATCGCTAAAATCTATTCTACCTCTATCGAATTACTTACGAAAGCACAAGCCGGATGCTATTATTTCTCATTTAAGTGAGGCTAACTTAGCTACTGTTTTAGCAAAGAAAATATCTCGCACCGAAAGCAAAGTTATACTTGTAGAACATAATACATTATCCGCGTCTAAATCCAAGTTAATACGAGCTAGGTTTTTTACTCCATTAATGAGAAAACTTTATCCTTATGCCGATACTATCGTAGGTGTTTCACAAGGTGTGTCCCAAGATTTGGAATGTCAGCTAAATCTAAGTAAAGGAAAAGTTCGTACTATATATAATCCGATTGTTGATTTTGATTTGATTAATAAAGCCAAATCATCTTTGGATCATCCGTGGTTTAGAAAAGGTTCACCACCTGTATTTTTAGCTGTAGGACGGTTGACAGAGCAGAAAGATTTTATGAATTTGATCCAAGCTTTTGCACTTTTAAGAAAACAAAGACATGCTCGTTTGCTTATTCTAGGTGAGGGTGAAAAACGAAGTGAATTAGAAGAACTGATTAATAAACTAGGAGTGAGGGAAGATGTTTCTTTACCTGGATTTGTTGATAACCCATATGCATATATGAGCCGAGCAAATGGATATGTGCTATCATCCCGCTGGGAAGGTTTACCAACTGTCTTAATTGAAGCAATGGCTTGTGGGTGTCCTGTCATTGCAACTGATTGTCCTAGTGGTCCAAGTGAAATTTTAGAAGCAGGTAAATATGGATCTTTAGTTCCAGTTGGGGATCCAAGAGCATTATCGTCTGCTATGTCAGATTTACTTGAATCACCTTTAAACAGGGATATTTTAAAGCAAAAGATTCTTGATTTTTCCATTGAACAGGGAACTAATAAATATCTAAAATTATTGGGATATGCGTAAAATTATAAAAGGAATAAGAATATGCTAGCCAGTGCATACCTAGGTCTAATCTTTTTTATTTTTTTTGTAGAATTTAATAGAAAAAAAATATTGAAGCCTGATTTTTTAACACTATTTCATATTATTTTTGTATTACTTTACCCTTTACCTGGCTTTTTTTTAGAAGCAGATATAGGTAACTCAAGGTATGAACTGAGTATATCAGATAAAATTTATAGCAGTAATATAAAAACTTTAATAGCTGTTTATATAGGATATTTTTTTGTACTTTTTGGTTTTTTTTCTAAATCAGCACAAAGATTAGGAAAAAAGGTAATTATTAAAAGCAACGGTGATAAGACAATAATCTTATATGCCTTTACCTTGCTAATTATCTCTATGCTATCTATTCATATATATGGTATGCAATTTGGTGGTGTAATTAATGCATTAACTAATGCTACATTAATTCGTTCAAGCTTATTAGATAGTGGTCCTTTACTATTTTTCAAGCATTTGATGAATTATTGTTTTATGTCATCTTATTTATTTAGTTATTCTCTGCTTTTTAATAAAAATACTAAATATAAATTGAAAAATATTTTGGGACTTTGTTTGTCTTTTTTATCTGCTTTTATTGCAACTTCTATATCAGCTGGTCGTGCTCAATTTATATATTATTTATTAGTTTTTTGCTTTGCTTATACCTTAAAAACAAAACGTCTTTTTTCTTTACCCTTTTTATCAATTGCTGGCTTCAGTTTATTATTTATATTATTTGGCAAACAATTATTTTGGAGCTTAAGCGCAATATCTGAAGGTTTGGATGGGGTTGTCAATACCTTTTCCGAATCTAGAGAAGATGATTCTGGCTCAGGGTTCTTGAAAATATTATCAAATTTTGCATATCCCATACATTCACTTGATGCTTCTTTTACCAGTAACTATGATATGCGATTATTTGTTGATTGGTTTTATGGGTTTATTTCTTTCATCCCACAAAAAATTCTAAATTTTGAAAAACCAAATACTGTTTCTTATTACAATACTGAATTCATTGTGGGAACGAATGATTTTGAAATTCCATCAGCTTTTTTAGCATTTGGAATTTACAGCTTTTCATGGTTAGGTTTGGTTTTAGTCACATATATATATGGTTGGATTGGTCGTTACATAGAAATAGTTCTAGTTAATCATTTAAATAAAATAGATTGGATGATTTTTTTATACCCTTTAGTTGCAATAATCTGGATAGATTTCCAACCAGCAGGAGATCCACGAATTTTTCTTACCAGTAATTTTGCTCTGTTAACATCTATCTTTGCATTACTGTTTATTATCAACAAAACTTCCACTGTTTGATATTTATCTTTTTTTTAAATCATGAATGAAATCTCACTATCTAATCATAATACCTCTAACAACAAACCTATTGTTGTGATATTTATTATTACTGGACTTGGTACTGGCGGTGCAGAAGTAATGCTTTACCAGTTACTTACTAAGATAAATAAACAACGTTTTCAAGCAAGCGTTGTTTCGCTGATGGATTACGGAACCTTTGGGATTCCATTAGAAAATTTAGGAATTACTGTGTACTCCTTGGGAATGAAAAGAGGGGTACCAACTCCAAATACTTTCAGGCAATTAATGAAGATTGTTAATGAAGTCAAACCAGATGTGATTCAAGGGTGGATGTACCATGGTAATTTAGCAGCTTATTTTGCTAATTTATTCTCATCAAACCCTAGTCATGTTTATTGGAGTATTCACCACTCAATTAAATCTCTAGAATTAGAAAAAAGTATGACTAGAGTAATCATTAGGGTATGTGGATATTTTTCTAGATTTATCGCTAAAACTATTTTTGTTTCCAAAAATAGTAAACTACAGCATGAGGCGATAGGGTATAGCTGTGAAAATAGTTGTGTTATTCCTAATGGTTTTGATGTTTTATCATTTCAACCATCGGTCGAATCGAGATTAAAGTTTAGAAAGGAATTAAATTTATCAAAAGATTGTATTTTAATTGGTTTGATGTGCCGCTTTCACCCGATGAAAGATCATCTTAACTTTCTGAATGCATCTGTATTGTTATCTCAAAAATTTCCCGATGTTAAATTTGTTTTGGCAGGGACTAATGTTGATAATAAAAATGATTTTCTACTTGATAAAATTAAGCAGTTAGGATTAGAAGATAAAACTTATTTGTTAGGAGAACGTCAAGATATCCCTAACATTATTCCAGCTTTAGATATTATGACAATGGCTTCAGCTTACGGGGAAGCCTTTCCCCTAATTGTAGGAGAATCAATGTCTTGTGGTGTACCTTGTGTGGTGACGGATGTTGGTGATGCTAGTTGGATTGTAGGTGATACAGGAAAAGTTGTTCCTCCAAGGAATCCAGAAGCCTTAGCAGATGCTTGGCAAGAATTAATTGCTATGGATATGGAAGCGAGAGACAAATTAGGAATAGCTGCTCGTTCCAGAGTTATTAACTCATTTTCATTGGATTCTATAGTATCTAAATATGAACATTTGTATGAGAGTTGTTAAATCTGTGGAAATTGATGATATGTGCCAATTTAACTCCTAAACAATTTTATAAAGGCAAAAATGAAAAAAATTCTAATGGTAGCAACAATTCCCGCTACTTTACGTGCATTCTTACTACCATTTGCCCAACATTTTCGTAATCAAGGTTGGCAAGTTGATGCGATCGCTTGTGGGATTTCTGCTTGTGATCGCTGTCATCAGGTTTTTGATCGTGTATGGGATGTGGAATGGTCGCGTAATCCTCTAGATCCCCGTAACTTTCTCAAAACCCCCAGTGCAATTCAAGAGATTGTTACTAGAGGACAGTATGACATCGTGCATGTACATACCCCAGTTGCGGCTTTTGTTACGCGCTATGCACTGAGAAATCTGCGAAAGCAACTCAAAACCAAAGTTATCTACACCGCTCACGGGTTTCATTTTCATCCTGCTGGAAAACCTCTGAAAAATGCTGTTTTTCGGAGTTTGGAAAAGTTTGCGGGTAATTGGACAGACTATTTAGTTGTGATTAACCATGAGGATGAAGCAGCAGCAAAACGTCATCAGCTAGTCTCACCCCAGCATCTCTGCTATATGCCAGGAATTGGGGTAGATTTAGACTATTACAATCCTGATAAGATTTCTGATAGAGAAGTTGAGGAGGTACGTCAGGAATTAGGTTTAACAGCAGAGACACAACTGTTGCTGTCGGTAGCTGAGTTGATACCTCGTAAACATCCTGAAGATGTACTAAGAGCATTTGCCAAACTAGCTAAGTCTGAAGTTTGCTTGGCTTTTGCTGGAGATGGTCCACTGATGGACAAAATGCAAGAGTTAACGTCTGAATTGGGGGTACAGAAGCAAGTGCGCTTTTTGGGATTACGCCAAGATATCCCGACTTTAATGCGCGTAGCAACGGCTACTCTACTGGCTTCAGAGCAGGAAGGTTTACCTAGATGTGTAATGGAGTCTATGAGTTTGGGAACTCCTGTGATTGGTACTTCAATTCGTGGAACTCAGGATTTATTAAAAGATGGTTGTGGATTTTTGGTGGAAGTTGGAGATGTAGAAGGTTTGTCTAATGCGATCGCTTACGTGCTAGACAACCCTATAGAAGCTGGTATTGTAGCGCAGCGGGGACGCGATCGCATGGCAGTATTTGAACTAGAACAAGTGATTAAGTTACATGACCAATTGTATGCGGAGGCTTTATCTGTATAGTGTTACAGGTCTAACAGAATTTTATCCACAAAATATTTAATGCCAGATTGGCAACAGATCTGCCTTTAATCCGGATACACTCTCCATGGGTCAGTAATTGCAAACTTTTGAATATCTAACATGCTGCAATCAAATCAAGGTTGCTGAGGAATTTCAATGCTTATTTTTCCCGAATGCAGATGTTTTGCCGCTACGACTTAGTAAGCATTCATCACAATAGCGACTCTAAAGAGTCTACAGGGATTGCTGATGGTATAAAGTATAAGGATATACAAGTATGATTAGTGGAAATCTTCGATTTATTAGTTGGTTAAATCGTATTCGATTTATCAAGTATGCATTTGACCGGATAGTGGCAGCCACTGCATTATTGTTGCTATCACCAGTGATGTTGGTAATTGCGATCGCTATTTACTTCAAAATGGGTAGTCCAGTGGTATTTACCCAAGCCCGTCCAGGTAAAGACTCCAAGATTTTTCAGTTTTATAAGTTCCGCACCATGACAGATGGGAGAGACAAACAAGGTAATCTTCTCCCTGATGAAAAGCGTTTGACTGCTTTTGGACAGTTGCTGCGTAAGACTAGCTTGGATGAACTCCCCCAACTCTGGAATGTGGTCAAGGGTGATATGAGTTTTATCGGTCCGCGTCCATTACTAGTTCAGTACCTTGATCGCTACACGCCAGAACAAGCACGTCGTCATGAAGTAAAGCCTGGAATTACAGGATGGGCACAAGTAAATGGTCGTAATACCATTGGTTGGGAAGACAAGTTTAAGTGGGATATCTGGTATGTAGATAACTGGAATTTGTTACTGGATTTGAAGATATTTGCTATGACAGTCTTCAAGGTATTACAGCAAGATGGGATTAGCCAAGAAGGTTATGCCACATCAGAAGAATTTAAAGGTTAATTGCAGGAAAATTAATTAATTGATTTGTCGGATTTTTATAGTTCCTCAATCAATGCTTCTCATTTATTTCGTGAGTGAAAACAGTCAAGTCAATGTTCAGAACTAGTCAACATCAAGCTTTAGGTTTCCAGAGAAACAGTTAGAACTTTTATCAATAGAAGATAATATTTTTTTCGTAAAAATTTTTGGTAATAACTGTTTTCCTTTAGGGGATAAGTATGGATATATATTTATATGGTTGTGGTGGACATGCAAAAGTTATTTCAGATATTTTATGTAAACAGGAGAGAAAAGTAACAGCTTTTGTTGATGACAATCCACCATTAGGATTAACCCATATTCATGGTATACCTGTAAAAAAAAACTCACCGGAAATACTAGCAGAAATTGAATGCGATCGCAGTCAATGGATTGTGGCAATTGGGAATAATCAAATTCGTCGTCATATTGCCAAAAAACTAGATAATTATGGTTATTCATTTACTACTGCAATTCATCCTTCCGCCCAAATTGGTTGCGGTGTAGAAATTGCTTCCGGTACGGTAATTATGTCTAATTCTGTGATTAATACAGACTCAAAAATTGGAAATCATGTCATCATAAATACAGGAGCAACTATTGATCATGATTGTATTATTGAAGATTATTGTCATATATCACCAGGATGTCACCTCTGCGGTACAGTAAAGTTGGGAAAAGGAGTATTCTTAGGGGTTGGATCAAAAGTCATTCCAAATATATATATTGAAGAATATACAACCTGTGGTGCAGGTTCAGTAGTAGTTACATTCTTGCCATCACGATGTTTAGCATATGGTTGTCCTGCAAAAGTGGTTCAGACTAATTACTCAGAATAAACACTGTATTTTCAATATATTTTGGCTGAACGCGACTTTCTCAAGAAGCAATTTGGAATACTCTAAATGGTGAATATTTCAATTACTATAAGCTAAGGAATGAATAAAGACAATTAGCACGAGAAAAATGCTTGAATCATAAAGTGACCAATTAATGTTGTGCTATATTGGGCAATAAATTTGATTTTGCAAGGAGTCTGACTATGATTTTCAAACTTAAAGAAAATGTTGATAATCCTGCATCTATCCTTGTAAAAATACGTCAGTTTGTGAGTGAACGTACTTTTTTAGAACTAGCTCAGGATATATTAAAAAATGGTTTTCCCTTATTACGTAGACTTGTAGGTCTATACTTTGATAAGGAATTTGATAAAAAATATAATGTTGATACCTGCGGTTCTATTCACTTAACTAAACTAACTATAAAAAGCAAGAATAGAGAATATGGAGTTATTTACGATCCACTTCCTTTGAAAACACTTAGAAATATTTTATCGTCGATTCCAAGAGTTTTAAGTAAGTATACTTTAGTTGATTTTGGTTCTGGAAAAGGTTTGTTGTATTAAGAATGTAGTACAATAATTTCAAAAAAACCGATAGAATAAATCGTTAACTAACCTTCGATAAGTTTAAAAAAGGTTTCAACCAAGTTTTGCACTTATAATTTAATTCACATTCCTTAGCTTAATTGAAATCAAAACAATAAAAAATCTTTCTATGAAAACCACTACTTACTATTTATCACCAGAGCAGGCAGCACTTTTACCCACCGAGGAAGATATTACTTTTTACGAGGACCATGGCTGGTACATTTCTCCCAGAGTCATTCCCGATGAAATCATAGACCAAGCAATCATTGGCAGTCAAAAATTTTATCAAGGAGAAAGAGATACCACGCTTCCTTCTCAAACTGGGTATAGTAATTGGCAGTCAGGAGATGGAGATGAAATTCGCAACAATGAATTTGTCTCTTTGCAAAAAAACGAGTTGAAACAGCTGGCTCTACAACCAATTATTGGTGCGATCGCAGCCAGATTAACTAGAAGTAAAAGTATTCGACGATTTGAAGACCAGTTAGTTTATAAAGCACCGACTCAGACGCTAGGAAAGGGAGCAGTAGGATGGCATACTGATCATGCCTATTCTTCTAACTGTACCTCCAATAAATTACTTGCAGCTTGGATACCTTTTTACGATTCGGAAGAGAACCGTGCTCCCTTAGTCGTGGTTGATGGTAGCCACAAGTGGACGGGAACAGAACATTTAAGGGATTTTAATCAGCAAGATTTACCTAAAATCTTGCAAAAATATATTGAAGAGGGTAAAAATGTAGTTGAAGTTCCAATGGTAATGAAAAAAGGTCAGATTAGCTTTCATCATGGTTGGACCATTCATGGTAGCTATCCCAATCTTAGTGACCAAGTTCGTTTGGCTATGGCAGTTCATTTACAAGATGAAACAAATTGCTATCAACCCTATTGGAATAATGGTAGACAAATTCACCATTTTCTAGATTCAATTTGCCGTAAATTACCTAATGGGGAACCAGACTACACAGATCCGGTAGTATTTCCTGAAATTTGGTCTGACGAAGTAATGCCATGTGAATACAGCTAGCAAGTCTTAATTAGTATTTAATAATATTTAAATTTATGCAAATAGAAGTCATCGGCTTAACTGATTCATTGTGGTCACAAACATTACAAACTATCCGGCATGATATTTATCATTTGCCTGAATATATTTTATTGGAAGCAAGAAGAACAAAAGCAATTCCTGAAGCTATTTTGATTGCTGATGGCGATCAGATTTTTTTTGTTCCTTATTTATTGCGTAGTTGTGATGATATAGTTCCCGAACAAGCAACTAAAAACGAAATTTTTGACGTTTTATCACCCTATGGTTATACCGGAATCCTCTTAAGTGAAGCCGCTAAAAATAATCTAGAGTTTGTAAAACAAGCAATGCGAGAAATGAAGCAAATTTTCAGTTCTAAGGGAGTTTGTTCGGTATTTTTAAGAATGCATCCAATCCTCAATGAGAATTTTTGTGAGATTTTATCAGAAGATAACTTGATAATTAATGGACAAACAATATCTATTGATTTAAGAATTACTGAATCACAAATATGGTCATCAACAAGGTCTGGTCACAAAAGTACAATCAATAAATGTAAACGTTTGGGAATGGAGGCAAGAATAGTTCCTTTGAGTGAATATCTTGATGAATTTACAAACATTTATCAAGAGACAATGAATCGGGTGGGAGCATCACAAGGATATTATTCTTTTGATTTAGATTACTATCGTGAAATGGGAAAAATATTAAGAGATAAACTCCACTTATGTATAGTAGAGTACGAAAATGAAGTCGCTTGTGTCGGTATATATACTGAAGTTTGTGGAATAATTCAAAGTACTTTAGGGGGAACAAAGGATAAATTTATTCATTTATCTCCTAGTAGCTTAGAGACAGATTATGCTCGATATTGGGCTAAATCGCGTGGGAATGAGTTTTTACATTTAGGAGGTGGGGTTGGTGCATCACAAGATAGTGTCTATTCTTTCAAAAAAGGCTTTTCAAAACTCCAGCATACATTTATGACATTGCGTTTGATTTTAGATGAGAATAAATATAATTATCTGACAGATTTACGTGCAAAATCATTAAATACTAAATCAGAAAAGCTTATAGAAACAAGTTTCTTTCCAGCCTATCGCTCGACTGTATGAATTTACCTTTAATCAGAAATAAAGAACAATATAATTGCCTAGTTGAAGAACAAACCAGAAATTCCAATGCTTCGGCTTAGGTAATAAATAATTAGGTAAGACTTATTGCTTGCCTATCAAATTCCTAAAATCAGGAATTAATTTCATTTTATTTGTTCCAGTTTTTTTAAAATAATATTAAATTTAAGCTAGCCAAAATGAAAAAAACAATTTTACTTTCTACCCCCCATATCGGAAAGAAAGAACTTGAATTTGTACAAGAAGCTTTTACAACTAACTGGATTGCCCCCGTTGGTCCCCATATTGATGCTTTTGAGCAAGAGTTTTGCGAAGTTACAGGTGCGGCATATGCAGCAGCAGTTAGTTCAGGGACAGCAGCAATTCATTTAGCTTTACGGTTATTGGATGTTGGTGTTGGAGATGAGGTTTTTTGCTCAACTTTGACTTTTGCAGCAAGTGCTAACCCAATCATTTATCAAAATGCCAAACCTGTATTTGTAGATAGTGACACCAAGTCGTGGAATATGAATCCCGATTTGTTGTGTGAAGCTATAGAAAAACGTGCCAAAATGGGTAAATTACCCAAGGTTGTACTTTTGGTTCATTTATATGGACAAAGTGCTGATATTGAGCCGATTTTGCAAATTTGTGACCAATATGAGATTCCTTTGATTGAAGATGCAGCGGAAGCTTTAGGTGCAACCTACAGGGGAAAAACTCCCGGGACATTTGGCAAAATTGGAATTTACTCCTTTAATGGGAATAAAATTATCACCACATCTGGTGGGGGAATGTTAGTTTCCAATCAACCGGAATTAGTCACCAAGGCACGATTTTTGGCAACCCAAGCGAGGGATGCAGCACCCCATTACCAACATTCAGAAATTGGCTTTAACTACCGCATGAGTAACGTTTTAGCAGGGATTGGTAGAGGACAATTACAGGTTTTGGGCGAGCGTGTGGCAGCTAGAAGACACAATTTTGATGTGTATCAGCAAGCTTTGGGAAATTTACCGGGTGTGAAATTTATGCCGGAGGCTGATTTTGGTACCTGCACCCGTTGGTTGTCATGTTTAACTATTGATGCTGAAAAATTTGGTGTAGATAGAGAACATGTGCGTTTAGAACTTGCCAAACAACAAATAGAAACCCGTCCCGTGTGGAAACCATTGCATTTACAACCAGTATTTGCATCATGCGAATCCATTGGTGGAGAAGTGGCAGAAAATCTATTTAAAGATGGTTTATGTTTACCTTCTGGTTCAAACCTCACAGATGAAGAATTACAACGAGTTATTGATGCAATTTATACTGTTCATCAGCAAGTAAATGCATAGTTTTCAGATTTTTTCTAGTTTCTTAAATAAATTTAAAAATAGTGGCATAAAATTCCTTATAATCTTTCTTGTTAAGAAATAAATTATTATCAGCGAAGGCAAAATAGAAGCAAATGGAAAATCAAGAATCTTTCACCTTTGATAAATACTGGCATATTCTCAAGCGACGCTGGGTTCCAGGATTGGGTGTATTCTTCCCAATATTTCTACTATCGCTGATAGCTTCATCTCAAAAAAAACCAACATACGAAGCTGAAGGAAAACTCCAATTTCAACGGAATAATGGGATTTCTACCCTGACAGGTGTTGGTACAGAAGTTGGGAAATTAGAATCTGTTGCCCAAGATCAAAAAACTAGCCCCCTCAATACAGAAGCTGAGGTAATTCGTTCCCTACCAATCGTCAATAAAACCATTAATACCCTAAATTTGAAAGACGATAAAGGGTTGCCACTAAAATCTAGTGAATTTATCAAAAAGTTATCGGTAAAAGATGTCAAGGGAACTGATATCTTGCAAGTTGCCTACAGCGGTAATGATCCTAAAGGCGCAGCTGAAGTTGTTAACAGTGTAATGAATTCTTATGTAGAGCATAATGTTGCTTTCCATCGAAGTACAGTTACAGCCGCACGCAAATTCCTTGAAAGACAAGTTCCCAGTGCCGAGTTAATGGTGCGGAAAGTTGAGGCAGAATTAAGGGAATTTAAAGAGAAAAATAAACTTGTTTCACTACAGGAAGAGGCAACTAAATCTATTGAAATGGTTAAGGATTTGCAGAGGCAAATCAATGAAATAAAATCCCAAATTGCCGATACTAGCGCCCAAGCACAATCATCTCGCGCTATGCTGGGTGTGAATTCTCAACAAGCAGTAGCAATGACTTCCTTGAGCCAATCGGAGGGGGTTAAAGATGCAGTTAAAGAACTTCATGAATTAGAATCACAACTTGCTACCAGACGTGTTATTTTGCAGGATACACATCCAGAAATTATTAATTTACAGAATAAAGCAGCAGCTTTAAAAAGTATCTTGCAAAGCCGAGTTGGTGATGTTTCTGGTAGTTACGAAGTCCCATCCTTGGGCAATCTCCAAGCTGGGGATTTAAAACAAAAAATTTCTACAGAATTAGTGGGGTTAGAATCCAGACGCTTAGGATTAGCTAGCCAATTAGCAACATTATCTGGTTTAGAAGCATCCTATCGTCAACGATTAGAAAGTTTACCAAGATTAGAACAGCAACAACGAGAGTTAGAACGGAAAGTTCAAGCTGCTCAATCAACCTATTCTTCATTACTACAAAAACTTCAGGAAAGCCGCATTACTGAAAGTCAAAATCTCGGCAATGCTCAAATTATTAGCCAAGCTGAAGTTCCAGATGAAGCAATGGGTTCTCCCATGGTTAATTATTTGAGTGCAGGTTTATTAGGTTTATTAGCTTCCTTAGCAACCATCTATTTAGTAGAAAGCCGAGACAAATTCATCAAGAATGTTGATGAAGCCAAAGAATTTATGGAATTGACTTTATTGGGTGTAATTCCTGCCTTAAATAAACAAAAATCATCCCTCATACCTAGTAATAATGTAGATACTTCAGTTCCACGGGTTGTAGTCCGAGAAACTCCTCGTTCCCCCATTAGTGAAGCCTACCGGATGTTACGCTCTAACTTGAAATTCCTCAGTGCAGATAAGGAATTAAAAGTAATTGTTGTTACTAGTTCTGTGCCAAAAGAAGGTAAATCCACAGTGGCGGCGAATTTGGCAATGGCGATCGCGCAAATGGAACGAAAGGTATTAATCGTTGATGGCGACTTACACCGTCCCTCACAGCACCAAATTTGGGATTTACCTAACAGCGAGGGTTTGAGTAACGTTATCGTTGGGCAATCGGATATGTGGGGTGCAACTACCCAAGTCATGGATAATCTCTATGTTCTCACCTCCGGGCTTGTTCCCCCCAGTCCAGCTTCGCTTTTAGACTCCAAGCGGATGGCGACGTTGATTCAAAGGTTTGCTGCTAACTTTGACTTTGTGATTATTGATACACCCTCAATTAGCGTTGCAGCTGATGCTGCGGCATTGGGTCAAATGGCAGATGGTGTATTATTTGTAGTGCGTCCAGGAGTGGCTGATATTGGTAGTGCGGGGTTTGCGAAGGATTTACTCAAAAAATCTGGTCAAAATGTCCTAGGGCAAGTTGTCAATGCAGTTGATCCGAGAAACGAAAACCACAGTTACTACTACTTTAATGATGAATATTATTCACAAGACAGCTTGAGTCAAGTTCAAGTTGCGGGAATAGTGGATTAAAAAACAAGTAATGAGTAATGAGTAATGAGTAACAAGTAATAAGTCTGTTTTGTAACGGGGATTTAACTCCGAAGCAAAACGGACTGTCGTCTTTAGGTAGGTGACTTAAACGCCCAAACATGGTTAAAAAATCTCATTCTTGATAGAATCGGAGCATAGATTTTAAAGGTGGTGACTATGCAAATCTCTTTAACAGGAGCATCGGCAGAGTTGGTTAATATGGTTGAGGCAGCATTGCAGGGCGAGGAAGTTGTTATCTTAAAGGATAATCAACCTGTGGTGCGTCTTGCTACATTAGAACCAACTCGAAAACCTCGTCCACGGTTTGGCAGTGCTAAAGGCTTGATTACACTCTCAGAAGACTTTGACGAACCGTTGGAAGATTTCAGGGAATACATGGAATGAAACAGTTGTTGGATACTCACAGTTTTATTTGGTTTGCAAGCGGAAATACGAGAATTACTTCCGAAATACGCTTGCAGATTGAGAATAACGATAATCTAGTGAGCATTGCGAGTATCTGGGAAATTGCAATTAAATTGAATCTGGGTAAATTGAATCTGGGAATGTCTATTGAAACGTTGGTTGAGCAACAGATTATTGCCAATGGAATCGAGCTTTTAAATATTTCAACAGAACACCTTGCCATCATTTCTAAGCTACCCCTACATCATCGTGATCCATTTGATCGCTTGCTAATTGCTCAAGCAATGGTAGAGAACATTCCCATCATCAGTGCCGATGTAGCCTTTGATGCTTATTCTATTCAACGATTGTGGTAGCTAGAGCAGATATCTAGATTAATTTTAGTTCACTATTTCAAGTAAATCAATAAATTCAATCCAGGAATGGTGCGGGAAAGAGTCCATAACAACAGTGTAATAAAAAGTACGCCCAAACTCCACTGATACCAAGCTAAAGTTGCAATGATACCGGGGAGAAATTCATCCCGTAGACGAATATCATTAAAACCAATACGAAGTAAATTATTCAAGCTAAAATCATAATAGTTGAGCCAGTTCCACCGTTTATCCCAGAGAATTGGCATATAGCGATCGCGGAATGATTGGTTCCTAGGTATAACGGGCAATCTGCCAATTAGTAACCTCAGTTGTCGCATGGTTCCATCTTCGCAAAAGTAGGATACATCAAGTTTTTCGTGAAATCTCCCCAACTGGTAGAGACGCATAACTAAAATCATGGGGATTGGGACGATAATTAATAGCAAGCATCCCAATGTCAACCAAGGGAATTCAGCGTTGCGAAAAATTGCCAACAATCCGAAAAATGTAAAAACTGTAAAACTAGTTAGCATTGACGTGGTTTCGTAGCAAGTGGGGATAATTGCTTTAGGAAGTAAGCGACGAAACTTATCAATCAACCAATAGATTAAACCAAAGTATGCGATCGCAATCAAGCCCACACCGAACACCAGCCAGAAACCTGTACCATAACCAGATAGCAACAGCAATAATGACAGGGCAAACCAAGTCCAAGCTTGCAGTAACCATCCCACCAATAATAGTGGTTCTCCCACGTTTATGCGATCGCTTATTTGAATATAGGTTTCAAAATCAACATCTGGTAAGGTAAGTAACTCATTTTTGGTGGTAAAGGTTTCCAATTGCCGATGGTTAATTATTGCCTTTGCTTGTGTCTGGGAAAAACCTAAATCTGCTAATCTTTCTAAAGAAGCGCTATTAATATTTGTCCCGAATAAGCGACGACTTAACTCCACCAACCGTAATTGCTGCTTAGTATATTCCAACTGGTTCATATCTGCAATTTGCTGCAACTGTCGGAAATTTTGAGCTAAATTTCTAAGCACATTTTGGTTCCCTTGTAAACTAGAAACAGACAACATTTTGCCAATTTCACCAGGATTACCTAAAATTTTGGCTTGATTGGAATTAAAACCCAATCCCGACACATTTAAATATGATTTTTGGGCAAATCTAACATCACTAAAATCGGCTTGATTGAGAATACTAGCACCGCGTAATGTCACAACACGATTAAATTGTGCTTCTCTAAAAGTTACTGCTTGCTCAAATGTGGCTTCTGCTAATAGTAAAAATTGATGAAAGTATCCCTTTGTAAACTGTACCTGATTGGCAAATCTGACTTGAGAAAAATCAGTATTTCCCCACCATCTCACACGGCTGAATTTTGCTATCTGTTGAAAAATTGCTTGGGAAAAATTAACATTTTCTTCAAAGTCACTATTAATAAATAAAGCTGTTTCCTGAAACTGTGCTTCTTTAAAATCTGCCCGATCAAAAAATATAGTACTGGTAAAATCTGCTATTTTCCGAAAAAATGTATTATTAAAATTTATCTCACGGCTAAATCTTGACTCTTTCCAATTTACTCCTTGATTGAAAATAGCACCTTGAGCATCTAAAGGCTGAAGGAAAAATGTATTAGAGAATTGTACAGTGCCATTAAAGCGGGTTTTAATTATGCTTAGAGGACTGCGAAACACACTAATATCACTATGATTATTCGGGGAACCATTACCTAATAAAGAACGACAATCTTTAGCGCTAGGTAAAGCCAAAGTCAAATAATTTAAACATACATCTCGTAGATGTTGGATTTGTTCCTGCTCAGTAATTGTAAAATTTGGAGAAATATTATCTGGATATAAAGTTGTTCTGACTCCCAAATCAGTTCCAATAAAATCACCTTGCACCAAAGAATTACTTAAATCTAATCCTAAAGGTTTTGTACCTGTTTTTTGGAGTTCTTTGCGTAACAACTGATAGAAGGTATCTCGAAACAGAGAATTTTCGGGTCTTAAATCAATCACCATTCCCTGTAAATCTATCGTCAGATTACCCTCATGAAGTACAGGATTATGTATCCGAGTTTGTAGTAACTCAACTGTCAAATCAACACGTTCTGATTGTGACTGTGCATTAACAGGTAAAGGTAGTAAAAATGAAGAGATTAAGATTGGGCAAATTAACCCAAATAAAAACACACGCGGCTTTAGAAAAAATAATATGACACCGAATATATTCTGGAGAAAACTTGCTAGCTTTCTCCGTAATTCTCCGTTTTTAAAAAATAAATCAAAATCAAAAATTAAATCAAAAATTAAATTATTCAATGCCGCCTATCATTCATCATTCAATCAGTAGAACAATTTTACCTGTCATTGACCCAGTTTCTAGTAACTTATGAGCTTTTGCCGCTTCCGTCAACCCAAATTCCTGACTCACACTCACCTTTAACTTACCCTCATCCATCCAAGTTGCACATTCTGCGAGAATTTCCCCGTGATGTTGTTGTGCTTCCAGCATTCCCAACTGCATCGGTGTCAACATCAATTCCATCCCCACCCGCAAATTCCGATTTCGTGCTACTTTCCACACAGTATCTGCTTTGGGTTCCAAAATCGTCACAATGTCCCCATATACCCTAACTGCTGGGAAAGACTGTTCTAAAACCTTGCCACCAACAGTATCAAAAGCTAAATCAACACCTTCTCCCTGTGTCCAGTCTAAAACAGCCTGAACAAAATCAGTCTGCTTGTAGTTAATTACCAAGTCAGCACCAAGTTGTTGAGCAAAGTTAGCTTTCTCATCTGAACTAACAGTGGTACAAACCTTGGCACCTTTTAGCTTTGCCAATTGTATCGCCACATGTCCCACACCACCAGCACCCCCGTGAATTAGCACCTTTTCCCCAGGTTCTAAGCGTCCTCTTTCATACAAAGCTTCCCAAGCTGTAATTAGAACTAAAGGTGTAGCAGCGGCAGATGCAAAGCTTACAGATTTGGGCTTTAAAGCTGCAAAACCTTGATCAATTGTTGTATATTCTGCGTAATTACCTTGATGCTTACCCAAACCACCATTACAAAAATATACTTCATCCCCTACGCGGAATTTCGTTACCTGTGAACCTACAGCTTCAACTATACCCGCACCATCACAACCTAGGATAGCAGGCATTGAATCAGGATAAAACGTTCCACGCGATCGCAACTTCACATCAATGGGGTTAATACCTGCCGCTTTCAACTTTACCAAGATATCAGTATTTCCTGGAGAAGGTTTAGGCACATCCTGCATCTGCAACACTTCAGGATTTCCGGGTGCAGTCATCATCATTGCTTTCATGTTTGTCTCCTCCCAAAATCAATTTTAATTGTAGTTTAGCAAAGCATCTAAATCTCCTCAATTATGAAAAGTGGAGTTTTGTCATTGCGTAGACGCATAGCGGCTTGTCGCAGACTAGCATAAGCCCGTAGGGCTGGCTATGCCTACTCACAATTTCGATTGCAAACTACAGTTTTCAAAATAGGCAAGGTTTATTTAGAAGTTTTTGGGTAAATAATCACCCTATTGAATGTTTCGTAACCCGACTAAATAGCAACTGTAAAATTGACAGCACCATAATTATGAAAAATAAAACTAGCCCAATTGTACAGGCATAGCTAATTTCCAAATTATTAAAAGCTTGCTCATATAAATAATAAACAATAGTTTTAGAGCTATTTCTAGCACCCGGAATCATAATATATATTTCTTCAAAAACCTTAGTTGCAGAAATAGCTGACATCACACATACCAAAGCTAAATATGGTTTCATTAAAGGTAAAGTAATATCTAAATGCTTACGAATTCCATCCGAACCATCAATTGATGCAGCTTCATATAAATCTGCGGGAATAGATTGTAAACCCGCTAAATATATCACCATGTAATAGCCTAAACCTTTCCATACAGTCACTGCCATCACACTAAAAATTGCATAACGCGGATCTAACCAATTAATCCCTTCTTTTACAATACCCGCGCTTTTGAGTAAACTATTAATTAATCCTTTCTCCTCATATAACCAACCCCAAGCAATCCCAGCAACCACCATAGAAATAACCACCGGACTATAAAAAGCCGCTCGAAACCAGGTTATACCTCGTAATTTTTGATTGACTAAAATAGCTAAACCTAAAGGAATAACCACTAAAATTGGTACAACAATGGTGATATAAAGTAGAGTATTACCTAAAGTTTGCCAAAAAATGCGGTCATTCCATAGCCGAATAAAGTTTTTAAAACCTACCCATTCAGGAGTTCCACCAATTTCTGTAATATTGGTAAACGTTAAATAAAATGCTTGGAATGCAGGTAAAAAGACTGTAATTCCCAGAACAAACAGAGATGGAAATAAAAATAGATAAGGTGTAAGTTTTGCAGGAATAGATATTCTACCCTTGCTGATAAAATGTTGCATATAGGACTCATATTTGATTTATGAAACACAGGTAGGGGAGCCAGCACTGTTGGCGGGTTCCCCGACATAAGGTGACTGGCGTTGTGTTATCACGAAGTGTAACGCACCTTCTTCCGAATTTTGGTGCGTTAGGCTAAAGACATAACACACCCTACATATACTTAAATTTTTAAGTGCAAAGCACAGGCTACGCCAACAAAAACCAAACCCGATTTCTATAGGAATGTCGGGTTTGAATGTCTTGGAGGCAGGAAAGCAAATTTATGTTACACCATAAAAAAGCAAATTTACTAAAATGTAATTGATTTGAGACTATCTGGATTCCATGTATAATCTTTGATATCACTAGACCAAGGTACTTCATCTGCTGATGCAATAACTAGAGTGCCTTGATTAAGTTTATTATATAAGCCGAAAAAATCACCAACTTCAATTTCATTTTTGATGAAAGTTTGCCGTAGAAGTTCGTTAGTAAACATCATATTATGAGCTTCAAAGCTACCTTCTGGAAACAAACGGGGAAATATTAAAAATTTGATATCATCTCGTTTTTGTTTAATTGCTCTTTGGGGTGTGATTCCGAATTTATCTGTCAAAGGATCTCCTTGAATATTAACCATAATGTAATTTGGACCCTTTACCCACTGACGATAACCGTTACCAAATAAGAAGACATTTATCAACTTACTAGTGCGGTTTTCCCAAATTTTTTCTTGAATTTTCCTTGTGGGAAAATCAAACATCAAAGCATGATTGTTAACAAAGTTTTTCTTAGCAAGCCTAATTGCCCTTGCCAATAAAATTGTCCCTAAGCTATCACCTGAAAAATTTAAAGTAATATTATTTTCTACTGCATAATTAATTAACTTTGCTGCATTGACAATTACGAAGCTACCTGATAAACCAATTCTATCTAAAGCTGCGTTAATCCAATCCAGATAATGATTAATAAAACCAATAATTGGATACTGTTTCAAAAAAGAGGCATTATGCAAATTGACAATCCCTGTAGCAAGTTTCTCTGCATATCTACGACTTCTTCTTGAAGATTCGTGTTCGCGTTGTCCCAGTCCAGAAATAAATATAGCAAAGAGTTCCTGTTGATCTTTTTCTGGGTAGTAAGTGATTTCTTGGGTAATTTTGGCGATTGGATTTGCGGATGCGATTACGTCATCAAAATCAAAAATTTGCTCATTCCCAGGGTTTTGCAACTGTCCATCAAACTTTTGATCCGGAAATAGAGTTTCAACAGGCAAGCGCCACCAAGGCGATATAATTTGTTTTGCCTTATCTTCACTCTTCATAAAAAAATTCCGTATGTTTGGATGTGTATCTTATTTAAATTAGCTTTAATTCTAAAGCGCGATAACTTCGTTAAGCTCCGCTAACGCAATATTCACTTACATCAAGAGTATCGCACATTGTATCAATTTTTTATGGGACACAAAGATCGTTGTTTACCAGCATCGGCATCACTTGATGCCAGAATCGAGTTATTATCTAAGTAATCCTTTAAAAAGCTACAGCCTTGTTTCAGTAAACTTTCGAGTTCTAAGTCTACTGTGTCCCTAAAAACTATCTCCCCGTTGGCATTGCCGCTAACTATAGTTTTGCCATCAGGTGTAAAATTTATACTAGTAAACTCATCCCAATCGGCTTTGATGGCAATCTTTAATGCACCTTTGAGATTCCACAGTTGCAATTTTTCCGAGTTAGCTGTGAAAATAGTTTGACCATCTGGACTAAAACCAACATTAATCGAGCTTTCACCACCACTCTTAAAAATCTTTTTTTCTTTTCCCTCAGAGTCCCATAACCTAACTGTACTATCAATACTAGCAGAGGCAAGGTTTTTACCATCACTAGACCAAGCCACTGCAAATACTGGACGCTTATGTCCTGTTAATGTTTTGATTAATTTACCATCAAGAGTCCACAATTTCACTGTTTTGTCATCACTAGCAGAAGCAATTATTTGACCATTAGGGCTAAAACTCACCCAGTTTACAGGATCAGTATGTCCAGATAGTGTAGATATTTCCTGACCTTGAGGATTCCAGAGTTTGATTGTTGTATCTCCACTAGCGGAAGCAAGGAATTTACCATCACTAGACCAACCAACAGTATACACAGCTTTTTTATGTCCCGTGAATGTCCTAATTAGTTTGCCATCACGACTCCACAATTTAATTCCGCCATCTTTATCTGCCGAAGTTAAAGTTTTCCCGTCAGGGCTAAAACTCACATCTAAAACTTCTGATTTTTCTTGGGTGAGAAGATGTAAAAATTTTCCTTGCATATCCCAAATTTTTGCAGTTCCATCTTTCCCAGCAGAGGCAATTAAATCACCTTGGGGTGAAATACTCAACTTGTTAATATAGCCTTTATGTGCAGAGATTTTTTTCAGTGGTGCATATTGCCAACTCCACAAACTAATCACCGCATCTCGACTTCCCAAACCCAAAGTTTTCCCATTAGGACTAAAAGTAACAGTATTCATCCAACTGTTACTTATTTTGATGGTTTCTTGCAAAACTCCATCTAGAGTCCAAAGTTTAATAGTTTTGTCATTACTACTGGAAACAATAGTTTGACTGTCTGGACTAAAAGTAATCCCTGTCACCCCACCTCGATGTCCCGATAATGTCCGTAACCATTTACCGTCACGCTGCCAAAGGTTAATTTTTTGATCTAAACCCCCTGATACTAGGGTTTTACCATTTGGTGCCCAAGCTAGAACTAATACTGGGTCGGTATGTCGTTTGGAAGTCGCTAATAATTTGCCATCACGACCCCATAACTTCACTGTTCCATTATTATTTGCCGAGGCTAAAATCTGTCCATCGGGAGACCAAGCCAAACTCCTGACTCCCCCATCCTTAACTGAGATAGTTTCCAGAATTTTTCCTTGGGAATTCCAAAACCGGATAGTTTCATCTATGCTACCGGAGGCGATAATTTTATCAACAGGATTAAAAGCAACGCTACTAACCACACCACCGTGAGGTGTAAATGTTCTAATTAAATTGCCATTAATATCCCACAACTTCACTAAACTATCAGCACTTCCTGAGACTATTGTTTTCCCGTCAGGGCTAAATGCCACACTACTAACTCGCTTTTTATGACTTCGCAAAGTGTGTAATTCTTTGCCGTTTGCCTGCCACAATTTAATTGTGTAATCGTTACTGGCTGAAGCAATTAAAGAACTATTAGGACTAAAAGCAATAGAGTTAATTTCTCCCACATGTCCATTAATTCGATTAACTTCCCTAATGCCCATACCATAAACAGCTTGATATAAAGCAGTTTTGACACTTTGCTGAGTTATGATATCGGCAGAGTAAACAGTTTGCAGTTTGTATCCAGCCCGTAAACCTTCTTCCACTGCATCAATATCATGACCTAAATTAAATAGGGCTTCACTAGAGGCACTAGCGGCAAGGGTAGCAGTAATTGCAGTTCGTCTACCTTGGTAGACTGCCATCCCAATGGAGACGCTTAAAGCTAAGATACCAAAAATTGAAGCTGCTAAAGCTGTTTTGAGAATGCGGTTAACCTTGCCTTGATTAATCTGTTGTTTTTCTTTCTCGATTAATTCCCCTTGGAGTTTTTGCTGTTCTAATTCAGCCACCAACCTTTCACTAATGGTACGGCTGAGTTCTTCGCGTTTTCGCAGTTCCCGCAGTTCAGTTAATAAATCCGCACCCGGTTGAATTTGGGTTTCTTGTTGTTTAACTAGTTGCTTATTTCGACGCAGTTCACTTTCTAATTTGGCGACTTCTTGTTCCCGGCTTTGTACCTGTTGCCGAAGCTTCCTCACTTGTTCTTGGAGGCTGAATTCTGCTTGTTGAATGTAGCGAATCAGATGTACTAAATAGTCATGAATTAGTTGATAACGTTCGGGAACATCTGGAAAAAGTACAACTAAACCAGAACGTACCAAAATCTCTAAAACTAATTCCAACTTTTCGACATTTTCCAAATCTTCCAATTCCGCAGCTAATTCCGCACGGGTTTTAAAGGGACGACCTTTATTTTCATCTGTGAGTAAATATAAAACTAGTAATGCAGCTTGTTCATTTTCCTTGCCGCAATCTCGAATTAGTTCCCTGATATAACGTTCAATTAATTTATTTGGTCGATATTGTTGATACTTCTCCAAACTGACAATTCGTTCATCTTGAAGTTGGGCACCAACTACTTGTAATTCAATTGGTCTGACTTCTCCCAATTCAGTCGAAAGATCCTCAACTATAGCATCAATTAGTTCTGGTTCTAGGTGAGATACAGCTTGGGGAGTATACCCGGACGGTTGCCTCATGCCGTATAATTCCGGGTTGCGTGCCGTCAAACGTTGAATTACAGCTTTTGCATCTTCACGGGAGAAATTTTTTAATTCGTAGCGAATGTTTTTATCGAGAATATTATTATTTATGGGTTCTACAGAAGCCAAATGTTTAAATTCTAATAGGTGATGTAGATAATCTTCCCGCAGAGAAAGAATTACTTTTACAAATGCCACATTTAAACAATCTCGCAAAAAGCGATCAAATTCCTGTTGTTTTGCAGAATTTACACAACTGAATAGAAATTCTTCAAATTGGTCAAAAATCAAAACTGTAATGATGCTATTGCGACCATTTTCTTCTAATTGTTGAATAATTTTAGCTGTAGAATTGACTGGGGTAACTTGGCTAACAGATCCATGTTTTAGTTTAGAGTGAGTTAAAGGAATTGGTTTGAAAATCTTTAAGGATTGAAAATCTTGACCAATTTTGTTGTGATTGTCAAAGATTTTGGATTGGGAATTATCGGTGACTGCTTTGGTTAATTCTTTGATCCAATCGGTGTAAACAGATAAAACTATAGGTATAGCCATCTGATCACCAATTGCCTGTTGTTGCAATGCTGGTACCAATCCAGCGGTGACAGTTGAACTTTTTCCGACTCCCGAAGGTCCATGAATTACGGTAATTTTGTGATCAGGACGGCTAATTCGGGAAATTAAATTATTGACATCCCGTTCTCTTCCAGAGGCAGTAATTTCTAATGCTACACTGCCATCGGGTACAGGAGAGCCAAATACAGGGCTTGTGGCTTGGCGTTGAGGTTGGAGACGTTCTGCCCCAACAAATGCCCGTAAGCCGTACTGTTGCTCTACAGAACGTCTGCGTTGTCGGATATAGAATGCTTCCAAATATAGCCCTGCTTGGAAATAGAGCGATCGCATTCCCCGCAAAAGCCTAATATATCTCAAGGCATCGTAACGGTAATCACTGTTTTCTAAAGCTGTATTTAGTTCTTCAGTGGCTAAATCTAGTTGTTCTTGGGCGATTTTCGCCTCTCCCAATTCTCGCAATACCTGAGCCAGGGTTAAGCGATATATTTGTCCCAATAACCAGGGAAAGAGGTTTTCTTGAATATCATTTTTATTCTTGGCTTCATACAACTGCCACAGGGCAACCCTGGCATATTGACTTGCCTGCATCCACTGTTTTTTTTTCTCAGCTACCCGTGCCAAAAATCCATAATCACATGCCATATGCATGTGGCTACCATAGGTTTCATGGAGATGCTGTGATTGTTTTGCTACCTTCTCTAACTCATCCCATTCTTCTAGTTGCTGTAAAACCTCTGCCAACTGCCCAATAAATTGAGCCATCAAATCTTCACGCTGTGCCAATTCAAACACATGTAGACAGCGTTGAAAATAAGATTTTGCTTGCTGCCACCGTTGACGATGTTCTGGGTGGGTACGTTCAGCTAAACGTAGATAACACAAGCCAATGTAATAAATTACTACTCCTTGCCGCAACATCTGGGGAGATGGGGGAATAGGGGGAAACTGTGGGGAAGGAATTGGTTGATTGTCTGTTTGGGTTTGCCAATATTTGAGGCTGATTTGAAAATACGCGATCGCATGATCAACGCGATCACTAGCATAATCATCTAAACCTGCCACAAATGCCAATGAAGCGTCTAATTCTGGCTCTAAATCAATCCCACGATTTTGTAATTCTCTAATTGCACAGCGAAACTCATAGCTGCTGTAGTCCCAGATTTCCCCTAACGTAGTGTGGAAATCACGCTTGCGCTCAACTGTGTTTTGAATATCTAAGATTTCGGCAAACAATGCATCGGTTTTTGCCTGGAGTAGTCCCCGTAATTCTAATGTTGTCATCTCGAAGCGAATCGGAGTTGCTGCCCAACTGGTAAAATCGGGGGCAAATCGCCGCAATTTCCCAAGTAATTCATCATTCACAAAAAACACCATCGGGAATTGGTGCCTTTTGCGAAATTCATCCCGCATCTGATTGATGGTTCGCAGCATATCATCTAACGATGCCACCGACTCCAAACCCAAAATTAGTAATGCATCCGTATGATTATCACCCAATTGGTTATGGATGGTGGAATACAAACTCATCCCGCTGGATGGTAGAAACACCTGAGCTAAATTTAAGCTGTCCCCTGGTTCCTCGTTTTGCCTCAGTTGTTGGATTACGCGATCGCGTAATACCCCATAGTTACAGCACACCAAACACAAAGAAAACTCTCCTTGGGAAAATGCGATCGCTCTTTGCAAACTTTTGAGAGCGCGCTCGTTTCCGGCTACGATACTTTCTGCTGCTGGGTGTTTTCCAACCATGATTTAAACTTCTCTGTCTCGGCTAAAACTGGGTTAACTGCAAACCAAGCCCCCTGGCGATCTCGGTATTCAAATACAAACAAACTACGTAGTAATGTGTGATACTCAATGTCTCCCCTCACCCTTTGTTCTTTCACGACTTGAAAAATTAATTCCCACTCGTGCTTATCAATGGGATTAGCCCGAAAATCTCGGTGTCGTTGAATCACGAGTTCCACACAATCACGATCGAATGGCGGATCTTGTTCCCGCAGGCAGTCAAATAACAGCCCTAGTAAATCCCGAACGTGACCACCACTAACTAAACACAACCGATCCAAACTGTCTTGGTTATCAAAGACCTGTGTAATTAACTTTAGCCGATCACCAGGGGCAATATTCGGAAAAGCCCGTGCTAAAACCAAATCTCGCATTAAATCTAAACCTGGAGCAAAAATATCTCCATTGCGATGACGTACTGGAATCATCGGCAACACTTTCGGGGCAATACCTCCCCCTAAGCGGTGCTGAAGTTGCACGCTATCGTTGGAAAAAGTTAAGGCGAGGGGAATTGTGTAAACTACGTGACAGTTAAGTTTGCTGAGTTGTTCGCCTCTGTCGATAAACAAATGTTCGGGTAAAGAACGTCCCGAAGGCAACAGCCGAATATCTACCCGATCTAAGTTATCAACAATGACAACTAATCCCTTTTTACCTCTAGAAATCAGTTCTTTGTTTGCCCGTTCTAACAACTCCTGATTGATAGATTGCAAAATACTTTCAGTACGGGGTTCCAAATAATCCCGCAAACGTCGCCGTAACTTCGGACTTTCTTTGGTTTTAGCCGTAATTTTGGCAATTCCCACCGATAACTCAGCTTCAACTCCCAAATCAATCGGTGTTTGTAGAAAATCCACAACTTCCCCAAATAAACGGGTGAAATAGTTAGGTTTGATTTGGATTTTCATCGCTGCCAAACTCTCACTCACCTGTCCTGCGATGGCTAGCAAAATATCCGTAACATCTAAATCCACCACATCCAAAACTTGGGTGGAAACAAAATAGACGACATGAAAATCTTCTTGTTCCAACTCAGTTTTGAGTCGCAACAATTCGGTGGATTTTCCACATCCAATATGACCTGTAAATAACTGACACGTTGGCATATCCGGCGAAATCCGGGTGATGGTGCGCTGCAACGCTTCGATGATCTTGCCACCCCTTACTTCTGCAAAATCGATATAGTATTGGCGATCTACAGCATTTCCCATCATTAGCGGTCTGCTCGGATTGGATGCCTGATAGAATCTCTTTAAATCTTCTTTGAGCATAACCAATCTCATTTGCTTCGGGAAAATAATTTAACGTTTTGCAGGGTAAGTATATTTCCTATTTATAATTCCTGCGTTTATTTATTTTTCTTCTATTCCAACCACACATTCAAATCGACTGATTCCGGATTTCCTTAATAGGTATCTTTACAAAATTTCAATGATATGATTTATTTTTGATCGAAAAAATATCTGAAAACTTTAAACATTTTTGTACTATATTCATTAGTTCAGTAAATAAGAATTACCGAAAAATAGTCAACAAAACTATTATTTAATTTGTCTAAAGTCACCTGAATAAGTAAATTGATTTATAAATAAAAAATATATGCATGATTAGACTACCCCTTTTTATTGACTCAGTAAGTATTAATATTTTTCTCAATAACAAAATAAATATAAATAGCGATAATAAGCACAATTTAAGCTAAATTCACTTATTTTGGGTAATATTTCGCTTTTAAAAAATAAAGCCAAGCTTCAAAATTTTAGTTAAAATACCCTTTATCTAGGACTTAATCAGTTTTAATTGGTTCCCCAATATGTGATTAGATATCTTAAAAAATAAATATTATTTATTGTTCTAGATTGTTAAAAGCCATGAAAAAGTCAGTCAAATTTTCCTAATAAAATTTGATATATAAATCCAATAATTTAACTAATATTAAAATATAATTAATTAAGAATATGTATCAATCTTTGCAGTTTCCTGATCTCAAACAATCTTCCATACGATCATCTCTAGCTGCTGTTAGATATGGATTTAGATATGTTGGGCTTTGAACCTGATTTTTAAGACTCTCGGCTGAGTTGGGATCTATAAAACTATTTATAAATAAATTAACCTGATTAAAATTACTACTACCAATGCTCAAAATAATTGCTGGTAGAATAAGCGTAACTAAGTAAAATATCCTATGCATAAAAACTCCGGAAAAATAAATTTACTAGATAACAATAGATACATTATGATGATGTAGATAAGTTTGCAAAATAGCAGAAAAATAGTGTTATTTTCTTGCCTGAGAAAGATTAATCTGTAGCAGCATCACAAACCATTTTTGTGATTAGAATCTTTCATAAATGTCAAGCATACTTACAACCCTGCTTTCTACTTACATATGCAGTCTAAACCCTTAAGCAACCGGAAAAATCCTCAGATTTGACAAAAATCTTTTGTGGTAGTGGCAGCGTTGGATACAATAGTTAACAAAGCATTCCTGCTCCTTGACCCATGACTAACACCCATGACTAATACCCATGACACAGCGACAGCATCGAGTATAGAACTCGAAGAATATGGGAATTCTGAGATAGATCCCTTAGACGATCTGCCAAATGAAGTGGAGATGTCAGTTTTCGATCATCTAGAGGAACTGCGACGCAGGATATTCTACTCACTGATATTTTTGGTCGTGAGTGCGATCGCTTGTTTCGTTTTCGTCCGACCTTTGGTTCAGTTACTAGAAGTTCCCGCTCAAGGTATCAAATTTTTACAGCTAGCACCTGGGGAATTTTTCTTTGTTTCTTTCAAAGTCGCAGGTTACACAGGTTTATTGCTATCGAGTCCCTTTATCCTGTACCAAATCATCCAATTTGTTCTCCCTGGGTTAACCAGACGGGAACGCCGCTTAATCCTACCTGTGATGCTAGGTTCCAGCTTGCTATTCTTTGGTGGGTTAGTATTTGCCTACTATTTACTCATACCCGCAGCTTTAAACTTCTTCATCAGTTATGGCGCTGATGTAGTGGAACAATCATGGTCAATCGAAAAATACTTTGAGTTTATTCTCTCATTACTTTTTTGTACCGGATTAGCCTTCCAAATTCCCGTGATTCAATTTCTGCTAGCAGCACTAGGAATTGTCAAATCCGAGCAAATGCTCTCCGGTTGGAGGAGTGTAATTATCGGTGCGGTTGTTTTAGGTGCAATTATTACCCCCTCCACCGACCCGTTAACCCAGAGTTTACTAGCTGGTGCAGTGTTGGTGTTGTATTTTGGGGGAATTGGTGCTGTGAAATTAATTGGGAAGTAACAGAATATAGACAGACGTGACATCTCACGTCTCTACATCCTAATCAATTAGCCACTCCCCAGCCCGTTCCCCCAAATCCAGAGGAACACTTACAGCTTTACCCAAGCGTGGTTTTTCCCGCGTTTCCTGAATAAATATTTTTACCTGGGTATCTCCCCCCATCGCGTTTAAGTAATTAGCAATACTATCCAAATGCTCTTGATATTCTGATTCACTGAGTGGAAAAGAAGCTTGTTCTATATATTTCCACATAATTTGTAAGAATATTTTTCCCTGTGTGCGACGTAACTGGACATCATAGGAGCGTCCCCATCTATCAAGCAACAGTTGGCGCAATTCTTGTCCCGTCATTCTTGTCTCGTTCGTAAAATTTTCTCACCTCTAATTTTACATTTCTTGATGATGTTAATTTACGTGACTCAAGTATGATAGGAATATAAAGAAATGTAATGGTACCATAAAAGATGCTAGAAATAACTTTGAAGGGAGAATTCTGGCATAGCGTTGGTTCTTAGCACCTTGAAAAAGAGGAAAAGGGGTAGGGAGCAGGGAGCCAGGGGGAGTAGTACTAAGCGGGGGATTCAATCCCAACTGTGGCTTGCTTCCACGCAAGGGTACGATAACCACTCAGCAAAAGCGGGGAAATCAAACCCATATTCGGCAACGCTTGTCGGCAAGCGTGGAAGTTATTTCCCCCCGTCGGCTGACGCTCTGGGAACGCCTGCTCCTTTTCCCCCTGCCCCCTGCCTCTTGTTGAATTTCGGCAAGAGTTTCAAGAAAAACTAGAACTCAAATCCAACTGTTAACAAAATACAAAAAAGCGCTGAGATCATGGCTGAATTTTCAGAATCGATGGATGTTCCCGATATGGGGCGACGCCAGTTCATGAACCTTCTCACATTTGGGACTGTAACTGGTGT
The DNA here is from genome assembly GCF_000317435.1 of Calothrix sp. PCC 6303. Taxonomy (NCBI): domain Bacteria; kingdom Bacillati; phylum Cyanobacteriota; class Cyanophyceae; order Nostocales; family Calotrichaceae; genus Calothrix; species Calothrix sp. PCC 6303. The sequence continues at coordinate 1,321,196 of NC_019751.1, forward strand.
AGCTTTGGGAGCATTGTATCCCGTTGTCAATTATTTTATTCCCCCTGCTAGTGGTACAGGTGGTGGTGGAGCGATCGCAAAAGACGCTTTAGGTAATGACGTGAGTGTGAGCCAATTTCTGGACTCCCACAACGTAGGCGATCGCGTTCTCGTTCAAGGGCTGAAAGGCGACCCCACCTACATCGTCGTCGAAAGCAAAGAAACCATCACCGACTATGGAATTAACGCGATTTGTACCCACTTGGGTTGCGTTGTTCCTTGGAACGCGGCAGAAAACAAATTTAAATGTCCTTGCCACGGTTCACAGTATGATGCTACAGGGAAGGTCGTTCGCGGTCCTGCGCCAAGGTCTTTGGCTTTGAGCCATGCTGCCGTTCAAGACGACAAAATCTCACTCACCTCTTGGACAGAAACCGACTTCCGTACCGAGGAAGAACCCTGGTGGTCATAGTTTGACAGCAAAGAGTGAAAGTTTCAGAGAAAAGAGTTAGTTAGAAGCTAATTTAGACCTTCTTGTACTAGCATTCATCCCTCAGAACTTATACTTAGCGCTCAAAACTATTTCTAAATCAGTTGACTTCAAGTTATCTAGACATTATCAGAAATTCTTTGTCCTTATTGAGATGAGAAAAGCCACCCCCACAGCGCACTTAAGCCGCTGGACTACAGCAATTACCAAATCGTTGCTAATTGCGATCGCATCTGTCACATTCTTCTTTGGCAGTAGCATTGCTTTCCCCCAAGCAGCATCAGCTTACCCATTTTGGGCACAGCAAACCTACCCAGAAACCCCCCGCGAACCGACAGGACGAATCGTTTGTGCAAACTGTCACTTGGCAGCCAAACCTTCGGAAATCGAAGTTCCCCAATCTGTACTACCCGACACAGTATTCAAAGCGGTAGTTAAGATTCCCTACGATACCAATCTCCAACAAGTTGGTGCGGATGGTTCTAAAGTAGGTTTAAATGTCGGTGCAGTCTTGATGTTGCCAGAAGGTTTTAAAATTGCTCCAGAGGATCGCATCTCTGAAGAATTGAAAAAAGAAGTTGGTGACGTTTATTTCCAACCCTACGGTGACGGTAAAGATAATGTTCTCATCGTCGGACCATTACCTGGCGAACAATACCAGGAAATCGTCTTCCCTGTTCTTTCTCCTAACCCCGCAACCGATAAAAGTATTCACTTTGGTAAATATCCTGTTTACTTAGGTGCTAACCGTGGACGCGGACAAGTATACCCCACAGGCGAAAGAAGCAACAATAACCAATACACAGCACCTGCTGCTGGTACTATTACCAAAATCGCTAAGGAAGAAGATGGTGATGGTAATGTGAAATATGCAGTTAACATCCAGAAAGAATCTGGTGAAACCGTCACCGAAAAAGTTCCTGCTGGACCAGAGCTAATTGTATCAGAAGGTCAATCTGTAAAAGCTGGTGATTTCCTCACCAATAATCCTAATGTTGGTGGTTTTGGTCAAAAAGATGCCGAAATCGTCCTTCAAGACGCTAGCCGTGTTGGTTGGTTAGTCGCTTTTGTTTGCTTAACCATGTTGGCGCAAATCATGCTTGTTCTGAAGAAGAAACAAGTAGAGAAAGTCCAAGCAGCCGAAATGAATTTCTAGGATTTTTCTAGATTTAAAATTAAATAATATGCCAAATTTCCAGTCAAATGGAAGTTTGACTATTGACTTTAAGACAGGTTTATTCCTGTCTTTTATTTTGTTTTGACAAGTCTATTGCCATTCCCGCTCTTCAAGTTCCTTAGTCGGCAATAATAAAGTTGCTTCAATTTCATGCCTGATACTAGCTGTCACCTCACAATTGCTATTCAAGCAATCCAGCAGTAGCTGATTAGCATCGTAGTAGCTTTGCAGGGTTTGCTGTTGCTGTTTGCTAAACTGCCAGTGGTGATCAATATGACGATAATTAACGATCGTCGTTTTTAATTGTTCAACCCAGGCTGAAGAATGTATTTGCCACCAGGCTTGAAATTTTTCTTGGTTTTGATTTGGATTCGGTAATTCTTCCCTCAGTTGTTGCAGGGATTTATGGAGTCCAGCATCCAAAACGATACCTAAAATGTTGCCGAGAGCATCTCCACAGGCATGAGCATAGGCAAAATCTTGGCTTCGATCAATTGCACATTCCAGCAATAGATCATCTAATACCACATCCAGAAACATCCCCTGATCGAGGGTACAAGCCAAAGCAAAATGAGAAGCTATGTGGGGAGTTCGGGCAAGGGCAAGGTAAAATGCCCGTCCTGTCGCAACCTTTGGTTGCGACGGGGTATTACTAGATTTTTGGCTTGCCCAAGTCAGAAACTCTTGTAGGTAAGGGTCTTGGGCGAGGAGTGCATCAATGTGTTGCTTCATCAACTGCATCAGCCCGTCTGCACTCCGCAGCATGGCAGATGTCAACAGGAAGATTTCGCGCCAGTGAGGATCAGTGATGTGACTAACTAATCCTCCCAAAGCTTGCTCCAATGCTTGGAGGTTATGACTAGCGACGATTTTTCTTGCTGTGAAGTATTCTTGAAATGCTAGATAGGAGAAAGAGAAAATTCCCCGCGCTCGTTCTGTTAGTAGCCCATGTTGTGCCTCTATCGCCTTTAGCACCGCTTCGCTTTCTAATTGCAGTTCCTCTGGCTCCATTGGTAAATCAGGTAAATTCCGAATATAGTCACCAATGTATTCCTCAATTACACGTTGCTCAAAGAAGTACTGACCCTCTTCAAAGGTTGCTGCTGCAATTTGGCTCAATAATTTGAGCTTTTGTGGTAGTAAAAATCCTCTGTAAACGTCATCTCGTTCAACACCTCTAGCTTCATCCCATTTTCCCAAAAGCAGATCTAACCCTTGCTTATAGAAATCAGTCCGCTTAGTGGGAAATTTTTCTTGACCATGGAACACCCAGCAAGCAAGATGCAAAAATAGGGGTGTGATGACGAGTTGGCGAAATTGCCAGTTTTCAGGTAAGTCCAGCTTTTGAATAAACTTACCAGACTGTACTTGCCCAGCTTGATTACCTGTTTTGCTGAATACTGCAAACCATTTTCGAGCAAAGGTGGTAATTTGCTCTTGGGTAAACGGGGCAACCTCAACATCGGTAAAGCCTCGGATTGTTAGCTTTTGAGCTGCTGTTCGGCAGGTTGCTACAAATATATTTTTGTGGTATTTGTCCGAAAACCTGCGAATTTCCCTTAAAACAGCATTACTTTCTTGGTTAAGAACTTCATCCATCCCATCAAGCAGCACTAAAACTCTGCCTGCCTGAAGCAAGGTTTCAATGGTTGAGGGGTCTAAAATTCTAGACGTGAGAAAGTAAGAGCGAATATAGCTTAATAGGCTGAACTCGCCGCTGATCCTAGACTCTTCAACAAAATTCCTCAAGACGATAAAAACAGGAACCAGATTTGCTGCAAATATGCCTCGGTTACATTGAATAGCGAGATGTTGCAAGAAAGTAGTTTTACCTACTCCTGGTTTACCCAACACCCTCAGCTTGGAGTAGGTTTCAATTGCTTGCATACCTGGTATTTGTTTTTGCTCAATCTCACCTAAGCCAAAGCGGTCAAATTCTTCTCGATTAATGTTTTGCAGGTTAGAGATATCTAACCATTGTTGACTGGGAATTTCTTCTAGAATATTGACATCAATATATATGTCATCGATCGCAACGGGATGACCGATATCTAATAATTGTAATATCCCACATTGGTCTTGAATTTTTTCCCGGCATTGCGATCGCACTTGTTGAACTAAGGCATCAATATCTAGAGTTGGAACCCGGGGAACTTCGATCCGATCTAAAAATTCATCTGGGGGATCGGCAGCAATTTCCCGCCAATTCAGTTCCAATATGGAACAAATTTCCAAAAAAATATGACGTTCAACTGGACGACCACTGAAAAATCGCCAAATTGGTTGTCGAGTTTTCAAGTTGACTTCAAAAGCCAAATTTTCCTGAGTCCACCCCTTCCGGGCAAATGCTCTTTTAGACTCTTGAATTCCGGTAAGTGATGCTTGCAGCGATCGCTTGACCATAAAATATAAAACTCATAATGGAAATTTATAACTTCAATTTTTACCAACACTATAAACTTTATAGATTCTCTAATTATAGGATTACTGGCTAAATTTAAATCAAACAAAAGTTAGAGATACACTTTCTAAGTGGTAGTAGAAATTTCTCAGTATGAATAGCCAATAATTTTGCTTTCGATTGAAGGGTAGCCAAATCACGATCTGCTAGAGATGACATTACGCGATCGCATAATATCACTGCGTAAGTTCTATTTTCTTACTTTTTGTGTCGTAACTGAAGCAAATAAAGCAAATCAACCCAGAAATGAAACGGCACCCTCTCATGATACAGGGGAATCAATCAGTATAGGGCTTATCAACAAAATAACCTTGACATTGATTGAGTTAGAAATGCTCTTCCAGTTAACTTCCGAAGTGTAAAAGTTATTTCTTGACTACTCCTAAGACATCAGTCACCCTACGCCCGGTTAACTTCTCCCTAGGGTTTCCAGATTTTTTAGCATTGTTGCACCTGAAATCACAATTGGGACTGCCATGTATAAATTTAATAGATTTCCTACTAATCTTTCATCCCTCCAAGGGTTGCGAGTACTGGTTGTAGATAATAACGTCGATTTTTGTTACATGATAACGCTGCTACTGGAATTCTATGGTGTGGAGGTGCAAACGGCATTTCTAGCCCAGTCTGCTCTGAAGACATTCAGACAATGGCAACCTGATGTCCTCCTAAGTGACCTTGCCTTACCTGACGAAGATGGCTATAAACTAATTCAAGAAGTAAGAACCAAAGCTGGAGAGCGAGGAGAAGCAGTGCTAGCCATTGCTGTGACTGGCTATGTCGATGAAAAGATGCTTCAACGTGCTTTGAATGCTGGGTTTGATATATGGTTCACCAAACCCCTGGATTTTGACGAGTTCCTTACCATGCTTGACTGTTTAGCAATTTGCCAACAGTCTTCATATGCAATCGCTCAACGGATTTTGGGTAATGTCTCTAAACAGAATGAACCAAGCCTTGAAAAGCAGTTAAATCTAACTTAGCATCAACATTTTTGAAACACTATCCATAATACATTTGTGAATCGATTAATCAATTAAATCTTTATTCCGGAGAATTATGTTAGATATCGATGAAATGAGCACAAAAGAGATGCACGATTTCTTACAGAAAGTAGGACATGGACATTTGGGTTGCACGTTTGAAGGACATCCCTACGTTGTGCCTATGCAGTATTATTTTGGAGAGCCAAATATCTACATCTTCACCACAATTGGCATGAAGACCAAATATATGGACGCTAATCCAGAAGTCTGCTTGCAAGTAGAAGACGTTCATGATCTAAAGCATTGGCGCAGCGTTACCGTGACAGGTAGAGCCGAGCATATCACTCTTCAACAAGACATCGATCGCGTGATGGAATTGGTCAAAAATCAAAATCCAACCCTTTCCCCAGCTATAAATCGAACCTGGATTGATGCCTGGGGTCGCGGGGAAGTCATGGCACTCTACCAGATCCATCCTACTGAGATTAGTGGACGAACCACTGATGGAATCAGTAGTAAGTAGTCACCAAGTTGTGTGCTATTGCTCCGTAAGTATAGAGTGAACTACCACACACTGACCTATGCCTGCGGCAGGCTAACGCCAACAGTACAGTGTGGGCTTCCCAATTCATCGGGAATAGCCTCCAGAACTTCTTAAGGAATGTGGATTAAATAAAGTACACAGAGTCGGGTGTGTAGGGTTCCTTGCGGCATCCAAGAAAAGCGAAGCGTAACGCACCATTTCATATTCAAGCAAAATTGCATGTTATTAAATTCCCGTTCCTAAGTACCTCAACAAAATTAAATATACATTTGTCATTGCGTAGCTTGCTTATTTGCAGGGGTGCGAAGCGTTCGCTTTGGTAGCTAACTTGGCGAAGGTCAATCAGCTAACCTTTACCGAGTATTTTTATCATCTCTTTTTGAGGCTGACGGAACAAATCCAGAAAATCTAATTTCAGGAGAAATCCATGATGTATAAGAAGTTAACTCAGACAATATTGCTGGGATTTGCTCTATGGCTTTGCCTCTTGGTTGGTGTTGGGCAAAATCCGATCATAGCAGCAACTTTTACGAAGACTGGATCGATATCTCAAGAAAGGATGCAAACTATGTCTGAAGAAACCCTCAATCTAGAATCGGAAGTAGATCGCTTTCTCGGATCGATTCCCGCAGGCTATTATACGATTGCCAGTGTCGGAGGGTTGAAAAACCTGTTAGAAAACCCTCAAACTCTATTGGTGGATGTGCGAGAACCCTCTGAGTATGAGTCGGGACATATACCTAACGCGATCAATATTCCGCTGCGAACTTTGACTCATAATCTGGACAAAATCGTGCGCGATGCCCACGGGGTAAACCCCGTAGTTTTGTATTGTTCAACAGGCTATCGATCGGCTATGGGGGTAATGACATTGCACCTATTGGGCTATGAGAATATTCAGGGTTTTCCACCTAGCTTTGCAGCCTGGCAAGCCGCAGGAGAAGCGATAACCTCCAGGTAATACACCAAAGCGATTCGGGATAAAACCCCTAATTACTCTGAAATTTCCAGAAATTTTAACAATATTGGGGGTCTAATTCCCCTGCAACTATTACTTGCTGTTTAACTTTATCAGGACTTTTGTGATGAACTCTATCTACTTCAACGCATCTAAAATTCGCCCGATGCGCTGGCTGCTGGCTGCTTGGCTCTGCGTCTTAGTGCTTGTTTGCAGTCCCTTACCCGCCGTTGCTGCTGTGACACAAATCGAAGAATATCCAGGGCAAATGCTCTATCAATCCCGGCAAACCCTGCAAGATCAGACCGGAAATTCCTGGCAGGCAATTGCCTTCAAGCGCATTCATCCTGAAGGTAGTGCTATTGTCTCTCTGCGGCTAGTGGGCTTTGCTGATGAGGTGAAATTCGATCACACTCAACCACTGGCGCTAACAACATCTATGGGGCAAACCCTAACCGCCAAGGATATTTCTAGCGAAATTTCTCAGAATACACCAACCCCACCGAATGTCGCAGAATATGACATTAAGTCTGTCCTACCGCAGTTGCAGGCTGAAATTCCCCTTCACCTAACTTTACCGATGGTAACTGGTTCCGCGATCGAGTTACAAATCCCATCCACTGCGATTGAAGAGTGGCAAGCAGTTTCTGTTCGTTGATAACCCCAAAAGCCCAAACTGATGAATCCCTTCGTATAGCGCAAGGGGCATACAAGAAAGCTACTTCAGACTTGAAGGTTTGCTCTACGGTTCTCAAAATAGACGAGGTTTAACTCACTATACCTTTGGAATGATTTAGCCGAAATTATACAAATTAGACGTTTTCAAACGCTTGCTGAAACATGATTTCTAACAGTGGGATGTAATGCTAGCTCTTGTTACAAAATTACACACTCACTAGGTAAAACTAAATGGCTGATATCATCGATACTGCTGTTGCTGCTGGTTCTTTCAATACATTGGTTGCTGCTGTGAAGGCTGCTGGTTTAGTAGATACTCTTAAAGGAAAAGGTCCATTTACCCTTTTCGCACCTAATGATGAGGCATTTGCTAAACTTCCCAAAGGGACTGTAGATGCGTTACTCAAGGATATTCCAAAACTCAAAAAAATCCTCACTTACCACGTTGTTTCCGGCAAAGTTATGGCTGCTGATGTAGTGAAACTGAAGTCAGCTAAAACTGTTGAAGGTGAAGATGTGAAAATTGACGCTTCTCAAGGCGTAAAGGTCAATAATGCCACAGTCACAACACCGGATGTTGCTGCTGATAATGGTGTAATCCACATCATCGACACAGTATTAATGCCTGCGTTAACACCTGCGTAAGTTTTCCGGATAATACGGCATTGCTAAATTCTTGTATAAATCCAAATGTAGAGATGTTGCCACGTCTTTACAAGGGTTTTGAAGAATAAGACCCTAAATTGTACATTCGATTGGTAGCGCTGGAAATATTATTCATGGGGCAGCAACTGAAGCTAGTTGCTGCCCCATAGCTTTCAATATGTATTTTGTAGCAGAAAATTCAATATCATTATTTATTTTATTTGGCAAGAAAAATGGCAGCTTTGTAATAAAAGCGTTATATTTAGTCTATATCGAATCACAAAACCGAAAGTAAAACTGTAGAAGTGCTTTAGTGATTGAATAACTCGGTAGGCTGAATGACTACGCCATCGAACCTAAACAATCCGTGATAAATGAGCATCGGTTTAACTTCACTCAGTATTTAGAAAAATTCAATAGACTTTTAGCTCTCACCTATGAGGAAACCTGGGTGTGATTAGTACGTTGACTAGCTTGTAGAAAATCTAATTTTACCACACAGTATATCCTCCTCACTCTTGCAAAACGTAAGAATCAAACTAATGAAAACTAATGTTGCTTTAACTAATCCGTCTCTGTTCAGTTCCGTCGTCTTCAAAGATGATTTCAATCATTTTGAAAAAATCAAGGCAACTCAAGCCTGGTCCCTACTTTTGACTGCGGGGAGAGCAGATAAGGCACTTGGATTAAGCTCGAAGGTAGGGCGTTTTTTAAACCTTGGCTTAATAGCTATTGCAGGTTTTGCCTGGATTTTCTTATTCCGACCTTTCTAAACAAGTATCGCTGAAACAAGTAGGGCAACTACCAAAGTTAGCTTCTAGATAAGTTTCATCACACATAAATATAGCGATTCTCGTTTGTCTCCAATACAGTGACTTAACCCCCTCTTCCCTTGTAGGGAAAGGGGAGCAAGATAAACGTATTTCACTCATATGAAAACCGCTATAAGTAGGTGGGTGTTGAAAATTGTAATTAAGACAAGGCAGTGGGCAGTAGGCAGTAGGCAGTAGGGGTAAGGGTTTGAGATGAGTTTACGTTCTGTTACATAGTTCGGTTTATTTCTGCCTACTTACTTAAAAGATCACATTCAATAAAACTCGATTGGAGAACCATTATGTCAAAAGAGAAAAAAGGCAACAGAGAAGCCAAAAAATCCAAAAAGAAATCTGATGGGACTAAAAAGCAAAAGAAAGATCCCAACAGACATGACACTCCTGTAACACGGGTATTAAAGAATTCAAATGATCAACGAAAAACCTAGCCAGAAAATATAGCTACTGTAATGTCAAACTGACAATTTTGACAGTAATAAAATCAGAGGACGCAGTTATGGAACACACTATCGAACTGACTTTAGAACAAGAATTTAGCATTAGAAGCTTTGCCGAGCAAGTGGGGCAAATGTCTCATGAACAGACTCAAGAGTTTTTGATATTGCAGCATAAGCATATGATGCTGCGAGAAATTATGTATCAGGAAATTCTCAAAAGACAGTGGAAATTAGATATGGATCTCTCCTCTCCGTAAAGCCACTAAAGCAGTGATTCATTTACCCAATTAAGGCATTTGTTACAGTCATAAAATTTGGAAGATTAACCATGTCAGCTAACACAAATATAGATTTCTCAATTAACAATAGACGCAACTCTTGGATTTGGGGATTCACACCTCAAGCAGAGCTTTGGAACGGTCGTTTAGCGATGACTGGTTTCCTATCTGCTGTCCTAATTGAACTATTTTCTGGTCAAGGCTTACTTCACTTTTGGGATATCTTGTAGATGCCAGTTGTGGTTGAAAAGTCACAATTTAATCTGAACATGATTTTCAGCTTTAGGGAAAAAGCTGAACTTTTGAATCTGAGTAATTGAAATCTTTTAGGAATTTGCGAATGAGTATTATTAAAAAGATGATTGCGAATGCAGATGCTGAGGTTCGGTATCTTCAACCTGGAGAAATAGATCAAATTAGGGTCTTTATGAAGAGCAGTGAACGGCGTTTGCACCTGGTGCAAGTGTTAAACTTGAGCCGCGATCGCATAATTAAACAAGCTGGGAAAGATCTATTCCAAAAGCGTCCAAGTCTGGTTTCTCCAGGTGGTAATGCCTACGGGAAAGAGATGACTGGTACTTGTCTGCGGGATATGGATTACTATCTGCGCTTGATAACCTACAGTGTTGCGGCTGGAGACACTACGCCAATTGAAGAGATTGGGATTATTGGTGTTCGCCAAATGTACAGATCTCTTGGTACTCCAATTGAGGCTGTTGCTGAAAGCGTAGCTGCTATGAAGAATATTACTACCTCTATGTTGTCTGGAGAGGATGTAAGCGAAGTTGGTATTTACTTCGATTACCTAATTAATGCTCTCCGGTAGTTGACACAACATATCCAAAACATCGCCATTACTTTGTCACACCTATTCGTTAGGCTAATATTTAGCAAATATTAAAGTTTGCTCCTTACATCACACCTCCTGCCCTCTTGTTGCTTAAATGACATGAGGGCATTTTTGTCATGTTTTTTGGCACATATACATATAAGGTTCAGTCATAACACTCAATTCATGATTAGAACACAACTTGAGGATTCTGTATAAATGATAGATGTTTAGCAAGTCAGGAGTAAGTATAAAAACATGCGCTTAGTTATTCAATGTTCTGTCTTTGCCTTCTAAATTTTTTTATCTACTTAGACACACTAGGAATTTAATTAATTAAAAAACTTCTAGTATTGACATCCTCACCGGGCTGTTGCTTGCCGCCGAAGGCTAGCCACGGTGATTCCAAAGATCACTCTTTGGGTTTTCTCTTTCCGCGACTCGACTTACTTGGAGGGGTTTCCCCATCCAAGCAGAGGTCGGTTTCAGCATCTTAATTTCTGACATAATTGACCATGAAGATTTTTCCTAAATTTCGCCCATTGATTTTAGTTGGGCTATTTATCAGTTTTCTCCTTGGTAGCATCTTCCTATCGGGAAATCTGATTCAGGCTGCAACTCCCACAAAAGTGGCTTCGGTAACTTCTCTCACTCAGGGTGTGAAAAAAACTGTTTTAGATAACGGTTTGGTTGTTCTTACCAAGGAAGTTCACACAGCACCCGTAGTTAGTGTTCAAGTTTGGTATAAGGTTGGTTCCCGAAATGAAGGGGCTAAGGAAAACGGCATTTCCCACCAACTGGAACATTTACTGTTTAAAGGGACAAAAACCCGTCCGGTACAGTTTGGGCGGTTATTTAGTGCTTTGGGTAGCCAGTTCAATGCTTTTACTAGCTACGATATGACTGCTTACTATGGAACAGTGCAGCGAGACAAATTAGACGCACTAATCATCCTGGAAGCAGACAGAATGGAGAATGCATTAATTGGTGCAGAGGAACTCAAAAGTGAGAAACGGGTTGTTATTTCTGAGTTACAGGGTTATGCAAATTCCCCAAGTGTTCGTTTGAGTGAGGCTGTAATGCGGGCTGCTTTTCCTAATCATCAGTATGGTTTACCTGTAGGGGGAACTAAATCTGATGTGGAGAATTTTACCCTAGAACAGGTGCGGAATTATTACCAAACCTATTACAGTCCTGATAATGCCGCATTAGTAATTACTGGGGATTTTGATACTGCTACCACATTAAAAACAATTAAGGCGACATTTGGGAAGGTTCCCAAACGTCCCAAGGTGGTTGCACAGCCAAAAGTAGAGAAAGTTACAACTACACCTCAAAAAGCACCAATTGTGTTGAAGGAGCGGGGAAGTACACCACTATTACAAATTGTTTATCCCCTGACTGATATTAAACATCCTGATGTCCCAGCAATTGATGTGATGGATGCCATCCTCACAGGAGGACGTAGTTCTCGACTTTATCAGGCTTTGGTGGAAACGGGTTTGGCGAGTTCTGTGGGTGCTACTGCATCGGAACTAATTGAACCTGGTTGGTATCAGTTTAACGTTAGCGGTGCCCCTGGAAAAGATTTGAAACAGGTGGCTGAGGTGTTGCAACAAAGTGTTGTTCAGATGCAGCAGAAACCCGTGACGGCAGCAGAATTAAACCGGGCTAAAACCCTGCTGAAAGCTTCCTTTATTTTGGGCAACCAAGATATTACTTCCCAAGCGACTCAATTGGGTTATAACCAGACTACTACTGGTGATTACCAATTTGTGGATCGTTATTTGGCAGGAATTGCCAAGGTTACACCCCAAGATATTCAACGGGTAACAAAAACCTACCTGAACCCAGCCAAACAAACCATTGGTTTCTTTGAACCGACTCAACCTGATGGACAACCAGGAGGTTCTGCTGGTGGTGGTGGAAAGACTGTGGAGAATTTTAACCCTGGAAAACCTGTAGATCCGGCAGAATTAGCTAAATATTTACCGAAATCAGTCGCGTCAAATGTTTCTAATACCCAATCGTTACCGGAACAGGTGATATTGAAGAATGGATTAAAGGTTTTCTTGTTACGCGATCGCAGTACGCCTACAATCAATATTAGTGGTCAAATTGTTGCGGGAACTGGATTTGATATCTCTGCTAAGGCTGGGACAGCAAATTTAGTAGCTGTGAACTTGATGAATGGTACCACAACTAAAAATGCTTTAACTTTGGCGCAAAGTCTGGAAGATAAGGGTGCTAGTGTTGCTTTCAGCGCTAGTCGTGAAGGTGTCTCGGTGGGTGCTGTAGGTTTATCTACAGATCTGCCCCTATTAGTCAAAACTATGGCGGATGTGATGCAAAATGCCACTTTCCCCCCTGAACAACTGGAATTAACCCGTCAGCGCGCTGTAACTGCTTTGAAGGCACAACTGGATGATCCTAAATCCTACGGTAGAAGGGTGTTCCAACAGGCAATTTACCCCAAAAACCATCCCTTCCACACCTTCCCGACGGAAGCCAGCTTGAAGGCAATTAGCCGTGAGGATTTGCTGAGTTTTTACAAGCAATATTACCGTCCTGACACCACGAATTTAGCTATTGTGGGGGACTTTGACCCGAACCAAGTTAAAACTTTACTCAATCAAGCTTTTGGTAAATGGCAAACCCCAGGGAAGGCTACGGTTCTTCAAGTACCAAAAGTATCATTACCAACAAAGATAGCTACTTTTAACCCAGTAATTCCCGGTAAATCTGAAGCGATTACCTACATCGGATATAACGGGATTTCACGGAAAGACCCCCGTTACTACGCTGTGTTGATCATGAATCAAATTTTGGGTGGTGATACCTTATCCAGTCGTTTGGGTACGGAAATTAGAGATCGTCAAGGCTTAACTTATGGTATTTATAGTGCCTTTTCCGCAGGTGCTAATCCTGGACCATTTTTGATTCAAATGCAGACAGCACCGGGTGACGCGCCGAAAGCGATCGCTAGTACGCTAGGATTACTAAAACAACTTAGGGAACAGGGTATTACTGAGGCAGAATTCAACAATGCCAAACGTTCTATTACCAGCAGCTATCCGGTTGATTTAGCTAGTCCTGATGAGGTTGCTAGTATCATTTCCAGTAATTCTAGTAATGGATTAGCAACTGCTGAAATCCGTGATTTCCCTTCTCGCATTAACAATGTGACGATGGTGCAGGTAAAGCAGGTAATTCAAGAACTAATTCAACCTGATAAATTAGTGATTGTCACCGCAGGACCTGGGGAAAGTGTACCCAAGAGTAATTAACACAAGTCGCAATCTAATGTAATATTACTTAATTTTACGTGATTTAGAAACGCGATACATCCCATCTCACCCAGATTTGGTTCAAAAATAAAAGAGAGACGCGATATATCGCGTCTCTACAGGGTTTCAGCTAAATTTAACTAAGCTTGCCTAAACTACTAAAAAGTTTAAAACTCCCACCAATATTACCAACGCAAACCAAGCACCAGAACCAACCCAAAGGAATTTTTTGGATTCAACCCAACTTTGAGGGGTTGCGTAAACTACGGGAACACCCACAACCATGACGAATGAAAGCAGCACTAAGGCAACTAAAGCCAGTTGAAAAATTACGGTCATTAATCTCTTCTCCCAAGACAGACGATTATTAAAAGATAAAATATTTTACTGTGCAATGTTTACTCAACTTCGCATAATTTTAAGGTATCAGATTTTCGCCTAGAGTCCAAAGTTAAAATCGAAGAGTCTATTGTTGTGGAATTAGGAGAATTGGGAGTTGGCAAAATCAGCGGAACTGGCAACTGTAAAGGAATTCATGTCTTTTCCTGTTCGTAGTATTCATCCCCATAACACTGTTGCAGAGGCTCAAAAAGTTTTGTTACGTTATGGACATTCTGGACTAACGGTTGTTGGTGATGCTGGAGAAGTATTGGGTATTATCTCACGTCGTGATTTGGATATTGCTGCCTACCATGGTTTTCAGGATGCTGCTGTTGAAAGTCATATGTCAACATCTGTAAAATTTGTTACCCCTGATACTACATTGGCAGAGGTGCAAATTTTGATGATTCGCTATGATATTGGGCGTTTACCCGTTGTTGAGACACAAAAACTAGTAGGTATTATCACACGTAGTGACATTTTACGATACCTATCCATACAAACAAATAATCAAGAATTGCAAACACCGACTTTAGCAGAATTACAAAGTCGATTAACACCAGAATTAGGGAAATTACTAATTCAAGCTGCACAGGAAGCAGAAAAACGTGGCTGGCATCTTTATTTGGTTGGTGGTGCTGTTCGGGATATGCTGTTAGCTGGGGAAGAGTCGGGTTATTTAGAAATTAAAGATATTGATTTGGTGGTGGATGGTTTCCACGCAGCAGCGGATGTGGGTGCAGGTGTGGAATTAGCCAAAGCAATTCAAGAAATTTATCCAGATGTACATTTAGATATTCATGGTGCATTCCAGACGGCAGCTTTATCTTGGCAGCAAAATTCAGAATTGGGAAAATTATTAGTAGATATTGCCACTGCAAGGACAGAATTTTATCCTTATCCAGCAGCAAACCCGGAAGTTGAAGCAAGTTCTATTCGTCAAGACTTGTATAGAAGGGATTTTAGCGTGAATGCGATCGCATTTCGCCTCACACCCCCAGATTCTGGTAAGTTACTGGATTTTTTTGCTGGTTTACAAGATTTGCAAATGCGGCAAATGCGGGTTTTACATCCCAATAGCTTTATTGAAGATCCTACCAGAATTTATCGGGGGGTCAGGTTTGCGATTCGCTTGGGGTTTAAATTGGAAGCACAAACCGAAAACTATATTCGCTATGCAATTAGTAGTGGTGTTTATGAACGTACAGCGAGGGAAAATAGCAAAACTCCAGCTTTGCAAACTCGGTTAAAAACAGAATTAAAGCTAATTTTATCAGCAAGTTATTGGGAAGCAGCTTTAGTTTTATTGAATGATTTGGGTGCTTTAAGATGTATTCATCCCCAATTCCAACTTCATCGAGATTTTTTAAGGAAATTGCGTTTTTTACAACGGTGTTTACAACGGTTTGATCAAAAAGGTAAACTAGTCCACTGGCAAATTAAACTGGAAGCTATTATTCTTCAACTAGCACCAGAATATCGCCTGGAAGTTGCGACAAATTTTCAGATGTCAGATGATAATATTAGGTGCTTATCCAATTTAGAAGATGTAGAAGCTAGGATTATCGCATTTTTTTCGATTGCCCAAACCGATAGTCAAGTGGTGAAGTTACTGCGGCAATATGACTTAGGAACTTTAATTTTAATTGGGACTGGAACAACTCGTTTAATTCGCGGTCAAATTTGGCGATACCTGACTATTTTGCAGCATATTCAAGCCCCATTAAACGGTAACGATTTAAAGAAAATGGGTTATAAACCAAGTCCACAATTTAAAGAGATGATTGATAATTTACTAACTGCAACGTTAGATGGAGTAGTTGTTGATTTTGAATCTGCACAAAATTATGTTATTCAGCATTACTCAAATGAAATGTTTGAATAACTAGTACATCAAGGCAGTAATGAGTAATGAGTAATAAATGTAAAAGAAGTTAGTCCTTAGATATTCTTCCCGTGAAGTATGTAAGGGATTTTCCTACTACTCACTACTCACTTACAATTTAGGGGAATTAGACCTCCAAAAGTTGTCTAAACAGCCGATTCCCTGACTAAATCATCCAATTCCTGCTGCATCTGACTCACAACTATGTTGTAACAGGAATTGACGTAAGCGCGATCGCTTGCCGCTGCTTCTCCATATTTTTCAAATCTGATTGGTGGACAAACTCTAGTACGAATTTTGACCGGGAAGGGAATATTCGGCAATGGACCAATTCCCAATCCCCAAGGTAAACCTATATAAATTGGGAATACTTCGGGATCTATTCCCAATAGCCAAGGCATTCCCCACTGGTGAAATTGCTGAAGAATTTTGTATAAATCAGTCAAAACAATTAAAGTATCATGTGCCCCTGTGGAGATGGCAGGGATAATTGGTAAATTTTCCTGTAGGGCTAGTTTAATAAATCCTTTACGCTGTGCAAAGTAAATTTGATGTCTCAGGGAATGGGGACGAAAAACATCTTGTGCACCTCCGGGATAAACCAACAAGCTAGCACCACCACTTAACGCAGCTTTTGCCATCTTGGGATGTGCAGGAATTGCACCCGCTTTCATCGCTAACTGGGCTAAATCGGGACTAGCTTGCCATACCTTGGGGTGCATGAGTCCGTGAATCGGTCTATCGATGCCGAAACGTTTAAACCAGTCATACATCATCATAGGCAGGTCGGGAGACCCAAGTCCACCGTTATGGGAACCAACAATTAGAACTTGTTCATTTTCATTAGTGGGGATGTGATGCCAACCACTGGTTTCTACGCGAAAATAGTTCTGGTATAACCATTCTAACAGTGGCATCAACGTTTGAATGAAGTTGCGATCGCGTTCTTCTAAAGACCATCCGAGTCGGGACTTGTTGTGTTGCTGCGATTCCATGATTAAAGCATTTTCCCAAGGAGATAAAGAGCATACTTTATATCTATGGTGCCTTATGTGTATTGTCAATCAGATCAAAAATATTAAATTTTTCAGTCTGACTTCTACTATGTTATCTGTCACCTTGATGATTTCAATGAATATATAGTAATATAAGGCTATTTCTTCAAACGGGGAATTGCCAACTGTGCAAGATGATTTACAGGGTTTAGAAATCAGTCAAATTGAGTTGCGACAATTGACTAATTTACCAGTGAATGATGATTTAATTTTGATTGCTAATAAACTTAAAAAAATATTAAATAAATTCATTGAGAAAATCCAGGGTTCAGAAGCTGCAAGTGTATTATTTGTTGGGATAGCAACGGTTGTCTTCAGTTATGTATTTTTCGATGTTGTTCTCAAGTTATTTATTCCGGGTTTGACTATTCCTTCGTGGATATTATTTCTATTGTTATTAATAGGTGGTAGTTTCATCGCCCAAGGCTCATTATATCTACTTTGGAAACAGCGTCGCCAAACTGTCAGTAAACAAATGAATCCTTCTTTAAAAGTTTTATTGGCTGACGTGGAACGCTACAATAATGTGATAAAAGCCATATTTATTAATGATCAAATTGAAGCAGCAGGAAATCCCGAAGTCAAAATCAAAGAAAGAAAAAAAGTTTTAGAAGCACTACGACTTACCCGTTCAGATTTAATTCGTGCTTTGAAAACCGAGCGGGTGTTACGGGAAAATAAGAACTTTATCTTGGGAAATACTGAACTTTTCGATCGTAATTTACCCGCATTAAGCGCGATGCAAGTGGATGAACGAGCAACACAACATGGAAAACTTCTCAATGAAGCGTTGCAGATTGCCATGGATGTACAGTTAGAAATGCAAAGATTACAGAGTCAAGAGTAACACCAGTGCCTTGTGTGAATCTAAATATTCTAAAATAAAGAAGTGTTAAAAAATAAGTAATGATTAATGAGTAATAAGTCTGTTTTGTGACGCGGATTTACATAAGGCAAGTTTATCGGGGAAGTTTATCCCACAAACCTGCCACCCTGATCCAAAATTGACTGCCGTCGTTGATTACTGGGGACTTAAAGCTTGAGAATTACTTAGAAAAGGTACTTAAAGCAGATTCAGAACGACATGGAGATACTGAGACTATTTTGAGAGTATTTAAAGTAAAAATAGTATCAATATTTTGCTCTCTGTAGTCTGGTAATACTGGCTAAAATTGGGAATTTTGAAACTGAGGATGATAGTTTGGGCATGGATTGGAAGCAAATCACGGATAGTTGGGTACTAATTCCCCCTAAACCGATTGGAATTGTGCATTTTTTGGGAGGTGCATTTGTGGCAACAGCACCCCACCTAACCTATCGCTGGTTACTAGAACAGTTAGCAAATCAGGGTTATATTATTGTTGCGACACCATTTGTCAATACATTTGACCATCGTGCGATCGCGCAACAAGTTCTCCTGCAATTTGAGCGTGTATTAATTCGCTTAGAGGATCGAGGCATACTGGGTAATGGTTATTATCCCATCTACGGAGTCGGTCACAGCATGGGTTGTAAACTTCATTTACTTATTGGTAGTCTTTTCCCCATTAAGCGTGCGGGAAACATCCTAATTTCATTCAATAATTTTGCTGCACGGGATGCTGTTCCTTTCCTGGAACAATTTAATACAAGTTTTGCCAAATCACCCTTTGCTGTGGAATTTTCCCCATCACCTGCTCAAACAAACGATTTAATTCGTGAAGATTACGGGGTTCGTCGCAATCTTCTGATTAAATTTAGTAATGACACCATTGATCAATCCACAAATTTACACGAAATTTTAGAAACCCGCTTTCCCGGAATGGTAGCAACCCAAATTCTTACCGGAACCCATGTTACCCCCTTGGGACAAGATTTCAAACTTCAATCTAATTCATCCTTTTCACCATTAGATGCATTAGGACAGTGGTTTGGACAAAATAAGGGAGATTTCACACCATTTGATGCATTGGGACAATGGTTTCAACAAGAAGCATATCGTGACCTTAACCAACTTAAAGCTGTAATATTGCGATGGTTGAATCCGCTTTTGAATTAGATATTTGTAATAGATAGCAACAAATTACAATCAGCAAGCAGTTATCGGAGATTTAACCCCACTCAAACCTGCCACTTTTAGGTGAAGTTCACCCCCATGTGGCAGACTTCACAATTAGGGGACTCCAACCCAAAGATAAATACATAACTGATAACTGTTAACTAGTGTGAACTAACCCGCCGTAAGACGGACGGGACTTCCCAATTCATCGGGAATAGCCTCCAGAATTTCGTAGTTCTATTGGTCTAACATTCCCTCCAAGGGCAGGAGTCCTGGTTCCCAAGACCCAAATCTTTTACCCTGAGCTAAGTCGAAGGGTTTTCTTGCAACATATACCTATTGGCTTGGTTTTCGCTTATGGCATTGATGCTCAAGATCTCAATATCATACCAGAAAAATAAGCGGGATTCGTCATACATCTGGAACTACTTTGTCAAAAATCAATTCCAGATGCAATCCTCAACCCCCGCTATTCATCCCCACCCTATCAGTACATTGAGGGTAGGGACTTTCGAGTACCGTTAAAAATATTGAGCAGCTATCTCGTATGTTTCAGGTTTTAATTATTGATGATGACCCTGCGGTCGTAATATTGTTGAAGCGGATGCTGTCAAAGCAGGGTTATGAAGTAATTGCTGTTAGCAATGGTGAAGAAGGAATTGCCAGTGCGATCGCATCTCAGCCAGGATTAATTATATGCGACTGGATGATGCCGGGAATTAATGGATTAGAAGTCTGTCAACAGATTAAAGCTCATCCCAAACTCTCGACAACATTTTTTATTCTTTTAACATCATTAGACTCAGTTGCCGATCGGGTCAAAGGTTTGGATGCAGGTGCTGATGACTTTATTTCCAAACCCATCGAACAAAATGAACTCCAAGCAAGGGTACGTGCAGGATTACGACTGCACCAACTCAGTCGTGACTTACGGGATCAAAAACAAATATTAGAAAATGAACTGATGGAAGCTGCCGACTATGTGCGATCGCTTCTACCTCCACCCATGGAAAAACCATTTTCTATTGACTTTCAGTTTATCCCTTCTCGGCAACTCGGTGGTGATTGTTTCGATTATTACTGGCTTGACCGCGATTACTTAGTTATTTATTTGATGGATACTGCTGGACATGGATTGAAAGCAACATTACCATCTATCTCGGTTTTGAACCTATTGCGATCGCGTGCTTTACGCAACCTCAATTATTACCAACCCAGTGATGTTCTAAAGGCTTTAAATGATACCTTCCAAATGAGTCATCAAAATGATAAATATTTTACTATTTGGTATGGTGTCTACAATCGCGTTACTCGACAACTAGTCTATTCTAGTGCTGGTCATCCACCAGCAATCTTAATTTCTGGTCAATCTAAAAATACTCATGAAGTTAAATTGTTACGCACACCAGGAATGCCAGTAGGGATGTTTCCTGAAGCTAAGTATGTAGATAATTTTTGTAATATTGAAAAATCTAGCCTATTTTATATTTTTAGTGATGGAGTATATGAAATTACTAAATCCGATGGAGAATTATGGGGTTTAGAATCGTTTATTCAAATGTTAACTCATTCACCCCATACTTCTAATCAACATCTGAGTCAACTAATTCAACACCTAAATTTTATTAATCCTCACGATAATTTTGATGATGATTTATCAATTGTAAAAATTAAATTTGATTAATCCTAGGTAGTTCAAATGAAGAAGGAAGAAGCGGGTTTTGAGATGGGGATACCCTGCGGGTAGACACGGAGTGGCTTCTGTAAGTAGCAAACTACTAGTCTGTCAAGATAAAAATGACGGTTGTGGAGAGGTAGCACTGCTACGTCTCTCTACAAGATTGTGGATGTCTACATAGGGCTTGCTGAATAACTATGAAACATTTATTTATCAACACTTTCAGGATTTTTTATCTGGGTAAAGTGCAAGGAAATAAGGGTTTGAGGTTTAAAAAACTTGCATTCAGATTTATTGGAGTACAAAAAAATGGAAAAAATAAGGGTAAAACTGTTCCCTGTTGCCTGTTCCCCGTTCCCTACCCCCACTAAAAGACTTTTTCAGCAGACCCTACATAACCAATTCATCTAGAATTACCAGGTACAACAATAACCATTGCGTTTCCGGAACGTTTTATCTAATTTCACCAAAAATTTAAATATAGAACATGAAACTTTTTACTATATTGTGAAGCAATCACTAAGTTCTCCCTCATCAAATTACAGTTGTGAACTTTGATCAGACAAACTATACAGCAATTAAGCACCAGAGGTTTTCTTCGGTGTATTTTATCTTGTTTACACGAAAAAAGGAAAAGCAACCGTGAAGATTATATGAAAATTGCTAGGGTTGGTTGGCAATAATTACGTAAATTTACTAATGTGTATAAATCGGTCATTTTTATTTGCGCTCCTGGTTAGGAGTCATACCCTAACATGAAACTTTATCAATTCTTGATCACGGCTTTCTCAACATTCACAGTTGCAGCAGTCGCCGAAGTTACTCTCTCCACACCAATACGAGCGATAACTTTCTCTGGTGCTTCCAGTGGAGTATGGGGAAAACCCGATCCAGGTAGCACCAATAATATGCCAAGATATACAGGTGTTGGCACCGACTCTTTTACTTGGGGAGACCCTGATGATTCCAGATTTGGGACTCCAGCAAATAGCTTCAAGTTTGCGGGAAATAGCTTTACTACTAATGTAGATTCGTTATTCAAAATTGGTGATTTAACTTACTTTAATGGAAGTGTACTTTTCGGCACTAGTGTGGATAAAGTTTCTTTAAGTCTAAATGTGGGTTTGAATAGTCCCAATAAAGAAAATGAAATATTTGATTTTGATTTTAACTTGAGGAATACACCGAATACTTCTGAAAATGAGATTGAGAATGCAGATTTTGCGTACATCACACCTAAACTAGACAATCGGACTTTTGCTTTCAACGGTAAAAAATATACCTTAGAATTAACAGGTTTTAGCCAAGATGGTGGCAAAACAAATTTAAAAGAGTTTCGGGTATTGGAGGGGGCAACTACAACCGCAGCTATTTATGGTAAGATTTCCGCCCTTTCTCCAGTAAAACCACCTGCGCGAGTTCCAGAATCTGGAGTTGTTGGAGGTTTATCCTGTTTAGGAATCTATATGTTGACTCGTAGAAAAAAATTTGGTCAATAATGAGTGTACTGGGAGCGCAGCGCTCCCATTTTTTTATGAGATAGTAAGGGCAATCTTTCTTTAGGGTAGGCTTGGAAAAAGAATTTCAGACCCTACCCTACAGTAAATTTAACTTAACCTAATACGTCCATTTACTCCACCACCGATGCTGATGCAGTTTCTCCTGATGAGTTAGTGCCAGGTAATTCCAAACAGTATCCGGCACCATACACGGTTTTGATATAGCGAGGATGGCGGGGATCAGGTTCGAGTTTTGTCCGTAGGTGGCGAATATGAACACGAATTGTTTCGATATCGTCGTCAGGATCATATCCCCAGACTTCTCGCAAAATTTCGCTTGGGGAGACAGTTTGTCCGTGACGTTGCAGTAAGCAATGTAATAATTCAAACTCTAAATGGGTTAATTTTACGGTTTCATTAAACCAGATTGCTTCAAACCTTTCAGGAACAAGGGTGAGAGAGCCATAGTTAAGAATCTCACTGTGTTTGGCAGCTTGGGGAATGCGGTCGGTTCTTCGTAGCAAAGCACGCACCCGTGCCAACATTTCCTCTACTTCAAAGGGTTTGGTGAGATAGTCGTCAGCTCCGGCATTAAAACCTTCAACTTTATCTTGGGTTTGGCTCAAAGCAGTCAACATCAGCACTGGAATTTCTGCTGTGCGGTCATCCCGGCGCAAGCGTTGGCAAACGGTAAATCCGTCAACTCTGGGCAGCATTAAATCGAGCATGACTAAATCGGGTTGCAGCTGGAGCGCCAGCGCCTGACCTTTGATGCCGTCTTCCGCCTGACTAACGTCGTAGCCAGCCATTTCGAGATTGACGGCAACTAGTTCCGAAATAGCGGGGTCATCGTCTATGACAAGAATCCTCGGCATTATGTATTGTTATTACTACTTTTTAACGATAAATAAGAATCTTTGAGGAGTACAAAGATTACTTTCCTGATTATAAAAAAGTTTTTAAATCTAACATAAATATTAAGATGAATTAATTGTAAATATTAATGGAAAATATAAGAATTTCCAGAGTTCATGTGCTATCCATCATACATTCCGCCAAAATTTTTACAGAATGGTCTAGTGATGACGCTGTTTGCAGCGGCTTGGGCAAGCCGAAATTGGGAGAAAACGGTTTTTGAACCAGAGCCTTTGTATCAGCAACAAATCTTTACAGGAGCAAAGTCAATACCGTTATTTGGACTGGTGGCAATTCCGGAAAATCCACGAGGGACAATTGTGGGAACTTATGGAATTACGGGTGATTTGGATGATCAATGGTTATTGAGGATTTTGGGGCGTAAAGCTTATGCCGAAGGGTATGCGGTGGTTTTATTTGATTGGCGCGCCCATGGGAAATCGGTAGAGCTTTCGCCGGCGTTGACATCAGATGGTTTGTACGAGGGGGAAGATTTCGTTAGGATTGCGGCACAGGCGCGTCAATTAGGGTGTCCAGGAAAATTTTGGTTTGCGGGGTTCTCTTTGGGGGGACAGTTGGCGTTGTGGGCTGTCAAGGCGGGGATGGAGTTAATACAGAGTGAGGAGAATTTGGGGCTAAAGGATGAAGATATTGGGGGTGGGGTAGTAATTTGTCCAAGTGTGGACTCAAATCGCTCGTTAAAGTATTTAGTTCAACAGCCAATTGGGAAGTATTTGGAAAAAGCGATCGCATTCCGGCTGAAAAAGCTAGCTTGGCGTATCCACGATGCTCATCCTGGCACCATAGAAGCTGCTGCAATTGAGCGGGCTAATGGTATTTGGGGATTTGATCATGAGTTGGTGATTCCCCGCTTAGGTTTCCCCTCTGTGGAAAGTTATTACGATGCGACGAGTCCTTTACATTTTCTGCCGCATCTAAATAAACCCACTTTGATTATTTACGCTGAAGATGACCCATTTTTTGACCCGGCAATTATTCCAGAGTTAAAACAGCTTTGTGTCAACAACCCCAAGGTAGATTTATTCTTAACTCCCCATGGTGGGCATGTTGTTTATTTTAATAGTAAGGAAGGTCAACTTCTGGCAAAAGATCCAGACCCTTGGTGGGCTTGGAATCGAGTGCTGGAATGGGTGGGAAATAATTAACTTCTAGGGAAGGCAACTTGCTGCAAAATCTGCATGGGGCGATATTGTTTGAGTAATTCTAGTTGTTGGAGGTTGCCGACGAGTAGATTACCAGCAAATCCCAGAGAATTGATAGAAATACCCTTGTATTCTTCATGCGATCGCGTGACAATCAAAATCCACTCACGGGTAGCTAGTAAATTGTAAGGGGAGGGTTTTGAGTTATGGTTTAGCACTCGCAGTAAATTTTGATAAATTTCCCAAGTTGCTTTTCCTGCTTCCGTAGGAGAGCTAAGGGTATCATGGTTTAGTTTGGCAAAAGCATGTATAAATGGGAACTTTTCTACTGTTCCCACACCATCTTGAAAATTGGCAGATGCTAGCAATGGTTCAATGGGAACTTTGATATTATTCTCGTTGATGGAAAAAGGAACTATCTGTAAATGTTTGTGTTTTTGACTAGCACCAGCAATTTGACCACTATTGTAGAACGCTAAACCATCAAAATCAGCCAAACAAGCGTGCATGGCGATAAAATCATCCGCAGTTAATAAGGATTCTTGTGATTCAAAATCACGGGTAATAATTAGTAAGTGATGTTCAACAACATTAAATTTGTTCAAAATACAGACGTGAGTATCGGAAACATCCGCAACCCATAAGTTTTGTTCGTATGGTAAAAACGGATTAAAGTCTGGAGGGGTTTTTTGCTTTGCTTGATTTTTACGAGTTAAGTTAGATAAGATTCTGACAACAAAATTAACCCCTTCATCCTCCATAATTTCACAATCGGTAGGAATTGAAAGTAAAGCACCAGATATCAGCGCTTGTTCAGTTGTGGTGATGACACGATTCCAGAGGGTGCCTGGTTGGAGTTTTATTTGTGAGGGCATGAACTAATTGAGGAATGCAGAACTCAGAATCCAGAATACACCTAGATAGGGGAATATTTATAGGATTTAGCTGCGTAGCAACTTATTAGTATTTTATGTCAATGCGTAAGTCATATACATATATATGATAAATTTGCTATAAAATAATCCCCCCAAATCCGAATTTAGAAGGAATTGGGGGGATTAAAGATAGAGAAAAATGGATGAGATATGCCTGTCTAGTTATCATTTTTTACCACCAATTAATTGCTAGTTATTGACGAATCGTGGTAAATATTTCTATTACACTTCCAAGGTGAAAGCTGATTTTAGCTGGCATGTGCCCAATCACTAAGTGTTTCTTGCTGTTGCTTGGTTTGGCGCTGTTTGATGGGAACTCTGGGGGAACCGATATCAATAGAGTTGGCAGACTGCTGTCGTTTTTTGGCGGACTTTGTTTCTTGGTTGGAACTAACTACTGTGTTTTTCATATAACCTCTCAGGTACTTTTAGATATATCGAATGATAGTGTGTTTAATTCAAAGTGTCAGTATTGATCTTCACTTTTTCGTGAAGCTTTTACAGATAGGAATAAAGAATAGGTGTATCTTGAATATAAATACGGATGACAACTGGAATATTATGCAATTTCTGAGGATTTTTATCTTCTGTCTTCCGATTTCTTAATTCAGTAATTCTCCCCTTACTCCGGACGTAAATCGTTGGATATTTCTACTATTCCCCTAGAAGCATCAAGTTTGACACGTTGCCCATCCTGAAGTACCCATGTAGCATTACTTACATCTACAATCATGGGAATTTTATATTCACGAGCCAGGATACATGATTGTGAAAGCCTGCCGCCAGTTTCGGCGATGACTCCTTGAGCGCGAATCAGTAAATCTGTCCAGCCTGAATCGGTATAAGGGATAACTAAAATTGTATCTGGTTCAATTTCTGGGAGTTCTTGGAGATTTCGTAGCACCTTAATTCGCCCTTCAGCTTGCCCTGGACTTGCGGTGGTACCCTGCATAACTTGGTCGGGTTCTAGGGCTGGCATTAAGGCGGGTATGATGGGTGGTGCATCACCATACACCAAAAGTGGGGCTGTATTCAAATTGCGATCGCGTGCTAAAAGCGATCGCCTCTGCCAGACAATTACCTGTAAACGGCTAATGGTGATGTTGTCGGGTGTGGTGATGAGTTTTTCAATTTCAGTAAATTCGAGGAAAAATATATCTCCAGCCTGTTGCAAAATCCCAGAATCTAGCCATTGTTTTTCTAAAGCCAGAAAGCACCAACGTAATTCGGCTTGAAGTTGCAGGTAGGTTTCTGTCACCAGCCCATTTAAATCTACCCGATTTTGTACCCAACCTCGGCGTGGACTTCGTTTTGGAGTAGATGGTTCACTTCCCAACATCAACTGCACAAACATTTCTCTAGCTGCTTCGGGTTTTTCCTGCCATGTGGGGGTAGCAATATCGCTGTTTTCACTTAAATAGCCGTAGCGTCTGGTAATTTGTGTTAGTTCTGAGAGGATTCTTTGCCCTTCTTCGGAAACATTGAGATCCTCAAATAAATTGTCTGGGTCAAAAACAGGTAGAATTTTCTTGGCTTCTGTCGCTAATTCCTGTAGTGCTGTCATGGCAACAATTTCCGGTGCCAATCTATTATTAATCTCGGAGTCTTTGACTTTAAATATTTTTTGTCTAAATGCTGCACTTAATGGGGCTAAAACACTGTAATAGGTGGCACGACTGAGTAAATCTAGGGTGTATTCTATCCGCACCAATAATCCAGGGGGATCTAAATCTTCAGCACTTTCTTGTGCCAATTGTGACAAACCAATAATAAAGCGCCGACGACGTTCACGTCGAAAGTCTTGTCTTAAAGATAATTCTCTACCAATTAGGCGAAGGAAACCGGGTAAATTACTAGCTATGGTATCAACTATAGGTATATTTATCTTACTGTTGGTAGTCAAAAACTCCAAGCTTTCTAATGGTAAACCGATGCGGTGAAAAATTTGCCCCAATAGAGTTGCATTTAAATAAGTCCGGGAAAAATGTAGGGTGATGGCTTCATTAAAATCCAATCCAATGGAACGTTCCCCCATTGCCACAGCGAATATTCCACCCCAAGCAGCACTGACTAATGGACGATTAATTGACCAATTTAAGGGACACAGTATACCAGGAATTGCTTGGGCGGCAATTTTCCTTGTCCAAATTGGCAGTAAAGTGGTGATGGGTCGTGCTTGAAGTACCCACAATGTTTGACCGTCGTAACTCCATTCAATATCTTGGGGTATGCCGTAGTAATGTTCTTCTAAGTGCCGAGCTAAGTAGGCTACTTGCTTGATGATTGGGGCGGGGACTTTACCTTTGCCTTCTAGATGCACAAAGGATGTATTATCAGTTTGCACTACAAAGGCGCGATATTGCTCTGGTGTCACCCTGCCGGAAACAACTTGTGTGGGGTTGCCAACAACGGCTTCAACAACCACAGCATCAACTTCTTGGGTGATGGGATCACGGCTAAAGGCAACACCCGAATAGACGCTATTAACTTGTTGCTGAACTAACACAGCCATACCGCTTGTTTTCAAGTTACGTTGCTTGCGACCATAGGTATCACTTCTATACTGAACGGCTGATGGTTTATTATGGGATGCTTGGGTGCGTGCGATCGCGTTTTGCAATCCCTGCTTGGTGGTGACATTCAGGGTACTGTCATATAACCCAGGCGCAGAGGCAATTTCACTATCTTCTCCAATCGCCGAAGAACGCACCACCAGGGGCGATAATTCTGATGGTTGGAGGAAATCAATTAACTTTTGAGGATCATCATAGGGGAGAATTAACCAACCTTTGGGAACTGGATAACCCCAACGTTTAATTTCCGAAAGTTTTGCGGCTTTATCACCGACAAATACTGCTTCCAAATCATCATCTAAGCTTAAAAGATCCTGGTACCCACGGAAAAAGGTTGCGGGTACTGGAGAATCTTCTGGTGTTTCCAGACTAAATACTTCCCCACCATCTGGATGTTGTTGATCGATCCAAGCTAGGATGACAGCGAGTGCGATCGCTGCAAAAATCCTCAACCCATCATCGATATGCAAAATCGCCACAATTACCGGGAAAACCACCAGAATCCCAATCTTGGCAAATTGCCTAGAGCGGATAATTGTAAAGCTAACAGTCGCCATTAACAACAGAAATGCTGTTGCTAAAGGATCATGAACTGCAAATCCCCAAATGACGTTAATTGTAGCGGTACTTTTGGCAAACCAATATCTACCAACAGTTAAGGTAATTAGGGCGATTATTTCCCAAGCAGAGGCATCAGGAAAACAAGCCCGTGCCAGTAGAACTGCAACAATACCCTTAAATGCTTCCGAGAGCAAGGCTAGCATTCCCACAGGAGTTCCCCCATGGTAAAAAGCTCCAGCAATGCTCATATTCACAATTCCGAACCGTGCTAACTGCTTTTTCGCCAGCGCGAAAGTAATCCAAGCAATTAGCGGTAATCCTCCCAAAATTGGACAGATTACGAATATAACTAAGAAACCCCAGAGTTCAAGCATCCTCAAATTTGGATTTTAGTTTACATTTAACTCTAAAATCTAAAACCCAAAAACTAACAACAATTTTTTCAATTCTTGGGGAACTTTACCACAAAAACATCAAAGTGCAGCAATATTTTTATAAAAGCAATTAATTGCAGGAGATAATTTTTTGATTCTGTAAACCTTGTCAAGCTTCAATTTATACAAGGTGCTACGGCGAAGAAGAGTGAATCTTTCTCCTTGCAAGAACAGTTTCCCGCTCCCCTGCCTCTTCGGCTATACAGGCATTAAAAAACAAGTAATGTGTCTGTTTTGTAACGCAGAGCAGTTGACACTAAGAGCTAAGAGGGGAGGTTATGAATTCACAGAAAATATTCGGTAGGGGCAAACAGCTGTTTGCCCCTAATTTTATGGGGACATAAAAGTTGCATTAACCAAAAACACGAAGTTTTCGTAACTTCTAAAATCTTATTACTTTAAATTCCGTATTCTTCCACTATAAGCTCTAGCTGACTGCATAGGCAGATTGAAGTGCCCAAATAATCAGTACGGCAATTGAGCCTAATAACAGTACGGTGGAAACTGTAACTAGTTTGGGAGAATCGGCACCCTCAAACTTCATAATGCCTCGATTTAAATCAGACATAGCTTCGTAAACCTCTCTTTCTCACAGTATGAGATTGTTCGTTTCGATTGTAGTCCCTGAACTCGCAAAATACACACTGTGTTTGTTACGATTTTGTCTCATTTTTGCAACATTCACTAATTGATAACCACAGGAATATTCTGTGAATATCTACAGGAAGTTAAGCACACCCTCTTAGACAACAAGATGGATAATCTCATCCACTTCAGTTAATTTAGCAGCGGTCATTTCTAAATAATTGGTATAAGATATGACTTTTGACTCAGATTATTTTTAACGTTTAGTTAATCATTTGTACTAAGTAATGAAAGTGATATTGTTAACGATTTTGGGAATTGCCTTTGGCTTGTTTGTGTTGGTGGAAGCTGGATTAAAGTGGCGTTTTGGGTTTGGCAACCCCTTACTTTACCTTGCTGATGAGGAAATCGGGTATTTAATTGCGCCGAATCAGCGGACTCGTCGTAATGGTAAGCTAATTGAGATTAACCAGTATTCTATGCGTAGTGCTGCCACCCAGAAAGTTCCTGCGGCTGAGACTTTGCGGATTTTGGTAATTGGAGACTCCATTGCCAATGGAGGTTGGTGGACGGATCAGGAAAATACTGTTTCTAGCTTGATGATGAAATCTCTGGCTTCAGTAAATACTATTAATAAACAACATGTAGAGGTATTAAATGCCTCGGCTAATTCCTGGGGACCAATGAACGAATTAGCTTATCTCCAAAGATTTGGTAGCTTCAGTTCGCAAGTTATTGTGCAGATGATTAATACTGATGATTTGTTTGCGACGAAACCAACATCATTGCCAGTGGGACGCGATCGCAATTATCCCCAAACTAAGCCCCCGTTAGCAATAGTGGAAGTATTTCAACGCTATATCCAGAAACCTCAACCAATTCCCGAACTAATTGCACTTCAACAACAAGGTGGTGACAGAATTGAGGCAAATTTGACGGCTATTGCCAAAATTAAAGCTTTGGCAACAGAAAATAATTGTCTTTATTTGCTAGTTATGACACCTTTAAAGCGGGAACTTGGTAAACCTGGTTCCCACGACTACGAAGTAAAAGCCAGACAACGTTTAGTTGATTTTACTCAAGCTCAAGGTATTAATTATATTGATTTTCTCCCCTTCTTTAACTCCTATTCAGAGCCGAAATCTTTGTATCATGACCATATTCATCTCAATTTACAGGGAAACCAGTTTGTTAATAAAGTGATTGAAAAGGAATTATTAGAATTGCTGCAACAAAAGTCATCAGAACTTTTGAAAAGTTAATAGATTAATGCCCTCAAGCTAGAAGTCTGGGGCTATAAGAACAAAGCCTGCCTACGCAGGCTAGTTATGTTTGGTATAGCTGTAGCCACTTTGATTAGGACATTTATATTTTCCCTGTTCCCCTGTTCCCCTGTATAATTTTGAAAATTACCTCAAAACCAAAAACTTCATGGTTCGTATAGTTGGTTTAATTAGTGGTACATCGGTTGATGGTATTGATGCTGCAATAGTAGATATTTCTGGTAAAGATTTAGATATCGAAGTTAAATTAATTGCAGGTCAAACCTATCCTTACCCAGCCAAACTTAGAGAAAGGATTTTAGAAGTTTGTGCTGGTGCGACTATTTCCATGGTAGAACTAGCTGAATTGGATGATGCGATCGCGCAATCATTCGCAGAGGCTGCAATGGATATCCAAAAAGGTCATGAACCCGCGACATTAATTGGTTCCCATGGTCAAACTGTATACCACAGAGCGCCAGTAATTCAAGGCATCCCAAACCCGACAAAAACCCTTGGTTACAGCTTACAGTTAGGACGTGGTGCAGTCATCGCCAACCTTACAGGTATTACCACCGTTAACAATTTTCGAGCCGCAGACATTGCCCTTGGTGGTCAAGGTGCCCCCCTGGTACCCCGAATCGATGCGGCGTTATTGAGCCATCCTCAAGAATCTAGATGTATCCAAAACATTGGTGGCATTGGTAATGTTACTTATATACCCACCAAAACTGGTGATTGGTTAGAAAAAATTCGCGCTTGGGATACAGGTCCAGGAAATAGTATCCTGGATTTAGCAGTGACACAATTGAGTCAGGGTATCAAAACCTACGATGAGAATGGGGAGTGGGCAGCCACTGGTACACCCTGCCAAGCTTTAGTGGAGCAATGGTTAACTCAAGAATACTTTCATTTACCCCCACCAAAATCAACAGGCAGAGAATTATTTGGGGTGGAATATTTAGAACAATGTATCCGTGATGCCCAACCATATCAACTTAGTTCGGCTGACTTTTTAGCCACTTTAACCGAACTAACTGCGGCATCAATTGTCAGTAATTACCGAAGCTTTTTACCACAGATGCCCCAAAGAGTTTTAATTGGTGGTGGAGGTGGTCGTAATTTGTACTTAAAGAAAAGATTACAAATTCTGTTAGAACCAATACCCGTGATGACAACCGATGAAATGGGATTAAACAGCGATTTGAAAGAAGCGATCGCATTTGCAGTTTTAGCCTATTGGCGACAGCATAACACCCCTGGTAATCTCCCATCTGCCACAGGTGCCACAGATGAAATTCCTTTAGGTGAAGTACATGTAGCAAATTAGATGGATTGGAGTTCAGTATCCCAAAAAAAAAGATCTGATTTGGAATCAACCTTGTTTCCAGTAAGTAAATTTATATATTCCCCCTCCTCCCTGCTCCCTGCTCCTTTTCTTCCGGTTATACTGGACATATTCGCCCCCTGTGTCCAATTTATCAGCGGTGTTGGCGGTACTGGTTGAGCAAAACAAGGAATGTAAAAGGTGGCACATGCTTTTCTCTTAGAACCTGGACGCTGGACTCTGCAAGGTAGTTGGCTAGAACGTGATGGAATGCCAATTAATGTCAAGGGTATGACTTTGGTTGCTTGGAGCCGGGACAATTGGTTTACAATGGCAACAAAGCTAATTTTCCCAGGAAGCGATCGCGCTGAGATTGCATTGCAATATAAAGGTAGGATGGATGATGGGGAACGCAACTATTCATTTTTGCTGCAACACAATCAACTTGGGCAAATTGAAGGTGAAGGTTGGATTGGTCCTGATACTATTGTGCAGCATTACCGGGTCTTAAACGATCGTCAACGTCGCAGTGGTTTTGAAACTCTCCACCGTCTCAATAAAAATTCTTATCACCTGACTACGGGAATTCTTGTAGGGCATTTCCTTTCTAGCAGTATGGAAGCTAGTTTGGAACGTCAGCTAACAACCTAACATTAAAAAATAAGTAATGAGTGATGAGTAACAAGGCAGCTTTGCGGGTTCATCAGGCGGAAGAAAGTTGCTGTTATTGATTGCTGGGAAATTAAACATTAATTGCCTGAGAAGCCTACACCAACAAGCGCGGTATGGTGTAGGAGCATCACTAGTATTTGTTGTTAACGGAACATGCTACTTACAGAACTATCATCATGAATCCTCCAAATAGTTTCTCCTAGGAGATTAGCCACCGACAACACCACAAGTTGGGGGAAGCGATCGCGTTCGGGAATGGGGATAGTATTAGTTACAATCACTTCCTCAAACACTCCACTGGAAAGTCGCTCAACAGCTGGTGGGGAAAACACGGCATGTGTTGCACAAGCATAAACCTGGCTTGCACCTTCTTCACGCAGCAGTTTAGCCCCTGCCGCGATGGTGCCACCAGTGTCAATCATGTCATCCACCAACACCGCTGTTTTTCCCCTGACATCACCAATCACATTCATCACCTCAGCCACATTATGGGCTTGGCGACGTTTATCGATAATTGCCAAGGGAGCATCATTTAGTTTTTTAGCGAAAGCCCTAGCCCGCGCTACACCACCGACATCTGGAGAAACAACAACAATATCTTCCAAATTCTTGCTCTTTAAATAATCTAAAATTACAGGCGAGCCGTACACATGATCTAGAGGGATATCAAAATAACCCTGAATTTGGGCTGAGTGTAAATCCATCGCCAAAACCCGATTTGCCCCGGATTGGGTAATCAGATTCGCCACCAACTTCGCGGTAATTGACTCACGACCAGCCGTTTTTCGATCGGCGCGAGCATATCCATAATAAGGAATTACCGCAGTTACCTGTCGTGCTGAAGCCCGACGGCAGGCATCAACCATGATCAGCAACTCCATCAAATTATCGTTCACAGGATGACAACAGGGTTGGATTAAATAAACATCACAACCCCGAATTGACTCCTGGATTTGGATATACAACTCGCCATCCGCAAATCCTTTGCGAATCATTGGTCCGAGATCCATTCCCAAATAGCGAGCGACTTCCTGGGATAATACTGTATTAGCAGAACCAGAGAATAGTCGCAGGCGATTATTTTCATTCAGCGCTGTTGGCAGTGGTTGTACTTTTAAAGTAGTAGAACTGAGTACAGCAGACCCTCGATGTGCATTCATGGCAATCTTATCATCCGAGATTTGGCTTCTTTATGCGAAATAGTCCGAAATATTCAGCGAGATCATTTCAATAGTTACCAGTTACTAGTTATCAGTGATGTGTTGTCTACCCCTTCGCAAACCAGCTTTCTGTGAAGACTCTTTGAAGACAGCCTCCGAAAACGTGGCACTCCAAGCGGTAGGTTTCAGTAAGGATCATCTGATAACTGTTCACTGTTTACTATTCACTGATTTAATATTCCTCCGTAAGATGATGATTCACGAATTTCCCAACTATTTTGTTGACAAAGCCCTGATGGCTTAAAAGACATAAAGTCCTTGGAAGTGACTGATTTTGATTGGTTGAGGTGCGAACACCCAACATTTTGGTGAAATATCCAACGCTAGGGCAGTCAGAATGGAAGTCAAGCTGCTCAAAAGAGCTTTCCCCAGGGAAGGCTAGATTCAACCAGAAATTTAATGACTTTACTTTTTGCACTAGCAGTAATAATTATAGCTGTTTGCCAATTTTCCACTCCACGGCTGTGATTTACACCTTTTAAATAAATAAAAGGAGAATCTCAGAACTCGAACACCCATCATGTCCTAATTCGGGAACAATTCAATATTTTATGATACTAACTGTAAATTAATAAACTAGCAGACTTGATATTGAAATTAAATAATATATCCAAAGAATGTAAAGACAAGGTGTAAAATATGCGAGGCATCATCATTCCTATTGACGATTTATCCATGTAAATACTGGTATTTCTCATTTTAGTGTACTGAGAAATAATGTGAAAATGAAGTAAAACTACAACAATGACTTACTGAAAACTATCCCTCTGTAATTTAATTTAATTAATATAAAATTATGCAGCCACCTATTTTTGTTGGGACTATTCTCCAAAATCGTTATCAAATTATCAAGATTCTCGGTCAAGGAGGGTTTGCCAGAACCTATCTGGCTGAAGATCAAAGGCGTTTTAACGAGCCTTGTGCCATTAAAGAACTGATTCCCAATGCTACGGGGGCTTTTTCTTGGGAAAAAGCACAGGAATTATTCCAACAGGAAGCAGAAATTTTGTACCAGATGCAGCATCGTCAAATCCCTCAATTTCGAGAGCGCTTTCAAGAAGATCAAAGATTGTTCCTGGTACAAGAATATATTGGGGGGAAAACATACCGAGAATTGCTTGATCAAGGAAGTAGCTTCACTGAAAAAGAAGTGGTGAGTTTGCTGAAAAATTTATTACCTGTATTAGAGCATATCCACAGTCGGGGGATAATCCATCGAGATATTTCCCCAGAAAACCTGATTCAGCGAGAAAGCGATCGCTTACCGGTATTAATCGACTTTGGTGTAGTTAAGGAATTAGCCACGAAACTGCAACTAGGTAGCGAAATTATCCCCACACCCGTAGGAAAACTGGGCTACTCCCCAGCAGAACAGATGCAAACAGGTAGGGCATATCCCAGCAGCGATTTGTATGCGTTGGCAGTTACGGCAATAGTTCTCCTCACCAAGAAACAACCACAGGAAATGTATGACGAAACCAGGGCAACTTGGAAATGGGAGCAATTTATCCAGGTTGATCCCCAATTCGCCCGCATCCTCAACAAAATGTTAAACTCGGTGCCAAGCGATCGCTATCAAAGTGCAAATGAAGTAAATCAAGCATTACTATCTCTGACACCAGTAAATTCTCCAGAAGTTTCCAACTTGCAAACATTAGCCGTTGCACCCGCAGCAGTTGCCCCAACTCCACCTACTCCCAAAAAATCCCCAGTAGCCATACCCGAACCAAATACCCGTTCTATTCTCGATAGTCCCATAGCAGTTGCGGCAATTAGTACGGCTGTTGTGGTTTTAGCAGGGGTAGGTTCTTGGGCATTAGTTAGTTCTATTCGCAACCAAAGCAGAGAACGGGAAACAGTCTTACCACCCCAAACCTTCCCTTCACCTGTAATTAGTCAAACTGCTACCCCAACTTTAGAAGTTTCCCCATCACCCACTGTCAGCGAACCCATAATTTATAGTAAAAAGCTCGCCTTTAATAGTTCCAATATAGCCACCGTTGATAGCAAAATTAAAACCAATGAAACTGTTCAATATACCTTTTTTGGACAGGAAGGACAGCAAATAAGCGCATCTTTTATTCAAGCAGGGGAAGTGGTATTAACAATTTTGGCACCCAACCGCGAGCCAATTGATATTACTGCTAGGGAAATACCTGCTTACCAAGGAATATTACCCGTCACAGGTAAATATATTATTCAAGTGACTCCAGTAGCGGGAATATTAGAAAGTCAATATAATCTCACAGTTAAATTGCAAAGTCTTCCCGTCATTACACCCACATCCACACCCACTCAAACACCAAAAGAAGGGAAAACACCCAACCCAATCCCGACTCAAATCCCCCTCCCACCTTTAAATGAGCCAACAGTTATTCCCACACCAGGGGATTCCAAAACTCCTTTTATTGAATTAACCCCAACTCCTACCCCAGATGCAACTAAATTATAATAAATAGTAAAAATTAACAAAGTGTTCAACACATTATTCATCACAGGAACCGATACCGGCGCTGGAAAGACAATTGTTACTAGTTCCCTAGTGGCATATTGGCAGAAATACCACAGCAATCGCACTCTGGGTTTAATGAAACCGATTCAATCGGGAGTCGGAGATTGCGAATGGTACCAAAAATTATTTAACCTTCAACAAACAGTTGAGGAAACAACACCCCAATACTTCCAAGCACCTTTAGCACCACCCATCGCCGCCGCACGGGAAAATAGAGAGGTGGATTTGGGTGTAGTTTGGCAGAGTTTGAACAGAATGCGATCGCATTCTGATTTTACCCTTGTAGAAGCGTTGGGTGGTTTAGGTTCCCCCATCACCAACGAATTCACTGTGGCGGATATTGCTGGGGAATGGAAATTACCAACAGTATTGGTTGTCCCCGTCAAACTAGGTTCCATTTCCCATGCTGTGGCAAATGTTGCCCTCGCCAAACAAACTAAAATTAACCTTTTAGGGATAATTCTCAACTCTATTCAACCTGATGGCGAATCGGGGATAGCCGATTTTACCCCCATCGAATTAGTGCAGAAATTCACCAATGTTCCCGTGTTGGGACATATTCCATATTTGGAGAATCTCGAAGATGTGGAAAAACTGGCTCAAGTTGCATCTAACTTGGATTTAGAAGTATTGTTGCCAAAAAACTTTTGATATCATTTTTATTTCAAGAGCCATATAAATAACCCCACCCCGTAACCCCCTACCCCGCTTGCGGGGCTACGGTGTACACACAAGTCGGTAAATCCCTCACTTCGCCTGGGATTGAAAATCCCAGTCTCACAGCAAAAGTCCATTGAAATGGACTAAAAACTAAAAATATTCAGTCATCTTGTAGATGACTTCAGCTATTAGACAGCGGTTTCAACCGTTGGCGGGCGTGGAATTATAAAAAATATAGGGAATTCGATACTTGTGTGTACACCGTAGCTTGCGGGGAGGGGGAACTAGCTTCTTTTTCCCTCCTCGCTAGCGGGGAGGGTTTGGGTGGGGTTCTTGATTCCTCGTTCCCTCTTTAAGCAAAATGATATCCCCACTCCCCAGCATAAATTCAGCTAATTTGTCAAGCATTCGCCTCACCATTCGCAACCTCCAACCCCAGTTAGTAGAGTGGCGTAGACAACTGCATCAAAAACCAGAACTTGGCTTCCAAGAAAAATTCACATCCGCATTTATTGCCCAAAAACTCCAAGAATGGGGAATTGAACATCAAACAGGTATCGCCCAAACCGGGATAGTCGCCATTATCCATGGTGAAAAAGTATCCCCAAGCCCAATAAAAACTTTGGCAATCAGGGCAGATATGGATGCACTACCCATCCAAGAAGAAAATCAAGTCCCCTATTGTTCTCAAAATCCGGGAATAATGCACGCCTGTGGGCATGATGGACATAGTGCGATCGCACTTGGCACAGCATACCACCTCCACCAACATCGCCACAGTTTCGCCGGGAAAGTTAAAGTTATAGGACTTACGCATTGACAGAAAAATCAAAATAGCAGGTATGGTTTTCAGCGCTTAGAGCTTATTTTTTGGTTCTCCACCAAGCGATATAAACCAAGAAAGGGTAATTTGGAAAAGGCTAAAACAACGTATTCACGTTGATACACAATATAGTCATTTTGTACAGTGCGTAAGTCCTAAGTTATTTTTCAACCTGCCGAAGAATCACCCGGTGGTGCCAAACCGATGATTGCTGAGGGTGTACTAAAAAATCCTGATGTTGATGCCATCATCGGGTTACATCTGTGGAACAATCTTCCCCTAGGGACAGTTGGGGTTAGGGCAGGGGCATTAATGGCAGCCGTGGAATGCTTCGATTGTACTATTTTTGGTAAGGGTGGACATGGAGCCATGCCCCATCAAACGGTGGATTCGGTTGTTATTGCTGCCCAAATCGTCAATTCCCTCCAAACTATTGTCGCCCGCAATGTCAACCCTCTCGATGCTGCCGTCGTTACGGTGGGGGAATTACATGCTGGAAATGCGAGGAATGTGATTGCAGATACCGCAACTTTAAAAGGAACCATTCGATACTTCAACCCAGAATATACGAGCTTTTTCTCACAAAAAATCAACCAAATTATTGGTGGTATCTGCCAGGGATACGGTGCTAAATATGACCTCAATCACTGGTTATTGTATCCCCCAGTAATTAATAACGCTGAGATGGCAGAATTAGTCCGTTCAGTTGCCACCGAAGTTATAGAAACTCCCCTCGGCATCGTCCCCGAATGCCAAACCATGGGTGGTGAAGATATGTCATTTTTTCTCCAAGAAATCCCTGGGTGTTACTTCTTCCTCGGTTCTGCTAACCCTGCCAAAGATTTAGCATATCCCCACCACCACCCCCGCTTCGATTTTGATGAAACAGCTTTGGCAACGGGTGTTGAAATATTTACTCGCTGTGTGGAGAAATTCTGTAATTAACGCGATTTAATCAGTATAAATAGGTAGATTTTATTTATACTGATTTCCAAAAATGAACTCCCAACTATTAATATCCGACGTACTCACAGCAGTCAACGACTTCGAGAAATCCACCAAACCCGGAGTTTGGGCAAGTGTCGAGAAAAAACAACTTCTTGCCGAAATGCAACTGCGGTTAAATGATGCCTTCCAAATCAACCAAGGGGCACAACCATTTTGTGGTCCTGCATCCATTATCTTTGAATTAGTCCGCAAACAACCTCTTCGCTACGTCCAAATTTGTCGCAGTCTGTTTGAAAAAGGCAGCTTTCAAGGAAAAACCAAACTCATCCAAGCATCACAAACCCTCCGTCGGAGTCAGGGAAGATTGAGAATGACACAAAGCGATTGGATGGTATTGGCAGCATTACGGGAATCAGAAAATACTATCTTCAATATTGAGGCAAATTCCCCGGAAATCATCCGTAATTTGGCAGGAATGACTAAATCTTGGGAAATAGAAGGTTGGATAAAGGAATTATTTGATTATCGTCAAGTGAAAACCATTCATACCTATTTATTTGGTGAATTTGCTGCTTTGGAACAAGCAACAACTGCTATAAATTCAGGTGGAGTAGTATTTGCGTTAATTACCGCAGATGGATTACTCCGAGGAAAACAACCCTTCTTACCCCTACCCACACATTGGGTTCCTATCCTTGGTAATATTTCAGTTAAAGGTGGCGATTGGTCAGATGATGATAGTGGACGTGTCAGCTTAGATGTATATTCCTGGGGAAAACAATTCCACATCAACAAAGATGAAGATGCATTTGAAGATTATTTTTGGGGTGTGGTAATTGGAATGTAGGATTTTTCTAAACCTCGTCCATAATGAAATCTGGAGTTTTTTAAGTGTTTCAAATACGTTATTGCGACGTAAGGAAAACTACAGTTCTCAAGATAGATCAGGTTTAGAAGAATGTATATATAGGAATCCGGTTTGATTTTTGAACAAAATTAGGTACTGTAGGGTGCGTTAGACGGAACGTCGTAACGCACCAAAACCTTATGAATGGTGCGTTACGCTGTCGCTGACACACCCTACGTGTCTTTTCAGAAATCAAATAGTAGTCCTATAGTTTGGCTTTAGCACAGATTTTGTGGGCTAAAGCCAAACTACGAACCAATTAATAGTTATGGGTAAATCTGATTTTAAAGTTGATAGCAAAGGGCTATTTTTAATAGCAATAAAAGCTAATTTTGAATACCTAATTCCCGTAAATGATGTTGAATATGCTCCCTAACAAAACTAGAAATAAAATAGTAATTATGATCATAGCCATCCTGGAAACGTAATTCCAAAGGTTGATTCACCTGATGACAAGCTGCGATAAATAATTCTGGTTTTAACTGTTCTAATATAAATTCATCAGATGTACCTTGATCAATTAAAATCTTACCAGGAAACTGGTGTTTTTTAATTAACTCACTTGCATCATAGTCATACCAATCAGCTTTATTATCGCCTATATAGGCTGACAAAATTTTCTGTCCCCAAGGAGATTGGATTGGGGCAACAATTGGAGCAAAAGCAGAAACAGATTTAAATTTTTCAGGATTTCTTAGCGCACAAATTAAGGCACCATGTCCCCCCATGGAATGTCCAAAAATTCCCTGTTTATCAACTTTTACGGGGAAATTACTGGCAATTATCTGCGGTAATTCTTCCACCACATAGCTGTACATTTTATAGTGGGAACTCCAAGGATTTTGTTTAGCATCCACATAAAATCCTGCCCCAGAACCAAAATCCCAAGTGTCATCTTCACCTTCAATTCCCGTATTTCTAGGACTTGTATCGGGTACAACCAAAGTTATCCCATATTCAGCAGCATACCTTTGTGCCCCAGCTTTGATCATAAAGTTTTCTTCTGTTGAACTTAAGCCAGAAAGGAAATATAAAACGGGAACAGCTTGAGTTTTGGCTTGGGGAGGTTGGTAAATAGCAAAGCGCATTTCGCAGTTACAACTAGTGGAATGATGTTTGTAAAAGCCTAGTTTTCCGCCAAAGTTTTTATATTCTGATTTCAAATAGATAGGCATCATAAATTGAGGATGTTAGAAAGGGATTTTAAAATATCATAACTTAGGTTTTGATAGTTATGATCAATTAGTCCAAGGGATTGGAAATTAGCTTGCTCTGAAAACTGCCATATATAGCAGCGAAAAATAATGTAGAGACGTAGCAATGCTACGTCTCTACTCATAATTTATTAATTAGTTTTTGAAGATATATAATCTATAGGAAGATGCCAATATTAAAAAATGAGTAATGAGTATCTTGAAAGATGATTTAGGCAAAGAAGTCTATAACTTGAAAATAATAGGTCACTTCCCATTACTAATTGCTGCTTCTCGCCAAAAAACATCAAAATAAGTATTAGCCCCAACTTATGGAATTATGCTTTTTGTATTTATTCCAACCTTTTAAGTGTTGATTGATTGCTCAATTTATCTAAATTAAATTCATGAAAACAAGCTTAAAAAAATAATATTATTATAAGTTTATAACTATACTATAAGAAACCTATTTGATTATTGTTAGCCTAGGTAGCCTGTGGTTTGCATTTAAAAATT
This sequence comes from Calothrix sp. PCC 6303, assembly GCF_000317435.1. NCBI lineage: Bacteria > Bacillati > Cyanobacteriota > Cyanophyceae > Nostocales > Calotrichaceae > Calothrix > Calothrix sp. PCC 6303. The sequence goes on from NC_019751.1 coordinate 1,362,520, forward strand.
TAAGTATATGTAGGGTGTGTTTGATAAATCAAATATCAGTCCTATATAAGAAACCGAGTTTTTCTTGGTTACGCTGTACTCAGACTTCTAGCGACACCTCTGTAAGTCGTGATTTTGCATAACGCTAAAGTTTTTCAGGCAAGCATCACTATTTGTAATTCATCACAGAAACATCGTTGTAATATACCCTGCATCAAAAATTTGAGTACAACGACTTTTTTATATTTTTCTCTGAGCATCTGGGATATCAAAGATGCAGATGAGTACATAAATATTCAGTTTGTTGCTTCTAAAATACTAGTGCATCAATCCTAAAATACTCGTACCTCCTCCCAATATAAAGTTGTAACTCTTGTTTTATCTAGCTTGAAGATGCTTGAGTACATCCTTAATAAATTTAATTAATTTAATCGTCACTCACTGAGGGGAGAACTTTAGTATTAGCTGCTATAAGCATAATAGCGGCAGATAGTCTTCTATCTACCTAGGTAATATTTATTGCCATGATTGTAACTAGATGATAAATTCAAACTCAAAGGCAAGATAGATTATAAATCTGCATTTGGGTTTGTTTTCAGTCTGTATGAAACCTGGCATTACTCATAATCAATATATAGTGACGCAAGCATAACATGGGCTACAGACATTTGTCATATAACCTGCTATATTTGTCAACCGAGTAAAAAAGATTATCTAAAACTAGGGAAAACATAATGATTTGGAAAGTCAATCACCGATTTTAGTAAATAAACTGAATCTTGAGTATGATTAAACGTCAAAAAAATACAGATTTTATTCATTTTTTGGAAAGTGAGCTTAACCTTTCAACAACCGATATATCAGTAGCATTGAGACATCCGGAGTTAGAGAATGCACCTTTGCCCATGCTGTTGTGGGAATATGGTTTGGTAAATATTGAACAGTTAGAAAGAATATTTGATTGGTTAGAAAACCAAATAAGTTGTTAAGTATTTTTGCAGAATATGACCTATGCAAATACTAAGTATTATCCATCAATTACTTGGGATGTGTATAGTTAATTTGAACACTTCCATACCATAATTGATAAGTCTCTTCAGGGTTATTATTCGGTAAAAGTGCCAGTTGTTTCAGTAAAAATAATTTTTAAATAATATGATTTATCGTTTTCTACTATACAGATGAATTTAGGCTAACTGGTAAAAGTAAATAGGGGTTGCAAATTCACAAATAAGAATTAGATAAAAATGATTTTCAGAAATACTGGTATCTGAAATACATGGTCAAAATCTAGCTCTTAATTTTAATTTCCTTAACAGTCAAAGCCATAATTACCCAAAAACTGAGGGACTTTACCCAAAAAGGAGATAGCGAACACTTCTCTGGGGATATTTTCGAGATGAACCAAATCCTAATTAATGACACAACATTACGCGATGGTGAGCAGGCAGCAGGAGTTGCTTTTAACTTACAAGAGAAAGTAGCGATCGCACAATTCCTCGATGCCATCGGTGTACATGAGTTGGAAGTTGGTATCCCGGCAATGGGTGAGGAAGAAATGCGCGCTATTGCCACCATTTCTGACTTAGGTTTGTCTGCCAGACTGCTGGGATGGAACCGCGCTATCATCTCCGATATCCAAGCTTCCATAGCTTGCGGACTTCGACGCGTTCATATTTCCATACCTGTTTCCGGCATTCAAATCGCTGCCAAGTTCCATGGACAATGGCGAGTTACACTACAACAACTCAAAGACAGTATCAGCTTTGCTGTTGATCAGGGACTTTGGGTTGCTGTTGGTGGGGAGGATTCTTCTAGGGCAGATGAGTGCTTTCTCCAAGATGTTACCCAATATGCCCAAGAATGGGGTGCATCAAGGTTTCGCTTCTGTGACACAGTGGGGGTTCTCGATCCCTTTACCACCTACACACAAGTCAAAAAACTAGTGACTGGATTACAGATACCTGTGGAAATCCATACACACAACGATTTTGGCTTGGCAACTGCCAACGCTTTGGCAGGGTTGAAAGCTGGTGCAACATCGGTAAATACCACTGTTAATGGACTAGGTGAACGTGCGGGAAATGCTGCCTTGGAAGAGGTAGTCATGGCATTAAAACGCTTGCATGGTGTTGATTTGGGTATTCATACTCCCAAATTACTAGAACTTTCCCGTTTGGTAGCTGCTGCATCTGGTAGTAGTGTTCCACCTTGGAAAGCAATCGTGGGTGAAAATACCTTCGCTCATGAATCAGGAATCCATGCCCACGGTGTCATGCAAAACCCCACAACTTACGAGCCATTCGCACCAGAAGAAGTGGGTTGGGAACGAAAATTGGTAGTTGGTAAACATTCTGGTCGTCATCTACTATCCAGTTTGTTACAACAACATGGAATTGTTCTCAATCGTGAAGAAACTCAATCAGTTTTGGATGCGGTGCGACGCGAGTCAACCCAGAAAAAACGTAGTTTAACTACCCAAGAACTTTTGAATTTGGTACTAGAGCAGAGGTATTCCCATGTCACAATCCGATGAGATGGAATTATATTCGCCACCCGCTTTCAATATGGGCGATAAAGTTAGAACTCGTAAATTGCTGAAGAATGACGGCACATTTCCCGGTCAAGAAATTGGCAAGGTTCTTGCTGATAAAGGTGAAATTGGTTATGTCGTCAGTATTGGCACATTTTTACAGAGTTCTTACATCTACGCAGTACATTTTCTGGAGTCAGGATTTGTAATTGGTTGTCGAAAAAAAGAACTTGAACTTATTCAAAAAAACCCTGACCAATATAAGGATTAATCATGAAAGTAATGCTACGTAAAAATAGCACAGGAAATTTAACAGTTTACGTTCCCAAGAAAGATTTGGAGGAGGAAGTTGTTAAGCAAGCTGATTCAGAAGCAGGTAAAATTTTTACTTTGGCAAACGGCTGGGAATTGGAATTTAACGATTTGGAAGATCCTCTAAAATTGCCAAAAACCCACGAAGCTAAAAGAATATCATAGGAATAAACCTAAGCTTGAATAGTTTGTTTAGGAATGTATTTCTGTTTATTTGTGCCTTTTAGTTAGCATCATCAGGCAGAATAATTTTACAGGGTGGCACACTACCAAATTGATACAGCACAAATGCAAAGAGAGATTTGATATGTCACGTCTCTATAGAGTTTCAGCTATTGTCATAAATATGCTGGAATTGTGCTAATCATATTTAATAGTTAGCAGTAATTAGGGGTAATTTGAATCCAACTAATCTCTGATACCTGGTAACTAAATCATGGGGCTGGGCGTAAATTATATTAGGTCTTTGGGAATCCTTACATAGTTGACAATTCTGGAAACTTCCAGATTTAAGTAGTCAGAAGTCATGTATCTATTGGGAAATAGCTAAATATTTTCACAAATAAGACAATCTATAATTGCCGAAAAAACACCCACCCCCTGGATGAAAAATAAAATGGGTAAAAATTACCTGAAGCTATCAGAGTTTAACTTAGAAGGCGAATTTCTGGGTTTTGTTGATCGTAGTCACAAGAAATTCAAGTATCTGCAATTATCATTATCAAAATCCAATACAATTGCATCCTCTGCGGTGGGAAGTTTAGAAATCAAATTGCCTAAAGAGTTACGTAAGGAACTTGGTTTGTCTTTGGTTCCTGGGGTACCAATTCGTGTTATTGGATTGAGCAAATTTTCGCCTCGAAAAAATGCAATTAAATTGAAAGCGTATGAAGTGATGCCACTGGCTGTATGTCCCATCACAGCAACTCCAGTATCATTAGTAGAAACTACTGCCAGCAAGTGTTTACCAAAAGCCAGAATTATGGTTTGTCAAAAATCTGGGTGTTGGAAACGGGGAGGTAAACACCTGTTGTCAAAAATAGAAAAGACTTTAGGCGATCGCGGTTTGCATGAGCATGTGAAGATTACCACCACAGGCTGTATGAAACGTTGTTCTAAGGCTCCCAATTGCGTGGTGCAGATGGGAAGAAAGAAATATACCCAAATCAAGCCGGATGCGATCGCGTCTTTGCTGGAAGACCATTTAAGTTAGGCTGCTGATTCTTGGATTTTTTGGTTTTTGTGCTGCCTTTTTCTGGTTCCTAGGCTGTAGCTGGGAACCAGTAATTTTCCTAACTTACTACTGAATATTGTTTAGTCGAATTTTGCATCTAATAAATTTGCATGTTGAAATGACGTTATAGTAACGCTATTAATTTGTTTAATAACTTGAGTAAAACACAACAAACTCATTCCAACCATAATCAAAGCCAGAATTGTATAAAATATTCCCAGTAGCAAATTTCCCGAACTTAAATAAATGGCTGATAAACTACTAATTAAAAATGCCAATCCATAATTATTGATCGATCCAGCCATGGCGATCGCAATGTTTGTGAGAGTATTTCCCATAATTTTCCCATAAAAACCTTGAGATGGGGAAGCAAACACAAAACAGATAACCGCAGAGATTATAGCGGCTATTGCTGCGGATGCGATCGCTAGTTGAGGATTGTTGCCTGTGCTGCTACCACCATAGTAAAAACCCAATAATGCTGCGGATGCGGCACCGGAGGTAATTTTCATTAATCGTTGCCAGATTGAACTATTTTGGAGAAAGCTGGCAATTCCACTACTCAATCCGGCTAGTGCCAAGCTGACGAATAAAGCAATTTTAAACGACCAAGTGGTATCCTCTGGTGTCTTCTCCACAACACCAAAACTCATTTGAGAAATGGCTACAAAGTTTATGATGGCAACAAATACAGCAACTACTATTAATATGATTGTTAGTTTCGGACTGCGACCAATTTTCGCTCCTAAAAAATTAGCCCCCTGTAACTGTGCGTAACTGAAATTACAGCCTCGAATATCCGCACCTCGAAAATCTGCACCCTGTAGGTCGAGTCCTTGAAAGGAACGGTTTTGTAAGTTACTATCAACAAAGTTACGATCTTGTTGATTCATAAAATTGGCTCAAGCAAAAGTTATAATCTCTAAATATATCAGGTGTTGATTTTTTCACAAACAAAAGAAAATTAATAACAGCAAAAAATCGTACAATCGAATAATGCTTTTACTCAATAATTTACGTAGCCATTTAGATATCTATCTAAATCAATATTCCCAAACACAAAAATACTTGACCATTGCTGGAGGCATTTTACTTGCTTTCCCATTAATTTATTATAATTGGTTGCATTTTCTGCGCCCTCATCGCATTGATGAAAAACAAGAGCTATTTCCAGGTGTTGTTTATCAGCGTTCTGCTAAATCAACTCCACGTCCTTTATTAATTCATATTGTTACTATCGACTTGACGAAACCCAAAATCAAGCCTTTTGTTACACCAGGAGTTGAGGATGGTAGTAGTGAAACAATTGCCCAAACTGTTCCAGAATTTTTAACTAAGCATAAATTACAAATAGCGATAAATGGTAGCTACTTTCATCCATTTAAAGAAACTACACCTTGGGATTTCTATCCCCGCAGCAGTGAGCAGACTTTTGTCCTGGGGCAATTAATTTCCAATGGCAAAATCTATTCTGAACCAGAGAAAAACTGGCATGTTTTATGTTTTGCTCCGAATAATCGGGTGCAAATTACCGGAAGTATAAATTGTCCTCAGGGTACGGTTCATGGAATAGCAGGTGAAGAAGTATTAATATTCCAAAATCAAGTTAAAAATAGCTTTTATCTCCAAAAATATGAGTTCAAAAAGAAAGAACCAAAAGAAGAAGATTTGAAAAAAGATAAACCTTATTCCCGTGCTGCTGTTGGCATAGATAAAGAAGGAAAAAAATTATGGTTGGTATTAGTTGATGGCAAGCAACCCTTATATAGCGAAGGGATGACTAAAGCGGAATTGACAAAACTATTTGTGGATTTGGGTGTGTATAGCGCTCTAAATTTAGATGGGGGTGGTTCCACAACTCTGGCTATTGCCAATGAAAATAATGGAGTGAAGCTATTAAACGCAGTTATCCACACTAAATTACCAATGCGCGATCGTCCTGTCGCTAACCATTTAGGTTTTTATGCTGAATAATTCACTTTAATAATTGCTAGAAAGCATCACATAACTGGTAATATCTAAGTTCAGTACTAACTATAAGTAATACCTGTTGCCGCCATGATGACTTTTGAGGTTGTTAACCAAAAACTACAGGCACAACTTGCGGATAAATACCGCCAGCAATCACAATTAGAGCAAAAAATTATACAGTTGTGTTCAATTATTTATGAGCCGTTTACTGTTATTTCTTTGGTGAGTTGTTTGGAACGGGCGGAAATTTACGATGGAAAAAATAGGATATTTACTAGTCAAAGCCTACTATCATATACCAATCGCCTCATTGAAAATGGCTTGATAGTGAAGGAAAGCAAACAGCACTATTATCGCTGTCATAGTTTGTTGATGGAGATAGCCACCAGGGATGCGGTGAAATCTGGGAATTTTGCTGAGTATGCAAAAGCGGTGGATTTAGGGCAACCTGTTAGAACCTTTGCACACAATGGTGCTCGGAATTTTCAAAATGATCAGCAGTTTATTCGAGAAGTGCGGATTGCTTTGTATTCCCACGATGCTGATGCTGTTAACAAGCATGTTGAAGATTATGAAAAATTTAGCTACCGGGGTAATCAGTTATCCCTGGAAGAAATTTTATTAGATGTATGCAATAATCCCTTCGATGGGGAGTGGATTTCCAGCCTACCAGATAATTTGTATGACAATTGTATGTGGATGATTTTAAGATATTCATCCCATCATTTGGTGCCTGCGGATGAGGCTTTTGCTACCCTTCAAGAAAACTTTTTGGATGCTTCCGGTAATCATTCTTCCGAACTGTTGGGTTTGATGTTGACAGAACAACTCCTGTTACGGGGTTGTGTTGACGAAGCACAGGAAATTTTGGAGTCTTTACCGGGGAATACATATCACACTTCTCCCTATTGGGGATGGTTGTGCTTTTTACAGGGTGAAAACGCAAGAGCAACAACATATTTCACTCAGGGGTTGGCAGAACTCAGGAAAGCTGCGGGGAAACGCACAGTTTATTTTAGTACAACTGGTGGTGTGTTTTATATTCTGGCTTTGATTAAGGAGGGTTCACCCAAATCCTTACAGGAGGCTTTAGAACATACTACCCGGTTGGCTCGCCAGTCTGACCATTGGTTGAGAATGGTTTATTACTATTTGAAGGTATTACTACAAGTTCATACCGGGGATGTTACCCAAAAAAGGTTTATTCAGGAAGGTAATATTTTATTTCCTGGGGAAACTCATAGTTTAGAGGTGCTACTTTACGTTCTTTGCTATTACTGGGTGGATATGGATGGTGCCGAAATTCTCTCAGATTTATTAGAGGTTTATTACAAAAATGCTGTGTCATCAGGCTACCACTGGTTGGGGATGGAAGCGGCTGAATTACTGGCAAGGATGAAATCGGAAAGTAGTTATGATACCCAAGCGGAAATTCTCCGGGAAGATATTGGGATAACTAGCAGTATTGTGGATGTAATTAAGCCTGTGGAGGAATGGGAACAATGCTTGACAGCTTTGGCGAATTTGAATAAGGAACCGACTAAGATTCAAATCCAAAGCGAAAATCGGATGGCATGGTTTTTGACGCTTGGTAGTAATAATAGCTACACTCTCCAGGCGAAAGAACAAAAAATTAATAAAAAGGGAGAATGGAGTAAAGGTCGTCCCATCGCCCTCAAACGGTTGCGGGAGGCGGGAGAGTTTGACTATTTGACTCCCCAAGATTTACGGATTTGTAGCTGCGTTGAAGTTAGTTATGACACTTACTACTACGGCAAAGGTGATTATCGCTTCAACTCTAAGGTAATTTGCGCCCTCATCGGACATCCCCTAGTATTTTTGGAAGATACTAAGGGAACTAGGGTGGAAATTGTGAAGGGAGAACCGGAATTAATCGTCAAAAAAACCAAGCAGGGAAAATTAACCTTGGAATTTTCTCCCAAACTTAAAGAAGAGGACAAAATTCTCACCATTAAACAAACCCCCACCCGTATCAAAGTAATTGAAGTCACCTCTGAACATCGCCGCATCGCCGAAATTCTCGGTAAGAAGAACAAACTTCAAATCCCCGCAATTGCAGAGAAACAAGTTCTCGCTGCCATTAATGCAGTTTCCGGTATCGTCACCGTCCATTCTGATATTGGTGGAGAAATGGCAGGTGCAGAGGAAGTACCAGCCCAAAGTATTCCCCATGTTCACCTTTTACCCCTAGCAGATGGGTTGAAAATTACCTTTTTATCCTGCCCTTTTGGGAGTGGGGGTTCTTATTTCCGTCCTGGAAGTGGAGGAGAGACGGTAATTGCCGAGATAGCAGGGAAACGACTGCAAACGAAGCGGAACTTACGAGAAGAAAAGCAGTTGACGCAGAATGCGATCGCGTCCTGTCCCACATTGAGTAAAATCGAGGAAGAAAATGGGGAATGGCAAATCCCGGAACCAGAAGACTGCTTGGAATTACTCCTACAACTCCAAGCTTTGGGGGATACGGTAATTATTGAACATCCCGAAGGTGAAAAATTCCGCGTCTCTCACCAAGCAGATTTGAAGAACTTCAGTTTGAATATCCAACGGCAACAGGATTGGTTTGCAGCGAGTGGAGAATTGAAACTAGATGACAGTTTGGTGCTGGACATGCAGAATTTGATGGAATTGCTAGAACGCACCCCCAGTAGGTTTATCCCCCTAGGTGATGGCAAATTCGTGGCATTGACGGAAGCTTTCCGCAAACGTCTAGATGAATTACGGATGTATTCGGAAAGCAATGGGAAGGGAATGCGGTTCCATCCCCTAGCGACTTTCGGATTAGAGGATTTTGTGGATGAGGTGGGCAAATTCAAGGCAGATAAACATTGGAAGGAACATATCAAGCGGTTGAAGGAAGCGCGAGATTACCAACCAGAAATCCCCTCCACCTTCCAAGCCGAACTGCGGGAATATCAAACCGAAGGCTTTAACTGGATGGCAAGATTATCACATTGGGGTGTGGGTGCTTGTTTAGCAGATCAAATGGGACTAGGAAAAACTGTCCAAGCTTTAGGTGTTATCCTCACCCGCGCTCAAAATGGAGCCACTTTAATTATCGCTCCCACCTCCGTTTGTAGCAACTGGGTCAGCGAAGCCGAAAAATTTGCCCCCACTTTAAATATCATCCAATTTGGTAGCGGCAACCGCCAAAAAACCCTCGACGAACTCCAACCTTTCGATATGGTGGTGTGTAGTTACGGCTTGTTGCAACAGGAAGAAGTTGCCCAAATGCTGGCACAAATCGAATGGCAAACCATTGTCCTGGATGAGGCACAAGCCATCAAAAATATGACTACCAAACGTTCCCAAGCGGCGATGAATCTCAAAGCTGGGTTTAAATTAATCACCACCGGAACCCCCATCGAAAACCATCTGGGAGAACTGTGGAACTTATTCCGCTTCATCAACCCCGGTTTACTGGGTTCCTTCGACAGCTTCAACCAAAAATTTGCCGTCCCCATCGAGAAATACCAAGATAAAGCAGCTAGAACCAAACTCAAAAAACTGGTGCAACCCTTCCTACTGCGAAGAATCAAAAATGAGGTACTCCAAGAATTACCTTCCCGCACCGAAATTTTGTTACATGTGGAACTAAGTAAAGAAGAAACCGCATTTTACGAGGCTTTGCGCCGAGAAGCGATCGCTAAACTCAGCGACAGCGATTCCACAGCCGGACAAAAGCACCTCCAGGTACTGGCGGAAATTATGCGGTTGCGTCGCGCTTGCTGTAATTCTCGTTTAGTAATGGCAGAAAGCGATTTACCCAGTTCCAAATTACAATTGTTTGGGGAAGTATTAGGGGATTTATTAGAAAACCGCCACAAAGCTTTGGTATTTAGTCAATTTGTTGACCACCTCCACATCATTAAAAACTACCTCGAAGATCAAAATATTAAGTATCAATACTTAGATGGCAGCACCCCCGCAGCCGAACGAAAAAAGCGTGTCGATGCCTTCCAAGGTGGAGAAGGCGACGTATTCCTAATTAGCCTCAAAGCCGGGGGTACAGGGCTAAATCTCACCGCTGCCGATTATGTAATACACATGGATCCCTGGTGGAATCCAGCCGTAGAAGATCAAGCAAGCGATCGCGCTCACCGCATCGGGCAGCAACGCCCAGTGACAATTTATCGGTTAGTAGCAAAAAATACCATCGAAGATAAGATTGTCGATCTACACAAGCATAAAAGAGACTTGGCAGATAGTTTATTAGAAGGTGCAGACATCAGCGGCAAAATGTCTACAGATGTACTCTTGAAATTGATGGGAGTTTAGATTTTGAGAATAATCTAATTAGTGAAATGAGGTGATAAAAATGCTTGAATTTAATCGATTGCAACATGTGAAAAATGAAGATATGGGGGAAGTTAGGGTCAAGGTTAAGTTAACCAATTCTATTGATGAAGAACTAGTTAGTCGAGGGTTACTTAATCCCAATCAATTACGTTTTTATGAAGCAGAAGCACTAGTAGATACGGGTGCTGTACGTACCGTGATTCCAATGGAAATTGTCCAGTATCTAGGTTTGAGAATTCGTAGTCAACAAATGGCTAAATATGCAGACGGCAGACAAGAAAATGTCGGATTAACTACACCCGTAATCATTGAAATCGCCGGAAGGGAAACAACAGAAGCGACATTAGTCACTGGCGATGAAATTTTAATTGGTCAAACTGTTTTAGAAACACTAGACTTATTAGTAGACTGTAAAAATCAACGTTTGATTCCAAATCCAGAACATCCAGAACATTCAATATTGCGTATTTAATGTAATTTACAACTTATTTGGAGAGATAAATTTTATGCAGCGTGAAGATGTCATTGCCAGCTTAAAGAGTCTATTAACAAATTTAAAAAAATTGGGTGTTCGTTCCCTGGCTTTATTTGGTTCTGTTGCCAGAAATGAAGCAAGAGATGATAGCGATGTAGATATCTTAATTGATTTAGAACCTCCCATTACTTTCGATCGTTACATGGACGTGAAATTATATTTAGAGGAACAATTGGGAAGTCGGGTAGATTTAGTTACTTGGAAGGCATTAAAACCTCAAATTCGAGAAAATGTAGAGCGAGATATCATTTATGTCACGTAATCTCAAATTATATTTAGAAGATATTTGATTTCTCCAAAAATAACATGGTACAAACAATCCAAGCTAGCGAATTAAGCTTAGGGGAAGTCGAACAAAAATTTAACCTCCAGGAAAACTTAGATTTAAGCTTCTTCCCTGAATGGCAAAATGATTTACCCGAATTAAGCGAAACTGAAAAACAAACCCTAGACAAAATAAAAAGTAATTTTCTCTACCTCAGTAAATATCCCATGTCTGAGGAAGTAGTGAAATTGGTTGTTATATCTCCTCTACTATCTCTAGCAGGTTTTTACAGTCCACCATTTCGGCTGCGTACAGAAAATCCCATTAAAATCGCATTAGAAAAAGATGACGAAGAAGTTCGCGGCAGAATTGATATCTTAGTTCTCCAAGAACTTTTATGGGTGTTAGTAATTGAATCAAAAGAAGCAGGATTTTCCTTAATCGAAGCCATTCCCCAAGCCTTAACCTATATGATGGCAACCCCAACTCCCCAAATTCCTGCATATAGCTTAGTCACTAATGGTAGCGAATTCCGTTTTATCAAACTGCAAGTTCAACCAACACCCGAATACAGCTTTTCCGATTTATTCACATTACAAAGACGGCATAATGATTTGTATGGGGTGGCAAGTATTTTAAATAAAATATCGGATTTAATTAGCAAATAATCAACTATTTAGAACCTAATAAATTGAATGATAATATTGTGAGTTTAAGGATGAGCGTTGAGTCAATCTTAACATTACCAAATTCTGCTCATACTCAACACAAAACCTGGCATCACCTCACCACAATCGATGGAATCAGGCGACTCCAATATCTCCGTCGCTGCTCCTAGTCGATAGATCTCCACCTGCTGATTTTTTGGATTAATCAGCAACCCCAACCTCACCCCCAACCGTTGATATTCCAACATCTTCTCCTGCAACGATTTCAAATTGTCTGTCGCCGAACGCAATTCAATTACAAAATCAGGGACAATGGGAATAAACCCGACAATTTCTACCCCCTCCAACCGAGACTTCTCAATCCAAGAAACATCTGGTGATAGCTTCCCACCGCCAAACGCTGTGAAATCATAGCCCGTTGATGAGTCAAATGCTTCCCCTAGATTAGTTTGTCGATTCCAAATATTAACATCGGTGGCTAAGTCAAGATTTCTTCTACCACTTTCACCACCCGTTGGAGCCATAACAATTAATTCTCTATCCTTAGTTAATTCAAGCCGTAGATCTGGGTTATCAATGCAAAGTTGATCAAAATACTCTGACGTTACAGTTAGCTTTGCATTTGTAACATTTAGCAGCAAATTGTTAACAGATGATTTAGGATCTGTGGTAGTTGTCATATAACCTCCAAATATCTTCGGGAGCTAGATTATGGCACCTTCTATTCTATCATTAGTATTGTAAAACCAAGACTGGAAGCCCCTTCTCTACTGGATTCTGGATTTGTACATAACCGTCAAAATAAAAGTCAAAGTTGTCAAATTCAGCAAGATTAAAACTGAGTTTCCTGCACCCCACGAGGTGTTATGAAGACAGCAGGGGAGTAGAGGCAAAATCATCTTTAGCCAAGATTTACAAAAACGGCACAAGTAACCACATTAGTTAAAGATGTATTATTTATACGAGCAAATAACTATAATTATACAGATATATACCAATACTTAATTTAACCTTTTGCCATCTTTGAGTACGGTTCCCCTACAACTAAAACGCTATAGCAGAGCAAAAATATGAAACTCAATGGATTTTCCGTCACCATATCAGAAGGTAAGGAAACAGCAGATGGTTACGTTCAAATGAAGCATGGTACACAATACACAATCTTGCTTCAGAATGAATCCCATCGATGCTGTGACGCTGAGGTTTATCTTGATGAGCAGCTAGTCGGTATCTGGAGAATCAACTGCAATAGCACAGCACGGATTGAGCGACCCGTACACGATCATGGTAGGTTCACCTTTTATCAAGTTGGTACCCCAGAAGCCCTTAAAGCTGGTATCAGTCAAAACAGTAGCACTGGGTTAATTCGCGTTTTGTTCAAGCCAGAGCAGATATATTTAAAATCAGCGCCGTCCGCTTCTCGTTCTTTTATGGCTGGAGGTACAGGTTTATCTGGTCATAGCGAGCAAGAATTTATCACAGTTGAAGCCCTTGAATACGCGCCAGAGGATTTTGTGACAATCAACCTGCGTCTTGTGTCCCTGGTGGATGAACCTCGTCCCTTGTTTCATTCTACACCGATTCCCCCCGCCGTAACTGAGGAAGTTAAGGTGCAATCTCAACAGAAAGCCATGACATGGAGCATACTCAATATAACCATTCTCGATGGCAAGCCCTATGCTTTATTTGGTGCGGATGCTGTTACCAATCCCTACAGCGGAGATACTGACGTTAAGCTAGTCTTACCAATGCTTTGCATCAAAAAAATGGGTCTACCGAAACCAGCGGGACTTCAGAGTTCAACAATGACAAATGGCGGGGCAATGAGAGGTACTTGGTCTGGTGGGAAAGTAATTGTGGTTCCTGATGTGCAAGGCAAATCATTAAGTTCTCAAATGGTCGCCGATCTCCAATGTCGATTACAAGGGTTAAAGGTTTTGGGGGAGGATGGTTTTCGGATGGCAGAATTTCATGATGGTGATCGAGAAGCTGGCATTGCCGGATGGGATTTTTGGGCAGATGCTTCAGGAATAGAAATGTTGAAGATATCAGATCAGCGCTATTGGGTGAGTATTAACGATCAACCAGCTAATCCCTGGGGATGCAGCACTATCTAAAAATTTTGTCTCGCCAAATAATCAAGTATTTAGGGCTTGCTGATTAAAGCTATAACCTTTGCCAAACAAGGGTTTTAAGCATTGTTGAACCAGACAAGTGCAAGGTTATGGCATTTAGATGCTCAAAAACCATGCACTTTGGAGAAAAATCGCGGGGTGAATTTTAGATCTAACCTCTAAAACCACCATTATTTAAGCTGTGTGGCATCTAGATTCGCTTTGTAGCTTTTTTCAGCAGACCCTATTTAGGGCTTGCTGAATAACTAAGCTGACGCGCATCTAAATTTAATAATTTAGCGTCTGAAAGCATTTGCTGCCTTAGATTACCCTTTAAAACTAGTAGTCTGTCAATTTTATTTTGACGGTTATATACACATCCACAATCCGGTAGAGACGTAGTAGTGCTACGTCTCTACAACCGTCATTTTTATTTTGACAGGCTACTAGGTGCGGAACAGCTTATGAGTACTTTTTCAAAGTCATATTTAATACTTTATATCACTGCGTAAGCCCTCTAATCCACATTTCTAAGTAAATTAACTGTAAGTATTGACTTTAGGAATAAAATACTGAAGAATTTATACTAGTAATATTGATATTTATTTGCAATATTAATGCAAAAATTTAGTAAGGAACGTTAATCAATGTCAAGAAATCAGAAGGTTATATTGGGAGCTGGTGCTGCGACATTAGCGTTGACAGGAATATTTGCTTCTGTTGGTGGAATGGAAGGATTAACAAATCTTGTAGCTCAAGCCCAAAATCCTAAGAGTCTAACAATAGTATTTCCTAGCAGATCGGATTCCACTGACTTACAAAATAAAGCCAATTCAGTAGCTGCATTTCTTTCCAAACAATTAGGAATGCCAGTGAAAGCGCAAGTGGGTGACGATACCGCAGCAGTTGAAGCATTGCGCGCAAATCGTGCAGATGTAGCTTTTTTGAGCAGTCGTCCAGCATTGAAGGCAGAGCAGTTAGCAAATGCCAAGCTATATTTAGCGGAAGTTCGGGATAACTACTCTGGTAGATACACTTACAATTCTGTTTTTGTAGTTCCTGCCAATAGTCCCCTGAAAGGGAAAAATACGGGTAAAGCCACACTGGAACAGTTACGTGGTAGAAAAATTGCTTTCACTTCTCCTACTTCCGGTTCAGGTTTTATTTTCCCCACCAGCGAACTAGTTAAAACCGGGTTGGTGCAAAACCGCGATCGCTTGGGCAATTTCTTTGGTCAAGTTAGCTATGGTGGTAACTATAGTAAGGCTCTACAAGCTGTGTTACGTGGACAAGCTGAAGTTGCCACAGTATCAGAGTATGCCCTATTTCCTCCCTACATTACCAGTCAAGAAAAAGCTCAATTACGAATTCTCTACAAAATTCCAGGAGTCCCCGCACATGGTATAGCGATTGATGACGATGTTCCAGCACCTATGCGTGAACGGTTAATCAATGCCATGTTGAAGCTGAATCAATCGCCAAATAACTCATTACTGCGGAATCTTTACAATTCTAATGAATTAGTTCGTGTTGATCATACCCGCCATTTGGCACCTGTTCGTGATGCTCTCAAACGTGCTGGGATTGATCCGTAAATAATACCGGATGATTCGTGAAGGATTAGACGACCCACTGGGTCGTCTCTACATGGAATATTTTAATAATGAATGAAACTGTAATTGATTGCCAGAATTTGGAAAGCATCTATTCTAAATCCCTCAAACGACCGATTATCAACGGAGTCAATTGCCAGATTCAACGTGGTGAGTTTGTGGTTTTGTTGGGTTTAAATGGTGCAGGCAAGTCTACGTTATTGCGATCGCTTGTTGGACTTGTCCCTTTGCTGAAGGGAAATATTAGTATTGACGGGATCACAATGAACTCCCACACATTACCAAAAATTCGCCGCCAAATTGGAATGTTGTTCCAAGGTGGTGGGTTAATTCCCCAATTATCTGCCGTTGAAAATGTCTTGTGTGGTCGTTTAGGGGTACGAAAACCTTGGCAAACTCTATTGGGATTTCCGCAAAAAGACCAACATTTAGCATTAGAACTTTTGCAGCAACTGGATTTACGCGAACAAGCATATCAAAGAACCAGCTTACTTAGTGGTGGACAACAGCAACGAGTTGCCATTGCTCGTGCTTTGATTCAATCACCGCAAATTCTCCTTGCTGATGAACCCATCACTGGATTGGATGTTGTCGCAGCAAAACAGGTAATGGAAACCCTGTTAAAGTTAAATAGCGATCGCGGTATTACAGTTGTGACGGTATTGCATGATTTGGGTATGGCAATGGAGTTTGCCCAACGTGCCATTGTTCTCAATGCTGGGTGTATTATTTATGATGGCATTTGCGATAACCTGCCTACAGAATTTGCTCAACTTAACCAAACTGTATATCAATGACAAACCTAGCAAAAATAACTAAAAACCGTTCCTGGTTAAGTAATTTATTAATCATCCCCATTATATTTTTACTAGTTATTATTTATACTTGGTCTCTTGAAGGCATAGGAATTAATACTGAAACACTTAATAATGCTTGGTTTTACGTTACAGATTTTATCTCCCGTTTTTTTCCACCTAATTTCGATGTTTTAGAAAACGCTTGGAAAGCATTAGTCCAGACTATTCAAATGTCTCTATGGGGAACCACAGTTGGGGCTATTGTATCAGTACCAATTGCCATCGCAAGTTCTAGCAATGTTGCACCGATATGGCTGCAATGGTTAGCGAATTTTTTACAAAATACAGTTCGTTCTGTACCATCAATAATTCTCGGTTTAATATTCGTTGCTGCAACGGGATTAGGGGCACCTGCGGGTACGTTGGCTTTGTCCATATATACGATAGGTTATCTTGCTAAATTTTATCAGCAGGCTATAGAAGCAGTTAATCCACGTTCAATAGAATCTTTACGAGTAATTGGTGCTTCTAGATGGCAAATTGCTCAATACGGAATTTTGCCCCAAGTTTTACCACTTGCCCTAGGTTATACGCTGTGGATGTTTGAATATAATATCCGTGCGGCTTCGGTTTTAGGTGTGGTTGGTGCAGGTGGTATTGGTTTTGAGTTGAAAAGTTATATTGATGGGTTTGAATATAACAAAGCGACGACATTTATGTTGGTGCTTTTGGTGGTGGTGACAATTATCGATTTTTTGAGTAGTCTGATTCGTAGAAAGTTAGATGCAATTTAACTAACTTTAGGGGTCTAAAGTTTGATATGATTTTCACGCTTTTTGTTCATACAGTTTTTGTGTCATCGACTGGTTCCTAGAGCACCAGTCCAGTAGAAGTAGTTGACAAGATACATAGTTTTTGCAGAGGCTAATTTATAGGAGAATAAGGAGAATAAGGTATGAGGAGTGCAAACTATGCGTCCATTAATATGGGAACCTCCAATCTCCCTGTCAAGCAAAGAAGAAAAAGTTGCGAAACGTATACGCAAAGCAAAGTTATTTGTATTTTTGCGGCAAATACGACACGAATTATTTGACCCAGACTTCCAAACGGAGTTAGCAAGGGTATTCAAGGACAGTAGTGTTGGTTTATCTCCAATACCACCAGCACAACTTGCACTTGCAGTAATTTTACAAGCATATACAGGGGTTTCAGATGACGAGGCAATAGAAGCGATTGAAATGGATAGGCGATGGCAGCTAGTTTTAGATTGTCTCGATTGTGAACAAGCTCCATTTGGCAAAGGGACACTAGTTAGATTTCGTGCGCTTTTGATGTCAAAGTCTCTTGACCAGAGGATTGTGGCGAAAACAGTTGAAATGGCACATTTTCATGAAGGTTACAATCCGAAGTCGTTAAAAGTAGCCTTAGATTCAAGCCCGTTATGGGGAGCGGCACGTGTGGAAGACACGTATAATTTGTTAGGTCATGCACTAAGGAAAGCATTATTCGTAATAGCTCAGAATTATGAACAGGACGATTCTGGTGTTACAGGCGTTACAGCGACTATCGGTGCAGAAATCATCACGGGAACGAGCCTGAAAGCTGCCTTAGATTTAGATTGGGATGACCCGGAAGCTCGTAATGTTGCACTATCTACAATATTGCAAACATTAGACTCAGTTGAGTCTTGGGTCAAACAAAAAACTGATTTGGATGAAAAAACAAGCACTCAAGTCAACAAGAGCATTGAAGATGCGAGGCAAATTGAATCACAAGATGTTGAGGAGAAATCTGATGGCTCCCCAAAGCTCCGTAAAGGTGTTGCTAAAGATAGACGCATTTCAATTGAGGATGAGGATATGCGTCATGGTCGTAAAAGTCGCAGCCAAAAAATTGATGGTTACAAACGTCATATTTTCAAAGACTTAGAATTGCAAATGGTAAGAGCTGTTGGTGTTACCAGAGCAAACGAACCAGAAGCATCTGTAACTATGGCAATTGAGTTCGACTTAAATGCCCAGAACGTAACAACTCTTGACATCAAAGAGCTACATATTGACCGTGCATATTTAGCTAGTCATTGGGTTAAACAACGCACACCTGATATGACTATTATTTGCAAGGCATGGAAAGTCCGCAACGGTAATTTTTTTGATAAAAATGCCTTTGTTCTGGATTGGGAAAATCATTTCATTCGCTGTCCCAATGGAGTTAGTTTACCCTTTAATGAGGGGACTGTTGTCCACTTCCCCAAACACGAATGTCAAACCTGTCCTTTACGCTCTCAATGTACAGAGAGTAAGCAAGGTCGCAGTATCTCTATTCACCCTGACGAGTCTCTACTTGTAGAGCTACGGGAACGTCAAACTACACAGAGTGGACGTGAGAAACTCCGCGAGCGCGTTAGTGTTGAGCATAGTTTAGCTCATATTGGTCAGTGGCAAGGAGATAAAGCTCGCTACATTGGCTTACGCAAAAACCTTTTTGACCTTCGACGTATGGCTGTTGTTCATAATCTCCACGTTCTTGCTCGTATGTTTGAAACTAATAATAAAGAAATTTCTAATTTTAATAATTCATACTCTGCCTGATTTGTCAATATCTTCTACTGGACTGGTGCTCTAGGCTCTGCCTGGAAACCCTGACTTTGAGACTCTGCCTCTTATCCAGACTGGAAGCAGAGCCTCCAAATCTCTATTCCTTGCCAGAGACAAGGAACAAGTTATGTCACAGATATTGCGTGAACTTTTAGCTGCAAAAAAGCACAGAGTCAACAGCCTAGTACGTCAAGGCAGTAGTGAGTAGGGGAAAGCCTTTATTACTGCGCCTTTCACGCCCCCGTTAAGTTCGTGCTGTTTTGTGTCGGGGTTAAATCCCCGTTACAAAACATAATTGCTAGCTACCGCTTCTCGCTCTGCGAGTGATGTTGGAAGCCCTAACCTCAGCGAAGCAGGTTGGGGTACCTCACTTATCTTCGTTGCCACCAAATTAAACCGGATGCGAGAAAACCAATTAGGGGTAGGAATAATAATGAAGTCCATCGCAATAGTGATATTTGGGCAATTGAAAGATTTATACGGCGGTTTTTTGCTTCTTTCGGACGGATGGAAAGGGGTTTTTGATCTTGTTGACTTAACCAGGTGACGGAGTTGAGAAAGACATCACCGTTAAGTTGCAGGGGAAATGGATCATTGGTGGCAAAATCTGAATTGCCAATAACTACTAACCGAGATTCGGCTGTGGTTTTGAGGGTTTTTGGAGTTGGAGTTGGGGAACTAGAAGCAGTGGGAGTTACCTTTGGTGACGCTGTAGGAGTTGGAGTTGGGGTGGGTGTTGGTTGGGATATAACTGTTTCCGCTTTACGAGAAAGTGCGACTCCCAGTGTTAGGGGACCTTTACGATCTTTGCCTTCGTTATATTCGAGTTTTTCGCTTTTTTGGTCGCTTTCTGCCCAGCTATTGGGGTAAGGTTTGGTGATGAGTAAGGGTGTGGCTTCGATACCTGGTGTGGGGGTTGTGTCTACAGGTCGTGCTAGTCTGTAGAAAGAAATGCCATTACCAAAGTCTTTGGTGATGGGATGGTTGCCGTATTCGGTGATAATGGGGACGGCTGGACCAAAGGCTTCATTGCCTGCGATATCGACTGCAAGACGGTTATCTAGTTTGACACCCCATTGGTTGAGTAGGGGGTTGATTCCTAGGTCTGTATCTGGGTCGATCATGAGGAGAATGTTACCACCACCGTTGAGATAATCTTGAAGGGCTTGAACTTCTGTATTTAATAGCGCACGTTTTGCCCCAGCTATAACTAAAACTTTGGTGTCACGGGGAATGGTATTTTTTTCAACGAGATTTAATGCTGCGGTGGTAAAGCTTTTATCGTTGAGTGCTTGTACTGCTTGGGAAATTGATTCTCCATTTCCAGATATTTGGTGTTCGCCGTGACCTTGGAGGAAGTAAACTTTGGTAGGATTAGCACTGGTGATTTGTTGAATACGATTTGTCAGGCTAATTTCCGATAAGCGATCGCGTTCGTTAATTACCTGGACTAATTGACGTTGATTGTTTGCCTCTAAGTATACTTCTCCTTGTTTTGCGGCAAATTCTTTGACTAATCCCGGTTTGGCTTGGGGATCAACATACTCAAATTGAAATTTGGGATTTTGTCTTTGGTAGTTTTCTAGTAAGTTCCGATCTATGGCATTTTGATTAATCTCAAATATCCATACTTTGATATTTTTTTGTAATGAACGTACCAACTCCCGCGATTGGGGTGCAAGGCTAAATAATTTGGTTTCTGTTAAATCGTTGCGAAAATGATAGCGGGTTCCTAAAAAGTTAATAGTTCCTAGAATCGTAATCACGGCAATTGTGGCAATAATGGCGTTGGTTCCTGCTTGGGTAGAACGTTTTTGCCACCATTTATTTTGTTTACTTTGCCAAATAAACCAGAGAATAATTATAACTATTCCAGGTATTAAAAGTATGAGGGGAGTAATTCCCCAGTTCCCGGAAATTAAGCCAGTAGTTAAACCTGCTGTGAGCAAGAATGGACCCAGTAAAAATAGATATTTCCAAGGTTTTTTTGGATTACTTGTTTTCATATTTTAGCTGATTCGAGCGGACTTCAATATCTTCTAATGTTTGGAGTAAAAGCCGCTTGGCTTGGAGTTTCCAGCCTAATTTTTGAATGGCGATGGCGGCTGCTGTTCCGGCTACCGCAGCAACTAAACCGATGGGTTGATCGAGGGAAATTCCTAATAATAAACCTAAACCACCAATTCCCCAAAATGGTAAAGCTGCTGCTTGCCGTTGTTCTTCAACAATCTTATTGATGCCACCTGTTGACATTTGTGCCAGTAGTTCTTTTTTTACTTGTTCCTGCTGCATTTTGGACAAAGATAAACCGATTTTGCGACGCATTTTTTCAATTTTACGGGCATCGGTGCTGTACTCGGTGAGTTCATCTTCAGCCATTTTTAGGAGTCTTTCGAGTTGTTCCATGGTTTTTACTGTCGCTGAAAGCGGAGTGCATCAATTGATTGTGCTGTTAAAAAAATACCAAAAATAATGTAGCTAGCAAACAATATGATGCTGCTGGTGTCAAAAATTCCTTGAACTAATTCGTTGTAATGTTTCAGTAGTGACAAATGGTTGAGGATTTCCCCAATTCCCCCACCGAGATTTTGCGCGATCGCATTCATGAACAACAGTAGTAAAGTTACGGCAAAGGTGAGAATAGCCGAGAGAATCGTGCTATCGGTGAGGGAGGAAATAAACATCCCTAAAGATAATATTGCTGCTGCTAATAAGATTAATCCTAAATGACCTACGAACATGATGTTTGGGGAAATAGCAGGACTTGCTGAACTCAAAACAATGGCTTCAAAGACCATTAATGGCATCACCAAGGTAACAAAAAATGTTAATACTCCCAGTAGTTTCCCCACTGCAACAGCCCAATTTGTAATGGGTGATGTGGCTAAAAGTTCTAGTGTGCCACGCTTCCGCTCTTCAGCATATAAACCCATGGAAAGAATTGGCAGTATAAATAATAACAACCAACCCATCCGATCCAGAAAAGCACGAATAAACTCATAAGGGACATCAATGGCTCTAACTGGTGCCCCTACTTGTCCTTGAAGGTCTAATTCTGCCACATATTGGAGAATATCTTGGAGAATCAGCACGAAAAACAGTCCAGATAAGAACCAAAAGATTCCTGCGATCGCATAAGCTAACGGTGAGACAAAATAACTTTGCAGTTCTCGGCGATATATCGCCAAGATATTATTAATCACGACACCCATTTAGTTAGTTTCTCCTGCGATATTTTCCTGGGACTCTTTGGGGGAATCCACGGTTTTTTCGGCGGTGGTGAGTTGTAAAAACACATCTTCTAAGGTAGCGCTGACTCGTCGCATCTCATACAAACCAAAATCAGCACGCAACAAAGCTGTAGCTATCTCGTTTGCTGGTTCGCTTCCCGGTTGGGATATAACTCGCAAACAGGTGCGATTCGCCTTAAGGAATGTCTGCCCAGTATTCACCGTCGGAATCGATTCTACCAAACTCACGCCAGGTAGATGTTGTAATACTTGTTTGGCTAAATTTGCCTCTCCTTCTATTTCCAGTTCATAACCTGAGCCACTTGTCAACTGTGTCATCAAGTTTTCCGGTGTATTGGTTGCCATAATTTCACCACGATTGATGATGGCAACCCGACTACAGGTCATGCTCACTTCTGGGAGGATATGGGTAGAAAGGATAATTGTGTGGGTACCTGCAAGGCTTTTAATTAAGTTCCGCACATCAATAATTTGCCGAGGATCTAGTCCTACCGTCGGTTCATCTAAAATAATTGCTGGGGGGTCATGAACAATTGCTTGGGCAATTCCCACCCGTTGTTTATAACCTTTGGAAAGCTTGCGAATAATTGTATTTTTTCTGTCGCTGAGGTTGCACCGTTGCAGGGCGGCTGTTACTTTGGTTATGCGATCGCCTGCGGATACTCCTTTAATACGTGCCACAAAATGCAGAAATCCTTCAATTGTCATTTCTGGGTATAAAGGGGGATTTTCCGGCAAATAACCGATTTTTTGGCGCACTGCCAGCGAATTTTCATGAACATCCAACCCTGCGATTCTAGCTGTGCCACTAGTTGCAGGCAAATATCCAGCTAAAATTCGCATCGTCGTCGTTTTCCCGGCACCATTAGGTCCCAAAAACCCCAAAATTTCCCCTGGTTCCACATTAAATGTGACATCGGAAATTGCTGGGGTTGAGCCATAGGTTTTATTTAGATGCTCAACTTCAATCATCGGTTTGGATGCTTTGCAAATGATCTAGATTTCCAACCATATTAAAGCATCAAGGGGAAATACAGCTTTTTACATGTAATCTTTGAGATCTTCTACCGGAGCGTCGAAGTCGTCGGACATGGTGAACATACCTTTCATGGTTCCGGCTTGGCGATATTTTTGGGGGTGATTTTCTGAAGGTAGGGTTTGGGTGTATTTGGTGGCGAGGTATTCGGCGTAGTGGAGGATTTCAGTTTGGAGATCTGGAGGAAGTTTGTTGAGGGTGGCGATGAGTTGGGACGAGAGCATGGGTTTTCTCCAAGGCGATGGATGGGTGTAATTCTATGATGGCGCGAAATTGATGCTTCTGAGTCGATTTGTCCCAATGCATAGACTGCACTCTTGCCCACGTCGCTATCAAAACAGAAGAATTGCTCTCGGACGCAGATAACTTTTTCCTCTAAACGAGATCTTAAATTCGTTCCGGTGCAGCAGGCTTGTTATACGGCGACTTCTCGCAGTTTTGAAAGTGTGCATCCCGTGTCACTAATATCAAATCATAAGCTTAGACGCATCTAAATGACATCTTTTGAAGTCTAAAAGGCTTGCTATAAAGCTTTTGCGATTACAAACTAAGTGCGTTTTAGCTTACTGCAATGCTAGTGCTGCAATCCAAATGTCATTTTCAGGTAACGGATGACCTTTAACTGTCCGCTGCATTTTAATAGTGAGACCGTACCTCACAGATCGCTTATGATCAATATATTCTCGTATGTTTGGGAGTTGAACCATGTCTCTCACCGATTTAATTCCTCTTGTCAATAATCTTAATCAGTCAGACAAATTATCACTCTTCAAACTCCTAGCCGCACAAATCCCACACGCTGAACTACAAGTCATCTTTTCTGCATCAGAGTACCCGATCTGGTCGCCCTACGATGCAACAGAAGCCGCAAATATTTTGATGCAGATGATTCAGGATGATCGAGAGGCATCTAATCATGCCTAGTACCGTCGAGTTTCCCTTTTCTGACGATGAAGCCTTACCCAAGATTCTTATCACTCTAAGTCATGCAGACTACTCTGTTTCTGCGAATGCGCTTCTAGATACTGGGTCTACGGTCAACCTATTACCTTATGACATTGGACTACAATTGGGTGCAGTTTGGGAGGAGCAAACTGTCCGTTTACCATTGGCTGGAAATCTCGCAAAGGTTGAAGCACGAGGTTTATTTGTGCATGTTCAAATTGCGAATCTGGAACCAGTTCGCCTAGCATTTGCCTGGACACAAGCCTCTCAAGTACCTTTAATTCTTGGGCAAACAAACTTCTTTCGGGAATTTGATGTTTGTTTTCAGCGATCGCAACGCACAATCGAAATTACCCGCTTCTAATAAGCATTAGATCTTCAACGTGGTCTAACTATATTAGACATTAAATGTGACATCGGAAATTGCTGGGGTTGAGCCAACAGCACTACTTAATCCTCGATATTTAGACCAAAAGGATGGTAGCGTTGCAGACTTCATAATTGCTCATAATCCATAGGTGTTGATTGACCTGCTGCAATTTCTTGTTTCGCTTTTCTGGCTGCTGCGACTAAATTATCCTGTGTCCTTCTAAATGAAGTATCCCAAAGCTTTTCATCCTCTAAATCGCTAATATAGTCACGAATATGCTCTACAAATTTTTCTTGCAAATCATCGGGCAGGGACTCAACCATCTTAACAAGCGTAGTGATAGCAGCAGAAGACATAAATTTATCAATAATAATGGAATGGATTATCAATTCTATTTTACAAGCTAGAACTCACTGTAAGTAACGATGAGTGCGATGTGTTTTTCTACTTAAGTGCATATGAGAATATGTAAAATTTTATACCGAAAATCCTATGGTTCGGCATCGTCCCACAAGAAAAGCTTCTAAAACTAAAGCTTTGATCTTGAGAGCGAAGCTTGCCTGAGGTGAAGCGCGATCGCATATAGTTTTAAATTCATCTTTCCTTTGGGCAAACCTCAAAAGCTAATTCATGTCTATAAAAACACACGTTAAATTCCGCAAAGAAATTCATGTGCCCAAGAATTACAGGTGTATCTCTCATTTCAGTCCAAGCAAAAGCAAGTAAAATAGGAGGGAACTGGGCAATCGTTCCAGACACAACCAAACCTCGTGAATCGCTCCGAGCCAAATTTCCGCTCAATGGAATGGAGACAGTTTGATTCTCCCAGACAGCCCCTAGCTGTATACCAATCTCGTAGGGGAGAACATTAACACTCGCACCTGTATCCAACAGTGCCATAACTTCTAGAGAACGATTCCCCAATGTGAGAATCAAAGGTAAATATGGCATGATGACCGAGCGCCCGAGACTATCAGTTCGTTCAGTGAATGAATAACGCTGCCCATCAAGCATCGGATGCTTCCTTTGCTGCAACCAGAAGATCTGACAATGCTTGAACAGCCGCACTATCTGCTTGAGGCGACCATATTTCTGCTCCAGTGGATGCAAGTTGCTGGAGTAACACATTCTCTGAATCACTCTCTCCAGTTACCTCTAGGCTACATCCTTCCTCTTTCGCAACAGCAAGAAGGAGAAAGTGAATGAGTCGAAGTTTATCTTGATGCGGCAGTTGGTTGACAACAGGTAGAAGTTCGTTGAGAGACATGTCATTCGTCTGAGAAGTTGAGACACTTATTAGTCTACCTGACTATTTAGGGCTTGCTGATTTTCTAATTTTCGTCAGTAACCTCAATGCCTCATTCACAGAAGCCGCGCATGTGATAGTATGCAAAATTTTATACTAGTAACACTATAGTTCGGCATCGTCCAACAAGAAAAGCTTGTAAAACTAAAGCTTTGATCTTGAGAGCGATCGCTTAAACCCCCAAAGCGTCTTTATTAGCTCTTTACCCCACAAAAAGCCACCCACCCCGCATTGGCATTTCCCTGTTTGGCGGCATAGTACCCCGGCACAGAATACATGTGAAACTCATCTGGCGCAAACCCCGCAGCTAAAGCATAGGTGGGAAAATCCTCGAATTTTGATGAAGCCAGATAGGGTTCTGAATTCGCCCAGACCTCTGTGTCGCGGAAATATCGAGCAACTAGCGTGGAAGGTTTAAGAAATAATTTGCTCTCCAAATGCACCATTACTCCCCCAGGCTTCAGTAGGCGATAGCTTTCAGCAAATACTCGCTTCCTTGCCACACCAGGGATTTCGTGCAGAAGAATATGGCTCACTACCAAATCAAAAGACTGATCAGCAAATTCGGTGCTTTCGGCATTCTGTTGAGAGAAATACACTGTTTTGTTCAAAATTCTGGCGCGCGCGATCGCATATCTCAACAACGACGCTCCTAGATCAATCCCCCAAACTTGGGCTTGCGGATAAGCTGATTGATAGGGTAAGGTGCTGTGACCAACTGAACACCCTAAATCCAAAATCCTCTGGGGTTGAAAATCTGGGTAGTGCTGTGCCAAGACATGATGAATCAAGGTCTGACCGAGTTCATCATTGAGGGATCCTAACCACCCCCGTCCATACAGAAAAACCCCATGGTCGTACAGTACCCCTGCCTCAAAATTATCCTCTTCAAGATTTTGAAGATACCCCCCCGGCATTCTGTGGATTTTGGTCTTAAGTTGGTGTGAGGGAATGTCCAGATCTGGATTTAGTTCCAGTCCTCCTTTTCCCGACCGATGGCATCGATAGACATCTTCGAGACGCTTTCGATCATCGTCGATGCTTGCCAAAACTCTCAACCATAGAAGATCTTGAAGCATACTGCGACGATGGTGAACCTCTTTTACCTCGGAACATCCATCTAGGACTGGGCGAACTTTGAGGTACAGTCTGTCCTGATTTTCTTCATTGGGATAATCAGAGATAATTTCATCCGTCTTCCGCTGAAACAGTTGAAACATAGAGAACCGAAAGGCTTCCATTTCACTGGCAAGTCCCAAGTCTTTTTCAGGAGAACGACTTTGGGGAATCAAATCATGCTGGAATTGAGGGAAAACTGTATTGCTCATTTCACCGCACTCATACTCATCAATAAAATGTGTGCCTTAAGTATAAGTAATATATAAAAACTCCACAATCTTAACAATTTCACCAAATGTAAAATTTTATACTAAAAAAAATAGGTTCGGCATCGTCCAACAAGAAAAGCTCTTAAAACTAAGGCTTTGATCGTGAGAGCGTAGTTTACCACCGTAGGTATCGCGTATGGTTTTACAAGCAATTTTCAGGTAAATAGACCACACGTAGAGACGTTCCGGTGGAATGTCTAGATAAGGTTTTGGTATTGATGACGACAAAGAAGGTGGATGCGATAACCATAAAGTTGACGCACCCACCTTCACATACGGTCAAAAAAATTAAAACTTAACTACCAATCACCGCATCGGCTTGTTTCTCCAATGGTTTCTGTGGTTCCACAGGTTCTTTAAATGCTAATCTCAACAACGGTGGAGCGATAAAGGTTGTCAAAATCACCATCATAATAATTGCTGCTTGTAACGGTTTATCTAACACACCACTTGCAGAACCAATCCCCGCAAACACCAAACCAACTTCACCACGGGGAATCATTCCCACACCAATGGCAACTCGATTAATTCCCGGTTGCCCAAAAACTGCCCAACCTGTGACAAATTTACCAACGATTGCGATCGCAATCAAAAATATGGCGATAAATAATCCTTCCCGGTTGGTGGGAATTGCTGGATTGAGTACACTCAGGTCAACTTTTGCCCCAACTGTAACAAAGAATATCGGTACTAAAATATCAGCAATTGGTTTAACTTGCTCGTCTAGTTCCTTACGTTTGTCGGTTTCATCCAGTACCAAACCCGCAGCAAACGCACCCAAAATGGCTTCTAAATGAATTGCGTTACCAATAAAAGCCATGAAGAAGGCAAATATAAGCGCAGGAATAATGATGTTTCCTCGCGTTTGCAACTTATCAGCAATCCCCACAAAGGATTGATTGAAGAATTTTCCCAGTAATATTGAACCAATCAAAAATGCTGTTGCACTGACAATTAAATAGATAACGTTAGCTATATCTACTTCACCTGTTTTTGCCAAGCTTGCAACCACTGCTAACACAATGATTCCCAGAATGTCATCAATTACCGCAGCACCAACGATAATTTGACCTTCACGGGATTTTAATTGACCAATTTCGGAAAGCACTTTGGAGGTAATACCAATACTAGTAGCTGTGAGTGCGGCACCTGCAAAAATCGCGGGAATTGCGGGAAAATGGAAAAAGTAAATTAACCCAACTGTACCTGCAATAAAGGGAACTGCCACACCTACGCAAGCTACAACTGTTGCTTGATATCCAACTTTTTTTAATTCTTTTAAATCCGATTCTAAACCGATTTCAAATAGGAGAATAATCACCCCTATTTCCGCTAAAACTGAAACAACTTCGCTTTGAGCTTCAAAAATTGAGGTTGCGGCATCGGGAGTCAGATTGTTGATGAACTGTAAAAGTCCTACAATTACGGAGTTGGATGCTTCTGCACCACCTTCGGGAAACACCAAAAGATGTAAAGCGGAAGCACCAACGATGACACCAGCTACTAATTCACCTAAAACTGGTGGTAAGTCGATTTTTCGGGAAATTTCACCACCCAGTTTACTGGCAATGTAAACAACAATCAGGCTCAGTAATACTCCGGTGAGGATGATGGGGCTATATTCTGATGGGGTAGCTGTTCCTAGCAAAGGGTGGGAAATCAGCTTTGATAAAGGGGTAATGATATTTACTGAGTCTATAAAATTCATATTTATCGCCGTTGCATGAATTGTTGGGAACTGTAGAAACCCGATATGTCAAAGACGCGATGTTACGGTGCGGGAAGCGCTTCGCTCTACGCGTCTTTACATTCATTATTGTTTGAGATTAAATGCTTCCCGGCTGTGTAAAATAGCTGAATAAATCACCTTGGGAACTGTATTCTGAAGATGGGGAAACATTTTGTCATTGTCAAGATGTTGGCAAATGAATACACCCATCCCAACTAGTTCTGCGTCGTCTCGATTTAGCAGCCCTCTGGTCCACAGAAATGTCTACCGTACAGTACCTCTGCTTCACAGAGATAGATAATGCCTGCAAAATCGGTGAAAAACTTGATTGCAACCTGATCTGCAATCTTCTCTGCCATCTCCCGACTTTCGGTGAGTACCTCGAACTTGACATTTGAATCGGTGTCGGCACTGCTGGGTTTACCTGTAGAGCGCACGTTGCGACTGCCTTTACCGCCAGTATCAACCACTGTATAACCAGTTGCCCCACATTCATCAATGATCTTGGCGACCTTTTTCAGTAGAACCTTTTCTGTGACGATGACGAGTTTATTGGCACGCTTGGACATGTTGCTTACCTCCTTAAATTATGTACATTGATCTACTTGAATTGCTGGGTCAAGGGATCGCTCAAAGACCTTGACCGGTTTGGAATTACTTACCGGCTTGCTGGGTGATCGCCTGGGCAAGTCCGATGAAGAAGGGTATACAGATACCGATGGCAACTGGCGTACCGACAGCTGTGGATGCACCTATATAGGCGGAGGGATTCGCTGAGGGGATACCTGCTCGTAATGTGGGTGGACCTGAGATGTCTGAACTGGAGGAGGCAATGACAGCTAGGATGACAACGCCACCCATGCTGAATCCCGCAACTTGGTGGGCAATCATGCCGAGACCGAAGGCAATTAACCCATGTAAAAATGGTGCCACCACACTATACACGACGTACCACTGGGCTACCTTACGCAATTCGCCAATTCTTGACCAAGCTTCTATACCCATGACCAGCATCAAGATGGAAAGCAAGCCGCGAAAGGCAGGATCGTAGAAGCTTTTATAGACACTTTCCGGTTGGGTGAATAGTCCAAGAGCCAGACCTAATAACATTGCCGATAGGGCAGAACCCTGGAGGCTTTCCTTGATAATTGGCCATATCTTGACCTTGTTATCCCCATCCCCCTTCTGCTGGTTGAGATACTCCTGACGGTTGCTGGGATAATCTTGTTGATCGGGATAATCGCCAGCCGCAACGGGCTGTTCAGTAGAGTAGGCTGCTTGTTTAACCTTCCTCTTGTTGAGGTAAATGTTAGCCACCACAATCGCAGTTACGAGCGCTGGGATATCCATGAAGGGATAGAGTGCACCAGCCCATGCCTCGTATGGAATTTTTTGTTCTTCCAGTACCGTCAAGCCTGCTGCCATGGTAGAACCACTCACCGCACCAAACAAACCCCCAGTGGCGATGGCATCCACGACTTTCACCTTTGGTAGTTTGGCTAAGGTATAGCGGGCGATGAAGACAACAATAATCCCTACCATGATGGCAAAGAGCATGGGTAACACCATCTGTGTCAGGTTGGAATTGCGGATCGCAATTCCACCTGTCAGACCGATTTTAGTGAGCAGCATGAAGACGATGATCGTACAAATCGACTCTGGAATGATTAATTCGCTACCAAGGGCAGCAATGATCATCCCACCAATCAAAAAGGCGAGTGTTGGGGATTGCAACTGGGCAACGAAGTCTGTCAAGAAAAGGGACAAGAAATCCATGTAGTAAATTTTCCTTAATGGTCAGATAAGTTAATTAGATAACCAGTGAGTAGTAGATTAGCATCTGTCTATGTCCTTTTAAATAAACGGCTTGATAAATCATCAGATGCTTCCTTTAAACTAAGCTTTAAATCTTGGCTTAAGAGGATGAAATTATAGGTAGAGAGATAATTGCAGCAGCTACACTGCTGAAGATATCATCGCGCAAATTGCGTAATTTGATTTTGTTAGTTATTCCCATTGTTCACAACAATTTATAAGGTTAGATGCTTGATGACTTGGCAACAAATGGTTTATTTTCAGAATCTAGTAAATTATTTTTGTTTGATTCAAAATTTTCTAGCATTAAGTCCGATACCAGTATTTGATTTTGTCGCCAAAATAGTACGTTAATCTCTATTAAATCCCTAGAACAACCAAATGTACACAACTATTTCAGCGTGCTATATTAGTTAAATATATGTCTTCAGTTACTAAAGTTTATAGAGATAAATTGCTTTGAACTAATTTTTCAGAGATTTATAATTTGTACATGGCAAAGTTAAAAAAGTTATTTAAAAGTGGTTTAGTTACCAGTTTAAATAACTTGGCTGGATTGCTTATTAAGTTTTCCTCAAAGATTGAGATACTATTCCTAGATAGGAAAAAGCCTAGCAAGAAATATATGTTTACTCCTTGCCTCTATATTTTGATGGATTCCTTAGTCAACTATGATTGTGGGAAGTACGATTCAATTAATTAGAGTTTTAGTATTGCCAGATACTAGAATTAAATCGATAAGTACAGCTTACAGCCTTTCTGGTCTCAGTGATCACCCTTTTCATCATAAATATAAAATGAATATTAAATATTATTCATAGCATTAAATCTATAGATAGTTTTTAACCGCTCAAAAATTGTTTATAATGTAGGTTAAAATCTAAGCCAGCTACGCCAACACGTAGGATCTCCGGTGTAAAAGCTGCTGTAAAGTTATGCACGGAGGGGCTTTTTTAGGTAGGAAACTTTACAAGACTTCGTTGTGGTATGCAAAAAGTCAAGTCATGCGGTGTGATTGTGATGCGATTCTCCACAGGAGAGGCTACACGAAAGCATAATCTCTCAAATGTAGAATCACCGTCTAATTTGAGCTTTTTATTGATGCATAAACCCAAGCGCTATGACTTGCCGAAGGGACATATGGAGCATAATGAGGATGAGTTGGGTTGTGCTTTACGGGAATTAAGGGAAGAAACAGGGATTTTAGCTAGCGATTTGGATATTGATACGAATTTCCGCTTTGTTGATACTTATAAGGCTTGCTATCAGCGTTTTGGTAGGAAGGTTGTGGAAAAAAATGTGATTATTTTTCTCGGTTGGCTCAAACATGAGGTTAATATCAAGTTAACTGAGCATAGTGGATACACTTGGGTAGATTGGAATCCACCCCACGTTATTCAAACTAGAACTATTAATCCTTTGTTGAGGGAATTGGAACTATATTTAAATAGCAATTTTGGTTTATAGCTGTTGTTTTTGTCAAAATTCAGCAGAACCATGTAGAGACGCGACTCATCTCTACATGGTTCTAAAATCTGTTGTATAACTTGGGTGTTTTCTCAGTTGATAGTGTTGCCCCACAGTATTTGCAAAGGGAAAATTGCGGAATTTTTGGTATTCTGTATCGGTATGGGAGTATGTCACTATGCCAAAATCTTTCCGTTTCCTACCCGTTTTATCATTGGTATCACTAGTTATACTTGGGGGTTGCTCATCTCCCAAGGCTAAAACTAGTGGTGCGGTAAATCACAATAGTACAACAGTTAATGCGGCGGCACCTGTAAAACAACCTTTGATTGTAGCGGCTGTAAATCCAGATCCTGCAACGAATTCCCAAGTTAATAAATATGTGAAATCCTTAGCTGTTGTTAGTGCTTCTCAGCAATTACACGGTGTTTGGATGCAATCGGGTAGTGGTTTGTTGGCAAATTACCAGGGGACAACACCAGTAAAAGCGGCTTCTATTAGTAAGGTTGCCACAACTTTAGTTGCGTTGAAAACATTAACTCCTGACCACCGCTTTATCACACAGGTGGGGGGAACAGGTAGAATGGAGAACGGAGTATTGAAGGGTGATTTGGTAATTGAGGGTGGTGGTGATCCTTTGTTTGTTTGGGAGGAAGCGATCGCACTGGGCAACGAAATCAATAAAATGGGGATTAAGCAGGTTACAGGTGACTTAGTTATTACAGGTAAGTTCTACATGAACTTTAACCGGGATGCTGTAGCTGCGGGAAATTTTTTCAAGATAGCTTTGGATAGTACTAAGTGGACACCTGTTATTCAGCGTCAATACCAAACTTTACCACCTGGTACGCCTCGACCGAAAATAGCGATCGCTGGTAAGGTGAAAGCAGTAAATAGTGTTCCTAGTAATATAACTCCTCTAATTCGCCATAGTTCTTACCCCTTGGCTGAATTACTCAAAAAAATGAATCAGTACAGCAATAACGATATGGCAGAAATGTTTGCTGATGCTGTGGGGGGTGCTGCTGTAATTTCCAAAACAGCTGCTGCAATCGTGGGTGTTCCAGAAAATGAAATATATTTAGTTAATGGTTCTGGATTAACCTACGAAAATCAGATTTCTCCCCGTGCTGCAACTGGTTTATTGCGGGCAGTTGAAGACTACCTAAAACCCTACAATATGACAGTTGCAGATGTTTTTATGGTGATGGGGCAAGATAAAGGTGTTTTGGAAGCGAGGAAAATTCCGAAGTTTGCAGTTGTTAAATCCGGTAGCTTGGATACTGTTAGTGGGTTGGTGGGGGTGATTCCTACCCAAAAACAAGGAAATGTCTGGTTTACAATTATGAATTCCACCGGAGACTTGAACAGTTACCGCAAGCAGCAAGATGTCTTTTTAACTAATATTGTGAAACAATGGGGGATAGTGGCAACTTCTCCTCCTGAATTAACTCCAAGTCCAAATCGCCAAAACAAAATATCCACTAACGAAATACTCTATCGCGTCACGGAGTAAGTCAAAAGCTTTAGGCTTCTCTTTCCTGAACTAAATCCCGAATTAGTGAGGTACGGGAGTGGATATACATACTAAGTTTATCAGTTTCTTCATTACTTAGGGTTTCCCGATAGCTGATTTGCTGCAAAATTTGCTTGACTAAATCCCCATCATTGAGATTGAGAAGCAGATTTGCCTGGGTTTGTTCAACCACATTCCACAGCTGACGCAATCTGGAGACGTTAATCGCTGGCACTTGATATTGATTCATGATTCCAGACAATTTAATATTTTCTTTATATTCTAGCATTATCAAATTGGTCTGCTAGGTTGTGTGTCACCGATGCTGGGTAATTATACAGGTTAAATCCTTGGTATTCTCTGAACCAGATGAAACCAGAGAGGCTGAATAGCCGATTTTAGGGCAAATATATGGCTTTTTATGTCCTAAAAGGCATCCTACGTTAAGAAACTTTGTGTAAATTAATATTTTATTTATATTTTCTTTAGAATTAAATATTGAAGCTCACCCAATACCCTATGCTGGATCTATGGAAGCTGTTAATCGTTGATGATTGTGCAGCGGATAGGAAAGTTTATCGACGTTTACTATCTAAAGACCCTCAGCAGTCATATCACGTTTTAGAGGCTGAATCAGCTGAAGATGCACTGAGTATTTACAAGCAGCAGCGATGTGATGTGATTTTGCTGGATTTTTGCCTACCCGATATGAGTGGGTTAGAGTTTTTAGATCAATTAAAGTTGCAAATAATTGATACTTCCATGCCAGTTATCATGCTAACAGGATTTGGAGATGAAGTTGTTGCTGCACAAGCGATGAGGATGGGTGTTCAAGATTACCTTGTGAAGCAGCATCTCCAAGCGGATGCATTACAGTTAGCAGTACGTAATGTGATTCAGCGATCGCATTTACAAACGGAGTTAGCAAAAACGCGAGATCGGCAGCGTCTTATTGCTACCACGGCTTTAAGAATTCGTCAATCCCTGAATTTGGATCAGATTCTCCACACAGCAGTTACAGAGGTGCATCAACTCCTAGATTCCTATGTGTTGCGCCAAGGTGCGACGAATTTGCGGGTGATGATTTATCAGTTTTCGCAAAATAACAATATCAATTTTGGATCATGTTTTCCCAATGAGATGGAATCGGGGATTCACAATGTCTGCATGAGTGAGGAATGTCAAAAGGCTATTTCCCATATCTACGAAGCTGGGGAAAGTTTAGATTCTACCGAAGCTGCGAATATCTTGAATGTTCCCCATAATTTGGTTGCGCCAATTATCCTACCAGAAAATGGTAAGCCGACTCCAACTTTATGGGGGTTATTAATTGCACACCAATCTTTACAAGTGAGGCAATGGCAAAGTGATGAAGTGGAGATGTTGCATGAATTATCTGTACAGTTAGCAATTGCTATTCAGCAAGCTGAACTTTTGAAAAAGACTCAATGTGCTTTGGAAAAGGAACAAAAATTAAATATCTTCAAATCCCAAATTATCACGACGGTTTCCCATGAGTATCGCACCCCTTTAACTTCGGTTTTAACAGCAGCATCGACTCTAAAAAAACACTATGTTCATCTTAGCGAAGAACGAAGAACTAAATTTTTAGATATTATTGAAGTTAAAGCTAGGCACATGTCAAAATTAGTAGATGATATGTTGCTTGTAAATGAGATTGAACTGAGTAAAACTAAATTCAAGCCTTTACCTTTAGATTTACTGAACTTTTTTTCTGACCTGATAGAGGAACAACGTTTAACATTAGATGAACGACATATTTTAAGTTTTAAGGTAACTGGAAACAATAAAGGTTTTTGGGGAGATAGATGTTTACTAAGACAGTTGTTTGTGAATCTAATTTCCAATGCCATTAAATATTCTCCCCATGGTGGTGAAGTTGAGTTTCACTTGATGGGAAGTGAGTCACGAGTTACTTTTACAATTACAGATTACGGTATTGGTATTCCTGATAGCGAACAAGGAAACATATTTCAATCATTTAGTCGGGGAAGTAATGTAGATACCATACCGGGTACAGGTTTAGGTTTACCAATTGTAAAAGCTTGTGTGGAGATTCATGGTGGTGAAATTGGGGTTGAAAGTGAAGTGAACCAAGGAACTAAGGTGACTGTGACTCTACCCAAGAGACTGTAAAATTCTCATTCACCGATCTTCCCATCGTTCGAGGGGACAGGGAACGGGCAACAGGCAACAGTCAGAGGAGATTCCTCTGACTTCGTGAGGATTTTTGAAGAGATACGGAAATTGTTGCCTATTCGTTCCCTCTAGGACTTACGCATTGACAGGAAAGCTAGTTTATGTATTCAAGCGGCACAACTAGCATTCAAGTTATCCAAAACATATTCACGAATAACTTTTGTGAATAGATTCCTTTGTACTTCATACCAATTGTCAATGATGTTTTCAGAACGCATTTTCTCTAAACGAACAAATGCTTGAAGTGAGCAGAATATATGTGTTTTGATTGCGTGGCTATCTCTAACCATAAACCTACAAATGCCACATAGCTGTTTTACTGCTCTATGGAAACTTTCAATACCCCAATGTGTGTCATGAATAGTGATAAATTCAGTTCTAGTTATTTGTTGTAAGACTTCTTTCTGATTCTCGTCATCAGGCTGATAAAATATGTAGTGTCTAGAGTCTTCTTTCTTAAACACTTTCCTAAACAACTTTACAAATCCAAATTCTCTTAAATGAGTTATCAAACCTTCATCGTAAATCTCTAAAGTACTTACCTGACAGTACTTTCCAGGCTCATTTGATACTGTTCTATTTTTTTCAACTCCGAATAAAAAACCTAATTTCTGGTTTCTCAAAAATTTCAGATTTTCTACTCCTGAGTACCAACTATCCCCTGTGACTATTCGCGGCTTTAATCCCCAATCAGTCACTTCTATTAGCATCTCTTGGAAATAATCATTTTTGGTTTTTCCCTCCTTCTTATCGTATATCCTGTAATTTATGGGAACACAATTGCCTCGAATATCGCTGTAATAAAGTGTTATTAAATTTAAACCTTTAATCGTTTTATGATATTTACCAGACCAAAAATATCCAATTAATTCTGCGTATTTTGGGTTGCTGTACAGCTTTTCTATTACTGTATCATCAACACTTAAAATCCCTCCTTCTATATTGATTATCTCTTTTACTATGTCAAATAAATCTTTTGGCTCGTATCTTTCTCTCAGCAAAAACCTATTCACACTATCATGTGAAACATCTCCCAAGATTTCTGCCAATCGACTGCACCCTCCATGCTTTGGCTCCGATAGCAAGAACAGGGTGTAATGTTCCAAATTACATTGTGCTGTCGAGGGTTTGCTGATTTCTCTAATTGTCCGATACCTTGAAAGTAGACGACACCGTTTTCCAATGCATTATTTTACCATCCCGTCAATGCGTAAGTCCTACCCTCTTAAATAGTGAGTGTGGGTAATGGGTTTATTCCCAAAACCCCATTCCCAATTGTGAATATTTATTCATGGTGTAAAAGCTGTACAGTTGATTATCTAAAATTTAAATATTCTTTATGATTGCCCTTCATCCTATATGCGATGAGAAAAAGCCTATTAAACTTCATTGGATTGGTAGTTGCGATCGCACTCAGCATCATAGGCTGTAATTATCTGCCACTATCAACTAAATCACCAACAGTCAATATTACAACTATCAAGCTTAGTGGTTGGAGTGCTTCTCCTGCCGAACAACGATTGCTTAAAAGCGTATTGCGCGATTTTGAAGTCCAGCACCCAAGTATAAAAGTAAAATATGAGGTCATTGCCGACCAATATATGGACGTGATCAAAACACGTCTTGTTGGTGAAGCTGCTCCCGATGTATTTTATTTGGATGCATTGGAAGCACCTTTTTTGATGAGTCAAGACGTTATCGAACCCCTCGATACTTACATCAAGCCCGAATTTGACTTACCTGATTTTCAAGAAGCCCTGCTTAACACTTTCAAATACAAAAATAGCATCTACGGCTTACCCAAAGATTATTCGACTTTGGCACTTTTTTACAACAAACAAGCCTTTGCAAATGCAGGTCTAGAAAATCCTCCCACAACTTGGGAAGAATTGCGTGCTGATGCCAAAAAACTCACAAAAGACACAAATAATGACGGTAGAATTGACCAATATGGTTTTGGCGAAACACCTGAATTAGCAAGACAAGCTTATAAAATCAAAGCCTTTGGTGGAGAATTAATTGACAGTAATAGTCGCGCTAATTTTGCAAATCAACAAGCATTACAAGGGTTACAGGTTGTTGTAGATCAGTATCAGAAAGAACATTCATCGGTACAGAAATCTGATGTAGGCACCAACTCAGGAACTGAAATGTTTGGTCAAGGTAAAGCTGCAATGGTCATTGAAGGTAATTGGGCAATCCCTTTTCTCAAGGAAACATTTCCCAACTTAGGTTTTGCCACCGCAGAAATACCGAAGGTAAATAAAAAATTAGGCACAATGATATTCACTGTCGCCTATGTGATGAACAAACAAAGCCAGCATAAACCCGAAGCATGGGAATTAATTTCCTACCTCACCGGGAAACAAGGAATGCAGAAGTGGACGGGAACTGGCTTTGCTTTACCAACTCGTCAATCTGTAGCTGCAAATTTAGGTTATGAACAAGACCCCTTGAGATCATCTTTAGTAGCAGGTGTAAATTATGGTACACCTTGGCAAGTGGGGAAGTTTCCCGCAGCAATTACGAATAATTTTGACAACCAATTTATTAGTGCCATGTTGGGAGAACAGACGTTGATGCAAGCAATGGAAAAGGCGCAAAATCAAGCAAATCAATTGATTAAGACACTTGATTAGAAATTAATTTTTGGATTTAGCTATTTATAAGAGTTGAAAATTCGTTAATGTCGAGGAGAACTAGACATATCTTCATGCGATTGCGCTGGTAGAATAAGAGCAAATATTTAGGCAATTAGTATTTATGGAAAATTCTCCATCGATTTCAGAGCAACCTCTAAGTAATTTGACAGCAGCAGACTTAGAAATATTAATTACCCAAATTGTCAAGAAAGTTATTAAACAAGAAACACAGCAACAACAAGCAGATCTTCCCGTGACGCAAGAAAGCTACGCTTTGCTAACACGAACGCAAGAATTATTAAATACATTTGGGAGTTGGGAGGATACCCGGAGTACAGAAGAAATAGTTGATGATATTTACGCAAGCCGTACAGTCAGTGAATAACCATAATGGATAATTTACTCGATACTGACACTTGCATCTACTGGCTTAATGGTCGTGAGGTTGTTAGAAATAAACTGTTATCTATCGGCTTGAATAACGTCTCAATTTGTTCTATTTCTGTTGCCGAATTATATTACGGTGCTTACAATTCTAGTAGAGTTGAAGAAAATTTGATCCGTGCTGAAAGATTTATACAAAACATGACTGTTATCCCTTTAAATAATGATTCATTGAAATTATTTGGAGAATTAAAAGCCGAACTTCGTAAACTTGGACAACCAGTTGCAGATTTCGATTTACTAATTGCCAGTGTAGCGATTACAGAAAGACTAGTCTTAGTAACAAATAATACTCGGCATTATGAGCGTATTCCTAATATCCAATTAGAAAATTGGACGCTGATTGACTAACAATACCTTCGCTATTTTACGATAAATAAAGCTTTAAGTCTCCAGGGTAAATTAAGGCTTTCTGTTTTTTTTGGCAAAACTAAAAGCCGTATAAACATGGTGCTGGTTTTCCCGTACAGGGTTTTATTTACGTTCTTTAGCCCATAAGGGTTTTAAGCTTTTGCTGTCGGCTGAAAATAAAACCCTTATTTTTCAGGAATCCGATGATTTTGCATGGTTTTTGTGATATTCCGTTTTGGCGAAGGTATTGTCAAGATAGACGAGGTTTATGTATTTTTTAATTAAGTTTTTAATCTTATACCAATTCAAATAATGATTGCAACACATCAAACAGTAGAGACGTAGCAGTGCTACGTCTCTACAAATATCTATCTATCGCATTGTTTTTTCAAATTGGTATTAAATTAGAGGGTTGAAAAATTTCAATAATAATAAGGGATATTAACTTTCGAGAGGGATGATATTTTTGCTTTTATACATCTATCTAAAGGAGTATTATAGATTATCATGCATCTTATTTCGCTACAACTAAATTTAAGTGTATGAAAGGTGCGGAGATTGACAAGTGATTGAAGCAAGAAGACGAAGAAGAAACACCAAGTTATATCTGACTGAAAATATAGCTGGATATGGGTTTATGACTCCAACTATTTTGGTGTTGGGGACATTTATTGTATTACCTATTATTTATGCGGTATTTTTGTCACTGCATAAAGTCCAGCTACTTGGTGGAATTAAATACGAATTTATTGGGTTTCGCAATTTTAACAACTTAGTGGAAGACGATCGCGTTTGGATTGCGTTACGAAATACAATCGAATATGTGACGATTGTAGTCCCATCGCAAACGATTTTGGCTTTGATTTTAGCTGTCACCTTGAACTCTGGGATTCGCGGGAAAAATTGGTGGAGAATTCTCTATTTTTTGCCAACTGTCACCTCATCAGCAGTATTAACGCTGATTTTCATGTGGATATATAACAGTAATGGTTTATTAAATAATTTTCTTGCCTTTTTAAGATTACCTACCTACAACTGGTTAGGCGACCCTAGCGTAGCACTCAAAGGGATTATGATCATGAATATCTGGTCAACCGCGCCATTTTTCATGGTAATTTATTTAGCAGCCTTGCAAGATATTCCGCGATCGCTTTACGAAGCGGCTGAACTAGATGGAGCAAATCCTTGGCAGCAAATTATACACATTACGATTCCCATGTTACGTCCAGTGACATTTTTTGTGTTAGCAATGGGGATTATTGGTACATTCCAGTTATTTGACCAATCTTACATTTTTTCCAACGGCAATGGTGGTCCCAATAATGCCACCCTCACAGTAGTATTACTCATATATCAAGCAGTCTTTCGCAACTTACAGATGGGATATGGATCTGCGATCGCATTTCTACTTGCAAGCGTTATTATCGTCGTAACCCTGATTCAACGCCGCTTATTTGGTGAAAAAATATAACTTATATTTTCATGATTTGCTAGTTTAATGTAAGTCTGAATCAATCACTATTAACCACTAACCAATAATAAATAAGTTAAATATGCTACTAGAATTAAGTCGTTTAGAAGTGCCACCAGGACAAAGAGTTTTATTAAGAAATGTTAGCTGGGATGAATTTGAAATAATTCTGGAAGAATTGGGAGAAAAGCGTGCTGCAAGAGTCGCTTACAATAGAGGGATGCTGGAAATTATGACACCACTACCCGAACACGAACGCAGTAAAGAAAATATTGGCGATTTAATCAAAATACTATTTGAAGAATTTGATATAGATTTTTCACCTTTGGGTTCAACTACTTTTAAAAATCAGTTAATGTTGCAAGGAGTTGAGCCAGATAATTGCTTTTATATTCAGAATGAGGCATTAATTCGTGCTAAAACTAGAATTGATTTGACCATAGATCCACCACCAGATTTAGCACTAGAAGTCGATGTTACTTCTCGGACTAATAGAGAAATTTATCAAAGATTAGGAGTACCAGAATTGTGGAGATTTGAGCGGGACAAATTACAAATAAATATTTTGATAAATAGTTTATATGTTGAAACAGAATTTAGCCCATATTTTCCAAATATTCCACTTACTCAAGTAATTCCTCAACATCTCTACAAGTTAAAAACTGAATCAAAAAATAAAACAATGCGAGAATTTAGATCTTGGGTAAAAGAGCAAATTATTTAATAATTAATGAGTAATCAAACTAAAAATGTCTCGTACATTCCCAATCTGGAAAATACTCCTATACACACTGCTAACTCTATATGCAGTTATTACCCTTATTCCTTTTCTTTGGGCACTTTCAGCATCATTTAAATCTCTTGCAGAAATTTCTAACGGAGATTCTAATTTCTTCCCCAAAAACTTTACTCTCGATAATTACAAACAAATATTTTTCCAGGAACCATTATTTTTACGCTGGCTATTTAATAGCGTAATTATTGCCGTTGCTGTCACAGCCTTAAACCTCTTATTTAACACAATGGCAGGTTACGCACTAGCAAGACTCAGTTTTGCAGGTAAACACTTTTGGTTTTTACTTATTCTGACTATTTTAGCAATACCCGCGCAAATT
Source organism: Calothrix sp. PCC 6303 (assembly GCF_000317435.1). Classification (NCBI taxonomy): domain Bacteria; kingdom Bacillati; phylum Cyanobacteriota; class Cyanophyceae; order Nostocales; family Calotrichaceae; genus Calothrix; species Calothrix sp. PCC 6303. The sequence goes on from NC_019751.1 coordinate 1,404,524, forward strand.
ACACTAATTCCTACATTCCTTATTTTAAAGACTTTAGGCTGGTTAAATTCCTATCAAGGAATGATTGTTCCGAGCATGGTAAATGCCACATTTATATTTATGATGCGGCAATTTTTTATCAATTTTCCCAAAGAATTAGAGGAAGCAGCAGCTTTAGATGGATTGACACAATTTGGTATTTTTCAACGCATAGTTTTACCATTAGCAAAACCAGCATTAGCTGCACAAGCAGTATTTGTATTTATGGGTAGTTGGAATAACTTTTTATTACCTGTTGTAATTTTATTTGACCCCGAAATGTTTACTTTGCCGTTGGGTTTAAATACTTTCAAAGGTCAATATATCAGCTTTTGGAATTACATCATGGCAGCTTCGATGATATTTACCATCCCCGCTTTGGTTATTTATGCATTCTTTAATCGTTATTTTATTCAAAGCGTAACATTTACTGGCGGAAAAGGATGAATAAGAATGTACATATTGAAAATAGGAATTAGGCATAGATCTCTCCGAAAATTATGTAAGTAAGGCTGAACGGACGTACTCCGAAACTGACAAGAAAGCTACGCAAAGATGAAAAATTACACATTCATTTCTATACTTCACACGGCTATAGATTGAGCTTTGGAAACCAAGGCTATGGCTTTGAGTATGACTTTTGGTTTAATAAAAAACTCATACCAATTCAAATAATGATTGCAACACATCAAACAGTAGAGACGTAGCAGTGCTACGTCTCTACAAATATCTATCTGTCGCATTGTTTTTTCAAATTGGTATCAGTTTGTGAACGTGCAAAGTATAACAGTCGGATGACCTAATAATTCGCAATTGCGAATTGTTTTGACATCGTGCATTACGACTTAAAACGATGATATTTAAAACTAATTACCAACCACAGTTGCGGAAATTACACCCATTTTTTCCAATAATCCGGCAACTTGTAAAATCTTCGCTTCATGATGAGGTGCTGCGATAATTTGCACACCTAAAGGTAAAGCATTTGTTCTTTTAATTGGTACTGATAAAACTGGTAAACCAATAAATGATAAAGGTTGTGTAAATTGTCCTAAATATGGACGTACTAAAATTTCTTCCCCATCTAAAAGCATCGTTTCTTGACCAATTAACGGTGCAGCGATGGGTGTAGTTGGTGCGATAATTACATCTACATGTTGAAAGATTTCCCTCACTTCGTTTTGGTACCATCTTCTAAATCTTTGAGCTTGGATATACCATTGACTAGGAATTAAAGTACCTGCGAGGAATCTATCTCTAGTGGCGGGATCAAAATCTTGGGGACGGTGTTTTAAATTGTGAAAGTGTAAATTTGCACCTTCCACAGCGGTAATAATAAAAGCTGCTGCCCTAGCGCGGTGTGATTCGGGGATGCTAACATACTTCTTCACCCCCAATGCATCTGCAACTTTTTGCACTGCTGCTAGTGCTTCCGGTTCACATTTCTGGGAAAAATACTCAGATGCGATCGCTATTTTAATTCCATCTATATTATTCAATGATGCCACATGTTGAGTTTTCACAGGTGGAAGTTGACTACAAATAGGATCTCGACTATCTACACCTTGTAAAACATCAAAAATCACTGCTATATCTCGAATTGAGGTTGAAAAACCTCCAATATGGTCAAAACTGGCTGAAAATAACTTTACACCACCACGGGATAATCTCCCGTATGTGGGTTTCAAACCGTAGATACCACACAATGCAGCAGGAACTCTGATTGAACCATTGGTATCTGAACCCAAAGAAATTGGTACTAACCCAGCAGCAACAGCAGCAGCGGAACCTCCCGATGAACCTCCTGCAATGCGGGTGATATCATGGGGGTTGTGAGTTGTTCCGTAGTGGGAGTTTTCCGTTACAAACCCATAAGCGTATTCATCCATATTCAACGCACCCACCAACACTGCACCTGCTTCCTTTAACTTGGTGATAGCAGTTGCATCTTGGGTTGCTGGGGGATTCTCGGAATTAATTTTGGCACCTGCGAGGGTTGTTAAACCTTGGATATCAAAGAGGTTTTTCACAGCAAAGGGGACACCTGCAAGAACTCCAGGTTTTTTCCCTGCTGCAATTTCCCTATCTATTCTTTCGGCATCAAGGAAAGCGCTTTCGGTAGTGATAGCAGTAAAGCAGTTTAATTGTTTGTTTCCTATTTGAATCTGGTGTAAAGTTCTTTGAATAACTTGCGATGCCGCTATTTTACCCGTTTGTACTGCTGATGCGATCGCAACAGCGTCAGTTCTATCTAAATTCATCCAAAAATACCTTGATATCTACGGCTGAAAAGTTGGTGAAATCTCAATTTCTTCTGGTAATTCAAACTCATTTACAATTTGAGCAATATTTTGGATGCGTTGAAAGTTGGCAATAACACCATCCTTATATTCATCACGTAGATTCAACCCAATTAAAACAGCCATATTTTCCACAAAATGCTGTAAGTTTCCTTTATTCTCCATAATTGAGTTTTTCTCCAATGCTGATTTCCGATAGCTCAATGATACCAATTATCTACTTGTTGTTGAATACTTTCCAATTCCTCTGCTGACATTTTATCTAGGTTTTTTAAAATAAAGCTCATTCTTCCTTGCTTCATTAACTTATTGCGGTGACGGTGGAGAAAGTTCCAGTAAAAGAAGTTAAATGGACAGGCTTTTTCGCCAATTTTTTCTTTATGGTTGTATGCACAATTTTTACAGTAATCGCTCATTTTATTGATGTAATTGGCTGAGGATGCGTAGGGTTTTGATGCTAAAATTCCGCCATCGGCAAACAGTCCCATCCCAATTACGTTGGTTTGCATTACCCAGTCATATCCATCTATAAATGCCCCATGAAACCAGTTTTCTACTTCTTGAGGTGAAAACCCCGCTATCAATGAAAAGTTACTTAAAATCATCAATCTTTGGATATGATGTGCATATCCTGTGTTATGAATTTGCTTAAATGTCTGATGTAGGCAATTCATATTTGTTTCACCTGTCCAGAAAAATTCTGGTAATGGGTGGGTGTGTTCAAAATAGTTTTCTTGGAAGTATGATGCTTCTACATAATGATATAAGCCATGCATATATTCTCTCCATCCTAATATTTGACGAATAAATCCTTCGACGCTATTTAGGGGGATTTTTTCCTGTTGGTAGGCTGTTTCGGCAGCTTGAATAACTTCCAATGGATGTAATAAACCAATATTTAAATATGGAGATATCAAAGAATGCCACATGGTTTCTTCTCCTGTAACCATTGCATCTTGATATGTGCCAAACTCAGTTAAATTGGTACAAATAAAATACTCTAATACTTCTAGTGCTTGGGTTCGGTTGACTCCCCAATTAAAGGATGTGAGGGAACCGTAGGTTGGTATTTCTAAGTTATTTACTACTTCTATAACTTCCAAAGTAATGTCATCTGCCTCAAAGTGTTTTGGTGGAGGTGGATTTAATTTACCTTTGGGTGGTTGACGATTTTCTTTGTCGTAGTTCCATTCTCCTCCTATTGGTTTTTTCCCCTCCATCAAGATATTAAACTTCTGTCTTCCTTCCCGGTAAAAATATTCCATCAACAGGCTTTTTCTCCCTTTTGCCCATTCTTGAAATTCTGTTTTTTGCCAAAGGAAATGATTGTTGGCAATCACGGTTACTTTACAGGGTAATTCTGCAATGATGTCCAAAAATCCCCTGTCTGGGGGTTCCATGATGCGAATTTCGCTGATGTTGTTTGCTTTTACCCATGCTTTGAGAGGTGTAATAAAGTCGTGACTGACTTCATAGGTAACTGCATACCCCTGTTGACGGAGTTCCTCAGCAAAATGACGCATTGCTGACCAGATTAACACGAGTTTTTGCTTGTGGTAAGGTCGCTTTTGGATGTGTTGAAGGGATTCAATGAAGATGACGGGGGTATTTTCTTGGTGACTACAACTTTGGATTGCTGCTTGTTGTTGTGAAAGTTGATTTCCTAGTACCCATATTCCGGTTGCCATTGTTGAGTTGTTAGTTAGTACATAGTTTAATATAGACTATGTATTATGAATTGATACTATATTTTAATTTGGAAACACTAGCTATCTAAATATACTTCCCGTTCACCATAGGGAAGTTAAATGCAATCCTACCAACAAACTACTTTGGGATGTTATATCTACCCAGCAGCGATGAACGCGACGATAAGTTAACCGAGTTACTTTAGCTGTGGATGGGTGCTTTGCGGTAAACAGTGCGTGACTTTGAGGGTGACGGGAAAATGTGATGTAGTTCCGCAAATAGGTTGCTGTTTCTACGTCATAGTGATTCCAATCCTGTTTCCTAACTAAAATTCTTTGATTCTCCAAATCTACATCTACTAGGTTTAGCGCTAAGATTTCTCCTATTTTCAGCTTGGTGCTGTAAATCAATCTAATTAATGCTGACATTCTCAAGTCTTTCTCTACAAATTGACATAGCTGAGTCATTTGTTCTGCTGTAATTTCACTTTCTTGTGTTTTCACAACTTTGCATCTTTTCAACCGGGAAATTGGGTTGTAATCTAGATATCCCTGCTCTACTCCAAAGTTAAAAACGGCTTGAATCACGGCTTGGTGACGATTACGGGTACTGTTGGAGATATTTGGGATGTTTTGGAGATATTTAATAATTGTGTCCCGATTAATGCTTTGTGGTGAGTGTTTCCCATACTGTTGCAGAAGTGGCATTAAGGTAGATATATAGGAGTTGTATGTAGTTTTATTTAGTTCTCTTTTATCTAAAAAAATCGACACTAACCTAGCGAATGTAATTGACAAGGTATTTTATTAACCTATACTAAATATCAAATAAACTATACTATAACCTATACTAACTATGAAAGACCCTAAACTACCCCTACCTGGGGAAACCCTGGGAACATACATCCACCGACTCCGCACTGAATTAAAAATGAGTCAGCAACAATTAGCGAAGGCGATGGGTATACATATTCAAAGTGTTGGTAAAATTGAACGAGGACAAACATCACGCTTGAATACTAAGACTAAATCCGTTTGTGCGATCGCGCTTTCAATTCCGGTAGGATATTTGGATGCGGTGGTGCGGGGTGAGGTGGTATCTATTCCCGAAAAACAGCAGTTTTGTCCCAAATGTTGGACTCCAGGAAGTGAACCGGATGCAGTTTGGTTAATTCATCGGGCAAAATATTGTTTGTTATGTGGGACTAAGTTACGTTCTTTTTGTCGCAGTTGCGGTGAACCTTTAGCATCTTTTAAACACAAATTTTGTCCCAACTGTGGAACTGGTTATCAGGAGTGACTCTAAAGGCTAAAATTAAGAGTGTGCGTCACAGGTAGGCTATTGGTAAAATTTTAAATTTATTCAGAAACACCATATTTAACTAATGTCATACAAAAATTTCACCACAATTGGCAAGGTAAAGGAAGCTTTTGGTTTGACTACGGTGGAGGGTGTTTGTTTCCTTCCAAATATCGACGCGATTACTCCTAGTGGAACTTTAACTGCGTTTTTAGAGGAGAGTTTACCCTTAGCAGTTGCGACAGGTAGTGAAAAAGCACGTTCAGAAATGATTATTTCCCCTGTTTTGATTGAAGTTCGCAAAATTCTCCAACGTCAAGTCAGTCTATTTTCTGGGGAAGAGTTTGATGTTGATGCAGAAGTGGGATTAAATGGGTTTTGCGATTTTTTAATTAGTCGTTCTCCAGAACAGTTGGAAATTGAAGCTCCTGTTGTCATAATTGTAGAGGCTAAGAAGGCTGATTTAAAATCTGGAATTGGGCAATGTGTTGCTTCTATGGTTGCTGCACAAAGATTTAATGCGATGAAGAATAATTTGATTCCTGTTATATATGGTTGTGTCAGTAGTGGTACCCAATGGAGATTCATGAAGTTGGAGGAAAAAATAGTCACTATCGATTTTACTGATTATCCTTTGTCTCCAGTGGGTCAAATTCTTGCTAGTTTAGTTTGGATGGTTGAAAAATAGTCTATATGCTTCATGGTTATATAACTATAAAGCATATAGACTATGAAATTGAGTTCTCAAAGATATAATTAACAGCAGCAAACAACTTATCTAACTCTTGAATCGTATACAGATTTTTATTTCTGGTGAACACATCTATTGTGAGTTTTCCAAACTGCCAAATTTTCCCGTTGGAGACAATACCAAAAATATCTGTTTCTAAATTTTCGTTGATGCGCTGTATTGCTACCATCTCTGCTAAACATTGTCCCCATCCTTCTTCAAATCGATCTTGTTTTGCTTCAACTGCAATAAAGTAGGGTTTGTCGAAGACTACGGGACTGAGTGGATTCCGCTGAGAAACTATATAATCGGGTACTCCCGATAAATCCTCATCATAGTTTAAGGTTTGATGACTCCACAGTGTCAGTTTACTACGGTAGTTTTTCCATACTTCTTTAAGAACCGGATAAATCAGGTTTTCACAGATTGCATCTTCGGAGTTATCTACAACTCCATCTGTAAAAAGGATATCTAGTTCTTCTTTAAAGCTATCTTTGACTGGAAACTCAATTTCTTCCATGAAATTGGTTTGAATATACTTGATTTGGAATTTTTTGATGACTGTGCTGATGCTTTTATAGTTGCTGAATGACATCTGAGATTTTCTTGCTTGATAGTTATATAACGATGAAGCATATAAATTCTAACTTTCTGAAGATTCTTTATTTGTGAACTTCTCAATGCCCAGTTGTATCCCCAAAGCAAATAATCCTAACGCAACTAATCCAAATATCCCCATTCCCATCCCAAATACCCCAACAATTAATGTCCTCACTGCAACGGTAATCCTGACTACTATCTCGTTATCTGAGTGAATCGGTTGATTGGCAAATTTAGTTGCTATAGATACCATAACGTTATATAGTGCATATCCCATGCCTCCGGAAATTAATGAACCTGTGAAGCAACGTAGGGGAGATGAGGTTGGTTGTTCTTGGGGTGATGTCATGGGAATGAGTAATGAGTAATGAGTAATGAGTAATAGGGGAAAATGAAACTTGTACTACTATACATGCTTCATAGTTATATAGCCATCAAGCATGTGAAGTAAATTGAATTCCATGGGAAACCATTTTCGTGACGAATAACTCTAAATCCAAATTAGGAATCTTCTCCTGCTACTGAACCTAATATATCCCTTAAAGGAAACTCTAAGTTTTAAGTGGGTGGATGAGAGCATTTTTCGGAAGTTTCCAAGAGTCCACATGCTTCATAGTTATATAGCCATCAAGCATGTGAAGTAACTTGAATTCCGTCGGATACCATTTTCGTGACGAATAACTTTAAATCCAAATTAGGAATCTTCTCCTGCTACTGAACCTAATATATCCCTTAAAGGAAACTCTAAGTTTTAAGTGGATGGATGAAAGCATTTTTCGGAAGTTTCCAAGAGTCTACATGCTTCATAGTTATATAGCTATCAAGCATGTGAAGTAACTTGAATTCCATGGGAAACCATCTTCGTCACAAATAACTCTAAATCCATATTAGGAATCTTCCCCCTTATATATTCCTCAACTTCCTTCGCTTGCTGTTGACTTTCACAAATTCCAAAAACACTGGGACCAGAACCTGACATCATAGTTCCTAATACCCCTGCATTGTGAAATGTTTCTCTAAGTTCCCTAACTAGGGGATATTCTGGAAGTACAACTTTTTCTAAGTCGTTGTGTAATTCCTGGCAAATATCTTTCACATCTTTCTTGGAGATAGCTTTTACCATGTTTCCGGAGTGAACTGCTAGACTATCTATATCCTGGGAATATGTATGCCCAAATTGAGTACGGTAAGTTTTATATGCCCAGGGTGTGGAAACTTCGAGGCTTTTATATTTCCCCAATACTATATATATACCTTCCAAGCTGGGGATGGGTGAAATTTGTTCTCCTCTCCCGGTTGCGATCGCACTCCCGCCTGAGATACAAAATGGAATATCGGAACCTATTTCTGCTGATATTTCTTGAAGTTCTCCCTGGGTAAGTCCCAGGTTCCATAATAAGTCTACGGCAACAAATACGGCTGCGGCATTTGTGGAACCTCCTGCTAATCCGGCGGCGATGGGGATATTTTTGGTAATTTGAATCTCAAATCCCCCGTATTTTGTGAATGCATCAGGAAATTTTTTCCCCATCAATTCGGCTGCACGATATGCCAAATTACTGTTGTCGCTTGGTACTTGGGAATTTTGGCAACTAACTTGAATCCTTTTATCCCCGCTCAAAATAATATCAACTTCATCTGCAAGTTCGATACTCTGCATCACCATTGCTAATTCGTGAAATCCATCTGTTCTGCTGCCGATGATTTCTAGATATAGGTTGATTTTAGCAGGTGCTGTTAGTCGCATGGAACTACTTCTGTTGAGGGAATTGAAAGATGGTTGCTCAATTTTACCCATTGTTGCACACTGAGGTCTTCGGCGCGGTCTTGGGGATTCATCCCTAATTGTTCCATAATTTCATTCATGCGATCGCGTTCCACCACAGATTGCAAATTATTTCGTAACATTTTCCTTTTGGCGGCGAATCCCAATTTTACCAGAGTTTCTAACCATTTAGGGTCGTCTGCGACTTTCTCCAATTTCCTGGGTGTTAATTTGACGACTGCGGAGTCAACTTTGGGTGCTGGGTGAAATGCTTTGGCGGGGACTGTGCAGATATACTCACATTCTGCTAAATATTGTACACGAATTGTTAATGCTCCACATGCTCTATTTCCTGGCTTCGATACTAACCTCTCGGCGACTTCTTTCTGAATTAATAAGACGATAGATTCATAGGGTTCTGGATTTGGATTGCTAATTCTTCCTAAGAGTTTCTCAATAATTGGTCCAGTAATATTGTAGGGAATATTCGCCACTACTTTGTTGGGTTTTTGAAACTTGGGAAACCCAGCTAATAGTGTTGCTAATTCTACTTCTAAAAAGTCGCTTTGAAGTAATAAAAAGTTATCTTTTTCCCCCAATCCTTTAACTAATAATTTGCACAAATTACTATCAATTTCCACCGCTACCAATGCCCCCACCAAAGGTAGTAACCGCCGTGTGAGGATACCTGTTCCTGGTCCTATTTCCAAAACGCGATCGCATTCTGTGCATTCTGCTGCCCGTGCGATCGCATCCAATGCCTTCTCACTCTTGAGCCAATGTTGAGCAAGTGCCCTGCGCGTTTTTACCTCTTTTTCTCTTTGTTCCATAGATGTTTTAGGTTTTACTGGATTTTAGCTTTCTTACTTTTTGCTTACTTTTTATGCCCTATTTTTTGCTATTTTTGGCGTTTTAGGGATTGACTTTGACATGCAAATAGTGTTTAGGGCAGAATAAAATATATGGATTCGGGGAAAACATCATCAAAAATAAATTTAGAAATTAATTAGATATTGCTTAACTTTTAGAGGAATCTGATTCGGACACATGAACCATCAGTTTACCTTAGAAATTAGGTTTATTTCACAATTTTTAAGTTACCCTTTAAACATAGCTGAATCTGGTGATTCTCAATGACAGCAATCACAATTAACCTTAAAAATATCATCCAACTTACCGACGAGCAATTTTATCAGCTTTGTCGGAACAACCCGGAAATAAAATTTGAACGCAACAGCAACGGGGAAGTTATCATTATGCCACCAACAGGAGGGGGAACAGGGAAACGAAATGTGGAAATCAGTGCAGATTTTGTAATTTGGAATCGCAAGCATAAACTAGGTGTACTCTTCGACTCCTCCACCTGTTTCAAACTACCCAACGGTGCAAATCGTTCCCCCGACGTTTCCTGGATTCGGAATGACAGGTGGGATACCCTAACTACCGAAGAACAGGAAAAATTTCCCCCCATCGCACCCGACTTTGTTCTGGAGTTAATGTCACCAACCGATAGTTTGCGAGAAACTCAAGGGAAAATGCAGGAATATATGAATAATGGGGTGAAACTGGGATGGTTAATTAATCGGAAATTGCGTCAAGTTGAAATATATCGGTTGAGGAAAGCAGTAGAAGTGTTGGAAAATCCCACAGAAATATCGGGAGAAGATATATTACCGGGGTTTACTTTAGATTTAGAGATAATTTGGCAGTAGTATATGACGAGTTTACAAGGCATTTAGTGGGAATGCGATCGCGTAACTTTATCGCGCTTTGACTAGAAACCAGGTTTCACCAGCTAAACCAGATTTATCACGACTTCTCATCTTCGAGAGAAACCGGTTTTAGTCGTGAAATCAAGAATCATCATACTGAGTGATGAAAAAACCGGGTTTCTGAAAAACCTGACAAATAGGTTGATTAAAATCATCAAATTTGGGAAGATGTGAACCAATACTATTGGTGTAACGTGATGCTTCCAATTGGTACCATCCTCCGTAACCGCTATAAAATTATTAAACACCTGGGAGACGGTGGGTTTGGTGCAACCTATCTTGCAGAAGACTTAAATATACCTATCACACCCAAACCCAAATGCGTCGTCAAACATCTACGACCACAAAATTCCGACCCAGCAGTATTAGAATTAGCAAAGCAGCTATTTGAACGGGAAGCAAACGCACTATATAGGTTGGGAAACCTTCACGAACAAATACCCAAACTCAGCGAACACTTCCAAGAAAACGGGGAATTTTACCTAGTTCAAGAATTTATCGACGGAAATGACTTAGATAAAGAGATTTCAGCAGGAAGCAAACTCAACGAAATAGAAGTCCTACAATTACTTCGGGAAATACTAGAAATCCTCGCAGTCGTTCACAACAACAATATTATTCACCGCGACATCAAACCGGCAAATATCATGCGTCGTCAAGATGGGAAAATAGTATTGATCGACTTTGGTGCAGTCAAAGAAATAAAAGGTTTATCTATAAGTCAAGGGCAAGTAAAATCAACAATAACTATTGGGACACCTGGATTTATGCCCAGTGAACAAGCAATAGGTGAAGCAAGGTTATGTAGTGATGTATATGCAATAGGGATGCTGGGAATCTATGCATTAACGGGGATACAACCACATCAACTACCAAGAGATCCCAATAATGGGGAAGTAATTTGGCGGAATTGGGCAAATGTCAACGATAAAACTGCGAAAGTATTAGATAATATGGTGCGCTATCGTTCAGGTGAACGTTATCCCACAGCAGTTCAAGCATTAGATGCAGTTACAGGGTTGAAGGTAAAGCAGACAATAAAAAGACCGCAAGGAACAGACATATCCCGTCGTCAAAGTTTAAAACTCTTGGGTGGAGTAGGTATGGGATTCGGTTTAGCTGTTGTTGGAGGAAATTTATTTAAGGGTGTTTCTCAAAACAATCAACCGGAAGTTCCTAAAACACCTAATATCGCACCAATTAATAGTTCCCCAACTGCTTCAGTACAGGAAATAGCTACAGCAAAAGATTTATCTCTACAAACCTTAAATTTTGAAACTGTAATGGTAGATGCGAAGGGGACAATAAACAACCGTAGGAAATTAGATGCGAAATACTTGATTGAAGACTTAGGGAATGGGATCACTTTGGAGATGCTACAAATACCAGGGGGAAATTTCTCCATGGGTTCTCCAAAAAATGAAGTAGGAAGAAAAGACAATGAAAATCCTCAGCATCAAGTTAAAGTAACCGGTTTCTTCATGGGGAGGTATTTAGTTACTCAAGAACAATATCAAGCAATTATGGGGAATAATCCTGCTAGTTTCAAAGGTGATAAGCGACCTGTTGAATCAGTGTCTTGGGATAATGCAGTAGAATTTTGTAAGAAACTAAGCCAAAAAACAGGACGTAATTACAGATTACCAAGCGAGGCAGAATGGGAATATGCTTGTCGTGCTGGTACAAATACAGCATTTTACTTTGGGGAGACGATTACAACTGATTTAGCAAATTACGATGGAACTAAAGCAGGTTATGGTTCTGCACCCAAAGGAATTTATAGGGGGGAAACAACAGAAGTAGGAACATTTCCCCCGAATGCTTTTGGTTTGTATGATATGCACGGGAATGTTTGGGAATGGTGCCAAGATGTTGGTAATTACAATTATAATGGCGCACCAATTGATGGTAGTGCTTGGTTAACTGGGAAGGATATAGATACAAAGTTGCTGCGTGGAGGTTCTTGGAATCTCAACCCATTTTACTCTCGTAGTGCTGGTCGTGACTTTCATACGCGGGTTGATAATCGAAGTAGTCACGGCTTTCGTTTGGTATTGCTTCCGTAAAGACTTACTTCCACTCTCCTGTCTGGTTTCCTGTGCAAACGAGTTAACCCGCAGCCGAAAAATCAGGTTGTTAACGACTTCTCGTCTTCGAGAGAAACCCGGTTTTAGTCGTCACATTAATAATTATCGTGCCGAGTGATGAAAAACCGGGTTTCGGAAATCTCCAAAAAACGATGATTGCAGCGAAAATAGTCATAATAAACAATAGCTCAATCAAACCTGACGACAAACAACCATGCAAAACCTCACCAGAATTACCCGCAACCCAGAAGTTATGGGTGGTAAACCCTGTATTCGGGGGATACGTGTTACTGTCGGTACAATTGTTGGCTTAATGGCATCAGGACACACTACAAGCCAAATCCTTGCAGCATATCCCTACTTAGAAGAAGCAGATATATATGAAGCACTAGCTTATGCTGCTTGGAGGGTAGAAGAAATTGAAGTTCCTCTGGAAAATCCATCCATCGCAATATCGTCATGAAAATTTTAATTGACATGAACCTGTCCCCAGATTGGGTAAAAGTTTTCGAGAAATACGATATTGAAGCTGTTCATTGGTGTAATATTGGTAGTCCTTGTGAAAAGGATACGGTAATTATGGAGTGGGCAAGAGATAACAAATACATAGTTTTTACCCACGATTTGGATTTTGGTTCTCTGCTAGCAGCAACGGGAATGGAAACACCAAGTGTGATTCAAGTACGAACTCAAAATATTTTGCCTACCAGTATTGAAAATCTCGTAATTTTTGCTTTACGTCAATTTGCATCTGAACTAGATAGTGGTGCTTTAGTTACTGTTGACAAAGCCCAATCTAGGGTGAGAATTTTACCAATTAGACGTGACTAAAATTCTAAGTTCTAATTCAGCTATTTCACGACTTCTCATCTTTGAGAGAAACATGGTTTTCGTCGTGAAATTAACAATCATCATCCTGAGTAATGGAAAAACCGGGTTTCTAAAATATTCTCATCTCCACTGTTCTCTGTAGTGACAAATGCCCATAATGGTAGAAGTAATGCGATAAGAGTGAGATAATATGGCAAAAGACCTCTTTCACAACACTGTGAAAATCGCTCTGGAAAAAGATGGTTGGCAGATCACCCACGATCCCTATCAATTGCGCTATGGTGTTGCTGATGTGTATATTGATCTTGCTGCCGAAAAGACAATCGCTGCCGAAAAATTAGGACGTAAAATAGCTGTAGAAGTGAAAAGCTTTGCAGGCGGATCAACTATTTCTGAATTTCATACTGCCCTTGGTCAGTTTCTTAATTATCGCATTGCTCTAGAAGTATCCGCAGAACCAGAACGCATTTTATATTTAGCCGTCCCTACAGATACTTACCAAATGTTTCTCAGATTTGAACCTGCAAAAACTGTGGTTAAGCGGTATGAAGTCCGGTTAATTATTTACAACCCAAATCGTGAGGTGATTGACCAATGGATAGAATAAACGAGTACCGTCAAATAGTGCGTGATTTTCTAGAAGACTTTATCAAAAATGATGCCAACGCACAACTTATTTTTGATCTTGAACGCGATCGCTATCTAATTGTACATAATGAATGGCAGGACGATTATCGCATTTACGGCTGCGCTATGCAACTAGATATTATTGAAGGTCAAATCTGGATTCAACACAACAGCACCGAGATTTATATTGAGCGTGAATTGATTCAGCGCGGTGTTTTTCCCAAAGACATTATTTTTGGATTTCGTTCCCCCAGCATCCGTAAACTTCTCGCTGCTGGTGGCAATAATTAAATTGATTAAGGTTCTGAAAAACCGGGTTTCTGAGACTTCAACCTCTCATTCTCCTCCCTCAAAGCTAAATTCTCCGCTTCCAACTTCCGAATCATCTCCCCCATCGCTTCTTTCGACATTCCCATCCCCTGAATTACTACTTCCTTGTAAATTTCCAAATTCGTATCCTCATCCATCCACCTTTGATATGTCTTGGTATGCTCGTGGACGCTGTGTCCCATGTAGTCAGACATAGTTTTTATGGGAACACGCAAACGATGTCCTCGCAGGGCGAATCCGTGGCGTAAATCGTAAGGTTTGAAGCCGATACCAAGGTTGCGGAAACGGAAGTGGAGTTTTGCGGTGGCATTACTCAAGCTTTCACCCAGGGATGGGGGTTTAATATTTTTCAAATCGAACAATTCCACCCAATGGGGATGTAAGGGGGGGATTCCACAACTTCTTTCCCCGGTTTTCGTACCTTGGGTTAAAGTTGGGTTGAGTTTGACTAGGTGAAATGTATTTTCAGAATCGCAAAAAGCTTCCAAATCCACCGCAAACAATTCATGGGGACGCAACCCGTAGGTAGCTAGCATCCCATATCCCCATTGCCATTGATCAGGGAAAGTGAGATTATCTTTACTGGTGTAGGGGGAAAGGGGTGTCCCCATCAACTCAAAACCCTGGGTAATTTGTTCATCGCTGGGAATCTTCCGTAAACTAGGTTGGGGAAGGGGAGTTGCGTAGGAAGTAATTAACTTGGTAGCATCAAACTCACAGAAATCACAGAACTTCTTTAATTGCCAAGCTAAATAGAAGCGAGAATTAGTATTGGGTTTAGTGCTTTGCAGTGCAGATGCGATCGCATTCTCTGAAAGAGGCTGATTCTGTGGTAGTTTTTTGAGATGCCGTAGGTAGTGGGTGTCCCAAGTTCTGATTCCTTGACGGTTTTTTTCGTGGGTTTTCCAAAACTCCTCTTCGTAAGCTGTAATTAGTTGTTGGATGGGTGCTTCCAACTTACTACTCACAACTAAATCCAACTTCTGTGCTTGCTTCCCCAATAACTCAGCAGTCCATTGAAACTGCTTTGTCACCAAGAGTAAATCTAATTCCCGTGCTTTCGCTACCGCAGCTTTGATACCCACATCATTCGCCGTGAAACCCAGAGAAATTGTATACTGCTTATTGCTGCTACCATTTTTCCCCACATCACCAGCTTTACAGGGGAAAGTACCCTGTAAACCAATAGATTTCCAAGTAGTTAATTTCAACTTAATTTTTACCCTTTCCAACCTCAAAGCTGAATTAGCAACCTCCACCCCATACTTCAACCGGAGATACTCACGTTCAACCTTTGCAGAATCATCGGTAGATTTTGGCTTCCACTGCTTCCACTTCCCAGCATCCCAGGTTTCAATAGAGATATCATCCCATGTAGCTTTTCTGGGGTCGTATGTAGTAGTTACGGAAATTAGCATACTTTGGAGAGGACGCTTCGCCATTCCCGATTATACCATCAGGAATCTGATTCGGAAGTTGGGGGATGTATTGTCACCCAAGGAAAAACAACCTGCATGATTCCTAAAACCACCAAAAATATGGAAATTCCGATAATTTGTTCACGGGGAATATCTAGTACACCTTGGAGGATAACTTCTCGTAGTGACGAAACAATAGAGATTTCCACCGCAGCACTCACCGAAATTTGCCTTGCTTGGAGATAATCAATTAATAAACGGAATAACTCCACCAAAATTAAAATAAATAGAATATCAGAGGTAACTTGACGCAGATTCAACGGTTGCAACAAAGTGGAAAACATATCCACCAACCGCAGCATCATGAAACAAAATAAACCAATACACAGAGAAATAATAATAATATCTTGAAATATTTCCAGGTTACGAACTATACGTTCCCTTCCAAACCAGTCACTTAGCATAGGAAATCAGGAGTTGAAGCTTTCCTCGACATCATAGAAAATTCATCTCCACCAAGCTGTACCAACCATGACGCATCTGCAAAACAAAGGGGACAAGTTAGCTTGTCCCCAAGGTTTATTTTCGCTTCGGGGTAGTGGTGCGACGGAGTTCCTGTTTCTCCCTTTCTTGGCGACGGCGATCGCGCCAATCAACTAAGGTAAGATAACCAACACCACCTGTAACAGCAACCAACATCACCAAAGCAGCTAACGCCAAATAGTTTAGGAATGAAATTTCCACAATTCCCCTACAGTCCGTTACGACCCCAGACTACCATCGAAATCGAAAAGGTAAAAACAACCAACAGTGAAACCCAACCCAATGTCAAAATCATAGCGATTCTTTAAATATTTTTTACAAAAGGACGTTACCTACCATCATACTTGGAATCGCCATCATTCCACTCAACATAAAACTGTGATAACTGTTAACTGATAACTATTCACTGATTTTCATCCCATGAATCACATTTTTGATACTCCCAAGATGGCAGAAAGGCTAGAATCCCTCAAAGCTGGCATAATTTCCAGTGTTGCCTCAGTATTTGGCTTCCTACTCACAAACATCATTAATACATGGCTACTTCATTTACAGCCATTTTCCTGGACTAGCAGCATATTCATCGGTTTTTCTGGTTTCCTATTTGGTGTCACCTACCGCTACATCATCCGTAACGATGATAACCCCCATCTCAAATCAGGAGGAGTCATGGCATTTGGATTAGTGCGGGGTTTAGCACAAATCGATGGTTCCCTGAAAAATATCGACATCTCCACCATCGCACTCCCCACAGAAAGCATACTTTGTTTTGCCATCGCTGCTACCATTCTCGACTTCAGCATCCAGCAAAACTGGATTCAACCCTTTCTTGGAAACGATTGAGTCGCATATTTTGCAAAATAAAAAGCGCAAATGTTCACAGCAACCCGCAGAGCTATGGGTGAATCAGTCTATGCTTATGATATTGGAAATGAATATGTGTCCCATCACCACCACACATTTTTATTTCATCAAACATCAACGTAATTGGGGTTATGTATTTCACTTCATCACCGAAATATGATAACTAACCCCATATTACGAAACCTAGACGAAATCGAGGTAGTATCAGTTGAACTCTCCACGCGATCATCAAGTATTTCAGTTTGAAAGTCCAGATGACAGTTCAGGATTTTTACTGTGGCAAGTTTCCAATCTCTGGCAGCGCAAAATGAATGCGGATCTTGGTAAATTGGGATTAACACATGTCCAATTTGTCCTCCTAGCAGGTATTATTTGGCTCAGTGAAAGCCAAGAAACTGTCACCCAAGCACGATTAGCAGGTCATGCTAAAACTGATATCATGATGACTTCTAAGGTATTACGTGCTTTAGAGCAAAGAGGTTTAGTTAAGCGTGAAACTGATTCTAAAGATACAAGAGCGAAGTCTTTGAGCATTACTAAGGAAGGTTATGATTTAGCACTAGCAGCTATTCAAGTTGTATATAGAATTGATCATGATTTTTTCAGTGTATTGGGAGAAGAAGTAAGTAGCTTCAACTCAAATCTTCTCCGTATTCTCAATCCCAGTAAATCTTAAATCGAAGTTGCAGAAAATTCAAACCTCGGCTTACTTGATGCATGTAAGTCGAGGTTCTCAGTATGGGAAAACATGAATCTAAATAAAAGTTGTAAAATTGGATAGGTATTTAGGCAGAAGTAATTCTCTAGATACTTGTGTATATAATCTTATTTGGGAATAAAAAACTACATGAAACCACTTAATCCAGTTAAAAGTCATCCCTTTCTCCAAAAAATAAAATGGGTAATAGATCCCGTTGGATACATGGAAAATGCAGTTGCGGAGAATGCTGATATCTTTAGCACTCAGATTGTTGGTTTCGGAGATGGTTTGATATTTGTAAATAATCCCCAAGCAATTCAAGAAATTTTAACTAACGACCGGAAGAAATATAACGCACCTGGGAAGCTGAATGGAATATTACGACCCTTACTTGGTGATTATTCCACAATTATGATTGATGGCGATCGCCATCGTCAACGCAGGCAGTTAGTTATGCCATCTTTCCATGGTGATAGGATGAAATCATATGGTGAACTAATTGTCAACCTGACAAAAAAAGTCATGGATGAGTTGCCAATTAACCAACCCTTCCTTGCACGGGAGAAAATGCAAGAAATTTCCATGCAAGTGATTATCGAGTCGGTTTTCGGGTTGCATGAAGGTGAACGCTGTCAGGAAATCAAGGGTTTGATGGAGGAAATGTCTCAGTTATTTAGATCCCCATTATCCTCCAGTGCGCTGTTTTTCCACAGCTTACAAAAAGATTTAGGTGCTTGGAGTCCTTGGGGGAAATTTGTACGCGATCGCGCTAAACTTGATGAGCTACTTTATGCAGAAATTGCCCAACGTCGCGCTAACCCAGACTCCAGTAGAATAGATATTCTCGAACTGTTAATGTCTGCCAAAGATGAAAATGGGGAAGGTTTAAACGACCAAGAATTGCGCGATGAATTAATGACACTGCTATTTGCAGGGCATGAAACCACAGCCACCGCCATGTCTTGGGGGTTATACTGGTCACATCACCTCCCAGAAACTCGCCAAAAAATCCTCCAAGAACTAAGTCAGTTGAGTAATTTTGGGGATACCATGAGTATTTTTAGATTACCGTATCTCACAGCTTTCTGTAACGAGACACTACGGATATATCCAGTCGCAATGCTCACATTTCCCCGTGTTGCCCAGGAAGATACAGAAATCCTCGGACATCAAATTCAAAAAGGGGCAACTGTCATAGGTTGTATGTACCTCATACATCAAAGAGAAGATTTATACCCTCAGCCTAAACAATTTAAACCAGAACGCTTCCTAGAACGCCAGTTTTCACCATATGAGTTTATCCCATTTGGCGGCGGTTCCCGTCGCTGTATTGGTGAAGCATTGGCATTATTTGAAATGAAGCTGGTTTTAGCCACCATCCTCTCAAATTACCAACTGGAATTAGTTGATTCCCAACCAGAAAAACCCCGTCGTCGTGGTGTCACTTTATCACCAGCTAAGGGAGTTAAAATGATGCTAAAAGGGAAGAATGCAAGTATTAATTTGAGTAAGCAAGCCGTAACTGTGTAGAATATGCTTTGGCTAAGGTTGTTTTGCTTCAAATTATGAAAGATTGTTGGGCGTTGCTGAATTAAGGGATGAATTTAAAATGTAGAAACGCAATATATTGCGTCTTCCAACGATTTCAAAATTATGCAGAATCGTTTTCATACATCAAATCAGCAACGCCGATTTTTGGATTACAGCAATTTTTCACATATTTGAACCGTATCTACCCGCAGGGTATCCCCATCTCAAAACATCCCTACTGTACTTTTTTTTAACATAATTTTATCAAGGAAAATATCAATTTATACGGAAATAGATTCCACCGAATAGAAGTTAATACTTAACTCTAATGGCAAGAGAAAGACAAGATGAAATTACAAAAACGTTATATATTCCCCTTTATCATCGCAACATTAGTCAGCGGTTGTGCATCTAACTCGGTTTCCCAAAATAACACTGCGACACCTTCACCCACCCTGGAAGGCAATAGTATAGTTACAACACCAACTTCCCCAACTCCCATACCCGATATCAGCATCAATACTTCAGCTTCACCATTCCCTACCCCTAGTGTGGCTAGATTGAGGGCAAAAGTGGATTCAGACAAGAAAGCTATTACTTATAATCCTAATGTTGTAGGGAAGACTACAGATGTCACCCTGTACACCATTGATAGTCAATGTCAGAACTTAGTACCCCAAACAACAACAGTTTCCGCAGATGAACCAATTGCTGGGGCAGTTGGTAAGATTTTAGAAAAACGAGATAATGGTGACTTTAATTTATCTAATTATCGTGTGAATGTGAAAAATGGTG
Organism: Calothrix sp. PCC 6303; assembly: GCF_000317435.1. NCBI lineage: Bacteria > Bacillati > Cyanobacteriota > Cyanophyceae > Nostocales > Calotrichaceae > Calothrix > Calothrix sp. PCC 6303. The sequence continues at coordinate 1,424,422 of NC_019751.1, forward strand.
TCGCTACCGTTGATTTGCGAGTTGCACCCAATTCTCAAAGAACTTTATCCTCCCTTTCAAGCTGTGAACAAACTGCACTTTTTGGCAGTGTCCGCAAAACTTTAACAAGCAACCCTCAGTGGAAAATTAAAGATGTTCGCTTCACAGAAAAAGGTGAAGAAATTGTCCTGTAGGGTATGGAGAGACGCGACATGTCTCGTCTCTACAGGTCTGTCAACCAATCATATATTATGAAGATACTTAGGAATCTGAATTAAATAAAATAGATATCTGTTGGAAATTAATTATGCGTTACCCAGAACCCTTGTAGAGACCTAGCAATGCTACGTCTCTAAGTCTTTTTCAGAGATGTCTAAAAGGTTCACAGAATCAGGATTTAACCATCCTTCAATTAACTCCGCCACAATATCACTCATTTGTCTATCTTGAAAAAGAGCCTTCGCCTTTAATTGTTTATGCAGCTTTTTTGGTAAATATAAAGTAGTGCGAACAAATTCAGGATCTGTACTCTTACTTTTAGGAGTCGAAATATCCTCAACGTTTGGTAATATATCACGTTGCTGACGCATCCGAGCAGCATCAATTAAATCATCAAAACGACCACTTTTCTTTTTCCCACTCATCCTAATATCTCCTTCCCAATCTCTGCATAACTTCGCCATGCAATTTTTGCATAGGCATCCTTCACCATGTTCACTGGAACCCCCTCCAAAGCCGCTTGCTGAAACACAGCTAACCGCCGAATCCCAGAACTAAATAGGGGAACTTCAGCAGCCTTCAGCATCTCTCTAGCCTCCTCTCCGGCACGATTTGGATAGGGGGGAATCACTGTGAGTAAAACTCGGTAATTCGTGGAGAATTCACGTAAAGTCTCAGCCATTTGCAGTGTAGCAGCCAATGCGATCGCATCCGGGGTGGAAGGCACCACCATCATGTCACAACCTTTGGCTAAAGCTTTGAGTTCTAAGGGTTCTGGCTTTGCTGGGGTGTCAATTACTATATGTTCGTAAAGTGCAGCTAAAGTTACTCCTTGTTTCTCATCGGCAACTTTAAAGGGTAAACTACCACGGTTTGCCCAGGTTAATGCACAGGAATTTAAATCTCCATCAATTAGTAAGGTGTCTGCTTTGGTTTGCAAGTATGCAGCTAGATGGAATGCAGTTGTGGATTTTCCTACCCCACCTTTGTATGCGGTTACGGTGATAATCATTAAAAAATAAGTAAGAGTAAGTTTTGTGGGGTCATCGTTAATTGCTAGGAAATTCTGAATATTTATTCATTTTTTTCTAGGAGATTTTTAGGAAATATACCATAGATGTGTAGATGTTCAAAAGTTCATAATCCATTTAGATGTTTGAATGTTTAAAATTTTAAATTTATAGATGCTTGATTTATAATTGAATCAGTACATAGCTATATCAATATACAAGCAAAATAGTAATATAAAAATATACCAGTATTATAAGCAATCTATATAACCATTAAAAGATAGATTAAATTAAAAAAAATCAGAACATGTATGTAGAGACGCGGTATATCGCGTCTCCCCAAACAATTAAAATTCAAAAGCTTCTAAATCAAGATCATGCCATTGATTGTGATACCAATTACTTGCAAAAGGTTTAACAACAAACTTCGGAGGATTACCAGGTTTGACATCAATCCTGACAAAAGAATAAGGTAAACATTCCTCATCCCCATAATTAGTACGTCCCAGAAAAAGATGAGAATCAGCAACCTTAGACTGAGAACTTCCAGCAAAAACTTCCATCAACTCATTCCCTTCCCGACGTTGACGACGAGGGCGGTGTCCACTACCACCAGAAACAATACAATTAAGATGGGAATCAGCATGTCCCGTATTAGTTGTTTTCAAATATTCCAAACAGTGAGCATGACCATTTAAAATGAGGTTAACAACTGGTTGCCCAGCCAGTTTTTCAACACCCAGAGTTGCCGCAACAGCATCAAATACATGACGCAAACGACGACGCACAGCTAAAGTTTGTGACTGCTCCCATTTACTTTTTTCGGTAACATAGGGTGGATGGTGGCAATAAATAATTCTTCCCCTCACATTTGGATTATTCCAAGATGCAATTAATCTTTGTTTTAACCAGTTGAGTTGTTCAAAATCCACCGCAGTATTTTCATTTGCAGTGAGTTGGGTTTCAATGTCGATTTTCACCTCATCAATTTGGTTTAACCTTGCCTTGAGGAAATCCAACTTTGTTGCTTCCTCAAAAATTTCAGAATTTAATTGCTGACAAGCAGTCAAAATTTGGATTTCTTCCGCTGCAATCTCGTAGTGATATTTTTCTAACTCCCGACGCTTGATTTCACCCTCCTTGGTACTGGGAAGAGGTGGAGGATTTTTGAAAGTGTTGGAATCTAGGGCAAAAAAGTCAATTCCCCCGTAACAAAAAGTATAGTAGCGGTTGGGAATACGGGTGAAAAAGCCAGGTTCGTAACGTAGACATCTCCCGGTATCAGTTTTCGCAGTATAGAAACTATCCAGGTGATTTTCTAGCAGTTTTGGGGAAGGAATAGCAGCTAAATAATCCATGAAAGCTTTAGCATAAGCATCACCTTGATTGGAACCATACCAACCAATTTCAATATCTCGGTAACGGAAAAAACGTCGCAAAGATTGAGTACTCCCAGCAATGAGACGATACATTAGGGGGACATCATAGTAATCATGGTTGCCAAGAACTGGTAAAATAGGGGTTTTGAAAGTCATGCGATCGCACTTTATATTCTGCGGACTTTCTCCACCTTCTAAAAACTCCCGGTAAGGTTCAATGAAGTTTTGTTGGTAGTATTCACGGGAACCCACAACGTAGATGACATCCCCAGTGTGGAGGACAAAACTACATTCTTTTTGGTGGGGAAGCATCAACTTGGCAACTCGACGCTGGGGAGTGATATCTGATTGGTGCAAGCTATTGGATGAAGGCTTAGTACCACTATCCCCAATCACCATAAAGGAAAATTCCGGATTCTCTTGATTCCCATCATCCAACAACATCGAAGTTTGATCTATACCTCGCTGGGTAATTAAGGGATGATTGAAACGTATTCGTTCCTTCATCTTGTGAATTTTAGTTTCTACCGACGGTTCATTGATGAATTTCATTTTGCTAACTCAAACTAACTGCATCGGAATAATAGCTGTATGGGGAGAAACACCCAAAACAGCTTGTAACTCTGGAGATAAACTTGTAGGGGAAATAGCAACAAAACCGAAACGGGAATAAAAAGGAATTAGTTCCCGATAACAAGATAAATAAAGAGGTTTAGTAGCTTGATAAATTAGGTGTGATACCAGATAGGAACCGAGTTGCCGCCGACGATATCCTGTTTTTAGGCAGAGATTGAATAATAATGAATATTTTTGATAAACCCTCAACTCTGCACAACCCACCACAGAACCTCGGTGAGAAATAACCCAGAAATTTGTATATTTGCGAGACTGAGATTCATAGGCTAAATAAATGAGGAAAGAACCCAAAAATAGGAAGAAATTAAAATATAATAGGATGGAGAAAACTGCAATTAGAGCTAATATATTTAAATTGATTGGTAAAGTTGTGCGGCTATCATTCCAAGTCCACAAAATCCGCTTTATTTCCCATTTATCCTTAATTTGAGCGCGACGAATATAAAAATTTGGCGGTAAAGAGAATCTGGGAACCATTTCAAAGTCGTACTTTTGCCGTTTTTAATTCCACTATAGCAATTTGTTTCCAGATGTAGGATTCCGAAACCTGGTTTTTCTAGATAAGATTGTTGCGAGTTGGTTTGTTTGCACAGAAAACCAGTTTGGAGATCTTAGAAACCCGGTTTTTCCATAACTCAGGATGATGGTTCTGGATTTGACGACTAAAAACGGGTTTCTCTCGGAGACGAGAAGTCGTGATAAATCTGGTTTTTCTAGATAAGATTGTTGCGGGTTGATTTGTCTGCACAGGAAACCAGCTTTCTTTCGATTTTAGTGTTTGATTGTTTGTTTAGCAAGAGGAGTGAAACCTGGTTTCTGGAATTATCAGCTAAATAATTCATACAGATTTCCCACTACCAATTAAATACAACAATGCCATCCTGACTGCCACACCACTAGTTACTTGAGCTTGAATCAAGCTTAATTCAGCATCATCCATGATATCAGAACTAATCTCCACGCCACGATTAACTGGACCTGGATGCAACACCTTCACCCCAGGTTTGCACAACTCCAACCTCTTGCGAGTAATCCCAAATAATTGATGATATTCCCGCAAACTAGGTAATAAATGTGCAGTCATCCGTTCCTTCTGTAACCGTAAAGTCATCACAAAATCTGCATCCTGTAAAGCTGGTTCCAAATCCCAGTGGATGAATAACTTGCGGTTGGCAATGGGAGAATCTTCACCCTCAACAAACTCCGCAAACCACTTGGGAAGGAGAGTTGGAGGTGCAGCTAAGTGAACCTCCGCCCCAGTTGCTGTTAAACTCCAAATATTAGAACGGGCAACGCGTGAGTGGAGAATATCACCAACTACAGCAATTTTCTTACCCTGTAGTAGTTCAATTCTCGGCTGTATGGGGTCAATTAACGAACAAATGGTAAATAAATCTAGGAGTCCTTGGGATGGATGTTCGTGCTGTCCATCACCCGCATTGAGGACACTTACCCTAGAATCTAAACGATCCATCTCTTGTGCGATCGCATCTGGTACTCCAGCCTCTTTATGGCGTACCACCATAATATCAGTTCCCATCGCCAAGTAGGTTTTTGCTGTATCTAAGATGGTTTCACCTTTAGTCATGGAGGAACTTGCGGAAGCAAAATTCAGGGTATCAGCAGAAAGACGCTTTGCCGCTAACTCAAAACTGCTGCGGGTACGGGTGGAAGGTTCAAAAAATAGGTTTGCAACTACTTGCCCTTGGAGAGTTGGAACTTTTTTGGTTCTCCTGGATAGCACTTCCCGAAAACTTGCAGCAGTTTTCAGAACTGTGTTGTACTCAGCGGCAGTAAAATCGGCGAGGGAAAGAATATGATGACGGTTCCAAGTGTTATTAGGCATAAATAGAGGGAAGCTTTCACGGTAGGGAAGAATCCCTGCCTTTCTTAATTTACAGATGTGCGGTAAATAATACCAGCAGTTGGCGATTAAAATTGTAAATATTTCCCCTCAAAGCATATTCAGGGTTCCAATCTTATTGCATCTTCGTTTTTTGCCTTTTTTTGATCTCGATTTTATCCATATTTGAAAAGGATAAAGTTGAGCTTAGAGAATTGAAGTTTAATTTGTAGTAAAACACATCCAAGATGCGTAATATTACTTAAATATTCCCTCAAAGCAATGTATTTTTATAGCGCACTTAAGTGTTTAAAACAAGCTTTTACTCATATATGAACGAGTTGTAAATCATATTGGTATCACATCCCATCAAGTTAAAATAAACACTATAATATTCAGTAATAAAACGAAAAAATAACAACCATTAAAAATTCATTTCACATCTACTTAATTTATGAGTCATTCACCACTATTGCGGAAACTAGCACGCACAATTAATAGTGCTTATTTTTGTGAAAAAAATCGCATCTCTACCGCTGAAGGGATGGAAGCTATATCAGCATTAGAATTTCAGATGTCAATTAAGCGGAGCAAACGACGCGAATTCTTGGCTAACATGGGAAAATTTGCCCTTTTAGGGGGAACAATTGGTGTCACCTCTGGCAGTTTTCGTCGCACTTTGGCTGCACCACTACCAATAGATGCCAAAATAGCTATTATCGGAGCAGGCTTAGCAGGACTTAGCTGTGGGTACTCACTCCAAAAGCAAGGAATTCAAGCTACCCTGTATGAAGCAAGTAACCGAGCAGGTGGACGCTGCTATTCTTTAGAGAATTTTTTTCCCAGTCAAGTTGCTGAAAGAGGTGGAGAATTTATTGACACCTTACATCTGACGATGCTGGGATACGCAAGAGAATTTAATTTACAACTGGAAGATGTTGGAAAAGAACCAGGAGAAATCTTTTACTATTTTGATGGACTATCTTACAATGAGTCAGCAATAGTTGATGAATACCGGAACTTTGTGGCAGCAATGGGTGAAGATTTGCGTACACTCGGACAACCAACTGCTAATAGCTTTACTCCAGCAGATCAGATTCTTGATTTTACCAATCTTCAAGATTACCTCGATAGTCGTGGAGCCGGAAATTTAATTAAAAACACCATCAAAGCGGCGTATATTGGGGAATATGGATTAGAAATTAACCAACAAAGCTGTTTGAATTTTCTACAGTTTATCCATGCAGATAAGCGCTCCAAGTTTCAACCTTTTGGTGTATTTAGTGATGAACGTTACCATGTCATTGGTGGGAATCAGCAAATTGTAGAAGGGTTGAAAAATCGTCTACAAGGGCAGATTGAGTACGGTAAAAAGTTGATTGCAGCCAAAAAGAATAATTCTGGCAAAATAGAATTATCTTTTGAAGGTAGCCTCAGCCAGACATTTGATGCTGTAGTTTTTGCAATTCCCTTTTCTACCTTGCGAGCTGTAGATTTACAGGGGCTACAACTTCCTCAGTGGAAAATCAATGCTATTAATAATCTAGTTTATGGTACCAATTCAAAATTGATGGTGGGCTTTAATAGTCGTCCTTGGGCTACTCTTGGAAGTAATGGGAGCTGCTATGCCAATCTACCATATCTGCAAGGAAGTTGGGAAACTAATCCTAGCCAAGCGACTCAGAATAGAGCAGTGTTAACAGATTATTCTGGTGGCAACTTAGGTGCAAACCTCAAACCGCAAAAACTGCAACAGGAAACTGCTAATTTTCTCAACAATTTGAAACTTGTTTTTCCAGGAGTAAATAATTCAGCAGTAAGAACCAATAATAATCAGTTTTTAGCACATTTGGAAAATTGGTCATTAAATCCCCTGAATCGCGGGAGTTACACCTGTAACCAACCAGGTTATTTTACCACCATCGCTAACAATGAAGGTAGATCAGTGGATAACCTCTATTTTGCCGGGGAACATACGAGTTCTTTCTATGAGTGGCAAGGTTTTATGGAAGGTGCTGCTCTTTCAGGTATCACCGCTGCCAAGCAAATACTGAGAGATTTCAAAGTTAGTGCTAACTAAGGAAACTCAAGTTCTCCCTACTAAACTTGCAACCACAGCCGCAAGTTCTGCTGGTTCGATGGGTTTGGGAAGGTGTAATTGGAAACCTTCACGAATTGCCCTAACTCTATCTTCTGGGCGGGCGTAAGCTGTGAGGGCAGCAGCGGGAATCTTGCCTCCTTCCCCTGGAGATAACTTACGTATTTTACGGATGAGAGAGTATCCATCTTCCCCTGGCATTCCAATATCACTTACTAATACCTGGGGATGGTGTTGGGAAATAGCTGTTAAAGCTTCAGCGACGGAAGCAACCGCAATCACCTCAGCGTCACATTGTTGGAGGACGGTAACTAGAAAATCACGGCTATCTGCTTCATCATCCACAATTAGGACACAGATTCCAGTTAAGGAAGGAGTATTGAAGATGGAAGCTGGGGTGAGTTGGGGGGAGGAAGTAGGTAAACTATTGGGGATGGTTTTACTTTCGAGAAGGGGTAATTGGACAGTGAAGGTGGCACCTTGCCCTTCCCCTAAACTTGTGACGGCAACTGTACCTCCGTGGAGTTCGACTAATTGCCGAACTATTGATAATCCTAAGCCTAATCCACCATGCGATCGCGTGCTGGAACTATCGGCTTGACGAAAACGATCGAATACGTAGGGCAGAAATTCGGAAGCGATACCCATTCCTGTATCAGCAACATGTATTTTTACTGTTGACTTATTGGAAGTATTGCTATCAGTTGGTTGTAAAGTCAGCTTGATTTCGACATTTCCCCCAGGAGGTGTAAATTTGATGGCGTTGGTTAGGAGATTCCAAATAACTTGCTGTAGTCTTTCGGCATCGGCGGTGATGTAAACTTGGGAATATTGATTATCTAAATAAAATTGAACTTTGATTTCCTTGGCTTCAGCAGCGATGCGGACAGATTCAATTGCGGATGTGATGATGGGGATAACATCACAAGCACTAACATTGAGACGGAGTTTACCGCGAATTATTCGGGAAATATCCAGTAAATCCTCAATTAACTGCTTCTGCGCTTTGGCATTCCGTTCAATTGTTTCAATTGCTTGGGCTTTTTTTGCTTCATCTAACTGCGGACGCGATCGCAATAACTGCGCCCATCCCATAATGGCATTTAATGGCGATCGCAATTCATGGGATAAGATAGCTAAGAATTCATCCTTCATCCGGTTAGCTTCCCGCAATTGCTCTGTTTGTCGTTGCAAAGAAGACAATAAGCTGTTACGCTGCATCGCAATGGCAACTTGATCACACACAGCTTGCATCATGCCTAATTCATTTTCGCTAAATTTGCAGTGCTTGCGGCTACCAAAAGCCAAAATTCCCAATAATTCTCCCTGAACAATTAAGGGAAAGCTAGCATAAGCCTCCAAACCTAAATCACGCAGCAGTTGAATATTGGTATCAGTAGATTGTTGCACGTATGCGAAGCTTGCGCGACGTAGCTTGTCTGAGGCAAGTCGTAAGTCGTTCGTTAAATGCTGTGGATTGCCTTGAAAAGCTTGAATACTTTTGGCTTCTTCCTCAGTTACACCACTATAGGAAACAAGTTTCATTTCCTGCTGCTTCTCATCCACCAAATAGTTAAAATAACAATCTAAACCAATTTGTTCCGACAACTGGTGTAAAACGCTTTCCAATAACACCACAGGTTCTTGGTTGGATAAAAGATTATTTGCCGTGTTGAAGAGAAGATTTAAGCGTTTATAACCCAGGGAAAGGGAACTTTCCACCTGTTTGAGTTTAGTAATATCTTGAAATACAAAAACACAATTAGCTGGGTTGCCATGCATTGCTGGTAAAGTATCAGCATGGATTAAAAGTGAGCGGATACCTTTAGAAGTATGCCAATCCATCTCAAAATCTGTGAGTTTTTCCCCCTTGGCAACCCTAACTCCCGGAGTCTCCATATCGGGAATTCTATTTCCTTGGGCATCAGTACAGTAGTAAACTGTGTGGTATTCCTCCCCTGGGACATTTTTCGCAAATTTTCCCCCAGCAATTTCCTCCGCTGCTTGATTAGCGAAAGTTACCTTTGCAGTTCCTGGTTCAATCAATAATAAGGGAATTGGCATCAAATTCAGCAATTCTTCCAGCCATTTCTGCTGACTACTCAAAGCCTCTTCGATTTTCTTGCGTTCGCTCAAATCTAAAATAAATGCCACCGACTCGTCACGATTTTCCCCAGTTAAGGTGTAACCAATTAAAATTGGTACACGAGTCCCATCTTGGCGAATATATTCTTTCTCATAAGCTTTACATGCACCATTTTCTTTAGCCTCAGCAATCTTCTGTAGATCTAACTGATGGTACTCTGGTGGGGTTAAATTTTGTCCAGAAAGTAACTGTGAACCCAAATCTTCACGGTTATAACCGATAATTTTTAGCAGTTCATCATTGGCATTGGTGATATTTCCCTGCACATCCCCAAAGGAAATACCAATCACATTCGCTTCCACCAAACTCTGCAACTTTTGTTCATTTGCATTCAATGCAGCTTGAGTGCGTTGGCATAGCCTATCAGAGATATCACGTTGCTCACTCAGACTCTCTATACTAGCAGCAGAGCGCCAAATCAAAATCCCCAACATCACCATCACTGCAATGGCAAACAAGGACATGGCAAACCCGACATCATATATCCTTGCTCGATATCCTTGTAAAATTAACCACCCCAGTATCAGGGGAATTACCACAGCACCAGCTAGTAACTTCCGCGCTAACAACCCCACGTCAGAATTGCTTGTAAATAACTGCATAATTGCGGACTCCGAACGTGCTAATAATATGCCAACACACAGCACAATAAATAGGATGGCTGTATCTAAAGACATTAAATACTGCTTTAATATGACACCTTGAGCAATATCAATTTGATAAAAGTAACCAATAATTACCTGTAGAGAAATCAATCCTCCAAGAATAGTAAGTATTTGGTTATACCAGTTATTTTTAGGGGTTTTTGGTTCATATAATAACTCCAAAGCCCTACCAAACAACATAAAATTTACAGCCGCATTCAAACCCATCCTACCAGGATGAATCAAACTTGTGCTACTAGAATCCACAAATAAAATTTGGTCAATATCTAGATTCCAACCGAAAATATATTCCGAAAAAGTTAGTCCCCCCACCACAATTGAAAACCGCGCACAGAGAATTCCCAAGTAATAAAATACCCTTGAATTTTCACACTGTAAAACTAGCCAAAGGGAAGCACCAGCGAATACAAAACACAGTGCTTCATTTGCCTTGATTGTGGTTTGACTAACTCCGAAACCAGCTTTTATGACTTCAACATCAAAATACCAACCTAGTAAAACAACACATCCCAGGGAAATAATAATAGCACTGACTAACTGCGCTACTAAGAAGTTTGAAGGAATTTGGTAACGATGAGATTTCAACATCAAAGTCCTAATCAAAAATGCAATCGTAATTGGATTATAGAATTACAGATATTTCATTTCCAAGTTACTCACAGTAACATCACTGTTAAAACAACTTGAACCTACCCAACTGCACCTCCAAAGTAGTAGTTAACATCTTATTCAACTCCTTAGCATCCTTATAAAGAAGCATTTGTGTGGGAGGTAAATCAAAAGGAAACTGTCCAGGTAAATCAGAACGTTGCATTTGAAGTAGTAAAATCTGCTCGGTGCGTTTACTTTGAATCGCGTAACCAATTTCCACACAAACATTGGGACTTGGGAGTAAAATAGTAGCTTCCTGACTGTGAACCTGGGAAATGGGGGTAATATCTGCAATAAATAGTAAACTTTTGCGAATTTTCCGCATCATTGTGCGGTTAAGGCGGACAGCAGCATCCTCCGGACGGTAGGATTCTACTAGGTTTAATGGAACACGCGAACGAGTTCCGTCGCGCAAGCTTCGCTTATTCAAATTATCCAAGCTTTTTTCTAAACCTTCCCGCAACACCTCAGTTGCTTCCCCGTATTCAGTTTGGGGAGAAAAGTAAATTATCGGTTCCAACTGTGCCAACAAAGCTTGCTTGGTAAAATAAATCTCGTGACTAATTAAATCAATATTGGCAACCGCATAGCCACCACTACCCTCAACATAGAACTCAATATTTTCCCCTTCCAAGTAGCGTCTAAACCACAAAGAATTTCTCACATCCTCAATATCATCCAAAAAATCCGCCCGCAAACCCGATCTTAGCAAACTCTTTTTGCTTAAACGAATATCCGCAGGACGTTTCTCCAACTCCGGAATTGGCTCATAATCCTGAAGATACCATGCTCGTAAAGCAATAATTGACATAGGGCGCTACTGTAACTCTTGCTTCAGCTTAATATATTTTGGATTTTATATGGGAACAAATATACTCCCTGTTACAGTTAGTCCAACTTCACACCCTGAGAAATGACATACAAACTGTGCGTATCGCGTACATCCAGTTTTCCCCACTTCCACTCCGTAATCTGGTGAACCCAGCTTTTGCCCTTATCCGTTATTTGGATAGAATCTAACTGGAAAATGAAGTTATTCTAGAAATAGAGTTAGCTAAAGGGTTAATGAAAATAGACATGATCACACCAACATCAGGAATTAATTCTGTCGCTACTCCAAAAAAACTACCCTTTTTGGAATCAATTTGCTGGCAGACTGATGATGTCTATCGGTTCTCCGCAGAAGAAATGTTGAGTCGCTATGAACGTGGTTGGAGATATCATGAGATATATAATAATCTTGAGGGTGAAGAACTCGATTTCCTGAAAGAACTTGCCAGACTCTATAAATCCTGGCTACTGGTTGATTTATGACCTTTAGATTAGAACACCATAATAAAATTCTCACAATCCTCGAATGTTTAGATGATGAGGTACTTAGGGAGGGTTCTGCTTACTTTGGTGGTGGAACCCTTCTTGCTCTTGATTTTGAAGAATACCGACGGAGTAATGACGTTGATTTTATTTGCTCTATTGGTACAGAAGGCTACAAATACCTGCGTACATTAATATTTGATCATGGGTATAAAGGGTTATTTCGTGATTCAAGTAAAATCAAAATTGGACGTAGTACAACTGACCAGTATGGGATTCGGATGATAATTGGTGTAGATGATATATGGATAAAAACGGAAATTATTGCTGAAAATCGTTTTCAACTAGACGTACCGAGATACCCAAAATGGTCGCCTGTTCCATGCTTAAGCTTAAATGATTGCTTTACATCTAAACTATTAGCAAATGCTGATCGATATATGGATAGTAGTGTAGAAGCTAGAGATTTAATCGATTTAGCAGTTCTTAGATTACAATCTGAAATACCTGAATCATCAATTGATAAAGCTGAAAATACATACGAGGTTATACGACCTTTAAAAAAAGCAATTGAACTCTTTCAGCAAAGACCAGATTATAGACAAAAATGTTTTCAAGGTCTACAAGTTGATCAAAATCATATTCCCAAAATCATTGATGGTCTTGATTTGCTTTCCATAGATTTAAGTTTATCTCATACTCAAAGGGTTTTTCAAGAACAACATGATATATTTACTGATGATTTAGAAGCATAAGAATATTTTGCAAAATATAGTCATTTTTTAAATCTCCAACCTCACACCCTGAGAAATCACATACAAAGGACGAGAACGTAGGCGTATAGCATTATAGCGTTGTTTACCACCGTAGGTATCGCGTACATCCAAAACAACTAAAGATGCCGTCTTCCCCACCTCCACCCCATAATCTACCAAGTTGAGGGTTTTGGCTCCATTTCGCGTCACCATATCATAACAAGCATCAATTTCCGAAGTTCCCGTCATTTGGCATACATGTACCCCCATATGTGCTACATCCAACATATTCCCCGTACCCAAGCTATACCATGGATCTTGGATACAATCATGACCAAAACTCACATTTAACCCAGCTTGCCAAAGTTCCTTTACCCTTGTTACCCCCCTGCGTTTCGGGTAACTATCAGTTCTGCCCTGCAAAGTAATATTAATTAAAGGGTTGGCAATCAAGTTAATTTTTGCCCGTTGCAGAAAACCGATCAACTTCAAAGCATAGGCATTATTGTAAGAAGCAAAAGCCGTCGTATGACTAGCAGTCACCTTACTACCCATCCCCGTCCTAATTGCACAGGCAGCCACCACTTCCAAAAACCGTGATTGATCATCATCGATTTCATCACAGTGAATATCAATCAACCTATCATACTGCTGCGCCAACTCAAAAATCCGCTGCACCGAACGGACACCATCCTCACGAGTTAGTTCGTAGTGAGGGATACCCCCCACCACATCCGCACCCATTTCCACAGCTTTCACCAATAAAGCCTCATTTTCAGGTTGAGAATAAATGCCATCCTGGGGAAAAGCCACCACCTGAACAGTTATCCAATCCTTCACTTTCTCCCGCACCTCCAAAAGTGCTTGTAGGGCAATTAAATTTGGTTCACTCACATCTGCGTGAGTCCGCACAAATAATACCCCATAGCTAGCTTGCTGTTTCAACGTCTCAATTGCCCGTTGTTTCACATCAGCAAGGGTAATTCCCTGTTTCCTTTCCCCCCAAATTTGAATTCCCTCAAACAAAGTTCCGCTTTCATTCCATCGAGGTTCCCCAGCAGTTAAAGCCGAATCCAAATGGACGTGGGATTCCACAAACGGGGGGGATATTAACTTCCCAGAAACAGCCAACTCTATATTCCCAGCACCTTCTAGTTGGGATGCGATCGCTATAATCTTTTTATCCCTAATTCCAATATCTATTGCATCCTGATTTTCCCCCAACAACTTACCACCACGCAAAACTAAATCGTAGGCAAACTGCGACATATTAAATTCCCAATTCTGAGTTAGTTAATTCGGTAAATATAAAGATTCAGTAAATTGTTACCTATGATACTTGTAAAACCCAATAATAGGGGATACCCTTGAAGGGTGTGAGGAGTAAGTTGAAAATCAAAAAACGCCTAGGGTGGAAACACGGTAACACTCCTGGGCGTTTTTTGCTTGTAATTAGATACTCAAAACTGCACATGGTTAATGAAAACCAAGCCTTCCCATGTGTTAAATTCAGTCAAGAAAACTCCACCTAACAACCAGCCTATGAGATTCTGAAATAAAAGTCTATGGTGGTCTACGGAGTGTGAGTAGTATGGAACAAAATCGCCAACCAACTGTTATCATTACAGGAGCATCATCAGGGGTCGGTTTGCAAGCAGCGCGATCGCTTGCTGAAAGAGGATGGCATGTCATCATGGCATGTCGTGATATTCCTAAAACCCAAAATGCCGCCAATTCCCTGGGTATGTCACCCAATAACTACACAATTATTCATCTCGATTTAGCTAGTTTGGCAAGTGTGCGGCAATTTGTCCAGGATTTTCGCAACACTGGCAAACCTTTAGATGCTTTAGTTTGTAATGCTGCTGTTTATCTACCTTTATTAAAAGAACCTGCATACAGTCCAGATGGTTACGAAATTAGTGTTGCCACCAATCACTTGGGGCATTTTCTCTTGTGTAATCTGATGTTAGAAGATTTACAAAAATCTGGGGCAAAAGAACCAAGATTGATTATTTTAGGTACCGTCACTGCCAATCCCAAAGAATTGGGAGGTAAAATCCCCATCCCTGCACCTCCAGATTTGGGAGAATTGAAAGGGTTTGAAGCTGGTTTTAAAGCGCCAATTTCCATGATTGATGGTAAAAAATTCAAATCAGGCAAAGCTTACAAAGATAGCAAACTCTGTAACGTGTTAACGATGCGAGAACTCCACCGACGTTATCACCAATCTACAGGTATCACTTTTAGTTCCCTATACCCTGGATGTGTTGCCACCACAGCCTTATTCCGCAACCATTTTCCCCTATTCCAAAAAATCTTCCCCCTATTTCAAAAAAATATTACCGGGGGATATGTATCGGAAGAACTGGCAGGCGATCGCGTGGGAGATGTAGTGGCACAACCAGAGTACAATCAATCGGGAATGTACTGGAGTTGGGGAAACCGACAAAAAGAAGGTCGAAAATCCTTTGTACAGGAGGTTTCCAATGAAGCTAGTGATGACAATAAAGCTAAAAAACTCTGGGAACTGAGCGCCAAGTTGGTGGGATTAGCTTGACATACTCCCTGATCTGAAAGTTCAGGGATTCTGGATTCAAACAGCAATAGCAGGCATAGCCCGTCTTAGATTACCTAGTCCAACAGACAATGCCCTGCCTGCTCCTACTATCGTACCAAAAAGCCGTCCTATAAGGACGGGACTTTAGACCCAAATTTTTGGTAAACTTTGAGAGTGGGAGGGATCTAATTTCCCTTCCAAAACTACCGAAACCCTAGTTTACTATTCAGTTAAGTTTGTTTTTATACGTATTAAACTATACTCTTTTATTTTCCCCAATATTTCATACTGCCAAGATGCCTTAGCCAAGTTATTATTGGATATCCAAGCATAACTGCCGGGAAATAAATTAGCGACATTTTCTGTATGCATACCTGATGTACGAGTATAAAAAGACATCAAAACCTCTGATTTACCTCCAGTGCCAACGAAATTAACTGGAGAGGATTTGAGAACTTGTGCGATCGCTGGTTGCTCCACAAAGGTTTTAAAATCAGGATTGTAATTACCCAAAAATCCACTTCCACCAGCAACAGCTAAACCTAACCAAGCTGGAATCAAATACCCAGCAACCCAATAAGCTGCTGAAAGAAACTTTATTTTTCGATGGTAGCGTCCCCAAAATATCATCGGGACAATCAGGAAGCTAAAACCACAGACAAAGCACAGTGTCCCGTAGCGGTTGAAGTTAGGATTATCGAAAGTCATAATTAAACTCGTGACGAATAAAGTTAAAACACCAAAAAATCCCCAAATATAACTAAAATTGCGAATTAAAGAAAATTCTTTCATTCCTATAGGTTGTTTTTTACGAGTTAAAACTTGAATTCCTCTCAAAGGTTGGTAAGTGTCTTCAAAATCAATATATTGATCATTTAACTCCAACTGGTATATCTTGATTAGATGATCTAAAGCAATAGCTGCCAACATCGCAATAAAGGGATATAAACACAAGCTGTAATGCGATAAACGAGTTGAGAAAAAAGTCAATTCTAAAAATAAAACTACTGGAAAACCAACTATTAATAATTGATATTTAGGTAAAGGGTTTTTCACTTTCAAAATCCAGCCAAACACCGCAAAGAAAAACCAAGGAAATGATTTGATAGGAATATTCCAAAAATAAAATAATATTCCATTTCCTTGACGTTCATTAGAGCCTAATCTAATTGCGAAGTTAGCTAATTCCGTCACTCCACCATTTCCATAGTGGAGGAAACTTAACCAAATCCAAATAAATGTAGGAATTAAACCAATAATAAAGCCCAAATACAAAAAAGGACTATTTAAATGCCGATGACGGCGATATTCACCAAGTAAATAGGGAAATAAAGCCATAATTGGCAGGAAAATCATGAAACTTCTGACAAGGAAGCCTAAAGATAAAGAAAACCCAGCAATTAAATCTAAAAAACAGCGATTTTGGCTATGCTTTTCAGCCTTTAACAAAGCTAGAATTGCCAGCAAAAATAGAAAAATCATCACCACATCTGGGTTTCCTAAGCGGCAATACTGCAACCAAAGAAACTCAACACTAAAAATAGCACCAGTCAACCAAGCAATCCTGATATTGAAGATAATCTTACTAATTTCATATAAGATCAAAATACACGATATACCGAAAATAATACTTGGGAAACGAACACCAAACTCAGTAACCCCAAATAATTTATAGGAACAAGCAATAATCCAATAATAGCCTGGAGTTTTATGGTGAGAACTTGCCCAAGGATGTATCCAATCACCAGAATCTAGCATCATTTTGGCACGTCCAGCATAGAGTCCCTCATCATGTGCCATTAAACTAGTTTGTTCGGAAGTAAATATTAATAATGGTAGTATCCAAATAAATAAAGAAAAACATGAAAATATTAATTTTGGATAGATTCTATTTAAAGCTGGTCTTGTATGGAACATTGTCTAGGAAAAAATAAGATAAAAACAATGATAACCAAAGGTAGCTATAAATACTATATTTGTGGGTATTTTTGCTAACATTTTAACTATTTTAGTAACACTAAAGTTGATAGAGTTCATTAAATATATGACCAAGGAGTGCAAACCCCTCAGACCTTATGTGATAAATCCAGGTAAACTGGTTTCAATATATTCCACGCTAGCGTCACAAAAATTAAATCAGAGTCGGATAGAATTAATTAAGCACGGATTGTTTCGCTATCGCCTTGCTTTTATCGATGAATTGAATTTTGTCCAATTACTTCTCACCTCAGTTTACTACTAACTAAAGGTGGCACTTGTTGCAAATCAAAATTTTTCTGATCAGATTTATATGTTACTTAATCCCAATCAACGTATTAAAATCGACAGTACCGACGACAAGCTTTTTTACTCCTTTCCTCGCTTCGTCACCCATGTAGATGAAGGTTTTATTCAGCAGTTGACTGATTTGTATAGTCAGCGTTTACAACCCAATACTCGCATCTTCGACATGATGAGTAGTTGGGTTTCACATCTACCAGAAGACATAAAATTCTCCTACGTAGAGGGACATGGACTGAATGCCGAAGAATTAGGACGAAATCGTCGTTTGGATCAATATTTTGTCCAGAATCTCAATGAAAACCTTCAGCTACCTTTGAAAGATGAAGATTTTGATGCAGTAATTAATTGTGTATCAGTGCAGTATTTACAATACCCCGAAGCCATATTTTCGGAAATTCACCGCATTCTCAAACCAGGTGGATTAGCAATTATCAGCTTTTCTAACCGAATGTTTTACCAAAAAGCAATTCAAGCTTGGCGTGATACTTCAGAGACAAGTCGAGTTGAATTGGTAAAAAACTATTTTAATTCAGTTCCCGGCTTTTCGATCCCCGAAGTTATAACTCGTGCATCCTCTGTTCCTAACTTCCTCCAATGGTTGGGTGCATCTGGCGGCGACCCGTTCTATGCTGTTATTGCTTATAAAGAATAGTGAAAAAGGATCTAGACAGGAAGAAAATATATGCTTGCCATAGTCTCAGGGGTGTAAGACTTATTTAAGATCTATTGGCGAACAAAACTTCCTGCCTATGATACATAATGTTTATTTTGTGTCCTGGTTCTGGGCATACTCGCAGCTTTGCGGCTAAATTCGAGTAGATGCTCAAACTATTACCGTCAGCATTTTAGGTATAACGAGGAGTTACGTATGGCTTTACCAAGGATCCGTAGAGTATTCGCAGCATTGCTACTGTCAGTTATATTACTGACAACAGCTTGTCAAAGCAAGGCTCCTAGCCAATTTGATACAGCCCAAAAGGAAAGTAGCCGTCAGCGCAGCGGTCAAGCAGTTGACAAAAAGGCAACACAAGGTAGTGAATTTAACAAGTTCTTCCCAGGAGATGGTGATGGCTATCAACGGGTTTACACCCAAGAGAAAAAGGGCTTTGCTGAAGCTAATTTGAAAAAAGGCGGCAAAGTACTGGCACAACTAGCGATTTCTGATACAACTAGCACCCCAACAGCAGCTGCTGCTTATTCTAACAGCACTAAAAAAATTGGTGGTTATCCCTCCAGAACCCTAGGAAGTACACAAACAGGTGTTTTAGTGGGTAAATATCAAGTTAAAGTTATTTCCAAAGATCCAACTTTTACCGCTAGTGATCGTGAAGCTTGGTTGCAAAAGTTTAATTTAGCTGGTTTGTCTAAGTTGAAATAAAATAGCTGAGACTCGTAATTTTACATGACTAAACCAGGAGAACTTGATGAGTAAAGCAATTTTTGAGTTGGTTGACGAATTACCAACTGGTGGTTTGACAATTTCGTTATTAAATGCGTTAGATTTTGTCGCTCCCGGTGAGTGGAGAAATATTACTGGTTTTGTGAATACCATTAAACACATCACTGGTGAGTCAGACGAAAGCCTAATTCAGCAAATAGGCGATCGCGCTGTATATCTATATAATGATCGTTCCCAAGGCTATCAGACCGCAATGCGGCTGTACCAAACAGTTGATAGCACCGATAAAGCTTTGGGTGCAGCAGCTTTGGCAAATAAAGTTGGCGAAAGTATTTCCTTTTTGGGTTTTCTCGATAAAATCACTCCCAAAGCTGATAAAGCTCAAACTATTGACTTGTCTTTAAAACTGGTAGCCGAATTAGTGGCATTTTGCCAAATTAATGGAATTCCTGGCGACAGTATTGGTGATTTCGTCGCTTCACTAGGTGAATATAGCGGTGAATCATTAATTCGTATGGTTGCCCTGGTTTGTGTTGATGGGTTAATTCCCCTAGGTCCAGATTTTATCCAAAAAGCAACATCTGGTTTAAGTCAAATGCAACCACAGGAGTTGGAACAAAACTCGACTTTCAAAAATATCCAAGATGCGATTCCTGGTAATGGCGCAGGTGGAAAGCTCAACTTTATTGGTGAAAGTTTTGACTCAGTAAAAGGCTGGATGACTAACCTGGTAAGCACTAATAATCTATCCCCTGAGAGAGTTTTGGGTAATCTTCAAGGCGTTATGCAAATTGCTGATGATAAGCTCGATTATGTGGCTGCGTTCATTGATATGTCTACCAACTATTATGAGCATACAGGTACACAAACTTTAGCACGACGCTTGATTGAGCGGGCTTTCGCTGAAATTTAGTCACTTGATTATTAAACCTCGTCTATCTTGAAAACTGTAGTTTTCCATCAAGATCTTAAGTAGGCGTAGCCAGCCCTACGGGCATACTAGCTTCGTCTACGTGAACGGCAACCCCTTTGGGGAAGGACAAGCCGCTGTGCGTCTACGCAATGACGCATTTAAATCGCTCAAAAAACTCCGGATTTCATCATAGAAGAGGTTTAGTTCAATTCAGACTAAGTGTAGGGCAAGCATTCCATCTGCCCTACATAAATTTGAAAATACGAGGTTTTTGATATCTATCTAGCCAACGTCGAAATTCATAGCGTAATTTTTGTACTTTTTCTGTAGTTTGCTCGGGGCGGCACGTCTGCGGAGTTGGATGACCCCCCAAAGCTGCCTTGTTAAATCCCCGTTACAAAATAGACTTATCACTTATTACTGATTACTCATTACTTCTTTTTTAATTAGTATTACACTAGCAATTTTACTGAGGCTTTGGAATAGAATCCGGTGCTGGTGTGACTTCGGTTGCACTATATTTAGCCTCCTTCACACTGCCGACACTTCCCATAACTGTAGCTGGCTGTTTATTTACAGAAACTAAAACTGCCCCAGCATTACCTGAACGGATCGAGATCTCTTTTTGAGCAGTCCAGCTTTGTTTTTCTCCTTTTTTCATATTTCCAACAAATACGGTTTTCCCATCAACTTTCACCCGCATCCATGATTCGTCTTGAAGCTCTATTCCCATTTCTACACTAGAACCCACTACTGTAGATGTGGGAGAAATTGTAGGTGTGGGAGAAATTGTAGGCGTTGATATTACAGTACTACTAGGATTTGCCTGAGTTGAGTTTACCGGAGAAATCGTAACTTTAGGAGTAGCTTGAGCTTGATTAGTAGTCGAGACAGTATTTTTTTGAGCCGTAGAGTCCTGAGATTGCCTTGGATTCAATATATAAAAAAGTCCAAAGGAAGCTGCTGCTAGTAATAAAATATACGGTATTGCAAGAGGTACATATAAACTTGATTTTTTTTCTAAATTAAGATCATCATTATTAACCTCTATTGGCGGTAGTAGAGGACTAAATTTATCAGCTAAATTAAGACCATTTAAACCCATACCTTCAGCATAACGACGGATAAAACCTTGGACGAAAATAGCCTCCGGTAAATCTTCCGCTCGTCCCTCTTCTAAAGCCAGTAAAAATGCTGGTTTTATTCGCGTATGCATTGATACTTCTTCAATACTAATTCCATGTTCTTGACGTATTTGCTGTAAATGTGAACCTATTTCGCGGAATAATTTTTCTTGAGCCTCGTCTAAAAGCTTCACTGACTTCTCCTAGATATTTCTTAATGCATTATATTCAATAAAGAAAGCACTTAAATATGTGTATATTCTTTAACTCATTAATCTCGCTTATTCAAAGTATATTTTGAATAATACGTTCATAAGATTTAGGGTACCAAATTTAGTGAATTAAATAGTGATAAATTATTGTATTTAGTCATAAATAAAACGGGGTGATAAAAGCTGCAACCTTTTATAGATTTATCAGTACAAATTGGACTGTGGGTAACAGCGGTGAGTGCGATGGCTGCACCCGCCGTAGGCATCGCCTATTGCGCTGCTTGCTGTTTTATTATTATCCAACAGCCAAAGTTTATTTTTTTCCCTTCCAGTGTAGTTGACACCACACCAGCAAAGTTAAACTTGCCTTATGAGGAGGTATGGCTTTCTGTTCCAGTCACTGCAACCAAAGTAGAACGAATTCATGGATGGTGGATTGAAAACCAACAATCTCCAAAGACAAAAGTTTTACTGTACTTCCACGGAAATGGTCTGAATATCTCAGCAAACCTAAGTGCAGCTAGAGGGTTTAATCAGGCTGGTTTTTCAGTGCTTCTGATTGATTATCGAGGATATGGACTTAGTGAAGGTGGTTTTCCTAATGAACAACGTATTTATCAGGATGCTGCTACAGCGTGGAATTACTTAATTGGAGAGCGTCAAGTTAAACCAAGAAATATTTTTATTTATGGTCACTCCCTTGGAGGTGGTGTAGCAATTGATTTGGCAGCCAAAAATCCAGAGGCAGCAGGTTTAATTGTAGAAGCAACATTTAGCTCAATCCGCGATATTGTCAAATACCGGAAACAATTTTGGATGTTCCCCGTCGATTTGATGGTAACGCAGCGGTTCGAGTCAATCGCAAAAGTACCGAAGTTAAAGATGCCAGTTTTATTCATTCATGGCGTTAACGATTCAACCATCCCCGCATCAATGACAGAAAAGCTTTATGCTGCAACCCCAGAACCAAAACTATTACTTTTGGTACCAGGTGCAGATCACAATGATATTGGCGCATTTGCACCACAAAAATATCGGCAAGCTGTGGAATCTTTTCTGAAATTGGTAGATGGGGATAGTAAATAGAGATACCTTACCGTTACACGGCAGGATTTTCTCTAAGTTAGTAAAAGTACTTGCTACTACGAAATATCTCAGACAGTAAATAATCGACTTTTGAGGTTGGAGATTATGTTGATCTCCAACCTCTGTTAAAAAACAATTAATGAGTAATAAGTCTGTTTTGTAATGGGGATTTACACAAGGCAGGTTTGTAGTGGAAGTTTCCCTCACCCAAAACCGGCTGCCTGTTTTGGCAGCACATTCAAAATAGTAAATTCACTGATTAGGGATTTTATAATTTTACAAATATCTTGATTAATCCGCTATTTTACTGATACAGAACTTGAATAAAAAGTCAGTATCAGGACATTTTAATGTATTTATAAAAACGCAATAAATAATACTCAATAATCCGGAAATATCAAGATAAGTGTAGAAGAAATTACACAGATGAAACTGCCTTTGTTTAATAGCTAACTACGATTTACGACAAGATTATGACACCCTTATATTCGTTAACAACCCCTGGAAATCAGACTATTGAAATCTCTCAAGACGAATTGCGATCGCTATTAGGTCGAATCGAAACTGAACTGCATCGCAGCAAAGTTTACCGTCGTGCCTTAGCAACCGTACAAAAAATGCTTGGTGATTCTGCTGACGATGCCAAGCTGTTATTTAAGGCTGTCGGTAGAGAAGCAATCGGTTTAGCTTTTAGGCAGTTTTCTCAACAAAATACAGAAGATAAGAAAATTACCCCCGAACTACACCCAACTCCAGAAGAATCCATAATTTCTGCAAACATTACTCCAGATAGTAGTGAAATTACTAGCGATTTATCTGCATGTTTAACAAGTGTCAAAGTTCATCCCGACTCAATTATTGCTAATCCTGGGGAAATAAATTTAAATTTAGAAACACCACGAGTAAGTAGTGTTACTAGTAGTCATAAAACAACCGAAACAAATACGACTATCCCTTCTTTAAACTGGTTGAAACAAAAAAAACCTTCCCCAGCAGAAATTAGTCAACAACTAACAGAAAAACGCAGCGAATCTCTACAGGAAATTGGTAAACAATTACGTGTAGCCCGTGAACTTCGCGGATTATCCCTAACTGAACTCAATACCTATACCCACGTCCAAATTCATCTCATGGAGGCAATTGAGAATGGAAAATGGGATGAATTACCTGAAGATGTCTATGTTAGGGGCTTTATCCGCGTGATGGCTAATAGTTTGGGGCTGAATGGTACAAATTTAGCAGCTTCATTGCCACAGCCAGAACCAGTCAAAGCTGTTTTACCTTCTTGGTATGAAACGGGTAAAAAATCTAGCAGTTTTGATTTTCAAGTCAATCCAATGCATTTGTATCTGGGTTACACAGTTCTAGTTGCAGGTGCAGTTGGAGGATTATCAGTGATGTCACAGCAAGCAAACTCTAATAAGTTAGTGAGTCCTAATCCTAATACTTCTTCTTCTGTGAGTGATTCTCATCGAAACCAAGAACCAAGCAACAAGCCAGGATTACAGTCAAATAGTCAAGGTGTAAAAGTAGGTAATGATATTGCACCACCAGAAACCCTTTAACGAACTTTAGGGGGTCAAATCCCCCTTACAAAACTTAGTTGCGACTTGTTTTAAGATTTAGGGCTTCGACGCGCAACCAAACCCCCAACAAAGGCTCCTAAAACTACCCCTGTCCATGCTCCTGTGGTACTGCCTTGCCACATGGCAACTGGTGTTGAAGAGACGTAACATAGTTCTTTAAAACCCCAGCCCTGAGTTTGGCATTTTTGATTGCTAAGGTTTACAGCTATTTGCCCACCTATGAATCCTGCAAAAACCCCTGATGTGAGGGCGATGAGGGTACAAGTTTTAGTAATATTGTCAAGTTTGCTGAATTGACCGATTATTTTAAACATGTAATTTCTCAGTAGGGTAAAGTCGCTTGAGTCGTGTTTCCTCTCAGGTTTAAAGACACTGAGTTTCCACACATTCCAGGAAGTTTGATGAGCTTTCTAGCAGGTATTTCTTCCTGTCCTCTGCTAGAAAGTCCATGTTTTTCTTCTTCAACCTGTGTTTCTCATTCCAGCGGCGATACCGTTGATAGTCAGCAAGGCACCACGTAGTAGTTCCCCTTTACTGTAGCGGGAATGAATTACGGCTGAGGTGGGGATATTTTTGGATTGGCGCAAACGTTTGAGTAGGGACACCTGAATAAATCCTAGGGGAACAATTGTCCCGTTGCGTAATTGTACTGAGCGCTGAAGTACAGGGTCGCCATCTAAAAGACATTTATTCCCGGTAATTTGCAGAACTAAATTTCGGGTGAGATAGTATTCTTCGGCAATTTGGGCGAAGACTTTATCAAATCGGGGTTTGTCTTCGGGATGTGATAATTCCTGGACGTAATGACTTGCCATTTGTAAGTCTACTTTAGCCAGGGTCATTTCGGCTTTGGAAATTACCATTTTGAAGAAGGGCCATTTGATGTAGAAGTAACGCAGCAGCTTCATGTGTTCTTCGGGTTCTTCGTTGAGGAATTCTTGGAGGGCGGTGCCGACTCCATACCAGGAGGGGAGAAGGACACGGATTTGTGTCCAACTAAATACCCAGGGAATTGCCCGCAGGCTGGTTAGGTCTTTTTTGCCGGAAGGACGACGGGCTGGACGGGAACTGATTTGCAGTTGGCTGATTTCTTCGATGGGGGTGACTTGGTGGAAGAAGTCGATGAAGTCGGGTTGTTCGTAAATTAGGGCGCGGTAGTGTTGACGCGATCGCGCGGCGAGTTCTTCCATGATTTCGTTCCAGGCTTCGATGTCGTCGAAGCCTGTTTTTAGGAGGCTGGCTTGGATGACGGCTGTGGTGATGGTTTCGAGGTTATATAGGGCTAGGTCGCGCAGGGAGTATTTGGAGGCGAGGACTTCTCCTTGTTCGGTGATTTTAATGCGTCCATTTATACTGTGTCCTGGTTGTGCCAAAATTGCTTCGTAGGCTGGTCCACCACCTCGCCCTACTGAACCACCTCTACCATGAAAAATGCGTAAACTTATACCGTATCCCTCAGCAATTTCCTGGAGGGATTTTTGAGCTTTATGGATTTCCCAATTACTGCTTAAAAAGCCAGAATCTTTGTTGCTGTCGGAATATCCTAGCATCACCTCTTGGAGGTTGGGGGTGAGGGGTGAGGATGTGGGGGAGAGGGAGTTGGGATGATTTTCGGTGATTTCGTAGCCACCTGCCAGGAGAGCGCGGTAAAGTGGAAGTTCAAATAGTTCACCCATGACACTACGCGATCGCAGTAAGTCTTCAACGGTTTCAAATAGGGGAACTACTTGAATTGTCCCGATTGCGGTACCAGGATCATAAAGTCCGGCTTCTTTGGCAAAAAGTAGGACTTCCAACACGTCGCTGACTTCACGACACATGCTGATGATGTAGGTTTGGCAGACATTATAGCCAAATTCTTGTTGAAGCGATCGCACGATGCGGAAAGTGCTGATTACGTCGTTGGTTTTCTCGGAAAATGGTAGTTCTGCGGCAATTAGGGGACGACGGGTTTTAAGTTCGCTGGTTAACCAAGCTACCCGCTCAACTTCGCTCATGTCGTTGTAGGGTTTGTTTAAAATCCCTAAATACTCGACAACTTCGTTTAACGCATCGGCATGACGAGATGATTCTTGACGAATATCTAGCTGTGTCAGGTTAAAGCCGAAAATTTCCACTTGACAAATGAGGTTTTCTAGCTGTTGGCTAGTTAAACCTGTTTCCGAAAGGTTGTGTTGAATTAGCCGCAGTTCCGCGAGGAATTCTTCTCCGGAATGGTAAACGTGATGATGATGTTCGTCGTTGAGAATTTCGCCTTTTTGTAAAGCTTTGTTCCGGATGCTGGTATTTTCCAACCGCTTGAGGATGTATGATAGCTTCAATCGATATGGCTCTTGGCGGTAGCGTAGTGCCAATTGATCGTAAACTTCGCTCATCTGCGCTTGTTCCATTTCCAGGGATTCCAGCAAATCGGGAAGCACATCACTCCACTGCATGGAGACACTAATTAACTCAATTAGTTGTTTTACAGCTTTGGTATATTTCTCTAGGACTATATTTCTTTGGTAACATGCAGTTTCCCAAGTAATTGCTGGTGTCACCGATGGATTTCCATCTCTGTCTCCTCCTACCCAGGAACCAAATTTACAGAAGTTTTTTTGAGGTGGTTCTAACCAGGGAAAGGTTTGGTTCAGGGTATGTTTGAAGCGGCGATATAGTTGGGGTATGGCATCAAAGAGAACTTCTTGGAAGTAGTGGAGAGCATAATCGACTTCATCTAGGACGGAGGGTTTAAACTGGTGTAATTCATCAGTTCGCCACCATAATCTAATCTCTTCGATTAATTGTGATTGGAGTTCTTCAGCTTCCCACAAAAAG
Source organism: Calothrix sp. PCC 6303 (assembly GCF_000317435.1). NCBI lineage: Bacteria > Bacillati > Cyanobacteriota > Cyanophyceae > Nostocales > Calotrichaceae > Calothrix > Calothrix sp. PCC 6303. Next base: position 1,451,097 of record NC_019751.1, read on the forward strand.
CCGCCTGTGAGACTTCCACCTGCCCGTTTTTCTAAGGCATCCAATTGCTGTAAAAGCTGGACAACTTGACGTTGTTTCCCACGAATGGTATGGCGGACAATTTCTGTTGGGTGTGCTGTAAAAACTAACTGTACATCCAAATGGGAAATTAAACGTTGAATTTGTTGGGGTGGAACATTCAATTTGAATAGTTGGGGGAATAATCCGGAAAAAGTCCCTTTATGTTTACTATTGTCGGAATTATGCCAACTTTTAGCCAGCATTTCTGCTCCGACACCATTATTATGGTGAAAGCTTTCTTCATCTTGGCAGTATACGGTGCTTGTAACTGCTTCTTCGCCTTTATTTTCTGGTTCAGCTTCGTAGCGAGTTAATTGTTGGCGTTGTTCGTAATCTTGCTCGATAATATTGATCAGCTGAAAATACAGTGCAAATGCTCGTGCTGCCCTGATTGCTTCATTGATGCTCAATTGTTCGATTAATTTGAACACCGAAGCTGCCTGATCTTTAGTCGCTTGTCCCTCTGGTGAACATAAATCCCGCAGTTTTTTGAGTAAATCAACCGTTGCTTGACCACATTCTTGTTGTAATACTTCTTCCCACAGTTCTTCTACCACCTGAAGGCGATGGCGTAAAAATAAATCGGATGCAGGATAGATATTTACTGCTTCAGCAAAAGAGTATATAAGAGAACCCATATTCTTTTTGTTCTATAACCAACTATGGTTTATTTATCTAGCCTTGTCATGACTTACAGCTATCTTGTCTACTATAAGTACCGAAGAAAAAGGTATATTTCTTAGCTACTTTTTTGACTTTCAGATTCGGGAAAATCTAGAATTGGTAATCGTTCACCTCTAAAGATTTCCTCACTTGCTTGTCCAATGCTTTCCATCGCTTCAAAAGCGGCTTTTTGGGCGACTAGAGCTAGCATAAGTGAGGATGTACCCACCTGCAAAACAATTGACTGAGGAATTGCAAACAAACCGAGGTTAAATCCATTACTGGATGTGTTTTTGGGGTTAAGGGGTGGCATTGGGTTTATCTTCGCTATTGTAGAATCGTTGGCGTAAGCTCAAGCAAATTCGGATATCTTGCTTGAATAAGAGGCTTTTGGCAGGGAGAAAGAGAAGTTTAGGAACTCCACACCAGGGTTAAGAGATCATTCTACCCTGCCTTTTCATTCGGACATTACAAAACTATCTTGACGAATTTTGCAAGCTAATAGGATAACGAATTGCGAGGAAACTTAATATTGCAATAATTCTATAATTCCAGTTTACAAGGTTTCAGACACCAAAGGAGTACCGAGTTGAAAGTATGTAAGTTGTATGTGCAGCAGAATACAATAGTCAGAATCTTTTCAAGCTATAGGATGAATTATGAATTTGTAAATGCGGATGTCGTCGAACCTTCCCACAGGTTATATATGTGTTTCTCGAATAAAGTTTAGCTGTAGTCAAATCTCCGCTAACTTTGCATGTAGTCCCTCTGCTAAATGTGAGATTTAGCGATCTACAATTAGTGGCGAGTCTGTAACCAGATTTTTCTCCCGTCCCCGATGTTCTCTTGTAAAATCACTTCCCATGAAAACAGCATCACTAGATCGACAAAAGAATATAGTGCAATGGGTCAGCCAAGCAACGGGTATTAATACCTTGGGGGTGAAAATCAGGTTGCGAGGAAATGATCTACATATTTTATGTGAAGGGGGAGAATGTCCAAAACGGTGGCAGATTTTATCTGATTTGCTTAGAGCATTACAACAAACAGATTTAGATGCTTTGACGGCAAATGACAGTGAACAACCATCAATTTATCAAGTATTGGTGTACGGACGCAAAAAAGGTGAAAATCGTCCGCAGTGGTGTCACCGGGTATATTTAAATCAGTTAGATAGGCATTTGCAGCAGGTTGAACAAGCGCTGTTGCGTGATGCAGGGAAAGCTGGGGGGTTAATTGTTTCTAATGAAAGTTTAGCTCGTCAAGGTGATCCGGAGGCGATTGCCCGTTATTTGAGTGAAACTCTAAGTTCCTTTGGCATTAGCGTCAAGGTAAAAGTCAAGAAGCAAAAGCTCAAAGATAATCCCCAAGTAACTGAGAATCGGTTGTGGATTTTATGTCAATCTAGTTATAGTCCACCAGAATCTTTAATTGCCGAACCCATTGCCAAAAAGTTGCGTTATTTGAAGTTGACAGGGTACCAAGATGCGGTAATTGTCACCCAAGTAACGGGGGAAAGTAAACCTGACTGGTTGTTGCGGGTGGATTTGAAACCTCCCGATTTGATGTTGAAGGAATGGGCAAGATGGGGTGATTTACAGTCCATTTCCCGGTTGTTGCTGGAGGAATTTATTAGTGATGGGATTAAGGTGACAACTTCGCTTCAGGAATCGACATTACATGTATTTTGCACTGCTGCAAAGGTTCCTGAGCAAAAAATCTGTGTGGAAAAAGCCGGTTCTTTGTTGAATGCGATCGCGCCCCAGGCAATCTACAATACTGCTGTATATGGGCAGGTGCAAAATCAAAATCAACCTGCTTGGGTGGATTGGGTGTCTTTACCTGCTCAAGAACATCCAAATTTGGCGGTTTCTCCCTTAGAATTAGCTAGTTCTGGGGATGAAGCTGCGTTAACTTTTCTTTTGGAACGTGTTCTCAATCCTGATTTGGATTTACGGTTGAAAACTGGGGGAATTCGCGTCCTTTTACTACGTAAAGCTGATTTACTTCATGTGATGTGTGATGCACCTGTTTGTCCCAGTCGGAAAAAGGTAGCTGTGAAAGTTGCCCAATTGGTGAAGGAATTGCGAATTCCCGGTTTGTTAGGTGTACGCATATATGGCAGACGCGCTGGTAACAAAGAACCAGTTTGGAATCAGGGGATGGATTTTGCGACACGTCGCCGTTTTGTCCCCGAAGCAACACCAGAATTTGCTGTTTCTGCTGGGTATGTACGAGAACTTTTACCAGCGGATGTTGATGAACCAATTTTACGTCCTGACTTCAAAGCCTCAGAATTTCCCAGTTTCGTAGCTGAGGTTGCTCAAGATTGGACTGCAAGTGCGCGAAAATGGTTGGTAGCAACTCCCATATTTAGCGAGATTGTTGACTCTGATGAACGGAGTTTGCCGTTTCAAGGATACTCAGTGGCAGCTATTTGGGGATTTTTAGGTTTATTGCTAACCGTTCAAGTGGATTGGGGTTTAAATCAGGTGATTTCTCAGGATTCACCACCATTACCCAAGGTTGCAGAAACATCACCCGATCAAAGTAGCGATCGCACTGCTGCTTTTACTGGTGATAATAATGGAAATTCTACCTTTAACGCCTCCAGCTTTACCAGTGATACCAAAGAAAAAGCCACCGCTACAGCTATTTTACTGGCAGCGCGATCGCAAACTCCAACTTTCAACGCTCGCCAGTTGGATGAACAGTTAGCTCTGTATAAAGAGAAACTTGCTAAAGCTGGAAAACCACCAGATGTTTTGATTATTGGTTCCTCACGGGGTTTGCGAGGTGTAGATCCGGTAGCCCTTGGCAAGGGTTTGGCGGCACAGGGTTATGGTAATTTAGATATATTCAATTTGGGTATAAATGGAGCCACCGCACAGGTGGTAAACTTTATGCTACAACATGCCTTAGAACCCAGTGAAATCCCAAAATTAATTATTTGGGCAGATGGGGCAAGGGCATTTAATAGTGGTAGAGAAGATATCACTTTTCGTTCGATTGCCGCTTCTCCCGGTTATAAAAAAGCCATTGAAAAGTCATTTGCTAGGGGTGAAAATACTGATTTGGTGAAAAATCCCCAAGTGGTTGATAGCCAGCAAGAAAACAGTTATCAAGCAGTTAATAAATGGTTGAGTGACGGATTAGCTAGTGTATCGGCAACCTATCCCAAGCGTAGCGAGTTGAAAACCTTTTTGGGAGAACAATTAAAAATCTTTCCTGGAAGTTCAATTAAGGAAAGTAAAAATTCCAACGCAGAACAAGTAGTGGAAGAATCGGTGGATTTTGATGGATTTTTGGCATTATCCACCCGTTTTGACCCCGTAACCTACTACCAGAAACATCCGAAGGTATCGGGAGACTACGACAACGACTATAAATCATTTCAACTGGCAGGAATCCAAGATGCAGCAATTTTAGCAGTTCTCCAATTTGCGCGATCGCATAAAATATCCATCGTGTTTGCGAATATGCCTCTAACTGCTGAATACCTGGATTCGATTCGTAGCAAACACGAGCAGGAATTTCAGCAGTATATGGTAAATTTAGCCTCGGAATATGAAAACTTCACTTTCCGGGATTTAAGCCGACTATATCCCCAAAATAACGGTTTTTTCTCAGATCCGAGCCATTTGAACCGTTTTGGTGCCTATGAAGTCTCAAAGAAGTTGGCAAATGATCCGATGATACCTTGGATGAGTAATAAGTAATAAGTAATAAGTAATAAGTTAACTATCAATCCCGCGCTAGTAACAACAAACGATGAATTTTATATCAGTATTATACGGATTATTCTTATTTAGTGTTGTCGCCATTTATTGGTCGGTAGGAGAAAAAAGTTTACGCTTATGGACGTTATTTGGTGCTAGCGTAGCTTTTTATGCTTCGCTGCAAACTATATATATACCTTTGCTATTAGTACTGGTTTTTATTAACTATCAATTAGGATTATCTCTTGGGAAAAATACCTCACCAGGAAAACATAATCAAGACTTTCAAATATCAGATGAAGAATGGCAATTTGCTAACTCCGATTGGAATCGCCGCCGCTTGTGGATTTTAAGTTTTGGAATTGTTACTAATTTGGTATTGCTTTTTGCTTTTAAATATACGAATTCCCTATTAAAGCCCTTTCCAATTCTCACATCAATCATTCCCAATACCTCAGATTCCGGAACATTAAAAGTCATTGTTCCCTTGGGTATTTCCTATATTACATTTGAATGTATTGCCTATTTAGTTGATATTTATAGAGGAGCACCAGCTAGTCAAAAATTCATTGATTTCGCCGCATATAAACTCCTATTTACTAAGATTACATCAGGTCCCATCACTCGGTTTCAAAATTTAGCTAATCAATTTACAGAACCGAGATTACCCACACCAGATTTATTCGCAGAAGCACTCTGGTTAATTGCCAAAGGTGCAGTCAAAAAAGGTTTACTAGCAGATAACATTGGGATCTACGTTGACTTATGCTTTGGTAACATTCAAAGAGCCGGAAGTACAGATTTATGGTTAGCAATCCTTGCCTATGGATTGCAATTGTACCTTGATTTTAGTGGCTACGTTGATATTGCCAGGGGTAGCACCCTATTATTCGGATTAGTATTACCAGAAAACTTTGATTTTCCCTACTTTAGTACCAGTATTGCCGACTTTTGGCGACGTTGGCACATGACATTAGGAGATTGGTTGCGAAACTATCTATATTTTCCCCTAGGAGGTTCCCGTCGTGGTTTGGTGCGTACCTGCATTAACTTAGTAATAGTGATGTTAATTGCTGGCATTTGGCATGGTGCAGCACTCGGTTTCCTTGTTTGGGGACTATTACACGGATTTGCCCTAGCAGTACATCGTCTCACGGATGTAGTCAGCGATCGCACTCCCGCACTAAAGCTATTTTGGCAAACTCCACCTGGTACTATAGTTGCTTGGTTACTTACCCAATTGATGGTGTTCTTTTCTTGGATTTGGTTTAAACTTCCCAATCTCCAAGATTCAGTTTTGGTAGTGAAGAATTTATGGGGACATCCAGCAGATGTACAATTTGCTCAGTTGGTGTATGTAGAGTCGTTAAAGTTGAGTCCGATGCAGTTGGGGATGGCGTTTTTGTTTTTGGTGATGTGGATGAGTGTATTTTACATCTTTCAACGGCGACTGGAGGTGCAGTTTAAATGGCATTTGAAGTTGGTACTTGTGCCTTTATGTTTCTATTTTGTTTGGTTGCTGGCTCCTGAAGGGAGTTTACCATTTATTTATTTTGATTATTAGGCGTTTGGAAATTAGTATTTTTAACGCAGAGTTTCGCGGAGGGAAGCGCAGAGGTACGTAGAGAGAAGTTAGCGGGAGATTATTCTTCCGCTAAACTACCCTTCGGGAACGCTAAAAGCGAACGGAAGAGAAGAGGGAGAGAGAGAGGGAGAAGAGAGAGGTTAGGGAAACTCTTTGAGCCATTTTAACGCGGCATCAACGTCTGTGACTTTTTCTCCATGGGGGATTGGGGGACGTTGTATCATGATGACTTTAATTCCTAGTTCTCGTGCAGCGATGATTTTGGCGTAAGTTGCATCACCACCACTATTTTTACTAACTAGGGTGTCTATTTGGTATTTTTGGAGGAGTTGTTTTTCATTGTCCAACGAAAACGGACCGCGATCGCATAATAGTTTTCCCCCTGGTATTTGCGTTTCCGGTGGATCAATAGAACGCATCAAAAACCAAGTATCATGAAGGTGGGAAAATCTGTCTAATTGTTGTCTCCCAATGGTTAAAAATACCCGTTTCCCCAAACTTGGAAGCATCTCCGCAGCAGCTTCCACACTCTCAACTTCATACCAATCATCACCAGGAAGCTTTTCCCAACCAGGACGTACTAACATCAAGTTGCGTATACCTGTCTGTTTTGCGGCAACTGCTGCATTCTCAGAAATCTTAGCAGCAAAAGGATGAGTTGCATCAACCAGCAAGTCAATTTTCTCAGCTTCCAAATAATCAACCAACCCCGCAACACCACCAAAACCCCCCACCCGCACCAACCCCGAAACCTCACCCGGTTGACGAGTGCGACCAGCCAAAGATACCCTAACCTCTAAAGCAGGTATCTCCACAACCCTTCTAGCCAACTCCGCAGCATCACCAGTCCCCCCCAAAATCAGTAAACGCACTCCTCCCCCCCCCATTTTTCGTATCTCTATGCATCATGCAAAATCATTAATTTTCTCTAATTTAGAACTTACATTTCCAAACATCATGTTCAACTTATAGCAACACAATTGGAACGTGTATTTTAAAATTCTCAAAATCCTTATCTTTAGTCAAAATATTGTAGCCACGATTGACTGCGGCTGCACATATCAAAAAATCAGTATTTGAACCTTGAACACCATTACTGCGACAAGTATTAAAAAACTCAGCAGCCAGTTCGTAATCTGTTATGCTTAGTTCTAAATTTGGAAAAGGACGGAGATAATCTCGTAATTTCTCAAACTGCTCAACATGACGGATACCAGAAAGGATCTCCTGACGAATAACTCCCAATAAAACAACCCGTCCATTAGTAATCAAATCACGAAAAGAAGTGATGACATCTGCTGCATTATCTGGTGTATTTCGGCGTAAAGCGAGTGACCAAACAGATGTATCAACAATAACACTCATGCCTTTTGTCGTTGCTGTTTATAGTTGTAATCAGAGTCATAGTCAATTGTGCCAAACAATTTCATAACTTGGAGTTGTTTGCGACGTTGAATATACTCTTGCAAAGCAGCTTCAATAACTGCACTGTTGCTTTGATAATTACCTAAAGTAAGGGCTTCTTGGAGAAGACTTTCATCTATTTGGAGATTATTTTCTGACACTATTTAACTCCAACAGAAATGATAACTTCATGATACCCCACATCAGACTTATGACAACTTCCAAATAATCAACCAACCCTCCTCTTCTCTCTTCCGTTCGCTTTTAGGGTTCCCGAAGGGAAGTTTAGCAGAAGAATAATCTCCCGCAAACTACTCTCTGCGCCCCTCTGCGCTTCCCTACCCTGCGGGTAGGCACGGAGTGACTTCCAAAGGTAGCCGCAAAAGCGTCTAATGCGTCCCTCTGCGTTAAAAATATTAAATCACCCCACCCAACCTATCAAACAACACCACACTCACCTCAACAGATTTCCCCGCATACTTTTGCACATAACCCTCAGCCTGCACCTTAATCTTATTTCTCAAATACCCAAAAACCGTCTCTGCCAAACCCATATCTACCAAAACCTTATAAGCATCATCAGCAGTTTTACATCCCAAAACAGCCTTAGCAGCATCTAAACTTCCCGTTACCTGAATCACCGCAGCAGCAATAATTTCCAGCTTCCCATCAGCCAAATGGCTCGAAGTATTAAAAATTCCCCCAGCTAACTTAATTAATTTACCTTGATATCCCAACAACAAAACCGACTCAGCACCATGCAAACCAGCTTCCACCAACAACGCACCCAACCAGTTACCAGTGGAAACAATTACATCTTCAGAAATCCCCAAACGTTGGGCAACAGATTTACCATTACTGCCAATACAAAATACTAAGTTGGGATGATTCTTAACTTTGACTCGCAACTCACTACGGAATTCATCCAAGTGTTCTTCTGCACTTAAAGGTTGAGAAATACCACTAGTACCCAACAAAGACAAACCCTCTAAAACTCCAAAAGCCTCATTGGAAGTGCGTTTTGCTAACTCTCTACCCTCCGGTAGAATCACTTTCACCGTCAAAGATTTATCTTGAGGTATCAATCCCAACAAATTAGCATCAAACAACCGCCGCGCAAAACTATAAATTGCAGCTTCCCCCGTCGAAGTTTTCCCTAATCCTTCACCACCCTCCAGAATTAGCACTTCATCCTGTCGTGGAGATAACTGTACCCAAGCCCAAATTGGTGTATTCCTCGTCAAATCTAAGTTATCACCAGGATCACTTTGAGTAATTCCCAAAGCTGTTGTAGAATCTAAGCAAGCAACTTGCTGGATGAGAATATCTGCTGCATCAGGTAGTAAATCCAAAGTAATGAAAGATAGCTTTTCCTGGGGATTTTGGAGATGGAGTAAAGCCGCTTTTGCCGCAGCCACCGCAAAAACCGGTAGAGTGTAGCCAGTACGAACCATTGTTAAAACTTCTAAATCCTATTCATACACATGTTTTTCCGCAACTTTCCAATAGCGGGAAAATCGCTTCAAATCGATGAAGCCGTCATAGTCGAAAAACGGGTTAACTTCAAAGATTTCCACTTCCAGAGACTTTTCTTTCTCTATAGAATTACATATCATCGCAAATCGAGGACTAGGACTATCGATGGTGACAACCTTCGTCGCACCATGTTCTTTCGCAAAAGCAATCACCTCTGTTGCTACATCTCCCCGCCGAATCACCACAGATAACTCTAGTAAAGATTCGTAGATAAAAGCAATCCGTTTTAAGCTGATTTGCCACTCTGCTAATAGAGCATCATCCCATACCCAAATAGCAGGGGCATCAGGATAATCTTCAAATGCTGGGCTGTTTGGACTTAAACAGTCACCATGTACCCAAATAATTGATTTTGACATTACTTACTTGATTGGCAAACACTTGGAGTAGACAAACTTTTGGGGTTGAAATCTCCCGTTACAAAACTTAATTTTATCCCTGATTTGACTAAGAATAACAAACCGCAGACTATTAAGAATTATTTTAATATAATCCAAATTCAATAAAATCTGCATTGAGATTTTTCTATCTGGACTCAACCCAAATTTTTATCTTGATATTCATATATACGAAGCCTTCTGATTGCTTGTAACTTTTTAATCTCACCATGGGTGAAAACATTAAATCTGGGCAATTTTGTCCTCAACTTGCCATTTCCTGCCCGAAATATATAGTTACCCAATAACCAGTTAATCGCAACTCTTGCTTCTAAGCATTACATTGTTTGAAGTTATGTAGCCTTTTGCTTACGACAGATAGGACGCTGCGGTAAACTAGCCCTTGATTAATGATTCTTTCATCAGGAAAAGTCCTCGGAAAGGAGCCTTTTAAAAATGTCTCATGCTGTAAAAATCTACGATACCTGCATCGGTTGCACTCAATGTGTTCGGGCTTGCCCCACCGATGTTCTGGAGATGGTTCCTTGGGATGGCTGTAAAGCCGCTCAAATCGCCTCTTCCCCCCGCACCGAAGACTGTGTTGGTTGCAAACGCTGCGAAACCGCTTGTCCTACCGACTTTTTGAGCATCCGGGTCTACCTTGGTGCTGAAACAACTCGAAGTATGGGTTTAGCTTATTAGCACTTTTGTATTTTAGCCTGCATCAAGCAAGCTAAAACTGTGCGGAGGGGCATCTCGTGCAGTCTAAACAAAGCTCAGTTAATGTCCGACGGGATTACCGGGAGTCGCTGGGAAGCCTACACTGTATTGCTGGCAAGCAGTGTAGGAGTATGTCACTATTTTATCAAGCTAATAACTTGACTGAAGTTCAAATGTCGGGAAGTAGCACCAGGGCTGTTTTATCTTGCTGCTTTTCCTGAAATTTGTACCCAAGTCCCAATCTCAAAACTGATAATGTTATTAACAATATTTTTTTGAGTCACTATGTAGGAGCGAAATGCTCCTTTTTTTTGTGCTTATTTCCAAAACTCAACTTGAGCTTTTTTGGCAACGTTAAAGCTAACACTGATAACCAACTTTATGGCTATCCCATACCTGAGTTAGAAGTCAGCATGGTGAAAATCAGTTAATCTCAGCCTTGTGAGCAAGAATATGAGGAAAAACAACAATGGTTCCAATTAAAGACAACAATCCAACGACAATTACACCATATGTAACTTTTGCTTTAATTGCGTTGAATATCCTAGCTTTTTTATACGAGTCGAGCCTGCCACCACAGTATTTAAATGGATTTTTCCGATTATTTGCCGTAGTTCCTAGGGAACTTACCCTGAGTTTTCACGGTACTGTAATTAACCAACCTGTCCCAGAGGTGGCAACATTAATCACTTCACAATTTCTGCATGGTGGTTTACTGCACTTGGGCGGTAATATGCTTTTTCTATGGATTTTTGGTAATAACGTCGAAGATAAATTAGGTCATATTAAGTATATTATTTTCTATTTGGGCTGCGGAATTCTCGCATCCTTAGTTCAGTGGTACTTTGCCCAAGATTCTAATATACCTAACCTCGGAGCCAGTGGCGCGATCGCAGGTGTGATGGGAGCCTATATTTTGCGTTTTCCCCAAGCAGAAATTCTCGGAGTTGTCCCCTTAGGTATTTTCTTCCCCACGTTCCGGGTTCCCGCATATTTTTTCTTAGGATTTTGGTTTATTCAACAAGCTTTTTACAGCATTGCAACCTTGGAAACAACAACAAATATCGGCATGGAAAGCGGTGGTATCGCCTATTGGGCACATGCTGGGGGCTTCGTATTTGGTGCTATTCTCGGTCCCGTATTGGGTTTATTTAACGATAAAAAGCCGGGGGAAGAATATTTACTATAAACTATCATTTAGCCTCCAATACGGTTATTGTAAGGCAATTTGGTCAAGAACCAACCTTGTAGAGACCCGGTATATCCCGTCTCTACATCCTGAAACCTTCCCCTTCCCAGATTTCCTGATAAATTGTAGTTGCGTGGTTGCTTGCCAACTCCTAACTATCTGTAGCGCTAGATTCCACAAACTAACGCAATTCAGGCTATATTGACATTTAACCAATAATAACTAAAAACACCTGTGTTTCCTCTTTACGACGAAAACCCAACCCGTATCACCCCGTTTATTACCTACGGGTTGATTGGTATGAATATTTTGGTTTTTCTCCACGAAGTTAGCCTGTCGAATGCACAATTAGAGCAGTTTTTCCAGCTTTATGCGGTTATTCCTCGTCAATTAAGTGCAACTCCCGGTATTGAGTGGACAACCCTATTTACCTCACAATTTTTACATGGCGGTTGGTGGCACCTAATTTCTAATATGGTGTTTTTATGGGTATTTGGTAATAATATCGAAGATCGGATGGGGCATTTAAAATATTTAATTTTTTACCTTTGTTGCGGTGCCTTAGCTGCTTTATGTCAGTGGCTATTTGGAGTTAACTCGGTAATACCTTCTTTGGGAGCTAGTGGAGCAATTTCCGGCGTTTTAGGTGCTTATTTAATTCGTTTTCCCCAAGTTAAGGTAATGACTTTGGCTTTCCTCGGTTTCTTTTTTACAACTTTACGAATACCAGCATTCGTATTAATTGGGTTATTTATTGTCCAAAATGTTATATCTGGACTAGCTCAAGTTGCATCTCAAATGAGCGTAGATGGTGGAGGTGTTGCATATTGGGCACATATTGGTGGTTTTGTTTTTGGAATTATTTTAAGTCCTGTGTTTGGACTATTTCGCCGTGACGATTATTAATAGATTAAGCTTATTTAATCCCCGATTTTACTAACTAATTATGAGTTCTAATCCAATTTTTTGTGAAATCATTAAAAACCATATTGCTGATAGTGCTGAACAGCGAATTACCTTTGCTGAATATATGGATATGGTTTTATATGATCCTCAATATGGATATTATTCAACTGAAGCTGTAAACTTGGGGAAAAAAGGTGATTTTTTCACTTCAGTCCATTTGGGTAAAGATTTTGGAGAAATGTTGGCAATTCAATTTGTCGATATGTGGGAATCATTAGGAAAACCAGCGAAATTTTCATTGGTAGAAATGGGAGCGGGGCAAGGATATTTAGCAACCGATATTCTCAACTATTTACAGCAAAACTACTCAGATATTTTTCAAGTATTTGAATATATTATTATTGAAAAATCGCCGATTCTGCAAAAACAGCAACAGCAAAAGCTGAAAGACTTTACTGTTAGTTGGTGCAGTTGGGAAGAACTTAGTGACAATTCAATAGTAGGTTGTTTTTTTTCTAATGAACTTGTGGATGCTTTTCCTGTTCACCAATTTATAGTCAATCAGGGCAAAATATCCGAGGTTTTTGTTACTCATGAGTCCTTACTACCAATAGAATCTTCACCAAAATCGAATGATGATTGGGAAAATTCATTTATTGAATTAACTGGTGAAATATCAACTTCCAAACTAATAAGTTATTTTGAATTAATAGATATTAATATCAATGTATATGCTGATGAATATCGCAGTGAAGTTAATTTAGCCGCATTAGATTGGTTAACAACAGTGTCGGCAAAACTTCAAAAGGGATATTTACTCACAATCGATTATGGATATTCTGCAACCCGCTATTACAATCCTCGTCGTCATCAAGGTAATTTGCAATGCTATTATCAACATCAACGCCATGATAATCCTTATATAAATATTGGGAAACAAGATATTACAACCCACGTTGATTTTACTGCTTTAGAACTGTGGGGAGAAAAATGTGGTTTGAAAAAAGTTGGTTTTATACAGCAGGCATTATTTTTAATGGCTTTAGGATTAGGAACAAGAATATCCCAAATTGCTGATTCTAAATTACCAATTAATCAAATCCTCCAACGTCGAGATAGATTACAACAGCTTCTAGACCCGATGGGATTGGGGAATTTTGGTGTTTTAATTCAAAGTAAAGAATTGAGAGATGTGGAAAGTAGTGTTAATTTAAAAGGATTAGTAATCCCAGACTAAGATTAATATTTTAAGAATTTTGAATATCAAGAACATAAATTAAATCCTGTTAAAAAACCATGACAATTTTTTTTCAGTTTGAAGCAGACTTTGTAGATTCACTGCGTTGTATACCTATGTATGTACGCTACAAACTTGATATATGTGGAATTAAATTAAAGTTAGTAGAATGGAATCAAATGAACCAATCTCAGCGTCAAAATTTGATTGATTTACCGACTACAACTGAAACCGAAGTTGATTTATACAGAGAGTATCTACAAAATTTAATTTTTCAAAAAACTGGAAAATTCCCTTCGGAACTGCCAATAGATCCACGTCCAGCATGGATAAATTCTGAGGAAATTCCGGAATATGTTGGTAAAAAAGTTACAGAAATAGGTTTGTCTTTGGCACTAACAGATTGGCAAAATCTCACATATATACAACGTTTTGCACTGATTAAGTTAAGTCGTTCTCACCATGAAAATGAAAATTTTCCCAAAGCAATGGCAGAATTTAATTTGGGTTCAAGAAATACTAAATTTGAAAATTATATATCTTGATACTAAATCTCGTCTATCTTGAGAACTGTAGTTTTCCATCAAGACTTTGAGTAGGCATAGCCAGTTACGTCGTTGTTCGACGACGCATTTGAATCCCTCAAAAAACTCCGGGTTTCATCACGGAGGAGTTTTAATTTGAGGAAAATAATCAGTATTCCCCCTATGATATGTTGTTAAATTACAAGTAAGTGGCGGGATAAATTTCAATAATTAGAAATTTTTAATTTTTAATTTCTCTTTTATTGGCGAAGAGTAAAGCTATAGTGTATTTAGCAATTCTGCTAAAGATAGTGGCTGATGCTATGAGTCTGTCATCTAATGATTGCAACGTTAAGATCGGGTGTAGAACTTTTAAAGCTGTGAAAATTTACTTGACAGATTACTAGTCTGACTGCCAACTTATTTTAATTGATAGTTTAAATGTTCCTCATAACTCAATGACAGGCAAAAACGCAAGACAAAATGCTTTTCTGCGGCTGGTGTCTGGTAACGGTGCGGCAATAGGCTCTGAGTTAGGCTATGCGCTGCTGGCAAACAGAGAGGTGGCAATTGGGCGAGATCCTACCTGTCAGATAGTTTTGGATGCCATCAAGTACCGTATGGTATCACGTCGTCACGCAGTGGTGCGTCCCCTATCTCCTTCTCCTGATGGTGGTAATACCTGGGTAATTTGCGATCTCAACAGTGCAAATGGTACCTATTTAAATGGAGAACGCTTGGAAGGTTGCCAGGAATTGCAACCAGGCGATCGCATTTCGCTGGCAAATGATGGTCCACAATTATTGTTTGAGTATGAAATTCAACACCAGGTGACTGTAGTAGGTTCCCAATCTGTCCCGACTTCCCTGGCACCTGCTAACAATGACAGCGCTACAAGGATTGATTCGGTTAGCTTTACACAATTATTTCCGATTATCTCTACCGCAAAAGATCTAACTAGTAAAGCTTTTTTGATACCCGGTATTCTGACTGTAATTTTTGTTGTGTTCATGTTTGCTACTGTTGGGAACCCACAGGCAAATCAAATTATTGTTGGTACTTATATTGCTGGAGCAGCTTATTATTTTATTTATCGTTTGTGTGGTAAGCATAAGCCTTGGTGGCTATTGGTTGGTGCGGGACTTGCCACCGCAGCTTTGCTAAAAAGTCCAATTTTGGATTTGTTTATATTTGTGTTTCGCGTCGTTTTACCGGGTAATTTACCGCGAGATGAATCCATCACCCTAACTGAATTGCTAATTCATATGTTTTTTGGGGCTGGTTTGATGGAGGAATTGCTCAAGGCTTTGCCGGTTTTGGGGATATATCTGATTGGTAGAACCCTACCTGATGCTTGGAGCGATCGCATTGGCGTAAAAGAGCCTTTAGATGGGATACTTTTGGGTACGGCTTCGGCTGTAGGCTTCACTTTGTTGGAAACTTTAGGGCAATATGTACCGCAAATTACCCAAAATGTTGCCCTCCAATCGGGTACCGAAGCTGGACAGTTGGTGGGTTTACAGTTGCTGATTCCCCGTATTTTGGGCTTGGCTGCTGGACATATGGCTTATAGTGGCTACCTGGGCTATTTTATCGGTTTAGCCGTCCTCAAACCTCGTAAAGGTTGGCAAATTCTTTTAGTTGGATACTTGACTTCAGCATCACTTCATGCACTTTGGAACACGATTGGGAATATTTATCCTTTGTTGTTGGTGCTGATTGGGGTTGTTTCCTATGCATTCTTGATGGCTGCAATCCTCAAAGCAAGGGTTCTATCTCCAACGCGATCGCAAAACTTCGCTACCCGTTTTTTAGAACGTAAGTGATTTTTATTGTTGCAATTTTAGTAACGGTGGCAGAGGTTGAAAGCAAATTAGATATGATTGATTCAACGCCTGGAAATTGTCTCTTTTAACTACAAGCATCATCTATTTGCCTTGGTTTGTTTTTATGTCTTTAGATAGAGGTTTTTTCGCTGCATCTACCATATGGTATAGTTGGGCAATTTGTATTCAAGCTCACAAAATCACTCCTTACTTGAAGGCAGGAATAATCCCCAGTGGATCGTATTTGCACTTTCACACTAAGAACAGTTAAAAACTGAACTTTTCTAAATGCCATTGGGGTTGATTTATAGGTCTTGCGGCTAACCGCTCCCACTATATTTCAACTATCTAAACCATAAAACACCAATAGCTACAAGTAATGCTTGCAGGTAAAAAATAGTGATGCATACATTGCCTGAATAGGGAACGACAGAACTAAAAAAACAAAACTAACCTTCGTTTTGAAAAGCGTTAATTTGTTTTAATGCATAGTATGCGATCGCTACACTAATCCGTGCCTGTTCAATTTCTGAGAGAGTTTGCCATTCATGTTCACCAACTTTGTCAAGGACAGTTTCGAGATTTTGGGCTTCGCTGTTACGCATCGCATAGGCAAAAGGACGGGCTAAAACAGTTAAATCATCACTTCCCCAGCTTGGTAAGACTGCTTGAGCGCAGGATACTAATTGTTCCCCCATAGATTGTTTGGGGTTGAATATTTCAGATGCTTTTTCGGCAATTCGTTCAATTAATTCGTGGGGAACCCTTGCTGCTATTTGTTTAGTCAGGTTTTCTTTAAGTTGAGTTACCAAATTTACTACGGTGTTACATTTATACTCTTGGTTAGCTGAAACATTAGACCAAAGAGTATCAAGCTGATTGTAGAAAGACTGCGATCGCACTGTCAGTTCTTCGTCTAATAAATCTTGTATTTGGCATTGACGTTCAACATCGCCAAAATAATCATCAGACTCTGGTTTGGCTGGATTCCACGGATAAGCAGTATCTTCAGCTTCTAGTAATGTTTCCAACAATTCCAATTGTGCAGGAGAGCAGAATGGTTGGAAGTTGTCGAAGTTATGGGTAAGGTTAGTCATTAGTTCGTCGGGGGTAAATTTCGGTGGTATTGACAGCTACAGCTTCAGGTGCTGTGTTTCCGCAAATTAGGGATGATTTTTCCAGGATGAATAATTAATTTTATGCAGGTCAAAGATGAGAAAATCTCATATTTTACTGTGCATTACTTAAGAATTTTCAATACAAAATTCCCAAACTTCTGGACTGCCAAATCTTAACTGCATTCCTGGCTCAAGCGGTATTTCCTGACGATGGATTCTTTCCCAAGAACCGGAGCGAGAAATAAAGGTACCATAACTGGATTCGTCACGCAGTACATATGTTGGTACTAATGTAGCTTCACCAAAGGGGACAACGCAAATAATTTGTGCTTGCTGACGAGAGACGAGTAAATCGGGAATCACAATATCATTTTCGGCAGTTCTACCAATACGTGTAGCCCGTTTTTTTAATGTCCACTTAGCTTCTTCACCAGATATTGCCCGCAAGTAAGCTTTGGGCATGATATATTCTGCTGGGGCTAAGGTATCGGCAGGAAACTGCGTCACATCTTCGTCCAATCCCCGTAACACTCGTCCATCGAATTCCGGATGCATGTAGAGTACGGGGAGAGTCCATGAAGGTTGGATGAAGCTATATACTACTAATAATTTTTGTCTGGCTTCGGCAACAGCTTGATCGATTGCTTTACGCGATCGCAATGCTTGGGCAAAGGCTTGAATAAAGCTGAGGCTTTCGTGATCAGCTATTTTATCACGCATTCCCAAAACTGCGGGAACACCGTAACGAATTAAAACTTCAGTTAAACTGCTATGGGGTAACGACTGACCATTAATTGCGGCAGGTTGTGCGCCCCAGCAAGAATTTAGCACAGCTAGTTTAATACCAGTGCGGGTTAAAACCTGAGCTAATTCAATCCCGGTTAAAGTGGAACCAGAACCCAACAGCAATATACCGCCATCTGCCCCTCGCATTCCATGTCCAGCATAGAAAAGCACATTGTAAGCGCGGGTTTCCAGTTCAGCAATTAGTTGTTCTGGAGTGGGTTGAATTAGTGTCCGCACCATACAAGGTGCATATCCCAAGGTATTACTACCTCCAGGATTTCCCAGAGTGAGGGTTTTTTGTAAAGTTCTTGCCTCTTCTTGCAATTGCAGATCATCATTTTCACCCAAAACCAGTAAAACATTTAAACCAGGATCAACTCTTAACTGGGGGAGTTTTTCAACTTCACTAGTAGTACGGCTAAATAATATATTTTGATTGAGTGAAATTGCAGGCTTCCCAATAGGCTGCATAATTTCCCAAGGTAGGCTCACCATGAGAGGATCTCTGATTTCCATCCGTAATCGTAGACTTTTTCCCTGTCCCATCGCAATCCCGTGGCTACATTCTAAACTGCCAGGAATTGGTCCGTTTTGGTCAAATACCCATTTCCACAAACTATTACCAAAATGTTGCATCAATAACCCAGCATAGTTTTGTGGTCTACCTCCAGTTGGTGATAATAATTCTGGTGGTAGAGAGGTGCCATTTAACCCTGGGAAGGAATAGGAATTTGGTGAAATGTTCAGGTTACTATGCTCGGCAAACAGTTCTTGCCATTCCTGCCAAGCTTGGTTCATGCTGGCACTCCAGACGCAATCATGATGAACATAGCCACTGGGATAAGGTGCTTTTACTACCCAAATGGCGAAATTATCTGTACCTGTGCTGACTAGTCGTCTGATTGCCAGATTTAAAGATGGCATGGATTTATTTAATTAGAAAAACTAATAGGTTGAGGGAACTTGTCAGAGATTTAAGTTTTTTTATTTTTTTAACTATATCGCCGTAAGTCCCTCATTGAATTTGGTAATCCGAATCAGTGGCGGGATATAAGGCGGGAAAAACCGAAATCGTAGCCGAGTGAGGGCGGAGAACATTTGACCCTTTACCTCCGGTACACTTGGTTCCGACTTCGCTCAGGGTCAAGGTTTTTTCAAATATTATCTATGAGATAGATGAAGAATCCCCAGGATTTTTTGATAGGATATTGAAATCTTGACCATCAATGCCATAAGCGAAAACCAAGCGGTGGAGGTATATGTTGCAAGAAAACCCTTCGACTTCGCTCAGGGTAAAAGATTTGGGTCTTGGGAACCAGGATTCCTGCCCTTGGAGGGAATGTCAGACTAATAGAATTACGGAGTGAGGCTATTCCCGATGAATTGGGAAGCCCACACTGTACCGTTGGCGTTAGCCTGCCGCAGGCATAGGTCAGTGTGTGGTAGTTCACTAGTAATAGCTCTTGTCATTGTTTTCATAAGGGACTGGGTAACTATTTTCTGGGGGAGTTTAGCTGAGTTGAGGTATTTGGATTACCATTTGCTTCTAAACATGGATTATTGCCACCTCTAGGCAGTTCCAAGACTGATTTTAGTTTTGCCGATTCAATCCAGATTTCACCTTGGGGTAATCTGGAACCTGAGTTTGCATTCTCAGAAGCTGATGGCTCTACGCTACTATCATCTGCTGCAATTTGGCATATGTAGACTTTAATTCGCTCCGTAGACTTGTCACCTTCGTTTTTTGAATTATTATAATTCACATTTTGTATTTTCAGGATAGTACCACTTGGTAGGTTAGCGGCGGGTTGGAAGGGATTTTGGGTTGTACTGTAGGGCGTTGGGTTTTGCAGTTTAATAAAGGCTTCTGGTGGTGCGGTTGGGGATGAATTGCGGTTGTTGCGGCTTGAATTCGCTGGTTGTGAAGTAGTTGCGGGTGCTGTAGTTCCAATTGGATTGAAGGGGAAATTGCGTTGCCAAAGATATCCAATTACTAAACCACTGCCAACGACAAACGCCAAAGCAAGCAAATGTAGGGGCATTTTTGGGGCTTGATTGGCTGAAGCGCGAGATGTATCGGGAATGACTTTAGTGTTTTGATTATTTCTGGGATACAAACGACTAGCGGTAGATTTGGAGTTGGTATCGGTGATGATTTCGGCAGCAGTAGCAGCGATCGCGTTTTCTGGTTCATGGTACTGTAGCTGATAATGAACTAATGCAACTGTGACGTTATCATGACCATTTTGAGTGTTGGCAATTTCCACTAAACGATTAGCAACACCGAGTAAATCAGCTTTCCCGTTCAATATGGGTAAAATATCACTTTCCCAATATTGTTCAACTCGATCAAAATCGCTCAACCCATCAGAACAAAGCAAAAATACACAGTCTTCATCCAGAACAAATCTTTGTGCTGTCGGATGTAAAGAATTACTAGAACTCATACCCAAAGCTTGTACTAGGGAACCGGAGGCACCTTGCTGTATGGCATCACGATAAACAGCATAGCCTAGTCTGACTTCACGGGTTGCCACATCATCATCAAGGGTGACTTGATAACAGCCTTGGTGTGTAATTAGGTATGCGCGACTATCTCCAACATGGGTAATATACATCTCATGTGCCACTGGTAACGCCATTACCAGGGTTGTTCCCATGCGTTGCCGTCCTTGTTTGCCTTCGCTGTCGTTTTCCTCGCTAATTCTATCGTTAGCAATGGCAGCGGCTTGCTCCAATTCGGCAATCAAGTTTGCCGGGTCTATGTCACTGTGGTAATGACTGTTAATTTCTTGAATTTTCTTTTCAATTACCTCAATGGCTAGGTTTGATGCCACATTCCCACCTTCATGTCCGCCAATTCCATCACATACTATGGCTAAAGGTGTTTCAGAGGTGCCACTGTCAATAATTGTGCCGCTACTGGGATAGCAAGAATCTTCGTTGCGTTGACGGCTTGGTCCCTGGTCTGATTGTGTGACGATTTTTACAGACGTTGCGAATTTTGAGGAGGTACTGGGTTGGGAATTGCGTCCGAGTTCTGCTAGTCCTTGATCTAAAATCTCAACTAGCTGCTCACCAGAGCGGATTTTACCGTTAATTAAACCTTTACAAGCGGCACCGAGAAAGGACGCGATCGCATCTTTGGCATAGGGCAATAATTCCGTTTGCCAAAACGAGCCTAAATCCGACAGGTTTGGGTGTTTTTCGCCATCTGAGTGCAACTCCAATAAGCGAACTAACGACCCTTCCACCAGCAACAAAGCAGGGTTGAGTAAGGTTGAGGCTACACCTTCACTTGCCAAAGGTTGCCAAAGATGGGCAATTTGCCACAACCAATTCAGTTGACGCATTGATGTGGCTTGATGCCAAGCTAATGCTAAAGTGTCCTGTAACTTTACTTCTTCGGGGAGATGATTTAGTAACAACGGGGGTCTTTCTAAAAGTAGGATTTCTTGATGGGAATTACCTTCAGAAATTGCCAATATTCCATAAACTTGCGGTACATTCAGACGGTAAGGAAACAGTCTCAAATAGGCTCTTAAGGACTGCAAATTTTCTAGTTCCGGAACCTGGGGTACTAAGGCTGGTTTAGTGTCTAAAACGACGGATTTACCAACAATCAAGTAACGCTGGGCTAATAATTCTCCAACTTTGCCCAAATCCTTTTTCTCACCAGCTACCCAAAGATAACGCTTCAGCAGAGGTGTCTGACATCGCTGGCACAATTTCTCATTCAGTCGATTGTCAGCCTGACAATTTTCATTCGGGCAATAGAGCGTTGCCGCGTCTTTTTCCATAGTTTTCGCACCGATCGGCAAAATTGGCAATTTTTGTAATAGGATTTAGTAGCGGCACTGTAGACCGCTGTTACTTTTAGCTAGGTAGTGTGTAGCTTCCCAGGGGTGATTTTTCTGTTTACAGATGGAATTAGTCTTAACAGTTAGTCAGTTTCCTAAGGAATAATATACTAAGCTAAATTCACAGCCTCATCAAGTAAACTTATAACTATGTCATGATGATTATCGCGTTAGAGTTTAGTTGCCTGGGGCGAACCTAACCATTCCACAATGGATCATTCACGAAACGTCAAATAGCATAGGACTGTTTTTAGTTTATCGGAATCTGTGCATCCAAAAACTTAATTTAAAGCTAAATATTGTCGATCATAATCAAAAACTGAGACATATATCAATACTTCCATCAACTCAGTCTCAATTTCCGCCCCTAGTGCTGCTTTTATACCAGGTCTTGCGGAGAGTAAAATTAAAAGTCAAGATATGCAGATATTCAAAAATGAGTAATTAGTAATTAGCCTGTTTTGTGAGGAGGATTTAGATCAGGCAGGGGACTTAAACCCCCAAGCAGGTAAATAGACCACACTGTAGGGGTTTAGCAATGCGCTTTACCCCTACGGCTGATGTGGTTCAAAGTTTCCGATCAAGATATTTAAGCGAACCGTATTAATCTAACTCCGATAAAAAGCACAGAATCAACTGCTTTCAGCTTCCATACGAGGTAAACCCATGCTGTAGTTAGCAACACGAGCGTTGAGATTATAACTAATTTCACCTTTTTGCAGAAGCGATCGCACTAAATGTTCTAAGTCAGAACCAATCCGACGTAGATTATAGTCAGTTAGGTCTACACCACTTGATGCTTCTACCAGTTCATCAAACTGACGATAAACCTTCTGCAACGCATCTTCAGTCCAACTAAATTCATTATCTGGATCTATATCCAAAGTCAAAACTTCGTTGCTAGGTACTAATTCGCCATCCTGGTCAAGTTTAGCCGCAAAAATGCGGATGTGTCGGGTTGTGGACTTGAGCAACGTCGCGTTTTCCATATGGAGTCTGGTTGGATCAGGATTAATTTCTACAAATTCAGGCAGAAGTAACCTCACCCACCGTGAAGCGGCGAGGTCTTTCTAACTCTGCAACCATTGTAAACTCGATTTTGCAGCTTGAATCTTCTAAAATTCTCACAACCCCTGAATTTTTAACAACATTGGGGGGTCTAATTCCCCAGCAATCAACGACGGCAGCTTTCTGAGAAAGTTAAGTGGAGGCTTCGGCTACACTTACTTTGGGCTGTTTTCTGTCTAGGTCTAAATCCTCGTCGCAAAACGTAATACCTTTAGGCTTGCTTCCCGCGAATTGGGAATTCTTTTAATTGGTTTCCCTATTTTCTCTGACACTTCAGAATCAGGGAACTACTAATTGCCAATTATGGTCTTTTTTCTCTGGACAAAAGCAAAAGATTCTTGTTTTTTCAGATAAATCATCAAATTTGCCCGATTTATCGGATTGTATAATATACTCTGCTTGAAATGTTCTAAAAGCAAAGTCTGTGTTATCGTCGTGGAGATAAATTTTTCTCACTTTTTTTTACGTGTTTACCCCCCCATGTTTTATTAATTGTAAAAATCATACATCTAGTGATTTCACTGACAACCGTTCTAACTCGCTCTGGATATCATTAAGCCCCAATATATTCAGAGAATTTACCTACGTGTAAATACCATTATTCTAGTTACAAAAAACCTAGTGTTAACTGGATTATCAAGTTGATGTGAAACAGAATCGCAAGTTCTTACACAAACTTCATTGTATGGAGTCTTAAAAACTGAATAATGGTTATGGCTCACATAAAAAACATTGGGCACATTTGGAGGAAGAAAGGAAAAATCTAGGCAAAAAGTCTAGCGAAAAAACGAAAAGGGGAGCAATATGGAATACAACACAATATGAGTGGAAGGATTCTAAATTCACTTCCAGGATTGGGAAAGTATATAAGAAACTTCAGCTTGAAAGATAGCTGCTCACTTTGAAGAATACTCAAGTTAAGGGATCTGAAAGGTTATGAATTCTAAAGCATTACCCTGTCAAGTAAATAATCAGCAAGTCGGTGTTTACGAGTGCGAAATTCACGTTAAATTTCGTTTAGTTGAAGAAAAAAGTTTATTGAGTGATCGAGATCAACTATTACAAGTATTATTAGATGCATTAATTGGTGATTCAGATGACTTCGTGGAGACTTTGCACACCACAGTCAAGGCAGTTGAAATATCAGAGTTTAAGGCTTCTCCACGGATGCGAAGACAACTCATGCGCCTTCGTAACTTCACTGAGAATGCTCAGTAGTGAAAGTCAATAAATTGCTCTTGATGATTGAGCAAAAATAGTCACAAATTTGGAAAATTTGCTCCACCATCACACACGAATCACAAAAGTTAAGCTGGCTGATGTAATTATCTGCAAGGCATTTTATCCAACGTTACTCCACTCTACGAGAACCTTGACTCTACGGAGCTATGACATAGATAATCCTCAAATCGCGGCAAAAAATACTCTCAAAGGTGAAAATAAAAATACAAATATTTTGCTTACAAGGGTTATCAATCCACAGCAGCGTCTGAGAAAGTCCGCTGATGAATGTCCAAGGAAAAGTCTACAGTACAGCCTTCACATCTGGTCTATTTGCTCAAAAATGCATTCTGGGTGCCTACTAACCGATATTTTGATCCTTTCCCGTAAATCAGGATAAGGTTGGCGAAATTACAAGACTTTATAGTTCAGGGTTATTTTTCGCATCACTTTGAGAAAACGAAAATCTCAAATACTACTAATTCAAATAAATTATTTCTCGCCACTCCAGTATGGGTAGCTTAGATCAGTACAAATAGACTGTAATCATTAATTAACTTTGATTACAGATTTTGAGCTATTTAGCTAAACCATGCTCTAGGGCAAACCTAACTAACTCGGTACGGCTATTGGTTCCTGTTTTGCTAAATAGCCGACTGACGTATTTTTCTACGTTCCGCACACTAGTATCGAGACGACGGGCAATTTCCTTATTCATTAAACCCTCAGCCACAAGATTTAAAACACTTTGTTCTCTGGGAGTTAAATCAATTGTGAATGGTGCTGGTGTTTGGTTAATGGCGTTTTTCTGTGTTAGTAGTGATTTGATTTGAGCTATTTGCTTGGCAAGTTCGGCAATATCAGGGGTTTCCCCTTCCTCCCCAATGGTGATGGTATTGGAATTGCGACGCGCTAGCAAGTTCTCCACAATTGCCACCAACTCATCAGGATCAAATGGTTTTGGTAAATAGGCATCAACACCAGCGTGATAACCCTGAATGCGATCGCCTGTCATACCTTTTGCAGTTAAGAATATCACTGGTAGATTTTTGAAGCGAGTATCATCTCGTAATTGCTTCAAAAACTGATAACCATCAACTTGGGGCATCATGATATCAGAAATCACCAAGTCTGGTGTATTTTGTTGCATCCAATCCCAGCCTTCACGGGCATTACTGGCAACTTGAACCCCGAAACCGCTCTCCTGTAGATAATCTTTCACGGCTTCACGTAATCCAGGTTCATCATCTACCAGTAACAATTGTGCTGACATCGAAAACTTCCTTTAAATCAGTTATCAGTTATCAGTTATCAGTTATCAGGTTTGTGGTGAGAACCCGTCGCCAGAGTCTTCCACCAATTGGTGGGGACTGAATAACTGATAACTGTTAAAGTTATCTACTCCAATTTAGCGGAATTTGGCGACTAAAAACTACTAATCATCAAGTTGAGGGGATGATAGGTGAGAGACAAAGCCTGTTTAAGCACGTTTGGGGGTTTAAGTCTCCTGCCTAATGACGGCAGAACGTTTTCTACCGTTGGATGACCCCGCAAAGCTGCCTTGTTAAATCCCCGTTACACAACATACTTATTAGTCATTACTTACTTTTTAACTTAGCGTTATAATTCCACAATAAATCCTAATTGCGCTTATGTGTTGTAGGTGTCTCCCCTCACTCCCTACATCCAATCGATATTTCTGGCATTTTCTGATAACTTGGCATCATGTTGTCCACGATAACGGGCATTTGCTGTGAATAAGCCGATGGGGGTTTGGAGTAAATCCACAACTGAAGCTTTCCCCAATAAAATCTTGATGCTGTGTTTTGGTACTTCTTTGACTAACCAACGTCCTAAATCGTAGCTGGATTTTTGCAGGGTAATTTTCGGCATTAAGTCTACCCCGTGTAATTCGTGCAAAAATCGATTAGAACGACCGTAACGTCTCCATTGGCTTTCTAATTCTTTGAAGGTAGCCCGATGACGGTGTTGAACAATGGCTTCTGGGGCAAATTCTATATTACCGACATATTCTTGCTGAATTCGCCAACAAATATCTGCATCTCCTCCAGTGGTAAGGTAGGGACGAAATAACCCAACTTTTTCAAAGGCAATGCGGCGAATTGCTAGATTAGCAGTTTGTCCATATGGATAAAATTTATGGGCAAGGGTGTGTTTTTGTGATAGGGTTTCTTGGCGGTCGGCAAATTGTTCTAAAAAGCTGTCTCCTGGTAATGCAGTAATTTCTCCGGCAACTAGGGCGATATTTGGCTTTAGAAATGGCTGAATTAGTGATTTGAGCCATTGAGGTTGTGGACGACAATCAGCGTCAGTGAAGGCGATAATTTCACCAGTGGCAGCGCGAATGCCGGTGTTACGTGCGGCATAAGAACTTTGGATTTGATCTTCACTCAAGGGACGAATGGTGATGGGGCTATTTTCAGATGCAGAGCGGATTTGAGCCAGAGTGCGATCGCTACTATGATTATCTACTAGTAAATACTCGACTTTATCTCTGGGATAGGTTTGGGCTACAAGACATGTGAGTAATTCGGGTAAATCTACCTCACCGTTATAAATAGGTATTACCACCGAACACATTGGTAAATATTCACCAGTTTGATGCGGTTGCTCAGAATTATAACTATTCATAATATATATAAAAACAAATAAAGACTTTGGACTTGGAATTACTAACACTAGTATTCCCATTCCAAAATCTTAAATTACCCAATTGGCAACAAAATTTATTTGGATTGGGAAAGAGAGATATCTCTCAAAATCCCAACCTTCGGCATTACAACTTCAAATTCATTGCCCCACTGCTGGGTTTTTGAGAAGTTGAATTAGTTATAGGTTGAGCAAAACTATTTCCCGACAAAGCTGCTAACGCCTTTGCATACTGAGGATCATTTGTTGTCCCTACCAAATTAGGATTAGCTGCTAACTGACGCTGCTGTGCTTCTGTCAAATCTAGCTTGATGTCAGGTGTAATTCCCTTGTGGTTGATATCGGTTCCCTTGGGAGTGTAGTAATGAGCAATCGTAATGGCAACACCAGAACCATCAGCTAACTCATGAACTGACTGCACCAAAGCCTTACCAAAGGTTTGGGAACCCACCACAACCGCACGCTTGTTATCTTTGAGTGCCCCTGTCAAAATTTCACTCGCACTAGCTGAATTTCCATCAACAATAACTGCTAAAGGCTGCTTTGCCAGGGCAGTGCGGTTTGCCTTGCTTTCATCACTGGAACCAACACGATTCACTGTCTTAACAATGGTACCGTCATCCATCCACATCCGAGCAATCTCGATACTGGCTTGTAATAATCCACCAGGATTACCACGTAAATCTAGTACATAACCATTGACATTTTGAGCATTCAGATCGCGGATAGCACGACGCATCTGGTCAGAAGCATGGGCGCTAAATTCACGTAATCTAATGTAGCCAATCTTACGGGAACCTTCCTGTTTGAGGGTGTAACGTACTGTCGGTACTTCAATTGTTGCTCTAGTTAATTTCAGGTCAAATGCAGTTTTCCCCTGCCTTGCCAATTTGAGAGTTATGGGAGTTCCTGCCTTACCGCGAATCAACCTGGAAGCATCCTCAACCTTCATGGATTTGGTTAGTTTGCCGTCAATTGCTACAATTTCATCCCCTGATTTCACACCGGCTTTTAGGGCTGGAGAGTTATCAATTGCCTCAACAACAGTCAATTTTTTGGTTTTTTCATTCAATTCCATCCGAATGCCAATCCCCGACACCTCCCCGGAAGTTTGGCTAGTTAAAGTTTCATATTGCTTGGGATCCATAAACCGACTGTAAGGATCGCCCAATTTCTGCATCGCTTCACGAATAGCTGTGTAAGCTTCTTCACGAGAAGTGTAATTACGGCTCAACAAGCTTTGGCGAATGGCAAGCCAGTTTTGTTGATTAAATTTGCCATCTACATATTCGCGGTCTACAAGTTGCCACACTTGGTCAACCACTGCTTTCGGGCTATCCTGGAGAGCAGCACGCACAGAGCGACACCAAGCCGGACCAAATACCGAAAACAGAGCCGTGGAGGCAATTGCTCCACCAATCAATGCTACTTGCAGTGGCGAGTGACGTTTCGCAGATTGGTTCATGTATATCAGCTGGAATTTTAGTGTTGTTGACAGTTTAGCAATCAGCTTTCGAGAAAACCCGAAACTTATAAGTCTTTATATTTGTCTCAGCTATTCTTAACCGAAAAAATTTATTCAGAACTGTGTTGTAAAAATTGTGTTACTTCTACAACATTTTTCTCTTAGATGCCGATTTTGATCATGATTAGGTAGTGGTCAAGCAAGACAGAGAAACTCAGTGTCTTCCCGCACCCAAACCGACGTATTTTATATAAGATAGCACTTAAATAAGTTATCCGCATGACTACTCAAAGTTAGCATAATTAATTTTGATCAGCTATTTCTGACATATGAAACGCAAAATAAACCAAGGGTTGCTAACTACGAGGCTGAAAAGTCTACAGATAAAGTGGGGATTATTAAAGAGAATTCGACAGGGATTGTGTCTTCTCCTATGTGCATGGTTATTATTTAACGTTATAACTTTAATTTCGGCATCTTCCAAGTCTACAAGTGCTTTCTTTGTTATGGGTGGTAGTATCCAGCGGGAGGTGCATGTTGCACAACTGGCAAAACAATACCCGGATATTCCAATTCTGATTTCTAAGGGTTCCCAGGATCCTTGTATTGTGAATATTTTTCAGGAGAAAGGTGTTAATCTGCAAAATACTTGGTTGGAAAGATGCGCTAATTCAACATTTGAAAACTTTTATTACAGTTTGCCGATTTTGCAGAGTTGGGGTGTGCATAAAGTTAAATTGATTACTTCTCCAACCCATTTACCCCGTGCTTTGTGGATGGGACAAATTATTCTCGGTGCCCATGGAATTTGGGTTGAACCAGAAATCGTTAAGGAACGAGGTATTCCCGGTAATTATGAGTCTTGGTTCAAAACTGGGTTGGATTTAGGGCGTAGTTTTGTTTGGGCAGGGTTGAGTTATTTTATACAGCCAAAGTGTTCTGATGTCGGGAGTTTGGCAGACGTGGATATGACAGTTTGGCAGAGGCAGAAGTTTCGCTGTGAATACAGACCGAAGGGGTGAGTATGGAAAAAATTCTGACAGATGTAACTGGTTTCAAAGCTGTCCCTCTCCGTTTCAGAGTTACGATGTACACACAACTAAGATAGTCGCTACAATCTTGTACTTTTATGTAGTACTGAATCTAAGATCCAGGATAGTTTTAGTAGCAAAAGATTGAATTGTAGTTAAGGGAACTTCAGCAAAGTATTGTTGTTGGAATTGCTGTTCTTTGACTGCGGCTAAAAATTGCTTGACTAGTGGTTTGGCTAATTCTGATTCTGTGGTTGATGTTTGATTAAATACTAAAAAACGGTCTTGATTGGTGACTGTAAAACCTAGATGTTTTAATGCTTGTAAGCCGATAAATAATGCTTGGTCGCCGATACCGAGTTTTGTGAGGATTTGTACACGGGTGACTAATGTATTTGTGCGACTGAGGTATTTACTTAACCCAACGAGGGTGTACCAAATAGCTTCTGGGGTTTGGGGTTGGGGTTTTGACCAAGCCAGGGATAGAGGTTTGTGTGTATAATGCGATTCTCCAGAGGAAACGCTACGCGAACGCATAATCCATATTCTGAGTTCTCCCCAACTTGTGGGACAGGTTTCGATTCTCAATTCTGAGTCTTGGTGACTGGGTTGTGGCTGTTTGCGATCGCTTAAATTACGCAAGTCAAGGATGGTGGTCATATTTGAATTGCTAAATGTGGAGTTTTCCGCAGCACGAACGGCAACTAAACGGATTTCATAACGTTTTTTAAAGCTGTTGTAGTCTAATTCGGCGATACAATCACAATATCCTACTGGTAGGTCGTCTTTGTAGTGTCCCCACCACACTCCGGGAAAGGGGTTTTTAGTAGATTGATCGCGGATATCAAATTCGGCTTTGATATATTGAATTTTTTTCCCTGCTGAATCCTGTTGGTTACGATGCCAGGTATTTTCAAACCAGCAGTTTTTAATTAGTAATTTGGGAACTGGATTTCCCATACCACAAGGTTCCAGTAATTTCATTTCTAGAAATAATTCTTTACCTAAATCGGCAACTGTCACCACCAAGTCTGCTTGGACTGTGGGAACTAAGTCAACACCCGCTAATGTTTGCCGTAACCGCTGATTCACAGCTTGGGCAAAGATGGGGATGTTCTCAACTGGTAAACTTAATCCAGCGGCGAATGGATGTCCACCGAATCGGTGTAATAGATGCGCTTGATCTTTGACTAGTTGGTACAAATCCACCGAGTTGATGGAGCGGGCAGAACCACGGGCGAGGATGGCAGCATCAGAATTATTCTGTTCTGTACTTAATAAAATTGTTGGTCTACCTGTTTCTTGGGCAACTTGACCTGCTACTAATCCTAATACACCGGGCGACCATTGGGAATCTTCTAAAACAATTACACTGGTGGTGGATAAATCTAGTTGTGATAGCTTTTGGTTAACTTGTTGGGCAATGTCTTTCTGT
Organism: Calothrix sp. PCC 6303; assembly: GCF_000317435.1. Classification (NCBI taxonomy): domain Bacteria; kingdom Bacillati; phylum Cyanobacteriota; class Cyanophyceae; order Nostocales; family Calotrichaceae; genus Calothrix; species Calothrix sp. PCC 6303. The sequence goes on from NC_019751.1 coordinate 1,481,497, forward strand.
AAAGATTTGCGACGGGAATTTGCTAGTTCAGTTATCTCAGCTAATTCTTGCACGCGATCGCATTCTCGGCTCGTAAGCAATTCTACACAAAAACTAGCATCTCCTTGAATCCGACTTACCGCATTAATTCGCGGTCCTAATCCAAAGGATATATCAGTTGGTCGATCACCACTACGCTGGCATAATTCTAAAAGTCTTCCTACACCAGGACGACGACGTTTTTCTGGAGGTTGTTTGTAGTCGTTTTGCAGACGATTGATACCTTGTTGCGCTAAATATCGACAATCACCACTCAGTTGTACCAAGTCGGCAATTAAACCGATTGCCACTAAATCTAATAATTCTTCTAGGGGTTGCTGAGGAATATCTGGCAAACTTTGATACAAGGCTTCAACTAACTTATAGGCAACACCGACACCCGAAAGATGGTGGAGGGAATGTTCTTTGGGGAAATAGCGCGGGTTAATAATTGCCGCAACAGCAGGGCGTTGTGATGGTAAGGTGTGATGGTCGGTAACTATGACATCTATACCCAATTCTTGAGCATAAATTATTTCCTCAACATTCGTACTGCCAGTATCACAAGTGACAATTAACTTACATCCCTGGACTGCTAACCTTTCAATTCCTGGTATATTCAAGCCGTGAGATTCATACAAACGGTTGGGAATGTAGTAATTTAACTGAGTTTTTTGTGTAAAAAATTGCCCCAATCCATCCCACAACACCGCAGTAGAGGTAATGCCATCAGCATCAAAATCGCCCCAAATTGTCACCTTTTCATGGTTATTTCTAGCTTGTTGCAACCTGTGGATGGCTAGTTGCATTTCCTCCCCAAACTCATATGAATTCGATGGTTGATAAACTTGGGGATTAATAAAAGCAGCTAGTTGATTCTCTTCCCTAATTCCTCGTTGCCAAAATAATTGTGCAGCAAATTTACCATCAGAATTTGGTGTATATTTCTTCACCAACTGCTGAAAATATTCTGGTGGTTGTGTGGTTGTGACTAAATTCCACTGCTGTTGTTCTGGCATGGGATTTTAGATTAGGAATACAATTAGATAATATAATACACCTGTTCTATGGTAATTGGGAATAGATTAAGCAATTTTAGATTTTACAGCTTGGTGTTCGATAATTTTTGCTGCAAACACGGGTTCAGAGACCGGATATAATTTAGCGATCGCATACTGACTAGAAGATGATTTTTTGGTTGTATTGCACGAACTTTGTAATTCTACAGTTTTAGCATCGTCTTTCACTAATTGTGCTTGGTGGCAATACATTGAACCATCTGGTTTTTCAAATGTAAGTTCGGCTAATATATGATTTTTATCTGCACTGACTTCGATGATTCTCCCAGCCACTTTATACTGGAACCAATCCCAGCCATAATAGGAGATTAATTCTCGTTCCAAAATTTGAATTTCGTTGGGTAAAATTCCCCAACCCCGATATACCTGATTCAGACAGCTAACATCACCAGTCCGAGTCAAAATTGATTGAAAACTATCAATATCTAACCTACCGTAATATCTTCCCTCTGGTAAATCCATACAAGTTGGGGCAAATCTGTGTCCACCAAAATGAGTTGTTCTCCAAATCCGAATATCATCTAATTTCAACTCTGAAATTAATTGATTTCCATGAAAATACAAAGGATTTCCATATCGCGCACAGCAACGATCATGACTACCATGGGAACAAATTAAAATATCTCGACTCTTTGATGCTTCTACTGCAAAATTAGGTATTCCACCCCACAACCATTTTCTAATTGTTGGTGCTACTTGCTCAATATTTGACAAACTGAATTCTTGCTTACAATAACCGCTACCTAAACCTTCTTTGCGCTGATAAATCAAAAGTGTAGTTCGATTACTCTTGTGAGTAATATCATTGGCAATCAATAAAAACTTAATTGGCAATCTTGCCTGTTTCGCTTCTTCCACCAAAAGCTTTAAATTACTCGGCACCCATTTAGAATTAAAGGCTTCTGACATCCAAGGTTGTGGACATTCAACTAAAATATATGTTTGGTTATTAGTTGCAGTACCAATAATTTCTTCTCCAACTTCCCGCGAATTATCCGAACAAAAGAATGTATCCATGTCATTAAACTAGATTTATATAACTCTTAAAAAGACTTTAAATGTATAAAATATACCAAAGATTCTCCATATTTTAATTTAGCTAAAACGTTTTTAGTATAGAGACTATGTTTTTATAATATTCTTCCCAAATTTCTTTAATCCTGATGATGTCATGATTTTATGATTTTTCGTCATAATTGATTTTTTATATATCTATCTTGAGAGAGAGTTTTAGAGATTTTATCAAAACAATTATGATCAACTGTTACTCTCGAACTACGTATGCTATCTTAGATTTTGATATAGCCATATACATAACTAATTAGTAGTATAGAGATTATTGGGTAAGTGCTGTTGGGTTGGGTTCAAAACTTTCACAAGGCAGGCTGAAAATACCTTTATATAAGCATAACTACTTGATATTAAATCAGCCATCTAAGAGGTTATTTGAAAAGTGTTTAACTGTCATCTTAGGCAGTTATAGATCCCCCCTACCTTCAAAAAGGGGGAACTAGAATCAAAGTCCCCCAATTTATCGGAGGAATTAGGAGGATACAGAACACTTTGATGCCAAGAGTAAGACTTTTCAAACATCTCCTAACTAAATCTTTGATAGCTACGGAATACATACCCTCAAATCCTGACCAGTACTCACTCCCCACAACGATAATTTTTTACACCCACCTACTTACCTTTTATCTACCTGTGAGAAGCTAGTTGTCGATAGATGCATCCGATTCCAATTGAGTAGTATCTTCGCCTAAATTCAGTCCTGGTATATGAAGGCAGAAGGAAAAATTGTTTATCTGTAAGACTTTCAACCAAAATAAATGGTTAGTTTCCTTACAAAGTTTGACGGGACGGAAAGCGACACCAGCAACTTTGCGCTATTTACACCGAAGTATACTAGCTAATTTATTATTATTTCGACTTTAGCCTAAATTGAAAATAAATGCAAGTATTTAACAATAAAAATATAGCCTTTAATATTGTAAATACAAAAAAAGCTTGTTTTATAGGTATTTCAAGCGATATTCTCCTTTGCATCTTCATACGCAAGCTAAAACTCTATAACCACTATAGAGAATTATTATCAATAGGTTAAATCATGTTTTTAACACCCTAAGGGTAAAGTCGTATCAGTGAGTATACTGGCGGCTAAACCTTTAGAATGAAGCTATTTACCTAAAAATAGCTTTAATATTGGTAAACACTTTGTAAGAAGACTTTGAGTTGAATTTACATTTCGTTACATAGTTTATTTTATTTATACTTACCTAATTATCTTTAGAATAATTCTATATTTCAATGTCAACAAGGTTTATTTAAAAATTTGATAGATGCATCTTAACATTAGTCATTAACAGCTATGTAGCCAGATAAAAGTTAATTTTTTTTCTCCTTAATTACTTCACTTTCTATCTTTTCTAACTGGAACGTGGTTGTATCTGCTGCATTAACAGAAACATCAGGAGAAGATGAAAAAATATCCACTGTTTCTAGATTTGATGCTGATGAAGATGACTGATTTTTATTGCTAAGAATATCTGAGGAAGAAGTGGGAACATAATCAGAAAAACCTAGCTTACTTTTAGAATAATTATCTCCTTGCTTTCTCTGATTTTTCCAAGTTTCAATATGTTGACTTGCTTGTTTGTAGAGGGGTCTTTCTTTTCCGATTAAGCTAGCTTCATTAATTGCCATTTCTAAAGAAAAGTCATCTTTTTTACTTGCTAGTTTTTTCGCTTCTGCTAGATATAAAATGTCTTCGCTCATAGCAATCTTAGTTTCTAAATCCTTAATAAATGCGCGTGCATCTTGATAATGTGCATCAGAAATAACCATACTTGCCTCCATTAATGCATTTCGCATATCATTGATTTTTCCAGAACGGGCAAGATTACGAGCTTTTTTAAGTTGATTCGAGTCTTCTTTCTCCTGTTCTGTAGCGACTATATTGACATCATCTGAGTTTTCTTTATCTTTTTTAATAGCAACTTTTTCCCTAGATTCTGGCTTTTCTGCTGCTTCTTTAATTCCTTGGATATGATGCAATAGTTGTTGATATTTGGTACTTGACCAATATTCGTTCTTAATAACTTTAAGTTCTTTAGCTTTAGTTATTGCTGCATACCAGTTTTTGGATTCATCTTCCTTCATAATGGCTTCAGCAGTTTTATAGATATCTTCTGCTTCCGACCAAATGGATTGCCACTCTTTAATTTTATCTGGCACTTGCTGGTCTATTTTTACATTATCTGGAAGTTCCTCAACTAATTCAATAGCTTTAGTTAAGTCTCCCTGTTGAAAAGCCTCTTCACTTAATCCGATTAATGCTTGTGACCATTGTGTCATTAATCTATCGCTATTAGAGCGCAATGGATTACTTTTAGGAATTCCATGAATGAGTTGAATTGCGCGTATTAATTTCTCCGGATTATGCTCATCAACAGAGGAAATTGCACAATAGATTCGTGCTGATGCGGTATTTGTGGATTCGGATTCTGAATGGCAATTGGATTGTGGTAATTGCATCAGTAGGACTAAGGCACTACTAGTCAATCCTGTGGTAATGATCAGAGTTCCCAGAATCCAATGCCACCATCTATTTGGTCGAAAAGACTGAATATTCATCGCTATATGGGTTGACGCTTTAGTTGTAAAGTTAGTCTTCCCATTTTGGGAGGAAATCTATCTCAGTGCTGAGGACTAATTAAGTATTATCAGTCACTAGATTATCCGCCATCTCGCTGGTTAAGAATCCCCAAAACTCCAAGTCAGTGAAATCAGAAATTGCCATAAATGCACCTAAATGCAGTAGTTTTTGAGGTTCATGGGTGGAGGCTACCCCAATTGTACGTAAATCAGCACCTGTAGCCGAACGTATTCCAGAGGGTGAATCTTCCAGCGCGATCGCATTCTCAATTTTAACCCCCAAACGCTGTAGGGCGACCTGGTAAGGTGTGGGGTCGGGTTTAGCTGCTGCTTCGTCTTCTGCTAAAATAACTAAATCAAATGTATCCTCAAGTCCCAATAGTTCCAGCATAAAACAAGTATTTGCACGGGGTGCATTAGTTACCAAGGCAATTTTCAATTTGTGCTGACGACTCCAAGCGATTACCTCACTCAACCCTTCAATTGGCTGTAATTCCAATGCCATTTCCCGAAACATTGCTTCTTTTTCTTCCGCAAAATCCTCAGCTTGTTGTAGTGATAGCTGTGGCAAAATATCAGCAAGAATTTCTGGGTTCAAACCTCCACTAATGCGGGATTTGTAAAAAGCTTCATCAATATCTATTCCGTATCGACTCAGCATCTTCTGCCAAGCAAGAAAGTGAATAGGATCAGTGTTGACGAGGGTACCATCTAAGTCAAACAGAATTGCTGTTAGCATTGGGCAGAGGTTATATGAATAATTGTTAAGCTGATGACATTAGTTTACATTTTTTTGGATATTTTCAGTTGTAGGATACCTTCAATAACAGTTTCATTTCCTGATACACAACTATAATGGTTCTGCTGCTTGACAAGAAGAATTTAGATGCCAGCTGCAAAACAAAATTTCCGAATTGATGATCTTTGGGTAAATGTTTACGATTCAGATGCTGAATTAGCCAAGGATGCTGCTGCTATCGCATCTGAGTATTTGAGTGATGTGATCAAACAACAGGGGATGGCTAGGGTATTATTAGCCACAGGAAACTCACAGCTTAAATTCTTGGATGCATTGATTAGCTTAGGTAATTTGGATTGGTCAAAAATTACTTGTTTCCATTTAGATGAGTATTTAGGTATATCTGGAGAGCATCCAGGAAGTTTTCGGCGATATTTGCGCGAAAAAGTCGAAAAAAGAGTGAATCCGGATAAATTTCACTATATTGAAGGGGATACTTTAGAACCTTTGGCGGAATGCGTTCGCTATTCTCAACTATTGCAGCTAAAATCGATAGACCTATGTCTATTGGGTATTGGTGATAATGGACATTTAGCTTTCAATGATCCAGCAGTGGCTAATTTCCAGGATACCCATTATGTAAAATTGGTGAAACTAGATGAAATCAACCGTCAACAGCAATTAAATTCTGGAGATTTTACTAGTTTAGAAAATGTTCCTCAATATGCCTTTACTGTTACTATTCCTATGATTTGCCAAGCTAAGAAAATTATATGTTTGGCACCAGGTAAACGCAAAGCTGAAATTATTCAACAGATGCTACAAGGTGCAATTACTTCAAATTGTCCAGCTTCAATTCTTAGAAATACAGCACAGACAACATTATTTCTCGATGCTGATTCTAGTAGTTTATCCAGGTTTACAGAAAATTAAAAATAATTCCCTAGAGACCCGATGGTTCACTTCACATTAACCCAAAAATCAGCAATATCTACCTTTCCACCTCGATTAAATTGTAACCACAGCTTATAGGTTCCTGGTTGAGGAAAACTTGTTGAAAACTGAATTTTATCTTTGGGAGAATCCTTGATTGCGTGAGCGTGAATATAATCATTTTGACTCAAAGGTGATGAACTCTTTACTATTAATAAATGTCCTTTTTCCCCTAGATATGGTTGTAAATCTTTAACTAACTGTTTTTTTGCCACTGATTGTAAATCAAAATTCAATTTTAGATCTTTACCAGACTTTAAATTAGTTTCCAATAAATTTGAAGTGATTTTTGTGTCACCTACAATTTTAATATTACTGAATTTTTCTAAATCTTTGGGTATAGGAACTTCACCAGGAATTGTGATTTTCTGTACCGCAACCTGTTCATTCTGTCCCGCTGGTTTGTAGTCACTAAAAAGTGTATAGTTTCCTGGTGCTGAAAAGTTTGGGCTAATTTCAAACCTACCATTTTCTTTGTAAACTGGATGAACATGCTGGAAAAATCGTAAATCATCACTGACCATAATTAGATGCATTTGCTTCTCTTGAACAGTATCAAACTTATCAATACTTTTCCCTGCTTTATCCTGAATATCAATCACAATTGGTACAGCTTGAGTTGATGTAATTTTCTCAGGAACTGTCAATTTTGATTTAGTTGCAACTGAGGTTGTGTGGTTTTTATCATGTTGTTGATGTGGTTGAGAAATATTTTTAGCTTCACTCACTTGTGAGTGAGATGTTCCATGTTCAGAAGTATGATTTGATTTACTGGAAGATGAACAGCTTTGAATGATGAGCAAAATTGTGAGTGCGCTGATTTTAGTTATGTAAGATGATTTTGTATTCATTTTCTCTGGTGCATGAAGGAAGTTAACTCAGAAGTCGGCAAGGATAAAGCTTATTTATTGCCTTTTTATCTATTTTGTAGTCTGTCAAGATAAAAATGATGATTGCTAAAATTAAGTAGGGTGTGTTACGGCTGTCTCAGGATTTGGATATGTGACCCGATGATATGTAGCCGTTACGCGTTGCTTTAATACACCCGAAAAATTTAAGGTTTACTTTATAAATTATCTCTAAGACTATGGAAGTAAAAGATGTTGATATTTTTCTTTCCCGAATGTTTATTTTATGACCTGACATCAGCAATTGAAATTATTTATTTATAACCAAATGTATCGGATTTAACAAGATTTTATTCGCAATTTAGAGCAGAATTTAGAAATAAAAGTGTCTTTGCTATCAGAGTGTTGCAAGAAATAAATGGATTTGTTGTATGTCGTAGGCTTTACGCAATGACAATTGGCACTTTTTTATTTGGAATACTCTAATCAAAACTGCTTTGTTCTTGCCGAAAAATTAAACAGATGGATAATCTCAGCAAACTAAATCTGACTCCCGACTCAAATTTAGGAAACTTACCTTTGTGGGAAGTTAATATTGAGTATAACTATATAGGGAAACAGTTAATTAAGATATTTGAGCAAAATTCCCTAATTCCAGGAGTAATGATCACTCGAAATCACCATTACCAAGGAATGATATCTCGGCGAATATTTTTTGAATTCATGAGTCGTCCTTATAGTTTAGGCTTATTTTTAGAGCGAGATATTGAAAGTTTGTACAATATTCTCAAGCCAAAAGTTTTGACGCTAACGGAAGAAGTCTTAATAGTTGATGCTATACCAATAATTTTAGCGAGAGATTCGCAACAAATTTATGAGCCTATTGTCATTAAATCTACATTTGACACTATAGCGGGAGACTCAGAAAAAATTGCTGAATCTGTTATGATTAAATCTACAACAGATAATTATCGTATTGTCGATGTCCATCAATTATTATTAGCTTACTCACAAATTCAAATATCCACTCTATTTCAACTCAAAAAGCTCAAAGAAGAATCTCAAATTGTCAAAAACAACTTACAGTCTCTTCTTCAAGTAGAGGAAGTAAATACGAAAAATGGAATTGGAGGTAATGAAACTCAAGATATTAATAATTCGGCAAATTTATTACTTGGTAATGTCATTCATGTGAATAGATATGTTCATGAATTATTAAAATTAATTAGTCTTTACCAAGAATTTTATCCAGAACCGCCTGTAGAAATTCGACAAGTAATGAATCAAATTAATGTAGAATATATCAGTGCTGAAATGCCTAAAATGTTGAGTTTAGTCAAAAATAGTGCTAGGCAAATTCAGCAATTTGCGCGAGTTTTGAAGGATAAGGTTTTGGGTTAGGATTAACTATTCATGAATTGAACCATCAGGCATAATAGCACCGCTGAGGTTAGCACCAATCAGTTTAACCAATAAGCGATCGCCTGAACGAACCCGCGCCCCAGTTAGGTCTGCACCTCGTAAATCAGCACCACTCAAATCGGCACCAATTAGGTTTGCAGAACGTAAATTAGCCTCACGCATATCCGACAGTAGCAAGTTGGCACGGAAGAGGTTTGCTTCAGATAAATTTGCACCCCGCAAAATAGCTTTGTGCATAAATGTATCACTGAGGTTGGCTTTGCTCAAATTAGCGTAACTGAGATTTCGACCTGATAAATCTTTATTGCTGAGATTTGCTTGGCTAAAGTCCTTGCCACTTAAATCGCTAGGTTTTGCAGGTTCTGCTCTCTGCTCCATGTAAGATTCTGAACGTGGTTCCACACGCGGTTCCGAACGTGGTGGTTCCCTACGTGGTTCTGTGCGTGGTGGTTCCGAACGTGGTGGTTCCCTACGTGGTTCTGTGCGTGGTGGTTCTGAACGTGGTGGTTCCCTACGTGGTTCTGTGCGTGAATATTCTGTACGCGATCCTGATGACCTTTGGGACGTGCTGGTTTTAGCTTGGTAGGTAGACGATTTGGGAGAGACACTTTTTTGGTATTTAGCTTTAAGCGATCGCAGTTTTTCCCGCGCTTCATTCAAGTCTTGCAGCTTTTTTACTGCTTTTTCTCTTAAGCGTTCATTTTCTTGGGGAATACGATCTGGATGCCATACAAACGCCAAATCTTTGTAAGCCTGATTAACCTCATCAAGGCTTGCTCCAGGCTCCAATTCCAATACTCGGTAATAGCGCTCCAACTCTGTCATAAGGCTCTTAATTTCCAATCAACCTAAATTATGAGTGATCTAGTCCTATTCGGATTACTTCTTTGGGAAATCTTTCTACTCTGATCCAGGTTTGACTAAAAATCAAGAGCTTTTCGTATTATTTGACTCCATCCCCCAGAAATACTTCACTTTTTTGCTTATGGGAAGCTTATGGTACGTAAGTCGTTGGCTTTAGTCTTTCCTGGGAATATAGCTAAAGTCAACCGGAGGTCATCACCAGAACTAACTATAGATTTACATAATGTACGGTTTACAACCAAGCTGATGACTTTCAGGATACCGTAGGTTAACCAGTCAGATTTCTGAAGATTCTCACCTATTGTTAATGATAAACCTTAATCAGACCTTGTTGACACTCCTCCATCTAAAGGTACGAGGATTCTTGCTTCTCAGGGATTCCAATGAATTTACTCACCCTACGGGAAGCAAGGCTACAGAAGCATCTTGAGTCCTCGAACTAGAACTACTTGAGCAGCTGCAACATCCCTATCGGTTGTATAACCGCAATTTGAACAAATATGAGTAGGTTGTGAAAGTTCTTTCTTGCCCAACATTGCGCGAGATAGCCTAAGCAATCACAGGCGAATTAACCCGTTTACTATTTAACCTGTTCCCTTTCATTTCTGGGAAAACAAAAAAAAGCGAACTTCTGATCTAAGAAATTCGCTAGTGTTAACTGAGGGAAAATTTAAAAGCATTTATTGGGCATGAAGATCTACAGATGACAAAAGGTAGGCTATTACACCATCTTTTTGTAAGTCAAAGTAAATTTACTTGCATCCAAGTCTACATAAATTTACCCAATTCCCCCAATGCTGACATTTTGCATGTATAACCACAAGTTATTACCTACAAACTTCACCAAAAAAACATCTATATAAAGCAGCTTTTAGTAAAGCTATATTTCTTTTTTAGAAAATTATTTATATTGTTGAACAATATATACTAGGACTATTAAAAAATAAGTAACGAGTAATGAGTACGTTTTGTAACGGGTATTTTATAAGGCAGCTTTGCGGGGTCATCCGACGGAAGCAAACGTGCCCCCACTTAACTTTGTAAGACAGCAGCCTGTAAAGACAGGGGAATTAAACCCCAGACTTTGTTAATTTTATTGAATTTTATCTATGTTAATAGTTGTAGTTACTTTTAATATGTTGCTATCGTTCGTACTGTTATATCTAGCTTGGCGAATATTATTGTTGAAGCAAAAAATAACTAATATCAACAATATTTTGGTGATAGCTGAACGCAACACATCTGCTGTACTTCGTATTGCCCCTAGCTTCATTATGATTCGTCAACAAAATATTGCTAACTTACGACAAGTTAATCAAATGCTGGAATTGCAAATATACCAAATTCGACAGCTTTTTGGTCTATTCGTTCTTGCGTTACAAGTTTGGCAAAATATTCAACGTAATTTTCGCTTCCAAGTGTTGGCAAAATAAATAATAAACAATCAACTACCAAAAAAGATGGTTTAAAAAACGGCGGAATGGTTTCATTCCTAAAGCTTCAGAGTAATTTTGTGGTAGTATATTCACCATCGCATCCTGAATCTGTTGAAGAACATCATCAACCTGTTGTGATTTAGGTCTGTTGGATTGGGAAACTACTAAAGGTTCACCAAAGCGGATGGTTATTTGCTTACGGAAGTAAAGATCGTGGGTACCCACGAGTGCAACAGGTAGAATAGGAACTCCTGAACGAATAGCGTAGATAGCTGCACCACGTTTTAGGGGTAATAGCTTACCTTCTGTCTTACCTAGTTTTCCTTCGGGAAATAGCAAGATTGCCTCACCACGATTCAGTGTAGCTTGAATTACTCGGTCAAGTCTCCGCATTCCTTCAATTGAGTTACCTTTGGGAACATGTGCTGTGATTTCTGCTGCCAAATCAGCTAAGTCTGTGCGTCCATTTTTAGCCGCTTCAACCACTGCAACTTCCTCTTTCCAAATCCGTTCTAAGGGAATTACACCTTTAGCTAACTTCAAAATCTGACGTTTCCAAGAAGTATTATAAAGTGTGCGAGCATCACCCAAGATATTTAAGAAGGGATTGCTGGGTAATTCGGAAAGGAGAAAAAACGGATCGAGATGGTTGAGATGGTTAGCAACAACAATTACAGGTGTGTTGGGAACCCTTTCTGGAAATTCAACTTTGATGCGGAATAAACTATGAATTAAAGTGCGAATTATTCCACGTCGAATCCCACCACTAATTTTACTGCTGCTAGCTCCATCTACTTCCGCTGCCAAAGATAATAACGCTGTATTAATCATTTCATTAGTTTGGCGATCGCGTGCGAAACCAACTCCTTCTTTTGCGCGTTTAATGGTTGCTTCTTCGATATATGGAAAAGATAGAGGTTGAGATTGCTCTGTTTGGGGAAGTGGGCGATACTGTAATGAGGAAGTCATCGATAATACTACGATTGGGACGCAACCTGAGCTTTAGAAATAATCTTTTAGAGCAGTAGCAGGTATGTATTTAAACTAACTTACCCCCTCATTTTCTAAGTTAGTGAGTTTGGCAGTTTCTTCTGATGTGCCAAATTAGTTATTTCTAAAACCCGACAAATCCCATATTTGCGTCAAATCCTATTGCGAAAGACACGAATCACGGTAGACAGTTGGCTGAAGTGTCACAAATCAAATCAGTTATTAGTTAGCAGTTATCAACTTTATTCCCTATTCACTGTTCCCTGTTCCCATAGCTGAACCTGCTAGATATGATGTTGTCCAAGCGCTTTGAAAATTAAATCCACCCGTGACTCCATCGATATCAAGGACTTCCCCAGCGAAATATAAACCGGGAGTTACCCGACTTTCCATGGTTTTAAAATTTACCTCCTTCAGGTTTACCCCTCCACAGGTGACGAATTCATCCTTAAATACTCCTTTTCCATGAATCGAGTATTGTCCTTGATTGATATCTTGTATTAAGTGATTTAAGACTTTACTAGATAATTCAGCCCAGCGAGTGTCTAATGTGACTCCAGCACGAAAAACTAAATATTGCCAGAGACGATGAGGTAAATCTATCCCGCGATGTAATGCGATCGCTTTTCTGGGAAAATCAACTTTTGCCGTTAATAATTTTTGTCTAACTTCTTCTTGTTTCAGGTGCGGTGTCAAATTAACTGTTAAATTTGCTTGATAGTGCTTTTCGTGTAACATTCTCGCCGCCCAAGCTGAAAGTTTCAAGACAGCTGGACCACTCAAACCCCAATGTGTAATTAATAATGCTCCATTTTGTTCTAGTTGGGGATAACCCGGAATAGTTAAACGCAGATTTGCTGGATTTACACTTACTCCAGCAAGCTCTCGCAGCTTTTCGTCTGGAACGTTGAAAGTAAACAAAGAGGGAACAGGCTGTGTAATTTTATGCCCTAGTTCCTGGGCAATCCGATAACCAACCGGATTACTACCCGTTGCTAAGAGAATGCGATCGCATCTCAGTTTCTCCCCTGATTTTAGCGTTACCTGAAACTGGGAAGGATTTTCACTCACAAGTTTGACACCAATTACCACTGCTCCTGTAACTAGTTCCACTCCCGTAGATTTAGCCGTCTTCAACAAACAATTGACAATGGTTTCCGAATCATCAGTAATAGGAAACATCCTGCCATCAGCTTCGGTTTTTAATGGTACACCTCTCTCTGCAAACCAAGTTACAGTATCTTGAGGTTGAAAGCGAGAAAAAGCCCCCAGCAAAGCTTTTGCACCTCGCGGATAATGCTGAATTAGCTCTTTTGATTCAAAACAAGCATGGGTAACATTGCAACGTCCTCCCCCAGAAATCCGCACCTTTGCCAAAGGTTGCTGACTCGCTTCCAACAGTGTAACTTCCGCTTGGGGATTATTTTTCGCTGCTGATATAGCGCCGAAAAAACCAGCTGCCCCTCCCCCAATAACTATAATTTTCATAATCAATCCTTCGGTTTCCTCTTTCCACGACTGCACTTACTTCAACCGATTTCTCCACCCAGGCAGAAGGTAAAAATAACTATCCAGTAGGCAACGTGAAAGTATACTACATCTAGTTGAGAATAGTAACTATCGGATTTTGCCACGTTGTTTACGTTTCGTAATGTCAGTTGCATTTCCACCCTAATACCTGATATTCAAGCCCCTTGGTAGCTACTGTTGATTGCTATGCTGAGTTAGCCTAAAATCCAAGCAGCCCTGTGGTGTGGAGAATTTAGACAATATTCAGCCCTTTTGCATTTCCTCCCTCTCCCCTGCCTCTTTGCCAACTTCCATTAACTGTTACAGACTATAACGCGATCGCTATATTTGCCTGAAGACAATGTTACGATGCCGTAAAAACATTTGAGTGTAAGATCCTTATGGCAGAGAAACTTAAGGGAAAAGCGCCTTTGTTTGGTGGCGGCACAGGCGGCTTGCTAACAAAAGCTGAAGTTGAAGAAAAGTACGCGATCACCTGGACTAGTCCAAAGAAGCAAGTTTTTGAACTACCAACTGGTGGTGTTGCGACAATGAATGAAGGTGAAAACCTTCTTTATATCGCTCGTAAAGAGTACGGTATCTTCCTTGGTGGACAACAGCTACGGAAGATGAAAATCACAGATTATAAAATCTACCGCATTCTTCCCAACGGCGAAACAACCAAAATTCACCCTGCTGATGGCAATTTCCCCGAAAAAGTCACCGAAGGACGGCAGAAAGTTGGTGCTATTCCTCGTCGGATTGGTGAAAACCCTAGCGCTGCTAAAATTAAGTTTAGCGGTAAAAAGCCCTACGATGTATAGTTAGTTAAAAGTGCTGAGTGCTAAGTTGAGAGCAATCACTCAGAGCTTGGCATTCAGTACTTATTAGATTATGATTTTTCCCGATTTTTCCCAATTCTCCCAACTAGCAACACAAGGTAATTTTGTCCCGGTATATCAAGAATGGGTTGCCGATTTAGATACTCCGGTTTCGGCTTGGTATAAGGTATGTGCAGGTCAACCATACAGTTTTTTGCTAGAGTCGGTAGAGGGTGGCGAAAAAGTTGGACGCTATAGTTTGCTAGGTTGTAACCCTGTCTGGATTTTGGAAGCGCGGGGAGAACAAACTACCCAAAAGCATCGTGATACTTCAGAAGTGGTATTTACAGGAGATCCATTTGATGCTTTGGCAAAGTGTTTAGCACCCTATCATCCGGTTCATCTGCCGGAATTACCATCAGGAATTGGTGGGTTATTTGGGTTTTGGGGCTATGAACTAATTAAATGGATTGAACCACGGGTATCGATTCATCCTCAAGATGAGCGGAATATCCCAGATGGATTATGGATGCAAGTGGATCACTTGTTGGTGTTTGATCAAGTTAAGCGGAAAATTTGGGCTATAGCATACGCTGATTTGAGAAATGGGAATGTAAAACAAGCATATGATGCCGCGTGCGATCGCGTTTCCCAAATAGTCCAGAAGTTATCGTTACCCATACCACCAGAAAAAACCATTTTACCCTGGACTTCCCCAGAAAGAAGGAAGTTGTCACAAGCATCAGAAACAGCCGCATATCAAAGCAACTTCACCAAATCAGAATTTTGTAGCAGCGTTGAAAAGGCAAAGGAACACATCAAAGCCGGGGATATTTTCCAAGTAGTGGTTTCCCAACGTCTCACCACCGATTATACAGGTGATCCTTTCTCCCTATATCGTTCCCTGCGGCAAATCAACCCCTCACCCTACATGGCATACTTTAA
Source organism: Calothrix sp. PCC 6303 (assembly GCF_000317435.1). Taxonomy (NCBI): domain Bacteria; kingdom Bacillati; phylum Cyanobacteriota; class Cyanophyceae; order Nostocales; family Calotrichaceae; genus Calothrix; species Calothrix sp. PCC 6303. The sequence continues at coordinate 1,496,815 of NC_019751.1, forward strand.
CTTCCAAGACTGGCAAATTATTGGTTCCAGTCCAGAAGTGATGGTAAAGGCAGAATGTGGGGATGGAGATGAGATAATTGCGACGGTACGTCCCATCGCTGGTACTCGTCGTCGAGGCAAAACTACCCAGGAAGATAACAATCTAGCTGAAGATTTATTACAAGATCCCAAAGAAATAGCCGAACATGTTATGTTGGTGGATCTGGGAAGAAACGACTTAGGGCGAGTTTGTGAAAGCGGCACAGTAAAAGTAGATGAATTGATGATAGTTGAGCGTTATTCCCACGTAATGCACATAGTTAGTAATGTGGTGGGAAAACTAGCCAAAAATAAAAATGCCTGGGATTTACTCAAAGCTTGTTTCCCCGCAGGAACAGTAAGTGGTGCGCCAAAAATTCGGGCAATGGAAATTATCAACGAATTAGAACCCAGCCGTCGCGGGGTATATTCGGGGGTATATGGATATTATGATTTTGAGGGACAATTGAATAGCGCGATCGCTATTCGCACCATGGTACTGCGAAATGGTCAAGTTAGTGTCCAAGCAGGTGCCGGATTAGTGGCAGATTCAGAACCGGAAAAGGAATATGAGGAGACACTCAACAAAGCACGAGGATTATTAGAAGCAATTCGCTGTTTAACTCCGGATTCCGAGTAAAAAGCTTATAGTTAACCTCTTTGGAGACTTAGAGTGTTCCAAAAAGGAAATGATCCAAAACCCCACCCTAACCCTCCGCGTTAGCGGAGAGGGAACAAGAAATTAGTTCCCCCTCCCCGCAAGCGGGGCAGGGGGTTAGGGGGTGGGGTTCCAGGGTGTGCTTTAGCATGGATGCGGTTCATAGGCACATTGTTCTCAAGATACCCTTTCTAACGTCCCGTTTTTACTCAACAACCTTCTTTAGTCCAAGTTACAATTTTTTGCGTATATTTTTTACTCTGTCCTTATTTTTAAGCAAAAATAGTGATTAGTAGCGTAGTAGTTGTAAGCAATGACACAAAGCAGCAGCGTAGAAACTTTGCTAGAGCAAGGATATGATTTACTCGATAGAGGGCAAGAACAAACAGCTTTAGAGATTTTCCAGCAAGCTGCGACACTGGAACCGCAAAACCACAGGGTATTATATGCTTTAGGGTTGGCTTTATATAGATTAGAGAGTTATCAAAATTCTATTGAGTATCTAACACAGGCATTAGAGATACAGCCAAGTTATATTTTGGCGCTAGCGCGTCGTGGTATGGCTTATACGAAATTAGATCAGGTTGAAGAAGCAAAAGCCGATTTCGAGAGAGCAATTCAAATTCAACCTATAAATCATGAAGATTATCTAGGGAGAGGTATTGCTTTTGATGAGTTGAAGCGATATGAAGAAGCTATTGCCGATTTCAACCAAGCATTGATACTCAAACCTGATGACTATAATACATATTTTAATCGAGGCTATGCTTTTAATAACTTAGAGCGATATGAAGAAGCGATCGCTGATTACAACCAAGCATTGATACTCAAACCCGATTATTATAATGCATATTTTAATCGAGGCATTACTTTTAGGAACTTAGAGCGATATGAAGAAGCGATCGCGGATTACAACCAAGCATTGATACTCAAACCTGATGACTATGATGCATATTTTAATCGAGGCTATGTTTTTGATGGGTTGAAGCGATATGAAGAAGCTATTGCTAATTACAACCAAGCATTGATACTCAAACCTGACTCCTACGAATACTTATCTAAAAGAGCTTGTGCATTAAATAACTTAAGACGATATGAGGAGGCAATTCTTGACTGCAATAAAGCATTAGCGATTAAAACAGATGACTTTTATGTCTATTACGTAAAAGCCTATTCTTACCACTGGCAGGGATGGCAACAACAATCTCCCTTTGATAATTGGCTTCAAGCAAAATTTGCTTATGAACAAGCATTAAAGTACCTAAACAAACCAGAACTGCGCCAAACTTACCTCAAAGTCCTTCAAGATTTAATTCAAGTTTGTCAATACGTAATGCCAGCAAATAAGGTTGAAGAATTATGGCGACGGGGAACTGACGTTTTAGAGGGATGGCTCAAAGAGAATGAATTATCACTAGGTAAAAAAATTCAACTGCGACGAGAATTTGCCCAGTTTAATCAAATTCGTGTCGATAGTTTAGCTCAATCAAATAGAGTTATAGAAGCACTACAATTAGCCGAACAGCGTAAAAATACTTGTTTAAATTGGTTGCGAGAAAAAACTTGGCGAGATGCAGAAACTTTGCCCTACTCGCGGATGCAGCAATTATTAAAACCTGGAACTGCTGTAATCTACTGGCATATTAGCGATGCTGCAATTACAACTTTTATTATTAAACATGGGCAACCACCCATAGTTTTCAAACCAGTTGTAATATCTCAATCATCTCAAATATTTCATCAGCAACCAGGAGAAAATTGCTTTTATCACAATACTCAACGACTAAAACGCTTTGAAAAATGGATGCGGGAGTGGAAGCAGGATTATCAAAATTATCGAGAGGGTAATTACACCAGCTTATCCAAAGAAGAATCTCCTTGGTGGTTGAATATGGAATATAGGTTGTTTAATCAACTTCGAGATATTCTTGAAATTAACCTGATCAACAGAGAGCATTTGAAAGATATTAACGAATTAATCTTGATTCCCCATCGAGATTTACATTTGCTACCGCTCGATTGTTTGTTCCCCCAAAAGTTTACTATTACCTATTTACCTAGTTTTCAAATCGGTTTAGATTTACAACTAAGTTCGGCTGAAAATAAAAATCAAGAAATATCCTTTTTAAATGTCGAAAATCCTCGAAAAGACTTGCCTTTTGCTACAATCGAATCAGTTGTCCTAGCTTCGTTATATCAGCAGTACCATCAAATAGATCTTCCTATTATCAAAGCAGAAGAAGTAATCCAATCTTTGAAGTTAAATACAGGATACTTTCACTTTACCGGACATGGCTATCACAAACCAGAACAACCGAGAGATTCCGCTTTAATGCTGGCAGAACCTGATAAATTAACTTTAGGAAATATCTTCGATGACGAAAATTTAAATTTTAATCAGTATCAACTCATTTGTTTATCTGCCTGCGAAACCGGTATCACCAGCAAAGATAATTTGCTTGATGAATATGTCGGTTTAGTAAGTGGATTTCTTGCCAAAGGTGCAAAATGTGTCCTGAGTACCCTTTGGACAGTTGATGAACGTTCTACCGCACTCCTAATGATTAAATTTTATCAACTGCTACAACAGGAAAAAACTCTTGCACAAGCATTAAAAGATTCTCAATACTGGTTATCTAATCTCACGTATGAGGAATTAGCCCAATGGTATCGAAATCTAGCGAAGCACATAAAAAATCCCCATTGTCAAGCCTATTTAGAAACTGAAGCTCTAATCATCGAACAAGATCAAAATAAAATAGAATCGATAGAGCCACTTTACAACCATCCCTATTATTGGGCAGGTTTTATTCTTACTGGTAATCCTAATTAAATACTAAACCTTGTCTATTTTGAGAACTGTAGTTTTAAGTCAAGATTATGAGATTGCTTCCTTACGTCGCAATGACAAAACTCCACTTTTCGTCATGAACAAGGTATAACTAACCTCTAATCAAAATAATTGACACAAGAAATGAATGAAACTCTCAATTCCACCGAAAAAGTTACCCTACGTGCTTTTTTAACAGCTTTGCTAGAATTAAATGTCCCTTTACCACCAGAATTGCAGCAGGAAATTAATCAAGTTGCTGAAATCTTTGTCAAACAACCCTCTACTGCTACTAACCGTTTGATACAGTTAGCAGAATATGAATGCATTAAACCCCTGTACATGCAAGCGAGGATGAATATTCAGACACAATACGAAATTAAAGAGCGTAATAAATTCGATAAACCAAGTAAACAAAATCAGCCGAATGCAGTCCCTGATGAACGCTTAGAAAATATTGCTTTGCCAATTCTCCAAGCTGTTGATTCTAGCGAAGAAGCAAAAAAATACCAATCCGATATTGTTCTACCTCCACCACCTCTTTCCTAATATATTTAATATCATTTATTAATGAGCAAGATAGAATATCCCACCCTAGACTTATTTATTTATAATCTGACAGATGGTTTAAAAAATGAAGAAGAAGTTCAAAATACATACCATAAATTTTGGTTGGATTTACCCGATAAACTAGGGAAAATTAATTTAGTGTCTACAATAAATGTAGAAGACTCGGAACGTTTAGATTTTGTTGATAATCAAACCGTTGATGGATGTTACAGTCGTGCAAATTTTGAAGATACTGATTGTTTGCGATTTAGCTGTTCCCATGATGCCACAGTCGAACTGCCTGAATTATTATCTGTTTTAGAAAAAACAAAAGACATCACACAATTACCTCAAAGCAAAAATTTTAAAGGACAAGATTTACCACCTGGAATTCTTTCGGAAGAAGGATATTTAGGGCAAACATGGATGATATCTGGTTGGTTAGATTCAGCCAATAATGTAGATACCGAAAATATAGCCCATAAAACTTATCAAACAATCATTTTAGAGAAACATCAACATCAAAATGTTGGCAAATTTCTTGGCGCTACAATTTATGAAATGTGGCGAGGTTCTGAACGTTGGAAAGGAGTAGAAAAAAATAGTCATGTCCTAGTGGTTTTTTATCCAGACATGGCAACTTTTCGTACAGCAGCTACTTTTTACAATGCTTGGCGGTATTTATTTTATTGTCGCCATAAAATTCTCTGGGCATATGAACAAGCAAGAGAACTTAAAAAACGACTCTTGAAAAAAACTCAAACAAATATTATAGATATATCTAGTTTATCTAGAAAAAATCTCCATCAACTAAAAGCTGATTTACAGGCAAATATTATGATTTTGCCCGACTGCGTTCAAGATTTAGGACTCTTAGAAGTCCAACAACATACAATTGAAATTAACTTATATAACTACGAAAAACAGTGTCAGGAATTTTTCCCTACAGAAAAGTTTTTAGAAGAACTGCGGAAAACAGCAAGCGGTAAATATATACTTCAACTAGAAAAAGATGCTTCTAGTTTCCGCTCTACCTTAACCATTCTTGAAAATTTGACAAACACTACCCGTGGAATGGTAGAAATTCAACAAGCAGAGAGAGAACGTAATATAAATATTGTAATTGCGATCGCAGGTATTGGACTCGCAACCAGCCAAATAGTATCCTCGGTGATTATTGCCCAAGAACCGCCACCCAAAGGTGTTCCTTTTTACCAAACATCTGCATTTCAACTGAGTATTGTAGCAGGTATTGCAGGTGGTATCGTAACTGGTGCGATCGCAATTATTTTTGTCAGAATAGTTATTAGTATTTTCAAGTACTTTTATCCCTCAAAGTAAAATGCACTATTCAAAATAATTAGGGTGCGACTCTTTTAGTAGTACAAGGTATGGTATAAGAGTAATAGGAGACAAGTCAACCAGAGTAATGTTTCAGTGCAAAAATGAAACAGATGCATCCTTGCTTGTCAAAAGATAAAAACGGGAATAAGTACGGACGTATGCAAGCATCTAGATCAAATCCAGGGATGTTTTGGGAAGAAGCACGAGAACTATTTGAAGAAATAGTTGGTTGGCTGGACTCAGATAGTATTTGTGGGTTGGAGCATGGAGAAATAGAAAGTAAGTTGCTTGATAATGGATATGAACTACTTAGAAGGCTGTTACAAGGATACTTTGATAAGCGTAGCCAAGACGAAACGGATTCTGAGTGGGTAGGAAAAGACCAAGCCAAGCGAACGCACAAGAAAAAATTGTCAAGGAAATTAACAACAATATTTGGCACAGTAATCGCAAACCGAATCGGTTACGGAGGTAGAAAGATAAACACCCTATTTCCATTAGATGCAGAGCTAAACCTACCAGCAGAACAATATTCTCACGGATTAAGACAACGAGTAGCAGTGGAAGTAGCTCGTTCAGGATTTAGGGAAACAGTGGATATTATCGAAAAAACAACAGCAGCCAAAATTGGTAAACGGCAAGCAGAAGAACTAGCGTACCAGAGCGCTGTCGATTTTGATGATTTCTACACATATCAACAGGCAGAAGCGGTACAAGTTGAGGAAATAGGAGAAATTGTTGTAATCAGTGCAGATGGGAAAGGTGTGATTGTGAGCCACTCGACACGGGCTGTGCCCAGTGTCGAAGTGGCGGTGCGTACAGAGGATTTACGTCCCCAAACCCAAAAACGAGCGCAAGCTTCCAGCAAGAAGTTAGATAAGCGTTTAACCAAAGGAGAAAAAGCCAATGCCAAACGAATGGCAACGGTAGCTTCAGTTTACACAATCAACCCGTTTGTTCGTACAGTTGAGCAAATAGTTAACCCATCCGATGAGGATAAGAAAATAAAGCGTCCTAAACCTATTGGAAAAAGGGTTTGGGCTTCTGTTGCCAAGGAACCAGAAGTCGTCATTAAAGAGGCTTTCGATGAGGCATTGCATCGTGATCCAGATCGGCAAAAACGCTTTTGTGCCTTGGTCGATGGTAATAAGCAACAATTATCGTTGATGAAGAAATTTACCAAAAAACATCACCTCGAACTGACTATTGTCCTGGATATTATCCATGTGATTGAGTATTTGTGGAAAGCAGCATTTGTATTTTATTCCAGTACGGATAAACAAGCCGAAGCCTGGGTTACGAAACGTTTGAAGTCTATCCTTGAGGGGAAATCCAGTGATGTTGCTTCTGGGATGCGAACAAGCGCGACAAAACGTAAACTCACACCCCAAGAACGCAAACCTGTGGATAACTGTGCCAGATATTTGCTCAACAACCGCGAATATCTCAAATACCATGATTATTTAAAAGCTGGGTTGCCAATTGCTACCGGAGTTATCGAAGGTGCTTGCCGTCATCTGATTAAAGATCGGATGGATATTACTGGTGCCAGATGGAGTCTAGCTGGTGCCGAGGCTGTTTTACGGCTTCGTTCTTTGTATATTAGCGGGGATTGGCATAAGTATTGGCGCTTCCATTTACACCAAGAGCATAAACGCAATCATCTTGCTCTGTATCAAGGTGCAATTCCCTTGATGAAGCGAGTTGCTAAAGCCCGTTGCCCTATTACCCCTTCACCCCTTCCAATACCTGTCTAAACTACATTTCCTGTCTTACTAAAAGAGCCGCACCCAAATAATTAGCACTTTTAGCTGATTCCCATTGAGTTTACTGATTAAATATAATATCCCTACAATGATGCAGTAATTCCCCAAGCCACAAAATAAATACTTTCCTTCTAAATCCTAACTTTCCCTAAAACCATGACTACTGCTACCATTAATCAGCCAACTTGGGCAAAAGCCATATCTCATCCCGCTAAAGAATTCTTACCGACTCAACTCCCAATTATTTCCGGAACAATTCCCCCTGGTATTTGCGGTTCATTATACCGCAATGGACCCGCCAGATTGGAAAGAGGTGGTGTGCGGATGGGACATTGGTTTGATGGGGATGGGGCGATTCTGGCAGTACATTTAAATAGTAATGGGGCAACAGCAACTTATAGATATGTACAAACCGCTGGATATCAAGCCGAATCTTTAGCAGAACAGTTAATTTACAGCAACTATGGGATGACTGCACCGGGTAAATTTTGGCAAAAGCCATTTAAACCCGTAAAAAATGCCGCGAATACTTCCGTGTTAGCACTACCAGATAAACTTTTGGCATTATGGGAAGGTGGTAAACCCCATATCCTCGATTTACAAACTTTAGAAACCATTGGGGAAGATGATTTACAAGGTTTAACTAAAGGAAAGCATTACTCTGCACATTGTAAACGAGATCCGAATACAGGTGAAATATTTAACTTTGGTGTTAGTCCCGGTATAAATGCCACTCTCAACCTCTACAAAAGTAACGCTACTGGGAAAATAGTCAAACAGGCAGCACATAAAATTAATGGTGTACCTTTGGTGCATGACTTTGTTTTAGCTGGGCAATATTTACTCTTCTTTATTTCCCCTGTACGGTTAAACTTATTTCCCGTATTGCTAGGATTAAAATGCTTTGGTGAAGCGATGACATGGCAACCTGAGAAAGGTACCCAAATTCTTGTTATCAACCGCGAAACCCTAGAAATAGTTAGTCGTACAGAAGCAGAAGCTTGGTATCAGTGGCACTTTGCCAACGGTTACGTGGATGGTAGCGGTACAGTTGTGGTAGATATTGCCAGATACGAAGACTTTCAAACCAATAAATTTTTAAAGGAAGTTGCCACAGGTGAAATCCAAACAGTGGCAAAAAGTCATCTTTCGCGGGTACAACTAAATCCCGAAACAGGGAAAGTCATCAGCATCGAGAAACTTCTAGACAGTCAGTGTGAATTCCCTACTGTTCCTGCCGCAGATGTTGGGAAAGCATCACGTTACACCTATTTATCGACGATACAACCAGGAACCAATATTGGGCGAGAATTGTTGAATGCGATCGCACGTTACGATCATCGCACAAATACCCTCACAACTGCCAAAATTGGTGACAATCGTTACCCATCTGAACCCATATACATCCCAGATGCCGAAGATGCATGGCAAGGTTGGGTAATTACCGTAGTTTATGACGGAGATAAAGATACTAGTGAAGTTTGGATTTATGACTCAGACAGACTTAATTCCGAACCAGTTTGTACACTAGCGTTACCCAGTGTCATTCCCCACGGCTTCCATGGTACCTGGAAATCAGCTTAAGTTTCCCCAGTTTGTTGTTCCCGAATGTTTATTAATTCGAGAAAAATCTAGCTTCTAACGCTAGTTGCTTAACTAATTATCGACATTCCCAACCAACCAGTTAAATTCTTTTTCTGCATTTTAGAAGTATTTGCCATCAGTTTAATTGCATATCTGCTGACACGGGGATGGGCTAACGTTACATCGTAGGTAAAAAGCTCATCCTGATGAAAAACTGTAATTTGGATAGTGTCCTTTGCTTGATAATCTCGCAAACGTTCTGATAAATTACTAGCTGAAACCTTGATACCATTAATTGCCACTAATTCATCACCCGTATCAATTCCCGCAATTTGGGCAGGTGAGAGTGACTCCACAAACTTGACTATATCCCGATTATTTTCACCTGCCACTTTAATACCTAAAAAAGGCTCTTCCTCAGCATCAGCAAACAACTGCAAACCGAAAGGTTCCAAATACTGATTAAAAGGTAAATCAACCAAACCATCAATATATTGCTCAAAAAAATCAGTTAAATCTACCCCAGCAACCGACTCAATCACCGTTTGTAGCTGTTTGGGAGTGTAACCGATTTCAGCTTTCCCAAATTGTTGCCACATTAGCCGCATCACATCATCAAGCGATCGCATATTATCATGACGTGCCCGAATTAGGAGATCCAATAGCAATGACACCATTTCCCCCTTCAAATAATAGGAAATTTGGGAGTTAGGACTATTGGCATCAGGACGGTATAACTTAATCCAAGTATCAAAACTTGATTCCGAAAGTGGTTGAACTGCTTTACCAGGAGTATTTTGATACCTAGTAATTTCCTTACTTAAGTGATTTAAATATGACTTAGCATTATAAATCCCTGCCCGCAAAGGAATATGTAAATCATAATAACTAGTAGTTCCTTCACAAAACCACAGCGACGGTGTATAATTTTCCTGATCATAATCAAAAACTTCCAAAGCCTGGGGACGAATTCGCTTCACATTCCACAGATGGAAAAACTCATGGGCTACCAACTGAATAAAACGTTCATACTTATCAGTATCCTTAAAACCAAACCGCTGATATATTAAAGAACAACAATCTTTATGCTCCAAACCTCCAAAAGCTTGAGTTAGTAAGTGTAATAAAAATACATATCTTTCATAAGGTAAACCCTCAAATATCTCCGCTTCCACCTCAATAATCTTTTCAAAATCAGAAATCAATCGTGAAATCTGAAAATTTCCCTGACCCCAAATCGCTAATTCATGGGGTTTTCCCAAAACCTCAAACTCATAAACTTGGTGCTTACCAATTTCAAAAGGCGTATCCACCAAAGTATCATAATCTTTAGCATAGAAAGTATTTTTAACCGTTGACACCATCGGCAACACCGCTGTCACCTGCCAATCTGGATATGGGGGTATGATAGTAACATTAATTCCCTGCTTTTCCCAATCAGGAATCCTCAAAAATATTGCCGCACCATTAAAATATCCATGAGTCATATCTAAATGATTTGTTCTTACCGATATCTCATTAGCAAAAACACGGTATTTAATAGTAACTTCAGAAACACCATTAGTCTCAACTTGCCAATGATTTTTAGCAACTTTGCCACAACTTAAAACCTGTTCCCCAGCCAAAGCCCTAAAATCCTGTAAATGCTTGGCATATTCTCGCACCAAATAGGAACCAGGAGTCCATACAGGTAACTTTAAATTCAGCAATGGTGATGGGCAATTTTCAATTTTCAGCGTCACCTCAAATAAATGTGTTTGTGGTTGAGGCATTGCCACTTCATAGCTGATAATTGGAGTAATTTCCGAATTAGCTTGATAAGTCTCTGGAAATATTACCGATAGACGTTGCCCCTCCAATTTGAGGCTTTCGTGAGTGTCAGCCGAACGGTTTATCGCATCAGTCATTTTCGGGTTGCTTGTTAGATAATGGGCAAAAAATCAATAAACCCAGTTTCTGAGAAGAAACCGGGCTTTAATAATAGCCGCATTTTAACGATAATTTGTCAATGCTGTTAGATTTTTCCAGCTAAATTTACCAACTGCTTAAAATTGACTAAGTGAATCACTTGTTTTGCCGTATCAATCTTAATCCAGCCCTTCTCCGCCAACTTTTCGATAATAGCGGTGGTTTCTTCCACACCAATTTCAGTCACATCTGCTAAATCCCTAAAGGCAATATTAAAAATTACCTTCCCACCATCCAAATCCTGCCCATAACTATCACCTAGAAGAACCAGTGTATAAGCCAGTTTTACCGCTGGAGGTGAAGATCGCATTTGCAAACGCATATTTACATGACGCAACCGTCTCACCATCATCTGTAACATCCGATGGTGTAACTGTGGATCTTTAAATAATATCTGAACAAATCGCTCTTTAGAAATACTCAGTAATTTTACAGGGGAAAGAGCAATCACATCAGTAGAACGGGGAGATTCATCCAAAATCGCCATCTCCCCAAAAAAATCCCCCCGACTCAAAATTGCCAAAGCCCGATAATCATCTCCTAAAGTTCGTCGAACTTTAACCCAACCAGAAATCACAAAATAAACCGCATTCCCCCAAGAATCTTCCATCAACACAGCCCTTCCGGCTGGATACTCATGATCAGTAGAAACATTCAGTAGCCATTCCAAGGTTTGGGGACTGGCTGTACTCATTAAAGGGAAAAGTTCGCTAAAAACTTCTGTCAACATGAATTATTTACACAATAGATTAAAAATAGGAGATGAAAATAAAAATAAAATTAGGATTGACACAATTGACACATTTTCGCCCATAGGGCATGTGCCACTTTTAGTAACCATATATAGTGAAAAAAATTACTAGTGCCACGCACTAATAATTTTTTTATGGCAACTTACTTGTAGTTATTTATTTCTAGACTCTAATTACAACATATATAATTACTGATCGAGATCGGAAGTTTTACCTAAACTAAGTAGGTGGGTGGGAAAATTATAGTTATAATCAGGCAGTAGATAGTGCAAAAGAACTATCAGCCATTACTTCCTTGTGGCTTGCTACTTGCAGGGTATTCCCATCTCAAAACACCCCTACTGCCTTCTTGTATTAGTTGCTTAGATTTTAAGATCCTGCAAAGCCAGACGAATTTGCTCCATACGTCTACGATTCACACCTAAATCTGAGTCACCTACACGAGATGCCGAACGTAGATGAATGAGATTTTCATGCTTGGGAAAATAGAATTCCACATCATCAACAAACCCAAAAATGCGGCTTTTGGAAACAGCACGGATATAACTATCAGTTCGCTCTACAACCTCTGTACGGGGAACAACAGTCAGAACTTTAAGCAATGTTTCTCGTGCGGCGTTGCGGTCTATATGATAAGTAATCGGATCAATGCTATGTTTAATGTCGGCATCTTGGCTGACAACACAATTTGGAGAGGCTGGACAAGAACTAAGATGAGCATCACTAACACCTAAACCAGCAGCCCAAGTAGTTGATATATTGCAGAAATTGCTAGTCAGAATCAGCAATATTCCCAAAGTAATCGCTTTTAGTAGACGGAACACAATAAATACACTCCTCAAGGTTGAAATAGCATTGCTTCAATATTTTCGCTTATTTCAAACCGAATTTGAGGGATTCCCAATTATCAAGAGGATGCCTATGCGTCACCAGTTTTGAATTGGGGTGGCATGTTTTGGGAGTGGGATGATCCCCGCTGCCTTCTTCCTTCTTCAATCCCAATCAGTTTGAGCAGTAGGAGTTTGCAAATCAATTACTGCTGTCCAAGAACTGGTGCTGGTATCATAACAATGCCATTCACCCGATTTTTGATCAAGGTAGCAAAAAAGCGAACGACTACCAGCACTAAAATCGTCAGTCAGGTAGTATAAAATTCCTCGAAATGGATTGGTTTTACGGCTTAAACGCTTGGCAACAGCTTGGTTGGGACACTCAACTACAAAAACAGGCAAACCATCTAAAAAACCTAACGAGAAAAAGCACATCCGCAGGATAGCACGCAGCCAGCTTTCTGCATACTCGAAGTAATCATTAATAATTTTGTTTGTCAGGGCTTGTTCCAGATTACGGTTTTGCCGATCTGGAGCATCCAGGTTAGACATAACACCACCTATAACATACCGATGGTTCGAGATTAAACTATAACTTCTCAACGTGACAAGTGTACAGAATTGCATTCCCGAAGTTAGAGGAAAGCAGTTAGGAGGTAGGGGAATTTGTGTGTATTGTACTATGTTTCTTGCCAGGTTTTTATGGAGATACACGCCAAATTTTGATTGTAGCGTCTTCACTTGCGCTAACGAGGTTTTTGGCATCGGGGCTAAAAATAACCGACCACACACTACCTGCATGACCTTTGAGGGTACGAATTTCTTCACCTCTAAAAGGGTTCCACAGTTGGATTGTTCTATCGCTACCACTACTAGCTAACATAGTGCTATCAAAACGGAAACAAACTGACCAAACAGCACCATCGTGACCATTAAGCGAACGACTTTCTTGTCCGTTGGGCAAATTCCAAAGTTTAATGGTTTGATCGTTGCTACTACTAGCTAAAGTTTTCCCATCTGAACTATAGGCTATACGTACTACCGCTTGAGTGTGACCTCGGAGGGTGCGAATTTCATCTCCGGTGGCAACATCCCACAATTTTATGGTTTTGTCACCGCTACTACTAGCTAGAGTTTTACCATCTGGACTAAAAGCAACAGACCAAACCCCATTAGTATGACCTCTGAGGGTGCGAATTTCCTCTCCTGTAGAAATGTTCCACAACTTTATAGTTTTATCATTACTAGCGCTTGCTAAAATTTTCGCATCTGGACTGTAGGCAACCCCCACCACCCCATCAGTATGACCTCTGAAGATGCGAATACCTTCACCAGTAGAAATGTTCCATAATCTAATAGTGCGATCGCTACTTGCACTCACCAGGGTTTTACCCAAACCTTGGGGAAATGTTTCCCGCAACGGACTAAATGCAACTTGAGTTATACCTTCGTTGTGTCCTCTGAGGGTACGAATTTCCTCTCCAGTTTCAAAATCCCACAATTTAACGGTTTTATCTCGACTGCCACTACCAATAACTTTACCATCTTGGCTAACGGCAACCGACATCACAGAATTAGTATGTCCCGATAATGTCCGCTGCAAAAACACACTACTAGGTAAACTACTAATTAGAAAACTTGGGGCAGATGGAAACAAACCATAACGCACGTAACCATAGATTTGAGTCCCAATTAAAGCTGTGAGGAAGAAAGTTCCCCCCACCAACATAGTTTTTTGCAGTTTTGTCGTTTGTTGAAAAGCTAACTTTAAACTGGCAAGTTTACCAATTGGAAATGTTCTATTACCAGGTTTAACTGGATTTTGAGTTGGTTGAATTGGGGAATTATTAGTATGAGGTACAGGTATTTGTGGTGGATTTGATGGTGGATTTGGTGCTTGTAAGATTAAATCTTCCAAAACATCATTAGCAGATTGATAACGTTCATGAATACTCTTTTTCAAAAGTTTATCCATAACTTCACCAAACTCTCTACTCACTGGGTATTTAACATGTTGTCGCCAAGAATTTACCCAGCTGTAGCCATATTCTGTCCACAATTGAAAAGGTGAAATCGCACTGAGAAGATGAAAACAAGTAGCACCTAAGCTAAATAAATCACTACCTGGATAAGCCTCACCACCGTTAATTTGTTCAATGGCACTGTAACCAAAAGAACCAATAGTAGTTCCTGGTTTACTTTGGACAGTAGCAGTCAATTGTTTAGAAGCACCAAAATCAATTAAAACCAAATCTCCACGCACCAATCCCACATTTCCTAAATTTCCTCGGGAAGGGGGATGTGAAGGTTTGGGAAAAGAAGATTGTAGAGAGCGACGCATAATATTTTGCGGTTTAATATCACGGTGAATTACTCCATGTTCGTGAATGAATTGCAACACAGGTAACACATCTAGTAATACTTCCCGAACATCACGTTCGCTCAAAGTTAATTTTTGTTGTAACTCCTTAAATAGATTTTGACCATCAACAAATTCTTGGACTAAATACAGATAATTATCTTGTTCAAAATATGCCAGTAACGTGGGAATTTGTAGATGTCTCCCTAGTTCTTGCAGTCGTTTAGCTTCCTCTTTAAACAATTCAACAGCTTTGGCTAAAGCCCAAGTTCCTTGGACTTTAGGTGCTAATTGCTTGACTACACAGCGTTCATTGAGTTTATCGGCATCTTCTGCTAGGTAAGTTCTACCAAATCCACCTTCATCAGATAGCACTCTCTTCACCCTGTAGTGACCTCGTAATAGCTGTGTAAGAGGAGCGCTGCAACTCTGGCAATATTGATTCCCGTTAGGATTCATCGGACTGGGGCAATCTGGGTTGAGGCAGCAGAGCATCTTTGAGCAAGGATGACAGTGTTGATGACTAATGATAGCGCCACTTATCATTTATCTCGATAAAATTGGCGAATTTTTAATTATTTAATAATTGCTCAGGTTGAACATATTTGTTAGGGATACAAATATTTTCTAAGTAAGTCTTATTTTACTCACAGATTTGGGTATGTTAAGACTACCTACAAATATTGGCTTCATAAACATACCGATATGTTCAAATCCCCCTTTAAAAAATTTGTCAAAAGCCTGAAAGACCCGTTGAATATCAAAGGCAGCTTAAAATATTTTGCAGAAAAGAATCGTCAAGAGCTAGAAAAGTTATCTGATGACATTGATGATAAAACGAAGAAGAGAATTAACCAAACCTTAGATGGACTAGATAAACTTGAATCTCAAGCTTTGAAGGATATCAATAAAATATTTGATAAAAAGCTTTTCCCTCTAGCAGATGAATTAGATTATATTGCCAAGCAGAGAATAGAGCAAGCGATTGGTGGCTTAGAACAACTTGAAATCAAAACTAACAATGACATCATACTATTATTAAGAAATGCTGATGAAAAAATTAAAAATAATCTCCTGTTAGTAGATAATATTCGACAAGAAACAATTAAAGATATCCGAACAACACTAGAAACAGCAGATTTTTATCTAGAAAATCGGATAAATCAAATTTCCTTATTAGTGATGGAGAGTATTTGTGCTCTGGAAAAAATCACTAATAATACCTTAAAAGAGGTGAATATTTTAGAGGATAAGATTTTTCAAGATCTAAATTTTGCAATTGACAAAATTAACAAAGATATTACTGATTTAGAAGAAAAACTTTTCCAAGACGCTAATTTGTTAATAGATAAACTAATTTATAAAATGGATGAGGTGATTGGGGGGAATATTGAATTAGTTAGAAACGAATTTAAAAAATACTTAGTCCATTCCTTGCCCAATCCCTTTGACAAGTGTAGACAAATATTGAAACTGGGAATGAAACCAGGTGCAATGTTATCAGATATTGAACTTTACGAATTAACCGAGTGCTATGAGTTAAACAAATTAACCGAAAACACTTCTATAGATGATGTTTTGAAAACCTATGGACAACTTCAACTTAATGCTGCAAGAATGGCATATTTGGTGAGAAATGCACCTGAATTAAAGCGAAGAGCAATTGAGGATTGGATACATTATGGAATGTTATGTGATTTTTGGCGTAATACATCACAGAATTATGGTATGAAAGAAAATGTTTTATCAGAATCTCAATTAGCGCAAAATTTATTATCTGGAAGATAGTTCAAAATTAATATTTTAATCATGAAAAACTATTCAAAACAAATGAAAAATACTCAAGAAGAGTTACATCAGGAATTAAGAGATTTAAGAGAGTTAAAAGTTACTTTTGCTAGTTTGCAGCATCAGTTAAGAACTACAGAGCAAGATTTAAAAGAGGTTCAACTAGAATTAAAAGTAACAAAAGATAATTTAGAGTTGTATCAGCAAAAGCTAGAGAAGATAGAAAAAGTAAATTTTGAGACAATACAAGAAGTAAAGATAGAAATAAGCAACACACAGATAGGCTTATCTCAAAGAAAACAAGAAATGGCAGATATTAAGGTAAGTTCGAGAGAAATAGAGCAAAATACAAGCAAATTAAATAAAAAAATTGTTCAAGAAGTTAATAATGTGAAAAAAGATATTGAAAAAGGTTCGATTGTTGCTAAAAAAGCCTTAATGATAAAAGGTAAGGATGACGAACATTGGATTGGTTTTCATAAATTAGATGAAACTAACCACCATTGTTTACGGGTATTGAAAACAACGGATAATACCTGGCATGATGATATTAGAATCAAAGCAGCAGGCTGGTTACGGGGCGTAGATGATGAATATTGGATTGGTTTTTCTAACTTAGATGAAGCTAATCATCATTGTTTAGGAGTATGGAATAAACATAATAATACTTGGCACGATGATGTTCGAGTAAAAGCAGCATGTCTATTACGAGGTGTAGATGATGAACATTGGATTGGCTTTTGTTACTTAGATCATCTTTATCACCATTGTTTAGGAGTATGGAAGATATATGAGCGTCAATGGCATGATGATGTTCGAGTAAAGGCAGCTATGATGTCTCGTTTTCGTACAAAAGCATTATAGTTTGATATAGGACTCATATTTGATTTCTGAAAAACCAAATTGGCTAGAAGCCTACCATACAAACGTTTGTTTCTCAGTATACTTAACAAGATTCAAGTACGATTCCTATACATTATTCCTTTTATTTGGAAAGCAATCAAATCTCAAAAAAATTAAAAGATATTTATAAAATATATGAGTACAAATAACTTTAAGACACCATTAGGATACATAGAGCAAGCTATCGCCGAACTGAGAAAAACTCAAGACGAATTACAAGATGAACTGCGAGAAGTGAGAAATTTTAAAGAAAAATATTTCCATTTAGAAACTCAACTTCAAATGACTCAGCAAGAATTAGAAAATACAAAATTAAAGCTACAGATTCAAGAGCAAAAATTACAAACTGAGCAGGAAAGTATAAAAAATTTGAAAAAAGAAGTAAAAAATCTGATAAACGAATCGGAACAAACAAAGCAAAAAGTCGAAAACTTAGATAAAAAAACTGACAAAACAGTTCAGGATATCAAAAAAGGTGTCGAAAACGGCTCTATTGTGGCACAGAAGGCTTTAATGTTAAAAGGAAAAGACAACGAACATTGGATAAAATTTCGTAAATTGGATGGAGCAAATCATCATTGTTTACAAGTGTTGAGAAATGATAATACTTGGCATGATGATGTTAAAGTCAAATCGGCATTATTTTTACAAGCTAGTGATGATAAGCACTGGATGAGATATAAATATATGAAAGATGGTAAATATCATACGTTTTATATCTGGGATGTAAATGATACTTGGCATCATTGCGTGAGAGTGGGTGCAGCGAAAAAAATCAGAGACTAGTCAAGGTATTCTGTTAGATAGCGATCGCATTCACTATTCGCACCCTGAAATACCGTAAAACATGACAAAATTATCAACTATTGGCAATTTATCATTAATTTGGCATCAAATCATCGAGCTTTAACTGTAAGTTAGGAAAAAGATAAGAAGTAATGGTATCTCCTAAGCGATATTGTTGCTGCTGATAGATACCCTCAACTAGTTGACAAATTGTCAAAGTAGGTTGTTTCGGATTGCCAATAAATTGTAATCCTCCTAAAGCACGAAAATCTATAATCCAGTATTCTGGTATGTGAAGAAAAGCATATTCTTCGACTTTTCTGGCATAATCATCTTGCCAATTTGTGCTGACAACCTCAACAACTAGCTTAATTGTCTTCCCATTACAAATAATTGGCTCTTTTTGCCAAAGTGGTTCATTATTCAATTCTATTTTATCTAGAACAATTACATCAGGACGTAGCGCTGTAGCTTCGGTGTGTAGCGGTTTAATTAAACAGTTTTTGGGAATCATCCAATTGAAATTAGAGCGAAGAATTTCGACATAGATTCTACCTGCAACATTTCCTGAAACTTCTTCATGAGGTCCGGTAGGCTCCATTTCGCGTAATTCTCCGTCAATTAGTTCATAATTAGGATTATCCCCATATTCAGCTATAAATTGCTGGAAAGTTACCAGTTTGGGTGAGGTGTAAGTCATGGGTTGTATTTCGGGAACCTGAGTTCATTTTAACCCTAGAAACAGATGAGATATTACTTAGGATTAGCAATTAAATAATATATATATCTTGTGGAATGGGCAGCGTTCGATGGTTCCTGAGCCTGTCGGAACGAAGTGTACCGGAGGTAAGGACTGAGGGCTCACGCCGAAGTCTTGCCCGTGAATCTAATTTATGCAAGGCAGGATGCCTGTTCCACAAAATAAAAACTTACATTTTATTTAACACTCAATCCTTACTACGTCGCCAAATTCTGAGGGTTTTATCTTCGCTACCACTAACGAGGGTAGAAGCATCACGATTCAAACCGATGGATTCAACATGCCACAGGAATTCAGCTAATAGATGATAACTTGATAGCTACCATTACAGTAACCATTAGCTATTAACTATCAGCTGCAAGGGTTATCAAGACACAGTTACTTTTAAGGTGAATCTTGATCTACTTCATTTACTTCTTTGCTATGTGTAAACACCACAGGGTATTGGTTGGGATCAATACGGTATCCCTGTTCCTGCATAATTCTGTTAGTCTGGGTTGGATCAAAATTACGGTTAAACTCAGTTTTAATCGTATTTACCCGGGTTTCCATCAAACTAACTTGGGTACGGATAGTACGGAGTTTGTCTTGCTGTGTCCAGTTGTCAGGTATCAAATTTGCCAAAGCGGAGATTGCAGCGGCAGAAATTAGAACATTTACCCCGATTTTGGCAGTTGTTTCCAATGCCATGATCTGATGGGAACGTTGACGTAGATGCTTCTTGGGACGGGGTTTATGGGGTCGTTTGGGGTTTGGCTCTAGAGGTGGTCTAGAGGGTTGAATTGCTTGCATGAGATTGAGCAACCTTGCTTATTAAACAGACAAGCCGCAGACAGCTTAATTGTGAGGATTGCGACTATATTTTGCTGTAATATTACTTGATTTTATAATTTTTGCTACGGTGTTTTCACTGGAAAAAAAATAAACCTAGCAGTTTTTAATCAGTATTTCCACGATAATTACGGAAAATAACCGTGAATATATCGGAAAATAGCTGTTAACTGCTAGGTTTTGAGCCTCTAGAGAGGTTCTTGTTTAGTTTTTGTAAAGTTCTGTTGATAAACGCCAAGCAAGGATGCCAGGGATTAGAGCAACAGCTAAAGCAATGTAAACTTGAGTGTCAGATAATGGCATAGTCAAGAATCTCCTATTACCAATTGATTTAAAGTGGTTCGTCTACTACTTTTCACCTTTTTAGGCGGATTCGGAAATAGGTTGTTACAACTTTCAACAATTGGAGGTGAAAAATGGGGTTTTGGGAGGGGGAGAAAAAGCAGGGGAGGCAGGGGGAGCTTTTTTCTGTCTCTACTGCTTGTCATTTGTATCTAGGGATCGATTTTGGGACATCTGGTGCCAGAAGTGCGGTAGTTGATGCACAGGGCAATATTCAATTTGAGGGAAGATTTGGGTTTACAGAGTTTGCCGGGGTTAATTTGGCTGATTCTTGGAAAACAGGGTTGTTTGCACTTTTGGCACAAATCCCTAAAAAATTGAAGTCAAGGATTCAAGCGATCGCACTCAATGGTACATCCTCTACTGTCGTGCTATGTAATGAGTTTGGGGAACCTGTGGCACCACCGATGCTGTACAACGATGCGAGGGGTGCAGCAGTGATTGAGCAACTTCGAGATCTAGTTCCACCACAACATACTGTATTAAATGCAACATCAAGTTTGGTTAAATTGCTGTGGATGTCGCAGTCACCATCTTTTGCCAAAGCCAGATATTTCCTACATCAAGCCGATTGGTTAGGTTTCTTGTTGCATGGCAGGTTAGGTGTTAGCGATTACCATAATGCGTTGAAACTGGGCTATGACGTTGAGAATTTGGAATATCCCCAATGGTTAACTGAGCTAAATTTACCGATTTCCTTGCCCCATATAGTCGCACCTGGGAGTGCGATCGCGCAAATTACTCCGCAGATTGTTCAAGATTTTGAATTATCTCCAGATTGTCTTGTTTGTGCGGGTACCACCGATAGTATCGCCGCATTTTTGGCTAGTGGAGCGAAATATGTGGGTGAAGCTGTTACTTCCTTAGGTTCAACCCTCGCAGTTAAGTTATTAAGTCATACCCGCATTGAGGATGCACGCTATGGCATCTACAGTCACCGTTTCCCATCTTTTAACTCTGAAAAGGTGGAAACACCCTTTTGGCTGGTTGGCGGTGCCTCTAACACAGGTGGTGCAGTCCTGAAGCATTTTTTTAGTAATACAGAATTAAATCATCTCAGCCAAGAAATTAACCTTAAACAACCTAGTAAACTTGATTATTATCCCTTACTGAAGCCAGGTGAGCGCTTCCCCATCAATGATCCCCAGTTGTCACCACGTCTGGAACCTCGTCCCCAAAGTCATGTGGAGTTTCTCCACGGTTTATTAACGGGTATTGCCAAAATTGAAGCGCAGGGTTATGAGTTACTCCAAAAATTAGGGGCAGATAAACTAAATCATGTTTACACTGCTGGGGGTGGGGCAAATAATCTGACTTGGTTAGCAATTCGTCAGCAATATTTGCAAGTTCCTGTTGAAACTTCTAGAAATACTGAAGCTGCATACGGTTCGGCGCTTTTGGCAATGAAAAGTCAAATCTAAATCACGTACAGTTGACTATTTCTATGAAATAATACTCAAAATCCAATCAATCCATCCACGTACTGTACTTGAACGTCTTTTGATAGTGGCATCTGCATAGTTTTTGCTTAAACTAGATGATTTGATAATTTCAGATATTGTATGAATATCCGGGTTCAAACCATTTTCAAGGGTTAGCTTAAAGGTTTTGTAAAAAGCCTCATGCTGAAGAATTTTTTTAATTAAAGATATAATTTTCTTTTTGTACTTTCCATTTAATAAATGCTTTCCTTCATCTGTTAAATAAAATGTTAACTTGCCAGTAGCCGGATTTATATATTTATCAATCAATTTCAGATATCTAGCTGCATCAGTGTAGTATTCAGTTTGCCTCTCATCAAACCTGTATTCGGCGGTAATCTCGTCTTTTGTCAATTCTTTGTCAACTAAAAGTGTGAGTACATCTATAACTCTCTCAAAATTGTTTGCTTGAGGAAACGGAATATCTGATTCCGAAACTATTTCGATTGATTTAAAGATTTTATCTACATCTTCATGAGTAATTATTTCTGGCGCAATGACATAGTTTCGCTGCTCCACTAGTTGAATTGAATTATAGTTAGATAAATCATCAAATTTATAAATAAAAAAACTAAATGTGTTCCTAGATGTTGAATAAGTCATTAAAACAGGAATTATTTTTTTGTCAGGAATTTTGTTAGACCAAAGTCTATAGGGATAATATAATTGTCGAATGATAAAATCATCGACATCATATAATTTAGCTTCCAAAATTAGAAAATAATTTTCGCTTTCAAATCCTGCATCTATTTCACATTGAGCTTTATTCACTTTGATATTGGATGGTAGTTCATCTAACACACTATTGATGGAAAATTCAAATTCTCCCGTAGACATTCTTCCATAAACTGTATGATACATCTTGCCATCATTAACTAAATCATGTATCATCCCTGTATTAAAGGCGCAACTCAATGCAGAACTTTCAGAATAGAAGTTTGTGTCATCTATGGTTTCTATTGTTGCTGGAAGTTCTACTGTAGTTACTTGTAAATCATGATTATAAGCAACCTTTGAATAAGCATCGAATCTACCGATAATATATTTACTTCGAGAAATAGATAATATAGAAAGATTATAGTTTTTAAAAATATCAGGCAAACTGGCATAGTGATCAAACTTTGCCATTAAGCGACTTTCCCGAAATTCATTGATACTGGCAGACTCTATTTCAAAATATCCAAACTCTGATATCTTTTCGAGAATCGCATATTTATCAAATAATTTTTCCCAAGCAATATTATTTTTGCCTTTACTCATAGTTTTTGACTAATATTTCATCTACTTTCCCTCTTTTATCTCCCTGGGAATTAATGGCTCTATTAGCTGATATTTTCGACAGATAATAATCTCTATACAAATCAATAATAAATGGAGTGTAAGCATTGCTCAATAAAAATTTGCAGCCTTTCTTATCCAATTGATCAACTGTATTTTTTAATCTAATTTGTTCATCCTTATTAAATCCATTAACGTCATATCCTGTAAACGAGGCTGTCTCTGATACCGGATCATAAGGAGGATCGAAATAAATAAAATCTATTGGTTTAACGCTTTCCAGAATATGTTGAAAGTCTGAGTTGACTATATGAATTTCATTGTCATTTAAATACTTACTTACCGCTCTTAAAACAGCTTTATCTACAATATTTGGGGTTTTATATCTCCCAAAAGGTACATTAAATTGTCCTTGAGAGTTAACCCTAAATAACCCATTAAAACAGGTTTTGTTCAAAAAAATTATTCTTGATGCTCGTTGTACATGTGTTTTACTAGTAAAACTATCTTGTCGATCCCAATCTCGAATTGCGTAGTAATACTCTTCATTATTTTGGTGAGTTTCTAAATCAATAATCAGTTCTTCAACAGCATTCTTAATTACTTGATAGCAATTAATCAGTTCAGCGTTAGTATCACTAATTACTGCTTTTTGGGGTTGTAAAGCAAACAATAAAGCACCACCCCCAATAAATGGTTCGTAGTAAGTTCTCCCTCGTGGGTAACTTTTGGGAAAGTGTTTTTCGAGAATTACCGGAACTAATTGTCTTTTCCCTCCTGCCCATTTTAAAAATGGTTTTACTAGCTTATTCTTATTTAATGTGATCATGTATCAATTCAGAATTTTTCCAACTATAAGAGTACTATTGTACCATTAGTTAACAGTTACTAGTTTAACAAAGTTTGGGGGTTTAATTCCCCAACAATCAACGGCGGCAGCAATGCGCGTGAAAACTTCCCCCGTAAATGCGCCTTGTCTAAATTTCTGTTACAAAAAACACTTATTACTCATTAAGTAGGTGGGTGTTAAAAATTGTCGTTATCGGAAGGCAGGAGGCAGAGGGCAGGAGGAAAGAGGTTTTCAAATCAGTTTACTTTTCGTTACATAGTACTCTGCGAGAAGCCGCACTTACAGAAGTCACTCCGTGCCTACCGCGTCTACGGTTTATTTGCACCGTTCTACTTACTCATTACTCATTACTTATTTTTTAACTTGACTGGCAATTGGCATCCGCCAACCTGTTCCAAAAGCCCTATCGGTAATTTTTAATCCGGGGGGTGCTTGTCGTCTTTTGAATTCGGCACGAGTAACCATTTGGACAACTCGATTAACTGTAGCAGCATCATGTCCAGCGGCGATAATTTGGCTGGTTGACTGGTGCTGTTGAATTATTCTTTGGAGAATATCATCTAACACATCGTATGGTGGTAGTGAGTCTTGATCCATTTGTCCTGGTTTGAGTTCGGCGCTGGGGGGTTTGGTAATGACATTTGCGGGGATGGTTTCGCCGTTACGGTTTAACCAGTTACAGAGAGAGAAAACGCGAGTTTTAGGCACATCTGCAATTACTGCCAATCCGCCATTCATATCACCGTAGAGGGTGCAGTAACCCACTGCCATTTCTGATTTGTTACCTGTGGAAAGTAGTAAATGTCCGAATTTGTTAGCGACTGCCATGAGGAGGTTGCCCCGAATCCGAGATTGAATGTTTTCTTCAGCAAGTCCGAATTCTGTCCCAGCAAACATACTTTCTAGGGATGCATCAAAGCTTTGCATTAAATTGCCGATAGGAATAGTTTCGGTTTTGATACCCAGGTTTTCTGCTAGCGCGATCGCGTCTTTGATAGAATGGTCAGAACTGTAGGGAGATGGCATCAAAATACCAAGGACATTTTCTTTCCCCAGGGCAGCAGCGGCGATGGTAGCTACGAGGGCAGAATCGATACCACCGCTTAAACCGAGGACTGCTTTGGAAAATCGGCATTTTTGGGCATAGTCACGAACTCCTAAAACCAATGCTTGCCAGATTTCTTCATCTTCGCTGCTAGGTGCAGCAACAATGGTAGATGGTAGCAAATCCCTTTTATTGGGGTCAAATTCGATGTAAGTTAAATCAGTTTCAAAACCATTAGCACGGGAAATGATATTACCTTGACGGTTGACGGCGAAACTATTGCCATCAAAAATTAAATCATCGTTACTACCAACTTGGTTTGTGTAGATAATTGGCTGGTTGAATCTAATTGCGGTGTGTTCCAGCATTGCCTCGCGGGATTTTTGTTTGTTGAGGCTGTAGGGGGAAGCTGACAAATTGACAATGAAGTCTACATTGAGATGGGCTAAATCTGCGATAGGGTTAATGGCGTAGCTGCGTTTACCCCAGAACTCTTCATCATTCCACAGGTCTTCACAAATGGTGACACCAATTTTGATATGATCGAGAGTGAAATGGTTTGCTTCTAAACCTGGTTCAAAGTAGCGGTTTTCGTCGAAAACATCATAGGTTGGTAAAAGACGTTTGTGGAAGATTTGCTGAATTTTACCGTTTTCCAATAAAGCCATGCTGTTGAATAAGCCTTTGCCTCCATCTACATGGGCATTAGCGTTAACTTCTGGGGTGCCAATTAATACAGCTAAATTAGGTGGTAAATCCAGGGCTAATTGCTGGAGAGTTGCGCCCATAGCCCCGATAAAACTGGGGTTTAGAAGTAAATCGCGGGGTGGATAGCCGCACAAAGATAGTTCTGGAGTCAGTAATAGACGAGTGCCTAATTTTACAGCTAATTTTGCAGATGCCAGGATTTGTGCGGCATTCCCAGGTAAATCGCCAATGGTGGGATTAATTTGCGCGATCGCTATTTTCATACAAAGGTATATTTTAGCTCAATTCTAACATCATCAATTGTGAACTGAGTAGCTTTTAGTTGAGACAGCAGAAGCCCGATGTCTCAGTGTAATCAGGGTGGAACACGAATAATAGACATCTCCGAAAAAGACGTAGAGACGTAGCAATGCTACGTCTCTACAAGGGTTCTGAGTAACGGATAATTAATTTCTGGAGATGTCTAATGTGGGAACCTCAAATCACCGCACTTATAGGGCAGTGAGGATGTCAAATACTGTAACAAGATGGTGCCAGAAGTAGATACAATATTTTTCTGTCCCTCTGGTGTATTAATCCCATGACCGCCTCATCCGCAGTTCCTTTTTCTCCGGCAGAAATCGCCAGCCAAGGTATTAAGCCCGAAGAATACCAAGATATTGTCGCCCGCTTAGGAAGACATCCGAATAAGGCTGAGTTAGGTATGTTTGGTGTAATGTGGTCGGAACATTGCTGTTATAAAAATTCCCGACCTTTATTAAAGCAGTTTCCCACCACTGGTAAACGGGTTTTAGTCGGTCCCGGTGAGAATGCTGGGGTTGTAGACTTGGGTAATGGGTTACAACTGGCTTTTAAAATTGAATCCCATAACCACCCCTCCGCTGTTGAACCATTTCAAGGTGCAGCAACTGGTGTTGGGGGGATACTCAGGGATATCTTTACTATGGGTGCGCGTCCCATTGCGGTGTTAAATTCCCTGCGATTTGGTTCGTTGGAGGATGCCAAAACCCGCAGATTATTCCAAGGAGTTGTAGCAGGTATTTCCCATTACGGGAATAGTGTGGGAGTTCCTACTGTTGGTGGTGAAGTTTATTTTGATCCGGCATATTCTGGCAATCCCTTGGTAAATGTCATGGCATTGGGGTTGATGGAAACACCCGAAATTGTCAAATCTGGTGCTGCTGGACTGGGCAACCCCGTGTTGTATGTTGGTTCCACCACTGGACGCGATGGGATGGGTGGGGCAAGTTTTGCCAGTGCCGAATTAAGTGATGCTTCCCTGGATAATCGTCCTGCGGTACAGGTTGGAGATCCTTTTTTAGAAAAATCCCTAATCGAAGCTTGCTTAGAAGCCTTTAAAACTGGTGCAGTTGTGGCAGCCCAAGATATGGGCGCGGCAGGAATCACCTGTTCCACGGCGGAGATGGCAGCTAAGGGTGGTGTAGGAATTGAGTTTGATTTGGATAAAATCCCCGTGCGAGAACTGGGGATGGTTCCCTACGAATACTTACTTTCAGAATCCCAAGAAAGGATGCTGTTTGTGGCACACAAAGGACGGGAACAGGAATTAATTGATATTTTCCATCGTTGGGGTTTACAGGCTGTTGTGGCGGGAACTGTAATCGAAAATCCCATCGTCAAAATTCTCTTTGAAGGAAAAGTGGCAGCGGAGATTCCCTCTACCGCTTTGGCTGATAATACCCCAATTTATCACCGAGAATTAATGGCAGAACCTCCCGAATATGCCCGTACAGCTTGGGAATGGTCAGCAGATAGTTTACCAGTTTGCACGGTGGCAGGAATTGAAGTTCAAGGTAAACAGCACAGTTGGAATGATGTTTTATTAACTTTGCTAGATACCCCCACCATTGCTTCTAAACGCTGGATTTATCGCCAATATGACCACCAAGTTCAAAATAATACGGTGATGTTACCAGGTGGTGCAGATGCGGCTGTGATTCGTTTACGTCCCCTAGAACAAAAAGAGGGAGCGGTAATATCCAATACTTTTACAGGGGTGGCGGCAACGGTAGATTGTAACCCCCGTTATGTTTATTTAGATCCTTATGAAGGTGCTAAGGCAGTTGTGGCAGAAGCTGCAAGAAACCTCTCCTGCGTAGGGGCAGAACCAATTGCCGTGACAGATAATTTGAATTTTGGTAGCCCAGAAAAACCGATTGGTTACTGGCAGTTACACGAAGCTTGTCGCGGTTTGGCAGAAGCATGTGGGGAGTTGGAAACACCTGTAACAGGGGGAAATGTTTCTTTGTATAATGAAACTCTCGACTCTCAGGGAAATCCACAACCTATTTATCCCACGCCTGTAATTGGGATGGTTGGTTATATAGCTGATTTGAGTAAAGTGTGTGGTCAAGGTTGGAAAAACGCAGGTGATATTATTTACCTATTGGGAACCCCTGTAGAATCTAAAGTCGAATTAGGTGCTTCCGAATATTTAGCCACAATCCACAACACTGTTGCCGGGAAACCACCCCGTGTCAACTTTGAATTAGAACGTACTGTACAAAAAGCTTGTAGGGAAGGAATTCATCAAGGTTGGGTAAATGCAGCACATGATTCTGCTGAAGGTGGGTTGATTGTCGCTGTGGCAGAATCTTGTATTTCGGGAAACCTAGGGGCAAAAATTCAGCTAAATTTACCTGGTGATATTTCTGGGTTGCGCTGGGATGAGGTTTTATTTGGTGAAGGTGGTGCGAGAATTTTGGTTTCAGTACCTCTTGTGCATCAACAAGCTTGGGAATCTTATTTGGGGGAAAATTTAGGTAATCAATGGCAACAATTGGGTACAGTGGAAAGTCAAGATCAAGGGTTGCAAGTTTTCACTACAGACAGTCAAAGCTTGGTAGAAGTAGAGTTGAAAGTAATATGCGATCGCTTTCTCAATGCAATCGAACGACGGTTAGGTTAGAAGAGTCCCAAATTTGATCACGACAACTTTAAACGCGATGAGCGAAAATTGCGGTAATGTCTTAATAGATGATTAAAGATTTGTTAAGAGAACTTCGATTATCTACTCCGCTGTTATAGCCACGCTTTTCACGTATCCCTTACTTGACGCTTTCATCAGGAGCATTTGCCAGCATGATTCCCGACCATCCCGTCACCTCTAACTTGAATCTTCAATCTATTGAAAATTCAGAAAATCAAGATAACGCACCAGATAAGCCAGAAGAAGCTTGCGGCGTTTTTGGTATCTTTGCACCAGGAGAAGATGTTGCCAAACTAACATACTTTGGCTTATTTGCACTTCAACATCGGGGACAAGAATCGGCTGGGATAGCTACCTTTGAAGGCGAAAAGCTGCATATCCGCAAAGATATGGGCTTAGTATCCCAAGTGTTTAATGAAACTAATCTCAAGGAATTACCCGGTTTCATCGCTATCGGTCATAACCGCTATTCCACCACTGGTTCCAGCAAAAAAGCCAATGCTCAACCCGCTGTCTTAAAAACTAGATTAGGTTATGTAGCATTAGCACATAACGGCAATTTAGTCAATACAATAGATTTGCGAGAAGAACTAGTTGAACAGGATTGTCAGTTAATGACAACGACAGACTCAGAAATGATCGTTCATGCGATCGCAGAAGAAGTCAACAACGGTTTAGACTGGCTAGAAGGAACAATCAAAGCCTTACACCGTTGCAAGGGTGCATTCAGTTTAGCGATCGCTACTCCCACCGGAATCATGGGAGTGCGCGATCCCAACGGCATTCGTCCCCTAGTAATTGGCACCATCGGCGAAAATCCGGTGCGCTACGTCCTCGCATCTGAAACCTGCGGCTTAGATATCATCGGTGCCGACTATCTGCGCGATGTCAAACCAGGAGAACTAGTTTGGATTACAGAATCTGGTTTAACATCACATCATTGGAGCAATCAACTTGAACGTAAATTATGCATCTTTGAGATGATTTACTTTGCCCGTCCAGATAGCATCATGCATGATGAAACACTATATAGCTATCGAATGCGCTTAGGACGACGACTTGCCGAAGAATCTCTTGTAGATGCAGATATAGTCTTTGGTGTACCAGATTCGGGAATCCCAGCAGCCATAGGTTTTTCCCAAGCTTCTGGTATTACCTATGCCGAAGGATTAATTAAAAACCGTTACGTTGGACGAACATTTATCCAACCAACCCAAGCAATGCGGGAGTCGGGAATCAAAATGAAACTCAATCCCCTTAAAGATGTCCTCAAAGGAAAACGCGTCATCATCATCGATGATTCTATCGTGCGAGGAACCACCAGCCGTAAACTAGTTAGAGCTATCCGCGACGCAGGTGCAATAGAAGTGCATATGCGGATTTCCTCTCCCCCAGTCACCCACCCCTGTTATTATGGAATTGACACCGACACACAGGATCAATTAATTGCAGCCACAAAAAGCATACCCGAAATAGCCCAGCAACTAGAAGTCGATTCCCTCGCTTACCTCAGTTGGGAAGGAATGCTAGAAGAAACTAAAGAAAATACAAACAGTTTCTGTTCTGCTTGCTTTACAGGATCTTACCCAGTTCCTTTACCTGAAAGTTTGAAGCGTTCAAAACTAATTTTGGAAAAAGCAACAGTCTAAAAGCCATCGCGAAGTTGGGGCAGACAACTGTTTGCCCCCACGGGATATGATCTCAACTAGCAGTTAATAACATTTCTGCCCGCAACTTCTCAACAACATCCCCCAAGTTTCCTGTATTCAAACGGTAGCTTAATGGGTGAGCAATTAGTCTGGCAGTACTTTCATAAAGGGTTTCAATTTCAATTAATCCATTTTCCTTCAAAGTCCGCCCTGTGGACACAATATCAACAATTGCCTCCGACATTCCGGTAATTGGACCCAACTCTACCGAGCCTGATAAAGGTACAATTTCTACAGGTAAATCCAGGCTATGGAAATATTCCCGCGCACAATTTACATATTTTGAAGCTACTCTTCCATTTGCTGGTAAATCTAAAGGTGAACGATAGGAACTAGATTCTGGAACTGCCACCGAAAGCCGACAATAGCCAAATTGTAAATCTACCAAGTGTGCAACATTAGGTTTTTTCTCCCGTAGCACGTCGTAACCAACTATACCCAATTGCGCCTGCCCATATTCTACATATACAGGTACGTCTTGTGCCCTGACTAAAAGCCCCTTTGCCTTACCACTAGCATCAGGAATTTGTAATTGACGAGTACCTGAGTCTAAAAAGGCACTAAAATCTAATCCAGCAATTTTTAGTAGGCGAATTGTATTTTTGAGTAATTCCCCTTTCGGTAAAGCAACGGTAATCATAAAAAATTCTATTTTGGGCTTGGTTTTGGAATAGGAATTACTTGTACGAGAATCAGTACTTAGGTATCAAGCCAAAATAATCTCAATTCCCCGACTCATAACAGAATAACAGACTCTTGAGTGACATATTTAGGAAAACCATTAATAATTTTTAGGGGAATTTTCTGCATATACAAAAACAGGTACTCTTTTAAAAGCAGGTGTACCAGATCGCTTATCTACTGCTGGGTTAAAAATTACATTTACTTCAGGGTAAAACATCAGTGCAGCACCTGGACGCACTGCCCCGTATATAATTTCCACATTTTCTAATTTACCTGCATTGCCCTCAACTGTAACCCGTTGATGTTCTTGTAATCCAATTTTTTCTAAATCAATTCGATTCATTAAAATGCAGTTACGGTGGGGTATTCCTCGATACTTATCTTCTATTTGATAAACCACAGTATTGTGCTGGGCATAGCTGCGCCCTGTCATTAAAGCTACAACGATTCCTTGATGATTTTCAGCCCCAGCAAAGGTTTTTTGGTGTGGGAGGGTTAGTTGTGGCAATGGTGTCACAAACATCTTGGCTTTGCCGGAAGGAGTGGGAAAGTGAGGTGTAGTGAGAATGCGATCGCTAATTGTAAATTCTTCTTTAGTTTCGTCGATTGTTGCCATTTTCTCGAATCCGGGAACAGTTTCTGCAATTAATTGCCGGATAAATTTGGTGTCTTGAAGTCTGCGCCAATCTACCGGGTATTCTCCGTGAATTCGATGAGCCAACTCGGTGAGAAATTTCACTTCAGGAATCAAATCAGCATCTTGAAGATGGGTTTTTCCTTCATCATTCAGACGGACAAAGTTATTACCCGATTCAACGGTTGTTTTGTGGGGGTTTTCAAACCGATTCAATACGGGGATAACAATTGTATTCTGCTTGGCTAATCCGTGAAAATGTCCTAAATTGGGTTTTGTGGCGAGGTAAACGATAGTTTCGATTTTACCTAAAGCCCGTTTTGCTTGGGTTGAATCTGGGTTAGCTGCGTACAAATTTCCACCCAAACAAATCAGGGTGTCTACCTTGTGATCGTCGGCAGCTTCAATTAAGGAACGAGTATCATAGCCTTTTACAGAACTCAAAGAACGACCTAAAAGCTTTTCTAAGGCTTGTTGAAGTCCTTTTTTGATTTTTTGAGTAGTTACACCCATTGAGCCGAATCCCTGGACGTTTGAGTGTCCTCTGACAGGCATTAAACCTGCACCCTCTCTCCCAATATTGCCGCTAATTAACGCAGTGTTACAAATACTAAAAACGTTATCCACACCATTATCATGTTGGGTGATTCCCATTGCCCAGGCAAAAACAACCCCTTTGGCATCGGCTATTATAGTTGCTGCCGCTTCAATTTCGTTTTGCGATACTCCACAAATTTCAACGATGGTTTCCCAAGAGGTTGAGCGAGCGTTTTCAACTACTGGTTCCCATCCTTCGGTGTGAGCTTGGAGAAACTCTGTTTTGATGTGTCCTGTTTCGATTAATGCCTTTTGAATCCCAGTAAATAGTACCGAATCACTACCAGGAATTGGTTGGAGATATAGGGAAGCAATATCAGAACCTGGTACTAGAGATTTGACGGGGAAAGCAGGAGAACCGAATTTAACTAAGCCGATTTCCATCATCGGATTAATCACAATTATTTTGCCACCGTGGCGGCGTAGTTCGATCAACTCATTCATTAAACGAGGATGGTTGTAAGCAGAATTTGATCCTGCCAACACTACGCAATCTGATTTTTTCAAGCTTTCTAAACTTACAACCGATGTTTTTGTCGCAAACATCTGCTCAAGTCCGTAAGTTGAGGGACTATGGCATAAATCTGAGCAATCAGCTAGATTATTTGAGCCAAGCGATCGCATTATCAGTTGAAGTAGGAATGCTGCTTCATTGGAAGATCTGCCAGAACTGTAAGAAGCTACTCTTTCCGGGGTTTTACGAAAACCCTCTGTCACTATCTCATAAATTTCTGACCAAGAAATCCGCTCATAGTGGGATTTACCTGCTCGTAAAATCATCGGAAAACTCAACCTTCCTAACCTATCTGCTTCCAGTGAGGTGAGTTTTTGCAATTCTTCAATGGTGCGTTGCTCAAAAACTTGAGATTTGATACCTGGTTTAATTTCTGCCGAAATTGCCTCAACACTTTTCATACAACGCTGAAGTTTTTCACCTTCTTCGTTGGTAAAGCCACCTTTTTGTCCTCCGGTACCCCAAGAGCAAGATAAACAAGCACTATGATGAAGTAGAGTTTTCCAAAGTTTTGCTCCTTCGGGTGAAAGTGTATGCTCTGCCCAGTATTTAATCACAGGTAAGCCACCACCTACATCTGGCGTTTCTGAGTTTTTGTCATCAAACGGAGGATACTGTTGGTTAGAATGCAATTTATCTTGACTCATGTGGCTTACCTAAAATTAATGACCTTACTTATGGGCTACATCGATATTTACTTAAAGCTAACTTGAATATAATACTGATGAAATTAGTCTACGGAGAGATTCGGAATCAAGCTAGTACATGAAGCCAGAAGTAAGTAGACACGGAGTGCCAGAAGGGATAAAGCCGATAAAACAGGCTTTTCGCTTATTTTCAATGGTTGGCTTTAGTTAGGCTGACAAGTAGCTTGCGGATGTTTAACCAACCAACTATCAATGTCAGCTAATATCAAATCGGGAATTTCCCAAGGTAGTAAGTGGGCAGTATTTTGATAACAATGGGATTGGCAATATTTTAGGTTTCTGGAGGTTTCCAAGCTAGAATTAGCAGTAATATGGCGGTCTTCAGCACCTACTAAGACTAAACTTGGACAGTGGATATTTTGGATTTCCGAAGTTTTATCATAACCAGAGCGAATCGCTTGCATCAAAGCACGAGTTGCACCAGCCGAAGTTTGGAGATATGCCGAAACAGCATCATTGGCGATATAACGGTAAGCTTGGGGGGTGTGTTTTTGGATAAGATAGCGAAAGAGCGATCGCTTACCAAATGTATTGATGTTCCAGCGCCAACCTGGCTTAATTAAATTGATAATTCCTGCTATTGCTGTAAATAAATTATCTTGCCAACTAATAGGGGGATGATTTCCATAGGGTTTTGCCGCAGTCGCTACCAAAATTAACCCTGTTACTCGTTCAGGCGATCGCAATGCCATTTCCATTGCCAAAATCCCCCCTAATGACCATCCCAATACCAGGCATTTTTCGATTTTATATTGCTCTAAAAGCCGCTCTAAATCATCTAAATGGTCTTCCATGTCAAAATTGCCCTGAAACCGACTTTTGCCATATCCTCGTAAATCTGGCGCAAAAGTTTGAAATCGTTTAGAGAGGTGATTGGTAAATACCGACATACTGGAACCCGAACCGGGATGACCATGTAAGCAGAGTATCGGAAAACCTTGCCCTTTGATATGGGTATTGAGATTAATAGTTTTTGTAGTCTGGTAAGACATTCAATTTTAAAGTTATAAATTCACGTTTAATTCTAGTTCAAACTCGCTACTGCCCACTGCCTTGTTATACGACAATTTCCCACACCCCTACTGCCCACTGCCTACTGCCTACTGCCTACTGCCCACTGCCTTCTTCAATTTTCACTGTGTTGGAACCGCATAAAAACGGTAGCATATACAAAGATTCAAATACACTCAATAATCTGATCTATATTTTCCAAATATCATTGGATAGTGGGAAAGGGGTAACATGTTCCAACGCCTTAAGAACCGTAATTTTCGGTTGGTATTGTTTTTCCTAAGTGTGTGGTTAGTTATTGATCTGGTTTCCCACTTCACCACCGAGATTTTGTGGTTTCGGGAAGTCGATTATTTACCACTTTTTTGGCTACGCTTAAATACGCGGTTCTGGCTGTGGGCGATCGCGTTTTTGGTTTGTGGTGGTTTTATGGTGGGTAATTTGTTACTTGCTGCTAAATATCGGCATCATACCCATCCCGAATATCCTAGTCAAATACCTTTTTTTTCGCCGATTTCCGTCAAAAACCTGCCTTCATCTCTGAAACTAACTGTTTTACTGCCAGCCGTATTAATTCTCAGTTTATTGTCTGCTTGGGTGTTAGTGGATTTGACTCAGCAGCTATGGGACATTTTTTACCCTAATTTCCAATTACCTAACTCTTTACAAGTTGCTGTCAAAGCATTGGGTTTGTCAGAAATTTCCAGATCAACTATCCGACTAACCTTAATGCTGGTGGTAGCGCTGGTAATTTGGATATTTCCCAGATTAAGTTTGAATATATTCGCTGGTTTAAATGCACTTTTATTAGCCTTTATTTGTTCAACAAATTGGGATAAATTTCTCCAATTTTTTCACGCAACCCCTTTCAATCTCAAAGAACCACTATTCAATACTGATATTGGCTTTTATGTATTTAAACTGCCAGTATGGGAATTATTAGAATCAGTTATTTTGAAAGTTTTTATATATACTATTGTCGCTACATTACTAGTATATTTGCGTTCAGGAAATAGTTTAAGCCAAGGGAAATTTATCGGTTTCTCCATCCCCCAAAGGTTACATCTAAATATATTGGGTTCCTGCTTGATGATGGCAGTGGGATTTCAATATTGGCTGTGGCGTTACTCCTTGCTATATGATCAACGGGGAGTCAGCTATGGTGCCAGTTATACCGCAGTTAAAGTCGAACTGCCAGTCTACACATTGTTGAGTTTTTTAGCAATAGCGATCGCATTCTACTTTTTACTACTGTTTTTCGTGATTCGACGCAGAAGCAAAAAATCTTTATCCCTAACCCTTATTCCCCGTCACCTAGTTTATGCGCTCTCAGTATACATCCTCATTGCCGCAACCTCTGGAGAAATTATTCCTTCACTAGTTCAGCGATTCATCGTTCAACCAAATGAACTTATTCAAGAAACCCCTTACATTAACCGCAGTGTCGCTTTAACTCGTCAAGCTTTTAACTTAGATACAATCGAAGCTCGAACCTTTAACCCCGAAGGTACCCTAACCAAAGCTGATTTAGCCGAAAACACCTCAACAATTCGGAATATTCGACTTTGGGACACTAACCCACTCCTGCGTACCAATCGCCAACTTCAACAAATCCGCCCCTATTATAGCTTTCCTGGTGCCGATATCGATCGTTACACCTTACAGCAAGCAAATGGAAACCAGGAAAAACAACAAACAATTATCGCTGCACGGGAACTAGATTATGCTGGTGTACCAGAACTAGCTAAAACCTGGGTAAATGAACATTTAGTGTATACCCATGGTTATGGTTTTACCCTCAGTCCCGTAAACACAGTTGGTTCTGGAGGTTTACCCGATTACTTTGTCAAAGATATCGGTTCTGACACAGTTGGAGGTAAAGGTTCACTACGGATATCCAACGAAACAATCACCAATAGCATTCCCATTGGCAAACCGCGAATTTACTACGGTGAAAATACTCAAACCTATGTAATGACGGGGACAAAGACAGGCGAGTTAGATTATCCCAGTGGCGGGGACAACGTTTATAACATCTACGATGGACGGGGTGGAATTCCCATTTCTTCAATTTGGCGACGGGTATTATTTGCTCAATATCTCAAAGATTGGCAAATGCTCTTAACCCGTAACTTCACACCCGAAACCAAATTACTATTTCGGCGTAAAATTACCGAAAGAGTCCAAGAAATCGCTCCATTTCTGCATTATGATAGCGATCCCTATTTAGTGGCAGCAGATGGAGGTGGAAAAACTCTCAAAGGAGAAAATACCTATCTCTACTGGATACTTGATGCCTACACCACAAGCGATCGCTATCCCTACTCAGACCCTGGTGAGAACTCCTTTAACTATATCCGCAACTCAGTCAAAGTCATAGTAGATGCCTACAATGGTAACGTCAGTTTCTACATCACTGACCCAACTGACCCAATTATCGCCACCTTCCAGTCCATTTTCCCCAATTTATTCCAACCCCTCACCAACATACCTGCACCCCTGCGTAGCCATATCCGCTACCCTATAGACCTATTTGCAATTCAATCGGAACGCCTCCTAACTTACCACATGACCGATCCACAGGTATTTTACAACCGAGAGGATTTGTGGCAGATTCCCACCGAAATATACGGAACCAAACCCCGTCCAGTGGCACCCTATTTTCTCATTACTAAGTTACTTAGCGCTGAAACTGAAGAATTTATTCTGTTGCTACCTTTTACCCCAACCAAACGTCAAAATCTAATTGCTTGGTTAGCAGCCCGCTCCGATAATCAAGAATACGGCAAGTTGTTGTTATATACTTTTCCCAAACAACAGCTAGTTTATGGAACAGAACAAATAGAAGCTTTAATTAACCAAGATCCAGAAATTTCTGGACAAATAACCCTATGGAATCGAGAAGGTTCGCGGGTAATTCAGGGGAATTTACTAATCATACCAATTGGGGGATGCGCCGCAAAAAATCAATGTACTTCCAACTTGCTTTATGTCGAACCTCTCTATTTAGAAGCCGAGAAAAATAGCCTACCAACACTAATTAGAGTTGTGGTTGCTTATCAAAATCGGATTGTCATGGCAGAAACACTAGAACAAGCCCTTTCTACCATGTTTGCAACCAATAACACACCATCTCCACCTATTATCCGTCCTTTGCAGCCACAGGATTGAAGAAGGAAGAAGGGGGTTTTGAGTTGGATATCCCACTTTTTCTTTGGGAAAATACATCTCTCTAATTTTCACCCTTCTTATCCACCACATTATTTAGTTTTATTCAAGTAAATTAGAACCTTTGCCTGACTGTTTCCATCCAAAGATTCTCCTGATAGTTCTTTATTATTAGTGATTTTAGTCTGAAATTTTATCATACTTTGACCTTGCTCTTTTAATTCCAGAACCACATTATTATTATTGACAGTAGCCACTAAAGTACCGCTTTGATAAACAACATCTTGATTATTATTAGAACCCCAGAATTTCCAAGTCCCCTGCTTGATGCTTCCAGGTTTGGGAAGAACATTAATCTCTAAAATTGTGGCAGCATCATCACCTTTAGCGACAATTTTACCTTTCCAATTACCGACAATTGAAGGAGATGCGCTAATTACTGAATTAATTTTGGATGAATTTGCTGGAGAAGCTTGGAAAATTGTGGCGGAAACTTGAGAAGAAGCAGCAAAAACAGTCACTCCAGAAGATACAGCAAGTAAAGCAGTCAAAGCAATGGATTTAGCTGTGAGTTTCATGATTTATTTACCCAGTTAGTTTTAACAGTTGATTGAAAGTTTGTTTTTCCCTTTCACTAACTGGTATGTTTGCTTTCACAATTTTATGCACTTTTGTCTAATTAGGCTTTGAACTTACTTAATATCAAAAGCAAGCTAGAGGCAAAAATTTGATAAGGGATGAGTAAGACAGCACCAATCATCGCTTTAAAAGTCCACCCAATACCCATTCTTGAGAAATAAAGTTTTATAGCTTCGCCTCTGAATTGAGGGGCAATATTTCTGACTCGTTCTTCGTCAGTCCAAGCATCAAAATCAAAACCTAGAAAATCAAGCCGCATACTGACATATAAATCTGGCAAATATGCAAACAAAAAAACTAGAAGCACACAGGCAATAAGAGATAGAAAACCACTCCAGAGCAAACTAGCCACAGAACCCTTCCATTTCAACAGAAAGGGCATTGCAAATGGCATTATCCAAATCATCACCAGAATGAAAAGTGGCGCTATCCAAATAATCGCCAGAATCAAAGAATAAATTGCCGAAACTATGTACTGCATTTTAACCTAACATCTAGATAATCTCAGGCTTACTGAATCACTCTCCAAGCCCAAGTGCAAGGATTGTGAGTAAAGTCACCTAACCTTGCCCATCATAATCAATAGGCTTTCAGCGTGCATGGAATGGATATCATTATGAGTAATGAGTATTCAACATCACGATTTTTCACTCTGACTAATGAAACCGGGTTTCCTCGAAGTCGAAAAGTCCTGTTCAACCCAGTTTATTTTGAAGGATAAGGTTGTTGCGGATTGATTAGTTTGTACAGGAAACCAGGTTTCTTTCAGTTTTAGTGTTTGATGATTTGCTTACCAAGCTGGTGAAACCTGGTTTCTCACCGCACCGAGACTGTCATGAACAGCAGATTTTGAGATTACTTCCTTGCGTCGCAATGACAAAT
Organism: Calothrix sp. PCC 6303; assembly: GCF_000317435.1. Taxonomy (NCBI): domain Bacteria; kingdom Bacillati; phylum Cyanobacteriota; class Cyanophyceae; order Nostocales; family Calotrichaceae; genus Calothrix; species Calothrix sp. PCC 6303. The sequence goes on from NC_019751.1 coordinate 1,535,740, forward strand.
ACCTCATCGTCGGGGATCTAAATCTCGTTGCAAAAACTGAAACCAGGTTTACTTCCTCTTCGCTTTAGCTTTAAAGTAACCAATATGTAAATCAGTATATTTCCTGAGCAGAAAAAATATTGTTTGTTAACTCAACCGTATAAATACGGTGCAGTTCCTATGGAGATAATTACTATTTGAGGCGTGAAAATGGCACAGTGCAAGAAAAACAGGGTTATTTTAAGTTATTTACTACCAAAATTCAGCCATTACAGTTTGATTGCTTTGCTGAGTGTGGTTTTAGTGTCGGAATCGGTGGGGGCAAGGGCAACTTTAGCACAGTTGCAAATAGCACAACAGCCAGCGACGACACAGCCAGATGCAACCCGTGCGGAAGCTGAGAAATTAACAAAGGAAGGATTGGAATTATATAAGCAAGGAACCGCAGAATCACTCATTGCAGCCCGTAAAAAATTGGAGCAAGCACTGGTTTTGTGGCAGAAATTAGATGATAAAAAATGGCAAGCTCTTACTCTTCTGGGTATTGGTGGTGTCTACTCAGATTTAGGAGATAAACAGGAAGCGCTCAAGTTTTATAATCAATCCCTCTCTTTATCGATAGAAGTGGGGAATAAGCAGTTGGAAGCTACAACCCTCAATAATATCGGTGGTGTCTACTCAGATTTAGGAGACAAACAGCAAGCACTCAAGTTTTATAACCAATCCCTGCCTTTAAGAATAGAAGTGGGGGATAAATCAGGGCAAGCTACAACCCTCAATAATAGCGGTCTTGTCTACTATAGTTTAGGAGATAAACAGCAAGCACTCAAGTTTTATAACCAATCCCTGCCTTTATATGTAGAAGTGGGGAATAAATCTGGGCAAGCTGTAACCCTCAATAATATTGGCGCTGTCTACTCAGATTTAGGAGACAAACAGCAAGCACTCAAGTTTTATAACCAATCCCTGCCTTTAAGAATAGAAGTGGGGGATAAATCAGGGCAAGCTACAACCCTCAATAATATTGGTGAAGTTTACTTTAGTTTAGGAGATAAACAGCAAGCACTCAAGTTTTATAACCAATCCCTGCCTTTAACGATAGAAGTGGAGGATAAATCTGGGCAAGCTACAACTCTCAATAATATAGGTTTAGTCTACGATAGTTTAGGAGAGAAAACTAAAGCACTCAAGTTTTTTAACCAATCTCTGCCTTTAACGATAGAAGTGGAGGATAAATCCGGACAAGCTAAAATCCTAGCGAATTTAGCTGACTTAGAACGCAAACAAGGCAACTTGGAAGCATCCCTTAAACAAATAGACGCTGCTATCGAAATCATTGAAGAACTACGCAAAACCTATACTAACAAAGAATTACAAACCACCTATTTCGCATCAGTTCAAAATTTCTACCAATTCAAAACCAGTCTGTTGATGGAACTCCACAAAAGAAATCCATCCAAAGGCTACGATTCTCAAGCGTTGAATAATAACGAGCGTTCCCGTGCTAGAGTTCTCATTGATTTACTTGCCGAATCTGGGGCAAATATCCGCAAAGGTGTAAATCCCCAACTCCTAGCAGAGGAACAGCGGTTACAGCAGTTACTCAATGCTAAAGAAAAAGCCAGAACCAATATTATCAGCACTACTAAAGACAGTGACACAGCAGCCAAAGCTACAGCAAAACAGTTAGAAGAAGAAATTGCTGAGATTATCAGCCAGCAGGAAACACTAAAAGCCGAAATTCGCCAGAAAAGCCCGCAATATGACGCACTTCAATATCCTCAACCCCTGGAATTAAAGGGAATTCAGCAACAACTGGACAAAGACACCATTCTGCTGCAATATTCCCTTGGTGAAGAACGTAGTTATCTCTGGTTAGTTACACCCGATTCTCTGCAAGCTTATGAACTGCCAAAAGGTGAAGAGATTGAAAAAGCAGTAACCAACTTCCGAGATGTCATGGATAAATTCGTTAAACGTGGGGATAATTACAAGCCTCAAGAACATCCAAATGACATCAATCAACCAGCTTTGCAACTGAGTCAATTGGTTCTGGCACCTGTGGCTAACAAGTTGGGGAACAAGCGATTAGTTATTGTCGCGGATGGTGGATTACAAACTATTCCTTTTGCGGCATTAGCAGATCCTGGAACCCCACCCCCAGCCCCTCCTGGCTTGCAGGGAGGGGAGAAAGATCAAACAAAACCTCAAAATCTGTCTCCGCAGCAGGGAAGGGAGGAATCAAAGCCTCTCTCCGCGTTGCAGAGAGGTTCTTATCAACCACTACTGGTTAACCACGAAATTGTTAATCTCCCCTCAGTTACAGCTATTCAAACCCAGCGCAAACTACTTAATAACCGTCCACTTTCACCCAAAACCCTGGCTGTACTTGCAGATCCGGTATTTTCAGCAGAACAAGCCCAAGGCAAACCCGAATCTTGGGGAATTGAAGTTGATGTACATCGTTCAGCCCAGCAACGGGCAATGAAAAACCTCAACCGCAGCGGTTTGATACCTCTACCAGGTACCCGCATCGAAGCTAAAGCAATGCTCAAATTACTGCCATCTGAGCAAACTACCTATGCATTCGGTGCTGATGCTAATTACGAATTTGCCACTAATCCCACACTCAAACAATATCAACACCTTTTCTTTGCAACCCACGGCTTGGTGGATACTAAACAACCTGAGTTATCAGGGATTGCGCTGACACAGGTTGATAAAAATGGTAAACCCGTGGAAAAAAGTTATCTACGCCTTGGTGACATCTTCAACATGGATTGGGCTGCTGAGTTGGTGGTGCTAAGTGCCTGCGAAACAGGTTTGGGCAAGGATACCAAAGGTGAAGGTTTAGTTGGATTGACAAGGGGGTTAATGTATGCAGGTTCCAAACGGGCTGTGGTGTCGTTGTGGAATGTCAGCGACAACGGGACATCCCAGTTGATGCCGATATTTTACAAGTCGGTGTTAGCTGGTAAGTCTCCGGCTGTGGCTTTGCGGGAAGCACAGTTGCAGATGTGGCAGGGTAAGGAGTGGCGGAATCCCTTTTATTGGGCGGCTTTCACCTTACAGGGGGAGTGGAGGTGAGTAATGAGTAATGAGTAATGAGTAATGAGTGGGGAAACGGGGGGAAGGGGAAAGGTTTAGAAACCCGGTTTCTCCATATTCAAAATCACGATTTTTCACTCCGACTAATGAAACCGGGTTTCTCGCTGCACCACGACTGTCATGAAAAGCGGATCTGTGGTGCTAAACCTCGCGTTACCAAGATAGTGATGTTGGGTTTCGCAAAGCCTCCACCCAACCTACGGAAGAGGGGATCTTCAACTGTTGTGAACAGCAGATTTTGAGATTGCTTCCTTACGAAGACGCAAGCTACGCAATGACGTAAATGCGTAATTTTTATCAATAGTAGGGGGTTTAATAGCTTTACTGCCCACTGCCCACTGCCTACTGCCTACTGCCTTCTTCAACAATAGCTAAATTTAGGAGAATCAAAACCATGAATAAACAATCTTTCGCACTATTATTTACCGGAATCATCGGTGCTGCAACCTTAACTCTATCGGTTCAGGCTCAAACCAAACAAAGCATCACACCAAAGTTTATTAGTGCTAAAACTGGAGAATTCAAACTTGATGGCAAGGGAAAACCCTTTATTCCCGATGGTTTGGGACGTTCCGTCAAACCCGATGAAGGTGATTCTAGAGGGAAGCCCACTGGTAAAGATCCTCGTATTCCCATGTTAAGCAAAAAATACCCCTGGTCGGCAATTGGCAGAGTACAGGGAACCACAACTGATGCTGAAAGTTATCACTGCACAGGTACTTTAATTGCTGAAAATCTGGTTTTAACTAACGCCCACTGTATCATTAATCCGGAAACTGGCAAAATGAGTACCAAAATCCAGTTTATGCCCAATGTCATCGATGGGAAATATGAAGATGTCGCCGAGGTGGAAAAGGTTATTTACGGTACTGATTTTAAGAAAAGTAGCGATATTAGTCCTAAAGACTGGGCAATTATGAAAATTAATCAGCCTCTTGGTAGAAAATACGGTTATTTAGGCGTTAAACCTATACCAACTTCGACGCTGATTAAAAACCCTAAAAGCCTATTTTTCGTAGGTTATTCTGGTGATTTCCCTACAGAGCAGTATCAAAAGTATTTTACTGCTGGTAAAGGATGGACGGCTGGTTATGAAGAGGGATGCAGTATTACGGGAGAGGAAAATGGCTTTTTGTTACATGATTGTGCCACTTCTAGTGGTTCTTCTGGTGGTGCGCTGATTGGGGTAATTGGTGGTGAGCCTTATATTTTAGCGTTGAATAATGCTGAGGCGAAAAATCTCCGCACTGGACAGGATATTACTAATTTTGCGGTGAAGATTTCAACGATTGAGCAGGATTTGAGTCAGAAGTAAATTTCCTATGAGGAAATAGGGATTAGGGCAAACGGTTGTTTGCCCCTACATGATATTCACTCCTATGCCCAACTAGTAGTCCATGTCATTAATTTTGATGGTTATATACACATCCACAATCCTGTAGAGACGTAGCAGTGCTACGTCTCTACAACCGTCATTTTTATCTTGACAGACTACTAGTACAGCACGGCGGAAATAAAGCGATCATTATAACTTGGTAAAAAGCCTTATTTATATACCTTCTTAGCTTCTGCCTCCTTCCTTCTTACTTCTGCCTTCATGTACTAATAGGATTCCTTGACTTGAATTTCTTCGGCAACACGTTTGAGACGACGTAGTTGTGCTTGCATGTCTTGTTTGGTGGATTTTTCGGCAAAGGTTTTAAATCCCCAACTGACAACGGGATTAGGGATTGTGAATTCAAAACGGTTGATGAGGGTGGTACCTTTTTCGGTGGGTTGACATTCCCAGCGATCGCTTCCGTGAAAAAACCCTGTAAACTGCCAAATAATTAAACCTGGTTGTCGCTTCACCACGGTGCTGTTTAATGTCGGCTGAAGGATTGGTATCTGAATGAAAAATCTACTTTTAGCACCAACGTCGCTGCTCCATTCTCCCACAGGTTCGCAACGTAAAGCTGGATTTAACCAACGATGCATTAATGTTTGATTGGTAATACAACGCTCAACTATGGTGGCGGAAGCGCTAATTTGAATCGATTGCTCAAAAGTTTGATTTGCAGACATGTTTATCTATTAGACATCTCCGATATTATATGTGCGAATATGTGCGCCGAAAGTCACTCATATTTATTGATTCTAAATATTTCACCGAGAATGGGAAATTATTTTTTCTGATACATTCTTGGATACATGTATACATTATCACAAAATACTTACAAAAAAGGCAATTTTTCGCAGCACTTTTGGGTCTAAAAATCAAATTATAAATAAAAAATTCAAAAAGCTACGTAGATTAATATTCCTTGTAGTATTTTACTGGTAAATTACTATTGCAAAACATTTATGAAGTTATCAGGGTATTGGCTCATTCAAAGCAATCTACGCTGAAAACATCGCAAATGTTTCGCGCCATAGCACTGATAGTTAATATCGCAAAACCATGAATACAACTTGGCAAGATATAACCCAAGTGATGGGGTTTGATATGGGGAAAGGGATGCAGCATCTTTTCGCACAAGCTTCTCGCGTTCCTAATCTGGGAGTGAATGAGTCTGTTGATTACGCCAGAACAGCACTCCAACAGGTGATAGATTTTTTACCACAGCTTTTGGGTGCGGTGGTAATTCTTGTAATCGGCTGGTTGATTGCTGCAATTGTATCTGCTGTGGTGAAGGGGATTTTAAACCGAACCAAACTAGATAATCGCATTGCAGCTACTGTTTCCGGTGGTAGAGATGTTCCTCAAGTTGAGGGAATAATTTCTGGTTTGGTGTTTTGGAGTATTCTCCTCATCACTTTAGTTGCAGTTCTAGAACAACTCAATTTACGAACTGCTTCCCAACCACTCAACAACTTCCTCAACCAAATTGGTGATTTTCTACCGAAATTATTTGGTGTTGGTGTCCTCCTGGCATTAGCCTGGGTACTGGCAACTGTACTCAAATTGGTGACAATTCGCGGTTTGGATGCTTTACGTATCGATGAACGGCTGAATCCACCAGATGATGCTTCCCCCAGTCTCAACCAATTATCTTTGTCTGAGACTATTGGGAATGCACTGTACTGGTTTGTATTTTTGCTATTCCTGGTACCAGTTTTGGATACCTTGGGGTTGCGTCAAGCTTTACTACCAGTTCAAAATCTGATTACCGAAGTTTTAGGAATTTTGCCTAATATCTTAGGTGCAGTTCTAATTGCTGCTACTGGCTGGTTTGTCGCAAATATAGTCCGTAAGATTGTCACCAACTTGTTAGCAAGTACAGGTGTAGATCATATTGGTAGTCGTTTTGGTTTAAGTCCAGCGGCTGGGGTACAGTCACTGTCTAATATTGTTGGCACAATTGTTTATGTGTTGATTTTAATTCCAGTGGCAATCGCAGCTCTCAATGCACTGAAAATCGACGCAATTTCTGTCCCAGCAATCGCCATGCTGCAACAGATTCTCAGCGCTTTACCGTTGATTTTCACTGCGGCGACAATTTTAATTCTTGCCTATTTCTTAGGCAGATTTATCGCTGATTTAGTGACTAGTATCCTCACTAGTCTTGGTTTTAACAATATTTTTTCAGTTTTGGGATTAAATTCCCTCAACCGTGCAGCTGCCAATGTCGGCAATGCAACACCAGGTATCGCAGCACGCACCCCCTCAGAACTTGCTGGAATCATCGTTCTTGTGGGGATTATGTTGTTTGCCACTGTGGCAGCAGTTAATATCCTCGGTATTCCTTCTCTAACAGCCTTGGTGACAGGTATTCTCCTGGTTATGGGGCGGGTCTTAGCTGGGTTACTAATCTTTGCTGTGGGCTTATTCTTCGCCAATTTGGCGTTTAATCTAATTACTAGTTCTGGTAGCGCCCAAGCAAGAGTATTAGGACAAGTAGCACGGATTTCAATTATTACATTGGTATCAGCCATGGCACTACAACAAATTGGAGTTGCCCCAGATATCGTCAATCTAGCATTTGGTTTGTTGTTAGGCGCGATCGCTGTTGCCATCGCTTTGGCTTTTGGCTTAGGTGGACGGGATATTGCCCGCAATGAGGTTCAACAATGGCTCAACTCCTTTAAGAGCAAGGGTTAATAGTTAATAGTTTCATAATTAATGGCTAGAGTTCGGTACATACAACAAAATCTAGAAGTGAATTACGTAGTTGTAATTAGTGGAAAGTTTAAACCATCCCTGATTGCAGCTACGAAATTTTTTATTTTCTTCTTCTTATTTTTTCATACCTGAGATAGATGCATAAAATATCTTGATGTGATTTTAGAGAATAAATTACAGTAGTACTTTAATCGGGGTGATTTTCGTCATAGAGTAAGACAAAGAAAAGTGTTGTTGAGATGATACTCAAAGCCGTTGGCTAAGTTGTATAAGTTAGCCTTGGGGAAGAAACCAATCTAAATTTTTAAGAGTCTGGTTTCAAAATGGGTAACAGCAACGCCCCTATTAGTCTGATCACCTATGCTAAAAGTTATGCAGCCTGCCGCCAATTCACCCACGCCAATATCGCAGTGGGAGGACTTAACCCAAATAGGTGCCCCAAGCTCGGTTGAGTGGGATAATATCAAAACCCAGTTGGACTTAGTGTTGTTGGCACTAGAAACCTTGACTGGCATCGGTTCGGAAGCCATGCTTTCTGCGGCAATCGAACTCGGTTTAGAGTCAAAGGTACCAGATCGCGTAGCGCTGTGGCGGTTACGTCAATCAAACCCGTTACGAAAAGGTCAAGGAGGACGAAAAAAGCTAGATGTAGAAGAAGCGCGATCGCTTGTTCTCATTATCTGCCATCTTACCAAACAGCACCAAGAACTAATTCGCCGTGCTGTGAGTCTGTTGGAACAAATGGCGGAAACTAACCGCGAACCCCATCAGGCAGCTTTACTAGGAGATTACATTGACGCTTTCTGCAACACGTATCAAGAACGGATGGAGGAAGACGAAAGTATCTCCATAGAATCCCTAACTAACTTGGGATTAAAATTACTGGTAGACTTACTGTTCTACAGTGGTCCCGGTGGACACCGAAGACTTTGGCTTGCCCTAATTGATCGTTCGACAAAATTATAGATTTCGGTTGATTGGATATTTGGGGTTAAAAGACTAAATCGGCTACTTGGAAGTTAAAAATTCAAAGTTATCGAACTTTAATTCACGACTTTTGAGAGGTTTGTCATCAACCAGTTAGGTTTTGATTCTGAGTGGGAACAGCAAGCACCCAAAAACTAATTAACCAGTTTAATTCAGTGACCAAAATCTCATACTCACCAAGTAATTTTACTTTTAGTCAAACTGCTTGTGTCACAAAATCCAAAATCGATCACGTCCTAATGAACTTCTAGTCATGCCTCTATCAAACCCTGTAATTCGTCGCTATACACCCCCTACTTGCACCCTCGAAGTTTTGGCACAAAGTTCACCGTTGTCAAGATGGACGGGTAAATCAGTACTTAAAGATTTACGCTTTGAACTTCGTCTGGATGATCCGCGACTGCCAGAAGAAGAAAGGATTGCAATTCGAGGTGATCGGGATCAACTTGAAGCATTGCATACAGCTGTCAGCAGCTATGTTCAAGAATTCATTCACAAATCCCCAGAAAATTTTCGAGAATACTATTCTCCAGGCAATCAAAATAGAGATTTGGGCTTAGATAACCAAACCTTAACAGATTCTAGCAATAACTCATATCAAACCAATACAATAATTCCTTTTAATCAAGAAAACTCTAGAAGCAACATTCATTTACAACCGGGTCGAAATTTAACTCATAATCTTTTTCTCGGTTCCCTTGCTTCCCACACATCAGCACCCGTCATTCAACTTAGTCTTTTACAGCTATTTGATTTGGCAACCGCTTTAGATGAGTATTCTGCTGATGTCATGGCATTACCAAATCTCGATTCCAACAGTAATAGAAGATCTGGCATCCCCAAATGGGCACCAATGGCAGCAGTTGCAGCGGTAGCTGTAGCCTTAATTCCCATAACTTATCAACATGCTAACCGTACCCGTCTCCAAGAACAAACAGCCACCACATCTAGCAGTGTTGATGAGAAAATAGCCCTTGAACCCTCCCCTCAACAGGAGTCTTCAGTTCAACTGTCTCCTAGTCCAAATTCAACGTTTTCATCAGGATTACCGACATTACCACCAGGTTTAGTTAACCCTCAAGCTGGTAACCCCAACTTAATTCCCGGTGCTGGGGGACTATCACCAGTGATGCCCAATGCTGCTAACTCCACAAACCAGAATTTAGGTACACAACAAAACAAAATTCCCACTCAAAACCCAGGAAATAACACTACTGGCAATTCGGGAAATTTATTTAGTAGTTCTGGAGACCCGATATTTGGGACGAATCCAGCTAACTCTGGTAAGCTTTCAAGTGGAAATGCGATCGCATTTTCCAACAACCCCGCAGCAGGTAACAACTTAGCTGGTAACAGTTCTGGAGTTACCAAAACTAACACCAACAGAGTCAGTCCCACCAAAGGTACTGGCAGTTCCCCCAATTCTCCCACCACCGGATTGGGAGGTAATATCTCACCACCCTACGGCGCATCTAGTGAACTTCCCCAATTATCCCCAATTCCTCCCATAGTTCCCAGCGCACCCATCAACCAACGCATTAGTGGCAACGCTAAAAATCCTCCCACCCCAACAGGTGATGAGAAATCCCAACTAGTTAGCCGTCTGCGTGAAGGACGTAAACCAGATGGGGCAGTTGCCACCGCAAATCGTAGTGGAAGCAATGGAACTCTCTTTGATACCCCCCAAATCGCTGAAGCCAGAGATTTCTTGAAAAAGCGCTGGCGACCACCTGCAGGTCTCAAACAAACCCTAGAATATAGTTTAATTGTCGGGGTTGATGGAACTTTAGAACGCATTTACCCACTAGGTAAAGCCGCAACTGACAATATCGAACGTACCGGAATGCCAAGAATTAGTGAGCGTTTTGTCTCACCTAATCGTAACGGTCAATCGGTTCGGATTCGTGCTGTTTTTAGTCCTGATGGTCAAGTACAAGCCTTACCTGAAGGAGAATAATAAGTAAGTAATGAGTAATGAGTAATAAGTATGTTTTGTAACGAGGATTTAGACCCCGACACAAAAGGAAGCATCCCACTTTTTTAATCAATACCCTGGAAGAGTATCGCTATACGGACAAAGCCTAGGCTGTTGACTTTGTTGAAAATTGCGCGATTTTTGATACTGTTGTTCGTGGCGTTTAATCTCTCGTTAAAAACCTACCAAAATCAAGGTTTCAGTCATCGTGACTATCCACGTTTTTTGCATGAACGAAATCCCGAAAAAGCACAGAGTCAACAGCCTAGGCACAACTACCCCAAATGTTTAGGTTTACCCCTGCTCACTACTCACCCCCACCTACTTATCTGCTTCTTCCGTGTGTAGGGTGCCTTAGGAAGAAATCCTTAAAGCACCATTTTCAAGAATTTGCAACATTACCACTATTTAATTTTTGGTTAGTAAATTCATCTTCTTGATTACCTAACATAAATTATCATGCATATCATGCATCAACTTCTACAATTCAGAAATGAACAACTATTACGTAAAGCCCTAACTCACCGTTCTTATGTGCATGAAAATCCCAAAGAAGGTGAACATAATGAACGTTTAGAATTCTTGGGTGATGCATTATTAAATTACCTCAGTGGACAATATCTATTTAATCGCTATCCAGAAAAAGGTGAAGATGAATTAACCCGCAGACGTTCGGCACTGGTGGATGAAAAACAACTAGCAAAATTCGCTGTTGAAGTCGGAATAGATTTTCGGATGCGGTTAGGAAGGGGTGCAATTGTTGAAGGTGGTTATCAAAATGAAAATCTACTTAGTAGCACTTTTGAGGCAGTAATTGCTGCCTATTATCTTGACCAAAATTCTGATATCTTAGCTGTCAAAAAAGTTGTAGAACCATTATTTGACGGGGTTCCTGAAGATGTTGTTGTGTCTCGTTCTAAAGTTGATTCCAAAAATCGTTTTCAAGAATGGATTCAACGAAATATTACTACAAATCCACCAAGATATGTATCAGTTCAAGTGGGTGGAACACCACATGCACCTGAATTTGTGGCTACAGTTATTGTAGAAGATAAGGAATTTGGACAGGGAAGAGGACGGAATAAAAAAGAAGCAGAGAAAGCTGCTGCGGAAGATGCTTTGGATAAGTTAAAAGTAGAAGGAATGATTAGGTAGTTAATTTTGAAAATAAATGGTATTGAATACTACAAATAAAAGTATTTACCTATAGATAGATTTTGAATGCAAGTATTTATGCTACTATATAACCATATTCAGAGTAAGTCAGCTTAATCCAGATAGATGCTTTGCTTGTGAGCAAAAATACTAAGACTGGAACGGAGGAACCAAATATTGGGGCGTATTTCAAAAATCGATTGTGGCAATTACAACCATGATCTGAGTGAAAAGGGTATCTCTCAACCCTAGCCCGTCAGCTAACTTCGTAAGCGTTGAGAGGAAACTGAAAGAAAAATTTTCAGTATCCTTGGTTCATACTGCTCGGATTTTGTGTCCCTACATTTAAAATCTGTCGAGATTGCCAATGATATTTCAATTGAATTTAGCAGCTGTGTGGCTGCGTACTAAGCCCGTTGTTTTACGCGATCGCTTCCTGCTACCATGTGCTGGTTTTCTGGGCGTAATCCTATTATGGTGGCTCATTGCCATTACCAACCGTCAACTCATGCCAACCCCAGCGGAAGCACTGGTTGCCAACCTGGACTATATCCTGAATCCGTTTTTCCAGCGTGGTCCTGGTAATTTGGGAATTGGTTGGTTGTTACTAGCAAGTTTGCGTCGGGTATTAATTGGTTTTTCCCTAGGTGCCTTAGTTGCCATTCCCCTGGGTTTTTTAATTGGCATGTCAAAGCAGGCAATGATGGCACTAAACCCCATAATTCAAATCTTCAAACCTGTATCACCTTTAGCATGGCTGCCAATTTCCCTCGCTATCTTCAATTTAGCAGATCCATCAGCCATTTTCGTAATTTTTATCACTTCACTTTGGCCCACAATCCTCAATACAGCCTTAGGAGTTTCCAGCATCAATAAAGACTACATTGATGTTGCTAAAGTTTTAGAAATGCCACGATGGCGACAAATTACCAAAATTATTCTACCAGCAAGCTTACCCTATATCTTCACTGGTTTACGAATTAGCTTAGGAATTGCTTGGCTAGTAATTGTCGCTGTGGAAATGCTGACAGGTGGTGTGGGGATCGGGTTTTTTGTTTGGGATGAATGGAGTCGTCTGAATTTAAATTCTGTATTTCTTGCCGTATTAGTAATAGGTGTAACTGGACTATTACTAGACTATGCAGTTGGCAAAATTGAAGTATTAGTTACTCATCGTAAATAGGGAATATCACAGTTTTTCAAATACCCCCAGGCTTTGTTCTTATAGCGATACCCTTCTAGGTATTGGCTCGTAAGTAATCATTATTTTTAATGAGAAAAATTACACTTACAGTTGTTTCTGTAAAAACCGATGAGTCACACAAATAAAAATAATTGGACACGCCGCGAATTCATCAAAGGTATGGGAATTGCAGCGGCAAGTTCTAGCATTTCATCCTGTGCTATTAATGCCAACCGCGCCCCTCAAAATATATCTCAACAAGCCTTAGAAATAGAACAATTAGTTAATCCCAAAACCCTAGAAAAGCCCAATTTAACTATCGGTTATGTCCCTGTTAACGATTGTGCTCCCTTTGCCGTAGCTTGGGAAAAAGGCTTCTTCCGCAAGTATGGTTTAAATGTAACTCTCAGCCGTGAAGCTAGTTGGGGAACCTCCCGCGACGGAATCATTTTTGGACGTTTGGATGCTTCTCCTGTGGTTTGTGGTGCAGTCACGAATGCCCGCACAGGGGCAGAGGGGGCACGCCACGCCCCCCTATGTGCTGCCATGACGATTCACCGTCACGGTAATGCCCTGACCATGAATCGGGCAATGTGGGAAGCTGGTTTACGTCCATGGAATGAATATAACGGTGACTTAGAAACTTTTGGGCGGGACTTTCGCGGATATTTCGGTAAATTACGTCCGGAAAATCGTGTTTGGGCAGTTGTTTTAAGTTCAGCAATTTATGAGTACTTTGTCCGTTATTTAGCGGCAGCAGCAGGAGTTGCCCCTGATGAAGAATTCCGGATTATTATTGTTCCTCCACCGCAAATGGTGGTAAACATGCGAATTGGTTCAACTCAAGGTTACATGGTGGCAGAACCTTGGAATACAAGAGCAATTTCTGGCAATGAGGGAATTGGTTTTACCTTTGCCCAAGGAAGGGAAATTTGGCAGGGACACCCTGATAGATTGTTAGCGGTAATGGAGTCATTTATTGACGAAAATCCGAAAACTTATCGCTCATTAGTAAAGGCGATGATTGAAGCTTGTCGGTACTGTGGTGACTCGAAAAATCATGAAGAAGTTACCAAGATTATTTCTAATCGTTCCTTTACAGGTGCAAAGCCAAAGCTAACTCGTCCGGGAATTGTGGGTGACTATAATTATGGAGGTTTTGATGGGAAAAGCCGAGTTATATCATCACCAGGAACAACAATATTTTTTGATTATCCAAGCAATTTAGCCACCATTGAAAATGACCATTCAACATTTATGTGGCAATCTGAAAGTTTGTGGTTGATGACACAAGCGACAAGATGGGGACAAAACAAGGAGTTTCCCAAAAATGCAGAAGAATTAGCCAAAAAAGCTTGGCAAACTAAACTTTATCGTGAGATTAGTAGCGAGATGGGAATTAAGTCCCCGTCAGATGACTATAAAGTGGCGGCAGCGGATAATTTTATTGACAAAAAAGCTTTTGATCCTAGTGATCCGATTGGTTATCTCAACAGCTTTGAAATTCGTGCCAATCGTCCCAAATCGTTTTTTATGTCTTAACCTAGTTTGCAATTTTTATTGATTGGAAGGAACTAAGAATGAAATCTACCACACATACAAATAATTTACATGAATCTCATTTTAATCATCAAAACTTTTTAGAAATTAGTAATTTATCTAAGTCATATCGCAACAAGGATGGAGATGAGTTTATCGTCTTAGATAATGTAAACCTGACAATTGGAGAAAATGAATTTGTCACATTGGTGGGACATTCTGGTTGTGGTAAATCAACGTTACTAAAAATAGTTGCTGGTTTAGAAAAAGTCACTTCGGGTTTGGTACAACTTGATGGGAAAGAAATTCGGAAGCCAGGTGCAGAAAGAATGATGGTTTTTCAACACTATTCCTTATTACCTTGGTTAACGGTGCGGGAAAATATTCGTTTGGCAGTAGATGAAGTTTTAAAAAATGCCAATCGCTCGGAAAAAATCAGCATTGTGAATGAGCATTTAGCAATGGTAAATTTAACTCCTGCTGCCGATAAATATCCGGATGAAATATCAGGTGGGATGAAACAACGGGTGGGAATTGCCCGTGCTTTAGCAATTCGTCCTAAAATGTTATTGATGGATGAACCATTTGGTGCTTTGGATGCATTGACTCGTGGGAAATTACAACGACAAGTCCTGGATATCTGGGAAAATAATCGCCAAGCAGTGATGATGATTACCCATGACGTGGATGAAGCAATTTACATGTCAGACAGAATTGTGTTGATGACTAATGGTCCTGCTGCCACTATTGGTGAGATCCTAGAAGTACCATTTTCCCATCCACGCGATCGAGGGGCAATGCGAAACTCGAAAGAATACTACGAACTCCGCAACTATGCACTAAATTTCCTAGAAGAGAATTTTTCTTCAGGGGATTAAACTTACTAAATTTAAAGTATCAGTCAGTAAAAAAAATCAGGGAATGGCTTTTATTTATATTTCCTATATACTGACTGGTGAAAGCCCAAACCTGCGTCTATATTAGAGGTTATTTGTGGAAAATTGGCAAGCATTGGTTAGCATTATCACATTCATCAGTGTGATTATCCTAATTATGACTGAATGGATTCACCTAACAATCGCGGCATTACTAGGTGCATTATTCTTGGTATTTACAAATGTCATGACTTTAGATGATGCCATTGGTTATATTAGTAAGAGTCATGGAACTTTGGCTTTATTCTTTGGTGTGATGGTTTTGGTGAGATCCTTTACCCCAACTAAAGTATTTGATTACCTCGCAACCCAAATGGTAATCTTAGCAAAGGGAGAAGGAAAACGTTTATTGCTGGGAATTGTGGCAATTACCACCCCTATTTGTGCAGTTTTACCAAATGCAACCACAGTAATGTTGATAGCACCAATAATTCCCCCGATAGCGGAGGATATTGGGATAAATTTTGTTCCTTTGCTAATTTTATTAGTGTTCGTTGCTAACAGTGCAGGTTTATTAACACTAGTTGGAGATCCGGCAACATTTATTGTTGGAGATGCGATTAATATTAGCTTTATCGACTATCTCCAGCGTCTAAGTTTGGGTGGTGCGATCGCAATTATTACAGTAATTGTCACTTTACCATTTTTGTTTCGCAAAATATGGAATACAAAATTGGAAAACATGGAGGAATTACCCCATCCCCAAATTAATCATCCCCGTGTTTTAGCTTTGGGTGCTGTGATAGTTGCACTAGTTTTATTGTTTTTCGTAATTGGGGAAGAACTACCAATTCCAATTTCACCTGCGGCTGTAGCTTTATTAGGAGCAGCTTTAGCTTTATTATTAGCTCATCATAGCCGAATTGATACAGTTAATAATATTCTGAGTGATATTGATTGGAGTACACTCATATTTTTTATGAGTATTTTTGTCCTGATTGGTGGATTGGAAAAAACTGGGGTAATTGGTGGTTTATCGGGGATTTTAGCGGTAATTTTAGGAAAAAATATTCTCTTGGGGAGTGTCTTTTTAGTCTTTTTTGTAGGAATTCTCTCCAGCGTTATTCCCAATATTCCTTTAGTTGTGGCAATGGTTCCTTTGCTGAAACAATATGTTGTGAATGTTAATTTAGCACCATCAGAAATACTCGAACCGACTTTTAGCGGACAATTTCCTCCAGAGGTTTTACCGTTATTTTATGCGATGATGTTTGGTGCAACCTTGGGGGGAAATGGAACTTTGGTGGGTGCGTCTTCAAATATTGTAGCAGCTGGAGTTTCGGAACAATATGGAAAACGGATATCATTTAAAACGTTCTTGCATTATGGTATCCCTGTGATGTTACTTCAGTTAATCACTTCGACTATTTACCTGGTCATTAAGTTTCGATAGCAAATGTAAAATGGCTTCTAATAGCCTTTAATAGTTCACGATATCCGAAAATACCTATTGAAAGAGAGAATAAATATATACAATTGTAAATTATTAATTCTCTCCGTCTTGGCGATCGCCTAAAATTTAGTGTGTTTAAGGCGTAAAAGTATGGTTCCAGCAGAGACAGAAGATCAAAATAGTCATAATTCTGGGGTGAATGAGGAGAAGTCTCATCAAGATGGGAAACAAGAACAATTAAAGATTGCAAATGTCCCCGATAATAATTTAGAGAAAGTTCGGGATATTCTGTTTGGGAGTCAAGTCAGAGAATTTGAACAGCGATTTTTGCATTTAGAGGAACGACTGATGCAAGAATGTAGTGGGATTCGAGAAGATACAAGAAAACGTTTAGATGCACTGGAAAATTATTTCAAGCAAGAAGTTAGTTCCTTGTCTGAGAGAATTAGAAATGAACAAAATAATCGAGATGCTGCTATCCAAATTGCTGTAAATGAAGCTAAAACTATGAATGCATCTTTGCAATCACGGTTAACGCAGTTTGATGATCAAGTTAATCGTAGTCAATCGGAACTACGTGAACAACTTCTTGAGCAATCTAAAACTTTACATAACGAGATTAGAGAGAAATATGAGGAGATAACTACATTGCTTCAGCGTGAGTCGGAACAGTTGCGTCATCAAAAAACCGATCGCTCTACTTTAGCCACATTATTAAATGAACTGGCATTACGGTTAAATTCTTAATTAAATTTATTAGATGCTGCACTCTGTACACAAGTACCTAAAGTACTTTTTTTCTAATTACTAGTTCCAATTAGTTATAGCAAGAAGGAATACATTTAAGACGTAGATTTTAGCTTAAGGTTATTTTAATTTGATGGCTATGTGGGGTATAATTGCATCCCCACGATATTTTTGTTTGGTTGTATATAAAGCAGGTTTCCGGTAACTTAGGTATATTCAGAATACCCGTAACTTGATGACGGTGAGGTATGTTTAGTCTAGGTTTGATATTCGGTAAAAATGCTCAAAGTCCATTGTTCAGTGATATAAGCTGCTGTGAAATAGGGGAATTATGAACGACAATTCCAGTGACACATTATCAAATCAATCCCCGAATCAGAATCAAATCAGCGATGAAATGGTTCAACTTCGTAGCTTATTATTTGGAATGGAGTCTGAGCAACTTGATGAACTACACAAAAGATTAAAAACCCCGAAAATTCAGCCAGAAGATATTAGTTGTATCCTCCCCGAAGCAGTGATGTTGGGGACGACAGATGGTAATAAGTTGGGGGAAGCTATTGTACCGACGGTTGAAAACGCGGTGAGAATTTCAGTTGAGCAGGATTTGAATGTGCTTTCGGAGGCTTTATTTCCTATTTTAGGGACTGCCATTAGGAAAGCGATCGCATCTGCACTGGAAGAGACAATTCAGTCTTTGAATCAGACCCTAAATCACAGTTTATCACTACAAAGCCTAAAGTGGCGGGTCGAGGCGGTACAAACAGGAAAATCATTTGCTGAGATAGTCTTACTGCGGACTTTGCTATATCGGGTTGAGCAGATTTTCTTGATTCACAAACAAACCGGATTGGTATTACAACATGTTGTTGCACCTTTGGTAATTACTCAAGATCCTGATTTAGTTTCGGGAATGCTGACAGCTATTCAAGATTTTGTCAAGGATTCTTTCACCTTAAAAAAAGGTGATGGATTACAAAGTCTGCAATTTGGGGAATTAACGATTTGGATTGAAGAAGGACCACTAGCTGTGGTTGCTGGTATTATTCGGGGGAATGCACCTCAAGAATTTCGAGGAGTTTTTCAGGATACCATTGCCAAAATTCACCTGAAATTTCACCAAGAATTGCGTGATTATAACGGTAATAGTGAATTGTTCCTACCTAGTAAGGTTTATTTAGAAAATTGTCTACAAGCGCAATACAAGTCCTCAACCAAGAAAAAATATAACTATGTAGGGATGTTATCAGGTCTGAGTGCGATCGCGTTGAGCATTTGGGGCTTTTTTTACGTTAGGCAGCAACTACGCTGGAATGCATACGTCCATCATCTCAATTCTTTACCGGGAATTGTAATTACTAAAGCTGAAAGACAAAATGGGAAATACTTGCTTACGGGAATGCGTGATCCCATAACTGGAGACATAAATCCCATATCTCAACAATTTCAAATCAATCAAGATGATATTAAGGCAACTTGGGAGTATTATTTATCATTAGAGCCAGAAATTGCGACAAAAAGAGCAAAAGAACGACTAAAACCTCCAAATACGGTTTTTCTGCAAACTACACCAGATGGAACTTTGCAAGTGAGTGGTTCAGCTTCAAATCAGTGGATTTTAACAACTAGAAGAAACTGGCATTTAATTCCTGGGGTGAATCAGTTAAATGAGCAAGGTTTAGTAGATGACAATCTTCAAAAACTCCAATTCTATGAACGGCAAATCGAGCAGGAAATGTTCTTTTTTGCTGAGGGTAAAACCGAATTCATACCTGGGGAGGTTGACAAACTTAAAAAACTAGCATCAGATTTTCAGAATCTCATTAAAACTGCTCAATCTCTCCAAAAAAGGGTAGACATCAAAATTATTGGACATGCTAGTAATAGTGGAACTGAAGCCCAAAATATTGTCTTGAGTCAAACTCGCGCTCAGAAAATTCTCGGATATCTCAAATCTGATGGTTTTAAGAATATCAAAATCCAAACTGTTGCTTTAGGTTCCAGAAAGCCATTAAACCCTCAAGCTCAAACAGAAGCTTTAAATTTAAATCGCCGAGTATCATTAGAAGTGGATATCTTTGATCAAAAAAATCTGAACTAATTGTCTTTTATGCTTCAGAAAAAAATTTGTCTGGTTGGTGCATTTGCGACAGGTAAAACAAGTTTAATCTCCAGGTACGTCTATAGTATTTTTTCTGATAGTTACCAGACAACCGTAGGGGTGAAAATCGATAAAAAAATAGTTGTTTATGGAGAAGAAAAGTTAAATTTAATTATTTGGGATTTATATGGAGAGGATGATTTTCAAAAAATTAAACTATCTTATCTACGTGGTTCATCCGGGTATTTATTAGTTGTGGATGGAACTCGACACAACACTTGGGAAAAAGCATTAGAACTTCAACAAAGAGTTGAAGAGGTTTTGGGCAAAATTCCCTTCGTTCTCGTGATGAATAAATCAGATTTAAAAGAAGAGTGGGAAATTAATAATCTAGAGCTTGAAAGACGAATAAATGACGGTTGGAATGTGATTTTAACTAGTGCCAAAACTGGTTACGGAGTTGAAAAAGTTTTTCAGACTCTTGCAAGCAAAATATTGGAGGGATAAATGTTAGAGGTTCCCGAATCAATCATTACATATATTCTTAATTTCATGTTGGAAAGTCGTTCTTTGGCATATGTTTTAGTTAGTAAGGAGGGTAATCCATCTACATGGGGTGGAAAATTAGCTACTTATGGAATTATAAATCTTTGCCAAGATGAAAATGTCGGGGAACAGATTTTGTTTTTGGAAGGTTTACTTCCTCTGGATGATTCTCCTCTATTTTTACCACAGGTGCAACCTGAAGAAGGAATTTGTGCTGATGTCCATATATTCCCCTCTTCCGAAGGGGATTGGGTACTATTATTAGATGCAACTCTTGATCAGAAGCAGTTATCTTTAATTCAACAATTGGCTCATGATTCAATATTATTTAGGGAGAAGGTAATCAAGATTTTGAAGGAATGAGCAAGAATTGGTCAAAAAATTAAACTAACATTAATTGACAAAGTTATACCCAACGCTAGAGAAGAGATTACAACCTCCGAGAGATGTCGAAACCCTATATATTACAGGATTCTGGTGCTAGGGAGTTAAGTATTGGGATAGGTAAAATTTACGATCACACAATATCTTACCCACAATCGACTTATACCTAAAGAGGGAAAAATTACGATGTTTCTGACTCCAAAATTAGTGCTATTTTGGTTTTCGCAAATTCCGGGAGATATCTCAGCAGCGCAAGCTTCACTCGCAACAGTGGGACCACGTTTCTTTGTAGTGTTAATTGCAGGGGTGATTTTAGCTTTTGCGATTCAACTAGTTTTGACTAACCTCTCGGTTGCCGCTGGAATCACATACTTAGGACATGCTATGGATTCATCTGGCGATGGTACCGAGGAAACTGGTAGTGTTGGCGGTACAATTAAGAAAATCGGTACGGCAGTTGGGTTCTGGACTCTAATTACAGTTACGATATCCCTATTAATTGCTTCGTTTTTGGCTGTGAAGTTGAGTTTATTAACGCTGAATCCGCAACTGGGTGCAATTCTGGGGTTAGTAATTTGGGGTGCTTATTTCCTGTTGTTGGTGTGGGTGAGTTCAACGACGGTGGGTTCCTTGGTGGGGAATGTCGTCAATACCGCAACTTCGGGTTTCCAGGCAATTATGGGGACTGCGACTGCTGCATTGGGTGCGAAAGCTATGAGTAATCAGGTGGTTTCCACCGCTGAAGCTGCTGCTGCTGCTGTACGTCGGGAAATTGGCAATGCAATTGATCCTGAGGGTTTAAAAGTACGGGTAGAAGAATATTTGGAGATGGTACGTCCTCCAGAGTTAGATCTAAATAGAATTAGAGGTGAGTTTGAACAGCTACTTAATGATCCTAAACTAAAAGATATTAAAGGAAGTGACCTAAAAAATATTGATCGGAATAGATTCGTTGAACTGATAAGCGATCGCACTGACCTTTCCAAGCGTGATATTAATAAGATTACCGATACTTTGTATGGTGTTTGGCAACAGGTTGTCAATAGTCAACAACCAACGCAAGATCGGTTAACTGAGATGACAGAATACCTGAAATCTCTACCCGCAGGACAAGGGAAAACTGATGAACTCAGTGCAAAGGTAGAAGGTTTGATGCGGGAAATTAAATCTGGGAATAAGAACCAAAGTAATCAAGATTCAGGTTTCAACCCAATTAAGCAAGCAATGACAGCTTTAACAGGGGTAGTTTTAGCGAGGACTGATTTGTCTGATTTTGATGTTGAAAAAATTATCACTACATTAACGCAAACTAAGGATAAGGTTACTGAACAAGCTGAGAAATTAGGTTTAACTGCCTCATCTCAACCTTATAACCAAATTTATATTGATGTTGAACATTACCTTTTCAATAGCTATACTTGGCAATTGAGTTCAGAAAAGTTGACTCAGGAATTCCGGGATGTCATCTATGATCCTGCTGCTGATCCGAGTCAAGTTAAGCAACAGTTGCAACGTCTATCTTCCCAAGACTTTAGTAATATTCTCCAACAACGGGGATTATTAACCAAGGCAGAAATCGAAAGGATTGTTGACAAACTGGAAGTAATTCGTCAGCAAGTTTTGGTAGAAGTCACCGCAGCTGAAGAACGGGAAATCATTCAAGATTTACAGCGTCGAGTGGAAAGTTACCTATTAGTGACTCCCAAATATGAGTTTACCGAAGATGCGATCGCATTCAACTTCAAACCCTTAGTAGCTGACTCTAATTCCGACTACGAAACCCTCACCCGCAGACTTGCAGCTATCAACCGGGAAGAAATGCGGGAAATTCTCCTAGAAAGAAATGATATTCAACATGCGGAAGCGGATCGAATTGTTGACTTATTGGAACAACAGCGGCAAAATGCCCTAATTGAGTCCAAAGGACTAGCCGAACAGGCAAAATATCAAGTGGAATCTCTATGGTTAAACTTGGAATCATATCTGCGGAATACTGGAAAGGAGGAATTAAACCCCGATGGAATCCGCGCTGATTTGAAAAAACTACTGGATGATCCTCAAGGGGGAATTGCCGCAATTAAAGCCAGAACATCTAGATTTGACCGCGATACATTAGTACAATTGTTGAATCAACGCCAAGATTTGAGCCAAACTGAAGCTGACCAAATTGTCCGGGATGTAGAAAATACTTGGCATGATGTGCGTCAAACACCCCAAATGTTAGTAGGTAAAGCTAAGGAACAGTACGACTCAGTAACAACAACTTTAGCTGATTATCTTCGCAACACAGGCAAAGATGAACTTAACCCTGAAGGTATCCAACGCGACTTAGATCAGTTATTCCATAATCCCAAAGAGGGGGCTGTAGCTTTACGTCAAAGATTGTCACAATTAGACCGTGATACATTAGTAAAATTACTAAGTCAACGTCGTGATTTGAGCGAAGAGCAAGTCAACGAAATCATTGACTCAACTCAAAAATCTATTAGTAACCTTGTTCGCGCTCCTCGCCGAATCGCTGCCAGAACTCAACAACAAGTCCAAAACTATCAGGCTTATGTAGAAGAGTACCTTCGCCAAACTGGAAAGCAGGAGTTAAATCCTGAAGGTATCAAACGCGACTTAAATTTGCTATTACATGATCCGAAGTTGGGAGTGGAAAATCTCGGCGATAGATTGAATCATTTCGATCGTGACACAATTGTGGCATTGCTAAAAATCCGTGAAGATATCAGCGATGAGGAAGCCGAACAAATTGCTAATAATATTGTTGGAGTCCGTGATCAATTTGTGGAACAGGTGCGGAATATTCAACGACGCATCCAAGATACCATCGATGGGGTATTTGCCCAGGTTCGTAACTACCTCAATGGTTTAGATCGCCCCGAACTAAACTATGATGGCATTAAGCGTGATGTGCGATCGCTCTTTGATGATCCGCAAGCTGGCTTCGATGCTTTACGCGATCGCTTACAATCTTTTGATAGGGAAACCCTAGTAGCTGTTCTCAGTTCCCGCGATGATATTTCCACTGACGATGCTAACCGCATTATCGACCAAATTGAACGCGCCCGGAATAATGTCCTCCAACGGGCTGAACGTATCCAGCATGAAGCCCAGCGTCGCTTAGAACAGGTGAAACACCAAGCACAGCGTCAAGCAGAAGAAACGCGGAAAGCGGCTGCTAGTGCCGCCTGGTGGCTGTTTTCAACAGCGGTTGTGTCGGCTATTTTCGCCGCGATTGGTGGTGCAGTCGCTGTGGTTTACGCTTAAGTCAGTCTTGTAGGGTGCGTTACGACGTTCCGTCTAACGCACCAACTCCTTAGTGATAACTGATAACTGTTAACTGCTCACTGATTTTAGCCTATCCACGAAAAACGCGATCGCGCCATTTATTTAACTTAGCTTCACCAATCGTCGCTAATCTGCGAGCATCAGCAATCTGTTCTTGCAAAGCGGCAATTTCCTGTTTTTGAGTATCGACTTTTTCTGGGGAAACTTGCCAATCACCGCTAGTTTGAAATGCTCCAATATTGGCAAATGGTCGCAAATCGGCGAGTTGTCGCTTTAAAGCTGCTATTTGGGCATTTTTTTCTTGTAGTTCTCGTTCGATATCTGACTGTGAAGGTGCTTGTATTTGTTGTGAATATATTACGGTTGGTTCCTGTGGTAATTTCGGCTTCAAGACTTCTGCCAACAGAGCATTTATATCAGTTAATTTTGCCTTACCATAGGGGCTGTTGCTAATGAGCGATCGCGTTAACTTGGCTGTGTTACCTGTGGTGATTTCTTTATCACTGCCGGAATTGCTTCTTACCAATTGCAACATATTAGTAAAACCAAGCATCGTTATCTGATTGTCGGTTTGATAACCTCGATAAAATGGTACGATATTTTCCCCAAAAGCATTCAAATATTCATCGCTATCAATATAGGTATCAATATCGGCATCAAAGCCAGATTCGTCCAAAATTTGACTGTGAAATGCCACTTCTTGATAACTATTTGGTGCTCTTCCTAGCAAATGTTTGAAATTCAATTCAGTTGCTCGATAACGATAGCAGTTATCAAAAAAACGAGAACGATATAACTCTGATTTTGCCACCTGTCGGACAAATTCTCGAACGGTGATTTCACCTGCTTTGAGTTGTGATTCGGGAACTACAAGACGCTCACTTTCCATCACATAAGCATTGCCTAAAACATGTCGATAGACCCCTCGAATAATGACTTCGATTTCATCAGGGGACGCATTTCCCCATAATTCTAGAGGGTTGCCATCTTCGTTAATTAATTGCGATAGACCAATATTAAGGGGAGGAACAAAAGTATTTAGCATTTAGCAACCTTATTTATTATCAAGTATGTTTTTAAGCTATCAACTTTTGGTATTCCTTTATAGTTAACTTTTATGAAAATATGTTCAAAACCGTATATTTAGCCTGTAGAGTTATAGTGTGATTAAGGTCTACTAAAATCTAGATTATTTCAGTCACAGTTTTTTCATGATTTTTTTGATTTTTCATATATTTCACTTTGATAATTAACTTTCGTTATAATTCCAGGGTCGAATATAATGAATAGTTTTATTTTGTATAAAAATATCTCATTGATTAAGATTATCTAATCAATAAGTAAGTTTTAGCTGCACTCATAATATTTAATTCCACCTCGGTTATTGAATCTTCAGCATCGCTCATCAAATCGAGTGAAAAATCCACCATACTTAATCCAATACTGCTTCAATGTATGATGTGGGGTATGTAAACTGGCTTTAGCTTGATACAAAATCACCTGTCGATGTGCTCCCATCCAAATTTTGTTGATGGATTCAACTGAAATTAATGTCCCTCCCAATGAAGTGACACATTCTCCAAAGCGTTCAACAGTGGTATATTCAACTGTTTCCAAAATAAAGAAGTTTCCAGAACAAATTAGATGGCGACTGCGAATCCAGCAACGCATCTTCTTTTCAGCCGTTGGTGGCAACATTCCTGTTTCATTTAACTCAATTTGTGTTAGCATATCTCGCCTACCAGAGGTACTTCGTGGGCAAAATTTTGACTTTTCTCAAAACACAATGATCCAGATGAAGAACCCCAAATTTGTTCGTGGGTCTCTATATCCATGCCTTTATCAAGGCTATTCCATGTGTTTTCTGTAATTTCAACGTCACTAATTAAATAGGTTTGTTGTCCATTTTTAGGAATCAAACACTGATTACCTGGTTCTACCGCACCACGGAACATATTTCCAGTACGAGTAAATACCATTGAACAGTGGCAACGACGCTCAATTTGATCCGGGGTAATTGTTCTGAGAATATCTAATTCTCGCGCTGCACCTGCATATATAAATCGATCTTTCAATGCATAGTTTTCAATGTATATGTGGTCGCCTTTGTCAACTAATTTGTGTACCCCCTGACGATATGGTGTCCATAAATCATAGTCATAAACTTGTTCGGAATAAAAACCAATACTCGAAAAAAAATCAAACGCTAAAGGACGGAAAAGTACATGAATATGGGCAAATTCTTTTGGATTAGCCTGTGCTTGTTTGTGGTTACTAAAATCTCCTGCCATCCACTGTGCTAGTAAAAACAAGTCACTGCTATATGTACCAGGATTACTAAGCGATACAGTCATATCAGTTGTCAGTTGTCAGTTGTCAGTTGTCAGTTGTCAGTTACCAGTTATCAGTTGTCAGTTATCAGTTGTATTAATTTTCCCCGTTCACTGCTTACTGTTCACTATTCCCTGTTTGCGGATTTCTGATGAGAAGGAAGCTGTTGTGACCCCTTTTCCATCGCTAGTTTTGATTGTTGCTGCCCGAAAGCGTAAATTAGGATTCACAAACCAAATTTTCTCCTCAGCAGCGGCATTTTCATATGCGGTGACGAGGGTAAATATCCCATCTTCTGAGAGGTGGTAATTACCGACTGCGGGAATGGTTTCGGCATATCCTTGATCTCGCAACAATTTACCTTTATTGTTTGTTTGTGGGTCAGGAACAGGTACAAGGACTGTTTTCCCAGAAAGTGGTTTGTCATCCCAATCTGATTCACCTTCCCATGTCATACGAAATGGATGAGTGATAGTGCTAATGTCTATGTTGTAGGTTTGACAAATTTCCACGACTTCGGGGTCTTCGTGGTTCAGTAGTTCGATATTGATTTGAGAAATAACCTGCTCGAAATGTGCAAACGCTAGATGATGAGCGCTACGTTGCGATCGCCATTGTCCAAAGGACATCTCAAAGAATTCGGTAATATTCATTACAAAACGGATTTTAAAAACAGATAATAATTAACTTCAGGTGAGCAAATCAATTGCTATTTAGTGCCTAGATTTCGGTTTGCGATCGCGTTTTGTATTTTTACTTGGTTTTTCTCCCATTCCCTTGGCTTTTGATGTTGTTTTTTTGGATGTAGCTGAGATGGCTTGGGGTACTATTTCCACTACTACAGTTTCAGCTACTGGTGTTTCCTCAACACTTTCAACTATTGGTGTTTCCTCAACGGTTTCAATTATTGGTGTTTCCTCAACAGTTTCAACTATTGGTGTTTCCTCAACAGTTTCAGCAGCTACTGTTTCTACTATCTGATTCTGTTCAATAGTTTCAGTAACTTCGGATGGAGAAAAAGAAGGCATTGTGACATTAACAATCTTGCCACCCGCTCGACAAATCCGTTTAACTGTTTGAGATAGACGAGAATAAGGAACTTTGATTATTTGATGGCTATTTCTGGCATTTGCGTTTAAAACACCTGTCACCTCTAATAACACCATGCGATTATTATAGTCACTCATATTTGAGTTTCCAGTTGTTGCTATCCCATACATATTATTACCTCCGACGGTGTATCAACTATTTTGAAATTCGTTTTTCCAAGTCTATTTTGATCAAGCTTTTCTGGTTTTAAAGCTATTAGTAGTTAGTAACTGCCAATCAACTACTAATAATCAATATCTTTGACCATTAGCTTTTGGCTCCCAATAACTAACTACTAATAATTGAGATTAATTAAGGGGCTTCTAATTAAATAATTATCCAATTTTCTATTGTGGAACAGGTATTACTGCCTGTCTTTTTGGACAAAATGCCCAAACCACAGGATATTTTATTTTCTGAAAGTCCCTAAACTATCTCTGTAATACTAACAATTTTGCCACCTGCACGATGAATCCGCTGAATTTGGGGAGTCATTTTGGTTGCAGAAACAATATATTCGTTGGTGCTGATGCGACGAGGTGCATCAAATTTGGAACCTGTCACCACAATTTTGAATCTTTTTTCGGTGCTGCCACTGTTTGCTGTTGCTCGGATTTTCGAGGTGCTGTTGCTGGCAACCGAATATACTAGTTGTGAGTCTTTGACAGCGCTGGAAGTTTCCGCAGCACCGCGAACTATACCAAAAATGCGGTTGTAAGCAACTTGCTTTTGTCCAACTTGGGAAGTATTACCTCTGTAGTAGGGAACAATGTTGTCTCCAAAGGCATTTTGATATTCAGCACTATCGATGTAGGAATCGATTTCAGCTTCATAACCGTTGTTGATGCAGCATTGGATATGTTCTGATATTTCTGTTTGATCGTTAGGTGCGCGTCCTAATAGGTGCTTGAAGTTGAGTTCAATAAACCGGTAGGGTGCTGCGCTTTCAAAAAAACGAGCGCGATAGATGTCAGATTTAGCAACTGCACGTACAAAGTCTTTTACTGAGATTTTGCGATCGCGTAATTGGGATTCTGCACTAATCAATCGCTCGCTTTCCATTAGGTGAGCGTTACCCATAACATGTTTATACACGGCACGAATTGTTGCTTCTATTTCCTCGGTAGAGCTATTTTGCCACAGTTCTACCTTAGGGGAATTTAGTACTAAGCTTGACATTTGATGGTACTCCTCAATAGTTTTTTTTAAAATTTTTGTCTAGAATACGTCGGCTGAAGCTACTTTGCTCCTAATCGCTCGGATATTGGGTTACATAAAGTTCCCCAACATCCGATTCTATCTAACCTAGTTGAGGCAGAATATACTTAGTACACTTCGGTGTAAATAAGCCAAGCATACTCTACAAGAAGCCGCTACCCTAGCGGGAACGCTAAGAGCGAACGCGTCTACAAAATAGACAAAAAGCTTATAAAATAAGTTTTATTCCTTATGCCTACTTATTTCTGCCTTCATGTACTAGTTGACTGCTGTAACACTGGCAATTACGCCACCCATTTTATGAATGCGCTGATATTCTTGGGAAAGTTGCTCGTAAGACACAAGGAATACTTGGTTACTGCGACGAAATTTGGAAATCCGGTTGACAGCACCTGAGCGATATCCTGTAACTTCGATTCGGTAGACTTTACCACCTTCACCCGCTCCAGAACCAAGACGGGTACGGGAAGATAGGGAAGGATTTTGGAATGACCAACCATCTGAAGCTCCACTAGGTGGAATTACAGGTGTTGCAGTGTTTTGAATTACCAAGGAGTTCAAGCGTGGGCGAATTCCGGCGAGGTTGCCTTTCAAATCGCTGCTGGAAGCTCCGCGTAACAATTGGAACATGTGAGTAAACTGTACCATGCTCTGACCGTTACGGGTCTTGTAGCCTCGGATGTAGGGGACGATAAACTCGCCATAAGCTGCTTGGTATTCGTCGCTATCGATGTAAGAATCGATTTCTGCGTCGAAATCGCCGTTGTCGAGAATCGCGCTGTGAGCTTTCATTTCGTCGTAGCTATCGGGGGCACGACCGAGTAAGTGTTTGAAATTTAACTCTATTGAGCGATAACGGGCACAGCTGGTAAAAAAGCGGGAGCGATATAAATCGGACTTCGCCACTTGACGAACAAACTCACGTACACTGATTTCGCCACGTTTCAATTGTGACTCTGGTACAACAAGACGCTCGCTTTCCATGACATAGGCATTGCCCAACACCTGTCTGTAAGTCGCTTTGATTACGACTTCTACTTCTTCTTCTGAACGACCTGGTACTAATTCAACAGGATCGGTTTCCTCGAAAAGAGCAACTCCTAATCTTGATGCTGGTCCGAAAGCCATCAATCATCTCCCAGTTAACAACAGTTTTTTATGAGAAAGATTTTGAAGAGATGTTAAGAAACTTAGCCAATCAGAACTAAAATATTGATTCGGATACTTCCGAAAGCTTTGGTTCTGACAATATGGGCATTTTAAAGTTTTTTACATCCTCATTCCCTTTTTAATTCTCTTACGATGCTGAAGCTATGTTTGTTAAAAATTATTAATTTAAATTATTGAAAGTTGAAAAATTCAATTACTTAATAGTGGTTTAGCTATATAGTTAAAGGTTTGAGCAAATATTGAGAATTTAGTGAAAATTTGGAATTATTGGTACCCTATTCGCCGACTTTTGGTCAAAGATTCTGTTCATTGTTGCATTTTAACCTGAGTGCGATCGCGTAAATATTTCCGTTGGAGTTTCTGAATTGTGATTTCAAGTATCGGCAAAAATTAAAAAAACAGAGCACTTCCGGAATCCTGCGGTTACACCAGGTATTATTACTAGAAAACTGTAATGTCGAAGGTAACGTATGGAACCTGTAAGCTTAGGCATTTTGGGGCTTTTAATCTACATTGGCGATAAATTTGCTGGTTGGGCAATCGACAAAGGCTTTGATACTGGCTATGACGAGATTATAGGGCAGATGAAAGCAAAGTCACCCGATGTTACCAAGGTAATGGCTTTACCTGCTGGGGAAAGGAAAGACATGGGGGAAGCTGTTTTGGTGGGGATGGTAGAAGAAGTTGCCAAGGAAAACCCGGAAATAGGGAAAAAGTTGGCAGATTTGGGAAATGGAATCCAGGATGCTGCAAAGGATGATTCTAGGTTGGAAAAATGCATCAATGAATTGGTAGAGATGTTGAAAAAAGAACGTCCCAATATTGTTAATGAAAACTGGCAAGGGATAAATATCAAAGGTGGGACAAATACCATCACAGGTAATACTTTGAATTTTGGGAAATAAATCTTAGTCTATTTTGAAACCTGGAATTTTTCAGAAAGTATCTCGCTTACGTCATTGCGACGTAACGAAGCAATCGCGTTGATGTGTTTAAATTTTAGCCTGCGGAGGCAGGCTTAGTCTAGGCTGTTGACTCTGTGACTTTTTCGGGATTTCATTCATGCAAAAAACGTGGATAGTCACGATGGCTAAAAGCTTGATTTTGATAGGGTTTTAACGAGATATTAAACGCCACGAACAAAAGTACCAAAAATCGCCCAATTTTCAACAAAGTCAACAGCCTAGGCTTAGTCCGTATAGCGATACCCTTCCAGGGTATTGATTTAAAAAGTGGGATGCTTCCTTGCGTCATCATGACAGTTGAGAGATTGCGATCGCTCTCAAGCTAGAGTGCTTATAAATATGTTTATAAATTAGGACTTACGCACTGTACAAATTAATCATGTAATGCATCCTGTGAAAATAGGTCATTCCAAGGTTTTATTAAATTGATATGTAAAGCCGCGCAGTAGGGGTTTAGCACTGCTAAACCCCTACAATAAACCTGGTTTTACCTAAAACTATATTTTGCCTTTTTTGTCAATGCGTAAGTCCTATAAATATGTTTATAAATAATTGTAGGTTGGGTGGAGGCTTTGCGTTAGCTTGCTACTTACAGAAGCCACTACATGTCTACTCCGTTTCGG
Organism: Calothrix sp. PCC 6303; assembly: GCF_000317435.1. NCBI lineage: Bacteria > Bacillati > Cyanobacteriota > Cyanophyceae > Nostocales > Calotrichaceae > Calothrix > Calothrix sp. PCC 6303. The sequence continues at coordinate 1,566,564 of NC_019751.1, forward strand.
AGTACCCAACATTAATATCTACATAATCAATAATTGCATAGGATTACTATTTGAAATTTAGATATGATTAATGAAAACTGGCAAGGGATAAGTATTAAAGGTGGAGAAGTCGAGGTTAAAGATAATACATTTAACTTCTACCCACCAGAAAAAGCGGCAACTGCTGTCAAATATATTCCATATCCGAGTATCCCTAACTTTGTTGGACGTAGCGATGAACTTATCAAAATTCACGAAAAATTCCACAAAAACAATGCAGTTGCTATTTCCGCAGTTGCGGGAATGGGTGGTGTAGGGAAAACAGAATTAGCAGTAAAATATGCCAGGGAACATGAAGCTGATTATCCCGGTGGGATTTGTTGGTTAAATGCTAGAGATGCAAATATAGCAGCGGGAATCATTCAATTTGTGCAGTTGCAAATGGGTTTGGAAGTCCCACAGCAGGATTTTCAAGGAAATCAACTGACGCTGATTCAACAAGTAGCTTGGTGCTGGCAAAATTGGCAACCAGCAGAAGGTTTGGTGTTGGTTGTTTTCGATGATGTGACGAATTTAGATGGTTTTGCTGAATTACTTCCCACAAATAACCGCTTCCGGGTTTTGATGACAACTAGGTTACGAAATCTGGACACAAATATTCAAGAAATACCCCTTGATGTGTTATCACCAGAGGAAGCTTTGGAATTATTGATTAATTTAGTTGGTGAAAAGAAGGTAAATAAAGAATTAGCCACAGCGAAGGAATTATGTAAATGGTTGGGATATTTACCATTAGGAATAGAATTAGTCGGACGATATTTAGTTAAAAAACCTCCCCATTTCACTTTAGCGAAAATGTTGGAGCAGTTGAAACAGCAACGACTGCATCAGGAAGCAATAAATCCTCAACAAAAAACATTGAGTACCGCACAGCTTGGGGTTTTAGCTGCATTTGAAATCAGTTGGGTGGAATTGAACCAAGAAACACAGCAAGTCGCAACATTATTAAGTCTATTTGCGGCAGATATATTTGTGTGGGAATGGGTAGAATCGACAGCGAAGTTACTCAACTGGGAACAGTCGGATGTGGAGACAGCAATTGAGCAGCTTTACCAACGTCATTTGGTGCAATGTTTAGAAGCAGATGATTTATATGGTTATAAAATTCATCCCTTAATTAGAGAATTTTTGAAAGTAAAATTAACCGCAGATGGGGAAAGCAAGGAAATTAAACAAGCATTTACCAACACCTTTATGGAAATTGCTCAAACCATTCCCCAATCACCAACCTTAGAATTTATCAACTCAGTTAAAACAGCCATTCCCCATTTGACAGAAGTTGCTGAAAACTTAACCGATGCAGTCAGCGATGAAAATTTAATTTGGGCTTTTACTGGTTTAGCTAGCTTTTACAATGGACAGGGTTTATATGGATTAGCAACACCTTGGTATGAAGGATGCGTATCCGCAGTCAAATCCCGCTTGGGAGAAAATCATCCCGACGTTGCACAAAGTTTGAACAATTTAGCTGGACTCTACAATTCCCAGGGAAGGTACGAAGCAGCAGAACCACTTTACATCCAAGCTTTGGAGTTATCTAAACAGCTACTGGGAGAAAATCATCCCTCCGTTGCAACCAGTTTGAACAATTTAGCTTATCTCTACAATTCCCAGGGAAGGTACGAAGCAGCGGAACCTCTTTACATCCAAGCTTTGGAGTTATCTAAACAGCTACTGGGAGAAAATCATCCCTCCGTTGCAACCAGTTTGAACAATTTAGCTGCACTCTACTATTCCCAGGGAAGGTACGAAGCAGCGGAACCTCTTTACATCCAAGCTTTGGAGTTATCTAAACAGCTACTGGGAGAAAATCATCCCTCCGTTGCAACCAGTTTGAACAATTTAGCTGCACTCTACAAATCCCAGGGAAGGTACGAAGCAGCGGAACCTCTTTACATCCAAGCATTGGAGTTATATAAACAGCTACTGGGAGAAAATCATCCCGACGTTGCAACCAGTTTGAACAATTTAGCTTCACTCTACGATTCCCAGGGAAGGTACGAAGCAGCGGAACCTATGTACATCCAAGCATTGGAGTTAAGAAAACAGCTACTGGGAGAAAATCATCCCGACGTTGCAACCAGTTTGAACAATTTAGCTTCACTCTACGATTCCCAGGGAAGGTACGAAGCAGCGGAACCTATGTACATCCAAGCATTGGAGTTAAGAAAACAGCTACTGGGAGAAAATCATCCCGACGTTGCAACCAGTTTGAACAATTTAGCTTCACTCTACGATTCCCAGGGAAGGTACGAAGCAGCAGAACCTCTTTACATCCAAGCTTTGGAGATTGCGGAGCGGGTTTTGGGTGCAAATCATCCCAATACAGTGACTATTCGGGAAAACCTAGAATATTTACGCACACAGCAGCGAGAAAATGGGGGGTGATTTGGGTTTCAGATCCCCGACTTCTGTCAGAAGTCGGGGATCTATGAGTCTTCATCAAACAATGCATCTAAATCCCGATATCCACTAACAACCCGTGTAATTTCAATCCCATTTTCAATTTGACGATAAAAAATCAAATAATCATCAACAGGAAAACTACGCAAAAAGGGAGAAAGTTCATCACGTCTACGTCCCATATTGGGAAAATTAGCCAAATTACTGCATTTTTGATTAATTTTCTTTAGCAAACTTTCCGCAGCATCAAAACTACTGTTGTCAGCAACATAATCAATTATGCTTTCAATATCTCGACTCGCAGGAGCAGTAAATCTACAAATATTGCTCATTTCCCTGCTTGTTGACGACGCTGCTGTAATTTCTGCTCTAGTTGACGAAAAACTATCTCCCCGTCAATAACTTCCCCACGTTCGGAAGCTTCAACCCCGATGGCAATTTCCCGTTTCAATTCATCAAACCTACCTTTGTAAATATTTTCCCTTTCCTCCAGCAGTTTAATACCCGCAATAATCACCTCTTCAGTGGAGGTATATTTACCACTTGCTACTTGACTTTGGATAAATTGCTCTAATTCAGGAGTTAGGGAAATACTCATAAATAATTTTTGCCTGAGTTTTTTCTACATTCTCAAATTGTAAATGAGGAATGTCTTGTTTATAGATAGAGCGCGATCACACCCTTTATCGCTTCGGACAGTTAGGGTTTTGTGGGTTTGTTGTCAAGTGCGATCCACTAAAACACACAATTTAGGCGACAATTTTTGTAACACCAATTTGGAGTAGTTGGATGCATGTTATTAGCCGCAGGATTTTGCGGGATTTTTGTGAAATACACGCAGATTCCTGTGACGCGCTTTATGATTGGTATAGGGTTGCAACTAAAGCGGAATGGAAAAACTTAATTGAAGTTCAGGCAATTTATCCCAAAGCAGAAGCTGTTAGTAATTTTACTGTGTTTAACATCAAAGGTAATAACTAGGACTTACGCATTGACAGAAAACAATAAATATATGTTGCGGGAAAACCATATTTCTCGTAGGGGTTTAGCAATGCTCATTGGTGTCAACTTAAGCAAAAAGGGTCGATTTAGATGTAATCTCAAAATATTGTTTTCGATGTGATAGGTGATACATCATGGCAAAAAAAAGACCAGCTAGAACAGGAAACCCCGATCTGCGTCAACAAAAACATGTGCCAACACCATCCATTGAAGAAATCGAGAAACAGATATTTTCATTGCTATCGCCTGCAAACTTCAAACCCCTAAAATCCTATGAACATAAAAAGGAACAAGAGGCAGAACAAAAGAAAAATAGGACGAGACAGAATATTGACTCTGCCAGTGATGATGGCGATAGTAGTGAGTCTAGTGTATCGGCAAATTCCAGGATTAAGAGAAGTAATTAGAGTCATCTCACAAGAGGGATTGTTATGGGTGGAGCCGATGCTGGTGAGTACTCAAGCATTGTCAAAACGATTACGAACACTGCCAATAGAACTGTTTGCAGAAATATTTGAGCAAGTAATGGCGAGAATTAGTGTACAACCCAGAAATCAGGTAGTACCAGAGAATTGGAAGCCAGTATGTGCAGAGTTCACAGCCATCTGGATTGCAGATGGGTCAACACTCGAAGCACTCAGAAGAAAACTCAAAGCACTCAAAGGACAACAAAAAACACTGGCGGGGAAAATCATGATGGTGGTAGAGGCGTTTAACCATCATCCAGTGACAACCTGGTATACAAACAACAGTAAAGCTAATGATAAAACTTGGTGTGACAAATTACTTGAGCGTTTACCAATTGGTGGATTGCTAATTTTTGATTTAGGGTTTTTTAAATTCCCTTGGTTCGATGCATTTACATCATCTGATAAGTTTTTCTTGACACGACTACGAGAAAAAACTTCTTACAAGGTGATTCGTTGTTTGACCAATGCCCCATTCTACCGTGATGAAATTATTGACATGGGAGAATACCGTTCTAACCCTTGTCAGCGTCCAGTTCGCTTAGTTTCTGTGTTGTGGGGTTCAACTTGGTACTACTACCTGACAAATGTACTTGACCCCCAAAAGTTGTCTGCACAGCAGGTCTGTGAATTATATCGCAGGCGTTGGCGTGTTGAAGACGCATTTTTGCTCACAAAACGACTTTTGGGTTTGGCTTATATTTGGGTTGGCGATACCAACGGCGTACAAATCCAAATTTTTGCCACTTGGATTTTTATGCTGTTCTCAATCAATTGTGTATTGATGTGGCTGTGGCTTTGAATCAACCATTAGACCTTATTTCTACTGAAATGGTTTTTCGTAGTTTATACCATTTCTCTGCTGCTGTTCTCCGTGGTGAGGCGGCTGACGTTGTGAGCTATCTTGTGGAACGTCACAAGCTGTTTGGATTAGTCAAATACAGGCGTAAGCGCCATCGAGAGATTGACGCTTACACCCAACAAATTTGGGCTTTATCTTCTTAAGTTGACACCAATGAGCAATGCTAAACCCCTACCCCACGGTTAATTTATCGCTAAAAACAAATTGGTCAAAGTCTGAAACAAGCTATTGCGGTGAAATCATACCATGACTAATTTGTACAGTGCGTAACTCCTAATACCATAAAACTATTAAGGGATTAAATTTAATCACACTTTATTATAGCGATATTCATGGACATTCGGTTCCAATAAATTACAGGATATATGATAAGCAGGAGGGAAAAACAAAAAACGATTATTTCCAAGAAATGGTAGTAGAAGTGATTAGTTGGGGATTAAAACCACAAATAGTTACAGGAGACAGTTGGTACTCAGGAGTAGAAAATCTGAAATTTTTAAGAAACCAGAAATTGGGTTTTCTATTTGGAGTTGAGAAGAACAGAACAGTATCAAAAGAACCTGGAAAGTACTGCCAGGTAAGGATTTTAGATATTCCAAATGAAGGATTAGTAACTCATTTAAGGGAATTTGGGTTTATAAAATTGTTTAGGAAAGACTTTAAAAAAGAAGACTCTAGACATTATATATTTTATCTGCCTTCAGAAGAAAATCTCAAAGAGTGTTTAGAACAGATAACCAGAAGTACTTTCGTTACAATTCATGATACACATTGGGGCATTGAAACTTTTCATAGAGCAATAAAACAGCTATGTGGTATTTGTCGGTTCATGGTTAGAGATAGCTATGCAATAAAAACACATATATTCTGCTCGCTTCAAGCATTTGTTCGTTTAGAAAAAATGCGCTCTGAAAAAACCATTAGCAATTGGTACGAAGTACAAAGAAACCTATTTACAAATGTTATTCGTGAATATGTTTTGGATAATTTGAGTGCTACTTGTGCGGCTTAAATACATAGACTAGTTTTCTTGTCAATGCGTAAGTCCTAGGCTCTACTCCTGTTGCGATACCCTTGTAGAGTATTTTTCCAAAGGGGGGGATCCTCTCTTTTGACTAAGATATTAGACAGTTTCAAACAATCCTAAATTTATCATCCCTAGGAGTTTAGCCCGTAAAAATCCCAAGTGCTAGAATACTTGTACAATGCCAATCAACTGCTAGTCCATTGCTTTGTGAATGACTCATGGCAATCCAGCAAGAAATTGAAACCACATTGCTACTTCCTGAAAAGGAATCGGAAGATCGGGAATGGCAAGGAGATTTAATTGATACACCACTCATTTGGGTTTTACGGCATCGCTTTTTTTGGAATTATTGTACTGCGGTATTTTTTGGTAGCAGGGGGAACCTACTTGTTCTTTTACTCACCAATTAGCCAGTACTTTATTAATCAAAATCTCCGAAATCAATCACCCTCTTGGAGATCGATCCAAAATGATATTAAACTTTCTATCCTCTCTGCGGGGATATTTGCGCTAGCAGCGGCATTGATCATGTCAGGATATAGTTCGGGTATTACCCGCTTGTACAGTAACTACCACCAGTATGGTTTGTGGTATTTAGGTGTAAGTTACACTGTCGTGTTATTTCTCCAAGATACCTATTTTTATTTCACACATAGGTTATTTCACCATCCGTCACTTTTTCGCTGGTTACACCAGGGACATCACCGTTCACGGTATCCAACTCCATGGACATCATTTGCCTTTGATCCTTTAGAGGCAATTTTTCAGTCGCTTTTTTTAATTGCTATCGTCTTGGTAATCCCACTTCACTTAGTTACTATGATTGCAGTACTTACCACGATGACAGTATGGGCAGTCTTAAATCATATGGGACTTGATCGTCTACCTTCATCCTTTCCACATCATTGGCTTGGGAAATGGTTTATTGGTCCTGCCCATCATTCAATTCATCATCTCAAATACACGGTACATTACGGTTTATATTTTACCTTTTGGGACAAAATTTTTAGTACCCAAGACCCAAGCTACGGCAACAAGTTTGATGAGGGTCAGGTAGATAGTTAGTGTACACATACTTTCGATAACAGGTAACGCGAAAGACTATCGTCACCAAGTTAGGGGTTCCTTCAGCTACGCGATCGCACTCCAACTCAAACAACCAAAACGCGAATGACTTACGACTTGCGTCGGACAAGCTACGTCGCGCAAGCTTCACTCTGTAAATCTCTAACCCAGCAAACGCTTAAGTTGCTTATAGACTTCATCGTCGTTACGTTTACCGACTAAAATTACCTCGACCAAATCTGCATCTACATCAAAGCGATAAACAATACGATATTCTCCAGAATCTACGCGATAGTATCCTGAATAACCAGTTAATTCCTTATAATCTGCGGGTAGGGGGTCAACATTCAGCGACATTACTTTTTTTGCTATTTGAGCAGCTATTTTAGGTTGTAAACCTTTGAGAAAATCGAGAACTGTCTCTAAACCATCTAACTTTGCCATACCATGAATTAGTCATCAAGCGCTGCTAAACGTTCAAGTTCTGCTGTAAAAATCTCCGAACCAACCATTTGAGAATTAGCCACAGCTATTTGTGCTTGTTGAGCTAAAATTGAATCTTCGAGTTGAGCAAATCGATTCATTAATTGCTCATAATTTTCCACCGACATAATCACATAGCTAGCTTGTGATTCACTTGTCAGTACGATTGGTTCTGTCGCAGCTTGTTCTAAAGCATTACTGTGGGGATTTTGGAGTTCTTCAAGGGTAAATTGGCGCATTTTTAAGCTTTAATAAATCCTTATCAGATGATTATAACAAGTACATCATTAATATTTTTAGTTGCTAAAAATATTGAAATTCACGCGAACGACTTACGACTTGCGTCAGACAAGCTACGTCGCGCAAGCTTCGCATGTGGCATTTAGCTTGCTACCTTGTTCAAAAAACTGTTGAAGCGATCGCTATCCATCAAGCCATTTTCCGACAGTATTCGTCGCACTGCAACTAAATGCAATGTTCTGACATAGGCTTGTTGCTCGTAACCAGGCAGAACTATTAATGTACCAGATGATGGATGCTGGTAAATCTTTTGAGTACCAAAGGTCTGCATTGTTACAAACCCCGTCTCTAAGAGTAATTTCTCTAATTCTGTGAATTTAATTTCTCTAACCATGATGGCGAATCACTCCTTGTAACTGGCTGAGAACATCATTTTTAAATTTAGCAAATATTTCGATCGCCTGTCGATTTAATACGTTGTCTTTAGATAAACGAACAGTAACACTATCACCAATATTTGATAAATCGAATCCCTCAAGGCTTTCAAAATATGCTTGTATATATAACCAATAAGCTTGGCTATTTTTGGCATCATATACAATTAGAATACATGGCATTGGTTCAAGCAACCATAGTTCTAAATCTGAGCGTGTGAGACCAAAAGTAATAGTTTTTTGGTCGGAAAGTATAGATAGCGAATCTGTCGCCTTTAACTGTACATATATCTGACCATTTTCAATTTCACCTTCAGCATTATAAGTAAATATAACTAGATCGTAGCCATAATCGTACTCAACACGCTCTACAGAATAGCCGCATAGCAGTACGTATAGTTCAACATAATTTACACTTAAATCTGCTATTACATGCTCTCTTGGTCGCTTTTTTCTTGGCATTTACTGAGATTTTTAGTTTCAATATCATCAATATTATCAAAGTTATAAGTAACTAAGGTGAAAACCCTGTGTCTTTAGACCGGAGAGTGTCAAATTAGAAGTTTCCTAATATTCAACTTCGTACATCCCTACAAACTCAATAAACGCGAACGACTCTCGTCGCGCAAGCTTCCCTTTCAGATATACTCAAATTAGAAATAACCAACATAGCATAATTGAATGCATGACAAATCGTGAAGAATTGTTCCAGGAACTCGAACAGGCTCCTGATGATATAGTCCAGTCAGTGCTGGATTTTGTTCGTAGGGTAAAAGCCACACGCAAAACCCATCCCCTCGCAAAATTTGCAGGGATTTTAAGTGATGTCGAAGCCCAAGAATTAAAACGAGCGATGTCTGACGACAAGCCACTTCGTGTCTACGCAACAGAATGTCGGCAGGTGGATTTGACATACTCAGCGTCCTAAAGTCCACGCTCAGAAAGCTGTTCTGGAGAATGGAGCCACCACAGCCAAATGTGGGTGTCTAGTAAAATCATTGCCCCAAAGCATCCCATAATTCAGGCATGGGTTCATCAAAATCTGGGGGAATTGTCAAGGGAATTTTTCGTAGGGGATGCTCAGGAGTGCGTTGGCGAAGCTTAACGAAGTTATCGCTTATTAAATCAAGTTCATCAGTAGTTTGAGATGACTGTGATGATGGCACTGTCAAGCTTTGAGCCAAAAGTTGAAGGATGCGTATTCTTTCTGCTAAGTCGAGGCTGAGGAGTTGTTGCTCTAGTTCTTGATTGCTCATGGCTTTGCGCCTAATGACTGTGTTATTTATTTTAGCGGAACTCTAATCTGTTCGATAACAGGTAGTGCGATCGCAGATCAGTTTGGGATTACTCCAAGGAAGCGTGGACGACCCGCTAAGGATGAAGAGGACAAGTATGAGCCGATTTCTCTCAGATTTCATCCTAAAATCATAACTTGGGGAAAAGAAGAGGCAGAAAAACGAGGGATAGGCTATCAAACGGTTATTAATGAAGCACTATTGGAGAAAATAGGCTGAAACTTAACGCACTTTCCCTAAAACAACCAAAATGCAATGCTCGTTGGCGTAGCCTGTATAAATTATGGATACTGAGTATGATTTTAGTCAAGGCAAACCTGGAGCAATTGAAGCTACAGGTGAAGGTAAAACAAGGATTACAATTCGCTTAGATGATGAGATTTTGGTGTGGTTTCGCAAGCAAGTTCATCTTGCTGGTGGTGGAAATTACCAAACTTTGATAAATAATGCGTTGCGTGAATATGTACAACAACGTCGAGAACCTCTAGAGGAAATTTTACGGCGAGTTGTGCGGGAAGAATTGAGTCAAATAAATATGCGAGTTAATGAGTGAAATTAAGTTTATAATTGCCCTAAATAAATCATTAGTAAGATGTCATGTTGCAATCGATTGAAGGAATTTATAAAGATGGCAAGGTAGAACTTGATGAATTACCATTAGAGGTATCGGAAAGTCGTGTAATTGTGACTTTTTTAGAGACGAAAACTAGCTTGCAACATCAACAAATGATGAAGTTTGGGATGTTTTCTGGAAATAAGCAATCTACAGAAGAGGATTTTTCTATTGCTGAATTTCATGGAGATAAAGAAGACTACTTAGATTGGTCAAAATAATAGATGAAATATGTTATTGATACCCATGCTCTTATTTGGTTTCTAGAAGGGAACCCACGTTTGGGTACAAATGCTAAAGCTATTCTTTCTCATCCCGATTCTCGATTAATTATTCCCGCAACTGCATTGGCTGAAGCTGTTTGGATTGTTGAAAGAGGAAGAACATGTATTCCTTCTGCTAAAGATGTGATATCCGCAGTTGAGGCTGATTCTCGTGTGATAATTTATCCATTAGATAAAGATGTAATTGAAATCACTATAAATTTATCAGCAATAAATGAAATGCACGATCGCCAAATTGTTGCGACTGTGATATTTTTAGCTAACAAAGGTGAGGAAGTACAGTTATTGTCCTGTGACAAAAATATAGTTGAGTCTGGTTTGGTTCCGATCACTTGGTAATAAATGTACAGTTAAAATTTATGCGATCGCAATGCAATCCCCGAAACCAAACGCGATAAGCGTTCGCTTTTAGCGTTCCCGCAGGGTAGCTTAATGCCTTCGGTATATCGCCATCCCCAAATACCAAAAGCGATCGCACATCTCATCAAACTCCACTAAATGCGATCGCACTCCAACTCAAACAACTAAAAAGCGATCGCATATCCCTACAAACCACCAAACGCGATCGCGTCTCCCCTCAACCCCCATAAATGCGATCGCATATCCCTACAAATCCTACTAAACGCGATAACTTCGTTTAGCTGCGCGATCGCACAAATTCCAAAACCTAATAAAAGTTTTTATCTCCACTCACCTTGCATTGTGAATGCTGCCCAATAAAAAGGATTTCTCCATTTTTCTTCTTTCAACATATCTAATTGTGCGGCTCTCAGTGCTGCTGAAGGTTTTAAGCCATCAACCAGCATCTTTCTGTAAAATCTAGCCATCAGGACTGATGTGCCTTGATCACTGACTTGCCACAAACTACTGATAACTCTTGGACTACCAGCATACATAAAGCCCCTTGTCAATCCTACTATCCCTTGCCCTTTTACTTCCTTGCCCAATCCAGTATCAGAACTACTGAGAACAACCAATTCTGCTGATAAGTTGAGATTGAAAATATCAAATAGTCTTAAATAACTAGGCTTTGGATTGCCTTTAGAATCAAACTGTGACAATACCAAGCCTGATAACTCTAAATTTTGGCTGTCCACAAAAGCGTGGGTTGCAAAATGCATAATCTGATACTTGGCTAATTTAGGACTGGTAACTGTTTCGTAGTTAGCGGCAAAATCAAATGCTGAGAAGCGTTTATTCTCTGGTACAAGACGAAGAATCTCCTCAGCCTCTTCGCGTGTAAAAGGTAGTCGTGCAAAACCTGAGTGTGTGAATTGCAAATCTAACTGCGGAGCTATTTCAGGTCTTTTCCCTGTGAATTGCAAATCTAACTGCGGAGCTATTTCAGGTCTTTTCCCTGTTAAGCGAGGATCATCACTTGTAAATACAGGGTCAGCTATAACTGCAACAGTTTTAGGCGCTGGGATACGTCCTTTAAGTTGATTTCTTAACACTGCAATGCTGGATGCTGAGGGTGCATTGACAATTTCATTTTGTACTAATAAAGGAGTAAAGTCTTGCTCATTATTATTTGGTATTGGTAATGCGGCAAAGGGAATAGTTTGTAAAATGCCATCAGCAGTAATAAGTAATCGTTTTTGTTGAAGTTGATTTGCTACTGGAGAAAGTATAATTGAACTTAATTTTTTTCCGTCTTCTTGGGCGAAATTGGCTGCTGTATTAGGTTGCCCTAAACTGTAACGAAAATTACTTGTTGCTACTTCGATATCAGAACGCTTAGGTAACTGATAGCTTGTAATACTAGTTTTACTTACTGCCCAAAGATAACTTCGTTCTTTACCCAAGGAATATGCCACGAGCAAAGTATTATTATCCAATACCTGTTGTTGAATTTCTTGTAAAGAAAGAGTCTTGGGGTACTTTAATGCAGCATAACGGGGACTACTAATGCGAATTTTTGTTTGGAGTTGTTTATAATCTTCCAAAAGAGATGTAATTTTTTGTGAAGTTTCTGTAACTTGTTTTTCTGTGTCCCGACGACTTGATAATTCTAGTCGTTGTGTTTCTAAAGCACTAATTTCTTGTTGTAAACTACGTTCGCGTGCTAATAGTTCAGGGTTAGCACCTTGACGAATATTACTATTAGATTCTGTGAGAAATTCCATAAAGCTCATTGCACGACTTCTTTCATTAGCACTTAAGGCTTGGGCATCATAACCTTTAGATGGTTGCTGTACATGCATCTGCATTAGCAGGTCAGTATATAATTCATAATTATCCTGAACGCTAGAAAAATAGTAAGCGCGTAACTCTGGATTAATAAAATTTTTGCTGAGATCTTCGTTAATATTAATCGCAGTTTTTAGCTGAGTTAAGGATTTGTTAAGATTTCCCCTACTACGTTCGAGATTCGCAATATTTTTGAGCGTGTTAGCTTCTCCAACACGATTACTTGCTGCTCGACGAAGAGACAACGCTTGATTGAAGAATTCCAAAGCTTTTTGTGGATTTCCGAGGGTTTGGTAAACAGTGCCAATATTATCCAATGTGGTAGCTTCTCCTGCCTTATCACCCACTTCTCGACGAAGAGGCAAAGCTTGATTGAAGAATTGCAAAGCTTTTTGTGATTCTCCAAGGGCTTGGTAGACACTACCAACATTGTCCAGTGTTGTAGCTTCTCCTGCCTTATCACCCACTTCTCGACGAAGAGACAAAGCTTTATTGAAGAATTCCAAAGCTTTCTGTCGTTCTCCAAGAGTTTGGTAGACTGCACCAATATTATCCAATGTGGTTGCTTCTCCAGCACGATCAAGTGCTGTACGCTGGAGCGGTAAAGCTTGGTTAAAAAATTCCAAAGCTTTTTTAGGTTCTCCAATATAGCTATAAATTGTTCCGATTTTGCTAAGTGTTCTACCTTGTCCGATATAGTCTCTAATTTCTCGTTGAATTGGTAGAGCTTCGTTAAATAATTTCAACGCTTGCTCTGTTTCTCCAATACTGTTGTAAACCTCCCCAGTATTAGTTAAATTTCTTGCTAAAGCTCGGCTTTCACCAATTTTTTGTTGGATGTCTACCACTGCTATATTTAATTTTTCTACTCCTCTACTAGCTATTTCCAAATCTACCTTAGCTTTAGCTAGTAGCTGCTGTGCTTCTTTTTGTTGTTTCTCTGCTATTTGTGCTTGCTTTTCTGCTTCCTGCTGTTTTTTTTGTGCCTCTTCTAACCCTTTTTTTGCAGATGCAAGCTCATTCCTGGCTTGTTGCGCTAAATTGTTGGCATTTTTTTGTTCTCCTTTCGCATTTTTAGCTTCTTCTTCCGCAGATTGCACCTTATTATTCGCTTCTGAAAATAGTTGTTGTGCTGCTTTAACTTGCTGATTAGCGGTTTGTAACTTTGTATTAGTAGCGTTTAACTTATAGTTTGCTTGTTTAGACTTAATTTCTAATTGTTTTTTGGCTGTTTCTGCTTGTTTTTTTTCACTATTTGCTATTGCTATTAATTTTTCTCTTTCCTCTTGTTGTCTTGTTAGTGTTTTAATACTTTCTTTCGCTTTACTTAGTTCGATTTTTTTTGAATCTAGCTCCGAATTTGTGGAGTTAAATTGAGATGTTGCAACACTTCGGCGCTGTTCCGCGCTGCTAGCAAAAATTAACGCTGTAATAACTCCAAAAACAGATAAAGTAAGTACAATCAAACCATTACGAATCTTTTGATTTGTCTTCCTTTCCACTTCTGCCAAACGCTTATTAGCTTTCCTTTCTTCCTCGAAAGCCTGATTTTGTTTCCCTTCCGCTTCCGCAACCTTCTGATTTAACTCAGCTTCTAAACTCGCAGATAAAAACCGATAATCAACATCGCTTAACTTTCTTCCATCCGCCCAAACGCGAGATTTTTCTAAATCTTCTCCCCACAATAAACAAGTATTATCTTGATAATTACTCTCTACCCAAGCCCTTAATTTATCAGCATAAAAACGTAATTTACCTAGCTCATTCTCAACCCAAATTAAATCAAAAACATTCCCATAAATCTGGTTATAAACCCTTAATTTCCCCTGCTGCTGCACCACCAAACCAGTCAAACGCGATCGCATCTGCTCAAAACTACCATCAACAGCAATCTCTCCCTTTTGTAAAATCTGCTGATATAACCCCAACAAAGCCACAGCAATTTGCTCGTTAACCAGTAACCTATCCCTAATCGTCTTTAAATGCTCTTGCTCATCTTGAGATTCCCAATTTTCAATAATCCCACTCCTCACCACCCCTTCCACCCATTCGTTTCCCCCTATTTCTCCCCTCCTCGCAAGCGTGGGGGTGGGGTTCCTCAAATCCTGAATTAACAAATTACAAACCTTTTGCGTTAATAAAGGTTGTCCTCCCGTCCAAGCTAAAACTTCCCTCATCACAGCTTGGGGATTCTCAACCTTCCCCTCTAAACCCTGTGCTAGAGGTGCAATTTCATCTAATCTAAAACCATCAAGTTGAATTGCTGTGCCAATATTAAATGGGGTTCTTTCCTCATCTTTAATTAAATCCGCAGGTGTTGCCACCCCAAACAAAGCAAAAGTCAAACGCTTATATTCAGCCTTAAAAGAACGTCTTTGGTAGCAACTTCTAATCAAAGCAAAAAAATCATCCGCCGGAAAATCTAAGCGGAGAATACTATCAATTTCATCCAGAAAAATTACAATATTTTGATTAACATTTGGCAGCAATAACTCATCAAAAAGTTTACCCAAACGTCGCACCGGAGTAATTTCAATTGACTTCTCCCACCACACAGCCAAATCTTCCGGTTCAACAAAATTAAGCTCGGTCAATAAACTATCAACAATACTTCCATACCACTGTTCCAGAGTAATATCCTGGCTACCCAACCCCGAAATATCAATTACAGCACAAGCAAAACCATCCGCTTGCAGCCGTTTCATTGTTCGCACCAACAAGCTTGTTTTCCCCATCTGCCGGGAGTTAAAAACATAACAAAGCTCCCCTGCCTTCAATCCGTAATAAAGGTCAGAATCCGCTTGCCGTCTTACATAGCTAGGAGCATCCTCCTCTAAACTGCCACCAACTTTATACTCGTAATCTCCCGTCATAATTTAATTTCTAGTAGAGAAAAAATACATCTTTCGTAGGGATTTAGCATTGCTAAATCCCTACAACGTGGCTATTTATTAACCTACACTTGTTCCTAGTATTGTAGGGTGAGTTAGAACGGAGTTCGTAACGCACCAAATCCTTGATTATTGTGCATTACGCTGTTGCGGCTATACAAACCCTACAGGTATCTTGAGTTTAATTTCCAGAATATTGAGTACGTATTGAGTTGCTATTGACTCACAATTGACTCGTAATTGACTTTACCAAACAAATACCGATCCTGTAAGCTGAACCTTGTAGTGTTTTTGTCACTCAGCCATGCCACGCGGAATCAGAGTTCGTCCAGATTGCATCACCCTCGTCAAGCAAAGAACCTTACAAAAAGGATTTACCCGTCAAATCGATTTAGCTGAGAGAATCAATCGAGGACAATCCACAGCTTACAGTTTTCTCAATGGCAAACCAGTTGACTACCTGAATTTTTTAGAATTTTGCAACCTATTAAACTTCGACATCCAAGAAATCGCCGATTTTGAAGCACTCGCAGATATATATACAGAGAAAACACAAATAGAGAAACCACAAAAAACAAATAATTCTCCCCCCTCATCTTCCCCATTACCAGAACTCGAATATCCAGAAGGGCAAGTACCATTAAATTCTCCCTTCTACGTAGAACGTTCTCCCATCGAACAGCGCTGTTACGAAGAAATCAAAAAACCTGGTTCCCTCATCCGCATCAAAGCACCGCAACACATGGGAAAATCTTCACTCCTAGCGCGGATTCTCCAGGAAGCAGAAAACCAAGGCAACAGAACAGTAGAAATCGATTTTCAATTAGTAGAAGAAGAATTTTTCAGCGACTTTAACAAATTTATCCACTGGTTTTGTGATACTGTCGCCGAAGGAGTAGCGGGAAATAATCGAGAATTACTCGAAAAATTGCTGCAACAACTGGACGAACATTGGAAAACGGGACAGCGCTTTGGTTACATGAAAACATGTAAAAATTACTTTGAGCGCTACTTATTCCCAGAAATCAACCAACCCTTAGTTTTAGGTTTAGAAGCAGTCGATAGATTATTTGCATATCCCAAAATCTACAAGGATTTTTTCGGATTATTGCGTGCTGTCCACGAAGAAGCCAAACGTCGGGATATTTGGAAACAACTGCGGCTAGTATTAGCATATTCCACCGAAGTCTACGCTTACGGACCAGTAGATATCAATCAGTCACCCTTTAATGTCGGTTTGGCATTAGATTTACCAGAATTTACCCACGAACAAGTAAAAGATTTAACCCAACGTCATCAACTCAATTGGAGCGATACAGAGGTAGAAAAGTTGATGGGATTGGTGTCAGGACACCCTTTTTTAGTGCGTTTAGCTCTGTATAAAATTGCTCGGCAAGAAATCAATTTAGCTGAATTTTTGCAAACCGCAGCCACAGCACAAGGTATATATAGTAGACACCTGCAACATCTAGAAGAGATTTTGCAGCAACAACCAGAATTACAGACAGCAATGCAGGAAGTTGCTAGCAGCGATAATCCGGTAAATCTGCCAACTGCCATCAGATTCAAGTTACACAGCATGGGATTAGTACATTTACATGGTAACGAAGTCACACCCAGATGCCAGTTATACCGTCAATATTTTTGCAGTCATTAACAAGACTTAGAATACTCAAAGTAAAAAAATACCCAATATTCAAAAGACAATTTACTCAATTAAATCAATTCAAATAAAATTATAACGCCCGCTTGTACTCAAGTTTCAGTTTAGGAAACTAAAGTTATCGAGTTCAACAGGCAATTCAATGTTACACAAAAAACTTCAGGCTACATTATTCGGAACCGTCGCTGGAATTACCGCTATTTATGGTTCTCTTTTCGTTGCAGTTACCCCAGTTCGCGCAGATGACGCTGAATATAGTGGTCAAGTTCGTACCCAATTAATGGCAGCTGCGATTAGAGTCGGCTTGGAAGGCTACAGTTTAACTCATGATCCTTTTATAGATGTACTCGACCACGGTCGCTCTGACTATATTACATTAAATCTACGTGCAGGTACATCATACGGCATAGTTGGCGTGTGTGATAGTGATTGTCGAGATTTAGATATTTCTCTCTATGATAGCCGAGGAAATCGTGTTGCTTCTGATTTGGGAAATGATGATATTCCTACTATCACCATAAATCCTTCTCGCAGTGGAACCTATCGAATCCGTGTAGATATGGCTAGTTGCGATACCAGAAATTGTTACTACGGTATCGGTGCATTTGGTCAGTAAAACTAAATCATTACGCCAACAAAGGAGCGAAGAGACAAATGTTCTGTATTTATTACATTTATGTATTATGTAACTTTGCTCCTTTGATATCTTCTCAAGCCACAAAAATATTAACTTACCGCTTCATAAATAAATCCCAATTCCATCCAAAACCCTATTTAACCAACTTTGGGATTTAAGCAACATCTTCTGTGTCGGGATCTGTCTTGCAAACTTTAACGGAGGCAGAAGCCCCCGTTAAGTTTGCGCTAAATCCCCATTACAAAACTGACTCATGACTTATTACTCATTTTTTAGCCTTCCTAACAATCAGGGAAACAAAACCATGCTGTCTAAAATCCAGAATCAATTCAAATCTGCCCTAGTTATCTCTGCTTTACTTTCGGCTACATTACCCATCGCACCAGCCAAATCCCAAACTTCACAACCTTTACAAACCAATTTCAGCCAAACACAACAACTCACACAAGCCAATTTAGTCGCAGAAGATGTTAAACCATCAGTCGTGCGGGTAGTTGTTGGTTGCAAAGCCAAAGTTTACTCACCCAATACTGGTAAAATCTATGAGTTGGAAAAAATCACAGGTCATGGTTCTGGATTCTTTGTAAATCCCAATGGTTACGCTGCTACCAACGCCCATGTTACCAACCCAGAGGATTGCCAGCAAATTCTTCGAGCAGATTTAGCTGCAAAACTTGAAGCTGACGGAGAAACATTAGAAAATGTCGAAGCCGAATTAAAGTGGATTGAAACCAAACCAATTCAATTAGTATATTTACCAAATCAAGAACAGCTACCTTTTGAAATTATTAATTTTGGTGCAGTTGCAGGTGAAGGTAAGGATGTTTCCATCATCAAAGTTAATCTAATTAATGCACCAGTTCTCAAACTTGCCGAATCCAACCAAGTCAAACTCTTAGACTCTGTAACCGTGGTGGGATATCCGGGATTAGTTGAAACAATTCCTGTATTTAACGAAGAATCCTTCTACGAAGCTAGTTTTACTCGTGGTCAAATTTCGGCTAAGAAAAACCTGAAAGATGGTACACCAATTCTCCAAATTACTGCCCCTGTACCTAAAGGGAACTCCGGTGGTCCCGTTCTCAATGATAACGGAGAAGTTATCGGTTTAGTCACCTTTGGTCCTGATGATAATTTTACCTTTATTTTCACCAGTGATACCATCCAAGAGTTTCTCGACTCTGCCAATATTAGTAATCAACAGGGATTGGTAAATCAGACATACCGCGAAGGATTACAATTGTACAGTCGAGGTGAATACAGCCAAGCATTACGGAAATTTGAGTTAGTCAAACGGTTATTTCCCCAGCATTCAGAGGTGGAAAATTACCTTGACAAATGTCAACAAGTTGTAGCTAACGGTAATTAGCTGATTGCACAAAGGCTAATATTTTTTCAGAACAGCAAAAAGACTGGTGTTGTCCATAACCCAGTCTTTTTAAATGCACCTAACCAGTGAAGAATATGTCAATTAACAAGCAGTAAGTATGTAGCTACAAATAAAGTCAACTGGGCTTCTAGCCTGCATAAAAGAGGCTAGAAGCCTGTTCCAGCAATGCATCTATTGGGGAATTATTTTGTTGGAAGTCCTTTAGTAACTGCGCGAGAATTTGCGATCGCTAATACTGTTTAGTATGCTACAGGTAAGCATATTCGTGATTTAGCAATTAAACCGGATAAGTTGTTGTAATACGTGATAAAAATAGCAACGTATTGTATTCAATTCCTATTTATTGGGGTTTATGAAATTCCTCTAAAGTCAGACTTGAGAATCCAGATTGATCATATTTTCGGATACCACGTTGCCAAAAAGTAGGTAATACTTGCCAATCAATTACCGTTAAGAAATGTTGCCCTTTTTCTATAACTTGGGGACAGCTAATTGAAATACCATCAGAAAAGTGCATGGTAAAGTAATCAATTCCTAAACTTTCTAGTGCTGTCCATATTTTTTCTTCTGAGGAAGATACTTGGTAATCATCTGTAATTGTTTTACTAATTCCATTCCAGTTAATCCCAGTAATTTGTTTTACAGTTGAAGTAGGTTTATCTGGAAAATCTGCAATATGTTCGGAAATGACTAATACTGAATCTATAGAAATACCATTTTTATAAATCCCGACTACACTTATTCGTCTTTGCTCATATCTAAAACCAGTCTCAAAAAAGAATTTTGTTCCTGAATCGACTTGTTTCAGTCCCCAGGAAAAGCAGTTTTTTAAAAATAGGCTTCTGAGCGTTGACTTATTATAATTACCATAGAGTTTCGATTCTTTTTTCCCATCTTCATAAGTGTAGTGATTGTGATGTTGAATTTCAGTACCATCTTCATTGAGGCGAAAACTTCTAATACATTGAATAGAGTTAGTTAATTGACCTTCTGAAGAAAATGTAGTCCAGTTTCCATGCCAATCACCAACATGATATTTACAAAAATTACTCCAACTTTCATTCTGAGCTTCTATTAAATTTATACTCATATGCTCACTTAATTACTTGTTGTTACTACAATGACATCAACGATTAATTATCTATTTTTTTGATACTATAATTTCATAAATCGGCTTCCCTATTTATATAAATCAACCACGGGTAAACCTTTTCTGGGAACACTGCTAATAAATCTTTCCCTCATTAAACCGAGTTTATAGGAGCAACCTAAGCTCAATATGCTTAATAAAACAGGTAGTAAAACTATTTTTATCGGTAAATTAACAACTATTAATAACAACCCTAAAATCGCCAACACTGCGGTAAAATTCTGACAATAATCTTTAACTTTATCTATCAATACTAGAGATTGCCGACAACTAGGGCAGTGTTTTGTATGTCTATGCCAAATATCATATAACTGCTCGTCACTTAATTCTTGAAAAGGTACTTCTTTCATTCCTTGCCATGCAGGTTTACCACCAGCAAATTCATCTAACCATTTGCGAAAAGTAACGATGCCAATATCAGCTAATGAGGGCATAAAATATGACTTTTGCCAAGGTTTATCTTCCAATGATTCATTCATAGCTTGGGAATGCATCATTGATAAATCCTGGTTACTCAACTTATAACTAGATGAATGTCTTAATCCGGTTTGTAAATATTTGGGCAGTAGCTCAAACCAGAAGTTACGTTTTTGAGAAAAGGTATCAGTGATAAACTTACCAATGTGTTTACAATAACCTGGTTCTGTCGGTACAAAATATAACTGAAATAAAGCAGATTTACCGTTAGAATACTTGTAGATTGTTGTATTACAACAAGGTGGGGTGAACTGCCGTGTTGCATCCATATCCTTGTTGAAAATATTGTAACCAGAATGCTTTAAAGTAAAACCATTTTCAGCAGAAATTTCTCCAGATACTTCAAAATGTTCCATGGGGATAGCTCTTTCGGGAGAAAATCCAGCAATCCCATTATGCAAAAATTGGGCATGAGAAGGGTCAAAACTACTTTCAAAAGAGACAGTATAACCAACAGGAACTTCTGACATAAACCAATCTGTCGCAGAGCTATCAAGCTGAAATTCTGGCATTAGTGCAGGTTGTTTTAAGTTACTATCCTCAAAAGCAGTAGGACTATTATCTGCCCATATCCACAGTAATCCTTGTAATACTTGAGTCGGATATGTGGTAATTTGCGATCGCTCGCTTTTACAAGCAGTTTCTAAAGCCTTTTCATCGCTCAACATGGGAATATTTGTACATGTTCCTGTCCCATCAAAACACCAACCATGATGGCGACACATGATGTTGCCATTTTTGTCAATACTTCCTAAAGATAACTGCGCTAATTTATGGGGACAAACATCATCCATTGCCACCCATTTTTGCTGCTTATCTCTCCAAATTACCAGATTTTTACCCAGCAAAGTAATTGCAGTGGGATGAGAGGGTTCTAGATAGCTGATAGGAGTTACAGGATACCACTGTTTAGTCCAGGAAAAGTTAGTCATCATCAAATTAACTAATTTATTCGACTCAAATTTGAAAAATGAGTAAAAAGCGGCATTTAATGTGCGAATGTTGTACATTCGCACATTATATGTCGCTTTTCGCAAGTTAGGTCGCAACCGCATTTAACTGCTATAAACCCTATTTTACAAAGGTTTGATGCTCTTAGCACATCAAGCCCACGAATTTACTTAATTCGCATATTCCATGTCGCAAACTAAATATTCGCAAATTGAATGTCGTTTATTAAAATTTGTCACTTCGCAAATTGTTTGTCGTATTATTGAGCGATTCATGGTACATTGGTACTCTAATGAGTGTTTTTGCTCTAATGGCAGACAAAAAATTTGAATTGACAGAAAAATTTACACAACTTCCTGAAGCTGTTTTTCTTGGCGAGAATAATTTCGTAATAGATCCATCCCAAATTATTCTGGAAACGTCAGATAAACATAAACTCACATTTAATCTCATGCAATGGCTTGCGGAATCGCCAAATCGCACCATTAAATCTCAAAGAAAGCAGGCAATTGCAAGTACTCTTGGTGTTTCAACTCGACAGGTGGAGCGTCTTCTTAAGCAATACGATGAAGACAGACTATCAGAGACATCAGGTTTACAACGCTCTGATAAGGGAAAATACCGAGTCAGCGACTACTGGCAAGAATTTATAAAAACGACTTATGAAAAAAGCCTTAAAGATAAACATCCAATATCGCCAGCATCTATAGTTCGGGAAGTCAAGCGACATGCCATCGTTGACCTTAAGCTTGAACAAGGAAATTATCCTCATCCAGCTACTGTCTATCGGATTTTAAACCCATTAATTGAGCAGCAAGAACGGAAGAAAAAAGTTAGAAATCCAGGTTCTGGGTCTTGGATGACAGTTGAAACGAGAGATGGAAAGCAACTTAAGGTTGATTTTAGTAACCAAATTATTCAATGCGATCATACGAAGTTGGATATTCGCATAGTTGATAGTGACGGTATATTATTAACTGAACGACCTTGGCTCACCACTGTTGTAGATACTTTTTCCAGTTGTGTGAACGGTTTTCACTTATGGATAAAACAACCTGGTTCTGCTGAGGTAGCTATTGCTCTAAGACATGCTATCTTACCCAAGCAGTATCCCGATGATTATGAACTTGGTAAACCTTGGAAAATATACGGACATCCTTTTCAATATTTTTTTACTGATGGCGGAAAAGATTTTCGCTCAAAACATCTAAAAGCTATTGGCAAGAAATTGGGATTTCAGTGCGAATTACGCGATCGCCCAATCCAAGGTGGCATTGTAGAGCGAATTTTCAATACAATTAATACTCAAGTTCTAAAGGACTTACCGGGCTACACAGGACCGAATGTTCAAGAACGACCCGAAAACGCAGAGAAAGAAGCTTGTTTGAGTATACATGACTTGGACAAGATTTTAGCTAGTTTCTTTTGTGACATTTATAACCACGAGCCTTATCCAAAAGATACTCGCATTACAAGATTTGAACGCTGGTTTAAGGGTATGGGAGAAAAACTGCCTGAACCTTTAAACGAAAGAGAATTGGATATTTGCTTGATGAAAGAAGCTCAACGAGTTGTCCAAGCTCATGGCTCTATCCAGTTTGAAAATTTGGTTTATCGAGGAGAATCACTCAATGCACATAAAGGTGAATATGTAACGTTGAGATATGATCCAGACCATATTTTGACATTATATGTTTATAGCTACGATGTAAATGATGAACTGGAAAATTTCTTAGGCTATGTTCATGCAATAAACATGGACACTCAAGACTTAAGTTTAGAAGAATTAAAAAGTCTTAATAAGGAGCGGAGCAAAGCTCGTAGAGAACACTCTAATTACGATGCGTTGTTGGCATTAAGCAAACGAAAGGAGCTTGTGGAAGAACGCAAACAGGGCAAGAAAGAAAAAAGACAAGCAGAGCAAAAGCGTCTACGGGCTGCTTCTAAGAAAAATTCAAATGTCGTTGAACTACGACAAAATAGAGCTTCAAGTTCTTCAAATAAAGATGAGAAAGATGAGAAAATTGAATTATTGCCAGAGAGAGTTTCAAGGGAAGAACTAAAGGTTGAGAAAATAGAGCCGCAACTAGAAATTTTAGATAAAGCAGAGACTCCACCACAGGAAAGACACAAATTGGTTATTTCTAGCCGTAAACAACATTTGAAAAAGATTTGGTAAACTATGGCACGATCGCAACTCGCAATTCAGTCCTCTGTCGAAGTCCTAGTTCCTCAGCTAGATTTAAATGCTCAACTTGCTAAAGTCGTTGAAGTTGAGGAGATATTCAGTAATTACTTTATACCTACCGATCGCTCTTCAGAATATTTAAGATGGCTAGATGAACTACGGATACTTAGACAATGTGGGCGAGTAATTGGTCCGCGAGATGTTGGTAAAAGCCGAGCCTCTCTTCACTATCAAGGGCAGGATCAAAAACGAATTTCGTATGTAAGAGCTTGGTCAGCATCAAGTTCCAAGCGTTTGTTTTCGCAAATCCTTAAGGATATTAAACACGCAGCACCAATGGGTAAGCGAGATGATTTACGCCCAAGATTGGCTGGAAGCCTTGAAGTATTTGGTTTTGAACAGGTCATTATTGACAATGCAGAAAATCTTCAAAAGGAAGCACTACTAGACCTTAAGCAACTTTTTGACGAATGCCATGTTCCCATTGTCTTAATCGGAGGACAAGAGTTAGATACAATCTTGGACGAATTTGATTTATTAACTTGCTTTCCAACGCTGTATGAATTTGACGGCTTGGACGAAAATGATTTTAAAAAAACATTAAATACAATCGAATTTGATATTTTAGCTCTGCCTGAAGCTTCTAATTTATCTGAGGGGATTATATTCGAGCTTTTAGCGGAAAGTACAGGTGCGCGAATAGGATTACTGGTGAAGATATTAACGAAGGCGGTTTTACATTCTCTCAAAAACGGCTTTAGCAAAATTGATCAAAACATTTTAGAAAAAATAGCTAATCGGTATGGCAGAAGATATATACCTCCCGAAAAGAGAAATAATAAGTAATAAGGAAATTAATAAGGGTGATGAAATTCTACCCAGATTAGGCTTTGTTGAGCCATATGAATGTGAAAGTATTAGTCACTATTTAGGTCGTGTACGTCGATTTAAGGCTAATAGTCTTCCTTCAGGATACTCTTTAGGTAAAATTGCTGGTATTGGTGCCGTTACGACGCGATGGGAGAAGCTCTACCTGAACCCATTTCCTAGCGAAACAGAATTAGAAGCGTTAGCAAAGGTTATTGAGGTGGAGGTTGAAAGACTGAGGCAAATGCTACCACCTAAGGGTATGACGATGAAACCTCGACCAATTCGGCTGTGTGCTGCTTGCTATGCAGAATCTCCTCATCATCGTATTGAATGGCAGTTTAAGGATGTGATGGTATGCGATCGCCATCAGTTACCGTTATCGACAAAGTGCAAAAATTGCGGAACTCCTTTTCCAATTCCTGCGGATTGGGTGAGGGGTGAATGTCCCCATTGCTGTTTGAGTTTTACAAAGATGGCGAAGCGTCAGAAGTCTGGTTAGGAATGCGATCGCACTCTCGTCGCGCAAGCTTCGCACTTCCCCACAAATCCAATCAACGCGAACCACTTTCGTCGCACAAGCGATCGCACTCCAACCCAAACCCTCATAACTGCGATCGCACTAATCCCACAAACCCCAATAAAAGCGATCGCACTCCAACCCAAACAACCAAAACGCGATCGCACAATTCGCAAAACTACGAAGCCGCGATCGCATCCTCCCACAAACCCTTAACCTTTTCCCCTTTCTTTCCTCATTTATTTGGACAAATTTCCTGACGCAACTCATCACGGGTAGCGAGGTAATCTTTGAGATAGTTGCAACCCTGCGCTAGTAAATCATCTAAATCTAAACTCCACAATTTGATGGTTTTGTCCCCACTTCCAGAAGCTAGGGTTTTGCCATCGGGACTAAACACGACACTGCTGACCCAATCTTGATGTCCAGTTAGAGAGGCAATTTCTTTACCCGTAGCGACATTCCATAATTTGATGGTTTTGTCCCAACTTGCAGAAGCTAAAGTTTTGCCATCAGGACTAAAAGTGACGCTTCTCCCACCTTCTTGATGTCCAGTAAGGGAGTAAATTTCTTTGCCCGTGGTGACATTCCATAATTTGATGGTTTTGTCTCTACTCCCAGAAGCTAAGGTTTTGCCGTCGGGGCTAAAAGCGACGCTGTAGACGTAACCTTGATGCCCAGCCAGAGAGGCAGTTTCTTTACCCGTGGTGACATTCCACAATTTGATAGTTTTGTCCACACTAGCAGAAGCTAAGGTTTTGCCATCAGGACTAAAGACAACGCTTCCGACTGTTTCTTGATGCCCAGTGAGAGAAGCAGTTTCTTTACCCGTGGCGACATTCCACAATTTGATAGTTTTGTCCGAACTTGCAGAAGCTAAGGTTTTGCCATCGGGACTAAAAACGACGCTTTCGACTGTTTGTCGATGTCCAGTGAGAGAGACAGTTTCTTTACCCGTGGCGACATTCCACAATTTGATGCTGTTGTCCAAACTTGCAGAAGCTAGGGTTTTGCCATCGGGACTAAAGACAACACTTTCGACCCTTGTTTGATGCCCAATTAGGGAAGTAATTTCCTTCCCTGTTAAGACATTCCATAATTTGATTGTACTATCCCCACTTCCAGAAGCTAACATTTTGCCGTCAGGACTAAATGCAACGCTGTAGACATAATCTTGATGTCCAGTTAGGGAGGGAATGTCTTTACCTGTTAAGACATTCCATAATTTGATGGTTTTGTCCCAACTTGCAGAAGCTAGGGTTTTGCCGTCGGGACTAAATACAACACTCTGGACGCTTTCTTCATGTCCAGTCAGGGAGGCAATTTCTTTACCAGTGGCTAAATTCCATAATTTGATACTGCCATCAGAACTAGCAGAAGCTAAGGTTGTGCCGTCAAGACTAAACGCAACGCTGTCAACATTTATTTGATGCCCAGTCAGGGAGGCAATTTTTTTACCTGTGGCGACATTCCACAATTTAATGGTTTTGTCCCAACTTGCAGAAGCTAGGGTTTTGCCGTCGGGACTAAACACAACACTCTGGACGCTTTCTTCATGTCCAGTCAGGGATGTAATTTCTTTACCCTTGGCGACATTCCACAATTTAATGGTTGTATCCTTACTTCCAGAAGCTAAGGTTGTGCCATCGGGACTAAACACAACACTCTGGACACTTTCTTCATGTCCAGTCAGGGATGTAATTTCTTTACCCTTGGCGACATTCCACAATTTAATGGTTGTATCCTCACTTGCAGAAGCTAAGGTTGTGCCGTCGGGACTAAACATGACGCTGTTAATCTCAGATTTATTTCCAGTCGTCAGGGAGGCAATTTCTTTACCCGTGGTCAAATTCCATAATTTGATACTGCCATCAGAACCGACAGCTAGCATTTTTCTGTCGGGACTAAAGGCGACGCTGTTAACTTTATTATGCCCCTCTAACTGATTCCATTCACGAATGTTTAACAAAATCTCTTGTAAACTAAACACTGGACTGTAAGCCGGATAATCAGCCAAAGACTGTTTACTTTTCACCAAACCTTTCAACTCTCTTCCAGCCCGCATTATTTCCAGCAAATTCTCAATTTGCCCTCCTACATAGAACTGACGCAATGTTCTGATTCCCACTTGTTCTAATCGGGTAGCTGTCAGGGCATTTTTGCGTTGTTGTTCTGCTTCTTCTCGTTGCGTTTCGGCTGTTTGTGCTTGTTTTTTCGCTTCTTGGTTTTGCTGTTTTGCTTGTTGAGATTGCTCAATTGCAATTTTCCTTTCTTGTAGGGCTACTTGCCTTTCTCGTAATGCTACTTGCTGTTCTTGCTTGGTTTCTTCTAGCTGATTAACAGCAATTTCTAGACTTTTTTCTGCTTCTTTAAGTTTTGTTTGAGCTTGCTGTGCTGCTTGTTGCGCTTTTTCTCTATCTCCCTGCGATCGCGTCGCTGATTTTTTTAGAGATTCTACGCTCTTTTTTAACGTTTCAACTTGTTGCCTTCTCTGTGCTACTTCTTGATTTCTCTGGTCTAATTTTCCGGAAAAGCCAGAGTCAACTGAATAATGAGGGCTAGAGATAATTTATGATAGTATAGCCCAGAAAAACTTCGATAGTTAATTCATCACACACATATTTTTAAGAACTAGGATGAACCTGGCAAAATTAGGGAACCAATTCTTAGTCTAACTAGACCACAAACAGTAAAAATTACCTTTTAATATGTATTTGAATGAAGACGAAATCTCTCTGATGCTACACGAAAAATCTTGATGACTCTAATTATATGTTCGACAAAAACTCGATTACTAGAAAATACTTTATTTTCGTCTTTTTGTTCAGCCGTTAATTCCCTATTTCGAGGTTTTTTATGAGGGCTAGAAATATTCGTGCCACCTATATTAAGCTTTGTCGCCTTTAAATGATTGTTCAGTTATCGACAAAGTGTAAAAATTGTGGAACTCCTTTCCCTATTCCTGCGGATTGGGTGACGGGGAATGTCCCCATTGTTGTTTGAGTTTTACGAAAATGGCGAAGCGTCAGAAGTCTGGTTAGGGAATGCGATCGCTTAACACATATTCCATTGTCCTCACACTAAACCCTCGCTACAGACAACTATAAGAATTAGTTGAGATAGTGTGGGTAAATTATTTTGCAACTTATTCATATTATGCTGGCGTTAAAATTGTACTAATTGATCAAACAATTCCTTACCCGTAATACCATTTTCGTCTGCGATCGCCTCATGATTGACTTCCCATTTGGCATAACAATTCTTGGGTGTCATGCCTCGCTGACAATAGCTAGTGAGGCGATCGCTTAATATTACAGAAATAATGCGATCGCATTTTGAGCATAGTTGGGAATATATATTAAGCGAGTGGAGCGGTATATAAAATCCTTGGTGTGGTAGCACCTATAACGAGCGCAATAGTGCTAGCGATTTATTTTTCAATATTTATTCGTAAATAAGTAGTCAAAATATTTACATTCACCACAAGCATTCGCAATGACATTGTGTAATTAATTCTGCTTGACTAATTATGAGCTAGAGCAGGATTTTGTTTAAATTTGCGGATTCTTGCGTAATTACAGATGTTTGTTTTGAATTATCCTTTAAATACTTATGTTGATTTTACTTATATATCTAGTGCGACTTATTAAATCAGATGAGTTGATTTGGAGTGAGCAGAATCCATAACAGAGGGTGGGATGACAGAAGAAAACCGCAGCGTCAAAGTTGGAGGGAGTGCTGACAGCAGTGCCATTCAGACTGGTACTGGCAATACTGCTACTATTACCATCACTAATTACTATTATCGTGAAGATACAACAGTAGTACCGATTGAATCTACAGTTGCTGCTGATGAAAATCTTCCCTGTCCTTATCGCGGTTTGTTTCACTTTGGCCCCGATGACGCGGAGTTTTTCTTTGGACGTGAGATATTTGTCGAAGAACTTTTCGCGGCGACTCAAAACCGCAATTTGATACCCGTATTGGGTGCGTCGGGAAGCGGTAAATCTTCGGTGGTATTGGCGGGATTAGTGCCAAAGCTCCAAAATGAAGGTCACTGGTTATTTACTCACTTCCGTCCTGGTTCCGAGCCTTTCCATGCTCTGGCTTTGGCGCTAGTTCCCCTTTACACGCAAAATCTCGATAATACTGATAAAATCATCCAAGCTCGTAAGTTGTCACAAGCTCTTGGCGAGGGTGAAATTACTCTTGCTGATGTATTTGCCCAGATTCACCAAAATCACCCTACACATCGGGTTTTGCTGATTGCCGATCAATTTGAAGAAATTTACACTTTATGCGCGGATCATAAAGTTCGCCATAGTTTTCTAGATAGTTTATTAGCCAGTTTTCAATCCTCTCCTCATCAGTCCCAATATAACCATGTGCTAGTTGCAACCATGCGAGCAGATTTCTTAGGAAATGCTCTGTTATATCCTCCTTTTGGAGATGTGTTGAAACCCACATTCCGCACTTCAATTTGAAGTACAAAAAGATTACAAGTAAGGAAAAAGTAAAAAGTCAGGATGATGAAGAAATAGAATGCTGAATGAATATACTTTTAAAAATAAATAATCAAAGACAAAAAGATTGACCCATAAAATAGATTACGTAAGCACTAAAAATTTGAGGAGCAATTACTGCTCCTTGAAATTTCAATAAATTTTTATTTCCTGTCCAAATCTTGTTTAAGTTAAGAAAGTAAATAATATTTTTGACAAGATGAGGGCAGACAACTCAAAATAAAATGACGTTCTGATGTTAAATTAACAATTTGATTAAGACCATCTAACATTAAAAAATGAATTCCTTGAAAACATTGAAATACCCATCTTAATGTCGGAGATAAAGTTAGTTTTCCTAATTGATTCTTGATTCCGATTTTGATTCTTTTTAAGCTATTTCTCAGTTCCCTTTGACCAAGGTTATAGACTAGCAAACATAAAGACATTAAAAATAGCATAGTTTCGATTCTTTCAGGGTTTTCAAGAAAAAAACTATCTGCAAAAAACAAGGGGTCTTTTAGAAATCTAAATCCTCGTTCACAAGACTGTTGATTTTTATAAGTCGTAATAATTTCTTCTGGTTTTAATTTATCGTCGTCATTAACTAGGTTAGTTGCTAAAATAAACCTTCCAGCTTCCTTTCTTTGTATTTCTATTTCTTCGGGTTTTTCATAACTTACTCCTTCCATTTTATAAATAGTTTTATTATTTTTTGATTTACTTTCAATAAAATTAGCTTCTTTAATTTCATGGAATTTTAGCTTTTTATTGATACCTTTTAGTTTATATCGTGCTTGCTCTGGAGTTTCAAAATCTTCTCTTTTTAACTCTTTAAGCAACTTTTCAACTTTATCTTTTTCTTTTATTAGCTTTTTATCTAGCTTTTCTAAATCGCTATCTTTTCTTTTTTGACTTTCTACTATTAGCCAAATTTGTTTAATACCACCATAATTAACTATTTCTTCTTTCCACTTGTATCCGTCTAAATCTTGATATGTCTTTTTCTTCTTTTCTTCCGTTTCTATCTCCTTTTCTTCTGTTTCTATCTCCTCTATCTCTTCCATCTCCTCTGTATTTACAGACTGAACTAATTCTTGTGCTTTCTTAATCGTCATCGGCACTCGACTTATCCATTTTAAATTCTCAATTAATTTGAGATTCTCTTGGCTATATAATGCGCTGTCACAGACCATAATACTGTCAAAAACTATTTGTTTTTTAAATTCTATTAAGATTTTTCCAAATACTGCTTTATCTGCTTCGTTCCCATCTCCTGCTCTCATTAATAATGGTATATCTCCATCACTACTCGTGATTAAATCTAAAACACATTGCTTTAAATCTGGTCTATGGTCACGAGAATATCCTTTGGTTATGAATATTGGTCTTTCTTTAGTGATTTCTTCTTCTTTTTCTTGATTCATTTCTCTTTTATACTTCCCGTGTAAATGAAATGAAGTTGCATCTAAATGTGAGTATTTTGTATCTATTTTAAATTTCTTAATTACTGATAGGACAATTTCTATAAATAAATTATTCAATCCATATTTATATAAATCATCCATGACTCTTCCAATTTTATCGTCGTTGAGATAATTACTTTCTACACCTTCTCCCAATAATAATTCAATTGCTTTATCATCAAAAAACTGCTTGAATAAATATAAAGGTCTTGATACAAATCCTAATCCATTGATTAAAACAGCTTTTACCAATACTCCTGCTGTAATCTTCTCACGGGAGTCTACTCCTAATTTGGAATTAATTGTTTCAACTATTCCTATTTCATCAATTAGCCCAGCTACTATTCCGAGATGATCTATATTTTTAATTTCTGCAATTGAAGTTGGTGACATTTTTACCTCTCAAATATTTTTGAGTTTTTTTAATTGTCTCACTTTTGCTATCTAAGTAATTTGGCACGATAAAACAATATATATTAACTTTTCTCAAAAGCTTGAAACCAGTATTAATCGCCTACGCAATTTTCTGTATACTTAATAACCTTTGGCTGATTCTTAATACTGTCTTACTTGAATTTTACGAGTATTTTTATTTACTCGTGCCAGAGAGTTCTAATGTAGCATAAAATGCTACATTCTGAAGTGCGGAATGTGGGTTGAAAACTGATATCAAGCTGATCAGGTCGATGAATCATGAAGAACTTTCACAAGTGATTGCCAAGCCTGCTGACAAGTTGGGGGTGACATTTGAAGTAGGATTGCTGGAACGGATTTTAGATGATGTGGAAGATGAACCGGGGAATTTACCTCTGCTGGAATTTGCGTTAACGGAATTGTGGCAGCAGCGCCAGGGTAAACAGTTAACTCATGCAGCTTATCAGCAAATAGGCAAGGTACAAGGAGCTTTGGCTCGTCATGCAGATCAGAAGTATGGTAAGTTGAGTGCAACTGAAAAAGAACAAGTACGGCGCATTTTCATCCAATTAGTGCATCCGGGTGAAGGCACGCAAGATACGCGACGACTGGCAACGAAGGCAGAATTAAGCGAAGCCAGCTGGGGATTGGTGAAGCAGTTGGCGGATGCGCGATTAGTGGTTACTAGTCGTAATGCTGCCGAGCAAGAAACAGTGGAAGTTGTCCACGAGGCATTGATTCGTAATTGGGTCGAACTGCGACAATGGATGGATGCAGATCGTAGCTTTCGTGCTTGGCAAGAAAGGCTGCGGTTCACAATGGATCAATGGCAAAAAATGCAACGGGATGAAGGGGTATTGTTGCGGGGTGCAGTGTTAAAAGAAGCAGAAGCCAAGCTGAAGCAACGCCGAGAGGAACTGAGCAAGGGAGAGCAAGAATTTATTCAAGCTAGTTTAGCAGTGCTTCAACGTGGTAAGCAGCGAATTTACTATTTTTTTGGGGGAGTTAGTACTATCCTTTTACTGACGCTGGGGATTTGGGGTTGGTTGAATTATACAACTCCGGGGAAATTGACTCAAATTCGCTGGAAATTGACTGATATGGGTCAAAAGGTAAGCAGTCCTGAGTATAAATTAAAAGCGGTTGTCGCCTTTGCTAAGGATGAAAATTTTACTGAAGCCTTGAAACTTGCCAAGCAGATTCCGGATTCCCAAAACAAAGCCTATGTCTTAACAATCATTGCCGAAGCCTATGGCAAGCTCAACCAAGCGCAAACTGCCGCTCCCTTGCTAGAAAAAGCGCTCGCCTCTGCCAACCAGATTCCGGATTCCCAGTACAAAGCCTATGCCTTAACAGCGATTGCCGAAGCCTATGCAGAGCTACAACAACCCGAAAAAGCCGCTCCCTTGCTGGCAAAAGCGATCGCCTCTGCCAACCTGATTTCGCAATCCTATGAGAAAGCCTATGCCTTAAAAGCCATTGCCGAAGTCTATAGCAAGCTCAACCAAGTGCAAACAACTGCTCCCTTGCTGGCAAAAGCGATCACCTCTGCCAACCTGATTCCGGATTCCTCCGGCAAAGCCTATGCCTTAATAGCTATTGCCGAAGCCATTGCCAAGCTCAACCAAGCGCAAACAGCCGCTCCCTTGCTGGAAAGAGCGATCACCTCTGCCAACCTGATTCCGGATTCCTCCGACAAAGCCAAAGCCTTAATAGCCATTGCCAAAGCTTATGGCAAGCTCAACCAAGCGCAAACAGCCGCTCTCTTGCTGGAAAGAGCGATCGCCTCTGCCAACCAGATTCAGAATTCCGCCTCCACAGCCGATGCCTTAATAGCCATTGCTGAAGCCATTGGCAAACTCAACCAAGTGCAAACAGCCGCTCCCTTGCTGGCAAAAGCGATCGCCTCTGTCAACCTGATTCCGGATTCCTACAACAAAGCCGATGCCTTAACAGCCATTGCCGAAGCCTATGGCAAGCTCAACCAAGCGCAAACAGGCGCTCCCTTGCTGGCAAAAGCGAGCGCCTCTGCCAACCTGATTCCGGATTCCTACAACAACAAAGCCAATGCCTTAATAGCCATTGCCAAAGCTTATGGCAAGCTCAACCAAGCGCAAACAGCCGCTCTCTTGCTGGAAAGAGCGATCACCTCTGCCAACCAGATTCAGAATTCCGCCTCCACAGCCGATGCCTTAATAGCCATTGCCAAAGCCATTGGCAAACTCAACCAAGGGCAAACTGCTGCTGCTTTGCTGGAAAAAGTGCTCGCCTCTGCCAACCAGATTCAGGATTCCAACTCCAAAGCCTATGCCTTAACAGCCATTGCCGAAGCCTATGGCAAACTCAACCAAGGGCAAACTGCTGCTGCTTTGCTGGAAAAAGCGATCGCCTCTGCCAACCAGATTCAGAATTCCTCCGACAAAGCCAATGCCTTAACAGCCATTGCCGAAGCCGCAGCGAACCTGAAAAATTGGGGACAGGCACTGAAAGCCACGGAAAAATGCCCCAGTGACGAATGTCAGGTGGATTTGCTGGCGAAGGTTTTAACGGTTCATACCGAGCAGCAGCGCCCTGAGTTGAAGAAAGAGAAGGAGAAGGAAGAAGAGTGAACATTTTATTCAAACAGCGATAATTAACGAACTGACTTGTCAGCATTAAATAGCACCATGAAAAAAATCCTCATCCTCTCCGCCAACCCCAAAAACACACCAAATCTGCGCCTAGATGAAGAAGTGCGGGAAATCAAAAACACACTGCAACTATCTCCCAATCGAGACGGATTTCAAATCATCACTGAATCTGCGGTACGAGTGGATGATTTAACCCGCTTCCTGTCTCACCATCAACCAACAATTGTTCACTTTTCCGGACATGGTTCTGGTACTGATGGATTAGCTTTGGAAGATAATTCTGGGCACATGCAGCTTGTAAGTACCCAAGCCCTAGCAAAGCTATTTGATTTGTTCCAATTACAAGTCGAGTGTGTTTTACTCAACGCCTGCTACAGCGAATCACAAGCCACAGCAATTCACCAATATATTGATTGCGTGGTGGGGATGAATCAGGCGATTGGGGATAAAGCCGCAATTGAGTTTAGCGTGGGATTTTATACTGCTTTGGCGGCTGGCAGGAATTATGAAGATTGTTTTCACATGGGTTGTACATCTATTGATTTGCAGGGAATTCCAGAGTATTTAACCCCTATGAGAAAAATTAGGCAGCGGCGTTATCAGACTGTACAGGCGGCAAATCCAGTAACATCTAACAAGGATGATAGTATCAATAATGATAATAAAGGCTGGCAAAACCGCTCAGTTTCTATTGTCGGTAATGTTCCTGGTAGCGCAATTCAAACAGGAGACAGCAACACTGCAAACATTAATTTTCAACAAGTCAGTTTACCTGCACCTGCCAGCGTCAACATAGAAACAGAACTCAACGCCTTACGTGAGATACTGGCAAAGTTAGAAACTTCAGACCGTCGTAAAATTGACAATGCTATTGCTGATGCCGAAGAAGAAATCAACAAACCACAACCAGATAAAAATGAAGTGGGTAAGGCGTTAGAACGAGCTTTTGACTATGCTAAGAAGGCTGAGGGATTTGCGTCTGTGATTGAAAAACTTAAACCCCACCTAACTAAAACTGTGGGTTGGTTAGGTGAAAATTGGCACAAATTGCTAAGTCTGGTGAATTGAACAATTTGACTACCTTCATCTCAAGATGCGATCGCATCTCCCAACCCAAACTCTACAAATTCCAGCGATCGCCTCCAGCACCAAACC
The DNA here is from genome assembly GCF_000317435.1 of Calothrix sp. PCC 6303. Lineage (NCBI taxonomy): Bacteria > Bacillati > Cyanobacteriota > Cyanophyceae > Nostocales > Calotrichaceae > Calothrix > Calothrix sp. PCC 6303. Next base: position 1,601,869 of record NC_019751.1, read on the forward strand.
CACTTACACTTCGATGACAGTTTTCGCTTCCAAGTTCTCGGTGATACTTTGGAATAGTTCCAACGCTGCTCCTAAATCTTCAGCAATCTCTAAAGCTAGAACATCCGGTGCTGGGAGGTTATCGGAGTCCTCTAAACTTTCATCCCTCAGCCAGAAAATATCCAGACTGACTTTATCCCGTTGCATGAGTTCTTCATAGCTAAAGGCTCGAAACCTTTCTGTTTCCTGGCGTTCCTGGCGTTTTTCCGCACTATAGCATTGGATAAAGTCTTGCAAATTTTCGTAGCGTATAGGATTGGTTTTCAGGGTAAAGTGCTGATTGGTTCTGAAATCGTAAATCCAGAGTTTCTTAGTCCAAGGATCGGCGCTAGCTGGTTTGCGATCGAAGAATAACACGTTAGCTTTGACACCTTGAGCGTAGAAAATACCCGTAGGTAGTCGCAGCAAGGTATGTACGTCGCATTCGTGCAGTAATTTCTTGCGGATGGTTTCACCAGCACCACCTTCAAACAGGACGTTATCAGGAACGACAACCGCAGCTTTACCGTTGATTTGCAGTAGGGTTTTGACGTGTTGGAGAAAGTTTAACTGTTTGTTGGATGTGGTAGCCCAAAAGTCATCCCGGCGATATACAATCTTTTCTTTGTCCGCTTTGCCATCATCATTGAAAACTGTGATACTGCTTTTTTTACCGAAGGGTGGATTTGTTAATACTAATTCAAAGCGATCGCCTGGATCTGCCATCAAGCTATCTTTGGCTTCCACTGGACTTTCATCACCTGCAATACCGTGTAAATACAGATTCATGGCACAGAGGCGCACTACCCCATCAGCGACATCAAATCCTTTGAAAGTTTGATTTTTTAAGAATAGCTTTTGGGCTTTATCGAGTTTATAATTTTTGATAATGGTGTCATTGGCAACTAAGAAAAAACCACCTGTACCGCAAGCAGGATCACAAATGCGCTGTCCTGGTTGGGGTTCCATGACTTCTACAATGGCTTTAATTAATGCCCTTGGCGTAAAATACTGACCTGCACCGCCTTTGACATCTTCAGCGTTCTTTTGCAGCAGTCCTTCGTAAATTTCCCCTTTGACATCGATATCTAAACCAATCCAAGTTTCCGAGTTGATGAGTTCTACCAAACGCTTAAGTTTGGCGGGGTCTTGAATTTTGTTTTGCGATTTGCGGAAGATAACCCCCAATAGTCCTTTTTCTTTACCCAGGTTTTCTAAGGTGTGGCGGTACTGGATTTCTAAGGCATCTCCATCTTGCGATCGCAGTGCCTCCCAACTGTATTCTGTAGGAATGGTGGAACGTTTACCCAAAGGCGGGGGAAGTTGGTTTTGTTCTTCGACCATCTTCAGGAACAGCAGATAGGTAAGCTGTTCTACATAGTCACTGTAGCTAACGCCATCATCGCGGAGGACGTTGCAGTAATTCCAGAGTTTTTGAACGATGGTTGAGGATTCGTTAGCCATTGAGTGATGCTACAGGGAGTTTTACTAGTAACGAAGAATTATATATTTTTGTGATGGCGATCGCAGCGAAGAAAGTCTCAAATTAATGATTCCATTGCTCACTTATAGCCATAATGCCAGCTTCACTCTTTGTATAACTGAAATAAATGCATTGCTGGGAAAAATCCCAATGCTTGAGTATATTACAGTAATTAGGTGTATGGTGTATTTATTTCGATAATGCTTGAGAAAGTATAAAATAAAACTTTTTTTGGCGATACATCATTTCTAATAGTAAGTAACCCTTAGTTAGCAAGATAGCTCTGTACTTTTGGAGTGTCCTCATGAGCTTGATTAATCTGGATCTGGTCTTTAACGCCATTACTAGCATCGCCAATCCTTTGATTAAAGAAAAACTTCTGCGTAGTGAGACAGTTATTAAGTTACTCCAGCAGTTTAACCTAGATCCAGAGCATCCACCTGCTGATTTTAGTGGTGTTTACGCTTACGCCTTAGTAGAATACGGTGTGGGTAAACCAAAACCATTGCTGGAATTATTTCGACAAGAAGCAATTAAACAAGCTTTTCGCACAGCATTAGACCACAATAACCCCTCAATTTTGCTTTCTGAGGTTGATGTTTTTCTAGATGCCTATACATTAGGTGATGATATCAGAGGTTTAGGGCTTGATGTCAGGCGAGAAGTAGCTGAATTTGCGACGGTATTTATTGAAGTTGCAAAACGCACTCGCACACCTGCTGATGTATTGCTGAACCAGAAAATTGGTTCTCTACATAAAAGAATTGCTACTATTCAAGAACAACTGGAAAGATTGCCGACTTTGGAGGGAATTCGCACAGAAATAGCCAGGTTGGCAGTAGAGAATTATCCCGCATTACCAGGAAGTGTAACCGAAAACCAATGTAGAGCGATCGCACTTGCCCAACAAATGCGAGGATGGTTTGAAACCTTGGGCTATGACTTTGAAAAATATGAAATCTGGGCAGAAGAATATTTTGAATGGATAATTCAAATTCCAGTACGTCGCAGTTATGACCGCATTCTTATCCGTGGCGTTGCTGGAGAAATTGGACTGAGTGATGTCATGGCGTTGCGTTCCTCAGTTGAGGCGCAAAAAACTGATGAAGGATGGTTAGTAACAACCCGCCGCATTTCCCGCGCCGCCAGGGATGAAGTCAAGAAGGAAGAAAATCATCGTCTTGATTGTTTCACTTTTGACGAACTAATTGACTTGGATGCCGACTTTAATGCCTATCTTGACTGGTTAGAAGCAGAAATCAAACGCCGAAAAATTGATACTAAGTATGTACCCCTTGCTTGTACAAAAGAAGAAATTCACCCAGTGACTAAGCAGCGAATTGGGGTGAGTCGTTATGAAGAAGAGGACGGCTGGATTGATGGCTATATCGATTTATGGCTTGATGACCCCGCAAAAGAGCATATTTCAATTTTGGGAGAATTTGGTACAGGTAAAACTTGGTTTGTCTTTCACTATGCTTGGATAGCACTGCAACGTTACCGCGATGCCCAAAAACGTGGTGTTGAACGTCCCCGTCTCCCTTTAGTAATTACCTTGCGTGACTTTGCCAAAGCGTTAAATGTGGAGAATGTTTTGGCAGGGTTCTTTTTTACCCAACACAATATCCGCATTAACAGCGAAGTTTTTGACCAACTCAACCGCATGGGTAAATTGCTACTAATTTTCGATGGCTTTGACGAAATGGCAGCAAAAGTTGACCGTCAACAGATGATTAACAACTTCTGGGAACTGGCAAAGGTTGTAGTTCCCGGTGCTAAGGTCATCCTTACCTGTCGGACTGAGCATTTCCCAGAGGCGAAGGAAGGACGTGCTTTACTAAATGCAGAGTTGCAAGCATCAACTAAAAAATTAACTGGGGAAACACCGCAATTTGAAGTTTTGGAATTAGAGAAATTCAACGATGAGCAAATTCGGCAGGTGCTTTCATACCAAGCTGAAGCTGCGACAGTTGAACAAGTGATGGGCAATGAGCAATTATTAGACTTAGCCCGTCGTCCAGTGATGACTGACTTAATCTTGGAAGCATTGCCAGATATTGAAGCGGGTAAACCTGTGGATATGTCGCGGGTTTATTTGTATGCAGTGCGGCGCAAAATGGAACGAGACATCAAAGCAGAACGTACTTTTACTTCTTTGGCAGATAAACTGTACTTTTTGTGTGAACTTTCCTGGGAAATGCTGTCTAATGACCAAATGAGTCTGAATTATCGGCTGTTCCCAGAACGCATTCGCCGCTTATTTGGTTCTAGTGTTCAAGAAGAGAAAGATTTAGACCACTGGCATTATGACATGATGGCGCAAACGATGCTTGTCCGCAATGCTGATGGTGACTATACTCCCGCGCATAGATCTCTGTTAGAGTTTTTTGTAGCGTATAAATTTGCCGCAGAATTGGGGGCTTTGGCGAGTGATTTTACGGAATTAGCACAAGCGCGATCGCTTGTAGATAAAACTGTCGCGCCTGCTGATTATACGTGGTCTGGTTATTTTTCTCAGCAAGGGAGTGGTGAGGCGATGCCTGCGGCAAACCCTTTGGGGAACGCATCTTTAAGGGAATTTAAAAGTGAGTCTTTGGATAAGTTGAGAGAGACTTTTGGCAAAGTGCCACTCACAAAAGCAGTGATGGATTTGCTTTTACCGATGTTGGGTAATAATGAGTTGCTTATTAGTGTCATTAAAGAGACACGGGATAAAAACGAAGATGAGGTAGGTTATATTGGCGGGAATGCAGCGACGCTAGCAGTAAAGATAGATAAGGCAGTGTTGGAAGGGAGAGATTTAAGTCGTGCAGTAATTAAAGCGGCAGATTTTAGTAATGCGAGTTTACGGGATGTAAATTTTACTGAAGCTAATTTAATTGATTCTGGTTTTGTAAAAGACTTTGGTGCAGTTTTTTCAGTTGCATACAGTTCAGATGGTCAATTTCTAGCTACTGGTGATGGCAATGGTATTGTTCGTTTATGGAAAGTTTCTACTAGTAGAGAGATACTAACTTGTAAAGGACATACGTCTGGAATACTTTCAGTTAACTTTAGTTCTGATGCTTATACTTTTGCTAGTGGTGGTTATGACGGAACAATTAAACTATGGAATAGTCAGAATGGCAAATGCTTAAAAACTTTGGAAGGACATAACTATTCCGTAAATTCTGTAGTGTTTTGCTCTGAAGGTAAAATTCTGGCTAGTGGCAGTTCTGATAACACAATAAGATTATGGGACATTACTACTGGTCAATGTTTACAAATTTTGGAGGGACACACTGATTCAATACTCTCAATTGCCTTATCGACAGATGATAAGATACTAGCAAGTGGAGCTTCAGATAATACCGTAAGGTTATGGAATACTCAAACTGGAAAATGTTTAAAAATATTACAAGGACATACAAATTCTGTATCTTCAGTTGTTTTTAGTCCAGATGGTCAACTGCTTGCTAGTGCAGGTTATGATGCAACTCTAAAATTATGGGAAATTCAAACAGGTCAATGTAAGTCTACTTTGGAAACACCTAATAATCCAATATTCGCTATTACTTTCAGTCCTGATAGTAAAATACTTGCTAGTAGCAGTAACCAAATAATAAAACTTTGGGATATAAGTACAAATAAATGTATTCAAATATTAGAGGGTCATTTCAATATAGTACGTTCAATTGCTTTCAGTCCAAAAGGTAACAATCTCGTTAGTGGTAGCTATGACAAGACAGTGAGGTTTTGGAATATTAGCACAGGTGAATGCTTTAAAATTTTACAAGGCTATAGTAATTGGGTAAATTCCATTACCTTTAGTTTGGACAGTCAAAAGCTGGCTAGTGGAGATGATTTGGCAATAGTCATATGGGATGTTAGTAGCGGTAAATCTCTCAGAACTCTACAAGGTCATACTCACTGGGTACAGTCAATTGCTTTAAATCAGGATGGTACAATACTTGCCAGTGGCAGTGCAGACAACACAGTCAGACTATGGGATTTTCAAACCGGAGAATGTTTGAAACTTTTACAAGGACATAGCGACTGGGTACAATCTGTTGCTTTCAGTCCAGATAATCAATTACTTGCCAGTGGTAGCGCAGATGGAACTGTAAGATTATGGGAAGTTCCAGTTGGAAGATGCTGGAAGATTTTGCGCTCGAATTACTCAATACGCTCAGTTGCTTTTAGTCTAGATGGCGAAATACTTGCGAGCGGTCTTTCGGATGGAACATTACAGCTATGGAATATTCATACAAGTGAATGCTTAAAAACTTTGCAGGTAGGAAATAATATTGGTACACGTTCAATTGCTTTCAGTCCTGATAGTAAAGTTTTAGCTAGTGGCATCTCTAACGCAAGTGTTGGGTTGTGGAATATTTCCACGGGTGAATTCTTAAGAAGTTTGCAGGCTCATACCGACTCAGTGCTAGCTGTTGCCTTTAGTCCAGATAGTAAAATTCTAGCTAGCAGTGGAGATGACCAAACTGTAATACTTTGGGATATCAACAGTGGTGAATGCCTGAAAATTTTACGAGGTCATTCTCTTTGGATTCGCTCAGTTGCCTTTAGTTCAGACGGCAACATAATTGCTAGCTGTAGTTGTGATAGCACAATCAAACTTTGGAATGTTGAAACAGGAGAGTGTTTGAAAACTTTAATAAATAAAAGACCATACGAAAATATGACCATCACAGGCGTTAGAGGTTTAACCGAAGCTGAAAAAGCCTCACTTAAAGCATTAGGCGCGGTGGAAGATGGAGAATAAATATTAGACAAGATGCAAGCGATGTTGCTCGATCGCACTACCCATCCTTACTAATACAGTAATAGCGATCGCATTACCAATTCTGACAGGTCTTGAATGTGCGATCGCATCAGTAAACCTCTTCCTCTTCGCCATACTGTGTTGGTGCTTCACCATGAATCTCAAGAATTTTGGGCTGTTTCATTTTGGCATTAGCAGGCTCAATTTTTTCTAGCAGCAAATCAAACTCCCACTCATCCAATAAGTCAAAGATAAATTGCAGATGATTTCCTGTTTTTAGTGGTAATTCACCCAAGCGAAAATCGCTGGTGTTTGGAGGAATATCAACAAAGGGATGGGAAAATTCAAAGGTACGCCCTAAATGGTCTTTGTAAATGAATCGGTAGAGGTGTTCAAAGTCAAAATCAAATGCTTGAACAAATGCTGCGGCGACTTGATCAAAATTGAAGTTACTGGGAATCGCTATGCGTCGCCAAGCATCCAGCAGGGTGACTTTAAAAGTATAAATTGCGTCGGTAAACTCTCCTTTGGCAATGACTAAGGTTTGTTCCCATTCAGGAAAGTAGATTTGGAGTGATGGTTTTAATTTTTCAAAGGCGATGCGGAAGTTAAGGGTAATTTCCTCCTCTTCTCTGTCTGGTTCAATTTCATCATAAATTTCGGAGATTAAAGCTATCATTGCATCTCCCCAAGGACGGCGTTTTACAGCAGCGATTCGCCAGCCTTTAGCAGGTTCGGGTTTTCCTGGGATGAGTTCGAGAAAGCCAAATAAATGAAAGAGGCTAAGACTGTGCAAGCCTGGGTAATAGACTAATTTATCTTGTTCAGAGTAACTGTTAATATTTAAGCCTTCATCTGGAATTTCTCGCCAAAATTGACAGCAGCGAAATAATAGTCCAAAGGGGTCTCTGGGTTCGCCTAAGACTTCGCTTTCTCCCCAAATTAACCAGGATTCTAAAAGTGTGAAATATTGTTCTGTTGGGTTGAAGCCTTGCCAAATTTTGAGGAGTTGTTCGTCTAATACTAATTTGGTTTTTTTGCCTTGGGTGATAACTTGAGACAATCCAGAGGTGCGAAGGACGAAATATAACCCGTAAATGTAGGGGTAGGATTTTTGTTGGGGACGCTTGAGGTTAGTTTCAATGGGGTAACTCAAGCGCGAATTTAGTTCCTGGAGGTATTTGAGGGAGAATTGGTGATAAGTGCTGCTAACTTCAACGCCGTCAGGTTGGAGAAATTCTAAGATGGTTTGAAAGTCCCGCAGAATTGTTCCTGGGGAATTTTGGGTGATGGTTTGCTGTTGGAGGACTTGCTTTTTGTCTTCCGTGAGAATTGGGAGTTGTTCGCCCAGATGATTGGGAACGGGGAATAGTCGTTTAATCATCTAATTTCAACTCTAGTTGTGTAGCTGTAGTTTTAGATTTACGGGGTTGCTTAGATTTAATTGTAGATTGACGTTTTGGTTTTTTGTCAGCTTCGCGTTGAGCTTTCTCAGCTTTGATGCGTTCTAGCAGTTTTTCGGCGGGTTCGTCGTTGGGATCTTGGGGTACGAGTTTGCCTTCAAATGCTTGTTTTAAAATAGTTTGGCGGAGTTTTTCAGCACGTTTGAGGTTTACGTTTATGGTTTTTTCGAGTTTGTCTGTGACAGAAAATATCAGTTCAATTTCTTCTGCAATAGCTAATTGTTCTTGTGAAGGTGGCAAAGGAAAGGGAATAATACGAACTTTTTGAATACCAAATGCTGATTGAGTAGTTGCTCGACTTTCTTTCTTAAGTAGAGTTTCTATTAATGGGCTTGCCATATATGTAATAGCAAACTCAGGATTTAAAAAATTAATATCAGGTTGAACTAAGACTACATTAGCCGATAATGTGTAGTTAAAAGGTTGGCTAATTTTAACAGGCTTGCCTAAAGTTCCAATTTTTCCAAAAATAAAGTCTCCCATCTGAAGCTGATAACGCTCTTGGGGACTTCCAGAAAATAAACTATTCCATTGGAAATAATGATAATCATTTTAAAGGGGGATGAAGGGGCTGCCGACGGCAGCCCCTTCATCCCCCTTTTGTAGTAATTTGAATAATGACTGAGTTTTTGAGTGTAGCAACTGGTGACTATAGTATTAACTGATTCTCTGAAAAAGTTGTTCATTGAAACTGCATCTCAATTAAAAGGTGCAGAAAAGCGTAGATTTATGGCTTCGACAGTTCAAAGCTTAGGTTTAGGAGGGCAAAGACTTGCACAATCAGAATTAGGATGGAATCGAGACACAATTCGCAAAGGAACAAGAGAATTAAAAAGCGGTATTACTTGTGTTGATAACATGAGTGGCAAAGGACGTTACAAAGCAGAAGAACATCTGCCAAATCTTTTAGAAGATATCAAAAAAATAGTTGACTTCTATAGTCAAACCGATCCGAGTTTTAAAAGTCAAAGACTATATACTAGACTCAGTGCAGCCGAAGTTAGAAAGCAATTAATCGAAAAGTCTGGTTATAGTGATGAAAAGTTACATACATCAGAAACAATTCGAGTCAAATTAAATAATTTAGGTTATAAGCTCAGAAGGGTAAAGAAAGTTCAGCCTCAAAAAAAATCCCACAAACTGATGCAATCTTTGAGCAATTAGATGTAGTAAATAAAGATGCAGATGAAGATAAGAGTGTTTTACGTCTAAGCATGGACGGAAAGCCTGTGTTAAGATCGGCTCATTTGACCGAGGGGGTAAAAGCCGGGATGGGGTGAAAGCATCAGACCATGATTATAATCCGAAAACAACTGTAACTCCTTATGGAATATTTCTTCCAGAGCTTGACGAGTTATTTTTGTACTTTACAGAATCGAAAGTTACAAGTGATTTTATCGTTGATATTCTAGAAGATTTTTGGTCTTGTGAAAAGCATCGTTTTTCTGAAGTTAAAACACTACTTCTGAATCAAGATAATGGTCCGCAGAATAGTTCGCGGCGTACCCAATTTATGAAACGTATAGTAGAGTTTGCTCACAAACATCAAGTAAATATACGTTTAGCTTATTATCCTCCCTATCATAGTAAATACAATCCAATAGAAAGGACATGGGCAGTACTAGAAAATCATTGGAATGGGAGTATTTTAGATGAACTAGAAACGGCTTTAAATTTTGCTAGCACTATGAAATGGAACGGGAAACATCCAGTCGTTAAGCTAGTACACGAAACTTATGAGAATGGGGTAAAGCTTACAAAAAAAGCTATGGCTCAAATCGAAAAACAGATTGAGCGGCTAACCGATTCTAATCATGAAGTTTTCCCAAATTTAGGTAATTGGTTTATTGATATTTGTTGTAGTAAAACAAACGTGATTTCATTTTAATAGCAACATTTATTTAGCGGCAAAATATCCCTTATTTACACTGTTTAACTTCAAATAACAAGTGTATAGACTCTTATGCATAAATGAGGGGGAGAAAAGGGCTTGCCGACGGCAAACCCTTTTCTCCCCCTCAAAATGATTATCATTCTTTAAATCAACCTGTCTTTTCCTTTTTTTGGAATAATTTATTCTTTGGAAGTCCCTTGATGCTCTTTTAAAACTTCAATAGATACTTTTCTAGAATTTTCAAAATCAATTTTTCCGTCTTTAATGTCACCCATGCCTATGTAAGGAACACCACCATCTACAGTGGGAGGAGTGCGATGGCTGGGCTGAGGATCAACAGCATTAGCAACTAACTCTAAAGTTGTCCACACCCACTCATCAGGTAATTCACGTAATTCAGAGGTATCCGGTGCAACTGGTTCTTGATATTTCAGCTTCCAACTGTCATCCTTGGGAGTTTTACCCTGCGCTTTCATCTTCGCTAGTTGTTCGGCTTCCCACTTCTCCCGTCGCTGCTTGAGGATGCGTTCAAGTAACACTGAGGCGGGTTCTAATTCTCCTTGATTCGCTTCGCGCCATTCTTTAGTTAAATTTCCTTCGACTGCGGCTTTTAGCACTGCCTGACGGTAGCGTTTTAATTTGGCTTTTACTTTTTTGAGTAGCTCTACCCCTGTATCAAGTTGGGTGAATAGTTCTTCTATTTTGGCAACTATGCGATGTTGTTCGGGAAGTGGAGGAAGGGGAACAATAATACTACTTACTGCTTCATTACTTACATTAGGAAATGTTGAACCAGTACCACGATTATATATTTGCTCTCTTATTGCATGAATAAATATATTCAAATATTCCTGATATAGGAGTGAGCGTATAGCAGCCACTCCTCTACCAATAGAAGCATCAAAACCAGCAATATTTATTCGCCCAGTGGTTGAACCACGAACGCACAAAATTAAATCATCTTTTTTGCACATTCGTGTTGGTTGAGTTGTAAATTTTGATCTAATGGTTTTAGAAAATGGTCTAGGTCCAAACTCTACTGGACCATTAATTAAAGGAACACCGATACCATCTTGATTGTAAGAATCTCCTGGTGGGCTTTGTCCCATAATAATTTCTGCTACATCTCTAAGTTCTGAATATGCCCAACCCTTCGGCAACTCATACAACTCCTCACCCATTACGCAGCTAACGCCTCATTCAACTCATCCAAAATATCCATTAAATCATTCCCAAACAACTGATAACCCTGAAACGCTTCCTGTGGCATTTCCTGTAAATCCTCTGGCTCAATCCTCATACTGGTGGCAATATGCTCCTTAATCTTTTCCAACCACCCCACCTGCTGTGAGGTAAACTCTTTTGTTGCTAACCACTGCTGAAATTTCTCCTCAACTGTCACCGCGTAGGGTTCTAACGTCTCCGTTTCCCCCATCGCAAAGCGTACCAGAGAAATGATATCTGTCAACAGCTTTTGCACCCCAGCACCCCTGACTTTATCCGCTTGCAACTGGGCATAAGCTTGCCATAACTTCTCTGTTGTCAAGTTGCAGGGTGGACGTTCTAGGGCATTCGCTAACTGCTTAATCTGCTCGTAGGTTAACCGTCGCTGTCCGTAGGGCTGATTATACAGGATTTGCAGCGCGGTAATTTCATCCTTCTTCGCGGCGACAAACTCCTGAAAGCTCTCCACTGTCCCCATTACCTTATCCCTGGCAGTTGTATCAAACCCGGCTTGTAAAACTTTATCCTGGCTGACTACATCAATAATTTGGTCGTTGTCCTTCTTACTTTCATAAATTTCATCAAGTAGCTGGCGAAATTGAGGATTATCAAAGGGTTCGCAAGCTTGATTAATCAATTCCTCTGCTGCTGCTTCCTGCTGCTGTTCGGTGGGATTTTCGGTTTTAAATGTTTCCTCGGCTTTAGCGATTTGGTTGTCTAAATCTAAAGCAGTGAGTATATCTTTAGTAATTTGCCGCATAGATTTACCCCCAGTAAAGGATTCTAACTGAGTGCGATCGCTTGGGGTTAATTTCTGATCTAACCGCGCTAATCTTCCCGCTAATGACATCAACGTGTCTTCATCCCGTTGATCTAAAGCTATTGCTTGTAATAATTTATCAAAGGTAACGCTGCGTTTACGCTCCAAAGGGCGAGAATCTGTTTTATCTGCCTCGCATACCCCCACTGCATCAACAATAATAAACTGTTCCTTAACTCCCGCGTCGGGTGTCACCGCTTGAAAATCCGTATAGTTAATCGTGCGGGTTCCCCTTCCTTTCATTTGCTCAAAATAAGTCCGCGATTTGACGTTCCGCATAAACAGTAGACATTCGAGGGGTTTAATATCCGTCCCCGTGGAAATCATATCAACAGTTACCGCAATCCGGGGATTGTAGGAATTACGAAAACTAGCAATTAAATTTTCAGTTTTTTCACCTGTAGTGCGATAAGTAATTTTTTTACAAAACTCGTTCCCTTTGCCGAATTCTTCCCGCACAATTCGCACAATATCCTCAGCGTGGGAATCATCCTTAGCAAAAATCAAAGTTTTGGGAACTTCCCTTCTACCGGGAAAAATTTCCGTAAATAACCTATCTCGAAACGTTCTAATTACCGTGCGAATTTGGTCAATCGCCACAACCGAACGGTCTAATTGATTACTTGTATAGGTTAAATCATTATCTAATTCCTGCCAGCGTACCGCACGGGTTTTCCGGTTGCGTCGATCAATATGATAGCCAGCTTCCACAGTGCTACCTTGTTCTGTAATTTGCGTGCGAATGCGGTAAACTTCATACCCCACATTTACCCCATCTGCTACTGCATCTTCGTGGCGATATTCCATCACCAAATTCTGATTGAAAAAGCCAAAGGTTTGCAACGAAGGTGTAGCCGTTAAACCTACCAAAAAAGCATCAAAATACTCTAAAGTCTGCCGCCAAACATTATAAATCGAGCGGTGACACTCATCGGTAATAATAAAATCAAAGGTTTCAATCGGTATCCTCGAACTATAAACAACCTCCTTCGGTTGTTGGTTTTCCTCGTCTCTGTCAAACAGCGATTCTTCTTCCTCTGCAACATCAAACTCCGCTTCTCCCCGCAACATTGAGTAAACACGCTGAATCGTGGTGATACAAACTTTACTCACCGGGTCAAAATTATTGGAAGTCAATAACTGCACATTATAAAGTTCGGTAAACTTACGCCCATCATCGGGAGTTATGTACTGCTGAAACTCCTTCTGGGTTTGCTCTCCCAGATTTTTCCTATCCACCAGAAATAAAACTCGCCGCGCTCTGGCTAATTTAATTAACCAGTAAATAAAACTGACCGCCGTATAAGTTTTACCAACCCCCGTAGCCATTTGAATCAAAGCTCTGGGACGGTTTTGAGCAAAAGAATTAAACAAACCTGCGATCGCATCTTTTTGGCAATCTCGTAAATCTTCTGTGTCAATTTCGGGTAATTGCTTTAACCGCTCCCGAAGCGTATCAGATTCCTGCAACCACTCCTGCAAAGTTTCCGGCTTGTGGAAAGCGAATATTCTCCGGGAACGGTAATCCGATTCGCGGGAGTCACGAAAAAAAGTTTCTTTACCCGTACTTTCGTAAGCAAAAGGTAAAGGTTTGCGGTGACATCTGAGGTTACTGGGTAAATTAAAAATATATTTATCCGATTGAATTTCTACCCCACTCAGGGTAGAGCCTTCTGCTTTAGCTTCAATAACACCAGCAGCATTGCGATTGATGAAGAGTAAATAGTCCGCAACACCTAACTTGAGAGGGTATTCACGAACTGCAATTCCTATACCAGCCCCTAGATTAATATCCTTATGGTCTTGGACAATCCATCCAGCAGCAGTAAGTAATTTATCAATTTCGATCCGTGTTTTCTCTTCTGGCTTCATACCATAACATTTTATACTTACCCCATACTCTGTTAGTTTAATAGCCTACTCAAAATTCAGCACCTATCAAAACCTACATTATGGCGATCGCTATTTAAAGGATTAATTAAAAATGTAATTTCTAGTTGTACCCATACTTATAAAAATCAGTATATTTGCTCGCAAATCGTGACTAAAGTTGAAACTTAAATCGAGCTAGGGAATAGACAGCGATCGCAAGACACCTCAATATAGAATCGATGCGCTGGGTAACTTGCCTTTGGAGCCTTTGGAATACTGTAGAAAATGGGTTGATATGTCTCCCGATGAGCGGGGATATAGGAAAGCGTGCGTAATCGCGCTAGCGGAAGCTACTGGGCTGAGTGAACGGACAATTGGCAATTGGGGAACGAACTTTGAGAAGCGCCCCAACTACGTAGCACATATTTTACGGATGGCAGATAAGCTCAACCAAATCAAAAAAATAGTCTTACCTCCCGACTTTCCTCAAGAATAATTTACTCGTGATTTGTGACTAAAATGCTTGTACTATAGGCAGAGATTTCTTAGGTTGGGTTCAGGCAGTAGATATTTTGGAAATTAAGTCATTATTGACAAAATTTCTATAAATTTCTATCACAGCCTTGTTGTCACTAAATCACGAAGAAAAACAATGCAAACTGGGAGCAAATCCCAACAAAATAAACATCGAATTGATTCCCTCTGTCAGTTGCCCCTAGAACCGATGGAATATTGTCGTCGTTGGGTGGTTCACGAACCAGGACGCAATTATCGTAAATCTTGCATTAATGCGATCGCACAAGTTACGGGGACAAGTCCCAAAACAGTCAAAGACTGGGGTAAGGATTTTCGCTACAGACCAAAATACGTAACTCGGATATTACGCCAAGCTGATTTAATTAATCAATTTAAACAACTTGTTGCCCAAGGAATTATCAATTTACCACCAGATTCTCTCCAGGAATAATTTAGTCGCTAGTCGCTACCAATTACTAGAAAAACCCCTTGTACTCGTTACAAGAGTCTTTTAGGCTGACTTACAGATTATTTGAAACACCCACGCAATGATAGTAACGGCAGAACCGCCAATGGATTCCATCTCGACTTTTGACATTACCAAATATCCCTTATTCGATGTCATGAAAGACATCAAAATTGGGCGGATTCAACTACCAGATTTTCAACGAGATTGGGTGTGGGATGATACCCATGTGCGACGTTTGCTAGCAAGCATATCTCTGGCTTATCCGATTGGTGCAGTGATGATGCTACAACAAGGAATCCAGCGTCAACAATTTAAACCTCGTTTAGTTGATGGTGTAACGAATAAAGCCGCTCAAACACCGAATTTACTCGTACTCGACGGACAGCAACGACTTACTACTTTATTCATGGTTCTGCTATCCAAACAACCCGTAATTATCAAAGACCCCAGAAGCCAAAAATTAGTCAAAAAATGGTACTACTTGAATATAGAAAAAAGCCTTGAACCAGAGGTTGACCGAAAATCGACAATAATCGCATTACCTGAAACAAAAGTGATGCGAACTCGAAACGGCGATTGCATCGACTGTTCCACACCGGAAAATGAATACGAAGCTTTATTATTTCCCTTATCCAAAGTATTTTTCTTCTCCGAATGGCGCAGTAAATTTTCTAAGTATTGGCAATACGACCCGCAAAAACTTCAACTAATTGACACTTTAGAATTAGAAGTCCTCAAAAAATTCGAGCATTATCAAATACCCGTAATTCAACTACGCGACTCATTACCCAAAGAAGCAGTATGTCAGGTTTTTGAAGACACCAATACCGCAGGATGTGATTTAAACTTCTTCGATTTGATGAGTTCGAGCTACTGTGTAAACGATTTTAGCCTTCGAGATGATTGGAAACAGCGCGAAACCCGCTTCCAATCCTTCAAGGTGCTACGAAAAGTTCGCAACACAGATTTTATCCAATCAGTTACATTAGTTGCTGGCTATGCTCGAAGGAGAGAAGCAATTAAACAAGGCTGGAATTTAGATAAATTACCTGCTGTATCCTGCGGTCGGTCTGAGGTATTAAAGCTAACTAAAGAAGAATATCAAACATGGGCTGACCCAGTTCATCGGGGCTTTGAAGAGGCTGCTCGTTTTTTGCACGGTCAAAAAATCTTTGATGCTGATGATATTGCTTACCCCATCCAACTAGTTGCCTTGAGCGCCATTTTGACCATTGTGGGAGAACGTTCCCGATCTTTCCAAGTACGGAGTAAGCTTGAACGCTGGTTGTGGTGTGGAATGTTTGGTGAAATTTACACCCACTGGCACGATGGACAAGCTGGAAGGGATGCCGTCGAAGTACCTGCATGGATTAATGGTGGTGCAGTTCCCTTTAGTATTACCCAAGCTAATTTCTCCTACGAACGACTCCTTAGTGTCAGAAAAAGACTTGGTGCCGTATATCAAGGTTTTGCAGCATTACTACGGCGTGAAGGGGCAGTTGATTGGATTACAGGTGAGGAAATCAACGATGTTGTTTATTTTGAAGAACAAATCGACTCACACCATATCTTTCCCGTTGCTTGGTGTCGCAAACAAGGAATTGATCCAACAATGTACAACTGCTTAGTTAATCGCACCCCTCTCAGTGCCAAAACCAATAAAAGAATTGGTAGTAAACCACCTTCGGTTTATTTGAAGGAATTTGAACAATATGGAACTGCTGTTGCCAACTTGGAAGAAATTATGCGATCGCATTGTATTGAACTCAGTATTTTGCAATGCGACAACTTTGAAACCTTCTTTCAAGCTAGAGCAACAGCCCTAATGGAATTAATCGGCAAAGCAATGGGCAAAGATTTAAGCATTAAATTACATGGGAATAGCGATCGAGATTATCTCAATCACAATGGCTGTAAATTGCATCCAGAGACTATTACAACCAGTTGAGCTATCAAACCGACTTATCACTGGATGTAGACTCCTGTTTTTTCAACCAATCCTTAATTGCCTCTTCCAAAGCTGCTGTCTGTGTTACTTCCAAGCGAGCGCAGGCAATTTCAAACGTAATTTTTAACTCTTTCGGGATTCTTCCCCGAACTTCTCGTGTTTCTTCAGTCATCCCAGCACCAAATGCTCGTCCGGGGTTAATTCTTGCATAGTATACTAACAAAAATAAACTTGCGCTATTAAGCTCTTGCGCTATTGCGTCATTACGCTCATAATCAAATTAGGTTACTAATCAAAATCCCTGCGTGCATCTATGAGTGTGATCACGATTCAATGTCGGTTAGTTGCAGACGAAGAAACCCTCCGCCATCTTTGGACACTTATGGCAGAGAAAAATACGCCTTTTGCTAATGAAATATTGGAGCAATTAGCACAACATGCTGAATTTGAGTCTTGGGTTAAAAATTCTAGAGTCCCCGCAACTGTCATTAAAGAATTATGTGACTCTCTGAAAAATCAAGAACTATTTGCGGGTCAACCAGGTCGCTTTTATACCTCTGCAACAACCTTAGTCACGTATATATATAAATCTTGGTTAGCTGTAAATAAGCGACTGCAACGCAAAATTGAAGGAAAAAAGCAATGGTTAGACATGCTGAGAAGTGATACGGAGCTTGAGCAAGAAAGTAATTCAAATTTAGAGAAAATTCGTGCAAAAGCAACCGAAATTTTAGATTCATTTGCGACAAGACAAATAAATCAAGTAAATAGCAAATCGAAAACATCAAAAAATAATAAAAATAAGCAAGAAAAAGAAGTTAAATCTCTGAGTATTCAATCAAATATTCTTTTTGAAACTTATCGTCAAACCGAAGACAATTTAACAAAATGTGCCATAGTATACCTTCTCAAAAACAACTGCGAGGTAAATGACGTTGAAGAAGATATAGAAGAATATGAAAAAAACAAGCGTAAGAAAGAAATTCAAATTAAGAGATTAGAAGACCAACTCAAAAGCCGAGTCCCAAAAGGACGAGATTTGACTGGAGAGAAATGGGTAGAGGTTTTAGAAAAAGCAGTTAATAGCGTTCCCGAAAGTGAAAACGAAGCTAAATCTTGGCAAGCCAGTCTTTTAAGAAAATCTAGCCAGATCCCTTTTCCAGTGGTTTACGAAACTAACGAAGATATTAAATGGTCTATCAACGAAAAAGGCAGAATCTTTGTTAGTTTTAATGGTCTAGGTAAACTGAAATTTGAAATATTTTGTGACAAACGACATCTTCATTATTTTCAACGCTTCCTAGAAGATCAAGACATTAAACGTCAAGGTAAAAATCAACATTCAAGTAGCTTATTTACTTTACGCTCTGGGCGAATATCTTGGTTAGAACAGCCAGGTAAAGGAAAACCTTGGAATATAAATCGTTTACTTCTATTTTGCTCGATTGATACTCGCATGTTAACTGCTGAAGGAACTCAACAAGTAATAGAAGAGAAAATTGCAGATACTCAAAACAAAATAGCTAAAGCTCAAGAAAAATGCGAAGGAGAACTAAATCCTAATCAGCAAGCTCATATAAATCGTAAAAAATCTACACTAGCTAGAATCAATACTCCATTTCCTCGTCCTAGTAAACCTTTATACCAGGGTAAATCTCATATCGTAGTTGGTGTTAGTCTTGGCTTAAAAGCAACTGCAACTATAGCTGTATTTGATGCTATGAACAATCAAGTTCTTGCGTATCGCAGTACCAAACAATTACTAGGCGATAATTACAAGTTGTTAAATCGCCAGCAGCAGCAAAAACAGCGTCTCTCTCAACAACGGCATAAATCTCAAAAGCAGTTTGCCTCAAATAGTTTTGGTGAATCAGAACTGGGACAATATGTAGATAGATTATTAGCCAAAGAAATTGTAGCAGTTGCTAAAAATTTTGGAGCCGGAAGTATTGTTTTACCAAAACTTGGCGACATGCGGGAAATAATTCAAAGTGAAGTTCAAGCAAAAGCTGAGAAGAAAATTCCTGGTTTTATCGAACTTCAGAAAAATTATGCCAAGGAATATCGAAAAAGCGCCCATAATTGGAGCTATGGCAGATTAATTGAAAATATTCAAAGCCAAGCAACAAAAGAAGGAATCGAAATCGAGACTGGAAAGCAACCCACTAGAGGAATTCCACAAGAGCAAGCGAGAGATTTAGCCTTGTTTGCCTATCAATGTCGAATTGCTTAATGAAATTAAATAAAATACAGAACCTTGAAAACTTAATATGAAATAAATAGCGCCGCAGTTCATACTCTTTGAGCCAATGTACTGCGATAAATCTGGGTTAGTTTGACGGTTGGAAAACCGTCTTGCTTTCTGACCCTGGTAGCTGCCCGCTCTTGATGCTGCTGTCTGCTTTGACTAGACAGGATATGCCTTTTTTGCAATTTAGTTGGATAAACAGTTTTTTATGTTTTTAGCGACAGTGAAAAACTTTTATACAAGTATATCAAATAGGGACAGGTGCGCTCCCAGCAATAAAGAGTACAGATGCAAATCTGGAGCCGTTTTATTACGGTGGGGATTACCTCAGCGGTGGTTACTGAATCACCCCCTTCGTCGGGGGAACCCTCTCAAATCTTTTTTTGGCGCGTCGAAGCGGGGGCAAAATCCCTGGACTCCCGCCAAAATCTCAAAACTCTTGCCCTGTATTAATTTGAAGGAACTGAGTATCAATTGATTTAGTTTTTTCATTTTCAAGTGGAGATGCTTTTAGGTAGTCCTGACAAATGTGCAGTTTAAAAGCTTCAATAGTAAGGGTTTCAGACGGTCGGGTTTCAACTACCATCCCGACTAGGGGTGGGTTGAAAGGTATCAAATTCGACTCTAATGGTTATCAAGTGATTGGTTTCAACTACCATCCCGACTAGGGGTGGGTTGAAAGCCTAAGTCTGGGCGGGTTGATATTCCTACTGATTGTTTCAACTACCATCCCGACTAGGGGTGGGTTGAAAGTTAACGTTGGATATATTGGAGATTTTTGCACTGCCGTGTTTCAACTACCATCCCGACTAGGGGTGGGTTGAAAGTCGTCTTTAATTTTTTCTAGGGAAACTTGAAACTCGTTTCAACTACCATCCCGACTAGGGGTGGGTTGAAAGAAGCCTAGCTTTGTAGGAGCAAAAAATGAACCAACATGAAGTTTCAACTACCATCCCGACTAGGGGTGGGTTGAAAGCTGCAACCGCAAATATTCGTCCTCATATAACACTAGTTTCAACTACCATCCCGACTAGGGGTGGGTTGAAAGACGGTTAGACTTGCTTGGATACGTTAGCGATCGCATGTTTCGACAGCCATTCCGTCTAGGGATGGGTTGAAAGTCTTGAAAATCTAAGAGCAACTACACTATAGATTTATTTAGAGGGTTGAAAGGAGCATCAGACTCTTAATTTAAGTGATAGAGATAATATTTAAGCACAGATATATTTCTTACTCAGCAATAGCATTTAGTATTTGCATGGAAATAAATAGCTTTGAGACAACATTAATTTGTTAACGATGTCTTTGAGGATTTAGGGGACATCAATTTGTTAAAAAAGACATTAATTTTGTTAACGACGACAAATTATTTGTAATCGACTTTAGGACAAATAATTTGTCGCTTTATGTACTTTGACAAATAATGTGTCGCTCTACATCAGTTAATCGACAATAACCAAGCGACGTTAATTTGCGAAAACCTATAATCATCAATATAGTACACAAATCTGTCGAAAGCGACACTAATTTGCTAATAACGACACTAATGTGCGAAAAGCGACATTTAATGTGCGAAAGTACAAATGTACAAAATGGGCGACCTGGGGCTCGAACCCAGAACCAGCAGATTAAGAGTCTGATGCTCTACCATTGAGCTAGTCGCCCTCACCATTTACTACTATAGCAAATTATTTGAACAATAGTTAACCTTTATCGGAAAATCTTCATATAACTAGTTGACATTAGCAAACACATACCCTCTGATGCGGATAAAACTTGCTCATACAAAATCAAAACTAGGTAATAGCACCACTAATTATACTCAACGCACATAGTAATCAACGCCAGAATCATAAATTCAAACAAGAAAATATGCAACGCCCAAAATCTGGTTGTTATGATGAAAATGATGGAATTATCGAAAAAGCACCTACTGTATCTACTAAAAATAACAAAATCATCATGGAGTTACTTTGGCAATGCCACGAGATGAATCAATAGATAATATGATGGAACAACAAGCTTGGGATGCGTTAGAGAAATCTATTGTATATTATAAAGGGCGACCAGTAGGAACGCTGGCAGCTTACGACCCTTCAGTGGATGCTCTCAATTATGACCAGGTATTTGTTCGTGATTTTGTCTCTTCCGGTTTAATTTTTCTGAGTAAAGGAAAACCTGAGATAGTTCGCAATTTTCTCAAAGAAACCCTCAAACTCCAGCCCAAAGAAAGACAGCTTGATGCTTATAAACCAGCGCGGGGACTGATGCCTGCCAGTTTCAAGGTAATATCTATAGATGGGGAAGAGTTTTTAGAAGCTGATTTCGGCGAACATGCGATCGCGCGTGTAACTCCTGTAGACTCATGTCTATGGTGGATCATTCTACTGCGTGCCTATGTCGTCTCCACTAAAGATATTTGCTTTGCCCATCACCCAGAGTTTCAAAATGGGATTAAGCTGATTTTGGAGCTTTGTTTGGCAAACCGCTTTGATATGTACCCAACTCTTCTAGTACCTGATGGTGCTTGCATGATTGATCGTCGCATGGGTATATTTGGTCATCCATTAGAGATTCAATCTTTATTTTACGCAGCTTTGCGTGCTGCTAAGGAATTATTAGTCTGCCAAGCTAATCCCAATATTATTGAAGCAATCGATAATCGCCTACCTCTATTATGTGCTCATATTCGCCAACATTATTGGATTGATATTCATCGCTTAAACGCTATTTATCGCTTTAAAAGTGAAGAATATGGAAAAACGGCTGTGAATCTGTTTAATATTTATGCCGATTCACTACCCTATTATGAATTAGATAAATGGTTGCCTGTAAAAGGTGGTTATTTAGCTGGAAATGTGGGACCATCACAGTTAGATACTCGTTTCTTCTCTTTGGGTAATCTGATGGCGATTATCTCAGAATTAGCAACCGAAGAACAATCCCAAGCAATTATGAACTTAATTGAAGAACGTTGGGATAATTTGGTGGGAGATATGCCGATGAAAATCTGCTTCCCCGCATTACAAGGAGAAGAATATCGGATTGTTACAGGTTGTGATCCTAAAAATATTCCTTGGTCTTATCATAATGCCGGAAGCTGGCCTGTGTTAATGTGGATGTTAGCAGCTGCGGCAATGAAAACAAATCGAGTTCACCTAGCCGAAAAAGCTATTAATATAGCTGAAAGTCGTCTCCAAGAAGATGAATATCCTGAATATTATGATGGGAAAAAGGGACGTTTAATGGGTAAGCAAGCTAGGAAATATCAAACCTGGACAATTACTGGTTATTTACTAGCAAAGGAGTTAGTTAAAAATCCCTCCCATCTACCTTTAGTAAGTTTTGAAAAACTACCCCAGGAATTAGTTTCCCGTGCTTGTGAATTTGAAATTGATACTGTTGATGTGACACTATATTAATTAGGATAGGAGTCAGAATTCAAGGGTATAGTTTTACTGTTTAAAATCCCCGATTTCTTGAGAAAGTTGGGGATCTACTAGTTACAAATAGTTTACCTAGTAGCTAAAATTGAGTAAGATTAATATTTACAGAGATAGGACTACTATTTGATTTTTGTTGGCGTAGCTTGCGCTTACAGATATGTAGGGTGCGTTAGCGTTTCGCGTAACGTACCATTATATGTTTTCCTTACTCTGTATATATAGAAAGAGGTTTGCGGGACTATGGCATGACTTCCGTACCAAACTTCGTATTTGTCATACAAAGTCGTACCGACATTCCCCAAACTTCTTCCTCAAATATAAATAATTGTGAATCATCAATAATGTAATAACCAATCATGGAAAAAATCGAATCCCGTACCGAACAAGTGGTACAGGAAGATTTAGTAATGTTTATAAATGCTTGCTACTCCTGCACAGGACAACGAGAATTTTATGATGAAGCAAACGGACAAAAACTATCAATTAGCTTCTTACATGATTACATTCTAGGTAATTATAGATTACTATATGCCCGCACTTTAGCAATAGGAATCAATCATTTTAATCAAGCCCAAATAATATTAAAACTATTAGCAACAGGCAAGAATATTAATCCCGAATATCGCCAAGAGGAAGGAGGATTAATTGCTGAAGCATTAAACAAGCTTCCCCCACAAAGGGCTTGGGGACTATTACAAGAACTACAAAATAAACGGATCAATAATCGTCGAACTAGAGCCATAGTTAGGGATTTTATCGCTACACGTCGAGATGTAAATTTTGATGCGGTTAAATATCGAACAAAGGTAAAAGCAGCAATTTCCCATACCCATTTAAAACTCAACAACGAACTGCCAATATTTTTGTTCGATTACCAACAACAAAAAGCCTTTACAACCGATTTATTTGAAAACTTTCGGAAAGCCCATTATAGTCAAGATGCAATTTATAAGTTGCCCTTTACCATTGCGGAAGGATTCGCAACCAAACACAAAATTAAACGTGAAATATTTTTATCTCGCATCCAATCCCAAATGACAATCGGGGAAAAAATGCGCTATCAAGGTGCAGCAGAACGTAGTGACATCAATATTAATGTTGATTGGGAACATTTACCATTAACTAAATTAGCATTATATATTCTGTCATTACCAATGGAAACCCGTATCCAAACATGGGAAAAATTTCATCGGGTGCTAGAAGAATTAGCTAAGAAAGTGCTAAAAAAATCACCTTTAAAATTAAAATTGGGAAGAGTTGCAGCAGTATTAGATAATAGTTATTCTTCTTCTGGTTCCCTCGAAAAACGCCGTCGTCCCCTTGGTATTGCTTTAGCAACACATTATTTACTGAAAGCTGCTGCCACTGATTATCGAGCATTCTGGACGTTACAACCAAAAAATTCTTTATTAGTTGAACCTCGTGGACAAACTGACTTGGCTACACCATTACTAGCAGCACTTGGTTGCGGTGCTGAGACTGTAATTATAGTATCAGATGGATGCGAAAACGACCCACCCAAGGGAGCAACAGAAGTACTGCGGATTTATTGTACCAAACTTGATCGACTTCGTAAAACTTCGATAATCCACTGCAATCCAGTATTTAACGCTGAAGACTACACCCTACGTTCCCTCAGTTCCCATATTCCCACCGTCGGTTTGCGGGATGCGGAAGATTTACCGACTGTATTGGGGTTTGCCAAATTTGCCGAAGGTTCGTTAAATTTATCAGAGTTAGAATCCTATTTAGCTGAAAGAGTAAGCAGCTTTTTAAAACATGGGTTTTAGTTGAGAATTATGGGCTAAATTCAGATAGTTGGTGCGTGACACTACAAACCCTAATTTACCTGCATGATTCTCAAAGTGTCATACACCCTACCTTTATGAATACGCCAATATGTTAATAAAAAATATTTTATTAAAAGGATTACAAATTGCTCCATCCCAAGTCTGCGGTTCTATTCGGATTGTTCCTCTAGTACGTCATAAAACTCGTGGTGATTTACATTTACAAAATCGTAAATACAATGATGATTTATCAATTGTCTCCATCGATAAAAATACAAATTATTATTCCTATATTCCCCACGGAATGGTGATGTCATGGAGTGATGATGGCAGTAGCGTAGCAAACATGGGCATCAATATTACCAAAAAAGATGGGAAAAGTTTTAATAATAAATATGCAAACGTGCGATTAATGCATCGCATGGCAAAAAGAGAAAGTAAAAATACCCTGAGATTTCTACCTTTGCATTTAGCGATGGAAGGATTTCTCTCGCTGTATTTTAATGCTCCAAAAATTGCTTGGGATGAGTATTCAACCTATGCAAAATCGTATGGATTAGGTTGTCGTACAGAATATTCTGTTAGCGGTAGGGCAATATTTGGTTTGGAAGAAGCGTTAAGGGTATTTGAAATTCATGAAGGACAAGTGGGAGTATTGGTATATGTTGCGGAAGCATTAGCATCGGCTTTTGTAGTTCCAAATCCTCAAGATTATCGTGCTTTACACTATAATTTACTTGAAGATTTTTATGGCGACTTAATATATCGATACGCTTTGATGTATGATCAAACCTATTCGATGGATTTATCTATTGATGCATCAAAAATAAGTAATCTAGCTGATTTGAGAAGCGCTGTTGTTCAAATGCGAAAAGACTGGGCATCCTTTAATCAAGGTATGATGTTAGATGGTTTACTAGATAGGCAAATTCACTCTCGGTTAGTTTATACTGCTGGATGTTTTGAGTTACAGCGATTTGTCACTCAGGTATCTCTAAGTGATGAAGAAAATCATATAGGGGAGGCTATAATCCGCGATAATGGAGAGTTGGAATATCTACATACCTATCGTTTAACAGCAGCACAATCCCGTCGAGTATATTATTTGAGAATACTGGATGAAAATAATTGGAATTTAAAAGAAACAGCAACAGCTTTAGCTTGTACCCAAGAGGAGTTTGTGAGAAAAATGGAAAAGGAAGGTTTTGGCTATTTATTTCAGCAGCAAATTAGGGATAAAGCTAGAAAAGCTAATAAAAGATAACAGATGGTTTATCAAGGATTTCTAATTTGTATTTTCGGAGAGGATGTTTAAACTAATTAGCAATTCGTAATTACGAATTGATTTAACGTTGGGTTCCGCTGTTGCTGCACCCAACCTACGAAAAACAATTTTCATATTTAAGACTATTAACAAGTAGAATTTCCAATTAAAATTATATGCTCAATCCACGTCAAGTTGCTTTTTTCGCTTTACGTGATGTCCACAAAGGTGCTTTTGTTGATGTTGCTATTGATCGAATATTAAATAAATCTAATTTAGCCAATCTTGATCGTCGTTTAGTTACAGAATTAGTATATGGTTCTGTTCGCCGACAAAGAACCCTTGATGCCATAATTGATAAAATTGCTAAGAAAAAATCACAGCAACAACCAAAAGATTTACGCACAATTTTACATTTAGGTTTATATCAACTCCGTTATCAAGAACGTATTCCTGATTCTGCGGCTGTCAATACAACAGTTGATTTAGCAAAAGAACATGGTTTTCCTGGTTTAACTGGTTTGATAAATGGAATTTTACGACAATATCTGCGTTTAATTGATGCGGGTGATGAGATTATTACTAGTAGCAATCCGGTAGAAAGATTAGGAATTTTATATAGCTTTCCCGATTGGATTATTCAGGTGTGGGTTGAACAGTTTGGTTTAGAAGAAACAGAAAAGTTGTGTCAATGGATGAACCAAACTCCAACTATCGATTTACGCGTTAATTTATTACGTACAACAGTTGAAAAAGTTGAGGCAGCTTTCACCGCAGCAGGTGTGAAATACCAAAGACTTCAGTATTTACCCTGTGGTTTACGCTTGCTTGGTCATAATGGACGCATTCAAGATTTACCAGGCTTCCTGGATGGATGGTGGACTGTTCAGGATAGTAGCGCCCAATTAGTTGGATATCTCCTAGACCCTAAGCTAAACGAAGTTATTATTGATACTTGTGCAGCCCCCGGAGGGAAAACAACCCACATCGCCGAATTAATGGAAGATCAAGGTACAATTTGGGCGTGCGATCGCACTGCTTCCAGAATGGGTAAATTAAAGGAAAATATCCAACGTCTACAAATCCAATCCATCAGAACATGCGTTGGTGATAGCCGTGATTTGCCTCAATTTACAGGCATTGCCGACAAAGTACTACTAGATGCACCCTGTTCTGGCTTAGGAACTCTCCACCGTCACGCAGATGCTAGGTGGCGACAGACTTCTGCCAATGTTCAGGAACTAGCAAAATTGCAAACAGAATTAATTTCACAAACATCAAAATTTGTCAAACCCGGTGGTATCCTTGTTTATGCCACTTGTACCCTACATCCCCAGGAAAACGAAGCTGTAATTGCCTCATTCTTAGAAAATCATCCAAATTGCCAAATCGAAGCACCAAACCCAGAATCCCCTCTTGCAGTCCACGCTACACCATCAGGATTCATTAAAGTATTACCCCACAACCAAGACATGGACGGCTTTTTTATGGTGCGCTTAAGAAAAACCAACAATTCAGGGTGAATACTGTTTGCGGTTGTAAAATTTAGTCGAGGGTAGAATAAATCAATTAGGAGTCTGGTTATGAAATCGCAATCATCGAGTACAAAGAACTTAGTCAAAATCTTGATTGGAGCAGCTTGGATCGATGGTAAAATTCAGCCGGAAGAACGGCAATATCTACGCCATATTGCCCAAGAAAAAGGGGTTGCAACAGATCCAGAAATTAAACCATGGTTATATGAATTAGTATCAGTACAACCCAATGAGTGTTACAACTGGGTACGAGAATATTTGGGTGAACATCCCACAAACGAAGACTATCAAAATTTGATCCAAGCAATTAGCGGTTTGATTTATAGTGACGGAGAAGTAGCAGTAGAAGAAGCAAAACTTCTAACCAAATTACAACAACTATCTGATGAAAACGATGTCAGCCAAGCAGGTTTAAATGTAATTCTTAAACAAATTCAGAAACTTTATCGTCGTTGGTTAGAAGTGCAAAATTAAAATCAGTGAACAGTTACAGCAGATTAGGGGTAAATCAGGTACAGAGATGAAGAATCAAACTTTGCTGGTACGGGCATCTTGCTTCGCTAAGATAAAATCTATCGCTACACCAGCAGAGCCAAACTTCGTGGGTTAAAGAGATTCTAGCCCACGAAGGTGGGCTTTGTTTATTATTTTAAATACAATTTGCTCTAACTTACTATTTTCCGTACTTATAACTACGTCGCCATTGTTCCAAATTCTCAATAGATATTGCTTTTGTCAGCACATTAACGCTACTTCCCCGCCATTCCACCTCTGAATCGGTAGTAAAAACGCCGCAATTTAGGTGTTCTAGCCTAATATCCCAATATTCACTAAACCGACTCTTGAGTGTCATAACCTGCTCAAAAACTTTATTTCGATGTTTATTTCTTCTCTTCCTCTCAGTTGCCCCAGTTGCCTCTGTGTCAATAAATTTAGTTTCGATCAGTAGAAGATTACCCACAGACGAAAGATAGACAAAATCACATTTACCCAAGTCAGTATAGTCAGCAATTGGCGACTTTTCAAAAAGTAGCAATTCCGAACAACAAGGAAACAAATCTTTGATATTTAAAAATAAATAAGCTTGTAAAAGTAATTCTTTATCATAGGGAAAACCAACTACACCTTCAAAGAATCTCCGAATGTCCTCTTGGCTTTGAGGCTGGATTCTTTTACAGTATGCTACAAACCTATTTAACTCATCTGCGTTCATGCAGTTTTTGCTCATTGCCTTCTCGCCGCATAAAACGTCATGGCATAAAAAGATACCACAATATTATGAGGTAATTCATCCGAGTAAGTAACTAAAAAACATTTTAAAGTCGCTTTTTATCAGTTATTTTACTGATGACGTTCCAAGGGATTGATGTGCTAGTGCATCAAGGTAATCAGTAGTAGTGCAAAATTAATCATATATTCCGAACAAGTTATTGCACCGTAACGATGGGATAATTTTTAACTGGAAATCCCTAAATACAATTTGTAGTGGAGGATACTTGCTTCTCCATTTTGCACTACGATTATTTACCCTGATTGCCCTGATTTCTATTTCGTGCAGACCAGAAGCGCTATATATTCAGAACAACTTGACATTTTTATAGTTTTAATGTACTATATGTATACAAATCACTCAGAACTATTACCCTAAGTCAAACAGTGCGGATTAGCAAACACACGTAGCGAAAGTCAGGCATACGTACAAGTAAATGCCAATATTCACCATCTATCGACTTTCCCGTGAACCAACTGAAATTCTAAAATCTGTTTACAAATCTAAAAAGCTTCTTTCAATGCCCATCAAATTGCCCTATAATTGGCTCCCCAGTTCTTGGGATTGTTTCATTCCGCTACCCTACGGAAACGCTTGCCGTAGGGTGCCCGCAGGGCTATAGAACGTTTCTTGTATGCCCAAAGGGCTTTACGCTTCGTACTGCAAAACGGAGAAGCAAGCTACGCAATAACTGATTTTGGATCATTTATTTTTTGGAACACTCTAAGTCTAAAACTTTTCATTTTTAGGCTAAATATATCAAACATTCACATGTATATAGCGAGGTCTGAAACATGATTAACCAAGCTGCAAAAAAATCTCTAACAAATAATTTCATCTCTATTGTAGAACTGTTCAACCTTTTAGCGGCAAATCGTCAACATATTATTCTTAATTTTCATAATTTACAAGAAAATTATCAATATCAACATATTCGCCAAGTCATTGGAACAAGAGATATTGATGGGAATTTAATTCAACCTTGGTTAAAAGCTGAAGATATCGATAAAAATGAATATGTTCAAATTACTTCATTTTCCCTAAATCGTCATACAGCTTCCTTGAATATGTTAATTCAGCGTCAAGTGCGACTGATAAATACTCAAGATGCAACACCAATTACGGAAGTTGCTGGACTATTAACTAATCAGTTAAATCGCTTTAATAATTATACGGTTGTTAGTGATGGTAAATTTAATATTCGAGAAATTAAAGTCAAGATCAGTAGCAAAAAAACATTTGAGCTATTACATCAGAGTGACATAATTACAGACTCAGAATTTGACTTTCGTAGGGAATATACAATTAATCTAGATAAATTTCCAATAGTTGATTTGGAGCAACCATATCAAACTATTGATGGTGTATTTCAAAAGTTAGCAGAAGCAAAAGTTTTGGTTAGTATTATTTCTGCACATTTAAAACAAGAATCTGATGTTTTTTTAGCAGAACAATTAGATAGTTTAGCTCAACACCATCTTTCCAAACAAGTTTATCTGAACTTTCCAAAAACAAAGGAAAGTAGCGAAAGCATCCAGATGCGAACAATTCATAAAATTGATATTGGGAATAAAGATATTCTTAATCTCAGTAAATTTCATTCGGCAAATAAGTTTCTTAATCGAATGTATTGCGGTTACGATATTGAGACAGGTGAAGTCTTAAAAAAATTAGACTTTGGCATGGCAATTCTGACAAATGTTGCTTTCCAATGCAAGCCAATTTCTTCCAGAATGAAAATAACTGAAGTTGATCAATTCATGAAGCTAATTTTTGATGACTTTCTTGGATTCAGTAATTGTGGAATAGTCACAGAGATTTTAACCAGAGTTGGAGATCGTTACTTAATTCAATTGTTACAAGAAAAACGTCAAGGAAAGCACGCAAGTAAATCAGAAATGGTAGCCGCTTTGACAGCGGCAAATACGATGTTAGGGCAGTATATAGAAAGCATCTATCGTGAAATAATTTCACCCTTAGTTTTCTATATTGGTTCTACCGGGCTTTTACCAAAGAATATGGAAACTACGGCAATGAATAGCCAGCAGCTTGCTGAAAAGTATCCAAACTTACAGTTCTCTCCTAATGAAAAACATGGAAAATTTTTTGAAGTTGGGGATAGTATAGTTAGCATATACTCTCAGACAGAGTTATATAGTCAGAAAACCGATATGACAGTTTTGAAGTGAATTCATTATGGCTTACACAACTGGCATAATAGTGAACTTAAAAGAGGCAATAAGCGGTGTTGATGTTTCTCCTGCTTTAGGGCTACGTTGTGTTGTGTCAGACGCAATAATCTAAATGCATCGCAACGTAGCAACTAGCTGGTGCGTTGCGATAAACCCCCAAGTCCACAACAAATTAAATATTTTTCTGCGGCTTTGCCTTTAGCTTAGTTCTAAATTATTTAGATAGAAGTGAAGTTATAAAAACTCGGTTATTGGTTTGTAATAGTGTTTATTCTCAGCAATTTTGGATTAAGTTAGTTCCCGATATTCGGAGATACGGCAGGGCAGATTTTCACTTTTTGAGGTACAAAAATGCTCCACCCTCCTGTTGGCAAGGAGAGTGTACTCAAAGAGAAGCCGCTACGCGTCTATGGAGAGGGGTGCAGCACTGCCGAAATACTGTATTTGATTAGCTGCTTCAGAAATTAAAACTAATTTAATTTAATTAAATATAATGTGAATTAGGTAAAACGTTAACCAAGGAGTCACAAATTAGATGAACAATCTGGTTAAACCTAAACTTACGGGATTAATCAAGAATTTACAGAATGGAGATTTAACACTGCGCTTAGATGTTATAGTTACACTATCTCAAATGGGCAAAAATGCCAAAAACGCAGTTCCGGCTTTAATTGCTGCATTGTCAGATTCTCAGCTACGTTACCATATAATTATTGCTTTAGGAAATATTGGGATTGCAGCTAATTCTGCCATTCCGGCTTTAATTATGACTCTTCAAGATGTGGATGAGGTAATTAGAGCAATTACCATTGAAGCACTATGTAAAATTGGCTTAGAAGTTGATCTTATTCCTTCATTAGTTATAACTTTACATGATGATTCTGCAAGAGTTAGGGCAAATGCGGCTTTTGCGATTGGTTGTTTAGGAGAAAAAGCTAAACTTGCGATTATACCTTTAGTGGAAATTCTTGAAGATAAAGATGATTGGGTACGGGGTAATGCTGTTGAAGCCTTAGGGAAGATTGGTAAAGATGCTGAGATGGCAATTCCCTATTTAATTACAGCTTTATCGGATAATTATTCAGGAATTCGTGCAAAAGCAACGCTATCTTTAGCATATGTTGCCCCAGAAAATCAGGCGATTCCATTATTAATCAATATGTTTGGAGATAGTGATGCTAGAGTCAGAAGTGCTGCTGCTGATGCATTAGGAGTTTTTGTAAACGAAGTAGCCAGCGTTGTTATAATATTAAAAACTGGTCTGACAGATAAAAATATATATGTACAGATGAACGTCGCTAAAGTTTTGATGAAAGCTGGGGTTGAAGTTGAGAACTGTTTAAATATTTTCGTCGCAGCTTTGAAGCAAAGTGATGCAATCGTGCGGGTGACAGCAAGTTTAAATATAGGTGTAATTGCTGCGAGTATTCAAGATGTGATCAATAATTTTTGTTTGATGGATATAGAAAAAATTATATCTGTATTTGAAGAGGTAAATTTATTGATATCGCAAGTAAATTTAAGCTGTACAAAGTCAGTAATTACTTCTATAAATTCGGCTTTACAAATTTTGAATAAATCCAAAACTGCCTTGAAAAATAGATATTAAACAGGGTTGTGTAAGTTTATAACTAGATATAAAATTTCACTGTGAATACGGTTTGGTTAAGGAAAAATAGCTATTAGCAGTTAGCTTTTAGATATTGGTTCTCAGCATCAATAGTATATAGATGATTAAGTCTTATTCTTAGCTTTTTGCTCCCTAAGCTAACCGTATTGTGTAGCCTCACCTGTAGCAGATTTATTGAGAATATAATATTTAACAATTTACTGGCTTTTCACTCGTATCTCTCGTGACTGTTGTTTCACAAAGCCTGACATGGCAGCTTGTTGTAAATTCATGAAAGCATTTAAATCTTCCGAATCATATTTGGTTTGCAGGAGATTTCTCAGTTGTTCTTCTGCTTCCAGGCTCAAATAGCCAGCTTGTAACACTTTTTGAACTAAGTCACGGATCAATATCATAACTCTGCACCTTTATTTCATCCAATTCATCAAACACATTAATACCGAAAGGGTAGCCTCTACTTTTACTTAGGATGTAGAGGCTTTTTTTATGCGTGATGTTGCTGATTTTAATAAAACTTAATAATAGTTTTGTTAAAGTTCGGAACAAAACTCAGTAGAAATACGACTAATGGTGGTTGCAAATAAAAGTCATGTGTTCACCTGCTTATTTAGTCGCACCCCATTTTTGGATGGCGTTACGAAGTGCGCCTTCTGGCAGACTGGCTAAATCAAAGGGTTCACCTTGCTGAACTCTTTCTAAAGCGGCAAAAAATGCTTCGACACCTGCTGCGGCACCGTCGGGGTGATCCATGATTCCGGTTCCGGCATTGAGAATTACGTCTTTACCATAATCTGCTAAGGCTTGAGGAACGATACCAGGATGAATTCCTGCTGAGGGTACTGGCATCACATTACGCGATCGCAATCTATCACGAATCATCATTTCTTCGTTAGCATCAAATGGCAAACTACCATAGTGGGCAGGGTATAAAACTGCATCTGCTCCGGCATGTGCCATCAGTGTCCCTAGGGTAATAGGGTATGATATGCCGTGATTTGGGGCGGCGGATATGGCTCCGGCTCCAGCAGGATGAGTAAAAATTGGCACATTTACTTGAGGGTCTGCTGCTAAAGCTTCCAGAACCGAAAAGCCGTAGGAAAAAACGTTGAGTAACAAGGCATTAGCACCAGCCCTAACTAATTTACGGGCATTCTCAACTAACTTTGTGGCGTTACCTGTGACGTTAACAGCATAAAGTAACTTGCGTCCAGTTTGCTGCTGAACAGTATCTATAACTTCCCGACAAGCTGCCAGACGTTCAAAGGTTGGTGCTGTGGGAATATTACCGAGGATTTCATCGTCTTTGATGATATCTAATCCAGCTTGAGCAACTTGTTGGAGAATTTCGGCGTGATCCTGTGCCGAAAGTCCCAAGGCTGGTTTAAAGATTGCCATAATTAGTGGACGCTGGGATATTTCTAGCTGATTGCGAATCCCCGAAATCCCAAATTTTGGGCGTAAACCATAGTTTTCTGGTAGCCGTAAATCTACAACCTTTGCAGCACCAGCCATGGAATATTTACCAAATATCATGGTGAGGAGACTGGGAATATCATTTTCAACATTGCTTTCTGGGAAGCGCACAGTAGCAACACTATCTCCACCATCTAATTTGACGACTGAAACCACTTCAGCTAAATGTGCTTGTAAGCTTTCTTGACGATGGGCAAATCTTGCGTCCCAAGTTCCCGCAGTTTGTCCAACTGCGATAATTTTGGCTTGCTTTTCGGCATCAATACCGGATGGGA
Source organism: Calothrix sp. PCC 6303 (assembly GCF_000317435.1). NCBI lineage: Bacteria > Bacillati > Cyanobacteriota > Cyanophyceae > Nostocales > Calotrichaceae > Calothrix > Calothrix sp. PCC 6303. Next base: position 1,635,458 of record NC_019751.1, read on the forward strand.
AGCGATAATCTACTTCGATTGACATTATACCTCTGCGAGAAATCAAGGGATGTGCAACCAAATATTACTACGGTTCTCAGCAGGCAGTCTCAATGAAAAAAAGTTTAAAAATTATAAATGCGATCGCCTACTTGCATTCTTACTGGTACTGCTTGACCTTGAGGATCAATTTTGGTTTCAATTAACATTGGTTTTATTTGTCCAACACGGACTTGTATTCCTCCCAATATCTCTTGGCTCATTTTCTCTCGTTCTGGCTCTGGCATGTAGTATTTTTCAATACCGTAATTTATTGTGTCATAACGGTATTTTCCACGTATAACTATTTGATTTTCTGGTAATGATTTTGGTAGTTGAATGGCAATTTTTAGTGGTTTCCAGCGATTTTTGTCTTGCTGCATCACCACATATAAATTTGTCCCTTCAGCCACGGGATAGTATTGTTGGTGACTACCAGGATATTTTTTAACTAACTCTTTCCAACCTGGAAGTTTTTTTAAGGTTTGGGGATTGGAGATATCATAACTCAAATCGATCCAGGAACCCCGCCTAATATCGTAGGGATCAACTGGTGTTGTTTGTAAAATAATTGTTCTGCCTGTCAATTGCGTATATAAGCTTGGCAGCGGTAATAGTAAAATTAGGAATGTTTGCAACATCAAGGGTATTAACAACCGTTGAAAAGAAATAGGTGTTAATGAATTTAACTGATGATGTAATGATTTGCGAAAATTAATATATTTTGAAGAATTTGATTGCAAGTTGGGTATCTTGGATTTCATAAGGGAGGCTTGGAGGAGCGAAGCGATAAAGCATATAGATGGTTTTCAAACCATAATCCTACAAGAATAACTACAATGCCGCACCCAGTGAAAACGCCGGATTTTAAAAGTAAATTAGTTTCGTATTCTAACATCCTGCTTAAAATTTGCAAAATGAGTAGTAGCATTCCACCCCAAAAAGTAATACGTTTGCCAGTTTCTAAAGCTTGACGAATTAAACCTACAGCTAATGTCGCTAATAGGCAATTAAATAGGGCAATGGGGATTGCTTCTAAACCCAAATTGAGACGATACCAAAAAGGGATCAAAAACGCGATCGCACTCCAGGTGAAAATAATCAAGCTACTCAAACCGATTCTATTTCGACTACTGCGTATTAATAAGAACCACTGAAAGATGGCAATAATACTTAAGCAAATTATATCAACTAATAACGTCAAATTGAAATTTGTGCCGTCGGCTATTACTTGTGTATATAAGGAAGGTGAATTTTGCCAATAGTAATGAAATGAAAATATGTAAAATAAAATGCAGAAAAATACTAGGGATAAACTACGTGCAATGGGTTGAAAACGGCGAAGATTTTGCCAGGGGAATAGTCTATCATCATAACTCCACAATAAAAGTGGCGGTAGTGCAAATGCAAAGGAAGCTAACCAAGGAAAACGGCTAGATGGAGTGAGATATTCCCAAGGTTGGAGATTAAACTGCAATGATATCGTGAATGCGATCGCGCCCAGCACAAAAACCCACCGGGAACGACATAAATAAGCCAAGGGTATATATCCTAACCACAAAAGTAAAGGTAAATGTTCTACAACTAACCGTCCCCAAGTCAAATCATTGGTTGCATTTGGTAAATCTATTAATCCTCCCCAGTAGCCAATAAATGTTAAAATTAGGGCAAATACCCCCAATGAAGCTAAACCCAAGCTATAAGCCATAATCAAAATACCCCCAGCCCAAACTAAAACCACTTCATAATTGGGGATATTAAGTTGAAAAAGTTGCACTATTATTAGTAAATTTATACCCAACAACAACGCACCTAAAATTAACAACCCCTCTCCCAAAAGTTGTTTGCGTTGCCTTGCTTCTGTTTGTCTCCATAATTTAAATCCAATTACATTAGTAGTAAATAAACTACTTAGTAACAATCCAACTTTGATTTCTCGTGGTATTTTCTCCCAGTTAGCACTGGCAAAGGAAATGATACCCAAACCCAGAAAGATACTGCCTAATGCAATTAGTATCCAAATGAAATTATCTTTAGGCGATATTTCTAAAGTTTCAAATTGATAACGTTGGACAAGCTGTTGATATTGACCTTCATTAATCATCCCTTCATCACGCCAAATGCGTGCTTCTTGACATAATTTCACTCGAAAATTATTTGATGGCATGATTAAAAAATAAGTAATGAGTAATAAGTACGTTTTGTAACGGGGATTTTACAAGGCAGCTTTGCGGGGTCATCCGACTCGGCAAACGTGCCGCCCCGACACAAAACGGACTGCATGTAGAGGCAGGGGACTTAAGCCCCCAGAATTTGTTAAGTACTTTATATTTACTGAAGGCAAATTTCCTCATTGTTGATGTAGAGATTGTGACAAAGTTAAAATAATAAAAAAACTAAATAAATAGAATAAAATTCAACTAAAAATTTACTATCCAAATTATGGCGGCATTTATTTTAAAATTTTCAAAAATCATAAATATTTACTTAAGCTTTAATTAATCCTCATCATTGAAAAAGACTTTTATAAACCATCCTAAACTATGTAGTCCTACTGCATAAAATGCGAATTTATGGTGCCTAAATCCCAAACTATTTAATAAAATCGAGGTTCAAAGATAGAGACATACCATTGATAGGTTTATTCAAGGGTTGTATGTGACACATAATCAATTCCCGGAGATGAGAAATATTCCCTGTTTACATTGCGTAGTCTGAGTGTAGATTCTGGAACAAATTTCGGATAAAATCTTCCACATATTAGAAACCATAAGGCTACGATCAAGCCCTTGAATGTAAGACTAGGTTGACTTTCAGCGACAAATTCACCCCAAAAGGGGAATACAAATTTATTTTCGCCATGTAAACTTTCACTTAAAACCCTAACCTATAAGTTTTCATATTCAAAAACCATGCGTAAAATTTTAGCTTCCTTAATATCATTGAGCTTGCTGGGATCATTATCCATTCCAGTGACAGCAAAAACTCCAGAAAAACTCACATCTACAACAGGTGCCATCGCATCAGTAATTGCAGCTAACCTGATGAGGAATTTCCCAGATGGTGGTTTTTACCCAGAAAGATTTGTCAGTCGGGGAGAATTAGCAACAATTATGGTGAAAGCATTCCAACTCAATAAACGGGAAGCGAGCAAAAGAGAAAATGTGACAATTGGTGATGTCCCAGCTACTTACCCAGCCCATAACGATATTCAGACAGTGCTGAAAAATGGAATCATGGAAGGGTATCGAAACAACCTATTTTTTCCCAATCAACAGGTTTCTAGAGCAGAAGCGATCGCTATTTTCTCCCAAGCCTATGGTGTATTCCAATTTCCTGATACCACAGTCAGCGAAATTTTATCAATATACCCAGATCAAAATAGCATCCCTACCTGGGCACGTAAAGCCATAGCCACAGCTACTTCAGAAGGATTTATTGAGGGTGACACCCAAGGAAACCTACAACCCCAAAAACCCATGACAAGGGGTGCAATGGCAACTTTACTCAACAACTACTTGCAACGTCAACAGAAACAACCAGAAACACCTATTGTTCCTGAAGTCAAGTAATCTTACTTTTGGAGGGGGCAGTGGGGAAGATCAGTAGAAAGTTTGGACTCCTCCCCATATAAGCCGTCCTACGGTGTACAGATAAGTCGGTAAATCCCTCACTCCGTCTCTTGTTGGAAATCCCAGTCTCATAGCACAACTCCATTGAAATGGACTAAAAACCAAAAATATTCAGTCATCTTGCAGATGACTTTAAGCTATTAGACAGCGAGCAGCGCGTTGCGGGGGTTTCCCCCGTTGTAGCGACTGCGGTGGATTATAGAAAATCTAGGGAATTCAGTTTTCTTGATCCTCTGCCTTCCATTAACAGTTGATTTATGAACTATTTATAAAATTTTCTACCTGAAAAACAGAATTTAAAGTAACTATAAACACTCATTTTTTTCATAAGTAAATAAATATGCGTATAAAAAAACGTCATATAATCTAGTGCTTAATTAGATAAACTTACCTGATACAAGACATCAAGCACATTTATATATCAGAAATTATCACCAGGTACTAGGTAAAATAGAATACAATTCATGTGTTTGTTATGAAAACACTAACCAATACAGCGAACAGCCTGAGCGTGTGAAAATTAAGAAAGAATAACTAGAGAGGAAAACCTTATAGTATGCATCTGAGTGAAATTACACACCCCAACCAGTTGCACGGTTTATCGGTTCGGCAGCTACAAGCGATCGCACAACAAATTCGAGACAAGCACCTGCAAACCGTCGCCGCGACTGGAGGGCACTTGGGACCGGGTTTAGGTGTTGTTGAATTAACATTAGGACTCTACCAAACACTCGATCTAGATCAAGATAAAGTTATCTGGGATGTAGGGCACCAAGCATATCCCCACAAACTCATTACCGGACGCTACCAAGATTTTCACACGTTACGTCAAAAAGATGGTGTAGCCGGCTATCTCAAACGCTGCGAAAACAAATTTGACCACTTCGGTGCTGGACATGCATCAACCAGTATTTCCGCTGGCTTAGGGATGGCAATGGCAAGGGATGCCAAAGGTGAAAAATTTAAGGTTGTCTCCATCATCGGTGATGGCGCATTAACTGGAGGCATGGCATTAGAGGCAATTAACCACGCCGGACACATGCCAAAAACCAATCTTTTGGTAGTTCTCAACGACAATGAGATGTCCATCTCACCCAACGTTGGCGCAATCCCTCGCTACCTCAACAAAATGCGTCTCTCACCACCGATTCAATTCTTCTCAGGTAACATAGAAGAACAATTTAAAAATATTCCCTTTGTTGGAGAATCATTATCACCCGAACTTGCCCGCATTAAAGAAGGGATGAAACGGTTAGCAGTGCCCAAAGTTGGAGCAGTGTTTGAAGAACTTGGCTTTACATACATGGGACCTGTTGATGGTCATAATTTAGAAGAACTAATCACCACCTTCCAACAGGCACATCAAATTACCGGACCAGTTTTAGTCCATGTTGCCACCACCAAAGGTAAGGGTTATGAAATAGCCGAAAAGGATCAAGTTGGTTATCATGCCCAAACCCCCTTCAACCCCACAACCGGGAAAGCAATTCCTTCCACCAAACCCAAACCCCCAGCCTACGCCAAAGTTTTCGCCCACACCCTAGTCAAACTTGCCGAACAAAACCCCAAAATTATCGGCATCACTGCGGCAATGGCAACAGGTACAGGCTTGGACAAACTTCAGCAAAAATTACCCAACCAATACATTGATGTGGGAATTGCTGAACAACATGCCGTCACCCTCTCTGCTGGTTTAGCTTGTGAAGGAATGCGTCCAGTAGTGGCAATTTATTCCACATTTCTCCAACGAGCATTTGACCAAATTATCCATGATGTCTGCATTCAAAACCTCCCCGTCTTTTTCTGTTTAGATCGTGCCGGAATCGTCGGAGCAGATGGTCCCACCCACCAAGGAATGTATGACATTGCTTACCTGCGATGTATACCCAACATGGTATTGATGGCTCCCAAAGACGAAGCCGAACTACAACGGATGATCGTAACAGGAGTTGACTACACAAGTGGTCCTATTGCCATGCGTTTCCCTCGCGGTAGTGGTTATGGTGTACCTTTAATGGAAGAAGGTTGGGAACCATTAGAAATCGGCAAAGGCGAAATTCTCCGCCATGGAGATGATGTGCTTTTAGTGGCATACGGAACAATGGTGAATTCTGCCATGCAAACGGCTGAAGTTCTTAATGAGCATGGAATTCAAGCTACAGTGGTTAACGCCAGATTTGCCAAACCATTAGACACTGAGTTGATTTTACCACTTGCTAAAAAAATCGGACGCGTGGTGACACTAGAAGAAGGTTGTGTCATGGGTGGCTTTGGTACAGCAGTCGCGGAAGCATTGTTAGATGCTGATGTAGTTGTCCCTGTGAAGCGTATTGGTATCCCCGATATTTTAGTAGATCATGCAGAACCCGATCAATCTAAAGTTGAACTGGGTTTAACTAGTTCGCAAATTGCCGAAAGTGTTATGACAGCTTTCTTTAAACCGCAATTATCTGTGGTGAGTTAAAAGTCAGAGGGAAAATAAATTCATTCCTCCTAGTCTCAGCTCAAAGGTAGTGGTATAAGCGGTTTTCAGATGAGTAAAGTATGTTGATCTTACTCCCATTCCTCGAAGGGAAGGGGTTGGGGGTTAGGTCGGCTATTGGACATAACCTAGAAACGCTATATTATGCGTCATTACCAATAGGGGCAAGAATCCCATTAGATTTTGATTTTCTCGATATTGTGACCATGCCGTCTGCATAAATTATACCAATTTGAAAAAACAGCGTGACAGATAGATATTTGTAGAGACCTAGCAGTGCTACGTCTCCACCGTTGAATCTGTTGCAATCATTATTTGAATTGGTATTAAAAAGAAAAAAGTAGAGACGTAACATCAGGTCTCTACTTTTTTCTAGAAATGTCTATTCTACTAGAGTGCCAGTCCAGTAGAAGTGCTTGACCTAAAACGCAAGATACGCGTGTTGTTAAAATTGGGAATTTTAGTGTTCTGTTTTATGCGAACCCTAAAAATCAGACCCAATAATTTTACCCAAAATATACGTTTTATCCTAACCCACATACCTTCTTTTTTGTCAACATATATTAGTGGACTGGCTCTCTAGTACAGCATGGCACCACTTAATGCTGATAAAAGCCTGTATTACTAGCTTTTGTGCCTTCATACACTAAGCAATTTTCCAGAAAGTATCATCCTCCTTTGTCACCATACTTGAGGCAGTCATTTGCGAACCCTGCAACAGAATATTTTCTCCGGTACGGTAGTTGCGATATAAAACATCGATTTTGTTATCACCATTCAAATCAATTAACCTCTCAATTAACGAGTCAGTGCTTTGTTTGGGTAAGAAAAACGACTTTTCTAACTCACCAAATTGGCTGCTCATTTCCCAGATAGCACCTTCACCTGTAGCAAAGTTTTGCCATACAAAATCGGTTTTACCATCATTATTGATATCTGCAACACCAACTATTTTCCAGCTTGTATCGATTCTATCCTTGAAGGTGATACTACCCGCGATGACAGCACCGTTCAAATTCCACAAAGCATTATCACCTGTGCTATTGTTACGCCAGAGAATTTCTAATTGACCATCGCCGTTACTATCAGTAATTCCCTTAATTTCCCAATTTAAGTCAATCGGTTCTGACGAAACATAAACACCACTGTTCAAGATATTAGAATCATTCCCACCCATCAACCAGGCGGCAACTTCTCCAGATTTCACATTTCGCCATAGTATATCAAGTTTGCGATCGCTATTGAAGTCGGCAACGCCTTGGATATACCAATTCTCATCTGCTTTTGTGTCAAACAATACGGGTTTTTCCAGCGTTTCACCCTTCATCAACCACAGTGCATTCTCGCCAGATTTCTGATTTCGCCATAGTATATCGACATTCCCATCTCCGTTGAAATCGGCAACATGTTCAATTTCCCAGTTGAGATCAATTTTTCCTAAAGAAATTTTCCTTTCGACAGTTGTACCATTCATCTGTCTAATTTCTACTTCACCTGTGCGAGAATTTCGCCACAACAAATCATTTTTTCCGTCACCAGTGAAATCAGTATTTTGACCAAATTCATCATCAAGAATGGTTCCAATACCATTATTTGGGAGTTCCGAATATGTTGCATTTTTTAGGTTGCGTACATCAATTCTAAATGTCTCATTTGCTTCAAACTGAGTATCAGCAACAATATCAACTGTGAATGTTTTACTACTTTCACCAGCCGCAAATAGCAGCTTCCCACTGGTAGATACATAATCACCTTTTTCGCTACTTGCTGTTCCATCAGCAGTTATGTAATCGAAACTAACCTCTTCATCACTGATGTTAGAGAGTTGGGCAGTAAATGTAAAACTAGTGTTGCCGTCATTACCTTCATATTTACTGACATTAGCAATACTAACAACAGGTTTTAAATCATCATTCTCAATCGTACCAATGGCACTAGTATTTTTACCAAGTGTGACATTTTTCTCGTTACTGAGATTAACTGTGAAAGTTTGGTTTTCTTCAAATTTGCCGTCACCCTTAACTGCAACCTTGATAGTTTTACTAGTTTCACCAGGTTTAAAAGTAACAGTACCTTTTGTCTCAACGTAATCAGCATCAACAATGGTGGCAGCTCCATCCGCAGTAGCATAATCAACTGTGATTTCCTCAGTACTAGCTTGGGAAAGAGTAATGGTAAAAGCATAATCAGTTGTTTTACCAGCGACTCCCTCCTGAACACTAGTAACAACCGAGGCTATTTCAACTAGTAATGGGTTGATGGTAATCGTAAAAGTTTTTTCTTCAGAAATATCTTTACCATCATCTAAAGTGCCACCATTATCTTGAACCGTAACACCCACTGTTACATTTGTGGATTCGAGAACACTAGCAACAGGGGTAAACATCAAGTTACCCTTAGCATCAATACTTATATCTTTAAACAATTCGGGATGACTGTTGTTGCTGATGCTATATTTAAGGGCAGTTTGATTTAATTCATTTTCAGCCCCAGAGGTAAAACTGGCATAGGTATTAAAAGTTTGCTTACCACTACCTGCAACAACCTCAATCTTTTCTCCAAGTGTCACCATCGGTGCATCATTAACAGGTGTAACGTTGATTTTGATGGTATCAGAGTCCTTTAAATCTCCACCACCATCAACTTCTGTGGTTACAACTTCAATTGTCGCTTCCCCATTAAAATCTTTAGTTGGTTTAAAAATCAGATTTTTCAGCGCCAGATTTACATCGCTAAGATTACCACTGAGAGAAATATTTCCTGTCCCACTACCACTGCTTATATCATCAGCCAAAGTGAGAATACCATTACTAGTTGTGAGAGTAACTTGAATTTGGGTATTAACAGATTCGATATCGCTAACGCTAATGCCATTGGTATCAGAGAAAGTTAAACTACCATCTTCTTTCACTGTCTGAATTGTGGGAGGGAGATTATTGACAGGTGCATCATTAACTGGCTTTACTTCAATCGTAAAAGTCTGTTCATCAGAAATATTCAAACCTGTCTCATCGTCTTTTAATGTCACTTTAAAAGTTGCAGTCCCAAAAGCATTAGCAGCAGGTTTAAAGCTTAAATTACCTGTTTTTCCATCAATCGTAGGTAATTCAGCAAACAGTTTTTTGTCATCATCACTCATGGAAACAACTGAAAAAGTCAGTTTTTGCCTTGATTCATTACTAGCACCTGCCGAAATATTTGTTGCCCACTTCTCAAATAATGGTGTGGCAATTGGATCTTCATTAACTTCAATATTTTCACCCTTGGTGAAGAAAGGAGCATCATTAACAGGATTAACCTTAATAGCAATACTACTGCTGGTAATTGAGGAGCCACCTATAGCAACATCTGAAGTATTTTGATCATCAGTGACAATCTCAATTGTGGTGTCCCCATTAAAATCTGAGACTGGTTTAAATAATAAACCATTGAGAATATTGTTAATCTGATCAACCCTGCCAATCAACTGCACTTTTCCAGTATCATTACCTTCAATTTGAACAGCGGGATTGCCATCAGCATACAGCAAACTGAGAATGCCTTTAGCAGCAGAAAGTGTCACTTTTACAGGCTTAATTTCTGTGGGATTTGTATCAGCATCAATATCACTAATACTAATAGCTCTATTCCCAAAAGTGAATTCACTATCCTCTTCCACAACTTGAACATCAGTGGGAATAGTATTAATTGGTTTATCATTTACTGGCTTAACAGTAATGCTAAAAGATTGAGGAGCAGAGACATTAACACCCTCACCACTTCCATTATCTTCAAGTCTAACGGTTATATTTGCGACACCATTCTTATTGTCTGCTAATTTATAAGATAGGGTACCATCTGGAGCAATTTTAATTGGTTCTGGTCCAACAAATAAATCTTCACGGTCATTACTTACAATTACAAACTTACGAGTTTGACTCGATTCATCACCTGCACCTGCGGAAATTTTGGTTGCCCAAGAAATACTTTGGCTACCAGCATCTTCATTAACTTCAATATCTTTCCCCTTGGTGAAGAAAGGGGCATCATTAATTGGATTAACTTTAATAAAGATAGTATCGGTATCTTTGAGTGAGTTGCTATCACCTACAGCACCTTGATCGTTAGTTGTAATTGTGATTTGGGTATCACCATTAAAGTTAATTAAAGGCTGAAATGTCAAACCATTGAGAGCAGCATTAATATTTTTGAGAGTACCCGTCAGGATTATATTGGCAGTTCCATTACCTTCTATCTTGCTGAGTTGTTCAATACCAGATACCACAGAAAGAGAACCATTCGCTGTATCTAAATTTACCTTCATCAAACGAGCATTGGCTTCAATGTCATCAATATCTATATCAATATCACTGATGCTAATCAACTTATTGCCAGAGAATACCAGGGATTCATCTTCATTAATAATCAAAGGATTCTTGATAATATCAGGAAGATTATTTACTGGCGCATCATTAACTGACTGCACCTCAATTGTAAACTCCTGAGAAGGTGATATTTTACTATCCGCTAAACCTACATTATCTTGAAGTTGGACAGTAACTTTAGCAATTCCATTTTGATCTTTTGCTAGTTTATAGGTAAGAACACCTGTTGATGAAATTTCTGGCTGCTTTTCAAACAGTGAGTTTTTATTGTTACTAACAATAAAATTTAGTGGCTGACTAGATTCATTATCTGCACCTGCAAAAATATTTCTTGCCCAGGTAACATCTTTAATTTCAGCATCTTCTTTTACAACTTGGTTAGAACCTGATGTGAATGATGGAACGTTGTTAACAGGAAGGACATCGATTTTGATAGTATTTTCGGCTTTTAAAGCTCCACCACTACCTGTTGAACCTTGATCATTCGTGGAGATTATAATTGATGTGGAACCGTTAAAGTTACGGGTCGGCTTAAATTTCAAGCCATTTAAAGTTGTGTTGATATTGGTAACAGTTCCCGTAAGGGTGACAATACCCGTACCATTACCTCTTAAAGCTATGTTAGTATTTGTCGGAATTTCTAATATTCCGTTTGCTGTAGTTAGAGTAACTTGAATATCATTAGTACCAGCATCAACATCACTTACAGAAATTGCGTTTTCACCTGAGAAAGTAAGAGATGTGTCTTCATCTATAATTAAGCTTGTTAAAGGTACCTTGTTGATTGGTGCATCGTTAACTGGATTAACTGTAATTGTGAATGTTTGCTCTAATGATTCATCTTTACCGTTAAGATCGGTGCCACTCTTATCTTTGAGTTTGACACGGACGGTAGCGGTACCACTTTTGTTATCTGCTGGTGTGTAAGTAAGGATACCATCTTTTGAAATAGCCGGATCAACTATAAAAAGATTTTTATCTGGGGTATCAACAACTGTATCAACAATAAACTCAAGTTCCTGATTTAATTCATCCGAAGGACCAGCGAAAATATTTGTTGCCCAAGCTGTAGCTAAAGTTACTGCACCAGAGTCTTCATTGATGCTCTGATCACCTCCTTTAGTGAATGTAGGAGCATCATTTACACTTCTGACATCAATTTTAATGGTATCTGTGGCTCTTTTAATTCCGCCACTACCTGTATTTCCTAAGTCACTAGTGGTAACTTTTATGTAGGCAAAGCTATCACCACCAGAACCACTTGAGCTATTAAAGTTGGGGGTAGGTTTAAAAATTAAACCATTTAAGATATTGTTGACTTTCAGAATTTGACCTGTCAATGTTACAGATGCACTCTCATTGCCACTCAAATTCACTCCACTATCTGGAGTATTATTGACCCTGATAGTTCCATTGGTACTTTCTAAAGTAACTTGGATAGAGCCAAGATCAGCATCAATATCATTAACTTGGATTGCATTATTCAGAAAAAGTTCTTCGTCTTCATTGACTTTGAGTGGGGTTTCCTCTGTGTTTAGAGGAATAGTGTTGAATGGTGCATCATTCACAGAGTTAATTTTGATGGATGCTGAATCAGTTTCTATACTAAAGGATGTTGAACCACCAGCTTTGTTAAATGTATCTGCGGTTTCACCATTGGCTATTTGATTACTTTGATCCCAAGCGCGGAAAGTAATTCCATCCGAGATGGTACCGAATTCATTTGGATTGGGTTGGAAGTAGATTCGTGTAGCTGAATCTGCGGCAAGCAGTCTAGCGTTACCTATAGATGCAGTATTTAGGTCATTCCAATTTTTTCCATCATCAATACTAAAATACCAATTACCTTTCGTAGTATTCGTGCTAATAACAGCAATACCTGTTAATGCTCCAGGATCTTTGTCAGTGACATTACCATTTACACTCACTAAAGAAGAGACTAAAGAACCAACTACACCAGAACCAGCTGGTTCTGGTGCATCTTCATCAATGGGATTGAAGTTCAGATTTGTGTCCTTCAATATAGGAGCGGTGTTCTCTACTATGCTGCTGCTAGCGAATTGTGTTAACTGGTTGTTAGTACCAGGTATGTCAGTATTCAGAGGTGAAGCCGACACTGATTGGTTAGTGAATTCTGGGTTGATGTTGGTTGATAAATTATTGTTCACAATTTTTTCCTTGTTTTCTGAGGGAATTTCTGATGCAATTTATGGAGAAATAATTCAACTAAGCAAGATAAATACGGGATGACTAATTAAATTTAGATAAGTTGAAAATAGGTACCTGATTCTCTTAAATAGATAGCAAAAATAGGTGTCACGTTTCTTTCCACGACAATAGGTTATAAAGTCATTCAATCAGTTAAAATTTCTCTGATTATTGTTTTGTAGAATTGCGAAAAATAAAGGTGAATTTATTTGACGGTGCGAGAAATTTTCGATGGTCTGAAACAGCGTGCAGTATTACTAATGATGTTCAAAATTAGTTGTTAATAAACTCTGAAGATATTGTTCCCAAAAATTTGTAAAAAGTTAACGCTGGGATTATATTTTTTGGTATAAGTGCTTTTACTGATCTAGCATATCGATTTTGCTAAGTAAGGGTAGGTAAAATAATGGAATAATCTTAAAATTATAAAAAAAAGACTGGTAAGCTGCTGCACAGCTAAATCCTATCAGTTTAAAAATCGTAACTTTTGTGGTATGAAAAGAATTTGCCGGAGAGAAATTCTTTCCGGCAAACTAAGTCCTGCGGACACGCTACGCGAACGGGGCATCCTGCGTGCTTTATATATAGGTTTATGTATATAAATTAGTCGCTTAGGAATGCATATTAAATAAAATGCAAGTTTTTATTTTGTGGAACAGGCATCCTGCTTGTACAAATTAGATTAACGAACGCTGCCCATTCCACAAGATATGTATATTATTTAATTGCTAATCCTTAACATACAAAAGTATTCCCAATGGCGGTAATATCTTCTGCTTCGTTTAAATAACTTCGCTGTTCCCCTTGACAGCAGGTCTCTCCGAGAGATTATTGTGGAATCTCTGTTTCTTGATGCAGCTCCATTAATCTTTGTTTGAGGCGCTGTGCTTCGCCTTGGTCTATGAGGGAACCCTTTTCTAGTAGAAATGCGCCATCACAATAGTTTAACTCATCGAGACGATGGGTTACCCAAAGTGCTGTGATACCTCGATTTTTAACTAACTTTTGAACTCCTGCTACCAGTTCAATTTGGCTATCAGGGTCTAGTAAAGCTGTGGGTTCATCTAATAATAGGACATCACAGTTGCGGGCTAAAGCGCCGGCAATAGCTACTCGCTGTTTTTGTCCACCACTGAGGGCATAAATGGGACGACGGATTAAGGAGAGTAAGTTGACTGCTGTTAGTGCTTCTTCAACACGCGATCGCACTACTGCATGAGACAACTTTTCTGATACTAAACCAAATGCAACATCTGCCCCCACTGTCGGCATCACTAATTGATGATCTGGGTTCTGAAAAACAAAGCCTACGGGTTCCGAAACGCGAATTTTACCAGATTGGGGGTTTAATAAACCTGCCAACAAGCGAAGTAAAGTTGATTTCCCACTGCCGTTAGTACCCAAAAGCATCCAAAATTCGCCTTTGGGTACTTCCAGCGAGCAAGATTTGATCGCGCTCACACCCGAAGCCCAACTAAAATTTAATTCGCTGACTTCGATGCCGAGTTGTATCATTTATCTATATAGCCTGATATCTATTCAGCACTGAGAGCAAAGAAACCAGGAGGTCTACCCCCACCTGCTGCCGTACCTTCTTTCTGAATTACCTGTACTCCAGAAACTTCACTGGCTCGAACGGCTATTTTTTTCTCGGTTTTTCCCTCGCATTTCAACTCGATGATATCAGGAGTGCCTGAACGCATCGCCGTTAAAACTAACTGATACACTGCGTCGGCATCTTCAGCAGACTTACGTTGTACCGATAAGGGAAAAGGAGTGTTTTTAACCGTTAAATCGATGTTGAACATTTAGCTCTCATAAAAATCTGATTTTCAGCCTTTATTCTAACGCCCGTCTAGGTTGTTGGGGACTAATTAACCATTAGTGTTTTCGCAAGTTGACTGAAATTACTGAGAATGCCTCAGTGACAACCTGTTGACTTCGATTTTTCACTTTTTGACTGGGATTTCACTGCAAGCATTTTTAACCCTGATTTGCCAAAATGTTAACAAAAGTTAAAATTAATTAAAAATAGACTGGAAAAAATAGGAATTTACTCCTAGAATAATTAGAGACAGTAAAAAAATGTAAACTAGGTTGACAACCTAGTGCGTCCCTGCCTAGTCAGAGGACTTAACTGTCTTTCCTAGGTAGGAACAAACCCCGAAATTATAAAACCATTGGAGAAAACAGATGACCATCGCAGTAGGACGCGCCCCCAGTAGAGGGTGGTTTGACGTACTGGACGACTGGTTAAAACGCGATCGCTTCGTGTTTGTAGGCTGGTCAGGAATCCTCTTATTCCCCTGTGCTTTCATGGCATTAGGTGGATGGATGACCGGTACAACCTTCGTTAGTTCCTGGTACACCCATGGATTAGCATCTTCATACCTTGAAGGATGCAACTTCCTAACAGTAGCAGTATCAACACCAGCAGACAGCATGGGACATTCCTTGTTGTTGCTGTGGGGACCAGAAGCTCAAGGAGACTTGACCCGTTGGTTCCAACTAGGAGGACTATGGGCATTTGTCGCCCTACATGGAGCCTTTGGATTAATCGGCTTTATGTTGCGTCAATTTGAAATTGCACGATTAGTTGGGATTCGTCCTTACAACGCGATCGCATTTTCAGCACCGATAGCAGTATTCGTCAGCGTCTTCTTGATGTACCCCTTGGGACAATCAAGCTGGTTCTTTGCACCTAGCTTTGGAGTAGCAGCAATTTTCCGTTTCTTATTATTCTTGCAAGGGTTCCACAACTGGACACTCAACCCGTTCCACATGATGGGAGTAGCAGGAGTATTGGGTGGAGCATTGTTATGTGCCATCCACGGTGCAACAGTAGAAAACACCCTGTTTGAAGACGGTGAAGCATCCAACACCTTCCGCGCTTTCAACCCCACACAAGCAGAAGAAACCTACTCGATGGTGACAGCAAACCGTTTCTGGTCACAGATCTTCGGTATCGCTTTCTCCAACAAACGTTGGTTACACTTCTTTATGCTCTTCGTACCCGTAACCGGGTTGTGGATGAGTGCAGTTGGTATTGTTGGTTTAGCATTAAACCTGCGGGCTTATGACTTCGTATCGCAAGAATTGCGTGCAGCAGAAGACCCAGAATTTGAAACTTTCTATACCAAGAACATTTTGTTAAACGAGGGTATCCGCGCTTGGATGGCTCCTCAAGATCAGCCTCACGAAAAATTTGTATTCCCTGAAGAAGTTCTACCACGCGGTAACGCACTCTAAGGCAGTTCTACTTTTTGAGATAATTCCATATTTTGTACCCTGCCGCAAGGTGGGGTTTTTATTTAGTTGCATTTGAGGTGGAATGCGATCGCAACTTAATTTCTAAACTTCGTCCATAATGACAATACCTTCGCCAAAACGAAGCATCACAAAAACCCTGCAAAATCATAGGATTCCGGAAACAATAAGGGTTTTATTTTCAGCCGACGGCAAGATGGGGTACTTCACCTTCTAGTTTCTGGAATATCATCGGAATGAAAGTGCGATCGCGTAATCTTTTTAGTTTAGAACTAGACGCACTCCCAAAAAAATATGTTATATTAGATTTTAGTGAACAAACATGCAGAAACATCAGTTTCTGTCCTTGAGATAAAGACCGTTTAGGCAACAAGGAGGTGATGCCCATGATAGAAAGTAGTATAACCATGGGTCGTCAGGTTGCAGTTAGCCGGCTGTGTGCCGGGGCTGTTCTCTAACAGTTAGTCCCATTTTCTTGGCTGACAAAGTTAGTTCAAGTGATTTAGACTAGTTCGGAGTTCCTTCCGGCAGTCTGGTTGCAATCTGAAGACCCGCTACACCGCCCTTAATGAGGTTAACTAACCTGATTAAGGGCGGATAGTTTTTAGGGAATATAACATCATAAACATACAATAATATTTATTAACAGGACTTACGCTTTGGTGTGTGACGCTATAGGCTTTGTGGCTACGCTCAAAGATGAGCGACCTCACCAGTGCAAGCCTAGTAGATGAAGGAGGCTAAGGAATAAAGCTTATTTTACATCCTTTTCCTGTATTTTTTCTAATGGTTGCCTCTAAATTGACCACTGTAACAATATCGAGAAATGCTGACGGCAGATATTATGTCTCTATTCTTTTCAACCAAAATGATAACCCAGTAGTTGCAACTAGAGAAGCTATGGGGGTTGATTTAGGATTAAAAAACTTTACTATCACATCTGTTGGTTCAAAACACTGATTAGGAGATTTATCTGTTCTCTTTTCCCTTTTAGACAAATAATCTGTCCTAACCAAGATGTCCACTGCTAAAAGTAGGTGGGGAAAATTGTAGAGAAAAAAATTTAGCCTGCGGTAGATGCGTAGCGTGTCGTCTTACGACATAGCTGCTTCTCTTTGAGTGGCAGGCTTTGTCCGTTTAGCCCCAGGCTCGATTCCTGAGGGCTTTGAAGCCAGAAATTAGATATTTTTTTGACTTGTGTGTACACCGTAGCTTCTATGGGAGACGCTGTGCTTTCTCAATCGAGTTGAATTTTCCCCCTAAATTGTATTAGGGGTATCACTGAAATTCCCATAATTTTAGTTATAACTAACACATCAAAATTGAACTATATCTAAATACTGCTTAACAAAATAATTCAAAATGTCAAGGTGATGTCATACTATAAAGTATCAAGTTTTTATAAAGATTTTTTAGGCTAACTAGAATTTAAAGCTTGAAGCCATTAGGATTATAAAACCACGATGAAGTTATCAAAATATTCCCAAATTAAGTATGTTGTTTGTGAAGGTGAAACCCTTCACTTCTCTTTTTTGATAAGAGTTATCTAAGGTTGGCGTGATGCGTAAACCTGTTCTGACAATTTATTCCCAATTAAATGCTTGGAATACCACTATTGGAGGAATTAAGATTCTGTTTGGCACCTTCGTAAGGTATTGGCAGAAAGCAGAGTATGCAGATAAGCTGATCAAGCTTTTAGCATTATTCAAACTAAAAGATGATCGTGCCAGGAATTTAATTCCCGCAACAGTTAAATGTACATCTGCTTGCTTCAAGTGTAATTTAGCATCAGCCTTGGTGCATTTTCGCCAACTAAAAGGAAGTCGTCTATTTCCACGGCAGGGTCTATTTAACCGATTAAAATCAACATTGTTAACTACAAAATGGCAGAGGGAAAAGACATTATTTATACATAATTTTCTTCAACGGCAGATAACAGTTAAAGGCTCTAAAAATTACATACTTTGGCGATATTTTCTGGCTGCATACTCATACTCACTGTCTCCCGCACGGGTGCATAATTTTTGAAAAGATTTTTATGAAAATAGCTGTTATTGGTGCAAAAGGTTTACCTCCTAAACAAGGAGGCATTGAGCATTACTGCGCCGAAGTTTACCCACGAATGGTTTCTCAAGGACATAGTGTTGACTTATTTGCCCGTGCTTCCTACACAAAGAATCACTTGGGTGATAGTTATAATTACCAGGGTGTAAAAGTTATTCCTTTGCCGGGTTTAGCTATGCGGGGTGTAGATGCGTTCATCACTTCTGCTTTGGCGACGGTATTGAGTATCATTCAGAATGAACGAGGGAAATATGACATTATCCACTTTCATGCCCTTGGTCCTTCACTATTCACCTGTATACCAAATTTGGCTGCCTCCGCTAAGGTGGTTGTCACCTGCCAGGGGTTAGACTGGCAAAGGGCAAAATGGGGCAGTCTTTCCAGTGAATTGATTCATTTAGGAGAAAGAACAGCCGTGCGTTTTGCCGACAAAATCATTGTGGTTTCAGATGCACTACAAGACTACTTTGCCCAAACCTATGGACGTGAAACCGTTTATATTCCCAATGCCCCAGCTAGTTATAGTAATTCTGACCCCAATTTTGGCTACGGTAAATTATTAGGCTTGCAATCAGGAAAATATGTACTCTTCCTGGGACGGATGGTTCCCGAAAAACGTCCAGATTTACTGGTAGATGCATTTTCTCAACTGGAATCTACTGGTTGGAAATTGGTATTAGCAGGAGGTGTCAGTGATACCAAATCATTCACCTCACGTCTGTTGGAAAAAATCGCCAAAAACCCGAATATCGTTTTCGCTGGAGAATTACAAGACGAAAGACTAGCAGAAATCATGCGGGGTGCTGGTTTATTTGCTTTACCTTCAGATTTAGAAGGACTTCCTTTAGCCATGTTAGAGGCAATGCGGGAAGGAATACCCGTATTAGCTAGTGATATTCCTCCCCACCATCAATTAGTTGGTGATGATAGGGGGGTGTTGTTTACCGCAGGTAATTTAGAATCCTGTAGGCAAAATTTGGAATGGGCAATTGAGAATCCTCGAATTTTGGCAGAAATGGCGAATAAAGCCGAAAAACATATCCAATTTACTTACAGTTGGGACTCTATTACTTTGAAAACATTAGAACTGTATGAGGGTTTGTTAGCTTCCCCACAGACTGAAAAAAAAGGTGTAGTTGTGTGATGATGCTGCTTCGGTTTTGCTAGGTAGTGACGATGAAACAAAATTTTCACCGTCGTAGTCTGTAAGCGGTTTTCCCCTACTCGCTACTCACCACTCACTTACAAGTCAGAGGGACTTCACCTGATTTTAGGTACCCTTCGCTTCCCCCTAGCTGATAACTGGCAACTGGTAACTGGTAACTGATTCATGGACACAGGGAAATGGAAAAAAGCATTTCGTCGGTATTCACAATTTTAAAAAGACGTAGCTTCCCAGCTTTGCTGATGTTTGCAGCGGTGCTTGGTGGAGCTTATGCATATATATCAACAGCCCCAAAAATGTACGAATCTGCCATCCGGTTGATGGTTGATGAGAAACGAGGTACTAGTGTTTCGGAGTTGGGACGGAATTTAACTCAAGTTTCCAATTCACCAGGAAATAGTCCCCTCGCTAATCAAGCTGAAGTTGTCAAATCAGAGCGTGTTTTGCAAAAAGCGTTAGAAATTGCCTCTGCCAAGACATCCCCTGAGACACTCAATTCCATCACTACAAAGCAGTTACGCCGTGGTTTGCGGGTGAAGGTGGTACCAGCAACAAATATTATTGATCTGAGCTATCAATCTGAGGATTCACAATTGGCGGCAAATTTGGTGAATTCTGTAGCGATGGCGATGATTCGTGATCATGTTCAGGCAATTAGTTCTGAAGCGACTAAAATTCGGGAATTTCTGGAAACCAAAGAGTTGCCTAAAGCCCGTCAAGCTTTGATGGTTGCGGAGATGGAAGAAAGCGCCTATCGTGAGCGTACAGGAATTATTTCCTTTGATGAACAAACCAAGAGTTTGGTGCAGAGTTTGGCTGCGTTGGAAGATCAACAACGCACATTAGGTACCCAATTACAAGAGGCGCGATCGCGTGGTGAATCTATCCGCCGAATTACCGATACTAGCACCCTGAATAATGCCTACACAACTGTACGTGGGGGGCAAGACGATGAACTAAAAAAATTACGGGCTAAACTTGCCGAATCGGAAACAAAGCTGATTGAAGCCCGTTTAAAGTTCACAGAATCCAATCCCATTGTCATTCAATTGAGTGAAGAACGGGACGCTTTGCGGAATCTTTATTCCCAAGGACTCAATCGGGTTTCCCCCGATAATCAGTCTATTCCAGATAATAACATAGCTGATGACCAAATCAGCCAGCAGTTGGTTTCTAGCTTAATTACAAGTAATATTGAACGGGCAGCAATTGAAAATAAGCTGACGCTAGTGAATGCAAGTGTTAGTGAACTCAGAAGCAGATTAAATCAACTTCCGGCACAACAAAGACCCCTAACTGCCCTAACTCGGAAACGGGAAGAAACAGCCACATCTTTAAAGTTTCTCCAGGATAAGCTAGAAGAAGCGCGTATTGCCGAAGCTCAAAAAGTTAGCAATATTCTGATTATCGATCCAGCAAAGCCAGCAACTATACCCGCTTCACCTAAAATCGCCGTAGTTTTAGCATTAGCGATCGCTATTGGTATCGTGAGTGCGATCGCCTTAATTATCCTCCTAGAAATGTTGGATAACAAGCTACACGATCAAGATGAAACAGAAGAACTTTTACAGCTACCTCTATTGGGAGTTTTACCACGTTTACCAGCCAAAGCCACTATTCTACAACCAGCTAATTTCTTCTTCAACGAAATTAGTTTAGTAGAACCATATCGGATGCTATTCAAAAATTTAGAATTTAGCACCGCTGAAAATCTCCACCTATTTGTTGTCAGTAGTACCATTTCCGGGGAAGGTAAATCTATTGTCACCTCCCACCTTGGTGCTATCTCCGCTATGCTATCTCGGCGAACTCTAATTATCGATGCCGATTTACGCAAACCTGTACAACATAAACTATTTAATCTCAATCCTCAACCAGGAATTGCTGAAGTTTTTGACGGAACAAAAACCCTCACACAGGCAATTCAACCAACTGAAATTGAAAATCTTTGGGTATTGACTTGTGGGGACTTTTATGGAAGTGCTTCCCAGATGTTAGAGTCGGCAGCCATGAGACATATTATTACTGAAGCATCAGAACATTTTGATTTAGTAATTATTGACACACCACCACTTACTATATGCGCTGATGCAATTACTTTGGGAAGAATCACCGAAGGTTTATTATTAGTCACCCGTCCTAAGGTGACAGTCAAGGAGATGCTGCAAAGGACAATCACCGAATTATCACGAATTCAGATTCCCGTTTTGGGTGTGGTGATGAATGAAATTACATCCCAAAACCAGAAATATTATCCCTATTCTAACCAAGCTAGTCAATCGAAACGGGTAGATAAGCGGACTGTTTTGAGAAGATAAGTCAGAAAACAAAAATTTTCAACCTAGACAAGGTTTATGTCTCAAAAATCACCGCTATTAGCTATTTTAATCGGCTTAGGAATAGTTGCGATTGGTGCTGGATTTGGCTTCCTTATAGGTGCCGAACCGATATACTTTGGTTTACTGGCGATTTCAGTGGTGGCAATTGGGCTATTTTTCACCAACTTTGAATATAGCGCGATCGCACTTCTGATTTTACGCAGTTCCCTATCCAATTTTACCGAACTGCAACTCGCGTCAATTTATGCGATCGCATTCGATGTTCTCACCCTAAGTTATATTACCATCCGGCTAGTTGCTAGACGCAAAGTCCAAGTCGATAGTTTTTGGTGGTTATTTGCCGCCTGGGTAGCATTACAATCACTATGGCTGTTACTCATGCCTTTAGGGGGACTCGGATTTGATGCAGCGTACCTATCAGAGGGGATACGGGAGTGGATTCGCCGCTTCACGTTCCTAATGGTGTATCTATTAGTTATGCAGCTTAAAGATCGTTTGCATCCTCACAAAGTAATTTCACTGCTTTTTCTCTCCTTGGTAGTACCAATAATTACCGGATTGATGCAGCTACCATCCGGCGAGCGGGTTTATGCTACCCTAGGTCATCCCAATGCCTTAGCCACATACCTAGCCTTGATGATGGGATTAATTTGGTGGCGGCAAAGCTTCTCACACAACAGGTTACCATGGTTATCTTTACTGGGATTGCTCACAATTATCTATGTAAGTACCCGTTCGGTAGGGGCAATATTTAACATTGGGGCATTAATTCTGATTTTAAATGCCACTAAACTAAACTTCTTCAAAATAATCACCGCAATCATTCTATTTCTCGGTATTATCGCCCTATTTGCCAGCACCGAAGCTGGACAAGCTAGATTTGCTGAATTACTGCAAACACCACTTCTAAATCCCGATTTAGATGTGTCACGCACAATAATTCTTGCCTCTGGAGATGGCAACAGTTTTAACTGGAGAGTTGCCCACTGGTATTACCTGTTGCAATCATGGACGCAATACCCAATTTTAGGTTACGGCATGGGAACAGGACAATTCTTAAGTCCCTTGCAAACAGAACATGGTGGGTTCACTCCCCATAATGATTACATTCGATTTTTAGTTGAGCAAGGGGTTGTGGGTTTAGGATTATTTTTAGCATTTATTGCTGCCCAATTTGTTTATTTAGTCAAGCGATTACAATGTTCTTTACCTGGTAGTTCACAACATTTATTGAATCTAGTTTTACTATCGTTTTTGCTAG
Source organism: Calothrix sp. PCC 6303 (assembly GCF_000317435.1). Lineage (NCBI taxonomy): Bacteria > Bacillati > Cyanobacteriota > Cyanophyceae > Nostocales > Calotrichaceae > Calothrix > Calothrix sp. PCC 6303. The sequence goes on from NC_019751.1 coordinate 1,658,258, forward strand.
CTAATCTTGTAAATATGCTTTCCAATAATGTGATGGATATCGGCGATTTTTGGTTTTATTGGTGGGCAGTATTTGCAGTTGCCGGATGGGAAAGTGAAAAATTTAATTAGTTCTAAGAAAACCCACAGAGGAAACATGACAGTTATCTATACATCCACAACCCCGTAGAGACGTAGCATTGCTACGTCTCTACAACCGTCATTTTTATATTGACAGACTACTAGCAATAAGTTACGGCTTTTCCAATAAATTCTCGCCAACAAAAAATTCAAGATGAAAAAAACAGCTAAAATTGTGATGAGTAAAAATATAACGATACAATTATGCCAAAAGTTTCAGTTATTATTCCCGCTCACAATGCAATTAAATATCTACCGAAATCCCTAGAAACCGTTTTTGAACAAACTTTCAAAGATTGGGAAGTACTGATAATTAATGATGGCAGCACAGACGGAATTGAAAAATGGGCAAGTGAAATCACAGATACAAGAGTGACACTAATTGTACAGTCACATCAAGGAGTTTCTATCGCCAGAAATCATGGTATATCCCTCAGTCAAGGGGAATATATTGCGTTTCTGGATGCTGATGACTTGTGGGAACCAACAAAATTAGAAAAACAGGTAAAATATTTAGACAACCATTTGCATGTCGGTTTAGTTTATACATGGACAGCTTTTGTTGATGAATCTGCCAAAGCTACAGGTAGAGTCTCATCATCTAACGCTGAAGGAAAGATTTGGCTACAACTATTGGAAAATGAATTAATTCCTTGCACCAGTACAGTCATGATTCGTCGTGATTGCTTTGATGATGTGGGAATGTTTGAATCCACCCTTACCCATGCAGAAGATTTGGAATTGTGGGTACGGATATCCAAAAAATATCCTGTTGCAGTAATTAAAGAAGTTCTAACCCAGTATCGTCAACATGGCAATAACACCACTAAAAGCCGCGATAAAATGCTGCAAGGGTTACATAAAGTAATTGAGAAAGTATTCACATCAGTTACCCTCGAATCGTTATACTTGCGGAACCGTATCTATGGCAATATATTTTTGAGTTGGGCATGGTTATCTATAGACGAAGGAAATACTCAACTAGCCGCAAAGTATCGTCAACAAGCCTTTTTACACAATCCCTGGATATTTTTTCACGAAAAATGCCTCCGGTTGAATTTAGCGATCGCAATGTTGAATTTATTCGGTTCGCACGGTTATGATGGCATACGATCCCTTACTCGGTACCTGAAGCGTAAATTTTTGAATCTAAACTTAGAAACCGAAATCTAATTGACATGGAAGAATTCTCAACAGGCGATCGCTGATTGTGTAAAATATAGATTCAGACTCACCATTATTCAGGTAGGCTTTCCCATGTTAGCCAATTCAACCACATATCAAATCAGCTGGGAAAAGTTACCAGAGGATTTTGTTTTAGATGATGAACCTGTGGATAATATTAATCAACCTCCCCTTGCAGCTGCCTTAACTGAAAGTCTGGAACTTGCCGGGAAATTACCAGCTAATGCCTTAACCACAACAAATTACGGCATTTGTGCCACTTTAAATCAAAAAATTGTCATCAAAGCACCTGATTGGGGGTATGTACCATCAATTCGGGTTCCACGAGATGATGTGATTCGCAGCTATACCCCACAACTACAAGGGGATATTCCTACTATTGTCATGGAATTTATCTCTGATACCGAAGGTACAGAATATTCCAGCAAACCAACTTATCCACCAGGAAAATGGTTTTTCTACGAACAGATTCTCAAGGTTCCCAACTATGCAATTTTTGAACCCAGTAATGGAACATTTGAAGTTTATAAACTAGATGATTTAGGTTACTATAAACTACAAACCCACGATACAAATAACCGTTATTGGATTTCCCAGATGAACCTATTTTTAGGTGTGTGGGAAGGAATACGGGAAAATCGTCATGGTTTTTGGTTGCGGTGGTGGGATGAAAAGGGAGAATTATTACTTTGGGGTTCAGAAGCAGCAACACAAGAACGTCAACGTGCTGAAGCTGAAAGACAACGTACTGAAAGACTAGCACAACAATTAAGGGCTGCTGGTATCCAACCTGAAGTATGATTCTACCCAATGGGTAAATTACCAGGATTGACAGCGTGGATATATTCGCTACCTGAGATGGGAAAACCGCTTTTGTAGGATGCTTCTGCTGGTTGTCCCCATCCTAGCTGAATAATTATTTCCAAAAACCGGGGGTTTTCGTAGCATAATAGTGTAGCCCACTGGCTCCGTTGAATAATGCGATCGCTATCGGCAACAGTTACTTGCTGATACTGTTTTCCATGTAGGATGCTCAAATACAAATCCATTCCGCTGGTGGTTTGTTGCCAAAATTCCACAATCGAATTTTTCGCAGCTTCCAAGATATCCATATCCGTTTCCAAAGCAATTAATTGATTATCTACTTCCGGATAGCGGATTTTTTGATTTTTCGCGGTAATTTCTTTCCAAATCACCCCAGAAACCTGATTTTGCCGCTGATATTCATGAATCGATGCTTTAAAATCCTGATAAGCGCTAAACTTCTGTAACCCCTCACTGCTAAAGAATTGATCTAGAACAGGATTACCAGAAGCACTTATTTCTAATTTTAAGCGATCGCCGTTGAGACAGGCTTGCCTTTCTAATGCTAATACCTGAATTAATTCCTCTGTAGTGTGAACCTTGGACATGAGGAAAAACCCTACGAGTAAAAAGTTAGGAATAAAAAGTTGAGAATTTGACTCTCAACTAATTTCTAACATTATTTCTTACCTTCAATAAATGCAGTATCTAGTAACACTAAATAATCAAAAAAACTCAGTACTCCTTTACCAATGTTATTTAGCTAACTCACTACTGAACTCATTAAATGAGCGTCGCTTCAAGTCAACAGATTCTGTTCTTGGTAATAAATCAAACACTTCCCTCAATCGATCATCAATTTCCTCATAGGGTACTTGACCTTTTTTATTGAGAACAACCTTACCCTGTTGATCAAATACTACGACTTGGGGGACACCTCCGGAATAGTAATAACCTGGTTCATCAGGTTCATATTTACTTTTAACAGGGATGGTATCCACATCTACAGGAATAATTTCAGTTACTCGTCCATAAAAAGCTTGAATTTGGGAACCAACGATGGCATATTGTTTACAATCGCTACTGTCATCGACATAAAACAACAAAATTGCCGGCTTCTTTTCGGCAAGTGTAGCTGCTAAAGTTTGACGCGGAGGAACTAATGAACCATTTCCTGCGTAAATTACAAAAATGTTGCCATCATAAAGGTCATCATTAATACCTGCAAATGCGGGCTGTCCCAAAACTAAAACTGCAACAGCAGTGAGCAAAAGGAATTTAGAGATCAACCTGCGCCAGCCTAAAAATGAATTGCGTAAAAAATACAACCTTTCCCTATCGATTAAAAATAACTTTCTCACCTTGATCTTAATTCCTAATTTTTGCTGAATTTGGCAGACTGGACTGGATATGTAAGCTATATCAGTACTATTTTTTAAGATACCAGGAATAGGAATTGAACAACTCTCAAAAATAAATTATCCTGCTATCTAAAGATACTTGATAAAATCAGCGCAGCACTTCCAGAGAAAGTGAACGTTGACACCTAAGAATCAGCAGTTAAGATAAACAGTCAACAGGTTAAGATTTAGGTACGGATGTGGGAAATAAGATAAATTTACTAGATAGATTGCGACTTGGTTTAGCAGTATCAGTTGCAAAGGGTATTACATTTGGAGTGCGATCGCTTAATCTTGGTGCAGCTAGTGTACTACCTGGTGCGATCGCTCGCAAGCTAGAACCCCAATCACTACGTCTACTAACACAGCAGGTAAAAAAAGGAGTAATCTTAATTGCCGGGACAAACGGTAAAACTACAACTTCCCTGCTTCTGTGCGAAATCCTTCAAAATCAAGGTTATCGCATTGCCCACAACTCTACAGGTGCAAACCTTGAAAATGGTTTAGTTACAGCTTTAACAGAAAGTGCCAATGCAGTGGGTGGTTTAGACGTAGACTATGCCATTTTAGAAGTAGATGAGAACATCGTCCCCAAAGTTCTTGCACCCATCCAACCCCAAGCAATCCTTTGTTTAAACCTATTTCGGGATCAACTCGATAGATATGGAGAAGTAGATAGCATTAGCAAACGTTGGACTAAAGCAATCTCAGCCAACTCACCCAACACCACAGTCATACCCAACGCCGACGATCCTACATTATCTTATCTCGGTCAGCAGTTATCACAAAAAGTTGTATTTTTCGGATTAAACGAACCAGAAAAATACCTACCAGAAATTCCCCACGCAGTAGACTCAATCTATTGTCCTCATTGCGGACACTCCCTCGACTACGAAGGTGTATATTTATCCCACTTAGGAGAATTCGACTGTCCCAAATGTGGATTTCATCGTAGTCAGCCCGCCCTAGATAGCAGTAAATGGTCACAAGTACTAGTAGGGTTATATAACAAATACAATACCCTAGCAGCAGCAACAGTCGCCCAAGAACTAGGAATTCCCGAAACAACAATTAAAGAAACCATTAAAAACTTCCAAGCAGCATTTGGGCGTGCAGAAGAATTACAAATAGACGGCAAAAAAGTTAGAATCCTCCTCTCCAAAAACCCCGTCGGCACCAACGAAACCATCCGAGTCGTCACAGAAAGTCAGGATACAACCACCTTACTAGTTCTCAACGATCGAGTTCAAGACGGCGAAGACGTTTCTTGGATATGGGACATTGACACAGAACCCCTAGTACAGCGAGGTGGAACCTTAATCGTCAGCGGGGATCGAGTATATGACTTAGCCCTACGCCTACAATACAGCGAAACCAGCCTCATCAGCAAAGCCACCCTAATTGTAGAGCCAGAACTCAAACAAGCGATCGCCATTGCCCTAGAAAAGACACCAGTCAACGAAACCCTACACATCCTACCAACATACACAGCTATGCTAGACATCCGGGAAACCCTAACAGGCAAAAAAATCCGTTAATTCCCTCCCTCTCTTCCTCTTTCTCTGCGAAACTCTGCGCTTTACTTTGCGCTACTCTGCGTTAAAAATATTTTATTTAATATTTTCAACTCCAACGAAGCAGAGGAGACATCACATCTCCCCCAAAGCAACTACTGCAACTGCACAGCAGCACACTGCAACGGCAAAACCTCATCCAAACTCAACTCATGATCAGCAGTCAAATGACTATTACAGCAAATAGTACTAAAAAACAAAGGTTTTCCCACAACCTGTGAAAAATGCTTCTCCAACATCAACCGTGAAGTAATATCACCCAACAAATCACCCAAATCCTTAGTTAACTGATCCTTATCATCCCGGTGAACCATGCGATATTTAAAAGACTTTTCCCCGACAATTTCTCGAATAGCCGAATCAAAATTATCAGCCTTTCCTTCCACATAAGCAAAAGAAACCTCCTCCAAAAACTTCCAAGCTTCTGGGAAAATCTGGCGAATATTTTCTAGATAATTGCCACCTTTATAAACCAAAGTTGCAGTTTTACAATCCATGTTGACTCCTAATAGCTAGCAAACATCTTAATTATGTGAGCAAAACCGTGTAATCTTTAATTTCCTGTAATTTATCCAGCCCAACAATCACTTATTTCTCAACCATGAAATACACCCTAAATATATGTATTTAGAGTGTACATAGAGAAAAATTCAGTAGATTTTGGGTATAGGATTTGCACTTTTTATATTTGTACAAGGATCCTAACCGACCATGATAAAAGCAAAATACAAGTGATTAAACTAACATTTACATTATTTCTCAATTGATCAATATCTAATTAGATTTAACCAAAAAAAACTGATTAAATAGTTAGATACGATACAGAATTAAACTTCAACTAGTAGATAGCAAAGATAAGTATGAACAATCAACAATATGAATTAATAATTGGTTGGCTATATCCGAAATTAATGAGTACCTACGGTGATCGAGGAAATGTCACCACCATCCAACGCCGTAGCCAATGGCGAGAATTTGATGTTAAAATTATACCCCTAGATCAAGCAGCAACCGCCGAAGATATCAAATCTGTAGATATTATCGTTGGTGGTGGTGCCCAAGATCGGCAGCAAGAAATCGTCATGCGAGATTTGCAAGGAGCCAAAGCAGATGCCATGCGTGAGAAACTAGATCACGGCACACCAGGCGTTTTTACCTGTGGTTCACCCCAACTACTGGGACATTACTACGAACCTGGTGCAGGGCAACGCATTGATGGTTTAGGTATTTTAGATTTAGTCTCCATACATCCCGGTGAAAACACTAAGCGCTGCATCGGCAACTTAGTAATAGAAGTTACAGCCACGAAATTAGCGCGAGAACTCAAGGAAATGACAGGGACAACACCCTACTTAGTTGGGTTTGAAAACCATGGGGGACGCACCAAACTAGGGAAAGTCGAAGCCCTAGGAAAAGTAGTGTATGGCTTGGGAAATAATGGAGAAGACGGTACAGAAGGAGCATTCTATCAGAACGCGATCGCTACTTACTCCCATGGACCATTATTACCAAAAAACCCCTTTGTCGCCGATTGGTTAATTCAAACAGCATTACGGCAAAAATATCAGCAACCCATCCACCTATCACCCATAGAAGATAAACTAGCCATCCAAGCAAGGGAAGCCATGTTTAAACGGTTGAAGGTGGAAACGATAAATTCCAGGTAAATCAAAACCTGAAACCTTGTAGAGCGGTTCATGGGGGGACTACCCCCCAACATCAATGGAAGAAACTAAAAATCGCGGTATGCTGAAAAAGCACTCGGACAGTTAAAACCGAAGCGTCAATGGTGGATATTTAACCCGTTGTAGAGCCTGGTTCTGGACAGTTTACGAACAAGACATTGGTGAAGGAGCAAAACAAGCGCTTACTATCCCGTTTAGAAGAATCATATATTATTCGTAGTCTGGGTCACGGGTGCATTTTGACACGAGAAATCTATGGTGAACCAAGATGGCAAAACGACAAAAGCAAAACAAGCAGCCATTAAGTAGCAAAAAATCTCAGTTTAAAAGTACAAAAGAATTTGAACTAATCAACCCAAATGCAGCAGGGATTGATATTGGAGCATCGGAACATTGGGTAAGCGTACCAGCAAGCCGAGATTGTGAACATGTGCGTCGTTTTGGCTGTTTTACACCAGATTTGCATGAGTCTGAAGTTGGACTTGACCCATCACGCTTCCCTACTGTTAAAAACTTTACCTCCTGGCTTGGTTTATGTCCTGGTAGTCGCATTAGTGGTGGTAAGGTTCTTAGTTCTAAGACCCGTACAGTCGTTAATCGTGCTGCTACTGCTTTACGAGTTGCTGCTCAATCTGTTGCTTCCTCCAAATCTGCTATTGGCGCTTTTTATAGGCGCAAAAAAGCCCAACTTGGCGCGCCAAAAGCCATTACTGCCACTGCTCACAAGCTTGCACGCATTTTCTATCATTTATGGAAATATGGAGAGGCTTACATTGACCCTGGTGCTAATTTCTATGAGCAAAAGTACAAAGAACGGACTATAAACAATTTGAAAAAAACAGCCAAAAAATTTGGTTTCGATGTCGTTGAACAGCCTACCGTACAAGAAGTTTCTTAGAAGACGAGACATGTCACGTCTCTCTTAATTTTTTATTCACACCTAGTTGTGTAATTTCCTACATTCAAAATATCCTCCTACCGTCGCTGATTAGACACCTTAAGCAGTTCTTGCCAATCTGCCAAAGCTTTTTCCGTCCACAACCAATTTTGAGCCAACTTATTAATCTGGAAACTTTCAGGATCATCAGAGACAACTATCTTCCGTAATTTCACAGACTCTTCAATATATTGCTGACGTTTACTACCAGGAGGTTGTTTTTCATAAGCTGACTTATATAACCCCAATGCTAAACCCGCATAAGCAGTTACAGCCTCCCTCGGCATAGGTTTGGCAGCATTGGCAACTGGTTGGGCTACTCTCTTTTGTTCTTTAAGTGCTATATCTAACGCTTTAAACCACGAATCATTCGCTTTATCTAAATTTCCTTCAGCATAGAAAGCAAATCCAACTGCATTTAAATAAGTCGAAGAATTAGGCTCTACTTTAATCGCCGTTTCCCAATAACGCCGAGCATCATCAATACTATATTTTTTATCACCAATTTGTACCGATTGCCATGCCAAGCGTCCTTTATAGAAATTGACTAATGGATTATCAGCCTGTTCTTTCGGAACTACACTTAAAGCAGCTTCAACCGACGGTAAAACATTCCGATTCAGCAGTTCTTCCACTGCCTTCAAACCTACCTCAATTTCCCCCTGACTAAGTTTTTCAGCAGCATAGGCAGTAATGATTTCAGTTTTATCCTCCTTTAAATTAGGAGTGGTAGTAATACCCGGTTGGGAGGCAGAAAACTGTTGAATATCAGGCAAAAGTGATTGCTGACTTTGCCACCAGTTCAAACCAATTAAAGATACCGCACCGACACCAATAATACCAATCACTGGTAAAAGGTAACGTTTATAACTTTTAGAAACAATTGATTTCCCTACAGTCTTAGCAACACTAGAACTCTCTTCTTTATCTTCATAAGTCCCAACTGTTGCCAATTCTGCCCGCTGCGATGTGACTTGATTTCCCGGTGATACCTGCTTCTGGGAACTATTTTCCCGTACTGCCCGTTGTTCGCGCCAAATTTCCACTTGACGATTCACAGAAGTTAAATCTTCCGAAACTTCAATACCAGGAATACTTTCCTCTTCCCTATTCGTCTCAGTAAAGACCTCGGCAGCAATCTCCTGATTTTGTGATTCTGCTGGTCTTTGATTATCAAGCTGACGAAATAAATCTGAAACTATTGCCGAATCCTCAGCATAGCTAGCATCTTCATAATGGGGATCATCATACTCAACAATATCATCCATCAAATCCCCCCAGGTACCTTCACCCAGCCAGTCAAGGTCTGATGTATCCCCTAACAATGGTGTCGATTCTGTTCCTTGCATGGGTAGGGACAATTGCGGAGAATATGCTGGTTGACCACCTTGCAAAGATGCATCAAATTCATCCAATAATTCTATGGGTGGTAAATAGATACTTGGACTCAGATTCCCGTCAAAATCTGATTGGAGATATAAAATTGGTAATGCCCAATAGGTTTGATGCGCCCCGTAAGATGTAATTAAACCCTGACGCATCCGACTTACACATAAATCCAGTGGGTAGCCTTGGGAAAGATTACGGTAAAAAAGTTGAGTCAATGTCAAAGCAACATCATCAGGAATCCGTTCTGACATTGCTAAAACACTACGAATACCACGCTTCACCAAACTTTCAGTTAGACTACGTTCACCTGTTTCCCCGTCACTATCATTGGTTGCCCCATATGCCCCCAAACAGGAATTTAAAACAACCATCTGAATATTGTTATTGACTAATAAACCCGCCAAGTCATCACCTGTCAGGGTCTCAGTCAAACCGTTACGGCGATTAACTAAGTAAATTTCTCCACCATTTTTACCTAAGTTACTGTGACCAGAATAGTGAAGGATGTGATAACGTCCTTGTTCTAAAGCTTGAGTTAGTTCCTCGCGTCCAGGTTGCTGCAATGCAGTCAACTGAATTTCTGGCTGTTGTAAATAGGGATCTTCAAAATTTTGCAGTGAATGGCGGCTTAATTCTGCTTGTAGTTTAATTGCTTCTTGTGTAAGTAAATCTAGACGCACTTGATCACTAGGAGAGGCTACCACCATCAAAACCTTAATTACCCCTTCTTCTTGGGGAATAGGCATGTTAGTAGATGGTAAACGCGATGACCCATTCATCCCGCTTTGATAACGGGAAAACACAATATAAGGTCCTGCTGCAATGGGAGAATCACCTGTGTGCATCACTTCCCAAGGCAAACGTGCCAATCGAGTATCTTTCATACCCAATCGTAAACGTAATACCTGCTGGTGATTCTCAGCAATGCCTTGTGCTGTAATCCAACTATCTCTGAGGGTACCTTGGAAAAGTTCGTTATAAAGTTGTTGACCTAATGCTGCTAAGTTGAATGAATTGCGGGCATTTACCTCAGATAGGCGCGAATCATCTACGAGACTCGCATCATTCCCTTGAAATACCGACATCAAGGGGTCATTCATCAAATGCCCAGCAGCCGCTAACCACTCAGCCACAGGCCAAGTCACCAATTCTTCTGCCAAAGGTACCCCAGGTGCGACTTGTTCCGTCCGCACCAAGTAGTCATTTTGTCCTACTGGGGTTACGGAAATGTGAAATTCCTGGGTCACAACTTCTCCTGTTTGCCTTCTAAACCTGTTTGGAAATGTGATTAGTAGTTAAATCAACATTTCACTACTTCTGATACTTTAGATGCATCTGAGAGCTGAATGTTTCTGGTTCAGTTGTTTTCATCAAAGTCTTCGCACTGTGGAAACCCCTGCATTGATGCATGGGGATAAGATATAGGCGAATTTATAAACCCTGATCATTGGCGTGATCAACCCAGAAATTATTAAATTTGTTTGGGTTGTTGTTGAGAAAACATCCTAACTCAGATTCATACTCCGGAAAACCTATCCTCAAAATACATCGCAAAATAACTTTACTACTTTAGCAATTTAAAATTCACGGAGAAAGGGAAAGGATTAAGGGTTACGAATATTTGGTTAGGGGTGACTACATTCTTGAAGTCGTTTTTAGTGTATCACATTACACTAAGCTCTTTTTTGTTTAATTTATCCGGAAAATTATTACTTCCTTAGGAATAATTAAATGGTAGATGCACCCTGATAACTCATTTCCCTAGTTGGCTTAAGCTAACTAGGGTTTTTTTCTTATTTATTAATTACTAATATTGCTAATGCTTACTTAGTTATAAGTATAGTCTTTGCTTAAAAAAAATTGCAAATTATCCGGAAGTTACCGAATGTAAGTAGAACAATTAAGTGGTAGATGCACCCTGATAACCCACTCCCTTAGCCGATTGCCATCAGCTGAGGGATTTTTTTGTGGTCAGCGAAATTCATACTTAGATCTAAGTGTTATTTTATCCGGAAGTTACCGAATGTAGGTAGAACAATTAAGTGGTAGATGCACCCTGATAACTCATTTCCCTTAGCTAATTGATTTTGGCTGGGGGATTTTTTTTGCTGGTAAATGTTGAGATTTAGTCTAGGTAGTGTTTTATCCGGAAGTTACCGAATGTAGATAGAACAATTAAGTGGTAGATGCACCCTGATAACTCATTTCCCTTAGCTGATTGATTTTGGCTGGGGGATTTTTTTGCTGGTAAATGTTGAGATTTAGTCTAGGTAGTGTTTTATCCGGAAGTTACCGAATGTAGGTAGAACAATTAAGTGGTAGATGCACCCTGATAACTCATTTCCCTTAGCTGATTGATTTTGGCTGGGGGATTTTTTTTGCTGGTAAATGTTGAGATTTAGTCTAGGTAGTGTTTTATCCGGAAGTTACCGAATGTAGGTAGAACAATTAAGTGGTAGATGCACCCTGATAACTCATTTCCCTTAGCTGATTGATTTTGGCTGGGGGATTTTTTTTGCTGGTAAATGTTGAAATTTAGTCTAGGTAGTGTTTTATCCGGAAGTTACCGAATGTAGGTAGAACAATTAAGTGGTAGATGCACCCTGATAACTCATTTCCCTTAGCTGATTGATTTTGGCTGGGGGATTTTTTTTGCTGGTAAATGTTGAGATTTAGTCTAGGTAGTGTTTTATTAAAATAGCTTCAGCAGTTGTGAGAGTAAACAAATGCTTGGTTTCGATGAAAACTATCTGGTAATTATGATTCTAAAAATCGCCTAAGTAGTATTTTATCCGGAAGTTACTGAATATGGGTAGAACAATTAAGTGGTAGATGCACCCTGATAACTCATTTCCCTTAGCTGATTAATTTCGGCTGGGGGACTTTTTTACTGGTAAATGTTTTGATTCAACTGTGAGTAGTGCTTTGTCCGGAAGCTAGTGAATGGGACGGGAATAATTACACTGTACACAGATTCTGATAGCTCACTTCCCTAGATGAATAAAATCTAGGAGTAGTTCCCTTATATATCTTGAGTTTTAAAATATATACTTAGATATTAGAGAGAATACATCATAACATAGTTTGAGCGATTAGTTTGGAATAGGAATAAAATTTTATTAATTCCGATACCACTGTTGGCAGATTTGTCTGGAAGATATCACCTTTTCCTGTTTCCCTGCGTTGAGGGTATGCTACGCCTAGAAAGGCTAGCACTCAAAGGGAAACCGCTATCAAGTTTGCCGCAGGCTAATGTGTGGCATTTTTGCGAAAATTAGATGCTGTGGATACTTATTGTTGAATGTCACCCTGAATACTCTTTGTTAGCTTTACGCGATCGCATTAACTAGAAAACAGCTAACTTACAAAGACTCGAAATGCTTATTTTTCGCTTTGAGGTCTATTATACATAACACATTACCATTTTTTAAGATTTTTTACCATCATGCGATCGCACAATTAATTGACATCTTCCCCACCTTACTTCGTTGTACCTTGGTTCTGCGAAGCAGTAGGTGGGGATGCCAAAGATTACTCTTTAAATCACTTGAAAAGACTTAACTTCTAAAACAGACCCAATCATGGCAGTTGTCATCACATCTTCGCGGACTTGCCCTGTGACTTCAACTTTTTGTCCAGCTTTGAGTAGACTTTTGTCGGCACCTCGTAAGATTTCGTAGGTTGTGCCATCATCGGTAACAAGTGCCCAAGCACCCATACCAATATCTCGGTGTTCAATTTTTCCGGTAACTTTAGTTGACATGAACTTTAGGTGGTAAATGGAATATGGAAAAATCAAGGATTCTCTATTCTTTGTTTGTAACCACAAAGTGTGCTAACACAAAGCACAGCATTGCATTTCCAACTAAGAATAAACGAGAAAAAATATTACTTCCTATACCCCAAACTGCGGGATCACTGATGGAACTAATACCTAAACAAGCTGCCATTCCTAAGGATGTACCGATGGCGAACCATTTCCATACAGGATGCCCTAATAATAGTGCCATTAAACCGAGGGGGATAAGGACGCTGGCAAATATGGGGTTAAAAGCATCGGTTCCTTGAATAGCATTACCAAGTTCGGGGATAGAACTACCGAGGATGCGGAAGGGGAATTGGGGGATATCAAAGATGTAGATACCTTTGAGGAAGAATAAGCCTGAACTGCCCATAATTAAGCCGGAGGTTAAACTCCAACCCCAAGTAGCAGGGAAGTAAATCCTTAAAAACCAAGCTAAGGCATAGGAACCCAAAACCATAAGTATCTTAGGTATTAAAGCCACTGCACCACCATCAATCCAAAAACCGGGGTTGAGGTAGCCGTTATCACGTAACCAGCGGAAAAAGTCTTGGAAGCTGATTTCTCCTTCAATTGCCCGTTTAACTGCGGCTTCGGCGTTAAGTTGCCCAGCACCGTAGTAGTTGAGGGAGTCATCGTTGATGGGACGGGCTGATTGTTGGAGGACTGCTAAAATCTTGTCAGGATCTTTGACTTCTGTGGCTTTGATGAGGGCTGCAACCCCAGCGACGTGGGGGGATGCCATACTGGTACCTTGTAGTCCTAAGAAGGTTTCTTCTCCCTTATTATCCATATCGATGGTTTCTTGGAGGATTTTCCCAGCATCGCTACCACCAGGGGCAGAGATATCAACTCCCGCACCATAGTTAGAATAGTTGGGCTTGAGTCCATCGGGACCGAGGGCTGAAACCCCAATTACATGGGGATAGCGTGCTGGGTAAGAAGCACCATTTTGACTTTCGTTCCCGGCGGCGGCGATAATAACTACACCCTTTTTGTGGGCGTATGCGATCGCTTCTTTCATCAAACTGCTTTCACCACCACCGCCTAGGCTCATATTAATTACATCTGCACCGTTGTCTGCGGCGAAACGGATAGCTTCGGCAATGTCGGCTACTGTACCACCACCGTAGTTACTTAGCACCTTCAAGGGCATGAGACTAGCTTCGTAGGCGATTCCCGCGACTCCATAGCTGTTGTTGGTGGATTGAGCGATGGTTCCGGCAACATGGGTACCATGTCCATTATCGTCGGTGGCTTTCTCGCGGTCGTTTACAAAGTCGTAACCTTTGACAAATTTGGTTTCTACTAAGTCCCGTACTTGACTAATTCCGGTGTCGATGACAGCAACTGTCACACCTTTACCTTTGTTTTGTTTCCAAGCGCCTTCAACATTGATATTATGCAAATGCCACTGTTTACTGTACAAAGGGTCGTTGGGAGCATTCAATTTGGGCTGAAGTTCTGCTTCTTCCTCTAGTTGTGGTGGACTATATTCTGCTTCTCTGGCAATTTCCCCCAATTTGGGAATTTTGTATATGTAGTTAGGTTCGATATATTCGGTATCTTTGGCAAAGACTGATTTTCGTAATTCCTGAAGTCTGTTTTTATCACCTTTGACAATATAGACGTGATCTTTAGCCGAAAATTTATTATCTAGTTGGGGAGTAACGTTGTACTTCGTTGCGATCGCATTTAACTCATTCTGTAATATTTCTTGAGGAATGCTTTCTTTGAAGTCCAGCAAAATTGTCTCAAATTCCCCATTGGCTGCTAATCCCCGGACATTGATAAACATTGTCAAGGCAAAGCCCAATCCCAGTGTAAATAAGCAAGTTAGTATTAGCCTTCTCATATCAACTTATTATTAGTGAAAGCCAGTTGTTTACTAAACATAGCTTATACCTACGCAAGTTGACAAAACTGGGGAATCTGTTAAGAATCTTGAGTTTTTTATTTTCTAGTTGATTACTAAAATTTATGATCCACGGTTTATTATGGTTGCCTTTACTGGTGGCATTTTTCTGGTTAGCCCGTCAAGGTGCGAAGGAATATCAAAAAATTGAAGCATATCGAGTTTGGGCTGAACAGTTCGAGCGGGCAAAGTACGATATCTACGCCGTTTTAGGGCAAAAAGATGACCTGATTACCTGGGGAAAGCCCACAACTAAGGAGATGGTAGATCTCAAAAGTTTTTCCTTGAAGGATGTGGAAAATATCCATCTTTTGGTGGATGACAAGATGATTGATACGGAAAACCTTCCACAAAAAGGAAAAGCGATCGCTTTGGAGTTTTCTTTGTTAGAAGAAACAAAATCGGTGCGCGTTCCTTTTACGGAAATACCCTTAGCAGCACAGTGGACTAAGTTTTTACAACAAGAACTTGAGCGAGTTAAGGCTACGTCCTAAGAGGTTGTGTTATTGATTGCTGGGGAATCAAACCCCCAGATTTTGTTAAAAAGGGGATTTCTCCTGACTTGTAAGTGAGTAGTGAGTAGGGGAAAACCGCTTACATACTACGATGGTGAAAAAATTTTTTCATCGTGACTGCCTCCTGAAAGAATCTACATTTCTGGATATGCATGAGAGACAAAAGGAACTTCCACCACTTCCCCCTGACTTTCCCCAACTTGTACCTGCAAACCCACAGTTCCCGCTTTGCTGCGAATATAACCAAGTGCGAAATAACCATCAGTGGTTTCCGCAAAACTAGTGATGACACCAACTTTCTCCCCGTTTACTGTCACTGCTGTTCCTACTTCCACGGGAGCATTTAACCGAATTCCCCAAAGGTATGTTTTCACACCTTTATATGTGTTCAAGCGGGCGATGGTTTCTTGCCCAATATAGCAACCCTTACTAAAGGAAACCGTTTGCCATAATCCTACTTCCAAAGGGTTATAATCATCAGTTAATTCCTGTTCGGGAACTGGACGACCTTGGGTAATGCGTAATATTTCCCAAGCTTTTTGGCTCATTTCCACTACACCCATTTCCACAAGTTGGTTCCAAATGGCAGTTTTATCTTGATTAGAAAAAGTTAAGGTGTATCCAGGTAAAGCTAAACCACTACCAACTGCAATTCGTACA
Source organism: Calothrix sp. PCC 6303 (assembly GCF_000317435.1). Taxonomy (NCBI): domain Bacteria; kingdom Bacillati; phylum Cyanobacteriota; class Cyanophyceae; order Nostocales; family Calotrichaceae; genus Calothrix; species Calothrix sp. PCC 6303. The sequence continues at coordinate 1,674,243 of NC_019751.1, forward strand.
ACTTGATTCGCACCATGTAAATTGTATAGTTGGTGACTTCCCTGGGGTTTTCCAATTAATTCTCCCCCCGCGATTTTTTGGATTACTGCATCACTATCAGTTCCAATTAAACTCAAAGTGCAAGTGGTGGAAGATATATCCAGCAATTCCACCTTGTCGGCAAAGAATATGTATTTATCCAACCATTTGTAGAGAAATTCGCAGCGATTTGGAGATGTCAGTAGAATAACTTCGTTTTCTGATACATAAGCTGTTACTAAGTCAATAGTCCTAGCGGTAGAAGTTACAAAAACAGTATCACAACCTTCCCCAGGTTTGAGACTTTGAAAATCGTTGGTACTTTGGTTGTGAAGGAAACGCAGACGATCGTCACCTTTAACTTGAATGCGTCCCCAGTGAGTGCGATCGCATAAAGCAACTTGAGTATATGCTGCTTGAATAGCTGCTGTATCTTGGGGATTAATGGTGGATGGTGGCATAGTTTAAAAGTGGCTATTTTTAAGAATCGCGTCTACAGCATCAAGAGTCTATTCTAGATTTTAAAACCCTATGAAAAATATTACCGCCAAAGCAGAATCAAAATCCTAAATAATCCGTCATCACGATCAACAGCCCGTTTAGTGATAATCAGTGAGGATGATTGATCTATGTCGTTCAAACCTTTAAAATTTCTATTATTTGGAACTATTGGTTTATCTTTGTGCTTAACAAACTCTGCTGTGATGGCTCAGTCTACTAACGGTAGTGATGTTGTAGTCCCGACGACATCAGATGGTGGTAATTATCCATCTGGAAATACCGGAAGTAACTACCCATCTGGCAACATTAACACCTCATCTGGCTCAACTAACGCAGATAGCAACGCTAGATTTGCTTGTCAACAGCAAAACGGCGAATACACCGTTATGTATCAGCCCCAAAGCCGTCCAGGACAATTTTATGCTTGGGCAACTCCCCGGACGATGGGTGGTGGTTGGGATACGGCACGTCGTTGTCAAACAATTGCCCAACGCCTTGAATTATACCGTCGTGATGGTTTGCTAGAACTGCAAACAGGTGTACAAAATAATCAAAATGTGATTTGTGCTACCACCGAAGCCAACTCCGGTTGCCGCATTGTTCTTACCATTCCACCCGAAAAAGACCCCTACACTGTCCGCAACAGCGTTTTCCAAAATCTAACTACTGCTGATAGTGGAGAACAAACTTTTGGTGTTAGTACCTACACTAATCGTCGTGCTGATGGTAGCGAAATTGAACAAATATATAATGCTGGTCAGTCAATATTTGGTGGTAAAAAACGACCAGTTTCATCATCTAAATCTCCCATTAGCCTCAAACCATTCCTAGATAAAGCAGATGGTGGTACTGCTACCAGCCTGAAAAATGGAGTCCGCATCAACCGTTCACAAGTTAAACCTACAAGTAATCGCCTCAACCCCGACAAATTCCGTTAATTAATTGAAAACTATTCAGAATTGATTTTGAAGACCTCAGCTTTTGGGAAAAGTTGGGGTTATTTTTTTTATTCAATCTAAAATGTAGGGACGTAATACATTGTCTCTTCCCAGCATTTCAAAACTACGCAAAATATTTTTGATATAGCGGTTTTCAGATGAGTCAAATATGTTGATCTTGCTCCCCTTCCCTTGCTTTTAAGGGGTTGGGGGTTAGGTCGGCGTACTGGATACAACCGAAAAACACTATGATATCGAATCAGAAACGCCAAAAAAACAGTTATTTTTTACTGCATAATGTTAACAATTGTAAAAATGACCGATTAAACACTAGAAACATTGATTGTAGCTAGCTAAACTAACAACAAGAATGTTTGTACTGTTATCCCGATTCAAAAAATGTTTGCAACGCATTCAGAATCTGAGACTAGATATATCGCGTCTCTACAAAATTCATCTGTCGCATTCTTTTTTAAAATTGGTATTAACTCAAAAAATTAAAAAAGTGTGGTTTTTCATCTTCGATGATTCCTATCCAACTTACTCTGAAAAATTTCCTTAGTTATTGTGATGCAACAGTTGATTTTCGTGGTTTGCACACAGCTTGTATTTCGGGTTCCAATGGTGCTGGCAAATCTTCATTACTAGAAGCAATGACTTGGGCTGTGTGGGGTGAAAGTCGAGCCGCAGCAGAAGATGATGTAATCAATACTGGAGCAAAAGAAGTTCGAGTTGATTTTGTTTTTGGGGTAAATCAACAGGTTTATAAAGTAATTCGGACTCGTCAGCGTGGTGGTAGCGGTGGGTTGGAGTTACAAATAGAAACTCAAAATGGTTTTAAAGCAATTACTGGCAAAGGAATCAGAGTAACACAGGATTTAATTCTTCAGCATGTGAAGCTGGATTATGATACGTTTATTAACTCCGCATATTTACGTCAAGGACGAGCGGACGAATTTATGTTGAAACGTCCTAGTGAGCGGAAAGAAATATTAGCAGAATTATTAAAGTTAAATCAGTACGATGAATTAGAGGATCGGGCAAAAGAGCGATCGCGTAATTGCAAAGTTAGGGGTGAAGAAATTGAAAAATCCCTAGATGCAATGCAAAATCAACTGCAACAGCGAGACGCGATCGCTCAACAAAGGGTAGATTTGGAAACTGAACTAAATCAGCTTCAGCAAACACAACAATTTGACCAAATTCAACTCCAAAGTTTACAGGTTGTCCAACACCAACGGCAAAATTGGGAAGAACAATTAGGATTCGTGAGGCAGCAATTTAGCCATCTGAATCAAGATTGCGATCGCTTAAAGCAAGAAAAGCTAAATCTGCAAACACAATTGTCGGAACTAGAACAAATACTCACCCAAGAATCAGAAATCAAAGCTGGGTATTCACAGTACCAAAAGCTACACACCCAGGAAGAAGAACTATCTGCGAAGTTTCAAAAATACACTCAAGCTCAACAATTACGACAACAACAACAACAAAAGCTCAATCAACAAATTCATGCTCGTGAACGTCAACTGCAACAAGCACAAGCACAACTAGAAGCTTTGCAGCAACAAGAACGGGACGTACAACAAACCCTGGGGAAATTACCAGAAGTAGAAGCAGCTTTAGAACAATTGGCAACTGCCAGGGCAAGGTTAATTAACTTAGATGAATTGCAAATGCGGGTTACGCCAATATTACAGCAACGCCAACAATTACAAAGTCAATTAGATCGCGCCCATGCTAGTTTAGCAGCCCGCTTGGAACAGTTGGTAAATACTGAAAGTAAGCTGAAACAATCATCCCAACGTCAACCCCAACTCCAACAAGCAGTGTTAGCAGTTGCCACCCAAATTCAAGAATTGGAGAAAACACGGGTTTACCTGCAACGAGTCCAAGAAAAAGGACAAGAACGTCGCCATTTTATCGAGCGTCTCCAAGCACAGCAACGTGAATATGAGCGGTTATTGGGGGAATTGGAACAGAAACTGCAAATGTTACGAACTCCTGATGCAGTTTGTCCCTTGTGTGAACGTCCCCTAGATGAACACCACTGGAATCGAGTTATCAAAAAAACCGAAACAGAGTATCACGACACCGAAGGACAGTTATGGGTATTTAGGGAACAAATGGCGGTTTCTGACCGAGAAATTCAGGTTTTACGGCAGGAATACCGGGATATTTCTCAAAAATTGACCCCCTATGATACCTTGCGTGAACAACGGGGACAATTAGCTGCACAGTTAGAATCATCAGGGGATGCAGAAGAGCAGCTTCAGCAATTGGCAAGGGAAAAAGAACATTTAGAACAAGCTCTGTATTTGGGAGATTATGCACCCCAACAACAGGCTGAGTTACGACAACTAGATGAACATCTGCAACAACTCAGTTACAGTGAACAGGATCACGCTTTAGCCAGGAATGAAGTTGAAAGATGGCGTTGGGCTGAAATTAAACAGGGGCAAATTAAGGATGCGAAGAAGCGTCAGGCACAGCTAGCAGCAAGGAAACCAGAATTGATAGCCCAAATTGCTGAGTTGGAAGTGCAAATTCAAAAAGAAGCCACCGATTCCCAGTTAGCTGTGGAAATTGCCACCTTAGAAAGCCAAATCACAGAAATTGGTTACGACACCAGCCAACACCAAAATATTCGTGTGGCAGTACGTAATAATCAAGGTTGGCAGCTTAAGTATCAACAACTACAAGGAGCGCAACAACAGCATCCTCAATTGATTAAGCGATCGCATGATTTGCAAACCTCCCTAGCAGAAAGAATTAGCCAGCAAAAGGAACTCCACAACCAAATTCAGGCAATCATTTCTCAACTACAGCAAACCGCCAACCCCATCGCCCAAATTCAAGCCCTAGAACAACAAATTTTTTCCCGTCGCCGCCAACTTGACGAATATTTGGCACAGTTAGGACGTTTGGAACAACAAGCGCATCAGCTAGATACACTCCAAATCCAATACGCGCAAAATCTTCAAGAACTCCAAGAAAATAAAAAGAAACACCGTATTTACCAGGAGCTATCCCAAGCATTTGGTAAAAATGGTATCCAAGCATTGATGATTGAAAATGTACTTCCCCAATTGGAAGCCGAAACCAACAAGCTTTTAGCTAGATTGAGTGCCAACCAACTACATGTACAATTTATTACTCAAAAACATGGGCGTAACGGCAAGGCGACCAAGAAAAATACTAAATTAATCGATACTCTCGATATTCTCATCGCCGATGCACGGGGTACAAGGGCTTACGAGACATATTCAGGAGGTGAAGCCTTTAGAATCAACTTTGCCATTCGCCTTGCCTTGGCGAAACTCCTAGCACAGCGAGCCGGTGCAGCCTTGCAGTTATTAATCGTGGATGAAGGCTTTGGTACCCAAGATAACGAAGGATGCGATCGCTTAATCGCGGCAATCAATGCCATAGCCCCCGACTTTGCCTGTATTCTTACCGTTACCCACATGCCTCACCTCAAAGAAGCTTTTCAAGCAAGAATTGAGGTGAATAAAACCCAGCAAGGCTCACAGGTTCGCTTGGCGGTGTAACTCTTAATCCCCCCCTATATGCTGCATATCAACCTCACGGGACTCAGAACATCGACTGTGAAGGCGATCGATAACTCGTTTCACCGAAATCCTCTTCCACTGCTGACCTCGCTTAGTCGTGTAACTATTTGCATTTAACCAATCGGCAATCTGCTGTAAAGATTTGCCTAATTCGTGCTGTTCCCGAATTAACTGAATCACAGTCTGCTCTTTAGGATCGTCAACAAGTTCGCCATTCAACGAAATTTGACCAAATGGTGGTGAGCCGTAACCCGCATAGCCACCCAGAGCAGCCTTTTTTTGTCTACCTTTCTCTAGCCGTTCCCAGATACTTCCTTCTTGGGAGTTATCCGCAGTCATTTTTCAAGTCACTATTAAGTTGCGATGTTATCTTACCCTAACCTTTGGGCATAAATACGTATATTTCGATGTAATAAGGCAACAAACAGGTCTAACACCTATGTCACTACTTAGACATACAACTATATATTTTGAATATATTTTGAATTTCAATCGAAATTAGCCTAATTTGGTAATTTAATTGACTAATTTATTTATAAGATCAGCCACTCTATAGATGAGTAAATTTCCCACCCCTCTTCTCGAATTTAGTCTGTTGGCTTAACATAGCTTAATGTCTAATCAAATTTGCATTTAGACTTGTATAAAAGATAAAGTGAGCGAATTTATTTTGCTAGAGTTCAGATTGTGAGGAGCATGATAACTTGTAAATGACTAACTTTAGGATAAATATAGACTTAAGCCTCCAACATCATCAAAATGAAACGAGGATATCCATTCAAAAACATCTTAGGGGACTTGGCAAACGGTAAACTAGGCATTATCTACCTTGGAGTTGATAAATTCCAACTTGAAGAGGGCTATTCTAATGGAAGAGAGAATTATTTTGATTTCTTTCCCCAACCCAGTAAATGTCCCCAATTCGGCAACTGTCATAGTCAATTCTTCAGTTGGTAGCCCAGCGGTTACACTTCCCCGAACAGCCCATACACAAATATCAAAATCATAGAAGCTAAATACAGGAGCCAAACATCATGGAAACCCAATCTTCAGAGGTAAAAGTGACAGAAATCAATAACGAAACCGGAACCATAACCACAATTCAAGCATCACAACCCCAAGACGAACTGGCAAAATATGGGGAAATGGTTTCCAACTTTCTTGCTTCTCTGCCTGAGTACTTAGGAACTATTTTTAATAAATACAAGCAGCCTCTAACCGTAGTTGGTTTGATTGTGGGAGCGATTGTCACCCTCAAAGTCGTCTTAGCAATCTTGGATGCTTTAAATGATATTCCTTTAGTAGCACCAACCTTTGAATTGATCGGTATTGGTTACTCTGCTTGGTTTGTCTATCGTTATCTGCTCAAATCTTCCACCAGAAAAGAGTTAACTACCGAAATTGCCACCTTAAAAACACAAGTTGTCGGTAAAGGTAATTCTTAGGCTGAGGTATCAAACTTCATCCATAACAAGTTTGTAACTTCTACTATCTGTCATTAAAGAACAAAAACCCTACGAACAACACTCGTAGGGTTTTAGATTAAGGAGATTTTCAAGGAGATTAGGGACTTCCAATTAAAACAAGTCGCAATATCCGCTATCGCGGGAAGCAAGCTACGCAATTCGTAATACCCTTGCGACGTAAGGTAGACACTGCATCGACTTCAGTCCTCCGGAGAAGCAAGCTACGCAGAGTCGCATAAGCGGCTGGCTACGCCTACTCATAATCTGGAGTTATAAACTAGGATTCTCAAAATAGACGAGGTTTAATTATGGAACCTTGACAATGTTGGGAGAATTAACTGGTTTTATTCTCCCCATTTTTACTAAAGCCTGGTGTACCATAGCTGCAACTTCAGCCCTAGTAGCTTCACGGTTAGGAGCAAATGCTTGGACATCAGGATAGTTTACTACCATCTTGTTTAGAGCTGCGATCGCTACTTTATCTGAAGCATACTTGGGAATATCCTTAGCATCTTTGAAAATGCCAATAGTCTTATCAGCAGGAATCGTTGGTGAACCTTTTAACTTTAGTCCACTAACCAACGACACCAGCACCTGAACACGGGTGATTTTTTGATCGGGTTTAAAGGTTTTATCAGGATACCCTTTGAGAAAACCAGAACCAATGGATTCGTTAATATCTTTAATTGCCCAATAACTTCCTGGTACATCAGTAAAGGCTAACTGATTTGCACCAACTTTTTCATTAAAAGCCCGCTGTAATATTGCCGCAAATTCGGCACGAGTAATAGGTTGATTGGGACGGAAGGAAGAATCTTCAAAACCCTTAATAATATTGCGCGACGAGAGCACATCAATAAATTTCTGTCCCCAAAAATTAGGCGGTAAATCAGTAAACCCCTTCGCCGGAGGAGTCACAGGCATTTTCGCTACCGGAGATGCCACCTTAAAAGAGCTAGATGGTGAGTTTGTCACCGATGGTACCACCGGAGTTAATGATGGCTCAACTACAATTGGAACCACAGGAACTAAAGGTGGGAGAATCACTTCTGGAAGCTGCTGATTGCTTGGTTTAATTTGCTCAAGTTCTGGATTTTCAGAGGGACTTGAAGGTAAAACCGATGGCAACTTGCCAGAATCAACCAAAGGATTGAGATTCGCAGCAGGTTTGACTGCGGATGTAGGTGCTGGAGACAAAGATAGCAAATCGCTAAAGTTCCAACTCGAACTCTTACGAGAAAAAGACCAGAATAGAATTGCTCCAATTGTGGCAAATGCCACGAGAACACCCATAAACTCATCAAAATCCAGGCTGCTTCCCCCGCGTGAATTGGGGTCTGTTGGAGGTGTATTTGTCATTCTTATTACCCTGAAGCAACTAAGGTTTATTTGCTAGTTAACTACGCCACAGTTGGCTATTTTGTCAAGGGAACACCAAAAATAAATTATCCCAGATTTAGGACTAGCTGCATCAGTCACAAGCATTTTTTTAATACTTAAATAACTTTTATACCTTCCAACTAAATAGTTCAGTGTTGAAAATTGTCGTTGTGGGGAGTGAGTAGTGAGTAGCTAATAGTGAGTAGAGGTAAGCGAAAACATTTGGGGTGGCTGTGCCTCCCAAATAGTTTTCAAGAAGTTAGGTTTATTTCTGCCTACTTGTTTATTTGGCTTAATATCTAATATCTAATATCGCTTCATTGCCCGTTGAATATCGCGCTGATCTTGTCGGCGTTTGAGATCTTCACGCTTATCGTGAAGTTTTTTACCTTTACCCAGAGCAAAGCTCACTTTGACTAAACCGCGTTTAAAATACATCTTTAAAGGTACAAGGGTTAAGCCTTGTTGTTCCACTTTCCCAACGAGTTTGCGAATTTCTTGGCGGTGTAATAGTAGTTTACGGGTACGCCGAGGTTCATGGTTAAAATATTCGCTGCTTTGGTTATAGGGTGAAATATGAACGTTGATCAGCCATATTTCTCCATTCCGAATTAGGGCATAGCCGTCTTGGAGGTTAACTTTTCCTGCCCGAATAGACTTTACCTCAGTTCCGACAAGTTGAATTCCAGCTTCATAGGTTTCGAGAATCTCGTACAGGAAGCGGGCTTGCCGATTGTCAGTAATAACTTTAAATCCTTCGCTGTTATCTTTCATCAACTAATTTTATCTCCCATATCGAATAATGTTGACGCGTCTTAACTAGTAGTCTGTCTTAAATTGAATCCCATAGAAAACTATTTTAACTCGACTCTATTTGTTGATTGTTGCTGTTCCAATTTTGCCAAAGTAGAATCAAGCCTTGCAGCACAACAACGAGGCTTCATCTAGGGAACAGCATAAATCAAGCAAGAATGCACTAATTGGTCATTTTCTAATGTCCGTTACCAAAACTGTTACCAGGATTCTCTGTGATGCTAATGCTTATATCTTTATATGTAGTTATGCTTCTCACATTACTCTGAAAGTCGTGGATTTTTTTGCCACGGCTTTTTATTTTCAAGGAGTGGTGGATTTTTCCAAAAATCTCGTTACCAAAACTGTTACAGGACAGTAGTGACCCAAAGATCGGATTTATCATTGTAAGTAGTCAAGATCCTCACATCACACTGAAAGCTGCAAAAAACTATTTTTTGCAGCTTTTTCTTATAGGCGTTTGACGCTAAAAGCGATCGCTATTTCAAACAGACTTTTTATATGCTGCCTCACCTTTGTTGACAAATTTTAAAGTAAATGCATCTTGATATTTCAGATTCGGTTTGAATACTCCAACCTTCACCATCTTGGCAAAAAACGATTGCCATCGCTCCTGACTCATTGCCCCAATTCCTAGCTTCTGTGCATCTCCAGATAGAATCACGCCATATTCTTGCAACTTTTGCAAACCATATTTAATTTGCTCGTCGCTCATTTCTGGATTATCTTTTTTAATTAATTTATTCCCTGGTTCGGGATTTTCCAAGTAGCTGTACCATCCTTTGATGGAAGCATCCACAAATCTTTGAACCAAATCGGGATTTTTATCAACTAGTTCTTTCTTAGCTTCAATTGTAGTGGCATAGGTAGTGTAATCATCATCTGCCAATAAAAACACCACAGGTTTAAATCCACCCTGTTTTTCAATTGCGAAGGGCTCAGATGTAATATAACCCTGTTGGGCTGAGGTTTTATCAGCTAAAAACGGTGCTGGGTTGAAATTGTAGGGACGTTTCTGCTCATCGGTAAATCCGTACTTAGCTTTCAGTAGGGGATAATAAGTGACATTAGCCCCAGCACCAACGTAAATTGGCTTTCCTTTTAAATCAGCTAGGGTTTTGACCCCAGAATTGGGATGAGCAATTATACATTGAGGATCTTTCTGAAAAATTGCCGCGACGGTAATTTTAGGGATTCCCTCAGCAATAGCATTAATTGCATCAATTCCTTGTCCCATAAAAAAATCCACTGCACCCCCCAGTAACAACTGAGTTCCGCTAGGAATCTGGGGTCCTCCCATTTTAATGGTTACATCTAAGCCATAATCTTGATAGATGCCAGTAGCGATCGCTTGATAAAACCCACCATGTTCAGCCTGTGCTAACCAGTTTGTTCCAAAACTGATTTTATCCAATTTTTTCTCAGTATTTGTGGTTGTCTGTTTTTGCTGAGTACAAGCTGACACTATACTACTACCTAAAAACAAAGAAGCATATTGAATAAATTGGCGACGGTTGAGATGATTACCTATTGCTAAATACCTTGTCTTCATATAATTACAAGTAACTACAAGTTTTATAGAAAAACATTGTATTCTTTTATTCCACTATTCGCTCATCAATAACCTCAGTGCCGACTTTAACTACCTTGTTCATTTATACTGAGTTATCGTCTTTTAACTCAACCTCACCGTACATTCTAGGATCAACTTCTGATTAACTAATGAATAAGGTTGAATTTCTAATGCCTGACGAAATGCCTTCATCGCTTGTTTATATTGTCCCAATGCCGCATAACATAAACCCATGCCATGTAAAGCACCAAAATGATGGGGGTTAATTTGGATAACTTTTTGACAATCTAACAACGACTTTTTGTAGTCACTAATTGTGTAATATAAAAATGCTCGCCGATTCCAAGCCTCTGCAAAGTCTGGTTGAATCTCAATTAGTTTACTTAAAACTACCTCTGCTTCAGTAGTTTTACCAGCATCCAATAGCTTTTGACTACGGTCGATCATTTCTAATCCCTGTACCCCCTTTTGCTGAAACCAAATTCGCCAAAGCTTTCTAGTCGCTTGCTCCCGAACAGATTCATCCGGGTTTTTCAAATCTTCAAGTAATGAATTAATAAATAAAGAATCCATGAATTTAATCTTGGGAATAGTTGGTCTAATTTAAATTTTGCACAGAATCATTTATAAATTTACCTGTTTCTTAACTCTTAAGTGTTTAACTTCTATCTCAAAGTACACAATTGTCATATTTTACTTTTGTAATCAGTAATACTATTGACAAAGTTTAAAGACACAAAGCCAAGGATACTGGTAACTATACCTATCCTCTTAGAAGAATAAACTATTGTCGCTAAATAATCACAAACAACACAAATACTTAATCGAAAAATAATAAAATTCCAACAATATCAAAATAAAAATAAAGTTTTTGAGATTTCATTTGAATTTTATTTCTTATTAAAAGAATCAAGACTCAGGAATACTTTCCAGGTTGCGTTGTACACAATCAAACATGTGTAATCCAAATTTATGTGATAGTTCTTCGCATACCTTCACCCCACGGACGCTGTTACCCCGTGAATCTAACAGTGGTGAAAATACGGCAATCCCCATATATCCGGGAATTACGGCGATAATTCCGCCGCTAACACCACTTTTTGCCGGAATCCCGATTTTATATGCCCATTCTCCAGCAAAATTGTACATTCCACAGGTGTACATCACGCTGAGAATATCCTTAATGTAGGTACTATCAACTGCCTTTTCCCCCGTTATCGGGTTAATCCCTCTGTTTGCCAAAGTTGCAGCCATGACTGCTAAGTCACGACAGTTGACCATGACTGCACATTGTTGAAAGTATAGATCTAAAGCTTCTTCGATATGGACATCAATCATACCAAAATTCAGCATCAAATGTGCCATCGCCCGGTTGCGGTGTCCGGTGCTGCGTTCGGAGGTAAATACTGAGATGTCAACGAATACATCATGCCCTACGTAGCGGCGGTACATGTCTAATAAGCGGTTGAGACGTTCGGTTGCACCTGTACCCTTGATTAAACTCGTTGTAGCGATCGCGCCTGCATTTACCATGGGATTATAGGGTCGTTTGGACAACTCATCCAAGATAATTGCGTTGAATGCGTCTCCAGTGGGTTCCACTCCCACCCGCGTCAACATATAATCTCGACCCCTATCTTCCAAAGCTAACCCATATACCAAGACTTTTGATATAGATTGGATGGTAAATAGGTGAGTGCGATCGCCTACTTCGTAAACCCTACCATCTGCCGTCACAATACAAATACTAAATAATTCCGGATTCACCTTAGCTAGTTCAGGAATGTAGTTGGCAACTGTACCATCACGCAGCGATTTATACTTATGATACAATTCCCCCAAAAACTCCTCAAAGCTTGATAAACCTGTTTCTACATCTCCTGCGTTTTTCATGAATTTATTAGCTGGTTCTCAAAATAAAATACTTCGGTTTGGTAGTTAATTATTTAGCAAGCCTGATATAGGTTAAAAATTACCAATAAATATCAAAGGTTTGATCCTTCGCTCTAATCATAAGCTTTAGCTGTTTCAGCATTTGACTCACATCAGCAGTTTATTATTTAAACCCTAGATATTTTGGCAATATATTTTGGCAATATTTATACTACATTTATGCTTTCGGTAATTAACTACTATTTCGATTACCACATTTAGCTGCCTTTCACAATCAGTAATCACAACAAAAATTTTATTTACTCTGGTAAATGGTGAAGCCTAAATAACTCAGTACAAGGGAGTATACAGATAATTTTTGGTTCAGACACACGAGCAAACACTTCCTAAGTAACGACGAGTTTCGTGAATATTGATATTGCCAACTGTAAATTTTAGTTCAACAACTAAACCTCGTTTATCAAAAATCGGAACTGAAAACACAAAAAATTAAACAGTCAACCAAAAATGACTTTATTTTGCTCCCATATCAATTTGTTGAGCCAAATGTGCCGAATTTAACTCACTTTCCTAGACTTTATTAGGTGTAAACTTAGGCTTCTAGCTTGCAGGCATTTTCGCGCAGTCTCATACAAAATTAGTTTCAGTTCTCTTTAGTAATAGAAACCATCGACTTAAACCTATACATTACTACAGCTTATATTATTAGTCACTTTGTCACAACTCAGATATTTTTAAATTGTAAATGCTTTATCAGTAGCCATTTTGATGTTTGTTGTTTGCCATGCAAATTAGTTTATATGCCTTGAGAATACATGCATTATCACTTTTGATTCACATAAGATAAAATTATATTTGCTCTAGTAAACTTAATTTATTTGCCCTAAAATATTAAGTTTCGATCATAAAAATCAGTATTTTTTTATTAAATTGTTACATGCCTTAAAGTCTCTTGATGATTGGGTTTGATGCCTATCAAAATAATTTAAGAGGGCAAAACTAACTAAGATTTACGCTAAAACCCTGATCCCCAACCATAGAAATTCGTGTTAGTCTGTTGCAGTCAAAAGTTAAATGTGTGAACAAGACGAGTTAGCAACTAAAAATGTTTCACATAGGTTTTATACGATTAATCAATGATTCGCATACTGTGAATACATGAGTCGAACAACCCTTTTGATGTCGCATTAAATTCGGACGCATGAATCAAAGACATTTGTGGACTGTTGTTGCTCTGTTGAGCGCTATTCTCGGAACACCATTATCCTGTCGCAGTCAGACATCCACTGCGAAAGTGGTTCCTGTTGCCTCTGCTACCCCATCCCCAGCAAACGATGCGGTAAAAGTTGGCGAATACCAAAACAAGGTAAATAGCTCTGTGACAGCTGCGGAGATTCACACTCACAGCTTGGCAGGAAAACAGGCGGCAACGGTTTATCTTCGCAACATTCCTTTGCTGACTTTTGTTGGTCAGGAACAAGCCGTAAGTAGTGGTGAAACCAAGATTGGTACAGTCAATAACGTCGGGGGCATACAAATGTATGCCCCTAGTGCTATGGAGACAACCAAGGTAGCAACAGTCGGAATTGAAGGAGATTTAACTGTAAATCCAGCAAATTCTGATGAAGATGTGGCAGTGCAGAAAGCAACTGTAGCTGCATCTCGCATCAATGATTTAATCCGCCAAAAAGTTGATGCCAAGAAAATTACCGTTAGTTGGCAACGCAATGGTGCTATTGAAGTGGCTAATGCCTGGCAGGATAAGAACTTATCTGACCAATCAGCAACAAAAGGTAGCTACGTAATCAAATTTGATGGTCAAGAACTGCTTCGCATTGATGGTAATACCCGTCTGCCAGATTCCACCAATAATCCTGCCCAAGATGCACTCCAAGCTACAAATCGCTTACGTCGCTTGGTGGGCAATGCATCACCCCTGACAACGATCGAAAATATGCCAAATCGATCACCAATTACTATTCCTGGAATTGGATCACCAAAACTACCAACAAAAGTAGCTGTTGGTCCGGTGACATTTACCCTGCGGGGAAAAGCTTCTTTTTATGGCTACGATGGTTCTGGCAATAAAACCGCCACTGGTGAGAGATTTAACCCAGAGGCAATGACAGCAGCACATCGTACCCTACCTTTTGGTACGCGAGTTCGCGTTACTAATAACAATAATGGTCGTTCGGTCGTTGTGCGAATCAACGATCGTGGACCCTTTATTAGAGGTCGAGTGATTGACCTTTCCTACGGTGCTGCCAGAGTAATTGGCATGATTAGTAATGGTATTGCTCCGGTAACGGTTGAGGTTTTAGGAAAGTAGATTTCAAACTTGAAAATCGATTCACAAATTTAGATCCCTGACTTTTGACAAAAGTCGGGGATCTTGTTTTGCAAGACTGCTATAGTTGTATGGTTGATTAAAGGGTGCTAATTGAGTAATAGTTCCTAAAATTAGCAATTATCGACTTATTTTAAACCATTATCTTCCCCAGCTTCCCTAGTCCCAGCTAACTTTCACGAAGTCAGAGGCTTTCTATGATCTAGCAATTGCGGCGATCAGCTGACGGGGAGAATTCAATTGACAAGGGGAGATATTTGTGCGTCTGCTGACGACAGTTGCAGCTTTACGTTGCTATTTAAAAAAACGCCATTTAGAAAATCAGACTTTACAGTTAGAAGAGTCGCTACAATTTGAGATAACTGGTACTATCCGGACGGCTATTGGTTTAGTGCCAACGATGGGAGCATTACATCAAGGGCATCTCAGTTTAATTCAAAGAGCGAGAGCCGAAAACTTTACAGTCATTGTGAGTATTTTCGTGAATCCGCTCCAATTTGGTCCTAACGAGGATTATCAACAGTATCCTCGGACGTTGGCACAAGACCGACAGCTATGCAAGCAAGCAGGAGTTGATGCAATTTTTGCACCGACTCCGGAAAAAATGGGAATAACTGCGAAGAATATACAAGAATCGGAAATTACACAGGTTATCCCTCCGTCTGCTATGATATCAGGCTTGTGTGGTCGTGATCGGCTAGGTCATTTCCAGGGTGTGGCAACAATTGTTACCAAGCTCTTGAACTTGGTGCAGCCCGACCGAGCCTACTTCGGGCGAAAAGACGGTCAGCAACTGGGGATTATCAAAAAGCTAGTTGCCGATTTAAGTTTGCCAGTTGAAATTGTTGCTTGTCCAACAGTGCGGGAAGCATCTGGTCTGGCTTTGAGTTCTCGTAACCAGTACTTGAGTTCAAAACAGCGAGAGGACGCAGCAGTTTTATATCGAGGTTTACAGCAAGCAGAATCTGCATTTCGTGCTGGCGAATATAATGCAGTCAAACTAATTGACCTCGTACAAAAGGAAGTAGCAAAAGTCAACACTGTGAATGTGGAATATATTGAGTTAGTTGAACCGACAACTTTGATGTCATTGGAAACAATTCAGGAGGAAGGAATGTTAGCGATCGCAGCTCGTCTTGGGTCTACACGTTTAATTGATAATACGCTGCTACGCGATCGCAAGCCTATTATCGCTATTGATGGACCTGCTGGTGCCGGAAAATCAACCGTTGCTCGCCAAGTGGCAGCAAAGCTAGGATTAGTGTATTTAGATACAGGTGCCATGTATCGCGCTGTAACCTGGCTGGTACAACAAAAAAATATTGCCTTTGATGATGATTGCGCGATCGCAGAATTAGTCGAACAGTCTATTCTCGAACTTGCACCCAGTTCAAATCTAGAATCCCCAGTTCAGGTTTACATCAACGGGCACGACATTACCCAAAAAATCCGTACTCCAGAAGTCACAGCCAAAGTATCAGCGATTGCCGCCCAAAGCGCAGTTCGCCAAGCATTGGTAAAACAACAGCAAATGTGGGGCATAAAAGGTGGCTTAGTCGCCGAAGGGAGAGACATCGGTACTCATGTTTTTCCCGATGCCGAAGTTAAAATCTATCTCACAGCTTCAACTGGTGAACGCGCGCGTCGTCGTCAACAAGATTTTGAACGACAAGGCTTACCCCCAGTTGAGCTAGAGCAGCTAGAAAAAGATATTGCCGAACGCGATTGGAAGGACAGCACTCGGAAAGTCTCCCCTTTAAAAAAAGCTGATGATGCAATTGAGGTACAAACTGATGGCTTGAATATTAGTCAAGTCACAGACAAAATTATTGAGTGCTTTCAACAGCGCTTATCCCAATTGTAAGTATATTTACTTTTCATAATTCAGCCAAAGCCCGCTTTTGCGGGCTTTATTTATATTCCACCAGACCTAATTTAAAGATTGCCACCAAAAATCATTAAAATCTGCTTCACAATGTGAGTATGACATCCAAGAAATGATAAAAATAGAAACAAGCATACTACTCAATGCTGTTGAATATCCATGACCAAATACTGTTTAAAAAACTCAAGGTAATCTAATCAAAAGATATGCAGAGAGAAAAATCTCAAAACCAACCTCCTGACAGACTTTAAATTGCCTGTCCTTCATTTTCATTTCACCTTGCTGAACAACACAATATAGAACTTAGCCAGAAACGATGAAAGCATCTGCAAAATTCGACTTTGAAGACGAAAAGTTCAACGCACTGCCTTCTCAAGTCATCCCTTGGTGTCAGATGATTAACCCTCGATACGGCGCTGACGGGGTTGGATCTTATGGTTTGGCGCTCAAAATAGATAATGCCCAAGCAGTAGGTTTTCAACCTGATAATAGTTGGTTGCAAGTCGAACATGAATTTAGTTCTGGAGTCGAGACGGTGTACATAACAACCACACCACGCTTGGCAATTATGCGTCGAGGTCCTCTCTCGGTGAAGGATCGAGAAACTGGAGTTAAGCTTGGCACCCTCAGAGATAATTATGATGCTTTTTTAGCAGACAAACTTAAATTTAAAACTTTTACCCGTTACTTAGTTTTTCTAGTGGGAGAAGATAAAAAGTTTCTACATCAATCTCCCTTACAGTTAACTTTACATGGTGCTGCTGGCGCAAGTTTTAGTAAAACCTATTGCGAATATAGCCAGGGAAGACCATCAGGTGGTTTTGTTGTGGAGTTAGAACGTGCCTATGCAGCTTACCGTAAACAGTTATCTACTCCCAAAGGCGCTTTGTTTCATGCTCACGGCATATTTTGCCCAATCATTGAGTGTGAAGAACGGGGAATCCAACCCAACACAGTTTTAGTAGCTTCAACGGTAGACTACAAACACCCAACTGTTTCTACCCTCACCGAATATTTGATCGCATCGGATTCTCGTGAATCTGAACTCATAGCCAAAAGCTTTGAAGAGTATAAGGAATTTGGCAAGGAACAGCCAAAAACCGAGACAAGCAGCAAAATGGCAGTGGTGGGAACTGTGTCTAATTCATATGTTTATTCTGATGATGATGACTTTGCCTATCCACCTTATTAGTTAATTTAGAGGTACGTCATCTACTGTAGGTTGAGTTAGTTAGCACAACCTACAGGTTTGAGATTAGAGAGATTTAATAAACCATTGGTGCTTGACTACGTAAAGCTTTTAGAACATTTTGACAATAAGGACAATCGCAACCAAAAGCTGCGATCGCTTCATTACTTTCGCTCTCGGAAAAATCCAGTGATGTAACCCTGTCGCTCGAAGTATTAGCTGCGTTGAATTTGGATGAAGTTGAGTAACGAGGATCTAGTCTAGCAACCTTAGTACAAACAAATTGGTCATAGCTAACATGAGGATGTTTGATGCAAGCAGTACCATTTTTCAAACGAATGATGGGTGTAATTGCCTGGACTGGGGCTACAATCCCGATTACTGACATCAAAGGTGTAAAAATAGTGGGACTAGCTAAGAGTGATAGTATAAATTTTTTGTTCATAATTTTCGCGGTATAGACTTTCCTAGTTTTAAGATTCAGTTTTCTGAAGAGGCTGGTTTTCCAGCGATTCTTGCCGAACCGCTCCAGATTATCGTCGAGGCTTTGCAAACACATAATACATGGGATGAAGACGCTGCCTTTGCCGAAGAAGGCATGAGCGACTATGCGGTATGCTACAGCAGGAAGATTAACAACGAAGGTGAAAAATAATAAGTATGCCTCTTTCAGTCATCTTAGAGGGAATGCGATCGCATTCGAGTCAGGTGCTACTTTTGACTGAGATTTAAATTTATAGCCATTCCCAAGCAAGTGAGGCACAGATTAATCTTTAATAGCAAAAGAGTAGACTTTAAAAGTGTACTTCACTAGACCGGGAACCGCTATAAAGCAACTAAACTAATAAATAATCATTGCTGATGCTGGGATAATACCATGCAATCATTAGAAACCACCACAACTTCAACTGTAGAATTAAAAATAGATTTAACCGACGAGCAATTTTGGCTGCTTTGTCAAAATAATCGTGACTACCAATTTGAATGTACAGCATCAGGGGAATTGCAAATTATGCCACCGACGGGGGGAGAAACAGGTAATAGCAATATTGAAATAGCTTATCAAATCCAAGGCTGGAGTCGTCAAAATAATCTTGGTAAAGCTTTTGACTCTTCAACTGGTTTCAAGCTTCCTAATGGTGCAAAGCGTTCTCCTGATGCTTCTTGGGTGAAAATTGAACGGTGGAACGCTCTCACACCAGAAGAAAGGGAGAAATTTCCCCCTATTTGTCCTGATTTAGTGTTGGAATTGCGTTCCAGAACCGACTCCCTGACGGAATTGCAAGGGAAAATGCAGGAATATATTCAAAATGGTGCTGCTTTGGGTTGGTTAATCGATAGGAAAAATAAACGAGTTGAAATTTATCGTCCTCACCAAGATGTGGAAATATTAGAAAATCCCAGTAGTTTGTCTGGGGAAGATGTTTTGCCAGGATTTATTTTGGATTTAACTCAAATTCTGTAGCGAGTATTTTAGTGTGTTTCTCTAAATATCAAAACTTTATAGGAATCCGATTTGATTATTGTTGGTGTAGCCTGTGCTTTGCACTTAAAAATTTAAGTATATGTAGGGTGTGTTATGGCTTTAGCCTAGCGCACCAAAATCCAGAAGACGGTGCGCTACACTTCGTGATCACACAACGCCAGTCACCTTATGTCGGGGAACCCACCAACAGTCCTGACTCCCCTACGTGTGTTTCATAAATCAAATATGAGTACTATATTTTTCGATACTAATTTTACTTAAGAAGTCTCCAATTAAATACAGTGAACCACAAAGTATTACTAAGTTGTCGGAGACAGAAAAAGCATGATCTAAAGCCGACTCTAAATCTTCTTCTGCTTGGGAAAGTTGGAGTTGTGGAGTGGTTTCTTTAGCAAGTTGCGCGAGGTAACTGGGTTCCGTGCTGTCGCTATGGGGTACAGGAACTAGAAGTACTCTGTCACCTGGTTTGAGGAGGATTTGGAAGATGTCAGCATGGTCTTTTTTCGCCATCATTCCCATGACCCAAGTGATACTTTCTTGATTCAGTGTATCTACGTAATCGCGGAAAACTTTCGCTCCACCTGGGTTATGTGTCCCGTCAATCAGTAATTTTTTATTTTTCCAAGTTGTCCACTGAATTCTTCCCAACCATTTGGTTTTGGCAATACCATCAACAATGGTTGTGATGGTGATTTTGTCCCATCCCTGCTGCTGAAGTAACTGCAAAGTGGCAATTGCTAAAGCTGAATTTGCCAGTTGAATTTGTCCCGCTAATGGTAAGGGATACTGGAAGGAATGGTTTTCTCCCAAGTATTCTGCATATCCATCAGCTAGTTGACGGGAGGGTGATGGGAAGTACAAAGGAGAGCCAAGTTTTTCAGCACGCGATCGCATAACTTGTTCAGCCTCTAGTGGTAATTGTCCCACAACTACCGGACGACCTGCTTTAATTATTCCCGCTTTTTCTCCAGCTATCTCAGTAATGGTATCTCCCAATAGTTGCCAATGTTCGCGGCTAATTGATGTAATTACTGATATTAAGGGATCGGCAACATTGGTGGCATCAAATCTCCCTCCCAAACCCACTTCCATCACAGCAATATCAACCTGAGATTGGGCAAAATACAACCAAGCGGCTGCGGTAATGACTTCAAATTGAGTCGGTGATTCTGTTCCTGGAGGTATTGCAGCTTGGATTTGGGTAATTAATTCCCCTAGTTTTTCTGAAGATATCTCCTGTTCGTTGATGCAAATGCGCTCGTTCCAATTAACCAAGTGTGGCGAAATATACCTTCCAACGCGATAACCTGCTTCTGTGAGGATTGCCGATAAATAAGCGCAAACAGAACCTTTCCCATTGGTACCTCCAACATGGATGAAAGGTACTTGATTTTGAGGATTATTGAGGTGAGATAGTAGTTTTTGCATCCGTTCTAATTCTAGACGGATACCAAATCGGGCGAAAGGTTGGAGAAGAGTGTCAATATCCACAATCAGTTATCAGTTAACAGTCAATTATTAATTATCTCTCGTGCCAGTTCAATAGCTGCATCTGGTGTCGAAATTCTGCCTTCAACCTGTGCAACAGCTATCTCCGTAAGTAATTCGCCAATTAATGGTGATGGAGCAATATTTAATGCTAGTATAATTTCCTTCCCATTCAATAGTGGAGTGGGATGGGCAACCAGATCATCAGGGTTAAGGTAGCGGGCGATTAAGGGTTCAATCTGATCTATGCTGGCATTACTGGCTAAAGAGTAGATTGCGATCGCTAAAAAAATCGCCTCAGCTTCCTGAAAGAAAAAATACTGTTGTCGTAAACTCATTGGTAAATTTTCTAGTTGCCGAGACAAGCGTAAAGTTGTGGTGACAGCTTTGATTTCGGCACGACTGTAAGTTAACTGTGACAACTCAATTTCTGCGACTTCTGGTTGTTGATTTACCAAACATGCCAACTTAGCGATACCTAACCAAGTAGTTTTAATTGTATCGCGGATATATTTCCCTAATTCCACCTCCAACTGTTGCCAAGTGGTGGTAACTTGAGTCATCATCAAGTCTACTTTGAGTAAGCGATCTCGAAGAGAACCGCTTCGCTGTAAGCATTTCTCAACGGTGATACTTTGAAAGAAGCATTTTAACAAACCATCTTCAGCAGCTTGAACAATCCACTTCGTACCCGCAGAATTTGCCAATAGATAGCTTAACTCAGTTCTCACCCTTTCAGGAGCAACATTCCCCAACAGCGGTGCTAATTCCCGAATAGTTTTTTGAGTACCACTATCAATTTTAAAATCTAACTGTGCAGCTTGACGATACCCCCGCAGTAACCGTAAAGGATCATCTTGGAGGTTTGCTGCTGATACCATCCGTAAAATCCCAGCTTGAATATCAGCATAACCGTGGAGAGGATCAACGATTTTTTGGGTACGAGGATTATAAGCGATCGCATTCACCGTAAAATCCCTTCTGTGTAGATCCGTTTCTAAATCATCACCTTCTTGTTGAGCAATATCAACAGTCCCCTCTGCAAAAACCACCCGTGCAATATTCCTTTCCCCATCCAGCAACACAAAACCTGCCTGGTAATGCTGGGCAATTTTCCGTGCTACCCCCACAGCATCCCCCGGCATAACAAAATCAAGATCTAAATATTCCCGTTTCCTCCCTAAAATTCCATCCCGCACCGCACCCCCAACCAAATAAGCAGATTCGGGGAGTAAATCTAAATCAAAAGGATAATTTTCGGGAGATAAAGCAGTGAGATTCATGGGGTTGATAGGAGATACAAGTCAAAATATAGCGTTTGTGATCTACTTTTGGTAGAGTATGCGATCGCGTACCTTCGCTAAGGTATTCTAGAGTGTAATCAAGTGGACAGAAAATATCGGAAAAGTTTTGATAGTCAAGATACATTTATATGACACAGCAGAAACTCAACATTCATAGTCTCAAACAATATTTAAAAAATCGCTCTCCTATAGAATTAATCGAAGATATTACTGAACTTTTTAGCAAAATTCAACCAGTAAAAGATTATTATCAAATCAAAGTTTATCCTGAAAATGAAAAAGAGCTTATTGCTAAGTGTAAAAAGAGTATTGAGCATGAGTTTTTTCCATCTAGAGGCTTGGGTAAAATCAGACTTGCAGCAGCCAAGAAAGCTATCGCCGAATACAAAAAACTTTGTAAAGCAGATAGTAATTTGATTGATGCAATGCTGTTTTATGTAGAACAGGGAGTGAAATTTACTGATGCCTATGGAGAGATAAATGAGTCTTTTTATATGAGCATGGAAGGAATGTACGAAAAGGCTGTAATAATTATTATCAAAGCTGGATTAGAAGATGAATTTCGGGAACGTTGTCGAAAAATCATGTTAGACACATCAGACATGGGATGCGGATTTCATGATACTTTATGCGAAATCTACGAAGAAAATTTTTGATAATTGGATAAGATAAATATTTGAATCGATGAGTGATTAGCAAAGCTAAGGTGAGTTATGAAATTAGTAATCATTTCCGTTGCCTGAATCCTCTGCCCAAAAAATTCATAAAAATCAACCCAAAGAGCGTTTAACAAACCCCAAAATTAAGCTAGATTAATAATAAAGGTTCATGGAGATGATTCTATGTGCGTTTGTATCAACTGCCACTATGTAGACCGCTGCGTCACCTACAACGCAGTCGAAACACAGCATCAACAACCCCATCTCAGCGAAACACCAGACTTTGAACCCAACGAACCCTCCATCAACGTCAACATCCGTACTAACCAAGACACCATCGAAATGGAATGGGATGTAGTGGGTTGCCTCAGCTTCAAACAAGAAACTGGAAAATGGGCAAAACTGCGTCCAGGAGAACTAGTCCCCACTTAAGAGGCAAGGGGGCAGGGAGCAGGGAGCAGGGGGAAAAGAATTGATAGACTATTAGTAAACTCCCTCTCTTCCACTCTGCGTTAAAACTCTTTTATTCTGTCTTTTTCTCAGCCTCCCCCAAAAGCGCGAACTAACAAGTCAGCGAAGCTATCGCATTCTCCAACGCAATCGCCACATGAGTCCAATGCGTCCCCCCCTGACAGTAAACCACATAAGGCTCCCGCAGAGGACCATCAGCCGAAAACTCCAAAGTACTCCCCTCAATAAACGTTCCCCCAGCCATCACCACTTGACTCTCATACCCCGGCATTTGATCAGGAACCGGGTCTAAATAGGAACCAATGGGAGAACTCTGTTGAATCGCCTTACAAAAAGCAATTAATTTCTCAGCCGAACCCAACTTAATCGCTTGAATCACATCTCGACGTGGTACCAAAGGTGGCGGATTCACCGGATATCCCAGCTTGTCAAAAACATAACCAGTCAAGTGTGTTCCCTTCATCGCCTCCCCCACCATTTGCGGAGCCAGGAATAAACCCTGAAATAGCAACCTTAACTGGTCGAACGTCGCCCCCCCTTCACTCCCAATTCCCGGAGCCGTCAACCGACAGCAAGCCATCTCCACCAAATCTTTTCGCCCTGCCACATAGCCCCCAGCCGTCACAATCGTTCCCCCAGGATTCTTAATCAACGAACCCGCCATAATATCCGCCCCTACATGCGTAGGTTCACGGGTTTCAATAAATTCGCCGTAGCAATTATCAACAAAACAAACAGTATTGGGATTTTGCTTCTTGACTAAATTAATAATTTCTTCAATTTCTGCCACCGACAAACTTGAACGCCAGGAATACCCACAAGAACGTTGGATTAATACCAGTTTGGTATTTTTCCTAACCGCATGGCTGAGATTTTCCCAGTCAATATTTCCTTCCTCAGTCAACTCCAATTGTCTGTAACTTATGCCAAACTCTATAAGGGAGCCTTGTCCTTCACCCCTTAGACCGATAACTTCTTCCAGGGTGTCATAGGGTGCCCCAACAACTGCTAACATCTCATCACCAGGACGGAGGATACCATACAAAGCACAAGCGATCGCATGAGTCCCAGAAACAAATTGTACGCGTACAGCTGCGGATTCCGCCCCCATTGCCTCAGCAAAAACTTGATCCAAGGTTTCGCGTCCTAAATCATCATGTCCGTATCCGCTCACCCCTGCAAAATGGTGCGCGCCAACGCGATAATGACGAAAGGCATTTAAAACTCTTTGAAGATTTTGCTTGACCTGAGCGTCAATTCC
Source organism: Calothrix sp. PCC 6303 (assembly GCF_000317435.1). Taxonomy (NCBI): domain Bacteria; kingdom Bacillati; phylum Cyanobacteriota; class Cyanophyceae; order Nostocales; family Calotrichaceae; genus Calothrix; species Calothrix sp. PCC 6303. The sequence continues at coordinate 1,698,487 of NC_019751.1, forward strand.
AGAAAAAATCTGTAACAGTGCTTGTTCTGCATCTTGCAGTTGCTTCAAGCTATCCATCTATTCCCTCGTTTACAAAAAAAATGCGAATTCATTAGGTCAGCATCCCATGTTTGGCAGTGGATTCGTTAGAGGCTAAATGATTTCGACAAAATAAATCTCATTCAGGTTATTGCATGACAACTGCGACAACACCCGCAAAACCAACTAGAAATTGGTTTCATATCGGGTTCTTCGGACCATTACATCTTGGAGCATTACTTGCCCTATTTCCCGCATTTTTTAGCTGGAAAGCCGTAGGTGCTGCCCTACTGCTTTATTGGATTACTGGTGGTCTAGGGATTACCCTCGGATTTCACCGTCTCATTACCCATCGGAGTTTTCAAACTCCCAAATGGCTAGAATATTTTCTCGCTACTTGTGGTACCTTAGCCTGCCAAGGTGGACCAATTGATTGGGTTGGTTTACATCGTATCCACCACCTACACTCTGACCAAGAACAAGACCCACATGATTCTAACCGTGGTTTTTGGTGGAGTCACTTTGGTTGGATGCTGCACCAATCACCAGCTTTTGCTGAAGTCCCTCGTTATACCAAAGATATTTACGACGACCCATATTACAAGTTTTTGCAAAAAAATATGGTTTTGCTGCAAGTTGCTTTAGGTGCAGCTTTACTCCTATTTGGTGGCTGGTCATGCGTCGTTTGGGGTATTTTTGTTCGTTTAGTTTTCGTTTGGCATTGTACCTGGTTTGTCAACAGCGCTACTCATAAATTTGGTTACAAAACTTACGATTCTAAGGATCATTCCACCAATTGTTGGTGGGTAGCTTTACTAACTTACGGTGAAGGTTGGCACAATAATCACCATGCTTTCCAATATTCAGCGCGTCATGGCATGAAATGGTGGGAAATTGATCTGACATGGATGACAATTCAACTGTTGCAACTAGTAGGTTTAGCAACAAATGTCAAGCTGCCAGACAAAAAAAGCATAACCGTATAAATGTTATTTGCCATTTCACTATTTGAGTAAATATCAGTTTAAATGTGGAATGGTATCTCAATGTTGATATAATGCGGATACGTTAATGTTTGTTACGAAACTTTACAGAAACTCACCAAATGTTTTATTAAATTTTGGTGACTTGGTTACGGGGAGTGTTTTTTTCATATATTCATGACGACATCAATAGTAAAGAGCAGTAAATTAGGTGGAGACGATGCTAGTCGTTACTCCACAACCTTGAACGACTCAGGTTTGAAACTCAAGCATATTATCAAATCACTGCCAAAGGAGTGTTTTGAGAGAAATAGCACCAAAGCCTGGACAATACTCGCGGTTAATATCTTAATGGTGGCATTGGGATATCTGAGCTTAGTTTTTTCACCCTGGTATCTTTTACCTCTTGCCTGGATCTTCACAGGTACGGCTTTAACAGGTTTTTTTGTGGTGGGACATGATTGCGGACATCGCTCATTTTCCAAGCGTCAGTGGGTCAATGATTTGGTGGGTCACGCAGTGTTTGCACCGTTAATTTACCCATTTCATGCTTGGCGAGTTGGTCACAATTATCACCATAAGCATACAAATAAACTTGACTATGATAACGCTTGGCACCCAATTCGCCCAGAAATGTTTGAAAATAGTAGTAAAACATGGCAAGTGGTTTTGAAAACCTTTCTGACCAATAAAATTTGGTGGGTTGGTTCAGTAGGTCATTGGGCATTAATCCATTTTGATCCGAATAATTTTTTAGAAAAAGATCGTCCAAAAATCAAACAGTCAATTACAGTAGTGGCAATTTTTGCCGCGATTGTTTTCCCGACTTTAATTATCACAACTGGGATTTGGGGATTTGTGAAATTCTGGTTGTTACCCTGGTTAGTGTACCATTTTTGGATGAGTACATTTACTTATGTTCACCACACAGCACCAGACGTTCCCTTTAAAAAAGCTAATAAATGGGATGAAGCGATCGCGCAATTGTCTGGTACCATTCACTGTAATTATCCAGGTTGGGTAGAATTTCTTTGCCATGATATCAATGTTCATGTTCCCCACCACATATCTACAGCAATCCCTTCCTACAATCTGCGATTAGCCTACAGCAGCATTAAAGAAAATTGGTCGCAATACCTGCATGATGAATCAAACTTCTCGTGGTCTTTAATGAAGCAGCTAACAGATGAATGTCAGTTATACAAAGAAGATAGCGGTTATCTGACCTTTAAAGAATACGAAGCTAGCAAGCAGTAGCGATCGCAGTTTTGTTATTTGGGTTAGGATAGCTTAACCCAACAATACTTTCAAAATTATAAATAGCTTCTCAATTACTGTAGCTTGGGATTTCACAACGTTGCAACAGTTATTTTAGTTAATCTTCTATGTAACTGTAACCCAGGAAAGATTTCTAGTGTTTTCATTTCCACCTGAATGGTAATGGATTCCAAATTCTTATGAACAACTTACCAAATTATTTAGCTTCATGACACAAACCCCAACAAAAGTCACCTTTGGTAAAAGTATTGGTTTCAAAAAGCGACTCAACCAGCGAGTTGACGCATATTTCCAAGAGAATAACCTTGCCAAACGTGATAATCCGGCAATGTATTTAAAAACAGCAGTTATTCTTGGATGGGTAATTTCTAGCTGGACTTTTACTGTTTTTGGTCCATCAATATTATGGATGAAAATTATCGGCTGTATCTCACTCGGTGCAGGAATCGCAGGAATTGGTTTTAGTGTTGGACATGATGCTAACCATGGAGGTTACTCCAATCGCACATCAGTAAATCGTGCCATCGGTTTAATTTATGATGTTATTGGTTTATCTAGTTATTTGTGGAGATTTCGTCATAACTATCTTCACCACACCTATACAAATATTTTAGACCATGATGTGGAAATCCATGGAGATGGATTAGTTCGTATGAGTCCATATATGGAACATAAGTGGTATCACAAATTTCAACATTTGTTCATGCCTGTTGTATATCTAATTATTCCCTTTTACTGGTCTATTGCTGATGTTCATATAATCCTGTTTAAGCGGAGATATCATGAACATATCGTACCAGTCAAAACTAAAGACATCTTAGTCCTGTTAGCAGGAAAATTAGCTTGGCTAGGTATTTTCCTAGGTATTCCTATTGCAGTTGGTTATTCACCAATTACAGCCTTCATTGGATTTACAATTACAAATATGACCTATGGCTTTTTAATTTGTAATGTTTTCATGATGGCTCACGTTATGGAACCAGCAGAATATATAGAAATAGATCCAATCTCAAAGTCTGTAGATGATGAATGGGCAATCTCTCAAGTTAAAACAACAGTCGATTTTGCACCAAAAAATGCCTTTCTCAACTGGTATTTAGGCGGCTTGAATTATCAAGTAATTCACCATTTATTTCCCCACATCTGCCATATTCACTATCCTAAAATTGCTCCAATTGTAGATGAAGTTTGTACAGAGTTTGGAATCAAATATAATTTTTATCCAACCATAGGGGAAGCCCTGTATGAGAACTACCATCTTTTGAAAGTCTTGGGTTCAACTCCTGAGATAACTTTGAATCAAAAACAGGAAGTTTTCAGTGTTTAGGTAATAGGTAATTTTAGTCTCAGGTAAAATGAATCTAAACCATTGATTTGTAATTTTACCTGCCTAATGTTACAAAGACTAAAGGTAAATTAATCTCCCATGATAATTTTCTGAAAGTAAACCTACACCTATTATCTAATTTTATGCTAATAGGTAATGTCGTGAAAATCATACTTATTGGACTAGTACAAGATAGCAGAAATAAATCTAGGATTTCATGATGCTAAAAAGCTTGTGTAATCCTCTTTTTCATCTTCTGCCTTAATGTATTGATTTTTCTGGTAATATGAAAATCGTTAGTATGCAAGTAAATGCAAAAAAAATGAGTCGTTTATTTGAATTATTTGCCAGCTACCATTGTCGATATTGATTTCCCTTTCATTATTATTTTGGACTGCCAAAATACATTGATTCTAAAAAACATCTGAATAAAGTGAACTCGAATACAATTAGTTTCAACAACCATCAAAACACTGCATCACCTGATGAAGTTACAACACTACCCTTCAGCTTAGGAGATTTGAAAGCAGCAATCCCCCCAGAATGTTTTCAACCAAGTGTTGTGAAATCACTATTTTACTTCTTTCGTGACATTGCAATTATTGCATCACTATATGCAGTTGCCCATCACTTTGATTCTTGGTTATTCTTCCCAATATTTTGGGTAATGCAAGGAACAATGTTTTGGGCTTTATTTGTAGTTGGACATGATTGCGGACACCAATCGTTTTCCAAATATAAATGGCTAAATGATTTGGTTGGACATTTATCCCACAGTCCAATTCTTGTACCTTATCACGGTTGGCGGATTAGCCACCGCACACACCACAAAAATACAGCCAGTTTGGAGAACGATGAAAGTTGGTATCCTGTAAGTGAATCAGAATATAGAAAGATGCCCTTAGAACAAAAAATAGGTCGTCACTATCTATTCTTGTTAGCTTATCCTGTATACTTGTTCAAACGTTCTCCAGGAAAAGAAGGGTCTCATTTTAATCCCAATAGTCCCCTATTTAAGCCATCAGAAAAGTGGGATGTTATTACCAGTGCAGTTTGCTGGTGGGCAATGGCAGCTTTCTTGGCTTTTGGAACCTATGAATGGGGTTTGATGTGGTTTGTTAAATACTATTTGGGTCCATATTTGGTATTTGTTGTTTGGTTAGACTTAGTAACATTTCTACATCACACTGAACCTGGTATCCCTTGGTATCGTGGGGATGAATGGACTTTTCTTAAAGGTGCAATTTCCACAATTGACCGGGATTATGGTTTGATTAACCATATTCATCATGATATCGGTACTCACGTTGCCCACCATATTTTCCTAAATATTCCTCACTACAACTTACTCAAAGCAACCGCAGCAATTAAACCTGTGATGGGTGAATACTTCCGGAAGTCTGATGAACCAATTTGGAAATCCCTTTGGCGTTCAGCGATAGAATGTCATTATGTCCCTGATGAAGGCAAAGTTGTCTCCTATACATATGATGCTAAAGTGAAAGAAATTAAATAACCGTTCGCTTTGATTGTTTATATAGTCCCGAAAGTGACATAATAATTATGGGAGGTGTAGCCTCCCTTTTTGATGAAAATATTTTGTTTACTCATTCACTATGGTAGTTGAGTCAGTAGCTTGAGGTATTTTTCGGAGAGATTAGTTTTCTGGGTAAAATTGTACGTTAAGACGAAGAACCGATTTTTATCATATCGGCTACTGATGGATAGATTAATATGGTCAATGAAATTTGCAACTTATAATTCACTTTACTTAAGAAAAAATATCATTCGATCTGGTTCTGATGGCTACAGTGATTGCATAAAACACGATAGCTGTCTGTTTTAACATCTTCCATGATAAAGTTGGGAGTTTTTCTTTAGGGATGCAAATGCGTCATTGTTTAGATGCGGGACGGTTTCACCCTTTTGCAGAAGCAAGCAACGAAGAGTAGTCAGGCAGTAATTTTAAAATTTTTATGGAAAACTACATTCATCAAGATAGACGAGGTTTATACAAATCACTAGCAAGTGACGCTAAATTTTCATCTGATCCATATTAGATAGCGTGACTTTGTGAAAGACTTTTTATTTAACTTGGAGTAAACATCCAAAGAATTAAGAATTACTGAGTTAGTAGAGTCATAGCTTCACAAAGTGAGTATGATGATAACCGCCAATCTAAGTAAAAATAAAATCATCGACCGTCAAATTGGGCAATATTTACAACATAATCAAGATAATAAACTGACATCAATGAATTCAAGCGACACTGTAATTCTCAAAGCTTTCCTAGCTGCCTTGATGCGTTTGGAAAAACCACTACCATCTGATTTACAAAACCAGATTAATGAAATTGGTAAAACTTTCCTAGAGAATATCACCAAACTTGCCTTTGTTGTCAAACAATATTCACCTTTAGAGCAAGAATATCATTCTGCTCGCTACACTTTAGAAGATAAAGGTGAACGCTTGTGGTTTTCAGCTACCGATGTTTTGGACTCTACACAAATTGATGAGGAGAAGTTGACTCAGTTTGCTGCTGAGGTTTTTAATGCTGAAGATTCGGTGGGTTTTGTCAAACAAGTATATGCAGAATCTACCGAAATTGGAAAAATTCTGTTCCAATTGCGACGGCAGACCAGTTTCATGGTAGAAATTACAGAGGAGATTCCTGAGGAAGAACTGTGGGTATGGCAAAACTCAGCAGTTTGGGCTTCGCTAGAACGTGGACTGCAACAAGCACAAGCTAGTAAAGGAAGCTATTTGGGTGATTTTTCTTAATTTGCAGTGTTGGAGATGGGAAATTAGTGCAGTTCCGGCTGGAATTTCAACTTGAAGCAGAACAGACGTTAGTTTGTCTTAAGTGTCAAGATCCTGATAAGTACCAAAAAGTGCGAAAAATATTAGGATTGATGGAAGATAATCTACGTCATCCCAGCCTGCAAACTCATAAGTATAAATCTCTTCGTACTATTGATAATAAGGAGATATTTACAGCTTATGTGGAAAATCATACTCCTGGTGCTTGGAGAATTTTTTGGTATTATGGTCCTGGTCAAGGAATAATTACGATTTTTGCGATTATTGCCCATCCATAGTTAGGGTGATTGGAATTAAAATCGCCCGTTTCCCTGAACAATATGTTTGACTGTTGTGAGGGCTTCTAAACTAATTAAACCGCGTCGATGCCCTTTTTGGTTTGACATACCTAAAAATACCGCATCACCCCGTGAAGGAATGCGATAAAAGCGGGGAGAAGCATTAATATATGTTGAGGCACTGTTGACACCTAGGGCAAATTGCCTACTTTCTTGGTATGATTCTGTGACAATGCAATCAGCATGACCGCTACTGTATTGGTTAATCCAAGCGATCGCATCTTCCAAACTATCCACTAATTTGAAGGCAATTGTCCGATTTAAGTAGGGGATTCCCCATTCGTTATCTTTGGCTAACTGCAATTGGGGAAAAGCTTCTACTAGTTCATTGTCTCCTTTAATTGTGAAGCCTTTTTCCTTCAAACTATTACACAGGGTCAGCAGGGAGTTGGGTAAAGATTGACGATGGATCAATACTTTTTCAATGGCATTAACTGGATCTGGTTCGCTTTGGTGACTATCTGTAATAATCCAGCGTACTGTTTCCAGACTACTATTGAGCGACCAATACAAATAGCAATTCCCCATTGCCGACCTTAATACGGGTGGGGTCGATTGCCTTACCACCTGCTGAGTCAAACTGGAACGTCCATAGGGAATAACTAAGTTTATATATTGGTCTTGCGTCACCAAATCACGAATCGATGCACCATGTTCAGCGGTAATTAATTCGACGCATCCTGGGGGGAAACCAGTTTCTGCGATCGCATTCTGTAACGCGTTGAATATGGCAAGATTGGAATGGCTCGCTTCGGTACCTCCTTTGAGGATGATACTATTGCCACTTTTAATACATAAACCCGCCGCAATTGCACCTAATTCAGGAAAAGCTTCATAAATAAAAGCAATTACACCCAAAGGCATTAATTGGGAATAGGTTTGGGAATCTTCCAATTGATAATCGGCATTTCTCACCCGTCGTAGAGGATCAGACAACTCACCTAAACGCTGTAAAATTTTTACAGTCATTTCTAAGCGTTCAGGAGTTAGCTTTAACCAATCCAAAATTAGATCTGGAATTGCCATTTCGCGGCTGGCTTCCAAATCTAGGGTATTTGCCTCCAAAATCAAATCAAAATCGCTTTCTATGGCTTTAGCGATCGCTAAAACTGTGCGAGAACGATCTACACCTTTTGTCGTTGCCAATCTTAACGATGCTTCATAAGCTCGTCTAGGGATAGCAATCAATTCCGAAGTATCATCAAATGCATCAACACTCATCGAGTTAACGTCTGTAGGTTAGCCAGACCATCAGTGCTGGTAAAATTGCTAACAGCACAGCCACTACAGCCCAAGCAATAATATTACGACCGCCTGCTAAACGCAAAGCTAGTGGTAGCCATACTATGACTAACACGAAAATCACCCCCAGCGCTACTGGTAAGTAATTTTCTGCTAAACGTGGTTGGATCACAACCCAAGTCGTGCCTGTCCAGCGCCAAGCCCGTTTATAGGGATAGGTGGTTGAAAGCTGTTCTAGGACGTTGGTGTTTTCTGGGACAACAAAAATTTGTTGACAGCGATCGCAACCGAATGCTTCAGTTAAAGTAATCGGGACTAGCTGCCCTTGACGACGACAAGGACAGGGATACTGATTGTTAAAGTCGATTTTTTCGGGTTTTTGAGATTGCACAAGCCAATTAATGTGTTTATCAAAAGCTGCCATCCAAATTTCCCTGACTACAAGCTATGGACTGACTGCTTTGCCATGACCTATTAGTTATACTATCAGTGAATTCGTTTTGGCTCTGTTCTTAAGACATATTTTTACTTATTCTTGAGAGATATTGGCTAGATTCATGATAAACGTGAATTTTTCTAGAACTGAGGGTTTTGCAGTTCACCAGTAGACTCAAAATTGATCATTCTTGTTTTTCTCCCCCAAATCAGTATATTTCTGGAAATTGAAGCTTGTTACTGTCGATGTTAAAAAAGACTATCAGGATTCGTTTTCTTCACAGAATCATCTACTGAATAGTTTATTTCCATTTGTTCTGCCGCTCGATAACCTCGTTGCTGATTAGTTCCGTAACTGACATTTCTCTTGATTGAGTTTTCTGTTTCCACTCCTCGTCTACGGGCTGAAGTTGCTTCCTCGCTAGTATTTTCGGCGATCACTTCATACAAAATCGCCTGCTTGTTGGGAATATTACCTTTTCTCAACACCCTACCTAAACGCTGGATATATTCCCTAGCTGAACCAGTCCCCGATAAAATAATGGCGATGCTAGCGGCTGGTACATCCACACCTTCGTTCAATACATGGGATGCTACCAAAGATTTATAGGTACCTTCTTTAAACTTAGTTAATATGAGATGGCGTTCCTTTACCGGGGTTTGGTGTGTAATTGCCGGAATTAGAAATGATTGAGAAATTTTATAAACAGTGGCATTATCTGCTGTAAAGATCAAAATTCTTTCGGGATAATGCTGTGCCAATAAATCACCCAAAATCCTTAACTTGCTATCAGTTCCCAAAGCAATCTCTTTTGATTCTCGGTGCGCCAGCATCGCCTTACGACCATTTCCCGAACGGGCGCTCATTTGGACAAATTTTTGCCACCCTTCTAAGCTACCCAAAGATATTTTTGATTCCTTGAGGAAGTTATTGCGAATTTGAATTAGTTCGTTATATCTTTCTCGTTCTTGCTGTGCCAATTTTACTTTAATTTGTCTAATTTCGTGTTCAGCTAGTGCCTTCCCTGCCAAATCTTCGGCACGTTGACGATAAACTTCCCTACCAATAAGGATATTTAAATCAGCATGTTTCCCATCAGTACGTTCAGGGGTAGCAGATAAGCCTAATCTGTAGGGCGCGATCGCATACTCGGCAATCACCCTGCTAAAATCGGTTGGCAGGTGGTGACACTCATCAAAAATCAGCAACCCGTACAAGCTTCCCAGGGTTTCAATATGTATTGCGGCACTATCATAAGTTGCCACCAAAATCGGTGTTTTATCCCGCGAACCTCCCCCCAATAAACCCACCTCCGTATCTGGAAACGCAGCCAACAGATGTGCATACCACTGATGCATCAAATCCAAAGTGGGTACCACAATCATTGTTGTACGCGGTGTAGATTGCATCGCCATCTGCGCCAAATAAGTCTTTCCTGCTGCTGTCGGTAAAACAACCACTCCCTGCCTACCCGCCAATTTCCAAGCTGCTAGTGCCTCACTCTGATGCTGGTACGGCTCCATTTCCATCGCTGCCACCAGTTCAATTGGGTAAAAAGCTTTTGCTTCATCTGTAAAGCTGACATTTTCCGATTGCAATGTCTCCACCAAAGCCCGATATTGAATCGCCGGAATCCGGAATTTTTCCACACGATCATCCCACGTCACAAAATCTGTCCAAGCTTTACCCCGTGGTGGTGGATGCAAAATTAACGTGCCACGATCGAAAGTTAAAGTGGGTATGCGAGGCATTTTCGCGTTTCTCGATGACGGTTACTCACTTAATTAGTAATAACCTAAAATGTGCATCTAGGTATTATTTATTTTTTTCTAAGACGGCAAAACTAACTTGAGAGGTGATAACTTATGACCCAAGCACAAACCGAAACTAAATTATACACCTTTGATGAATTTATCGAATGGTATCCAGAAAACTCAGAAGCAAGCTACGAACTGCATGACGGGGTAATTGTCGAAATGCCTAAGCCTAGAGGAAAGCATTCAAAATTAACAGGTTCTCTTGTGGGAAAGTTACTTACAACTATTAGTGATATTGACAAAACCGATCTATAGTCTGAATAAAGCACTCAGACTAATTTACCAATAATCACAATCCTGCAAACCACTCATAACCCTGATCTTCCCAGTAACCCTTACCCAGTGACAACTGACTAACCAAGATAATTTTTGTTACCCATTTACTTTGCTTATAGCCTAACTTGATTGGTGCTGCTAAACGTAAAGGTGCGCCATTTTCCACAGGCAAAGGTTCACCATTTTTTTCATAGGCTAATAAAGTTTGCGGATGTACAGATGAGGCTAAATCCCAACTAGAGTAATAGGTGTCTGCTGAAACAAAATAAGCAAATTTGACGTTTGCTTTTGGTTGAGCAAGGGCAATTAAATCTCGCAAACGTACACCTCCCCATTGTACAATTGCTGCCCATCCTTCTACACATACATGACGGATGATCATGGATGTAGATGGTAAAGCTTGAATTTCTTTGAAGCTAAGATTCAAGGGATTATTAACTTCTCCTTCTATCACTAATCTATATTTGTCGATATCAATTTGGGGAATTCCCTTAAAACTGTTTACAATTAGCTCTTTGGGTTGAATATCACTTAGAGAAAATTCGGGAATTAGCTTTTGAGGGTTAAATATTAAGGATTCTACTTTTTGGTTTATCGGTTCGGAAAGGACACCAACTACATCTTCAAATGCTTGTGTTCCACATCCAGCTAAGAGTAAATTTATTCCGGACAATCCAGAAATTTGCAATAATTGCCGACGATTTAGATTCATAATTCTGTGACTTATCTAGTTATTAATTAACCATAAAAGCAAATACTTGAGATTTACCAAAACATTGATTCCGTTAATTCTGTTCCACCAGCTTTACGCCCTAAAAGTGAGTGCATAATTACAAATGTAATCACCAAGGGAACTGAAGAAAAATGAACAATCCGCAAAGCTTGCCAACTACCAAAAAAACTCACTATTAGCGGAAATTGCGCGGGTTTATACATTCCTATGCCAGTAAAAATTGCTAACAGTAAAATGGGGATGATACTTGTGTATATTATGCGGTGCCAAGCATAAGTCGAACGTTTAGGATTTTGACTTTTTTGTAGGGCTTTAATATCATTAGCACCAACAAATCTATGCTTCCAGCGACGAGTTATGAAAATATAAATGCCATAACCTAGTAAGTTGAGAGAAAATAACCACATTGCTGCAAAATGCCAATGTCTACCACCAGCTAACCAAGCACCAAGCGTAAATATGGGAGGTATACTTAAACCCTCTCTACCACCGAACACTGGATTTGCATTGTAGATTTGTAATCCACTTGTGAGCATCAGAAATAAGCTCACAATATTAATCCAATGAAATATTTTAGCTCCAATTGCTTGATTTGGTATTTTCCGAGTTTTGGCAGATTCTTTGGAATTCATAGGTATTTAGTCAGTTATTGCCTGGAATCGGCTTCAATAAAAAAGGTGGGTTTGTAGCCCACCTTTTCAGGATATCGTGATTGTACTCTCAGACACAATGATCTTTCAGAAAATATCTACGTAATGTTTTTTCACTTTTTCTGAAAAAAATTCACGATTAAAAAAATGAAATATTTGAAAACTCTAAACTGACTCAGGGGAAGATTAACTTGTTTTTGAATTGGATAATAATTCGTTAAAAAGTGTTTTAGCTAATGTGTTTTGCTCCATCAAGTTGATAGTTTTCTTTTAGTAACCGGATATAAGTTCGATAGGGAATATAGTGATGAGGCTCGTATCCATTAAAACGTAGAATCAACACACAAGCCCAGGAGTACTTGCCAGCAATTATTGCTTTGAGAACTTCTTCAATTTGTTTTTTATGCATGGTCTTTATAAATTTCAAGATTGCAGATGCTCATGTCGTGAGTTAATAGGGAACACTTTAATCTCAATTCACAGTGTATATAGCTATCGGGACAAGATTTCATTATTTTTTAAAAATACAGTGAAATATTTATGAAGTTTATATTAATTAAAGTACAAATCTACAAAATAGGTCAGTGTATATACTGTAAGTATTTGAGTTACAACAGTATCTTTTCCCGATAGTTGATCATTAAATTTTTACAGGATACAACCCCTTAAAAGTATAATTATTTTAGGGATGCAGATGTTTCAAATTTATTTATTGTTCGTTGAAAAATAATATGTCTAAGTGTTTTATAAAAATAAAGTGTGTCATTTAACCGCGAACAGAGATAATTAATTAAGCCAGGAATTCATTGTTGATACGTAATTTTATGATCACTTGTACGTATAAAAATGACTACATTTAAATGCTACTAGCTTAGTAAATGTAACAATTAAAATCAGTACATATTAAGAAATGCTGATTATTGTTACAGTAGTTTTCAACTAATTGAACTACATTAGCCCATCTGTAGGGTCTATTTAGGGTCTGCTGTATAGCCCTTTCGGGCATCCAAGAAACGCGTAGCGCAGCGTTAGCTGTAAAAGTCTTTTAGTGGGGGTAGGGAACTCTTAACAGTTTTCCCTTTATTTTTTCTGTTTTTTCGTATTCCAATGAATCTGAATGCAAGCTTTTTAAACCTAAAACCCTTATTTTCTTGCACTTTCCCCTGAGAAAAAATCCCGAAAGTGTTGATAAATAAATGTTTTATAGTTATTCAGCAAGTCTTATTTATCTGAAAATAGCTGTCTGTGGCAAGGAATAGAAAGTTGGAGGCTCCGCTTCCAGTGCGGATAGAACGCGGAGCCTCAAAGTCAGGTTTCCCAGGCAGTCACGATGGAAAAAAGTTCTCTTCACCGTCAAGCATGTAAGCGATTTTCCTACTACTCACTTACAAGTTAGAGCCTAAGAACGAGTCAATAAAACAAAAGTTGCAGGTCAGTGTTCCAATTAGGGTAACTTCCCACTAAGGCGTTTTCTGGTTCGGAAAATGCCCAGCCCAAGCCTTTTTAGGTTGATCGCGGCGTTGATGTCACGATCAACCCTTAAAGAATGTTGCTCATCCCAATAATCTCTGATATACCAATCGCTAAAAGCTAACGGTTAAACCTGAGATAATGAGTACACTTGACCATCAATTAACAATCGTGTGATTCCCTTAGCTTGGAGATGATAACGGGCTTTATGCAGCATCCGGCTATCAGGAACTTTGATGACGCGATCGCGTTTAGTCGAAAAGCGCTTTGCCACACGATGGTTATCAAATATCGGCAGGGTTCGCTGCTGGATTTCGGGATTGGGAATTTGTCCCAAATCGCCAAAATCCCGGAGGGGACGAGTAATGAGTTCAGCCGAACGGTCGATGACCAAATAACAGGTTCGTGGCAGACTGGCATCCGACAGCGGTAACACATTTATTAATGAATCATCAGAACGCGATCGCGTCATTAATGGACGAGGTGCTTCCCATTCATCATCATCATCATCATCGTCGTCGAGGTCATCGAGATCATCATCATCTAGATCATCATCGAGTTCATCATCACCTTCACCGAGTAAATCATCACCGAAAAACTCAGCAATGGTAGCAGATTGTTCTCGCAGAGGAATTGGATTCAGTCGAACTTTTTCCACCGCAGGAGTGGGAATACGAACAGCTTCTTGGGGTTTTTGCTCCAATAATTCCAACTGCTGAACGGTGGGTTCTGGTGCATCTTCGGCATCAAGCGATCGCCTCCGCACTCTTCGCACTACAGAACTTGGTTTTTCCTCCTTGTCAGCAGCTTTGATTGGTGCTTTAACTCGTTTTTGCGGCTTTAATTGCTCTTTCTCTTCCGGAAAGCTCACAACTGGGGCTATTTCTTCAGTTGCCACATCTGTTGGTACAAATTCTGGCTTTTGTTCATAGCTAACTTGTGCTCTACCCTCAGGAGTTCGAGCTGCCCGCTTCAATGATACGAGATACTCGTATTCATCCTCAGCTAAGGTACTTTTAAGCAAACGGCTAATAGTCGAGTTACTGACATCAAACCGTTCTGCCAAAGTTGAAGTTGTTTCGGCAGTCTCTCGATACAACTGAAGTATTTCCTGCTTATCAGATTCGGTTAGTTTTCTCACGGTAGACACCAGATATATTCACGAAGCCAGAATGGCAATTTCCTAGAGACATTAACTAAACAATCTTTCCGGGGGTAGTTGCCTCCGGAAAGCTGCCTCAGAAAGCTGTCTTGGAAACCTCGTCGTTGTGCGGCGATATCTCTCTGACTATGGTCTTTTTCTTCCCCGTTCGCGGCGCGAACGATTCCAAGATGCGTCATACTCTAAAACGGCTCCCATACCGAATAACACTCCACCCAATACAAAGAATACTTCTAGTATCCCTCCACTTTGGTATTTACATAAAGTTGTGCCAAATTTTTGCCACATATCTGCGATATAGAGGGAAAACGCAGCGGCTGCAATCATTCGCCAAGATTGAGAAACTCGTCCTCCCCAAAAAGCTAGTAACAAGGCAGTTGCAATGATTAATAAAAGTACATCACTGACAACATAAAACCAGTTCAAAATTCGTGCCAGTTGGACTGCCCATGCGGCAATTTCTTCTTCCTCACATGGTGTTGTATTGGAGATCAACCATGCCAGGGAACTACTAAATATACCAATTGCTAAAGTGACTATCCATTGCCATATCTCTAGTTTGATTCGTCTTGATGCTACTGCCCAAACCATTCCTGGAACAATTAACAAATAAGTAATTACAAAGAATATATCCGCAACTGAGGGGAAGGGTTCCTGCTTCAAGACAATTTCCATGTATCCAAAGATGATCCCTCCAAAAAAATAAGAAAGCATACCCCCGCCAATTGCCAGCCAAACGTTGTGACTATTAACAATTTGTGAGCTACGCCAGTTTCTCAAACATAAAATTCCTGCACCTAGGTAGGCTACTGCTTCAAAAACGTTTGTACCAATGAGATACCATTGGGCACGTAGTTCTTGGACACCCTCTGTTGTTGCCGTTGGTATTTTTGCACTAAACAGCAGAAAGTACAACAGTGCCAGCACGCCCCAACTGATGTTGGCTAATACCAGGTTTTGAGTTGAAAATAGCGGTTTAGAATCATAGGATTTGTTGTAGATGTTACTCATAGTATTTTATTGTGTCAATGTAATTTAGTTATTTTTTTTAGCTGCTGACTGCTTTAAAGTATATCCTTGACTACATTTTAGTCATAGGAATACAAAAACATATCACTTCAGTGTCAGTAAAATAACTAGATATTAATGCCACATTTTACTTACTGATGATTGCTTTAGCCACATCATTACAAATGAGCGATCGCCTTCTGGCATATCCTGTAATTTATCAGCTACTGAACGGGCAAAGTTACTGTTTCCGAAGTACTCTTTTCCCAAACGATGCAATTCTTCCAAAAACACAAGCACATGGTTTTCTTGCCAATGCGGTAATTGCAATGCTTGAAGCGGATCTAGATTTAGTAGATGTTTAATTACTGCTGATGAATTTGTCTGTGGTAACTGTCTTTGGCTACAAGTCTGTGTTAAAGCCTCTTCAAATAAATTTGCTTGTCGAGTACCTAGATATTCTTCAATATCCATATATGTATTTTGCAACAACAGGATCGCTGCTTGTAAGAGGATTTCTGTTCGTTGTCCACCATCTGTATCGCTACTACTGAGTTGATCCAAACGAATCTTACCCCAAACGCTATAGCGTTCCGGTTCCTCTAATAAAACACAGGCTTTGCCTCTGTTATCGGTAAGTTCTCTCCATACAGCTTTGGCTTCTTCTTCCTGACTAGCCTTAAAAACGCTAATCAACCGAAAACTCTGCCCTTGATAATAGAGAATCGGCAACTGCTGATCTCGCTTTGGGTGCTGAATCGTCGATATTTCAACATCCTGTCGCTTAAGAATGAACATGACAAACAAAGAATAACTTCTGACAGGGCACCATGAAAATTGGTATTGTTACCAATTACCTAGTCTAACTTGTGGTAAGCAATTAAGTTGAACATTTTGCCGATAAGTTGGTACATTTACGAAGTCAGAGAAAGCTTATACTCTAAACGGCTAAGTTTTTTTGACCTATGTAGACTTGAGGCAACACAATATATATACATAATTGTTGCCACTTATGGTAAGTTTTTAACTTATTTTGATGATTATATTTACAAATCTGTTGGGATTATTACCTATATGGTTGCATTTTGTGGGAAAAGCAGATATAATTATGTCCTAACGATAGGAATGCCCTTGACCGGGCGCATAGCTCAGTTGGATAGAGCAACAGATTTCTAATCTGTCGGTCGCAGGTTCGAGTCCTGCTGCGCTCATAGTGAAGTGAAAACCAAAGTAAAAGTAGATTTTGACCCTAGGCTAATCCCTAGGATATCCATTTGATCAATTTTGCCAATAGGATGGTAATTAGCTGAGTTGAAGCGAGGTTAAAATTGATGATGGGACGAGTGATTATTCTCTTAGTACTTTTTTTGTTCCTGAATGGGTGTTCTAACAATATATATACTCCCAATAATAACCTAGCAAAGAAAGCGGTAGCAATTCAGGTTCAACAAACTCAGGCAAAGTTAACTCAACAATTAGATTTAGATATTAAAGGATTTGAAATTAAACATCTGGCAATTCGTCAGCTACAAAGTAAATCTGTACAGAATTTGCCTGCCTATCATGTTCAGGGTGTGTATGATCTAGTTTTAAAACTTCCCAAGCGTCAGCTAACCACCGAAAAAAAGCCTTTTGATATTTATATGCAGTTGCAAAAAGAAGGTAAAACTTGGCGTTTACTGCAACCAGAAAAAGGTGACGGTGAAACAGTTTGGCGAAGTTATTTGGTTAACTAAATGGTGCCAAAATAGATGATTATGGGTGATATGCGATCGCATACTCCCATTTACCCCTACTACTCAAACACTACAGTTCGATTGCCATATACCAACACACGATTCCGTAAGTGTAGCCTCACTGCCCTAGCCAGTACAACCCGCTCCAAATCCTTACCTTTTCTAATTAAATCTTCCACCTCATCACGATGACTCACCCGCACCACATCCTGCTCAATAATTGGTCCGGCATCTAAATCGGATGTAACATAATGTGCAGTAGCACCAATAATTTTTACACCTCTTTCAAATGCTTTGTGGTAAGGATTTGCACCCACAAAAGCAGGTAAAAATGAGTGATGGATATTAATAATTTGCGGAAACTTTTGGACAAAATCCTTGCTCAAAATCTGCATATATTTCGCCAATACTACCAAATCAATATTATATTGTTGTAGCACTTCTAGTTGTTTTGCTTCTTGTTCTGCTTTATTCTCTTTAGAAATCGGAATATGCACATAATCAATCCCAAATTGCTCTGCTACAACTTTTAAATCGGGATGATTACTCATAATTAATGGGATTTCTGCGGCAAATTCATGGGCACGATATCGCCAAATTAAATCATACAAGCAATGATCTTGTTTGCTCACCCAAATCGCAATTCTAGGTACAGCATCCGAAAAATGTAATTTCCAATCGGCATTCAATGGTTGCGCTATGGCATTAAAGGCTGGTGCGATTAAATCCTTGGGTAAATTAAACCCTGCTAGTTGCCATTCCAATCTTGTTAAAAATAAGCCAGCAGCAAAATCTGTATGTTGATCTGCATGAATAATATTTCCTCCATTTGCATAAAGAAAATTAGCTATTTTCGCCACCAAACCTTTTTGATCTGGGCAAGAAATTAATAAAGTCGCTGTAGGGCTTGTCATATTCAAATTCAAAAGGTACAAAGCTGCATATTGGAAGTGAATTCACAGTTGTGAAAATTCAAAATTTCAGTTATCGTCGAAATTAATTGAAGAAGGCAGTAGGGGTATTAAACCCCTTACTATTGATAAACATTGTGGTATTTTTACTAAAGTAATTATTTATTTTAATCACAAGCATTAAACATGTCTTTTAATAATTATCAATAATAAAACTTATGTATATAATTCATCAAATATTTATATTCATCTTCCCTAACAGTTTTATCAAGAAGTAGGCTGAGACTTAGTTTCACTTACACAAAACAGTCAATTGATAGTTAACATTCTCTATTTTCTCACAACTAAGCTCAGGAATCTTATGATGCTGCTATATAAGTATTAACTATTGAGTGCAACCACAACATAAGTAATTTGTATATTTTGTTTGATTTTATACACAAAGCCATTACTGTAAATATTTCTTCCAGAATCAGTTAGTTGACTCTTGTAAACTGAACAGCCAGTAACAATTTTATTTTTAAAAGGTAGTATTTTTTACTACAGACTGTTCATTTGATGTGTAAAGTTTAAACATTAGGATTCTAAATTTGAGTCGAGGATAAAGTAATTTACAGTTTGAGTATTCATCATAACCAGCTAAAATATGGACTATAGATTCTCAATTTTTCTTTTTTATTTGGTAAATAAAAATCAGCTTTATTTTCTTTGTTTAAATAATAATTATGGCGGACTAATTCAATGATCATTTTTCTAATTACATTTTATTTATTAATATCAATATTAGTTTTTATTGAATGGTTACATTTCTTTTTTGAAGATCAAGATATGTCATTACATCAGCGTTATTTTTCGGGAATAATTTTAATAATTGCTACCTTTATGTGGCCCATTGTCATTCCCTTTGCCTACTTGGAATTATTGAAATTTCATAAAAGGCATAAAGAAGTTATTGATCTTCTGATTGAATTTCCCGAACTGAAACCAATTAACAAATCATACCAAAAGCAGGAAATTGCTGATTAATGAGGCTTTATTTTTGGGGTTTAGGAACATTGAATGTGGGACTAGGTAGTGGGGATGATTTTTGAGGACTGCTAGTATTTACTTCTTGCCACTCCGATAGTTCTCGATTCACCGCATTGGTAAAGTCTTTGGATACAAGTAATATATTAGTGTTGGTATCGGGTTGTGAAAGAGATGCTGATTGTGCATACAAAAAAGTATTACTAAAATCCAATGCACCTAATTTTAATTGATAGCTTTTCTGGTTTTTTAATTTAATCTCGATTGTTGCTAGGGGTGGTTCTAAGCCAAATTCATTCAGTTGGCTATTTCCTAGGGGTATAGAACGATTAATTTTATCTTGAACTAATAAATCGGTTAAATATGATACTGAAGCATCACTAGCTGTTGCAGATATTGGTGATTTTAACAGCCATTTTGGTTGCTCAGAATTAATGTTACGTTCCAAGTTAATAGTGGTATTACCTTTTTTAATACTTAAAGCTTGGATATCATCTTTTTGAAATGAGAAAAGTTGCTGTTCCTTGCGTTTTGTTTCTTGGGATTGGTTAGCGCTGATTTGTTCATAAAGATAGACTGAACCACCTAAGCCAAATGCTAGGAATATCAATATCAGTGTTGTTCGTTGTAGTTTCATAATTTCATAACCAGACTTTGGAAATCAGTGAGTAGGAAGCGGTGAAAGGAATTTTCATCTTGAGTGCCTCCAGAAGATTTATCCCAGATGGAACCTGTGGGAATACTTTCCCAGTCACGAAGCTAGATAAGAGTTTAGGTTTATTTTAGTACCATCAGGTTCACAAACTTTTAAATCTAATGCCTTTCTTCTGTGTGAATTTGCTACTGTGGTTTTCCATCAACATGCTGAGATTACTAGTACAAGAAGGCAGAAGTAAGTAGGCAGAGAGAGAGCAGCGTGTTGCGGGGGTTCCCCCCGTTGTAGCGACTGCGGAGAGGAAACTAAGGAATAAAGCCCATAAAACAAGCTTTTTGTCTGGTTGCGATGGTAGGTTTATTTCCGCGATGCTGTACTAGTTTACGAAAAGCTGCTGAAGCGTGTGCGTCTTCGTAAGGTAGACGCAAGCTACGCAACGACGCATTTGAATCGCTCAAAAAACTCCTGATTTCATCCTGGAGGAGATTTATCAGCGCATTTTTACACCAATTGGCTTCTGTGTGTTATTTAGATATGGTGAAGTTTAACTGCTGCTGATGAAATCTGTGTAAAAGTGAAGGAACAAAAAATCGATGTACCTACGTCTATCTGCTCATCTACCAGGGCAGACTGTAAACTTCATCCCGATTGTTGGAGTGTGGGGATGAAGGTAATTGGTGTTCTTAGTTATACAGCTCTTAGCATCTCTCCTCGTACTAATAACTGTTGACTAACGACTGTTGACTAATAACTATTTTGTAATTGATACTATGAAAAACGTTCTCAGATATCATACTACCACAAGCCAAGCGAGAGTGTTGACCGCCTTGCTATTAACTGGTGTGTTGTCGGTTGGAAGTGGAATGACACTAATCCAAAGTGCATTAGCATTACCTTTAGATGGAAATTCACAAATTTCTAATCCAGTTAATTTAAGAGGCAGAACTAGAAGTTTACCTCGACAGGTGACAAATGCGATTTTTAAAGATATATCGCGTCAACAAGGAATTCTACCTAATAATCTAGATATTACTGAATATACCCAAAAAAATTGGCGCAACGGTTGCTTAGAATTACCCAAATCAGGTGAGCTTTGCACACAGGCTTTAATTCCTGGTTGGCGGGTTGTAGCGACTGATGGTAAGCAGAATTGGGTTTATCATAGTAATAATAACGGGCGTTCTTTACGGTTAGCAAGTAGTACTAACTCCAATAATGGCGGCAAAGTTCAAAATTTACCCCAGTCTGTCAAAAATGCTGTTTTCAAAGCCGCAACCAAGCATCTTGGCATACTACCAACTAATGTCGATATTATTCAATCAGAATCACAAAGTTGGAGTGATGGTTGTTTAGGGCTTGGTGATATTAATGAAATCTGTTCGCAAGCAATTGTCCCTGGTTGGCGTGTAGTTGTTGGTTCCCAGGAAGAAGCTTTAGTTTATCACGTTAATGGTACAGGTTCGGTGTTGCGCCTTAACGAAGGGGAAAGCCAAATCCGAGGCAAGAATTTGCCGCAGAAAGTTGGTAATGCGGTAATTGAGAAAGTGAGTAAAATCTCAGGTTTACCACGACGTGGAATTTCTATTATCAAGCATCAACGCCAAACTTGGAATTCCTATTCCTATTGTCCTCCCGATGTTGATTGTTTATCTACCAGTAACCAAATTGATGGTTGGGAAGTTACAGTTAGTGATAAGGTAACTAGCTGGACATATTGGAGCGATGATACTGGCACTAAGTTACAACTATCTGCCAAAGGTTTACCCCAAAAAGTCAATAGTGCGGTACTGTCCCAAGTTTCTCAAGCATCTGGTTTACCCCAAAAAGACCTGAATCTTGTTGGTTACAAGCGTCAAGAATGGAACCTTGGTTGTGAAAATATTCCTGCGGGTGCTTTGTGCAAACCGACTAATATTTCCGGTTGGGAAGTAACTCTACAACCTTATAATGGTGGTAAATCTTGGATTTATTTGACAGATAGCAATGGTTCACAGTTAAAGTTAGCTCAAGGTGGAATTAGTAATATTCCAGTTGCAAATGTCAATCTTCCTCAAGACATAACTCAAGTAGTATTAAAAGATGCCTCCCAATGGTCGGGATTAAATGTCAATAGCTTAAAAATTGTCAAGGCAGAAAAAGCAACCTGGACAAATCCTTGTTTATTAACCTATAGTCCGATTTGTAACCGCAAATATCAACCAACTCCCGGTTGGATTGTCACCGTCGATGGTGGACTCAACCCTTGGGTTTATAATGTCAGCAGCGACAAAAAAATCGTTGTGATCGATAAAACTCCAGCGTTGTCAGCTAACGCAGCAAAAGTAATTAAGCAAGATATAGTTAAACGCCTAAGGGAAAAGACTTCCCTCACCAGTTTGCGCGTAACTGAAATTAAAAGTTTAGATTATTGGGTTGATGATTGTGCAAATGGCAGCAATTGTAACCGTCCCCAAGGTTATTTTGATTCCCAAGTCACAGTATCCAACGGTCGGCAAAATTGGATTTACAATTTAGTTAAAGATGGTTCTCGGTTTGAATATGCAGCAGTGGCAAGTATGCCAAAATCGCTCATTGATGCGGTTTTGACAGATGCTCGACAACGCACCCAAGCTAAAATTACCTTATCTCGCAAAAATATTATTTCCGCAGAAAAAGTACAGTGGAGTTCCCTGTGTCTTGGTTTAGAGGGAACCTGTGGTCAGAAAATAGTTGATGGTTGGAAAGTGACAGTTGCGGCAGGACGCGATCGCTTAATCTATCATACCGATGATAAGTCCACAGCGAAGCTAAATATTGCTGCGAGTAAAATCAACGGAAACGTAGCTACAGTAGATGGTGTAAAAATTCCCAGCAACCAATTACCAGAAGCTTTAACCGATGGTGTTATCTTCCGACAAATTAGTAGTGGTGGATTCGCTGGTAGAACTTATCAAGTAGTACTACTCAAGGATGGACGTTTGATTCAAACACTTGAAGGTGATGCAAATGACTCCGAACGCAGAGTATTCAGTGTTTCCCCTGAGGAAGTCCAGAAGTTTCAAAAGCTGTTAGCACGTCAGGATAATAAGTTCCAAAACATCACCTATCCTGCACCCAATGGTGCCGCAGATTACATAACTTATACTCTCACAAGTGGAAAAGGTACAGTTCAGTACAATGATATTTCCCGCGAGAGTCTCCCACGTAGCATTCAAGTTGTAGTTAAGACATGGAATAGTTTGAACGATACCGTCAAACAGCAAGCTACTGGCAATTAAATCAGGAAACAGTTATCAAGCCGTATGGTGGGGAATTTAAACCCGGCATAAATACACCCTATTCCTAGTATCCCAATGTAGAGACGCGATATATCGCGTCTCTCTTAATTTCATTATTCTTAAAAAGTCCGGTAGTGCGGTATCTGTTGCTTAAGTTAAATCAACCAAAAAGTTGTAAAATCAGATGGGGTGTTGTAATTAATTAGAGGTAGCCGTGGCGCTAAAACGCTTCATCATCGAGATGGGGATGGGTATCGATCAACATGGACAAGAACCCACCATAGCAGCAGCCCGTGCCGTGCGGAATGCGATCGCAAACAATGCTTTATTAGGAATATGGGAAGTCGCAGGATTAAGTCATCCTGATGAAATGATTATTGAAGTCCAGGTTGCAGTCCCATATCCCGAACAAGTCCGCAGCGAGGAAGTCTTAGCAGTATTACCTTTTGGTCGCAAAACCTTAAAACTAGAATCGGGGGGAATGGTAGTAGCCGGAAGGGCAATTCCTGAACTCGCAGATAAAAACGATGATATGTTAATGGCTGTGGCAGCAGTCACAGTTTTTGTTGATATTGATTAGTGTAAGTAGAACAGCGCGACACACGTAGAGACGTTCCGGCGGAACGTCTAGACAAGGTTTTGATATTTATTCGTGATTCAAATACATTAAAATTGCTGTAAATCAAAATCAAGTATAATCCCATACTTTCCTCGATGCCTAATCAAGTATGACCTTTTCTCGACTAGCAAATTTTATCCAAGAGTATATCTATAGTCATAATTGGCAGGAATTAAGACCAATTCAATTAGCTGCATGTGAAGTTATTTTTGACACAGATGCCCACTTGTTAATTGCTGCTGCAACCGCTGAAGGTAAAACTGAAGCGGCTTTTTTACCGGTGATTACAGTACTACAGGAACAGCAACCCCAAAGTATTGGTGTTATTTATATTGGTCCAATTAAAGCATTAATTAATGATCAATTTGAACGTTTAAATGGTCTTTTAAAGGAAGCAGATATTCCAGTTTTTCCTTGGCACGGTGATATTTCCCAAAGTTCCAAAAATAAAGCATTAAAAAGTCCCAGAGGAATCTTACAAATTACCCCAGAATCTTTAGAAAGTTTTTTAATTAATAAAAATCATGATCTAGTTAGACTATTCGGTGATTTGCGATTTGTCATCATCGACGAAATTCATACCTTTTTAGGTACAGAAAGAGGATGTCAACTGCTTTGTCAGTTGGCTAGATTAGCAAATATTACCGGGAAGCAACACCGTCGAATTGGTTTATCAGCAACTCTCGGAGATTATTCCCTAGCAGAAGCTTGGCTATCTTCAGATACTAACAAGCGAGTGATTACACCTCTGGTAGAAACAAAAAAACGCCAGATCAAGCTATCTATAGAACATTTTTATGACTATGAAACCGAAGATAGCTTAGTCTCTGATTCTCCCTATTATCGTCATGTATTTAATCTTAGTAAAGCTAGAAAATGCCTAATATTTGCCAATAATAAATCAAAAACTGAATCGGTAATTTCATCATTGCGTCAAATTGCGACAGATGAACAGGAACCAGATATTTATCATGTTCACCACGGAAGTATCTCCCCTAGCTTACGTCAAACAGCTGAAAGTGCTATGCGTGAGAAAAATAAACCAGCCGTAACAGCAGCAACTCTCACATTAGAATTGGGAGTTGATATTGGTAATTTAGAACGAGTTATCCAACTAGAATCACCAATGTCAGTAGCCAGTTTTCTCCAGCGATTAGGCAGAACAGGAAGACGCGGAGAAGCTGCGGATATGAGATTTGTTTGTGCAGAAAATGTTTTTTCTTCAGAAACACCGCTTCCAGAACAAATACCTTGGCAACTACTACAAAGTATTGCAATTATTCAACTATATATGGAAGAGCGCTGGGTTGAACCATTTAAACCAGTTAAATATCCGTTGAGCTTATTGTATCACCAAACTATGAGCATAATTGCAGCGACAGGGGAAATTTCTCCAGCATTATTAGCAAAACAGATATTAACTTTATCGACGTTTTCATCTATTTCTCAAGATGATTTTAAACTATTTTTAAACTACTTGATTGACATTAACCATATTCAAAAAACTGATAAAAGTAAATTAATTTTAGGTTTAGCCGGTGAAAAAATTGTCAATCGCTTCCAATTTTATGCTGTTTTTCCAGAGAATTTAGAGTTTGCTGTCAAACACGCCGGAAAAGACATTGGAAGTATCGCTATGATGCCAAGTGTTGGCAGTCAGTTTGGTTTAGCTGGGAGAACATGGCGAGTTTTAGAAGTTGATTTTCGCAAAAAAGCTGTTTCTGTAGAAGCAGTAGAAGGACAAGCGGGAATTTCTTGGCGTGGTGGAAGTGGAGTGATTCACAGTCAGGTTTTACAAAAAATGAGACAGATTTTAGGTGAGGAAACTGAATATGTATATTTGAGTAAAAAAGCTTCGCAGCGTTTGCAAGAAGTACGTAATTTAGCACAGGAAAAAGGGTTTGTTCAAAAGAATATTTTTGATTTAGGAAAAGGTAAATGTTGTATTTTTCCTTGGATGGGTACGGTAGCATATCGAACATTAGAGCGATTAATCAATAGCTTTTGCCGTGACACATTACAAATTAAAAGTATTGGTGGAACAAACCCATACTATTTGTTGCTAAAATTGCCCCAAGATAAAATTGATGATGTTTATTCTGAGATAACTGCCTTGTGCAATCAGCGAATAATTCCCGAACATTTAGTAAGTGAAACTGAAGCCCCAGAGATTAACAAATATGACGAGTTTGTTCCTTTTCCATTACTAAGAAAAGCATTTATCTATGATTATTTAGATTTAGAAGAATTAAAACAGATGATCGGGGAATGGAAAAGTTAATGAAAAGTAGTGTGGCTATATTCTTCAAATTCAATCCCTCATCGCTCAAATTCTCTTGTTATACTACAAACGGGTAAAACCTGAAGTTATGTCATGCTGTAGCTCTATTTTGAAAACATCCCATACCCATACTTTAAAAAACGATTTGTAAGTAATGCAATTAAAAACTGAGCTATATCTGAATCAAAAAAAGCGTTGGCAACCGAGAGGCAAAGTAATTCTGGCTCAGTATGATGTAGATTCAATCGTTGTTTACCAAGCTTATCGTCCCTCGATTGGACACTTTGCAGCACAGCATGGTTATTTTGGTGGAGACTTTAAATTGTCGCGGATGACTTGGATTAAGCCGAATTTTCTTTGGATGATGTACCGTTCTGGGTGGGGGACAAAAAAAGATCAGGAAGTGACGTTAGCAATTCGTATTCAGCGTTCTGCATTTGATACGATCCTAGCTCAAGCAGTTCACTCAAAGTATATTCCTGAGATTTATCAGAATCAGCAAGCATGGAGCCAAGCAGTCAAAAGGTCTGATGTGCGTCTACAATGGGATCCAGACCACACTCCAACAGGTGAAAAAGTTGAGCGTCGGGCAATTCAGTTGGGTTTGCAGGGTGAAACTGGTATCAAGTATTCGCAAGAATGGATTATGAACATCGAAGATATTTCAGAATTTGTAGCAGAACAACGGCAGCACCTTATTTCACAGAATTACGATGCACTTCTGACACCAAGGGAGTACCCTTATGAAGTCAATAATTTAGAGATAGCAAGAAGATTGCAGCTATCAGTCTGTATTCCTCAAGCGGAACAAGAGGATCTAAATCATGAACACAGCCAAAATTAGCACTGGTGGCACCCATCAAATTGTGATATTAACTGAAAACTTTCTAGATTTATTCAGCTTGCTTTAACTATCAACTAATTTACGCTGAATTACATCTAGTAACTCATTCGCAGTACAGGGTTTAGACAAAAAGGCTTTTACACCTAATTCCTTCGCTTGATTAACGTTGTGGTTGGATAGCAAACCACTGATGGCGATAATTTTCACATCCGGATTAATTTGCTTGAGAGTGTGAATAGCATTCACGGAGTGACTTCCTGGGAGTATTGCACCTTCCACCGAATGCATCATCATATCGAGTAAAATTAAATCTATATCCTGTTGGTTTTGAGCATAAACTGTCATCGCTTCTACTCCATCGCTAGCTGTTAAAACCCGATAATTAAAGGCTTCTAAAGTCGATTGTGTAACTTTACGTATAGCTAATTCATCATCCACTACCAAAATTAACTCCCCATTCCCCGGAGAAATTGCCACTTCTGGAGTTGGGCTAGAAACATCACCATAGTCACAAGCAGGTAAATAAACCTGAATCTGAGTTCCTTTCCCCACTTGACTATGAACATTGACAAAACCACCATGACTTTTAATAATTCCTATGGTGGTAGAAAGTCCTAAACCTGTACCTTTACCGATATCCTTGGTGGTGAAAAATGGCTCAAAAATCCGTTCTTGGATTGATTGGGGTATACCAATACCTGTATCTTCGACGACTATTTTTAGATAAGTACCCTGACAAGCGTTAAGATTTAACTTTGCATACTCTTGATCCACTAGAAAATTTTCGGCAGAAATCCGGAGATATCCACCATTTTCCATTGCATCCCTGGCATTCACCACTAAATTCATCAGTACCTGGTGCAATTGGGTTGTATCACCGCAGACATAATTCAATGTGGGGGCAATCTTCACTTGGCAAACAATTGATTTGGGGAAAGCTTCGGTGACAATTTGCTCAATTTCGGCAATTAGTTGTTTCACGTCAACAACTATTCGCTTACTTTCCATCCCTCTGGCAAAGGATAACACCTGTTTAACTAAATCAGCACCTCGTTTGACGTTATTTTCCAAGGTTTTGAGGAGTTTTTGCTGTTCTTTTTCCCCCAATTTCATTTGTAGTAACTGTATCGACATGAGAATTGGAGATAGAACATTATTTAAATCGTGGGCAATACCTCCTGCCAGTGTACCAATACTTTCTAGCCGTTGCGATCGCATCAGCTGAGTTTCCAGTTGTTTTTTCTCAGTTATATCGGTATTTACTGTCAAAATAGACTTGGGATTGCCTTTTTCATCACGTAACAAAGTCCAGCGACTTTCTACTATAATTTGGGTGTCATCACTGCAAACCTGCTGTAACTCTCCTTTCCAATCACCATATTGAATCACATGGGCAAGGGTTTTTTCTAGTTGCGATGAACCTGGCTGGTATAATAAGTATGAAGCATCTTTTTCTAAAACTTCTTCACCACTCCACCCATACAGACGTTCTGCACCCTTATTCCAATAGAGAATTTTACCTCGAATATCTTGAACTAAAATTCCATCAACTGCCACATCCAATAATGCTGCTTGTTCCCGAATCTTTTGTTCTGATAGCTTGCGGGTGGTGATATCCCGTGTCACAGCTAAATGTAAAAAAGTCCCATCCGACTCATTTACCAAAGGAACCGCAGAGGTTTCCATCCATCTTCTAGTTCCTCGATACCCCACAACCTCATACTCTAAAGTTCCTCGATACCCTCGACAAATGCTGTCATGAAAAGACAAAAACGCGCTGTGATAGTCCTGTACAATTAATGCGATCGCGCTTTTACCTACAACCTGTTCTACCGTATCTACCTCCAGCATCATCAACCCAGAAGCATTAATTTCTAACAAAGTCCCATCTTGGGCAATTAACTGAATACACTCAGGTTCAGCATCAATTATTGCCCGTAATCTATTCTCACTATGGGATAACCGTTGTTGTGTCAACTTAATCCGAGTCAAATAATTTCTCAACACATAATACAACACCGAAATTAACCCCAAATCCCCACATGTGGCAATACTTGAAGTTGTCATTGCAGTCTGAAAACTAGTTTTTGACTGCCGTATTTTTTGTTCCAGTAGCTTTTGTTCTTTAGCTTCAAATTTTTGGACTAATTTTTGAATATCATCAGTTACTAATCTTTGAGGTTCTGATAAAAACAAATTCGCAGCATCTCGTAAATTTTGCTTTTTCCTAGATTCTACCTCTTGCTGAAATAATTTAAAACTCTGATAAATTTGACTACTAAGTAGCTTAATATACTTTTGTTCTTTTGGATGGTTATCTGTAATATTCTGCAATTCGTGGAGATTATTCTCAGTCTGTTTCAAACCTTTGAGATAGGCATCCAAATAAACTTGACCTGTGGTAATTAAGTAACCTCTTTGTGCAGTTTCAGTATTATTAAATGCTGATAAAGTTCGCTCCAACTGCGTCATCACTTGCAATGAACGAATTACCCAATGCTGATTATGCATTAGTGTAATTGTATTTCCGTAGGAAATCATCCCATTCATCACAATCACAATCAATATCAACCAAAAAATCACCGTCAGCTTTTTTGTAAAAGACAGTCTCATAATCTTCCTTGGGATTTTCGCATGAGATGCTAGTTGCTACCCCAATAAATAGAAGTTCTTCATTGAGAATATTAAATCCGCCAAAATATTTTGATTTGATTTGGCTAAAAAATGCAGGGAAGTCAACAATAACCACTCAAGTCCAGACATACTGTATCGATTTACTCAATTAGTCCAAAACGTAAATTATTTATCCTCCAAACTTGCATCTTTATAAATGATGGGATAATGTTATTATGGGCACTACCTAACCTTTCTAGAACAAAAAATAAAAATCACTTTTGTGCAAATCGTTAAATAATCCAGCCTCAAGTCTCCAAGTTCATCCCCAACTCCACAGGATTCAATAACTTCCAGATTTAACTCTTCCAATTTTCTTAATAATTTGATTCAATAATCTTGACAATAGTCACCCTATCTGCAAATAATATTTGTTTGTGGAAACCTTAGCTTTTTAAAATAAAAACTTGGCTAACGTTATTGTTATAGGTGCCCAATGGGGCGATGAAGGAAAAGGTAAGATAACAGATTTACTCAGCCGCTCCGCAGATGTGGTAGTTCGCTACCAAGGGGGTGTCAATGCTGGGCATACAATTGTAGTTAAAGGACAAACATTTAAGCTACATTTGATTCCATCTGGTATTTTGTATCCAGATACCGAATGCATTGTTGGATCCGGAACGGTAATTGACCCACAAGTTTTGATCGGCGAACTCGATCAACTCGAACAACTGGGAATTTCCACCGCTAATCTATATATCTCGGAAACAGCGCATGTCACAATGCCCTACCATCGGTTGATTGACATTGCATCAGAAGAGCGTCGGGGCAGCCGTAAAATTGGCACAACTGGCAGAGGAATCGGTCCCACCTATGCTGATAAATCTGAGCGCACAGGAATCCGAATCCTAGATTTAATGGATCCCCAAGGCTTGCGCGATCAAGTTGAGTGGACTATTAACTATAAAAATGTCATTTTAGAAAAACTCTATAATCTGCCGCCACTGAATCCTGAAGAGGTAATTCAAGAATACTTAGGATATGCCGAAAGGTTACGACCCCATATTGTTGACGCATCACTCAGAATCTATGATGCCATTCAACGGCGACGTAACATCCTCTTTGAAGGCGCACAGGGAACCCTACTAGATTTAGATCATGGAACCTATCCATTTGTCACATCCTCCAACCCCGTAGCAGGTGGTGCTTGTGTAGGTAGTGGCTTGGGACCAACCATGATCGATAGAGTAATTGGCGTTGCCAAAGCCTATACAACCCGTGTTGGAGAAGGACCCTTCCCCACCGAGTTAGATGGCGAAATTGGTGAGTTATTATGCGACAAAGGTGCAGAATTTGGCACAACAACCGGACGTAAACGGCGTTGTGGGTGGTTTGATGCTGTAATTGGTCGCTATGCAGTCCGCATCAACGGCTTAGACTGTTTGGCAATTACAAAGCTTGACGTTCTCGATGACTTAGACGAAATCCAAGTTTGTGTAGCTTACGAAATCGATGGAGAAAAATGCGAACATTTCCCCACCAGTTCCCGTAAGTTTAAACAATGTCAACCAATTTACAAAACTGTACCCGGCTGGGGGACACCAACCACTGGTTGTCGTTCCTGGGAAGAGTTACCCCATCAAGCCCAAGACTACTTGAAATATCTAGCCGAGTTGATGGAAGTCCCCATCGCCATCGTTTCCCTAGGTGCTAGCCGCGATCAGACTATCATCTTAGAAGATCCAATTCATGGACCGAAACGGGCATTATTACATGCAGACGGCACACCTGTTTCATTATTGAGTGTATAGGTGTAGAATGGGAGTTTTGCCCATGATTGGGATTTCGTATTTTTAATTTTTGAAGCGTGGAAGTATGGCAATCACAGTTGAATGTAAGCAGCGTCCCGATGGCAGCAAGCCCAATGCTTTGCGTCGTTCTGGTTTAATCCCTGCAAATTTGTACGGTCACAATGGTAGTGAGTCAATTTCCTTGGTTGTTGATGCCAAGGTTGTTGAGCGTTTACTTAAACAAGCTCGTGTTAACAGCACCTCAGTCATAGTAAATATTCCTGAGTTGAATTGGAGTGGTGGAACCGTGCTTCGGGAAGTTCAAAGACACCCTGCAAAAGGTTTTACATACCACCTGAGCTTTTTCGCAAATGCGAAAGGTTAACTTAACTAGTAGTTCTACATCCCCTCAGATCCCCGACTTCTTGAAGAAGTAGGCAATCTGAATCCCTAAAATCTTAATATTTGAAGATAAAGATTTGAAGAAGCATCTAAGTACCAGAGTTATTACTCTGGTATTTTTGTTATGCTGCCTTGGACTAAATGTCACACAGAAAGTAGATTCTTATCATGACTGAAATTATACTGCCAGATTTAATTCAACAAATGCTGCAACCGGGTTTTTATCCTCACCAGGTTAAAGAACCAATTCAACTAATTCAAACTCACTGTTCCTATGTGTTGCTGACTGGCGATTTCGTCTACAAGTTGAAAAAACCCGTTAATTTCGGCTTTCTCAATTACTCAACACTAGAACTGCGACAAAATTTTTGCAACGAAGAATTACGCCTTAATCAACGCGGTGCATCACAATTATATGTAGAAGTATTACCCATTACCCAGGAAGGGGGAAAATATCAGTTAGCTGGCGGCAAAGAAGCAATTGAATATACCCTCAAAATGCGGGAATTCCCTGATGATGCTTTATTCAGCACCATGTTTGAACAGGGAAAAATAGGTGAAGCTGAAATTGCCGAATTAGCGAAGGTAGTTGCTACTTACCACTCCCAAATTCAAACAAATGAATACATATCTAGTTTTGGTGAAATTCCTCAAGTGCGGGCTGCATTCGATGAAAACTATCAACAAACAGTAAACTATATAGGTGGTCCCCAAACAGCCCAACAGTTTGAAGAAACCAAAAATTATACCGACAACTTTTTTGCCACCAAAACAGAACTATTCAAAAGTCGGATTGCTGGAAACTTCATCCGAGAATGTCACGGAGATTTGCACCTGAGAAATATTTGTTTGTGGCACGATCAAATTTTATTATTCGACTGTATCGAATTTAATGAGCCATTTAGATTTGTAGATGTGATGTACGAACTGGCATTTACAGTTATGGATTTGGAAGCGAAACAACGTCCTGATTTAGCTAATGTTTTTCTAAACACCTACATTGAACAAACAGGTGATTGGGAAGGTTTACAGTTATTACCTCTGTATCAAAGTCGGCAAGCTTACGTTAGGGCAAAAGTAACTTCATTTTTACTTGATGACCCTAGTGTACCTGCGGATGTGAAAGCAGAAGCTAGTCAAACAGCAGCAGCATACTATCAACAGGCTTGGAACTATACAAAACCCCGCCAAGGTAAATTGATTTTGATGTCCGGTGTATCTGGTTCCGGAAAAAGCACCACAGCTAAGTATTTAGCACAGCAGTTAGGGGCAATTCATTTACGTTCTGATGCAGTCCGGAAGCATTTGGCTGGCGTACCGCTATATGAAAAAGGCAGCAATGATTTATACTCGGCGGAGATGACAGAAAAGACCTATTCTCGTTTATTGAAATTGGGAATCTTACTAGCCGATCAGGGATACACAGTCATATTAGATGCTAAGTACGATCGCCAAAATACACGAAAAGATGTAATTAAAGCAGCAACAGCCCAAGAAATCCCCTTGCAAATTATTCAATGCACCGCACCAGTAGAAATTCTCAAAGAACGTTTAGAAAAGCGTCAGGGTGATATTGCCGATGCAACTGCCGATTTGCTAACATCACAGCTTCAGCAAGTGGAACCATTCACTGATGCTGAGAAAATCTATGTAAAAATTTTGAACACAACTGAGCCATTAACGGCACAATTAAATGGTGTAATTCGCCAGTAGTATTTCTCTTATGGCAAAAAATAATAATAATCCGTTCTCTATTCCACCTAATTTTACTTCCCAATTAGTATTTGGGCTGTTTCTGACACTAATTTTACTCATGATTGGCTGGAGTCCCACCTGGAGTATATTTTTAGGGATAGCGTCGGGTTTTACCCTCACGTTATTGGGTGAAGCAAGTAAAAACGCCTCGCAACCCCAAACTTTGGGGACTTCTGAGGGTATTGATGCCGGGCTAAAATATTGGCTGTTTTTCTTAGCAGGTTTTGTGCTGATGAAATATACGCCACCTTTTAGTGTTTTACTAGGGTGTCTGGCTGGTTTCGGCGGAGGCATGATTATTGCTTTTTGGGAGAGTAAAGAAACAACTCAAACTGACCTATCGAAAGAACTATCAGAGGAAACTGATGTGGAGTTGTTGCCTAAAGTCACCATAAAAAGACGGAGAATGCCTGTACGTCGTTCTCGTCGTCCTAGTGGGCAGATTAATTTGAAGTTTTGGGAAAGGTAAGGGAAAACACTGATACTTTTGTTGTCAAATAACTCAGTACCTGCCTGGGAACACATTGCTGGAGGGAGAGCCTAGGCTCTCCCTCCAGTGTGTATCTACGGTGTACGGTGTACAAACAAGTCGGTAAATCCATCACTCCGCCTGGGAGTGAAAATCCCACTCTGACAGCACAAGTCCATTAAAACAATTCGCAATACCCGCCAAGGGTGGGAAGCAAGCTACGCAATACTTTAGCTACTAGCCAGCCGTTTCAAACGTTGGCGGGCGTGGGATTACAGAAAATCTAGGGAATTCAAGACTTGCTTTGAAATTTGGTTTTAGGGGGCAAAACTATGCCAAGCTTGAGACACTACGCTCGTTAACCACCGACGTTGTTGACGATCCAGTAAACTATCATCAGCGAGTATTTGAGATTTGAGTTCTTCTAAAGATTGACCTTGATCACGAACAACTTTAATCACACCTGCAATGGCAGCTGCGACTAATTCTTCATCAATTGGCTTTTGCCGTAGGTCAAAGATTTCTTGAGGGTTATCGGGAATGGGATAATTCATGGTGTGAGTTAGTTAGCGAGTTTAATAGAGATGATAATTTTGAGTCAAATCTTAAAGTTTTGTAACTGAATTTTCATTTATTCAACTAATAGCGCGGAGTTTACCGCATTTTGCCCTGTTATTAAATCTGTCTGAGTGAATAGATTTACTGGATACTGACAAAAATGAGAGAACTACTTTACCTTGAAATTCCCACTCCGGATACAGATTCTGTGCGCGATTGGCTACAAACAGAATTTGTACCGGGAATTGGAGAGAAAAGATCAACGACCTCAGGTTGTTGCCTGAGAATGTCTGGTAATACAACTACAAAAGGAGCAATTCCCGAAAATTTACTGACGGAACTAGCTATTTTTGTTTGGTCTGTACAACGCACTACTTACCTCAAGGTATTCCGCTGGGGTGAAAGTATTTTTCCTGGGGAAGGAAAAATAATCCAAAATTTAATCAAAGATATTAGAATCCGTTTTCCCCACAACTATCCAGAGCCACCAGCAATTGATTTATCTCAACAATCAATTTTTGCAGCTTTGGAACCATATTATCCCCTCACGGCAAAATATTTTCAAAAAATGCCCAACGGGGAATATGATTTGCAGCGTGTTTATTGGTGGGAAAAGCGGTGGCGTGAGGGTGTGAGAAATCCCCAACAGCCGAAACAGGTCATTTTTGGGGAAATTGGGGAAAAACCTTCAGCTTCTGTGCCAAAATATGATCTAATCTATATTGGTGGTGCCTTGGGTGTAATCCATGCAGCGGCAATGGCAAAACTGGGTTATAAAGTTTTGTTGATAGAGAGATTACCCTTTGGTCGAATGAATCGAGAATGGAATATTTCCCGTGATGAAATTCAATGTTTAGTAGATTTGGGGTTATTAAGTTCATCTGAAGTGGAATCTATCATTGCCCGTGAATACAAAGATGGGTTTAATAAGTTCTTTGATAGTAATAATCCTCCCCATCTCAAAGCCCCAATTTTACATACTCCCAACGTGTTGAATCTTGGTTTAGATTCAGAAAAACTACTGCAAGTGTGCGGGCAAAAACTCAAAGCGATGGGTGGTGAGATTTGGGATGAAACAGAATTTTTGAATGTCAAAATTTCTGATTCCCAAGTGACATTAAATCTCAAAAACTTAGGAAATCAGACGGAAAAACAAGCTCATGGCAGACTATTAGTAGATGCAATGGGAACTGCATCACCCATTGCTTGGCAATTAAATGGAATTCGTGCCTTTGATAGTGTTTGCCCAACAGTAGGGGCTGTAATTGAGAGTGGTTTTGAGCCGGGAGTATGGGATTCTGAATATGGAGATGTCTTATTTAGCCATGGAGATGTGTCAAGGGGGAGACAGTTAATTTGGGAACTATTCCCAGCAAGTGATGAAGAATTAACCTTTTACCTATTCCACTATCATCAAGTCAACGCCGAAAATCCTGGTTCTCTGTTGGAAATGTACGAAGACTTTTTTACAATTTTGCCAGAGTATCGCCGTTGCGATATGGATAAACTGGTGTGGAAAAAGCCAACATTTGGATATATACCGGGTCATTTTAGTACGAGTGGACGCGATCGCACTGTGGCATTTGACCGCTTAGTAGCGATAGGAGATGCCGCTTCTCTACAATCACCGTTGGTTTTCACTGGATTTGGTTCCTTGGTACGGAATTTAGAACGTCTTACTACCCTCCTTGATACAGCACTCAAACATAATTTACTCAAATCACACCACCTCAACCAAATCCGTGCCTTCCAAAGTAATATTGCTGTCACCTGGATGTTTTCTAAGGGAATGATGGTTCCCACTGGAAAATTTATCCCCCCAGAAAGAATCAACTCCATGTTGAATAATTTCTTTGGCTTATTGGCAGATGAACCAATGGAAGTCGCAGACAACTTCATCAAAGATAGATTTGATTGGTTTACCTTCAATCGACTTGCCCTCAAAGCTGCCCGAAAAAACCCAGCTTTACTGTTGTGGATTTGGGAGTTAGCAGGGACAAAAGATTTGCTGCGGTGGCTAGGCAACTATATCAATTTTTCCCGCCACACAATTGTTAGTATTGTACTTGCTAGCTGGTTTCCAAACTGGATTTACCGGAATCAATCCTGGTTAGAATCTCGCTATCCCGCTTTATGGTTGCGACTACTGACGATTAGTTATGCCATCAAAATCGGGAAACCACCAGAAAAACGGGAGTTTCCCCCACTCAAATCAATAACAAAGACTATTTCTGAGGCTTGAAGAAGAGGAAAATGAGCAGGAAGCAACGAGAATAACAAGCTGATGTGCAGCTAAATTATATAAGTCAAAAACACAAAATGATTGTAGTGCGGGCATCCTGCCCGTATCTTATATACAAATTAGATGCGTTGCAGCTTATTTAGGGCTTATTCAGGTTCAAGTTACAGGGAAATCAGGTGATGGTGGCATTGATGGTTTTAGTATTGCTCGTATTAATGGATTCTTGAGCTTTCATGTTTTGTTTCACTGTCAGCGCTTTAATTGATGGTGAGCAGTTGGTTCAACAATTGAAAGAGTTAGAACTTGGTGTCAAAATAACAATCATTGAGTCTGTGGAGGTTGACACCAAATGGTTTACCAAGATTTAAGATTCAGTTGTTGAATCCATATTTCATAAAATTATTGTTCGATAGACGACAAACGCGATCGCATCCCAGCTAGAATACACCTAATTCGGATTTTAAATTTTGATTACATCTTCGTAAATTTCTGCCATCATCAAATTGAAATTAATGGAATCTAGCTGCAACTCGTCATCTTTCCCTAAGATTTCTAACAACCAATTACCTTCAGCATCTCGACGATAAACTTCTACTTTGATTTCATCTTGGGAAATTAATACATATTCCTGCAAGCTTTCTAAAGTGCGATAATTAACTAGCTTTTCCCGTCTATCTGTAAGTTCTGTGCTAGGTGATAGGACTTCTATAATTAAGCAGGGATAATTTAAGAAAAAACGCTCTTGATCTTGAGAGTCGCAACTAACTATGACATCGGGATAGTAATATATATTCTTATTTTGATTAACCAGTTCGATCCTGACTTTCATGTCAGCCATAAAAACGCTACAGTCACCACCCCGTAAATGAGAGCGTAAGCGTGAGTATGTGTTTCCAGATATCAGATTATGTTGCTTGCTACCTCCAGACATGGCAAATACTTGCCCACCAAAGTATTCGTGACGAATTTCGCTGGTTTGTTCTAACTTCAGGTATTCTTCGATGGTGAACATGTTTACAGGGGACTGCATAATTTTTCCCTTGATTTTTATTATAAAGTAATACTTTTCTCTATTGTCCCATAATCGCTAAAGGGCAGGCACGCGATATTGCTTCCTAATACATCAAGGCATTAGTGAGTGTTCATTATTGGGCTTTTTATGGTTCAATAGTGGTCTGTTTATTTACGCCAACCTTTACTAGGTAGACTACTTGGGGTTTGAATACTGTAAATATTTACGCAAAAAATAATCTAACAGTCTTGTCAAGCCTAACTTTAGTTAAACTTGATTACAAAGTGGAAACATATGCATCACAGCGTGATAGGTTTTGAGCATACTCAGCAACTACTCGGATTTAACAGACCCAACTTAGGAGACGTAAAAAGTGACAACAGAATCCAGCTTCCAAAAGGGTAAAGAAATCGTACGCGAAGACTTTAGCGAGTACGTAGCCCATCTCCAGCTTCACATGGCACTACAAGCACGTAATTTGGTACCAACTTTGAACCATACTACTGAAGGTAGTAGAGAAAAATTGTTGCATCAAACTCAAGCTGATTTTGAAAAGCTGATTTCACGGCAAGCAAACTAGATAAGTTAGTTAAGAGAAGTAAAAAGAAGCATAATAGTGTTTCTTTGCAACGAGTCTTACACTTGATAAAATATGCGTTAACTGCCGACATATCCATTACCCTAAAGCACGGCTCTATCCTACTTTCCGACTCATCGGAATTGACGTATGTCATAGTTAATTAGCTTCACTGAAGTTAATTAGCTTCAAAGCTGCACTCAATACATTAACCCAATTTTTTCAAAAATTTGAGGTTGCTAAATTATTTGAGCAAAAATAAAATATAATGGGATTAATGAAAGCGGACTTGACAAAACTGGCAAAATAGCCATTGCAGGTCTGCTTTTAAATCTATATATCAATGATTATTCTTTAGGAACAGTGATAAAACACTAAAAACCGTTATTATCATTAGTGAAACATATATTTACTTTACCCAGTTAACTCAAGCTGAATGGCGGCTTAAATCAAGATGGCTCCATTATTACCCCAAAATCTCAGCGTTGCTATCCGACCAGTACAATACCGGGACTTGGATAGTATTGATCGCCTCAATCAAGAGTCCTTTACAGCTTGTACTCCAGAGGGAGAAGGCTCTGATAAGCAGCAAATGCAGTGGCTGCGTCGTTGGTATGGCTTGCTAAAATTTGCAAGTTGGTTCCCCAATCCGCTGAGATACCGTTTGTGCGCTTATGTTGCCGAACAGGGACGGGTGCTGTTGGGGATGATTAAAGTCTCACCGTTCAACCGCACGCGTAGTACCTGGAGAGTAGATCAGGTTCTTCTCGAAAGGGGTCAGGCACGCTTGGGGGTAGGTTCACAACTTTTACGCTACTGCTTTGAGTCAATTTTAGAAGCCCGAACTTGGATTCTTGAAGTCAATATTAATGATAAGGATGCTTTAGCTCTTTATCGTAAAAATGGTTTCCAACGTCTTGCGGAAATTACTTATTGGGAAATTACGCCTGAGTTGTTGTCAGATCTGGCGCAGTCGGAGCCGGATTTACCCAACTTGTTACCTGTGAGTAATGCTGATGCTCAACTATTGTATCAACTAGATACAGCATCAATGCCCCCATTGGTACGTCAGGTATTTGATCGACAAACCCATGATTTTAAAACCACTTTTTTTGAAGCATTAACTCATGCTGCCAAACAATGGCTAAATCAAGTAGAAGTTGTTAGTGGTTATGTATTTGAACCTCAACGTAAAGCTGCGATTGGTTATTTTGAGATTGTGTTGCACCGCAAAGGGAAGGCAGCACACACGGCAACACTGACGGTTCACCCAGCATACACTTGGTTATATCCAGAGTTGTTATCACAACTTGCTCATGTTGTCCAGGAGTTTCCTAAGCAGTCGTTAAAAATTGCGTCGGCTGATTATCTCCCAGAAGGAGAAGAATATTTGGAGCGAATTGGTGCAAACAGAATTGAACATACATTAATTATGTCTCGCTCGGTGTGGCACAAAGTCAGGGAGTCCAAATTTGTCTCTTTGGAAGGAATTCAATTACCAGAGATGTTACAAGGGTTGCAACCAGCGCGTAAGCCAATTCCTGGGGGAATGTCTTGGCAAGAGCCGAAAAACAAGCTGAAAGAGCAAATTATCAAAAAGAATTCTGTGAATAATTCGGTTATGTTTCCTTACAAACCCTGTAATGTAGAGTTATCAACTGGTAACAGTGAAGTACCTCAAGGGCAGCAGGAGCCACGTAGTGGTTCATGAAGATGAAATAATAGTTGAGTCGTTGGGGGAAGAAGTTGTTTCTTCTCCTCAGTCGCAGCAAAAAAACTCTAAGTATGTTTTGGCTTTGGCTTTAGATGTTGGCACAAAACGCATTGGTGTGGCAGGATGCGATCGCACTGGGTTAATAGCTACTGGAATTACGACAATTGAACGTACCAAGTGGGAATCTGATGTTGAACAAATTCGTCAGTTGGTGGAAGAACGTGAAATCAACATTTTAGTAGTTGGTTTGCCCTACTCTATGGATGGTTCCATCGGGTTTCAAGCCAAACAAACTCAAAAATTCGCCAAAAAACTTAGTAAAATTCTGAAGTTGCCTGTGGAATATGTCGATGAGCGGTTAACTTCCTACCAAGCAGAACAGATGCTACTAGCAGAAAGAAAATCCCCCTCACGTCATAAAGGATTAATCGATCGTAAAGCCGCAGCCTTGATTCTGCAACAGTGGCTAGATGCTCGTAAGATAAATGTGGAAAATCGGAAATATTAAACCTCTGCTGAAAACTGCGTAAGTAAGAGCAAATAGCCGTACTCCCAAACACAGATGCAAACTACACCCCTACCCCTGATTCTGAGTTTTTCGTAAAGTTCCAAGCAACCGTGATATTCTGAAATCTAATACTAGTGGTAATGAAATTAAATTGACCGTTAAATTTAACCAACAACGAGTTAGTTGATTCATGCGATCGCTAGTAGTTATTAAGTCATATACCTTGGCTATGTTTTCCTCTCAATTTCCCGAAGACAATGACAACGATCAAAATGCCTCCATCACTTTAACAGATGAGCAAGGACGGCTACTAGATTGTTATGTCGAACACTCGCTTCTAGTAGAAGGGCAAGAGTACGTCTTACTTCTGCCTGTTGACTCCCCTGTCGAGATTTTTGCTTGGCAGGGTGATGATGAGGAAGAAGAAGCAATTTTAGTGGAAGATGATGCTACCATTGACGAAATTTTTGCTACAGCACAAGCTGTCCTTTCTGAGCAAAATTTAGCCCTCAAAAATACAGCGTATGCACTCACCGTCGCAGGGGAACTACCACCTGTTGAAGAGTCTGAACTCTTCACCCTCGAAATTGAAGACGATAATGCCGATTTAGAACCGGAACAACTTCAGTTGCTTGCCACTTTCTACCACGAAGAACAAGAGTATTCAATTTATACACCACTCGATCCACTTCTGTTTTTTGCACGCACAAGCAAATCAGGTAAACCAGAACTTTTATCACCCGAAGAATTCCGTAAGGTTCAACCGCTTTTAGAAGAACAGTTATTCAATGAAGTTGAATAAATTAGAAATTCAAAATCAAAAATTAAAAAGAGATTTTGCTTAACTTTGTTTTGATCCCGTTGGCGGTAGAACTGATGAGAAAATAGGGAATAGGAGCGAAATTTATTCCTTCAGCCTTTTACAGGTTGGGGGAATCTGTCGTAAAGTAGGATCCTGGAAAATTTAGAACTGGTTTTCTGACTGTAGACAATTAATAATTAATTATGACTTGGAACAATCTGTTACAGCCCGATTTAATTTTAGAAGCACCAATTCTCGATTTAACACCAGGGATGATTCAAAAATATGGTTTAAAAGGCTTAGTTTTGGATGTGGATGAAACCTTGGTACCAATGAAAACGGCTGAAGTGTCCACTGAATTACGAGGGTGGATTGAGGAAATTAGAAAAGTTGCTAGTTTGTGTTTAGTTAGTAATAACATCAGCGAAAATCGCATTGGTGGAATTGCTCGCTCTTTAGATCTACCTTACTACTTAGGTGCTGCTAAACCATCTCGCCGCAAAATTCGAGCAGCATTGCAACAAATGGATTTACCTGTTAACGAAGTGGGGATGGTAGGCGATCGCTTGTTTACAGATGTTGTTGCTGGGAACCGATTGGGAATGTTTACAATCCTAGTTGACCCAATCATACATCCTGGTGCCGCACTGCGATCGCATCCCATCCAAAACCTGGAAGTTTTGATTTCCCAAATTTTAGGTGTATCGATTCCAGCTAAGAAACAAAGAGTTACAGGTGTTCACAAATCTTCAGATAATTAAACTCTCAGCAACAATTATAAAGAAAACATTAAGGAAATCTTTTTGGGGATCAAAATCTGCGAATATAAATACTAGTTAAAACGGGGTCAAAAAACATAAAAACCCTGAAAGTTAATAAGTCATTATATAGCCTGTAAAGCGTCGGTTCTCACCTATAGAGAACTGGCGCTTTACGCATTTAGAGTTTTTACGTTTATAGTCGGTGCGTGACGCAATTCCAGATTAATCTTGATATCCGAGAATTGTTCCTAGCGTCACACACCCTACGTATTAATGCTAAGTTGCTTACTTCACAAACTTTGGCATCACTTCCGCAGCAGTAAAAATACCGTGGATTCCCCGTTGATGTAGTTGCATCCCGGCTTTGAGATAACCAAAAGCAGGTCCACAAACATTAGCTGCCATACTAGTTTCATCACCCAAAGTAAAAGTATGGGTGGAAATCTTACCTTCAAAAGTGCGTCCAGTGACTTTGACGTTGGTGCTGAGGGGTTTTTTGGGATTGCGAGTATCCACAATGCCTCCAACTGTAACGCGATCGCGTCCACAAATTCCTGCCAATTCCAACATTACATCATCCGCATGTTCCATATTCTCCAACTTGAGAATACCGTTAGTTTTATCTAACAACGCTTCCACCTCAGCGTCAGTCATTGCCCTGGCAACATCAACACTGTAACCTGGCATATGTCCAATATCTTCCCGTACAGTTGCCCGGTATGCCTCCCAGTTAGCAATTCCCACACCAAAAGTAATCTCAACTTGGTGAACTTCCGCATAACTTTGTGCCGCTAAGGCAGCCGCCGCAGTTAGTAATCCAGGTGTTGCTCCGCACCCAGTCATATAAGTAATTCCCGCTGCTCGGAGTTCCTCACCCATTGCCAACAGTTGCTCAACCGCCGTGGTGCGCTTGATTGCATCCACCAAAACACCGCGCCAACCAGCTTGAATAAATTGCTTGGTGACAGAAGGTATAAAATCATTAGGCAAATTTGGCAAAGCCAGAAAATATCCATCCACCTGATGATTCCCATCCAGCAAATCCTCAATGCTGTGGTTAGATAAGGTTCCAAATGGTTCAAAGTATCCTACAGAACCCCGTGCTTGATAGTTTTCAATACATTCCTTCGCGGCTAAACCGTCATTTGCATATGCAAAACCAGCCTTATCTGCTGCTGCCACCAAAATCATTTCACTTTTTGGAGCCAGTACACAAGCCGCAGCTTGTCCTAGTCCACCGAAACCTAATACTCCAATCCGCGCTTGTTTTGCATTCATAGTCAATTTGGATTTACCTAATACAATTGCCATAACTCCCACTAAATTTTATTATCCGGCGGATCTTACTTTCCCATCAGTTTCTTGGTGAAAAATTTCGTTTTAAGTTCTAAAACTCCTCCATCATCAAAACCTGGAGTATGTCACTCATTAAAACAAGTGGCAGGTTTTGGGAGTCGGATGATCTCCAAAACCTGCCTTGTCTGTAGCTTGTCTCAAAAACCCCTACTGCCTTCTTCGAGGAAAACGACAGTTGTCAAGATAGACGAGGTTTAGGTAAATTTTTGATAAGATTAGCGATTATGAAAGCAGAAAACCCCATACCTAGGGAAAATAATAATAAATATTTTCAATAATTTTCATCTAATTCAACCTCTTAATAATTGACATATCTGGCTGTATCCCTTACCTGTAGTGCTTTTGCCACTAATCAGGACACCTAATTTTCATGCTTGACTAATGTCAAAGGTTAAGGGAAACTTACATATATCAGCAGTAAAAACTAGACAAGATCATAATTTTTGTAAATTTTCTGAGACATATTTATTTGGGAGATACAACATTAATAGACAAACCACAAGTTTGTAATTAAAGCTTCCGATAGCTAAATTTTAGCTAAAACAACAGAAGCCCCACATCTATACTGTAA
Source organism: Calothrix sp. PCC 6303 (assembly GCF_000317435.1). Taxonomy (NCBI): domain Bacteria; kingdom Bacillati; phylum Cyanobacteriota; class Cyanophyceae; order Nostocales; family Calotrichaceae; genus Calothrix; species Calothrix sp. PCC 6303. The sequence goes on from NC_019751.1 coordinate 1,742,504, forward strand.
TTAGGCGGCACATTTTGTTAGACATCTGTCCCATAAAAGCCACCTTTTAATAAATTTATAGTCTGCGATAAGGCATCACGTAGACTCAAAACTAGAACTCAACACCTCCTCAGCAATAGCCGGAATAGTTGAGAAACCTATACTGTATGTATGCTTACACCAGTATTAGGAGATGTCACCCTTCTGCTACACCAGTACATTGTGAGCGTACTTAATTATGGTTGGCAAAATATGGAAACATTAGAATTTATCATTTATCCGGATGGACGGGTACAAGAAAAAGTCACTGGCATTGTTGGGGCTTCCTGTGCTGAAGTAACTGCGGCAATCGAAGCGCAGTTAGGAAAAGTGGTAAATCAGCAGCCAACCTCAGAATTTTTTGCCAAACAACACCTGTCATCAGAATTGGCAAATACACAATCCGCTTTCAGTGATTGGTAAATTGTCCAAACTAGTTGTATAAAATAAAAAACATCATGTCACACTTTAGTCAAATCAAGACCCAAATTCGTAACCTTGATTCTTTAAAAGATGCGTTAAATGATTTAAATGTGGATTGGAAATCGGGTCCAAGTCAGGTGCGTGGTTATCGCGGTCAAACCCATGATGCAGAAGTTACCATCCAGCAGGAAAATGGTTATGATGTTGGCTTCAGATGGAATGGTCAAGAATACGAGTTGGTGGCTGATTTACAATATTGGCAACAAGATTTATCAGTAGAAGGATTTCTACGTCAAATTACGCAGCGTTATGCTTTCCACACTGTAATGAAAGAAACCGCCCGTGCCGGGTTTCAAGTTGCAGAACAACAAAAAAATGAAGATGGTTCAATCCGCTTGGTAGTGCAGCGCTGGAGTGCGTAATGGCTGATTTTGCCCCGTCATCAGACAATCAAGAAGATGGGCGTTCTGGATTAGAACCGGAACTTGGAGGTTTGTTGCGAGATGAACCCGAACGTTCTGGTTTTGAACCAGAATTGGGTGGTTTCTTCCGCCAAAAAGGTGTTTATGTTGATGAGATTACCTGTATTGGCTGTAAATACTGTGCCCATGTTGCTAATAACACATTTTATATCGAACCAGACTATGGGCGATCGCGTGTAGTCAGACAAGATGGTGATTCGGAAGAAATTATCCAAGAAGCAATTGATACTTGTCCAGTTAATTGTATTCAGTGGGTAGATTATACGGAATTAAAAAAATTGGAAGAAGAACGTAGATTCCAAGTAATTCCAGTAATTGGATATCCGGTGGAAGCAGCTGTAGCTGCAACACAACGACGGCGAAATAAACTTAAATCAAAAAATAGTAAAAAGCCGAGTTATTAATCAGGCTGATGTAGAGATTTCTTCTTGAGGTGGTTGCGTAAGTTGCAACTAATTTGGCAGAGAAAGTTTATAAAATTATAGAAGTTTTGAGGGCTGTAAAATACAGCCCTTATTTTTATTATTTTGATGACTAAAACAATTTGAGATTCAGAGACTTGATATAAATTGTATAAGTTCTGCCAATTTGAAAAACAAGGTGACAGATAGATATTTGTAGAGACGTAGCAGTGCTACGTCTCTAGCATTAAATCTGTTGCAATTATTATTTGAATTGGTATAAAACTACAGATTAAGTTTTTTCAAAATCCCATCAGCATAGATTTAGATGTCATGCTGAGAAAGTAAACGCTCAACTTTTGCCTCATCAATTCGAGCGGTTAGTTTGCGAGTTTCATGTAAATCTCGCATGGTTTTAGCAACTGTGAAACTGGAACCTACAGTAAAGGATAAACCCATACCCATAAAACCTTTGATCCAATTATTCACAGGTAAATTAACTATACCAATTGTAGTCATGGAGATGGAGAGGATAAACGCAGCCCATGTTTGGATAATCCAAGCAGAACTATCTTTTTGAGGATTTGGGTGTTTCATATCATTATTTTATCTAGTTGGATGAGAGATACAGGAAAGTAGTTGGCAAGCATTATTTAATACTTACGCTACATATTGCCCATTTTATCAATGGAAATAATCCTTCGGAGTTGTCTAATGCCAGTTAGCAATTGACACAAAGCAGCAAAACTAAGGTTATAGAAGGATATTGTGTCTATATATATTTACATAAGGTGAATAGGCTTTTACGCAGTCTATACCCAGTATTTATGGTGGTATTTCGTATATTCATCAAAAAAGATTGTAGTTATGCTGTTATATTTGCGTGTTACTTGGGAATAATGATCCCAAGCATTACGGAAGTAACGTTTTTCGTAGTTAATTTAAATCAAGTAAAAATACTTAGATGTATTGGCTGAGTTGAAGTACAGGATTTAGCTTCCTGTATTTAATAAAGCCCTTATTTATTATCGTGAAAATCAAGGATTTAATTGTGGCAGCAAATCTATCAACAGAACTGAATCGCTCATCTATTTCTTTAAGTGAAACTAATTCGTTGACTAATAGTACTCCTCAAGTATTTCCATTGAGCAGTGGGGGTAATTCGACAAACTTTACACCAGTTCTCAAAGATACAGATGTTAGCCTCAATTCTGTAAATGAAGATGTGGGAAAACCAACCGGAACTGTAGGGACTCTAATTTCTAGTTTGGTAAAGTTAGGTGTTAACGTTACTGATACTGATAGTAGTGCAATTACAGGTATAGCAATTACAGCAATAAACACTAATAGTGGTAGTTGGTTTTACAGCACTGATAGCAATTCTTGGAAAGAAATTAACTTTGCATCTGATACTGAAGCATTAGTACTAGTCGCAAATGACAGTACCAGGATTTACTTTCAAGCATACCCTGATTTCAATGGCGCGATCGCATCAGCCCTCAGTTTCCGAGCCTGGGATACTACCGATGGTAGTTTAAATGGTAGTTATACAAATGCTCTATCTGGAAATAGCGCTTTTAGTTTAGAAAAAGAAATTGCATCTATTGTTGTTAATCCCATCAATGATGCTCCTTTTAATATTATTCCTGAATCTCAATTTGTTGGTGAAGATAGTACTTTAATTTTTTCTAAAAATAACGGCAATGCAATTAAAATTAATGACATTGATAGTTCAGGAGTAAATAATTTCCAGGTGACATTAAGTGTAGTTGATGGAATACTGAGTGTCACGAATACAAGTGATGTAATTAATATTGTTGGAAATGATAGTGGAAAAATTATCCTTAAAGGTTCTATCGACAACATTAATGCAGTTATCACTGGCTTAGATTCTAATCAGGGATTAATATTCAAGCCAAAATCAAATTTTAATGGAGTCACAAAACTGTCGATTATTAGTGATGATCTAAATACTAGTAATAATGTTGACGAAGACTTTGTAAATATTAATGTCATCTCTGTAAATGATGCACCCAGCTTTGTAATTGAACAGAATATTTCGATTGTGGAAGATGCAGGTAGGCAACAACTCGATAATTGGGTGAAAAATATTTCTCCAGGTGCGGAAAATGAATCAAATCAGACTGTTCAATTTTTTATAAATACAAATAATCCAGCTTTATTTGCTGAATTACCAAAAATAGCTAGTGATGGAACTTTAACTTATCGCATTGGTGATAATTTGAGTGGTAGTGCGACCGTCAGCGTTTATACTGAAGATGATGGGGGTACTGAGAATGGCGGAATTAATCGCTCAGTAATTCAAAATTTTACAATTAATGTTGATAGAGTAAATGATGCGCCAGTTAATAATGTTCCCACATCTATTACCATCGATGAAGATAGTAATTTTACATTTTCAAATCAGAGTCAACAGTTAATTTCTATAACCGATATTGATGCAGGTACCAATCCTATTCAGGTGACATTAACAGCAGAAAGTGGAATGCTGATAGTTAATGGTAGTAATAGTGTCAAAATAGATGGAAATAGCAGCGAAAAATTAACTTTAACTGGAACTGTAGATAACATTAATAATATCCTCAATGGATTAATTTATAAACCAAGGATCAACTTTAATGGACAATCGAAGATTGATGTTATCACGACAGATCAAGGAAATACAGGTAAAGGTGATATCGGGAAGGATGAAGATACAATTAACATTACAATTAATCAAGTTAATGATATTCCCACTTTCACCAAAGGGGGTGACTTAGTTGTTAGCGAAGATGCTCCATCACAAATTATTGAAAACTGGGCGAAAAATATTTCCAAAGGTGCCGAAAATGAAGCCGAACAAATTATAGAAGTTATTATCAAGAATGACAACAATAGCTTATTTGCCCAAGATGGACAACCAGCGATCGCGCTAGACGGGAAAAGTGGTACCCTCAGTTATAAGTTGGCTCCCAATGCCTTTGGTACGGCGAATGTTACAGTCCAAATTAGTGATGGGATTGATGTCTCTACAACCCAAACCTTTACCATCACTGCAAAATCTGTCAACGATGCACCCAGCTTCATTTTGGGTGAAAATCAAATCATCAATGAGGATGCAGGTAGCCAAACTATTCAAAACTGGGCAAGAAATATCTCTAAAGGTGCCGAAAATGAATCGCAACAAAAGCTGAAATTTGAGGTTAGCAATAACAAACCCAATTTGTTTGCGGTGCAACCAACCGTGAGCAACGATGGTACCCTGACTTATACACCAGCAAATAATGCCAATGGTACTGCCACAGTTACAATTAAATTGGTGGATGATGGTGGTGTCGAAAACGGTGGGATTAATTCGACTCAAGCCCAAACCTTTAATATTATAATTAATTCTGTCAATGATGCCCCTCGGTTCACCAAAGGGACAGATATTGCCGTCACTGCGGGTGCAGGTAAACAACTAATTACTCAATGGGCAAAAGACTTTGTAGCTGGAAGTAGCGACGAAATTACCCAAACGGTTTCACAATACATCATCACCAACAACAGTGAACCGAAAATATTTGATGTTCTTCCCAGTATTGATAGTAAAGGAAATCTCACATTTACACCCACTAACAAGCTAGACACACCCACCACTGCCATAATTAGCGTTCAAGTTCAAGATAGTGGTGGTACAGCAAATGGTGGTGTGGATGTTTCCCAAATTCAAACCTTTGCAATTACCGTTAACCCCTTATTTGCTGATATCAACCCCCCAATTACTAGTATTACGGAGGGTAATAGTGCTACTACTGAGTATCAATTTACCGTAAACCTCTCCAAGGCAAGTACAGCAATAGTTACTGTTGATTATCAAACTGAAGACGAAACTGCCACCACAGAAGACAATGACTATATTGCCAATAGCGGTACTTTAACCTTCCAACCAGGTGAAATCAGTAAAACCATCAAAGTGAAAATTCAAGGTGATACGAAATTTGAAGCAAATCAAACCTTCAAACTGAATTTAAGTAACCCCAATAATGTGACTTTGGGTAAAAAATCCAGCAATATCACCATTGTCAACGATGATGCTCAACCTGTAATTAAAATTAATAATGTGCGTCAGCGAGAAGGGAATCAGAATTTTAGTCCCTTTGAATTTAGTGTTGACTTATCCAACAGTAGCGATGATTTCATCATGGTTGATTATGCCACCATTGATGAATCTGCCACAGTTGCCAAAGAAGACTATCTTCCAACCAATGGTACACTCACCTTTAATCCTGGTGAAACTCAGAAAACCATTGTTGTGAATGTCAAAGGTGATACGAAATTTGAGGAAAACGAGACATTCAAAATCCGTTTAGATAATTTGAAAAATGCCTCACTCATGGTGACAGATAGAAATGGAGTGGGTACCATCGTCAATGATGAGGGTGGAAGCGGTGCCGACTTTAATAGCGATCGCATTCCTGATCTATTCTGGCAGAATCGTTCTTCTGGGGAAACTGCAATTTGGTTGATGGATGGTAGTAAATTAGAAACAGGAATTTTTCTAGAGCAGGTAGCACCTAGCTGGAAAGTCGATGCCCTAGGTGACATGAATGGGGATGGAAATACTGATTTATTGTGGCGTGACTATAAAACGGGGGAAAATGCAATTTGGTTTACGGATGGCACAAAAGTCACCGATACCAAATATATTACCCCAGTTGAGGATCTCAACTGGCACATTGAGGCTGTTGCAGACTTTGACCAAGATGGACAATTAGACATCCTTTGGTATCAACATCAGTCAGGTGAACTGGCTATTTGGCAAATGAAAAATAGTCAGTTATCCCAAGGATATAGCCTGCCTATAATCGAATTTAATTGGGAAGTAGTGGGAGTAGCCGATTTTGATGGTGATGGTGGTGTTGATATTTATCGACGCAACCGTAAATCAGGTGAAAATGCTGTTTTATTGATGGATGGATTTAAAGTTGGGTTAGATGTTCTATTTGACCCAGTTGAAGACCTAAATTGGGATATGATAGAAACTGCCGACTTCGACAGTGATGGTAAAGTTGATATTCTTTGGCGTAACCGTCAATCAGGAAAAAATGCCATTTGGTTGATGAATGGAGTTAAGAAGCTTGAAGGGATATACTTAGATTCAGCCAGCCCGGAATGGAAAATAACTGGGGTATCTGACTTTGCTGGAGATGGAAAATTACATATTGTTTGGCAAAATCAAAATACTGGAGAAAATGCCGCTTGGAGACTGAAAGATACTTCGGTAGAGACTACTTTCTTCTTTAAGCAGATTAAAGATACCAACTGGCAGATGGTGTTTTAGCGCATCCAGAAACCTGGTTTTTCCATCACTCAGTATGATGATTACTGATATCAACGATGAAAACCAGGTTTCTCTCGAAGATGAGAATCTGAGTTACGCCATCACCATACCACCATCGACATTGAAAACTTGCCCGGTGATGTATGCAGCAGCAGAATCAGAGGCAAGGAAGCGAACCATTCCGGCGATTTCTTCTGGTTGTCCGTAACGTCCCAGGGGAATAAATTTGATAATTTCTTCAGTGTTGCCTAGATTACTTGTCATATCAGTAGCAATGAAGCCAGGGGCAACAGCGTTTACAGTGATTCCCCTGGGTGCTAGTTCTTTGGCAACGCTTTTGGTAAACCCGATAACTCCGGCTTTGGCAGCGCTGTAATTAGCTTGTCCAGGATTGCCCATTTGTCCGGCAACAGAGGTAATATTAATGATGCGTCCAGAGCGCTGCTTCAGCATAATTTTACTAGCAGCTTTGGTACAAAGGAATACACCTGTTAAGTTGAGATCTATTACTGCTTGCCAGTCTTCTTGCTTCATGCGGAGAAGTAAAGTGTCACGGGTAATACCTGCATTATTCACCAAAATATCAACACGTTTGAATTTCTCCATAACTGCGTTGATGAGTGCGTCTACTTCCTCAGTTTTGGAAACATCTGCTTGAAGAGCAACTGCATTACCTCCAGCTTGGGTAATTGTATCAACTACTGCATCGGCAGCACTACTGGAAGCTGCATAGTTGACAACGAGAGTGGCTCCCTGCTTGGATAATTCCAGTGCGATCGCACGTCCAATTCCCCGTGATGCACCCGTAACAATTGCAACTTGTCCTCGCAAAGTTTGTAAGTTTTCTGGCAACAATTCCATTGATTATTCCTTCCGATTCTGAATCACCGCGCTAATTTATATTACAGGGAAGGGGTAACAAGGTAAAATCAGAACTCTGTTTTCCATGCTTGAATTAGTATTGAAATGATTAAAATATAATTCACGGGTAACTAGATATATGGCGACAAAGAAAGAATTCGGTAGTTTTGAAGAAATGCTGATTAGCAGCGACGTACCTGTGTTGGTGGATTTTTATGCTGATTGGTGTGGTCCTTGTAAGATTATGAGTCAAGTTTTGGAACAAGTGAATGCTCAGTTACAAGGACGGATGAAGGTTGCCAAAATTGATACTGAAAAATATCCCCAAATTGCCACTAAGTATCAAATCTATGCTTTGCCAACACTGATTTTATTTAAGCAGGGCGAACCTATTGACAAAATTGAGGGTGTTATGCAGGCTCCCGATTTGGTGCGTCATTTGGAAGCAAAGTTGTAGAAGGGGGGATATTTAGAGGGATACCCGACTTATACTCAAAGTCGGGTATATTTCCCAAGTTTTTGCAACTATTAGCCTTAACAACGGCGAACATTCAGACAACACCACTCTTTACGCTTCCAAAGTGCTGCTACAATCCAACCATGCTTTTCTAAAGCATCGACAACACTTTTAGATTGTTCCACTAGGATACCGCTAAATATTCCCCATGTAGTTGATTTAGCGATCGCACTAATTTCTGGAACCAGATCTATAATGACATCTGCCAAGATATTACAAACAATTCCATCCACTGGTTCTGACATCAGTGCTGCAACTTTTTCAACGCTGCCTTCTGCGGCAATTAAAGTATCAGGATTGATGTTATTCATAATCCCATTTTCCATGGTGGCTTGCACTGCTAAAGGATCAATATCCACTGCATAGGCTTTTTTTGCCCCCAACATTAATGCTCCTACCGAAAGGATACCTGAACCGCAACCAATATCCGCAATTACCACATTCGTAGTTGAGTTATTCTGATGTTTAAAGCCTTCTCCATAGTCACTAAATCGCATTTCCAAGGCTTCTAAACAAAGTTGAGTTGTGGCATGGTTCCCTGTGCCAAAAGCAACACCAGGATCTAATTTAATAATTAAACGTGTAGAATCAGTTGGTGGTTCCAGCCAAGCCGGATTAATCAGAAAGCGATCGCCTATTTCCTGGGGATGCCAATATTGCTTCCAACTAGTTGCCCAATCTTGTTCATCAATCAAATCCCATACCATTACAGGGGAAGATGAACCAATGCACAAAGCATCTTGACGCAACCACAAGGACAATGCTGCTAAATCGACGAAATGTACCTTAAATTGGGGTATATAAGCCTTTACAACGCTGGTGACTCCCTGTTTCTCGATTGCTGTACCACGACAGCCAAAATCCTCTAGCCGCCAAAAAATTGAATCTTCGAGTTCGGGTTCACAAGTAATTTGTAATTCCCACCAAGTATTAGCCATATAATTTGGGGTTAGAAACAGTAGGGAGACAGGAGTGAAAAAAATAAGTGGAGGACAATTGGCTAGAAAGCGGTATTTTATTAGCTACTGTAGCTTGCTTCTGCCAAGGAGTACTCACCTAAAAGATATTACCAGCATATTCTTTATACATAGACAAAGACAATAAGCTGGTAATAAATAATACCCAATAAATAGATTATTTTGGCGGATTTCCGGGATTTGTTGGGGGTGCAATGACGCGGGGTGGGGTAATTGGCAACAGATCTCCTAGTTTATCACTAGCATCAATACAAGTATCCATTGCTTGTACAGAAGCAAAATCTGTTTCGCTCCGTACACCAACTACACATTGGGCAAACCTTACAGGTAACAAACTACGACCACAATAGCTTAAAGCAGTGGGTGCGATCGCTTCTTGCTCTTTAGCGCTGATACTGACGACACAAGCAGCAAATTCTTCAGGACGACGTGCTTGACGACAGGGTATTAAGGTATCCTCAGCTTTGAGTTGTGTCTTTTTTTGAATCTGATTAATGCAAACAGAGAATTCTCTGGGACGCAACACAGATGCACAGGATTTGGATGTATCTTCTGCACGAACACCTAATTTTAATAACCGAGCAGCACAAACACGGTAGTCGTTTAGATATGATGTAGGTACCATATCTACCTCAGCTAAGACTGGAAAGGTGAGGGTAGCTAGGGAAGTAGCAGTTACGGTAACGCTAATTCCGAGAAAAGCGCCCAGTCGGCTATAATTAAGAAGTTTATTTTTTGAAGTTTTTAGCATTATTTATTTTCCAAGCAGCCAAGGCTATGCTACCGCAAATCAGTAAGTCTAGGGGTTGAGTAGGAATAAATTGTTATTTTTATGTAGGGAAGGCAGAGGGCAGGAGGCAGAAGGAAATAAAATGAATCAAGTATCTGTGTATTACGGCAAGTTTCACCTGTTTGAAGCACATCTGTTGTAAGGTTTTAGCACTGCTAAACCCCTACAACGTCTGTCTATTTATCTGAAAATAGCTGTAATCAGAATGCTGATTGATGTATCAATGCATAAAATGGCGAATCCCGGTAAACACCATCACTAAACCGAGTTCGTTAGCAGCTTGAATGGAATCTTGATCTCTCATGCTACCACCAGGTTGAACAATGGCGGTAATTCCGGCTGCTGCTGCGGTGCGTACAGAGTCATCGAAAGGAAAAAAACCATCACTAGCTAAAAATCCACCTTGGGCTTTATCGCCAGCTTGTTCAAGGGCAATTTTAGCAGATCCAACGCGATTCATTTGCCCAGCACCAACTCCAATGGTAGCGCGATCGCGTGTGACAACGATGGCGTTAGATTTGACATGTTTACAAATTTTCCAAGCAAATAATAATTCTGCTAATTCTTTATCTGTTGGTTGTTTCTCGGTGACAAATTTCCATTCACTAGTATCGGTAATCATATCATCAGCGGCTTGAGCCAGAAAACCCCCGGCGATGACTTTGATATTTGCTTTTTCTCCCTTACCCAATTCTGGCAACACCAAAACTCTCAGATTTGTCTTTTTCGCAATAATTTCTGTTGCAGCTTCACTACAACTTGGTGCAACTATGCATTCCAAAAATGTCTTAGTTAATTCTGTTGCGGTATCGGCATCAAGTTCCCGATTCAAAGCGACAATTCCCCCAAAGGCTGAAGTGGAATCGGCATTAAAAGCTTTGGTATAAGCTTCGTGGAGGGTATTTCCTAAAGCTGTTCCACAAGGATTGGTATGTTTGATAATTGTTGCTGCGGGTGTATCGGTGAATTCAGCAATAATTTTTCGCGCTGCTTCCAAATCCACCAAATTATTATAACTGAGTTCCTTACCCTGTAACTTTGTTGCCGCAGCCCATCCGCTAGGGGTTTCCCCAGTTTGATACCAAGCTGCGGGTTGATGGGGGTTTTCTCCATAACGTAATGCTTGGATTTGTTTTCCAGATATTTTCAAGGTTTCTGGTAATTCTCCCTGACTTTCAACATCGGGAGTTAAATTATTCAAATAGGTTGAAATTGCCTGGTCATAACTGGAAGTATGCAAAAATCCTTTTAAAGCGCATTGCTGCCTAAATTCTAGAGAAGGTGCATCACCACGACGTAATTCCTCCAAGTATCCAGCATATTGATCAGGATTACACAACACCGTTAGGTGAGCAAAATTTTTCGATGCTGCCCTTAGCATAGCAGGTCCACCAATATCGATTTGTTCCACAGCTTCCGCTAAACTAACTCCTGGTTTCGCAATCGTCTCTGCAAAGGGATAAAGATTAACCACCACCAAATCAATGCCGCGAATTTGATTCTTTTCCAAATCCTCCACATGTTCAGGTAAATCGCGGCGAGCTAAAATACCACCATGGATGCGGGGATGCAGTGTTTTTACCCTTCCTCCTAAAATTTCTGGAGAACCTGTATATTCAGATACTTTTGTTACAGCTACACCAGCATCTTTGAGAGTTTTTGCAGTACCTCCACTGCTGATAATATCAAAGCCAAACTCTGCTACCAAACTTTTTGCCAGTTCCACTAATCCGGTTTTATCTGATACACTCAGCAGTGCTAAACGCGCCATAATTCCCCTAAATCCTTACGTCGAATGATTACTTTGGGCAGAAGAACATTTTACAGACTATTGTTCTCAAGTTTGTCTTTTGAGAATCTATCATTGGTGCGTGACAGTACAAACCCTTATTTAACGCACACAATTTATCGAAGTGTCACACACCCTACAGGTACAAATATGCCAACAGGATTTACACATTGACAGAAAAGATTAAATATCGATTGCTTAAAAACAAGAGCTTCGTAGGTGCTAAGATTTTTTTAGATATTCCCACTTATAGGAAATATTCCTAAAATTTCATCAACACCAGCACCTCTAGATACTTCCCCATCAGATGCAAAATCGTTGTTTAAATCTACAGGTTGTACACCAGCTTGAAAATAACACTGTAGCTGTACAGCATTCTTTTGTTCGTCTAAGATGTTAAAGTTACCGCTTTTAGTGGCACATTTAAACTGAGCTTTTTCAATCGCATCAGCGTAACGTGTATTTAATTCTGGGGTATAGGGTGAAGAAGTTGGCAAAGGGATCAAAAACTTCGATTCATTTCCCCGCAATGGTAAAGTACCTATATAACTACCGTAACGGTTTTTCTTGTCTTTCTTTGCTTCCCAACAATTAAACCAAACTTGTTGTGAACCTCTTTCACCGACACCTACTTGTAAACCAAGAATTTGGGGATAGGGACATGCTTTTTCAAATTCCCATACATAATCTGGGTAAAGAGTACGCAAGTCTTTGAGAACTTTCCCACAATTAAGTTTTCCACAGTTTCCCTTGACAGTATTCACTTTCTGCCGTTTGAAAGTAGCTTCAGCGGGTAAGATATTACTTCCCACTAAGCAAAGAGAAAATAAAGTTATTTTCCACCTCATTACCAAAGTCCTCACCTAAGCTATAACCGCAAAACTGATACTTCGAGATTACAGCAATTTTCCGGCAGATAGACTATGTGAACTAAGTTTCACAGAAATACGTCTGACGATATTGTCATAATTAATCGTTGGTGAGTGACACTAGAAACCCTGATAAACCTTATCTATTTTGAGAACCGTAATTTCAAGTCAAGATTGTGAGGTTGCTACTCTATGTAGCTTGCTTCTCCGGAGGAGTGAAGCCGAAACATGTGCAATGACAGAAGTTCAGTTTTCATTATGAACACAGTTGATTAGTTGCTAGTTGTGTAAGTCTTATCAAAAATCAAAAATCAAAGTAATATTTTCTAAACCCTTTCAGTATTGGATCAAAGCATTGCGACAAACGGATAAAGTTGAGATGATAGTAGCCAAATCCCTATCCAAGAATACATTGCTATTCCCAATTACTACATGGCTATCAAGTAGGCTATTAATTTGGGTAGCTATGTTGATAATTGCCCCATTATTACCTGCACCACCAAATGGGATTGCAGCTAGTTTTGGTTTGGGAGTATTTGATGGTTGGGACACAATCCATTTTCGAGCGATCGCTACTTCCGGTTACAGCTATATTGATGGTAAAGGTAATATTGCCTTCTTTCCCCTATATCCTTTGCTGATTCATGGATTGGGTAGTTTGGGGTTATCTTTTGAAGTTGCAGGTGTGTTAATTAGCAACTTGGCTTTTTTGGGTACAGTTTGCCTTTTATATGTTTGGGTAAAAGATAACCATAGCGATTATACGGCTCGGTGGACAGTAGCGATCGCATGTTTGTTTCCCACCTCTGTTTTCGCCACCACCATCTACACTGAAGCATTATATCTTTTACTGAGTACCGCCACTCTCCAAGCATTTGATCAAAAACGCTATGCTTGGACAAGTTTTTGTGGTGCATTAGCAACTGCCACACGTCCAACGGGAATTGCACTCATCCCTGCCCTAATTTTAGCAGCTTGGAAACAACGCCGACCTCCCATCGCCTATTTAGCAGCTTTAGCTACTGCCACAGGATTAATTTTATTTAGTTTGTATTGTGCAATACAGTTTTCTGATCCATTAGCATTCATTAATGGACAAAAAGCATGGCGACCAACTTTCGGATTTGACTGGTCATCTTGGTGGAAAATGTTAATGCAAATTTGCATTGGTACTGCCAATTGGAAGCATGGGGGAATTAAAGAACCTCTACATCCTTTGATTTTTTCTTTAATTGCCATCTGCACTAGCTTACTGTGGTATTTCCGTCATCGAGTCACCCCAGCACAACGGGATTATGGATTCGGAATTTTATTTTTAGCATTATGGCTACTGGCAGGAGATCCATTCTTAAATACTCTGGTAGTGCTAGGAGGAGTATACTTACTTTGGCACTATCGTCAGCAACTAACTCCAGTCACCCTATTTTACGGTTTGGCAGGTTTTGGGATATTAATATTTTCCGGTAAAGCCTGGTCTTTAACCCGTTTAGTATTCGGAATTATTTCCCCCATCATCGCATTTGGGATTCTATTATCCCGTCATCCTCGTTGGGGTTACATGAGTTTGGGTTTCTGCGGACTATTATTAGTCATTTTTGGCATTAGATTCGCTCAAGATTTGTGGGTAGGATGAGGGAACAGTGAACAGTGAACTAAACCTAGTCCATCACGAAAAGCGAAGTTTTGTCATTGCGATGTAAGAAAGCATAAGCCCGTAGGGCTGGCTACGCCTACTTACAATCTTGACTAAAACTAGACTTCCGAAAATAGCAAGGTTTAATATCGATAATTCATTCTGTTTAGATACTTCATGGATAAAGACTAGGACTTACGCATTGACGGGATGGTAAAATAATGCATTGGAAAACGGTGTCGTCTACTTTCAAGGTATCGGACAATTAGAGAAATCAGCAAACCCTCGACAGCACAATGTAATTTGGAACATTACACCCTGTTCTTGCTATCGGAGCCAAAGCATGGAGGGTGCAGTCGATTGGCAGAAATCTTGGGAGATGTTTCACATGATAGTGTGAATAGGTTTTTGCTGAGAGAAAGATACGAGCCAAAAGATTTATTTGACATAGTAAAAGAGATAATCAATATAGAAGGAGGGATTTTAAGTGTTGATGATACAGTAATAGAAAAGCTGTACAGCAACCCAAAATACGCAGAATTAATTGGATATTTTTGGTCTGGTAAATATCATAAAACGATTAAAGGTTTAAATTTAATAACACTTTATTACAGCGATATTCGAGGCAATTGTGTTCCCATAAATTACAGGATATACGATAAGAAGGAGGGAAAAACCAAAAATGATTATTTCCAAGAGATGCTAATAGAAGTGACTGATTGGGGATTAAAGCCGCGAATAGTCACAGGGGATAGTTGGTACTCAGGAGTAGAAAATCTGAAATTTTTGAGAAACCAGAAATTAGGTTTTTTATTCGGAGTTGAAAAAAATAGAACAGTATCAAATGAGCCTGGAAAGTACTGTCAGGTAAGTACTTTAGAGATTTACGATGAAGGTTTGATAACTCATTTAAGAGAATTTGGATTTGTAAAGTTGTTTAGGAAAGTGTTTAAGAAAGAAGACTCTAGACACTACATATTTTATCAGCCTGATGACGAGAATCAGAAAGAAGTCTTACAACAAATAACTAGAACTGAATTTATCACTATTCATGACACACATTGGGGTATTGAAAGTTTCCATAGAGCAGTAAAACAGCTATGTGGCATTTGTAGGTTTATGGTTAGAGATAGCCACGCAATCAAAACACATATATTCTGCTCACTTCAAGCATTTGTTCGTTTAGAGAAAATGCGTTCTGAAAACATCATTGACAATTGGTATGAAGTACAAAGGAATCTATTCACAAAAGTTATTCGTGAATATGTTTTGGATAACTTGAATGCTAGTTGTGCCGCTTGAATACATAAACTAGCTTTCCTGTCAATGCGTAAGTCCTAAAGACTTTTATTTCCAATATGCAGCAGTCGAAGATAAACATTGGTGGTTTGTTGGTCGTCGGCGGATAATAGATCGAGTAATTCGTCAGTTAAAGTTGCCTAGTAATCCCCAAATATTGGAAGCAGGCTGTGGAACTGGTGGTAACTTAAAAATGTTATCCCGTCACGGGCAGGTTTCGGCGATGGAGTTGGAAACAACCGCTTGCGAGTTTGCCAATCAACGTCAAGTAACTTTGGTAAAACAAGGTAGCTTACCAAATGAAATTCCCTTCACCGCAGAATACGACTTGATTTTAATTTTGGATGTCATCGAACATTTAGATGATGATTTAGCTGCACTCGAAGCCCTAAAATCACGCTTAAAACCTGGTGGTTGGTTGTTAGTCACAGTTCCAGCGTACCAGTTTTTGTGGAGTCAGCATGATGAGATTAACCACCATAAACGCCGATACACATTAAAGCAATTAAGTCAAGTTACTCGTCAAGGGGGATATAAAATTAAATATTCCACATACTTCAACAGTTTCCTATTTCCCATCGTTGCTTTAGTCCGTCTGCTGCAAAAACTATTGAAAATTGAAAGCAAAGCCAGTATCAGCAACGATTTAAAACTTCCAAGTAAACCCATCAATCAACTTTTAGCGACTTTATTTGCTAGTGAACGTCATTTTATGGGACGTATTCGTTTACCATTTGGAGTGTCAGCCTTAGTGGTCGTGCAAAAAATCGCAGAGTAGAAGAGGAGTGGTGAATTGGTAATCTACTCAATCGTGATACCGATATATAACGAAGAAGAAAACATCCGTGAAATGTACCGTCGGATTGTAGAGGTGATGGAAAAATTAGAAGGAGAAACCGAAGTAATACTAGTGGATGACGGTAGTAGCGATCGCTCTCTCCATTTTATGCGGGAAATTCATCAACGCGATCGCCGAATCCGTTACATTAGCTTTGCCAGGAATTTTGGACATCAAATAGCCGTCACCGCAGGTTTAAACTTTGTCCGTGGTAAAGTCACCATAGTCATGGATGCCGACTTACAAGATCCACCCGAACTCATCTTAGACATGGTAGAGCAGTGGCGGCAAGGATATCAAGTCGTGTATGCACAGCGGATTTCGCGGAAAAAAGAAAACTGGTTCAAACGCTTCATGGCATACAGTTTTTACCGCATCCTCAGAATCTTAGCAGATGTTGATATCCCCGCCGACACCGGAGACTTCTGCTTAATGGACAAACAAGTCGTCGATGTACTTAATTCTATGCCAGAACGGAACCGTTACATACGTGGGTTAAGAGCCTGGGTAGGTTTTCGTCAAACTGCGGTACAATTTGAACGCGATCCCCGCTTTGCAGGCAAAGAAAAATACACCTTTGGAAAATCATTAGGACTAGCCATTAACGGCATAGTATCTTTATCAAAAATGCCCTTAAAATTGGCAACATACTTAGGAATTATATCAGCAACTGTCGCCATACTAATGATATTCATGGTATTGTATTGGCGCTTAATCGACTTAGCAACACCATTAATAGGTTACACATTAATTACCATCGCCTTATTCTTCCTCGGTTCAGTTCAACTACTTTGCTTAGGAATATTAGGAGAATATATTGGGCGAATATACGAAGAAGTAAAAGGTCGTCCAATTTACACAGTAAAAGAAATCAGTAACAGTGAATAAACCCGTTTAAATCTATTAAATAAAAAATCTGTGAACCCCCAAGAATTTGCCTTATTACTAATATCCGTCATGGCAAGCGTCACCGGACAACTATTTCTCAAACTTGGAGCCAACAAACTAGGCAAAGTCAACACCAGCAACATTTTCAATCAAATCGCAAGTATTATCACCACCCCCGAACTTCTATTCGGACTACTTTGTTACGGCTTTGGAGCGATCGCCTATATCCTACTACTAACCAGAGTCAAAATCAGCGTCGCCGGACCATCAGCCTCCCTAGTGTACGTCTTTTCAGTATTAATTGGTTACTTCATCTTCAAAGAAACAATCCCCTCAATCAGATACCTCGGATTAAGCTTAATCGTGTGTGGAGTCATCCTAGTAGTTTGGCAGAAATAGGTAGAAAACTTCCCCCTCTTCCTCCATATTTCTCTGCGCTACTCTGCGCTTAACTCCGCGCTACTCTGCGTTAAAAATCTTCCTCCTCTCTTCCTCCTCCTCATGTTCCAAATCCCCACCAAAAACCTCATATTCCCCACATTAATGTGGCTATCAAGCCGCATCCTCCTCATCCTAGTCATGCTAATTATCCTGCCAATAATTAGTAAAAACCCTGAACTTCAAAAATACGGATGGTGGGATGTCTTCTTCGCCTGGGATAGCATTTGGTACCATCAAATAGTTCATTCAGGTTACAACTACGGCTTAGACGGCAAACAATATTCCGTTGCTTTCTTCCCCTTATATCCCCTCACCATCAAAATTCTGATGTTACTGGGAATCCCCTTCCCGTGGGCAGCCCTACTAATCAACAACTTAGCATTCTTAGCAGCCCTCATAGTCCTATATCGTTGGGTAGACGAAAAATACGGCGAAAACGCCGCCCGTTGGGGGACAGCAGCCTTAGCATGGTGTCCCTATTCCATCTACGGGACAGTAATTTACACCGAAGGTTTATTCCTACTATTTAGCACATCTGCATTACGGGCATTTGAACGTCGAGAATATGGTTGGGTAACACTGTGGGGAACACTATCCACTGCCACCCGCATCACCGGAGTAGCATTGATCCCCGCCTTTTTACTCACATCATTAAAAGAGCGTCGTCCAATAAAAGCTTACATAGCCAGTTGTGCAGTAGCTGGAGGCTTATTACTTTACATTTTGTTTTGTTTCTTCAAATTTGGTGATGGCTTCGCCTTCCTCCAAGCCCAGCGAGGTTGGCGGACTTCAGTAGGGTTCGTAGGAGAGGGTTGGTTGCAATTACTGATGCAAATTTTCCTTGGGAGTGAGAATGTAGAACAGGGTAATATCAGAAACATTACGCATCCAATCATAGTCACCCTGATTTTAGTAGGTGTTGGCTTTATTTGGCGCTTTCACCAGCGATTAGGTGAAATCTGGACATGCTATGGATTTTATTTGTTTTGGTTTTGCTTGTGGTTACAAACACGGGCAACTCCCAGCAATAACATCTTTCTGGGTGAACCATTAGTCAAAATGACAATTATTTTTGGTGGTTTAGCGCTGTTGTGGTACTATCGCTCACAACTCCCCTTTTCTGCCATTGCCTATGGTTTTACTACCTATGGAATCATTTTGAATACTGGATTAGTATTGTCAGTGGAACGGTATACTTATGCGATCGCGCCTTTGTCTTTCGCACTGGGATTACTGCTTTCTCGTCATCCTCGGTGGGGATATCCAGCCATGGTATTCTTTGCCATATTGATGGTGTTATTTTCACTCCTATTTGCCCAGGATATGTGGCTAGCTTAAATATCCAACAACTCAGATTTATTGGAAAATAGCCACTTCTTTGTCCGGAGCGATCGCAATCTGACAAGATAGTTGTTATTGATATATTTCTTCCTGATTCTTGTATAAATTACACAAAATTCGATTATTCAATATTTTCGATGCCGCGAAGAAGTAATTCTATGTATGGGTGTAATATCTGTTACTCTATATTTAATTTTTGAAATTAATTTATTAAATTAATTTTTGTGATTACTCAGAACAATCGCCCAGTTATTTTCGGAGGAATTTTGAATAACTCTATTAAAGCGTTTTATTAAAAACGCCAATATAACCAAAATAATTTAGGGTGAAGGAGCTATGGTGTGAACGTCAAAGAAATTTTTAGATTACCAAAATTTGTCTTTTTTGGACTAGCTGCTTTAGCAGTAACTTTAACTGCCGGAATGGCAATACCAATTCAGCAAAATATTTCCAATATCCTCTTCCAGCAAACTGTAGTTGCCAGTGATTTAGCAATTCCAGCCACTGCAACTAAGCGCATCACAGATCTGAAAAAAGAAATGATGGACAGTTGGCAACAAGAAGCCAAGCAAAAAGGTGTTTATCAAGAAATACCCAAACGCTACCAAGGAGTCACCCTCAATGCAGTCAAGCCAAATCAAAAAGATAAAATAGTAGCTTTGACATTTGATGATGGTCCTTGGCCCAAGTATACAGAACAAATATTAGATATTCTCAAAAAAAATAACGTCAAAGGAACGTTTTTTGTGATTGGGAACAACATGAAAAACTTTCCCGAAATCGGCAAACGTATTGTCACCGATGGTCATACAATCGCCAACCATACCTGGCATCATTGGTATCATCGTCTGAGTCCTAAAGCTGCCGCTTATGAAATAGACGCTACAGAAGCAATTATTTATAAAACCACTGGAGTGAGAACAAATCTTTTCCGTCCACCCGGAGGTGTTTTAGGTAATGGTCCTGCTGCCTATGCAAGGAGTAAAAAGTACTCAGTAATTATGTGGTCAGCAGATTCCCACGACTACAAACGCCCACCCGCAGCCCGTTTAGTTGGTAACGTCATGCGCGATTCAAAGCCAGGTGGTATTGTGTTGATGCATGATGGCGGTGGTGTCCGTGATAGTACAGTTAAAGCATTACCAGCAATGATTGAGAAATTTCGGAACTCAGGTTATCGTTTTGTCACGATGCCAGAAATGTTGGAAATGGAAGATAAACAATTGCAAATAGTAGCGAAAAAATAGTCAGAATAAGGGACTTCCAATTTAAAAAATCCTCATGTGATGCGGGCTTCTAGCCTGTTCCACCAATGCATCTATTGGAAAATTATTTTGTTGGAATTCCCTAAATAAATTCGCTGTATTAAAAGCCTAGTTTCGATCAGGAACTGGCTTTTTTTATTGCTTATAACAATTTGAAAAAACAATGCGACAGATATAGCAGTGGACATCTCGGTTAGGACATACTATTTGTCTAAAAGGGAACAGTTAAAATATAGATGTCCTAATCAAAAAGGGTACAGCCATATAGGGCTTGCTGGATAACTATAAAACACTTACTTATCAATGCTTTCAGGATTTTTTATCCTGCGAAAGTGCAAGGAAATAAGGGTTTGAGGTTTCAAAAACTTGCATTCAGATTTATTGGACTATAAAAAAACGGAAAAAATAAAGGTAAAACTGTTCCCTGTTCCCTGCACTCACTAGAAGACTTTTACAGCTAACGCTGCGCTACGCGTTTCTTGGATGCCCGAAAGGGCTATACAGCAGACCCCAAATATAAGTTACCAGTGAACAATAAGTATTTTATCTACCTATTTTCAGGAACGATTATTCAAAGCCATAATGAAACTAACAACTAGGTTTTGATCTAAACCTTTGTTAATTTAATTAGTTATTTTCAGGATAATTAACGACTAACTTGGTATCTAATATTTAAATAAACTGTGCTATGAAGCACCGTCAGGAGCATGACTGGTGGTTGGATTTGTGAAGGAGCCATGAAGTGGAACAGAATAAGTCGTTTGGTTGGTCGCAAGGCATTTTATTTGCTTTGCTAGGTTTAGCGGGTTGTCTGAGTTTAGCTTTAATACTGCCAATTACTCAAAGTATCCCAAATGGTAAATCCAAGCAAAATAATCTTGATGTCAAAGATACTACCCTAACCCTTGGGAATCAGGAACGGGTAGAAACTATTAAGACAACGATGCTCAATACTTGGGAAATTGAGGCTAGGGCAAGAGGTCTTGCTTACGTATTACCAGCAAGGTTTCAAGGTGTAACTCTAAGTGAAGCAAAGTTAATTAAAGGAGAGAAAGTAATTGCCCTCACCTTTGATGATGGTCCAAGGAAAGGCTCTACTGAGCAAATTTTAGATATTCTCAAACAGAATAACATTAAGGGGACTTTCTTTGTTCTGGGGCAAATGCTGCAAGAGTATCCCGATTTAGGTAAACGGGTAGTTGCAGAAGGTCATGCGATCGCCAATCATACATGGCATCATTGGTATCAACACATGAGTCCTCAAGTTGCAGCGAATGAAATTGATCGCACTACAGATTTAATCTATAAAACTACTGGTGTTAAAACAAACATGTTCCGTCCACCAGGTGGAATTATGCATAACGGAGTTGCAGATTATGCAAGAAATCGTAAATATGGAATTATTCTTTGGTCATCTGATTCCAACGATTATAGCCGTCCTCCCGTACCTCGATTGGTTAGTAATGTCATGCGGGAAGCCAGACCTGGCGGTATTGTTTTAATGCATGATGGTGGTGGGAATCGTTCTAATACAGTGGCTGCTTTACCGGAAATTATTAGCAATTTTAGAAACCAAGGTTATAAATTTGTCACTATTCCTGAACTTTTAGAAATTGAAGATAAGGAACAGAAGACAATTACTGCTAAAAAATAATCTTGATATTAAAAAGCATAATAAGCTCTTTTTTCATATCTGGTGGTGGAGACGTTAAATTTAACGTCTCCATTTTTTTGAGATGCTATGGATAATACCAATTTGAAAAAACAATGCGAAAGATAGATATTTGTAGAGACGTAGCACTGCTACGTCTCTACTGTTTGATGTGTTGCAATCATTATTTGAATTGGTATAAACTTCGTCGATGATGAAACCCGAAATTTTTTAGCGTTTCAAATGCGTCATTGCGACGCAAGGTAGCAATTTCAAGGTCTTTATAAAAAACTAGAATTGTCAAGATAAGCTGTTACGCGCCTAATTTGTATATCTAAAGCGGGCAAGATGCCCGCACCACAAAGCTTATAGTTTTTTAATTTATAGGATTTAGCTGCTACCCAGCTTAGATGAGGTTTAACTCCGTAATCTCTAACTACGTACTGTATAAATAATAATAGTTGCCAATTCTAGAATGATATGACTGATAAAATTTGGATTATCACCGAGGAAATAGCCGAAACATCTACTACTACCAGTGGTTCTAGAAGTGGTGGTGATATTGGTGGAAGAATTGGTGGGGAAATTACGAAAGTAACTGAAGTTGTTGTTACCAAAAGAAAAATGCTTGAGGTAGCAAAACTCAAAGAGGAAATGTCAGGGTTTTTGCAAGCGATGCGGGAAGTGCTTGATGAAGCTGAACAACCTGATTCTAAAATGCAGTTGAATGAGGTTGAGTTATTGGTGGAAATCAACGGAGAAGGGCAAATTAGCCTGTTGGGATTTGGTGGTGGAAAAGCAGGGGGCAAAGGTGCTATGACTTTTAAATTTAAACGCAAAGGTTAAATTTACTGTAGGAATTTGATATGAAGTTGCAGAATAAAGAACCCCACCCTAACCCTCCCCGCTAGCGAGGCTACGGTGTATACACATCTCTGTACAAAATCAAAATCGTCGTAGATCCCCCTAAATCCCCCTTAAAAAGGGGGACTTTGAGAGACGTTTGCCCCCTTTTTAAGGGGGTTGGAGGATCAAAAAGCCTGGTAGGCAACTCTAAAAGACTTGTGTGTACACCGTAGGCTAGCGAGGAGGGAACATGATTCTATAGCGTTTCTCGGTTGTATCCAATACACCGACCTAACCCCCAACCCCTTCCCTGCAAGGGAAGGGGAGCAAGATCAACGTATTTCACTCATCTGAAAACCGCTATATTCCCCTCCCCGCCAGCGGGGTAGGGGGTGGGGTAAAATTCTATACAGCTAGCCTTTCTGGTAAGCTTTGCTAACACAAAGAATTGATCTAAACGAGAAGAATAGGCATTTTGAAGATGGGGAAAAATTGGGCGATCGCAATCGGAATTAACAACTACGATAATTTACAATCTCTCAAATATGCCCAGCGTGATGCTGAAGTTATGGCTGCTTGGTTTGGAGAGGAAGCGAAGTTTGACCAAATTTTTCTCTTTACAGAAAATTCTCCCCCAATTCCTGCAAATCCACCCATAGTTACACAACCTACTAATGCTCGCTTTCGGCGATTTTTGAATGTTCAGTTTGAAACACCTTTGCTGAATCCAGAGGATAATCTCTGGTTTTTCTTTGCTGGGCATGGAAAACGGTACAATGACCAAGACTATTTAATGTTTCCCGATAGTGACCCGACAGATAGCACAACGGCTATTTCTGTGGATTATATCACTCAGCGATTGCGACGTTGTGGTGCTGATAATGTGGTGTTGTTGTTGGATGCTTGTCGGGATGAAGGTAGTCGGGGAGGATTGGGAATTGGTGAGGAGAAACATCAAGGGGTAATTACGTTTTATTCCTGTAATGCGAATCAACAATCTTGGGAAATTGATGAATTACAGCATGGTGCATTTACCCATACGTTACTGGAAGGATTGCGGTTACAGGGAGAATTTAGTTGCGCGACAGTTGAACGATTAGACCAATATTTGCGCTACAACGTCCCAAAAATTAATTCTAGTTATAAAAAGCCAATACAAAACCCTTATTTAAAGGCAGAACCACCTTACAAAATGTATTTTATCTTGTTGAAGCAAGCTGCCAGACTTCAGGATGTGATTTTATTGAAGTACCAAGCATCTCAAGCTGAAAACAAGGGTGATTTATCTTTAGCCAAGCAATTGTGGAAAAGGGTTGTTGCTGCTGTTGGTTATGATTTAGAAGCATTTGAAGCAATTGAAAGAATTGCTGTAAGGATTAGTAGTGGGCAAGATGTTCTTAGAAATTCTAGCGGGCAAGATACCCGCACCACAACTAATATCCAGACAGTAACCTCTTCAAGAGGAGATAATCAAAATTCTCCCCCTTCCCTGAGATGGAAGGGGGTTGGGGGATTAGCTTCTTTCCAGTTTGATGTGGTGACGGTAAATCAACAAGGAAAGGAAGTTAACCGAGAAAAACGCGAAGCTGAGTATTTTCGTGAAGATTTGGGCAATGGTATCAACTTGGATATGGTTTATATCCCTGCTGGTAGCTTCATGATGGGTACCGAAGATGCAGAAATAGAGAGACTTGTTAAAAAATTTAATTGGGATGGTTATAGGAGAGAAAAACCACAGCATCAAGTCACTGTTCCTGCTTTCTGTATGGGTAAATACCCAATTACTCAAGCCCAATGGAAAGCTGTTGCAGCACTACCCCAAATTAACCGCAAACTGAAAGCAGAACCATCTAGCTTTAAAGGCGATAACCGACCTGTAGAACAAGTATCTTGGTACGATGCGGTGGAATTTTGTGAACGATTATACAAAAAAACAGGCAAAGAATACCGTCTTCCCAGCGAAGCCGAATGGGAATATGCTTGTCGGGCTGGAACTACGACACCCTTCCACTTTGGCGAAACCATTACTAGCAAGTTAGGGAATTACGATGCTAGGAATACCTTTGCAGAACAAGCTAAAGGAGAATATCGCCAACAAACTACCCCTGTCGGGCAGTTTTCAGCGAATGCTTTTGGTTTATACGATATGCACGGCAATGTGTGGGAATGGTGTTTGGATGATTGTCACATTAATTATACGGGAGCGCCAAAAGATGGTACTCCTTGGTTTGACAATGAAAATAATAATCTTTCTGAAAAAACGGGTAATCCGGTGCTGCGCGGCGGTTCCTGGTACAACGATCCTGGTTTCTGCCGTTCTGCGTACCGTTACTTCAGCTCTTCGCGCGACTATATCTTCAACAATTTTGGTTTTCGTGTTGTTTGTGGGTTCGGGAGGACTCTCTAGTAGCCCTTTATACTTTTCCCCTTTTCCCCTCTGCTCTTTTATTTTTTACCCTTCTAAAGCGTAACGGAGTGGAGCGATCTAAAATTTTTGTGAAATAATAAGCTAACTCAATAAACTGGGTTTCCACTTGTAGAACTAGCCCTTTCAAGCTGCTAATTAAAAAAGCTTGATTTTACGTTGTTTAAAACTTTTCGTTTAGCCGAGAAACCCGGTTTCTCTCGACTAAATACAAAAATCTTTCGTATTCTAACTGAAGAAACCGGGTTTCGGTCGTTAGTCGCTGCCCACCTTGAAAGGGGTATTCCTAATCATCATAAAACAGGAGGGGCAAACGCCGTACTCCGAAACGGAGAAGCAAGCTATACCCCTACCAGATTGATCGGTTTACTGATAACTGACAACTGTTTAATATACAGAAGTTGGTTCTTTTTCAGTTTGAGATTTGGCTTCTGGACTATCTGCTTCCGAAGGTGGAACCAATTGCCAGAATTTAGGTAGGTATTCTTGCCAGTTGGCGAGGATGATTTTCGCCTTTGGTGAATTTGTGCGATCGCTATGTGCTTGAATCAGGTCACGGAGTTGTTTTTCTCCGGCAGAGGATTTAAGTTTTTGGATTTTGACGATTTCTGGGTTGACTAGTTCGGGGAAGTTCCCAACTTCATCCAGGAAGTAAGCAATTCCTCCTGTCATTCCAGCCCCAACGTTACGTCCCACTGCACCCAAGACGACGATGGTACCACCTGTCATGTATTCACAACAGTGGTCGCCTGCACCTTCAATTACGGCTGTGGCTTTGGAGTTACGTACGGCAAAGCGTTCTCCTGCTAACCCATTGGCGAACAAGAATCCACCTGTTGCCCCGTAAAGGCAGGTATTGCCAATTATCACATTTTGTGCTGGGTCATAGTTGACATTTACTGGCGGTTTGATGATGATTTCACCACCATTCATCCCTTTACCCACATAGTCGTTTGCTTCCCCTGCCAATACTAGGGTCATTCCTGGTAAGTTAAAGGCACCAAAGCTTTGTCCAGCGCTACCTTGGAAGTTCAGGTTGATGTGTCCAGCAAAGCCATCATCGCCGTATTTGACGGCAATTTGACCTGCTAATCTCGCACCAACTGTACGATCGGTGTTGACGACTTTAAAGGTTTTATTGATGTTGGTTTGATTGCTGATGGCAGCTTGAATATCTGCATCAGCGAGGATTTGGTCATCTAGAACTGCACCGTTGCTGTGGACTTCTTCATGCACTAACCAACTGCGATTTTCTTTGGTGTCGGGTAACTGCAAGAGGCAATCTAGATTCAAAGCTTGGGTTTTGGTGAGCTTGACACCTGTACGGGTGGTTAAGATGTCGGCACGTCCCACGATTTCGGCGATGGAACGATAACCCAATTTAGCCAGGAGACTGCGGACTTCTTCGGCGATGAACATGAAGAAGTTCACTACATTTTCCGGCATTCCGCTAAAGCGTTTGCGAAGTTCTTCCTTCTGGGAAGCGACTCCCACAGGACAGTTGTTGGTGTGGCAAATCCGCGCCATGATGCAGCCTTCAGCAATCATGGCGATGGAACCAAAGCCAAATTCCTCTGCCCCCATCAATGCACCAACTAGGACATCCCAGCCACTCTTTAAGCCGCCATCCACTCGCAGAATCACGCGATCGCGTAAACTGTTCTGCATCAGTACCCGGTGAACTTCACTTAATCCCAGTTCCCACGGTGAGCCTGCGTGTTTAATAGAACTCAGTGGTGATGCGCCTGTACCACCGTCATGTCCAGAGATTTGGATGATGTCGGCGTTTGCTTTGGCAACACCAGCGGCGATGGTGCCGATGCCAATTTCTGCCACCAACTTCACGGAAACCTGGGCTTTGGGGTTGATTTGGTGTAAATCAAAGATCAATTGTGCTAAATCTTCAATTGAGTAAATGTCATGGTGGGGTGGTGGTGAAATTAGGGTGACACCGGGTTTAGAACGGCGTAACATGGCGATGTAAGGACTAACTTTTGCACCTGGTAGTTGTCCACCTTCTCCTGGTTTTGCACCTTGGGCAATCTTGATTTCGATTTGTTTGGCACTCATCAAGTATTCTGGTGTGACACCGAATCTACCTGATGCTACTTGCTTGATGCTGCTAGCTGCCCTGTCGCCGTTTTTCAAGCCTTTGAGGTGGGGTAATGTGGGGGAAAGCCCTTCGATTACGTCATCTAAGACTTTGTAGCGAACAGGATCTTCTCCACCTTCTCCAGAGTTGGATTTACCACCGATGCGGTTCATGGCAATAGCAAGGGTTTCGTGTGCTTCCCGTGATAATGCACCTAAGGACATTCCCCCGGTGCAGAAGCGCTGCACGATATCTGCTACTGATTCTACTTCTTCAATTTCAATCGGTGCGCGATCGCTTTGGAAGTCTAATAAATCTCGCAGTGCTGTTACAGGGCGATCGCGCAGATGTTTCTTGTAGACTTCATAATGGTCATACTGCTTGCCATTAACTGCTTTGTGTAATGCCTTGGCAAGTTCCGGGCTATTCATGTGGTACTCACCACCAGGACGGTAGTTGAAGAAGCCTAAATTTTCCAACTTCTTCAAACTGAGTTCCGGGAAGGCTTTGGCATGGAAGGAAAGAACTTCCTGTGCCAAATCCCCCAAACTGATACCACCGATGCGGGAGGTGGTTCCTCGGAAACCTAATTCTAATAAATCTCCACCAATGCCAATTGCTTCAAATATTTGTGCCCCTTGGTAACTGGCAAGGAGGGAGATGCCCATTTTCGAGAGAATCTTGAATAATCCAGATTCTACAGCTTTGCGATAGTTTCCTAGGGCTTGGATTTCACTAAGGGGATTAATTTTACCCCGTTGCATAAACTGTTGGGTTTTAGGATCTGCCCACCAATCCCGTACAGTTGCCAATGCCATGTACGGACATACTGCGGTGGCACCGTAGCCAATTAAACATGCAAAGTGGTGTGTACTCCAACATTGTGCCGTCTTCACAACCAGTGATGCTTGGGTTCTCAAACCAGCTTTAATCAGGTGGTGATGCACTGCACCAATGGCGAGGAGGGGGGGAATGTAACTATATTCGGTACTGATACCTGTGTCACTACTGTCACTCAAGATGATAATATTTGCCCCATCTTGAACAGCGGCAACGGCTTTTGCTTGGAGTTCTTTAACAGCGGTTTCTAAGCCATCTGGACCAAGTGCTAGGGCAAACAGTGTGGAAAGCTCTATAGTCTTAAAGCTGGAGGCTTGGATTGCTGCTAGTTCAGCCTCCATCAATACTGGTGACTCTAGCTTAATGCGGCGGGCATATTCTGCCTTAGGTTCTAATAAGTTCCCCTTGGCACCCAGTTCCATCTTCAAAGACATCACCAAGTTTTCCCGCAATGGATCAATTGCTGGGTTGGTAACTTGGGCAAATCGCTGTTTGAAGTAGTCATACAACAGGTGGGGTTTTTCCGAAAGTACCGCTAGGGGGATATCATCTCCCATACAGAAGGTGGGTTCTTTCCCATCCTGTGCCATCGGTTCCACAATCATGTCCACGTCTTCGGTAGTATAACCAAAGGCGATTTGCTGTTGGAGGAGTGCTTTTCTATCTATGGGGTTGGCAGAATCTGTTTTGTAACCATTCCCATTACTATTGCCATTACTATAATGTCCGTTTCCATTCCCATTTGTCGTGGATTGGCTTGCCACCAAACTATTCAAATCTTCGCGGTTTTGGCTCAACCATTCCCCATAGGGATGCTGTTTGGCAATTCGCTGTTTAATTTCCCAATTTTTGAGAATTTCACAGGTTTCCAAATCCACAGCAATCATTTGTCCTGGTCCCAATCGACCTTTTTCAATAATATCCTCGTCTGGAAACTCCACTACGCCTGCTTCCGATGCCACCACAATATAATCATCTTTGGTGATACAGTAACGAGCAGGTCTTAAGCCATTCCGATCTAAGGTTGCCCCCACGGTACGTCCATCACCAAATACCAGTAATGCTGGACCATCCCAAGATTCTTGTAAACCGCTGTAGTATTCGTAAAAATCCGTAATTTCTGGATAATCATGTAAGGAAGGTTGGTTTCGGTATGCTTCCGGCACCATAATCATCAATGCTTCTAAGGGGCTACGTCCTGAACGTACCAACACCTCAAACACGTTATCTAATGTTGCTGAATCACTATTATCTAACTGTACAAATGGCTTCAGTTCGGCAAAACGTCCTTCCCAAATGGGATGATCTAAACTGGCTTCCCGTGCCATCATCCAGTTGATATTACCCAATAGGGTATTAATTTCACCGTTATGTCCCAGTAAACGCATTGGTTGCGCCAGGGGCCATTTGGGCATGGTGTTGGTGCTAAAACGCCGATGATACACTGCAAAGGAGCTAGTGTAGGCAGGGTTTTTCAAATCAGTATAGAAATCACCTAAAACTGCCGAACGTACCATCCCTTTATAAATAATTGTCCGGCTAGATAGGGATGCTACATAAAATTCATCGGAAGTGTTTTTTACTGCTTTAAATAAACGGCGGCGAAAAATATAAAGTTGACGTTCTAAATCATCACCAAGTTTATCTTCTGATACTAAAATTGCCTGCTCAATTTTTGGCAAATTATCTTTTGCTTGCACACCAAGTAAATCTGGTTGCACTGGAACTTCTCGCCAGCCCAGTACCTTTAATTTCTCTTCGCCAGCTACTTGTGCAAATATGTTACGAACTTGTTGCGCTATTTGCTGGTCTTGGGGTAAAAATAGCATTGCTACTGCCATCTTTTCGGTAGTAGGAATTTCCACTCCATTTGCTGCTAATTCTTGTTGGAACAGTTGCCAGGGGATCGCCGTCAAAATACCTGCGCCGTCCCCAGAATCGCGGTCAGCGCTACAACCTCCACGGTGTTCTAAACAGGTTAAAGCTGCTAGGGCTTTAGTGATGATTTCGTGACTTCCACGATTTTGACGTTGGGCAATAAAGCCCACACCACAAGCATCACGTTCTTCCACTAGCCAACGTTGTCCTTGGTAATTGCACCTTATGGAGGAATCAGAATTTGCTACTTCGACTTGGTTTTCTGATTGGTTATTCATAGACTGTCCCTGACATTAATTCCTGTGTCTTTACTACTAATCGGATCAAAAGTTTTCTTAAAAAATAACGATGGAGAAAGCAAACTATCACCAAAATTTAGGGAAAAAAATCCTAACTCCAGGTGTTTTAATTTAATGCACCCGTGTTAAAATCATACCGTTATTTTTTTGGGTTTTTGCTGAGTTCGGGAAACTACCTTAGTTCGCGCAGTTTTCTATTTATATACCGAAGCGATGTATTTCCTCAATTCCCAATCTCAATTAAAAGCTTTTTCTTGCTGATTCAGCTTGTGGCAATGCCTAATGTTTCATCTGTTCTACTAACCGAGGGGAAAATCTCTGTATCCACCAACAGAATTAGGGTATTACAATACATACTCATTTGACAATTCTTGATCATCATTCTGATACTGCCTCGATTCTTACGCTCATGATTATTTGTCACTTGTGTTGTTACCAATGTCAGAGAAACCTCCTCTGACTTCGTAAATACCTCACTTAAGTAGCAAACAGCGGCAAACATGAGCGAGGAATTAAAGTTTAGATGGTCATTTGCACCAAAACCGTTCTCCCGGATTTGGTCGTAACTAGCGCTGAACTTCGCTAGTAAATCATTTGTATCTGGTAGGAAAACTGTTGATTGGCTAACAAAAGACAAAGACCCACAATAAATTTATCATGTTCTGCAACAAAAGTTATCTAATTTAGCTTTTGATATTTCGAGAATTCCCCTCAATATTGGTAATTTGGCTACTAAATTTAAACATAGGTAACAAAATATATGATGAAATGGCAGCAATTTTACTTAACTGAGCTAAACAATTTCCAGAACTTATTGAAATCGTCTAAGTTTTGGATTTTACTAGTAGCTGCAACAATACCTTATTTTATAGTGAATAGCCAATGGAATAGGGCATTTGCATCTGAAAATTACACCACTATTAGCCAAAGCCTCCCCACACCGAATAAACCTCCAGCGACATCAGGTAATCAAATTATCCTCAATGGACGTACCGTTACAGGTTTTTGGCGGCAGCAACCACGGAGTAAAAATCAAGTCACCACATACATAGCCGATGGCACGTTACAACAATTAGTAGGAGTGGAACTACTAGATACGAATAATCCCAGTAAACAACCAATTCGATGGTTCTCACCTACCAACAAACCTCAGATTCTCACAGCTAGACTCATAAGCAATTACCGCTATCTAGATGTAACAAACTTATCTAAAACATCAGGATGGCAAATTCAAGTTCAGGGTAATATTTTAACTATTTCGACACCGACTGCCAAAATCACCGATATTCGGGAAACTAACCTGTTGGCAACACCTCCCATCCAATTAGTGGGAATTGATTTGGATGTTCCTGTACCTTGGCAAATTCGTCAAGAACCACCAGTCAAAAAAGTTGTCGATGCTGATGCGGTGAATCCTCAACCGACAGCACCACCAAATCGGGAATGGACAATTATCCTCGATGGAATTGCTGATCAACGGTTAGTTGAACGCTACACACCAATTATTCCTATACCGACACCAACTGCACCGATTCCTTTACCCAATCTCCTCAAACAATTACCAACCCCAGAACCAACACCAATTGCCCCGGCAGCAGAATCTGCCGTTAAACAAGTCCAAGTTGTTAATAATCAGACATTGATTAGAATCAGTGTTCCCTTCGGTTATGCACCGAGAATTTCATCTGCCTCAAACAATAGTCGGTATTTAAGTGTAGA
This sequence comes from Calothrix sp. PCC 6303, assembly GCF_000317435.1. NCBI lineage: Bacteria > Bacillati > Cyanobacteriota > Cyanophyceae > Nostocales > Calotrichaceae > Calothrix > Calothrix sp. PCC 6303. Next base: position 1,774,409 of record NC_019751.1, read on the forward strand.
AATCCGTCCTGATGCTTTATTAGGTAAAACTATTACTTGGGCACCGGGAATCAAATGGCAGCAACAGTGGTTAAGCTTAGGAAAAGATAGTTTTCCGGTGGTGCGCTTAGAAATAAATCCCCGGTTGGGAGTCAAACTAAAACCTATAGTTAGTAATCCTGACACCTTAATTGGTACCGCTGCATTAATTCAAACAGCACCAAAATATGAAGCAGCAGGTGCAATCAACGCTGGATTCTTTAACCGTAATAATAGGTTGCCTTTGGGAGCCATCCGTAGTCAAGGAACATGGTTATCCAGTCCTATTTTGAACCGAGGTGCGATCGCGTGGAATGATTTTGGGCAGTTTTACGTAGGTCGCTTGGCTTTAGAAGAAACTTTAACTATTATAGATAATCCAGGTTCTGGAAAAATCCCCATTTCTTTCCTCAACAGCGGCTATGTTCAAAGCAGCATTGCCCGCTACACAGCAGCTTGGGGAAAAGATTACACCCCACTCACCGACACCGAAATTATCTTAATAGTAGAAAATAACCAAGTTACCAATCAAATACCCGTCACCTCCACCACCAAAAATCCGGTTCCAATTCCTCCTCAAGGCTCTCTGCTGGTGTTTCGGGGTAATACTACAACTAGTGCCAATTTACTCCCAATTGGCACAAAAATCAATATTCAAAGTCGTACTATTCCCGACGAATTTAATCGTTATCCCAACATTATTGGTGCTGGACCATTACTTATTCAAAATAATCAAATAGTTCTAGATGCTAAATTAGAAAACTTTAGCAATGCCTTCATTCGAGAAAAAGCGATTCGTAGCGGCATTTGTACAGATGCTAAAGGCTTAATATCACTCGTCACAATTCACAATCGTTCAGGTGGTGCCGGACCAACATTAGCAGAACATGCTCAATTGATGCAGCAATTGGGCTGTACCAATGCCCTCAACCTTGATGGGGGAAGTTCCACCAGCCTCTATTTAGGAGGACAACTAATCGATCGTTCCCCTAGTACCGCAGCTAGAGTTCACAATGGTATCGGCATCTTTAGATCGAAATAATCGAACATTTAATTTGCCCATGTTTGTTTAAAGTTAACAACAAGCTGCTATTTAATTTCATAAAGACTTGATATAGACACCGTAAATTTAGCAGCTGTTGTTTACACCCCCCATTGTGATTTTGCTATGTTAGCCAAAGACATCTGAATTGCTGATTTTCACGGTTGCGATATTGCACCATATTTTCTCATCAATAGTATAGAAGCAAACAATAATTCTTTTTCTCTCCAATTTCTATTTCCACAAGAGGTAACTATGGCTCAAGAAACAGCACAAATCAACACTTTACCCATGCCATCATCTGCAACTACTCGTGGTGTTGCTGCCACAGAACTACGTCCTTGGGGTTCTTTTACAATTTTGGAAGAAGGACGCGGTTACAAAATCAAACGGATTGAAGTCAAACCTGGACACCGTTTAAGTTTACAAATGCACCACCACCGCAGTGAACATTGGATTGTTGTTTCCGGAACAGCTAAAGTAGTCTGTGGAAACGATGAAATTTTGCTCAGTAATAACGAATCCACATACGTTCCTCAATGTACATCACATCGTTTAGAGAACCCCGGAGTTATCCCCTTAGTTTTGATTGAAGTCCAAAATGGCGAATATTTGGGGGAGGACGACATAGTACGTTATCAAGATGATTATTCCCGTACTGAGAAGAAGTAGATATTGGCGATTAGCTGTATATTTCAAGTAAATCACAGTACAAAAAGAAAAACCTAGATAGGTTCAGGTGTAATCTCTTTGTCACCACCCCATCTTAAAATTTTAAGATGGGGTTTCAATTTGCAATATTGCCAGAAATTTATGATTACTCTTAGCCCAGTTGCCATCAACGAAATTAAACGATTACAATCAAAGCAGCAACAGCCAAACACAGTGGTTAATTTGGCGGTTAGATCTGGTGGGTGTTCCGGTTTATTTTACGATTTATCATTTTTAGCAGTTGACCACCAAGGGAATATTATCTTAGAAGATTCACCACTGGCAGAAAACCATCAACATGGTGCTACCTCGCAAGAATCATTACGTGATGTTATCGAAGCAAACCGCCCAAAGCACGTTCACACTAAAATTGATATATTTGCCGCCAATGGCATCAAGATAATTTCCGACCCTGAGACCTGTAAATATATTCACGATCTCACAATAGATTATTCAGAAGATCTAATGGGTGGAGGTTTTCGCTTCAATAATCCCCAAGCTACAGCTACCTGTGGATGTGGAAACTCTTTCTCCATCAGTGAACTTTCGTGACTAAACCTCGTCTATCTTGAAAACTGTAGTTTTCTACAAAGACCAAGACTTAATTCACAACCCTATTGGCTACTACAAAATTATTTATTTGCAAAACACGATCAAAAAAGATATAATCAGGATTTGTTAAAAGTTAGACCATTACACAGCTTCACGCGCTGTAACTCATGCCAACTATACAGCAGCTCATCAGAAACGAACGCGAAAAAGCGCGTCAGAAAACCAAGTCCCCAGCCCTCAAACAGTGCCCGCAACGTCGGGGCGTTTGTACCAGGGTGTACACAACCACACCCAAAAAACCGAACTCTGCACTTCGCAAAGTTGCTCGGGTGCGTCTGACTTCCGGATTTGAAGTTACAGCTTACATTCCCGGAATTGGTCACAACCTCCAAGAACATTCAGTTGTTATGATCCGTGGCGGTCGGGTGAAAGACTTACCGGGTGTAAGATACCACATCATTCGTGGGACTCTGGACACTGCTGGAGTCAAAGACCGTAAGCAAGGTCGTTCCAAGTATGGAACTAAGCGTCCGAAAGCTGCTTCCTAACTAATTTGGACATTAGGCAGTTAACTACCTAACAAATCGATTCATCGCATTTTTTAGGCTAGACTCAACCAGTCAAGAACAATAAGCATGATATTCTGGGCGGCAAAGTCCAAGCTTGACTTTCTACTCAGATCTCTTGCTTCCTACTTCTAAAATCCAAGTTAGCCTCACCAACAAGCGCAGTCAAATCACTTGCTGGTCTAATTGCTCGGATCGCGTTAAATTAGTAGAGCTTCGTTTATAGCTTGCCCAAGCGCGAGTGTAGAAAATTTTGAGATGCTGTGGGTGTCAGCCACACTCTGATTGGGCATTAAAGTATATAATTAATGTCGCCTTGCATATCTGGTTGAGATCGCAAGTATTTTCTAAGTCAGCATCGCTGCAAATGTAGTCAGAGAGACCTCGCCGTGCAACGACGGGCTTTCCTCTGACTTCGTGAAAAGCAAAACTCTGGGAAAAAATGTAACGTAACGGTGTTCAACCCAGTTACAACTTTCCAAAACGCTCAAACGTCATTTTATTGCCAAAGCCGAATTTAAGGGTTAAGTATGTCTCGTCGTGGTGTTATTCAAAGGCGTCAAGTCCCGCCTGACTCAGTTTACAACAGTCGTCTGGTAAGCATGACCATACGTCGCATTATGCGTCATGGCAAAAAGTCGCTGGCTGCACGCATTGTTTATGATGCGATGAAAACAATCGAAGAACGCACTGGTAGCGATCCCCTCGAAACCTTTGAAAGAGCAGTGCGGAACGCAACCCCACTAGTTGAAGTCAAAGCCAGACGTGTGGGTGGTGCAACCTATCAAGTACCAATGGAAGTGCGTACAGAACGTGGCACAACATTGGCGCTACGCTGGTTAGTGCAGTATTCTCGTTCTCGTCCTGGTCGGACAATGGCAGCTAGACTTGCAAACGAGTTAATGGATGCTGCAAACGAAACCGGAAGTGCCATCAAAAAGCGTGAGGAGACTCACCGGATGGCAGAAGCGAACAAGGCTTTTGCACATTATCGATACTAATACAAGCGGAATATCTGATCGCCTCATGTTTGAAAATCAATATATCGCCACCGCAAAGTCGTGGTATGTAGGTGTTTAAAAAGGTTGGCGGTTTTCCGTAAAAGTATAGAATCTTAACAAAGTGTAATATAAAAGATATCATGAGGCGAAAGCTATAGGAGGCAGCTGTGGCACGTACAACTCCGTTAGAGAGGGTACGCAACATTGGTATTGCGGCGCATATAGATGCGGGCAAAACAACAACAACAGAAAGAATTTTATTTTATTCTGGGGTTGTTCACAAAATTGGTGAGGTTCATGAAGGAACCGCCGTTACCGACTGGATGGAACAAGAGCGGGAACGGGGAATCACCATTACAGCGGCTGCGATTAGCACTAGCTGGAAAGATCATCAAATAAACATTATTGATACTCCTGGTCACGTAGACTTCACAATTGAAGTCGAACGTTCCATGCGTGTACTAGATGGTGTGATCACCGTCTTGTGTTCTGTAGGTGGTGTACAACCACAAACAGAAACAGTGTGGCGGCAAGCAGACCGTTATAAAGTTCCTCGTTTCATCTTTGTGAACAAGATGGATAGAACTGGGGCTAGCTTTTATAAGGTGTATGAGCAAGTACGCGATCGCTTACGCGCAAATGCCGTTCCCATTCAACTACCCATCGGTGCCGAAACTGAATTTTTAGGATTAGTAGATTTAGTTAAAATGCGTGCGTATATATATACGAACGACAAAGGCACTGATATCCAAGAGCAAGATATCCCCGCAGATATGGAGGAGTTGTCTCAGGAGTATCGCCGCAAGCTTATTGAAGCTGTAGCCGAAACTGACGACAACTTGATGAACAAGTATTTTGAGGGTGAAGAGTTAACCGAAGAAGAGATTCGCACAGCTCTACGTAAAGGAACAATTTCCGGTGGAATTGTCCCCATGATTTGTGGTTCTGCCTTCAAAAACAAAGGTGTCCAATTACTACTAGATGCAGTAGTGGATTATCTGCCCTCACCTGCTGAAGTACCTCCAATTCAAGGTACCCTCCTCAACGGCGATCCAGTTGAACGCCACGCTGATGACACTGAGCCACTATCAGCACTCGCCTTCAAAATCATGGCAGACCCCTATGGTCGTCTGACATTCGTCCGGGTTTATTCCGGCATCCTGAAAAAAGGTAGCTATATTCTTAATGCCACCAAAGGGAAAAAAGAAAGAATTTCCCGTTTGGTTGTCTTGAAAGCAGACGATCGCCAAGACGTAGATGAACTACGGGCAGGTGATTTAGGTGCAGCGTTAGGTTTAAAAGATACTCTAACAGGTGACACGATTACTGATGAAGGCTCACCAGTAATTCTGGAATCTCTATTTATTCCAGAGCCAGTTATTTCGGTTGCGGTGGAACCAAAAACCAAAAATGACATGGATAAGCTGTCTAAAGCTTTACAATCTCTTTCCGAAGAAGATCCAACTTTCCGCGTCAGAGTCGATCAAGAAACAAACCAAACCGTAATTGCCGGGATGGGAGAATTACACTTAGAAATTCTAGTAGATCGGATGCTACGGGAATTTAAAGTTGAAGCTAACGTTGGCGCACCCCAAGTAGCCTATCGGGAAACCATTCGTAAAGCCGTCAACAAAGTTGAAGGTAAGTTCATCCGTCAAAGTGGTGGTAAGGGACAATACGGTCACGTTGTCATCAACCTAGAACCGGGTGAAGCCGGAACAGGTTTTGAATTCGTCTCCAAAATTGTCGGTGGTTCCGTACCTAAAGAGTACGTTGGTCCCGCTGAAGCTGGAATGAAAGAAAGCTGTGAATCAGGAGTTCTGGCAGGATATCCTTTAATTGATGTCAAAGCGACATTAATTGATGGTTCTTACCACGATGTCGATTCATCGGAAATGGCATTCAAAATTGCTGGTTCTATGGCAATGAAAGAAGCCGTACTAAAAGCTTCACCTGTGTTATTAGAGCCGATGATGAAAGTCGAGGTAGAAGTTCCCGAAGACTACCTTGGTGATGTCATGGGTGATTTGAACTCCCGTCGTGGACAAATCGAAGGGATGGGATCTGAACAAGGTCTTGCTAAAGTCACGGCAAAAGTTCCATTGGCAGAAATGTTTGGCTATGCCACTGACATTCGGTCAAAAACCCAAGGTCGGGGTATCTTCTCAATGGAATTTAGTAGCTATGAAGAAGTACCTCGCAACGTTGCCGAGGCAATCATAGCGAAAAGCAAAGGGAACGCATAACTAAAAAAGGAAACAACTATTCATGGCACGCTCGAAGTTTGAACGGAATAAACCCCACGTTAACATTGGTACCATCGGTCACGTTGACCATGGTAAAACCACTTTAACAGCAGCAATCACTATGACCTTAGCGGCATCAGGAAAATCTGTTGCTAAGGCATACGACCAAATCGATGCTGCTCCCGAAGAAAAAGCACGCGGTATTACAATTAACACCGCTCACGTAGAATACGAAACTGACAACCGTCACTACGCTCACGTAGATTGTCCTGGACACGCTGACTATGTGAAGAACATGATCACTGGTGCAGCACAAATGGACGGCGGCATCTTGGTTTGTTCCGCAGCAGACGGTCCTATGCCCCAAACCCGCGAACATATTCTGTTGGCAAAGCAGGTGGGTGTACCTAGCTTGGTGGTTTTCTTGAACAAAGAAGACATGGTGGATGATGCGGAACTACTAGAATTAGTTGAGTTAGAAGTACGCGAACTTCTTTCCAGCTACGATTTCCCCGGCGATGATATCCCCATCATCACAGGCTCTGGTTTGAAAGCATTGGAAAAAATGGCTTCTGCGCCTAAAACCCAACGGGGTGAAGACACTTGGGTAGACAAAATCTACGCCTTGATGGACGCTGTAGACTCCTACATTCCTACCCCTGAGCGGGAAGTTGACAAACCTTTCTTGATGGCGGTAGAAGACGTATTCTCGATTACAGGTCGGGGTACAGTTGCTACCGGACGGATTGAACGTGGGAAAGTTAAAGTTGGTGACAACGTAGAGTTGGTTGGTTTGCGTAACACCCGCGCTACCACCGTAACTGGAATCGAGATGTTTAAGAAGAGTCTCGAAGAAGGTATGGCTGGTGACAACGCTGGTTTGTTGCTACGTGGTATCCAAAAAACTGACATTGAGCGCGGAATGGTATTGGCAAAGCCAGGTTCCATCACCCCTCACACCGAATTTGAAGGTGAAGTATATGTTTTGACCGAAAAAGAAGGTGGTCGTAAGACTCCTTTCTTTGCTGGTTATCGTCCCCAGTTCTACGTGCGGACAACTGATGTAACTGGAACAATTGATGCTTTTACCTCTGATGATGGTAGTGCAGCAGAAATGGTAATGCCAGGCGATCGCATTAAAATGACAGTGAAGCTAATCAACCCAGTAGCGATTGAGCAAGGTATGCGCTTTGCGATTCGTGAAGGTGGTCGTACCATCGGTGCTGGTGTCGTTTCTAAAATTATCAAGTAGAAACTGTACATTTTTTAATTGAAGAAAGTAGCAGAGATGATATAATTCATCGTCTCTGCTCTTTTATGTCTCCCCAAAAGAATTTAGATTCTAGATTTTGGGTTAACTCTAAAATCTAATATCTAAAATCCAAAATCACTAGAACCAGGAAAATTTGAAATGGCAACGCTACAGCAGCAAAAAATTAGAATCCGTTTACAAGCTTTTGACCGACGTTTGCTAGATACATCTTGTGAAAAGATTGTGGAAACTGCCAACAGAACAAACGCTACAGCTATAGGTCCGATTCCTTTACCTACTAAACGCCGCATTTATTGTGTGTTGCGATCGCCTCACGTCGATAAAGACTCCCGCGAACATTTTGAAACCCGTACTCACCGACGCATCATTGATATTTATCAACCATCTTCTAAAACGATTGATGCTTTGATGAAATTGGATTTACCATCCGGTGTAGATATTGAAGTGAAGTTGTAAGAAATGATAACTTGTTGAGTAGAAACGTAAGACTACCAACTTTACATAATTATTGTAATAATTAATACTAGCCCTGAGATATATTTCTTCAGGGCTTTCTATTTGCTGTAAAACAAAATGATAGAATATTACTAAGTCAACATAAAGTCATAACTTTTAAAGATTAAACTTATACCAAGGCAAAAATGGCATCCTCTCCTCAAATTGCTGTTCGTGAACTACCTCTATTTCCATTACCGGATTTAGTTTTGTTTCCAACTCGCCCACAAGCACTACATGTCTTTGAATTTCGCTACCGAATCATGATGAACACGATTTTGGAAAGCGATCGCAGGTTTGGTATTTTAATGATTGATCCAAACACAGGAACAGTGGCAAACGTTGGTTGTTGTGCAGAAATCATTCATTATCAACGCTTGCCTGATGACAGGATGAAAATGTTAACCTTGGGGCAGCAGCGTTTTCGAGTGCTAGAATATGTCCGGGAAAAGCCTTACAGAGTTGGTTTGGTTGAATGGATCGAAGATGAAACACCAACCGATGATTTACGTCCCTTAGCTTCAGAAGTTGAACAACTTCTACGGGATGTCGTCCGCTTATCTGGAAAGCTAACTGAGCAAAATATAGAATTACCTGAAGATCTACCAGATTTACCGACTGAACTATCTTATTGGGTAGCTAGTAATTTACATGGTGTTGCACCAGAACAACAAGCATTATTAGAATTACAGGATACTGCTGCTCGTTTAGAGCGGGAAGCAGAAATTTTGACCTCAACTCGTAATCATTTAGCTGCTCGCACAGTATTGAAAGATACTTTTAATCAAAAGCTGTAATTCAGGAATATATTCAAATTGCCCCTACTCCCCCTTCGGTGTGTTGAGATGTTGTGTACTTGCAAAATTTTTTAGCCGAAGGATCGGGTAGTTCACAGGTTGTTACTTGAGAGAACACCATAACTGCCAAAAATCTTTAAAATTTCCGTATTGCTTGCTAATTCTGTGAAAGCGGATTCCATTGGCTCATTAATGCTTCCTGATTCGATATCAATAAAGAAGAGATATTCACCAAGCGATCGCTTAGTGGGACGAGACTCGATTCTACTAAGGTTTAGATTTAAATTAGCGAATATTTTGAGATTTTTGACCAATGCACCAGGTACATTTGCTGGGACACTAAATGCTAAGGAAGTATGAGTTGGATTGATTTTAGACGAGTCAATAATTGGTGGAGTAGCATTCTGACTCACAACCCAAAAACGCGTACAATTATCTGGATAATCATTGATTCCATCTGCCAGAATAGGCAAATTATACAGTTGTGCAGCACGGTGTGAAGAAATCGCCGCAGCAGTTGTATCTTGTTCTAAAGTTGGCAACGCCGAAGTTGTTGAATTTGTGGCAATTAGCTGTACATTTGGTAAAAATTTCTCCAACCAAACTTGGCATTGTGCTAAACCTTGGGGATGGGAATAAACTGTTTGGATTTGCTCTAAATTTTCAGCACAAGATATCAAAACATGAACAATTGGCATATTTAATGCTAATTGAATTTGCAATGTGTCTAGTTGCCACATTGCGTCCATTGTCATTGTCACGCTGCCTTCAATTGAGTTTTCCGCTGGAACAACCGCAAGTTTTGTTTTACCTTCAGCAACAGCTTTGAGGGATTGGGCAATGCTGGGATGAGGACACAAAATAGCTTTTATCCCGGTGGTTCGGGCAAGCCAATTAGCATAGTAAAGTGCAGCTTGTTCGCTATGGTTTCCAGGCGGTCCTAAATGTGCAATTGAAAGATTCATCAAGTTATATCCTTAAAATCTAGTTTTTAGGTAATTAGGAGCGGAAATTTAGTAACATGCAATATTACTTCTGATCTCGGTAACTGAAATATATAACATTCTCAAGTCCAGAATCAAAAGAGAAAGTTGACTAGTAAGTATAAATTTTTATGACTAAAACTGTACGGATCTGGATGATTATATTGTTTAAAATTAAGATATCTTGTTTTTATAGGGAAAGATATTCTATTTATTAAAAGATATTAGAATTATTAACATAAACGTTTACATTAATTTATGCTGACTAAGTTTACAGCTGCCCAATCCTTAGAAATAGATGTTGCTGAACAACCAATTCCAATTCAGCATTACCTACGTCAACCTCAGCGTCTGGTCAACGCACTAGTTGATCCTAGTCGGATAGTTCAACTATCAGAAGAAATATTTCGGTTAAAGATGCGTCCCCTGTCGTTTATGTCGGTAAGTATTCAGCCAACAGTTGATATGAGGGTTTGGACGGGGGCAAATGGTATAGTTTGTCTCGAATCGGTAGATTGTGAAATTATTGGAGTTGAGTATATTAATCAACGGTTTTCACTTCAGTTGAAAGGGTATTTATATCCAGAACAGTCAAAAGCTGGAACTCGTTTAAAAGGGCAAGCTGATTTAAAAGTACAGGTAGATTTACCACCACCATTTTCTTTTATGCCGAAAATGATTGTGGAGACGGCTGGAAACGGTTTACTTAAAAGCGTGTTAATGACAATTCAGCAAAGATTGCTACGGTACCTTTTAAAAGATTATCAACAATGGGCTATTTCCCAAACTAAAAATGTGGATGCTAGTGGGGTTAATCCTGATGGAAAGCTGCTAAATTAAAGAAGAATTTCTTCAGCACTGTTTGTCTTGACATGGACTAAAAGATTTACGGTGCAGTATACAGGTACCAAATTGTTGAATAGCTTCTAGATGGCGTTGGCTACCATAGCCTTTATTGCGGTGTAAATCATACATTGGATACTTAGATGCTAACCGAATTACCAAGTCATCGCGCCAAACTTTAGCGACTATACTGGCAGACGCGATCGCTAACGACAACGAATCACCTTTAATTATAGTTTGTTGGGGAATTCCTAAATCAGGAATGTATTGATTGCCATCCACCAAGCAAAGTGTCGGTTGTACTTTCAGTTTGAGTACAGAGCGCTTCATCGCCAACAATGAAGCCTGTAAAATATTAATACTGTCAATTTCGGCAGTTGAAGCAAAACCGATTTTCCAGTCTGTAGCAAGCAGACAAATTTGCTGTGCTAATTGAGTGCGACGTAAACTTGATAACTTTTTACTGTCTTTGACTCCCATTGCAGCTAATTCGGGTAATGCAGTGGTTGGGAGAATCACCGCTGCTGCTACAACTGGACCAAATAATGCACCTCGTCCCACTTCATCCACACCAGCTATAATTCCTTGAGTATTAGATAATGTAGATAGTTCAAGCCAATTAGATGTTTCGGGAAACAAACTTGGAATTGCTGGCTTTTTTTTTACCATTTTAGTTGTTATATTTCTAAACGCGATCGCGTTGCTGTAGTCTTTCCCCTTGGAACTCAGAGACGCGATAGATCGCGTCTCTACGGGGTGAAATTACTCTGGGGATTCAGATGAAATTTGATCAGAATCCGGTTTTTCCGGCTTTAGTAATGGGAATGCGATCGCGTCTTTAATACTGGCACAATCTGTAAGTAGCATCACTAATCTATCGATACCGATGCCTAAACCCCCTGTAGGAGGCATTCCGTACTCCAAAGCTGTGATAAAGTCCTCATCAACTCCCTGCGCTTCTAAGTCCCCCTCAGCTTTCCTCGCAGCTTGTGCTTCTAGTCTTTGTCTCTGATCGATCGGATCTGTCAACTCAGAAAAACTATTCCCTGTTTCCCTACCCACAATAAATAACTCAAACCTTTCCACCAAACCAGGTTTAGAACGGTGGGGTTTTGCTAAGGGTGAATTTTCGACTGGGTAATCAATCACAAATGTTGGTTGAATTAAAGTTGTTTCCACCTTCTCTTCAAAAGCCAAAACCAATAATTTACCAATTGAAGTGTGTTCATCAACATCAGGAATTCCCGCATTTTTACATGCCGTTTTTGCCTCTTCCACAGTGGAAAAAGTTGTGAAATCTAAGCCAGTGGCATCTTTTACCAAATCATGCATTGTCACCCGTCGCCAAGGTGGTGTCAAATCTATATCTTGTCCTTGGTAGTTAATTTTTAAAGTTCCCAAAACATCCTGGGCAACGGTGGTGATAATTCCCTCCGTGAGGTTCATCATGTCATCGTAATCGGCATAAGCCTGATAAATCTCAATGGAAGTAAATTCAGGATTATGACGGGTAGAAATTCCCTCATTACGGAAAATTCTCCCCATCTCAAATACCTTTTCAAAACCACCCACAATTAACCGTTTCAGGTGTAACTCCGTGGCAATCCGCAAATAAAGCTGAATATCTAGGGTATTGTGGTAAGTCACGAAGGGACGCGCATCAGCACCACCTGCTTCTGCTTGCAATACTGGGGTTTCAATTTCTAGAAAATCACGTTCTTCCAAGTATCTGCGAATACCCGCAGTAATTTTGGCACGACGACGAAAAGTCTGTTGTACCTCAGGATTAACAATTAAATCTATGTATCTTTGACGGTAACGTTTAGCAACATCTGTTAAACCATGCCACTTATCTGGTAAAGGTAACAACGACTTTGTTAAAATCGCAAATTCCTTCACATAGACCGATAATTCACCCTTTTGCGTTCGTTTAATGGTTCCCTTTACACCCAGGATATCGCCGATATCCATGAGTTTATCTAGAGATTTAAAGGCATTGGGAATTATTTCACCCATGCCATCATCAACAGCTTGCTTATCAAGATAAAGTTGGATTTTACCAGTTTCATCTTGGAGAGTGGCAAACGCCAGTTTACCCATAAACCGACGTGTCATGATGCGTCCTGCGATCGCAACATCGATATTCACCTCTTCACTACTGGGCAAATCGACAAATTGCGCTTGCAACTGTTCGGTGTGATGGGTTATTTCCCAGCGATAAGCATAAGGGTTCATCCCTAACTGCTTTAATTGTTCTGCTTTTTCTAGCCGTGTAGCACGGATATCTTCTTCCGACATGGTTAACAAACTTGTTCAGGACAAATTTAACGGTGAATAATGAATAGTCAACAGTTATCAGATCATAGGATCAAAGTTCCCCAGTTCTTACCACCACATGAATGCAGTTTGCGTTGCCCGCAGTGGTTTAGAAGTGTCACTGAGCTTCGTCCTCAAGGCTCCCTCTGATAACTGTTCACTGATAACTGATAACTTTTTTAATGGATCAGACCAGCCAAATTGTACATTCATAATTGCCAGACTAGCGTCCGTATCCCAGGGAAATACACTGATAGAATAAAGAAGCAGCAGTTATTAAATCCAAATTTTCTCCTGTAATCCATTAGTTAAGGGTGAATACACGTAAATCAAGTAGTTAGTATTTTCACATAATTAGGGTATGAGTAATTTTACTACTCAGCCTTACCGCACAATCAATCGAAGAATACCAAGAATAAATAACACCTAATTTTTGTAAGCGATGTAACCTTCTTAATGCAATCAAAACGTTATCATTGAGTAAAGTTATTCGTTACAACTTCCTAAGGATTGTAAACATTTAAAATAATAAGTTGAGGTAGAGCAATAATATACTGACAGCAGATTCACAAAAGTTTATTAAATTACACGTATTCTGCTTCCTAACTGGTGCTGTTTGAATCCATAACACACAAGCACTTGAGAGCATTTTAAGATCAGAGATTTTGATTTAAATTTTGTTCAGTAAAAGTACCAGTGACGCTAGTGCTGTCATCAGGCTACAACCAAAGAGAAATTACAGAGATACGTACTCACATCAAAGTTAGTTATACCCAATTATTATCTAGATGGGTTCTAACAATCTTAATCAAAATTTAACAATTATTCAGTCATGGGTTAAAACAAATATCCCTAGGTAAGTAGCTTTTTATTCCTCTACTTACCCCGGATGTTGTTGGAATTTTGAGTCAAAAAATACATCAAAAAACATCATTAATATAGTATTCAGGAAGCAACCTATGTATACACCATCCCGCCAATCCGACAACAGTTCTCGCGCTTTATCTACAAACAATATTGCCAATAGCCTTGGATACCAGTCTCAAGAGAAAATTCAAGAAAACTTATTTTCCGCAGTCGTTGGTTCTGGTGTTACCAACTTATTTCCCCGTTACATTGACAAATTAGAATTAAACAATACCAATACCTCCGCGAATTTATCAGAATGGCGATGTGTACGCACATTAACATGTGATTCCTATGCTGTTGCATTTAGTCCAGATGGGAAAAAACTAGCAAGCGGCAGCACTCATATTAAACTTTGGGATTTAGAAACTAAAGAACTAATTTGTACTTTCAAACGATATTCCGGGATTCTCAAAACATTGGCATTTAGTCCCGATGGTAAAACCCTAATTAGCGCTGGTTTAAGCCAAAGTATTGAATTATGGGATGTGGAAACTCAAGAAGAAATCCGCAAATTTGCCCCCTACGCATACGCAGTAAATTCCATCGCCTTTAGCCCCAATGGTAAATTATTTGTCAGTTGCGATCGCGGAAAAACAATTCAAATTTGGAATCCCAATTCACAGCAACCAACAACTACATTTCTGCAACACCAAGATTGGGTGAATTCTGTTAGTATTAGCCCTGATAGTCATGTTCTTGCCAGTGCCAGCCATGATAGAACCATTAAATTGTGGGATTTGTCAACCAGAACCGAGATAGTCACCTTAATTGGGCATTCCTCACCTGTATACTCCTTAGCTTTTAGCCCAGATGGACAAATTCTTGCTAGTGGTAGTGGTGATGGAACCATAAAACTGTGGCACCTAGAAACAGGAAAGCTTCTGAGAACCCTCACAGGACATGCAGATGAAGTCTACTCCGTGGCTTTTAGTGCTGATGGACAAACCCTCGCTAGCGGCAGTGGTGATGCCACAATTAAACTGTGGCACCTAGAAACAGGAGAGGAAATAGAAACATTAGTAGGTCATAAATACGCTGTTAGGTATGTAACTTTCAACCCCAATCAGCAAATTTTGACAAGTACCAGTGCTGATGGTGTCACCAGGATTTGGCAACACAGCTAGAAGAAATATAAGCACAAAACCAGTTTTGGCTTATCAATGCTTCTCAAAACTGTCGAGTTTGTCATAATTTATGCACACAACCAAGATATACCCGGTTTCTAGATTGAGAAACCGGGTTTGTTTTTGCTTTTTTCTTTTCTATTTTTTCAACGCTTCCAACTTGAGAGTATACAGTTGTTGAATTGTTTGTAGGATTTCACGCTGTTTAGATGATATTTCCAATTTAGCGATCGCTTGATCAAAACTATTCCCACCGTGAACGAGTTTCCTCAAATCTCCTTGTTGATCAGAATTCAAAACTTTATGAATCTCTAAATTACGACGTTGCCGTACAGCTTGTTGGCGCTGAAGTTGTTGAGGAGTTATATACTGTTGTCTAAGATTATTAGCTTGCAGCACATTCGCCAAGCTAGAGGAAGCTTCACCGTGCAACGGCGAAATCTCTCTAACAGCAAAAGCAGCCTGAGTGCTAACTTGCGCGATCAGCTTAACCTCAGGAAGCAAAAACGCCAATCCAACACAAATAACTAAAAGTAGCAGTCGCTTGGGAAAAATAATGGACATATACCGATACATTTGAACAGAAAACGCCCCATAAAAACAAAGAACAGGACACAACCATAATTCTCAGTAGTAGTAGATATAACATAAAGGTGTCTTTCTGATTCCCCCACTTCTACTAAGTGGTTCTCATAACCCCTGCGGGATACAAACTACAGTGGGAACGGCACTTTTCGAGAGTCGGATGACCCCCAAAAGCCACCTTGTCGAATCGACATCTGCCGCATTCTGATTTTTCTTTTTTAGTATGAAACCACCCTGCTAAGTAAGTAGAGAGTAGTGAGTAGGCAGCAGTTGAAAAATCCCTTACATCCTTGACAGTGAAAAAATTTTTTTCATCGTGACAGCCTCTTCTTAAAGTCATTTTTCGAGACGCACCGCATACCACTGTAAGTATTTTCCCCGACCCACATCCAACTCACAACTTGTATCCAGTAAATGTTTAGCCTGTAACTCCACTGAATTGAACCTTTGTAAATCTTCCGGCAGGTCTTCACTCTGAAATAGTTGCAAAACTGATTGTAACTTTTCTAGCAATTCTGGTTCCGTTAAAAACTGTTCGGGTTGGTCTGTTTCCAAGACGACATAATTGTCCTCTTGATACATTAACGAATTTGCCACAATAAATTACTACCTCTATAAACAACTAATTTAGGTGATTCCCAGCGTAACGAAGCACAAGCTTCACGTTTCTGGAATGCCATGACTATACGCAAGACTATAAAACGCCTTAATTATACCGACTCTCTACTAGTGCTAGGCTAGTCTATAAAAATACAGCCCATACAAGTTAGTATTATGCTCAGATCACTGAATAAATATTTTCAGCCTTTAAATACCAGCAATTAAGACAATGATGGGAATCTTAGAAGATATTCCCATAGTTTTCCAGATTATGAAAATTGTGGTTTATTTATTGGGAACTATAAATAATAATATTCCTTAAACCATAACACTGGCATTCACAAACCATTTAATTATGCAAATAATTTTCCCCGCAGATTAATTTAATTTTTACCTAGTAGTACTTATGTATCTACCAAACCAACAATTTTTTATTCCAGAATTTAATTTTCATTAGAACGCAACCCATGTCAGGCATAAGTCCTACCAATATCTCGAATCAACCCCCTCTCATTCTCGTGGCTGATGACGATAAGACCATACGACTATTGTTGCGGGAATTTATGGAGAAAGAAGGCTACCGAGTAGTCGAAGTCGGCAACGGCAAACAGTGTTTACAGGCTTTTCAAGAAATGAAACCCGATCTGATTCTCATGGATGCCATTATGCCGGAGATGGATGGTTTCACATGTTGTAAACATCTTATTCAAATTGCCAGAAATAATTTAGTACTTGCATTGGCAAATTTTGAGAATGGCGATTCATTTGGCAGTAACATTATTTCCAGCTTGTGGGAAAAAACTCCAATTTTGATGATCACAGGTTTAAATGACCCAGAATCAGTTGATCGTGCTTTTGAATCGGGAGCCAGTGATTTTGTCACCAAACCAATTCATTGGGCAGTATTACGTCAACGTGTACGTAGATTGTTACAACAAGCACAACTTTACAAACAACTGGAAGCTGCCAACCAAGCATTACAACACTTGGCTAATATGGACGGGTTAACAGGAGTAGCCAATCGCCGTCATTTTGATCAACATTTGAACTCACAGTGGTTGACTTTGGCTCAGGATAAAGCTCCTTTGTCATTGATTTTGTGTGATATTGATTTTTTCAAACGTTACAATGACAAATATGGTCATCCAGCTGGTGATTCTTGCTTGCAGAAAGTGTCAGATGTTCTGGGTGGTGCTGCTCAAAAACATCAAGATTTAGTTGCCCGTTACGGTGGTGAAGAATTTGCTGTAATTATGCCTCGTACCCCAGCTACTGGTGCTGTTCATATTGCGGCAACTATTCAGGCTGGCATCAGAGAATTGCAAATTACCCATATGGAGTCGGCAGTGAGTCAGTATGTAACATTGAGTTTAGGAGTCGCCACAATTATTCCTAACTTTGATCTATCACCACAGGATTTGGTGATTATTGCCGATAAGGCACTATATGAAGCCAAAGAACATGGACGTAATCGGATTATTCTCAAGCAAATGGAATATCCATCACAGTTAGTCTAGTACATGAAGGCAAAGGTGAGTAGGCAGAAAGCGCAAAAGTGGTTTATAAGAACCCATTACAGATAGAAACGCCGAGGTAAACAGTGTTTATCTCGGCGTTTCCAGATAAATAGGTTTTAAAAAACTGGGTTTTAATCTAAAATTGACCCATTTAAGTAAACTATGGTGTTTTTTTATTTTCAGGGTCTTTAAATTAGCTGACCCCGTTTGATCACAATAACAGCATCTCAGAAATTTTCAAAATCTCAAGTTTTATAAGATTTTCTTAATTTTTTGCCAGAAATAGCTCAAAAATATTAATTTATATAAAGAAATATAAGGCAAGCATGAAAAATCTAAGATTTTTCACTTTTTGTCTTCGCCTTGACTCCCGTTTCGTGAGTCTAACCGCCACAAAAAACCCATTAAGAAAACCACACCTATTTGTAGCGCTAAGTTTTGTAACGTATCTTCAGTATTTCGTCCAGCCAGAAATTGCATCAAGAAGATAAAAGCCCCAATCATTCCTGAAGCCCCAAAGCTAAAGTAAAAAAACTTTCGCAGGCTGCGAAACGGGGCAGTTGCTTCAGCTTTCAGACGAGCATATTTTTCCGGGTCAAGTTTCTTGGGATTGCGATTTTGAGAATTTGATTTCACCATTGGCTGCTGATTGTGTTATGATTCATTACTGTTTGTGCCGATGTGGCTCAGTGGTAGAGCACTCGATTCGTAATCGAGCGGTCGCGGGTTCAAATCCCGCCATCGGCTTTAATTGGGGCGTGGCAACGATAAAAAAAAGAGTCGAACTCTAGTCGCCTCATTTTTATGTTTGTCCTCTTCAGTCAGGATAATTGTGACTATCTGGATTTTCGGCTGTGTCCAAAATTTTCCAATACCGTCACCCAGATTTAAAAATATTCACAATTAATATATTCCCTTAAGCCACTGCCATTCTTGACTCAAACCTTCACGTAGTGACACCTGTGGTTGCCAACCAAGAAGCTTCTGTGCTTTGAAGATATCTGCCCCGGTGTGTCTAGCATCACCTATTGCCCTGTCAATAAAGTTACGTTTGATGGGTTTACCGACAATTTGCTCCATCATATTCAACACTTCTGACAATATCACCCTACTGCCACCACCAATATTGAAAATTTGACCAACTGCTTCAGGAATTGTTGCTGCAGCTAAGTTTGCAGCGACTGCATCGCTAACATAGGTAAAATCTCTAGTTTGTTCACCATCTCCAAATACTGGAATTGCTTGATCTTCAATTACAGCTTTGAAGAACTTGTGAAACGCCATATCTGGACGTTGCCTAGGACCATAAACGGTAAAGTAGCGTAATGCCACAAAGGGCACACCAAAGTTTTTGTAATATAGTCCGCATAGAGATTCAGCGGCTAACTTTGTAATCCCGTAGGGTGAAACTGGTGCTGGACAAATTCCTTCATGGGTGGGGAAGGTTTCTGCATCACCGTAGACACTGGAACTGGAAGCAAATACTAACCTTTTGAGAGTGGTGGCATCTTTTGCAGCTTCTAACAATATTTGTGTAGCGTTAATATTGCGCTCTGTATATGAACGGAAACCCTGACCCCAAGATGCTCGAACTCCAGCTTGTGCCGCTTGGTGGTAGACTACTTCAGTGTCTTGTAAAAGTTTTTGCCAATTGAGTAGTTGGATATCGCGCTCGATGAATTCAAACCCCGGATAACTTTGTAGATGGGCGATATTTTTCTGCTTAAATATTGGGTCGTAGTAATCATTGATTTCATCAACACCAATTACTTGCTGTCCCTGTTTGAGAAGGTTTTCGGCAATATGGGAGCCGATAAAGCCCGCTACTCCTGTAACAATATTCTTACTCATAAGTAATGATTGTTTGATACGTTGTGAGATTCGATCTTATATTAATTTTATACAAGGCTGTATAAGATCCCCTCAGTCTAAAAGCTTGGGACTACAATGACTCTGATATTTTAAGTATTTGTACGGTCAAACTAATTTATATGAATCTAAAGATACTTATCTGCCGAGGGAGTGTAATTCATTTATTGCCGTTGCACAGTTCTGGGTGATTAGTTCCAGTTCTTCCTTATTACTAGAAGTTGGAGCCTCAATAACTGTACCAATTCTGATAGTTACAGGAACTGAACGGGGAAAACCACCTTGTTTTTCGATTTCTTGGGTACCCCAGAGAGAAACAGGTAGTAAGGGTGCTTTGGCTTTTGCTGCGATTAAAGCTGCACCGCGTTTGGGATCATTAATACGTCCGTCGGGGGTGCGGGTACCTTCTAAAAATAAGCCGACTGCCCAACCTTGTTCTAAAAATTCTAGAGCGGAACGAATCGCTTGGCGATCGGCACTGCCACGATTTACAGGGTATGCTCCGTATAGTGCGATCGCTTTATTCAACAAAGGAACTTTAAATAGTTCTTCTTTTGCCATGTAAGCAACTGGACGACAGACACAATTAGAGACGATTGGTGGATCAAAGTTGCTAGCATGGTTACTGACTATTACTAATGGTCCTTGTGGGGGGACATTTTCTGCACCATAAATCTTTCCCCGGAAATAGCTATGAAGCATGGGGCTAATAATTGACCATTTTAAGGTATGGTACAGCAGCAAACTAGCAAATGGTTCTCGACTTTTAACCACGGGCGTTTGGACATTCCTCTCAATCAAATACAACTAGCATACAGCAGCTTGTAACTAGATTTGTGATAAAATTGCCGACTTTTTCGCGGATATCGTCATGGTGTATCGTTACATGATCCACCTGTAAGTGAATAATCATCTACTTGTACCCAACTATCTTGCCCTAATGCCCAAAATCCGGTGAAAATATTGTATTCAGTTTCGCTATTGGTTCTAAATTGTAATGTCAGAGTTTTGTAATTAGCTGAACTACCAAACTTGAGTTCAGAATAAACCTTTTGCCTTGCATCTCTAACCCCAAAATAACCATCTGTAACGTTGGCGGATGTGCGGACGTAGGCTGTTAACTTATACTGAGTATTTGGTTGCAGGGTGATTCGCTGACGGATTCCATTCCATCCTGAGACATTACGCATCCAAGCGTTATTTTTTCCTGTACGACTATAGTTTAAACCTCTATCTATACCTGCTCTACCTTCAGAAGCCCATTTTCCACTAACTCTTTGAGCATTTTGTTCCTCAAAACCTTTGTCGTAAGGTAAAGCGACACATAAAGCTTCAGCTTTGGAGGGAGTGAGACTAATTGTGATGGGGGTGCTAATAAGGAGGGTGAGTAGGGAAGGGATAAATACAGCAACTTTAGAAAGTGATTTTTGAGTAGGAAACATTTTGCTCAATCTTCTCGCTTGTACAGGTGGCATGAATCAACTTACACATGTATATGTTGAGTAATTCCACTTTATGCAATAAGTGAGGATTCAAAAATAATTCCTTTAAATTAATTAATCGGCTAATTTACGAAAAATCTCGCAGCTGGGCATGATTTTCGGTACCATATTTCCCATACCTATTCACAGCATACGCTTGGGGTATTTAAAATCTCCAGCCGCAAAATCATAATACATATCATGAATACTTCCCCCGATACCTGGTCAAATTTACTCCAACAACTTCTTAACCACGAATCACTCACTCGGATTCAAGCTGCTGAATTGATGCAGGGTTGGTTAGCTGAAGCTATACCCCTAGAATTATCAGGTGCAATTCTCATTGCCATCCAAGCTAAGGGTGTTTCAGCAGTGGAATTAGCAGGTATGGCTGAAGTTCTCCAATCTCAATCTTCCCAATCTCAGGATTTAGGGCTTCCGATTTTGATTGATACCTGTGGGACTGGGGGGGATGGTGCTTCCACCTTTAATATTTCCACCGCTGTTGCATTTGTTGCTGCGGCTGCGGGGATACCCGTAGCTAAACATGGTAATCGTTCGGCATCGAGTCGTGTGGGTAGTGCTGATGTTCTGGAAGCTTTGGGAGTAAATTTAACTGCACCTAGTGAGCGAGTCAGGGCAGCAGTGGCAGCAGTGGGAATAACATTCTTATTTGCTCCAGGTTGGCATCCAGCCTTAAAATCGGTAGCGACTTTACGGCGGAATTTAAAAGTAAGGACTGTATTTAATTTACTTGGTCCATTAGTAAATCCACTACACCCAACTGCCCAAATTATTGGTGTATTTGACTCAAAATTGTTAACAACCATGGCGGAAGCACTACAACAACTAGGTATAAAAAGGGCTTTTGTATTGCATGGACGGGAAAAGCTGGATGAAGCTGGTTTAGCTGATATTACTGATGTAGCAATATTAGCTGATGGTATTGTTAAATTAGATACTTTGAATCCTGAAGAACTAGGATTGACCCCGGCACCCACCACAGCGTTACAGGGTGGTGACGTGGAAGAAAATAAGCAAATTCTGACAGCAGTATTACAGGGAAAAGGAACTGGCGCTCAACAAGATGCGGTTGCGTTAAATGCCGGGTTAGCTTTACAACTTGGGGGTGTGGTGGAATTTCGAGATCATGCTAAATCAGTAGCAATGGCAAAGGAAATCCTAACTAGCGGGGCGGCTTGGGATAAATTGGTACAGCTGGTCGATTTTCTAAAGAGTTAATTCCGGAAGAATAGGTAGATGTTTGGAGATGGGGACGGAACTCTACGACATTCTGCTTGATGGTGATGTCATAATTTCCAAAAAAGTCGTGTCCCAATAAACCTGTTTCTAATTCTGACCCAGCAATGGCAACTGCCACTCGATTTACCTGAACCCCGGCAACTTCTATGGAGTTGACATAACCAATGGCAAACTCCACCGATTTGGAACTAGCAGTATTTGCTTTAGCCTTACCAACGGCGATAACTGGTAAGGTTGCTGCCATTTTTTGAGTAATTACTGTACCACTAGCTCCAGTATCAACAATCATCTCAAACTTTTGGTTCCCGTTAAAAGTAACTTCAATTACGGGTGTACCACCAGCACGACGTTTGATGGGGACTGTGTAAACTGGGGTTTGTTGTGTGAGTAGTTCTGTAGATTCCGAATTGGGGATAATTAGGGGTTTGGTAATTTTTGGTTCTGGAGGTGGGATGATTTTAGTTTGGGTTGGAGGTGAAGCGGTCGGGATTTTGGCAGATACAACTGCTTGGGGAACTACAACAATAGTTTCCTTGGGAGTGGGGGATGCTACTTCTTGTTGGGGACGTAACGTGACTTTTTGTTGCGCGATTTTGATCCGGCGTTGATATTCGGTAATTTTAGATTGCGCGATCGCGTAACTGGAATCTTGGGGATTCACTTGTTTCAATAATGCGATCGCATCTTGGTATTGACCCGCAACCAACAGCCAATCATCACCAGATTTCGCCGTTTGACTGATACTATAAGCACCAGCCGCTCGATTTAAACCCAATTCAAACAAATTCGGTTCTGATTTGGCAGCAGCTAACACCTGTTGTGTTTCACTGGGTGCTGGAAAATTTGTGGGACTTGAAGCACTAGAAACACTTTGATGTCTTTCACTAGCAGAAGTTGTCTGTTTGTCCTGCCGACAGCCAACAGTTAAACCAACTAGTGCGACCGATACAAGTAACAGTGCTGAACGCAACAGAGAAAATT
This sequence comes from Calothrix sp. PCC 6303, assembly GCF_000317435.1. Taxonomy (NCBI): domain Bacteria; kingdom Bacillati; phylum Cyanobacteriota; class Cyanophyceae; order Nostocales; family Calotrichaceae; genus Calothrix; species Calothrix sp. PCC 6303. The sequence goes on from NC_019751.1 coordinate 1,797,581, forward strand.
GAAGCATAATTGTCTGCTATTCTAACTTTCTGGAGGGACACAAATCTACTAGTAGTTATGATTTTTCTTGAAAAAATAATCATCCATCAACCCCCAGACCTTTACAACCCTAATTCTTATGCCTCTATCTGACCCAACCCCAGCTTTATTAGTATTAGCAGATGGTACATCCTATCGTGGTTGGTCTTTTGGTGCCACCGGAACCACCATTGGTGAGGTCGTCTTTAACACTGGCATGACTGGATACCAAGAAGTCCTAACCGACCCCAGCTATTGCGGTCAGATAGTTGTGTTCACTTATCCAGAATTGGGCAACACCGGAGTTAATTCAGAAGATGAAGAATCAGAACGTCCTCAGGTACGCGGTGCTATCTCCCGTAATATTTGTCACAAGCCAAGTAACTGGCGTTCTACCGAGTCATTACCTGACTACCTGAAAAAAAATCAAATTCCTGGAATTTACGGTATCGATACCCGCGCTCTAACCCGTAAAATTCGCATTCACGGGGCAATGAACGGCGGCATCTCCACGGAAATTTTGGACGAAGCCGAATTATGGGAAAAAGTCCAAACAGCCCCCACCATGGCAGGACTCAACCTTGCCCGCGAAGTGACAACTTCCTCAGTTTACGAATGGTCTGAACCCACAACCGAGATTTGGGAATTTAATCCCAATTGTCACACAAATGCAAATGAAACCTTTACAGTTGTTGCTCTGGACTTTGGCGTTAAACGGAATATTCTTCGTCGTTTAGCAAGCTATGGTTGTCGAGTGGTCGTTGTTCCCCTCCACACTAGCGCTGAAGAAATCATGAAGCACAACCCTGATGGTATCTTCCTCTCCAATGGACCAGGAGATCCATCTGCCGTTACAGAAGGGATCGAAACCACAAAAGAACTGCTCAAAAGCGAAAAACCCATGTTTGGCATTTGTATGGGACACCAAATTCTTGGTCATGCATTGGGAGCAGAGACGTTTAAACTCAAATTTGGTCATCGTGGTTTAAATCAACCAGCAGGTTTGCCGTCTGATTTACAAGCACGGGTGGAAATCACCAGCCAAAATCATAGTTTTGCCCTCGATCCCAAATCTTTACCAAACACAACCGTTGAAATTAGCCATCTCAACCTCAACGATCAAACCGTTGCAGGGGTGCGTCACCGGAATCTACCAATTTTTTCTGTTCAATATCACCCTGAAGCTAGTCCCGGTCCCCATGACGCTGATTACTTATTTGAGCAGTTTGTTCAAGTTATGCGAACCGCAAAACAAGCAAAAATCGCCAGCGTGATGTAAAACAGAAAAAGGCTATTTGCTAGAGATCAAAATTAGAGGCTCAAGGACATTAGAATCAAGTCAAGTTTTGAATTTGATTCTGATCAATTTGAAGTCACTTTTTTTCTTCTACACATAGCTTATAGACAACGTACAAACAAAACACATATACTGGAGCGTTAGCCCAAATGAGGAGGGAGTTATTGCTGAGTCACTTAATCTAACCGTCAGCCTGAGAGGCACCCGTGAAGTTCGTGATAACTGCCAACTATTCCGTCTCACAGGCTTGTTAGATGCTTTTTCGGAGCCAACATTTCGCAAGGTTCTCAGCAGCAAAATTGAAGAAAGTCCCAAGCATATTGTTTTGGATCTGTCTCAAATTGACTTTGTTGACAGTTCCGGCTTGGGAGCGCTTGTACAGTTAGCAAAACAAGCTCAAAGCGCTGAAGGTACCTTACAAATTGTTACCAATGCTCGCGTTACTCAAACGGTCAAGCTTGTCCGCTTGGAGAAATTTCTGATGTTGCAAACATCTGTTGATGCCGCTCTAGAAAACATCAAGTCGTTTTAATTGCTTGACCGGATTAAAAAAAATTTTGCTATCCGATGTTTTAACCGGATAGCTTAATTTTGTGAAAAATCTCATTTATCTAGTGCAAGAAAACCAAAATAGAGATATCATAGTGGAATTGCTAAAAAACTAAAGAGGTTTTGCTGCTGGATTTAGCTCCTGAAGTATAAACAGGAACTGCTAAAGGAAACTACTGGCGATGATCAAGGCTCTAAATCTTGAAATTAAAGCACCAACAAGTAAGTAACTTGATTTAGTTATAGCTACATCAAGGAAACCTAAACTGCAAATAAATTATCATAAAAGTATAGTTAATATTTATCACTATTGCTTCAGTACATTGCAATGCTTATGAATCAAGCATAAACGGAAAGACTCACTTTTTGTTCGACATTAGATTTGTAATCCCATAGTGTGGAGATTTTCAGCAGCTTCCCCGCACTTCAATTTGCAGCCAGAAATTTAAGAATTAATTCTTGAGATTATCAGCCTTTCCGAATTTCAGTAGGAAAGATGTCAATAGTGCAATGATACTTTATAGACTTGTGGGTCTAGATATGGTTAAAATAGTTTTCCCTGCATAAATTTCCCGTATATAGTCTGTTAAGGAAAGATGAATTTGTGACATCACAGGAGGAAGGATCATTAGCCAAACAAGATGAAATTGGTCAGCAGAAATCATCTTGTAATCAAGCTGTAAAGGCTGTGACAGCCTCACTAGTACAATCAATTAGTCAGGCTGATTTAAAAAAACTTTCCCCTAAATCTCTAGCTTACCTCGGAGATGCGGTTTATGAATTGTATGTGAGAACGTTTTATCTATTACCACCGTCCCGTGTCGATCAGTACCACAATCTGGTAGTGGCGCAGGTACGAGCAGAAACGCAAGCGCTTCACTTGCGATCGCTAATTCCCCATCTGCTAAGTGGTGAGCTAGAAATTGTCCGTCGAGGTCGCAATGCTGCGACAGGAATACCAAAACGCCTCGATCCCCAAATTTACCAGCAAGCAACAAGTTTTGAAGCCTTAATCGGATACCTCTTCCTTACAGATGAAACTCGCTTAACAGAACTGTTGCAAAAATTAAATCTTGAATCAAAATAAGCACTCTTGTCTCAATTTGGCAAGCCGATCTCCGGAAGGCTATGTACATTGAGGTATATAACTGAGTGCTGCCATATCCATCCGCCCAATCAAAATAACGTCATGGCTAAGATAAAAAAAATCAAAACCTCCAGTGAATCACGCCGCCCAAAACCTGTGGCAATTAAAGGTAAACGCGTAATTTCCCATCCCATCCGTACCAGCAAAAGAGACAACCAAGATGCCTTTGGTGAGCAACCCCAACCCAAGCGTCGCCCCATATCTTCCTTCTCCGCACCATCTAGAAGTAGAGAAGATGGTAACGAAGTTAAACCAGTTCGTTACTCACGAGATGAAGCACCCAAAAGTCGCTACTCACGGGATGAAGTTGCACCAAGAAACCGTTATTCACGAGATGACATACGTAAAGATAGTTATTCATGGGACGGGGATGCACCGAAAGGGCGATCGCATCGTCAAACCGCCCCAGTATCTGCACCACTAAGAAGACATGAAGACAGTAGTGAAGTCAAACCAGTACGATATTCCCAAGGTGAATCTCGGAAAGTAGATACTCGTCGTCACATATCCTCCACACCCACCACATCTAGAAATAGCGAAGATGGTAGCTTTGATACCTCACGGAAATATCGTAAAATTTCCCGTCCCCCCATCTCTACCGAAGTTTCCCAAGACACCGACCTAATCTACGGAAAATACCCTGTCTTAAGCGCTCTCGAAAACGAAAGAGAACTTAACCGAATTTGGATCACACCCCGTCTACGCTACGACTCCCGTTATCATTCATTAATTACCCGCGCCAAGGAAAACGGCACAGTGGTTGATGAAGTTGATCCAAAACGTTTAGACCAACTCACCAATTATGCCAACCATCAGGGGATCGCAGCCCAAATTGCGCCCTATGCCTACATTGATGTAGAAGAAATGGTGAGCAAAGCATTTGCCGTCACTGATTCACCAGTGATTTTAGTTGCAGATGGTATAGTTGATCCTCAAAACTTAGGAGCAATGATTCGTACAGCAGAAGCGTTAGGAGCGCAAGGATTAGTGATCCCCCAACGTCGAGCAGCGGGTATCACCTCCACCGTCATGAAAGTTGCCGCAGGAGCTTTAGAAAACTTTTTGGTTTCGAGAGTTGTTAACCTCAGTCGTACCCTAGAAGAACTCAAAGCCGCAGGATTCTGGATTTATGGAACTGCTGTAAATGGTAGCGTCCCACTAAATACTGTAGAATTTACTAGTCGTAAAGATCATCATCAAAAAGCAACCCCAATTGTTTTGGTCATTGGTTCTGAAGGTGAAGGTTTAAGCATGTTGACACAGCACTGCTGCGACGTTTTGCTATCGATTCCCTTAGCAGGAAAGACTCCTAGCCTTAATGCTTCGGTGGCAGCGGGTATGGCATTGTATGAAATTTTCCGTCAACGTTGGGCAAATACACTCCATCTTGATAAGTAGGCAACATTATCGTGGTAAAAACCAGGGTAAAAGAGTATAAAGAAGTTTAAACGAATTAAAATCTCCAAATACTCCTTTACACGCTGTACAAAATTTAGAAAGAAATTGCTGAAAACCATGAAAAGCACTTGGAATAACCTTAGAGAAGTTGTAACCAACGTATTTCAGAATCTTGGTTTAGCTTGGTGGGTAGAGGTTGTAACACAAACTCCTCGTTGTACCTACTATTTTGGACCTTTTCTTAATTCCACCGAAGCCCAAGCCGCAATCAAAGGCTACATCGAAGATCTTGAGCAAGAGGGTGCACAAGGCTTGAAAATTAACGTCAAGCGTTGTAAACCATCTGTCCTAACTGTTGCCGAAGACTTGGGGGAATGGATTGACCGTAAAGTGAAGCCTGTCTTTAGCGGTCAAATGTAACATAAGGCTCAAAAAAGGGTATGTGGGTATGGAGAGGTGGAAATAAATTTTCTGTTCTCCGTCACCCAATGCTCTTAAACAAAAAAATACTTTTATAGTATTCCAACGAATAAATGATCCAAAACCTGTCATTCCGTAGCTTGCTTGTCTGTTTCGCATTATCAAGCGTAAAGCCCAACGGCATGGGGGTTATCGATATGAAGCCCATCTCCCTGAATGCTTTAGCCCACGGAGGTGGGCTTTATACGGCTACCGCGCCCTTCTAGGGTGAGGGTGAACTTCGAGATACTCAGGGACGTTACCCATGATTCACCAATGGCATCCTATAGTAATCGATAGTATCCCGTTTTAGAAGAAATACCCTACAAGGGTATCGCTTACCCAGGCTTCTAGCCTAATGGGCTATTTGTAAAAACTGGATACTCCCTATGAATCTGCTAACCGGGAAGTAAATTACACAATGGCAATTGGATATTTGTTAGTTGGAGTACTCTAAATTTGTCAATACTTCTGCTAAATACTGGTAATCTTCGAGAGAATTATAAAGCTGTGCGGATATTCTCAATAATAATCGATGCATTCCTTCCCAAGGTACTACCTGGACTTGAATCCCGTGCTGATCCAATAATTGATCGTGCAACGAAGTGTGAGTATAACTATCTAAAACTTTCGGCATTGGGATAACCGCCATTGACCCGATCATCTCATCCGGACAAGGTGCTTTTACTTTTAACGCATCGCAAATTATTTGTCTTCCTTCCAATACCAAATCGTGGTTGCGTTGTATCAATTCACCCCAGCCACCGGGTAACAATAAACCTAGAAATTGGATCACCTCACCCACACAAATGTAAGGTGTAGGATCGCTGGTTCCCGTCCAATCAAATTCTAGTTGAAAGCGGCTTTTGTGGGTTAATGGTGAATTAGCTCCATGACTGATTGTCAGAGGACGAATTTCTGGCTGTTTTTGCCGTTGTACGTACAAAAAAGCTGCTCCCTTTGGCGCACATAGCCATTTGTGGCAATTACCAGCGTAGTAAGTTGCGCCAATTGCCCGTAAATCTAAGGGTAGCATTCCCGGTGCATGGGCACCATCTATTAACGTATCTATTCCCCGTGCTTGGAGTTGTTGAATTATTTCTTGAATTGGAAAAATTAGTCCTGTTTGACTAGTAATATGGTCAATTAAGGCTAAACGTGTTTTTGAGGAGACTCTGCTTAGTATTGCTGTAGTGATTTGCTGCGATGATTCGATGGGGAAAGGAATATCTGCTACTACAACCTTTGCACCTGTACGATTAGCAATAAAATCTAAAGCATTACGACAAGCGTTGTATTCATGATTTGTTGTTAAAAGTTCATCACCCGGTTGAAACGAAAGGGAACGTAGTACTGAATTAACTCCTGTGGTTGCATTGGGGACAAATACCAAGTCCTCAACATCTGAGCCGACAAAAGCTGCTAGTTTTTCCCGTGAAGCATCTATTAGGGGTTCCCATTGCTGGTTAAAGAAATTTACAGGCTCATTTTCAAGTTGCGATCGCACTTTTGCTTGAACCTCCAAAACATGACGAGGGCAAGCACCAAATGATCCATGATTCAGGAAAGTTATTTCACGATCCAGTAGCCAAAACCTTTTTGAGTATGAGGCTTGGAGTCTTGAATCTGTATTCTCCACTTGTCTACCTCAAACGCAACAAAAATTCAAAAGCCGTATTTATATTTTTTAAACTCCCCAGGCGGGATTCGAACCTGCGACCAATCGGTTAACAGCCGATCGCTCTACCACTGAGCTACTGAGGAATGCTCTAATTACATTAAACATACTAGCGGTAAAAAAAATAAATGGCAAGTCTTTTTAGAAAATTTTTCCATATTTTTTTCAGCCAAACTAGAAAGCCAAAAATTTATTCACCAAGACACGACTCTCTAAAGGTTTCAGAGAGTCTGCTCAGTTTTAGTTGGAGGGTTTTTATTTATTGGCTCATCCCCATACGTAACGCTGCCAACTTTTGTTGAGCTTTTGGATCTATGGTATTCATTAAAAATCTACCTTTTGGTTGTTTTCGGGATTGATAATTTTTTCTTGCCCGACAAACACTCAACTGTACCTCATGGCATAATTGCAGAGCAGATAACCATTCTGCACCATATCCACCCACCATTAATTGCTCTATCCGGTCAGATGTGGCGACAATTACCCGAGAAATTAATGATTGAGCTAATTGCTGTCGCAGTCCAGCGCAGGATTTTTCAATATATGTATCTGCTGTCTGACCAAAATCTGTGTAATGAACTGATAAAAGTTCTGTGATTACTTCCCGATGGCTGCAAGTATTTTGATAGTGGGCATCAAAGACGATTTGAGTATCATAGCCATGGAAAGCACTATAGCTGGTCAGAGATTCGATTAACTCGTAACGTGCAGCTTCAAGTCCAGATTGGTCACGGGTTTTCTTTAGGCACGACCAAGCGCCAATGATATTGTAGCCGTCTACTAAGAGCACGGCTGGTGCTGAGGAACGGGACATGGTTTTTAATCACAATTTTCTAGAGTTAACAAAGTCATTCGTTATTCTCATAGTAATCTAAGCTTATCTTGTAACACCATGCTACAAAACCCGAACTAGTCAAAAGAACAATATCTTTAAAATACGCGTTTTGAATGATCAATCAAGTTGTTTGAGACGATAACCGATGCCGTGAACGGTTTCAATCAAATCTTCACAGGCTCCTGCTGCTTTCAATTTTTGACGTAGACTTCTGAGATGAACCTTCACAGCATGTTCTTCTGGAGGAGATTCTAGTGACCAAACATGTTCAATAATCACGCTACGACTGAGGACACGACGACCATTGCGTAGCAGCAACTCCAAGATTCCGTATTCTTTTGGAGTCAGATGCAACATAATTTGTCCGTAGCTTACTTCATAGGTGCTAGGGTTGAGGCGCAGGTTTTCCCATTCTAGGATTGGTGGTGATGAAACATTACCTCGACGTAATAAAGCTCGAATCCGAGCAAATAGTTCTTGTAAATCCACTGGTTTGACGACATAATCATCAGCACCAGCATCAAGTCCAGTAATTTTATCAGTGACGGTATCGCGGGCAGTGAGCATCAGAACAGGCATAGTATAACCATGCGATCGCAGACGATGGCAAAGACTTATTCCATCTAGTTCTGGCAGCATTACATCCAGCAGCAGTAAATCATAATCCAGAATTTTAGCTTGATTCCACCCTCCCTCACCATCCATCACCACATCAACAATATAACGTTGGTCTGTGAGGGCTTCTGCTAAAGTTTCAGCAAGACGTACATCATCTTCAATCAAGAGAATTCGCATAAGTGTAGTTTTGTCACCATCAAAATATTTTTAAAACAATCTGGCAACTATCCTTGAGAAAAGATTGCAAAAAGTAACAATTTATTTATTTTGCTGATTCTTTCCGATTTCTTTACAATCTCCTGACCCATTTCCTTACTTTTGTCATGTAATTGTCTATTCTGTGGGGATTTTTCATAACCTCCTGAAGACCCTGTAAAAAACTCTATCTTCAAACAGGAGACTTTCATTAAAATGGCTTTTGGACCAAGTTCACGTTTAGGTGTCAGCCTATTTGACGAAACTCCACCAGTTGAGTGTATATCTGGTTCTTCGCCAGAAGAATTGGAAATTGTGATCAAGGCTGTGTACAGACAAATATTAGGTAATGCCTATGTGATGGAAAGCGAACGGCTGACTGTCATCGAATCACAGTTTAAGCTTGGAGAAATCAGCGTTCGTGAATTTGTACGCAGAGTAGCTAAGTCAGATTTATACCGTTCTCGCTTTTTCACAAGTTGCCCTCGTTATCGAGCAATAGAGTTAAATTTTAGACATCTTCTTGGTCGTACTCCCATCGATTTGGAAGAAATGCGTGTTCACAGCACGATCTTGGACGAAAAAGGTTTTGACGCTGAAATTGATTCCTATATCGACAGTGACGAATATCAAAGTAATTTCGGCGAAGACTTTGTACCTTATATCCGAGGTTACAAAACTGAAGCCTGTCAGAACATGGTGCAGTTTACCCACATATTTCAAATGGTACGGGGAGCTTCCAGTAGCAGCTTGAAGGGTGATTTAGCAGGCAAGCAACCCAAATTAAACAGTTTAGTCATTCAAAGTACACCCACCCCTGTAATTTCACCAGCTAGCAGTGGTGCGAAATTCCGCAATCCACCTGTAACTTCTAGAACACGTCATGGTGTGGATGCAAGCGAAAATGGCAAGGTATATCGAATAGAAGTCACTGGTTATCGATCAAATAAACTCAACCGGGTTTCTCAGTTTCGACGTAGTAACCAAGTTTATCTTGTACCCTTTGATAAACTATCGCAAGAATATCAGAGAATTCACCGACAAGGTGGCGTGATTGCCAGCATTACTTCTGTTAACTAGACGAATAAGGGATTACTAGTACAAATTGGCATTTTTATAAAGATAGAGAGTGCTAGATACAAAGGTTTCTGACAAATTAATAATTTCGGAGATTCAAATGGCAACTACCTACAAATATGAATTGTGCGTAAATAACAGCGTAGATGAGGTACAGTCGATTATTCGTGCAGTCTACAAACAGATTTTAGGCAATCCCCACGTCATGGACAGTGAACGCCTAATTAGTGCAGAATCTCAGTTAAGCGATCGCACTCTCAGTGTACGGGAGTTTGTCAGAGCAGTGGCAAAATCAGCCTTTTACAGGAGCCGCTATTTTGAAAAATGTGCTCCCTACCGCTTTGTCGAATTGAACTTCAAGCATATACTAGGACGTGCTCCCCTCAGTCAAGAGGAAATATCCAAACATATTCGCCTTTGTATTGAAAAAGGCTACGATGCTGAAATTGATTCTTATCTTGACAGCGACGAGTATCAGACAGCCTTTGGAGAAAACATCGTCCCCTACTATCGCGGTAACAGCACCCAAATCGGACAAAAGCAAGTCGGTTATAACCGGATGTTTACCCTTGACAGAGGACCATCACAGGTGAGCAGCGCAGTCAAAGCTTCCCAGCTTGTCTATGCAGTAGCAACTAATAGTGCAAATAACGTCACACCCGCATCCTTGAATTTAGGAGGTTCCGGTGAGGCAAACAAAAAAATGTTCAAGATTGTAGTACAAGGTTCCAAATTTGATAGTCCTCGCCGTCGCAGCGCAACTTCCTACACTGTTGCAGGCGATAATATGACTTCCCAAATCCAGCGAATAAATCGTACTTCCGGCAAAATTGTGAGCATCACCGAGATTACCTGAACCTAACTTCAATAGGGAAAGTTCTTAAAGTTCCCTTGTTTAAAGGCAGGTAAAAGCAGTGTGAATTTTCCTCCCGTTCTATTCCTCTGGATTTAGTGGAATCTAACACTTCTTCCTACCTAGAACAGAGCTTTTCAAACATTTTCTTAGAACACTCTCAAAAAAAGCCTCAAAGCTCCTAAAAAACAGAAACTTTCGTTTTGATAATTTTGAATTACCTATGAAGATTCCTTTACTCAGTTACTCCCCCATCTCTCAAAATAATCGCGTCCGTGGATATGAAATTCCTGGAGATGAGCAACCTAGAATACATAACACCGAAAATCTACTGTCATCTCTGGAGATGGATATTCTTATCCTCGCAGCCTACCGCCAGATATTTAACGAACAACAAATGCTATCCAGCAATCGTCAAAGATTTTTGGAATCTCAGATTCGATCCGGTCAAATCACAGTCAAAGACTTTATTCGGGGATTAGTAACTTCTGATTCATTTCGACGACTGACCTACGACAGTAATAATAATTATCGCTTTGTACAGATCTGTATCCAGCGAATTCTAGGACGTGAAGTATACAACGAACGCGAAAAACTCGCCTGGTCAATTGTACTAGCGACTAAAGGACTGCAAGGATTTATTGATGACTTACTCAATAGTGAAGAATACTTGAGTAACTTCGGTGATAACACTGTCCCCTATCAACGACGACGGATGTTAGCAGGACGTTCTGAAGGCGAATTACCTTTTGAAAGAATGGCTCGCTACGGCAAAGACTATCGGGATAAATTACCACATCTGACGATGACATCTAGGAAAGTTGAGCCTTTCAACTTACAGACATTCCTACGTCGTCCTGATCTGGACTTGATTCTATGGATCTTCGCTTCTGTTGTGTTTTTGATTATCTCTTTTAACCTACTACCCGCATTTGGTTTCCTTCCAAAATTTGGTGGATACTAGTACGTTACCAATTTGGTCAAAATTAAGGCGTGGTGATACCCAGATAAATACCAATTTGGAAAAATAATACGACACATGGATTGGTAGGAGTTTAGCAGTGCTCATACGTCTCAACTTAACGTGAAAGCCTCGCCCAATCTCGCTCCTATGCTCTGCGTGGGAGCGCCTGTCTTGAAGGCTCCCGCCTCCAGTTACATAAGGCTACGGTGTACACACAAGTCTTGAATTCCCTAGATTTTCTATAATCCCACCCTCGCCAACGGTTAAAATCACCGTCTAATAACTAAAATCATCTGCAAGATGACTGAATATTTTTAGTTTTTAGTCCATTTCAATGGACTTGTGCCGTGAGACTGGGATTTTCAACAAGAGACGGAGTGAGGGATTTACCGACTTGTGTGTACACCGTAGGTCACATAAGGAGGCAGGAGCCTCCAAAGAATGCATTTCTAGCCAGAGGCTGGAAACGAGATTTCAAGAGGTTTTTAGCTTAAGTTGACACCAATAATCAATGCGCTTTATCCCTACAGTAATTGTAGCAATTGTAGGTTGGGTGGAGCGTAACCCAACATCTTCGTGAGTTTGCTTGTTTGCTAACCTATCCAGTTTAGGGTTTTTGCGACTAACTGAATCATCTTGATCTATGTGTGTTTCCGCATCAATTTTCGCCGATTATTTGATTTTTAATTTGTAGCGAAAAATAGAAAAAAATGTTGCCACCACAAGCAGAGAAAAAACTCAAATGTTGGATACGAAGCCGTCATTTAATCTGTTCGGGTAACTTTTTCATATTTGAAAGCATAGACTATTCCTGTGTTGAGAGATTTAGCCAATCTATAGTAGCTCTTGGAGGAACATTAATTTCCGTTGAACCTATTGATAAAATGTGGATGGGCGATCATCGCCAGGTTATTCTTTATCGTGCCAAAGCTAGTTTGCATACGCCCTGTCATAATTTAAAGCAATACTGGTTTAAATATGGTGCTTTATACACTAGATTCGATCAACGTTGTTGATAAAAAAATTACTACTAATTAGTTATAATTAAATATTAGAAATTAAATATTTCACCCAAGTCTATTTACTGAAATTTATTGGAGTCAAATGTATTTTAGAAATACGTTATTTCAGTAATCAGGATTGAGATTAAATTCCAATACAGTTCAGATAGAACCAAAAACATTGTAGAGACGTAGCAGTGCTACGTCTCTACAGCAGACAAAAATATTTTAAATTCAAGTCAATTGTTTATGATTGACAATCTATTTTCTAGACTCATTCTCTCATTCTCCGCTCATGCCTAACTTTAGCATTCTTAGCGTTACACCTATCGCCGTTGGCTTTGGTATTGTTATCCTGGGAGGACTTTACTATTTTCTCAACCAGGAAGTAACTAGACGAAGACGGGTAGAAGTTGTGCTACGTCAACAAACTGAGCGGGAACGACTGGTAAACCAGATTGCTCAACATATCCGTGAGTCTTTAGATTTAGATGAGGTTCTAGCTACTACCGTTGCGGAAGTCCAGCAGTTTCTCCAAGCAGATAGGGTGCTAATTTATCGCCTTTGGAAGGACGGTACAGGTAGTGCAATTACTGAAGCAGCATTGCCTAATTATATAAAAATTTTAGGCGAAACTTTTCCGGAAGAGGTATTTCCTAAAGAATATCATGATGCATATTCACTAGGGAAAACTCGTACAATCACCAACGTTGAGCAAGAAGATGTAGAGCCATGTCTGAAGGACTTCGTGAAACAGTTTGGTGTCAAGGCGAAGTTAGTAGTACCAATATTACAAGAAAATCGGGAAGCAGATCGAGCAACTTCTACCCCTTATCTCTGGGGATTGCTGATTGCCCATCAGTGCGATCGCATTCGCAAATGGGAGTGCTGGGAAGTTGAATTGATGAAGCAACTTGCAACCCAGGTAGCTATTGCCATCCAACAATCAGAACTTTACAAACAACTACAAACACTTAACGCTTCCCTAGAACTTCGCGTCCAACAACGAACTTCAGAGTTAACCAAAGCTAATATTTCCCTGCGGGCAGAAATTGCCGAACGTCAACGCACACAAGCAGCGCTACAAGCTTTAATAAATGCCTCTCCTCGTGCTATCTTCACAATTGATTTAGTCGGCAATGTCCAAATTTGGAACCCTGCTGCACAACGCATGTTTGGTTGGACAGAAGCAGAGGTAATTGATCGTCCTAGCCCAATTTTTTTAGATGACAAAACCTCAGAATACAATACCCTCCGAGAAAGTATATTTGAAGGAACAACCTATACCAGGCTTGAATTACGACCTCTAAAAAAAGATGGTACTCCAATAGATATTATTTTCTCTGCGGCTCCTTTGTATGATAGCGACAATACTATTAATGGCATAGTGGCGGTAATTGCTGACATCACAGAACAAAAGCAACGAGAAGAACAAGTACGGCTGCTACAATCTGTTGTTGTTAATACTAATGATGCGGTAGTTATTACTGAAGCAGAACCCATTAATCAACCTGGACCGCGTATTATCTACGTAAATGAAGCATTTACTCGTACCACAGGCTATAGCTTGGAAGAGGTTTTGGGCAAAACACCCCGAATTCTTCAAGGTTCCAAAACAAGTCGCATCGAACTAGATAAAGTTTGCGCTGCCCTTTTGAGTTGGGAATCAGTCACCGTTGAAGTCATCAATTACCGCAAAGATGGCTCAGAATTCTGGAATGAATTGAGCATTGTTCCTGTAGCAGATAAAACAGGCTACTATACCCACTGGATATCAATTCAGCGGGATATTACCGGGCGCAAACAAGCTGAACAAGCTTTAAAGCAGAGTGAAGAACGCTTTCGATCATTGATTGAAAATACATTAGATATAGTCAAAATTATTGATATAGATGGAATTATTAGCTATGTAAGTCCTTCAGTAGAAAAAGTTTTGGGTTATCTAGCAGCAGAGTTAATTGGCAAAAATTTATTGAATTACATTCACCAAGATGATTCTCCTAATACTTACCATAGCTTAATTTCCACCATCCAAAATCCAAAAGTAGCTGCCCCTATCGAGTTTCGTTGTCAGCACAAAGATGGTTCGTGGCGGACGTTAGAAGCTATTAGTCAAAGGTTTGTGGATAATGCAGCAGATACCAGAATTATGGTTAATTGTCGTGACATTACAGAACGCAAGCGGTTAGATGAAATTAGATTAACATTAGAGCGAGAAAGAGAACTAAGTATCTTGAAAACACGCTTTTTCTCAATGGCATCTCACGAATTTCGCACTCCTTTAAGTACAGCTTTAGCAGCTGCCCAATTATTAGAAAACTGTCAGGATGAGTGGGACAACTCCTCGAAAAGACTGCGAAACTTACAGCGGATTCAAATATCTGTGAAAAATATGGTGCAGATGTTGGATGATATTTTGACCATTAATCGAGCCGAAACTGGAAAACTAGAATTTAATCCCAAGCCATTAGATTTACAAGCATTTTGTAGTTCTTTTTTGGAAGAAATGCGCCTGAGTATAGGAGAAGAACACACATTAACATTTTCTTGCCAGGGAAAAGCCGTTTCCGCTTGCGTGGATGAAAGATTATTGCGTTCGATTCTTTCTAATTTGCTGTTGAATGCGATTAAATATTCTCCTCAAGTGGGAAATGTTCACCTTGCTTTGGAGTTTAAATTAGACACATTTATTCTCCAAGTCCACGATCAGGGTATTGGCATTCCATTAACAGATCAAAAACAGCTTTTTGAGCCGTTTCATCGTGGTAAAAATGTTCGCAGTATTCCTGGTACAGGGTTGGGATTAGTCGTAGTCAAAAAGTGTGTAGACTTGCACCAAGGTAATATCAGTATCACTAGTGAAGTTGGAATTGGGACAACTTGTGTAGTCACACTACCATTTAGGACTTATGTAATAGAAAAGTCTAAATAGGGGTATGATTTTCGGCGTTGCATTTTCTGTAACCAAGCATTAGATCTATGGCGAACAGTAGTACAAATTAGATTAAGTCTTTTTTGAATCAGGGGAGATAGAAGCCAAAATTTATCAACCTGAACTCAAATTCCTGGCTTTATCACTTAGTTCCATAAAATATGCGCCACATACTAACTTATTGCGGAATTGCTTTTTTAGTAATAAATATTATTGGTTGTGAAGCATCCAATAAAAAAACAAGTTCAAGTGTTCCCCAATCTGCCGTCAACAGTAATCCAGCAGGGAGTGCCAATCAAGGTGGGAATGTTGCCAAAACCCAGCAGGAACCGCCATTGAGTTCCTCTAAGCCAAAAGAGCAGGGTTTAGATTCCTCCCAAGAAGCACCAAACGGGGAAAAATATCGCAGTCTGCCAGAAAATGAGTTTCAAAAAGTTAGTTCCAACCCACTTTCAACATTTTCCATAGACGTTGACACTGCTTCCTATAGCAATATTCGCCGCTTTATTAACGATGGACAACTACCACCACCAGAAGCAGTGCGGGTAGAGGAGATGATTAATTATTTTAAATATGATTATGCTCAACCTGCGGGTAAACAACCATTTGCAGTCACAACGGAAGTTGCCACAACTCCCTGGAATCCTCAACACCGGTTAGTACAAATTGGTATGAAATCCCAGAATCCCGGAATCGAGAAATTAGCACCAAATAATCTTGTCTTTTTACTGGATACATCGGGTTCGATGAATGATGCAGATAAATTACCCTTATTAAAAGCAGCTTTACGGTTGATGGTGAATGAACTGCGACCAACCGACAAAGTATCAATAGTTGCCTATGCAGGTTCCGCAGGCTTAGTATTACCAGCAACACCAGGCTCCGCAAAAGCGAAAATCTTGGCAGCACTGGACAAACTAGAAGCCGGAGGTTCAACCGCTGGGGGAGAAGGAATAAAGCTAGCCTATAAAATTGCTACCGACAACTTAATAAAATCCGGTAATAACCGAGTTATCTTAGCCACCGATGGAGACTTTAACGTCGGTATTTCCAGCGATGATGAATTAGTCAAACTCATTGAAAAACAGCGACAAAGCAACATATATTTATCAGTTCTTGGCTTTGGTTCCGGCAACCTGCAAGATAGCAAAATGGAACAACTTGCAGACAAGGGCAACGGTAACTATGCATACATAGATAGCCTTCTAGAAGCCAAAAAAGTATTAGTTAAAGAACTTGGTGCAACCTTACTCACAGTTGCCAAAGACGTAAAAATCCAAGTTGAATTTAACCCAGCTAAAATCCAAGCATACCGTTTAATAGGCTACGAAAACCGCACCCTACAAAGCCAAGACTTTAACAACGATAAAAAAGATGCAGGAGAACTAGGTGCAGGACATACAGTTACAGCATTATACGAAATAGTCCCCGCAGGTATAAACAGCAATGCAGTCCAAGGAAACATCGACCCTTTAAAATACCAAAACCAGCAAATCACTCAAAACGCAGTCAAGAGCAACGAAATTATGCAAGTGAAACTGCGATACAAACCACCCCAAACTGAAAAATCCCAATTATTGAGTTATGCGATCGCTGATCAAGGTTTACAGTTAGAAAACGCCTCAAACAACCTCAAATTTGCCGCATCAGTAACCCAATATGCCATGGTACTACGAAACTCCCCCAGCAAAGGCAACACAAACTTAGACACCATTCTCAAACTAGCACGTCAATCGGTAGGAAGCGACCTAGACGGATATCGTGCAGAATTTATTCGCTTAGTAGAAAAAACAAAAACCCTACAGAAAAGAGTCTAAAATTTCCTCTCTCTTCTCTTCCTCTCTGCGGAACTCTGCGCTTCCCTCTGCGTTTCTCTGCGTTAAAACTCTTAAAAAAATGCTCACCAACAAACCCCAATTCCCCGACTTTAGCAACGAAGGCTACAGCATCGAAACCCTCCTCGGACACAACCTCAGCGGAGGAAGAATCACCTACAAAGCCAACATCCTCGAAACTCAAGAAAAAGTCGTCATCAAACAATTTCAATTTGCTCAAATTGGCGCTACATGGTCAGGATTTGCCGCATTTGAGCGAGAAATTGAACTTTTACGACAACTCAACCATCCCCAAATCCCCAAATGTCTCGACTGTTTTGAAACCCCATCCGGATTTTGCCTAGTCCAAGAATACAAAGAAGCACCATCGCTAGCAACACCACGGCAATTCACCCCCCTAGACATCGAAAAAATCGCCATCGGAGTTCTAGAAATCCTCATCTACCTTCAGCAACAACAACCTGCAATCATTCACCGAGACATCAAACCCGAAAACATCCTCATGGATGCCCAATCCCAGATTTACCTGGTAGATTTTGGTTTAGCACGCAGCGATGAAGAGCAAATGAGCGCCAGTACCACAGTTAAAGGTACACTGGGATTCATGCCACCAGAACAGATATTTGGACGCTCCTTAAGCAAATCAGCCGATCTTTATAGCTTAGGTGCAACCCTAATTTGCTTACTAACCAAAACCCCATCTGCTCAAATTGGTAACTTAGTAGATGAATCCTTTCGCTTCAACATCAAACAACTACTACCAAATATTGCCCCTCGCTGGCAAAATTGGCTAGAAAAAATCACCGCACCCAATTCTACACAACGTTATCCTGATGCAGTTACAGCTTTAAATGAACTGCGACAACTTCAAGTAGTTAGCACCCCCAAAGTCAAATTAAGTCGAAGAATTCCCCAAATAGTCACACTCAGCTTTATTTTTGCAGGTGCGATGACATCCTTGGGACTTTTTCGGGAATCCGAACCTCGCCCTCTTCCCCTACAATATGAAATTACTCCTTACAAACACCACCATTATCGTCATCAGCGGAGAATTCCCCGTCCAGAACTAGGAACAAGCTGTGTGGGATGTGACTTGCGCTACTTGGATTTGCAAGCTGCTGATTTACGCAGCATTGATTTGGAAAACGCTAATTTAACTGGTACTAACCTAGCTGGTGCTGATTTACGCGGTGCATCCCTTAAAGGTGCTGATTTGAGTAATGCTAACTTAATCGGGGCAAATTTAGAAAGTGTGGATTTGGAGGGGGCAATTATGCCGGATGGTTTGATTCATCCCTAGGAGGCAGAGGGGCAGGGGGCAGGGGAGGCAGGGGAGGCAGGGGAGGCATGGGGAGAAGAGACACCCTCAGCTAACAGTTAACTTAAGCTTCATTACCAATTACGAATCTTACTCCCCAAAAAGCTACCAAAATTAGTATCGCCCACCAATCACGCGATCGCATTTTTAATTCGTACCACTCTACGCGGTGTTCGTTAGGACTGGTAAACCCCCTAACTGTCATCGCGTTTGCCATTTGATCTGCTCTTAATAATAGGTTCTGTAGTAGTCTTTCGGCTACTAATAGCCAAACTTTTGCCCCACCTTTTAAACCTAATTTTTTCCAGTTAATTGCCCTTGTCATAACTGAACGAATGAGGTTTTGAATTTCTTCTAAGACTAAGGGTATAAATCGCAACGACAAAGTTAGAGTCAAAGTAATCTCTGTCACGGGTACTTTGAACCTTTTCAACGGCTGCATCAGGTTTTCCATTGCCGAAGTGATTTCCTCTGGTGCGGTCGTTAACAAGTACAAATTAGTACTATATATAACCGTAAATAAAATTGTACTGAGGCGAATCGATAAATTTAAAGAACGGCGAGTCACCCTAACTGGACCCGCCTCAAATAATGTATATTTATAATCTTTAGAGCTTTTAGTGGAATTTTCAAGTTTGGGCGCTGCTGTCGCTTGTGGTGTTGTTTGGGGATTAACTTTGACAACTCCTGCACTAGGTAAACGGGGTTGATAGCTAATTCCCAATCCATCGGGAGTCACTGCCCCAATCACCAACACAAAAAAACATAGCATTAATAACCACCCCATCTGTTGTTGCCAAACTCGGCGAGGTATTCTAGCGATGAGAGTCATAGCAATTAGTAACCCCACCAGTAAAATTCGCCAAAGATTATTAGCAAACAAATAGGTAGTTAAAAAGCTCATCAACCAGATAAACTTGACCCTAGGATCAAGTTTATGCATCCAGGTTTGTGGTTGTTCGAGGTAAAGTCCAATTGGTAAAGAACGAAGTAAGTCCATTGGGAAATATAGGGTGAGAAGTTAGAGTTAAGAATCTTCATAATTCATAACTCATAACTAGATTAAACGCGAGTCGCGCGATTTGAACCTGGACCTACACTTTCCATATCTCGAACCTTCTTACTGCGCCAAAATAGACGGATGGGAGTCCCTTTAAATCCTAATTGCTCGCGGAACTGGCGTTCAATGTAACGTTTGTAGTTATCATTAAAGCGTGTAGCATCATTGACGAATAGCGCGATCGCAGGTGGACCAGAACTGACTTGGGTACCATAGTAAATTTTACCCTGTTTTCCACTACGACTGACTGGTGGTGAGTGCCAGCGCACAGCTTCTTCCAATACTTCATTGACTACCGATGTGCTTACACGACGCTTGTGCGATTCTGCTGCTGGTTTCACCAAATCGAGAATTTTGTCTACCCGTTGTCCACTTTGAGCACTGACAAAAATCATATCTGCCCACTCGGTGAAATTTAACCGCTGTTCAACCTGCTTTTGGTGATCGTAAATTGTGTAGGAATCCTTTTCCACAGCATCCCACTTGTTTACCACAATTACACAGGCGCGACCATCTTCAATGATTCTGCCTGCCAATTTTTGATCTTGGTCGGTGACACCATCAATAGCATCAATCACCATCAATACCACATCTGACCGCCGAATCGCTTTAAATGCGCGGTTGATGCTGAAGAATTCGGCACCATATTCGACATTTTTCTTTTTCCGAATTCCCGCAGTGTCAATGATTCGGTAGGTTTGTCCATCATGCTCAACAATTGTATCAATTGCATCACGAGTGGTTCCAGAAATGGGACTAACTATTGCCCGTTCTTCGCCCACAAATGCATTTAGCAAGCTTGATTTACCGACATTTGGTCGTCCAATGATGGCAACTTTAATTTCATCCACTTCCTCAATATTACTGGTATCAGGGAGATAGGTAATTAACTTATCCATTAACTCACCTGTACCACTGCCGTGGATGGCAGAAATTGGGAAAGGTTCACCTAATCCCAAACTCCAAAATTCAGCAGCTTGAATCAAACCTTGATCTGGAGATTCACACTTATTCACAGCTAGTAGCACCGGGACAGGTTGCTGACGTAGCCATTCAGTAATTTCCTCATCAGCCGCACAGAGTCCAGTTTGTCCATTCACAACAAAAATCGCCGCACTGGCTTCAGCTAAGGCAAGCATTGCTTGTTGACGAATTAGGGGTAAAAACTCAGTATCATCATTAAAAACCAAACCACCAGTATCCACCACCAAAAATTCCCGATCTCGCCAAAAGGATGGCATGTAAGTGCGATCGCGTGTGATTCCCGGCTCATCATGTACAATGGCAGTCTGTTCGCCCGAAAGGCGATTCATAAATGTGGATTTGCCCACATTGGGGCGACCAATAATAGCAACAATAGGTAACTTCATAACAGATAGATTCAGGTTTCAAGACCTGATTTTAACGACAATTGGCAAAGGTCAACTTTAAAAAAATTCGGTAGAAACGGGGTGCAGCTAAGTTATCGCAGGTAAATTTGATTAGTTTTGCAAAAAAATAGGCAAATGGTGAAAAAATATTTCCGAAAAAAGCAAGCCCGAAAAAAACAACTTATCAAGGCGACTTTTCCCAGGGTACAAGTCTTTTCACTGTTGTTGGGAATCAGCCTATTTATATACGCCTATTTTATTGAACCAAACTGGATCGAAATTCGGCAAGTACAAATTACATTACCTCATCTTGCCCCAGAATTTAATGGTTATCGAGTAGTGCAAATTAGCGATATCCATACAGACAGGACAATGACACCAAAGCGGCTAGATCATCTCTTTCAACTCGTAAATCAACAACAACCAGACTTGATCGCTATTACAGGCGATTTTGTGACTCGACATGCTCAACGATTTATTCCCAATCTCCAAAATTCTATCGCTCAACTTCATCCCAGAGATCAAACTGTAGCAGTTTTAGGCAACCATGACTACTGGGCAGATGCGAATGCGATCGCATTTGCACTCAAACAAGCTAATATTTCTCTACTGCAAAATGATATCTACACTATTGAACGCGGTAACTCAAAGCTAAATATTGCTGGAGTTGATGATGTTTGGGTGGGGAAAAGCCGTTTAGATGTGGTTTTGGAAAAACTGCCTCCACAAGGTGCAACCATCCTCCTGGCGCATGAACCCGATTTTGCTGATACTAGTGCCGCAACTAAACGTTTTGATTTACAATTTTCTGGACATTCCCACGCTGGACAAATGCGTTTACCCTTTTTTCGTCCTTTAGTTTTACCACCTCTAGGGGAGAAATACTATGAAGGGCTTTATCAATTTGGTGAAATGAAATTATATACCAATCGTGGTATTGGTATGACTGGATTGCATTTACGGTTTAATAGTCGTCCAGAAATCACAGTGTTCACCTTAAATGCGGCTGCGTAAACGTAGGAGATCCCCGACTTCTTGAAGAATTAGGGGTTCTAGCAGATCATCTGCCATAGCGACACTTAACGACTACGACTGAAAAACACCGCTGCGACTACAATTAAACCTAACATTGCCAAAGGAACCGAGAGATTAGGGACATCTGACCAACTCATCACGTAACCATTATCAGGGATAATTTCTGTTATACCGTAACCGGGCTGCATGGAAAACCAAATGATGACATCTTCAGATAGATTGATTTGGCTACAAGAACGCACAGCTTTAGAAATTCTCTCACCTTCTGTGTTGGAAGCGATCGCGCAAGTGATGGAATTAGAAGTTGTGCCAGCGAACACGACTTTAGTTAGTGAGGGTACTCCTGTGCCAGCGCTTTATATTGTCCAACATGGTCAATTAGAAAGCGAAACAAGTCAAACAAACTCAGCTTTACCTCGTGGATTCCTAACTGGTGAAGTGATTCACCTCAAAGAGTTACTTTTAGATGAGTTAACGCCCTTCGCAATTACTACCCTCTCCGAATGTCGCTTATGGGTTATATCCGCTGACAAATTTCACACCCTAGTGACTCAATACCCAGAAATTAATCAGGCTTTTTCGCGGCTATTGGTGCAGGAATTAGCAGAGGTGACATCTGCTTTAACCTACGAACAAGAAAGGGCTGTAGGTTTGCGTCCATATTTAGTAACTAAAGCCCAGCGGGGAATTGTTGGTACAAGTAGATACGCGGTACGTCTACGTGAGCAAATTCGGGAAGCTGCCAGTGATAGGAAATCTGTCGAAATCTTTGGTGAACCAGGTTTAGAAAAAGATAATATTGCTACTCTAATTCACTTTAGTTCCCTTAAACGGCGAGAACCAATTATTAAAGTCAATTGTAGCATTCTCCAAACTAGTGGCGCAGATTTATTTGGTCGCGCTGGGGGAAAAGCAGGACTGTTGGAATGGTTGGGGGAAGGTAGTTTAATCCTGAATAATATCCAAGAATTACCAAAAGAATTATTACCAGAAATCACCCAGCTACTGCAAACAAATACATATACTCCCGTTAGTCGCACTGGAGAAGCAAAAGCTGAACCTCGCACCAGTCAAGCGAGAATTCTGATTGTTTCCGAAAAAGCTGATTCTCAGATTGAACGGTGTGTAGGTCATGTAATTAAAGTACCACCGTTACGGGTACGTAAAACTGATATCAAAGCCCAGGTGCAATATTATTCCAGTCTTTACAGCCGTGCTAGGGGTCTGGAGAAACAGCGTATTACCCCCGAAGCCTTGCGCCGCTTGCAGTCGTATGATTTTCCCGGTAATCTCAAAGAATTGAAAAATTTGGTAGAACGAGCGATTGTTCAAGCAGGAGAAAGGAAAGAACTTACAGAAGAGATATTTTGGTCAACAGAACCACAGAAAAAGCAATTTCGCGTCAATTTATTAAATGCTTATCCAGCGTTGCGGCGGTTTTTGCGTAGTGACTGGTGGACTGATCGCATTAATTATGGTTTTACCTTTGCCGCCTTTGCCTTTATGGTGGGTGTATTATTTATAGGTCCTCAAACACGCGATCGCAATTTCGCTTTAAACCTATTTTGGGCTTGGTGGTGGCCCTTTTTCCTATTTCTATTCCCCTTTCTTGGGCGGATCTGGTGTTCTATCTGCCCTTTTATGATTTACGGTGAAATTACGCAGCAATTATCTCTATGGTTGTTTCCAAGACAACTCCAGCGCTGGCAACGAGAGAAAGCCGAAAAATGGGGCGGCTGGTTTTTATTTGGGCTATTTACCCTCATTTTCTTATGGGAAGAACTCTGGGACTTAGAAAATACCGCTTATCTCTCAGCTTGCTTGCTGCTATTAATTACCGCCGGGGCAATGATATTTTCCGCCATTTTTGAGCGGCGATTTTGGTGCCGCTATCTTTGCCCAATCGGGGGAATGAATGGTTTATTTGCCAAACTTTCCATGACAGAACTCCGCGCCCAGCAAGGCATCTGTTCCGCCACTTGCACCACTTATCAATGCTACAAAGGTGGACCACAAAAAGGCGAAGGGATGGAAACTAACGGTTGTCCTTTGTACTCACACCCCGCCCAGTTGGAAGATAACAGAGATTGCGTGTTGTGCATGACTTGCCTCAAAGCCTGTCCCCATCGTTCAGTTGAATTTAACTTACGTCCCCCAGGAATTGAACTGTGGACAACTCATGTAGCCCACAGCTATGAAGTCGCATTGTTATTTTTGCTATTGGGTGGTGTATACCTGCATCGATTGCCAGAATTGCAAACTTGGTTAGGGCTAAACTTAGATTTAAATATTTTTTGGCAGCACTTAGGATTGTCTCTGGTAGTTCTGATTGTTCCAGTTACAGTTTGCTTAGTTGCCTATAGCTGCATCAAACTATCTAATTCTGGACGTAAGCCCAAAAAATTTATTGAGCTTGCTTACGGCTACCTTCCATTAGTATTAGGAGGTAACTTTGCCCATTATTTGCGCTTCGGCTTAGAAGAAGGTGGACGAATTTTACCTGTGACATTTGCTACCTTTGGTTTGAGCGGCGAGCAGTTACCCGTATTAATAGCACACCCCGCAGTCATTGACTTTTTGCAAGGCAGTACCCTCATATTTTCCCTGCTGTTAACAATAGTGTTAACGCAAAAAATCGCACGCCAACCTTTAAAAACACTGCTTTGGCAACACCTTGCGGCTACTGGGTTGGCTGCTAGTATGTGGGTGATTATTATTGTGTTTTGAGCTTTATGTCTTCCCCAAGCTATTTTTCATCGCCTGGGAAAGATGTAATATGCTAGTCAAAATACCAATAAGGTTCAGTTAAAGATACGTGATTTCCACACATCAAAAGAAGCCCTCTCCACAGCTTGCTACTTTTCTATATCGTTATTTCTAGGGATGGCAAATACTAGGTTACTTAATACACTAAGTATATATTCCTCCTAAAGGCGACCTGAGTTTGCCTATAAATATTCAATTTTATGGACTCTACCAAGCTTAAACAAGCACTTATTAATCTTCCAAATGCAGCACCAGAGCCAATCGTTTGTAGCGTATTTATTATTCCACAATTACTAGAAGCACTAGGTTTTAGCTCAATGGAAACTGTTCCACAGTTTGCTACTGGGAATAGCAGTGATTCTGTTGATTATGCTGTTCGCAAAAATGTTGACAACGACATTTTTGTAAACACTCAATTAAATCCCTACTTGTTACTAGAGGCAAAAGGAAGAAATATTAACCTCAGTCCAAATTCAGCACAATATAAGGCAGCAGTTCATCAAATTAAACGCTATTTACTCGCCCCAAAATCTAAATCTGCTCAATGGGGAATTATTACCAATGGTAATCATATTCAGCTTTTTAGAAAACACGGCAAGGTGATTCATCCTGCATCCACATGCTTGGAAGTTACTCCAGATAACGTAGATAAGATTGTTTCAGCAATTAAACAGAAAATAGATGAGTCACAAAGAGCTTTGACTGTAGCAGTTTATAACAACAAAGGTGGCGTAGGTAAGACTACAACCACAGTTAATTTAGCCGCAACATTGGCACGTTTAGGAAAGCGAACGCTGATTATAGACTTTGATCCTAACCAACAAGACTTAACAAATTCACTAGGTCTCAAGCCCAAAGGAGATACTATATATTCATGGTTGGTTAATAAGAATAATACACCATCTAATGAATTAATCGAGCAATGTAAATTTTCACCAAAGTCAGGTGTTGTATGGCAGTTTGACATCATTACTAGTGATGAAAAACTTAAATATTCAGAAGAACATGAATTGCGTCGAATGATCAGCCCTGTCAGATTACGACAAGCATTAGAGGCATTTAAATCGAAGTATGATTATATATTAATTGATTCTCCACCAAACTGGCGATTTTTTAGCCGGAGTGCGATTTGTGCAGCAGATGTGGTTTTGATTCCCACCAAGCATAATAGTATTTTTTCTTTAGAAAATGCGGTGTCTGTAATTAAAAATTTCGTTCCGGAAATTCAGAGTCAAAGGAAAGATGGTGGTCCGATTGCCCTACCTATCTTTTTTAATGGTGAGTCGATTACAGATGCTGCAAAAATTCGTGCAGAACAGGCAATAAACGAAATTATAGTCAAATCTGGTAAGGATAAATCTAATCCGATTAATTTAACACCATATTTTTATCCGAGATCGACTTCAACCAAGATAGATCAACACATTTTTGGTATACCCAGTTACGCTGATATCGCATCTGCGGCTTTTACTCGTGTACCTGCTGCTTATAAAAATAAGACAGCCTGCGAGCATTATGTAGCATTAGCGAAAGAATACTTTTTACAATAGGATATTTAAAAATATGAGTTTAAGTAATGTCGGAAATTTGATGTGTCTTTACAGAACTGAAATTAAACCAGGGAAAGCCACAAATGTACCAGATTTTCAAATTAAAGCAGCAGCAAAAGCATTAATTGAATCAGGTGGACGTAATTGGGTTCCAGTGATTGTGAAAGAAATTGCCGAAGATGAATATCAAGTTATTGGTAACTCTTTTGTTTATGCGATCGCTGAGGAAGTAAACTTAGAAAGAGTATGGTGCATTGTTACAGATTCTAGTGATAAAACATCTGAATTAACCAGCATTTTGACTGGTGAGTTAATACCTAAAGTTAATTTATCAACTGCAACCAGAGATGAAATTCAATCAGCCTTAGAATATTTGATTGAAAAACCTAATACTGAGTTAAAAGGAATAAAATTGGCGATTGCCACTAATCGTATTGATGAGGCTCCACGTCAAAGCTGGGAAAACTTAGAGCCGATTACAAACTTGAAATGTGGCATCACTAAGGGGAAGAAATTGGATGCACTTAAAGAGGTTTTTTACCTAACTCCTGAACCTAGCTCAGAAGTTATTACAAAGAAAGTGACAACAGATGCTAATCAGGGATTAAATAATTTGACAACTACACAACTTAAAAATATGGCAAAAGATAAAAAAATACCTGGATATAGCAAGAAAAAAAAGCAAGAGCTAGTTGCCTTATTATCAGTAAGTTAATCTGCAAATAAAACCTGGTATTTAAAAGCCTGTTTAGTGCATAGAATCATAGATTTGATTGAGTCAAGACTGTCAAACATAAGATTCACGGATGTCCAGATCCCCTACTTCTCGCATAAGTCGGGGATCTAGGGCAGATTATTTATTTTGAGCGGTTTTCCAAAAGAAACTTTGCTTCACCAACGCGATCGCTTGTGGGATAGAACTGTACAATTTGTTGTAAATGTTCTGGTTTCCCGCTCAGGTAATAGCTAGAAAATAACAAATCATCTATATATTTGCTCTGAGGAAATCTGATTTTTAATTCGCTGATGATTTGATCTACACGGCTTTGATAATTTTGCTGTATCTGCTTGTAAGGATCTTGAAGATCTCCAGTATAGGAGTAATCAACATCAAAGAAGAAATTTTGCGGTTTCCCTGGAACACCAGCAGGGGGATGGATGCGGAGAGTTTCACCCTTGGGATGATTTTCCCATTGCCATAGCAATGTGGATGCCACCATATACAGGGTTTTTTCCTTCAACTGTGGTGTAATGCGGGGATTCGCTAGCAATTTTTGATATTGAGATATGCCTACGGCATTTTGGCTAGAATCTTGATAGAGCGATCGCACTAACTTAGAATCCCTTATTTTCATGTTACAAACCCACCAAGTTCCACAATCTTCAAAAGGAACATGCCAAGCTCGAAAACCATCCCAAATTGCCATGTAGCCGTTTTTCCAACCACCTGCACCTGCCCAATTTGAAGCTAAACGGTATTGGGAATCGGGGGTGTTTTCCTGTTGCAGTTTTAGCAGATTTTGCCAGCGTTGCCGCTGTTCTGTCAGCATGGTTTGCATTTGCTTTTGAACTTCAATCACTGGAGAGTTCGATTTACCAGCCCACCAGTAAGGATTGTAGTTATAATAACTACCTAAAACATTATTAGACATTTTTGTCAAGTCTAATTTTGCCGAAGTTTCTAAGGCTTTGGCATAATTTTGACCTCTGGCATACCGCACAGATAGAGCATACTGCAATAAAGGAACCATAGGTTTGATTGCTGGTTCCGTTATTAGGGTTTCCAGTTGCTCATTTGTTAAGCCGACATCAAGTAGCGATCGCACATAGGGATAAGCTAGATATATTGCATCTCCATCACCCACAGATTGAGTCATCAATTTATTCCACAACCGCATTGCTCCCATGACATCATTGGTATTCTGCAAACTTCGAGCTAAATGATAGGTGGCATCATCAGCACCTGGATGATTGGGATATTTACTGAGCCACTGTTGCCAATCTTGACTATGTTGGGCGGCTGTTTTCTTGGCGTTGCGCTCTCGGATGGCTTTAGGACGTTCAGCGTGATCAAAGTAAGATGCACCTATTAAATCTCCGTACTCGTGGCATCCCTTGATAAATTTAGATTGTGGGTATTTCTGAGCAATGTTAATTAGGAGATAGTAAGCGTGAGTATTTCTGATAGTATGGCTTTCGTAACCAGTAACGCGGGTGAGGGGATGGATTTGGCTGAGGTCGCCGTTAATTATTTGTTGTAATTGTTTTATACCTTGGGTATCTCCGTGACGTTCCAGTTCTGCTATTGCCCAAACTTGATCCTTTGATTTGGGATCATTGGCTTCAGATTGCAAAACAGCCTTGCCAATGGGGGAAATTTTCCCCGCTTTAACTTGTCCTAAACGTTCTACCAGTAAGCGTTCCTGGGTTGTTACTGGCAGATTGCGGTAGTAAGTTATTGCACTTTTGATTTGACTAGAGTTAGGTTTTGTCAAACGCTCAAATTTAGACCATTCAGGTAAATTTAGCGGTGATTCTGTGTTTTCTGGTGGCGAAGGATATACTTTGTCATAACCTAAAACCGCTGCTAAAAAATCTTTGTTGAACTCAGACTCATTAAACTGGTAATAATTGCGATACTCTAAGGTAGACGGTTCTGGTTGCAGATTTTGTTGGGCTAGTTTAATTAAGCGATCGCGTGTTGCTTTTTCGTCTAAACCAAACTCTTTCTGCCAAGCTTTTTCATTTTTATCATCATAGGTGCCATCAGTTAGGTTTTTCAGACTGGTTGTCACCAAACCAATGTCTGGTGTAGTTAGTTTTCTTTGAATCTGACGAGTTAACCATAAAGTTGTGTAAGGTTTCCCCAAACTGCGAATCCCCAGCACTGCGTATTCTTGACGCACAGCATCTTTGGAACGGGTGTAATAGTCCAGTAGGGGATAAGCTTTTGCTCCATATTTCTTCCAAACTGGGTTTTGGGGTTTACCCTTTCCCCATTTCAGAATCATAATATCTTGACGAATAGCTGCGGCAATCTCCATCCATTCAGGATTAGTTCGCAACTTATCCCGAATTTCTTCATCGACTTCAACTTGCGTTAGTTGTTCTGGAGTTAGTTTTTCTGCTTGCTGCGCTGCTATTTGCGGAGTGGGAATTTTTTTCCCAGGTTGAGATAGTCCCTGATATAACAAACTAGATATTCCCAATGTCAGGGTGCTAACTGCTAAATATAAGTAATAACGCGACTGCATAGTTTATAGGTAGTGGTTAAATATACATAAATAAACCTGTATTATATTTAGCCATAAATCCGAACAAAAAAAATGAGTAGAAATTAATCTACCCATTGAGTATCAAAACGAGAAGGATTATATTTTAAAAGTAGATGCTAAAAGTAGATACAAACCCTAATTACCTGGATCGTGAGAATTCAATCAAAGATATTTGGAACTAAGTGTTAGTTGAACTTAACAGCTTTGCTGTTGCGGCGACGATTCAAACCAAACATTGCAGCCAAACCTAAAGCACCCAAGCTTGCATTCACACCAGGTTCAGGAACCGCTGTACCTTGGAGTGCAACACCATCGCCAGTGTTGAAACTGGTACCATTTGGATCGGAGTTGGGACCTAATTGACCTAGTTGAATTTCAAAATTGTCAACATTTCTCAATGTGATTTGTTGAATATTGCTATCACCAAGATCACCAGCAGCTACAAGCGATGCGAGTGTTTGAGCTACACCATTAATTTTGATGACTTTAGTGGAGTCCGCGTACTCAACATCAAACAAGTTCAAAACTAATTTTGACACGGTTTCCTGGAAATCAAACTTGAATAAACCAGTTTCCAAGCGACCTTTTTCTAATGGTTTACCTTTCTTGTCTACAGCAACTGGACGTAGCCAGTATTCACCTAGTGTAGTGTTAGTTCCTTCATCTACAGTGGCATTATCTTGACCGAAGAAAGTAATACCAAAGTTACCTGATTTTGTTGCGTAGGTGTTAGCAGTGTCTCTGTTATCTGAGAATAAAAGACTGGGTTTGTTGCTGCTGGAACTGGTGCCATCATAATCAAGACTTGTAACTGTGAAACCAAAAGGTGATGTTTGTAAACAAGTTGCGTTGGAAAGGCAAGTAGAACCATTATTCGTCAGTGCAACTTCACCTTCTGCACCCAAATCAAAGCTGTTAAAGCTTGCTGCATGTGCTGCAGAGGAGATACTTAAAGCACCAATACTGATGGTGGTAGCAGTTGCGATTTTAGCGATTGATGTTAACTTTTTCATGGTTTTAATCTTGTTAATTCAGTGTTACTAGGTAGTTTGCAGTTTGTTTTCTGCGTCTTGTCCTTTGCTTATGTACACATCTTATGGGAGCTTTCACGTAAGTGTCATCCCCTAATCTCAAGGTTCATTTGAACTTGATTGTCTGACAAATTTTTGGTAAACTACGTAAAACTAATGACAAGATCTCTCGTTGATATATGTATAGAAAAAGTTATTAAAGCAACTAGATATTTTCCGCTCATACACACATAAATAAAATCCTTGATGAATTTTTGTAAAATTTTTATCAAAAAAACAGTAATTAGATAAAGATTATTCTTTAAGCAGAAAATTTAGTTTTTTCAAAAGGAAACTATGGTATCTGGAGATATTGAAATATCAAAGTTTGTGGAGATTAAATGATTTAAAAAGCTGCAATCAAATATTTTATATATGTATCAGTGCCTATTGAGTGTTGTAAAATATACTTTTATTTGTGTATGTTGCTAAAAATAGTTAACTTCTAAAAAGTTTTCCTTCCTCACAATTTGTACTCAACAGGATACTTTACGGCATCTATATAAATGATTCATTAAAAATTAGTGGTTCCCCTAAGTAGCACGTATGAATAGTTGTCAATGAAGGCAGGAGGGGGGTTTTTGGAGGAAGCTTGAATTCCCAGCAAAAACTTTCCCCCTAAAAGGCTCTACGGTGTACACAGAAGTCTTAAAATCCTACCTGGAAGGGAGTTTTAAACTCAGATAAAATCGCTCAAAACCTGTCATTGCGAGCGAAGCGAAGCAATCCCAGCACCTTGCGATTGCTACCCTGCGGGATGCAAGCAACGTCGTTCCTCCTCGCTTCGGACAATTTAAGGGGGTTGAAATCCCTGAAACGTATGCTGAGAGTACTTGTGTGTACACCGTAGCTAAAAGGCTAGGGTGTACACACAAGTCTTGAATTCTCTAGATTTTCTATAATCCTACGCCCGCCAACGGTTGAAACCGCCATCTAATAGCTAAAGTCATCTACAAGATGACTGAATATTTTGGTTTTTAGTCCATTGAAATGGACTTGTGTTGTGAGACTGGGATTTTCAATCCCAGGTGGAGTGAGGGATTTACCTTTGAGTAGGCATAAGCCAGCCTTTCGGCCTTATGCTAGCCTAGCCTACGTGAACGGCAATCCCTTTGGGGAACGACAAGCCACTTTGCGTCTACCTTGCGTTGCAATGACATAACTGCGTAGTCATTGCCTAAGTCCTGACAGTCAGTAATTGGTGCGTGATGCTATAAATAATAAATAAGTCTGATTGCTTCCTTCAAATATTCTCGCAGCGTCACCGAAGAGGCAGAGGGGAAGGGGGCTTTCTAGTCTACGGTGCATATACATCTGTGTGCAGCAACAAAATAATCCCAGACTTTGTTAAAAGCCTGTGATGCAAATCTCAAAAACTTGTGTGTAAGTAGGGCTTGCTGATTAAAGCTATAACCTTTGCCCAATCAGAGTTTTAACTATTTTTAAACTAAACAAGTGGAAGGTTATGGGATTTAAAAGCTCAAAATTTATGCACTTTGGAGGAAAACCGTGGGGCGAATTTTGTGTTTAAGCTCCAAAACCACCATTATTCAATAAGAGACTTCCAAATAAAAAAATATCCCAAAATTTCTTGTAGGCATCTTGCCTGTTACTAATACAAAAACAGGCAAGACTTCGGCGTGAGCGCTACTTTACCTCCGGTACACTTCGTTCCGACTAGGCTCAGTACAAGTCAGTCCTTACCTCCGGTACACTTCGTTCCGACAGGCTCAGGAACCATCGAACGCTGCCTATTCCACAATATTGGATCATCTTTTTTGTGGAGTTTTCTAAGAGGCAGGGGAAAAAATATAAATAAAGAGAACTATAGTTGGGTTTTTCTCAAAAGTACGGGGCGAAAAATGCCCCGTCAGTGAGCCTTTATTTTGCTTGGCTAGCGAGTTCTGCAACCTTGCTAAAACCAGCAGGGTCTAGTACAGCCAGTTGTGCCAGCATTTTGCGGTTCAGGTTGACGTTTACCTTTTTCAGATTTCCGATCAACTTGCTATAGCTCAACCCGTGTAGACGTGCTGCGGCATTGATCCGAGCAATCCACAAACGGCGGAAGTCTCTTTTTTTCTTTTTGCGATCGCGGTATGAACTGCGAAGCGCTTTCATTACCTGTTGGTTTGCGGTTCTAAACAAAGTTGAGTGAGAACCACGAAAACCTTTAGCTAATTTCAGAATCTTTTTGCGGCGTTTGCGAGCAACATTACCGCGTTTTACCCGTGTCATAACTTACGATGTTCCTATGAAAATTTACAAATAAGGCAGCATTCCGCGCACGTTTGGCACGTCACACTCATTTACCAGTGCCATCTGTGACATATCGCGCTTCTTGTTAGCGGATTTGTGTTCGAGAAGATGACTTTTGAAAGCTTTACGACGAGCGATTTTTCCAGTACCAGTGGCGCGGAAACGCTTCGCAGCAGCTTTGCGAGTCTTAAGTTTAGGCATAACTAGCTATTAAAACAACACAATCTACAATATTACTACCTTTTAGCCGTTATGTGCTGATTCTTTATTTTCAAACCCATAATTACTAAATCTCGTTTTTGGCTGTCTAATTCTGCCACATCCGGCAGTAATCCCCAACGGTTAAAACCAAATTTTTCACACAGTCGCAAGCTAGGAATATTATGTCCAAAGATGAATCCCAGAAGGGTATTTACGTCAAATTTTCCACAACTATCAATTATTGCTTGTAACAAATAGGAGCCAACACCTTGGTGTTGATAACCTGGGGCAACATACAAACTAAACTCAGCCGTTTTATTATAAGCTGGGCGACCGTAAAATGAGTTAAGGCTAATCCAAGCAATTATCTCATAACTATTAGCATCGGATACCAATTCACGTTCCAATACCCATAGTGGACGATTTGTGCAATTATGCTGCAAAAACCAACTTTGGCGACTTTCTACTGTGACTGACACTGTATCCGCAGTTGCCATCCTTCCAGGAATTGAGGCATTGTAAATTTCCACAATTCGCGGCAAATCCGATTCTGTAGCATCTCGAATCATATCACCGATCTTTTCCGCTTTATCCATCTATTATTTGAAGGACTGATGTATTAACTAGCAATTTCCGTCATGGCGACGCAAGCAATCCCCAGGTTTTCGGGTTTCCGGAATGTATAAATATTTTTAGCTGCCACTTACCTTGTAGTTGTGGTGCGCCTACGCTTGACTCGTGACACTTCTTGATTAATTGGTACTACTTCCGCTTCGCTACTTTCCCTCGCTACACGAATTAGTAATCCAGCTGAAACTAAGCTAGCAATCATCGAATTACCTCCATAACTAAATAAAGGTAAAGGTAAACCTGTTGTGGGTAATGCACCTGTGGTTACACCAATATGTAGCAAAGATTGACCTACCATCACCGTGGTAATACCAATCGCAATTAGTCGATATACTTGATTTTTAGCTTTGAAGGCAACTATTAAACCCAAGGTGGCATAGAGGGCAAGTAACGTAAATAACACCATGCAACCAACAAAGCCAAATTCTTCTGCAAATACAGAAAAGATAAAATCAGTATCTTGAATTGGCAGATAAGATAACTTTTGGATCGATTGTCCAAATCCTGCCCCCCATCTTCCGCCTGAACCTACTGCCAATAAGCTTTGTACCAATTGATATCCGTTACCAGTGGCATCTGCCCAAGGATTTAGGAACGACATTACCCGCTTGCGTTGATATTCGCGGATACTAATGCTCAATGTTGCCAGGAGGATACCACCGAAGGCAGTTCCACCCAAGTATTTATATGGGAGTCCGGCGGCTAGGGCAATTAGCCAAATTGTCATTCCACAAAGGGATGCTGTACTCAGGTTGGGTTGAGCGAGAATTCCTAGCACAATTAGCGTAAAAATACTTAACCAAAATCCTCGCACTTTCCAACTAACTTTTTCCCATTGTCCAAATAACCGGGCGCTTTGGATCACTAAAAAGGGTTTAATTAATTCTGAAGGCTGGATTGGTAATGGTCCTAATAAACGACGGGCTGCACCCAAATCACTTTTACCTAATCCGGGTATTAAGGTGACAAAAATTAGTAACAGTAAAAGGATAATGAACCAGTGGGAAATATTAGACAGGCGGCGCAACGGCAAATTGATAAAAATGTTGGATGCCACCAAACCCACTACTACCCAGACTAACTGTAGTTGGAAGTAGCGAATTCCAGCTGAGGGATAGGATGCAGAAAATAGCATCACTAAGCCAATAAATAACCAAATTAGTGTCAGCCAGCGTAATAATCGCGCTTCTAGCGCCCAGGTATTGACAGAATCATCTAGAAATGGTATAAGACGACGAAGTATTTTCACGGGTTGGTCGAAGTCAGGAGATAGAATACAAAATTATGACACTGCATCTGTCGAAATTTGCAACATTGTAACTTGTTCACCATAGTATTTTGATATGGTATGCAAACTTATACTGTGCTGGTGTTTTATCTGGTAAAGAATCACCTTGAAAATGTTTTTCAGCCTTTGTACTACTAGAATTAGCTAAGGATGGTGACACTATACCTAACACCAAAGATATAGTAACCAATAATCGAAGTAAATTAGTCATATTTGCTTGAAATTCAGGTACAAAGCTAATATATACTGATGTTCTTCAGCAACAACACTTATTTTAATACCAAGTATCCAGAGCAGTATTTTAGGCAAAAGGCTCTTGAACATTGTAAAATGGTGCCAAGAGAGAAGATGCGATCGCATAATCAAAAAACCGTTGTCACCATATACAACAACTTCAGGAAAAGCATCCCCGTCACAAAATAGACTCATTACTTGTTTTTCAATGTAGTTGATACAAAACTCTGACGTACTTGGAAAGCACTGAGTTGTTCGCTAACTTTAGTGTGCAGATAAGCTTGTACTAAATTGGGAAGACGGAAAGTCAGATAATCTAAAGCCACAGCTAATTGCAAGCTGGCTACATCAGGTACGACATTGGCACTAAAAGTAGGTAAATCATCCTCTAAAAGCCCCTTTAATACTTGTTGGAGAATTTGCTCTGTTCTGGCAATAAAAGGATGAGGAGTAGAATTTTCTGCTGAATATCGTACTAAACTAACATGGCGAAATGCAGTTTCTATTAGCATTTTTCCCAAAGCGAACCGCTGATAATCTCGCAACGTAGAAAATGATGAATTAGATGTTAAGTACATAGCAATAATACTGCTTTCATATAAAATATCTTCATTATCTAATTGTAAAACTGGAACAGTTGAAAATGGATTTATTGCCAATAAGTTTTCTGGCATTTCCCAAGGATTAACCCAAATTAATTCCATTCCTTTGATGTCATATTCCAGCGCACAAATCAAAATCAAGCGTGCAAATGGAGAAGTATCATTAAGATAAAGCTTCATGTATCCTGCGTTAATTGTTGGGAATGCTGAGGATTAGTAGCCATAATACAGAAAATTGAAATTACTAAAGCTGTAGCACTAATGGCATATAAAGGTAAATAAGAATTAGTATCCCTAATGAACAACGCCATACAAAAGCCGCCAAAGGCTTGAGTTAAAGCAAATGAAAAAGTCATAGCACTCCATGCACCACGATGTTGCTTGGCTCCAACTATTTCTAGCGCGTACATTGAGACTAAAGTGACAATTCCTGGTGTAAACATTCCCACCAAAAACGCCGAAAAATGTAATACCCACAAATTTGTACTTACCAAAGGTAAAGCCACACCTAAAGCTTTCAAACTAAAACAGACTAATAAACAGCGTTTAAATCCCCAGCGATCGCCTAATATACCAGTTAACAATGGACCAACAGCTGCACCAATGCCAAATAAAGACCAAGATACACCACCCACCCCCAAAGAATACCCTAACTCTCGCACGATAAAATCCACCCAAAATAAGGTGTGGGGCAAAAAACCAACAGCGTTAAACCCGTAAGCTATCAACAAGTACCACATACTATGATTTCGCCAAAAGCTTACTCCTGCATCTCCAATGGGCGAATAATTCACAGGAGTGGATGCAGCAGATATTTCTGCCCAAATTTTCCAGGTGATTACACTTAAGGGACTTCCAGAAAATAAACTATTCCATTGGAAATAATGATAATCATTTTAAAGGGGGATGAAGGGGCTGCCGACGGCAGCCCCTTCATCCCCCTTTTGTAGTAATTTGAATAATGACTGAGTTTTTGAGTGTAGCAACTGGTGACTATAGTATTAACTGATTCTCTGAAAAAGTTGTTCATTGAAACTGCATCTCAATTAAAAGGTGCAGAAAAGCGTAGATTTATGGCTTCGACAGTTCAAAGCTTAGGTTTAGGAGGGCAAAGACTTGCACAATCAGAATTAGGATGGAATCGAGACACAATTCGCAAAGGAACAAGAGAATTAAAAAGCGGTATTACTTGTGTTGATAACATGAGTGGCAAAGGACGTTACAAAGCAGAAGAACATCTGCCAAATCTTTTAGAAGATATCAAAAAAATAGTTGACTTCTATAGTCAAACCGATCCGAGTTTTAAAAGTCAAAGACTATATACTAGACTCAGTGCAGCCGAAGTTAGAAAGCAATTAATCGAAAAGTCTGGTTATAGTGATGAAAAGTTACATACATCAGAAACAATTCGAGTCAAATTAAATAATTTAGGTTATAAGCTCAGAAGGGTAAAGAAAGTTCAGCCTCAAAAAAAATCCCACAAACTGATGCAATCTTTGAGCAATTAGATGTAGTAAATAAAGATGCAGATGAAGATAAGAGTGTTTTACGTCTAAGCATGGACGGAAAAGCCTGTGTTAAGATCGGCTCATTTGACCGAGGGGGTAAAAGCCGGGATGGGGTGAAAGCATCAGACCATGATTATAATCCGAAAACAACTGTAACTCCTTATGGAATATTTCTTCCAGAGCTTGACGAGTTATTTTTGTACTTTACAGAATCGAAAGTTACAAGTGATTTTATCGTTGATATTCTAGAAGATTTTTGGTCTTGTGAAAAGCATCGTTTTTCTGAAGTTAAAACACTACTTCTGAATCAAGATAATGGTCCGCAGAATAGTTCGCGGCGTACCCAATTTATGAAACGTATAGTAGAGTTTGCTCACAAACATCAAGTAAATATACGTTTAGCTTATTATCCTCCCTATCATAGTAAATACAATCCAATAGAAAGGACATGGGCAGTACTAGAAAATCATTGGAATGGGAGTATTTTAGATGAACTAGAAACGGCTTTAAATTTTGCTAGCACTATGAAATGGAACGGGAAACATCCAGTCGTTAAGCTAGTACACGAAACTTATGAGAATGGGGTAAAGCTTACAAAAAAAGCTATGGCTCAAATCGAAAAACAGATTGAGCGGCTAACCGATTCTAATCATGAAGTTTTCCCAAATTTAGGTAATTGGTTTATTGATATTTGTTGTAGTAAAACAAACGTGATTTCATTTTAATAGCAACATTTATTTAGGGGGTGAAATGAGCAATCGTACAGAAACTTACGCTAAGGCTGAAACGCCTGCTACATAAGCGTTTTAATCCTCCTGCTCATTTGGGTCATTTGGATCGCGTAATGGACGCATTTCTCCCTGCATAACTGCCAGAGGTAAAGAAAACTGATAACGCCCTAACATATTGACGTGGGAATGCCCCAAAGGCGATAGCCGCGCTATATCCTCTTGATTTATGCTTTGCTGTAAACCGATAGAGGTAAGTGCAGCATCCATATAATATGTATTCCATAGTACCAAAGCATTTACGACTAACCCCAAAGCCGAAAGTTGGTCTTCTTGTCCCTCCCGGTAACGTTGACGCAACTCACCCTTTTGACCATGAAATATAACTCTGGCAAGCCCATGTCGTCCTTCACCTCGATTTAGCTGAGTCAAAATTCGACGACGGTACGCCTCATCATCGACATAGTTTAATAGGTACAAAGTTTTGGCTATACGTCCCAACTCTCCAATCGCTCGACCCAAAACAGAAGGTTTGTCACCTCGGTATAAAGTTCGCATAATTTCTGACGCGCTTACCGTTCCCAATTTCAAAGACCCAGCAACTCGTAGCATGTCATCCCAATAATTCTCAATAAAAGAGGTATTGACTTTTTGGCGTGCTATTCCATTTAGAACCCCATAATCTGCAAGCGAATCTAAACGCCAAAAGCGAGCCTCTCCCACATCTGCTAGCCGAGGACTGAACTGGTAGCCTAGTAGCCAGAATAGTCCAAATATCACATCGCTGTAACCGCTTGTGTCCGTCATCAGTTCTCTGGGACTCAAACTGGTTTGTTGCTCAAGAAGCCCAACCAACACAACCAGAGAGTCGCGCAGTGTTCCAGGAACCACCAAACCGTGAAAACCAGTAAACTGGTCTGAGGTAAAGTTGTAGTAAGTAATACCCCGACCCCGACCAAAATATTTGCTATTGGGTCCAGAATTTAGTGTCTGCACAGGCACCACAAAACGTAATCCATCAGCCGAGGCGACTTCTCCCCCACCCCAAGTCTGTGCCAATGGAATCTGAGTTTGAGCATCAACCAGCCGCGCATTAGCACGAATCAAGGTTTCAGAACGAAGGTAGTTTTGCTGCACCCAAGCCAGTCGATTGCGAGTTAGGGCTGGAATGTCTGCGCGTATCACTGGCTTCAGACCTATGTTACAACTAGTCGCTATCAGCACTGCACAGACACTAATGGGTAAATCAGTTACTCGTGAGCTTTCCTGGCTACCGTGGTTAAATTCATCCATAAATCCTGTTTTCGCATGGATTTCCAGCAAGGCTTCAGGCAAGTCCACACAGGGGAGTAAGGAAGCTACCAGTGTTTTGAGAGCTTTTAAACTTGCAGGTTCTTCCAACTTATCCAGGTTGGTTACTGTTAAAGTATCACGTCCTTTTTTGTTAGGTTCGACCCTTACCGCTGCATTGCTAGGCAGATTATTGGCAGTACGATGAAATGCTTCCTCAAGTTGCTGCTTCAACTTGGACAGTTCCGGTTCGGGTGTTGGTTGTAGGTTCAGCGCTCGACAAACTTGTGGTCGGGCTGATTCCCAGTATGAACCTTGTAGTAATTTAGCATGGGGATTACTCCAACGTATGCTAGGAGTGATAAACAGTTCCCGATGGCGCAATCCCTCACACAATCGCTCTAAGGTACAAAAAGTGTAAGCGCGACGGTCGATATCTGCATTCGGTTGTACAATTAATTGTAGCCAGCCTTTAGTAATACCATTAAGTGGAGCAGCATCCATCTTGGGATTCGCTTTTTTTTCAATACTTTTGAGAAATTCCACAGCTTTAAGAATTGACTGACCAGCTTTTGTGGCTTGAAAATCGATTGTCCGTAATAGTGAAGGGAGAAATCTGCGAACATGTGCCCAACGCTTCAGCAGTTCTGGGTAATAGTCATCTTCTGGTGGTCTGGCTAGTTCTTCCACCTTTGTCACAGCAGATTGTAATTTCTCTTGAGGGATGCGTTGAAAAACAACTTCACGCACACTTTTATCTTCACAATTGGGGTCAAGTATAACGGAACATGCTTCACCCAACCGCAAAGCTGCGGCATCCAGGTCTTTTATCGTGCGTAACCGTTCCTTTTTCCCATCCCGCACCGACTTGGAGAGTAAATCTTTGATCAACAATTCCAACACATCGAGGGTATCGTCGGCGGCTGTAGCTTCTAGCACTTGAATGAAGGCAACGAGAGTAGCAATTCTCCGCTCAAATGGCATCCGGGCGATTGCAGCTACTCGAATTGTTGCTGCGTGGCGAGCAAGAGCTTTTAATCTGCTAGCTGGTAGCTTTGAGAAATTCAAAGTGTTGATACCAAAGGAACGTACCTCAACCAGACGATTTAAGGCATTGACTAGAGCCGGAGCGCTGTGACGAGTTGGAGAGCGCCTCAATGTGTCGAGTGGTGTGTACCAAGTTTTTTTGTCAGATACCAGTAAGGCTTCAAGCTTTAATCGTTGTTCCGCCGAAGGAATTTTGGCTAAAATTCGCCACAAACGATTAGCAGTCCGCTCCCGCACGCTAGCAACTAGACGCTCCAAAACTGTAACTCCTGGTAAAAGGATTTTATGTTCAACCAACCTAGCTGTAACTAAGTCAAATAGAACACTAGGAGCTTCCGAACCAACCCAGGCACGTCCGTACAGCCAACGAGTCAGTTGCCAGTTTCCTGGTTGTGCGCTGAAATCTCGATAGCCATAGCGCTGCTTAATTTCGCCCTGATGCTCCCAATGGGTAACTGAGCGCTCAAGGTAGCGTGGCAAAAAATCGTAATTTACGATATTTAATTGAGTAGCTATATAAGTGATAACACCAGGCGGAACATCAATTGGATTTTCCAAAAAAGTCCCTAAAAACCTGACGCTAACGAGCTGCAATGCAAAACCCAGACGGTTATGATTCCCACGTCGAATTTTCACGCTGTCCTTATCCATATCGTCAAGATGGAAGTACCGAGCCAATTGCCGAGGTGTTGGTTCCGACTCATAGCGTCCGTAGCGTTGCCGCTGTTCGAGAGTAAGGAATCCCATCCATAAGCCCTAATTTGTACTAATTAAAGTTTACTCTGTTTGGTACACTAAATTCAAACGGCACAGCACGGGTTTGATACCCCTTTTTTCTGGAGGGTTTAATTGGTACAAAAAGTCGCCATTTATTGTCGGGTTTCCACAACAGATCAGTCCTGTGAGCGACAAGAACGGGACTTGCTGGAATATGCCGAAAAGTCAGGGTTTGAGGTGGTTGGAGTTTGGTTTGAAACAGCGAGTGGAATTAAACACAACCGCACTGAGCGCAAAAAAGTTATGGCATTAGCTCAAAGCCATAGCATTGATGCCATTTTGGTTACAGAGATGACCCGGTGGGGGCGTAGCACCATTGATCTGATTGAGACGTTGCAAGAACTTCATAGTTGGCATGTCTCCTTAATTGCCCAAACTGGATTGCAATTTGATTTAAATACTCCACAAGGGCGGCTAATTGCCCATCTAATGGCTTCTTTGGCTGAATTTGAACGGGATTTGGTGCGAGAAAGGGTACGTTCGGGGGTGGCAGCGGCTAAAGCACGAGGTCACAAGTTTGGCAGACAACCGGGACAACGGGTGAAAGCCGATAAGTTTGAACCCAAAGTGTTGCAAATGGTGGAATCAGGGTATTCTTACCGCAAAATTGCAGAAAAACTCAATCTTAGTAAGACAACGGTCAACGATATTGTAAAACGCCACAGGGAATCAAGCAAGAAATCGGACTCGACGGTAAGTGAATCTGAAACCTTTGCCCAGTAGCTGTTTCAGCCTTAGCGTAAGTTTCTGTACGATTGCTCATTTCACCCCTTTAGCGGCAAAATATCCCTTATTTACACTGTTTAACTTCAAATAACAAGTGTATAGACTCTTATGCATAAATGAGGGGGAGAAAAGGGCTTGCCGACGGCAAACCCTTTTCTCCCCCTCAAAATGATTATCATTCTTTAAATCAACCTGTCTTTTCCTTTTTTTGGAATAATTTATTCTTTGGAAGTCCCTAACACAGCACAAGTGATGCCCATTGCCAACCAGGCAAAAATGATATGAATATTCACCATCAAAGGAATCAGCAAACCAGCTAAAGCTGCATCCAGTCCGATACCTGAAAAAATCACTCCAGCAACACGTCCCCGTTGATTGGTGGGTACGTGGGGTAAAATCATCGGAGCAGCTAAAACCATCAAAATTGCTCCACCAAAACCCGCCAAAAATCTCCAACTATAGAACCATACAAAGCTCATGTCGGGAAATGAGCAAGCAAGGTAACTCAAAGAACATAAAATCATCCCACATCGCACCAAAACCGTATTACTAATTCGTTTGATTGCACGTTGAATAAATATTGGACCAAGTAAATAACCAATTAAGGTAGCTACACCTAATTGAGCAGCATCTTCCTTGGAGAACCAATTAGCTTGAATTAGGGCAGGCATCAATGTGATATAGGCAAAACGCCCAATCCCATTGCCGACGAAGGTAGCAGCTAAACCCGCTAACCAGAAACCAGGTTTATTTAGTGCCATAAACATTCTCCATCTGCTGATTGCGAATAGGAGTATATTTGATGCTGATTTGATTTGCCAAGGATTGGACAACTCGATCCGCATCAACTAAAGCAGTCGAGTTAACAAAAG
This sequence comes from Calothrix sp. PCC 6303, assembly GCF_000317435.1. NCBI lineage: Bacteria > Bacillati > Cyanobacteriota > Cyanophyceae > Nostocales > Calotrichaceae > Calothrix > Calothrix sp. PCC 6303. Next base: position 1,840,040 of record NC_019751.1, read on the forward strand.
GTCGTGGCAAAATAAAGGTGTAAAACTTCGGTCCTTCGGTAGGCGTTCCTAATACCCAAAAGTTCTGATAAATCTTATTTTCTCTGTTAATCAAATTTAAATCTGCTGAAATATCTAAACCATTGGGATGAAATTGATTATTAAAAAATGAGCGAGCAAAACCATCATTTATTAGTTGCTTTATCAACAAATTTGAGCTTTCCTGAGGAATCGGCATGGCAATACGCGAACAAATAAAAACTTCAGCTTTAATAGTCTCAAACTGACCATTAATGACAAATAAATTACTTGTTTCATCAAATCTCCATTTAGGTTTTATTCCCAGATCAATTTTTAATATTCCAGCTTTCTTTAATGCCAGCATTTCCTCAATTCTGATTTTTGGCGGACCCACAGCCAAGCGATTCATCACAGGAATAAATGAGGATAAAAGCCAGCGATGACTACTTTCTGTGAGTCCAGCAAAATCAATAGCATATCTGAGATTGTCTCTTAAATCCCTTAAGATATCACAGGCAGATTTTAGAGGATTTAATACATTTCCTTCATTAGCATTGAGAATATCTTCATGTAAATAACCATCAAGCCATTGATTAAAGTTAGCTTGTGATTCTAAAGCTGTTAATGGTATGGGGTCTACAAGATTTTCCCAAATAAACTGATGTTGTGGAGGAATATAATTCAAAATTAAAGATTTACGCTCATCTTCTTTGGTAGTTAAATATGCATTAGCAAATATATTTGCTGCAATGTAACCATGATGTTTTTTGACATAAGTTTTACTGTAAACAAACTCCATATCACTTAATAATAACGGCAGAATATGAACGACAAAATCTATTTTTTGATACTTCTCTTTAAGTTCACTAATTGCTTGACGTGTGAGAAAATTAGCTTTATACTGTTCACGGACTTCTTTCTGATTATTGGCTCTCGCAGATAGTGGTAATCCCGAACGAGAAAATGCGACTATTTTTGGTTCTTTTTGTGATGCTTCATAACAAAGAATTCCCTCTTGATTACGGATAAATTTTCCTCCTCTACCTATTGTTAGCATCGATAAAACATCACATGTTGATAATCCCAGACCTTCCACTGCGACCGTTTCATGAGATTCAATATTTGATGTGGATATGTCGAGAGGATAAGCGGAGAACAGACGAGATTTTGCTTGCTCTTTGTTCAAGATTTCATGTTCATGTCCTGTTGTTAAAAAAACATAATCTTTGTGATACATTTTGCCATTCTCTGTTTTGATTTGCCATATCGTAGATGATGGAGAAGCAGAAATGACACGCTGTGAAATAGGTGTAATGTTTAGGGTATCAGGTGCAAAATCGCATAGATAATGAAAACACCATTGTAGATACTTACCCAGTAGACCTCTAGAATAATATCCATTTGGGTCATGTGATTCACAGATGTGGTCACAAAGCCATTCATAGAAAGAGGGACCTTCCAAAATCAAGCCAGAACCTTGAACAGTATGATCTGAAAAAATAGTAATCTGACTAGCAATAGTATTAACCAGTAAATGCTCTGCTTGATTACGATAATGGCAACCTGCACCAAAGGAATTTGGATCAAAAATACTAATATTTACATCTACCTGAAACTGTTTTGCCCTAGCAAAGGTGATAATACGCTCCAAAATACTTAAACCTCTTGGACCAGATCCAATAATCGCCACTGAAACAGGATTCGGTCCAATCCACTTACTCAAATCAAATACAAAATTTGTTTGATTGTTTAAAATTTTTTCCATGATTTTATCTATTTGACTAAAAAAATATTCCTATAGTTCGTATTTCGTTGGCAGAAGAATGAAGCAAACTCTGGAAAAGTCTGAAAACATCATTCCCCAACTTGCACTCTAAATCTTATACTTCCCCAAAAACTGGGTTAAACTCTAATGAAAAAATAAAAGAATAAATAAGGTATTTATACAAAACATCAGAAATTTACTATATTCAGCATCCTCGAAAATTAATTATGCTTTAAGCAGAATCCTTATAGAGACTGAAGTATGTTAAATCTCTCCATCTTTTCTAAAGATATGCAAATAACGAATATCAGTAAAAACTAGTAACTAAAAAAATGCAGTATATTTAATTTCCGAAAAAAATGGGTACAATTTGTGAAGATAAGTTATATATAACGAATACAAAGTCAACAATGTCAACAATGTCAACTCCGACAATTGATCAACTTAAACAAAGTGACGTACCAGTGATCGTTGCAGATCATGAGGGAATCGTGGTGGATATAAATAGTAATTTTGAAATCATTTTTGGGTGGACTGCTGAAGAAATTATTGGTCAGCCGTTGACGGTGATTCTTCCAGCATTTTTTCGGGACTCCCATAATTTAGGATTTGCTCGCTTTTCTGCCACTGGGCAAGCTACTGTTCTCAATCACCCATTAAATCTCAAAGCAGTTACAAAAGATAATCGAGAAATTGAATCTGAACACTTTATCATTGCTGAAAAACAAGATGGGCAATGGCTTTTTGCTGCAAAGTTACGTCCTCTGGAAATGGCATAGATGCATAATGATTAAATCAGTAACATATACTTGCCTTGCAAAGCGAGAAGCTACGCTTTTTGAATGCCCAAAAGGCTATACGCGTCTCTATAAAACTGAATCTCTGGCATTGTGTTTTTAAATTGAGTCAGGATTTATATAAGTGTCACAACCACGATTGGTGCGTGACACTATAAGTCTCATCGCTATGTTTAAATATAAACGCAGTGTGGAACAGATCCTACAAGAAAATATGCTAGATACCTAAATCATAATTAGTCTAATAAGTAATAAGTAATAAGTAATAAGTAATAAGTAATAAGTAATAAGTAATAAGTAATAAGTAATAAGTAATAAGTAATAAGTAATAAGTAATAAGTAATAAGTAATAAGTAATAAGTAATAAGTAATAAGTAATAAGTAATAACCAGATGTCTGATTCAGATTACCAAATAAAACAACTTAGATCAACTCTCAGTAAAATGGAAATTGCCCTGAGTACAGTTGAGGAATGTATTGTTTGGACAGATCGTCAGGGTAGAATCAAGTGGTGTAATGCTGCTCTCGAACGTTTTTTCGATAAGACTCGTTTGTTACTTCTTGGAAATTCGTTAGTAGATAAACTACCTTTATTAATTGATGGAAAATTGCTCTCTGCCAACCTTCATCCTGTTACGATTGCTCTAGAGACAAGAAAAAGTGGTAAAGAATGTTATGAATTTGAGAAGTCCAAGCAATTTATAATTCTGGAAATTGCTTGGTCGTTTGTAGAAATTACAAGTGATTTGACAGAAACAGATGATTCTGCAAGTTCAGTTTTAGTGCTACGAGATGTGACTCAACAAAGGGAAGCAAAGCGCAGACTAGAAGAAGTCAACAAAGGTTTGGAACAACAAGTAGCTAAACGCACTCAAGAGTTGAGTGAAGCTAATACCAAATTGCAAATGGAAGCTGAACAACTACAAAAGTTACTGACTGAGTTACAACAGACCCAAGCTCAACTAATTCACACAGAAAAAATGTCTAGTCTAGGGCAATTAGTTGCAGGAATCGCACATGAAATTAATAACCCAGTCAACTTTATTTCTGGTAATCTTGCTTATTTGCAAGAGTACATATGTGACCTACTAAATTTTGTCAAATTGTATCAAAAATATTACCCTAACCCAGTATTAGAAATTGAAAAAGTAGCTAACAAGATAGACATTGAGTTTTTGCAAACAGATTTTCCCAAAATCCTAAGATCGATGGAAATGGGTACAGAGCGAATTACTCAGATTGTTTTATCACTCCGTAATTTTTCGCGGATGGATGAAGCTGAAATCAAAGCAGTTGATATCCATGAAGGTATTGATAGTACTCTACTGATTTTGCAACATCGACTGAAATTGACAGCAGAGTCTTCAGAGATAAAAGTCATTCGAGACTATAATCAGTTACCACTAGTAGAATGCTACACTGGGCAACTTAACCAAGTATTCATGAATATTCTTGCAAACGCGATCGACGCGATTGAAGAGTTAAACGCTAAATGGACGTATCAGGAAATTAAAAATCACTCTAGTCAGATCACAATTCGCACATCTGTTGTTGATTCACAATGGGTTGAAGTCGTGATTGCAGACAATGGAACTGGAATTCCAGAAGCAATTCAACAACACATTTTTAATCCATTCTTCACAACGAAACCTGTCGGTAAGGGAACAGGAATGGGAATGGCTATCAGTTACAAAATTATCACCAAAAATCATGGAGGTAAGCTAACATGTTTTTCAGTACCAGGAAAGGGTACGCAATTTACAATTCAAATTCCGACTAAAATAATACGCGAAGATGATAACCCTTGAGCAAAGTGAAGGGAGTGGGTTTTAAAGTGAAATTTTTCGATGAATATTTATCAAACCAGAAAAGAGGTCTTCTCTGACCTCTTCTACAACTTTCTATAAATAAGTCATAAATGTCGTTTTGAAGCGATTAAGATTTACAGAAGTCCGGTGTTTGCACCCTGTTTACCTGTGGCAAGTTCAACTTTAACGATTCTTCCACCCATTTTTTGAATCCGTTGCTGTTCTTTAAACCAGTTGTCATACGCAACTAATTTGGTAAAGAAAGTATTTTGTAGTTCGCGTTGGGTACGAATTCTGGTTTGGCTGGGTACGCAAGCCGTAATCTTAAACATCCGCATGATACAACGTCTCCTGTGGCGATGGTAATAATTTTTTTATTTCAAAATTGCAGTAATGAATATTTGTCTATTCACTCCAAGACTGGAAACCAAATATCAATACTGAGACACTAAACACTCATTATCCAGAAGTTCATCGGATTTAATAAGCAAGAAACGTCTTAGCACTCACACTTGATTTCCAGTCCTAATTAATTTGCAATCAAATCATTGATTCAGAGTGCAAATTTAGTCTTAGCTTAAGCCAGAGCTGATGTAGTCAAAGTATACGCCCATTTCTTTACCAGCGTCAGGACCAACTAAGCTAGCAGTTACTTCTTTGGTAGCTTGGATAGCTTGAACGGTAGCACCAACGGGTACACCTAAGGAGTTGTAGGTTTCTTTCAAACCGTTAAGAACGCGCTCATCCAAGATGGATGGATCGCCAGCTAGCATTGCATAGGTAGCATAACGAAGGTAGTAGTCTAAGTCGCGGATGCAAGCTGCATAACGACGTGTTGTGTACATGTTACCACCGGGACGGGTGATATCAGAGTACAACAAGGACTTAGCTACAGCTTCTTTAACGATAGCTGCTGCGTTAGCGCTGATGGTGGTAGCTGCACGAACGCGCAATTCACCAGTTGCAAAGTAGCCTTTGAGTTTTTCTAATGCGCTGTTATCAAGGTATTTACCTTGAACGTCTGAAGAGTTAATGACGGCAGTAATTGCGTCTTGCATGTTGTTAATTCCTTATTTCCAACTTTATTCCAATACTCTGGTATCAGGGTAGGTTATAGGTTTTAACCTATGACATAGCACCGATTACGTAATCGAAGTAAGCACTTGCTTCAGATGCGTCATCTCCTGACACTAAACCAGAAGCAATGCTCTTCATGGCTGCAACGCCGCTTGCAACTGCATCAATGGGGGTTCCCAAAGATCTGTACATTTCACGTACACCAACAATACCAATTTCTTCGATGGGGGTAACATCACCAGAGACGATTCCGTAGGTGATTAGACGAAGGTAGTAATCCATGTCCCGTAGGCAGGTTGCGGTCATTTCTTGACCGTATGCGTTTCCACCAGGAGAAACTACATCGGGGCGTTTTTGGAATAGTTGGTCGCCAGCTTGCTTAACAATGCGCTCGCGGTTTTCGGTCAATATTTGAGCGATACGTAGACGCTTTTCACCGCTGGTGGCAAAGCTCTTGATTCTGTCTAATTCACCAGGGCTTAGGTAGCGCGCTTCTGCATCTGCATTCACGATGGACTTCGTGACGATACTCATATCTTGGATTCCTCCAGTAAGAATGAAACCAGGTTTTAATAACTGGTGAGTTTTAAAATGGTTGGATGAGTTTTGCTTGATTCACTTTGTTTGATACAAATGCTTGACAAATTTACAAGCTAGTGTATTTTGAAAGCGCCACTTGAGTAATTTCTTGGACACAAGGGGCAAAACTCAACTACCTCTTGAGGTATTATTTTCGGGCATTTTGTTGAGCATTTATTACTGCCTTTAACAGTTTGTAACATTAATTTCAGTTTTACTCATTTTTAGTGATGTCTGAAATTGACGTTTGACAGTGTAAATTATGCTTTAAAGCCTTTTAGTAACTGAGTTTCAGGATTTTTACCCAGCTTTTTGGGGTTTGGGAGTAAAAATTTAGGAGTTGGGAGTTAGGAACAGGGGCTAAAAATCGATTTATGATTTTGATTTTTAATTTCAATTCCTAACTTGTAATTCCCAACTGCTAATTCCGACTAATTTCTAAATTTTCCAAGCAAATTCCTAGTCAGCTTTGACACTACCGAGGTAGTTTCCGGCTGGCAGTGATGGGATGCGTTGGTAGGGTACGACATTTTCGCCGAAGAATTGGGTGTATTCTTGGCTGAATGCGATCGCATTCACAACAGAAGCCAAGCCAGCGTTATCTAAGAGTTGTTTATACTCGTTGATTTCGGCTTGGGTTGCGGGTGTACGTCCCAACAAGTGACGACAGAGGAATTCTATAACCTTGGTCTGTGGATAGGGTGTACAGAAGCGTTGGCTATAGGTTGGAGAACTTGCTAAAGTGCGAACAAATTCCCGAACTGAGATTTCTCCACTTGCCAACTTGGTTTCTAATTCCTGATTGCGGAAGCTTGCGGGAATTTCACCGTTGCGAATATCCAACACTTGGCTGTAAATTGCATTAGCGATGGTTTCCACTTCACCCGCGCTACATCCAGTGTTAAACCGATAAATCCGCACATTTTGACGACGAACTGTAGATACCTCGTTAGCTGGGGTAATTGTCCGACCTAAGCCACTGTAAGCTAATTCGGCTTTCCGAGCGGATGCTGCGTTATCAGCGATCGCTTTTCCAGTCAAAGGCATGGTGGACATATCCATCTTCGGCTTAATTGTGTCAAAGCTAGGCACAACCACATCGCTGTTTTGCTTTGTCAGCTGGTTGTAAAGCCTTTCGGTATTGGGGAAGTTCGCTGCTGGCAATGTGGGGAAGCGACGGTAAGGAACAGTATCTTCTCCAAATAGCTGTTGGTACTCAACGGTATCTAACATGGAGTTAATAAATGCCTTGATACCTTGAGTTGCCAAAATTAAGTTGTATTTGCGAATTTCTGCCTGATCCTGGGGTGCGCGTCCCAAGAAGTGCTTGGTTCCCAACTCAATTACCTTGGTATTGGGGTAAGGAGTGTAGAATTCCTTCAGGTATAAACTAGAACAACCTATGCCTTCAATGAATTCCTTCATGTTGATTTCACCGTTACCTAAACGGCTCTCCAACACCTTGAATTCACGGGATGAAGCTACATAGGGGGCAATATCACGCTCGAATATTTGGCGATAAGCTGCACTAATAGCTGTTTGAATTGCTACCTTATCTTGAATATTTGCCGTGAGTTTGAAGACCTTGGTTTGTTCCCGTTGCTTCGATACACCTTGGCTGTTGCGGAAACGGATATCTGGTTCGCTTCGCATCTCAGCGGGTGCACCCAACTGAACAAATAGTGGGACTTCATCCTTAGCAATACTGGGTGTGATATCTTCACGGATGCTACCAACTCGGAGATTCCGTGCTGATTGTCCAGCAGCAGTTAGATAGCGTTCGTGAGGAACGGTATCTTCACCAAATGCTTGAGCATATTCTTCAGTATCGAGAATTGCATCAACTAAAGCATAGAAGCCCTTTTTGGCACAAATATCAAAGTATTTGTTGGTTTCTTGACGACCATAGGTAGGACGACCCAACAAACGACGGTGAATGTACTCAACTGACTTCATCACATACAAGCTAGTCCAGTACATCTTGCGGAAGACTTCCGACTTCGCCAAAGTCCGAATAAACTCCTTCACAGAGATGTCGCCATTTTCCAGCTTGATTTCGGCAACTTTCAGACGTTGACCATCGTATAGTTCCCGTCCAAAAACTTGCAGGTAAGCAACCTTAATCAAGGTTTGGGTTGAGCTTTCCGAGTATTTAACACTGGTACCAGCTTTCGACTTCTTACCACGAGTTCCTGGTAATTGGTCGAGTTTAAACACCTTGGGACCCAGAGTTCCTGGGGCAACACCACGGGCAGCAGGATTACTATTTTGGTTATTAATTCCTGGACCTTGGTTGATCAGCAAACGCTTAGTATCTTTACCAAAAAATGCAGGTCTGCTGCTGGGGTTGCGGGTTTCTTTCGGGAAAATCGCCCCGAATTGAATTTCCAAGGGGTCATTCCCAGAACCATACACATGTTGGTCTGGTAATGGCTGGTTGTAAGCTGCAAAGGTGGTAATGAATTGAGGAACTTTTCTAAAAGGTGCGCTGTAATTAAACAGATCTTGTTGAGGTCCCCAGTTCCGACATTCTTGGGCTTCTTGTCCTAAACCACGAATGTAAGGTACTGTTTCTTCACCGAAGTAATCGGAATACTCCTGCGAATCTACCAAAGCATCGATTAATCCAGATAAACCTTTGCTGGAAACAATCGAGAAGTATTTTTGGACTTCTTCACGGGAGGAAGGACCACGACCTAAAATGTGGCGGAATGCCAATTCTAAGGCACGGCTATTGATATAAGGGTCAAAAAAGTTTTTGCGATATAGCGGAGATTTACCCAAGCGACGGACAAACTCTTTCATAGAGATGTCGCCGTTTTTAACTTGCGATTCTAAATATGATGATGAAAGACCGTAGGCACGGGTAATGTCACGCTCAAAAATTTGTCGATAAGCTGCTTTGATGACATCGTTTTTTTCAACTGCTGACAGACCTGGCTTCATCGCATATTTCGGACGACGTTCCGAAGCATTGAAGTAGATTTGAGGCAATTGTAAACCTTGTTGGTCAATGCTAGGACGTTGACGTACTTTGGTCGATGGGGTGGGTGCTTTGAATTCAGTGATCAAAACATCCATGTACTGCGTCACAATTTCGGTCGCTTCTGCGTTTTGACGGAAATATGATAGCGATGCAGCCTTGATTTCCTGCAATGCCACTATTGTGGCTTCAGTTGAACAGGCATTTTCGATGATTTCCCGCAAACCCCTGGTGTTAACCACGAGAATATTGGGATCTCCAGCAACAATTGCATAGGTGGCGTAACGCAAGAACCACGACATGTCCCGCAGGCTTTTCGCCATGTTGCTAGGACCATATCGAGCAATGTTGATTGGTCGGAAACCCGCAGGTGTCGGACCGCTGGGAGTCGAATTAAAAATAGAACGTAGGTTTTCTAAGAAACCACCCCTTGTTTCCACATAGGTGACGGTTCCTAGTTCCATATTCCGACGGATGTCTGCCACTTCAGTCGTTTGCACTGTTTGCATTACCATTGCTGGTTCTGCTTGGGGCTTTTCTAAAAATGCCATCGGAGAACCACCAACAAAGATTCTGTTAGCGGCACGCGAAACGATAATTTCTGCATTATCGGTCAGGGTTTGGGCAATTTCCAAGCGCTTTGCACCTGAAGCAAAATAACCTGCCAAATCCTTTAATTCACCGATAGCCAAGAATCGATCTTGTTGCTCTGCTTGAGAAATTGTCGATACTGCTACAGTCTGATATAGTTGCGGGCGCGCAACCGAGCTTCCACCACTCGCCTTAACACTCATCAGATTTATAAAACTCCCATCATATGCGTTATGTGTTAAGTCTGGGCTAGTTTTGGGCTTGACATGTTGGTAAAAAGATGTATAACATGCCTTGCCAACAAAGCTACCAGAAAAATTAACCCAGTCAGCTTTTAGATTAGAACGTTTTGTGTTTCTACTGGGGATTTATTAAGAAGTGTATCGAATCTGTCACCTAAATAGCCTTAATCACAATGGTAATCACTATGAATTAGCTGAGAAGATGACTAAGTTTTGTATCAAAATCTCCCAAATTTAAATAAATAGGTGTAGAGAAATCAAAATTTTTGAATCTGTTCAACTTGCTACTTCAAAAATCTTCATAACCTGAATAACTCTAAATATTGCCAGACACACCAATGTGACGTGTAACACTTACTTTCAACTGGGTATCTTCTGATTCTGAGAAATTTTAAAGATTTTTTTCTAGAGTTTGACTTAATCTTCGGTGATCAAAACTAAGGAATTAATTGATCTTGGACTCAGCATCAGCTAAATGAGCCATTTCTGGAGTCAATGCGATCGCGTTGTCAAGAAAAGACTCATACTCATGAAGATTTGGTATTTTTTTGACATAAATCTGTATTGACTACTTAAGAATGTTCTCATAAAATACTTAGTTAGGTATACAGTTATTTAGTCATTGTTTTATCAAAATTACACCCAAGCTTATTATCCAATTTATGAAATCATTAAGATTCACTTCCTTGGCAGGTGTTTCCTTTTTCGCGTCACTATCCTTAGCGGGAACTGGCATATTACCAGCACAAGCCATAACAAATTTTAATTTCCAAGCTGATTATGATTTTGTTGATAGGCTCACATTGTTCCCAGAAAAAGATTATCTTTCCGGTAAAGCAGAAGGTTCTTCCAAAAATGCAAATTTTGGTTTAAATAAAATGGATTTTTTAGGATACGCACGTATCTCAGAAGCATTGCCAGCACTGACAAATGGGACTTCCTATACATTTAATTCTGACCCTGGCGTTTACGGCATCAAAGATGTAGAACCTGGTTATCTCACTTTGTTTGGTAAAGGGAAAAATAAACTTTTTGCTAGTTTCAGTGGTTCAGATAAAGTCAATAACCAGAATTCAACAGCATTTACAACTGCCCAATTAACAATTACTGGAGGAGAAGGAAAATTTAAAAATGCCTCTGGATTTGGAACAGTATCAGGTACAGTCAACACAAATGTTACTCCCTTAGTTAATCAGGGTAGATACGCTATTGACGTGAGCTTCAATGTGCCAAAATCCATCCCCAATTCCACCAATGTTGGTGGAATGTTATTAGGAATATCAGGTGCTGTCTTCCTGAAAAAGAAACTTTACGCTTAAGCATAACGTCAGTATATTTACTAGCCAAGGAACTCATGGCTAGTAATGACAATATTTTTATACTGGTGATTATGAAATTTGCCTTCTCTGTAAGCTAAAACGCACTTAGTTTGTAATCACAAAAGCTTTATAGCAAGCCTTTTAGACTTCAAAAGATGTCATTTAGATGCGTCTAAGCTTACCTTCCTTACTGGCTTATGCCTCATCTCTTGCACTGCTAGGTATTTCGATACCAATGGTTACACCAATCCTAGCTTCTGACACAGATAACCCCGATACATGTCAAACTGTAAAACCAGCACTTCTAAATTCAGCAGATGACTTCATCGGGATGGGACACTTTCAAGAAGATTGTGAAAAAAACTCACTCGCTGCGGTTGCTTCCTTCACCCAGGCAATTAGGCTGAATCCGAAAGCTGAAGAACCTTACTATCACAGAGCAAATGCTTACCAGAATGCAGGAAATTATCAAGCCGCAGTGGTAGACTATACTGAGGTAATTCGCCAAAATACAGGTAAGCTTGGTTTTAGTAGTGGAGCATATTGGAATCGGGCTAGGGCTTATGAAAGACTAGGCAAAAAACAAAAAGCAATTTCAGATTTGACTCAGTTAATTGGCGTAGATAGTCGCAATGCCGATCAGTATCTGTTTAGAGGAAACATGTACCGAGATATAGGAAATAAAGAACGTGCCATCGCAGATTATCAAGTAGCAGAAAAGCTTCTTCAGCAATATTTAAGCGGATCTTTCGGAAATGGTTTTCAAGATTCTAGGTACCAAGAAATGTTAGAAAAAGTCAGAAGTGTATTATCCCAATTAAATTAGGGAAATCGAAACTATAGGAATCCGATTTGATTATTGTTGGCGTAGCCTGCGCTTTGCACTTAAACAGTGAAGTATATGTAGGGTGTGTTATGGCTTTAGCCTAACGCACCAAAATCCGGAAGACGCTGCGTTACACTTCGTGATAAGACACCCTACGTATGTTTCATAAATCAAATATGAGTGCTATATAATTCATTTGTCTGACTGAATTATGGTTTCAAGCAATATTTTGAGTGGTAGTAAACTACGTCAGATATCCGATAAACTCAGTAATGCTGCGATCTTCCTCAAATCATGTCTGATAGCCAAAAAGTTAGTGCTGCTGTTGCCAAACTCTACGATACCTACCCCTTTCCCCCAGAACCCATTCTGGATGAACCACCCCCAGGTTATAACTGGCGCTGGAATTGGTTATCGGCTTACAATTTTTGCACAGGAATGAAGCCGCAAAAACAAAACATCCGGATTTTGGATGCAGGTTGTGGTTCTGGTGTAGGAACTGAGTATTTAGTCCACCTCAACCCCGAAGCACAGGTAATTGGTATTGATTTGAGTGCCGGAACACTCGCGGTTGCCAAAGAACGTTGTCAACGTAGTGGTGCCAACCGGGTGGAGTTTCAGCAACTAAGTTTATTTGATGTAGAACAACTACCAGGAGAATTTGATTTAATTAACTCTGTGGGAGTTTTACACCATACAGATGATCCAATTCGGGGAATCCAAGCTTTAGCCAAAAAGTTAGCACCAGGAGGAATTTTCCATATTTTTGTCTATGGAGAATTGGGACGTTGGGAAATTCAACTGATGCAAAAAGCCATTTCCCTCCTTCAAGGTGAAAAAAAAGGTGATTTCCGTGATGGTGTAGAAGTCGGCAGAAAAATTTTTGCATCGCTTCCTGAAACTAACCGAATATTAAAACGTGAAAAGGAAAGATGGGCGATAGAAAACCATCGAGATGAAAATTTTGCTGATATGTATGTCCATCCCCAGGAAATTGACTACAATATCGACACATTGTTTGAACTAATTGATGCTTCTGGATTAGAGTTTGTCGGGTTTTCTAATCCCGGATTTTGGGATTTAGAACGGCTTTTGGGTAAAGCACCAGAAATAATCGAACGTACCAAAGATTTATCCGAACGTCAGATTTACCGTTTAATCGAATTATTGGATCCAGAAACTAGCCATTACGAATTTTTCCTCGCACGTCCACCGTTAACTAAAGCGAATTGGAAAAATGACAGTGATTTACTCACCGCAATTCCCGAAATCCAGCCATGCATAGATGGCTTCCCAAGTCAAGTATTTTTTGGACATGATTACAAAGTCGTAAATCTCTCAGATGGCGAGTTTGCATTTATGCAAGCATGTGACGGCAATCAAACAGTGGGTGAAATCCTAAAAAACGTAGAGTTGAGTTTGGATGGAGTGCGATCGCTTCAGCGCCAGCAACTGATTATATTGTCCCTTAGTCAGTAACTACAAACCAATAAAAATCACCAAAAGCCTGATTATGCAGCTTCAACGAAGCTGGCATAACTCAAGTCGTATTCTCTAAATCAACAAACAACCAGAAACTAAAAGCTAGAATAGGGAAGGAGAGATTTAGAAGCGATTTACCCGTTACAGATCTTCCCTATCTACATCGGCTTCAACCGAGATCTTGGAAGGTCTGGGGAAGTAAGATACTACGTATGCATATTATGCGTAACTTCCTTGATGGGGAATCGTTTACTTCAAATCCTAATTTCTCCTTGATTACATTAAAATCTCTGCCGTTTTTTGATTTTCATTCATAGTTGGTAACAATTAAGTTGATTGTTTTTTTCTAAAGTATTGTTACTCGATCGTGATATGATTCAACTGGCTGAATGTACAGCCAACAAGTAAGCTGTACTGGTTTCAATTCCTGTGAGCTTAACAGACGAATCAATCGAACCCACACCCCCCGCACAACAAGAATCAGCTACTGGCTTTGAGGATGCAAAGTCGGGTAACTCCATGGAAGAGTTCTATCAGCTTTATCAAAGGTTGATAGTAGTCACACTTGTGATTACAGGGATTGTATTTATCTCTGTGTGGATTTCTTACTCCCTAAACATTGCCCTCAATTATTTGCTAGGGTCATGCGTGGGTGTGATTTACTTGAAGATGCTAGCAAAAGATGTTGAAAGGCTAGGTCAAGAAAAGCAGCGTTTGAGTAAAAATCGTCTTGCTCTGTTCGTTGGGTTGATTATAATAGCAACTCAGTGGGATCAGCTGGCAGTTTTACCCATATTTCTGGGATTCTTAACTTATAAAGCCACGCTCCTCGTCTACACGCTGCAAATAGTGTTTCTGTCTGAATCTAAATGAAATTAGGTCAGCAGAACACAAGCTAATCCTCCAATCCTAATTGTTTGGGGAAGTTCTTGAAGAATACAAATGCTTAGTGCCTTAAACACCTTTAATTCTTTTCCCCTAGCCGCATTGGAAGTAGGGCACCACTTTTACTGGCAAATAGGTAGCCTCAAGTTACATGGTCAAGTCTTTTTGACTTCGTGGTTTGTGATTGCTTTACTTGTGATTGCTTCTTTAGCTGCCACAAGAAATATCCAGAGAATTCCTAGTGGCATCCAAAACTTAATGGAATATGCCTTAGAATTTATTCGGGATTTAACCAAAAACCAGATTGGTGAGAAAGAGTACCGCCCCTGGGTACCATTTATTGGTACTTTATTTTTGTTTATCTTCGTATCGAATTGGTCAGGTGCTTTAATTCCCTGGAGATTAATTCATCTCCCTGATGGAGAATTAGCAGCCCCAACTAATGACATCAATACGACGGTAGCATTGGCGCTGTTAACCTCTTTAGCATACTTCTATGCTGGTTTTAGTAAGCGTGGTCTCGGGTACTTTAAAAAGTATATTGAACCCACACCAATTCTATTACCAATTGCAATTTTAGAAGATTTCACCAAACCCCTTTCCCTAAGCTTCCGTCTATTTGGCAACATTTTGGCGGATGAACTAGTGGTCGGCGTACTAGTTTTGCTAGTACCTTTATTTATTCCTTTGCCAGTGATGGCATTAGGCTTATTTACTAGTGCCATTCAAGCTTTAGTATTTGCCACCCTAGCCGCAGCCTATATTCATGAGGCAATGGAAGGACATGGCGAAGAAGGGCATGAGGAACATTAACTTCCTCAGTTGATCTAACTTCTAAAATCTTCGTGATTTGAGATTGGGTATCAATCCGAAAACTCAAATTACATAATTTCAAATTTGAAATCGTTCGTCTTGTAGTCAAAAGTAAGGAAAATCAAAATGGATCCATTAGTTGCTGCTGCTTCCGTTCTCGCTGCTGCCCTCGCAATTGGTTTAGCTGCAATTGGACCTGGTATCGGTCAAGGTAACGCAGCCGGTGAAGCAGTATCAGGTATTGCTCGTCAGCCAGAAGCAGAAGGCAAAATTCGCGGTACTCTACTGTTGACCTTGGCGTTCATGGAATCTTTGACCATCTACGGTTTGGTTATCGCTCTAGTATTACTGTTTGCTAACCCCTTCGCCTCATAAGGTTCGTTAATAGTAGAGGCGCGTTTATCCTGAGACCAAATATTCATTTCAGTATTAATGCGTCTCTACCATTAACTTAAAAAAGATCTATCCCTGATTGGCAGAGGGATTTAAAAATATGAGAGATTTTTTGAAGTTTGCAGCCTGCGGCAAAAATTATGGTGATAGTTAAGGGTAAATACCTAAAATTATTTCCAATTTACCGCAAGCAACTTCAGGAATGATTTAGCTTCCTATGGAAACTAACGTGCAAGCCAAAGAGGGAAAATAATGTTTGATTTCAATGCAACTTTACCAGTAATGGCGTTGCAGTTCCTGCTATTGGCAGCTTTGTTAAATGCAATTTTTTACAAACCCCTGACCAAAGTATTGGACGAACGCGATAACTACATCCAAGGAAATAAACTCAGCGCTCGTGAACGCTTGGATAAAGCAGAACGATTGACAAAAGAGTATGAGCAACAGTTAGCTGACGCTCGTAAGCAGTCTCAAGCGGTGATGGCATCAGCGACAGAAGAAGCTCAGAAAATATATGCCTCCCAAGTTGCTGAAGCTCAAAAAGAAGCTCAAGGGCAACGGGAACAAGCATCTAAAGAGATTGAACAGCAAAAGCAAGAAGTCATGCACTCACTAGAGCAGCAGGTAGACAGCTTGAGCCAACAAATTCTCGATAAACTCTTGGGAGCGAATCTAGTTTAGATTATCGTTGCTCCCGATGTGGGATACCGACGCGTATTTTCAAGTCAAAGCTAAAAGCTTTGGGAAAGTAAGCGTAAATAATACCACTTTTTCTCTTGTAAAAGAGAATTTTTCATGTATTCAGCAATTAAGCAGCTCAGTGTAGATGGTTATAATGGGGACTTTTTTATTACTGGCGGCAGAGGCGAGCGCCTTGCACTCTGAATTATCAGAAGAAGGCGCGACTCATGGTTTCGGTCTAAACCTAGACCTATTTGAGACCAATATCATTAACTTGGCAATTTTGGTTGGGGTACTGGTTGTCTTTGGGCGCAAGCTTTTGACTAACATCCTGAATGAGCGCAGAGCAGCGATTGCAGCGGCGATTCAGGAAGCAGAGCAACGCGCTCAAGAGGCGGCGAGTGCCCTCTCCCAGGTACAGGAAAAATTGACCCAAGCTCAGGCAGAAGCACAACGTATTCGTCAAGCATCTGAAGAAAGCGCTAAAAACGCGAAAGAGGCGATTTTAGCAAAAGCAGTAGTGGATGTGCAGCGTTTGAAAGAGTCAGCGGCTGCGGATTTAAACACCGAACGCGACAAAGCGATCGCGCAATTGCGTTCTCGTGTAGTGGCAATGGCATTACAAAAAGCCGAGTCACAACTTCGAGGTAGCATAAGCAGTGATGCTCAACAACAATTAATTGACCGCAGCATCGCGCTACTGGGAGAAAGTTAATGAAAAGTGATATCGCAACATCTGAAATAGCCCAGCCTTATGCAGAGGCTTTGATGACCGTAGCACAATCCAACAATCTCACAGAAGCATTTGGTAATGATGCTAGAAGTTTAGTGACATTGTTGAATGATAGTCAACAGCTACGTGATTTTTTTGACAATCCTTTTATCTTGCCAGAAAACAAAAAAGCACTAATCGGTCGCGTTCTCGGTGACGACACCAACGCCTTCTTTAGAAGTTTCTTGATGCTGTTGGTAGATAAAAAGCGAATTTCAGTACTGTCTGCAATTTGTAAACAATATCTAGCAATACTTCGCCAGTTGAACCAAACCGTATTAGCTGAAGTTGTTTCTGCGGTTCCCCTCAACGAAACCCAAGAGCAAGCCGTAAAGGAAAAGGTCATGGCTATGACCAATGCTCGGGAAGTAGAACTAGAAAAGAAAGTAGATACCGAATTAATCGGTGGTGTCATCATCAAAGTTGGCTCCCAAGTGATCGATGCGAGTTTGCGCGGTCAACTACGTCGTCTTTCTTTACGTCTGAGCAGTTAATAGCACTGGCAATGGGCAATAGGAATTAGGGCAACTTATTTACAGACCAATAAAATGCCCAAAACCTTATACCCAACACCTATTTACTCTAATCTCCTCGAAACAAAAAACAAACATGAGCATTTCCATCAGACCAGACGAAATTAGCAGCATCATTCAGCAGCAAATCGAGCAATATGACCAAGATGTCAAAGTTGCTAACGTTGGTACTGTTCTCCAAGTAGGTGACGGTATTGCCCGTGTTTATGGCTTAGAAAAAGCTATGGCAGGGGAATTGCTGGATTTTGAAGATGGTACAGTTGGCATCGCCTTCAACTTAGAAGAAGATAACGTTGGTACCGTACTTTTAGGTGAAGGTCGCCAAATCCAGGAAGGTAGCACAGTTACTGCTACTGGTAAAATCGCCCAAGTTCCTGTAGGTGAAGCCCTAATTGGACGGGTTGTCGATGCTTTAGGTCGTGCTATCGACGGCAAAGGTGAAATCAAAACCAATGAAAGCCGCTTGATTGAATCGATGGCACCTGGTATTATTGCTCGTCGTTCGGTACACGAACCAATGCAAACTGGTATCACCGCTATCGACTCCATGATTCCTGTTGGTCGGGGTCAGCGAGAATTGATTATCGGAGACCGTCAAACTGGCAAAACAGCGATCGCTATCGACACCATCATTAACCAAAAAGGTGAAGATGTAGTATGTGTATATGTTGCCATTGGTCAAAAAGCATCCACCGTTGCTAACGTCGTGCAGACATTGCAACAAAAAGGCGCAATGGACTACACTGTAGTTGTAGCAGCTAACGCTTCTGATGCTGCAACTCTCCAGTACCTAGCCCCTTATTGTGGTGCGGCAATTGCTGAGTACTTCATGTACAAAGGCAAAGCAACCCTAATTATCTACGACGATTTATCTAAACAAGCAGCAGCTTACCGCCAAATGTCGCTGTTACTCCGTCGTCCACCCGGACGTGAAGCTTACCCCGGCGACGTATTCTACATTCACTCTCGTTTGTTAGAACGTGCGGCTAAACTCAGCGATGAATTGGGTGCAGGCAGCATGACCGCACTACCAATTATCGAAACCCAAGCTGGTGACGTATCGGCATATATTCCTACCAACGTAATTTCCATTACTGATGGTCAGATTTTCCTTTCCTCTGACCTATTTAATGCGGGTATTCGTCCAGCGGTAAACCCCGGTATCTCTGTATCCCGTGTGGGTTCAGCAGCACAAACCAAAGCGATGAAGAAAGTCGCAGGTAAAATTAAACTGGAATTAGCACAGTTTGATGACCTCCAAGCATTCGCGCAGTTCGCTTCCGACTTGGATAAAGCTACTCAAGATCAGTTAGCGCGTGGTGTGCGTCTACGGGAATTACTCAAGCAACCCCAAAACTCCCCCTTATCTGTATCAGAACAAGTTGCCATTTTATACGCTGGCATCAACGGTTATTTAGATGATGTTCCAGTAGAAAAAGTTGGCGAATTTACCAAAGGTCTACGGGAATACTTGAACAGCAGTAAAACTGCTTACTCACAAAAAGTTCAAGCCTCGAAAGTAATGGGTGATGCAGAAGAAGCAGCCTTGAAAGAAGGTATCACCGAATACAAGAAAAACTTCGCGGCATAACTAGTGCTGAGTAGAAAGTGCTGGGTGCTGAGGATGTTAGCATTCAGCGCTTTTTGGTACTCAGAACCCAATACTCAGGACTTAGAACTTAAGACTTTTTACGATTATGGCAAACTTAAAATCAATCCGCGATCGCATTCAGTCGGTCAAGAATACTAAAAAAATTACCGAAGCAATGCGCTTGGTTGCTGCTGCACGAGTACGTCGCGCTCAAGAGCAGGTTATTTCTACCCGTCCATTTGCTGACCGTTTGGCACAGGTATTGTATAGTTTACAAAGCCGCTTACGGTTTGAAGATGCTGATTTACCCCTACTAAAGAAACGGGAAGTCAAATCAGTTGGGTTGTTGGTAATTTCCGGCGATCGGGGCTTATGTGGTGGTTACAACTCCGGTATTATCAAACGTGCTGAAAACCGGGCAAAAGAACTCAAAGCGGAAGGTTTAAATACAACATTGGTTGTAGTCGGACGTAAAGCTATTCAGTATTTTCAACGCCGCGACTTCTCAATTGATGCTACTTACACAGGCTTAGAACAAATCCCCACAGCCTCAGAAGCTAGAAATATAGCCGACGAACTCCTTTCACTGTTTTTATCAGAAAAAGTAGATCGGATTGAACTTGTTTATACCAAGTTTGTTTCTTTGGTAAGCTCACGTCCTGTCGTCCAAACTTTATTACCTTTAGATACTCAAGGTTTGGAAGCCGCAGATGACGAAATTTTCCGCCTGACTACCCGTGGTGGTCAATTTGAAGTTTCCCGCGAAAAGGTCACAAGTCAGGTACGTGCTTTACCTAGCGATATGATTTTTGAACAAGATCCAGTACAGATTTTGGATTCATTGTTACCTTTGTACCTGAGTAATCAATTACTAAGAGCATTACAGGAATCAGCAGCTAGCGAACTTGCAGCCCGGATGACGGCTATGAGCAACGCCAGTGAAAATGCAGCCGAATTAATTAACTCTTTGACATTGGGATACAATAAAGCCCGTCAAGCAGCTATTACCCAAGAACTACTTGAGGTTGTTGGTGGTGCAGAAGCGCTGAATTAAATCAGTTATCAGTTATCAGGGGACAGAGAACAGGGAAGATAATATACTTCATAAAACTTATCCTTGCTTCAAACTGATAACTGGATACTTTACCTTTGCTACAGTTAGTTCCGACAAACTCAGTAAAATTAACTGTTCCCTGATAACTGATTTAGCTGATAACTGATTTAACTGGTAATTTTTGAAATATCGTACTACAATAGGAATATCAAAGCATGGGGCTTTAAAGGTTTCGACGTGGTAGCGAAAGCTGCTCGTTGATGCAGGTCGAGAGGGAGTCGCATCTCGTTAATAAAGGCTCAAAACAATAGATGCAAACAACATCGTTAAATTTGCTCGTAAGGATGCCCTAGTAGCAGCCTAACAAACCCCTCAAAGGTTCGAGCGCTTCTAGTTTGACTCCGTTAAGGATTAGAGGCAAACCCCAACGGATGCACTAGTTAGTTTTCTCTGGTGGGCTAATTGGTAAAGACTTCACCAAAGCATCCTGCCGTTCGGGATAATGAACGATTCCCGCCTAGAGGGTCAGATAGGCTAAACCTGTGAATGATGCGGGAGTAAATACCTATTGCGGACATGGGTTCAATTCCCATAAGCTCCATTTTT
Organism: Calothrix sp. PCC 6303; assembly: GCF_000317435.1. NCBI lineage: Bacteria > Bacillati > Cyanobacteriota > Cyanophyceae > Nostocales > Calotrichaceae > Calothrix > Calothrix sp. PCC 6303. The sequence goes on from NC_019751.1 coordinate 1,860,837, forward strand.
ACATAACACCTACTTGAAATCTTATAAATCAAGTAGGTGTTTAATTTTGTTTATGCGATCGCACCACAAAACAAAGGCTGATTAAATCATGCGATCGCGTTCATCAGATCATACATACATAAAGAATTTCAGTCGGAAAATACGATGAAAACTGATAGTGCATCTCAAGTACCCGTGGCAATGACAATTGCTGGTTCTGATAGTGGTGGTGGGGCAGGAATCCAGGCTGATTTGCGGACTTTTGCCTTTCATTGTGTTCATGGTACCAGTGCAGTTACTTGCATTACAGCACAAAATACTCTAGGTGTGCGACGGGTTGATGCCATGTCTCCTGAAGCGGTGACGGCTCAAATCGAAGCAGTTGTCGAAGATATTGGAGTGGATGCGGCAAAAACTGGAATGTTGTTAAACCGAGAAATTATTTTGTGTGTAGCTGAACAGGTACAAAAGTTACAAATTCGTAATTTAGTTGTAGATCCTGTAATGGTTTCCCGGACTGGTGCCCAGCTAATTGATGATGCAGCGATACAGACTTTACGGGAGGTTTTAATTCCTCTGGCTGTCTTAGTGACACCAAATCGTTATGAAGCACAAATTTTGAGTGGTTTGGAGATAAATTCCCTAGATGAAATGAAATTATCAGCTGAAATGATCCAACAAAAACTAAGTGCGAAGACGGTTTTAGTTAAAGGTGGAGGAATGTCGGGAGAATTACGGGGGGTCGATGTTTGGTTTGATGGTGAAAGACTAGAAGTTTTAACTACTAAGCAAATTGAGACAAAAAACACCCATGGAACTGGCTGTACTCTCTCAGCAGCGATCGCATCCAACTTAGCGCGCCATGAAAACCTTTTAACATCTGTAAAAAATGCCAAGGAATACTTGACATACGCTTTAACATATGGATTAGATATTGGCAAAGGTCAAGGACCAGTCGGTCATTTTTACCCACTTCAAAAATTGAGTTGATGTCTGTGCCAACTATGTTCATATTGAGAAAAGGGATCAAAACCTTTGCTCTCTGCGCACTTTTCTACTATTCTTTGGCATATCCTCCATAAACGATTATCACTGATAATATTCTAGTGATCTGTATTACCTATCATTTAGCAATCAATAACTAATGCAAACTGTCACAAATCCGCTACCCAATCCGAATATTGCTAGCAATTCCAGCCATCCGGCATCTGTTCCATTATCCGTGTATCGTCAGTTGGCAAATGAGTTACAAGCAGCACAGGGTAAAATAAATCAACTCGGTGCCACTAATCAGCAACTTGTCCAAGAAAACCAGCTTTTACGGCGAGAAATTAACAAAGTTGTGGAATCGGTGGAAAGTCTACAAAATTTAGTTTCTTCATCTGAAAGGGAGAATTTTTCCCCCCAAGTCGCAGTTGATATTTTGCGTCAAAACAAAAAAGTCGCCACAGAGACTTCCTCCAACTTTGTAAAAACACGTACATCTGACAAAAAGTCAGTTCCTAATTCTAATCGTCCCCCTACCACGCCTCCAACTTCAAAGAATCGGCAACCTCGAACTGTACCAAATTACATACCAATATCTGAAACCTTCTATATTGAGGAGGAAGAAGTTCGCTATGATTACCAACATCACCCTGACGCAGCCGAACTTAACGGCTGGCGATTGTTGATTAGCATTTTTCTAATTATTATTACCGCTTTTGGGGCTGGATATTTAGTTGTGCGTCCACTATTGGAAATTCGTAGTCGTTAACCCGAAGAATAATTAACATTTACCAATTAAATCTCTGAAAAAAGATGTTGAAGTCATAAAACCTTGATAAGCGATGGGAATAGCCCTTTTTCTGTAACAGAAAATACAAAATAATGATAGATTAAAGATAATAGCAAATCTCAAATATAAGGTTGCTGAATATGCAAATTGGCGCTAACTTGAGTACGATACTCTCTTATGAAAGCCTTTTGCAGCTTGAATAATACGGATTTATTGAGAATTGTCTCGCTATTCAAAGCTTTAGGTGAACGAATCTGGTTAGATAGATAAGCCAAGCTATTACAAAGTTAGGAAACAAGCAAATGAGAAAAGTCGAAGCGATTATTCGTCCCTTCAAACTAGATGAAGTTAAAATTGCCCTGGTAAATGCGGGGATTGTCGGGATGACAGTTTCGGAAGTTCGGGGTTTTGGTCGTCAGAAGGGTCAAACAGAACGTTATCGTGGTTCAGAATATACCGTTGAGTTTCTTCAAAAGCTGAAAGTGGAGATTGTGGTTGAAGATAATCAAGTGGATATGGTAGTAGATAAAATTATTGCTGCTGCTCGTACAGGTGAAATTGGTGATGGTAAAATATTTATCTCGCCAGTTGAGCAAGTTGTGCGAATTCGGACTGGTGAGAAGAATACCGAAGCTGTTTAACTAGTTATCAAAGAACACTTAGGAGACATGTAGAAATAAATATTCTCGCGTCTCCTCAAAAAGTTATGATTTACGGCTGTAAGGTTTTTAATTTTTGCAATAGAACCGCGAAAGCTTTACCACGATGACTAACTGAACGTTTGATATCTTTTGGCATTTGTGCGTAGGTTAATTGAGCTTGGGGAACATAAAAAATCGGATCGTATCCAAAACCCCCTTCTCCAGCAGGTTCGTAGAGAATTTCACCACAGCAAGCACCTTCTGATTGTAATGCGATCGCGCCATCAGGGCGAGCCATAGCAATGGCACAAATAAACTTTGCTTGACGGTTAGATTCATTACCAAGTTCTTTTAATAACCTAGCTATTCGCTCAGTATCATTGGCACCATAGCGGGCAGAATACACTCCCGGGGCACCATCTAAAGCATCTACTGCCAATCCAGAATCATCTGCGATCGCCCAATTACCTGTAGCTAATGCAACTTGTGATGCTTTGAGTTGGGCGTTTTCCGCAAACGTTGTACCTGTCTCTTCAACATCTAATTCTTCGGGTTTGAGAATTAAATCCCAACCTGAATCAACCAGGTAAGCTTGCATTTCACCTAATTTACCTGGGTTTCCAGTGGCAACTACCAATTTAGTCATTAGTTATTATTTAAAAGTCTCTACTTTTGGGTGTTCACTACCGTTGATAAATTAATTGTAGGTGGAATGCGATCCTGCCTATACTTGCAACTCAAATCCAGGTAAAACATTTTCTCCAGAAATAATCGCTGGCATTTGGATTACTTCTACAGGTTTTCCAAGTCGATATATTTCTACTTGGTTATCTTGAGGATTAATTAGCCAACCCAAACCCAAACCATTTTCTTGGTATTCCTGCATTTTATCTTGGATATAAACAAGCCTATCAGTTGCAGAGCGTAGTTCAATCAGAAAATCTGGTATAAGTGGCGGAAATTTCTTTCGCTGTTCTATTGTTAAGGCTTCCCAACGTTCCAACTGTACCCAAGCTGCATCAGGAGAACGTTTTGCAGCATTTGGAAGTATAAAGATAGTTGAAGAACTAAAAACTTTTCCTAATTTTGCTTGACGATTCCAATTATTCAAATCTGTGATTAAATCTGCTTCTTGATTTCCGCTTTCTCCTCCTACTGGTGGCAAAATTATTAATTCTCCTGCTGCGCTCATTTCCAGGTTTAAATCGCCATTAGCAACACACAATTGATAAAATTGCTCATCGGTTAAATGATGAGCAATCGGCTCTAGATTGATCACAACGCTACTCATTCAACCTTTCCTCTGCTCAGTTACCAGGTATCAGAGAATTTCTAGTATTATCGAGGCTTTAACTCATACCAAAAATCAGTAAAGAGTAATAACTGTTTACTAATACCTGATAACTGAATTTTACCTATTTTTCAGCCCACTGTTTTGCCCAAGCTAGCGTACTATGAACATCTTCCAAGGTTGCAGCTTCACAATATAGTCGAAGTACAGGTTCAGTTCCACTAAAGCGAATCATCAACCAACGTTGATCAGCAAGACGGTACTTATAACCATCAATTGTCTGACAGCTAATTACTGCTTGTCCAGCAATTTCCTTAAGTGGTTCCTGTTGGAGTTGCGTGAGTAATTTTGCTCGAACTTCCATGCTTGCTAAGGGTAAATCTATCCGATCATAGGCTGAATCGAACCCGGTTTTGGTTTGCAGTTCCCGGTAATATTCGCCCAAATCTAAGCCAGAATCTACCATAGCTTCCAATACATACAAAGCCGATAGCAGTGCATCCCGTTCCGGAATATGGCTACCATAACCAATACCACCGGATTCTTCACCACCTAGTAGCACTTTCGCATCTAACATCCTGTCGGCAATATATTTATAACCTACGGGTGTCTCAAACATCTCCAAGTTGTGCAATTTTGCCACTAGAGGCATCAAATCGGAACCGCTGACGGTTTTAACAATTTCCCCAGTAAAACCACGTCGTAGAGTTAAATGATCAATAAGGATAGGGATTAAAACTTGGGAACTGAGGAAATTACCAGCACCATCTACAGCCGCAATGCGATCGCTGTCGCCGTCAAATACTAATGCTACTGTTAATTTATTGGGATTTTGTTCGCGGTGAGTCTTCATAACCCCAAATAATTTTGAGAGATATTTGGGTAAAGGTTCTGGGGCACCTCCTTCAAATAAAGGATCCCTTTCGCTATTAATTTCCCTAACTCCATCCCCTAATAACATTCCTAATCCACCAGATGCTGCACCATGCATCACATCGGCAAATAGGGTTAGTTTCCCGGATGCGATCGCATCTCGAATCTTCCCGATATCAACCTTACTAGTTAAACCTTGACAATAACTAGTCCAAGGATTAAAACTCTCGATTTTGCCGGGTTTACTAGCCGGTGTTACAGGAGTTGATAGCTGTGCTTCAATTTCCTTAGTGACTTCCTGTGGTACAGAACCACCAAAAGCACTTTTAACTTTTAAGCCTGAGTATTTTCCCGGATTATGACTAGCTGTAATTACCAAAGCCCCCAAAGCATTCTCCTGTTTAGCAGCCCAGCTAAACGCCGGAGTTGGGGCAAATATTTCACTAAATAACACATCAAACCCAGCCGCAGAAACCACCTCAGCTACCTTCTGAGCAAATTCCTCAGACATAAACCGACGGTCATAACCTACAATAATTGTTCGGCTACCTGTTTGTTGCCCATATGTATCCAATAGAACTTTTGCTGCAACTGGTGCTACAAGAGCCACACGTTCAAATGTAAACTCATCCGCAATCACACCACGCCATCCATCTGTACCAAACTTGATTGAGTTATCTACGACTGACATCGAGTTTTCCTAGCTTTTCAAATAAGGATTCTAGCATTTACACGGGGCACCCGGTAACAAAAACATTAAGTAAGTAGAATGTGTACCTAAGTTTATTTTAGTAGGTATAGTACAGAAGTTGGTAAAAAAATTTTAATTGTTTAGGCATAAACACTTCTTGAAAATGCTTGCGATTATCCAGTATTCATTGATATTTGCAAATCTCCATCCTGTCAAAGGTTTCTAATTCCTTAGAGTTTCCATCCTTTTAAATGGTCTGAAATTTTCAATTTAGAATACCCTCAGGCTGAAGTCTGGACGGGCGGTTGCTACACGGACATTAGAACTTCCCGCAGGATAGCTGCCTACGTAGGCTAATTACATGGATCTCATCTTAATATCAAAATGGTATAACTTCCTAAATAAGATGAATATTGAAGTTAATATTTTCATTAGTGTATTTACTGAGAAATTTTCAACATCCTCAAAAATGAGAATCAGGTGTTAAAACTGATCTATAACCTCAACTATCTATGCCGGATATATTCAGATTCCGTAAGTATAGATTAGATGTGATAAAAATATCAATTATCCAAAATATTAGAAGCTAATTATGCGTATTCTCATGCTTTCCTCAACATTTCCTTATCCTCCAAGTCGTGGGGGAACAGAAATTAGAACTTTTAATTTATTGAGATATCTACGCCACAGTCATGATATTACTCTCTTAACACAACGCCATCAAGATGTAACAGACGCTGATGTCGAGGAATTAAAAAAATGGGTGAGTCATCTGTTAATTTTTGCTTTACCAGCGGAACCCATTCCCCAAAAAGGTATGAGTGGATTGTTTGCTAAAGCTGGGAGGTTTATAGAATCAGTGGCTAAAGCTACTCCTGTAAATGTTTTGCATCGCTATTCTCCGGAAATTCAAGACTTAGTAGACAGCTACGTACGGGAGGGAAAATGTGATGTGATTACCTGCGAACATAGCGTGAATGAAATATATATCAGACCAGAATTTCGTCACCGTGTAAATACGGTTGTTGATATTCATAGTTCTGTTTGTGGGTGGACTCGTGATCATTTAGAAATGGGTGCTTCTCCCCATCCACTCCGAGATAGGTTATCTCTAGCTCTAATTTTAAAGCGCTACGAAAAAAAATATAGCTCAAAGTTCTCTTCTATTGTTGTCACCACCGAAGATGACCGTCAAGAATTTATTAAACTACGACCGGATATTAAAATTGAAGTAATTCCTAATGGAGTTGATTTAGAATTATTTCCTTATCGTTCTAATGATCCAGGTGGAACTAATCTTAGCTTTGTTGGAGCAATGGATGCATCCCATAATATTGATGCAGCACGTTTTTTTGCGATTGAAATATTACCAGAGTTACAGAAACACCATCCTGATATTACCTTTAGTATTGTAGGTGCAAGACCAACTCCAGAGGTATTGGAATTAAAAAATTTACCAGGGGTCATTGTAACTGGTAAAGTGGATTCGATGGTGGGTTACTTACACCAATCAATTATTTCTGTAATTCCCTTACGAACAGGGTTTGGGATTAAAAATAAGACCTTAGAAGCAATGGCAGCAGGGCTACCTGTGGTGGGAAGCGATCGCGCTTTAGAAGGATTAGCTGTAGACTCGAATAATCTGCCACTAAGGGCTTTACGTGCTAATCATAAAGATGAATACGTCACTGCTATCTCTCAATTACTGGAAAACCCACAATTACGCAGTGAATTATCTCAAAATGCCAGGGAATACGTGGAAACTGAATTCACTTGGGAAAGTGCAGGCAGGCGCTACGAAAAAGTCTTACTGTAATCGTGGAAACATCCCATACACTTGGAGTATGGGATATCCTGTAAAATTCCCCACTTATTTAGATTAATTTGGGAAATAAGTGAAGAATCCATTTTTGAAGCCCTATTGCTGCATAATTGGAGCCATAAAAACTCGACTTTGGATAGGAATTCTGTATTTTGGACTTGCTTGAGGTTGTTGTATAGATTCTCCCGCTTCTGCTTGAACGATTTTATCTGAATTATCTACAACCTTCGCTGCATCTTCATTTTCCACAGAAACAGATTTTTCAAAATTTACTGTGCCTGTTGTCTCATCATTTTGTTGTAGAGTTGGTGTTTGTGCAAACGATGAAGTTGTAAATAAAGTAAAGTTAAATGAAATTGCAGTAAATATTAAGCACAGATATTTATGTTTCATTGTTTAGTGTCCATTCTCAAAATAAAGGTTAAAATAGTTGCACTCTTGAAACATCACATCTCAACCCCTAACTATCTTCCTCACTTAATCCTCACAAAACCAAAAGTAAGCACACATAAAAAAGTTTGAGTTTCCGAGGGCAACTATAGCGATTCTCAGTTGAGTTAAATACAATTTTTGGTCAAAAATACCGCGAGGACATGGCTTACTTCTCGGTTTCGGAGTAACTTTTTTGCCCTGATTACGCTGATTTGTATCTCATTCAAATGGGAAGTGCTATATATTCAATCTAAAGGTAAAATCTAGCGATATTAAAGCGAATATCTACCGAAGTTATAAATTGATTTTTATGGATAAAATTCATCAATAATATAAAAAATGACTAGAATTTTCTATCAAATTTTTATCAACACTATTAAGTACACTTACAGCATTTTGCAACTACATAAAGTAGACCCTTCCCCGATACTTAACTTAATAATGGGATAGGTATTTTTCTAAATCACAAAGTTCATATCTTCTGTCAACACATAAAACTATGCAAAGAAGGGCGAAAATTTAGAAAATATTTATGTAATATTACGTAGAGATTATTTATGATAAATATGTAGATCGTAAATAAGCGAACGCACAGTATATGAATACCAAAAGTGTATGAATAAAAATGGGGAAATTCCATCAGAATACACAGCCTAGGCACAGCCACCCCAAATCTTTGCGCTTGCCCCAACTGCCTACTGCCTTGTTATAACGACAATTTTCAACACCCACCTACTTAATATTTATTCACTGCTCAATTAATAGCTTGGGATTAGCTGTAAGAATTGTCAGGTTAGAACCACTAAAGTCTGCATCATGGGTTACTAATTTCAAATTATCAGCCCGGCATAATTCTGCCAGAACTTGGTCATTAAAATCTGCTTCTCCACCTGCATATTCAGTCAAAATTGAAACTATTTCCGCAGAATTGAATCTACTTCTGGTTGGTTCAGATTTTTCTAATATTTTTCTAGCTCTACGGGCAATTTGTTCGGCAACAGGTTTAAAATGAGAACTATTACGAAATAACTTATAATCAGTTGGTTTATTGCCAGTGGGCAATTTGTTATAGAAAAACCGTGCATAGGCATTGATAAATTCAGACAGTACCAAAGCATCTAGCACTATAGGACAACCCGCACCACGAATCCTGCGTAATGCGGATGTGTAAGCATATCGATACTGTGAAGAAATATGACTGGGTGGACCGTAAATATACATCCAGATATTCGCATCAAACAATACTCCATCGCGGGAGTTAAATTGGTAAGACTCAATGGAGTAGACTTGCTTAGTCATATTCAATCTCTTCTGCTGCGTCTTCTGACTGAATGCTTTATAATTACCTTATAGCGAGTCTTCTCCCATCACGGCGACTATAGCATCTCTGAAGCGTTGTGGATTTTTCAAGAAGTCTTTAACATCCTGAATAATACATTCTATATCTGCTGCATCATCCGAATTTACATCAGCAATACTTAAGCTTGTATCGACTAATTCTTCCGGATAATTGGCATACAATCGAAAAAATGCTTCTGCAAGAAAGGCAGAAGTGATATCTTCCCCATTTTTAAATGATAAACGAACCCTTTTTCCAGCGTTAAATACTGCTGCAATGTGTTCATAAACACGTTTGCCATCCTCGCACACAACACAGAATTTATCTCCAAGAACATCGGTAATACAGACAGTTACTGTATTTTCGCTTTGAGCGGTAGGGAAAATGAAGCGATTCATGATGAAAACGAAGATACTGTTTCCAGTTCCCAATTCTAACTTAAGATAGAGTGCATTTTAGATGCTTCCTATACGAGTTCAGATGTTTTTAAAGTGAGATTGAGTTCAATAGCGATCGCAAAACTGGAAAATTGCCGCAGAAGCCTTTATTGATAAAAGTTTCGGGACTTTTTAATCCCTTGATCTGTACGCTTTAAGTACAATTTACTCTAATACCAATTGAAAAAAAATACGATGGACAGTAGGGGCGAACAACTGTTCGCCCTCATTAGTACGGGTCTTAATCTAAATAACACAAAGGTTCTATGAAACAAAATTCATTTGGGTGTGGCTCTTTTCATAGGACGCATATTCCATTTGTGTTACCAGACCATAGCCCAATTTAAGCTAAAACGCACTTAGTTTGTAATCGCAAAACCTTTATAGCAAGCATTTTAGACTTCAAAAGATGTCATTTAGATGCGTCTAAGCTTATATCTAGATTTTAGTTTTATGACCTAGAAAGCTAAAATTAAGCGATCACTAAAAATCAAACACAAAAACCCATTTCAATGTGTAGCATAATACTAAAAAACAGAAATATTTCTAAGATTTCTGCTCAATCTTTAACACCAGGGCATAACTTTAATTTTTTAATAGTGGAAAGTTCAACTTTTCTCTCTGTTCAACATATAACTGCGCCACTTTTCGAGCCAAAGCCCTAATTCTGCCGATATATCTAGTCCTCTCAGTCACAGAAATTACACCTCGTGCATCCAATAAATTAAACATGTGCGAACACTTAATCACATAGTCTAAACTTGGTAAGACCAATTCCCGCTCAGTTAACTGTGTAGCTTCTTGCTCATACAAATTAAACAGCATCAGTAACATATCTGGATTTGATACTTCAAAATTATAAGTACATTGCTCAATTTCTCCTTGGAGATGAATATCACCATACTTAATTTCATCAGTCCAATCAATTTCTGTAATCGCCTCAACTTCTTGCAAATACATCGCCAGTCGCTCTAAACCGTATGTAATCTCAATCGACACTGGGCGACAATCAATCCCTCCACACTGTTGGAAGTAGGTAAACTGGGTAATTTCCATCCCATCCAACCAAACTTCCCAACCAGTACCCCAAGCTCCTACCGTTGCATCTTCCCAGTTATCTTCTACAAATCGAATATCATGATCATCGGGGTTAATTCCCAAAGCTCTCAGGGAATCCAAATAAATTTCTTGAATGTTATTGGGTGAAGGTTTAATTAAAACTTGATACTGATAATAGTGTTGAAAGCGATTGGGATTTTCCCCATAACGTCCATCTGTTGGACGACGGCAAGGCTCTACATATGCCACAGACCAAGGTTCTGGTCCCAAAGCCCTTAGAAAAGTATGAGGGTTCTTTGTTCCTGCACCCTTCTCAAGATCGTAAGACTGACCAATCAAGCATCCAGTACCTAGTTTTTCACTAAGTCCCTTACTCCAAAAGTCATTCAATGTTGCTATGACCGACTGAAAATTCATGTGCGCTCTCCAAAACCTAGCCACAATTTACTATATTACTGTGGCTCACGGCGACAAACACCATTAGCTTTGCAGGGTTGAAGGTCGCATAACAAATCGCGGAAAGCCCAAGTAGCAACAAAAAAAAGGAGATAAAGAAAAAGAATAAGGAAAAGAGTTGACAGGGAAGGGAGGCTCCGCTAGTATGTATAAGTGCCGGAAAAGCGGAGCGCAAAGCGCAAGGCTCGAAGGGAATCGAACCAGACCTTTGAAAGCATTTGGAAGCTAGTATATAGCACTTGGTCGGGTGAAGTAAAGATATAACCCAGACTGAGGGAAAAAATCAGTCAAAAGAGCTAAAAAGAACTACTTTAGTTAACAAAACGGAGAGTTTGATCCTGGCTCAGGATGAACGCTGGCGGTATGCTTAACACATGCAAGTCGAACGGGCACTTTAGGGTGTTAGTGGCGGACGGGTGAGTAACGCGTGAGAATCTAGCTCTAGGTCTAGGACAACCATTGGAAACGGTGGCTAATACTGGATGTGCCGGGAGGTAAAAGGCTTGCTGCCTAGAGAAGAGCTTGCGTCAGATTAGCTAGTAGGTGTGGTAAGAGCGCACCTAGGCGACGATCTGTAGCTGGTCTGAGAGGACGATCAGCCACACTGGAACTGAGACACGGTCCAGACTCCTACGGGAGGCAGCAGTGGGGAATTTTCCGCAATGGGCGAAAGCCTGACGGAGCAATACCGCGTGAGGGAGGAAGGCTCTTGGGTTGTAAACCTCTTTTCTCTAGGAAGATAATGACGGTACTAGAGGAATAAGCATCGGCTAACTCCGTGCCAGCAGCCGCGGTAATACGGAGGATGCAAGCGTTATCCGGAATGATTGGGCGTAAAGCGTCCGCAGGTGGTTTTAAAAGTCTGTTGTTAAAGCGTGAGGCTTAACCTCATAAGGGCAATGGAAACTATAAGACTAGAGTACGTTCGGGGCAAGGGGAATTCCCAGTGTAGCGGTGAAATGCGTAGAGATTGGGAAGAACACCGGTGGCGAAAGCGCCTTGCTAGGCCGTAACTGACACTGAGGGACGAAAGCTAGGGGAGCGAATGGGATTAGATACCCCAGTAGTCCTAGCCGTAAACGATGGATACTAGGCGTTGTCTGTATCGACCCGGACAGTGCCGTAGCTAACGCGTTAAGTATCCCGCCTGGGGAGTACGCACGCAAGTGTGAAACTCAAAGGAATTGACGGGGGCCCGCACAAGCGGTGGAGTATGTGGTTTAATTCGATGCAACGCGAAGAACCTTACCAGGGCTTGACATGTCCAGAATCTTGCTGAAAGGTGAGAGTGCCTTAGGGAGCTGGAACACAGGTGGTGCATGGCTGTCGTCAGCTCGTGTCGTGAGATGTTGGGTTAAGTCCCGCAACGAGCGCAACCCTCGTCCTTAGTTGCCATCATTAAGTTGGGAACTCTAGGGAGACTGCCGGTGACAAACCGGAGGAAGGTGGGGATGACGTCAAGTCAGCATGCCCCTTACGTCCTGGGCTACACACGTACTACAATGCTACAGACAATGGGAAGCTACACAGCGATGTGATGCGAAACTCAGAAACTGTGGCTCAGTTCAGATTGCAGGCTGCAACTCGCCTGCATGAAGGAGGAATCGCTAGTAATTGCAGGTCAGCATACTGCAGTGAATTCGTTCCCGGGCCTTGTACACACCGCCCGTCACACCATGGAAGCTGGTAGTGCCCGAAGTCGTTACCCTAACTGCTTGCAGAGGGGGATGCCTAAGGCGAGACTGGTGACTGGGGTGAAGTCGTAACAAGGTAGCCGTACCGGAAGGTGTGGCTGGATCACCTCCTTTTAGGGAGACCTACCCAACTTGAAGTGAATGAGGTTCAATAAATCTTCGGATGAATAGAGCCAGAGGATTCACATGAAGATGGTCATTCCTAGGTCGGTCAGCCGTCTAAGTGTAAGCTTTCAAACTATAATTAGGTTCGATGAAACTGGTGGAATGGGCTATTAGCTCAGGTGGTTAGAGCGCACCCCTGATAAGGGTGAGGTCCCTGGTTCGAGTCCAGGATGGCCCACCTAAAATCGACTTAAGAGATGAGTTAAAATCAGTACAAGCTGTTGACTTAGAGTTAAGAGCTTTGATTGACGGAGATAGATCTTAAGAGTTGTGAGGGGGTTTAGCTCAGTTGGTAGAGCGCCTGCTTTGCAAGCAGGATGTCAGCGGTTCGAGTCCGCTAACCTCCACTGCAAATCATCTACATGACTTGTGATGAGTTGTGAGTTAAATTTCAGCACCTTAGTGAGCAATAAGCGAGCTAGAATGCTGAGTAATGACTCAGTAAAGAACCATGAAAACTGCATAATAGAAGCGAAAAAGGTAGGTAGTACGAGAAGCTTGAGAGCGCGCAAGTGTGATTGAGTGAAATCGGAAACAGACAAAAGGTCAAAGGAATAAGGGCTGACGGTGGATACCTAGGCACGCAGAGGCGAAGAAGGACGTGGTTACCTACGAAAAGTTCCGGGGAGTTGGAAGCAAGCGTTGAGCCGGAAATGTCCGAATGGGGCAACCCAGAATACTGCCACCTGAATATATAGGGTGGAAAGAGCGAACCTAGCGAACTGAAACATCTTAGTAGCTAGAGGAAAAGAAATCAAAAGAGATTCCCAAAGTAGTGGTGAGCGAAATGGGAAGAGCCTAAACCAGAATGCTTGCATTGTGGGGTAGTGGGACAACGAGATGGAATCGGAAGGTTAGACGAAGCATTGAAAAGATGCACCAGAGAAAGTGAGAGTCTTGTAGTCGAAAGCTGAAAGATACTAGTTGAATCCCGAGTAGCATGGAGCACGAGAAATTCCATGTGAATCAGCGAGGACCACCTCGTAAGGCTAAATACTACTGCGTGACCGATAGAGAACAAGTACCGCGAGGGAAAGGTGAAAAGAACCCCGGGAGGGGAGTGAAAAAGAACATGAAACCGTCAGCTTACAAGCAGTGGGAGTCTGATTAAACGGATGACCGCGTGCCTGTTGAAGAATGAGCCGGCGACTTATAGGTACTGGTGGATTAAGCTATTAAGTAGCGAAGTCAAAGGGAAACCGAGTCTGAGAAGGGCGTTAATCAGTATTTATAGACCCGAACCCTGGCGATCTAACCATGTCCAGGATGAAGCTTGGGTAACACCAAGTGGAGGTCCGCACCGACTGATGTTGAAAAATCAGCGGATGAGGTGTGGTTAGGGGTGAAATGCCAATCGAGCCAGGAGCTAGCTGGTTCTCCCCGAAATGTGTTTAGGCGCAGCGGTTACGAATATAGCTTGGGGGTAAAGCACTGTTTCGGTGCGGGCTGGGAGACCGGTACCAAATCGAGACAAACTCAGAATACCAAGTGAACATGTAGCCAGTAAGACGGTGGGGGATAAGCTTCATCGTCAAGAGGGAAACAGCCCAGACCGCCAGCTAAGGTCCCCAAATCAACGTTAAGTGGCAAAGGAGGTGGGAGTGCACAGACAACCAGGAGGTTTGCCTAGAAGCAGCCACCCTTGAAAGAGTGCGTAATAGCTCACTGGTCAAGCGCTCCTGCGCCGAAAATGAATGGGACTAAACGTTGTACCGAAGCTGCGGACTTGTATTATGTACAAGTGGTAGGGGAGCGTTCTATAAGAAGAGAAGCATTAGCGGCAAGCAGGTGTGGATTTTATAGAAGTGAGAATGTCGGCTTGAGTAGCGCAAATATTGGTGAGAATCCAATACCCCGAAACCCCAAGGGTTCCAGAGGCAGGTTCGTCCACTCTGGGTTAGTCGGGTCCTAAGGCGAGGGCGAACGCCGTAGTCGATGGACAACGGGTGAATAATCCCGTACTAATTTATGTTTGTGCAGAGGGACGGAGAAGGTGAATGTCAGCCGGATGTTGGTTACCGGTTTAAGTGTCGAGGTGTTGAGAGACGGAGAAAACGTCTTGAGTTGAGGCATGAGTACGACCTGCTACGGCGGGGAAGTGGCATAATCTAGCTTCCAAGAAAAGCTCGGTGGCACGTTAAGCATAAATTACCCGTACCCGAAACCGACACAGGTGGGGAGGTTGAGTAAACTAAGGGGCGCGAGATAACTCTCTCTAAGGAACTCGGCAAAATGGCCCCGTAACTTCGGAAGAAGGGGTGCCCATAGCAATATGGGTCGCAGTGAAGAGATCCAGGCGACTGTTTACCAAAAACACAGGTCTCCGCGAAGTGTAATCACGAAGTATGGGGGCTGACGCCTGCCCAGTGCCGGAAGGTTAAGGAAGTTGGTCAGGGTAGAAATATTTGAAGCTGACGACTGAAGCCCCGGTGAACGGCGGCCGTAACTATAACGGTCCTAAGGTAGCGAAATTCCTTGTCGGGTAAGTTCCGACCCGCACGAAAGGCGTAACGATCTGGATGGTGTCTCGGAGAGAGACTCGGCGAAATAGGATTGTCTGTGAAGATACGGACTACCTGCACCTGGACAGAAAGACCCTATGAAGCTTTACTGTATCCTGGAATTGGGTCCGGGCTTGGCTTGCGCAGGATAGGTGGGAAGCGTAGAGTATATCCTTGTGGGGATATAGGAGCTAACGGTGAGATACCACTCTGGCGAAGCTAGGATTCTAACTGATGACCATAATCTGGTCAGAGGACATTTTCAGGTGGGCAGTTTGACTGGGGCGGTCGCCTCCCAAAAGGTAACGGAGGCGCGCAATGGTTCCCTCAGCACGGTTGGAAATCGTGCGGCGAGTGTAAAGGCAATAAGGGAGCTTGACTGCAAGAGATACATCTCGAGCAGGTACGAAAGTAGGTCTTAGTGATCCGACGGCGCAGAGTGGAATGGCCGTCGCTCAACGGATAAAAGTTACTCTAGGGATAACAGGCTGATCTCCCCCAAGAGTCCACATCGACGGGGAGGTTTGGCACCTCGATGTCGGCTCATCGCAACCTGGGGCGGAAGTACGTCCCAAGGGTTGGGCTGTTCGCCCATTAAAGCGGTACGTGAGCTGGGTTCAGAACGTCGTGAGACAGTTCGGTCCATATCCGGTGCAGGCGTTAGAATATTGAGAGGAGCCTTCCTTAGTACGAGAGGACCGGGAAGGACGCACCGCTGGTGTACCAGTTATCGTGCCAACGGTAAACGCTGGGTAGCTATGTGCGGAGTGGATAACCGCTGAAAGCATCTAAGTGGGAAGCCCACCTCAAGATGAGTATTCTTTTTACTTTAAGTAAGTAAGGTCACGGGAAGAACACCCGTTGATAGGCTCGAAGTCGAAGTTCAGTAATGGATGTAGCTCACGAGTACTAATAGACCGAGGCTTTGACCTTAACTAATTATTCGCTTCTATATGCAGTCTTCATGGTTTTTCCAAAACAGGAACAAAACCATACAGATTTCCTGGTGCTGATGGCGTGGTGGAACCACACTGAATCCATCCCGAACTCAGAGGTGAAACGCTACTGCGGCAACGATAGTTGGAGGGTTGCCTCCCGCCAAAATAGCTCGGCGCCAGGTCTATTCTTTTCCAAAGCCCCTTCCTATGCACATCATAGGAGGGGGCTTTGCTTTTACATGCTTATTTAAACTCAGCAATCAGATAGATGCTATTTGAGTTACGGAAGAGGCAAAATTGAATATCTATTGAATATCTTAAGAGATAGATCACTATCAGCTAGTAGGTGCGATCGCGTAAACTTACGAACCAGACCTTTGAAAGCAAAGTAGTGCAGTAGTTTTCCTGGCTTAAATTATTTTTAGTGATCTTAGGTTGATATTCATGAAAATTGCCCAAACACAAAATTAAGTAATAATGTGTACTCATAACGACTATTTGCTTGTACAATCATATTATTAAGTTTTATATATCAGCATTAAGCATTGGATAAAGCTTATTGCTGAGAAATATAGATTCCAGAGCGGCATCAGAAGCCCTAAACTGATCAACAGTAAAGAGAGGATTTGACAAATGGCATTTACACAACCCGCACTGCCCTTTCCTAGCAATGCACTCGAACACAAAGGGATGAAAGCCGAAACCTTTGAATATCACTACGGGAAGCATCACAAAGCTTATGTTGACAACTTGAACAAATTGGTTGAAGGTAGCGACTTAGCAAGCAAACCTTTGGAAGAAGTAATCCAAATTGCTTTTAAAGATTCCTCTAAAGCGGGAATTTTTAACAACGCGGCTCAAGTTTGGAACCACAGCTTTTTCTGGAACTGCCTCAGTCCCAATGGCGGTGGAGCACCAACAGGTGAATTGGCTACTAGAATTGAAAAAGATTTTGGCAGCTTCGATAAATTTAAAGAAGAGTTTTCAAACGCTGCTGCAACTCAATTTGGTAGTGGTTGGGCTTGGTTAGTAGATGATGGTGGTACTTTAAAGGTAATGAAGACACCTAATGCAGAAAATCCCCTTGCCCATGGGAAAAAAGCATTATTAACTATCGATGTATGGGAACATGCTTATTACATCGACTTTAAGAATGCCCGTCCTGGTTTTATCAAGAACTTCTTAGACAACTTGGTAAACTGGGACTTTGTTGCCCATAACCTAGCTGCTGCTTAATTTATATTTTCAGATCCTCGAATTCTGGATCCAGAATTCGGGGATATTTTACATAAATTTGCTCCAAAAGCTCAAAATTGGAATTAATTATGAATAGTAGAGATATAGCCAAATACATCGAAACTACTGATGGGATTTCAAAACCTTGGTTGTTAGTGCAATTACGGTTAAAAAAACTTCAGGAACGTCGTGACGAAATTACTGATAGTGAATATGTTAAGGAACTAGCTGACATTCACGGTGACTTAATGAAATTGGGTCAATGGTGGCATGGTCAAGAAGATAAGGTATTCTAAAAGATTGTAAGGTTAGTAGTGATGGTTTTTTAGACTCCTAACTTACTACTTCTAAAATTTAGTGGGAATGGTGCTTTGACGGATGGATTATCGTGAAGCTGGGGTTGATGTTGAAGAAGGTCGGGCGTTTGTTAATCAAATTAAGAGTTTAGTTCACAGTACCTTTAGACCAGAGGTAATTGGCGGCTTAGGTGGCTTTGGTGGATGTTTTCAGCTACCATCGGGTTACAAAGAACCAGTTTTAGTTTCCGGTACCGATGGAGTGGGAACTAAATTAAAGATTGCCCATATTCTTAACCGTCATGACAGCGTTGGTATAGATTTGGTTGCAATGTGCGTGAACGATGTGCTGACATCAGGTGCAGAACCCTTATTTTTTCTGGATTATGTTGCCACAGGAAAGTTAGACAAAACTCAGCTAACAGAGGTAGTTGCGGGAATCGCATCTGGTTGTAAATTAGCTGGATGTGCTTTATTGGGTGGTGAAACTGCGGAAATGCCAGGATTTTACCAGTCTGGAGAATATGATTTGGCTGGGTTTTGCGTGGGAATTGTGGAAAAAAGTCAGATGTTAGATACTTCGCAAGTCCAATGTGGTGATATTGCGATCGCACTTTCGTCTTCAGGGGTTCACAGCAACGGTTATAGTTTAGTTCGCAAAATTATCAATGATAAAGGTTTTGATTGGCATGATACCCCAGAATTATTAGCTGGGAAAACCTTAGGAGAAACTTTCCTCACACCCACTGAGATTTACGTCAAACCAGTCCTTGCTGCACGTCAAGCAGGTTTAGAAATTCATGGCATGGCACATATCACAGGTGGTGGATTGCCAGAGAATTTACCACGTTGCCTAGGGGCAAATCAAGCTTTGGAACTTAATCTGCAAAATTGGGATACCCCTCCCTTGTTTACATGGTTAGCGCAAGCTGGAGAGGTCAACCATACCGCTATGTACAACACATTTAATATGGGAATCGGCTTTGTACTGATAGTTCCACTATCCCATGTACAGCAAACAACTGCATATTTTCAGTCCCAAAATATCAAAGCTGATGTCATCGGGGAAATTATTCCTGGTAATGGTGAATTGGTCGGATTACCAATTTAAATTCAAGTATAAATTTCGGTTTTTTTATATTTTTTATACAGTTAAAGTGTAGCGAAATGATGATTTTTCGCCGCAACAATGTCTAAGGCTGGGTATATATAACGATTATTTGTTATGTGTGACATATGGGCATTACGTAAATCTGCTATAGCCTCAGCTGCAAATCTTACTTTTTCAAATATCCGCAATCGAAAATACTCATGACTATATGGCTTTGAATTTGCTAACGTAGTCTTAACATATTGAAAAATTTTGCTAAAGATGTGCAAAAACTAGTTACTGACACTAGTAATTTAAATTGCTAATTGTTAATTAGTAATTTTTATATCTATCATCTGCTGTCCAGTTACCAGTATTAGACATATGACTAGTACCGTGAGTGTAAAAACTAGTGAACTAATCTAAACTCTAGGATCTTAGTTTCACTAAAAATAATTATCTTTTGAAACAGAGGGGGTTATGGTAGTAAACTTTGCTCGGACTTCACCTTCTAAAGAGCTTTTACAAGAAGTATTCCTGAGCGTTAATGCACAGAGTTGTCCAAATTTCTTTAACTTCCACATGCATACTGTTTTCTCCGATGGGAGACTTCAACCCAGTGTATTGATGGAACAAGCGATCGCAATCGGCTTAAAAGGTCTTGCTATTACCGATCATCATACCGTTGGTGGTTACCTAGCGGCTCAAAGCTGGTTGGAAGACTGGAAGTGGAACAACCCTAGCACAAATGCTCCTTGCTTGTGGAGTGGTGTGGAAATTAATGCTCATCTTTTAGGCATAGAGGTTCACATTTTGGGTTATGCTTTTGAGCCTACACATCCTAGCATCAAAAAATATCTTCAGCGACGTATTGCCACAGGTGCAGAATATCAAGCTGAAAATGTGATTGCCACAATTCATGAAGCAGGTGGTGTAGCAGTACTAGCTCATCCAGCGCGCTATCGGAAGCCGTTATTTGATCTTATTCCAGCATCGGTAGAGCTTGGTATCGATGGTGTTGAAGCTTTTTATGCTTACAACAATCCCAACCCATGGAAACCTAGTGTAATTGAAACTGAACAAGTGCAAAAACTAGCTAATCGATATGGACTATATACCACTTGTGGCACTGATACTCATGGATTAAATTTGTTGCAACGTTTGTAACTTCAGTTGTCGCAGAAAGATTTCAATCTCGACAAACCAATATAGCTCACAAAACATCTACTTACAGGGTGAATCAATAATTTCTTCTCAATCTTGTAACTCCTGGTTTATAAACCAGGAGACTTCAAATACAGTCGGACGGGTTAAGAATCGTTATTTTAAAGGTATGGGAAGCATTTCCGACTCAAAGTAGGTTCTATATAAGATAAACTTCTCACAAAAGACTCGTGAGCTTTATACAAATATAAAGGTTTCATACTAACTAAGGCTTGCTGAAAAAGTCCTATTTAAGGCAGATCGAGAATCAATTAACAATGCTTTTAATCGGCAGGTAAGTAATCTTAAACGCTAACTGTTCCTGGGGTGGAGTAAACTGAGCATTGACTCTTTCTTTGTTCCCTCAAAAGTCGTGATAAATCGGGTTTTTCGCGGGTTGATTTGTTTGCGATGGAAATCGGGTTTTTACATAGCTAATAATTGGGGAATATAATCATAACCATCAACTCCAATTACGGCGATAATTTTAGGACGATTTTGTTCCAAATACTTTTGAAAATTTTCCTCACCAAGTTGTTCCTGTAATCTTCTTAATAACTTCGCTGGTTTTTCCCATTCCAAAGAGGCAATTTGATTGAGTAAATACATCCCTAAACAACCTGTATAAATAGCCCTTTCAAAGTTAGCCAAGTCATAATTTACCTCAGCTAAATTAGCTAAATTAAAACCTTGGAGAGATAAATCACCGGAAATTTGGGCTGTGTTAAATCCTGCTTCCAAATATGTTGTTGCTTCCTGGGGTTTTTGGATAATTTGATGGGCAATACCCAAACTACTCAAACACAAAGCTTTACTTTGGATATCACCCAATTGTTCTGATAACTTTAAACCCTGTTGCAAATAATTAATTGCCATTTCGTAGGTTTCCGGTTCAGTATCTGCTGATTCCTGCGCTACCATCACCTCGCTGTAGCCAAAATTAACTAGGGCGTTTGCTTCTCCAGTTCTGTCACCTACTTGCCGACTGAGAATCAAGGCACGCTGACTAAAATTTACTGCTTCCGTATATTTTTTAACTTTGACACAAGTACGACTCAAATGATTTAAGTTGGCAATTTCACAGGCTCGATCCTCAGCCGTGCGGGCAATTTCCAGTGCTGAGGAGTGAAAATCGTAAGCGCGATCGCATTGTCCCATGGCGCTTTGTGAATACCCTAAAAGTGTCAAAATTCTCGCTTTTTCTTGGGTTCCTTCGGCACGTTTGAGGGGTTCATCGAGGTAGTTTAGGGCATCTTTGAGGTAACTGCCAGAGAAGGAGGCGAATATCCCCCCATACAAGGGGAAATACGGACGTTGGGCAAAGGTGCGTAAAATTTGCAGCATGATTTGGGAACCTGCATCATTATACATTTGCCCGATATTGCCAAAACCTTCTGCCAGTAAACTCCAAATCACCGCAAAGGTGAGAAAGGTAGAAATTGATAACTTAGAACCAGCCTTCACATTGTATGCCTGTTGATCGTACCAACTCACCAAACCCCGTTGGAGATATTGTAAAATCATCGCCATTTCTACCCAATCACTCAGGCTGAGATTCTTTTGCTGTTGAGCAAATTCAATTGTTGATTCTTCGGTGGCTAGACGGCGGAATAAGCCTTGGATTAAGGGATTATTGACTTTTTTCGCCCAACTTCCCCAAGGTCCACTATCGGCTGAGACACCACCAAATCCGATGGTGTCGGGACGTTCATACATCCAACTAACTAAGTGTTCTTGGAGTCCTTGCCAAGCTGTGACACCTCGCAGCGTACCTTGGGATATTTGCTGAAGATTTGAGCCAGTTTGGGCGTATTGTTGAAGGGATTTGGCTAGCTGTTGGGTTTGTTGGATATTGAGGGCATATTTTTGATTCGCATCGATGACTCGCAAAAACACAGTTAACTGTTCTGTTGCATCTGCCGTGGTGACATCCCTGATACCTGTAGCGACTATTTCAGAAGCTTTATTTTGTTCCTTTGCCCGTTGCCACTGAGTTTGAATCGTTTTGATGGCACGTAAGGTGCGAGTTGCCTTGGCTTTTTTGATTTCGTCAGTTTCTGAGTTTAATTGTTGCTCTGTAGAGGTTATGCGATCGCTTAATCCTAACTCAAATACTTCTCCCGTACCCAAAGTAACATTCTTCAGCAACATCTGATAGACTTGCTCAACCGAGCTAATCTTACCTTTGAGGGTAGTTTCTACAATTTCATCAATTAAAGCAAGATACTTTTCACGCAATGGCAAATCTGGCACGACACATTCTCAACTAGAAATTCGTCATCAATATTCTAGCGTGAGTTAGATCCACTGAAACCTAACTGAGAGTGTAGAGGTTTCCGGCTGTAACAGAAAATCCCCCAAATAAAATTAGCCATTTTTGTCAGATTAATTTTAGACCTCTGACGAAAATTATATAAGGGGGCTGTATAGCCTTACTTTCGGGTAACGCATAATTAATTTATCGAAATGTCTATTGCTTTAAAATGCAAATATGCGGAAAATTAAACTACACTTTTGATATAAGTTGGTACGTAAGTAAATATAAAAATATAACTTCTTGAGGAGTGGAACCAGATGCGAGTTTTATTCGTCTATCCAGTGTTTCCAAAAACATTTTGGTCTTATGAAAAGATATTAGATTTAGTCGATCGAAAAGTCTTATTACCACCTTTGGGTTTGGTGACAGTAGCGGCAATTTTACCCCAGGAATGGGAATTTAAATTAGTTGATCGTAATATTCGCGCCGTCACCGAGGAAGAATGGGAATGGGCAGAAATGGTGATTTTCTCCGCCATGATTGTCCAAAAACAAGATTTAATCGAGCAAATTGGCGAAGCTAAACGTCATGGTAAATTAGTGGCAGTTGGTGGACCTTATCCAACTTCTGTTCCCGATGTTGCGAAAGCAGCAGGTGCCGATTTCCTAATTTTGGATGAGGGAGAACTCACCCTACCCATGTTTGTGGATGCAGTGAATCGGGGGGAAACTTCCGGAATATTCCGCGCTACCGAAAAGCCTGATGTCACCTCCACACCGATTCCTCGGTTCGATTTGCTAGATTTCACCGCTTATGATTCCATGTCCATCCAGTTTTCGCGGGGTTGCCCCTTCCAATGCGAATTCTGCGATATTATTGTCCTTTACGGACGCAAACCCCGCACCAAGACTCCAGCGCAACTCCTAGCAGAGTTAGATTACCTCTATGAATTGGGTTGGCGACGCAGTGTCTTCATGGTGGATGATAATTTCATTGGCAATAAGCGAAATGTGAAGCTGTTGCTGAATGAATTAAAAATATGGGTAGCTGAACATCAATATCCCTTCAGTTTCGATACCGAAGCATCAATTGATTTGGCACAGGATCAAGAATTGATGGAATTGATGGTGGAATGTGGTTTCAAAGCGGTATTTTTGGGAATTGAAACCCCCGACGAAGATAGTTTACAGCTAACTAAGAAATTCCAAAACACCCGCAGTTCCCTAACTGAAGCGGTAGAAGCCATCATCCGAACAGGATTGCGCCCGATGGCTGGCTTTATTATAGGCTTTGATGGTGAGAAAGCTGGAGCAGGCGATCGCATTGTCAGATTTGCCGAGTTAGCTGCGATTCCTTCTACTACCTTTGCCATGTTACAAGCGCTACCTAATACAGCATTGTGGCATCGCCTCACCAAAGAAGGTAGATTACGGGAAAACAAAGACGGCAACATCAATCAAACCACATTGATGAACTTCATTCCCACCCGTCCCCTAGCAGATATTGCCAGTGAATATGTGGAAGCATTCTGTGCTTTATACGATCCCACAAAATATTTGGATCGTACCTATCGCTGCTTTTTAATGATGGGCAGTCCCAAATGGACAGCACCAGCCAAATTCCCCGAATTAATCGTTTTGAAAGCATTTGCCATTATTCTGTGGAGACAAGGCATCAAACGGGAAACAAGGTGGAAATTCTGGCATCACCTATTTAGCATTCTCAAGCGTAATCCCAAAGTTTTCGATCATTATCTTGCCACCTGCGCCCATATCGAACATTTCTATGAATATCGGCAAATAGTCCGCGATGAAATTGAATCACAACTTAAGGAATACTTAGCCCAAGGTGCCGAAAAACCCTACGTGGTTCCAGTAAAAACCCAAGAAAAGAAACAAGCAAAAGAAGCGATCGCATCCTAATTAAAAGCCTACTTTAGAAGTGCGATCGCATCGTAGAATCAACAGGTGTAAATAGTCCCAATATCCCAAATATCCCAAATGTAGAGACGCGATACATCGCGTCTTTCTCCCCCCGTATCCTATCAATAATCGATAACCAACAAATCATGGCAGATATTCAAATCGCTGTTGAAGGTGAAAATGCAGTCTTCGCAACCGAGGAACTTTTGGCTATTTCGGGGATTTCGGGAAGCTATACCACACCCGATGAAACTGAAAGAGAAGCAACGGTTGCGACGGTTGCAACCATTGTGGGGATTGTAGGGGGAACAATGGCGATCGCCGAACAAATTCGCAAGTGGTATCTTGAATATAAACAGCACAAATCTGGTGGAACAATTTCCAAGGTGTTGATTGTAGGCAAGAATGGCGAAAGGCTACTTTTGGAAGGTGCTACAGCCGAACAAATCCAGCGGATTTTGAATGGTTGATTTACATAAAAACATCTGTTGTAGGGGTTTAGCATTGCTAAACCCCTACAGTGGGGTCTATTTATCTGAGAATAGTTATAGAACAATACCAAAGCTGTCCGGAATGAGACTAGTCACCATTGTGGATAATATTTGACACCCCCATTTTCCCGGATTTATGCCAGTCCTGCGCTTTGACCTCAAATTAATTCAGAAAAATAACGTAGAGTTACGTTATTTTTTTAACAACAAAACCCAGTACGAACAACGCAATCTGGATTTAGCGGAGATTGCCGACTTAGTTAAAATCGCCGAACGTGATTATTACACTAGTTTACCCGAATCCCATGATGTGACGGGAAGACGGTTATTTAATTGGTTGGATGGCAATGAGCGTTGGTTGAGTCGAGCAATTGGGGAATGTCGGGGACAAGAGTTAGTTGTCGCAATCAAGGCAGAGCAACAATTAACACATCTGCCTTGGGAAGTGTTGCACGATGGAACTGAGTTTTTAATTAATCGGGTGAATCCGGTGGTGGTTCCGGTGCGGTGGGTGGAAGGAAATGGGGTAACTCAGGAGTTGGAAACGCGAGCTTTACGGGTCTTGTTTATGGCAACTTCTCCTGTGGATGTGGAACCTGTACTGGATTTTGAGGGAGAAGAAGCGAAGATTTTAGAGGCAACTCAAGCCACAAATTCTCCTGTGGAGTTGAGAGTTGAAGAAAGTGGTTCAACATCGGGATTAAAAAGGGTTTGGAGTCGCTACAGCGATCATAATATTTTTGATGTGTTTCACCTCAGTGGACACGCTTCCATAAATGAAGATGGTGTACCTTGTTTCATTACCGAGGATGAAACAGGGAAAAGTTTTTATATAGAGACGGAAACGGGGAAACGTTTTGGTACCACAGCGGAAGAATTAGCTGGAGTATTGCAATTTCGCTTTCCCAAGCTGGTGTTTTTGTCGGGATGTCGAACTGGGGAATCTGTCAAGAATGGAACTTTACCTTCAATGGCTGAAGCTTTGATTGGACACGGTGCAACAGCGGTTTTGGGTTGGGGTCGTCCGGTGATGGATACGAGTGCGACAATGGCAGCGGCGCAGTTGTATGGCAAATTGGCGAATGGGTATAGTTTGCCTCAAGCTTTGGCTGTGACATACAGGTTTTTACTGAAAGAACAGATTCGAGATTGGCATTTGTTGCGGTTGTATGTGCGGGGAGAATGTCCCGGTGCTTTGGTACAACCTTTGGAAGATCAAGTTTGGATGCCTCCAGAACCCGTATACGAGCAATTTTTAGATCCAGCAACTCAACAGGTGCGGGTAGCAACTCCCGATCAATTTGTGGGCAGGAGACGCACTTTACAACGCTGTCTTTTAGCACTTCGCAAACCGTCAAATTTGGGTGTATTGATTCACGGAATGGGAGGTTTGGGGAAAAGTACGGTGACAGCGAGATTGTTGGAGAGGATGATTGGTTATGACCGCATTGTAATTTATCGGGGATTGGATGAAGCTAAGTTGATAAATCTGCTTTCCCAGCAATGTACTGCGGAAGCGGGACATGAGATTTTGAATGGTAAGTTACCTTTGATGCAGCGATTGACGAAGTTTTTGCAAGGGGGTTTGAATAGCGACAAACAGCGGTTTATTTTTGTTTTGGATGATTTTGAAGCCAATTTAGAATCAGGAGAACTGCAAGGTCAAAATCACGTCCTCAAACCGGAAGTGGTATCTGTACTCACCGCACTTTTTCAGGCAATTCAACAATCTCGACTTCCCCATCGGGTAATTATTACCTGTCGTTACGATTTTAGATTACCGCAATTTGACCGCAACCTTTACCGCGAACCTTTAGCAGCATTGCGGAACGCGGATTTAATTAAGAAATACAACCGTTTGCAGTCATTTAACGGCACGATCAAAATAGACTCAGAATTAGAATTGCGAGCGAAAAAAGCTGCTGATGGGAATCCCCGGTTGTTGGAATGGTTGGATAAAATTCTCTGTGATGGAATTACCGATGTCGCGGTGATTTTAGCCAAGATTGAGAGTAAGGAAAAAGAATTCCGCGAGGATATTTTGGCAGAGGAATTGTTGAAACAGCAACATGTCGATTTAAAAAGGTTGCTGGGAACAGCTTTGATTTATGAGTTACCAGTTGTTAAAGATGCGATTTCGGCAATTTGTCAGGATATAGGGAATTTGGATAGTCATATCCAGCGTGCTGTGGGTTTGGGTTTATTGGAAGTTAATGTAACTAGCAATGAAGAACTATATCGCGTTTCCCGGATTCTGGAAGCATTATTATTAGTTGCAGAAGATGGGGGAAGTTTAGCAGGAGAAGCAGCAAAGGTTTTATATCGGTTGTGGTGGGAAGAAGCAGAAACATCAACCGAAGAACAAAAATTAGAAATTCATCGACTTGCTTTGTTGGGGAGAGAAACGGAAATAGCTGGTAATTTAGCATCTAATATCGCAAATAAATGGTGGCACAAAAGTCGTTATAGAGAAACAGTAGAGCTTTGTAAATCAACCTTAGACATCACACAAGATTATCGCGTTCTTAAAGAAATGGCTTATTGCCAACAACAACTGGGTGAAGTTGAACAAGCATTAAAAAATTATCAGCAAGCTAAAAAACTTTGTCCGTTGTCAGACGAAACAGAGACAGCAAGCATTTGTCATTATTTAGCAATAATTTACGCACAACAGGGTAAAGTGGAACATGCGATCGCGCTTTACCAACAGTCTTTGGAATTAAAGGAAAAAATTGGTGATATCCAAGGAAAAGCTGCTTCGTTACACCAACTTGCTATAATTTACGCACAACAGGGTGAAGTGGAACAAGCGATCACGCTTCACCAACAGTCTTTGGAATTAAATGAAAAAATTGGTAACATCCAAGGAAAATCTGCTTCGTTACACTGTCTTGCAATGATTTACGCTCGACAGGGTGAAGTGGAACATGCGATCGCGCTTTACCAACAGTCTTTGGATTTACTGGAAAAAATTGGTAATATCCAAGGAAAAGCTGCTTCGTTACACCAACTTGCTGGGATTTACGCTCAACAGGGTGAAGTGGAACATGCGATCGCGCTTTTTCAACAGTCTTTGGATTTATACGAAAAAATTGGTGATGTCCAAGGAAAAGCTGCTTCGTTACACTGTCTTGCTGGGATTTACGCTCAACAGGGTGAAGTGGAACAAGCGATCGCGCTTTTTCAACAGTCTTTGGATTTATACGAAAAAATTGGTGATGTCCAAGGAAAAGCCATGACTTTGTGGTGGTTAGGACATATCGCACAACAGCAAGGAAATTACACCACCGCACTTGAATATTTACAGGAATCCTTCAACATATTACAGCGAATCAAATCACCGGATGCGGAAAAAGTGGGAAAATTGATTTCTGAAGTTCAATTTAATTAACTTCTGCAACAATCACCAGAAGCGCAAGAGTATTCCAACAAATAAATGATCCAAAATCCGTCATTGCGAGGAGGAACGACGAAGCAATCGCAAGGACTTGGAGACTATGAGATTGCTTCATTCCGCTTCGCTTCATTCGCAATGACAATTGGGTATTTTTTTACTTGGAA
Source organism: Calothrix sp. PCC 6303 (assembly GCF_000317435.1). Taxonomy (NCBI): domain Bacteria; kingdom Bacillati; phylum Cyanobacteriota; class Cyanophyceae; order Nostocales; family Calotrichaceae; genus Calothrix; species Calothrix sp. PCC 6303. The sequence goes on from NC_019751.1 coordinate 1,888,988, forward strand.
TACTCCAACAGTTATATCAACAACTTGAATCAGCAGATGAGGATACCCGCAATCGAATATTTGCTCGGTTGCGGGAATTGATGAATAATCAATAAACGGCTTTCCCCCACTGCCTACTGCCTACTGCCTTGACGTACTAGTTCATTAAGGTTTTTTCTTTCCCTTATTCCCTGCTTCTTATTTGAACTTTGGCAACTCCACCGCAGCTAAAGAATTACGTCTTTTAGTGGGACGATTGGGGTAAACAATGGGAGAAGGAGAACCGGCATCATCATGATCCAAATATTCTCCTTCTCCCGATAAAGTCTCAATTTGAGTGAGTTGTGATATTTCTTGCCAGTAGTCATCTGCGAGAATAGGATTAGTTTCCTTTGATGATGCTGGTTGCTGTTCATCTGGCGAAGAAGTTTCAGCGCTGACAGTAATTGTATCGGGATTAATAGTGGTTTCCAAAGGAGATGCAGCAGCACCCCAGGTTGGAATCTCCTCAAATTGTGAACAGTCTTTGAAAGCTTCTTGTTCGCTGCTTTCTGTTTGATTTGAGGTTTCTGGATTTGTTCGAGTTTGGGAATTAAAAAACATCTGAATCACATCATCAATTTTTTCTTCCAAACTGTGGGAATTGGAATTTGCTTGATGTGACTCAAAATTAGGTTTTTCTTGCCAGGGTGAAGCAGCACCAGGGGAATCATTCCAAATATCCCCAACAATATCAGCTTCCTCTTCATCTGCTGACCATGGCTTGATGGGTTGAGCATTTGCTAAGAGAGACTTAAATTTTCGCACATGAGGGGATTGACGGTTGGAATTATGATAAGATTGGTTTCCATTATCACTATCTTCATCACTGGGAATGGAAGTCTCCAAGCATTTTTCCAAAGCTGCCTTAAATTGGAGAGTCTGGCGTTGCTGACGCATTAATCGAGTTCGCAGTTCTTTACAGGCATTTTCTGAATGTAGTAGGTGCTGTGACTGTTCTTGGTGGTGAGATTGTAACAAAGCGCATTCCCGCTCTAATTGTGCCAAACGTTGCTGACTAAATTCCAGCTGCGCTTTATAGGTTTCAATTAAAGTTTCTTGACGTTGAACATTTTGCTCGGAAGTGTCTAATTTTTGATACAGTGACTGAATTTGCTCTTGGGTAGCAGCAAACTCCTGAGCTTGTTCTTTGAGGATTGATTCGGTTACACCGGAGCGTTTTTTTTGTAACTGCAAAGCTTTTTCCGACTCACTGAGTTTAGACGTAAGAGTCTCCACTTGCTGATACAAATCATCATTCGCTTGGCGTAATTCTTGATTTAGCGTCAGTAACTGCTGAAATTCTGCATTAATCGCCGCTTGTTTTTCCCTATCAGGTTCAGTTACCCAATCACCAGGATTTGGCAAGGAATTGGCTTCAGTTTCACCAGTTTGATTTTCCCAATAACCGTCATCTAAAGCAAAAATGGATTCAAGATCCTCATCTTGACTCACCTCAAAACCCTCTTCTGGCTCTTCTTTGCCCCCTAAACTTTGTTTTGACAGTTGTCGAGAAGAATTTGCCTCTTCAAAGGTGCTGCCTTTTTCTCCTTGATTTTGTTGCACATCAATCGGAGAAAACTTAGCTATGGCGATGCTCTCAGTCGGTATGACAGTATAAAACGGACAACTAGCCTGCTCTAACGATATCGGACTCGCAGAATTTAGGGGTTGGATTAAATCCCCATCATCTGGGGTGTTAGGCTCATTCATCACTCTTCACCCACAACTTTTAGTCTAAAAAGCACATACTACCTGCTGCTTTAATCTTATCTACAAGGTTAACTAGCACCTACAGTAATAAGTTATTGTTTGATGATATTTTTAACAACCACTACCATTACTACCATCAATGAAGAAGGTTAGGCAATGAATCATTTTACACAACTTAGTTTTTTAATGTAGATATTTTGTTATAAAACGCAATTGTGAATTTGTCACTAGTAGGAGGCAAGAAGCAGGGGGAAGGGGGCAAGGAAGGGGGCAAGGAAGGGGGCAAGGAAGGGGGCAAGGAAGGGGGCAAGGAAGGGGGCAGGGGGCAGGGGGCAGGAGGCAGTCACGATGAATTTTTTTCACCGTCAAGTATGTAAGGGATTTTCCGACTACTCACTCATTACTCATTACTCATTACTCATTACTCATTTTTTAGGGTAGCCAATGGGGGGAAAATCCCTTTAAAGGTAGTTCTTCAGGCTTGATATCACCAGATGTGTTGTCAGTAGCAGGGATTAGGGGAAGTAGCCATAAACTGCTGGATGCGATCGCATCTCCGTCAGAAGTAGTTAAAGCACTGGCTGATGGTGGCGCATTCTGATCTTGGGGAACTACTTGGTCAAATAATATACCTAGTCCATCCGGTGCTAAGTTTATCTGCACATTACGCTGACCGACGGGAAGCACTACTAATGGTTTTTGCTGTCCTGTTTTCAGGTTAATGGCGATCAAATAGGGTTGTTCAACATATTCTTCTGCCGATACTACTTGTGTAACCAGGCAGTATAAATTTGGTGATCCTACGTCAAATTGACAACCCATAATGGAACCAGTTGTTTTTAATAACTCCTTATTTACACCTTCATTAGTGACTAAAAATAGGGACTTCGTAGGGTTATTAAAGTCAGCATTAAATTTGACCATTGCCGCTTGGGTACCATCTTTAGAGAAAGCTTGGATTAAGCCATACTGCGGTAAAAAATCTAGGGGTTTGCTACCATCTTCCTGAAGTGGTAAGATTGCTGCCCCTTGACCTTGGGCAACAGCTACGGCTTTGCTATCGGGAGTGATCATAAAATCACCACTTGGCTGACTTTTGAGACGCTTTAAAGTGGGTTTTTTCTCAGAGTCGGGTTTTTCTGCGGACATAAACCACATACCAAAATCCCCAGAATTATCTTTTTTCCCTCGCTGAACCACGATAGTTTGTCCATCTGGGGAAAGATCGAATTTGAGGTTACGATATTCCTTGTTATCAAGTACTAAATCAACGCGACCGGATGGTTCGGCAGGTTGATTTACTTCCACCGGGATACCAGTTGTAACGCTGTATATTTGTCCTGCCAGCAAATCTTGGTTATTTTTGGGACGTGCAGAGAACAAAATCCGATCACCTTGGGGATAGGCTTGAAAATACATCACCACCAAATAGTCGGGAGTTAGTACCTGTTTTTTTTCTTGCGTAAGATTATAAAGAACTAAACGACCTTGATCTTCAGCAGTGGCACCGATATAAACCATGATGCGATCGCGTGTGCTGAAATTACCGGAAAATTCCTTAAAAGTTTTGGTATTCTTACCTTCTTTTGCAGCAAACTTATCTCTGGCATCCTGTAAACTCACCTTATAACTGGTTCCATAGGGTGCAGGTGCTAACAAAGTGTATACCATCCTCCGTCCCGACCAAATGGGTTTTCCTGCCAACGGAGGCTCAATTTTTAAGTTATCTTCTACGCTTTTAGTATCCATCGGGCGACTAAAAACCAGCGAAAATGATGTGTTATCTGCACCTATTTTCTGATTTTGCCAGCTAAAACTCCGAATACTTGCCTTAACCACATCACCCTGGAAAATTAGCAACCCAATTAAGATACTTAATAGTAATAGAACAGAAATCGCAACCCGATCTAAAGGTAATAAAAACGACTTTTTCGTAACCATCTGTCAAAATTATGTATATGTTATTAACAAAGTTTAGGGATTTAATTCCCCTGTCTCACGACGGCAGTCCGTTTTGGATCGGGGTCTAAATCCCTGTCGCAAAACTTAACTGCGTAGCTTGCTTCTCGCTACCCTTACGGGAAGTCGCTTTGCGCGTAATGCGAGTATTACTAATTATTTTAATCCTGTATGTTTTTTATTGTTTAGGACTTTAGGACTTACGCATTGACAGAAAAATCAAAATAGGCGGTATGGTGTTCAGCATTTAAAGCTTATTTTTCTGTTCTCTATCAAGCAATAGAAAACAAGAAAGGGTAATTCATAAAAGGCTGAAACAAATTATTTACGTTAATTCACAACATAGCGCTTTTGTACAGTGCGTAAGTCCTATTCTTGATCAAAAACTGTAAGGATTTTTCGGTTGAGGTATTGGTTTAATTGAATTTGCGACAATAGTCAGATGACGTTTCCCATCAAAATCTTCTGTAGTCATTTGTCCTTCAATTTCTAACCAGCTATCAGGAGGATATTTATCTCGACTCTCAGTCAATTTCACAGGCAAACCAATGGGGTACGCATCCGCAGCACAACAGGTAATAACAAATTGAGATAGCACCAGGTATTCTTTAGCCATATCTGGAGAATGAACTACAAAACCCTTGACTTTGGCTTTTTGTCCTTTGTAAGTATCTGGTTCTGGGTATACATTCACAGTACGCACCCACTCTACCAAAGTTCTATCTTCCGGACGAACTGAAGACTTGAAAGATTGAGGTTGAGCCCTTGTTGGTCCTAATAATTCACTAATACTGCGATTCCCAGCGGTTTGACTCGAAAAAACTTTAGGTGTAATTAAAAATCCCAATAACGCTACAAAGATTAGTAAAGAACTAGCCCATCCAGGTGGAAATACTGCCAGATGTTGAACTGATGAGGTTGTATTTATACGACTTTTTAATAATTGTTTCCCTTTGAGGAAAGCAACTATTAATAAACAAATAGCAGCAACAACTACCAAGGGGATATAACTAGGGTGGATCAGCAGTACAAGCTGTCCTGCCAACCAGTATTTCAACATTAAAAATCCCCAAGCGGCAATTGCTATGACATCGAGCCAAGCTAATTTTCTGGGAGAAAATCTTGGTTTTTGAATGCGTGTAATAGACATCAGGAAAACGATTAAATATTAATCATTGAAATAATCACGGAAAATTGTCATCCCAACTACAAAACATGTAAATTCAGAAACAAAGTGAATAAAAATGTCAGTTGTCCAGCCAACATAAATAAATAGAATAGCGCTCGTGGTTTAAAAATAGATAACATTAAGCCGATGCCTTTAATATCTACCATCGGTCCAAACACAAGAAATGCCAATAACGAACCCCCTGTGAAGGCAGAAGCAAAAGATAGGGCAAAAAATGAATCCACAGTTGAGCAAATGGATACAACCACAGCCAAAATTAACATGGCAATAATTGAGCTAACTGGACCTGCACCCAAACTCAAAATTAAATCACGAGGTGCAAGTACCTGAATAGCAGCCGCTATTGCACTACCTAGAATCATGACTGCACCCAGTTCTCTTAATTCCTGAATGATATTTTCTAAAACTAATTGTAGTTTTTCTTTGAGGGGCTTTTCGGAATTGCTGGGTGCTACTTCAGCAGGAGAAATACGTGTAATTTGTCCTCCTGCTTGACCTCCCAGTATATAAGTACCAGACTGTAAGAGAGTTGACTTACCAGTATTTGTACTTCTTCTTGTCTCTGGTGAAGTTGGTGGATTAAATTTGAGGTAGCGGGTAATAGCAGGCTGAACTATGGGTGTTAAATCCTTCTGAAAACTAAAAACATAGCCAACCCCAGTGGCAATCAGCAAAGAAAGTAAAACCCTTAAAAACACAATTTCTGGTTGATCTCGAAATGCAGTCCAGGTTGACCAGATGACAATCGGATTAATTGTTGGTGCTGCCAGCAAAAAGCTGATTGCCACAGGTGTGGGAATCCCCTGCATAATGAATCTTCGTGCCACTGGCACGTTGCCGCATTCACAAACGGGAAATAAGAAACCGACTATACTACCAACAAGTGCCCCCAAAAAAGGGTTTTTGGGTACTATTTTTAAAAGTTTGCGTTCATCAACTAAAAATAAAAGCAAACTAGAAAATAAAACACCCAGCAGCAAAAATGGGATTGCCTCGACTAATAGGCTGAGAAATATGGTGAAACCATTATTCAGTTGATTCATGAGCATCGCTGATGAAAGCGCTACGAAGATTTTCAGTCCTGTCAAGCTATTCTATCGAAATGGGGATCAAAAGCAAGTAGGGGTAACTAAATATAACCTAAGCAGGTATTTACTAATCTTAGAGATTTCTAAATTGGGATAGAATTTCATCAATTTTTCACAGCTTTTTCAATTTCGGCTCTAAACTTTATGTCCATGAGCTAATCTGCCCCAACTTAAGTTAGTACTAGCATAATGCTTATACAAGCATCGCCTGTAACAATATATTGAATATATTGAATTTTAATTCGCTTCTCGTGATTTTCCACATACCGATTCTCATAAAATTGGCATAGGCTAGGTACAGCCGCTTACAAGTTAGCATTTTTACTTATTGGTGCATTATGGTCAAAGTCAGAGTTTCAAGTTCCCAAGAATCTCTATTAGAAGTATTAGTACCAATTGTATCTGAAGGTAATAATAGTGACTTTGGCTTGGAATCAACTCTTCAAGAGCTTCCTCTGTATACATTTCAGGTGGAAAAAAACAGGCTTAGAGGTAGTGATTTGGCACAAGTATTTGAGAAATACCCTCAGCTACCAGGAGTCATCCTGTTGGATTCAGGACAGTATGTGGGGATGATTTCCCGACGACAGTTTCTAGAATTTTCCATTCGTCCCTTGGGAAAAGAGATATTTTATGACCATAAGCTCAGTATTATCCATAGTTATATTTCCCCAGGAGTTCTATTGCTATCATCCACCACTACAATTTTGGTAGCGATGCAACAGTCTCTACGACGTTCATGTTCTGGAAATGTTCAAACTACATCAGGATTGATGGCAGAACCTATCGTTGTTTACACCGCTCCTGATAGTTATTGCTTGTTGGATGTGCAGGAATTAAATATCGCTGCATGGCAAATTAGGGGGATTGAAACTCAATTACGCTATGAGCGTAGTCAATCCCAAATGATTCAAAATGACAAAATGGCGAGTCTGGGGAGATTGGTGGATGGGGTTGCCCACGAAATTTTAGATCCCGTAAATTTTATTTGGGGTAATTTAACTCATTTTGGTAATTACAGCCAAGGGTTATTGAATTTGATTGCTACTTATGATTCTGAATTTCCCAATGCTTCGGAAGAAATTGTAAATGTTAAACAAGATATCGAATTTGAGTTCATAGAGGAAGATTTAAAAAAGTCACTAGCAAGTATTAGTGCAGGTGCTGAAAGATTAAAGAAATTGGTGACAAGTTTACAAAATTTCTGTCATATCGATAATGTCTATCCGAAACCAGCCGATTTACATTCCTGTATAGATAGTGTTGTTTTGCTGATTAACAGTCGGATTAAAGGTGAAATAGATATAGTGAAAAACTATGGACATCTACCTCCAGTTTATTGTTTTTTAGGACAAATTAACCAAGTGTTCATGAATGTTTTCAGCTTGGCTATAGATACTTTGTTAAATGAGGCAGTGCAATATAAATATAATAACGAGGCTGTTGATAAGCCACGGATTGAGGTGATAACTAATGTGGTTTCTCGTCAAGATTTGTCATCATGTTCAACAGATTCTCGTTGGGTAAGTATTCGGATTATTGATAATGGTAAGAAAATGAGTCGGGAATTGCGACAGGAAATGATCGAATCGTTCACTGCCGAAAAATATATTGAAAAAGAAACGAGTTTAAGTATGAGCTATAAAATTATTACAGCCAGACATGGAGGAGAGTTTAATTTACGCTGTTCCGGGGATTCTGACATCGATTCATATTGTGATCGGGGGAACGAATTTGAAATTTTACTACCTTTAGTGTGAGGGAGGCTATTGTTGATTGGATCCTTTGAGGGATGTACGATCAAACCACTCTTGATATTTGGCTTGAGTATCTGGGTGATCGACAGTAATAGTTAGATGAATCTGCTGACAACCATGTTTGCGCTCTAGTGCGATCGCGTTTAATAACAAACTCGCTACTTTCGGTGAATCAAATTTACCACTCACCATTAAAGCATCCGTAACTGGATCATTTTCTGGCTTTTGTACTTCATCCCAATCAAATTTAGGCAGTTCTTCCTCCCCCAGGTTGATTTCTGCCAATTGCCTGTATTCTGGACTAATCTGCTCCACAATCAACTTTTCACGCCGGACTGGCACTTTCACAATTCGAGTCTCAACTACTTTACGAACAGTCACTTCACCGACTTTTCGCGTCTTATAATTAACAACTAGTTTTTCTGCCAGTAGCCGAATAATTTCTTCCTCTCCTACTTGTAACGACGGACTATTGGGAGGAAGTATATCGTGATCGTTCATCATGTTTTTCCTAGAATTCACTAATTTTGGACAAGATTCCCGACCTCTCAAAGAAGTCGGGAATCGCAGCAACCACTAGATTCAAAAAATTATGAGATACAACATCCGACAACTAAGAAGAATCTACCGAACCTATTGCAGATTCCTTAAGCGCGGTCTACTGGTAAACCAGGAGCGCTAACGTCTAACTCTTCACGACGAACTGTTTCCTGGGATTCAACGGTGTCTTGATCGACTACCTTTTTCACCCGAACTTCTTCACGAACGAAAGTTTCCTTGCGGATTTCTGGAATTTCTTCATAAAGTTCGACGTTAGTTACTGTTCCTTCACGGAAAGCTGTACTATCGGGGGAAACTGCCACACCTGCGTCTACTGGCGTTACCCGCTCAATTACAACCCGTTCTCTCTCAACGGGGGTACTTACTGTTGCAGTTTCAGTTTCCACATGCTTGCTGATAGAAACTTCACCAGTCTTTTGTCGTTTTTTACTAGCAACTAATCTTTCTTGGTACAGACGCAGTGTTTGGTGGTTTTCTTCATCCATTCCATACAGGTCTGGTTCGTCATTGTAAGTGTAGGTGTCGCGGTTATATACTGGTGTAACCGGAGCCGACAAATCCCTGCTCTCAAGGGTTCCAATACCACCAATTGCATTGGGTTGACGATAGACACCCCGCACCCTTTCTTCGTAATCGTAATCTACAGCAAGGCTATCATCATACTCAGGTAAGGACTCAGCTTGTTGACGGGTCATACCTACAGCGTAGACGCGATCGCCATCATAATCTATGCGGCAACGACCGATTGGTAACAGAACTTTTTTACCGAAAATCCAGAACCCTAGGTCTACCAGTAAGTATCGGAAGTTACCTTCCTCGTCTACTAAAATGTCAGCAACGGTACCAACCTTATCATCGGTACTTTCAACATATACACTTAAGCCTTTAATATCTTTTTCTAAAGCAACATCATCGTGGCTAGAATCAAGATCTGTTAACTTATGAAGAACCATAACCGCTTCCCTCTATTTTTTTCACCTATGCCTAATAAGGTAAAAAAAAAATCTCTAATTCTCATCCTTCCTGTGACATAACTAATATTTCAACCAATTATTCCAATTGGTATAGCTCGGTACAAAACCCTATACCAGTTACGCTTCCATATGCTATCAACTTGAGAAATTAATTCTAATATCAATTCAAATAATGATTGCAACACATCAAACAGTAGAGACGTAGCAGTGCTACGTCTCTACAAATATCTATCTGTCGCATTGTTTTTTCAAATTGGTATAAGGAAATATTTTCGTTAATTTTATCTTTGTCTTGATAGGAAGGATGAAATAAACCTATTGATTTGAGAATTGAACCATAAAATGAATGGTTCATGTAAAGACGAGTATGATTAGCCCAGAAACTGACTAGAGATACTTTATCTTGAGAAAATTTTTTCTCAACTTTACATCGATTAGCAATAAACCTAGAGAAGATATCACATATAAAATCGTTATTCCTGAGCCTTTATACGCACCGAATTACCATCAAAAATCATTAATTTATTTGCCTGAACATGGCTTATGTAAGTATCACAATCAGTGATTGGTGCGTGATGGTATAAGTCGGATTGCTTCGTTCAAATATTCTCGCAGCGTCACACATACTACAGAAAAAATATGCGAGTTGCGTAAGTCCTACTGAAAATAACTGTAATTTATTTTTAGGCTCCAGGATCTGCCAATGCCATATAATCGGTAGGTATGCGGCAAATAGGAGGATATCGTGAGTCAATCGCCGATTTCAGCAGAATCTATTCCAGCAGCAATGGGTAAAACTATATATCCACAGCCTTATGCTTCACTTGTTGAGGGTCGATTAAAACGCAAACTTGGAGAATTCTTTGGACTGACAAACTTTGGGATCAATTTAACTGATCTTTTACCCGGTGCAATATCTGCTCTTATCCATAGTCACTCGAAGCAGGATGAGTTTATCTACATACTAGAAGGAACTCCAACCCTCATTATCGCAAAACAAGAATTTACTTTACATCCTGGCGAATGTTACGGCTTTCAAGCAGGTACGGGTATAGCTCATCAGCTTGTCAATCGCTCTAACGAAAAAGTAACATATCTTGAGATTGGTGATCGTGCAGAAGGGGATGAAGTGGAATACCCTAATGATGACCTTAAAGCAACACAAACCAGTGGCTTATGGACTTTAACACACAAAGATGGTTCTCCATATTAGTAGGAGCAACAGGTTGGTTTACTAGATTCGTTAAAGCTCCTATACTCTGAATAAAATATTAAAAAACAGTAATCACAGAGCTTGTTTTACTGATTAGTAAAATATCACCTAAATTAACTATGATATAAAAAATGAGGAAATTCTTTATCCTTTTGTTCGTCCTAAAATTTTTACTAATTAGCTGTAACAACGCTCCAAAAACAGCTAAAAATTATGTAATCACAACTTCTAAACCCTTACCTAAAGTTAACAACCTGCCCCAAGTTGTGGCAACTACGAGTATTTTGTGCGATTTGACTAAACAAATTGCAGCTAAGACAATTAATTTGATATGTATTATTCCTCATGATACAGATTCCCGCACCTACAAGCCCACACCAGAAAATAGCCAAGTTATCCGTAGCGCTAAATTAATTCTTTACCACGGCTATAATTTAGAAAAAGATTTAATTAGTTTAATTAAAACAAGCAAAACCTCTGGTTTAAAAATAGCTGTTGGAGAAATGGCTGTACCTAAGCCTCTTTTAGTCCAGCAGGGAAATAAAAAAAATGTTAATCCTTATTTGTGGCATTATGTTCCAAATGCCGCTAAAATGGCAACTCTGATTACTAATAATTTGAAAAAAATTGCCCCTGAAAATACAACACTATATAGCAATAATAATAAGAAGCTACAATCTGAATTAACCCAACTGGATAAATGGATAAAATCTCGGATTGCAAGTTTACCCCCTAATCAAAGAACTTTTGTAAGTAATTACGATAATTTAAGTTATTACACAAAAGCATATAAACTTAATTATCAGACACTTCTTACTAACAGGAATAGGCAACAAGAATTATCGAAAGCTGAATTAGATCGGTTAATCAAAAATATTCAAAATACGAAAGTTTCAACAATTTTTCTATCTCGTAAAATTAATCCTAAACTAATTAACTCTATTAGCAACAAAGCACAAGTCAGAAATTCTGAACGTCAAATTATGCCTGACAGCTTAACTTTAGATGCTGAAGGCAACACATATCAGAAATTTATGGTTGCCAATACCCGTACCATTGTTGAGGGATTAGGTGGAACTTATTTAATTTTTAGACCAATAAAATAAGTAGCTTTAAAATATGTATCTCTTGGCAGAGAGTAATATTCGCTGTGGTGTCAAGAAGAAGGATAATTAGAGATAGATCTGAATTGATAATGGCAACATGGCTGGTAAATTGATTGTGTTTGAAGGTGTGGAAGGTTGCGGAAAAACTACACAAATGCAGATGACTGGGGAATGGTTGCGAAGTCTCGGTGTTGCTGTGGTGACGACTCGTGAACCAGGGGGAACAGAATTAGGTGTGAAGTTACGACGTTTGTTGTTGGAAAAAACTGAGGGAGAAACAATTGCTGATAGAACTGAATTACTATTATATGCGGCAGATCGCGCTCAACATGTTGAAGCAGATTTGAAACCTAACCTAAAACAAGGGAAAATTATTTTATGCGATCGCTTTGTTGATTCAACTATTGCTTACCAAGGTTATGGACGTGGTTTAGATATGCATCTAATTCACCAACTGAATCAAATAGCGACGGGTGGTTTAGAAAGTGATATTACACTGTGGTTTGATTTAGATGCGGAAGTGGGATTAAAGCGTAAACGTCGCAGCGGTGAAATTGCAGATAGAATTGAGCAGGAAGAAATTACATTTCATCTGCGAGTTCAACAAGGATACGCCGAAATCGCCGCATCACAACCGCAACGAGTTAAAAAAATCGATGCTAGCTTAGCTCCAGAACTTGTACAAAAGCAAATCCAGGAAGTTTTAACCAACAATTTGCAGTTTTGATTTGGGGTGAATTTATTCAAAAGATGCGATATAGAAAATTTGACATACCTGTAGAGAGAGACATGTCGCATCTCTCTTTATTCCAGCATAATTAAGAATAAATTTCCCATTCTACATTTTATTTTTCCATGTCTACTAATTATTTCACACCATTATTAGGACAACAACAAGCTATAGAATTACTCACCCAAGCTGTTGAAAAAAATCGAATTGCACCCGCATATATATTTATTGGAACAGATGGAATTGGACGTAGTTTAGCAGCACGATGTTTTATAGAATTGTTATTTTCCCAATCTCAAAAATCCCAACATCCACAACAATTATCTAACCATCCAGATTTGTTATGGGTGGAACCAACATATCAACATCAAGGACAAAGATTAACACCCCAAGAAGCAGCACAAAAGGGTTTGAAGCGGAAAGCACCCCCGCTGATTCGTTTGGAACAAATTCGAGAAATAACCGAATTCCTCAGCCGTCCTCCCATGTTAGGGACAAGAAATGTGGTAGTTTTAGAGCAAGCCGAAACAATGGCAGAAGCTGCGGCAAATGCTTTACTCAAAACTTTAGAGGAACCAGGAAAAGCAACCATAATTCTGATTGCACCATCTTTGGATTCGGTTTTACCAACTTTAATTTCTCGATGTCAGCGGATTCCATTTCAACGCTTGGATACGGCAACGATGGTGGAGGTGCTAAATCGAAATAACCAGGGAGAAATTTTACAGCATCCAGAGATATTGAGACTGGCAGCGGGTTCACCGGGAGATGCGATCGCATTTTACCAGCAATTACAGAATATTCCCCCTGACCTACTCAAAACCCTTACCAAAATACCCAAAAACTACCGTCAAGCATTGGAAATTGCCAAACAAATTGATAAAGAACTAGATACTGAAGCGCAATTATGGCTAATTAATTATCTTCAGCAATATTATTGGCACAATCTCCACAAACCTGAAATTTTAAATCAACTGGAAAAAACCCGTAAATCTCTACTTTGCTACGCTCAACCTCGATTAGTTTGGGAATGTACACTTTTACAAATCCAAAGCGCAACAAATTAATATCTAATTACAACTCCCAATTCTTCAAACATCTGATCTAGCAAATCCTCCATAGATTCCTCTTCCATAGAGTTTAAAACTTCTGGTCCCGCTAGAAAATCCTTAATTGTCATCTTTTGCTCACGAAAATTCTTGACAAAATCACGTATTTCTGAAACTACTTCCACTTGAGAATTCGCTTCCTCTAGCATCTGATTCATCGGATCAAAGCCTTTTTTTGATGCCTTTTTGTAATCAGTAATTATTGCCCCTTCAGGTGTATTTTTAGTGGAGCGCAATTCACCTTTTAACTTTTCATATTGATTTTTAAGAATTTTGTTTTGCTGTTCCAACAGCTTACATTTTCTGGTGAGATCGTCTTCACTACTATTATCAATTACTTCGCCAACTTCGTGCTGCTGCTCAATTTCCAAAAGCCTAGCTAAATCACCATCTTGATATGCTTTATTGATTTCCTGCATAATTTCTGTGTGACGCGCTTGCATTTCGCTTTCTGTCGCCTTGTCAGGATGAAATATTTCTGCTAGTTTCAGGAAAATTTGACGAATTTTTCGGGATTCATCACTAGAACGATCTACTGATGGCGATTGTTGTTCTTCCTGCGCTGCTTGATGCTCCCTAAACCTTCGGCGAAACTCTTCAACATTTTCTTCATCTTCAAAAATATCATTGAAATTGAATTCATCCTCATCATCGTCATCATTTTGAGCAGTATTTGCTCTGGCGCTGATAACTCCCGATTCTTGAAGGTTACGATAAACAGACTCAATACTTTTACGAGTTTGTTTTCCTAGTTTGCGAGTTGAAAAAATTTCATCAAATAAAGCATGTATTTCCTGATCCATGTCAGATATTTTCTGAAAAACAGGAGCTACTTTAGCGTACATTTCCGTAGCAAAGGAACGCATTTGCTCAATTAAATTTTTGAGTTCTGTTCGTTTCTTTTTAATCTGTTTTTGTAAAGACTGTTGTTCCTTTTCCAGCACTCCCAGACGAATATGTAGATCAGAAAGAGCCAATGATGGAGCGGAAACAGGTTGAGTTGTAGATGAAGGTTTACGACGAGCCATAGGAAATATCAGGGAGTTCAGGTTTTGTAAAGACGACATAACCACCTAATTTTTTAGGTGGATATCCATGAGAGTCTCTTTTTCAAAGTGGGAACAGCTGCATTGCATAATTTGCCCGCACCTCATAGCAATACTTTACTACCTTTTATGAAAAATCTAACGTAGTGTTTCACCATATAAATTTCCATAGTCACTAATGACAGCTTATAACTGCTACCCCAACCCCAAACGGACTGCCGTCGTTGATTGCTAGGGACTTAAACCCCAAAGTTCGTTAAATATGTCTTTCTATTTCTGATGGGCGATCCCAATCCAAACCACAGTATATTAGGACTTACGCATTGACGGGATGGTAAAATAATGCATTGGAAAACGGTGTCGTCTACTTTCAAGGTATCGGACAATTAGAGAAATCAGCAAACCCTCGACAGCACAATGTAATTTGGAACATTACACCCTGTTCTTGCTATCGGAGCCAAAGCATGGAGGGTGCAGTCGATTGGCAGAAATCTTGGGAGATGTTTCACATGATAGTGTGAATAGGTTTTTGCTGAGAGAAAGATACGAGCCAAAAGATTTATTTGACATAGTAAAAGAGATAATCAATATAGAAGGAGGGATTTTAAGTGTTGATGATACAGTAATAGAAAAGCTGTACAGCAACCCAAAATACGCAGAATTAATTGGATATTTTTGGTCTGGTAAATATCATAAAACGATTAAAGGTTTAAATTTAATAACACTTTATTACAGCGATATTCGAGGCAATTGTGTTCCCATAAATTACAGGATATACGATAAGAAGGAGGGAAAAACCAAAAATGATTATTTCCAAGAGATGCTAATAGAAGTGACTGATTGGGGATTAAAGCCGCGAATAGTCACAGGGGATAGTTGGTACTCAGGAGTAGAAAATCTGAAATTTTTGAGAAACCAGAAATTAGGTTTTTTATTCGGAGTTGAAAAAAATAGAACAGTATCAAATGAGCCTGGAAAGTACTGTCAGGTAAGTACTTTAGAGATTTACGATGAAGGTTTGATAACTCATTTAAGAGAATTTGGATTTGTAAAGTTGTTTAGGAAAGTGTTTAAGAAAGAAGACTCTAGACACTACATATTTTATCAGCCTGATGACGAGAATCAGAAAGAAGTCTTACAACAAATAACTAGAACTGAATTTATCACTATTCATGACACACATTGGGGTATTGAAAGTTTCCATAGAGCAGTAAAACAGCTATGTGGCATTTGTAGGTTTATGGTTAGAGATAGCCACGCAATCAAAACACATATATTCTGCTCACTTCAAGCATTTGTTCGTTTAGAGAAAATGCGTTCTGAAAACATCATTGACAATTGGTATGAAGTACAAAGGAATCTATTCACAAAAGTTATTCGTGAATATGTTTTGGATAACTTGAATGCTAGTTGTGCCGCTTGAATACATAAACTAGCTTTCCTGTCAATGCGTAAGTCCTATATATTTCCAAACAGGGATAATATCTGACATTGGCAATGTTAGATACATCACCAAAATCCGGAATCTATCTTAAGTTACAGAGAGAGTGAAAAAATACATTTTTTTTGTGCCCTTGGTATAAAATTTTTACATACGCACATAAAAAAGCGCCTGAGATTTTTTTCGACCTCAGCGCTTCCCCGTATAAGCTTATACCAATTCACCTGTTTGCTGCAACACTTGAAAATCACAAACTCTTTGATGGAAGGGCTTTGTGAGAATAAACAGTGGCAAACATTATGTGAAGCGGTATCACTCCTTGCACTACTACAGAATATCGCTTGTGTATTTACTCGCGGAATCTATCAAGTGCCAGTTTCGCAACTGCCACTAGTCAAAAACTCACAGTTCACTATGAACATTTATCAAAATTAGAAAGTTGGATGTGACATGGAAAGGGTGTAACGTAAATTTTTGTGCTGAGGGGTTGGTGGTTTATGCGACATTGCACTGATTCAAACCCCGAAAACTTAGTTTGTTTTTTGGGGATGGGAGAGTAATAAGTAATGAATAATGAGTAATGAGTTCGGATGACCCCCAAAAGCTGCCTTGTCTGTGGCTTGCTACTTGCAGAAGCCACTCCGTGTATCCCTCAAAACACGCTTACTGTGTTCTTCAATTTCTGGAAGTCTTTAAAAGGGGTCGCTAAAGGCTGGATTTTTGATAAACTCTTCATCCGTCAAGCTGCTGAGAAATTCCAGCAAATCCTGTTTCTCTTGGGGATTCAAAGCAAATCCAGTAATAAAATGACTCTTCAAAGGATTCTTACTGCCGATACCTGCGAATTCTCCGCTACTAATTGTTCTGCCACCTGCGGCATAATGGTCAATTACTTCTTCTAAGGTTTTAATACTGCCATCATGCATGTAGGGGGCAGTCAGGGTGATATTTCGCAAAGTTGGAGCTTTAAACCTGCCCATATCTGCTGGTTTATTGGTTATTTCATGCACTCCAGTATTATTTGCTGGATATGCCCCTTTAGCATCCAGATTATAAAGTCCTGTATTGTGAAAAGCTATTTCCTCAAACGCTAACCGTTCGTGTTTAACAGAGTCACTAAAATTAAACCCACTGTGACAGTGAAAACATTCTAAACGTTCGCTATTAAATAAGGTTTCTCCTCGCTTTGCTGCTGCGGAAATCGCATTCTGATCACCTCCATAACGATATTTGTCATAGGGTGAATTAACGGAAATTAAGCTTCGTTCAAAAGATGCGATCGCTTTCGTGATATTCTTCAGATTAATGTTGCTTTCTCCACTTGCAAAGGCATCTGCAAACATTTTTTGATAATTTGCATCTTCACGTAACATCTTGAGTATTTCTTTACACTAAAAAATGTTTGTTTCGGGGTGCTTTGCTTTCCAAATGGAATACCAAAACTTGCCATAATACCCTTACAATCGTCGTCATTAGGTTCTGACAACAAAAAATTGGTGAATTAGAATTTAACCCGTTCTAATTCACCAATAATGTTTAGCAATATTTACCAATGTTTGCCGAGAGTTATAAAAAACTAGCCTTTGTGTGTTGCATCATTATTGTTGGCAAATACAGCAAGGAATGGAGTTTTGGGCAGAATTGCCGCTACACTTTCCCTTGACAACTCCGTCAATGCGTCAAATGCCACACTAAATAGTCGATTTGGCTGCAAGTCGGCTTTTACTAGGTTCCACAAACGTTGAACTTCTTCGGTATGTAAACGGTTATCTTCGGTTAGTGCTAATACCAACTGACTCCGCAAAAATTTACCTTCATCGGATAGTAAATATTGGAATCCTAGTTGTGCTGTTGGTAGCAAATCGAAGTTATTATCTGTACGGGCGATGGAAATTAGATTTTCCAAGCGTTCCCACTGAAATTTCCCATCTTTAAATAGGACATTGAGTAAGCGTCTTCGCAGTGCTGGTGATTCCCCGTTGAGTAATCGTCGCGCTACGTAGGGATAACCAACTTCAACTATTTTAAATTCGGGGTTGAGGCTGAGGGCAATACCTTCTTGGGTAATTAGTGAACGAATAATTAGGGCAAATTTCGCAGGGACGCGGAATGGATATTCGTACACTAGTTCTGAGAATTTATCGGTGATGGTTTTGAAGTTAAAATCACCAACATTCTTACCTAGGGCATCTTTCCAAACTGCTTCTAATGCGGGGACGATGGGACGAATATCTGTACCTGGGGTTAAGAAACCCAAGTTAACAAAATCTACAGCTAATTCGTTGTAATCGTTATTGACGAGGTGAACTAGGGCATCAACTAAACATTCTTTGTTAGTTTCATCTAGTTGATCCATCATTCCGAAGTCAATGTATGCCATGCGACCATCGGGCAAAGCAAAAAGGTTGCCAGGATGGGGATCTGCGTGGAAAAATCCGTGTTCTAGTAGCTGTTGTAACCCAGAGGTGACACCAATTTGGATGACTTTTTCTGGATCTAAGCCAGCTGCGCGAATGCTTTGGGTATCGGTGAGTTTAAAGCCGTTAATCCACTCTAAAGTCAGAACGCGATCGCTTGTGAAGCGCCAATATATAGATGGCACTTTCACGCGGGTATCATTGCGGAAGTTATTGGCAAATTTTTCGGCGTTTCTGGCTTCGTTGAGGTAGTCGATTTCCTCAAATAATTTTGTGCCAAATTCATCTACAATCAGCGTGAGATCGTGACCCAGATTCAAGGGTAGCCAAGGTGACAACCAACCAGCAGCCCACCGCATTAAGTATAAATCTAATGAAAGCAACGGACGCAAGTTAGGACGCTGAACTTTAACTGCGACTTCTTCGCCACTTAATAACCGACCGCGATAAACTTGACCTAAACTTGCCGCTGCAACTGGTACAGGTGAAAGTTCGCTAAATATTTCGGAGATGGAGCGTTGAAGTTGTGATTCAATCAGGTCGTATGCGATCGCGTTATCAAATGCAGGTAGTTGATCTTGAAGTTTGATCAACTCCATCAAGAAATCCTGACGAATTAAATCGGGACGAGTTGAAAGTGCCTGACCAACTTTAATAAAGGTTGGTCCTAAACGCGTCAAAATTTTCCGCATCTGTGTGGCACGTTTGAGTTTATTTTCCTCAACTAAACCTTGCCACTCGTCCAATTTCAAGCCCAGAAGAAAACCAGCAAAATACCAGATAATCTTAAAAGTTCTTCCCCACCCTTTCCAGGGACGTAAACGGTAGTGACGCGCGATCGCGTCTGGATTATAACGGTTGAGTTGAGCAGGTTGATACTGACCCACGCCGATCTTTGCCTCTTGATACTAAAAAATTTACACAAATTTACATTTTGCGGTTAACACCTAACCCAATGAATTCATCATCTGGTTAGAGCGCCACAATTTTCTTTAAAAACACATTCAATATACTTGTTTCCGGGCAACTAACTAAACCGGGACAGCGCAATCATTTATTAACTATTTACATAGGCTGAAAAGCTTGCTAATCAATATCTTTTCATCCCCCATATCTAAGTTATTAGCTATTGTGCATTTCTTCCCTTGGTTATTACCTGTACTTATATATCATTTTCTTCATTATAATTCACGAAAGTACAACTAATTGAGAAATTACTGTTTTTTTTGTAAAAAAAAGTATAGTTATGTAGCACTAACATCGACAGATAAATACAAAGATATAATTCCTACAAATAGCTAATTCTCTATTGATTTAATCAAGACAGTGCCAGAGTTATCCCATTCCTTCAACTGCTGACTATAGTCGGGATCCCCGACGGCTTTACTTTTCGTCATACAACTTAATTTATAGATGATCAATAGACTTGATATGCAGAAAATACTCAACTAAGAAGATTTTATAATATTTTTTTAATATTTGGAGACCCAGAATTCTCAAATGATCAAATATAAGATCTCCAGATTTTTACAAAAGTTGGGGATCCGGATTTACTCATCTAAACATCTGGCTCTAAATATGCATTAATCGGTAACTTCTACAATCAATACAGAGGCATATTTAACCAGTTATCAGTTATCAGTCAAGGGTGATGTGTTTATCGTTGGGAATAAGAGTCCCCCACAAAGAACCTGGTCGGCGTTGGTGGCGGGTTTAAATCCCCCACCATAGGCTTTGATAACTTTTCACTGTTCACTAATTTAATCAAAGGCTATTGATTAGCTTGAAAAACACCGTCAGTGATGAACATCCGTAAAATTTACACATCTATCAAAAAAAATTGATTCTGAGCATTGTAATTGGTTTATATTGAGTGATGAACACTGTCATGTATGCTACAGAATAACTAGCCCGTGGTAATTTCCGCCATTTTCACACAGGGTATAGAAAAATTGACATACATAATTAAGCACAAACAATAAACTTTGTGATACCCATGCATACTAGCGAACTGACCAAGTATCCTCCCACTGCGGACTTTGGACAAACTAGCCGCGTTTTAGTGGTTGAAGACGAAGAATTGATCAGAGAAATGCTTGTTTTAGCCCTGGAAGAAGAAGGATATGCAGTAGTAACGGCTGTTGATGGGCGTTCGGCAGTAGACCATTTTAAAGGGTATGAGCCGAATTCGGGAGAACCACAGTTTGATTTGGTGATTTTAGATTTGATGCTACCTTTAATTAACGGCTTGGATATCTGTCGCTTGCTGCGTCATCAAGGAAACCCTGTACCAATTTTGATGTTAAGTGCCAAAGGTAGCGAAACCGATCGAGTTTTGGGCTTAGAAGTGGGTGCGGATGATTATCTCACCAAACCTTTTAGTGTCAGAGAATTAGTTGCTAGATGTCGAGCCTTATTACGTCGTCAACGTCTGAGTACTGTACCTGCGACTCCCGTCTTACAATACAAAGACGTAATGTTGTATCCCCAAGAATGCCGGGTGGTTGTGCGAGGGCAACAGGCAAACTTATCTCCTAAAGAATTTCGACTTCTGGAGGTATTTATGAGCTATGCTCGTCGAGTTTGGTCACGGGAACAATTACTCGATCAAGTTTGGGGTCCAGATTTTGTGGGTGATAGTAAGACTGTTGATGTACATATTCGCTGGTTGCGGGAGAAACTAGAACAAGATCCCAGCCGTCCTGAATATATTGTGACTGTGCGTGGTTTTGGCTATCGTTTTGGTTAACAGTTATCAGTTAACAGTTATCAGTTAGAGGCGAACGTCGAGGCTGAGATTCAAATCATCTACTATATCTATAAATCACTGTTTACTGTAGCCTGCGGTTTCTCGCTACTCATCTACACTGATTTAAGTGGGTGTTAAATCCAAGGAGCGAAACCATGATAACTGTTCACTGTTTACTGTTCACTGATTTAATCATGCTGGCAACTTTGTAATGTTGATACTAGGATTTTGCTTGGGTTTGGCTGTTGGAATCAGCTTCTGGGTGTGGCAACAGTTTCAACTAAACCGCCATTTGGAACAGGTTTTACGACCTTTGAATGTGCATTCTAATTGGGTTGGATTACCCCTGATTCCAAGTTTGCGCCAAGAAATTACTTCAGTTCAGCATCAACGGCAGCATCTACAACAGAAATTACAAACCTATAAAGATTTGTTGGAATTTGCTCCAGTAGGTTATTTACAGGTTGATGAAGAAAATCAGTTGCTGTGGTGCAATGAAAAAGCACAGGAAATTTTGTATTTGCAGCGTTGGCAACCGGGACAGGTTCGTCTACTTCTGGAGATAGTTAGATCCTATGAGTTGGATAGGCTAATTGAGTTGACACGCGATCGCCAAATTCTTCAAGTTAAAGAATGGGTGTTTCATCCTTCTTACGAGAATACCGCAGCCATGAAGGAAATGAAATCCACAGTTGTCAGAGCAACCAGTTTACCCCTTGCTCAGGGGAAAGTTGGTGTCTTCCTGGAAAATCGCCAACCGATGCAGGAACTCAACCAAGCACGCGATCGCGCTTTTTCGGATTTAGCACATGAACTTCGCACACCTTTGACTTCTATTCGTTTGTTGGTGGAGACACTCCAAGATAGGTTAGATACCCGCGAAAGTCTTCCGGGGACAACTACTTCTGCAAACGCTTCACCCTTCAAACGTTGGGTTGATCGTTTAATGTTGGAAGTAGATAGGTTAATTCATCTAGTACAAAGCTGGCTAGATTTGACTCAACTAGAAACTAACCCCACCGTCCAATTAAACTACCAAAAATTTGATGTGCGATCGCTAATTACCTCCGTTTGGGAAACCCTCGAACCTTTAGCCCAGCGCCAAGATATTGAATTTACCTATTCTGGACCACAACATCTGTGGATGAAGGGAGATCAAACCAGAATCTATCAAGTATTCATCAACTTGCTTGATAACAGCATCAAATACAGTCCACCCCATGCTAAAATTCACATTGAAGCAAAAGTGATTTGTGAAAATACAACTATTCCCCCAACACTAGAGGTAAATATTATCGATAGTGGATTCGGATTTTCAGAAGTCGATTTGCCCCAAGTATTTGAGCGATTTTATCGAGGAGACACTGCCCGATCCCGTTCTAGTAAGACAGAAACTAATTCAGCGATCGCAATTGTCGGTACAGGCTTAGGTTTAGCCATTGTTCGGCAAATTATACTCGCACATGGCGGTTCCATCAAAGCCATGAATCACCCCGAATTTGGTGGAGCATGGATACAAATTGAGTTACCAGCATTAATGGCAAACTGATCAACTCAAGACTATAGTTAAAAGTATCTTCTCGTTTGAGAATGGAAGTGTGAAAGCCCACCCCCGTACTCCTAATTCCGGAACATCCCAGTTAGACCGTGATATTCGCCGTTTAGAACGCGATGTTCTACGTATGGGTGCCCTAGTAGAGCAATCCTTTCGTTTAAGTCATCAGGCTTTATTTTCTCGTGATTTAAATGCATCTGGGCAAATTTCCCGAATAGACACAAAAATTGACCGCTTTTATAAACAAATAGAAGTAGACTGTACCAACATCATGAGCCGTCAAGCATTGATGGAACATGACTCTCGTTGTTTAATTGCATTTATGCAACTGGTACGTGATTTAGAACGAATCGGAGACTATGCCAAAGATTTAGGTAGTATTGCTGTCAAAATGTTTCCCTACCCTTCCCATCCTAAATTGCCAGAAATTGCCATGATGTCACATCATGCCCAAGCAATGTTAGCCACCAGTTTAGTTGCCTTAGCGGATTTGGATGATGTTAATGGTAGAAGCCTCAAAGATTTAGACGACGCAGTAGATCAAGCTTACGAAGAAGTTTATCAAGCCTTAGCTCAACAACAGGATGTGAAAGGAGTTCTAGAACCCTTTATTTTACTAGGATTAGCGATTCGTTGTTTAGAGCGAATGGCAGATCATGCCACCAACATCGGTCAACGTGTGGCTTATATCGTCACAGGTCAACGTTCATAGCTCTAGGAAATTTGAGGTAAATTAATATACATCGATATAGCTTTCTAGTTATTTCTAAATACTAGTTTTTTTCCGTTACTCAATATTTTCAATCCTTAACTAATATACATTTAAGAAAACCCTTACCTCCTCTTAAACTTATCAGACTAAAGTGACTACAGTGAATTCGATTGTGCTTTATCTAACACAGAATTTAAAGTCAAATTAGAGCAAAAGTTCATGTCACACAATTCAAATTATTGTATTTCTCTCTTTTGCTTTCAAAGTCAATGTAATGCCCTTAAAAAATAAGTAGTGAGTAATGAGTAATAAATAATAAGTATGTTTTGTAACGGAGAGAAGTTAGCGCTTAGATGTTCTTCCCGTCAAACTAAGCCCTAAAAGGCTACGCCTTTATAAAATGCCCCTATGGATATAGGGAGTATTTAGACAACCCACGTTTGTCGAGGAACTTTTCACCCGCATTGCTGCCACCCGGATACAAAACGCGCTGCCGCCCTTAGTCAGTGGAGTTACACCACTTATCTTTATCACAACTAAAGAGGCAAACAAGGATTTCACCCTTACCAAGGATGAAAGCTTTTGTGTGTTCCTTGCTTTCTAGTGAAAACTATGAGATTATTTTTAGTGTGAATTAATCTACATATAGTAGATTGACTTACCGTAGATTATATCCAAGCTAGCATCTAGTAGCTGCCCAAAATCTAGCTATTAACAAGCTGTGGATGTAAAACTCTTACAAAAAACCTACGTAGCACTTCTAAGCAATTGACATAAATTCTTAATTAGCATAATATGCTTTGAGATAGTCTAAGCTCAAGCTATTTTTTGCACACCAGAAATAACCGGGGATAAATTATTAATTAGTTCGACCGTTTGTTTTCAGTCTTGAATGCTGACAGTTTTGTTCTGTGGATTTTTATTACTTGATCTTTGTCGTACATTTGAAATTTGGCACATTAAGACGATTCACCTAGTGAGAGGTATAGATATTTATGTTTTCTAAACGCAAATTTTAGGAAAATGCTTTTAGAAGACGTATACTAAGAACGGTTAGAAAGCAAACTTCTCAAAATGCTATTAGTATTTATTTATATATACTATAGCTAATGGCTAACCCCTAGCACTATACCTAATTCAAAACAAAGTAACTTCAAGGTGAAGCTAATTGAATTCTAGGTTATGGAAAAATGTTTAATTATAGCTGCTAATTTTCATAGTTATATTTTTTAGTTATAGATTGCTATGAATCATAATTTTTTTTGGACAACGACTATCAAAGATTTATTTAGTGTCTAAACTTGCCCATTTATCTACATCCGAAACACTATGCACTCCACAAGTAGCACCAACCACTCTGGAATACCTGGAAATCCCATTACTGGACAGTTACCCCAGAGAATATTTACCCGTCGTGAAATTATTCCAAATCGGAATGATGCCCTTTGGAAAATTGAACGGGGAGCAGTTCGCACTTTAACATGGAGTGAAGATGGAGCATTCATCACTCTTGGATATTGGGGAGCAGGAGATGTAGTTGGCTATCCTTTATCAACAGTTAAACCTTATCAAATTGAGTGTCTAACAAGTGTGGAAGCAACTATACTTCCTCCACATTTGTGGTATCAGGATGTTAATGCTTTAGTAGTACATATTCAGCAAGCCGAAGAACTCTTGAGTATTGTTCATCGTAAGCCGATTTATTTACGTTTATGGCAATTTTTAACTTGGCTGAGTGATAAGTTCGGACGTGATGTCGAACAAGGTAAACTGATTGATTTAAATATTACTCATCAAGAAATGTCGGAAGTTCTGAACACCACAAGAGTAACTGTGACACGTTTGTTGCAACAGTTTGAGGAAGAAAAAAAGCTTATACGTCACAAACGCAGAATTATCTTGAACTCCTCAAATCAAGTATCTGAGCAAAAATTTAGATATTAGGATTACATATAATTAGAATAATATTTTCATTCCATTGGTCGTTCAGGGAAGCTGTTACCAAGTTAGATGTTCCCGTTTTCTCCAGAAAGGTAGGGGTGGAGGAACTATCTAGAGGGACTATGTTAGTAACGTCCCTTTGGTTTTGCCAACCTCAAAGAGTTAGGATAGCAATCCCACAATGTTCAATATTAAGGAGTTGATGGGATTGCCACCACTAGCCTTAAATAAACTATTTCCTATCTACGGTACGCATTTATTTATCATATGCCGTTAGGCTTTACATAACGATAACCAAAAAAGTAGGATGCTCCCATGAAGTAAGATACAAGTGTTTAGTATGGTTCCGCCTCAAATAAGTTTATTAATATGGAATTCTGTCCTCAAAAATCCCCATGGATAAATTAATGACAGAAATTGCTCATTAATAAAACAGACTAGCTGCAATAATCATCAGTGGCGAAGTAAAGAGCATATTAAAAATATTTATGTATGACGAAAAATATGAAAAATTTAATATTTACGTCATCAATATGTTAAGTATTAATTTTATCTTGTTTAAGTGTCGTATAAATAGGTTTGCACCAATCATAACAAACCTATATAGGATTAAATCACAATTTTGACTGTTGGACATTGTTGCTGATTATACATTATAGTTATAAAAATACACTTATATTTGATTAAGCAAAATATCTTTAAAAAGACTGCTAAAAATAGTCAAAATAAATGTAGAATACTTTCAGTCGGTGTGAGTAAAAGTACAGGATCATGACTAAACTATTTTGGAATCTTCTCAAATTAAGTCCCGTTGTTGTTGCTGCAACATTAGCTACAACAGAAGTGACTTTAGCATCAGAAGTAAAAAGTGATGTAACATCCGTTGCCCAGCTAGAGTCAAACTCTGAGAATCTAGGTCAGGTGACATCAGTTTCTCAATTCTCAGATGTTCAACCCACTGATTGGGCATTCCAAGCTTTACAATCCCTTGTTGAACGTTATGGATGTATTGCAGGATACCCCAATGGAACCTATAGAGGAAATCGGGCTTTAACTCGTTATGAATTTGCGGCTGGTTTAAATGCTTGCTTAGATAGAGTAAATGAGTTGATTGCAACTGCAACTGCTGATCTAGTTAAGAAGGAAGACTTGGCAGCATTGCAACGCTTACAAGAGGAATTCTCGGCAGAACTAGCGACTTTACGTGGTCGTGTGGATGCGTTGGAAACGCGCACTGCTGAATTGGAAGCAAACCAATTTTCCACCACAACTAAATTAGTTGGGGAAGCAATTTTCAATTTGAGCGATTCCTTTGGTGATAACCAAGCAACCCGTTCAAGTGTCTTAATTAATAGTCCCAATGCGGCTGTTCCTAAAAGAGGTTTAGATAGCAATTTAGCCTTTTCTGATCGTGTACGCTTGCGTTTAAACACCAGCTTTAGCGGAAAAGATCAGTTGCAAATCCGTTTACAAGCGAGAAATACTGTCTCCAATAGTGGTACTACTGGAACAAACATGACCCGTTTATCGTTTGATGGCGATAACGGTAACGATGTTTTTGTTGATAAACTCTGGTATCGTTTCCCCCTTGGCGACGCACTTAGCGTCAGAATTGATGCCAATGCGGGTGAGTTTTACGATAACATGAACAACTTCAACCCTGATTTAGCCAGTGACTCAAGAGGTGCGATCGCACGTTACGGAAGATTCAGCCCCATCTACCGTCAAGGTAACGGTGGTAGCGGTGTAACCATCAACTTTGCTCCCAAAAAAGGTGCAATTTCGGCATCAGTTGGTTATCTAGCTGGTGGTGGTGGTGCTAACGTCGGTAATGATCCTGTTGACAAAAAGGGTTTAACTGATGGTAACTATGCTGCGATCGCGCAATTAGGTTTCCAAGCCAGTGATAAAATTGGTCTTGGTTTAACCTATGCCCGCACTTATCAAAATAGTGTTGGTGGCATCAACCAATTCGATTCCACAGGTAGCGACTTGGTAAACAGACCTTTTGGTAACAATGCAACATCTGCAAACCACTACGGCTTACAAGCTAACTTCCGAGCTTCTGATAAATTAGCCGTTGGTGGTTGGGTTGGCTACGCTGATATGGAAGCTCAAAGTGGTGGTGCTAATATCACAGGTAAGGAAGCAACAGCTTTCTACTGGGCTGCTAACCTTGGTTTGAAAGACTTTGGTTCAAAAGGTAACTTACTTGGTGTCACTTTTGGTCAACCTCCTAAACTCAATGGTAATACATACCGAGTTGGTGGTATTCGCCAAATCGATGCTGATACTTCCTACCACCTAGAAACTCTCTACCGGATGCAACTCAATGATAACATTGCTGTAACACCCGGTTTATTGGTGATTTTCAACCCAGAAAATAACGACAACAACGATACCATCTACGTTGGTACATTGCGGACAACCTTCTCATTCTAATTGTGAATGTATAGAGCTACATCAAGGTAGCTCTATCAGAACCAAGCCTACCACTCAAAGAGAAGCCGCTATGTGGTAAGACGACACGCTACGCGTCTACCGCAGGCTAAAATTTTTCCTAAATTCTTCCTGAATTAGGTAAACTACCCCACCCTATACAGGGATGGGGTTTCTAATTTCAACGGGGATTGTCTTGCATACGGAAGATTCTCTTCCAACAAGGTGGGATAATTCCCCCGTCCACTTGGACAAGTTCAACTATTTCAAAAGTGGTAAGTTGATACAGAAGGTTGCTCCTTGATCAACCCCGGGGCTGATAGCACTAATAGTTCCGTGATGAATTTCTACAAGATATCTAACTATCGATAGCCCTAATCCTAAACCTCCGTGATGCCTTGTTGTACTGCCGTCTGCTTGCCGGAAACGGTCAAAAACATAGGGTAAAAATTCCGGTTTAATGCCGATACCAGTGTCTTTGATAGTAATTTTTGCTTGCTGAAAGTCAATTTTTTCCAGGTGAATTTCCACTTTTCCACCGCTATTTGTGAATTTGATCGCGTTACTAAGCAAATTCCAAATTACTTGTTGAAGACGACTGGAGTCACCAGCAACGATGAATTGGGAGGGGGATCTCGTCGAGTTGACGGAGTTAGAAATACCTGATATTGGTGGTATGGGTGAATGGGTAGAAAGAGATGTGATTTTCTTGTTTTCAACTAGGGAAATATTATCTAAGTTAAAAGTCTGATTGGGGTTTTTGGATGCTGAATCCATTGATTGGGGTGCATCAGATTCAAGAGTGGAGCTATAATTTTCCGTTGTGGAAGTATCATCTGGTGTTTGAATATGTTTAATAAATTCAAGTTGAATGTTTTTGGTTTTTGCTTCCAATTGCAAAGTGTCAATCACAGCCGAAATTACCGATATTAAATCTACCGGAGACAAGTTAAGACGCAATTTACCATGCATAATCCTCGAAATATCGAGGATATCGTCGATGAGTTGGGTTTGCAATATGGCGTTACGTTCGATGGTTTCTAAGGCTTTTTCAATTACGTTTTGGTCGAGTTTACGCGATCGCAGTAATTTTGCCCAGCCGAATATAGCGTTCAACGGTGTCCTAAGTTCATGAGAAAGTGTAGCAATAAATTCATCTTTAAGACGGTTTGCTGTTTCGGCTTCTTTTCTAATTGTTTGTTCCCGCACCAGTTCAATTTGTTTTTGTTCGGCTTCTTTGCGTTTGGTAATATCTTCAACTGCACCTACGTAACCGATAACTGTGTCTGTATCTGAATGTAGAGGAGCAGAACTCAAGAAAATCCATCGCTCAATATTTTGGGGAGTGAGGATGCGAAATTCTCGGTTATAGGTAGTACCAACCTGCAATGCTTCATGCCAATTAGCGATCGCTTCTTCCCGTTCTTCCGGATGAATTGCCTCTGTCCAGCTTACAACGGATTTCGTATCATAAATTTCTTGAAAGCGAGGGTTGACATAAGTACAAACACCATGGATATCTGTTGTAAAAATACCAATTGGTGAACAAGCGCTGAGACTACGAAATAACTCTTCACTTTGTTGTAAGTCATGATTGAGGGCTTCTAATTGAGCAGCTTGTCGTTTTAACTCGGCATTTTTTTGGTATAATTCCACAAATGCGATCGCTTTGTATTTCAAAATATCGCCGTTGATGGGTTTAAATAAATAATCCACTGCTCCCAAGGAGTAACCTCGGCTCACCATTTTGTCAGTGGAGGTGAAAGCAGTCAGGAAAATAATAGGTGTATGGCGAGAGCGATCGCGTTGTCGAATTAAAGTTGCTGTCTCAAACCCATCAATATTCGGCATCTGGACATCTAGCAAAATCAAAGCAAAATCTTGATTCAGTATACATTTTAGTGCTTCGGTTCCCGATGTTGCTCGCACTAAATTGTGACCTAAGCTTTCTAAAATTGCCTCCAGTGCTAGTAGGTTTTCTGGACGGTCATCCACAAGTAGAATGTTTACTTTAGGTTCAGACGACATTACATTAATGTATGTTTGTGAATAGTCTATATGTTTTTGCCTTTTTGGACTTAAGTATCAGTCTGCAATCTTCGTATCAATAAATAATAGTTGAATAGTCAAGATTTCGGATGTTAAAAATAGCTAATCTAGAGATTTATCAAAAAACTAAGCAACAAAACCGCTACTGTCCTTAGCAATATATATTACTACAAAGCATTTGTCTGAAAATCTATCAACTGACTGAGTGACAAGAATCAAAGGTATGAGAAGCAAAAATATGTTTTTGTAACGTACTGTGATTTATTTTACTCTCAGGTGTATTATTTTTAGCTTATCCTTTGTAGTGGTGCGTCTAGAGAAAGATATATGGAACGAGGAATTTCCCTACTCGGTATACTAGTATTTATTGGTATATCTTACGCTTTATCCGTCAATCGTAAAGCTGTGCGTTGGCGAACAGTTGCTTGGGGTTTGGGGTTAGAGTTTGCCTTTGCAATCCTGATTCTCAAAACACCTTGGGGTTTAAAAATTTTTAGATCTTTGGGTGATGGAGTAAGTAATTTTTTGGCGTTTTCTGACAAAGGTGCAGAATTTGTCTTTGGTAAAAATTTCCAAGACCATTTTTTTGCCTTTAAAATTCTCCCAACAATTATCTTTTTCTCATCATTCATCAGTATTCTCTACCATTACGGAATTTTGCAGTGGGTAGTCAATGGTTTAGCTTGGGTGATGATGAAAACCATGGGAACATCTGGTGCAGAATCTTTATCCACTGCGGGAAATATTTTTCTAGGTCCGACTGAATCACCTTTGTTAGTCAAACCCTTTGTGGCAAAGATGACGCAATCGGAACTATTTGCAGTGATGACGGGGGGATTTGCAACAGTTGCAGGTGGTGTTATAGGTGCATATTTATCATTTGGGATTCCACCAGAACACCTAATAGCTGCTTTTTTTATGACTGCACCCACTGCTTTGGTGGTGGCAAAGCTAATTTATCCAGAAACTTCAGTTTCTGAGACTGCTGGTAATGTCAAAATGAAGGTGGAAACCAATTACGCTAACGCCATTGATGCTGCAACCACAGGGGCGCTGGATGGTGTAAAGTTGGCTGTGAATGTTGGGGTGATGATTCTGGCTTTTTTGGCGCTTTTATCTGTTTTTAACGCCTTTTTAGCATTTATCGGCACTCGTATCGGTTTGCCACAACTTTCGCTAGAGTGGGTTTTATCATTTGTCATGGCTCCTTTGGCTTGGTTAATGGGTGTACCAACCCAAGATTGTATGCAGGTAGGAGTACTTTTAGGTAAGAAGACGATTTTAAATGAGTTTTTAGCCTATCAGGATTTAAAAGTATTAATTGACAATAAGCAAATTTCCCAACGGGGAATAATTATTGCTACTTACGCTTTATGTAATTTTGCTAATGTTGGTTCTATTGGGATTACCATTGGGGGAATCAGCGGGATGGCACCCGACAGACAGCATGATTTAGCGAAAATGGGTGTAAGATCGATGACTGGTGGTTTATTAGCGGGTTTCATCACAGCTGCGATCGCGGGAATGCTAATTTAAACTAACAACCATGAAACTCCCCTTTCTGCACATGGGGAGTTTCAACTTAATCAGGTTCAATCCATTGCTGTGCTGTCCGCACGGCTACCTTGATGGCATTATCAATAGCAATACTTTTTTGCTCCAATATCACATTTTCAGCAATCGTCCGCTGTGCTAGTACCCCACATACACAACCAGCACGAAAACCATAAACACTTGCCATCTTAAATAAAGTGCCGCACTCCATTTCATAATTGAGTATATTTAAACGTCGATATTCATCTGTGATACCTTGAAGCGATCGCATCAAATGCGGATTAGCTGAATCTGTACGCTCCTGTCCCTCGTAAAAGGTATCAACTGACGCGGTAACACCTACATGGTATTTTACACCCAAGTCCCGTGCAGCATTAACCAAAGCTACTGTGGTAAATGGATCTGCGGCTGCTGGATACTCAATTGGTGCAATATCATTAGCTGCACCTTGACGACACAAAGCAGCATTGGTAATCACGATACTACCTACAGGTATATGTTCTTGAATTGATCCGCAAGTACCAACACGAATAATTTGCCTAATTCCAACCTGTATTAATTCATTCACAACAATGCTCAGAGATGATGCTCCCATCCCACTAGTGGTAGATAAAAGCGTTTTCCCATTAGGCAGAATACCAAGATAACTATTCAATCCTCTATTAGAAGATATTACAGTTACTGAATCTAAATATGACTGAGCAATTATCAATGCTCTCTCAGGATCACCAGATAGTAAGGCTATAGTTGGTGGTGATTTCCCAAGTTCATCTTTTCCAAAACCGATATGGTATAGCTTGTTACTAGTCACCTAAAATAGTTAACTCCAATCTTGATTGCCACTAGTGGGTTGAAAATTACTTAACTTCTTGATCCAAAATCAGCCACCACTCTTTGCGTTGAGAGTTCCAAGCAGGTACAGGAGTCTCACCAACTACATAGGGACCCCAGTACCGACGGGAACCATCTTGGGCAAAAGCCACTAAAATATCACCTTTTCCTAACTTTAAACTTCCCTGTGGCAGCGACAGTAATAAACCACGTTCGCTTCCTTCCTGTGGAGCAAAATCCCAATGCGCTGGTACGTTTGTGACTTTTGACTGTTCTGTTGCAGTGGCTTTTTGCTCTGATCCCCGCGAAAGTAAAGCTAATCTGACAGCCTGATTAGTTTGATTGCTCATTCGCAAAGTTCCCACACCAACTTGACTATTACCTACATCAATTTTATATGTCAGTAGCTTTGCTGGATTTACAACCTGATTTGGAGATGAAGAAACAACATCTTTTTCAGAAACTATTGGAACTTCGACAGATGAAACTGAACTAGAATCATTTGGATCGGGTTCATAAGAAATACTTACTTGATAACATCCTGCAAATACTCCTAATATTCCCAAGCAAAATGCAGCCAGAATAGTTTGACGATACCTTGGCAATTTTATATTCATAGTTAATTAGAAATAAGATTTAGTTTGAAGTCTGAATAAACACAAAGCAGTAATTTCGATCAAACAAGAATATCGAATAATAAGCTACAGATAACTAACTGGGGATCGATAATCAGGGCTTCTCTACCCAGACAGAAAAGTATTAAATGTCTATAGATTTATAGATAAACTTCGTCTATCTTGGGAACTGTAGTTTTCCATCAAAACCTTGAGTAGGCGTAGCCAGCCCTACGGGCTGATGCTAGTTTGCGACAAGCCGCTATGTCGTAAGACGACATGCTATGGTACGCGTCTACCTTACGACCCTCCGGGAAGCCGCTACGCGTCTACGCAATGACGCATTTGAATCGCTCAAAAAACTCCGGGTTTCATCATGGACGAGGTTTAACCTACTTCTTTGAGAGGTCGAGGAGCTAAATACCTATAGCGAACCAAAACTAGTATGGTATGGCACTAAGTAAATCACGGTTAAATAACAAACTAATTAAATAGTTGCTCAAGCTGGTTTTATTTTCTAACTTGAGAACTACCTTGGTATTTTGTTTTTTGGACTACGAACTATATAGCATCAATAAGAAAACAGAGAATAACTAGGGGTTTTTCTCCTAGAGATAAAATTATTATCTCAATACTTGCCTATTATGGCTAAATTGTCATTAGTTATTTACCGAAACTTGCCTTCTCAGATTAGACTGCCAAACGTAAAGTATCGTAAAAATACTTTCATTAGTGGCAGTAGTTCCCTAGCTTACCTGGTATCTAAGCCTAGTCAAAAAACACATCAACAGAATTATTCTCTTGATAGATTCGCCTATAAGTTTCAGACTAATTGTATCCTAGACTACAATTTGAACTTGTATCAGAATTTTATCCGCAGAGATTCGAGGATATGTACAATGGAGATGACAACAGTGAAAACTAAATACTGCTCTTAATACTATTTAAACTTAATCATCCACTTTTTATATCCCTATTATTAGGATACTTAATAATAGTTTTATTTTCACTAAAATTTTCCAAAGTTGCTTCCAAATGCAGAATACACGTTTAAACAACTTGTTTGATGCGATCGCACGCAGAACCCAGGAGGTATTTGTAAATCCCTGGAGGAGATTATCACTGCTTGTAATTAGCTTCCTGTCTGGTTTTTTCCTGGGAACAGCAGTTTCCACTACAGCCGGACAAAAAGCCGAACTTGATATAGTTGCTGCCGCATTTATTCTTATAATTACAGAAACTGTCAGCCGAATATACTATCGACGAGGAAACGGAACCAACTCCCTAGGATTGGAAGTTCTAAATACCCTCAAAATTGGTTTAATGTATAGTCTGTTTATTGAAGCACTAAAACTGGGATCATGATGGGACGAGGGCAGGAGGCAGAAGGCAGAAGGCAGGAGGCAGGAGGCAGAAGGCAGAAGGAAGGAGGAAGCTTGAACAGGAAAGCAAACACTTTCTCTTAAAAAGGGGAGACTTGTACCATGTTGACTTCGCTCAAAGGGATCTGCGGTGTATACAGAAGTCTTTTAGAGTTGCATCCCAGGCTTTTGATTCCCCAACTCCCTTACACTTGGCGAAGCCGCTCTAAAAGAGCTAGGGGACAGAATACCTCTCAAAGTCTCCCAATTTATCGGGGATTTAGGGGGATCTACGACGATTTTTATTTTGGACAGAGATGTGTGTACACCGTAGGGGGGAAAAGAGGGAAGGGAGAAAAGAGGATCAAATCCTTAACTGTTCACTGTTCACTGATAACTGATTTCCATGAACTGGTTAGATAAAACTTTAATTACTGCCAAAGCGACAATATTAACAGATACTTCGAGAGCAAAAGCATTTGGAATCACACCTCAAAATATTGATGTCGCAATTGAAGAGCGTGCAGAATTATTTAAACTTGTGTATCCAGAGTTTTGCGAATTCTGTATCAACGTATTAAAAATAAAAACCAATTCAGAGGAAATGGAAAGCTTCCACGACATAAGTCGTTCCCTATTGTGGGATTTGTGGCTCCCTTTGGGGTTAAAGTTGGCAAACTGCCGGGAAAATTTGCAGCGTCCCTTGATTCAGGGTATTTTGGGAGGGCAGGGGACAGGTAAAACCACCCTGGCTCAAGCCATGGGGTTAATTTTAGCAAAATTAGGATATAAAACCCTAAGTTTATCGCTAGATGACCTGTACAAAACATATAGCGATCGCATTCAACTCCAACAGCAAGATTCTCGTCTACTTTGGCGTGGACCACCAGGAACCCATGATATTAATTTAGGGATTGAGGTGCTTGATCAAGTTCGTGAATCTAATCAGCTAATTTCCATACCTCGATTTGATAAATCTGCCCACAATGGGATGGGTGATAGAACTACTCCCGATGTTGTTTCTGATATTGATATAGTTTTGTTTGAAGGTTGGTTTGTAGGTGTTCGTCCCATCGATCCTCAAGCTTTTGATCAACCACCTACTCCCATCAATACCTACACAGATCGAGAATTTGCTCGTGATATGAATCGTCAACTTGCTAATTATTTACCACTTTGGCAACGTTTAGATCATCTGATGATTTTATATCCTAAAGATTATCGTTATTCGCTCCAGTGGCGGAAACAAGCTGAACATCAAATGATTGCTAAAGGGAAAAGTGGTATGACTGACATGCAAATTGAGGAGTTTGTCAATTACTTTTGGCGAGCATTACACCCAGAATTATTTATTAAACCCTTGTTAAAATTACCACAATTTGTTGACTTAGTAGTTGAAGTTAATGCGGATCATTCTTTTGGTGCTGTGTACGGAAAGGAAGCAACTTAAAGAAGGCAGTAGGCAGTGGGCAGTAGGGGTATTAAATAAACCCCCTACTATTGATCAATTAGATTCCCAAAAAAATTGTAGAGACGTGACATGTCACGTCTCTACGTTATCCGAATAATTTTATGATTAGACTTCTACCCAAATACTTCCTTCCTCAATGCGGGTAGGAAAAACCGGGAGTTGTTTTTCTTTAGAAATCATTCCTAACACTTTGCCAACACCAGGTGGAAATGGAGTCCATTCAACGACGTTCCCCGTATCCAACTTAAAGCAGCTACGATGAAAAGGACAAATTATCTCTTCGTTGTCTGTAACCTTGCCTTTATTCATTGGTAACTTCAGGTGTGGGCAGATATTATCGACTGCGTAAATTTTATTTTTATGGTTCAATAGCAGAATGGCACGTTGTTCAACTTTAACAACTTTACGGGCATCAAGTGGTAATTCGTCTTGGGAAAGAACTTTTGTCCAACTCATCAACTCTTCCTCTCTTTATATTCCCAACTGTAAGGTGGCAGACTTGGGATTTTGCACTCTTTTCGATCTTGTTCTCATCTGGATCTTACGATATTTGGGTACGAAGAAAGAAATATTGAGAAAATAATTGACATAAGACTTTCGTCAAATTTAACAGTTTAGCGGTAACTAATCCTACGGACTTATGCTAGTCTGCGACAAGCCACTTAATAACAAAACTCCACTTTTGTTAAATTTACCCTGATGTACAAAAAATAACGCTGAATACTTACATTGAGAATTTATGAACTTAACCTTAATATTTAATTGGGTGCGCTTTGGTGCCAATTATGGAAAATACTAATTTATCACAGCCAGCAGATCAATTCGCTCAACCTGAAGATGAAGACGGGAAAATTAAAGTGAGAGAATCTGAAAGTAGCGCAATTACAACGGTAGATCCAGATATCTCCCCAGCAACAGAAAACAAATCTGGTACTTCTTCCTTCCGTCAAGTTTTACCAAAGTTAGTTATTGGTGTGGCTTTGGGTAGTGCAGCGATCGCGTCAAGCATCTATGCTTATCGTTGGTGGCAATATGCCCAATATCATCAACAAACTGATAATGCTTTTATCAGTGCGGAGATATATCCAGTTACTACCCGTCTGGGGGGAATTGTCACGGAGGTTTTGGTTAAAGAGAAGCAAGCTGTAACTCCCGGTACACCTTTGCTGAAGTTAGACTCACGGGAGTCTTTGGTACAATTAGCACAGTCAAAGGCTGCTTTGGATGTTGCCAAACAACAAGCCGAAGTCACTAAAGATAATGTGGAGTTGGCAACGGCAAATGCGGAACCCATAGTGGGTTCGGTAGTTGGCAGTAATGGTAAACCCGTGAAACTACCAGCACTTTCACCAATTAATGCCAAACAAATCGAAGTCAACCGTCAACAGTATAAGGCTGCACTGGCTGCGATCGCTCAAAAGCAAGCGGAGTTAAAACAAGCCGAACTCAAGCTATCCTACAGCAAAGTAACAGCATTAGTTCCAGGAGAAGTTAGTAATCAAAATATCCGCATTGGACAACAGGTTCAAGCTGGACAAACCCTGATGGAGATAGTTCAACAAAGTCCTTGGATTGTGGCTAATTTCCGCGAGAATCAACTGGAAAAAATCCAGCCGGGGCAAAAAGTAGAAATTCAAATAGCAGCTTTTCCTAGCCGTAAATTTATCGGTAATGTTGAAAGCATTGCTTCTGGTTCTCCAATTCAAATTACTCCAATTTCTTCAGATAACAAAACAGATAATATTCCTAATGTTCCTGTTAATAATGAGCGTCGAATTCCTGTAAAAATCACCTTTGAGCCTGATAGTCTCGGAGACTTTCAAGCTCGTATTCATCCCGGAATGTCGGCAAAAGTTACCATAAATACTAAGTGAATGGTGAGTAGGGAATAGTGAGTATGGGAAAATCGCTTGGAGACTCATTACTCATTACTCATTACTCATTACTCATTACTCATTACTCATTACTCATTACTCATTACTCATTACTCATTACTCATTACTCATTACTCATTACTCATTACTCATTACTCATTACTCATTACTCATTACTCATTACTCATTACTCATTACTCATTACTCATTACTCATTTTAATCCTGCCTCACTTCCTTCAATATCTCATTCATCGGGTGTTTTTGATCATTAAAACTCAATGAAACCTCACACCTAGTTAAGGGAAATGGTTCTAAAAGTTTCCCTTCTTCCCAACTTTCCAAACGCCACCATAGTGTTTGAACAGCAATTTCTCGACCATTTGTTAATTCAAAAGTGATTTCACCAATATTATTTACTCCTACAATTTCTTTACCACTTCCCCACTGATTACAATATTCTCGATGGTTTTTCGCTTTAGATAAATATGATTCTAGGGCTAAAGTTCTATCTTGTCCTGGTAAAGGTGAAATACATAAATTTGATGTTGATTGATGTTTCGTTTGACTAACTTGTAACTGTTCATATTCAGCTAATAAAAAGTCAATTCGATACCACCATTCTGGTTTTTTCTTAACTTCTAATGCCCGAAACCAGCCACGTTCATCAACTAAATCAGCCATAGCTGGATTCCCCTTAATTCTCCAGGGAATTGTTTGCACTGTATCATTGATAAACGTGTAGGAAAGACCAATTTCTAGTTCTTTCTCAGTGGGATTTGTCCATCCTAGTATTTCGGAACTTGGTAAATTATTAATACTTTCTACAGGGAAAAAGCCCATATTGTGTAATGATTGACTACCGCCAAATCCGCTAGCTTCATTTTTAAAAGAACTACTAGTAAATTGGGTAATGATCATTTCAGTGCTTATTGAATTTTGATGTTGAAAAGGACGTGTGGCAGAGTATTGTAAACGTGAAGAAAAGCTATAATGTACATCGCCAGATAAAATAATTACCCGGCTTTGGTGAGAAGGTACTGCCCTTAAAGCTAAAGTAGCTAATAACCTTTCAAATGCAGCAACTTGTAATCCCCAAGCTTCAGTATCATAACCCCAAGCCGCAGTTCCTAATTTCTCGGTGATACTTTTAGCATATCTTTGAATAGTTTCCAGAAACGGAACACCAATTACTGGACTTGGTGAAATAATTAAAGTTATTTTAACTCCTTCTTGGTGACGTGCTTGAGTAATTTGTTTTTCACAAGCTTCTTGACTCAACAGCGCAGGAAAATCGAAATTTTCACCAGGAAATTCTCGTTGTGTACGGGTATCAAGAACAATTACTTCATAACTTGGCGCAGTAATGATATAGTGCCACGTTAATGCTTCTGGATTGGGAGTTAAGCGTCTAGGATTGCTTTGGGAGATATCTGCGACTTTGGGTATT
Source organism: Calothrix sp. PCC 6303 (assembly GCF_000317435.1). Taxonomy (NCBI): domain Bacteria; kingdom Bacillati; phylum Cyanobacteriota; class Cyanophyceae; order Nostocales; family Calotrichaceae; genus Calothrix; species Calothrix sp. PCC 6303. The sequence continues at coordinate 1,927,907 of NC_019751.1, forward strand.
CCTAGATGCAATTCTATTGCTGCTAGTGCTGATTTATTTTCTCCTCCACTGAGAAACCAAGTTTCAGCAGCTTGAAGTAGTTTTCCCCCTGGTTGGTTTGAGATGAATTGTGTTGGGGTGTTTCCCCAACCTTGACATAGGGCATATGCTAGGAGACCATTTTGAATTATCCGTCTACCAAGGGGTTTAGTGTAAATGCGATCGCACCATGCCAGATTCAGGTTCCAATCGTCGGTAATTTCATGATCATCAAAGATCATGTAGGTAGGAATATTTGCTAAAGCGCGCCTAACTTGGGGAATAGTTGAGTAAAATTCTTTTAATTCCTGAACTTCATCATCAAATAATATCTTGGCTTTACGGGAAAGTTTTGTGTCAGGGTGAACTTGTTCTAAGGTGGGAAAATCTTCAGGATGTACCCACAAGATATCACTCCAAACAAAAAGATACATCATTAAAAATTCACTAAATGTGAATAAATGACTTTTAGAAATATTATTAATTTTGTTTATTTTATTAATACTTGCTGTCAATCCCGCAATATTTGTAGCTAAATGATTGCGTCTACCTGGATTTAATTCTTCAATATTTTCAATATCTGGCAATACTTCTGACCAACCCAAAAGTGTCTCACTGGCATCACGTAACATAAACAGTAAAACATCTGCCACATCATCGGCATAAATTTGATCTCCAGTTAAAAATAGTTGATGCGGTCGTTTTTGGGGATTCTGAGATAAAGCTTCTCCAATTATTTTATCTACCGTTGCTAAAGCATCTATACTTTCACCATGTGCCTTTCTACAAGAACCATGAAGCAAGCGTAACTCGTCTATATTATTGGGAGGTAAAGCAAAACTGGGTAATTTGTATTCAGGATATGTAATATTTGAATTATGGAACTGGTTTGTGAAAATATTGGGAGAATCAAAGGTTTCTCCATTTCCAAGATCTATATTATATAAATAATTTTCACCATTCAAAAGCCTTTTATTTGAGGCTTTTGCGGTCACTGTTGCCAAATGTATATGAGTCCCAATTTGAATAGTTTTTTGACTACCAGTAAGTAATAAATTACCTGAAATATCAAAAATATTTAAAGTGATTGTGCGACTCTCCTTTAATACTAACCAGATAGTTACTGCCTCAGGCTCGCTGCATCGAATAATCGGTCCAGCTAAAACTATTGGTAATTGTTGAAGTCGCTCTCTTAGTGGTTTCCAACTCATACAATTACTGCCAAATAGGGAATATAATATTAAAGTATATTTCTTGGTGACTAAACAATGTCAACCTGATGGATGTTAAAAGTTATATATTTTTTCATTTTGAAAGTAGTTGGTAAAGTCATTAAGTATTTATGAATACTGAAAAGGGATAAACTCTACTGAAAGTTAATTTCATCTTGCAAAAGAATCTTTGAAGATCCTACTAGAAAATAAACAAGTGATAGTTTGCTCACCATTAATTATAAAATCGAGCATTGAGATTAACGCAGAGAATTGAAAATTGGGATTTCGCGGAATATATTTATTTACGTAGTCATACACCCTAAGCATTAGCCTTGATAGTTAGGCGATCGCCAATTATACTGGTTCCATTCATAAATGCCTTGAACTTCATATTCAGCACCATTTTCAAAGCGAATGACACAATTGGTAAAAATATCTTCTCCATCTTGAATTTTATTTACGTGAATTACGGTGCAAGGATACCATTCACGATTATCGGGGTTTTTATCCTGTACCCATTCCCAGAGTACATTGCAAACCTCAATGCGATCGCCTACTCTCAGTTGTAGTAGATTTTCGGTAGCTATTTGCTGAAAATGATAGGGTTGCAACCGATCTAACCATTGCATTCCAAAGCGTTGACGAATAAAATTAACTCCACCAGAGTCGTTTCCATGTAGCCAATCATTGAGTAATTGAGCTTTCCAGGGAATTTGTTGTGCTTCTTGGTTTCTGACAAACTGTAAAAAAGTCTCCAACTCATCCGAGTTTAACTCAACCAACGGATTATCATCTAGCTCTTTTATTTCCGATGCGTGCTGACTTTGCTCAACTAGTTGTAGTAAAATTTGCTTCTGCTCCTCAGTAAGGGGACAACTAGCAATATCACAGTGGCGAAAAGCGACTTTGAGAAGTGATTCCATCTGATTTGGTTTCATATATGAGGTTTGATTTTCTAAATTTATTGATTTTAGTTAAAATTAAAGGCTCAAATTCCCATTTTTCCATTCACGATTAGGGTTAAAATCTCCTTATAAGATTTATATACGGTGTGCTTTATGCAGTTGCGATCGCTTGCAGTTATTTTCCTTACCTGTGTCTTTGCGTTACTATCATTGGTGTCTACTCCCAACGCGATCGCTCTAACACAAATAAAGCTTTCTGATATATCCTACGAAAAGTGTCCACCAGAAATAGGTGAAGGTTCTGTAGGTAGCGGTGCAAGTTCCGTCGCTGCTAGTTGTTTTTTGGTTAATGGTATAGCCGAGAACGCCACTAATAAGTATGTTTACGATGCAGATATATTTGGTCGGATCTACGATGCGAATAATGACTCTGTAATGCAAAACCGCACCCGTATCGGTGCAATAGCAGAAGTCCCCCCTGGTAAAAGCAACTTCCAATTTCGCATCACTGTACCTGCAAACCAGCCTGAACCTTTACAACTCAAGCAATTTAAAGCAGCAGGATTTAGTGCCCAAGTTCGCAAGTAAAACCAACTTTCGAGAACTAGTGAAACTGAACCTGATTATTTTTTTAGTTTATATTGCTTTAATCACCCCGTGCGGTACATTATGCGACAGCTATGGTGGGGAAACTAAATCAATTGCAAAATTATTATCGAATCGCTTTACCAAAAAATTGGGTCTAAAGCCCCGTCCTTGTAGGACGGCTTTTTCATGATTATTGCTCATAATTGTGGTAAAATTACGTTAGTACATCCAACGTAAATATGCTGGTATTTGAGGCAAAGCTTGAGGGACTTAAAGAACAGTATCAGTTGCTTGATGAAGCAATTAGAACTGCTCGTTTTGTTCGCAATGCTTGTATCAGATATTGGATGGACAACGGCAGGTGCTACCCTGCGGGAACGCTTTCAGCGAACAAGTCGGGAGACCCGCCCAACGCACTGCCTCACAAAGGTATTGGCAGGTACGAGTTGAGCGCTTATTGTGCTGTGCTTGCTAAAGCAGCCGAGTTTCCTTGGGTGTCGAAACTTAACTCGATGGCTCGTCAAGCTAGTGCTGAAAGAGCATGGTCTGCCATTGCTAGATTTTTTGACAATTGCAAAAAGTCTAAACCAGGCAAGAAGGGATTTCCAAAGTTTAAGAAAGAACAAACTCACGGGAGTGTTGAATATAAAACCACTGGATGGTGTTTGTCCGATGATCGCAAGTTCATCACTTTCACTGATGGTTTTAAAGCAGGAACTTTTAAACTCTGGGGAACCCGTGACCTGCACTTTTACCAACTCAAACAGTTTAAAAGAGTGCGGGTTGTGCGTCGTGCCGATGGGTATTATGCCCAATTTTGCATTGATCACCAACGGGTTGAAAGGCGAGAACCAACGGGTAAAACTATTGGTATTGATGTGGGGTTGAACCATTTCTATACAGATAGCAATGGGGAAACAGTCACCAATCCTAGACACCTGCGTAAATCCGAGAAGTCTTTGAAACGGTTGCAGCGCCGGATGTCCAAGACTAAAAAAGGGTCTCAAAACAGAATTAAGTTTAGAAATAAACTTGCGCGTAAGCATCTCAAAGTAAGTCGCCAGCGTAAAGACTTTGCTGTAAAAACAGCAAGGTGCGTAGTGAGGTCTAACGACCTCGTGGCGTATGAGGATTTGATGGTGCGGAATATGGTCAAGAATCATCGCTTGGCTAAGTCGATTAGTGATGCGTCGTGGTCGCTGTTTCGTCAATGGGTTGAGTATTTTGGCAAGGTCTTTGGGGTGGTGACAGTTGCTGTGTCGCCTCACTACACGAGTCAAAATTGCTCGAATTGTGGGCAAATTGTCAAGAAGACTCTTAGCACTAGAACTCATATTTGTCTTCATTGTGGGCATACCCAAGACCGAGATTGGAACGCAGCACGCAATATACTGGAAAAAGGATTAAGTACGGCGGGTCACGTCGGAACTAACGCCTCTGGAGAGACTGATCAATACTTGGGTGGGGAAACTCCTCCAAGCAAATCAACTCGTGGAAAGAGGAAACCCAAGAAGTGATTCTTGGAATCCCCGTGCATTTATGCCGGGGAGGATGTCAAATCCCCTGTCTCACGGTTGCCTAGGCAGGGTGTGTAAAGGGCTGTACGCTTCTCAAAATGGGCAAGCTTTTAGTCCAAATTAAAATATCTTGGCAGTGGCTGAAAACAATATTGTATTTTACTTATGATCATGAATAATCCTTCCACAGATTATAATCCTAGTGGTGTTGGTCAAGCAAATGGGAACCTTTTTGGTTTGCCATTCAATTATGACTCTGCAAGCTTAATAGTTTTTAGCGTACCGTGGGAAGTCACAGTATCCTACGGTGCGGGTACTGCAAATGCACCTCAACAAATTTTAGATGCTTCCCCACAACTAGATTTATTTGATTTCGATCATCCTGATGGTTGGAAGCAGGGGATATTTATGGCGGAAATTTCTCCAGATTTACTTACCAAGAATAAACATTACCGTCAGCAAGCAGCAAAAATTATTGAGCGATTAGAACAAGGCAAATTACTGACAGATACACCAGATTTAACATCACTGCTAACAGAAATTAATCAAACTTGCCAGCAGGTAAATCAATGGTTATTTGACAAATGTCAACAAGCAATTAGTCAAGGTAAAAGAGTCGCTGTAATTGGAGGAGATCATAGTTCTCCTTTGGGCTATTTCCAAGCATTAGCGACAAAGTACCCAGATTTTGGCATCTTACACATTGATGCACATGCTGATTTGCGGGATGCTTATGAGGGATTTGAGTTTTCCCATGCTTCCATTATGTTTAATGCCATGAAAATACCTCAAATTTCCAAGTTAGTTCAGGTAGGATTACGGGATATTTGTCAAGATGAAGTAGACATAATTAATCAATCAAATCAGCGAATAGTTGCTTACTATGACTCCCTAATTCAACAAAAAATCTACGGGGGAACAACCTGGATTGAGATGTGCAGAGAGATCATTTCCCATCTTCCAGAATACGTTCATATCAGCTTTGACGTTGATGGATTAGATCCTAAACTTTGTCCAAATACTGGTACACCCGTTCCCGGTGGATTGGAGTTGGAACAAAGCTTTTGTTTATTTCGAGAAGTAGTTAATAGTGGCAGAAAGATTATTGGTTTTGATCTGTGTGAAGTTGGTGACGCTGAGTGGGATGGAAACGTAGGTGCGAGAATTGTCTTGAAACTAGCTAATTTATTGGATTTATCACAAAAATCAAGATAATTTTGTCGAAGTAAGCATCAATTGTTGAACTTTAGTCCTGATAAATAGGGATCATAAGCTGCTAGGTAGCTAAATCCGATAAATTTAAAAATTATAACCTTTGTGGTGCGGGCAGCGTTCGATGGTTCCTGAGCCTGTCGGAACGAAGTGTACCGGAGGTAAGGAGTGAGCGCTCACGCCGAAGTCTTGCCCGCTTTAGATATACAAATTAGGTGCTTAACAGTTTATCCTGTTAGCGATCGCTAAACGCGATCTCAAACAATAATCAGTAATATTTTTTATCTAAATAAAAATCATATAACTAACCCTTAGGGATATTCACGAAACAATAAACAATATTCTATACAAAAAAAATATTAACTTCCCTAGATATATCACCGTATTTCCCATCAGGATTATTTCAGATTAAGATTTTATGAACCCCTTAGAACTATTGATTTATCGTATTTAAAATCAGAAAAAATTTAAAAAATATCTGTACCGACGCTAATTTTAAATCATTACTATAAAGTTTTAATAAACGATGCGTGTAACATTTAAATCATCGGTTTTTTATGTAACAATAAATCCTGGATAGCAAGCCAGTATTTTTTGATACTAAGCTGATAATTATTCAATGTTAGTCACAGCTTGTTTTTCCACGGGACAAAATTACAGCATTTTGCAAGTATTACACCCCCATCTTTCTAAGTGGAGGGTGCGCGATAGCGTAGATAAGGTATTTTTGTGCTTCATGCAGTTAAAATCTGCTGTAACCGAAAACACACCAAAACTGTTTGTAGTTCTAAAAATACTTCCCTATTAGGAATTCTATTACTTGATGTGATGATTCTCAGTTTTACTAATTGCAGTAAAACTGTAAATCGACTTGGAAAAAAATATATTTAATTTTTGAGAGGACAAATTTGTGAGTGACAATCAATTTTCTGCTTCATCAGCTTTAACTACAGATATTAATCTTAAACAATCATCACCTTTAGCGGCAGCAGTTGGAACATCACCAGTATTAGCTTTTACTTCCAATTCTAGTAACTATACACCTGGTAGTAGCGCGCAAGCGATCGCATCATCCCTAACAATCACTGGTGGTAGCACTATCAACGGTGCGAGAGTCTCAATCACCAGCGATTTTAATTCTGCCCAAGATACCCTTGCCATCACTGGTAGTATTGGTTCCCTAACTGCAAACTATGATTCAGCAAAAGGAATACTAACTATTAGTGGTGCTGGTACTGCTGCTGATTACCAAAATGCACTCCGCCAAGTTACCTACAGCAATTCCAACACTACACTTACCAACGCAACTCGAAATATTCAGTTTAGTTTAGGTGAATTGATAGCTAACCCCGGTAACGGAAACTATTACAAATATGTTTCCAATTCCGTCAGCTATCAAGCTGCTAAGACTGATGTAGAATCTAGCAACCAAGAATTCCTAGGAATTAAAGGATACCTTGCAACCATTACCTCTGATACCGAACAAGCTTGGGCACAGCAGCAAATTAAAGGAGTTGCATGGCTTGGTGGTAGTGATGCAGAAAGCGAAGGACAATGGAAATGGATAGTAGGAGGAGTAGAAAAAGATACCCAATTTAGTACCTTGGGTGTTGCAGTCTCTGGGAAGTATGTAAACTGGCATAGTGGTGAACCCAATGGAACAACCAACCAAAATGCCCTAGTTATGAGTGATGGTACTTTATCTAGTATTCCCCTAGGACAATGGGCTGATGTTGATGATGGCTTTAATGCTGGCTATTTAATTGAGTATGAAGCGTCAGGATTACAGCTATCTGGAAACATAACATTGACATTAAATAATCAAGTGTCTAAAGACATTTACTGGAGGGATTATACTTCAGGTGACAACTCTCGTTGGCAAGTGATAGGTAGCACAGATAATACTGGAAAATTCAGTGTGAAACTGGGTGACAAAACAGCACTATTTGAGAAGGAAGTCGATCTTAACTGGCAAATGGAACTTGTATCAGACTTTGACAAAGATGGTGTTCAAGACCTATTTTGGTACAATGCCAAAACTGGGGAAGCTTCTGTTTGGAAGATGAAAGATACTGCAACTGGTTTAGGATTAGATAAAAAAACTACTATTTATCAAGTTGGGGACAGTGCTAATTGGAAAGTTCAAGGATTAGCAGACTTTAACAACGATGGTGTTGAAGATATACTTTGGCGCAATTATGCTACTGGTGAAAATGGTGTTTGGTTGATGAATCAAGAAACTAGCAATGGTGGAAAACTTAGCAATGATCAAGGTATATTCTTCCAATCTCGTGATACCAACTGGGCAATGGCAGGAGTTGCAGACTTAGACAATAATGGCAGTCAAGAGATAGTTTGGCGCAACTCCGTAACTGGTGAGAATAATATTTGGAGTATGCAACATGGAGGTGTTTCTAATACAGTACCTTTTGGCACTATATCCCCCGCAAAAACCTCAACCATCACTTCATTTACCGATAGTAATTGGAATATTGTGGGTGTGGGAGACTTTACTGGTGATGGCAAAAAAGATCTAATTTGGAATAATTCCAGTACTGGCGAGAATGAAATTTGGCAAATGAAATATGAAGTGACTGGTATAAGCTTAGATAAGCGCTTCACAATTGAGAAGGCAAATAGCCCCAAATGGTCTGTTGCTGGAGTTTCTGACTTTAATGGCGATGGGATAACTGATGTAGCTTGGCGCAATTATGATTCTGGTGAAAGTGAACTTTGGATTATAAAGAATGCTACATCTATTCCAGTACTAGACCAAAAAGTCGCGCTATATGAAATTCTCGATCCCAAATGGAAGATTGAAGATATTGTTTAAAGTTTCGGCTTGGGTGTATTAGAGACGTTACGGTTCTTGCAAATTTATAACCCGATTTTAGATGGAAAATCGGGTTTTTCTGTGAAGTTTTCAGTTACCGGAACTTCAAGTGGAATAAGTTGAAATATTTCTGAATATTTTCTGAATATTTTCTGAATATTGTTTCAATTTAGCAGCCATGGGATTAACCTACGGTTAGTCCCACGAAAATTTGATATTTGAAGATAAAATCTTTAGAAATCGTTGAGGTTAATACCTGCTTCTTTCGCCATTGCTGCCAAACCTTTAACTTCAAGGGTTTTGATGGCTTTGGTGGATATTTTGAGTCTCACCCAACGATTGCCTTCAGACCACCAAATACGTTTGCTTTGGAGGTTGACGTGTTGAAGACGCTTGGTGCGGCGGTGTGAGTGGGATATTGAAAAGCCGTTGTTTGCTTTTTTGCCAGTGAGTTGACAGCGACGGGACATGATAAATATTTCCTTATATTGCGGACACAATCCTTTATTGTATACAACCTAGGCGATGCTAGGTCAATGGGAATGGAAAAAATTACCGTAATTTTTAAATTCCTCATTCCCAATTGAAAACTATTGATATCCTTGCCAAGGCTGAATCTCCAAAGTACCGTTAGGTTTAAATACTAGCTGATAGTGGGCTAGGGGTTCGTTGCTAGTAGGTGGTTTGAGATTTGAACCGTAGATATCTTTGAGTATTTTTGGTAGGGGTGTTTCGTTGGAATGATCAACAGCCACTTGGTTTAATGGTTCATAATCGGAGATGACAGCATCTTTATTAACAGCGACTCGATATTTCAAATCACTTTTAAATGTGGGAGTTCCACCCCAATCTTTGCGAACCTGTTCGTAGAGTTTTTGGCTTAAATCTTTAACCTGGTTGGGTTCTGAGATTTTCTCACCAACTATCTGGGGTTTTTGAGAATATCCATTCCAAGGACTAACTTCTAAGACACCCTGCTTTCTAAAAACGACTCGGTATTGGGCAATTGGTTCGTTAGCAACTGTAGCACGGGTGGCAGGGTTATAAAGTAAGCCTGGTAAAGGGGTTTGATCAACTACATCGTTAGCACCCTTATTAACTGCTTTATAGCCAACAATTGCCCCATCTGCGGCGACACCAACTCGGTAAACTACATCTTCTGGTAAGCTGCCACGATTTGTCCAAGCTGGGTTGATAGAATTATAGACTTGACGATTAAGCGATCGCAGTTGAGATGCATCGGTAATTTCTGGAACCGTCGCTAATAGAGATTCTAGGTTAGCATTTACACCAGGTGAGCCTGTAGCTGTTGGTACAGGTGTTGTCGATGGGGTGGCGGTTGCCGCTTCTGCCGTCACCATCGAAGCCGAAACTGTGGGTGTTGGGACAACAGATGCTGGTTCACTAGTTGCCACTGTGGGAATTGGAGTATCACTAGCTGCCAAAGACGGTGTGACGTTGGTGGTTTCTGTCTTGCTGCTAACTTGTTCTTGAGGTTGAAGTTCCTTAACTGATGGTACCGGAATTAAACTTAAGACAACCGCCGCTGCTGCTAACCCAGACAAACCAACTGTAGCGGGAACAGCCTGCTTAATTAATGCCCCTTGACTGATGCCACTATCATGTTTAGAAACAGACTGCAATTGCAATGTCAATTCTGGCAAAGTTTGACTATCTGCAAAAAATTGATCTATGGCTTCTACTAAATCGAATAGTTGAACAGTATTTAAATCTGTTTCTACTGGTTCTGGAGTGGTTTGTAAATTTGAATTTAGATCCTGTTCAGTCTCCGGATGCATCACCAATCTATGGCAATTTGGATCAACTTTATGTATTTGAACAATTTCTGAATTTTGATTGGAAACTTGAAAATTGGGCACATTACTCAAAAATAGTTGAGCATAACCGCTAACAGCCCGCACCAAGCTTTCAAAAAATTCTCGTCCACCCACCAAAGGCTTACTCAAACCAGATAAATAGCATTCTGCATTTACCAAAATTGATAATTCTGGGCGCATATCTTGATAATGTGCAGCCCTGCTAGAATCACTTAAACCCTCCAGAAGCAATGTACAATTTGGCAAACTATATTTTCTTTGAATATTCATTTCTACTTACTCTACTTCACCGTCAAAAAGACTAATCCAGAATCGCTGCATCCCCGCAGTCCCCGTACAAAACAGCAGTTGACCTAATAAACTAATAGCTAGCTCATCTATTTTCGCATCTGAAGTTAATTGTAGTAAGCTTGAGCGTCTTGGATTCATTCGACTTTTAAAGTGGACTCTAAATCTTTCTAAATAGTTAGATAAGCGTAGATTTTGTTCCAAAGGTATTTGCTTTTCGTTCAATTGTTGATAAACAATTAACAATTGGCGAATCACCACTGTTAAGCGTCGAGCGATATAGCAAGCGATTACTACCAAAGCCTTTGCTTCCATGATACTCAAAGGACGGCGAGCATAAGCTCTTCGCATCGGGTTACTGCTACGCATTCGCCACAAGTTTACTCGATCTTTGATAACTCCTTTTAAATCTAGTTCTTCTGAAAACACTAAAATAGCTTCGGAGCCATCTAATTCCAGAGCTTCAATTGCTAGTAAAATTAAATCAATTTGTAACCTAGTTTTGCGGGGACATACTTGTCCTTCAACAACTGGTTCGGGAAGTGTGTCCAGAATCATCGGCAATGACTGGGGAGGCGTAGTGTTATATGGTGTTAAACTGGCGGAGATATTCATTATAAATACCTGATACAGGCTGCAACAGATTGGGAAAGCAAATTTAAGATAATTTATCAAACAAGAATACACTTGCTTGCTGCAGTGATGGCACTGCTTGATATATATACATTAGTTACTTGTTCTTTTCAAAGATTTCCGTATACTTAAAGCTAAGTTGCTAATACATTAGTTCACCTCATTATATTTAGTCATAATATATCCCTAGCTTTATGTAGATTAGCCTAATAGTCAATGGAGAACGTGGGTGCAATCACTTATCTGAGCATATAGCCGTATGACATTATATAAAATTTCGGAGCTACCTTACCGGAGTAAATCTAGTGTACGATTTGTCTGGTGTTCTTGCATTTTCAGTGATCTACCCAAAATGTAGCCTTGAAGGTGCAATATTCTGACTCCTGTATTTTGATTTATTCTTTTACTCCCTAATTCAAATTTCCATGGATTTAAAAGCTCTGATTCGTGACATTCCTGATTTTCCCAAGCCAGGAATTTTATTCCGAGATATCACTACACTGCTATCTGACCCTAAGGGACTGCGGTATACGATTGATTTACTCGCGCAAAAGTGCCAGGAAGAAGGTTTGACGATTGATTATATCGTCGGAATGGAATCACGGGGGTTTATTTTTGGTACACCTTTAGCTTACAAAATCGGGGCTGGTTTTATCCCGGTTCGCAAACCTGGTAAATTACCTAGTGCTGTTTATTCAGTTGAGTATCAATTAGAATATGGCACTGACAGTTTAGAGATTCATCAAGATGCATTAAAACCAGGCGATCGCGTTCTGATTGTAGACGATTTAATCGCCACTGGTGGAACTGCTAAGGCAACGGCACACCTGTTACAGAAAATTGGCTGCGAATTGGTGGGTTTTGGGTTTATCATCGAGCTACGAGATCTACATGGGCGTAAACATTTACCCGATGTCCCCATTATCTCGATAGTAGAATATTAGTCTATACTGACTGCTGACTGTCAACTTAATTACACAGTCAACAGTCAAATAATTCCAGGAATATAATTCAATACGGTTCTGTTAGAGATTTTTGGTATTGATTTCGGCATGTAGAGACGCGTAGCTTGCTACTTCCAGAAGCCACTCCGTGTCTACCCGTAGGGTAATTTCGCGTCTCTACAAGGAATTTTGGGTTTAACTGAACGGTATTGGAATATGATTGATTCCTTGGATAAATGGACTATTGACTTTTAATCATTGAGTTTAGAGACTTGATTGCTTATGACTGCCAGTAAGGTTTCTTGGGAAACAGGTAAAGATTGGTTCATTCGGTTTTTAACGAGTGAAACCCTAATCTATGTAATTAAACGACTATTACAGGCATCTTTTACACTGTTATTAGCATCTGCCTTGTCATTTTTTATCATTCAGTTAGCCCCAGGTGATTATCTTGATGTCCTCAGGCAAAATCCCAAAATTTCAGAAGATCGTGTTGCTGAGTTAACACGTTTGTATGGGTTAGATAAGTCGTGGGCTGAACAATATTTTCTCTGGCTATGGCGAATTTTTACAAAGTGGGATTTTAATCAAAGCTTTCTTTCCCAACGTCCTGTAGCTTCATTAATTGGAGAAAGAGTTCAAGCCACATTACTATTAGCGGTTTCTTCGTTGGTGATGACTTGGGTAGTTGCGATTCCTTTGGGAATTGTGGCAGCAGTTAAACAAAATCGCACCACTGATAGAGTTTTACAGGTAATTAGCTATATTGGGCAGGGTTTTCCTAGTTTTATTACTGCCTTGTTTTTATTAATTTTCGCCCAAATCACAACACCCCTTTTCCCAACTGGTGGTATTACCAGTATTAATCATGAAGAACTCAATTGGTTTGGTAAAATTTTGGATGTGCTATGGCACATGATTTTGCCAACTATTGCTTTGAGTGTTACTAGTTTTGCTGGATTACAGCGAATTACTAGGGGTGAATTACTGGATGTATTGCGGCAAGATTATATCCAAACTGCCCGTGCTAAGGGATTACCAGAAAATCGGGTGATTTATGTTCATGCATTACGTAATGCCATTAATCCTCTGATTACGTTGTTGGGTTTTGAGCTTGCTGGTTTGTTAAGTGGTGCTTTTATTGCTGAGTTTTTCTTCAATTGGCCCGGTTTAGGAAGATTAACTTTAAAGGCAGTCCAAGATCAAGATTTGTATGTGTTAATGGCAAGTTTGGTGATGGGGGCAGTATTGTTAATTTTGGGTAATTTAGTGGCAGATTTAATGCTGAAATTTGCTGATCCACGCATTAAGTTGGAAGATTTAAACTAGGTTATTTTAGGTGAATAATGTCCTTGTAAATTCTAGGGCTGCCTGGGGTTCTGATATTTCCCTTGATAGATGTTCAACTAATTGATATGGTGAAATATCAGGATTATCTGCTAAGGTTTCCTCAATAATCAGGCTAGCCATTGGTCCAATATATGAGGCTAATTGTTGTTGGCAGCGTTGGAGAAAATCAGGAGTAATGGAAGATGCTGATTGCTGATTTTGGGGAGAAAGAAAAGAATTAAAGCTGTTGTTGTGTGTTTGATTAAAATTGTTGTTTTTTAGCTGGCTGAAATTATTACTGTGTGGTTGGCTAAAATTATCGTTTTGTAATTTGCTATATAATTCAGAGTTAGTCGTAGATGATTCAGGTGCTAAATCATAGAGGGTTGAAATATCAGCATCAAAATCTGTGTCAGTGTATGTGTCACTAAAATTTACGGAAAAATCTTCATCTTGTTTCGTTAATTCATCCAAATCCCAACAGACTTCACTGGCTGACTGATAACGATACTTTGGTCTGTCTGCTAGCATTTTATCGAGAATTTCGGCAAAGCGATCGCTAACTTCGCAAAAGCCGCGCCATTTCCATTCTAATGAATATTGATCCATTAAAAATGATGGATCGTGTCCTGTGAGTAAAACAGCGGCAGTTACACCCAAAGCATATAAATCACTGCTAGGGGAACACATTCCAATGCTAATTTGTTCTCTAGGTGCATACCCCACTTTCCCCACTAAGGATACCTTACCAACGAATGTGGCGGTTTCTGGGGTACTTCCTTCGTTTAAGTCGGCTATCTGCTTACCAACGCCAAAATCAATCAACACAGGTAAGGTTTCCCCTGTAGGTAGCATGATATTATCTGGGGAGATGTCACGATGGATAATATGGTGTTCGTGAACATAGTCTAAGATAGGCAGTATTTTTCTCAGCCAATCGATGACTTCAAACTCAGAAAAGCACTCTCCACGACTTTGGCGATCGCGTAATAGGTCAGAATAGGTTTTACCATCGACAAATTCTTGAACTAAAAATAGCCGTCCATCACCTTCAAAACAAGCCAAAAATCGCGGAATTTGGGGATGTTCCAACTTGTGGAGAATTTTTGCTTCCCGTTTAAATAAATTACGGCATTTCTCTAAACCACCTTCCCCTGTACCAATTGGTGCAAACTCTTTGAGTACACAAGGTTCATTGAAGCGACGAGTGTCAAATGCTAAATAAGTACGTCCCAAACCCCCTTGCCCCAAAAGTTTCTGGATGATATAACGGTTATCAATTAAAGTGCCAGCAGCGATTTCTGAGCCTGTAAAGGGTAAATTAGTCATTTTATCCCACTCCTAGCGATTTCTCGGAATAACAATTTTTTATAACGGATTATTGATGTAAATTAATTCAAAACAAATTTAGAGAAATAAATTCAGCCACAATTACGATAGTTGTGGTTTTGTTGTTGTATATATATGGACTTTGGTTCCTATTTGGATCAAAACTTAATATCCCCAATCAAGATCTCAAAACCTTTTTTGGTATTTTTAAGCACCAATTAATTATCTATGTTCTTAACCGCTTGCTGATGCATTGGCATTTATATACAGAAAATAACCAATTTTATTGGCGCGATTCTGTATAATATTTTGTAAATAGATGCTTCATAAAATTAGCAAGGATTACATTTTTTGTTAAATTAAGTTAACGATACTGTTCTATTTGTATTCTGCCTCACACTCCTATATAAATAATGAGGGAGATTTACATAAATTATGCAGCAAAAAAAGTTAACTTTTGTAAATCAATTGATTTCACAAATATTAAAGTAGATGCTTGTATCTGGATCAATCTCATCCACAATAATCAACTTTGGTTAGGGACTATTAGTAGCTTGGGGAGTTGGTGTTGCGGTATTTAACGATTCTTGATGTAACAAAACAACTGGTTGTTTCTTGACTCGCTCTTCCAATGGTCTGACTTTATCAATTAATTGAATAAATTGATCGTATTTGGGTATTTTAGCAGTTGGCACATAGCCTGCATCAGCGGTGACATCACCAGGAGCTTCCCGCATGATATTCTGGATTTGAGTTTGACGAGTCCGATCAATACTCGGTCCAATTAGTACTACTCCTGAAGGAATCCAGCGACTGGTATGTAGGACTCTAAATTTTGTTGGCGAAAATTCCCGCTTCATCACTTCAAAATCACGTTCAGCGATCGCAACTGCATCCGCGCTACTATCATTTAACCAAGAGAGGGCTATTTTGGGGGTGGATGCAAACTTGATTTGGGCTAAAGTTAAGCCGTAAAGGTCATACAATGGAACGTAGTAGCCAGCAGCTGAACCCATTTCTGCCATCCCTACAACTTTATTCCTTAAATCGCTCACCTTTTGATATGGTTTCTCATCTCGCACCACCAATAATGAACGTTGAGTGCTGCTGACACCCTCCATAGAAAACACTGGAATATACATCTGCTTGCTAATTGCGATCGCTGCCAGTCCAGGAGGTGCAAATACTATATCCCACTTTTGGCGCTGAATTTGTTCAATGGCTTGTAACTCGTTAAAAGCGGGTTCCAATTCAATACGCGATCGCGTTTGCTTCCCAAGGTAGTCTTTAAAGCGATCATACTTTTCCAAAGACACATTTCCCTCCCCATAACTAACAACACCAATTGTTAATTCTGGGTTACGAGATTCTGGAGGCTTTTGATTACAACTAGTAGTTAATAATCCGGTGAGGATGATAATTTTTAGGAATAAAATTTTCGATATAAAGTTAATTTTCATTACAATTTGTAAAATTATTTACACAGCTTTAAGTTCATCATCTTTAAATATATTAAAAATACAGCAGATTGAAGGTAAATAAGTCACATAAATAGGGGGCATCCCACTTTTTGAAGCAATATCCTAGTAGTCTGTCAATTTTATTTTGACAGTTGTGTACAAATCCACAATACCGTAGAGACGTAGCATTGCTACGTCTCTGCAACTGTCATTTTTATTTTGACAGACTACTATAGCGTTTTGCAGTTGAGTTTAATACAGACCTAACCCCCAATCCCTTCCCTACCAGGGAAGGCTACGGTGTACACACAAGTCTTTTCGGGTTGCCCCAGGCTTTTGATCCCCCAACCCCCTTACACTTGGCGTTCGCCTTTGGCGTGGCGAAGCCTCAGCCGCTCTAAAAGAGCTAGGGGGCAGAATACCTCTCAAAGTCCCCCAATTTATCGGGGGATTTAGGGGGATCTACTACGATTTTGGTGTCTAGAGGGATATTTGACTATGCCTTTTAAGCAAGTCTTAAAGAATCTGCCTCTCTTTGGAGGGCAGAGTGTCAAAGTTCTCAACTATCTCATCATCGACGAACATTAGCACAAGCAGACGTAGCAGGGCGAGAATTTGGTATCACGTTGGGTGCTTCTGCTACCAAGTGTAAAGTTCCATCGGCACCCCGAACTAGGGCTTGAGCCTCCACAATCCTATTTGGTGATGGGTTCTGCACCGTCAAACTATCTGGAACTTGATTGACTCGATTAGTAGTATTACTTTCATCTAAAGTAGCAAGTTCACTAAAATCAACTCCACCCTGCATCGGATTTATAACCGGATTAGTTGGTAAAGTACCCTGCTTTCCTGTAGCTATAAACCGACCTAAAGGCTTTTTACCTCTACCACAAAGTTGATCTAGTTCATCGCTTTTATCTTTGAAGACTTGAGGTGACTGTATTAAAACTCGATTGGAATCTACATCAGGTTTGCGGATGGAAACCTCCCCTTGCACACCAAGTTCGGAACTTGCGGTGATGTCGCTTTGATTTGTGGGTTTGGGACGTGCTTCGATACCAAAGAGGTTTTGGGTTTGGATGTTGATGTTACCACCAGTACCACTAAAAGCATTTGCGGAGATATCGCTGTTTTCTTTGGGTACAGCAACGATAAAAGGGGTATTTATGGTGATGTTACCACCATCACCACTAGATTTATTATCAAATCCGGCAGTTGTGAAAATGCGACTGTTGTTTCTGAGTAGGATGTAATCTTTAACATTTAGGTTGAAATTACCACCGTTACCGGAGTTGGTGACAGATGCGATCGCGCTTTTGTTATCTAGCCTAATATTACCAGTGTTGATATTAATATCACCCCCATTCCCATCGACTAAGTTGCTAGCAGATATCGTTGCACCATTGAGGGATAAATCGCGGGATGTCACATTAATGTTGCCACCTTTACCTTGACCAGTAAATCCCGAATCTGACGCTACTATGGTAAAAATACCAGTGTCAAATTTAAGACCATCGACAGTTGTTCCTTCAAGGAAGATCTTTCCTCCAGCATTTACTGTGACATTACCTGCATTTCCTTGTCCAACAGTTGCAGCATTGATGGTAGAGCCGTTCTTCAAGGTAATATCACCAAATGTATTAATTAAGATGTTTCCAGCATCACCTTGACCGAATGTTATTGTAGCTAACTGCCCTCGATTCTGAACTGTGAGAGAGTTGGTTGTTAATTGAATATCTCCACCCTTACCCACACCTCCAGGAAGCAAAGAGGTGAAAGCACCGCTTTGGGTATCACCACTAATACCATCGATAAAAACTGCATCACGGGCATTAATATCTATATTTCCCGCATTTCGTCTGGCATAAGTAGTCAACTGACCACCGTCTGTTAATGTCAGAGTTCCTGTTTTTAGCTGAATATTTCCACCATTTCCGCTTCCTATTGCGAAAGCGGTTGCTTGGCTGGGAATGCTGTTACCATTACTTCCATCAATGTTGATACTATCAAGAGTATCTATAAAGATATTTCCTGCATTACCCGAACCACTACTAAAAGCAGCGAGTGAACCACCATTTTTTAAAGATAGCGCTCTGGCATTGATCCGGATATCACCACCATTACCTACACTTTCCTCCAGCGTTGCATTACCAGCAGTAGTAAATAAACCATTTACTCCACCATCAAAAGTTACTGTATCTCTAGCATTGATGGTGATATTTCCTGCATTTCCTCGTCCACTTGTATTCGCAGAAATAACTCCACCATTGGTGACAAAAAGTGAACCTGTGATAATTTCAATATCTCCTCCCTTGCCTTCACCACTCAGCAAGGCGCTTGTTAAAGTACTAGCATCTGCATCCGTACCATCTTGAATTATGCCATCAATTTTGACGGTATCGCGGGCATTGATGACGATATTACCTGCATTACCTCTACCACTCAAAGTAGAAGAAAGGACTCCACCATTGGTTAAAAATAGAGAACCAGTTTTAATTTGAATATTTCCTGCATTCCCGTTAGTTGCAAAACTAACTGCTTGACTTCCTTGACCATTACCACCAATACCATCAAAAGTAATGGTGTCAGTAGCATCGATAAAAATATTTCCGCCATTTCCAATACCTCCGTTATTCGTACCAATTGCACCGCCATTATTTACAGTTAAATTACCTGTCTTGATGCGAATTTCACCACTATTACCAACAGCATTGCGAATTACATAACTCGATACTTGGCTATTTGTATTAAACCTACCAGCAAAACCGGAAATGATAACGTTATTAGGCGCATTGATAGTAATATTACCTGCATCTCCTTGTCCACTACTCGTACTAGAAATTTGCCCAGCATTGGTCAGAGAAAGCGAAGGAGTCGTAATTTGAATATTTCCTGCTTTACCGATACTTTCACCCAGTAAGTCACTACTAATATTACTCCAAGCATCAAAATCTAGGTTGCTACCTTCAAGCTTTCCTGCATCAACTAAAACTCCATCAACTTTTACCGAATCTTTTGCATCGATAAAAATATTACCTGCATTTCCTTCTCCTAAAACATCACTTGATATTTCCCCACCATTAGTTAGGGAAAGAGAATTTGTAGTAATGCGAATCTCACCACCATTACCACGACCAGTCTTAAATACATCACTACTGGCTCTACTTATACTATCAAAACTGATATCACGGGCATTAATAGTTATATTTGCTGCATTTCCTTGACCCAGTGTGCTGCCACTGAGGAAAGCACCATTAGTTAATTTTAGGGTGTCCGTGGTGATATTGATATTACCTGCATTTCCTTCTGCACCTTCTTGAACTGCGGCTATAGCACGACTAAAACTTCCTGTTTCTCCTTTACCATCAAATCTGATACTATCGCGGGCATTTATCGTAATATTCCCTGCATTTCCTTTCCCACGAGTACTGGTTTGAATTTCAGAACCACCAGTAATATCCACTGAAGCAGCATTAATAGTAACATTTCCACCATTTCCATCTGCCCCTTTGCCGACTTCTGCCCCAATTCCGTTGATTAATCCCGGTGTTGGATTAGCAAAAGTGACAGCACCACGAACATTAATATTTATATCCCCACCATTTCCCTTACCCGCACGTAAAGTATTTCGTGCAGGACGAATTGTTGTTAATAATTGAGCGCTATCAGTTAAAGTCAGGGAACCAGCTTGAATATTAATATCACCACCATTACCAACTGCACCAGCTTCTACAGTGCTAAAAATAGTACTATTTTCCAACGTCACAGCATCATTGACCTGCAAAAATACACTTCCACCATTCCCATTTCCAAAAGTATAAGTAGACAAACTTGCGTCATCTTTTAAAGTCAACGAATTAGCAGAAATACGAATATTTCCCCCGTTACCAATAGCATTTTCATACACCTGGTTATCTATAGCACTAAAATTCCCCCCTAATGTAATATTTTCAGTCGCATTTAAGGTAATATCTCCCGCTTGGGTTGTTGGACTTACCTTCCCTATCGCTATTCCCGCAAATAATGTTGAACTATTTATATCTATATTTCGAGCATTAATGGCAATATTCCCACCAAATGTACCAAGAACACTGATTCCAGTATCGTTACTCAAAAATACATCTGCTAGGGTGACATCTTTGGGAATATTCAAACTTAGAATATCCCCTGTCATATTCAACCCAATATCTCCCGGTGCTGCTAAACCTGTTACTTCAATTCTGCCATCGTAGGCTCTCAGTCCACTGTCATCTACACTGACATTCCCACCTACAAGCAATAAACTCTTACCATCAGGTACTCGCAACCCTCTAGTATTATTTCCATTCGGACTTACACCCGCAGGTGCTTGGGATTGGCTAGTAATTGCACCGGATTCTTGCTGACTAAAGGTTAATGCATTGGGATTAATCGTTAACAAAGCTGGTGCTTCAGGATTTGTCGCGCTAAAAACTCCCTGATTCCCAAACTTTAAACCGTTGGCAGTTGTCCCGATAAAACTTCCTTGCACATCCAAACTGGCATTTTTCCCAAATAAAATTCCATTGGGATTCATCAAAAACAAATTGGCATTTCCATCTACACCCAAAGTCCCGAAAATACTTGACGAATTGTTCCCTGTCACCCGCGTCAAAATATTTAATACTCCAGAGGGATTGGCAAAATACACCCTTTGCCCATCACTAATATTAAACTCGCTAAAACTATGAAAAAGGTTGCTTCCCCGTGTTGCGCCACCATTGATTTGGTCTGCGTTAGAACCCTTGATTAAGACATTAGGATTAACTTGTGAAGATTCATTTCCCAGGGTACTATCAGGTGTAATTTGTGCTTTTACAGGAAGATGATTAATTGTAAAATTGTATAAGAAAAGGCTTGCAAATAGGAATTGTATCTTACGCATTAGCTACCCTGTCAAAATGTATATATACACAGTGCTAATGTTAGATATATCACGATTTATAAGTATTTCAAAATCTTGTTTTTACGTTTGTTAATGTTAGATTGTGAAGTATAGTTGTAGCTAGATAAATTAATATATTGAAGTGAACAAAAAACCGACAACAGAAGATTTATAGACTACGGTGAGATCAAAATTGTGAAGACAACAGGTTAATATCATGCAATCCCGCGCACATGCGATCGCATAAGTAACCAAACAGGATTAATTACACAACGAATGTCATTGCGTAGCTTGGTTCTCCGTTTCGGAGTATGTAGCGTAAAGTATTTCTTGTTCCCAACTCTCCCATTACCGACGAACATTAGCACAAGCAGACGTAGCAGGGCGAGAATTTGGTATCACGTTGGGTGCTTCAGCTACCAAGTATAGTGGTACAGAGATGTGTGTACACCGTAGACCATACGCCTTGATAACTGTTAACTGTTAACTGATTTAATAGTGATTACCTGATTTCCGATGATGCACAGCGGTAACACCATCCTGATTCAATACTTTACCATCATCAACGGTGGCATAGACCAACCAATGATCGCCAACTTCCATGCGGGTTTGCACAGTGCAATCAAGGTATGCTAAGGCATCAGTAAGTATTTGATTGCCACTTGCGGCTTCTTGGACGGCAACACCGCCAAAACGGTCTTCTCCTGGGGCAAATGGTTTGAGAAACTGCTTCATCAAGCCAATATGGTTGCCTTCTTTGAGAATATTCAAGACAAAATTACTACCAGAATACATCAGTGATTCCACTGCTCTATCTTTGGCAATGGCGATGGTTAAGCCGGGAGGATTAAAGCTAGCTTGGGATACCCAAGAGGCTAACATGGCGCTGGATATATCCCCTTGTTTTGCTGTAACAACAGACAAAGAACCAATAACACGTCCTACTGCTTGTTCAACATTAGTGGCTGGTTGACTGACGGCACGGACTTTCCTGACTTTTTTCAAACCTTGGGCAAAGTCAGTTCCTGCTTCTTCGCACATTTGCAAGGTTTTGTCGTCGGGTGTGAATTTGACGCGGATGGGTTCAAAGCCAAATTGATATCCGGCATCTTTGAGTTTGGTTTCCAGTAAATCGATGGCTTCACCACTCCAACCAAAGGAACCAAATACACCTGCAATTTTACTAGTTGTGGCTGTGGAAAGAACTACACCTAAAGCTGTTTGGATAGGGGTGGGTGCATGTCCACCGAGGGTAGGAGAACCAATAATGAAACCTGCTGATTTCTCGATAGCAGCGCGGATTTCATCGGGTTCAGTAAATTCGCAGTTAATTGCTTGGACTGCGATTCCTGCCTTCGTGATGCCGCGTGCGATCGCTTGTGCTAATGTAGCCGTATTCCCGTAGGCTGAGGCATAGATTAATGCGACGCTGGTTTCTTGGGATGTTTGCTGAGTAATCCACTCACGGTAAGCTTTTGTGAGATCTATCAAACCATAACGTACTAAGGGTCCATGGTTAGGTGCATAGAGTCGTGCCGGAAATTCTAAAAGTTTATCGAGGGCAGTTTCCACTTGACGGGCATTGGGTGCCATTACACAATCAAAGTAGTAACGCCGATCTTCTACTAATGTTTGCCAACCTTCATCAAATACCTGATCACCACAAATATGCGCTCCAAATAGTTTATCACAGTAGAGAATTTCGGTTTGTAAGTCGTAGGTACAAAGTTCGTCAGGGTAACGAGGATTAGTTGTGGGGATAAATTGTAAAATATGTCCTTGACCTAAATCTAGACTTTCATCTCCCCGCATCACCTGAATTGGTAAATTTGGATTTTCCAAAGCACCACGCAAATTAATTGCCCCAGGATTTGAACAAACAAAGGTAATTTGGGGGGCAATTTCTAAAAGGGATTTTAAGGTTTTGGCACGGTTTGGGTTGACATGACCTAAGATTACATAATCGATTTTTTTGACATCAACCCGTTCTTGTAAAGTGGTGAGGAAACTATCAGTAAATGTTTCTCCGGGAGGATCGATTAAGGCAATTTTATCGGCTTCAATTAAGTAGCAATTTGCTGTGGTTCCCTTAGCTAAAGCATATTCAATTTCAAACCGTAACCTTGTCCAGCTACGGGAACGAAACACCCTGGTATTGGTACCAATGGGGAAAACTTGAACATCACGAGGTTTGGTTGATTGCATAACTGGGAAATGAGGAAATTATCAACAAATTGGTTTGTAGAGACGCGATATATCACGTCTCTAACATCGTTCGGAATCACACAAAATCGTTATCGTATCTGATATCCTGCAAGTAGTCGGGGATATAACACTAGTGGAGTTTGGCGGAAATAAACAGACTATTCTCAAGGGACAAAAAGGTTATAAAATAACTTTTTCCTTCTGCCTCCTGCCTTCATCCTTAATAGTGATTGCCAACTTTGCGGTGGTGAACTGCGGTGAGCCCTTCCGGCTTAGAAACCCGTCCCGCGTAGATGCTGCAATATACAATCCAATGATCGCCTGTATCCATGCGGCTGCTAACTTCGCACTCCATATATGCCAAAGCATCAGCGAGAATTGGCGCACCGTTTTGCGATGGGTATGTGCGGACACCTTCAAAACGATCAGCACCTGGTGCAAATCGCTTCAAAAACTGTTTCATCAAAGGTTGATAATTGCCTTCTTCCAAAACATTCAGGACAAACTTATCACCCACCTGCATCAGTGATTCAATCGCCCGATCCTTCGCTACGGCAATGGACACACCCAAGGGTTTGAAGCTGGCTTGGCTCACCCATGATGCCAACATGGCGCTTTGGACATCGTTTCTCTTGGCGGTGAGGATATATAAACCACCACTAATTCTACCCAGAGCTTTGTCTAAATCAGCACTTAGGGATTTCATCGCCTTGATGCTTTTATCTCTAGTCACCCACTGTCCTAAGTCGGTTCCAGCCTCTTCACAAAGCTTGTAAGTATTTTCACTAGGTGTATCGCGGATTTCGATTACAGGGAAAGCCACATTTAGACCTAGGGCGCGGAATTTATTCAGGACGGGATAGGTAGGTTCATCATCACCACCACCTGTTTCAAAAATACCGACAGCTTGCTTTTCTTTTGCTGCACCCAAGATTGTACCCAAGGTGGTGATAGCATCTGAATTTGATGCTGGTGGCATCCCAATGACGATTCCCGCACAACGTCCCACTAGTTCCAAAAGTTCCTGTGGATCTGCTGTTCTTAAGTCTACAGTTTCTACGGCGACACCAGTTTTACTAATACCACCAGCGATTGATTGAGCAATGCGATCGCTTGCGCCGTATTCTGATACATAAAATATGCCGACGGTTGTCTCTGCTTTGGTTTGGGTTTGACTCCAATTTCGGTAGCGTCCAGTTAATTCGGCGACGTTGTGCCGTAATAAGGGTCCATGTCCAGTGGCGATGGTGTCTACTTTTGGTAGTTCACCCATCCGTTTTAATGCGGATATAACCGACCGGGCATTTGGTGCCATCAAGCACTCGTAGTAGAAAGCATAATCGGGAGAAATCGCTTCCAAATCTTCATCAAATGTTGCTTCAGTGCAGTAATGTAGCCCGAATGCATCACAGGTGTAGAGAGTTTGAGTTAGATGATCAAAGGTAAAAATAGTATCGGGCCAATGTAAATTAGGCGCAATCACAAACTCTAGTTCATGCCCATTCCCCAAATCTATTTTGTCACCATTTTTGACAATTTGCCGTTTGAAAGGGGTGTGAACGAGATTTTCTAGAAATTGAATTGCTACTTTAGAACCAACCACCGTAATATATGGGGCAAGTTGGAGAACATCTTTTACCAAGCCACTATGATCTGGTTCCGTATGGCTAATAATTAAATAATCAACTTTGCTGATATCTACCAAGCCCTTGAGGGTATCAAGATATAGCTGACGAAACTTCTCATGGGAAGTATCAACTAATGCTGTCTTTTCGCCACGAATAATAAACGAGTTATATGTAGTACCGTTTTGTAAACCGAACTCGATATCAAACCGATCTCGATCCCAATCTAGGGAACGAATGGTAGTGGTATCGGTTGCTATATCTTCAACTTGTATAGTTAGCCGTTTCTGGATTTTCTCGGTGAGTGCCACCATAACTAGCCTCCTGATCTAAATTAAGTATTTATTACCTTTGTCTCTATTGTGGCACGAGATAAATGTAAATAATTATTAAATAAACTATGGATAAGTTAAAGAAAACAAAATCTTCAGAATCTGTAATCAGGTTGATAAGATAATACGATTTGCTTCAGGGCTAAATTGGAAATTTTAAGTATGCCTGAAACTTGGTTAGCTTTAATGATTGGCAATTCCCGTCTGCACTGGGGATTATTTAGAGGTGAAACCCTCATAGATACCTGGGATACCAATTATATTGATGCTGATACTGTGCAGCAGCTAGCTAAATGTGAAAATATTGGGGATTTTTTCCATCTAGTGAATGCAGAAATAGAAACCGATATTTCACCTTGGGAATTATCCCCGATCCAGATTGCGATCGCATCTGTAGTTCCAGCCCAGTTTATGGTTTGGCAGAATTACCCCTTAGTCAAAATAATTACTCTCGAACATATCCCAATTAAAGCTCTGTATTCCACCTTTGGCATCGACCGAGCCTTAGCTGTAGTAGGTGCTGGAAGCTATTTTGGTTTTCCGGCTTTAGTTATTGATACGGGAACTGCACTCACATTTACAGGTGTAGATAAATACAAAAACTTAATTGGTGGCGCTATTTTACCAGGATTGGGTTTACAGCTAGCAACATTGGGTCAAAAAACCGGACAATTACCCCAAGTAGAGATACCGAAACAGTTACCGCAGCGTTTCGCTTTAAATACTTCTGAAGCGATACAAAGTGGAATTATCCATACTTTGTTAGGAGGAATTAGGGATTTTGTGGAAAATTGGTGGCAAGATTTCCCACAAGGACAGGTAGTGATGACAGGAGGCGATCGCGTGATCATCCAATCCTACCTAAAATCGTTATATCCCCAACTTGCAAACCACATCATCATTGAAGCAAATTTGATATTTTGGGGACTCAGCAAAATCATGACAACAACTAACCAATAACTGGTAAACCTAAGAAATCTCGGATTTCTTCAGCCACTTCACCACTACATGACTGGGGTAAATCATTTTCCCCATGGGTGATTATTTGCATTTTTGCTCCCGATATCAATCTTGTGTAAGCTTGACTAGCTGTAAAAACCTCCTGACGATCTTTACCACCATGTAAAATCAGAGTACGACATTGATGTAAATTGAAGCGATTGTCCACTAACTCAGCCTGAAGTTCTGGTAATTGGCGGTTAAATAATAGCTCACACCCTACAGGATACTGCTCCATTATCAAACGCGATCGCCATTCTTCCTCAACCTTGATTTCCCAACCAAATACCTTAGCAATGGGACGTAGCAACCGCAACAAAGCAAAACTCAACTCAGAACGGTTCAAAATTCGCTGCATTTGCCGCCAATACTGCTCAATTCCTGGAGTTTTTACACCTTCAGGAGCCAAAAGTACCAAACCACTCACACGTTCAGGGTACTTCAAAGCATAACTTGCCGCAATCCAACTTCCTAGAGAATGACCCACTAAATAGACTTTCTCTAGTCTTAATTTTTCAATCCACTCAGCGATAGTTTCCACTTGCAAATCAATAGAGTAATGGATTTCGGGAATTTCAGACTCACCAAATCCTAGTAAATCAGGTGTTAAACAGTGAAAATCACTGCCTAGCATTTCCATTACGCTTACCCACTGGCTGCCATCACTCCAAGTCCCATGTAAAAATACTACTGGTATTCCCTGACCAACTTCCCGCCAAAACAGCAACCCATGAGTTAGTTTTCTCCGGGAGTTACGAAACAAAGCTTCCATCTTAAATTTAATAATTAAGCTCAATTAAGTATTTTATACTACCTGTTTGAAGGTTCTAGATAAAAGTGCATCTAAAAGTAATGGCAAAACCAGCAGATACAAGCACTAAAAAACTCATTAGCCTTGCACCCGATAACTGGGTGCAATGGGTCACAAATATTCCCAACATCAAAGCAGGTGAAATTTTATCAGGGGAGTTTCAATGGATAAGTAGAGAAACAGATGTATTAATTCATGCAAGTAGTCCTGATTATGGAGAATTTTTGGTATTAAACGAACTACAATTACGCTACAGTTCCAAAATGCCCCGTAGAATGCGAGCTTATGCGGCACTTGCAGAGGAAAAATATGAATTGCCAACTTACCCAGTTTTAATTAATATTTTGCAAACCACCGATGTGGAAATCCCCACAAATTTTACATCAAATCTGGCTGGGTTGAGGGCAATTCAAGATTATCGGGTAATTAATCTATGGGAAGTTGATGTTAATGTTGCTTTCCAACAACCTTTGCCATCATTACTTCCTTTTGTACCAATTCTCAAAGGAGGGAATGATGAATCTATAATTAGGGAAGCGCTACAAGTTTTACGTCAGGATCAAGACTTAAATCAATTGGAGACGGTTCTAGCATTTTTTGCTACTTTTGTACTAGAAAGTGGGTTAGTTAAAGACATCATGAGGTGGGATATGGGAGTTTTACGCGAGTCACCATGGTATCTAGAAATATTGCGTGAGGGAGAAGCACGAGGGGAAACCCAAGGACGGAAAGAGCAAATGCTTTCTAATATAGAGATGAGTTTGGAGGCAAAATTTGGTAGTGAGGGATTGGAATTAATGCCGCGAATCTCCCAAATTATGAGTTTAGAAGAACTGCAAGGAATTTTGCGAAGTGTGGTTTTAGCCAATTCTTTTGAGGAACTCAGACAAGCTTTATAACGATTAAAATCCCGCTGATTTGGTGTCCTACGGTGTAGACACATCTTTGTTACAAAATCAAAATCGTCGTAGATTACCCTAAACCCACGCCATATGCTAAACGTCCAATGCAGTGGCTCGCCTTTTTAAGGGGTAATTTGAAAGGCATTTGCCCCCTTATTCTTGGCGTTCGCCCTACAGCCCTGCGGACATCCTACGGGGGGCGTGGCGTATAGCCCTAGCCCTTTCAGGGCGGCTACGCCTACGGCATTCCAGAAAGGCGTTCGCCTTTGGCGTGTGCGAAGCACTCAGCCTGCCGACAGCATAGCCTCAGGCGCTCTGTTCACCGTAGTTGTTCCCGCAGGGTAAGAGCTAGGGGGTTTGGGAGATCAAAAGCCAGTGATACAACTCTAGAAGACTTGTGTGTACACCGTAGAATTTGGTGCCAGGGGTCAGTCAGTTCATATGACTAAGATAGTTAAAGGCTAACCGCTTACAGGACACTCAAGCAAGTGTAGTTAAACCATTTAAGTAGTCTTGCAATTGCCGAGTATGATCATGGGACATTTTCTCAGATGGTAAAGAATCAGGTGTAAATGCTTGAATTTCCATTACTTCCAAAGTGTCTTCAGCTTGCATATCACCATCAACATCGACTTCCACAACTACACAAATCGAGTGGATTCTAGGGTCACGGTCAGGTGCAGAATATACTCCTACTAAACGGCGAATCTTGACTAAATTCAGCCCCGTTTCTTCCTTTAGTTCACGCTTGATTGTATCGGGAATATTTTCTCCCCAGTCAACCATCCCTCCAGGTAATGACCAGCAACCATCATCTCGTCGTCGAATTAATACTATCCGACCATCTGGCAAAATTGGGACGATACTTGTACCAGGTATCGGGTGACGAAAAATAACACCTAGCACAGTTTGTCCAAAACGCCATAAGTTACGTGTAAACTGAATTGTCACTGCAAAAATAGCAAGAAGGTTTAAGTTTCAAAACGTATATTCTACTCTAGATTTTTTCTTCTCTGGCAAGTTCTCGAAAACCGAAAAATTGAGTTTTGAATTATATAATTTCTCTAGAGTTAGGATTTTGTCATAGCGTCTGCTATGGAACAGATCCAATAGTAGCACCTGATAAAATAAAACACGGGAACTTTTGGCTATTCCCTAACCTTGATAACTTTTCCAGTCAGTTAAGCAAAATTGATTACACCTATAGTCTTTGTGTCGCCTGTTGAGAGTTCCCTTGCTTCTGCCTTTTGGATGACCATTGACAGTGCAATGCAATATAAGGTAGTCTAGATTGCTGTTTAAAATAAAATGATAGCTAAACTAAGCTCAAACATATCAGTGATAGCTGGTATGTGAAACCGACTGAATAGTGCTTAGTAGTAGCTTTTTTGTTGTTTATTCATTAGAGGTGAACATGGCAAAGCGCCGTAACCCGAAAAAAGAGAAGGCGCTACGGAACCAGGCTTACGCCCGTAAGTTTCGTAAACGGACGACTACAGGACGAATGCAGCGAAGATTCCAACAAAGACCGCCGAAGAGTGAAGAAGATGAAGGCGCAGCAGCAATGGATACCGAATAGGTACCTGGCGAGCGTATAAATTTTTTAAGCTTTTTTAATAGTAAAGGGTGTACATAATTTTTGTGTACACCCTTTATTGTTTGGGAATGGGGAATGATTCTGCTGTTAGCTAAAACTCAGGTACTCCCCCACTCCCCACTTTACTTATGTGACACGGTATGGTGTGCAGATGCGATCGCGCTTTTGATTTGATCAAAGCCTGTGCCACCAAAACTGTTGCGTGCAGCCACTACTTGGCGGGGTGCGATCGCATCATAGATATCTGCCTCAAAAGCTGGATGTAGTTGTTTCCACTCCTCTATAGTTAGATCTTTGAGGAGTTTTCCAGCACTGACACTGGTTTTGACAACTTTTCCCACCAAGTTATAAGCTTCGCGGAAAGGAACCCCCTTAGTCGCTAAATAATCTGCCACATCGGTGGCATTGGAAAAGTCTTCACAAACTGCTTCTGCGAGACGTTTTTGTCGGAATTCCATCCCTTCCCCTAACAAAATTGTCATTGCTTCCAAGCAAGCCTTAACTGTATTGACAGTATCAAATATGCCTTCTTTGTCTTCTTGAAGGTCTTTATTATATGCCAGCGGTAATCCCTTCATAATTACCAACATCCCTTGTAAATGACCAAATACCCGCCCAGTTTTTCCCCTTACCAACTCTGGAACATCAGGGTTTTTCTTTTGGGGCATAATGCTAGAACCAGTCGCACAACTGTCTTTGAGGGTGACAAAGCCAAATTCTTCGCTTGCCCAGAGAATTACCTCCTCAGCTAGACGGCTTAGATGTACCATAATTAAACTGGCAGCAGCTAAGAATTCAATAGCAAAATCTCGATCGCTAACACCATCCAAGCTGTTTGCATAGACATCATCAAATTCCAAGATTTTGGCACTATAGTGACGGTCGATAGGGAAAGTCGTCCCCGCCAAAGCACCACAACCCAAAGGCGAGATATTTACCCTTTTAGAAACATCACCCAAGCGTTCCCAGTCCCGCTGTGCCATCTGAAAGTACGCCAGTAGGTGATGTGCCAAACTGATGGGTTGAGCGCGTTGGAGGTGAGTGTAGCCAGGAATCAGAGTCTCTATATTTACTTCAGCAATGCTCAATAAAACCTGTTGAAACTCCCGCAGTTTTTGGCGAATTTCTTGAATTTGATGGCGTAAATAAAGCCGGGTATCAGTACCTACTTGGTCATTTCGAGAACGGGCAGTATGCAGCTTTTTACCTACATCCCCAACTATTTCTATTAGTCGCCGTTCCACAGCAAAATGCACATCCTCGGCATCAATCCCCGGATTAAACTTGCCTTGACGGTATTCTTGGCGAATTTGCTCTAAACCTGCGTATAATTGCTCACCTTCATCTGGAGAAATGATTCCCGTATGAGCTAACATTTTTGCATGTGCTTGGGAACCAGTTAAGTCATATTCGATTAACTCAATATCGAAATTAATACTCGCATTAAAAATAGCGATCGCTGGATGCAGCGCTGATTCAAATCGTGGACTCCAATTGGATTCTGATTGTTGGGTCATAAATATAGGGAAGGTTGTTCAAAGCAGCCTTACAGGGCTTATTTAAAGTTAGAAGTTAATGTTTCTGATTTGGATTACTAACTCCTAACCTTTATCATTTAGCCGTAGCTAGTTAGATTCCGAATGATATAGCCAATTACCAACCCAATCAATAGCGCCCAAGCCTGTCCAGTTTGAACAAAATGACCGAAAGACTTTTGTATATTACCTAAAAGGTCTGCATCTGTAACATTTTGAGCAATCACAGTCAGATCCACAGGTGAATTCCCAATCAACTCAAATACCCAATGTCCTAGTAAATCCATAAATTTCTCAAATGGTAGTTATTTTTAGTCAGCTGTGTGCTGTAGCATAAGCGTCCAACTTCTATGTGATAACCTCCAGTTCTGTCAATTGTCCACATTGACAGTTCCTCACCAGAAAGACATTCTATAGGAACGGCTCTCTTAGGCGTTTTGGGCACCAAAGATCCTGATAGCACTTTAGTCTATCTGAACTTTGGTGATATTTTTTACTTATTTTTGTTTATTATTACTTGTGAGATCTACCATCTGGCATAGTTGCACCTTCCCAGGTTGCACCATCTAAATATGCGCCATACAAATTTGCCTCTACTAACTCTGCATCACTTAAGTCAGCATCAATTAAATCTGCCATCTTCAGCTTTGCTCCTTTAAGATTAGCCCCATTCAGCTTGGCTTCAAATAGTTTTGCACCACTTAAATCAGCACCACTTAAATCAGCACCACTCAAATTTGTTCTAATTAAAGATGCCTCCGTTAAGTTAGTACCAACTAAAATTGCTTTACTTAAATCAGCCTCACAAATCGAAGCCCCTTGAAAATCGGCTCCGCTTAAATCTACTCCGTTTAAATAGGTTCCAATTAAATTAATGCCTTTAAAACTTCGTTCTCCAGATTGATACCTAACTAAAAGCTCATCTATACTCATAATATTTTGCTCAAATCTCCTTTATATTAGCCTCACCTTGTTAATAAGATTTAACAGTCACATTTGTTACTTAAGCTTTTTCTCAAAAAGATATCAATAATGTCATTTTGGCAATAATTCTCAGAATAAAGGCATTCTTCGGACAATGCGATCGCTTTCTTTCTGAAATAGGAAACCTAGTCTTTCATCATTTGAATTAATGCCAAAAAAAATTCACGATCAGAGTCAGAGGCTGGGCTGTTGATTTTGATAGAAATTTGACGTTCTTTGTTTGTGATTTTAGACACTATTAACTGGTTCCTAGGCTCTGCCTGGGAACTCTGACTTTGAGGCTCCGCCTCTTATTTTGACTAGGGTGGAGCCTCCGGAGACAAGGAACAAGTTTAGGAGTTACGCACTGTACAAATTAGTCATGGTATGATTTCACCGAAATAGCTTGTTTCAGACTTTGACCAATTTGTTTTTAGCGATAAATTAACCGTGGGGTAGGGGTTTAGCAATGCTAAACCCCTACGAGAAATATGGTTTTCCCGCAACATATATTTATTGTTTTCTGTCAATACGTAAGTCCTAAAGTTATATCAATTACGCTGAAAGCCTTTTGTTGTTACTTTTTGAGCTTTCCCCTTAGTTTTGGATTTATTAACTTCTGCAAATGCTTCTTGAAATAAATTATGTAAATGTGTAGGGACACTAGCCGTTTCTGGTAAGTCTGGCTCTGTAAATTTGTTAAATTCTTCTAATACTAAATTGAGTTCTGTAACTAACTTAAACTCTGGACGGTTTAAAATTTCCCGAAGTATTGATTCAAGTTGCCTGGGATAAATTTCTGCTAATCTATGCCAAATCAAGGAATTAATACTTTTATCCTCTAAATAAAAACGAATTAGTTTTTCTGACCCTTCTATATCTCGCCAGTTTTCGGCGGCTAAAATTGATTTCATTTTGGTATAGGTTGCCAAAAACATTTGCCCCCAACGAGGATCAGAAATTGCCGTAACTTCGTCGGCTTTTTTTATCTCAGCAGGTAAATCAACTTTGGGTGTAATCATTTTAGCTGTGCTAGTCTTACTATTTAATATTTGGGACACTAACTTTTGATCTACACCAGCCTCCGCTGCCCTATTGATAATTTCTTCCTGTTCTTCGCTTGTTTCGATGATTTCTGCAAACGATTTCGACGGATCAATGCCAGCTGCTTCTAAACGCTTTTTGGTAATAATTTCTTGAAACTCATTAATATTCTGACTTAACTGATATCCAGACATAGTAACTTCATCTGCATGGAAAAAATCTTGGAATTCTTGATGATAAATTTCTACTGACTCCCAAGCTTCAGTTAATAATTCAGGAGCATCACTATAAAGATGCTGCTTATAATTATCTTTGAAATTTCCAATAGCTACCGCTAGCTTAGGTTTGCCTAATTTTCCCATTAAAATATAAGAGTTAGCAAAAGTCCATTCATTGCTAGTGATGGGAATCAATCGAGTATGGATAATTTCCCCAACTTTCAGGCGAGATAGTTCTTGCTGAGTTTTTTGGTTATCGGGTTTTACAAGGTAATTTTTCGCTGTCAGCCAATTCATGACTTCAAAGCCATCAGCTAGTATTTGATTGACTGCAAACAAACCCATAAAGCTTTGATGCCAGGTTTTAATTAGATTTTTTTCTGATTCTGATAATTGGGGATTAGTTTGCAAAAATAAATCTATTGGTGAATAATTTTGATCCCCTTCAAAAGCGAAGTTCTCAACAATTGTATCTTGTTTAAGGTTATCACTAAAACCTCGACGAACCTGCTTTGCTGCATAATTTTCCAAGGCTTTTGCAAGTTCATCTTCTGCATCTAAAACAAAATCAATCAGGTTTTGTTTCAACGTATAAATTGTTGTTAAATCTTGGGAGGAAACTTGCATAATGTTATTGTTTGCGTTTGTGTAAATATAATTAAAGGCTATCTACTTGAAGACTGTAGTTGGTTGCATCTCAGTTCTCATACCAATTCAAATAATGATTGCAGCAGATCCAACGGTAGAGACGTAGCAGTGCTACGTCTCTACAAATATCTATCTGTCGCATTGTTTTTTCAAATTGGTATCATTTCGCGGAAAAAGAATAAGTTTTTCATTACCTAGCTTGCATCCTACAGGGTAGCAATCCCATAATCTCCGATATTAATGAGTTGATGGGATTGCCACACTCTGCTTAAAAATTAGCAATTAAATAATATACATATCTTGTGGAATGGACATCTTGCTCGTTAATGTAATTATGCAGGCAGGATGACTCTTCCACAAAATCAAAATTTGCATTTTATTTAATATGCATTCCTTAAGTAGGTGGGTGTTCAAAATTGTCATTATGACAAGGCAATTGATTTCATATGATTTTATTTCAATTCTGGATGTGCAATATCTTCTGCGGATGGTTTACCCATACGATTGATTGTAGCAATCATCTCATAGAGTTTTCCTAAATCACGCTGATTGAAATGTAGGATTAAACGGGGTAATTCAGCAGTTTCGTCTTGTCCTTCTTGAGATAATGCTTGGGTTCTTTCAATTTTTCCTTTGATGAGGATACTACTAAAGTTAATATTTAGTTGGTCGAGTTCCGCATCAGATATATCAGTTTTAAGTCTAATTATTAGTTTACCTGCTACATAGCGGCTAGAATGATAAACCTGATAAAAGCTGGTGATGGCATTGCAGGCAACTTCTAAGTTATCTGTAATTGTGTAGAGATTGGGGTCATCTGGACTGACTAAGCCTGTTTGCAGTAGATGCTTATCTATATATTCACTCCAAGAACGCCAGTAATCACCACCTGGATGATCAATTAGTACTAAAGGTACAGGACCAAATTTACCTGTTTGGCTCAAAGTCATACATTCAAAAGCTTCGTCTTGGGTTCCAAATCCGCCAGCAAATGCAGCGACTGCATCACTTTCTTTGAGTAGAAATAATTTCCTAGTAAAGAAATATTTAAAGTTAATTAATTTGGGGTCTCCCTCAATTATCGGATTTGCACTTTGTTCAAAGGGAAGCTGAATATTTAAACCAAAGGAATTTTCTCGTCCAGCACCTTCATTTCCAGCTTGCATAATTCCGCCACCACCCCCAGTCATGACCATAAATCCTAATTGGGCAACATTGCGGGCAAAATCAGCCGCCATTTTGTATTCTGGAGTTTCTGATGCTAGCCGTGCGGAACCAAAAATTGTGACTTTACGTACATGGCGGTAAGTATGGAAAAGTTCAAAACCACGTTCCATATCTGCCAAGGAAGAAGATAGTATTTTCCAGTCTATTCGTTCAAGTTCGGTATCTGTCAGGCGTAAAATAGTTGATAAGGCTTGCTGGATGAATTGCCGATTTTTTAATGACGGTAAGCGCTCAATTAATTCTGCAATATCCGTTTGGAGAGAATCTAAAATATCAAACGACGTTTCCGATGTCATATCAAATGCTACTGAGATTGCTATATACTTTAAATTAGATTTGGTCAGGACTTACGCGATTGTCACAATCAGAAGGTTGGTGTCTGACACCAGAACCCTTATTTTTCGTTTCAAATTGATCGAAGTGTCACGCACCCTACGAAAAAAATGTGCCAGCGATGCGTATCCCTTCTATGCCCAAAGGGCTTTACGCTACATGCCATTAAATGGAAGTAAACTACGCTATGACGGATTTTTGATCATTTATTTGTTGGAACATTTTCAGATAACTCTCGCTGAGTATCGCCTTCTGTAGCAAAGTTTAATCAATGACTACTTTATCGCAATATAGTGTCACCTTTTAGGGAATTTTGCCAAAGGTGTTAATTTTTTGCTTTTCAAACTTAACTCAGTTTGTATCTGAGTTGCAAGGGCTACTAAGGAACATCAGGGCAGAAGGTATTGCGCCCTTAGAGGTTAAAAAATAAGTAATAAGTAATGAGTAATGAGTATGCTTTGTAGCGCGGATTTAGCGCAAACTTAACGGGGGCTGTGCCTCCGTTAAAGTTTGTAAGACAGACTCCGACACAAAACGCGCTGCCGTCATTAGCCAGGGAATTAAACCCCAAACTTTGTTGAAGTTTCTTGAATCTAGATTCCTAAATCAGGCTTCAATCGAGAATAGGAAGAGGGTGTGGGAAAAATTAAAGGTGAGCGCAAGACCCATTGCTTGCTAACTCACCTTAATTTTAGATGTATTACTATTGACAAATATTTGCTTAAGTGTTACTAAAGTTATTTAGTTTTTTGAAGTTGGGATCTAAGCTTAATCCCAGTCAGGTATGGTAACGTCTTCACCTCCAACACCGATTCCTGTCTCAGCGATATCGGCTCCATCAAGAGTCATGTCGTTCATTGATGCTTGGTAGACGTTGGAATTATGGATTTTAGCGTTACTAAAGTTAACTCTGTCAAGGTCTGCTTGTTTAAAGTTGACATTGGTGGCAAAGGTGGAACTGAGATTAGCACCTTCTAGGTTAGCACCTGTCAAGTCAGCGCCTTCGATGTTCGCTCTTGATAAGTTAGCGCCCTTTAGGTTTGCACCACGTAAATCAGATCCAATTAAGTGAGCGCCTGTTAAGTCAGCGCCCGACAGATTGCATTTGATGCACTCGCCTGTCTGTAAGAGACGCTGTACTTGCTGTGGGTTTTCTGCCTGAACTGCGCTACTAAATACTAGGGGTGCTGCCAGGGTTAAAATAGCCAATAGCTTCACTTTCATAAATCCCCCTTAAATACCAATAATTACTTCTGTTGTCCTCACAGTTCCAATTATCTCACTAAATTTCGATTAGTGTGTTAGTTTATCGAAACTATAATGATAATTTCTATCTCAAGAATGAGTACTTTAATTAAAAATCTATGCTTCTGGATGAGTTAATATCTTTATTTAGCAAGGTTTTTGATTAATTAATAAGAGATATGACAATTTTAGTATCTTTGTTAAAAGTTGTGAATTGTTTTTCTCAGATTTGGTGAAATAAGTATTTTTACTTTCGTTGGGAAATAGTTCATTTTAATTTTATGAAATATTAATATATGAATCATATTTGATTTGATCACACACCTGGGGTGTGTGATCACCAGGTGTAACGCACCGTCTTGCGGATTTTGGTGCGTTAGGCTAAAGCCATAACACACCTTACATATACTGAATTTTTTTTGAAATTTTTTGAAATTTTTAAGCGCAAGGCACAGGCTACGCCAACAATAATCAAATCGGATTCCTATACTAGTTAAGTCAATATACTTATGGGATATCGCTCACTGAGTTTCAGAATCGCTATTGTGCGGTAATACTGAGAAATTCACGTATATACTGATTAACTAATTGGGGTTCTTCTTGTTGCACCCAATGACTACAATTGGGAATATATTTGATTTGTAGATCTCGGACATAGGTTTCAGTACCATAGGTAAGTTCTTTTCCTAATGCCATATCGTTTTCACCCCAAATAATAAGTGTGGAAACTTCGATTAATTTCCATTGATGTCCAAATGTGTTTTGTTGGAAAATATTCCGATAATAGTTAAGCATTGCTGTTAAAGCTCCAGGTTTAGCAGCTGCTTCTTTATAGGCATTTATATCATCCATCGGGAAAGTGCTTTGATTAACTGCTGTTTTTGTGAATATGGATCCAATTAATTTATAATTTGAAAGTCTAATTAAAAATTCTGGTAGTAATGGTAGCTGGAATAGAAATATGTACCAGCTTTTTTGTAACTGTTGAAAGGTGCGTAAACCTTGTCCAAACTTTGCGGGATGAGGCAAGTTAAGGATAATTAGTTGATTTAACATTTCGGGGAAAGTATGCGCGAAATTCCAAGCAATTGCACCACCCCAATCATGTGCCACTAAAATACATTTGTCATATCCTAACCCTGTAATTACTCCTTGAATATCTTTGATAAACTCATTCATGGTGTAGGCAGATTTTTGAGTGGGTTTATCGCTGTCGTTGTATCCTCGTAAATCTAAAGCAACTACTTTGTAGTATTTAGCAAATTCACTAATTTGATGCCGCCATGAATACCAAAATTCGGGAAATCCGTGTAGCATCAACATTAATTCACCTTCTCCCTGGGTGACGTAGTGGAGTCCGATGCCGTTAGTATATATGTATTCGTGTTGCCATTGGTTTGTCATGATGGTAGATAGCTAAGACGTAGATTTATGATGAGTAATCCAGAAATTCGGGGAGTTTGGTTAACTACAACTGATAGTCATGTTCTTGATTCCCAAGCAAATATTGTTGAAGCAATGGAGTTTATTGCTGATACTGGTTTTAATGTTGTTTTCCCGGTTGTGTGGAATCAGGGTGTCACTCAATATCCTAGCGAAGTGATGCAGGAAAATTTTGGGATTAGCATTAATCCATTATACCAAGAGCGGGATCCCTTGGCTGAGGTTGTGGAAGCTGCACACGGGGTAGGTTTGAAGGTGATACCTTGGTTTGAATATGGCTTTGCTTGTTCTTATAATTCTCAGGGAGGAAGAATAATTGCAGAAAAGCCGCTTTGGGCTGCACGCGATCGCAGTGGTAATCTATTGAAGAAAAATGGTTTTGAATGGATGAATGCTTTGGATCCGGATGTTCAAAACTTTATGTCAAGTTTAATACTTGAGGTTGCGAGTAATTACGATGTGGATGGCATCCAGGGAGATGACCGTTTACCAGCCTTACCAACGGAAGGTGGCTATGATGATGTTACATGCGATCGCTATCGTCGGCAATTTGGTGTTAATCCTCCCCACCATCAGGTTCCACAATGGTTACAGTGGCGTGCTGATATTTTGACGGAGTTTTGGGCAAGTCTTTATCAACAACTCAAGGCAATTAAGCCTAATTTAATTGTTTCTATGTCTCCCAATGTCCATGATTGGGCTTTTAAGGAATATTTGCAAGATACTCCTACATGGTTACGACGGGGAATTGTGGATATGATTCATCCCCAAATTTATCGTCGTGATTTTCCTAGTTATAAAGCTGTTTTGGACAGGATAATTAAGGATAAGTATTTGAATATATATCTATCTAGATTTGCACCGGGAATTCTGGCTAAAGTTGGTTCTTACAGAATTAGTGGAGATGATTTATTGAAGGTGTTAAAGTACAATCGTGAATCTGCCATCCATGGTGAAGTTTTCTTCTTTTATGAAGGTTTACGAGAAAATAACGATGAATTGGCTAAAATTCTTAAAGAGACTTATTATGCTGAATCTGCTGAGTTGCCAAATATTAACTAATTTGGCGTTTGTTGAGGATCGAAAATCCTTGTAGAGACGTTCCACTGGAACGTCTTCTGGTTTATTACCCGAAAATTGCTGTATTTGCCTGAAATCTTAGGCAATAATTCAGATTAATTCATACCTGACATTGAATGAGGAATTACCCACAAGCTACAGGTAAACATTTTTCGATTGTGGCAATAACTGATTGTGCTAAAGCATCTAAATCATAACCACCTTCTAAACCAAATAGGATTTTACTAGTGATTCCCAGACAATATTCGGTAAATAAGCCGTAATCTTGGGGTTGAAGGTTGATTTGGGCAAGTTCATCGGCTGCATTTGCGTCATAACCAGCGCTGATGATGAGTAAATCAGGGTTAAAATCCTGGATAAATGGGACTACAGATTTCTCAAATGCTGATTTGTAGGTGGTGATGTTACTACCGGGGGGAATGGGCAAATTCAGAACATTTTGATGAAATCCCCGTTCAGTATACTTTCCAGTTCCTGGATAACAGGGATATTGGTGGAGTGAACAGTAAATAATTTGGGGGTTGGTTTCAACGATTGCTTGGGTGCCGTTACCGTGGTGGACATCCCAATCGAGGATGGCAACACGGTTGATATCGGGTTTGCTGAGTGCGTAGACGGATGCGATCGCTGCATTGGAAAATAGACAGAATCCCATTCCTGTTTCTCTTTCAGCATGGTGTCCAGGTGGACGTGCTAAAACAAAGCTGGGTTTTCCAGTTTCCAGGACGATATCAACGCCATCTACCCAAGCGTTAACTGCCAATAATGCTACTTCATAACTGCGTGGAGATACTATGGTTTCATAATCCAGATAACCACCGCCTGAACTAGATATTTGGGCTAATTTCTGAATATATTCTGGTTGATGTATTTGTGATATTAACGACATAGTATCACGTTCACTTACTGGTGTCGGTAATTTCCATTCCAGTTGTGAGCTAAATTTACTGGTATGTAAATAATCTGTAATGGCACGTAGACGCTGAGGTTTTTCTGGATGACCTACACCAGTTAGGTGATCCAGAAACTCGTCGGAATAGATAATTGGGAATGGCATATGAGATCCGAGATTTAGACTAATTTGATCGTGATTAAAATTATTTATATAAAATGTAAGTTTTAGTTAAATAATTAATTTTATCTATAGCAATTATTGAAGAATACTTTTGATGTTTGATCGCCTATTCTCGAAAGCATCTTTCGTAAGGATAATTTAGAAAAAGTCTTTTCAGTTTTTAATTTTTAATTTGCGATTTTTCATCTGCCCAGAAATGGCTTTTGTCACTAAAAAATGAAGCTACATGCTAAAATTGTATCAATATACAGCAATTATTCGAGATAAGCGGGGAATAATTTCGCTTTTTTTGTACAAAAGAGACTAAAATCACCGATTTTTGGAGCAATTTAGGTTATGACAACCTCTCAGGAGAGGATTATCCCAACCGACCTACGGAACGAGATGTCCAGGTCTTACCTTGAGTATGCGATGAGCGTCATCGTTGGTAGGGCTTTACCAGATGCCAGGGATGGTCTCAAACCCGTGCATCGCCGTATTCTCTATGCTATGCACGAGTTGGGGTTAATGTCAGACCGCCCTTTCCGGAAGTGCGCCCGTGTCGTGGGGGAAGTTTTGGGTAAGTATCACCCCCATGGTGACACGGCGGTATATGATGCTTTGGTGCGGATGGCGCAGGATTTTTCCATGCGATCGCCTTTGATATCGGGTCATGGTAATTTCGGTTCGGTAGATAATGACCCCCCGGCGGCGATGCGGTACACAGAGTGTCGTTTGCAAGCTTTGACGAGTGCGGCACTCCTTCAAGATATTGAGTCAGAAACTGTTGATTTTGCCGACAACTTTGATGGTTCACAGCAAGAACCCACAGTTCTTCCAGCCAGGATTCCCCAACTCCTACTCAATGGCTCTTCGGGGATTGCGGTGGGAATGGCAACAAATATCCCTCCCCACAACTTAGGCGAATTAATCGATGGTTTGGTGCAACTAATTCACAACCCGGAAATGACTACCGCCGAGTTGATGCAGTATATCCATGGTCCTGATTTTCCCACAGGAGCGCAAATTCTCGGGACATCGGGGATCAAAGAGGCTTATCTCACTGGACGCGGATCAATCACAATGCGCGGGGTGGCAAACATTGAAACCATCGAACAGCGCAATCGTCCCGACAGAGAAGCAATTATCATCACCGAGTTGCCCTATCAAACCAACAAAGCTGCACTCATAGAAAAAATTGCCGAGTTGGTAAATGAGAAACGACTAGAAGGAATTGCTGACATCCGCGACGAAAGCGATCGTGATGGGATGCGAATCGTGATTGAATTAAAACGCGATGCCTATCCCCGTGTTGTCCTCAATAATCTCTACAAATTAACGCCAATCCAAGCCAATTTTGGCGCGAATATGTTGGCTTTAGTAAATGGGGAACCCCAAGTTCTCGAACTGAAGCAGTTTTTACAGGTATTCCTCGATTTCCGCGTCGAAGCAATTACCCGTCGAACTCAATATGAACTCCGCAAAGCCGAAGAACGAGATCACCTCCTCCAAGGTTTGCTGATTGCATTGGCACGACTTGATTCCATCATCGCTTTAATTCGGCAATCGGCAGATTCACCTACGGCAAAGGGCGAATTAATTACTGGTTATGGACTCTCAGAAGTTCAAGCAGATGCCATTCTCCAGATGCAATTGCGACGACTCACTGCGCTGGAAGCTGACAAAATTAGTCATGAACACGAAGCTTTACAGGTATCAATTGCCGATTTACAAGATATTTTAGCCAGACGCGAACGGATTCTCGAAATTATCGAGACTGAAGTCACCCTAATTAAGACAGCCCACGCGACACCACGACGGACAATTATTACCCACGGGGAAGGTGATTTAGAAGACATTGACCTCATCGCTAACGAGAAGGCAATTATTTT
The DNA here is from genome assembly GCF_000317435.1 of Calothrix sp. PCC 6303. Taxonomy (NCBI): domain Bacteria; kingdom Bacillati; phylum Cyanobacteriota; class Cyanophyceae; order Nostocales; family Calotrichaceae; genus Calothrix; species Calothrix sp. PCC 6303. The sequence goes on from NC_019751.1 coordinate 1,970,071, forward strand.
AGTCACCCAACAGGGCTACATTAAGCGGATGCCTGTAAATACCTTTGAATCGCAAAACCGCGCCACTAGGGGTAAAGCTGCTGCCAAGGTGAAAGATGACGATAATATCGAGCATTTCTTAACTTGCTGTGACCACGATAGCGTGTTGTTTTTTAGCGATCGCGGTGTCGTTTACAGCCTCAGAGCCTACCAAATTCCCGTAAGTTCCCGGACAAGTAGGGGAACTCCCATTGTGCAAATGCTACCCATTCCCAAAGAGGAAAAAATTACCTCGGTGGTGCATGTGGATGAATTTAGCAGTGAAGAATATTTGGTGATGCTGACAAGGGGTGGCAACATTAAAAAGACTGCCTTGGAAGCTTTTAGTCATATTCGTTCCAACGGTTTGATTGCTATTTCCCTAGAAGAAGGTGATCAATTACGCTGGGTACGTCGGGCAAAACCTGAAGACAGCGTTTTAATTGGTTCTCGTCAGGGTATGGCGATTCACTTCCGCTGCAATCACTCCCAATTACGTCCCCTAGGTAGGGCAACCCGTGGCGTGAAGTCCATGAAGTTGAAAAAAGGCGATGAATTGGTGGGGATGGATATTCTCCCAGCCGCAATTCTGGAGAAAATTGCCCCAGTAGAAGAGGTTGAGGGAGAAGAAATCGAAAACCTAGATGAGGTTTTAGAGGTTGAAAATGAGGAAGTAATTGAAGCTGATCCCCAAGGTCTTTGGGTATTAGTAATTACCATGGGTGGTTACGGTAAACGCGTACCTGTAGCTCAGTTCCGTCTCCAAAACCGTGCAGGGCAAGGGTTGATGGCAACTAAGTTTAAGAATAAGAAGAGTAAGGATAAGCTGGCGGCACTCCATATTGTCAATCATGATGATGAAATTATGATGGTGACTAGTCGGGGAATTATTATTCGCCAAGCTGTGAATGCTATTTCTGTTCAATCCCGTTCTGCAACTGGTGTGCGGGTGCAACGTCTGGATGAGGATGATGCGTTAACTGGGGTTGCTGTGGTTCCTCCCGATACTGCGGAAATGACTGAATTGGCTGAGGGTGAGGAGGAGTAGAATTCGTTATATATTCTCTGGTGTGGGATGATGCCAGGGAATATTTTTTTATTTAATATTTTTTATTTAATATTTTTAACGCAGAGTTTCGCAGAGGGAAGCGCAGAGTGCCGCAGAGAAGAGGAAGAGAGAGGGGGAGAGAGGGGGAGAGAGGGGGATGGGGAGAATTATTTGCTTTGCTGGGTGGGGTGTTGATGGGTGTTACTGTCGCACCCTTTAATGTGTGGTTTTTGGCTTGGGTGGCTTTAAGTCCTTTGTGGGTTTTGGTGCGGGAAGGGTGTGAAGATTCTGGTTTGAAGTGGTGGAGGTTTTTGGTTTATCCGGCGCTTTGGGGTGTTGGTTATCACGGTTTGGCTTTATTCTGGATTACTGGGATTCATCCGATGACTTGGATGGGTATACCTTGGTTGACTAGTTTAGCGATCGCGTTTTTGTGTTGGGTATTGATTACACTGTGGGGTGTGGCTTTAGTTTCTGTTTGGGCTGTTTTATTCCGGCTTAGTCATCGGGGTAAGTCGTTGCCAATTTTCTCTTCTGTGATTATTGGAACTGCCCTATGGTGTGCTTTGGAACAGTTTTGGAGTATGGGTGCTTTGTGGTGGACTTCGATTTCTTACACCCAGTCTCCGTATAATCTTGTAATTCTACATTTGGGACAGTTGTCGGGAACTAGTGCGGTAACTGGGGCAATTGTTGCTGTAAATGCTTTGCTGGCTGAGGGTTGGTTACGTAGAAGAACCATTAAATTACCTTTTTATTTACCTCCTTTGGGTTTATGTTTGATACTTCATGCAGTGGGTTATGGGTTGTATCTCACCCCCCTAGCTGAATCAGTAGAGACAGCTTTGAAGGTGGGAGTGATTCAGGGGAATATCGGTAATGATATTAAGCTGTCACCTGTCGGATTTCAACGTGCGATCGCTGGATACACTAAAGGGTATATTCGATTAGTGGATGAAGGTGTAAATGCTGTTTTGACTCCCGAAGGTGCTTTACCGTTTTTTCTCCGGGATATCAAAAATAGTAATTTGGTTGCAGCAATTAAGGAAAAAGGTATAACCGCTTGGGTTGGTGGATTTGGTGAACGCGGCACCAGTTACAATAATAGTCTGTTTACTTTTACAGCAACTGGTGAGGTATTTAGCCGCTACGACAAACACAAATTAGTTCCCGTCGGAGAATATATTCCTTTTGAAGAGATATTGGGGGGAATTATTAATCGTTTGTCACCCTTGGAAGCACACCAAGTTCCCGGTGCAGAAAATCAGATATTTGATACGCCGTTTGGACGGGCAATTGTGGGAATTTGCTACGAATCAGCCTTTCCTGAGCAATTCCGTCGTCAAGCTGCCGCTGGCGGAGAATTTATCCTGAGTGCGGCAAATAATGCCCATTACAGTGTTGCCATGCCAGCGCAGCACCATGCCCAAGATATCATGCGCGCCATCGAAAGCGATCGCTGGGCAGTCAGAGCGACTAATACAGGTTACTCTGGTTTTGTTAACCCTCATGGTAAAACTTTGTGGATTTCCGGACACAACACCTACGAAACCCACGCAGAGACAATTTACCGTCGTCAGAGTAAAACACTATATGTGCGTTGGGGCAACTGGTTAACGCCTCTATTGTTAATTTTGGGAATATTGATTTTGGGTTTGAGGCAGTACAGGCAGGTCAAAAGTTAAAATATTCTCAAAAATATTGATAAAATATCGCATTAGGTGCAAAATTATATTTGGAAATAATTTTTCCACAACTCAAGTCTATTCAATCGATAGGTTATTTACTAAACGTATCTTTCAAAACCCATGTCCCTAAACTGACTTACACAAAAATTCTATTTACTGAAACTGAGATTTCATTAGGAACATATTCAAAGCATTGAATACTGGAATATCAGTTTTTGCTCGAAATAGTTATGGTGGGAGGTTAGAATTATTGAAAGGCGAGAAATTAGTCAAAAGTAAAGAGTCATAATATCTGACAAGACCGATGAAATCTAGGTGCGTACAAATTGACTCCTTACCGACTCCACTTATTGTTTTATTTTTTTAGGTAAATTAACCAAAAATGCGTGAACTAGATCAAAAGAAAGCAATTGATTTGCTGAATACGATTATGGAATTTGAATTAGCGGGTGTTGTTCGCTACACTCACTACTCTTTAATGGTGACAGGTCCTAATCGAATTCCTATTGTGACTTTTTTCCAAGCACAAGCTACAGAATCTTTATTACATGCACAACAAGCGGGTGAAATTCTGACTGGTTTGGATGGACATCCTAGTTTGAAAATAGCCCCGATGGAAGAATCATACCAACATTCTGTTAAGGATATTTTATCGGAAAGTGTAGGACATGAAAAGAAAGCACTAGAACTCTATAAATCTTTATTAGAAATTGTCGAAGGTGCTAGCATTTATCTAGAAGAATTTGCAAAAACCATGATTGGACAGGAAGAATTGCATAGTATAGAGTTGAAAAAAATGCTCCGTGATTTTAGTTAGTTCAGCTTTGCTAATAGCTAATAGCTAATATCTAATTAGTTTTGTTGGCAATCCCCGATCTTAAAACAATTCGCAATACTCGCTATCGCGGGAAGCAAGCTACGCAATACTCGCAAAGCGAGAAGCGAACTACGGAATTATTTTTTGTAACGGGGATTTAACCCCGATACAAAACAGCATAAACTTAACGAGGCTGTACCTAGGCTGTTAATTTTGATGTAATTTCAACACTTTTCTTTCATACAATTTTGGTGTCATCGACTGGTTCCTAGGCTCTGCCTGGGAACCTTGACTTTGAGGCTCTGCCTCTAGCCCAGTTATGTCACAGATATTGTATGAAATTTTAGCTCAAAAAAAGTATAGAGTCAACAGCCTAGAGCACCAGTCCAGTAGAAGATATTGACAAATCAGGCAGAGTATGAATTATTAAAATTAGAAATTTCTTTATTATTAGTTTCAAACATACGAGCAAGAACGTGGAGATTATGAACAACAGCCATACGTCGAAGGTCAAAAAGGTTTTTGCGTAAGCCAATGTAGCGAGCTTTATCTCCTTGCCACTGACCAATATGAGCTAAACTATGCTCAACACTAACGCGCTCGCGGAGTTTCTCACGTCCACTCTGTGTAGTTTGACGTTCCCGTAGCTCTACAAGTAGAGACTCGTCAGGGTGAATAGAGATACTGCGACCTTGCTTACTCTCTGTACATTGAGAGCGTAAAGGACAGGTTTGACATTCGTGTTTGGGGAAGTGGACAACAGTCCCCTCATTAAAGGGTAAACTAACTCCATTGGGACAGCGAATGAAATGATTTTCCCAATCCAGAACAAAGGCATTTTTATCAAAAAAATTACCGTTGCGGACTTTCCATGCCTTGCAAATAATAGTCATATCAGGTGTGCGTTGTTTAACCCAATGACTAGCTAAATATGCACGGTCAATATGTAGCTCTTTGATGTCAAGAGTTGTTACGTTCTGGGCATTTAAGTCGAACTCAATTGCCATAGTTACAGATGCTTCTGGTTCGTTTGCTCTGGTAACACCAACAGCTCTTACCATTTGCAATTCTAAGTCTTTGAAAATATGACGTTTGTAACCATCAATTTTTTTGGCTGCGACTTTTACGACCATGACGCATATCCTCATCCTCAATTGAAATGCGTCTATCTTTAGCAACACCTTTACGGAGCTTTGGGGAGCCATCAGATTTCTCCTCAACATCTTGTGATTCAATTTGCCTCGCATCTTCAATGCTCTTGTTGACTTGAGTGCTTGTTTTTTCATCCAAATCAGTTTTTTGTTTGACCCAAGACTCAACTGAGTCTAATGTTTGCAATATTGTAGATAGTGCAACATTACGAGCTTCCGGGTCATCCCAATCTAAATCTAAGGCAGCTTTCAGGCTCGTTCCCGTGATGATTTCTGCACCGATAGTCGCTGTAACGCCTGTAACACCAGAATCGTCCTGTTCATAATTCTGAGCTATTACGAATAATGCTTTCCTTAGTGCATGACCTAACAAATTATACGTGTCTTCCACACGTGCCGCTCCCCATAACGGGCTTGAATCTAAGGCTACTTTTAACGACTTCGGATTGTAACCTTCATGAAAATGTGCCATTTCAACTGTTTTCGCCACAATCCTCTGGTCAAGAGACTTTGACATCAAAAGCGCACGAAATCTAACTAGTGTCCCTTTGCCAAATGGAGCTTGTTCACAATCGAGACAATCTAAAACTAGCTGCCATCGCCTATCCATTTCAATCGCTTCTATTGCCTCGTCATCTGAAACCCCTGTATATGCTTGTAAAATTACTGCAAGTGCAAGTTGTGCTGGTGGTATTGGAGATAAACCAACACTACTGTCCTTGAATACCCTTGCTAACTCCGTTTGGAAGTCTGGGTCAAATAATTCGTGTCGTATTTGCCGCAAAAATACAAATAACTTTGCTTTGCGTATACGTTTCGCAACTTTTTCTTCTTTGCTTGACAGGGAGATTGGAGGTTCCCATATTAATGGACGCATAGTTTGCACTCCTCATACCTTATTCTCCTTATTCTCCTATAAATTAGCCTCTGCAAAAACTATGTATCTTGTCAACTACTTCTACTGGACTGGTGCTCTAGCTTCAGACCCATTGTTTTCGGTGAAACGTAAAACGAAGTTCCAAAATTACTGACATTACATCTCTTGGAATTATTATTTGCGAAAAGTCTTCCTCAATCCTGATGCTTAATCATGGCTTCCTGGATGATTCTTTATCGCCTAAATTTTGAGGCGATACCTATTTTAGACCTTGTATAACTGTTCAAATATCATCTAGTCTGCTTTATTCTTGCCGCTTGTCAATAGCCTCTTAATTCAAGCTTAAATATTATCCCTGATGACATATATCTGATGAATAAGATATACTGCATCTGTTTATCAATACTATTCTAAATTAATAAATGTTTTTGTTTGATAAAACAAACAAATTATACATTTTATTAATCTCAATATTCAGAAAATATTCAGAAAATATTCAGGAAATAAATATATGTATGGTTTAGTAAATAAAGCAATTCAAGATATGATTTGCCAAAATCACGGTGAAGAAGTTTGGGAAAATATTAAGCAAAAAGCTGGACTTGAAGATGTTGATTTTTTTATTAGTATGGATGCTTATTCTGACGACATAACTTATCGTCTAGTAGAAGCTGCTTGTGAGGTCTTTAAAATGCCAGCAGAGGATATTCTCAAAGCATTTGGAGAATACTGGGTGACGTACACAGCAGCTGAAGGTTATGGAGATCTTTTAGATAGTGCGGGTGATTCTTTGCCCCAGTTTGTGGAGAATCTTGATAATCTCCACGCACGAGTCGGTTTAAGTTTTTCTCAACTCCGTCCACCATCTTTTGACTGCGAACATACCAGCGAGAAATCAATGGAACTTCACTACCAATCAACTCGCAAAGGATTGACTCCCATGGTAATTGGTTTGTTGCATGGGTTGGGAAAACGTTTTAATACAAAGATAGATATTACTCAAACTCGTTCTCGTGAGGAAGGTTCTACTTACGATAGCTTCTCTATTGAATACGACAATTCTCAGTCCTATGACAAATGAACCTATTACAGAGTTAGGACAATTAAAATTCAGTCTTAACTTTGACCAATTTGCTTCTTTATTTCCTTTTCATTTGATGATAAATAGGGAAATGAAAGTTATTCAAATGGGTCAGGTCATTCAACGTCTTCTTGAATCTATAGATATCCTTAATGCTCCCCTCGAATTACATTTTCAAATAAATCGTCCTAAATGTTCCACTAGCTTTGAAGCTATTTTAGAGCAAACGCGATCGCTATTTTTATTGCAATGCCATCACCAAGATATCCAACTTAAGGGACAGATGATATACTTAGAAGCATTGGATACTTTATTATTTCTTGCTTCTCCCTGGATAACTGATATTTCCGACTTGAAAAAGTTAGGTTTAAATATTAATGATTTTCCTCTGCATGACTCTATTTCTGATTATTTATTTTTGTTACAAGCTAAAAATGCATCTCTTGCAGATGCCAAGAAACTCAACACAAAACTAACAACCCAAAGGGGAGAATTACGTAAAAGCGAAGAACAATTAAAATTAGCCCTTGATGCTGTCGAGGAAGGACTTTGGGATTGGAATTTGCAGACTGGTGATGTTTATCGTAGCAAACACTACTTTTCAATCCTTGATTATGAGCCAGATGAATTAGAAAATAATATTCAAGCTAGAAATAGTTTGATTCATCCAGATGATAGATATTCAATGCAACAGCGGTTAATTGCTCATTTAAAAGGTAAAACTCCTGTCTATGAAGCAGAAATCCGTTTGCGAACTAAGTCTGGAAAATGGAAGTGGATTTTAGATCGAGGCAAATTAGTTAGTCGTGATCGCAAAGGAAAACCCCTGAGAATGGTGGGAACCCATTTAGATATAAGCGATCGCAAACAAGCAGAAGAGGTACTCAAAATTGCCAAGCAAGCAGCAGAAGCAGCAAATTTTGCCAAAAGTGATTTTCTGGCTGTTATGAGTCACGAAATTCGTACACCCATGAATGGCATTATTGGGATGACAAATTTGCTGTTGGATACATCCCTGAAACCAGAACAACTAGACTATGTGGAAACTATTCGTAATAGTGGTGATACATTACTAACTATTATTAATGATATTCTCGACTTTTCTAAGATTGAATCTGGCAAGTTAGAGTTGGAAAAACATCCCTTTGATTTACGGGTTTGTGTTGAAGAAGCTTTGGATTTGTTAGCTTCACAAGCAACCGCAAAAGGTATTGAATTAATCTACAAGCTGGAATCCCATACTCCCACCCAAATTATTGGGGATATTACCCGACTACGACAAATTATCTTAAATTTGGTTAGTAATGCTGTAAAATTTACCACTGATGGCGAAATTCTTGTTACTATCTCCACTCAACAGCAAATTTCACCAGAGGAAAATTCACAACATGATTGCGAACTGCAATTTGCGATTAGTGATACAGGCGTTGGTATACCTCGTGATCGTTTAGATAGGTTGTTTCAAGCTTTTAGTCAAGTTGATGTTTCCACTACCAGACGTTATGGTGGCACTGGTTTAGGATTAGCCATCGGTAAACGACTATCAGAAATCATGGGTGGTAGAATGTGGGTAGAAAGTGAAGAAGGTAAAGGTTCTACCTTTTATTTCACTGCCATTCTACAAGTTCATCCTGCTTCCTTCAACATTAGCCATATTGAACCAGAACTGACTAATAAGAAATTACTATTAGCAGTAGGCAATGCCAAGTTGAGAAATTGTTTAACTTGGCAGCTACAAAATATGGGATTAGACGTGAAATCATCTGAATCAAGTAATATGACACTGCATTACATGCAGGAAAATTCGTTTCAAATAGCCATAATTGATATTGACAGTCCTGACTTTCATCACATCAACTTGACAGAAAAAATTCGTGCTATTCCTAACCAGCGAGATTTAACTTTAATCATGTTGAGTTCTCAAGGTAAGCAAAATCTAGAACATCAACCAATTGCAACTGAATTTACTGCCTTTTTACAAAAACCCTTACGGCACTATCAGTTGCATAATACTTTATTACAAGTTGCTCGCGGTATTTGGTCTAAACAAAGTGGAAATTGTTCAACTAAAATTCTTTCCTACTCCCGTACTGAACCACAAAATCTTCCTGTTCATGATCATAAATTTGCTGAAAAACTGCCTTTAAAGATATTACTAGTTGAAGATGGTTTAGTAAATCAAAAAATTGCTTTGAAGTTGCTAGAGAAATTAGGCTATCAAGCAGATGTGGCAAATAACGGACTTGAAGCTGTTAAAGCCACACAAAAGCAACTTTACGATGTTGTATTCATGGATGTACAAATGCCGGAAATGGATGGTTTAGAAGCAACTCGACAGATTCGCAAAGAACTATCTAAACAACCCCAAATCATTGCCATGACAGCTAATGCTCGTCCAGAAGATCGTCAAGAATGTTTAAATGCAGGTATGAATGACTATATTAGCAAACCAATTCGTTTTGATGCGATTGAAGTAGTTCTCAAAAATATGGTGTTCAAATAATCTACTAGTAGTGTTCCAAGTAAAAAATGCCCAATTGTCCATTGCGTAGGCGTTTCAGCCTAGGCTTATGCTCTATTTAACCCATTTTAACACCGACTTACTTGTATGATGCGATCGCATGAGCTTTAATATACTCTAAATTGCGTCAATCATTAACCTTTTACAATCATGCAGCCATCTCCCCCAATCGAAAATATTCCCTTGATTGAATTAAGTGTCGAAGCTAGTGATGAGGCTGTTGATTGGGTTGCGACATTACTGAAATCTACTAATTATATCTGTGATATCTCCATTACTAAGTATATTGAGGATATCAAGCCATCAAACTGGACATCTACGGTTTGGCTCTATTTTCCCTATGATTCAGATGCAAATATACGTTGTTTAGAAATAGAAAATTTACTTTCTTCTTTACAACGTACTGGATTAATTTCTGAGTTAAAAGCAAGTGTAATTGATCAGAAACCACAACATGAAAATGCATCTCAACCTCTGATTCGTCGCATTGGCAAACGTTTTACTATTTTTCCCACTGATACATTATCCCCCTTGCCAACAACCGATAAAATTATCCTGAAATTGAATCCTAGTTTTGCTTTTGGTAGTGGTTTACACCCAGCTACTATTTTGAGTTTGCAACTTTTAGAAAAGCATTTAACCCCAGGAATGAATACACTAGATTTGGGTTCAGGTTCCGGAATTTTAAGCGTTGCCATGGCAAAACTGGGCGCAAACGTATTAGCCCTAGATAACGATGCTGTGGCTGTGAAGGCAACCCAAGATGCGGTGAAACTAAATGAAGTAGAATCACAAGTAAAAGTGATACTGGGAAGCTTGGGTTGTGGGAGTGAAATGGGGCATTGGCTAGGGGGAAATGTGGAAGAAGATGTAACTAATATTGCACCATCAGGAAATTGTGACCTAATTATTGCTAACATCTTCGCCAGAATCCATACAACTCTTGCCCCAGAATATCAACGAGCACTAAAATCAGGTGGGATATTAATAGCAGCGGGTTTTACCGATGATTACAAAGACGCGATCGCATCTTCGTTTCAAGCCTCTGGATTCAATATTATTGATCAAGAAACCAGCGACGAATGGGTGGCATTAGCAGCAATTTTGAATTCTTAACCTCAGTATCACAATACCTTTTTTAATACATCAACAAAATTATCCACAACTTCCGGACGACTGTTATACCCCATCAACCCAACTCGCCAAACTTTTCCAGCAAGTTCTCCTAAACCACCGCCAATTTCCAGATTATATTCATCCAAGAGTTTTCGCGCAAAAGCTTTACCGTCAATACCTTCGGGAATACATACGGTTGTTAGGGTTGGTAATCGATATTGCTTTTCCACATGCATCTTCAAACCAATACTTTCCAAGCTTTCCCAAAGGTATTCAACATTTTGTTGATGACGCTGCCAGCAATTTTCAATGCCTTCCTCCGCGATTAAACGTAGAGACTCCCGTAATGCATAATACATGTTAATTGGGGCAGTATGGTGATAAACTCGCTCACTTCCCCAGTATTTCCCTAATAAATTCATATCCAAATACCAATTTTCCACCTTTGTCGGTCGATTTTGCAACTTCTCCATCGCCCGACTACTCATAGTAAATGGTGACGCACCAGGAGGACAACCCAAGCCCTTTTGACTGCAACTATAAGCTAAATCAACACCCCACTCATCTAAGAAAATTGGCACTCCACCCAAGCTTGTTACCGTATCAATTAACAGGAGTGTGTTGTACTTTTCACAAAGTTCTGCCACCCCTTCCATCGGCTGACGCGCACCCGTGGAGGTTTCTGCGTGAACAAGTGCGAGAATGCGAGGACGGTGGGTTTCTAATGCTTCTTTTAGTTGATCTAAGCTAAAAACTTGACCCCATGGTGTCGTAATTACCCGGACATCTGCCCCATAGCGTCCTGCCATATCCACAAGCCGATTCCCAAAATACCCCATTACACCAATCAAGACCACATCACCAGCTTCCACCACATTAGCGATACTTGCCTCCATTGCCGCAGTTCCGGTACCACTAACGGCAATTGTCAGGGAATTACTGGTTTGCCAAACATACCGTAGTAACGATTGAATCTCATCCATCAGCGTCAAAAAGGTTGGATCTAAATGTCCCACAGGAGAAGTATTCATCGCTGTAAGTACGGCCGGGTGGGCATTTGAAGGACCAGGACCCAACAATAAACGTTCAGGCATTGCTAAGGGTTTGAGGTCTAATTTGTGATTGTTGTTGATGGCTATAGCTTGTGTCATGTTTATGCACCAAATTGACATATAGCAATCCTAAATCATCCTGGGAACAGAAAAAGCAGTGGAGTGGGAAGGAGGTATTTTCACTTCAATTGCTGAAAAACGAAATAGAATTTACAGACACTTTTAAGCAACAATAATAATTATCATAATCATTCACAAACCCTTAGATATGAATCGTTTATTTAGCTCTCGTACCTCAGTAGAACAGGTAGAAGAAGGTTCTCAACTATCTCCAAAATTTGACAGTAACGGTTTAATTCCAGTTGTGACGAGCAATGCGAACACCGGAGAGGTACTAATGCACGCTTACATGAATGAGGAAGCATTAGTAAAAACCATTGAAACTGGTGAGGCTCATTATTACAGTCGTAGTCGTCAACAACTATGGTATAAAGGTAAATCTAGTGGGTTGGTGCAGAAGGTCAAGCAGTTGTTAATAGATGATGATCAAGATTGCATTTGGATGCGGGTTGAGGTTGCTGGTTCTGGAGCAAGTTGCCATGTCGGTTATCGTTCTTGTTTTTACCGGAGTATTCCCATCGGGCAAAAGGCTGTTTCTTCAGAGCGATCGCTTAATCTAGATTTTACCGAAACTGAGAAAACTTTCGACCCGAAAGCAGTTTATGGTGATGCACCCAACCCAACACAACTTTAAAAAATGAGTAATAAGTATGTATGTTTTGTAACGGAGATTTAGCGCAAACTTAACGGGGGGTGTGCCTCCGTTAAAGTTTGTAAGACAAACCTCGACAGAAAACGCGCTGCCGTCGTTGATTGCTGGGGAATTAACCCCCCAAATTTTCTTAAAACTCATATACCTGATGCGCGTATAATACGAGTAATTAACACAGATCTGAGCAAGCGCATTATTAGCTATAATCCCAATAAGCAAGGAATAATCTGATGTACAGTGCAAATTCTCTCAAGGCAGAACTCAATGCAAAAGGATGGCGATTAACTCCGCAGCGCGAGGTAATTTTGCAAGTGTTCCAAAATTTGCCAAGAGGAAAACATCTCAGCGCTGAAGAATTATTTGAAATGCTGGAAAAGCGTGAAGAAGGAATTAGTTTATCTACTATTTATAGAACTTTAAAATTAATGACACGCATGGGAATTTTGCGTGAGCTAGAATTAGCTGAAGTCCACAAACATTATGAGCTAAATACAACTTCCCCGAATCATCATCATCATGTTGTTTGTACCCAATGTAATATGACAATTGAGTTTGAAAATAGTATCATCCTCAAGCAAGCAATGAAGCAAGTGGAAAAATCTGGTTTGGAATTGATTGATTGTCAATTAACAATTTATGCAATTTGCCCAGAAGCAATACGTAAAGGATTTCCCGCAGTTATGTCTAATGATTGGGCTTGTTCTCGTGCGATAAAAGCAGCAAATAAACTCACGGAAGAAGAGCAGAAAAGCTTACTATAACAAAGCAGGATAAAAAGTTATATCGTCTTTTTGTCCATATTATTTAATATTTGCGCCACCTAACATTTATTTTATAATTTTCTGCAATTTATATTAGTGGAAGTAAACTATGGAATGACATTGTGTAGTTTACTTCTGCTTAGTTACATATTAGTGACTTATCTACAAATTAGACGCTTTGAAACACCCTTGCCTGTTTTGGTTTCAAATATACGTGCTGATTTTCATGCAGTTGAAGTTGGTTAAATTGTTCTCGGTTTAAGTGAGCATTTACAAGTTCTCCCGACTCTAGGAGTAACTCGATCCGGATTTCCCAACCCAGATGGATAATTCGGTCAACTTTTGCAGGTACAGTATCCACTGATGCATTCTGATGGATCAGAATATCGTGGGGACGGAGAAAGATGCGATTATCGCTTGTGGTGACAACTCCTTTACTGGGCTGAATTCCTGCATTACTAGACAAAATATTCACCGGACCAATAAAACTCATCACAAAGGGTGTTGCTGGTTGATCATAAATCTCGGCAGTACTACCAACTTGCTCAACTCTACCTTTGTTCATCACCACAATTTGATCAGCTACTTCCATTGCTTCTTCTTGATCATGGGTGACAAATATAGTCGTCACATTCACATCTTCATGGAGATGTCTCAACCAAACCCGTAATTCTTTCCTCACTTTCGCATCTAATGCACCAAATGGTTCATCTAGCAATAAAGTTTGTGGCTGGACAGCAAGCGATCGCGCTAATGCTACCCTTTGCCTTTGTCCACCAGATAGTTGTGATGGATAGCGATCGCCTAATCCACTCAACTGGACTAAATCCAATAGTTCTTCAACTCGTTGCTGGATTCGTCGTTTAGGTGTTTTGCGTAATTCCAGAGCAAAGGCAATATTTTGACGAACTGTCAAATGTTTGAACAAAGCATAATGCTGAAACACAAACCCGATATTCCGTTCCTGTACAGATTTGTGAGTGGCATTTTTACCTGTGATGTAGATTTCCCCTGAACTAGGAGTTTCCAATCCCGCAATCATTCGCAACAATGTAGATTTACCAGAACCTGAAGGTCCCAACAATGCCACCAATGAACCAGTTTTAAATTCCAAGCTCACATCATCAACTGCTCGGAAAGACCCGTAGTGCTTTGATACGTTTTCTACTGCTATACCCATAGGAAATCCTCCAATAAACTGATATCTTTAATACTACCGCTAGTTTATCGGAAAACAGTATTTATTAAAATAAAGTGTTTGTAGAGATGTAGTATTACTAGATCTCTACCATTAGTTATCCTGCAATTCAAATAGTGAATTAAGTAGGTGGGTAGAAAAAATTATCGTTCTGGTCAGGGAGTAGTGAGTAGTGAGTAGGGGTAAGCGCAAACAAGGCGTGTAGCTTTGCTTCCGCCTTAGTTTGTAAGAAGGCTTTGAGATGAATTTACATTCTGTTACATAGTTCCGTTTATTTCCGCCTACTTACTTAACCAGAATTTATTCAGCATATATGAGAATAACCCCCTAGTAGTCTCTCAATTTTATTTTGATGATTATGTAGACATCCACAATCCTGTAGAGACGTAGCAATGCTACGTCTCTACAACCGTCATTTTTATCTTGACAGACCACTAGATAAATCTATGGGGTTTGGAAGTTTATTTAGAGAGTCTTTAATTTGGAAATTTTCTAACTCCTAAACTATCAATTTAATTTTTATTCCACTTCTTTGATCCGGGTTTTGCGCTCTAAAATCTCTTTTAAAACCAAAGTAACAACAGCTAACAATCCTAAAAGTACAGCAGCCGAAAAAGCTGCTTCTGTTTCATACTGTTTGTAAGCATCTTCGACGAATAACGGTAAACTTTGAGTTTTATCAGCAATATTTCCAGAAACTACAGAAACAGCACCAAATTCACCCATCGCTCTCGCGTTAGTTAAAATTAAACCGTAAAGTAAACCCCAGCGAATATTGGGTAAAGTAACTCGCCAAAATATTTGCCATTCATTCGCACCCAAGGTTTTTGCTGCTTCTTCCTGTTCTGCACCTAGTTCTTCTAAAACCGGGATTACTTCCCTGGCTACAAATGGCATACTCACAAAGGATGTGGCTAGCACCATTCCTGGAAACGCAAAAATGATCTGAATACCATGCTCTTGTAACCAACCACCAAACCAACCTGTACGTCCGTATAACAAGACAATCATTAAACCTGCAACTACAGGTGAAATTGAAAAAGGCAAGTCAATTAGACTCAAAACAAAAGCACGACCGGGAAATTTGTTCCTTGCGATCGCCCAAGCTGCACAAAGACCAAATACCGTATTTAATGGGATCGCTATAACTGCTAAAATCACTGTTAACCAAGCAGCGTGGAGAAAGCTAGCATGGGTCAAGTTAGCGAAAAATGGTCCAACTCCCTTTTTAAAGGCTTGGTAAAAAACATTGATAGCTGGGATATACATGACTAATCCCAAGTATGCGATCGCTATACCAATTAAAATCGCTGGGGTGAACCTTTCCCAATCAAAACCCTGTTTCCCGTTCCTATCTCGCGTCATAGCGTCTTCCCCAAGCTTGCAAGAGATTGATTAACAACAATAAAACCAAAGAAATGGTCAACAATACAACCCCAATCACAGTTGCACCCGAATAGTCATACTGTTCCAAACGTTGAAAAATCAACACTGGTGCAATCAAATCTTGATATGGTGTGTTAGAAGCAATAATTACCGTTGAACCATATTCCCCAACTGCACGGGAGAATCCCAACGCGACACCAGTTAAAACCGTGGGAAACAAAGGAGGTGCGATTACTTTCCAAAATGTTTGCCATTTGGAAGCACCTAAACTCCAAGAAGCTTCTTCCACTTCCTTTTCTAATTCTTGCAGTACAGGTTGCACTGTTCGCACAATGAAGGGTAAGGAAATGAATAGCATTGCCACCGCTAACCCAGTTCGAGTAAACGATACTTTAAAGGGTAATAGGGAGCCAATCCAACCATTCTGACTATAAACCGTAGCCAGTGTTAAACCTGCTACCGATGTTGGCAAAGCAAACGGTAAATCTATTGAGGCATCAATAATTCTCTTAAATGGAAAATCATAGCGTACCATCACCCAAGCAATTAAGGTTCCAAAAAAACCATTAACCAAAGCAGTCGCAACTGCCGTCACAAATGTGACCTCGTAGGCAGAAAGGGCAACCGGACTAGTGGCAATCTTCCAAAAGTTAGCAGGAGATTCCGTAGCTGCTTTTTGGAACATAGCAAGGATGGGTATAAACAACATCACCGTCAGGTAAAAAAATGTTATTTTCCAAGTCCAAGAGGATTTAAGTACCTGGTTGACAATATTATTAGGTGATGGTGTTTTTTCTCTACGGGGGTTTATCTGCTGCGGAGGAGTTGGAGAAGATGATACAGCCATAATTTCCAGAATTAAGAATTGGGTTGAGAAGTCTGACTATTAGCTTCCCACAGAAGGCAAAACTTTAACCAACGGTTTCTCTATCGGAATACCGCGATTAGTTCGGTGACATAAATATTACAGTTATAAGATTAAAAAATCAATAGATTTATCCACTATTTACCGATTGATCAATAGTAGAGTAGATTTTGGCTAAAGCTAGAGTTTAGAGTAATCGATTAGGCTGTAATTCTTCCCCAGACTTTTAATTATTCCTAATTTTCGGACTTTTAATTTCGTCACTAAGCCTATTTGCAGAAACGTGATGTATCTAAATATTTATCAATATTTTGTTACAAAGTACGGCTAACGCTGGATAATTTTGTTGAGCTTTGAGCTTGTCTGATATTGAGTCAAAGGGAGATTTGTAGTAGTTGATAGTTAAAAGCGATCGCACAAGTGGAAAATGCCCTATCCCCCTTACAAAACTTACTTGCGACTTGTTTCACCGAATAGGTAGAGGGGAAGGGGGCTTCCTCATCAGGGGGAGTAAGCCCTACCCATCCGCGCGGAGCGTCTCGTAGACAGAGCTACACCCTTCTAGGACGCTCTAAAAGAGTGCGGAGTCTGAGAGTCTTCTCCCTTGCTCCCGCTCCCCTGCTTCTTTTCACTCTCCCTTATTCACCTTGGCAACACCTTTATCAATTACAGGCATTCTAGCTGCTCGAATACGCTGCCAGACAGTAAAGCTTAAAAGGATTACAATCGCCACCGCAGTGATCAACATTTGGAGAAATGTTAAATGCTGGTAATACATTGCCAATAGATTAGAAATCAAGGCAATAGACCACATAGTTAACGCTGCGTAACGCTGTGATAATCCCCAAGCCAATAGCCGATGGTGTAGGTGATCTTTTCCGGGAGTATTCATCGGATTTTTACCCGCCATCAATCGTCTAATTACAACCTGAGTTGTATCTAGCACTGGTAATAGCAGAAATAATACTGAAGGTACCAAACCAAAAATCGTCGATGTTTGCAACTTACCCAAAATAGCTGTAGCTGCTAGCACATAACCAAAAAAGTATGCACCAGCATCACCCATAATAATGCGTGACGGGTGGAAATTATGGCGCAAAAATCCTAAAGCACCACCTCCTAAAGCTGCCAAAACTAAAGTTGCAGCTGCCCGGTTTTCACCAGGTTGAGCGGAGACAGCCAGCAAACTCATCGCGGTAATAAAACCCACTCCCCCAACTAAACCATCCATTCCATCCATCAAATTGATGGCATTGGTGATTCCCACCACCCACAGAACCGTCACCAAAATAGAGAGGGTTGAGTCAATGGGAGTTCCCATAGCAACTTTAATACTGATGCCATTGGCAACCAACAACAATGCAGTCAGGATCTGCACTAACAAACGAACAGAGGATGGTAAGCCGAATTGATCATCAATAAAGCCCACCAAAACTAGGATGGAGCCTCCTAGTAAAATCGTTAATACCTGAACTGGTACATTTTGAAATTCAATCGGACGTAGTAAGCTAGCCAGTACTATCGCAGCGATTACACCTGCATAAATCGCCAAACCTCCTGCATTCGGTAATGGTTCGCGGTTGAGTCGTCTAGCATTGGGTTGATCTGCCCACCCAACTCGAAGTGCAAACTTCCGAACGGTGGGGATCAAGCGCCAAGTCACAACCCAAGCTAATAAAAATGTAAACACCACTGCCAACCAGCCGGAACCGCTAGGTTGGACAATTCCCAAAGCCTGAAGAAATCGGTATATATTCATCCCCTGAATCAAGCATTACTGCTAATCCAACTGAGCTTCAACTGTATATTAATCATTTTTTTCACTTTTTTTTGGTATTGATTTGGTGTTGATTCACAATTTGACGGTTTTTACTCCTTAGCACTCTGGAACGTTGAGTGCTAAATTGTCTAGTGTAGGGATTAAAAACTGGAATATGGCGAAGATAGTAGCATTTAATGACGAATCTCGGCGCGCTTTAGAACGAGGAATCAACGCTTTGGCGGATGCCGTAAAAATTACATTGGGACCAAAAGGACGCAATGTGCTTTTGGGGAAAAAGTTTGGCTCCTCGCAGATTGTCAATGATGGTATCACTGTTGCCAAGGAAGTTGAATTAGAAGACCCTCTAGAAAACACTGGTGCGCGTCTAATTCAAGAAGTTGCTTCCAAAACTAAGGACGTTGCTGGGGATGGTACCACCACCGCCACAGTCTTAGCACAAGCGATGATTCACGAAGGCTTAAGAAATGTTGCCGCTGGCACCAACCCAATTAGCCTTAAGCGTGGTATTGACAAGACTATCGAAGTACTGGTGGAAGAAATTGCCAAAATGGCAAAGCCAGTAGAAGGTAGTGCGATCGCACAAGTTGCCACAGTCAGTGCTGGTAACGATGAAGAGGTCGGTGCTATGTTGGCTTCGGCGATGGAAAAAGTAACCAAAGATGGTGTAATTACAGTTGAGGAATCCAAATCCCTCACCACCGAGTTAGAAGTCGTCGAAGGGATGCAAATTGATCGGGGCTATATTTCCCCCTATTTCATCACCGACAACGAACGGATGACAGTTGAGTTTGAAAATGCTCGAATTCTGATCGTTGACAAAAAGATTAGCAATATCCAAGAGTTAGTTCCTGTTCTCGAAAAAGTTGCCCGTGTTGGTCAACCTCTGTTAATTATTGCCGAAGATGTTGACGGCGAAGCATTAGCGACTTTAGTTGTCAACAAAGCCCGTGGTGTTTTAGCAGTATGTGCAATTAAAGCCCCTGGTTTTGGTGAACGTCGCAAAGCAATGTTAGAAGATATTGCTGTTTTAACCCAAGGACAAATGATTTCTGAAGAAATCGGCTTGAACTTGGATACCGCAACATTAGAAATGTTGGGAACAGCTCGTAAAATTACTATAGACAAAGAAAGCACCACAATTGTTGCCGCTGGCGAAAATAAAGAAGATGTGCAAAAGCGCATCGCTCAAATTCGTAAGCAGTTGGAAAATAATGATTCCGACTATGACCAAGAAAAATTACAAGAGCGGATTGCTAAGTTAGCGGGTGGTGTAGCTGTAATCAAGGTTGGTGCGCCAACTGAAGTTGAGCTTAAAGATCGTAAATTACGCATCCAAGATGCCTTAAACGCTACTAAAGCCGCCGTTGAAGAAGGAATTGTTCCTGGTGGTGGTACAACTTTGATTCACTTATCTAAAAAGATTGAAGAAATCAAGAAAAATCTCACCCCTGAAGAAGCAATTGGTGCTGACATAGTTGCCCGCAGTTTAGAAGCGCCCCTGCGCCAAATAGCTGATAATGCTGGTGCTGAAGGTTCTGTAATTGTAGTTCATGTCCGTGAATCGGATTTAAATATTGGTTACAATGCTTCCACAGGCAAATACGAAGATCTAATTGCGGCTGGTATTATCGATCCTGCCAAGGTTGTGCGTTCAGCACTACAAAATGCCGCTTCTATTGCCGGAATGGTTTTAACTACCGAAGTTGTAATTGTGGAGAAACCCGAGAAGAAATCCGCTGCTGCCCCTGATATGGGCGGTATGGGTGGTATGGGTGGCATGGGTGGTATGGGTATGGGCGGCATGGGTATGGGCGGTATGGGAATGATGTAGAATTTCCATCTGCTTTACCTATGGTTAATTGTGATTAACCCCTAGATTTATTATCATTAGTTCCAGAGCAGTTTGCCTAAATTCGGCAAGCTGCTTTTTTGCTGGCTGTTTTTTGGTGCTTGTAAACCAAATGTCAATTATGATTCCAGGGAAAGAGGTAAAATACCTGATTTACGGATATTTTTCGTAGGTGCTAACCCGCCCTTGTGTAAACTTGGAAGTTCAGACCACATGCAGACGCAACTATTAGCCTATTTTGAACCCACCATTTTATGACTAGAAAACTTCACCTAACAACGACTAAAAAATCGAAAAAAAACCGTAAATATAGTAGCCGTCGTCACCTTGTTAAAAAAAGTGAAAATGAAGAAGAAATTCAAGATTTTTATCATCATCCCGGAGAAATTCCTGGAACTCTAAATATAGCCGCAGATGCCGTTAAACCAAAGATTAGGTTGATTGATTACAACGAAATTTATTTAATTGATAAAAAAGATTTAACCCCCCACGAATGTGGAGAATTTTTAGATACAGAGTCAGTATCCTGGGTAGATGTTCAAGGACTAGGAAATATTGAAATTATCCAAGCTTTGGGGGATATCTTTGAGTTGCATGATTTAGTATTAGAAGATGTGATTAATATGACGGAACGTCCTAAAATTGAGCATTATGAAGACCAGCTTGTGTTAATTGCCAGAATGGTCATGCCCAAAAAAAAGAAATGTGGTTTTCATAGCGAACAAGTTAGTTTTGTTTTGGGTAAGCATTATTTGTTAACTATCCAAGAAGAACCAATTAGGGATTGTTTTGGAGCAGTCAGACATCGAATCAAATCGAATCGCGGTGTCATTCGCAAATATGGGGCTGATTATTTGGCTTATGCACTTTTGGATGCAATCGTTGATGGATTTTTCCCCGTTTTAGAAAAATATAGTGAACGAATTGAGGATTTGGAAGAGGAAGTAATTTTGAATCCAACTCGTAGAACTTTGCAAAAAATCTATCGAGTCCGCAGAGAGTTGTTACAGTTGCGACGAGCGATTTGGCCACAACGAGATGTCATTAATGCTTTGATTCGTGATAGTGGAGATTTGATCAGTCCTGAAGTACGGGTATATTTACGAGATTGTTACGATCATGCGGTACAAGTTATTGATATGGTGGAAACTTATCGAGAATTGGCTTCAGGCTTAATGGATGTATACTTATCCGCAGTCAGTAATAAAATGAACGAGATTATGAAATTCTTGACTGTGATGTCATCGATTTTTATTCCTCTAACATTTATTGTGGGGATTTACGGGATGAACTTTAATACGGAGAAATCACCGTATAATATGCCTGAATTAAATTGGTATTGGGGGTATCCACTTTGCTGGGCTGTGATGATTGCGATCGCGCTTTCCCTAATGTACCTATTCTGGCGAAGCGGTTGGTTTGACAATACTATTCCTCCTGAAAATAATAAATCCTGAGCAAAAATCCCAAATATATCGTTAAAATCTGTAAACTTATCCAGGGAGTTTAAATCTCAAGCTATGGCAAATATCGCAAGTGCAGATAATAATTTACTTGTTATGACTTTCTACATTATTGGTATATCTTATACCTTTAATCGGATGATTGATTCTATCGATGAAAAAATAAATTTTACATCGCAAAAGGATATTATTTCTGAACAATTAAAGGAACAAAATATTCAAGATGATGTGGGTATTTCTTTTAAACTAGGTGCTACTTATAGCCTAGGTGATCTGAAAGAACTATTGATGTTTGTGGAGAATAAATCTGAAAATTTAGCTGTATATGTTGATTGGGATAATAGTTCCATAGTTGTGGAACATAGTAAACAATCTTATCGAGTGATTCGCAAATCACCCGATATCACCCGTGACTTGGCAGTTCCCCAAAGCCCCAGCTTGGTAGCTCCCAAGAAAACACTCACCACAACGATTACTGCTGAAAATACATTTGAACTTGATAAAGAAAGTGGAACTTATAAGGCGAATAAGGTAATTGTTGATATCGCCTCATTAGAAAAAAATCCTGTGAAAGCAAATAGAATTCTCTTTAAAAAGTTTATGAATGAAGAGACTACTTTGCAGTTTTCATTACAATTAGTCCTAAGAATTTCAGAAGTACGCGCTGGTTTACAACCGGGCAGTAATAAACCACCTATGTGTATTGTTAATTGTCCTTTCGTAATTAGAAAGTTGCCTTGGACATATGCTTTACCTTGGAATAAAAAGAGATAGGAGAACGATTGCAGCGGGGATACAACCAAACGAATCAACTTATAGTCTCACTATCCCCCGCTCATTTCCTGTTGTTGAATTAACGCCATCAAAGATTACACTTGATCATGGGAGGGAGTAGGCGTAGGTAGTTACAGATTAGTCATAAAAGGCTAGTTTGAGGAAAGTCCGGGCTTCCGAAAGACCAGACTTGCTGGATAACGTCCAGTGCGTGCGAGCGTGAGGATAGTGCCACAGAAAAATACCGCCTAATTTAGTGAACGGTGAACAGTGAGCAGTGAGCAGGTAATACTTGATAACTGATAACTGGTAACTGCTAACTGATGAGGTAAGGGTGCAAAGGTGCGGTAAGAGCGCACCAGCAACATCGAGAGGTGTTGGCTCGGTAAACCCCGGTTGGAAGCAAGGTAAATGGAGCTATGGTTGGTCTTTTTCCAGTTCCTTTGATGAGAGCCGCTTGAGGCATTTGGTAACAAATGTCCCAGATAGATGACTACCCTTGTAATCTGGAAGTATGAAGAAATTTAATACTTTGAGATTTTGAGAACAGAACCCGGCTTATGTCCGACTCTCTCCTTATTAATGTGTTAATTTTTATCCCAGAAATCTTTTTTTTGTTGTATTCCGCTATATTTATCCCTAAAGATCATATCGTCAACCTAAAGTTATTTAACAAAGTTTGGGGGTTTTATTCCCTAGTAATCAATGACGGCAGGGGGTTGTGTGTCGGGGCGGCAGCAATAGGTGTGAAAACTTCCCCCACAAATGTGCCTTGTCTAAATCCCCGTTAGAAAACATACTCATTACTCATTACTTATTTTTTAATGTCCCTTGCATACCCGCGTCGTCAGCGACAGCTTGAAAATTTAATCAAAAAATTGGGTTTGTCTGTGCAAGCACCCATACGATGGAATCTGCTTGATATGGCATTAACTCATCCTACTGCTTCAGATACTGCCAACTATGAACAGCTAGAATTTGTCGGTGATGCTGTAGTTCGCTTGGCGGCAGCGGTTGTGTTGTGGGAAAATTATGCTGATTGTTCGGTTGGAGATTTTGCCGCAATTCGCTCGGTGCTAGTAAGCGATCGCGTTCTTGCTCAATTAGCCCGTTCTTATGGTTTAGAATTATATCTACTGGTGGCTGGTAGCGCCACTACTGATCAAGTTGGACAAGAATCACGCCTAGCTGACGCTTTTGAAGCGGTTCTCGGCGCTCTTTATCTAAGTACAAATAATCTTGAACTCATCCATCCCTGGCTTGATCCCCATTTCAAAAGCATGGCTGCTGAAATTCGTCTCGATCCCGCTCGACTTAACTATAAAGCTGCTCTACAGGAATGGACACAGGGACAATATAAAGTTTTGCCTGAATATCGAGTGATGGAAATCCATCAGCCTACCCACAGTGAAGAACGTTTTTTTGCAGAAGTTTTACTGCATGGTTCTAAGCTTGGTGAGGGTAAAGGACGCTCCATCAAGGCTGCGGAACAAGCTGCCGCCAAAGTAGCATTTTTATCTGTCAGCCCTCCGCAAAAAGACTGAGCCGCATCATCAGATTTAAGAGTTATGACTGAGGAGTTCCTTTGAAATCAAGCAGATCCCCGATTAATGGGTGATAAACACTATATTTCAAGGGAGTTAACTTGTAACTTTTAATTTCTAAATAAATGGTTAATTTAACGAAAGTGGCAGTAGTCGGGGTTGGACGTTGGGGTGTTCACTGGTTGCGAAATATCCTAGAACATTCTCAAGCTGAATTAGCTGCGGTGATAGATCCGAATCCTGAACGCTTAGAAACTGTAAAGCGTCAGTACAAGTTGAGTGATGAGATTTTACTCACAACCGATTGGCAAGCCATACAACAAATATCAGGATTAACAGCGGTAATTATTGCGACTCCTGCTACAACCCACTACCAGTTAATTCGGGATGCATTGAATTGGGGGTATCATGTTTTGGCTGAGAAACCCTTGACTTTGGATGCGGGTGAATGTCAGGAGTTGTGTGAATTAGCACAGCAACAACAATTAGTTTTGATGGTGGATCACACTTACTTGTTTCATCCAGCAGTGGAACGAGGTAAACAGATAATGGAATCCGGAGATTTGGGGGATTTACGCTACGGTTATGCAACTCGCAGTCATTTATGTCCTGTGCGTCAAGATGTGGATGCTTTGTGGGATTTAGCTATTCATGATATTGCAATTTTTAATACCTGGTTACAGGAAATACCCGTAAAAGTACAGGCAACAGGGATGACATGGTTACAACCAGGATTAGCTGATGTAGTTTGGGCAGTATTGACTTACCCTAGTGGGTTTCAGGCGACAATTCATTTATCTTGGCTGAATAATGATAAGCAGCGACGCTTAGTTGTAGCTGGAAGTCGAGGGAGTTTAGTTTTTGATGAGATGTCGGCTATATCCCCGTTGATGTTGTTGCGGGGAGAATTGCAACAGCAAGATGGTCAATTTATCCCAACAAATCAAAGTCAGCAGGTTTTAGAAATTGAGAAAAGTGAACCGTTGCGAACAGTATGCGATCGCTTCCTGGCTTCAATCACTGCAAATACTGCTAATGTGGTTTCATCAGGTTGGGTGGGTAAAGACCTAGTGGAGGTACTTTCAGCCTTAACGCGATCGCTTCAGCAAGGGGGTATGCCAATATCGGTAGGACAACCTCGCTCAAATGGCAGCTAACCTAATACCTTAGGTTATAGCTGTTTCCCACAGGTTTAATAAACGGAGAGGGTGAGATTCGAACTCACGGATACTTTCGCATCACTCGATTTCAAGTCGAGCGCATTCGACCACTCTGCCACCTCTCCAAATAAAACCGTCAGCAAGTAGCTGTCGGCGGGTCAGTTAAAATATCACTGACAAAAAACAATTATACATCATTATCAAACAGTTTGCACCACTTGATTAGATTTTTTGTACAAAATTTCCTCTCTGACAACAGTACAATCCTTGCCAACCCAGACTGATCCTGCTTGACAAACAGATCCATTTTCCATCTCCACAAGGGAAAAATTCCGCAGTTTTTCGTCATCTTTTGTGACAATTCGCGGTACACTAGCCGCATTTAGATAAATAGCACCTTCGGGACTTCTAAATAAACGTCTGCGGATTTCCTTTTTGGTATGCCTCAATGTATGGTGCATATGCCCGAAAGTCACCAGCGAAATATTTTTACCTGTTGTCATACTACGGGAAATCGCCTCTGCCAAATCAGGATCGCCATAATCCCCTCCAATAGGGTGCCAATCCTTACCACAAGGGTCTTCTGGTCTATCTCCTAACCCCGACGGACCATTATGACTCAGAAAAATAATCGTTTTGTGTGCCGCACTTTTCACAGCTTCAAAAATCTTCATCGCCGATTCTTCCTGATCTTGGACACCATAACGCTCTCGACAAAGATCAGCAAACTTCCATTCTGGACCACCCCAAGTAAATGGACGACCTCCCACAACAGTTAAATCGAAATCGGGAAAATCCAGTTTGCTATAACCCACATGGGTTTCACCCAATATATCTAGTTGTAATTGTACCCAATCTTCCTGAGTGCGGTCATAGGGACATTTTTTCCGTCCCCATTCAGTTGCGCTATACCATGCGTCGTGATTTCCCATCACTACTGCCTTGGGAATGTCCAGGGATGCAACTCTTCGTACCACATCCACAGATTCATTCCCAAAATCTCCAACAAACAGTACTAAGTCCACTTCCAGAGCTTTTAGGGCAGCTGCATCTTCATCTTCCCACTGGTCGTGAACATCTCCAACTACAGCAATTTTTAACATTTTTGAAGTTATTGTCTCACTCGTCATGCCATAATCCTTTCCCATCTGTCTCCAGCATAGGCAACCCAAGGGGATTTTGACATAAATTTATCGAATCGAAAAATAGGATCTGGGATTAAAAAATAAGTAATGAGTAATAAATCCCCCAGAAGGTTATCGCTATACGGACAAAGACTACGAGGACGCAAGGTAGGCTCTTGACTCCCTGAAAAAATCCTCAAGATTTAAATGGTAATTATAGGTACTTCTTTTTGGTAAAAAGTACTATAATTACGATTAGGGACTTCAAATTAAATAATTATCTAATTTTTGATTGTGGAACAGAGAGAAGTTGGCGGTGTCGGTTTCCGTCCCGCCAAACCTCCGAGCATCCCAATCTTTTCGAGCAAGATGCCCAAACCACGGGATATTTTATTTTCTGGAAGTCCCTTACAAAGTTGATAGTGTAATGGACATCTCGGAAAACGATTGTAGAGACGTAGCATTCCTACCTCTCCACAAGGATTTGAGACAAAGTGTAATTAATTTCTGGAGATGTATTAGGAGATGTATACATAATGCGATCGCTCTTAGCATTCGGTGGCGATATAGCGTCAGCGAGCCATAACTACATAAGCTTACTTGTATTTTAATAAAAATTAGACTTTTTGAATAATCAATAGGTGACACCAAACCGTGTTTACAACTGCACTACCTCAACGTGAAAAAGAACAACTGGGTACATTCCCATTAGATTTATTTACAGCAATTACAGAATTAAAAAAAGAACTTAATGCCGTTATATTGGCACATTATTACCAAGAACCAGATATTCAAGATATCGCCGATTATATTGGGGACTCTCTACAATTAGCCAGAGCCGCAGCAGAAACAAATGCCGATGTAATTGTTTTTGCTGGTGTTCATTTTATGGCAGAAACCGCCAAAATTCTTAACCCTGATAAGCTGGTTTTATTACCAGATTTAGATGCTGGGTGTTCTTTAGCTGATACCTGTCCACCTCAAGAATTTGCAGCATTTAAAGCCGCACATCCCGGACATTTGGTTATTTCTTATATTAATTGCACCGCCGAGATTAAGGCGATGAGCGATATTATTTGTACCAGTTCCAACGCCGTAAAAATTGTCCAACAAATTCCCAAAGAACAACCGATAATCTTCGCACCAGATCGTAATTTAGGGCGTTATGTGATGGAACAAACTGGACGCGACATGGTACTGTGGCAAGGTAGTTGTATTGTCCATGAAACCTTTTCCGAAAAGAAAATTGTCCAGTTAAAAATTGCAAATCCTGAAGCTGAAATAATCGCTCACCCAGAATGTGAAGCATCAGTTTTACGTCACGCTGATTACATTGGTTCTACAGCAGCTTTATTAAAATATTGCCAAGACAGTAAAAGCAGTAAATTTATTGTGGCAACAGAACCTGGAATTATTCACCAAATGCAAAAGGTAGCTTCAGAAAAACAATTTATTCCGGCACCACCAGAAAACAATTGTAATTGTAATGAGTGTCCATTTATGCGTTTGAATACGATGGATAAGTTATATTTAGCAATGAAAAATCGGACACCAGAAATTACCATGTCTGAGGAAATTCGCTCTGCTGCATTGCTGCCAATGCAGAGAATGTTAGAAATGAGTAAGTAGAAATTAGTTCTCGATCATGGCTGTGAGAGTATTTAGATCTGCGATTTAATTATATAAGTTAAGTCGCAGACCTAGAACAATAGATTTCAGCTAAATCAAAAAATAAAATAGACAAGATAAAATTGATACTTTTCTAAAAATCTCTCTCACCAATCTCTTGACGTGATTCAATCACTAGTTGCATAGTTTCTATAGTTAAATCACGAATATCTTTGTTAATAAAAACTGCACCTTTTGCACCAAATGAACGGTCAAAAATAGTTACATTTCGAGGATTTCCGCTGACAAATCCTTGCATAAACTTAATCAAGCTATAATTCACGGTATCCAGGAACTTGGAATTATTTTCTGGTACCATACAGGCAACCCCCTCCCGTGATAAAGGTAGACTGGGGACAATTTTAAACGCATCGGGATTTTTTTGAGTTCTTAACCATCCTTCAGAAAGAATTCCATCAGAAGCAAATGCATCAATTTTTCCTTGTTGTAAAGCTGAATATGCTTGATTACGAGTTGGAAAATAAACTAGCTTTGCTTGGGGTTGGAAGCGTTTCATCGCTTGCTCGTTAGTGGTTTTTGAGAGTACACCAACTTGTTTAGCAACAAAAGATTCAGCAGAATCGAGATTACTATTTTTCTTGACTAATAGTTGCGTACCTGTCACAGCGTAGCTAACCGAAAAATCAACTTGCTTATCTCTTTCCCAAGTAAAGCTACTGGCATCACAAACAATATCAACTTCATTCTTGAGAATTTTCGGGATCCTTTCTGCTGGGGAAAGAGATACTAACTTCAGTTGAATTTTTTTACCTAATTGCTTTTCTAATTGTTCCTTCATCAACACCAACATATCTACCGAATAGCCTGTGAGTTTCCCTTTGCTGTCAGCATATGCGAAGGGAATCGCATCTTTGCTAGTACCTGCGGTTAAAACTCCGGTGCGGTTAATTTTAGCCATGACGGTTTCAGCATTAGCAGGGAGAGATATCACGCTTGAAAACATAACACCGAGGCATATCAGGGCTGTTTTGGTATACATAATTATTTTCTGTGTAAATACTATCAGAATCCAAAATACAGCAATTTTAGCTGTTTGGCACAAATTTAATACCTAAAGCTACAGTCAGTTATCGACTTTGGTGATAAATCGGGGTTTGATTAGGTTCTATGATTAACAATATAGAGGAAAAATAAAATTGTTAATTATGAATATTTGGACAATTAAATATTAATCATGAATATGATTTTTTGACAAATAAGTCATCATCAATAACTTCACTTTTTCGTAATTTTATTTTAGTGAACTTTGCGGCAAACTAATTAAAGTATAGAATTCAAAGTGGTGTTGTGCTAACAGTCTTGTTTCTCCGTAGAGATTGTTAATAACCTACTTTAACTGTGACAAATACTGTCATAGCTATAAAAAAACGAATTAGTAAGCTAGGAACTGATTCAGGTTTTATAGATGATGGTAAATACAACAGCATACGTTTTAATTGAGTAAAAGAGAGAAATTCTACCTCAAGAGAAGGTCTCTACAGGGGTTTCAATTTGAGAAAATTTACTTGATTTACCTGAAATCTGCTATATCTGATTTCGATTTTCGGGGAAGGTATAAGTAAATATTCAGTTCCTTCGATAAATTTGCATGGTGTGAATGAGTTAAATGGTTACTTGTCAAGATGTTAAAACGAATTAATTACGGTTAACCAATGCTAAACACGTTGTCAGTAAAATCTTGGTTAGTTCTAAAAATTCAAAAATAAAGATGAGATACATTGCCGTAATTATGTATCACATCATGTTCCCCTCATCTCATATTTATGACCCTGAATTTGGGTCAACATTTGAAATTAACAATGCAAAATTCAAAACTGCGTAGCTTAACTATAGATAGCGATCGTCAATGGCTAGTTGCACCAAATGATGTAAAATTGCTGCCAGATGACATTCACGTTTGGCGAATTGAGTTAGAGCGCTCAGAATCACAAATTAAACAGTTTGCCAAAATTCTCTCGGAGGATGAAAGGGGTCGAGCCGAAAAATTGTATTTTCAGCAGCATAGACAGCGGTTTGTGGTGGGTCGTGGTATACTTAGGACGATTTTGGGTCGCTACTTGGATGTTGCCCCCCAGGAGGTGAAATTTGACTATGAAGCATTTGGTAAACCAGTGCTATCGGCAGAATTTAGCGATCGCAAGATCTGGTTTAACCTTTCCCACTGTCAAAGTTTAGCTTTGTGCGCGGTGTCACGCGATCGCCCAATTGGTGTAGACCTTGAGTATGCGCGTCCCATTACAGATGTACTAGTTTTAGCGCAACAGTTCTTCTCTGCAAGCGAATCAGCGCTAATGCGATCGCTTCCTCCCCACCAAAAGCAACAGGCATTTTTCCGCATCTGGACTTGCAAGGAAGCATATCTCAAAGCAACGGGTGCAGGAATTTCCCAATTGCAAAAGATTGAAATTACCCTCACACCAGGGGAATCAGCTAAGTTAAATGTCCCCGATTGGCGATTATTGGAAATTTCAGCAGGTCGTAATTCCATTGCTGCTGTTGCTGTTCCTGGTACTGCTGCTAATTTGAGATATTGGCAATATTAAATCAGTTATCAGTGGAAGGGATTTAATACCTACCAATTTTTTCTCTTTCTACTGATAACCGTTGATTGAAACTAGTTAAATGTCGATGTCTCGGACTTTTTGAATAGTAATACCAGTAATATCATCAAGTTTAAATTCTTCTTGATTGATTTCTGCTTTTGGTGTAGCAATTTCGCAAATACAACGGTTATTTTTATGTTGTATCAGTAGGATTTTGCTTTTTTTACTGATATTGCGATGTTGCCTAAAAGCATATTTTCGATGTAAAAACCAGATTAATTTGCTGTTTTCAGCGGTGGTACTACGGAATAATATTTCCCAATATCAAAAACCTCTCCATAAGTCTAAATAACTTGTTTGGAGAGGTTTTAAAATTAACTTGAATAGGTATTTTCTATACTCTATGAACCGAAACTCAAGAAACCTGATTGAATCAAGTAAGCAGAGTAGGTCATGAACAAGCGAGAATCAATGGGAGGGCAAGATACACCACTGCCTGATAATGCATGTAATGTGGCTTGACAGCTGATGATTGGTCTTTGGGTTTGTAGATATAGGTCGGGGATTGTTAATTGTTCCTTAGACCAACGTTCGAGGAGGAAAGGACGTAGAGTGTATAGGGGATTGCTGTTGTCGGTGATTTCGGTGAGTTTTTGTTGCCATTCCTTGTAGGGAATAGACTTCACACTAAAGCCAAAAGAACTAATCCATTCCACCAACTCCTTCAAAGGAACAGGTTGGGGATGTTGCAGGTGGAAAGCTTTACCGAGGGATTCTTTCTGCCGAGAAAGGTGAACAATTGCCTTACTCACATAGTCAACAGGGGAGAAATCCATCTTATAATCCACATCAGGGAAAGCACCCATCTGGATACAACCCTTGATCATGAGGTTGATAAAATCATCCCCATTACAGACCCCAGTTTGGCTATCTCCACCAATTAATGGCGGTCTATGTATAGTTACAGGCAAACCGCGATCGCTTGCTGCCTTCACGAGCTTTTCTGCAACCCATTTAGTTTGGGAATAACCGAGGAAAATTCCTTGCCAATGTTCAAATGCATCATCTTCCTTGACAATTTTACCAGCATATGCGGATGATTCAAATACTGCCACACTAGAAACATAGTGAACAGGTTTCACCCGAATCATACAAGCCATTCTCAATACTTCCTGAGTACCAAGAACATTAGCAGTCTTCAAAGCCGAATAGGGATAGACATAATTTAGAGTTGCAGCACTATGGTAAATTGCATCCATGTTTGCCGCTAACATCTCAAAACCTTCTTGACTAATACCCAACAAAGGTTGAGACAAGTCACCCAGAATTGGAATAATTCGGGGTTCAAACTCATCATCCCAAATTGCGTACTGTTCCAAATTTTTCTTCAGCTTAATTTTACCAGCTTCAGTATTAGCTGCTCGAACCAAACAGTAAACATCACAACTTGTTTGTTTGAGTAATTCATAAATAATAAAACCACCCAAAAACCCAGTTGCACCAGTGACAAAAACATTCTCTGGTTCACCATTAAACCTAAAAGAATTCTTCGCTGGATAAATACTCGGATCTAAAACTACTTCTGCCCCTAAATCAACAGAAATATCCAAAGGTTTAACAACACTAACACCCGTTGACTTCGCATCACTAACATCTTCCGAATCCTCCGCCAAACGTACAGATAAAGCAGCAATAGTAGGGTAATGCCAAAGTAAAACCGGAGATAATTCCACACCCAACTTCTTCTCCACCTGTCCCACCAAAACCATTGCCCGTGCAGAATCTAAACCATAATCTTCCAGAGGCAAATTAACATCAACCTCATCAACCTCCACCTTCAAAAGTTCCGCCAACTTACCAGCCATCCAAACTTGAATTTCTTCAGCAGTCATAGATTTTTTAGGAGATACCATTGATTCACCTTTATATGTATTTAGTAATTAGTAACTAGTAATCAGAAAATGAATATCAAGAGAAAGACGCGACATGTCTCATCTCTACATTCTTTTCAATTTCAAAACACTCATATTCCTCTCTTTCTCTTCCTCTCTTCTTTCTTCTCTGCGCTTACCTTTGCGTTCCTCTGCGTTAAAACTCTTTATTTCTCTCTTTATTTACTCCAAACTCGAAACCTGAGGATAAAACTGACCATAACAATCGCCAATTTGTAACCCTTGAACCCTCAAACTTTGAACTCGATATAAATAAGCAGCACCACTCATAATCTGATTAGCAACATCAACAACCAAACGATTATTAGCCTCCTCCAAATAAGTCCCTTTAACCCATTCATTAAAACTACCCATCGCCGGACCGCACCAGATTTGGTAATCAACTTCCCGACCCTTTTCCCCAGAACTAGACCATCGAGAAGAAAGTCCCAAATACCATTTAAAAATCGCAGCCATCTTCAACTTAGGATTATTAACAGCCTTCGCTAACTTCTCCGGATTAGTCTGTGATAAATAGCTCACAGTTCCTTCCCAAACTTCACTCAAACTCTGGCGAAAAATCTGCTTTTCTAACTTCTCCCTTTCAGCCATCGGAATATCATCAATAGAATCATAAGTCCGATATAATTCATATAACTTTTGTGCGCGCATTGGGAACATAGTCCCACGTTTCAGCACCTGTAATTTCACACCCATTTCAAACATATCGGCTGCTGGTGCCATCATCATATCAGCCATTTCCGCCTGTGCTAGGAGCTTTTTAGTATGCTCACAACTACCAGATTCAACACATGATTGATTTACCGAACCAGTAACTATATAAGCCGCACCCATCATCAAACCAGCTAAAGCCGATTGAGGGTTAGAAATTCCACCAGCTACACCAATTCTAATTGGTTTTTCATATTGATATTTAGCTTGAATTTCATCACGCAAAGCTAACATTGAAGGCAGTAAACATACCAAAGGACGATTATCTGTATGTCCTCCCGAATCAGCTTCCACAGTGATATCATCAGCAACAGGTAATCGTGCAGCTAAATTAGCTTGAAGTTCACTAATTAAACCTTGATTGACCAAATCTTGAAGAATCTTTATTGGCGCTGGTTGCAAAAATTTTGTGGCAACTTCTCGCCGAGAAACCTTAGCAATAACTTTATTTCTAATTTCGATTTCATTTGCTGAATTTAATCCTAATCCAGCAGCCCGATAATAAACAATATTGGGTGTTAAATCAAGAAAAGCGGAAGCTTCAACAACTCGAACACCATATTTGAGATATAAATCTACAGCACGACGTTCAATTGCTAAATCGTTAGGACTATGAATTAAATTGAAACAATATGGCTCATTTATTAAAGCTGATTGAATTTGATTGATGGCAGCTTCTAGACGACTTGGAGTTAAACCCCCAGCACCAAATGAACCCATTAATTTGGCTTTTCCTAGGGCAATAATCATTTCTGCTGAGGCAATTCCCCCAGCCATTGCCCCTGTCATGTAGGCATATTTGGTACCGTAGAAGGAGAGAAAATTAGGATCTCCCAAATTTTGAATTTTAATTGGGGGAACTGCGGTGATTAATTCTACTTCTCCAGTTTTAGCATCATCTTGAGGTGCTGCATAACCACCATTCGCAATCCCAATTCTGCCATCAACACGAACTACATAACAGGGTTGATTTAAATTAAGTAATTTTTCTTTGATGCTATTTTGATCAAAAGATATGCAATCGGTAGAACCTTTCCAAACCTGATTTTGATAGAAGGAAAAGGTATTAAATTTTAAGCCATTGTCGCGTGGATTTGTGACTGTATCTACAGTTTTCACGTAACTATTCCTTGATGAGATTTAGAAAGAACGCAGAGAGATTTGACGATTCGGATGTTGGTATATAGGAATCATTTTTAATTAGATAAGTAGGGTGTGTATAGCTTGACTGTATCCAAGAACAGATGGAACGTCGTAACGTACCAACTCCTCGTGAATGGTGCGTTACGAACTTCGTTCTTTAGCGCAGCCATGCCCGGAGGGCTTTACACACCCTACATTTCAAAAATCAAATAGTAGTCCTATAGTGTCTTTATTCATTGAGTAGATTTTCTGCACATGCAATTTGCAGTTGAATGATTTCGCTGATGCTGTGGCTAAAGTCCTGTCTACTTTGGAGAAAAGTAGCGTGAGTTTTGTGAACTCTGGAATTATTCTGACTGAGTTTTTGAAAATGCAATGTCGTACTTGGATAATGAGATTGCTGTGATTGGGGAATCAACTGAGGTGTTTGGTGTTGCTTCACATCCAACTCACAAAATTGTAGTTGTTCTTTTGCTGCATAACTGTTATTGATGTCATGTTTCATGGTGACTTTCTCTAGTTTTTGTTCTGGTTTTTTCGTGGTGCTAAATATGTCACCCTCGTTTGTTTTTTGACTTGTAATTTCTGGTAAATTAACTACTTCTGAAACTGGAATTAATGATTTAGCAGGCAATTGAGGAATTACAGCTTGGGAGTGCTGTTTTTTTAATACATCTTGGAAGAGTTTTTTGTTATCCTCAGTCAATATTGCACCTGTGATGGAAGCACCACCCAAAGTAATGGTTTTGTAGCTGGTTTTTTTGGTGGTTGCGGTTTCGCAATTGTAAAGTGATGATAAATCTAGGTTGACGCGATGACTGGTAAGCTTGGCTAAGGCACGGACAATGGAAGAGTGATCATCGGTACCTCGGCGATTCAAGGATACGGTGACATGTTCCTGATTTTCGAGAATTTTATCAATCCACCGCGAACAAACGTTACCTGCACCTGCTTCAATAAAGATGCGCGCACCTTGGGAATAGATTTGATTGACTAAGCGGGGGAAATCCAAGGGAGTTGTTAAACACTTGCCGATGCTTTGGGCTATGGCGTTTCCTTCCAAAGCCACTGGTGTATACTCAGCTGAGGAGTAGAATGCGATATCGCCAACTGGTTGCGCTGGTAAATTGTTGACTCTGACGATTTCGTTATATTCTGACTGCATCGCTTCGCAGTGAATCAAATGGTTGAAAGGTGCTGCGAAAGCGTTACAACCTAAAGCTTTAATTACCCGTTGACATCCTCCAGGTTCCCCGGCAATTACAACTTCTTCGGGGGTGCTAATTTGGGTAAGGTAAACGCGGGTTTCATTTTTGATGGCTTCCCTGACTTGTTCTGGTTTGGCAATTAGTACGTGGGTACTCCAGAAATCATCGGCGGGTGATTCAGCGAATGATGGTAACTTCCAATACTCCCTTAAAGCATTCTTTTGTCCCGAAACCCTATCCCCAAATAGCGGTGATGCGTGAAACTTCTTAATTCCCTCGTTAAAATCACTCCACACACCCTGGGCAAACATCATACTGGTTTCACCCAAACTGTAACCAAAGGCAAACTTCGGTTTCGCTTGGAAGCGATCGCGTATAATCGTCGTCAGTAGTCTGGCGATGCAAATCTCCGTTTCAAACATCGCTAGGGAGTTGTCGAGGAGTTCTTTTTCGAGGTTTTCTAATTGTCTGGTGGAAAGTTTGTTTAAGCTGCGGGGATAGAGGAATTTCTCGATGTCATCCACTGCTGTATACAAACTGGTAATCATGGCATCGTCGTGGACTTGGGGATACAAGCGCCCGATGTTTTGGGCGATACCCACATAGGCGTTGATGGCAGCTGGGTACACGTAGGCGATTTCACCAGTTTTTCCCAGGGGTTTGGGTGTAAAGTAACTCCCAATTGGAGTTTGCCAGGGTTCCCCCTTTTCAAAGGCATTGGTGACACCTTTGGCGGCAGATTCCATTTCTCGGAGGAGTTCTTTGTGATTTCTACCGAGGATAACTAGGGTGTATTTAGCTGTAGCTTTTTGTTGGAATTGGGTGAAGCTGAGGCTGGCTGAGTTTTGGAGATGGGTGCTATTTTGGACAGTAGATTTCAAGGCATCCAACTGTGTGAGTAGTTCCTCCTTACTATCACCTGCCAAGGGGAATAAATACAGTGGCATCTGCTGTAAATATCGACTTTGACGTTCCCCTTGCTGCTCCGCTTCCGATACGATTAGGTGAGCATAACTACCATCGGCACCAATACCGTTAATTGCTGCAACTCGCCGAGTGGTGTGTTTGCTGAGTAGCCAAGGGCGGGAAGTGGGGGCAACGTAAAAAGGGCTACCATGCCACTGTTCCTGTTCCTTCACTCCAGACCATTGGGGAGTACCAGGAATGTATCTGTGATAGAGACAGAGAGCCGTTTTGATGAAGCTGGCGATACCGGAAGCTGTGAAGGTATGCCCAATGTTAGATTTAACACTGCCAACTGCACAACTGAGACGGTTTTCACTGCCTGGATATGCCTGAACCAAACCTTGAATTTCCGCCGTATCCGCTTGGGAAATTCCACTCGCCGAAACTTCCAAATAATTCACCGCATCCGGTTTGATACCTGCTACTGCAAAAGCATGATTGCTTACTTGTTTAATTGTGCCAGCATCGGCGACACCCAGAGCGTGTTTCTGAGCGAATGCGATCGCATCCACCACAGCATAGACTTTTTTCGTGGCTTTTGGGTCGTACTTTTGTAAAACTACTGCACCTGCACCTTCTCCCACCGTCAAACCGTGGACTTTGGCATCAAAGCTGAGGGTTTGGGTTCCTGTATTCATGGGGGTTTGTTGGCTGCGGAGGAGGACATTTTCTAAACCTCCAGCTAAATCCACCGCACCTACTAAAACTGATTCAGCTTCCCCAGTGGTGAGGAGATGTTGGGCGACTTCCAAAGCTTTGAAGGTGGAGTTTTCCCCCGCTGTCATGGTGAAAGTTGGCGCGTTGAAATCCCACAGTGCCGAAATCCGACTTGCCATGATGTTGGAGATGTAGCTGACGAATTCTCCCAACTCCACAGGATTGTGGATACTATCTTTGAGGATAGTTTCTAACTGGGAAGTTTCTGCTAACTCCACATCTAAACCATCTTTGACTTGCCAGGATAGATTCCATCTTTGTTGAAGTTGATGTACTGAAAGTTCAGTTTCGGCAGCGATAATGACGGCAACTTTCCCACCTGGTTGAATTTCGGCATCCTTCAAAGCCCTTTCTGCCACCTTCAAAAGTAGCAACTGTTGAGGATTGAGTTTATCTAGTTCGTTGGGGGGAATCTTACTAGATATCATGTCAAACTCAAAGTCTTGGATATAGGCACCCATTGGGGCTTTGCCTTCACTCAATCCATATTGTTTGAGTAAATCGGTTTCCTTTTCTACACCCCGCCATCTTTTTTCGGGGAGAGGAATAAAATGTTGAATCCCATCATAGATACTGCGTTCAAATTCATCTAAGTTTTTGCAGTTGCCAAAGTAGGCATCCATCCCCACGACGGCGATTTTCGCAACTTCCAAAGGTGCCTCAGCATGACTCGCTTGATTTCCCCCTTCCTCCACAATCATGTGGGCATTGGTACCACCAAAACCAAAGGCACTAATTGCCGCCCGTTTGATGTTGCCGTTTTTCTGCCAATTGGTAGTGCTTCTAACAATCTTTTTGGGTGAAATTACGTTGGTTTCGTTGCCAATTGGTTCCCCAATATTAATGGTGGCAGGGATGACTCCTTTTCCCATGCTGAGGATGACTTTGAGTAATCCAACTGAACCAGCACCCACTAAAAGATGTCCCACATTCGCCTTGGCGGAACCAACCAAAGGTGATGCTTGATGCTGCCCAAAGAACGTTTCTACCGAGTTGAATTCGGTGGTATCTCCTAAAAGGGTTCCTGTGGCGTGACATTCCAAGTAATCGATATCTTTGGGATTAATTCCCGCTTCTGCGTAGGCACGTTCAAAGGCTAATACCTGCCCTTTGGAATTAGGACTAAGTAAATGTTTACCTTTGCCATCATTAGAAAGACCATTTCCGGTAATTGTAGCGTAGATGCGATCGCCATCTCGCACCGCGTCGCTATACCGTTTGAGGACGAACATCCCTGTTCCTTCTCCTGTCATCAATCCCCGTGATGTTTTATCGAGGGGACGGCTGATGTCGTTGTCTTCGGGGTAAGCTTGGAGTCCGGAAAATAGCATCCGCAGGAACAAAGGATCAGCAGCACTAACTCCCCCTGCTAACATCATATCTGCCTTATGTGTCCACAAGTAGTGGGAGGCGAGACGGATGGCATATTGGGGCGAGGAACAGGCAGCATCGATACAGAAGTGTGTGCTGGAAAGGGATAATGCCTGGGCAATGATGGCTGCTGGCATTCCCGATATCATCGCGTTGTGATGGGAGGTTTCGCTGGGTGCGGGAAGTTGGAAGTTCTCTGTTTCCAGGAGTTGGCGAATGGCTGGGTTGAGGATTTGTTGGTAGATGGGTGCCAGGAGTTGGTTGGATGTTCTGGTGGGGAGGGAGAGGGTTCCTAGAATAACTCCGCAGTGGGCGAGGAGGGGGTCGTTGTTGAGGTAGCCGCTATGTTGAAGGGCGTTTTTGGCGGCGTACAGTGACCATTTGCTGGTGTTGTCGAGGCTGTTGAGGAGTTGGGGGGGCAGTTTGTAGCCTTTGGGATCGAATTTGAAGTCCCGAATGTGGGTGCCTTTGAGGGAATAGTATTTGTCGGGTTTGCCTTTGGTGGGATGGTAGTGGGTTTGGGGATCTATGCCTAGTTCTTCGGTGGTGATGGGGGAGGTGGAGTCTTTTTGGGCGATGAGGTTTTGCCAAAATTCTTCGGGGTTTTTAGCGTCGGGAAGGAGGCAGGAGTAGCCGATGATTGCTATTTTTTCCATGTTGGGGGTGGGAGGTAAATATTTTTTAACGCAAAGGGCGCGGAGGGAAGCGCAGAGTTTCGCAGAGAAGGGGGAGGAAGAGAGAGGAGGAGAGGAGAATATAGAAATGTAGAGACGAGACATGTCGCGTCTCTCTGTGTTTTATTCCAGGAGTTTGGGGAGGATGACTCCTTTGGTGCCGAGGAGTTGGGAGTAGATTTTTCCTTGTTGGTTGTGGACTATGAAGTTGGCGCTGATGCCTGTGGCGGTTTTTTGCTGGATTTCGCAGCTTACGTAGTAGTCTGTGTTGATGGGGGTGCGTTCAAATTGTTCGTATTTTTCCATCTGTCCTGGGAGGCAGATTTGTTGATGGTAGTGATATAGCCATATCCACAGGGGATGGGTGCTTAAGTCGGTGGCGTAGGGGTTCATCCAGTCTACGGGATATTGCCCTTGTTGTTTTGTGCCTATTGATGCCCAGTGACATTCGGCGGTGATTTTTTCGGGGCTGATATTGAGGATTCTATTTATTTGTTGGAATGTTTTGCCGTGGAAGAGGGATGAGGGGTTTTGTTGATAAAATTGGCTTCCCTGGAGGGTGATGGTGTTGTCGGTTTGCAGGTTGAGGTTTTCGTAGGTGGGGGATTGGGGAATTTCTACTAGGAGTTTGGGTTCTGAGGCAAAGTGATAGGTGGTTTTGCCGTTGGGTAGTTTGCTGGATATTTTGGCTTGGAGTTGAATTTCTACTCCGTCTATTTTGGAGATTTCTTGGAGTTCGACTGTGTACTCGGTGCTGTCGGTTTCGCTGACGCTGATGCCTTTTAAAACCCGGAAGTTGGTGGCACAGAAAAATCTATAGCCAGGGTACAATCTTTCGCAGGTATCAGCAATCCATGACATGGCGCAGGTTGCTGGGAGTATTAGGTTTCCGGCTATTTTATGATCGTAAAGGAAGGGATTATCACCACCAATCAGGCTGCGACGTACACGGTGACTGCGTAGTTCGGTTCCTAGGGGTGCTGGGGGGAGAATCATCGGGCTACCAATGACTACCTGGGCGGTGTTATGGTGGATTGGACTCAGTTCGTTAACTAACATTTGGGTACCTGCTTCCACGGGAATAATCTCGATTCCCCGTCTGGCAAATTCTTTTTTGAGTTGGGGTGTCACCATTCCACTATCCCAACCACCCCAGTTGATGGCAACGACGTGACAGTTAGGGTGTTGGGTTTTAACTAGATGTGCAGACTTGTTCAGAATCTCGTTTGCGATCGCATAATCTGATTGTCCTATGTTTCCGTAAAATCCGGTGACGGAGGAAAATAATACTAGTTGTTCGATTTGGTTGCTGGGGATACTATTAAATAGGTTTTCTAATCCTTGGACTTTGGCTGTATATACTTTCTCGAAGTCTTCGGAGGTTTTCTTTTCAATGAGTTTATCGGCTAAGTTTCCCGCACCGTGAATGATTCCGGTGATTTTTCCTAGTCTTTGACTAATTTCTGCAAGTTTTATTTTGAGTTTTTCGCTGTCGGTAATATCAACGCTGAGATATTCGGCTTTTCCTCCAGTTTTGATGATTGCTGCGAGGGTGGCTTTAATTTCTCGGTTGGAGGTAATTTGATTAAAGATTTTTTGGACTGAGTTGGGTGTGGGTTTTTCTCCTTGGGCAATTAGTTGTTCCATGATGCGTTTTTTTAATGTGGCATCATCAACACAATCACGGGCAAATTCTGGTTCGTTGTCACTAAGTTCGGAACGTCCAAGTAAGATGAAGGTGCAGGGATATTGTTGGGCTAATCTAATTGTACAAGCTGCTGTAATTCCTTTGGCACCACCACTAACTACAAAGATTGATGTGGGTTTAATAAATATTGGTGTTGGCATAATTTCTAGGAAGTTATTGTTTATTTGCTTAGTGCTAAATGATAATTCAAGGGTTAAAAATAATAAAATCATCTCTGTAGAGACGAGACATGTCACGTCTCTCTTTATTTTCACGAGTTATGTAATCAATCAAAATGTAAAATCATTCAATCTTTGCCTATCAGGAACCTTATTTTGATATCTCTGGTATCTATTTAAGAATTCTCGATCATCTTGTTGATTTATTGGCTCTCTGCGCGGGTTAGATTTTAAAGAAATTGCCAAAATTGTAAAAAAGGAAATAACAATAATTGCAATGACAACTGTTAAATTGCTATTTTCTTCTTTACTTCCTGATGTAGAACGATAATTACTAGGACTTGATTTGGAACGGCTTCCTAAACGAATATCACCTAAATCTTTTCGTTCTGTTGATAACCTAATTAATGAACTATATTCTGGATAACCTTTGGCATCAACAACTATTTGACCCTGTAATACTTTCTTGTCTCCAGGCTTCACGATAAACCTGTATATTCCCTCCAAATCTGTATAGGTGACTAGTGAATTATTCTCTGCTGTAAATGATACTTTTGCCCCACTAATTGGGGCTTGTTTGCGATAGTCGATAACTCTACCTATGTAACTAATTGCTGTTTGTTTTGCCATTGGAGGGAGAGGTGTGTGTGGGGAATAAGGAAATATTGGTGATAATCCTCCCCTAAATCTAAATATCTGTGTATGTGGGGAGGAATAATGATAATTGAATCAAGCTACAGTTAAGATTTGTGGAAGCTTGGTAAATTCGGTTGTGAATCTGATTAATAAAATATGGAGAGACGT
The DNA here is from genome assembly GCF_000317435.1 of Calothrix sp. PCC 6303. Classification (NCBI taxonomy): domain Bacteria; kingdom Bacillati; phylum Cyanobacteriota; class Cyanophyceae; order Nostocales; family Calotrichaceae; genus Calothrix; species Calothrix sp. PCC 6303. The sequence continues at coordinate 2,011,763 of NC_019751.1, forward strand.
GACATGTCTCGTCTTCTAAGGAACTTGCGCTGAAAAGCCTATAAAACCGTGCTTTTTCATTTTCTTACAGCGCAAGTTTCTTCCATTCATGTTGGGTTGCGATCGCCACCCATGACCCGCTCTACAGGTTTTTGCTAACCTGATTTAGGCAGATAAATCAGGTTTTCTGTTGCGTTTTAAATTTAATCTGCAATCAGGGTGACACGTCCCTGTTTGCTGTAACCAACTTCGATTAAATAGCGGTTGGCATCGTGGATTTCGGCAATAATACTATTTGCTGCCTCATTGCTGGTGAGTTCCGGACTCAAATCAACTGCACGACAGTAAACATTTGCCCATTCCCAAAGCATGGTTTTGCTTAATCCGAATAAACCTGCACCGATTGCCCCAAAGTTGTTTTGATGTTTTAACCCAAAGCTACCATCGAGGTGTGCAACTGTGAGGAAGCAGCTGCGGGTGTGGTTTGCAGCTTCCACCAGGGGTTTTTTCAAATATTTGGCGATGAAAAACACATGTTTGACTATCGCTTTCTCGTCTGGGTGGTATAATATGCCGGGAGAATTGTTGGGGAAATGGGGATGGAGATGGATGAAGGCAGCAACGGTTCCAAAGTAATCAGCGATCGCACTTAGCTGCTGTTGCAGGTGTTCTTCACTCAAGTCATTTAGTGCAACCCGGTTCACTCCTTGAGGTAAGGGTGATTTTTCCGGAACTAGGGATGCAGGGAAATTTAATACTACTACTTTCCAACCGCGATCGCATAATGACTGAACTACGCTTGTTGTCGTTAATGTCCCATCATCGGTGACGATAGCAACATATCCTTCGGGAAGTGTAAAGTCGAGAAAATCAGGTTTCCCCAATTCCAGCAATCGAGCCGGGAGACGCTTGATATTACAATTAACTGGGGTATGTATTTCTCCAAACTCTGTTATGGGCAAGGAAGAAACTTGTAATAACTCTTCATCTCCCCCTGCTCCCCTACTCCCCTGCTCCCCCTGCCTCATCTCCCCCTGCTCCCTGCTCTCTACTTCTAAGCTGTCAGACTCAGGCTTTTTTTTTTCACCCCCTGCAAGATTTTGCAGGTAGGTAACGATTTGCCCGATTGTTCTTAGTTCTGCCAATTCTTCCATGTTATCGGGTTTTGGCAGGTCGGGATATGCTTCTTGTAATGCTCCCAAAATCTCGACTCGTTTGATGGAATCTATGCCTAAATCGGCTTCCATATCCATGTCGAGTTCCAACATTTCTACAGGATAACCTGTTTTCTCGCTGGTGATTTCTAGTAAACTTTTGTCTAAGTTAGCGAAATCACTACTAACTGTTGAGCTAACTGTTGGGGTGGTGCTAACGACTGGAGTGGGTGTGTTATCAGGGGTAATAACTGGAATTGTTGGTGTAATTTCCAATTCGGGGATGGGAATATCAGTAGCTTTTTGTACTGCTGATATCATCATTTCTACTGGTGCTACTGGTTTAGCGGGTGCGTTGTTGGTTTGCAGATATTCTACTATCTGTCCAATTGTTCGTAATTCTGCTAAGTCTTCTAAATTAGGTTCAGGTAGGTTGGGATAAATTTCTTGCAATCCTCCCAAAATTTCCACTCGTTTGATGGAGTCGATTCCTAAATCTGCTTCCATATCCATGTCCATTTCCAGCATTTCCACGGGATATCCGGTTTTTTCGCTGGTAATTGCCAGGAGTTTATCACCTAAGTCTGATAAGTCGATGGTGACTGTGGGGATGTTTGCAGCAACTGATTGGATTTGAGTTGGTGTGGGAACACTTTCAACAACTGGTTGGATTTGTGTTGGTGCGGGAATACTTTCAACAACTGGTTGGATTTGAGTTGGTGCGGGAATACTTTCAACAACTGGTGTGACTTGAGTTGGTGCGGGAGTTGTTTCAACAACTGGTTGGATTTGTGTTGGTGTGGGAACACTTTCAACAACTGGTTTGATTTGAGTTGGTGCGGCAACACTTTCAACAACTGGTTGGATTTGAGTTGGTGTGGGAACACCTTCAACAACTGGTGTGACTTGAGTTGGTGTGGGAACACTTGCAAACACCGGAGTAGATTTACTTTCAGTTAAAATTGTGGAACTTACAGTTACTTCCCCAGCAATCAACTGTTTATACTCTTGCTGAATCAACTTCAAGAAGCTTTGAGTATATTCAATTTGATTTTGCAGATATTGTTCGTGAATCCGCAGGGTTTCACCTTGTTGGGAATGGAACTGCATCATACTACGTTCCAAACTTTCCATCACCACAGGTTTAATATCACTGTTGCCATTTTTAGCAAACAATCCATTTTGCTGCTGCATCAATTGGAAGAAAGTTTGTGCATATTCCTTTTGATTATTCAGATACAACCCATGTACCTGTAAATTTTCGGTTTGATTTTGCTGGAATTGTGTCAACACATATTCTAGGCTACCTAAAATTTGTTGATAATCGCCGGGGTTGTTGGGTATTGTTTGCATTTTGGACTCTCGAACTGGTTGATTTGTGGATGAGGTAAGTTGAGGTAGTTCAGAGTATTGAGGATTTACGACAGAGTTTCCGGAGAAATCTTCATTCTGGGAAACTTCAGAACAAATTACTTTCGACACAGTGGAATCAGGTTGAGGAATTGAAAATTTAGGTTGTTTACCGTTGCTGACGGTGGGTAAATGATGTCCATTGCTGGAAACAGGGGAATTAATGACTGTTTCTAGTTCCTTTGCAGAGATGACAGGTTGAATTTCCTGGGTGGAGGTGACAACAGTGTCAGATGTACCCATTAGTTGAACTTTGTCGGTACTGTTTAATGTCTCTTCCCAACCTTTGCGGGTTTTCTCAGAAATAAAGTTAGCACCATTCAACTTAATAGTTAACGTCTTATTCCCTGCGGTTACTGGGGGAACAGTGAGAGGTTGTTGGAAAGGATCGAGATTTTGCAGATTCATCCCCGCAACCCTAAGCTGGACAACCGCTTCGCGGAGAGTGCGATCGCTATTCTTCTGGCTGTTGCTATTTAACGCTATTGTTAGGTGGGGACGTTCTCCTAAAATCTCTTTTACGAGGTTGGAAAGGATTTTCCGTGGACCAAATTCCACGAAGCAACTGCCACCCGCAGCATAAATGTGTTCGATTTCTTGCTTGAATAATACTGAACTCGATAGGTGACTTTCGAGGATGTGCTGAATTGTTTGCGGTTCGTTCGCGTATTGATTCCCCGTAGTATTACTGTAAACTGGTAGTTTCGGGGTTTGGAACTGTACCGATTTAAGCGCGATCGCAAATGATTTTTGAGCAAAGGCTATCAAGGGGGTGTGGAAGGCTGCTGATACTGGTAATGAAACTGCCGAGTAGCTTTGGTCTTGTAAGGCTTGTTTGACGCGGTTGATTTCGGCTGTGGGTCCGGCGAGGACTACTTGCTTTTGGCTGTTATAATTGGCAATCATTACCCGTGGAAAATGCCTAAGCACAGCTTCCACTTTATGCAGATCTTCCTTAACTGCCAACATCGCCCCAGCATCATAATCTGGGTCTTGAGGAGGTGCCATTGCTTGTCCCCGCGCCTTCACCAGCTTACAGTAATCTTCATCGTTAAATACTCCTGCTGCCCAAAGTGCGGTAATTTCACCAAAACTATGTCCCGCTACGAAGTCAGTTTTAAAGCCAGCTTGTTGCAGTATTTTATACATACCTGCGCTTAACATGCCGATGGCAGGTTGTGCATATTCGGTACGCTGCAAAGCGGCAATTTGCGCGTTTTTCTCTGCGTCTTCAAATACTGGATGGGGGAAGACGATTTCTGATAGTGGTTGCATGTTGTCTTTCAGCAACAAACTATCCATGTAACCGTAAAGGTTTCGTAGTGCAGGGAAGTTCATCACCAATTCCCTACCCATTTCTAAGTATTGGGAACCTTGCCCAGAGAACAAAGATACTACTTTACCACCCAATTCTAAACCACTTTCACGGTAGAAAATGCCTTGGGGATGTTCCCAAGCTGGGGAGTTTGGCTGTTTGTGCAACAAGTCTACTGTCATTTTCAGAAACTTGATGGCTTCTTGGGGGGATTCGGCAATGAAACCTACCCTTGCATTATTCAGGGGGATGTTTTTAGTTTTGGATTCCTCCACCAATTCTACATATTGTTTCTCACTATTACCTGACTGCAAGTTTGCTAATACTTCCTGACAACGTGTTAGCAACAAACCAGGATTTAACGCAGATAACAGCACTTCAAAGGGTGCATTATTAATGCGGTAGGAATTTTTCCCTGTTTCTTGTGTGTACTCTTCCAAAACCACATGGTAGTTGGTACCACCAAATCCAAAGGAACTCACCGCAGCACGACGGGGTGCTTCACCTTCTGCACGAATCCAGGGACGGGTTTCGGTGTTGATGTAGAAAGCTGAATTTTTGATGTTGAGTTTGGGATTGGGTTCAGTAACGTTGATGGTGGGAGGAAGAACTTTGTGATGTAATGCCAAAGCTGTTTTAATTAGACTTGCGGCACCTGCTGCGGCTTTGGTATGTCCAATTTGGGATTTTACGCTTCCCAAGGCAATATATTGTTTGCGGGGGTTATCTACACTGAAGTATTCCCGTAAAGATGCGAACTCAGTGGGGTCGCCTGCCATGGTTCCAGTTCCGTGTGCTTCCACCAATCCGATGGTGGCAGGGCTGAAACCTGCATCCTCGTAGGCACGTTGTAATGCCTTAACTTGTCCTTCTTGGCGCGGTGCATAGATACTCTTGTAGCGTCCATCACTGGAGGTACCAATACCTTTGATGACGGCGTAAATTTTATCACCATCTCTTTCGGCATCAGCTAACCGCTTCAACACAATCATACCGATACCTTCACCCAACATCATCCCGTCAGATTTAGCATCAAAGGGTTTGACGTTATCACCAGGGGTGACAGCGGGGGTTTTGCTGAAGGAAATATAAGCCATGATGGAGTTATCTGTATCAACTCCCCCGGTTAACATGATGTCAGCGCGGTGTTCCAGGAGTTCACTAATTGCCATTTTCAAAGCAGCAATGGAACTTGCACAAGCAGCATCAACAACGCAATTTGTACCACCAAAGTTGAGACGGTTAGCGATTCTCCCCGCGACGACATTTGCTAACATTCCTGGGAAAGCGTTTTCATCCCATTTCACATAAGCTGTTTTGAATTTAGCAATGATTTTCTGAGTATCTTCTTCAGAAAGTCCGCTAGTTCTGAGAACCTTTTCCCAAACTGGGTATTCTAGGCGTGCAGCTAAAGGCATTGCTAGTTGTTTACCTCTTGCTAGTTTTCCCATGATAAAATCAATTGCATCGAGTTGGTTTTAAAGGATTTTGAGAGACTTATCACGGGCTATTGGTTACTGTCGAGTCTCTACTCAACGCCAGGTTACAGATGGTCATGGGCTAGAACGGTACATCTTCAGGTTGAAAGAATTCGGGCTTACGGATGACAATATTTACTATGATATTGAGTCTGGAGATAGCGAAACTCGTGCAGGCTATAACCGCGTCCTTGATTTGGTACGCTGTCGGGCTGTAGATACAATTATCGTTCCCTGTTTTGACCGCTTTACCCGTAGCGCTTTAGGTTGGGAAAAAGCCAGAGCCGAACTTCAGGAGTATAATGTTGAACTCCAGTTCCTTGATGGGGGAAGCTTAGACCTAGAAACACCTGAAGGGCTTTTTACATCACGAATTCTTGCGGCTATGGCTGCACAATTAAGAGATAAAAATAAGTATAATGCCCTTCAAGGTGCTAAATACTTTCGGGAGAAAAAAAAGATATATCAGGCTATTTTCGGGTTTGTCAAAGTAGGTGAAACCGTTGAGCCTAATCGAGAAGAGTATCGTTCCACTGGTAAATCTCACGCCGCGATCGCAGTTGAAGCCATACAGATATTTATATCAACTGGAGAGATAGGGGGAACCATCCGTAAACTAGTTGAAAAGTATGGTGTTGAGAGGGTTTCCCATCTTAATTACAAAGACTTTCCCCGTGATATCTCAGCCTTTAAAAGGTGGTTGTTAAACCCTCAACTGTGGGGAGGTATTTGTTATTACCCAACTGATAGCCGAAGAAAGATAATAGTTAAGTCTGAACATGAAGGAATCATCTCTCAGTCTGACCATGAAGAGGTTCTTCGATTACTCAAGAAACCAGTAGGACAAAGGAAAAAGAAACGCAAAAACCCACTGGCTAACATTGCAATTTGTGGGGTATGTGGTAATAGGTTAGAGTTTCACTCATACGATAGAATCGTCGATGACGTTAAAAAATCTCACCAACATCTACGTTGTTTGGGAGCTTACAATAAGCCTGGTAAACCACAAGTTTGTGATAATCGTAAATACTACAGGCTGGAAGATGCGATCGCGTTTGCCTGTAAACACATTCAACTAGCCTCAGTGGAAATAGCTAAACGACTAGATGTAGAATCCTCTCCCCGTAGGGAAACTATTGAAATACTTGAACTGAAACAACAGATTTCCCAATTAAAAGCACTCAATGACCCAGACCTCGACCCTGTAATCAGGAGCAAAGAATTTAAATTATCAAGTGCCTATGGAAGATTGGAAATAGAGAACCAAGTGCAAGTTGGGAATGTTAACTATTTAGAAGCTATTAAAGGCTTATTTTCTTTGGATAAAGACTGGATATTTGATATAGAAATTGAAGAACTTTGTGTACTGTTTCCCGAATTAATAGAATCATTCGTCTGTTCTCCACCCCCAGAAGGAAAATCACCAGGTGGCAAATATTCCAAGGATTCCCCAGGTGTGTTTGAAGTACGGTTGAGAACATAATCTTTCTCTTGGGGGGATAATCTATCAATTGCCCTATCGATAGCCCTAGTAATAATTTTTGAAGCGGCTTTACTTAACATTTTTATAATCTCGTTTTAGAGTTTATCTGAAGCGGGGTTTTATTTTATCTGGAGAGTAATAACGGTTTTTGTTAGAGGGGAACCTTTGCCCCTATATCAAGCTGACTGACAGATTTGTTGGGAAAGCAGTCAAGCCCAGGAATTAAAGTAGGAGTTACGCACTGTACAAATTAGTCATGGTATGATTTCACCGAAATAGCTTGTTTCAGACTTTGACCAATTTGTTTTTAGCGATAAATTAACCGTGGGGTAGGGGTTTAGCAATGCCATTGGTGTCAACTTAAGAAGATAAAGCCCAAATTTGTTGGGTGTAAGCGTCAATCTCTCGATGGCGCTTACGCCTGTATTTGACTAATCCAAACAGCTTGTGACGTTCCACAAGATAGCTCACAACGTCAGCCGCCTCACCACGGAGAACAGCAGCAGAGAAATGGTATAAACTACGAAAAACCATTTCAGTAGAAATAAGGTCTAATGGTTGATTCAAAGCCACAGCCACATCAATACACAATTGATTGAGAACAGCATAAAAAATCCAAGTGGCAAAAATTTGGATTTGTACGCCGTTGGTATCGCCAACCCAAATATAAGCCAAACCCAAAAGTCGTTTTGTGAGCAAAAATGCGTCTTCAACACGCCAACGCCTGCGATATAATTCACAGACCTGCTGTGCAGACAACTTTTGGGGGTCAAGTACATTTGTCAGGTAGTAGTACCAAGTTGAACCCCACAACACAGAAACTAAGCGAACTGGACGCTGACAAGGGTTAGAACCCACATTCCGCACTTCAGAATGTAGCATTTTATGCTACATTAGAACTCTCTGGCACGAGTAAATAAAAATACTCGTAAAATTCAAGTAAGACAGTATTAAGAATCAGCCAAAGGTTATTAAGTATACAGAAAATTGCGTAGGCGATTAATACTGGTTTCAAGCTTTTGAGAAAAAGTTAATATATATTGTTTTATCGTGCCAAATTACTTAGATAGCAAAAGTGAGACAATTAAAAAAACTCAAAAATATTTGAGAGGTAAAAATGTCACCAACTTCAATTGCAGAAATTAAAAATATAGATCATCTCGGAATAGTAGCTGGGCTAATTGATGAAATAGGAATAGTTGAAACAATTAATTCCAAATTAGGAGTAGACTCCCGTGAGAAGATTACAGCAGGAGTATTGGTAAAAGCTGTTTTAATCAATGGATTAGGATTTGTATCAAGACCTTTATATTTATTCAAGCAGTTTTTTGATGATAAAGCAATTGAATTATTATTGGGAGAAGGTGTAGAAAGTAATTATCTCAACGACGATAAAATTGGAAGAGTCATGGATGATTTATATAAATATGGATTGAATAATTTATTTATAGAAATTGTCCTATCAGTAATTAAGAAATTTAAAATAGATACAAAATACTCACATTTAGATGCAACTTCATTTCATTTACACGGGAAGTATAAAAGAGAAATGAATCAAGAAAAAGAAGAAGAAATCACTAAAGAAAGACCAATATTCATAACCAAAGGATATTCTCGTGACCATAGACCAGATTTAAAGCAATGTGTTTTAGATTTAATCACGAGTAGTGATGGAGATATACCATTATTAATGAGAGCAGGAGATGGGAACGAAGCAGATAAAGCAGTATTTGGAAAAATCTTAATAGAATTTAAAAAACAAATAGTTTTTGACAGTATTATGGTCTGTGACAGCGCATTATATAGCCAAGAGAATCTCAAATTAATTGAGAATTTAAAATGGATAAGTCGAGTGCCGATGACGATTAAGAAAGCACAAGAATTAGTTCAGTCTGTAAATACAGAGGAGATGGAAGAGATAGAGGAGATAGAAACAGAAGAAAAGGAGATAGAAACGGAAGAAAAGAAGAAAAAGACATATCAAGATTTAGACGGATACAAGTGGAAAGAAGAAATAGTTAATTATGGTGGTATTAAACAAATTTGGCTAATAGTAGAAAGTCAAAAAAGAAAAGATAGCGATTTAGAAAAGCTAGATAAAAAGCTAATAAAAGAAAAAGATAAAGTTGAAAAGTTGCTTAAAGAGTTAAAAAGAGAAGATTTTGAAACTCCAGAGCAAGCACGATATAAACTAAAAGGTATCAATAAAAAGCTAAAATTCCATGAAATTAAAGAAGCTAATTTTATTGAAAGTAAATCAAAAAATAATAAAACTATTTATAAAATGGAAGGAGTAAGTTATGAAAAACCCGAAGAAATAGAAATACAAAGAAAGGAAGCTGGAAGGTTTATTTTAGCAACTAACCTAGTTAATGACGACGATAAATTAAAACCAGAAGAAATTATTACGACTTATAAAAATCAACAGTCTTGTGAACGAGGATTTAGATTTCTAAAAGACCCCTTGTTTTTTGTCAGATAGTTTTTTTCTTGAAAACCCTGAAAGAATCGAAACTATGCTATTTTTAATGTCTTTATGTTTGCTAGTCTATAACCTTGGTCAAAGGGAACTGAGAAATAGCTTAAAAAGAATCAAAATCGGAATCAAGAATCAATTAGGAAAACTAACTTTATCTCCGACATTAAGATGGGTATTTCAATGTTTTCAAGGAATTCATTTTTTAATGTTAGATGGTCTTAATCAAATTGTTAATTTAACATCAGAACGTCATTTTATTTTGAGTTGTCTGCCCTCATCTTGTCAAAAATATTATTTACTTTCTTAACTTAAACAAGATTTGGACAGGAAATAAAAATTTATTGAAATTTCAAGGAGCAGTAATTGCTCCTCAAATTTTTAGTGCTTACGTAATCTATTTTATGGGTCAATCTTTTTGTCTTTGATTATTTATTTTTAAAAGTATATTCATTCAGCATTCTATTTCTTCATCATCCTGACTTTTTACTTTTTCCTTACTTGTAATCTTTTTGTACTTCAAATTGAAGTGCGGAATGTGGGTTACAAACAAACGTTGGTGCGAACCTGAGGGTGTAGAAAAATGGTGAGCCTTTTTTCCGCTTGTATTGCTTATGCTATGTGGGTTTGAGGGTTTTCTATTTCTTAATTGGTTCGCACCGTTGCTGAAAGTATTGCTCTGTAGGCTTTTTGCAGTTTTATGTGCCGCAATAGTTGACAGGCTAGTGGCTGAAACGTTATTTTAAATGAGGTTCTCACTTTTGCACCTTGAAAACTAAATAGAGTAAGGGTTGTATCTCAAAGCGGTTCCTATAAACTAAAATCCCTATCAGGGATTGAAACAGTTGCTTTTCCTGATAAAGATTGCCCGGAAAAGTTCCTATAAACTAAAATCCCTATCAGGGATTGAAACCTTACTCAGCAGGAAGATATCAGCAACTGAATGACGTTCCTATAAACTAAAATCCCTATCAGGGATTGAAACCAACCCCTAAGAGTGAGCGCCAAAGAATTCTAGCGTTCCTATAAACTAAAATCCCTATCAGGGATTGAAACAACGAAAATCTAGATGATTTTAGGGCTAATTTTGCTGTTCCTATAAACTAAAATCCCTATCAGGGATTGAAACAGTTAGCGCAGAAACCAGGCAGCAAGCAATCAGGCAATTCTTGTTCCTATAAACCAAAATCCCTATCAGGGATTGAAACATCTGGGCTATGACGAGTTAACTCATTTCACGAAGTTCCTATAAACCAAAATCCCTATCAGGGATTGAAACTCATAACGGTGCAACTTGGGGGATAAATAATGAGTTCCTATAAACCAAAATCCCTATCAGGGATTGAAACAAAGAAGTATAAGTCTGAATAAGTCTGAATATCCCTGTTCCTATAAACCAAAATCCCTATCAGGGATTGAAACCCTTTGATTAGCTATCAACCTGGCGACAAGGCTGTAGGTTCCTATAAACCAAAATCCCTATCAGGGATTGAAACTTGATAATAGTATTCTGAATACTCTGGTGTAATTGTTCCTATAAACTAAAATCCCTATCAGGGATTGAAACAGTAACCATTCGTTCGCGGAATCTTTACCCATACTGTTCCTATAAACTAAAATCCCTATCAGGGATTGAAACCCAGCACGAGTGCGATCGCCGATTGCGATCGCGTTCCTATAAAGTAAAATTCCTAAGCCATATCGTATAGTGTGCAAAGAATTGATAATTTTTGCTTCATGCGATCGCGCAAATTATCTGGCGATACAATTACACAATCTTCCCCATACTTTAATATTTCCCGAATCAACCAAAACGGATTCGATACCTTTCGCTCAACTTGACGCACATCTCCTATAACTTCGTTGCTAATATCATTTGCTTTAGTTTCGTAGCCTTTGATCATTCCTCTAAAAAAGTGTAAGTACACTTTTAGGTAATCTAAACCTTCCTGTCGCCATTGTCCGTTCACTGGCACAACACCCTTAACTCGATCTAGACGCAAACAGCGATTGTGGATGAGTTCTGGAAAATCAGTATCTTTGATGTCTTCAGTCTCGTCACACCAAATATCTAAGTAAAAGCGTTTCTCTTCAAAAGAAATTTCCGCATAACGTACTGTATAGGATAAATCCTCTCCTTGAGCATTCCCGTAAAGCAGGTGGAATGGTTGTTGATTTTGGCGCAGTTGATCGATGAGAATTCTCCACGCTTCCGTGGGTTGACTAACCTGCTGCAACAGCAATTGACGCATGGGAGCTTCAAGATTTCCCCGCTCTAATAACAAACTGGAAGTAATTTGAGCCTGTTCGATAAATCCTGAATCCTTGAGTAATGCGATCGCTTGTTGGAGTGCTGTAACTTGGGATGGGTTAAAGCGGAAAGGTTCACCGACCTCATACTGCTGTTGTGCGATCGCCACCAATAACCCTGATATACTAGGCGACTTTCCCCAGAATATACCTAAACGACGGGCAATTTCTTCCAGTTGTTCTTTGCTTCCATCGGGTATTGACAGTGTAATTGTTTCTTTTTTCCTAGACATTTGCAAAAATGTAATTACATTATTGACATATTTGGTTATATAGAGTTATTGTAACTGTATACAAGTTAAATAACCAATCTAAGCCACTATCAAACTTTGCATTTGCCAAGTCAAAACTCAAAAATCAAGATAAATTAGAGAAAATAATGACAGGTTAAAGGTTATGACTAGCGAGAATTTACTTGCTCGAATTTCCATCGACCCCAACATTTGCTTTGGTAAACCTTGTATTAAGGGACATCGAATTTGGGTATCAATGATTTTGGATTATTTAGCAGGGGGAGAAACAATTGAGGGGATTCTTGAAGCTTACCCCAGCATTGAAAGAGAGGATATTTTAGCTTGTATTGCCTATGGTGCAGAGATGTCACGGGGTGCTTTTGTGGAGATTCCTTTAACTAAAAAAAAGGAAGCAACTGCGTGAATTTAAAGTTAGATGAAAATATTGATGCTCGTGTTATTACCTTGTTGCGTTTAGCTGGACATGATGTTGCAACTGTACCGGAAAAAGGTTTGATGTCAGCACCAGATGAGGAAGTGATTGAAGTCTGTCGTCGTGAAGAAAGGTGCTTAGTTACTTGTGATAGAGGTTTTGGTAATCGGGTTAAATATAATCCCTCAAATTACGCAGGAATTGTCATTATTCGTTTGCCTTCTCGATATACTTTTGCTGATTGCCAGCAAGCAATAGAGATATTAATTCAAGGATTAGAGTCAGCAGAAGTTACAGGAAAGTTATGGATTATTCAACGTGGCAATATTCAGGAATATCAAGCAATTGAGTAAGATATATGATTAATGAAAGTATCTACCAAGTTAATTTAAAATCAGTATATTCATCACCAGTAGAGTCAGAATTACAAGATGTCACTTTACCCAAGAATTGGAGACTTTCTTGGCATCAAGCAGAAACTTTAAAAGCATTACGTAACCCAAATATTGACGTTATTATAAATACTGCAATGACAGGGGATGGTAAAAGTTTGGCAGCATATTTGGAAGTGCTGCAAGGAGAATTTTCTGCCATTGGATTATACCCAACAAATGAACTTGCCCGCGACCAAGAAATACAAATAAAAGGGTATATTGATACTTTTAAACCTGCGAATAATCCCCGTGTGGCAAGGTTGAGCAGTGCAGAATTAGAAATTTATGCCGAGAATGAAGGGTTAAAAAAAAGTGCCGCGATTTCCACTCTGACAAATCAACGAGAAGTTATACTTACCAATCCTGATATTTTACATTACTTACATCGTGGAGCTTATTTAATTCCCGGAGATAGTCCTGATAAATTATGGGGACGTATTGACAAAGATTTTAATTTATTCATTTTTGATGAATTTCATATTTTTGCAGCACCACAAATTGCAGGTGTCATTAACACAATGTTGTTAATGAATTGCACGAATCGTCACAAAAAGTTTCTATTTCTCTCTGCAACACCAGATAAAGATTTTATTGATAAGTTAAAGTTAGCAGGTTTTCGCTGCCAAGAAATTAATCCACTCGATAATCAAAAATATCAGTTTCCTGACAACTTAGAGCAAGAGCAGGAATTACAGCTTCAAAATTGGCGACAAGTATCACGCTCTATCAACCTGAATTTTATCTCTTTAGAGCCATCATTTAAAGCTTCAGAAACTTGGATAAAAGAAAACAGTAATCTGATTTTAGAGTATTTTCAAAACAACCCAGGTAGTAAAGGTGCAATTATTCTCAATTCCATTGCCGCAGTTAAGCGACTTGTGTCCTTTTTTCAGGAAATTTTTCAAACACATGGTTTAATAGTTGGTGAAAATACTGGTTTATCGGGAAAAATCACCAAAGAAAAATCACTTTTAGCTGACTTAGTTTTTGGCACAAGTACAATTGACGTTGGTGTCGATTTTAAAATCAACCTATTAATATTTGAGTCTTCCGATGCAGGTAATTTTATTCAGCGTTTGGGAAGATTGGGAAGACATGATGGTTATAATAAAGACGGTGAGGATATTAAATTTGAGAAATATACCGCTTACGCACTAGTTCCAAATTTTCTAGTTGAACGGTTATTTTTAGGAGATAATCCACCTTTAAAAAATACTGAAAATTACAATCGCGCATTTTTAAACGCCACAATCAAAGACAAATATCGGCAAATCAATGATTTTCGTGGTTACTACAAACGTTGGGGTGCAGTACAGTCATTTTACCTGTTTCACAAATTGAGCGATCGCACTATTCAACAACCATACGCTCAAAGTCGTGAAAAATTCCAAAAAGCTTGCGAAAGTGTATTTAATACTAGTTTAAAATCGATCGCTGGACGTGTTTCTGGTTGGGCAAAAGATTGGAAAAATGCTTCTGGGAAATCTGGTAATCCCATCGCTGAAGATGCTTCTAGTTTCCGTGGTGCGAGTTCCCTGCAATGTGGTTTGTACGATTTGACGGAAGAAAACCCAGCAGACAGGTTTAAAACCTACGATTTACCGGGAATATTGGGGAATTTAGAAATCGAAATGTGGACGGAAACGGGATTTATGCGGACATTGAAGGAAACCGCACAAGTCACTGGACAACCCATTCCCAAAGGTAAGTATGAGTATTGTTTGGGGTTTATGAAGTTGCGTAGCTACCGTGAGGAAAGGTTGAATTGGAAATTTGTATATCCCGGAGACTTGCAACCAGTAGCTGATGCTTGGAAAGTGCAAGTACTGACGGGGATTGAAGTTTGGCAACCTGATAATAATTATGTCAGGGAGATTAACAAACGCTTGAAAAAACAAGCTTTAGTTTGTTATGTGTTGCGTCGTCCCATTGCAGAGGTGAGAAATCGCTTACGTTTACCGATGCACTTTCAACTGTACCCAATCTGCGATGAGCTTAGTTTACATGATAGTTCTGCACCGTATGCGATCGCGTTTGGTCAATCTGCGTTGTTATTAGATACGTTAGCGTACACCTTTAAGAGTAAGGGGGATGAATCATGGATAATTTAGGGTTTCAATCCCTAATAGGGATTAGAGACTTGTGTTTTATGCAAGCAAGGGAGAAGCCAATCATTATAAGGATAGCTCGTGTTTCAATCCCTGATAGGGATTAAGGTTTGACTAAGCTTTTCTCTCCCCACTAAAAAGGATAGCAAAATATTGAGACAAAATCTATAATGGTTACGAGTTATCCAATATAATAGCCTTAATCATTCGAGGTGTCTTCATGCTTAGTCATAATGCTGACCCCCACTTGCTCAATCTATTGATGAATGCTGATCTTGAGCAAATTAACCAAGCTTTAATTCTTCGATTAGTTACTGAAAACTGCGGTTTTAAGCATCGTATCGATACCCTAGAGTCACAAAATGAAGAAATATTACAAAAACTTGATAATTTGGAAAATATTTACAATGAGATTCCTTATCTTAGACACCTCGTTGACCAAAATGAAGAATTACAGAACCTTGTAGATTTTTATTGTCCACCTGATTAAACAAAGATCAACAATGAACGAACAAAAACTCTTAGAACGAATCACAGTCAACCCCAAAATATTTGGAGGTAAACCAATAATCCGCGAACGACTTCGTCGCGCAAGCTTCGTCGTCTTGCAGTTGAGCATATTTTAAGAATGTTAGCAGCAGGAGACACAACAGAAACCTTACTTTAAGCATATCCCTGGTTGGAACGAGAAGATATACAAGCTTGTTTAGTTTATACAGTATCTCGATAACTCTTCACACACAACATAACAATGAACACACCAACAATAGAAAAACTCAAACAACTTGCTCAACAAATTCCTGAGAAAATTCCTTATCTCAAAATGTTAGTTTTATTTGGTTCGAGAGCAACAGGGGAAACCCACGTAAATAGTGATTGGGATTTTGCTGTTCTTATAGATAAAGCACAACAAGAGATTTATACAAAAGATAATGCTTGGGGTGCATTTGGACTATCAATGTTTATCGGAGAAATATTAAATATTAATCCTGACAAAATTGATATTGTAGAACTCAATCATTGTTCGTGGTTAATTGCTCATTTTGTAGCGCGTGATGGCATTTTAATTTTTGAAAAAGAATCATCAGGATTTGAATATTTTCGCCTCACGTCATTAAGACCTGAATCAGAATTAAAGAAATTCAGAAAAGAACAACATCAACTTATTGAAATGCAACTTAAGCAGTGGTCAATATGAGTAAGATAGACCCAGAAATTGTGTTAGCTAGATTGAGATTAATCACAAAGTATAAAAATACTTTAGAGGAGTTTAGGTCTATAAATATAAATGAGTTTTTAGCGGAATTTAGGCAACAGTTAATTGTCGAAAGACTTTTACAATTGATGATTCAAGCCGCGATAGATATTAATGACCATATTTTATCAAGATTGAATCCTGGAAATTCAGCTACTAACTTTGAAGCATTTATCGAACTTGGTAAGTATGAGGTTATTACTTCGGAATTAGCAAAGCAACTTGCACCATCAGGAAGTTTAAGGAATCGCTTAGTTCATGAATATGATGACATAGACCCTAACCAGGTTTATCAAGCTATCAAATTTGCTTTACAACAATATCCTTTGTACGTACAACAAATAAATGCTTATCTTATTTCTCTTGATACGGAAAGTAGCTAATAATAACAAGTTTCCAGTATGAATAAACCCACTTCAGAAGAATACATAAATTTATTAGTAGAAGTAAAACAACGTATTCGTTCTGCACAATATGAAGCACTTAAAGCAGTCAATAAAGAATTGATTGCACTTTACTGGGATATCGGCAAAATGATTGTTACCCGTCAAGAAGGTGCAACTTGGGGTAAATCGGTTGTTGAGCAACTAGCAAAAGACTTACAAAATGAATTTCCAGGAATTAGTGGATTTTCTACCGCTAACCTTTGGAGAATGCGCTTATTTTATGACACTTTTGCTAACAATGAAAAACTCGCACCAATGGTGCGAGAAATTGGCTGGACTCATAACTTAGTCATCTTAGAGAAGTGTAAAGATGATTTAGAAAGAGAATTCTATATCAGAATGACTCGTAAATTTGGCTGGACTAAAAATGTTTTAATCCATCAAATTGAAAATCAAACATACGAAAAAACTCTACTCAATCAAACGAATTTTAACCAAACTGTTTCGGAAGAAATTCGCAACCAAGCAAAATTAGCAGTCAAAGATGAATATACATTTGATTTTTTAGAATTAGCGGACGAACATAGCGAAAGACAGTTAGAGCAAGCAATTTTGACCAGGGTTGAACCATTTTTGAAAGAAATGGGTGGAATGTTTGCCTTTATTGGCAGTCAATATCGACTAGAAATTGATGATGAGGAATATTTCATAGATATTTTGTTATACCATCGAATTCTCAAATGCTTAATTGCAGTCGAGTTAAAAATTGGTAAGTTTTTACCTGAATATATTGGCAAAATGCAGTTTTATTTGGCCGCATTGGATGACAAGGTAAGACAACCTGACGAAAATCCATCGATTGGGATTATTCTTTGCAAATCTAAAAATAAAACGATTGTTGAGTACGCATTACGAGAATCAAATAAGCCAATTGGTGTGGCAACTTATCAAATAGTTTCAACTGTTCCACAAGAGCTTATAAATCAACTTCCCGAACCAGAACAAGTAGCAAAACTGTTACAGGGAATAGAGTAATAATTAATAATTTAGAGGTTGTCAATGGCTAAAAAAACAAAAAAATCTGAGGAATCTAAACAGCTTTCATTATTTGAAAGTGGATTAGATTTAAACTCAGAAATTACAGATGAAGCAGATGATAACTGGTTAGAGGGTGATTTTGGATTTGATGGTGATTCTGACAGAACTATAGAAACCAAAAGTGAATTACTAACTCTTAAGTTATTACGGGAAGCGATTAAAGCACAAAACCCTGATGACCAAGTAATGGCAGATTTTGGCGAATATGTATTACCTAATTTGCTGAGTATTGCTATTGGAGTTACAGCTAAAGGTGGTAAATTCTTTGATGAAATCGACGAAAAACGAGAAGCAGAAGGTAAAGCTAAAGTTAGACGGGATAATGCTGCTGATCAATCTTTAAATACTCATTTACTTAATGGATTATTTCCTGCAAATTTAATTGAGAGACGTTTGCATAAACTCGATACTACTGTACAAAGAGTTGTTAGGGAACGGGAAAGGAGATTGGTAATTGCTGGATTTATTCTCCATGATTTTGAAAAATTTCCTGATGTTCCTAATGATTGTCGCAAATTACCACTCGAAGAACATCGGCAAATTATTGATGAAAAGGTAAGACAATTAGGACTAGATAAATTTATCGATTCCGAAAATACCGAAGCTTATAAAGAGTATATTGATGATTTGTTGTGTATGGCTTATAATGCACAACGACGCTGGGATACTAACTGGAACTTTTCGGAATTTGGCTTAAATCCCCTTCTTAAAGATAGAACACTTCGCAGTTTATCAGATTTAACTTGTCTTGCAGATTCTCTTGCTTCCATTATTAAACATCCTCAAGATGCGGAAAATCCTAGACTGAATGAGATTATTCACAGTTTGAGTGATGGGAAATTAAAATTTACCTATCACCGCATTTCAGAAAACCGAGGTGTGTTAACAAATGTGGTAAATAATGCGTTAATTCAGGTACATACTAAACTCAATACAGATGAAAATATCTATTATGAACCTCTATTATATCTACCAACAGGAGTGATTTACCTTGCCAGAAGAGATGCTCCAGAAATTTCATTAGATGATGTACCTAATCAAGTTATTGAAAATATCAAATCACTTTGTTCTGGGCAATTAAAACTTAGACAAACAGGATTTGGACGTGATGGGAAAGGGATGAAATATGCCGAGTATTATAATTTATTTTTCGATGAAATTGGCTTGATGAAAGTAGCTTTAGATGCTACATTAAGGATATTAAATCCTAACAAAGATTCGGTTGCTAAAAGTCGTAGCGATAATCTAGTTAAGTTTCAGCAACAAAAAGTATTATCTGTAGATTACGACTTCAAATTTACTGATGACATTCGTATCGACCAAATAGCAGAATTCGGAGATTTAATCTGTCGAAAAATTTGGGATGAGAGTGCAAATAGGATTGAAGTAGCTTGTAAAAAAGATAAAAATCTACCCAAATTAACACAGTTAGATTTAACTTACAAAGTGGCAGAATTTTGGGAATTAGCAGAATATTTACCTCAAATCCGAGAGATTCAACGCATTAATGAAAGTCTCAAGGAAAATAAATTAAAGGGTAATACTGGGGGAGTTCCCTACGAATGGTATTATCTTGCAGCTAAATTTCTGGAAAAACATCCCGGTATTGAGAATGTGAGAGAAAGCTGTCAGCAAGTTATTGAGTATATTAATAACTTAATTTCCCCAATTATTTCTCAATACGAACTACCCGATGGTTGGAATGATTTACGACTCTGGGTAAAACAAGTTGTAATGTTACCAGGAAATCAGGAAACACAAACACCTGATAATTTCTTGAACGAACTTGCTAATTACAATGCTGCCAAAAAATCGGGACGGGGAAGACAGTTAATTTGTTCCATTTCCCATTCTGCTTATACTGTCACAGAACAAATGGAATCTGCTGTTTTGTTTACTCCCCAGGTGTATACAAATAAACAGATGTTGAATGGTTCTAATGCCAAACGTAATATTTCTAGTATTGCGGGATTAGAAATGATGCTACGGCAAATATTGATGAATCAAACTCAAGCTGTTGGTAAACGATTTGAAGATGGTAAATACCGCTATCTCTATTTTTACCCTACTTATTACTTCACCCCGGAAACTAATAAATTTTTGCAAAAAGCTTACACTGGAATTTCTCAAACTCGATTCGATACCAGGATTCGTAATCACTTTATTAGTAAAGATTTACAAGCTAATTTTGATAAAGATACATATCAAAATGTTGATGCTTTCCTAATTGATGAAAACTTAGATTCAGACAAAGATAGAACCTTTAAACTTTCCTATCCAGATGACCAACCTTTGACATTTTACTTTATGGCAATGCCACCAGGAAGGGATAGCAGCGACACCGAATCTTGGGTAATGCCAACTTGGTTAGCATTTGCTTTTCCGATGATTTTAGACGTGAAAACAGTGGTTTCAGAATCACCAATTCCCCCATTTAATGACGGTGCAGAATTTGAAGAAAGCGTATTTCTGGATAGCGCACCTCATGCTTTCCGAACTTTGGTAGGAAGGGATAGATTTCGACTTGATTATATCCTCGAAGGATGGACAGAAAATAATAAATCTTATCCTGCACCACTCAACGTACTTACCGCAGCTTACGCAATTCATATAGATGTTAATGCTAAAAGTGGAAAGTCTGGTTATGATGCGAACTGGGGTAGATTTACAGAACTGGCAAAGGATTTTGAAACGACTCCACTTTATGTATTTGCTTATCTCAATCGTTGGGTAAGAAGTCAAGGAGTGGAAACAGCACGCATTGAAAAAATTAGGCTTTATGCCCATAAATTTTATCCTTGTTTTGACCCCTATGCACAATATGATTTTGAATCAAAGGAATGGAAATTAATGCCAGAATCACAATTAAATCATCCGAAAAAATTAACTGATTTATATCGTAAATTTTACCGTGCAAACAAACGCTATAATCCCAAATCAAACGCGGTATTAAAACCAATTGATATTGCCGCAGAAACAATTCTCAAAGCTGAAGTTAGCGTTTTTTCTGGAGAAACATTAGTCGCAGCAGTTGCAGCAGAAGTATTTAAATTAATGGATAGAGTTCATGCAAATACTGCGGATGGACGCTGGGTAATGAGCAAACGGGAAGAAGAAAGACAGGCAGTTTTGGACTTTGCGAGGTATTTTGTGATGGATGTTTTTGAAAACTCATTTTCAAGCGATCGCGCTCGTTTAGCTGGTAGGCAATTGAACTTAATTAAAGATACTTGTGAGTTTTTATATCGCTTAGAAGATGATAAAGAAAATGCGAATAAAGATGTTAAAGAGGAGGAAAATGATAAAAATGAAGATTGAAATTAGAGTTAGCTTGTATTCTCTAATTAGCACCTAAAAAATGTTGGGTTCCGCTTCGCTACAAGCAACCTACGCTGAATAAGTTTTTTATCAATTATCTCAGGAGATAAATCATGTCATTTTTGAAAACTGTCGATGCGAAATTTTTTCATTCCGAAATTCCCTACAAACCAATGGGTAAATACGTACATTTTTTAACAGTTAGGGTTACTGAATCCTATCCATTATTTCAAACAGATAGCGAACTAAATAAAGCAAGAGTAAGAGCGGGAATCGTAGATAAAACTACCATTAGTAGACTTTCTATGTTCAAACGTAAGCAATCTACACCAGAACGTTTAGTGGGGAGGGAATTATTACGTAATTATGGCTTAATGACTGCTGAGGAATGTGAATATAATGTCAAATTTGCGATGAATAACCCCGATTGCATTATTTACGGATTTGCAATCGGTGATTCTGGTTCTGAAAAATCAAAAGTTGTTGTTGATACGGCATTTTCGATTAAATCCTTTGATGAATCCCACGAAACATTTACTTTAAATGCACCTTTTGAAAATGGCACGATGGCATCTAAGGGTGAAAATGGTTCTAAAGTGGGTGAAGTAACTAGTAGAATTAATCAACAAGACCATATTAAACCCCAAGTATTTTTCCCCAGTATTGTCACATTAAAAGACCCAACAGAAGCAAGTTTCTTGTATGTGTTTAATAACATCCTCAGAACTCGTCATTATGGAGCGCAAACTACCCGCACGGGAAGGGTAAGAAATGAATTAATTGGGGTAATATTTGCCGATGGTGAAATAGTTAGCAATTTACGTTGGACTCAAGCAATTTATGACCAGATGAAAAGTAATAATACCCTAAATTCTCCCGATCCATTAAATGAAGATGAGGTGTTTGTATCTGCGAAAGTTTCAATATCAACATTAATGGAGGATGAGTTTATCGTGCATGAAGATTTTCTCGGTGATAAATTTGCAGCATTGTTGAAAGAAGTAAAAGCAATTACTGCAAACGAGGAAGAACTGAAAAAAATGCTGAAAAAAGCTGATGATGAAGCGAAAGCTTATGCAAAAGTTCACATTAAAGGCAAAGACAAAGAAAAGGATAAAGATAAAGCAGCAGCTAAGTAATAGCCATGACGATAATTTACCGTTGTCAAATTGAATTACACGATAGTGTTTATTACGCAACCCGCGAAATTGGTAGACTCTACGAAACTGAGCCAATCATTCATAATTACGCGCTCTGTTATGCACTCGGATTAGTAGATAGCGAAAAATATGCAACCACTGTCTCTGAAGAACATTCCTATCGCTATTTTTGTCCTGAACAAGTACCAAAATATGAGGAACATTTAACCCCGTTAAATAAACAGGGTATTTATGTAACTCCAGCTTGTTCTATTAGCCATACATCCATACTCAACACATGGAAATATGCGAATAATAACTACCATGTGGAGATGGAAAAAACCCAAAAGAATATTCCCAGCTTTGGTAGAGCAAAGGAAATTGCACCGGAAAGTGTATTTGAGTTTTTGATAATTTCTCAAAATGAATTAAAGCTACCAAAATGGATTCGCTTGGGTAAATGGATGAGTAAAGCTGAGGTTACTGTGGAAAAATTACCAGAACCAAAAACTAAAACTGATTTATTTATCTGTACTCACCCATTAAACCCGCTGGATGTGATGTTTACTAATCAAGTAATTAGTTATGATGTGATAAATATGCCACCAGTTAGTTTAATTCAAAATGTGCAAATGCGTGGACAATATTACTATTTTGAAAATGTCAAAGATGTGAGATTACCCGTGAATATTTCGTACCGTTTTCGGAATTAAGTTTCTCAATTAAATTGAGGACGCAATAAGTTGCGTCCCTATTTTACAAAACTAGAACTACGCTTCTTCGATTTTACAGATTGAATTGCTAGAAATTCGTTTGCAAAACTACCTTTTCTCTTGTAAAAATAACTTGCGAGTACACTGACGTTGATATTCTTTTAATTCGGGTGCATCCCAGTTTTTATTCCTCGATGACATAATAAATTTAACCTGTGATTGCGTAGTACTTTCATTGGTAAGGAACGGGAATTTAATAACATGCAATTTTGCTAGACAATGAAATGGTGCGTTACGCTCCGCTTACACACCCTACTTTTGTACTTTATTTAATCCACGCTCCTAAGCTGGCTTTTAATTTCTCAGTTAGTGCGATCGCATGATTACGATCATCAATTTTCAGAAGTTTTTTCCTAATTTTTAGCTTTTTCCAGGTTTTTACCTAATTTGTTAAAGTCTATGCCCTACAGTTTAATTCTAAATATCCTCCCACAGTCAACTATCTACCCCAATTACCTGACGGGGAGACATTACCATGCTTTATTCCTCAGTCTTATTAGTTCGGTTGATCGCAGTTTAGGGGACAAGCTACATGATTCTACCGCAGATAAGGCTTTTACCCTTTCTCCATTGCAAGTAAGCGATCGCATTCATCATAACTATCCAAAAAAAACACCGCGCAGTAATTTATTACAAGTAAACCAAAACGAACCGATTCCTCCGGGTACTCCCTGTTGGTGGAGAATTTCGCTTCTAGATGATACTTTATTCAGTAAACTAACACCCTTGTGGTTGGATATAAATCCCAAACAACCCTGGCTCTTAGGAAGTGCAGATTTATTTATTACCAGTATTTTAGCCACACTTAGACAAACTCAACCTTGGGCAAATGCTTGCAGTTATCATCAACTTTATGAACAAGCAAGCGAGAGCGATCGCATTTTAAACTTTCTATTTTCAACACCAGTTTGTTTCCGTCAGGGTAGTTATGATTCCTGTTTACCAACTCGTGAAAGTGTCTTTAATAGTTTACTTCGGAGTTGGAATAAATATGCTGGATTAGAATTTTTAGAATCTAAACTGGATACAATTTTCCCAAACTTTTTTAATATTAAAACCGATATTGTCAGTGATTCTCGCAGCAAGTTTATCGGGTGTATTGGTGAAATTTCCTACCGGATTATGGGAGATATAGAACCAATTGAAATTAAACAATTAAATACATTAGCTGACTTTGCTATATATGCAGGGATTGGACGTAAAACGACAATGGGTATGGGGATGGTGAGGAGAATCTAGAAACGCCATACATCACGTATTTTATAAAAAATAGTTCAAAAAATGAAAAATGAAGAATATATCCCGATTGCGGCATTGAATCAATATACCTATTGTCCGCATCGTTGTTGGCGAATACATTGTGCTGGGGAATTTACAGATAATCAATACACAATTGAAGGAACGAGTTTGCACGATCGCGTTCATACTGTTGGTGAAGGAAATCGGGACGAAATTTGGCAAGTTCGGGCGATTTGGTTGAAATCAGAGCAATATAAACTTATAGGAAAATCGGATTTAATTGAATTGGAGAATAGTGGATGGTTGCCAGTGGAATATAAACGAGGAAAAAAGGGTGAATGGGACAATGATGAGTTACAGGTTTGCGCTCAGGCTTTATGTTTGGAAGAAATGACAGGTAAACATATCCAAACTGGATATGTTTATTATGCTCAAACTCATCAACGTCAATTAATCGAAATTAACCCAGAATTGCGTCGTCAAACTATTAATACAATTACTGATGTTACTAGGCTATTAGTAACTGGGGCAATGCCACAAGCCATATACAGCAATAGGTGTAAGGGTTGTAGCTTATATGAACAATGTTTACCAAAAGCCACAGAAAAAGTTGGTAAATATTGTGAAGACTAGTGCGGGTATTTTGTACCCTAGAAACAGCAAGGAGTAAGTTGCTCTCCTAACTCTAAAAGTACAGTTTGTCAGATAAATAATATAGTTTTTCTAGCACAAAGTAAAATAAGATGGGTACTGTTTACGTTACACAGGATGATGCTTTTATCGGTAAAGTTGATGAGAGATTGCATGTAAGAATTGAGAAAAAGACAATTTTAGATGTACCTTTGATTAAAATTGATGGTTTAGTTGTTATGGGAAGAGCGAGTATTTCTCCAATGGCAATCATGGAATTAATTCAAAATAAAATCCCTCTAACTTTTCTGACTATTAATGGTAAATATATTGCCCGTTTGGAGCCAGAAATGAGTAAGAATATATTTTTGCGAAATGCTCAGTGGAAAGCGGCAGGAGATTCATCCCAAGCGATTCATGTTACTAAGGCATTTGTCAGGGGAAAATTAAAAAACTATCGCTATGCGTTGTTAAGATTACAACGTAGTTATCTTGAACATGACTTGAGTCAAAGTTTAATTCAATTAAAGCAATCGATTGAATCTTTGGAAAAAGTTAATAATATTGATTCGATTCGAGGTTACGAAGGTGCTGGTAGTGCGGTTTATTTTGGTTGCTTTGATAAATTCATTCGAGTCGATAATTTCAGCTTTAAAAATCGCAATCGCCGTCCACCAGTAGACCCTGTAAATTCACTTTTAAGCTTAGGATATTCCCTATTACGTCATGATATTCAAAGTGCATTAAATATTGTTGGTTTTGACCCATATCTAGGATATTTACATGTCGAACGATACGGAAGACCTTCTTTGGCTTTAGATTTGATGGAAGAGTTTCGTCCTTTAATTGTTGATGCGGTAGTTATCAATTCGATTAACAAGAAAATATTAAAGCCATCTGATTTTATTACCGAACCTGTTAGCAATGCAGTTTCACTTACGAAGGAAGGTTTACATACTTTTTTGAAGTTATACCAGGAGAAAAAACAGGCAAAGTTCAAACATCCTGTTTTAGGAATTCAAAAAACATATCAAGAAAGTTTTGAAGTTCAAGCACGTTTATTGGGTAAATATTTGATGGGAGAAATAGATAAATATCCCCCATTAATCATGAAGTAATTTAATTATCAGTTTTTAACTATGTTTGTTGTTGTTTCTTACGACATTCCCGAAGATAAGCGTCGTACCAAAATTCACAATACTCTCAAATCCTACGGACAGTGGATGCAATATTCTCTCTTTGAGTGCGATTTGACTGATACCCAGTATGCTAAATTGCGATCGCGTCTCTCCAAGCTCATCAAGCCTCAAGAAGATAGCGTGCGGTTTTATTTCCTTTGTGCTTGCTGTAAAGGTAAGGTGGAGCGTATTGGTGGTGAAATGCCCAGGAATGATACAATGTTTTTTATTTGATTCTAGTTTGTTGTGCGAACCTGGGGGTGTAGAAAAATGGTGAGCCTTTTTTCGCCTTGTATTACTTGCGCTATATGCGTTTGAGGGTTTTCTATTTCTTAATCGGTTCGCACGGTTGCTGAAAGTATTGCTCTGTAGGCTTTTTGCAGTTTTATGTGCTGCGATAGTTGACAGGTTAGTGGCTGAAACGTTATTTTAAATGAGGTTCTCACTTTTGTACCTTGAAAACTAAATACAGTAAGGGTTGTATCTCAAAGCGGTTCCTATAAACTAAAATCCCTATCAGGGATTGAAACAGATATACGCTCAATCATCATCATAATTTCCTTTTGTTCCTATAAACTAAAATCCCTATCAGGGATTGAAACATTTTAAAGCAGGCGCTAGAATTAGCAGAAGCAAAATCACGTTCCTATAAACTAAAATCCCTATCAGGGATTGAAACTCAAACCTTAAATCGGTTGCTATCAGCATATATTGTTCCTATAAACTAAAATCCCTATCAGGGATTGAAACCTAGTAGGAACTACCAACGAGTCGGAAATTTTAAAGTTCCTATAAACTAAAATCCCTATCAGGGATTGAAACTTAGCGAATGTGACCGAAGAATTGAGCGACGAACTGTTCCTATAAACTAAAATCCCTATCAGGGATTGAAACCAACTAAATCCCCAATCATCCTGTTTTGTTGTTGGGTGTTCCTATAAACTAAAATCCCTATCAGGGATTGAAACGCGTCCTCAATAACTTTTGTAAATGCGGCTTTTTGTTCCTATAAACTAAAATCCCTATCAGGGATTGAAACCTCTGGTCGCTACCTGGCGCTGCGCGCCAGGTCAGTTCCTATAAACTAAAATCCCTATCAGGGATTGAAACCTAAAACCTTTTTAGGTCAAGCCGTTACAGGACTTAGTTCCTATAAACTAAAATCCCTATCAGGGATTGAAACATATGCGATCGCGCCAAATCTCAAAGTAGGATCTTCACGTTCCTATAAACTAAAATCCCTATCAGGGATTGAAACCAAGCTTTGTACAACTTCAAGAAAAATCAAATAGTTGTTCCTATAAACTAAAATCCCTATCAGGGATTGAAACGGACGAAGGCAGCTTCGACGGATTACTAAGTGCATTGTTCCTATAAACTAAAATCCCTATCAGGGATTGAAACCGCAGTTACTGTTCCCCTGCGAAAAGTCAACGTGGAGTTCCTATAAACTAAAATCCCTATCAGGGATTGAAACCTAATATCTTGATCACATCCTCCACCAATAGCAGGTTCCTATAAACTAAAATCCCTATCAGGGATTGAAACCGAGGTATGCAGCTATAGACCCGCTGCGTCCTCTGTTCCGTTCCTATAAACTAAAATCCCTATCAGGGATTGAAACCTTTATTCGATGAAATTTTCTGGGCTGAAGGTACTGTTCCTATAAACTAAAATCCCTATCAGGGATTGAAACGACGAGTAAAGCGATCGCATGGTAAAACTAGCTTAAGGCTTACCTGATGCCACACCCAAAACTACACCAACTTTCTCCCGATTAAATTCATTATTTTGTCCGTAACCTGCATCTTCCATTGCTTCTTTAGCAACTACCAAACTCAGAAGTTGGGAGACATCTGTAACTTCTAAAATATTTGGTGGTAGTCCAAATTCCATCGGATTAAAATCAACGTAGGGAATAAAACCACCCCGTTTACAGTAGGTTTTATCTTCGGGTGTTCTGGGATTAGGATCGTAATATTCATCAACATTCCAATGAGAATCGGGGATGTCAGTAATACAGTCAATCTTTTTAATAATATTTTCCCAATATTCCCGCATATTCCGAGATTGGGGTAACAAACTAGCCATCCCTACTATGGCAATGGGATTGTGTTGTAATTTCGTATTCATGGGATTGACTGGTACCGATTTATCTGACATCCGTTTTTTCTCCTCAATATGTTTAATTACTGCCTGTTCACAATTGTTGATATGTTCTTCTAACTGCGCTAAGGCATTATTCAACCAAGAAGCAGACATAGGCAATTTTCTAGGGTTTTATTTGGCGGTTTAATTTGTAGATAGGTGATAACTACTTACTGCAAATTGATTTTTGGTAGCAGTAATCCTAGAGACTTGTACCTACTGAAAATATAGTGATTCAATATAGATTTGGGATTTACCTAAATCTACAGAGATCCCCCAAAGTGAAGATTTTTAAATCTGAATTACAGAAGTTGGAAGAGAAAGTAGCTTGGGTGTGTTGTAGCTTACAAACCGAGGGTAAAGCAACCCAACATTAACCAACATTAATGGGATGAGAATGTTGGGCACTTCAAAATGAAGTAGCAAGCTAATGTAAAGCTTTAACTTAACCTACAGGATATCTCTTCTTGTGATTCTATACGCAAAGATAATCAAGAATATTAGTAGAGGATTTAACTGATTCTTGATTGGGCAACTAACTTAAATAACTTTGGTGAGGATTCGGAAAGTTAAATAGTAGTTGATTGTTGATGTGCTGGTAACAAGTCAATCACATTGTTGAAGCTAGTAAAGTAGTTTTCTAACGCTTGTGCTGCTTGTCCGGTAAATTCAACCCATTCCTGATGATAAAGGTTTTGGGAAGTTGATTCTAGCTGAAATAGAGGAAACCTTGGGGTAGCTATTAAAACAGAAACACTATTTTCTCCAGAACTGGTTATATTGTCTAGTTTAATTGCCGCAATATAACTGGTGTTAATGATAATGTTCTGTATCTTGATAAATGACATAGCTATTTGTAGGGTTCAAGATGGTAAGAATATGCTGGAAAATTGCGACGAGAATACTCCTCTTGTATTCCCTTTCAAGGAAAAACTGAAAAATCACCTATTTTTCAGCTTTAGGATTTACGCGAAATTGTTTTAGAAGTTTTTATATTTCGCGTTATTTGTAAGATTAATTATGTATAGGGCAAAAGTCAAAATTCAGGATTAGCAATTATAGTTAGTTTGCATAACATCAGCGTAGGATAGCTAAGTTTTATGTCCTGAATTATTTCAATTTCATCGCTATTAAATTATTGTTAACTGATAACTGTTAACTATTTGGTGTTGATGAGAGTTAAACAAAGTGTTTGTGAATTTTCTAAGAAGTGAGTATTACTAATGTAAATGTTAGTGCGAATAAAAAAGTATAGCTAACTACTTTTAGTGGCTATTATTGAAATATCTTACAGCTATTATAATGATTTGGTGAATTTTACTAGCGAGATGTACTCACTAAACTTTTATTTGGTTATGAGTGCAACAAATCTAAATTATGGTTGTTATATAAGCGAATTTATTATCTCTAATAGAACTATTTGGGAGTTTTTAAAATATTTGATTGGGGAAAATTACAGATAATTGTAGTTAGCTAATCACAAATTATTAATTCCCCAAAATTAAGATTTATTCCCTTTTATTCCCGAACTTTTGGTATCTTTCAATTCCCCCCTTAACTAATTGGGGATTCTTGTCACCAGTAAAGCAAATTCTGGACATGCGATCGCATCCTAGCAGAACTTCGCCATTTCCCATAAATGGAGCAATCACATAGTTGTTAGGCTGAGTATAAGTACCTAACAAATAACTAATTATTCCTTCCACCCCCCCAATATTGATTTTCCCCTGGGGTTTAGGAATCGATTGCTGGGAAAATATACCCACATAGACATCATCAATTATAAATTCATATTGAAATGGCATTTTTTGACAATTAAAAAATTCGTAAATGTTCCCTGCACTACGCAACACTGCAACTATTCGTGCTTCCTTCACCAAATAATCGTGTCTCCATGGGGATTGTGTCAAAGTAGCGATCGCTAACGCGGCATGACCGGGCAATTTCTTGATAAAATCCCCACTGGCAGTATCCCCGCAATACACCAAATGTCTCCCCAAAACCCATTCTTCCCCTTCCCCCTCTTCCTCCCCTCCCCCCCTCTTCCCCTCTCCCCTTCTTCCCTTCCGGGAAATAGCACCTTGCAAAGTCTCTATTTGTATCTGTTTTTGCCTTTCCCTAGCTTGGGTTGCTAACTGTGCTTGTTCTTCTGCTTCCTGGTGATTTTCTGCCTGTATTGCCAGTTCCAGGGCTTTTTCGGCAATTTCCGCCGCCATCCGTTCTGCTGCGGCTGCCCTGGCAATTTGGAGTTGAATGGTGCGACTTTTAGCCAGGGATGAACCCACTATTTCCCGCTTCACCTCTGGGTGAATATCTTTAGCGATTTGCTTCCCCTGCTGAAAACTGCGTTCACTGTAACCCAATGACTGGGCTAACTCCAAAGTTGTTTTGGGAGGTGGTGAAATAAATTCACCACCACTGCGACTATATTGGTTGTCTCCCGGTTTCGCTCGTAACCCCATCCGTTCTAAAATGCGATCGCGTTCTAACCACAACTCATAACGTTCAAGGGGTTCTAGTTCACTCCGCACAAAATTCTCATCAATTTCGGCAAGTCTTGCCCCATCGGCATCGCTACAATTAATTACATTGCATTCAATTTCTTTAGAACCCAACAGTTTACAAGCTGTCAAACGGTGTAATCCAGCAACTAAATTAAATTTTTGATCTACAGTTATTGGATTTAATAAACCGTTTGCCTGAATTGATTGGATTAATTCTGCGACTTTTGCATCTTTGATGGGACGACGATTTTCACCGATGCGGATTTGTTCAATATCTAATGCAACTACTTTAGACATAGGTTATGAAGTTGAGTTTCAATTAGTCCACTGATAACTTTTGATAACTTTTAACTAGTACAATTCGTCAGAAGTAAGTAGGCAGAGAGCAACGCGTTGCGGGGGTACCCCCCGTTGTAGGGACTGCGGAGAGGAACCTAAGGAATAAAGCCCATAAATAAGCTTTTTGTCTGGTTGCGATGGTAGGTTTATTTCCGCCGTCCTGTACTAGTTTTGATATTGATTTTTGTCTTACTTATTTTCAGAATAATCAACGTGAATACGAAAAATATTCAAAAAGTACATAGTTAACTTTAAAGACTTTATTGATATCTATTTGTTCCTGCCAAATATTGAACATAATGTTAGTGAAATTAGATTTTGTATCAAACATTTCAAAATAGCTATCTCTACATATTTGATTACACACTGATTCCTCAAAAAACACTTAATATCTCAAAACTATGTTGACAGAATGATCTTTATTTGCCATATTTGAAAGACAAGTTTATCAAAACTTCATCTGCAATCCCCTCATCATTCACATTTTAGCTTTGTATAAGTTTCTGACTATAGGAAATAGTATTCCTATATATAGGATTACTATTTGATTTTTGAAGAGATCTGTAGGGTGTGTTAGCGACAGCGTAACGCACCATTTATAAGGATTTGGTGCGTTACGAACTCCGTTCTAACGAACCCTACAATACCTAATTTTGTAAGTGGAAAGCACAGGCTACGCCAACAAAATTCAAACCGGATTCCTATATTGTTGTCAGACAACTTGAAGAAAAATCAACATACAGCAAAATAATTATCAGAATCAACATTAATCAGTGAATAGTAATCAGTGAACAGGAAAAAGTTACTGATAACTGTTAACTTATTACTGATAACTGATTGCTGCTGGTGGTAAATCTGGATTTTTGGGAATCTCAAGCAGCATCATTAGGATGACAGTATGACATTGGACAGTGACAGACCATTCTTTAAACATAAACCTCTATTTCCTTGGCACTTATTAATTGCAATTCCCATTGTTCTGGGTGGCATAGTTTCATCTTCATATGGAATTTATAAGTATCAATTCTATATTCAAAAACAAAGCACTGAACCCATCAAAATTACACCTACAAAAATTGCAGTCATCGCATTAGGAAAAATCGTACCCCAAGGAGAGGTGACAAGGTTATCTCCCCCTAGTTCTTTGAGTGGTGTGCGTGCAGAAAAAATCTTAGTTAAGGAAGGACAAATAGTTAAAGCGGGACAAGTTCTTGCTTGGTTAGAAGGTTATAAAAAAACCGCAGCAGCAGTTCAGCAATCTGTAGAAAATGTTAAAGTTGCTCGTGCTAAACTTGCACAAATCCAAGCAGGTGCAAAAATTGGAGATATCAACGCTCAAAAAGCTGTCATTAGTAGTTTACAAGCACAGTTGGAGGGGGAAATTAGTACCCAAAGTGCCACAATTACTAGACTAGCTGCTCAAGTTGAAAATGCCGATGCTGAAAACCAGCGTTACCAAATGTTACTTCAACAAGGGGCAGTTTCGGTTTCTGTTGCTGATAGTAAACGGTTACAGATGCAAACTGTTGAGCAAGAACTGGTAGAAGGTAGAGCTAGGTTGAATCGTAGCACTAATATCCTCCAAGATCAACTCCGGGAAGCTAGGGCAAAATTAGCAAGTTTGAGCGAAGTGCGCCCAGTTGATGTACAGTTAGCAGAGGCTGAAGTTAAAAGTGCGATCGCATCATTGCAACAATCCCAAGCTGAACATGAGCTAACCTATGTTACAACACCAATTGCGGGAAAACTTCTCAAGGTGCATAGTAAAACTGGGGAGGTAATTGGTAGTGAGGGTGTTGCACAAATTGGCAAAACATCTCAAATGTATGTAGTTGCAGAGGTGTACCAAACTGATTTAGAAAAGGTTCATATTGCTCAAAAAGCTATCATTACTAGTACTGCTTTTAAAGGCAAAATTATTGGAACCGTTAGTGATATTGGTTTACAAGTAGAACGTCAAAGTATCGTCAGTATTAATCCTAGTCCTGATAGCGATCGTCGTGTCGTGAAAGTTAAAATTCGTATCGATAACCCTCAAGATAGTCAACGGGTTTCAGGTTTAACTAATCTACAGGTTGATGTGGCAATTCAAATCAGTAATCAGTGAACAGTTAATAGTGAACAGTGAACAGTGAACAGTGAACAGTTAACAGTGAACAGTTAACAGTAATCAGTTAAGACTTACCCATCATTAAAAGTAGAGTTTTGTGATTGCGACACAAGGTAGACGTTTTAGGCTTCCTCAGGATTATATCTACTAAAACTACAGTTCTCAAAATAGACAAGTTTATCAACCATTATTATCCCTTCATTACCCCTCAAAATAATTACCATGACCACAATTCTTATCACCGAAATTGACGGATGTATTGGTTTGCGTGCAGCAGAAATTGCTGTGGCAAAAGGAATGAAAGTTAAAGGAATTCTAAGTAATTCTGACAAAGTAAAAGACTTTGACAAATCCAAAATAGACATCATTGTTGGTAACATTACCAAACCAGATATTGCTAAACAAGCATGTCAGGGAGTCGATATAGTTTTGCATACAGCAGAAATGGCAAAAGAAGGAGGTGCAATTAAAGCTTTCCGCGAAATTAACGTCGAAGGAACCAAGAATATCGCTAATGCTGCAAAGCAAGCTGGAGTCAAGACATTCGTCCACTTGTCCACGGTATTAGTATACGGCTTTGAGTATAGCGATCGCATAACTGAAGCAGCACCACTAAACACTCAAAAAAATCCCTATTGTCAAAGTAAAATCGAAGCCGAAAAAGCCATCATTGAATATAATCATCCACCAGAATTTGGTGTAATTGTTATTCGTGCAGGTGATGTATATGGACCCGAAAGTATTCCTTGGATTGTACGTCCTGTAACTTTGATGCGTCAGAATACTTTTGCCTATGCAAATGAAGGTAAAGGGGTGATGAATCACCTCTATGTCGATAACCTCATTGATGCAATTTTTCTTGCCATCGAAAAACAAGCATATGGAGAAACATTTAATATTACCGATGGGCAGGAAACATCCTGGAAAGAATACTTTACCAAACTTGCCGAAATAGCCGAATTAACAGCACCTTTTTCTCTCCCTAAAGATGAAATGAAACTGTTTTTACAAATACGTCATCAAGGACAAAAACTATTTCGTAAAGAAGCAGATATTCTGCCTGAATCAGTTGATTTTATGACACGTCCCCACGCATATTCTATCATCAAAGCTAAAGACCTATTAGATTACAAACCTAAAGTTAGCCTCGAAGAAGGTTTGCAACTCACAAAAAAATGGTTACAAGCAAATGTTTTAAATAACTAATTTTATTTAGATCTCCGACATCTTTAAAAGATCGGAGATCTGAATCCCCCGAATCTAGATATTTCTTATTCTCTGCAATTCTCATCTCTGCGTATCCTGACTATGAAAAATAAACCTAGACTCAGTATCGGACTTCCCGTATACAATGGTGAGAAATTTCTCCGCCCTGCATTAGATTCACTCCTAAATCAAACATTTCAAGATTTTGAATTAATCATTTCTGATAACGCTTCTACAGATGCTACTGAAGCAATTTGTCAAGAATATGCAGATAAAGATAGTCGAATTCGTTACTACCGAAATCCGGATAATGTTGGTTGTGCTCGCAACTTCAATTATGTTTTAGAATTAGCTTCCTGTGAATACTTTAAATGGGTAGCATATGATGATTTACATGATTCAACTTTCATTGAAAAATGCATCAATATCCTCGATCAAGATCCAAATTTAATATTATGTCATTCTCAAGTCCAATTCATTGATGAAACTGGCAGATATATCCAAGACTATAATATTCATATCAAAGCAAATTTACCAAAAGCACATCAAAGATTTAGTGAGTTAATTACTAAGCATTTATGCTATCAATGCTATGGTGTAATTCGGACTAAAATTCTCAAAAATGCCCCTAGAATGGGTAGTTATGGTGCAGCAGATGCAATTTTCTTGTTAAGACTTGCTTTATTTGGACGCTTCTATGAAATCCCCGAATACTTATTTTTTGCTCGGCATCATTCGCAGCAATCACTAAGTATGTTTTTTCCAGAATACATGTCATGCGTTGATAAAAAACCTCAAAAAATAGCCAATAAATTACCAGATTTTTATGCATATGCAGAGTGGTTTGACACTAATAATAAAGGTAAGCTCCTATTTCCGCATTGGAGAATTTTAGGAGAGTATTTACGCTCGGCATGGATGGGTAAAATGGAGTGGTACGAGCGTTTAATTTGTTACTTTAATATCATTAAAAAATTAAGTGGTACAGAGACTTTATTAATTAAAGATTTAATTGTTGCTATTGGGTTAATTTGGCAACATATTCCTAGAGTTTCTGTTTCCGTTAAAGTAGAAATTCGCAGACCATCTGTTTCCATCTAAAATTTCACATCAAAATTAACCATGTTTAGATGTTGACAACTCGTTTTGTGTCGGGGTCTGTCTTACAAACTTTAACGGAGGCACAGCCCCCGTTAAGTTTGCGCTAAATCCCCTTCGCAAAACAGACTTATTACTCATCACTAATTTTAGGAAATAACTAATGCAAACAACAAAGCCTTTAAAAATAGTCATTTGTACAGATTATTTAGGTTATGGTGCAGTTGAAGGAAGCTTTTCTGGTTTTCAAAAAGTTATCACCGATTGGATTAGTAAATCAACTTCAGACCCAAATATCCAGATTATCGTCTATTGCTTAGGTACAGAAGAAAAAGTATATCGTGCTTTTAATAGTGTGTTGTTTAAGCAATATAAGCCACATCTGAGCAATCGCACTATTTTACCATTGGTTTCTCCTCATATTTTTCCCTTTCTCTTAGATATTTTTCCTATCCATTCAAAGATAATTAAAGATATTATTCATGAAAAGCCAGATGTCATCCATACATTTCAAACATTTGGGGTTACTGAATTAGCGGGTTTTATTGCCGCTAAGATAATGAAAATGCGAAAGCAACAAGTCACACTAATTAACACTGTGATGTGTGAAATTGACACTTATGCAGCTAATTACATGCGACGTGTTGTGATATCTTTTTACAAAATTATCGACTCTTCCCCTTTCTTCAAAATTGTTGCCGATAGTGTGGATGGAGGTTCCTATTTAGTTAAAAGTACAAATCCATCTCGACAGGTAAGATCGGTACTTTATACTATTTCTGCTGCATCAGCTTATTATCTGTTTCTAAATTTATCTTTGCTGGGGCAAATTCAAGATTTTTTAGTAAAAGCAGTGAGATTCATATATAAGCTAATTTTGCAAAAAAAATATCCCAAATTTGAAAGTGAAGTCAAATTGGCAATGAATTCTATTCGAGAACCCTTTATTTTATCGCGCTATCGGGAGAAAAATTTTAGTTTATTTAAACTGATTGCAAAACCATTTCAACTAGTATTTGATTTTCTGCGTCGGGGTGATGAACTTGGAAAACAACCTGGATTAGCTGGAATCCTCGGTAATACCCTGGGTGTGGCATTAAAGCAGCAAATATCTCTGTTTGTGAATCAATGCGATCGCGTAACTATTTCCAGGCATGAAGACATTGGTAGATATAGCATAAAAAGTAACATTTGGGAAGTACCTTTAGGATATGATACGGCAAAATTCAAAGTCTATCAGCCAAATATTGATGAGTTAATTTTTAAAGTTGAAAAATCTGTAGCAATCGGTAATCTCTCAGCAGTTAATGCCAAAAAGCTAATTGATTTTATCTCTCACCCTATGAGAATTAATCAAAGATGTTTTATATATGTTGGTAGATTAAGTGATGAGAAAAATATTTCTCTTTTACTTAATGCTTGTGAACGTTTACTTCACCAAGATAATCTGCAAAATCAGGTACATTTTCTCTTTATCGGTACTGGTTTTGCCGCATCAGAAATTGCATCAACTTTAGGAAGCAGCGCGACAATTATAGATTTTGTTCCTAATTATCTTTTGCCAGATATCTACAACTTTCTTAGACAAAACTCTGGCTTTTTTATTAGTGCTTCAGATACAGAAACCTACGGAATTACTCATGGAGAAGCTGCTGCATGTGGTTTACCATTAATTGGCATGGAAAGGGGAAGTAGAGGACATTTTTTCTGTCCTGGTGACAAAGTAGGAAAATTAGTGATTGAAGACGAAGAAAAAATTGCTAAATCAATTACCGAAATTGTAATTGAATCTGGTAATAATAATTTGATGGTTGCTTTAAATGGTTTATATGTTTCTGATACTTCTTATGGTTTAGGGTTATCGAGATTACCAGTATTTGATCTCAGTAGAATACTTGCCCAGGAGTCATTATTTGTAGCGATGTACATGATGGCTTTGCTTCCTGATTCAATTTATCTATCAATGTCTGATTGTTCAGCAAATTTATCAATTCATAATCAATTTAGTTCTGATGAAAGTTGGGAACTGATGAAATATGTTTATGTCAATGATTGGATTTCATATAATTTTAAACTCCAGCAGAAAAAACACATTTTTTAATGCAAAAGTCGCACTACAAACTTTTGCCGCTAGAGTTGATTTTTGGCTTGATATCCAATTTAACTAGAATGGTGCAGAAGTCCTACATCTGGAGTTGCTTCTCTAAACGTAGTATGTAATAGAAAGTAAAATCCTCCAAAAATCTTTTCCTTTCTACCTTGTCATAACGGCAATTTTTAACACAGTTATTACCTAGTTTGTAAATTTATGCGCTTCAATTTGCTTCCTTTACTTTGCTTAACTTTTGCTACTACTAATGCATTTTATAATCCAGTTCTTGCTCAATCAACATCGAACATGACGGTTGTTGTTAATGGTATCAAATCCGAATCAGGAAGAGTTTGTTTTCGAGTTTACTCCAGTGATCAGGGGTTTCCATTTAGTAATAAAAGTGAGGTGCAAAGTGGTTGCGTCGAAAAAACTGGTAGCGTGGTTAAAAAACAATTTGTTGGATTAAAACCTGGAAATTATGCAGTTACAGTAATTGATGATAGTAACCGAGATGGAAAATTAAATACTGATTTTCTGGGTATTCCTCAAGAAGGTTTTGGTGTTTCTAATAATCCGACAGTTTCTATCACAACAGGTACACCAAAATTTAGTAAGGCAAGCTTTTCATTGAATAAAAATACTGTTATTAATATTCGGATGAAATATTCTCTTGATTAATTACTGATTTACAGAATAGAAAGAGAGACGCGATATGTCTCGTCTCTACATTAAATACCTTACCTACCTAAAATCAGCATCACCAATTTACACCAAGCTACTCACATTTATCTCCGTAAAACCAATTTATCACCATGCAAAAACAACCCCTCAGAATTGCTATCATAACTAGTTTATATGCTCCCTTTTTAACTGGTGTTTCAGTCGCAGTTCATCAACGGGTTAATTGGTTGTTAAAACAGGGACATGAAGTATTTTTGATTCATCCAGAAATTAACGATAAATTCCCTCAAAAAGTTAGCAATCGTCCCATGCCAAGTATAGAAGAAAATCAGGCTTTTCCCAACTTTTATTCATTTGCTTTTCCCACAGAACCATTGATTTTTTACAAGTCTTTACCACAACCTTTAAATCATCGTCATTGGAGCGATACAAAACTTTTAGAAAACTTCAAACCTGATATTATTATCGTTGAAGAAGCACCACAATTACGTGGCTTTTATTCACTTTTTCTACAGGGTTATGGTCGTCCTGTGGGAATTGATTATGCCAGAAAAACAGGTACACCAATAATTTCATTGTTCCACACAGATATTGTTGCTTATATCCGCTACTATTTGGGCAACCAAATATTTAATTTAATTAGCCTAATTTTACCTGGTATCATCAAAAAATTTAGTGAAGAATATGATGCCAATTTTTTCCCTTCACGGGAAGAATTAAAAAAATATCAAGATTTGAAATCACAACGTAGTGAATACCTACCATATCAAGGTGTAGACTGTCAAAAATTCCAGCCAAAAAATATCTGCTATAATCCAATTCCCGAAGATAAACGACCAACTTTACTATTTGTTGGTAGAATCACAGCAGAGAAAAATGTCACCCAATTAATTGATATTTATCCATTAGTTGCTGCCAAAATACCTGATGTGCATTTGGTAATTATTGGTAGTGGTCCTTTGGATGCAGAAATGAGAACGCGTGCAGAGAAATATGTACCAGGAATAACTATTTGGGGCGAATCTCATGGGAATGAATTATTGGGATGGTACACCCGTGCAGATTTATTTGTGAATCCATCCTTAACTGAGAATTTCTGTACTGCAAATAACGAAGCTTTAGCTTCAGGAACTCCAGTTGTTGCCGCGAAAGCACCTTCGACTGCCGAACAAGTAATTGTGGGTAAAAATGGCTTTTTGGCTGAAGCAAATGATATTGTAGATTTCGCCAATAAAATTGTAGAAATTTTGGGAAATCCCCAATTAAAAGCAGAAATGTCAAAACAAGCTAGATTATCTATTTTACCTTTTGATTGGGCAGCTTGTTCACAAAAGTTTGAAGATAAGCTTTATGAAGTTGTGGAAGCAAAGAAAGGAAGTGAGTAGGAGATGGAAGACAGGAAAATAGTGTCAGTCTTGGATACTTTTTCTAATTAAAAGTACATAAAGTCCCAATCGATATCCCCGGCTTTTTAAAAAAGCCGGGGATATAGTACATTTAGACTATTATTGCTTTCGACGCAAACTTTTATCAATTTGATAACTATCTATCGAAATAAAATGCAATTCAGATCATATGTAAAAATATCGATTTGATGCTGAATAATTTATATTCCTATTCCTATTGGAAGATGTGGAATATTTAACGTTTTTTTAAGATACTTGTGTAATTAAATTTCTAGAAAGCACATTTAATCCCCGTGGGTAGATGAAAAATGGCTAAATCAATCCTCGAACGAATAGATTCGTAAGGTGATTAATAATTTTAGTCGAAGCTAAAAATTCGTGGCAAATAGCAGATGTGACTTAAAAATCGCATCTATTTACTAATCTAGAAAACAAACTTAAAAGGTAGTAATTCGTGAATAAACGCAAAAACTACGCTGTTGTACAGGAAGCTACTACTACTATAAATTCGGCGACAGCACCAAAACAATCATTAGCTTTTTTGGATGCTGTTGCTTTAATCGTTGGCATTGTAATTGGTGCGGGAATTTTTCAAACTCCGGCATTTGTGGCAGCGAATGCAGGTAGTGGTATTAATTTATTAATCCTGTGGTTACTTGGTGGTGCAATCTCCTTAGTCGGGGCTTTATGCTACGCAGAATTAGCCACAACTTACCCTGATGTGGGAGGAACTTACTATTACTTGAAACTTGCTTTTGGGCGTTCAGTTGCGTTTCTATTTGCCTGGGCAAGAATGACGGTAATTCAAAGTGGTTCAATTGTTTTGTTAGCATTTGTTTTTGGTGATTATTTCTCTGCTTTATGGCAGTTAGGAACTTACTCACCTTCTATCTATGCTGCCATTGCAATTGTCCTGCTGACGGGTTTAAACATTCTCGGTTTGTACCCTGGTAAATGGACGCAAAACTGGCTCACAGTGGCTAAAATCGTGGGTTTACTCCTAGTTGTCGTGATTGGAGTTTGCTCTAATGCCCCCCTAAATCCTGCAACTCTTCCTACTCCCTCAACTTCAACAAACTGGGGATTGGCAATGGTATTTGTCTTACTCTCCTTTGGTGGGTGGAATGAAGCGGCTTATATCTCAGCAGATATAAAAGATGGGAAACGCAACATAGTGCGATCGCTTGTTTGGAGTATTGGTATTATTACCGTTATTTACCTACTAATTAACTTCGCCTATTTGCGAGGCTTGGGATTAACGACAATGGCAAAATCTGAAGCCGTTGCCGCTACTTTAATGGATCAAACTGTAGGTAAAACAGGCTCCTTATTCCTGAGTGTATTAGTAGCAATTTGTACCTTGGGAGCAATTAACGCCACAATTTTGACAGGCGCACGGAGTAATTACGCTCTGGGAAAAGACTTCTCACTATTTTCCTTTATGGGAGGCTGGCAACAACAAAAGGAAACCCCCACTCAAGCCTTATTAATTCAAGGTGTAATTGCCCTCTCATTGGTGTTTCTAGGAACAATTACCCGTAATGGGTTTGAAACAATGGTGGAATATACCGCACCTGTATTTTGGTTTTTCTTCCTACTTTCTGCTATTTCACTCTTTATTTTACGAAGACGAGATCCTCACATACCTCGACCTTTTAGAGTGCCACTTTACCCTTGGACTCCATTGCTATTTTGCATTATTTGTGGTTACTTGCTCTACTCCAGTTTGGCATATACAAGCATAGGAGCAATAGTAGGTATTTTAGTTGTGGGTGCAGGTATTCCTTTGTGGGTTTGGAATGGGTACCGAGGCAAAAAATATAATCTCAGAAGCTAATAGTTAAAGCAACCGTAAATAGCTGATCAACAAACTTAATTTTTCTATTTCTCATTTGCTTGGACTAAATTTCAAATCTGTTGTTTTGCTCAAATAACTAACAATTATTCCAGGAGAAAATCATGAAATCAAAACGAATTGCACTTTTACTAATTACAACTCTTAGTGCTGTTAGCTTAGGTGTTATTGGATGCACCACAACCACAGGGCGTGATTCGGAAGCAGATGCCCAAACCACTGCCCCTGCCATCCCCGTACAACAAGTTAAAACCGATGTACCTTATGTGCCAACTCCACAATCTGTAGTGGATGCCATGTTAAGACTGGCAAAAGTTAACAATAAGGATCTCATTTACGACTTAGGTAGTGGAGATGGCAGAATTCCCATTACGGCAGCGCAGAAATATGGGGCGCGTGGTGTTGGTATAGATATTGATCCGCAACGAGTCAAAGAGGCAAAACAGAATCTTCAAAGTGCTGGAGTGGGAAATCTTGTAGAGTTCCGCCAACAAGATTTATTTGAAACAGATTTCAGCCAAGCCTCAGTAGTGACGCTCTATTTACTACCAGAAATTAATTTAAAACTCCGCCCTAAGTTATTACAAGAACTTAAGCCAGGGACGCGCATTGTTTCCCATGCCTTTGATATGGGTGATTGGAAACCACAACAAGTACAGCAAGTAGATGGTAAAACTATTTACCTATGGGTTGTTCCCGAAAATGTCCCTACTAATTTGCGTTAAGTGGTCTGTCAAGATAAAAATGATGGTTGTAGAGACGCGTAGCTTGCTACTTGCAGAAGACACTCCGTGTCTACCCGCAGGGAAATTTCGCGTCTCTACAGGGTTGCCGATTTGTACACAACCGATGATTAGTATCGCTATGAAGATAACTTTTGGATTTGTTGAGTAAAGTAATCTTGCTGATGGTTGAGTTGAATCGCAATTTCTAAGCCTTTCTGGTAAGATGCGATCGCATTGGCGGTATCTTGCTTATCTGTGTACAATTCTCCCATCTGCTTGTATGCTTCCATCAAACCATAAAAGTCGGCGGCGATTTCTTCTGTCTCTAAAAGAATTTTACTAGTTTCCAACGCCGCATCAATTTGTCCTTGGGAACGATATATTGCCACCAACTTTTGCAATGCTTCTCCCGCAGTCGCATACTGCTGTTGTGCCCAAGCAATCTGATAGGCTTCTTGGTAGTTCTTAAATACTTCCGGTAACAGTTCCGGGTTTGATTTTACTAACAGTTCGTAGTCGGATGCGATCGCTATTTTGATTCCGGGTACCAAAATCGGGTTATCCTGAGCATAAATCCCAGCTAACTGATTCTGAATTTTAATCGATTCCTCTGGTAGTCTAGCTTGTTGGTACACATAAGCCAATTGCTTTAAATAATTAACTTGGTTAACTCCCTCACCCTTAGCTGTCGCTATCCCCAACAATTGTTGGTAGGTAGTGGCAGCTTTGCCATAATCAAACCAACTCATATGCAAGTTAGCGATCGCATTCAAAACTTCAGCCTCACTCATACTACCTGGTTGTTGTCGCACCCGACCCAAAATCTGCTCATATACCTCAATTGCGCTTTTAGGCGATCGCACTTTTTGATATCCTTGGGCTAGGCTTTGCAAAGTCTCTAAATCTGTATCCGCGACGGTTTGTTTTTGAATTTTTTGCAACCGCTGTGTAATATACTGCACCTGCAACCGCTCGTTATTTTGCCAAGCAATTTCCCCAACTCTCCCCAAAGCTTGCAATTCAGAGACGTTACCCAAATAACGACGTAACCGTAATTCTCGATTCCAAGTATCAAAAGCACCAATTTTATCTCCAGATTGAAACAGGGTATTTGCTTCCTGGTTCAAATTATCCAAAGCCGTCTCCAACTCCCGCAATTCCTGGGTAGTCAGAGGTTGTTTCCCCCGATTCCCAGGCAGTAACGGGTCAGGTGTGGTAATTTCAATTGGATTAGGAGGAAACTTATCTGGAGTTGGTGTTTTTTTGGGTGCCGCCAGTACAGAATTACTAAAAACCAAGACTAAAGCGAATGTGATGCTGATTGTAGAACGATTTAGCATAGGGAATTGGGGATAATACCATTTACCATGACGACATCTATCTCAAAATTCTCCTGTAAAACTGACGAAGTTAACCCAGCACTTTTCCTTGCAGGGAAAGTAACTGTTGACATCCTTAAGCTTTAAAATATTTATGTGAGATGTTGAGTACAAATAAAAATCTATATAAATGACACATTCTACAGATATTGCCACCTTAGCACGGTGGATGTCCGCTGATTTTAGTAACCAAGAACAAGCTTACGAAAATCCACCTTTTTTTGCCCACATCCGCGTTTGTATCCGTCCCTTACCCTTTGAATTATTTTCGGAAGTGGGTTTATTTTTAGAACAAGCTTATGATTTTGCCCTGAATCAACCCTACAGAATGCGAGTGATGAAACTCACCACAGAAAATGATCACATCGCAATCACCCATTTCACAATCAACGAAGAACAAAACTACTATGGTGCATCCCGTGATTTGTCCCGTTTAGCCAAACTCTCGGTGGACGAATTAAAACCAATGCCCGGTTGTAATATGATTGTCCAATGGACTGGTAAAAGTTTCAAAGGTCATGTGGAACCAGGAAAAGGTTGCCGTGTAGTGCGCGATGGCAAAGAAACCTACCTAGACAACGAATTTGAAATCGATGAACAGGAATTTTTTAGCTTAGACAGAGGACGGGATTTAGAAACCAACGAACATGCTTGGGGTTCCATTGCTGGTGCATTTCACTTCCGACGGTGGCATAATTTTGCCGAGGAAGTCAAATTAGGTTAGGAACTACTTTGCCAAGAAGGTAAAACGCGGTGTGAACTTTTCTCCCGCGTTAGGGTTCCGTTTTGTGACAAAAAGCGATCGCTAATCCGACAAACCTACACTGC
This sequence comes from Calothrix sp. PCC 6303, assembly GCF_000317435.1. Taxonomy (NCBI): domain Bacteria; kingdom Bacillati; phylum Cyanobacteriota; class Cyanophyceae; order Nostocales; family Calotrichaceae; genus Calothrix; species Calothrix sp. PCC 6303. The sequence continues at coordinate 2,055,963 of NC_019751.1, forward strand.
ATTCAGCAGATCGTAACTCATCGCAACATATTTAGAATTATTACTAATAAGTAGCAATTTTTGATCATGTATCTAGAAGAGAAAATATATCTTCTAATTAAGATTCTAAATTTTCTATATTCCCCACCAATATATACCATACCCAGCTTTATTCTTTCTGCTAATATAAGATAAATTCTCATTTAGATTAAATAAACTCTTGAATTTATCAGAAATTTGACAAAGAAAAATGACAAAAATTCATCACAAACAAGAGCAGAAGAGCCAAAACCAACTGGGAAAAGGATTTACCTATTGCGGAGGGACACCAGAAACTACTAAAACAGAAGATAGTTTTGGGGAAAAAGCAGACGTAGAAGAAGTCCAATCTTTCTCATTAAGTCTTGCATCTGTGGGAGAACGCTTAAAAATAGCTCAAATTCACGCTTCCAACAGTACCTTATCCCAGTTAAGCGAAATGGGCTTGCTTCCGGGTGCAGAATTGGAAATCCTAAATATTATCAACGGATCAGTCATATTCTCAATTGCCAACAATCGCCTTGGTTTAGGTGCAAGTATGGCTCAGAAAGTTATTTGCACTAAATATTAGCAGTAGTTTTCAGCTACTTTAGACACATCTCTCATGGGATTTTGCCAATCACCTGCGGCGTTATTTTTATGAAAATATTTATCACTAATCAAATTCCTAAGTAAGTAGGCAGAAATAAACCGAACTACGTAACAGAACGTAAACTCACCTCAAACCCTTACCCCTACTGCCTACTGCCTACTGCCTACTGCCTACTGCCCACTGCCTTGTCTTAATTACAATTTTCAACACCCACCTACTTACTTTCGCCATTCTTAACCCATTAACCGAATTGAGGATTTAAAAATCTTGATTTTAACCAAAGAAAAGCTGTGGAGTCGCCGCCAATTAATAAAAATGGGATTGGTGGGTGCAGGTGCAGCGACTACAGCCGCCGTATGGCAAGCTTTGAATGCCCAAGGGAAGTTACCCAAAATACCACCTATAGAACTACCCACATCTTTGGGGGCTACCAACCCGATGAAGGTGGTACGAGACTTTGAATATGGGACTGTTACAAAGGAAAATGGACGTACAGTCAGAGAATTCCGCCTCACAGCCGGAACTTCGGAAATTCAACTCAATACCGCTGTTAGCTACAATATTTGGGATTTAAATGGACGTATCCCCGGACCAACATTAAGGGCAAAAGCAGGGGAGAGAATTCGGGTTTTATTTTTTAACCAAGGTGGACATTCCCACTCTCTGCACTTCCATGGTGTTCACACTGCGGAAATGGATGGTGTGCGCCCAATTGCCAATAATAAAGCAACCATCTATGAATTTGATGCTGAACCATACGGTGTGCATCTTTATCACTGCCATATTGAACCAGTCACCCGACATATTTCTAAAGGGTTGTATGGCATGTTTATTATAGATCCACCCAAAGCCAGACCCCCAGCTGATGAAATTGTTTTGATTATGTCTGGGTATGATCCCAATGAAGATAACCGTAATGAATTTTATGCTTTCAACGGATTACCTCATTATTTGATGAAAAACCCGATTCCTATCTACCAAAACCAGTTAATTCGGGCATATGTTCTCAATATTATAGAATTTGATCCAGCGGTAACTTTTCACCTGCACGCAAACTTCTTTGATGTGTACCGTACTGGAATGACAATGACTCCTAGCTATAAAAGCGATGTCATCACCATGGGTGTGGCAGAAAGACACATTTTAGAATTTAGTTTTCGTTATCCCGGCAAGTACATGTTTCACCCGCACCAAGATTGGATAGCCGAAAATGGTTGTATGGGGCAATTTGAAGTGATTCCAGAGGATGTAAAGGGAAAGAAAGCTTAGAGCTAGAAGTGAAAAGGCAAATAAAATCACTCAGTATCATAGCCAAATCAGAAAAATTATTAATTTCTATCTATATTTGACTAAGCTAGTTGATAAAAAATGTCATTCTATGCAAAAGTAAAGCTACGACAGAGCGTCATATTATCAACACTAGTTTCAGATACCCTTCAGGAGCAAAAATGAAAAAACTTCATTACATATTTATGGCAGTGGCAGCTTGCACTGTCGTTTCCCTCAGTTCCTGCAATGGCAACACACCAACTGCTGAAACTTCCTCATCTCCTGTAGCAGGTGTAACTAACCCAGCAACAGAAGCTGCAAGTCAGAATGGACATAGCGGACATGGTGGGAAGCAGATTAATATTAACGATGCGATTTTGTCAGAATTGGATAAGTTAGAAGGGAAGTTGGGGATTCCGGCACTCTCAAATAAAATCCAAGCAAATCGTCCTTACAAATCTCCTGAAGAGTTGGTAACTAAGAAGATTATTTCTCAAGCACAGTTTGATCAAATTAAAGATTTGGTGACAATCAAAGAGATTGTCTTGGAAGGTGAAGCCAAAGACGTAGATTATATGACGAAATTGGGATTGATGAAAGGACACCTGTTGGTGGCAAAAGAATTATTAGATCAAAACCAACCGAAACAGGCAGAACCACATATTGGACACCCAGTGGAAGAAATCTATGTGGATGTGGAAGAACAACTAAATGAGCGCAAAGTCAAGGAATTCAAGACAACCTTAGTCAGCTTGGAAGATTTGGTCAAATCTAACCCCAAATCAGATAAACTCAATCCTGATTTTAAGACTTCTATGCAGTCTGTGGAGAATGCGATCGCTGTTTTACCAGAAGGGCAACGTAACAAACCTGCATTTGTTCTCCAAATTATCAATGGATTATTAGATTCCGCTAATTCTGAGTATACAGCAGCCGTAGCAGGTGGAAAAATTTCTGCACCTATAGAATATCAAGATTCCCGTGGCTTCGTTATTTATGCTCAAGAACTTTATAAAGGAATTTCTGCCCAAGTAGCTAAAGATAGCCCAGATGCAGATAAAACCATTACCACCGCAATGGCAGATTTAGTTAAAAACTGGCCCGCAGCTATTCCCCCAGCAGCAGCAGTTAAAACCCCTGAAGAGGTGACTAAACTTGTCAAAACTATTGAGTTAGAATCTCAAAAACTCATAGATAAAGGAAGTACCCAAGCCCAGAAATAGATTAGCAAAAAGGAGTTAGAAAAGTTGAATTCTCATTACTCCTTAGGGACTTCCGGGAAAATAAAATATCAATTTGTAGGGTGTGTGACGCTACGACAATATGATCCTGGAATGATTAGTATTTGTAGCGTCACGCACCAATGATAACTACGGTTAGATTGGTACGTTATTAAAAAGCAAATCCCTTACCGCACTTAATTTTTTTTTATTTAACATTGAACAGACTAGTAATTTAATCAAAAAAAACAATGGACTTTAGTACCGCTTTACCTACTTTTGTAATTACACTCCGAGAAGGGGTAGAAGCAGCCCTTATAGTTGGGATTGTGCTAGCTTTACTCAAAAAAGCCAAGCAATCGCGGCTGAATATTTGGGTATATGCCGGGGTCGGTACTGGAATTGCCCTTAGCGGCTTTGTGGGGATGCTATTGACTTGGGCAACCAAAGCCCTCAGTGCTGCAAACCCCCAATATGCATCAGTTACAGAAGTTGCCCTCGAAGCTGTGTTTAGCCTGATTGCTATTTTTCTACTCAGTTGGATGCTGATTTGGATGACAAAACAAGCTAGATTTATGAAAGCCCAAGTTGAGGGTGCTGTGGGTAACGCACTCTCACAAAATACTGGCTGGGGAATTTTTAGCTTAGTCTTAATTGCCGTGTTGCGAGAAGGCTTTGAAACGGTTTTTTTTGTTGCCGCCAATTTTCAACAAGGTTTTATGCCAGCTTTGGGCGCTTTGGGTGGTTTGTTAACTGCGGTTGCCATCGGTGTACTTATGTTTAAATGGGGCATCAAAATTAATATTCGGCAATTTTTCCAAGTTATGGGCATTTTTTTAGTATTTATTGTTGCTGGCTTAGTCGTCACAACCCTACAACGCTTTGATGAAACCATAGCCGCCCTTGCTTCTGCTGATCGCGCATCTGCAAGTCTTTGTTTTTATTACGAAAGATTTACAAAAATCCATTCCTGTATTTTAGGTCCAATGGTTTGGAATACTGCCAAGATCCTTCCCGAAGAAAATTTTCCTGGTGTAGTTTTCAGCGCTTTATTTGGCTATAAAGAGCACCTCTATCTTGTTCAAACTATTGGATATATTGTATTTTTATTTACGGTTGGAGGGACATATATACGTAATATTTCTAATAATGCCACCCCAAAAAGAAATAAGGTTGCTCTTTAGATCAGATTTGAGAAAATAGAGAGAGGAAAACTCGTAACTCAAAGCAATTTTGAGATCTTTGCCATTCCCTGCTCTCTGTTCCCTTCTAGGTAAAATTTAGGAGTCCTGAGTATAGAGAGGCTCTCAGAATTGGTTCCCAACTTTTAGGCTGGGAAGTATTCAGGGCAAAATCTATGTCTTCTCTCGTAGGATGGAGGAACGGCGTTGCTTGCTACTTTCAGAAGCCACTACGTGTCTACCCACAGGGTAGTAATCCCACAACCTTCAATATTAACGAGTTGATGAGATTGCCACGCCCCACTACCCTAGCCTTCTCTTCGAGACGCTACGCGAACGGCAACCCCTTCTGGGAACGGGAACGTCTTCGACGAACCTTACGTAAGCGCTATCGCGCACGCTAAGAGCGAACGCAATGACAAGCAAAAAAGTGGGATGCTCCCTAGCCCCATAGGGGTTTAAAGCCCACACAATACATATTGTCTTTTACAGCAGAATTTGCATAATAAATTGACCGAAAAATTGTTTTTAAATATACATCTAAAATTCAAAACATACCAGTATTAATACTTTTGCAGGCAAGTACTATATAATACATAATAAAAATATTGATATCTATCTAAAGATAGATGATTTTTTTTTGACAAGATGCTGCTATGATTATCCATTATTGAAAAATAAGTATAAAAACATATGCATCATCAAGACAAAAGCATAGTTAACTTTGCGGTTTAGATAATGATTTTTTTTAAAAAAGCTCAACATGAAAGTGGTAGATCTTGCCACCAGTTAAAATGAAACAAGTTTTCCCATTATCAATCGCCCAGATTACAGATATACATCTGTTTGCAAATGAGGATCAAAAGCTGCTGGGAGTACCAACCATGGAATCACTAGGTGCAGTAATTGAATACTTACAAATGCATGAGCAAGAGTTAGATTTACTATTATTGACAGGTGATTTATCTGGAGATGGGGAAAGTGAATCCTACGAAAATCTGCGAAACTTATTATCTCCACTGCAAATACCAACCTACTGCTTACCTGGAAATCACGATCATGCGATCGCAATGTCGGAATTTTTAAGTTTTGGCTTAATTTCCCAGCGTAAATCCTTTGAGCGGGGTGGTTGGAATTTTATCTTACTTGATTCTTCAGTTCCTGGGAAGGTGCATGGTCATTTATCTCAGGAAACCCTTTTTTGGTTAGATTCCCAATTAAAGGCAACTAAAGACATACCTACCCTTATTGCCTTACATCATCCACCATTCTTAGTTAATTCCAGTTGGTTGGATAGTAGCAGATTACAGAATCCAGAGGAATTATTCGCAGTTTTAGATGCTTATCCCAAAGTAAAGCTGGTACTATTTGGGCATATTCATCAAGAATTCGAGAAACACCGTCAAGGTGTAGGCTATTTGGGAACACCATCCACCTGTATTCAGTTTCAACCTGGGAGTCAAGATTTTACCCTCGATCCTATTTACCCAGGGTTTCGTTTGCTCAAGCTTCACGGAAACGGAACTTGGGAAACTTCTGTTCCCAGAGTTGCCTTTGAGCAGACATTGGAATTAACAGCATTGGGATATTAAGTAGGTAGATAGGTTAGTGTTGAAAGTTGTCGTTGTGGGGAGTCAGTAGTGAGTAGCGAATAGTGAGTAGGAGTAAGCGCAAACATTTCGGGGTTTTTGCTTCCCAAATCTTTCTTCAAATTGGTGTAATTTCGTATCTAGTTTTGCGTGACTACTTTGATTTCCTGCTTCAGCGGAATCTCAATCAAAAATTCTGTTCCCTTACCCAAGGTAGAAAAACAGGTTAGCTTACCGCGATGCTTCTCCACAATAATTTGGTGACTAATAGACATACCGATTCCGGTTCCTTTACCTATAGCCTTAGTCGTAAAAAATGGATCGAATATTCGAGGCAGAACATCTTCAGAAACACCAACTCCGTTATCTGCGATCGCAATTTGTATCCATCGTGCATCAATAATAGAAGTCCGAATTATAATTTGGACATGATCCTCTTGAATTAATTGAACCTGAGGTTTTAACCTTACCTCTTCTAATGCATCGATTGCATTTGCCAGAATATTCATGAACACCTGGTTTAGCGAACTTGGGAAACACTCAACATTAGGTAAATCACAATAGTCTCTCAAAACTCTAATTTCCGGAAAATCTGGCTTTGCTTTGAGACGATGTTCCAAAATCGTCAGTGTGCTATCAATTCCCTCGTGAATATTCACTGCTTTTAGTTCAGCTTCATCTATACGGGAGAAATTTCGCAATGATAGGACAATTTGTCTGATACGCTCAGTACCGATTTTCATAGAAGAAATAATTTTCGGTAAGTCTGCTTGAATAAACTCTAAATTATCTTCTTCGCTTAAGTCTGGGATTTCTATAGGCAGAGTTGGACAATAATTTTGGTAGGCTTCCAGCAAATTCAATAATGTATCGGCATATTGTTCTACGTAAGTCAAGTTGCCGTGGATAAAATTTATCGGATTATTAATCTCGTGCGCGACACCAGCAACTAACTGACCCAAACTCGACATTTTTTCTTGTTGAACTAATTGAGTATAGGTTTGTTTTAGTTTTGTCATGGTTACTTCCAAAAGTTCGTTCTTTTGTTCCACCTCCTTCATGGCTATTTCTAAGAGTTTATTCTTTTGCTCCGCTTCCTTCGTGGTTATCTCCAAAAGTTCATTCTTTTTTTCCAGTTGGATTTTAGATGTAAAAATCTGGCTAAAACGAGCAAGCAAATCAAAGCTCCGATAATAACTTAAAAATCGCAAAGCGATAATAACCGTAAAGCCGTCTGCTAAAGTTTGTAAAACTAGGGAATAGGGCAACCCCAGTCCCTGTAAACCGTGGAAACTATGACCAAAACCACAACTCAAAAAAATAAGAGCAACCACAACTATCAGGGGATCAATACCAACTTCCCGATTGCGCCAAATTCCCAAAGCCACACCCCAGGAAATGGCAAAATAGGAACAAGCAATAATAATATTTTCACCAAGTATTAACCCAGTAAGTTGTGTTGCTTCTAAACTGTGGTGCATAGCCCTTATTTTAATGAAAAGAATTTATATTGTTAAAGTTCCCTCTTAATCACCCACTAATAACAAAATTCTTCGCAGATTTTTTATATCTATCCAAAGTGATCAGATCAACCTCAGAACCACGATTGTAGAGACGTAGGACAAATTTAAATACTGCCTTTGTCTGAGTCGCATACCTAACAGTTTCGCATTTACAAACCCACTAGCCCAGTTAGTGAATCAAATATCGCTTTCCATAACTACACTATTTAACCATCACAACCAACTCCAGCATCTCCACCACTGTCACCAAAACCTCCAAACTCGCTGCTACTACAGTCGTGATGAGGGTGGTAGTTATCAACAGAATTGATCCATAAATCATCACTAACGCCACCATCAATATAAACTCCAGGAGAGCGGCGATATCCGTCTTCTCGCATCGAACGTCTAAAAGCGCCAATAAAAATTGAAACAATCCCGAAACCTGCGGCACCAAAAACTAAGATGAGGGGTAAATGTGAGATCATGTGCATCTAAACACTCTATATGTTTTTCTTTACCAAGTAACAAGGGTTCAAAGCCCCTGCCTTGAGGCAGATAGTTTTTGGGGCGGGGTTTGAATCCCTGTCTCAAAAACGAACTTATTACTTATTACTCATTACTTATTACTTACTCAATTGGTGATGTTGGGGTTCAGCGGGATACGCGCAAGTGTGATTTTTTGTGCAGAAACCCAGTTGATGGGGGAATTTTTAACTATATCGCCGTAAGTCCCCCATTGAATTTGGTAATCCAAATCAGTGGCGGGATATAAGGCGGGAAAAACCGAAATCGTTCTCAATCAATACGAGGCATAGCCGAGTGAGGGCGGAGAACATTTGAGGTTTTTCCAAATATTATCTATGAGATAGATGAAGAATCCCGCTTGTTTTTTTGATAGAATATTGGAATCTTGACCATCAATGCCATAAGCGAAAACCAAGCTAATAGGTATACGTTGCAAGAATAAAGATTTGGGTCTTGGGAACCAGGATTCCTGCCCTTGGAGGATGTCAGACCAATAGAATTACGGAGTTCTGGAGGCTATTCCCGATGAATTGGGAAGCCCACACTGTACCGTTGGCGTTAGCCTGCCGCAGGCATAGGTCAGTGTGTGGTAGTTCACTCAAATAACTGAGTCAAAAACCTGTTGAGCGGTTAGATTCAACTGTGGGAAAGTAGGCGATATAATCCGGTCATTACCTCTAAAGGGTGTCATTTGATACTCACCATCAATTAGTTCGCATACAAAGATAGTAGGTTGTTTGGGATTACCGACAAACTTACGTCCACCTAACGCTCTATAATCTGTAATCCAGTATTCTGGAATAAGCATGTTTTCATAATCAGCAAACTTTTTATAATAATCATCTTGCCAATTAGTTGAAACAACCTCAACAACTAATGGTACGGATTCGGGATAAATAAGCGTGGATTGTTTTTGCCATAAAGGTTCATTTTTAAGGTTATCGCGGTTGACAATCATGACATCAGGGATGAAAGCCGATTTAGCTGATGGTGGTTTAACTAAACCCGTTTTGGGGATGCGGTAGGGTAGCTTACAACGTTTAAATTCGGCTGCAATTTCTTCCGTTATAAAACCCAAAACGTCTTCATGATCACCAGTTGGTGGTGGCATCTCAACAATTACTCCGTCGTATAGCTCATATCGTTTCCCGTCGCTGGGGAAACATTCAATAAATTCTTCAAAGGTATATAACTCTTGTAGTGGTAGTTTTGGAGTCATAAAAATTACTCGTAGAGTTTATTTAAACTATTCATACTAGTTATTATTGTTTTACAAGCTTCTATTATTTGGTTCTTTACTAAAGCAATATATTCGCTTTTTTCCTTATCTAACTCTAATAATTTATCTGGATTCCATTGTTTTCTTTCTGTCTGATCAATAGGGAAAATATCTGTTTCAGAATCTATTCCTCTTAATATCAAGAATTCATTTGGTGAATCTTCCAGATACCTTTCAAGATTTACCAATGTACGACATCCGTATAATAAATCTATGTCATCATTGATTATTTTTGTTGCAACTTCAATAATTTTTACTTTTATCCCTTCCATTGCTTGATTCTTAATCTCAGAATTGTAGCTATGTTTTCTAGTTTAATGAATCCACGCAAAATACTTGAATATATTGTAGGTTGGTTAGAGCGGAGCGAAACCCAACTTTTACCGGGTTTGTCGGGTTTTGCTTCACCAAACCTACAATTGGGACTTTACTTCCAATTAAAAACATCTAGATGCTCTATCAATAAGTTGTTGTCGATAATCATCTAAACTTTTAGAATCACAAGGTATGGATATTGGATGAACTTGGATTAAATATTTCCAATCATTTACATTTTGATCGTCAAGTAACATATTTGGCTTTGGTAGAAAAGCGACAAATAGGTCTGATATATTAAGTTCTTCAGCAATCATTCGCGCATAATCTGCTCCGCCGGAACTCCAGCAGTAAAGCATAGCACCTTGTTGTTTAAGTTCTTTAATATGGTTTATCGTTGCCGGAATACGAATATGCTTACCACTACATGTACGTATAAGCGTATCATCTACATCAATATAAATAGTGAATTGTTGCACACATTTAATTCCGATGATTATTTAAATTCAAAGTTGTCTGAACTCCTTCCATATTGAAAGATTTTCTAAGATATGTAAAATTCTAAGAAAAGTCTCGCTATATATTCCCGCATCTTTAAACAATCTCAAAACTATAAAATGTCGCGTCCCATAAATGGTTGCAAAACTTCAGGGATTTTGATGCTGCCATCAGTTTGTTGATAGTTCTCTAAAACAGCCGCCATTGTGCGTCCAATTGCTAAACCGGAACCATTGAGGGTGTGAACAAACTGGGTTCCCTTTTTACCTGCTTCCTTAAAGCGAATGTCTCCGCGACGTGCTTGGAAATCAACAAAATTAGAACAACTGGAAATTTCCCGATATTTACCAGAGGAAGGCAACCAAACCTCAATATCGTAGGTTTTTGTGGAGCTAAAACCAATATCACCTGTGCATAAGTCAATGACTCGGTAAGGTAATTTTAAAGCTTGGAGAATTGCTTCGGCGTTGTTGAGGAGTTTTTCCAATTCATCAAAGGAGGTGCTGGGATGGACAAATTTTACCAATTCCACCTTATTGAATTGATGTAAGCGAATTAATCCACGGGTGTCTCTTCCGGCACTACCAGCTTCTCGACGGAAGCAGGGTGTGTATGCACAGTGGTAGATGGGTAATTCTTCAGCAGCGATAATTTCACCGCGATAGAGGTTGGTAACGGGGATTTCGGCGGTTGCTGCTAGCCATAAATCATCCTCAGCACATCTAAAGCTATCTTCGGCGAACTTCGGTAATTGCCCAGTCGTGGTGAGGGATTCGGTATTAACTAAAACTGGTGGAGCAATTTCAATATATCCAGTAGCAATGTGGGTATTGAGCATAAATTGAATTAATGCTCTTTCCAAAGCTGCACCTGCACCAACTAAGGTAACAAAGCGGCTTTGGGCAACTTTGACAGCGCGTTCAAAGTTGAGAATTCCCATTTTTTCACCAATTTCCCAATGAGGGAGAATTTGTGGGTTTTGGGGAAGGTATTCGTCACCCCAACGTCTAACTTCGACGTTATCATCTTCACTTTTCCCAATGGGTGTGGATTCACTGGGTAAATTGGGAAGTGCGAGGAGAAGTTGATAAATTTGCTCTTTAATTTCCCTACCTTGGGATTCAACTTCGGCAACTTGAGCTTTAACAGTTTTTCCTTCTTCACGTAGCGCGAAGATTTCCTCACCCTTGGGATCAGAACCAGCTTTAATTTTTTGGGGAATTAACTCGGCAATTTCGTTACTACGAGCCTGCATTTTGTTCTTTGCAGCTTCCAATTCCCGCTGCTTAGTATCTAATTCTAATATGGGTTGAATCTCAAAAGTTGACTCAGCGCGATCGCTTAATCGTTTCTGGACTAATTCTGGGTTCTCCCGGATCTGTTTTATATCTAACACTTACTTTTTCTCGATATTTTTTTGAATAATTTTAAATACATAGAGAGAGACGCGACATGTCTCGTCTCTACAGGGTTGGAAATTTACTGTAGATGTTATTAACCATTAAAATTTTAACCTCTCCCTGCCCCCTGCCCCCTGCTCCTTTTCTTCTTCTGCCTTCTCTTCACTTCGTAATCTTGTTTAGCAACCAAATAGATCCGAGTAATCCGGCAAAGTGAGCCGAAACTGTATTTGTATTTGCCTGTACAACAAGAATATCCAAAGGTTGAATCACCCGACTGGGATCAACTTGGGTAATTGTTCCAGGTATAACTTGGGAAACGGTGAGGGATTTTGTTAATAATATCCCGACAATTGCCTGCGCTCCCACCAAAGTTAAGAGAATTCCCACCAAATGCACTACAAGTCCGAGACGCACAACTTGGACGGTTTCTATTTTGCGGGGACGATTGCTAGGGTTGCCAGAATCTAACTGTCTACCGATACGAATATAACGGAAGGAAATAAAAAGACCTATTCCCAAAGCCACCAACCCGGTGATGGCAAAAAACACCCCAATTCCAGCACCAGAATTATTGACTGTACCGCCAGTGTTACGAGGTATACTAGCGAACAACAAAATTCCCCCAGAAACGATACCAAGTGCCAACTGTGACCAAAAAGTAATCCAACCTGTGAGTCGGAACAATTTAGCGATCGCTTGAATTTGCGACGATGACGACTGGTAGTCGGACTTTTCTGACATACAAAATCACCAATGTGCTAGGGGCTAGATTATATTACAGCAATTGGTCTAGTTTATGAGCGCTAAGTTTTGAATTCTTCTTGTTTGTGCTGCTGTATTTACAAATCCAAACACCAGTCAACGCCATAACAAATTCTTATCATACTGACAACACAACTATTTCAGGCTGAGTAGCGTATGTTCCGTCATTTGGCAACGCTTTCTTTGCTGCCTCTAGTTAGCGTATATTCTTATATCTGTGAGCTGTCAGATATAAGAATTATGGTTCGTGAGCTAGAACGAAAACGTCAGAGTGTAGACTTCCCTGAGAATGCCCCTGTAGCAAATCCTGTATTTTTCCGGACTTATAGCCGTCGCCAAGATGGTAAAAGAGAGACTTGGGATCAAGTATGCGATCGCACTCTCCAAGGATTCCTGGAATTGGGTCAAATTACCCCCCAGGAAGCCACCATTATCGAACGAATGCAACGCCAACTCAAAGCCCTTCCCAGTGGACGCTGGTTGTGGGTTGGGGGAACAGATTGGATGAAAAATCCCAAAAATTTCTCCGGCGGCTACAATTGCACTTCTACCAACCTGGAAGACTGGAAAGCCTTTGGGTTAATGATGGGTTTGGCAATGATGGGTTGTGGTACGGGTGCAGTTTTAGAGCCTAAATATACTAATAAACTACCAGCTATCCGTAATTATATTCATGTAACTCTCGCTGGGGAAATTGGCACAACTCCTGAAGCACAGCGAAGAGAAGAGACTGAAATCCAAATTCAAGAAAATCAAGTAAATATCCACGTTGGCGATAGCCGCCAAGGTTGGGTGACATCGTATCAAACTTTACTAGAACTCTCCACCAATGAAAGATTTACTGGAGATGTCCAAGTTACTATTGATCTCAGCGATGTTCGCCAATCGGGTGAAACCCTCAAAGGATTTGGTGGTGTTGCCAACCCCATTAAGTTACCAGAACTCTACATTCGTTGTGCGGCAATCTTGAACAAGGCAGTGGGTAGAAAGCTGAATCCAGTGGAATGCTGTCTACTCATCGATGAAGCTGCCGTTGTGGTTGTTGCCGGGAACGTTAGACGCAGTGCGGGGATGCGTCAAGGTGGCAGCACTGACGATTTATTTGCGGATGCCAAGTCAAATTTATGGCAGCAGGACACAGAAGGAAATTGGCGCATTGACCCCGAACGGGATGCATTACGCATGGCAAATCATACCCGTGTTTTCCATCGCAAACCCACCTTGGAAGAATCCATTGCCGCCGTTCGCAAACAATATTACAGCGGTGAAGGTGCCATCCAATGGGCTGGAGAAGCTGTTGCCAGGGCAAATATTGATTTAGTTTCCACAGCCGAATTAAAAGCTGATTTTCTCCAAGCTTATGAACAAGGAAAAGCTGGAGAATGGTTACAAAAGCATCACCCTAATTTGAGTGAGCAAGAATTAGAGCATCGCTTGGCAAGATATGGACTCAATCCCTGTGTAACTGCTGATACTTGGATTCACACAGAATATGGAGCCAGACTGGTTAAAGATTTAATTGGTCAGCAACATAGTACATTTGTAAATGGCGAATTATTCAGCACCACACCAGAAGGGTTTTTCTTTACTGGAGTCAAACCTGTAGTCAAGTTGACAACAAAAGAAGGCTACAGCCTCAGACTTACTAGTAATCACCAAGTTCTGAAAGTCACAGCCCAAACTCAGAAAAAACAATATTCTGAATGGGTTGAAGTATCTGAACTGCAACCAGGTGATCAAGTTCTCATTCACAATCACCGCAACCTGCAACCTTGGGATGGAAAGGGTACATCGGAAGAAGGCTGGTTGTTGGGAAATTTCGTCGGTGATGGCTGTTTCGGTATTAATGAGTCGAATTATAGTTACCAAGCTAAATTACGATTCTGGGGAGAAAGCCAAGAGGAGATGAAAGCATACGCGCTGGATTTAGTTCAGACAGCCGTTGGTTTCCCACAGTCAGGATTAAATGGTTGCTATCATCCACGCCACAAATACTATGAAATTGGCTCTGCCAATGTAGCAAAATTAGCCAACAGCTACGGAATTAAGCCAGGAAACAAAACAGTAACACCAGAAATCGAGCAAGCTAGCTATGATTTCTACCGAGGGTTTCTCCGTGGTTTATTTGATGCCGATGGTAGTGTACAAGGTAATCACGATAAAGGCATTAGTATCCGCTTATCTCAAAGCAATTTACTTTTGTTAGAAGCCGTTCAGCGAATGTTACTCCGCATCGGTATTTCTGCTTGCATTTATCAAAATCGTAGACCAGAAGGTGTACGCTTGATGCCCGATTCCCAAGGGGAACCTGCTGAATATTTTTGCAAAGCTCAACATGAGTTGGTAATTGCCAAGAACAATATTTTGGTGTTTCAAGAAATCGTGGGTTTTCAAGAACCCGCAAAAGCAGAGCGTCTGCAAGAATTACTATTAGGATATAAACGCCAAATCAACCGAGAAAGATTTGCAGTCACAGTTTCTGATATCATTCCAGATGGTGAAGAAGCCGTTTACGATTGCACTGTTCCTGGTCCCTCACGATTTGATGCTAATGGTTTTGTGGCACACAATTGTGGAGAAATAATTGGTAGTAATTTCCACTGTAACTTGGCGGAAATTCACCTCAATCAAATCGATCCTGACAACTACAAAGAACAGGAAGAAGCATTCACCGCTGGGGCTTTATCTGTTGCTGTGCTACTACACCACCAATTTATCGAACCACGTTATCAATATAGCCGCGAACTCGACCCCATTGTTGGCGTTTCCTTCACCGGGTTATTTGACTTCTTCGTCAACGCTTTTGGTGTAGATTGGTTACGGTGGTGGGAAGCAGGTAGACCTGAAACACCCCAAGGATTAGCATTTAAACACAAAGAGCAAGAATATCTTACCAGATGGAAAGAAACGGTACATCGGGTAGTTTGGGAATACTGCGACAGAATTAACGAGATAAATAATTCTACACACATCAAACGCCCCAATCGTTGCACCACAGTCCAACCTAGCGGTACCAAATCCCTCCTTACAGGGGCTTCACCCGGTTGGCACCCACCCAAGGCACAGCGTTTTCTGCGCCGCATTACCTGCCGCAAAAATGACCCTGTAGCCTTAGCTTGTTTAGAGTATGGGTATAGTATTGTACCTTCTCAATCTGATAAAGACGAGAACGGCAACTTACTAAATGATCCTTTCGATCCGCGCTGTACTGAATGGTTAGTTGAGATTCCCGTCGCTGTTGCTTGGGCTGATTTACCTGGTGCTGACACCATCGATATCAGTAAATTTAATGCCATGGCACAGATGGATTTTTACATGCAGGTGCAAAAATACTACGTCACTCACAACACCTCTGCCACCATCGAACTGCGGGAAAACGAAATCGAAACCCTCGGAACCCGGATTTACGAAGCAATCCGTGACAACGAAGGTTATATGAGTGCTGCCCTTTTAGCCCGGTTTGATGACTTACAAACCTTCCCCCGTCTGCCATTTGAACCTATTTCTAAACAGAAATATGAACAATTGATGCAGGAAGTTAAAACTCGACAACAAACCAATGATTTTCATGCTGCTCTCAGCCGCTATGATTTAGGAGAAATGTCGGAAGCTGGTCCCGCTGGTTGTGATTCTGATAAGTGCATGATGCCTGAACAAAGCCCAAATTAAGGAGAGTCAGAAGAGGGAAGGGGCAGCTACGGTGTACAGACAAGTCTTGAATTCCCTCGATTTTCTATAATCCCACGCCCGCCAACGGTTGAAACCCACCGCAGTCGCTACAACGGGGGGAACCCCCGCAACGCGCTGCTCGCCGTCTAATACCTAAAGTCATCTGCAAGATGACTGAATATTTTTGGTTTTTACTCCATTGAAATGGACTTGTGCTGTGAGACTGGGATTTTCAACAAGAGGCGGAGTGAGGGATTTACCGACTTGTGTGTACAGCCGTAAATAGCAGGGGATTTCATGCGAAAAAAGAAAAACATATTACAGCAGTTTGTCTAGGCTGCCCTATCGGCATATTACGAATTATTGTGAAGCCGTCGCAAAAGCGCCACAATAAGATATGTTCGGTTATCCCCTCCAGAAATCTCTCCAGAGTTAGCGGCACAGAAATATTAGAAACGGTACATTGGTAGTTGAAGTAACTAATGTTCTCGGCTACTGATAACTTAAAATTTCCTTAAGCTCATTGGATACGTTAACAAACTAGCGTCACACTCGTAGCTGAGACAGGAAAACATAACTGATAAATTTTTGGGCGAGTGCATTATGCATAACAAACTACAACAAGCTATCAAACCAATTTTAAAAAGTTTATTACTGCTGTCTCTAGTGTTCAGCTTGGCATTTAGTCACGCCGATGGAGCATTAGCAGGACGTAGTGGCGGTAGAATCGGTGGTGGTTCGTTCCGAGTTCCTAGTAGTAGTCGTGGCTATTCTGCACCCCGTACCTATGCACCTGGCGGCGGTGGCTACTATCCCGGTGGTGGATTTGGCTTCCCCTTTATGTTGCCATTTTTGGGAATCGGCGGTGGCTTTAGTGGCTTATTAGGGCTTTTCGTCTTTATTGCGATCGCTAATTTCCTTCTACAGACTTTTCGTCGTGTTTCCAGTGGCGAAACTACTGAGGATATGGGTTATAATTCCAACTCAACTGTAGCTGTAACCAAGGTACAAGTAGGTTTACTGGCAAGCGCCCGTGAGCTTCAAGGTGAATTAAATCGCATTGCCGAAACTGCTGATACCAATACTGCTGAAGGTAGAACCGAAGTTATCCAAGAAGCAAGTTTAGCATTACTTCGCCACCCCGAATACTGGGTATATGGTGGTAGCGGTACACAACAAGCACGTTTAACTTCCGCTGAATCTGAATTTAACCGCTTGGCGTTGGCTGAACGTAGTAAGTTTAGTGAAGAAACCCTTTCTAATGTAAATAATCAATTAAAAGGGGCAAGTCCGAAAGCTGCCTTACCAACTTCAGGAGAACTTGATAATCCTACCCGTCTAATTACAGAGGGTCCTGGAGAGTATATAGTTGTCACATTATTAGCTGCAACTCTAGGTAAACTAGAACTCCCCACTGTCAACAGTGCCGATGATTTACGTCAGGTATTGCGTCAGATTGGTAGCCTTTCCAGCGACAAATTGTTAGCAATTGAAGTTCTGTGGACTCCCCAAGCTGAAGGTGACACCCTCACATCTGATGATTTGGTGGCTGAGTATGCTGATTTGAGATTGGTGTAAGAGTCAAAAAAAGCAATTAGCTTTTAGCGATTAGCTAAACCCTACAGATATCAGTCGGAGAAAAGAAGAGAAACATCTCCCCTTTTCTCCCTGCTCCCTGCTCCTGCTCCCCCTACTCCCCCTCCCCCCTACTCCCCCTGCTCCTGCTCCCCCTGCTCCCCCTGCTTCCCCTGCTCCCCCTACTCCCCCTGCTCCCCCTGCTCCCTGCTCCTTTTCTTCAAATATCTACCACCACTCTAAATCCACAAATCCTCAATCCCCCATCCGATTCATTCCAACTACGACTAGCACTACGACATAACACCGGGCTAAAACTCCACGAACCTCCGCGCAACACACGCCGATTGCGATCGCCTTCTGTCTCCCACACGCTACCATCCGTAGGGGCACCATTATAGTTATTGTGCCAAGGATCAGCGCACCATTCCCACACTAAACCGTGCATATCATACAAACCAAAAGCGTTGGCAACTTCAAAGTTACCTACGGGTGTAGTCTCTTTACGATGCCGAGTTTCGCTCAAATTTGTTTCACCACTGGCACAATTGGCAATTTCTAAAGTTAGGGTATCGCCAAAATGAAAAGGTGTGGTTGTTCCTGCACGACAAGCATATTCCCATTCGGCTTCACTGGGTAAACGATATTTATGTCCTGTATGTTTCGAGATTCTGGCACAAAATTCCTGCGCTTCATGCCAAGAAACATTTTCAACGGGACGATTTGGGGCTTTGAATTTGGAAGGATTGGGGTTTAAAGCGTAATTTACCTTCGGCAATGTCGCTGCTATCTTCCACTGTGCCTGAGAAATAGGAAATTTACCGATAAAAAATGGTTCGATATTAACCTGATGTTGAGGACGCTCATCTGCATCACCTTCGCTATCCTTAGAACCCATCATAAATGAGCCTCCAGGGATAGAAACCATCTCTAGAGAAATATTATTTCCCAACTCTTCTATAAAGTATCTAGCACTTAAGCGATCGCGTTGTATCTCCACACCAAACACATTCACCTTTACCACATCAAACTCAAAGGTTTTTAAGACGGGAAACAGCTTTAATTCCGAAGGTACTGATATGAACTCTGTTTTTGCCGTAGGATTACGCAATTCTGTCAGACTCAAATCATGTAAAACTTCCGCAGCCGATTGATATCTCTCTTGGGCAACATTTTTCAGCAACTTATCTAGAATATTCCCTAACTGTTCTCCAACTCTCCAGCCTTTTTCATCCAAAACTTCTCGCCAACGCCATCGTGCATTCATGGCATCGTAAATTGGATCATAAAAATATCCATTGATATCTTGTTGTGGCAAACATTGTGTTAGCAAGCGCACACATGTTACACCCAAAGAATATAAATCACTGGCATGACAAGCAAATCCAGCCATTTGTTCGCTGGGTGCGTAACCAATTGTATAAATTACCGTTGCTTGTCTGGCAAGACTAGTTTGGGTAATTTGTTTGGCACCTCCAAAATCAATTAATACTAATCTGCCGTCATTCTCACGACGAATAATATTTTCCGGCTTAATATCACGATGAATTACATTACGCGAATGAATAAAGTGAAGTACAGGTAATAAATCTGTCAGTAACTGGCGAATTTTTAATTCACTAAATGCTTGTTCCTGCAATTCTTGAAAAAGTGTTTTTCCTTCAATAAATTCCTGAACTAAGTATAGACTCGCACCCTGTTCAAAATAAGCCAACAAACGGGGAATTTGAATGTGATTTTCGCCCAATTCATACAGGCGAAATGCTTCTTCCTTAAATAATTGGGCAGCTTTAGCACGGGAAGAGGTTCCTTGTAGCTGCGGCAAAAACTGCTTGATGACACAGGGGGCATCTAGTCTATCTGCATCTTTAGCTGCGTAGGTACGGCTAAAACCGCCCTCCCCTAGTAATCGCAATACTTGAAAGCGATTTCGTAGCAAGTCACTAAAATTAGGATGTCCACAAGTTGTACAGAATCGATTCTCATCAGCATTGAATGGACTTGAGCAATTGGGATTTTGGCAGATTCGCATAACAGGAAGATATCGTACCTTATCCAAAGTTAGCCCCAATATGAGTATTTTTAAAACCGATATGTATGGAATTAAACCAATAAGTTATAATTTTATCTAAATTTGCCCAATTTGACAGATAAGAGCAAGTTTTTAATTAATTTCACATCTATAATCGGATTCTTGAATATGGCTATATATGGGCGTACCTTTTCTATATATATATGGAGAATACTATCTGTTAAATACTAGGCTTGTCAAGAATTTTTCATCAGCAAAAATTTATACTGAAAATTTGATTTAATAGTTACAAAAATTCCACATAAACCTAATTTAAATTTTTGACATCCTCACCGCCATGAATGGTAGCTGATCCTAAAGTAATAAATAATAAGTAATAAATAATAAGAGGATGTTTAAAAAGTATTGTATGAAACACCAAACCCCTCGAAACCTAACCCCCCTTCCCTACAAGGGAATGAGTATTTCAAAGCCTCTCTCCTGCAAGGAGAGAGATTTGGAGAGAGGTATTTCAGTAAACTTTACGACTTTCCAAACATCCTCTAGGTAATAAGTGAAGATTAAAATTATTTCCTTACCCATTACTCATTCCCTTAAAACAGTCCTAAAACGACGTAGTTCTGTATCCCAAATTTTCCGGTCAAATACTAATACCAATTTGAAAAAACAATGCGACAGATAGATATTTGTAGAGACGTAGCACTGCTACGTCTCTAGCATTGGATATGCTGCAATCATTATTTGAATTGGTATAACTAATTTAAAGAACTAGAAATTAGCAGTCTGCCAACTCAAAAATACCGGGTAAGGCTCAGGAAACAAATATTAATAAATAATAAATTTGATTACAAAAAATCGCCGAACTATCTAATAATTCGGCGATTGAAACCAAACTTAAGCTTTTTGTGCCATCTTGAGAATTTGTGCCACCACAGCTAAACTTGCTTCAAACAAAGCTTCATGTCCCCAGCGTTGTACCTGCTGACTCAACAAAGCCTCTGCCTTCTGTTCAGACAGTGAACTAACTTGTTGGAATAAACCAGTAGATTGGGCACCACCTTGAGTTTCCATCCGCATACAACCGCCAGTTTCCGAACAAATCAATGTTCCACAATTTGCATTAGGATTGGTAGAACTCAAACGTAAAGCGATCAAATCACCAGGAATATCCCCCACATCACCTACGGGAACCCCAGCTAACTCAACCTCAATTTGACGTTGTTCTTTATTCACAAAACTAATCTTAGCAATGTCATAATCTCCCTTCTCAAAGCTGTAAGAAGTTGGATTCCAATCCAAGCGGCTAGCTAACCAACCCAAATAATACATAGCTTGGACTGGGCTACCCTTTTCGTAATCAATATTTATGCGATCGATTTCACCCAAAGCCGCACGACGTTGTGGTGCATCATAAGCCTCAGCAGATAATTCTTGCCATCCTGACAATCTTCGCCAGTTTAAATCAGCCAAAGGAACACCAACTTCCACCAATTCTTGCAAGCTGAGTAAATCACCTTCTGGATTGTTGAAATTACAAGAATCCACAATTACATTATTGCAAACCCCAGCCAACCGCTTAAACAAAGGATTATTGGGATCTGGAGTTGCCTTCCACCAAAGGAACTTAGGCAATCCACCAATTAATAAAGCGGGAATCATCCCTCCGATGCGTTCTAATGCGATCGCATTCCCGCTCAAAGTGATATATTCACAACAAATCAGCGTACTAGAAGATTGCTTCTGAATTGGGCAATAAGCCGCAACCTGAGCTTTGACACCTTGATCATCTTCCACCGTCGGCAACAAAGTCACAATCCGACAAGGATTACGCAAAGCAATTTCATCGGCAATCCGGGGGCTTTTAGCATCCGAACCATAAGAATTTGTAGTATTTAACTTACCACTGGCTCGACCCTTAGCAGCCTCTCCCCGTAGCACCGTCAAAGTATCGGGTGTTGTAGTTCCAGTTTCTGGCAAACCATATGCTTTTTGAGCATCTCGCAAAGCTGCATCAGTTTGAGGTCCCAAAATACCATCAATTGGACCTTTATAAAAACCTAAAACCGCCAAAAGTTGCTGAGTTTCCTCTGGTTCATAAATCACCAGTGAAAAAGTCGTAGCACGGGTTGCAGCGGGCAAAGTCCCATCTTCACCCGAAATACCATAACTTTGCCAAATTTGACCCAATTCCGCTTCAATTTCCGTCAGCGAGATATCCTTGGGCGTTTGCAATGAGAAAATAGTTGGAGCTTGAGAAACCATATTTGTTTATAGTAGTAAAATTTGAGTCTGCTTCACAAATCAGTTATCAGTCATCAGTTATCAAAGTTAACAACTTAAAACCCGATCATTTGAAACATAATCAAGGCTGAAAAGAATGTAGAGACGAGATATTACCCTGGGGGTAGACACGTAGCGTAGCATGTCGTCTTACGACATAGTGGCTTCTGCAAGCAGCAAGCTACGCATCTCTCTTTATACCTGATAACTGTTAACTGATAACTGCTCACTGTTTAAAGTCTGCGCCAGCGCCGACCATCACGGTTAATTAATAACTCTGCCTCTACGGGTTCCCACGTACCTGCTTCATAGCGAGGAACCAACGTTGGGTCGGAAGGTGTATCCCAAACGCTCAAAGCTGGTGTGACAACCTGCCATGCTGCTTCAACTTCATCACCCCTTGTAAATAAGGTCTGATCTCCCATCATACAATCTAGAAACAGGCGATCGTAGGCATCAGAAGTCGCTTCAATCCCAAAGGAACCATAGCTAAAATCCATATCCACCGAACGGGTGCGGAAATCTGCCCCCGGCATTTTCACCTCAAACCGCAGCGAAATCCCTTCATTAGGCTGAATTCGCATAGTTAGCACGTTAGCATTGACCTGTTGTGCCGCCGATTTGAAAATCCGTGAGGGAACTTCACGAAAATGGATTGAAATTTCACTGACTTTTTTCGGCATCCGCTTACCTGTTCTTAGATAAAAAGGAACACCTTGCCAGCGCCAGTTATCGATGACAAATTTCATCGCCACAAAAGTGGGTGTAGTTGATCCAGGATTCACTCCAGGTTCTTCACGATAACCTGGCACCGCTTTGCCCTTCATCCACCCAGCACTATATTGACCACGGATTGCCGATAAATCTAAATTATTTACATCTGCCAATCGGGTAGCTTGAAGCACCTTAACTTTTTCAGTCCGGATACTTTCAGCATCCATTACATTGGGCGCTTCCATTGCGGTCATACAATAAAGTTGCATGAGGTGATTTTGCAACATATCTCGCAATGCACCAGAAGATTCATAATAACCTGCTCGATCCTCAACACCGACGGTTTCCGCCACGGTAATTTGGACGTGATCCACAAACCGACGATTCCACAAAGGCTCAAAAATTGCGTTCGCAAACCTAAATACCAACAGGTTTTGAACGGTATCTTTACCTAAATAGTGGTCAATCCGGTAAACTTGATTTTCTTTGCAATACTTCTGCACAATTAGGTTGAGACTTTTGGCTGATGCCAAATCCCGACCAAATGGCTTCTCAATTACCAAGCGATGTTTATCAGAATCATCCAACATCCCCGCAGTTCCTAACTGCTTAATGGCTTCAGGGAACAACGATGGAGAGAGAGAAAGGTAAAACATTCGGTTTCCCCTTGTTCCCCGTTTCTCATCCAATTCTGTCAAAAGATTCCGCAACTTTTGATAATCTTCAGGATTATCAGTGTTACCAGAACAATAAAATAAACCCTGGGAAAAATCTTGCCACAGTTCCTCTGGATGTACACCTCCATGGGCTTCCTCCATACCTTTCCGCATTTGTTCGCGGAAATACTCGTGACTCCAATCACGACGAGCAACACCAACTATTGTAGTTTCTGGGGGAATGCGCCGTTCTTTGCGAAGTTTGTACAGTGATGGCACAAGTTTACGCCACGTCAAATCTCCGGAAGCACCGAAGATGACGATGATTTGAGGTTCGGGCATTCCCTGTTGTTGCAGACCGACCCGCAAGGGATTTTCGAGCAAACTTACCATAACGATTTTGGATTTTTAGATTGTTGATTTGTGTGATTTTAGATGCTGAGTGCCAGTTTTTCCAGCTTAAGCGCTAATCTTTAACGATCGATTAATCACCAACAGGTTTTACATTGGCGACAATAACTTAACTTTGCCTTCTAAAGAGTTATTCTGTTACTCCAAGGATCTAATAAGATCATTAAGATTGACTATTGCTGATAAGGAACATGTGTAGATCCCCGGCTTCTTCAAGAAGTCGAGGATCTCAATACCCACGACTTGGCAGTACAGGGTACGGACAACAGGAAACAGAAAATTATGCCTTCATTTACTAGTACAGGTCAGCGGAAATAAACCAACCATTGCAAATAGACAAAAAGGTTGTCTTATAGGCTTTATTCCTTAGGTTCCTCCTGGCTTCACATACTAGTAGCCGTTTTGAATAAAAGACTCAACCTTAGCAACATCTTGTTTACTACCAATAATTAGTGGTGTACGTTCATGAAGTTTCGTGGGCACCACGTCTAAGATATCAATATGTCCTGTGGTAGCTCGTCCCCCCGCCTGCTCAATTATGTAAGCTAAGGGTGCTGATTCATACAACAAACGTAGTTTTCCTTCGGGTTTTTGCAATGTACCAGGGTAAAGAAAAACACCACCTTGAATTAAGACCCGGTGAATATCGCTCACCATCGCGCCGCTATAGCGGGCGGTGTAGCCTTCGGTTTTGTGTACATAACGAATGTACTCACGAATAGATTCATCCCACTGCCAGAAATTCCCCTCATTGACGCTATATACTGACCCGTGATTGGGGATCTGCATATTTTCCTCTGTGAGAATAAACTCTCCTAAGCTGGGATCTAAGGTGAAGGAATGGACACCATTACCAATTGTGTAAACAAGCATGGTGCTGGGACCATAGAGGATATATCCAGCAGCGATTTGTCCTCTACCTGCTGTTAATAAATCAGTCGCTTTGTGGTCTTTATCTTCCCCTTGTTGTTGGCGAATCGCAAAAATAGAACCCAAACTCAGGTTGGTATCAGTGTTCGACGAACCATCAATGGGGTCATAAAGCAGCGTGTAGCGACCAATGGGGCAGTTTTCTGGGATGTAATAGGGGTCTTCCATTTCTTCAGAAGCAAGACGGCAAACTAAGCCGCTTTGCTTGAATACGGAGATAAATACATCATTGGCATAAACGTCCATTTTTTTGACGGTTTCGCCTTGGACGTTGACCTCTCCTGTAAATCCTAGTACACCTTCCATTAACCCTGCACGGCTCATTCTTCTAGCGACGAGTTTACCTGCTAGCGCAATTCGGTTCATAATTGCGCTCAAATCCTGTGCATCTGGGGAAAAACTCTGTAATTGTTGGAAGACGTGGCGGGACAGGGTGGTACAGTCCCGGTCTAGTCCTGCGTCTGCTGAGTCGATTGGTAAATCTATGGTCATGTATGAAAGTCCTTCCTAGTTGCTGATGTTGTGGTTGCTGATAGATTTAGGTTGCTGCCTCTATCTTAGAAAGGTAATTTCAGAAGTCGAATGTGATTTTAGATAAAATAAAGAAATTAATCTGTAACGAAGCGTAGTTTTATGGGATTGAGCGAAGTGTAGATTTATCGCTTAAGTCTGAAATCTAAGTTGGATTTAGAGTTTCTCAAAACCTGTTGTGTGTTTAAAAAACTAGTTTTTAGCCATTGTTGGTGAAGTATCTTAAAGTTAGCCGTTAGCTTTTAGCTAATGGCTAATGGCTCAAAGTAGAAATTCCTGGGTATTAATTACAACAGTTGAGGTTGTGCGTGTGAGAAAGTAATTTAGTATTTTTTGCTTTTACTAGTTAGTAGGAGTCTGGTTTTTTGCTCCAGTTACCTCGGCGATCGTCTTCTCGTGGTTTTGCTTTGTTTACCCGTAATTGACGACCCATCCATTCGGCTCCATCCAATTCAGCGATCGCTGAATCTTCCTGAGCGTCTTCATTCATATCAACAAAAGCAAAACCACGCAACCGACCAGATTCTCGGTCAGTTGGTAGCACAACTCGCTTAACTTCACCGTAGTCAGCAAATACCGCTCTCAAATCTGCTTCAGTAGCGCGGTAAGAAAGGTTTCCAACGTAAATAGTCATGTAAATCGCGGTAATTTTCAAAAAAGCGCGAAAAGTTCAATCACAGGTCAAAACAAATAATCTGCTTGGACTTCACAATGTAAAGATTAAATTGTATGGCAGCGATAAACCATCTGGTTTACACCACTGAACAATGCAACCTTAACTCTGATGAACCTTCTCATACGCTCACATCATAACTGATTGAGCTATTTTTCAAAGTATGATGTTTTACAAAGATTAAATAATTTTATAGATTTCTATCTAAGTATTAGTTGTAATTACCCCACCTACCCTATTCGGAACCCTCCCCTTACCAAAGTAGTAGTCTGTCAATTTTATTTTGACGGTTATATACACATCCACAATCCCGTAGAGACGTAGCAGTGCTACGTCTCTACAACCGTCATTTTTATCTTGACAGACTAGTAGGGCTGGGGAGGGATATACCCGATATACTGGCAAAATACTCTAATTACCCCATCCTATCGAGCACCCTACTAAGAATTGAGGGATATTTTCGTGTTTCCCCTAATCAATGGAAATTGACTGTGGTCCATTTGCCTTCCCATTATTGGTTTCACTGCTGTAAGCATTGTAGCTAGTGGGGTTGCTTTGCTTATTTAACCAGCTTTTAACAGGATCATCAGCCAGATTTAGGCGTAGTACACCTGAGACGAAACCACCCATAAATGAAGCTGGGTGTTGGGTAAATTTTTGAAATATTGGTGCTAACTCGCTGATAAACATAGATTACCTGTGATTGCTCTGAAGTTTCACTGACACTGACAAATTATAACTTTCCCAGATAGAAGAAGCAGGGGGCAAGGGAAAAAATACTCCCTCACCGAAGATCTATGGTGTATCACAAGCGGGCGTGGGATTAGAGAAAATCTAGGGAATTCGATATTTGTGTGTACACCGTAGGCTATTTACCAGAGGGAAGCTTTAGTTCTATGCCTACTTTCTGACCTATTTCCAGAACAGTGTTTGTAAAGCCTGCCATTTCTGCGATTGGGGTAGCGACTACAGTAGCAGCAGTTAGTAAACCTGCTAGACGTTTTTTAAGTTTGGGTATATTGCGTTCTTTTTCTGGTTTTTTAATTTCTACTTCTACATCATCAATCTCAATGATCATGTCGTCGCGGGTTTCTGCTGGAAATTGGTTAGCAGTTTGGCGCAGGTTGCCGATTAGTTGCATTAGTTCTGCTACGCTTGCGCCACTTGTTTGGGTGAAATTAGAGGCTTGCTGACTGGCGTTGTCTTTGACTTCGTTGGCAAAGTTGGCGATATTTGCACCTTGATTATTGTTTGTGATTTCTGTCATGGGTTTATATTCTCCTTGATGGTTGTTATTGTTATTTTGATTGTAAATATTGATTCTAAACCGATCGCTTTCTGGATCGCCTTTTTGTATTTTCTGACGCGATTCTCGTGATTCATAGCCATCTAAAAGTTGACGGATATTGATGTTTATTTTGAGTTTACCAATTGGATATTCAAGAACGCCCATTGATTCAAGTCCCAAAAGTTCTTGGTAGTCGAGGGGTGGGTGATTGGGATGGTTGGGGACGGGAACCCATTCGGTGATTTCGAGATTGGGGAGAGTGTTGTGGATTTTGTGGAAGACATCGCGGAGGATACCGAGAAATAAGCGACGGGTTTCTTTGCGTCCGCTAATGGTGATGAAGATTCTTTTGTCTTCGGGATCGGCTTTGATGCGAGCGATGTTGTAGATTTCGTTATTTTCTTGATATTGCAGCATTACACCACTGCGCCAATAGATTTGATTATGGATTTTTTCGTGGGTATTGACGATAAAGCGAGAAATGATGCTTTCGGGGAGAACTTTGTAATGATATTGGAATTCCAGGGTTTCCCCTTCTAGTTTTGTTGCGTCTGGTTGATCTTTGGGCAGAAGTCCCGCAATTAAAAATTTTGGTGGGTAACATTCTAGTTGAAAGCAAAGCTCAAATTTTTTCATCAGATTGATCAGATCGTCATGACGCTGGGTGGGGTATCGCTCTTTATTGAGGATGCGACTGAGATCCTCATCGGTGAAAATACCTTTGGTTTTAGTTTTAAGGTTTTCATCGCTCAGGAGCGCGTAAATTCCTTCTGTCACCCAGTTGGGTTTGAGGACGTTGAGATTTTTGAGGATGGGATGATCACGGTAGTTGAGAACTAAGCCAAGTCTATGCAGCAGGTCAATAAGTTGATCTTGGTTTTGTTCTTCAGGAATCTTGTTTTCGTGGCAGATACCGATATAGCGATTGTAGGTAATGAAGTCTTCAGTCATGGATTCGAGTTGTTTTTTAACCTCAAACCATGAGAGGGGTAAAAGATCGTAGACTTCTTTGAGGTTGCCGACTTGATCCAAAATAGCGTCGCGGAGTTCATTAATGCCGATATTGTCTTGGCAGGAGGTTTCGATAATACGTGGGTCGATGTTAGGATATTTTTCCCGTAATGCTTTGCGGTTGATGTCGAGGGGTTGTTCGTCTTTTTTGTTACCAACGATAATCACAGGAGACTGTCCGCCAAAGCTTTCGATTAGTTTCAGCCAATATTCGATGCGGTTTTCTTCTTCGCTGGTGCGGCAATTACAAACGAGGAGATAGAGACTACGCTTGGTTAGAAAAAACTGATGGGTAGCATGATAAATTTCCTGTCCGCCAAAGTCCCAAACATTGAGGCGGATGTCTTGGTTTTTAACCGACACATTCCAAGTTTGTACCTTGAGTCCGTCGGTTTGGTGTTGATTTTTATCGTATTTATCGTGGATTAGTCGCTCGATGAGGGATGTTTTACCGACGCTGCCTTGTCCGACGAGCAAGAGTTTGGCTTCGTGTAATGGTCGAGTTTCACTTGTGCTAATTTGCCTCAAGTAATTCAAAATCTCTTTCGGATCTTTTGAATCAAGAATTTCTAAAGGAATCTCGCTTATTCGGTTGTAACTGAGGTCAAGCTGCGTCAGATTGGTTAATTTAGTGATCGCATCTGGAATCTCGGTTATTTGGTTGCTAGTGAGGATAAGCTGCGTCAGATTGGTTAATTTAGCGATTGCCTCTGGAATCTCGGTTATTTGGTTGTAACTGAGGATAAGCTGCGTCAGATTGGTTAATTTAGCGATTGCCTCTGGAATCTTGGTTATTTGGTTGCTAGTGAGGTTAAGCTGCGTCAGATTAGTTAATTTAGCGATTGCCTCTGGAATCTCGGTTATTTGGTTGCTAGTGAGGATAAGCTGCGTCAGATTGGTTAATTTAGCGATTGCCTCTGGAATCTCGGCTATTTGGTTGCTAGTGAGGTTAAGCTGCGTCAGATTGGTTAATTTAGCGATTACTTCTGGAATCTCGGTTATTTGACTGCTAGTGAGGTTAAGCTGCGTCAGATTAGTTAATTTAGTGATCGCCTCTGGAATCTCGCTTATGTTGTAGTTGGTACCCAGGTCAAGCTGCGTCAGATTAGTTAATTTAGCGAGCGCCTCTGGAATCTCTGTTATTCGGTTGTTACGGAGGTAAAGCTGCGTCAGGTTAGTTAATTTAGCGAGCGCCTCTGGAATCTCGGTTATTTTGTTGCGATTGAGGTCAAGCTGCGTCAGATTGCTTAATTTAGCGAGCGCCTTTGGAATCTTGATTATTTGGTTGTCACTGAGGTTAAGTTGCGTCAGATTGGTTAATTTAGCGAGCGCCTCTGGAATCTCTGTTATTCGGTTGTAACTGAGGTAAAGCTGCCTCAGATTGGTTAATTTAGCGAGCGCCTCTGGAATCTCGGTTATTTTGTTGCTATGAAGGATAATCTGCGTCAGATTGATTAATTTAGCGAGCGCCTCTGGAATCTTGGTTATTTGGTTGTAACTGAGGTCAAGCTGCGTCAGATTGGTTAATTTAGCGAGCGCCTCTGGAATCTCGCTTATTCGGTTGTAACTGAGGATAATCTGCGTCAGATTGATTAATTTAGCGAGCGCCTCTGGAATCTCGCTTATTCGGTTGCTATAGAGGATAAGCTGCGTCAGATTGGTTAATTTAGCGAGCGCCTCTGGAATCTTGGTTATTTGGTTGTAACTGAGGTCAAGCTGCGTCAGATTGGTTAATTTAGCAATCACCTCTGGAATCTCAGTTATTTGGTTGCTATAGAGGATAAGCTGCGTCAGATTGGTTAATTTAGCGAGCGCCTCTGGAATCTTGGTTATTTGGTTGTAACTGAGGTCAAGCTGCGTCAGATTGATTAATTTAGCGAGCGCATCTGGAATCTCGGTTATTTTGTTGTTATGGAGGATAATCTGCGTCAGATTGATTAATTTAGCGAGCGCCTCTGAAATCTTGGTTATTTGGTTGTAACTGAGGTCAAGCTGCGTCAGATTGGTTAATTTAGCGATTACTTCTGGAATCTCGGTTATTTGGTTGTTACGAAGGTAAAGCTTCCTCAGATTGGTTAATTTAGCGATTACTTCTGGAATCTCGGTTATTTTGTTGCTGCTGACTTGAAGCTCCCTCAGATTGATTAATTTAGCGATTGCCTCTGGAATCTCGGTTATTTGGTTGCTACTGACGTGAAGCTCCCTCAGATTGCTTAAATTAGCGATTGCCTCTGGAATCTCGGTTATTTGGTTGCTACTGACGTGAAGCTCCCTCAGATTGCTTAATTTTGCGATTGCTTCTGGAATCTCGGTTATTTTGTTGCTACTGACGTGAAGCTCCCTCAGATTGCTTAATTTTGCGATCAACTCTGGTATCTTGCTTATATGGTTGCTATTAAAGTAAAGTTGCGTCAGATTGCTTAAATTAGCAATTGCTTCTGGTATTTCAGTTAGCTCTACTCGAATTAAGATAAGTTCTTCTAAATGTAGTATTTGCGTTACCACATCGGGAATGCTCTCTAAAGGATTGCCACTAATATCCAACTTACGCAAATTAGGCAAACCCAATAGTTCCAGAGGAAGCGTTTTTAAATTGTTGCCTGAAACCTTTTCAAGAATGCGGCTTCCTACTCGTTCATAACCTTCAAGTTTCTTTCCCAAAATCAAAGACTCAAGCTGCTGCAACTTACCAATTTCCCCAGGTAACTCAGTCAACTCTTGCCCTGACAAGTCTAATTCTCGCCAACCCTCAGCCACGGCGCGATCTATCAGTTCCAACAACTCATCCTGCGTCATAATACCAAGGAAAAAAGGGAAAGAAGATTGATGAGGTTACATTTTATATCGTATTCAATTAATTCAATCAGAAAAATCACGCGATCAGAGATTACGGATCAAACAAGCGATCTCAATGCGATCGCAGCACGAACATTATGGTATTACCAAACAAGTCGCACCCAAATCAGTTATGCAACTTCTTAAATTAGAGCCTTCAATTGAGGTAGAGCCTGACAAAAAACTTTATTAACAGATTTTTATATTGATACTAACAGCATTACCAAGATATACTGACTCAGTAATATTACTACGTAAGATGTGATCTGAGAATGGTTTATTCCCAGCTATATACTTTGGGATATTACCCAAACTTAAGCTAGTAATGCATTTGAAGAAAATAATTATTTTTTACACTTAATTTATTTCTAACACAACAACATAAATCATAATTTGCAATTTTTGTCAAGCCCATAATTACACATTTTCTTTGATTTATCTTTATCAAAAAAGCTGTCATCTTTATTATTCCTGTATAAAATATTTTCACCTAGCTGATACAGTTTGTTTATCGATTATTTTGAGAACCGATGAAGATAACTTTAAGTTGAAGACCTAAGAATATTTGTGACTCATGCCGAAGATAGAAGTGACTGTTAAGCCTATAAATCCATTGGGATTTAACGCAGCACTTGAAAATTTCACAAGAGTCTATAAGTCTTTACTTAGTGTTTATTTAGTTTTTTAGATACACGACTGCAAATATTTATAAATTCCGTAATTTAGTTTGACTCAGCAAATCAAACTATTTTTCTGTACCAATTTATCTACAAATTTAAGCCAATGACAGAAAAATACATCGAGGATTCCTACCAACTTTCACCCATGCAGCAGGGTATGCTGTTTAACAGCTTATATGCTCAAAATTCAGGTGTAGATATTGAGCAGATGGTTTGTACAGTCAGTGAGAAACTAGATATTTCGGCGTTTCAAGCAGCATGGAATCGAGTTGTGCAAAGACATGCAGTTTTGAGAACTAGTTTTGACTGGGCAAATGGTAGTGAACCGCTGCAACAAGTACATAAACAAGTTACTATTCCCTTTCAACATCAAGATTTACGGGATTTATCAGCAGCAGAACAATCGATACAACTAGAATCTTACCTGCAACGCGATCGCATAAATGGATTTGAGCTTGATATAGCACCATTGATGCGTCTAGCACTGTTTCAAATTAGTGATTCTGTTTACCAGTTTGTTTGGACTTTTCACCACATCATTTTAGATGGTCGCTCTTTACCAATAATTCTTGATGAAGTCTTTACATTTTATGATGCTTTTTGTCAAGGACATGACATACAATTGCCAAATCCTTGTCCCTATCAAGAGCATATGCGGTGGTTACAGCAGCAGGATTGGTCTAAATCTGAAGGTTATTGGCGACAATTTCTCAAAGGTTTTAGTGTCCCAACCCCGCTTTTAATAGACTCAAATCCTCGCAAAGACAGCGGTTTTGGACAGCAAGAAATTCGCTTACCCCAAAGCGTCACTTCCATGTTGGAGTCTGTAGCCAAAGAAAATCAAATTACTATCAATACCCTAGTACAGGGTGCTTGGGCTTTACTATTAAGCCGTTATAGTGGTGAAACAGATGTTGCTTTTGGTGCCACTAGAGCCTGTCGTCGTTCATCGGTAGCAGGTGCAGATAATATAGTTGGACTACTAATTAATACTTTACCAGTTAGGGTGAATGCCCCAGCCGAGCAACCATTAATCCCCTGGTTGAAAGACATGCGATCGCAATGGGTCACTTTGCGGGATTATGAACATACTCCCCTAGTGAAAATTCAGGGTTGGAGTGAGGTTCCTGGAGGAACATCATTATTTGATAGTTTGGTGATGTTTGAGAATCAGGAACTAAATTCAGCCTTCCATTCCCACAGTACAAGATTAAAAAATCTCGAAGCACGACTAGAAGAACAAACCAATTTTCCCCTCACATTATTGGGTTTTGGTGGTTCCGAACTTCTACTCAAACTGAAATATGATCGATGTCGCTTTGATGATGCCAAAGTTTCTCGGATGTTAGGACATTTGGAAACTCTGTTATCCAGCATGGCAGAAAATCCTTGGCAATGCTTGGGTGAATTGCCATTGTTAACCACAGATGAACGGTATCAGATGTTGATTGAGTGGAATCACACAGAAACCGACTATCAACAGCATCTATGTATGCATCAATTATTCGAGAAACAAGTAACTAAGACTCCAGATGCTATTGCTGTTGTGTTTGGAAATGAGCAACTCACCTACAAACAATTAAATACCAAAGCCAATCAACTAGCCCATCACCTCAAACATCTGGGAGTCAAACCAGGGGTATTAGTTGGAGTATATTTAGAACGTTCACTAGAAATGATTCCCGCAGTTTTAGGAATCCTTAAAGCTGGTGGTGCATACGTTCCTTTAGAACCAAGTTTTCCCCAAGCGAGAATTCAACTCCTGCTTTCTTCCTTAGAAATTAACTGTCTAGTTACCCAAACTCATCTATTACCAAATATTCATGAACTAGAACCACAACTTCCATCTCTGCAAAACCTGATCTGTCTAGATAAATCAGTTGCGGCATCATATGGACAGCAAAAAGTCTGGAATTATAGTGAATTAGAGTTCTTTTCATCCACAAATCCTGAATTAGTAAATACTGCCGATGATGTTGCCTACGTCATCTTTACATCTGGTTCCACAGGAACACCCAAAGGAGTAGTTGTTCGTCATCAACCAGCAATTAATTTAATTGAATGGGTAAACAAAACCTTCCATGTCTCCTCAACTGACAGAGTTCTGTTTATTACATCTCTATGTTTTGACTTATCTGTTTACGATATCTTCGGACTCTTAGCAGCAGGTGGTTCCATCCGAGTTGTATCTAAAGAAGATGCTCGTGATCCTGAAAGATTATTAAATATAGTTTGCCATGAACCCATTACATTTTGGGATTCAGCCCCACCAGCATTACAACAACTCGCTTCCCTATTCCCCACAGTCTCAGCGAAAAGAGCGAACCCCAGACTACGATTAGTATTCATGAGTGGTGACTGGATACCTGTACCATTACCAGAGCAACTCAAAGCTACTTTCCCAGGTGTGGAAGTAATCAGCTTAGGGGGAGCAACAGAAGCGACAATCTGGTCTAACTACTATCCGATTAAAGATATAGAACCTCACTGGGTTAGTATTCCCTACGGAAAACCCATCCAAAATGCCAAATATTACATCCTGGATTCCTTCCTCAATCCTTGCCCAATTGGTGTTACTGGAGAGTTATACATTGGTGGTGAATGTTTAGCTTCTGGCTATCTCAATCAACAAGAACTAACTGCTCAGAAGTTTATTCCCAACCCCTTCATCCCCAATAAAGAGGGAAATCCAGCCAAACTGTATAAAACTGGTGATTTAGCTCGGTATTTTCCAGATGGCAATATAGAATTTCTCGGTAGAATTGATCATCAAGTAAAAATTCGAGGTTTCCGCATCGAACTAGGAGAAATTGAAAGTGTGCTTCTCCAACATGAAGCCGTTCAGGATGCTGTTGTTATGGCAAGGGAGGATGAACCCGGAAACAAACGATTAGTAGCATATGTAGTAGTTACTCAAGCATCGGTAATTAATGAATTGCGGCGCTTTCTCCAAGAGAAATTACCAGAATATATGGTACCCTCGGCATTTGTTGCCATCGATTCAATTCCCTTAACTGCAAACGGTAAAGTTGATCGTCGTGCTTTACCCATCCCAGATCAAGTTAGAACAGATTTAGATCGAGAATTTGTTTCCCCCAGCAATTCTGTTGAAGTTGAATTAACCGAAATTTGGGAACAGGTTTTGGGAGTACAACCAATTGGTATTACAGATAACTTCTTTGACTTGGGAGGACATTCAATCCTGGCAGTGAAGTTATTTGCTCAAGTTGAAAAGAAATTTGCTCAAAAGCTTCCCCTCGCTACCCTTTTCCAAGCTCCAACAATTCAGCAGTTAGCTACACTTCTTAATCAAACAGAACAAGCTTCTTGGTCTTCTTTGGTGAAAATTAGATCAGGTGACAATAAGAAAAAACCCCTATTCTTCATCCATGCCCTTGGTGGTAACATTATTGGTTATCAAACCCTGATTCGTCATCTTAGTTCCCAACAGCCTATTTATGGACTCCAAGCACAGGGATTAGACGGCAAACAAGCACCCCACACCAGAGTTGAAGATATGGCATGTCACTATATCCAAGAGATTCGCAAAATTCAACCCCACGGACCATATTTATTTGCTGGCTTTTCCAGTGGTGGGACAATTGCCTATGAAATGGCTCAACAGTTGACACTTCAAGGTGAGAAAATAGATTTACTGGCGATGTTCGATACCTATAATCCCCAGCTATTTATCCAAAGTCCTTGTTTCTCACGTACCTTATATTCATATATGCGTACTTTAGTCCAAATGCCCTTAAAGGATAAATGGCATTATTTCCAGGCTAAAGTAGATTGGATTCAATCAGCCTTAACAGGAAAAACTAGTAGTAAATTTGATTTGTGGAATGAACAGAGTTTTTCTGAAGATGAAAACCCCCACAACATGGTGTTAATTGAAGCTTTGAAAAAAGCAACCATGTCAGACTATGCGCCACAGCCATACTCAGGTAATATCACTTTATTCACCACCAAAGAAGTGTTGAGATGGTGTAAATATGTCCCAGAACGTGGTTGGAAAGATTTAGCCCAAGGTGGAGTAGAAATTCATCCAGTTACAGGTACACATTTAGGGATGTTGGATGAAGCAAATGTACCAACCTTGGCGACAAAATTCATTGCTTGTTTAGAACAGGCACAAACCGAAGTTGAGGATGTATTCGTCACCACAGAAAATGCTCAGATACTAAATTTCCCACAAATGTCTCCAGTTTACACAGCAGCATCCTGAGTATATTAGGGCTTAGGGACTGTAAAAATATGCAAACACAAAACTATGGGTCTGGATTACAGTAAAGTTTGATGAATTATGTGATCAAGACCCATTACCTGAATCATTATGACCCTAAGATTTTCTAAAGATATAAAGTCATTATTGCAACACTTGGCTGAAAAACCTCTGACTCTGGGTGACGTGATTTCAGAAACTTCAGAACGAGGCTTTAGCTTAGTGATTGCATTGTTGGTGTTACCATTTTTGATACCCACACCACCGGGATTAAGCACTCCTCTTGGTGTAGCTTGCTTGTTGATGTCAGGACAGATGGCTTTGGGGAGACGTACACCGTGGCTGCCGAAAAAAATTGCCAGCCTTAAATTCCCTAATTGGTTTGCTCAAACACTGTTGAAAAATTTACAACGTGTCACCAAAGTCTTAGAAAAAATCTCCCGTCCGCGTTTTCAGAAGGTTGCCGAAAATCCATTAACTTGGCGGTTTAATGGGATATGTCTGACTTGGTTGGCAATATTACTAATGTCGCCATATCCTCCTGCTACCAATCCTATTCCTGCTGTGGGAATGTTACTCTTGGCGGTTGCAACTATCGAATCTGACGGTATATTGATGTGCCTCGGCTATGTAGCCACAGTTTTGAATACCTTGTTTTTCGGTTTTGCCTTTTACCTGTTATATACTGGGGCTACCTATTTGTTACCTAATCTTTTTCGGTAAACTAATTACTCTTAGCTATGATCGAATGAGAAATTTATGCAACTTTGGCAACGACTACGCATTTCACTACTACTACTAATCTGCCTTGCTGTGATGATTTGGACTCCATCTGTCGAAGCAGCGACTAGTTCCCGTCTAGAAGAACAAGTATTACAAATAATTCGTGAACATCCAGAAGCAATTATTGAATCTGTGCAAGCATATCAACAGAAACAGCAATCAGCGCTTCAAGGAACACGACAGGCATTTTTGCAAGATTTGAAAACTAATCCTCAAATAGCTATTGATGGATCTGCTGCCACTAAAAATACTGTCGCCAAAACTATATTGGTTGAATTTTCGGATTTTCAATGTCCTTTTTGTGCTGAAGCCCATAAAACACTAAAAGGCTTACTGGCAAAGTATCCTGATAAATTTACATTAGTATATAAACACTTTCCCTTAGTTAATAGCCACCCCCAAGCAATGCCAGCAGCGCAAGCAGCTTGGGCAGCACAGCAACAAGGTAAGTTTTGGGAATATGAAGATGCTCTTTTTAGCAATCAGAAAAAGTTGGGTGAAGATTTATATCTAGATATTGCTAAAAAACTGAATTTAGACTTAGAGAAATTCAAAAGCGATAGATTAATTGCTGATGCAGCAATTCAAAAGGATATTTCCCTGGCAATGAAATTAGGGGTTTCTGGAACCCCATTTTTTGTGATTAGTAGCGAAACTTTAGCGGGAGAAGTGGAATTACCAGATATTGAAAAACTGATTTCTGGTTAAAGTATGAACCAACAGCGCCATAAATTGCTATGCTGAAAACCATAGGATAAGCAATATACATATCTAACCATGCCTGCGTCCACTGCTCCAAGTATTACAGCTTTCCCTTTGGCTGCCGTAGTCGGTCAGGAAGCGATTAAAATAGCCTTATTACTCGCAGCCGTAGATCCGGGTTTGGGAGGAGTTGCGATCGCAGGTCGTCGCGGTACGGCAAAATCTGTGATGGCACGCGCTATTCATGCCCTTCTACCCCCCATCGAAGTGATGAAGGGTTCCATTAGTAATTGTGACCCTAATCACCCAGAAGATTGGGATGATTTGCTTTTAGAAGATACCCCCAATGTAGAAGGAAATACAGAAATTATTCCCGCACCTTTTATTCAGATTCCTCTAGGTGTCACCGAGGATCGGTTATTAGGTTCGGTTGATGTGGAAAAATCAGTCAAAGAAGGTGACACAGTATTCCAACCTGGGTTACTGGCTGCGGCAAATCGAGGTGTGTTGTATGTGGATGAAATCAACCTCCTGGATGACCAAATTAGCAACCAGTTATTAAGCGTACTCTCCGAAGGACGCAACCAAATTGAACGGGAAGGAATCAGCTTCCAACACCCCTGCAAAGCCTTATTTATTGCCACCTACAACCCCGAAGAAGGGGGATTACGGGAACACCTACTTGACAGAATCGCCATTACTCTCTCCGCAGATGGTGTCATGGGTGTAGATCAGCGCGTTGAAGCTGTGGAACAAGCAATTTCCTACTCCCGTTCCCCCCAAGACTTTTTGGAACAGTACGACGAAGATATTGACGCACTCAAAACTCAAATTATTTTGGCGCGAGAATGGCTCAAAGAAGTCAAAATCAGCCACGAACAAATAGCATATTTAGTTGATGAAGCATTGCGGGGACAGGTGCAGGGACACCGCGCCGAGCTTTTTGCAGTGCGTGTCGCCAAAGCTGCGGCGGCTTTGGAAGGACGGAACCAAGTTACCCCCGAAGATTTGAAGCGTGCCGTGGAATTAGTAATTGTACCGAGGGCAACGGTAATTCAGACACCTCCAGAGGAATCACCACCACCCCCTCCCCCACCACCACAGAATCAGGAAGAACCTGAAGATGAAAGTGAGCAGGAACAGGAAGAAGAGGAACAGGAGGAAAATGAAGATCAAGACGAACCAGAACAAGAACCACCTGGGATTCCCGAAGAGTTTATTTTTGACCCAGAAGGGGTAATTCTCGACCCCAGTGTGTTGTATTTTGCTCAGATGTCCCAACGTCAAGGGAAATCAGGTAGCCGCAGTATCATTTTGTCAGAGGATCGGGGGCGCTACATCAAGCCGATGTTACCCAAGGGCAAAGTCAAACGCATCGCTGTGGATGCCACCCTACGGGCTGCTGCACCTTATCAAAAATCACGGAAAGAACGACAGCCAAATCGCAAAGTAGTGGTGGAACCGGGGGATATGCGGGCAAAACGGTTGGTTCGCAAAGCTGGCGCGTTAATTATATTTCTGGTGGATGCATCTGGTTCCATGGCATTAAATCGGATGCAATCAGCGAAAGGTGCGGTGATGCAATTACTAACTGAAGCATATCAAAACCGTGACCAAGTATCTTTAATTCCCTTTCGTGGTGAACAAGCAGAGGTTTTGTTACCTCCCACCCGTTCCATTGCCATGGCAAAGAACCGCTTGGAAAGGTTGCCCTGTGGAGGTGGTTCACCTTTAGCGCATGGATTAACCCAGGCTGTGCGGGTGGGAGTAAACGCCCAAATGAGTGGCGATATCGGGCAGGTGGTAATTGTGGCAATTACTGATGGACGTGGTAACATTCCGCTATCACGTTCCCTCGGTGAACCCCAAGATCCTGATAATAAACCCGATATTAAAGCTGAGTTATTGGATATTGCTGCCAGAATTAGGGCTATGGGAATGCAGCTTTTGGTAATTGACACCGAAAGTAAGTTCGTTTCCACAGGTTTTGCTAAGGAATTAGCCAAAACATCGGGAGGTAAATATTACCATTTACCTAAAGCAACCGAACAGGCAATAGCGGCAATGACGCGAGGTGCGATCGCTGATATCAAATCACGCTGATTATTCCGTTTAAAATAACGTAGAGACGAGCAATAGAAAAATATATGACTGTTGCCAAACCCGTTAAAACAACATTAGAGGAATTTCTCAAACTACCGGAAACTAAACCAGCTAGGGAATATTTTAATGGCGAAATAACTCAGAAGCCAATGCCAAAAGCTCGTCATTCTCGACTCCAAGGTAAGTTAGTGACAACCATTAATGGAGTTGTTGAGAGTAATTCTATTGCTTATGCTTTTCCCGAATTACGCTGTACTTGTGGAGGACGTTCAATAGTCCCAGATGTGGCAATTCTCAACTGGGAAAATATCAGCTTTGATGCAAATGGAGAACCAATAGATGATATATTGGTAGCTCCAGATTGGACTATAGAAATACTTTCACCAGAACAAAGTTCCAACCGAGTTACAGGGAATATTTTGCACTGTTTGAAGTATGGTTGTAAATTGGGATGGTTAATAGATCCAGATGACCGTTCAATTCTGATTTTTCAACCAAAACAGGAGCCAGAATTACTTAAAGATCAGGATATTTTGCCTGTACTAAATGGGATTGAATTAGTATTGACGGTAGAACAAATATTTGATTGGTTGAAGATGAACCCCACCCCCTAACCCCCTACCCCGCTTGCGGGGAGGGGGAACTGGATTATCTCTTGTTCCCTCCTCGCTAGCCTACGGTGTACACACATCTCTGTTCAAAATCAAAATCGTCGTAGATCCCCCTAAATCCCCCTTGAAAAGGGGGACTTTGAGAGACATTTGCCCCCTTTTTAAGGGGGTTGGGGGATCAAAAAGTTTGCTAGGCAACTCTAAAAAACTTGTGTGTACACCCTAGCCTCGCTAGCGGGGAGGGTTAGGGTGGGGTTCTATATTTAAATTTAAAATTTCGTCCCAATCCTTGCGCGAAACCATAGACAACAAATATACTCAAAATCAGTACATACGGTTTGCGGCGAAACTCGTGGATATACTTGCAGGACGCTACGAAATCATCAAAGTATTGGGTGGAGGTGGGTTTGCTGTTGCATTCCTTGCACAAGATAACCTCCAACCGAGTAAACCATTGTGTGTTGTCAAACAATTACGTCCCAACCAAACTCATCCCCGTGTAATTGAATTTTTTGAAAAAGAAGCTGCTATTTTAGAACGATTGGGAAAACATCCCCAAATTCCCCAATTACTGGCACATTTCACCGAACAGGACAACCTGTATATCGTTCAAGAATTTATCGAAGGGCAAGATTTAAGTAAAGAAATCACCTTTGGGAAAAAACTCAGTGAAGGTTATGTCAGCAAACTTTTAGAAGATGTCTTGGGTGTTTTGTCTTTTGTGCATCAACAAGGAGTAATTCACCGCGACATCAAACCCCAAAATTTGATGCGGCAACGTCCAGGTGGAAGAATTTTCCTAATTG
The DNA here is from genome assembly GCF_000317435.1 of Calothrix sp. PCC 6303. Classification (NCBI taxonomy): domain Bacteria; kingdom Bacillati; phylum Cyanobacteriota; class Cyanophyceae; order Nostocales; family Calotrichaceae; genus Calothrix; species Calothrix sp. PCC 6303. The sequence goes on from NC_019751.1 coordinate 2,096,634, forward strand.
ACTTTGGTGCAGTCAAAGAACTGGGAACCCTCATGTTAAATACTCAGGGAGAAATAGCTTCCAGTGTTGTGATTGGTACTGGTGGTTATATGCCAAACGAGCAAAAAAACGGTAAACCCTGCTTGGGTAGCGATGTGTATGCAGTGGGGATGACAGTAATCCAGGCACTAACTGGAATTTTACCCTTTGATTTACCAGAAGACCCGCAAACAGGGGAAATAATTTGGCGACAGGAAGCCCCACAAATCAGCGATAATTTGGCTGAAGTGATTTCTAAGATGGTTCGTCGTCATTTTAGCCTGCGTTACTCCTCAGCAATTACTGCGTTAGAAGCACTTAGTTCAATAGTTACCCCAGTCACACCAATTGCCCCCACAGTTACCTTTGATGTTGCCAAGCAAGAATATACTCAAGAAGCTGTAATTCGCGCTCAACAGGGACAAGGTACATTTTCGGTATTTGCGTTGAGAATACTGGAATCGAAGCGGGTGGAGTTGGGTTTATTGGAGGATGAAGCAAGGGAAATTCAAGCGCAAGTTTTGCAACCCTATCGAGATTACCAACGCAAATTACAGGAGTATGAGCAAGCTTTGGTGGAAGCAGTCAAGCTGCAATATCCCTTTAGTGCAGCAGTAGAAAGGGATTTGCAAGATTATCGACAATATTTAGGATTGCGGGATGACGATATTCGAGCGATTGAACAACGGGTATTGGTTCCCCATCAGGGAGGACATCAGCAACAGGAAATAGCTGAACGTCAAAGACAGCAAGCAGAGTTACAGCGTCAGCAAGAAATAGTCCAACAGCAGAAACAGCAAGCAGAAGCGAGAAAACGACAACAGCAGCAAACACCAGCAAACAACCAAATTCAAACCCAGCAATTCGAGTTTGAAGTTGCAACCATAACCAATGTCAGAAAATCCGGGTTTATGGGTTGGGGAAAGACTTGCGATATCAGCTACACCAAAAAACGTGCAGAATTTTTTAGAGAAGATTTGGGGAATGGAGTGGGTTTAGAAATGGTAGCAATTCCTGGAGGTACTTTTCTCATGGGTTCTCCAGATAATGAGCAAGGACACAAAAGTGATGAAAGTCCTCAACACAAAGTTACTATTCAACCCTTTTTTATGGGTAAGTTTGCCGTTACCCAAGCACAGTATCAAGCGATTATGGGAAATAATCCTGCCAGCTTTAAAGGTGAAAATCGACCTGTTGAAAGAGTTTCTTGGGATGATGCTGTGGAATTTTGCAAAAAAATCAGCCAGAAAACAGGACGAAATTATAGATTACCCAATGAGGCAGAGTGGGAATATGCCTGTCGTGCAGGAACAACAACACCATTTTGTTTTGGTGAGACAATCACCACTGATTTAGCCAATTATGGCGGAGTAAAAACAACAGAGGTAGGGAAATTTCCACCGAATGCTTTTGGTTTGTATGATGTGCATGGGAATGTGTGGGAATGGTGCCAAGATGATTGGAATAATAATTATAATGGTGCGCCGACTGATGGAAGTGCTTGCTTAACTGGTAATGATAATCGAAAGCTGCTGCGTGGTGGTTCCTGGTTCTACTTCCCAGCATACTGTCGTAGTGCCTTTCGCGTCAGCATTACGCGCGATAATCGTTACGACTCCTACGGTTTTCGTTTAGTATTCTCTGCGTGAGGACTTCCTTACCCTTTACCCTCTTTCTCTTTTGCCCTTTACACTTCTTTCCTTTTCCCTTCCCTCCGCCTAACGGCGGTAATTTTTTTTGAGATAATTGCTTTTTCTAGAAACCAGGTTTCACCATCTTGGTAAACAAACCATCGAACACTAAAAACCCAAAGAAACCTGGTTTCCTGTGCAGACAAATCAATCCGCAGCAACCTCATAGTCTCATCTCACCGAAAACTCAGGTTGTTCACGACTTCTCGTCTTCGAGGGAAACCCGGTTTTCGTCGTCCAATCAAAAATCATCATACTGAGTGATGAAAAAACCGGGTTTCGGAAATCTCCAATTGATATTTTTAGTCTGCCTACACCCAGCTAACGGAAGAAGCGCGATACGGGAGCATCCCAGTTTTTATTTCGCATAAAAAGAATAATATTGTCATTGCGAGGAGGAACGACGAAGCAATCCCGCAATCTTCAATATTAACGAGTCAATGGGATTGCCGCGCTCCACTTCGTTGCGTAAGCGCTATCGCGCACGCTAAGAGCGAACGCTAAGAGCGAACGCAATGAGATGCAAAAGTGGGATGCTCCCCGCGATACCGGTATCGCACCGAAAGCTACCTTCTGGTAGGCGTGCCTTATGATATTGATGTATATATAAATATCAATATCAATCGAGTCAGAATTTAATCCTTGCTAAGAGTTCATATTTTTGAGAATTATCCAGATGACTCAAAGTCTCCCCGAAATCCAACTCTACACTATCGATGAATTCATTGAATGGTATCCTGAAAATTCCATTAACCATTATGAACTACACAAAGGAATAATCTTTGAAATGCCTTCACCAAGCGGAAAGCATGAAGCCGTGATTGGATTTTTAACTGTATTTTTTGCTACTCTCTTATCACAAATAGGTTCTCAATATCGAATGCCAAATAGAGCCTTTATTAAAACTCCAGAAAATGATTCATTATACAATCCTGATATCTTAATTCAAGATTACAGCAATGTTAAAAATGAACCGCTATGGGGTAATAGACCAATTTTATGTCAAGCTGAATCAATGCCCTTAGTGATTGAAGTTGTTAGCACTAATTGGCAAGATGATTATTATCATAAGTTTGCCGACTATGAGAAAGCTGGCATTCCTGAATATTGGATCTTGGATTTTGAAGCTTTTGGTGGGCGAAAATTCATCGGCAACCCCAAACAACCAACTATTTTTGTGTGCGAATTAATTGAAGGTGAATATCAGATGACTCCCTATCGGGGAAATAGCCCGATTAAATCACTGTTGTTTCCCAATTTGAATTTGACTGCCCAACAGATTTTTGACTCAGCGTTGTCATAAGCTAGAAGCATCTACGGTTTTTCCTTGCTTGAACTGAGTAAGCGATCGCTTTCAATGACTAGCTACCATTGACAGGTGATTTAAGTAAATGAATCCTCCCTAGCAAACTGTCAAATAACTTTACATTTTTTAGGAAACTTCAAAAAGATGTAACGATTTATATCCAATTGTAAGAGTACACACACCACATATGTAACATTTAGCAAAAGAGTTTTCAAGAGAAAATAAACTATGCCTTATATCAATGAAGAAAACGGTTTATTAAACAACTTTGCCCGCGAACCAAAGGTTTATCACTCAGAAGCTCGCACTGTAGAACAAAAGCGTAACTTGATGTTCATGAGTGTTGGTACTTCTGTCTTAGTGGGTGCTTTAATTGCTATTGCCTATGCTGTATCGAGCATTGGTTAAAAATAAACATTTTTTAAAAAAATTAGTCTTCATTCTTTTCACGGCTCCTCATTTTATTGGAGCCTATTTTTTTTGGTGGTTAAATCTTATAAGTAATAATACTATACAACTAGGTGATATTTCTTGCTCACTACTGGATGTATATAGAAAATTATCCTGAACAAAGATGTAATTGGATGAAAGTAATTGTCATAAGTAGGTAGACAAAAATATTTACCACGACTGCGTACTTATGCGGGGAAGAAAAAGATCTCCACAGATGCGAATCTGATAACTTGATCAAAATTTTCTTGCTATCACTGCTAGTCTTGATGGAAAGAGATCTTAATAAGAAGCCCTTGTGGTTATTTATTCAACTCACCTTCAAGAAAATAAAATTGTTTAAATAAAAACTATCTTACCTGCTACTTATTAACCCTGTTTTCTCCTGTCCCCTGCTTGCAGCCATGAGCGTGAATGAAACTATACACCCCGAAAATTCTACTTGGAACAAACAAGTATATCTCCGTCTCAAAACCGCTTTGAGCCTCGGATTGCGGCGACAAATATTTGTGGCTGTATGCGATGATTTAAACTTCAGAAATAAGATTGCGGCTCGTTTACATTCAACCTTAGCTTATCCGGTTGGACAGGTATTAAATCAACCCGCGAGTTGGCGTGAAGCAAGTACACAAGCTTATCCCAAGTTGGTGACGCTCCGCCTAAATCTCAATGATCCTAACCCGATTGCCCAGATGAATCAGTGGTTAATGAATTATCCACCGCCAATTGTGGGGGAAACTCAGGATACACCGGGTAGGACTTTACCCCTTCCGGCATTTCAATTGGTGGGAATTGAGCAGTTAACTCGTCAACCTGTAGCTACACAAAGATTATTTTTAAATTACTTGCGGTTGATTGAGCAATATGCATCAACCCTAGAATCGAATCGATTTTTAGAATCAAGTTTATTATTATGGGTTCCACGCCCTTGGTTGTCAGCAATTCAGCAATCAGCACCCCAATTTTGGCGTTATCGTACAGGCATGTTTGTTTTTGCTGGGGAACCAACTCCCATCGCTCCAGAAAAGACTATTCCAGAAGATTTATCTCGTCAACAAGATTTAGATTTAGAAAACTTTGAGAAATCAATTCTAGATCATGCGCTTGCCAATCTTGCCAATGATGATTTTGAATTTCCAAAAGAGAAAGAAGTCACGCGACACCAACCCAAAAAACCAGAACCTGCTCATTTAAAGTCTGAATTACTGGCGGTAGAATTAGCCCACGAAGAAAAATCTTCTGGGGTTGTCACCCTTGAAGCAATACCAGCACCAACATCACATATTGTTAAAGAGTTAATCGAATTAGTGGTGGCAACAACTAATACAACTACTGCCAATGATCATGAGACTAATTCTCCACACAAGATTTTAGCGGAAATCGAAGCGCTACATGTACGTCAAGCACCGGATGAAGAAATAGCATTAGGTTATCAACTACTTGGTAATCTATACCGACAGAGAATTGAGCGGGGAGATTCGACTTTAGAAAACCTGATGGTGGCAATTATTGCCTATCAAGAGTCAGTAAATCATGATGAAACATCTCCTCGTGTTCCAGACATTTTAAATGATTTGGGTACGCTGTATTGGATGTTATATCGAACACCGTCAAATTCTGAGGAAGGACAGTCATATATTCAGCAAGGAATTGAGTTTTATCATTTGGCATTAAACCTAATTTCTCCGGAAACACACACAGATATTTATGTGCGAATCCAAAATAATTTGGGAACAGCTTATGGTGATTTAGCAAAATTCGCTAACCCTGCGGAGAATTGGGAAGCTGCTGTTTCTGCTTATAATGAGGCATTAAAGTATCGTTCCATTGATGAACCGCTGAAATACGCAGCATTCCAGAATAATCTAGGGACAGCGTACTGGCATTTAGGTCAATATAGTCAACCAGTGGTTCATTTGAAACAAGCGATCGCATCTTACAACCAAGCGTTGATATACTACAACCCGCAGCAGGAAGCCCTCAAATATGGAATGATTCAAAATAATATTGGTACTGCTTACTGGAATTTGGCACAGTATGAACAGCCAATGGAACATCTCAATGCTGCTATTTATGCCTACAGCGAAGCCCTAAAGTACCGCACAGTAAATAATTTACCCGTAGCTCGTTCTGCAACCCAAAACAACCTAGCAACGGCTTATTGGCACTTAGCAAACCAACCCCAAATTCCCAAAGAAGAACGTCCTAAATATCTCCAACTTTGCATTGCTGCTTATAAAGAAGCCCTTGATTTAGCCCACGCTTTCACAGGAATGGCTTTGAGTTTTGATATTTTTGCCACCCACAACAACCTGGGATTAGCTCAGTATCAACTTGTTCACGATGTCCATTATGATGGTGATAAAAATGAGCGCCGCGAAAACATCGAAGCGGCTTTAGATAACCACATTCAAGCTTTGAATGGAATGATTCGACAACCCGAAGCCTATCAAAATACAGTGACAAATATTATTAAAGTCATCCGTGCTTTCCATAATGAAATGGGAATTCAAGGACAAAATCTCGCTCTCTCAAAGATTCCAGGACAATTACTGCCAGAAATCCTTCCAAAACTTTCATGAGACATCTGTATCTTTACAAAATTTTGTATAATTGGGATGTGAGCATATTTAAACTTTATGCAAGTCGAGAATTGGAGTTAATCAAAAGGAAGCAGGGTACCAATTTCCAGTAGAACCCAATCAAGACAAACAGATGGGTTTAAAAGTCAACGTAGCTTAAGTTATATATTTTTTATTTAGAGGTATACAAAATTATGTCATCCATAAAACGCTTTAGCGCCGGGGCAATAATTGGCTTAGTTATTGCTGCTATATATTGGAGTACAACTTATTACTTTGGATATGAGTTAACTTTAATTCAGGGTATTGGCGGCTGTTTGCTATTAGCGGGTATTTGCGGTTTGATGTCACTGAAATGGGGATATCAAACGTTACAAACTTTGTTAGATAATTTGCATTATCATTAAATTCATCAAAAAAAGGGAATAGTTTTCCCGTCTTCCATATACCCCACCTAATCAAGCAATGAACAAAAAACCCAAAATTATCCTTGATACAGATCCAGGTGGGGATGATATTTTTGCTTTACTATGGCTACAAAGCCTAGTTAGGCAAAACTTAGCGGAAATAGTCGCAATCACTACAGCCCAAGGTAATGTGGAAGCAGAAGTAACCTTTGCTTGTGCGAGTCAAGTTATGGGATTACTGGGTTTAGAATCATCGATTCCCTTGGGAAAAGGGGTAATTTGTCAACAATTAGAAATAGGTGATGCTGCCTATATCCACGGAAACGATGGTATGGGAGGTTTATCGGGAACCTTACCGAAATCACAGCACAATTTTGAGATTGCACCGGCAGCAGATGAGGTGATTATTGAGCAACTTTCCGCTTCCCCTGGGCAGATTACCATAATAGCGATCGCGCCTTTGACAAACTTGGCTGCTGCTGAGGAAAAATGCCCTGGTATCCTCAAATTAGCTAAAGAAATCATCATCATGGGGGGTGCATTTCAAGTCCCCGGAAATGTGACAGCGAATGCTGAATTTAATATTGGCTTTAATCCCGAAGCTGCGGAAATTGTTTTCCAAAGTCGTACCGATATAGTTGTTTTGCCATTGGACATCACCAATAAGTTAATTTTTACTCCAGAAATGGCTGTAGAACTAACTAAAGAACAACAAAATCATTCAATATCTAAATTTGTGATGGCTTTGACAGAATTCATGACAAAAACATCACTTGTTTATCGTCAAACTGAAGGCAAAAATGGATTCTTAATTCATGATGCTGCAACAATTGCCTATCTTTTTTACCCTGAAACTTTATTGTTACAAAGAGGAAATGTAGAAATTGAGCTAAATGGAAAATTAACCAAAGGTCAAACTTTTTTGGATCACCGACATTTTCCGAAATCTCAATCAAACTCTTGGGTAGCTTTGGAGGTTGATAATTATAACTTATTGGCTTGTTTTATCGAAGATTTAAAGCATTTGTGAAAATATCTTCACACCCAAAATACTAAACAATTTTGCTTTAGGTTAGCATTTTTATACCAGAAAATAAGACTATCTACAATTTACACTTTCTCAACAAAATATTAATCCTCTATTCTCCTAAAACTAAATCTCTAAAACATATTTTTTAGATCAATTTCTGATTCCGAATAATTTTGGCATATCAATAATTATATCAATTCAAATAATGATTGTAACATCCTCAACTGTAGAGACTTAGCACTGCTAGGTCTCTACAAATATCTATCTGTCGCATTGTCTTTTAAAACTGGTATTACTATGTATAATAATTCGACTCAAATCTTACATCAAACAGCAATTAATTTTCTGGAACAAAACCAATTAAAACGATTAGAAATATTAAAAAAATACGGCATAGCTCGCTATACTTTTCTGACAAAAATGTCATGTAATCAAACAAATATAGTTTGTGTGATGCGATATTTACAAAATCCCCAATTTGTCAAATTTCCCAATTTAGTGGATGCTGATTTATCTAACTTAGTTTTAGATGAAGCTAATTTTATTCGTGGTAACTTAACAGGAGCTAACTTAGAGAATACCAGCTTGGTGAATGCCGATTTGATTTTTGCTAATTTGACTAACGCAAATTTACAAAATACTAATTTATCTGGAGCCACATTAAATGAAACAATTTGGCAAGGCGCTTTAGTTAAGGGATGCAATTTCACCAACACCAGTGGTTTAAGCGATGTCCAACGTAAAGATTTACAAAACAGTGGCGGAATCTTTGACAATTTGGCAGATGATATCTAGGTGAATTAGGGAGTAATAAAAAATGAATTTACCGAAAAAGCTAATGTTACTGGGTGCAGGCGAACTCGGTAAAGAATTTGTGATTGCGGCACAACGCTATGGTAACTATGTAATTGCAGTTGATCGCTATGAAAACGCTCCAGCAATGCAGGTAGCTGACGCTTTTGAAGTAATTTCGATGCTGAGTGCAGATGACTTAGAAACTGTAGTAAATAAGCATCAGCCTGATTATATTATCCCAGAGATCGAGGCAATTAGAACCGAAAAACTGGCAGAATTTGAGCAAAGGGGAATAACTGTGATTCCCACTGCTGCCGCCACCAACTATACAATGAACCGCGATCGCATTCGAGAACTAGCCCATACACAGCTAGGAGTCAGAACTGCTAAATATGGCTACGCAGCTACCTTGGAGGAATTAGTCACAGCTAGCGAGCAAATTGGCTTCCCTAACGTGGTAAAACCCGTGATGTCATCTTCTGGAAAAGGACAGTCGGTGGTAGCCAATCAACGAGAAATAGAGGCTGCTTGGAATTATGCGATCGCTAATTCTAGAGGTGACAGTCAAAGGGTAATTGTCGAGGAGTTTATCAATTTTGAAATTGAGATTACCCTTCTCACCATTAAACAATGGAACGCTCCCACAATCTACTGTAGCCCAATTGGTCATCGTCAAGAACGCGGAGACTACCAAGAATCTTGGCAGCCCGCAGCTATCAGCGATGAAAAAATCCTTGCATCCCAAGAAATCGCCAAAAAAGTCACCGATGCTTTAGGCGGTGCAGGTATATTTGGCGTAGAATTCTTTATTACCAAAGATGAAGTCATATTTTCCGAACTTTCACCCCGTCCCCACGACACAGGAATGGTGACACTCATTTCCCAAAACCTGAACGAATTTGAATTGCATCTGCGGGCAGTTTTAGGATTACCAATTCCCAAAATTGAACTATTTGCACCATCTGCCAGTGCGGTAATCTTAGCCTCATCAAAATCCGACTCAGTTAGCTTTAGTGGTATTGCCGAAGCGCTAGCAGAAACCGACGTTGATATTCGTTTATTTGGCAAACCTAGTTCCCATCCTTACCGACGTATGGGTGTCGCCCTAGCTAAAGCTCAAAATGTCACCATCGCTAGAGAAAAAGCCATAACAGCGGCTAATAAAGTCTCCATTATTAACTCCTGAATTAAAATATACAACGTATACAAGATATACTTGATATCATTAACCTTGTAAGATATGACACTCTCAAAATATAGTTTTTTGTATGATCCTAAATTCCGGATTATACAACCACTACCGATTATCTCATCCAGATATAAACTAAGTCCGAATCTTCTGCTAATCCCAGAAAAGTAAGCTCAAAGCCTTGTTTTTCCCTGACGATTGCGTAAGTCCTGAAAGTTGCAATCGATAAATGCCACAAATGAATATTTTATGAGTTTTTCTGATCATCGAGAAAATTAAATAATTACGACTTCCGCAAAAATAATTAATACTTGCTCATTTTCATAGTCACAGTAAATTTACGTTTTTCACCATGCGTATAATTGCTTTGTTGGCAACCCCCTAAGTAGGTATCTTTTACTCAATAATTGCTTCGGTAATCACAGTTAAAGAGAGTGATTGTTAAGTTTTACAAAAAAAATCACACTTTACCTTTAAAATATCTTGGGCAGCATTTTATGCTTAACCAGATCTAATTCTCACGGCATCACTGGACACCAATGTAATAACCCTTGTTGTTACAAATTGCTCCTCACCACACCAGATGCAAATTCGGAGAAAGCTGTAAAACTCAGCATCTTTGAGAAAAACATCCTGTATCTACGAATCGTCAGCGTAGGTGCTTGTATAATATTTACTGTTTGGCAATTCTGCCTGAGTAATGTTATATACTTACACTTAGTGGTGTAACACTATATACTGACTACTTGAAACACAAGTCTAGCCATCGGGCATTTCTCTTAGCTATTCACAAACTATGAAACTTGAGGATATACATAAATTCTTTGACAATCCTCCGCCAACTTATCTCTGTCAAGAGTTAGCAGTCTGCTATATCTTGTCTGTTTTACTACAAGGAGAATCTTACGGTACTGAGTTAATTCAAAAGCTAGAAAACGAATATCCAACCTATCGGCTCTCGGATACAGTGCTTTACAGTGCTATTAACTTTCTTGAAGACGAGAAAGCCATCACTGGTTATTGGAGAAAACTCGAAGGGCGAGGTCGTCCTCGGCGAATGTACCAAGTCACTCCTGAATGGCAAGATCGTTCTCAAGAGCTAGCTATTTTGTGGCAGGGATATATCAAGCGGAGAATAAATTATGACAAGGATATATGAACTGGAGGACAATTTAACCAATAATTAGTAGTGAACAAGTTGCTCCAGTAAAAACAAAAAATAGTATGGATACTGCTATTCTGCCATCCACGTTGCTGCTGACACTATTGATGTTGGTAGGGTTACTATTCTTTATCCGCGCCTCTACTAAAGACCGTATAGAAACAGCACAACTGGTATCACAGCAAGATGAAGCCACTTTCATGTCTGGGTTAAAGGAATATTTTCAACACCGGGGTTATCGAGTGGCAGCGGTAGACTCCCAGCGAAACGAAGTAACCTTTGAAGGGTTTGTTCGACCTAGCGTTTTTCTAGCTGTGTTCCTAACACTGTTAGCTGCTACGGGCTTACTTTGCCTCACATTGGTAGTCTTACAACTTTTTCCCAATTTAAGTATTGCCCTTGCTGCAATTGTGCTTCTATCCCCATTAAGTGGTATTTTCTACTGGAAAAAAGCTGGAAGGCTTGAGAAGGTATCGCTCTTAGTAAAACCAACCAAAGAGGAGAATAGCAACCCCCTAAGCCGAATAACTGTTGTTGCTCATCGAGACGAGTTAGCTCAATTGCAAAGTTCATTAAGCTTGAAGCTTGACCAAAATTAATGGTACACAAGCCTTGTCACATCGACAGGCTCAGTGCATCGCCTTCTAGGGCGAGTTTTTCAAGTGTTATGCTAAAGTTCAAGCAGTTGCCATAGGGCATTAAAAGACTAAAGCCAGGGAGTAGTATAGTATGCCAGTAGTAATATCTGAATCATCAGAACTGCTGACTTACTTGTGCTACTTGGTCGAAGCTTACAGCAGTTTTTGATTAGAACCACCACAATAATCGAGGGGAAAACTCTTGTTTATCCCCATAATTGGTGAGATTATTTCTATAAAATTATTTTCACAAATCACTTCAAGGCTATTTAATCTGTTATCAGTTACCAGTTATCAGTTATCAGTCAAGAGTAATGTGTTTATCATTGGGTTTAAATACCCCACCATACGCCTTGATAGCTGTTCATTGTTCACTGATTTAAACCGTTCTATAAAACTTAGCCAAAGCTAACCAAGTCCAAACCTAAACTAGGACTTACGCACTCGTTACGGGAAATCAGGTGTTTGAGATTGCTACTCTGCGAGAAGCCTCTCTGCTTCTACCTTACGTTGCAATGACTGTGTTTACCTTGTCCTTGGGTAAGTCCAGCTAACTAAGCATGTCAATTTGGACATTAATTATATCTACAAAATATACGAATTCATGAAAAAACATCTTCGGAGGCTGTTGCCCCCGAAAGATTGCGCTAGACATTATCAGAATCTCCAGACTCTGAGTTTCGCGCATACCGCAAGGTCTGATGAATTCCAATTTTTTTAGACTTTTTCTTGGTTGTCGTTGAAAACTTAGGCTTGTGAACTGCCCCACCACCAGATAGAGGGGGTTTTCTAACTCATTATTGGTTACTCATTAACTCCCTGCCAGAGATTTTTATATCAATACATAACAATCTACTCATGAAAAGCGGCATTACCTTTTCACGAGTGGATTTTTTTGATGTTTTTGAAATATCCTCACTGGCAAAGTGGCTGCAAAATTAAAAAAAAATAAATTTTTGAATAAAAGTAGCTTTTTTGCCAGTAAATAATTCTCAAGGGTTGCGCTCACCCACACCCCAAAATGACCTTAAATGAAGATTTATCGACCTGCTAAAGCCAATAATTCTTGCCCTGAAGGAGGCTCCAAGGTTCTTAAACTGGGAAAGAGGAAATGGTTCTCCTCCACATACTGAGCACCGAAAAGTCCTTTCTCTGCCCAGAAGTAGCGGTCAGTGGTATGTTCGTTGCGTTTGACAAGTAACAAGGCAGGTGGCAAAATTCCTTCGGATTGAATAAATTTTCTTGCTGCTGTTACTGGCTTCTCTTCACCACTTTCGATGCTGTACTGAGGTACATGTTCCAGGATGCGTCGCCCTTCCTGACGACGGCGACTCTTCCGCTTGCGTCTCCTTGCCAAGCCAAAATCCTCCCCTTTCAAGCTATCTCTTTCAAGCCGTAGATTGTAGTTATAGCTACAAAATCCGTCGTAATTATAAAAGTTCTGGTTAAAAAAAGCAACTGTTTTTAAACTTTTGATACAGATTTGCCATTACCCTTTCAACCAGATCGATCAAAAGCTGTGAAAGCTATAATACCTTGGAAGAAAGCAGAATTTAAAAGTTTTGGTTAACATTTGTAAAATGGAACAAAAATAATTCTTTTCTGATTTGATTTTGGGTCGGTAATTTTCAGCTTAACTAAGTGAAAAAATGTTAATATCTGCCAGTTCGGAGTTTGTCGCTCTGTGTCGAGAGCAAATGGCGCTACTAGCTCAAGGGCTAGGGGCTTCTTTGAGCATTGTTTATTTGACACAGGAACTGATGGAGACACAGGCAGATGAGGCAAAGCTAATTCCTGTGCTAGTTTATCCAGAAACACCAGAATCGAGTCAAGGAAAACTGAAATCTTCTGACTTTCCTCAGCTTGGAACGATAACGGCTGATATTAGTGTCAAAGGCTTAAGATTTGCAGCCCAAAATAAACTTGCGCTACCACACTTACATCAACGTTTGTTGACTTCGGGTGAAGATTTAGTCCTAGTGCCAGAAACAAGTTCTCCAATGTCACAGGAAGAATATTTATCGATAGGAAAGCAAATTGTTCTGCCTCTGTTGAACGAAGATAGAGTTGTGGGTGTGTTGGTGACAGCAAGGGATGATAGAGCTTGGAATGAGCAAGAGCAAAGGGAAATTGAGAGGATTGCTCAAACTTTAGCCATTGCTTGTATTTTGGATCGACAACGGACTTGGTTACAGCAGCAATTACACCAACAACAAATTTTCCAGGAAAAGCAGCTGGATTTGTTAGATAATTTGTTACACCAGTTTCGCAATCCTCTAACTGCTCTACGAACTTTTGGGAAATTGCTGTTGAAGCGGTTGCGTGCGGGTGAAGCAAACCGGGAAGTAGCAACGTCGATTGTCAGAGAAAGCGATCGCTTACAGGAATTGTTGCAGAAATTTGATGAGGCAATTGATTTAACGGGTGAGGATTTAATCCCCTTACTTCGCTCGCAAACAGAGGTTGTGGTGGAAGCATCGGTACAACCTCTAAAGCCAAAACTCTTGTTACCCGGTTCTGATGAAATAGAAACCGACTGTGATTTGATGGAAGTATTGCAGCCGCTACTTGATTCGGCGTATGCGATCGCGCAGGAACGAAACTTAGAATTAATTACAGAATTTCCCCTCAAATTACCCCTAGTGCGGATAAACCACAAGTCATTACGGGAAGTTATCAGCAACATCCTCGATAACAGCTTAAAATATACTCCTAACGGGGGCAAAGTCTTAGTACAAACAGGATTAGAAAAACCAGGTTTTCAAGGTATCGCTATTAGTGATAATGGTCCAGGTATCCCCCAACAAGATATAAAGCATCTTGGAGAACGCCACTATCGCGGTGTACAGGCAGCAACTCAGATTCCTGGGACTGGATTAGGTTTAGCCATTGCCAAGCAGCTTCTAGAGCAAATGCAGGGCAATTTGGAAGTGTTTAGTCCTGCATTTAATTCCACAATCAAATCTAGCAAAACAGTAGGGACGACTTTTATTATTTGGGTAAGGGAAATAATCAGTTGACAGTTATCAGTAAACAGCTAGCATCTGGAAACCTGAGCCAAATTCGAGAATTTAAGACTGTGATAACTGATTGCATCCACAGATGGATAGGCAGTTACACCAATTCGGTTAAAATCTTGATTGGAAATGATACATCTACAGGTTTGAGACGATGGGACAAAAATCGGACGATTCTCAGCCAGATAAAGACTTGGTGAGTGAAGGCAAAAAAAATTCCATTATTAGTTTCTGGAACAGTACCACGGCAAATGCCACCAAATTCTTACCTGTAGAACAATTGGCACATAAAATTGTCGCCTGGTTTAGTGTCAGCGATGGAAAAATTGCTGAGATTTTAGAGAAAGTCCGTAGCGAATTACCAACCACCGAAGCCTTATTAATTGGTAAGCCCCAAGCTGGAAAAAGCTCGATTGTGAGGGGAATTACGGGTACATCCGCTGAAATTATTGGTCAAGGTTATCGTCCCCACACTCAACATACTGAGCGCTATACATACCCAGCTAATGATTTACCTTTGTTGGTATTTACAGATACTGTGGGCTTGGGAGATGTTAATCAAGACACAAATTCCATTATTCAAGAATTAATCACAGATTTAGAACAGGAAACCCGACGGGCAAGGGTGTTAATTGTGACGGTGAAAATTAACGATTTTGCCACTGATACTTTACGAAAAATTACTCAGGAATTACGGCAAAAATACCCAGAAATTCCCTGTTTACTAGCTGTAACTTGCTGCCACGAGGTTTACCCTGGAAGTATCGAAAATCATCCCAGTTACCCACCAGATTTTGCAGAGGTAAATCGCGCTTTTGACGTAATTAAAGAGACTTTTGCCGGACTTTATGATCAATCTGTCCTGATTGATTTTACCTTGGAAGAAGATGGCTATGATCCTGTATTTTATGGCTTAGAAGCATTACGCGATCGCTTGGCTGATCTATTGCCTACTGCTGAAGCTAAAGCGATCAATCAACTGTTAGATGACACTACTACACAAGAAATTGGAAATCTTTACCGAGATGTCGGACGACGCTATATTTTAGCGTTCTCAATTATGGCAGCCAGTACCGCTGCTTTACCCCTACCTCTGGCTACAATGCCAGTTCTGACAGCTTTACAGGTTTCGATGGTGGGAGTCCTAGGTAAATTATATGGTCAAACATTAACGCGATCGCAAGCGGGGGGAATTGTTAGTACCATCGCTGGGGGTTTCCTAGCAAGAGCGATCGCCAGGGAACTAGTAAAATTTATACCTGGTTTTGGTAGTGTGATAGCTTCCTACTGGGCAGCAGCCTATACTTGGTCACTAGGTGAAACTGCCTGTGTTTATTTCGGCGATTTAATGGGGGGTAAAAAACCTGATTCCGAGAAAATCCAAGCTGTGATGCAAGAAGCTTTTAAGGATGCACAGGAACGGTTTATAGGAATTTGAGTGTTTGTTAATTTATAGCTCTTGGGGAGCATAAATAGTTAGTTTTTCTTCCAGCAGATATTTCAATATCAATTGGGTTGCCATTACTAATCCTAGTTTGGCTTGAATTAACTGTGCTGATTTTGGTTGTTGTCTCTCACCCCAAATTGAACATTGACTCCAAAAACTGTCAAAAGCTTTAGATAAAGCAACACAAGATTTTTCGTAATATCTCAAATCCAGATTACTACAACAGACTAATTGATCGACAACTTGGATTAATTCACCAATCAGGTTTTGGCAAGCTGGATGTGTCAAACACATTCGATTATCATCTAACCAGGGTATCTGCTGCGGTTGTTTAAATCCCTCACGCACAGCTAACTGTAACAATGAGCAACAACGCGCATGGGCATATTGGGCAATAAATAACTTCTCAGATAAATTAGGAATTGAGATGATGGAGTTCTTTTGTTCACTCCCGGTATCGATAATACTTTGTAAACAGGTGGACGCGATCGCATCAGACACTCGGATATGGATCCAACCTGGAGATACAACACCCACTTGATAGTTTTCACTGTAGTTTACAGAAAAATGAGAAACGATTTGACTACAAATAATGGAAATGTCACACTTGAAGACCTTTGAGAGTTTCAGAGCAACTCCGGAAATATACAAAACTTTACAATTTTCTCTGGTTTTGTACAAAGGAATCTCTTCTATTTCACTAAAACTCAAATTTTGATCTTTAGTATAAATACTCAAAGTAGCTACTAAATAACCATGTATTAACCGTTTAATCGCCGTATATTTGCTCACTAGTAGCATTTTATGCATTTAATCTCTGAGTAACAGCGGCAAAACTACCAAACATGCTGTATTTCTGTCATCTATCTTTCGACATAACTTTATCTTTGGCAGAGAAAAATAATAATTACATAAACTTTGGTAAAACTCGGTATTTTCTATCACATCTCATAGTACAGTAGAATGTATAACAGAAGAGTAAGGCTTTAGTTCTTACCTTTTTTTTAGATGGCTGGCATCGTTAGGTGTTAAGCCTGACCCGCCAACACAAAGACACTCCTTGCACTTTTTTTGACGTCTTTGTCTTCAGCCGAACGTTTTTTGTTACCTATGCAATCTCCATCCTCCTTTTCCGAGGCATCACGTCCTTTCTTAACTTGGCAACGTATTCTTGACTGGGCTCAAGAACACTATCGTTGTCGTACTTTCAGCAAAGATGAACGCGTTCCAGCCCGTCCTGGATTGCTTTATCTCGTGCAAAGAGGTGCGATTCGGATGGTGGGCACAGCCCAAGTCAGCGCAACTGCCAGTCAGTTAACATCTAGACGCATAAACAGAACCCCAGAAGAAGCCTTCTTGGGATTTGTGGGTGCCGGACAGCCATTTGAAATAGTTGCTCAGTCGCCTTTCACACTCCAAGCTTACGCCCACGTTGATCAAACTGCGGTGTTGTGGATGTACTGGCACGACCTAGATAACTGGCCCCATTTTCGCCGTGAAGTCATGGACGCGTTCAGATACCAACACCAGCGCAAGCTTTTGTGGTTGAGCGCTCTGGGACAACGCCGCACCATTGATAGGTTACTTGGATTCCTCACCTTGTTGATTGAGGAATATGGCGAACCCGCTATGAGCGATACTGATCCTGATGTAATCCGTGGCTATTGTTTGCCCTTCCCCCTCACCCATGCCCAAATTGGTAGTGCGATCGGTTCGACTCGCGTCACCGTAACTCGCTTGATGGGTAAACTACGCCAACGTGGTTTAATTTTGACCCAAGGTGATAATTTAATTTGCTTGCCAGCAGATTCAATTAACCGAGCTGGCTAAAATAGTTTGCAGCAGGTGTCAGCGAATATCGATTTATCTTGCCCGGATCAACGTATTCCTGACTCCTGTCCCAGCAAAAAGGTCAAACAACAAACTAAATCAAACAAAATTGTCGCTCAATTTAATCATCTTGCTTGGCTATCACAAGCAGATTGTTGATGTTGAGTGTGAACTAAAACTGGATGACCTCAATGTTCCATTAGTCGCTTTTACTAGAATGTTCTTCTGGGAGGATGAATGTTCTGAGTAAATAAGACAACGCAGCCCTGGTGTTTGCCTAAAGGTATGGGCTGAGTTGAACATTGAGGAATCACTTCAGCCCAGTCAGTATGTGAGCAATTCAACTACTATTTAATCCGAACAAATCCGGCTTTTGTGATCAATTCTTGTCCTTGATTGGTAAGAAGCAAATTAGCATAGGCTTCTCCAGCCTGCTGCTCTGTTTGAGCATTTTGTTTAATGATGACAAATAGCTGCCGAGTGATTGGATATTGGTTTTCTTGGCTTTGAAAAGCCTGTATATTAACTTGATTCCGTTTTTTGGGGCATTCGCTTAACGGTACAAACGGTTCTTGATAGGGCGGGATTAATTTATCCGGTTTGCGTCCTACGGGTAAAGGTTTTACCCCACATTGCCCAACGATCTCAGGCGCTGAAGCGTAGTAGATACCGCCAGATTTTTTACTAATATTTCGTAAAGCTTCGGTTGTGTCGGAGGTAAATTGAATATTTTTAGTCAATTTTTCCTTTCCCAAGACGTTTTTAACGAAGAATTCCACTGTACCCCCATCTTCAATGCTGCGAGAATAAGCAACTATTGGCAGATTTTTCTTACTACCTAGTTGATTCCAGTTTGTCAGTTTACCTGTGTAAATATCCCTAAGTTGGGCAAGTGTTAAGCCAGGTATATCTAAATTAGGATGAACTGCAACCGCTATTCCATCGACTGCAACTGGAATTTCTTTCAGAGTAAAGCCTTTTTGTTGTGCCTGTTGATATTCTTCTGCTTGTAATGAACGAGATGCTTGGGAAAAAACTAATTGGTTATCAATCAACATTCTAATCCCGGTATCTGTTCCTGGAGTACCTGTAACAGGAGCGGTATAGATTAATCCAAACTGAGGGTATACAGCTTTGATAATTGAGTCTACTTCAGCCCGAATTGGTGCCCAAGTGGTACTACCTCCATAGCGAAATAAGCCAGAGGGAACATTGCTAACTTTGGCGAACGTTGAGGAATCGCTTGGATTTGGCTTCTCAATATCAGTTTGGTTGTCAGTTTTGTTGCCAGAGTGCAAAATATTAGGAACACTAGTAGTTTGGGAAACCCAAAAGTAAACACCACCCACCAATGCTAATGTCATCGCCAAAGATGAAACTAGAATTACAGTTTCGTTTTTTTTAGTCATAAGTGATATGGGTGGTTTAGAGTCGTAATTGTTGAAATCTAGTCAGAGCATGAGATGGTAGATAACAATTTCCAATATTTCCCTGTTTTTGTCTAATCTTCAGTTAGGAATAAAATCAAAGCCAGTACCAGAACGGGTTCCCGGTGCAACCCTGACTAGTTGTACTGAAGCATTTCGATCCCCTGATGGCAGGAACCTAATTGTGCCAGAAGCACCTGTAGTTGAAAATTCAGTTGAAGAAAGGCTTTTTTGAATTCCGGTGCGACTGGGTTCAAGTTCTAAAGCTGCAATTAAAGCACGGGTAGCATCATATGCTAAAGCTGTTCGCCAATTTACATCAGCACCCCATAATTGCCGAGATACTTGAGGAAATTCGGATTTGGCATTCCCATCAATATGCCAAGGAATCGCTACCACCATACCTTCGGCTTGTTGCTTACTTATTTCTAGGGTTTTGAGGGAGTACATATCATCTCCGGCTAAGATAGGTAGTTTTTTCTGATTTACCTGCACAACCTGTAAAGCTTTATCAAGGGTGCTAACGTTACTAGCCAGCATAATTACTTCTGCACCTTGCCTTGCTGCTTGTTCGAGGCTTTTAGCTGCACTAAAATCTGGTTGAGAAAAATCAAATTCCCCTGATACCTGTCCACCTTCTAGGGATACTGAGGAAACAAATTCTGATTTTAGGGATTGACTGTAATTACTGGCAGAATTGAAGAATACGGCAACATTTTTTTTCTGAAGTTTTGTTGCCATGTGGTTCGCTAATGCTCTAGCAGCGATAAAGTCACTGGGAACGGTGCGGAAAACGTAGGGATTTTTCTGCTTGGAAATCTCAACTGAGGTGCTAACTGCGGATATAGCAACCAATTGCTCAGATTTGTAAATCTCTCCAGCGGCTAGTGTCACATCGCTGGAAAAATGACCTACAACTCCTAATATATCTTTGTTTTTAGCTAGGTCGGCAGCTAGAGTTTTGGCAATCTGAGGGTTATCATCGTCGTTAGCGATCGCTATTTTCAACAAAGTACCTTTAATCCCACCTTTGGCGTTAATGTCATTTTGTGCCTGGGCTACTCCCCGCAGCACTTCCAAAGCAACATTGGGTTCTGTGGAGAAGGGAACTGCAACTGCAATCCCATAATTTTCCCCTGCTTTGATTTTGGCATTATTCAAAGCAATCAAGGTTTCGGGATCATTGGGTTTGGCTTTGATTGCTGCTGATAAGTCGGTAATTGCTTGGTCATAATTTTGCTCTTTGAGGGCTTGAAATCCTTTCTTTTTTGAGTTTTCTGGCTCTCCAGGGGTGAAAATAGTCTCACCAAAACTAATTCTATTATTGTTCTTATTGAAACTTATTGGAGGTTTTTGAACTTCTGTGTTGGCGGCAATATCACCTCTCCTAAGCTGACGATCATAACCTCCCTCTGAATTTTTACCAGAAGTCAAATTAAATATCCAAAAACCAATACCAATTAAACCTAAAGTAATCAATAAAGCTAAAAGCAGAATTGTTGTTTCTTTCTTCTGCGACATAATCGAATTCTGACTCCTGAAATGAAAATTAGAGTATTTGTGATAGCAAGTTATATATCAGGCGAAATAGTGATGTAATGGCAATGGCGACTAATGCGGCTGCAACTGCAACCAAAATAACTGTGGGAATTGTAATAGAACCATGCAGTAGGGGGATAAAAAGTATAATTCCGAAGGTGATCCCCGGAATAATTAGTAGGTCTGAACCATCAACAATTCGTTGTCTTTGGAGAATTACCAACACAACTGTGATCAGCGAGGCAATGACAACTGCTGGGACGGCTGATTTCAGCAGGCTAAAAAGGACAATGGCAATTAGTCCACCTTGAAATCCACAAAAAGCCGCTCCTGTCAACATTTCCACTGTTGAAAAGGGCTGAATCTTGGATTGTGATGATTGTGCAGTTGGTGTAGCAGAATTATCCAGCGCACGCAAAACTTCAGCCGCTGACTGAAAGCGTTGATTGGCTGCTGATAATAACATTTTGTCCAGAATATCGGCTAGACGAGGCTTGATCTTGACATGCGATCGCCATTTGAATTCATTGTCACCAGAGTCAAATAGTTCGTTAGCTGGTTTTCCTGACATTAATGTAATAATCGTAACACCCAATGCATACAAATCTGTCGATGGAAAAACCTGACCACCTGCCATTTGTTCTGGTGGGGCAAATCCTAGGGAATAAATCCCAGTGGAGGGGGTAGAAGAAAGACTGGGGGAATTTGTAACTTGTTTGACAGCACCAAAATCCAGGAGATATAACTTTCCCGTGCGATCGCGCATAATATTTGATGGCTTAATATCGCGGTGGATAATATTCTTAAAGTGAACAAATTCCAGTACTTTGAGAACTTCCCGCAATACTTCTACTGCTTCCGACTCCGAGAAGTTCCCATTTTGAGCAAACTCTTCTTCCAGATTTTGCCCATCAATATATTCTTGAACCAAGTAAAAAAACTGATCTTTGTGTCCTGGTGGAGAACTTTCGACACTAACGGGAAAATAGGCGAATAATTCGGGTATTTGGTCATGTTGAGCGCCAATTTCCTCTAAAACAGTAGCTTCTCGCTCAAACAAATTTTGCGCTAACTGCAACTGATCTGGTGATAAAGTGACTGCGGGTTGAAATTGTTTGACAACACATTTCTTCATTCCTGGGGTATAGCGATCGCGTGCCAAAAAAGCTGCACCAAATCCACCTTTACCCAGTAATTTTGTTGGTATATAACGCCCCGCCAAAAATAGCGGCATTCCACAACTGGTACAATACTTTTGCGAAATATGTCGCAGGGTTGTATTGTCATCAAGATCCTGGAAATTATTTTGTGGGCGGGGACATTGGGGACGAGTGCAGTAAACTTCCATAATGTTAGTTAAACTAGTCCGAAGTCAAAAGCCAATGGTGGAAATCATCAGACGCGAAGAGTTTTGACCAAACACAAAGCAGATGTCGCGGAAAATAGACAAATTGAAACCCCCTGACTTCAATTATGAAGATTTTCCCAGCGATATGCTGCTGCGTCTAGCGCCAAGATTCTACCAGATTATCCCCACATCCTCTTCAATATCGAGAAGTTGACTGTTGACAACAGACAATTTTGATTATTCTTTTTCCGCACCAGATATATCAGCATTTAAACCGTTTACCACTAGTTCCCTAGGTGCCGATTTTAACACATCTTGATTCCATCCAGGAGTCGCAAACTGTGGTAAAATCTCACGACTAAAAGCCTCAGCCGCTTTAGAGCGGTAGCGGTTAGGATTATAAATTAGCCACAAAGTCCGTTTCACCACCACCCCTTCAATAGCTGCACTATGGAGAAATCCCATTTGTAGCTCTTTGGTAATAGCAGAAGTGGAGACAAAAGCGGCACCTAAACCCGATTGAACAGCATTTTTAATTGCCTCAATGGAGTTTAATTCCATTTCCACTCGAAAACGTCTCGCATCAATGTCACAGCGGGTTAATACCTGATCAATTACCTTGCGAATTGTAGATTGGGAATCCAGGGAGATAAATTGGAGTTTATATAAATCTTCTCTTTGAATCGTTTCCAGTTTGGCGAAGGGATGGTTAGTAGGTAAAATCAGTACTAATTCGTCCTCCGCATAGGGAACGATTTCCAGTGATTCCGACAATTCACCAGGTATTTCACCACCAATAATTGCCAAATCCACCTGTCCATTTGCCACACTCCAGGCTGTACGACGGGTAGAGTGGACATGTAGTTGGCAAGCCACATCCGGGTATTTTTGGCGAAACATCCCAATCATCCGGGGTAACAAATAGGTACCCGTGGTTTGGGAAGCACCAACAATTAAAGTACCTCCTTGGAGGTTTTGTAAATCCTCAACAGCGCGACAGGTTTCTTGACATAAACTGAGAATTTTTTCGCCATAATTTAGCAATAAATGACCAGCTTCAGTTAATTGAGCACGTCGTCCACCACGATCAAACAAGGGAACATCCAACTGTCGCTCTAAGTTTTGCACTTGCAAACTCACAGCAGGTTGGGACACATAAAGACTATCAGCAGCACGCTTAAAACTCCCTTCTGCGGCGATCGCTTTCAGGATGCGTAACTGATCTAAAGTAAAAGGAAGGTCAGACATAAGGCTCAACCTACAAACTCTGAACGGAGCAGTATTGCAATGGAAATATCTGTGTCAGTTGATTTTGGCACAGTGGGAAGCATTGCATCTTCAACTGAGACTCAACTAAAGGTGATTTAATATTGGAAACTGAAATGGGAGTAGATAGTAAAGCAACATCTTGAGTAAAGCCTCCTTTTGTGGACTTTGTGATATTTTTTGTACTGGGATTGAGTTTTCGTGATTCTTACTTCACGTATTTTTGGGTAGATTATTTTTTGGATATGTATTTTACTATGATGCTGCCAACTTGGTTAACTCCTAGTCATTTTGTCATGCTAGGGTTACAAATTATTTTTGCGATCGCTCATAGCGGGGGAGCAGCTTTACGTCCTTGGGCAGAAAAAAAAATTGGTGCAAGACTGTACCGTGTTTTTTTCGCCTTGGTCAGCTTACCTTTAGCTACGATTTTAATTATCTACTTTTTTAACCACCGCTACGATGGTTTGCAGCTTTGGCAAGCACAAAGTATACCTGGAATCCAAAACCTAGTTTGGGTATTTTCAGCAATTTCGTTTTTATTTTTGTATCCTGCCACATTCAATCTACTAGAAATTGCAGCCATTCAAAAGCCCCAAGTTAATTTGTATGCAACTGGGATCATTCGCATTACCCGTCATCCTCAAATGGTGGGACAGGTAATTTGGTGTATTGCCCATACACTTTGGTTAGGTACAACTTTCACCTTAGTTACTTCCCTCGGATTGATTTTGCACCATACATTTGGAGTATGGCATGGAGATCGTCGGCTATATCAGCGCTATGGTGACGCTTTTACCGAAGTCAAACAGCATACTAGCATTATCCCCTTTCTCGCCGTCATTGATGGTCGCCAATCATTGAAATGGCAAGAATTTATTCGTCCTGCTTATTTGGGAGTCACCATATTTGTACTGGTGTTTTGGTGGCTGCACCCTCTGCTAATTTCGTCAACTAGTAGGATACAATTTTAGTCCTGACACAGCGATTCTTGACTATATGGCTTACTTAAGAAATAAAGAGGGGATCATTATTATCAATTGCTACCAAATGGATGTAATATAGACTGGTGTAGCTAATCATTCGGGGGTGCAGATACTCAGTTTGCAACTTGATCTTATGATTAACGATTAACATCAAAAGCCAGATTAGCTAGCTTCCTGCTGACAGCATCCCGGCTTTAAAATCGTGATCTCCAAATGTCAAGATTTCAAATGATTCTCATAAATAAGGTGCAACTTGACACCAAATGCCAAATCAGAGTGGAAATATTGACGTATTTCTATTTTCTATCTTGACCATTTATCTTCTAGGTAACTTTCAAAACTTCTAGATAAATCTCCCATCATTTCTGTGAACAGTTAATTATCAACTGTCCATAGCATTTTCAGATGAGATAACCCCTAAATTCGCATCCCCGAAGATAGCTCAATTAATAATATAAAAACCATATTAAATACAGAGGCGTCATGGTGTTGTTGGTTAACGATAGAACATTTAATCAAGAAGTTTTACAGTCTCCTGTTCCCGTTTTGGTCAACTTTGAAGCACCTTGGTGTGGTTTGTGCCGAATTATTCATCCGTTGCTATTGCAGTTTCAAGCTCAATGCGATGGAGAGGTTAAGCTGGTTAGAATCAATGCCGATGATAATTTTAAGCTGGCTAACACCTACCGACTAAAATCATTACCAACCTTAATTCTGATCGAGAACGGTGCAGTTAAACAACGTTTAGAAGGATTTCGCGGACGTGATGATTTAAATTCAGCCCTCGCAGAAATTAGAAACTCCTATACCAAATTTGCCAAAAGCTATACTACATCAGAGGCAGCTAGCGTCAGAAAATAACAACGCACGAAGCTGACGAACCATTTCCCCGCATCAGATTTTTTCAGCAAACCCTACGATATTTATCGTTTGATGGGCTGATTCTGAGCTAACTTAGAAGGAGAGTGATTTGTTCTGAGGCTAATTCTCAGTGTACCCAATCTATTTTTGGTCAAAATTTAAGCAACCTATTTTCGAGATACTGATAGGGATGCTAATCAACAGGAACCAACTCAGCCCACAGTTAGCCATCTTCAAGCTGTCCTGTGTACCCAGAGGGTATTCAGAACATCTAACCAAGGACTTGGTGTTAAAATCTAAAGCTTAACTTAATTACCCCGCCTGACTAGTATCAGGTGGGGTATTTTATGTTAGGAAGTGTGTGTCACAATTGTTAGCGGTTCCGACAAATCAATCAAAAAACTTAGAAGTAGGCGTTCAGTGATGGAAGTAATCTATCAATATGCCTGGCTAATTCCGGTGCTGCCGCTACTTGGGGCAATGCTGGTTGGGCTAGGATTAATCTCGTTAAATCAGGCAACTAACCGCCTGCGGCAGCTCAATTCCGCCTTAATTATCTTGCTCATGAGTGCAGCAATGGGGCTGTCGATTGCAATTTTATGGAGCCAAATCCAAGGACATGCAACCTACACGCGGATCTTTGAATGGGCATCGGCAGGTAGCTTTCATCTGAATATGGGCTATACAATTGATCACCTCACAGCGATGATGCTGGTGGTTGTGACAACTGTGGCGACCCTAGTCATGATATATACTGACGGCTACATGGCTCATGATCCTGGTTACGTCAGATTCTATGCCTATCTCAGTCTATTTGGATCCTCAATGTTGGGCTTAGTCATAAGTCCAAATTTGGTACAAATTTATATATTTTGGGAATTGGTAGGGATGTGTTCCTACCTGTTGGTGGGCTTTTGGTATGATCGCAAATCGGCTGCTGATGCCTGTCAAAAAGCTTTTGTCACCAACCGTGTAGGAGACTTTGGTTTACTATTAGGCATTTTGGGGCTGTTCTGGGCAACAGGAAGCTTTGAATTTGGGGTGATGGGAGAAAGATTGGCGGAACTAGTGGCAAACGGTTCTATCAGCAATTTTCTCGCCATTCTATTCGCCATTTTGGTTTTCTTGGGTCCTGTTGCGAAATCTGCCCAATTCCCCTTGCATGTCTGGCTACCCGATGCGATGGAGGGTCCAACCCCAATTTCAGCATTGATTCACGCTGCGACAATGGTGGCAGCTGGGGTGTTTTTGATTGCCCGGATGTATCCGGTATTTGAAAATGTACCAGCGGCAATGAATGTAATTGCCTACACTGGAGCATTTACAGCCTTTTTGGGAGCAACAATTGCTATTACCCAAAACGATATTAAAAAAGGTTTGGCTTATTCCACCATTTCCCAACTGGGTTATATGGTGATGGCAATGGGAGTTGGTGCCTATAGTGCTGGACTTTTCCACCTGATGACCCATGCTTATTTTAAGGCAATGTTATTTTTGGGTTCCGGTTCTGTGATTCACGGCATGGAAGGGGTTGTGGGACATAATCCAGCACTAGCCCAAGATATGCGGTTGATGGGTGGATTGCGGAAATATATGCCAGTTACAGGTTTTACCTTTTTAATTGGTTGTTTGGCAATTTCAGGGATTCCTCCCTTTGCTGGTTTCTGGTCGAAAGATGAGATTCTCGGTGCAGC
This sequence comes from Calothrix sp. PCC 6303, assembly GCF_000317435.1. NCBI lineage: Bacteria > Bacillati > Cyanobacteriota > Cyanophyceae > Nostocales > Calotrichaceae > Calothrix > Calothrix sp. PCC 6303. Next base: position 2,123,317 of record NC_019751.1, read on the forward strand.
GTTTGCGGCTAACCCTTTGTTGTGGTTTGTTGGTTATACCACCGCTGGAATTACCGCTTTTTATATGTTCCGGATGTACTTCTCCACTTTTGAAGGGAAATTCCGGGGTAAAGATGAAAAAATCATTAAAAAGCTGCAAGCTGCTGCTACCGTCTTAATCGAAGCTGAAACACCAGCGCCGAATTTTGGTCCCGGTGCCATGAAACATGGCGAATTGGCTGCAACTGCTGCTGGACATGACGATCATGGACATCATGCTGATGAACCCCATGAATCGCCATGGACAATGACTTTCCCCTTGGCGGTTTTGGCAATTCCTTCCATGGCAATTGGTTTATTGGGAACACCCTTTGCCAATTACTTTGAAGAATTTGTCCATTCCCCTAGCGAATCTTTGGCGGAGATAGCCGAAAAAGCTGCTGAATTTAACCCCAACGAATTTTATTTGATGGCGGGTAGTTCGGTGGGTATTTCCTTAATTGGGATTACTTTGGCTTCGTTGATGTATTTAATGCGGAAGATTGACCCGAATGCGATCGCATCCCAAATCAAACCACTATACAATCTCTCTTTGAACAAATGGTATTTCGATGATATCTATCACAAAGTCTTTGTGTTAGGCTTACGTCGTCTTGCCCGTCAAGTTCTGGAAGTGGATTTCCGGGTTGTTGATGGTGCTGTTAACCTCACAGGTTTCTTTACCCTCATTAGTGGTGAAGGTCTCAAATACCTGGAAAATGGTCGCGCCCAATTCTATGCCCTAATCATCTTTGGCGCAGTTTTAGGTTTGACAATTATCTTTGGTGTCACCTAATTTTTGTTGATTGACGTAAAGCTTGCCATGGTCGGATGCCTGTGGCAGACTTTACAGATTATGAAGATTCCCGACTGTTGTAGTAAGTCGGGAATCTACAAATCATCAAAATAATTAACAATAATTAACTAAATTCCCATTGCTTGAGTTTAGTCTCTTGACGTTTCTTAATTTTTCTTAAATCAAGATAACAAAACTGACCAAATCTACCAGAAACTGCTACTAAATAGGCTAGTGGATGATAGCCGAACTTCATTATTCGTTACTAAAATACTCCGATGAATACAGCTAATTTCCCGTGGCTGACGACGATTATTCTTTTGCCAGTAGTAGCAGCGCTACTACTCCCCATCATCCCAGATAAAGATGGTAAAACAGTTCGCTGGTATTCCCTCGTTGTGGGGCTAGTTGACTTTGCAATCATTATTTGGGCATTTTACACTGGGTACGATTTTTCTAACCCTGATTTACAACTAGTTGAAAGTTACTCTTGGGTACCCCAACTAGATTTAAATTGGTCGGTAGGGGCAGATGGTTTATCCATGCCCCTAATAATTTTGACAGGATTTATTACCACCCTGGCAATACTGGCAGCTTGGCCCGTTACACTGAAACCAAAGTTATTCTATTTTCTCATATTGGTGATGTACGGCGGACAAATTGCCGTGTTCGCAGTTCAGGACATGCTGTTGTTTTTCTTGGTATGGGAACTGGAACTAGTACCCATCTACATTTTGCTGTCAATTTGGGGCGGTAAAAAGCGTCAATATGCAGCAACCAAGTTTATCCTTTATACAGCAGGTGGTTCGCTGTTTATCTTACTAGCTGCCTTGACAATGGGCTTCTACGGCGATACCGTTACATTCGACATGCGATCGCTTGCCCTCAAGGATTACGCTTTTAACTTCCAACTCCTGATGTATGCGGCATTCCTCATTGCATACGCCGTCAAATTACCAATTATCCCCCTCCATACCTGGCTACCTGATGCCCACGGTGAGGCTACAGCGCCCGTACACATGCTGTTGGCGGGAATTTTGCTGAAAATGGGTGGATATGCCCTAATTCGCATGAATGCCCAAATGCTGCCCGATGCCCACGCTTATTTTGCGCCTGTACTGGTGGTGTTGGGGGTAGTCAATATCATCTACGCTGCCCTGACATCATTTGCCCAGCGCAACCTGAAGCGGAAAATTGCCTATTCTTCCATCTCCCACATGGGCTTTGTCCTCATTGGTATTGCCTCGTTTACGGAATTAGGCTTGAGTGGGGCAGTGCTACAAATGGTTTCCCACGGCTTAATTGGTGCCAGTTTATTCTTCTTAGTGGGGGCAACCTACGACCGAACACATACCCTCATGTTAGATGAAATGGGTGGTGTCGGTAAAAAGATGAGTAAAATTTTCGCCATGTTTACCACCTGTTCAATGGCATCACTAGCATTGCCAGGGATGAGCGGTTTTGTGGCAGAGTTAATGATATTTGTTGGCTTCTCTACTAGCGATGCTTACAGCCCAACATTTAAAGTCATTACCGTGTTTCTCATGGCAGTTGGAGTCATTTTAACTCCAATTTATTTACTGTCAATGTTACGAGAAATTTTCTACGGTGAAGAAAACGCAGAATTAGTATCTCACCAAAAATTAGTTGATGCTGAACCGCGTGAAATCTTCATTGTTGCTTGTTTATTGATTCCAATCATCGGCATTGGTTTATATCCCAAGCTATTAACCCAAATGTATGACTCCACAACCTTACAACTAACAGCAAGGTTGCGCGATTCAGTACCCGCATTAGCTGAACATCAAGTTACACCAGCAGCTTCTTTGAATGCACCTTTAATTGGTGTGGAATAGTTAAAAATTTCTATTTACATACTTTAAATGGAGATGCGATCACTATAGGTACCTACCTTTATGATATCGCGTCTCCATTTCTGTCTATTGGAAATTTTTGATTACCGATCTCAAATTGCAATCAAACACAAATATTAAGGCTGAGGAGCAGCTTTAATATTGCTTTCCAAAGACTGTAAAGCTGTCGTAAGTTTTGCCTTCACTGGTTTTGGTTCTTTAAGAAGATCATTCACCTCATCTGCATTTTCTTCAATTAAATCGTAGCTTTTAGATGACTTTGCTTTGATCCCGTCTTCAACTGTGCTCCAAGATTCTTCAAATTCATCAAATTCTTTCTTAGCAGTTGGGAAATCACCAGCATCTACAGCTGTCTTTGTTTTGGAAACAACTGCCAGTAAACTTCCATAACTTGATTTGCCATCTGTAGAGGCAGCATTAGAAACAGGACTAGCGCTGGTGGTGGATGTTGTAGGAGATTGTTCAGCACCATTGCATCCAGTTAGCGCTAACAAACTAATACCCGCAGCAACAAACAATTGATTGAGACGTGGCATCATAAATTTCTCTCGAATAATAAAAATACTAACTTAAAGTTAGAAAAATTGTTATTTTCTTAAGACAACGTTAAAAGAATTTAAATATCCGGCAATACTTTTAACCAAGTATTTCTGCTGTCTTTTAGTTGTAATTACCATTACCTGATATAACCGTCCCTCGGCAAAATACATTCTACTTTTAGTAATCTTGCCACCACGATTTATATACTCAATTTCCCTTCCTGGCTGCCCATTAGAACTACGAATACTACGTTCGCTGATGAGATTACTTTGGGTTGTTTTTAATGCCATAGCTTGAGCATTTTTTAGCACTTCATCAGGATTAGCCATCTTCCCGTAACTATCAGGAAAGTCATTAAAAGCAACCACATAGGCAACCTCTTGTTTGGGAGGTTGAGCCACAAAAACTTGTAGATTTATTTCCCCCATGAATGTTTTTTGGGTTTGGCTAGTCACTTTGGGATTTCCCGGCATCAAAACGGTAAAACCACCATCGGGGGCAGTAAATAGCTTCCATTTTGATGCTGCTGGGGATACAGTTGCTTTTGCAGTGGATATTTGGTTGCCTGGTTTGGCTGCAACACTTGTAAACCCAGTGAGGATGATAGTGGTTGTAAGTACCGATGATAAAAGGCTTTTTAGAGGATTTTTGATTAGAGATGCCGGATAACTAAGTGTTTTAAGAGTCATGGTTATTGCTAAAATACTACTGAATATTACTGACATGTGTCGTTAATCAGTCAACTTTAGCAAACTTGATTCATTAGTCGCCAATATTACTACTGACTGGATAAGTTACTTGCGTAAGTAGTAGCTGTGGGAACTGATATTGCTTTGCTGTCTCCTATCTCCATCAACTAATTTAACTTTTCTGGTGGAATGTAAAAGAAGAGGCAGGGGGAACTTAGATCTGGAATCCTCCCCATGCAAGCCTTCTCAAAGGATATATTTGCTCCATGTTCCCCTTAGGCTTCAAAGCATCTGGAACAAAAACACCCGATAATCCATCCGTAACTGTAGTACTTCCCAACACCCCCATCTATTCACAAGTACGTATGCGATCGCAAGATGAAATTACTGGCTACCCCAAAACAAATATTTCCCAGATTATTTTTGATTCTCAGTATTTTGACTCCCTTATTGGAAGCAATTCCTGTAAATGCAGAAAAACCGGAACATGTGAAACAGTTAATTGATACCAATAAATGTCCCAGATGTGATTTAAGTGGTGCCGATTTGAGTCGGAAAAATTTAAAACGGGCAGATTTATATAATGCTAACTTGCAACGTTCCGATTTGAGGAATACAGATTTGTCGGATGCAAAGTTAAATAGTGCTGATTTGAGTCGCGCTGATTTCTATCAAGCTAATTTACGAAATACAGATTTCAGCGGTGCTAACTTAAATAGTGCTAACTTTCGGAATGCTGATTTAAGAAATGCCAATTTTAGCAATGCTGATTTGGCTAATGCTGATTTTAGCGGATTAGATTTGTATGGAGTCAATTTCAGTAATGCCAAAATGCGCGGTACTCGACTTGATAGAGTTAACTTGAGTGGAGTAAATCTCAGTGGTGCTGATTTGAGTGGTATTGATTTGCGAAATGTCAACCTCAGAGGTATAAACTTAACTAGAATTAACTTAAGTCATGCCAATTTAATTGGCTTTGATTTCCGGGGTACAGACTTAAGAAACGCTAATTTAAGTTATGCTGATTTACGAAATAGCGATTTAAGTAACGCTAAATTGGAAAGCGCTGATTTGCGAAATGCTAACTTGAGTGGTGTAAATTTCCGAAATGCGGACTTAATCGGAGTGAACTTGGATGGTGCAAGTTTGCAGAATGCCGATTTACGGGGTGCAAACCTGAATTTTACCTCATTACCCAGCGGGATTGTAGCCGAAGCTGAAGATTATACTCGGTGGGGAGATTATCAGTTAAATAGGAAGAGTTACCGGAATGCGATCGCATACTATGATAAAGCCATAGAAAATAGTAACAGATACACAGACGCTTATGCCAAGCGGGGATTAGTAAAAACCTACCTGGATGATTACCAAGGTGCTTTAGCTGACTACAACAAAGCTTTGGAAATTAACCCTAATTCTGCTATCACTTATAACTATCGCGCAATTACCCGCACTAGACAACAAGATTATCCAAATGCTTTAACTGACTTTGACAAAGCAATTAGTCTAAATTCTAATTATGCCGAAGCTTATAGCGGCAAAGCCAATATTTTTAACTTACAAACACAATATCAAGCAGCAATTACCCAAGCATCTACAGCAATTGGGATTAATTCTAAGTTAGCATCTGCTTACAATATCAGAGGTTTTGCTCAAGCTGGATTAAAAAACTATTCAGCAGCAGTGAAAGATTACAATTTAGCTATTGATAATTCTGAAGGCTTTACAGAAGCATTTTTTAATCGCGGTGTTTCTCGAATTGCTATAGGGGAATATAAAGATGCTACCAGAGATTTCGACCGAGTTATTGATTTAGATAATAATTATATTGATGGATACTATCAACGTGGTTTAAGTAGATTTAAACGCAATAAGTTTGAAGATGCCATCAAAGATTGTGATCGAGCAATTCAACGCAATTCTCAACATGCTGAAGCTTATGAAATCAAGGGTAACTCATTACTGAAACTCAAGAAAAATACCGAAGCTAAACTAACTTTTAACCAAGCAATCCAGATTTATACCCAACGTAACGATAGCGAAAGCGTTAAACGCATTCAATCAATCATTTCAGGTTTGTAATTCCACATCCCCAACCCCTATCTTGATATTTTGTTGCCTATTACCTATTCCTTTTTGCACAAATAGTATATCCTAACCAAGATGTTCACTAGCATATTAATGAATCCATAAATAAGCAAAAATCAACGTTAATACAGTTAACGGCAAACCAAACCGCAAATGCTGCCAAAAAGTCAACTTATACTCCAAATAAATTGCAGCCTCTGCAACAATTAAATTAGCTACAGAAGCAAACAAAGTTGAAGCTGCTGCCAGCAACAACCATGATTTACTATCACTATGGACAATCAGCGGCTTTAATAACAACACATCCGGAACATTAGAAATTAAATTAGATAAAACAGCAGTTACACTAATTAAACCCTCAGATGTATTTATTTCCCCAGTAATAAAAGTGTAATATATTTAGCTTTTGAATAACTTTAGTTAGTATAAATAGCCTCGAAAAAATCACCAATAAATTCCAATCAATTTTCCTAAATATCCGCTGTGGCTTTAGCCTGCGAGTAATTAATAATAAGCTAGCAGCCACCAAGGCAAAATTAGCTAAAGGAAAACCCAAGCCAAAAGCCACTAACAAACCAATTGTAATAGTTAAGGTTTTATTAAATAATGGTTGATAAATACGTTGACTACAAATAGAAACATCTGTACATGGTTTGCAAGAATGCACTTCTGGATAAAGTAGACACAATAAAATAATCTGAATTGCCATACCCGCTACAGCAATCGGTGTCAATTATTTGAGAAACTCAATATAGGTAATTCCAGAGAAAGAACCAATTAAAATATTTTGAGGATTGCCGCTAATAGTAGCCACTGAAGCAATATTGGTTGCTGCTACTAATGCTAATAAATAGGGGATGGGATTCAGGTTTAAAGCTTGAGTCAGGTTGAGAGTAAGTGGTGTCAAAATTAAAGCAACTGTGTCATTGATAAAAATGGCAGAAAGGATACCGCTACTCAAAGTTAAAGCTATCAAAATTCCCAACAGGGTGCGCGTTAAACCCAGTAAAACTGATAAAATCCACGGGAAAAAGCCTGCATAACTTAAGTTAGCATTGACTATCATCATACTCAACAAAAATAGGATGGTGGTAGCATCAATAGCTTGCCATGCTTCTTCCAAGGTGACAGCACCCAAAGCAATTAAAAAACCAGAACTCACCAAAGCAATGGTGGCACGATTCATCCTCAAGGAGGGTATATAACCTATGGCTAAACCCAGGTAAGTGATAATTAATAGGCAATTGATTAATATCTGGTGAAAAATCACAAATTATTTATTTATGTAAGGTATTCTCGGTAAGAATTTGGGATAGATTGCCAGTCTAAATCAAATTGGTATAGTGGGTGCGGAAATAATTAATTAAAACTTGCAAAAGCTTGTTCCTTGAGTATTTATACTCCCATCACCAGAATTCTTATTAACACAGGATTTCTACATAACGAGATAAGACTTCTAATCTACCAAATACCTTTTTTGTTTATATATAAGCAAAAACTATGTATTCTATAAGTTTTATCAATTACTGAGATGATTCATCTCGTTAGATTACCGATTTAGATGTTAGATTTGTATGCGTCCAAAGCTAGATGACTTCACGAAGCATTTAACTTCGTCAAGTTATGAACAAGAAAGTCGTGCCGCACTACCGATTGTCGATAAATTACAGTTAACTGGACGTAGTAGCAAATTATAGTTTTGATTACAGTGGGTTTCATGAGATTTAACTGTATCGAAACTCCTAATAAACTTCTTCCGGGAGATGTTTTTGTTACATCGTAGACATTGATTAAACTGTTCCGCAGCCTCAACTTTCTAGAGGAGTGAACCATGAAGGTATTTTCCAATACCAAACAAAAGATTTTTTTTGCGAGTTGGGTGCCAGAACACACAGAAGAACCCAACAGTTCCAGTATCTCTCAGCAACAAGGGCTTTCTCCAAAGCAGAGTATTGGTATTTTGCAACCATTCCGACAATGGATTGAGCAGATTGAAGTACGCGATCGCATAATAGCTCATCGCCTATGTCAAGTCATTCCTTCCCAATGTCCCTTTGAAAGAGATGTCAATTTATTTGGTAAGAAATTATTTCACATTCCACCCATGTGTAAACTTAATCCTTTCTACGATGAGGTAGTAGGTTTACGCTTTAAGGCATTGTGCTACCTAGCAGACGAATGTGGTGAAGATATTTCCCAATATTGTTAACAATTTAGTCTATGACCATTTTAGAGACGATCCGTTGGGTCGTCTCTATTAAACCTTCCCTATCTGTTTTAGTATACTAAAGGCTCTTGAGCGATCGCATTCAGTTGTGCAGACTCAAGTAACCGTTGCCAAGAAACTTCTAAATTTCGATTATGTGGGTTTAGCTGCCGTAATTTCGCCACACTTGCGAGAGTATCATACCAAACACCATTAGCAGCTAACTTACTAGCCCTATCTAAGGCAATTTTGGATTCAGAAATATTGGGTATATTTTTGTTCGCCTCGACTCTGCGAATCCAACCAGTCACAAATGGACTATCTGGTTCTAAGTACTGACTACAAATCATTGCTAATGACCATTTATAATTTTTACCAACCTCCAAAGCTGGCACTTCACCGGGAAGAGACACTTCCATCACGCCTGATTGCTTTGGTAGACTAATACTAGTTTGATAATAATAATTCGATTCTTCCTCTTGAATACTGAAAAATCCTTTCTCAGCCTTGGTTTGAGGGATATAAACAAAAATACTCGGACGAGGCGTAACCGTTAAGCCGATATTTGTGGCTGGTATAATTGCTTTAACTGACTTATTTCCACTCGTGGGTTCTGCTAAACCACAAACAGAAGCATCTTGTAGGGGATTTCCCCATGAGTTACTAACAATTTTATCTTCAGGTAGTTTGAACGCGACCTTTGTGGCTATAGTTGGATTTGACCAACCTGTACCCACCAATAATGCTACGGATAAGGCTATTCCTACAAGTAGAAATCTAAATCTATCCCGGCTTTTTCTTGGCATAAAAACCTACCTTCTAAGCTTGATCTAAAGTCAAGTTGGAATATACCCCTAGCATACCAGTAGGAGATAAGACACTACTAGCATATCCGTGTATTTTAGGTAACGTCATCAGTAAAAGTGTGATGTTTTCCTAAAGTTTGTGTGAGGTATATAAGTTTTCGATGATACTTCCCAGATTTCAATCTATTAATTTTTCCGATATCCGTGCTTTGAAGCAAACTATACCTACAATGTTAGATCAATAAAATATAGAATTCTACGGGGTTACAGGTCTTACTGCTGCAATTTGTTGTTCTAAATGTCTACTATAAATCCGTCCCTGGTTAGCAAGAACGGATTAGAAGTTTTTTCATGAACAGTAATAGCAGTAATAATGGATAGTTTTGTTGATAAATCTGGTTACTATTACTGAAGTGTCTTGTAATTAACTGTATCGCTCTTCTGCCCATGGTTCCCCACGGGTATGATAACCATTTCGTTCCCAAAAACCCAGTTCTTCGCGCTCCAAAAACTCCAAACCATTAATCCACTTGGCACTTTTCCAAGCGTACAGGTGAGGAATGATGGATCTCATGGGACCACCATGTTCAGGGGGTAATGGTTCGTTAAATAGTTTGAAGGCTAAAAAGTTTTCTTCTTTAAGAAAATCAACTAGGGGGAGATTAGTTGTATAGCCACCATAACAATGTTCCATAATATGGGTGGCTTTGGGATCGACTTCGATGAGTTTCATCAAGTCGCTAATTTTGATCCCTGTCCATTTAACATCAAGTTTAGACCAGCGAGTCACACAGTGGAAATCAGCAGTAAATTCATGCTGAGGTAATGCCATCATGTCATCCCAAGTAAAGGTTTTGGCTGTTGCTAAACCTGATACTTTGAATTCCCAGGTGTCTATACTAACTTGTGGGGCAGCACCATAGGTTAAAACAGGGAAACCTTTAGTTAGATGTTGACCTGGGGGGACTCTTTCACTATCTTCTACACCAGGTTTCTGAAAAAATTTTCCTAGCATAATTAACAGCCATTAGTAATCAGTAATTAATAGTCAGTAGTCAAGGGTATCGTTTTTACTCTTGACTTTTGACCTGAGACTTTCGGGTTATGACTAGATATTTACTCTTCTTCTTCGTCTTCTTCAGCAGTTGGATAAACGAAGTTGGAACGTCCACTTAAAATTGACTTACCTAATGCCATTGCTTTCTGTGCTTGCACTTGAGCTTTATGTCTCCAGGTAGCCCGACGGGAGTCACGTTTAGATTTTGAGGTTTTCTTCTTTGGAACAGCCATGTTAGCGGATATCGCAATTTTTGACAACCTTTTTATTCTAAGCCATTACCGCGATAGTGGAAGGGGAAAAAGCGAAAGTGTTGAGAGAGTTTATTTTTGAGTTGGTGGTTCTTGGTTGAAGAAAAGTAGCGATCGCGCACTGCGATAATAGATTGCCCAGACTTGAGGATCGGGTCGGTTGCGCCATTGTTGACGGCTAACTCGTAGGTCTAGAATTGGTGCGATCGCGCCAGCGTTTTGTCCAGCGACAATTACGGAAACTTCTGTAGCCAATAGATCTTGATCAAAACTACGCTGGGCTGCGGCACGAGCCACTGCTTCTGCTCTCCTGAGTAGAGTTTCGTAGTTTTCATCCGCTAAGGTGTCAACAATTAGGTCGGCTCTAGCTGTATAAGCTTGTACAATTTTGGGTGAAAAAACTTCAGTTATCAGCCACAGAGGAACAGCTGTTCCTAATAAGAAGATGGCGTTAACTATCCGGATATGATTACGAATTGATGGCATATGTGGAGTAAACGATTTTAGAAAAGATTCGGCGATACTTATGCTTAATGGTGAACGAGTGTTACTTCTCAATCAGTTAACAGTTATCAGCTAGAGCCAAGCGGAGTCGAGGCTTTAACAGTTATCACGGTAAGAGAAAGGGGATTTAACACTATGGCTGAGTACAGCCGATATAGGGCAAGCAGCGGACCTGACCACCCCGACTAAAACCCACCACTTTCAGACGTGGGAGACTCTGATTACCTGCGGTACACTTCGTTACGACAGGTGATACATTGAGCAGTTTTATCGACTCAGTGTGTCTAAGTACAAGTAACAGTTAACTGTTTACTGATTTCATAGGTTAGCCTTGTTATTCCCGCAAAGCCAACTAAAATCTTCAATTATTACAAACCAAATTTGACGCAGGTGCGATGGCAAAAAACTGGGCGGTCGCTATAGGCATTAATCAATATCAGCATTTCCAACCTCTAGCTTGCGCTCAAGCAGATGCTGAGGCGCTATGGGATTTTTTAGCGACTGAGGGTGGTTTTTCACGACAGCAATGTATGTTGATGACTGATACTTCGGCACCCATTGGCGATCGACCAACTCAGCCAACGAAGGAAAATATTCTTCTCCTCCTGGAAGATTTGGCTGCGGCTTGTTGGCGATCGCAAGACCGAGTATGGTTGTATTTCAGCGGTTATGGAGTCAATTACAAAGGTAAAGATTATTTGATGCCAGCAGAGGGCGATCCTGAACATGTGGAAGACACAGGGATTGATATGGCTGCGCTCATGCATAATTTACGGCTTTCGCGGGTCAAACCGTTAATTTTGCTCGATATTAATCGGGCTTTTGGGATGCAAACTGAGACATTTGTCGGGCAAGAAATTATCGAACTTGCTCAGGAGTTGCAAATCCCGTTAATTTTTTCTTGCCAACCAGAACAGTTTTCCTACGAAAGTAGTGAACTCAATCACGGATTTTTTACCACTGCGCTTTTAGAAGGTTTACGCTCTGGTCGCGGCAATACTTTGGGTGAGTTGGAAGCTTATTTAAGCGTTCGTACTCCCGAATTATGTCAATACTATTGGCGACCAACACAGAATCCAGTCACAGTCATGACATCAAATCAGGAGGTAATTTTGGGAAATTCAGAAATGGATCATGATATGGATGCGGCAGCAATTGTGCTTTCGGAGGAGATATTTGCCTCTGCAATGGCTGCTCCACCATTGGAGCGTAATTCTGCAAAGAATTCCAGTAATAATTCTCCAAATAATAATTCTAATAATTATGCTAGCAACTATTCACAATTAAGTAATAACCCTGAGATAAACTATAATAATGAATATAATTATACTAATTTTAGACAGCCGCAGGAACAAAAAGCAGTAGCTAGTTCCTTGACTGAGACTGCGGGAGAAACACCACCTTCGTTACCACCAGCTTTGCCCAAACCCCAAGTTAGTAACTTACCTCCTGTTCCGAATCCGGTTACTTACGGTTCCACCGCATCAAAAGTTACTAAAAGTAAGCCAAGTGTGGGCTTTTGGCACTTACTGATGTGGGGTGTTAGTTCCACATTGTTGGTTGGTTGTTTAATCGCCTTTTTATTCCGTCCGCGATCGCAACCTCAATTTCAGGTTGAACAAACGTTACCTGTAGATAATAACGGCAGTGTTGATGATACTGAGTTTAATTCTACACAAAATCAAAGTCCGCCAATTGCTGTTCAAACCCCTTCAGCGGAAGTTAAACCCAAAGTTACTTCAACTTTCCCATCGGTAGCTGCCAAACCTCAAGTTTCTCCAACTTTGCCATCGGTGACAGCTAAACCTCAAATTTCTCCAAATCCTTCAGCAGATACTAAACCCCAAGTTTCCCCAAATCCGGCACCAGTTGTGGCAACATCTGCAACGGTACCCCAAAAACGCAGTCAAGCACTGAGTGAATTATCCAAACAATCACTAAATCCTAATCTTGCCAGTGATTTGAATTCAGCGATCGCATCCGCACGCAAAATTAAGCCTGGTGAACCACGTTACACCCAAGCACAGGAAAATATCCAAGTTTGGAATCACATGATTTTTGAAATTGCCGAAAATCGTGCCAAGAAGCGTCAATATAATAACGCGATCGCGGCTGCAAACTTAATGGAAAAAAAACAGCCCCAATATTCCCAAGTTCAAGCAGCAGTCAGTCAATGGAAGCAACAAGCAAAACAAAATCTCAGTAATCAAACTGTGGTTCAAGCTGCCGCTACTTTAATTAAACCAGGACAAGCATCAAGCTATAACCGAGCAATCGAAGTTGCTAAAAAGGTTCCCAAAGGTGAACCAGGTTATGATGTCGCTCAAAAAGCCATAAATAAATGGAGTAACCAAATTTTAGAAATTGCCAATCGTCGCGCTGCAAATGGTGAAACTGGAGATGCAATTCGAGCCGCAACACTGGTTCCAGAAGGTACTAAAGCTTGGGAGTCGGCACAAAAATCGATTAAAAAATGGAACAGGTAAATCAGTTATCAGTGAACAGTAATCAGCTTGCAGGAGAACTAAATGTTCCTTCCTAAAAAAACAAGAATAGCCAATAAATAAGTAGGTGCTGAAAAACGTACACAAGTTCCTACAATTATTAAATTAGTAGAAAGCGGTTCGGTTCATGACTGATAACCTGACTGTTCACTGATAACTGATAACCTGACTGTTCACTGATAACTGATAACTGTTAACTGCTCACTGATAACTGATTTATGGTTTTTGTAATTGCTGGAGAACGCAGTGGTGTAGGTAAAACAACGGTTACACTTGCTTTACTTGCTTCTTTATGTCGTCAAGGTAAACGAGTCCAATCCTTTAAAGTTGGTCCCGACTATATTGATCCGATGTTTCATCAATATGTCACGGGTTTACCTTGCCGAAATTTAGATCCAGTTTTAACTTCCGAAAGCTATATCCAAGAGTGTTTTGCTCAACACTTCCAAAAGGCTGATTGCGCTGTCGTGGAAGGAGTAATGGGGTTATTTGATGGAATTAACTTAAATATTGGGGACACATCCCAAAATATTCCTAATTATTTTGGCAGTACGGCACATATTGCCAGGTTATTAAACTTACCTGTAATTTTGGTGATGGATTGCAGTCGCTTATCTGGATCAGCAGCAGCGATCGCACTCGGCTATTCTACCTTAGATCCACGTATCAACATCGCGGGATTAGTTCTAAATCGGGTGGGAAGTTCTCGTCATCTAGAATTATTAAAAACTTCACTAGAACCTCTAAATCTACCAATATTGGGCGTTTTGCAACGAGAAAACGATATCACTATCCCTGATAGACACCTAGGTTTAATTCCCACCGATGAGTTACCAGAATTGGATGCTGTGATTTCCAAACTTGCAGATTTGGGTGATAGTTGCTTCAATTGGGAATTGCTGAAAGAAGGCAGGAGGCAGGAGGCAGAAGGCAGAAGTCAACAGAACACAAGTATATCGCCAAATTCAGATCAAAATTTACCATCAAAAACTCGAATTGCCGTTGCACGCGATCGCGCTTTTAATTTTTACTATCAAGATAATCTCGATTTACTCCAAAAACTCGGTGCTGAGTTAGTTTTCTGGAGTCCTTTAAATAACCAAGATTTACCCCCAAATATCCAAGGAATGTATTTTGGTGGTGGTTTCCCGGAAATGTTTGCAGAGGAACTATCAAAAAACACTAGTGTACTCACTGCTATCAAATCAGCAATTCTCTCAGGAATGCCAACTATAGCCGAATGTGGTGGCTTAATGTACCTTTGCGACAAAGTAATTGATTTTACAGATACAGCATACCCAATGGTGGGAGTTCTCCCCACAACCGCAATTATGGATCAGCGTTTAACATTAGGTTATCGTCAAGCAACAACTTTAGGAAATAGCTTTTTATTCGACGCAGAAACCACAGTTTACGGACATGAATTTCATCGTTCCCGATTAATTTCCCATCCTGAACCAGCATTATTTCATACTTCCCGCGTTGACACTGAAGAATTTACCGGTAATGAAGGGTACAACTTACTTCCCAATCTTCACGCATCCTATATCCATCTACATTGGGGTGCAACACCACAAATTCCTCAGGTATTTATGGAATCATGCCTTAATTGGCATTGAATCAAAGCTTTTCGTTAGTAATAAAATTACCAGATGAGTGTATTCTTGCTAAAGAAACACTAGGTAGTGAAAAATACAAACATGCTAGCAACAAATATTGATGAGGTAATCAAGACATTAGATTTGATTATTGCTGAGGCAAAAGCAAAGCGCGATCAATATCATACAGGCGATCGCATTGGTTTATTTGCGGCGTTATATCGTCAGGTGACGCTGAAGATTAAAATGGGGATGGAAAGCGGTTATTTTGATGAGTGCGATCGCATGAATCGATTTGCAGCTAAATTTGCTAACCGTTATTTTACCGCGATTGACACCTACAAAAATGGTGATAAACCCACGAAAAGCTGGAAAGTAGCATTTGAAGCCGCTTTACAACCCGATTTTATTATTATTCAGCACCTTTTATTAGGTGTGAATGCTCACATTAATTTAGATTTAGGAATTGTAGCAGCAGAAATTTGTCCAGGTGAGAAATTACAAGGTTTCGCAGGTGATTTTGAGAAAATAAATAATATCATTGCCGATTTACTCAATCCTATTCAGGAAGTTGTCAATCAATTTTCTCCACTTTTAGAAATATTAGACAAAGTTGGCGGTATTACCGACGAAGCAATCGTCAGTTTTAGTATCAAAGAAGCACGTCAAGAAGCTTGGAATCACGCGCAAATTCTCGCACGACAAACCCCAGAACAGCAGCAATCAACAATTATTTCACTTGATAGAAAAGTTGCATTTCTAGGACGCATTGTTGCTAGTCCTAGTCGCATCATTGATAAAGCCATAGAAATCGTAAAATCATCTGAAAGCGATGACATACCATCAATAATTGATGCCCTAAATAGAATTATTAGTGCTTAATCTTGAACCTCGCATGACTGGAAGTCACGCGATTCCTGCTTCAACGATCTCTGCCTGAAATAATTCAGGACTTACAAGTTCTCCACAGGCGTTTTTTACAACCTCCGGCATACCGACGGCGGTTAATAATCTCAAACCCTCACTTAATATATTAAGTGCTGCGTTTTTATCTCTCAAATTATGAGTATTGCAACTAGGACAATTCCATTCACGCAACTTTAAATCCTTAACTAGTGGGTTTACAAAACCACAACAGTTGCAAGTCTGAGATGAGGGGTAAAATGTACCAACTTTTTGCACAATCCTGTCATGCCAAATAGCTTTATATTCAAGCATGACAACAAATTTAGACCAGCTAGCATCTGAAATACTCATTGCCAACTTGTGGTTTTTAACCATGTTAGCAACTCGTAAATCTTCAATACAGATAATACTGTTTTCCTTGATTAGGCGAGTTGACAACTTGTGCAGAAAGTCATCTCTCAAATTGGTAATCCGTTCGTAGATTCGAGCCAGCTTGATTTTCGCTTTGACTCTATTGCTACTACCTTTTGTACTACGGGATAACTTTTTATTTGCTTTGCGTAACTTCTTTAATTGAAGTCGATAATATTTAGGATTTTCTATAACTTCACCTTCGCTAGTAACCAGATAAGATTTAATCCCCAAGTCTAAACCAATATTTTGGGTGCCAATCGGATATTTTTCTATCTCAGTTTCACAGAGGATACTAGCAATATATTTACCAGAAGAAGTCCGAGTAACGGTAACGTTGACAAGCTTTCCAGTAATCTCTTGTGATTTATAAAACTTTATCCATCCTAATTTGGGGAGTTTTAAACGATTCTCTATAATTTGAATGTTTCCATTGGTAAGATTCGTCTTGTAAGATTGCTTGCAACCGTACTTCTTTTTGAATTTGGGGAAGCCGACACCTTTCTTCTTTTTAGACTTCTTCAAGTCAGTGAAAAAGTTTTTGTACGCTGCCTCTAAATTTTTGAGCGAGTTTTGCAGAGCAAATTTATCTACTTCCTTTAACCATTCAATCTCTTTCTTGAGAATAGTTAACTCTTGGCTACAAGTATTGTAGTTTAAGGTTTTCTGCTCAGTTGCATATAACTCTTTCCTTAATGCCAGAAAACGGTTGTACACAAATCTAGCACAACCTATCGTCTTGTTAATTAAGACTTCTTGGTTGTGGCTAGGAATAAGTGCAATTTTAAACGCTTTCTGCATTTTGATTTTAAATAATTGCTTACAATAATTTTATCATAATATGCAATCATTTAAATATAGAAATATGGAGAGCCTAACTCATGACTTGAAGTCACGAGTGTGCGGCTTGCAGAAATCAAACTTACTCTGCGTTAAAAAACTCTTAATCCTCCTCCCCCTCATCGTATATTTGCTGCAACTCCTGCAACTGAGTTCGGCGAGACTTCTGACGATATTTCTTACTATCTAACTTAGGTTCATAGCGACTTTCACCTTTACCGGTGTTTTTCACCTTCAAAGTCGATTCCGGATCAGTTTGTTGATGCAAATGAGTTTGACGCAGCATCGCTTCTTCGACAAACTCTAAATAATGCTCGTAACGTTCCCAATCACCACGCACAACACAATCAGGTTCATCACGATGTAAACAATCACCAAAGCGACAATTTCCCGATGCTAACCTTACCCTCGCTTCAGGAAAATAGTGAATTAATTCTTCAGGAAGACAATCTAAATCCGGTTGATTAAAACCTGGAGTATCAGCCAATAATCCACCATTAGGCAGTTCAAATAACTCTACATGGCGGGTTGTATGTCGTCCCCTCGATAGCTTCCCAGAAACCTCACCAACACGGAGATGAGCATTGGGAATCAACGTATTAATTAAACTGGATTTACCAACACCAGAAGCACCAGCAAGGACGGTAGTTTTACCATTCAAGCATTCTGCCAAACTCAGCAAATTTATACTTTTATATACACTAAAAAATATTGGTTTATAGCCCCAATTTCCGATTCTTTCAGCTATTTCCGACTGTTCATCACTGGAAATCAAATCACACTTATTAAAACATAGCTTTACATCTACGTAAGTAGATTCCGCCTTAGTTAAAAAGCGGCTGAGTTGGTATGGTTCCAAAGGAGGATCAGCCACTGCGAAAACTAAGAGGATTTGGTTAACATTAGCGATCGCAGGTCGATCCAAAGTACTACTACGTGGTAAAACTTCGGCAATTGCCCCACTATTTCCCGTCCAATCAGGCTCTTCAACAATCACGCGATCGCCTACCATCACCTGTTGACCAATTTTCTTTAAGCGGGTGCGACGGGTACAGAGCAAAGTCGTGGCAACTGTATCATTTGCACTCTGTACCCCTAACTTATGACCTTCAACATCAAACTGCACCCGATAATAATTGGCTTGTACAGCTAGCACCGTACCAACTAATTCTCCTACTGTCATGAAGTCTGTTCCGGACGACGAACAAACAGGGAAAAATAGTCAACGCGATCGCTGATTTGTTCAACCTTGTAACCCGCCATAGTCAAACTATCGGGAACCTGTTCAATCGGTTCACCAACATCCAACCAAACCTCCAGCAAACTACCTGGAGGCATTTTCTCTAAACTTAACTTAGTTCTCACGAAATTTAGCGGACAGGGTGTACCGCGTAAATCCAATTGAGCATCGGGAGTCGGGGGGGAAGATACATTCATCGTTGTTGGAAAAAATTTCCCAAAAAACCTTCAAGACCACCTTTGCCAGTGCGATCTCCCTTAATTTTAGCGAGTTTTTCCAGTAGTTCTCTCTCTTCAGGAGTAACTTTTGTCGGGATATCAATTAACACAGTAATTAAATGGTCGCCTCGACTCACAGGATTACCCAAGCGGGGAACACCTCGATTTTCCAAGCGCAAAACAGTATTTGGTTGAGTTCCTGCTGGAATCGTCAATTCTTCCAAACCATCAACAGTATTCACCTGCAAGCGGCAACCCAATACTGCCTGAAGATAACTAACGGTAATGCTGGAAAGAATATTTAAATCTTCGCGCCGAAACTCACTATCTTGATTTACAGATAGCTGTACATACAAATCCCCCGCTGGACCACTGCGCTGACCTGCATCACCTTCCCCAGGAATCCGCAAGCGCAAACCGTCATATACTCCAGCCGGAATCGTGATTTTTAATTGCTTGGCAACCTGATTAGTACCCTTACCACCACAAGCATCACATTTCTCTTCCACCACCATGCCATTACCGTTACAGGTGGGACAGGTGGAAACTTGAGTGAAACTACCAAAGGGAGTTCGGGTTACGCGGCGAACTTGACCTGTACCACCGCAAGTGGAACAAGTCCGGGGACGAGTTCCCGGTTTAGCACCAGAACCGCTACAAACTTCGCAGGTTTCTAAATGGGCAATGCGGATTTGTTTGTCACCACCAAATACAGCTTCACGGAAATCAAGCTTCAAGTCCAACTGCAGATCGTCTCCGCGCACCGGACCACTGCGTCGTCGTTGGGTAGAGCCGGCTCCGGGAGAACCTGCAAAGCCGCTAAAAATACTTTCAAAAATATCGGCAAAGCCACCCATGTCGCCCATATCTTGGAAGCCGCCGCCAGCACTAGCAGCACCTGACACACCAGCTTCACCAAAACGGTCATAGCGCTGCCTAATCTCTGGCTCGGAAAGTACCTCATAGGCACGATTAATCTCTTTAAAGCGTTCCTCTGCCCCTGCCTCTTTGTTCACATCTGGGTGATACTTTCGGGCTAGACGGCGGTAAGCACTTTTAATTTCTTCCTTGTCGGCGTCACGAGAGACACCCAGAATTTCATAATAATCACGAGCCATATCGCAAAGGTGAAAGTTAGAGGGTAGAGAGCAGTAGATGCTAAGGCAATTGCTTTTTTTAGGAACAATTACCGACCTTGAGAGGTAGACTTGCCGCTAGTATCGGCAAAAAGCAACAGTTAAGTTTTATTAAAAATAGATTTTACCTTTTATCTCTTACAAATTACTACTAAGTCACCATCTCTTTTACAATTGTGCTACGGAGCAGGTCAAATCTCCGCCTTTTTTCTATGACGGCTAGCCGCATCATTAGGTGTGGAAAACCGCTCCTAGTTTCTCAATAAAGACGTAGAGTGCTTCCCCTCTAAAGCTCCACGTTAATTTTTCATCAAATTACGGTTCAGACGATTCAGATCGTAATAGTTTGTCAATTATATTTTGACCGAAAACAATGGGATACAAGCCCCGTCCTTCTAGTTAGGTTTTCTGGTAGAATATACCTGCCAAGAATCACCGCCCTATAAGTGCGATGTCTCTACAACCATAATTTTTATCTTGAC
The DNA here is from genome assembly GCF_000317435.1 of Calothrix sp. PCC 6303. Taxonomy (NCBI): domain Bacteria; kingdom Bacillati; phylum Cyanobacteriota; class Cyanophyceae; order Nostocales; family Calotrichaceae; genus Calothrix; species Calothrix sp. PCC 6303. The sequence continues at coordinate 2,143,481 of NC_019751.1, forward strand.
AGACTAGTACAGTTCGGCGTAAATAAACCTACCATTCACGATTTAAATTCAGTCCTCTAAAAGAGGACTTGTACTATTAGACAACGGTTTATAACCGTTGGCGGGTTGGTGTTCATAATAGTATGCGAACTTACGCCGAGTGGTACTAGTAGACGAAACCTTTGATTTAGTCGTTGATCTTGAGGTGGGGCATTAATACCCATACCCCCACCTGTCAAACCAATTCGCAATACCCGCTATCGTGAGAAGCAAGCTACGCAATTACCAATTTGGTCAATTCTATCTAATCAATCACTTCATAATCACCTTGCAAGCTACCTTCCTCCTCAAAATCAAAGTTAAATTGTGCTGGAATACTTGGATGATTGATTTCGCCTATTTCCGAGTTCAGTGAACTACTGCTAAAATCAATGACTTCACCTGGTTGAGTATTGGCACGATTATAAACTTCAGCCCCAATACTAAATAAGGTTTGTTGAAAATTATCTAAATGTTGCTGGAATTCAATTACTGAAATGTGGGTATCACCCATCACAGCTTTCAGTGCAGACGCTTTTTCATCGGCTTGTAGTTTAATTTGTTCACCAATTAAATTAGCGTTATCTCTAAGGGTTGAATCATAACTAAGCAGCAAATTATCAGCCTGATTTCTCAATCCCACTAATTCAATGCGTTTTTTATCTTCCTCAGCAAATTTTTCTGCTTCCTGACGCATTTTTTCAACTTCATTCAAGCTTAAGCCACCAGTATTAGTAATACGGACGCTTTGCTCTCTGCCTGTTCCTTTATCTTGTGCCGAGACTTGGAGAATACCGTTAACATCAATCTCAAAGGCAACTTCAATTTGAGGGACACCACGGGCAGCAGGAGGAATTCCAGTGAGGAGAAACTTTCCTAGACTTTTATTATCCCGTGCCATTGCCCGCTCACCTTGGAGGACATGAATTTCTACCGAAGTTTGTCCATCGATGGCAGTGGAGAAAACTTGAGATTTACTGGTGGGAATAGTTGTGTTCCGCTCAATTATTTTGGTAAAAACCTCACCCAAGGTTTCAATCCCTAAAGATAGGGGGGTGACATCTAGTAGTAGCAGATTATCCACCTCACCACCCAATACCCCTGCTTGAATAGCTGCACCTAATGCCACAGCTTCATCAGGGTTAATAGAGCGATCTGGGGCTTTACCTTTAAAAAATTTGATTAAGGCGTTTTGGACGGCAGGAATACGCGTAGAGCCACCAACCAAGATGATTTTGTCAATATCTTCAGGTTTGAGGTCAGCATCTTTAAGTGCTTGCGCCATTGGTTCTACTATGGCGGTAATTAAACTGCTAGCGACTTCTTCAAATTTCGAGCGACTTAACTCCATTTCCAGGTGTTTGGGACCTGTGGTATCTGCTGTGATAAAGGGCAGATTTATGGAGGTACTACCCATGGTAGAAAGTTCAATTTTGGCTTTTTCAGCTGCTTCCCGCAGACGTTGCAATGCCATTTTATCGGTAACTAAATCAATACTTTCCTGTTGACGGAAAGTTTCAATCATCCATTCCACGATGGCATTATCGAAATCATCTCCACCTAAGTGGTTGTTACCACAGGTGGCTTTAACTTCAAATACGCCATCACCCAATTGGAGAATGGACACGTCGAATGTACCACCACCAAGGTCAAAAACGAGAATTAGTTGTTCTTGATCCTGTTTATCTAAACCAAATGCCAAAGCTGCGGCTGTAGGTTCATTGATGATTCGCAGAACTTCCATCCCCGCAATGGTGCCAGCATCCTTAGTTGCTTGGCGTTGGGCATCGGTAAAATAGGCAGGTACGGTAATTACGGCTTGGGTAACAGGTTCGCCAAGGAAATTTTCAGCATCCTGTTTGAGCTTTTGCAGTACCATTGCCGAAATTTCTTGGGGGGTGTAATTCCGTCCACGAATTTGCACATCTACGGTATCATCACGACCCTTAACCGATTCATATGGTACGCGATCGCGTTCGGCTTGAGTGTCTTCCCAGCGGCGACCAATAAATCTTTTGATACTAAAAATAGTGTTTTCGGCATTTGTTACAGCTTGGCGTTTTGCCAACTGTCCCACCAAGCGCTCACCACCTTTACCAAACCCAACAATACTTGGAGTTGTTCTACCACCTTCGGAGTTGGCGATCACAATTGGTTGACCACCTTCCAAAACTGCGACGCAACTATTGGTAGTGCCCAAGTCAATTCCAATAACTTTTCCCATAATAATCAGTATTTTTACAGAGTTAATATGTTAGAAACTTACAGAAATTTCTAATCAAAAATTTCCAATTTAAATTGGCACGGACTATCCAAGTTGAGGTACGCAGTGCTGGCTTAGAGCCTAAGGCTCAGGCACGATTGGTCAAAAGTAGTAGAAACAACGATCCACAGGCAATATGCCTGTGGTTGCTGTCTGAGATGGCGAATAAAAATTACACAATGCCACGAACAATCATTTTCCTGGTAAGGAAAATTTAACCCTCGGTTGAACCGGGCTGACTGTCTTCGGAAGCAGGTACATCTTCCTTTGGTGCAGCTACTTTGACCATTGCATGACGCAGCACGCGATCGCCCAAATTATATCCGCGTACTAACTCTTCTAACACTGTTCCCTCCGGATATTCATCCGTAGGTTCGCGCATTACTGCTTCGTGAAGGTTTGGATCAAACATCTCACCTTCGGGACGCATAGGGGAAACACCCAAACGTTTTAAGGAATCTACCAGTTGTTTGTAGACACCTTGATAACTTTTGTGAATGCCCATTTCTCCATCATTTTGGGGTTTAATTTGGGCGCGCGCTCGCTCAAAGTTATCCACTATTGGCAGCAATTCCATAATGGTATTGCGTCTAATTTGCACTTCCAGGTCTTCTTTCTCCTTCTGAGTGCGCTTACGATAGTTCTCAAAATCGGCGGCAATCCGCATGTATTGATTACTACGTTCTTCCACCTGGTTTTTGAGAGATTCTATTTGCTGATCCAATTGTGAATTAGAAACAGTAGTTGCTTGCTCTACACCACTATCGGAGTTGGGCATAGTTGTAGATACATTGGCTGTTGTTTCATTTGCCTCACTACTAGGCTCATTAGCATTGATTTGGTCTAGAGAGTCAGTATTCATTAGTTGCTTTACCTCTAATCTTCTCCTGATTGCTGATTAGTATGATTTATTTTCCTAATCTTCGTCGATGTTCTTGTACCTATCGCCCCAGCAAAATTCGAGCATTAGCTCTGTTGCACTCAGCAATGAGCCAAGTTATCACTTTAGCGCGATTGCATTCACGCAGTCACAGGAGGTTCCTTGTCGTTGCACTTGGCAGCAGGTCTATCTCAGCATCGAATTTTATCTGAAGGTGATGTCACCGTCATCTATTGTGACAAATGCTGAACACCTTAGTTTATTAATATAAGGGCGGCTTTCCGAAAACTTTTAATTCAATTAGTGACTGATTGATATTTTCTCTATTGGTATGACAATTCTTAATAGCAGCATGGGAATACTTGATATCAGAGGTTTCGGCTATCCTTTACTCATCATATGACTTACTCGTCACAACAACGACGCAGCACTGCCCTAGCTACCAGAGCAGAATTTTCTCCCTTTGGCAATAAGCTAGTACAAGTTGGCTTTGTCGATACTGAACAAATGCGGCAAGCGCTAATCGAAAGCCGCAAGTCTGGAAGACCCCTAACTGAAGTATTGGAGTCAATTTCTGGACGACAACTCTCACCTGAATTGCTCAGACTTTATAAGAAGCAGCAGCTGTTTGAACTAAAAATACTCTACGGTGTGGAATATCTCGATCCGGAAGTTAGTCCGGTGGGAGATTCACAAGTGGGAAATTTGATTGAGACTCTCATCCCAGTAGATATTTGTCGTCGTCATCGTTTATTGCCTTTGTCGCGTAATGATGCTCAAAATCCACCATCGGTACTTGTGGCAATGGTGGATCCTGATAATTTGGAAGCATCAGATGACCTCAACCGAATTTTGCGACCGCAAAATTTAGCTTTGCAACGGATGGTAATTACTCAAGAAGATTACCAACAAATCATCAATCAATATTTAGATGAACTTGCGGTTAAACAAAAGCATTTAGAGAAAGAAAAATTTACAGATATTAACCAGGACTTGGAAAATCTTGCCGATCTTGATTTGGCAGAGGCTCCAGATGATATGGATGTTGATTTAGGTTCAGCAATGAAAGGGGCTGAAGATGCTCCAATTATTAGCTTGGTGAACCGAATTTTAGCTAAAGCCTTATCTGAGAAAGTTTCGGATATTCATATTGAACCGCAAGAAGAGAATCTTCGCATCCGCTTTCGTCGAGATGGTGTGTTGCGAGAGGCTTTTGACCCATTACCCAAAAAAATTATTCCTGCGGTTACGGCTCGATTTAAAATCATCTCCAATTTAGATATTGCTGAACGACGTTTACCCCAAGATGGTCGCATCCGCCGGGTTTTTGAAGGACGCAAGGTGGATTTCCGGGTAAATACACTACCTAGCCGCTACGGCGAGAAGGTTGTGTTACGGATTTTGGATAACTCCTCAACTCAATTAGGGTTAGATAAATTAATTACTGACCCGGAAACTTTGGGGATTGTTCAGGATATGGTCAGTCGTCCCTTTGGATTGATTTTGGTGACAGGACCGACTGGTTCAGGTAAAACCACATCGCTATATTCGGCATTAGCGGAACGTAATGACCCTGGAATCAATATTAGTACTGTAGAGGATCCAATTGAGTACAGTTTACCGGGGATTACTCAGGTACAGGTAATAAGGGAAAAAGGGCTAGATTTTGCTACGGCATTACGGGCATTCTTACGCCAAGATCCGGATGTGCTACTGGTGGGGGAAACGCGAGATCGGGAAACCGCAAAAACTGCCATCGAAGCGGCATTAACCGGACACTTAGTTTTAACAACGCTACATACCAATGATGCACCAGGTGCGATCGCACGTTTGGGTGAAATGGGTGTTGAACCATTTATGGTCTCTAGCTCCCTACTTGGTGTTTTGGCACAACGTCTTGTTCGTCGTGTCTGTACAGATTGTCGTATTGCTTACAATCCTTCTACTGAAGAATTGGCACGCTATGGTCTATCTGCTTCTCAAGATGTAGATCTGACTTTTTATAAAGCAAATTCCCTCACTAACGAGCAAATTCAACAGGCTAAGGCAAATAATTCACTTTGCCCAACTTGCGGGGGTGTTGGTTACAAAGGACGCTGCGGTGTTTATGAGGTGATGCGGGTAACTGAACGTCTGCAAACTCTAATTAATGAGGAAGCACCCACCGAACGCATCAAGGAAGTTGCGGTTGAAGATGGGATGAAAACTCTACTTTCTTACAGCCTAGATTTGGTACGTCAAGGACAAACAACTTTGGAAGAAGTTGAGCGGGTGACCTATACAGATACTGGTTTAGAAGCAGAACTGAAGGCAAGACGTAAAAGTAGCCTCACTTGTCGAACCTGTAGTGCAGAACTCAAACCAGAATGGCTGGATTGTCCTTACTGTATGACACCGCGTTTTCAGGACTAGTTAGGAATATCTGAATCGAAACAAAGCAAATCAGGAGCAAAACTATGGAGATGATGATCGAAGATTTGATGGAGCAGATGATTGAAATGGGTGGTTCAGATATGCACCTATCTGCTGGTTTACCTCCCTATTTCCGTATTAGTGGTAAACTCACCCCCATCGGTTCCGATCCTTTGACCCCTGACCAGTGTCAAAGGCTGATTTTTAGTATGTTGAATAATGGTCAGCGCAAAACTTTGGAACAGACTTGGGAATTAGATTGCTCCTATGGTGTCAAAGGGCTAGCACGTTTTCGTGTCAATGTCTATAAAGAGCGTGGTACCTATGCTTGTTGTTTACGTGCTTTGAGTTCCAAAATCCCCAACTTTGATAAATTGGGTCTACCTGATGTTGTTCGGGAAATGTCAGAAAAACCTAGAGGTTTAATCTTAGTTACAGGTCCAACTGGTTCTGGTAAAACCACTACCTTGGCAGCAATGATTGACTTGATTAATCGCACCCGTGCAGAACATATCCTCACAGTTGAAGACCCCATTGAGTTTGTTTACGAACCTGTTAAAAGTCTGATTCACCAACGTCAATTGAATGAAGATACCAAGAGTTTTGCCAATGCCTTAAAAGCAGCTTTGCGAGAAGATCCAGATATTATTCTGGTGGGTGAAATGCGGGATTTGGAAACAATTTCTTTGGCAATTTCGGCAGCAGAAACTGGGCACTTAGTATTTGGTACACTTCACACTAGTTCAGCATCACAAACTGTTGACCGGATTATTGATGTGTTTCCCCACGAAAGACAAACTCAAGTCAGGGTACAGTTATCTAACTCACTAGTTGCAGTATTTAGCCAAACTTTAGTTCCGAAGAAAAGCCCTAAGCCTGGTGAATTTGGTCGAATTATGGCACAGGAAATTATGGTTGTAACTCCTGCTATTTCTAACTTAATTCGTGAAGGTAAAACATCCCAAATTTACTCGGCAATTCAGACTGGAGGTAAGTTAGGAATGAAAACTTTGGAAACAATATTAGCTGACTTATATAAAGCCGGTACTATTTCCTTTGAAGCTGCAATGTCCAAAACTTCCAAACCAGATGAAGTTCAACGTCTAATTGGTGGTGTTCCTCCAGCAGCTGCAAAAGCTGCTGGTGCAACAAGAGCACATTAATTGTTTTAATCTCATGTTCAGGAGACGTTGTGCCAGCGTCTCTATCTAGAAAATATCGGGCTAGATATATTATCATTTAGTAATATTCATCCCCGATAAATCTTTTTCTCAAAATATCAATTAATTAAACGTAAATTTAAATTCCTATTATGCCTACCTTTGTTGCAAAAATTAGAGATACACAGGGAAAATCCCGAACTGAAAAGGTGATAGCAGAATCTATTAATCAAGCTCGGACTAACTTGAGACAGCAAGGTTTTAGCATTCAGGAACTGAAGAAGGAAAACAGCTTAGATTTAAAGCAACTTCTTGATTTTGAAACTCGTTTCGCTACAGTCACTGTTAAAGATAAAGCTGTTTTTTCACGGCAGTTTGCCGCATTGGTGAATGCAGGTGTACCAATAGTTAGAAGCTTGGGAGTATTAGGAGAACAATGTGGAAATCCCAAGTTAAAAAAAGCTTTGATGGAGATTAGTTTAGATGTTCAAAATGGTTTAAATCTTTCTGATTCGATGCGAAAGCACCCAGCTTGCTTTGATGGTTTGTATGTGAGCATGATTCAAGCGGGTGAAGTTGGTGGTGTATTAGATGAAGTTTTAAACCGGTTGGCTAAACTACTAGAAGATACAGCAAGACTACAAAACCAAATTAAATCTGCTATGTCTTACCCCATGGTGGTGGGTTTTATTGCTGTATCAATTTTTCTGGGAATGACTATTTTCTTAATTCCTATTTTTGCCAAGATTTTTGAAGAAATTGGCAACACTTTACCACCTTTAACCCAATTCATGGTTACTCTTAGCGGAATATTAAGGGGTCCACAAATAATAGTTGTAATTCTTGGATTTATTGCTTTTGTAATTGCCTATAAACAATACTATAAAACTCCCATGGGAAGACAAACGATTGACCGTTTGTCTCTAAAAACACCTTTGTTTGGAGATTTAATTCAAAAATCTTCAGTTGCTCGTTTTAGTAGAACTTTTGGTTCTTTAACGCGTTCGGGAGTACCGATTTTAACGTCTTTGGAAATTGTTCGTGATACTTCAGGAAATCAAGTTGTTGCAAATGCCATTGATGCGGCACGTTTTGAAGTTCAACAAGGGGGTATGATTAGTTTTGCATTGCAGAAAGAAAAAGTTTTTCCACCAATGGCATTACAAATGATTAGTATTGGAGAAGAAACTGGTGAAATAGATGCAATGTTGATGAAAATTGCAGATTTTTATGAGGATGAGGTTGAACAAGCTGTGAAGGCTTTAACAAGTATCTTAGAACCAGTGATGATTGTGGTTTTAGGTGGAATGGTGGGAACTATTTTGCTTTCGATGTATTTACCACTGTTCAAAGTTTTCGATACATTAGGTTAAGGAAATACAAATATTAAAGAGTGACGCGACATATCTCGTCTCTACGGTTTTCAGGTTATGTTTTGAAAGTTAGATACTGGTTAGTTCACTTTTGAATTTTTTGAATTCAAGAGTGATTTTGCTGTAAAAAATTCTTGACGGTTTGGTTAAATATCTCTGGTTTTGTTAAAAATGCCCAATGATTTCCGGGAACTTGAGATATTTCGAGGTGTTTGAGGTAGGTTTTGTATGGTTTGAGTTGCCATTCCAGACGATTTACACCTTTTTCTGGCTGAATAAATAGGGTGGGTATGTAAATTGGTGTAGTTAAACCAGGTACACGCATCACTTCTTCAAAGATGCGATCGCGTGCTGCTATGGTGAACTTACTGCCGTAACTCCCATCACTTTTTTGCTCAATTCCACCTGCGAACACTTTTTGTTGTAAATCTGTCCAATCTTGGTATTGATTTGAAGTTTTGGCTTTAGCTTCTGCGGCTTCATAACTGCTAAAAGGTCCCATTCCTTGGAGAAAGGGCAATACTCTGTACAGCAGGGGAAAAGTCAGTTTGAAAATACTTGGTATCTTCCAAATAAAAATCGGATCTACCAAAACCAGACTTTTGATGCGTTGAGGGTTTTGGGTTGCCCAAATTGTGGCGAGTTTACCTGACCAAGAATGGGCGACAATATGAGCAGACGACCAACCTACGGAATCCATCAAGTTTTCCAAGTCAGCGATCGCACTTTCAAAGCTATAGTCGTTTTCTGGTTTACTACTATCCCCATGACCGCGCATATCGGGGGCAATAATATCATAATCTGACCCTAGATACTCGCCCAAAGCCGACCAAACCAGTCCATGGTCAGCCATCCCATGCAATAGTAACAATGGCTCCTGGGGATGATTCCAACGCAAATAAGATAACTGAACATTTGCTGTAGATAGTGTGTGACGTTCCGGCATTTAGGAAAATTGAAAAATTAGCAATCAGAATAGACGGCAGATTTTAGAGAAATAAAGGCAATCTGTAGAGACGAGACATGTCGCGTCTCTCTTAGTTTGTTTTATTTTCTAAATATTCAACATTCGCGCTAGCGCATCTGGCAATGGCAAAATGATCAATACCAGTAATGCCATAGCAGCTAAACCCCAAAAATCCCGCTTGTTATCAAGTTCTGTGACATCATTCAAAGCGGGTTCATCGATGAGGGGGATGAATAATACAATAATTGCCCAGAGAAAAAACTCTGGCTGTATCAACGAGATCACTAACAACAATAAACGGGCAATTTGACCAATCACCAGGGCATTACGCTGACCAAACATGGCGTGAATGATGTGACCTCCGTCCAATTGTCCCACAGGCATGAGATTTAAAGCGGTGATAATTAAACCAAATACACCAGCAACAGCAACTGGATGCAAAGAGATAGCAGAATCTGCTGTTAGTTTGGCACCTAAAACCATTTTGGCGATGATTGCCACTAAGATTGAATATTGAGGATTTAGGGCATTTAAGGATTGACCGCTCAATAAGCCCAGTTGTGTAGTGTTAGAAACAATTTGCGAATGGGCTAATCCCCAAATTAGTAGTGGCAAAGTTGCGACAAAACCCGTAAATGGTCCCGCAATGCCTACATCGAATAAGGCTTTACGGTTGGGAATTGGACTTCGCATCTGAATAAATGCCCCAAAAGTCCCTAAAAATAAGGGCATGGGAATAAAATAAGGCAGTGTTGAGCGAATTTTATACCGACGTGAGGTGAAGTAGTGTCCCAGTTCGTGCAACCCTAAAATTGTCATCAATGTCAAAGCATAGGGCAATCCTTGGAAGAAAATTGTCGGCTGAGATTGGAGTTGTTCAATTTTAAAGCCAGCAACTTGCATACCGACAAAAGTTGTTGTCAGTAGGGTTGTAAATAGCATGATCAGGGCTAATCCCGGACGTGTTAATTTATCTTGAGCGTGGGGATTATTTTTAGCTAATTGAGGGTTAGGAACAAGGACAAAAAAAGGTTTACCATTAAAGCCTTCTTGGAAAATTAGCACAAAGCGATCGCTAAATTTTTCCTGGATATTTTCTTTAATCCGTTCATAAGCTTCAGCCGCATCCATCCGTAATTGTCCCCGACAAATCACAGCTTGTGGTTTATATTCGATATTTTGCAGAAAATATACCGACCAAGGGAAACAATCTCTAAGTTGAACTTCTTCCCCGATTTCAATTGGGCGGACTACAACTGGTTCTGGAATCGGATGTATAATTTGCGGTGATTCTGCTGTTGGTAGTTCAGTTTGGGTTGGGGTTTTTCCCGAAGAGTCTGAGGAAGGGTAACGACGACCCCACATAAACAGAACCAAATACAATAAAGTACTAATTGCCACAGAAGAGATAATCAGAGCCTGCGGTGGTGCTTGTTGTTTTCCTACAACTATCGAAAGTACCCAAATAGTTGGAGGTATCATCAACACTAACCACAGCAACCATACGGGTGTTTTGGTTAGGCTAGTGACGATCCGTTGCACCATCAGATAGGTAATTAATCCCAAAAATAGGAGAATCCAGACTTCCATTTTATCTTTACTTGCCTTAAAAACGTCTTGCCTATAGCCTTAGCACCACCAAAACTAATTTTGAGGCAGAACTTGTACTTTTTCCCGCAGATAAGTTAATTGCTGGGAAAATAGACACAAAAATATGACTTGTTAGCTTTTCAATTTTACTATTCGCCATCAAAAATTAATCCAGTATTGGCAATAGATATTTGAATTCAAGATAGATTTGGTCTAAGTATAATTATCCACCACTATTTGAGCTAAGTTTTCATATGTTTGCCTTAAATGCCGAGCCAGAGCCAAGTTTTGTCAACAAACAGCCACGGGTTGTACTGAATCAGATTTTTGCATTTCCGCCTAATCGGGACACACTGGGAGGAACTTCTTACTTTATTGTAAGAAACGAAGGCAATATTTTGATCGATTGCCCTGCCATCAACGAAATTAATCAAGAGTTTATCAACTTAAACGGAGGAATTAGTTGGATATTTTTGACTCATCGTGGTGCCATTGGAAAAACTGGGGAAATTCAACAGCGATTCGGTTGTAAGATTCTGATTCAAGAACAGGAAGCTTATTTATTACCAGAACTAAATGTTACTACTTTTTTTCAAGAATTTACGTTGGATTCACAAATCCAGATAATTTGGACACCTGGGCATTCTCCTGGTTCTTCTTGCTTATATTATGGCAATGGAGATGGTGTTCTGTTTACTGGTAGACATTTACTTCCCAACACTCAGGGTGAACCTGTACCTTTGCGAACTGCGAAGACTTTCCACTGGCGACGGCAGATTGATAGCATTAAACTACTTGCGAATCGTTTTGATTTAGATACACTCAGATATATTTGCCCTGGAGGAAATACAGGCTTTCTCCGAGGTGAATACGCCATTGATTCTGCGTATAAATATTTAAAACAATTCAACTATGATGCTTTATTGAGTACATCTGTAATGATGTAAAAACCTTAGTGATGTCAAAGACCCTATTTTTTGTGGGCAACAAAACAGTGGAAAGACGTGACATGTCACGTCTCTACGTCTAAAACAATACTATCAACTGTATTTAAACCCCTCCCACAACAACTGATTTTTGTGTAAGCAAATTAACTGCTGCTTGATATTGAGGGTCATCCTTAGTGGCAATCTTGTCGCGTGTCAATCCTTCAGATGCCACTACCTGATCTGGCTTAATCCCCAATTTATTAATATCGCGGTGATTTGGAGTTTCATATTTAGCGATTGTGACCGCTAAACCAGAGCCATCAGACAGTTCAAATAAAGATTGAATCAAACCCTTGCCAAAGGTGGTTTCCCCTACCAAGGTAGCGCGGTGGTTATCTTGTAAGGCACCTGCGAGAATTTCGCTAGCGCTGGCTGTTCCTTGATTAACCAAGATGACTAGGGGATCTTGGGTGAGGGCAGAACTAAATGCTTCATAATTACCTTGAATGCCTTGACGATTTACGGTGTAGACGATGATGCCAGAATCAAGCCATTGACGGGCGATTTCCACCCCAGCTTGCAGTAAGCCACCCGGATTGTTGCGTAAATCAAGAATATAGGCATTTGCGCCTTGTTTTTCCAGATTAGATATGGCATGTGCCAACTCCATGGGAGCATTGGCATTAAATTGGGTGAGACGGATATAACCAATAGGTTTACCTTGGGGAGATTTTTTTAGTTCAACCACAACCGGATTTAGGGCAATGCGATCGCGTGTTAATTTGACCTCCCGCTGGCTCTTGTCTTCGCCCTCAATTAACAAAGTGACAGAACTACCACTTGCACCCCGCATCTTGGCTGCGGCTTCATCTAGGGTCAATTTGGCGGTGGAAATCCCCTCTATTTGGAGAATGCGATCGCGTGGTTGAATCCCTGCTTTCTCCGCCGGAGAACCAGCAATGGGGGCAACAACTTGCAATTGACCAGTTTGTGCATCTAGGGCAATTTGTAAACCCACCCCAGTTAACTCTCCAGAGGTATTGACCTGTAGACTGCGATACTGTTCGGGATCTAAAAAACGGGTAAATGGATCATCAAGGGTTTTGAGCATAGTTTGCACAGCAACATACGCTCCTTGTTGATCTTTGATGGGCTTGCCTAAAACCTTTTGCCTAACTTCTGCCCAATTTTGATGGTTGAATGTCTCATCAAGATAATTCCGATTGACAATTCTCCATACCTCGGAAACCAGCTTTTGCTCCTCAGTCAGCGCCAAAGCTGGCGCTGCGAAACCGCAAAACCCAATCCAAAACGCCATTAACAGCGATATAACTCCAACAGCCTGTTTGTGCATGAACCACATTCTCAGTTTCACTTTCAACCCAAAATTGCCTAAAGTTTGCCCAGTTACTTGATCATTGATGAAATCTATCTCTCGACTATGTTACTTTTTTTATAGAAGTGATGCATTGTTGAATTGTCAGAATAAGCAATTTTTACCAGCACATGCTCCTCACTAAACGTTAAAATCGTCTTTGTATCTATCATCCTGCATGGTTGAGAACAGAGCGAACGCAATACATATTTTTTGCAGAGTGTTAAGTTTCTGAGAACGATCACTACTCTGACGGCTAATTGAAAAACCAATGAGCCGCAATTCTACAACCGCAATTGATTTTTAGGAACTTGAGATTGTATGTCAAACGTGTACGACTGGTTTGAGGAGCGCTTGGAAATTCAAGCGATCGCTGATGACGTTTCTACCAAGTACGTCCCTCCTCACGTTAATATTTTTTACTGTTTAGGTGGTATCACCTTGACTTGCTTCTTGATCCAGTTTGCAACTGGGTTTGCCATGACTTTCTACTATAAGCCAACAGTTGCTGAAGCTTACTCTTCAGTACAGTACCTCATGAATGAGGTTAACTTTGGCTGGTTGATTCGCTCCATTCACCGCTGGTCTGCCAGCATGATGGTCTTGATGATGATTCTCCACGTTTTCCGCGTTTATTTAACTGGTGGTTTCAAAAAACCCCGCGAATTAACCTGGGTAACTGGAGTTCTTCTTGCTGTGATCACTGTATCCTTCGGCGTAACAGGTTACTCATTGCCTTGGGACCAAGTTGGTTACTGGGCTGTAAAAATCGTAAGTGGTGTACCCGAAGCTATTCCCGTAGTTGGTACCCTCATCGCTGATTTACTTCGTGGTGGTTCTAGTGTTGGACAATCAACTCTTACCCGCTACTATAGCGCTCACACCTTCGTATTACCTTGGCTGATTGCAGTTTTCATGCTCTTGCACTTCTTAATGATCCGCAAACAAGGCATTTCTGGACCATTGTAATTGTAAGTAGTCAAGGAACCGCTACAAAAGTTCAGTTACAAAGCCTGCTGTTTGTTTTAAACTTATCATTAGTCAGATACTTTTGACACATAGGAAACATCAGCACCAAACTTCAAAAGATAACGCTCAAAGCTGGATATCCTCAAGTTCACGAGTCAACAGCACCAGCGTTAGGGTAACTGAACCTAACAGCTATAACAAATGCTTTAATTCACCAAGAGAGCACCTTCAAAAATGGCAACAATTAAAAAACCCGATCTGAGCGATCCTCAACTAAGAGCTAAATTGGCTAAAGGCATGGGTCACAATTACTATGGTGAACCTGCATGGCCCAATGACCTACTTTACATTTTCCCTGTTGTAATTATGGGTTCATTTGCTTGTATCGCAGCTTTAGCAGTTTTAGACCCTGCAATGACTGGAGAACCCGCAAATCCCTTCGCAACTCCTTTAGAAATTTTGCCTGAGTGGTATTTATACCCTGTATTTCAAATTTTGCGCTCTGTTCCTAACAAATTGTTAGGAGTATTGGCAATGGCTTCAGTCCCATTGGGATTGATTCTTGTTCCCTTCATTGAGAACATCAATAAGTTCCAAAACCCCTTCCGTCGTCCGGTAGCAACTACTGTATTCATGATTGGTACTTTGGTTACTCTCTGGTTGGGTATTGGTGCAACTTTGCCCATCGACAAATCTTTCAGCTTAGGGCTGTTCTAGTTTGTAGACTATAACCAGTATTTTATGCTTGTTTAGCGGTCATTTTAGTGCCTGTAAGTTTTAAAAGTGCTACGAGTTAGTGCTTTTAAAACTGTACAGGCATTAGTTTTTGTAATTAAAAATACATCATAATTTTACATTTTAAGGTAAAATACTGATCCAAAACCTCAAACTAATTAAGTTATAAAGGTAGTAGCAACTTTTCATCCCTTTAGTATTTAAGTCAAGGTCAATGCTTAGCATGGTGCAGCGAGACCATCTGATGGTAAAGAGCGAACTTAAGCTTTTAAACGTTGTGCAAGAATGGTTTGAGCAATTTTGCTCAAAGTATATCTCGCATCTTGGTCGATCAGACAGTCAATTATATCGTCTTAATTTAGCGCTGGCAGAAGGTTTCACCAATGCCGTTCGCCATGCTCATCATACTTTACCACCAGAAACAGCTATCGATATTGATCTTTCCCTCTGGGATGATCGATTAGAGATTAGAATTTGGGATCGTGGTAAACCTTTCAACCCGGATGCGATCGCAGAACCAGAACCAGGTACTCTACAGGTGGGAGGATATGGTTGGTTCCTATTGCGACGATTAGTTGATCGGGTTGTTTATGAACGGACTTCAGACGAAAGAAATTGTCTGTTGATTGTCAAATATGGCTTGGAAACAAGATAGGAGTTAGCAGTTATCAGGGGGACTTAACTCCGCTCATAACTGCTAACTTAACGTCTTGCCAATCCCAAATTTTAAATGTTGTCTTTTTGTGCCATCGATAACATCAAATCAATCACCCGATTTGAGTAACCCCATTCGTTGTCATACCATGCCACAATTTTGAAAAAGTTCGAGTTCAACTCAATTCCCGCGCCTGCGTCAAAAATACTCGAACGGGTATCACCCTGAAAATCTGTTGAGACTACTTCATCTTCAGTGTATCCCAAAACACCACTCAAAGCTCCAGCGGCGGCGGATTTCATCGCCGCACAAATATCTTTGTAACTGGTGGCTTTATCAGTTTTAAACGTCAAATCAACAACTGACACATCAGGTGTAGGTACCCGAAAAGCCATACCTGTTAGTTTACCCTTTAATTCTGGTAGTACCAATGCTACAGCTTTAGCAGCACCTGTAGATGAAGGTATGATGTTTTGTGCTGCACCACGTCCACCTCGCCAGTCTTTTTTACTTGGACCATCCACCGTTGGCTGCGTTGCTGTTGTAGCATGAACTGTGGTCATTAAACCTTCGGCTAAACCAAAGTTATCATTAATTACCTTAGCAATAGGTGCTAGACAATTAGTAGTGCAACTAGCATTGGAGACAATTAAGTCTTTACTAGGATCAAATAAGTTATGGTTGACACCCATGAGTAAGGTGCGAACCTTTTCTGGTTCTTTGGTGGGTGCCGAGATAATTACCCTTTTTGCACCAGCTTTGAGGTGGTTTGATGCCCCTTCAAAATCAGTAAAAAAACCAGTAGATTCAACTATGTAGTCTGCACCTAATTTACCCCAGGGTAACTCCGCTGGGTTGCGAACTGACATGCAGGGGATAAATTTACCATCTACTACAAAGCCATCTTCCTTAGCTTCGATAGTACCCTTGTAGGGACCGTGGGTTGAATCGTATTTGAGTAAATAAGCGAGGTTATCGGGGGGTACCAAGTCATTAATACCGACAAACTCAATATTGGGGTTGTTCATACCAGCGCGGAATACCAAGCGACCGATACGACCAAACCCATTAATACCAACTTTTAATTTTGCCAATTAGAAACCTCCAAATCAGGTTATAGAAGGTTATGGTCAGATATGTTGATCTCAGAATTTTAACAAATACATCTGACTCTACCTAATCGTGACAGTTGGAGTCGGCTAAGGCGGATTTAATTGGGTTATTTTAATATTTGAATATTTCGCTATTGTACATACATGAACTGATGCCGATATATCATCAGTGTTTGGAATTATAATAATGTGTTTGCAATGATATAATATCTTTTTATTTAGTATCAAATGAGATAAATTTTATTTTTAATATGTTTGTAAATAACAGTTTTCCGACTAATTATCTAATTAGGTTAGATTTCCCGTGCGAAATAATTTAAAATAAAATATGGATTAATTAACATCCAAATTACTGATTATGGTTTTCCGAATTTTAAGTTTAGATGGTGGAGGAATTAGAGGTCTGGTTTCAGCATTGATGTTGACAGAAATTGAAAAAAAAATTAGCCAACCACTAAATCAGTATTTTAACTTAGTTGCCGGAACTTCTACAGGTTCAATTTTAGCTGCTGCAATTGCCGCAGGAGCTAATAGCCAAAAAATTGTAGAACTGTATAAGGAACAAAGCAAAATAATTTTCCCCTACCAGACACGTTGGACAACACAAAGAATACCTCTACTTTTGCAGTATGGATTTTCTGCTCCAAAATACTCAGATACTGGCTTAATTCAAGTTCTCAAAGCAACTTTTCAAGAAGCTAAACTATTTGACATTAATTACCCATTATTATTAATAGTTTCCTACGACACCATAGAGCGGGAACCAATAATTTTTAAAAGCTGGTGCTATGAACAAGATTACGGAAATGTCCCCTTGTGGGAAGTATGTGTTTGTTCTGCATCTGCTCCTAGTTATTTTCCTGCTCATCGCCTAATTAGACAAGTAAAAGGTAAAATTCAGGATGGATATACAGAGGTAATTGAGTTAGACGAAAATGCTTCCTCAGCTAATAATGTATATCAAAATATGAAAATCACAATTACCGATGGTGTAGGTAGTAGTCAAGTACGCACAATCAAGGAATATGTTGGAGAAAATAGACGGGCAACAGTTTCTCCAGGATGGGATAAAATACCGAATAAAACCTCAAGTTATACAGTTGAATCGATTTATTCTGCTATTGATGGTGGAGTCGCAGCAAATAATCCCTCCACTTGCGCGATCGCAGAAGCGCTAAAATTGGGTCATAGGTTGGAAGATATTACAGTCCTCTCCATCGGTACAGGCGATCGCACTCGCGTGATACCCTATGAAAAAGCGCGGAGTTGGGGTTTGATTCAGTGGGCACAGCCGTTAGTGGGTATACTATTTGATGGATCATCAGATATTTTTGATTACGTCAGCAATCAAATGATTCATCAGCGCCATTTACGTTTACAATTCAAGCTTGACAGACAACTGATTGGGAAACCTCTAAGTGATGATATTGATGATGTCAGTGATGAAAATATCAATAACTTAATTGAAGCTGCACGAGTCTATATGAAACAACCACAGATCCAAAAATCACTTGAAGATTTTCTCAAAATTAATTAGCCTGTTAATTTTGTCGATATTTTGGGAACAATATATTTGTTATCAATATTTTTGATGATGAATTTAATATGATTTTTATTCCCTCTCGTCAAACTGTTGTTTCATCTTTGGTTAGTTTTTTTTGCATTTGCGGAGTGACAATACTACAATTTCAACGAATGCAAACATTTGGAGATAACAAACAATCAGTTTCCGTTGCAGCCCTGAAAAAAGATTTACAATTGGAACAGGCAAATCTCAAAATACTCAAGCAAGCTCCAACATTTGGCTTTGATAATGTTATTGCTAATTGGGCTTATTTAGGTTTTGCTCAATACTTTGGTGACGAAGAAGCTAGATCTAAAACGGGTTATAGTCTTAGTCCTGAATATTTTGAAGTGATTCTTAAGCACGATCCTCGATTTGTGATTGCATATCTTGCTTTGTCAACTAGCACCTCAATGTATGCAGGTTTACCAGAAAATTCAGTCAATCTTACTAAACAAGGTTTAAAACATCTTTCTCCCTGGGATCCCAAAAATTCTTTTTATGTTTGGCGCTACAAAGCAATTGATGAATTACTATTTTTAGGTGACTCAAAATCAGCAAAAAATTCCTTCAAATCAGCGGCAGATTGGGCAAAAAAACACCCAGACAAAGAAAGTCAAGAATCCGCATATATTTCTGAAAGAACATCTAACTTTTTAAGCAAAAATCCCCAGAGTAAAGCTGCTCAAATATCTGCATGGGTGATGGTACTACAAAATGGTGTCGATCCGGAAACTCAAAAAAGGGCAATTAAGGCAATTGAAAGATTAGGAGGAACAGTTATGAGGACAGCAGAGGGACAAAATCAAATTAAGTTTCCTCAAAAAGATTCATGAACTTGATTGCTGAAATTGCTGAATTGATGAAATAATTGATTTTGGAAGATGACACAACATAAAAAAATCTAAGTTAGGAAACACTAAGATTACTTATTGGTACAACGGTAAGGTTATTAACTCGCCAAACTTGGAAATTGCCATTGATGACCCAGGTTTGCTGTATGGTGCTACAGTTTTTACGACTCTGAGAGTTTATGAGAATTATTTAGAGCATGACTTGACAAATTGGAATTTACATGTATCAAGACTAAATAATTCCTTAAAAATATTTGGCTGGCAACAACCAAACTGGAAACATATCCGTGAAGGTGCAGAAATGATGCTGCATGATTTCCCCATTTTGCGGATCACGATTTTTCCAGATGGACGAGAGTGGGTTACGGGGAGAAATTTCCCGCCAAATTTAGCAGCGAAACAAACTCAGGGAATCACTGCTAGCTTAATATCACCAGATATATATCGCTCGCTACCACAGCATAAAACAGGAAATTATTTAGCCTGTTGGTTAGCAAAAACTAACGACTCCCAAGAGGGGATATTTCAAGATACAGCAAATAACTGGTTAGAGACAACCACAGGTAGTTTGTGGGGATGGAAAGATGACTGTTTGTGGACACCACCACTAGATAAGAAGATACTACCGGGGGTTATGCGATCGCATATCCTCAACAAACTAGAAAACCAAAAGCAACCAGTTTCTCAAGAACCATGGACACCAGAACTGGTTTCTAGCTTTAATGCGATCGCTTACAGCAATTGTGTGGTAGAAATCGTTCCTATTCATACTGTTATCAATGGTACTAGCAAACTTACATATAACCCTCAACACCCTTGTTTACAGCAATTAAGGCAACTTTTTTCACTTTAAAACTTTCTCACACATCGAACTCTTTTCCCCCTGCACCCTGCCCCTCTGCTTCTTTGTAGTGGAAACCGTCCTCATCCACCCTTTCAGATCGCTACAATACGATCCTTAAGTGCCAACATCTCAAACTAATAACCAAAAGTTTTTTTCTCAGATTTAAGCAAAGGCATTCTGATATACCTTAAGATAAGTTAACATAATTCTTAATAATGCTTTTTCTTCAAAACTAGAGATGCTCTGTATCCACCCTTGGTGTATGCCTTAGCATGTAGGCGCAAAAAATTATAGGAGGACTGACCTAGGTGAATAATAAAAGATGGAGAAACGCTGGGTTGTATGCACTACTTTTCATAGTAGTAATTGCGCTAGGAACAGCTTTCTTTGATAAGCAACCCCAAAGTAGGGAAACATGGCGCTACAGCCGATTCCTAGAAGAAGTTGACAAAAATAATGTTGCCCAAGTTAAGCTGAGTGCAGACCGCCAGACGGCTGTAGTCAAGTCTCAAGCTGGTGAGCAAGTTTTGGTAACTCTAGTAGAAGACCCTACGCTAATTAATACACTTGCTGAAAAAGATATTGATATTAGCGTGCTACCTCAAACCGATGAAGGTTTCTGGTTCAAAGCACTCAGCAGTTTATTTTTCCCAGTATTGCTATTAGTCGGTTTGTTCTTCTTACTACGTCGCGCCCAAAGTGGTCCCGGTAGTCAAGCGATGAACTTTGGTAAATCCAAAGCGCGTGTGCAAATGGAACCCCAAACCCAAGTCACCTTCGGTGATGTCGCGGGGATTGATCAAGCAAAATTAGAATTAAACGAAGTTGTAGACTTCCTTAAAAATGCTGACCGATTCACAGCCATCGGTGCCAAAATTCCTAAAGGTGTACTTTTAGTTGGACCTCCAGGAACAGGTAAAACCCTATTAGCGCGCGCAGTTGCTGGTGAAGCTGGTGTACCATTCTTCTCCATCTCCGGTTCTGAATTTGTAGAAATGTTCGTTGGTGTGGGTGCTTCCCGCGTCCGCGACCTATTTGAACAAGCAAAAACCAATGCTCCCTGTATCGTCTTCATCGATGAAATTGATGCAGTCGGTCGTCAACGGGGTGCTGGTTTAGGTGGTGGTAACGATGAACGGGAACAAACCCTGAACCAGTTACTAACTGAAATGGACGGCTTTGAGGGTAACACAGGTATCATCATTATTGCTGCTACCAACCGTCCTGATGTCTTGGATGCTGCGTTACTACGTCCCGGACGTTTTGACCGTCAAGTTGTGGTAGATCGTCCTGATTACGGTGGACGCGTAGAAATCCTCAAAGTTCACGCTCGTGGCAAAACCTTAGCCAAAGACGTTGATATTGAGCGGATTGCCCGTCGTTCCCCTGGTTTCACAGGTGCAGATTTGTCTAACTTGCTCAACGAAGCCGCTATTTTAGCAGCACGTCGCAACCTCACCGAAATTTCCATGGATGAAATCAACGACGCAATTGACCGTGTGTTGGCTGGTCCAGAGAAGAAAGATCGGGTAATGAGCGAACGCCGCAAACAATTGGTAGCTTACCATGAAGCGGGACATGCTCTAGTTGGTGCTTTGATGCCTGATTATGACCCCGTACAAAAAATTAGCATCATTCCTCGCGGTCGTGCAGGTGGTTTAACCTGGTTTACCCCCTCAGAAGATCGCATGGACAGCGGTTTATATAGCCGTTCCTATTTGGAAAACCAAATGGCTGTAGCTTTAGGTGGACGTATTGCCGAAGAATTAATCTTTGGAGATGAAGAAGTCACCACAGGTGCATCTGGAGATTTACAACAGGTTGCACGAGTTGCTCGTCAAATGGTGACACGCTTTGGAATGAGCGATCGCCTTGGTCCTGTAGCATTGGGTCGCCAACAAGGTAACATGTTCCTTGGTCGTGACATCATGGCAGAAAGAGATTTTTCAGAAGAAACTGCAACTGCCATTGATGAAGAAGTGCGGAAGTTGGTAGATATTGCCTATGATCGTGCCAAAGATGTGTTGTTGAAAAACCGTCACGTCTTAGATCAACTTGCAGATATGTTGGTTGACAAAGAAACCGTTGATGCAGAAGAGTTGCAAGAACTTTTAGCTAACAACGACGTACAAACAGCCGCATTTGCTTAAGTTTTGATCGTTGATTAATGTCAATTCATCAAACCCCTGCTTAATCCTTCTCCAAATCAAGGAGATATTTAAGCAGGGGTTTTTGTTGGTATTAGACCCCCGATTTCTTCAAGAAGTTGAGAATCTGGAATTTAAATTTTTAAATTCGCATGAATTTAACTGAAATCTGCTGTATTTACCAAAATACAACCTGTACGGGCAGGAATATTTAAGATAATTTGCTGAGAATTATCTGTATTATGATGTTTAATTTCAGCTTCACCATATATTAATTGATTTGGCTGATTGTAAAAGTTTGTTGTATCTAAGGTTGCCTCGGCTGATCTAGTTCCAGAATTGACGGCGATAATTAGTTCTTCTTTTTCTAAGGTACGACTAAAAATATACACCTCGCCTTCAGTATGTAAAACCTTATAATCCCCGGTTCGCAAACATGGATATTTGTAACGGATAGCAATAAGTTGACGATGAGTATCAAGCAATTCATGGTTCCATGCTGATTCTACAGGAAAACCACGGCGTGAATCTGGATCAATCGCACCTTCTAAACCTACTTCATCACCATAGTAGATGCTGGGGGCACCAGGAAAAGTCATTAAGAGTAACGTTGCTAGTTCGACACTTTGAATATCTGCGGAGGCAATCGTGATTAACCTTGCTGTGTCGTGACTTGCCAGGAGGTTGAGTTGGGTAAGCTGGATTTCTCTAGGGTACAGTTGGAGTAAATGTTGAATTTGAAGAGCGTATTGTGCCGCAGAAAGGGCAGGATATGGTTGATAATCACGATCTTTTACCTGTTCTAAGATTACGCGATCGCCTGCTGTAAAAGCTATGGTTGGTCCGGTAAATAGGTAGTTCATCACACCATCAAATTGAGTACCATCTAACCATTTACGGGAGTCTCCCCAAACTTCCCCCACTATATAGGCTTCGGGATTTAGTGCTTTGACTCTCTGACGGAATTCTTGCCAGAATCCTGGTGTTCTAATTTCAAATGGGACATCTAAGCGCCAACCATCAATACCGAATTCTAACCAATACTCAGCTATTTCCATGATATATTCCCGAACTTCAGGGTTATCGTGGTTGAAAACTGGTAACGCTCGATTTCCTACCCAACTGCCGTAGTTAGCAGGGAAGTCTCCGGTGTATGGTGCAAGGGGCCAGCCTTCAATTTTAAACCAATTTAACCAGGGTGAATGAGGTCCATTTTCTAAAATATCGTTGAAGCCGAAAAAGCCGCGACTGCAATGGTTAAACACACCATCAAGGACAACTTTGATATTTCTACTGTGTGCTGCATCTAGAAATACCCGAAATGCTTTGTTTCCCCCTAAAATTGGATCTACTTGATAATAGTCATGGGTGTGGTAGCGGTGATTACAAGCTGATTGAAAGATGGGTGTAAAGTAAATGGCGTTAATTCCCAAGGACTCAATGTAGTCGAGTTTTTCTATCACTCCCCACAAATCTCCCCCTTTATAGCCTTGTTGGGTTGGTATAGCATCCCAATCTTCCCAATTGCCATTTTCAATTATTCTTCTGCGCGATTCCTGCGGTGTCCGCTTCCCAATTGCAAAGCGGTCTGGGAAAATCTGATAGAAGACGGCGTGCTTTACCCAGTCTGGTGTTTTAATGTCCATGAAAATTTGTAATTACTGCATTACTGTACAGTAAAGTCATATTTTCCCAAATTTACATCCAGCTTTAGGAAGTTTTGATACTCCCCAGCTTGAGCAAAGCAAACCCGGTACAAACCTCCTATTTTAAGGGGAAAAGTTTTTGCTTTCGTGTTCAAGCTTCTTCCAAAAACCCGCCTACTGCCCTCATTGACTATTTTTCGGGAATACCCACCGGAGACAAACAAGCGATCGCACGCAGGTTTTGACAGCGCATTAACTCAATAAAATCTAAACCTGTACGTCCCTCAATTTGAGCTACAACCTCGATTGCAGATAATAAATGTTCCGCAGCTTCCGTTGCTGAATACCCCCGGCGCTGTGCAACTTTAATGGCACCGTTATCCGCATTAATTTCTGTCTCTTGGGAATTATTAATCCGCCAAATCCGCGTCATTGCCAATCCAGTCAAACTCAAAGCCGCAGCAATTCCCACCACATCACCCTGGCTGATTTCCACAACACTAGCCACCAACCCAGCAGCTAATACACCTTGATAAATATCTGGCTTAAACCATTTAATCCCAATCAACCAGCTAACTGTTCGTAATAACACTAAATCCCGTTGAGATTTACTTAAACCCTTCCAGAGGTCAAAATTAATATAAATGGGTCGTGATTGATGCCAAGGTAAAGGAAATGACGCGTCAATGACCTTTGCTTGCTCTGGTTTGCTGACAATTTTTGTCCACATACGCCCTGAAGCAGGCATAATATCTAACAGGCGGTTGACTTCTAAATTCGGATCCATAATTAAATTTAGATATATTGAAACTAGTAATTTATCAAGTTTGTAGAATCATACAAATCAAAAGTTCTCTTCTACATTCAGTATTTTGTCCCTCAGATAAGTAGCTCAACAGAATTAATTACACAAATTTTCTTTCTGTTGCCTGTTCCCCGTTCCCTGTCCCCTTTCTTTAACTATGGATGCTTTTGCCCCCAACCCACCAGAATGGACAACAAAGTCTATTCATGCTTTTGATTTTTGTTGTCCAACTTGTCACGCAAGTAGTTTAGAAGCTTTAGAAGTTTGGATCAACAGGCGTTCACCCGTACTCACCGACAATCGTAGTCGTAAATGGCAAGAATTTTACCATTGTCAATGTGGTTGTGCATGGTGGGCTTGGAGTAGCGATCGCCCTGCCACAAATCTGGTAAAAATTGAGGAAGAATCTGATTTTATTTAACCAAACTTGGGGAATTCCCCACGGCTCTATAGCCTGGGGATGGATAGCAACAGATGCTCCATCCAGCACGCCACGTTTCTGGGGGCGGATGCCCTAAGATTGCTGGCTCATCTAAAATATTTGATTTGATTGTAGAAAAATGGTAAGATTACAGTGGTTGCGACCCACCCAGAAGACTAAGAGGCTACGGTACTCGGCTAAGATTGGGGAAGAGACATAAACCCAGCTGGTAAGCTATTGCTGTAATTCCAAGGTAAATCTGCCGACAAAATAATCAAACAATCTCAGGAAGTGGGATTGCTGCCTGTGGACGCGGTGTAAGACCAAAAGCTAGACGGCTGGTGGAGGCAATTGCGAATGAGACGGGAAACTCCGTAGACGAATAAAACCGTCCTTGTGCTAGTTGAAATTGGAAGCCCCATTTTCAGCGAAAGGCAAGATGGGGTACTTCACCTAAATACCCTAATTTTGGGTGCATTGAGATAAGCTTGGGGATTTTCAGGATCAAACTCCAAGCCATTAAAAAACTTTTCCACACCACGGGATGTACTGGGGGGAATTGCTGCTTCTTCACCAATGAATTTAGCAGCTTCTCGCCACAAATCCTCACGATTAACTGCATCAATTAAGGGTTGAGTGGGAAAATCAGGGGAACGATTACCCCAGCGCATATCCTCGGTTAAAAACCATAAATCATGACTTTTGAAAGGGTAGGAAGCATTTTCACGCCAGTATTTAATGGCATGGGGACTATTTTCCACCACACGTCCATCACCATAGTCGATTTTACCCAGTAAGCGATCGCGTACTAAATCGGTCTTCACACCAATCCACTCTCGTTGTGATACTATCTCAAAAAGCTCCTCTTTATTCTCAGCGCGATCGCACCAAATTTGAGCTTCCATCACAGCAGCTAACAGCGCTTTTGCAGCCTGGGGATATTTATCAACCCATTGGGAACGCACTGCTAGAGCTTTTTCTGGGTGATTGTTCCATAATTCCCCACTTGTCACCGTAGAATAACCAATTCCTTGCTTGATTAATCGATGATGCCAAGGATCAACCACACAGAAAGCTTCCATACTTCCGCTTCGCATACTCGCCACCATTTGCGGGGGTGGCACTACAATTATCGATGTATCTTTATCTGGATCAATACCACCATAAGCTAACCACCAGCGCATAAAAAAATCGCCTGTCACCCGGCGATAAGGAACTGCACAACGTACAGTTTCCTCCGTCAGAGTCTTCTGAGCAAAAATTGACTTTAGGGGTGAGCTATCTATACCTAGATGTAAATCTTTGTAAGTATTGGCAACAGATATTCCCTGCCCATTTAGATTCATTCGTGCCAGAATATACATTGGTATTTTTCTGCCATAACTAATTTCCCCTGTAGCCATCAAATACGCCATGGGAAATAAAATATGGGAACCATCCAAACCTTCATTAGCAGCACCTAACATCAGTTTATCTCTGATTACAGCCCATGAAGGCTGCTTTTTCACTTGGACATCCGGCATCCCATATTTGGCAAAAAAGCCCTTAGCTTTGGCAATAATTAGAGGGCAAGAACTCATCACCGGAACGAATCCCAGTGTTGCGGTTGTTACTTCTGGAGTATCCCTCACCGCAACATGAACATTGTGATTTGAGTCGCTAGTTGTCACGCTAGAACTAGAACGGTTAATTATCGTATGAGCCAATGCAGTTGCACCTACCGCTGCAATAAATTTTCGTCTATCAAGTTTTGCCATATCAGCTAATTTAAGGATGTAGATTACTGAAGCCGAAATCTCAATTTTGAGTTTATCAATTCAAAATATTCGGTGGTTTCCCTGAATACAGTTGTATGACAATTGGGCATTTTTTTATTTAGAATACTCTAAGTGCAATGCAATTTAAACTTGTGAATATTTAGCTCGTTCCTGATTTTGCAAGAACTGCATCATTTCATGACGGAGTACATGATATTTGGGGTCATTCATCATATCGATAGAGCGAGGGTGTTCCAAGGGTACATCCAAAACTTGACCAATAGTTGCAGCCGGACCATTATTTAGCATAACTACCTGATCAGAAAGTAATAGAGCTTCATCTATATCATGAGTCACCATAATCGTTGTGATATGGCAGATGTTACAGATCCGCATCAATTCAATTTGCAAAGAACCACGCGTCAATGCATCTAATGCTCCAAATGGTTCATCCAATAGAAGTAACTTTGGTTGAATGGCTAAAGCCCGCGCTAGTGCAACTCGTTGTTTCATCCCTCCTGAAAGTTGGCTTGGTTTTTTATTTGCCGCATCTTTCAAACCAACCATTTCTAAATGAGAGGCAATAATTTGATTGCGTTCATGGGTAGATTTACGAGGCATAGCTTTGTTGACAAATAAGGCGATATTCTCCCATGCCGTTAGCCAAGGTAACAGCGAATAGTTCTGAAATACCACCATGCGATCGCGGAATGGTTGCTTAACCAATTGTCCATCAACTTTTACCGAACCCTCTGTAGGTTTTTCCAAACCAGCTACTATATTCAAAAGTGTAGATTTGCCACACCCAGAATGACCAATTAGAGATATAAAATCACCCTGTTTAATATCTAGATTAATTTCTTTGAGAACAATATTTTTATTGCCATCTTGGAGATTAAACTCCTTTTCTATTCCTTTGATTTCCACAAAGCTAGACATAAATATGCTCTTTGATTAATTACTTTGGTTTTACCCGAAAAATCCAGATAATTTTAAACTGCTCTCTACTTTATTAAAGTTGGGAACATCTCACTTTTATTTCAACACTGACATACTTAGTTGGTATTTTATTCTTGAGGTGTAACTTTATCGGAAATAAAAACCATAATCTTATCTAAAATCAAACCAACTATACCCAAATAAATAATTGCTAAAATGATTTCATGAATGTTAGCATTGTTGTATGCATCAACAATAAAAAAGCCAATTCCATCATCAGAAAGTAGCATTTCAGCCGCCACAACAGCTAGCCATGATAGACCAACACCGATTCTTAGTCCAGTGAAAATATAGGGTAAAGTTGCAGGTAGTAAGATTTGGAAGAAATTTTCAAAAATTGACAACCCAATCAATTTAGAGACATTAATATAATCTTTAGGTACACGCTGTACGCCCAAAGCTGTATTTAAAATTATGGGCCAAATAGCAGTAATAAAAATCACAAATATAGCTGAAGGATTTGGTTTCAGAAAAACAGCTTGAGCCATGGGTAGCCAAGCTAGGGGAGCCACTGGACGCAGTAGTTGAATAATCGGATCAATTGCTTGTCGGCAAAAACTATTCAAACTAATAATAAATCCGAATGGAATACCTACTAATACAGCTAAAGAGTAACCAAACGCAACTCTTTTGAGACTAGCGAGAATTAACCAGAAAAATCCCTTATTATTTCCTCCTTTGTTAAAAAATGGATCTTTAATTAAATCCCAAGTATTAGTCACAACTGCAAAGGGAGAAGGCAGGGACGTATCCGGTCGTAAACTCAGTAGGTGCCAGATTATCAAAAGAATGAAAACACCAGATATAGATGGAATAAATTGCTTTAGCCCCCAATAAACTATTTGTTTGAGGTGTCTGGAAAAAGTCTTACTATTATTTTGTATCTGCATTCAGGATGAATCTTACCTCAAGTATTTTCCCGCAAAATTATAAGATATAGGACTCATATTTGATTTTTGTTGGTGTAACCTCCGCTTTGCGCTTAGGGACTTCCAATTAAATAATTATCCAATTTTCTGTTGTGGAACAGGCATCTTAGCTGTTTTTTCGAGCAAGACTTCGGCGTGAGCGCTCAGTCCTTACCTCCGGTACACTTCGTTCCGACAGGCTCAGGAAGCATCGAACGCTGCCCAAACCACAGGATATTTTATTTTCTGGAAGTCCCTTAAAGATACGTAGGGTGTGTAGGGTTCCTTGCGGCATCCAAGAAAAGCTACACCGTAACGCACCAAACCCTTGAGAATACTGCGTTACGCGAAATGCTAACGCACCCTACAAATACCTAATTTTGTAAGTGCAAAGCACAGACTACGCCAACAAAAATCAAACCGGATTCCTATATATAACTGTTATTAGGCGAAACTATCAGTCTCACCAAGCTAAAACAGCTTTTATAGCTACTTTGCAATTATCATAAACTATACCTAGTACAGGTCGGCGGAAATAAACCAACCATTGCAAATAGACAAAAGCTTGTTTTATGGGCTTTATTCCTTCTGCCTTCACGTACTAGAACAACTTCAAAGTAACTTTGCAGGCGATTAAATCCCGCGTATTTTTGATCGCTTCCATCGCTGCGATCCTGCACGTAATCGCAAAGTTGAAGGTATCGGACTGGGTTTAGTAAATAGGTATTATTTGTATTGGTATAAATTTAAATTAATACTTCCATTTAGCCACACCTGTTATCCTTTACCTGAAGTTTTATCACAGGTTAATGATGAGCATTACTTAATGGCAATAAAGCAATAAAAATAACCTACCTAAAGGTACAGCTAAATTATCCATTTTTTCATAGATTGTATAGGTTAATTTATCTTGTCTTTACACATTCTTGTAAAAATACGGTTAGATTATATACTTAGAAAAATAGAAAATTAGGCTGTTCTCTACTGCATAAATATTGATTTAAGTAGGCAAGTTAAAGCAAATATTCATCTACCTAAAAACTAGAGGCAAAAGCGTGAAAGCAGTGATTTTGGCTGGAGGACTTGGTACCCGTCTGAGTGAAGAAACAAGTGTTAGACCTAAACCGATGGTAGAAGTTGGTGGTAAGCCGATTTTGTGGCACATCATGAAAATCTACTCGGCACATGGTATAAATGATTTCATCATCTGCTGCGGTTATAAGGGCTATGTAATTAAAGAATATTTTGCTAATTACTTTTTACATATGTCGGATGTAACATTCGACATGCGTTTTAATCAGATGAATGTCCACGCTGGCAATGCTGAACCTTGGCGTGTCACCCTGGTAAATACTGGTGATACCACTATGACAGGTGGTCGATTAAAACGGGTGCGAGAGCATATTGGCAATGAAACTTTTTGCTTTACCTATGGTGATGGTGTTAGTGATGTGAATGTCACAGAACTGATTAAATTCCACCAAGAGCAAAAAACATTAGGGACAATGACATCCGTACAACCACCAGGACGCTTTGGGGCAATTGTACTAGGACAAGAGCAAACCAAAATCACCAGCTTTAGAGAAAAACCCGAAGGTGATGGTGCTTGGATTAACGGCGGCTATTTTGTTCTTGAACCAGAAGTAATTGATCTCATTACTGACGATACAACAGTGTGGGAACAGGAACCTTTAGAGAAATTGGCAGAAAAAGAACAGTTATCTGCTTTTAAACATGGTGGCTTCTGGCAACCGATGGATACAATACGCGATCGCAATTACCTTGAAGACCTCTGGAATAAGAATAAAGCTCCTTGGAAGGTTTGGTAAATTGTGGTGGCGGAACTTATCGTAGTTAACGTTAAGTCTTAATTCAGGGTGAGGGCGAATAGTTAAAAACTTAACTATGCAAACGTGACATGTCACGTATCTACCAATAAAAATACATTACAGGGAATTGAGCATACCAGATGTATGATTTTGTGATTATAGGTGGAGGCATTGTCGGTCTTTCTACTGGCATGGCTCTTGGGAAAAAGTATCCACAAGCAAAAATTGCTGTCTTAGAAAAAGAAAGTAATTGGGCATTTCACCAAACTGGAAATAACAGTGGTGTAATTCACTCGGGTATTTACTACAAACCGGGTAGCTTCAAGGCAAAATTCTGTCGTGATGGTGCCAACTCGATGGTGGAGTTTTGCCAACAACATGGTATTGATCATGAAGTGTGCGGCAAAGTCATCGTTGCCACCGATGAAAGCGAATTACCCCGCTTAGAAAATATCTACAAACGTGGCGTTGATAACCGTATCCCCGTTCGCCGAATCACCCCCGAAGAAGTCCGTGAAATTGAACCCCATGTGCAGTCAGTGGGGGGAATCAAAGTTGAATCTACTGGTATAGCAAATTACAAACAAGTTTGCTTCAAGTATGCAGAGATCATTCAACAACAAGGTGGAGAGCTACATTTAAACACCAAAGTTACCAAAATTGTCCCCAGTGGCAAAAACCAAGTAATTGAAACCACCAAAGGGAATTTTGAAACCCGCTTTGTCATTAACTGCGCCGGACTGCATAGCGATCGCGTTGCGCGAATGGGCAAGGTAGATCCCCAAGCCAAAATCGTTCCTTTCCGGGGAGAATATTACGAACTAGTCCCCGAAAAACGCTACCTAGTCAAAACTTTAATTTATCCGGTTCCTAATCCCGATTTTCCCTTCCTCGGTGTCCATTTTACGCGTATGATTGATAACAGCGTCCACGCAGGACCTAACGCTGTATTAAGTCTGAAACGGGAGGGCTATAAAAAGACCGATTTCGACTTGCGTGACTTCGCTGAAGTCATGACCTATCCAGGATTTTGGAAACTAGCAGCGAAAAATGCCGACGAAGGTATTCAAGAAATTATCCGTTCCTTTAGCAAAGCTGCCTTCACCCGTAGCCTGCAAAAACTGATACCAGAAGTTCGTTCTGAGGACTTAGTACCAACCCATGCGGGAGTGCGCGCTCAAGCCTTAATGAACGATGGGAAACTCGTGGATGACTTTTTGATTATCCACGGGGAGAATTGCGCCCATGTATGCAACGCACCCTCACCAGCTGCCACATCATCAATTGAAATCGGCAAAGCAATTACAGCCGAAATCCCTGAACAATCACACTTACTAACAACCATCAAAGCATAGGATTGAAAGATAATGAAAATTTTGGTAACTGGTACAGAAGGCTATCTCGGCTCATTACTACCCCCCTTGTTATTGGAACGCGGACATGAAGTAATTGGTGTAGATACTGGCTACTACAAGGTGGGCTGGTTATACAACGGCACCGACTTTACAGCTAAAACCCTCAACAAAGACATTCGTAACATTTCCGCTGAGGACTTGGAAGGCGTAGATGCCATTGTTCACATGGCAGAACTATCCAATGATCCTGCTGGTCAATTATCTCCAACCATTACCTACGATATTAACCATAAAGGCTCAGTTAGACTTGCCGAATTGGCAAAAAAAGCCGGAGTTCGTCGCTTTGTTTATATGTCTTCTTGCAGTGTTTATGGTGTAGCAACCGATGGTGATGTCACCGAAGAATCGGCAGTAAATCCTCAAACTGCATACGCTGAATGCAAAACCTTGGTGGAACGGGATGTTAAACCCCTTGCTGATGATGACTTTTCTCCCACCTTTATGAGAAACGCTACAGCCTTTGGTGCTTCACCTCGGATGCGGTTTGATATCGTTCTCAACAACTTAGCTGGGTTAGCTTGGACAACCAAAGAAATCAAGATGATTAGTGATGGTACACCATGGCGACCCTTAGTCCATGCCCTTGATATCTGCAAAGCGATCGCATGTACTCTGGAAGCACCACGGGACATCATTCACAACCAAGTATTTAACGTTGGTGACACCTCCAACAACTACCGTGTTAAGGAAATCGCCGAAATTGTTGGCGGAGTTTTCCCTGGATGTCAAGTTAGCTTTGGTGAACAAGGTTCTGACAACCGCAGCTACCGCGTTTCATTTGAAAAAATCAACACCCTATTACCTGGATTCAAATGTGATTGGAATGCTCAACGCGGTGCTGAACAACTATACAAAGTATTCAGCCAAATTGATATGACAACAGAAACCTTCCAATCTAGAGGTTTTACTCGCTTGAAGCAGTTAGAATACCTGATTCGGACTCAACAAATAGACACAGATTTCTTCTGGGTTAAACAATAATTAATTTAGAATTAGTTTATAGACCATTTTCTACATTAATTTCTGCAAAATAATAAACATGTCCAGAAATTAATTACCTATTATCCATAACTATTGTAGAGACGTAGTAATACTACGTCTCTTTTTTGGGGATATGTAATGTGTAGATTTTTGTGGTTATTGCGATCATGATTTAAGTCCATACTTTAAGATTTTTTTTCATCACTAAAGCTATCGGCTTTAAGATCGAAAATAGAATCTCGGCAATTTAATACTCATTGATAAATCTTCAATTTTTAATTAAATACTTAACTTATTCTCTAACTTTAATTCTCTAAGCAAAGAATGAACCAGTTGTCAATAACTTCTTGACATTTAGTTACTATTTAGTACACAATAAAATCAGTGCTGAAAAGCACCATTATCATGCTTGTATTAAGTGGATTTAACGGGGCATCTAATTTATTTTTCCAAATAATTATTGGCAATTTGGCAAAAGTATCAAGTTGACAATAAAAATCGCTTCCCAATAATCTAAACAGCAGATCATGACTAAATTACTAACTATCGCTATTCCTACATACAATCGTTCCGAATTGCTGGACAAGCAATTAAATTGGTTGGCAGATGCAATTCAAGGATATGAATCAGAATGCGAAATTTTGGTTTCCGATAATTGCTCAACTGATAAAACCAAAGAAGTTGTAGAAAAATGGCAGTCAAAACTAAGCAATATTACCTTTAACTATAATCGAAATTCCCAAAATATTGGCGTTCTCAGAAACATTGGTTACTGTCTAAAAACAGCGAATACTAATTTCGTTTGGACAATTGGCGATGATGATCCGATTCAAACTCGTGCTGTTGCCTATGTAATGGACAACATTAAAAAACACGATGATTTATCTTTACTTTTCCTGAATTTTTCCGGCAGAAACAAAAATACTGGGGAACCAGTACATCCACCAACAATTACTGGTAATCGTTGGTTTGATGCTGATAGTGAAGATTGTCAAGGCAACAGCAAAGCTATTTTTGAGCATTGTTTTGAAAAAAGTATTGGTGCAGTAATTTTCCTCACAGCAACTATCTACCGCACTGATTTAGTCAAACAAGCCTTTGATTTTTGGCAAGAAGCAGATGAAAATTGGATTTATCTGGCTTATTTAGCAGGTTACTGTGCTGCCCGTGGTAAAATCATCGTCACCAAAGAAACCTACATGGAATGCATTGTTGGTGTTAGCTATTGGCAAAAAGAACAAAAAGCAGCATTGTTGATGCAATACAAACATACACCAGAAGTAATTGTTAAATTGGAAGAAACTGGATATTCAAAATATTTCTGTCGCCGAATGATTTTGCGGAACTTTAAAGAAGTGAATTTAAAAGTATTTTTGGGCGCTTTGCGAAGATGGCCACTTCATACCCTAGAAATTACCCTTTCTTTCACTACTTTAATCGGCATATCAGCTTGGCAATTTATACAATTGAATGCTTTAAAATCTGATTCAGTAATTGGAACAACAGTGTAATAAGTTTGATTAATAGTTCAGCGATAAATGGTTTTATTTAAAACATCAGAAATATCCAGAAATCACTGATATACTGATGTATTATTTTCAATGCATTTATCTTTGAATAAAGATAAAAAGACTTAACTATACCTCACAATTATGTTGAAAATCCTTTACGGAAAACTTGCTGAATTGAGATCTGAATTGGTTTATAAATTAGCAATCTCAAAACATCGAGTTCATCTACCCAAATTAGATCTACAGGAACGGCAAATTTATGGCAGAAGCGATATTCCTACGGAACGCAGAAGCGATCGCGCAATTCTCGAAACCCTAAAAACAGAAGGTGTATGTATCACCTCCTTAGATGAATTGGGCTTGAAATCATCTGCTAGTTTGCTAGAAGCAGCCTATACCCAATTGTCCGCGATGGCTGCACCAAAACACAGCAGCAAAGGTCAAAAACTACCACAAATCTATACTCTCACAGATTTTGCGGAGTTTTCTAACTGGGGCAACGAAAATAGACTACTCAACATTGTCGAAAACTACATTGGTTTACCAATTAGATTTCAAGGTATACATCTACGTAAAGATTTTCCTAACGAAGATCAATTTGGGACTCTTTTGTGGCACAAAGACTCTGAAGATCGTCGGATGGTCAAAGTAATTATCTATTTGAGTGATGTTGAAGAAAAACATGGTCCATTTGAATATGTACCATTACCTCTAAATCGGATAAACACACTCAACTACTATCGAGTCTATTATCAACTTTGGCGCTCTAGATATATAGGTATTGATGACCAAACTTTAGAAAAAATCATCCCTCAGTCTGCCTGGAAATCTTGTCCAGGAAAAGCTGGTACCGTAATCCTCGTAGATGCCAAATGCGTGTTGCACCATGGAACTCTCCGAACAGAAGAACGTTCCACCCTATTTTTTGTCTACACAGCAAATCCACCCAAACGTCCAGAACTATGCACCCAATATTGGGATGATACCTTCACTAAACCCAAACCAGTGGGTTCCCTAACATCAGTATCTTAGCTTCTTGATAGCTTAGACTTCACCCTGCAACTTAAAGATACTCGGCTTCTGCAATCAGTTGGGTATCTTATTTTTTTTACTGTATTTTAAAGACATTCTGATTTGTATGGGAGTATACTGGCATCTGGTATTGCAAATATATTACAGAAACTTTATAAAACCAGCAGAATCCACATAAAATCCATTGCCAGTCAGATGTAAGCTATTACTTAAGTAGTGATATGACATCATATTTTTACTTAAATGGGAGACAAAACTAGTTATGTAATCTCACTTAAGTCTCTACAAAATATCACTAGAAATCAACCGTCTCATTTAGGAATTTACGCAGGAGTGAATTGCCCATGATATTTACAGAAACAGACCTTAAAGGCGCATTTGTGATCGATTTAGAACTCAAGCACGATCATCGTGGTTTTTTTGCTAGATCTTTTTGCGCTCAAGATTTTGAAGCACATGGTCTCAAACCCACAGTCGCCCAATGCAACTTGTCATTCAACCATAAAAAGGGAACATTGCGAGGAATGCACTATCAAATTGCACCCGCAGCAGAGACAAAATTAGTCCGTTGTACCAAAGGTGCTATTTACGACGTAATTATTGATATGCGTCCAGAATCCCCAACATTTTTACAGCACTTTGGGGTTGAACTAACTGATGACAATCGTCGTGCTTTATATATTCCCGAAATGTTTGCCCATGGATACCAAGCATTAACCGACGGGGCAGAAGTTGTATACCAGGTTGGTGAATTCTATACTCCTGGTTACGAACGTGGGTTACGTCATAACGATCCATTCTTTAATATTCAATGGCCCCAAGAAGTTACAGAAATTTCTGAAAAAGATTCAAACTGGCCACTGTTGAGAATGATGAGTGTGGGAGGTACTCGCTAAATCCCACACTGAGTATAGTTGTATGAAGAATTGGTTCAAGGTGCAGTAATCACAAATAATCTTATTGCTCAGAATAGCAAATTTATCTCTTATATTTCTGAAAAATTACTGAATCAGCACCAATTAATTCATAAACTCAAAGCTACTTTGCTGATACCTGAAGAAAGTCGCAAAAAAAATCAGGTGTTTAGCTTCTACCTTAATCCAAAAATAAAAAATCAGGAGTATTCAAATGATTATCGTTGATCAGGCGTTGAAAGCCAGACAAGAAGCAGGGAATCCCGTTAAAGTTGGCATGATTGGTGCTGGTTTTATGGGACGAGGAATTGCTAATCAAATTATTAATTCGGTTCCAGGGATGGAACTAGTGGCAGTTTCTAACCGCAACCTGGATAAAGCCCAACGTGCTTACAGTGAAGCCGGGATTTTAAATCCAAAAACCGTCTCTACAGTGGGTGAATTGGAAAATGCGATCGCACATGGTGAATATGCCGTATGCGAAGATGCAATGTTATTATGTCGTGCCGCAGGTATTGATGCCCTAGTGGAAGTAACAGGTGCAGTGGAATTTGGCGCGCATATCGTGATGGAAGCAATTAACCATCGCAAGCATGTGATCATGATGAATGCCGAACTAGATGGTACCATCGGCTCAATTCTGAAAGTTTATGCAGACAAAGCCGGAGTTATCCTCACAGCTTGTGATGGGGATCAACCAGGAGTTGAACTTAATTTGTACCGATTCGTGAAAAGTATTGGTTTAACTCCACTACTTTGCGGCAACATCAAGGGTTTACAAGACCCCTATCGCAATCCCACTACTCAAGAAGCATTCGCCAAACGTTGGGGACAAAACCCCAGTATGGTGACAAGCTTTGCCGATGGGACAAAGATATCCTTTGAACAAGCAATAGTTGCCAACGCCACAGGAATGACAGTCGCCAAACGGGGAATGTTGGGCTATGACTTCGATGGTCATGTTGACGAAATGACCAAAATGTACGATGTAGATCAACTTAAAGAACTGGGTGGCATCGTCGATTACGTAGTTGGAACAAAACCCGGTCCTGGCGTATTCGTATTTGCCACCCACGATGACCCTAAACAACGCCATTACCTAAATTTATACAAATTAGGAGAAGGTCCACTATATAGCTTCTACACTCCCTACCACCTCTGCCACTTTGAAGTCCCCCTATCTGTAGCCCGCGTCGTTTTGTTCGCAGATTACGTTCTCACTCCCTTAGGTGCGCCTTTAGTCGATGTTGTCACCACTGCCAAAATTGATCTCAAAGCCGGAGAAATACTAGATGGTATTGGGGATTACATGACCTACGGTCAGTGTGAAAAATCTGACATCACCCAAACACAGAACCTATTACCAATGGGTTTAGCAGAAGGATGTCGCCTCAAACGCGATGTATCCAAAGACGCAGTATTGACTTACGATGACGTAGAACTACCAGCAGGTAGGCTTTGTGACAAGTTGCGTGCCGAACAAAATGCCTACTTTCCCGTAGGTAAAACTGTCGCCGCAGTTGCTAGATAACAGATAAATAACGATTTGCAACAGTGGCAATTATTTAGATTTGACAATTGAAGTTTAAAATATTGGTGAAATCATCAAATTATTAGCATAAAGCTCTTCAACAAACCATATGATAAATAAACGCTTGCTGTTGCGAATCGCCTAATCCCAGATTTGGGTTATTTGCATATCAACGTCTTCAGCGAATATACTGAGTACATATAAAACTAAAAAAATATCTTAAGTTCCGATTTCAACTTAAATTATTAGACCCAAAACCAAAATTATACAAAATTAGGGTAAACAAAATGAAAATTGCTCTAGTCCATGATTATCTAACTCAAAAAGGCGGAGCAGAGCGTGTATTTGAATTATTATGTAAGCGCTATCCCGAAGCTGATATATTTACTTCTTTATACAATCCGCAAGAAACCATTGATTTAGGCGATCGCGCAGTAAATACAACATTTTTACAAAATATACCAGGTGCAGCCAAATACTTTCGTTTAATGGCTCCACTATATTTCCCGGCATTTCGGGCACTTGATCTACAAGACTATGACCTGATTATCAGCAGCAGCACCAGCTTTGCTAAAGCTGTCAAGAAAAAACCAGGTGCTATTCACATCTGCTTTTGCCACAATATCACCAGATTTTTGTGGGATACTGAAACATATTTACGGGAATATGGAGATTATCGCTACTTTGCTCCCCTAATTGAGCAAGTTTTCCAGGCAATGCGAAGTGTAGACCTGCGGTATGCTCAGGAACCAGATCTATATATTGCAAATTCTAGCATCGTTGCACGGCGAATCAGAAGCACATACGGCAAAAAAGCCATAGTGATTAATTACCCCATCGACACAGGTAAGTTTAGTTTCACCAACACTAAACAAGATTACTACCTTGCCTCAGCACGAATGATTAGCTATAAACGGCTAGATATAATAGTCGAAGCTTTTAATTGGTTAGGATGGCGATTGTTAATATCAGGCAATGGTCCAGAACGCGATCGCTTACAATCCAAAGCCATGAAAAATATCGAGTTTGTGGGGCACGTCACCGATCAAGAGCGAACTCAGCTATTCGCTAATGCTAGCTCAGTGATCGTAGCAGCACTTGAAGATTATGGACTTGTTCCAGTCGAAGCAAATGCCAGTGGGACACCAGTGGTTGCCTTCGGTGCAGGTGGAGTATTAGATACCCAAATACCTGGAAAAACAGGTGTATTCTTCAAGCGACAAACCCCCGATTCGTTACAGGCTGCACTACTAGAAGCCAGGGAAATTTCCTGGGATTACGAAGGAATTCGTAATCATGCTGTCAAAAATTTTTCAGAACAAGCTTTTTTTAGTAAGGTTGAGCAAGTCATTGAGCAGACTTGCAGCCTATACCAATCATCGACTCGATTTGTTAGCTGAGGGATAGTATAAAGTGATTCAGACCACAGTCAATCCGGTTCTTAACCAATCTCCTGACAATGACCCAGGTTATGGTCAATTATTTACAGTTTTAATTCGTAGGTTTCCTTGGTTTTTAGCAGTCTTCCTTTCATCCATCGCTGTTTCTGCATTTATTACTAAAACAACACCTCCCACATACAAAAGTTCCATGCAGCTTTTGGTGGAACCAAACTACAAAGGTAAATCTGAAGGAGGAGATAATTCTCAAAATCAATTTACCGACCCCACTATTCAAGTAGACACTGCAACCCAACTCAACTTGATGCGAAATACTGAGCATGTTGAGAAAGCAGTTCAAGAACTCAAGGAAAGATATAGCGAATATAAAGATCTGAATACTAGTCAGGTCAAACGTTCTATAGTGCTGTCGCAAATTAAAGAGAAAGAAGATAACATTGCCACTAAAATATTTCAAGTTGAATATACCGACCGGGATCCAGTCAAAACTCAGCGAGTTCTCCAAGCACTACAAAGAGTTTATATAGAGTACAACCAAGAACAACAAAACGAAAGATTACGCAAAGGTTTAACCGTAATCAACGAGCAACTAGACAGAGTTCGTAAAGATCTTGCAGATTCAGAAGCTAGACTTTTGAGATTTCGCAAAACTCAAAACCTCACCGATCCCGAAACTGAAGTCAAAAACCTCGAACAAACACTAGCTGGAATTGAACAAGAACGTCGCACAATTCGTTCCCAATATCAAGAAGCCCTAGCGCGTTACAATTCACTGCAAGATCAACTTAAGCGTAACCCTCAAAATGCCCTGGTATCAGCTCGTCTAAGTCAATCTACCCGCTACCAATTCTTACTCAACGAAATCCAAAAGACAGAATTAGAACTGGAAAAACAACGCGCCACTTTTACTGATGAAGCTGAAGTTGTCAAAAAGTTACTTTACCAAAAACAAGAACAACTTCGATTATTACAGCAAGAAGCAGGCATCACATTAGGGCAAGATGCAGGTGCAGTAGATCCTAATGCTTCCCTACGAGAACAAGGAAATGATAGTCAAATTGACCTCAGCCTCGCTTCCCAGTTAGTTGAAACCCAAACCAGCGTCATTGGTTTAGGTGCTAGAGATCAAAGCCTTGCAGGTAGAGAACAACAAGTTCGCACTCAACTAAAACGATTCCCCGCTTTACTAGCTGAGTATAATCGCTTACAACCATCAGTAAAACTCAATAATCAACGTTTTGAAGATCTTTCTAAATCTGAACAACAACTACGTCAAGAACTTGACAAAGGCGGTTTTGACTGGAAAGTAGTTGAAAAAGCCCAAGAAGGTAGTTTCATGGGACCAGACATGAAACAAAACCTGATGCTGGGTGCAGTTGTTGGATTAATATTGGGAGGAATCACCGCAGCTCTACGGGAAGCATCCGATGATTCGGTTCACACCACTGCTGAACTAGAAAAGCAAGCAGCCTTACCATTATTGGGAACCACCCCTAAATTACCTCCAGCCAAAGAAAAAGACTCAATTATTAAGCTACCCTTTGGAAAACCCGAAGTCCTCTCACCTTGGACAATTCAAGTTCTCCAATCTCCTCCACGCTGGGAATCACTCGACTTAATTTACAAAAATATCGAGTTACTAAACTCGGTAGCAATGCTCAAATCATTAATGGTGACTTCACCTTTACCAGATGAAGGGAAGTCAGCTTTAGCTTTAGGTTTGGCAATGAGTGCTGCACGTTTACACAAGCGAGTGCTTTTAATTGATGCCAATTTACGGGAACCAAATCTGCATAAGCAACTTAATCTTCCCAACGAGCAAGGACTTTCAAGTCTACTGGTAAGTGATACTCCTTTACCAGAACACATTGGTGTTCAATCTTCGGGATCATCTTACATAGATATTCTGACCGCAGGACCAGAACCTCTAGATCCAGCTAATCTTCTGAGTTCACCTCGCATGGAGCAATTGATGGCAACATTCGAGGGAAATTATGATCTAGTTTTAATCGATGCACCTCCAGTTATCGGATTGGTGGATGCACTACTAGCTGGTTCAGCCTGCCGTAGTGTTGTTATGGTAGCAAGTATCGGTAGAGTCACAAGGACACAAATTACTCAGGCAACAACTATGTTGAATAAACTCAATTTGATTGGTATTGTCGCCAATGGAGTTTCCAATTCAAATAGTACATATATTCCGTATGTCAAACAAAACCGGTTAGCTCTACAACAGTCTATGGAAAAATAGTGTCTTCACCAAAACGAATACACAGCCAAATTTCCAAAGGAAAAAGCTGATACATCCGGCTTTATAATATAAATAATCAGCCTATCAAAGGTAAAATCAAAGTCATTTACCCTTGGTAGGCTATTTATTATGGCTGTTAATTATCCAGATGAGCTATTAAGTTCCTTACTTCTGCTCTGTGGGTTTTAGAAGTTATGAATTTATTGACTTCCAGAAATTGCAGAAGGAAAAAGGGGGGTTTTGATATGGGGATTTAGACTAGTAAAGCATGGCGTAAATAACTAGACCATTATTTGAGCTTGAAATGCACAGTAATAAACGGCTTTCCCTCACT
Source organism: Calothrix sp. PCC 6303 (assembly GCF_000317435.1). Lineage (NCBI taxonomy): Bacteria > Bacillati > Cyanobacteriota > Cyanophyceae > Nostocales > Calotrichaceae > Calothrix > Calothrix sp. PCC 6303. The sequence continues at coordinate 2,185,062 of NC_019751.1, forward strand.
CACTGCCTACTGCCTACTTACTACTGCCTTGACGTACTAAGCTGTTGACTTTGTGCTTTTTTGGAGCTAAAAGTTCACGCAATATCTCTGACGTAACTTGTTCCTCGTCTCTGGCAAGGAATACAGATTTGGAGGCGGAGCCTCCAGTGGGGATAAGAGGCGGAGCCTCCAGTGGGGATAAGAGGCGGAGCCTCAAAGTAAGGGTTCCCAGGCGGAGCCTGCCTGATGAACGAGAGATACGATGACACAAAAATTGTATGAAAGAAAAGTGTCGAAATTACATCAAAGTCAGCAGCCTAGATTCGGATCCCAACTCAAGACTGGGAACGCATAAGCATCGGGGTATTAAACCCCCTACCCTTGATAAATGCCCTTGATAAATGCCCTTGATAAATGTTTTATAGTTATTCAGCAAGCCCTGTTTACCTTGAAAATAATACTCATTTCCTTCGGAGTTTCTAAAGTACTAATTTGATGAATTGTTAAACCCACTCAAAAGTATAAGTAAAAATTCCAAGTAAGTATTGAACTCTGAAATCCGAATCATGCTAATATTACTGTTATCAGATGTAATGCCTTTACACAAGCCTTTCCGGTTTCAAAAGAGTTCATCGGAACTTAACAATTCCCGAAAAAACAGCCTTAGTCTTTAAAGACTAAATAAAGAGTTCTACGAATAAATTACTATTATTCAATAGTAATATATCCTAAGAAATGAAGTCTATTTCAGAAAATTGAATATCCCGGTTAGATTTATTTAGAGTCGATAGAAGTTGCTTTTTTCTTCAATGTGTCTTGATAAATGCATCTAAGAGTAAGTGATTTCACACAGAACATAACGCTCGATAAATCTAATAGTTTAGATATCAGCAAATTTTAGAACAAAGAGATGAAAAATAGTAATCCAAAAGTTAATGGCTTTTGGTGCGTATTCTACTATCTCTAATCCTATAATTTTATATACATATGACAAGCTCAATAATTCCTGCTTTAGAAAACCACTACAGTGTCATACACTCAGAACCAATTGAACAGCTGCCATATTGCACACTGATATGGCGGCAGGGCAAGTTATTGGTAAAGTCTCAAGGACGGGAAAATCAGCCCTATCTACCTGCCTTGGACAAACCAGAGTTATTGGTGGAGTGCTTAAAAAAATCTTCAGTAAGTTTGGTTCTCATTGACTCAAAATTGGGTGAATCTAAGCTGAATTTTTGGGCAAATGCCTGTAAACAAGCTAATAAACCTATTTATATTAGTATACCTTCGGTTGATAAACGATCTCAAAAAAATGTCAATAGCTGGAAATGGTTGAAGTACGCTTTCGACTCAGTAATTGCTCTAATATTATTGGGATTGCTATCGCCAATAATGTTGGGGATCACTTTGTTGATGTATTTTTATCTCCCAGGTTCGCTTTTTAACTATGAGTGGCATGTCGGAGATAAAGGAAGATTATTCCGTTTAATCAAGTTTCGGACTATTCCAGAGGGACAAGATGAATGGAGTACATCTGTTTTAGGTAGTTTGATGCGTAAGTATAATTTGGATAGTTTGCCACAATTAGTTAATGTTATCCGTGGAGATATGAATCTAATTGGTAGAGGTTCTTGGACTCTCAAAGACGTTGTGCGACTGAGCTTGGAAGGGCAAAGACAGTTAAACAAGGTTCCTGGGATTGCTAGTTTTTGGCAAATTAAAGCTAGAGCAAAGCTACTACCCCATTTAGATAGTCAAGCACTATAGATTCATTTTCTAACCGTTCTCAGTGTATTAACTTAGCGCTATTTATGGTGACAGTTAGGAAACTTCCAAATAAAAAAATATCCCAAAATTTCTTGTAGGCAGCGTTCGACTGAGCGCGACTTTACCTCCGGTACACTTCGTTCCGACTAGGCTCAGTACAAGTCAGTCCTTACCTCCGGTACACTTCGTTCCGATAGGCTCAGGAACCATCGAACGCTGCCTATTCCACAATATTGGATGGATCATCTTTTTTTTGGAGTTCTTTAACTGAAATGAACGTCTTACTTTAACTTCTTGACTGCTGACAGTTAACTGTCAGCAGTTTTTACTAGGAAAATTAGTAATTTCCCTAGTGAATCTAGAGAAGTATGAAAATTACGTACTTAATTGTAATTTTCCTCTAAAGTAGGTTTCCACATCAAATACAAATGTTATGATTAATACTATCGAGATAATGCAAATACTTAAGCAAGAGATCGAATTTTGTAATTTGAAGAGAGTAATACTTATTATGTATGGCAAGATTGAAAATAATTAATCATGCTTGTGTGATCTTCAAATATCACGATTTAATCTTGCCTACCACATATCACAAAAAGTGGAGTTTTGTTATTGCCTAGACGTGGAGTAGCAAGCTAAAGATAGTCGTAATCTAGAATCTTGGCTCCAAACTACAGTTGTTGAAATAGGTAAAGTTGACTATTTTCTTGTTTGTACTTTTTAGCTGCTTAGTTTACACTCGTGGAAGATACATAAAATATTTTTTACGGATGGTTGATTGGCTAGGATTCACTAATTTGTAACCGAGTGCATAAAAAGCTTTTAAAACTTTTTATACTGCATAGATGCTTAGTTATATTGTTATATTTACCTAAATTTACCGATCTTGAGCCTACTAATGTGGGAACCCTGTTTGAGTTTTATGCTCGTAGCTTTTATGTAGTCTGAAGTTTTCCACATGAGGAATGACAAATATTTTTTCTCAGTATCAAGATTTGAGTAGGATTCCGATTGTAGTCCTGTATGCGAAATAAGTATTAACTAATTAATTCAATAGTATTTACACTATGTATCTAAAACTTCCTAAACCAATTCATAATCTCGTTAAAGCTTCCAAGTTCTGGGATGATAACCATTTAATATTGCAAGAATTTAAATATTTTCGCAAAATTACAGTTATCGCCATTACATTCACACTTTTATCGGCAATTATGGAGGGTGTGAGTATTGGCTTGCTACTTTCATTTTTGCAAAGTTTGACGCAGCCTGATTTACCAGTTAGTGAGTCGGGATTGATTGGGAAAATTGTGATGGTATTCCTGGGAGAAAATGCGTCCCCAAGTGGTAGGCTTTATTTTGTATCAGGTATGATTTTACTCTGTACGTGGATGCGTGCTGGGTTCAACTACTTGGCAGGTGTGAATACTGAGAAGTCACAGTTGGTTTTAGCTGATCGCTTACGGAAGCAAATTTTTGAGCAGTTACAAGCGCTACCACTGAGTTATTTCACTGATTCACGCTCTGGTGAAATTGTCAATACCATGACTACTGAAATCGAAAGATTGAAGCAGGTATTTAGTGGTGTTGCTTTCATCTTTACTAGAGCAATGGTGGTAGCTGTTCAGTTTGTGACGATGTTTTTGATTTCGTGGCAGCTTTCAGTTATTTCACTGTTCGTTTTTTCGCTTTTGGCAGCAGGTTTAACTACCTTGAACCGCCGGGTAAGGGAAGCTAGTTTTGGAATTTCGGAAGCTAATGGTCAGTTTAATGCCACAGCGCTGGAATTGATTTCGGGAATTAGGACAATTCAGGCATTTGGCACTCAGAACTTTGAGCGCGATCGCTTCCACAAAGTAAGCAACAATTTACTCAGCGCTTCGGTTAAGGTTGTCTACGCTTGGACGTTAGTAAAACCGATTGCTGAATGTATAGTCATGACTGTGTTGATTTGTCTGATTATTGTCTCCTACACCCAATTCACAATTGATCCCTCTTCGCTATTAACCTTCTTCTTTGTCTTGGTCAGAATTACACCAAGTATTCAAGATGCAAATGGTACATTAGCTTTCCTCAGTACTTTGAGTGGTTCATTAGAAAACGTCAAAGAGTTACTCAGACGTGATAATAAAAATTACTTTGAAAATGGTCAAGCTACTTTCTCTGGACTCAACCGAGCAATTGATATTGTTTCAGTAGACTTTGGTTATAACGATAAGAAATTAGTTTTACAAAATATCACCCTGACAATTGAGCGCGGCAAAATGACGGCTTTGGTGGGGAAATCGGGTTCAGGAAAAAGTACTTTAGCAGATTTAATTGCCCGTTTTTATGATCCCACTGAAGGTCAAATATTTGTGGATGGGATTGATTTGCGAATGTTAGATATTAACTCCCTGCGTAACCAAATGGCAGTTGTGAGTCAAGATACCTTTATTTTCAGCGCGTCAGTGCGAGAAAATATTGCCTACGGGATGATGGATGCAAGCGATGCAGAAATTAGGGAAGCAGCACGATTAGCAAACGCACTGGATTTTATCGAAAAAATGCCGGGAGGATTAGATGCAAAATTAGGTGAACGGGGTGTGAATCTATCGGGTGGGGAAAAACAACGGATTGCGATCGCACGAGCTTTGTTACGTAACCCAGAAATTTTGATTCTGGATGAAGCAACCGCAGCATTAGACACAGTTTCAGAGCGATTGATTCAAGAATCCATTGAAAAGCTAGCAGTGGGTAGAACCGTGATTGCGATCGCCCATCGTCTTTCTACTATTGTCAAAGCAGATAAAGTCGTGGTGATGGAAGGTGGTCAAATTATCGAACAAGGTAGCTACCAAGAACTTTTAGAACAACGTGGAGCGCTTTGGAAATATCACAAAATGCAACATGAATCAGGACATACTGCATAAAACTTCTATTTCTAGAGAACTCCACAAAAAAGATGATCCAATATTGTGGGATATGCAGCGTTCGATGGTTCCTGAGCCTGTAGAAGGACTGAGCGCTCACGCCGAAGTCTTGCCTGTTCCTCTATTAGTAGCAGGCAAGATGCCTACAAGAAATTTTGGGATATTTTTTTATTTGGAAATCTCCTAGAGTAAAACACCACTTTTTCTTCAACTATGTCATTCAATAAAATCAATATGTAAAACCTATACTATAGTTTTTTTAGGTTTGGTATATTTATTCTTAAATATACTTCTCTTTTCCCTGTCAATAATTACTTCGCAAGTCCAACTTTCGACTAACTAGACTTCAATTTTGTCACTTAGTTTTAGAGTTCAACTAACATGAATCAAATAATTTCCAACTACCAGATTGTATCACCTGTTTCTCCTGAAATTAAGCGCCCACTGTGGTCGGTGATGATTCCTACTTATAACTGTGCTGAATATTTGCGTGAAACCTTGACAAGTCTTTTAATGCAAGACCCTGGAAAAGATGTGATGCAAATTGTGGTAGTTGACAATTGCTCTACCAAAGATGATCCCGAAGCTGTAGTTAGAGAATTAGGATCAAACCGGGTCGAGTTTTACCGTCAATCGGAAAATGTAGGCAGTCTAAAAAATTTTGAAACTTGTTTAGATTTATCTACAGGTTACTTGGTACATATGTTGCACAGCGATGATTGTGTGCGTCCAGGTTTTTACGAAAAGATGACACAAGTATTTACAGAAAATCCCAATATTGGTGCTGCATTTTGTCGCAGTGTTCATATTGATGAAAATGGAAATGTTGAGGGATTTTCTGATTTAGAAATGTCGGAAAGTGGAATTCTTCCTATTGATTGGATTGAGAAAATAGTCGAAGTATGTCGGATTTCTGTCCCATCTTTAGCTGTAGTTCGTCGTGAAGTTTATGAGACTTTGGGAGGTTGGGATCAGCGCTGTGGTTTGAGTGGAGATTGGGAAATGTGGGTCAGAATTATGACAAACTATCCCATATGGTATGAAGCTGAACCATTAGCCATGTGGCGCAGACATTCTAACTCAACTAACGTCACCAATGCTAAAAGCTGGCAGTTTGTTCAAGATAACTTTAATACGGTAGAAGCTAATCTAGCTTATCTACATCAGCGAGGATTTAATTATAAACTTGCCAAATATGTTAGACAAAATAGTGCATTCCTAGCTTTGGAATCTGCTGAAGTATTAATGAAGAATGGAGAAGCACGCAAAGCTTTACTATTTTTGGTGTCTGGGATTAACTTTAGCAAGTCACCACGGGTGATTGCATCAGCTGGGAGAATTATGGCTAAAAATGGATTGTACTCATTTTTACGCTCTGTACGTAGTCAGGGCTAGTAGTGTGTAAAGATAAAAATCATGGTTGTAGAGACGTAGCAGTGCTACGTCTCTACAGAATTGTGGATTTATTGTGGATTTGCACACAACCACCAAAATATAATTGACAAGTAATTGAAATTTTCCCTGCCTTCTACATCTATTCCTCACACAAAATTCTTAAATGTAAAACTATTGTGTAAGTAGTTCTCTGTATATAATCATTTACCCCAAATCAGCATACACTTGACAGGAAGCAGTCAGCATATATGTTTTTTAGTTATGGTAAAGGCTACAGAACCCTTAGTCAGTATAATCACTCCTACGTATAATCGTCCCGATTATTTAAAACAAGCTTTAACTAGTGCAATCGCTCAAACCTACCGAAATATAGAAATAATTGTTAGTGATAATTGCAGTTTAGAGGATCCGCGATCGCTTGTTGAATCTTTCGGGGATTCACGCATTGTTTTTTCTCGCAATTCTCAAAACCTCGGTATGATTGCCAATACCCTTAAAGCCTTTAAAATGGCACGAGGTAAATATATTGCTTGTTTACTAGATGATGATATATGGGAAGCTGACTTTTTAGCCAAGTTAGTTCCCCACCTAGAAGCAAATGATAATTTAGCCTTGGCATTTTCCGATCATCATGTGATCACTGCTGATGGTACATTTGATGTTGCTGCTGCTGATGAATTTTCAAAATTGTACAAGCGCTCTGAATTAAAAGAGGGAGTTCATCAACCTTTTGACAAGTTGGGTTTGGTTGATAAAGCTATCCCCACAGCTATGTGCGCTGTCATCCGGCGTGATATCATTGATTGGGAAAATTTCCCAATAGAGGTGGAGGGTTCATGGGATATGTATATCACTTACTTGTGTTGTCGTTCTGGTTTAGGTGCTTACTATTGTCCTGAAAGATTAACACGCTACCGCGAACATGAAAATACCGAAACTATGCAAAGTGGCAGCCGCAATTATCAAACCAAAATTCGCAAAGCACAGGGTGATTTATTTTGCTATGAAAAATTTATAGCAGACCCAGCTTTAGAAGAACTTCACCCCTATTTTAAAGAGCGTTGGGCACATATTAATACAACCCTTGGTATTGGTTTAATTCGGGCACAAAAATTACCTGAAGCCCGTCCTTATTTGTGGCGTTCTCTACAGCAACACTTCAGCTTACGCAGCTTTGCTGGATTAATCTTAAGTTTTACAAGTCCATCACTCGCCAGTAAATTTTAACCTGGGATTTTTGCATATTCACTTATGCCCTTCCCTAGAGAATATTTAAAACTTGTTATGTTTAGTTAAGGATTTATCCAAAATAAAGAATATGCGTTTATCTGCCTGTATTACTACAAGAAATCGACCGGAAAGACTTGATGAATGTTTGAAAGCATTGTGGAATTCCACCTGCAAACCTCATTTGATAATTGTGTCTGATGATTCTGCATCTTCAGATATGAAGTTGCAAAACCAGCAAATTGTTGAAAAATACCCAGGAACAAATTATATCCTTGGTCCTCAAATTGGTGTATGCGCTAACAGAAATAACGCTCTGAACGCAATTCCATCAGGAGAAACTGATTTAGTCGCTTTCATTGATGATGACATTTGTGTTGAGCCAAATTTTATTGATTTGGCAATTGGACGCTACCAGAAAATGCCTGTGGAAGATGTTAATAAAACCATAATTTCTGGAATTAGTAAAGCTCCCAATGGAGATATTATGTCATCGGGTAAACTTAATTTCCGAGGATATTTTTCCGACTCTGATGTCCCCGAAACTGTAGCAATCCATGCTGCAATTTTTCCGATTGCTTTCTTAGAAGCAGAAAAATGGGACGAGAATATCTTTTTTGGTTACGAAGATGCAGAATTGTGTTTACGTGCTTTAAGAAGGGGATACAAGATTTTAGAATGTCCAGAATTAAATGTTTTACATCTAGCCTACGATAATCAGAGTAGTTTACATGTTCCCGATATGGGGAATATGAGTAACTATGAAATTTCTATTGAAGCGGCAAGATTATATGTAGGAATTAAACGCTATAAAGATTTATTCCCAAATTTTTTCAAACTTGTTGCTTTCTTGGTTTTGTATTTCGTACATATGACGGCATACTTGTTGAAGCGTGGTGCATTACCAGTGTTACCAGAAATTGTGCGTCGTTCTCACATTGAACGGTTGTGGCAACCTCTGGACATCGGTCAAAATTTAGCATGATTTTTACTCTCTTCAAGTATCTGATGTCAAACTAATTGTGCAAGAGACTTTCAGTATATTTAATTTATTTAGATCAAAGGTTAAATGATGAAAATTTGTATTGTTACACCCTATGTGATGAAAGGTGACGGGCAAGGAAGAGCAAACTATGAAGTTGTTTGGGAAGCGATTCGCCGTGGTTATGAACTAACATTAGTTGCAGTGAAAATTTCCCCAGAATTAGAAACACATCCACAAATTAAATGGATTAAGTTTCCTAACACAAATTTCCCCACTGCATTATTAAATGAGATGATTTTTTCTGGTCGTAGTGCTGGGTGGTTGCGGCAACATCGACATGAGTTTGATTTAGTCCAGGTTTATGGGGCTGTAACTTCGGCAGTTGGGGATATTAACACCTCACAATTTGTACATACAGCTTGGCGCAAATCTCCTGTACATACATCTCGAATTCACCGCAGTTTGTATGGGGTTTATCACTGGCTGTATAGCGCTTTAAATGCTGCTTGGGAAAAAACCGCCTTTAGAAAAGCCAAAATTTCCATCGCCGTTTCTGACAAAATTAAGCAAGAATTAATTCATGAATTGGGATTAGTAGGCGATCGCATTCATGTAATTCACAATGGAGTAGATGTAGAAGAGTTTGTTCCGGGGGTAGAATCGCGGGAACAATTTGGATTACCCACAGATGTGAGTTTAGGAATGTTTGCTGGTGATATCCGCACCAACCGCAAAAATTTAGATACAGTTCTACGTTCCTTGGTTCAAGTTCCCGATTTACACTTAGCTGTGGTGGGAACCACTGAAGGCAGTCCATATCCAGCAATGGCAGCCGAATTAGGAATTAGTGATAGGGTACATTTTCTCGGATTTCGCCGTGACATCGCTAAAATTATGCAAGCGGTGGACTTTTTCGTGTTTCCATCACGATATGAAGCCTGTACCCTAGTACTTTTAGAAGCAATGGCATCAGGACTACCCGTAATTACTGCCACCAGCGCCGGAGGTGCGGAACTAGTAACACCAGAAAGTGGTTTTGTGCTGCAAAATTCCGATGATGCTGATGCCTTAGCAAAAGCTATGGAAACGTTATCACGCGATCGCACTCTCGGACAAACTATGGGGCAAGCTGCGCGTCAAGTTGCCGAACAAAATACCTGGACTGCCAAAGCTAAAAATTATGTGGATTTGTTTGAGGAGTTAGTTAATAATGAAAATCTCCGTAATTATACCGACGTTTCGCCGTCCCAAAGATCTAGCGCGGTGCTTGGTAGCGCTAACTAAACAAACTAGACCAGTAAATGAAGTCATCGTCACGGTGCGAGATATTGATACCCAAACCTGGGACTTTTTCCAGCAGCTAGAAAACTCTAGCAGTACCGGGGAAAAGGATCTGGCAAAAACAGGTATTTCCCCTTGCTCCCTGCCCCCTGCCCCCTGCTTATCTGCCCTCAACCTCAAAACAGTCACTGTCACCGTCACAGGGGTGGTAGCCGCTATGAATGCAGGGATGGATGCCGCCACCGGGGACATTATCGCCTTTACCGATGATGATGCAGCCCCCCGTGCCGATTGGCTGGAGAAAATAGAAGCTTATTTCCAAGCTGATTCCCAGACTGCTGCTGTGGGTGGCAGAGATTGGCAATGGGTGGGGGAAGAACTTAAAGAAATCGGCGAAAGTGAGGATGTGGGGCGTTTGCAGTGGTTCGGTAGAGTCATTGGCAACCACCACTTTGCAGTGGGAGATGCCCGCGAAGTGGATGTTCTCAAAGGCGTGAATATGAGCTTTCGCCGTACAGCTATCCAAGGGTTGCTATTTGACGAAAGAATGCGGGGAACAGGTGCCCAGGTTCACTTTGAATTGGCATTTAATTTAGCCCTACGTCGTCGGGGTTGGAAAATCATCTTCGATCCCGCAGTAGCTGTAGATCATTATCCTGCACAGCGATTTGATGAAGATCAACGCGATCGCTTTAACGGAGAAGCCTGGTCAAATGCAGTACATAATGAAACCTTAGTTTTACTAGAGCATTTTTCCCCACTTCAGCGCTTAGTATTCATAATCTGGGCTTTTTTAATTGGTACCCGCGAAGCCCTTGGGATTGTACAATTGTTGCGATTACTACTTAGTGAAGGCGAAGTCGCCAAGCTTAAATGGGTTGCATCAGTACGTGGACGCTGGCAAGGATTGCAAACTTGGCGAGAAATGAGAAATATCGAACTCAGGATTTAAAGCAGTAAACAGTGAACTGATACCTGGTAACTGATAACTGATACCTAACCCCATCCCTATGACATACAGATTAACTTTTCCCCTTCAAAACCCCTCAGAAGTGGTTCAACCCCAAAATCAACCACTCTATGCTTGGTTAGCGATCGCATCGCTGATCTTATTCTCTACAGTATGTATTGCAGGGGGTATCGGTGGCATTTTTCGCCCCGGTTTTGTAGTCGTGTCCTTTGTGGTGGGTATTTTTCTCTATGCACGATACCCAATCATGTATTTGGGTTTTACTTGGTGGATGTGGTTTCTCACATCACTGCTTTCCCGTCTAATTGATGTGCGTACCAACTTTGATGAAAGTCGTTTTATCCTGGTTGCCCCCTATTTAGTTACATTAATTACTTTATATAGTGTCTTTAAACACTTACCCAGAGCATCTCGTGAGGGTGGTTTACCCTTCATTTTGGCACTATCTGGTGTATTTTATGCTTTTATGGTGGGTTTGATTAAAGCACCTACCTACGTTACCGCAGCGCGAGCGCTTCTTGAATGGATTACTCCACTTAGTCTCAGTTTTTACCTATTTATTAATTGGCGAAATTATCCCCTATACCGTAAAAATATCCTACGAGTTTTTCTTTGGGGAGTAATAGTTACAGGTGCTTATGGTATTTTTCAATATATTGTTGCCCCAGAATGGGATAAATTTTGGCTAATTAGCACCAAACTCACCAGTATGGGAGAACCCGCACCCCTACAAATTCGGGTTTGGAGTACCATGGCATCGCCAGGTCCCTTTGCTGTGATGATGATGTCAGGATTACTATTAATTTTCAATGGTGGTGGTGCCTTAGCAATGCCCGCAGCTGGGGTTGGATATCTAGCATTTCTCCTCACGATGGTACGGGTAATGTGGGGTTGTTGGGTTGTGGGTTTACTAGGGATGATTACCTCCATTAAACCTCGCTTACAGATGCGGCTAATGATCACAATTATCATCATGGCTTTGTGTGTTGTTCCCCTGAGTACGATGGAGCCATTTGCTACTGCCATCAACACTCGCTTACAAAGCTTCACTAACCTGGAAAATGATGATAGTGCCCAAATTCGCCAAAAAATCTATGAAGAAGGGTTAAACAATGCCATTACTAATGTGATGGGTAATGGTATTGGTAATACTTTCATTATCAATAAAGAGGGCGTATTAGAATCAATAGTGGTAGATAGCGGAATTCTGGAGACATTTTTTACACTCGGTTGGTTGGGGGCAATCCCCTATGTATCCGGTTTATTACTACTAATGGTAAAAGTATTACAAGCAACAGAATCCCGTTTCGACACCTTTATGGCAGCTTCGCGGGCTATTGGTATTGCTTGTGTGACTGGAATCCCTATCTTTAGTATCATGCTGGGTTTCTCAGGCATATTTTTGTGGGCTTTCCTAGCTCTGGCACTAGCTGGTCACAATTACTACCAACGACAAGCAAAGAATCACTATTAGCTTCAGTTGCAACTAAGGTAGAATATTGGGCGAAAACCTCTATTGATCCTTGTCAAATGGGTTCTATAAGATATAAGTATTGATTTTAGTCTCCGATGTAACAGAATTTGCACCCAGGTAGCAGTTATCCTAGATAGGAAAACTAAGTAAAATTTAATAATGTTGGGGTGTGAGTTGATTCAACCTTACCCCAGTTAACCCAACAAGCAAAACTGAGGTGCTAGGAATATGATTAACATCCAAGCTTCAAGCGATCGCTCTAGAGTTGCAGATACCGAAATCTGGCAAAGTTTGAAAAACGCGATCGCATCTAGTTCCGGTTTCCAACGCTGGTTATCAGAATCAACTGCTCAAATCCAATCATTTCGTCTGGATGAGCAAGTACAGCGTTATTTACGCGAAACGCTCGAAAATTTAGCCTATTAGTACAACTTTGTCAATCAACATTAGAGACGTAGCACTGCTACGTCTCTACAAATATATATCTTTCAAATTGGTATCAGTTTGATTTTTCGGTATAGCTTTGATTTTGCAATAGTGCATCACACTTACTTTCTACAACTACACAAATACTACTAACAGCTTGTTGATAATTCTCTGTATCTGATTGCTGACGAGAAATTCTTGCAGCTTGTTGCAAATCGTTAACAGCCTGCGTGTGGTAATAGCGGGAATTTTTACCCCCGTACTGAGCCAGTTCATATCGTACAATACCGCGTTTGAGATAGGCTTTCGCAAACTGGGAATTGAAATTCAAAGCTTGATTAAAATCTTCAATAGCACGTTGATATTCTTTCTCAAACTGACTACTGTATTGAGCTATTTGATAACGTACAGTACCACGTTGAAAATACGCTTCTGCCCGTGATGGATTAATACTTAATGCTTGATTAAAATCTTCAATAGCTTTGCTATAGTCTTGTTGCGATTCTCCGCTATATTTAGCAATTTGGGCACGAACTATACCTCTACGAATATAAGCTTCGACTTCGTTAGAGTTAATTCGTAAGGCATTATTGAAATCAGTCAGAGCTAACTTATAATCTCGATCTGGATCAGTGCTATAATCAGCCAAAATCAACCGGACATTGCCTCGATTGACATGAGCTTTAATCTCGTCTGGATTGATTTGTAATGCTCGGCTATAATCTGCGAGGGCTGCTTCATATTCTTTGAGATTGTAACGAGCATTCCCTCGGTTAATATATGCTTTGGCGTTACTAGGATCCTTTTGAATTGCTTGGCTGAATTTGATTGCTGCTTGGTCGTAGTCTTGAATTTTATATGATGCGTGACCTTGTTTGTAATAATCCTCGAAACTTTGGTTATCTTTGGGATTTTTGGCTAGTTTCTGTTGGATATAAGCTGTTTGGTTAGCAATAGAACGACTAGTTAATTTTGTCACAAAGTCTATGTATCCCAAAAACCCGAAGGCGAGTAAACAAAAAATAACTGGGTAATATTTGGGCTTTTTAGCTGCTTTGTAGTAGGAACTGTTTTGGGCTGTGGGATGTTGTTGGAGATAATTAAATCGGTTCAGTGGTAAAACAGTGCTGGGAACCTGTTTATTTTGACGTTGGCGTTGACGTTGGGGGGTACGGGTTTGAAGATGTTCTTTATTTGCGATCGCTTGTGGTGAGGGAAAGGGATCTCTTCCGCCTAATCGAACTGTTCGCTCACACCAAGGGCAGTCGTGGAGATGGCTACCATAGCGGTGTTGGGGGTTTTTGGTACAACTTACTAAAGCTTCTTCAGCTTCCCGAAGAGTTAAAATCCAAGTTGCCGCACTAGGACGCATAAGTGGGTTATTGTGTCCATCCTCAAAGCAGCGACGAAATAGTTCCTGTAAGCCGGGATGAATAGTTTGCCAGCTGGGGGCGATGGGTGTAGGGATGTAGGGGACGTGGCGTTTCTGACTATAGGTAAAGTGTCCAGCGGCAATGCGAGCCTCATAGGGTGGTGGTTCTCCAGCACCTTGATAAATCCCGGAAAACGGGTGAGTACCTTCCATTAATAGTTGGAAAATGATGACTGATAGCCCAAACAGATCATGTGCGATCGCGCGATCGCATTCGGCAAAGACTTTGTTTTGCAGTTCTGGGGGAGTAAACTCTGGTTTACCCACTGGGCAACGATACACTAAGCGGCTTTGGGGGTCACTGACTTGAAATGAATCAGTATCCACTAACGTCACTAAAGCCGTATCGCTGACTAAGATATTGGACTCATTAACATCCCCAACACAGTATCCTCGGTTATGGAGTGCCGAGAATGCCGAAGCTAAGTTGCGAGCTGTACGTAGTAAATATTGATAGCTGAAGAGTGGACAATGCTGACGGCGGGTTCTGGGATTATAGAAATCGATGATGGGACGCATTCCCCGAATCCGTGGCATTAGAAATCCCACTATGCGATCGCTACCATCAGCCGCCCGGATAATTTCATGGGGCCAAGCAATGGAGGTATGTCCCAGGGAAACTGTCGGATTCTCTGGTGGATAAGCCAACATGACTGCCAACTTTTGAGCTTGGCTCTCGGTTGGCTTGTGATAAACTTTAGCGACTATATTTGTATCTGTCGGTACTGTATACACGCAAGCTTCACCTCCACGTCCGAGACTGATGGTGAGGTTAATTGCAACTTCTTCTTGGTTGGGGAGACGACGTAGTACCTGCATGTTAAAATTATGTCTAAACTAAGAGGTTTTTCGGTGCCAAGTTGGCAGAATTATTAAATTGGCTAATTAATTATGGGCAAGCATCAATCAGCTACCTATCTTCAAATCCTATAGCTTTGGGAGAATATCCACGTAGTTACATGTTGATTTTCTCCCCAGCGGTATTCTGCACTCCCTCTCAAGCAATAGCTGCAACTGCAACTCACAAACTGATTGAATATTGGTTCAGTATCAGTCCAGCAGCACAATACATTACAAATGGTTCAGCGTTCCACTACTAATTACCCAGTGCAGCCAGTATCAGCGTTAAATCATCATCAGTTCGCTGTGTAATCCGCTCTGAACGTAAAAACCTGACCAATTGTTCCTTTGCCGATGCTTTATCTTCCGTATTGGCAACGAAGTCAAACAAGGGGAAAAAGAAGGGTTTGTGAGGTGCTTGTACTGTCATATTCATTGCTAGCATTTGCAATCCATCAGTTAAGGCACCAACGCTGACAATTGGCTGACGCAAAATCCTCAATTGCAGTTGTTCTAAAGCATTTGGCGAAGTCAAGAAAACAGTCTCATTAATATATTCTCCGCTATCGGGTAATGTTAATGCTAGGAGATTTCCTTGATAATCCTTTGCCACTGCCAAACCATCACCGATTTGGGCGACTGCCACTACTTCTGGTGTTGCCACCATCACAATCAAAGTAGTTGCCAAATCTACGGCTTGTTTATTGCTAGCAACTGTTTCTGCTTCTACGGCTTCCCTTGCAAATAGTACAGTCTGATTCAGTAGCGATCGCACAAACTCATCATCTAGCATTTTTTGTCTAGTCACATCTTGCAGCGAAATCTTCTCAACCACTGTTTCCACAGCAATCATCGCCCCAACTTTGCCTAAACTAGCCGAACCCGCACCATCTGCCACCGCTGCCACCAACACATTATCTGGCAACACTTGCCAATGGTGAGCATCTTGACACAGCTGCTTATTTTTTACATGACTCGTACCGCAAACAGAAGCGGCTACAACCCGCCAATGAAGCAATTGTTTTGAACTATTCATAAGGGAAATCTACTAAAAGCCGCATTAGCACTTAACAATAATTATGGTTAAACTGTACCCCAACCAATGGGTGGTAGCGCTACTTGATCATCTACTTTTGAGTGGGATACTGCCGACATACTAGCCGACAACCACACAAACATCTCCACAAAATTCAACCCTTTTAACTTTAATGGTGCCCGCACTGTGATCTGACCCAGGCGGCTCATATTAGCATTTTCCACGGCAACTGTAAAAAAAGCAACACGTTTATTTGCTTCATCTAGTTGTAAACGCTGTGCTGCCTTCTCCACAACGTCTTCAAATTCACCCTGTGGCTCACCATCGGTGATCATAAATATCCAAGGACGATAGTAAGCTATGCCATTACTTCGATATTGATTTTTGCGATCAGCAATTAAATCCAAAGCTTTATTGATTCCCGACCCCATCGTGGTCAAACCCTGAGCTGTTAATTGTGGAGGAGTAAACTGATCGACTGTGACAAAATCTTGCACTACATCAACTTTACTATCAAAAGTAATAATTGCAACCTCCACTCTTCTCGCTGCCAACGAATTTTGTGATAGTTCATCCCGAAAACTAATCAAACCTTCATTCAACGCACTTATTGCTGTTCCTTGCATTGAGCCGGAAGTATCAAGTAGCAATACACATGGACAACGCGGTTCTGGGTTTTCCGCAAACTCCACAACTTCATCTAGTGTCAATGTATCAGGTATAACTTTTTGTGTTATATTCGAGTTCAAAGCTATCTTTTCCTTTCACGAAAATTATATAGTTGAGGATCGGCGTTTAGATTGCGGCTAATTTTTATCGTAGGTAGCTTACTTTTAATAAAGAGATCATTTCTGTAAAGGTAACCGTTTTTTTAATCAATTCTTAATCAAAGTAAACTTAGCAGCATTTTGCTTCACATATGGTGGCAGGTTTTACCATAATCATCTATAGACCATATACAATACAATAATTTTCCACCCCTACAGGCAATGTTTTTTAAAATTTTCATGTAGAAGATTTTTATATTCGATGAATTTACCATTAAGTAAATACCGCTATTCAGACATTACCATCTTATCAATACCTAAATAAATACCGAAAGTCAAAATTGCAATTATTCACTAAAATAGAACGATTTCCCATTAAATGTAGTAAACTACCTGGCGGTTAGTTGTGATTCCTTGTAACATTGATGCATCTGTACACTTGGAATTAATTCTAATCAGATCGCAGTGGCTACAAAAACCATGAAGAAGAAAATGACAATTTGATTTATTTATGGCTTAATTCATCAGAATAATTTAGAGAAATGAATACTTCTGGCACATTTACAAAGTTATCTCCACTGAGCTTACTACGACATCTAGCCAACTGCCATGACAGTACATGTGTACGTGTCATATCTAACTCAGTATCTTGGTTAATCTACCTCGAACAGGGCAAAATTATCTATGGAACTCATTCAATTGAACCCTTTGATCGACTTGAGCGTCACTTACGTCGTTTAAGTCAACAAATTCCTGATCTCAGTAGTGAAACCAGGGTTCAATTGAGATTAATGTTTGAAACGGAGGCAGCAAGTTTACCTAATTGGCATCATCAAAATGATGAAAATGAAGCCCTTGTTCCTGAACAACCTCCTGAGTATCAGGCAATCTGCTGGTTAGTGAGTCAAAAGCACATTAACCCCACACAAGCAGCGCTTCTAATTCAAGAACTAGTTAAAGAAGTATTAGAAGAACTATTACTAATAACAACTGGAAACTATACATTAATTGATATTAGCAATAAAATCCCGGTTATTTGCCGGATTGACACAGAAATAATAATTGGAGGCTGTCAGGAAAGATTAAAAGTTTGGCAATCTTTAGCTCCTTATATTTCATCCCCTTACCAACGCCCTTATGTACGTGTCAAATCTACTAAAAATCAAGATAGCTTTCCCAATCTCCAGCAAGATTTAACAACCTGGATGAAAGGATTTAGCCTACGTCATTTGGCGGTGATCACAAATCAAGATGAGTTACAAATGTCTCGTAATTTGCATTCTCACATCGTTAAAGGTGAGATTGTTTTACATGAACCTGACCCACCATTTGATAAATTGCCAAAGGTATTTGAAGGGGTAGGAGATAATCAGTATTACATGGCTGAGTATGCAAATACACAGCTATCAGATAGCAAGCTTTTATCACAACTAAAAGTACCTCAAGGTGTTGCAGAAACGGTGACTCAGCCTTTGAGCATAGTTCAGCGACTATCCCAAACCACTGCTGAACCACAATCCGAGCAACAACAAGTACAGCGGGAAATACCAGTCCCAACCCCAACTACGACTGCAACCAGCCGAAAAGCTTATAAAATCGTTTCAGTAGATGATAGTCCTACAGTTCTTCGGGAAATTAGCCGCTTTTTAGAACAGGAAAATTGCTCAGTGCTGGCAATTAATGATCCCGTTAAAGCCGTGATGTCAATTATTCGGAATAAGCCGGATTTGATTTTGTTGGATTTAAATATGGATGGGATTGATGGTTATGAATTATGTCGAATTATTCGTAATAATTCGATGTTCAAAAAAACACCAATCATCATGGTGACGGGAAATAAAGGACTAGTAGATAAGGTGAAAGCTAGACTTGTTGGTGCATCAGGTTATCTAACTAAGCCATTTTCCCAAGCAGATTTACTGAAAATAGTATTTATGCATCTGACTTAAATGGCTGGCAAAAGCTTGTAATATTTGCTTTTGCGCCTGCTAAATTTATGCAACAGTTAGCATAATATTTGTGAGAAATCATCAGTTAGTAAATTTGACCAGATTAATGCAGGGGTAATCTGAATATGTTTAGATACTTTAATCAAATGTTGCAACTCAATTACAGATCATGAGGAAAACACTAATATGACAACGGTCTTGGTTGTTGACGATACACCCTCTCAGCTAGAGCTAATTAACTCCTATCTTGAAGATAGTGGCTATAAAGTGATCAAAGCTGATAATGCTAAAGACGGCTTTGATATAGCTATGACTAATTTGCCCGATGCAGTGATTACTGATGTTGTCATGCCGGGAATGAGTGGATTTGAACTGTGTCGTCAACTAAAACGTAACCCTGTAACTCAAAAAATTCGGATCATTATTTGTAGCTCTAAGGATGGCAATATTGATAAAGTTTGGGGTATGCGTCAGGGTGCAGATGTCTATTTGACGAAACCTTTTGGGAAACAAGAATTATTAACTGTAGTTCAATCACTGGGATTATAAAGCGTGATTTTCTATTCTATGGTGTCATTTTTGGAGAGCATTCCGTTTTGGAAGAAACACCCTAGAAGGGTATCGCTACACGACCAGAGCCAAAATTCGTGGGCTAGAATCTCCTTATCCCATCAGGTTTCTAGGCTGATGGGTTATTTGCCAAAACTGAATGCTGCCTTTTTTTGTCCGTAGCAGGTTTAAATTAAATTTGCTTAGACTTTATTAAATATGTTTAAGCAATAACACCCTAAATTAGGTAAAATTCAGGGTGAAAGAGAGGAGAAAATTTAAACATGGTTGCTACCCACACAGATTTAAATATTGCTGGTTTAGAAGCTGAATATAGTCAGAAAACACCAAAGGAAATTCTGAAACTTGCTTTAGAAACATTTGATAATATTTCGATTTCCTTTAGCGGTGCTGAGGATGTAGTTTTAGTTGATATTGCTTCAAAAATTACTAAGAACTTCCGTGTTTTTACACTCGATACTGGAAGGTTGCATCCTGAAACCTATCAATTTTTGGATCGAGTAAGAGAGCATTATGGGATTAAATTAGAGGTGATGTTTCCTGATGCTGCTGAAGTTCAGGCTTTGGTGGAAGAAAAAGGAATGTTTAGCTTTTATCAAGATGGTCACAAAGAATGCTGTGGTGTACGGAAAGTTAGACCATTACGTCGTAAATTAAATACCCTTGACGCATGGATTACTGGACAACGCAAAGATCAAAGTCCGGGAACTAGAAATAGTATTCCTGTCATTGAGGTGGATACAGCTTTTTCGACACCAGAACATCAATTGATTAAGTTTAATCCTTTGGCAAATTGGTCTTCATCTGAGGTTTGGGAATATATTCGCGCTTTGGGTGTACCTTATAATCCTTTGCATGAAAGGGGTTTTGTGAGTATTGGTTGTGAACCTTGCACTAAAGCTACATTGCCCAATCAACATGAACGGGAAGGACGTTGGTGGTGGGAGGAAGCGACTCAGAAAGAGTGTGGATTACATGCAGGTAACTTGCAGAAGTAATTTATCGATGCTCAATTTGTGAAATAAGCATCATATTTGATCACAGAGAGACGCGATGTATCGCGTCTCTACGTGGTTGTGTACCTAATTTATCTGAAATATGCTGTATAAATCAGGAAGATATTTATTTATGTACATACATCAACTTCCCGTGTCCTCTGGTTCATGCCATAATCCACAGAATAGATAATCCAAAAACTATATTCAGATGGATACTTTTTTTGCGGCATACGGTTCGTTAATTGTGTCGATGGTACTGGGGTCGCTTTTGGGACTATCGCTATATTTACCAATAATGGCTGGACAATTGTCTTTGGCAAGTCCAGGTTTTTATGCTTTGGGTGGTTATGTTGCGGCAATTTTATCGACAAAGGTTTTTGTGAGTGAGGGGTTGTTTCCAATTCCGCTGCTACTACTAGAAATGTTGATTGCGGGAGTTTTATCGGGTTTGCTGGGGATTGCGGTGGGGATTCCTGTTCTGCGACTGCGTGGGATCTATTTAGCGATCGCTACTATTGCTTTTGTGGAGGTTTTGCGTGTAATAGCTCTAAATATCAGTATAACTGGTGGTGCTACCGGAATTCCCACAATTCCTCAACCTTTTTCTAGTCCCATCGAATATCTTTGGATTACTTTGCCATTATTAGTGATCGCTACCATCTTAATTTATCGTCTAGAACGGGTGCGAGTTGGTAAAGCTTTTGTTGCTATTCGTGAAGATGAATTAGCAGCAGGAGCAATGGGAATTAATCCTACATATTATAAAGTTTTGGCTTTTGTTTTAGGTGCTATTTTGGCTGGTGTTGTTGGTGCAGTTAGCGCCCACTTTACTAATACTTGGAACTCTCGTCAAGGTACTTTTGATAGTAGCATTACTTACTTAACTTTTGTGTTAATTGGTGGTTCGAGAACTGTTTGGGGTTCGGTAGTTGGAGGAATAGTTTTTACCTATTTGCCGGAATTGTTAAGAGATTTAGCCAATATAGATGGTTTACCTACTTGGTTATCTCAATTTTTCCGAGATGGTAGATTTATTGTTTTTGGTTTCCTAATTGTGATCGGCACGATATTTTTCCCACAAGGATTAATTACACCTAAACTTTTACAGAAAATTAAGTTATTACGAAAACGGGACAAGTATAAATCACATTCTTGATGTTTTGACGATTTTGCTTTGTTTCAAAAACACAAACATCATTAATTAGAAATATAACTTCTTTTGAATAGAGATTTAAAAATGGAAGATCAAGATACCATCAAACATAGTAAAACTATTTTAGAAGCAAAAAAAATTAGTAGAAATTTCGGTGGATTGATTGCAGTTAATAGTGTTTCTTTTGACGTAAGAAAAGATGAAATATTTGGTTTGATTGGTCCAAATGGTGCTGGTAAGACTACTTTGTTTAATTTGATTACAGGCTTTATCTCTCCATCTGCCGGAAATTTGATTTACCACAATCAAGATATTTCTCGTCTCCAATCACATGAAATTGCCAGTTTAGGTATTGCTCGAACTTTTCAAAATATTCGTTTATTTGGTGAACTTTCGGCAGTAGAGAATGTAATTATCGGTAGATATTTACATACTAAAAGTAATCTACTGAATGGAATTTTTGGGATTCATCCTGCACCCAGTGAGGAAAGAAAAAGCCGACAAAAAGCTTTAGAATTGTTAGAATTGGTAGGTTTATCAGAACGGATTAATGAACAGGCTAAGAATTTTTCCTATGGGAATCAAAGACGCTTAGAGATAGCGCGTGCTTTAGCATTGGAACCGCAAATATTATTATTGGATGAACCAGCAGCAGGGATGAACCCCAGTGAAAAGAAGGAATTGAGTGATTTTCTTCGGGAAATTCGCGCTTTATTTAACCTGACGATGATTCTAATTGAACACCATGTACCCTTAGTTATGGGATTATGCGATCGCATAGCTGTTTTAGACTTTGGACAACTCATCGCTTTGGGGGAACCCGCAGTGGTGAAAAACGATCCCGCTGTCATTGAAGCATATTTGGGAAATGAGTAAATCCAAGTTTTTTAAAATTATCTCTTACAGATTCTTCAATGTTGCTTGATAACTATTAATAATATTGTTTTGAAAGTTCAATTATGATTACCGACTTTAAACTATTAGAAATAAATCGTCTTGATGTTAATTATGGCGGAATCAAAGCCCTGAAAGATATAAACTTATATATTAATAAGGGTGAAGTTGTAACTTTGTTAGGTGCGAATGGTGCAGGTAAAACTACTACCCTCCGTGCTATTTCTAAGGTTATAAATCCGAAGTTAGGGCAAATTATTTTCAACGGACATAATATTACCCATCGTCAAGTACATGAAGTTGTGAAATTAGGAATTGCCCATTCACCCGAAGGTAGAAGAGTTTTAGCAAAGCAAAGCGTTTATGATAACTTGCTACTTGGTGCTTTTGTCCGCTCAGATAAAGCGGGAATTCAAAGTGATATTAAACAGCAGTTTGAATTATTTCCTCGATTAGCTGAACGTCGTCATCAACTAGCAGGAACATTAAGCGGTGGTGAACAACAAATGTTGGCAATTGCTCGTGCTTTGATGAGCCGACCCAAACTGTTACTATTAGATGAGCCAAGTTTGGGTTTAGCACCTGCAATCGTTAAGGAAATATTCAATATTATTCGAGATTTGCGGGTTACAGGGATGACTATTTTATTAGTAGAACAAAATGCAAATTTGGCATTAAAAATTGCTGATAGAGCTTATGTATTAGAAGCGGGTGTGATGACATTAACAGGTATTTCTTCAGAGTTAATTACTGATGAGCGGGTGAAGAAAGCTTATTTAGGGTGATAGGTCGAAATTTAAAATATGGTTAGTAATTCACCAAAACCAAAGGGCAAAGTTCCTGAATCCAATACTTTAGCTGCTATTTTCATTGCTGGAGCTATTGGTGCAGGATTGAAAAAGAAACAACAACAAACAACTCAAAATCTGTGATTCTGGGTATGTACTTCTAAATAACTTCTGAACAAGACATAAACCCGGCATCTTCAAGGTACTGGGTTTTGTTATTTTTGAAATTAGGTAATTATTTATTACCATCCCCAGCTACCTGGAATACCTTTGAAAGGTCCGAGGATATCTTGGGTAATCCAACCTCCATAAAAATTACCGGGTTGGGGTGTCACTAATTCCCCATCGACATAACAAGCGTCCATTGGGTGTGCGTAAAATGCGACATAATTTTTGATGGAGGCAAAATTAGGTGTCGGGTTGGGATAGTACCAAGCAATTTTCTGAACTTCTTTGTCACCCACACGTAGGGTGTAATATCCCGCATTTCCTTTCCACTCGCAAAAACTCGATTGGGGTACTGGAATTAGATATTCCATTTTGATATCTTCGGGAGGTAAATAATATACTGGGGGATGACTGGTTTCTAGTACCCGCTTGGCTTTGTTTGTTTCAGCGATCGCAACACCGTTGAATATAATCTTAATGTGTTTACTTGTGTCCTCAAGACGTGGTGGACGGGGGTAATCCCATACTGATTCTTGTCCTGTTTGAGGCTGAATTCGCTCTGGTTGCATAGCTGAATAATAGTTATAGTTACGAACAAGTATAAATTCTATATTGTCCGAATTCTGATTTTCAACTTTTGGAGCTAAACTTAGTCATGAGAAAAAGTTATATCAATCATATATCGATGCCAAAATTGAGTAAATTAAAAAAGTGGCTTTTATTTGGAGTCAGTTTATTCTTATTTGCGAATATAGAATTTAACCTTACCTTAAGTACATTTCCAGAGGTGGAATTTTTTGGTGATTCATCTGAAGCTACTCAAATTTTTCAAATAACTGTGGAAAGTTTAAAAAGTTTTATTGATAGTCAAGCTAATAATTTTGCAACCAATTTTATAATTGTAGATGTTCGCACCCCCCAAGAATATCAAATTACCAAAATTTCGGATGCTGTAAATATACCTCTGGCAGATATTCAACAAGGTACAGGAATTCAAAAAGTAAAATCGATAGCTAAAAATCAGAAAATAATTCTCTATTGTTCAGCGGGTGTGCGTTCAGCTAAAGCTTTAAAATTACTTAATCAAGCTGGAATTTCCGGAATTAATCTTCAAGGAGGAATCCGGGAATGGAGAACAAAAATTGAGCCAACTATGCCGAAATCTTAGTCAAAATCATTAATAAATATGGATTTGCCAGATTTAACACTCATAATTAGTATTTTATTATTTATCAGCCTCGAAAATACTTTCCCGTTTTTTAAATTTAGGTCTAGCTTTTCCCAAAGAACTTACCCTAACTTACTATTAGCGATAATTAACATCACTTTGAGTAACTTTTCTCTAGTAGTTTTACTCAATTGGATTTGGCAGCAAAATTCTTGGTATGGTTTACTAAACTGGATTCAATTACCTTGGGTAGCAGCGGTAATATCTTTTTTAGTTTTAGATTTATATATGTATTGGTGGCATCGTTTAATACATATTTTTCCATTAGGATGGCGATTTCATCAAGTTCATCATGTGGAGATGTCAATGAATACATCTACCGCTTATAAATTCCATCCAATCGAAGTTTTAATGTCAGGTTTACCTAAGTTATTGTTAATTTGGTTTTTGGGAATTAAACCTAATTATTTACTATTTTATGAGGTAATTTTGTCGGTGGGATTAATTTTCCATCATAGTAATTGGTCAATACCCTGGAAGTTAGATAAATATCTAAGCTATTTGATTGTAACTCCCAACTACCACCGCTTACATCATTCGCAATCAATCAAAGATAGTCAATCCAATTATGCCAGCTTTTTTACTATCTGGGATAGAGTATTTAAATCTTACCGCTATCCAAGATATCCTGAAAAAATTCAATTAGGATTGTTTGAATATAATCAGGATTTAGATATCGTCAAGTTAATTTTTTTGCCATTCAAAAATCATCGTTTTTTTGATAAGATGCACCCTAAGCTATGAGAAAAGCTCAATAAGACAGATTTTTCTCGTAGCTAGTTATTATTGACTGCTTAATTAATCATTGATTCTGGGTATATTACTGCTGAAAGCAATTTCATCAATGATACTAAAGCATGAATTTTGGTCAAAAATTTGAACTACCTTAAGGGTAAAATATATTTACATCAGATTTAGCCTATAAATAGACACAGATTGAAGTTTAATTAAACATACTGAAGCCGACTAAAGCTACTAAGCTGTCGTCTTTGCCTAAGTAGTCCACATGAAAAGAATTTCACCATCAGGTATGTAATGGATTTTCCCATTACTGATTGCTTACTTAGAAGTTAATTGGTTAACTATTTTACCCTTTAGTTACTGACTAAAACCGGGACTTCTGGTGCCTCTTCAGTACAAATCGGCAATGGTTGTGCTGAACGTAACACCGCATCTAGCAAACCTGGGAATAATATTTCCAAATCATCTCGTCGCAAAGTGTTGATGTGTTGTGTTCCTTCTTTTCTGGTCAAAACTACTCCAGATTCGCGCAAAATCTTGAAATGGTTGGACATTGTTGATTTTGCGATCGCAAAATCAAATCCAGCGCAACATTGCTCACCAATTGTTGCCAATTGTCGCACGATTTCGAGGCGAACTGGGTCGCCAAAGGCGTATAATACACCTGCTAAGGTCATGTCTTTCCGGTCTGGGTGATACAAAAATCTCATACTTGCATTATCTAACAAAAGGGACTATATTTTATTTATTCGATAAAACCGAACAAATGAATTTTAGAGGTACTTGAGATATGTCATCCGTTACTCATGTTACAGAAGCCACATTTAAGCAGGAAGTCATGGAAAGTGAAATACCAGTATTAGTAGATTTTTGGGCACCCTGGTGTGGTCCTTGTCGGATGCTTTCCCCTGTAGTAGATGAAGTTGCTGTCGAGTACGAGGGACAGGTGAAAGTGGTAAAGCTGAATACTGATCAGAATCCTACGGTTGCTAGCCATTATGGGATTCGCAGTATTCCCACACTGATGGTATTCAAAGGCGGTCGTCAGGTAGATACGGTTGTCGGCGCAGTGCCAAAAACAACTTTATCTAAAACTTTATCACAGTATTTATAACAAAGTTAATAAGTATTGGGTAATTGGAAATTAGAAATTTGTGGCTGATGGCAAAATCCATACCTAAAGAAAGATTTTGATTTGACTTGGAGGGAACTATGCTGTCTATGGTTCAAGCCAAAAGTAAGAGGGGTTTTCTCTTGCATCCAATACATCTTCACTCAGCCCAAACTCTTTGTCTGAAAGCATTTGGGAATATGATATCTATTTGAAGTCAAGAAAAATCAACATAGCAAAATGGCTTGAAAGCAATATTAATTGTGCTTCCCTCCTAACTTATTTCCTCCAGAGGTGTGAATATGAATACGACTGATGTAAATTTGTTTGCCCCTTACAAGTTAGCTAAATTAGAGCTGCCTAACCGGGTGATAATGGCACCGTTGACCAGACAAAGGGCGGGTGAGGGGAATGTCCCCCATGAGCTAAATGCTACCTACTATGCTCAACGTGCTAGTGCCGGATTAATTATTGCTGAGGCTTCCCAAGTTTGCCCCCAAGGGCAGGGGTATCCCCATACACCAGGTATCCATTCTCCAGAACAGGTGGCAGGTTGGAAGTTAGTCACCAACGCAGTGCATCAACATGGGGGGAGAATTTTCTTACAGTTATGGCATGTGGGCAGGATTTCCCATCCTGATTTTCAGCCGGATGGGGCTTTACCTGTGGCTCCTTCGGCTATTAAACCTAGTGGGGAGGCTCTAACTTTCGAGGGGATGAAGCCTTATGTGACACCAAGAGCCTTGGAAACTGAGGAAATTGCTGAAATAATCCAACAGTATCGCCGAGGTGCAGAAAATGCTTTAGCGGCGGGCTTTGATGGGGTGGAAATTCATGCGGCAAACGGTTATTTAATTGATCAATTTTTACGTAATTCCACAAACCAACGAACGGATAATTATGGTGGTTCTGTGGAAAATCGTGCGAGATTCCTATTGGAAATTACGGAAACTGTAACCAGTGTTTGGGGTGGAAACCGCGTAGGTGTGAGATTTTCTCCTAGTGGCACCTTTAATGATATTGCAGATTCTGACCCGGCAGCCATTTTTGGTTATGCGACGGAAGCTTTGAATTCCTTTGACTTGGCATATCTGCACATTTTTGAAGCTGTGGAAGCAGATATTCGTCATGGAGGAAGAGTTTTACCTACTAGCTATTTGCGATCGCTTTACAATGGAACCTTGATGGTGAATGGTGGTTATGATCGTCACCGTGCAGATGCAGTAATTACAACTGGACAAGCTGATTTAGTGGCTTTTGGGACTTTGTTTATTTCTAATCCTGATTTGCCGCAGCGTTTAGCTTTGGATGCTCCTTTAAATCAAGCAAATCCAAAGACATTTTACGGTGGAGGGGCGACAGGGTATACTGATTATCCTACTTTACAGGTTTAATTGCAAATTTAATTATTTGATTCTCAAGAGAGAGGTTCCACCAGAACGTCTCCACGGAGTTTGGGGTGAACGTCCAACTGCTGTGGGGGAAGGTATGGTCAATTGCCGTACCAACTCTGCGCCAATTCTACCATTTCCTTTGTCAACAAGTTTAAATAGTTGCCCTTGGTGCTACCGTTGGCATTTATTTGGAATATCGCCAGTTTATCGTTATTGCGATCGCTTGCGACGGCAAACTGAGTAGATTTGCTTGGATTCAAAAGCACTTACTGTGTGACTTTAGATACTGATGTCACACCAGGATGTGGAGGTAGTAATGCGTTGGTTAAGGGCAGGTAATTCAATTAGACTTAGATTTTAAGAAACGGAAACATTTGGGGTGCTTTACTCCCCAAATAGTTTTCAAGAAGATTGTGAAAAAGTCTGTCGAAATTAGATTTCATCGGTGAATTTAGCGCTAAACTCAACATTAAGGCAAGGTTATGAAACTAGTAAAATAATTTTTATTGGTTAATTTTGATGAATTTCGGTTGAGGAGAGTTGTTTGAATACTCCAGAAACTCCACGAGTGGGAGAACAGGTTTTAATCTTAGTTCCTGAGTATGCTGCCGGGAAAATTGGTATGGTTGTTGCGGAGGAAATATTAAATGATGGAAAAATTAGCGGGAATTGGCTAGTGGAAGTTGCAGCCGAAAAACTGATAGTATCCCTAAGTGTGGATGAGTTTCAGCGACTAGGGAAAGGGAAATAATCAAACAAAATCATCAAAAACTCAGTAAATTCATCAATTTGTTGTCAAAGTGTGATACTTTCGTGGACAGCTTGGGAATTCTTAGTTGATAAAGCCTTTGCAACCCAAGATTCAGCTAATGTCAGTTGTCACAAACCAGAAAACTCCAAATCAAACAGTTCTTGAAAAGAATCGTCAAGTCAACCCCGAAAAACAGTCCACTAACCTCATGGTGCAGTTGCATGAGGTGACAAAAACCTATGCAAATGGACGTGATGCCCTCTTAGGAAGTAATCTACAGGTTAAGAGAGGAGAATTTTTATTTGTTACTGGAAGTAGTGGTTCAGGGAAATCTACATTACTGAAATTGCTTTATGGTGAAGAGTTAGCAACTCAGGGAGAGGTGATTGTCAACGATTTTAACGTCTCCCGACTGAAAGGCGATCGCTTATCTCATTTAAGGCAACAAATTGGGATTGTTTTCCAAGACTATAAGTTGATTCCCCAAAGAACTGTAGCCGAAAATATTGCTGTGGTGCTAAAAGCACGGGGATACACCCGTAAAGAAATCCAAAGACGCTTAGAACCGACTTTAAAGTTAGTTGGTTTACACTCCAAAGATGATTGTTTTATTGATCAGCTTTCGGGAGGAGAACAGCAACGCGTAAGTATTGCTAGGGCAATTGTAGCTACACCTCCACTAATTTTAGCCGATGAACCTACCGGAAATCTCGATCCTGATAACTCTTGGCAGGTAATCCAAATTTTGCAAAAATTACACCAATTAGGAACAACAGTAATTGTCACAACCCACGACGAACAACTAGTTAGACGCTGCGACTGTCGAGTTGTGCAG
The DNA here is from genome assembly GCF_000317435.1 of Calothrix sp. PCC 6303. Classification (NCBI taxonomy): domain Bacteria; kingdom Bacillati; phylum Cyanobacteriota; class Cyanophyceae; order Nostocales; family Calotrichaceae; genus Calothrix; species Calothrix sp. PCC 6303. Next base: position 2,214,130 of record NC_019751.1, read on the forward strand.
GTGAAAAATGGCAAATTGAGTGATTATCGGCTGGTTTAAAATCAGGGAACAAGGAACAAGGAACAAGGAACAAGGAACAAGGAACAAGGAACACTAAGCAGTAAGCAGTAAACAAGGAATCTTTATCTAATACCAGTTCAAATAATGATTGCAATACGTTCAACGGTAGAGAGGTAGCAGTGTTACGTCTCTACAAATATCTATCTGTCGCGTTGTTTTTCAAATTGGTATAAGTAAGTCGTCCATGATGAAACCCTGAGTTTTTGAGCGATTTACATCCGTCATTGCGACGTAAGGAAGCAATCTCAAGGTCTTAATGGAAAACTACAGTTCTCAGGATAGACGAGGTTTAAGTATCTTTTTTTGCCACTCATTACTTCTTACTCATTACTTCTTACTCATTACTTCTTACTCATTACTTCTTACTCATTACTTCTTACTCATTACTTCTTACTCATTACTTCTTACTCATTACTTCTTACTCATTACTTCTTACTCATTACTTCTTACTCATTACTTCTTACTCATTACTTCTTACTCATTACTTCTTACTCATTACTTCTTACTCATTACTTCTTACTCATTACTTCTTACTCATTACTTCTTACTCATTACTTCTTACTCATTACTTCTTACTGCCTACCCCCTTGTCATAACGACAATTGTCAACATCCACCTACCGGGGTTTCTTCAGGTAAATCAAATAATACCGTAGTCATGTAGTGTTCAGCCCAAGCAGAACCAAAGGCTTTTTCTAAGACGCGACGGGTTTTGTCGTTTTGCTGTTGTTTGGTGCAGTAATTTTTTTGTGCAGCGATTATTTCCGCCATCTCTTCGGGGGTTACAGGTTGGGAATTAATGGCATTTTGACAGTGTATATCCAAGAAACTGGCAACGCGATCGCAGAATGCAGTTTCTTCCTCTAAATTCGTGGGACGCACAAATATACAATAATCAGAAAAAATATCTCCCCACTGCGGTAATTCGCGGGTTTGAGCGAAATTTACAGGTTCTAGTGCTGATAACTGAGATAAATAGGACTTGGGTAGGGAACGTCTTAAGCTTACCGGAGAAAGATCAGCGATCGCAGCACTGATTTGTCCCCTACCACCAACCAAATCACAACCAAACATTGGTAAATCGTATTCTGGACGGGGGAACATCACACAGTGCAAAATATCCAACATGTTACCCACCCTTGCCAATTCCAGGTGAATTTTCCGAAATTGTGGTGTTTGATAGCAGCGGTTTTCGATGATTAATTTCTCACCCTCCAGTTTGCCCTCTACATACCCCAATTCTTCAGGTAAACCATACAGGGACAAATCCAGATGCTTTTGCCAAGCAGCTTCGATGGTGTTGGCAAGTTTGCGGATGAGTGGATGTTGTTGTTCGCGTAGTGAGGGTATGGAGGGAGTTGTCATAGATTTTTTTAATAGGGCATCTTAATCTAATTGTTAAGTTTACCCCCCACTGCATCCTAGGTGACTCATTTCGCAACAGAAACAAACATTTTGTTAAATCTGGCTGGTTTTCCCACCTTCGGAAACCGATTAACGACTTGAGCAGATGTACTTGTGCTACTTCATCATCTGTACCTAGGCAAAATCCCTACTTTAGATAGGTACAATTACAGGATTGATCTGCAAACCTAAAAACGACGCAGTTCAAGGTCTTTTAGTTAGATGGGAGGTATCCATTGCGCTTAAAATCTGTGGCAATAACCGTGATTTCAATGGGGTTAGCACAAGCCATCACTATTGGAATAGTGCCAAAAGTTACAGCCCAGAACATAGTTTTTCCCCTTCCCAACTTACAAACATCACCTCTAAAGGTCAATGATTCGGAGAATGAAATCGTTACTGGTTGGGTTTATTTGGATGGGAAACCTTTATTTCAAGTTACTTCTACCAAGGAAAATCTTCCCAATCGTTTAGATATCATCCAAAATAGTTTGGCGAAAATCCAGACTAATTATCTCAGGAACCCAAAAACCGAACTTGATGTATCAATCAAGACCGTAAATGGTTCTAAGGAAATCAATATTAATGGTCAGTATTTGGTAACTCTCTCTGAGCAAGATATGAGAGCGCAAAACTTCAACACTGACAGCTTTGAAAAAGAAATCCAAGGTTTATTAGAACAGCGTTTCCAAACAGCCAAGCAAGAAAGACAACCCAGTTTTTTAGTTCGTCAAGGGATAATTTCCTTAGCCACAGGAGCAGGTATTATTTTTATTAGTTGGGGAATTTGTTACCTCAGAGGACGTTCAAAAGAAAATCAACCTCATCCGGTGAATGCGATCGCCACAACAACACAACCCATCACCAGCGAACTACATCAAAAACAACACCAAAATAGCCAAGAAGTCAAGCGAAGACTTTTTCAATTTGCCCAAGTCGGAATTTGGGGCAGTGGAGGTTACTTTATTCTCGGTTTATTGCCCTATACTCGATGGCTACAAATAGCCATTCCCGCCGTCGCCCAGATTCCTTTAAGATTAGGAATAGTAGGACTTTTAACCTATGTGGGAGTACGTTTTAGTTATGTTTTGATTGACCGCTTTACATCTGCTCTCATTAAAAGCAGTAGTTTATTAACTCCCGAAACCGCTGAAAGGTTACAATTAAGGGCTTCTACAGTTTCCGGAGTCACAAAAAGTATTGTCACCATTGTTTGGACAGGAGTTGGTACAATAGTTGCTCTAACTGCTGTGGGAATAAATGTGATTCCTTTACTAGCAGGTGCAAGTTTGGTGGGTGTTGCTGTATCTTTAGCCGCTCAAAGTTTGATTAAAGACGCAATCAACGGTTTTTTAATTGTATTGGAAGACCAGTATGCTTTGGGTGATGTGATTGCGGTGGGAAATGTCGGGGGGTTAGTCGAAAATATGAATTTACGTATAACCCAACTTCGAGATGCTGAGGGACGTTTAATTACTATTCCCAATAGTGAAATCAAAGTTGTTGCTAATCTTTCTAGCCGTTGGTCACGGGCTGATTTAAGTATACCTATTGCTTATGAAGAAGATATTGATCAAGCTCTAGCAGTGATTAAAAAGGTCGCTTTTGATATGAAGCAAGACCCCGCATGGAAATACCGAATTGTAGATAATCCTGAAGTTTTGGGAGTAGATCACTTTGGCGATCGCGGTTTAATGGTAAGGGTATGGATCAAAACCCAACCCCTGAAACAATGGGATGTAGCTAGGGAGTTTCGTCGTCGATTAAAAATTGCTTTGGATATTGGAGGAATTAAAATTCCTGTAGCACAACAAACAATTTGGCTGCATGATGCTCCTTTATCGAAGGATCATGGGGAAAACAAACCTGAAAGAAGTTTGCACATGGAGAATAAACAGTAGATTCGGTTCTAGCAGAATTGGAACCAATTTCCCCATGTTATTAAAACAGTAAAAGACAGTGGGTATCGTACCACTGTCTTCCTCGCGCTTCGTCCGTAGGTTGGATCAAGGCTTTGCGAAACCAAGCATAATAGAGAATTGATCCTCACTGCAAAGCTATAATGTGAGCAAAAACAAAGAATTTTAAACTGATATGTCAACCCTTGAGCAAATTGAAGCAGCTATCCTTACACTTCCATCAGATGAGTTTCAGCGACTCAGACAGTGGTTTTTTGATGTGGATTACCAGCGTTGGGATGAGCAGTTAGAGCAAGACATAGCGGAGGGCAAATTAGAGGCTTTGGCAGAGGAAGCGATCGCTGAATTCAAAGCAGGTCATTGTCGGGAAATTTGAATGCATTACGCAACACGAAGATTTTGGAAGTGTTATGACGCTCTACCCGAAAGCGTTCAGGATACCGCAGACGAGTGTTATAAGCTTCTGAAAGCTGATCCGTCTCATCCATCCTTGCACTTCAAAAAGATTGGGAAAAGGTATTGGTCAGTTCGAGTAGGACTAGATTATCGAGCCTTGAGTGTTGAGGTAGAAGGGGGTGTTTCATGGTTTTGGATTGGCACTCATGCAGAGTACGATAAATTAATCAGTAGGCTCTAGTGGGCGGTACAAGAGAGTGAGTGCAATACCACGAACTGGTTGCAAAGTGCATCGCAATCCCCTGTGGCGACTGTATTCTACAAAAGTAATTATCGATGATTACAAAACTGATATCTCAACAAGAAGAATCAACTGTATCTTAACCATTATAACCGATACAGTTGTCTTTCCCTCACTACGCTGCTGGTTGAGGTTCTTTCGTTCTTTCTTGCAGCGTTGTCGGATCAATAGATTCTAGATGACCATTTTGAATACTCCAACAACGATCAGCGATCGCTAACAAGTCTCCGGCATCATGGGTGACAATTAATAATGTCCAATTCTGTTTAAGTTTTGCCAATAAACGCACCAATTGCTGCCGGATTGACCAGTCTAAGCCGGCTGTAGGCTCATCCAAAAGTAACAAATGGGGCTGACGAATTAATTGGACTGCCAGGGCTAAACGCCGTTGCTGTCCCCCGCTGAGGTCATGGGGAGAGGCACTTAAAGATAAATGATCTAACCCAACTTCGGCTAACGCTTCCGATATGCGATCGCTTCCTATCTCCGGATGCCCTAAACGCAATTCTTCTAAAATCGTACCACCGCAAAAATGCCTTTCAGGAAACTGAAACACCAATCCAGCTAGTTGCTGCATCTGCTCGGCAACTAGTTCCTGTTCCCGCCAAAACATCCCCCCAGAGGAAGGTGCAGCCAATCCTGAAAGTATTTCCAGCATTGTGCTTTTGCCGGAACCACTTGGTCCAATAATCAAACCCAATTGTTGAGGTGCCAAATCGAGGTTGACGGATTTGAGAATCGCATTTGGGCAGGCAGTCGGATGATAAGTTAAATTTCTGAGATAGAGCATTTGTTCAGATTACCAAAAAGTCCGCAACTTACTTATTAATTAAGTACACCGTAAATAACTATAAAGTTCCGCAAAAAACTGAGAAGTTATACTCAAGGTTGTTAACTATTAGCTCCTAGCCAAAAGCTAACCACTAAATGCTAATAGCCATTTGGGGAGTGAGGCAAAAATAACTACTAGCAAAAAAACACATATTATTATATTCGTATTCTAAAATTATAAGTAATATTAAAGACTATCACCATAGTGATTATTCTGAGGTCAGCTATGAAGAATAAGTTTGTATTCCCACAATCAAAGATCATGCCAATTAACATCAATAGACTTGCAGCAGCTTTGTTTTGCAGTGTTTTAGCCGTTACCCTCCAAGTTAGTCCTACTGTTGGGGCTGACCCTTTCCGGACGAAAGAAACCCGCAATATTGGTGACAACACCGAAGCTGCGTTTAAGGCTATTTTCCAAGAAGGAAACTACCAAGCTGCTGATAGTTATCTTCAAAAAGCACTGACTTCTGAACCTGATGAACCACTAGCCTATGCAATGCGAGCCTCCTTGGCTTACAGTAACAAGGATTTTGCTATGTTGGAAACCTATAGTCAAAAAACTCTGGAAACAGCCGAAAAATTGATTCCTACCGATACATTACGGGGACATCTGTATGCTGCGGTTGGTCACTTTTTATCGGGTGCTGTAATTCTGAGTCGGGAAGGAACCGTTAACGGTGCTCCCCAAGCGATGAGTAAGCTAAGACAAGTATATGAAAATTTAGACAAAGCGGAAGCAGTTTCCCCCCAAGATTCGGAATTGAACCTAATTAAAGGTTATATGGATTTGATGCTAGCTGTAAATTTACCATTTGCGAATCCTACCCAAGCAATTGAGCGCTTAGAAAAAAATGCAAGTCCCCAATATCTAGTTGATAGAGGAATAGCGATCGCATATCGAGATTTGAAGCAATATCCCAAAGCTCTAGAATATGCTAACCGCGCTCTGAAGGTGACAACTAATAACCCAGAAGTATACTATCTCAAAGCTCAAATTCTCCGCGCTCAAGCCAATAAAGAAAAAAGCAGTCAACAGATGCGCGAAGCAGTAAGCAACTTTGACAAAGCTTTAGCCAAAAAAACACAGCTACCATCAGGTTTAGTCAGACAAATCGAGCGAGAACGTGGCAATGCTGATAAAAGTATTGCCAGTCTTAAATAGCTACGGTGTACGAGGGGGGAGGGATTCGACAAGGCAGGTTTTGGGACTTGGATGACCCCTTTCCCACTGCCTCCTGAAATTTGTAACCATCTACTCACCATGTTTGCTCTGGTGAATATCAGAAATAAAATTGAGAAGATTTGGATATTTTGGTGTAATATTTAGCTCAATCAGTTTGTCTTGTTAAAGAAAATACAGCTTTTTGCAACTAGTACACCCCTCCTCAACCCTCCCCCTTGGCAGGGGGATGGTGCGCGATAGCGCGGGTGGGGTATTTTTGTACCTAACGAAGTTAAAATCTGCTGTAACTAAGTTTTAAGTTTTATCAATCTCAGCATTCAAATTGATTATTCATTAGTCATAAGATTGAACAACTATTTGAAGATAGCCAAGATTAAGAATTATGTGGATAAATTTTTATAGAAGCCGGAAAAAGCTGAAGGCTAATAGTCGGGAGAAAGTTTCTTACAGTAGACAACAAGTGTTAAAACTAATCAGTTTACTGCTGATGACAATGGTATTTGTTTCGGCTTCCACTCCAGCTATTTCTGTAACTCCCCCATCTGTAGATATTATTGCTCAAGGGTATATTGGAAAAACAGCTACAGACTTCTTAAATGAGGGTTTGCAGTTAATTCAAGCTGGAAGGTTACAAGAAGCAATAAATGCTTTTGAGAAAGCCACCGAATTAGATTCGAGATTGGCAGCTGCACACTATAATTTGGGATTAGCTTTGCGACAAGCTGGGCAATTACAACCAGCAGCTAACGCATTTTACCGTGCAACTCAGGAGAATCCTAGGTTTTCTTTAGCTTATGCCAATTTGGGGGGTGCATTACTGGAGGGAAATAATTGGCAATTAGCAAATGACTATTTACAGCGGGCAATTGAGATTGAACCAAAATTGGGAATTGCTCATTATAATTTGGGGTTATTGCAGCAACAACAACGACAATGCGATCGCGCAATTGAATCATTCAAGAAAGCACAGGAGTTTAGTAAAAATGCTCCCGAATCAGCCTACCACATGGGGATCTGTTATCTCCAGCAAGATAAGCTGGATAAAGCAAAGGATTCTTTCCGCAAAGCCGCTAAGATAAATCCCCGATATACCGAGGCACATTATAATTTGGGAATGGTGCTATTTCAGCAACGCAAATTTCCTGATGCTTTGGACGCTTTTAGAAAATCGGCTGAATCCAATCCTAATTATCCAAATGCCTATTATGGTGCTGGCTTAACGTTTATGCAGATGAATCGCAACTCTGACGCTGCACAAGTTTTTGAACATGCTCGCAATTTATACGCATCACAGAATAACCCAGAATGGTCGCAAAAATCTCAGCAAATGTTGCAGCAAATACAAGCTTTAAACTCTCAACCACGTTGAGAAAAAATTAAGGGAGAATGGGGTTAAGCCAAAACAGATTTCAATTCAGTTCAATTTTATAGTTATTGGCTATCACTTCATAGGGTACTGCCATGCAGGAATCAACCTCCAAAAATCACCAAGATTTCCTCCGCCAAATTATTACCATCGCTGCGATTATTGCTGCTTTTGGCATTAATGCTATCTCGAATATTTTCCCCTTTGGTGGACAGAGTATCGGGGAAATTTCCAATACGGTTTTTCGAGATGTCTTGATTATTCCGGCAAACTATGCATTTGCAATTTGGGGATTAATTTACCTGGGTTTATTTGGTTTGGGAATCTATCAAATATTACCAGCCCAAAGGGAAGATGGGAATCTGCGGCAAGCTGGATACCCGATTGTACTGGCAAGTGTTGCTCAATGCGTGTGGGTATATTTGTTTCTGTCCCGTTTATTTATCCCTTCAGTTTTGGCAATGCTGGTAATTGTCTTATCTTTAATTACAGCTTATTTACGTTTGGGAATTGCTATCACCCCTGTGTCTCGTGTCAGAAAATGGTGTGTACATCTGCCAATTAGCATATATTTGGGATGGATTAGCGTTGCTAGTATCGTGAATGTAGCCTGTGCATTGTATTCACAAAATTGGGATGGTTGGGGTATATCTGGGGAACTTTGGGCTGTAATTATGGTAATTGTAGCCACTGGGTTAGGATGTGCTGTGGCATTACGTCGTCAAGATATAGCTTACCCAGGTGTGATTATTTGGGCAATTGTTGCGGTTGCTATTAAACATTCAACCTATTCCACCTTGAAAACAACGTCATTAGGTTGTGGGATTGTTTTAGCGATCGCTATTTTCCTCCAAATCCGAAAACCTCGAACAGCCTAAAACATCGCTAGTACAAAAGTTTTAGACAACTTCTCTATAAATGTGACTTAATTCACCCCCTTGTAGTTTCTCTAAAGTATCGGAATAACTACAGGGGGGTATTTTTTCAGAATTTTATTAATCTTGAAAAGTTTTTTCCTGTCTGGATAAGGATTACAGACATTTTTATGACACAAAATTTGGTTCTACCCCAAAAAAACTGCATGAAACCAAAAACCTCTCCCTAAGTGTAATCATGGCGGTGAAAACCGCAAAACACAATCAAAACACACACAACTAATTAACGGAGTCAAAATCATGTCACACGAAATCAACAACGAAGCAATCGAACTTTCCACTGACGAACTAGATACAGTTGCAGGTGGTGGAGCAAGTTTAGATGAATTTGCTAACTTCTTCGCTGAAAAAAACGTAATTAACTCAGCTTTAGTTAATGGTTCTGGTGGAAGCCAATCTTTAACTCAAATTGCTCAAGAAAAAGTTGATTCCAGCGCTGGAAAATCAGTATTCTCATTCTAATTTTATAAATCAAAGCGGTGACTATTCACCGCAAACCAAATTAACTAACTAATACAAACAATTAACGGAGTCAAAATCATGTCACACGAAATCAAAAACGAAGCAATCGAACTTTCCGCTGACGAATTAGATGTAGTTGCAGGTGGTGGAGCAAGTTTAGTTGAATTTGCTAACTTCTTCGCTGAAAAAAACGTAATTAACTCAGCTTTAGTTAATGGTCCTGGTGGAAGCCAATCTTTAACTCAAGTTGTACAAGAAAAAGTTGATTCCAGCGCTGGAAAATCAGTATTCTCATTCTAATTTTATAAATCAAAGCGGTGACTATTCACCGCAAACCAAATTAACTAACTAATACAAACAATTAACGGAGTCAAAATCATGTCACACGAAATCAAAAACGAAGCAATCGAACTTTCTGCTGATGAATTAGATACAGTTGCAGGTGGTGGAGCAAGTTTAAATGAATTTGCTAACTTCTTCGCTGAAAAGAACGTAATTAACTCAGTTTTAGTTAATGGTTCTGGTGGAAGCCAATCTTTAACTCAAATTGCTCAAGAAAAAGTTAATTCCAGCGCTGGAAAATCAGTATTCTCATTCTAATTTTATAAATCAAAGCGGTGACTATTCACCGCAACCCAAATTAACTAACTAATACAAACAATTAACGGAGTCAAAATCATGTCACACGAAATCAACAACGAAGCAATCGAACTTTCCGCTGACGAATTAGATGTAGTCGCAGGTGGTGCAGCAAGTTTAGATGAATTTGCTAACTTCTTCGCTGAAAAGAACGTAATTAACTCAGTTTTAGTTAATGGTTCTGGTGGAAGCCAATCTTTAACTCAAATTGCTCAAGAAAAAGTTAATTCCAGCGCTGGAAAATCAGTATTCTCATTCTAATTTTATAAATCAAAGCGGTGACTATTCACCGCAACCCAAATTAACTAACTAATACAAACAATTAACGGAGTCAAAATCATGTCACACGAAATCAACAACGAAGCAATCGAACTTTCCGCTGACGAATTAGATGTAGTCGCAGGTGGTGCAGCAAGTTTAGATGAAAAAGCTCTTTTCAACTTTCAGGCAACTGGTATCAATTCAATTTTAAACGTTGGTCCTAATGGAGTCCAGTCTTTGAGCCAGGTATCTGACTTTGATATCTTATCTGAAGCTGAAAAACAACTACGTGTTTTCTAAATAAGCTGAATTATTACTAATCGCGGTGACTATTCACCGCAACCCAAATTAACTAATACAAACAATTAACGGAGTCAAAATCATGTCACACGAAATCAAAAACGAAGCAATCGAACTTTCCGCTGACGAATTAGATGTAGTTGCAGGTGGTGGAGCAAGTTTAGTTGAATTTGCTAACTTCTTCGCTGAAAAAAACGTAATTAACTCAGCTTTAGTTAATGGTCCTGGTGGAAGCCAATCTTTAACTCAAGTTGTACAAGAAAAAGTTGATTCCAGCGCTGGAAAATCAGTATTCTCATTCTAATTTTATAAGTCAAAGCGGTGACTATTCACCGCACCACAAATTAACTAACTAATACAAACAATTAACGGAGTCAAAATCATGTCACACGAAATCAACAACGAAGCAATCGAACTTTCCACTGACGAACTAGATACAGTTGCAGGTGGTGGAGCAAGTTTAAATGAATTTGCTAACTTCTTCGCTGAAAAGAACGTAATTAACTCAGTTTTAGTTAATGGTTCTGGTGGAAGCCAATCTTTAACTCAAATTGCTCAAGAAAAAGTTGATTCCAGCGCTGGAAAATCAGTATTCTCATTCTAATTTTATAAGTCAACGCGGTGATTACTCACCGCACCCCAAATTAACTAACTAATACAACTAATTCGGAGCTAATTATGATTAACGAAACTAACAATGAAATGATTGAATTATCTGTTAATGAACTAGAAAGAATTTCTGGTGGTCTATTTTTTGATAGACCCCGTACTCCAGAAGATCAAGAACGAGAGAACCAAATTCTGGCTTCTTTAAAAGAGTCTCAAAATAGCGGTGTAGAAGGAATATTAGATAAAGTTAAAGCTAGAGCTCAAGCATATATGAAGTAGTTATAAACAAGTCTGATAGTTCAGTTTTTAAATCTCGGTTCAGCAGAAAATAGTAAGTTTTAAATGTTCCTTGAATCCTCATTCCAGCCAAATCTTTTAGATTGGCTGGTTTTTTGTTGATTACAAAAAATATGGGGAAAGTTATACCAATCCCAAAAAAGCAAGCTATGTCTCTACGATGAGTGAGTAGTAGATAGTAATAAAAGATACTTGTATGTCTGCTGACATTTTTTTGATTTAAACTGCCTAGTTCCTGCTGGCTTTTTATTTAACTCAATTGATAATCGCTATAGAAAACAGGAATCAGATATACCCGACAAAAATAGTCGGGTATGTTTGACTAGTATTTTTACTCGTGATAGCATCGTTTCACGATTGATGGAAGTACAGGGAAGGCGACTTTTATGACTCAAGCGATAGCAAAACAGGCTCACGTAAATACTGGTAACTTCAAAGCGTTGAAGTGTAAGGAGTGTGGTGCTGAATATGAACCCAAAGCACTACATGTGTGTGAGCTTTGCTTTGGTCCTTTGGAAGTAAAGTATGACTATAGTAATTTGCGCCTTTCTGTAACCCGCGAAAGTATTCAAGCTGGTCCCAACTCAATTTGGCGCTATCGTGATTTTCTCCCAGTTGCTACCGACAACTATATAGATGTGGGTACGGGGATGACTCCATTAGTTAAATCTAATCGCTTGGCACGTCGTTTAGGTCTAAAAAATCTCTACATCAAAAACGATGCTGTAAACATGCCTACCCTCAGCTTTAAGGATCGGGTGGTATCTGTGGCTTTGAGTCGAGCGCGGGAACTAGGCTTTACAACTGTATCCTGTGCAAGTACAGGAAACCTAGCTAATTCTACAGCTGCGATCGCTGCCTACGCCGGATTGGATTGTTGTGTATTCATCCCTTCTGATTTAGAAGCTGGTAAAGTCTTAGGTAGTCTTGTTTATAGTCCAACTTTGATGGCTGTAAAAGGTAATTACGACCAAGTTAACCGCCTGTGTTCAGAAGTAGCTAACACACATGGTTGGGGATTTGTCAATATTAATCTTCGCCCCTATTATTCTGAAGGTTCCAAAACATTAGGCTTTGAAGTTGCCGAACAACTGGGATGGAAACTCCCAGACCACGTTGTTGCACCTTTGGCTTCTGGCTCGTTGTTTACTAAGATCTACAAAGGCTTCCAAGAATTTGTCGAAGTTGGTTTAGTCGAAGATAAAAAAGTCCGTTTCAGTGGTGCTCAAGCAGAAGGTTGTTCACCCATCGCTGAAGCTTTCAAAGAAGGAAGAGACTTCATAAAACCAGTTAAACCCAACACAATCGCTAAATCCCTCGCTATTGGCAACCCCGCAGATGGTGTATACGCGGTGGAACTGGCACAGAAGACAGGTGGTAATATTGAATCAGTAACTGATGCCGAAATCATCGAAGCCATCAAGTTACTGGCTGAAACCGAAGGCATATTTACGGAAACCGCAGGTGGAACCACCGTTGCTGTATTGAAGAAGTTGGTGGAAGCTGGAAAAATCGATCCAGATGAAACTACCGTGGTTTACATTACTGGTAATGGTTTGAAAACCCAAGAAGCTGTTCAAGGTTACATTGGTGAACCCTTCACAATTGATGCAAAACTCGATAGCTTTGAAAGTGCGCTTGAGCGATCGCGTACTTTGGATCGCTTAGAATGGCAGCAAGTCTTGGTTTAATTGACAGCACCTCCAGATTTTGGATTTACTAAGATATAGTCCAAAATCTTCAACCATCATCCTCCACAACTTTCTAAATTTATGACGATAAAAGTTTTAGTCCCCACTGCGCTGCAAAAATTCACCAACAACCAAGCTACCCTTGAATGTAGTGGTACTAACATCGATGAGATGATCAATTCCTTAGAGGATGTTTGTCCTGGTATTAAAGCGCGTTTGTGTGATGAAGCCGGGAAACCCCGCAGATTTTTGAATTTATATGTAAATAGCGAAGATATTCGTTTCTTGGATGGAACATCTACCCCCCTCAAAGATGGGGATGAAGTGAGTATTGTTCCTGCTGTTGCTGGTGGTTAACCAGGAAATTTAGGATTATTAAGTTTAATTGCCTTCAGACGCTTAAGTGAGACATATATACAAAAGTATGTCTCACTTTTTTTGCGTGGATGTTCAACTAAAGTTTTCAGCATAATAGTATAAATAAACAATAAATTATACTAAAAAAGAAATTTATAGATTTGAATCTAAAAGCTTGTTTAATAAGTAATTATTGATTAAGTATATACTGAATAAGTAATAGATACTGACTTTAAGTTTAACCAAATTAGGTGTTCAAAAACTCCTATTCTGGCTTTTTTCTCTGGCGTTTTCGCGGTTGTAAGAGTATTTACCCAGAATGTATCCTCGGAGGATAGCTTATATATTAGAGAAATTACTTATGCTTCAGCGTTTTGCCATCACTTCTGGTTTAATACTGACAAATATACTGATAGTAACCCCAGCTACTTGGGCAGAAAGCACTGAGGTTCAAATTCATTTTAGTGGAGTGGTTCCAGAAAGAACATCTGTTAGGATTTCACCAACACCTAATTCTGAGTTACTTTCGAGTTTGAAAATCATTAAGTCACCTCAAGGACAAAGATCTACAACTCTGCATTTTGATTCCACCCAACCAAGCAATATTATAGTTTCTCCTCCGGAATTTGTATCTGGTTCTCACCCTGAACCCCGTGGAACAGTTCATACAAGCTTATTGAAATTTGAGCAAGATAGTAGTGATACCAGTGGCAAAAACTTTACAACTATACCCGCAGGTAAAGTAGACTTACAACTACAGACTTTAGTGAAAGCTCCTCAAGACTTACCGCCAGGGATATATAATTACAGAGCTACTTTGACTATTGTCCCTTGAAGAATTGATGAAAAGACGAGACTTATTAATTACATCTGCTGCTGTTGCTTCAACGTCACTCATTGCTAAATTTGGAACGGATAAAACTATAGCGGCACAAGCTGTAAAAGGCAAAACTGTTACTTTAGCTGAGGGATTAGAAGGATATTACGTCTATCCCCAAGGTAAAAAGTCAGCCCCTGCGGTGATGGTATTTATGGAAGCCTTCGGCTTAAATAGCTATATTAAAGAAGTATGCGATCGCTTGGCAAGGGCAGGGTATGCAGCGCTTGCCCCAGACTTTTATCATGGTGCTACCTATAACTATACAGATATTCAAAATGCGATCGCTAAATTAAAAACCCTCAATGATGACACAGTTATGTCTGAAGTTGGTAAGGGATTAGAATTTTTAGCTAAACGTAAAGAGGTTACAGCTAATAAAGTTGGTGTGATGGGTTTTTGCATGGGTGGACGCTATACATTTTTAGCGAATGCAGTTCACGCTGATAAATTTAAAGGTGCAGTTGCTTTTTATGGTGGGGGAATCGATAACCCGAAAGATCAATTAGGACGTAAATCACTTTTAGATCAAGTCGCTGGGATGAAAGCACCAATTATGTTGATATATGGTGCTGAGGATAACTTAATTCCCCCTGATGAACATGGCAGAATTGCCACAGCACTGTCGTCTGCCAAAAAACGTTACACCCTAACAGTTTTCCCCGCAGCAGGACATGGCTTTTTTAGTGATCGTCGTGATAGCTATGTCGCTCCTGCGGCAAAGGAAGCATGGCAATTGACAATGAGTTTCTTTTCTGAAAACCTGAAATAAACTTGTAGGGTGTGTGACACGAAAGATTCTCATTTCAAAGAGGAATATCAATCTTGTGTCACGCGCCAATGATCTAGTTCAGAGACAAACGATTATTATACTACCAGGACTTACTGTATTGTCACAACACTCGTTTGGTGAGTGACACCAAAAGCTTTATTACTACATTCAGAATCTCTCTAAGTGTCACACACCCTACAAAAAATGTACCTGATAACTATTTACTGCCAGTCCTTTCAACGCGTTCATACGTACTACCATTTTTCCGGCTGAAACCCTCATTCTTGCGTTACCGTAAAATTAAGTTTTTTAGTTATCCATACAAATTTACGATCTCCGCAGATCAAAAACGATCAATATACCGCCGATTAAATTATTCGTTTTGTCGAAGATTTATCACAAGCCTTATTTTTAGGGGGTTAATTGGACGTGTATTTTGGACAGAAAAGCTAGTACACTAGTTCGCGTTGAAAGGGCTGCTATTTACTGCTTACTGATTCAAAGTTCCTAAAACCGAAGGCATCTCCGACTCAATAATTTGAGGATTCAAAAAGCCATTAGCGTATACACGAGGATTGGTTTGAGCAATTTGGGTGTAAGATTGGCGGACTTGAGTATTTATAGCCACAGTTTTCGCATCATACATTCCCATTGCCGCCTTGGGATATAAACCAATTCCAACTATCAACACTATGAAACAAGCAGCGATAAATATTTCGCGGGGACTAGCATCTCGATAGATGGATTGACTGGGTAAAAGACAGTCTGTTCCAAAACAGGCAACTTCTTCGTCTGTCAAATTTGTTGATGTGGTGTTATTTATGTCACAAATCAGGCTTTTCCCATTTCCATAAAATACCTGTCTGAGAAGATTGAGAAGGTAAATTGGGGTAAGAATAACTCCCACTGCGGCAAGGAAAATTGTGACTGTACAGAAGGTGGAACTGTAAATATCGCTGGTGGTAATACCTAGAAATACTGAAAGCTCACCCGCAAAACCACTCATGCCTGGAAGTGCTAAAGATGCCATAGCACCGATGGTAAATAGGGCGAAAACTTTGGGCATAGCTTGACCTACACCGCCCATTTCCTCCATCATCATTGTGTGGGTACGGTCGTAAGTAATACCAGCAAGGAAGAATAGAACTGAAGCAATCAAACCATGGGATATCATTTGTAACATTGCCCCGTTGATGCCTAAGTCGGTAAAAGAAGCAATACCCAACAGGACGAATCCCATGTGAGATATGGATGAGTATGCTAAACGACGCTTCATGTTGTTTTGAGCAAAGGAGTTTAAAGCGCCGTAGATAATATTAACAACACCAAGAATCGCTAAAACTGGGGCAAAGTAGATATGTGCATTGGGCAGCATTTCTAAATTGAGGCGAATGATTCCATATCCACCCATTTTTAGGAGGACACCAGCCAAAATCATTGATACTGGTGAAGAAGCTTCACCATGAGCATCTGGAAGCCAGGTGTGTAGGGGGAAGACTGCTAATTTAACACCAAATGCAATGAGTAATCCGGCGTAGAGGAATAGTTCTAAACCGAGGGGATAATCTTTGAGTTTAAGGGCAACAATATCGAAAGTAACGTCATTACCTCCATACAGCGCCATAGCGATCGCAGCGACGATAATAAATATAGAAGCAGCAGCGGTATATATTAAAAATTTTGTGGCTGCATAGCGGCGTTTTTGTCCACCCCAAATGCAAATCAGTAGATAAACGGGAATCAGTTCGACTTCCCACATAATAAAGAATAATAGCAAGTCTTGGGCAACGAATACGCCTATTTGGGCAGCGTAAAGTACCAACATTAATGAATAAAATAGTTTTGGTCTTCTGTCAACTTGCCATGCAGAAAAAATGGCTAATGTGGTGACGAATCCTGCTAGTAATACTAGGGGAAATGATAGCCCATCAACGGAAACTGACCAACTTAAACCTATTTGGGGAAGCCAACTGTAGCTTTCCGCCATTTGAAAGGTTGTACTATTGGGGTCGTAGTTGAGCCAGAATGCAAGGCACATTAAGATAAAGTCGGCGATGCCTACACCTAGTGCATACCAGCGCACATATTTACCATCTTTATCGGGTAGTAAAGGAATCAAAAAAGCGCCTACTAATGGTAGTAGAATTATCGCGGTCAGCCAAGGAAATTGATCCGCCATCATAGTCAATAGGAAGAAATACTTATTTGTTTGATGCTGTCATCATACTAAATTTTGTAACGTTTTTATCATAGGGATTTACTATAGTCATACCTGGTTGATATGTATGGAGTTTTATGATGATTAAGAGTTTTAACGCAAAGCACGCGGAGGAAAGCGCAAAGTTTCGCAGAGGAGGAAGAGAGGAGGAGAGGAAGAGGGGAGGAGGTTGATGGTTTTACATCGGGTTACGGATTTTGTGGGTGAGGGGTTTGCAGTTCCGGATTTGTTGCCGGGTTACTATTATGAAGGTGTTTGTCCACAGACGGGGGTGTTGTTGAGGTTGCCCCGCACTGCTTTGGTGGAGTCTGTTGCACGGGGTTTGATGGCTGATTTGGCGGTTGATGAGGGGTATGCTCAAAAGGGAAAGATGTTTGGTGTTTTGTTGGTTGAGTTGCCAAGTGGGGAACAGAGGGTGTTGAAGGCTTTTTCTGGGTTGCTAAATGGTTGTAATCTGGTGGAGGGTTGGGTACCTCCGATTCCGGGACGTGAGTCGGTGGTGGTGGATGAGACGGAAACTTTGGTGATGTTGGATGCCATTAAGCAGGAGTTGATTCGTCTTCGGGAGTTGCCGGAACGTTTAGAGTATGAAAATTTGGCACGGGAATGGGAAGTAACGTTACAACAGATGTCTGTTGTTCATAGCGATCGCAAGTCTCAACGAAGTCAAGAAAGACAGGCTTTTGCTGAGGATATCACTGTTTTGACTCGGTTGGATTATGAAAGTCGTAAGGATGGAACTGAAAGAAGGTTGCTGAAACGGAAAATTAGAGGTGTTTTAGAACCTTTGGAGTTGGTGATTAAGGCAGCAGATGCACGAATTCAGGAGTTAAAAAGCCAACGTCGGCAACTTTCTCGTCAGCTTCAAGTTAAGATGCACGCGGCTTATTCAGTGATGAATTTTTATGGAATGTCTCAATCTTTACAGAAGTTTATGCCCCATGGGTTGCCGACGGGAACTGGAGACTGTTGCGCTCCTAAGTTACTAAATTATGCTGCTAGTAACGGTTTTAAGCCTTTGGCTATGGCTGAATTTTGGTGGGGTGCTGGAACTTTTACTGGGAAGGTATCGGGTGAATTTTATGGTGCTTGTGTCGAACGTTGCCAACCCATGATGGGGTTTTTACTGTCGGGGTTAAATGAAGGCAGAAGTCAGGAGGCAGAAGGCAGTCACGATGAACAAATTTTTTCCCCCGTCAAAAATGTAAGGGATTTTTCTACTACTCCCTACTCACTACTCCCTACTCACTTACAAGTCAGGAAACTTGAAATTGCTGAGATTTCGGTGATTTATGAGGATGAATGGTTGATGGTGGTGAATAAACCTGCTGGTTTGTTATCAGTTCCGGGAAGATATTACGATACTCAAGATAGTGTGGTGAGTCGTTTGCAGAATGTATTGCCGGATGGGAATAAGATTGCTAGTGTACACCGTTTGGATGGGGAAACTTCTGGTATTTTGTTACTGGCAAAGGATACCCAAACCCATCGTCAACTAAGTGGGCAATTTCAAGGTAGAAAAGTAAAGAAGGTTTATGAGGCTTTACTTTCTGGTTTGCTAAGTAGTGATAGAGGTACGGTGGAGTTGCCACTATGGGGAAATCCAGAAAATCGTCCCTATCAACAGGTTAACTGGGAATATGGTAAACCCAGTGTAACTAATTTTGAAGTTATAAAGCGGGAAGGAAACTATACTCGCATTAATTTTTACCCGTTAACAGGACGCACTCATCAGTTACGGGTTCATGCTGCCGATAAAGCAGGATTAAATATACCGATTTTAGGTGATTCATTGTACGGATGTGATGATGGTAGGCGTTTACATCTCCACGCCAAAGAATTGTGTTTTGGACATCCTCAATCTGGGGAAAATCTATGTTTACAAGTAGAAACTCCATTTTGAGCAGCAACGGAGTCAATGTCAAAACAAGATAGAATCGGGGAATACGCCTGATATCCAAGCAAGCAAAATGGTAAGTTATGAATGAGCGGGCATTGCTTCTAATTAATCATCATTCCCGTCAAGGTAAACAACGCAGTGATGAAGTTGTTGCATATCTGCAAAATCTAGGTTTGGAGTTATTTATCGAATCTACCGATGAACCCCACCACATGACGGAGATGATTCACCAATATAAGCATCGAGTTGATTTGGTAATTGTCGGTGGGGGAGATGGTACCCTAAATGCAGCTATCGAAGGTTTACTAGAAACTAAATTACCCCTAGGAGTCTTGCCATTAGGAACCGCAAACGATTTAGCTAGGACTTTGAATATACCAAATTCCTTACCCGCAGCTTGTAATGCGATCGCATCCGGAAAAATCCGCTACATTGATCTAGGTTGGGTTAATGGTAAACACTTTTTCAATGTCGCAAGTTTAGGACTAAGCGTCAAAATTACCCAGCGATTAACCAAACAAGCTAAACGTCGTTGGGGTGTTCTTGCCTATGCAGCTACCGCACTCAAAGTTATTTGGGAATCTCGACCCTTCAGCGCTGATATTATTCTTCAAGGTAGAACCATTTCTGTGAAAACTGTCCAAATTGCCGTGGGCAATGGTCGATATTACGGAGGCGGAATGGCGGTAGTATTTGATGCCAATATAGACGACCAAAGGCTTGATTTATATAGTTTAGAGATGAAACACTGGTGGCAAATTATCCCCTTACTACCAGCAATGCGAGATGGTAAACATATCCATTGGCGAAATGTCCGCGCTTTAGAAGGTCAAGAATTTGAAGTATACACCCGCAAGCCCCGTCCCATCAACACAGACGGCGAAATTACAACCTATACACCCGCACATTTCCGCGTTATTCCCAAAGCTATAGCTGTATTTGTCCCCAATTAAATCAGGGAACAGGGAACAGGGAACAGTAAAAATTAATACACCTGATAACTGATTAAAAAAATCCCCGGTCTTGGGAACCAGGGACTACGATGAATTAGGGTGCATCTACACTTGTTATCCGATGCGATCGCGCTACAATCCGGAAGATTCAATTTATTTGGTTTAATTTATAAAATACTTTCAAACTCATTACTTATTACTTATTACTCATTCCCTGTTCCCTGTTTCCTTGTGAAGTACCCCATCTTGCCTTTGGCTGAAAATGGGGCTTCCAATTTCAACTAGCACAAGGACGGTTTTATTCGTCTACGGAGTTTCCCGTCTCATTCGCAATTGCCTCCACCAGCCGTCTAGCTTTTGGTCTTACACCGCGTCCACAGGCAGCAATCCCACTTCCTGAGATTGTTTGATTATTTTGTCGGCAGACTTACCTTGGAATTACAGAAACAGCTGACCAGCTGGGTTTATGTCTCTTCCCCAATCTTAGTCGAGTACCGTAGCCTCTTAGTCTTATGGGTGGGTCTCAACCACTGTGATCTTACCATTTTTCTACAATCAGATCAAATCAAATATTTTAGATGCTGGATGGAGCATCTGTTGCTATCCATCCCCAGGCTATAGAGCCGTGGGGAATTCCCCAAGTTTGGTTAAAAAATAAAGAACCTCAGCCAATAAATCGACTGAGGTTAAAATTTAATCAGGGTGCATCTACCATTTACTTATCCAAGGCAGTTCCAGATATATCAGGAAAAAACAGCTAATTTATTGCAAATTGAGTAAAAATAGCTAATAAAAGACCCCAGCGACAAGTAACTGGGGTCAATAATTTAATCAGGGTGCATCTACTATTTATTTTTCCGCTGGTTCTTTAGAGATATCCGGGAGGAATCATCATAATTTCGATAGTTCCTAATTTCCCATTTCAGCTAAAACTCGAAGAATAATATCTGCTGGCACTTCATCAGTAATTGTGACATTCCCGATTTGAGTCGGTAAAATAAACCTGACTTTTCCCGCTTTAACTTTTTTATCGATTTGCAGCGCTTCAACTATTTGACTAATGTCCAAACCTGGGGGTAATTTTCTGGGTAAGCCAGCTTTGACAATCAAACTATCTTGCCTTTCTACCTCTGCTTGTGTCCACATTCCCAATTCAGCCGCAATCTTCCCCGCTGCTACCATCCCAATCCCCACACCTTCACCGTGAACCACTTCGGTGTAACCTGTCAAGCTTTCCACTGCATGTCCGATGGTATGTCCATAATTGAGAATTGCCCGGATTCCCGACTCTTTTTCATCCTGACTAACTACATCAGCTTTAGCTTGACAAGAACGCTTTAATATGAGTTCCATCAACTCTGGACTAATATTATCCATCGCATCTAAATGGGAGCTAGCTTCCATCTGAGCAAAAAAATCCCTATCCCAAATTACCCCATATTTAATTACTTCTGCCATCCCGGCTCGAAATTCCCTTACAGGCAAAGTCTTCAACACATCCGGGTCAATTAGCACAAATTGAGGTTGGTAGAATGCGCCAATCAGGTTTTTCCCTTGGGGATGATTCACACCCGTTTTCCCACCGATGGAAGAATCCACCATGGCTAAAAGTGTCGTGGGAACCTGAACAAAATTGATTCCTCGAAGCCAGGTAGCAGCAGCAAAGCCAGTCATATCACCAATTACACCTCCACCCAAAGCCACCATTGTGGAGGAGCGTTCTAGGCGATTTTGCAAACAAACATCATATATTTTTTGCAAAACCTCCAAATTTTTATAACGTTCACCATCAGGGAGGATGCAGGTAAAGACATCAAAACCAGCTTCTTGGAGTGACGCGATCGCACTTTCACCATAAAGGGGAAATACCGTTGGGTTTGACACCACCAGAATCTTTTTTCCCAAGTTCAATTTAGCTAAATGTCCACCCAGTAAGCTCAAACTGCCGGGTGCGATCGCTATTTCGTAAGATTGCTGCGGTAAACTAACTGTAATCGTTGAAGCCATAGGTCATAAATCCCTGCACTACCTGACATCTGCTCTATATTCTTACTCCATTACACCACCCTGCCAATTCCCTTATCCAGAATCTAATGGTTCAATAGAGAATGATCAATAAAAATGGAGAAAAATAAATGTTGGGCGCTATTCTTTTCGTTCTGTTCATAGGTGCGTTTATCGGCTTGGCAATCGGCTTGCTATTTGGCTTACGTGCTGTCAAGTTGATTTAGGAGCGGTTTGGGGCATCAGGCATTGGGTTGTAAGTGAGTAGTGGCTAGTGAGTAGTTACTAGTAAAAAAGTCACTTACATACTCACTTCCCCTGCCTCCCCTGCTCCCTGCCCCCTGCATCCCCTACCCCCTGCTACCTTCTTTGTAATCCTCGCAGCGTTACTGAACGTTGAAGACTCGCCAAAGCACGATTGTAGTTAAGAATCGCCTGAACTTGATTTCCTTCAGCGCGGGTCAGGTCATTTTCTGAGTTAATGACATCAGTTTGAGTACCAACACCAGCCTGGAAACGTAATCTTGCTAATTGTAAAGCTCGCTCCGCCTCATCAACTGCCACATTTGCCGTTTGAATATTTTGGCGGTTCGACTCTTGCTGTGAATAAAACCTCTCAACCTCAAAGCGAATTTGATCCCGTTGGTTAGCGAAATTGGTTTCAGCGATCGCTATATTCGTTTTCTCCTGAGCAGCACGAGCGCGAGAGGCTCCACCATCAAATAAGTTTAAACTAGCTTGTACTCGCAGCGAATAAGTATCATTAACTGGAATAGTGTCTTTAAACTGATCAGTCAATCTATATTGACCAGTAAAACTAACCTGAGGACCAAGTTGAGCAAGTGCTTGTCTTCTGCGTTGTTCGCTCTGATTTCTCGCTACCAAGGTTTGCTGTAATTCTGGTCGGTTCTGTAACGCCAAAACAACACTCTCTTCCAAACTCAAATCCCACAACCCAGCAGGTTTAACTTCGTCAGAAGCAGTAACTGTCAGAGTTTGCGGTAAACTCAACGTCACCACCAACTGCCTCTGAGCAACCCGTTGAGATGAAAGTGCGTTTACTAAGTCTTGTTGAGCGTTCGCTAAATTAACACGCGATCGCAACACGTCAAACTGTGTTCCAACTCCAGCACTTTCCAATGCTTGCGTATCCTTCAAACTCACTTCAGCATTCTGTACAGCTTTTCTGGATATGCGAACATTCTGATCAGCTTGTTGCAAATCATAATACTGACCCGTAACATTTAAACGAATCGTCTCCGATTGCTGCTCAACAGTTAGCTCACTAGAACGCACCTGCTCTTCTGCCGAACGAATAGCCGCCTGTCTAGCACCAGAAGTATACAAGTTATAATTTATCTGCGCTTGTCCATCAATACTTGTTCCAGATGAAAAATCAGGTGACTCGACCTTATTAATACCAGTACTCAAATTCAAGTTAGGAAAAAGCGATGCTTGTTGTTCCCGCAGTGCCGAACGACTACCTTCCAACTGTAACAATGACACCTGTAACTCTCGATTATTACGTCGCGCTAGTTCCAAAGCTTGCTCCAAACTCAGTGGTTGGGAAGCTTGCAGTTTTACTTCGCTGGGTTTGGTTGGAAATGTCAGTAAATTTGGATTTGGGTTGAGATAATCGGGTATCCGAGTAGAACCAGCACCAGGTTTTGCCATAACTGGTGGCACTGTTCCCCCAGAATTAGGTGTTTTAGTAGAATCACCAGCAGGTTTTGGCGTAACTGGTGTCACTACTGGTGTAACAGTGGGTGGTACTGTTCCCCCAGAATTAGGTGTTTTAGTAGAACCACCAGCAGGTTTTGCCATAACTGGTGTCACTACTGGTGTAACAGTGGGTGGTACTGTCTTTGGCTTTGTTTGTGCCAGATGCAGATTCCGGGTTTGCCCTGCTTTCTGTAACACCAACTTCCGGCACTCAGAAACTGACAAATTAGTTAGTTGATTATTGGGTAAATCATCGCACCACTTATCAGCAATTAATACAGATGCCTTTGAATCAACTTTACGAGTTGCTAAAAAATTATTTAGAGTATTTGTTTTTTTCTGACTATCTAGTATTTTCTGCCAAGAAGCAGGTAATATTTTTTTATTTACAGATGTTGAAATTCGGGATTGTGCTTTAGCCTCAACCCGATTATTTAGATCTAATTTTGGCTCTGATTGGACTGTCTTCACCACTCCTGAAACAGGTATATTATCTTTGACGATAACCTCCCCAGGAGAACTTGATTGGGATAATTGTGGCGGTGTCAACACAGTTGAGATAATAGTTGGATTTGCCAACATTTCCACCATATTACCGCCAGCAAAACTAAAACTGGCTAAATTACCCAAGTCATCCTCAATTGATAACTGGGGATTAAAGTGATTATCTAGCAAACCATTTCTCATGGTCGTTAAAAATCCCAACTCGGTAGTTGGTAAAATCCCTGGCTGTACACCTGTGACTTTCACCTTATTAGCCCAAACTGATTGACTGGATAACACAACGAATGTGAATCCTGGTAAGAAACTATAAAACAATCGATATCCTTTCACCGCATTCCCCCACACAAAAAAATAAGCGGCACACATCATTTCTCATGCATAGAGAAATATAACACAATGCTTGCTTAAGAATTGGTGTCACTTTTTTCTTGAATCCCCTGGACAATACGCGACAATTCTGCTTTTTCGTCAACTGCAACACGAGTTGGTGCGCCGCTGACAATCCGCTCATAATTACGAAATGAATCTTTAATTTCTGGACCTTCCGCTGTGATATTGTATTCTCTAATACCTTTGTCATGCCAAGAGCCACGCATTTTAAATACATTAATTGCCCTCGACATTTCACCGCGAATTTCCACATATTGCAGCATAATAATTGTGTCAGTAATTGTCGAGATGTGGGAATCAGTAATGGAATGAGAACCCATAAACTGGTCGCTGGTATTAGTAAAAAATCCTGTGATTTCCTCTTGTTTGGCATAACCAGTTACACCAATGACAAATTGCCGAAAAGCATTGTTCCCAACACCCCGTGCCAAAGCTGACAGCGAATCAATGGCAATACGTGAAGGTTTAAACTCAGCAATTTCTGATTTAATTATTTGTAGGTGATCTTCCAAACCTGTAGATTCAGGATAAGTACAAATAATCTTCAGTAATCCCTGCTCTTCTAGTTCCTCAAAGTTGATTCCCCAAGATGAAGCATTACGAGATAATTGAGCGCGAGACTCCTCATAGGCAAATAAAATTGCTCTTTCGCTACCAGTACAACCAGTTTGGATAAATTTACTTACCAAAAGTGTTTTCCCTGTTCCAGTTGCACCCGTTGCTAAAATAATCGAATCTTTGAAGAAACCACCCCCACACATTACGTCTAAAGCTTCTACACCAGAAGAAACACGGATATTTGATGAGCGTTGGGTTAAGCGCATCGCTCCCAGAGGGAAAATATTTACACCATCGTTGGTAATTGTAAAAGGATATTCTCCTTTCATGTGAGTGGTACCCCGTAGCTTAAGAATCTCAATTGTTCTGCGTCTACGTTCCCCTTCTAAAACATTTCTGACAATTACGACATTATCAGACACAAATTCTTCAACCCCGAAAGAAGCTACTGGACCATATTCTTCACTACGTTCAGTCGTGATGATTGTAGTTACGTATAGCTGTTTAAGTCTTGCTACTAGACGAAATATTTCCCTACGTACAACACCTACCGCTTCATACTGTTGAAATACCGCAGTAATGGAATCAATTGATACTCTAGTTGCTTTGTATTTACGGATAGCATATTGAAGTCTTTCGATTAAAGCAGAAAGATCAAAACTACCAATTATGTCCTGTCCTTCAGGATCTGGAGATGCATCAACAATAAACAATTTACCTTCTTCGATCAGCCTTTGTAAGTCCCAACCAAATATATAGGCATTTTTAATAATATCGCTGGGAGATTCTTCAAAGGTCACAAATACCCCAGCTTCATTAAACTCATGAATCCCGTTGTATAAAAATTGGAGGGAGAACAGAGTTTTGCCTGTACCAGAGGTACCACTAACCAAAGTTGTTCTACCAATAGGCAAACCTCCATGACTGATGTCGTCAAACCCCTCAATCATCGTGCGAATTTTCTCTACACCACCTACTTTTGGTGAAGGTAAATTGGTATTTTGTTGCGAAGGCAAATCATTATCACTCATTATTTGACGCTAACAAACGGGAATAAATTAATTACTGTTGGAACAACTTGGATTTGGCGGTTAATTTTTGCCAATTTACCTAATTTATCAAAAAAAGAGCCCATATCTAGAGTTGAATATTCAAAAATGTGAAATTCACATTGACATATAACCTTTAATTCATAGTCAAGTTTATTTCGCTCAATACCTATAATATTGATTTAAGCAGATAAATAAACTCTAGCCAATCAGTGATGAAGCTATAGAAGCCATAATTTATATGATGTTATATATCATGTTAATTCTCTGTTCCCACTTAAGTATTTTCTTCAAAATAATTATCGTCACTTAGTTCTTCATAAAGTAAATCTAGCCCAATTAAAACTCTTTCTCTATCAGAAAGATCACCAATAATTTTACGCACAGGCGGAGGTAATATTTTTGACAATGTGGGGGTTGCAAGAATCTTATCCTCCTCAGCAAGTTGGGGATTTTTGAGTACATCTATTACTTTCAAGGCATAAACTCCTTGAAATTCGGTTTCTAATATGTTCTTTAGTGTCTTTAATGCTCGAACTGAGTTGGCGGTGTTCCCAGCTACGTATAATTTCAGAACGTAGGTTTTTCTAACTTTATCCATAAATATTAGTACATTAGAGTTGAGAATGGAGATTTAGCGGATAAATTATTCTTGATTGAGCAGGAGTAATAATTTTTTCTCAGAATCTTAACTCTGACAACTCAAAGCTATTGAAGATTATGTTGTATTTGGCTTGATTGTGACACGGAACGCCGATATGCTTCGCATAAATTGGCGAGGAGATCGATTAAGGTCAAACGGTAATCTAGCAGTGTTTCATTAGTCCTTCCTTCTAGTTTTAGTTGTATGGAAAACTCATCAATCAGTTCCATATGGATTTCAATTATTCGTGGCACAGGAATATTAGCACGAAAGAGAGTCTCGACCAATTTATCAATCCTATCTTGTAGCGTTTTATCGGGTGCAAAGTAAATTATCAAAATCTGGCGGTAGTCTAATTTAATTTGTTTTAATAGTACTTGCTGTTCGGCGCTCGTCATTTTTTATTAAGAACGGCTATTGTGCTGGTGGCAGCATTAATATATAAATCTGTCAATTTTATATTTTATTTGAATATGCTGTTTTATATCCTATCTAAAGTGTATCTGGAATAAGTTCATAAAAATCAAATTTGAACTTGGGGTATCGGACAGACCAGGACGAATGTCTATAGATTATACAATTCAAATATCTAATTATCCCATGAAATAGATATCTTGCCTACTCTAGATTGATCAATCCAATCAATATCTTTGCATATTTTCTTACCACCTCATTGTTGTTTGTGGACTCTCCTGCAAGTAAAGCTAGCTGGTAATAGATAATTTTATTTATCTATTGATAATCAGGGTTTGTAGTTAATATTTACTTTGCTTATGAGTCAGACGATGAAGGGGATCCTAGTAGTCTGTCAAAGTAAAAATGCGGGGTAGGAGTCCCAGAAGAATGGGGAATGACTGATGAGTCAACATAAGTAGGTGGGTGTTGAAAATCGTCTTTATGACAAGGCAGTAAGCAGTCACGATGAAAAATTTTTTTCACCGTCAAGGATGTAAGGGATTTTCCTAGTACAGATCGGCGGAAATAAAGCAACCATTGCAAATAGACAAAAAGCTTGTTTTATGGGCTTTATTCCTTCTGCCCTTGGACAAGCTCAGGGTAACACCTCCTGCCTTTTTACTTCTACCTTCACGTACTAGTACTCCCTACTCACTACTCACTTACAAGTCATTAGGGATCAGACTTTGAAGCTAATTTACATTACGTTACATAGCGGGAACTATTTTGGGGGCGGAAACTTCCAAAAATAGTTTCCAAGAAGTTGTGTTTATTCCCGCCGACTTACTGAGCCTGATGGGCTATTTGCCAAAATTAGTCATTGCCAGCGTAATCAAATGAAGCGAAGCAATCTCAACCTTTGCGTTTCTGGAGCGTGAACCCTTCGGTTTTATGCTTTATTTCCCTAAATCGCAAAGGAAACACCAAAGGTTAACACTTAATGCAATGACATATTTGACAGCTAATAAACTCCATGTTTCAACACGGATGAGGTTTAGTTAAGATATCTTTAACTTAACAGTTAAGACATAAACTGAAGATTTGTATCTAACTTGAGATGTATTTTTTATATATCGGTTAAAGTTAAATTTCTAAAATTATCAGCAAAAAACTCCAAATTTAGCTTTGCTTACTACTAACCAATTGAATTATGCAAAAATTGTTTGTATTCAGATAAAGTTATCTTGCTAGTTGATAAGATAATTAAACAAAAATAAAACAATGTCTCTTTCCAAATCATTATAATTCCTAAAGGTTTGAAAGGGATGATCTAAGGTCATAATTGTTCTATCGATCAATACAATTGTGGAGTTAAAGCACCAAAACAATGTTGGTATCACCACCAGTAAGCTGGTTAAGCATAAGGTCGGTGTTTTTCCTCAGGCAGGTAGCGATGGTTGGGAATTACCGTTGAGAGGACAACTAGATTGTGAGCATCAGCTTGTCTATTAACGCTGAATCAATGTTTTCCAAATATTGGAGCTTGTAGGGATGATACTAATGCTAGATGGCAATAGGTGGATCGTTGCTTCTTCCAAGAGGGATTGCAGCTTTTTGTAACGTAAGTTGTATTTTTTTGTTGTTATAGTATCGATTTGAATTGAATTGAATTTTTTTGTAAAGATATGGCATCTAAGCCACAACACCATTAGCGATTTGGGCAATCGGTGGGGTTAGGTGCTTGAAATCTTATTTTAGACTTAATCCATGCCTTAACCTAATGTTACATTATTCACTTTATGAGTTTATTTTAAGTTTGCCTAGTTGCCAAGGGACATTGAGATTGGCGACTATTTTGGAGATGTTTGAGCAAACACAGTGCGATCGCATAATTGTTTTAAACGAGGAAAATATTCCGATTGGCTTACTCAATTCTGCTTGTTTGCTACGAAAATTATTATTGCTTCCTGAGGTTGATTTACAGCAACAGTTAGGAAACCTCCTAAATGGAAGTTTAAACGGGGAATTTATTGAACCGATTCAAGTTATCTCAGCTAAAACTAAATTTGAGGATTTTTGCCAAATCCTGAAGCAAGAACATAGTGATCACAAAAATCACCATGATTTAAATTGGATAGTTGTTGATGATGCTGATAATCGGTTACTAGGAGTTCTCGATAGCCTGCGGATATTGAAATATATCTCTCAACAAACCATCACAAAACAGCAGCCACAGCGAAAAAAACAGCTTTCAACGGCAAAATCTAGCCCCAGTCAACGCCAAAAAGCGAAATTACCTACACCTGCTTTGAATGTCCCCAGCAAAGTCAGCAGCAGTCACCAATCCCCCCATCAGCATCCATTGATTCAATTATTGGAGCGCTTACCTTGGCCCTTAATGCTGCAAACTACAAGTGGTGAGGTGGTGACACAAAACCCAGCTTGGTGGCAACAGTTGGGTATGTTAAAAGATCCTGAAGGAATTAGACAAGAAGTGGAAATGGTGCTATCTCCGTTTTCTCGACAACAACAGGAATATACACCTGATTTAGTGCCGCAAGCTTCTCAATCGGTAGGTTCTTCTACTAAAGTAGCGCCTAGTTCATCACCACAGGTATCTCGTACCAAAAGGGCAACCAAATCTCAGAAGGTTAAACCTGTTGAAGTTAATGCGCCAGGACGTTGTTTTTTAGATAATGAGTTAGGTACTTGTACCTGTGTGGTGGAAGTGCAAAGTGGACAGGAACGGGTGTGGCAATTTGCCAAAATTCCCTTGGATAGTCCAGAATCTAAGGCTTACGGCATTGATTATGAAACAACATTTACCCCCGCTGAAGCCATTCTTCATGCGAATTTGTGGTTGATGTTGGCAACAGATGTTACCGAAAAACAACAGCTTTGTAAAGAATTGGCAGCCAAAAATGCCGATTTGATTCAACTTAACCGTCTCAAGGATGAGTTTTTAGCCTGCATCAGCCATGAGTTGAAAACACCGTTAACATCTGTTTTGGGGTTGTCACGGTTACTAGTGGAACAGCAACTAGGAGAACTGAACGAACGTCAAGCCAGATATGCGGGGTTAATTCATCAAAGTGGACGGCATTTGATGACCGTTGTCAATGATATTTTAGATTTGACCCGGATGGAAACCGGGCAGATGGAATTGACACCCGCCACTGTTAATATTCAGGTAGTATGCGATCGCGCGATCGCAGAAGCCAAGACAATTCATCAACAAAGTAGCAAAGCCCCCATTGGTAGTTCCTCAAATTCACCCACTCACCAATTTACCCTCAACATTCAACCAGGTTTGGAAGAAATCGTTGCCGATGAACTCAGATTAAGACAAATGTTAGTCCATCTATTTTCCAATGCCTTAAAATTCACCGAAACAGGTGGTAAAATTGGTCTTAAGATTAGCCGTTGGGAAGGCTGGATTGCTTTCACTATTTGGGATACAGGAATCGGAATTCCAGAACATCAACAACACCTAATTTTCCAAAAATTTCAACAGTTGGAAAATCCCCTAACTCGACAATTTGAGGGGACAGGTTTGGGATTAGTACTTACCCGTGCTTTAGCACGACTCCATGGTGGAGATGTCAGCTTTCTTTCCCGCGAAGGTAAAGGTAGCCAATTTACCCTTCTTTTACCCCCAACTCCTGCCAAAAATTCCTTTACAGATCAACAGGTACGGCGTTGGTCGGCTTTTAACGACAGTAATATTAGTAACCAGAATAACACCGTAAATTCATCTAAAAATGCCGGCTTATTTCGGGAAACATCCAAACCATCACAAAACAACAATGACGTTTTCTGGGACGAAAACGAGGATTTAATCCTCCATGGGAAAGTCCCTCTGTCTCAGTCTGTACCCAATTCCAATTCATCACAACGTCTAGTTTTAGTCGTGGAAGCAGTGGGACGATATATTGAAGATTTAACAGAACAACTTACAGGTTTAGGTTATCGCGTCGTCATTGCTAGATCAGGTTGTGAAGCGGTGGAAAAAGCTCGACGTTTACAACCCAAAGCCATATTCCTCAACCCTTTGCTACCTTTGTTATCAGGTTGGGATGTGTTAACTTTGCTCAAATCTGACTCAGCAACGCGGGGAATCAAAGTAATTGTGACTGCTACTGCCGCTGAAAAAGAACAAGCATTTACAAATCGTGCTGATAGTTTCTTGAGTTTGCCTGTTCAACACCAGATGTTAGCACCAACCTTAGAAGCTTTGCAAAGCTTGTCCGAACCGAAAAAATCTGGTAAAGATCAACGGGAAACCATTACAACTAATAATCCTCTGCGGATTCTTCGGTTAGTTGAACCAGATATGGAGTCAAATTCGCAACCATTTCTTTGCGAACATCGCATCATTGAAGTCGATGATTTTGAACAAGCTGATGTTTTGTCGAAAGTGTGGGAGTTTGATGTCATTTTGTTAGATGCTGAAAATCAAACGGCATTAAATTTTCTGGAAAAAATAGCCAAGCGTCCCCGTTTATCCGGTATTCCCTTAGTTACCTGTACTGTTGAAACCACTCAAGCTGCTTCACAAATTGAAGGACTTTCAGTGTTTCCATGTTTAGCATCATCAGAAAATGAACATATTTCTGATGTTGGTAAAACCGAAGCTTTATTATCGGTACTGCAAATTGCCGCTGGTGTGTGCTGTCCCCCAAGCATTTTAGTGGTAGATTTAACAGTATTACCAGATTTGCCGAAGGCTAAACGGGGAAATCTCCGAAAAAATGTTGAACTGGAATTATTCCCAGGATTACAACCCTTGACTGTTTCCCATGGTTGTGAGTGGTTTCAAGCTTTGATTCAATACCTACAAACAGCGGGTTTAAAGTCTTCTATGGCTCGTTCTTGGGCAGAGTTACTGCAACAAATCCGTCATCGCAGCATTGATCTATTACTGGTGTGCCTAAGTGAATCTACAGATGAAAAGCAGATTCATTCAGCTATCACAGCTTTGAGCAAATTGCCATTTAAACTCCCACCAGTGCTGGTTTTAGATCGACGTGTCAGTGATGAGGAACCACTAACTCTGTCTGAATCTATGCAGGTAGCTATTAGTTCACTGACAAGTAAGGATGATAATCCCTTTGATTCACAAACTCAAGTATTGCCACGTTCAACTTCCATGGAAGAATTACTGAATCGGATTAATTTGGGTTTAAAGGGATATTGAATCAGTTATCAGTGAACAGTGAAGAGTAAACAGATTTCCTGTTTCCCTTTCCCTAACTACTGTTTTTTACCCAATCTGACTAACTCATAAACACCGCTTTTACCCAAGCTAGTGTAATCTTTGGGTTGTAGTCCCATTTGCGGGATTTTCGGTGATTGGGTAATGAGTAATAAAGAAGCTAATTGATTTGTAGTTTTGCTGTTGATGTAATCTTTACCCCCAGGAGTTGTTCTGATGTAGTTAACAGAACGACCTGTGTAAAATACAACACTTGGTTTTTTAAACCCTACCATAACTAACTCATCTTGGGGCTGTTTGTTTTGGAGTGCGATCGCTGATAATTGCCGTAGGGGTAATTGTCGTTGTTCGTCCAGCAAAAATAGGGCTGGTGTGATGACGATGAGCAAAAATAGGGAAAATGCTGCTAAATTTACACCCAAAATAGTTACCCACTGACGACGTATGACAAAAAACGCTAGTATCAATCCACATACCAGCCAAATTACACCCCCAATTGTCGTCAAATTCGACTTTTGCAAAGCTTCCCCAAAATTTGGTAGCGCAGGATCACTACCCAGCATTTGCGGGACGTAAAATAAAACTACTCCCAGAGTAATTATGAAAGCTACATTCACCCAACCACTAACTCTTAACCAAAAGTAATTTGGTGCATCTGAAGAGTTTGGCAGCAACTCAGCCCAAAGTAAAGCAATCAGAATTGCCGCAGCTGGCATTAAGGGTAAAACATAACTGGGAAGTTTGGTAATGGAAACGGTAAAAAAGCCAAACACACCCAAAAACCAGAATACAGCGAATAGGGGTAATTGATGCGATCGCGTTTGCGAACTCCACCAGCTACGTCGCCAAAATTTCAACCTGGCGATGGCTATTGGTAAGTAAACTGAGTAGGGAGCAAAAAGTAGTAATACGACTAAAAAATAAAAATACCAAGGTGCTGAATGTCTATTGACGACACTTGTAAAACGTTCAACATTATGGTATAGAAAAAAAGAATTAATAAAACTCCAACCGTTACGCCAAGTTACCAAGATGTACCACGGTGCAGCTAAAACTAGAATAGTTAAAGTGCCGAGAATTAGGTGCATTTCACCCATAACTTCTCGCAATTTTCCAACATAAAGTAGGAAAGCAGCAATAATTAAACCAGGTAAAACAATACCCACAGGACCTTTTGTTAAAATTGCCCCAGCAACGAATATATAAAAAAACATATACCAATTAGTTTTTTTCCGATTTTCTTCTGGGGAAGTTGCATAACCCAAAAAGAAACAGAATAAACCTGAAGCAATACAACCAGTTAATAACATGTCAGAAACACCCGTGCGTCCCCAGATAATCATCTCTGGAGTGAAACATATCACCGCACCGCAGAAAGCAGCAGTTACCCAGCGTTTAGTTGGGGAAGAAATCCCAGTTAAATTATCCCGTTGCAACTGGTACCACTGCAACACATAGAAACTCAAACCCACCACCACCATAGCAGCGATGGCACTAGGTAAACGTACAGCCCACTCATTTACCCCTAGAATAGAATACGCGATCGCTTGACACCAATAAATCAGTGCTGGCTTATCAAAACGAGTCTGATTATTAAAAAATGGCGTAATCCAATCACCCCTCACCAACATCTGTCGGGAAGCTTCCGCAAACAAAGGTTCAGTTTCATCAACCAAACCCACACTTCCCAAATTCAGGAAGAACCCTATCCCCCCAAATACCGCCAACCATAACACAGAAAGCATCACAGCAAGGACTGGACGCTTGTCAAGTTCTCGAAAAAACTGCTCAAAACCTCGATTTTTCATTAGTAGCCAAAAGCCATTAATCAATAGTCAATAGTCAACATTTAGGCGACATAAGTCAATAGTCGTGGTTAAGATTCAATTGGTTGCATTACTTTTTGAGATATATTTTTCAGTTAGGAACGTAAATTTAATAGCCTGTAATCATAACTAAACTTGGAATGGTGCGTTACGCAAGGCTTTTCTTGTAGCTTGCTTCCCGTAGGGTATGCCGTCAGGCTATACACACCCTACTGTTGCACTTTATTTAATCCACATTCCTTATTGGCGATTAACTAACTCGCTAGGTTCACCAGGATAAAAGCTATTGCTAAAAATATCTTCCAAATCATAGGGACATTCTAAGGGAAAAGTTTCCTCAGGTAAATCAGTTTCTCCCATTGCCAAATCCCTAGCATTTTCATAGGCTTCTACTAACCCATCATCAAGATAGGATTTTAAACTAGGATTATCTTGGAGTAAACGTAAAGTATCACGACGTTGAATCCGAAGAGTTGCCAACCAGCTACGACTACGACATTGGGGTTGAAACTGCCATTTTAATAAATGTCCAACCAACACACTCAAACGGTTACGTAGTTCTTGACGCTGCTGTTTACCCAAAGACTCAATTTCCTCAATCACATTTTGCCACTCAATTTGATTCCACTGCTGCTTGCGAATCAAATCTACTTGCTGCTGTGTCCATCCATAAAAATCAGTTTCGTAGAGACTGGGTGCAGACATTGGTATATTTGCCATCTGCGGATTAGTTTCGGGTATTTGCATAAAATTCCACTTATATGATGGAAGAAATAGTAAAGAGTGGTGCGTTATGTTTCAAGCTATTATCAAGCGTGGAGCGGACTAAATCCATCATGCGATCGCGCAAGCGAACCGTAACTTTATCACGCTAAGATAATATTTGCATATAAAGCAACTACAATTCCAATGACAACTAACAAGCTACCTAAAAAGAAAGATGAAAAAACTCCAATTCCCCAGCATCCTCTGGCAAAGCTTGCAGGTAAGTTTGAAGGTGAATTTTGGGAAGATACAATCTTAGAAATTCAGAAATTTCGAGAGCTAGAAAAGCAAGATATCAATAATATTTTAGATAGTAAATAAACCTCGTCTATCTTGAGAACTGTAGTTTTCCATCAAAACCTTGAGATTGCTTCCTTACGTCGCAATGACGCATTTGAATCGCTCAAAAAACTCCGGTTCTATAATTTATATGTAAAAATTAACTAGTATATTGAACACCATTAAAATAAAAATGCGATTACATCTTAGCACTTGGCAAGAAGTCGAAACTTACTTAGAAACTTCAAAAGGAATTATTATTCCTATTGGTTCTACTGAACAACATGGACCTACGGGATTAATTGGTACTGATGCTATTTGTGCAGAAGCAGTAGCTTATGGAGTTGGAGAAGCAACCCACGCAATCGTTGCACCGACAATTAATGTGGGAATGGCACTACATCACATAGCTTTTCCCGGTACAATCAGCCTACGTCCTAGTACCATGATCAAAGTAATTTCTGAACAGATTACTTGTTTGGCAAAAGTTGGTTTTAACAAGTTTTATTTTATTAATGGACATGGGGGAAATATTGCGACTTTAAAAGCGGCATTTTCCGAAACCTATGCTGAGTTAGAAGATTTACAAATAGCAAATGCAACTCAAGTAGAATGTCAAGTAGCTAACTGGTTTATGTGTGGTTCTGTTTACAAGTTAGCTAAGGAATTATATGGAGATGAAGAAGGTTCCCACGCAACACCCAGTGAGGTTGCATTAACTCAATATATTTACCCGGAAGCGATTAAAAAAGCACCTTTGAGTGAAGAAGTTGGCAAAGGACATAATATCTATGGTGCCAAAAACTTTCGCCAGCGCTACCCTGATGGCAGAATGGGTTCTAATCCAGCTTTAGCAACACCTGAGCATGGAAAAATGTTTTACGATGCAGCAGTGAAGGAATTAAGTCAAGGTTATTTAGAGTTTGTCGGGTAGAAAAGACTGAATGCAAGCAAAAATTTCCAATTGTGAACCTCAAATTAAATCTCAAATCATGATTCCCCCAGCACTACAACCTGGTGATTTATTACGCGTAATTGCCCCTAGTGGTGCTTTGCGGGAATTAGACACATTTTCGCGGGGTGTAGAGGTTTGGCGATCGCGTGGTTATACAATCGAGGTAATTCCCCAGATAGATGACAGGTGGGGCTATTTAGCTGGAACCGATGACAAGCGTCGTTTCCATCTGCAAACAGCATGGGAAGATCCAGAGTGTAAAGGGATACTTTGCGCGCGGGGTGGATTTGGCTGTACGCGAATTTTGGAAGATTGGGATTGGAACAGGTTAAAAAATCCAAGTTCAACACCAACTTTAACCCCTAAGTGGTTAATTGGTTTTTCTGATATCACAGCTTTATTGTGGAGTCTCCACCAAGTTGGAATTTCCGGGGTTCATGGTGCAGTATTAACAACCTTAGCAGCAGAAGCCGAATGGTCACAACAAAGGTTATTTGATTGGGTAGAAGGAAAAGAAATTCCCCCATTACAGGGTAATGGTTGGGGTGGAGGTATAGTTGATGGTGTATTGTTACCTGGAAATTTGACAGTAGCAACCCATCTTTTGGGAACCAAATACCAACCCAACTTTGATGATGTGATTTTAGCTATCGAAGACGTATCAGAAGCACCCTATCGAATTGATAGAATGTTGACACAATGGCGAATGAGTGGAGTCTTAGCTAAAGTGCGGGGTATTGCCATCGGCAGATTTAGTCAGTGTGAACCACCGGCAAATATCCCCAGTTTTAATGTGATGGAAGTATTACGCGATCGCTTATCTGATTTAAACATACCTATTGTGTCAGATTTACCCTTTGGTCATGATGGTAATAACGCAGCATTACCCGTCGGAGTCATGGCAAAACTAGATGCAAATCAAGGAACTTTGGCAATACAGAAAAACTAGAAAATACAAAGATCGGCAGAAAAATAGTTCTCAACAGTATATAAATACTTCCCCCTGCTCCTCTGCTCCCTCGCTCCCCCTCTTCCTTCCCCCCTATTTCAAAATCCATTGCTATGGCACAATATAGACGTAATAAGAGAATATATTTAAAGGTAATTTAGTGAGTTCAACTGCTCAGACTACAGCAAACACTCGCCGTGTCGTGTTTCCATTTACAGCAATTGTCGGTCAAGAAGAAATGAAATTGGCACTGCTGTTAAATGTAATTGACCCCAAAATCGGCGGTGTCATGATTATGGGCGATCGTGGTACGGGAAAGTCAACTACTATCAGAGCTTTAGCTGATTTGCTCCCAGAAATTCCCGTAGTGGAAAATGACCCCTTTAATAGTCATCCTAGTGACCCAGAATTGATGGGTGATGAAGCTCGTAACGCCCTTCAGCAAGGGTCAAGTCTCCCAGTGGTGCAAAAAAAGGTACAGATGATTGACCTACCCCTAGGAGCCACCGAAGACAGAGTTTGCGGCACTATTGATATTGAAAAAGCATTATCAGAAGGTGTCAAAGCTTTTGAACCAGGACTTTTGGCAAAAGCGAACCGAGGAATTCTCTACGTTGATGAAGTCAACTTACTCGACGATCACCTTGTCGATGTCCTCCTAGACTCCGCTGCAAGTGGTTGGAACACAGTCGAACGGGAAGGAATTTCCATCCGTCACCCAGCCAGATTTGTTTTAGTTGGTTCCGGAAACCCCGAAGAAGGAGAACTACGTCCCCAACTATTAGATCGTTTCGGAATGCACGCCGAAATTAGAACAGTGAAAGCACCTGCACTCCGAGTACAAATCGTAGAACAGCGTTCAGAATTTGACCAAAATCCCCTCCCATTTTTAGAAAAATGTCAACCAGAACAAGATGCTTTACAGCAAAGCATCATTAATGCTCAGAATTTACTACCCTCAGTCAACATGGACTATGAACTGCGGGTAAAAATCTCCGAAGTTTGTTCTGAGCTAGATGTAGATGGGTTACGCGGTGATATCGTCACCAACAGAGCCGCCAAAGCTCTCACTGCTTTTGAAGGTCGCACAGAGGTAACAATTGATGATATCCATCGCGTAATTACACTGTGTCTACGCCACCGTTTACGGAAAGATCCCCTTGAATCAATTGATTCTGGTTCCAAGGTGGAGAAAGTCTTCGGGCGCACCTTCGGCGTAGAAGTTGCGGAAGATACATCATCTAAAAATGGTACGGGTGTTAAAGCTGGTGCAAGGTAATAGATTTTTGGCAATTTCCCCTACAAAACTTTTAGGAATGTGGATTAAATAAAATACAAATGTAGGGTGTGTAAGACGCACGACTGTACTCATTTTGATCAACAATCTAAATCCGTCGTAACGCACCAACTAGCTGGTGCGTTACGACAAACTCTCACTAACTCAAACCCCCAAATCCTTACGTAGTCGTAACACACCCTACTTAATATTTATTTAATAAACACCCTCTTAAAACGAATATATTTTAAAGACTTTTGATGTACTCCATAGGCTTACGATTTAGTTCACAAAAAGTCAGTGTAGGTAGTTCACTCTAAAGTTAACTATTTATATACTTAAAAGAGGATTATTTCGTATTTATTTCCTCCAATCGGGTTTTTAGAACTTTAGAACTCATTATGGTTCATTTAGAACAGGCGGTCACGACTTGATACGAAACATGATGTGAGGTTTTACCTTCATAGTTTGGTTGTTGGTAATGTGTTAAGTCGGAAATTGGAAGTAGGATGCTCACCAGTGCTACTCTGGTAGGCTTTCAACTGGCTCCATGTACAGCCGCGCCCATGCAATCGTGTTTTCTCTTAGTCCAACAATGACAACGCCTCGCATATTGAATTCTGTGCTGTTTATATGTTTTCCTTGCCAATGCCACTCCGACCAACCCATGTCACCAGCGATCGTATGGGCAATCAATTTTGCTTGGAGGTCAGGAACTTGAGCAAAGATGCCAGTCCAGTTCTTTCGCACCTGTTCTGCGCCAGTGACGTTTTGCTTCGGGTGTAGTGGCTGTTCACCCACAAAGTCATTAGCAAAGCAGTTCACGAACGCATCAATGTCATGAGCAATCAGATTTCGAGAAGCAGTTCACAAGATCTATGCGATCGCTATTGAGATTCGATGCTTCAGCAACCTACGTAATTAATTCTGGCTTCAAGTAAATGTGCAGGGTTGACTCACAGGTACTCTTTTGCTGACAGTGCCAGTAGCTCGGCTGCCCCGCTGAAGTAAAAATGCTTCTCTTAAGCAAAGCGTCTGTAAAGAAAACAACCCATAAAGAAGTGTGACATTTATCTGGAAAAGCTGAAGGGGCGACGAGTTATGTTTTTGTGGCACCAAAAGGTAAGGTTCCGTGTGATTTGAACGATATTTTGTTCAAACGGTCACGATATACTTCAAAACTTGAGCAATAAGTATTTATTTATATTTTATTGATATGAATCTGCAACTTTTATCCCAGCGATCAGCACCAGTTAGAATTTTTATATTTTTATCTATACTGGGGATTTCTGCTCTACCTTTAGTAATATCTGTATATTTACTCCTAGAAAAAGCAAAAATTGATACTAATTGGGCAATGTTATGTTTTGCCTTGGGATTAATTATTCTTCTACCCTGGTGGAATAAATATATTCACCAACAACCAGACCAATTTCAACACTATGGATTAGAAGTTAGTCGCCAAAACGGTGTTGAACTTCTACGGGGTTTAGCCATTGGCTTAATTAGTATTCAAATCTTATTTGTGCTTCAAGGTTTGCTTGGTTGGTTACAATGGCAACAACCCAATTCTTCGATATTTAGATTTATTTTGGAAGCAATTCCCACCGCTTTGGGAACAGCTTTAGCTGAAGAATTACTTTTTCGTGGTTGGATATACGATGAATTAGAACGAGACTACAAACCAAATATAGTTATTTGGGCAAGTTCGCTAATTTTTGCTGTGTCCCATTTCCTCAAACCTCTTCCAGAAATTATTCGCACTTCACCACAATTTTTCGGCTTGTTGCTATTAGCGTTGACTTTAGCTTGGGCAAAACAAAATCATCGGCGACGTTTGGGTTTATCAATCGGTATCCATGCAGGTTTAATTTGGGGATGGTATGTAATTAATGTCGGTAAATTAATTAAATATTCAGGTACAGTACCGCAATGGGTGACGGGTGTTAATGATAATCCACTAGCAGGAGTAATGGGAATTATATTTTTGTTCCTATTGGCTTTGTGGATGCGTCAGAGTAGAAAAAACAATCTCACAAAACAATAAAACTGTAAAGATATTATTTTAGATGATCTCTCTACAGTTTTATGGAACTTACTCAACTAGCAGATTAATAAGGGTAGTGTTTGTGAAGCTTTGAGTAATTATGTAGTCTAAATTAGGGTTTTTAGTAGTGCACCAAGGCTCAATCGTAACAATGTAGATCTAAATATTTTCTAGCAGAATCAGCAGCTTTTAAAGAAGAGACATTTTTCTAGATTTCTGATTACGACGGTAGAAGTAGGCAATCCCACCAACTACTGCCAAGCCGAATAAGTTGGAAGATTCGGGGACTTTTCTGCGTGCGACAACGCCAACAATATCAGCACCGCTATCTGCTACCCCATTACCCTGAAGAAGAATCCCATATATACTCTTGACCCCAAATTGCTTGAGATTAACACCCCAAGAACCGACTTTTTGAGTGTTATTAATTTCGAGAGAGTTGATATCAAAACCTGCATAATTACTTTCGCGGTTGGCTATGTCAGTTTTTGATGTTTCAATTTTAGATTGAGTAGTGCTGACTTGACTTTCAAGCAGTTGCAGATTTTTGGTTTGTGTTTCTAATGCGGTATTTTTTGTCGTTAATGTATTTTGGGTTGATGTTAAGCTATTGTTAGTACTGGTTAATGCTTTTTTGGCGTTATTCAGTTCTGTATTTGCGGTTGATAGCTGAGAATTTAGATTTCTTCTATCTCTATTCGATAAGCCTCTTACAGCTAACTGAGCATTTAAACTATCAACTTTTGACTGAGATGTTTGAACATTACCTTCCAGATTTGGAATTTGAGATGTTAAGGTAACGATTGTATTATTTAGAGTATTTATTTCTTGTCTGGTAGTAGCTATTTGAGTTTGAGATGTCGGAATATCGATAGATGAGAGTTTTGTCAATGTTGTTTGTAAGTTAGACAAATTATTTTTTTCTGTACTTAGTCCTCCTGTGCGTACAAGTTTAACTGATTGTCCAATAACTTTACCTTTTTCATCAACCGCTGAAACGGTAAGATCGCTATTCATTCCTCTTTCCCAGAAGAATAGACTATCCAATCCTGTATTATCTTGAGTAATTTTTTGATCGAAGAACATTTTCATCGAAAAGAAGCCATCATCTTCCCCATCAAGAAAAGTACTGAGATACTTGTCATTGAATACTTCTTTTACCTGATCATTTGTTACATCTTTAGTGCCAGAAACTAGTATACTAGAGGTGCTATTGTCAGTTTTCTCAGTACTGAGAGAACCTGTATTATTTATTGAGCCACTTCCTGTTTCTCCATTGCTTCTTGTACCTTTAGTTTGATCTACTTTGGTGGTTTTAGTCCAATCAATCTCTACATTTTTAATACTGATGAAGCTGTCAAATGTTTCACCATTTTGAGTAATGGAGTTAAGCTCTATATCTCCTTTTGAACCACCTATTTGAGTAAAGTTAGTAGTAAAAATAGCCGCTTGAGAACTGTTACTAATACTTAAGAAAGTACCAATTGTTAGAGCAAGCGTCGCTGAAATATTTTGTATTTTATGTTTTTGTAGTCTCATGATCTTATACCAGAGAGAATTATTTATCTGTCCATCATCTCTGTAGTTAATCAAAAAAAACATCGGTGATAAGAACAGAAATATATAAAGACTATGGTGGGTATTTTCCTGATTGCTTTGAAATTTAGATAAATTTAAACTTAAATTTATAGTTCCTATGTAGTGCTATTTTAAATATAAATATTTGATAAACTTAAAATGCTGTTTTATCGGGGAAATCACTCCTTATCTGTTAATTTGTTAATACTTAAATAAAATGCTAAAGGCGCATGGTTTAGAAAACCACGCACCTATACTCAAACAAAATTATCTATAGAGAACTCCACAAAAAAGATGATCCAATATTGTGGGATAGGCAGCGTTCGATGCTTCCTGAGCCTGTCAAAGGACTGAGCGCTCACGCCGAAGTCTTGCCTGTTCTTGTATTAGTAGCAGGCAAGATGCCTACAAGAAATTTTGAGATATTTTTTATTTGGAAGTCTCACATAGTTTTTCTAAACGCTAACTAATTGTTTTGTTTTTGGCTCAATTGGTGCTGTGAGTGCCTCTTCTAAAGGCGCACAACCAAATCTAGTCTCCAGAATATTCATTACTTCTCGTCCAAAGTCGTTGGGATTTTGTCGCCAAGCTTGTAAGCAAACTTCACCAAATAAAGAACCGAGAGGTTCAGGATTCCATAGCAGTTTTTTGGCTGTCCACGGCATCAAACTCATTGGATCGTAACCTGGTTTGAGAATATTTTCCTTAAAGGCATATTCTTCCAGGTGTGTGTGAGGTTGTAAACCAATAAAGAAAATAGCAGGTTCAACTTTATCTGCGCCAAATATCCGTTCGAGTTCGCGGTGGTATGCTATGGTTTGCCGGATGGTTTCGGGACGTTCATCAATCACATTAAAGGAGTAATTGACAGAAACTAAATCGTTAAATCCTGCTGCTTTTAAATCGCGGCAGTTTTGCAAAACTACGCGGAGATTGTAACCCATCCGCATTTTTCTGACCAACTCTTGGGAACCACTGGTAATACCTATTTCAAAGTAGTTCATCCCAGTTTTTACCATTAAATCGCATAATTCTGGGTTTAAATTATCAGCCCGAATATATGCAGCCCATTTGATATCTGTCATGCCAGAATCAACTATTTTTTTGAGTAATTCTATGGCATCATCGATAAACTTTTTGGCTGGAATAAATTGGGCATCGGTAAACCAGAAGTTACGAACACCACGGTTGTAGAGTTGGCGAATTTCGTTGACTACTTCATCGCTGGGATTAATCCGGACTTGTTTTCCTTCAACAACTGTGTAGACACAATAACAGCAGTTATGGGGGCAACCTCGCTTGGTTTGAACACCTATATAAAAATCTTTCTCTTGGAGATAGTAGCTAAATTCCGACCAAATAGTTTCGATATAGTCGTAGTTACAAGCGCTTTTTTCCAGTGGTGTAGGCTGTTCATGGATTAAGCGATCGCGTGGACGATCTTCCCCTACAACGTAGCATCTTTCATCCCGGAATTCTTGCCCACCAAGTATTTTTGTGAGCAAGGTTTCACCTTCACCCACCGAAACTACTGTCCCTGTTGGCAAACTTTTACCCAATTGCTCATAAAATACACTAACTGCACCACCGCCAACAATCACACGGGCTTCCTGATGGTAACTTTGGGCACGTTTTAGCCCTCTTTTAATTAAACCTAAGTTACGCCACAATTCCACATAGTAAGCGGTAAAAATCCGTAAACCGCCCAA
Source organism: Calothrix sp. PCC 6303 (assembly GCF_000317435.1). Lineage (NCBI taxonomy): Bacteria > Bacillati > Cyanobacteriota > Cyanophyceae > Nostocales > Calotrichaceae > Calothrix > Calothrix sp. PCC 6303. Next base: position 2,257,728 of record NC_019751.1, read on the forward strand.
TGCACCCCGTAATTTGATTAAGGGGTTCTTAGCATAATAAAATTCAAAGGCATTTTGCAGTGGGTTTCCGCCTCTTCCACCCACCGGTGCATAAATTTGAATATCCCGCCACGAAAATACTAATAGCGTCGGTTTAAATTCATCTACGCATTGCTCTAAAGCTGAAGCATAATCTAAAGGTGGCACAGTTCCCAAATCAAAAATCCGCTGTTCGATATTGGGAAACAACTTATGAACATGATCGCTTAGGTAGACAACTCCTATCGGGAAGATGGGGTTGCAAGGAAGGCGAACATAAAGAATTCGGTTTTCCAAAGTGGCTGTTTGAGCTTCCATCTTGCCGTTGTGCTGGGGTAAGTGAAATAGGCTCTTAAACTATGAAGTTTAAGATTGTTTTGATTTATGTCGTTAATCTAATTTTACTTGACATCTAAGTTTATTGTTGATATCCACAGATGATTTATGGAAAATAGGACTTACCCAAAGGGTCTGCCGTAGTTAGGCAGGGGAATTGACCCCCAAATTTTGTTAATTAAATTTTATGCTTTTTTGCTTGCCAAGTTCTGGTAGAAAGCCTTAGAATTTATCTCCATATAATGTGTAAATAAGCAAAAAGCACATTCCTTTACCAAAACTTCATATTTAATTATATATCTAAAGATGTATTGAAAAGTTTTCCACTCCTTTAGGTAGATTTTTTGCACAAAATATAACAGATGGTAGTCGCAGTTACAGTCATTGGGGATCAGTGAGTGCTAGTTTTGCAGGTGTAATGTAAAATTGTGGCGTAAAGCTCCTCAGCAGTTATGGCTCAAATTTTAGACTCTCTACCACCTGAGCAATCTGGAAAGATTCTCTGCTGCTACGTCAATGCCACGAGTAAAATCCAGGTGGCACGCATCACCAACATTCCAAATTGGTACTTTGAACGGGTAGTATTTCCCGGACAGAGGTTGGCATTTGAAGCACCTCGTGCGGCTCATTTAGAAATTCACACTGGAATGATGGCAAGTGCGATTTTGTCAGATAATATTCCATGCGATCGCTTAGTTATTAGTGAACCAAGTGATCCTGAGCCAGAAACGAATTCAACAACGGAAGATGAAAATACCTGTAAAAATACAATTGCACCATCAATTGATAACAGTACTGGGGATACACCAAAAAATTTTAAAATTGCTGGTTTAGTATAGGCTGACTTAAAAATAATTTACCAAAATTAATATAAAGGGTTGCTGAATTCAGCAACCCTGTTTTGTCAGCAAGTAACAAATTCTCCATTGACATTTTTATTAGGACATTTATCTGTTCCCTGTTCCCTGTTCCCTTTTACACAAATATTTATGTCCTAAGCGAGATGCCCACTGCTATAACTGGTGACTGATTACCAATAACTGGTTATTGAAGCACATCAACCGTAGGGATATAGCGTATTGCCAAACCCCTACGGTGTTGTTTATTTAGCTGAAAATGGCTGTCATCATCTGCGTATCTGATGACATATTTGCGGAAAATCTAGCGAGTGCAAACGTAATCAGAACGAACCCATCCAGAATTTCCTCTGTAGGAAACATTGAACCAGCGGAAACCATCTCTACTACCGGTACTATCTAATACCTGAATATTTCTGCCATGAGGAATTTGGCGTATTTGGTTATAGTCTTTGCCAGCGCCAGTACGTAAGGTTAAACTACTGCTTGTATTGTTGGTGCATACGTAAGCTGTGTAGCCGTTGCTAGAGCGAGATATGCGACCAATTCCTGGACCCATTTCTTCGGCTGATGCGGGTAATGCTGCTGCGGAAGAAAGAATTAATGAGGCAGCGACGATATACTTAAACATGAAAAGATGCTCCCTAATTGCATTTTTATGAAGTGAAACCAAAAAAAGTGAAATATCTACTTGATTGCGACATCAAGGAACTGAGGTTTATAAGTACGGACGTATTTCAATACTTCGCTGAATTCATCTCTAGTTTGTAATCCGATGCACCCTGATGTGCCATCTTCACCGTTGTTTTTGTTAAAAGACGGGTCATAATGGATACCCAGTGCGGAGCGACCAGTACGAAATAGTGGCTGTATTGGCAAGAAGCGATCGCCTGCTTCGACAATCGTACCGGGAGTCGTTGATTTGGCGACCCGATATCTACCATCTGGTAGTGGTGCTTCTGTACCAGAGCGATGTCTGTCTCTGTTTTGAGTGTTTGCTCGTCCAGCGACAATCATGTACGAATTAACTTCTTGCCCATTAGCAAAAAGACTTAACTTATACATTGGATTTCCCAGTGCATTAGTTTGACCTGTAGGCAGAAGCTTCATGTAATTACCTGTTGTGGCTGAATACTTTTGGGATTTTGAATTACCCTTGGTAGATTTTTCAGCTTCTACAGAATTTGAGACATCTGATAAATTGCCCACAGGTGAAGTAAAATCATTTTTATCTTCTTGATTTACAGACAAATTAGTATTGTTATTACTCAAATTATCTGTAGTAGAAGATGCGATTTTATCAGGAGATTTTTCGGTACTTTTTGCTGATTGTTGGTTATCTAATACTTGCGGTGACTTGAGTTGTGCATTGGCACTGCAACTTGCAATAGCCACACAACTCAAAGACATCAGGATGAATCGGAACAACATGTAAATTTTTAACTGTTTGGTCTTCTCAAATATAAATTTGCATCTCCATGATTAGCCTGAGCAATAACTCTGATTTTTATGGAATCACTATTTATGTGGAAACTAGGATTAATTTAGATGATTGATAAGTAGAACATCCTGTAATACTTAGATTTTGCTCTGAACGCATATAACTATTTTACGTAATATTGCATGTTCCAAATAGTCTGCATAAATTTAATTATTAATTGTCAGGCTTAATCAGAACAACTAAAAATCAAGTTTTTAGAATTGGCGATTATAAAGTTTTCAATAAATATATCAATCAGTATGCATATTTAGATGTTATGTATATTTACTGTTTTTGTGCTGCATTCATGCAAAAATAGTACTAAGCCTTACTTATTTTGAAAGCTGTAAGAGACTTCCAAATAAAAAAATATCCCAAAATTTATTGTGGTGCAGGCATCTTGCCTGCTACTAATACAAGAACAGACAAGACTTCGGCGTGAGCGCTCCTTTACCTGCGGTACACTTCGTTCCGACTAGGCTCAGTACAAGTCAGTCCTTACCTCCGGTACACTTCGTTCCGACAGACTCAGGAACCATCGAACGCTGCCTATTCCACAATATTGGATCATCTTTTTTGTGGAGTTCTCTAAGTACCCTAAGAAGCTTATGAGAAGGAGATTCACAACCTCTGTTGAAAGCAGTGAACCCGTTAAAATGGTAAATGAAGATAATCAAACCTAATTAGCTATGACAGACAACTTAGTTATTAACTCTCCATCGGTTTTTCGGCTTTCACCTTTGATCCGAATCACTCTGTTGTCTTTGTATGTTGCCCTAACTTTGCCATTACCTTTTTTAGCAGATTTCACCAATGCACCAACACCCCCCGCTTTACTTTGGGTAGGTATTGTGATTGGTTTGGTAGCACTATATGCTGTGTTATGCGAACGTGTATTGGTTGATGAGGAAGGAATTCAAGTTACATATCCAAAGTGGATTCCCCAATTTTTTCGCAAGGGTTGGTTATTACCTTGGGCAAATGTGAAAGAATTGAAGCCACGTAGTACAGGTCAAGGTGGTTTAGTTTATTATTTCTTGAGCAATGATGGTAAAGCTTATTTGTTACCGATGCGGGTAGCTGGCTTTTCCCGTTTGGTGAAGTTGGTACAGGAAAAAACTGGCATCAATACTAGTGATGTTTATCCATTATCACAGCCTTGGATGTATGGAATTTTACTATTTTTCACATTTTTGCTATTGTTAGTCGATGTCTGGACTATTGCAGTGGCATTCGGGCAGAATTAGGAATCTAAATTGCTAAATCATTAATTAAAATACAGTAGTGAAAGTTGAATAATACAGCTTCCGTGGCTCTACTAAAGCTAGAAAATGTCAGTTTATCGACGCAATTACAGCAAAAAACTCAAAAACGGGGAATTAGCCTACCTGGTTATCGGATTTTAGAAGATATTTCCTTTGAAGTTGCAGCAGGCGATCGCATAATCGTTACAGGTGCCACTGGTGCAGGAAAAACTTTTTTGCTACGTTTACTCAATCGCCTCAGCGAACCCACTAGTGGTAAGATTTTTTTCCAAAACCAGGATTATACCCAAATTCCTGTGATTCAACTACGTCAACAGATTGTGATGGTGAATCAGGAAGTTAGATTATTGGGAATGACTGTAAAAGATGCATTAGCTTACCCGTTAAAACTTCGGGGTTTAGCAAAAGCAGAGATTCAACAGCGAATTGCTTTCTGGGTTGAACAACTGCAAATACCTGATGGTTGGTTAGAAAGAAACGAAGTCCAACTATCTTTAGGGCAGAAACAGCTAGTAGCGATCGCACGGGCAATTATCACCCAACCACTAATTTTACTTCTAGATGAGCCAACTTCAGCCTTAGATGTTGGCACCTCAAAACAAATAATAGAAATATTAAGTCAACAAACACAAACAACCATCATTACAGCAACTCACCAATTTGAACTATTTCAGCAGTCATGCGATTGCTTATTATATTTAGCTAATGGTCGGTTGATATCTAATCAGCCAGCAAACCAAGTTGACTGGGTAGATTTAAAAGCCAAAATTACCCAAGCTGAGACTGAAGACGACTTTTAAACGCGATAATAATCTCAAGCTAAGTCAACCAAAACCCCTATGACTTCTACTCCAGAAACATTCTCTCCCATAATACCTACAACTTTTCCTGACCATACGCAACTACCAGAGTCAGATGGAACTTTCGTGAAAAACTTTCAAGAACATCCCCAAAGCATCTTACTTACAGATTCCATTACTCCCACACTCCAAAGATTACACCCAAACGGTGACTACGCCATTGGTCAAGATTGTGGTATTTACTGGAGAATGACCGATCCACCAGAAAAAGGTGCAGAAGCACCAGATTGGTTTTATGTGCCTAATGTTGCACCACTAATCAACAATGAAATTCGCCGATCCTATGTTTTGTGGCAAGAAATTATTCCCCCGCTCATTGTTTTAGAGTTTGTTTCAGGAGATGGTTCTCAAGAGCGAGATAAAACCCCTTGGACGGGTAAATTTTGGGTTTATGAGCAAGTCATCCGACCAGCTTTCTATGGCATTTATGAGGTGAGTAAAAGCCAAGTGGAAGTTTATCATCTCATCGAAAACCGTTACGAATTACTTCCACCAAACCAAAGGGGACATTTTCCCATACCTCCCCTTGGTATAGAATTGGGGATTTGGCAAGGTCAATATCAAAATCTTACCTTACCCTGGTTGCGTTGGTGGGATAGTGAAGGTAATTTACTATTAACAGGTGAAGCACGAGCCGAACAAGAAAAAGAACGAGCGGATACAACAGAAACTTTGCTTCAGGAAGAACGCAAACAACGGCAGTTAGCAGAGCAAAAAGCAGAAATTTTAGCTCAAAAATTGAGGGAGATGGGTATTAATCCCGATGAATGATGAAAGTCAAACAACAACGCTACTATCAGCTTGCATTTGTGATTGCCAAGATTGAGCATACAACCCATCTTTAGCTAAAAGTTGATTGTGAGTACCTGATTCTACAATTTGACCTGAGCGCATAACATGAATAATATCTGCCCGCATGGCTAAAGTAAAACGGTGAGTAATCACGATTGCGGTGCGGTTTTTAGCTAAAGCGCGGAATCTTTCTAACCAATCATGTTCAGCCCAAGGATCCATAGCGCTGGTTGGTTCATCAAGTATAATCATTTGAGCGCGACGGAAAAATGAGCGGGCAAGTGCTAATCTTTGCCATTCACCACCACTTAAATCATTCCCACCAGGAAACCATTTCCCCAGCATCGAATCATAACCTTGGGGTAATCGGGTGATTGAATCATGCGCTCCGGCATTCTTTGCTGCTAATGTAATTTCATCTATATCTGATACTGCTGACAAGTTACCCATAGCGATGTTTTCGGCAGCAGTCACGAAAAATGGTACGGGAGATTGGAATAAAACGGTGATTTGACGGCGAAGTTCATCAATTGCAAAGTTACGAATATCAACACCATCAATTTCGATGCTACCAGAAGCCGGATCGTAAAAACGACACAACAACTTAATTAGGGTACTTTTACCAGCCCCATTATCCCCCACGATGGCAATAATTTTCCCTGCGGGAATCGTCAAATTAAAGTCTTGGAGAATAGCGCGATCGCATCCGGGATAAAAGAACGTAATATCGTTAAATCGAATCTCTTTAGTAAATTTGGCAGGTACGGGAATCGCTTGAATCGGATCGATTACTTGGGGTTGTATCTGCAAGAATTTGAATAAATCTTCAATAAATAGAGCATTTTTATAAATTTGTCCCAAGTTACTCAACACAGCCTGCATCAAACCTTGTCCCTGGTTAAATGCCTGGTAAAATAGAGCCAAGTCACCCAGTGTCACCAAACCCAGTAACACTTGTCTCCCCATCACACCAAGCGCGACAGCGGTTATTGCCAGTGTCACCAACCCAGCTAACAGCTTGCCAAAAGCTTGATCTCGCACTAACTTAATATTTTCACCACGTAACCGTCGTCGCAAACTTTGATACGCAGACTGAAAATTTTCTCCTAACTTAAATAGCCGCATTTCTGGCGCAAAGCTGCTTTCAGTTAGCAAAACTTCGTAGTATTCCAGCCATCTACGGTCAATCGTGGTTTTTCGCCACCAGCGATGGTAGCGCTGATTTAACTGTAAAACTACATATAAGGCTGGTAAAGAACTAAACAATAAAAACAACGGCAGCCAAATCCCATAGGTCAACAACACAGCCGCCATCGTCAGCAGCGTGATGCTATTTTGCGCCAAACTACCCATATTTTCCAGCAAAGCCAGAGAACGTCCACCAGCACCACTACGCGCCCGATTCAAGTTATCGTGGTATTCAGAAGACTCGTAGCAACCCAAATCAATCGCCATCGATTGGGCATGAACTAAACTACTAATATGGTCTTGTACCAACTCAGATTGAGCCGTCCGCACCCATTCTGTCATACTTCCGAGAATTTGGGTTATTAGTAAAACAAGCGCCATCAGTCCCGCTGGAATAATCACAGCTTGGATGTTATCCCAAGCGATTCCCGTACCAACCGATTTAACTAAACTATTTACCAGCCAACCTGTTAGATAGACTGAGGCAGCAGGGAGTAAACCTTGGATGAGTAGTAAAGTTATCCAGGCTAAAGTCCAATTGCGCGATGCATTCCAAACTAAATTTAAAGTCCGGGATAAATAAGATATTCTTTTTAGATTACGATTTAATTTAACAAACAAGGCTTTATCACCTCACAGCCTAAACTTTTAAAGCATTTGTTTCAATATTTTTGTTTTGGAGTAAATCTTCTTCTATGAGTTTCACCAAATCAGGAAGTGCAGCGAGTGAATGTTGTCTCTTTAAGCGAGAAATAGGCACTTTTTTAATTAGTTCGGTACATTGTCTTAAATGAGAACTAACGAAATCCTCATTTGTCAATACATTTGTAACTCGTGAATGACGCAGCATTTCAACAAAAGCCTCTTGAGGTTGGATAGGCTCAATTTGATTATGCGATCGCCCAATATTCTCCAGCACGTAAACTCGCTTCAGTGGCAAAGGCTTTTCGGGAAAGCCTTGGGTGAGGATATTATTTCGCTTCAGTGCTCCGGTATGAATAAAATCTAATTTTTCAAACTCATAGCCCAAAGATGCCGCAGAATCAGGCAAAAGTCTTACATAGGGGTAGCCTGGAAAGGTAATTACATCTTTGGCTCCAACCTGAATTGCCATCACATCATCGGTGAGCAAACTATATCCTTGGTTGTAGAAAGCATTCGCCAAGGTTGACTTACCCCATCCTGAATAACCCAAGAATGCAACAGCCCCATTGTCAATAACAACGCAACTAGCATGTAGAGCTAATAACCCTCGCTGCCGAAGGAGGATTGCAAAAATTGGTCCTAAAATAAGAGGGTGCAGAATGTCTTCTTCAATTCCTGGAGTGGGTTCAACAACAATCTGCTGCCCAAACTCTACCAAGAACCTACATACTTGAGCCGTACCATCTTCGATTATTCCTAAAAAGCAGTTTTCTCCGTTGGCAGATTCAGCTTCCAAATCGCTGATTTGGCGGAGGGAAATCACCACATCTGGTAACTTTAGTTTCTCAATCGTCTCTGGTATTGCTTCAGAAGAAATAAGTTCAGGGAAAGGTATCTGAGAGTGAACACAAAGATTATAAGCAGTATAAATAAACACTGTATATTGACCTTTCGGTAAGTTATGATTTAGCTGTGGAAATACTACTGAATGAGATTACCGAGATCTCAAAAACTCAAGGAAGGGGCTGCGGATATTCACAGCCATTGGCTTACGAAAGCCTACCTCCATAAAGTTCTATAACATTACAGTCGAGAGTGTCTTGAGTAATGTTTACTCACAATGCTGTAGGTAGCTGTCCCTACAGCATTCTGAAACTCTAGTTCAGATTTGCACCTTTGCATCTTGAATCGTTTTTAGGAAAGATGCAAGCATCTAGGGAGCCACCATTACCAGGAACAGTACCTTGTACTGTTCCAAAAAGTAAGTCACTTGTTTTGTTGGCAAGGTTGGCTTGGGTAACTTGACTTACATTACCGTGATTGATTAGTCTTGGTGAGCTGTATGCTGTTTTCATTGTTGGAGTCCTTTGTTTTGTAAGGTGTTTTTTGGTAGATGCACCTTTTTTAATATCAAGACATATAGTAGATCAATATAGTTTTTGGTGATTCACACTATTTTCAGAGAATGACGCAGCCAAAGAGTTAGCATAGCTACCTGCCAAATAGATACATCTAACCCACCTTCGAGGATCTGAGTTTTGTTAGAAGCTAGCAATTCTCTATAATCCTCATGGAGAACTTTGACATCAATATATTCAGCCATGCTATTTAACTTATTTTCCATCACTTCCTCTAGAAGTTGGCGATCGTGCTCTAGTAATCCATGCACAAAACTAGCACTCATACTGGATTTTCCGTAACGCCACTGCACTGGCTGGGGAAGAATATTTTCCATGGCACGCCGCATGACATAGCGAGACCATCCCTGCTGCAATTTCTGCTCTGGAGGAAGAGATAAACAGAACTCAATCAGTCGTTTATCCATAAATGGGTGACGAGCTTCAAGGGAGAATGCTGCTGCATATCGATCCAGAATTTCTAATCCTTGGGTTAATATACCTGCGTTTAGACCTTGCCAGTGACTTTCCCTTGTTTTGAGTAGTTGACTTCCAGATAGAGTGATAGAACTCTGAATACGCTTTTTGAGACCTATAAGTTGGGCGAAGCGACGGTTAACAATCGAACTGTCATCCCTTTTTGGTTGACTATGTCCGCGTAATTTTCGCCAAGCCTTGAGTATGGACTCAGGTAGCAGAGGTTTGATGCCGTACTGAAAGAAAAGCGATCGCCTTGAAATCTGAAAGATCAGGGAAACTTGATGGATGAGCGCAATCGCCCTAATCCATCGCCAGCGTCTCACTAAGTCTTCCAAGTATGGTAGACCATAATATCGCAGAATATTTCTGAACGAAGCACCACTAAGTTGATGCAACGCAGTAATTTCTTCTCTAAGAGTTGACCATTCTTCCCGAAGCATTAATTCACTGAAATAGCCATGACCGTGGGATATTGTATTATCACCATCAAAGCCATCCAGTATAATCCGAACTCCTTCCTGTTTTGTAGCTTCATTCAGTTCCCATGCCAAAAAATGCGTAGGACCAGAAACAGCTTCATCATTGTATTGAAATATTTGCTCAATATCTGATAGAGGACCTATACGATCACCATCCACATAGTGAGGAATTATATCTCCCTGTTCAAGAACAGCTTCAATAAAAGGGCGCTCGTCACATTCAGGAACAGCATTGAAAATATTCGAGAATGTATGCAATAAAGGTTTCTTCTCTCCTACAAGTAACTGTCGTGCTACGCAAGTAACTGAAGAAGAATCTAAACCACCACTCAGATGAGAACCTATTGGGAAAGCACTACGGAGACGACAGCGTACTGCTTCGGTAAATATTTCTCGTAACTTATCAGCATATTCCTCATCAGAATTTAGTTGTAGTTCATAGTTGGGATCGAGTTTCCAGTAACAACCAATTTTCAAGCCTTTACCACTGACAGTTAAATAACTAGCAGGTGGAAGCCGAAAAATACCCTGATAAAAAGTGTTGACTTTATCTTGCAGTAACGAAGCTAAATAATCACCAACTTTGGTTTCGTTGAGTTTTCGGGGAACTTCCGGCAAACACAAAATTGCTTTAATCTCGCTACCAAAAACAAAAACGTTATCTGATGCATAGTAATAAAATGGTTTCACACCCATGTGATCGCGGACACAAAATAGCTTCTGTTCCCTTGCATCCCAAATCGCAAAAGCAAAGTCCCCAAGTAGATGCTGTGGGCAATCTTCACCCCATTCCTGATATGCAGCCAAAATCAAATCAGTATCAGTAACCTTCTCTGGTGGACAGTTATTCAACTGCAATCTTGACAGCAGTTCCTCACGATTATCTATGCGACAATCAGATGTAATAACCAAATTCCCATCCTCACTGACCATAGGTAGTTTCTCCAGTAGTGACTCTGGTGTAGTCCACAGCATCCGGTGTCCCAAACCTACAGACTCCGAACACCAAATATCTGCACCATCAGGTCCGCGATGGGCAAGTTTATCAACCATCTGCTGAATATTTTCAGGGTCAACAATTTGACCATTGGGATAGTAAATTCCGATAATTCCGCTCATAGTCGATTACTTGGGTTTAGCTAAGAGTCTGCAAATCTGAGCGCATGATTCAATTAGAGATGAATCTAAAGCGCATCTATAATCTATCTCCCACATCAACGGAGAGATGAGGCTGAAAAATTTTAAACGCTTGCAGTTGTTTTGACTTCAACTAAGTCCTGCGCTGCCAAATCTTCTAGTAGTTGACGCAGATCGCGATCGCATTCTTCAACCGACACCTCATATTCCGTTAACACAGCATCCCGAATCTCTTCAAAATTTCGAGGTTGCTGAATCAGTTTCCACACGGTTGTTCCAACTTGATTTAACCCGTGATACACACCTGACTTAAGGTTGAGAATTACTGTTTCATCCACTAAATCAGATGAAATTTGATTTTGACTGGCTACGACTGTGGAATTATCCAATAAATGACGATCTAGTAACATTTTATCCTCCGCTCTGTGATTCAGTGCGGTAGAAGCCCCAAATACCTGATTAAAGTTTTAATGAATCGTTGATGTGAGAAGCTACTCTCACTAATTTTGTTTTGAATTTTGCTGTCAGTAACTTGCTTAATATATTTCGTAATTATTAAGACAAATGACTCTGTCAGTGGCAGTATACATTCATGTTAAACAAATGGATCACTATATCCTCAGTACATGCAGATTAGAATCGGTATTTAGGTTGTTTAATCATTCGGTTATCGCTAGATACGAATTATTGTGCAACATTGTATACAAATTAAAACCCTCGTGTATATACTGATTTTGTTAACTCGTACTGTTAATAAATAACATGTAGTTTAAATCACTGCTACAAAAACATAGCTTCTTCACATAATTTTTGAAATGCTTCACAGCTTGTTAAAGTCTATGTAAAGTATCCTGAGCCTACAAGTATATACTGAATTATGTTTGTTTAATATCAAAACTTTATAAGGTTTCACCTAGATATCAGTAATTGTACATGTATTTAGACCTGTTTAAGAAGGAAAATTCTTCGTAGATTTAATTTCTAGTATCATTTCGATCTATAAAACAAAGGTCTTTGCTAACTCATAACGAATTAGTGAAGACCTCTATTGTAAAGACTTAGAGATGCCACCACTATCCTCTATGCATTTATCTGAGGATATCTACCAAATAAGCCGACTCTGCTTAATATTTGAACAATTGACAAGGATATAATCACGGACAAAGACAGTGCTTTGTGAAGAATATTTAAGGTTAAAGTGAATTTAATACTATCTACATAGTGACGTTTCCAAAATTCAAACTTCTACTTTCCAGTGCTATTTTCAGCAGGATTGAATCAATATCAATATTCAATCATCAAGCTGATAAATGCTTTTTGACAGTCTATTTTTATTGCATTAGTTTCCGATAGCTGACAAAAGCAGCCCGTGAAGGACTCATGGAAGACGTAGAATGAGTAAATTTATACCCATGTCAATATCTTAGTGTTGCGGGCATCTTGCCCGCGTCTTATATCAAAATTAGATGCGTCGCAGGTTAACCCTTGACTCCAGCGAATAATTCTGCAAAATTTTGGGGTGCAACTTCTGGTTTAGCGATTATTTCCACGACTTTGTTCCGTGCTGAAGTTTCAAATAACGCTTCGACGCAAACTTTAGCAACCTTTTGTCGAGGTATACTACCATCAAATAGGGTGTCGGCATTTTCCATGATAATTACATCGTCGTTGTCTTCATTTTTTAGCCCTCCTGGTCTGACAATGGTATATGTTAAACCGCTATTCTGGATATATTCCTCAGCTTGTTTTTTCCAAACCAGAATTAACCAAAATAGATTCAGGGGGTGAAATAGCTGTGAAACACACAGGGAGGAAACTAAAATAAAGTGTTCAATTCCTTTAGCTTTGGCTGCATTAACCAAATTTTTGGTACCTTCTAAATCGACTTTGTAGGGTCCTGTTGGGTCTAAACTGGGTTTTGCACCTGCGGCACAGATAACTACGGTACTATCACCAAGGGCAGATATTAAGGTTTCGGGTGATAAAACGTCACCTTCTATTAACTCCACTCCAGCGGGTAATATTTCTCTAGCTTTGGTGATATCTCTAACAAATGCGCGCACGGGAATTTGCCGTATCATCAGTTCTTGGACGATGCGACGACCTGTTTCTCCTGTTGCACCGGCGACAAAAGCTTTCATAATTAACGCTATCCTAAGAAACTAAACATGTTTTTTTCCATTCTCTATTGTATAGATTCTATGAATTTAGGAACATCCGCTTAAGGTTTTGGTAAAAATGGAATTTGAGTATGAAACCTTGTATCCAGGAATGGGAACTATTTATTTAAGTAGATAAAAATATAGGAACGCAGCTTATGATTTCAAAAGATCAAGATTATCAAGCAGTAGAAATGACAAGGGAAGGGGTCTTATCTGTGACTTCTAGTCTGATTGATGCTGAAGAAATGATTTTAGATACTAATTCGGCAGCGATAAACAAATTTTATACTCATCATAGCGATCGCATGGCTATGGAAGCCCCTGCAAATGTTGTCGCTGACTATCTCAATAGTCATAAAACTTGGTTTTCCCGTTGTGCTGAACCAATGAAGGTGCAACCTTTAGGGGAAAATGGTTATGCTTTGGTAATTGGCAGATTTGGTGCTTTTAACTATGAGGTTGAACCCCAAATCGGCTTAGAACTCTTACCTTCGGATGCTGGAGTCTATCGCATTCGTACAATCCCCACTCCCGACTATACTCCTCCCGGCTACGATGTTGATTATCGTGCTTCCCTACATTTGGTGGAGACTACTGCTGATGATTTTAATTCTCAAATGCTAACGCATGTGGAATGGGAATTAGATTTAACAGTGCATATTCATTTTCCGAAGTTTATTCAACGTTTACCAAAATCTCTGATTCAGTCTACAGGCGATCGCTTACTCAATCAAATCGTGCGTCAGGTTTCCCGTCGTCTGACTCGCAAAGTCCAAGAAGATTTTCACAGTTCCATAGGTGTGCCTTTTTCATGTAAACGTAAAAATGTCAAGTAGTATGCAAAAAAATCAGTTATCAGTAATAGATGCGTAGCGGATAACCACAGGCTACATTTACCCACATCAATCAAATCACTGATAACTGTTCACTGTTCACTGATCACTGTTCACTGATTACTGATAACTGATTTAAGCTTTACTCAAGATGCGCTGCACAATTTGCACACCAGTAAAAGCTTGCCATGTAAAAAATCCCAGCAAAGTGAAATTAATTAAAATGTGGGTTGTTCTTGCCCAATTTGCCCCTTTCTGCATGTAGGGAGATAGCGCTGCCGAGAGGGCAATTAAGCTTGTCATTGCTAATCCAACTATGAGATGAGGTCCAAAAAACAATTTACCGTTATTAATGTATGTGACAGCCATCCCTCCGATAGAACCTGCCACCATTAAACCCAGGAGAATTGAACCCATCTGGAAATGACGGTTATTGAACTTACCCTTAATTAATTCCTTTTTTTCATCACCTGTAGCACTACGAGTACGTTGAACTTGTAAACCCAAGTAAGCTGCGTAAAGCGAAAGCAGCAATAAACCCCACATCATCACTGGGTGAAAGAAATTTAGTGCGTATTTTACCGATGGAGATAATTCCAAATTCATCGTGTTTCCCCTCAATCTTAAATCTTCATAAAAATTAGCATAACTTTTTTTACAACTTTCGCAGATGATTTAGTTCCAAATCCTGTGAAAATAAGGATACGAGAGTTTTGGAAAACCCTACCTAGTTGGGTCAGAAATACCTCATCTGACTTAGTGAACATTGCACAGCCCATCGAACCTAAATGACTTCAAATCAAGATACATTGCTACTTTTGGCGGCGCAAAGTGGCGATATCAAAAAAGTGCGATCGCTTTTAGCCATTGATGCCGATGCTAGCGTATGCGATCGCACTGGAACATCAGCACTGATGTATGCTGCTAATTATGGCTATGTAGAAATTGTGCGATCGCTAATTGATGCCAAAGCTGATATTAACTATCGTCGTCAACGTTTCGGTTTAACGGCTTTGATGTTGGCAACAGCAGCCAAACAATTGGATGTTGTCAAATTGATAATTGAAAAAGGTGCAAATGTCAATATCAAAAATGAAGATGGTAGTACAGCCCTGATGGCGGCTGTCACAAAGGGTAATATTGATCTTGTAAATACCCTACTGGCTGCGGGTGCCGATGTGGATATTCGAGATCATGATGACGACACAGCCTTAAAAATTGCCATCAAACAGGAATATATTCCCATAGTTGAGGCAATTATCAACGCTGGTGCCGATATAAATAGTCAAGATGAATCAGGAGAAACAGTTCTCATGTTAGCTGCTGATTTAGGTAAAGTCGAAATCATCGAAATTTTATTGGCAGCAGGGGCAGATGTAACACTACAAAATATTCATGGTGATACAGCACTTTTAGCAGCAGCAGCTTCTGAACATAGTGGCACAGGTTTGGTAGGTGAAGCGATCGCATCTTTAATTATTGCCTCTGGTGCCGACGTTAATCACCAAGATAAAGACGGAGAAACAGCTTTACATATCGCTACCGTGGAAGGTTTTGTTGATGTTGTTGAAGTCCTACTCAAGCGAGGTGCCAATGTCGAAATCAAAAATCGTCTTGGTGATACTCCCCTATTAGTCGCTTCTCTCCAAGGACACAGCCAAATCGTTACAGCCTTACTGCTTCATGGTGCTAATGTCAATATCAGCAATGCCGGAGAAAATCCCCTCACCTTAGCCATTAATCAACCAGACTCAGATACCATCAAATCTTTACTGGAATTTGGCGCTAATCCCAATAGCCAAACCCAAGATGGTAAAACCGTCCTACTTAAAGCCGCTGAACGTGGTTTCAGCCAAATTATAGAAATGCTAGTTGCTAAAGGTGCTGATGTTAACTTCCAAGATGCCATGGGGGCAACACCTTTGATGTGGGCAGCATCACGGGATGATAGTAAATCTTTACAAACATTACTAACAGCTGGAGCCAACACAAACACAAAAAATAAAGGAGGTTACACAGCCTTGATGTTAGCAGAGTTTAATCACCATCAAAAGATTATCGAAATCCTGAAGACATTTGGTGCTAGTGAGTAGTTTATTTTTATTTTGACGGTTGTGTACAGATCCATAATTCCGTAGAGACGTAGCAATGCTACGTCTCTACAACCGTCATTTTTATCTTGATAGACTACTACTGCCTACTGCCCACTGCCTTATCCTAATTCCAACTTCCAGAGATCTTGAATGTAGCCCAATAGTAGGGATGACTGTAGAGTTTGCTATCTGGAGGAAGATTGTGATTTTTATCTAGTTGGCTGGTAACGTGGGCATAGGAATACTTAGTTTTAGTTTCTCTGGAAGATATTGGATCAAGTAAGAGTTGATACCATTGTTTTAATTCGCTGATGGTAAGTTCTTTTAACCATTTTGTGGCTTCATCTAGGGCAATGCTGGGGGTTTTGCCAGCTTGGAGTCGGCGATAAAATTCAATGATGATTAGGGCTGTAGCGTTGGGTTCTGGATGCCATTGGTAGCAAAGAACATGGCTGACTCCTATTGTCAATAGGACATTGGCAACATCAATATATTCTGTGGGGATAAATTTATTTTCATTAATTAGATTTTGACTACCTGAGAGAATAAAAAGTTGACAGTTTGCCAGAGAATTTTGGCAAATTTCTGCTAGATTCAGATTCTCTTCACCTAAAATCAGTTGGGATGCTTGGGGGTGGTTTAAATAATTTATTGTTTCTCCAGTAAAATGGTAGATATTCAGGTTATTTGCTAAAGCGGATTTGCAGGTGTATTTTACTGCTTGATTTCCTGGAATTCTTTGGCAATTATTAAATATTTTGGGGATGATTTCTAGTTCTAAATTAGCAGGTATTGCAGCAGGTTCAATACTAACTAAACTTTGTTTATTGGTAATTAACGAGGATTGATTTAGTAGTGATAAACCAATATCAACATTAGGTAAATAACTAATTGGGCAAGTTACCTGAAATTCAGAGTTTTCTGTTTCCTGGGGAGATTGAATTTGAAATAAAGCATGAATAGGAAAACGACATAAATCCCGGTGAGGAATCAAGATTAATTGCTCAATTCCTTCTAATTCATGCTCAATTGCGGAGATATTCAGAATTTCTCGCAGATTTACTAATCTTTGTTCCATTCCTGCATACCAAGAATGCTGATTGAAGCTTTCTTGATAATTGGGGGTATCAGTAAGCTGTTGGTGGTGAAAATCCCATTCTGTAATCCAGTCTTCCAATGAAACTAATCGCTCAACTACTTCAGGAACTGGATATTCGTTAGCACCTTCAACATTAAATACAGGTGTAAACACGAGTATTGGTTCTGGATGGCTGAACTTGATTACAAAACTCCGAAGTCCGCAGGGGGTTATAAACCAATAAGCGATCGCTGTTTTGGGATTTAATAGTTTTTGGATGCTATGGTATTGAGGTGTGGAGATTGGTTGATTGCTATCCCACAGCATTAATTCCCAGCATTGATTCCGGCTGTATTCAGCAAATTCTAAAGCTTCTACCAAATCCCCAGACTGTGCAGCAACATCAACTGCCAGTTGTCCTAAACCAATAAATCTCAGGTGTAAATCTCTTTTTTCCCTATCGCTGCGGTGGGGTTGATTAATTAATGTTTGCAGAAGATTATTTGCACAGATATGGAATTGTTGTGCTTGTTTAACATCACCAAAGCCTAAAAGTACAACAATTATGCTTTGTAATACTTCCAAATTCAGTTCGGGAAAACTTTCTGGAGTTAGGGTTTCCAGCGCTTTATTGTAGGATTCTATCGCTTTTGACCAATCATCGTGAATAAATGAGTAGCGGCGACCTCTTTGGTAATAACTATCACCTAATCCTAAGTATAAACGCCCAATTCCTTCAGGGTATGTATTGGAATTGACGTAATAAACTGATTCGGCATAGGTAGCCAGTTTCCCATCTAAACCACGACTATTGAGGTAGGGATTTTCGGCAACAATGGCACTGTAGGAAGCTAAGTAGGAGTCGAAAGTGGTTGATTTGGCGGCAGTATTAGCCCTTGCCAGCCAAGCTTCCCAGTAATCAGATTGAATTTGCAGCGCATAATCATAGGAGAGGATAGCAGCTTCCAGTTCTCCCTGTGAGGCGAGTAATACGCCTCGATTATACCAAGCTGTGTGGAAATTAGGCTCGATATTGAGGGCGCAATCGTAGGATGCGATCGCTTCTTGAGTTTCTCCTAGTTTTTCCCAAGCTATCGCCTGATTAAACCACGCTAAATAAAGATTTGGTTCAATTTCTAAGGCTTTATTCCAAGAAACGATTGCTTCGTACCACTGTTGGAGATGTGCTTGAATTACACCTCTATCAATCCAAACTGCATGGAGGCTAGGATTGAGTTCCAAGGCATTATCATAGGAAGCGATCGCTTGTTGGTATTGTCCTGATTTTTCGAGGGCATTTCCGCGTAAATACCAAAGTTCATGATTACCTGGTTGGGATTTGAGGGCTTTTTGGAAGGAAATTACCGCATCTTCCCAACGCTGGAGATGTAACTGTGATAAGCCCCGTTGATGCCAAATTATACTTTGCTCTGGTTGAATTTCAATTGCTTCATCAAAGGAAGTCACTGCTTCGGCATATTGTTGATTTTCTGCCAAGGCAACACCGCGATGGTACCAGTTTTCTGGGTCGTAGGGTTGTAATCGGGTGGTTTGATCGTAACTATAAATCGCTTCGGGAATTTTACCCAGCTTTAATAATGCTAAACTGCGACCCGACCAAGCTTCATTTGCTTCTGGATGAATTTCAATCACTTTATCAAAAGAAGCGATCGCATCATCATAGCGTCCCTGTTCAGCCAGAATCACAGCGCGATTTAACCAAGCTTTGTAATAATCTGGTTTGACAACAATGGATTTTTCGTAAGAGGCGATCGCTTCTTTGATGTAACCTAGATGGAACAACGCCAAACCACGATTAAACCAATATTCGTAGGCATCAGGAGTGATACTAATTGCCGTATCATAAGATGCGATCGCCCCATTTAAATCACCAAATTTTGCCTGCTTCAAAGCCTGATAAAACCAAGCTTGCGCCCTACCAATGGCACTGGGGTGGGGAGGTGCATCAATAAAAACCTGTGCAGTATTATTAACAGGAATTGATGTGAGTCTTTCTACCAAACTCCCACTATGCTGTAACCTAATCCACAACTCATCTAAGCTGACTAAAGTGGCAGCTTCACCTGACCTTTGTAGCAATTTATCCCAATTCACCGCCGCCGGGGTTGGAGGTGGTGTAGCAATTTCTACCTGGTCTTGCCATGCCAACTCACCCAAATCATTGATTACTTCAACATCGCTGCCAAGTTCTTCTAATTTTGGTGCGGCTGATATTTCTGTAATTGCAGGCTGGAATTCTCCAACTTCTTGCAGTTCATCATCTTCAATTACATCCCCTGCTACCCACAATTCCTCTCCATATTCCCGAATTAAATTGTGTCCTGGAGTCTCCAAAGCATAATCTAAATCAGTTGCAGCGATTTCTGGATTAACAAATTCAATATAATCAACACCACTTTGGAACCCATCATCTACTGATGCTTCCCTGACTTCGCTTCCCCATAAAGCTTCCCCATACTCCCTTAACAATTCTTGCCCAGGGGAATTTTCAACCGTTGCGGGTATTTCCTCAACTGAGGAATCATTAGATTCACTGTCGTGATTCGTGTAGACATCTTCTGCCCTATCATCCTCTGGAAATGGCAACATAGCGGCACTAGAATCTACATCAGTTGTGGTGACATCCTGCCAATAGGCAGCTTCCGAATTCCGCGTCAGCAAACGCATACCAATTTCTAAAGCCGAATCACCAACCACGCCAATTTCTAACTCACCCAACTGCACCATCCGAAACGCCAACTCATCATTAGGTACAGGTGACCCCAATAAGCGATCGCCAAAAAACTGTAACCATTCTAACCAACGCTGATTATTAACCCGATGTTCGATTCGTTGCAGGTAACTAAGTGCCCACTGTTGCCCTCGTGCTTGCTGCACACCCTCCAAAAGTTGGGTAAACAAAAATTCCAGATCAGCATTTGTCAGCGCAGGGGGCGATGGTATCGCCGTTTTCGCTGCCGCTGACTGATTAAACCGAACATTTTTGCTCCCAAATAGGCGTTGAAAGCAATGTTTAAGCCACTTGACTAGCCGACTGAGCATTTGCAACACACTCGGATAACGTTTCTCATTGATTGTAGCGGTCACACAGCGTGCCGCTGGTAGTTGAGCCTGCCAGAACTACGAATATCGCATTAGCAAACCAGAGATTTTTGCTTGATTAGCAAATCATTTGATACTCTAAAATTTTCAGTATGTCAATCAACACCCGGATAATTTTTGAGAAGCAAAAGATACCATAACACTCATATTGTCCTTCGCGCTATATTCTTGCGTACAACACTAAAAACTACAAGTCAATTCAGTACAATTGGAGAAGGAAAAAAGAAGAAGAGTGAATTCTGCAAGTAGCAAGCTACAGACAAGGCAGCTTTTGGGATCATCCGACTCCCAAAACTGCTGCCCCAACTCAAAACTGGTGACATAGCAACTGTCAAACAACTTTTCTATTCCTCCACTATAGAAGTATCAGTCACTTCGCTAGCAGCTTCATGTTGAGCAATTAAAGCTTGAATAATTACGTCTGGATCATCAGTTTCAATTCCCACCTGCTGGGCAACAAGTTGCCGTAAGTTATCATCCTGCTGCATCAATGTCAACAATTGATCGAGGGTAATAGTTTGAAATTCACCATCTGGAGAAGCTTCAACTTCTTCTGTAGTCACCGGAATTTCATTATTTGGCTCTACATCTGGTCCTTGATACTCAATGATTGGATCAGGTTGATTACGTGCTAAAAGTTGCATCCCAATATCATGGGCAAGATCACCCACTTCACCAATTTGTAATTCTCCCAACTCCAATAAGCGGGAAGACATTTCATTATTAGGTGCAGGTGAAGCTAATAGCTTATTCCCAAACTGCTTCAACCATTTTACCCAACGCTCAGTCGAAACTCGGTGTTCAATATTTTGTAACCATTTTAACGCCCAAGCTTGCCCCCGCGATTGATGAACACCTGCCAATAACTCAATAAATAAAGACTCCAAATCACTATCATCTAAAGGTGGAGGTGCTTTCCGTTCGATGTTCGCTGTGGGTTTGACTGACTTAGATTTGCCCCCAAACAAACTTTGAAAAAAATCCTTAACCCATTGAACTATCCGCTTGAACATCTACCCGCACCCTCACAAGTTGGTGTTTACCATAAAATTGTAGCTATGTGCTGTACTTATGAGATTAATTAGCCCAGGAAAATCTATTGTCAAATTAAGATTTGATGATTATTCGTGCAAATAGTGGCTTTTTAATTTATTATTTAGTACATTAGTATTAAAATCCGAGCAAAAAAATTAAGTAAATAAAATTCAGTCTTCACATCCCCGGCTTCTTAAAGAAGTTGGGGATCTATAACCAATTGAAAAATCCCAGGGATATTTGACTTTCCGCAGATCCATTGGAAATCAGGGTTTTAGAAGCTTCAGAAGTGATATTTTCAGCATTCTACCCAAAAATCATCATTTCTTGCTGCGTCTTGACTTCCCAACAATGTGAAAACTAAAGGCACATTGATCTATAAAATATTGAAGCATCTTTCGTAGGAAAATATTTTCTTCAGATGATTTGGCATCTACCTGTAGTGGCAACATTCACGAAGTCAGAGGAAACCTACCCTTGACAGGGCAAATTCTTTCTGATGACCCCTGCTTCGATTTAACACTTATATTATTTACTTCTTTAAACTCAGTATTCAACTGTTGTCGCAATGTCCTACGAACCCCTACACCACAAGTATCGCCCGAAAAGTTTTGCCGAGTTGGTGGGGCAAGAAGCGATCGCAACAACTCTCACAAATGCCATCAACACCGCCAAAATTGCCCCAGCTTACCTGTTTACAGGACCAAGAGGTACAGGTAAGACATCTAGCGCTCGTATCCTGGCTAAATCCTTAAATTGCCTCAAAAGTCCTATCCCTACAGCTTCACCATGCGGAGTATGTGACGTTTGTCAAGGTATTTCAAAAGGTTATGCAGTTGACATCATCGAAATCGATGCAGCGAGTAATACGGGTGTCGATAATATTCGAGAAATCATTGATCGGGCGCAATTTGCCCCCATCCAATGCCGCTATAAGGTGTATGTGATTGATGAATGCCTAACTGGAGACTCACTAGTTTTGACAAGTGAAGGATTTGTGAGGATTGACGATGCTAAAATTGTCGGCAAAAAAGCCCTAAGTTACAACGATTTCACAGGAGACTGGGAATATAAAAAAGTTGTTCGCTGGTTTAATCAAGGTCATCGGCAAACTTTGGCGATTAAAACAACCAATGGGGAAATTCGCTGCACTGGCAACCACTTAATTAGGACTGATGCAGGGTGGATACAAGCAAAAGACGTAAAAGAAGGAATGAGGATACTATCCCCTGCGAATGCGGTTGCGGAACCCTCATTTACAAATATGGTGTCGATGGGCGCATCCGGAAATTTGTCAGAGGACACCAGTTCAAACGTAATACCTACGGACAAAAAACATACAACCTCGAAGAAATTCTGGAACAAGCTGAACAACTTCGTCCCCTTTGTGCTTGCGGATGCGAAGAAAAGCTTAATATCCCAAAATTTTTGCAGCAAAAAGGCAAAACTTACTACTACATCCACATGGGAGCTAATACTACCCGAAAATGGATCTCAGAACTCAAACAGTTCTCTATTTCCTCAATGGAATACAAATTTGGAGAAGGTCGAATCTGTCCACCTCGCTGGGGTTGAACGAGTTTATGATATAGAAGTTGAAGACAATCATAATTTTGTGGCAAATGGGCTTTTAGTTCATAACTGTCACATGTTAAGTACCCAGGCGTTTAATGCGTTACTAAAAACACTGGAGGAACCACCGAAACATGTTGTTTTCGTTTTAGCGACAACTGATCCACAAAGGGTATTACCAACAATTATTTCCCGTTGTCAAAGGTTTGATTTTCGTCGGATTCCTTTAGATGCGATGATTGACCATTTGGGTGATATTTCGGATAAAGAAGGTATCGAAATTACCGATGAAGCCCTAACTTTAGTGGCACAATTATCCCAAGGTGGATTAAGGGATGCCGAGAGTTTATTAGATCAATTAAGTTTGTTACCTACCATGGTGACACCTGAACGTGTATGGGATTTAGTAGGTTTAGTTAGCGAACGAGATCTATTTATTTTACTGGATGCGATCGCATCCGACAACGCGGAGACTTTAATCGACTGTACCCGCAAAATTTTAGACAGGGGACGAGAACCTTTAATAGTTCTCCAAAACCTCGCAGGTTTCTACCGCGACTTACTTATTGCCAAAACTGCCCCCAAACGTCACGATTTGGTAGCTTGTACCCAAGAAACCTGGGATGATTTAGTATATTTTGCCAAAAGTCTACATATATCAACAATTTTGGCAGGACAACAAATCCTGAGAAGTGCTGAAGTCCAACTCAAAAACACAACTCAACCACGTCTCTGGTTAGAAGTCACTTTACTTGGTTTACTTCCATCAGCCCAACAACCATTAACTACAGTATCAGCACCTACCGGGTTTTCCCCTCCTAGTAATGCCCCTGCTGCATCTCCTCCCAGTAATATCCCTGTCGCATCCCCTCCTAGTAATATCCCTGCTGCATCCCCTCCCAGTAATGTCCCTGTCGCATCTCCTCCCAGTAATGTCCCTGTCGCGTCTCCTCCCAGTAATGTCCCTGTCGCATCCCAACCAGTCACAGATGATGAACAGCAAGACTTAAACCAAACTTGGCAACAGGTACTTAACTTTGTTGAACAGATACCCAGCCGTTCATTATTGCGCCAGATGTGTCACATCATCCAAATTAACGACACATCTGTACGCTTAGGAGTAATTCAAACTTGGATGAAGCGAGTTCAAGGGGAATTACCAATTCTCAACGCTGCTTTTAAAGCCGCATTTAATCGAGAAATTACAATCGAGTTAGAACTTGTAGGTTCCCAAAACCCTTCCAAGGCGAGTAGAAACAATCCCAAAAGTGCTTCTACTCGCCCAGCAAACCCACCAAGCCAAAACCCACCAGCATCTACCAACGGTAATGGGACAACTCAAAACCCACCACCATCTACCAGCGATAATGGGGAAATTCAAAACCCACCACCATCTACCAACGGTAATGGGGCAACTCAAAACCCACCAACATCTGCCAACGGTAGCAACGGCTACGAGTATATTAATGGGAATGGGAATGGTACTAGCCAAACTTCACCACCAAGTAACGGCAATGGCACAAACTCAATTTCATCAGCCTCAACCAATGGCAATAATGGGAATGGTTACACAAATGGCAATGGAAATGGTATTAGCCAAATTCCACCAGCATCAAATAATAGTAGTAGCAGTAGTAACGGCTATGGAAATGGGTACACAAATGGCAATGGAAAAACCCAAACTCCAGCAGATTTTAGCAAACCCACAAATATCCCGAAATCTGAACCTTCAGTAGTAGCTAAATCATCCGAAATATTAATTCCTTCCACTCCAACAGAAAAACATCCAGAAGCCGATAGAGTCATCGATGCTGCTAAACGTTTAGCTGAGTTTTTCTATGGGGAAGTTGTTAAATACTCTGAAAATATGGAAGAATCAATTGACTCTTCTGTATCTTCAGAATATACAGATGATTTTGAAGTGGATAATGATTAGTACGTGAAGGCAGAAGTAAGAAGACAGAAGGAAAAAAGCTTATTTTATAAGCTTTTTGTCACTTTAGAATGGTTGGTTCATTTCCGCCGTACTGTATTAGTGGCAGGCAACCTAAACTACATCTGGTAACTGATAACTGAATTTACCGCATTGGTAGGGGAACCCATTTTCCAAAACTTTCTAAATGACCCCAGTAAGCTAGATAACCAGTAATTGCCCAAATTAAAGCTGCTACTACCAATACACCAACACCAATTAAACGCCAAGCACGATTTGCTTTCAAATAGAGTGTTGGTGCGGCACAAATACCAGCTAATCCTGTCAAAATAAAACCAATTCCTGATAATACAGGTTGTTTTGTTAATCCTAAATTGAGAATACGAACACCAATAACGACAGAAACAATTCCTGCAAAGAATGCATAAATTGCTAATGTTGTCAACTCCCAACCCTGCGCTAATGCGATCGCACTCCCAACAAACAGCACTCCAAATAAAACGGAAGTTTCCCCGAAGGCTATATTAAAGCTACCGATTACGGGCCATGTGAAAATCATATGTAATCCGGTCGTTAATGCGATGGCACCGACAACTCCAAAGCCTGGAATCCACTTTTGTTGACGAGGACTATCAATTCCTTCATATACGTAGTATGCCAATAACAGTAAGCCAGCTACCATATTAATCAACATCAGTGTGATGTAATCGATAAACATTATTCACCTCTGGTATATCTTTGGTTTGAAGACACTCTAATAATAAGTTTTTAATTATACTTCTTAAACGTAATTGCAGGGTTTTAGAGAAAACTAAGAAATCAATTATCCTCTGGGATGCTCAGATTAATCTTTATTCAATGAATTATGTATTCCCATACTATTCGTCTAATAGTCATCTAGTTATTTGTAAATATATCTTTAGATGGAGATGACATGTATACGAAATATATTTGTATAGATAGAGGTTTTTGCTGCGAAAAAACGCTAAAAATTAGCTGTAACTGAATTTTTTTTCCAAATTTAACTCGAAAAATCAAGATTGACTTTTGTGCCTAATGGTGTTTAATTCAATAAAAATAAATATAGGAGTTTTTCGATGCTTAAGAATTGGCTAACGAAGCCAAGTTATATCAAAACAATTGTTTTTAGGAGAATTCTTTATGTTTAGTTTCCTTCGTCGCTTATCAAAAAAAGCTGCTCTATTTTCTTTGGGATTAACATTTGCTGCAATCAGTCCCTTAGCACTTACTGTTTCTGTTTCCGCTCAAGAAACACCTCCCGTTACAACTCCATCACCAACTACATCACCAACAGCAACTAGCTTTACTGATGTTTCAGCAGATTACTGGGCAAATCCATTCATTCAAGCATTAGCCCAAAGGAATATTATTGCAGGCTTTGGCGATCGCACATTCAAACCAGAGCAAGCTGTAACTAGGGCTGAATTTGCGGCAATGATTCAAAAAGCTTTCAACCAAAATTCAGTTAGACAACTACCCCAAGGTGGATTTAGCGACGTACCTGCTAATTACTGGGCAGCTGCTGCAATTCAGGAAGCTTACGAAACTGGATTCATGTCTGGATATCCCCAAAATAGATTTCAGCCAAATCAAAGAATTATTAAAGTTGATGCAATTGTCTCACTAGGTAGCGGCTTAGGCTTAACTGGTGGTGATATTAATTCTTTGAGTACTTACTTTACCGATGCTAGTGGGATTCCTAGCTATGCAACAGATAGAGTAGCAGCAGCAACCACTGCCAATGTAATTGTTAACTATCCGGATGTGAAAGTTCTGAATCCAACAACACCTCTAACAAGGGCAGAAGCGGCAGCACATTTGTATCAAGCTTTGGTAAGACTTGGGCAAGTACAACCCCTTGCAAGCAATGTTCCCGCAGCTAGCTATATTGTGGCTGGAACACCTCCCCAAGACACTGGTTCAACTCCAACACCCAGTAATTCCTTCAATACTTTAACTTCTTTAATCCAGGCAGCAGGTTTAGAATCAACCCTACAACAGGGACAATACACTATCTTTGCTCCCACTGATGCTGCTTTTGCTGCGTTACCTCCAGAAACTTTACAACGGTTACAGCAACCTGAAAATAAAGCAACTTTAGCTCGAATTTTACAGTACCACGTTGTGCCAGGACAGTTAACAGCTAGTCAGTTAACAACAGGAGAACTGCAAACAGTAGAGAAAAAAGCAGTAAATGTTCAAGTCAGTAATAATCAAATTACGGTTAATAACGCTCAAGTCATCCAAGCAGATATTCAAGCTAATAATGGTGTAATTCACGCAATTAACCAAGTTTTGATTCCACCCGATGTTAGTTTAGATGGACAAAGCCCAACTGACCCTGCTGTGACTCCTGGTAGAGCAACCCGTGGTGGTAGAAGTTATCTTGGTGTTGCGGGTAATATTGGCTTAGGTGGTGATACTGGACTTGCTGAGGGTAGCTTTGCTGTAATTAGTAAAATTGGCTTAACAAATAATTTTTCAGCCAGACCATCAGTAGTAATTAATGATGATACTGTTGTCTTAGTTCCCCTAACTTTTGACTTTGTACCACAGGCTGCGAATCCTACAGGCGATCGCGTGTTTTCTATATCCCCTTATATAGGTGCAGGTGTGGCAATCGAAACTAGCAATGATTCCGATATCGGTTTACTGCTAACAGGTGGTGTTGATGTACCTTTAGGTAATCGGTTTACAATTAATGGTGCAGTAAATGCGGCGTTCCTGGGTTCAACTGATGTGGGATTGATGTTAGGGGTTGGGTTTAATTTCTAACTTAATGATGTTGGTGATTGATTGAATACCAATGAATACCAATTAATTAAGAGAGACGTTCCGGTGGAACGTCTCTACAAGGGTTTTTATTATTAGTCTGACTCAAAAAATTTGAATTAACTAATCAATTTCCTGCTTCCAAACCTTTATGCACAGTCTTTATCCAGCGAAAACGTTTCGGACGTACTGACATCCTAATGGTGACGCTAGCAATCACAACTAACCAATGTGCCATGTAGATTGTGCCGCGCAGAGTTTGGAGAAGGATTTCTAAATATGAGGATAAAGTGGAATCTTTATCTTGCCGCGCTCGCTTCAAACCGATGAACATGCCTGTCATGGAAACACTAATAGCGACGCTGGTTAATGGTGCCAAAATAGGTGGACGATGGCGAATTAATGCCATCAAAAAGTCTGGTAGTGCAGCGGTAGGAACCAAGTATTGAATCAGCAAAAATATCAACATGTCCCAACTTTTGCGGGTACCCATACGATTCCTGAGTAATAAATCCCAGTAATCTATATAACGTTGATATCCTCCTTCAACCCAGCGGTTACGTTGGTGCCATAGTGCGATCGCACTTGTGACTCCTTCTTCTTCTACCGCTGGCTGGAACACGCATTCAATGTCCCATTTGTCAATATGTAAGCGAAAGGATAAATCCAGATCGTCGGTAATGGTTTCTTCATTCCAACCACCGCAGCTTCTAAGGGCTTTACGGCGGACAAATTGACCATTTCCCCGCAGTTCTGGTGTTCCGGCAATAGCACCTCGTTGACATTGCAAATAGGTATCTAACGCCATTTCTGCTGCTTGACCCTTTGTCCAGAAGTTTGTTTCTGTGTTAGCGATCGCTTTCCGCACCTGTACCGCTCCCACTCGTTCTTTAGCGAACAAAGGTACTACCTGTGTTAGTAAATCGTGGGGAACTTGGGCATCGGCATCAAATACGGCGATAATTTCACCCTTAGAAAGGGATAATACCTGATTTAACGCGCCAGATTTACCCCCCGTTGCATCAGGCGATCGTTGAAACACTCTCAATTGACAATATTCTTTACTTAATCCAGCCAATATTTCGGGCGTTCTGTCTGTACTGTTATCATCAACAATCCAAACTTCATAACGTCCTCTTGGGTAATCTAAATTACAAAGATTTTTTACTAAATTACTGATTACAATTTCTTCATTTTTTGCTGCTACTAAAATCGACACTAAAGGAAAATAATCTTGACTTATTTGCGGAACTTGTTTGGATTCAGCAAAAACTAGACTCATAGCCTGAAAGCCAATCACCAATGCCATTGCTATCACTAACAAACTACCCCAGGAAACCAGATGTAGTGTAATAGTACAAATCCACACCATCGCCAAGAGTAAAGCCGCTTTTGGTCTGCGATTTTTAAATCGGGAGGGAAGAGACACAGACGGAGATGTCTCCTCCAAAAACTCATCATCTGCCACCAATTCCGACAGTAACGAGTCTAGCGGCTCAAACTCGTTGTAAGAATCGTTTTCGGGCCAGGAATTCGCTGGCATAGGTTACTTGATTTAACCACCAATATTTGTCAACACCCATAAAGAAGCTGGGGATCAGATAACACCAAACGGTGCAACCTTCACAAACCTTGAGTTTACCTTGAGATTGGCGATATTCTTCAACTATCTCCGATTCACGATAAAGCTCATATAATCGCCCATCAATGGGAACCCCAGTTTGGGCGAAATGGTAGCAAGGCAGCAACAACTCATCATTAGGAGAAATTGCAATTACAGCATCCACCGCTTTGCAACGGGGATTTTCCGTATCATTACCACCAGCTTCAATAAAAGCCAATGCAGCCCTATTGTAACCGACATTCTTGTATTTCTTCGCAGCGGCTTCAATTGCCTCTACCATTTCTGGTGTGGGATTTTTGTTGGAGTTGTAGTTGTCATAAGCTGTAAAAGCTGGATTCAGCCAGACTCTGACTCCCAATTCTTTGCCTAATTCGCCAACTTCATCGATGCGGCGAAAATTTTGTGCCGTGACAGTGTGATTGAGTACGGGAAACTCTCCCAGGGATTTGGCAAGTTTGACAGATTCCACCAAGGTATCAAAAATTTTCACACCCCGTGATTGATCGTGGGTTTCTGCATCTCCACCATCTAAGGAGAAGTTGAGGAAATCAACTAAACCTTGAATTTCTTTGGCTTTTCGGGGGTAGAGAATCGTGTTGGTTGTGATACTGGTATAAAATCCTTGGCGTTTTGCTTCTGTATAAATCTCTCCCACATCCTCACGGAGTAAGGGTTCGCCACCTGTAAAATCTACATACTTCACGCCCAAACGGCGCAAATCGCTCAAATTATGCTTAATTGTCTCAAATGTAGCTTCTTTCCCTGGTTCTAATGTCCAAATGTTACAAAAATGACAACGGGCATTACAACGGTAAGTTAAATAGTAGTTTGCAACCAGTGGAGCCATATTTTTGAATTTATAGTCTTTGTGTTCCTTCAGACATCTTTTAACTTAGCTGATAAAGAGGCAACATTATCATAAGTAATTAAATGATTTTTGCCATCTTATAACTAATAGTTTCCTATAAACGAGTAAAAAGTGGGTAGTTTTTGGGCGTAAATACTGGTTTTGAAAGTCCCCAAAAGTTTCTGGGAACAATATAGACAAGTGCTTATATTTTTGATCTTTAACAAAACTTGAGGGACATTTAGGAATATGGCTTTTGAGCAACTTCAACCTGCAACCCAGCAACAGGCTAGCGTTTACCTGCCCTATGTTCAGGGAAGCAAGCGTAATTTTCTGCCATACGCGATCGCACTTTACCAAAAAGGTGCCTTGGAAGGGCAGCGCAAAATCGAAAGTAGCGAGAATGTTCCTTTTGTGGCTAGTTGGAATATCGCCACTTTACCCTCAGATTTAACCCGCTGTCGCATCCAATTTGACGATGATGCAGAACTGAGTTATGAGGTGATGACGGCAAGTTTTGAATTTGTCAATTATTTGATCGAACTTTTGGATAACTACAAACGCCATCGTTCTAGCGATTTTTCCCAAGGATTCTACCGTAAGTTGCTTAAAATAGAAGAATAAGTAACTTAATCGGCATAAAATACCAAAAATCAGGATTTGGAGGGATAATTTCTCTACTAATTCCTGATTTATTTTTTGTCTTCTAATTACTGCTAGCTTGAAGATGTCGAGGATCGCGTCGGAGTAATGCCCGTTTTAGCTAAAATTATTAAACACGTAGCTAGATTCGATTAAGTTATCAGCATAATTAACCTTTTAACCACCAAGGCTAAAAGCTGACTATTAACCACTGGACGCTCGAAGTGAATTAAGTTTATTGAATATTTAGGAGTGCGCGTGTGTCAAAATCCGCTAAATTTTTGCTGATAGGATCGACTGAAGCTTACAGTGGCAAATCTGCTACGGTTTTGGGCTTATCTTACCAGTTGCAGCAACAGGGACTAGATATCGCTTATGGGAAACCTCTAGGTAGTTTTTTGAGCGAGTCTGAAGGTAACTTAGTGGAGGATGATGTCCACTTTATTACCAAAAGCCTGAATTTACCCAATTCTCGACTAGTTCCAACTTTATTTGTTCTCAGCGAGTTAGCTATCCAAAAACGTTTAGTTGGTGAAGATCAAGTTGATTACCAAGATACTTTAGCAAAACAATATCTTCAAAAAACTTGGGGTGATTTGGTACTGCTGGAAGGGGCTGCTAATCTCGAAGAAGGCTCCCTATTTGATTTATCGTTGCTACAGATAGCTGATACTGTAGATGCATCAGTGTTACTAGTTGTACGCTATGAATCGCTACTTTCCACCGAAGCCATTATATCGGCAAAGCGCCGTATCGGCGATCGCTTAATTGGTGTAGTGGTTAATGGCATTCCCCCAGTTCAACTACCAGCCGTCAACACCACACTACGTCCTTTCTTGGAAGCACAAGGAATTCGAGTTTTGGGAATGCTACCCGAAAGCGATTTACTCCGCAGTGTCAGAGTTGGTGAATTAGTTAAACAACTCAATGCCGAAGTTCTTTGTCGTAGCGATCGCTTAGACTTAATGGTGGAAAGTTTGGCAATTGGGGCAATGAATGTCAACTCTGCCGTCAAATACTTCCGTAAACGTCATAATATGGCAGTTGTAACCGGAGGCGATCGCGTTGAGATTCAACAGGCTGCTTTAGAAACTTCTACTCAGTGTTTAATTCTCACCGGACAGTTACCACCTCCAGATTTTATCCTCAATCGTGCTGAAGAATTGGAGATTCCCATTTTGTCAGTTGATTTAGATACGTTAACTACTGTGGAAATTGTGGATAAAGCTTTTGGGCAAGTTCGTCTCCATGAACCCATCAAAGTTCACTGTATCAGCCAATTAATGACCGAACATTTTGATGTTAATCGTCTCATCTCAATTTTAGGGTTAACCCCAGCTACTGCTGCTAAATAATCAAGCTATATTTGCTTTAGGACATTAACTAAAGACTTTTTCCTTGGTATCAGTGGTAGTGGTTGTCCGGTTATCGCAGCAAATCTGGGCTGACTAACTTTTTTCTCTAAATGAGATGTCGAAGGACTAGTTAGACGGGTAAAATGTCCATCTTCAAGGATGTGCAGATAAGCTTCTTCCATACTTGGCAAATTCCTATCTGGCTGTTCCCAGTGAACTAATACAGCTTCATCACACCATTTTTGTAGCAGTGGCATCGCCCGACGATGTGCCCCAGAATTGCGGTAATCTTGCATTGCCTGCCGATTCTCCCACATCGTCACCGTCCAATATCCACCACAGTCATCCTGAATTAACCTACCACCCACAAATCCATGAATATTGATAATTTGCCAAGCACTGGTGGCTGTATGCCATAAAAAATTAGGCAAATAACGATTAGATTTAAGATGTAGACGTGTTACTGAAACTAAAATCATCAGATAAATCCTGAATCAAATTTATTCAACTTTATGACTATTAATTTAATATAATACTCAAATAGTTGAATAATAAATTAAAGAAACTTAACAACAATGGCTTTAGCGCACGCACTTTTAGCAGCATTAATCGATAGTCCCTGTAGCGGATATGACTTAGCAAAACGGTTTAACGGTTCTGTTGGCTTTTTCTGGTCAGCCAGCTATCAGCAAATTTACCGAGAATTATCCAAACTAGAAGCACAAGCATGGATTAATGCCGAAATAATTTACCAAGAAAATCGCCCAGACAAAAAAAATTATCAGATCACTGAACTAGGTAAAGCAAAATTACAGGAATGGATAGCCCAACCCAGTGAACCAATGGCATTTAAAGATGATTTACTCGTGAAGATATTCGCAGGATATGTAGCCTCACCTGCAATAATATTGGCAGAAATCGAAAATCATCGGCAAATACATCAACAGCGTCTAGAAGAGTACCAAGATATCCAAAAAAAAGGTTTCACTAACCCCGATAAACTAGATATAACAGCCAAATATCAGTATTTGACACTGCGAAATGGTATCCGCTACGAAACAGAATGGTTAGCTTGGTGCTGTGAAGCGATCGCATTACTCCAAGACATAGAAAATGAACCTAATAATTCTAATCTTTAAGTTCTGCAAGAAGTCGAACGACAAACACTGTATGTCTGCTAAAATAGCTTGGTTGTTTAATCTGAAATTTGTCCGTCTTTGAGCCAGTCAATAGACCTTGTCAACAACATCGATACATTAGCGCAAGAACTGGCGACAATCCAGCAAACTGGTTCTAAGCGAATCGCGCTGCTGGGTTCTCGCCATGTCCCGATTACGCATCAGAGTTTGATTGAGATGATGACTTATGCCCTGGTACTATCAGGCAACCGAGTCATTACCTCCGGTGCTACAGGCACCAACTCAGCTGCTATTCGCGGGGCAATGCGCGCCGATCCCAACTTCTTGACGGTAATCTTACCGCAAAGCTTGGAACGTCAGCCACTAGAATCACGCCAGCAACTCGAACAAGTAATGCATCTGGTGGAAAATTCCAGTAACGATAACTTGTCGTTAGCAGAGGCAAGTTCCCTGTGCAATCAGGAAATTGTTTCCCGTTGTCAGCAACTAATTTGCTTCGCATTTCATGATAGCCGCACTCTACTAGAAACATGTAGGGATGCTGAAGAACAACGTAAGGTGGTGACGCTATTTTATTTTGATTAAATGAACAATAGAAGCTGGTTTTACCGATTCGTTTACTTCCAAGCAATCATTTGTTAGGCAGTAAAAGGGTGAAAGTGGATAGTTAGTTATTTAATTAATTTACCTCTTTCACTCACAAAGAGTTGCATTTGTCAATAGATAAATTTGAATCTGCTTCACCGAACTATATAGAAATAGTTTCTCTGGTGTTTGCGATGTACTCGCAAAACCAGATAACATTTCTATGAAATTTTCTAATGCTTTTGAGACGATGCTCCTAATACTATTCAAAAAATCATTGCAACAGATAATCTGTAGGTAGAGATTTAGCACTGTGCTTTACTCCCGCCAACCCATCTGTCATATTGTTGTATCTGGTATGGGCTATTTTAATTAGCTATATTTTGATCGCAATTACTTAACTGTCTGAATAAATATTTTAGATACAAATTAAATGCCGAATAATCCTATTCTCTTATACTCAATCATTGCTGCATCGGCACTAATTTATGTACCATTTCTGGTAGTTGGGTATGCTCGTGCAAGCTTAGGTTACGATGTTTCCGCCCCCCGTGCAATGTTTGATAGATTACCAGCATACGCTCAACGGGCAACATGGGCACATCAAAACTCCTTTGAAACCTTTATGCTATTTGCCGCAGCAGCATTAATGGCATATGTAACGGGTGTAGAATCATTTTACGCAACTTATGCAGCGATCGCATTTGTCATCGCCCGCCTATTTTACTCGGTTTTCTATATCCTAAATATTCCCATCATGCGATCGCTGATGTTCGCCAGCGGTGGACTTGCAACTTTAACTCTTTTTGTTTTGAGCATTCTTAAAGTAAATAGTTCAGGTGTATAAAATTCGTAGGGAATATAGAAGAATCTATATGAACAAGAAGCAGGGAAAATCCTTCTTTCCCGAAAATTGGTAGAGTAAGAGCGTAATTCCCTCTTTCCATTACCCCCTAACTCCTCACCCAACCTAAAACATACTTCCTATGGCTTCAACATATTCCTTCGACATAGTTAGCGATTTTGATCGCCAAGAATTGGTTAATACCATAGATCAAGTCAGCCGTGATGTCATTAGTCGCTATGATCTCAAAGACACAAAAACAACAGTTGAACTGGGTGATGAAGTAATTACCGTCAACACGGATAGCGAATTTACCCTTGAATCAGTACACACTATTCTCCGGGAAAAAGCAGCTAAACGTAGTCTTTCCCAAAAAATCTTTGATTTTGGCAAAGTTGAATCCGCTAGCGGTAATCGAGTTCGTCAAGAAATCAAATTGCAAAAAGGCATCAGTCAAGAAATTGCCAAACAAATTTCTAAATTGATTCGTGACGAGTTTAAAAAAGTTCAAGCTTCGATTCAAGGTGATGCAGTCAGAGTATCAGCCAAAAATAAAGATGACTTACAAGTCGTCATTCAAAGAATGAAGCAAGAAGACTTTCCAGTTGCCCTACAATTCACCAATTACCGTTAGAACGGCAGAAACAGTTAAAGGGGGTAAATGCGATCGCGCTAACGATGCAACTTACCCCCATATTGCCCAGATGATTAGCCTGGAACCATTGTTATGCCCAAGTGTCTAATAATCTAAGTATCCGCTCAAATTACCGAAATGTCACTGGTGTTGATACTGAAGTTGCGGATATTTCTCAAAAGTTAATGAATAACTAGGGGATAAAACATTAACTGATAACTGTTCACTGTTCATTGATAACTGATTTTCACTTTTGCAGTTTAGATTTATTCATATTCTTGCTTTTCCCCTTGATGACAAACATCGCTGCCATAGTTGCGAATAAAGCAAATATAGAGTTCGCTTCCGGGATTGCTTTTGTATAGAAACTCGCAACCCGGATAGGTCCATCTTGATCTGCTGGTGCAGGTGGTGCAGGTGGTATAATTCCACCACCAGGTGCTAAATTTGGTGTGCTGAAAAATCTGTTATAGAATATTTTCCCTTTGGGTATTTTTCCACCAGCAAAGATAATTCTATTTCCAGTTACGGAAATGTCGTCAAAAATATCTTCCAAACCTGGTATGGTAGAAAACCCAATTTTCCCATCTCCGTTAACATCTCCCCATTGAACCTCTTCCTGATTGAATGGAGGGGTTGAATCGGAATTAGTGTAAGCAAGAGTCTCCAAATCGAATACCAAACTTCCGATATCTCGCTTGGTTCCATTCAGCAAATTATTCGCAGAATCGGGAACTCCATATCTAATTACTTGCCCCGGTTCTATTTCTGGTACTAAAGTTCTAGGATTTCTAGTTTTGAGAATATCTTGATTAGCTGTAGTCACAATTGGTTCTACTAAAATAATCGCATCCGCTGTTTCCGCTCCAAAAACACCGATTACCGTTCCCAGAGCAAAGACTGCACCACTAATTTGGGATACACTTAAAGAAAACTTCATAAACTTCTCGGTAATTTAAAGTTTTGACTAAGAAATATAGCTAGCTATACCCGTAATAGTACCGTGATTAGATGAAGATCAAAGGTAAAGTTATAAGAAGTTAAGGTTAGGAAACAGGCGTGATGTACAAACCATTAGTTATTTAATGCGATCGCATTCACAACCAAAGGTACATAAAAAGGTCAGCTTATTTAATCATTACGTGCGTGTTCAAATTCATATACATAAAATAGCCGACTCAATTTTTTCAACAGGTATCCTGTGGCGGTAAATAAAATTGCTCCTATTAGCAAGCACCAAAAAGCAAGCGGTGGGATAATTAGCGCTGATGCGGATGTTTGTTCCAAAGATGCAACAGCAACTTGGGTTGCCACAGCGCGTGCATCAATAATTACACCTAAAAAGCCACAAATTACGGCTGCTACAAAAGATAATATTGTCAAACGATTAATATTTTTTAAAGCATCTTGACAAACACTACAGTGTTGGGTGTGTGTTCCCCAAACATCAAATAGCTTCTGCTTATCTGTCTCTGGTGCAGGGAGTTGTACATTATATTCTGATGCCCAATCAATATTACCTCCTGCTCGTTTTTCTAACCAGTTACGAAACGCAATCACCATTTTATCTTGGGGATTGGGTGTATAAACTGCATCTAACCATCTATCATTTTGTTTTTGGGCTAGTGCTTTTTCCTGGTAGTGTAGAAATACCATATCTTGATGCAAAAATATCGAAGCTAAGATATGACCTAACCAAATTGGCATTGGTAATGCGAAAAATCCTAAACCTGGAGGTGTTTTATTTTCGTGATTTTTCACTAATACCTGACATCCAATATGCCGACACCATCCGGGACGAGTTGGTGTAGCATATAAAGCCAGAATCATTTGACCACCATCTTCAAAAGTTGAAACAATCCGCATGTGACAAGGCGGTTGAAAATCAGCAATTGATTGTTTGATATTCGCAGCAGTGGGTGTGACTTCATAGGAAAACCCTTCTTGAGTTGACATTTGCCGCAACCCAATCATGTCATAGTATCTTGGATCTTTGTATCGGTTGCCTACGATGCCATGATGGGAAACGGGTACATGTGCAGGATCAGCAACATTTTCCATGAAAAAATCCCATCCATAGGGAAGATCACGGAAATTCCAAAATAGTTTTATAACCTTATCTGACTGATTTTCAAGTTCCGGTAAGATTCTAGGTGCTTTTAATTGACTCTCAACTAAAGCTTGGGAACCAGATTCTGCCCACACCCACAACAATCCCTGTTTTTCTTGGGTTGGATAAACAACAGCACAAGATTTGGGATTTGAACAATGTTTGGCTTCAGTTTGTTTATCTTTAGTTTGGGGAATGTTGACGCAATTTCCCTGACTATCAAAACGCCAAGCATGGTAAGCACATAAAAGCGTACCATCGGCTTCAACTCTCCCTTCCGAAAGAGGTACTAATCGATGGGGACAAGCATCTTCAAAACAGCACCATTTTCCTGAACCATCTCGCCACAAAACAATATCTTTTCCTAATAATTGCATTCCATGGGGACGAGACGAGTCTAAAAAATCCACAACAGCAACTGGATACCACTGCTTTTTCCATTGAAATAGTTCTTCTTCTGGTGCTAATTCTACGTTGGTATCACACTTTTCACTTTGTAAATTGTTGTAGGTTGTCACTGTAACTCCTCAGTGCTTTTGCTTTGTGTCAATTCATCCTGTTAATTCTAACTTTTTTGAATCACTAGACTTACCTTGGGGAATTTTCGGTGGTGTACAATTTCACCACCAAAATATCTAATTTAAACCTTGATGTAATTGGTAACTATCTCTAAAATACGTTGAGCAGCTTTACCATCACCAAAAGGGTTAATTGCATTTGCCATCGCATCATAAGCGGCAGAATTAGCAAGTAACTCAGAAGCATTAGCAACTATTTGATGACTATCGGTACCTATCAACTTTGCAGTTCCAGCAGTGACAGCTTCCGGACGTTCGGTAGTTTCTCGCAGAACTAAAACTGGTTTCCCTAGGCTTGGTGCTTCTTCTTGTAAACCACCAGAGTCGGTGAGGAGAAGATGCGATCGCATGATGGCTCCAACTAGTTCACTATAATCTAATGGTTCGGTTAAAAATACTCGCGGGTGTTTACCTAAACTTGCTTGGAGGGGTTCCCTCACCGTTGGGTTCCGATGTAATGGTAATAATAATGCTGTATCGGGAAATTTTTCTAAGATTTCTAAAAATCCTTCAGCAATTCCCTGTAATGGTTCACCCCAATTTTCTCGACGGTGGACTGTTGCTAATAAAACTCGATGTTTTTCCCACTCTAAACCAGGAATATCACAATTGGGTTGACTACTGGCAACATCTAATAAAGCATCAATTACCGTGTTTCCAGTCAAATGGATTTCACCCAAAACCCCAGAATTTCGCAGATTTTCCACCGCTAACTTAGTTGGGGCAAAATGCAATTGGGTGATTTGAGAAACTAAACGTCGGTTTGCTTCTTCCGGGAAGGGATTAAATAAATTATCTGTTCTTAAACCTGCTTCCACATGTCCAATGGGAATTTGATGATAAAAAGCTGCTAAAGCTGCCGCAAATGCAGTTGTTGTATCTCCCTGGACAATAACTAAATCTGGTTTTTCCTTCGCAAATAATGCTTCTAAACCTTGCAAACTCCGATTAGTAATATCACTCAAAGATTGCTGAGGTTGCATAATCTCCAAGTCACTATCAGCTTTAAGGTTAAACAACTGCATCACCTGCTCAACCATTTCTCGGTGCTGTCCTGTTAAAATCACCCTTAAAATAAAACCAGGTGCATCTTGAAATACTTTGATTACCGGAGCTAATTTTATCGCTTCCGGACGGGTACCTAAAATAATGTAAACAAGTTTTTCAATAGCCATTAGTCAGAAATCAAAATCCCCGATATAGATCTTATTGAGGTCGATAATACAGCAGTAGAGACGTTCCGGTGGAACGTCTTTATTTATGCATAGAGATTTAGCAATATTTACACATCAAGCTAAATAGAAATTAAGGGTTTTCACTCAGACAGGTAATTTTGTTCGGCTAAATCACCGTGCAGTTGATACAGCTAAATCTAGTTCACAACGTTCCCATGGTTTTGGTTCAAATACCTTTGTATTCAGATTATTTTCCTTGAGTAAGGTGCCGAATTCTTCTATTCCACCTTTTGAACTCAAAATAGATACTAATAACCCTTCAAAACTAATATCTCCCCCAGCCGCCGTTGGCATAATTATTTGGGGCTTTAACCATTCAACTGCTTGTAATGCCGTGCTTTGACCTTTAATTATGGAGCCTAATAGGGGCAGTTGTAAGTCAATAATAGGGGTAATGATCACATCAATAGGGGCAACCTCTTTTAAAGTTGGGGAATGGTATCCATGAGGTTCATAGTAGAGGCTTATACCGTTGCTTAAATCTTGAATCAGATAACCATTTTCTATCAATGTTGGACCAATTGGGGAACCGGGAAAAGCGGTAATTTTGATTTTGTTGGCAATTGTGCAGGATTCACCGTGGGAAATAGAATTAATTTGGGAATAACCTAATTTATCTACTACCTTAGCTGCATTCGGTGATGCAACCACAGGGATATCATGGTTAAGTTCTTTGAGTGTGGGAGGATGCGCGTGGTCTTCCAAACCTTGAGATAATAAAATCAAGTCAATATTTTCGGGGATAGAACGGGACTGGGAACGATATCCCCGAAACAACCAAGCAGCATTTCCAAAAACCAAATCTCCCACCAACCAAGGATCTAGCAGAATCCGCTGTCCTCCCATTTCGATTAACCACGAATTACTATCCAAGTAAGTAACGTGCATTTTGAACATCCTTTTGTTAACTTCGTTTATTGTTACAAAGAATCTCCAATTTGCAAAGGTTCAGATTCAAGTATCTGTCGCATGAAATTATTGTATTTTATTTAATCCACGTTTCTAACTAAAAAAAAGGGAACAAGAAATAGAAAATATGGGGAAATAACTGATTCCCTGTTTTCTATTACCCGTTACCCTAAAAAGTGGTAATGATCTTGGTTATTTTTGATAAAGTGGCTTTTTCAAGCATGAAGCTCAAAGCAAGCTATTTTTAATATGAGACAGTGCCTTGTTCTTGAAGGATGAGCTTTTTACCATTAAAAACCAGCAATTTATTATCTGATGTCACCCGATACAGATATTTATTATTGCGAAATTCGTAACCGAGGAATCGGCTTGGTGTCACACCATCTGCACCAACTGCGTGGATTGTTTTACCAGTGAGGCGAATTGATTTGCCAGTTCTTAAATCTTTGCCAAAATACGTAACTTTATTACAGGTGACATTTCCTTCTGCACAGTTTCTGGTAATTTGAATGCTAAAGTTTTTGGTTTTTAAAGTTTCTGCATTAGCGACACTGGAAAAGAAAGCAACGCTAGCAACTGGTAATAATAGAAAGCTAATAATAGATTTTTTAAGATTTAACATTTTCTCTTCAGAATATAGGTGAATCA
Source organism: Calothrix sp. PCC 6303 (assembly GCF_000317435.1). Lineage (NCBI taxonomy): Bacteria > Bacillati > Cyanobacteriota > Cyanophyceae > Nostocales > Calotrichaceae > Calothrix > Calothrix sp. PCC 6303. The sequence goes on from NC_019751.1 coordinate 2,298,434, forward strand.
AGTAGATATTTATAGCTACACATCCACTAAACAGATTCCGAATTCAGCAAGCAGAAAAGAAAAATATTTTTTCAACCGTTATTGAAACCTTGATTTGTAGGGTGCTTAGATCCATGTCTAACGCACCGATTGTTGGGCATAGTTAGTCCAATGAGTCTAATCAACGGTTTCTGTTCCCCAAAGGTAAATTTTAAGTTCAGTATAAACCTCCTTGCGTAAATCAGTAAAATACTGGTGTATATCTATAGACACTGTACGAAATCTAAGTTAATTTCACAAAAACTTCAAGTTATAGAATCCGATGAATTCCCGAATCTACTTTATTGTGAGCCTCCTAACAGTCATAACTTTTGTTCCTGACAATAGACCTGTAGCAGCTGAGAAGGTCAAAATTAACTTGCCTCCAGGCATACCAGCGATCGCAGATAATCAGGTGAATACTAAAGTAATAAACGTTACTCAGTTAGTAGAAAAACTGCGTACTGCCGACGTTGAAGAACGTCGAAAAATTATTGAGCAACTGAGCGGTACTCAAGAAAATATTGTGCCAGCTTTAGTTCAGGCAATGGAAGACCCTGATCCTCTAGTGAAAAGTGCTGTGGCAGAGGTGTTGGGAAATCTTACGGATGCAGCAGTACCAGCTATCCCAGCGTTGATTGAGATGATGAAGAGTGGGCAAAGAGCCATCGTGCCGTCGTCCTATCTAATTTCACCTTATGGATACCCAGTTATTGCTAGCCTTCCCGCTTCCGGAAATACTGAAGAGCGACGTATTCCATCTACCCCTCCCGAAAACCCTGAAAACCTTTTGCGGATTACAGCGATCGCGTCTCTGGGCAAAATAGGTTTACCAGCTAGAATATCAGCTACTCCTCCCCTGATCCAAGCCTTGCAAGACCCAGATCCTTGGGTGAAGCTAAATGCTACATGGGCGCTTTCGGAAATTGGAGCCTCCACACCCCTACTAGCTTACTGGTTAGAAGCTTTACAAAGCTCAGACCCGAAGCTGCGTAATAGTGCAGCCGAAATTTTTCAAGATTCCAGATCACTCCTCCGTAAAGTCTTTGGCTCGGAGGCTGATGCCAATACTGCTATCCCGTTACTTGTAGCGCTTAAAGATGAAGATGTTACAGTTCGTGATGTTGCTGGTAAAGGATTAGAGTTGTTAGGAACAAAGGCAATACCAGGATTAATCCAAGGATTAAAAGCACCAGAACCAATTGTGCGCTTGGAAGCTGCGAAACTGTTGGGTAATCTGGGAGTGACAGCACAGTCGGCAGTTCCGAACCTGGTGGTACTACTGGGAGATTCTGGACGTTATGTGCCACCAAACACCAACAGAAACGGTTTGTTTTTATCCTCACTCCCTCCTCTGGCAATACCGTATACTCCAGGCAGAAGGCAATATCCCCCTGCCCCCGATAACCCCGATAAATTGGTAAGAATAAATGCTGCAATTGCTTTGGGGAAAGTTGGCGATCGCAAGGCTATTTCTGCCCTAACAAATGCCCTCAAAGATAATAATCCTTGGATGCAACTGTCTACTGCATGGGCATTATTGAAGTTGGGACAAAACCAAGGTTTGCCTGTTGTTGGGCGATTGGTGCAGCACCCAAATTCATCAATTCAAAGGGAGGCATTATCCCAGATTAAAGGCTACGGTTCACAGGGAGCAACCTATCTTTTGCCTTACTATGGAGCGCAATTAGACTCCAGGGATGAAAATAAGCGCAATAACGCCATTATTGAAATTGGACAGCTTGGCGTGAGGGCTTTAGATTTAGTCCCCAAGCTGCGGGTGATATTAGTGGGTAAGCAGAAAAATTCATCCGGTTATGCGGCGACAATTTTGGGTCAAATTGCGTTAGATACGGCTGTGGCTGGGCAAACTGGAAATCTTTCCCCCAAACAACGCAAACAAGCGATCGCTCAGTTTAACAAAGTATTGCAAATCATGGAAGCTCCCAATGCTCGGTTCAATACTCAACCACGCGATCGCATCCGTAATGCGTTAACTAGGCTCCGCAGTATTACTTAGGCTTATTTATGAATATTGTAATAATTTTTGCTTGGTATGGCGGAGGTAATTAGCCTCACGTAACATAATACCAATAATACCAAGTTGCCTTCTTTCGTGGTAATTTCAAAATCGTGAGATTACTTCCCTTCGGTTGCAATGGCAGATAGACACTACTACATCTGACAGCAACTTGGTATAAACTTTTACTATCAACTGATAACTGTCAACTGATAAATATTAACTGATTCTGTAATTGGTGCAGGTGCAGCCATATCAGCAGGTAAGAAAATCCGCGCACTAACTGCAACAAGGGCGACAAAAAATATCAGAACTACTATTAAAGGGGCAATGTATTGACGAAATATAGCCATATATCTATCACTAATGCTTTGGGCGAGTTTAAATTTGAAGTTTTGTTAACGTTACTTGACTTATTCTAACCTTATTAAACGCTAGAAATAGAACAAAATTTTAACTCTTCAGTAATTTTCATCTTCTGCCCTGTTCAAAATCAGCGATCGCTCTCTCCCAATACCAATTATCATCCATACCTGGTTCTTCTTGGCGAATCTTAGCTACAAGTTTTTCCGCAGCTTCAGTATCCCCATCCAGCATAGCAACCAACCGATTTTTTAAGTCAACTCCAGCCGCAAATTCCTCTGGACGATATTCTCGCCGAGGAATTCGACGTTTCCGTGGGGCTGGTTGATGGCGGCGAAATTCCCAAAATAATACATAGTAAATTGTGCCAAAAATCACAATCAAACTAAATGTTCCCAAGAATGTAACCAGGTTCAACGGCAGGTTGCCCAAAACCAACTGCGAAAGTATATAGCCCAGTAAAACACCTGTGAACAAAAGAATAGTTGTAGAAGTTGTGATAATTAATTTTTGACCCATAGTTATACTTCCTCTTCATTAAGTCCAGGTCGTGGAATTGTTGTAATCTGTTGCTTCCAAGGGGCAACAATTGGTAAGAGTAATAATCCTGGAATCGCTGCGGCAACTGTAAGTAAAAAGAAACCTGACCAACCTGTTTGTTTTGCCCAGACTCCGGCAGGTGCAGAAAGAACATCACGGCTAATTGCCATTAAGCTGGAAAACAAAGCAAACTGAGTGGTTGTAAAGCGATGATTACACAAGCTCATCAAAAACGCCACCATTACCACCGTTACGAGTCCAGCACAGAAGTTTTCAACGTTAACGGCAATAAATAGAACGGAAATGTCTTTTCCTGCCTGTGCCACAGCATAATACCCTAGGTTGCTAATGAGTTGCAGCAGTCCAAATATCCAAAGACAGCGATTCACCCCAATTCGTGTCATTAATATCCCACCAGTCAGCACACCAACAGTAGTAGGTACTAATCCCACCAGAAACATTCCCGCAAGATCAGTCTTTGTGAACCCAGTTTGAAGTAAAAATGGAGTGCTAGTAATCCCCACAAGCGAATCACCCAGTCGATAAAGAAAAATAAATGCCAGGATAGCGCAACCCAATGGGAATCCGACACGCAGAAAAAATTCTTTAAAAGGTAAGAATATGGCTTCTTTGAGGTTTTGGGGGGGACGGTTAGCAAGGTTTTCTAATCCTTCTGCTGGCATTAACAATGATGTGACAATCCAAGCGATAAGTAGCGCTGCTAAAAGCAGGTTGAAAACTGGTAATTCAATTTTTTTAGCAAATAAACTCCACAGCGCACCTGTGACTAATCCAGTGATAGATATCAGAAAAATCACATCTGTGCTTGATAGTGGTGCTGGTTTGGACAATGGTTGAGGCAGTTGAGGTTCCCTAGGTGCCCAAATTGTTACGAATACACTTACTGCCATTAATCCTGCCATCAGGAAATAAATTATGTTCCACTCAACACCTCTATCGGTAAGGAATAAAGCTAAAGGCAGTGCTGCGAATAAAGATAGACGATAGCCCAAAACCCACACAGATGCACCGGGTTTAGCTTCTTCAGGTTCGAGAATATCAGTACGGTAAGCGTCACCGACAATATCTTGTGTAGCGCTAAAAAATGTAATTGCTAAACAGCTAACTGCTAAAATTTGCAGAACTTGATCATTTTGCGATGGTTGTTGGAAACCTAGTGAAGTAATGGCAATTACTAAAGCGATTTGTGTAATTACCAACCAACCTCTTCGCAGTCCTAAAAGTGGGGGTGTAAAACGATCTAATAATGGCGACCACAAAAACTTGAGGGAGTATGGTAAGCCAAGTAAACTAAATAATGTGATTTGAGCAATATCGATTTTAGCATCTTCCAACCATGCTTGTAAGGTTCGGGAGGTTAAAAATAGGGGTAGTCCAGATGCAAATCCTAGTAGTAGCAAAGCCCCCATTTTGCGACTTTTAAATGCTCTTTGTAAGGCTTGAATTTCTTTCACTGTATCAGTTTCCTCTAAGTTTTCAATTTACGCTATCATTTTTATAGTTTGCTACCTAAGTCAGCTATTCTATTTCTTGGCTAAGTGTTAGTCGTAAATCTCAGCTATGTTGACATAGATTTGTTTAAATTTCACATTCTATACACAAATTTCCTGGAAAAGTTACCAAAATATAACTTTCTCCCGATTCCACTCTCTGGATTCAGGCTATGGGTCGTTTCATTTCCCAGGGATATATGATTTGTTTAGGCTTTATCCAATTTAGTCCCAAGTTAGTATTATTATAGTTACCTCTGAAAAACGGATCTTAACTAAAATAGGTTTGATATTTATGCAAGTACAAACAAAAAAATCTAATTACACTAATTACACGCCAGAAGAATATTTAGAACTAGAAGAAAAGGCTGACTTTAAAAGCGAATATCGCAATGGAAAAATTATTCCGATGACTGGTGGAACGACAAATCATAACAAAATAGCTGGAAATTTTTATGCCTTTTTAAAGTTTGCTTTGAAAGGTAGTAATTATGATATTTACATTGGTGATGTGCGTTTGTGGATATCTAAATATCGCCAGTATACTTATCCCGATGTCATGGTGATCCAGGGGGAAGCTGAGTATACGGGAACTAGTAGCACAACTGTAATGAATCCTTGCTTAATTGTGGAAGTTTTATCTAAATCTACTCAAAATTATGATCAAGGAGATAAGTTTTTATATTATCGTTCAATTCCTGAATTAAAGGAATATATTTTAATCGATCAGTATGAATATCGAGTGATGCAGTATGTGAAGACTGCCGAAGGAAAATGGATTTTGACGGAAATTGAAGGTAAGTCTGCTGTTTTAGATCTGCAAACAATAGAGTTTAAAATTGATTTTAGCGAGTTGTATGAGAAGGTAAATTTTGCAGAGAGTGAAGAATAGAGGGAATGTTTTTTAACGCAAAGGTACGCATTAGACGCTTTTGCGGCTTCCCGCAGGGTAGGTAAGCGCAGAGGTACGCAGAGAGTTTTTTGCTATTGATTGGTTGGGAAAAATAGGTGTTTATAAATTTTGAGTAGGGTGAACTTGGTGTTTTCTAATTTCTACACCATGGGTTGCTAAACATTTTAACCAACCGTTGCGGGTTCCTATTTCACTTTTTTGCTTCAATAATCCGAGTTTTTGTTCTTGTTGGGTGAGTTGGGCAAATTCTTGATAACGGGGATATTTTTCTGTGACAAATGTCTCTTTGCGATGAAGAATTGGGGGGTTTTCCCGTTCTTTATAATTAGTGTGAACTACCCAAAGGGTTTTGAGATTGATGTTAATGCTTGCTTCTAAGACTGGGTGAGGTTCGTCATCAAAGTTGGGGTATGAAAGGTAAGAAATGCGGGGCTCATTGGTATAAAATTTAATTAGGGTTGCTCCTTCTATACTGCCTAAAAAGCGACTTGCACAACCTTCATAGATGCGAAGAAGTGGATCTAGTTCCTGTAATGCAGAGGTGTGAACGTATAGCGCACCACGGGTATGTTTGCCAATTTTACTTTTCTCACAGGCAGTTTTGACTACTCCTGGTTGTCCCAAACTCAGTAATTTTGCATCTGCAACTTGGCAAGCATCTTCAAAGTCACCGAAAAATGCTTTGATGTCGTGACGCATTGCTGAAGATAGTTGATAATAACTGCGTTCTCCTTCGGAGTGACATAAGGCTAAGTATACTTGAATATCTAAGGAGCGGCGATACGCGATCGCATCCCACTCTTCTTCCTTGGTAACTTGTAATATTACTCCAAATGCACGGCGAAAACTACCAAATTCTTTGAGGATTTCACCTTGGTTTGGTAGCTCTCCTTTCACTGGCAACCGCCCCCTATGGGTGTAGAATGCCATAAGCGATCGCAATATCTCTTCGTAGTCTGCAAATCTCTTGGTTGTAATCACCACGCTGGGTGTATATATCACTGAAGAATATCTTAATGCTCGATAGTTCTCCCTTTCTTCTTCGTTGCGAAATACAAAGTAAACTCCCAAAGCAACGGGAACTGCTTGGACATTTAAGGTTGTATCTATATATTCTTTGAGTTCTTCCTGCTGATAATATTTTTGAAATGTGTTTAAGCGGGTGACGACTCCATCTCCATAGGGAATCAAACTTTTACTGGGTGCGCTAACTAATACCTGCGCGGACACAATTAATACTTTTTTTGTTAATTTCCACGCTTGACAAAGTGATTCTTTTCGCTGCTCAATATCCTCAATTACATTCAAAACGTATCCCAAGTTCACTACATCTGCGGGAATACGTTCTACTTGGGGAAAATAATAAGGATCCCAACCCGCGCTTTCATAACCTAGTTTTTTAGTTCTTTCTACATCACCACCATAACCACAACCATAGTCAAAAAATGTCAGATTGGTAGTGAGAATTTCCCATTCTATTGCTAGCTTTACAGGACGAGATAAATCAATCCTGGAAATAGCTGCACGATGACGTTCTATGTCAAAAAAGCTTTCAGACATCTGCTGTACAACCCCAGTTAACAGATAACTGTTAACTGTTACACCCATTTTCAGTTAAATAGACCGCGCTGTAGGGGTTTAGCAATGCGCTTTACCCTTACGGTTGATGTGGTTCAAATATGTGAAAACTGCTGTAACAGTACGTTTATTTTCTACTCACCTATGATGTAATAATATTTTTCAACTTTTAGTGACCAGTTCGATCAAATCTTCAACTTTCTTGATGTTTGAATCACCTGCTAAGTATCCAATTCCTCGATGTAAATGTAAGTGTAATTGCTCCGCAAGGGTTTCTTTCTCAGTACCCAAACCATCGTTGTAGCAACGTTGCTTCAGCACAATTAATAACATATCGGAAATTTCACCTCCGAATACTCGCCACGTCATTTCCACATTACTATCTAATCTAATGGGAGTGGGGGAAGGTGGAGTTTTTTCAGATAAAGAACGACATAAAGCCCAACGACATAATATATTCCATTGCTCAATTTTGGTGATGCGTTTGAGTTTAATTAGCTGTTCTTTTGCCGTTTGTGAGAGTTTGACACGCTCAATTGGTGCTTCCATAGGTTTATTTTAGATTTGAGTCTGAAAAACTTTGATTGCGGCTGCTATACCTGCTCCTAGACTAAAATCTTGATAAGCAAGTTCTAAAAGTGCCGCTTCAAGGGCTGAGATACAGGTGAGGATATCACGATCGCAAATAAAACCTAAATGTCCGATACGGAAGATTTTGTTTTTGAGATGATCCTGTCCTCCAGCAATTTCCATATCAAAGCGTTTTTTAACCACTTCACGGATTTTATCTGCTTCTAACTCAGATGTGCTTACTGCTGTTACGGCAGGACTGGCATAATCATCTTGGGCAAATAAGCTTAAATTTAAGCTACGTATCGCTGCCCTGGTAGCTTTCATCACTCGCAGATGACGGGCAAATATGGCTTCTAATCCCTCTTGCTGCATCATTCTCAGGGTGGTTTGCAAAGCCACAATTAGGTTAACTGGTGGTGTGAAGGGAGAAGTATTATTAATGGTGGCAAGGCGATATTTTTCTAAATCTAAGTAATATTTCGGAAACTTAGCTGTTTTATATGCTTCCCAAGCTTTCGCACTGACGGCAACAATACCCAAACCTGGCGGCACCATATAGCCTTTTTGGGAACCTGATACCACCACATCTAATCCCCAGCTATCAACGGGGACATTTACAGAGCCGAGGCTGGTGACAGCATCGATAATACTTAGGGCTTTTCCATGATTTTTGATGTGATGACTGATGGTTTCTAAGTCATTAATTACACCAGTCGAGGTTTCGCTGTGGGTAATAATTACAGCTTTAATTTGTTTCTGGGTATCGGCTTCTAATTTGGTTGCAAACTCTGCGGCAATCAGCGGTTTCCCCCATTCTGCCGCGATAGTTTCCACCTCCAAACCAAATATTTTACATAGTTCAGCCCACCGATCGCCAAATTTTCCATTGGTTCCAACGATGACGCGATCGCCTGGACTGAGAAAGTTAATTATACCCGCTTCCATCGCTGCCGTGCCGCTACCAGCTAGGAGTAATACATCATTTTGGGTTTGATGCAACCATTGTAAATTTTCTGTCACCTCCGCCATCACAGCGCTAAATTCAGAAGAACGATGGCTAATAGGCTGTCTAGCTAGTGCTTGCAGTGCTGTTTGCGGTACCTGTGTTGGACCAGGTATCATCAGTTTGAGTTGATCTTCCATAATGATTCTTGATGTGAAAGTCCCTGATACAGCAGCTTGCAAGTAGATTAACTACGATACCATGTTCTGAAAGTTAGATCCAAAGACTTTTTTGCTGTTAATTTCTAACTCTCCTCTAAAAACTAATCGGGACTACCCACTTTTCCCGGAGGGTGATTGAGTGACCAACGATGATCTACTGAAACTGCGGCAAACTGACAAATTTCTTCAAGATGCTTTTGTTGTGATGCAGCCTTGCGAAGAGTAATAATCAACTGGTTAACCTGCTGCCGCAGTTCCGGATTATTATTAGCTGCGTGCAATGTTTGCCTTTCTAGCAATTGCAGCAACAGTTCGTAGTGGATTGGTGAAGGCAGAGGGATTTGCTCCATGAAGTTGATTCGCTATGCTCCAAGTAATAAAACTAACTTCTATTATCTATCGAAAAATTGTCAGATGGTTAACTATGCTTTTGCTCAGACTTCAGTGGTAAGTGGGTGGGTATAAATATTTATCGTTGTTTATCGTTGAGAAAAGGTAGGAGACAGAGTTTTTTAAGTAAATTTACGTTTTGTTAGGTAATTTAGTGTTTCAGTATCTACTTACTTAATTTCAGATCGAGATTTAGCAAAGAGGTTTTTGACAGCTAATTCCGGATCAGGTTGTTTTACTAGTGATTCCCCTATTAATACAGCAGATGCTCCAGCTTGGGCAACTATATCCAAATCTTCAGGGGTATATAATCCTGATTCACTCACAACTAAGATATTACGCTTCTGTAATTCCTCACCTCTTGCTGCTAGTATTTGGGATGTTGTTTGTAGATCAACGGTAAAATCTTCCAAATTGCGATTATTTATACCTATTAAAGAAACACCATCTAAAGTCAGTACCCGATCTAGTTCTTCTAGAGTATGAACTTCAATCAGTACGGTCATGCTAAGTTTTTTGGCGATTCTTAGGAAGTACTGCAAATCTTGATCAGTGAGAATTGCCGCAATCAATAAAACAGCGTCAGCGCCGCGAACCCGCGCTAAACACATTTGATACGGATGTATAATAAATTCTTTACATAAAAGTGGTAGCTCTACAGTATCACGTATCTTGGCGAGGTTATCAAAGCTACCTTGAAAAAATTTCTCATCTGTTAATACAGATAAGCAGCTAGCACCACCCCGTTCGTACTGTAACGCGATCGCGCTAGGATCGAAATCCTCACGAATTACACCTTTACTGGGAGATGCTTTCTTAACTTCCGCAATTAAGGCAGGTGTGGTTCTCCCTTGACGCAAAGCTGCCAAAAAATCACGAGTGGGAGGTGCCTCCAGTGCTTGCTTTTGCAATTTCTGTAATGGAACTTTTTCCCGCATTTGCTCAACTTCGGTTTCTTTTTGCCAAACAATCTCCTCTAGGATATTGTTTGGCTTTGCATCCGGCAATGCTGCTTGGTAACGGATCATTGATACAGCAATGATGGGACTAGGTTGACGACGACGAATTTGCATGATTTGGCAAAGGTTATAAATCGGGAAATAGTAGCCTATACCAATTTTGGATGAATATGTGACAAAAAAACCTATTATTTTTGAACTATCAACTATAAACTAGTTGACTCATCTTTCGGAGCCTGAGCCGGGTCAACACCCATAGGTGCTACAATATCTCGGAATAAAGTAATTTGTTCATTGAATTCCAGACCTTTAATTTGTTGGAATGCCTCGTCAGCTTGGGAAGATAGCTTATAATCTTCAGGCATTGGGATAATTTCTGCTTTATCCATACCTTGAGCTAAAAGGTACCAAAAAAGAAGTTTTGTAGTGTCACTTAATGCGCCATACTCACGGCTAATTAAAGAATTCTTGCGTTGAATTAAATCCCGTTGAACTTGCAGTTGTTCGTCGTAGGACATTTCTTTAACTTGATTAAACAAGCCTTCAGCGATCGCAGGGGAAACAGTGCTAGCATTGGGTGCTGCGGGAGTGATAGACTCTCCCATTTCTGTATAAATAAACCAAAATAGCGCTAATTGTTGATCTACATCTAATTGTTGAAAAGAATTTAAAACTGATGTGTTGAAGTTAGAAGATATGTTAGCCATGATATTCGTCTGATTTGTAGTGATTCAAACCTAACAAGAATCAAGTATCTAAGAACCAGACTAAAGAGATAAATACTCTATCATCCGGAAGTGATAAAAATACCTAAGATGAAATTAAATGTGATTTTTACCCAACATTTACACCCTACGGATGATTCGCATCACAAAAATAATAGGTAGGACTTGAGTGTAATTAAATTTTATTTCCCATGGAAAATAATACTAGCGTTGTTAATAGTTCAACTTTGGAATATCTGCAAAATCAAATTGTTTATTTCCCACTAATTAATCATTACTTCGCAACCATAAACGATGAAGATTTTCAGGAAACCGCCAATTTGTTTGCAAATGAAGGTAAAATGTATCCTCCCTTCGACTCTGTATTATTAGGTAGAGATGCTATTTTACTTTACCTACAAAAAGAAGCTAAGGGCATGAAGTTACTTCCTGATTCAGTTACTATACAAGAATCAACAATAGAATCAACACATTATCAAGTAACTGGTAAAGTACAAACACCTCTATTTACTGTTAACGTATCTTGGTATTTTGTGATTTCTCAATCTCAGATTATCTCTGTAAAAGTTAAGCTTTTAGCAGCACTTCAAGAGTTACTGCAATTTCAAAAGTAACACCAATTGGAAAAAAGAATGCGACATATCATAGGGGCGAACAAATGTTCGCCCTCATTAGTAAGAAAGCATAGGAATTAGGGCAAACAAGAGTCTACCCATAACTGTTAACTGATCACCGATTTGCGCGCCTTCAGCAAATCAGCAGGTGCAAACACCCCATTCTCAGTCATAATCGCTGTAATCAATTCAGCAGGAGTCACATCAAAAGCTGGATTATAAAAATCCAATCCACTAGTAGGGGTCAAAATTGTATCCCCAACATGGCAGATTTCTGTAGCTTCTCGTTCTTCAATCGGTATTCCACCACCATCGGCTAAATCAAAGTCAATGGTCGAAAGTGGTGCCGCAACATAAAATGGTACATCATGCGCTTTTGAGACTAACGCCAAACTATAAGTACCAATCTTATTCGCCGCATCGCCGTTTGCAGCAATTCTATCAGCACCCACAACAACAGCATCAATTAAACCCTGCTTCATGCAGTGCGCCGCCATACTATCAGTAATTAACGTTACAGGAATCCCTTCTTGAACACATTCCCAGGTAGTTAACTTAGCACCCTGTAAGCGGGGACGTGTCTCATCTGCAAACAGTCTATTAAGTCTTCCTTCCCGCCATGCTGAACGCACCACACCTAAAGCTGTACCATAGCCACCAGTTGCTAAAGCACCTGCGTTACAATGTGTAAGCAAAGTCAACTTTTCCGGCTTATTTGGTAATACCTTTAAACCATGATCTCCAATTGCTTGGCAAGTTTGTAAATCTTCCAATTGCAATGCTTGGGCAGTTTCTAAAAGAGCCTTTCTGATATCTTCGACAGTTCCTAGAGTTTCGTAAGCTACTTGTGTAGCTCGTGAAATTGCCCAGAACAAATTCACAGCCGTTGGACGAGTTGACCGTAGCATCGTCGCAACTGTTTCTAATTGTTGTAAAAATTGGTCACGTTTATCAGTTTCGATTTCCCTTGCACCAAGATACATACCGTATGCAGCAGCTATACCAATAGCAGGGGCACCTCGAACAATCATGGTTTTGATTGCCCTTGCCATATCTTCACTACGGTGAATTTCGACAAAAGTATACTCGTTTGGTAAACGTGTTTGGTCAATCAGGGATACGGCATTGTTATGCCAAATTACGGGATAAACTTGATTGTTGGGAGAATTCATGGCAGAGAGTTAGTAGGGAAAACGCGTCTAAATTGCATACTGTATATTTACATATTTTTTTGCCGGGTGATCTGTTTTGCGAGTAGATCATTTCAAATCATTTGTATTGCTCTAGTAGCCTCAACCCCGCATGAGCAGCACTTTTGACTAAATAAGCTTCACGCCTGCACAAAATCCACTTAAATATAGTTGTAATTTTAATGTAAATGCATCTAAAGGTGGATACTTATCAGTTGTTTTTACTGTATTTTTGTTGTTAGGCTACATAATCCATATTATTCTTTAGCAAATTTTTAAGATGCTAAAAATCTAGTCAACCGCACCTATCAATATTTCTGTTGATATATTCCAGTAAAAGCTGTGTTTTACAATGAATAACACAGGTTGCAGATTTGGAGCAAGAATTTGCAAAGCTTTTGTGATGCACATGTACAACTTGGGATCAAATTAAGTTTCAAGACTGTGTAAAGCTATTGTAAATTTCAGATGAAGTACTATTTTATTCCAACTAAATTTGACAAAAAGTAGGAAAATTATCGTGGGAGGACATTTCTATAGTTCAACATCGTGAAGATTAATTGCTTCATAGTTGATAGTATCTCCAAAATAGCATTGGGCTTAAGTTACTTATTTGATTAGCAAACATAGAAATCCGGTTTTATTTTTGAACTGTAGGCTATGTATAGCCTTCGGTATGAATCAATTGCCGTGCCTCCAGGGGTGCGAAAATCAAATAGTAGTCCTATAGCTAATCGATTAGTAAACAATGGCTGACATTCCAATTGTAAATTCTTAATTCGACAACAGGATCAAAACAGCGATATTTTGTTAAAAATGTTACAAGCAGTCAGGATTAGAAAGCTTGGGCAATTGGTAGGCAATTAAGTCTATCTCTAGTTTTGAACTAATCAAAGTCTTCAAACAAAAGTTGCTGATTTTCTAGTCGATATTAAAATTTCGATCTTACATTAAAGCTGTGTCTTGTGTCTAAAAGTGTCATTAATTTCTGTTACTTTTGAAGTTGGAAAAAACAGTTATATGCCGGAGACATAGAGATCTGCTTATCGCTATTTTTCATGTTCGATGTAATTTCGCAAAAAAAGTTATAACTATCAGGGTACATCTGTTATGCATTTAACACCATGTCCGATCCAAAATACTTATTATCGCTTGTGGAAAGAACCTCTGTGCAGTTATTTTGAAGCAAGAACACAGATTTCATCAATTTTTCAGTGCTGCCTTTTCAAATTTGTAATCCCATTTCGACACAAGTCAATTCAAATTAATTAAGACTGAATCCTAGAGAACACTAACTTTGACAAACCTGGGAAAGACCCCCTAGACTTGCTTTTCTGAGGGGGACACTTCCAAGGTTAGTTGCACATGTTTTGACTAATTAGCTGTATAAACAGCTATCAAATCTTGCTGCTGTTGAATCTGAGCTAGCAGGCACTGAAAAACAGCAGCAACTGCGGAGTTATATCCGCATGAATATTCACAGCAACTGGTAATAATTATGTCACAATTTTTAACCTCTGAACAAGTTTTTCAAAGCCTTGAACATTCTATTAGCAGGTTTTTAACACCATTTCAAAGAAAAACCTTACTGAAGCATTTACAAACAAATTTGCAACCAGAATATAGACGCAGATTAGAAATAATGCTGTTAGCAGATATAGGCAAATCTCAAACTCAAATCTGCCAAACTCTGGGTTGTTCGCAAGAGATGGCACGGTACTGGATTAGTCGAGCAGAAGCTGGTTTAGCCCACAAATGGCAAGAGCGATCGCTTGGGAGACCAAAGACCATTAATGACCAATATATCCAGAGATTAAAGGAATTGGTTAGCAAAAATCCGCGAGACTACGGTTATAGCTTTCAAAATTGGACTGCTCAATGGTTGAGTAAGCATTTGGCAAATGAATTTGGAATTGAAATCAGCGATCGCCATATCAATCGGTTGCTTAAAAATATGGGACTTTCTACAAAGTCCAAAAATGCAAGCGAGAAAATAACTAATCAAAATCAAAAGTCTGGTATCACGATTTGCGACCTCCAATCAAATACTGAGAATAGAATGCATTTGTCGTTGAATTTAATTTAGTTTTGGGGATTGGGAATTGGGTATAATTCCCTCTTTCGTTCCTTTTCTCTTTCTTTTCCCTCTTTCTACTTAGGGGTAAATCGTGATTTCACAAGAACAATTGAGTCAACAAATTGCTGCTATTTTTGGTGAATCTCTTAGTAATAGGGAACTCAAAGAGTGCTTAACAGTGTTGGAAATTGTCCAACCACCACCAGCAAAGCAGTTTTGGCAAACTACAGATGCTAATGGTGGTGTTTATATTGTGCTTTCCGGTAAAGTTCGACTGCTCGAATCTACGGGGAATTTAATTACTACCCTGACAACCGGAGCATCATTTGGCGAACAAACTCTTTTTCCCGAACTGGGGTTTACTTTTTACTCGGTTCGTGCATCGACAAATTTAAAACTTGGCTATATTGAGGCAGATGTATTACGGGGTTTGATGAGGAATAATTCAAAAATCCGCGATCGCCTGTTGAAAAATGCCCAGCAACTAGGAGGGTTGATTAATCCCTCAGCATTTCCAGAATCTGGTTTTGAGAAGGATTTCCTGCCTATTGCGAATCACAAAAACATCATTCCCTTTCCTTCTTCAGCAACACCAAACTCTAAGAAAAGACAAGCTTATTTTCCTAGTCCAACCCTAACAATAGGGCATTGGTGGGGACGCTTGGTGAAGCGCTATCCCTTGATTGAACAGCAAAGTGCTTCCGATTGTGGAGCAGCTTGTTTGGTGATGATTGGTCGTTATTGGGGTAAACGCTTGAGTGTGAATCGACTGCGGGAGTTAACTAATGTTAGTCGTAGTGGTGCTTCCCTCGGTGCTGTTACTTTCGCTGCCGAAACCATTGGTTTTACAACTCGTCCAGTTAAAGCCAGTCTGGATAAATTGGCACAACAACCGTTACCTGCGATCGCGCATTGGGAAGGGAAGCATTATATCGTTGTTTACGAGGTTAGCAAAAAGCGAGTAATTGTGGGCGATCCTGCCATCGGTCAGCGTAATCTCAGTATTTCTGAATTTAAAGCTGGTTGGAATGGGTACGCATTATTACTCCAACCTACAAGTCAACTTCAAGAAGCTGAAGAAACAAGTACTCCATTTTGGCAGTTTTTTGAATTAATTAAACCCCATTTCGGCGTATTAATAGAGGTCTTTGCGGCTTCGGTATTGATTCAAATATTTGGATTGGTGACACCCTTATTTACTCAGTTACTTTTGGATCGGGTAATTGTTCAGGGTAGCACTTTGACTTTGAATGCTGTGGGTTTTGGTTTGCTGATTTTTGGTCTATTTCGTGTTGTCATCAATGGGTTACGGCAATACTTACTCGACCATACAGCAAACCGGGTGGGAGTTGCTTTGATGGTAGGTTTTATTAAACATACTCTGCGCTTACCTTTATCTTTCTTTGAATCTCGTTATGTGGGAGATATTATATCCCGTGTTCAAGAGAACCAAAAAATTCAACGTTTTCTCACGGGGGAAGCTTTATCAATTGGTTTGGATTTACTGACGGTATTTATCTATGTCGGTTTGATGTTTTGGTACAGTTGGCAAATGGCACTATTGAGTTTAGCAATCGTGCCACCATATTTTTTACTTGCAGTGGTTGCCACACCCTTTTTACGTCGCATTTCCAAGGAGGTATTTAGTGCAGTTGCCAGTGAAAACAGCTATCTAATTCAAAGTCTCACTGGAGTTAGTTCCATTCGTTCAATGGCAATCGAACAGACAGTACGTTGGCATTGGGAAGAATTGCTGAATAACTTAGTCAAAAAAATGTTTAAAGCTGAAGTTATTAGCAATCAACTGCAAATTTTTAGTGCGGTGATCGAAACCTTGGTGACGACAGGGTTACTTTGGTATGGAGCATCGTTAGTGATTCAAAACCAGTTAACCATCGGGCAATTAGTCGCTTTTAACATGCTGTTGAGTAACATTATTATGCCTTTCCAGAGGTTGATTGTGTTGTGGAATCAACTCCAAGAAGTAATTGTCTCTGTAGAACGGATTAATGATGTATTGGAAGCGGAACCAGAGGAAGACTTACAGAATCAACCCCGTCAGCATTTGGGAACCTTGAAAGGAAATATTCGCTTTGATAACGTCACATTTCGCTACCATCCCGAAAGCGATATCAATGTATTAGAAAACCTCAGCTTTGAAATTCAACCAGAGCAAACAGTGGCAATCGTGGGGAGAAGTGGTTCGGGAAAAACAACCCTATCCAAATTGATTTTAGGTTTATATCTGCCGACAGATGGCAAGATACTGATTGACGGTCAAGATATCACTAGTCTTTCCTTGCGATCGCTACGTTCCCAAATCGGTGTTGTAGACCAAGATTCCTTTTTGTTTGGGGGTACGATTCGGGAAAACATCAGTATTGCCCATCCAGAAGCTAGTCAAGCAGAAATCATAGAAGCAGCAGATTCAGCAGGTGCAGATGAATTTATTAAACGATTACCAATGGGTTATGAAACCCAAATTGGTGAAGGGGGAGGTTTGTTGTCTGGTGGACAAAGACAGAGACTTGCGATCGCACGCGCTTTGTTAGGTAATCCCCGTCTATTGCTTTTAGATGAAGCTACCAGTCACCTCGACTCGGAATCTGAGCGCATCATTCAAAAGAACCTGAAAACAATCCTCAAAGGACGTACCAGTGTGATTATTGCTCACCGTCTTTCCACTGTGCGGAATGCCGATGTAATTTTAGTCTTAGACCAGGGTATTTTAGTGGAAAGTGGTAATCACGAGCAATTAATCACTAAAAAAGGTCATTATTTTTATCTGAATCAGCAACAATTAACTGTTGATTCTTAATTTTATCCTTTGAAAATATTAATCACAAAATTAACAATATAGGGACGTGATATATCATATCTCTTTCATAATTAAAATGAGCCAAAACTATGCCAAATACATCTTGGAATTCTTCTAGAGAATTCACCGAGCAGAATCAAGAAGAATTAAAAAAAATTAGTTACCCTCATCCTCAAGAAATGATAAATCATAGTAATGATTGGTTTTATGGAACCGAAGAATTACTAGATGCTTTGCCTCGACGCTGGACACGCTCTTTACTATATCTATTAATCGGTTTTACAGTGACTGCATTACCTTGGTCAATGCTTTCAAAAGTAGATGAAACTGGTAATGCTAGAGGAAGAATAGAACCCAAAGGAGCAACCCAAAAATTAGATAGTTCCGTCAGTGGGAGCGTCATAGCAGTTAGGGTAAAAGAAGGTGAAACCGTCAGAGCAGGTCAAATTTTACTAGAATTAGAATCTGATGTTCTTAAAACCCAATTAAAGGAAGTACAAACCAAATTAGAAGGTGAAAAAAATCGATTAGCACAATTGGATTTACTGGAAAATCAATTACTCCTTTCGATTCGGGTGCAAGAACAACAAAACCAATCTCAACAGCGAGAAAAGACGGCTCAACTGAATCAAGCAAAGCAAGTTTTGGATGCGAAACAAAGTACTTATAACTTACAAAAATTAGAAAAAAAATCGTTAGTCAATCAAGCACAACAGCAAATTATTAGCGCTCAAAATGATGAAAAATCTGTTCAAAAACGCTTAAATATAGATACTAAACAAGTAGAAAGGTTTAGTAAACTTATTGATAGTGGTGCAGTTTCAACGACTCAAGTTGATAATCTCAAAAAAGAAGAGGAAGAGAGTAAAAGGCTTTACGAAAAAGCTCAATCTGATATCAAACAAGCTGAATTAAATTTAGTACAAGAAACTAGTCGGTATCAAACAACAATTAATCAGCTAGAGTCGGATATCAAGCAAGCAAATCTTAGACTTCAAGAAGAACAAAGTAGCTATCAAAGCTTACAAAAAACCGGGAAATTAACATTACTCAAAAGTCAAGAACAATTACGAGACTTACAAAGCCAAATTACAGCAATGCGATCGCAAATTGCCCAAAGCAGTAGTCAGGTTACATCTGTGGAGATCCAACTCGGACAAAGAATATTGCGATCGCCTGTTGATGGGACAATTTTTACATTGCCTGTGACAAAACCCGGTTCGGTAGTCGAAGCAGGTGAGACGATAGCACAAATTGCCCCTAAAAATACAGCTTTTATCCTCAAAGCCCAAATGTCAAGCGAACAAAGTGGCTTTTTGAGGAAGGGAATGCCTGTGAAAATTAAGTTTGATGCCTATCCTTTTCAGGATTATGGAGTATTGAAAGGACATGTAGATTGGATTTCTCCAGACTCAAAAATTCAAGAAAATAATCAAGTAAAAACAGAGTTTTATGATTTGGAAGTTACCTTAGAACGCCCTTATATTAAAACAGAAAATAAACTCATAGAACTAACAGCAGGTCAAACAGCAACAGCGGAAGTAATCATTCGTCAGCGTCGAATTATTGATTTTATGTTAGACCCCTTTAAGAAGTTGCAAAAAGGTGGTTTGGATTTGTAATCACAAATTCAAATAGTTTAAATTCAAATAATTAAAATTTAATTAATTAAAAATGGATATCCCAGATTTATTGAAACAGGTCAGGGGTATTTAGTTAGATAGAAATTTTTATGGTAATAGATGAGGACTTATACTAATCTAATGTAAAGCTACACATAATTCGGGGAGGTTACTCAAAGAGAAGCCGCTACGCGTCTATAGGGTGGGGTTCTTTCTATGCGTCTTCATACTAAATTGGTATTACATACTAATCTAAATCGAAAATATGATACGTCAGATTTTTGAAATCAATCATCTAAATCATACAATTTTATATCTTTTAAAAGAAAATCAATAAGAATATTTTATTGAATTCATTCATGAAATTTTAATAACACTTCATTATTTATCAGGATTTTATAATATTATTTAGGAGGGTGAAATGCCACTTTTTTGGTGCTGAGAAAAGCGCAGATAGCGATATATAATAGTCGCATTTTACTCATTAGTCATGAAGAAATATAGCAACAAAAAATAGCAAAATAATCTGAGGTTCAAGATTATGGAAAATATTTTAACCGTATCAGAGAAAGACATTTTGTATTACATCAAATTGTCTTGCCAAATGCCAGGAGTCTTAGATGCGATCGCAACCAGAAAAATCCTCCTTAATGAGGCTGTAAAAGCAGGTATTAAACTAGAAGCGAATGAGATTCAAGAAGCAGCAGATTCCTTAAGATTATCAAACAAACTCCTCAAAGCTGAAGACACTTGGCAATGGTTGGAAAAACACCATCTTTCCCTTGATGAATTTGAAGAATTGGCTCAAACAAATCTCCTCTCGACGAAGTTGGCAGACCACTTGTTTGCTGATCAAGTCGAGCCAACTTTTTATCAAAATCAACTCCAATATGCCGGAGTTGTCACCTATGAAATTATTTTGGATGATGAAGATTTGGCACTGGAATTATTTTACTCTCTGCAAGAAGGGGAAATCACTTTTTCAGAAATTGCTCGTCAATACATTCAAAATCCAGAAATTCGTCGTGCTGGAGGGTATCAGGGGATTAAACACCGAGAAGATTTTCGACCAGAAATAGCTGCTGCGGTATTTGCTGCTAATCCACCCCAAGTTATCAAACCAATAATCACGCAAAAAGGAGCGCATTTAATTTGGGTGGAGGAAATTATCAAACCTGAGTTAAATGAACAACTACGTATTCAGATTTTGGGTGATTTATTTGCAAGTTGGTTAAAGCAACAAATAGAGCAGTTCGAAATTGTAATGCAGGCAGATTTGAATGGTAATTCCCATCAAGGAACTAATCAGATGAAATCACCTCAGGTTGTGACAACAAATTAAATTATTTAGTAAATTAATCGGGGCGAACAACAGTTCGCCCCTGCAGCATGTTCTGATTTTGTAAAATCAGATAACCAATTAATGATCTTTGATTAACAAAGTCTGGGGGTTTAATTCCCCTGTCTCTACAGACAGCTTGTTACTTCAACTACTTCGGCTATAACTTCTAAGCGAAGTAGAATAGCGCTCAGTACAAGTACGCTCAGGAACCATCGGGGTAAAATCCCCGTTACAAAACGTACTTATTACTCATTAGTTATTACTTATCAAGATACTTCCCCGTTCTCCAGTTTTTGTAGCCAAGACTCGAATAAAGAATCCATAATTTGCTCTCTTACAGCTTGATTTAATTCTGTAGGAAACCACTTTTCAACTCTGAGAATGTGATACCCCAATTTAGTTTGAACTGGATCAATAATTTCGCCTTCTTTAATATTTTCGATAGCTTCAGTAACTTCCGGCAGTAGTTCCACTAAATAACGAATACCCACAAAGCCAGCATTTTTTTGAGACTGCTTACCCTTAGAGTATTCCAAAGCCAAAGCCGCAAAAGATACATTTTCTTCCCGTAGCATTTGCACAATTTTTTGAGCAGTTGGCAGTTCTGGAACCAAAATTTGCGATAGTGCTACCCTTCGGTAGTTATTGCGATCGCTAATGTAGGAAGCATCAACAAGAGCACCGAAAAGGTGTTCTTTGAGCTTATTTTCCAATAGCTCAATTTTAACTCCCGCAGACCATTCTTCCACATCAATGCGCTGCTGATCCAACCAAGCTATAGTTTCCGGATTTCCCCAAAGTTTGCGTTCCATTCGAAAGGCATCTCCAGCAGCTTGCCATTCATCATCAGACACTTTAATCCCCATGCGATCGCAACTTGCCAAGATTAATGCTTCCCTTTCCGCAGCATGAGCTATTTCAGCGAATTTAGCAGAATGGCGCAGATATGCCAAGATTTCTGCATCGGTTGCGGGGTAAATTTGTACAATTTCCTCAGACAAAGCCGTTTGTGGAAGAGTTTGTTTTAATTGTTCTGTCATAATTTAGATTAATTTAATTGATACCGTAGAGACGTTCCGGTGGAACGTCTTTATTTGTTTGTGGAACGTCTTTATTTATTTGATTTATTCAATAATTCCCCACCAAAAACCGTTCTGGGGAAACTTCATGAATATTCACCTTACTACGATGCAAATCCCCATAAAGATTAAGATAATCAATTTCTTCCTGACTAAGTTTGCCCTTTTGCACAGCTTGAATTGCCGCATCTACATGTTTACTATTTTGCCAACCTGCTAAGGCTACATCTACTGAATTTTGACTTAATGAATACCTATATAAATCTGGGACTGTAGGTTGCCAGCAACCAGATGGTAAACTTGGAGGAGGTTCCCACAGTGCATTCGACATCCCCGCAGATTTAAAGGTGACTATACCAGGACGCTTTGGATCGTTAGCATCTAAGTACGGAAAAACCTTCCTTTGTGCCGTACGATGGGCTACATTATGCCGCACCATCACCACATCTAATAAAGGACTGTCCATCCATTGTCGAGCTAAATCATGGTCGTGAAAAGATGCTCCAATATAACGTACAGCACCCATTTTTTTTAGTTTTTCCGACACACCAAACATCCTTTCAATTTGTCGCTGACAAATGCTATTTGCTCCCCGAATATCATCAGAAGCACCAATACATTTCTCGAATGAACTAGCATTATGCTCGTCAATCCAGCCCCAAAAGAAAACATCAATATAATCAATGCCCAAATCAATAAATTGGTCAAATAAATAAGTAAAAACTGTATCTGGAGTTCTAATCATGTAAGTGACAGTTGCAAGCACCACCTGCTCACGTAATAAAGAACCACGTCCACACAATTGACGCAATGCTGGACGCATTGAACTGTAGAGGTATTGATGTAAATCGCTGGAGTAGAAAAAGTAGTTAATTCCTTGATCAAAAGCATACAGAGTATCATCGCTCGAAATGTGACCACCACCGCCTAACCCCAAACAACTAACTGTTAAATTGGTTCGTCCGAGTTTGCGGTAAAAAGGTAAATCTGAATTGGGAAATCGACTATTTGCTAGGGCAAGTTCTTCTGCTGGGGTAATTATTGGTGGCTGTTGAATAGGGGCAATATTCGTAATTTTCATAACTTAATTACTCCGTAAATATCCTCAGAATTTGCATTCAGATAGGGGTGCTGCAACCCAATTTTTAAAGAAGCAAATTTTTGCACAATAGACACCATTCGCGCATCTGGAGAATTATTTCCTTGCTGCCAAGCATCAAATAAAGCATCAGCAACAATTTGACAGCGATTCATTCCAAAGCTTTCCTTTTCGGCAAATTTCTGATCTGGCTCTTCTGCGATCGCAAGTCCTGGTGCAATCATCTTAGTAAATAATGGCACTTGATGCTGAAAATAATTTCGATGCTTTTTATACAACCTTTCGAGGATTTGGTGAACCATTTCATAGTTGTGCTTGCCAAAATACAGCACTGCCGAATCATAGCGATTGTAGTCTGAAGGATTGTAAAGGGCTTTAAAATTGAATTCAATGAGGGCAGCATTAAGTTCTCTTGTCAAGCTTTCCATGACTGCCACAGCACCATCTGGAGTCAGGTTAAAGTATACCCGGACAATCTGTTGCCCATGGTAGGAACCTGCATCACCAACAGCCATATAAAAGCCATTTTGCACGAGGTTTTTTGGTAATTTAATTGCTACCAAATCTGCAATTATTGGTAATACTTGCGTTTGTAAATGGATTTTAGGGTCAATATGCAACGTCAGACCACCTTTGCATACAGCCAAAGTACCATCAGATTCCTCTTTGACTATCTGCCAATCCTGGCTAAAATAGCCCTTACCTTGGTTACTTTGATGTAAGCGATCGTAAAAAGCCAAATCAACACCTAAAAAGGTATTATTTTCTAAATTTTGGTTAACCGCCAAATCTTTTGTCTCTCCATCAAGTGCTAAAACACTTTGCAGGGAACCGTTGTAATAAATCCCGTAGAGAAAATGAGATAATTGCGCGTTTAAATACTTATTTTGTACATCCAACGATAACTGCTGAAAGCGCGGAAGTGTCTCTGCTTTTACCTCTATAGGTTTATAGTCAGGATGGCTAATACAAAATCTGGATTCTATCTGAATTTTATTAACGATATCTGTTAATGAATTATGTAAAGGTTCTGGAATAGTTGCTAGCTGTATTGGCAGCGAATCTAGTAGTTGCATAGTTCTTGCCTTTAACTAAAGGGAGATAAACTTGATGTAAGTTCCGATGCTTGCATACCAAAAATTGTGGAAATTGACGCTTCTGGACGACATAACAAAGATTTAGCGACTTGCAGCATACAGATACCTGTATTACCAAAAGATTTTTGATATTGCAGGTTTGATTGAATAGCGATAATCAAATTCCAACCAGCGAATTGGACAACTCGCGGTAAAAAGTCAGGACGATATTGTAGGATTTGTGGGAACTGATGGAGATATGCGATCGCTAACGCAATAATTGAAGGTTGTATGACTTCTAAAGGAGTCGTCGCCATCCGTAAAGATTCATCGATACTCATCGATTTACTGGTAATCATACTACTCAACCACAAATGTAGATAGCTGCCGATGAGTGTACCTAAATCAAAAGCCGGATCTCCCCAACTACACCTTTCCCAATCAATAAATCTAATTGTGCTATTGCCAACGCCTTGTTGCCAATCATCAGCCAAAAGAACATTATTTAATTTCAAGTCATTGTGCGTTAAACAACTGGACTTTAAAGAATTTCCCAGTTCAGCGATAGCTTGACCTAAACTATCATATCGTTGATACAGAGCAAAAAACTTCAGACCCTCAGCAGGAACTGAACCAAAGATTTCTGGGGTAACTCGTCCCAGGCTTTCAACTAAGCGGGGTCGTTTTTGAGAATATTCACTCTCCTGATCCTGGGTGAGAAAATTTTGATAATCTAAATGATTAAAAGTCAAATTATGGATATTACCTAAAATCTTACCGATTGTCGAGGCTATCTCTGGAGCAAAAATGTTTTCCTTTCCATAAAAAGCCATCACATCACAGTAATTGTCCAGATAGTTAAAAATAATAATGCAATCATCTGGATTATAGTGAACCCCCTCTGATATCCAATAACGCATCTGATTTAATTCAGGAAATCTTTGGACAAACTTCTGAATTAGCCATTCTCTAGAAAATTCACCTACCGCTTTTCCTTCTTGATTAAGAGGCTCTTGTTTGACTAAGAGTTGATGATTATTTGAAAAGCTAATTAATAAGTTAAAATTCTTGGCATATTTTAATTCAACTTTGCACTTATCCCGCTCTTGTGACGTACAAAAACCTTGTTTAACTAGATAATCAAAAATGTTATGGTAACTCAAAGAAAATGCCATATTTAATAAATTTGATATGATTTACATTTCAGGCAAGCGAAAAATAATTAATCAAGTCACGATAATTTTGATCTTTTTGCAAAAATTAATCTTTTATTTTCAACACCGAAAGAATGACTGGTATTGTTTTATAACAACTAATCTTCAGGTAATGAACAGTGCAAGCTTTTGTTATAGTTGTAGCCTACCCACAAGGATGATAAAACAAGACCGTTTAGTAGCATAGGCTATAACTTTCTCTTTATTGCTACAAAATGATGTTAAACCTTGTCCATGATGAAACTCGCAGTTTTTTTTTACGATTCAAATGCGTCATTGCCTAGACATGTTAGGGAAGCATCTCCCTCAGGAGAAAAGTAGTGGCTTCACTCCTATGGAAAGCTACGCAGACTACCAGCATAAGTCTAAAGGGCAGCCCTTTCAACACCCACTCAAGATCTTTATCAAAAACTACAGTTCTCAAGATAAACGAGGTTTATATGGCTTATAGATATGTATGTCACAACTAGATAGATGTATTAACGTTATTCTGCGTCAAAGCGTTGACAGTTTGACCATTAATATTAGCATTTATTAAATTTTCATCGCCCAAAATTACTAATTGCCCACAATCGAAAAATAAGGTTTCTAAAAAACCTGCTTGTATAGAATTTAGCTCATTATCTGTAAGATCAGTGAGAAATGTTTCAGAATCCTGTAGTAGATCAAAACCAGGAACTAATAAATCGTAAAGTTTTAGCATTGCCACTATTATCTCCTTTTAACATGGTAAAACTATGTCAATATGAGTAAATACAAACATGGTATTTATCAATATGTTTTTCGGCATCAGCTTGATTCATTTAAATCTAACCAAATCTAATTAAATCTAACTTTTTTGATTTTCCGATCTTCCGTTCTAATTATACGCACAATAAGCAAATAACTGGAAATAGATTTTTAGACATAATTCCTTGAGTTATGTCTAAAAATAAAATATTTATGCGTTGCTAGAGCACCAGTCCAGTAGAGATGAGTTGAAAAGCTATTACCCTGAAACTGTAGAATAACAGAGGGTAAAAATAATATAGCTGATCATATAAGCTCTTTAACTACTTTCAAGGTGTACTAAGAAAATTGTGCTAGCGTACTCTCGTATTAACATTACCTACCGTGTTGGCATTAATTGAGTTGCTATTAGCACTAAAAAGACTGTTAATCTGACTATTGATACTTATAAAGCTATTAACAAGGGAGGCTAAATAACCTCCTCCATTTGTATCCATTATTTGATCACTCGTTAACTCATTGAGAAAACTTTCAGAATCTGTAAATAAATCTGAACCAACAGGTACTAATTCAGCTATTTTGATATTAGACATTTCGATTCCTCTTTTCAGTTTGTCTATTCGGATGGATTAAATCCACATTTACGCTACAAATTTAGCTTACTCAGTGTAGGTGAATAAAGCTAAAAATCGAAATAGTAAATATTTGATAATTAAGTGAATAATACAGATAGAATAGATAAGTGAAGTGAATAATATTTAATATTTCTCACTTCACTATCATTCATTTTAAAAAAAAGTATCAATCACTTTTGGGAACTACAATATTACTGTATTAGCATTACCCAAAGTATTGGCATTAACGGTATTACCATTAGCAGATAATGCACTGATGCTAACGGCAATTGAACCAAAGCCACCAGCTTTAGAGAAAAAGTAAGCTCTTCCTCCAACAATTTCCATTTCTTGAGTATTTAACTCATTTAAGAAACTTTCAGAATCTTGAAACAGTTCGGAACCAGAGGGACGAAGTTCAGAAATTTTGATAGAAGCCATCGTTTTTCTCCTTAAACAGAAATGATTTCAGGAATTGTTTGTAGGAATTAAACCTTTGTGTTTAACTCTTGATTACATTGTTGATGAATAAAACTCAAAAATCAAGCTTTTTAATTACTATTTATAGACACAACCAAGAATTTTATGTCTCTGTATTTATCTAAAACTTTTGGATATAAAATTTTGCTTAAAATGTTTAAATAGATAGACTTAGGGCTTATTCTATAGGAAGCATTATATTATAAGTATCAACGTTTTATAGATAGTTTTGCAGACATAACTGCAATAGTTTTGTCTTTTCACTTAACTTAGTAAAAAGAGAAAATATAATTTTATTAATCATGATCTTTTGTAAATCTACCAAAAGATATAAATAGGGATTTTTATCAAGTTATAATGGTAGCCTCATTTGCGCCGATCTGTACTAAGTAACTCGACAAAATTAAACACTACATATCAGCCCATTAATCATCCAAGCAAGAGTTTTTAAATGACGCAAATCACGGTAGGTACTGTATTGACGTAAGTATCCTAATACCTGACTATAAAGTTGGGTTGAGTTTGACATGGTATTTTTTGGTAGAAGTCTAGTAACTTTACCATCTCATGTCTCTCGACCTTTTTTACTAAAATCCTTGATTTTACTAGCTTTTTTAGAGTTCTGTCAGGCAGTCAGAGATTCACCTTTTATTTTCATCCGTCCTGGTGTACGTCAGTTTATGATGGCTACTTAGAGTAATTTCCAGAACCTCGAACTTACGAATGAGTTTTCCCTATTTTTTACCTCTCAAAATTTCCCTCACCAGTTGCGATTAAAATTGCTCAACTCAGCGCAGGGATTCCGCAAACCGATCAAATCAACAATTACTCGCTAAGTCGTTACGCAAAATTATTAAATATAAGTAATCCGACTAAGCCCCAAGGACTAGCTAAGGCTGCGCCCATAACAAAGGCAAACGCCCCTACTCATCATCCTGAAACCACTGCGACAGAACCCAACTTAGTATAACTTTACCAAAAATTAACTATACTCGGACAAATTATATTTTTTTCATAAACTTTATCTACTTACGGTGTAGAATCTAAGTGTTGTATAGCTATATTAAGTTGTACGCAAACATCTACGTAAATTAAGTATTTTGCACTACACTTTTGTTTTAAGTGTAAAAAGAAAATTTAAGGTCAATAGTTGGAAAAACACTTCATATCAGGGTAAAGTAACAGCATGTTTTTCCTCTGTATACCTAATAAAATCATTCATCCAGTGGTTGATTTTTATTTTCGTGCAAAATTATTAAATATATTACTTATCTCTTGCAAGAGTATTTTTTTTGACAATCAGTAAATATTACCCGGCTTCTCGATAGAGAGATGTTCTACATCAAATCTTTGCCTGAAGTATTTATGGGAGGTGAAATTAAGTGATTTTTTGTTGTGACAAGATTTAGAAAAGATGAGTACTCAAGAATGAGTTTTCCCGTTTTATGCCACTAATGGAAGGAGTAAAAATATGAGCGGCATTATGGGAATACACTATTTAGATAGTCGTCCTGTAAACCAAAAGCATTTACAAAAGATGGTGGATATCCTTGTCCATCGGGGACCAGATGGTGCAGATATCTGGGTTGATGGGAATGTTGGTTTGGCACATAGGATGTTGTTGACAACACCGGAATCATTGAGTGAAAAGCTCCCAGGAAGTAACCAAACAGGGGATTTGGTAATTACTGCCGATGCACGCATAGATAACCGTGATGAGATCATTAGTAAGTTGCAGTTGAATAACTGTCCACCGGAAAACATCTCAGATAGTCAACTGATATTAGCAGCTTATGAAAAGTGGGGCGAGTCTTGTCCTGAGAATCTTTTAGGAGATTTTGCTTTTGTAATTTGGGATAAACGCAAACAATCTTTGTTTTGTGCTAGAGATCACTTTGGAGTTAAACCTTTCTACTACTATTACAAACCAGGCAAAATATTTGCATTTGCTTCCGAAATTAAGGCACTGTTTGAATTAAAGCAGATACCTCGGCATCTCAATGAGGTGAGGATGGGTGACTATCTATCATTAATGATGGAAGATCAGGTTATCACATCATATGTAGAGATTCTGCGATTGCCACCTGCACATACCATAATAATTAACCAGTCGGGATTGCAGTCTCGGTGTTACTGGTTACTTGAACCTAAACCAGAAATTAAATTACCTTCTAATGAAGCTTATGCTGAAGAATTTAGGAAAATTTTTACCGAAGCAGTACGCTGTCGATTACGTAGCGCTTTTCCTATTATCACTCATTTGAGTGGTGGCTTAGATTCTTCGGCAGTAACCTGCGTCGCACGGGATATACTTAGTCAAGAAAACAAAACTCCATTACATACTATCTCTACTATTTATGATGACATCAAAGAATGTGATGAACGTGAATACATTAACCTTGTAGTTGAACAAGGTGGACTAACTCCTCATTATGTCTATGGAGACAAATTTGGTCCGCTGTCGAATTTAGAAATGATTTTTAAGTATGAAGATGAAGGTTTATTAGGTCCAAGTCATTTCTATCCTTGGTTGGTAAATTGCGAGTCACAAAAATTGGGAATGCGAATCTCCCTTGATGGCTTTGATGGTGATACAACAGTTAGTCATGGGATGACTAGACTTACCGAACTTGCACATCAAGGGAAATGGAAAACTTTTTTCCACGAAATCAAAGCTGTTTCACACAACTGTGATATTCCAATACAGGATTTATTTCGAGGTTATGGGTTACTCAATTTCCGAAAACAGGCACTACATTTTCAATGGTTTAAGTTTTTAAAAGCTGTGCAACAAATCCATGAAAACTTTGGTACTTCACGGAAGAAGTTGATTATTTATTACGGATTTAAACCTCTTATATCAGAATTAAAACAGTTTATCAAAAAACTTATAAAAGGTCGTCCTAAACAGAATCAAAATATTCAAAATAGTAGTTCAGAAGTATCTATTATTCGCCGTAGCTTTGCTGAGAAAATTCATTTACATGAACGTATCCAAATGATGGATATTCCTAAAGAACAACCATTGACGCTTAGGGAAGAACATTGGCATAGTTTTAGCCAAGGTATTATGTCTTACACCTTAGAACAAATGGATCAATATGCAGCTATGTTTTCATTAGAAGCTCGTCATCCATTTATGGATAAGCGATTGATTGAATTTTGCATTGCTTTACCATCTGAACAGAAATTATTCAACGGATATGGACGCATGGTAATGCGTCGAGCCTTACAGGGAATATTACCAGAACAAGTGCAGTGGCGGGGAGGTAAAACTGATATGAGTACAAATTTTGATGATGGGTTACTCAATCGTAACAGGCAGATTTTAGATGATGTGATGTCTAATAAAATTCAATGTTTAGAAAAGTATGTCAATGTTAATTTTTTACAAGCAGCTTATCAGCGGATAGTGTCATCAGAAAAGCAAGCCAGTAATGAAGATATTTTTGCAGTTTGGCAAGCAGTTATCCTTACTTCATGGATGGAATATAAAAGGGTAACACCATAAGATTTTAAATTTTAACAGGAATTCACCTTGATCTGGCAACTCAGCAATCACTATTGAGTGCAGTTAATCTTAAATCTTGGCAGGTTGTGGATTTGGATGATGCAATTTTTCTCAACACCAAACTACACCGTAAGTCCAACTTCCAAGGGCACTACCAAAGAACAAACTAAACCTCAATTATCGACTCAAAATAAGGAGATTCAGTCATGAAAAAGAATTACAATGCACCTGTATTAACAGTTCACGGCAGTGTTGAAGCGATTACCCAAATGTTTGGTAACAGTAAAACCAGGAACGATTTTCTTTTCTTTCCTGCGGCAGGTACTTCAATCCAAGCGAATCAGCTTCCTAATGAATTCACCAATGGATTTAATACTGGCTCTATAGACGGGTGTATAGGACAATTGCCGACCAAGCAATGTCCGAATGGTTCTCAACCAATTTAGTACACAAATTTTGGTATTTCCATCAAAAGTGTATATCGAGGGAGATTTATCAACATCTCCAGGTTGATTTTGTCTTGGAGAAATCAGCTAGGCGATAGACACATCATGTAGTCAGTCTAAAGTCTGAGAAAATCTAATAGGGATACAACAATTTGTGTCTCTCCACAGTCAGAAAGTTTTTTCTTTCTTCTGACGCTGTGTTCAGTAGTAAGCACTTAAGTGCTTACTACTAACTTCCCAAAAGTTGAGGATATTGCTAGTCTGCGACAAGCCACTATGTCGTAAGACGACATGCTATGCTACGCGTCTACCTTACGTCGCAATGAAAAAATACTATAAATGAGATGCAACTTGGATCAAATTCATCTTTATTGCCTAAAAAAATAGCATATGAAAATATATCAAGCCTATAATTTACGGATCGTTTCTGAACTACAGATGCCAGAACTAATAGAAAGTGAAGGCGAACCTGATGTAATTGTGCGATTTGATCATGTTGATAATGCATCTGTTATGGAAGACGATCGCGGCAATTTTTTTGTCGGAAAAATGCCAGAAATAGCTGATTTTTGTATTAAAAACGGATCTGAAATTATTATCGACCCTTTCCCAGGAGTAGATGAAGGTCTTCTTCGGGCAATGATTTTAGGACCAGTATTGTGTGTATTGTTACGGCAAAGAGGATTTTTGGTTCTTCATGCTAGTGCTGTGAATATAAGAGGTAAAGCTATCGCATTTATAGGGGGTCCAGGCTGGGGTAAGTCTACTTTAGCGACGGCATTTCACACTCATGGTTATGATGTTTTGACTGATGATGTGATGCCAATTAAAGTTGGTTTGGGAGAACCTTTGGTATTTCCAGCTTATCCACAATTTAAAATTTGGCGTGAGGCTGCAACTTCTTTGGGACATAATGTAGAAAACTTTTCACCTATTTTTAAAAATGCGCCCAAATTATCTTATAAATTTTCTCATGGTTTCCAAGAAACTCCTCTTCCTTTACACCGAATTTATATTTTAGATAAGGGTGAAGAACACAAAATTAGTTCAGTTGCAGTTCAAGAGGCTTTTGTTGAGATATTACGCCATTCTCGCGCTACTAGTTTGGTGACGCATCAAAAATTTGTAGCTGAACATTTCAAACTTTCTACAGAGCTTATTCAGCAAGTTAGTTTTCGTCGCTTTACTCGCAAACCTTGTTTAGAAGATTTGCCTGAATTAGTGAAGATGATTGAGAATGATGTTGTGGGAATTAATAATTATGTATCTTCCTAAAAGTTATTGAATTGTTAAGTTATGAGTGTATAAGGTTTTGGTATTTTGAAAAGTAAAATTGATAGTGTCAAGAATATAATCTCTCATTTAGTCAAAACTTTTCAGTTAGTTTTTGCTGCATCTGGATTTTGGACTATAGCCTGGATGGTGATGCTGTTAGTGCAAGGTATATTACCAGCTATATCAATCACACTAATTCGAGAAGTAGTAGATAATTTAGTTTCAGTCAGTGGAAATGGTGTTTCTAGCGATACAGTTCAAAAGCTGATTATACCCATAGGATTGATGGCGGGTGTGATGCTGGTGGGGGAATTTTTTAACACGTCGGGTGAATGGATTCGCACGGCACAATCGGAATTAGTCAGCGACAAAATTACGAAGTTGATTCATGAAAAATCTCTGGCTGTGGATTATGGGTTTTACGAACATTCAGAATATAATGATAAGCTGAACCGAGCCAGGGAAGGGGCAACTGGACGGTCGCTAGGTTTGTTGGAAAATATGGGAAATTTAGTGCAAAATACTGTCACATTAATAGTGATGGCTGCTATTTTGCTTCCCTATGGTCTTTGGTTGCCGACTATTTTAATCATTAGTTCTTTCCCTGCTTTTTATGTATTGTTGTATTTAAGCAAGGTTCAATATAAGTGGTCTCAAAAAACTACCACTGATCGTCGCTGGTTGATGTATTATGACTATCTACTTACCAATAGTGCAACAGCGGCAGAATTACGATTATTTGATTTTGCTGATTACTTTCAAAATTCTTATCATAATCTACGCAAACGATTACGAAAAGAACAATTTAAATTATTAAAGCTACAAACTATTGGTCGCATTATCGCAGCAATCTTTGCTTTATCAATGACTGGTGTAGCCCTAGGTTGGATGGGAAGACAAGTATTATTAGGTATTCTTACTTTGGGTGATTTGGCGTTATTTTTCCAAGCATTCAATCAGGGGCAGGGTATTGTTAAAGAACTAATGAGTAGTTTAGGACAGATATATCGCAACAGTTTATTTATTGGTAATTTATTTGAGTTTTTACAAATAGAACCAAAAATTGTAGATCCACTTCAACCTCTTGCTGTACCGTCAAAAGTTCAGCAAGGAATCAAGTTTTGTCAGGTGACTTTCCGTTATCCTGGTAATGAAGAATCTGTGTTAGAGGATTTTAGCTTAACATTACCATCTGGAAAAATAGTGGCGATTGTTGGTGATAATGGGGCTGGAAAAAGTACACTTATCAAGTTACTATGTCGCTTCTACGATCCGGATTCTGGAAGTATTGAATTAGATGGAATTGATATCCGTCAGTTTTCAGTGAAAGCTTTTCGGAAGTTAATTACTGTTTTGTTTCAATCTTATATTCCCTATTACACTACGGCTGGTGAAAATATTGCTTTGGGTGATATTAATGCTGTGTCGAATCAAAAGGATATTGAAGTAGCTGCAAAATCTTCGGGGATTCACGATAAGATAACTCGTTTAAGTCTTGGTTATAATTCAATGCTGGGTAAATTATTCCCAGATGGGCATGATTTAAGTGGTGGACAATGGCAACGTTTAGCATTAGCTAGGGCTTTCTTTCGTCGCGCTCAGGTTATTATTCTAGATGAACCAACTAGTGCGATGGATCCTTGGGCTGAAAATGATTGGTTAGATAGATTTAGGGCTTTAGCTAATGGGAGAACGGCGATTGTGATTACTCATCGTTTCACGTTAGCGATGCGGGCTGATATTATTCATGTTATGCGTAGTGGGAAAATCGTTGAGTCTGGTAATCATGAGGAGTTACTGGCTTTGGATGGGTTGTATGCTCAATCTTGGAATTCACAGATGGAAACTAGTTGGGAGAAAACAACAGCCTAATTTTTATAGTTATGAATTTTGATAATGATAATAGTTGTATATGTGATGCTAAAAAGGTGATTTAGACGAATAAGCGATCGCACTCTTCCTCAAACAGCATTTTACGGATAAATTACTAAGTTAAACCATCTTGTGGTAATCTATTCGGAATTTGAGTGTTGCAAAGGCAGGGAAAATGACTAAGCTGCGGGTAGGTTTGCTATTTGGTGGTCGTTCGGGTGAACATGAGGTGTCACTCAAGTCTGCAAAGGCGATTTCTGGGGCTTTAAGTGCTGGTGCAAATGCCCAAAAGTATGAAGTTATCCCTTTTTACATCCAAAAAGATGGTAAATGGCAAGCTGGAGATACTGCGCTACAGGTTTTAACTTCCGGTACTTCTATCCAAAATCTGTCTGCATCTGCTAATTTGTGGGAATTGCCAGCCGAAAGTGCAAATA
The DNA here is from genome assembly GCF_000317435.1 of Calothrix sp. PCC 6303. Taxonomy (NCBI): domain Bacteria; kingdom Bacillati; phylum Cyanobacteriota; class Cyanophyceae; order Nostocales; family Calotrichaceae; genus Calothrix; species Calothrix sp. PCC 6303. The sequence continues at coordinate 2,332,683 of NC_019751.1, forward strand.
TTGATGTCTGGTTTCCGATTCTCCATGGTCCGAATGGGGAGGATGGAACGATTCAAGGGTTGTTAACTTTGATGCAGGTTCCCTACGTGGGTTCTGGGGTGTTGGGTTCTGCTGCGGGAATGGATAAAATTGCGATGAAGTCTGTTTTCGCGCAAGCTGGTTTATCCCAAGTGAAGTATCAAGTTGTCACAAGGGCTGAAGTTTATTCTAATCCCTGTGTGTTTCCTAAGTTGTGCGAACGGATTGAAGCAGAATTAGACTATCCTTGTTTTGTCAAACCTGCAAATCTAGGATCTTCGGTGGGTATTGCGAAGGTACGTAATCGTCAAGAATTGGAAGCAGCTTTGGATAGTGCTGCTAGTTATGACAGAAGAATTATTGTGGAAGCTGGAGTAATTGCCAGGGAAGTTGAATGCGCTGTGTTGGGAAATGATCAGCCTAAGGCTTCTGTTATCGGTGAAATTACTTTCAGTAGTGATTTTTATGATTATGAAACAAAGTATACTGAAGGGAAAGCTGATTTGCATATCCCTGCACCACTTCCTGAAGATGTAAGTCGGAAAATTCAGGAGATGGCAATTCAGGCATTTATTGCTATCGATGCGGCTGGTTTATCGCGGGTTGACTTTTTCTATGTGGAGTCAACTGGAGAAATTTTTATCAATGAAATCAATACTTTACCAGGTTTTACTGCCACAAGTATGTATCCCCAACTTTGGGCAAACACAGGTGTCCCTTTCCCAGAATTAGTTGATCAATTAATTAAATTTGCTTTGGAAAGACATGCGCTGACTCCTATAGATGGCAATAAAAATACTTAAGTTTTTTAAAACCAAGTATTCTATATTTGTTCAGTAAACCTATTGATTTAGGTGATGATGCTTGGGATAATGCTACTAATATCCCAAAAATACTACGGATATTTAAGATGTAACACCTCCGGTACAATTAGTTATCGGAGGGGCATAAATCCGCAACATCATCATGGAAAAAAACGAGACAGTACAAGAGCATTCGTCAGAAGCATCTGCTCCTGAACCTGATATAGCAACGGTAAAATCCAAACCAAATGGGACGTTGGATTTTCTGCAACGTTTAGTTATTTATTGTCCATGGCTTTTGGTGGTAATTCTGCTAGGATTGTTTATTGGCGGCAGTGTTGTATCGTTAAATAGTTTGATTACTGTAGAAGATACACAACCAAAGCAGACATCTGAAGCTGAAATAGCAGAAGTTGTTAATCCCATTGTTGCACCATCTGAAAATACTAACCCAATACCCCTTTGGATGGTGGGTGCGATCGCATTAAGTTGTGCAAGTGGTTGTGTGGTAATTTTGAGGTGGCTAAATCGCCCTGTTCATATTCAAACCACCCATAAACATGTAAACCGTTATCAAGCGCGTTTGGCACAGCGTCGTCAACGGGATATAGAAACCAGTGTTTCTAAGAATACACTTCTAATGGTACCACCACCTCAAGTCAAGGAACCTACACCACAACCAAGATTAATCAAGAAAAATAAGCAAATGGTGACAATTTTACCAGCAATGCAAAACCAGGTTGTGGGTAGTAATGAATCGTTAGCTGAATCTATGGATATTAGGAAACAAAACGGTAGCCGACTTCTTTAAAAGGGAATGAGAATAGGTAAATTCTTATACTGAACAAGTTAATTTTGTGCATCTGGGAAAAGTTAAGTTTACAACTTTGTTATCCCGCGATTTTTCTAGTATTTCAAACCTCGATAAATACGTTTTTTCAACCCTTCTGTTTTTCTCTCTAAAGCTATGTGGAGTGAGTTATTCTCATTCGTACTAACCTTATACATGTTTCCTCGATAAGTCATAATTTTTTCTCTAGTGACTGATGGGGACTTTATTTTAGAAGCAGAGTTTGCTTCAAAGCTAGTTTCATTTTCAGATGTAGCAGACGGTTGCTGAAATTGTACTTCAGTGGGGGTTGATGCTGTTTGAATTGCATCCATAACTGCCTTAAATGGTTGTGATAACCACAGCGTCAGGACAATCCCATCTTGCACCAATAAACATTTAATCCCTTGCTTTTGGTATTCTTGACACATTCGTTCAGCTGCAATTTGAACACGCTGAGAAAATGAGATGCTGCGAGAGTAAGATATACCTCTCAAAACAAAGTTATCTAGATTTGATTTTACTGCTCCCATGCTAACTAGTTCTTCTACTAAAATAGGCTGCATAATTTCAGCAATCCTTATAATAATTTACATAATTAGCATATCAGCTTTAATTGAAACAAAATATACAATGAAAACGAAATTGTATGTTTTTCTTTTTGTGTAAGGGCGATTATTCAGTTGGTGATATACTCCTGTAAAGTTCGGCGTAAATAAGCCAACCATTACAAACAGACAAAAAGCTTGTTTTATTCGCTTTATTCCTTAGGTTCCTCTCCGCGTCTACTTAATTCTGCCTTCACGTACTAGTAAAGTATGGGGTAATTAAACCCCCAAAAATGGTTAATAAGCTGTGGCGCATTTAATTTGTATATTTAGACGCGGGCAAGACTTCGACGTGAGCGCTCAGTCCTTACCTCCGGTACACTTCGTTCCGACAGGCTCAGGAACCATCGAACGCTGTCCGCACTACAATAACTCTATGTTTTCCATTTATACAATTTAGCTGCACATCAGCTGATCTAATTAATACCTAATTCTTGGATCAATGTAAGCATTGAGGATATCAATGGCAATACTTGCTGTCACAACAATCGCTCCAAAAAATACCATAATTCCCTGTACCATAGGATAATCCCGCTCATTGATTGCTTCATATAATCGGTTTGCTAAACCGGGCCATGAGAATGTGACTTCTGTTAAAATTGCACCACCCAGTAGTGATGCGAAAGTTAATCCTAATACTGTAATTACTGGAATGAGGGCATTTTTTAAAGCGTGGGAAATAAGAATTTTGTTTTCAGAGATACCTCTAGCCCTAGCTGCTTCCACGTAGTCAGCTTGTAGTGTTTGTTTTAAATTCACCCGCACAATTCGCTCAAAAATACCACTTAACAGAACACCTAAAGTACAGCTTGGTAAGATTAAATATTGAACTGCTGTAAAAAACTCAGCGAATTTCCCACCCAACAAACTATCAATTGTATATAAACCAGTAATTCTAACTGGTGCCTCTAAAGTTGCGGGAAAACGAGTTCCTAAAGGTAGTAAATCTAAGCCAACAGCAAAGATTAATTGTAAAATCATTCCTGCCCAAAACATCGGCAAAGCATAGGTAATAATCCCAAATAATCGCCCACCGACATCTAAAGCTGTACCGGGACGAGAGGCAGAAATAGTCCCCACTGTTACACCAACAACCAAAGCGACAATGATACTAAATACAGCTAATTCGGCAGTTGCTGGAAAGTATTCTCCAATAATATCCCAAACTGATTTTCCGCGACTAGTTATGGATTTTCCCATATCAAATTTGAGGAATAAATTAGTTAAATAGTTGAGATATTGCAACCATATAGGTAAGTCTAATCCTAGTTGTTTTCTCATTGTTTCTTTGGCAGCTTCTGGTGCGCGTCCACCCAAAATTGCATCTACAGGATCACCTGGTGTTGCCCTCAGTAGAAGGAAAACCATAGTGACAATTGTTAATAGTTGCAGTGGTGCTAAAAATAACCTAGTGGTTATGTAGTATGTAAGAGCTTTGGAACGAGACATAAGTTATGCTGGGGCTAATTTGGCGATAAATATAGAGAGACGTGACATATCACGTCTCTACAGGGTTTGTAGAAATTTTTAACCTTTTTTAATGTCACTATAAATCAAAAGTTGACTAGCATCTTGGGCAACACCTTTGATGCCGTTTTGGGCAAAGAGGAAATCTTGACCCTGCCATAGGGGAATATATGCTACATCTTTAGCAAGGATGTCTTGGATTTCGGCAAAGATTTGTTTGCGCTTGGTGGAATCTTGTTCTTTGCGCTGTGCCTCGATTAGTTTGTTCATGCGATCGCTATAGTAAAATGATCCTTGGGAAACGCTGCCTCCTTTTTCACATCCTTTTGCATCTGTACCCTTTTCACACTGCAAAAATGGCTGAACATAATTATCAGCGTCTAAAAAGTCTGGATACCACTCAATTAAAGCAGCAGGATAAATTCCTTGGGAGATATTTTTATAAACTGTGGTGGAGTCCACACCATTGGTTTCAATTACTAACATTCCATCCATTGTTTTTTGGGCAATGGCTTTAATTACTAGCGCTGTCAAAGCTGTTTTTGGGACATTTGAACGATATACAAGTTCAATGGTTGCTGGATTTTTTTCAGAGAAACCAGCTTGCTTTAATAGCTGTTTGGCTTTTTCCGGATTGCCATCACCATATTGTTCTTTAAATACTGGTTTATACACATCAAATGTGTTAGGAATTATGCTATATAGTGGCTGTGCTTGACCATATAAAACCCTTTCCAAGGTGAGGGGACGGTTGATCATTGCCGCTAATGCTTGCCGAACCAAAGGGTTATCTAAAGGCTTTTGATTCCGATTTACAGCCATCAAGGACACTACACTACCTTTATTTTTTAAAGCTTGCCAGTCTCCTTGTTGAGCGATTTTTTCCAAACTCTGAATTTGATCTGCATCCATTGATGAACCTGCCACATCAAGGGATTTTTTGCGAAAAGCGTTATATAAATTTACACCACTACTCAAAACTTGAATTGTTACACCTTGATTAATTGGTTTCTCACCCCAATATTTATCAAAAATGTCTAGCTGAATTTTATCACTGGCAAACTTTGTTAATTTATAGGGTCCCGTACCAACAAATATATTTGGATTAAACTTACCTTCACCAACTGTATAACTTTTGGGTGATACCGCACAAACTCCTGCAAACGCTAATAATGAAGGAAAAGCAGCAAATTGTTGTTTTAATTGAATTGTAATTTCGTAATCGCCCGTATCTTCTACTGATTTAACAATATCTCCCAGTAAAAACGCTGGTTTGCCACCATTTTGGGAAAACCTTTCCAAACTCAATTTCATCGCTTTGGCATTGAACACTTCCCCATCATGGAAAACAACACCCTGACGTAAAGGAATGGTGTAAGTTAAGCCATCAGCACTGATTGTAGGGAAAGCTGTAGCTAGTTGAGGTTTGATATTGGTGCTACCAACTTCGTAAGTATAAAGTCTATCGCTCATATTGTAAATCAAACCGAGGGATCCAGTTTCATAGGCATCAGCCGGATCTAAAGTTCGTGGTTTATTCGTCGTCCCGATAATAATCCGATTGTCTTTAGTCCCAGATAAATCACCAGGTTGTGGACTTTTAGCACAAGCAACCAAGAGTAATAAACATAGACAAAATAAACTAATAATTTGTTTAGTTCGGGCAAAAGGTTTTCCAGCAAATGGCAACCAATACATAGAATCTACTATTTTAAAGTCAATGGTGAGAGATCATACTATAAAAGCGTTAACATCATTGATTTTTTTTAATAAACGTAGCGGTTGGTTATGAAAGAAAAGTGATAAGTGTATAATAAAAGTATCAGGGTAAATATGCAGTATAAATAATTAAAAGATTATGTATGTATATTACGAAAACCCAAATGTATGTAGAGACATTCCATCAGAACATGTTCCTTGGTATCCTATTTCTTTCGATGAAAATACAGCTTCAATCGCCGTTTGTACCTGATTCACCATCACCTGTAGCGTTATTGTGAACAGCAATAGTGAGAGCAAAGCTGTGAAATATTTCTTTTTGTCTGAAGGATGGACTGTTGGTAGAGTCTGGTCATTTGATGGATTATGGCAGGTGATGGCATGGCGGCGGGAACCTAAAATTGAGCGCATGGACTTATGCCTGATTGAAGAAAGTGAAGTTTTATGGCTTTATTGTGTCGAAGATGCCATTATCACCATCGAAGTCAAGCCCAGTACCCCCGTAGCGAATCAAACAATTGGGCAGGTTACTCTCAAGCGACTAATTAGTGCTGAACAAGTTTTAGAAAGACTAGCAAATGGCGCAACCAGTTGTGCTATGGAAAACTTCCAAGCTGTAATTCAGTAACAATTCTTAACACAAAAAATCAGATTCCGAGTGCTTGGTAATTGGCTGGATGAATTAGGCGATCGCATATTCGTAAGAACGATGAAAAACGGGCATTTCAGGGATTTGGTAGGGTAAGATCCCAAGCCAGATTCAGCCACCATCCACTGCCAAATTACCAGGTTTCAGGCTCCAGAGATGCTTGCAAACGGAGCCAGCAATAGTTACACTTTTTAAAACATTCTCATTTTTGTACTGGCAAATTTCATCTCTTGGGAGTACATCTCCTCAGAGGTTGTAAACACTGCCAGTTAACCACAATGTCCGCTCTATTTTTAAGACAACACTGTGGAAGAGCAGTAGCTCTCGTCATAAACAAATAACTGAAAATTTCTTTGTAAACAAGCTCATCTAGGAGGCGCGTAGTCAATGGGACTACCCTGGTACCGAGTACACACAGTCGTTCTGAACGACCCAGGACGGTTGATTTCCGTACACTTAATGCATACAGCCCTAGTTTCTGGCTGGGCTGGTTCGATGGCTTTATACGAACTGGCTATTTTTGACCCTAGCGATGTGGTTTTAAACCCCATGTGGCGACAAGGGATGTTCGTATTACCCTTTATGGCACGGTTGGGCGTTGTTGGCTCATGGGGCGGTTGGAATGTAGTTGGCGACCCCACCTACACCCCCGGCTTCTGGTCATTTGAAGGCGTTGCAGCTGCCCAAATTGTCCTTTCTGGATTGCTATTTTTAGCAGCAGTTTGGCACTGGGTTTACTGGGATTTGGAACTTTTCCAAGATCCACGTACAGGAGAAGCAGCCCTAGATTTACCAAAAATGTTTGGCATTCACCTGTTCCTTTCTGGCTTACTTTGCTTCGGTTTTGGTGCATTCCACCTCACCGGATTATTTGGACCAGGGATGTGGATCTCCGATGCTTACGGTATAACAGGACATATTCAGGGAGTCGCACCGGAATGGGGACCTTCTGGATTTAACCCATTTAACCCCGGTGGTGTGGTTGCTCACCACATTGCTGCTGGTGTAGTTGGGATTATCGCTGGTTTATTCCACTTGACAGTACGACCCCCCGAACGGCTTTACAAAGCCCTCCGGATGGGTAACATCGAAACCGTACTCTCTAGTAGTATCGCCGCAGTATTCTTTGCCGCTTTCATCGTCGCTGGTACCATGTGGTACGGTAGCGCAACTACCCCGATTGAATTGTTTGGACCAACCCGCTATCAGTGGGATCAAGGATACTTTAAGCAAGAAATCGAGCGCCGTGTTCAAGCTGGAATTGCCTATGGTGCTAGCCCAGAACAAGCTTGGTCACAAATACCTGAGAAACTAGCCTTCTACGACTACGTTGGTAACAGCCCTGCAAAAGGTGGTTTGTTCCGCGTTGGTCCAATGGTCAAAGGTGATGGTATTGCCCAATCTTGGCAAGGACACGGAGTATTTAAGGATGCAGATGGTAGAGAATTGACAGTACGTCGTCTACCTAACTTCTTTGAAACATTCCCAGTATTATTAACAGATGCTGATGGAGTTGTTCGTGCTGACATTCCTTTCCGTCGTGCGGAATCCAGAAGCAGCTTTGAACAAGCTGGTATCAGTGTTAGTTTCTACGGTGGAAACTTGAATGGTAAAACCTTCACAGACCCCGCAGACGTGAAGAAATACGCTCGTAAAGCTCAAGGTGGCGAAATCTTTGAATTCGACCGGGAAACCTTGAATTCTGACGGTGTATTCCGCACCAGTCCTCGTGGTTGGTTTACCTTCGGACATGCAGTCTTTGCACTTTTATTCTTCTTTGGTCACATTTGGCACGGCGCTCGGACAATTTACCGAGATGTATTTGCTGGTGTAGAAGCCGATATGGAAGAACAAGTAGAATGGGGACGCTTCCAAAAAGTGGGAGACAGATCCACTCGTCGGAAGGAAGCTGTATAGCACCTTTCGTGACGAATTTATTTAAAGAATGGTCACAAGACCATTCTTTCGTAGTTTTATTAGCAAAAACAGCAGGAAACTTTTAAGTATGGAAAGCATTGCTTATATTCTAGTTTTCACTCTGGCTCTGGGAACAATCTTTTTTGCGATCGCATTCCGCGAACCACCCCGGATTCAAACTAAGAAAGAAGAAAAATAGATCACTCCCTACTTCCCAATAGAAATAGTGATATCACACTCCAAACAACCCGTTGCTCTAAATCTTGACAGAACAGAGCAACGGTTGTTTTTTGGTACCACATTGGTATTAAAATTTAATCTCACTACCAAAACTAAAAATCTGATATGATTAAGTATTTGGAAGTTGATTCAAGTTAGAATCATATTTTCCAGGCTAGGATGAACAAAGATGCAGGTGGAGACAGCCAAATGGGCAGAACTTGCATGTACATCGCTAGGAGGTATTAACATTACGGAGACGAAAACCGGGAAACAATTAGCATGGTCAATCAGAAATCAACCGCAACAGCTGAAATTGGATTTACTCACGAAGATTTTGCCGCATTATTAGACAAATACGATTACCATTTTAGTCCTGGGGACATTGTACCCGGAACAGTTTTCAGTATTGAGCCACGCGGCGCTCTGATTGACATAGGTGCTAAAACAGCAGCATATATACCTATTCAAGAAATGTCTATCAACCGGGTTGATGCCCCGGAAGAAGTCTTACAATCAAACGAAACACGAGAATTTTTCATCCTCACCGATGAAAACGAAGATGGACAGCTAACACTTTCCATCCGGAGAATTGAATATATGCGTGCTTGGGAACGGGTACGTCAATTGCAAGCAGAAGATGCTACCGTTCGTTCTGGAGTATTCGCAACCAACCGTGGTGGTGCGCTAGTGCGGATTGAAGGATTACGTGGATTTATCCCCGGTTCTCACATCAGTACCCGTAAACCTAAAGAAGAATTAGTTGGTGAAGACTTACCACTCAAATTCCTAGAAGTAGACGAAGAACGTAACCGCTTGGTGCTTTCACATCGTCGTGCGTTGGTTGAACGGAAGATGAACCGACTGGAAGTTGGTGAAGTCGTTATTGGTACAGTACGTGGGATCAAACCATACGGTGCCTTTATTGATATCGGTGGTGTGAGTGGTTTGCTACACATCTCGGAAATTTCCCACGAACACATTGACACACCACATAGTGTGTTTAATGTCAATGATGAAGTCAAAGTCATGATTATTGACTTGGATGCCGAACGTGGTAGAATCTCCCTCTCCACTAAGCAACTTGAACCAGAACCCGGTGACATGATCAAAAACCGAGATTTGGTTTATGATAAAGCTGAAGAAATGGCAGCCAAGTATCGTGAGCAGTTGTTAGCCAAAGCACAGGGTTTACCACCAGCATCGATGGAAATCCCTACAGAGGAATTGCCAGCAGTAATTGATGAAGATATTCCTTCCGCAGTTGAGGAAGATATAGAAATTCCTGCCGCAGTTGAGGAAGAAATTCCTGCTGCAATTGAGGAAGAAGTTCCCCCAGCATTAGAAGAATAGATAATTAATAACATAAATATATATTAGGGGGAAACCCCTTTTTTTATGGAAATTAATGGTTTATTGAGAATAATTTCTTCCCGATTAAATCAGTTATCAGTTATCAGTTATCACTAAAGATTGAGTTGCAATATGGTGACGATTAAATGCGGAAATAAGACTTTTACAAATATTCAAGGGATTTTATTTGATAAAAATGGTACTTTAGAAGACTCAGAAATCTTTTTGCGATCGCTTGCTCAAAAAAGTGCCCGAATTATCGATGCTCAAATTCCCGGTGTGGGTGAACCCCTATTGATGGCATTTGGCATTAATGGTGCTTACCTAGATCCTACCGGATTAATTGCCGTAGCCAGTCGTCAGGAAACCGAAGTTGCAGCAGCAGCATACATAGCCGAAACTGGTAAAAGTTGGTTTGAATCGTTGCAAATTGCCCGTCAAGGGTTAGATGAAGCAGAAAAATATTTTCAAACTACAGCTTCTAGTTTGTTTCCTGGTGCTTTAGAAATATTAAAAAACCTCTCATCAACAGATTTAAAATTAGGCATTCTTTCAGCAGCAACAACATCAGAAGTCAATCATTTTGTCCAAACCCATCAATTACAGGATTACATCAGTTTGGAAATGGGAGTTGATGGGAATATTGGTAAACCCAATCCCAAGTTATTTATCCAAGCTTGTGAACAATTGGGAGTTGCACCCAACTCAACTTTAATGGTGGGTGATTCAATTGGGGATATGCAAATGGCAAAAAATGCCCAAGCTGCTGGGTGTATTGGTATCACCTGGGTGGGAAAACCTGATCATGTTCGGGGTGCGGATGTGGTGATTAATCAGCTTGAGGAAATCCAAATTGTTTAATTAGTACAAGAAGGCAGTAGTGAGTAGGCAGTAGGCAGTGGGGGAAAGCCTTTTATTACTGGGCTTTTCAGGGTTAAATAATGGTTTGCTTATTTACGTCGTGCTGTACTATAGGAATCCGATTTGATTATTGTTGGCGTAGCCTGTGCTTTGCATTTACAAATTTAAGTATATGTAGGGTGTGTTATGGCTTTAGTCTAACGCACCCAAATTTAGAAGACGCTGCGTTACACTTGGTGATCACACAACGCCAGTCACCTTATGTAGGGGAACCAACAGTGCTGGCTTCCCTAGGTATGTTTCATACATCAAATATAAGTCCTATATCTGACGAAAATAAGTAGAGAGGTAGCAATACTACTTCTCTACAAGGATTTGAGCTTAAACTAATTTGTTGATGGAACAACAGGTTGCTGCTGAGAAACATTACCGGGTATTGGTTCCATTTTGCCACCGGGAACCATTGGTGACACTTCAATATGATTAATTAGGGTGGTGACAAAAGCAAATAGTAAAAATGGCAGCGAAAGGACAACAACAAGTCCCACGGTAGCTAATGCATAAACAGGTCTACGGGCACCCATGAGCGCCAATGCAGCAGCTAAACTAATAGTAACAGTAATTAACCATACAATAATTTGACCGTAAATATCCCCAAAAGTCAGGGTACAGACGAATCGATATTTTTGAATATTATTCATAAGATATACATCAAATATTTCCTTACTCCTACATTAATTCTAGGTTGGGAATTTAGACGTTTTCTAAATATTTTTGAACCTTTCGTAATATTGCTTAATGATTAATCATTATTTCTTGTAAACCCTTAACTAGTCTTTGCATACCCTGTTCTACAGTATTTTGCTGCAAAGCACCATAGGCAACACGTAGGTAACAACCATCTTTCATTCCGAAAGTTGTACCAGGAATAACGGCAATTCTGTAATCACGAATTAATCTTTCGACTAATGTCAAAGAATCCATCTGAGTATGAACTTTTAAGAAGAAGTAAAAAGCACCATTAGCAGGTGTAATTGTACATACTTCTTGCAATTGATTTAAAAAGTTAATTACCGATTTGCGAACTTGTGCGATCGCGTTAACATGATTCACTATATATTTAGGTTCAGTAGTTTCAGCTTGTAAGGCACCAAAGGCTGCATACTGAGAAATAACTGGAGGACAAATCAAGTTAGTATCTTGAACTTTTTTCACGGCTGTGAGTAAATGTTGAGGTATGACCATATACCCGATTCGCCAACTTGCAAAGCCATAAGCTTTAGAAAGACTATAGAGGGAAATTGTATGTTCTTCAGCATCAGGAAAGGAACCTGGGGAAACATGCTGAACTCCGTCGTAGGTAAAATATTCATAAGCTTCATCGCTAATATGGTAAATACCTCTTTCCCGACAAATTTGATTAACTTCTCGCAAAACCGCTTCTGGATAAATTACACCAGTGGGGTTATTGGGTGAAATTGTGACAATAGCGCGAGTTTTGGGGGTAATTGCCGCTAAAATTGCATCTATACGCAGTTGGTAGTTTTCATCTGTATTCACCAAGACAGCGCGGCAACCTAGCATTTCAATCGCCATTTCGTGATTAAAATAGTAAGGAGTATTTAAAATAATTTCATCGCCAATCGAAGTAATTGCCAATACAGCATTCATAAATGCCATATTGCTACCAGCTGTCACAACTACACAATTACGATCATTAATCTTGATGTGATTAAATATTTCAAGTTTTTGGGAAATAGCTTTGATTAAAGTCGGAATTCCCTCCACTGCTTGATATAAGTTATTCCCAGAATCTGCCAAAAAGTTAGATAAAAATTCAGTTGCAGATTTGGGTGGTGGATAGGAAACAACACCCTGCCCTAAAGAAATTGTTCCTGGATGCTGACGAATGAGTTCTCCAACTACAGGAATTATTGGTGACTGTACAGCTTGCATCCGAGAAACAAAATTGTTCATTGAATTGAATATTCCTAAGAATTAGCTTTAGCTGCTACACCCATCCGAATTTCTGTAGTAAAAGCAGTTGTACTTAAACCATTTGCTTGTTTAACCGTACTAACACGCATTCTCAGATTTTCGCTTGCAAACCAAATACGTTCTTCTGAAGTTATATTTCCAGCTTCTATATCCAAAGTTAGGGATTCATCAGCACCTAACTTATAATTTCCTAAGGATATTTTGTCATCGTTACTCAGTTGACGTAACAGCTTACCTTCATTGGGATTGTCATGATTAGGAACCAACACTAAAATACTAGAACCAACATTCTTTTGATTCAGTTTAGTTGTATCATTCCAGTTGACCTTGATGGCAAACAAATCAGAACTAGTAGAGGTTTCTAAATTGTGATTTAATTTAACAACTTCTGGATTATCTTTTGATAGCTGCTCAATTATAATCTCTGATTTAGCCTCCTGAGACTTGTTATTTGGCAAGTCATTACTGGTACGATGTGCAAACCATTTACCCGAACTCATCTGAAAAAATTCTTCAATATTCATCTTCGATATTTTCGATAATTTCCCTAGGAGATAGAAATAATGCCTAAATTGGTTAACACTTAATAGTTATCGACCACAGCCTTGGGTTTGCTAACATTAAATCTGATCGCCTATTGAATATTACCGATTATTTATCATCCTGTATAGCCAGAGTCGGCTAGTTGTTTGAGGGAAAGTCTGGCAGATTCGGCAACATGCTCATGAGCATCTTTTTCCAGATACTTCAGTGCTGATATACTCTTTGGTGTGGGTAAATTCCCTAACGCTTCCGCGAGTCGCTGACGTACCAACCAATCTTCTGCTTGGGCAAAGCGTAAAATTTGGTCTACGGCTGTGATATCTTTAATTTCACCAAGAGCAGCGATCGCTGCCTGCTGTACAACCACTTCTGACGCATCCAAAGCACTAATTAATACTTCATGGGCGCGAGGATCCTTGAGGTTTCCTAATGCCACAGCCGAGCTAAACCTAACTAACCAACTGGTATCTTCATAAAATGCTCGCACCAAAGTCTCAAATGCTCGAATGTCTCCGAGGTATCCTAAAGCGCCCGCTGCATCCGCACGAATACTGTAGTCAGAATCATTCGTGAGGATATTTACCAAAATTGGGTATGATTCCGAGGTTTGTTTGATGCCTAGTGCGAACACTGCCATCGCTCGGATTTGGAGCGATTCATCATCTAGAACCTTCTTAATTAAAGGAACTGCGTCTTCTGCTGGGACATCGCGCAAGTTAGCTAAAGCAACCATGCGATCGCGTAAACTCGAACTTTCTAGTTGAGTGGATATTTCGTTTAAGCTGGGAGTAGCCATCTAAATTCAACGCGCTTTCGCTACTTACTTATATATATTAAGTATTATTGCACTTTTTAATCATGTTTGGGGGTGGCAGCCCGTTTTGGGTTGGGGTCTAAATATCCGTCAGAAAACAGACTTGTTACTCATTTGATGATTCCCGTTAAAGGTGAAGACGCGATCGCATAATCCTTCCGAGGCATTCTCCCAGCTAGGTAAGCAGTACGTCCGGCGATGGCTGCCAGGTGCATTGCATATGCCATGGCTGGGGGGTTTTGAGACAATGCGATCGCGCTATTGATCAAAAGGGCATCCGCACCCATTTCCATCGCTTCAGCGGCTTCGGATGGCGCACCAATACCAGCATCAACAACTACAGGTATTTTGGCATTTTCAATAATAATTTGGATATTTGCTGTGGTTTTTAAGCCTTGTCCGGAGCCAATGGGAGCCGCCAAGGGCATCACAGTTGCACAGCCACAATCTTCTAAATGCTTTGCCAATATGGGGTCAGCGTTGATGTAGGGAAGTACAGCAAAGCCTTCTTTAACTAGTTGTTCAGCAGCTTGGAGGGTACCAATGGGATCTGGGAGTAAATACCTAGCATCAGGTATTACTTCTAACTTCACAAAATTGTTATCTTCCTGCCCCAATAACTTCGCCATTTCCCGCCCTAATCTGGCAACCCGTACCGCTTCCTCAGCCGTTTGACAGCCTGCGGTATTGGGTAACATCCAAATTTTAGACCAATCTAGAGCCTCAGCTAAACCTTCATGTCCAGGTGCGTTGGTTTGCACCCTTCTTACTGCCACAGTCACAATTTGGCAATCACTAGCGGCGACACTTTCCTGCATTTCTTCGATGCTGCGATACTTCCCGGTTCCCGTCATCAAGCGGGATTTGAAGCTTTTCCCGGCGATGACTAAGTTGGAATCGAGATTTTTAGCTGTTGGTTGGGGCTGACTAGGTGTTAAATTTTGCTGTGGGGAAGCAGCTTTGCCGTTACCATTAGTGAAATTGACAGAATTTGCAAACATGGGTGTGGAGGTAGATGGATTATGGAAGCGGGAATAATGGAAAGCTTCTAAGAGAGGATCAATTTTGTGACAAATTAAATCAGCAATTAAAACTGAAGTAATGGGTGCCAAAAGAATCCCATTTCGATGATGTCCAGTAGCAAAACTCAGATTTACACAGGGGCTGGTACCAAGGATGGGTAATTCATCCGGTGTCGTAGGACGAAATCCCCACCAAAATTCCGAGATGGGGTAATTTTCTAAATCTGGATATAACCTGATGGCACGTTGCAGCAAAGATTGGATTCCCTTCGGGGTGTTGTGGGGAGTGAAGCCAACATCTTCACTGGTGGCACCAATAATGATTCGGCGTTCGCGTCGCGGTACAATGTACACTTCTTCGCCAAATAAAACTCTGTTCAAGGGTAATGCTGGTAAAGATTCCGGGACAATCACGCTCAACATTTGTCCTTTGCGGGGTTTTACAGGAATCGGGAAAATTTCATTCCCCCAAGCACCAGATGCCAGGACATAATGTCCCCCCTGAATCATTCCCGCGTTGGTTTGAACTCCCAAAACCTGCCCTTGGTGTTGCTGGATTCCTTCCACCTTCACACCCTCTTTGATATCTACACCGAGAATATCAGCGGCACTCAACAAAGCCTGTAAAAGCAGTCGATTATCAACTTGAGCATCTTCCGGGTACCACCACCCACCAACCACCTCTGCACCCAATCCTGATTGGTATTGGTGAATGGTTTCTTTATCTAACCAGGTGTATCCCTCTACTGGTTTCCCTTGTTGATATACTGGCGTGATAATTCCCGATGCCCAATAGCCGGAATTCATGCCAGTCATCTGTTCCAACTTACTAGTCCATTCAGGATATAGATTACGCGATCGCGTACACAGTTCCCGCATACTTCCAACAGGAATTTGCTCTGCATCCGGTGCCAGCATCCCCGCAGCCGCTTGAGTTGCCGCCGCACCAACATCCCGACTGATTATACAGACATCAGCACCCCTTAGTTTCAACTCGATAGCGATCGCTAAACCCATCACGCCACCGCCAATAATCACAATGTCACTAGTCATCGGTCAACATATATCAGGAATCATCACGAAGTCAAAGTGAGCCTCGTCGTTTCACGGCAGGATCTCTTTGACCATACTACAGACAGCAAACTTACCTCACATCTACCATTCTAAATTTTTGTATTGCACTTTTCACAAGTTATGTGTAATCTATGACCATAGGATAAACTACTAAAATCCAATCGATTAGCAGTAGATTCAAGGAGAATGTGAGATGAACTTGTGGCAACGCCAAATATCTAGCTGGAAAAATAGCTGGAAACAATTAACTTTCAGCCTGAGATTTAAGTCTTTGCGAGGTTTTGTATCTTTATTTTTGATGGGGACATTTCTCAGCTTGGCTGTTGCCGCTTGTTCTGGAGGAAATAACAATGAATCCTCCACATCAAACCCAGGTGCCAGTAACGTATCTGCCAAAAGTAAAGATGTGGAAGTCACTTTAGTTTCCTTTGCCGTGACAAAACCAGCACACGCAGCCATAATTCCCAAATTTGTCCAGAAGTGGAAGCAAGAACACAATCAAAATGTCACCTTCAAAACCAGTTACGGTGGTTCAGGTTCCCAAACCAGGGCTGTAATTGATGGATTAGAGGCTGATATTGTCCACTTGGCTTTAGCATTAGATACCCAAAAAATTGAGAAAGCTGGATTAATTCAGCCCGGTTGGGAAAAGGAAGTACCCAATAATGGTACAGTTTCCAAATCTGTCGCCGCATTAGTTACCCGTCCAGGTAATCCCAAAGGAATTAAAACCTGGGAAGATTTGGGCAAAGACGGCATTAAAGTAATTACCGCAGATCCGAAAACATCAGGTGTTGCTCGCTGGAATTTCTTAGCATTATGGAATGCAGGCATCAAAAATGGTGGTGAAGCCAAGGCATTAGACTTTATAACAACTGTATACACCAAAAACGTTCCTCTTTTAACCAAAGATGCCCGTGAAGCGAGTGATGCTTTCTTCAAACAGGGACAAGGAGATGCCCTCATTAACTACGAAAATGAGGTGATCCTGGCACAACAAAAAGGCGAAAAGCTGGAATACATCATACCTGATGTGAATATATCCATCGATAACCCCATTGCAGTGGTAGATAAAAACGTAGACAAACATGGTAATCGGGAAGTTGCCGAAGCGTTTACCAAATTCCTATTTACCCCCGAAGCACAACAGGAATTCGCCAAAGTTGGCTTCCGTCCTACAAATGAAACAGTAGCCCAAACCAAAGAAGTCAAAGACAAATACCCCGCAGTCAAAACCCTGGCTACAGTTAAAGACTTTGGGGGATGGAGTGAAGTGCAGAAAAAATTCTTTGATGATGGGGCAGTATTTGATCAGATTCAATCTAAAAAAAGATAGTAACTGTACCACCTCCTAACTCGTTCCTTGTCTCCGGCAAGGAATGCATATCTGGAGGCTCCGCCTCCAGTCAAAATAAGTAAATCCTTCACTCCGCCTCGGATTGAAAATCCCAGTCTCACAGCGCAAGTCCATTGAAATGGACTAAAAACCAAAAATATTCAGTCATCTTACAACCGTAGGTCAAAATAAGAGGCGGAGCCTCAAAGTCAGGGTTCCCAGGCAGAGCCTGGAGAACCAGTTGATGACACAAAAATTGTATGAATCAAAAGCCTGAAAATTACATCAAAGTCAACAACCTAGTCATTTCCCCCTGCTCCCTGCTCCCTGCTCCCTGCCCATTTCCCCCTGCCCCTTTCCCCTTTCCCCTTTCCCCTTTCCCCTTTTCCCCTTTTCCCCTTTTCCCCCTACCCCTTATTAAACTAAAGTAGCGACATCTGTTGATTTGGCGGTTTGAATCCCAAATGTTGGTATGCAGCTTTAGTTGCCACCCTACCCCTGGGTGTACGATTAAGATAACCAATTTGCATTAAGTAAGGTTCGTAGACTTCCTCAATCGTTTGCGTATCTTCACCTGTAGCAGCTGCAATTGTTTCTAAGCCAACAGGACCACCATTAAACTGTTCAATAATCATGCTTAACATTTTGCGGTCAGTCCAATCTAAACCGCAGGGATCAACTTGAAATAGTTCTAAAGCTTCCGCAGCAATCTCTTGGTTAATTTCTCCAGTCAACTTTACCTCTGCATAGTCGCGGACACGTCTGAGTAAGCGATTGGCAATTCTTGGTGTTCCCCTAGAACGTCTGGCAATCTCGGTTGCACCATCTTGGTTAATGGGTGTTTTGAATAGTTGAGCGCTACGTAGTACTATTTGACTAAGTTCGTGGATTTCATAGAACCGTAACTTCTGTACCAAGCCGAAGCGATCGCGTAATGGAGATGTTAAGGCTCCCACTCTAGTTGTGGCTCCCACCAATGTAAACTTTGCTAGGGATAAACTCCGTGTTTTTGCTGTCGTCCCCTTCCCTACAGTTAGATCTAAACGATAGTCTTCCATCGCCGGGTATAAAATTTCCTCAGCCATCCGAGATAAACGATGGATTTCATCAATAAATAAAACATCACCGGGTTTCAATCCCACCAATAACCCCGCAATATCACGGGGACGTTCCAAGGCAGGCGCACTAGTAATCTTGTAGCTTACACCCATTTCTGCCGCTAAAATCATCGCCATGGTGGTTTTACCCAACCCAGGAGGACCATACAATAACAAATGGTCTAACACTTCCCCCCGTAATTTAGCAGCTTGAATTGCTATTTCCAAAACATCTTTCAAATCCTTTTGACCAATATAATCAGCAAAACGATGGGGACGAATCTTATCTTCTTGCTTTTCATGCTCATCAATTGCAGCTTGGGGTTTCAGCAGCTTTTCCTGGGGTGAATCTTTTGGAGATTCTGCCAACTCCTCTAAGTTTTCCCCATTACTGGAATCCGCTGGGGCTAAATTTTCCTGTGGGGGCTTTTTGGAAGATATTCGCTGTCGCTTTGGCTCTTCATTGGGATCTGGGGACTGTCGTTTTGAGGAGATTATCGCCATATTTCCACCACTAGTAAAAAAAATGTTATTCCCAGATTGGGAGTCAACTAGGAATATACTTACGCTTAGATCTATTATCCCTCGTTAGCTGCTGAATTTGACATCCTGTTTTTTGGGTTATCAAGATTAGGGGGTCTAATAGCTTGCTACTTGCAGAAGCCACTCTGTATCTACCCATAGGGTATCCCCATCTCAAAACACCCCTACTGCCTTCTTCAACTGTTTTTATAGAAAATGAACTTCTCAAACGGCTCTTCGCATTTGCTTATAGGTGTTATAGCTAATGAGTAACAGCTAATAGCTAAAATTTTTTTCCGAGATCGCGCTCTCCCATTTAGAATTTAAATTCCAGGCAATTACGAAGGAGTGTAACAATTCTCATGCTAGCTAAAAGGATTTTACCGTGCCTGGATGTCAAGGCGGGAAGGGTTGTCAAAGGTATTAACTTTGTAGACCTTAAAGATGCGGGCGATCCAGTTGAATTGGCAAAAGTTTACAATGAGGCAGGGGCAGATGAGTTAGTGTTTCTAGATATTACGGCTACTCATGAAGATCGGGGAACTATTCTTGATGTAGTTTACCGAACTGCCGAGCAGGTATTCATTCCCCTAACTGTGGGTGGTGGAGTGCAATCCTTAGAAAATGTTAAAAATCTGTTACGAGCAGGGGCAGATAAGGTTAGTATTAACTCGGCAGCAGTGCGCGACCCGGACTTGCTCAACCGAGCAAGCGATCGCTTCGGTAATCAATGCATTGTAGTTGCGATTGATGCCCGTAGACGCAAAGATCCCGATAACCCAGGTTGGGATGTTTATGTCAGAGGTGGTCGAGAAAATACTGGTTTAGATGCTCTTAAATGGGCGAAAGAAGTTGAAGAACGAGGTGCAGGGGAGTTACTTATTACAAGCATGGACGCTGACGGTACTCAAGCCGGATATGACTTGGAACTAACCCGCACTATTGCTGATTCTGTGCAAATCCCGGTAATTGCATCTGGTGGTGCCGGAACTTGCGATCACATCCACGCAGCCCTGACAGAAGGAAAAGCCGAAGCCGCATTACTCGCATCACTATTACACTACGGACAACTCAGTGTGGCACAAATCAAAAACCATTTATGCGATCGCGGTGTCCAAGTTCGGATACCTTCTCAATTTTCGGCTTCTTGATTTTCAATGCTGATTCTAACCACTATATGGTGGTTAGACACAGCTAGCAAGAATAATGTTAAGATAAATTAAGAAGAGTAAATGATTATAACAAAACTATGTTAATCCCTATTTTAGTATTTGATGTAGCACTGGTTGCTTGGTCACTACACCTGATGGAAAGGGCTGTAGAGCATAAGGAATTCTCTCTAATGTTAGCAGGAACTCTTGTGGCATTGGCAGCAGCAGCAATGTTAGTTGTGTATTTTTTGATGGGTCATTGTATGAGCTATCTTTTACATGTTTACTAAGTTTACTAATTTTTGCCCCTTGAGCCTCAAGCTCAGAGGACTTTTAAAAATATTCATATTTTTGTAATTTTTTGTATTTTATATTGACAAGCAACTCATTATTGAGAGATGATGAGGGGCGAATTTGAGGGGTTATAGCTCAGTTGGTAGAGCGCTACAATGGCATTGTAGAGGTCACCGGTTCGAGACCGGTTAGCTCCATTTATACTTATCGATTAAAGAATGTGTGCAGAGTTTGAAACTGAAGTAGTCATCATCATTAATACTAATGAAGAAGTGACATTTAAGCAAGAATTTAGCCTATGGTCTGCTTAACGCGGACGCTGCCAGAATGAAGTAGGAAATCAACGAAACTCAGGCTTGGTTCCATAGCTTTGATAAGCATTAAGCACACTTGAGTAGGATTTATGTAACGGATAGTCCTATTTGCCTTAGACTCCTTCAGAACTTACACAAGGATGAAACGCGATCGCTTATTAATTCCGATGTAAGCACTCCTTCCCCCCCAAACAAAACAAAAATTAAGTATTTATCTGGAATTTTATATTCTCTTCATGTATCTAAGATGCAGAGATTTAGTATCATTCTTGCATCCCCATCTCCGCGATTATGCTCAAACTTCGCCGCCAACCCTCGCCATACTTTCTGTTTCCCCTAACCCTATTATTGGTGTTTTTTCTCGCTTCGCCCTGGGTAACTGGGAAGGAACCACCCAAGCCAAAGCCGCAAGATTGGCAGATAAATGGAATTATTGCCGCGCTGGATGATGGTTACGACGAGGTAAAGAGACTTGGGTTTGCAAAGCTGGCTGAATATGAAGCGAAAGATTTAAAAGCTGTACTCAAGAAACCAGAAGATATTGGTCAGAAAGCTGCCAACATTCTCAAGGATGAAAAGGTTGATGCAAGCGTTCGCAGTAGTGCAGCGAGTGCGTTGGGAAAAATCAGACAACTGGAGTTAAAAGAAATTGCGATTATTCTCAATCCTATCTACGATCGCAATCAATCCCAACTCGAACAATGGCGGTTTCACACCTATTTCTTGGGTGGTGGTACAGAGGAAGTCAAAACCCTGCTGACATGGTTAGGTAAACCGGAGAGAAAATATATTCCCAAGGAACTAACGCGGGATAAAGCTATTAAAACCTTGAATACTTTCCTCAAAATCTGGGAACCAAGCAAAGATTTACCTGGATTACGGGAAGATTTAGCCGAGCAAATTTCCATTGTGGTTTCCCAAAAACAGGTGACTTGGCAACCCCAGGATATATTCCTGCTGGAAAATCTGCGAAATAACCTGAATCAAGCTGGTTACGGGAATAAAGCCTCAGCGATTGAATCGGTAATTAATAACTTGCAAATTTGGGGCAAAATCTACAGCGCTCGGAATCTCATCCTCCTCCACATTGCATTTTGGCTTACCCTCATCCTTTTCTACCCCAAATCTCCGCACATCCAAGCTATCTTCTTCTGGAATCCCTGGGTTCGTCGCATCTTGGGGATGGGTTATGTGGGTTTTCTCCTCACCTGGGTTCCCTATTTCCGCCGCAAGTTACTGGAACCGTTTAAATTTCCCCTCCTCGCGGATGCGGGGTTGGATTATTTCAATCCTGATGGTTATTTCCCCGAATCAAACATAAATACAGACCCCTCTCCAAACCTCTCCCCCACAGGGAGAGAGGCTTTAAATCTTGCTCCCCTTCCCTCTCAGGGAAGGGGTTGGGGGTTAGGTCAAAATGTGGACATACAACCAATCACCCAAATCATTCCCCAAATCAAAGGACAAATCGTCATCGAAGGTGCATCTGGTTTGGGTAAAACCATGTTTCTGCGTCACCTCCTCAACAACTCAACGCGCACCGTCGTTTACCTACCCGCGCAAAAGTGCCAAAAAGGTGTCATCGAAGCCATCCAAGCTAAACTTCACGGACAAGCACAGGATACCGACTTCCTCCGCAGCTTGATTTATAGCGGTGCAATTGACATTTGCATCGATGGTATCAATGAAGTCAACGCCGAAACCCGCGCTAAAATTTGCCAGTTCGTTGAAACCAATTTCCAGGGTAATATCATCATGACTACCCAACCCTTGGAATGGATAGCCCCAGCGACGGCAAAAACCTATTACATTCAACCGCTCACACCCAACCAAATCGAAAAATTTCTGCTTTCCCGCGTTTCCCGGTTGCCGAAAGACTCGCCAATTCAAGGAAAAGACTACGAGGAGGCTTGTAAAAAGTTTTTAAAAACTGTTTTAGATGACCCAAAAGCCAGTAATCAAACTAATAATCAACCTAATACTCAACCAAACACTTTACCTAAAAACTCGCAATCCAATGAAGAGATAATTGCCACCATTCGGATTCTTTCTAATCCGATGGATTTATCTTTAGTTTCGCTTATGTTATCACAAAACGAAGAACCAAATTTATTCAAGCTCCAACAACAGCAATATAATTTAATGTCCGCTGAATACAAGAGGGAACGGGGATATGAGTTTCCGTTGAAAAAATTCTCCCAAGCAGTGTACCAAATGCGGCTCAACGACGAAAGCGCCTTACCTGCCGATGAATTTTTCAAAGAATTGGAAAGCATGGAGGATGAAAAATACAAAATGGTAGTGAGTCGGCAGTGGATGCAGGATGATGAAGATAAAATCGGACATGAACTAAATAAGAATATGAAAGAGTGGTATTTTCGTCACGATAAAATCATGGAATTTTTCCTAGTGCAAAATTTTATTGGTGATGGTGACGAAATCGAAACCCGTTTAGTTGACTACATGGGTGATTCGCGGTTTCGGGGTGTATATTTTTTATTGGCGAATTTATTAGCTTTGGATGATGCGAAGGAATTACGGGAAAAATTGATCCAATACGCCGCAGATACTAAAGATCATACCGTCAGTGATACCTTTGTGCAGTTATTGCGTTC
The DNA here is from genome assembly GCF_000317435.1 of Calothrix sp. PCC 6303. Classification (NCBI taxonomy): domain Bacteria; kingdom Bacillati; phylum Cyanobacteriota; class Cyanophyceae; order Nostocales; family Calotrichaceae; genus Calothrix; species Calothrix sp. PCC 6303. Next base: position 2,355,906 of record NC_019751.1, read on the forward strand.
CCGGTAGGGGTTCTGATGGAACTAAAGTAAAGTAAATGGTACTCAGCATCGATTTAACGATTTAATAATCTAAGCGATCGCACTTGACAACTAAGACAGTCGCTACAATGCTTTCTCGAAGTCTGGCTCTTTTCCTCTTGAATAACCTTGACAGAAAGGTACCAAGAATGAGACAAATGTTTTTCCCTGAGCTATTGTCACGATCTAAAGCTTCCAAATTGCCATAAGGATTCTAAAATAATTGAGGAAGGTATGATGAAAAGTCAGCCTTTGCCGCGATGCTACCTCCACACGTCAAAAATATATGGCTTTTTCCTCGATTGTGCGTGCTTTAGGGCGCTCACCACTGACTACCGAATTGATTACAAAGTTAAATCGACAACGTGAGTTGTCCTTAAATGGATTTCCCCGTTTGCCGAAAGGTTTGGTAGCTTCGGCGTTGGCGAAGGCTGAGGGAAATAACTTATGTGTAATTTGTGCCACTTTGGAGGAGGCTGGACGGTGGACTGCTCAATTGGAAGCGATGGGTTGGAGGAGTGTGAGTTTTTACCCGACTTCCGAATCTTCCCCCTATGAAGCTTTTGATCCCGAAACAGAGATGACTTGGGGACAAATGCAGGTTTTGGCTGATTTAGTGAAGGTTGAAGAATCAACAGACAGCCGTCAAATTGCTGTGGTGGCAACTGTGGGAGCGCTACAAACCCATTTACCACCTCCGGAAGCGTTACAGCCCTTTTGTTTGACGATGAAAAACGGGATGGAGTTTGACTTAGATGAATTTGGCGATCGCATAACTAAACTAGGCTATGAAAGAGTGGCTTTGGTGGAGTCGGAGGGGCAATGGAGCCGCCGGGGGGATATTGTGGATGTGTTTCCAGTATCTTCGGAATTACCAGTACGGTTGGAGTGGTTTGGTGATGATATTGACCAAATTCGAGAGTTTGATCCAGCTACACAACGTTCTGCCCTTGACAAAGTTGCTGAGTTAGTTTTGACCCCCACCAACTACGGGGTGATTATTGGGGCGGCATTAGCAGATAATCGAGAATTTAAAAGCCTTAGCAGCAAATTACCCACCAAATCCGATTTGGATATGGAAGACACGGGAATTTTTCCCGGCAGTCGGCGGTTTTTGGGATTAGCTTACGAAAAACCCGCTTCATTATTAGATTATTTACCCAAGAATACAATTATCGCCTTTGACGAACCAGAGCAATGTCACGCCCATAGCGATCGCTGGGTGGAAAATGCCCAGGAACAGTGGGAGTTACTCAAAGATGGGGATGAGGAACATCCTGGTGTCACCTTGCCACTGATTCACCGAGAATTTAATCAATGTCTATTAGCTGCTTCCCAATTTAAGCTACTTTATTTGGCGGAAATTGCCGAAACCATCATTACGGAATCGGGAAATAATGAATCGGGACTAAATTTAGTCAGTCGTCCTTTACCCGTTACCCCGCACCAGTTTGCCAAGATAGCGGAGACGCTGCGGCAAGAACGCGATCGCAATTTCTCTGTGTGGCTGATTTCTGCTCAACCCAGTCGTTCGGTTTCCTTACTGCAAGAACACGATTGTCAGGCACAATTTATACCTAATCCTAATGATTACAACGCCATTGATAAACTGCAAATTAATCACACTCCCGTCGCCCTGAAATACTCGGGTTTAGCAGAGTTGGAAGGCTTTGTTATGCCTACCTACCGCATAGCTGTGATTACAGATCGGGAGTTCTATGGACAACATTCCCTCGCCAGTCCCAGCTACATCCGCAAGCGTCGCCAAGCCACTTCCAAGCAAGTTGATCTCAATAAGTTACGTCCGGGAGATTACGTAGTTCACCGAAACCATGGTTTAGGAAAGTTCGTCAAATTAGAAAGCTTAACTATCAGTGATGAAACCCGCGATTATTTGGTAGTTCAATATGCCGATGGGTTACTTCGGGTAGCAGCAGATCAAGTGGGGGCGCTTTCTCGGTTCCGCACCTCTGCCAATAAAAACCCCGAACTCAACAAAATGACCGGGAAGGTGTGGGAAAATACCAAAAATCGCGTCCGCAAAGCAATTAAAAAGCTGGCAGTAGATTTGTTGAAACTCTATGCTGCCAGAGCCAAACAAGAGGGTTTTGCTTTCCCCGAAGATATGCCGTGGCAACAGGAATTAGAGGATTCATTCCCTTACCAAGCCACCCCAGATCAACTTAAAGCCACGCAAGATGTGAAGCGGGATATGGAAAGCGATCGCCCAATGGATAGGTTGGTATGTGGGGATGTGGGTTTTGGTAAAACTGAGGTGGCAATTCGGGCAATTTTCAAAGCCGTCACAGCCGGGAAACAGGTGGCACTATTAGCACCCACCACCATCCTCACCCAACAGCATTACCACACTATCAAAGAGCGCTTTTCCCCCTACCCCGTCAACGTCGGTTTACTCAACCGCTTCCGCAGTCCTGCCGAACGTCGAGAAATTTTGAAACGCTTGGCAAGTGGGGATTTAGATATAGTTGTCGGCACTCACCAATTACTGAGTAAAGAAATCAGCATCAAAGAATTGGGACTTTTAGTAGTAGATGAGGAACAACGCTTTGGGGTGAACCAAAAGGAAAAAATCAAAAGCCTAAAAACCCAAGTTGACGTTCTCACCCTTTCAGCCACACCCATCCCCCGCACCCTCTACATGTCGCTTTCGGGAATTCGGGAGATGAGTTTAATTACCACCCCACCCCCATCCCGTCGCCCCATCAAAACCCACCTTGCTCCCCGAAACCCGGAAACTATCCGGGCAGCACTGCGCCAAGAATTAGACAGAGGTGGTCAGGTTTTCTATGTAGTTCCACGGGTGGAAGGCATCGAAGAGACAGCCATCAAACTACGAGAAATCGTAGGCGGAGCGAGAATAGCGATCGCGCACGGGCAAATGGACGAAAGTCAACTGGAATCCACCATGCTCACCTTCAGTAATGGGGATGCTGATATCTTAGTTTGTACCACCATCATCGAATCAGGTTTGGATATTCCCCGCGTTAACACCATCTTAATTGAAGATGCTCACCGCTTCGGTTTGGCGCAACTTTACCAACTGCGGGGACGGGTGGGACGTGCAGGAATCCAAGCACATGCCTGGTTATTTTACCCCCAACAACGCACCCTCTCGGAAGCCGCACGTCAAAGGTTACGCGCAATTCAGGAATTCACTCAACTGGGTTCCGGATATCAACTAGCGATGCGGGATGCCGAAATTCGCGGTGTTGGTAATCTCCTAGGTGCCGAACAATCAGGACAACTGGATGTCATAGGTTTCGATTTATACATGGAAATGTTAGAGGAAGCCATCCGCGAGATTCGTGGACAGGAAATACCCAAGGTTGATGACACCCAAATTGACCTGAAACTGACAGCATTTATCCCCAGCAACTACATCCCCGATGCCGATCAGAAAATGAGCGCCTACCGCGCTGTAGCCGCCGCAAAATCAGTAGATGAACTGATGCTAATTAGTCTGGAATGGAACGATAGATACGGTAAAATTCCCACACCAGCTAATCAACTTCTGCGGGTAATGGAACTTAAGCAACTCGCCAAAAAAATCGGCTTTAGCCGCATCAAACCCGAAGCAAAACAGCATGTTGCCCTAGAAACCCCAATGGAAGAACCAGCATGGAACCTCCTAGCAGCAAACCTTACTGACAACATGCGATCGCGCTTCGTCTACAGCCCTGGTAAAGTCATAGTTAGGGGTTTAGCCGTCCTCAAAGCCGATCAACAACTCAAAACCCTAATTGATGCCTTCGCTAAAATGCAAGGTGTGGTTGCCGACACAGTAGACCCTCAGTAAAAACATTTCAGTAGAACCTCTTGTTTTAACCGCACATCTTCCCTGAAAAATCACCACAAAATGATTCGGTTTTCACTAAAACAAAATCTAAATCATATTAGCTAAAATTAATCGTATAACAGGTATTTTTACTGATGAACTTAGAAATATAAATTAAGTTATAACTATTAAACAGCAAATAAACTCCTGTTAAATATAGAGCTTTATACTCGTAAGTATAAATTGAAGTATTTATGCCAGTTTAATAACTGGACACAGTATTATTTGACTTTAAAAGCTATATTATTTACTTGTTGGCTATGAACAAATATTTTGTGTTCTATCCCACAAAGTATTAGTAAAACTTAAGTGTAATATTTAGTAGCTAAGGATACATTTTTGCTGAAAATCAATGACCAAAAAGGGCAAAATTCAGAATTATTAAACCTTTCTAAAGCCGTGTACAACCTGTGTTTTGAAGGGAAATAATGACTCTGTTCCCAGGAAATTGCCAGATATAGCGATCTTGATTTTTAGATATGCGATCGCTATTCGATATATCAGTAATTACAAAACTAAAGCGATGACAATTGTAAAGTTTTTTTGCTATTTTGTATTGGACGGGACAGTTATAGTTCATTCGGTGGGTTTAAATAACAATTAATCTTGAATTCACAGTTCAGATTTCAGGAAAAGCGACTCAGCGTTGTGTAAATCAAAATAACTGAACCACACAACTAGAAAACTGAGACAGCTTGAATGGAACAGTTTCAATCATACAATCGTCAGCGTTAGTCAAGACCAGGAGAGGCTTGCTACTATGATCAAAACCAACCGCAAAGAAATAGTTTTTTCGGGATTTGTTAAGCCAGTAGTGGAAACAAATCAACCAATTAGTAAACCCCTAATTCACCAGCCTAGATTTGCTTTTTTAGAACCATTACGTCAGTGGTTAGACGCATTAGAAATTCAGAATCCTAAAACTGCTAGACTGATTGCTAAATATATTCCTGCACAATGTCCATTTGAGCGTGACATCACAGTTTTTGGTCACAAAATCGCTCACATTCCACCCCTTTGCAAATTGAATCCACTGTACGATCAATTTGTTGGTTTGCGTTTCCGCGCTTTGTGCTTCTTAGTCGATAAATGTGGTGAAGACATCCAGTCTTATTGTTAAAATGTTCAAAAACTGAATATGGAAATTAAAATTCAGCATCAACCAAGTTCAGAAGATTTAGAAAAATTAGGCATGTCAGAGTGGGATATCTGGCAAAAAGAAATATCTAAGTTCTCTTGGACTTATGATGAACAAGAAACCTGTTACTTTTTAGAAGGGGATGTAATTGTCACCCCAGATGAGGGGGTACCAGTGCAGATGGGGAAAGGAGATTTAGTCACCTTCCCAGCGGGGATGTCTTGCACCTGGGAAATTAGAGAAGCGGTGAGAAAACACTATTGCTTTAATTAATTAGAAATTACCAATTTGTAGAGACGTAAGTAAAGTCTATGGAAAATACATAGTTACTATCCAATGTACGTCTCTACAAAGTAGAAGTTTTATAACCATAAGATAGATTTAGATTAGATCCCCGACTCCTTGAAGGAGTCGGGGATCTCCTGTTCATGACAGTGATGGTGCGTCGAGAAACCCGGTTTCATTAGTCGCAGTGGCAAATCGTGATATTGAATCTGGAGAAATCGCGTTTCTGGAGTATGTCACGTTGTTGATACTATCGCCATTCACCAGAGACGGTGAAAGCTGCCCAATAATGGGGATTTTGCCATTTGGGATCTTGGGATAACTTGATTTGGGCGGCACGCATTGCCGCAGCCGGGGTTTTCTTTTCCTGCAACATCTGTTTGTAAAACTCCTGCATCAATATTGATGTCCCCTCATCGTTAACATTCCACAGGGAGACTGCAACCCGCTCTGCACCAGCATACATTAATCCCCTTGTCAATCCCACTAAACCTTCACCACTGACATTTTTACCAAGTCCAGTTTGACAAGCACTCAAAACAATTAATTCGGCTGGATAATCTTGGTTGAATAAGTCTATTAAACGCAGTAAACCAGGTATTTCTTTACCTTGTTTATCAACTAGGGAGAGGACAATACCCGAATTTTCTGGCTGTTCCTCGTTAGCAAAACCGTGGGTAGCAAAGTGGAGAATTTTGAATTGATTGAGTGCAGGATTAGTTGCCCAGGTGTAATTTGCCTCAAAGTTGAGCGCTTCTAAGCTGCTTGGAGACTTGTTTAAGGATTTGACGATATCTAAAATTGTCTTTGCCTCAATTCCAGTATTGCGAAGTCTAGCCCAGCCATTGCGGTTCAGGTTTTTGGCAGAACGTTCCAAGGTAGAACGTTCGATTTCCAGTTCGGGAGTTAGTTGAGATTTTCCCCTTGATGCAGAATTTTGTCTAACACCTTGAAGTTCTGGTGCGAGTTTATCTTCGCAATTTGGATCTGGATTAGTTAAGCGACAGTCATCATTACTGTAGACAGGATCAGCAAGAATCGCTATGGTTTTCGGTGCTGGGGTGCGTTTTGCTAGTTCCTGACGTTGAATTGCGATAGTTGATGCAGAGGGTAAGTTGACGATTTCATGATTTACCATTAACGGTTGGTAAGAACCTTTCTGGTTATTTGGATTATTCAATGCTGCAAAAGGAATAGTTTGCAATGCACCATCAGCCACAATTAGCAACCGCTTTCCAGCTAATTTGTTGGCAACGGGTGTAAGGAGCATTTTACTGAGTTTTTCGGCTGATTCCACAGCAAAATCTTGTGTAGTTGCTTTCCCCAAAGCTGTACGGAAATTTTCTGCTTCGATCTCTATTTCTTTGCGTCCTGGAAGTTGGTAAGTATTTAAAGAATTGGGTGTAACTGCCCAGAGGTAACTGCGTTCATCTCCGATGGAATATTGCAGCAACACTGTATCTTTGTCCAGTTGTTGTTGAATTTGCTGGAGATTTAGGGGTTGGGGATATTTTAAATTCGCGTATTTGGGACTGCTTTCACGGATGGAGATTTGCAGTTGTTTGTATTGGTTGCGAAGATTTTCCAGTTCGGTTTCGAGTTTTTTGATGGATTCGGCAACAATTGCGTCTTTTTGATTTCCCGATTTCTGTTTTTGTAATAGTGCTTCCTTTGCATCAAGTTGCTGTAATAAATCGCTTTCTTTTTGTAATAATTCCGGTTTTGCACCTTTACGGATTTTGGCATTAGCTTCTGTGAGTAATTCTAAAAGCACCCTAGCGCGAGACTTTTCGCTGATGTTTAAGGCTAATGCGTCGTAGTTTTTGCCTGGATTTTTCTTGTCCAGTTCCATCAATAGGTCGATGTAGAATTTGTAATAACCTTGGACTGTGGCGAAGTATTGAGTTTTTAGGTCTTTATCTGTGTAGGTTCCCCGTAACTTTTCGATGATATTAATAGCGCTTTCGATCTGTTTCCGGGATGCTGACAAATTGCCTTGTTTGCGTTCTAAATCAGCTAAATTCGCCACAGTTGTAGCTTGCTGTGATTTATCCCCCACTTCAATCGATAAAGGCAGGGATTGGTTATAAAACTTGAGTGCTTGCTGTTTGTCTCCTAAACTATCGTAGACTAAACCGATATTATTCAGGGTTCTAGCTTGCCCAGTTTTATACCCCACTTCAATCGATAAAGGCAGGGATTGGTTATAAAACTTGAGTGCTTGCTGTTTGTCTCCTAAATCATTGTAGACAAGACCGATATTATTCAGGGTTGCAGCTTGCCCAGATTTATCCCCCACTTCTATCCTTAAAGGCAGGGATTGGTTATAAAACTTGAGTGCTTGCTGTTTGTCTCCTAAATCATCGTAGACAAAACCTATATTATGCAGGGTTCTAGCTTGCCCAGTTTTATACCCCACTTCAATCGATAAAGGCAGAGATTGGTTATAAAACTTGAGTGCTTGCTGTTTGTCTCCTAAACTATCGTAGACTAAACCGATATTATTCAGGGTTGCAGCTTGCTGTGATTTATCCCCCACTTCAATTGATAAAGGCAGAGATTGGTTATAAAACTTGAGGGCTTGCTGTTTGTCTCCTAAACTATCGTAGACACCACCGATATTATTGAGGGTTGAAGCTTGCCCAGATTTATCCCCCACTTGTATCGATAAAGGCAGGGATTGGTTATAAAATTTGAGTGCTTGCTGTTTGTCTCCTAAATCTGAGTAGACACCACCGATATTATTCAGGGTTCTAGCTTCCCCAGATTTATCCCCCACTTCTATCCTTAAAGGCAGGGATTGATTATAAAACTTGAGTGCTTGCTGTTTGTCTCCTAAATCTGAGTAGACTAAACCGATATTATTCAGGGTTCTAGCTTGCTGTGATTTATCCCCCACTTGTATCGATAAAGGCAAGGATTGGTTATAAAACTTGAGCGCTTGCTGTTTGTCTCCTAAATCTGAGTAGACACGACCGATATTATTCAGGGTTGTAGCTTGCCCTGATTTATCCCCCAATTCGATCGTTAAAGGCAGGAGTTGGTTATAAAACTTGAGTGCTTGCTGTTTGTCTCCTAAACTAGAGTAGACTAAACCGATATTATTCAGGGTTGCAGCTTGCCCTGATTTATCCCCCAATTTCCGCCATAAAATCAGTGCTTGTTCCCATTTCTCTCTGGCTTCTACCAGTGATTCTGCGGTTCCTTGCTGATATAATTGCATTCCTTCTTTCATTAACTTCTCAGCTTCTGCACGGGTGGCATCTGGCTGTGTTGTTGTTGGCTGCTGTGCTATTTGTAACTGTGCTAATGCAGTTCTTGCACCAACCGAATCTGAGAGTAAAACCACGCTTAAGAGGGTAATCAAGCTGTAGCAATTGATTTGACGTAGTGAAAACTTGATAATTTGCTTATTTTTTCTGCACCCGTTCATTTTTAGTCCTCAATCAAAATTTTTAGTCGTGAAAAATTAGACCGTATTTATACGGTTGCGATGACAAGAATAATTTTATATTTCCGGAAATATACTGAATTATATAGTGGTCAGTTTAAAGCCAAAGTGAAGAGTAGGTAAACCTGGTTTCAGTTTTTGCAACAAGATTTAGATCCCCGATGATGAGGCATTTGTCATTGCGACGCAAGGAAGCAATCTCAAAATCTGTTGTTTACGACTGTCGTGGTGCAGCGAATATCAGAAACCAGGTTTCACCAGCTTGGTAAACAAACCATCAAACACTAAAACTTAAAGAAACCTGGTTTCCTGTACAAACTAATCAATCCGCAACAACCTTATCCTCCAAGATAAGTACATAGGCAAAAATATTTACATTCATTGAGAGTAACGCGAAGTATCTCTAATCCCTGCGATTGCTTCATTCCGCTAAGTCGCAAAGCGACACGCTGCGCGAACGCTACATTCGCAATGACATTGTGTAATTAATTCTGTTTGGTTACTTAAACTAGGTTGAACAGGATTTTTCGACTTCGAGGAAACCCGGTTTCATTAGTCGCAGTGGCAAATCGTGATATTGAATCTGGAGAAATCGAGTTTCTGGAGTTTTTAGCAAATTGTCGGTTTATTGCATTTTTCTCAACTACACATCATTCTCTATTTCATCAACAATCTCATCTTGCGGTTCTTCAGGAGGCTGTTTTTCTTGGGAGAGAGTCTCTAATAAACCAGCTGCTTTTAAAAGATTTCTAAGTAAACCTATTTTGATATCTTTATTCCCGTGAATTGGTACAGAAATTCGAGATGGAACACCAGATTTAGCATAAATATAATGACTTCCCTAAAATCGTAATAATGTCCAGCCGTTTGCTTCTAAAAGTTTTGCTAACTTTTTACCGGACATTGAATTCATACAGCAATTTCCATCACTTTCGATTTTTCTGTTATTTGGGCTGCATCAATATCAACTGATAAACAACCTTCTATATCAACTGATAAACAACCTTCTATTGCTTCATAGAGGTTTTCAAGTAGTTCTTCAAATGTGTCTCCTTGAGTAGCACAACCAGGAATTGCTGGTACTTCTGCCCAATATCCACCTTCTTCTGCTTCATGAATAACTACTTTCAGTTTCATCCTATTTACCTGACCAAGTGAATATATTTGGTATCACCCATTCTACCAAAAATTAATGGGTCAAAGCGTAGCAGCTTAACCCTACGTGGTGCAGCGAGAAACCCGGTTTCATCAGTCGAAGATGAAAAATCGTGATGTTGAATGTGGAGAAACCGGGTTTCTGAGATCTTATGGTTGCTGGATGTCAGGATTTTCCTGCTAATATAATACAAATTAACTATGTATTAACCATCAGGTGGCATCATCAGAGGAGAGGTGAAATTGTCCAAAGAATATATTATTTATTGTGATGAGTCAATTGACAAAGGGCGCTTCTTTTCTAACTTCTATGGTGGTGCTTTGATTCGTTCTCAGGATTTACGCAAAGTCGAGAAAATCTTATTTGCCAAGAAAAATGAACTAAATTTGTACAAAGAGATTAAATGGTCGAAAGTAACAAGTCTATATTTGGATAAGTACATTGGTTTAATGGAAAAGTTTTTTGACTTTATTGAAGCTGATATAGTCAAAATTAGGATTATGTTTACTCAAAACTGCAACGTACCTAATAATCTAAGCTCTGAGCAAATAGATAACGAGTATTTTTTACTATATTATCAATTTCTTAAACACGCTTTTGGATTACAATACTCTAACCCAACAGAAGAAAAGACCAGAATTAGACTATATCTTGACTACCTTCCAGATACAAGAGAAAAAGCAGCAAGTTTTAAAAAGTACTTGCTGGGTTTAAATAAAAATCCTCAGCTTGAAAATGCAGGTATTTACATTGATGAAAACCAGATAGCCGAAGTGCGATCGCACGATCACACAATATTACAATGCTTGGATGTGGTTTTAGGTGCAATGCAATTTCGGCTGAACAACAAGCACAAAGAAAAGCCTGATGGTGCAAGGTGTAGAGCAAAACGCACAATAGCCAAAGAAAAACTATATACTTACATCTACCAACGCATTAACCAAATATACCCGCGCTTCAATATAGGAGTCAGTACATCTCTACGTGAAGATGTCACAAATAGATGGAATCATCCATACCGCCACTGGTTGTTTAAGCCTGAAGATTTTAATATAGATCCCAGTAGAACAAAATCTAATTCAAAAATTTAAAAGCCCCGCTCTTGCTATGCCCGTTACAAGTCCATAAAGGATTGTGTTTGGGCGTATCCCAAGTGGAACTTGAGACTTCGCAAGTAGCAGGGTATTTTTATAATAACAGAGATATAGTCAGCCTACAATAATAACATATTTTATTTCGCCTGCTAAATAGAAACTGGGTTTCGGAGAAATTATCATGGTGCGATGAGAAACCTAGCTTCCTCACTCCATATTCTGTAACCCCATCGCAATTTTACTATGCTGTTCAATTTGCCCCATCACCTGTTTTGCCCTTTGAATCACCACTGCTGGTAAACCTGCTAACCTTCCAGCTTCGATGCCGTAGGATTTTTGCGCTCCACCTGGTTGAACTTGGTGTAAAAATATGAGTTTATCGGGCATTTCCTTAACCGTGACTTGGTAGTTTGCCACATTGGGTAAAATCCCGGCTAATTCGTTCAATTCATGATAATGGGTGGCGAAAATTGTGCGGGATTTGATTTCCATTGCTAAATATTCTCCCACAGCCCAAGCGATGGAAAGTCCGTCAAATGTTGCAGTACCGCGTCCAATTTCATCGAGGAGAACTAAGGATTTTGCGGTTGCGTGGTTGAGAATGTTGGCGGTTTCGTTCATTTCCACCATAAAAGTAGATTGTCCTGTTGCCAAGTCATCCACAGCACCGACGCGAGTGAAGATGCGATCGCATATCCCCAATTTTGCATATTTTGCGGGGACAAAGCTCCCAATTTGTGCCATTATTTGGATTAATCCTGTTTGCCGGAGGTAGCAACTTTTACCGCTGGCGTTTGGTCCGGTGAGGATGACTAAATCGGGGGATGGATTGTGTGAATTACCACTATTATTGTTCTCAGTATCTGCTCCCAAACGGCAGGTATTAGGGACGAAAAAGCCTGCTGGTAGGGATTGTTCGACTACCGGGTGTCTCCCATCCACAACGTATATTTCTCTACCTTCCACCATTTGGGGACGGCAATAACCCTGAATCACTGCCAACTCTGCCAATCCACATAATACATCGGCAGCGGCAACGGCACGGGAAATATTCCGAATGATTTCGGCATAAACGGCGACTTCCTCTCGTAATGCCACAAAAATCTCGTATTCTAACTGATATAAATCATCTTGAGCGTTGAGAATCCGAGTTTCCCGTTCTTTCAACTCTATGGTGATATACCGTTCTTCGTTAGTTAAGGTTTGTTTGCGGATGTAGTTACTGGGAACTTGGTCTGCCTTGGCACGGGATATACTAATGTAGTAGCCAAAGGTCTTGTTGAAACCGACTTTCAAATTTTGGACTCCTGTTTTTGCCCTCTCATCCACTTCCAAGTTGGCAATCCACCTTTGATCCTCTTCTACCAAAGCCTTTCTTTGATCCAACATCTCATTGATTCCCGAACGAATCAACCCACCTTCCTTGATGTGAATTGGTGGAGATTCCACCAAATGCGCGCTAATTTTCTCTGCCAAAGTTTCCAATTCTGTGGGGACTTTTTGCAGTGCTTTGAGAAAAGGCGATCGCGCTTCGGCTACAATGCTTGCTAATTCTGGTAACTTAGAAAGTGACTCTGCCAACGCTCCCAAATCACGAGCATTTGCTTTTCCTGAACCAGTTCTCCCCGTCAACCGTTCCAAATCGTAAATCTGCTTTAATAACCTTCGCAAATCTTGACGCAAGGATGTATTTTCCACCAATTCCGCAATTGTATCTTGACGGGCAGCTATTCCCCTCACATCAAGTAGCGGTTGTAACAGCCATCTTCGCAGCGCCCTTCCCCCCATAGCCGTACTCGTTCTATCGAGCGCCCACAGTAAGGAACCATGGTAAGTACCATCTCGAATTGTCTGCGTAATTTCCAGGTTGCGGCGTGTTTGATAATCTACAATCAAAAAATCCGCCAAGGTGTAACTTCGCAATGGTTGCAGGGGAATCGAACTTTCCTTTTGCGTCTCCTCCAAATATTCCAACAACCCTCCCGCAGCACGCACAGCTAAGGGCAAATGATCACATCCCAAACCTTCCAAAGAGCGAATTTTAAACTTTTGGAGTAACCGACTCCTTGATTCTCCTTGGGAAAATGGCAACTGCGATCGCATACAATAACAAAAGCTGGCTGGTAGGCATTCCGGTAAACTTGCCGACTTTTCCCCAGGACGCAATAAAGCACCTAAATCTGGTGCATTGGTTGGTATTAATATCTCCGCAGGTTGTAACCGCATCACCTCCTGCGTCAAATGTTCCAAATTACTGCCTTGGGTAGTTAAAAATTCTCCTGTGGAGATATCTGCATAAGCTAACCCCCAGGAATCCCCCGCAATTACCACTGCTGCCAAGTAATTATTTTTCCTGGCTTTCAACATTCCATCTTCTAACAGTGTTCCTGGGGTGAGGATGCGGGTAACTTCCCTTCTTACCAATCTCCCCGCAGCGGCAGCAGCATCTTCTACTTGATCGCAAATTACTACAGCGTAGCCCTTTTCCACTAACAGTGTCGCGTGACGTTCCCAAGAATGGTGAGGAACACCCGACATTGCTACCCTTCCCTGTTCCCCAGCTTGCTTACTGGTGAGTACCAACTCCAATTCCTGCGCTAACGTCACCGCATCTGAAAAGTAACATTCAAAGAAATCACCCACTCGATAAAAAAGCACCGCGTGCAGGTGCTTTTCTTTGACTTCGACGTAGTGCTGATACATCAAACTCAGCTTACTCACATCAACGTCACGGTGATCTGTAATTAGGTTGTTGGCATTATTTGCCGATGAAGATGCAGAATAGGAAGCTGTCATGGATATCTAGTGATACAAAGGTCAACCTGATATTGTTAGATCATAACCTGTAGCTGGGGTTGACGGAACATTGTTTACTGATTATTTATTTTTCTCAAAGAATAAAATGGCAAAAAGTCGGTTTTGGTTCGCAATCTCCCGTAGGTTATGGATTCACTGCGTTGCGGGGGTTTCCCCGTTGTAGCAGGTGACGTTGGAGGCTTTGCGGAACCCAACAAAACCAAGCGGGAAACTAATAAATATTCAGATACTATAAATATGTCAATCAACAAGCAAAATTCACGCTACTTAATATTTTACCTGTTGATCAATGTTGGGTTACGCTCCGCTGCGCCCAACCTAACTACTGAAAAACCACAACTTTTCTCCTGTACTTAGAACTTGGAATAATAAGTATAAATATTGACAACATAATTTGCTCTGTTAGAATTTGGAAAGTGTTGCAACCACGGCTTCACATCGCCAGAATTTTTCGCTAATTGACGAGAGAAGACCTTGATTTTTCAAAAACTATTCTAAGGAGATTGCTAATATGTTTAAAGCGATGGCTTCGGAAGCACTAGGATTGGGTGATATTGGTTCTGTAATTCAGCCCCGGGATTTTGACAAAGTTGATGCAGATGATTATTTATTTCACGAAGACGGTGAAAAGATATTTTTTCTCATTAAGTCTAGAAAAGATGAGTATTGCTTTACTAACTTTGCATTGATTCACGTAGATGGTTTTTCTGCTACTTCCTCAAAGCGTTCTATCAAACGATACGAATACGCTTGCGAGCATATTTCTAGCGTCACGTTGGAAACTGCTGGAAGTGTAGATATGGATATCGAGTTGAAGTTCAAGATCGGAACAACTTCATTCCTGATCAGTGTACGAAAGACGTTCATCGAACAATTGAAAGATATTTACAAAGCATTAATTAGCATTAGTAAACGTCAGTATACCGATGAGATTTGTAGGAATAATGCACTGAAAGCGCTGGATGCGACTGCTTCTATGTACAAGATTAGTAATCCAGTTTCTGGGGAAGCGATCGCTACTCAATTTAATGACATTCTGAAAAATCTCAATTCTGCCATCTTGGTAAATTATACAAAACGCGATTTTAGTGATGTTTTTAGCAAATATATTTCTTCGTGAACTACCCCGCCTCATAGGTGGATGGGGCTTCCAATTTCAACCGGGACAGCCTTAGATACGGAAGATTTCCTTCCAACCCTCGGACTTACATCCCGTCCATTGGCAGTAGCGCTAGTTCCTAACGCTAATACTCGAAGCCCTTCGTCTCGAATATTGATAGCCGCGTTCACATCTCTATCGTGCTTAGTGCCGCAACTAGAACAAGTCCAGCTACGCACATCTAAAGGCAGACTACCAACTTGATTAAGGCATACATGACAAGTTTTACTCGATGGGAAAAATCTACCAATTTCTAGAGCACCAGTCCAGTAGAAGATATTGACAAATCAGGCAGAGTATGAATTATTAAAATTAGAAATTTCTTTATTATTAGTTTCAAACATACGAGCAAGAACGTGGAGATTATGAACAACAGCCATACGTCGAAGGTCAAAAAGGTTTTTGCGTAAGCCAATGTAGCGAGCTTTATCTCCTTGCCACTGACCAATATGAGCTAAACTATGCTCAACACTAACGCGCTCGCGGAGTTTCTCACGTCCACTCTGTGTAGTTTGACGTTCCCGTAGCTCTACAAGTAGAGACTCGTCAGGGTGAATAGAGATACTGCGACCTTGCTTACTCTCTGTACATTGAGAGCGTAAAGGACAGGTTTGACATTCGTGTTTGGGGAAGTGGACAACAGTCCCCTCATTAAAGGGTAAACTAACTCCATTGGGACAGCGAATGAAATGATTTTCCCAATCCAGAACAAAGGCATTTTTATCAAAAAAATTACCGTTGCGGACTTTCCATGCCTTGCAAATAATAGTCATATCAGGTGTGCGTTGTTTAACCCAATGACTAGCTAAATATGCACGGTCAATATGTAGCTCTTTGATGTCAAGAGTTGTTACGTTCTGGGCATTTAAGTCGAACTCAATTGCCATAGTTACAGATGCTTCTGGTTCGTTTGCTCTGGTAACACCAACAGCTCTTACCATTTGCAATTCTAAGTCTTTGAAAATATGACGTTTGTAACCATCAATTTTTTTGGCTGCGACTTTTACGACCATGACGCATATCCTCATCCTCAATTGAAATGCGTCTATCTTTAGCAACACCTTTACGGAGCTTTGGGGAGCCATCAGATTTCTCCTCAACATCTTGTGATTCAATTTGCCTCGCATCTTCAATGCTCTTGTTGACTTGAGTGCTTGTTTTTTCATCCAAATCAGTTTTTTGTTTGACCCAAGACTCAACTGAGTCTAATGTTTGCAATATTGTAGATAGTGCAACATTACGAGCTTCCGGGTCATCCCAATCTAAATCTAAGGCAGCTTTCAGGCTCGTTCCCGTGATGATTTCTGCACCGATAGTCGCTGTAACGCCTGTAACACCAGAATCGTCCTGTTCATAATTCTGAGCTATTACGAATAATGCTTTCCTTAGTGCATGACCTAACAAATTATACGTGTCTTCCACACGTGCCGCTCCCCATAACGGGCTTGAATCTAAGGCTACTTTTAACGACTTCGGATTGTAACCTTCATGAAAATGTGCCATTTCAACTGTTTTCGCCACAATCCTCTGGTCAAGAGACTTTGACATCAAAAGCGCACGAAATCTAACTAGTGTCCCTTTGCCAAATGGAGCTTGTTCACAATCGAGACAATCTAAAACTAGCTGCCATCGCCTATCCATTTCAATCGCTTCTATTGCCTCGTCATCTGAAACCCCTGTATATGCTTGTAAAATTACTGCAAGTGCAAGTTGTGCTGGTGGTATTGGAGATAAACCAACACTACTGTCCTTGAATACCCTTGCTAACTCCGTTTGGAAGTCTGGGTCAAATAATTCGTGTCGTATTTGCCGCAAAAATACAAATAACTTTGCTTTGCGTATACGTTTCGCAACTTTTTCTTCTTTGCTTGACAGGGAGATTGGAGGTTCCCATATTAATGGACGCATAGTTTGCACTCCTCATACCTTATTCTCCTTATTCTCCTATAAATTAGCCTCTGCAAAAACTATGTATCTTGTCAACTACTTCTACTGGACTGGTGCTCTAGGATGCGACGGGCTTTAGAACGTCGTATTGAACCTTTTTGTTTGCGGCACAACTTTTGTTGCTTGCGTTTGAGGTTTCTTTCTCGTTTCTTTAAGTGTTTGGGATTGTCAAATTTAGAACCATCAGACGTAACCGCAAAATGCGTTAGTCCAACATCAATGCCAACAGCTTTCCCTTCTGATTTGATTTCAATATCTGGCAATCCGTCGTCAAACAGCAAAGAAGCATAATATTTTCCTGCACAATTCATGCTAACTGTGACGGTTTTTATCTTTCCATCAAATGTACGGTGAATCTTTGCAGGAATAATACCTAACTTCCCAGGAAACTTGAGTGACTTATCATCAACAATTTCGACGTATTGGGGATACTGAATTGACTGTTTATCGTGCTTTGATTTGAATTTTGGGAATGATACCCTTGCTTCAAAGAAGTTTACAAATGCTCTCGATAGATTTAGGGAGACACTTTGTAGCACCTGGCTATAAGTTTCACCAAGCCATTCAAACTCTTTTTTTAGTGCAGGTAGTCGGCTATTCATCCCAATCTGAGATAAGCCCTTGCCTGTTTGTTTATAGAGTTCATTTGTTGCGTTGAGTGAATTATTCCAATACCAACGAGCGCAACCAAAAGCTTTTGATAGCAGATGCTTTTGCTCGATAGTTGGATAAATTCTGACTTTGGCAACGTTTTTCATTGAGTTATTTTCTCATCAATACCTTCGCCAAAGTAAGAGGATGAAGAGGAAGAGGTAGGGCGTTTCGTAGTAGAGTTATTGTCTCTCACAACGACAACTCAAAAACCACTATGTGCGCCCATGCTTGACATTTTATCATTGTTACAATGCTTCCTGCCGCAGATAAACGCTACAACGATGAAGCAATTGAACCAAATAATCTTGGCAATGTTAGCGATGAGCGGGCGAGTCACTATGTTGGGAATTTCTCGTTGGACAGGTAGTGGTGGTAGTTATCGGACGATGTTGAGATTTTTTCATACGGTAATCCCTTGGGCGACATTGTTTTGGCTATTTTTCCGCAAGCATTTGTTCCGTGCGAATGAGGTGTATTTACTTGCAGGAGATGAAGTTGTAGTAAGTAAATCCGGGAAAAAAACTTATGGGTTGGATAGATTCTTTTCCAGCCTAGTAAGTAAGCCAATATCAGGGTTATCTTTCTTTACATTATCATTAGTAAGTGTTGAACAAAGGCACTCATTTCCAATTCAGATAGAACAGGTAATAAAGAACGATATAGAAAAAAGTAGCGTATCGTTAAGACCAGAAATAAAAGCCAAAGAAAAACGTGGACGTGGACGACCAAAAGGGAGTAAAAATAAAAACAAGACCGAAGTAATTCTTACGTCTGAATTACTCAGAATTAAGAAGATGATTAATGAGCTAGTCAAGCTGGTAGCTAACTTTATCCCACTGACTTACTTAGTCTTAGATGGTCATTTTGGAAACAATAATGCTTTGCAGATGGCTCGACAGGTCAACTTACATATAATTTCCAAGTTACGCCACGATTCAGCATTATACATACCTTACCAAAATCCTGACCCTAATCATCGTTCACGCCGTAAATACGGAGATAAACTAGACTGGCGTAATATTTCTGATGAATATTTGCGTCAAAGTAGTATCGAAGAGGATATCCAAACCGATAGTTACCAAGCTACTTTACTGCACAAAGAATTTGCCCAGTCCCTGAATGTAGTTATTTTGGTGAAAACAAATCTGAAAACTAATGCTCGCAGTCACGTAATTCTGTTTTCTAGTGACCTAAAGTTGTCATCTGAGAAAATAATTGACTACTACAAACTACGCTTTCAGATCGAGTTTAACTTCCGTGATGCCAAGCAATTTTGGGGATTGGAAGACTTTATGAACATCGGTCAAACTGCGGTGACTAATGCTGCTAATCTAGCATTCTTTATGGTTAATTTATCTCATCATCTTCTCGCTGATTTCCGCATCCTGAATCCCGACTCCGGCATTATTGACCTTAAGGCTCATTACCGTGGTTTTCGATATGTTCATGAAATCTTAAAAATGCTTCCAGAAATTCCTGAGCCTATTTTATTAACCCAGATTTTTGCCAAGCTTACTTCTTTAGGGCGTATTCATCACGTTTCTACGGGCGTTGAATCCTCTTAATTTGGCAGAGGTATTGCTCATGAATCACATTTATTATAAATATGATATTTGAAATAAAATATAATTAGATGCTGGATCTAGCATCTGTTGCTATCCATCCCCAGCTTGTAGAAGCATGGGAAATTCCGCAAAATTAGTTAAAACAGAATTTATTGAAGATAAACCTAGGAATCATATCGCTTTTTCTTGGCATTCCGAAAGAAACTTTAAAATAGTCAAAGGTCGGGTTTTGAAGATTAACCCGACCTTTGATACTTTTTTGATAACTTTATAGGTTTTGTAGCTTTCGTGCGATAAATATAGCACTAAAGTCTATAGAAATTTTATGTTATTTATATTTATTAAACATTAAACATAACTAGATTAGGAGTGAAGGGTACAGGGACATAAAAGCAGAATCATCCTTGACCCTTTAACTCAGATAGTTACAGACTTCTGAAAAAACCGAAGATACCATGTCCGGTGAATACTTCCAATGCAATTAGCGAAATGAAACCAATCATTGCTAAACGACCATTCAACATCTCAGCATAGGTTGTAAAGCCAGTGCGATCGCCTTGTGCGTCAACATAGACTTTAGGCTCAATTGCAAAGTTGTTTAGTTTACCAGTCTCGTCAATAATAGAACCTTTGTATGATGTCATAATTTATTTCCTTGCTTGTGTTTGTTTTTTCCTTATGTAACAAACTGTAACGCAAAAATTAATTTTTGTAAAGAAGATTGTAAACAAGATTAATGAGTTATGCGATCGCCACCTGGGATATCATGACTCAAGTGCAGTAGTATTGACCCACATCATGGATAAATTTCGAGTCGAGGTTTTATCAAAAACCCCAAATCCCCAACAAGTAATTTATGCAGCGATGCATCAAGACTACACAGGTGCGTTTGTGTATGATGAACGCGATCGCTTTCCCAGTGAAGAGCAATGTGGTGATATTATTGTTAAGCGCCTCCTTGCTGGTGACAGAGGACACTACGGCTGTACGGAACACCCACAAATAGTCTTTAACTGCGGCTATTTTCCCCACAGTGTCATGCAGCAAGCACGTACACATCGTACTGGTGTATCGTTCGATGTGCAGTGTTTGGCAGCAAATACAGAAATTACGTTTGTTGATTATAAACACCAAGCAAGTTCAAAACTCAATAAAACAATCGGGGAACTGTACGAACTCTGGACAAATGGAGAGAGTGCTATTCGTCAAAGGCTAATTAAAGGTAGAAATGGAGAACTACCTGGAGAATATCGACGAGATTCTAAAACACGTATTCGTAAAATGCGTTTACGGGTTCTCAATGAAGAAACAGGGCTATTTGAAGTTGGACACATCAAAGATGTAATGTGTAGTGGAATGCAGCCTGTTTATCGAGTGACGCTGGAGGATGGCAAAACAATCGACTGTACTGCTAAACATCGCTTGTTTACTTCTGAAGGATGGCAAACAATGGGTGATGCTGTTGGTTTACTAGTGAATTTGGATCACAGCGTCAGCAAGATTACGAAATCTTGCCATGTGATGTGTAATGGTGTGGCAGTAGTGGATGATAAAAAGCGTAAACCTTGGAACTATGATCCCAATGCCCTTTACCGAAATCAAGTTTGGTTAGAAGAACAGCTAAGTAAAGGGCTTCATGCAGATGAAATGGCACAGTTAGCTAATTGTTCAGTTGAAGCTATCAAAAAATGGGTTTACGCTTACGGTTTATCGCTAAATAAAAAGCCCAAAGGCACCAAAAATCCTTGGAACAAGAAAAAAAGAGGCTATAAATTACAGCTTTCAGAGGAAAGCCGTGTAATCAGGGTCGAAAATGCGAAAAAATATACCAGACGTGGTGAAGAATCTAATTTTTGGAAAGGGGGAACATCAACAGAACGAGAACTTATAGGTGCGTGGACAAGAGATACTGCTCCACAAGTACATAAAAAATTTAATTATATTTGTCAAAGATGTGGAAATATGGGTGGTAATCTTCATGCCCATCATTTGATCCCTGTTTTTGCTGATGAGTCGGTGGCTTACGAATTTGATAATCTTGTCACAGTATGCAAGCAATGTCACGAACATATCCATCACAACAATTTAGAAGCAGAATTTGCTCAATCGTTTCAACCCATAATTGAGCCAGCTAATTGGAATGAAAAACCAAAACCACCAGGTAGAAAATTAAAGGCACATCCAGTCAAGGTGAAAAGTGTTGAATATCTGGGTGAACAAATGACTTATGACCTAGAGGTTGATGGTTCATGGCACAATTTTGTTGCTAATGGGATGGTTGTTCACAATTCTTACAGATATACCAGCCAGCAGGTAATCGATGTAATCGAGGCAGGAAAAGACATAGAAGAAGTATTTTACCTCCGTCCAATTGGTAATTACAGCGACAGACAAGGTAAAAAATACTACTATTCACCTGAGCAGCGCCAAAAAGATCTAGAGTGGTGCTTAGAAGCTGCAAAACGCTACAAAGACGATATTGATGGGGGAATGTCCGAAGAACACGCAAGGGGGAAAGTCCCCTTCGATTATCGACAGCATTTTGTCGTTAGTTTCAACATGCGATCGCTTCTTCACTTCCTTGACCTAAGATATAAAAAAGATGCACAGCTAGAAATTCAAAAGCTATGTGAACTGATGTTTCCCCACCTTGAAGAATGGACACCAGCAATAGCTGCTTGGTACAAATCCACGAGAATGGGTAAAGCTAGGCTTTCACCTTAGGGACTTCCAAAGAATAAATTATTCCAAAAAAAGGAAAAGACAGGTTGATTTAAAGAATGATAATCATTTTGAGGGGGAGAAAAGGGTTTGCCGTCGGCAAGCCCTTTTCTCCCCCTCATTTATGCATAAGAGTCTATACACTTGTTATTTGAAGTTAAACAGTGTAAATAAGGGATATTTTGCCGCTAAATAAATGTTGCTATTAAAATGAAATCACGTTTGTTTTACTACAACAAATATCAATAAACCAATTACCTAAATTTGGGAAAACTTCATGATTAGAATCGGTTAGCCGCTCAATCTGTTTTTCGATTTGAGCCATAGCTTTTTTTGTAAGTCTTTACCCCATTCTCATAAGTTTCGTGTACTAGCTTAACGACTGGATGTTTCCCGTTCCATTTCATAGTGCTAGCAAAATTTAAAGCCGTTTCTAGTTCATCTAAAATACTCCCATTCCAATGATTTTCTAGTACTGCCCATGTCCTTTCTATTGGATTGTATTTACTATGATAGGGAGGATAATAAGCTAAACGTATATTTACTTGATGTTTGTGAGCAAACTCTACTATACGTTTCATAAATTGGGTACGCCGCGAACTATTCTGCGGACCATTATCTTGATTCAGAAGTAGTGTTTTAACTTCAGAAAAACGATGCTTTTCACAAGACCAAAAATCTTCTAGAATATCAACGATAAAATCACTTGTAACTTTCGATTCTGTAAAGTACAAAAATAACTCGTCAAGCTCTGGAAGAAATATTCCATAAGGAGTTACAGTTGTTTTCGGATTATAATCATGGTCTGATGCTTTCACCCCATCCCGGCTTTTACCCCCTCGGTCAAATGAGCCGATCTTAACACAGGCTTTTCCGTCCATGCTTAGACGTAAAACACTCTTATCTTCATCTGCATCTTTATTTACTACATCTAATTGCTCAAAGATTGCATCAGTTTGTGGGTATTTTTTTGAGGCTGAACTTTCTTTACCCTTCTGAGCTTATAACCTAAATTATTTAATTTGACTCGAATTGTTTCTGATGTATGTAACTTTTCATCACTATAACCAGACTTTTCGATTAATTGCTTTCTAACTTCGGCTGCACTGAGTCTAGTATATAGTCTTTGACTTTTAAAACTCGGATCGGTTTGACTATAGAAGTCAACTATTTTTTTGATATCTTCTAAAAGATTTGGCAGATGTTCTTCTGCTTTGTAACGTCCTTTGCCACTCATGTTATCAACACAAGTAATACCGCTTTTTAATTCTCTTGTTCCTTTGCGAATTGTGTCTCGATTCCATCCTAATTCTGATTGTGCAAGTCTTTGCCCTCCTAAACCTAAGCTTTGAACTGTCGAAGCCATAAATCTACGCTTTTCTGCACCTTTTAATTGAGATGCAGTTTCAATGAACAACTTTTTCAGAGAATCAGTTAATACTATAGTCACCAGTTGCTACACTCAAAAACTCAGTCATTATTCAAATTACTACAAAAGGGGGGATGAAGGGGCTGCCGTCGGCACGCCCCTTCATCCCCCTTTAAAATGATTATCATTATTTCCAATGGAATAGTTTATTTTCTGGAAGTCCCTTAGAAAATGTTGGGGATATCTGTCCCCAGGAAAAATCTATGCCGTAACTAAAATAATAGAGCGAGTTTCCCCGCCCCATCATCTACTTACCTGCAAATCTAGGAATTTGGTTTAGCTAGCGACAACTTGGATGTTGACTTTGGCAGTTACATCTGAATGCAGCTTGATTTCTGCTTCATAAGTACCCAACTTGCCAATATCAGGAATAGTGATACCACGTTTGTCAACTTCAAGATTTGCGTTTTGTTTAATTACATCAGCAACATCTTGGGTGGTAACAGTACCAAAAATTGCATCATTTTCACCAGCTTGAACAGAAACTGTGTAACCAGTCACCTTTTCCAAAGCTTCTTTTTGTGTCAATGCTTGCTGTTTCAGTTCTTCCTGACGTTGACGTTCAATTTCACGACGACGTTCTACTTGCTTAAGAATACTAGGAGTTGCATGGGTTGCCAACTTCTGAGGAATCAAATAATTACGTGCATAACCAGGTGCAACTTCCACTAAGTCGCCAAACTTACCCAATTTGCTGATATCTTGGTTTAAAACTAGTTGTACTCGCTTCGCCATTGTTTTCGCTTTACTCTCTTTATCTGTCAAATTTGACTAACTTGGTAATAATCAGTTATCAGTTAGCAGTTATCAGTTACCTATACTGAGTTTGTCGGAACGAAGTGTACCGCAGGTAAAGTATCGGTTATATTAATTTTCACTGCTCACTGTTGACTCTTCACTGATAACTGATTTAATCGCATTCGATTAGTATACAGCTATATATATATAGCCCAAAGATCCTAACAGAATCCATAGCCCGATATTCCTATGGAACACTACGCGATCGCAACCCTCAATTCAGACTGATTTTTCGTTGTTGAGGGGAGCGATTCTAATCTTAGATGATAAACGCGATCGCAACTCCCCAGAATTACAAGTTAAAATTAAAATTTATCCTTCATTCCCCGTAATCGTGCAAACGTAACTACAGATTCATCACCACCAACAGCAGCTTGTAGTGCTGGGATATCCCATCTTAAGAAAGGATTGGTAAGTTTTTCGGTTCCTAACAACAAAGGAACTGTTGCTTCTTGCCGATGCCGACGGCTTTTAACTTCATCATATCTTTGCTGTAGCTGAATATTTCCCGAATCCACTGTCAGTGCAAATTCGAGATTTTTCTGCGTATATTCGTGAGCGCACCAAACCCGTGTAGAGTTAGGAAGCGATCGCAGTTTACTCAGAGAGCTTACCATCTGGGATGGTGTCCCTTCAAATAGACGACCACAACCACCCCCAAATAACGTATCACCACAGAACAACTCACCCATCTCATCCGAGTGCTGCGGAGGAAAATAATAGGCAATATGTCCGCTTGTATGTCCAGGAACAAAGAAAACTTCAGCTTGACGATTACCAAATTCAACCTTGGAACCATCTTCTAAATAAACCTGCTGTTCCGGTATTCTACCCCTATCCTCCACACCTCCGTATACTTTGACATCAGGGAAACATTGTATCAATTTCTTGTTACCACCTACATGATCATGATGGTGATGAGTATTGAAAATTGCCACTAACTCAGCTTGCAGTTCATGAAGTTTTGTTAAAACTGGCTCTGCAACTGCCGGATCAATCACTGCGGCAATACCTCTTTTTGAGTCATACAACAAGAAGATGTAATTATCTGCAAGTGCTGGTATGAGGATAACTTGCATTTTTTGAATTCCTTTATAAAAATTTGACAGTTTTTAGTTAGACCTAATACTAAGGTACTGTAATTCCTCCATATTTCATCAAGTGGAAGAGTATTTTGCATTACCTATTATAAAGATTGTGAAAGTCAATTGTATTTTTACTTAAAATCAAAATTATAAAATATCTCACTTTCCCGATATATCAGTATAAATTCCCTGGAAAGATGTGCCAGCACAAAGTTAAATTTATTATATAAAGGTATCAAAAAGTTTTGATATCAAAAACATCAATATTTACCTGCAACATTTCAATTTTAATAATTTTTGTTTTTTAATACTCACTTTAACAAAATGACTGTTGAGTAAATATTGCTTTGTGTATCTACCTAAATATGGATTACAAATTATGCCGAGATTAGAAAGTATGGAACGGGAAACAATTGTTGCTAGGATAGTCAATAGAATTATTTTTTCAGGAAGATTGAGCCGTCAAGATCATATTTTGCTAACATCAAAAATTTTAGGAAATAGTCGCATTAGTGATGGTGAACGTCGTCAGATAAATCGTATATTTGACCAAGTTCAAACCGGACAGCTTAAATTAATTGGTTGGTAAAATATTATCTATTAAGTGTAGCAATCCATAAATTGTTTGAAAAATATTTTTCATCAGCATTTAGGTAAAGCAAAATTAGAAAATACCTATTCAAAAATTGAACCTAGATACAGCATATCTTAATTTCATCGCTTACTCTCCCCTTGCAAAGGGGAGGGTTTAGGAGGGCTGTAATACTTATAAAATGCTGCATTATATTTTTGAGTAAATTATCAGGATTGCTATATCTAATAGTTCAAAGATGTATTAACTCAATCTAGTTATTAATCTTGCAATTTTCTCTATAAATATTTTTAATTTCTAAAATAGCTAACTAAACAAAAACTATGAAAACAGCCCTTATTTGCGGTGTTTCAGGTCAAGATGGAGCCTATTTAGCGCAGTTACTCCTAAATAAGAATTATAACGTTTGTGGTACCTCACGGGATGCTCAAATGTCATCCTTTAACAACTTAGCTCGCTTAGGTATTCGAGAGCAAATTAAGTTAGAATCAGTTGCCCTCAACGACTTTCGTAGCGTCCTCCAAATACTTACCAAAATTCAGCCAGATGAAGTTTACAACTTAGCAGGACAAACATCAGTTGGTCTTTCATTTGGGCAACCAGTAGAGACACTTGAAAGTATTGCTACAGGAACTTTAAATCTATTAGAAGCAATTCGTTTTCTGGGGAAACCAATTAAATTTTACAATGCAGGTTCTAGTGAATGCTTTGGTGATACTGGAGGAGAAGCCGCTGACGAAAACACTCCATTTCGTCCTAGAAGTCCCTACGGTGTAGCTAAAGCAGCAGCCTTTTGGGAAGTTGCTAATTACCGCGAAGCTTATAACTTATTTGCCTGTTCTGGTATTTTATTTAATCATGAATCTCCTCTACGACCAGAGCGTTTTGTCACACAAAAAATTATCTCAGCAGTTTGTCGAATTGCCGCTGGTAGTCAAGAAAAGTTATTGTTAGGCAACATTGATATTCAGCGTGATTGGGGCTGGGCACCTGAGTATGTAGAAGCAATGCATTTAATTTTGCAAAAAGATCAACCAGATGATTATGTAATTGCTACAGGAAAATCTCACAAACTAGAAGATTTTGTTGCGTATGCTTTTGCAGAATTTAACTTAGATTGGGAGGAATATGTTGTTACTGATAAAAGTCTACTACGACCAACTGATATTGCTTTAGGGAAAGGAAATCCCACCAAAGCTAAACAGCAATTAGGCTGGCAAGCAGAATATCAAATGCAAGATATTGTGAGAATGATGATACAAGAAAAAATGAAATAAGTTTTTTAGTTTGAGTAATATATTTTTTTGAATAAAGCAATTATAGATCATATAATTTACAGACGAATAAGTATTAACGCTTACTTGCTTGTATAAAATATTTTAATTCATCAGTATATTTATAGTGGAAGTCTAGATACACATTAAGTTAGATTGTGATTGATTTTGACGATTTAATTATATAGACAGCAAACTTGCGATCGCAAGCTTGTCAGAATTTCAGGAGCATCTTTGAAATCTATTACTAGTAATATTACTGATGTTAACTAACACGCATCAACATAAGCAAAATATTGAAAGTTTGCAACAAAGCAAAACTAAATTAAAAGTTTCATTACTTGTCAGCGACCTTTCAAGCGCTGGAGCAGGAAGATGGGGAGGTGGAGGTGTTCGCTCTTTTTTGATCGCTCAGGCACTCCAAAAGCTGGGTTATCAAGTAGAGATTGTGGGATTTGTGTTTGGTAATCAACCTGCTGTTATTCCTCAATCTGAAATTCCAGTTAGCTATGTTAACGGCTATAACTATCCACAATTTCTTAATTCGGCATCTCAACTTCTCAAAAAAATTGATGGTGATATCATCTATGCCATGAGACCAAAAATGACTACTTTTGGTCTATCTTTGCTAAATCAAATTAAGACACATAAACCGATAATTTTAGATATAGATGACTGGGAACTCAGTTGGCATGGTGGAGATCAATGGCAGTATCGTCCATCGATTAAACAATTTGCAAAAGATATCTTAAAACAGGATGGAGTTTTGAGATATCCAGACCATCCACTTTACATCAAGTGGGTTGAAGGTATGACTAAGCGTGCCAGTGCAATTACAATTCACACCCAATTTTTAAAGGAAAAATTTGGCGGCATTTATTTACCAAATGGGAAAGATACCAATCTATTTAACCCCAAACTTTATAACTCGGAAGAAAGTAAAGCACGTTATGGTTTATCTGGATATAGAACATTAATGTTTCCCGGAGCGCCAAGACCATATAAAGGCGTTGAAGATATATTAATGGCACTAGATATCTTAAATCAAGCAGATTTAAGGCTAGTAATTGTTGGAGGTAGTCCCTACGATGACTACGATAGTCAACTTATGGAAAAATGGGGACGTTGGATCATTAAGTTACCAAAATATCCATCATCACAGATGCCTGATATTGTTGCAGCAGCGGATGTAATTGTTGTTCCCCAGCGAAATACACCAGCCGCTTTAGCTCAATTCCCATTAAAGTTAACTGATGGAATGTCAATGGCAAAGCCAATCTTAGCGACTCGTGTCGGAGATATTCCAGAGATTTTAGGCAACAATGGTTATCTAGTTGATTCAAACGCTCCGGAACAAATTGCTGAACAAATTCAAGCGATATTTGAAGATTTTGATTTAGCGAAACAACGAGGTATTCAAGCAAGGGAAAGATGCGTTAAATACTATAGTATTGATACTATGAAATCTATTATATCTCAATTGTTTTCTGGGCTAAATCTTCATTAATTACTTGTAATAAATAAAACAATAATTAATCATTTTGAACAATTATTCTGAAAAAACATCAAATTACTTGAAGTATAGGGTGTATCATAAATTCAATTATTTTTTAAATATCCATGTCTACTATTCAGCAGCTAACTAAATTTGCACAGCCATATCCAATGAGGGTTATTGCAACCATTGTTTTGGGTTTTTCTGGTGCTTTATTTAATGGAATTAGTGTTGCGATGATTGTTCCAATAATCTTAAGTATTATTGGACAAGAAATTAATCTAACTAATGCTCCATCTATTATTAAAGCTATCATGTCGCCATTTGAAAATTTGCCGGATAGCTATCGTTCTATGGTGATGGCAGGAGCAATTATATTGATGATTGCTTTAAAAAATGCGGCTAGTTATGCTAGCTCTTTAGCCTCCAGTTCTCTAGCCCGCACCCTCACTTCAGATATGCGAAGAGATGGACTAAAGCTACTATTAGATATAGATATAAATTACTACACCAAGATGAGACTTGGTGACTTAATGAATAATTTAAATGCAGAAATTCCTCGCGCTGCAATTTCTTTAAATAATATCATTAAATTAATCATAGTAATTATTACAATATTTGTTTTTTTATTCTTTTTATTGTCTATTTCGTGGCAATTAACAGTTTGCTCAACAGTTTTACTTTCATTTGTTACTTTAGTAAATCAATACGCCATTTCTCGTTCTAGACATTACGGAAAAGTTCTTTCTGATATGTCTAAAATGCTCACTAATAACTTGATAGAAACATTAAGTGGTATTCGCCTAGTTAAGGCAAATAGTAACGAGCAAAGAACCTATCAGAAGATTGATAAGTTAATTGCTCATCGAGAATTAGCTGAATTTAAGTCTCAAATAAACTCGGAAATTATTGCACCTACTAGTGAAGTTGCTGGAATTATTGCTTTAATCCTAATTGTATTTTTAGGTCGAATATTATTTGCTGATAAAATCGCCTCCCTCTCTGCAATTCTGCTCACATATTTACTGGTATTAATGAGACTTTTACCATTAATTGCCCAGTTAAATACCCTTCGTAGTAGCTTTGCGAATAACTCGGCTAGCGTAGATATTGTCACTGACTTTTTGCGACGAGATAATAAACCCCTTATGCCTAACGGGGAAGTCGCATATAGCAAATTACAAAATGGTGTAGCTTTCAAGCAGTTGTCTTTTGCTTATCCCGGCAATGAAAAGTTAGTTCTGAAAGATGTAGATCTATTTTTACCCAAGGGAACTACTTTAGCTTTGGTAGGTAGTTCTGGTGCTGGAAAATCGACTTTGGCGGATTTATTGCCAAGATTTTATGATCCGATATCTGGAAGTATCACGATTGATGATTTAGATATACGTAAGTTTGATATTAAAAGTCTACGTCAGGCAATGGGTATTGTCAGCCAGGATACTTTCCTGTTTAACGATTCCATACGGAATAACATTGCCTACGGAAAACCTGATGCTAGCGATGAAGAAATCATGGTTGCTAGCAAACACGCTAATGCCTATGAATTTATCGAAAAGATGCCCCAAGGGTTTGATACTATGGTTGGCGATCGCGGTGTCATGTTATCTGGTGGGCAACGTCAGCGTTTAGCGATCGCACGGGCGCTACTTCAAGATCCAGAGATTCTGATTTTAGATGAAGCAACCTCCGCACTAGATACTGTTTCTGAGCGACTGGTGCAAGCTGCAATTGATAATTTAAGCCGCGATCGCACTACCTTAGTAATTGCACATCGTCTTTCAACTATCCAAAAAGCGGATCAAATTGCTGTTTTTGATCAAGGACGTGTTGTTGAGGTTGGAAACCATACAGAGCTATTAAGCAAAAATGGTCATTACTCACGTCTCCACTCAATGCAATTTGGAGAAAAAGCAGAAAAGACTAGTAATTACAAGCAGACGTTTATTCGTATGTCCTACGAAATTCGTACAAGATTAAATTCCATGATTGGTTGCTTGAAGTTATTGATTGATGGAATGGTGGATGAAGCAAAAGAACGACAAGAGTTACTGGAAGAATCTTACAAATCTGCATTAAGAATTGTCACAAATATAGAAATTTTTGAGGAAAATATCAAGTTAAGTAGAGACTTACAATTATCTTCTGGCGGTACAGAAAATTATTCACATGATACCTCAGGACATCTCATAGGTATCCTAGATGAACTTCAGGCAAAACTGAAAAATCAGCTAAGTGTATTTGTTTCTTTAGCAGATGGGCTAGTTGATAATCCTCAAGAACAAAGTGACCTAATTTCTGAATCTTATCATCTAGCAATTTACTTATTAGACAAGGTTGAAGTCTTAGAAAAATCAAAAATTTGAGCTTCTAACAAATCTCCATAATTGCTTGATATTCTTCCATACATTTTATATCCAAGGGAATAAATCATGAAAAAAATTGCAGTATTTTATCCATATTTTATGGGTGGTGGAGCAGAGACAGTTGCACTATGGATGCTCCAAGCATTAGTAGATAAGTATGATTTAACTCTATTTACCTTAGCAAATATTAATTTTGAAAAACTAGATTCAATGTACGGAACTAGCTTATCTAATCGTAATATAAAAATTTTCAAGCTGGTACCTGATGCTATAAGTAATATTTGTCATTTTTTAATTGCAAATAACCAACAATTAAGAATGATGTTTATCCATCTAGTATTGAGGATGTTAAAGCAAAAAGCTAATAGCTATGATTTAGTTATATCTGGATATAATGCCGCAGATTTAGGCGACAAAATTGGAATTCACTACATCCATTGGACTCAAGTATTAGAAGAAGGTCTACCTATTCATCAAAAAATCTCTAATTTTTCTCAGAAAAATCTACTACAAAATGTTTCTGTTGCTAATTCTCGTTGGATAGCAAATCGTACTAAAGAAATTTATGGTGTAGATGCTAAAGTTGTGTATCCTCCTGTGGTTATGGAACCTCAAAATATACCTTGGCATCAGAAAGAGAATACTTTTATTTGTAGTGGTAGGATAGTCAAAGCCAAAGAGCCTCACCGAGTAATTAAAATCCTCAAATTAGTTCGTGAACAAGGCTTTGATATTAAGTTACATCTAACAGGTGGTGGTGGAGGCATCTATGGATGGAAATATAATAATTTTATCCATAAAATAGTTCAAGAAAATTCTGATTGGATTACTTTACACGAAAACTTGCCATATCAGGAATATATTAAACTTGTAAGTGTATGTAAGTACGGGATTCACTTCAAGAGAGAACCGTTTGGTATATCAATTGCAGAAATGGTGAAAGCTGGTGCTATTCCCTTTGTCAAAGGTGAAGGTGGGCAAATTGAAATTGTTGGTGAACACAATCAAGAGTTATTTTTTAATACTGAAGAGGAAGCGGTAAATAGAATTGTTCATGTTTTGAGTCATGAAGATAAACGAAACCAGTTAATTATATCTTTGGCAAATCAGGTAGATTTATTTTCTACTGGGAGATTTATGTCAGAAATAAATGTAGTTGTGGAAGATTACTTTAATCGAACTCTTGAAAAACAAAACGTATTAATCAGTCGCTAATTATGCCAAATTGGATAAAACTAGAATATGAAAAACATCATCAATTATCATGTCATTGACTCAACTAATATTGGAGACTTAGTATCTGCTCCAACCCTATACTTTGATTTTCCTGGATATTCTGTTACTAGGGAAGATATTAGAACAATTAAACCAGAAGATATAAAAGATAAACATATTATTGTTGGTGGTGGTGGACTTGTATTTTCAAGATTCTTAGAGAGTTTTTCTCAGCTTAGTCAACAAAAGAAAAATACAAAACTTATTTCCTGGGGAATCGGACAACAAATATATGATAGTTATCAACCTCAAGATATTCAAAATTTTGATTATTCTGAATATAATCAAGGGTTTGATTTAGTTGGTATTAGGGACTCTCACTATCAAGATAATTGGGTTCCCTGTGCTAGTTGTATGCATAAGTCCTTTGATAAGAAAAGGGAAATTAAGCATGACTTTGTGGTTTTTTCCCATAAGAAGTTTCAAATTAAAATCGATCCTTTTCCTCATATGACTAATAGTTCTCAAAATCTAGATGAAATTTTAGATTTTTTAGGATCAGGTGAAACCATACTAACTAGTTCTTATCATGGAGCATATTGGGGAACATTACTAGGAAGAAAAGTCTTATCTTTTCCATTTACCAGTAAGTTTTATACTTTTAAACATAGTCCGGGGATTTTCCCAGTAGAAAAGTGGTTTCAGCCTCAATTCAAGCTCTCTTTATTTAAGAAAACAATTTTCCATTCTTATCAAAAAAATAAATTTATTTGTAATATTGATAATTGGCAAAGTTATCTTAAAGATTGCCAAAGTTACTCAGAAGCACTGCAAGAAAACCGTGAACGAAATCAGTGGTATTACGGCAAAATATTAGAACTTTTGGCTGAGGGTTAGTAGTTGTAGCTATGCTGTCGTATTTATTTAGAGAACTCGACAAAAAAGATCATCCAATATTGTGGGATAGGGATCTTACCTATTCTTG
Organism: Calothrix sp. PCC 6303; assembly: GCF_000317435.1. Lineage (NCBI taxonomy): Bacteria > Bacillati > Cyanobacteriota > Cyanophyceae > Nostocales > Calotrichaceae > Calothrix > Calothrix sp. PCC 6303. The sequence goes on from NC_019751.1 coordinate 2,389,006, forward strand.
TATTAGTAGCAGGCAAGATAACTACACCACAAAAGATTTTGGGATATTTTTTATTTAGAACTCTCCTACTTAGATGCTTGAAAGCTGCTACAAACACATTTCCTTGATAAATCTGGCGGAACAATATTGTAATTTTTGTGTCTTGGGGTAATGATTTACCTCCAATTGCCGTGTAGTTTTCTTCCGGATGTACCGTGGAAACTTGGAAAATTGGTGAAAGTCACTTCCCTCACACATCGAAATAACACTTATGAAATTACGCTTTTTGCTACTTAGCGTGGTGAGTATTGTTATGCTTTCCACTCCAGCTAAAGCATCTCGTTTGGAATCTTGGTATTTTGACCAAGCCCAAAATCAATTAAATATTACCACCGAATCTGGGGTAAAACCCAAAGCATTTATTATTGGTAGTCCCACAAGAGTTGTGATTGATTTACCGGGAACTGATGTGAATGGAAATACATTGCGTCAGCGTTTTGGTTCCGCAGTTCAAGAAATCCGTGTCGGTAAAGTCGATGACACTACAACTCGTTTAGTAGTGGAATTAGCAGCAGGATATACAGTTTCTCCCGAAAAACTCTTGATTCGTGGTGATTCTTCTTCCCACTGGATAGTTAATTTTTCTGCTATTGAACGCAATACTAATAATGTTCCTCAATCTAGTGAGGACAAAATACCTGTTGCTATTGGTGATACTTCTACCTTTGCTGGTGTTGTTAAATTGGGTAGTGAAATATCATCCGTGAGTTCTCAGGTAAAGTCACTGATGAACCGTTATAGTTCTTTAGATCCGGGAATATTTTTCTTGGATTTGCAAACTGGTAATTATATTGACTTCAACGGGGAAAAAGCTTTTCCTGCTGCTAGTACGATCAAGTTTCCAATTTTGATTGCTCTGTTTCAAGAAATTGATGCAGGTAGGATTAAGCTGAATGAAACTTTGGTAATGCGAAGGAATTTGATTACTGGTGGTTCGGGAAATTTTCAATACAAACCTGCGGGTAGTAAGTTTAGTTTGCTGGAAACTGCTACCAAGATGATTACTATTAGTGACAATACTGCTACTAACATGATCATCGATCGCTTGGGTGGTAAAGCAAAATTGAATCCCAAATTCCGTGCTTGGGGATTGCAAAATACAGTCATTCGTAACCTATTGGGTGATTTCAAGGGGACTAATACTAGCAGTCCTAAAGATTTGGTGAGATTATCTGCTTTGATTGCAAATAACCAACTATTAAATGATAGAAGTCGTAACCGAGTTCTAGATATAATGCGTAGGGTAGAAAATCAAAGTCTGCTGGTATCTGGTTTAGGCAAAGGTACTATAATTGCTCACAAAACTGGGACTTTGGGGATAGTTTTGGGAGATGCTGGAATTGTGCAAACACCATCGGGAAAACGTTATTTAGCAGGGATTATGGTGAGAAGACCTTTTGGTGATTCTCGTGCTAAAAGTTTTATTACTCAGGTTTCTCGATTAGTTTATGGTTATGTGGAACAACCAAGGGTAGCAAGACAGGGAACAGGGACCAGTAAACAGTAAGCAGGGAACAGGGTAAATCTACACCGATAATTAAAATATCTATGCTGTGGGTATAAAAAATTTTCCCCCTACGAAGTTTTGTAGAGGGATGTTTTTTGGGTATTTTGACGAGTTAACTGAGAGAATCGAGATCAAGCGATCGCATTCCGCGAGTTTCGACGAATTTCATCAGACTTCCCAGTTGGAACCACATCAAAGCAGAAGTCAGCAAACCCAGTGTTAGTCCAACTCCTATGGCAATTAATGGTGGAAATCCAAAGATTTCTAAACCACAAGTTAAAAATAAACCTGTTCCCAACATAATCCCTAAAAAGGGAAATATTAAAGGTTTTTTCGAGAACTGCAAACCTGAATTTTCAGCACCTGCGGTTTGCCACTGCTGGATAACTTGTTGTAATGTACCTGATAATGCCGCACCCGATGTCACTGCTATAAACAGTCCAATTACCAACAAGACGTAAGGTGGTTGTTGAGGAAAATAATACACGCAATGCTCCTGGATAAGGTGGGGATGAGTAAATTTAGTTAAGAATTGCTAATTTACTTATCATACTCCTTAACGACCCGACAAGATAATGCTATATGGGTTCTGTATTACTAGAAGCTCATCAAGTTCCTATATAATCAGGAATTTGCGTCTGTAAACCAGTGTTACCCACATCTATTCCTTCTTGAAATAAAAGCGTGCTGACTTGTCCTCGATGATGGGTTTGGTGATTGAAAAAATGAAATATCAGGCTACCAAATTCTCTAATAGCAGGTATCTCTTTCATATTTTTGTATTCAAGATGATGGGATAAATCAACTTCGGATATTTCATGACACCATTTAATAATTAGATAATCTAAATCTCTACGTTCCTGGAAAAGTTTATCGAAATCAGAGTGGAGAATTTGGTCTAGAGATGTAGGTTGTTTAATTTTAGTTATTGGCTCAAGTTCCGTATAATTAGCTGGATGTTGGGAAAATATTTTTAGCCAGATAATATCAGCTACTAGAATATGATTTAGGGTACCAGATATCGATTTAAAAAATGCTTTTTTATTTTCACTGAGTTTTTCATTTGACAGTTTCATAGATGATGTATATATGTTTTCATTCATCCACTGATTATATTGAGCCATTAATTGAATTTGTTTGAGTAATGTCATGATAGTTATTTAAATTCTTAATATATATACACTATACTCAAACAGTTATTAGCAACTTTTCCATTGCATAATTCATAAAAATTTCCCCCCTACATTGGACATTTTGTTCTTTCACTACTTTGAATCCCATATTGAGAAAAAAAGGTTTTGCGGTGATGCTGGCTTCGGTATACAAACGATTAATATGTAATTCTTGAGCTTTCGTTTGAATTGCACTATAGATTTTTTTACCAACACCAATTCTTTGAGAATTTTTATGACAATAGAAACAATCTATATGTCCATTTAGTTCTAATTCTCCAAAGCCAATAACTAATCCTTCGGATTCGGCAACATAAGTCAATTTTTCGGAGCAGGTTTTAAACCAGTTTCTAAAATAAATGTTGTCTGGTGCCCAAGCTTTAACTTGATTAAGAGAATAGTCACGAATATTAACCTCTCGCACAGTTTGATGAAATAATAACGCTATTTGTTCAGCATCTTGTTCTTGAAATAATCGAATTTTCATTTCCGTATATTTTTGAAATACAGAGAGACGCGACATGTCGCGTCTCTACATTCTTTTTAGGCTTAAATCATTGCCTACCCACACATCTGGTGGTTGGCAACTCCATGGAATCGGAAATAAAGCAGGAACCACCATATCTATTTAGTACCACGCCGATGTTTGCAGCGATCCTATCAATCCGCTCAGGCTTACAAAAAGCCAGAATATAGACATTATCTAACATCGTCACTGCTAAATCTTGGCTATGATGACCATGATCGCTTTTACCTGCAACATCACGAATAATCGTATAACCTTGGACTCCAGATTTTTCCAATCCTTCCAAAATTTTACTCAGTTCTACATAATTAACAATAATTTCGATCCGTTTGACTGTTTCCATATTTTGAAAGTTTACAATTGGGGGATGGAAGAATTGAGAAATAGAATTTTAAACCTCGTCCATTCGGCTAAACAAACAGAGCCAGCCTTCGTGGGCTAGAATCTTTTTATCTCACGAAGGTTGCCTCTGCTCATGTAGGGGTACTCTTCTAGGGTATTTCTTTCAAAACTTTTTTATTTTCCATGAGACGGGCAAGGTGGAGCAGAAATTGAACGATCTAGCCAGCCAGAAGCTTGGTTAAACTTTGCTAAAGCATCCTCTGGGTTATCTTTGAGTAAAAACACTAATGCTGCGGCTGCCTGTTCGCTAGCGCGGGCGTTGCGGTTAGATTTGAGACGATGCCAATCAGTAGGGGAAATACTCAAACGTTCCATTAACGCTTGAGCGAGTTCTAGGGTAGTTAATTCTTGGAGTTTGTTATTTTGAGACATAGGGGAAAAAAGTGGGGGTGAGGGAGGTTTAGTCATGATTATTGATCCTTAACTATTTGCCACTGAGAAAACTGTGTAATATAAACGGATCTGGTATGACTAGTAAAATACCTGCATCTAACCTTAGTTTACTACTTGTGCATGAAGCATCCTCAACCACCATCTGAACCTTCGGGTGAAGAAAACCAACTATCGGAATTTGAAAACGAGCTTTTAGAGCTTGAGGGAAGCTTGCGCGATGTAAGTAGTTCGCTCTTTGCTCTCAAGGATAGATTTTTCCAGGTAGAAACTGATCAAGAACTGCAAGCTGAACTTCAACAACGTCTCCATGAACTGGAGGAAAACCAGCTTCCGGAAATGAAAGTGGAACTCAAGTTAATTCAGCAGCAGTTGGAAGTACTGGAAATTAACTTAGAAAGTCGCCTATTTACCTGGAGAAGCGTCAAACAGCCATTTTGGCAGTTTGTTCGGTTTGGGGGATTGGGGATAATTATCGGCTGGTTATTAAAATCGGCAACAATCGGTTAGGTGGGTAGGAAAAATCATAGTTATGATCAGGCAGTGGGTAGTTGGAATCAGCGCCAGAAAGCTTTAAAGGCTATTTCGATTAAGTTAGATAGTAATCGTTGATGGTTGGGAGCAAGTGTCACAATCTGTGATTAGTGAGTGAGGCTATAAGTCTGATTGCTTCGTTCAAATATTCTCACAGCGTCAATGAATGCAGAAGGCGGGTTTTTGGAGGAAGCAAGAAAAGCGAAAGCAAAAACTTTTCCCCTTAAAAGGGGAGGCTTGTACCATGTTGCCTTTGGTCATAGATCCTACAGACAAAATATGCCAGCTGCGTAAGCCTTGCAGTTACCAGTCCTGGAATTTCGTTCTCATTCCTTCCTTGACTAATTCTCTAATTGTTACATTTTTGAAATACTTTTTTGTACTTTTATATACAAATAGAATAATGGTTATCATTTAGCTATAAGTCTTATAGAATAAGTCTTATACAGGTTTTTTGGCGAAAAAAATTGGCTGTATATTCTCATGATTTTGTAAAAAAAAGTGGTTTTTTATTTTTTTAGTGGTAATAATTGTCAGAATCAGATTGAACAAATTCTGAGCGGTTAGCCATTAAATTTTTAATTTCCTGATAACTAAATTCAGAAATCTTCATCTATTACGGTGTAGGAATCAATCGGGATTAAAATTCCCAAGCAACTGAAAGCTAATAGTTAACCGCTAATAGCCCTTGTAAGTCCCAACTATCAGTCTAAAGAATATGGTGCAAATTACAATTAACGGTATATCGATTGATCCAGAAGCTCAAAGTCAGGCGATGAATGCCTCTAATCTAATTAGTCCCGATAGTTCCAACTCCAACTACATCCTGGTACAAACTGTTCAACCGCTAAATAGTGAGCAAAAAAGCCAATTAGCAGCATTAGGGGCAGAGATTTTAGAATTTGTTCCCGAAAACACCTATGTATGTCGCTATAATCCAGAAAACTTGGATGCAGTGCGGAATTTAGCCTTTGTGGATTGGGCAAATGTATATTTAGAAGGGTTTAAAATTCCACCTCAGTTACGGGATTCCAGTATTAACGTCAACAAAGGCAACCTAATTTCACTCTCAAATGTGAATCCAAAGCTGCGGATGACCAGAAAACCGCAAGCCGTGACCCTTGTACTTCACAATAATATTACCCTTGATGAGGGACTGCGATCGCGTATTGCCACAGCTGCCCGTCTCAACGCCGAAGAACTACCACTTAACACCAAATCTCTACGACTTTCAATCCAACCCCAATATCTAGATGATTTGGCAAAAATCGATGAAGTGCGTCACATCGAAGAATATGTCACTCCTCAACTCTGCAATAACGTTGCTGTTAAAGTCATCAACGCTGATAAAACCCACAGCATCGCCAAATTTGAAGGCGAAGGTCAAGTAGTTGCTGTTGCCGATACAGGCTTTGACAAAGGCTCTACAGAAGACGTTCACCCAGCCTTCACAGGTAGAGTTCTCAAACTATATCCCCTCGGACAAAGAAGAGCAGCAGACCCGGATGGACACGGTACCCATGTATGCGGTTCCGTTCTTGGTGATGGTGTTTCCGAAACCATGGGTGGACCAATTCGCGGTGCAGCACCCAAAGCAAAGTTAATAGTACAATCCCTCCTTGATATGAGTGGTGGTTTGGGTGGTATCCCTGACGACCTCAACACATTGTTCAAAGAACCCTATGAAAATGATGGCGCTCGCGTCCATACCAATTCCTGGGGTGCTTCGACGCGGGGAGGTTACAACATACTTTGTAGCCAAGTAGACCAATTTGTTTGGGAACACCGTGATATGGTAATCTGCTTTGCCGCTGGTAACGATGGACGCGACAAAGACATGAATGGTGTAATTGATACTGGTTCAGTAGGGGCACCCGGCACTTCTAAAAATTGTATCTCGGTTGGTGCTAGCGAAAATAACCGACCAGAACAATCGCAACCCTACAGCAAATTACAACGCTACAAAACTGAACCCATTGCTTCCGATGGTTGGTCAGACAACCCCGAAGGCATAGCTGCTTTCAGCAGTCGCGGACCAACTAAAAATGAACGTATCAAACCCGATGTAGTTGCCCCTGGGACTGCGATTCTTTCTGCTTACTCCCGCGATGCCAAAATAGATCCAATGTTTGGCAAATCTGATGATCCTCTCTACGCTTTCCTTGCTGGTACCAGCATGGCAACACCGTTGGTAGCTGGTTGTGCAGCGGTGGTGCGGGAATATCTGCAAAAACAAGAAAACCAACCACAACCCAGTGCAGCTTTAGTTAAAGCACTCTTAATCAATGGTGCTAAAGATATTACAGGTCAATATGTACCTTCCGATGCTGGAGATATTCCTAATTTCTCAGAAGGATTTGGCAGAGTTGATTTAGCTGCTAGTACAGCACCTCTAGGTGAAAAAGAGCGGGTAATTTTCCAAGATGAAAAAACTGCTTTAGACACTCAGCAGGAAGAAAAAATCGAAGTGGAAATTGCTGAATGTGAATCCACTTTAAAAGTCACATTAGTGTGGACAGATTACCCTGGAGAAGCGCTACAAAATGACTTAGATTTGATTGTGAAAACTGCTGATGCTCAAGAAAGACATGGAAATGTAGCTCCTACATCTAGCGAATTTGATCGTCGCAATAATGTCGAACAAATCGTTTGGAATAATATTCCAGTTGGGAAAGTAGAAATCATTGTTCATGCTTATCGGATTTTGCATCCCCAATCTTATGCTTTAGTGGCGCGAGTTTCATAAAATTTACCTGTAGAGACGTTCCAGTGGAACGTCTTTCTTAATATTTAATATATTTGTCAACAAAAATTTGCTGTGTTTATTCTGCTTTAGATATACTGCTCCCTAACTCTTTTGATAGACATAACACCAAAACCGAATCAGATTAAAGAAAGATGAATTCCTTTTGTCTTGCCGATTAAGATAACAGCAAGAACAATAAAGGAACTAAATAATCATGTCTGAAAATAAAAAATCACCAAACGCAGAAAGTACAGACACAAACACACCTGTTGAAGAAAGCGATCGCAAGACTGGCAGCGACGTAAAAACTAAGGGCAAAGACAGTGCAGCACCAGAATCTGGCTCTAATGATTCTGTAGTAGGTAGCCCAAATCAAGGTACAGAATCACGCTAGTACATGAAGGCAGTAGGCAGTAGGGAAAGCTGATTATTACTGAGCTTTTCAGGGTTTAATAATGGTCTGCTTATTTACGCCGTCTTGTACTAGTCCAATAAGGCAAGGGTTTTAAGATCCCCGACTTATTAAATAAGTCGGGGATCTCGCATACTCAGATAACCTGGTTTCACGATGAAATCAGGTTCTTTTTGTTGTTTATAGTTCAATACGGTTCAGTTCAGTTAAAGAAAAAGAAGCTATATAATACCAACTTGAAAAAACAACGCGACAGATAGATATTTGTAGAGACGTAGCAGTGCTACGTCTCTACCGTTGCATATGTTGCAATCATTATTTAAATTGGTATAACCTATTGATTCTAAAAGCTAATAGCTAATAGCTAATAGCAATTTTTGCTTAATTGAACTGCTAACGCGATAGGCGATGCCCGCTAAAAGCGATATTCCTACGGAACGCTAACGCGATCGCATCTGGTAAAATGCGGTGTTCCTGCTGTTGGATACGTGCATGAAGACTTTCTGAGGTGTCATCTTCTAAAATTGGCACTGCTGACTGCATAATAATTTTGCCACTATCCATTTCTAGACAAACTAAATGCACGGTACAACCTGTAATTTTTACACCCGAAGCTAGTGCTTGCTCCACAGCATTAACGCCTTTAAAACTCGGTAATAAACTGGGATGAATATTGATAATTCTATCAGGGAAACCGTCGATTAATACTTGAGTTACTAACCGCATCCAGCCAGCCATAATTACTAATTCTACATCATGTTCTTTGAGAGTCTCAACAATCTGATGATCTAGCTGTTCACGGCTTTCAAACTCACGATGATTTAATAAAACAACTGGTATATTCCACTTTTTAGCTCTGACTGCTGCATAAGCATCAGGATTGTTATAAATCAAAACTTGAATCTGAGCATTCAGTTTCCCAGATTCGATGGCTTGGATAACTGCTTCAAAATTACTACCACTTCCCGAAGCCATAATACCCAATTTTAAAGATTCACCTGAAGTCATCTGGTAATTATTGATATCAGGTGAAACTAAACTCATGTTATACATATCTTAGCTAATAATCATTTGACACTTCAGGCAATGCACAATTAATTTCTGGAGATGTCTAAAGACGTTCCACTGGAACGTCTCTACACGGTTTTAGCTATTTTTGTGATTCATTTTGAGAGAAACGCACATGAACAGTTTTATCCTTGTCTCCATCAACTGCCACAGATTTCATCACATAATCAAGTAGTTCCTCGGTAAAAGGAACCCGTAAATGAAATGTACCATCAGATTTGAGTTTAATAGGATGTCCTGCAATTGAGACATTTGAACCTGGTTTAGTGGCACCATGAATAATTAATTCGGCATCTGTTTCAAACCAAAATTCATCATGGGGACGACTGAAAACACGTACAATAGAGGAGCGAGTGAGCGGCAACCAACGACTATCATCTGTTAAATAACCCAACTCGATCATGTAATCTCGATCGCTCACAGGAATTGCCACAAACCTGTCTTCGGTAACTTCTTGGCATTCGTGCTGCTGAATTAATTGTGGTTCTTGATAACTTAGATCAATTCCAGTGACATCATACAACCGCAAAGTCATCTGTGAGCCGCCTTGTTGGCGCAGTATTTCTTTTTCAGCATCGCTGACATGCCAAGAGGCATAAGCCCATTTTGGCGTGCGTGGAGTCAGAATAATGTTACCACTTTGAGAGTGGGGTTGATTAGGCTGAATTGTGTCTACAGTTTGGACTACAGTGGGTGTTTGCGGAGAATTTGAAAAATTTGACAGCAAAGCCGCTCCAGTTCCTGCCACGGCTGCGGCACCACCCGCTAAAGCAATGGGATTGGGGTCTTCATTAACTTGAAAATCTGGAATATTCGATGCTTCTGTGTCTAAAGCAGCTGCATCTTGGGGAAACTCAGCAGCATCTGCAACTGTATTTAAATCTAATCCGCTTTCTGTAGAATTATCAACCCATGTATTAACTTGAGTTTCTGGGTTTACAATCGGTTCGGGATTATTTTGTTCGTTGTCACGGTTAGCAAATTGATTCCATAAAGCTGCACCAGCACCTGCAACTCCTGCAACTCCTGCGATACCAGCAGCGGTTGTATTATCGGTGGATGTAATATTATCCAACCAATTTGCCTCAGGTTGAGGTTCATCAACTGCTAATAAATTAGTATCTTGGACAGTATTGATTTCAGGAACTTCGGAAATAACTGGAAACTGGTCATCTTCAACAATTATTTCACTAGAACTAATATTTCCACTGTTGTTAGTCTGCGAATCATCCCAAACATCTGGTAATACTTCGGAAACATAGTTAGTGGATGTAGGAGGTGTAGCTTCAGCTTTTGTGGTGTCTTGAATTTCCTGATTTTGATTGGTTTGTTGATCATCTGTATTGGCAAACCTTGACAATAAACCAGCACCTGCACCAGCAGCTAGTGCATCTACGCCAGATGAACTAAGATCTACATTATCGAGTAAATTTGAATGTCCTGGTGGTAAATCATCAACAGGGGAAATTTCGACATTAGGTATATCTGCGTTGAGAGTGTCCACTGAGTCACCCTGTGGCATACCAGTTAAGCCAGTGTAGGGCATAACGACAGCGGCGGGTTCTTCTAAGTCTGAAGAAATTTCCGTGTTAATTTCTGTGTTATTTGTAGTGACACTTTCTATATCATGATTGCTATCTTCAGTAACTGGATTACCTAAACGCGACCATAAACTAACTCCAGCAGCACCACCTGCTATTGCAGCAGTAGTTCCCAAAACTGCACCAGAAAGATCAGAGTTACTAGTTGTTAACTCACGCTCACCTACTGGTAAAACTGTATTAGTAGCTCCTTGTATGGGTAAGGTTGTGGCAGGTGCAATGGTCTGTTGTGGCTCTTTTTCTTTTTTCCCTTTTCCACCAATTAACCACCATAATAAACCCAAGGCTGCTACGGGTAAAGCTAGCCACCATAAGGGGAAAGGTGTAGTTTCACTTCCACCAGCAGCAGTCTCTGAAGTACCTTGAACAAATGCTTGGTTCCCGTTATTGGTTACGGTGGTGGTAGTTCCCCCATCAGGAGAGGTTACTGTGGTGGATGTAGTGGTATTAGTGTTAGTTACTGCTTCGGTAGTGGGGGAAACTGTCACTCCAGGTGTAGCAGTTGTGGCTGGTGCCTGTGCTGGTGCCTGTGCTACAGTTTGAGCTACAGCTGTTGCTTCAGCGGTTCTTGCTGCTTCTACAGCAATTTTTCCTGGTTCCGCACCTGCAAAACCCAAAAAGCTAGCTACAGGTGCTGTGGGGTTTTTCTTGAAAACATACACCAGCGGTTGAGAAAAAGGATACTTAGGATTATCTGGTAGGGTTTGGTGTAATTTGAGTACACGCAGTCCTGGAACCTGTGAAATCTGATTAGCGATCGCATAACCGATCCCATCCTTACCTAATTGTTTCACCAATAGGGCAGTATCGTCTTGTTTGAGTTGAGTTGCATTTGCACCAGTGGCAAATTTTGCCGATTGAAAAGACGGATAATTCCGTAAAGCTTCGCGGGTATCACTATCGTTAGGACGATCGATAAAACGGATTTTACCTTTAGCACCGCCCAATTGTGACCAATCGGTAATTTCACCTCGAAAAATTTTGGCGAATTGCTGGTTAGTTAAATTACCTTTGAAAGGATTTTTTTCCCCAACAACGATACCAATTTTTTCACGTCGTAAGCGAAATTGCTCTAGTCCTTTGCTTTGTTCTTGTGGTGTCAAACCACGTCCAATGGCTGCTATATCAACGTTTTTTCCATCAAGCAGAGTCTTTAGGGCTGCATTTGTACCGTTGGTTGTAATATTAACTTTCGTACCTGGGTACTGCTGCTCATATTTTTGTTTGAGGTTGTCGTTAATCCGCGCCATACTACTGGAACCATCAATGTTGACAGTGGTACCAGTGGGAACCGCTTTAGGTAAAGGAAACGACGGTTCTGGACTTGGCGATTGTGCTACTACTAAGGGAGAAAAAAAGAATGTCGTTACCAAAGGCTGGGAGGCTAATGTCAGCAAGAAGGCTATACTGACTATAGAGCTATATTTTTTTTCTTTTTGCCACATATCTTATCAAGGTAGAGGAAACAGAAAGCAGGCTAGTCATAATTGCTATCTTTCGCGCCTGGGAGCAGGGCTAATTATACTATCGTTTTTACGTTTGTCTAAAATTTTGTTAGATACTTGTGACAAGCTATACAAGGTCTTACTGTACCTTGTTTCAATGTCACGTCAACATTGTGTTTATCTTTTTTTAAACTTGATTAATGTTTTGAATTTCGAGTCACTGGTTGATCAGTTTTCGATTCGACAAAATTGCTTCTAGTAGTTATATGCCCATAAGCGAATATAAATACACAATTTTGATCCAATGATTCATCTATCTGGAGATAGATAAATTCCCTGACAACAGCAACAAGATCCCTGACTTTTAGTAGAAGTTAGGGATCTTAATTTTCACAGACGTGGTTTAGCTGATTATAACCCTGTAATTTCTTTTAAATGCGTGACCAATTCTTGAATAGTTTGTGGAAGATTCATAACTTTTTGCAATAAATCTTGAGGACTAAACCCGAAAAATGTCATGACTATCGCTAGTATACAAATTAACACTACAGTACTAAAGACAGTTTTCAAAACACTAACTAACGTCTGAAAAATCAGTAATACGGCGATAATCTCAACAATTAGTAAAACTAAGCTGTGGGGCATGTTTTTCAAAGTAAAAAATAAAAAGCTAAAAGTAAAAAGAAAAAAACAGGATTAGTATTTGATCTCTAGAACCTCGACTTCTTGAAGAAATAAGGGATGTAAAGAATTTATAATCCCATGGAGAATAAAATAAGTTTGTCGTGAAGGCGATCGGGTAATATATGTTTGAGGAATGCACCTAATTTGGCATCAGAACCAATTAAATAGCGAGTTTTGGGTTTTTTGGCAGTTAAAGCATGAACTACAGCATTAGCAACGATATTAGGGGAGATTCCTCCAGAAGCGATCGCTTCTATCCGTTGACGCACAGAATTCATTGCTGCACCATACAAATGTTCTGCTGATTCTGATAAAGTAGCCCTAGCAACATCCGATTGAACGAAAGACTTACTCCAAATTGGAGTTGCGATCGCACCTGGTTCAATCAGGGAAACTGAGATATTCCAAGGTTTTAATTCCATCCGTAGGACATCTGTCATTCCTTCGAGGGCAAACTTGGAAGTGTTGTAAGCACCTGTAAAGGGAGATGGACTGATACCGCTAATTGAACCCATATTCACGATTCTACCGGGATGCGATGCTCCATCGGAGCCGCGATGCGAACGCAATAAACCCAGAAAAGCCTGAGTTACAGCCAATTGTCCGGTAACATTCACCAATAACTGTTGATGAAAATCTGCAATTCCTACTAATTCTAAAGGACCAGGAACCACAACACCAGCATTATTTACTAATCCACAAATTCCCTGATTACCCACAGCTTGGGAAACGGTTTTTACCGCAGCTTGAATCGACTCAGCATCAGTTACATCTAAGAAAATTGGTGTCAATCGAGATGAAGCTTTCTGCTTGAGTGCTTCAGCATCACTTTCTTTCCGCACACCAGCAAACACAGAAAAACCCAATTTATCTAACATTAAAGCACAAGCTTCACCAATTCCCGTAGATGCTCCAGTAATTACAACTGTACCTTGAACCTGTTCGACCATAGAACCTCGCAGAGTCAACTTAAAAGATAAGTAATGAGTAATGAGTATGTTTTGTAAGGGGGATTTAGCGCAAACTTAACGGGGGCTGTGCCTGCGTTAAAGTTTGTAAGACAGACCCCGAAAACGCGCTGCCGTCGTTGATTCCTGGGGAATTAAACCCCCAAATTTTGTTAAAAATAGAATTTACGCAATAATCCCGATATCACTTTTTAACACTGTTCCCTGTTCCCTGATAACTGATTCAACCAATCCCTAACACTTTTTTCAGAACACCTTGATCTTCCGATTTAACCTTAAGACGACCATTTTCGATATCCCGAATCCAACTTTGACTCTTCCCTGCAAGCTTCGCTAGTTCTCGTTGTGAAAGGTTGAGATTTTTGCGTGCTTGGGAAATTTGCTCACCCAATAATCCGCTGACAGTTCTGGTTTTTCTCCTTTCCTTGGCAATTGTTTGTTTTTTCCGCGCGCTAGAAGCTGCTTGTTCTAATTCCGGGGGTAGTTCAAAGGACAAAATGCGCGCATTCATCAACAGATTCCACTTACCACGGGGTCCTATATCTGTCAACCTATTTTTACCACCACCATCATTAATCCAGAATTCGATCGCTTCTTCCGGATCTTCAGGAATATCCACTAATTTTGCCCACATTGGCTGAATATTCGGTGGATAGGTAATGGGGTCAAAATTGGGTTTCAATCCAAAGTGGTTAAGAACTTCCAAATCACTTTCAAAAGTTCGTAACAAACGTTTTCTATCATCCCGTTGCCGATAAGCAGTTGCCACTTTAGTTTCACCATAGGCAACACGAAGCAGTGTCGGGACAGTGATACGTTGTTCTTTGCCCATTTTAGTTTTAAATAGTAACCACAACATCAGTCTGGTGGCACCCTCATGTTGTTGCCACATACTCATTGCCGTATTCAGTAGTGATTTAGGTAAACTACCATACTGATAAAAAGCAGTTCGTTCTTTACATGCTTGTCGATTTAGAAAATATTGTGACCATTTTCCAGCTTTGACTTTAAAAGTTAAACCAGTTAGATATTTGCATCCAATTTCATCTTGCTGGAAGTGATGCTGAGTTTCCACTAGTTCCCACAGACGGCTTTTTTCGATATCAAAACCGCGAATTCTTCCCTGTTGGAACCAGTTAATGGAAACAATCAGCGAACAAACTTGATTTACCAAACTTTTAATTAGGTGCAATTTTGCCGATTTGGTTAAATCTTTACGTTTTTCCAGTCCCAGATATTTCTCCAGCTGCTTGTCACTCAAGATAAATTCAGTTTGCCAAGCTTGTTTTACAGTTGTGGCATAAGCCGCAAAAATTAAGTTAACACAGGCAGCACGAATATCTAGCGCTTCCACAGCTTTTAGCTCCGTTGCCAGTTGATCGGTATCCTGAGCGGCTGTAAGATGGAATGCGATCGCGCCTTTGCCCTGATTCACCTGACGACTGTAAGATATATAACCCTCAGAATCTATTTCCCAAGCTAATGAACCACGTTGAGCTAAAACATTACATGCTTCCCAAATTGCAATCGATGATGCAAAGGGATTACTTTTGCCATTAGAAAATAAATCTGGACTGGTTGCAACTCCAGCTTCAACTTTACATCTTCCTTTTTTCGTCTGTAGTTTGATCGGGATGTTTATGGGACAAACTTCGACACATTGAGGTTCTGAGTAAAAGCCTTCACAATTGTTACAAAGAGACGGATCAATCCAATACTCATTATTTTCTAATTTAATAGCACCTGTAGGACATTGGGGGCGACATTTATCACATCCAATGCAACTCATATTCGGAATCGTGTAAGACATAGGGCAATTGCCATGTTAAGCGTATTCTGGCTGTTGGAATCTACGCCGGATCTACCTAATTTTCTGAGTTTTTACCTCATAACCAACCTAATAATATTCATTTAATAAGAAGTCATGATTCTTCCAGTAATTTGCATCCGTCTTTAAGCTATGCAAGATTATTAATTCAGAGCCTAATTGTATGCATTTCTTATTTATAACATTCCATGATAAAAATTATAAGTTTGTTCCTAATGAGCTTGAAAATCATCAATACTAATTTTAGTTATTCCATATAGCATTTTCAGAACCTAAACTCTTATTTTATAACATCTGTAATTTATTGATTTCCTCATTGATGCCAATTTCCAGAAAGAATATAACAACTGAATTGGTAGGGGCAACGTACATTCCTAAACTCCTAAAAGTTTGCCTATATCTTGAATGATTTTTTAAATCGACATAGGCAGAATTTATGATCCCTGATTCCGTTAATCGTCCAACTAGTATCCAATCTGCGGTTAATTCATATGAGAATATCAGATTAACTTATATGTCCCCTTTATTAATATTATTAATAATTTATCAAAGGTATAATTATGTTATCAACACTACTATTTTAAATTCAAATGTATTTATTTAATTCTTCGTTCTTGTAAATCATTAATTGAGGCTTTTATTCATCAAATAGTGTGTTTTCATATACTATCTATTTTTATCTGGATGTTCTTCTAACTAAATGAGAATTATTAGTATTATTGAACAAGCTACATTGGTGCGTTAGGGCAAATTCTCACTTACTCCAATTCTCAAATTCTTGCGTAGCCCTTTTCTTGTAGCTTGCTTCCCGTAGGGTATACCGTCAGGCTATACACACCCTACTTAATATTTTATTAATAAACATCATCTTAGACGTATAGTATCTTCTCGGAAGATCATAAACTGGATAGAAGCTACAGAATAAAAAATTATACATTTCCCAACTTCTCAGACATACTAATAGACTATTGCAAACTTATTGCATATAGCGAAAAAAAAACCTCTATTTACTGCCAGATTGTAACTATAAAAAACAAACATTAAATTTATCAAAAAAATCATTTGCTAATATCAAAAAAAGGGCAGAGTCTTAAAACTCTGATGAGGGTAAAACCTCTTACAATTTTTAGTTCAAAAATAGAAGGTAAAGTAATGGCTACAGTTACAGGATTAACATTCGGTGGTAAAGCTTGGACTCCCAAATATGTCCAGGATATTGATAAACATAAATGTATCGGTTGTGGCAGATGTTTTAAGATTTGTGGTTACAACGTATTATCACTTAAAGCAGTAAATGATGAAGGAGAATTTGTAGACGAAGACGAAGACGAAGTTGAAAAAAAAGTAATGACTGTAGAAAATGCTGATAACTGTATTGGTTGTCAAGCTTGTGCCAGAATTTGCTCAAAAAATTGCTATACCCATGCAGCATTAGAACAGTAATCTGGTTAGACAATTTGAGATTTGTCTCCAGGGGGATTAATTGATTAATCGTAAACTGCAAGCAAAGATACCTAAAATAGGAACACAGTTTACTTTCAGGAATAAATACATAGATACTCGACTTCTTGGAGGGAGTTGAGTATCTTTTTAATTTGGAAATATGGAGAGATTTTTGAAGGGATGTACATAAACTATAAAAATAGCGAAAAAAATCTAAAGTAATTTGTTTATTTGAAAATTATGGATGACAATAGTGATAGTGTTTAGCTTTTAACTATTAGTAGTTATAAAAAATTATACATATATCTTCTACATGCCGATATTGAGTTGATATTGAATTGATATTTATAACTCAGGTTTAAATCTCAACATTACCTGTTAATAGTTATTAGCTAACAAACTTCAATAAAGTCCTTTATATAACTTTAACAGAGCAGGTTTGTATGGAACAAGTTCCTGTTTCGCTGTTAACCCTACTGGCTGGAATTGTAATCACAATTGTCAGTATTTGGGTTGGTCAAAATCACCACCTTCTGCCAGTACAAGCATCGCAACAAGCGCCATTGGTAGATAATTTTTTTAATGTGATGTTCACTATTGCCGTCGCTCTATTTTTAATAGTAGAAGGTGCAATATTAGTATTTGCATATGTATATCGTCGTCGTCGTGGTGATGATGGTGATGGTATACCAATTGAAGGAAATCTTGCTTTAGAAATTTTCTGGACGGCAGTTCCCTCAGTTATTGTGATTGGTTTAGGAATATATAGTGTTGATGTATTTACCCAAATGGGTGGTTTTGGGGCTGGAAGTCATCACATGATGAGTCAGGCAGGTAATTCTCCTTCATACCATGTCATGTCTCAAACTGCTGTAGCTGGAACTTTAGATGAAGAAGTAACTCCAGTAGCAGGCAAACAGGCAAACATTGGTTTAGGTGGAACTTCTGGAAAAACAGCCGATTTAACAGTAGATGTCACCGGGATGCAATTTGCATGGTTATTTAACTATGCCAAAGATGAGATTAATACGGGTGAGTTACATGTTCCCATTGGTGCAGATGTCCAAGTAAACTTGGCTGCAACTGATGTGATTCACTCTTTTTGGATTCCTCAATTCCGGATTAAACAGGATGCAATTCCTGGGCAAGCTACTCAACTCAGGTTTGTTGCTACCAAAACCGGAACATACCCGATAGTTTGTGCTGAATTATGTGGAGGGTATCACGGTTCGATGCGATCGCGTGTGATTGTCCACACACCAGAAGATTATCAAAGTTGGCTTTTGGCAAATCGTCCAGTTATTGAACCACCTCCAAAACCTCCCGAAGCAGTTCAAGAAGAAATTCAGGTGGAAATTCAAGAGCAAATTCAGCCAGAATTAGAACCAGAATTCAACGAAGAATTACCCGAAAATTTGGAAACACCAGAGGTTGAGGCAATTCAAGCAGTAGCGTTGAAAAGTTAGAAATGTATGGACAGAGGAGTTGAAACAGGGAGGTGAAGAAGAAATTTTTCCCTCTTGCCCTGTATTTAACAAAATCGTCGTCAGACGCAACATGTCACGTCTCTACATTTTAGACAATATTATCAATGACAACTCGGTAACAAAAGACGGGGTTTTATCCCCCCTGTTCCCTTTGCTTCTTCTTTAGCAGTATCTAAATAGATGTAACTATGACAATCCAACTTGATAAAGTATCATCTGATACCGAGCATCCTAAAGCTTGGAAATGGTATCACTACTTTACTTTTAATATCGACCACAAAGTTATCGGTATTCAATATCTAGTCACATCCTTTTTGTTCTACCTAATTGGTGGATTAATGGCTGTGGTAATGCGTTTAGAACTTGCCACACCGGATTCTGATGTCTTGGATCCCAACCTCTACAACGCTTTCATGACAAATCACGGGACAATCATGATTTTAGATTGGCTGTGTAGATGCCGTGATATGATGAAGCTTGTTGATGATTGGTGTTAGTCGTGACTAGGTTAATTGTCGGATATTGTCGGGTTAGCAGTAAACAACAATTTACAGATGGTCATGCACTGGAACGATACATTGATGCTTTAGTTAATTATGGAATACCGGAAAGCTTAATCTATTTTGATATTGAGACAGGGGTTAGCGATACTCGTGAAGGCTTTGGTGCTATCCTCGACTTGGTAAGAGCCAATCGTATTAGCCAGGTTATTATCCCCAATTTTGACCGATTAACTCGCAGTCCTTTGCAATGGGAGCAAGCGAGGGAACTGTTTACAAAGCATGATGTACAAATCAAGTTCTTGGAGGATGGTGAATTAAACTTGACCTCTCCTGACGGATTATTTACAGGACGGGTAAAAGCTGCCTTAGCCGCGCAGGTTCGAGATCGGTTGAGAAGTCATTCCCTCGCTGGACATGCAAAACACCGAGAGCGCGAGGAACCATACAAACCGATTTTTGGATACATTAAAATTGATGGTGCGATCGTTCCTAATCAATCTTTATACCCAAAAAGTGACTTAACTTATTTTCAGGTTGCCAGGAAGTTAATCGATCTATTTTTAGAATGTAAGTCTTTAAGTAAAGCTCGTGAGGACTTTCAGCAGCAATTTTATTTGCACCCACCTAGCTACAAAGGGAAGATTCACCTCAAAGCTCCTTCTAGCAGTACGGGGGTAAGAAGTTGGTTGCTCAATGCTCTGTTGAGGGGGAAACTGCAATATCTCTCATTTGGACACAAAACGCCACAAATAATCATTGATAGCATACATCAACCGCTAATTACTGAAGATGAATGGCTGATGATAAAAGCGATTTTTGAGGATAACAAAACTCGTAAAAAAGGTGTTAGCTGTGACAAATTGATCAATCCTCTCAGCAGCGTTGCCAGATGCCGAAATTGTGGTGGAGCAATGTCACAGAGGTTAAATTACAAAAATAAATCAGGTGAGTGGGGACGATTTCTAGCTTGCCGGAATGCTAGAAGCCGAAATGGACTTTGCGACAATATTTATGCAAAAACCTATGGCTTGACTTTAGATATAGCCGAAAAGAAATTACAGACTGAACTGATCACGCGATCGCAGCAAATCGCAAACCTGCTTCCTAGCGATAAACCAGATAATCCGAAAATTCAAGAACTCAAAGACTCGATCCAAATGTTGGAGCGATTAAACGACGCAGATTTACATGACGCAATTGAGAAAAAACGGACTCAACTATTCCTGCTGGAAGAAAATGAAAAGTTAGGGGCAGTTGAATCCTCCGAAAAGCTTAAATTATTGCAGTATATGCAGCACCCAGATTTTTGGGAAGGTATGACACCCTATGAACGCAATTTAGTTTACCGAGAATTAATCGAAGTTGTTTGGTGCGATCGCGGTTCAGTTGTAGTTGTACCTAGAATTTGACCATTTTCTCGAAGTCTTTGTAACTCTTCCTCAATTGTTACACCTTTGCTCTCTAAGTGCTTGTCAAACTGCTTCACCGCTTTCATCAGTGTTTGGAGGGCTAATTTCATCTTTTCTCTGTAGCGTTGCCCTTCAAAAATAATCTATTGACTAAATATTTTTGTTAATCACGAGCAATCGAATCATTAGGTATCTCCAAAAATGAATCTGGAAACGTGGCACTACTATCTCTCTACAAGGGTTTCGGGCAATGCATAATTAATTTGTGGAGATGTCTATAGGGTATGGCTCTAAGAACAAAGCCTGCCACTCAAAGGAGCAAAAGTCTATGCTGTATTATGGGGTAGGGTTTGCTTTTAAGCAGATTATAGGCTAAAATAACCATATAGTGATATAATTGGTAGAATTAACCTAACCTTCATGTCAAAAACTCTTTCTCAACAAAATTCTCCAGAACTGCTTGCTCCTGTTGCAGAGTATTTCAAAGTACTTTCTGAAACCAGTCGCTTACAGATTTTGAGCTGTCTGAGAACGGGAGCGATGAACGTTACTGAAATGGGTGAAGCGACAGGTTTGGGACAACCAAACCTATCAAAACATTTAAAAGTATTGACTCAAGCAGGTTTGATATCCCGTCAACAAAAAGGGGTTAGCGTTTACTATGCTATCAGCGACCCTGTGATTTTTAGTCTCTGTGAATTGGTATGCGATCGCATTGGTGATCAAATACAAAAGCGCGCTAAAGAATTTGAACAGATTAAAGCTTTAAGTACCCTCTCAAAATAACTATTTCCTCACCAACAAATTCACCATTTGCTCGCAGTTGATTTCTGCGGGAACATCCAGTTTTGGGAAAATGCTTCCCCTTTTCAAGAGAGATTTAGGCGGATCTGTAAGTGCCTAAAGTGACAGCCAAACACTTTTCAAAAAACCTCTGAGGTATGTGTGTAATTATTTAGCGATGGCTAAAAGTTATTTGCCTGTATTGCTCACCATAATTTTGAAATTCAGATAGTGTGATTGAATATTCAAGTTAGTTACAAATATTTCTGGAATCAGTAAAGTGAAAAAAATTAGTAAATCTGTGTTCTTGTCTAGCTTAATTGGCTTAACTTTGAGTTCTTACCCAAATCTGGCAATCCAAAGCGTTAACGCTCAAACCACAAAAGCTTGCAGTGTAACTAGTCTAAACTCTGCGTATCGCAAGTTAGGCGGACTTCCTATTCTAGAGGCAAAAACAAACGGTGCAAACTATTCCAGTACGGCTTACAGCGCTGCTAATAACCGCTTTGCCTATCTTGTTTTAGACTCTACAAAAAAAACTGTGGCGCGTGTAGACTTAAGTTATTCTACAGACAAAAAAGGTCGGAATATTGCCAGCGTTAAAGTCTGCGGAGATGTTCAGAAATCTTCAGAATTACCACTTATCAAGTTTAACTTCCTAAATGGAAAATCTATTGGGATTTATACATTTGGGACTCAAAATCTAACTTACATTGTTCCAAAACCAGCACACACAACAACTATCCAGACTGTAATTGATGCCACTTAAAGCCAATTAAAACAAATCGCAGGTACGCCCCACTGCGCTGTTTTCATGCCCAAAGGGCAGTACGCGTACTGCCCTACGGCTACCGAGCGGAGCCGGAGCGGAGCGTACCGCAGATAAGGTACGGCAGGCTTAGGGTAAAACCTACTGGCTACCGCCTTGCCCTAATTACAAATTTCAACGCCGACCTAATTATATACAGTATTTTTTTATTCCATCAAAATCAACCGCGACGAATCCAACTGCACATACCAAGGAAAAGGCTGGTCTTTAATTGTCACCCATTTTTCTTTAAAAACCTCAGCTTGCAGGTGATAATCCCCACCATTTTCAGCAGGACTTTGCAACTTCAAAAACAGTGTCATTCTATGGGGAGTTTCTATGGAATTTGCCAACCAACAAGGGAAAGTATTTTCCTGATTTGCATTTTTACTGAAACTAATTTGATGGGCGCGAATTCCAATATGGGATAAATTATTAGGGATTGGTTCAACTACTCGCAGTGTACAACCCCAATCCACAGCCTTTACAGAGTCAAACCCATTGACAACGGCTGGAGAGAAGTTTTTACAACCCGTGATTTGGGCAACTGTGACAGTTCTGGGTTGTTCAAAAACCTCTTGCTTAGAACCATATTGTATAGCTTTCCCTTGCTCCAATACTAATAAATTTGGGCAAACTCGATAAGCCTCTTCCATATTATGAGTGACAAATAAAGACACACCACCGTAATCAGCTAGCTTTGCCACCATTTCCTGTTCAAGTTGACTTCGCAGATATGTATCCAATGCTGAAAAAGGCTCATCCAATAATAGCGCTTCCGGTTGCGAAGCTAACGCCCTGGCTAATGCAACCCGTTGTTGTTGTCCCCCAGATAGCTGGTGTGGATATCTATCTCCCAACCCCGCTAATTGTACCCCTAAAAGTTGACTCTCTACCTGTACCCGCATCGCGGTAGCCGAAAGTCCTTTGGGTAAACCAAAAGCGATATTCTGGGCTACCGTGAGATGGGGAAACAAAGCGTAGTTTTGCACCAGAAAACCAATCTTGCGATCGCGTGATGGTACATTAACCTTTTTTTGCGAATCAAACAACACCCTTCCATTCAGAATAATTTGCCCAGATGTCGGTGTTTCTACCCCCGCCAAACAGCGTAAAATCATACTCTTACCAGCCCCAGAACCCCCCAATAACCCTAAAGGTTGCTTATCTGCACTGAAAGATACTTGTAAATTAAAGTCAGCTAGTTGTTTGTAGATATCAACAAAAAGCCCAGAATTAGGTATTGGGGTTGGGGAATTACTAATTTCCCCCCCTCTCCCCCTCTCCCTCTCTCCCCCTCCTCCCTTCCTCCTCTTCCCCCGTGATTCCTGCCAAATATTCACCCCAATAATCCCTGATAAAGAAGTACCCATAATTATCAGTGACCAAAACCAAGCTTCATTATTTGCTCCCCCTTCCACAGCAAAATAAATGGCTAGAGGCATTGTCTGGGTTTGTCCAGGAATATTCCCAGCTAACATCAAAGTTGCACCAAACTCCCCCAAAGCACGGGCAAAAGCCAATGTAGTCCCCGCTAAAACCCCAGGTAATGATAACGGAAACATGATGCGCCAAAATATGGTTGCGGGGGAAGCACCGAGAGTTTTTGCTACTAGTAGAAGATTTTGGTCTATTTGTTCAAAAGCACCCAAAGCCGTGCGGTACATTAAGGGGAAGGAAACAACAGTAGCTGCGATCGCCGCCCCATACCAGTTAAAAACAACACTAAACCCGCCGATCTTCTCCAGAAATTGCCCTGCCAGACCAAACTTACCGAAAAACATCAACAGCAAAAAGCCGACGACAGTAGGGGGCAAAATCAAAGGAGAAATAAATATCCCCTCAATCAATGATTTACCTTTACCGGAATATCCCAGCATCCAATATGCGGCAGCAATACCCAGAAAAAAGGTAATTCCAGTGGCAAGTAATGAAGTTTTTATTGATAACCAAAGGGGAGATAAATCTTGGGGCATAGTTTATTTAGCAATATTAATTTGGGAATCAGTTTGATTATTGACCTACACATATGAAAAACTGTTCTTCAAATATAGGTTTAGCTTGATTAATGGTTACAGCCAAACAGCAACTCTTAATCAGTAACATTTTCTTACTGTTTCTGTGTAATTACCGCCATTAAATTGACAATTATTTACCAACTTCTTCATATACCTGCTATGAATTCATTATTTTTGCTGAAGCAATTCGCTGGTTCCTCAAGATAAAAATGAGATAGATGAGTTGGATAAATTACATCCATTTTTATAGGTATCAAACTGTAAAAAACTCACGATATCAATTGGGATTTACTCGTTTAAAAAAAGAATGAAGATAAAAAAATTAATTTTCGCAGCTACTTTCATGGCAACTTGTGTAGGAATAGATATTCCTAGTGCTTTTGCAGTTTCTTCTCCTTGCTCTGTAGGGCAAAAAGCCGAAGTGCTCTGGAAAGGGAAATGGTATCCCGCAGAGGTACTCAATGTGAAAAATAATAAGTGTTATGTGACCTACGAAGGCTACGATAGCTCTTGGAATGAGTGGGTTGAAGCTAGACGCTTTCGGGCATCATTCAAAACTGGAGATTCAGTGAGAATTTTTTGGAAAGGGAAATGGTACCCAGGGAAAATTCTAAATGTAGGTAAAAACAGTTACAAAGTTACTTACACTGGCTACGATAGCTCTTGGGATGAGTCGGTTGAACCAGCACGGGTAAGTAGATAGAGTAAAATCCAGTACACCCCGCTAACGGGGTGTACTTCCGTATAGCGGGAATGGTTTTGGAGCATTATATTGATTGGAACATTCTAAATCCCTACAGGATGATAACCAACTAAAGTTTTTTGTAGAAATACAAGCCGATATCAAATATTATTAAGGCAAAATAAATCCGTATTTTTTGAGGGTAATTTTAGCCTGTTCACTAGATAAATACTTAACAAAATCTGTCGCAGCAGCCACATTTTTACTCTGCTTCAATACCCCCATTGGATATACAATTGGTGAATGATATTTCTCATCTGCCGCAACAACAGTTTTTACCTTGTTAGAAATTTTGGCATCGGTTCGATAAACCAAACCCGCATCAGCATTTCCACTTTCTACCGCAGCTAAAACTTGACGCACATTATTCGCGTAGACAAACTTTGTCTTCACTTTCTCGAAAATACCCAACTTCTTCAAAACTTGCTCTGCGTACTGTCCAGCAGGTACACTCCTGGGTTCACCAATCGCAATTTTCCTGATACTATTTCCAGTCAAGTTGAAAAAACTAGTTACACCAACTGCACTCTTAGGGACAATCAATACTAGGCGGTTTTTTGCTAAAATGCTGCGAGTGCCAGCAACCAGTTTACCTGACTGTTCCAAGGTATCTACCTGCTTTTTACCCGCAGAGATAAAAATGTCAGCCGGAGCACCTTGCTGAATTTGTTGCAACAAGGAACCAGAAGCACCAAAATTATAATTGATGGTGACTCCAGGCTTACTTTGTTGGTAGTTAGTTTTTATTTCCTCCATTACTTCCTTTAAGCTAGCGGCAGTAGATACCAACAAACTACCATTTGACTGTGCTACTAAATTCGAGGTTGACACAGATCGTAAGGGTAAACCAATTGCCAGCAATAAACTCGCAACCGTCAAACCAACGAAAGCAAAAAATCGTCTTCTGTTCATCATTGCCTGCTTATGAGAGGATTTTGTCCTAGAATTAACCGAGTCAGAGGAAGCCTCCCCGTACAACGGCAAGGTGTTTCTGATACTTGATATTATAATACCAACTTTTAACCAACCTACCAACTAAATTGGTAATGTTTATGTCTTAACCTGAGTTCGGGATAAGAAATCCTCAAAACCCTTGATTTCTCATTGTTCCGTCTGAAGCTCTGTTTTAATCTATTCTCAATAAGCCATATTGTTGATATTAGCCTCATTTGTAAGCCTTGTTGACAAAATGATTCCACTTTAATCGCTTCTTATATCACTTAGAGTTTTGCTCAATCCTTACAGAATAAGCTTTTTAGTTTCTGGCTTAACCCGAACTCAGGTGTCTTAGATTCTTGCGGCTTTTAATCTCAGCCTGTAACTAGATTATGGACGCTTAAAATTTATATACTCGGTAATTACTGATACTATACTACCAAACAAGTTGGTAGTAAGATGTATTACCAATGAAGTTGGTGTTATTTGAAATAGGTTGAGGTGTGAGGTAAATGTCTAGTATTCTCCGAAATTCCTTGTGGATTACGCCGATAGTGTTTGTAGCAAGCTTGATTTCTGCTGGTGCTGCATTTGCGAATCCAATAGCAGAATCAAAAACTCAACTGCCACAGTTGCAGTCGGATAAAGATGTTGATGTCGCTCCCCAGGGAAATGTATCCGAACAACTCCAGCAAATTAGAGACTACAGCGGTAACAGTTCCAAACCCACAGTTAGCGAGGTAATCCCCGTCTCACAACTTGGGATTGATAACAGTACGAAAGACCCAAAATCATCAATGTCACAAGTGACATCGGTATCCCAACTATCAGATGTACAACCCACAGATTGGGCGTTTCAAGCTCTACAATCCTTGGTTGAACGCTATGGGTGTATTACAGGGTATCCAAACGGCACTTTCAAAGGCAACCGAGCATTAACTCGTTATGAATTTGCTGCGGGTTTGAATGCATGTTTAAACCGGGTAAACGAACTAATTGCCACGGGTACGGCTGATATAGTTAGGAAAGAAGACCTCATAGAACTACAAAAACTGTCAGAAGAATTTGCCGATGGATTAGTTGAACTGCGAGGAAGAATCGACCCTCTGGAAGCACATACAGCAGTTCTCGAAAGTGAAGAATTTTCCATCACTACCAAGTTAAGGAGTCGTGTAAAAATAAATTGATAAACTACGTTGAATTTCTAGGGCTAATTTGATAGTTCCATTCACCATGAAAAGTATCTTTTGTGATGGCAATAGCATTGAAGTCTTCATCGGATACTTTAATACCTATTTGATACTGATTTGGGTCTACTTGTGCGTGAACTGTTAAGCCATGTTTTGTACTTGTATTACCAATCAAGCTTACAATCACCATTAAGCTATCCAAGGGTCGTCCTCGCCAGTTTTGAGAAATATGGCAGAATAATCGATGCTCGATTCGATTCCATTTGCTAGTTCCAGGTGGAAAATGGCAAACGTGAACAGTTAATCCTGTTTGCTCCGCAAACTCTTGTAATTTCAGTTTCCAGAGGCGGCTACGGTAGCTATTACTACCTCCGCAATCGGCTGTAATCAGAAGATGCTGACTATCTGGATATAATGGTTTTCCCATATTGAACCACCAATTCCGTATTGTCTCGACTGCAAACGATGCTGTGTCGTGGTCAATACCTACACTTACCCAAGCTTGATTATGTTGTAAATCGTATACGCCGTAAGGTATTGCTTTGCCTAACTCCGGGTCAACAAAGTCGTGAACTTTGACTTGAGTGGGTGACGAAGAAGGTTCCCACTCCACGCCAGAATTTTTATAGTTACCGATTAATTCTTTCTTCTTTGTGTCCACTGAAATTACTGGATGTTTCTGATTTTGGAACTGTCGTACAGTTCTATTAATGTGAACAAATTGCTGGTCTCTGTCAGGGTTATGTTTGCCTTCCTGAGTTTTGCGATTTCCTTGTAAGCTATAGCCCATACTTTTAAGTAAGGTTGAAACAGTTTTGCTGCATACCTTATGTCCCATGTTTTTTAACTCTGAAGCTAGTTTTGCTAAACTCTTACAACTCCAACGCAGGGGTGATTCTGGGTCTCCACGGCTTGTTGGTTCTACCAAAGAGTCTAAATCTTGCTTTAAAGTTTTATCTGCCATCGTCAATTTTTTACGTCCACCACCACGACTGCGTATCCTTGCCGTTTGCGTCGGATTTTCACTCGACAAAAGTAATTCTTCTATGCCTGAGCGAATGGTATTTTGACTTAAACCTGTTGCCTCTGATACTGCTGTAATTCCCCCATATCCTAACCCCAAAGCCTCTGTTCCTGCCCAAATCCTACGTGTTCGTTCATTTAAGTAAGGGCTTATTTCTCTGTATTTTTCTCTAATATTGATTACTGCACCCTGTTTGCGCATGATTTTTATACTGTCTTACTGTTGACATAATCCAGCATAAAATTTATTGGCAACCACTTGTTTGCTATCTTGAAGTTACGCAACTTATTTTTACATAACTCCTAAACGCTGAAGTTATTGTTAGCCTTGGAGGAGTGTTTGGTGAAGATAGAGCGCTAAATTCAGATCAATGGCGAAATATAGATGCTGCACCCAATGAAACGGTGAGAAATACAAGGAAAACAGCAGCTTTTGGATCTGCTGGTTCCAAATTACAAGACAACGTAGTTTTAAGCGATCGCGTTCGCCTAAACTTAGTTACTAGCTTCACAGGGAAAGATCAATTGTTTGCTCGTTTAGAAGCCAACAACACCAATTCTTTCAGTGGGGTAGTTACAGGTACAAACATGACCCGCACGTCATGGGATGCCAACAATGACAATAATATCGTAATGGGCAAGTTGTACTACCGCTTTCCAGTGAGCGATCAACTCAACGTCATTGTTGATGCTATCGGCGGCGAGTTTTATGATAACTTCAATACCGTCAATCCTTTACTATCATCCACTCCTGTTGGTTCGCTTTCACGTTTTGGTCGTTTCTCTCCTATCTATCGGGTAAGTAATACAAGTTCAGCTAGCAATACAGGTTCTGGGGTTAGTGCTAACTTCAAATTTAGCGATGCAATTACTCTATCTGCTGGTTATCTTGCTCGTAGAGGAAGCGATCCGAATCCTGGTAGAGGTTTATTTGATGGTAGTTATGCGACTTTGGTACAGTTAGCAATCCAACCCAACAAAGATGCAACTTTGGCTCTAACATATGGACATTCATATTTGAGCGGTGGTGCTGGAGATGTCACAGTTTCGGGAAGCTATGGTAGTGCTTTTGCTAATACTCCCTTTGGTTCAACTATTGCAACTTCCAGTAATCAATATGGTTTAGAAGCTAGTTATCGTTTTAATCCGAAATTTGTTATTTCGGGTTGGACTGGATATACCCAAGCTAAAGCTCAAACTAGTTCTGGTAGCAATCCCACAACAAACGTAGTTAATAAGGGTGATCAAGCAGATATTTGGAATTGGGCTGTAACTTTAGCTTTTCCAGACTTGGGTAAGAAAGGTAATTTAGGTGGGATTATTTTTGGTCAGCCGCCGAAAGTGACAAGTAATGATTTTGGTCCTGTTGTGTTGACTCCTACTACCAATCGCCGCGAAGATAGTGATACATCTTTCCATGTAGAAGCGTTATATCGATATCAAGTTAATTCTAGCCTGTCAATTACACCGGGTTTAATTGTGATCTTTAATCCTGAACACAATAGCAATAATGACACAATTTATACGGGAGTTGTCAGAGCTACATTCCGATTTTGAGCAAGGAAGAGGAATTTAATAGACTTCCCTGCTAGCAAACGAAGAAACAAACTACAGGTGACTCAAATGCAAGCATGAATCTGGTTGTGCGATCGCTTGTCATCGAATCTACTATGCTTGCTTGAGAAGTGCGATCGCTACGTCGCCCGCAGGCATCACCTTACGTTGTACTTTCCAACCATTCTCTGTAAAAATAGTACAAAATCACCGGTTCAGATTTGCACTTTTGTGCATAGTTGAAAAATCGATCTCCAATTAGAATCAGTAAATACTTCAATATTTATATTCCTACATTTAAAAACTTCACCTTACTTAACAAGGGAAGAATATTATGGCAGTAGTAAAGTTAGAAAAACATAAAATTTATGGGCATTTAGCAGTGAAAAAAAAACTCGATATTTTGGTTGTCGATGACCATCAATTAATTTTGACTGGAACCCTGGATATATTAATTAGACAGCATCCAGAAGCCAATATACTGAAGGCTCAGACAGCTAAAGAGACACTGACTTTACTTCAATCTCAAGCATTTGACCTAATCATACTGGATTTGTCGATTCCCCATGATCAAGAGCAAATAGCAGAAATTGATACCGGAATTAAGCTTTTGCAAACTTTACTCAAAGAATATCCCGATCGCAATTTCATGGTACAAACTAGCTATGTGAAGGCGTTAATCCGGATTAAACACGAGATTGACAACCATCTAGCAGGGTTTGCGATCGCAGATAAAGGATTGCCCGAAATGGAAATGTTGATGCGGGTTAATTTAGCGCTTCAAGGTGGTACTCACACGAAAGACATCAAAACGGGGATTGAACTTAAACCCGAATGGTTGGAGGTGTTGCGCTTGGCTTTTGAAGAGAGTTTGACAGATAAAGCGATCGCCGATAGGATGTACAAGTCTGAACGAGCAGTACGTACTTACTGGACAAAAATTCAGGATGTGTTGGGAGTATACCCAGAAGACTGTAAGGAAAGCGGTAAGAATATGCGAATCCAAACCGAAATTCGTTCCCGTGAAGAAGGTTTACTTGATTAAGATGCAGGATTATTAATTCGGGATCAAGATGGGAAGGAGAATATGGAATCGCATTCACCAAGAGTTGGGGTTATGGTCACAGGCTGCACCTCCAGGGATAATGGTGTTGGTTGTGGTGATGTTGATCCGTGCTATTGGAGGAATGCAATCTTTAGAATCGATGCTCCTCGATACTATGTTACGTCTGCGTCCGGTGGAAAAACTCGATGAACGTGTCGTAATTGTGGGTATCGATGAAAAGGATATTCAATGGGTGGGACAATA
Source organism: Calothrix sp. PCC 6303 (assembly GCF_000317435.1). Taxonomy (NCBI): domain Bacteria; kingdom Bacillati; phylum Cyanobacteriota; class Cyanophyceae; order Nostocales; family Calotrichaceae; genus Calothrix; species Calothrix sp. PCC 6303. The sequence goes on from NC_019751.1 coordinate 2,419,533, forward strand.
CCCAGTTCCAGATGAAAAAATTGCCCAGTTACTAACTAAGTTAGAAACCTATCAACCGTTAGCAATTGGATTAGATATTTTTAAAAATGTTCCTGTGGAACCTGGGAGCAAAGAACTCACGCGGTTGTTTCAGGAAAATACCAATATTATTGGGATTGAAAAAATCTTACCACCGGGAGAAACTCCCCCACCTCGAAGTTTACCACCTGAACAAATCGGATTTGTTGATTTACCTAATGATGGGGATAGCAAAAATCGACGTTATTTGTTGTACACACCTAATCCTCACAATGTTAGTCAAGATAAATATTCTCTAGCGCTACGGTTAGTTATTAAATACTTTAAAAACAATGCAATTACCATCGCCACAGGTAAAAATGACCCCAATACAATAATGTTTGGTGGGGTCGAATTACCCCGCATCACCAAAAATTTTGGTGGATACGTGAACGTTGATGATGGGGGAGTCTCAATTATGATGAACTTCCGTAACAATTCTCAGGCTTTTCGCACTGTGTCGCTACGAGATGTTCTCAACGAGAAAGTTGATGCGAAATTGTTACGCGATCGCATTGTCTTAGTTGGCAACCGCAATATGAGTACCGGGGATGTTTTTTATACATCTTCGTTGCCGAACTTAAAATTAAGCGGTCAAATTTATGGCATTGAATATCATGCTCATGTCATCAGTCAAATTCTGAGTAATGTCATCGATAATCGTCCAATGTTGAACAGTTGGGGAGATATGCAAGAGTATATATGGATATTTATTTGGGGTTTTCTACCGATTATAATTGGACGAATAACCCAATCTGTGTGGAAAAATATACTTAGTGTTGGTACAGCCGGATTTTTTCTGTTTAGCTGCGGTTATGTAATGCTGTGGGTGTGGGGTATATGGATTCCTATTGCACCGAGTTTCGTGATATTAGCGATGAATGGGGTTGGCTTGAGTGCTTTTGCATTTTACCAGCACGATCGATTCTTGCGATCGCAAATTAACGAACGTCAAAATACAATTCAAAATACTTTTACAATTATACATAATGGTCCTTTGCAAACCCTTGCCTATGGATTACAGCATCTACGTGCCCAAGATATTCCTTACGAACAGCTAGTTGGGCAATTTGAAAAACTAAATCGAGAAATTCGAGAAATTGGCGAATTTCTCAAACTTGAAGCACTAACTGAAGAAGAGAGTTTGCGTTTAGGTAGTGGATTAATCCTTGAATTAAATCGACCACTTCACGATTTATTATATGAAGTTTATTCAAGCACTTTGGAACGTCAAGACTTTGAAAACTTTCAAGCATTAAAAGTTAAAATTCGTAATTTTGACCCGATTGATGATAAGTATTTGAGTAAAGAATGTAAGCGGAGAATCTGCCTATTTCTGGAGGAAGCTTTGTGTAATGTTGGTAAACATGCTCAAGGAGTCAAGCGAGTTCAAGCATCTGGTATTTTTATTGGGAATATATATAAGCTATCGGTAAAAGATAACGGTTCAGGAATTAAATCAAAGCAAGAAAATAAAGGTACAAAAAATTCTAAAATTCTTGCCAGACAATTAGAAGGAGAATTTCGACGGGAATCACTTTCTCCTCGTGGGACTATATGCGAACTTAGTTGGATACCTATAAAAAAGTTTTAAGTTGTTTACATTTCATTACATAATTAAGTTTATCTGAGCTAATCTAACTTGCAAATAAAAGTTTGATGGCTATCAAAATAGATACATTCACGTTCATATCCGCAGGAAAGTCAGAGGATGTTCCTCGTCGTTTCACAGGCAACAGGTCTCTCTTATCTTCCATTTTCATCCGTCCTGGTGTAAGTTGATGATGGCTACTGATGAATTTTTGTATTGGTATGTGTGATTTATATTTGTGTATTATCTAAGGCAAGTGCATAAATTGATTTTGCCACGACCTATAGAATAATATCTAAGAAAATTAGCCCACTTTATTTTCATGCAATAAAACAAGTACGTATTTTGTACAATCACAGTTTTATCAATGTTTGATTCATAACAATTTGTCTAAAGTTCAAATTCTTATGAATGATTACACTAAACACGGCTGATTGCTGGACTTTTACCTGGGCAAATAACATTTTATTTGCTAATCTCTTAGCGATTTTAAACGTAAATTTTCTCCAGTATTTAGTATATTTCAACACAGGTGACGGAAAGTAAAAGTTATAGATAATTACATAATCAACAACAGCACCATGAGACATCAACCTTTTCGATTTTGGCGCAATAGCCATAGATTTACAAGCTTAGTTGTAGGAGTGCTTTTCTTGATGACTACATTCCCTGCATCTGCCGAATTTAAACCACGCGATCGCAAACCAGCTAGCGGCAATACTAGTGCGGGTGGTTCCCGTGGATGTTCAAGTAGCGGTATCCCCCTAACGCAACTTGCACCTCAGACATTTGTCGGTAAAACTGCCTCTGCACGTCCAACGTTTGCTTGGTATATGTCAAGTTCTCAAAATGTGCGATTCCGACTGTTTGAATTTAATTCTGCAAAAAGCGTGAAACAACTTGGCAAAGTTCAAGAAATACCCACGATAGTTGGGATTAATCAGCTAAAACTTCCCCTCAAGTACCCTGAACTCACAGTAGGTAAAACCTATTTATGGCAAATCGCCATTGATTGCAACAATGACACAATTCTTAACCAAGCAGAATTTACCGTCATCCAACCTCAATCACTCCCCAAAAGCCAGTTTACTACTATTTCCGAAAGGGTCAATTATTATGCTGAAAATGAACTGTGGTATGAAGCAATGGAAGAAGCATTGAAAGCAACCGATAATGCTAAACTGGGAGAAATTGGGACAACTTTAGTTCAACAACTTGCACAGTCAGAAATATCAACTGGTAGTGACAGCAACATAGATCTAAAAAATATTCAGCAACGAATTGAACATCTCCAGAAAATTGCGAGCGAAAACTGAGAGGAAATAGAAACAAACGAATCAACGTACTTATAATTAGACTAGGTTCGCTTAACTGCGTAAAAGAGTTAAGATGCTTTCTTATTAGCTGTATGTCAGATTTATTATGTCTAAACCAAAAATTTTGCAAGAAGGACAGACGTACACTTTTCGTTCTTACTTTGAGTTACCGTATGAAACAGAAGACATTTTAGCTGAATTAGGTTACAGCTTCTTACGTACCCGTATGACATTACCCTCTTCTCAACGTGTACCACAACGTTTACCTGAATTACGTCAGCAAATCGAGGAATTATTACCACTGGTAACTTTATCGAGTGAAACTGCACGTCGAGAAATTATGGTAGCACCGGTACTTGCGGAACTAGCACGTTTTTGTAAGTGTCAAATGCGTTTAGAATATCCTCTCCAGATAAATTCTCGACTCAAAGGTAATTTAGATTATTTACTACGAAACGTTAATGCAAATGAAAGAGATAAAAATTTTCTAGTGGTTGAGGCTAAAAACGACGATTTGTCAAGAGGTTTTACTCAACTATCAGCAGAGTTAATCGCTTTGGCAATAGCAGAAGAACAAGATATTCTTTATGGTGCAGTCACAGTAGGTGATACTTGGCGTTTTGGTTTATTAGAACAACAACATCTTCGGATTACTCAAGACATTACTTTGTATCGTGTACCTGATGATTTAGATATTTTAATGCAAATATTGATTGGAATTATTGAATAATAATATCTTTTGTATAGTTAAATATATTAGCCTTGAGCTATACTGCGAGTGGTTAGCTATTAGCTATACTCTAAGAGAAGGCTGCGCCTATAGCGATTAGCTAAAACGTTAATAATCAAAGCATATAGCGATTAGACAAACGCAAACTTAACTGAGCTTCTGCCTCCGTTAAAGTTTGTAAGAAGTTTAATTTCTAGCCGTTTTTGGTATAGTTAAATATATTTAAAGCCAATTACCGATGGAAATTATTGGTGCCCAATATGCAGGATGATCATACTTAATATTTATACCTTCAGATGATGGTAATTTTTTCGCCTGAATCATTCTAATTTGGGCTGTTTGCAAAGCCTGGGCAATAGTCATGCCGTTCTTGCGATAGTTGGTGTAGAATGTTTTGATTATCTCAGACGTAGATTCATCGGTGACATTCCACAAAGATGCGATCGCGCTTTTAACTCCAGCTTGCAATGCAATTCCAGCTAATCCTAGTGTGGCACGATCATCACCAACTGCGGTTTCGCAAGCTGTCAGTGCGAGAAGTTCGACACTATCTGATTTGTTGTTGAGGTTTCGCAGAGATGCTTCTAATTGGTTGATGGTAAGTTTTTGGTTTTTCCCTGTGACAATGAAGGTGTCTTCAGGAATGATACCAAATTGAGCGTGACTAGCTATGTGAACAATCGAATATGTGGTTTTCTCCAGTGTTTTCTGAAAGCTTTCGGGAATAAAGTTATCGTCCATTAGGCGGGTATGATTGGGGAATATCCTTCCAACTGTCTTTACTTCATCGGGAACAGCAGAAAGTGCATCGAAAGTCTTGCCGTCGATTGTGGCTTTTTTTGTTAAACCCACAATTAATGCTTTTTGTGTATTCCCATTACCTAAATTAGGTTTGGTAAGTCGTAAACTGGGGGTTGTGGCAACTGCGTAGGTTTCGATTAAATATTTCTTCTGTTGGCTATCATAAAGTGCTGCCATTGGTACGCTACGCAAGAACCCATCTTGAATAAATACCAGGGTTTTGACTTTCTGTAATTTGATATCTTCAGCAAAAGGACGAATTATCCAGTCATAAAGCTGTGCGGCAATTGTTGTATCGTAATTAATTTCTTCTTTGCTAACTAGTCCTTTGCGAAACTCGGTAATTTTTTTCTCCAGGATTTCATTACTAACTATTTTAGTTGTACCCTGTTGGTTGGGGTCTTCAATCCACTTAAATTTGGTTGCTTGATTGGGTAACTGTAATAATATCCCGGTTTTGCCATCTAAAATGATGGAACTCAAAAACCCAGTATTCTGAAACGCTGCACTATTCTCTTTCAGGAGTTCCCCCACCAGTTTGGGATTCAACCCACTCAATATGCAATCATTGCCAAAATAATTCTGTAATTCTGCCAGCTTCAACGCATCGATGGTGTTAACGACTTTCGATAGTTCCTTCACACGTCTCTCATCTACAATTGCCCCAACTCCCAGCAAATCTAAGCGCGACTGTGCCAATGTCCGGTATAGTGGCTTAACTACATCCCGGAAGTCAAACTGTACATCCCGTTCCGCAGTCAAAATATCCTGCCGGATATTTTCCAAGATATCAAAGGCTCGCTGATAGGATGCGATAGCTTCGCTCGCCGCAGGCATCGCTTCTTGCTTTCGATCCTGTTTGTCCAAAATCCTGCCTGCTTGCCATTCCCACAAATACAAGCTATCTTTTGCACTCAAGTTTATGTCTGCGGCGATGATTGCAGACTGAGTATATTTTAATGCTTTTTCATTCTCTTGATGACATTCCCAGAAATGTCCCAAAGCACCGTTAGCATATGAAATTAGGCGATTATCTTGGATTTGTTTACTTATTAACACTGAATTTTCTAGCAAATTTAATGCTTTATTATCACCAGATAATACAAGCTGAGTTGGACAGTAAGTAAAAGGTGAAGTTCTTTTCCCATCGCGCTGCAAATATGCTAAATCAATTTCCCCATAGACTTTTGTGGCTGAATTGGGTAAACTTTCGACAACTTTTAAAGCATCCTCAAGAGTTTTTGTAAACTCCTCATCAGGAATAAATTTGCTCTTATTTGTCTGGGAAGCCAACTGAAGTAAATTTAATAATCCCCGCATCTCGGCTAAAGGTTGTTTTTCGTTGCGGGCGAATTTTATACTATTTTTAAAATATTGGTAAGCTCTTTGATAGTCATCGAGAAATTTTTGTGTCAATTCTTTTTCTTTACTAGAAATACCAGCCTTCTTTGCAGAATCAGCTTGTAACTCTCGCAATTGTCCACGACTTTTGTAAGCATTACCCAAACTATTGAAGACCAAAAATTGATATTCTGGACTAACTTGTTGTGCTGCGTCTAAATATTTAATTGCTTGGTCGTAACTGCCAATTAAGCGATATGCTTCACCAAGAATCCCCAAAGCTGCAACCTGACCACGTTTGTCATTATATTTGATGGCAATTTGTTCAGCACTGTCTGGAGTACATTTTATTTCCTGACTGGCTGGAATTTTCGACTTCTCTACTATTTGACCACACAAAAGCGCGATCGCTTGCCGAGGTTGTCCCAAATTGCTATAAACCTGTGCCAGTTCCGACTTCATCCGTCCAACTTGCTGGATATTTTCCACCTTACCATAGTCACGCATGGCTTTTTCTAGGGATGCGATCGCATCTTTATTTTCTCCTACTTGTTGGTAAGCGCGTGCCAAATTTTCATTCACCACTGCCCTAGCTGATGGATTATTTTTATAGTAATTTAGTGCTTCTCGCCAATTTTTTATAGCATTGGAAAAATTGCCAGCATTATAGTCTTTGATTCCTTGCTTTACTAGTACATTTGTATTTGAAGGTTGTGCCGTTACAACCTGTCCAAATAATAAACAAATTATAAGAGTTAGGGAAAATAATAATTTAATTACTTGATGACTATTGAGTTTTTGGGATTGATGACTCGAAAAATAAATTATCCGCTTATAAATGGTTCTCAATTTCATACATATTTGGTTCTGCTGCAGAAAATAAATTAATATTTTGCAATAATTTCTATTTTTCATTTTAATACCGAAACATCCTCGTATAAAAGTTATTCTTAATCTTGTATACAAAAGAAAACTATATACTGGTATTTCTTGCATAATAGCCTAACTAGGGGATTTCATAACCCCAAAAAAACAGAAGCATAAGAAATATCATGAATTTTTATTTGATCCAAGATAAATTATTTATACATCAAAAATATAAATGTCAAAAACTCAGTTTAAAAATTATTACTTTAGATAAAATATCCTGATTTATGTTCCAATTACCTCCTTTTAAATACTTATCAATGTGTTCACATTGCAATAGATATATAATGATATGATTTGACTAACGAATAATCTTGAGTAAAATAAATCAATAATCGCTCAAAATTTAGCACCTTGCTAACCACCGCTTCGCTTTGAGAATTGAGTCGATCTGGTTTACATTCTCATCTTCATCTCAAACAAGTTCTGTGTCAAACTCCGAATGTAATTTCATTATTTAGATGCATCTTATCCACAGGAGAAAAATATGGATTATCAAAACGCAACAGCAACATCGGTGATTTCTGAGTTCGAGTCCGGATTCTCAAAAATTCTGCCTGACCTAGCTAAATTGCTTCAGAGATATAATGTATCGACATCAATAACTTTAGAAATTGAGGTAGAATCACCTTTTTCTTCTGCCACATTTGGTTGCACTTGCTGCTTTGTCAACGGTGTCATGAAGTGCGGAACGGGTTATAGAATATCACTACCTGAAGGGGGCGTAGGGTTAGATGTTGAGAAGGCAGAACAGTTATGTAAAGATGTTCAATCCGAGTTGTCTAAGGTTTTAAGAAATTTAAGTGAAGCCGCCAAGCAAACAAATGGGACATTTAAACTTCAGATATTCATCAATCCAGCCCCAACTGCTCCTAGAAAGCCAATTGTTTGTCAATGGGTTTCCCAAAACGATAGAAATACTCTTGAATGTTCTAACTCGTGAGTTTTACCAGGATAATTTAAGCTTCTTACTCTGACGATTCTGCAATTTCTTTGAAGCATAGATCCGCTCACTCAAAGCAATCTATACTTCAAAGGAATAAGTGGTTATACAAAATTAAATCTATATCGTCACTAGCATCAGAGCTTACAGTTTTAAAAATTTGATCAAAAAATCTGAGAATATTAAAATACACCATTACTTTTGTGCTACTACTTATCAGCAAAGTCTGGAGCCAGAGACTACTTAGCTCTGTAGCGATCGCAGGTGTCATTCTTATTTTTGAACACCGGATCTGTGCCCAAGTAATGCCTGACAATACGTTGGGCGTTGAAAAGTCCGTAGTTACTTCTAACACTAATAATAGTCTGCAAATTGAGGGTGGAGCAATTCGCGGCACTAATCTGTTTCATAGCTTCAGCGACTTCAACATTACTGAAGGGCAAAGCCTCTACTTTCAAAACCCAATCGACATTACAAACATTATCAGTCGAGTGACTGGCGGCAGTTCTTCCAACATCGCAGGAACATTAGGTGTATCAGGTGGCACTGCCAATTTATTTCTCCTCAACCCAAATGGGATCATCTTTGGAGAAAATTCTCGCCTCGATGTTAAAGGCTCATTTGTCGCAACAACAGCAACTGCGATTCAGTTTGGCGATCGAGGCTTCTATAGTAGTTCTGTCCCTGATTCCCCGCCTTTATTAACGGTTAATCCATCTGCTTTTTTGTTCAATCAAGTTGCTGCTGCACCGATTGTCAACCGTTCCACTACCCCATTAGAAGAATCGGGTACACAAGGGCTACAAGTGGCAGATGGCAAGAGTTTGATCCTGTTAGGAGGTGAGATAAATTTTGCCGGGGGTGGTGTAAATGCGGCTGGGGGGCAGGTGGATTTGGGAGCAGTGGCAGATCAAGGTAAAGTAGACTTGGCTTTCAATGACAACAATTTGCGCTTGATTTTTCCCACCACGCTCAATCGAGCCGATATTTCTCTAACTAATGGCGCGACAGTCAATACCAGCGGTGAAGGGGGTGGTTCGATCCAGATTTGGGGCAGAAATGTTTTCATCAACGGCGGCTCCCAAATTGCGGCTTCTACCCAAGGAGCAAAATCCGGAACTGGCTTAACCGTGAATGCCTCTGAGTCTTTGGAAGTGATTGGAATCGTCCCATTTGGGAATATATCGACTTTGAGTTTTGGGGATGGACAGGCTGGCGATCTGACAATCGAGACTAAAAGATTAAGTATTCGAGATGGGGCACAAATCTTATCTGGGACGCTTGGTAACGGTTCAGCAGGTCAGTTGAGTGTGAATGCGTCTGATATTGTCGAGATAATAAGTATAGATAAAAATCCTGAAAGTTCTAGTGCCTTAGCTAGTTTTACAGGTAATTTCGGACAAGCAGGAAATCTCATTATCAATACAAACAAGCTGATCATTAACAATCAAGGAGTTGTATCCGCCCAATCGCTGATTGCTTCTGAGGATGGAAAGGTTTTCCCAGTATCAGGAAAAGCTGGTAATCTAACGATTAATGCCTCTGATTCTGTAGAGTTGAGCAGAGAAGGATTTATTTTCACAAACACTCAAAGCCCCGGAGATGCAGGTAACATCACAATCAACACGGGTAGGTTGGTGGTTGAGGATACTAGTCGAATTAGCGCAAAAAGCCAAGGTTTGGGAAATGCAGGTAATATCACAGTACGGGCAGGTTCAATCATTTTAAGCAATCAATCACGAATCGATGCTGTCACAACAGCCAGTCAGGGTGGGAATATAACGCTGAAAGTAGGTGACATCTTGCTATTGCGGCAGGATAGCTTTATTTCTACCACGGCTGGAACGGCTCAGGCAGGGGGAGATGGTGGCAATATCAACTTTGATGGTAAGTTTATCGTGGCGATTCCCAACGAAAATAGCGATATTAGCGCCAATGCCTTCACTGGAAAAGGTGGAAACATCCAAATTAACGCCCAAGGTATCTTCGGTATCGAGTCCCGTTCCAAACCAACCGATAGAAGTGATATTACTGCCACTTCGGAACAAGGCATTTCGGGTGTAATCAATCTCAATCAACCCGATAACAGTTCGCTTCAAAACAGCTTCACCCAATTATCCCCGAACGCGATCGACACCAACGCACTGATTGCCAATAGTTGCATTGCACGCAGCACCAAGCGACAAGAAAACTCATTTACCATTACAGGTTCTGGTGCTTTACACAATAGTCCGGGAGACATATTAATTTCTACCTATACAACTGGCGGTGTGCGTAATGTTGAACCAATATCACGTCCTTGGAAAAAAGGCGACCCCATCATTGAAGCACAAGGATTATACAAGTTATCCGATGGGCGATCGCTCTTGAGTCGGGCTTGTAATTAAAGGAAATATTCCCGCGATCGCCACTGAACAGGTTCTAAGATGCTGCTTAAAGATTGAAGGTTAAATTGTCAACTTCGCTTACAAGTGTAGCAATTTGATCAGCTGGAGCACCCCCTGTTGCAACTGTATTTACAATAGCCGCACCCAAGCGAACAAAAAGAGAGAGAACCCGAAGAAGTTCTTTCATGTCATTAAATTTTTGAATAGCTTTTAAAACTTTATCAGTGGTTGCTTTTATTTGTTCTTTAGCATTTTCTAGATTAGTCATTATACTCATAATTCCTAATGCATCCAAATCATAGGCTTTACTCAATAAATCTTGCGTTTGGCTATCCAATAAACGAATTTCATCCTCTAAACCTTTAATTTTTGCTCCAGAGACTTTTTGTTGTTTAAAATCCTTGATTTTTGCTTTCAAAGTGTCCCGTCTATCCATACTAGCTTTAACAACTTTACGATAGTTTTCAGCTTGTTGCTGTAAGTCATCTGGGGTTAGTTCTTTGCTCATAACTTTATTTTGATTTTGACTTGACATTATGTTTAAAAAATTTGTTAGAACGCTGGACTAGCTCATCTACGTCTTTGACATAAGTTTTCACTTTTTGTCTAATTTCTGTTGATGAAGGATTTTTATCTTTTTGATAAATTTCCTTAATTTCATGGTGGTCTTTAGCAATTCTTTTTAAAATCTCGATATATTCCTCTGCTATTTTTTGCTTTTCCACAATTTCTAATCTGGTATTTTTCCATTCTCGATCTAGCTCGACAATTGTCTTATCTCTGAGAACCACACCAATTCCTTCTACATTAGAACTATTGACTGTGTTGATAAGATTTCCTAAATATTGTCTGTAGTAGTTATCAACTGCGATTTCCTCAGTCTCTAAAGCTCCATTGATATAGCCTTTAATAATTCCTTCGGAGAAGCCATCAATATAAAATCTTAAACTCCGATCATTTTCTAAAACAGCATCTTTTAAAGTGGAACGTCGTTCTTGCTCAGAAAACACTCTAAAAAGGAATCTAGCAATCGCTGTTCCCGCATCAACTACATCGGTTTGAATTCCGGGTATTTCTACAAGTGAGTCTTGAATAGAATTTAGTTCGGGGTCGTAGTTAATTAAATCATCAGAGGCTAACTGCCCCAAAGCTGTTAAATAACTTATAATTATTAAATTGCCATTATTTAACGCTAAACTAGCTTCTTTTGAGTTGGTTTTACGGTTTACCCCATTAAGTGAGCTTTGTTCTCGTTGTTCATCCTCAGAACAGGATTTTTCTGCATTGACCCTAGCTTGGTTAATTCCCTCAGTAGTTGAAGATTGCAACGGAGTATAATTCGCAGTACGAAGGCAAGATTGATACAAGTCATTAGCAATTTTCTCGAATGCTATATCTGCTTTTTGCCCTATTTTGGATAGATTTTTAGCAGCTTCTATGTCTAAACTACTACCACTACATCCTCCTAACATTAAAGCAAGCGGAACCAGCATTTTGATTACTAGTTTTTGTCTAACCACAAAAATCTCCTGATTAAATGAAAATGTTTGGGATTCTAGTGTGACTTAAAGGAATTGTTAGCCACTTATCCTTTAATTTTCGGGTTAGAGAAAATTCCAGACATAGGGGTCGGTTCAGGTCTGTACGTCGTGGGTAAACATTTCTGTTTTCATCCTTCATCATTTTTGCTAAACTTTGTGCTTATTTCTTTTCGTTGTATTGTATTTTGCCAACTTTTTGATTATGAAGTCTTGCGAGTTAACGCATAATTGTTTGCATGTTTATGCATTGACTGAAATTTACTTCAATGCTATTGCCTGCTAAGTCGGACTTGGAATTAAAGGAAACATTGCACAGATGACAACAATAGCATATACAGTTTTCTGCAATAGTGCGATCGCATTCCTGCACTAACCAGTGCTTAATAGTGCACACAAACATGCAGAAAAGGTCGATGTATAAAATTTTAAGAAACAATAGTATGAGTATTAAGAAAGAGCGAAGAGATTAACAAACAAGCACTCACCTTGCGTTTTCTAACTCTGTAGTTTGGATTTGCTTTGCGAAATATCCTCGATTATCAAACACTAAAATAATAAGGAATCGCAATGATGTCAGAGATTGACATAAGTAATTTTGCCTATGAGAAGTTTGGTGGTGATTCTAAAATATGTGTCGCCGTACTTGACGGACCTGTTGATCAATCTCACCCCTGCTTCGACGGAGCTAATCTGACTCAGCTTCCAACCTTGGTTTCTAGTGTTGCTGATCGCGGTTCTGCATCCCAGCATGGAACTCATGTTGCCAGCGTTATCTTTGGTCAACACGACAGCCCTGTTCGCGGTATTGCACCTAATTGTCGAGGCTTAATTGTACCTGTTTTTAGTGATGGGAGAGACGGGCTTGCCCCTTGTTCCCAGATTGACCTCGCACGGGCGATTACCCAAGCAGTTGAGCAGGGAGCCAATGTCATCAATATTAGTGGTGGTCAATTGGCTGCATCGGCTGAATCTGATCGATTACTGGCGAATGCGGTTAGATTGTGCCGGGAAAATAACGTTCTCATCGTAGCTGCTGCGGGCAACGATGGCTGTGATTGTCTTCATCTTCCGGCTGCTCTTGAGTCGGTACTCGCAGTGGGGGCAATGGATGCCCAAGGAAATCCCATTGGGTTTAGTAATTGGGGTGAGGCTTACCAAAACCAAGGCATTCTCGCTCTCGGTGAAAACATTTTGGGTGCTATCCCTGGTGCAAAAACTGCGACAAAAACTGGTACTAGCTTTGCTACTCCCATTGTGTCGGGCATTGTGGCGCTGTTGCTCAGTATTCAACTGCAACGAGAGGAAAAGCCTGACCCCCATGCGATTCGTGATGCCATCCTCCAAAGTGCCTTGTCTTGCAACCAACTAAAGGGTTTAGATAGCCGTCGCTGTCTAGTGGGAACGCTGAATATTTCTGGGGCATATACCCTAATTACCAAAGGAGAAATTAAACAAATGACAAACGAGAAATCAGGGGGAGTCATGATCCAATCAAGTGAAGCTGACAATGCGATCGCACAACTGCAACCGAGTGAGGTGATTGAATTTGATTTGAAACAAGAGATTTCCCAGTCTTCACCGATCGGTGTTCAGGCTGCGGAAATAAATCAATTAACAACTATGCTAATGAAAGAAACCCCGATGATGATTACTGCTAGCAACCAAGCAAATTCTTCAGTAGCTCCTTCTGAGTGTGCTTCTTGTAGTGGTAGCAAGCAAATTCAGTTAGTTTATGCTTTAGGAGAGTTAGGTTATGATTTCGGTACTCAAGCCCGTCAAGATTCCTTTACCCAAGCCATACCTGCGGGGATTAATTTGCTGGACTATCTAGAGCAAAACCCTTGGGAAGCACAATCGCTGATTTGGACACTGAATCTCGATGCTACGCCCATTTATGCGATTGTGCCTTCTGGTCCCTACGCCAATGTTACTTACGAGCGACTACGATCCTTCCTAGGGGACGAAAATATTGAGCGGGTTTCAATTCCAGGATATATAGCGGGCAGCGTGAAACTACTTTCGGGTCAAACCGTTCCTGCCATCATCCCAGAAGTTCGAGGGATGTACGGATGGTCGGTTGCTGCGTTGATTGAGAATTTAACACAAGCTTATCCAGCAGGTCCTTCAGAAGAAGACTATAGCAATAAGATTCGAGAATATCTGGAGCGGATCTATTATGAATTCCGCAATCTAGGTGTCACACCCCAGGAACGAGCGTTAAACTTCTCTGCGACCAATGCTTTCCAGATTGCCGATGTGATGTCTACTGGCACGGCTGCCGATATTGGACTGGACACTATTACGGTGGAGAAGAGTCCTATCTGTCGCCCCGATTCCAACTGCTACGATGTGAAACTTCAGTTTTTTAACCTAGAAGACAGCCGCAGAGCCGGAAAAGTTTATCGATTCACAGTGGATGTGAGCGATGCGATTCCTGTCTCTATCGGTAGAGTCCGCTCTTGGTCTGTTGCCAGCTAACTGGCACGAGGATAAAGCACTCCTTCTGTGCCTGCCTGTTATTAGACACGACTTGACCTGTGAGGGAAAGATTTTCTCGGTTGCACCTCGCAGAAGGAACACTCAATACTAAAACAAGGAGAAACAATCATGAAACTTCCAATGCAATCTCAACCCATCTTGAGAAAAGTTAGCACCGCAAAAATTATCAGCACGGATATAGTTACTTCTGGATGGAATCGTCCCTGTAACTGCACCATTCCGTGCCGGAGAAGTCGAGAGGCATGTGAGGATTGTTTTGCTGCCTGTTCGCCATTTTGATAAATCCGCAGGATCGCCGCTTCAGCGAGATACTAATACACATCTGGTTAACGCAGCCTCTAATACTTTTGTGAATGCCATAGTGAGGGGAAGTTAGCTAATGTAACCTTCATCCAGGTTGTGTATGCCCGTTATCAGACACGACTTGACCTGTGAGGGAGAGATTTTCTCGGTTGCACCTCGCAGAACGAACACTCAATACTAAAGCATGGAGAAATAATCATGAAACTTCCAATTCAAGCTCAACCGATTAACAGAAAAGTGAGTTCCATTCCTCTGGACGGTTCCAACGGCGTGAAGCCTCAGTTCTTCTGTCCGATTGGGTGTGGCGGGGGTAACTTTTGCCCGGAAGGCACTTTCTGTACCAACACCGGTTTCATGAGCTGTGAATGCGTACCCAGATAGGAAATCCAACTAGGGGCTGTTGATATTTGCACTCCGCGAACCTAGCGGACGGCGTAGGTCTTGAATTCAATGCTTCCGACCTGTGGAGCACTTTTGGATTTCAAGACTTGTAAGTAAGTGCGATCGCTAAACTTTCTTAGGTGCGTTACCTCGTTAACGCACCATCTAATTCCTACGTTTCCATTCAGTAAATCATTGAAAATTAAGGGGAAAATTTGATATGGATCTTGTACAACAAGTTATTGCATTGACAAACAATGAACGTGCTAAACATGGTTTAAGAGCATTGCAATGGAATGAGCAACTATTCAAAGCGGCACAAGGACATTCCCAAAACATGGCACACGGCGATTTCTTCGAGCATGGCGATCCCGTTAAACGTGCCAAAGACCAAGGATATCCATCTTCCTTTGTTGGAGAGAATATTGCGGCAGGCAGACCTACACCAGAAGGTGTAGTGGAACAGTGGCTGAATAGCCCAGGACACCGCGCCAATATTCTGAATTCAGACTATACAGAAATTGGCGTTGGTCATTATTATCTAGAGAATGATCCAGGTCGATATCAATACAAACATTACTGGACGCAAGTCTTTGGTAAACGCTAACCCAAACTCGGCGCGCAAACTAATGAGCCATCTTTAAAAATTTTATGATCGAGAATAGAACGTGCTTAGATTTTACTCTCGATCATAAACTGCGATACCTACGGTGGTAAAGTACGCAATCTCCCGTAGCTTGGCATTACACCAACTCTTCAATGCTCTATGAACAGACAAGCAATCCCATTTTCCAAGCCCCCATCCTGGCGCGATGTCTACGGCGGGCGAAGCCATCGCATTAGTCAATTCTTCCGGTTTCAACAGTTGGGAACGAACTTCCGCACAGAATTACTAGCTGGCTTGACTATCTTTATAACCACGGCTCCAATTCTGGTGGTGAATGCTCATATTTTAGGAAATGCGATATTTCTACAGCAGGCTGGAGATTTATTTGAGCAAATTTTGGTAGCACTTGCCCTTTGTGCTGCGGTATCTAGCTTCCTAATTGGATTACTAACTAACTATCCTTTTGTTCTGGGATCGGCGACTGGTGCCGCCGCACTATTTACCTTCTCTGTTGTGTTAGGTATGGGAATGAATTGGCGATTAGCATTAACCGCTGTCCTAGTCGAGGGAATTCTCTTCACAGCGTTGTCTGTTAGTCCACTCCGTCGCCAACTGCATAATGCCATTCCCAATTCGCTAAAACAGGCGATGGTGATTGGCTTGGGTCTGTTTCTCTCATATATTGCGCTGTCGGGAAAAGTAGGTTCTCCCCAGGTGGGTGCAGGGATCATCGTTGCGAATACTGCCACGCTGACCAGTCTAGGTACACTGAAACAGCCTGCTACACTGATTGCAATTTTTGGGATTTTATTGACGATAATGCTCATGGTGCGGAAGGTCAAAGGCACATTTCTGTTCGTGATTTTTGGTACGGCTGCGCTCGGTTGGCTGACAGGAGTAGTACCACTCCCTAAAGGCATTCTCGCCCTGCCCCAGTTGCCTCAAGACTTGATTGGGCAAGCGATCGTTGGAGTACAATATCTCACCTGGTCGCAACTGGGAAATTTTGTGGCAGTCGTCTTTGTACTGCTATTTATGTCCTTATCCGATGCGATGAGTTTGAATGTGTTAGGGCGACAAATCGACTGCATTCAGCCCGACGGTGAACTATGCCGCTCCAAACAAGCCTTATTATCCAACGCACTCGGAACCGTCTTTGGTGCGATCATTGGTAGTACTCCTGTCATGCCCTATCTAGTAGCTGCTGCTGGCATCTTTGAAGGCGGGCGTAGTGGATTCGTCGCGATCGTGGTTGGGTTACTCTTTCTCATTTCGACGTTGTTCACGCCCCTATTTGCCGCGATTCCTGCGTTTGCTATTGCTCCTATTCCGCTGATGATTGGTGTTTTAATGATGAGTGGTGTGCGTCTGATCAATTGGAATGATTTAGCAGAGGCAATTCCAGCATTCGTAGTCATTTTAATTACACCGCTAACTTTTTCGATCGCCGATGGCATGGCAGCAGGCTTTATTGCTCATGCGGTTACAACCGTCGCTCAGAGAAATCGACAAGGGATGCGATCTAGTCTAGTTTTGGCAGGTATTGCTGTAGCTTACTTCACACTGATCACGATGCAGGCTTAGTACGTAGTTTACCACCGTAGGTATCGCTTCTGTTGCAGAAAGTCCTCTATAACCAGCTCTACATTGATTTAATTTTCTCTGACCCGTTTCAAATTGCTATATGATTTTAAAAACATTCATTGTTTTTATATAAATTTTACACATCTCATTAGCAATGGGTTTCTTCCTGCGGATGCAAAAGTTGTTTTTAATATTACTTTCCTACATAAGTATCACTCCCCTAGTAGCATTGGCACAATCCAAACCCCCATCAGGAGTCACAATTCCCCCCGATACACCAGGTAAAATCGAAGAAATTTTACCTCGACCATCACCAAAGCCCCTTCCGACACCATCTACACCAATCCCCATACTCCCATCATCCCCACCAGAAAATCTACCCGACACAATTTTTCCTAGTGGAGAAAGTTTTTTTATCAAAGAAATCCAAGTTAGAGGGTATTCTGTTTTAGAAGACGAAATTATTAAGTTAAAACAGCCTTTAGAAAATAAAAAAATCACATTTGAGCAATTATTGCAACTGCGATCGCAAATCACTGAACTCTACGTTAAAAAGGGCTATATCAGCAGTGGTGCATTTATTCCCAATAATCAAGATGTCGCTAGTGGTGTCTTGCAAATCCAAGTTGTGGAAGGGGAACTGGAAGGAATTTCAATTTTAGGGTTACAAAGATTGCAACCTGCATACGTGCGTTCCCGGATTCGGCGTTTTGCAGGCAAACCATTGAATAAAAATAGCCTTGAAAAAGCACTACAATTATTACAACTTGATCCCGTAATTAAACGAGTCAATGCCGAGTTAATCGCAGGTAGCACCTCCGGCAGCAATATTTTACAAGTGAAAATTACCGAATCCCCAGCATTCCACGCTGGGGTTATCTTTGCAAATAACCAATCAGCTAGCGTGGGTTCAGAACAAGGGAGTGTTTTTGTTGCTCACGATAATTTATTAGGGTTTGGAGATGAATTTAGTGCCGAATATGGCATTACTGAAGGCTTAGACATTTACAATATCAGTTATTCTATTCCCTTTAACGCCTTAGATGGAACCATTGGAGTTCGTTACAGCAACAGTGGTAGTCGCATTATTGAAAGCGAATTTCGTAGCTTGAATATCCGCAGCGAAGCCGAAACTCTTTCTTTTAACGTCCGTCAACCGCTAACCTATACCGCAAACAGCGAATTTGCGCTCTCTTTAGCATTCGATTTACGGCGCAGTCAAACCTTCATACTTAATGATATCCCCTTCTCCTTTACTGAAGGATCCGAAGATGGAGAATCAAAAGTTACGGTGATTCGCTTTTCCCAAGATTGGCTACAACGGAATACTAACACTGTTCTAGCAGCGCGATCGCAATTTAGTTTTGGCATAGGTGCAATGGATGCAACCGTCAACGACAGTGCTACTGATGGGCGTTTTTTCTCATGGGTGGGACAATTTCAATGGGTACAACGGCTATCTCCCCGTGTCTTGATGCTTGCTAAAATTAACACTCAACTTACACCTGATTCTCTACTTTCCCTGGAAAAGATTAGTATTGGGGGAGTTGACACAGTGCGAGGTTATGGTCAAAATCAACTTGTTGCTGACAGTGGGGTAGTTGGAGGTGTGGAAGTTCGTATTCCCCTAACATCAAATGTCGAAGCCTTACAGTTATTACCATTTTTTGATATCGCTACAGTTTGGAACAATCGCGGTAGCAATCGTGACCCGCAAACCCTCGCCAGCTTGGGATTCGGCTTGCAGTGGCAACCTTTTAATGGTTTGGTATTACGTACAGACTACGGTATCCCATTAATTGGAACGCAAGATAATGGCTTTAACTTTTCAGTGCGATATCAACCATTTTAATACAAATATTCGAGAAAATGATGCCTATACTCAAATACTTGAAATAGTAAAGGGTGGCTCTAGAATGCCAGTCATCTAGATATTGGGAATATGACTGAGGCAAAAGAAGTTATACAGAAAGCGAAGATGATTTTACTAATGATGGGGATATAGAGACTTTAGAATTTGAGTTATAAGATAGGTAGGATCATTGTTATTTGAATCACGAATCCGAAGCGCTGAAATTACAAGAGATCATGCCTATTGCTTGTATAGCTAAATACTGAATAAAACTTAAACTCGAAAATGACGCTGTATCATTCTTGGATTACTATGACTTTCCACCCGCGAAGACTGGGGACGCTGATGATTCTGCACCAAAACCAAAGCTGCAACTGCAAGCAAAAAATAACCAAAACTTTTCTGAAGTCTATTAGCTGGAACAAATTCAGCCAAGTATGCACCGAAAATCGTCCCGATACTAGCAGCCACAATAAAAGATAACATCAAGTTCCAGTCTAACGAAACATGTCCCAAGTAACCCAAAAAGCCTGCGACTGAATTAAATACAATAATTAATAAGGATGTGCCGATTGCTTGTTTCATGGGTACATTTCCCAATAGTACCAAAGCGGGAACGATGGCAAATCCACCCCCAACACCAACTAACCCAGTTAGCACCCCAACCGCTAAACCTTCAGTCATTAACCACAACCAGCAATACTTGCACACAGGTGGGGGATAGAATGCCAGTGTATCATCTGCTGCCACAGGCTTGGAGCTACGACCAATCATAAACACCGCAGCCACCAACATCATGATTGCAAACAGCATCATTTGAAAGGTTTCCGTAACTACTGGTAGGGTAGCAATTTTTGCCCCTACAAATGCCCCCACCATCGTTGCCGAACCGAAGATAAGTGCTGTCTTGAAATTCACATTTTTGGCTCGCCAGTGGGGAATTACCCCCAACAGACTCACAGTACCGACAATTACCAAAGTCATGGCGATCGCAGATTTTGGAGGTATACCCATGACGTAAACTAGAATTGGCAGCGCTAATACTGAACCCCCACCACCAATTAAACCCAAGCTAATGCCAATACAAGCAGCTAGTAAATGCCCAATAATCCAAGTCATACCCGACTCCGTTGATTATAAGGAAGTTTTGCTAGTAGCATTCCTAACGCACAGGTATCTGTAATTCCCGCAAATATTAAGCCTGCACCCACAAAGCCACTCAGAAGCAAAAACCAGGGAGAAACAAATGCTCCTAATAATGTGCCTGTTAACACCAAGGAACCAGCTACAATTTGCACCTGTCGCATTAAACTAATGGGAGCATTTTGATTAATTTTAGTCGGATAACCTGCTTGTTTCCAAGCACCCAGACCCCCTTCTAGATGGGTTACTTTAGTAAATCCAGCATCAAAAAGTTTTTGAGCAGCCATTGTTGAGCGGTTCCCAGAACGACAGTAGAGAATTACTTTCCTATCCTCATCTTGGGGAACTTTACGCGGCTCGAAGTTGGAAAGGGAAACTAATCTAGCTTCGGGAATATGTTCCCCTGCATATTCACCAGGTTCGCGGACATCTATGAGTGTGACAGCTTGTTGCTCAAGTAATTTTTTCAGAGTTTGAGTATCAACAGTTTGTAATTTGTTTACACGGGAAGTGGTCATTTTTTTCTACTTAGGAATTTAGATTTTTAAACGCAGAGTGGAGTACAGTGATTTGGTTACGCAGCAACGCTACCGCAGCGCTGGTTAGCGGGTACTGCTTCCATAATCTTTTTGGGGTTGGGTAAATTGAGATTTGCCATCAATTGGATAAATTGATCACGGTTATGTCCCACAAATCGAGGATTCCACTGCTTTTCTTCCCCAATGGTGGAAACGGTGTTACCGCGATAATCATGACCGGGATAAACTAAGGTTTCGTCAGGTAATGTAAATAACCGTTGAATGGCATCATACATCATCCCTGCATTCCCACTCTGGAAATCAGTACGTCCGCAACCATGAATTAATAACGAGTCTCCAGTAAGTAGGTGAGTACCGTTAACTAAATAGGCATTATGACTATCAGTATGACCGGGAGTTGCGATCGCCTTTACTTGCAAACTGCCTAATTTCAACACTTCTCCATCTTTCATCACGCTGTCTGCACATACAGCTTGGGTATTCTCCGGTACAATTCCCAAACAACCTGTAGCTTCCCGCAGTTTAGCAGTTCCAGTAATGTGATCGGCGTGGATATGGGTTTCTAAGCAGTATTTTAACGTTAATCCTAGTTCTTTGAGTATGGTGCGATCGCGCTCCACCTGTTCTAATACCGGATCAACCAAAATCGCAGTTTGAGTTGCTAAATCAGCAATTAAATAAGTATATGTACTGGTTTCTGGGTCGAAAAGTTGGCGGAATAACATGATGGTTAACTCCAGGAGTATTTATCATCCAATGATATGACTATATAGTAATATTGTCTGAATGTCCAGTCACTTCGCTAGGATTTACTTGTATTATGAACTGTTAAAATTGTTCCTTGTGTCCTACTAATTTGGAGTTGAGACAGCCGGATATTAAGAATAAATACGGAGTTACCTGCAAAATATTTGTGATTTATATTACGGAGTCAATTGGGTTGGCGTTGGGGATTAAGCCGGGGAAATTAGGAAGGGATAAGCATATTGTTTCCACAAAGGGCGTTTTGTTGGGAGTACTTATCGCGCTTTTCTTTCATAATTATTTTTCAGCGATAACCAGCATTTCAAAATCTTCAGTTGTCAACTTGTCATTTCTGGAAAATGCTCCAAGCTTCGCTCCAAATATATTGATTTCTTTATATTCTAGCGACTTTAACAACCAATTAATTTCACTGGGAACGTAATATCTTTCATTGCATTCAAGAGTCTTTTTATTTCCAGAGTCGTCTTCAAATTCCATAACATTGTGGTCTCGAAATGTCATTAAATCAAATGTATTGCTTCGATATGCGGCATTACCTTCTTGTGTTGTTGAAGCGCAAAAATTTTCAACAGAATTATACAGTGGAAATAATCCATTTAAAGTTGTAAATATAAATTTCCCATTCTCTTTAAGCGATTCTGTCACACAATTAAGTATTTCATAATTCATTTCATCTGTTTCCATTAATGGAAATCCACCTTCACAAAGCATTATTGCAACGTCAAATTCATTGTTAAATGCAAGATTTCTTGCATCTTGTTTCTGAAAATCAATCTTTAAATTGTAACTTTCTGCTTTTTGCTTCGCTCTAGCAAGTTGAGCTTCTGATAGATCAATCCCAGTAACGTTATATCCCCTATTTGATAATTCAATTGTATGTCTGCCAGTTCCGCATCCAATGTCTAATATTTTTAATGACTTATCAAAATTTATCTCCCTTTCAATGAAATCGCATTCACCAACAGTACCCTGTGTGAAATTTTCATTATCATATTTCAATCCGTAATTTTCAAAAAGAGATTCATACCATTGTTTTTTCATCATCTCGCTCCTTGATGTTTCCTTTATGCCGTTTAACTATTATTAAGTGAGCCGATTACGCGATAAGCCCGAAGGGTATAGCTGGAGGCATCGCTTAATTTCTCAACAGTGCTCAAAACCCTGCCTGATGAAAATACATAAACCCCTACAGCGTGGTCTATTTAACCGAAAATAGCTGTAATCATAGTTAATTACACCTCGTGGTATGGAAGAAAATCATTCTCCATAAGCATCACTGACCACTTTGCCACGAAACACCACATAGTTATAAATGTTGTAGAACAACATAATCGGAATCAGAACCCCAATAAAGGTGAGCATAAATACCAAAGCACTGGGGGAAGCTGCGGCTTGATAGATGGTGATTTGGTTGGGGATAATGTAGGGAAAGACAATTAGTCCTAAGCCAATAAAAGTGAGCAAGAAAATCAAAATTGTCCAAATCAATGGTGTGTTTTCTTCCTCCCGATTGAGACTTCGCAACAACAACCCCACCAGCAACACACCTAGCACGGGAATCACAGCAAAGATGTAAACTAAAGGTGGGCTAAATAACCGAGTTCTCGCTGCTTCATAAACAATTGGGGTAGCGATTGTGATTAAAATTGCGCCAATAAAGGTGGTGATAGCAGCAAGTTTGGCAGTGCGGAAGTGGGTTTTTTGTAGTTCTCCTTCTGTTTTCAAAATCAGGTAGGTGGAACCAATCAATACATACCCCTGGATTAAAGTCAAGGCAACTAAAAGCGATCGCCAATCCAGCCAATCCCAGGTAGATCCGATAAAGTGACCTGCCTGATCCACGGCAATCCCTTCAATTACACTACCCAGGGCAAAACCTTGTCCAAGTGCAGCCATAAAACTACCAGCCCCAAAGGCAAAGTTCCAAAGAAACTTGCGATTGGAATGTTCTCGAAATTCAAACGCCACCGCCCGAAAAATTAGCCCAAAAATCATCATGAAAATGGGAATATATAGGGCACTAAGAATAGTGCCATAAGCGAGGGGAAACGCCCCAAATAAGGCTCCCCCCATCAGCACCAACCAAGTTTCGTTGGCATCCCAAATATTACCCAAACTGGTCATCAAAATACTGCGGCGTTCTTCATCTGAACTGGTGAGAGACAGGATACCAACCCCCAAATCAAACCCATCCAGCATGACGTAGAGAAACAGGAACAACGCCAGAATCACAAACCAAACTTGAGGCAGAAAATGTAGTAATGCGTCCATATAATTAACCTTTATTGGGGGGTTTAACAAAGTTTGGGAGTGTTTTGTGTCGGGGTAAAATCCCCGTTACAAAACGTACTTATTACTCATTACTTATTTTTTAACCTACTGTTGTGCTTCTGCTGGACGTTGATCGGGAATAAATGTGGCTGGTTCTGTCTCCATCGCAGGTTGATCATCTAGTCCTGGTACAGGTAGCTCTAAATTAGGACCGTGGCGAATAATCCGGCTCCCAAAGTATAGGGTTGAGACAAATAAAATGGAGTAAACAACCGCAAACAAGGTGAGGGAAGTTAGCACATTTCCAGCTGGGATGTGAGAGGCTGCATCAGCCGTGCGAATTTGCCCATACATCGTCCAGGGTTGTCGTCCAACACAACGGACAATCCAACCTGATTCAACTGCGATATAGCCCAAAGGAGCCGCAAAAATCCAAGTATGCAGCAGCCACTTTTGTTGACCAATTTTTTCCGGGGAGAGGTTGCCCAACAACCATTGCAGCAGACTCCACAGCATTAATCCTGCCAAAAAGAAGCCAATGCCGCTCATAATCCGGAAAGAATAGTAGATCAATCCCACCATGTGAGGGCGATCGCTCGGTGCCCATTCCTTCAATCCTCGCACGGGTTCAGATAAGTTCTTCTTAAATTCGAGAATGTAACCTAACCCATTAGGAATAGTAATTTCCCACTTATTTTTTTGTCCAGCTTCATCAGGTAGTGCCAGCAAGCTCCAATCGGCAGGTTGTCCAGCAGGACTGGTTTCCCATTTGGCTTCCATTGCTGCCAGTTTGGTGGGTTGATAGTGAGCCACTTGCTCGGCGCTCAGATGTCCGATATAGATTTGTAATGGAGTGACAGCAACAGCAGCTGCTAAAACGATTTTGAGCGATCGGGCAAAGAACTCTTGATGGCGGTTGTTGAGAATATACCACGCACTAATGCCACCAATCACAAATAAAGATGTTTCCAGGGTGGCAAAAAACATATGTGAAACGCTTTTCACCATGAATGGATTGGAAATTGCTTGGAAGTAATCACTCACAATAAATTTGCCATTCACCATCTCCCCACCAGATGGAGTTTGCAGCCAGGAATTAGCCACCAAAATCCAGAAAGTCGAGAGGTTGGCACCAAAGGCAACCATGATAGTGGCAAGGTAGTGAATGGCTGGATGTACCCGCCCCCAGCCAAATAGCATAATACCCAAGAATCCCGCTTCCAGCATGAATGCCATCGCTCCTTCAAAGCCGAGAATACTGCCAAAAAAGTCACCGACTGCTTCCGAGAAGGGTGCCCAGTTTGTACCAAACTGAAACTCCATCGGTAAACCAGATGCCACTCCAATGCCAAAATTGAGGACATAAAGCTTTGACCAAAACCGAGCATGACGGTAGTAATCGGGGTTACGTGTTTTCAGCCACAACCCTTCCACAATTACCAAGTAGATTGCCATACCTGTCGTCAGGACGGGCCAAAGCATGTGAAAAATTGCTGTTAGAGCAAATTGAATTCGTGACAATACAACCGTATCCGCGAGAAAATCCATGAATTCTCCTTATTATGGCAAGTTTTAGAGATAACAATTAAGATGAATGCTCTGCAATTCAATCAGATATTGAGCTTAGGCGACAAGTTAAATTTCTTACCCCTTTTTAGGAAAATTTTATAGTTTCGAGGTTATGATAGCGCATTGTAGTGTAATCTTGTTTTCTCTTCTAATTAGGGGTTGCTGAATAAAAGTGAAGTCTTGGACATATTCAGGATTTCAAGGCTTTATAAAGTGTCTTATAACTAACTTACCTGAAAAATATTCATTAACTTTTCTTTTTCGACTCCTTCCAAAGCTAATATAAGACAATGCGCTCTTTGACATACCTGATGATGTCTGCTTTAGCGATACATTCGCTCTAATAATTTAGACGTAAGATGATTGATCTCTCTGATAAATATTATATAAAACTCTAATTAACGCATTCTTTTTTCTGAGTATAATTCTAATATAGGAATCCGGTTTGATTTTTGTTGGCGTAGCCTGTGCTTTGCACTTACAAAATTAGGTATTTGTAGGGTGCGTTAGCGTTTCGCATAACGCACCATTCTCAAGGGTTTGGTGAGTTACGCTGTCGCTTTTCTTGGATGCCGCAAGGCTATACACACCCTACGTATCTTTACGCGCAAAGCGCGGGTTACACCAACAAAAATCAAATATGAGTCCTATATATATCTATGTCATTAATTCTGTTCAATTACTTGTAACGTTTTCGGGTTTACAAATTAAGTGCGTTTTAGGTTATACACGTTGAAAATTACAAGTATTCCATAAACTCCGAATCGCCACATTAATATTTTCAATACTAGGATCTAAAAATGCATTCGCTACATACTTAATCATCTCTGCGGAGGTTAAATCTGTCACCACAACTGGAACAGCAGGTAAATTTTTATTCTCAGCAAACTCCCTTTTCACAATTGGCATGTATAATTGTTGCATCATTGCGATCGCTTTTTCACTATTGCTTCCTAAAACAATGCGATTGGGATTAAATATATCGTAGACAGCCGAACCTTTACGTAAAAATTCGGGGTTGCTAACCACATCGAACCCAGCTATTTTTTGCTGACGTTCCGGAACTCCATCCAAAACAATTCTCCGTACCCAATCACCAGAACCAATGGGAACCGTAGACTTATTCACAATCACCTTATAACCACTATTGAGGTGCGAACCGATACTACGGGCGACTGCCTCCATGCATCTTGTATCATTTTCTCCTGTCGGTAACGCGGGGGTTCCCACGGTAATAAAAAGGATTTCACCATGGACAACACCAGTAGCTAAATCCGTGCTAAATTGCAATTTTCCAGCTTTCATTCCCGATTCAACAACTTCATCCAATCCCGGTTCAAAAATAGGAGATTTCCCTGACTGTATCAATGCAACTTTTTCCACATCGTTATCTATACAAATCACATGGTGTCCGATTTCCGCCAAACAAGCACCTGTGAGTAGTCCCACATACCCCGTACCGATAACGCAAACCCGCATAGTAGAAACCTCTGAATATATCTACAACTGACTCAAGTGAAGTTGTGCTTAATGTTGTGCTTAATATTTATGTTCAATAGATCTTCACTTTTGTTAATGAGTCTTTGATGAAGTTTGAATGAGACATTTCTCATGAATGTAGCATTAATTACTAGCTGAAGAATTTATAAATACTGCGATCGCATAGCAACTTTTCAGAAGTATTGAATTTTCCCCATCTACTTCAACGAAATTATATATATGTTGTTGGGCAACTTAAAGTATTTCAAGTAAAAAAATACCCAATTGTCAATGCCCAATTGTCATTGCGTAGCTTGCGAACCGAAGGTTGGAGGAACGACGTAAGCGCAAAGGATAAGAAGTTTCTCATGGTTTTCTCACACAAACTTAATAAAGATAGCTTTAAATTAAGTTTAAGAGCTAATTAAGAAGTACTTCTATTTACTTAGGAACAAATCACAGGGCATCATTACCATTCAATGTAAATACGAGAGTAATGAAGCAAATTAACCACAAATGAAAATTGATCCAGACCAAACCAGTTTCAACTGTATTCCCTACTTTTTGAGGAACTTTTTGCCAAAAATTTCTCCTTCAATTTCCAATCAATGGAAAATTGCCATAGCTACCATCTTTCTACTGGTAGCTGCTGTGACTTTATCTTTACCTAGCGATTTACCAACACCAGCGCGATTATCTCTATTTGCGTTTTTGCTTGCGGGTATTTTGTGGTCAACAACGTCCATCAATGCAGGTTATGTTGCTCTTGGTGCAGTAATGTTACTACTATTAACGGGAGGTATTTCCCAGGAGCAGTTTTTTGATTCTCTGGGTTCCGATGTTGTTTGGTTGATGATTGGTGCTTTTGTCTTGGGAGGTGCGGTTAAAGAAACGGGTTTGGCTGTACGATTGACCCAAATGGTTGCATCGAAAGCACGTAGCGTTAGTAGTCTTTTCTGGATGCTAACTTCAGTTTTGATTCCACTATCATTCTTAATTCCTTCCACCTCTGGACGTGCTGCGGTAACATATCCCATCTTTCGCAGTATCAGTAATGCAATTGATGATAAGCAAACTCGTCGCGCTTTGTGTTTGTTAATGCCGACTATTATTTTGGTATCAACAATTGCCTCTCTAACTGGTGCTGGTTCCCATTTAATTGCCCGAGATTTGCTCGAAGAAATTACCAAACAACATATTTCCTTCGGACAGTGGGTACTCTATGGTTTGCCTTTTGGAACTGTTGCAAGTTATGCCTCTTGCTGGGTAATTATGCGGTTATTCGTTGATAAAAAAAACTTGCAGAAAAAGTTAAATATCACCCAATTCCCATCCCAACCTTTATCGAGCAACGAGCAGAAAACTCTGTTAGTAATTATATTAATGTTCGGCTTGTGGCTAACAGAAAGCTGGCATGGTTTAGAAACTGCAACTGTTATCGTCATGGGAGCATTATTGCTGACGGCACCTAAAATTGGAAAGATGAATATCGGGGTCATAAAATGGAAAGATGCAGTCAAAGCTGTATCTTGGAATCTAATTCTCTTCGTTGCTGCAACTCATGTGTTAGGTCATTCTCTGGTTACTTCTGGTGCGTCAAAGTGGATTCTCGAACATATTTTCGACTTCAGTGACATCAACAGCGCAGGTTCTCGCTTCATTATTCTGTTGGTTCTGACGAGTATTTCCCTCACTTCTCATCTCTACATGACTTCCCATACCGCAAGAGCAGCAGCTTTAATTCCTCCCCTGCTATATCTGACGGTGAGCTTGAATTTTAACCCCATCGCAGTCATGTTTATCAGCACTCTAGGGATGGATTACTGTCTGACATTTCCAGTCAGTTCTAAAGCATTGATGGTTTATCAAGATATGGATGAACAAAGCTTTCATCCCCAAGATTTACTGCGTTTGAGTGCGGTGATGATTCCCATCCACTTTGCTTTGATTGTGCTGTTCTATTATACCTGGTGGCGTTGGGTAGGCTTATCTCTTTAATTTCGATCGAATCTAATTTCCAGCA
Organism: Calothrix sp. PCC 6303; assembly: GCF_000317435.1. NCBI lineage: Bacteria > Bacillati > Cyanobacteriota > Cyanophyceae > Nostocales > Calotrichaceae > Calothrix > Calothrix sp. PCC 6303. The sequence goes on from NC_019751.1 coordinate 2,448,182, forward strand.
AAAAACGGCATTAAATCAACAGGAAAATAATATGACACTAAATATTCTCATCGCTCCTTCTGGTTTTAAAGAAAGTCTCAATGCAGAACAAGTTGCTGATTGTATAGCGAACGGTATTCACAAAGTTCTCAAAGATGTGAATATTCGCAAAGCACCTTTGGTTGATGGTGGTGAGGGTTTCACCAAAACTCTGGTGAATGCCACAGGTGGAATCTTGCATTATCTAGAAGTAACTGGTCCAGTCGGGCAAAAAGTTCCATCTCATTTCGGATTCTTGGGTGGGTGTTCGGTAAAAACTGCGGTGCTAGAAATGTCTGCTGCTGCGGGGTTGCGCCTGGTTCCTCCTGACTTGCGGAATCCCTTAGTCACAACTACCTATGGAGTAGGTGAGTTAATTAAAGCTGCTTTAGATGCTGGTGCAGAAAGAATTTTAGTTGGTTGTGGTGATTCTGGTACTAACGATGGTGGTGCGGGAATGGCTCAAGCATTAGGTGTAAAATTACTTGATGAAAATGGCGATGAGATTGGCTGGGGTGGAAGTGAATTAATCAAAGTCAAACATATCGATTTATCCAAACGGGATTCCCGTTTGGATACAGTACAGATAGATGTGGCTTGTAACTGGCATAATTTATTGTGTGGCGATCGCGGAGTTGCCAGGGTATTTGGTCCGCAAAAAGGAGCATCACCAGAAATCGTCGAACAAATGGCTTTGGGTTTGGAACATTATGCTGCTGCAATTCGAGATGATCTAGGTCTGGATGTGGGGGAAATGCCCGGTAGTGGAGCATCCGGGGGATTGGGTACGGGTTTACATGCGTTGATTGGTGCGACATTACATCCCCGCTACGAGATTGTTATGCAATATTTGGAGTTAGATAGTTTGATTCCCGAAGTCGATTTGGTTATTACAGCCGAAGGGTGTATCGATTTTCAAACTCCACGGGGTAAAATTCCTACGGAGGTAGCAAGACGAGCCAAAATTTATGAATTACCAGTGATTGCGTTGGTGGGAACGATAGGGGAAGGTGCGGAAATTAATTTGCAGCATGGTATCGATTACTTTACAAGTATTTTGACCCATCCCTGTGGCTTGAGTGAGGCAATAAATCAAACTGCTAGTTCGCTTACAGATACAGCCGAACAAATAGCGAGGTTACTATTGGTTGGTAAACAAATTCGTCGCTGTACTTTGACAGGTTGGTAATAGGGATTTGAATCCAAGTAGTAAGGTAAGGGTGAACGGTTGTTCGCCCCTGCAATTCACCTATAATCTATGTGTCGCATTCTTTTTTCAAATTGGTATTAGCTCAGTGACCACGTTAAGCATTTCACCAAGAAAGAAGGAGGAAGAAAGAAGTACCCAATGTCATTCTGAATGAAACGAAGTGAATAATCTTGCGAGATGCTTCGTTGCGCTACCGCTACACTCAGGATGACAACACAGGATCATTTGTTTTGTGGCTGACTCTTACCTACCTAAATTTCGTAGAGAATACTTGCATCAACATCATCAGGGAAAGCTTATGAGCCGAATTTTAATTGCAGAAGATGAAGAAAGAATTGCTGCATTTATTGAGAAAGGATTAATCAATAATGGCTTTCAAGTTGCGATCGCAGACAATGGGGAAGCCGCTTTGCAAATGCTAGAAGATGATGCATTTGATCTATTATTACTAGATATGCAATTACCAATTAAAAGCGGCTGGATAGTTTTAGAAAAATTGCAAGCACAGAAAAAATATATTCCGATTATTATTATTTCTGCTTATTTTGATGCTAGAGAAGTAATTAATAAATTGCCAAATCAAAATATTATCGATTATGTTGCAAAACCGTTTAGATTTGCTGATTTATTAATGCGGATTCAAAATAGTTTGAGATTGTCGAATAGCTATCTTGCTCAGATATAGATGAATCCAGAGATTTAATATAGGTGGGCATTTCGCCCACACTAATTTTTAATCCTTAATCAAAACTTAAATGTTGTCCTAACAGTTCCAACAACAATACTCTGATTGCTATCATTATGTTCGGGATTGGTAATTACAAATACTCCTGGTGTTATCGAAATATTATCTGTCACCTGAAACTTATAAAATCCCTCGATATGTAAAGAAGTATCCCTATCTGCCACCAAACTACTGCTCGTAACTTTGGGTGGCATTCCGACAATTAAACCCGCTAAATTTCCCTTCCCACCTAAATCTGGCATTGCCAAAGTCACAGCATAATTCCAGATATCCGCTTCATCATTACTGACTTTGGCATCTGCTTGGATGTAACCAACCCAACCTGAAATAATCAAACCCGGATTAATTTTTAAACTCGTTTCGAGTCCAAAAGTATCGGTACTTGTGGAAACATTTCCAAATGGTCTACGAGCGATTAAACTACCCGTACTTCCAGTTAAATTAACCCCACTTTCACTACCACCACCATAATAAGAATGGAGATAGGTTAAAGCAATACCAAAATTATCAGATGGCTGAAAAGTCACATTTCCCAATGCCGAATAATTGCCATCAAATAACCCATTTTTTTCAGTTGGTAATGACGCATCATTAGTCACGTAAGCAAAGGCTAAATTTGTGCTGAGATTAACTTGATAATTAACCCCCAATCCAGTTCCCTCCATTGATCGTAAAATTGGATTGTAACGACCAAAGCGCGAAATAGCACCACTTCCACTACTATCTAAAGGATTCAATGGTTCGGCAATATCGTTTAATTCCATCTCCCATCCTGCAATAGTTGCCTTCAGGCGATCGCCAACTGGAAATTGATAATATAATTCACCCAAACCCACATCATTCCCGCTATCTTCATCAAAACCCAAACGAGTCATTCGAGTTCCTGTGATGCTATCATCCAACTCGGTAATATTCCCCCCTTCTAAACGCAAATTTAATGTATCTTTTCCTGTAAAACTCGTGATAAAATTTAAACGGGTACGCTGCCCTAAAGTTATATTTTCATTCAATTCCAAATGATTATTCGGATTGTCATCCCCATCAGAATTTCCACCAAATACTCTAGTCAAACCTAGAATCACCTCACCTTCGAGTTTTGTTGTGGCGGAAAATTGATTCGCATCTAATTCAGCAGTCTTCATTTCTACTGTATCAATTCGACTGCGAAGTGTTGCTAATTCCCCTTTGAATTCTTCTTGCAAGCGCTGCAAAGTTGCTAAATCTTCTTTCTTTGCCAAGTCACCTGTCGCTGTGGCAATCAGTTCGTTAGCCCGATCTAAACAAGCATTCAATCCTGCTGCAAATTCATATCGTGTGATTGCCCGATTACCACGATAAGTTCCATTCGGATAGCCAGCAATGCAACCATAACGCTCTACCAAACTTTGTAATGCTTGAAAAGCCCAATCTGTAGGTTGCACATCTGATAATTGCGAAACAGATGAAACTTGGGAAATAGTATCTAAAGAGTCGGCTTGATTTTCTCTGGCAAAGCTTAAATCGGTAGTAGAGAGAATTTTGATGAAAATACTAATAAAAATCAATAGAGTTTGACATACAAATGAGTAAGATGAATAGTTAAATACTAATCTTTGATTCATATTTCAATTGCACCTGAGATATATTTCCTGAGATAGTATAAATCAAATCTGGTACATTGAAATTGAAAGGGGTGCGGCTCGTGTCATGATACTGTATTCTGATAAAGAGTAGAAACAAGAGTATTGTTATCAAAGGCTTTAAAGCAATAATCCCAAAAAAAGACAGACTCATGTTTCTCAACACAGAGTCAATTTACTGACTACTATTCTCGATATTATCCATGTGATTGAGTATCAGTGGAAAGCCGCATTTGCCTTCCATTCCGATAGTAGTTAGGTACAGATTGTCGTCAGGCAGTTGGGTTTTTATACAGGTTGATTACATTCTTTCAATTTTCTCTAAAACCATCCCCACAGCGGTGACTATCATCTCCGGTTCGTCAATCCAGATAAAATGACCACTGTTATGAGCTTGAATCTGTGTACAATTGGTTGATAACAGCATTAATTCTTGATGCATTGTTTCCCGTAGTTGATTAGCACTTGCCAAAGGTATAAAATTAGTCCAGAGCGAAGGTTGAAAAAAGCTATTTGCCTTGATACTCACAATTGCTAAGTTACCAAAATTGTTCGCTAACATGACTTGCTGACTACTTGCATCTAAATTCAAAATTTCCTGTGCCATTGTTAGCCAGTGTTTAGGGCGACAGAAAGAACGGATTGCATACTGACGTACATATTGAGGAAATTTACGTAATCCAGGTTTGAGTAATTCAAATATTCCCAGGATTTTGAAAACACGAATAATCCCTAGACTTGCCCCAAATAGCGACATTACAAACCCAGAAGCAAAGAAGTATTTCAAAGCTTGCAACCCAAAAGGCATTTTTAACATCCCAGATTCATGCAAACCATCAGTCAGTACCATCCCCACAACTTTCTGGGGAAAACGATGTGCATACAACCGGACGTTATAACTACCAAATGAATCTCCAACTAGAATATAAGGTGGTTCGATACCCGAAAAACGCAAAAGTGTATCCAGTTCCATGACTATATTCTCAGTGGTACGGGCATGGGGACTAATATCGCTCCAACCAAACCCAGCTCGATCATATATGCAAACTCGCCCAATTTTTGCCAATTCATCAATGAGAAAATACCCTTCAATTCCCCCCAAACTATGTTCTAAAATTATGGTGGGACTACCTTCAACCTTGTGATGTAAGTTTTTTTCATATAAATGCAATTTGTAATTACCAATATCGATTAATTTTCCTGGAGGTGGATTTCTGTCTTCCAAGCAACAAGCGATCGCATGGTAAATTGTTGTTAGTGCCAGCAGTAGTGGTTGAAAATAACTAGCCATTTTCCAAGCATTGATAGGGTTTGTGTTAATTCATTGCAGATTAACACAAACAATTTCCGGCTCCAAAAGTTTCACTCCAGATCCCCGACTTCTTTAAGAAGTCGGGGATCTAAATACCCACTTTGGATTTTAGGATCATTCCTTACAGCGTGGTTTATTTACCTGAAAATAGCTGTAATTTAGTCACCCATAGCCTTTCTTGCCATCTTAGCCAACATCATCGTGGGCAAAACGGTTAAACAAGAAATCTAAGGCATAGTTACGTAGTTTATAGTATTCTGGGTCTTCCATAATGCGAGCGCGATCGCGTGGACGAGAAAAGGGTATTTCCATGACTTCACCAATTTTGGCATGGGGACCATTAGTCATCATCACCAATTTATCTGCCAAAAATAATGCCTCATCAATGTCATGGGTAATCATCAACACTGTGCAGCGATTATCACCCCAAATTTTCAGTAATTCCTCTTGTAATTCTTCCTTAGTAATGGCATCCAGCGCCCCAAAAGGTTCATCTAAAATCAATACTTTTGGACGAATAGCCAAAGCACGGGCAATAGAAACCCGTTGCCTCATCCCACCCGACATTTGCATGGGTTTCTTTTCCATCGCATCACCTAGTCCCACCATTGCCAAATGATCTCGCACAATTGCTCTTTTTTCAGCTTCGGCTTTATTTGGGTAAACTGAATTTACAGCTAAGTAAATATTCTCAAAAGCTGTTTTCCAAGGTAGCAAAGCATAACTTTGGAAAACCACCATTCTATCTGGTCCCGGCTTGGTAATCGGTTGCCCTTCTAATAAAACCTGTCCGGAAGATGGAAAGTTGAAACCAGACACCATATTTAAGAGTGTAGATTTACCACAGCCAGAGTGACCAATTACACAAATAAACTCACCCCTGCCGACATTGAGATTTACGCCATCAAGTACGGTGAAGGGACCTTTTTTTGTCGGATAAATCTTGGAAACGTCTTTAATTTCTAAAAAAGGCTGACGGTTAGTTGTAGCTGTATCTACGAATGGTTTTCCTAAAGTGCGGTTTTGCATGGTGTGTTGTATGTAGGGTGTGTTATAACGTAGACGCAAAGCGGCTTCTGAAAGTAGTTCGTAACGCACCTTTGACTTCAGGTGGTGCGTTAACGCTATATGATGAGAGGTTCTGAGGTCAACGAAGTCAAAGTCCCCCATAATTGTAGATTTAGGGGGCTTTCAACTCACGCTGCTGTTCTTCTGGGTGCATCAAGAACAACTTCAGCAATTGAAAAATCACGTTTAATCTGCAAGCTGTTGAGATAAGCCACTGGGTCATCCGCATTAAAAGGAGTACCATCAAATAGCTGAATGGGTTGCCGAGTATAACTAATATCCAAACCTAATTCTCTAGCTGCGGTGCTAAATACACGCACTCGACATACCCTTTCCACAACTTCCACCCAGTTTCTCGGCATAGGAGTTTCACCCCAACGTGCCAATTGACTCATGATCCAAATTTGTTCAGTTCGGCTGGGGCGATTGATAGCAGAATCGGAATAAAATTGAAGATGAGCGTAATCCCGCAAAGGATGATCTAAGCTACAGGCATTATCACCATCTGGATCTTCCAGTTGAATATACTCGATATCAGTACTCACATACTCTCGCTGTGCCAGAATTTGTCTGACTTCTTGAGTATGTTCGGGATTTGCACAGTAGTGACAAGCTTCTAATAAAGCCTTAGTCAAGGCAATATGGGTATTGGGGTAAGCCTCTGCCCAATCTTCACGCACACCAAGTACTTTACCTGGATGTCCCAACCACACTTCTAAATCACTAGCAACGGTAAAGCCGACACCTTCAGCAGCAGCACGGTAGTTCCAGGGTTCACCTACGCAGTAACCATCAATACTTTTGTTTTGTAAATCTGCTACCATCTGCGCCGGGGGAATATTCTTCATATCCACGTCAAAATCGGGGTCAACCCCACCAGATGCTAGCCAATAACGCAACAGTAAATTGTGCATGGATGCAGGATGTACTACTCCCATTGTGTGACGTAACTCACGGGTACGTAGTAAGTATTTTTTGAAGTCAGATAGGGTTTGTACGCCTTCATCATAAAAGCGTTTTGCCAAGGTAATCGCGTTACCGTTGCGGGTCATAGTTAGGGAACTAACAACAGGAACAGTTTGGTTTTTGTGTCCTCCCAAAGTTAGCCACATGGGCATCCCGGAAGGCATTTGTGCTGCGTCTAAATAACCGCCACTTATGCCATCTTCAATACCTCGCCAGCTGCTTTCCCGCACCAGGTTAACTTCATCTAAGCCATGTTTGACAAAGAAGCCTTTTTCTTTGGCTATTGCCAAAGGCGCACAAGCAGTCAGGGGTAAAAAGCCAATGTCTAAGTTAACTTTTTCTAATCCATGACGGACAATAGCCCCAGTTTTACTTGCCCGAATTTTCTTGATGCGTTTTTGCTGATTGAGGAAGTAAATCATTTCACTTCGCAAGATATAGTAGCTGGGATGTTCTACTACTTCCATACGTTTACGGGGTCTGGGAATATCTACTTCTAAAATGTCGCCGATTTTTGATTCGGGACCATTAGTCAGCATGACGATTCTGTCAGACAACAATACTGCTTCATCCACATCGTGTGTCACCATTACCGCAGTGACTTCATTTTCTTCGCAGATTTGCATTAACTGTTCTTGCAGATTCCCCCTTGTCAGGGCATCCAATGCACCAAAGGGTTCATCCAATAATAGTAGCTTGGGACGGATGGCTAGGGCGCGTGCGATCGCTACTCGTTGTTTCTGCCCACCAGATAACATTCCGGGTTGTTTGTCAGCATGGGGACGCAAACCCACCATATCGATATGTTTATCGATAATTGCTTTGCGTTCTTCACTGGGTAAACCTCTCATTACTGAGTCCACCGCTAGGGCAATATTTTCTCTTACTGTTCGCCAAGGTAACAAGGAATAATTTTGAAATACCACCATCCGATCTGGTCCTGGTTGGGTAATTCTTTGTCCTTCTAGGGTGACAAGTCCTTCAGTTGGTAAATCCAAGCCAGCAATCATGTTTAATAGGGTGGATTTTCCGCAACCAGAGTGACCAATTAAAGAAACGAATTCTCCTTTTTTAATTTGGAGGTCAATTCCTTTGAGGGCGATATATTGACCACCGCCAGTTAGTTCAAAAACTTTATCAATTTGATCGACACCAACGAATATAGACATAGTATTTTGGGGAGTGAGGTAGGGAGGCAGGGGAGGTAGGGAGGCAGGGGAGGGGGGCAGGCAGTCGCAAATACCTAATTACTACTTTTGTTCTGCTGGTAAAATCCAGTTTTGCAAGGCAGCCATCAACTTATCTAGGATCAAACCGACAACACCGATATAAATAAGAGCCAAAATTACTTCACTGACTTTGTTAGTCTGATATGCATTCCAGATGAAAATACCAATTCCGACAATACCTGACATGACGATTTCTGCGGCGATGATTGCTAACCAAGCTAAACCAATGGCAATTCTTAAGCCAGTAAAAATGTAGGGCAATGCAGCAGGAATCAAAATATTGATGAAATAGTCTTTGCGGCTAAGTTGTAGAACTTTGGCAACGTTGTTGTAATCTTGGGGAATTTGAGTTACACCCACAGCAGTATTAATTAAGATCGGCCAAATTGCAGTGATGAAAATTACGAATAGGGCTGCTGGTTCATTTTTTTGTAGCGCTGCTAAAGAAATCGGTACCCAAGCCAAGGGTGGTACAGTTCGGAACAGTTGGAAAAGGGGGTCTAAGGCTTTAGACATTGTTCGATTAACACCAATCAAAACACCTAAAGCAATACCAACAATTGCCGCTAGGGTATAACCGATTGCAACTCGTTGCAAACTGCCTAAAATCTGCCAAAAAAGCCCTTTATCAGTACCGCCCTTATCATAAAAAGGGTACAAAATCAATATCCAGGTATCTTGTATTACTTGTATTGGACCTGGTAATGTCGCACCGGGAGTCAAGGCAAATAGTTGCCATATAGCGAGAAAGATCAAAAGCGCGATCGCAGGTGGGATAAAATCAGGAAATTGCTTTTGCAGACTGGATATAAAGTTATTACCAGCATTTAGCTTGGGGTTAGTAGAGCGTCTTTGTACAGTTGTCATTAATTGGGTTCTCCTCAAATGTTGTTAGTTGTTATTTTCTCTGGCAAGGAACAAGACAGTTCGTGTTAGCTTATAGCCGTTACTAAACACCAGCTTTTTTGATTTTGAGACTCTTGAGATATTCTTCTGGTTTTTCCGGGTCGAATTTCACGCCATCAAAAAATTCTTCGACACCACGGGAGGTACTTGTGGGGATGTCAGCCGCTGCAATTCCCAAGTCTTTTGCAGCTTCCTTCCAAATATCTTCGCGGTTAACTTTATTAATTAGTTCCTTCGCTTTGGCGGCATTATTTGCTAGGTAATCTTTAGGTAAAAATCCCCAACGTACATTTTCAGTGATGAACCATAAATCATGACTCTTGTAGGGATAGGAAACACTGCCTTTTTCATCTTTCCAGTAATATGGTGCCATTAACTTATCGTCAATTTTGCGACCATCACCCATATCGTATTTACCTTGATATGGATCTAAAAGAATCTCAGGTGAAGATAGGTCGAAATACTTTCTTCCAGCGAGAATTGTTGCTGCTTCTTTGCGATTTTCAAAGTTATCTAACCATTGCTGTGCTTCCATCACGGCTTTTAAAATCGCTTTTGTCGCCTTCGGATGCTTGTCAACCCAATCACCTCTCATCGCCAAGTATTCTTCAGGATGATTCTTCCACATCTCTGCGGTCAATAATGCCATGAAACCAATTTTGTCATTAACGATGCGGAAGGGCCAGGGGTCGCCAGTACTAAAGGCATCCATAGTTCCTGTTTTCATGTTGGCTACAGTTTGCGCTGCCGGAACTGTCAGCAATTTGACATCTGCATCAGGATCTAAACCACTTGCTGCTAACCAATAGCGAATCCATAAATCTTGGTTAACGTGGGGAAATGTAAATGCAGCAGTGAATGGGGTTGAGGATTTTAGTTCTTTAAATAGAGACTTAGCACCATCCAGTTTTAAACCAAGACCCTTACCTTTGTGCTTGTCAGCGATCGCAATTCCATTTCCATGGGTGACTAACTGTGCTAGGACATACATGGGAATTTCCTTATTCCCCTTGGTAATTAAACCTGCTGTAATTAAATGTGGCATTGGCATTTGCCATTGACCACCATCAATCCCACCACCAGCAGAACCAATTTCTACGTTATCCCGCGCTGCACCCCAAGAAGCCTGTTTCGCAAGTTCTACTTTTGTCATGCCGTACTTAGCAAATAGACCTTTTTCTTTGGCAATAATTAGGGGAGCCGATTCCACAATGGGGATATATCCTAGCTTTACTGTCTCAGTTTCCGGTTTTTGTTCAGGAGTCAAATTAGCAACCTGTTGAGCAGTTGGGATAGCTTGTGAATTACCACCAGTACTATCAGGAGGATTACCTAAACAGCCTTTCAGGAATATAGCTCCCGCAGAAGCTCCTGCTGTTAAGATGAATTTACGGCGATTAATTTGATTTAAAAAATCTGACATTACTATCTCCTAAAGTTTGAATTTAGATTTTTTATTAGCCATGAAAATATTAGGCATGAGAGTGAACACAAGTAGAATATGATTTCTCTTGGGGCAATCACTGCATAATTTGGATTTATACTCAAATCAAATAAGTCAATTACAGCCTATTAAGAGTTTAAAAGGCTACATATGACTAGTATTGATAAAAATCTATTACTTAAATTAGTTGGGTTCTGGGATGTTGTTTGGGGATTACTGAGTTCGTTGAAATATAGTTTACATGTTTTCTATTTAAATTGGTGAACTCAAACTAGTAATTATCAAATAAATATTGGATTAATCATATAAGCAAAAACTTATTAAGATCAATTTAGTCAAAGAGTATTAGCAATGCATAGATATGAGTTAATTGTTATCATTCATTTACTCAAATAGTTGAATTATATAAACATGATTTTCGCAAAATATATAAATATTAACTTATCCAAACCATTAGATAAAACTGTTAGCCCGTCCAAGAGATAAGTTTGTGAAGTTAAGATCCCCAACTTCTTTAAGAAGTCGGAGATATTAGTGTTTAAGATATCTTTGATTAGTTTACATAATTGCAGAAGAACCTAGAAAGATTATCAAATAAAATGCTCCTATTCCCTATTTCCTGTTCCCAGTTGCGAAGGTGGAGAATGTCGCCAAAGCTTACTAAGTCGGGTTGCTGGCATTGTTAAATATAGAATATCTCCAGCACAGAGATTGTGATTCAGTAAATCCCACCCATGTAAGGTTCTGTTAGCAGTTTCTAAATATAACGGGACAAAATCAGCTAACATTGCTGCATCTTTGACTGTTAAACAAGCAAAAGGATGAGAGGCTGCAATTAAAGTTGCTAATGCTACCCATAAGGTATCATCAGTAATGCCATTTCCTAAAATACGTCCACCTAATGTGGCAGCCGCAAAGGCAGGTGCGGCTAATTTTGCGGGACTCAAAACAGCATCAAAATCAAACACTTGTTGAGCCATCCGAGCAAAATCGGGATCGGCATAACGGACGATGATGGGGACTTTAGGGGATATACTCTTGGCATTGAGGGCAATTTCTAAATTTGTGGCATCATCGCCACTCACGGCTAACAAAGCCGATGCAGATTTGACATTGGCAGCCTCTAACATGTTGGGAAAGCTGGCATCACCGTTAATGACGGGAATACTTAAACCACGGGCAATATTAACAAAGCGATTATTTGCATCTTGTTCGATTACTACTACTTCATGTCCAGCCCCGTGAAGATGCTGCACAATTTTGATGCCAGTACCACTTAAACCGCAAACTATATAATGTTGGCGATGGGGGACACGGGCAGCATCCCAAAATTGTTTAAAACGGGTACCAAGTACGAAGTCGTTAAGTAGGGCATATAACAAACCAATAACGCTAGCACCAACCAGCATCATGATAATGGTGAATAATTTAATACTGTTGGGGGCATTTTCCACTACTTTATCATTGCCTCCAGCCCCGGTAATCATGCCGACAGCAAAATATAAAGCATCAACAATAGATATACTATTGTTGGTGGAGCAATAAATAATGGTTGCAAATATGATGATTGCCATCAAGGTGATGGACATCACCAATACTGCCCGACCATGTTCTTGAAACCGTCGGAGATTTCTGAGAAACTTAAGGCATTTGAGAATTATTGATTTGCGTTTAGAACGAGCGGCTGGTTTGGTGGCAATAATTAATCTGTCGCCTTTGCGTAATCTTTTTCCCAGTACCACAGCTGAAATTAAATCGACATCACCTTCTTTCGGTAAATAGTAGATAAACATCCTAGTTGGATTTTCCCAAAGTTCATCTATTCTTCTGCCTTCCCAGGGGTGATTACCATCGATATGTTCCTCATGAATGGGCCATGTTTCGCCAAATAGTTTAATTTGTCCAATCGCTTTGTTTCCCAGTGCCGCAAAGGCGAATACAGGTGCCGCTAAACCTGCTACACTCATACTCATGTGATTAGGGACGTTTTGATCCAAACGTTCACCCAAACTGGTGTTGAAGAAACGATTAATAATCCGAATATCGGGGTTTAAAGTTCGTGCTTGCATCATCACCGACAAATTTACCGCATCATCAGGACTAGCGATCGCTAAAGTGTGCGCGCGTTCAATTCCCGCTGCCTTTAATGTGTCTGCTGCATGTAAATTACCGACAATAATGTCGCCTGCGGTTTCTCCAGGAATCTCACGGTGATTTATCCCAATGACGAAAGCCCCCTGTTGTCGCAGCAGACGAAATACTTTATACCCAGTTCTTCCTAAGCCACAAACAATTATACGAGGTTTCATGTATCGGTAGCATAAGCTGGAATAGAAGCTGTGTGATTAAATATTTATTTAATTAACATTTTTGCTTAACTATTTCCCCTTGACTGTAGCTGCTAACACGATTGATAGAAATTAAGCATCCCAGGGGTTGAGGCGTGACATTTCCCAGGTTGTGTATGTACCGATAGGACTCCATAAGAGGTATGGCAGGAGTAAAAGTACGGCGGAAGTGGATATTCCGAAAATAGCGATCGCAGTAATCACACAAACCACAAATCCCGTTCCTCCTATGATTGTTCCCACTTTCAAACTACGTAGTTTAAACATCACAGGTGTGTAGGCAATCGTGACTATTTCTAATAATAAATATAATCCCATCCGTAACCAAGTCGTGGGAGTTCCAGGAGCGCTTTCCCAAACAATATAAGCTGACCAAGCACCACAAATAAACACAATAGTCCAAATTAGAGGAATTAGTTTCTCAAATATTAACCATTTAGGGCGTTGAAGACGTTTAAACCACTTAGCGCCATTGGGTGAAATTAAACCTCCACCCATCGCCACCAGCAAAGCTACACCCCCAATTACCATCCATGATTTAATCATGATTTTAATTCCTCAAATAAATAATCGGATTGTGCAGCTTCTGGGTTTCAGAAGTCACACAATCCAAGTAAAGCCTATCACTTTGTTCTAGTGCCATTATCTTAATTTTGGTTTCCACGCTCATCTTCCATTAGTTATAGAAAGCCTGGTGTTTTTGAATCACCCTAGGAATTTGAATTAAAATGTAGAGATAACCTTCCAAAGATTTATTTGATTAGGCAAAATCGTTTTCATACATCAAATTAGCAACACCGTAAGCCTAATCATCAACTGACTGTGTTAGAAAAAGCGTATCTTGCATTCAAGATACGCCTAGATGTGCATGATTTGTTGTCAAAGGTCTTATTTAGGCTTCTTGCCAAAGCTCTTTAACTCCGTTCTCAGGCAGCCAAGTTGCGATTTCCTGAATCCGCTCTTCGGATAGTTCATCTTTGGTTGCAGAAAATACGGCTTTAACTGCTTGCTTCCTTGCAGTGTCCTTATCTTCAGATCCCCTTTCAAATCCACCTTCGTTGGCAACCCGAAAGAAGAAACGATCAGAATCAATCTTAAAGATTCCAGGACCTTGCCAAGGCGGACGTACCCGGCTTAAAAAGCCCACTATCGGATTTGTATCTTTCCATAGTTCTGTGACTTCCATTTGCAGAGCTTTCTCGTCTGTCTGCATCATCTCTTCATGCAGTTCGTCTGCAACCCTGTCAGCTGCTTCTGTTGTCATCAAGTCTCGCATGACGCGAAAGACAATTTCGGTGAAGTCCCTTGCATCATAGGGGTCTGCGAATTTACCTTCAACCATAACCTTTTGTAGGAATGATTTGTGTTCATCGTTGATGACTATTCTGGAGTCTTCAATTTCGGTTGGATCAATCTCTGGAATGTTAGTTCTAAAGGTTTCGTCTGGCATTAGTTTACCCTGGTTATATTAGTATTTAAATAAAGTATCTAGCGAACTTGTTTAGAGACATCTTTACCCGCTTGTGCAGCACCATTACCAATATCGCTAGCAGTTTCCTTCGCACCTTCTACATAACCAGATCCAAATTCTTTCAAAGCTTCTGCTGACTGCTGTCCAATTTTCTGAATGCGCTTACCAGGAGATCCTTCTGTTTCACGAGCATCTTTATTCCACTCTCCTACTGTTTTCGGTCTTTGAGCATCGTTTTGCTCTACTTGTTCCCGAACTCTCTCTTTTAAGCCTATGTTATTGTCTGCCAGAGCGGTGTTGGTTGTTAATAACGAAAGTCCAACTAGGACGATAGCTAAGAAGCGTTTTACTGGAAGCACCTTCAGCAAGGAACTAATGTAAGTAGTTGTTCTAAAAATCAAATTCTTCATGCAAGTACTCTGTTGTTTGATTGTTGACACTTCTCAGTCTCTGAAATTCGTGAAATATAATCAATCGATAGTTAATCGGCTAATTCCAAATTCATTTGTTGCTGTTCTAAAAGCTCTGGCTTCTATGTACAATTAATTTAATGAATATAGTTGCTTATTTCACTGATTAAATCGGTTGCTATTTCGCTATCTTTTAACCATCTAACTGTTTTAATCATAAGTAAAGTGTAACTTTAAACAAGTAATTATCCTTCTAACAAAAGGTATATATTGGTTATAAAAAGTGAATAATATACTATACCTGCGAAAGTAGAAAATTTAATCCAAATAGCATAGTAAGAAGCATTCCCAGAGTGGGATTCCCATTCTGGACTTCAGTATGTGTGACGAATTTGAGGTATGTTAAAAACTTGTAGAGACGCTCCATTGGAGCGTCTCTAAACTGTACGATTAATTGCGTAGTCAATTGTGTAGTCAATATTTACGGACACATTAGAGTGTCGCGGGTATTGCGTTTAGTGGTGGGGTTAGTACCTGTGGCGATTTTGCAAAGTCTAGCTTGTTCGTCGTCGCGGAGCAAAATATCAGTAAAATCTGCTCCATCAATGATTGCACCTTCAAACTTTGCGCTAATTGCAAACGCTCCTTCTAAAATCGCGTTGGTTAAATTTGCTTTCACTAAACGTGCAGAATCTAGGGTGGAGTTGCTTAAATCTGCGCCTGTCAAATCTACTGATTCTAAATTGGCGGCAAAGAAGCTAACACCGCGTAAATTAGTATTACTGAAGTTACTTTGCTTCAGGTTTGCTTTGGTAAAGCTGGAGTCACTCAAGTCCCGTCCAGAAAAGTCGGATTGAATAAGAATTTCTTTGTTATATTCAAGGGCAAAGGCAATGGGTGTCAATCCCCAAGTTGATATCATCCAGATTACTGTGCCAAGTAATGCACTAAGTACAATTCTCCAAAAATTATTACTTAACTTTAAAATCATCATATTTTTCTACGTAATGGCAAACCAACCTCCCTCCTATTATCCCGATCTCGGTGCTTTAGGTGAAGATCTAGTGGCACAATGGTTAGAATCTTGTGGTTGGATGCTGTTACATCGCCGTTGGCGCTCTCGTGGTGGGGAAATTGATGTGATTGCTGAGTTTTTGCGAAGTGATGGGGAAGGAGAATCAACTCTCGCTTTTGTGGAAGTTAAGACACGTAGTGCCGGAAATTGGGATAGTGGGGGACGAGATGCGATCGCATTACCGAAGCAACAACGGATTTGCCGAACGGCTCAAGAGTTTTTAGCTAAATATCCCCAAAAGGCTGATTATACTTGTCGTTTTGATGTTGCTATTGTCTATTCTGAGCGAATTACTAAAAATAGGACTGTGGATTCTGTGGGTGCTAATTTAGCTGCAATATCAATACTTGGCTATCATCTAACATTACAAGAATATATTCCTGCTGCTTTTGACTGTTTATAAGCTTAATCACAGCTAATTTTATCAAGATTTACCCTTGACAAAATTTACTTTTATGCAAGTGTTTCCGGACAATATCCTAAACCTCGGACAAATTGTTGGCGAAATGCTTCAATTTCTTCGCGTTCTGGATTTCCATGGGAAACAATTGCGACTTGATAGCGACGCATCACCTCAACGGTGCTTTGTCCTGCTTCTAGACTCCACAATGCCATTTGTAAGCGCATTGGTGGTTCATAGCTGATTCCCAATTCATTGAGAAATGCCCGAAAGTCACCATCTTCTTCTGCTGAAAAGTTTTGATCAAGTTTAATCCTAACAACCCAGCCATCAATTTGATGAATCACGGAAACAAAGGAAACCGGCATTTTGGGTCTAGAGTGTAAGTGTTGAACTACCCTCAGAGTTAGGCTAGCATTTGCCAGATAATACAAGTATTCCATCTTGGTGCTTGGGTCAATATACCAATCCTACATTTCTATTATTGGTATATTGTTCTGTCATCCGGTAGGGTAAAAGCCCCCGTTTTTTATTAGGGAGGTTTACCCAATTTTCATATTCTTGCTTACGTATTTTTAATTGTAGACCCGATGGCTTCAATGATAATTTAAGTAAAAATACTTTAAAGTTTTATAAAGAGTAGAAATCTAAATAAATCTGTAAAATCGTTGAGTTATCTATGGAGCAAGGACTAGCAATGACTGGGGAGAAAAATCAAGAATTAGATTTTTGTTTATCTGGCTATGATTATGACTTACCTGAAGCCCTAATCGCCCAGAATCCAGCGGTTCCTAGAGATAGTTCACGCCTATTGGTTGTAAATACCCCACAGGGGGGTGAAGGTATTTATTCACAGCATTACTTTTTCCGTGATTTACCGGATATTTTACAACCTGGTGACTTATTAATTATGAATAACACCAAGGTTATTCCTGCGCGTTTATACGGACGTAAATCCACAGGAGCAAAAGTTGAAGTTTTGTTGCTGGAAGAAAAAAAATATAACTGTTGGTTGGCTTTGGTGAAGCCTGGAAGACGCTTTAAAATTGGCTCGCAGATTATTTTCGACTTACCAGATGGGGAAAATCAGGCAACTGAAATTATTGCTACTGTCATGAGTGGTGATGGGGCAACGGGGGGACGTTTGTTAGAGTTTGAAATTCCTGATGGCAAGCCATTAATCCAGGTTTTGGGGATGTTAGGGGAAGTTCCCTTACCTCCCTATATTCACGATAGTCAAGCTTCAGATGAGCAGTATCAAACTGTTTACGCAGAGAATCTAGGGGCAGTGGCAGCGCCGACAGCCGGGTTACACTTTACACACGAATTGTTAGCAAGATTAGCGGAAAAACAGATAAATTATGCCTACGTAACCTTACATGTAGGTATTGGGACATTTCGTCCGGTGGAGGTGGAAGATATAACTACCCATCAGATGCATGGAGAATGGATTGATGTACCAGCAGCAACGGTGGAACAAATTAAACTAACTCAAGCTGCGGGTGGAAGAATTATTGCCGTGGGAACAACTGCGGTGAGATCTTTGGAGGGTGCAGCGGTGAGCGGGGAGTTGCAACCGTTTTGTGGGAAGACAAATATGTTTATTTACCCAGGATATCAATGGCGGGTTGTGGATGGGTTAATTACCAACTTCCATTTACCCCGTTCTAGTTTGTTGATGTTGGTAAGTGCGTTAATTGGGAGAACGAATTTATTGAAGATATATCAAGAAGCGATCGCACTTCAATACCGTTTCTATTCTTTTGGTGATGCGATGTTGATTTTGCCAGAGGGGGGAAGTTGAGGCAGTAAGGATGTATTATTTAGGTCAGATAATAAAGACGTTCAATTAATACTAGCAATACCAAAACTTAAGTCAGTGCTATACGCTTTCAAAACTACCTTAACAATTATCGCATCAACTATTACGTTTGCTGTATTGACATCAGTCCCATCTAATGCAGCATCTCTATATTCCATCACAAATTTAGGTGTTTTGGGAACTGATGCTGATGGGAGAGATAATAGCCAAGCCTATGGGATCAATAATAATGGTCAGGTAGTGGGAAGCTCTTCCACTACCAGATTTCAACGTCCTTTTATTTGGGATCGTCAGAACGGCTTAAAAATCATAGCAGATTCGCAATCTATTGAATCTCCCTTTGGTGAATCTGTAGCTACAGGTATCAACGACAAAAGTCAAGTTATTGGTTTGTCTGTTACTGGTAGGCAAACTATTTATAGTTTTTTATGGGATGCTAAAAATGGTATACAAAGGGTGGAAGCTCTGCCAACTCAACCAACTCTGCTTTATGAACGTGCCTACGATATTAATAATAAAGGTGAAGTAGTTGGAAGTTCTGACATCATTGGTGGAACTAGAGGTTTTTTGTATGATAGTGCTAACCCGCAAAATCCAGTGATGGATTTAGGTATTTTTGGTCTGAATGAGTATAATTATGCTTTCACCATTCCCTACGGTATTAATGATTTAAGCGAGGTAGTGGGAAGTTCTGATGGTAAAGTGTTTTTGTGGGATAGAACCCAGGGTTTACAAGATTTAGGTCTTTCTGGGACTGCTTATGATATCAATAATTCCAGTCAAGTAGTTGGTGTCACATTGATTAACAACCAGGGAATAGCTTTTATCCGAGAAAAAAATGGGAATTTACAAACATTAGGTGTATTGGGAAGCGGTGGAAATGGTGAAACCCTCAGCATTGCTTATGATATTAACGAAAAAGGTCAAGTAATCGGGACTTCCACATCTGCTTTGGGTAATCGTCCTGTGCTGTGGGAGAATAATGCGATCGCTGATTTGAACAACCTCATACCCAGTAATAGCGGTTGGAATTTGGATACTGTCACCGCAATTAACGATCAAGGTTTAATTGTCGGGACTGGAAGAATTGATGGTAAAACTCGTGCTTTTTTATTGACACCAAAATCTGTACCTGAACCAGCTATGACATCCGCATTCATCTTATTTGCGGCTATCTTGGTTATTAAGCGATGCCTTTAGCAACCATACCAGGAATAATTCATCACATGATTAATTTCTAGTTGAGTCTGGGGAATCCTAACTTATATGCATCCCGCTATAAGTGTAGGTATAACATTTATGTCTCTAAAGTATCAGTTTAATAAGTGTTTTCGCAGTTACTCACAAAGGGTATTTTTAGCTTGTTCAGTGATGTTGGGATTATTAATTCCTTCGGTGGTGCAAGTTCCAGGAAGTCGGGTTTTAGCGCAAAGTGTGATGACTCAGGATTTGGAAGCAGCGGGATTATATCAACAGGGTGTAATTCGTTACAGTCGAACAGATTTCCAAGGGGCTGAAATGCTGCTGCGTCAAGCTTTGCAAATAGATCCAAACTTGGCAGCAGCGCGGACTTATCTTGGTAATATTATGTTGCAGCAGAATCGTTTGGATGCTGCGGTACAGGAGTATGGGGAAGCTGTCAGAATTGATCCGAGTTTTGCTGAGGGATTTTTTAATTTGGGTTTGGGTTTGCAAAAGCAGGGACAGCAGGAAGCGGCAATTACAGCGTATCGTCAAGCTTTGGTGATTAATCCCACTATGGCAGGGGCGCATTATAACATGGGATTGGCTTTGTATGAACAGGGACAATTTGCAGATGCGATCGCATCTTACCAGCAAGCCATTAGTTTAGATGGTAGTAATGCCAATGCTTATTTTAATTTAGCGATCGCATTACAGCAGCAGGGGCAAAACCAGGCGGCAATGAATGCTTACCGTCAAGTTGTGCAAATCAACCCCAACAGTGCAGCAGCATATAATAGTTTGGGTAATTTAATGATTATGCAGGGACAAACCGCCGATGCGATCGCAACTTACCAGGAAAGTGTACGAAGAATTCCCAAAAATCCCGAAGCTTACTATTCTTTGGGCACAGTTTGGTACAATCAAAGTGAATTTAAAAAAGCAAATATAGCTTTTCAACGCGCTCAAAAACAGTATCGAGAACAAGGAAACTATCAACAAGCTGAGAAGTTGGAACAACTGCTGCAACAAATTGCCCAAGGAAACAAAAATCCTGGAGAAACATTACCCACATCAGAAATTCCAACTGCACCAGAAACATCTCAATCCCCAATTCAAAGTAATAACCCCACCGAAATTACTCCCAATAATATGATTGAATTTGGGCAACCAATACCTGGTAAATCTTAAATTGTCGTAGCATACAACAGATTTTAGGTAAATTAATTACCCAAGATACATTATATTCAAAATAGTCATGGAGACGTTCCACCGGAACGTCTTTCCTCACATACTTTGGATGATTGGGTTTAATGACAACATTTAAACCTACAAAGAATTTAAATAGGCAAGCGATTAATATCTTTATTACAACCAATTACCACCATTGCCGAACCTTTTTCCAATCGCTTAGTGGGTTCTGGATTAATTTGAAACTTACCATCTTGACTAACTGCCAATAAATTTAAACCAAAGCGATTACGTAACTGTAAATCAGCGATGGTTTTACCATCAAATTCATCAGGAACAATCATTTCTACAATACTATTATCTGGGTCAAGATCAAAGCGTTCCAAAATTGATGGTTTGGTTAATGTTTTGGCTAAAGCTGAACCAGCTTCGTATTCTGGGAACACTACATGATCAGCACCAACCCGTTTTAACAGTTTACAATGAACCTCACTAGATGCCTTGGCAATAACGTGGGGAACACCACCTTCTTTAACATTTAGTGTGGTAATTACACTTTCTTGGACGTAATTTCCAATTGCCACAATTACCGTATCAAATTCAAAAATTCCAGCTTCTTTGAGTGCAGCGGGTTCGGTGGAATCTATTTGTAATGCATGGGAAACTATGCGTTCATTTAGTGCTTCTGCAACTCTTTTTTCGTCGATATCAGTTGCTAATACCTGATAGCCGAATTTATGTAATGTTGAACAAACTGAACGTCCAAAACGTCCTAATCCAATGACAGCGAATTGTTGATTGTCTTTACGTAAACTACGAAAAAAACTCAGCGATGGCAAATTCACGATGTTTATCCTTATTCAGGCTTCCTGATATGATGAAATTTAAACTCATTGAAGTATTTAAATACTTGCTTTCACTACTACAGCCGGTGACAAAAATCAACTAACCATTGGTATTGGATGAAAAAGCTATTTCTCAAGACATATTCATGATAATTGCTTTTGATTTTTGATCCTGCATTCTCCAATTAGGTATTTCTATTTTACGACTACTGGCGTTAGCTAGCCAAGGGTAAGAAGTAAAATAGTTTCTAGTCCTAATTTACAACTTTTGATGATTGAAAATTATCCAACTAATAGATTTTCCTCTGGGTAATGAATTCGAGTTTGACGAGGATCACCCAAAATCGCCGACATTAGGAGTAAAATTCCCACCCTTCCAATATACATAGTGACAATTAAAATCAGTTTGGCAGCAATTGTCACACTACCAGTAATTCCAGTTGAAAGTCCCACTGTTCCAAAAGCGGAGACAACTTCAAAAAGTATTTGAATAAAGTTTAATTCGGGATCGGTAAGGGCGATTAAAGTTGTGGAAGCAATAACTGTGGCAATAGAAGCGATAAAAACACCAACCGCTTTTAAAATTAGTGAAAGTGCGATTTTTCGCTTATATAATAAAACCTCTTCCTTGCCTTGTAAAATTGACTTGGTACAGCTAGTTAAAACCCGAATAGTAGTAGTTTTTATACCGCCTCCCGTACCACCAGGACAAGCACCAATAAACATTAAAGCTATGGTAATAAAAAGACCAGCATTAGTCATTTTACCAATATCAATGGTATTAAAACCTGCTGTACGGGCAGTCACCGATTGGAACCAAGCAGATAATAGCTGATCCCCAAAACTGAGATTTTTCAGAGTTCCAGAGTTTCTAAATTCAACTGCCACAAAGGCAATTGTTCCTAATACCAAAAGAATCAGAGTCGTGCTGGTGGCAACTTTGAAATCTAGTGAGAATAACCGATTCTCACTTCGTTGCCCGATGCGAAGCTTGCGCGACGCAAGTCGTTCGCGTAACCAGACAAATGCTTCTAAAATGACTTGATAGCCAATTCCACCAAAAATAATCAACCCTGTCACTGTAAACACCACCAAGGGTGAGGATTGATAACCAACTAGGTTGTCTTTAAAAAGGCTAAAACCTGCATTATTCCAAGAATTGATGCTATGAAAAACTGCTAACCACAACCCTTGATTCCAGCCATATTGCGGTACAAATGCCGGAAGTAGTAAAAATACTCCGGTAATCTCAAAAATTAGAGTTGTAGCAATAATTGAGCGAAGAATTTGGTTGCTTCCACTTATCCCTGGACGATCTAAAGCTTGTTGAATGGCAATTTTTTGTCGTAAATCAAATCTTTTACCAATCAGCATAATTAAAAAAGTGGTAGTAGTCATATAGCCTAAACCACCAATTTGTGCTAGTAGCGCAATAAAAAACTGTCCCCAAAAGGAAAAGTATGTACCGGGATCAACAACCGATAAACCTGTAACACAAACTGCGGAGGTGGAGGTAAATAGCGCCACAATTGGATCATTCCAGGTACCGCTACTGGTGGAAAAAGGCATCATTAAACAGATGCTACCGAAAAGGATAACTGCAAGAAAGCCTAAACAAATTGTCCTGGAGACGCTCATGTGACATTTTTGTCATATTACTGTGAATTGAGTATAACTCTCTCTGGGCGTTTCACTATTAGCTAATGGCTATGATTAGGAATTGCGATCGCAAAAAAATACCTATCCAAGTTTAAAATTACTGATTACGTAAGTTATCGCTTTGTATAGAGTTACAACAAAATAAATACAACTGCCCCAGGTAGGTTTCAAAATTACAGCACTTGCGCTAAGAAGTGTATATACCTGATTTATTCGTATTTTTTAGCTAAGTAATCTATGAGTGCAACACTTTACCGCGATATTCAGCAATTTTACGATGCTTCTTCCAAATTGTGGGAAGATATTTGGGGCGAACATATGCACCATGGTTACTATGGTGTGGATGGAAAAACTAAGAAAGAACGTCGTCAGGCACAAATTGATTTAATAGAAGAACTGTTAAAGTGGTCACAAGTAGATACCGCTACTAATATTTTAGATGTCGGCTGCGGAATTGGTGGCAGCACTTTATACTTAGCCAATAAATATCAAGCCAATGCCACCGGGATTACATTAAGTCCGGTGCAAGCGGATAGGGCAAAAGAAAGGGCTAGGGGATTAGGACTAGGTGAAAGAGTTAACTTTCAAGTGGCGAATGCTTTAGAAATGCCCTTTGCCGATAATAGCTTTGATTTGGTTTGGTCATTGGAAAGTGGTGAACACATGCCAGATAAAGTCAAATTTTTGCAAGAATGCCACCGAGTGTTAAAACCAGGTGGCAAACTAATTATGGTGACATGGTGTCATCGTCCAACTGACAATTCCCCACTCACAGCCGAAGAACAAAAACAACTGCAAGAGATTTATCGAGTTTACTGCTTACCTTACGTGATATCCTTGCCAGAGTATCAAGCGATCGCATCTCAACTGCCGCTATATAATTTGCGTACAGATGATTGGTCACAAGCAGTAGCACCATTTTGGAACGTAGTGATAGATTCGGCAATAACTCCCCAAGCGATTTGGGGTTTGCTGTGTTCTGGGTGGACAACAATTCAAGGTGCTTTATCTTTGGGATTAATGCAACGAGGATATGAAACAGGTTTAATTCGGTTTGGTTTGGTATGTGGGAATAAATAAATATAAATTAAATTATGACTAGCATCTCCAAAACACCTGAGAGTAATTGGTTCTACTCACTATGGAAATTTTCCCGTCCCCACACCATCATCGGTACAACTTTGAGTGTGTTGGGAATCTACTTTATTACTAGAGGCATCCACAATCAAACTATTTCTCCCATTTCCCTAATAGGTGCTTGGGTAGCTTGCATCTTAGGGAACATCTATATAGTAGGACTCAACCAACTCGAAGATATCGAAATCGACAAAATCAATAAACCCCATCTTCCCCTAGCAGCCGGAGAATATTCCATCCCCACAGGCAAATCCATTGTTGCTACTTGTGGAATCCTCGCCTTACTTATCGCCTTCTTCCAAAGTCCCTATTTACTAGGAATGGTAGGAATAAGTTTATTAATTGGTACAGCTTACTCCCTCCCACCAATCCGGTTCAAAAGATTTCCCCTACTAGCAGCAATCTGTATATTTTCAGTTAGGGGAGCCATAGTCAACCTGGGGTTATACCTGCACTACAACTGGACAATCCAGCAACCGCCAACAATTCCAGCAACAATTTGGATAATAACGCTATTTGTACTTATATTCACAATAGCGATCGCCATCTTCAAAGACATCCCCGACATGGAAGGCGATGCCCAATATAATATTGCCACCCTGAGCCTAAAATTGGGAAAAGAAACAGTTTTCAAGCTTTCCCTATGGATTATCACCACCTGCTACCTGGGAATAATCATCACCGGAAACCTCCAACCCAATCTCAACCATATATTCCTCACCGTTACCCATCTCATCCCCCTAATCTGGATGTGGCAAAAAAGTAGAAAAATCGATTTAGAAAGCAAAGCTGAAATCACCAACTTCTACCAATTCATCTGGAAGCTATTCTTCCTTGAGTATTTAGTATTTCCCATCGCAACCCTAACTTGAGAAGAGAAAAAGGAGCAGGGAGAATAAAATAATTCTCTTCTCTTCCTCTCTCTTCCTCTCTCTTCCTCTCTCTTCCTCTCTCTTCCTCTCTCTTCCTCTCTCTTCCTCTCTCTTCCTCTCTCTTCCTCTCTCTTCCTCTCTCTTCCTCTCTCTTTCTTCTCTCTGCGCTTCCCTCCGCGCTTCCCTCCGCGCTCCTTTGCGTTAAAAATATTTTATGATCCAAATCATCCCCATTACCACCGTCACCTTTACCCTCCTCCTCCTGATTTACTTCAGTTGGAAAACCATCATCACCAACAACCACTACCAAAAAGGACTCACCCTCTACCAAGAAAAAAACTACCCAGCAGCCGAAACCGAATTTCTTAAAGTCATCGCCATCAACAAAACCAACGATGTAGTGCATCTACTTCTTGGAGACACCTTGATGCAGCAAAGCCGAACCCAAGAAGCGATCGCGCAATTCCAAGAAGTCATAGAAAGAGCGCCAAAAAAAGCCGACGCTTATTTACGACTTAGCAATGCCCTAATGCAACAGAATCAATCGAAAGAGGCAATTACCAACTTAGAAAAAGCCAGAGACTTACTACAAAAACAGCGCAACACCCAAGAAGCAGACAAAATCAACCAGTTATTAGCAAAACTAGCTCAAACAACCTAAAAAAGTAATAATTTCTCCCCATGCAGCCGTTGCAGCCACCGAATCATAACGATAACCGTCATCCCGCATGAAAGTATGCTCTGCCTCATACATCAAAACTTGGTGAGAAACTTCCCCTTGAGAGAGCGCCTCTAACAAAGTGATGCGATCGGCTTCGGGGATATGCGGATCTAAAGTCCCAAAAATCAACAACATTTCACCAGCTATTTCCCCCACCCTGTGGATGCTATCAGCTACCCCTTTACCCAACTTCCCGCTAGGAATTCCCGTGGGATAACAACAAACACCCGCTTTGATTTCATTGTGAAAAGCCGCACGGAAAGCTAAATGTCCACCAATACAAAAGCCGAGGGTGCCAATTTGGGAAACTGAATTTTCAGCTTTTAAAAAATCAATCATCGCCTGAATATCACTGTCATACTCAGCCACCAAAGTGCGACAAGCATCATCGTTTCCTCGCATTCTGCCTATATCATCTGGTTCAATTACAGAACCCACAGGTTCGATGCGGTGGAAGATTTCCGGTGCTGCAACTATGTAGCCAAATCCAGCTAAGTAGTTAATTAAGCGGATCATCGGGCTACCAAGTTGGTAGATGTCACTGTAGAAAATGATTGCTGGATATACTCCTGGGGTTTTTGGTGAAGCTATATAAACCCTCATGAGGCTATCATCTACTTTTAAGTCGATGTTGCGTTTGATGATTTGCACTTTTTTAAGGAATAAAGGAGGAGAGGGAAGAGGAAGAGAAGAGTTTTAACGCAGAGAATCGCAGATTAAGCTTCTCAGGTCTAAAGACACTGAGATTTCTGAAGAGTCCATAAAAGAACTTTCTTAGGCTGACTTAAACAGCCTCTACTGATTCCGGCTAAATTAAATCCAGCCATCACCGCTACTTTTTGGATAATATTTGCTGCCCCATTGCAGTCGGCATTTATTTTGATTCCGGTTCCTGTTTTGAATACACCACGATTGGTTCTAATACCGCTACTTTTCCACCTTTCGGGTTTTGCACCAAATGTAGGTAGAACATCATTATCTAAGAACGATGCTTTAGAAGTATAACTTTCTTCGGTTTCAATAAAGACTATTCCGTATTGTTCGCACAACTGTTCAATACGGTTTTTTAGTTTTGCAGTAGGGATTTGGACAAACTTTTGATTATTGTTTTTTCCCATATCAGCACCATCTTTCTGACCTTGGTTCCATCCAAAGACTATAGAGCCGATTTGATTGTCAATGCAGTGATTGATAACTATCCTTGCGGCTTTGTTAACCGCGTCGCGCATTTGACGATTACGCTTTTCTGTTATTGCCGCAAGTCTGTTAGACCAGAATTCTTGGGGCTTGTTCTCTTTGATTTTGGCAACTGATTTGTTGTACCACTGGTTAAGAGTCTTGAGGTGTAAACCATCGACAATAAAAGATGTTCCGATATTAGAGACACAGGTTAGCCAGTTATTTATTCCGTGGTCGATTCCCAATACTTTGGATTTATCAACTTGACAAACAGCATCATCAGATTGATAAACAAACTCTGCATAGAAGCATCTGTTCCTCGGTAGGATCCTAACCTCTCGAATAGATTTAAAATCTAGGTTTGTAGGCATTGGCAAGTAAAACCCATCAACCCCAAACCAAGTTTTTACCAAAGTCCCCAAAGGAAACCGAATCATTCCATCTTTTAACTTAAGGGAACGTCCGGTAAATGTAGCTAGAGCCAATCCTCCAGATTTTCGATAGTTTGGAAGTCTAGGCTTTTGAGTAACAGTGCCTTTTTTAATTCCTTTTAATAATCCTACAAAAGACTTAAAAGATTCAGCAACACTCGTTAAAATCTGCTGTGCAGTGTCCGAATACAATGCTTGATAATGTTTATTTCTCTGAACAGTTCCTAACTGTTTGTGTAAATCAGCTTTACTAGGGAATTTACCAGTTTTAAAATAATATTGACGACTGTAATAGACTCCACAGTTAATTAAATTATTTGCTTCTGTACAAACATACTCCAACAAAGCTTTTAAATCTTTATCTGGGTGGATCAGTATTTGCTGACATCCATAATTAGACATCGCTATACTCCCTGATTAAACGTCTTACAACTCCTGATAGACTTAAACCCCATTTAGAAGCAAGGGCTTCTAACTTTTGTCTTTCAATTTCGTCTAGCTGAATGGGCATTGCTTTCTTTTTCATATTCTTATCATATCAGACTCATATGAGTCTGATATGAAGATTAGATAAAGATTGAAGGGGATTAAAATCCCTCCTGTCGCTTCCCTCTCAGCACTGTAGGCGAAGCCCGTGCTTTGCACGTAGTGACTGAGCTTCCCGCATCCCGTGTTTCCCTGTGAAGCGCAAAGAAGCGCGGAGAATAAATGGGTATAGTTTCCCAATTTATTCATTCTATTTATAACATCGAATGTATCGGGTTTTTGAGAAGTTTTGTAATGCAGCAAAATCGTGAAATAGTTGAGAATGACTTGGATTTTCTTAATGTTTGGAAATAATTAGCTGGTTATTTGTAAATAGTTATTGATTTAAATGAATTTAAGTAACAAAAATCGAGAAATTTAAGTGTGTGAATAGTGACTTGAATTACGTAGTTGAAAGAATCTCAGTAAATACACATATTTTGCTTGATTGACTGCTCTAACTCAAAAGAGAAATAAACCCAAATATTCACAAGCACAAAAAATAAAAATGTATGTTTGAAACAAAACTGCACTTGAGGATTTTTACCACGAACTTACCCCTGAGAAGCGATTGCGGATTGCTTTATTGCAGTAGGTCGGACAAAATCTAGAAGACCGTACATCCCAAAGTGAAGTTAACTGCTGTTTCAGCTAAATTTATTATTACTCCCAACTTACCCTATGAATACCACACCCCTAAGCTGGCAAGAACTAGAAACCCTTACCGACTATAAAATCGATGCCGTTAACGGTCTTACCAACGCGAAAGCCAGGTTGCGCTTATTTGGACAGCCGGAATCTGCTGTGCGGGTAACGCTATACCGTGATAACCATGCTTGGTGTCCTTATTGTCAAAAAATTTGGTTATGGTTAGAGGAAAAACAAATCCCCTACCGGATCGAAAAAGTGACAATGTTCTGCTATGGGGAGAAAGAAAGCTGGTACAAACGCAAAGTACCATCAGGAATGCTCCCTGCCATCGAGTTAGATGGGCGAATTATTACAGAAAGTGATGATATTTTACTTGCCTTGGAAAAGGTTTTTGGCTCATTAAATCAAGGAATGGAAGACCCCAGCGTGCTTCCCCTGCGTCAATTAGAGCGGCTTTTATTTAGAGCTTGGTGCGCTTGGTTGTGCTACCCAATGATTTCTTCTAACCAAGAACGACGCAACCGTGAGCAATTTATCAGGGTGGTGGCTAGGGTTGAGGAGGCTTTGGCTAGTACTCCGGGTTCTTACTTTTTAAATACTTTCGGTACTGTTGATGTCATCTTTACGCCCTATGTGGAACGGATGAATGCCAGTCTTTATTACTACAAGGGTTACTCCCTGCGAGAAGAAAATCCCCGCTTGGGTGCATGGTTTGCGGCGATGGAAAGCCGACCAACCTACTGCGGTACCCAGAGCGATTTTCATACCCATGTACATGATTTACCTCCCCAGATGGGGGGTTGTTGGGAAAACGGTGAACCCCAGATGCTGCTTAATAAGAAACGGGTAGATAATGGTTCTTGGTTTGGGCTACCAGATGTCACCTATCCCGAACCCGAAAATTCCCGTAGGGAAGCTCTACAAAGAACTATTGAGCATCATGTTAATATCATCCGAGTTAACCCCGCTGATGATGAACTGTTTGATCAAGCTTTGCGATGTGCTTTAACACAGATGATGACTGGTGAAGATTGCCTACCTCCCCAGGGTTCTGATATTGCTCTGCGATATTTACGCGATCGCATAAATGTACCGCGAGACATGTCCATCTACGCAGCCAAGCGATTGCGGGAATCTTTGGAGAAAACCGCAGCCTTGGTAGGTGATGGACAGCCAGACCCGATTCCCACTAAGCATCGACGAGATCAAGACCCATCTAATTTTGCCAGAAAGTAAGTGCGTGATTCAAATAGGTGAAATTTTACAGCAATTTTCAGGTGAATAGTAGAGACGTTCCGGTGGAACGTCTAAACAAGATTTAGGTAGTTAAGTGTGATTCAAATAGATTAAATTTTAATTTGTGGAGTTGCCTAAAACCGGAATGTCGCTCTCAATGCGGCGACAATTAGGGTATCACCTTCATCGTTGTGGTTAGGGTTAAAGACAGCTAAGATACCAGGAGTTATGGCGATATTATCAGTGAGTTGAGCGCGATAAAAGGCTTCAACGTGCAGTGATGTATCTTCCCTTCCTCCTTTACCACCACCTGTTTGAAAATCTGGAATTGCAAAGTTGGGCAAGTTGTAACCATCAGGTAGTGTACTGGATGAGATTTTGGGAGGTTGCCCAACAATAATTCCACCCATATTTCCAGGACGGAAGAGGTTAGGAAGTGCAGCAAAAACTGCCCAATTGGTTGTTTGGACGTTTCCAGAAATATTACTAGTTGGCTCGGAATATGTCCAACCACCCCATCCTCCTAAATGTAAATTGGGATTGACTCTCCATCCGACTGTTGCACCAACTGCATGGGTGTCAAAAGGAATATTGGGTACAAAAGGTGAAGTTAATTGTGTATCGCCGATACCTGTGCGGAGGTTGTCGTCGGGAGCATGGGAAAATAAATAGTGGATACCAACATCAATATTATCGGTGGGGGTGGCTGTTAATTGGGCACCTGCTGTATATCTACCACCAAATAGTCCACCAATATTAATGTCTCCAGGGAAAAAAGGAATTTCCGCACTATAAACACCTTGTAAGCTAATGCGATCGCTTAATTGCCAATCTACCCCAATTCCACTACTACCACCACCAACTGATAAAATAGGATTTCTTTGACCAAATAAGGAAATTGATCCTTCCCCTGAACCTTCTAAGGGACTAATCCCGCGAAATACATTGACTGGGTTCACACCAGCTGTACCAATCACCACACCTAAATTTTCATTAACTGGGAAACGGTAAGATAATTCATTTAGTGATACATTACTGTCACTATCAGACTCAAAACCCAATCTTCCCATATTAGTAAAAGTTGATTGGGTGAAAGGTTTGAGGTTTCCTGCTGATAACCCAGTTAACAACAAATCTCTCCCGGTAAATGTCGTCGCAAATGTTAATTGAGTGCTGTAAGCAAAAGTTGGATTGGTTTGCGCTGCACGTTTTTGATCTCCAGGAAATAAGTACTGATTACTTGCATTGGTTCCCTGTACACTCATGATTGCCTGTCCATACAGCTTTGTGGTTGTAGAAAACAGATTTTCTTGAACCTGTGCTGAACGTCCTTCTAAGGAACTCAGTTTGGCTTTGACTGTCGCTAATTCGTCTGTAAATTCTGCTTGTAAACGCTGTAACACAGCTAAATCTTCCTGTTTCACAGCATTTTCGGTGTTATTGGCAACTAATTCACTCACTTTTTGTAAACAACCATCTAACCCAGCTGCAAACTCATACCGATTCATTGCCCGATCGCCTTTAAATTTACCATCAGGAAATCCGGCGATACAACCATATCTTTCCACCAAAGATTGTAAAGCTGCAAATGCCCAATCGGCAGGTTTTACATCTTCTAACTGTGATACCGATGTCACCTGGGACATGGAAGCATCAGATTCCGATTCTGTGTTTTCCTCCCTATCCCCTAGTAATGATACTGATGCTGATAGATCTACTTTTGATTCCTCTTGCGTTTTCGGTTCTGAGGAAGCTAATTTGGTGGACGGAGAAAGAAGAATCTTTTTCTCCACTTCCGTATCGGCTTTTGACTGATTCTGTTGAAGGTGATTTTTGAGATTCGGCGGAGTCGAAGTTTTTAGTATATTTTGATGCTCTATTTTTAAAGGAGAAGTTATGGGCTGTAAATTATTTTCCCCCATAGCAAATTCTGGAGGTGTAATTTTGTCGCTACTAATAGCATCATTTACTTGAGCAGCTACAAATTTTTTTTCTGGTTCTTCCAGGCTAATTGCTTTTGAGGAATGGATTTCAGCTATTGGTGATTGCCCAGATACAGCTACACCCATTAGCAACAGACCTATATTGCTCATTATATTTTATGTATATATATCAATATTCATCTTCACAGACAAAATCTACCTCTGTCAGGAATTTTCCTGAATATAAAGTAATAAAAAATACTAGAATGTCTTTTGCGTATTTATACTAACCTGCCCTTTCCCCATAACCCAAGAGATTCCAAGGCAGTAATTTGATTTTCAACAGAAAGATAGCCGAAAAACCCACAAAATGTTACATCTATAAACGTCGATCGCGGTAAAATCAACGTGAAAGCACAGGTATTTCGAGGCGTTAAAAATCTATCTTACGAGGACATCCCAGTCCCATCTCTGGAAGCAGATGAAGTACTGGTTCAAGTCAGGGTTGTAGGGTTGTGTCAATCTGATATCAAAAAAATCCTTTACCCCCTTTATGAACCTCCACGCATTTTTGGACATGAAACTGCGGGTGTGATTGCTGGTGTGGGTGCAAAGGTGAAAAAGTGGCAAATTGGACAGCGGGTTGCAGTAATGCATCACATCCCCTGTATGCGCTGCGATTATTGCTTGAATGAAAATTATTCAATGTGCGACACCTACAAAAATATCGTCACCACAGCGGGGTTTGCACCCAGCGGAGGGGGTTTTGCTGAGTATGTGAAGGTTCCGGGACATATTGTGGAAAATGGCGGCTTGATTCCCATCCCAGACGATATTAGCTTTGAGGAAGCAAGTTTTGTTGAACCTACTAATTGCTGCCTCAAAGCCGTGAAAAAGGCAAATATTCAACCTGGGCAAACCGTATTAATTACTGGTGCTGGTCCAATTGGGTTAATGTTTGTGATGTTGGTGAAGTATTTTGGCGCTAAAGCAATTACCACCGATTTGATTCCTTCCCGTGTGGAGAAGGCTTTAAAAGTAGGTGCAGAAGCTGCTTTTGATGCTAGAGATGCTGATTTACCTGCAAAAATTCACGCACTTACTAACGGGATGGGTGTGGATACAACTTTACTTGCTGTCCCCAGTGAGAAGGCATTTTTCCAAGCTTTGGATTGTACCCGCAAAGGTGGAAAAATATTGTTCTTTGCCGAATTCCCCGATGAATTGGAGATTCCCATTAACCCCAATATTCTATACCGTCGGGAAATTGACTTGATGGGAAGTTACAGTTCTTCATTTAAGGTGCAGAGTTTAGCCGCTGATATTGTGTTTAATCGCCGAATTAATGTAAAAGAATTAATAAGCGATCGCTTCCCGCTGCAAAACCTATCTGAAGCTGTAGAACAAGCGACTAAACCCACAGCCGAAACCTATAAAATCCTAATTTATCCAGAAGCAGAAGAGTCCTAGCAGTAGGGGCGAACAAATGTTCGCCCTTTTAAAATTTTCTGTAAAACTTTTCCTAGTACAGCACGGCAGTAGTGAGTAGGCAGTGGGGGAAAGCCGTTTATGGTCAAATAATCCTCTAGTTATTTACGCGATGCTGCACTACTACAGTTCAGCTTAAATAAACTAACCATTGAAAATAAGTGAAAAGCCTGTTTTATCGGCTTTATTCCTTCTGCCTTCTGACTCCTGCCTCCTGCCTCGTGCCTTCTGACTCGTGCCTTCTGACTCCTGACTCCTGCCTTCTTGTAATAGAACTTTCTGTTGGTTGTTCTCAGTATGTACTTAGTCGGAACACCCAGCAAATCTGGTCAAAATAAATTACCAACTCAAATGCTGAATACCTCGATCAAAAAGCATTTCGCACCTTTTTCAATCTCTAATTAAGGCATCTCTTCTTGAAGAAAACTTTGTGATTCACTTAAAAAGATGAAGTTAATATCTTGATTACAAATGCATTCCGGCTTTAGATTTATCTTTCTGTAGAAATATTTAGATTGAACTATATAATTGGAGGCTTTTAAATACAGTCAGCAAGCCACGAATATCCTCACAAATCAAGCATTGATAAATGATTTCTGCTTTTTTTTAGAGGTTTTCAACTACGTACACACCAGTTACCAAACAATTTGACAACACGGCAGTATCTCAAATTCACAAACTCTCTCAACTTTCTAGCTTTTACTTTGCAACCACCTATAAATTAAGTAGAATGGCGCTAAAAAATGGAAGTATATAAGGGAAAGTAAAGTTTTCCAAAAACTTCTCTCTTTATGCCTTGTCATAATGATAATTTTCAACACTAACCTATTTAGTCATTAACAGGAGTATGAAATCATTTTTTAAACAACCTCAAACAAATATCAAAACCTTTCTTTAAAGGCTCACAGAATATCAGATCAAATAGTTTTCACTTCTGTTTTCTGGATCCTATCTTTTGACAGCAGATTTTTTACCAAAACCAACTTCACAAGATTATTTAATACCAGGGAAAATAGTTGATGACTCTAACAAAAAATAATCAAAGTATCATTCCCAAGCTAACCCTAGCTGCCTTAAAAACTGGCGGTTTGGCGGCAAGTTTGCTAAACACAGATATTTCTAGCGCATCTGCTGAAATTATAATTCAAAGTACCGGAGCAATATCTGGGACAATTCAATTACCCAGTTTTAATCCAAATTTTAACACAAGTACAACCCGCATTGATACAGATTCAACAGGTACCTATTACCGAAATATTGGGACAAAAAATAACCCAAATCTAGTTCCTGTTTACTCTTCTAAATTTGTTCAATTCAGTAACAATCCTGATGGAAGCATCAAATATTACGTTGACTTCCTCGGAATTCCTGTTGTTTCATTTGATGGAGTTTTAACTTCACCTGCACTTTCAGATGGTGAACTTTCATCTTATTCCTATCAAGGTAAGCTGGATGGTGTAAAATTTCAAGGTAACGTTCAAGATGAGTTTACGGTCGGTAAAGCCTACTATGAAGGTGTTGTCACCGATCCCAAAACTGGACAACAATACAAAGGCAAATTTGAAGTCAATGCTCAAGGGTTGCGGTATAGTGATGCTAAAGCTGGTAGTACTGATACCCCGACAGTCTTTGATTTTAAATCGGATTTCATGCCAGGGAAACGTAGCGAAGCTAAACCAACTGTTACATCTTACAAGATGAACAATGCACCTTTAATTAGGGTGACAATCAAAGTACCTGACAATGCAGAGGTTCTATCTACTGTCAGTCCCGTTAATACTAATACCAACACCAATACTAGTTCTAATACCACCACTAATACAAATACTGGGATAGTTAATACTGGAATCATCAACAGTGGAATTGGTGGTGGAATAGTAAGTTCTGGAATTACCAATGATGTCACAGTTGGCAGTAATGGAACTCTTGGTACTACCACTAACTCAGTGGCAACAAATCCAAGTAGTGGAGTTACTTTAGATCAAGGTGTTACTGTTGAACCAAGCACCTTTACTGGTGGTATCACAGTTGGCAATAATGGAACTCTTGATGCTGCCACTAACCCAGTGGCAACAAATCCAGGTAGTGGAGTTACTTTAGATCAAGGTGTTACTGTTGAACCAAGCACCTTTACTGGTGGTATCACAGTTGGCAATAATGGAACTCTTGATGCTACCACTAACCCAGTTGCTGCTAATCCAGGTAGTGGAATTACCTTAGATCAAGGTGTTACTGTTGAACCAAGCACCTTTACTGGTGGTGTTACTGTTAGTGACAATGGAACTCTTGATGCTAACACTAACCCAGTTGCTGCTAATCCAGGTAGTGGAATTACCTTAGATCAAGGTGTTACTGTTGAACCAAGCACCTTTACTGGTGGTGTTACTGTTAGTGACAATGGAACTCTTGGTAATGATAATAATCCAGTTACTACCAATATGGTTAACACTATTGCTCTAAATAAGGCTGTTACAGTCGAACCTAACACATTAAAAGATGAGCGTGAAATTACTGAGAAAAACGAAACTTCTAACACTAATGTAGAAGCTAATAGAATGGGGAATCCAGAACCAGATTTAACCATTAATAGTATTGGGGCTTTAAACAATAATAACAACATATCTTTTGACAGTGGCGTAACTTCAGACGCTGAGATTACTCCTAGTAATAAAATATCGTCAGACTCTAACAGCGTAGATCAACCATCACCAAGTACTGGTAGTGGCATAGATTTTAATATTGCAGCAGTTGATCCATCTGGTACAGTCAAAAACGTCAGTTTTGACAGTAATCAACCCAAAAAAGCAGTTGGTCCCCGTAGTAGAATACTAATGCGCTAAAAAACTCAATTTTTCTTCAAAAGTTGTAGAGATGTTACGGTTTAACGTCTCTACAACTTTTTGCTGTGCTACGAAAATTCTTTGTTTCTAAGTGGAGTCTGGGAAATGAGTCTTCTTTCTATGGGCTTTGAAGCCTTTAAAGAACACAAATTTACAGATGCACTTTATTTAATCTACACTCATAGATAAAATTTCTGTAAGTTTTGAGAAATTATTAAAAAAGTTAACAAATATTGAATCAATCACTATACTGGTCTGCTTATTTTCTATATAATTAGTGGAGTATGTAGCTTATATATAAAGATTCAACTATTTTTTCCTTACGAATTTGTAAATGTAAGCAAAGTTAGTAAAATCTGTGCTCCGAAGATTAAGCCAACCCTAAAGAAACTTAGTATTTTCTTGTCGATGGGATGCCTTGTCTGTTTTTGGATTTACGGGAAATTGCCACGACTTAAGCTTTGCTGGAGGGATAATGGAATCGTCGTATGGATTTATGGCAGCCGAAAAGCCGCACAGTCGTCAACAGCCGTTAGTGATGGTTGTGGAAGACAACGAAGATAATTTACTACTGATGGGTTATGTGATCGAATCTATAGGTTGTAGACTAATCTCCCAGGGAAGTAGTTCCTCTGCGGTTTCAATTGCGAAAGAATATCAACCAGATTTAATTGTACTAGATATTTTGATGCCGGGAATTAGTGGCATCGATCTCATTTATACTTTGAAGAAAGAACCATTGACATGCACAATACCAGCAATTGCTGTAACTGCTCTATCAGGGGTTGAGGAATATCATCGTATTCTCAGTGCAGGTTTTGATGATTATATTAGTAAGCCTTATTCAATTGACAATTTGGAGGCATTACTATATCGCTATTTACCCACCCATCTAATACGCGACTCCGCTTAAGTTCCACTGGGGTTGGAAACAGCTGTTGACTTAGTTTTGAGATTCATCTTGGTTAATTTCCTTTTTTTTGTGTTTATTTGTAGCGGTAGGACTGCGGAAGTTGGGCAAATCCCCTAACACGGCGATAATCCCGGTGCGTCCAGTTTCTACAGTTGCATCACTTAACAATTCAAGGACAGTTACACTCAAAGTCTCTTCAATCAACTTTAGAAGCAATGGTTGGATTGCCTCGTCTAATTCGCTTCTAACTTGTTCAGCCAGTTCTTGAGACCCCGATTCTGCTAATAACTTTTCAGCTGGAGTGATGGAGTTTTCTAGTACAATTAGGAGATTGCGATCGCTAATTTGACAGGTGATCTTGCTGGGTTGGTGCCCTAGCTGCTCACGGTAGAAAGCTTGAATGCGCTGTGATAATGTCCGTTCTAGTTGACCACGAGTTTGAATTTGTGTTGTCATGGCTAAATTTTCTGAAATAATAGACTACTATGGACAAGCCAAAAGTTAAAATTAGACTCTGGAAGGTTGATGTATTTCCAATAAAATCTTTGGAGTCCAGATTAATTTGCTCTTTTTCTTTCGGGCTTTTAGGTTGTGACAGTAGTGTAGGCGATTATTGTTAAGACCATAGTTATTTTTGTCGGTTGTATAAATATTAGTCGTTGCTTTTAGTTAAGGGAACCATCCCAATGTAGTATCTTGGGAGGATTTGAGTAAATCTATAGGTATACATTTTGTGTGTTGTCTAACACATGGGGAATATCTGTGGGACTGATACATCGGTAGGTTCTAATTTAGTGGCAAACGTTTTGTGAATCGCTATTACTGCAAAAGTATAACCCCACTATTTAAAAAAAATTAGTGGGGTAGATCACTTATAGTTCCAACAAGGCTGATTTTAACCTTTAAATTAAATCTACTTTTTTAACTTAATTAAACGGCGTTTCCACGGGTTACTAATCCCCAGAGGAAGATTGCGACAATAGCCCCAATTACAGCAACGAATAAACCGGGAAGACTAAAAGTCGTACTTGCTAATGCTAAGGTTCCCGTCTGCACAAATGTCATGATGCTACCGCCGACAAAGGCACCGATAATACCCAAAATCATGGTTGAAAGAATACCACCACCTTGCCTACCAGGATAAATGGCTTTAGCTATTGCACCGGCGACTATTCCTAAAACGATCCAAGCTAGAAGATTCATGTTATTTTTCCTTTTCTATGTTGCTATCATCTTAGTTTTTCATGCCTTATTTATTCTTCTACCGGGGGAAGTAAATGTAATTAAATTAAGTATCTAATAAGGAATAGAAAACACAAGAAGCTTCAGCATGGCGTAAATAACTAGACCATTATTTGACCATGAAAGCCTTAGTAATAAACGGCTTTCCCCCACTGCCTACTCACTACTGCCTTGACGTACTAGGGTGAAAACTGTTGTAACTGGCACTACGCCACTGCTAATTCTGAGATACTGCGTCCCACTGCTGTGGCAATAGGTTTGAGACTATTTACTAATTCCAGCATTTCCTGTAAAGATAATGCCTGGGCGG
Organism: Calothrix sp. PCC 6303; assembly: GCF_000317435.1. Lineage (NCBI taxonomy): Bacteria > Bacillati > Cyanobacteriota > Cyanophyceae > Nostocales > Calotrichaceae > Calothrix > Calothrix sp. PCC 6303. Next base: position 2,486,569 of record NC_019751.1, read on the forward strand.
CATCGGAAACTGATTTATCTGGTTCTGGGTGACATTCAATTATTAAACCATCAGCACCACAAGCGACTGCTGCTTTTGCCATGGGTGCCACTAATTCCCGTCTGCCGACAGCGTGGGAGGGATCGACAATTACGGGTAAATGGGTGATTTGTTTGAGTGCGGCAACTGCGGCTAAATCCAAAACGTTGCGGGTGTAGTTGTCGAAGCTGCGAATTCCCCGTTCACAAAGTACTACATCCAGGTTGCCATGACTCATGATGTACTCAGCAGCCATGACGAATTCTTCGATGGTAGCAGCTAAACCACGTTTGAGGAGAATTGGTTTACCTGCTTGTCCTAATTCTTTGAGTAAATCGAAATTTTGCATGTTGCGACTACCAACTTGCAGCATATCAGCATGGGATGCGATCGCGTGAATTTGGGAAATAGCCATTACCTCGGTGACAACGGGAAGATGGTATTTTTTACTAACTGCCGCTAAGATTTCTAATCCGGTTTCTCCCATCCCTTGGAATGCGTAGGGAGAGGTACGGGGTTTGTAAGCACCTCCACGCAAAGCTTGTACTGATGTAGTTGACAAATGTGCCGCTACTGTTTCCATTTGTTGGCGATTTTCCACCGTACAGGGACCACCAATAATCACCAATTCTTTACCACCGAAAGCAACTTGGGAATTGAGTTTGACGATGCTTTGGTGTTGAGGGTGGGATTTAGCGGCTAATTTAGCGTTAATCATGATTGCTAGTTTTCCTAAGTAAGTTTGATAGATAGAACAAAAAAAGCCCGAAACCATAATTTGTGGTTCCGGGCGATGGCATTTTCACGCAATAGCTATCTCCCGGAAGGATCTTGCCAGAAGTAAAACCAAAAGTAATAGCTATTGAATGAGATTGTTTGAAATGTCATGGTAGTCAATGAAACTTTGCTAATTTTTCCTCAAAAAACAAAAACCGCAGAGTACACTCTGCGGTTCACCGGGTAATTTCCGTATGGAAACTAGACTCACCCCCGGTGAACCAATCCATACCAAAAATAGAAGTAGTAATTTTTGTGGAACATTGATAAATTATTGAGAAAAATTAAAATAGTCGTAGATGGGGTTATCCTAACAAAACAAAACAGTAACGTCAATCCCCAAAAATGCTCCAGAAAGAATTGTAATTTTCTCAACAGCCCGATTCAATAAAAGCAGCGAAAAATCTTAGAGGATGGGGTTTCTACCCAAATTTTCTGATCAGTTAGTCAAAGTGTCATTTTTAATTCTGATTTTTGTGCAAAGCTCATGGTGGCTACTTCACAAGAAACTAAAAAGTTACCAATTGTCAACAGTGTATGGACAAACCATCTTCAATTTTGAGAAAAAACTTTCTGAAGTCAGGTTCTAAACGCCTAGCTTCATCTGTTGATTATCACGGTGTCTATCCTTGTCCTGTGTGCAGGGTTGGTAAAATTAGCCACATGCCAATGATGGAAGCAATGTCTTGTGACTTTTGTCAACAGATATTTACGGTTAATGTTGAGCAACAACAATTAAAGATGCCTGCACGACAACCTCCCTTAGTTTGGCGCTGGAATGGCTTTAGTTGGACAGAAGCCCATTTAGAAGGGATGGAACTTGGCTGGGGTTATGTTTGTGCGGCGATCGCATTTATCCTTCTACCCACTACTATTATTGGGGTGGTTGTGTATAATTTTCCCCCAGTTCCTGATGCTCCTTTGAGTTGGGTTCCTTATATTTGGATGGTGCTGACTTTTTTGTGCCATTTTGTAATTATTGCTTGGCTGTTTATTGAAATTTATCAAATCCCTGTACGAGCCTATCTCCAAGCAGTACGCGATCGCTTCTGGCTGTGGTAGCAACTTCTAGTACAACTTCATAATTCCCCAAGCTAAACTACGACAACTAAGTCAAACAAAACAAATCTAGAACTTACGCAATAACTACGAATTTACGTCATTGCGACGTAAGCATAAGCCCGTAGGGCTGGCTACACCTACTCAAAGTATCGTTTTCTCGTTACGATTGCGTCAGTCCTAAAATCAAAAAAATAGAGCCAAAGTTACTTTGGCTCTATTTTCTCTATCTATCAAGTGTGTTCTCTAACTTCTTCGTTCAGCAAACGAGGTGAAAACAAGGAGTGAAACCTTTCTGGAGACGGCTTAGTGGCTACCTCTAGAAAATTTTCGTTTTAGGTGCTTAGTCGGGGAAATAGGCTTAGATTTTGCCTATATTGTGCAAACCTAAGATAACACCTGCACCCAAAATATGTCCAAAACTAGTTGTAGCCAAAATTGCAGGCAAGCCAAAACCACCGAAGAAATTAGAAGCAGGAGCTGCTGGAGGGGCACTAGGATATTTCATGCCCGCTTTGCCCAGTGCGATCGCTACTATATTCGCAGCAACCATAATTCCCCCAACCACTGGACTCCATTCTAAACTTGAGGTTGTATCGGCAACAGTAGCTAGTAGAGTTGACATCAACATGTGCTTTTCTTCCTTGATTTACTTTGATGATGGAAATGATGTAGAATAAGCGGCTCGCAAATAAAGCTACCATCTGAAACAGTGTCAAAGCATCAAAAATAGGTCTTTTTGCTTTTGACTTCAGCATTGCAGTACTAGTATGTTTAATTATCAAAAAACCTCAATCAATAGCTAACATTTGCATCATTAATTAATATTTTTTCTTAATACTTCACCTTTAACGACTTTTTAACCATTCCACCAAAGAAAAATCTGTAGTGTGTGCTGGAATAAAATATAATTGGATAATAATTAGATAAGCTAGCTTTCGGGGGCATCCATCCCCAAAAACGTAGCACCCTGTATGAAGCACCTGTCGCCATAGATCCCCAGGGTACACATCCGTGGGAAATTTAGCGAAATTGCTCAAATTCTGTAGATTAATATAATCAACCCTTAACCAGAAATAACCAGGGAAAATCAGTAGATTTGAACAACCGATACAGATCAAATCAGGCTAGTACAACTTGATACAGGTAAAGCAACATTTAAAAACTCTACAAAGCTTATCAAATCGTCTTTCTTTTCAACCAAGACTTCTAACTTTTGATTACTTGTACCAAGAATCCCTCATTGCCTCTACCAACCAACAGACTCGCTTCAAATCAACTACATTAGCTCTGTATAAGCTATGACATCTTCTAAACCCGAAACTGAACTTGATCATGAAAACTCTTCGTCACCCCCAACACATAAACAGCGCTCAAAACAGTGGCTATGGTTATTACTACCCCTAATTGCATTATCAGGGGGAGTATTCCTAATTTGGCGTAATCTAACTTCTTCCCCACAAACATCCCAATCTGGCACCACACCACAACCCACCAACCTCTCACCAACACCAGTCAAATTATCCACAGTCCAAACTGGTACCGTAGAAGATAGTTCTGAATTTATTGCCCATCTGACTTCCAGCCGTTCTGTGGCGTTACAATCACAAATACAGGGTCAAGTCACTCAAATTTTTGTTCGTTCGGGAAGTATTATCAAGCAAGGTGCAACAGTTATACAAATCGATCCACCGCAGCAAATAGCCGCTATCAGTAGTGTAACTGCCGCAGCTTTAGTTACACAATCCCAGCTAGACAATGCTCGCAGCACACTCAATTCCTTAGAAACAGAACTCACATCAAGACAACTTGACGTAAAAACTAACCAGCAAGAATATGATAGGTATACCAAGCTTGCATCAGAAGGGGCTGTTTCCCGTCAAAATCGTGAACAGTATGCAAACCGTCTCAGTGCAGCCAAAATTGCCTTAAGTGCAGTGGAGTCAAAAATCCAATCACAACGTATCAGTGTTTCCCAAGCCGAAAAAGCTGTACAGCAAGCTCAAACAACTAATAAACAGCAGCAAAACCAACAACAATATTATCGCATCACCGCTCCCTTAACTGGCGTTGTTGGGAATATCTCAGTCAAAGTCGGAGACATCGTGAATAATTCCACCCAATTAGTCACAATTAGTCAAAATCAACCTTTAGAAGTGCAAATTTCTTTACCTATCGAACAATCTCGGCAGGTGCGTCAAGGTACTTTAGTGGAAATTTTAGATATTCAGGGTAAATTGATTGGTACCTCTTCCGTCGCTTCCATTGAGCCGAATGTCAATAATACGACTCCCTCAATGTTAGCAAAAGCATCCTACAATAACTCGAAAGGTGAGTTAAAAGCCGAGCAATTTGTACGGACAAGATTAATTTGGAATCAACGTCCGGGTATATTAGTTCCTGCTGCAGCGATATCAAGAGTTGGAGGAGAGACTTTTGTTTACCTAGCTCAAACCCAACCAACTTCTGAGTTAATTGCCCGTAAGCAATCTGTGAAGCTGGGCAAAATCAAAGGTAATAAATACCCAGTTATAGAAGGTTTGGAAACAGGAACACAAGTAGTTACTTCTGGTTTGGAAAGATTAAGTGATGGTGAGTCGATTGTAGTTGAGCAGAAATGAACCTTGTATAGGTTGAATACCATGTTTATCCCCACCTAGCTATTGGAATTAGAGAAATTAACCCAGGATTCCCAAAATACGTAAATTGCCAAAATTCCTAAAAAGATTCGCAATGTTAAGCGAACTATATGCTCTGGTAATTTTGGTAACGCCCTGGTACTTAGTTGCGCTCCAATTACACCACCAAATCCTAAAATCAAACCAGGTAAAAAGAGAATATTCCCCTCAAAACTATGTCCTAGGGAAGCTGCAAAGGCTGTAATTACAATTACCCCCAAACTAGTTTGAATGGCTGCTTTGATTGGTTCCCCTAGTAAGAGTATTTGTAGTGGCACCATAACTGTACCTCCCCCTAAACCAAATAAACCAGCCATGATTCCGGCGATGCTTCCTGTACTAATTGTCGAGATTAGGGAGTTAAAGCTTGGTTCGATAGATATGCTACTCTCTCCAACACTAGCAACAACAGGATTTAGTATTGGTGTGAGTGATGCGGTTTGTTCTGTGTGACTAACTAACTGCTTACGTAGTTCAATTAAGTAGATATTCATCACCAAAATCACGCCAAAAGCAGCCAAGATGACATATGGGGGAATACGACTAGCAAAATATACCCCGATTCCGGTGGTGATAAAGGCAGGAATCCCTAAAAACATAATTTTTCGGAAACTGAGATAACCCATCAACCAGTTTTGGATACTACCAGATATGGAAGTCATAACAATGAACAAACTGCTAGTAGCGATCGCTTGAACCGGAGAATAACCTAATGCAATCATCAACGGGATAGTAACTATACCTCCACCAATTCCCAAAAGTCCAGATATCACCCCAGAAACTAAACCCCCGGTACCCAAAATCAACCAACTATAACTATCCATGCACCCGTTCCCCCATTAAATTTTGGTCAAGCCAATGTACTAAATGTATTACTCAGATCCTGGTAGACAATAAAGTTATTTTCCCCTACCTCCCCTGCTCCCCTGCCTCCCTACCCCACCACTGTCACAGGGTGACTCACAACACCCCCATACAGTAATCCCCCGTCATTCCACGGAACAGTTAATGGTTGGGTGTTTCCCTTACTATCAGTGGCACGAGCTTGGAGGATATATTTACCAGGTATAGGGTGCCAATCGATATCCCAGCGCACCCATGCGTAAGGTAAATTGGGTTCTTGCATTCTTGCTAGTTGCCAAGTATTCCCACCATTTAAACTCACTTCCACACGGCGAATATTTCCTAAACCTGACCAAGAACGCCCTCGCAACAGATATTTTTTTGCTACTAAGGTGGTATCCCAAGGTAATTCAAAGGCACTTTTCACGTTTTGGTAGGTGACTAATTTACCTTGATATTTTTCTGCAACTGGGTAATCTGCACCTTTTAAAACCATTTGTTCTGTCACCCAAGGGGTATATATAGGTGATTCAGAAACTACTATTTCCGTAATCCATTTGACATGTGCATTACCTGACCATCCTGGTAAAATTACTCGACAGGGACGACCATGATCTGGGGGTAAGGGTTCACCGTTCATGGCATATGCTAGGAGTGAATCGGCTGACTTTGCCTTAGCGATGGGAATAACACTGTTGAAGTTGGATGTGTTTGTTCCTTTACCATCGAGGGAATCTAAATCAGCACCAATAACTTGGACATCACGGGCTGTTGACTTTACCTTGGCAAGTTCTAATAATGTCGCTAAAGGTACACCAGTCCATTCTGCGACCCCAATTGCACCTAAGCGCCAGTTAGCACCGGGAACCGGACGATTGTATGCTTCTTCAAAGAACCGTCTACCGTTAGCTGTACATTCAATCGCACAGATAACCGAACGGGATGACATAGTGATAACTTGGTCATAACTAAGGCTGCAAGGTTGAGCCACGCCAGTTCCGGAAATCTTTAGTTGCCAAGTTGCCGGGTCAAAAGCTGGCGGGGCGCTACGATTATGCACATAAAATAAACTGTTGGGAACAATGTAACCACGTTGATACATTTCCCCCCAATTCATTTCCAATGTTCCTTGACTATGGGAAATATAATTTGCTGGTACTGCTTTGACTATTTTTTGGGGTTTGATGATAGTTTCGGCACGCGCTGATGATGAAAAACCAGTGATTATACTTCCTCCAACTGTGGCGGCTAATATTTGGAGAAAATGCCTTTTGGATATCTGATGTTCGCGGCTTTTCTGATAAATATACTCATCAATCCGAGATTTGAGATAGTCCTCTTGCTCAAATAGTTCTTTTTCACTCAAGGTTACTGAACTCCCGTAAATATAAAATCAACTACCTACACTGAAGTGATGGTATTATCTTGGAAATGATAGTATTGGAGATTACTGTAAAAATTTACAGCAAAGCATATATCAACACAATATGTCTTCAGGTAGTTGAAAATTAGGGATTATTTTGCTTGCAGCTAAAAATTAAACTTTAGAGGCTCAATATTCACTCAACATCTTTGCTCTAACTCGTTCCTTGTCTCCGGGCAAGGAATACAGATTTGGAGGCTCCTGCCTCCAGTCTGGGCTACGGTCAACCACCACTTATTTTAGCTTTGTAACCTAACTTAATTAAAATTTCTAAAATCTTCTGTTTGTGATCGCCTTGGATTTCGATTTCGTTCTCTTTCAATGCTCCACCACTACCGCATTGAGCTTTTAATTGTTTTAATAATGCCTGTAAAGTCTCCGTGTTAGTCTCAAATCCAGTAATCACAGTTACAGTTTTACCCTTACGTCCAGCTCTAGTGGCTTGCACGCGGACATTTTGCTTTTCTGGTGGTAAATCTGGTGTTCCCCGTTCCAAAGCTGGTGAATTATCATCACCAAATTCGCGCCAAGAAAAACCACTTCCTGAAGAATTACCTTTTTTGGGAGTCATAAATTGAGTTGGAAATCTGACCGTAATTGAATTTTAATTTTATCCTTTATTGTTTCAACTTACCCCTTGTCCCCTCTGACTGCCTATAATTAAGGTCGTGCTGTAAATTGCCAAGAGTTAGCCGTGACCATTACACCCATCAACCCAAACTTCCAAAATACACAACGTCCGGATGCATTAGGACGTTTCGGACGCTTCGGTGGAAAATATGTCCCCGAAACTCTGATGCCTGCATTAGCTGAATTAGAAACTGCTTATTACCAGTATCGTAACGAACAGGGGTTTCAAGCAGAATTGCAGGGTTTATTGCGGGATTATGTGGGACGTGCCACACCGCTTTATTTTGCCGAACGTTTGACTCAACATTATGCTCGTCCTGATGGTAGTGGGGCGCAGATTTACTTAAAGCGTGAAGACTTAAATCATACTGGCGCTCACAAAATTAATAATGCCATTGGTCAGGTGTTATTGGCTAAAAGGATGGGCAAAAAAAGAATTATTGCCGAAACTGGTGCGGGACAACATGGTGTCGCCACTGCTACAGTGTGCGCTCGCTTTGGTTTGGAATGTGTGATTTACATGGGTGTTCATGATATGGAACGCCAAGCCCTAAATGTGTTTCGGATGCGCTTGATGGGGGCTGAAGTTCGCCCGGTGGAGTCGGGAACTGGAACTTTGAAGGATGCAACTTCAGAGGCGATTCGTGATTGGGTAACAAACGTGGAAAGCACCCACTATATTCTTGGTTCTGTGGCTGGACCCCATCCTTATCCGATGATGGTAAGGGATTTTCATGCTGTGATTGGGGAAGAAACTCGCGCCCAAGCAATGGAAAAATGGGGTGGGTTGCCGGATATCCTCATGGCTTGCGTGGGTGGTGGTTCCAATGCCATGGGGTTATTTCACGAGTTTATTAATGAATCCAGTGTCCGAATCATTGGTGTGGAAGCCGCAGGCTTTGGTGTAAATACTGATAAACATGCAGCAACTTTAACCAAGGGTAAAGTGGGTGTGTTACATGGAGCAATGAGTTATTTATTACAGGATGAAGAAGGTCAAGTAATTGAACCACACTCAATTAGTGCTGGTTTAGATTATCCTGGTGTTGGTCCAGAACATAGCTTTTTGAAAGATTATGGACGTGCTGAATATTACAGCGTTACAGATCAAGAAGCTTTAGACGCATTTCAGCGGTTATCAAAATTGGAAGGAATTATTCCAGCCTTAGAAACCTCACACGCGATCGCATATCTCGAACAACTCTGTCCCCAGCTTACTGGTAATCCCCGCATTGTCATCAACTGCTCAGGACGTGGTGATAAAGATGTTCAATCTGTAATTAAATATCTTAATCTCTGATTTTACTCATTAAACATCTATGGAAAATCTTAGATGTTTATTACCACATCATGACAGTTTTGAGAAGCACATCCCCGACTTATTTAAAAGTAAGTTGGGGATTATCTTAATACTATTTCAAATTTATAGCTGTAGCCATTTTTATTAGGATATTTATCTGTTCCCAGTTCCCTTTTAAACAAATATTTATGACATAACCTAGATGTCCACTGCTATATCTTGGATATCCTAATTACAAAAAGCCATTCTAAAAGTAATTAGAATGGCAACTGTGATATTTGAAATATGACGATAAAATTGATAAAAATTAACAGGCAGGTTCAAAACTTGCCAGTACATTTTGAATAGCATCCCAAGTCATTGAGCCAACAATGCCGTCAGCTTCCAAACCTTGAGAAGACTGAAAATCTTCAACAGCATATTGAGTGTTATCACCAAAAATGCCGTCAACGTCCAAATCATAACCAAAATTATTTAAACACTCTTGTAGGTAAATAACATTATCTCCATCTGAACCGTGACTCAAATAAGTTTCCATAAAATTCTATGTCCTCCACTATGTAATTAAATTCAAGCAGCCAATATTAGTTGTAAGTTTTGTTTATGAAGTTGGCTGATATGCTTACATGATGACGGCAAATAAATATAAACTACTTGAGTAAATACACGCAATTTAACATCTACTATTCATATTGATTACTAATCTAATTGTTGTTGTTAAACTTGAATAAATTATCTATATTTATCCGGAAAAAATGCATCTTTCAAACTTAAGGAAACTGTGGATTTCATTAAATTTTGTTAACTTAATAGAATACAAGTGTAAGTAAGTAGGCGGAAATAAACGGAACTATGTAACAGAATGTAAATTCATCTCAAAGCCTTACCCCTACTCACTACTCCCTGAGCAGAACGATAATTTTTTCTACCCACCTACTTAATTACTCTTTGGTTTAAATTGTAGCGACAAATTAGGAAATCAGTCCGGTAGAATGACTTTCAAGGAGAAATAAACAAAATTGCTTCTACCGAACTGATGCTTGATGCTAATTTTTATTCACATTTCTTGTTGGTGCTAAAACTATGAGAAAATCAACTTCTTCCCGTTCTGGGTCAGCGGTAGATGTAGCACTGATACTATAAATTGAGCCGATAGCTTGTTTAAAAATACGGAAGTTTGGATCTTGAGTATATTGTGATGGTATAAGACCATAAGCCCATGACAAAACAGATCCCATATTCAGGTAGAAATATCCTTGGTTAGGGCGAGGGAAAGATTTGGTTGCAGTGATAAAGTTGTAATTCGTGGTTAGAGAACTTTGGGGCTTGGGAACTAAATCAGCGATCGCACTCTGTCCAGTGGTCAATATAATGGTGTTATCTTCCATCCAACTATATGCCACCAAGCTTTGAGATGGCTCTCCAACTTTCAAGCTGGTGACTGCTTGTCCTTTAATATCAGTTTCGTTAACCTTTAGTTGTGAGACTTCTGTCAGTTTCTTGATGGCTTTATCAGCACTGCTGCGGTTACTAGTTTGCAGTGCAATCCCAATACCCAAGTTAAAGTTGGGAACAAACGATTGGATAAATCCGCCTTTGGTGGGATAGGCAAAAAGAGCATATTCCCCATCCATCCAACTCATGATATCCTTGTCGAAGTCTAAGCCGACACTGGTTTTGACAAATTTGCGGAATTCATCTAAACCTTTCTTCAATTCTGGTCGGGTAGAAAATGCTGTGGAAATAGTTTGCCAAACAAAGTTGAGATTGCGTCCCGAAAATGAGTAGTAGGTGGTGCCAGGTAAACGTGATAAAATCGTTTCGGTTTTGTTGGTGGTTTCGATTCCATTGTCAGATTTTGGTTGCTGACGGTAAGAATTGATTTGCAACCGTAAACCCTCTGGTTGTTGAGTCACAAACCCGTTAACACTGGAGTATTCTTTGAGAGCTTCAAAGTTGAAAGATTTGTCATCAAAGGGGTTGGGAGGTAAAGGTATACCTTCTGTTTTGGGGATTTGAGTTAACAAATCATCATATATATCTTTAATTAAAGGTATAAATTCTGGGATATTTTCGTAAATCCCAAATAGGGTGGTGTTAACTTGGGGATTTTGGAGTGTGGGTTGAAAGCGGGGACTTGCTGCAAGGGTGGGAATGCCACCTTCACGCATATCGATTACCCGTTCGATGGGCTTGCTACTGTTACCAGTTAAAACGTATCCTGGAACGGAAGCGATCGCTAAAATTCTTGACTTCTTAGCTGGTAATGGTTTCTTAATTGCTTTGGCTGCTGGCTCTTTTTTCGTGGGTGGCTTTTCCAACTGAGGTACTTCAATTTTAATTTCCGTAATCTTCACACCCTTATATTCTCTTTCTGTAGTATTTTCTTTGTTGGATGTGATTAAATCAATAAATGGCTGTACCTTTGCCATATTTTTGATGGGAACAATAATCACAGAAGTTTCTTCAAGGGTTACGGGTGTAGAACCTACCTTCGGCATGAAGGCAACTACAGCCTGTTCACCTAGCCAAGATTGAACATCTTTGACATAATCTAAGTTAGTACCTGCTGGAATAAATGTTTTAATGGCATCTTCAGCCATTTTAAACAATTGGAAGCGATTTAAATCACTCCAGGCTGATATTTTAGTACTAACTATCCCGATTAAAGGAGTATTTTCTGGTAACATCTTCGCTATTTCAGCGATGTTTCCCCCAGTGGATGGTGGTGCGGTTTCTGTTGCTTGTTCAGGGTTTACAGGGATTGATGGCTGATCGGATGTATTATTTACTGGGTTAGAATTAGTATCTTCGCTGATTTTTTTGCCAGATATCTGCGCTGAAGCTTCAGACAAATTTTTATTTGTAGTCAGTATCTTATTTAACTCTGCTGCACTTGCTGGTGAACAGAGTAAAAAACTCATAGTTACTGCTGTTCCCGCTTTGATAAAGAATTTCATTCTGTCCACCGCTAGTTAGTTATGTATCTCTTTTTCTTCCTAACATAAGAAAACATCAAACACCCCTAGTGATATCTCGTAAGATGTCAGGTATGCGTGATTTCTAGTCAAGAATTAACTGTTGATTTAACCCAAATACCAATTTAAAGATACATAACCAAAATACCAGATTCCGAATTACCATTACCATCTAAAAAAACTTCCATAATTACCCTTAAGGGTACCCGTTAGAATCCGGAATTGTACTGAAATTTGTTGTTGATTTTCTCTAGAACAATAAAAATATAGAGAAAATCCTCATGTTAGACCTACAAGCAGTTAATAATTCCAATATTCGTAACTATGATATCATTACTTTTGGCGATGAGTTACCTGGTATTTTCGCTTTAGTTTGTGCGGCGAGGGAATATTACCGTCGCACAAATAAGTATCCTCGTTCCCTATTACTATTTAAAGGGAATTCTCAGTTAGGTATTGGTGGTCATTTAGTGCGAGGTGCTTTGTCTTACCTTGACCGCTCAGTAGTTCCTGCTGATATCCGAAAGCTTCATAAAATCGGCATTTATGGTGAATCATCGAAAATTTATCAGGAATTTTTAACCAAAGCTGAAGTTACTCAAGTTGCCTTAGATACCCGCAAAGCAGATGCAGTTTTACGGGGGATGTTGAAGGAAGTAAAAGCAGATATTTTAAGCAATATTGAAATTGAATCTGTGACTAAATCTGGTTCCAAAATCACAGCAATTCGTCTCACCAAAGGCGAAATTTACACAGCCAAGCAATTTATTGATGCTACAATTAATGCCGAGTTAGCTCAATTCAGTGGAGCGAAAAAACTCAAGGGATTTGAAACATTTGGTTTACCAAGTTCGGAACTTTCAGTCACACTCACCTTTGAAACTCAAGGATTGACAGTGGAAAAGCTGAAAGACTTGGAAATGCAATATATGCAGCGATTAGCTAACCCTAATGATGCAGTTGCCCAAAACTGGATGAAAGTTGCTGCGGGTGGGGATAGCGAGCGTTTTTCCCAACTTCGAGAAGCATTTAGCAAAAATCAGCATGACCTCAGTAAAATTGCGATGTATGCAGGTAGCGATTATATTGATGTTCGCAGTTACGCTTTATCCATCGTCTACCATGGTTTCCGAGGTACAGCTTTATCTTTAGATCAAAGTCGCGCTCTTTTAGATAAGGCAAATATTGCCATATTGGAGAACGGGAGAATGTCTTGGAATGCACTTCTATTCGATGTTTCGGCTGATGAAGCCGAGAATTTAGCCCGTGGTAATGCGAAACCCACAGCCGCGATGTTAGAGGAGATGCAACATCTCATCAAGTGGTTTAAAAGCTTAGGTGCTACCACTGTCACACCTGCACCAGAATTATACATTCGTCATGCCGGAAACATCACAGGAGTAATTGACCCCCTCACAGGTACTGAAATGCTTCAAGGTGGTGTATCTCCCCAAGAAGCAATTGGTACTTTTGGCTACCACTTTGATGTCCGAGGTGGAATTGCAGGGCTTGGTACCAGGGCAACTGAGAAAGGCATGGGAAATCTGTTGTTCTTTCAATTACCAGTACCCCTATTTAATGTCGGGATTCAACACACATTATTGCGAAATATCGACAACTTAGCCGTAATTAGTCCTGCATCCGGATTTGAAGGTTATGCTTGTTCGGCAGGAAGAATTGTGGAGTTTAACTGTGCAGTTGCCCAAGGAATCGGGATTGCAGTAGTGACTTCTATTTTAAGCGATCGCGCTCTCAATGAAATCTCTAATTTGGAAGTTCGCAATATTTTAGCAAGTACTGGCAGTTTACCAAAAATCTACGGTCAATCCCATCCAAAACAGGATGACATAGCACAGCTAGATAGATTTGAAAATGGCATGTCAGCATAATTATGATGTGGAGACGCGATATATCGCATCTCTACATTTAGGGACTTCCAATTTAAAAAATCCTCATGTGGTGCGGGCTTCTAGCCTGTTCCACCAGTGCACCTATTGGGAAATTATTTTGTTGGAATTCCCTTATTTAATTTTCTTTTTTCTCTTCTGGACATTTCGTCGCGTCTTCCTTACATTCCTTTGCTTTTTCCAGTATCACCTTAACTTTCTCCCGAATTTCTTGGTGTTTGGCAACACCTTCGTAAGCATAGCGGTTGTAACCATTGCGGGATATTGTTTCCTCCAAATAGCTAACTCTTTCATTACCTCCAGGGTGCGATGATACCCAGGTTGGGGGTGAATTTTTTTGCTCTTTTTTGAGAGTTGCCATCAGGTTTCGCAATCCATCGGCTGCATATCCAGATGTGACAAGAATACGGGTGCCTAACATATCTGCTTGACGTTCCATGTCCCGGCTATAACTAAGCCCAAATAGCTGTCCCACCGTACCACCTAATGGTAAATACTGAGTCACATTAGAAATTAAATTACCTTGAGTCACAAGTTGAAAACCATGGGAAAGCACTACATGGGACAATTCATGACCAATCAAACCAGCCAATTCAGCCTCTGATTTGGTTTTAGCGATCGCGCCAGCGTTCAAAAAGACTTTACCACCTGGGAGGGCAAAAGCGTTTAAATCGGGTTCGGGAATGACGAAAAATTCATATTTGAATTCATCACGTCCAGCAACCTTAGCTAATTTCTGCCCAATATCATTAACATAGGTATTAACTGTTTCATCTTTCACCAAATCAAGCTGCTTTTTCGCTTGCTTTGCCACCGACTCACCAATCGATTGTTCACCTTGGAATAAGAGTATTGTAGAATCGAGGGCGGAAAAAGGTCCTAACAAACTACCCGTCACCGCATATCCTAAAGCACCCGTGAGGATATTAGCGATCGCATTCCCGCGAATCTCCCCTCTAATGTATGATTTATATTGTTTGAGGTGTTTATCGGCTAACTGCGTAAATTCTGGTGCTAAGGAATTATTAGGATTCAAAATCGCATATTGCCTAGCTGCCAAAGAAGCTTCCATCCACTTTTTCGCATCCGCTAAAGCATCTACACGCGCTTTCACTAAATCAGGCTGATTGGGATATAAAGATGCAGCCCTTTCTAAGACTTGGAGTGACTTCTTCTCATCCCCATATTTTTTCAACTCCTCAGCATATCTTATATGACCGGGGATAAATTGTGGTACCTGCTGCACCAGTAAATCCAAAGGAACTAAAGTGCGAGTTTGTAACTTCTTAGCAATTCCCGCTTCCGCTTCTCGCCAATATACCTTACCTGCTGGTGTCAACTGTTCAGCATCAGTAATTGCAGGTTGACGCGGTTCATCTTTAGTAGATGTCTGCGAAAAAGGTTCCTTTGCTTCCCGGTAAAGCTTCTCAGCTTCTGCGAGATTTCCTGCCAAATATAGTTTATCCGCTTCAATTAACTTTTGCTGACGAGCTAATTCCTCCGGAGTTGGTGCAGCTTCCTCTACTTTCTCTTGGGGTTTTTTCTTAGCTTCATCTTCAGATTCCGGTTTTTTAACTTCCTCAGGAATTTGCTGCTGTGAAGGACTTTTAGAATTATCTTTAGTTGTAGTAACTTGATCTAAAACTGGTGGTGCAAATAAATAATCGAAATCATCTGATATTGTACCTCCTTGATTGGGAACAGAATTCAGTGATTCCTCAGTCACAGGAAAAATCACAGGTTCCTTCGCAGGAGTAATTAAAGGTTGTGTCAAAATCACAGATATAGAAGTTCCCACCGAGAGTAATACCCAGTTAAAGGAAAGAAACAGTGACTTCCATCTACGTTTCATAATTAAGGGTTGATTTTTTAAAATAGGCTCTTTTCTACACTGTATGCTTAGAAACAGAATCGAGATGCACTCACCACGAAAACTTCACTAAATTCATGAATCAACTAGACATTCTTATCCTTTCCAATGGTCCCGGTGAAGTTGCCACATGGGTGCGTCCCGTTGTCAAGGTGCTACGACAAAAACTTGGAAACGATACATCCCAAGTCCGTATATCAGTAATTCTCTCACCCTGTCCCAATGCCAGCGGCAAAGAAGCAGATATTCTTAATTCTTACCCAGAAGTGGATCGAGTGCAAGCCGCTACAGACTTCTTTCCCTTTCTCCTGTGGGGAAAAACCAGAGAAAACTGGGATTGGAGAAACAAAGGAATCGTCATCTTTTTGGGAGGAGATCAATTTTTCCCCGTCATCATTGGTAAAAGACTGGGATACAAAACCATTATCTACGCCGAATGGGATGCAAGGTGGCATAATCTCATTGATCGATTTGCCGTCATGAAACCCGAAACCATGGCAAAAGTTGCACCAAAATACAAAGATAAATTTACCGTAGTTGGCGACCTCATTTCCGAAACAGCAACATTTATCCCAGAATCCAACATTGCAAACCAAACAGAAACCCTAATTGGCATCCTTCCCGGATCAAAACCAGCCAAACTAGCTCAAGGTGTACCATTAACATTAGCGATCGCGCAACACATCCACACCCACAAACCCGAAATAAAATTCATCATCCCCGTAGCACCAACCCTCAACTTCGAGACACTACTAAATTTCGCCAATCCCGAAACAAACCCCATCGCTAACTACTTTGGATTTCAAGGTGCAACCCTAATTCAGCACCTCGAAGGATACAACTACCCAGTACTCAAAACCACCACAGGCTTAATAGTTCAACTTTATACCCCAAGTCCCGCCTACGACATACTTTCACAAACCAGTATTTGCCTCACCACCGTTGGGGCAAACACCGCAGAACTCGGTTCCCTTGCCATTCCCATGGTAGTCCTTCTGCCCACCCAACAACTCGACGCAATGCGTTCTTGGGACGGCATACTCGGTATCCTTGCTAACCTACCAGGAATAGGTACCAACTTCGCCAAACTCATCAACTGGTGGTTTTTGCGTCGTCGAGGCTTACTAGCATGGCCCAACATCTGGGCACAACAAGAAATAGTACCCGAACTCATCGGTAAACTCAACCCCCACCAAGTGGGAGAACAAGTCCTCGACTACCTCAACAACCCCGAAAAACTCGAAAAAATGCGCCAACAGCTGCGTCAAATTAGAGGAGAAACAGGTGCAGCAGAGAAACTAGTCAACATCGTCCAACAAGAAATTGCCAACACCCAAAACCTCTCAAAAACCGACTCCGCGTAACTCTGCGCTTACCTCCGCGCCCCACCCTGCGGGAAGCCGCAAAAGCGTCTACTGCGTTAAAACTCTTTCTTTCTCTCCTCTTCCTCTCATTCCTCCTCAGACGACTGTCCATCCCGCCTACCCAACTCATACACCCCACAACCCATACAAGCCAGAATCCCCATACTAATCGCCCAACTCCGACCCAAACTCAACTCCACACCCCAGTTACAAAAAGCACCAAAAAGAATAAAAGGGACAATACTCAAAAGTGAAGCATAGAAAGCATTCTGAGATTCCCTCGCCTTCCGAGTCCTCTCAAACTCATCCTTACTAGTATAAAGAAAACCCTCAGCAAAATTAAACCAGCGATTCAGCAAATTAGTCACCTGATCACTCGCAGGCGAAAAAGCCAAATATGAAGCTAAAGACCACAAACTCGAACCAGCGATCGCAACCGTATCAACTTCAAAACTGAAAGGCAAAATTTCCGTTAACATAACTTCGACATTGAGCAAAGAATATTATCAAATTGTAAAGTCAAAGTTAACAGTATTTCGGCTCACCCATATAATATTGGCTAACTTTTGGGATACCAAATACCCAGCTTTGAAAACCACCACAAGCGGGAGAGTGTAGCTTTATACCCCAAGTTCCGCCTACGAGCCACTTCATCAAAGTATATTTACTTAGATTCAATCCAAATTATTAACCACGATTTTTCTCCAACAGCAACATCATCATCAAGCTTAATAGAACTTGTGTTTCTTCCTGTTCGCTTAATTTATCCATCGCTTTGATACTAAACTGCCGTGAAAAAAACGAAGGGATTTTTTCTAACCGCATCACAACCGAAGAATCACTGCGGCTAACTAAATATGTAGGATTAAACACAAATCCACTTAACATCCCAACAACTGGAATTTCTTGAAACAGTGCATCAGCGATTTTTACCCAAGGATTTTTCTCTTGAATCGTAAAATTGATATTTTCACCGTCAAATACATCATAACGCGCTCGCCACAACGATTTTAATCCCTGCCGTTTGACTGCACCAATCGAAATCCCATTTTCGTTTGTAAAATCGTAACGTGCCGAAAAATCAATAACCCGATCAGCCTTAATATAGTATAAAGGGCGAGTACGCTCCGCATCAGCGAAAACAGTAATTGCTTCTTTAAGCTTGAAAAGCTTTTGTTTGACGTAAAAAAGTAAATTACCTTGAGTATCGACGATGGAGATTTGGGGAGAAAAAGCCCAAAATTTAAAGGTTAGTTGGAGAGGATACTGCATATTTATAGGGAACCATGAAAAATCTACTTCGTATTATTCCCATTCATTTACTCTAACTAACGTTAAACTGAGCAAAGTTAAAATTTTAAAATGACTTGTTAGAGTTTTTTTGAACTGGACGCATTGCTTCCCTACCCAACACAAACATTCCCGCAACTCCAAGATTCACAAACCAGACATATTCATACCAATAGTGATAGATTTGTTCAGATGCGCTCATCTCTGGATGCAAAGCCTGAAGATAAAGTAACAATATAACCAGCATCAATGCTCCAAAACCCACAAAACTTAAACCAACGTGAATTCGAGCAGTTCGCAAATCAAAATCTGTAATTTCATCCAGATCAATTTTTGCTAGATTTTCCAAAGTATCTTCAGCGATTAAAGACGCTTGATCTAAACCTTGACTTAAGTTTGCTGGTAAAATTGGTGCAAGTACAGAAACCGTTGGACGACGTAATAACGCTTCCGTCTCTCTGAGCAGTTCTAATGGTTTGCGATTGAGAAAATATTTACCAGAATTTTTAGTTGCGTCTTGAGGTTCAACATCCATATGCTCTCTGGAATGGTGATCACGAGTTTGATTATTTATAGTTTAAAGCCAAAAGATGAAATATGGTAACTAGTCATCATGATCTAACCGAAGAATGGCTTTACATCCCCTGCTTCAACGTTTCGTAGGCAGAGGATGTAAAGGGATTCGATAAAACACGTTCCTTTATAGCTAGCATCAAGGTCAACTTAGCTTCTACTTCAATAAATATTCCTTAACAAACATCACTGTTGCATAAAACTGAAAGTCGATATTTTTCTTCTTACTAAATCCGTGTCCTTCATCTTTCGCCATCAAATACCAAACAGGTACATTATTTTTTTGGACTGTTTTGACTATTTGTTCGGCTTCATTCAAAGGAACACGGGGGTCATTTTTCCCATGAATGACAAACAGCGGTTTTCTGATGTTTTGAGCGTTATTCAAAGGGGAAATTTTGAGTTGGAATTCCCGCATTTTCGGATCTCGCTCATCTCCATATTCCACACGTCTTAAATCACGCCGATAACTTTCGGTTTTTTCCAAGAATGTGACAAAGTTGGAGATGCCGACAATATCAATTGCAGCACGGATTTTATCACTATATTTTGTGGCAACTGCCAATGACATATAACCCCCATAACTGCCACCTGTCACCATCACTCGATCTTTATCTAAATCTGCTTGAGTGGCAATCCAATTGAATAACGCATCGATATCTTTAACTGAATCTTCTCGTTTAAAGCCGTTATCCAGTTGAAGGAAGGTTTTTCCATAACCTGTAGAACCACGAACATTGGGGAACAACAAAGCTACACCCAATTCATTTAGGTAATAGTTATTACGTCCTAAAAATCCTGGACGAAATTGTGCTTCTGGACCCCCATGAATGTCAATCATGATAGGGCGTTTACCAGTAAATTTAGCTGGCGGACGATAGAGAAAGCCAGAGATCATTTTGCCATCAAAACTTTTCCAGCGAACCAATTGTGCATCACTAAAATTTGCTGTGTTTAATCCTCCAGTTTCGCTTTGTGTCCAACGCTGAACTTTGTTATCACGAATATTTAAGGAGTAAATATCAGCAGTAGAACGGGCTGAAACCAGGGTAAAACCTAAATCTACATTATTGCGATGCCAAGTAATCCCTAATATTTGTCCTACGGGTAGTTTTGGTAATGGTTTTTCTTTACGGGTGCTGGTGTCGAGAATATGTAAAATACTGGCACCATCTTCATTGCTGATGAAAGCTAGATTTTTCCCATCTTCAGAAAGTTCAAATTCTTCGATATTCCAAGGAATATTTTGAGTCAGAAAACTATATTGCATTGTTGCTAAGTCAACATATGCTAATTGCTGAAACTCAGAACCTTTATCGGTAATAATATATAGCCCCTTACCATCTGTACTAAATGCAGAGCCCCCATAGTAAATCTTCTCTTTACCTATTTTCGGTGTAATGAGTTTTTTGGTACCGGAAGCTACATTTACCAACCAGAGGTTACTTTCATTGGCGGAGATGTATTCTAATACTAATACTTGTGTGTCATCTGGCGACCAATCCAATACTCCCCAACCGCCACCTTTGACTTGCATCAGCAGCTTGTCGCTTTGGGGGTTTTTGGGGTCAATTAGATAAAAATCATTATCTTGACCAGTGCGACGAGTAGATGTATAGATGATTTTGTCACCTTTATTAGACCAAAGTCCACCACTATTTCTCGATTTCCCATCAGTTAATAGGGTAATATCTCCAGTGGCTAAATCATAGCGATAATTTTGGCTAAATTCGTTACCACCAATATCTTTACTGAAGACAAAATAATTACCCTCTGTGGGTTGAAAACTTCCACCAGAAGTGCGTTCTGGGAAAAACGTCAACTGTTGACGATAGGCTAAAGGAGATTTGACTAGATGTATCTGCGGAGTATCTGCAAATCTGGTTGAAATGAGCATTTCTCGCCGCACTGGATGCCAACTTGCCAAGCTTGCAGCTCTAAAATTTGTATAGCGTTCAATTGTTGTAACTAAACTTGTAGGTATTGGGGGAATACCTTGAACAACTAGATTTTCGTTAGGGGTGATAGTGGAAGTTTGAGCTATTACTAGGTGTGAAGGTAGTATCACCACTGCAAAAAGGGTGATAAGGAATCTCGATAAAAATTGCATTTATTGTAAAAACTATGAACACCATATTGTTAGTAAAACATATATGACGAGAGTAGAAGGTGAGAATACCCGTTTACGCATCCCGCATTTATACAACGCCGCAAAGGTGAGATGCTCCCAAAAAATGGGCGAACCAGAAGTTATCATATAAGCATTATGCAAAGTCTTTCTTGAAAGACGAAAAATTTCGCGTCTCTACAAGGGTTCCAGGTGACACATAATTAATTCATGGAGATGTCTAATGATAATAACCTTGGTACCATTGAACAAAGCGTTCGATACCTTCTTCAATACTGGTACTTGGCTTAAATCCAATATCTCGGATTAAATCATCCACATCTGCATATGTAGCAGTCACATCACCTGGTTGCATAGGTAAAAAGTTTTTCTCTGCTTTTTTACCCATTGCCGATTCAATTAGTTGAATAAATCGTAATAATCCAACTGGCTTATTATTACCAATATTATAAATCTTATAGCAAGCGTTGCTGTTAATATTGGCGGACATTTTTTGCGGTGATTTATGGATTAATCGCGCTATCGCTTCAACTACATCATCAATATATGTAAAGTCACGTTGCATTTTGCCATAGTTATATACATCAATTGATTTATTTTGATCGATGGCTTTAGCAAATTTGAAATAAGCCATATCTGGTCTACCCCAGGTACCGTAAACTGTAAAGAAACGCAATCCAGTAATGGGTAAATTATATAAATGGCTGTAGGAATGCGCCATTAGTTCATTGGCTTTTTTAGTCGCTGCGTATAATGAAATTGGATGATCTACATTATCGCTAACTGAGAATGGAACTTTTATATTTGCACCATAAACGGAACTAGAAGATGCAAAAATTAAATGTTTAATTTGATTGTGACGACAAGCTTCAAGGATATTTGTAAATCCAATTAAGTTACTATCAATATATGCTTGGGGGTTTTCTAGTGAGTATCTGACTCCTGCTTGTGCAGCAAGGTGAACAACGCAATCAAATTTCTCCTGTTGAAATAGTTGGGATATTCCTAAGCTATCGATGAGGTCTAAATATTGAAATTTAAAATTAGAATTTAGATTTAATTGGCTTAATCTTGCTTTTTTAAGACTGACATCGTAGTAAGAATTAAGATTGTCAATTCCATAAATTTGCTCACTTTCAAGAAGTAATTCTTCTGCTAAGTGATAACCGATAAAACCTGCAACCCCTGTAATTAAAATTTTCATAAATTACCTCAAGATATTTTGTTTTTTGTAAGTTGTGCTTTAGTAAAAACTGTTGGTGCTGAATCACAACTATCAACTCTAGATGGAATGTCTTTGATTTACGCAAATCTATTTATTTTCACGTACAAATCTTTATTGCTTGGATAATTGGTTTATTTTGTGATGTGGGATAAAATAATATGCTAATTTTATTGGGTTGAATATTTAGCTGTTGTGGATTCGTTTCTAGTTGTAATACTTAAAAATTTCCCACTTTTATCTGCTTGGATTCTTCCTTTTTGAGTAAGTAATGATTCATCACAACAACCTTGATATAATTTCTGTTAGTTGTATGTACTTTGTCCGTGACGCAGGAAAATTAGACGGGTTAAATTTGCGAAGTTTTTGTTGTTGGATATCTAATAACAAGTTACTCTTTATACCTGCACTGAAAAAGAATCTGGGCGATCGCAATTATTTCCTAATGCTGATTGCAATGCATACATCGCTGCATACCTACCACCTTGATACATTAGTTCCTCGTGAGTGCCTTTTTCTAAAACTTCCCCTGCTTCGATATAAACAATTAAGTCAGCATTCTGAACTGCTTTGAGGTTATGGGAAATTGTAAAAGTTGTGCGTCTTTCAGTCAATCGATTCAACGCTTCATTTACCGCATGTTCGTTTTCCTGGTCTAAACCTGTGGTTGGTTCATCTAAAATAACTATGGGTGATTGACGTACCGCAGCACGAGCGATCGCAATTCTTTGTCTTTGTCCTCCCGAAAGTGTTGCCCCCCGTTCTCCTAAAATTGTGTTGTATCCTTGCGGTAATTGCAGAATAAAATCATGGGCATTAGCTAACTTTGCAGCTTGCTCAATTTCTTTGTCTGATGCATTTAAATCACCGTAGGCAATGTTATCTCTTACACTGGCTGCGAATAACACACTTTCCTGTAAAACTACGCTAATTTGCCGACGTAGAGATTGTATTTTATACTCACGTAAATCATGTCCATCGATGAAAATTCCTCCGGTGGTTGGGTCGTAGAGTCGGAGCAATAAGCTTGTCAGTGTTGACTTTCCAGCACCCGAAGCCCCTACCAAAGCCACGCGCTGACCGGGTAAGACTGTAAAGTTAATGTTTTTCAGGATACTTTGTTCGCAATTGTAGGCGAAACTGACGTTTTTAAAATGCATATCCCCGTGAAAACGCGGAGCCTCTTTTGACCAATGAGTGTCCTGTATATCGGGAACAGTATCAAGGATATCAAGAATGCGATCGCCTGATGCAGTCGCTTTGGCAATTTGTCCGACATATTTTGCTAGTAACCGCATGGGTTTAAAGGCAATACGGAAATAATTGACAAATACTAATAAATCACCGGGGGTAATATGATTACCCATCACTAAATGCACACCTCGCCATAGTACCAAAGCGGTGGCAACTCCAACTAAAAGTTCCACCATTCTTTCCATCCCTGCGGCAA
The DNA here is from genome assembly GCF_000317435.1 of Calothrix sp. PCC 6303. Classification (NCBI taxonomy): domain Bacteria; kingdom Bacillati; phylum Cyanobacteriota; class Cyanophyceae; order Nostocales; family Calotrichaceae; genus Calothrix; species Calothrix sp. PCC 6303. Next base: position 2,510,079 of record NC_019751.1, read on the forward strand.
GTTTTTGTGCTTTGGTACTTTCTTGAAAACTTTGACGATTTTGGTTTGCAAAGGTATTTTCTAGCATGGACTGAAGAGACAGTGCTTGTACAATTTTAATTGCACCAAGGGATTCTGCTGTCACATCTGCTAATAATCCTTCCCTTTGACGTTGAGATTTGACTATTCCCCGAATTTTTGTTGTTAAACGTGCTGTTGCAAAAATAAATATTGGAAATATCGCTAAAGCAAAAATGGCTAATTCCCAATGTACCCAAAACATGACAATAATCATGCCTAAAATTGTGCAAGAATTAGCGACTAAGGGTAATAAGGACATCACTGTTACTTCTCGCAGTTTAGAAATATCTGAAGTGACACGGGTAATTAAATCACCACTTTTAACTCGATGATGAAAAGATAGGGAAAGATTTTGAATATGGCGATAAAGTTCGGCTCGAATTTCTGTTAAGATGTTACTTGCAGCTAATGACATTCCATATATACTAAAGTAGGCTGCAAAAGCACGTAAAGCAGTTATTATGATTAATGCGATCGCAAGTACAGCAACTAAACTAAATGGGTCTAATCCTTGAAATAAAGGAATTTCTGAGATTTTTTCTTTAAAGTTCGGGACAAGAATATAGTCAAAAATAAATTTGAGCGGCCAAGGTTCTAAGAGGTGAAGAAATATCTCCGCTATTAAAGCAATAAAAGATGTAATTAGTAACTTGTTTTGCTGCTGAATTTGAGGTGAAAAACGCTGCCAAATTCTTACCATTACAGGTAAAGCGTTTTTAATACTTTTGGGTTTTTTCTGTGTCATTTTCTCGGTGTATATGAATCTGAGTTAAGTAAATAATTTTTAAATAAAGATTAATAGAATATACTTCAATTTTTTAGTCTCATGAGCATAGGCTTTGACTATTAGACTGGGATTTGAATTTCAGTCATGGTGAACTTATTCAAGCAAATATTGGCTCTTTTTACTGCATTTTTACTAGGTGCAAGATATAAAGAAACTACTTGTGTATTTAAAGGTTTGTAGTCAGAAATTTAGTCATTATATCTGTTATATTTGAGCAATAAATCGCTGACTACAATTGTAAGTTGCCTTTGCAAAAAAACTATTGACTAGAAACTAATTCCCGTTGTTGAGGATTGGTTTCAGATAGCGATTGATACTGTTGTGGTAGACTTTTCACATAATTATCTGTGATAACTTGATTAATTTTCCGTTCCAGATTAATCGCCCATTTTTCTAACCATAATGGATTCCAACCAAAGGTAATATAATTTAGGAAAGGTATCAAAAAACCTTTGTGTCGTCGATGTCCCATCCGTTGGTAGCGTTTCTCGAAATATCTATCTTTGGTTGCAAGATTCCATTTTTGAGCAAAATGTTCTAAGCTAGCAACTTCCCAAGCATTACTCCAACGCACCATAAAAAACGCTAGTTCGGGTAACTCCCATTTTAAACCAGGTACATAGGTGACAACAGAAGCAGGTTCACAATAAAAACTACCACCAGCATTATTGACAGTCATGCAAAAGTCTATATGTTCACGAGTACTAAGGAATCCTTCATCTAGCAAACCAATTTTTTGGAAAATATCACTTTTAATTAACATACAATGGAATTCTGCAAATTCACATTTTTGACGTTGTAACTGTTCTTTTATTTCTGCTACTTTACGGTTGACAAAGTAATGTTTCTCATGAACTTTGCGTTTAATTCTGCCGTCATCTTTTACATGTTCAACAATATGTGCTTCTCCACCTGCTAAATGCACAACTTCACCAAAGTTTTTGCCAATACAAGTCAAAGGACAAACAACGGTTGCATTTGTTTCTTCTGAACATTGCAACAAAGATTCTAACCAGTTTGGACTCACCAAAACATCATTATCTATAAATAACAGATATTCAGTATCTACATGGGGAATAGCTAAATTGCGTGCTTGATTTGGAGATAGATAATAATCTCTACGAATCAGTCGAAAATCCTTTGCTTGAGATTGTTCTTCTAAATATTTTTGAATTTTTTGAGGAGAATTAGCATCTACATAAATCAACTTGAAAGGTACTGTCGTATGCTCGTAAATACTTTCCAGAGATTCACGGGTAAAACTGAAACGTTCCCGTTGAGATATAACAATAGTTACTTGTGGGTTGTTCATAATTAATGACCAATAATTCCTTGATAGTAATTACGGATTGATACGTGGAGTTAATCAAAGTACCTCAAACAAGAAGTTACAGTATTTCTCTAAGCAAAGAGATAATATCAAAACGAAACTCCTTCTCTTCTCTGCATCTCTACGTGAGATTCATCTCTATCCTGAATCAGCGACACCAAAAGAAACTACACAGCAGTTAGCTGGGGGTGTAATCAACGAATCTGATGATTTCAATACATGTTGATAAATACTCAACCAATTACCCTGTTCAATTTCTGGTGTCAGTTGCTGACATACTTTTTCCTGTGCTGCAACACCAAATTTTTGTCGCAATTCTGGTTTATCAGCTAAATATTTGAAAGCAGCAGCTAATTCTGAACTACTACCAGGATTCACCAACAAACCATTAATATTATCCTCAATTATTTCCCCGATCGCATCCACATTTGTCCCCACAATTGCACAACCTGCTAACATTGCTTCGAGTAAAGCATTGGGGCAACCATCGGTCAGAGAAGGTATGGTAAAGATATCTAGATGTGGTAAATAAGCTAAAGCTTCTTCCCGACTTTTAATCCCTGTAATTCGCAGTTTAGTTCCCAGGGTAGATTGCTGTAATTCATATTCCCAATATAGCTTTTCTTTATCAACAAAGTCACCAACTAATAATAGAGTAATATCAATTTCCTGACTTAGTTTCGTACAAGCATCTAACAGAAACTCAATCCCCTTTTTATCACGAAATCTCCCTGTAGTTCCAATAATTAAACCAGATAATTCATCGAATAAAGCTGGTTTGGGAAGACTTGTAAAATCAATCGGGACAATCGAATTCCAGAAAGCAGAGGATTTTGATTGGATGCTAGGAACGAGAACATGGGCACGTTTTTGTAAATCTCGACTGACAAAAGTAGTCCAAGCGGAAGTTTCTAAAATCCAAGCAATTTGACCGTAATTTTTGGGATTAAAAATATGTTTGTGTAAGTCTGAACCACGCACACTGTTAATTACTGGGATATTATTTTCTTTCGCCAACATTGTGGTGACATAACCAGTTTCCACCAAAAATAATGCATGAAAAAGGTCGAATTTATATTTTTGATGGAGACATTTTAATTGAAAATAAACATCAGCTAAAAAGTCCGTCACTTCTGTTACACCGTCACGAGATGCTGATTTGATTCTATGTACAAATATATTATCTTGTACAGTTGTTTTACAGCTAGCACGACGATAAGTACTTTTTTCTACTAAACGTTGTTTGGAACGAAAAACTGCGACGTGAACTTCATAACCCACCTCTCTCAGCATTTTAGCAATGCGATTTACTGACTCACCAACTCCACCAACATCGGGAGGATATTCTAAGGTTGTGATACAGATTTTTTTGGTCATAATTTTATTTGGTTGTAAGGTAAAGGTAAACAGAAAATTAATTAAACTACTTGTGGTTGGGGAATAAGTTGTTTTAATAGTGAGGTGGTATTTTCTACACCATTAAAATCAAAGTTTATAGTATTATGGTCTTTTCTTAGGTAATTAATTATTTCGTCTGCAAATATTTCCGGCTGTAATTCTTGCGGTTGAATCATTTTTACTACACCTAACTTTTCGAGTTTTTCGGCTCGCATTTGTTGTTCTTGGTCGTCGTTACCTGTAAAGGGTAATATCATGGCTTTTACACCTATTGTCATAATATTTAGAGTGGTGTTATAGCCGGACATGCTAATAGATAAGTCGGCTTTTTGCATATAACTGAGTAAATTTGTGGTGTAGCAGCTAACGCTGATATTTTCGTGATTAGCTGTGAGATTTTGCCAGTTATCTAATTTTTCTGGGGAGATAAATGGTCCTGTAAATACTTGGATGTGGTGGGGAATTTTTTGTGCAAGTATAGGTGCTGATGCTACTACACAATCGATTAATTCATGACCAAATCTTCCACCACCAACACTCACTAAGATAAGTGGATTATCTGATTCAATAATTGCTTGCTCTTCTGAATTTAAAATCGGGTTTATGGGTGGTTTCTGAACAACAAACCCTGTGTAACTAATTTGACATCTTATATCTGCTAAACGTGTAAAAGTTTCTGCCAAGGGATAAAATTTGGGGTCCCCATGAATTAGCAGTAAATCGAAATATTTATTCATCAATTTACAAACTTTTTCTTCATAATCAACACGATTACTTTTGGTAACGACTATATCACGTAAACTCGAAACCACCTTCACTGGTTTTTTGCTTGCTTTTGCCTGTTCGAGTAGGGGAATCAACTCAAATTTAAATTTTCCTCTACCAAAGGGGAATAATTCAATCATGAAAATATCAGGTTGAAATTGATTGAAAATTTCCAAAAGTTTATTTTTGCGAATTTCTTGAACTTCTGCGAGTGTGAATGACGTATCGACTACTTGTAATGATTGAAATTCAGAATCTGTTTTGATTGCGGGTAAATTGATTACTTCAATACCATCAGGAAATGGAAATTCTTGAATTACTTCTCCACCATTAATAAAACAAACTTGAAATTCTGGTATCAAACCACGAACTATTTCCATGCTGCGAACTAAATGACCCATACCTAAAATATGCTGGCAGTAAAACATGAGTTTTTTCATTATTTTTTCCTCTGTGTAATATTCAGGTTTTGCTATTTAAATTATTAATTTTTGTTCTGCAAATGAATCGGAGTCATTAGCTATATATTCTCGGTGATTAATGCGGTTGCTAGATGGTTATTTTTATTGGACTATGAATAAACAAATTGGGGTTGAGGGGGGGGGGTGAATTTATCGACTAAAATATTCCTGACATGGTGTGTAATTCTGGGTAAACCTTCTAAATCAACACTGTGAACTTTATGAGGATTTGCTAACACATGGATTAATTGATTCATCAATATTTCTGGTGTGAGATTATCAGGATGTATAGTTTTAAATAAAGCTTTTTCCTGCATTCTCTGACAACGCATTAACTGTTCTTGAGAAGGCTTGACGCGGGGTATAATGACAGCAGGTTTAGCAGCCGAAAGTATCTCACAAACTGTGTTATAACCACCCATTGACACGACTGCATCTGCGGCTTCTACATAACTCATTAAGTCGTCGGTAAATTCTCCAATTTGTACTTGGGGATTTATTTTTGCAGCTTCTTCAAATCCTTGTTTCTGCTCTGTTGGCATTTCGGGACCGCAAATAATTAAACTTTTGATATAGTCGCTATTCGGTAATATTTTTAGCCCTTGTAGATAATTATTAATTAAATCATAACCATCTTCTCCACCACCAGGAGTTACTAATACTAACTTTTGATTTATTTGTACTTTTAATTCTTGATGAATTTGAGTTTTACTTTTATTTCCTGATGGACGACGGATATAACCACAAAATCTTACCTTCTTTGCTGTTGCTTCCGGTAATTGATACTCTTGACGGAAATCTAAAATATCTGGAGTTCCCACAACTAATAGTGATTCGTAATATTTTTCAATTGCTGCATAGTAACCCTGTTTTTTCCATTCATGGATGGTTTTTTCTGGAGTATCGAGGATATCCCGTAGCAACAATACAAGCTTTGTTTTTGGTAATACTTTATGTAAATAACGAACCGTTGGAATTAACTCATCCTTGATACCGTAAGCTTTTTTATCCACCAAAAATATATCGGGCTGAAAATTAATTGCTGCTGATAAAATCAGGTGCGATCGCAATCTGACTGTATCCTCTATATTCATTTCCAAATACTTGACTGCTATTTCCCCAGTTTCTCCCCGGTTCAAACAGGGAAGTTTAATATAGTCTAGTCCTTTGGGTAAACGAAATCCTTGTAACATCGGTGAACCAGATAGTAACAAAATCGAAAGTCCGGGAATTTCCTGTACCAGATGTTCGCATATAGCTAACATTCTCCGAATATTGCCTAGACCGAATGTATCGTGAGAATATACCATTAGTCTCATCATTAAAAGCCTCAATTTTATTTCTGATTTTAGATTTTGGACTTTGGATTTTAGACTTTGGATTTTAGATTTCGGATTTTAGATTTCGGATTTTAGATTTCGGATTTTAGATTTTGGACAACATCGCAATTACAGAAAATATGTAATCCCAAATTCTGAGAATCTCTAGACGACAGTTTGTAAATTACGTGAATATTAGTTGTTTTCGATAAAATTCTAGTTTTCAAACATATATTTCCGCGATTTGGACGACCAATCCCAACAGAATAAAACCCAGCTTATTCTAAAGTTTGCGGATTTAATAAGTTTCTACCATCGATCATAATTTCTGTCACCATTACATTCGCAAGTTCTCGATAATCAAGTTCGCTAAATACTTGCCAATCTGTCACCAAAAGCAATGCATCACAATCCTTTGCAAGTTATTTTGGGTTATTTGCTAAATTAATATGTGCAAAATGCGGATGGAGATTCTTTTGTGAAATAATTGAGTCATAGGCTTTAACTTTCGCAGCCAAAGGCGTTAGTTCGGAAATCAAATCTAATGAAGGAGCATCACGCATATCATCAGTATCTGGTTTGAAAGTTAACCCCAATAACCTGATCGTTTTACCTTTAAGAATTTTTAATACCTGTTGCAGTTTTTCCAAAGCAGATAAACGCTGATTCTGATTTGTCGAAACTGCCGCTTTTAATAATTGTGCCTCATAACCATAGTCATCAGCAGTATGAATCAGTGCTGATACATCCTTGGGAAAACAAGAAGCACCCCAACCAATCCCAGTTTGCAAAAATTTACTACCAATTCGGGAATCTAAGCAATACCTTTTGCCACTTGCGTTATATCCGCGTCAACGCGATCGCAAATATTCGCTACTTCAATGCGGTCAGGATTGAAAGTATCATATACAGCCGAACCTTCACGCAAAAATTCGGGGTTGCTAACGAGATCAAACCCTGCGATCGCTTGCTGACGTTCCGCAACACCATCGAGATCTAATGCGGGTTCAAATATGGGATACTTCCCAGACTGCATTAATGCAACTTTCTCAGCGTTGTTATCTATGCAAATTACTTGGTGTCCAACCTTCGCTAAACAAGCACCTGTAACTAAGCCGACATATCCTGTACCGATAACACAAACTCCCATGGTGACAAACCTCTCAATACATCAGGGAAGCACTGCGGTTAAATAGTGTTTCCTTTCTTGATACATATCTTCAGGCTTGTACATGAGTTTTGAATGAAATTTTGATGAGAAAGCTATCATGAAAGTATTAGAAGTATGAAGTACTACTGTCTAATGTGATGAAAAAAACTAAAACATCGAGGTAATTCGCAATCTTCCAATACCCAAAGATTGACCCATCTCCAATTTTCCTTCTGGAAAAACCGTCACCTCAAATAAGTAATTCCCGTCGTTTTGAGGATTTTCCCTTACTCCCATCACTAGAGTCAATTTTTGTCCGGATTCAACGGGAGGGTCAAAAGTGACAGATTGACCATTTAGTTCGGGTTTGGTTTCAGTAATCTTAATCTCTTTTCTAGTATTATTTATTGCATAAGCTTTAGTTTGATTAAGATTAAATTTTACTATGTCAAATCCTCCACGCTGAACTATATTTACCTTTCGTAAGGGTCGTGAAGATTTAGGTATATTAATCGTGAAATAGTATTTTGTATTTCTTGCTCTTGCAGTAATTTCACTGGCTCGTACACTAACAAGAGATAAGTAATTTTGGTTTTGGGACTCTGAATTAACTTCTTTATTCTCGTTCGTTAGTGATGCAAAACTTCTAGTGATATCTATTGTTGAAAAAGATACAGCGAATAAAGTTGTGATAATTGGGAGGTGTTTCCAAATAGGATTCATAATTAATTTTGGTATCAGCACTTTCTGGTATGATACTCCCGGCAGCAGGTACAAATTCTGATATCGTTAATTTTCTTGATGCTTAAGCACTATGGATAAAACTTATGATAATTATTCAAGACTTTGAGCCTATTCATTTATACTGTACTTAATGCTAAAGTCTGACTAGAATTTTAAAACATGGGCAGTAAGTAAACTGTGTGAAAACTGAAATAAATATAAAAATTGAGAGTGTTGTATATAAGTGTTCATGGATGGCTTATCAAACCATCTGTAATTGTTATGAGGTTTTATGAAAACTTTTAGACACTACATTTGTCAGACATTTATATATGTTTTTATTGGAATATTAATTCCTGGCAAGACAATGAATATTGCATTTGCGAGTGGACAAAATTTTCCGAACACTTCTAGTGATAACGACAAAATAAATTTTGAGCATAAAACCTCTCAAGCTGACTTAAGCAATCCTGATAATGTTCAGATAGAAGCACCTACAATTAATCAAGAAAATAATCAAGAAAATAATCAAGAAAATTTACCAGTGACATCAGTTAATCAACTTACTGATGTCCAACCGACAGATTGGGCATTTCAAGCTTTACAATCTTTAATCGAGCGCTATGGATGTCTTTCTGGATATCCTGATAATAGCTTTAGAGGCAATCGTAGCTTAAATCGCTATGAATTTGCTGCCGCTTTTAATGCGTGTTTAGATACTGTAAATAAGATGATTCAAACTGCGAGAGAACAGTATGCAACCCAGGAAGAATTAGAAATTGTCAAACGATTGCAAGGAGAATTTGCCCAGGAATTAGCCGAGCTAAATCCCAAATTACAGCCGATCGCAGATAACTTAAGTAGACTGGAAAAACGACCGGCTTTTTCCACCACCAGTCAACTTTTAGGAAAAGTGATATTTGCAGTTAGTAATGTTGATGGTAATGATATTAATGGGAATGTTGTTTTTAGTCATCGCACCGAATTAAATATTGATAGTAGCTTTACCGGAAAAGATAAATTACGGATGCGTTTATTAGCAAGAAATAGCACTAGATTTGGTCGAGTTGCTGATACTGACATGGCAAACTTATCATTCGCTGGAGACAGTAGAAATGATGTGGAAATTAGTCAATTTAGCTATCAATTTCGACCGATGAAAAAATTAGAGGTGTTTATTTCCACAGAAGGAGGAAGTTTGACCTCGTTTACCAATAGTCTCAACTCACCAATTGGCAGCAGTGCTATTGGACACATTAGTAATTTTAGCGATAAATCGGCAATTTATGAATTGGGTGGTGGAGTTGGTGCGGGAATTGAATATCGATTTAGCGATCGCGTCGGTTTATCTTTAGGATATATGGCAGGGGATAAACCCAATAATCCCCAACAAGGAATCACTGGAGGAGAATATGGTGCGATCGCGCAGTTAACTTTAAGACCGATTGATAAACTTAGTTTGGGTTTGACCTATATTCGTGCCTACAATAATCTAGATACAGGGAAAGGTAGCGAGTTTGCAAATGACCCTTTTGATGGTGCTGCCAATACTGCAAATGCCTATGGAATACAAACATCTTACCGCTTCGATCAACGAACAACATTATCGGGTTGGGTTGGGTTAATTGACGCAGAGGCACAGTCTTCGGAAAATAAAGGAGATAAGGCAAAAATTCTCACTTGGGCGGCAACTTTAGCGTTAAATGATATTGGTGGTGAGGGGAATTTATTGGGTTTAATTATTGGTCAACCCCCAAAGGTAATTGAAACTGATGTTGATGGTAGAAAAGACCCAAATACAGCCTTACATTTTGAGGCTTTTTATCGTTACCATATCAACGATAATATGTATATTACTCCCGGATTTTATGTTATTATTAATCCTGAACATAATGCCAATAATGATGCAATTTATGTGGGGACAATTCGCAAAACTTTTCTATTCTGATTCCTCAGATTTATCCTCTAGCCAATATTTTAGTGAAAGCTTTGCGGGGTCATCCAACTCCGCAAACGTTTCACCCCAAAGGTAAACGTACTTTTTTCTGCCCGTAGACGCTTTGTAAGATCATCATCGGATTTAGTTCCGAATTTCTAGCAATAGGAATGCCTAACGTGGCAAGAGCGAAAGATACGGGAAACTCCGAGGACGAATAAAACCGTCACTGGTTCAATGATGTTGGAAGCCCCAACCTTAGCGAAGTAGGTTGGGGTACTTCACCGCATTTGTTTTGCGGCACAAAATGAACATACACCCCAACGTTGCAGTTCACCTGGGGGGGTGGGACATTGACATTGAGGGCAGAGGGAGAGATCATGGGATCGCGCTTTCACAATTTCTGCCCATTTATCGTAAGCTTCATTAATATCTTTTGCTACGAATATCTGAGAACGAGATCTTTTCAGCTTTTCCCCTACGTAACTTGGATGTTCACTTGGTAAAGCAATGGTGATATTTTCCTTCGGTAGTGATGATTTGTACCAGTTAGCCGTGGAAAAATGAATATCTGTTAAGGGTATTGCTAATCTTTGGTTTAATTTTTCTAGCAGCCGCTGCCGTTCAAATGTTAAATTCTGTGACATAGCTGCGCTAGAAGTTGCCACCTGTAAGACATCACGCTGAATCCACACAGGTTTGGTGTGCTTGGCAAGCGTTTTTCCCACCACTTCATGCCAACATTTCAACACTCGTTGTAGTGGTGGTTCTTGCCATCTCTCTTGAATTTCTAAGATACCTAAAATATTATGAATAGACTTCAATGACATTTTGCTCAAAAAGTACCAAAACTTTATCTTGGTTGTGTGTTATCTCCATGATAATTTCCATATCTAAATTCGCACGAATATATTTTGCTTTATTCCATCCAATCTAGGTTTAATTGAAGGTAGACAAATATGATTCAAAAATCCCTGACATATTCGGGTATGCAATCTTCTAAAACTCCTAGCATCAAACCCCCACTAGCAGCAGCATTGGCAAGTTTGGAGGTGCAACTTGACCAAGAGTTAGCTCGCTATCGACGTACAAGGGGTATAGTCAAGACAGCAAGTCAAAGTGCAGCTAGTTCAACAGCAGGTTCCACACAATCAGCGATCGCGTTTTCATCTGCGAGTGCAACTGAGTTGCCAGTTGAACCAAAACATCAAGAAACACCTGCATCTCAACTAAATACTCTCATATCCCCTGTTGTTGCTGATCCGATTCCCGAAACTAAGCCGGAAATACCTGTGACTGCCAACTCTACAACTATTGTGCCGACAACTATAAAAGCCCAACCACAGGATAATTCTGGGGAGTCGAAAAAAAGCGCTACTGAACCTGATGATTATTTGGAATCTTCAGAAGCTTTATTACGAAGCTTGACTGAAGAACAACCCAAAGCCGAGAAAAAACAAAATACAAGTATCTTTTTATCTCCTTTGGGTATCGGCTCAATGTTGGTACTCTTAGCAAGTGCTTTACTATTAGCCTTTGTTATTGCAAATCCTAAGCTATTTAAGTTTGCTCAGGGAAGCTTGGGTACTGGTGAAAATATGGAAACTAATGGTAGTAATCAAACTGTTTCCGAACCCACATTAACACCCATACCTAGATACCCGAATCTTGCCAGCGAGGATTTTCCCGAAGTCAAAAATCCCAATGATGTTGTGGGATTAAAACCAAAACCAGAACCGACAGCAGTTGTGGAAACAAATCCAGTTAACCCAGCGGTTCCCCCTCAACCACTCCAAGTAGTTCCAGCTAACCCTGAACCACTGCCAGCGGTGATTCCTACCCCAACCACTGCCCCCCCAGTTGCCCAATCGGATGTTGATATCCAACCTGGTGCTGATGGGTTATATCATGTGGTGATTGATAATAGTGGTGACCGCGCTTTTGCTCAAGCCCGTAAAGCAATTAGTGATGCATATCTATCACCAGATGGCAAATTAATTCATTTAGGTGCTGTCACAACTAAGGAAAGAGCCAAGCAGTTAGTGGCAGAATTGAAAGGGAAGGGAATTGAAGCTCGGATTCGTTAATAGGTGAAGACGTAGCACCGCTACGTCTCTACAAAGATTTCGGGCAAATTTCTCACTCCGCCCCTTTAGCACAATTTTATAAATTTTTATAATATAAATATGGGATTTTTAGACAGATTCAACCGTGTAGTTCGTGCCAATGTCAACAGTTGGGTGACAAAAACCGAAGATCCAGAGAAAATTTTGGAACAAGCGGTGTCGGAAATGCAAGAGCAGTTAATCCAACTTCGGCAAGCGGTGGCAGGTGCGATCGCATCTTTAAAGCGTACCGAAAGACAGGCGGAAACATCCAATGCCAACGCCGAAGAATGGTATCGTCGCGCTCAACTTGCCATCCAACAAACTAACGAACCCCTAGCCCGTGAAGCCCTAGTTAAACGTAAATCTTACCAAGATACTGCTACTGCCCTGTTTCAACAACTGCAACAGCAAAATACCGTAGTTGGTAAGCTTAAACAAGATATGCGATCGCTAGAACTAAAGATATCCGAACTCAAAAGCAAAAGGGATATGTATATTGCCCGTATCCGTTCTGCCGAAGCTTCGGTACGTCTCCAAGAAATTTTAGGGGATGTCTCAGGAGTTACGAGTACCGGGGTGTTTGAACGGGTCGAAGATAAACTGTTACAATTAGAATCACAAAATGAGGTGCTATCTCTCAATAGTGAAGACAATTTACAAAAGCAATTTACAGCTTTAGAAGCAAATCAGGAAGTCGATAGCGAACTAGCGGCAATGAAACAGCAACTCAGTACCCCCAAATCTCAGCTACCAGAATCAACTAACAATTCGCAACCTTAAGGGATGGTCAATTATCCTGCATTGCGCTTATCTTAGAAAGATATAGAGAAGTAATACCGATTTTTGCTGGAAATATTACAGTGAAATAGGTAGTTATTAAATAGTAAAGAAACAAACCGCACAGCTAGGGCGTAAATCTCAAAGGGAAAAGTTATGGGTTTATTTGACAGAATCAAACGAGTCGTCGGTGCTAACCTTAACGATCTGGTCAGCAAAGCTGAAGACCCAGAAAAAATGCTCGAACAGGCTATCCTGGAAATGCAGGAAGACTTGGTACAGTTGCGTCAAGGTGTCGCCCAGGCTATTGCCGCTCAAAAGCGCACAGACAAGCAATATAACGACGCACAAAACGAAATCAATAAATGGCAACGTAACGCCCAATTGGCACTGCAAAAAGGCGACGAGAACTTAGCCCGTCAAGCTTTGGAGCGGAAAAAAACATACGCCGACTCAAGTGGTTCTCTCAAAGCTAGCTTGGATCAACAAACAACTCAAGTTGAAACCCTCAAACGCAGTCTACAGCAACTAGAAAGTAAGCTTTCGGAAGCCAAAACCAAAAAGGATATGCTCAAAGCGCGGATTACCGCAGCCAAGGCACAAGAACAACTCCAAGGTATGGTTGGTAGTATGAATACTTCCTCGGCTATGGCTGCTTTTGAGCGGATGGAAGAGAAAGTCATGCTCCAAGAATCTCGCGCCCAAGCCAGTGCTGAAATGGCTGGACAGGATTTGGAAAGCCAGTTTGCTAAGTTGGAATCGGGTAGCGATGTTGATGATGAATTGGAAGCATTGAAAATGCAAATGTTGGGAGGAACTCCAGCAAATCAAGCGGCACTTCCCTCTCAAACTGCGGCAACATCAACCCCAGCAGCAACATCCACTCCCACCGAAAAAGAACCAGTGGATTCTGAGTTGGAAGCACTGCGGAAGCAAATTGACCAAATGTAAGATTTTGGAAATAGCATCACAAAGACAGGGAATTTTCTCTGTCTTTTTGTTGATGAATTTAAGAAAATCAGAACTTACACATTGACACGAAATACAAAATATGAATATTTGAAAAAACACATTTGCCGTAGGGGTTTAGCAATGCTAAACCCCTACAGTTTTGCAGCTTGGGTGGAGGCTTTGCGTAACCCAACATCAATAAGGTGATTTCTAGGAATGATTTTACCAATTAGAAGGGCAAACGGTTGTTTGCCCCTACCATGTCATGAAAATTATGTGGTAATTTTTATTCTGGAAATCACCTAAGTAGTAGGTAGATTATCAGGATCGATACCGAGCGATCGCAAATGCTGCGCTAACTGTTCTCCACGTTGCCTTTCCTGTTGAACTTGTTCTTCTGAAGTTAAATACCGCTTACCATGTTCGTCATACCAAGCTAAAATCTCCTGTTGGATACCACCAAATACAGTATTGCAACGTCCAATACCCAAACCTACTTCTGGCATCCAATAGGGTTCACCGATTTGCTGTTGATAATTTTCTCCAATTAACTTATACACTTCAAACGGTTGTTGTTGGTCACGTCGCCAAAATTCGGGATTATAAATCACATAGTAAAGTACGCCAAGCTTCCGATAAATTTCTAACTTCTCGTCATATTCACCCCCTGGTGTATGGGATACCATTTCCAGGGTTAGTTTCGGAACAACTTGATTTTCTTCCCAAATTGCGTAACTTTTGCGGGATTTTCCACCTTTTTTACGTTCCACCCCTAAACTCAAAAAGCCATCTGGAACTACAGGGACTTTGGGACTCACTCCTGTGGTGTGATAAACTCCCATATCTACACCAAAAAACCAATCCATGCGATTAGCCCAGATGGAGTTAAGGAGAAATAGCAGTAAATTGGGTAAAAAATTCTGGTCTTGGCTTCGCCCCGCCCTTCGGTCTACATTATCCACTGGCGTATCATCGGAACAAGGCAGTTCGTCGGTAGTAGGTAAAGTAATTTTTAGCTGGTCTGACAGCATAAATGCGTCGGGGATGGTGCTTATTGCCCTAATTATAATTGGTTAATCATTGTGTTTACCCAATTCCCCGGTCATTTTGAGATAAAGTATTGTTGTGTAATGCTTTTATTTCTGATACTTGATGGAGATTAAGATGAGTACGGGTGTAACAGTTATTAATGATACTGAGTTTGAAACTGAAGTTTTAAAATCCCAGCAGCCCGTATTAGTTTACTTCTGGGCTGCTTGGTGTGGACCTTGTAAATTGATGGCACCAACGGTAAATACTGCCGCAAATGCATATGGCGATCGCTTAAAAATTGTCAAAATGGAAGTTGATCCCAACCCCATCACTGTTAAACAATATCAAATCGAAGGTGTACCAGCTTTTCGGTTGGTCAAAGATGGTCAACTTTTAGCTGCAACTGAAGGGGCAATTGGGAAAGAGAAGCTACTCAGTTTTATAGATACCTATTTAAATTAGCTGTTCTAGCTCCCCGGCTTTTTGAAAAGTCGCGGAGCTAAATACCAATAATATTGAAAAATTTTTAATTTCTCCAAACATGCAATTTGCCACACGCTTACAACCTCTGGAAACTAACGTTTTCGCAGACATGGATACTGCCAAAAGTCAAGCGTTGGCAGCCGGAAAACAAATAATTGATTTATCTTTGGGTTCCTCCGATTTGGCTGCCCAACCTCACGTCATTGATGCGATCGCACAATCTCTCTATGACCCTAGCACCCATGGTTATTTGCTGTTTGGCAGAACTCAAGATTTCCGCAAAGCTGCGGCTACTTGGTATGAGCAGAGGTTTGGTGTTTCTGTCAACCCCGAAACTGAAGTTTTACCTTTGATTGGTTCCCAAGAAGGAACCGCACATTTCCCCCTTGCAGTCCTCAATCCGGGAGATTATGCTCTGCTGTTAGATCCTGGGTATCCTTCCCACGCTGGGGGGGTTTATTTGGCATCAGGAAAAATATATCCCATGCCGTTACTGGCAGAAAACAACTTTTTACCAGTTTTTGCCGATATTCCCGCCGATATTTTGGCAAAATCACGGTTGATGGTATTGAGTTATCCCCATAATCCCACCAGTGCGATCGCGCCTTTGGATTTCTTCCAGTCTGCCGTGAGTTTTTGTCGGCAACACGATATTATTCTGGTTCATGATTTCCCCTATGTTGATTTGGTTTTTCCCGACAACGGGGAAACATCAAAAACCTCCCTAGCACCCTCCATCTTCCAAGCAGACCGCGAAAAAGCCATTTCTATTGAGTTTTTTACCCTGTCTAAATCCTACAATATGGGCGGTTTCCGCATCGGTTACGCTATCGGCAATGCTGAGTTAATTCGCGCACTTCGTCAAGTTAAAGCTGCCGTGGATTTTAACCAATATCAAGGGATTTTGAATGGTGCGATCGCAGCTATGACTGGTTCCCAAATAGGTGTAGATTTAGCTGTAGACACCTTCAAACAACGTCGTGATACCTTCATCAAAGAAATGCATAGTATCGGCTGGCAAGTCCCTATACCCCAAGCCACTATGTATATTTGGGCTAAATTACCCGAACCTTGGAACAATAAGTCAGTAGAATTCTGTATGAATTTAGTAGCAAAAACAGGTGTTGCGGCTTCTCCCGGTGCTGGTTTTGGTAAATCCGGAGAAGGTTATGTGCGTTTTGCCTTAGTTCATCAACCAGATATTTTGAAAACAGCCGTTGCCAGAATTGGCGAATTTTTAGCTGAGTTGTATTCTATCTAAACGAGAAGGATTATTACATATCAACCGCCAATGTAAAATAGTTGTGGTGTGGCTATCTTGCCCCATCTTATAAACCCAAAAATTCAAACTATTGAATGTTCAAAGACTTCATTAAGTCTTCACTATAAATTAACAATAAATTTATTCCTGTCATCACGATTTTTTCACATTCAGGTTAAACTACAGTGAAATACTGAATAGAAACTGTGAAATATATCACTCTTATATAATGACACTAGCGAAAAGTCAGATTAGTTTGTATGTCGTAATTTGGGTGGCTGTGACTACCGTACTAACTTCTCCTGTACAGGCAGCTTCATTAAAGGATGCCGAATTTCCCAGTAGCAGCAAAGAATTAAAAGTTAAAAATATCTCTTTATTCACACCACAACCAGAAATAGTCTCTAGTAAAAATACGTACACGAACTATTTTGATAGCGATCAGTTTGCTTATAAATTGCAAATGCCAGTAACTAAATTTTCACATACTATCGCTCAACTAGAAGAAGCAGCTAAAATTACTGAAGATGTTGTTGATGGAAAAATTATCTACACATACCAAGGTAATAATAAAACTACTATTAAAACGACTAGTCAATCTCCAAACACAACTCAATATTTATCTAACCGTTGGCAAGTACCAAAAGCTTCACCTCGCAGACGTGTACCTGAGTCGTCATCAATTATTGGTTTGTTGATATTTATAGGTTTTGTGGTCAATAAACAAGTCAAAATTAAATAATTATCCAATTTTCTCTTGTGGAACAACCATCTGTGCCTGTCTTTTCCGGCAAGACTTCGGCGTGAGCGCTCACGCCGAAGTCTTGCCCGCTTTAGATATACAAATTAGGCGCTTAACAGCTTAGGGGGTTTAAGAGGATGTTTGAAAAGTCCTCTTGTGAGTAGCGAAACGTTTTAGATCCCCCTAAATCCCCCTTTTTAAGGCGGACTTTGAGAAGCATTTGTCCCCTTTTTAATCTCTTAATCTGTGTGACGATTTGAATGGGATTTGCTGCAAAGTGTCGGAATCTGCAAATTTTCGATGTGAATATCAATAATGATTTCGGCAAAATGGGAAATGAAAATAATACATTTTAGCTGATGACAAGTTGGCATTCTAGAGATAAATATTAATTTTCATATCACACCTATTCTCATATCATTTATCTGTTGATATATCAATCGTATAATCACGGCTTTCTCAAAATAATTATCAGCCGAATATATTATTTATCTAAGGGACTTCCAGGAAGTAAAATATCCTGTGGTTTGGGTAGCGTTCGATGGTTCCTGAGCCTGTCGGAACGAAGTGTACCGGAGGTAAGGACTGAGCGCTCACGCCGAAGTCTTGCCGGAAAAGATTACAGGGATACCTCTTGTACAATACGAAATTGGATAATTATTTAATCGGAAGTCCCTAGTAATGTTTTCTTGACTATTGTCAAATTTTCCGTAAACATGGCATTACTAATTTTGACAAAGTAGGCTACTTTTAGAATTACAGTCTTAGGGAGTTGCTGAGTCTAGGGAATGGAAATTTTAATTTTATGCCTTATCTTCTTTACCAAGGGTGGAGTCGTTAAATTGGTTAGTTAAAATAAAATGGATATACAAACGGTAAATATGTAGGTTAATATGATGAAAATCATGCTCTTTGCCTAATTATGAATCTTAAGATAATATTGAGAAAAAGTCATAAACCATACTGAGACTATTAACCAAAATCCCGGATAATATTGGCAATTGTGCGAATTTTACCGACTTTCAGCAATATTTATTTGCTTTGAAATAAAAAAATGGGTAGAGATGACAGCGCAGTTAATTAATCGAGAACAAACATTTGAGTTACATTCAAGTCAACGCATTCTACTGGTTGAAGATAATGACATTAACCGAATGTTGTTGAGTGACTACTTAAGCTTTTTTAAGTATCATGTCGAGAGTTTGACTAGTGGTCATAATTTCTTTACAAAAATTGAAATTTTTAAACCAGATTTAATATTGCTTGATTTGAAATTACCAGGTATCGATGGTTATTCGCTGTTGACAGAAGTTAAACAACATCCAAAATACTTAAAAATTCCAATTATTATTGTTTCTGCCTTTGCATTTGCAGCAGATAAAGAGCGGGCAATGAAGTTAGGTGCTCGTCGGTATTTTGTTAAACCAGTTAATCTCAGCGAGTTACTTTTGGTAATTGGTGAAGAGTTGACTTGCTGTCAAATTTAGGATTAATTATTTGTAAGTTATTTGGTTTTCTAACTACATAAGAATATCGAGATCGTAGTTATATTTAAGTATCTTGATTTTTGAATTTGGTTTTATTGAGAATCTTGGTTACTGATAAATTCTTCAACGCTCTGACTTAGATGTTGAACCGAGGTACCAATTTGATAAATTTTATTTTGAACCTGTGCTAATAAAAGGACTGCTGTTTGCAATTCATCAAGAGTTTCACTCATTGCATTTTTGTATTGTGCTTCAAATTCTTGAAAATTAGTCATTGTTTTAAACCCTGCTTATGTTAGTTATTTTGTTTATATACAAATCATAAGCAATTCCCATATTCAGATAAATCCGTTAATGTGCTTAATATTGAATATTTGGAGTAATTTCCGAAAAATTGACCAATTGTCAGGTGTTACTGCCATGAATTACAAAGAAATTGCAAACAATAGGATGTTATTTACCAAGTAAGCAATAACTTTGGGTGGATATTAAGGAGTTTTGTGACTTAGTGTTCAAGTAACTTGGAAAATTCAAAAACACCAATTTCTATTCACACAAGCTTCTATTAGTTAATTTCATAAACATGAAGATGGTATGTGTCTGCAAATATCTAAATATACAGTTCGATGTTTAAAGGTAAATTATCTCTTTTAGCTTCAGTCGTAAAAGAACAAAATATAATTAATAATTCTCGATAAATTAGGCTAAAAGTTTGACTGCATATAGGTTCTAAGTAGATGTAGTGTGGAGAATATCGCTGTGAACAATTGAGTGGGGTTATCTCCACCAAAAATTAGGGTGGCAGCAGGTTTAAATGTAGTGATTTTACCTAAAATAAAAAGGGGTACCAAAGAAGATACCAAAAAAGTTTTAACCTGGTAGAAGTTGAACGATGACAATATCTGCTACAATAGTACCGCTAGTTAGGGATCCGGAACGCTTAGAAACTCGTCTAGCTGAAATTCCCCCAGAACCGGGTGTTTATTTCATGCGGGATGAAAGCGATCGCATAATGTATATAGGCAAGTCACGCAAATTGCGATCGCGTGTTCGTTCTTATTTCCGTGATTCGCAGCGCTTGACTGAGCGGATTGCCACGATGGTAAAACAAGTAACAGATATTGAGTTCATCGTTACTGATACTGAATCGGAAGCTTTAGCGCTGGAAGCCAATCTCATCAAGCAGCACCAACCACATTTCAATGTTCTTCTCAAAGATGATAAAAAGTATCCATATATAATTGTTACCTGGTCTGAGGAATATCCGCGAATTTTTATTACTCGCAAACGGAAACTGGGTAAGGAAAAAGATAAATTTTATGGTCCCTATACTGATTCTCGGTTACTTAGGGAGGTTTTACATATCTGTAAGCAGATTTTTCCTCTCCGTCAACGTCCCCAACCTCTATTTAAGGATCGTCCCTGTTTAAATTACGATTTGGGTAAGTGTCCAGGAGTCTGTCAAAAATTGGTTTCACCTGAAGAGTACCGGAAAATTGTTCAAAAGGTGGCAATGGTATTTCAAGGTAGAGGACAGGAATTGATTGATATTCTGACTGTGACGATGGAGAAGCAAGCTGAGGAACTGAATTTTGAATCAGCAGCAAGAATCCGTGATCAAATTAATGGGTTGAAGTCTCTCACGGCAGGTCAAAAAGTTTCCTTACCAGATGATACTGTGTCGCGGGATGCGATCGCGTTATCCCAAGATGATAACCACGCCTGTATTCAACTATTCCAAATTCGTGCAGGACAATTGGTAGGACGTTTGGGTTATGTTGCCAATGCAGATAGTGAACCTGGAGCAATTTTACAACGGGTTTTGGAAGAACATTACCAAACTGCCGATGATGTGGAAATTCCCCTAGAAATTATTGTTCAGCATGAGTTACCTGATAGCGAGATTTTAGCGGCAGCTTTGAGTCAACGCAAAGGACGTAAGGTAAATATTCTGGCACCACAGCGTCAAGTTAAGGCAGAATTAATTGAGATGGTGGAGCGTAATGCCGAACACGAATTACGCAGGATGCAGAAATTAGGAGACAGAAATCACGAAGCAATGCTTGATTTAGCGGCTATTTTGGATTTAGCAGAACCTCCCCACCGCATCGAAGGTTATGATATTTCCCACATCCAAGGTTCCAACGCGGTTGCATCCCAGGTAGTCTTTATTGATGGTTTAGCGGCAAAACAACACTACCGTCGCTACAAAATCAAAAATCCCGCCGTTACCATCGGACATTCAGACGACTTTGCCAGTATGGCAGAAGTGATTCAACGACGCTTTCGCAAATTTGCCGAACAACCCCAACTAAAACGTCAGGGAAACCCAGATTTCCCTGACTTGGTAATGATTGATGGAGGGAAAGGACAACTTTCCGCAGTGGTGGCAGTTCTTCAGGAAATGGATTTAATCAAAGATGTACGTGTTGTGAGTTTGGCAAAAAAACGGGAAGAAATCTTCCTTCCTGGAGAATCATTCCCCCTAGAAACCGAATCAGAACAACCAGGAGTGCAACTATTACGAAGATTACGGGATGAAGCACATAGATTTGCTGTGACTTTCCACCGTCAACAGCGTAGTGAACAGCTTAAGCGATCGCGTTTAGACGAAATCCCCGGTTTAGGACACCATCGTCAAAAACAACTCCTCGCACATTTCCGCTCAGTTGATTATATCCGTCAAGCAACACCCTCGCAACTCGCAGAAGTTCCCGGTATCGGTTCCCACATTGCTCAGGAAATTTATGATTATTTTCACGCGGGAATGGGATAATCAGTTAACAGTTATCAGTTAGAACGGAAGAAAGTCGAGGCTTTATTAATTTACTTGCGCTTTAAGTAGCGGGTTGATAGAGAGCGAAAGGAAAACTGTTTCCTGTTCCCTATTCCCTGTTCCCTGATTAAATCTATTCCATCGCAAACTTCACCGACACAACAGCAGTAATATCCTTTTCAATCGATGAAGTATCATAAATACCGGAATTACTCACTTCTGTGGAGTTGCGGGAAGTAATTTGAAATACCCCAGTTTGAGCGCTTTGTACTGACCCTATCTTACTTCCAGTACTCTTAGCTATAGCTTCAGCCCTTTCTTTTGCATCCTTTGTTGCCTCTGCCACCATCTCTATTCGCAGCTTTGCTAATTGTGTATATAGATACTCTGGAGGTTCAGAAACTAAAGGAATTCCCTCATTTATTAATTCTGTGGATTGCTGAGATAATTTAGAAATGCGATCGACATCATTAGAACGAATTTCAAACCGTTGATTCAACCTGTAAGCCAAGGTATTACCAGTTTCCCGACCATTAATTACCTCCGGAACTGTAGAAGTATCAATGGAACTCAACTTTACAACATCATTGGGAACCTTTTTATCTTGGAGATACTTCTGTACCCTTTCTGTACGGGTTTTTAGTTCTTGGTATGCTGCTTGGGGTGTTGGTTGTTGGCTAGATATAGATACCCGCCAAATGATATAATCCGAACTAATCGGTCGTTTTGCAGAACCTGTGACACTAAGTGCATCAGTTGGTGGTTTTAATTTGCGAATTGCACTAGCACCGATAAAGGAACTAATTACTAACGCAACCGACAAAACAGCCATTCCCGCAAAAAATTGAGGGAAGCGAGGGGATGAGGGAGAGTCTTGCATAGATTATATCTGTTTAATACAGGGTAAATGGCGAAATTTGCCTAAACATAGATTTATTTGAGATTTTGAAGTCAAGATACAACCCTAATTCACCGATTCCACAAGGTGGAATACTAACTACCTCTTGCTTTGACTCAATTTCTGATTTGTCGAATCCAAGTTGATAAAGTTTATCGATTCTTTAAAAATAGCTGCTAACTTGTGGTTTGTTCGGGTGACTTTATTTCTTTACTAGTGCTATCCTTCTTACTTTTTCTCAAAGGATTTATTTAGCGATGATGGTCTGTGACCGACTAAAGATCATCGCTTCCTTTTTTTTCCAGAATCTTAAGTTGAAATTAACTTGCCAAAGTTGCCTTGTGCAATTAAGGAATAGTACGCAGACTGAAATGGTGCAACAACGCGATCGCACTTACTTAGCAAATGACTTCTTATACTAAGTTGCTATCAGAGGTAGTAGTATCTATCTGTCATTGCGTAGACGCGGAGCGACTTTACTCCTACGGAGAAGCAAGCTACGTAGATACCAATCTCATCATCCTGAAACTACCACTACAGAAATCAACTTGGTATTACATGTTTTTTTGACTAAAAAGATAAATTTTACTCGTAAAGAGTCACAGAGTTTTAGGGATGAACTTATGCTTTTTCCAGAGAAAGAAAACCATACTTATCAGAGTCCTAATTATAGATTTTTGTATAAAGGAAAATTGTTAAATTATAAATTTTATAGACCAGGTAGCTTTAATTGTATTAGGAATAATCAATCTCTAGAAAATTTAACAGTATCTTCAATAAAAACAAAAGATACTTCTAAGTATGAGCAAAGATCTCTATGCTTAATTATTGGAGTTTTAGCATTGTTAAGTATTGGTATGTGCATACAAGCAGACTCCTTCGCTCAAAGTTTACGGGAGGTGGCTAGAACTTCAATTAAACAAGCAATTCGGATGAAATAATCAAGAATTTGAACGGTGTGTAAATTCTCATTACATCGCAACTATAATACCTTTGAATAAGGATAAATAATCATGTATCCAAGAGAAAAAATCAATCCATTCCTCACTGCAACTTTTAAAACTAGTGCCATACTTTTGAAAGGAGCGGTTGCCACCATCGTATTTAGTTTCACGTTAGAGTTAATTGCGACTTCCCAAGCTTCTGCTAATCCTGCAACATATTTTCAAAGTTGTACCGATGAGAAGATACTGGGAGGAGGCAATACAGGAGCAGTACTAGCTGCTAACTGTAGAGCTTTCGGTATTACTATACCAGCCGAAATTGATTTAGAAGGGATAAATAATAATAACGGCAACTTAGCGTATAGTAGCCTAGCAGACGGTTATAAAAGTACATTTTTAGAAACCTGCTCGCAAGCTAGAATTGTCCGAGGTGTTTTATATGCTCTATGTGATGATGGGCAAGGAAACAACAAACTTTCTAAACTAAGGTTGGAAAATATTGATAATAATTTAGGATTTTTATTACGTAGGAATTCTAATTATTGTTGCACTCCTCAAACATCCGCAGCTACAACTGATATTGCTGATATAGATGTAAATAATTTACGACGTTTGCCTCCTCTTCCTAGGGATGCAAATCAAGAATTGATTGAGCAAGAAATTTTACGTAGGGAACTAGAAACAGAACGCATACGCGATGAACTCTAAGAGAGTGTTTATAAAATAATTTTTTAAGTAGGGTGTCTGACACTTCGATTAATTTGAAACGAAAAATAAGGCTTTTGGTGTCACGCAGCAACCTTCCCATTGTCACAATCGCGTAAATCCTGTCATATAGAACCCTGCATCTTGCACAACGGTAATAAAGCGGGAGGAACATCCACACCGCTTTTTACCTCCCCCGACAACAATTTTATTTTTTATTTATAAACACTCTCGAATTTTCCTCAACATAATTGAAGCATCAGCGAGTAATTAATCATGAAAAATATCTCTAATCTGCTATTGCAAAAAAGATTCATACTACGTTTAGGGGCAATAATAACCACTAGTTTGACAACTCTTTCTTCGCCAGCAGTAATACTTGCCTCAGAAGTTTCCGAAAAAACAGTTTTTTCTCAAAAAAGCACTACTATTAATTCCGATTCTACTTTTAAAATAGCTCAACAACCACCGAGAGATCCCAGTCTTGACTCCAATGATCAAAATCCGCCTATTGAAGTCATTCAGACAACATTACTTGATAGTTTAGATGACTATATAAGGGCAGTCTCTTCTATTAGAAATAGTCAAACTGAATTAGTTAATTTAAATATACCTGGAAGTTCAACTAATCCCCCACAAATACGAAGAACTCGTAACCAAGCAGACAATGTTTATTTTACAGTCCAGGTCGAATTTGAAGGTAATAATATTGGATTTGTATTCAGGCGTAGAGACCTATATTTGCAGGGTTACATTAACAGTAGGAACTCAACTTATTATTACTTTAGGGAAGCGACTGTTACAAGTGTTAGACAAGCGAACAGCCAAACTCAACTATCAGCGACAGAAAACTATAATAGTTTGTTAGGAGGAGAATTTTCTCGCGCTGATTTTAACTTAGATGAACTGAGACAGAGTTTCCGAAATCTAGTAAACAATAACCCTTCTCGCAATTCTCAAAGCATAAATACTGCACTTGTACGCTTTGCCGTAGCCATCTCCGAAGCTGTACGTTTTAATGAAGTTGGTAGGAATGTGGCTCGTTTATTTAGGAATCCAAGCGCAAGAATCAATTTTGAAGAGACTCATGATACGGTGTTGAGCAATTGGTCAAGATACTCAAATATCGCTTTGAATGCTACTAATTCAGAGACATCAGAGTTTTATGAAATTCGTCTTGGTGTTGCATTATTTATTAACATTAGTAAATAGTAGTCCTTACGCAACTAGCACATTTTTTCTCGTAGGGTGTGTGATATCGTGTTAGGCTGAATACTTTTAATTAAGTCAGCGAGGGGAAAGAGAATTTTCCAATTTATGCATCCATTCTTAATATATTCACAAATGCGATCGCATTCTAGATCAAAGGGTCGATTTAGCTGAAGTCGCCACTACATAAATGTTGTTAGACAATTTACAAAATGCTTAAGTTGAGTTTAACTTGCTAAATTTGCCTGGTGTCAGAAAAGGAAAATAAGCAAACTAGAGCATGTAACAACTAGAAGAAAAACAATCATGAAGAAAGCAGTTTTAGTTGGCTCTATATTCGCGGCTCAAATAATATTTGCACCAGCTTTTGCTATTCCATCAGGAAGCTACATTCAGACTTGCAAAGGTATTCAAGAATCAACATATTCTGAAGGTAGCCGAAAGATTGATAGGTTGTCAGCAAGTTGTCAAGATTTGCAGGGTAGATGGGTAAATACACACCTAGACAATTATCGTCTCTGTAACCCAGGTATAATTGTTAACAATAATGGTAATTTGCAATGTAGAAAATATGTAACAAGGTAAAACTAATCATAGAGCTTGTATGGCGATCGCCCCCTTACGACCTATCTCAAAAAAGGCGATCGCATTCTAAGTAAATGTGTCAAATCAGCGATCACCCTTTCGGTAATAGGGTTGATATGAGCGATCGCACTCCTGCTCAAACCTACCTTACACCTTCCATCGCCCCTAAAGCCAACAAAGCTGATCGCTGGGCTGTTGTTAACCCAGTCACCCCCCTGATATTCATCCCTTCATACAGCCGATCAACCTTCAGATTTTTTATGCACTCAGCTGTTTCCACATCCCAAAACTTAATTCCCTCATCTTGACTAGTATGAACCAAGATATTACCAACAGAATTAAAGCAAACAGAACATACTCCACTACCATGAGTATGCAACACTTTGAAACAGGTAAAGTTACTGGTATCCCATAAGCGAATTGTTTGATCAGAACTGGCGGATGCTAAGGTGGAACCATCAGGACTAAAACTGACTGACCATACAGTAGAAGTATGTCCTTGCAACACTTTTACACAAGCAAAGTTACTGGTATCCCATAATCTGATTGAGTGATCAACACTACCACTAGCGAGCATTTTACCATCTGGACTAAAACTCAATGACCAGACTCCGTTAGTGTGACCAGATAAAGTTGTTATGGATTTACCTTCAGAGACATCCCACAGCTTAATCAAGTAATCATCACTACCTGTAGCTAAAATATCACCATCTGGACTGAAGCTAACTGACCAGATTGGCTCTGTGTGAGCAACTAAAGTTTTGATACATTTATGCTCGTGAATATCCCACAATTTCACGCTCTTGTCTCTACTTGCACTAGCTAAGGTTCGACCATCTGGACTAAAGCTAATTGATGTGACTCCACCGCTATGACCATACAAGTTTGTAATACAATCACCAGAAATAACATCCCACAGTTTAATGCTTTTGTCGTCACTGCTACTGGCTATGGTTCGACCATCTGGACTAAAGCTAACTGACCATACCCAATCTACGTGACCTTGTAAAACTTTAGTACAGTACCCAGATGCGACATCCCATAGCCTAACCAAACCATCACTACTACCTGTTGCTAATACATAATCAATCCCTTCCAAAAATGCTGTGCATACAGGGTTAATACTGACCGAAAGCACTCCACTGGAATGACCTTGTAAATTTCTCAGACATACACCTGTATTTACATCCCAGATACGCACACTGGAATCTTTGCTAGCGCTTACTAAGTTTTGACCATCTAAACTAAAAATGATTGAGTACACTTCACTTGTATGTCCCTGGAAAATTTTGATGCAGGTACCTAGCTCTACATTCCACAATCTCACACTATAGTCATAACTAGCTGTAGCTACAGTTTGACCATCTGGACTAAAGCAAAGTGACCATACTTCATTTTTATGACCATTAAATGTTTTGATACAAGTACCTTTACTCACATCCCATAATTTGACAGAGCGATCGCTACTAGCACTGGCGAGAATTTTGCTATCTGGACTAAACTGAACCGAGCATACCCTAGTGTCGTGACCTGCCAAAGTTTTTATACAGATGCTTTTACTGATGTCCCACAAGCGAATGTCACCATCTTGACTACTGCTTGCCAGGATAGAACCATTTGGACTAAACCTAACTGAACATACTGAACTAGTATGACCATGCAATATTTTGACACATTCACCTAAGTAGATATCCCACAAGCGAATTGAAGTGTCTAGGCTAGCACTTGCGATAGTTTGACCGTCGGGACTAAAGCTGACAGACCAAACAATACCCGTGTGTTGATCTAAAGTTTTTAAACAATCTCCTGTTTGTGTATCCGATAATTGAATTAATCCGTCATGACCACCACTTGCCAGGGTTTGCCCATCAGGACTAAAGGCAACTGTCCAAACTACACCTTTATGCCCTTTAAATGTCAGGAGGTTTTTTCCATCTGCTATTTGCCACAGATGAATTTGCCCATCGTGATCGCCTGTAGCTAATAGTTTACCGTCTGGACTTAGAGCAAGTGAATAAACGCCCTTCAAGCTTTTAGCAAATACAGAGTTATCAAAGGCAGTATTTTGGAAATTAACTCCTACTAAACTTAAACCCTGTAAGTCAGCTTGCCGAATGCTCAAATTCGAGAAGTCATACCCCTGTAAATTTACTCGCAAATGGGCTAACAAGTTGAGGACATTACCCCCTGCATATCCTGCTAGTATTCCAGTTTGATGTCTTTGCTGCTCCAATACATCCTGCAATAAAATTACCAGTTGTTGTTGGCTGCCTATCTTTAATAACAATTGCTCAAATAGGGGTTGGATAATTAATTGCTTTTGTGTTTCTCGGATGTAGTCTTTTGCTGTTGCTTTGATTAAAGCATGGGTTTGGAATAAGCGTAAAGGAACAGACTTTTGCTCTACAAGTTCTTGACAAACTTGTTGCACTAATTGCTGTGTTGTATATTCCATCACCACTGGTTGGAGAAAGAAATGCTCACCGCTTTTTTCAATTAATGAGCGTTGTAATAAAGATTTGATTACTTGCGGTAATTGACGTTTGGAAGCAGGTGTCAGCACGTCGTTTGTTAAATCAGCAATGGATACTGGTTCTCGATTAATTGCCAGCCAGTACATTACTTCCGCTTCTGCTGCTGACAAACGCTGAAACTGACATTTTAAGAGGTTGCGGATATCCTCGAAGATGAGTGCGCCTTGTTCTGCATACTCTAAAACAGAGGCGATTCTACCATTGAAAAGTTCTTGGGTTCCGGCTGCTACCATTTTTAATGCGAGGGGATTACCTGAATAATGATTAACGAGTAACTGCCATTCTTGTTCTGTACCCGTGAATTCCCCTTTTTGCAGAAATAATTGTTGCCCTTCGGTAGGATTTAATCCTTTTAATGGTAGAGATTTTACTCCTGTTCTGTCTCCTTCTAACGGGATCATTTCTCTGGGTTTTTCTCTAGAAGTAATCAAAATACAGCTTTGATGGGTTACTTCTCCCACACGTTTGAGTAATTGCCCATATCCTTCGTAACCAGGGCGATATTGCCCAGCTTGATTTCCACTAGTTAAAATTGTTTCAAAGTTATCTAAAATCAGCAGACATCGATTTAATTGCAAGCATTCCATCAACTTTGAGAGTTTACCGTCAAGGTTTTCGGGGATCACTATCTCTTTTCGCAGTGACCACAGTAAAAATTGCAGGATGCTGGTTAAATTATCTTCCACTGGTGGTGCATTTTGCAGACTTCGCCATACAACTACCTCAAATTCGCTTTGAATCTGTTGTCCTAATTTAACTGCTAATGTGCTTTTACCAATACCACCAATTCCTAGTAATCCGACTAAACGACACCTTTGTTCTAATGTCCACTGTCGTAGATGTAACAGTTCTTCGCTGCGACCATAAAATACAGATACGTCCGGTGCTTCTTGCCAGTCATACTGAGGATTTGCACGTCGGATTTCCAAGTCATCAGGGGGACTGGGTTGGGTGTAATCCCTTTTACACAATTCTAAGCCAAAGGCAGCAAAGGCAGATTGCAACGAACTTCTATCTACAGGTTCGGTGCGTCCCTGTATTTTAGATATAGTATGCAGTGCTAGCTGAGTGCGATCGCTTAATTCTTCTAAGGTAAAATTGGCTTGTGTGTTTTCTGCTAATTCGGCTGTAACTTTTGCAGATTGGAACTTATCCCAGCCTTGAAGGGTGAGTATTACGCCCCGATTGCGTCGAGTTTTTTCCTGTTTCATTCGCCTTGCTTAAGACTTTAATAGATGCTCTGACTAAAAAGAAATGTTT
This sequence comes from Calothrix sp. PCC 6303, assembly GCF_000317435.1. NCBI lineage: Bacteria > Bacillati > Cyanobacteriota > Cyanophyceae > Nostocales > Calotrichaceae > Calothrix > Calothrix sp. PCC 6303. The sequence goes on from NC_019751.1 coordinate 2,539,760, forward strand.
TGACAATAGAAACAGACAGATTCAAAAAGTTCAAATTAACTGAAAATTTTATTTTGATAATTAAATATTAATATGCTTTGTGTACATATAGTCGTATTTAGGAACAACTGATTACACTTGAAGGTGGGTAGCGACTAACGACAAAAACCCGGTTTCTTTCGACTAAACACAAAAGTTTTTCATGTTTTAACTGAAGAAACTGGGTTTCCCGGCTTGCTAATGGGACTGGATTACTTAGTTAATTTACCTTGCAAATCCTGCCAATTAACTCCTGCAAGGCTAGGTAAAACTACGGTGGCGGTTCCCACTCGTTCGGCGGGACCAAGCCCCACGGCTCGCATTTTCGCGGCTAATGCAGCTTCCACTCCTGCGGCTGCATCTTCAACAACGATGCATTGGGAAGGTATTAATCCTAGTTCTTTGGCTGCAAAGAGAAATAAATCAGGTTCTGGTTTAGGTTTTTCCACACTAAAGCCATCTGCTAAAACATCTATGTAGGAATTGATTCCCAGTTTTTCAACCACCATTTGAGCATTTTTACTTGCTGAACCGATAGCAATTTTAATACCATCTGCTTTCAGTTCCTTAAGTAAATCCAACGCTCCTGGTAGTAAATCGATTGGTGAGATATCTTGAATTGATTCTAAATAGTAGCGGTTTTTACGCTCCATCATCTCTTGGATTTGTGCTTCTGAGTAGGCTTTATCACCTGTGATGTAGAGGAGTGAATCCCTTCGAGATACACCTCGGAGGTTTTCGTTTGCTTCCCTGCTAAAACTTAATCCTTCTTCATCGGCGAGTTTTTGCCATCCTCGATAGTGATATTCTGCGGTATCAGTTAACACACCATCTAAATCAAAGATGACTCCTTGAATCTGATTTGCATTATTTTCCATGGTTTCACCTGTTGCCTTTAAATCAAATTCATGCCATTTCCCACGCCAATAAACTTTGAACTGTAACCGTTGCCATTCGGGGGGAAGATGGGGTGTGGCAACGGGTCCAGCTTCTGTGAGTTGAATTCCACCAAAGCCAAATACCACAGCTTGCCAAACACCTCCCGCACTGGCACCATGTACGCCATCATCCGCATTTCCTCGTACATCTTCGATATCAACTAATGCTGCTTGGAGAAACCGGGTGTAGGCTTCTGCGGTTTTTCCTAAATCGGAGGCAAGAATTGCGTGAATTGCGGGACCTAGAGATGAACCATAGGTAATATCAGTACGGGGTGCGTAGTAGTCCCAATTTTTCTCTAAAACTTCTAAAGTATAGGGAAAATCGTGGGATTCCCGCATCAGATACAGCAACATTAAAACATCGGGTTGTTTGAGAACCTGACATTTATTTGCACCTTCGATGGTGAGGATGGTTTGCATCGACTTGGTGCGGGGTTCGTAATCTTCGAGATTGATATCTTGGAGTTGGAAAAATCCATCTGATTGTTCTATCATGCCTGTGGCAGCATTGTAGGGAATCCACAAATTGGCGATGATATCTTGCCAGCGTAGTCTTCTACTGAGGGAAAGTTGAAGTTTTTCTTCTAGTTCTTTGGCTTTGTCGGGGTAATTTTCCCTTAGCCAATCTTGGAGTGCGATCGCCTTTTCTAAATGCCACTGTACCATGCGATTGGTGAAGGCATTATTGTTCTCTAATTCGTGATATTCGTCTGCACCAATTACACCACGAATTTCGTAATGTTCTGATTTGGTGTTGTATTCTACCCGACTTCCCCAAAAAACGGCGGTATCGAGGATAATTTCGGCACCGTAATCTCGCATCCACCCATCATCACCTGTGACGTACCAGTAGTACCAAACTGCATACGCAATATCAGCACTAATATGAATTTCGCGATCGCGGCACCAAATGCGGATATCATCTCCGTAGGGGTCATTAGGTGGCAGCCATCTTGGTGTGACTTCATCCCCTGTATCGGCACTTTCCCAGGAATACATTGCCCCTTTATAGCCGTAGTGGATGGCTTTGCGTCTGGCTCCAGGTAAGGTATGGTAGCGGTATGATAGGAGATTTCGCGCCAATTCTGGTTGGGTAAAGGTAAAAAATGGCAAGATAAAAATTTCTGTGTCCCAGAAGATATGTCCGCGATAACCGAAACCAGATAAGGTTTTAGCGGGGACACTAACTTTATCGTTGTGAGCTGTGGCACTAATTAGAAGTTGAAAAATATTGTAACGTACCGCTAAGGCATCGCGGGTATTACCTTCTATTTTAATATCGCTATTGTGCCAAGCTGCATTCCATGCCTGCTTTTGTGCAGTTAAAAGCTGGGAGTAGCTAGATAGTTCTCCTAGTTTTTCACATGCTGCTGTTACAGGATCTGTAACTTCACGGGATGTATAAACTGTGATAAATTTTTCTACCGTGACTGTTTGTCCGGTTATTCCTTGGTAGGATGCAGTGAAGGTGGGATATCCAGGGGGATTGCTAACTTGTAAGTTCGCTTCAGTATCCCGTACAACTAGGTTCGTTGCCATACCCAAGCTAATGCGGGAACCACGGGTTCTCAGATTCAGCCACAGTCCTTCTTTACGTTTACCTTGATCTAGTAATTCCCAATGGTTAAAGCCTTGGTTTTCGGGATAACCATTAATACTACTTTGGACTTCTATTAAACCATCAAAATCAACGGGTGTAATTTGACAGCGTTGCACTAATACATGTTCGTCGGCAAGACTGGCAAAGCGTTCAAATTCTAAGTCTACAGTTTTGCCATTGGGACTACGCCATCTAACTCTACGCTGTAGAACCCCCCAACGCAAATCTAGTTGTCGCTCATAACTAATTATCTCACCACGTTCCATGCGGAAGCGATCGCCTTCGACAACTATTGCTAAAGGTAACCAATCAGGACAATTGGCAAGTTCGGTGTAGACGATGGGGACATCATCATAGACACCGTTAACCATGGTAGCTGCCACCGAGCGCGAATAACCTTCTTCAAAAGTTCCTCTTGTCCCTAAATAACCATTACCTATGGTAAAAACTGTTTCCCGGTGATGAATTTGTTCTGGGGGAAACCGAGTTTCAATTAATGTCCAATCTGTGTAGATGAAATCGCTATTCAGACCTTTTATATCCATAGCTGCTATTCTTAATTATTCAAAGGTACTGATTTTTTTTGATTTGGATTGACGCAGGGTGGGGAAACCCATGAAGATGAACAAAGAGACAGGGGGAGAGGAATAGACTATTTGTTTGCCCGATTATACCCTTATCTGCCTTTGGCTATTTTCCCTTGATAAGTTAGATCAACATATACCAAAAATGGCTAGAAACTGGACTTCCTAAATCGCTATAGCGCTTTCAGGTTAAACTTAATGGCTAATAGCTAAAGGCTAATAGCTAACCGCTTGCAGTATAACTTATTCGTTGTCTGTTCTTCCTTATTCTGATTTAATGTGACTATGTTTTTCCAAGATTTCTGCAGCTCTGGGTTTAAAAACTAAATGGTATAAAGTTTCTAAATAGCGCATTCTCGCTTCACGGTTTTCGGGGATGGCAAAATCCCAAAACTTGTAAATTTTGGCAATGAGTAATAGTTGTTTACAGTGGGAATCCCAGTTAAACTTATTCTGGATGCGTTCGATTACCCGTTGTGATGTTTCCTGCCAATATTCAGGAATGCGATCGCATGTTTCCAAAAACTGTACTATTTTCTGGGTTGTCCCTTCTAAATCGGTGGGATTAATTAAAAATACGTCTTTGTCTTCGATAATTTCCGATACACCTCCAAACTGAGTGGCAAAGGTAGGTAAACCAGAAATCATTGCTTCTAAGATGGTTCTCCCGAAGGGTTCAAAATGGGCAAAGTGAACGAATATCCCCTGATAATCTGCGATCGCTCGATAGGTTTCTCCTAAGTCTAAATTACTGAGGCGCAATCCTAACCAACGAATTTTGCCTTCGAGGTGGTAGTGGTTAATCAACTCGTGGAGTTTGGCAATTTCCTCTGCTTGTTCTGGGTGGGTTGTTTGGTCAGGATGTAATTTACTAGTTAGTAAAATTAAATTACAATGTTCTTGCAATTCTGGACTTTTGCTAAAACATTCCGTGAGCCGAGTCAGGTTTTTAATGGCATCAATGGGGGCAATGGCAAAAATCGGACGTTTTTTTGGGTCTTTTAAATTACCCAGAATTTGCGGATCTTCACGGGTAAATAAGGTTTGGCAAATTTGGCTGCGGCAGTTATCATCACGGTTCCCTGTTTGGCTGGGGGCAAAGAAAATATTCTCGTTTACTCCTGGTGGCACAACGTTAAATTTGGGATTAAATAAATCAATCCCATCTACCACATGATACAAACTTGGCATTGTGAAACACTTATATGATTCATATTGCCCGATGCTGTCGGGTGTGCCGACAATTTCTTGGTAAGATGAAGCAATAATAAAATCTGCTGCGTTCATGCTGATTAAATCAGCAGTAAATTGAGCCGAAAAATGGTATCTTTCTTCCAAATCTTGCCAATAAAGGTTACTAAATAGGTTTTTAGGTTTTTCTAAAGCGTGGGCAATATTACATTGAGTCGCTTTCAAACGGCGTGCCAATAGGGAAGCAACCAAGTTACCATCACTGTAGTTACCAATAATTAAATTTGGTCTGCCGCGAAATTCTGCCAGGAGTTGTTTTTCTGCTTCTAAGGCAAAATGATCCAAATAGGGCCAAATTTCATATTTAGAAATCCAGTTTTGGGTAACTTGCAGGTTATGTTCGGCAAAAGGTACCCGTAAAATCCAAGCATTGTCACTACCTTGGAGTTTCTCCAAGCGCATATCACAAGCTGTTCCTTCGCAGTTGGGAATTAACCGCGTCAAAATTATCACATGAGGCTTGATTCCCAATAAATCAAGCCCTGCAAGCTTTATCTCTTCTCTGAGTTTTTTTTCTAAGTTGCGAGCTTGTTCGATTACATACATTACCTGCCCAGCAGTTTCCGGTTTCCCTGCTACCCCCTCCTGTCCTACCCAACCATGGATGGAGATGAGAGTGACACGGAAAATTGCCGGAATCCTAGCAACAAAAGCTTCCACTACCCCCGGTTCTGGGTTATCAATCAAACGGTTAAATAGTTCTAGGGTTTCCCTCACCCTGGAAGCTGTATTACCCCAACCTGGTTCCAAACCCAGTGCTTGTAAGTCAAAGCGGAATTTATCGTAAGTTTCTTGGGGTGAACGTTGATTGAGGATGGTGAGTGCAGCTTTAACCTGTTCGACTAGTTCTTTTCCAGAGGTGATGCGATCGCTAATTAACAGCGGCAACCCATCATACTCCAAACGGTGTAAAACCTGAAACAATACTTCTAGCCAATGTTCAGGATCGGTTTCCAATTGGCTACATAAATAATGGTTCAGGAAAGCTAAACCTTGACCCACATTTCGGGCATCATCAATTCTGGGAGAACCCTGATAAAAAGGTTCTAAATCTATTTCTAGTATCTGGGGTTGGAAGCGATTGACAATGCGATCGCGTACATTCAACAATGCTTGGGGAGTCATGCGCTCAAAACTCTCCATATCCGCACCTAAACGCCAAACTTCCTGACTGGCAATCCAAGGACGCACCAAAAACCAGGTACTTTCTTCCTCTAAAATAATTTCGTGGGTGTAATTGATGAGTTTACCCAATCCCGAAACATGGAAAAAGTAAGCAGGTTTTTCTGTCTGCTGACAATAATCACCAAAAGCTTGGAGAATTTCATTTCTGAGTAGATATCGTTTCCCAGAAGTCCCTAAAGTTGAAATTAACTGACGTAAAGCAACTTTTTCATCACTGTTGAGAACAGTTTGAGCTAGTTCGTGCATGGCAAATTCCTGAATTAGAACTAGACGCAAATTAAACAATTATCAGTCACCAGTTATCAGCTATTATTTAAGCCATCCATTAATTTAAATCTTGATAACTGCCTACTGTAGCTTGCGGTTTTTCCGCTATGCGTCCACACTGTCTACTAATTTAAACAGTAACAGCCGACATCATCACCTGGCTGGGCAAATGATGCAAGCTATCTTTCAAATATAGACCTTAACATCAAAGCTGGAAGTCTTGATGCTTTTAAACTTAACGTAAAAATTAACTATCTATTTTTTATCACCACCTCAACTATCTAACATCACAACTTCAGTTACCTCTATCTAAAGTATGGGTTTAAGTTAAGTTATTTTATAAATAAAGTTGCTAGCGATCACCATTCATTCTGCTCAAAATCTACCACCTGTAACTATACTTAAGACTATCGTAATATTTATGTCAAAAAATATTCTATTTGCCATCGCATTAATACTAACTCTATTAGTTAACTTTCCATCTTCCGTATCAGCAACACTTCGCCAACACCAAGATGCACCTGGGGTAATGCGTTACCATTCCCAAATATCCACCAGAGATAACATCGGGCATCCCTGGCAGGTAGTTCTGTATAAAAAAATAAATCCCGGTAAATCACCAGATCAACATCTTCGTTTAGTTGGTTTTCCTGGTGTGGTTGAATTTTTGCATCCCCAAGTCTTGGAAATCGAAACAAAAGATGGTCAACTATTAACTGCACCAGATGTTTACGCCCAAGAGTCCCCAGCAGCTAGCGTCGGAGAATATAAATTAACCAGTATTTTATCCCAAATACCAGTAGATAGCCCTTTGAAACTTTACCTACCTGTAACCGAAAAACAACGGCTGAGTATAACTATTTCCGAGAATGCGATCGCTGAATGGCAACTCCTCTTAACCAGCATAGATGATTAACTACAATCTCTGTTAATTTTTGAATATCCCAGTAAATTTGTATTCAGCTTTCACGCTAATATGAGATACCTAGTAAAGTTTGGCAAAAATACAAAATTTAATTACAGACTCAGAAAATCAAGCTTGATCTTCCCCTGTATGTGAATCAGTATGCTCTGCCAGAATCTACTAGCTCTTCAAGCTGTAAATTCGTTGCCTGTATTATGGTTCAGTACACCCTCGCTCAAAGCCCAGAAATCATCCTCAATATTCCTGGAAAAGATTCAGCCAAAGCCCGTGAGAAAGCCATGGATCAGCTGATGGAACTCATGGATACAGGTAAATTACCCACGGAACTTGAAGAGGGATTTAGCCCCCAACAACTAATCGAAGTCAAGGAAACCGCTACCGAAAATACTAGCGGCGAAGATGCCATTACTCAAGCTGTCCAAATCCTTAGTAATCTAGCTACCCTCAAATTAAAAGTCCAAGAGTCTCGCAGTGAAGCTTTAGAGGTTCGCAAAGCCGTTGATATCCTATTCTCAGATCAATCTGTATCAGAGGAAGAGATTTCTAAACTCAAAGAAGGCTTTAAGGTATTGAAAAACTATGCTCAAGCTAATCTTCGCTACCAAGAAGCAAGATCAAAAGCTGAACAAGCGAGGGAAGTATTAGATAGAGCCTTAAAATCAGCAGATAAATAACTCAAATTAATCTTAAACCTTTGTAGAGACGTAGCAGTGCTACGTCTCTACATTTTTTATGGTTTGTTAACTGGCTTTGTGATTACCTATACTTTTTAGTTAACACTTATGCCCTTTGCTTCCTGCCTTCTTCAATCTAGTTATCACCTTGAAAGGGCTAGTCCTAAACTTTTATCTACCGCCGATTCTTCTAATACTAGAACTAGAACTTGATTGCTGATTTTGTTCCCCAGTATTAATCCGTTCCACACTGACATTCTGCCTATAGTACTGCTGATAATGACTGTAGTTAGCAGAGAGAGCATCTTTAGATTTATTTGCTACCATTCCTAAAATTGGAGTTCCGGAAATTTGCAACTCATCCAAGGCTTCCTTGAATAAGGTTCGTTTCAGCTTGCCTAATCCAGCCACTAAGACCATTCCATTGGTATTTGCCGCCAATAAATTAGCATCAGCAAAACCAACAACTGGTGGTGTATCGTAAATAACTAAATCAAAACTTGTTTGCAGGTCATTCATCAAATCCTGCATTTTTTGGGAGGCAAGTAAGCGAACAGAATCAGGTGGAATTGGACCAGCGCTGAGAACATAAAGGTTATCTTCAATAGGCGATCGCTCAATCACATTACTCCACTCCAGATCAGAGGAGATCACATCTGTCAAGCCTTGAATGTTCATCAATCCCAATCGCTGATGCAGAGTCGGACAGCGTAAATTCGCATCAACTAACAATACCCTTTGTCCCATTGCCGCAGCCGCCAAAGCCAAGTATACAGCCACGGTAGATTTACCATCACCATGCTGTGCCGAGCTAATAACTAACGAACGAATGGGTGCATCTGAACCCAAAAGCAAAATATTAGTATACAAAGAGCGGAACACTTCAAAGAATGCTGCACGGTTAGGTTGAAGTAGTTCACCAGTTGTACTATCCTGTAAACCCAAAGTAGCCAATTCTTTACGGGCAGGAACCACACCCAACAAAGGCAGTAAAGCAGATTCCTTCAAGTCTTTAGATGTATAGAAAACATTGCTGAGTTTGTCAATGATTAATGCTGCCCCTGTTCCTAACAGTAAACCTAACATTACACCCAGTGCCAAGTTCCGCTTCACACTATCAGAGACAGCTGACGGTTCATTGACTTGAGTAAGTTCTGGATCTAACAATTGCCAAAGTTGAAGTCTTTGTGCCTCTTCAATTTCTAATGCTTGCTGCTTAGTTAGGAATTGATTGAGGTTATCAGTGGCAATCTTCAGTTGTAGCTGGATATTGTCATAGTCACGACTCACAGTTGCCAATGTGCGTAGGTAGGCATTTAGATTAGTAATTTTCTGACCAATAGCCCCATCTTTGGCAGCTAGTTCTCGAACTCGACTTTGGAAGTCTCGCTGAACTCTTTCTTCCTCAATTTTTAGCAATGGTAGCAAACCATCTTTTGTATCAGTAGCAGTATCTAGATGATAATCACCTGCTTTGAAAATAGCTGATTGCTTTCTGATTACAATGTCAGCTTGTTGAATTTCGTCAAGTATCTTTTGATAACGAGCATTTGCACTCAAAATTGAATTACCAGTTCGTTCGCTTGGTTGCTGTGCTAATTCTCGTTGTAAATCATTATATTGAGCTAGCATCTGCTCATATTGAATTCGGTTTTCTAGTTGCTGTTGCGTCAAACTAGCAATATGACTAGATATTTCTTGCGCTTTCTGGGCTGGTTCAACTAAGTTGTTTGTTTGACGAAGATTGCGGAGTCTATTTTGCCATTCCTGAACTCGCGTCAACAATCCACCCTTGTTGATTCGTTCCTTAACGAATTTAATTGCTTCTTTTACATCTTTTTGGCGTTCATCCAAGCTGTATTGTCGATACACTTCCGACAAAGCTTGCAGCACATCAGTAACTTGCGCTTCATCAAGGTCAGCATATTCAATAGACAAAATATTTTGTTCTTGGGAAGTTATTTCTAAATTACTAACTAAACCAGTGTAGGTCAAATCTGGATATTTCTTTTGGAGATTTTTAACTACAGGATTTAGAAGACGTGGACTTTCTAAGACTTTGATAGTTGTACTAATTTCATTAGCTGCCTCAGGTGCTATCTGTCCACTAATAGCTTGAGGGACATTGACTATAGCTTTGGTTTCACCTGTGACAGGCTTTGTCAAAATCTCGAACTGACCTTGATAGACTGGAGGATCGGTTTCTGCTTTTAGTACCGCAGCAGTTGCGACTACACCGGTGATTCCAGCAATTAGTAAGGCTCGACGACGGAGAGTGGAGCCAACTTGACCGAGATTCAATCCACCTTCATCTGCATCACTTAACTGATTGACGTTGGTTTGTAACAATTGTTGAGGATGTTTTTCTGACTTCAGCATAATGCGGGTCGTTGTGATTACTAATGTTGGCAATTTCTGGATGCGATCGCATTTTGGTACGGTTGAGGTTTTAGTCTGACGATCGTCGCACCCGATTTTTGACAAAGTACAGTTAGCCCAAGATCTAACTTCGGTATGATTTAAAACCTACGTAAATTAGCAGCGAAAATACAAAATCCGGGCAAACATGGAGAGATGCACTAAAAATACAGTAACATCACACAGTAAAAATTTGTGAACTTGTTTGGTTTTAAATTAAAAATATCTTGATTTTATACATGATTTAGCTTAATCTCTGGTACAAATAGGGTGATATTCCTTGCCTAACTAATGGAGTAGTACTTAATTGGTCGCACAGACCCGTGCTAAAAAACCCCAGCTTTGCCGAATTACGGATGTAGAGACCCAATACATTGCGTCTTCCCAGTATTTCAACATTACGCAGAATCGCTTTCATACATCAAGTCAGCAGCGCCTCAATTCCTATCTATTCCCTAGATATATTAAATTTACTGACGGATCGCAGTTTATTTTTCTCTGGCTAGAGTAGTAAAAATACGTAGTTTTATCCGACTAGTCTATTCTTACATCACACATAAAAGATTTCCGGATAAAGTTTAGTTGTTGAAATTTTTAGGATTTTCAACAAGAGGTGGAGTAAATTCCCACTCCGCCTGGGATGTCCAATCCCAGTCTCACAGTACAAGTCCATTAAATACAATGCAAGTTTTTATATTGTGGAACAGGCATCCTGCCTGTACAAATTAGATTAACGAAGCAAAGGTACACCGTATTATTCGCTCAGTAATTCCTGGCAATAAAAAAGAGCAGCCATTAGACTGCTCTATAAAGCTGAGGCGCTAGGATTCGAACCTAGGGATGTCGGGACCAAAACCCGATGCCTTACCACTTGGCGACGCCTCAACGATTCACACTTGTTAATATAGCAGGTACTACCCCAATGTTGTCAAGTGCTATTTCAGCAAAAATTTAAATAGATTGGTAAATATTTTATTGTCAGTTTGCTTTTACTGGCAGACTTACAGAAATCTTCAGACTGTTAAGAATATTCAGGTAACTATTGTCCCTAGTCTGAAAAAAACCAGGATATGATTAATATAGTTTATTTATTTCTACGATTGCTATTTATTTTTCTAACGTCCATCTCAGGTTTTGCCAAATTGACCACTAATAGTTATTGCCTCCTGTACTGTAAGTGAAATATCATCCTATTTAAATATGTCGTCTACTACAAAAAGTGCTAACCGTCCCACCCTAATATCCTTGTTTAATTTTTTGCTCAATCGAATTCAGCAGAGACGAAACAAGATATACGATTATACCCAGTATGTTAGTGGACGCGACTACGTTTTTGAAGTTGGCGAAGATTTGACAAAAGCTTACATGACGGCACAGGGCAGAGGGATCAAAGTTGGCGATCGCATTCTCATTCAAAAGAGCGATGCATTTGGCGGACGAAGCGATCGCATTTACCATTATGACGTTGAAATGATTGACTATTACTCAAATCCACCCGATATGTGGATGGCTTCTTTGATCAAAATTAAAGTTGAAGAACCAAAATAATTTTATTTAGTTACATAGTTATATATATTTAAAACACTTGATATCTTTACTAAAAAACTAAAACTACCAAATTTAATATCAATAAACCCTTAGGGGCAGTCCTTTCAATGCGTTCATACGTACTACCATTTTTCCGGCTGAAACCCTCATTCTTGCGTTACCGTAAAATTAAGTTTTTTAGTTATCCATACAAATTTACGATCTCCGCAGATCAAAAACGATCAATATACCGCCGATTGAATTATTCGTTTTGTCGAAGATTTATCACAAGCCTTATTTTTAGGGGGTTAATTGGACGTGTATTTTGGACAGAAAAGCTAGTACACTAGTTCGCATTGAAAGGGCTGACCCTTAGGGGCAAACGGTTGTTTGCCTCAATTGTGCTGATTGCCCTAACCACCCCAAATGTTTTCGCTTCTGGAAAACTATTTTTGGAGGCAGAGGCACCCCAAAAATCCGCTATGTAAGAGAACATAAACTTACCTCAAACCCTTAACACTACTGACTATTCGCTACTCACTACTCACTCCCCTTAGCCTTGGATTCTCAAAAACCCCGAAAATACAGAAATTTACCAGACATATCCGGAAGAATTTTCAAAATTTACACAGTCTTTATCTATCGGATCTTCATATTTAGCGAATTAGTATATAAAGATATTTCAGTTCATGTAGGTATTTCAGCGGATTTTCCCAGTGAATATCTTCATATAAATAATTATTTGAAATTAAAGTTCTCGGTAATACTTGCCAAATTGGCAACAACTTGTGAGAACATGATTGAGGGCATTCGCACTTCTGTGCGTTGGCGACACTCTAGCAGGGAGTATCGATCTACCAAATCAAGCCTTGGAAAAGCAGAGAGATGTAATTCATCTCTGCAACACTGGTAATGGAAACTAAAACGTGAATGTATGCAGACATTTTTAGTTACAGGTGGAGTCGGTTTCATCGGATCTAACTTCATCCTCAAAGCTAGAAAGCAAAAGTGGGCTAATATCATCAACCTAGACAAGCTAACCTATGCCAGCAATCCCCATAATTTGGCTGAATTACAGGGCGACAACGGGTATAAATTTGTTCAAGGTGACATTGCCGATAGTCGGCTAATACAGGACTTATTAGCAAAGCATCAACCTGATGCAATTATTAACTTTGCTGCCGAAAGTCATGTAGATAGGTCAATTATTAGTCCAGAAAATTTTATTCAAACCAATGTAGTTGGGACGTTTAATCTCCTAGAAGCCAGCAAAAATTACTGGAATCAATTATCTCCCCAACAAGGTAAAACATTCCGTTTTTTACACATCTCTACTGATGAAGTGTACGGTTCCTTAGAACCCAGTGCGTCAGCTTTTAGAGAAGATACTCCCTATAATCCCAATAGCCCATATGCTGCTTCTAAAGCCAGTTCAGATCACTTAGTTCGAGCTTACCAGCATACATACGGTTTACCAACATTAACAACTAATTGCTCAAATAATTACGGTTCTTATCAATTCCCTGAAAAACTTATTCCCTTAATGATCATCAATGCCTTAAATGGCAAACAATTACCAATTTATGGAGATGGTCAAAATATCCGTGATTGGCTATATGTTGAAGATCACTGTGAGGCAATCTATCTAGTTTTACAACAGAGTGAAATAGGTCAAACCTATAATATTGGAGGAAATAACGAACTTGCAAATATCACAGTTGTGGAGCAAATTTGTACGATATTAGATGAATTAGTCCCTAAATCTAACTTTAAATACTCTTCCCTCATTACCTATATAAAAGATAGACCAGGACACGATCGACGTTATGCCGTTGATTGTAGTAAAATTAAACACGACTTGGGATGGGAACCCAAAGAAAACTTTGCCAGTGGTTTAACAAAAACCATTCAATGGTACCTAAATAACACAGCTTGGATTGAACAAATTCAATCAGGAACTTACCAAAATTGGATTCGACAAAACTATGAAAACAGAAAAATATCACTATCCACCTAATAGTCTGTCAATAAAATTTTGATGGTTATATACACATCCACAATCCTGTAGAGACGTAGCAGTGCTACATCTCTACAACCGTCATTTTTATATTGACAGACTACTAATACCAATTTGATATGAAGCTGAATCATAAAGAACCCCACCCTAACCCTCCCCGAAATCAGCGAGGAAACAAGAATTTAGTTCCCCCTCCCCGCAAGCCTACGGTGTACACACAAGTCCAAGTAAAGTAATAACAGGTAAATCCCTCACTCCGTCTGGGATTGAAAATCCTAGTCTCACAGCAAAAGTCCATTTCAATGGACTAAAAACTAAAAATATTCAGTCATCTTGTAGATGACTTTAGCTATTAGACGGCGGTTTCAACCGTTGACGGGCGTGGAATTATAAAAAATATAGGGAATTCGATACTTGTGTGTACACCGCAGCCCTGTGGGGGAGAGGTACCCTGCGGGAAGCAAGCTATGGAGAGGGGTTCCTCGGTCAGTTTTGCAATTTTTCAAAGATCTTCTTCAATCTAAAACCAAAATTATCAATATTACATGAAAGGTATTATCTTAGCTGGCGGATCAGGAACTCGACTTTATCCACTCACTCAAGTAGTGAGTAAGCAACTAATGCCAGTTTATGATAAGCCAATGATTTATTATCCCCTCTCAACATTAATGTTGGCAGGAATCCGCGAAATACTCATAATTTCCACACCCGAACATCTACCATTATTTCAACAACTTTTACAAGATGGTAGCCAATGGGGTTTAAAATTTAGCTACATAGAACAACCAAAACCTGAAGGATTGGCACAAGCTTTTATCCTAGGCAAAGACTTTATTGGTGATGACACCGTATGCTTAATTTTAGGTGATAACCTATTTTATGGACATGGCTTAGTTGAAGTATTAACTAGTGCCGCAAAGTTACAAGAAGGTGCCTTAATCTTTGGTTATCAAGTCGCAGAACCCCAACATTATGGTGTAGTAGAATTTGATAGCAATGGTCAAGTTGTCAGTTTAGAAGAAAAACCACACATACCAAAATCTAACTATGCTGTACCTGGTATTTACTTCTATGATTCTCAAGTAGTAAAAATTGCCGAAAATCTCCAACCCTCAGCACGAAACGAATTAGAAATTACCGATCTGAGTAGAAATTATCTCAATCAAGGAAAACTAAAAGTCGAAATACTAGGTCGTGGTTATGCTTGGTTAGATACAGGAACCCACGAATCCCTACACCAAGCTGCCAGTTTTATTCAAACCTTGGAACAAAGACAGGGTTTAAAAGTCGCTTGTATAGAAGAAATTGCCTATCACCAAGGATATATCGATTCTGAACAACTTTATCAACTCGCAAAACCACTTATTAAAAGTAGTTATGGACAATATTTATTAAATATACTCAATTATGTTTAACAATTTTGAAAGGAAATTGGTTTTGCGATCCCAAGCGTGATAATTTGTTTCAGAGAGATTAAAGGACTGCATCGTGAAAATAACACCAACCAAAATTCCTGACGTATTGCTAATTGAACCAAAAATTTTTAGTGACGAACGTGGTTTTTTCTACGAAAGCTATAATCAAAAAACCTTATTCAATCAAGTAAATATTACTCAGCACTTTGTCCAGGATAATCACTCGCGGTCTGTAAAAAACGTTCTCCGTGGTCTACACTACCAAATAAATCAACCCCAGGGAAAACTCATCAAAGCAATCCTCGGTGAAATATTCGATGTTGCAGTTGATTTACGTACTAGTTCTCAATACTTTGGTCAATGGGTTGGTGTTAACTTAAGCGCAGAAAACAAACAGCAACTATGGATTCCACCCGGATTTGCCCATGGCTTTTTGGTACTTTCAGATTATGCGGAAATACTATATAAAACCACAGATTTTTATGCACCAGAACATGAACGTACCATTATTTGGAATGATCCAGAAATTGGCATTAACTGGTCTTTAACAGAATCACCCATACTTTCAGCCAAAGATCAAGCAGGTAAATATCTCAAATCAGCCGAGGTATACCCATGACCAAAATACTACTTACAGGAGTCACCGGACAAGTTGGTTGGGAACTGCAAAAAAGTTTAATGAATTTGGGTGAAGTGATTTCCGTCAGTCGTGATGTCAGTAACTCCGATTTGTATATGGATTTATCGCAACCAGACAGTATTCGCCAAGTTATTCGAGAAATCAAACCCGATCTAATTATTAACCCCGGTGCATACACAGCAGTAGACAAAGCTGAATCAGAACCAGAATTAGCTATGGCAGTTAACGGTATTGCACCCGGTATTATTGCCGAAGAAGCAAAATTAATTGGTGCAGGAGTAATTCATTATTCAACAGATTATGTATTTGATGGCAAAAGCTCAAAACCCTATACGGAAATAGATCAACCAGAACCACAAAATATCTATGGTAAAACCAAATTAGCTGGAGAAAAAGCAATTCAAGCAGTAGGAATACCACATCTAATCATTAGAACCAGTTGGGTATATGGATTACGAGGTAAAAACTTCCTGATGACAATGTTGAAATTAGCAAAAGAACGGGAAGAATTAAAAGTTGTAGATGATCAAATTGGTTCACCTACCTGGAGTAGATTAATAGCTGAATCAACTGCAAAAATTTTATCTTTGGGAGAATATAACTTCAAAGATTTTTTGCATCATCACAGCGGGACTTATCATCTCACCTCCACAGGTCAAACAAGTTGGTATGATTTTGCCAAAGCAATATTTGAACTGGTTCCCAATCGCAATCAGTATAAACTCCAAAATCTAGTTGCCATACCCACTGTTGAATATCCCACACCAACCAAAAGACCAGCTTTTTCTACACTTAATACAGAGAAAGTTTCTCAGACATTTGGATTAGTTCTGCCAAATTGGCGAGAAAATCTTGAACTTATTCAATTTTAGGTAGCTAGCAACTAACGTTAGCAGTACTAGCTTTTTCAAGGTGGTAAATAGAGAAGCTAAAGCAAGAAATATATTTTTCAAAATTTCTCGTGGAAAAGAGTCGCACCCAAATTGATTTGCTAGCTGTAGCGGCATCTGTATCGAACAGCTTGCACCATAAATTCCAGCCAATAAGCCGCCAAAAACTGAGAATCTACGACCTTTTCATCAAGAACGCGATCGCGATTACGTATTTGAAGCTGTGGAAGGTAGTACCACAGTTTATATGACCGCTCAAATTAAAGGGGTTAGTGTGGGAAATTATATCGTTTGATGCCATGATTCCCAAGTATGCCGATATCGAGTCGAACAAATCGACTATTATGCCAATCCTTCCGATATGTGGACGGCACAAATCGAACGAATCGGGAACGGGTAATTGTGGTTTAGCTATAATTTAGCTAATTAATAACAAGCGCTTTACCCAACCCTTTAATGTTTTGGGATTTTTTAATTCTGTTTTTGGTTGTTCTGCCGTAGAGTATGTTTTCCTATATTGATGCTCTTGGTATTGAATGGCAATAATGCTGCTGATGTACAGCATGTATCCCGGTTCCTCCATTTGCGACAAAACCAAGCCAAAGAGAAACACGCAAATTACAAACAACCGTGAGATATCATCCACGCAAATCCTCCGCCACACAACCGACCAAATATAGATAAACGAAGCCAATCCCAAAAATCCCAAGTCTCCCCAAATTCCAGCCCAACCAAATAGGGGCGAAAACATACTCGATTGGTCGCCCAACCAGCTATCGCGTACTGCGTTCCAAACCTCATTACTAGCTGGATGGATGGTGATTCCCAGTGGTATTAATATTTCTCGATAGTCTTTGATTAGCCAACCCCCCAACCGTCCCACTGTGTGACCTGGACCCAAACCCAACCACTGGTTCCAGAAGGATTGATAGTAACTGGGGACGATGCGAAATATGGATGTTTTGAGTAAGGTTGCTTCTCCATCCGGACCGTAGATTTCCGGTCGAATCCAAGTTTTGAAAGCTCTAAATTCGGGAATATTTTGTACACACCAGTAAAATCCAGCGATTAAGATAATTCCTACAATCAAATATTGTAGTAATTTTCCGATATTTTTAAACTTAGTTAGTAATAAAATCATCCATGCTAGGGCAAAGATTAATATGGACTGTTTCGCATCAGCGATATTCATGTGCCAAATCGTGATGAGGAGTATGCTTAAGCGCAACCAAATAGGAATTATTTTTGCGCTTAAAACATAAAAAGCACCGAAGGATAGAGCTACGGATGCACCAACAACGTGACCTGCTCCCTGACCGATGAAAACTCCTTTGATGTTATCTGCTCCTCCCGCTCCCAGCAGATGCAATCTAAACACATAATATTGTATGTATGCAAATATAGTATTGATAAATCCAGCAAAGACGATATGCGATCGCAGCCCTTTGATTCTTTCCCAGGTCATAGGAACACAGATAATTGCTAGTAGCAACAGAAAATGTTCACACAATAGGAGAAAATTGAGAATATAGTTGATAAAACCAGCTTTATTGACAAAGGCACTGGCAACATTAACCGTAAAAAAGATAAATAAAGCGAAAATTATTTCCTTAACTGCGGCAATTTGAGCTTTATTTTTGATGCGGGTTTTCGTCAGAATAAATATACAAGCCCAAGGAACAATGAGAAGATGCAAAAAGTTGATTGCAGATGGGATACCAACCGACGTAAAAATACGAATATAAAATGTAGTGTAAAATCCCAATAATATTAATGTGGAAAAAGCAATGAAAGCACTCTTTTTCGTTTTGAGTAAAACAGGGGTATTCATATTTTTTGGCGATCGCACAACTGTTGTTTGGATTGATGTTCGACTTTATATTTAATTTTTTACTTAAATTTATGTTAGTCCTAAAAAAGTAATGTTTTTGGGATGATAATGCGCTATGCAAAGTGCAAAAATTTATCACATCTTTAGGACTACCCTATTTACTTTTTACCAACCAAACCATAAATCTCCATCAATTTGGTGTAGCTTTTTTGGGGGGTATATTTGGTTTCATATTCGTTTCTGACTACCAAACGCATTCGATCGAATTCTGCGGGATGGTTCAATACCCATTCCACTTGCTCTACCAAGTCTTCGACGTTACCCGGTTGAAATTGCAATCCGGTTCTGCCATGTTCTACCAATTCCGCGATCGCACCAATTTTGGCGGCAATCACGGGAGTACCCTTGGCAAATGCTTCTGCTGCCACCCGTCCGAAGGTTTCGTACCATTCAGAGGGAAAAATCAACACCCTGGCACTACCCATGAGACGGTGAACTTCTGGCATCGGTTGTCTGCCCAACCATTCAACTTGGGGTAATTTTTGAGTAATTTGTTGGACTCGCTCTGACAGAGGACCATCCCCAACTATTTTCAAAGGCATTTTGCCACCGATTTTTTCCCAAGCCGAAAGTAGGGTATCTAATCCCTTTTCCACTGACAACCTGCCGACAAAGAGAGCATATCCACCACTGCCATCTCCCATACCGGGATCGGGAATAAAGTTGGGTTTGACGGCGATTTTTTCGGGGGGAAATCCCGCAGCGATGAATTTTTGTCGGGCAAATTCCGTCAGGCAGATGTATTTATTTACCATTTTTGTCCAGGTTTGTAGCGATCGATGGGTGACGAGCATCGATGCGACGACTGCACTTGCGGCTTTGTTTTCTCGGTAGCAGCCATTGATAACACCGGGGTAGGGAATAAATTTCCCCAAACAGTCTTCGCAGACTTGACCTTCGCGGAAAAATAAACCGTTGGAACAGAGCAAGCGATAATTCCGTAATGTTTGCACGACAGGAACCCCTGCCGATTTGGCTGCGTAGTAGATGGAAGGGGAAATCAGGGGGAAGAAATTTTGCACATGCATCAAGTCCATGGGGGATTTTTGCAGTTTTTCCCGGACAATATTGTAGGATTCATCCGACCAAATCGTTCGCAGTGCCATTTTTGCAGCACCAATGGTTGCAACGCGATCGTTATGTTCTTCGTACACATCAACTTCGTGTCCCATTTCCCGCAATAGTCTCTCTTCCGATTCTCGGGATTCGTCTTCTCCACCACGGATTTGATAGTTATTGTGGACGCTCAAAATTCGCATTCTACTTCCCCTTATGAATAATCCCTGCTAATACCGATCGATAAATATCTTCTAAAGCTTGATTTTGTTTGTGGAGATTGAAGTGCGCTCGTACCCTTTCTATTCCCTTGTTACTAAACTTTTGCCACAAATCCCTATCATTTAAAAGTTTTAAAATATACTGTGCCAATTTTTCACTATCGCCTTCCTTTGCCAGCAGTCCAGTTTCTCCATGGCTTACTGCTTCGGAAATGCCACCGTGATCAAAACTGACGACGGGCAATCCTACTGCTTGGGCTTCGGCAAAAACGATACCAAATCCCTCAGAATCTCCCGAACTAGCACGGATACTGGGAACACAAAAAACCCTGGCTCTGTGCATCCAGGATTTCACTACATCAGAGGGTTGGACTCCCAGAAACCGGTAATTTACCAGGTTTGATTTTGCCAAATGTTCTAGGTTCGATCGCAATTCCCCATCCCCAATAATTACCAATTGCACTTCTGGCATGGTGGCTTGAACTCGGTACATGGCTTGCATGAGATATTCACAACCCTTTTTTTCCACCAATCTACCGACGAATAGAACGATCGGCTCCCTTTGAATATCGGGATTGGGTTGGAAAATTTGGGTATCGACACCGATGTAGTGGACTTTTATTTTCTCTTCGGGAAAATTTTGACGGATGAGTTCGGACTTGAGAAACTCCGACACGGTGATGAATAAATTGGTTTCGTGCTTGAGTTTTTCCCGACGTTGGAGGTAAAGCCTGGTACTGATGGATTGGGTACGGGCATAGCGATCGCTCATTGTCGCATCTAAACCGTGGAAGGTGACGATCGAAGGTACCTGTAATTGACGAACCAAGGGAAGTGCCAAAGCTCCGCAAACTCCAAAATGGGCATGAACTAAAGCAGGAGCGAGTTGTTGGACTTTCTGGTAAAGTTGGGGGGCAATTCCCAAAAACTTAAAACCCAGCTCTCGAATAGAACCGATAACACCACCGTTGTTGACAACCAAAGTTCGATCGATCGGTAATTCCAATCCTCCAACGAATTTGGCTCCCACGTAGTAGGGGGTAAATGTTTTCAAACCTTCGGCTTGAGCGCGAATAAAGGTTTCCGATTTGGCTAGCAAGCGACCGTTGAATACGACTAAATTCGGGTTAGGCATGGGTTAATACCTCCCGATGCAATACCTCTTCGTACAACCGGACGATCGATAATCCTTTTATGTCCCAGGTATATTCTTCCCTGGCTCTTGTTTTCGCTGCTATTGCCATTGTTGAAACCATCTCTCTATTTACCGCCAATTTCTGCATTGCTTCGCATATCCCGGTTATTGCTTCCCCTGCATTCCTCGCTTTGACTTTAAATCCGCTTGTATCGGTAATTTGAACTGCTGGTCCCCCCAAATCCAAACAAATTACGGGTTTGCCAGCAGCCATTGCTTCGATGCATACCGTCGGTGAAAAATCGTGCAAACTGGGATGGATTAAAACACTACTTGTTCCTAAAATTTCTAGGGTTTGGTGTCGCGATAGCTCACCTAAGAACTTAACTTTGTTAACGATTCCCAATTCCCTTACTAAAGTCTCTAATTGGGAACGTTGAGAACCATCCCCCACAATCCAGTATTCGCTTTCTGGGATATTTGCCCGTGCAAAAGCTCTTAAACCCAAGTCAAACCCCTTCCAGTGCAGCAGACGACCGATACTAATAAATCGGATGGGATTATGATTTGGTGAAATGGTATGTTTTTCCAAAATTTCCCAATCTTCGCGATCGATTCCCGTTTGTCCCAAAATTTGTTTGACTCGTTTTGCTCCCAATTTAGTCACGCGATCGCTTGTTTCTCGCGTACATACCAAAATCATCGCGCTCCGCTTTGCCGTCAATTTTACGAAGGGATCGAATTCCCCAATTCGACAACTCAAACTTCGCAACAATTCATGTAATTTTCCCTGTCGATCGAAATTCTTCCAAAAGCCTTTTGGTGCAACTTCCCCACCTCCAACTGGTCCCCAAATAAAAGGAACGGGAAGCAACGCCAGAAACACTGGGTAGCAATAGCGACCATAGGTGACATGGTGGATAAGATCGAATTTTTCTTGGGAATGTAAATTGCGGGCGGCAAAATAAATTCCCAATTGCCAAAAATAATAGTGCAAGTAGACGACGGTACGTTCTTTACGCCACCAAATCAGCCATTGTGGTAAATCGTAATAATATACTTTTAATTCCGGTAGGGGATTTAGTTGCAACTCGGCTTCGATACTGGGATGGTTATCCTTACGGGTAATTAACCATACTTCTTGGCAATGGCGGGCTAATTCCCGTACCGTACTCCAACCTACACCCCCTTCCGAGCCGATTTTGGGTTTACAAGCATAGGCAGAAATGAGAATTTTCCAAGGTTTTTTCATCGGTTGTTGGATTCTAGTCATCGCTATTTGATAATTACCTGTTGCAATTCTTTGCTAACAATTTCCGTATATAGTTGTGCTAGCGATTTCGCTTTGGCATTCCAGTTATATAAATCCTTTACCCTGTTTTTTCCTGCTTCACCCATCTGCGATCGCAATTGGGCATCGGTTGCCAATTTTGCCATTGCTGCTGCCAAATCTGCCACCGCTTGCTCGGGATTAATTGCGTGCACCTTGATTCCAGTTTGCGGGGTAACCTGGGTTGCCGGACCACCCAAATCCAAACAAATCACGGGACGACCAGTTGCCATCGCTTCTAAACATACCTGTCCCCCCGATTCGTGCAAGCTGGGATGTACCAAAATTGACGCTTGACTCAAAATTTCCAGGGTTTCCTGACGGGATCGATGGTTCCAAAATTTGACCCGATTCCCAATCCCTAATTCTTCCACTAGAGCAAGTAATTGGGCTTTTTCCGCACCATCTCCCACAATCCAATATTCCACATCTCCAGGTAAATTAGCCTGGGCAAAAGCTCGCAAACCCAAATGAAATCCCTTCCAGTGTAACAGCCTACCGATGCTAATAAATCGCACCGGATAATTAGCTGCCAGGGAATATTGGGATAGGTGGGAAATCTCCCCATCCAATAAACCCAACTGGGAAACAACCTCAATTTTTTTGGCTCCCAATCTCTTCAGGCATTTTGCCGTATCTTCCGTGGTTGCCCGTGCCAATACACTACGTTTGGCTGTTATTTGCACAAAGGGATCGAGTTCGCTAAGGGTACGAGCCAAATTTCGCATGACTTCGTAGAATTTTCCCCGCAGACTAAAATCCGACCAAAAAGCCCCAGGTGCGGATTCACCCCCTCCCACTGGTCCCCATAAAAATGGTATGGGAAGTAAAGAGAGAAAACTGGGACTCCAGTATCTGACGTAGGTGAGGTGGTGAATTAAGTCAAACTTAATGTCTCGGTGGAGTTTCTTGGCGTATAAATAGGCTGCTATTTGCCAGAGATAATAATGGATGTGAACGCTTTTTTGACTGGGTTTGAGCCAACGTAGATAGGAAGGAATGTCGGAATAGACAATATTCAGTCCGGGGATGGGATGGGTTTGTAAAGCCGCTTCGATAACTTTGCGGTTATTTTCCCTGGTTAGTAGCCAAATATGATGATATTGCAAAAGTTCTGGAACCAGATTCCAACTAATTCCCGGTTCCGAACCTTCATTTGGTCGGCAAGCGTAGGCAGAAATGAGAATATGCAATTTTTCGGGATTATTGTTCATGCTGATTTCCCAAAACAAAGGATGTCACATCTGCCAAAAATTTGCCCGCAGCTTCGGGGGTGTATTTATTCATGATTTCCTGGGACTTTTTCCCCATTGCTGGCAGCAATTGAGGATTTTCGATCGCTCGTTCCATGACTGCGGCAATGGTTTCCGGTTGGTAGGGATCGAATAGGTACCCATTTTCCCCTTCAACCACTAGTTCCGAGGCACCAGCCCATTTTGATGTCAGAATAGCCTTACCCAAAATCATGGCTTCCAAGATTACCAATCCCCAGGTATCTTCTAAGGTGGGAAGAATAAAGGCATCGGCTCGACGGAAGTATTCTCCCAAACATCCATAATCGACCCTTCCCAACCATTGGATGTGTTCTTCTAATTGATTTTCTCGGCAGTATTGCTTTAATTCTTCCACTTGCTTACCATCCCCAATAATTTGAATCGTGTAATTCTCTACACCTTTTTTTGCTAGGGATGTACATGCTGCCAGCAACAAATGTAACCCCTTACGCGGGACGATTTGACCGACGAATAGGAAAACGGGATGGTGGGATTCGGATTTGGATTCGGGTTGAATTTGGCTGATCTCTGGGGAAGAATTATGACTTGCCAGTAGGGATTTGGCGCAGGGGACTTCGTAGGGTTGGACGAATACCTTGGTTTCGGGGACCTTGAGAACTTGAGTCAGGTAGTTTTTTCCCTCATTGCTGTTGCTAATTAAAGCGTCCGCAGCATTTGCCATAACTTTGCGGAGGTACAAACGATGGGGAGAATTCCGAAAATCAACGCTGGGGGAACTACCTTCGTAAGCGATCGCGACTTTCCATTTTCCCAGCGGTTTAAACAGCAAAGCCAAGATAGTCCACACACCAAATGCATTCGCAAAAACTACATCGGGTTTGAATTCCAAAAGCCGTTTGCCGATATTTAATGGCATGTAGGTAAAGTTGTTACCGTAACCCGTTGTGGATTTACTCAGGGAAATAATTTTGCGATCGCCTACCAATTCAAATTTGAAGGAGTCTTCAAATCCTGGAGCAAATCCCTTCCAAACGGTGGTGAAAACGGTGGTATTGGGAAATATTTTGGTCAGGTGAGCCATTGCTGGCTGCCAGTAGTAATAAGCCGTTGTTAGTAACCAGGCAACCCGAGTTTGGTTCATAGTAATTAGAAAAATAAAATTAATTCCAATAAAGTGAATTCCAATAATTCCAAAAATTCCAAAAACAAATATTTTTATTTGTCCTGGAGAACGCTATTTTCAATTACATTTTTAACTACATCTGTCAAAAAAATAGCAGATGTTTTGGGTGTATGCTGGCTCATGATTTCCCGCGATCGATCCCCCATATCCCCAATCTGAGGTGGATTATCCATACATTCTTTCATCGAGTTTGCGAGTTCTTCCGGAAAGGAAGGGTTAAAAGTGTAACCATTGTCTCCTTCTCTAATTAGTTCTGCCGAACCTGCATTTTGAGAAGCAATTACCGCTTTCCCCAAACTCATCGCTTCGAGCAATACCATTCCCCAAACATCTTCGTGGCTAGGAAATACAAATACATCGATGAGGTGAAAATAGCTTCCTAGATGGCTGTAGTTAACTTGTCCGAGCCAAGAAATATTGGTAGCTAAATTGTATTTTTTCGCCAGTTCGTCCAATTCCTGACGCTGGTTTCCTTCCCCTGCAATGAGTAGGGAATATTTTTCGTATCCTTGCTGTTGGAGGATGTAACAAGCTTCGATGAGTTCTCGAATTCCTTTTCTGGGAATAATTTGTCCGATAGAGAAAAAAATTGGCTTTTGGAGTTGAATAGTTTGAGGGAGATTTTGACTGAGATGGGGGTCAAAATCCTGCAATAATGCTTGTAGATCTGGTACGAGATAGGGATGTACGAAAATAGTATGGGCATCTATACCCAGAACTTGATGCAAATAGTCTTTTCCTGGTTGGTGGTTGGTAATAAATCGATCGCAAAACTTTCCAATCCGCCTGCGAGTAAATATTCTCAATTTTGAATTTCGATAGTCCACACTGGGGGAACTACCATCGTAGATTAAGATAATTTTCCAGCTAAAAACTAATTTGAGAATCGCGACAAAAATCGTCCACAGACAAAAGCCATCGGCAAAGATAATATCAGGTTTAAATTTCCATAAATAGGGGATTATTTGGGGTGAAAGGTACATAACATTATTGCTGTAACCACCCGAGTTTTGTTTTAGTTCCAATAATTTGCGATCGCCAATAATTTCGACGGCAAATTTCTGTTCGTATCCCTTGGCAAAGCCCTGCCATTTGGCTGTAAATAATTTTGTTTGTGGAAATATGGACACAAATTCGGTGAGGATGGGATGCCAGTAGCTTGGCGCTGCTGTTAGGAGCCAGGCAATACGCAGGTTATTCATGTTTTATAGAATTTATGCTTTTGTTGGAAGTTCTTATCTGTTATTAGCCAAATATTTTTATTAAATATTTATGATTAAGTAGGTAGGCGGGAAAATTTACAACTATGTAACAAAATGTAAATAGCTCAAAACCCTTGCGTAAAGCCTACGGCATTTAAGAAAGGCGTAGCCTGCCCGGAGGGCTTATGCTACTCTGCGAGAACGCTTTCAGCGAACGTCGTGCCTCCAACCTTCGGTTCGTAAACTACGCAATGACAAAGTATAGTTCTGTTTATTTATGCCCACCTACTTAATCGGGATAATTAATCTTGACGTTCGATATTCAGGATGATAGGGGCATCAATATTTCATACTAGAATTTACATCCAAAAACAACATTATCCGTAAATTTACCGGATAACCCAGCAAAGAAATGAAAATAAATATAGGTAAATTATGCCTGGAGATAACAATGATTTTTATTCGTACGGCTAGAACAAAAGCTCGCACAATTCTATATCGGACTTTTGTCGGCGATCGCCGAACAAGATTATACGATTTATCCACAATCAAACCCCAGCAAAGACAGACGCGATCGCCCGTAATTCAGTTTTATTCTTCTGTGGATAATATCGGGAATTTTACCCCGGTGATTGGAATTCAAGAAATGCTCGGACATGTAACGGATACTTGGTGTATCCACGACAAAGAAATTGATTTCGATTTTATCAATAGTAATTATAAGTGTGCAATTATTGGCGGTGCGGGATTATTACACCAATGTTTTGAAGGATTTTGGACTAAGTTTTTAAATGAATGCAAAATCCCGGTGATAATTTGGGGTGTGGGTGTATGTTTGCCCGATAAAACGGGTGTACGGAAAGATTTGTTGGACAGTACAGCGAATGCAGGTGTCGATCGGAAAATAGTTGCAGAAGTGGCTAAAAAATGCGAATTAATTAATGTGCGTGATGATTTGACGGCAGAATATTATGGATTTGATAATGCCGATATTAGTGCCTGTCCCACTATTAAAATGATGCAGAATTTCCGAGATTCTGTTGATCGCAACTCCCAAACGGCTTTATATAGTTCTCACGAGGAGTTGGTTTCGGAAGTAGACAAACAGGAAATCAAAGCGACAATTGCTAAGTCGATTACAAAATTTAGATATACAGATAATATTCAACGAACTTATTTAGGGCTTAACGATATTATTTCAGATTATTACTGTCACAGCCAGTTATTAATTACGACGAGATTGCACGGTGCAATTATTTCTTATGGATTGGGGATTCCCTATATTGCGATCGCTCGCGATGCTAAAATGCGGGAATTTTGTCGGATAAATGGAAATGGCATTGGTGTGCAAAGTGTTGGTGAACTCAAAGATATTCTCAAGGATTTTTCTGCAAACACGATCGAATTAAAACCAATCGCGATCGAGCCAGTATTAAACTTTGGAGAGCGGGCAAAAGCTTGGGTATTACAGTATTGTGATTTATCGATTAATTGAGATAACAGAAAATTGAATTAAAAAAATTGAATTAAAAAACCCAGTCATTTAAAGATGACTGGGTTTTTCTAGTATACCTGTCTACGAAAGATAAAGTGCTTGCAGTAAAGGCTTTACAGACACGATAAATACATTTATACTACTTTTTCATCGAACGTAAAAATGAGGTTTCTGGGGTTTAGAAATCAAAAATATTAAAAGTTGGGAAAAACATAGCTGTCCTTTGAAGTAAATGTGAATGGATAAAACTCAAAGATTATAACGCTCGTATTCTTAATGAATTTAGATGTAATCTAACTAACCCACATACTGTCATAATTACCTGGTTGTAACGATGCCTCCCTAGGTGAAATCTGTCGCTAGCAACGTGAAAAGTTTTGACTCGACAGATTAGATGCTCAACACTAATTCGTAAAGAGGATAGTTGTTTATTTTCCTCTTTTTTAGTTTCGGAAAGCTCTGCTTTTTTTGGTTTCTTATGGGGTGTTGTAATCGTTCCCTTCATTTAATAGTGCGTCAGCTTGCCTTTTCCTCTCTAGTACATACATGAAGGCAGTAGTGAGTAGGCAGTAGGTAGTAGGGGAAAGCTGATTATTACTGAGCTTTAATAATGGTCTGCTTATTTACGCCGTCTTGTACTAGCTACGGCAATAAGCTTATTGCGATTGAGACGCTGGAACACTTTTTTTCGGTATTTTGAAATAGTTGCTTTAATTTTCCAATTAATTAAAGTTAGTTTATCATATTCTAAGTCTTCGATTGGAGAAAATTTATTTTCTTTTGCTAGTTCCAGTACTTCTTGAGAAAGAGAGCTTTCATCATTGATAATACTCTTGATGTAATTATCTCTTTGGAAATAGTATTTATCCAAATTAAAAACTCGTTCGTATAACTTCTCCTTGCCTAATATTTCAAGAGTTAATAAGGTTCGATTGCATTTCCAACAAACTCCACAATTCATTGGATCGCTTTCTTTTCTTTGTACCTGGTAGTCTGTATCGACGCAAACATCAAGAAAGTCGTAGCTATATTTGTTACAGGACACTACTTCTGTTTTTTCTACTCTAGAAAATCGGGAACCAATCGAATATACCTTCATCGTTTCAGTTCCCATTTTAGCCAAAATTATTGGGTCTAAATGAGCAGATGTACCGCCTTGAAAAACCCCACAATCCTTATAATGATAAGCAGATGAATAATAAAATTTTCCTAGTAGTTTTTGGATAGCTAAAGCTGGTGCCATATTTCGGACAGAATGAATTTGGGAATGACTCATAGTAATTAAATCTGTAATATTACTATCAACTTCTATGATATCTATGCCCAGTAGTGAGGCTAAATTTTTGACATTTCCTAGTTTGTTTTCATGCTCGACTTTATTATGTGTTGCTCCTGCATAAAAATTTAGGAAGTGGGTAATCTGAAAATTGGTAGGTGAATCTTTATTAATTTCGAGACTGCAGAAACTATCGATACCACAAGAAAAAGCCAATCCAATTGCATTTTCACTATTAATTGATTCAGAGTAAAGTTCTTGGGCTGAAATTTCAAAATTTCGATAGTCTTTATTTGTCATCAACAAAATCGGAATTACTTCATTCTTCAGATTATAAAATAGACTTTCGGAGATACTTCCATTTACAACAATATTCCTACCAGTTTGAAGTGCCAGAGGAATTGATGCAACGACAAAAGCATCATAAACTTCATGTATAAGATACTTGGCATTTTCTTTTTGAACTGCAAAATAAATAGTTTTACCATCAATAGAAGCTGTTAAATAACTTTTTGAAGATGAAATATTGGAATCAAATATAGATTCTACTTGGCTATTCAATATTTGAATGTTCTCGATGATTATGTTATTCACTGACAGAGCAATCCTCCTATAGGAATCCTATAGTATAAATTTGAATAATAATAGCTTCAATATCCGAACCATGAATCAGATGAAAAGCATATTTTTTTAATGATTCAATGCATTACAATCTCGCAATATTTCTGCATATAAAGTCTCGTAACGGCGAGCTTGTAGTTCCAGAGGGTAATCGGATTCTGCTTTTTTCCGAGCATTGTCGCTGAGTTTCTGATGGCGTTCTTCATTTTCTAAAACCCAAATAATTCCTCTTGCTAAATCATCGATTTCGTAGGGTTTAACCAAATACCCATTGTTCTGATGTTCGACAATATCCGCTAATCCTGTATCAGCAAATGCAATGATAGGAGTACCACAAGCGATCGATTCGGAGGCAGTTTGTCCAAATGCTTCTTGAACTGACGGAGCAATCATCACATCCGCAGCGGCATAAACCAAAGCTAACGCGATATCATCGTTGATTTTCCCCAAATAGTGGGCATTAAATCCCAAATCTAGGGGTATTTCGGGTGGAGAAGCACCAAAAACAACAACTTCAATTTTTTGATTCCATTCGGTTTTGGCAAGTTGCTGTAATGCGGGTTGGAGTAAATGAAAACCTTTTCTTTGGTCTTGTGTAGCATTGAGCGCACCAAATAATACCAGTTTTTTATCCAGTGGTAAATTTAACGCTTTGCGGGCAACTTGTTTATCGATAGGTTTGAAAACATTAGTGTCCAAGCAAAAAGGAATGACCTCGATTCGTTGGTTTTTAAATACCGAACTGGCAGCAGCAGACTTTGCCATCCACTGAGTTGGAGCTACAAGAGTAAGATTGAGGTTTTGCCAAGCTTTGATTTTGCGATTCCATACTTTCTGAGACAAATCATCATCGCGATCGCTACTAAGCATGGGACATTTACCGCAGGATTGGGTATATCGATCGCAGTTATCTGTATAGTAGCAACCACCAGTAAACGACCACATATCCATTAAAGTCCAAACCAGAGGTTGCTTTAATTTTGCCAGGGTTTCGATTTGAATAAAACCCCTTCCTACCCAATGTAAATTCACTATATCGGAATTGAGATGATTAATTTTAGAACGAATTCCATCCCCTAACCACTGGGGAGAGAAGGAATTTCTACCCTTATGTTTGTAGGAGTTTATCGGATGTTGATTGGCATTAGCAATTAATTCTCCCAATCCCCTTTCCAAGTAGGATTTTGGTGCAATAACTGTTTTATCTTTGCTCGATTTATACCTCACTAACATTTGGGAGTTGACACCAATATCAACCAAACCTCGATGGACGCGATAGGCTGCACGAGCTGCCCCTCCGACAAGATCCAGCGTACTTAAATGCAGAATTTTCATATTTTATCGATCGTACAAATTTTTACCGAAACTGTGCAACAATTTCATCGATACGTTTCATGTGTCCCCAACTTGCTTCTCTTAATTTTGCGATCGAGTTGAAATCAAATTGATTTCTCACATTTCTCACGTTACTAGGACGACTCAGAAATCTAAAAAGACGACTTACTTTTGCGTTAGATGGAAAAATCGCAAATTCTGCATCGATACTTTTCAAAAACTGCTTCGCTTTGCCAGGTCCACCAACACTAAAAAATGGAACACCTAATGCTAGGGCAGTCAAGCCCAAATGTAGCTTATAGGAAATTATTAAATCTAAGGAGCGAAGAAACTCCATTGTGTTTTTTGGATCGGTATAGATATGATTTTTAATAAATGGTGAATTATGCTTTGGTGATAGTTCCCAATTGATTGAAGAGTTGGGCAAATATGTTGGTACAAAATGAAAAACAATATCTTTTCGAACTTGAGAAATAAATCGTAGTTGATTTACTAATAAGTTTGCTTGAAAAGAAGCGGGGAGATTTATTCCGACCTGGATTTGCTCGTTTGGTTTAGTTCTAGGAATAATATTCCAATAATCAGCAACCGAAAGTAAAACATCTGGATAAAAAATAGATTGCTTACCAAATTTTTGAAATAATTCTACATCTTCTGTTAATCTTACAGTTGGAGTTTGACAAGCATCTCCTGAAAAGAATTCTAATCGCGTCTGCGATAAAATAGCATTCTCCCCTAAGCCTTGACCCCCGATCGAAATTGGAAATACTGGGCAATTATGCTTGATACTTCTTAAATATAATTCCTGAAATTCCTCATCTACATTTTTGGTTAAGTTATTGACTAAAACTCCACCGCCACCAATAAGACAAAATTTAGAACCGTCGAATAATTCATCCCAAGAGTCTGTAGTATTGATTTCATATTTCTTGGCAAGATTGTTATCTAAGCCATAAACATAAGGCTCTGCACCTAATTTTTTCAAATAAGTGGCAAATTGAAGAGCCATTATATCGTCACCGTAATTGCCGTAATTATACGAACCCCAAATAGCTGCTTTCATAATTAATAATTTGTGCCTGATTTTTGCAATAAAGTCTATCTATCAATTTGCTTTACATAGCAAGGTCTATTTACGCTTTATTTTGATAGCCCGATGGAGTTTTAACTTGACTCTAGTTAAAAAACTAGGATCGAATCTAGTTTTCTGCGTAAAAGTGTCAGCTTTTTTGTGAGCAATTATATTTGCTGGATGTTTCAAAGGAAAAGTAATTCCTGAAATCGACCTATTAGCAAAGGGAGTAGTTTCACTGGAGTTTGTAGTATTCGTAGCCTTCACACCAAAGCCAATATTAGAAATAAAATTTACATTTGGGATAACGCTAAGACCATCGTGAAACCATTGAGAAAATAACCATTGATAATCCCAAGTATTAAACTTGCCATTGTAGGCATCAATGAGCATTTTCTTTTTCTACGATTTCTTGATAGTTTCCTGCCCGAAGCACAGCACCATTCTGAAGCACGTAAACTCGATCGCAATCTTTAATAGTGCTCAAACGGTGGGCAATAATAATTAAGGTTTTTTCTCCACTCAAAGACTGCATTGCTTCTGTAATTAAACTCTCGGTTTCGTTATCTAATGCAGCAGTTGCTTCATCGAGAACTAAAATTTGCCGCTCGTGATATAGCGCCCTAGCAATTCCAATTCGCTGTCTCTGTCCTCCAGATAAAAGTACTCCCCTTTCTCCCACCATCGTGTGAATTCCTTGGGGCAATCTCTCGATTAAATCTTCGAGTTGTGCTGTTTTAATTACCTTTTGTAATCTGGTTTTATCAATAAGATGTTCGGAAACTCCAAAAGCAATATTTTGGGCGATCGTCTCATCTGTAAGAAAAATACTTTGAGGAATATAGCCGATCGAATTCTGCCAGGAGCGCAAATCTTGATAAATCGACTTACCATCAACTTTGATATCACCACTATCGGGAACCAACAATCCTAAGATGACATCGACCAATGTTGTTTTACCCGCTCCCGACTTACCAATAAGTGCGACGGACTCACCCTTTTTAATCTTTAAAGAGACTCCATTTAATGCAAGCTCGGATGCATTTGGATAGCGATAATTAAGAGTATCTAGAGTAATTTCTCGATCGAATATTAATTCTTTTCCCCGACTAGCATCACTAGATGAATATTGTCTATCGAGCAACTTATCAATTTTTTCTAACTCTTTTAAATCATTATAGAGCTTATTGAGAGTGAAGCTATGCTTTTTTAATGAAGTCATGCTCACTGCCAAATTACTGAAGGCTGGAATTACTCGAATCGAAGCGATCGCAAAAACACTAAGAACAGCAGTCAAATCTCTAATATCATTATTGAAAAGTAAGAATATAGATGTAAACCCTATCAAAAATACTACTAAGAATGTTTCGATAATAATTCGAGGCAATAACTTAAAGCCAAAGACTCCACTCATTGCTTCAACATATATATGTTCTTGTTCTAGCATTTGCTGCTCGAAATATGGAGAACAACCAATTACCTTGGTTTCTTTTATACCTCCCAATCCATGATTAATAATTCGTATGATTGACTCGGTTGATATAGATGCCTGCTTTCCCCAAGCTTTTATTTTATCCTTAAAATTATTTAATAATAAAAATACGGGAATCACTGTTCCTAGAATCGCGACAACAGTGAAAAAATTAGTCAAAGATAATAATAGAGTCAGCGAAAAAGAAATAATCAGGTTCGAGCAACTATTTAGAAGAGGGATGAGAATTCCATTGGAAAAATCCTTTGTTTCGTTAACGGTATTTTGAACAATATAATTAGAACTTTTACTGAGGTGAAAAACGTAAGGTGCATTTAGATAAGCATGTAAAAGTTTACTCGTTAACTTTCCCTGCTGTTCGTAACTAAATGTAAAAACGTAAGTTTGAACCTTCCAACTAATATAAGACTTCAGGCAAAAAGTGATAATAATAATAGTTCCGATCCCAGCAATAAATTTGTTTTGACCGATGGCACCAGTCAATTCGTAAATATTGTTTACAATTTGATTTTCAAAAACAACTTTAGGATTACTAGCTAAATTAATAAATGGTCCAATTAAACCAATTCCAAATGCCTCCATTAGCGATACTAATAAAAAAGATAGTACCAGTATAACTAAGTGACTTTTGTTGGCAGGTAGCACGTAGAGAAGTTTTTTTAGATAATTACTCATAGATAGGAACTCACGACAATTATTTAGCTCGAAATATTAAGTTAACAGAAGAATTTGATTCTCCGTATTAGCGAACCTAAAAACAAATGGATTTGATTGGTACAATTTATACATTTCATAGATGCAAATCACAGGAACACCCAAACAATAAACGTCTACGTACAATCCCTGTTGGCATCCGGATGATTGTTGATACAGGGTATTATTTTTCTTGGCAAAATGAATCAGATGTTACAATTTCCCCTTTGACATCGCAAATACAACCATTAGATACCAAAGCTTTCTCCACACCGCGAATAATTGCACAACTACCTTTGAAAGATAGTTCGTCATTTAACTTCATTTCCCCATTCCCAGACAATCGCACCGCGATTCTCGTGTCATTTTCTCCTGGGATTTTCACATCGATTAAAATTGTTTCTCCGCTCGATGATATAACATTTACCGTTACATTTGTAGGCACACCCAAACTGGGAAATAGCACCCAAGCAAAAGTTGCATTTCCAGCTATTTCAGTTTGATAAATAGCCGTAGAATTGGGAGTTTTATGGTTATATTCCCGACTCCACCAACCCTGCATGGGAGATGCCTGTCCCCGTACAACTGTGACATCCCAAGGGAAATTAGCAGCAGGAATAATTTGTAAATTTCCCACATCTTTATCGATCGAACCGACAGATTCACCCGACATTACCACCGTACAATCGGGATGAAAATGCCATAAAGCTTCAATTGTTCGGGGTCGATTCGTAAAAATGCGATCGACTACCACCCAATATTTATTTCGCAAATAGAGAACAGCCCTGGTGTGGGTTGCTTTACCTTTAATATTGATATAACCGCGATCGAATGTTTGTTGGGCAAAGTCAAACTCTTCTGTAATGACACAGCGATCGATTAGGGATTGGTAGGATTGTTTGCGATCGTTTTTTTGACCCTGGCGATCGACTAAAATTACATTGTGTCCGGCAGATTCGCGGAAATACTGCCAATATTTATTTCTGACGTAACTATACCTACCACTATCTACTAATAAATCACGACCATAAGCTGATATTGATAGATGTAGTTTATCGTGATGGACGTGATAGTTTATCCCCAAAGCACCCATATCGAAAAATCCCCAATGGGATGATTCTTCCCAACCACTTCGCATGACTAATTGACCAGCCCAAGGAAAAAATATTGATGGTTTTTTGGCGATTTCGGCGAATGATTTGGTGGGGTTCTCAGCGGGTTCTTGACCGTGATTTAATATATATATCCAATCGGGTCTATGATAGATTTTACTTGCCGATATTAATGCTTCACGATTGTCGTCCAAATCAGAATCGTTATTAAGTAAACTCATCCCATTTGAAGATATAGAATAAGCCAAATAATTCCACATGTTTTCCAAATAGGAATGGAATCGATCGGGGACTGGTTTTCCCATGGCAACTAATAAATCGGCAAAATCTTGGAAATCATCTAAAGTTGCTCGATGGTAATGGCTGGTGAGTTCTTTATGAGCGCCATCGGGATAAACTTGTTGGATAATTTCTGCTTCTAAATGTTTACAGGCATAATCCAGCCATTTATTCGCATCTTTAAATTCCGACCAACAACAAGCAATAAGCGCCAAACTTTTCATTTCCTTGACTAGCCAATTCGCTCCCCATGTGTGCATGTGCCTGAGGAAATATGCATGTTCGACAATACTAGAAAGCATTAAAATTCGGCAAGCATCGCTAAATTCTGGAACATCTTGCAGTCCATAAAAAATATAAGACCAATGATAAACTCGCCATGCAACTTCTAGTCCACGCCACTGAGATCGAATATGTTTTTGTTCGCTATTACTCGAAATTATCCAATCAATAATATTATTATTTAAATAATGAATATATTCTAATTTGCCAGTTTGCTTATAGCTGCTAAATAACTCTTTGATATGGTAGTGACGATTTAGGAACCAAGCCCATTCTCGATCGTTTTTTATTCCAGAATAAGACCAATTTAAAAAACCATTCTTAAAACGAGGAACTTGGGATTTTACTGTTTGGAAAGTATAGATATCATTTATGATTTCGTCGGCATCTCTTGATGTTAATATATTATTACTGCAATTAGAATTTTCCAGCCATTTTATCGAATAATTTCCCAGCCAGGATTGAATTGGTCTCTGATGGTAATAATCGATTAATCCCCGACAAGCAGCATCTAAGTTATTGTCTAATACTGCTTGTTTAACCAGTTCCAAACCTGGTTTTTCTAAATTTATATTTTTAAATAAAATTTTTACCCTTTTGGGATATAGCTCGCATACATCTTCAATCGCAACGGGGATTCGATCGAACGAATAATCCTCTCTATCTCTGTTACCGTCTAAACTGGTGTTACTAGTCGGTTGATTATTTACGATAACCGCAGCCTCAAAAAAGGGATAGTTAGCTCTTCTTTTAAGTTTGGATTTAACTTTTTTATAACCAACTTTTATCTCGTATAAATAATCTTGAATGTCGGATATTCTTGAATTTATGCCAAGATTTTTATTCGCCGCCAACCTTCCATACAACTGTCTAAATAACATCCTCTAATACCTTCATTTTCTATGGGATGAATTTGCGAAAATCCTTGGGGAGCATCGACTTTTTGGAATAAGCATAATTATCTAGCGCCAGAAAACTCACTATATGGGTTATCTAAAAAAGTCTATCTGGCAAAACCGGATGCTGCCAATCCTTATGACTAATTAGTCTTGTTAGATAGTTAATTGGCGAGCGATCACAGGCAATAGTTAATAATATCTGACAGTTTATTCGTTATAGAATTTATAAATATATAACTACAAAATACGATCTAATATTGTCCGAGCGTACCGTTCGGCAGAATTCTGTTCGATAAAGGATTTCATTAATATTGATCGTTCTTCATCTAGCACGTTCGTTTTTTTCTCCAATAAAAGTTTTGTAATCCCTTTGGCAATTTCTTCGGGTACTGTGGAGTCGATCGCAATTCCTAGTTTGTAGCGTCGTACCATTTCACCCATCAAACCATAATTAGAGCTTAGGACATTTTTTTCCGTAGCGGCAGCCCAGAGGAGGATTCCACTCATCCCTACATGCTTTTGATAGGGAGCGAGGACAAAATCGGTTAATTGAAAATAGGGTTGAATTTCTTCATCTTTAATAAATTCGTAGCGCCGAATAATTTGTAAAGGCTTTTCCTGACAAACTTCAATAATTAATTTCTCGATCGAGCTTTTAATTCCACATTCTCCCACAATTAAAATACAGGTTTGCCGACAGATATCGTCGGATAATTGTTTGAGAGATTTTAATAATTGGTATATTCCCTTGCGTGAAGTAATTGCACCAAATAGTAAAAATATTTTTCGTCCGGGTTCGACTCCCAACTTTTGTTTATCCAATTTTTGTATTACATCTATTTCTTTCACCTCTATCGAATCCATGCCAAAACTAGAATTTTTACTCGGAATAATTTCCATTGGATCGGGTAAATGTATACATTGAGTTTGGGAATGAAATTTATTTAGATAACTTATGGCAAAAGGATCGAGACAAAATAAATTTTGCAATTGAGGATTCCTGAGAATACGAGATAAAAGAATATTTTCCCGTGTTGCTTGCACTTTATCCTGTAAAGAAGATTTATATTCGTCAAATTCGTTGTAGTGAAATGTGGGACGAAAATAAATTCCCGAAAAAGAACAGGGTGATTTCGCTCCTAATGCCAGGGGAAGTCCACAAGTATCGAAATACATAATTAATGCACGATCGATTTGTAAGCTTTTGGCATACTTACAATATATCGACCATTCGCGAAAATTCCGCAAATTGCGTTGAACTTTTGTTTTGCGTGCGTTGAGAATGGACTCGTCTGCTGCGCTAATAGCTGTAAATTTGATATTTTTGCTATCTCCAACCAGCGATACTACATCTCCATGTTCTTGGATAAATTTTGGAGACACAACAATATTTAAATTTTTGGATAAATCGCTATCGAAATTATGTTTTTCCCAGTATTTAATTAAATATTGGATATAACTGGGATGATGACCTTTAATGGAAAGGTCGAATAACATAATTCTGTTAGTTTGCTTGTTTTGAGTTAACTGCTTGATCGACATTAACATTATTCCTTTTTTTGCTGGGACTATCCTAACTCCCTCTTTCTCAAGATAGATATAGAATCAGTACTTTTTGTAATATTGTCGTATTTGTCGATGCTATTTTATGATTTATTTTGAATGATCGAGTGCAACGAGTCATGGATAAATTTAATTATTTAATTTCTTTTGACCGGATAGATCCATAAACTTAAAAATAACTACTTGATACTTTTGTAAAACTCGTACCGGACGAATGAAGTAATAGAGAAAATATAAATAATTTGGTAGTTTGACTAAATTCAAATCTTTTTCTGTTGGTGTAAACCATCCCGAATAATTCATTAAATCTACTAATACCTTTACCTTGTCGGGAATTCTTTCTCGCGTGCGAATGTGGAATAGGTTGATATGAACTTCTAAAATTATTTCTTTATTCTCTACAAATAATTGCTTGCTAATTTCCAAAAATAGCGCACCAGCTTTTTTATCTAATACTGCTTGCTGCCATATTGGTTCGGGAATCGGAGCAGCCAATAAATTACCGACAAGCAAAAAAGCTAAATTAGTCAATCTCCGAAATCCGAATCGATCTGCTTTGCTTAATATCGCATCCCAATCCATTTTGGGATAGGCTCGAATTACTTCTGCAACGTCGCAAATTCGTTTTAAATTTCTCCAACATTCTTTATTCCCATTCAAAATCAATAATAAAAACCAAGCTTCGGGAGATAAATTAGGAACGCTACTACCTCCTAATTCGTAACTACCTAAACTATCCCACCAAAAATTGGGTTCGATCGCACAAGATAAATGTTCGGGAATAATTTCGCTGTGAAGATCAATATTAAGTAATCCATTTTTACCAATTAAATGACATTCCCAACGAACTTGAATTTTTGCTTCCAAGCCTTGTGATGTTAATAAATCTACAGCTTTGCTAAAGTCTTCTTTTCTTACTAAAAAATCTAAATCTGTAATGTGACGTAGGGAATAGTTGCGATAAACGGCACTAGCTAATAGGGGACCTTTAAAAGGGAGAATTGGAATTTGATGTTCGGTAAATAACTGCTGAATTTTCAACAATTCTTGTGTTTGAATGAGATTATTAAAAGTATTTTTTTGATAGTACTGGCGTAATGATGCTAATACTTCTGGTGGAACCGAATTCGGACAAATATTATTCAGATTCCAATACAACATTTGCATGACACCATGCATGTAAGCAACCTGGAGTATCTTACCCCAATCCAGAGCCTGCGCGACTAAGTTATGAATACGATCGATTGTTTTTAAATCGTGCTGTGTACGACTACAGGCAAGAATTAATTCGATTTCTTGACTAGTTAAAATATCCGAACTTTGGCGATCGAATTTCTCTAGAGTTTGCATATCTCCTGGTTGCTTATTACTATCGTATGTATTGGTGGTCATACTTTCCTACTCGATATCTTTGCAATTTGGGACTTGATAAAAAATTACACGTAGTTAACATTTCTACCTAAAATTGGTAAATCGGGAAATTACGCAAATAGCAAATATTGGAACTCTAGATGATTTATGAAATAGATATAAGAAGATGAGCTAGTACATCTTGGGGAATATGTACTGAACAAGCTTTACTCAGATTATGATACAGGAGTCTTTGCACTCAGTGCTGACTCGCTGGGATTAGTAGATATTCCCAGTCAATATTTTTTTTTACTAGAGTTTTGATGCGAAGCTTGCGTGATGTGAGTTGTTCGCATGTAGCGTTATCAATACTTGTTCGGCTACAGCACAGTAGTAACTCAACTTCTCGACTATAGTTGGTTATGGGAGTTTGGACATTCGCTTTGGACAGTATTTTCATATTAAATGTGAGATAAGTAATCAAGTTATACTCTATCTAAGCTACTGAGTTTTCATGAATTAAAATTGTAATAATTTTGACAATTTTAGAGGAAGCCACGTCTTTATATACAGAGATATCTTTGAGTATCTAAGTGTTATTACGGCGATAAAAAATACTATCCGGAACTTAGAAGGTAAAACTTTATCATGCGATCGCACAATCCCAAAAATGACTAAAAATGGGGTGCAGGAAATTGCACCCCAAAAATCACATTATTTACGTGTTGACAGATTACTAATTATTGCCTGGTACTACTGTGGCTTTCACGTCAACGGCAGTTACACCTTTAATCTCTTTGGCTAAGGGTGCGATTTTTGCTAGTTGATCCTGCTTGGCAACTGTGCCACTCACTGTCACCGTACCGTTCTCTTCAGCTTTCACAGCTAAAGCACCGTTAGGTATATTCGCTTCTAGTTTGGAGCGAACTTGACTTTCTAAGTCTCCTGTGGCTCTATCTGTATCTCCACCTGTGACGTTGTTGCGCTGTTCACGAGCGCGGATATCCTCGTTTAGCTGTCTTCTACGCAGTTCGCTTTGAGCATCGTTTTGGGCTGCTTCGGTTGATGTTGAATCTGGTACTTGGCTGGATACGGTTTCGGTACTGCTGGGTGCGTCTGCACTGGTTTTGGCTGGGTTTTCACAGGCAGCGGTACCGAGTGCAAGAAGAATACCTACAGTAATGGTGGCGATTTTTTTCATATTTGTTCCTTTTGGGTTTATTGATAGATTACTTAAGTGGAATTGATGGAATTAATTTCTTTGAAAAAGGCAGTAGGCAGTGGGCAGTAGAGGAGCTTTCTAGTAAGGGGGATAAACCTTGTATATTTTAAGAACCGTAGTTTAAAGTCAAGATTGTGAGTAGGCGTAGCCAGCCCTACGGGCTTATGCTACTCTGCGAGAAGCCTCGCTTCGCTCGTCTACCTTACGTCGCAATGACAAAACTCCACTTTTCATGATGGACGAGGTTTAGTACTCAGCAAAGCTCAGAATTACAGATGGGGATTCAACAAGGAACATGGGTGGGGATTTTTTCCCCCGTCGGCTGACGCTCTGGGAACGTCTGCTCTTTTTCTCCCTACCCCCTGCCTTTTTTTTACGTGTCGCGGAAGTCCCCACCTTCAATGTACTCATAAGGTGGGGATTGTGATGGTAAGATAGTTGATGTCTTGACCATCAATGCCGCAAGCGAAAACCAAGCTAATAGGTATATGTTGCAAGAGAAAGATTTGGGTCTTGGGAACCAGGACTCCTGCCCTTGGAGGGAGTGTCAGACCAAAAAAACTACAGAGTTTTAGAGCCTATTCCCGATGAATTGGGAAGCTGAGACTTTAGCCGTAGGCAAGTCGGAGTAGTTCACACTGTTTCATCACGATGGTCGATAATGGTGACAGGGGCGTTATTTGAAGATGCAATATTTTGGTGAGTTGAGGGAGAGTAATTCTTATTTCTGGTATCAATATCGGTGGCGTTAAAGATCTCGAAGTTTTCGATATGTTGACGCTTGAGAATAGTGGCAGCATGGTCGATTTCGCTTTGAGTCCCATCAACCATAACTAGATAGTCTCCACGATTTAAGCGATCGCTATATTCTTTCGCACGGTTTTCTGGTATTCCTAAACCAACTAAACCACCAACTACTGAACCTGCAGCAGCACCAATTGCGCCTCCTGTCAAGGTGGTTGCTAGAGCCGTTGCCGCAGCACCACCTAAAATTACTGGTCCAATACCGGGTATAGCTAAAGCCCCTAAACCAACTAGCAGTCCACCTAAACCTCCAATTGCTGCACCGCTAGCTGCACCAGTTTTGGCTCCTTCGTCTGCTTTATCTCCACGCACGTTTATATCTGCAACATTACCGGATGTATCTTTGCCAATTAACGAAACTTGGCTAAGATCAAAACCAGCATCGCGTAACTCAGTTAGAGCAACTTCCGCATCGTGTCTTCGGGAGAATACACCTATTGCTCGCTTTCTTTGCAGGGTTGAGTTACCTACAGGTGCAACCATGGGGGGAGTTAAGTAATCTGGGGTGACAGCGGAGGTGGCTACAGGTGCAACATAATCACCTGCTTCCATGCGGTTAGGATGTTCGTAGACTGAATAATCTTCGATTCCTTTCCCCATTAAAATCATTTCTGCTTGGGAGATTTCAGCATCGCTACCATCAATAATTATCAAGTAATGTCCTTTTTCAACGCGAGAATTGTAGGATTTTGCTTGCTCTTCCGGAATTCCCAAACCGATTAATCCACCGAGTAGGCTACCAGCAGCGGCTCCAATTGCTCCACCAGCTAGGGTTGTTGCTAATGCGGTTGCAGTGGCACCAGCTAGCATGACTGGACCAACACCGGGGATTGCTAAGGTTCCTAAACCAACTAGCAAACCTGTTAATCCTCCTAATGCACCACCGGAAACTGCTCCTAGGGATGCACCTTCGTCAGCTAAGTTGCCTACATTTTCTTTTACCTCCGCTCCCGCAATTGTGCGATCGCTATCTTGGGCAATTACAGATACTCTATCCATGGGAAAACCGGAGTTTTTGAGTTCGTGTAATGCGGATTCGGCATCTTGACGACGAGAAAACACACCTACTGAACGACGATGTAATCCTACTACCATGATTTTCTCCTCACTTGCTTGAGTTTAAATAATCTGTTTAAATTTAAAAGCTTTACCTTGCCCTAAACAGGCTGATTTAAATAGCTTTAATGTGTGTGACTTAGCACTCTACTATTTCCACATTTTTTAAAAGTATTTACATCAATCATTCGCTAGAGTTATATCTCTATCAAGAGTAAGAAGCGAAAGTTTTTATATCTCTGACTAATTGAATACGAATGTAGATTTTAAGTTGCAGTAGGCGGACAATTTTAAACCAGAATACAGCAGATGGATAAACCCCTAACCGCTTGCCCTACGGCAGGGTAATTCTAGTCTGCGGAGGCAGACTTTGTTCATATAGCCCCAGGCTTTAGCCTGTAGCGTAGCGTGCGCTTGGCGCAGGGGCTTTCTTATCGATAACTTGATCGACTTGTTGTAATAAAACCTCTAATGTTTGGGAATTATCTAAAACCACATCCGCAAGTGCGATTTTTTCGGTTAGCGGCATTTGACTACTTATCCTAGCTTGTGCCTGTTCTGGCGTTAACTTGTTTCTATTGATCAATCGCTGTAGTTGTTGTGATTCTGAACAACTGACAACCCAAATTTCTGTAACTAGGTTGGTTATTTTGGCTTCAAACAACAGGGGAATAACTAATACAAGGGTTTCTTGAGGGGATTTTTGAATTTCCTGATTAAATCTTTCCCGAACGTAGGGATGAATTTTGCTTTCTAGCCACTGACGTTCAAGTTTGTTTTTAAAAATTATTTCACCGAGTTTTTCTCTGTCTAAATTATCATTTGGAAGTAATATTTCACTTCCATATCTTTCGGCAATTTGAGTTAAAATTAGTGAACCCTGATTAACTGCTTCTCTGGCATAAATATCCGCATCTAAAATTGGTAAGTTATAAATTTCGGCTAAGTATTTAGCGACGGTGCTTTTGCCTGTAGCGATACCACCTGTTAAACCGATGAGACGTTTCATTTTTCCTATTTCCCTAACTTTGATTGATTTGAGGCAGTCCCGTTGAGGGAACTGGAGGTACAACAAACCTTACTCACCCATTAAAAAGTAAGTAATGAGTAATGAGTATGTTTTGTAATGGGGCGGCAGGGGACTTAAGCTAGTACAGCATGGCGGAAATAAAACCACCACTACGAACCTCGAAAAAATCACCATTTG
The DNA here is from genome assembly GCF_000317435.1 of Calothrix sp. PCC 6303. Lineage (NCBI taxonomy): Bacteria > Bacillati > Cyanobacteriota > Cyanophyceae > Nostocales > Calotrichaceae > Calothrix > Calothrix sp. PCC 6303. The sequence continues at coordinate 2,583,123 of NC_019751.1, forward strand.
TAGCCGTTTTAAATGGTAGGCGTATTTAAGCCGAACGATACTAGACTGTTAACTTTGATCGAATTTTCACGCTTTTTGTTCATACAGTTTTTCTGTCATCGACTGGTTCCTAGGCTCTGCCTGGGAACCCAAGCCAGAGGCTCTGCCTAGGCTGTTGACTTTGTTGAAAATTGGGCGATTTTTGGTACTTTTGTTCGTGGCGTTTAATTTCTCGTTAAAACCCTACCAAAAACAAGGTTTCAGCCATCGTGACTATCCACGTTTTTTGCATGAACGAAATCCCAAAAAAGGCACAGAGTCAACAGCCTAGGCAGAGCCTCCAACTCTGTATTCCTTGCTAGAGACAAGGAACAAGTTATGTCACAGATATTGTGTGAACTTTTAGCTCCAAAAAAGCACAGAGTCAACAGCCTAGTTCAAAGCCCCTGCCTTGAGGCAGATAGTTTTTGAGGCGGGGTTTGAATCCCTGTCTCAAAAACGAACTTATTACTTATTACTCATTACTTATTACTTACTCAACTTTCCCCACTTAATTAAAGCTTGGGTTAAACCTGGTAAAGTATATTCTTCGGCTTCAACATCTACTCTACCAAGTAAATCTTGACAGGTTTTGCTGGTTTGGGGACCGATTGATGCAATACAAAGTCCTGCTAAGTATTGGGAAATTGGCTTTTGTGATAGGTTTTGTTGCACTAGTTCATAGAAAAATTGAACTGTTTTAGAACTGGCAAAAGTAACTACATCTATTGTGCCATTTATCAAGGCTAATTCTACATCTGGGGGAATATTTTGGGGACAACGGGATTGATATGCGGGAACTTCGATGACTTCGGCACCTTTAGCAGAAAATTCCTTAACTAATATTTCCCTACCACCACTTTCGACGCGGGGAAATAGCAGCTTTTTATTCAGAAGTGGTTCCGGAAAGCTTTCCACTAAGGAATCGGCAACAAAGTTAGGGGGGATAAAGTCGGCTTTGAGGGAGTATTTTTCCAGAGATTTGGCTGTTTTCTCACCAACTACGGCAATTTTCAGGTTTGCTAAAACCCTTGTATCTCGATTTTGTGAGAGTAATCTTTCGAGGAAATACTCTACAGCATTACTAGAGGTGAGAATCAACCAGTTGAAATAGGAGATTTGCGCGATCGCATTATCTAACGGTTGCCAGTTTGATGGGGAAGTTATTTCTAAGGTTGGCATTTCCACCACCTTTGCACCTGCTTCTTTTAGAAGTTGAGAAAATTGACTTGATTGTCCGGTTGCACGGGTGACTAGGATGGTTTTTCCTGTCAAAGGAAGTTTACTGGACATGGTTTGAGATTCTAAACTGTTGGATTCAAAAATAGATCGGGTAGTATGGGACTGTGATCCTTGCTCCAGTTTTTTTAGCGGTAGAAGCAAAGAAGTGTTTCCCCTGCTCCCTGCTCCCTTCCCCCCTGCTTCTTGTTCTGGTTGTAAGAACTGGGATAAACCCACAACCTCACCAATTATTATCACTGCTGGTGAGAGGGAAATTCCTTCAGTTTGTGCCAAAATCGTTTCTAAAGTCCCAAACCAAGTTTCTTGCCCTTGAGTACCTGCCCAACGAATAATAGCAATGGGAGTAATGCGGGGTTTTTTAAATCGCAGTAGTTGATGGAGTATTTCCCCTAGATTTTTTCCCCCCATCAATATAACTAAAGTTTCCAAACTAGAAAGAGCTTCCCAATTTAACATTTCCGGTTCGTGAGCGCTAATTACCGCAAAAGAGCGACTTAAAACCGGATCTGTGAGGGGAATTCCGGCAAGTAATGGAGCTGCAAGTGCCGAAGAAATCCCCGGTACCACTTCAAAGTCGCATTTTTCAGCTTTGAGTGCCGTAATTTCGGCAGCACTCCTACCAAAAATAAAAGGATCACCAGATTTGAGCCGAATAACTTGTTTTCCTTGCTGGCAATACATCACCAAAAGTCGATTAATTTCATTTTGGGGTGTACTGGGTTTTCCTCCCCGTTTCCCTACATCAACCTGAAGGCAATCAGGTGGTAATAAGGTGAATAATTGGGAATCTACCAAAGCATCATAAACTAAGACTTCCGCTGTAGTTAGCAAGTTGTAGGCAGCCAAAGTGAGGTATTCTGGATTTCCTAAGCCAGCCCCCACCAGGTAAACTTTGCCCTTGGATTGAGTCATGAGTTTTTGAATATATTATCGACGATTATTGAGTTTCTGAAGCTAGAAATTTTAGGCGATCGCATAATCTCCGGCAACAGGACTCTATCATCAAAACTATTTTTTAAGGTATCGGATTACCAATTATGAGATTACCGTTTGTTTTTTTATAAGTACAGCCGGGGTATGGGTATGTATAATTCTTTTTATTACAAACATAAGTTGCCCTTCGATTTGGAGCTTCAGTTATGGACTTACCAATAATTGGATTAGTATTAGTCGTTGTACTATAAATACAGCCTGCATATGGATAGCTATAACTACTACCATTACAGACATAAGTCGCCCCCTGAACTGGCATCTCAGTTATGGACTTACCAATAATCGGATTAGTGTTAGTTGTTGTACTATAAATACAGCCTGCATATGGATAAGTATAACTACTACCATTACAGACATAAATTATTCTCTGTGTTGGAACCTGATTTACCGACTTACCAATCGTCGGATTAGTATTAGTGGTGCTATAAGTACACCCCGCATAGGGATAAGTATAACTACTGCCATTACAAATATAAGTTCCCCCCTGAGTTGGTAGTTGAGCTACGAAATTATCATAAGATTGTTCACTACCAATAGCAGCAGAAGTAGAAACAAAGAATAAGCTGATAGTTGAAATCACCAAGCTTGAGAATTCTTTTTTCATTTTTGTTATTGATGCCAAGAGCTTATTTATAAAGTAAATATTAACTCCCCTGCGAGACGTGAGGCTTCTTGCTGTTTCAGCTAACACTGCCACGACGGAACGCAAGTTAGCATTGATTCCGTTGGTTACATTTTAGCTGATTATTTTTACAGGGATACCCTTCTATGGAAAGCTGGTGTTTTTTTGATAGCTAATTTACTTTAGCTCGAAACCGAACATATCCGTAGGAATTTGAATTAAGATTACCAACTTTAAAGTGAGATGCACCTCGGCTGTTATTTGTACCTGAACAAGCATCAGGAAAAGAAGTTGTAGTTGGAGGGTAAAAGCCACCACTTGCACCGGGAGTATCTGCGATCGCACTCGTGGTTCCCCCGTTCAAATTCAGTTCCATTGTCCCATCAACATAGGTTTGGTTCGCGGGGATAAAATCGCAAATATCCACATCTCTGGCTGTAATTCCCCCGTCAACCAAGAAGTAAATTGTATATTCAACTTCGTCTTGGGGTGCGGGAGCGCCGGGATTGGTGGGAATATCCTCGGATGCGATCGCGCCTAACAAATAAGTATTGGCGTTGGGAGTCCAACTAACTGCGGCATCGTCGTTTACATCTGTAGCTAAATCGTTGTAACCACCAACGGGAGTAACTGCTGTGCTGCTTGCCTTTTTGATACCTGTCACCCGCTTCACCAAACGCAAGCGGGGGGCAATTTTAGTGACTGTAGGGTCGTCTGCTGTGGGTGTACCGGGGTCATTACTATTAATATTAGGTATGCCATTACTAGAAACAACTGCTTGATTGGATACTTTTGTAACACCGTTGGGTAATGGATCGTTAACTTTGACCCGGAATTTAATCGTGCTGGTTGCGTTAGCTGCTAAAGTTCCACCTGTGGTTGCGTTTGCCCCCGTACCTAATCTGAATACGGTTTCAGAACTGGCAAATTCAGCTTGGTCATCACCTGTACCATCAGTTTTAATTGTCCCATCAATATGTAATGTACCTGGAACGTAAGTTGTATTCACAGGGATTGTATCCTTGAGAACAACATCATCCCTTTGGGTGGTAGTGGTAGTATTTTTCACAATAACTGTATATTCCAGGATATCTCCAGGGGTGGGAACCTGACTACCTAGGGGAGTGCTACCACCAGATTTATCGCTATCCACAACCAAAGCAACGGTTTTATCTGCGGTTAATGTGCCAGGAGGAATAATTATCAGTGGGGTCAATACAGCGGAACTGGGAAAGTAAATCCAGGTGTCAATGGCTTTTCGATCACCATAATCAGTGGAATTACCTGTGTTTGTTCCAAATTTGTGTGCGCCTAATGCACTATCAACACCACCTCGTCCATCGCATACAGGTAGTCCTGCCGCAAGGCTGCAACCCAGCGTCACATCTGTCTCTGAGACTTTATAGTCACGTTCATCGAAGTAGATAGTTGTTTGATTTGCACCGTTGGAAAAGGGACCAGGTGGGTTGAGCATTTCGATTTTGAACCCGTCAGCAGCTGATTCGGCATCTATGAGGGGAAAGTGGTATTCTCCCCCTTTCAGGGTAATCCTGGCATTGTAGGGTGCATTACCTGGTCGCGCTGGCAAAACATTCCCACCACCATCTTTTCCATCCCAAATAATAGTATTAGAACCTCCAACCGCACTACCTTCTAATATGCGATCGCTACTAGCCGTATTATAGTTTCCATCGTTATCAGCATCAATAATAATTTGAAAGCCCCCAGATTGGGGTGCATCAAAGCTAAAGGTACCCCCCACGCTTTCAGGGGTTTGGTTGCCACTACCACCAACACCTCCAGTGAATTTAAAGTTGCTTGCGGGGAAAGGTTCCCGTGCAATCAGGGATACGTTTAAACCAGAAATGGCATCGTTACTAGGGGGATTAAAAAATAGTGGATATTTGGGTGCTTGAATTGTCACACCCCCATCTAGAGGTGGTGTCATGGCACTATCTCCTGCTTTTTTTCCAGTGTGGTAGAGTGGTTGACCATTTGGGGCTAGTAAACCTTTCTCGTTGGCAAAGAAAAGAAAACCATAAGGATCGATTCCTCTACCAACACTCAAGTCGGTACTATATCGGTAGCCATCATCAGTTAGTATGTATATGTTTGATTTTAAGTAGCGGTTGTTAGCACCCATATTTAGGGCAATGTAGTCGGTAAAGACTCGACCTTTGATATCGCTTGTTGAGGTTGCACTGCTTCTTACTGTAATGTCCCACATGGAGACAGCACTTTTTTGAGCAGCTGTAGTCAATGGATTGGTGATATAGTCAACACCGTTTGCTGTAGTAGGATCGGTAGTAGAGGTTTTTCCATCAGTTCCGTAAAATACTACTTGATATACCCCTGATGCGGGTGCTGTGTAAGTACAGGGCGTATAACCCCCAGTAGTGGGTAGTGGACCGGCTATTTCCTTTGCCCTAGTATCTAATATGCCTTTATCTACAGCCGTACTGCACTTGAGTGTCGGTGTTGTCGAATCGACGTTATCTCCATCTTTAAATAGCAAAATATCGCCTTTATCAACCCCTACAGCACTAGAACCCAGATTAATCACTTCGTCCTTGTTAACATAAACCTTTAATACGGTACGCCGCAAAATCCCTGCGGTTCTATCGGTTCTCCACTCGGTGAAAGGACGATTCCCGCCGTTTTGAACTAATTCTCTGCTACCTTCGGCTTTAGCAGGTTGTACCCAGCAACTTAAGGTACACAGTAATAAAGTGAGTTTGGTAAAAGGTTTTTGGATTCGTTGTAGATGAGTAATTGGTGTTTTCATTAATTTTGCACTCCTCGACTCACCCTTTCTGTTGTCTTTGCTGCGCGTAAAATCTGTGTCAACGATTTTTGCTCCTGTCGCGGTTTCGGAACTGGTTTTTGTAATCCAAAACCATCAAATAATTCGTTCAGCTTCACCGTTAAACCCATGTACAAACCACCATCACTGCGAGAACCACTAAAGTCTCTATCATTTACTTGTCCAAAGCTATATCCCCCTGCTAATCTCAGGTTTGGTGTGATGTAATATCCAGCTTCAATTAAATATCCGGTTTCACTATAGTTGAGTCCACCTTGGGATATCCATCTTGCCTCCCCTACTAAGTCCCATTTGTAACCAGGACGGTAGGTTGCACGAAGTTGAGATAGGGAGATTGTACTGGTACCAACTAAATCATTTGCTAGAAAGGTGGTGCTGTTACGTAAAGCGTATTTCCCGTAAAATTCCCATTGCCAATTTGGTGCATAGATTGCTTCTGTTGCAAATGTGTGGTCTTCGACTCCTGTACCACCACCTATTAAGATGGAGTCGGGGATTGTGGATGGGTTTTTGCGGTATTCGTAACGTAGTAAAGCGTTGAATTTGTCATTGTTGGGGTCGCGGAATGCTAATCCTAGTTTGAAATTAGCTGTATCTTCGATACCTGATAATTTCAAGTTGGATGAACCCGCTTGTTGGTAACGGAGTAATCCTGTAAGCGATGGTGATATTTTGCCGGTTGCTCCTGCGGAAATTACGGTATTAGCTCCTCCTGATGAACTACGGTGCTGATAGCGCGCACTTGCTTGGAAGTTTTTGCCATCGTTATATTCTAATCCAGCACTGTAGCTATCGCCACCTGCAAAACCGAGGGAAGCAGCACTTTGTCCGGGTGCTGTAGGTTGGATAAATTGGGTTCCTGCACCTGTAACACCTGCAAAGTTGCCAAAAACATGCTCATAGGCTAAATCCATCTTTAAACCAGGGGAAATTACCCAGCGTTGGTTTAAACCAATAGCACCTTGAACTGTCATTCCATTTGCTCCACCCAGGAGGGTGTACCGTCCTGTTAAACTGGTGTCAAAACCAAGTTTGTATTCACCATCAACACCAAAACTGGTAATTGATTGTCCAGCGAGTTGTCCGTTGGTGTAGAATTGCTGTCCTAAACGTAGATTGACTCCCGGAGTCACCATATAGTTTAATCCCAACACAGTGCGATCGCTATAAACTAAATCGGTATTGCTGGAAAGACTTGTTTCGTTTTGAGCGAGGAATGTGAGGTTTTTTGCTAGGGGGAAATTTAATCTTGAACGCAACTGAGTTGATGTTCCTGTTGCTTCAGGTACTAGTTTGTCTTCCCTATCTCGGAATAGTAAATCTACATCTACATTTGCCTTACCTATTTGCTGCTGAATTCCTGCGGAAATTGTTGTCAGGGAGTTATCGACTTTTGTACCGGGAAGTGCTTGGGTACGAGGTGTGAGTAAGTCTTCTAAGGTATTTAGTTGACGAGGTGCGATACCTTCATTTTTTTCATGGTCATATTGCAACCGTAAACGGGTAGATTGGGAAAGTGCTGCACTAATTTGCCCACCGTAGCGGGTTTGTCCAGGTACAAAACTGATGGTTGCATCGTTAGCAAAACCTGTTTCCGCTTGACGGTAAAATGCACGTCCTTGAATACCTTTGGCGATTTCGCTATTTACCTCAAATCTGTAAGCAGAACCGCTGACAAAACCCATGATATCGGAATCGTTACGGGAATGGGCGTATTCGGCAATTAAGTTGGTTTTTGGACTGAGGGAAAATAACCCATCAGCACCATATATTTCAAAGTTGCGTACACCTTGGTTTTGAGTTAGGTAAGTTCCCCCAATCCAACTTTCTTGATTAGGATTGCGGTTGAGATGATAACGCAATCTCCCACCATACAAGTTACTACTATTATCTTGGTTGTCGTATTGGTAAGTGGAAACAATCCGTCTGACTAATACCTGTCCTTGATTATCAACATCGGTTCGCAGCAAAGGTTCACGAAATAGTAATGTACCTCTGTCATAATCAATTTCATAGTCAGAACCCCGGTTTAACTGCTTCCGTGATAATACAGTTCCCGGACGGTTTAATTCTTCCAATTCCAAGAATACATTCTCACTTCCAGGAAGCAAAATCCGACGGGAAAGGAAGTAAAATCCACTTGTCCCATCTGGGGATATGGTATCCCGTTGGAATCCTTGGATATTGTTACCGTAAATTGCTGTTGCTTGGAGATTGCCAAAATTATAGTTAGCCTTAAAGCCGTGAAGTTGGCGATTGGTTGCGGTAAACTCTTGGGAACGACTTGCAAATTCCTCTGTGTTGTAATCTCCCCACATCAAGGAATCGACACCAACACCACCAGGAGAACTACGCTCTAATTTCGCATAAACACTATCTTGGGAAGGAGTTAATATTTCTGATGTGGAACTATCACCATATACAGGATATGCTTGCTCACAAGATTGAGTATCGCGGTATAAACTGGAAGTGCGGTCGCATGTCTCATTCAAGTTTCTACTACTATTGTATGCTCCTGTAAATAACCAATCTCCAAGTTTACCAGTGGCAAATACTGCTCCTTTGCCATCCAGTTGATAATTATAGTTTTTATCGGGTGGCAGAAAATCGCGGAAACTTCCATAAAAATCAGTTCCCCGTTTCCCAAACCGCAAATCAACTACACCTGTAACTAAGGAGGAACGTAAATCTGTTTCTAATTGTAGTTGGGTAAAAGCATCAATATCCCCTAATTTGGCTTGAATTCGCACATTTTGCGCTTGGAGTACCGAACGCAAAGATGCTTTAAATTGTCCCTCCTTTGCTTGTACCTGAAAACCTGGTTGGGACTCACTTGCATCTTTCTCCACAAACTCACCCGCAGTTGCTTCCAGAGTAACAAAAGCATCCCGGTTAGAACGGTTTCCCCCAGCATCCAACAATTCCCCTGTAATTGTAGCTGTGGAACGTCCGTTAGCTGGAATCCTGGTTTCTAAGGTTTTTAGGGTAATTTGCTTCGGAGTACCCCGCACCGTCACCCTTGTTGTGATAGGTTGACTAGTAACACCATTCACCACAGTTTGAGCAGTAATTGTATTTTCCCCTTCCTGCAATCCCACCCCATACCAAATTTGGGTAATAGTTTTGGTTTGAGAATTGGTTTCAGTACGTCCGATGAGTTTGTTATCAACCAACACCCCATTAACACGTAACTCTATTTGGGAACCCTGCGGAAACTCTAACGCGATCGCGCTCGTAGGAATATCTATAATAGAGCCTGTAACAGGTTCAATAAATTTAATCCCGTTATCAGAATTTAATTGTGGAGTCGCAACAGTTTTTGTTTCTCCCTGAGAACCCATATCTAAATTCAAAGTCTCTCTCTTCTCAGGAGAGAGATTTAGAGACAAGTCATCTTGATTCTGTTGAGCGTTAACAATATTTCCACCCAAACCTAAACAAAGCAATTCGGCAAACAACCCTAAAACAAGTAAACGAGGAGCGATAAAAGTATATTTTAAAGTTTTCATTTTTTCAGAACCTCCCCATTCCAAGGAGTGACGGCAAAATTCATCCGAACAAGTCCACCGGGTTCCAGACGTACCAAGCGAGATTGACTATTGCGTTCCCTCACCTTACGGTTAGGAGCAATGTTGTATCCAGGAACGCTACTCAAATCCAGCACTCCAGTACGACTACCAGAAATGACATTAGCAACCGAGAATAACCCATTCACATCAGTAGTAATACGGTTGCCATCATCCAGAATTACTACAGCATTTGCAATCCCAGGTTCACCAGTTTGTTGTTCTCCGTCAAAGTTCTTATCTTCAAATACTCGACCAATTAACGTACCGCAATCGCTAAGAATTCCAGAGCGAACTTTCACCCGATAACGGGAAGGACCATCCCGCAATTCGGCGTTATTATCAGGACGACGAGCTATAACACTAGCGATATTTTCACCAGAACCCCGCACCGCATCAGGACTAAGTTTCACTGCATAGACAAGATTTACAGAACCTTCCGGAGGAATCGTTCCATCAACGTTAAATGTAATATTGGCACCACTTGTACTAGTATTAACAATTACAGAATTGCCATTGAGTTCAGCACGGCTAGATTTACCCACAAACACAAATCCCGTTGGTAAAACATCTGTAATTGCAACCTGAGTCGCAGGGACATTATTTAAATTCCGCACCAAAAGACGATAAATAACCGTATCCCCCGGTTCTGCTGCTGCTTTATCTGCGGTTTTGGTAATCTGAATTGGTTGAGCAGCACCAACGCAGATTGGACGATCTAATAAATCAATTGCTGAGAGGGTAAAACCTGTAGTTACCGCGTCATTAATAGCAACCGTCGTGCTAAATGTTGCCAAATCCCCATCTTGACTAATGCCCTTCCCATCCAGGGCAGTTGCCGTATAGGATACAGTCTTAGCAACATTATCAACATTCGTAATCACAATGCGGATTTGCCTTTGACTAAACCCTGTTGCAGCAGCAGGTGGATTGACAACTAAGATATAGCGTTTGCCTATTTCAAGCTGACCGCGATCGCGGTTTAATAAATAGTTAAATGCACCTCTAGGTTCGTCATTTGCCAAGAAAAAGGGATTGACATTCTGTATATTTGGTGAAAGTCCAGTAAAATCAGTCCCTGAACCAGTGCGAGTTAAAGGTACCAAACCAGCTAAAGTATCCTTTGCTCCAACCTCATACAACCCCACACTGAACCCAGTATAATCAGTTAAAACCTCACCACCACAACCGCGAATTCGACCAAAAGGGTCAATTAATTCCTGTTTTAATTGGTTTGTCACCCCAGAGATATTTTCTCCCGTTGGTGTTTTAAATCTATATGTTGCTGTATTTTGAATTAATCCAGCAGCAAAAACAGGTTGTGATATTAAACTAGTTGCTATTAATAAATTTGTTGAAACTAATCGACAGCGATTAATTCGTTTTATTATTTTTTTTATGATTGAAAGATGCATGATAAAAACCTAATAACATTTTGTAGTAGCGCTTTAGCGCAATCTTCAGAAATCCGGGTTCAGTGCTACTACGAAGGCAACTAGCGAACTTTCGTCAGGTATGCTACCTGCAATGATGCTTCTGGTTGTAGCTGTTGCTTAAAATCCCACCGCAGATGGGTATAAGCTGAATCTGGTGCGGGACGTTCTTCAACTTTGCCATTAGCTAAAGTTACTTTCACCATTGGACTCGCCACAAAAGTCTTACCTTGGTCGATACTATAAGTAATAGTGGTATCCTTAACTGAGGCTGTTGCTGATTTAAGTTGATATATCAACCCTTGGGGAATACGCTGAACAATATTTAAACTCTTTGCAGACTTATTACCTTGATTTTTTCCCAACACCGTAAACCGAATTACTTCTCCAGGTAAAACCGCTTTTTTGGTATCCAGTTCTTTCCAACTTACTATCACCTGACCTTGATTATTTTTCTGAATAATTTGCTTATCTGCAACCAAATTTAAACTTACCTTAGGTTGCTGGAGAACATTCTGAACTACCATTGTTCCGCTTTCCAGCAATTGAGCGATTGCAGGTTTATTTCCCATCGGTAACAGAGATAATACAACCGTTGCTATCCCTAATCCCGCTAAATACAAATTTTGTTTTTTCATCATTTTTTCCTTTTGCTTAGAAATAGTAAAAATTTGAGTTTTTAGTTAGCTAAAAGCTAATACCAAGTAAACTTCAGGCAATTCCACCCTTTATAAGGGGGGGGATTAGGGTAATTTACTTAATCTTTCGCTGGAAGATAAATGTACCAGTTCCCGCAGGATTGACATTTGCGATCGCATCTTCGTACTGTTGAATATCAGTCACGGAAGCATTTGCAGCAGTCGTCACAGTCACACTTGTACCAACCGCAGAACCCTGCGTTACAGTAGCGGAATATTTCGGATCCACAGTAGTGCTAAACCAGGTATTACCACCAGTGGAACCATTCTCGGTAATCACCAAATCCTTAACAGGCAGAATTACACTATTAGCACCACCAGTTGTGGAAATATTGGTGTAGGTAATCCGGTACTCAATAATCCTACCGGGAGTTGCTGCTACTGCTAAATCTGCTTGATTGATTGTAAATGTACCCGCAGCACCACTAACAGGAGTTCCATTAGCTTCTAAAATTCGTGCTTCTTTCTTCAATTCCAAGTAATTTGTATATACCCGATCGATGGTAATATTGCTAGGTTCACCTGCGGGTTTACCATCACCGTTCACATCCACAAAAGCAGTAATCGGTACTGGGAAACCCTTCAATTGTGGTGCAGCAGGTAAATCAACTATCACCTGATAACTTGCAACATCCCCAGCAGCTACCGTCACTTTGATGGGATTAGTTGCACTGATGGGATTACCTGCGGTGGTACCTGTTCCTGAGTCAAAGGTAAATCCATTTGCTGCGGTATAAGTATAAATTGCAGTATTACCATTAGCATCTTTAATCGTCACCTTTGTACCATCTAGCAAGTCACCTGTAACTGTTGGGGGAGTTGGTAATAGTGAAATAATCTGGGAACCACCACTGGTATTTTTAACAGTATTGTCAAAGGTGATAGGAGTTGTTTCCGTATCCGTTAAAGTGTCGGTTGGATTTTTATCAGCAGGAACAACAATCGATTTATTCGTGAAGTCATCATTAGTACCAGTTGGTCCAGTTGCTCCCGGTTGATCCTTGGGACCATTCAACGGAGTTGCGGCAATTACGTAGATATTAACCTCACCACCTACTGGTTTAGTACCTGCTCCGGCACCAGTATTATTACCTTGGTTGGTGTTATTTGCAGTTGGATCATTACCTGTACCAGGGTCAACACCATCTGCTATTATATCTGCTTTCCCGTCAGTAATTCCTCCATTCGTAGGAGTTACACCACCTGCGGTTGTTGAGTCTGGGTTTGTTCCATCCAAACCGTTGTTAGAGGTTTGGTCTCCAGATTCATCGTAAACTATCTGAGTTGCGGTACCCGGAACTACAGCACCCGGTTTTGATTGTCCAAATGTCTGAGCAATATTTGCAATCTGTTCACCAGTAAATCCGGCATCTGGTGTGACTGTAAAGCTAAAACCAGTGGTAGTCGAACCTTTCGCTAATGGTGTTGTGGTGGTATCGTAGACATAACCAATCCTAGTAATTGTCCCACTTGGACGAGTAGTTAACCAACTAGCATTCAGAGCATTTACTGCTAAATCATCTGTAGTGTAAACAACTTGCCATCCACTCGGTGCAACGGGATTTGCATTACCCAGTTTCATCCCCGTGGGTATTGCATCAGATACCAATACATAAGGTGTTGTCGTCAAACCCTCAACTTTAATTCCTGTACCATACAAGTCAGATACAACTAATCCAGATGGTGGTGAAGCGGGGTTTTCTACCTTCAGTGCAAGTGCGTAGGTGAGAACATCATCACTGATATCATTGGCATTTGCTCCACTACTATAACTAGATACTGCCTTCAATACAGTTGAGAAAGCTTGCTGACGAGCATTGACGGTAATAGTAGCGCTAGTTGCCATTGCCTCACGGACACCATTTCCAGGTGTTCCATTCGTTTCACTAGTTGTACCATCAGCATTATCTACGGTGTAAAAATCATCAGCATCAATATCGGTACTACGATCTTGGTTTTGATTGTCTGGTGCTGGTTTATTAGTATTACCCAAAGTAACCGTTAAGTTTGTTCCTGAAGCCGTTCCTACTGCAACCTTAATTGGTACACGTACTTTGATTGTTCCATTTGTTGCACTGCCAAAATTTGCCGGAATTGAACCGTTAGCTGTTAGTAATTTACCTGTAGTATCACCAGTATTAGGAACCTCAACTGCTGCTCCCAAATTCGTACCATTCACCGCAATAATTTGAATTTTCCCGTCTTGACTAAAATTTGTGTTGTCAGAAAGAGTCGCAGTACCAGGAATAAAGAATTGAGTGGGATCATTACCTGTATTGCTAATAATATAATCAACAAAAAGAGTGTCACCTGCATTCGGATTAGTGACGCTGGGTGGTTGAGCAGTAATATTAATTCCAGCAACTTCAGCAACCTTGATGATAATTTCATTAGAACTTGAGTTATATACTGTTCCTGCATCGTCCTTAAACTTTGCAGTTGCGGTATTTTTGATATCCGAACCCGCAGCTACTTGAGCAAGTACAGGTGATATTATTCCCAAAGTGCTGCTGAGTAATAATATTGCAGCTACCAGTTGCCGAAATTTTTGATTTTTGTAAGTTTGATTTTTTAAAGTTTTCATTTCCAAAATAATTCAAGGTAGATAATTACACTTTTGGTGATAGAATCGAATTTATGGGAAAATAAAATTGCTAAATACTAATTTGATTAATCATTATTATCTTAATTATCTTATGCAGATTTCTTTAGCCAACAAATGATTCATCTAGAGAAAACAAAATTTTTCACTGCGCCCAGGATAATTTCATATATAAAAATTAAATTTTATTTTAAAAAAAATAAGCATATGTAGAGTTTGTTATAGCTTTAATCTAACGCACCAAAATCCGCAAGACGGTGGCTTAAAGTTCGTGATAAGATACCCTGAATGTGTTTTATAAATCACATATGAGTCATGTAGATAATAGATATTAAATGTATCTCAAAACAGAGAAAATAGAATAATCTTATCCAATCTAAATAGATATGTAGCAATCCTAAATAAGTTATAAAAAATAGAAATATATCTCCACAACTCAAAAAAATGTCAGCAAAGGTATTACATTGCTACATTCCTAAAATTTGCTTCATTTTATTTCATTTTCAGAATTAATTTAGAACTGTCATAGAACTTCCTACTAAACCGTAAAATCAATCATGCTATCAGTATAAAAAATAGGTTGTGACAAAGTTGTGACTAAAGCAAAAATGTATAAGGTGTTTGAGTTATGCTAATTTATCTCTTGATCCAGAAAAATTATATAAACTCTGTATATCTTATACTTATAGGATTTATGCTTTTAAAGTATACATTTTAATCCAGTAAATAACCAAAGTATACACACTGAATTTTACTGAAAATATTGACGTTTTTTATTTTTTGCTAAGTGATATTACTTACCATCAACGAAAGTAAACATAATAGTAAAATATTTTCAACTACCGATAAAAAGTCTCAAATCAGACAGAATATACCTGCACCTGATCTACTTGATCCTTTAGGTGTAGTTTCACAATTTGGATATCCATTGATATTAAATATAGCAGGATTTCATACTATATATTTTGTCTGCTGTTTCAATACTTGATGAATATTTATGTAAATATCTATTAATAGTGGCAATAACTTTCTCAGCATTAATAGGCTTATTCATAAAATCTGTAGATCCAACAACTTTAGCGCGTACACGGTCAAAAAGACCATCACTGCCAGTTAGAATAACTATAGGGGTATTATTAAAGCAAGTTACTCTTCGCAACTGCGTACAAATTTCATATCCATTTGCAACTGGCATAATCAAATCTAAGAAAATTAAATCCGGCTTCTTTTGAATCAAAGTTGGTAAACTTTTGATGGGATCAGAAATACCAATAAAATTCATTCCATTCCCTTTGATAATTTTTTCCAGCATATGGCAAACTTGAGGACTGTCATCAATACAAGCTATTAGAGGAAGCTGATAATCATTTTTTCGGGGAATACTACAAATACTAGAAACATTTGTATATTCTTCAATAGGTAATGACAAATCAGGTACTTCCACCAATTCAACTGTTCCACGAAGAATGTGAGGAAGTAAAGAGTAAGCAACAGATAGTACATCTTGCTTCATTCTCACAGCTAAATCCCGCAAACTATTTTGACCATTAATTAATTTCGTAAAATTACTATAAGCAGTTGCACTGACTCTTTGTTGAAGTTGTTGCGGTTGACGTAATACGGGTGCTGAATCTGGAGAAAAATTCCCTAAGTTAGTCTCGACCCAACTATGCCACGATTCACCTATATTTCTCAAGGATGCATCTGTGCGGGAAAAACTCATTGGTGCATCAAGGATAGTTTCCTCGTTGCGTTGTACACTCTCGCTAATCCCGAAAATATGACATTCAACGTTGCCAAAGTGAATCTGCTGTGCTACATCGAATAATATTTCGGCAATTGTGCTGTCAACAACATCATTGACTTCTTCTCGTCCAACCTTTCCTTCTTTGTATAATCTTTCCAGAGATAAGTAATCCCAATGTTCAACGGTCATGTCTTGCGATCGCAATACCATCTGACTAAAATCAAGATCTTTGCAATACTTGACTATATTTCTACGCCAACGCCGAAACGGGTGAATTCCACCAGTTGCCCAAACAATACGCCCCAATCTATAGTAAAAAGACCATTTTTGTCCTTTAACAGATGAGATGTTTAGCCTACCATTGTACTGTAGCCTAGTGCAAGTCATAAATTCATCAATTAAAGTATCGGGTATTACTGATTGGTGATGCAGCGTCATTGTTTTATCTCCTTTCCTTGTAAGTCGAAATTTTTAAACCCAAGTATAATTTCACAATTTAGATTTGTTTTAAATAGCATTAGATCCAACTAATCCTAAAACAAGTTTAATCGACAGGTTGTGACAAAAATGTGACAAAGTTTCTACGTATTTAATATTTTTGAAAATCCAGAGTATTTAGGCAAATGATAGAAATAGCAAATCTATGGGAATAATAGAACTGATCGCAATGTTGCCAACGAAGTAAAAATTGACATAGAAATGGCGAAAAAGCATCCTCTAAGAATACTTTTAGTTGAAGATAATATTCTTAATCAAAGAATGATTAAATTAATGCTCGAAGGCATGGGATATCAACCTGATACAGCTAATAATGGCTTAGAAGCACTGTCAATATTGCATTCCCAAGTTTATGATGTTGTATTAATGGACGTGCAGATGCCGGAAATGGATGGACTGACCGCTACACAAAGAATTTATCAAGAATGGACTGCAAATACTCGTCCTTGGATAATTGCGTTAACAGCCAGTGCAATGTGGGGAGAACGTGATAAATGTTTAGCATCAGGAATGAATGACTATTTATCGAAACCAATCCGTATTAAAGAACTGATGGACGTTCTCAAAAAAATTCAGCCATTAAATATCACTCAAAATCAACTAAATACCACTCAAAATCAACATGGTATTCAGGATATACAAACGGAAGAATTAAAAAATAAACAAGAGAACGATAGTCCAATTCACGCTGCTAGCTTGTACGATATTCTTCAAATGGCTAGTTTCAATCCATCTATAGACCCTTTAGAATTTTTATTTGAAACTATTGATTACTACATCCAAGAAACGCCAAAAGTTTTAGATGATATTCATATTTACATGAAGCAAAATAATTATCAACCACTTCGACGAGCTACTCATACACTTGCTTCTACTAGCGCCACATTAGGAGCAGTTAACTTGGCTATACTTTGTACTGAGTTAGAAGTTATGACAGTCAATGAAGAATTAGAAAAATTTGCTTTACAAATATCCAAAATAGAATCAGAGTATGGATCAGTTAAACTTGCTTTAGAAAATGAGCGAAAAAAATATCTAAAAAATACAACATACATACATACATACAAACAAACAAACAAACAAACTAACTAACTAACTAACTAACTAACTGAAAGCTTGATTTATTTGCTGCATGAACGATGATATATTACAAGGAACATTTATATACTCAAAGCATCCTAGACTCATTGCCTGTTCTAATTCAATTGTCTGGTTTAAAGACTTATGAGATAGCCAGAAAACTTTTGAACGTTGAGTAATTTTATATTTTTTAAAAGACTCAAGAACTTCTAACCCAGAAGCATTAGATAAATTATCTTCTAATAAAATTACCTTTCCATACAAAGTAGGATTCTGTCCTGCCAAATTTCTAAATATATTATCTTTATCTTGCAACCAACAAGCATGATAACCTCGTATTGATAATGCTTTCATAATAGATGTAGCAAATCCTGAATCATGATGTAGTAAAATTATATCAAAAACTGTAATAGCTTGACTTATCAGTGGTTGCCAGTTACTACTAAACACACGATTTCCACCATTTTTTTTTGCCTTATCTAAAGCTTTTGTCGCTACTTGATAAAGTCCTTGAATATCATTAGCGTCATTTGGATAGTCCGTTACACCTGCACTTAATATCATCTGCATTTTTTCGGAGTGAGGCATTGAAGACTCTAATATTTGCATCAATTCTATAATTTCTGCGAACCATTCAACACCATCATTGCGAGTCATACCATACATTCCAATAACAAACTCAGCACCATCCCAACGAGCAATTATGTCTTCATTACGAAGTTCTTTTTGTAAAGTGTAAGCTAATTGGCGTAATATTTTATCACCTATTTGATGCCCATAATTACGATTGATTTGAACTAAGTTGTCAATACTCAGTACTGCTAAACAAAAAGGTTGTTGATATTGTTTTGCTAAGTGTAGTAATCTTTCTAAATCAACACTAGAGCGATGACGATTAAATAGTCCAGTAAGTGGATCAATTTCGGCTCTTTCCCTTAATAAGCGACTTCGTTCCAAACGATTCAAGACACGAGTAACTAGTTCTGGTGCGATAACTGGTTTACTAACAAAATCATCAGCACCAGCAGCAAAAACATTTTGAATAGTTTCAGGATTGCGATCTCCTGTCAAAATCAAAATTGGCATCCAAGCCCATTTTGAGTTATTGCGTATCATTTGGCATAATTCTATGCCATTAATATCCGGCATCTGAATATCTAATATTAGTAAATCAGGTGTTATATTTTCAAGTTGCTCCCAGAATTGCAAAGGATTAATTAAAGTGCTAATTTGTAAACCCCAAGGTTCCAATAATATTTGTGTAAAACGTAAAATAAGATGATCGTCATCTAAAATCAGTATTTTAGCTTCTTTCTTCTTTTTTGAATTTATAACTTGAATAATATTTTCCAAAATACTTTGAGCAGTTAAAGGTTGTTCTAAAAAACCTCTAACTTTACGACGAGCTAGTACTAAGCGATTAATACTATTAGTATCATTCATCAAAACCAATATAGGAGTAGAATCAGAAAAAACAGATACATTATCTATAAAACATAAGGCTTCATCGATTACATTAGAACCTGAAATATCTAATATTATGAGATGTGGAGAAGTATCTTTTACTTTTTTTAAACCTAATTCAGTGTCATTAGCTATAACGCTAATTATTCCCTGTGATTCTGCCTCTGTAGATATCCGATCATATAACGCTTGATTATTTCCGACTATCAATATTTGAGTTATCGGCTCTAAGCTAGCCTTTTGATACTTATAATTTATCTTATTTGCTTCAGGAAAACTGGAATTGTTTGCACTTAACAACAGTAACCGTATCTCTTTAACAAGATTATATACTAGTGTATATTCATCTACTAATAAACATGTTTTTCTCTGTATTATTGTTTGTATGTTCTCTTCTAATTCTAGAGCTAATTTATATGCTACATCTAAATTAATTATACTTAGATATTCAATGATGTCATTGATATTACATTTAATTTTTTCTAACTTATTTGATATCTGTTTATTCTCAAAAATATCTTGTAAATATTTTTCTACTACATCTAGATTCTCAATTATTTTATAATATATTTTCTTGATTTTTGTGTTTTTATGCGATTTCGTTATAGTTTGATCATTTTTCTCCAGTGGACTACAATGATATTGATTTGGAACTTTTTTTTCCAACGCTGGATTTAAACGATATCCTAAGCTATAGACAGTCTCAATTAAATCTGTAGCACCAACCAATTTCAGTTTTTGGCGCAATCTTTTGATTAATGTTCTTAACGTGTCTCCACTTGGAACTTCATCTTCGAGAGACCAGACTTGACTTAGAATACTACTTTTACTATGAATTTTATTACTATTTTTCATTAATAATTCAAGTAAATAGTATTCTTTTGTAGTCAAATTTAGTTTAATATTGATATAACTTATTTCATTCTGTATCGGGTCAAGTTTCAAATTACCCCAAACTATTACAGAAGATAAGATTGGAGATTTTCGACGTAATAAAGCTCTAATTATAGCTGCTAACTCTGGCAGTGATATAGATTTAATTACGTAGTCATCTGCCCCTGCATCAAGACCCATGATTCTATCACTACTGGTATCTCTAGCTGTTAAAAGTAGAATTGAAGCACGTACACCCTTTGCACGTAATTGACGACAAAAACTAATTCCATCTAGCTTTGGTAATATTACATCTAAGACAATTAAATCATAATTATATGCTTCAATAAATTGCCATCCTTTATGTCCATCAGTTGCACTATCAACTATATAATTTTGCTCACTTAACCTAGATTTAAGAAGGTTAGAAAATATTTCGTCACCATCTATAAGTAAAATTCTCATTATTACTTTATCAACCTTAATAGTTTACAAAATTTATTTTGACACGACTCCTAACATTTTTGGTATCGCATACCTGGTAGTTGCAATATTAAACCCATCAACTCCAACTCTAGCAAAAACGCCGAAACCGAACCCGCAGGCATTGCAACTTCTTGAATAATTAAATCCAATGGCACTGCTTCAACTCCGTTAGCACGGCTTAACGAAGTCATCGCATCAATGATTTTTTGTAGCTCTGGTGATAGTTGCGGTAACGCAGAAACAATCACAGATTCCGGCACAAAATTAATCTGCGGAATAGCCCCTAGCATCTTGATTAACTCATCTAAATCTTGGGGAATTTGGATTGCACCCTGTGATAATAGCTTTAAGCATCCTTGCAATGAAGAATCGTCCAACCTTCCAGGTAAAGCATAAACATCACGTCCAAACTCATTTGCATAATCAGCAGTAATTAAAGCACCAGATTTTAAGGGTGCTTCCAACACCAATACAGCGCGACATAAACCAGCAATAATCCGATTACGTCGAGGAAAATGAGTTTTATCAGGAGGTGTTTTTGATGCATATTCACTCAAAACTAACCCCTGTGTTAAAATCTGGCGGTACAAGTCCCGATTTTTCGCCGGATAAATAACATCAACACCAGTACCCACAACCGCCAAAGTTCTTCCCCCAGACTTAATAGCCGCTGTATGGCTTTCGGTATCAATCCCTTCAGCTAAACCAGAAACTATGGTAAAGCCGTTTTTCACTAATAAAGTCGTAATTTGTCGCGTCCACCGAATACCATATTCACTAGGATGACGTGTCCCCACAATTCCCACCAACGGAACTTGTCCTAGATTTTCTTCTAATGAAAATATTCCTCGATAGTACAAAATAGGCGGTGGACTGGCAGTTTCCAGTAACAAACGCGGGTACTCCACATCAGCAGGAGTCCATAAATTCGGATTTTGTTCTTGATGTTCAAGCCAAAAATTAGCTGGATTTCGGTAAGCAGTTCTCTCCTTCACTACCTTTTGAACTGTTTGTATCCCAAAACCATCAACCTGTCCTAACTCTTGAACAGTGGCATTCCATGCAACCTCAAGCGAACCAAAATGTTGTTGCAAACGTTGTAGCAATACCGGACCAACACCAGAAATTTGCGACCAAACCAGCCAGTATGCACGTTCTTCAAACAACTTCCCACCCTCATGAATGCTGCTGTACTAATTATTCCCAAATTAGTACTTAAACTTGGTAAATCAGATATTTTTCCGAGATAGTTGCAAAATTATGAAAGCTTTGCTATGTTGTTTAAGGAGAAAAAATTAATTACACCAAGCCGGGATAGCTCAGTTGGTAGAGCAGAGGACTGAAAATCCTCGTGTCACGAGTTCAAGTCTCGTTCCTGGCATAACTCACAAAACCCTTGAAGCATACAGCTTTCAGGGGTTTTTAATTTCAACCAAAACCCCATTCCAGCCATTCTAGGGGTACAAATTTGGTGCAAGAATATGATGACGTTGGACATTTTTGGACATGTTTGGACTATTTATTGGGGTAAAGTTGGGGTAAATCAGAGCGCGCTGATTTCAATGTTTTCAAGGTGCGGGAGTAACTTGCTAGCAGTTTCCCTGTGTCTTGGCTTGAATTTCAGGAGTCACCTGTGAGTTCCCAACGCAAAGCCTCTAAGGGTACTGTTCAAATCAAAACCTCGAACGATCGCTTGCAATTAGTTTTCAGTTTTGGGGGTAAACGCCATTACCTCTCAACTGGGTTTCCTGATACTAAAGCTAACCGCAAACTGGCTGAGATGAAGGCTAGACAAATTGAGTTGGATATTCTCTGCGACAATTTCGATGTCACTTTGGGGAAATACAAATCACAATCAGAGCAAGTTGTCTTTACACCATCTGTTGAGAGTTATGCTTCTCTAACGGATTTGTGGGATAGTTACACCGAATACAAGCGTTCGAGTTTATCTCCCAGCACTTTGGCGAAGGATTACCATAAAATTTATCGTTGTATTAACGTGCATTTGCCAGTAAAGACTTTGGATAAGGCGATCGCAATCCGGGATTGGTTGATTGCCAATAAAAGCCCGTTATCTGCCAAAAAAATCTTGACTCAATTTTCAGCTTGTTGTAATTGGGCTGTGAAGTCTCAATTGATTGAGGATAATCCCTTTGAGGATATGGCAAGTGATATCAAAGTGCCGAAGGGTGATGCTGAGGAGACAGACATAAATCCGTTTAGTTTGGAGGAACGCGATCGCATTATCGAAGCATTCAAAGAAAATCGTTATTACAAATACTACGCACCGTTAATTGAATTTCTTTTCATCACTGGTTGCCGACCATCAGAAGCTGTGGCTTTGCAGTGGAAGCATATTGTGTTGGACTTTACGATGATTCGGTTTGAGCAAGCGGTGGTGGTTTCCCAGTCGGGATTGACTTGTAAACCAGGTTTGAAGACGCAGAAGAAGCGAATTTTCCCGATTAATAATCGTTTGGCTGGATTGTTAAAATCCATCCAACCCATTGATGTGTCAAGTGAAGCAAAAGTATTTCCATCACCTGAAGGTAAGTGGATAGATATGCATAACCTCAGTGGACGGGCTTGGAAGGTTGTGCTGGAAAGCCTTGATGGTGTTGAGTATAGGAAGCTTTACCAAACTCGGCATACATTTATTACGATGGCATTGAAGAATGGGGTGGATGTAAAAGATGTAGCCACGATGGTGGGTAATTCGCCGGAAATTATTTACCGCCATTATGCGGGGCAAAGTCGAGAGCTTTTCTTGCCAGAGTTTTAGGAGTTGGGGAGAGCGAAAGCCTGTAGAAGTTACTGACTTTTCCCGTCAGTCCGCTCCAGTAGTTGCTGGTAATGGGTCTGGAAAATAGCTTTCCAGATAGCTTAAGGCGAACCGTTTCGTTTCTGCCACCAGACGCTCCCGTAACCGTATCTCTTGACTCAGAGATAGCCACAATAACATGCCGATAGCTTTTACCAACACAAAGGCGATCGCTTCGACATCCCCTTGGGATATCGCTTCATAATCCGCAGGCTCTAAGGTTGAATCACGTTGAGATAAGGATGTGACCAAATCCTGAATTAGTTGAGCATCGGCTGCCTCTTCGATTTCCTCCAATTCAGGTATCGTCCCCTGAACCTCCATGAAAATAGCGTGGTAGCCTGGATTATCAGTAAAAAATTGATCGGCTGTATCAATCAACTTTTCCACGTAAGTAGATAGGGGAAGTTTTGCCAACTCAACCCCATCGAAGGCTGCAAACTTTTGATGTAGCAGTTCCCCATAGCGCAAGGCTAAGGCTTTGAGAATGGCTGTCTTGTCTGGGAAAAATTGGTAGAGCGAGCCAATCGGCACCTGAGCGCGTGTGGCGATCGCATTGGTCGTAGTTGCGGTGTAACCCTCAACAATAAACAATTCTTCTGCCACATCTAAAATTCTGCTCACCCGTTCCTGACTGCGGGCTTGACGTGGCTTGCGTCGCATTCCAGAAGAGCTTGATGAACTTTCTGCCATTGATTTAATCGCTACCTCAAAAAAAAGATGAATAATCCTCACATTTACCTTGACTAAACATGAGAGATGCTCATATTATTGAAATATGAGTAACACTCATATATTAATCTAATTTGTCCCAGAGAATCTCGCTATGAGCCAAAATCCCCTGAGTTTGACTCACCAACAAATCCGCTATTTAAATGCCATTAGCAAGATTAATTTTGTGGCGTTGTATGGAGTGCTGAATGATTTGCTTTGGTAGCAACGTTAGCTGTACTTGATTGGTTCAACAAATGATTTTTTGGAGGTATTTTACGATGCAAGTTAAGCCCAATCTATCTGCTAACCTTGACGTTCAACGGCAGATACAATATCCAGTCAGCAATGGTTTCAAGTCATTTTTTGCAAGACTGACCATTTTTAAGTCATTCGTTTCGATGTTGTTAGGGGACAATAGTCTGCAAACGGTAGGCGACATGGTGGATGGGTTATTACAAACCCCTGCCTACGATTTGACTGCCCAACACTTAAAACAATATCCTGCTTGTGCAGCGTTGATATGCGATCGCTATATTCCCCCAGCCCATGATCTTGAAGCATTACTCACTTATCCCCAAGATTCCTTGGGCTGCATCTATGCAGCCACAATGAAGAAAGCAGGTTTTGACCCTAATCTCCATGCGGGAATGGCGGCAGAATCCGATGCCCACTATGTCGAACTACGACTAAGCCAAACCCACGATATCTGGCATATCGTCACTGGATTTGACACATCACCAATCGGTGAGATAGGTTTGCAAGCGTTTCATTTGCCTCAGTTTCCCTATCCTCTGGCGACAATGTTGGTAGCAAATAGTTTGATTTCCAGTACATTGTTTGCACCGCAAGAGTTACCCCAATTATTGATGTCAATAACCCAAGGATTTCAGATGGGCAAAAGTGCTAAATCATTATTTGCTCAGAAGTGGGAAGAGGGTTGGGAAAAGCCCCTGACCCAATGGCAGACAGAGTTGAATATTCAGCCGATTCGGAATTCGGCAGATGAGTCAGTAGGTAGGTAAAACCTCATCACTTGATCATCCAATCACCCATAAACTTAACAGAACAATGCTTTGCTCCCCTTTGCAACTGCCGAACTTTCGTTAATGCAAGGTCGTATGATGAGTATTTACAAAAACCTTTAACTTGGTAGTGATTCTAAAGGTTTGAAAGCTGAACGATTTAATCAGGGTTACAGGTTATGATTCAAATGTACTTTCGTCCTGACTTTGCGCGATTGGATAAAAGTAGACAGGATGTTAGTTTAAGGGAAATTTAGGTAAATCGCTAAAATTATTGCGGTGTATAGATTTTTCGTTTTGAGGCAATATCTCTGAACTCAAAAAAAATGAGCGAACCGGGAGTATATTTATTCACTCTGGACACTTATCCCACAACTGCGATGGTCAAAGACCACTCCTACGGAGTATCGCACCCTTATATTCCCAGAGGTGGCAACCAAAAACAAAACAATTACTATATTTATTGACCCTGGACACCTACCCCACAACTTTTTAAGCATTTGGTTAAAATCTCATCCTGTCCATCTTGGGGTTTGACAAATTCCGTACACCTGCTTCCGTTTATCCCTAATTCCCAGTCGTCCCAGATAGTAGCCTTATAGCAACGTGCAAAACCACTGGGTGTTGTTTCCCAATCAACGTCTTTCCAGTATTGCATCCCGATTCGTTGAAGAATCCGTTCTGATGCAGTATTTAATGGATCGACTGCCGCAACAATTGGATTGAAACGAAGTTCCTTTAACCCATGTAACAGTAATAACTGGGCACTCTCCGTTGCATACCCCTTTCCCCAATAGTCTCGACAAAGACGATAGCCCAATTCTATCTCAGCTAAACGTGGGCAGCGTCGCAGAAATACAAAACCAAGCTTTTCCCCCTGATGAGTTTCAATTCCCATCCAACCCCAACCTTGAGACTTAAATCGATCTTGCAGTGTCCGAACTATCTCTTTTAACTGGTTTTGAGATGTCTCTGTACCGCCGACAAATCGCATAGTTTCAAAATCTTGATTCATTCGATCCATCAAATCAAAATCAGCCTCAGATAAGTAGTTAAACAAAATTAATTACACAATATTAAGGCGTGAAACCCTTGTCCAGACTAGATTGTTGCGTGTAAATAATTCTGCGTGATTACTTATGGGACGAAGAATAATTCGACTTCCACGCAACATGCTTGACATAGTTGAGTTTTCCGAGCGCGATACTGGTTTTATTATAGTCCTGCGATCGCTTGCGACTCCCCGCACCCTTAATATTCCCAACAGTGGCAATCAAAGTAAATCAATTACTATATTTATTTATCCTGGACACCTATCCCACAACTTTTTAACCATACTGGCTAGTCATCGAGGAAATCAGAAAAATGTTACATGTCGCTAAAATAAGTTATCAGTATTGCTTCCTTTCAATATCTACATGAATAGTAAATTTAGTTGTATTGCTTTTTGCCTATGTTTACCGACTATTTTATCCTGCTCTCTGTTGATAGCCAGCAAACCAAGCAACAGCCAAATCCCCAAGGAAGCTTCTATGGTGGAACTGAAAATAGTCAGGAATCGTGAAGATTTGGCTAGTTTGAATGGCAAAAAAGTCAAACTTGTCGGATATTACACATCACAATCTAGTAAACCCACAGTTACAGGAAATCCAGATTTTAAAGGTGTTTATATCAAATCTCAAATTGTGCTGGAGGATGGTACAGTCGTACATATTTTCCCATCCTGGAACAAGCAATCATTGCGATCGCCCTTGGAAATGCAAAAGTATAAGGGTAAAATTGTCCAAGGGATAGGAGTGGTTGAATTTGAAGTTGCTTCTAGCATTAATTCCCAAACACGGGAGTCTTTCATTAATTTGGAAGAATTCAAAGATAATTAAAACAAAGGCAATCGCACTGCTTAGGATATCTCTAGAATAAAACGGTAATGGCACAATACCTGATTACCCAACTCCAAGAACAATTAGCCCAAGCGGGTGATAGTAAAACTAAGGAATGGTGGGAAGCTTATCTCAAGCACTCACTACCTTTTCGCGGATTGAAATTACCCCAAGTCAGAGCAATATTACATTCCTGGGCAAAAACCGCTAATTTTTCCAGCCAACCAGTAACTCAACAATTTGAAACTGCTATTGTTCTAATTCAAGAATCTTGGGGAGAGGATAAATTAGCGGGAATTCTCTTACTGCAAGAATTTTTGCTCAAACACCGCTTGATTAATTGGGAATCGGATTTACCAAAATTCGCCACCTTGTTCGATGAAGCTTATATTAAAGAGTGGAATACCTGCGATTGGTTTTGTGTCAAAGTTCTCAATCCCCTCATCAAACAACAAGGAAAATCCTGTGCAGAAGCGATAATGCAATGGTGTGAAGCTGAAAATTTATGGCGTAAACGAGCATCAGTTGTCAGTTTCGTCAATATTGCCAAACATGGAGAAAGTAATTTTCCTGGTTTTACCCAAATGTTGCTCCATAGCTGTGGAGTAGTAGTTCAATCTTCAGAAAGGTTCGCGCAAACTGGTACGGGATGGGCTTTACGGGAATTGAGTTTGAGCGATAGGAATTTAGTCATTGACTTTATCAAAACCAATAGCACCTATTTTTCCAGTGAAGGATTGCGCTATGGGATGGAAAAATTTCCACCCGATTTACAGCAGCAACTCAAACAATATCGGCAGGAAAAATTAAAATCTAAGAATAATCCGAAATCAAGCATCCTATGTCTTCCCTAGCACAAATTGAAGCATTTCTCCCTGTTTCCTCTACTATTACCACCTCCGGACAGCCAACCACAGAACAGTTCGCAGATATCGCATCAGCGGGTTACAACTTAATTATCAACCTAGCGACCCCCGCATCAACTAACTGGAATCCCGAAGAAAGTGCGATTGTTGAAAACTTGGGAATGGAATATATCGGTATTCCCATCGACTGGGATAATCCTACCCTCAGCGATTTTGATGAACTTGCTATAAAACTTGATGAAAATCCAGAGCGAAAAATCTGGGTACATTGTGCCAAAAATATGCGTGTCTCGGCAATGATGTACCTCTACCATCGACTTCGCAAAGGTTATACAGAAATTTCAGCCCGTGGCTATCTCGAACAGATTTGGCAACCGAATCAAATTTGGCAGAATTTTATCGACGCAACAATAGAACTGTATGAAGAGTGATTTAGATAACATTATCAAGTCTGTCTCTACAACTTTCTAACTTCTTCGATTGGTACGTTTTTGATTACTAGCCAAACCAGCATGATATAAATCGATCGCCCGATAGTGAGCAATTGGGTCTTGACGATTATGCAACCAATCTTGAATAAGTTCTAAATTATAGCGAATACATCGGCTATTCAATTTTACCCAATGGGTTCCTTCAATCCATGTCCCATCTAAACGATATTTTTTAAGAGTGGAAAAACTCATATTTAATATCTCTGATGCTTGCTGTTTTGTTGCTAACTGAAACATCGGTGTAACCTCGATTTTTTTAATTTATAGAATATTTATCAATTTATTAAACTCAAGTTAGTTTTCAAAAGTTATACAGAATTATCTATTTCTCAACAATTATTGTACAGAAAAACAAAATCAAGTTGATTCAATATTTCTACAGAATCTATTGAGCTACAAGCATTAATACACAATACCTTCAGCCATGTAATTACCAAACCTCTATCACTATAGTGATAGTTTGTTTTATCACTATAGTAATAAACATCTTTACGTCAAAAGGTAAGTATTGACTAACTAAATTTGAACGAAAATGACGTTAATAGCTCATAAATATCATCCTCAGAGCAGAGGAAACTAGTCTATCCGCAATGCAAGGAGTGTGAATGCAGATGAATGGATATAGCGTGATTTCGTTAGACTACAACTTTGATTATGGTCAATTTCATAAACCAGAACTGCAAGGCAAAGCCAAGAATACACTGGTTGAATTCTTCAGTTTTGTCCGTTCGACCTTTGACTCTTTAATAGAAACTGGTCGGATTCTCCAGGATTTATACTATGACTGTTTGGCTTTTTGTCCCAAAGGGAAAAAGGTCTTTGAAGAATGGTTGAAAAGTGATGATTTTGGTGCATCTCGCTACATAGCTAAAAGCGCGATGGAAATATATCTTTGGTTTAATAAACTAGCACCAAAAGTGCAAAACTTGCTGCGTCAAAATGTTCAAAACTGGAGCGTTTCTGCACTACGTCAACTAACGAAAGTTAGCACTGATTTGGTGAAAGAATTAGTAGCTGGAGGAAAGAAAACAGCATTAGAAGTCAAGGAAGAAGGGGAGAAGGACAGGGAAAAAGAGGGAGAAAGTGTTGTGGAAAAATCCTCTCAGTCTTGTTTCAATGAGAAAGAATCAAGTGAAACTTCAAATTCCTTCACATCCCCGCTCCTCAAAGCTGAGTTAGCACCAGGAATAAGAATAATCGTCACTGGTGATAATTATGGCTGGAATGGTCATAAAGGAATTGTACTTTCCCAAAATGGAGAATCATGGTGGGTGTTATTAGACCATGTGGTTGCTCAGGGTTCAACAACTAAAAGTCTGTACA
This sequence comes from Calothrix sp. PCC 6303, assembly GCF_000317435.1. Classification (NCBI taxonomy): domain Bacteria; kingdom Bacillati; phylum Cyanobacteriota; class Cyanophyceae; order Nostocales; family Calotrichaceae; genus Calothrix; species Calothrix sp. PCC 6303. The sequence goes on from NC_019751.1 coordinate 2,612,386, forward strand.
AATCTAACCAGATTGAAATTGAAGGTATTGTGGAAAATCCAGATACCAAAGATGTATTTACTGCCGTTCAAGTCGAGAAGAAAATTAAAGAGATCTTAGCACAAAGAGATACAGAAAAAGAATCTTCATTGGAACAAGAAAGAATTGCAGCACTTAAAGAAATAGAATTACAGTCCGCAGCAGCACTAGAAAAAACAAAACGAGAAAAGGAAGAATTAGCCCAGAAATTACTAGATAAAGAACGTGAACTAGAAAAAGTGCGTTCTCTCACCATCAAAAATCAGCAATTAGAGCAAAGAATATCAGACTTGGAAAATACTGGTAACAATGGGATTAGCAACATACTTAATTATTCAGAATTAGAAGAAAGAATTGCACCATTAACATCTGAAATCGAACGATTAAATAGCATCAACTCATCACAAGAGAAGGAAGTTGCACAACTAAAATCTATTAATAGTAAGCAAAGAGAAAAAATTCAACTATTGTCTCAGAAGGATGTTTATGACAAAGAAGAAGAAATAATTGCAAAATTCGGAGAACTTGGAGAACAATCTGGTTGGGGTGGTTGGAGTCGTCGCGGATATCGAAATACAAGTGGAATACTACACACGGGAATAAACGCTATTGCTGCATTTGTTGCGGACTTAAGCAAAGAGCATAATTATCAGACATCATTATGACTGACCGGAAGAGGCAGGGAGAAAAGGAGCAGGGGGCAGGGGGAACAAGTTCCGTCCCTACGGCTGCCGAGCATCATTCGACTTCTCTTAGAAGTCATAGCCGAGGTATGGCAAGCTCAGGGCATCGCCTTCTAGGAAGCTTATATGGGGAGGAGTCCGGTCTTCCCCCTTGCTCCCTGCCCCCTGCCCCTTTTCTTCTTGTTGACCCTCAAGACCTACAGTACATCTCCAATATCCTCAGCCAAGTATTAGACAATCACCATTATTTAGCTGATATTAAAGATGTACAAGCCGCTTTAAAAGAAGTGAGTTTAGAGCATGGTAGGGAAGTCCAAATCAACTTAGTATTTGAAGAGAATCAACTGACTGGATTCAACTTCTCTTTGAAAAGTGACCTAAGTAAAACTACTCCTACTATCGCTTTCAAGCAGAATCAAATAAATATTGATTCTGAAAAGGGTGATGTTATTCCCTACATACAAACAGTGACAGCTATCGATGTAGCTGCAACAGAATCAAAAGGAAATATAGCAATTCCTTCTCCATCTCCAAGTGAAATAATCTTGACACCAGGATTACAAGTAGAAGATCAACACATTATTAATCCAGATATTCCTGAAAGTGACGAAACAATCGAAACACAATCTTCAGGATTTGGGAAAATAAATCCTAATTTAATTGGTGCTGCACATCAGCTAGTAAATCAACATGAAATTAACGGATTATTACTAACTGGATTAACCCTGAAAACAGGTATTTCCCTAACAGAAACTCTCCAACCTGAAGAAAAACCTGATATTCAAACTGCGGGATTAGCAATAATTAAACGCTTTCAACAAGTCCTGCCGGAAGAATTTATCGCTTTAAAAGCTGGTGATTCTCCTTCTTCTTTTAATTGGAAAGACCCGGAATCCAATAAGCAATATCATTTTTGTTTTGAAGCAGTTCAAACTAATGCCGAAGGAGATATTTTAATACCTGCTTTATTAAAAGGATTTGAAAAGCTTTCTGGAAATGATGCAATGCAACCTATATTTACTGCCACGTTAATTGATGCCAAGTATAACCATTGGAGTATCGAACAGTGTGATTTTAACAAAAACCAGATTCAATCCTTAAATCTTGCTACCAAACCTATCTCTCCAGTTCATACTACTGCAATTACAAATACAGTTGGTGATTTTTGTTCTGAAATATAACTAATTAATCATGTCCAAAAAACATCAAAATACTCCTAACTACAATATTCAAGCTGATGGTAAAAATCCTTCTCATCAGACAATTGTACCGTTGTTTACAAAATTCATCTGGACAAGAACTGATATCAATGCTGTCATATCCCTGGGATTTGGCTTGATCTATTTAGCAGTTAGAGAACCGATTTTAAGTGGGATTATTTTCTCATTAGGTTTGTTCTTTCACTGTTTAAATCAAGTAATTAATCTAATCCCTTACCTTAATTATTTTGTTGGCATTAAAATCCGTTTTTGGCACATAGCAGGACTAATTATCGCCTTAACTGCGACCCTAACAACATTTGAAATGCCAGCACAAGCAATATTTTTAAGTGGTTTAGAACAATTTTTAACTGAGATAGCTCAACAAAGCTCCACAGGAGGAACAAGCTCAATTGATCCGCAAGCAATAACTCTAGTTTTCAACGCCATTCGTGGGGTATTTCTACTATTAGTAGGAGTCGCAGCATTATTTGCCTACAACCAAGCACAGCAAGGAAACGACTGGAGACCGATTGCAACTCAAGCAGGTTTAGCAATTGGGATTATTCTCACAATTGACGTTATTACCTTTCTCTTCGTTGGTAATGGAACTGGAACCAGTGGAGGATAGAAACATTGTCAGAAAAAGAAATAATTACAGTAAATAGAATATTAGGTAAACAAGCAGGATTAGGTCCCATTCCTGCCAATCAAATTCTGCCTTGGTTCGCTATTATTACTATTTCCTATTTTATCTTTGATGGGTTATTAGGGTGGGGAATTCCCAAAGTAGTTGTTATTAGTTTTTGGTTAATCCTAAGTTGGTGGTTTGTGACAGGTAAAGACCCTGATAAATACGTGAATCGATTTCGCAAACCCAAAGGTAGAAATTGGATTCTTGGTGGAGCAGTTTATATATCTCCTTTGAGAAAGAAGGCAGGAGGAAGAGGGCAGAAGGCAGAAGGAAATAAAGATAAATAATAATTTGAAACAAAAGAGACGAGTATGAAAGTTCAAATACCAACTATAAATTCTCTTGACCAAAATAATTCTAAATCCCAATATATACCTTTTGAAAACGAACTAGACCTCTGTTGTATGGTTCGCATCGAAAGGGAGAACCGCAGTATTGGAGCATTTTTACTGAACCAAGGTGATATCTCCGATGAAAACCAATTTCAAGTAATTTTCGCATTCCAAATTAAAGGTATCCACGACCAACTTTACCCCGAAGAAATTACATCAATATCAACTGGAATCTCGGAAGCGATGAAATCCATCCTTCCCGGAGAAAAATGTACATTTCTCTTGGGAAGATATTCAGATGATTCAATTAGGCAAAAATATCTCAATCAACTTGCCGAAAATTGTTCCCTAAAACTACCAACAATTTTAATTCGTAACGAACAAGCAAGAGTACAGGAATTAACCAACAAAGGAACAAGGTCAACTTGGCAACAAATAGTATTTTGTACTTGGACTGCGGATGCATTTGGAGAAAATAAAACTGACCCTTTGTCAAAATTAATTTACCACACTGCTAAAGCCGGACGTTTTGTCTTAGATAACGTTACAGGACGCATATCTCAACGACAAGAACAACTTCTAAATAGCCTACTATCAAAAGCATACACTGAAGGGTTTATTCAATGGGAGATGCTGTTTAATACCAAAGCTGGATTGGAAATAAAACCACTCAAAGATGTTGAATTATGGTCATGGTTATGGAATCGATTTAATAGATTTTCTCCTCCTCCAATTCCTCAAATTTTAGTCTCAACAGAAGATAAAGATAATAATATTAAACTAACAGAAATTCAAAACTCTCTCAAACATGCCACAACAATTTTAATCACTGGAGAAAGAGGAAGAAGTTCTTGTCCTGAACACCGTCAATGCACAAACCGCATCTACATCAAAGATAAAGTCTGCGGTGTTCTCACAATGGCAGAAACCGTACCTGCATGGTTAAATGCGAAAGAACAAATTTCATGGATGTGGAAAGTTCTGAGTGATTTGCACGTTCATGACACCGAAGCATGGGTAGAAATATCCCCCGCAAATCGCTACCTTACGGAAGATAATTTACACCGTCAAGCTAAACAAACCAAGGTTGCAAGGGAAAGAGCTTTTATCAAAGGAAGTGGTAGGGATGTTGGTGCGGAAATTAAGCAAGAGGAAAGTTTTGACGCGCAGAAAAAGTTATACAAAGGTGCTGTTCCTCTCAACTGTGCGGTAGTATTTTTGGTCTACCGTGAAAATGCAGAAAGCTTAGATCTTGCATGTGATTTACTCTGTAACAGCTTCGGAACAGCCAAAGTAGTGCGGGAAAAACACATTGCGAACCAAATCTGGTTAGAAACTTTACCCATCACCTGGAGACGAATTTTACACTCCAGTTCAATTCTGAGCGAACGTAGATTGGTACTGGAAAGTGAAACTGTGGCTGGAGTTTTACCCCTAACTCTTCCCAAAGAACTCGACTCCAAAGGTGTCGAATTCCTCACTAACCGAGGTGGAAAACCAGTATATATCGACTTATTTACCCATACTCAGCACGCATTAATTACAGGGAAAACTGGTTCCGGAAAATCAGTATTGTTGTGGCGATTTATGCTTGATGCATTGTCACAGGGAATACCAGTGGTAGGGATGGATATTCCCGCAGCAGACGGTGAAAGTTCATTTAAAACAGCGATCGCACTATTGGGAGACGCAGGTGCTTATTTCGATTTATCCCGTGCTTCCAATAACTTGATGGAACCTCCAGATTTAAGACGTTTCGACCTAGAAGAGAGAACTTCACGGATGAAATCATGGCGTTCGTTTATACGTAATGCTTTAGGAGTCATCGTCATGGGACGGTTGGATGCACCCCATTTAGCACAACGAGTTGATGCTATTTTACTGCGATCGCTCGACATCTTTTTGAGTGACCCTGATATTATCGAACGGTATAATTTGGCATTCTCCAAAGGTTGGAAATCTCCCGAATGGCAGGATATACCAACTTTGAAAGACTTTGTTCGCTTCTGTTCAATTGCACGCTTGAATATCTCTAAACCTGAAGCGATTGACCACCAAGCGATTAATCAAATAACCAGTCAGATAGCAGCATTATTAGTAAGTCCTCTGGGGAATGCGATCGCACAACCAAGTAGTTTCTCTCCCGAACCAATGGTCAAATTTTACGCCTTAACTGGACTAAGTAACGACCAAGATTCTTACACGATGGCAGTTGCGGCAAAAGCTGCATGTTTACGGGTCGCTCTTTCCTATCCAAAAAGCCTATTTATCGGTGATGAGCTATCAGTATTGTTCCGCAAGGATGGATTCAGTGCAATGGTGGGGGAACTCTGCGCTACCGCACGTAAGGACGGATTGAGTATAGTTTTATCCAGTCAAGACCCAGATACGATTTGCCAATCACAAGCAGCAGCAATGATTATGCAGAATATCAGTTACCGAATTACTGGTTGCATTACTTCAAATGCAGTTCCTTCGTTTCAAAAATATCTGTCATATCCAGTTGAAATCATCGCTCAAAATGCTTCCGAATCCTTCTTTCCCCGACGTTCTGATTTGTATTCATGTTGGTTAATTGAAAAAGGAGGACGCTTTTGGCAAACTCGATTCTACCCAGGAAAAATGTCTTTAGCAGCAGTCGCAACTAGTCAGGAGGAACGCATTACACGTCGAGCAATTTTGTCCCAATACCCGAATAGCACCAAAGGACAATTACAGGGATTAGCTGATTTTACAAGAGTTTTCGTAACTGCCCTCAAAGAAAATAAAAGCTTATCGCATATTACTGAAGGACTTAAAAATGTACAAAATCAAGAATAAAAAATGCTTACTAACATATCAATTCTGTAGAAGAATTAAGAGTATTTCTGTAATTGGAATAACTGTTTTTGGATTAAGCTTAACTTTTGTCAATTCAGTAATTGCTGCGACCTTAGATACAGCCGAAAGTCGTGATATTTCTCAAACAGCTAGAGAAACATTGAAGAAAAACTCATCAGATCAAATTCAAGAATTTATTGATGATGTAAGTTCCTTTGTTCGTGGTGATTTTTTTGGTAGTATTACACAGCTTATTCAAAATGCGAGTGGTTCCGTCGAAATTCCCGATTTAGGTCAAGTTTTCAGCGAAATCATGAAAGGTTCGCTACCAGAAGATGCAGTTACAGCTAACAAATTTGAAAATAATATTCCTAATTCCTATGCGATTCGCCAAGATATAGCTAATCAAAGCGAAAGATTAGGAGCAATTGAAGTCGCGCAAATTAAAACTCTTTCTAAAAATGCTCAACAACAATCCCTAAATACTCTCGAAGAAAGTGCAAATTCCGAATTAGAATCAAGCCAAATGTCTGATAATTCTCAGAATTCAGATACCTCACAACAAATACTTCAAAATATTTCCAAGCAATTAAAAAATAATGCGACAATTGGAAATTTACAACTTCAAGAAGCATCACAAGCACGACAGGATCGAGCTTTAGATCTAACTTTGACTGCTCAAGCTGCACAGGAATTAAATGCGGTAAATACTAGAGATAGACAAAGTGCGATCGCAACTGGAAATATTGCAATATCTCAAGGTTCGTTACTTGTAATGCCAGGTGGTTCTGTATTTAGTGAGTAGAGGAGTGGGAGAGTGGGGGAGGGGGAGAGTGGGGGAAAGAGTTATTTAATTTTGTTGGAATTAAGTACCCAATTATCAGGGTTATTAATTATGGTAACAAGCATCCCAAGAATCGAATTATATTTTCGATATATTTCTCTTCCTGTTTCAACATCCAAATAATTACATTGCACAGCAAATTCAATCCATGTTTGAGTTTCCGCTGCCTGAAAAGGAGGGGGAGAGAGGGGGAGCGGGGGAGTAAAGAATACTTTCTCCTAACAAGAATAAAACCTTTTAAGCTGAAATAATAAAATAAAAAATATTAACAATTATATGCTATTTAAAGTTGCAAATATTCTACTTACAAGCCTTATATTTTTTATTCTTTGATACTTTCCCCCGCTCCTCCACTCCCTCACTCCCCCACTCCCTATAATGCTGCTTTATACCTGCGTTTCCGCCATGCTTCCGCAAAATTTGCACAAACAGAACGAGAAGAACGACGAATTTGATCTGTTAATGAATACCTTTCTTCTATGGGGAATTTTTTAGATAACTCAAAAATCAGCATTGCTGATTCAAAAGACATTTTATAAACTTCTAAATCTTGGTGGCTTTTAAATGATTCCCTTGTCATCTTTCGCTTATTTAAACCTGCAACTACTATGAGTATAGTACAAGGCTATTTTAGCTTTCTTAATTTCTCTTTTCCCCCACTCCCCCACTCTCCCCCTCCCCCACTCCTCTCTCAAGTTACACAAGCAGATAACTATTCCGATTCCAGTGTTGGTGTTGGACTAGTTAGAAGCAGTATTGAACTCAGCAAGCAAACTGTCGAATCTTGGAATAAAGTTTGGGGAGACGTAGTTAATCCATCAGGTGCATTATGGGCTGGATTATGTAATCTTGGTACTACTCTAGCCGCTTTCAGTATTATTTTTCTGGCGATAAAAATGGCTGCTGATTATCAAGAAAAGCGGTTTCTTTGGTCAGAATTAGCTGCATCTTTTATTTACCCATTAATTATTGCTCTCTTTCTAGGAAGTAACGGCTATTTACTTTCTCAAACGGTGCTTGTTATGAGAAATATCGGTCATCAGCAAGTTGTTAGCGTTCTCAATATTCAACTTGCTGATACGACATTTAAAAGCGCTATATCGAACGTGACTTTAACTCAGAATGTCAAAACCCAAATATCTACAATTTACGCTGAATGTCAGGGTAAAACTGGTAAACCGCTTACAGATTGTTTGCAAGAAAAAAGACCAATTGTAGAACAAATTCTGACTGAGGCAGAAAAACAAAATAATGGTCCGTTAGCAGAAGCACGTAAAGCTGCTGCGGAATTAACTGATTTTGTTCAAAACCCTGGTGCTGTTTTTAGTGCTTCTATCTCGCTGATTTTAATTACCTTCCTTTATGCACTTCAATGGGCTTTTGTCAATATTTTAGAAGCTTCATTAATGATGACTGCTACATTTGCACCAATCGCTTTAGGGTTGAGTTTATTACCACTTGGTTCAAAACCAATATGGGCTTGGGCTAGTGGTTTTATTTCTTTATTTGGAGTGCAGCTTGGTTACAACATTGTTGTGGGTTTAGCTGCCACTGTAATTGTTGCTGCTGGAGCACAAAGTGCTTCTGATTTAGCATTTTTAGCCTTTATTAGTATTTTTGCTCCCGCATTAGCTTTATTGATTGCAGGAGGAGGAGGAATTGCACTTTATACAGGTATTAATAGTCGAGCCACAGCACTTGTTAATGCAGCTTTTGACGGTGTTACTGCTGTTGCTACTGGTTTCGTAGGGAAAGGATAAATGATGCTGAAATCATTAAAACAAGTTAGACGATCTAAATTATTACTAGATTCTAAAGATATACTCCCCTTATGCTTTATCGGGTTAACAACATTTAGCCTGATGAGTTTCTTGTTTTTACTATTTTTAAGTTTTAAAGTCAATCAGCTTGCTGCAAGAAAAACAACTTTTGTACAGTTAGTTAATGGTCATTCTCTAATTATTTCCGAACAAGATTATTTATACCGTCATCCAGAAGTTGTTAAAAATACTGTCAAACAATGGGCAAATTTAACCTTTAATTGGGATGGAATTATTCCTGGAACTAAAGAGTTAGATAAAGGACGAGATATTGGTAAGGGGAAGCGTATTACGACGAATGCTTATATTGGTTCATTTTTGATTCAATCAGGCAAACAAGGCTTTCGTCAAGCTGCACTAAATGCACTTGCTGAGATTACACCTTCTCGTGTATTTGGTGGTCAAGTTCGCTCCAAAATCATTATTTCTTATCTCTCTGCTCCTCGACAAATAAAAATGGGTGAATGGGAAGTTGATATGGTAGCAACAAGGGTATTAGTAAACCTCTCTGGTGGTGCTGACGAAGAAATTACCTTTAATCGGACTTTTAGATTACAAGCTGTAGATATTCCCTCACAACCTGCCAATAATGATTCTCCACTGGAAAGGCAATTATATGAAATTAGAAGTGCGGGTTTAGAAATAACTAAAATCTCAGAATTTACAACTGAAGGAAGAAGGAATAACTAATAAATTAAGGAAGGAGGAAGAGGACAGATGGAAGAAGTTTAATTTTAATTTCCTTCTTCCCTCTTTCTTCTTCCTTCTTTCTTCATTAAACCTAATAAATAGTGATGTTGATAATGAAAAATACTCAAGAAAACTATATTCAAGAATCGCTTGATGAGAAACTAACTCCAGAAGAAGAACGAGAAATATCTGGATATCAACCCGAACAAGTTGCTTTAATTGACCAAGAATTTCTGATTCAACGAGATTCCGAGCAAGCAGAACCAATTGACGAGAGTGAAAATCCTTTAATTAGGTTTGCGATTGCATCGCTTTTAGTTGGTGGTGTCATGGGTTTTGGCTGGATGGTATGGTCTATTTTCTTTGCTTCTAAACCTATTGTTAAAGCTCCTAACCCGAAGGAAACTCCAACAGTGGTAGTTTCTGGAGAAAGTGATGAAGCAGCACTTCTCAAGGCAGAATTAGCACTACGTAACCAAGCAAGTCGCAATCTCGAACAACCCCAAAAGCAAGTAAAACCTGAGCGTATTCAACCCGTGACAAACTCGAAAGTTCGTCCTGTCAATCCTCCACCTCCAAGAATTATCCGTGAAAGAGTCCCATCTCCACCAAGAATTATTCGAGAAACTGTAACCGTAAACAAACCACAGTCAAAACCTGTTTCTGTAACTTCTCCTACTCCCAAATTGGAAAAAATTGACCCCTTTGAGCGATGGAATCAACTTGCAACTTTGGGACAAAAAACTATAAAAAATAGTGATCTTACCGAAGATAAAGAAATATCAAATTTACCGAGGGATAACACCACAGCAAATATTCCCGAACAATCAACTACAGACAAGACTTTTCAACAAAACGAATCTACCAATATTATCCCCGCAGTCGCAATTAGTAATAGCCAAAGTAATTCTCCAACCACTTTAACAAATCAAACACCAGGGGAATGGGGAATTTTAAATCGAACGAATCCGAATATCGAGAGAAATTATCCCCAGACAGCTTTTTCTGAAGCTAATTCCCCAATGCAAATCCAAATTGGAACAACAGCGAAAGGGGATGTGGTAGTGCCATTAATCTGGACACAGCAAGGTAAAAATGGAGTTAGATTTGCAGTCCGATCGCATGAAGATATCCGCTCTACTAATAATCGCGTTGTTTTTCCCAAAGGAACTATTTTAATTGTAGATGTAGATGCAATATCCGAGGAAAATAAATTAGTTCAAAATAACGTCACCGCAATTATTTTCACAGACAAATTTGCTCGCATCCAACAGCAACAAATACCCCAAGGTGTAATTTCTATTCAAGCAGAAAATCAGAAACCACTAATTGCCAAATCCATGATGGATAAAGGTCAAGCCATTGCTCAACAAGATATCTTAATTGGATTACTTGGTGCAGCAGGACGTGCTGGGGAAGTTTTCAACCAAAATCAAAGCCAATCTTCTATTGTCACTTCCAATGGTAACTTTAACAGCCAAGTAATCACAAGCAAAGCAAATAAACCAAATATTTTAGCAGCAGCAGTCGAAGGATTTTTTAAACCAATGTCACAACGCTTAAGTCAACGTGCGGATAAAGCAAGTAGTGAGATTAGTAACAGTCCAGATGTGGCGATTTTACCTGTCAATACAAAAGTGTCCATATTCTTCAATAATTTTCTTGAAATTTCACATTACAATTAGCAATTTATGAAAACAATAATGTTGACAAAATCAATTGCGATCGCTGTGGGAATATCAATTATTTACGCTGTCAATCCATCCTATGCTCAACCTGCTATATTAACGATTAATGCAAGTCAAGCAAGGGGGTTAAACTCACGAGCAGTGGAATTAAAAATTGGGAATGGTAGAGCAACTGCGATCGACTTTTCTGGAATCAATGAACGAATTACTCAAATTTTTCTGTCTGACCCCAGTAGCTTTACTTATTCTACCGATACTCCTTTAGAAAATGGTCAATCTACAACTGTATTTCTACGTCGAATTCAACCTCTAAAATTCCCTAATTTAACGACAAGTAGTAATACCAATTTGTTCGTTAAGACTAGAGCTAGTGACGCTCAAACCTATCTATATACTTTTAATTTAAAGAAGAGCAACAACTCGCCAAAATATAGTGGTATTGCCATCTCTAATCAAATTCCTAACTTTGCGGGAGTAGAGATGACATTCCAAGTTGGTTCGTTTCGTAGAGCAAAAATTAATGATATTGAGCGCGGTTTAGTTTCTGCAATACGTCGAGGTTATACTCCACCATCAGACCCTGTTGTCAATAAAATTAGAGAATTTATTGCACTAGCTAGAAATAGTTCTAACAGCACTTTTATTGAAATTGCTTCATCTGCGAAAGTATCCTTACCTTTGTTGACTGAATTAGCCTTATTAGGCATTGAAGAGCATTTGAATAATCCTGTATCAATACCAATTAATTTAGCAAAACCTTCTGTAGAAGCGATGCCAAAGAACAATTGACCATAACACAGAATTAATTAGTTTGATATTTTGAATCCCACATTCCGCACTTCAAGTTGAAGTACAAAAAGATTACAAGCAAGAAAAAACTAAAAAGTCAGGATAATGAAGAAATAGAATGCTGAATGAATATATTTTTAAAAATAAATAATCAAATACAAAAAAATGACCCATAAAATAGATTATATAAGCACGCTTATTTTGAGGAGCAATTACTGTTCCTTTGAATTTTGATAAATTTTTATTTACTGTTAAAACCTTGTTTAACTTAAGAAAGCAAATAATATTTTTGACAAGATGATGGTAGACAACTCAAAGTAAAATGACGTTCTGATGTTAAATTAACAATTTGATGAGAACCATCTAACATTAAAAGATGAATTCCTTGAAAACATTGAAATACCCATCTTAATGTTGGAGATAAAGTTAGCTTTCCTAATTGGTTCTTGATTCCGATTTTGATTCTTTTTAAGCTATTTCTCAGTTCCCTTTGACCAAGGTTATAGACTAGCAAGCATAAAGACATTAAAAATAGCATAGTTTCGATTCTTTCAGGGTTTTCAAGAAAAAAACTATCTGCAAAAAATAAAGGGTCTTTTAGAAATCTAAATCCTCTTTCACAAGACTGTTGATTTTTATAATTCGTAATAATTTCTTCTGATTTTAATTTATCGTCGTCATTAACTAGGTTAGTTGCTAAAATAAACCTTCCAGCTTCCTTTCTTTGTATTTCTATTTCCTCTGGTTTTTCATAGCCTACTCCTTCCATTTTATAAATAGTTTTATTATTTTTTGATTTACTTTCAATAAATTTAGCTTCTTTAATTTCATGGAATTTTAGCTTTTTATTGATACCTTTTAGTTTATATCGTGCTTGCTCTGGAGTTTCAAAATCTTCTCTTTTTAACTCTTTCAGCAACTTTTCAACTTTATCCTTTTCTTTTTTTAGCTTTTTCTCTAGTTTTTCTAAATCGCTATCTTTTCTTTTTTGACTTTCTACTATTAGCCAGATTTGTTTGACACCACCATAATTAACTATTACTTCTTTCCACTTGTATCCGTCTAAATCTCGACATGCCGTTTTCTCCTTTTTTTCTGTATCTATCTCTTTTATATCTTCTATCTTCTCTATCTCTTCCATTTCCTCTGTATTTACAGACTGAACTAGTTCTTGCGCTTTCTTAATCGTCATCGGCACCCGACTTATCCATTTTAAATGCTCAATTAATTTGAGATTCTCTTGGCTATATAATGCGCTGTCACAGACCATAATACTGTCAAAAACCATTTGTTTTTTAAACTCTATTAAGATTTTTCCAAATACTGCTTTATCTGCTTCGTTCCCATCTCCTGCTCTCATTAATAATGGTATATCTCCATCACTACTCGTGATTAAATCTAAAACACATTGCTTTAAATCTGGTCTATGGTCACGAGAATATCCTTTGGTTATGAATATTGGTCTTTCTTTAGTGATTTCTTCTTCTTTTTCTTGATTCATTTCGCTTTTATACTTCCCGTGTAAATGAAATGAAGTTGCATCTAAATGTGAGTATTTTGTATCTATTTTAAATTTCTTAATTACTGATAGGACAATTTCTATAAATAAATTATTTAATCCATATTTATATAAATCATCCATGACTCTTCCAATTTTATCGTCGTTGAGATAATTACTTTCTACACCTTCTCCCAATAATAATTCAATTGCTTTATCATCAAAAAACTGCTTGAATAAATATAAAGGTCTTGATACAAATCCTAATCCATTGATTAAAACAGCTTTTACCAATACTCCTGCTGTAATCTTCTCACGGGAGTCTACTCCTAATTTGGAATTAATTGTTTCAACTATTCCTATTTCATCAATTAGCCCAGCTACTATTCCGAGATGATCTATATTTTTAATTTCTGCAATTGAAGTTAGAGACATTTTTACCTCTCAAATATTTTTGAGTTTTTTTAATTGTCTCACTTTTGCTATCTAAGTAATTTGGCACGATAAAACAATGTATATTAAGTTTCCTAAAAAGCTTGAAACCAGTATTAATTACTTGCGTAGCTCTCTGTATATTTAGCAACTTCAATTAACTATTAATACTGCCTTGCTTGAATTTTATGAGTATTTTTATTTACTCGTACCAGAGAGTTGAAATGTAGTATAAAAACTACATTTTGAAGTGCGGAATGTGGGTTGAATGAGTGAATAAATATTATCCTGCCGTTTTCTATCCACCTTTAATTCTCAAGTTTTTAGCTAAAAATCCTCTTCCAAGTTCTAAGCTATATAAGAATAAACTAAATGGTAAATTAACAGAAATATCAAAACAAACTGGCATAATCGATATAGATTTGCTTGATGTACTCAAAAATAATCATTTTATAAAATTATTTAACTTATCTGTTTATATTATTTTGATAATTTTTCTTATATCATCTATTTTATTATTATCTCCTCTGTGGCTAGTTTTTTTCATTTGGATATCAATTAGCTTGGGAGTGTTTTGTTTTAAAACGGATTATTCACAGAGCTATCGAGCAAAGAAATATATCTTTAATTGTAGAATATTTCAGTCTAAAAATAATATTTATTTGCCACAATTTGAAACTGCATTAAAGCGTTTATTCCAAGGTAAAGTATTGCAACCTTCAGGTATTAGCAAAGCAAAAGAGGGAGTATCAGAAAAAGATTTTTATCAAACTCTAATACGCATCTTTCCAAGGGTTAGTCAAGGTGTTAAATTCGATAATCCAAATTATCCTTATCCCTACTCAGCCGACTTTATTTTGGTGCATTCAAGCGGTTTAAGTATCGATATTGAAATTGATGAACCTTATGTGGGACATACGAAAGAACCACATCACTGTATCGATCAAGGGAAAGATGAGATTAGAAATAAATTTTTTACTAGCAATAATTGGGTAGTAGTTCGATTTAGTGAGAAGCAAGTTGTTAAATATCCATACAGATGCTGCAAAGTAATCGCTCAAGCGATCGCAAAAGTTACAGGAGACTATACTTTGCTTTCCAGATTGCAAAATACACCCGATTTACCTATCGAACCAATGTGGAATATTAAGCAAGCTAAAAAATGGGCAAAGCTTGATTACCGTAAAACTTATCTACCTGGCTATAAAAAATAGTGATGCTGCAACTTCAAGATTTACCAACATTGCTTGAGCAAGGGCAAGCTGTAATTGCGATCGCAACACCTCTTACCGAACGATTCAAAATACTTGAATTCCTTCATAAATTAGCTTGTGTGAGAGAATTGCCTTTATATTTTTGGAATCAAGGCTATTCCCAATTACGGAAAGTTGATGATTCTTTGAGGTTGAGCGAAAGCAGTTATATTTGTACATCCGGTTTGGATTGGTTATTAAATAATCCTGATATACCGGGAATATTTGTATTTGAGGGTGTTATTTCACCTGATACTGTCACAGGTATATTTCCTCAGTCAACCAAAATAATGCTGAGTAATTTAACTTATGAACTAACAGCAAACTCCGTACCACGATTTTTACTGTGTTTGGAAAGCTATGTTGAACTTCCTGTCGAATTAGCACCTTTGATTCCTATTTTAATTAACCCATTACCAACTGCGATCGCAATTCAAAATTTCGTGAAAAAGTTCTGCGATCGCATACCAAATAGCATACATAAATTTGAAACTTTAGTCCGAACTTGTTTGGGTTTACCAATGGGGGAATTAGAGATACTATTTTCTCATTTATTGGGATTTTCCCATAGTCTCGAAGAACTAATTGATGGGGTTTTAGTTTACAAAAAAAGCAAACTCAAAAATCAAGGTATAGAATTTATTAGCGAACCGGATGTACCCCAAGCTGCTGGATTAGATTTATTAGAAGAAATATTAGAACGCGCTGCGGTATTACTCAAACCTGAAGCCAAGAACCACAATCTCAGTTTTCCCAAGGGGATGATACTTTGGGGACCACCGGGAACTGGGAAGTCACTCAGTGCGAAATTGGCAGCAAAGAAAATGGGTGTACCGATGGTTGCAGCAGATTGGGCTGGATTACGGGGTACAACTGCTTACGAGTCAAGGAAAAATTTGCGGGAGTTTCTACAATTTTGCGATGCTAATGGAGAATATGGTTTGGTTCTCTACTTTGACGACTTCGACAAGGGATTTGCTGGTTTCGATTCCGATAATGATGGTGGTGTCTCGCGTCAGCTTGCAGGAAAATTATTGACTTGGATGCAAGAGAGGACATCCCAAGTTTTGGTAATGGCAACTGTTAACAAATTAGAGTTTTTACCACCCGAATTAGTACGTCGTTTTGATGAGATTATTTTTGTTGACTTACCCCACGCTGGTGCGAGGTATGAAATCTTTAAATTGCACTTGGCTAAATATTTTCCGGGGTTGGATTTTAGTGAAAAGGATTGGTTGCGTTTGTTGAGGGAGACGAAGTTATTAACCCCTGCGGAAATTGCTTTGATGGTGAGGAAAACTGCGGAGAATGCTTTTTATCGAAATGCACGGGAGTTTTCTAGTTTGGAGCTTGGGGAAAAGGCTTTAACTGTGACTGTGAAGGATTTTTTGGAAGTGCGATCGCAGTTTATTCCCAGCATGATTCGGGAGGAAGATAAAATTGTCGAGATTCGCAACAAAGCAGTTTATGCTCGTCCTGCTTCGTCTCCAGATACAAGTCAATGGGCAAAGGAGCCGGAGGTTTTGTTTGGGGATAAAGAGATACTAACAGGGGCATCTTAAATAATGTTTAAAATTTTGCCGCGATCGCATAGTAAATTAATCATATCGTTGATTATAAGTATCGCACTTTACTCCTAGCATGATTCGTGAAGAGGATAAAATTGTGGAGATTCGTAATAAAGCGGTTTATGCTCACCAAGTGCTTTCACTATTTATTTTGTCTCGTAGTTTAACAAATAATGTGGTTAAGGCGATGTTTATGGCTTTGTTGTAAGCACAGGATGATACTTAGCAGAAGTCCGTACTGCCATTGCATTTATCGAAGATACTGGGAGAATTTTTTATTATTTTACATAAAATTCACATGATTTGAGTAATTATACGTTGATACCTCAAATTCTCAGTGTTATGTTTTAAAGAGAGAAAAATTACAAGTGCTGGAGATAACAATAACAAAGTTCTCTATTGCATATTAATGCAGTAAATTTTTGATCTTTTTGTATAGTGACATATGTGAGCAACGATATTTATTCGTTAGCTATTTTTTTCTTAGCATCTTGTCAATTTTAAGGATAAATTAATGAATTTAAATTGTAATTTAATTGCACTTAAATTGTCAGAGAATTGAAAGTGCGATCACAGCTAAAAATTCGTTTTATAAAAGGTGCAATTGCCTTAACTTAGTTCATTGCAATGGAAGTTTTAGAATTTTAAATGCCATAAGTTTTGACTGGCGCATAGACAATCACAGTCGAAATACCAAAAACACAAATCGATTAAGGAATAAAATAAATGGATAACAGTTCAAATCAGCCTAAAACAGATAGAACAGACATCAAAACGTTATTTTTCCCAGGAAATCCACGGTGGTCTAGCAATACCATTACCTACAATTTCATGCCGTTTATACCGGGGATATACATCGCAGGAGCGCCAATTGATGCGTTTCTTGATGGTGGAATTCCTGACCCAGTGAGTTTTAAACCTTTTGATGCCAAGCAAAAGGCTGCTGCACAAGAAGCACTCGACTTATGGGCTGAATTTGCAGATATTCGATTTGTTCAGAAACCTGATACATTGATAGGATTTGACATACCGGGTCTTGATAAATTCCTTGATTTAGGTATTTTGAAACCCATCTTAGAAGCTACTGGAAAATTTGGTGATTTTGTTGAAAAGTATTCCAGATTCGTTGGGGGTGTAATAGGCGCACCTCTAGTTAATGGTGCAGATATTCGCTTTGGTACAGCCAATATCACTGGTTCTGGAGGTGCAGTGCCACCATACGGAGACTCTCTAACTCAGCAGAACGCAATTAGAGACAAAATAGTTGGCTTTGTTGATGACTACCTAAAAAGTATTACTGACCTTATTCCAATAGGCTTCTCTGTTCCAAACATCCCAGTAATTTCGCTCAACTTGGATATTTCGGATTTCGATCCTACGAAGCGCGGTTCTATTACCAACCCATCAAATCTTGACCCTACAAAACCTGGTTCTATAACTAATCCATTTAATTTACCAAATCCCCTTCCTAAATTTGAGCTACCCAAAGCATCAGATTTAGTGCGCCAATTGCCTGACATTAAAATCTTACCCTTTGGGGATTTGTGGTTGAACAAGAATTTCGAGCCTGTACAGTCCTCAAATATAGGCATAAACGGGGGCTTCGGTTTCTACACAGTGATGCATGAGATCGGACATGCATTAGGACTAAAACATCCTGGAAACTATGACGCTGGTGGAAGTCCTAGCCCTAGCCCATACTTAAATAAGGATCGAGATTCTGTTTTGTACAGCATCATGTCCTATGACTACTGGGAAGGAAACAACAGCAATCAGCGCAAAAGAGATAGTTATCCTGAAACCCCCATGCTCTATGATATTGCTGCAATTCAAGCACTCTACGGTGCTAATTTCAAAACTCGTAGCGGCAATGATAATTACAAATGGGATGCAACCCGTCCTTTTATGGCAACTATTTGGGATGGCGGTGGTATTGACACCATTAATGCTTCAAATCAGGCAAATAAGTCTGAGATTAACTTAAATGCAGGTCAATTCAGTTCAATTGGTCTTACCAACACAACTACCTACACCCAAGATGGAAAAACGTTCCCTGACCCTCTAGAGAAATATAATCTAGGGATCGCCTTTGGAGTCACGATTGAAAATGCGATCGGTGGAGCTGGATCTGACATTTTAATTGGCAACCAAGTTAGTAACCGTCTTGATGGAGGTGCAAGCAATGATACTTTCATTGGTGGCGCAGGTGCTGACACCTTAATTGGTGGTACAGGTTTCGACACAGCTTCTTACAAAAGTTCTCCTAGCGGGGTCACCATTGATCTAGTGACTGGTCAAGGTTTTGGAGGAGATGCTACGGGCGATACATTGCAAAGTATTGAGAATTTAGATGGTTCAGAATTCAATGACGTTTTCATTAGTAATGCAGACTCCAATCAACTAGATGGACGTGGTGGAATTGATACAGTTTCGTATGTCAAATCAACATTAGGAGTTGAAGTCAATCTGAAGAAAGAAGAGGCCTCTGGGGGATTTGCAGATGCTGACAAGCTGAACAACATTGAAAATATTTTAGGCTCAGATTTTGGCGACACACTTACTGGAGATGACAAAGTCAATGTATTGAACGGACGAGGCGGAAATGATATCCTCGACGGAGGTGCTGGAAAAGACACGCTGATTGGAGGCGCAGGTTTTGATATTGCATCTTACTCAACTTCTACTACCGGAATTACAATTGATCTCTCAACTGGCACCGTATCTGGTGGCGATGCACAAGGTGATGTACTTATAGAAATTGAAGGCATCGGTGGCTCAGAATTTAGTGATACCCTGCTTGGAGACGAAAACGACAATACCTTCAGTGGACTTGGTGGCGATGATGTGCTACGTGGTCGAGGAGGGAACGATCAACTCAATGGCGGTGAAGGCAATGACATAATTGATGGGGGTGCAGACATTGATACTGCCCGCTACGACAGTTCTCCTAACAGTGTGATTGTCAATATCGAGGAATCTCAAAGCTACAGCAATACAGCTTATCCGCTCGACCTCGAACCCACCTTCAACATCGCAGCAGGCACAGCCTTCGATGGTTTTGGCAATACCGATACTCTTCGTAATCTGGAAAACATCACAGGTTCTAACTACGATGATGTTTTAATTGGCAATGCCCTTCGCAATACCCTCAATGGTTTAGCTGGCAATGACCTGCTCATTGGCAATGGCGGCGATGACATCCTCGATGGTGGTGACGGCATTGATACCGTTAGCTACCGTCGCTCATTCAACAGTTCTAACATTGGCGTATCTGTTGACCTTTCCCAAAACTTCGCTTTCGATGGTATCAATGGACTCGACACCCTCAATAACATAGAAAACGTCATCGGTTCTCAGTTCGCCGATCGCCTCATCGGAGATAGCAACGCTAACACAATTCTCGGTGGCGATGGCAACGATATTATTGAAGGCAAAGAAGGCAGCGATCGCCTCTTCGGTGAAAACGGCAATGATGAAATCTTTGGTGGTATTGGGAACGATTACCTCGTTGGTGGCACAGGTACAGGCTGGTTCTCTGATATCCTCGACGGTGGCACTGGTAACGACACCGCCTCTTACATCACTGCTACTTCCGGTGTTGCTGCTAGTTTAGCTGAAGGTACAGGTTGGCAAGGGGATGCAACAGGCGATAAATTCATCTCAATTGAAAACCTCGAAGGTTCATCCTACAACGACTTCCTCATTGGCGATAATAGCAACAACATCCTCACTGGTTTAGCAGGTAACGACACCCTCGAAGGTCGGGCTGGGGATGATACCTTGGATGGTGGCGCTGGAGAAGATACTCTCTGGGGCAGTGACGGTAACGACATCCTCCGAGGTGGTTCTGGAAAAGACACCTTGGTTGGCGACCTTGGTAACGATACCCTCGAAGGTGGTTTAGGAGATGATTCCCTCGATGCTGGTCTTGGTGACGACACCCTCACAGATTTAGAAGGTAACAACACCTTCTACACAGGCGAAGGAAATAACTTCGTTACCGCAGGTTCCGGCAATGATGTCATCTATGCAGGCTCCGGTCATGACATTATCAACGCCGGAGATGGTCTAAACAAAATCTTTGCTGGGGAAGGCTTTAATCAAGTTACTTCTGGTTCTGGCGATGATATCATCTACGCAGGCTCCAGCCGTGACATCATTAACGCAGGCAATGGCAACAACCAAGTTTACGCCAGCGAAGGTCTAAATGATATCTTCACAGGCTTTGGAGATGACACCATTTATGCTGGCTCCAGTAACGATCTAATTAACGCAGGCAATGGTCGCAACCTAGTTTACGCCGCAGAAGGCAACAATTTGATTGGCACAGGTTCCGGTAACGATACCATTTATGCGGGTTCCGGCAGCGACTGGATATTTACAGGTGCAGGAGATGATGTCATTTATGCCGCAGAGGGTAACAACTTAATTGCAGCAGGCACTGGCGATAACTTGATTTATGGTGGTAGCGGTCGTGATTTATTTGCTCTTGTTGCTGGTGTTGGTTCAACCATAATTGACCAATTCCAAAACTACGATCGTCTCGGTCTCATCGGTGGTTTGAGCTTCGATCAACTATCAATCACCCAAAACCAGCAGGGTAATGAGTTTTCCACCCATATTAGTATTGCTTCCAGCGGAGATTTACTTGCTAGCCTCAAGTGGGTAGAAGCTAGTTCCATCACCCGCAACTCATTTGTTGACGCAGAAAGCTTAGGAATGTCAGTTTCAAATGGAGCCGCAGGTCGTAGTCTTCTCGCTGGGTTGATGACTTCTGGTGTTGAGACGGGATTATCTGTTTCCTCAGTCCTTGATCTCCAGCAACAAGCGATCGGATCTGGTAGTCCTTTCTTAGCCAAAGGTATAGCCTAAAAATCTCATAAATTAGCTACGATTCCTCGAACAGCCTATCTGTGATAAGCTGTTCGAGGATTTTTTGATATCGTCAGTACATTTATAATGTCAATCCCTCGAAATAGGCGATCGCGGTTTTCAAAAGATTTGACATTACATTTTTGTCTTAATATCCAAATATCCAATTGAGAAATAATTCAAATTATCACTATTGTCATAGGTCATCTTACGTCAATGGGAAAGCACAAAAATCAAGGTGAGTAACTGATAATCTTTCATAAAATCTCTCAATATTGATTTATGAAAATTGGTCGATTTATCACCTTAAATTGTTTTTCTCTTTTCTTTGCCACCACTAGTCTTTACTCACCATTCCCAGCGCAAAGCCAAACCAATTTACCCACTCGCTTAATATCAAATGACGTGGGTAAACAAATATTGCTACCTGACTGGCAGAGAATTTCATTTAGCCAAATGCCAACAATCCAAAAAAGTGGCTCAATCAAAATTAACGGATTTTCTCGCCAATGGAACGCAGGAGACACACCAGATAAATACTTGACTTTAGGTGATATCGATGAAGCTCTAAAGCCTCAATTATTTAGTTTGAGCAACATTGCTAATATGATTAATTCCCCCAATACCTCTACATTAGATAAATTCCCATTATTAGGAAAACAAAACCTCCAGCGATTAGCAGAAATTGTGCCAAATTTGGGAGAAACTACTACAGCCAAAATACCTGCGATCGCACTACTAATCAAATCAAAATATCCCCAGACAAATGCTAACACCTCACTCTCTAACTTACTATCCCAAAACCCAGAACTAGGTAAACTCAAACTCAATCAAATTAACCTATCATCCTATACAATTTCTGATATCCCCAACCTTGATGCAGTGCAGTTATCAAAGCTCGTAGGTTGGCAAAATACTCTAATTAAAGATATCCCAGGATTAAATGCTGTACCTCTAGCTTCCTTTCCCCTTCCCCTCACAGAATCAGGTAACACCTTTGCTCGAATTGATTTTATTTGGGGTACAGCCGAAAAACGCCGCCAGCGAACAGTCTCCGGTTCCGATGTCGCTGGTTTTTCTGTCCCTTGCTCTGGACAAAAATGTCCTCATATCGAACTTGACAACTTAGAAAATTCGGGACGCAATATTAGAGGAAAATTTGAAGGAAGTTCTTGGATTAGTGGTAAACATCAACAGGTGGAAGGTGGTTGGGGTTGTTTGAAATCGGTAAATGGAGGGAAAGAGCCAACAGGAAGATTGCCTTATGGAAGTGCTTTTAAAGTTGTGGTGATGGAACCCAATGAGAAAAACGATACCGTTGACACTGCTTTATTCTTCCGCTTCAAAAATGCCTGTGGTGCAACACCATATTTTATCGGTCCTGTTCCATTTTTCAACTACAAAGTTAATTCGCCTATTTTTCTAGGGAATTAAACCATCAATATTAAACCAACTTTTTTATGAAACCTGATTCCACTCCATCGATAAAATTTATCCGCTTTGTCGGTTACTTTAATTTAGGTTTGGGAATTTTTATACTCATTACAACTCTACTCTTGAGCAGTTAAAAAATGATTCAAGAAAACCTCATAAAATGAATCAACAATTTACATTCTCTTCAACGAATAGAAGCGTAACTGAACAAAAATCGAACGGGATAAAATCGAGCTTTGATATCAATGGATTATTTCAATACTTCGCTAATCCCGAAGGATTGACAATGATAGGAGTTTTAGTATTTCTAATTTTATTAAGTCAATTTTCTGGTGCTAAAAAAGGTAAGATTTCCACAGGAAGGGTAGTGGGGAGAGGGGAAAAGCTTGCAGCAACCAATCTCGCTCTCAAACAAATACGCGATCGCAAACACAATAAAGTGACTTTTTGGTGTGGTTCTCCCAACTATTGGTTTCCTGGCAGATTCAAAAATACATGTGCAAGATTTCAAACCATGCTTGGAGCATCCCCCACAGTTTGGATTCCCCATGCTGAACGTTCTACCCTGGTTCTTGGCGCTCCTGGTTCTGGTAAAACTTTCGGAACAATCGATCGCATGGCTGAAAGTTGCATGGCACAGGAATTTCCCCTAATTGTCTACGACAAGAAAGGCGACCAAATGAAACTGCTTGCACCCCTCGCAGCCAGATACGGCTACAAAGTGTGGATATTTGCACCGGGAGAACCATATAGTGAAGTCATAAATCCCCTGGATTTTATGGAGAATCAAGAAGATGCGGTGACAGCAGCACAAATTGCCCAGGTCATAAATGCCAATGCTGGTGGTAGTGGTAAAAGTGATGAATTTTTCTCCAAAGCAGCTGATTTATTAGCTAAAGCATTAATCCAACTTGCGAAGGGTAGCGACTGCCCAGATTTAGCGATGGTTTACTGCATTCAATCAACTGATGGCTTTATCAACAAATTGCACGCAGCAGTGCAAGCAGGTAGAGTCTCTCGTTGGGTTGCAGCATCTTTCCAGCAATATCTCAAAGCCAAGGATAGCGAGAAAACCATCGCTTCGATTGACACAACCACGGTAGGGATATTTTCAGGATTTATGCAGCGATCGCTCCTCCCATCTTTCATCGGCAAAAGCACTATCCCCACCAAACTATCGGGAAAGCAAATCCTGATTTTCAAATTAGATGACCCCAGACGCGATGTTGTCGGACCATTACTTGCTGCTGCACTCCACATGACGATTGTCAGTAATTTATCCACTCCCAGAAAAGACCCATTGGGAATATTTATCGACGAATTACCGTCACTGTATCTCAAAGCTTTACCCCAGTGGATTAACGAATATAGAAGCAACGGTGCTTGTTTTGTTTTGGGTGTTCAGTCATTGGAACAGTTGGCTAACGCATACGGGGAGAATTTGAGTGTTGCGATCGCAAGTGCTTGTAGTACGAAAATTCTCTACAACCCAGCAAATTACTCAACAGCCGAAAAATTCTCCCAATCCTACGGACACAAGGAATTTATCGTTAAAAACAAATCCATCAGTGATTCAAAGGAAGGACGAACCGTTACTTGGACAGATAACCTGCAAACAATGCCAATTCTCACCGCAGATGAGATAATGCGCTTCCCCCAAGGAAAGTGTGTCATCACTAACCCTGGTTATACATCAGGAAGCGAAGGTTCGATTCCTTACCCTGTCACCATTCCCATTCCCAAATCAGATGTCCGCCGAATCTCAACTAGTCAGGAACTTTGGGAAAATCAGATTTGTCCAAGGCTGATTATGCGTTCTCCTCAAATTCATCTTAGCCAGTTAGATGAATCAATTGACTTGAGGAGATATATTGCAGAACAACTGTTGACAGTTGGAGAACAGGATTTATCTGTAGGTAAAAAAAGCGAAGAAATAGAATTAGTTAATCCAAATTCTGACCCTGCTTGGTAAATTCAAATCTCTTTTTTACCGAAGAAAGGCAGAGGGCAGGAGGCAGAAGGAATAAAATACATTTCTTGCCTTCTGTCTTGAAAAGTTTTGTGGACGGTTTCCATCCCCACAAACTTTTCGCTGCCACTTTCTTTTAAAACTCCTAAATTTATTTATGAAAAACAAATAAAAGATTTTTTTCGAGATACCTAGTACGAGAAAAAAAGGTGTCCTTGTTTGAAACCCCTAAATTTATTTATGGGGTTCCCCTTCTGCCCTCTGCCTTCTGCCTTCTCATTTGTTAATCATCATTAGTACAAAATTCCAGATTATGCTTTATTGCCTGTTAAAATACAGTTAATAGACAGCAAGTAAGCAATTAATTCTAGTCATCGAAATATACGAAGTTTATAAATATTAATTTTTAGTAATATCGCGTGTGTCACTTTCTCAACTAGCACAGTAGTTAATTTCGCTACACAAAATTGAATTCAGTTTTATTCTCAAACCTATATTTATTGAAAATAGTTATCAGTATATAATTCTTTTTCTCTCCTAAAAAAATTTGTAGCTCCAGAAATTGTCTATTAATTGGTATTTTTAACTTTGGCAAATCTCAGACATATTGTCATAGAAAATAATTTGATTTTTCTGTAAGTATAGAATTTAATACATTGAAAAAGATAGAAGTGTAAATTAACACATTTCAGATTGACAAAATTTGTATAAATATAAACTGTTGTAATCAGTAGCCTATGAATGATCTGATTACTTGAATGTGTTCAAGTTGTTTTGATCGCTTATCATGGGTAGAAATATCTGGCAAATCTCGCCAAAGTTTGGCATCTATACCAAATTCGCTTTGCAATCAAAGTATTTTTTATCACGGTGCATCTGAAAATTTTGAATACTAAGCGGTAAAATCTCATACGCAACTGATGGATGTTGTGATGCGAGATTTTGTTGCAATTTAATCACTTTGTCCCTAAATTTGGAGGGCGTGATTTTCCATCATTCTCAATGATGCTGGATTTGTCACGTCAAAGAAAAATGACAAAAAATAATCCATTATTTTCTAAAGAATTTCCTCAAGATGAAGATATCATTATCGCCATTAAACGAATTAAATTGAGGCGCAAATTATTCAGAGTCATCGCTTACAAATTAGAAAATGGAGAGACTGCAATCACAACTCGTCAGATGGTAACTTCTGTGAAGAAACCACTTTATACTGCTCAAGAATATATCCGAAAGACGGATATTCAGGTGATAAAAGTCCAAATGCTGAATCGTTCTGTGACAGAGATGGTTTATACGTCAGTAGTTTTAGATTTTTGGAAATCTTTGAATGAATCCGGCAAGGGTAATGCACTGACAATAATTGGTCAACAATACCTAGATGAATATTTGAATAATTCTTCTATGTAAGCGAATTTATCAAGAATTTTAACAGCGAATATGCTCTTATTAATTCGCCGTTGCTAAAAAATGACAAATTAGGAGGAGTTATGAAGCCATGAATCAGATACTTCAAATTGACGCTGAATTCAAAAATTTGATTCCTCCTCTATCATCTGAAGAAAAATTGCAACTGGAGGCAAATTTAAAGGAGTTTGGTTGTCTTGACCCGTTGATTGTCTGGCAGGGTGAGGATATTTTGTTAGATGGACATAACCGTTATGAAATATGTATTCGAGAGCAAATTCCTTACAACATTGTCGAGATCGACATTACGGATAGGGAAGCAGCTCTAAGTTGGATTGCCAATCATCAACTGGGACGACGCAACATAACGCCGGAAATTGCAAGTTACTTACGGGGTAAGCGTTATCTTAATTTGAGGGGCGATCGCATAGATAATCTTAGGCAGAATTCTCCGAAGTGCAAAAGTTGCACTTCGGTAGAAAGTGACGGGGAAGATTTAGCGCAATCTGAAAATCTAATAACGTTAGATGCAGCAAAGAGGCTTGCACAGCAGTATAAAGTCAGTGTTCGTACTATCAAGAATGATGCTCGATTTACTGATGCGTTAGATACTTTAGCGCGATCGCTTGGCGAAGAGATCAAGCATTCTATACTGACTCGTAACAGTGGACTAACGAGAAAGGATATTTTGCTGCTTGCCCAAGTTGCAGAAGAAGAAGGTCAAGAATCTGTACAAAAATTACTCAGTATGAAACGAAACAAATTGGATATAGTTCAGCAAATTAAGGATAAAAATCCCCTTCCTAATCCATATCACATTGGGGAAGTATGTCGAATTCTGCCATCGACTGACCCCGATTTGAAACCATTTTCTGGGTGTTGGTGCATTGTTTACGAAATAAATCCCCATAGCTGTGGTGTGAAAACTTGGAAAGCTAATTTAGCAACGGTGAAGCCAGAATATTTGGAAAGGATTGATGCAACTGAAGAAGAGATAGCTAATCGGAATTGCGGTCGCATCCAATCTCTTGTCAATAAAGTTAATTCAGATTACGAACCAATCCATGCAGTAATATTGGAACTATTGGGAAAAATACATGACCCGTCAAGTTTGACACCGAAACAAGAGCGAATGCTGTCTTTTTTGGAAAGTGAGTATTAACATCGAGAAATTAAAATTAGTCCAATTCGATTTGAGATTTCTTCTGGTGCTGGGGAGTATTTGGTACAGTTTCCCATGTTTCCTCAGCTTGTTTTTTATCTCGATTTGTGGGTTGAGTTAATGTTGTAACCTTGCGTTCCATATCGAAATCAACACCTCGCATTGCTAGTCCTTCGATTGTACAAGCCTTGCTATTTCGACCTAATTTCCTACCTGGAAATGTAACATCATCAATGGAGTAGGAAATACCTTGAATTATACCCTCATCGCTGATTTTGAGAGATGTTTCGACACCTACTAATTCCAAATTCTCAATAAATTTGGTCATAGTAATTCCCGGTTGAATCACATTTTCTATAGCATCCTGGATTTTCTCAACCGCACTTTTTTCTGCTTCTGTATCCCGAAGTCCCAATTCAAACTCCCGCTTTTCCCTCATCATCCGTCGCTTTTGTCCGGTAGATGGTGCAGTTCTCTCAACTTCCCAGGAGCAAGGTACAGGGGTCAAATTGAATTGGGATTCTAAATTTCTCAAAACCTTCTCCAAACGTCTTTTGTCATACCAGTCGGAGACACATTCACCATCGATGTTGATGCGACTTGCGGCAATGTGAAGGTGAAAATGGTTACGGTCATTGTGGGATGCTGCGAAATATAAACTCTTCTCAAATCCCATCTCAGTAAGTGTTTCTTCAATTATTTCCTGAAGTTGTTCTTTGTCTGGTTTTTCGCTTGGAGGGAAACTGATGCTGATGTGACTGACGGGCGATCGCACTCTAGGATTTAGTTGTTTAGTTGCTGAGAGTTGTTGGTAAAAATCTTGAGGTGTATCTCCTGCAAGGTTCGTACAAATTAACGAGGCTTCTTCTTTTTCGAGAACATATTTTGTCAGTCCAGCAAAGCTTTTACCTTTTTTAATCTTGCCAATCATGTTATCTACTTCTTCAGTAATTGATATTCAGAATAAGTATTATTAACACCCCGAATTCATGATACTTTCAGTATGGTAGACAAATATAGTACCGAAATACCATTACATGAGTCGAAATTTATAACTTGAAGATTACCCTTGAGAGTACCACCAATATTCTGGAAAGTTAGCCAAAATCGTGTGTAGTAAAAATAACACAACCACTTCAAAAGGACTGACTTCACGATGGAAATTTCAACCTTCGAGTTACTTGTAAAACGTATTGCACCTCCACCTGCACCACAAGATGTGGCTCGACGTGTTGTGCAAGGATACTTTTTAACAGTTACGAACTTAGAATCCAAAGACTTAACCTTTAGAATACGATTCAATATCAGTAAACCCAATCCAGCAGGCGACCCCGATCGAACCTTATTTAACAATGCTGGTTTGTTCTTCGATATTGCTGGACCAAATACTAGCATTCCCCTTTCTGGAGGGGCTAATAGTACAGTTTTTGCTGGTTCTTTCGTCTTGCCAGCCAAACAGACAGCTTCTGTCCAGTTACTACCGAATACAAATTTGTTTGCGGCTGCAAACCCTGATTTTGAGGTACGAGGCTTCGTCACATTGCGTTTGCCACCCATCGAGGGACAAGCGCAAAGCCTAACACCAGTTAAAGTATTGCTCAACCCAGAAATTCGGGGAACTTTCTTACCGAATAATTTCCCTGGTGGAATCGGTGGAGATTTTGACCAAATCAACTATCCCCTGGCGATTTCTACAGGCAAAGCCTTAAATGAGATTTCAGCAGATTTACCATTGATTATTCCCCCCTTCCCACTGGAAGTAATCAATGCTTTACAGGGAAATGTAATAGACGAAATTTTGGATGGAGATAATTTGGAAAAAGCCCAAAGTTTGATTGAGTTGATGGCTCAATTGGATAGTAATCCCAGAAATCTGGAGAATTTGAGTGAGGCACTTTCTAAGCTCAATATTCCCGTTCGAGTTTCTGCAAACTCTTCCAATTGATGTGAGTACCCTTGCGAGAAAATCAGCAACTATACAATTTCTCTAACAGGATGGTTCCTGTCCACAAGATTTTTCAAAACAGAGGGCAAAAAGGTATTTTGTTCCTCCTGTCCTCTGCTTTTCTTTAGTAACTTAACTATTCCAAATTATCTTTTTTTTTGAGTTCGTTGGTTGTTTCTTCATGGCTTCCTAAAAGTAAACACAACCGTAGTCTCGAAATTTCTGTTTTTAATTCCTCAAAGGAAATATAGTTAATCGGTGGTGGGGTTAAACCTTGAGAAATAGCAAGATTTTGAGCTTTGGCAATTTGGTCGATATTTTCGCTGATTTTTAGCAATTGCCAGTAGCATTTCCAGTTAACTTGGGGAATACTTTTGATGCGGTATCCTGCCATTCTACGTCGAACTAATTCTGCTTTGCTGATACCGTTAGATTCTGCTAAAGCTTCCCAATGTTCTGCAAGTTCGGGTGTTAGCAGCATTTCAAATCTAACTGTGTGGTGTTTTTGTTTGGCTGGCATTTTCAGGAGTGGGTGCAATATTTCTTAGCTTGGCAAGGTTTTAGATTAGGTGACAACTGTCAATAGTGATAAGTGACGTGCAATACCAAAGAAAGCGGGAACCGCAAAGCGGAACAAAGATGGTTGCCAAGGGCATCGCATTTATACAAAACTTATAGCTATACAGTGGGTTGCAGATGCGATCGCATAAATTGAAGACACGCGATCGCAAAGTAATATTGCTGCGTCAACAGCAGTGTTAGCTGGGTTAGTATTAAACAAGGAACTGATTAAAAGGTTATTGCGGAGTGATGCTATGCGCGAGTCTGTAATTTATCAATGTAACTATCTCTTCTTGATCTATATTTTATAGTCTCGTTTTCACTTCTTTTATGATGTTCTGTTGGGGTTTTTCGTTCTTTTTCTGATGAGTGGTCGTTCTTAAACCCTTTCTTTTTATTCGCTTTTATGTCTGGGTCGCCTTCTTCACGCTTATTTCACAATCATTGCCTAAGTACATGTAATTTTTTAATCTGCGATCGTTTATTAATTTTAAATTTAATTCAATACACGGATATTCCCTCATTGGCTGTAGTATTCCATCGTACACTTGATTAATTTGTTTTGCTGAGAAAAAAATCAGTATAAATCGCATTATTAATGTATTTGAAGTATCGCACAATAGATTCATCCAGGGGCGGAAAGCCTATTTATTCACAACTTAGTATAACTCAGAGAACATAACGAATGAAACTCACAAACTTAATCGCTTCCATCAGTTTAGTAATTGGTTCAGTTGTTGTAGCTTCTAGCTCTGCTCAAGCGGCAAGTTTTACTTCCAATGTTAATCAAAAAACAGATGCAAAAGCTGATATTCTCTTGCAGTCTATTACTCAAAACGGTACAACATTTAACGATTTTACTTTTGTCTCAGAAGTTATCGCATTAACAAATACAGCTAGAACAAACAATGCAAATAGTGGTGCTGCGAGTACAGATAGAGGTGATAATGCCACTGCTCCTATTAGCGCTTCTGAAGACCCCAATAGAGATGATTTAGCAAAATTTCTGGGTAATAATAATTTAAATAATATTGTGGATACTGAAGATAGTGGTATTTTTAAAATGGATTTAGTTTTCAAAAATGCTATTTTTGGTAATGCCCAAGGAACTGATAGTTTATTCTTCTGGGAGAGAGGAATGAACAGTGACTTATTAATTCAAGGTTTCGATAATACTGGAAAACTAATTGGTAATTCTCTTAAATTGCTACGCAGTAGTCAAACTAGTGCTGGTTTTAAAATCGATACCACAGAAATTGGTAGTGCCCAAAATGTAGGTAATTGGGGAGTTAGTCTCGCACAATTAGGTGTAAACTCATTGAGTGGGGTTAGAGTTATTTCTGAAGGTAAAGCTTTTAACGGTCCTGACTTTAAATTAATTGCGAGAACAGGGGAATCTAAATCTGTACCCGAACCCGGAATGCTTCTTAGTGTTGGAGCTTTAGCTGGAGTTGCTTTCTTCCGTTGTCGTAAACAAAACTCTGCGATTAAAGCTGCTCAATAAGGATTATTTTGATTCGTCAGTGACGGGAATATCTTGTTTGATTTGGCGATCGTAAATTTCTAGGACTTACGCATTGACAGAAAAATTAAAATAGCAGGTATGATTTTCAGCGCTTAGAGCTTATTTTTTGGTTCTCCACCAAGCGAAGCTTGCGCGACGTAGCTTGTCTGACGTAAGTCTTAGTCTGTTGCAACATCTGTTCCCCAGTTTCACCCAGATACCCCCGCACAAATTCCCCCATCTGGGTTTCCGTCAGGGGTTGCATTTCCAGCTTTTTGTCAATTCCCAAATCTCCACCTACCCCCAAATCCCGCGTCGTGAATATCATTGGGATGGTTTGTTGGTAATCTTGGCGAAATTTGTGTAAATGCGATCGCGCTTCTTGTGATGGTAATTCGTTAACACCATCGATGAGGAGTAAAAATTGCCCCTGTCGCAATAATGTTTTGATGGTTTCGGTGTCGATATTTAAGCTAGGATGATGACGGTGGAGAAAGGGGATAATTAAATCGAAAATCGAAGTTTCGCAATATCGTAGTTCCACCAATACGGGGATTTGGGTTTTCCTGCGAGTTGGTGAGATTGCTGAGTCTTTCAGACACGCTACGCGTTTCATGTATGCCGTAGGCTTTACATTCCGCTGAGTCGCAAAGCGACACGCTGCGCGAACGCTTCACTCGCAATGACGGATTTATCTTCTTTGTCCCCAAACCCTTCCGCCGATTCTAAAAGCGATCGCACCAAAGCTGTAGACTTACCTGAGCCTAGACGACCAATTAAAAGCACATGTTCTGGTGCATATTTCCACAAACCTTCCAGAACGTTTAATATTTCCCTTTCTTCCCTTGCTTCTGGTAATAGTTTCCTTTCTGGTTGAGGTGCTTCTGGTTGAAGTGCGATCGCTTGCAACTCAAACAACAGTGATTTTGTTATGTGTTGATGGGGTTTTGTACCCACAACATCTGTGAGGGTATAACTATCCCACCATTGGGCATATTTCTGACAAACTGATTGTAGATATGGCTTCCAGTCAAGCACTACTGTACCAGGTGAAAAAGAAAGATTTAAAAGATACTATAGCGTAGCAATTTATATCTAGCTGATTCGTTTAACAACAAAAAAATTGTATTCCCTCAAAATTTCGCTATCATGTAAGTACATCACGTATATACATAATGAGTAACTCCTACAATATTCGCAGCACCAAAATTGGTAACTCTGCTGGATTTCGCTTACCAGCAGAGTTTTACCGCGAACATCCCCAGTTTGCTAATGCTTCAGGTTGGATAGAAGTATTGTCGCCCGATACCGCAATAGTCAAAATTATTCCCAAATCGCTGGAATCTGAAGACGAAGACGATTCCTTGATGATGCGCCTGTTTCTCGATTTCGCCACGACGGAAGCATTGAAAAATAATAACCTGCAACCTTATACAACCGAGATGTCCGAGGCTGCACATAGATTAATTGAGGGTGTGGAATTAGAGGACGAGTCGTTGTCAGATGGCTAAGTTTGTCAGTAATGATTGGGAGATTTATTTTCACCCGCAACTATTTGGTACTCAATATCAAGAATTATTTGACCGTGTTTCCGAACTGCGGAAAAAGTTACCAGAAAGCGAGTTTAAAACCCATGCAACGGTAAAGTTATTCGCTGCAATTACTATTGCCATCGAAACCAAAATTCCTTCCGATCCTCTTGCAAGTCATTTTGCTTTGACGGGAGCATTAAAACGCTATGGACGAGTAAAGAAAATGGGTTTACCGGAAAGATATCGGTTATTTTTTCGAGCGTTTGATACCCCAAAATTAAAGTCGATTGTGATTTTGTGGTTAGGATTTCCCCGCAAAGAAGGAGCGAAAGATGACTGTTATCAAGTGTTTACAAAGATGGTGGCACGGGGGACATTTCCCGATAGTTTGGATGAGTTGATTAAAGAACCAGGGGAAACTCAGGATAAACTCGATTAAAATCTAAAAATATTCTCCCCAAAAATAAAAACGGATGCCATCACTGCTTGCTTCCCCCGAAAAACACGCAATAAAGCACTAGCAGCGCAGAACCAAGTAGAAGGGAAAATGCAGGGAAAAATCATCTACTAGCTGGATGATAAACAATTTTACCCAACTAAATCCCTAGTAATCAAGTTACGTCAATAGTGATAGAAGTAATACCGACTTTTGGTATATCCTGCGAAGTATTTCCCGTTGCTACCCTAAGATAGATGCAATTTTACGAAGGAAGGAGAAAGAAGTAAGAAGGAAGAAGCGCTAAACTCAACTTACCTTATTGATCACAAGTGTATTGAGAGGTAACAGACATTTATAGCGATGGGAAAACCTATTAACGTAGTAACTTAACTTCGCTACTTAATCATTTGTTTTACTTCCTTCTTCCCTCTGTCTTCTTCCTTAATTCTTGAGGACAATTACTCATGGGTAGATTAAACAGGCAAGTACACCCCGAAGTGACTTTAACACTTGACTTTGGTGGGAGCGGAACTAAGGGAATCGCACAAATCCGAGGTGGCAAGCCAACAGCTATTTGGATGGAACCCTCTGTTATCGAAGCAACCAAAATCTCTCTGGCATTCCAAACTCGCAATCTGGGTAATGCATATCCAGAAAACACAGCTTGGGTGGGAATTGGTGAAGATTATCGAGCGGTGGGATACTTGGCACGGAGTACATACAACGCCACACCTGGATTAAAACCACGCAAGTATGAACTGGCTTTGTACAAAACCCTGGCTGTTGTGTGGGCAATCAAGCAAAAATTCAAGTTACCCGACTCCTTCGACATTTCTATCGCGCTGCTGCTACCACCAGGAGAATTTGAAGATTCGGCGTTGCTGAAACCGATGCTCAGGGATGCTTTAGCTGAATTTGAGACACCAACAGGAGAACTAAAGGCGAATTTGATTGGTTATGAGTGCTTTCCAGAGGGTGGTGGAATCTATGCGATGTATTGTAAAAACACAGGTGAAGCAATTCGGCGCAAAGTTATCGCCTTAGTGATGTTAGGGTATCGCAATGCCTCCGTAATGATATCGCGGCGGGGTATTTTGAATCGGGGAAAAACTACTAATTTGGGCATGTCCAAGATGCTGGATTTAGTCATCGATCGCACGTCTGGTTTGGCAGCAGAGGAATTAATCAGAGCTATTATATCTGCTGGCAGCGAACCTAAACCCCAACATTTCCATCATCTATGCAGTTCCAGTAATCATAGAAATACAGAAATCGAGAAAATCATACTTGCCGTCCATTCCTCCAGAGCAGAATATGCGATCGCACTCACGAATTGGCTAAAGGAAGTATTGCCATCACGCAACGAATTAGACGAGGTGATTATTTGTGGTGGTACAGCTGATTATTTACGAGAAGAGCTAGATACTGTGTTTCCAATAACACCTATAGTTTGGCATGGAGGCGTAGAAATTCCATCAAACTTAAATGAACAATGGCTGGGTAGTCGTCTGGCTGATGTATGGGCATTGTCTGTATACCACAGTATCAAAGTTAGAGCAGCAAGGAGGGAGGAAGCAGCAAATGGGTAGGAAAAAGGATTTTGAATGGCGTTATCAAACACTAATTAGTTCAGATAAAGCGAAGTTACTGAGTTACATTCAAAACCAGAATTTGCATCCATTTGAAACTAAAACCATGCTGATAATGACTGCTCTGACTGCTTATTACATGCCTTTGGCACTGTACAACGAGGGTAGCTGTTCCCGCGAAAACTTGGAGTTGATATTTCTGGATGGAGTGAATGCGATTGCAAACCATCTTCGCTATGTGTCTATTGCAATAAAAGTAGACCCCGCTATTATTGCTCAGATTTTGTGTACTGCATTTGGTTTATCAGAAATAACTCACTCACACTTGGAAAAGCAATTAACTTTAGAAGCTAAATTACCTCTGCAAAATATTCACAATGAAGTAGATAACAGCGCTTTGAAAATGTGGAATTTAGCAGGAATGACGACAGATAGCGAAACTTTTGATTAGACAATATGGCGAGAATACATTTAATCGATGGCGAAAAAGGTGGTGTGGGTAAGTCGCTGTTTGCTCGTGTAATGGTGCAGTATGCGATCGCTAAAAAGCTCGAACATGCTTTAGTTGATACGGATATTACTAACCAAGATGTTAAAAGGTTTTATGACTATGCGATTGATGCCGAATTTAGCGAAGCTGTAAATAAAGGGGATAGAGCAGATATCATCTTTGAATTAGCCAGGAAACAACCCGTTATTGTGAATTTACCTGCCAACGTATTTCCAAGAGTCAATAACTGGATAAGTAGAGGACGCTTGTTAGAAGTCGCAGATAAATATGGTGTGGATATTTGTAAGTGGTTTGTTTGTGATGGGGGTTTTGAATCTATCGATTTGCTTTATCAATCGATGAATTTGTATAAAGATAAGATGCTCCATGTCTTGGTTAGGAATTTGGCTAAAACCGACGATTGGAGTTTTCTAGAAGATGATATTAACTACCAAGAGTTCAAGAATAAACACAAAAATACTCTCAAAATAATTGACTTCCCGTTACTCTATCCGGGAGACAGATATTTCATCGATTCTAAGAAATTCCGATTTGATGCGCCAGAAATTGAAGAAACAATGCCCATAATGTCCCAGCAACGACTATCGACATTTTTAGAAGAATCAAATTGTGCGATTGAAAATACTCAATTGTGGGCAAAGGATAAGCAAGCAAAGAAAAAATAACTTTTGAAATCATCAATAGATAAAAAAGGGTAGTTTTATGAAGTATAAACTTCAACCTTTATATTTGACGGATCAATCTTTTAATGGGAATGTGATAACCAGTGATGAAGAGAAATATATGGGGAGACTATATATTCTTGCTACAGAAGATGGTAAATTGCTTAATCTTGGTTATTTGATGCTCAAATCAATTTAACTGAAAGAGTTATGAATGAGTACGAAAGTCAAAAAACTAACGAATTTGTATTTGTACCTTTTGGAACTGTGACTGTATATGCAGAAGAAAATTATTTTGTGTTGCGTGACTCTGAAGATGAACATACGATCTTCACTGCAACCTTCGATACTGATGTTATTCATGGGTTGAATGATATTGATGCTCTCAAGATTGAGATGATTTTGAGTCAATTAGAGACGGAAGATTATCGACGAATTAGAAATAGCGAACAAGAAATAGAAGTTGATAAAACCGAAATTAAGCAACAAACAGGAATGGAATATGGTACATAGTTTGCGACAAGTGAAAAACGAAAGTTATTTGAATCGCTTACTGGAAGGAAAAGATGCAGATTTTCAAAGACGGGTTTTAGCAGTAGCAGTCGAACATGGTCTATCGACGAGTGACCCATTATTCCTGATTATGCTGGCAACTGGTCAACTTCAGGTGTTGTTGGAGGATAAACCTAACGAGCTAGATAACCTATTTAAACGCTGGTCAGAAGCAATTTACGACCACTTGGAGAAGGCAAAACGTACTGCTGTAAGTGGTCAGGAGGTGGAAATCCGCAAGATGGTTGACCGATTAATTCAACATTGCGAGTCAAAAGAGCGCAGTCGTCTGGGGGTAATGTTACCAGCGATGGGATTGTTAGTGGTTGCGATCGCATTTGGTGTTTTGGCTGGATTATCCGTTCCTGTTTGGTTAGATGGGGGATATGTAAAAGCGAAACCGAAGTTACTGACAGTTGCGGAGGTGGAAAACTTGCGGTGGTTAAAAAGCGATCGCGGGAAGTTAGCGTGGAATATTCTGACTTGGAATTCTGAGAGTTTGAGCAATTTAAACTGTACCAAAAATTCGGAACAAAGGGCTGTAGTGACCAAAGAGAAAAGACAACATATTACTGGTCAAAGTGATTATTGCTTATTGCGAGTTAAACCACCTTAATAAAGGAGGGAAGGAGTGCAGGAGTGAGAGAGCGAGGAAAATAAGAAGCAACAGCAACTTATATTTTTAATTTCCTTCCTCTCTCACTCCCAATTCCCAATTCCCAATTTCCTCCCTCACTCTCTCTCTCCCCATCTCTCCCTCCCAATTCAATCTTGGAGAAAAAATGAAATGACAGAAATCAATTTTGATAGCCACTCCAACAGCTACAACACTGTGATAGAAACGGAAAATAATTCACTCGTAAAATTTCAACAATCCGACTCTCAAAATATGGATAAAATTCGTGTGGTTCTTATTGAAGACCATGAACTTTCTCTTATCGGCATTAGAACAATACTCAAGCGAGATGACAACATTTTAATTGTGGGAGAAGCAACTAATGGAACAGATGGATTACATCTATTAAATAAATTACAACCTGATATTGCCATTATCGATATTGGTTTACCCGATAAAGATGGAATTCAAATAACGCAGGAAATTAAACAAAGTCATCCAGAAATAAAAGTTATCATTTTAACTCTACGTGATAGTAAAGAAACCGTATTAACAGCATTTGCTGCGGGTGTAAATTCTTACTGTATGAAGGATATTGGCTTCGAGAAACTTATCGAAGTTATACATCTGACCTATTGTGGTCACACTTGGATTGACCCTGCGATCGCACATTTTTTACTCGAACAAGTCAAGAAAAATTTCGATAGATATAACTCCCATTACTCGGATAATTATCTTGATGAAGAAATGGAAGATTTATACACGTTAACTGAGAGGGAATTAGAGATATTGCAGTTGATTGTTGATGGGAATAGGAATGCATCAATTGCAACAAAATTGTATATCACTCTGGGAACTGTGAAAGCCCATGTTCGGAATATTCTCATTAAAGTTGGTGCAGAAGACCGTACCCAAGCTGCGGTTCATGCTTTGCGTTACGGTTTGTTGAATTAATCCGCATAGCCTGACGTGAGTGCGAACCTAGAACTATTAGAATTGGCTATAAAGCTTATTAGGTATGGATTTCATGTTGCGAACCTGAGTTATTGCTTGAGTATTTGGTTAAGCGTCCGGTGAAATTCAATCCACGGGCAGTACATTATCAGAGGTAATGCACGATGTCTAGTTTATCGGTTTTTGAATTTGAGTCAAAACAAGTTCGGTTTGTAGGGACTGAAGACTGCCCCGAATGGATAGCTCAAGACGTTTGCGATGTACTTGAAAACGGGCAGGCTTGGAATATTTTGCGAGATTACGACGAAGACGAAAAGGGTCTATATAGTATACAGACCCTTGGAGGGGAACAGCAAATGCTGACTGTGACTGAGCCTGGGCTTTATCGCTTGATTTTTAAGTCGCGCAAGCCCGTGGCAAAACGTTTTCAAAGATGGGTACTTCATGAAGTACTACCCAGCATTCGTAAGACAGGGAAATATGAGATTCCGCAACCCCAAAACATTCTTCCACTTCCACCAACAGATATTCGTTTGGTTAATTTTGTGAACGCGCTCTCTGTGATTGGTATTGATACGACTAATCCAAGAATTAATCAAGCGGTTCAAGATTTAGTAAGCAATCAAATATTTGGGATACAACCACAATTATCTGCACAAACAGAACGCTGGCAAGGAGTAGCAGAGATAGCTGAATCAATTGGTTACAGCCATATTCCACGCGATTTAAGCTTACGCACTCAGCTAGGTAAATTTGTGTCGCGCTATGCCGAAACACACCAGTTAGTTCGCAAACAGGAAAGACGTTTGTGCAATGGTACGATGCGAGATATTTGGTTGTACCTTGTAACGGAGCAGTTGAAAAATTTGATAGAAACTTGGTGTCGAAATTGCGGATAAAAACTACTAACTGCAAGCCGATAAGAAAACGTGCTAATTGCCTTAAGATGATAAAAACCCCTACTTATCACAACTAGGGGTTTTTTATCACTCAGTAACAATATAAAGCTTGTGGATAAAGGATTTGATGCTGCAAACCTGAGATGATGATGGGCGAACGAATTATGTCGCGCAAGCTTCGCGCTCCGTCCTAACATCCCTAATAAGTGCGTTCCTAATAGCCGTAACTACGGAATTTATCGCAAACATCCAGTTAAAAAAGTTGCACAGTAAACCCTTACATTCGTGATTTGCCGCAACTATCCTTAGAAGTAACAAGCGAGGTAATAGCCCCGTAGAAGTCGATGCATTAGTAGTGCTAAACAATATCTAATAATAAAATAATACATAAAATGAAAAATAGCACTTACCAGTGGGAAAAGCCACTGGTTAACCCTAAAATACTCAAGGAATTACATACTAATGTCAGCCACAGTCATAACTGGCGCATATTGATATTTCTCACTTTGTACGTTGTAGCTGCTGATGCTGCTTTTTTACTATCCCAAACAATTACAAGTAATTGGTACTACCTTGCTTGTTTACCCTTGTATGTAGTGGCAGCAGCTTCATTACATGGCATTAGTTTATTTACCCACGAGGGAGTGCATGGAGTTCTTCACCAAAACCCCCATTGGAATCGCATTATTAGTATTATTTGTGCTTTACCTGTTGGACAAAATTACTCAGCTTATAAAGTTTTACATCTCCAACATCATCAACATCTGGGCTTAAAAGGCGACCCAGACCATTACAGTAATTATACGAAGTGGAATTGGTTGCAATTTTTAATGCACTGGGGACGCTTAATTATTGGTTATCCAGTTTATTTAGTTGTAATTCCAATTTTAGGATTTCGTCAAGGCAATGCCGCAGACAAGATTTGGATTGTGATTGAAGTTGTATTGTTGGGAATTGTGACTACAGCATTAATTCTTTCTCCGATTGAGAGGGATTTACTTATTTCTGGCTGGTTAATACCAATGATGTTTATTAATACAATGGTAAATATTCGTGGTATGAGTCAGCATACGTTGTTAGAACATGAATTCGACCCAATTCTCGGCACGCGAACGAT
Organism: Calothrix sp. PCC 6303; assembly: GCF_000317435.1. NCBI lineage: Bacteria > Bacillati > Cyanobacteriota > Cyanophyceae > Nostocales > Calotrichaceae > Calothrix > Calothrix sp. PCC 6303. Next base: position 2,652,439 of record NC_019751.1, read on the forward strand.
TACAACCAATGCAGTAACACGTTTTTTTATGTGTAACGAGAATTATCATCTCGAACATCATTTATACCCTGGTGTACCCTGGTATAATTTACCGAAATTGCATCAAGAACTCAAGGATGAACTCATCTCACTTCAGGCACCATTCATTCCTTCATATCTATCATTTGTATGCGATTTTGTTCTCGCTAGCTTCAGGAAATCCCCTGTTGGAAGTGTTGTTATAAAAAAATAGCTTTATCTAAAAAAAATTGAATATATATATTATGCAAATATTGAAACCAAAGCAAATTGCGAACGCAAAAACACCAGAATTATCTTGGGCAGAATTAATAGAATTACCAACTTTAGAAATGGCTGTGGCACAAGTGGCGACAACTTATAATTTTTGCCAGCATCCCTACTTTATCTGGAGCGATGATTCCGTAACTAAGCGCGATGATTTTCTGAACAGCCAATTACCATTTCGCTATGCAGTAGAGTTCTTTCCCCAAGCATTAGCTGCCGTTCTCGCACGCATTCCCACCCTGGAAGCGCGACTATTAATATTTGCGAATATCGCCGAAGAACATGGCTACGGAAATACTCTACGTTCCCATAAATTTACCTTTCAGGAATATTTACAAGCTTTGGGAGCAAATGAAGTTGAGTTAAATACACCCTGTTCAACCTCAGTTTTGGCTTTCAACCAATCAATTTTATCTTTTTGTTTAACTCAAAGTCCCGAAGCCGGAGCCGCGATGTTAGGCATAATTGAATACTTGTATGTGGGAATTAGTGCAAATATCGCCCGCATTATCAGCGAACGAAATTGGGCAATTCCTGGTAGCCAGTCCCATTACAAAAATCACGAAAAACTTGATACCGAACATGCTAGAGATTTGTTGAACATGGCAAACCCAGCTTGGGGAGAAACAACAACGCGATCGCATGTTGCCCAAGCCCTTGTTCTCGGTGCTTACTATTTTTGGAGACTTTACAGTGATTTATGCCCCACCCTCTGATATCGCATTTTCTCAAGTTCGTGAAGATCCAACTATCGAAATGCGAGTTATCAAGCAATTAGCTCAAACTCAAAACCATCCGTTACGATTGTTGCTAATTGCATCAGGAGGCTGTACGGTACTAAGTTTACTTTCGATTTCGGAAGTGGCAGAAATCGCAGCCGTTGACTTGAATCCGGCACAAATTCATTTAGTTGAATTACGACGACAAGCATTATTAAATTTACCAATCGCAGCCCAATTAGACTTAATTGGGGCAAACAAAGCAACTTCTGAAGCCGAACGAATCAAGTTATATAAAAAGATTGCATCTAAACTACCAACTTCAACCAGAAATTACTGGGATGCACGGGAGCAGCAAATCGCTTTTGGCATCAACCGAGTTGGTAAATTTGAACAATTATTTCGTGAATTGTCAGCAAGCTTTACTGAGATTGGTTTTGACCCACTCAACAAAACCCAAGAGGCAATTGAAAGTCCTCAATGGCGCTCACTTTTTGAGAATGTATTTGAACGTGATAAACTTGCAGTTATTTTTGGGGAGGCTGCTGTTAATTACTCGATGGATCGAAGCTTTGGTGAACATTTTGCGGATGTTTTTGCTCATTCACTCCAAAAATTTGTTTCCACAAAAAACTATTTCATCACACAAGTATGGTGCGATGCTTACACAGACGAAATTGATGGAGTTCCGCTTTACCTACAACCATTAGTCCAAACTTCGATTCGGCAACTTGGAACCGAGCGATTAAAATTGCATCAAGGCACTTTTGTCGAAAAAATGATCGAGTTGGGTGCTGATAAACCCTTTGACCTGATCCAATTTTCTAATATTTCCGACTGGATGCCGCCTCAAGACCTAGATAATATGCTACTTCAAGCAGTGCATGTTTTGAAACCCGGTGGTGCATTGATTGGCAGACGACTTAACGGCGACCATCATTTAGCATCACTGATGGCTGCACATATTTTCGTTGATGAAAATTTCAGCCGCGAACTTTTGGAGTCAGACAGTTCATTTTTCTATCGTGAAGTTGTCGTTGGGTGGAAAAGATAATGAGATTTCACCGGATAACGAACCAAGAACGGCACTTGTATCAACCAGGAATTGTTGCCATCGAAAAAACTGCCACATATCCTTTAGGCGATGATTTTTTTCAAATTGACCACGGCAGCGATTATTTTGCTTTTTTCGACCGTCTTGGTAAAGTTAATTATTATGCGATGTGCGATAACGAAAATATTGCGGCAGTTGGGGCTGGTGTATTGCGACAAATTCCCTACCAACAAGGCTCTTTCCCCAAAGAAGCCTGGTATCTTTGTGATTTAAAAGTTCATCCAAACTACCAAAAAAGACACTTATCCCTAAGAATTCTTAGCCAAGCTATTTATGATGGAATTCGCGAATGTGCTAGTGGTTATCTGATTTCGATGAATCCTGGTGATGGTAGCACCAACCGTTTAGTACAAATTTTAGAAAGGTACTCATTAGTAAAATTTACAGCATCTAGCCAGTTAGGAATTTACAGCCTTGATGCCACAACAATGAATAGCATTGCCCCCTTAATCAAAGAATACCAAGGAGATATTTCTTACCTATCACTCCAAGGAATCAAAGACTTGCGATTGCTAAGTACGAATAATATATTGCCTCTTGCTCATGTTCAATGGGCAGCAAATGCTCATAAAGGGATGTCGGAAGTGATACCAGGCTATACTCATATGTTCTGTATACCTAGTAGTGACGAATTTACGAGAATACTCGCTCAGAAAGCGATTTTCCCTAACGCCACTGCAAGTATTGTTAGTCATGGGATGGATAATAGCGACTGGCGATTTATTTTAACCAGTGATATTTAATCGCTGAAGACTTACTTTTGCTACTGCGGAACAGGAAACTAAAAAATCGCTATAAAGCCCAGTCAGATTAGGTTTGTGCTGCGGAACTGGGCTAGCGATCGCAATAAAAGTTTCAATTAAGTAATCGCGCAGAATTATTTACACACAAGGATCTAGTTTGGACAAGGGTTTCATGCCTTAATACTGTGTAATTAATTGTGTTTAACTACTTACTCCCTCTGAAAATTTGTTGATGCTGGTTTGACAAATTTTTGACTTGATTCCACCGTTAATATTTCAAAATCTCGCTTCTCCTCGTATGTAAATTTACATACCTGTACAGCTTCCTCTCTCCGTAGTTTGTACAAAGTTCCACGATTACCAACCTCATCAACAACCCGCAACATCTCCGACGGTTCGTGATAGATCGCTCGATACTTCCCGTCCCCAAAAGTCGCTGTTTGCATTTCCTCACCAGTATTTGCAGGATTCTCTTTCAAACACGCGATCGCCTGCTTTAACATCTGTTTTTCCCACTTCTCTCGCTGAACTGGTTCGATTGGTGACACAGGTGCTTTAATGCGATCGCTCAATTCCTCATTAGCCTTAATTTTCTTTTCTCTAACCAAAACTTCTTCCTTAGTCCAAACTTGAGGATATCGAATCGTTTCCGGGTCAACTTTAATATTGGCGATAGTCACTGGTGCTGGTTCTAATACTCCTTGAAACTTAAATCCATCAATTTTAATACCCCTTGCATTTAACCTTTCACTCAATAATTTAAAAGATTCCTTATCAATTACACCCAAGGGTTTATCGTCAATAAAAACAAGAGGTGCGCTCGCTTTAACATTCTCAGCAATTTTAATTATAATTACCCCATCTTCCCCTTTCCATTCTCTTTCTGGAAAAGCATATTTTTTCAACTGTCCGACTTTTAATTGATTTCCTTGGGTACTCGTAATAATTACCGATGCGCTAGGTGGAGAAGTAATTTCTGCGGTAAAAGATGTACCGATTGGCAACTGTGCTGATTCACTGCGAAATACTCCCAATTTCTTATTTTCAGCCACCAACCAGCGTTTATTCTGGTCTGGATTTGCAGGGTCAGGCAATTGTTCTACGTGACACTCAACTTTTTCTCCCACCCATTTACGTCCCAAATGCTCGTTACTAGGTTTGTGGGTTCCCACGACTGCAAATTCGGTAAATTGTAGTTTATCGAGTCTTCCAACTAATTCCTCCCCAAATATGGCAAAAGCAGCCGATGTTTTCTTAAAACCTCGCTCTACATCTTCCTTACTTGCGGTGGAAGCTTGCCACATCGCTGCTGCAACTGCTTCTTTTTCTAAATCGGGGATACTTTCTCTAGCAGTGATCGCATACTCCCTTACTTGTGTAAAAGCTGCCTTAACTTGACTTGGTGCAAATCCCGGTATAGCTTCTTTCGTCAGGTTTCTAAACTCAGAAAATTGCTTTAGACTACCATGAAATTGCTGTAAACAAGCTTCTGAAATATATCCTAAATGCTTACTTTGCTGCTGACCATTACTTTTTAACTTCGGCTTTCCCTCTTCATCAAATACAGGAGCGATCGCAATCCATTTATTCTGACTTTTACTGTAGGGACTTTTATTCTCAACAAGCGTAATATCGAGTTTTCTGTCATCAAAAATATTAGGATGCTTTTTCTCAGCTAAACCAACAATTTCAATTTGCTGACCTTGAGAATTGGTAGCGACAATCTTTAAACCTGGAGATTGTTCGGCTTCCCGACCGATTGCGATCGCTCGATGAATTAACGAATCATATATTTTCTTGATTTGGACTGCGCTTGCTTTTTGAGTGGCTGTAAACTCAACTCCTTTGAATAAATCCTGAAATTGTTGAGTCGATCGTGCGGTTATTGCATTTTCAGTAAAAGCATTGTTGGTCATCCTTGCCATCATATCAATCGCACCATGACCTTTGCTGTTTATATCTCTTTTGGTATACACATCTGCCGATTTTCTCTCTTCAACCCAAGGTGCAACATCAAAGCTTTTAATAATAGTATTGCAAGCATTAACAACCTCTGGATTGGAACGATTAGCACTTTTTCCTCGGTCAACCTCGATTTGTAGCTGTCCTCCCAAGGTTCCCGCAACATCGTGGTAAAACTTACCTATTTTTTCTAATAAATTTTTAATACCTAATTCTGGAATTGTATAGTTTTGATTTTGCTCTCGATTCGTAGGAGGACATAATTGTGCAAGTTCGACGATATGCGATCGCAGATTTTCGGGATACTTAATTTGACCAAAACCCTGATTTTCGGCTTTTAACATTTCTACCGCAGCACAGGAAATATTCCGAATAAATTTCCCTGCTTCCCCATCTGGAATTGAGACACACTCATTTTCCAGCGCAATTCCCTTCATACATAAATTGGCAACCAAACCAATTTTGTTTTCCATCGCATCTAACGCAATTTGTTCAAAAGAACCTGTATAGGCTTGCTTCTCTGGTTTAATAATCTCCGCATAACGATTTTCTTGAATTTGTTTTTGCTTAATCTCGGTTGCGGTGTGGGGGAATTGAGATGAGAGTGCGATCGCCATCCTATCCCCGTCGCAATCGGACAGCGAATGCTTTAATCCCTGGGGTGACAATTTGATTGTACCAATGTCATGAGGTTCGTTTGGTAAATGGCGATTGATATAAACATCTACGGTGTTAGAATTCGCAGTGGGACCACGATAAACAATCAACTCTGCACCGTCAGGAAATTTAGGATAACAAACCTCATTCGTTGCTAAATCATGACAAGTTTGTGCCATCGCTGAGTCAAATTTAATAAACCTCCCCGTGGCACAATCCATATATTGCTCGCGCAAATATTCCTGAAGTTTATCTATAATTTTGGGATGCTCTAATAATTGATAATGACCTTCTAAATCTGCTCTCAAAATTCGATAAATTAAATTATGCTCACTATTACTTGATGAAAACATCTCATCAATTTGATTTTCAATATCTCCCAAATCCAAGTTGTCAAAATCAATCAAATCCTCATTTTCCATCAGAGATTGTATCTGATGCTTAAATCGAGCATCCATTGCGTTAACATAATCTTGAGCAATTTTTCGAGGGTCATCGGCAATATCTCTAAGTTCTTCTAAACGTCTTTCTAATAGGGGAAGAACATCATTTTTAACACCTTCAGGAAAAGAATTCCAAAATTGAGCGCCAGTTGAAGTGATACCGTAATAAGCATCAGTTTTATTCCCAATCCCCATTGTCATAATGTATTCCCCCGGTTGAAGAGGAGCAGGAGAGCGGAGGATGGGGGGAGTGGGGGAGTTTACAGGTAAGGAATATTTCTCAACTGCATTACCTGTTTTTATCGATCCAATTTTCCCACGCTCTCCCAATTCCTCGCGCTCCCGCTCCCCCACAGTTCGTCCCTTAAGTTGATCGGAGGAAATAATTAAATCATAACCATTCCCTATCTCGCTTAAATCCCGTGGAGCGAATGTACCTTTTCCCAATTGCCAAGTTTTAACAAGTGGTTGATTTTCCTCATCTACATCTAACCTGGCACGTCTTTGTTTAATACCAAAACGGGTTTGAAATGGCGTTGATTCTTGATTTCCTAATGATGCATGAAGCCTTACATCTATTTTCCCATCACCGTCACCAACAAGTGCGATCGCATCATAATTAGGCATCACCCCACCATTCTCTCCGGTGTTTGCATCCACTACCAAAACTCGTAAATTTTCCCGTTCCGAGAAGCTTTTGCAAGGTGTAAACAAATTTGAGCCGTATGCAGCACCAAAGTGAGCTTGGTCAAAAAGCTTTTCTCGCAACCCTTCATCCATAAAATAGAAGCGGCGATCGGCTGAAAATTCCAAGCTCAATCCTTGGGGTATAAATTGCTTCAAATCTTCTTCTGTCGTCAATCCCTGATATACAACTCCCAATTTAAACGTGGCGTTGGGAGCAAAATATTCTGCTAGACAGTGTTCGATTTTTTCTATAACTGGCTCACCATTAGCGATGATTGGTTTACCCGTTTTAGTGCAGAAGTGTTCGAGGGTAATTGCCATAAACAATGATTCAATTCATAATTTCATCTCCCAATTTATTGATTAGTTCGTTGATGTTAAGTAAGCCCTTAGTAAATAATTTATCTATCACTAATGACGTAAATCAAATCTATTTCATTAAATATTGATATAATTTACATTAACTGGTATTTATGTACTATTAAGAGATAAAATTATGGATGGATTAAAACCAACGGTATTACAAACTTCGGTTTGGGACACTGATAATCTTGGAGATTTGATTGCTGAAGGTGCAATTCATTGTGATGATTTATCATTACGTGCTGTTGCGGAAGCAGAAAGAGAAGAGTATCTACGTTTATCACGGGAATGGGATGAAAAAATGGAAGAATATTGGAATTCTGTAGATTGGGAAGAATTAAAAGTCCAGTCGAAATCAGCCACAGAAGATGGGGATTTTCTTTGAAAGAAGTAGACAGATTACTACTTGAAAATCTGTCTACTTGTATTCATTTTTAGGGAATTTGCTTAGTTCGCAGGTACTTTAATTTCATTCAATATCCTTTCCACCTGTTGGGGTTGGGTTTTTAACTTGGCTTCGATTTGTGTTCTCAAAACTGCTAACTTTTGATATTTCCCATCAACCCTGTCTGCAATACCCAACCTTCGCGCAGCAGTACGAATACGAGGTTGCGGTAACTTTTGAATTAATTGTTGAAGTGATTCAATGTCAACATTGTTAGCTGTATTCATAATCAAATACTTAGTTCGTACTGTATTTACTGGTACAAATTTAGCTACTGGTTTAAGGTAAGGAAGCGTATTATTTATTTCTGTGTTTGGCTTGGAAGGTAATGAATTTGAGCCTTGACTTTGGCAATCCCACAAATCCACTAAACCTACACAGAAATCATAAGTGATTAATATTGCAAAAGCTAACATTAAAACAATGATGAGAGTATTCAATACGATTTGAGTATTTTCCATTTTCGATATCTCCTATGTCCAGCGTGAAGTGGATGCTGGTATCTCACATCCTTTCCCCCGTGAGGGGACATAAGAGGCAGGGGAGCGGGGAGCAGGGAGGAGGATTGGAAGGAGCTTGTACTCCGACCAATCGAGAACGCTCTCTTATGGGCGGGGCTTGATACCCATGTTCCGCTCCGCTTCACGGCTTCTCTACGAGACGCTCCACGAACGGGACAGGGATTGCTCCCCCTGCTCCCTGCTCCCTGCCCCTCCGCCTCTTCGGTCATCTCGATTTGCAATTCTCAGTACCCGCTATCGCAGCATGGGAAGCAAGCTACGCAGCTCGCAGTTAATTACGAATTGCAAATTGGTTTTGGATATTGCTGCATTATTCTGTCAATTTCTACAACTTTACCGTCTGGTGTATAAACTAATCCTTCTGACATCGCCAGCACTATCCGCTCTTTTCTTGCCCATTCAAACCAGGCTTTTACTCCGGAATCTAAGGTATTTTTGGGCTTTTCACCCTTCTTACAACTGTTGATAAATAGTCCAGTGGGATTGTTGCACCATCCCTCATTTACCGCTTCTTTCACACGAGCGATCGCACTCTCTACATTCTCCCAATGTTTCTTAATCACCCCCAAACAAGGGTCTGGGTTAATGCGTAATCTTTTTAACTCAGTACAAATTTCTCTAATTTCTGATTTATTCGGTTTACCCAAAGTCGTATCAACTTCGTTTTCTTCTTCAATTTCGCCGCCGGAAAATTGACCCCCATTACTATCTTCAGAGCTAAACGAGTCAAGAATTTTTATGTCTCCAGCGCAGTGAGTAATCTGGGGTGGCTCATAATCAACTTCTTCTTTTTCTTCCACATCAGCAAAGTGTTGTTGTGGAGAGAACTCTTCTGAAGAGAAGTCTTTGATATGATCTGTTGATTTTGAACACATCGAACTATCCAACGCGATCGCATCGATGTGTTCATTTTGGACAAGAGCTTCTACAGCCTCAAGGTTAAGCGTGTACCAATTTGCTTGGTAATAAGTTTTGGCTGATAGTCTGTTGATGCCAATTAACCCAAGCATTTTCAGGTTTCTGATTACTCTTCTGACCGTACTAACAGATAATTGCAGTTCTTCTGACCATTCCTGGTATGTCTTCCAAAACCATTTAATCCCATCAATCACTTTGCCTGCAGATATGCTCATCCAATAATGTATCTGCTGCAAGCAAATAGCTTCATTCCTACCGATTTTTACTGCTAACTCTGTTGAGTAGAGTAAATGCTGTCCGTCATGTAAAAGTTTACTCATTGTTATAACTTCCGAAATCATAAACAATTCGCGGTACTAGCAGAGTGAGAAGCAAGCTACGTGATTCGCCATTCATAGCTGTAATGTAGCAAGCATATCTAAATAACTTAATAACCTTTCAGCACTTCTCGAAAAGCCTGTAATCTTCCAATTTGCGCCATTTGGACAACGTTGTTAAAATGCTGGGATACATCGACACCGGAGTTAAAAGCGCTAATTTTTGCTCTTTCTACCGTGTCTTTTTTCTTGGTAATTCGATACTTGGATGATTCAGTTTGTTACTAAAGTTCCCTAGTCAGTTGCTCATTTCCCACACTAGCAGATGATTACATTTGTGATTGAAAGATACCCTTAATTTACGGGAATTTGTTTAGAATCAAGATGCCTAAAAGGCTTTTTACGCTTACGACATATTTCCAAAGACATATTTACAACTATCAAAAATTTAACTGTCAACGTTAGAAATAAGTTGAAGCTAAAATCTACCGAAGTGCAATAATTGCACTTCGGTGAAAATCAATTTAGTAATGATCTACCGAACGGCAAAATTTGCCTATCGGAGATTAAAAGCATCTAAATAATCAGAATGCATCAATATTTTGACTACTTAGCTTTATTGCTGTGAAATAAGCACCATCACTACTGAACCTAAAATCTACTCTCGATCTATTTCGCGTACTTTTGTCAAATACAGTTTGATGTTATTTATCCTCCCGATTCCACACCTCCCCATGTTTTAAGTATGAGAACTTTACAGCAAATTGCAATCAAACGTACCACAGATAGAAACATTAAAACCAATCATGGAATTCGTTCTCCAATCATTTTTGTGGCGAGTTTGCTCAAAAATTGCTGTAAATCAATCAAAAAGCGCTCGATTTCTTTGCTGTCACCTTCAATCCATAAACAGGATTATTAACAATATCATTTCCGTAGGGTGTCAGGTTTGAGAAATCTCCGTTTTCTGTCATCTGTCGCTCTGTACATCTATCTTTCCACCAACTCCAAGCAAACCAACCGATTTGCTGCTGTTTTAAAATCGGCAACAATTTTTGATAGGTAAAATTATTTTGGGGAGCATGGTTTTTACCAGTACCATCAAGGTCGTAATAGCAATATGAAGTTGAATTATTAATGTTTTCATCTTGTTTATTAGCAATTTCACCGAAAACTATCGGTAAATTAGCATCGATCGCGGTTTTGAGGTGTGGGATACCATTATAACCAGCCCAATAAGCATGACCGCTAAATAGAAGATTGCGCGAGCGATCGCTATTAATTAATTCCTTGCCGATCTTTGTAAACACCTCAATTGACGTACCGCAATCGGGTGCGTCAATCATAATGGGAACTTGTAAGTGTTGACGGATTCTAGCGATCGCATTTTTGTAAGCATCTTTAAATGAGTTTAATGCAGTTGTGGGATTATTTGACCAACGATAAACACCCAATTCGTTAGCAAGGTTAATAATGAGATACTTTTGATGTTTCTTAAGTACACTCAAAACGGGTTTGGATGTCCACCAGGGAATTAACTCGCTATTTAGTAAATTTACATTGGATTTACAGGTTAAATCTGCCAAATATACAATTGGAATGATACGGTTGGCTCTACATCTAGTCAGAAATTTATCCAAATCTGCAATTGAATAACTAGGGCGATCGGCTTGACCATAGTTTTTATACCATTGAATTCTAACAGCGTTAGCTCCCGTCTTGGCTAATTCTGTGAGTTTATCGGTTTGAGGAAAATTCCAATCATCTAGTAAGGGTAGATTAATTCCTCGTAAAACAATTTTGTTTCCTAGAGAGTCGTATAAGAACCTACCTTTCGTATAAAAAGTATTGCGATGAATCGGTTTTTGGGGATTGAATGGTTTAGCAATAACCTCAAAGGGAGATAATAAAGTTGCACCACAAGTAAATCCAGCCAAATTTAAAAATTCACGACGTTCCATAAGGTATTCTTGGTTTTTATTTAGTATTTATTTGCAAATATTTCGTTCGGATTCATCTACATAGGGACTATTTTGAAGATAGTCTCCCAACCAACTGCAACCTCTGATTCTTAACCTTTCTAAATCTAGGATTTCGGCTTGCCAAAGCTCCACAAATCCTCTATCATCAACGGAAATAATTTTTTGACCATCTCGACTAAAAATTAGATTCCAGATCGGATATCCCTCTCCCTCGATGGTTCTAATTTCTTCCCCATCTGTTACTTGCCAAAGTCGGATTGTAGCATCAGCGCTGGCTGAAGCTATAATTTTACCGTCAGGGCTAAAGCTGATTTTGGTAACTTGAGCTATGTGACCATTTTTAGCAGGACGTTTCATTTGTGTACTTTCCGAAGAAGATGGGAGAGTTTTAAGTAATTGTCCATCTAAATTCCAAAGTTTAATGGTTTTATCTTGACTTGCTGAAGCGATAATTTTACCATCGGGACTAAACTTGGCATCTGTAATATAGCTAATATGTCCTTCAATAATTTTGAGATTTTGACCCTGTAAATTCCAAAGTTTAATTGTGCCATCATTATGACCGGAGGCAATAATTTTACCGTCGGGACTAAAGTTGACACTGCGAACTTTACCTGCATTCCCGGCAAAAGTTCTAAGTTCTCGACCGTCTTGATTCCAAAGTTTGATAGTACCATCAAAACTCGCACTAGCTAAAGTTTGATTATCTGGACTATAACTAATATCAACTACTTGGTCTTTATGTCCCGTAAAAGTTTTGATATTTTCACCATTCAAATTCCAAATTCTAATAGTATTGTCGGTATTTGCAGTTGCAATAGTTTGCCCATTGAGGCTAAAGTTGAGAGACCAAATGCGATTCCATTGGTTATTAATATTGGTATCGATCGATTTAATCAGTTGACCATCAATATTCCAAAGTTTCACTGTATTATCGTCTCCAGCAGAAGCGATAGTTTTACCATCGGGACTTGCACTTATACTCCAGAGAGAATCTCGGTGTTCAATTAAGGTTTTAGGCTCTGTATTGTGAATATCCCAAAGTTTAACTGTATTATCACCACTTGCAGAAGCGATCGCTTTATTGTCAGGACTAAAGCTAGCACTGAAAACAGAAAATTTATGCCCTTTCAAGGTTTTTAATTGTCTACCATCTATACTCCATAATTTAATCGTGTTATCAGCGCTGGTAGAAGCGATCGCTTTTCCATCGGGGCTAAAATTGACACTAATTGCGTAATTATCGTGTTTGCGAGGTTCTTTGGGAATAATTTCTTTTCCATCCAAATCCCACAGCTTAACAGTAGTGTCTGCTGCTGCTGTGGCAATAGTTTTACTATCTGGACTAAAAGTAACACCAAAAATCGATTTTTTGCTAGCTTTAAAGGTTTTGATTTGTTCCCCATTTGCACTCCAAATAATTAATGTCCCACTTCGGTCTGCTGTGACTATTTTCGTACCGTTGGGACTGCAACTAATAGCCCAAACTGGTTCTTTATGACCATTAAGAGTTTTATTTTTTTTACTATCAATATGCCAAAGTGTGACTGTATTTTTTTGACCGGAAGTAACAATTACTTTACCATTAGGACTGAAGCAAATACTACTCATAAATTGTTCTTCATTCTGTCCTGCAAAGGAGACTATTTTTTGTCCTTTAACATTCCAAACCGTGACATTATTCTGTGAGTCGATCGCAGCCACTTTTTTGCTATCCGAACTAAAAATTACATTGCGGAAAATTTGATTTTTGACTGTGATTTTTTGGATTTCTTTACCAGCAATGTTCCAAAGTCTAACCGTATTATCCTCACTAGCAGTAGCAATCATTTGACCATCTGGACTAAAAGCTACACTCCTGACGGCATCATTATGTCTTTCAAAAATATTTTTTTCTTTAATTTTGAAAATAGTACGTTCCAATGCTAATCTAACTGATTCTTGAGTATTGGTATCTACGTGAATTAATGATTTTAATTGTTTTGCTGCTCGTAATGCAACAACTAAAGCTTCAAGTTCTCGATCTGAATTTAATAAGGCATTTGCAGAAATACTCAAGGATTTTGTTTTCTCTAGTTGTATTTCCTGGAGCATTTTATTTGCCCAAATCCCCACAAAAATCGCTATAATTATTACGAATGCTAACACCCCACCTCCAATCTGAATTCTCCGTTTAGCTTTATGATTGGCAACAGATAAAACATCGTTTGCTTGAGATAATATTTGCGTTGCTTCCGCTTCTACTTGTAACTTCCGCTGGATACCCCGCTTTTCTAATTCCTGACTCGCATCTAAAAATCTTCGATCCAAATCACTCAAACCTTTATTTGCTGACCAGTTTCGTGCATCTTGCAAACTTTGTCCTCGCAGTAAACGCGACTCATCAGTAAAATCAGAATTCACCCAAGCGTTGAAAGCTTGGTTATAGGGACGAATATTTTCTAATGCTCGATCTACCCAAGCGAGGTTAAATATTTCTGCATAGATGCGATTGTATACTTGCAGTTTATCTGTCTGTTTGACAACTAATCCGGTTAAACGTAATTGGGTTTGTTCGGGACTATCGGTAGCGGGTATTTCTCCAGCTTGTAAAATTTGTTGATATAGTCCCAGCAATCTTCCAGCTTGATTCTCGGAAATTCGAGTTAAGCGATCGCGTATAGTTCGTAAATGCTCTGGTTCGTCCTGTGCTTCCCAATTTTGGATTATTTGCGTTTGTACCAATCTTTCCACAGATTCCCGTTCTTGCCCTTCTGGGAATAAATCTGAAGAAATACAAATTAGTTGACAAAGTTTCTGGGTTAAAAATGGCTGCCCCCCAGTCCAGTATAAAACTTCTTCGAGGATGATCCTCGGTCGAGCAACTATCCCTGACAAACCTCGACCTAAAACTTCAACTTCATTTAATCTAAAGCCAGTTAATGCGATCGCTCGACCAATATTGAAGGGTGTACGGTTTTTATCGGCAATTAAATCGGAGGGAGTTGCTACCCCAAGTAAACAAAAACTCAAACGCTGGTATTCTGGATTATCGGCTCGTTGATTGTAACAAGCTCGGATAAAAGCAAAAAAATCATCTTTAAAACTGATATTTAAAATACTATCAATTTCATCAATAAAAATAATAATTTTACCTGAAAACTCTGTTAGCAATACATCATCAATTAACTGACTCAAGCGTTGCTTTGGTGGTAAAAATTCGCGTTCTCTCCACCAAGTTCCAAAATTCACTTTTTTCGATAAACCAAAACCCCGTAATAACTCGGAAACAAATCCTCCATACCATTCACTGGGTGTAACATGACTACCAATTCGAGTTAAATCGACGGAAGCGCATTTTATTCCCTCTTCCTTAATTTGTTTCATAATATGCACTCGCAAGCTCGACTTTCCCATTTGCCGCGAGTTTAAAACATAACACAAATCACCATTTATCAAGCCTTCATAGAGTTCATTATCAGCCTCTCGCACAACATAAGTCGGGTGCTGATATTCGAGACTGCCTCCTAATTTGTAGTAATTTAAAAGTGTCATGATGAAATATTTTCAATATTATATTTATGGTTTTCAAGTCATTCTAGGATTTTGAATTGGTAGGGGTAGAGTCTTCCCACCCTTGAGATTATTGATACAATTGATAGTACCTAAGTTGGGATATTTTATTTTTTGGAAGTCTCTAAACGACAATTAATTTTTATAATTCTACTTTAAAATATTTTTGTGTAATAAATATCTATTTTTTGTCTTACCTGATATTTTCTGACATTTGCTGACATTTTTCAGATACAAATATTTTTTTAGTGAAAATAGCTCAGTGAAAATACTGACTTTATATGTATTTACAGATATGAAACAGAAGAACATACTGTTAATTAGCGATGATTTTGAGGTTGCGACAAGTAAAGCTGAACCCCAAAGCTGTAATTAAACCCACACTACTTAAAGAGGATCGGGAATATATATGACCTATGACTATCAATATATTATCCAGATGGAAAACATCGTTTCTTTATCTGGAACAACTAAAATGATTCTTCTCGAAAGTGCTAAACATGTTCGTCAAGCACAGATTCGATTACCGAGATTTATCAGCGAACCTGTTGTCACTGCTACTGTTCACAGCAAGCAAGGTTCTGGAACAATTTTTGCACTTTGGAACATTGATTACCAGGATGTGGAGAGCTTTTCTTTGGTCACATTTGTAGCTCAAAACATTCAGATTGGGGATGAGAGTGACCTAGAATTTTTGTGCAATTTTATGGTTGTTGGAGAAATTGAATAATTACAACATCTTCTCAAAGTATTTAAAAACTAAAAATCACAATTCAGACAAACAGTAAATCGGAGCAATTATGAAATTTAACTTATATCGTGCAAGTATAGCAGCGATCGCAATTATTACTTCACTTACTAGCTTGACTGCAAGCGTAAAAGCACAGGAAACTCAACCTTTAGTGCCACTAGAACTGTACTGGAGTTCTCAGAGAGAAGACAATTTTGTAACTGCTACCTTAGAGGGTAAAAATAGTGCAGAGGAAGCTGGTTACAGTTATGCACGAACTGAAGCATGTGTTTTTCGCAAGCAAAAGCCGGGAACAGTTCCTCTAAATCTATATTGGAGTGCCCAAAGAGGGGATAATTTCACCACTGCAACCAGTGTAGGTGCTAGAAGTGCGAAAGAAGCAAGATACACTTTCGCCAGAGTTGAAGGATATGTTTTTCGTCAGCAGCAACCAGGAACAGTACCCCTAAATTTATATTGGAGTGCCCAAAGAGGGGATAATTTCACCACTGCAACCAGTGAAGGTGCTGCAAGTGCGAAAGAAGCAGGGTACACTTTTGCCAGAGTTGAAGGATATGTTTTTCCTGCAAGTCAATGCCAATGATGGTGTCTAACAAAAGCCCAGCAGCACTAAGCTTTTGTTAGGTTTCTAATACTTTCACAATAATGTTGCGGATGGAGGACTTGTTCTATCTAATCTCATTGGATGGGCATGAGTTAATTAGTAAAACTTTTGTATAAAAAATCAGGATGTCCTGCATACAAACAAAAAATCAATCATATAACTCAACACAAAGCACAAATCATTACCCCCACAAAATATCGGAGATATTATCATGTCCTGGATGAAAGTATTAATTTTACAAGCCTCGATCGCAACTTTAACATGTAGCTTGCTGGCTACCTTTACAACCATAGCGAATGCAAAACCATTTGTTGAAAAGATAAACAGACAGATACCTAATACTGAAATTAGTGGCAATATAGTTGCAGAAAATTCCAATATTGGGAATATTCCCTGTAATACAATTAATGTGACTCTCAAAGAGTTTATTCCTGTTAAACCGGAACCAGGTAGATTCAGTATTCCCAAGGAGAAAACCTTAGCAACACAATTAACTGCGACTGGTAATACTCTCGCTGAAGGTTGCAGTTATAATTTAGGCTTCCGTTATTTTTCCAAAATAGGAGCTTATGGAGCAAGTAGTTTTCAAATTAGCGCTCAAGCTTCCCAAATAAGTGGTACTCAATCAGTTAACGAACCATTTCCTTCTAATATCAACATACAAGTATTCTCTCTTCCCGCTCCTCCTCGATAATTCTATAGTGAATTAATTGAAGATATTCTGTAATTAATTTGCATCCACAACAAATCGTAATTTAGACCTGATAACGGGAGAAATTTATTATGTCAAAAACACCAATAACTGCTGACGATCTAATTATACTTGATAATAAATCTGATGGAGAACAACCATTTGATTTAGTCGATTTAAAGCGTCGTAATTCATTATTTCTCAGCAATATAGAAAGAGACTCTGAACCAAAATTAGAACTCATCAAAATAGCAGAGCGTAATCTCTGGCAAATGGAACTAGGTGAAAGTGTAGTTTTAGGTGAGTTTGGACAAACTGAAGATTTAATTGATCCAGACGAATCGATCGAACTGAAAGAAAAGGTTCTAGATGCTCAATTACCAGATTGGAGTGGAATTAGTTATCATCCCAAAATAGCTGACTTGCCTTTTAGGAAGTCATTTCGCAGAAACAAAGGGAAGCAAGTTGCACCTCATTATGTATTCGGTAAGGACGATCGACAAATCTATTATCCCGATAGTTATCCGTGGAGATGTGTTGGCAAAATCTTAGTGTGGAATAATCCTATGAGTATTTACCCAACAAGTATGGGAACAGGTGCGCTGGTTGGCAGAAACGTAGTCCTAACTGCCAGTCACCTAGTCCCTTGGGGAACCCAGTGGAGAATGCAGTTTATTCCTGCCTATTATGATGGGAATTCCCTGCTAGGTCGCAACGTATCCTCATTTGTGGCATCAGCACGGGGATATAAAAATCATGGACAGGGAGATGATATGGCGGTATTAAAACTCTCTATTCCTCTAGGTGATAGTTTAGGCTTTTTTGGTTGCCAGCTTTATAGAGATGCTTGGGAGGGTGGAAATTATTGGACGAAGTGTGGTTATCCGGGTGCTGTTGCATCTGGATTAAGACCAAGCCGAGTAACATGGTTTCCAATTATTGATGATGATAACGATGGGCAAGGTGTGGAGCTAGAATACCGTGCGGATGGTTCTCCGGGTGATTCTGGTGGACCAGTCTTTGGCTGGTGGGATGATGGATATCCTTATGTGATTGGAACACATTCAGGGGGAGAAGAAGAATATGAGTTCCCATTTAGTATCATCAAAAATAATGTAGCTGCTGGAGGAGCCGTTCTTTCAAATCTCATCGGATGGGCACGATCGAATTGGTAATTAAATGTAAATTCAATTAATTATTGGAGTCAAGTGTTCTCGAAAATATTTCTGATATAGCTGACAGCGTGGGACTAATCGATCGCCAACTCGTTTCACAAGTCCCATGCTGTATAGTTGATATGATTGCATTGTGGCGATCGCAACAGGTTCGTCAGCATTAACTACTTTCATAAATCCTGTAGTTAATTTTTCATTCAATAAAATATTTTTCAGAATTCGTCGTAAATAAGCTTCGTATATTCCGGCATTTGTGGGAGCATCCTGTAATAGTTTATCTATGGTTGTGTTCCCCAAAGCCATGTGATAGAGTGCCAATCGAGTTAAATATGGATGACCTCCAATTAAAGAGATTAATTGTTGTAATTGATTTGAATTACAACCGTAATTATGACGTTGGGCTAATTCCTCTATTTCTTCTGAAGTAAATTCGTCTAATTCGGCAACCAAACCGATATTAAAAGGCGATTGATTTATATCTAATGACCCATAGTTTTCAGTTGAGTTAACTACTATTAGCCGTAAATTTTCCCAAATATCGATAGTTTTTGCTTCTTCATGCCAACTACGTAGCATTGCGAAAAAACCTTGAGAAATTTCGGGATATTGAAAAACTATATCGACCTCATCTAATGCTAAAACTAAACTATGATCGATAGTTGTTAGAATATTTTCTTCCAAATATGTTGTGCAGTTAATAATACTGCCTCGATATTCATCCCAACATTCATGGGAAAAAGCCGATAATTTTAATTTGTGGCTAATACAAGCACAAAACCAACGCAAAAATCTATCCAAACTACTAAAAACAGTTGCTTCTGCTTGGAGCAAGTTGACACGAACTGTACTGTAACCCTCTTGCTTGGAGTAGCCAAGAATGCGATCGCATAAAGAGGTTTTACCCATTTGGTGCGGAGCCTTAATCCTAATTAGGGCACCTGGTTGAAGAATTTTGTCATAACAGCGAATATCGATTTGCCTTTGGAGATAAAATAACGAATTGATAGGTACAGAGCCTTCCGGATATTCTAGTATTGGTTTATTCGTGTTAAAATCTTTTACTTGTGGAAAATGTGATTGACTTGTTTCTAATGAAATAGTCTTTTTTTCGTTACAACTTGCTATCACTTGATGACGATTGACTAAGCGTCCGACTGCTGCACGAAAGTTAGTTTTATTGACCTCTTCCTCTAATACTTCCGACAAGAATTTCCATAGCTTGAAACCAACATCTTGCCGTAAATAATTAGCTGCATAACCTTCTTTGTTAGCAATCTCTTCATAGCTCAAACTATTCCACGAACCTTCTAGAATAATTACTTCTATATCCTTCAGATGTCTATTTATTTTATCGAAAATAGCTGTGTCTAAGATTGATAAACTTTCTTCAAAGTTCATAATTATATTTAATTAAATTTTGTGAATAAATGCTAAGGACACAGCACAGTTTAGGCAAATACAGGCAGCAAGTAAATGAATAGCCTTAGAAAGCATCCAAATTCAAGTAGCTCAATCTGGAATAGATTTAGCGATCGCAAGCAATTACGTATCTAACTTTACACTTAAAGCCGGTGATTTGCAAAAAGTCTCGCCTTCTTGTGTTTATCTCCGTATGCTGCAAAACTACAAAACTTGTTTCCATCGCTTAACTTGCAGCTTGGTTGAGAAAGCTATCAAAGCGATCGCTAAACTTGTTAGGTTGCTGGTTAGCTTGGTACGCGCTGGACATTATTTTTTAGAGGATGGCGAAAATATTATACTAAATACTCGCTGTTGTGGAAGTATTTTGTCAGAGATACCCTGCCGTGCAACGACATAGCTCTCCTCTAACTTTCCTGCGGACATGAACGTGAAAAGTATTTAGTATTATTGTACTATAGCGTTGGCGTAGCCTGTCCCCTAGTGACTTAGTGCTGTTTCTGGGATGCCAGAATGGCTTTCGTCAGTTCGCATTTGGCATTGAGAGCCTTAAAGATGTTATGCGATGCCTACGGCGAGCGGAGCCATCGCATAATCCCTGATTCCAAGAAACTTGTAAAATAAAAGACTCCTACGAAAAAAATACCCCTAAAAAGGAGCATTGGTATTCGCTATAAATTACCTGTTATTGAGCAATAATTGAGCGTATTAACACGCTCATGACTTCCTCTGAATTATTCGTTGGTAATAAAGGACTCCAATCACCGATATCTGCATAACCCAGTTGGTGTAAAACTCGAATTGTCCCCATTACTGCTTTGCTGGAACCGATAAGAGTGTGCTTGATTTTCTCACGCTCTGGCATTTCTGATATGATAGTTTGAGAACAAGGAATAGCTGGAACTGGATTTCTAAGAGCACCTATAAAATTTCGATATTTCAACTTCATCTTCATCTGATTGTTTCCTTTAATCAAATTCGCTGCATTTTTCCCGTAAGGGAATTTACTAATCGAAAATATTCTGCCTCCGGAGGGTTAATTGTCCGAAAATATAACCGGAACGAGCCATCTCCGTACCGCTTTATATCCGTCTCATAGAAGATAATTTCCTGTTGCTGTAACCATTGAATAACAAATTCGTGAAACTCAGCTAAAAACAAAGCTGGAAAATAAATTCTTCCCGTTTTCTCTCCTGTGTATTGATGAGTTAATATTTGAAACTGGGGTTCAGTTAATACTTCTGCCATAATTTTGATCCGGGTTTGTATTTGTATTGTTTTAATGCTGCGATTTTAGGAAAGCAGAATGAGTATTTTAGTTACTTCTATTTCTACCTTCCCTCGATTAATTTGATGTCGATTCAAGGTATTTGAGAAAATTGGATACTTTCCAATTCAAACCATGCACTTTATCAGCAATATTTGGTTTGGAGGATGCACCATCACATAACAAACATGTTTCACATTGATTTGTATCATCTTCGGTATGACGGCAGAGAATTTCGTTTTTGCTCAATGGTGCATCGGGAGCAATAATTCTGAAAGTTCTCCAACCTTGACTTTGAGCTTGTCTTGCCTGTGTCTCAGTTTCTACAGAAGCCATGAGATATTTTTGCCATCGTAAATCACAATTTTCATGTCGATGGGTATACCCGGTATGTTTACCAGATGCCAAAATCAGCGGTTCCCAAACATCAAATGGTATTGCTGTTGGATCGCCATAAGAACCAAGTCTAATTGGATATCGGTATCTTCTCAGAACTTCAATTTCATTGTTACTAAGTTTTGGGTAGGCTCCAGATTTATATTTTTGATAAACTCGATTGACACCCAACAAGTTAACATAACAACTTCCAATCTCACTCATTCTCATCGGACAGCTTCCACATATACCAACCTCTAAACCTTCTTTTGCAGCGTGAGTTGGAGTAAATTCTTGTTGTAATATCCACGATTGTATCATTTTGCTTCCTGTCTTTTTGTTGAAGCTTGGAAAGACGAAGCCAGTCAAAATTAAAACGATAGGAGAACCGTCAATTAAAGAATTACCTTCCCAAGCTATATAGCTATTTTGTTGCATATTACTACCAGCAGATGCTTTAAATGTGTTGAGGCGTTTGATTTGTTGAGTTAGGGTTAAAAGCATTTATATTGAAGCGAGAACATGCTTTTAATCAAAATCCTCCAGTGATTAATCACTGGAGGATTATAAAATTTAGCTATGAGTTTTTCGTATTAGTAGCAAGTGCTATCTTCAATCATTTTAGATTGATAATTCATATTGCTGCGTTCGGCATATTCCTGTCTGCGTTGCCAGGAAATTTGGTTTTGTACTATCAAATCTTCAAGGGTTTTACCAAATTTGCGGTTAGCATATTCCAGTAATTGTTCTAGGGAATATCGATTTTCTTCAACTTTGCCAAAGTCACTTGTAAAGCGCTCTTTGAAATTATTCCAATCGAAACCTTCTTTTAGAGAACGCTTTGCAACAAGTCCACAAAGTTCACGGATGGAGTAGTAGACTTTGGAATATACTCGTTCGGAGTAATTATTCACAGCATAGTCACCCAATATTGAATCATCAATTGCGTTAAAAGTAGTCGTTGAAGATTTACGTGTAGCCATGATGAGAACATTCCTTTAATTCTTCATTTCCCTATTGGCGTTAGCCAGAATAAGTTAGGATTTGAAAGGCAGATGGAAATAAAGTTTAAAAGGCAAACTATTTGAGCCAGCTAAAATATCGTGATTATGTTTTCCCTTCTTCCTCATACCATCTGCCTTCTTTTTAAAACCATGCAGAATCGTCACAGTCAGACATTAAGTCTTTGATTCCGCAAGAATGCTGATAATCTATTTCCAATTGCCGTAAGTCTGTATCTGATAGCAAATTTTGTAGTTCTTGGACAATCTCTCTAACTTTGTTTTCTTCGCTGATTCCTGAGTAGTAGATTTTGATAAATTTGTCAGCTTTGGTCATAAATTGTTCGAGATTTGTGACAAATGTTTGCTCATGGCTAATTGCTTTTAACATAATTACTCTCCTAATATTGACAACTTTGATGCGGTTTAATATTCGCTGGGGAGTATGAGAACTGTTTCTACCAAATACAGCTTGATGTGACTTAGTGGAAAATCCGTATATTCGATTTCCTGTCGTAATAATTCTTGGTTTGTATCCCACTCACAAATCAAGACACCGGAATTATTATCAACTCGTAAATGCCAGATTTGAAATTCTTGCAAGTTTGGATTGGAGAGCAATTTTTTTGTTTGGTGGGAGAAAATTGCATCTAATAACCAGTAGCAGTTTGTTTCGTCTGCTAAATATTTGATTCCATCTGTATATTTCAAGCCAAGCCAGTGTTTGTAGAAAATACTGGAACCAGTAAATTGCTTAAGCTCCGTTACTATTTGTCGTGGCGTTTTCATGTTTGATTCGTTGATTTCACAAACTTCACCCTTCCAAAGGCGTGAGCCGTAAAATCAAAGCTGTTGATATCTATAAATTAGTAGTTTAGGATTTTTGATTGATTAGGAATTGACACGAAGTTTAAATTTATATAGCTTGCAGGAAATGTGAGAAATATTAATTAATCTGCAAAGTTTAATTACAAAATTGGCATACCCTCTAGTCGCTGAGAAATACATTACTTATGACAGGGAACTATTGAATTTCTCACATTTCGACTAAGAGGTAATCATGTCATCATTTAAACGTCGTCATTTTATCCAACTCGTAGGCTCAACTTTGACAGTCTTGGGTATGGGACAGTTAGACTTAGGTCAAAAGAACATATTTGATACTAAAGTTTCTGCCCAAAGTACATCTCGAAAATTGGCATTACTGGTGGGAATTAATGAGTATTCAAAAGATATGTCTGTGTTATCTGGATGTGTTAATGATGTTATGTTGCAACGAGAGTTGTTGATTCACCGCCTTGGTTTTAATCCCAAAGATATTTTAACTTTGACCGATAAACAAGCTACGCGCCAAAGTATCTTACAAGCCTTTGAGGAGCATTTGATTAAACAAGCAAAACCTGGGGATGTGGTGGTTTTTCACTTCTCTGGACATGGTTCGCGGGTAATTGATGTAGATAAAGATTATCCAGATGGTCTTGTTATTACTTTAGTTCCTGTTGATAGTCAACTACAACCAGGAAAATCATCTAGTGTAAAAGATATTACTGGACATACCCTTTGGCTACTGATGGCAGCACTGAATACGGAAAATGTAACTTTTGTAATTGATACTCCCTATTCTGGTGGTTTAGTCAGTAGCACATTAAAAAGTTCTAAATCAGAAGAGAAATTTCAAGCAAGTCCTGAAGAAAAGGCTTATCAGACAATATGGTTACAGCGTTTGGGCTTGTCAGCAGAGGAATTTAAGAAACAACGGAGAATAGGAATACCTAAAGGTGCTGTGCTTGCTGCTGGAAAACGTGATCAATATGCTGTTGATAAGCAATTTAATGACTTTAGTGCAGGAGTATTTACCTATACTTTAACTCAGTATCTTTGGCAGCAAAGTGGGAATCTAGCTTTGGGTGAATCATTTGCCAATATTGCTCGATATGTCAACAGCTTTAGTTTTGAGCAAGGTGTTTTTCAAGAACCTGTACTTTTTGTTAAACCAAACAGCAACCATCAGCAGCGTCCGGTTTATTTTATTGAGGTGCAGACACCGATCGCAGCAGGGGTAATTACTCAAGTCAAGGGAAATCAAATAGAAATTTGGCTGGGTGGTGTGAATGTGGAAAATTTAGAAAAATTGAATAAAGATGCCGTTTTTGAAATCATCAATGCTGAAAATCAGCAGCAAGGAACTGTAAAGCTTGAAAGTCGTAAGGGATTGGTGGGATATGCAAAATTGCTAGAATCTCCAGTGTCTGTATCCCTGAAGCCTGGACTTTTCTTGCGTGAGAGAATTTGAGCTACTTCCTCAAGATGATCGGTTGTGTCCTAAGTGTAAAGTGAAAAAATTGAGGTTAGGTATCTTACCTGACCTCCCATAAGTTAGACAATAATGTTACAAATTTAATCAGCCTCGCCGATTAGGGTAAATGCTGACCAGTCAGATGGATGTGGAAATTTCTTTTTCGTTTCCAACATTGCCAAACGTAATGCCAAGGCTTTATCTGAGCTTTTTGGCAAATTCTGATAAAATTCTTTCATCAAAAATTCTGTTGATTTATCATCTACCATCCATAGGGAAACTAATACACTTTTTGCACCAGCAGTAATCAAAGAGCGCGATAAGCCAATAATACCATCGCCGGAAATACGACCTCTGCCTGTATCACAGGCAGCTAGGACTACTAAATCTGCATTGAGGCTCAAGTTAATAATTTCGCTGGAAGTAAGCAACCCATCTCCTTCATCTTTACCTGCTTTTTCTAAGGATGTATCGGGAGCAAGAGCGATCGCACCCGGTACTCCCACTTCTTTAACATCATCTAGTAAGCCGTGAGTTGCTAGATGGATAAGTTTGGCTGTGGGTAGTTTTTGAACAATAGCTGTTTCTGTAGCATTTTTACCGATAATAGGTGTTGTTTTAAATATCTCAGCTACAGCTTGAGCTTCTCGCTCAGAACCTGGTAAATTAGGTAACTGTTTAGCTGGGGAACCCAGAGGGATAGAGACTTTGGGCATTATGGGATTGCCCACAACTAGAATATCATTGGGTGATGTGGGTTTTTGGCTTGGTTTTTGACGGGTAAACCTTAATACATCAATTGCCGGGGCAGTAAGGATGGTATGTTTTTCGATTAGGTATTTACCGTCTTTGTCTTGGAGTGCGGGAAAAGGAACGAGGAAAAGGGAATCTTGCGGGACAAAGATTACTCGTTGATTTGGGTCTTTTGGTAGTTCGTCAGCGATGGGTGATATTAATAGTTCGTGGAGTTGTTTTAGGCGTTTTTTCTGATTTTCTGGATTTTGTTGAGGTGGGTTGTCTAATTTAGCACCGCGACCGATAACGTTGATAGATTTTCGGCTGGTGATGACAAGTTTTTCGAGGTTGATATTTTCTTTTTGTAATATGGTTTTAAGGTCAGCTTTGCGAAATGTTATTTCACCTGTAGGTTTAATAAGCCAGATATAAAGTTGTGATTCACGCCATTGTTTTTTACCTTCTATAGTTAACTCTTCAGGAATAATTGAATATTCAACAATAGTGGCTTTTTGTTCCTTAGCTATTTGCTTTAGTTGATTAATATTAGGTGGTTTGTTTATTTGTGGATTTTGACTATTGAGACGAGAGGCTAATAAATCAACGAATGCACGAGCGCGACTACGTTCAGAAATCTCTAAAGCTTCTTCGATTTTATTTTGTTCAATGAGCGCTTTTTGTAAATAAGTATAGGAATCTCGTTGTGTATCAATAATTGAAACTTTATCAGTATCTTTTAATCCTGGTCGTAGAGATTCGTAAATACTAATTGCATTATTTAAGGTATCTGTAGCTTCTTTCAGTTTACCAGTTTCTAAGAGAATATAAGCTATATTATGAAGGGTGCTGGCTTCTCCTAATTTAGCACCAATTTGTTGCCGAATGCCTAAAGCTTTTTGATGATAATCTAAAGCCTGAGCATATTTTTCTTGATTACTATAAATTTCAGCAATATTGTTAAGAGCATCTGCGGCACTTAAATTATCACCTATTTGCTCGGCAATAGAAAAAGCTTTTCTGTTATACTCTAAGGCTTTAAGATATTGTTCTAAATCAAAATAAACTGAGCCAATATTGATATTTGTTACGCTTTCGCCTTCTTTATCACCAATTTTTTGACGAATAGTCAAGGCTTTTTGATAGTATTCTAAAGCTTTGTTATACTGTCTTTGCTTATCATAAACTAAACCAATATTATTAAGAGTAACCCCTTCACCTATTTTATCTCCTATTTGCTGACGAATGGCTAATGCTTGTTGATAAAATTTTAAGGATTTGGGATATTGTCTCAGTCTACTATAAATTACTGCTATATTATTGAGCGTTGCACCTTCGCCTATTTTGTAGTTAATTTGTTCGGTAATGATTAAAGCTTCTTCAAAAGCTTCTAAAGCTTTGGCATATTGCCCCTGGTGAGTACGAACTGATGCAATATTATTGAGAGTTGTACTTTGTCCTTCTTTGTCACCAATTTTTTCCTGAATCACTAAAGACTGTTGATAATAATCCAAGGCTTTCGCATACTGTCCTTGATTGTCATAAATTGCACCAATATTATTGAGAGTTGAGCTTTCCACTTCTTTATTGCCAATTTTTTTTGCAATTGGTAAAACTTGCTGATATAGATTTAAAGCTTTGGTGTATTGTCCCCTGGCACTGTAAATTAATGCCATGTTGTTGAGAGTGGCAATTCCATCATCCTCATCACCATATTGCTTATAAATGGCTAAACTTTGTTGAAAGTAATTTAAGGATTGGTCATATTCTCCTAGATTACGATAAGCCTCTCCTATATTATGAAGAGTTGAGGCTTCTCCTTTATGCCAGCCAATTGTTTTGACGATTTTTAATACCTCATCAAAAGTTTTTAAAGCTTCTCGATATTCTCCTTTATTTAAATGTTGAATGCCTATTTTATTTAAGCGAAATGCTTCTTGTTTTCGGTCTTGGTGTGTATTTAGCCCCTGTACAATAAAATGATTCAAAGAAGAATAGTTTTGCTGTTGTGTTTTTGAATTAGTAAAATCAACAGGATAAATCACTGAAGCAAATGCTATTAAACTAGCAAGTTTAAATTTCTTATACATTGGCAAATCTCTCGATAATTGCGATACAAATTGACAAAATTTTACTAACTCACCACTTCAAATGGAATTGACATCACGGCTAACTTCGTAGTATCAACCCCACGTTCTCCATCAGGAAGTTGGATATTCTCAGCATTAGTTGCACTGCGAGTGCTTCTATCTAAGTCATCGAGTAAATTATTAGTTAAGCCGAAAAATTCGTCTCCGGTTGCTGATAGGGCGCTGCGTTTACCAGCTTGTCCTTGGGCATCTGCGATCGCTTGGAGTTTATCGAGTAGATCCCGTAATGGTGTTGTGCTAGCGATGACAAGTATTTCGGAAAAACCGAGTGGTTTACCAATATTGATCTTCGTTTTGGTATGTTCGGGTTTGGGAATTAATACTTTACGTCCAGCTTCTATCGATGCAGCTAATATGGGTTCTTCTGACCAATCATAGGGGAAGAGAATTCCCATGTCTCCGGCGCTGTCGATGCCTAAAATACTGACATAGAGAGGTACTGATTCTTTATTATGAACCTGAAAGGTAATTTTTGTGTCCAAGGGTAATTTTGGTATACCTGAATCGGAAATATTTACTGGTTTGGTTGGTGTTGATTGGTTTCCAGTTCCATTATTTAGCTTGGCACCACGAGGAGTAAAAGTTTCAGCCAGGGGTTCTTGAGTCCCAGCAATATTCATGGAAACAGAAATATCGATTTTTGATGTATTTTTATTACCAAGAAGATTTTTAACCATTCTCGTAGCCCAGAATGATCTCAGTTTTGGTTGTAAACGTTTAACTGCGGCATTTACTGTTTCTCCAGAATCGCCGAAGGAGTTAACAATAATTGTATCTAGGGTAGGTGTAAATAAGCCAAAGCTATCCACGGGAGGTAAATTTGGTATGCGTTGTTTTTGTAATTCCTGATATTTGGTTTTAGTCATACGAGCAAATATATATTGCACTTCTTTTTGTCGCAGAGGGAAGGCTTCGATACTGGGTATCACTTCTAGTAATTGTTTCGCTTGGGTAATAGTATTGCTGTCGAGAGAACTGTCATCAAGTCCGATTTTTAAAGTGATATTTTTGGGGATAGTACGGATACGTTCTTGTAAAAGAGTTCCTGCTGCTAATGGGGTTTGTGTACGTGTGTTTTCGAGTAATTTACCTGTAGCAGATAATCCCTGACGGGATTCAATTTGTAATTGTCCCCGTGGTTCTCCTTTTTCATCGACGGCTGTTAATATTGCGCTTTTGTTAAAACCTTCTAGACTTTGGGGTTCGATTCCACCCAACCATAAATTTACTTGGTTGCCATTCACACCCGTGATTACTGCTTCTGCGGGTATTGGTTTTGGTGGTAAAAAGTATAACGGGGATTTGGGGTTTTTAATATTGGTTTCTATTTCTGCTTCTTGAAAACCGCCTGTGTTAAATGCCATGTCGAGAGCATTTTTCCTAGTGTTAGCAAAAGTTCTGTCAAAAGCTTCATTTCGATTTAGTTGCCACAAATATTGAGTTAAGGCATAAGTAAAAGCTCCAGCGCTAAAGTCACTAAATTGACCATCTATAGCAAATTGATCCCGTTTGGCAGCTGTAATTACAATGCCTTTAGCAACATTTTGGCGGCGTTTGTTGATAAATTCTTCTCGTGAAAGTTTGGTTTCTTTCAACAATCTTTGCTGTTCCTCAGATTCTGCATCACTGGGTAAGAAATCACTGCCACCATCGCGGGAACGAACAGCAAAATTTCCCCGTTTTGTCCCCCCTGAGTGACAGGAATCTAAGACTACGGTGACGTTTTCGGTTTGCAACGCATACATGAGTAAAAACAGGGTGTGTCCCATAATATCTTGTACGACACCACCATTTGGAGGCAAAGAACTATCAACGGGGACGATTGTGCCATTCAGTCCATCAGGCATATCTTTTTGTTCATCCTTTACCCGTGAACCATGTCCAGAAAAGTGGAATATGACAACATCACCAGGTTTAGCTTGTTTGATGAGATGTTCGTCCAATGCTTGTAGAATATTCTGGCGTGTGCCTTGTGCGTCGGTTAGGGTCAGAATATTTTTGGAATTAAAACCAAAGCGGTTGGTTAGTAATTCTTGCTGTAAGGAAACGTCGGTTACGCACCCTCCAAGAGGAGATATGCCATTTTTATAATCGTTAATTCCCACTAGTAATGCCAGTTTGCGGGGTGTATTTTGTGCTAAGGTTTTCGCATAACGTTCTCCTTGACGCATGATGTCTAACTGGCTGATACCCATTGTGGCTAAAGCGGAACCGGCGAATTGGATAAATTGACGACGTTTGATGTAGGACATGGTGATTTTGGATTGTTTTGTGATTTGTATTTCTGGGATGTGGGAGGATATGCCAGTTTTGACCTCTTTTCTTCTCTCGTTACAAGGCTCCGACTTGTAACGTCTTTCCGGAGGCTCTGCCTTTGAATCGAAGCAGAGCCTCGCTAATCCCGTTCCCAGGCAAAGCCTAGGGACGAGAAGGGATATCTGCGGTTAGGTTATTCAGATTCACCAATGAGGGTAAAAGCTGCCCATTGTGATGGGCTTGAATATTTTTTCTTGGTGTCGAGCATGGCTTTTCTTAAAGCTGTGGCTTTGTCCATTTTTTGTTGCAAATTTTGATAAAACTCAGTCATTAAAAATGCGGTTGAACCATCATCAACTGACCAGAGGGAGACGATGACACTGGGTACTCCTGCACTGATAAAAGAGCGAGATAAACCGATAACACCATCCCCTGTAATCTTTCCTCTACCTGTATCGCAAGCGCTGATTACTACTAAATTTGCTTTGAGTTCCAAACCGAAAATTTCTTCTGCGGTGAGGAGTCCATCGCGTCTTTGCTCTTCTTTGCTGAGAGGGGATGAGAGGGAGTTAGGATTTTCTGGTGTTAGAGCAATGGAACTATCTAAACCGCGAATATCATCAAATAATCCGTGGGTGGCAAAGTGAATAATTTGTGCTTGGGGCAAGCGTTGGACTACGGTCGATTCTGTGGCTTGTTTGCCAATTAAGGGTTGAATTTTAAATAAATTAGCAATGCCTTTTGCTTCTTTTTCTGCCCCAGCTAAAGGTGGCAATTGTTGCGGTGTGTCGCCAATTTTTATTGGAACTTTCGGCATAATGGGATTACCCACAATCAGCATCTTATTATTCTGGATGGGTTGGTTTCCAAGTTTTTGATATTGTTTTTTAGTTAAATCTAAAACTTGAATTGATGGAGATGTGAGGATGGTATGATTGTCAATCAGGTATTTGCCGTTTTTGTCTTGCAATGCAGGAAAGGGAACTAGAAATAATGAGCTTTGAGGGATGAATACTACTTTGTCGGTTTCTTTTTTGGGCAATAGGTCAGCAATAGGTGAGATTAATATTTCGTGGAGTTTTTGTAAGCGTTTTTTCTGGGTTTCTGGATTTGGTGGAGGTGGGTTCTCCATTTTTGCACCTCTGACACCAATTGATTGACGGCTGGTTTTAACTAATTTCTTTAAATTGGTATTTTCTTTTTGCCATAGGGGTTTGAGGTCGGCTTTGCGGAAGATGACTTCACCTGTGGGTTTGATGACCCAGATATATAGTTCTGATTCTTTTATTTCTCGTTTGCCATTAATTTTGAACTCATCATAAATAATTGAATATTGAATGAGGGTAGAATTTTGTGCTTTAGCAATTTGCTTAATCTCCCTAATATTTGATGGCTTAGGAGATTCTTCTTGAAAGTTAGCAGATAAGCGGGAAGCAAGTAGTTCGACAAATGCTCTTCCCCTTCCGCGTTCGGATATTTCTAAAGCAGCATCGGTTTTATTTTGGGCAATGAAGACTTGTTGTAAAGTGCGATAGGTCCTGCTTTGGGTATCGAAAAATGAGACTTTCTCACTATCCTTTAATCCTTTACCCCGCAGAGATTCGTAAACTTTTATGCCTTCCATTAGGATACTTTCAGCTAAAGTTAGTTTTCCTTGTTTGTAGTAGGCAATTCCCAGATTGTTTAGTAATTGACCCTCACCTTGACGGTCTTTAATTTCCCGTGCGATCACCAAGCTTTGTTGATGGTAGTCAATCCCTTTGGGGTAATCTCCCAAAGAAAAGTAGGCAACACCGAGATTCAACAGTGCTAGACCCTCACCTTTACGGTCTTTAATTTCCCGTGCGATCACCAACCTTTGTTGATGGTAGTCAATCGCTTTGGGGTAGTCTCCCAAAAAACGGTAGGCAACACCGAGATTTCCCAGGGCATAACCCTCACCTCGACGGTCTTTAATTTCCCGTGCGATCGCCAAGCTTTGTTGATGGTAGTCAATCGCTTTGGGGTAATCTCCCAAGGAACCGTAGGCATTACCGAGTTTTCCCAGGGCATTACCCTCACCTTTACGGTCTTTAATTTCCCGTGTGATCGCCAAGCTTTGTTGATGGTAGTCAATCGCTTTGGGGTAATCTCCCAAAAAAAAGTAAGCAAATCCCAAATTGTTCAGTGATTGACCCTTACCTTGACGGTCTTTAATTTCCCGTGCAATCGCCAACCTTTGTTGATGGTAGTCAATCGCTTTGGGGTAGTCTCCCAAGGAACCGTAGGCATTACCGAGATTTCCCAGGGCATAACCCTCACCTAAACGGTCTTTAATTTCCCGTGCGATCGCCAACCTTTGTTGATGGTAGTCCATCGCTTTAGGGTAGTCTCCCCAATATAAGTAGGCAACACCGAGATTTCCCAGTGATTGACCCTCACCTAAACGGTCTTTAATTTCGCGGTAGATTTGTAGTGCTTGTTGCCAAGACTGCAATGCTACTGTAAATTGACTGGTTTCAAACTGCTGAATACCTTGTTGCAACAATCTATCAGCTTCCGCTTTCCGTGAATCCACCGTCTGCGCCAAAACCCGCGATTCAGTAAACACCATCGACAAACTAGAACCCAACGAAGTCGAAAAAATAGCCAACAGACAAACCAACACACCTAACCCAATCTTACAGGAACGCATAGCCATACCCCTCACCACTACAACAAACCAACTAACGTAAAACCAGCCCAATCGCGAGGATTTGGATACTTTTTCATCGTTTCCAGCATCGCTTGACGTAACGCACCCGCTTTATCCGTATTTCTGCTTAAATTACCATAAAAATCAGTAATCAGAAATGCAGTTGCCATATCATCAACTGCCCACAGTGAACCAATGACGCTATCTGCACCAGCTGCTAAAAAAGCACGGGAAAGCCCAATGACACCATCACCTGTGATACGTCCTAAAGCTGTATCGCAACCAGTCAACACAACTAAATCGGCTTTGAGCTTCATATCCTGGATTTCTTCAGTTCTCAACCAACCATCATCTCGTTCCGAAGTAGCAAGGGCAATTGCATCAGGAGAGTTTCCTTTCTGACAATCATTAGAAAAAGCATTGGCTGCTAAGTGAATTATTTTGGCTTGGGGCATTTTTTCCACAATTACAGTTTCTGTGGCAGCATCACCTATGAGTGCTGGTGCTTTAAATATTTGGGCAATTTCCTTTGCTTCTTTCTCTGTACCCGGTAATGGTTGTGATTTACAGGCTTCCCCTCCTGGTTTTAGAGGTGTTTTTGGTGCGGTAGGATTACCTACTATTAATAATTCATCAGCCGTGATATTTTTGGCGACGAAAGGTTGTTCACCCTGACGTTTAATTTTTCTTTGGTAAAGTAAATCTAATGCCTGAATTGATGGTGCAGTGGAGATTGTATATTTTTCAATCAAATATTTGCCATTTGCGTCTTTTAATGCAGCAAAGGGAACAGTGAACAATTCACCTTGAGGAATAAAAATAACTTTTTCATCGGGTTTTTGTGGGAGTAAATTAGCGATGGGTTCTATTAAGACTTGATGCAATTTTTGTAAATCTGGTAATGAGTTATTTTCCTTTGGATTAGCTTCAAATTTAGCTCCTTTTGTACCTGCACTTCTAGCACTCAACCTGCGTCGTTCTCTTCTAAATAAGCTGAGAAATGAACTCTTTTCTATTTTCCCCCAAGCTTTTAAGTCAACTTTGCGAAATTCTACTTCACCAGTAGGTTTAACGACCCAAATATATAGTTCTGATTCTTGAGTTTGGGGTTTACCATCAACGATGGATTCATTCGAGATGATTGAATACTGTACAAGTGTGGCGTTTAGTTGTTTTGCTGTTTTGACAAGTGATGATTTATTCGGTTGTTGAACTGGAGAATTATCTTTGTTACCTGCTATTGTCTCTAACTGATTTGCTGATTTCTCCGACGCGATCGCGTGATTAATTGGGGATGATGTTATCGCAGTAATACTGATAGTTATTGCCGAGATAACTATCTTTAAAAGATATTTGGAATTTGGCATGACTGTGAGAATAGTTAAGGTTGGGAGATTGGGAAGATATTTTGTCATGCTACAGATTCCCAACTTTTGAAAAAATCAGGAATCTGGGCTTAGTATTTGCACTAACTAATTTGTTTTAGCAGGTCGAGCGCCATTTTCGCACTTTCAGGCTTATTTTGCTTTTTATAGAGTTCCGCAGCTTGTTTTAAATCTGCGATCGCTCCCTGTTTATTACCTGAATAACCTTGAGCAATTCCTCGCCAGAAATAAGCATGGGCAAAGTCTGATTCTAGTTTGATTGTTTGATTAAAATCTGCTATTGATTGTTCGTATTCTTTTAAGTGGACGCGAGCGAAACCTCTTCCAAAGTATGAGTAATGGGAATTTGGCTCGATGCGAATTGCGTGGTTAAAGTCATCAACTGCTGGCTGGTATTTTTCTAGCTGGGTGTATGCTATACCTCGCAGTATATAAGCTCCATAATTATTCTTATCTTGCTGTAAAACCTGGTTGCAATTTCCAATTACTTTGTCATAATCATCCTTTTCTAGGTACTCTGCTGCCTGATTTAGTAATGTCTCGATATTGTTGCTATTTCCAGGGTTAGAGTTAGGTGTAGATTGGGGTCTAATTGAGGGTAATTGTAGTTGTGGCTTAAGTTGAGTTTGGGCTTCAGCAACAAGAATTGGTGCGGATTGATTGAGGTTTTCTGCGAATACTTTGGGACTGGAGACAATTGCACCTAATACAGCCATGCCAAGTGCTAATGTGATTTTTTTCATTTTTCTAATTCCTGAATGATTGATGATTGTTGAGTGGTGTTTGGGAAAGAAAAATAGATACGTTCGGCAGAGTGAATTACAATTGTTTTTCCGTTCTGGAAGTATCTTTTGCTTTCTTGGTTGTATGTATTTCTGGGGGAAAGGAGGATATGCCAAAATTTTGCAGTTCGGTGAAATATTTTTTTGAATCCCCGTTTATTCTGCGTTGCCAATGAGGGTGAAAGCTCCCCAGTGTATGGGATGGGGATGTTTTTTCATTGTGCTTAACATTGCTTGACGTAGGGCTTTGGCTTTGTCAGGATTTTGCTGTAGTTGGCTGTAAAATTCCACCATTAAATCTGAGGTGGAACTATCATCAACTGCCCACAGGGAAACGATGACACTCTCTGCTCCCGCAGTCAGCAAGGAACGGGATAATCCCACGACTCCATCACCTGTGATTTCCCCTCCACCTGTATCGCAAGCACTTAAAACTACTAAGTCTGCTTTCAAATTTAAGTTAATTATTTCGGTTGTTTTGAGCAATCCTTCGTTGACACCAGGAGTATCGGGAGCAAGTGCGATCGCACCTGGTATTCTTTCCCCAAAGCCATAAAGTAACCCATGTGTGGCTAAATGAATTATTTTGGCAGTTGATATTTTCTGTAGTACGGCAGATTTTGTTGCTTGTTTACCAATAAGAGGTTGAGTGTTGAGAATGGGAGCTATTTTGTTCGCTTCTTTTTCCGTACCGGGTAAAGGACGTTGTTGTATGGGGGGAATCCCTGTAATTGGCATATTTGGGTTCCCTACCAGTAATGTATCTCCCGGTTGCAGAGATGCAATATTTAATGTTTCTGTGTTTTTACGGGTGTAGTCTAATACCTGAATTGCTGGAGCAGTGAGGATGGTATGCTTTTCAATCAGGTATTTGTTGTTTGCATCCTTGAGCGCTGGGAAGGGGACGAGAAATAGGGATTCATGGGGGATAAAAATTACGCGATCGCTCGGATTTTTGGGGAGATGGTTGGCGATCGGTGTAATTAGGAGTTCGTGGAGTTGTTGTAAGCGTTTCTTTTGATTTTCTGGACTTGGTAGGGGTGGGTTTTTAATTTCAGCACCACGTTGTTTTATAACACCGATAGATTGACGACTGGTTTCTACTAAATTTTTTAGAGGTGTTTTGAGGGATTTTAAATCTACTTGTTTGAAGACGATTTCTCCTTTGGGTTTAATTACCCAAATGTAGAGTTCTGAGTCGTTGATTAGGGAATATTCGACAAGCGTGGCTTTTTGTTGTTGAGCTATTTTTGTTATTTGAGTGATGGATGGAATTGTGTTAATCGATTCTTGATTTTTGGCTGATTTTGATGTCAATAAATCTATAAAAGCTCTTGCTCTACCGCGCTCGGATATTTCTAATGCTTGTTCTGTTTTATTTTGCGCGATTAAGGCTAATTGTAAATTACCGTAGGTTAAAGCTTGTTCTTCAAATATTGATATTTTTTGGTCATCTTTTAGTGTAGCCCGTAATGACTCCAAAATTTTAATAGCATAGAAAAGGGGTTTTTCAGCTTCAGAGTATTTACCTTGAGAAATATAAGCTGCTCCAATATTATTGAGATACGTGCCTTCTCCACCTTTATCACCATTTTTTTGAGCGATTAATAATGCTTTTTGATGATACTCTAATGCTTTTTTGTGCTGTCCCTGACGACCGTAAACTCCTCCTATCCCATTGAATATTCTAGCCTCATTCTCTTTATCACCAATTTTTTGAGCAATGACCAATGCTTTTTTAAAATTGTTTAATCCTTTTTGATACTCTTGAAAGTTGTAGTATAGCATTCCAATACTATAGAACGTATAACCCTCATGAGATGTGTCTCCAATTTGTTGAGAAATCGATAAACCTTTCTGAAGGTTATCTAAAGCGGCTTGTTTTTTACCCTGTTTAGAATAAGCTTCTCCAATACTTGTGTAAGTTCTACCTTCACCAGCTTTATCATTTATATTTTTCTGAATTTCTAAAACTTTTTGAAGTAATTCTAAAGATTGTTGATACTGCCCTATGTTAAAATATAGCAATCCTATATTAGCAAGTGTTCTAGCTTCATGCGTTTTGTTACCTAGTTGCTGAAGAAGAATTAATGATTGCTGATAATTCTCTAAAGCTTTTTGGTAGTCCCCCATACGACGGTACACTTCTCCAATATTATTCAAGCTTGTAGCTTTACCATCGGCGAGTTTAGTTTTTTCAAAAATATTTAAAGCTTGTTGATAATGACTTAAAGCATTTTGATACTCACCTATTTCCTCGTAACAAGTTCCAATTCCATTGAGAGTTAAACCTTCAAAGTTTTTATCTACATAATTTCTAAAAATCACTAATGCTTGCTGTAAAACTTCTAAGGCTTCTCTATACTTACCTTGATTCTTGTAAACTCCTCCAATATTATGAAGAGTAAGCCCTTCAAATGGTTTGTCTCCTGTGTTTCTGAAAATAACTAGTGCTTGCTGAAAACTTTCTAAAGCTTCTTGATATTTAGCCTGCTGTAATAGCTGAAGACCTTGGATATTAAGTGTTCTTGCCTCATCTTTAAGTTGTTCCTCTGTTTTCCCTTGTGCCACTAATATAGTGCTAACCTTAATATTTGCTTCCCTCATCTGCGAAGATGCTAAACCTACGGGAAATATCAGCGAAAGCAACACAGTAACAAATGTAGCCCGATAAACAAATATTGATAACTTATTTTTGGCTTTATAAACCCTATTACCTCTGTGATTAAAGCAATTCAGACTTTTACGCATTTCTTCAGCCCTTTAAATCTTTCAGTAATTACTCGTATTTCTCAACCACCAGAGGTTATGCTTTTTTCGCATTCAAAAAAGTGTAATTGTGATGCAAGCATCTTTTTCCTTACTCAAAAACGCTTGCACTACAGATTTTTACTGTCCAGATGCATCAAGAATCACACAAATCTTTCACAATCTCTTCCCGCATTTTGACTAAATCCGGTGAAGGCTTCTCCACTGAATAAGCTTGCTGCAAAGCATCTGACCATAATGGCGTTTCTTGTTCTAAAAAATACTTCGCTTTTGCAAACGCTATCCCCTCAGCGCTTGTTCCCTTAGCTTTTTCTTGCTGCTCCAATTGCTGTAAATAATTGGTTATGCGCTGTCTTTGCTGGGGTTCCATGATTTTAAAGCGGATATTTCCTGTCCAAGAGTTCTCAATTGCTACTGACCAATTGTATTGTTGACCGGGAAACAATGGTTTACCCGTATAATTCGCATAAAGTTGTCCTGTTTGGATATTGTCAGTTGCACTCGCATTGGGAATACCCTGGGAAAGTCCGACTTTTCTAAGATTCCCCTGCCAAATTATAAACGGGCGATCGCTCCAAATTATCTCACCACGATCTGGTGCAGCAATACAAACACCATTTATGGTTGGACGCGATCCACCTCTACCCCTTCTATGTGGAGATTTTATCCTAAAAATATTCAACCAAGAAAAAGACGGTTGTGCTGGACGCTTTTCTGCATGGGATACTTGATTTGGGAAAACGGGGATAAATGTAGCAGTCATCGCAGATATCAATAAGCTAGATAAAATAAATTTGTAATTATTCATGATTTTTTCTCCGTAAAAAAGCTGATGTGAAATATGTCCAAACAGTAGCAGATGGTAAAAAGCAAGGTAAGAGAATTGCTAGGGATGATATATATATTTCCAAACTAATAATTCCATAAACGACCGTTAGTAAAGAAAGTAACATCAACCATTGCCAACGATACCGGGGATGTTTGCGTAATAAAAAGTAGAGATATTTCCCCATCAAGACAGCAATCCCCAATATCCAAACATCGGGAATAGGTATAACCAATCTCTGCGTGAGAAAATGATGCACCATATATGCATGAACTTCTCCACCAGGTATGATTTTGCTATTGTTTCCCTGTTGCAGTCGCCAAAAATCTAGTGCTGGTGGTACATCAAAATTATCTTCTTTATCCATCGACATTCCCGCTTCATCATATCCCCCTGGTGCGATAATAACTACTTGTTTTTGTAGGTTCGCTAAGGGTAGATTTTTACTATCTTGCTCTAACAATTTCCACGCAGGGACGGATTCATATATTTGATTGGGAGGGATGGAAAAATCAATAATCGGATGCAGCCAAGTTTGGGCAATGATAGCACTATAATAGGTGATTGGTTGCAACCGAGAACGAGGTGAATTCAAAATATTATTCTCTAGGGTATTCTGTTTATTCTGGTTCAGATAATTATTTAACTGCTGCCAAAAATTGCTTTGACTATCTAGTTTCGGTTGGGGAATTTGGAAATTATTTTTACTATCTTTCCTAGAATAATCGATAAAAGATTGTAATTGATGCGATAAAGCTAATATACCTGCAAAAGGGAAAGGTTTTGAATTATTCCCCGATGATGGTAACAGTGTCAAATAACAAGGTCTACGCTGTACATTATGACACAATAATATTTCTATTTCACCATCTAAACTCCAATTTGAGCTAGCAATATCTGGTATCACAGTTTGCCAAACTCCAGCATTAGATTCTTCTCCTGCGAATATAAACCAAGTTGGATTAGGTGATGTATTAACCCCTTTTTTGATTGCTTGAGCTAAGATTTTATCGTTTGCTGGTTGGTGTCGATCTAATACAAAGTCAATACCGATTATTTTTGCATTTCTATCTGTTAGTTGATTGACTAAACTTGCGATATATTCGCGGTTCATCGGTCTAGGATTACTAATTTTGCCTTTAGATTTTTTAATTGATTCGTCGTCTATTTTTATGAGTAATACGGGAGGAACCTCTTGCTGGTAAAACTTTCCTGTGAGTTGACGATAGAGAGCTTGTACCCATAATCTGTGTCCTAATAAGTGATTTTGGATAGAAATTTGTAAGCTAATTAATAATAAAGCTGTAAGTGCGATCGCTTCTTTGCGAGCAGGAATAATTTTTTGGAGCCTTTGTTTAATTCCAAATGGTTCAACCTTAAATAAAGGTGCTTCGGGATGACGAAATAAAGAAGGGATTAAATAAGCACTGGGATATGTCAGATTTTTCTCTGTTTTTAGATATTGTGAGGATAACAATAAAGCTTCGTGAACATCTTTAAATTCCGCTAAAGCTTGTAAAAAGTGTAGTAAAAATTCTCCTGCTACCGCATTATGAACTGGTTCACGCATCACAGCAACTTGACTTAAACCCAAGTCAATAAGAGAGTTAGCAATATTCAAACCATTGCAGGAGTTGAAAATTGCAAATTGTAAACCACGCTTTATTGCAATACTTAAGAATGGTGCAATTTCACTAATGGATAAAGTGGCGTTTTTAGCAATACTAATTTCTCCTCCTGTGATATTATTTTCATTACTGTGTCCAGCAAAAAACAAGATATCCCAGCCTGATTCTGAGGTAAGAGCCTCTTTAATTTTAGTTTTTAAATCTGGAATACTTGCTTCTGACTGCAATCCGACAAATTTGACATCAATTATATTTTTAAATTGACGCATTGCTTCCTTCTCAGCTTGAAAATCCAAGCCAGTTTCATCTCCTAAAATTGCTAATACTCTCACTTTACGAGTAAGTCGATGATTTTTCTGTGCAAATCCTTGATGAATATTTATTGGTGTACGAACAATGCGAACTTTGCCAGAAGAAAGTGCAAATTCTGTACCAATTTCCCACGATTCCCAAGGAAAGCGTTCTAAATCTATGGTGTTACAAGTAACAAAAAGATTTGTGACTTCTGGAAATTGAGAAGAGGGTTCTATCTTTTCTTTTTCTACTGCTACATTAGCCAAAGCCATACGAATTTCATATAATTCTCCACAACGCAACCATTTATGAAATTCCAACAAAAATTTAGCTTCAGCTTGAACTAATTTTCCGTGCCAATCAGTCGGAGGAGTAGCAAGAACACCACTATCTGCTATCCGACCACGTACTGATTGTGCTTTGTAATTTTTGTAATAATTTAGATAGGAACGTTGCCAATCTTGATAGAATATGGTGATATTTTGAGGATAGGGAATTGTCACATTTAGCTGCTGTCCTTTTCCCCAAGAGAGTTGAAATAAACAAAGTTTTTCGATGTGTTGAACTTTGAGATAAAAGTTGCTCATTTGTGGTTGCTGATTGGTAGTGCGTTATTTATTAGTAAGGAGAGATGCAATTAATTACATCTCTGATGTTGTTTATAAACCGTTACCAATTAAAATAAATGGTGCCCAGTAGTAGGGGTGAGAGTAGCT
Organism: Calothrix sp. PCC 6303; assembly: GCF_000317435.1. Taxonomy (NCBI): domain Bacteria; kingdom Bacillati; phylum Cyanobacteriota; class Cyanophyceae; order Nostocales; family Calotrichaceae; genus Calothrix; species Calothrix sp. PCC 6303. The sequence goes on from NC_019751.1 coordinate 2,692,938, forward strand.
ACTTTTTCGCTGCTCATTTCTGGGTAATGCTTCTTCTTCTCTGTCTACATAAGCACCACGTTTATCACCATTTTCTACCGTATAATTATTACCTTTGAGCATACTTAATTGTGCTTGACGCAATGCTTGAGATTTTGTCATTTTGCCAGTAGCTAAGTTTTTATAAAAATCTTGCATTAGTTTAGCCGTACTGGGGTCATCCACCTTCCACAGAGAAGCCATTACTGATTTCGCACCTCTTTTCAAAAAATAATTAGCAAAAGCATTAATCTCTATACCTTCTTGATTAGGACTAGAAAGTGCTGTTTGACAAGCAGAAAGTACAACAAGATGGATATATTTTAAATCAACCAAAGTTTGAATCCGAATTGGATTCAATAAAGTTTTATCCCCTAAAAGTATGTAAGATTGTTGTGAACTATTAGGGTCAAATACACCATGAGTCGCCAAATGCAAAACATTGTTATCTTTCAGATTATTTTGCATTATAGAGAAATTAAATTGAGAGTTTAAGAAAGTTTTTCCATTATAAATGCCTTGTTGATCGCTAGAATCATTTTGTTCTTTGACAATAAAATCTAATTCTTTGGGTACACTCTTTAAGCCATTAAAAGCAGGTATTATACCATTTTGAGGTACAGAATCAGAGAGTCCCATTCCTAATATATTCGTATCTCCAGTGCTTAGGGATGGCGACGGTTTAGTCGTATTTGTTAAATCTGCGGAAGGTGCAACATAAATAGAATATTTTTCGATCAGGTATTGATTTCCATCAAATAATGCACTTGTGGGAATATAACGTGTCACCCTATCCAAAGCAAAAACCAAATTTTCTACAGGGTTAGCGTTTAATTCTTTTTCTATTGGTTTAATAAGCCAGCCATAAAGCTTTTTACTTGCTGCTTTTACCTTAGTAATATCTTCACCACCGCAGTAAGCTAATTTTTCACATTTTTCCATCAAACTGCGAAATTCTTTTACTGCATTTCCTAATTCTACACGCCCAACCGGAACAGTAACTGTTTTTACGACACCTTTTTTGCCATACAACTGTATATGTAATTCTCGTTCTCCCACTAATGGATAAATCATTACAGTGTTGGGACTAGCTTCAACGATTTCTCCAATTTTTCCTAAGATTGTAGGGTCAAAGAAAATATCATCTTTATGACGGTTATCACTTATTAACTTATTAAGCCCTTCCAACTGCTGTATATATTGTGTAATTACCTCACTTCGCTTCTGTGTTAATTGGCTACATTTTTGACTATTTGTTGGTTTACATTCAGTAATTTGATATCCCAAAGCGATAATAGAATCGTTTAAGGCTGGAACTTTCCTTTCTGTTTCCGTGAGGGGAATTTGTGGTTTTTCAGTAGAATCACTTCGAGTATTTGTAGACTCACTAATTTCCTGTCTTCTTAATAAATCTTGCACGTATAACGCTTCTTTATCTTTTCCCTGCTTAATTAATAACTCTGCCAGTTGACGATAAATATCTGAAACTTTGACTTTATCGAAATCAAATGTTGAATTTAAGAATGAGTTTTGTAATTCCTTGGGTAAACCTTCGATACCGCTACGAATTTCTTCAAGTCTATTCACAGATTTTTTATAGAATGTAATAGCAACATTAGGTTGATTTAAATTCTGATAAACCTGTGCTAATCCAGCATAAATACCTGCGTCTGCACCTTTGACTTGATTCTCTGTTTTAATTGCTAAAGCTTGTTGATAAGCAACTATTGCTTGTTCTGTTCTACCAAACTTGCGATGTATGTGTCCAATTAAAGCTAATCCAGTTTTTTCCCAAGCTGTATTTTTTACTTGCCTAGCAAACGCTAAATATATTTTTGCTGACTCTATAGCTTTTTGCTCATTTTCTAAATCAGCGTAACCAATACTCACTATTGAATTAGCAAGTGCTTCTAACCGAGGTTCTTTAATTTCCTGAAATATTTTTAATGCCTTTTGGGCTAAGTCTACAGATTTTTGCGATTCATTCTGCCTAAAATTAATTTGACTGAGAATTAATAAAGCAGTACCTTCAATTCGTCTATTTTTGAGTTGTTGAGCTATCGTCAATACTTGTTGGTAATACTCCTGGCTTCTTGTGTAGTCTCCTAAATTATGATAAATGTCTCCTAGAGTTGCTTGAGGTTCTAACATTAAAGGTGGACTTTTAATGTCTTGAGCAATTTTCAAACTTTGTTGTGTTAATTCCAAGGCTTTTTGATAATCATTGCGAGAGTTATAAATACTGCCTAATTTCGCTAGCCCCATTGATTCAAGAGCAGGATTTTTAAGCTCCCGTGCAATTGCTAAACCTTGTTCAACAAGTTCTGTACCTTTTTGATATTCACCAATACTGCTGTAAGAGTAGCCTAAAACAATCAGTATACCTGCTTCAACAGGAGGGTTTTTCAGTTGCTTTACTTGTGGCAAACGTGGCTCTGCTAATGCAATAAGTTTTTGATATTCTCCTAATGCTTCATAGAGAGTCGCAAGTTCACCAACTGCCGCTATTTCTCCTGCAAAAAACTTATTGTTAGGTGTTATTTCCAAAGCTTTTTCTAGAGCAGTAACACCCTGTTGATACTCTCCGCGCAGTTTATGGGACTTGCCCATATACATTAAACCAAGTATTTCATAATTGGGATTGTTTTGTTGTTTAGCTATAGTTAATATTTGTTGGGCTGCTTCTACAGCTTTAGATGTATCTCCTACGGATAAGTAACTTTCACTTAATGCACCTAAAGCAGTTACTTCAGATCCAAGATTCTTTTGCTGTGTGATAGCTACAACTTGCTGTGCTGTAGATAGAGCTTTTTGAAATTCACCCTGATCATGATAAACATTTACAAAAATTACTAAAGCATCACGCTCTAGACGAGGGTTTTCTAAACGTTTGGCAATATTTAATAATTGCTGTGCTGCTTCTAGAGCATTACTAAAATCACCAAGCTCATTATAATTATCGCCTAATTGTTGTAGTGCCTGTGCTTCTATTCTTGGTTCTTGAATTTGTCGTGCAATTTTTAAGGCTTTTTGTGCAGCATCAATGCTTTTGAGCTTATCTCTAAAAGAATTGCTATATAAAGCAGCTAAATTCAGTAGTGCTGCTGCTTCAAACTTTAGTTTGCCGAAGCTTTGGGCTGTTTTTAGCTGTTGATTAGCAAACTCTAATGCTTTATCAAGTTGTCCCATATTCTCGTAACTACTACTTAATCCATCTATAGCAAAGAGTTGCACTTCTTGGGCATTCTCTTGTAGATATGAAGGTAGTTTACTAATTTCAATTTTCTGTGCTATCGCTAAAGCTTCCTGATTGGTTTCAAGTTGTTGTTGATGTTTACCTGCAATTGCATAATCAGAAGCAAGGGTAACTAGTGCATAAGCTAAACCTAATAAGTCCTTTTGTTCTCTTTTAATCGCAACTTGTCTCTCTAAAACTTCAATTTTTTTGATAGTATTACCCTGAGAAGCATAAATTTGAGCAAGGTTATTGAGGGCACTATTTTCCAGTTCCCTATCTTTTATATCTCGTGCAATTTTGACAGCTTGCTGTGAGAATTCTAGCGCCTTCTGATTATCTCCCAAAATTAAGTAGCTTTGACCTAATGCATATAAACATGTGGCTTCTTCGGCTTCTTGCTTGAGTTCTTTAGCAAGGTTTAAGGCTTCCTCTGCAAACTCAATACGACGTGGCAATCCTGCTTTCGCTTGAGCAATTAAGCCTCTGGTGTAGAAATTAACAGCTTTTGAACCATAGTGTGAAGATACTAATAATAGACTTTTTAAAATAGCGGGCTTATCTTTGATTTCTCTTTGTATCTTTAATGCTTGTTGATAGTATTCTATGGATTTTTCTTTATTATCTTGGAAGCTATAAGCCGACCCAATACCAATGAGTATATTTGCTGTGAGTCCCTGATTTTTTGCTTCTTGGGCAACTGGTAAAGCTTGTTGGTAAGCTGCTATAGCTTGGTCATACTGCTGTAAATTTAAGTAACTATCACCAATGCTGTCGAGAATCTGTGCTTCTAGTGATTTATTGCTAATTTCTCTGGCAATAGGCAGTGCTTGTTGATAAAATTTTAAAGCTGAGTCATACTTCTTCTGGAGAAAGTAAGAAATTCCTATTTGATTAATAACTATACCTTCAAAATTAGTGTCACCTGCTTCTCTAGCAGCCATAACTGCTTGTTGATAAAACTCAATTGCTTGTTGATGTTGCTTTTTTCTGAAAAAACAATCTCCAATTGCCGCAATAATATTAGCTTTAAAATCCTTATCTTTTACTTCCGCCGCAAATGGCAATGCTTGCTGAAAAAACTCTAAAGCACGGTCATAGTTTTCTTGCTTAAAGTAAGTACTTCCTATCCATTTAAAAATATTACCTTGCAAGTGCTTATTATTTGATTTTTTAGCATTAGCTAATTCTTCCTGATAAAAAACTATATTCCGATCGTATTGTTTGAGATTGTTAAAAGCATCTCCTGTTGACGCTATAATACTTTCTTCTGCTGGGCTAATTCCTGCTTCTCGAATTAAAGGTAAAGCTTGTTGATAATACTGAATTGCTTGCTCGTATTTCTCTAGCTTAAAATACATTGTTCCTATCTGCTGTAAACTTCTACCCTCAACAGCACGGTTTCCTACCTCTCGGTTTACTGCTAGTGACTTGTTGTACCATTCCAAAGCGCGAGGATAATCATCTGCATTCCAATAAACTTGCGCTATTCTAAATAAGGTCAATCCTTCTTGAAACTTGTCTTTTAGTTCTTGGTGTAGCGCTAATGCTTCCTGTAAAAGTTTTAAACCTTGTTCTTGCTTTTTCAAGAAAACATAAGTAAATCCCATTTTACTAAGAGTCGCTGCTTCCCCATTTCTATCTTTTACCTCACGGCGAATTGCTAAGGCTTGTTGTAAAGTTTCGAGCGATTTTTCGTCTTTTTCCAGAATCAGGTAAACCACACCTAGAATATCTAGGGTTTCTCCCTCTCCAGCACGATCTTTAATTTCCCTACGAACTGTCAAAGCTTGTTGTAGAATTTCCAATGCTTTGTCGTTTTGCTGCAACCCGTTATAAACCTGCCCTATATTATTCAGCGTTTGCCCAATTCCCGCTTTATCCCCCAATTTTCGCCGAATCTCCAACACCCGTTGATAAGTCTGCAACGCTTTAGGATATTCCCCACGACGAAACTGCTGCACCCCATCCTGAAACAACTTATCAGCTTCCGCTTTCCCATCTGAACTAGCCGCAGTTTGTGCCAATGTATGCTTGACTACCACATCACTCGCTGCCAAACCAACACCACAAGTCAGTGAAAACACCAAACTAGCTAAAGCAAAACTCTTCAATCGGTTAGACATTGGTTACTCCTCTTTTATCGCTACATGCGATCGCATTGCTTGTTCAATTTCTTGTATTTCTGAGGGCAAACCAGGTTATGCCAAAATTTACGCAAAACTTAAAAATAAACCTCAGCATAGTTACGATACCTTGAGGTGACATACCGTACAAACACTGATGGCTATGTGCAATGTAAAGATATTGTGAAGAAATGTCAAAAAAGTTTCTCGTATTCCCTGCATCACAACATGAATACCTTTTGCTATCCTATAAATGTAAACCACTTTTGTGATTTCATAGTTGACACTTATGGCAGGAAGAAAGAAACTTGATCGCACCAATCTCCATGCACGAGTAGCCCAAGGGACGGGAGACAAGTTAAAGGAAATCGCCCATAATATAGGCTATGTCTATGATGATGAAGGCTCCACCGGACAATTATTGGATGCGATCGCTAACGGAGAAATTATCTTAATTCTCAGCAATAAATCATCTGTAATATCTAAAAATAGCTAAATTTATTCACAAAAAGTGGTGTAAAAGCAATTTAAAATAAATTTGGGGACAATTGTGTCCCCATTTACCGAATTAAGGAGGTGATTTATTGAATCAAAACGGTAACGGTCATCGAGGTTTCTGGAATCCAGTTAAAATCTTTATCCGTCTTTTCCAAGGTGTTTGGAAAAAGCGAGATGAAGTATCGGGAGAAACCTACCTCGTTGACTCAGAAACAGTGAGTCCAGTCGGCGGTGTCGGTTTCCGTCCCGTCGAACTGGCGAACCAGAAGGGTTGAGCAAGACCTGGAAGACATCGCTGATGAACCAGGTGAGCAAAACAACATCAACAACTAACATATAGTTAGTAGCCCCTAGTAGCCTGCTAGGGGCTTTACTCAAAATTAAAACTGATTTAATTATGGCAGATTCTAGCACCACAGTCGTTTGTCCTGTGTATTATCAAATTATTCAGCGCAGAGGTAATGGTTGGGCTTTTAAACATGGTGAACCATTTTTAAACTTATTTAATGCTCCAAATTTATCCCCCGAAGACGAATTTGCAGCATTTGGGACATCGATGAAAAAAGTTGCGATCGCGCTTTTCCGCATCAATGGAGGTAAGCAGGGTTACTACATTGCCAATATCTTGGATAAACAATATTACTATTGCGGTACTGAGTGGGAAGATGTGAAAATCAAACTTAAGGAATTGGGGATTGGTAAAGATGACCCAATTTAGAAGATGAGATTGTTGCTTGATACCCACGCATTTCTGTGGTTTATCGAAGGGAATCTCAATTTGAGCGATGCCTGCGGCGAGCTTCGCTAACGCACAAGACAATTGATTGAGGATGAAAATAATCAGCGTTTCTTGAGTATTGCCAGTCTGTGGGAAATTTCCATTAAAGTTAGCATAGGGAAACTAGTTTATTTAACACAAGCGAGGACAAAGCGATGACTATTATCACAATAGATGATGAACTAATTAATGAAATTATCGCGGTCAGTCACTATGAAAATCCACAGGAAGCAGTAATTAAAATATTATCCAATTACTTGCAGCAGCAAAAAAAAGAACTGCCTTTGTTTGAGCGACTACGTTTTATAGATGACGAATCTGCCGAAGATGATATCGCCTCGTTGTTTGAACGTGATAGAGACACAGGCAGGAATTTTGAACTATGACTTATCTAATAGACACCTGTGTAATGTCTGAGTTTGTTAAAAAAGCTCCCAACCCCCAAGTTAGTCAATGGTTTAATCAGCAACTGATTGAACAACTGTTTTTAAGTAGTATTACCATCGCCGAAATAAAAAAAGGAATTTACAAAATCCAAGACTCACAACCTGAACGATATCAAAAACTAAAAATCTGGCTGCAAAAAGTAGAAATTGAATTTTCTTCTCATATTTTACCGATAAACGATGATATTTTAGATAATTGGGCTAAATTTTCGGCTTATTCAGAATTGAAAGGTAAAAAATTAGCTGTAATGGATAGTCTGATTGCCGCAACAGCACATCATCATAAATTAACTTTAGTTACCCGCAATGTTGATGATTTTCAACTGACACCAGTTAAAATTATGAATCCTTACAGTCTATTGTAAGTAGGCGGAAATAAACGGAACTATGTAACAGAATGTAAATTCATCTCAAAGCCTTACCCCTACTCACTACTCACTACTCACTACTCCCTGACCACAACGATAATTTTTTCTACCCACCTACTTAGTTAATCTGTTGAGGCTGATCATTAGCTTACCTCCCCAAATCAAAAGCAAACGGTGGTAAAGTCACCTCAACCCCATCCATCAAACTCACACTTACCAGAAACTTCTCATCCCAATTACCCACCACACGGGTAAATATATAAGCATCTTCACTTTCTGCATTTAATCCCAACTCATCTAAAATACCAGTTTGGTCGCTAACCCTAAGTTTAATATCAGCAGGTAAACTACTCAAAGCAGGAGCGCCTAAAATTAACAATAAACTCCACTCCCGTTGCTCAGATTCTCCTAGCAAATGCCAAGTTACCGCATACATCCGCAAAGGAATCCCAGCTAACAATATATCCTGATACGCACCCCTTGCTTGGATGGGAATTTCCAAACCTCTCTGTCGTAATTGGGTAGCAATTACCTCAAATTCTTCCTCTGGACTACGCATTGGACGCATTCCCGAAGCTGGCACAAAACTTGGTAAAAGTACCCAAGAAAGTCCTTGTGCTAACTCATCTAACTCATTCCCTAACCAACGTCCAGCGTTAACCGCTGGTTGGGTAATCAATTTGATCAAATCCCGTAAAAAGGTATTTGCAGGAGGATGATTTTCTTGCTGTAAAGTATAAACCCAATTCAGTAATTCTGGATTCGTAAATACAGCAGTTGCTTGTTCCCAAGTTAAAATATCGGACAATTCCCGTTCAGAAGATTTCAATTCAGGTAATAATTCAAGTAATTGATTTTGTACCCTTGCTAAAATCTCCGCACGGTTTGTAGGAATTGCAGGTAAGGAGATTGCTGATACTTCTAAACAACGTAAATATAACAATAAACGGTCTGAATTATTATCAAAACATGATATTGGTAGTTGATAATTGCTATCTGATTGTAAAGAAGTTAAATTTTGCCTCTCTAGCAATTCTTGATAGGATAAAAAAGCATAAACATTCGCACTTTGGCGTTCTTCTAACACCTCCACTAACACATAAAAATGGGGGATAAACTCAGGTAAATCAATTATGACTCTTGGTAAACTCACCATTTCATCATTGAGACTACCAGTAGCAATCAAACAAACCTTAAATTCACCAACTTGTAAATTAGCAACACCATTAATAAAATTTGCTAAAGCAGGTTGTAAAATTGTACATTTATCTGAATTAATTGTTAAAGATTCTGCCCTTTCATCTAGCCAGGTTTCAAAAGCAGATAAAGCCAAACAATTGAGATACACTTGCCATTGCTTCAACCGATTGGGAATGCGATCGCTCCTGACTGCGGCTCGGTCAATATCATCATCTGATAAAATAATCGCTGAGGTTGGTAAATCGTCGAAGTCAAGGTAAGACATGGGTAAAATATTACTTGTAAGGTGATTCATAATTAATTATTCACTTGTTTTCTCATATCAAGGTATTCACATAAACGTTGTGCAAAAATATCAGTTTTTAAATAATTCTTCGCCGTTCTAGACTGGGATTCGGCATTTTCAATAATTTTGCTAATTTCTGATGACAGAAAAATTGTTAGCTGTTCATCTAGTTTATTCAATGCTTCCACACCAGCATACTTTTTTGCTTGTTCCTTTACCGAATCTTTTAAAATTATCAACATTTCTTGTTGTACATCCGTTCGTAATTCCTTTAATTTCAATAATTTTGTCACCGTATATTGCGCTCTCATTCCTAATTGTTCAGCAATTTCATTCATTGCTAACTTCTGACATTGAGATAACTCCAGAGCAGTTAAAAATATTCTGGCTTTATCACCTTTTTTTTTTAATTTTTTGACTCTTGATTCTGTCACTTTAGTTAAAGCTGATTGCAAACTCACCTGAATTTGATGGCGATAAAAGTCTAGAAATTCAGATTGTTCATCGCTGATTTCGCTGTTTTCACTAGCAGGAGCAGATACATTATCTAATAATGAATTAGACTTATCTGTAAAACTTGCATCTAGAGAATCTATTGGTAAAGAACCACCCCTCACATAAATTCGATATTCACGTAATTGATTTGCTAGCTTTGTCAACTTGACTCTCACAGTTTCATTATCAAATAATCTCCCTGTTTGATTTTTGATATATATCGCAATATCTTCTAATTGTTGATAAGTTGGCTCAATACATTTACTCCTAATCTTATTTCTAATATTTTCTAATCTTTGAACCCGGTAAATAGTATGATACCCCTGCAAAAGATATTGTGCCTCCTGAATTTCTAATTCACCCAGAGTATGAAAATCCTTGAGAATACGCTGCAATTGTTGAGGTTGAGTATCATTGAGAATTGCCCAATTGCTAATTAGATAAACACCACGTTCCAAAAGAAAATGGTTTAATTCTGGATGCTGTTTTACCTTGATACTTGCCCAAGTAGTCAAACTACCTTGGGTTGCATCAAAACTCTGGAGAATTTGTCGAGAAAAACATTGGTAGTTAATTGCTGGTAATAACTTCCCATCATCCTCTAGGACAAAAGGTAACAACTCATTGCAATGAAAATTATACTTCTCACCAAATCTCCTGGTTAATTTCAAACATCCCTGTTCTAAAATTCCAGAGATAAAGCAAAGTAAACAACGTTCCGCAAGCAAAGTGCTTTCCCCAGAACTATCTCGATACAAATCCATCAACTGACGTTGAATATCTCCATCCGGTGCATCATCAGTTAATTCACCAAATAATTGCGTGAAAAATGACCTAGCAGTAGGGATTTCCAGAATTTTCCGGTTCCCTCCCCCATCAATTCTCACCAATTTCCAATACCTTGAAGCATTACCCATAAGTATTTTTGTTTAAATATTACTGTTGATTGTCACATAGCCAATGCTCCCATACGCAAGAAGTTCGATCTTGATACATTTCATACTGAGTACCTGATTTGACAACTATTTTTCATACTCATCTTTTTATAATTCTGAGGAAATTGACCTTATGCAATTTCTGAAAATGGCATATCCTCATAAACCCCAGAAATACACCTAACCAGCAAATTTAACGAGCGTCACAATTATGAAACGTCTTCTCTCAAGTCTGGTTTTAGCTGGTTGTTTCCTCACTTCTACAAGTCTCCCCCTTATCCCTCATCAATACCGGGAACTCGCACAAGCACAAACGGCAGACGAACTATTTTATACATTTTACGGTCAAAAAATACCTCTGAATCTCAAACGCGATCGCGTTGCTGTTAGTTTTAAACCAACGACTAATAGTCGCTCCTCTCGCTCTACTCAACCTCTATACTTGCAGTTACAGCAGGATTTAAGACGTGGTGGTGGTAATTCTCGCAGTGTTAGCAGTGGAAATGGCTTTGATATTGATGTCAAACCTTTGGGGGATAATATTGCTCTTGTAAATTTACCTACTGGTTCTCGTAGTTCCCTAAATTCCATTCAACAAAGGATTCAAAACCAGTCTTACGTTAAAGAAACCCTACCTATTTTAACCCGCAAATCGGGTGAAGCATCCAAGGAGAAAGAATCAGAGCAAGTTATTGTCCTACCAAACGAGATTGCGATCGCTTTTGACCGGGATATGTCTGAAAGTCAAAGGCAAATGGTATTATTGCGCCATAATTTGGAAGTTGTTCGTCCCTTGAGATTTAGTAAAAATCGCTACCTAGTGCGTTCCAAATCTGTATCCGGGACAGAGATTTTAAACCTAGCGAATCAATTAGCGCAAGTAACAGGTGTACAATCTGCTACACCCAATTTCATCCAAGCCACATCCTACCAACAATCGCAACTATTGGCGAATCTAGCTAATTTACCAGAAACGCCAAATGCTGCTCAACGTTTGGAACAGCAATTGGCACAGTTGCCTCAACCAAAAGATACTCCTGTATCCGCAAAATTACTACCTTTACAGTGGCACTTAAATAGCACACCCAAACGCGGTCAACTTTTAGCCCGTACCGATGTCCGTGCTACAGAAGCATGGAAACACAGCAATGGTGGACGGGGAACTGTGGTAGCGGTGATTGATAGTTTGATTCAATGGGACCATCCCGATTTGGTGAAGAATATCTATAAATCTGGAAATCATCCCGATAAGTTACCTGGTGAAGAATATGGTTGGGACTTTTCTAGTAGTGGACAAGGTGATGCAGACACACGGTTAAGTTCTCAGGAATTATCACAGATACAAGCAGAATGGCAAAATACTTTTAAATTACCTAGCGACCAATTATTAAAGAAATATCAACAGTTTGCTGATGTATTCAAAAAACGTAATCCCAAAGCTTCCCCCGGTGAAATTGCTCACCAAATTCGGAATCTGATTCGCAATCAAATTAGTAGCGAGTTTCATGGTACTTGGTCTGCGGGGGTAATTGCTGCAAATTCCCCAGATAAGGCTGGTGTTCTGGGAGTTGCACCCAATACCCAAATTTTACCAGTACGGGTATTTGCCTTGGGTGGTGCGATTAATTCTGCTTCTTTAGGGGAAGCAATTGGTTATGCTGCGAGTCGAAATGTTGATGTGATTAATATGAGTTTGGGGGGTTTGCTTCCAGATGAGGGGTTAACTGAGCAAATTTTCGATGTGTTGGATAATAATCGCAATTTAGTAATTATTGCTTCTGCGGGGAATGAAAACTTAGATGGTGTTGCCTTCCCTGCTGGGATTCCTGGGGTTCTATCGGTTGGTGCCACAAATATGACTGGTAATCGCACCTTCTACAGTAGTTACGGTGGGGGGCTGGATTTGGTTGCACCTGGGGGAGAAATCCAAAATGGCATGAGTGGAGGGATTTTAACTACAGGTGGTACTTGGTTGGATGGTTTTTGGCAAGGTATTTCTGTACCTGATAATTCTTGGGGTGTGGCTTTAGACCCTGTTGGTAAGTATGTTCAAGTACAAGGTACTTCCTTCTCGGCTCCCATTGTATCGGGAGTGGTGGCATTAATGAAGGGGGAAGACCCCAAACGGCGTTTGAGTCGGGAGGAGATGGTGTCGATTTTGAAGAAGACTGCTACCTATGATGGGTTAAATCTTTCTTCTTCTGATGTGAATCGGTATCGATTGCAGAAGGAAGTGGGTTTTGGCACTGTTATAGATGCTCCAATTTCTCGCCCTTCAGGGATTTTTGCGAAGGCAAAACCCGTGTCAGCACAGGAGTATTTCTTCGGGAAGGGTTTGGTAAATGCTGATGCTGCGGTGGAGAGTGTCAGGAAGAGATAGGGAGTACCTACGGCGATCGCTTTTATTTTTCATACTCCAATTTATATTTACTAAAAAGGGATTTCTTGCGAGAAACCCCTTTTTACATACCTGATGCGACCTATTTTCATTGTCTTTGAGTTTACTAAGGTTCTTTCTCGATCCACTGACTAACTTCTTGATTAACCAGCTTATTGATGGGTGGTTGTTGCCGTTTTCCTACATACCACTCAATAAAGTGAATCAAGGCATCCTTCATATTTGTTCCGTTCATAGCAGTCATTCCCTTGAACTGCGTTCTTAGCTCATCCGGCAATTCCAGGCGATAGGCTACTAAATCATCTTCATTCCCTGACACAAATAAATATCTTTCCCCAAAAATTTCAACACCATCATTATCACATTTGAAATTTAAATTATCTAGATTACCTTCATCCCTTTTGTATTTAATGTATGGTACATGATATAATTGAATTGTAAGCTACAAATAATTTTTCCTACATCTGTCAGGTACAGGAATAAGAAAGATTATCGGGATATTTTTAAATTAATAGCCAAAACCCCCCGCTCTGACTCGCAATCTAGCTCGGAGGGTTTGGTTGCCCAAGTATAAAAGGGACATCTTTATTATGAACGCAACTGCTCCTTTTTCACTAGCGTACAGCTTCGATTACGATCGCTTTACCAAACCAGACTTGCAAGCCAAGGCTAAATCCACTCTTGGCAACTTCTTTGGTTTTGTTCGCCAGACCTTCGATGGCTTAATTGAGATAGGGCGATCGCTCCAAGATTTCTACTTCGACTGCCTTGCATTTTGCCCCAATGGTAAAAAAGTGTTCTCTGAATGGCTTGCCAGTCCTGATTTTGGGGCATCTCGTTATATTGCCTCCTCTGCGATGGATATTTACGCTTGGTTCGATAAATTGCCAGTGCGATCGCAAAAACTAATCCGTCAAAATGTCCAAAATTGGAGCGTTTCTGCGCTGCGACAGTTAACCAAAGTCAGCCACGATTTGGTCAAGGAATTGGTGCTTGAGGGCAAAAAGACCGCAGCACAGGTTAAGCATGAGGGTGGGAGTGAAAGAGCGAGAGAGAAAGAGGAAAAACAAGCATCAAGCGAAGAAATAAGCCGAACTCCATCTGTACCAACTCCGGAATTAGCTCGAGGAATGCGAATTGTCGTTAAGGAAGAAAATACGGGTTGGAATGGACATAGCGGGATAATCATGTCCAAACGGGAGGACGATTTCTGGGTATTGCTTGACCACACGGTCTCTCAAGGTATGGAGATAAAACACCTACTCAAGACCCACCAAATACAGCTAGAAGCTCAACAGTCTGTTACCAAGCCAGCTTCCAAAGAGCTTTTTACAGATGCCCAGGTCGAACAGAAGATAACAGATGCTTTAGCGCAAAGGGAGCGCGAAAAAGCTGAGTCTGAACAGGGACGGTTTGTAGAAATTCGAGACGCAGCATTACAAGCAGCAAAACGAGAAATTCAAGCTGCTCAAGAATATGCGAACGCACTAGAACAAGCCAAACACAAATTAATCGAGCAATTAGCAAGCAAAGATTTGGAAGTGCGATCGCTCCATGTATTGCAAACCAGAAACCAACAACTCGAACAGCGAGTGGCTGAGTTAGAAAAAGCCCTTGAAAACTCCAGTGCAAACAATTGGGGCAATACCTTTAACAATCAAGCGGCAAAGGCGGTTAACTCGGAGTTGGAGAAAACTATCCAACCGTTGATGTCCGAAGTCGAACGGTTACAAAACTTGGTGCGATCGCAGCAGCAAGAATTGGCTCAAATTCAAACGAGCGATACTCCTGAAGGGAGTGGCTATCGCCAACGCTCGGCATCTGATGCAGTTTTAGCGGAGTTTGGGGAGATAGGGGAAAGATTCGGATGGTCTGGTTGGAGTCGTCGGGGTTATCGTGCTGCTAGTGGGATGTTGTCTACGGGGATTAGTGCGATAGCCGCTTTTATTGCCGACTTGAAACAATCTTCCCCAAGTTACCAACAGCAGGAAATCACATTTTAGATTTACATCAAATTAGATTTATGTCGAATTTTGCTGTTGATTCAAAATGGTGATCAGTTTGACATGGCGAAAACAAGCTAACCAAAGAAATTGAAAATGCAATGTCGAGAAAAAGAGATTCATATCAAGAAAATCCCTCGCTGGTTTGCAAAGTTTATACTGCGATCGCAGTATAACCCCAATAATCAACAGATATTTTTCACACTGCTCGAACCCATGACACCACAAGAATGGTGCTTAATTTGGATACCAGTTATCCATCCTGGAATCGAATTGCCTTGCGATGGAGAACGAAATCCGACGGGGTACATGAAAGCTTGTCTGACAACTTTATCGACATTAACTGGGTATCATGAACGAACCGTGGAAGGATGGTTCTATGGGAAACCCTACCATTATTCAGTGGAAATTTTACTGCGATGTTTTCATTTAATTTTTACATTGCAGCAATATTTAAACTAATAAACCTATACGAGTATTTATTTTCCTCAATCAGAGAAATTATCAACTCGAATATCCCTCCAAATATCGGAAATTTGCCACCCTGAGTTCCCGATAGATTGAACTATGGGGTTATCCCGCGCTGGAATATAGTTAGATTCTATATTTACTTGTGTTTGCTCTTCTCTCACCTCTGAGATATCCTTAGCATCCGGTTGAATATTTTGTTCTTCATCTTCTATCTTTTTGATTTTAAGCAGAAGTTGTTGTTCCGATTTTTTGATTAGTGTCATATCTGAATTTAAAATTATGGATAAGATTTAACTTGTATATCGATGAAAACACAGATTTATTATCTTACATCCTCAGAGCCAAAAATCAAGCCCATTAAGAAATATCAAAGAATTTCTTAATTCTGATGTCTATTCTGATTTTCTTGCTGCTGTGTGCGTAAACTTTCCAGCTTTTCCCGAATTGCGATTGTTTTAGGATGATTAGGTTCTAAAATGCGATCGATAATTCCTAAAGCTTGTTGATATAGAAATTCTGCTTCCTCATACCTTTGTAGTTGGCAGTAGAGTTCGGCTAAATTATCCAAACTTCGCACAACATTGAGGTGATTTTCTCCCCAAATATATTTGTCTAGTTCTAAAGCTCTCAAACATAAAGGTTCGGCTTCAATGTAACGTTCTTGTAATCTATACATGAAACCAAGTGCATAAATTGTATCTGCAATCAGAGGGTGTCCTTTAACAAGAGTATTTGTCTTGATTTCTAAAGATTTTAAAAATAATTCTTCGGCTTCTCGATAACGATTCTGGGCACGATATATTAAGGCTAAATTATGAATATCTGTTGCGAAATCTGGATGTTCTTCGCCTAAAAGTAATTTATCTAATTCTAAAGATTGTAGCGCAAATTTCTCCGCTTCTTCATAATATCCTTGGTCATATTTCAGTAATGCTAGGTTATTTAGCACTATTGCATTAATGGGATGTTGTTCCCCAAGTAAACGCCTTCCTAATTCTAATGATTCAATATAAATGGGTTCGGCTTCAGTATATCTTTCTTGAGAACGATATAGTTCAGCTAAACTATCTAAGCTGGCAACAACATTTCGATCGTTTCTATCCCATTGATGTTTTTCTAAGTCTAATACTTTCAAGTAAAGTATTTCTGCTAATTCATATTTGCCTTGTGATTTATAAAGTCCTGCTAAACTGCTCAAGCTAGCAGCAAAACAAGGATGATTTTGCTTTTTTAGTAAATCTAATACTTGGATAAATAGAGGCTCTGCGGCTTCGTATTTACCTTGGGATTTATAAAGTTCGGCTAAACTACTTAAGCTGGTGGCAAAGTAAGGATGATTTTCTCCTAATAGCTGTTTTCTTAATTCTAATGCTTCTAGACACAGAGATTCTGCTGTTTCATATTTACCTTGGGATATATAAATTCTGGCTAAATTGTTCAAGCTTCCAGCAAAGTCGGGATGTTTTTCTCCCAAACGAGATTTAATCGCAGATACACATCGTTGGTACCAAGTTTCTGCGAGTCCGTATAATCCTTGCTCTCCATAAAATCTAGCTAAACCAGTAAAAGTCCAATATAAATTTTCATTACCAACCGCATCAATGAGATTTTCCGCGACTTCTGTGAGATGGGGAATGGCATTTTTGACAGAATTGATGATGTTTAATGTGAGAGGATAGGGAATCGAGCGAGCAATTTCCACAAATGTACTACTGAATGCTTGTTTTAATTCACTATTTTCCGATATTTCAATCGATTTAATTTGTAAGAATTCTCGAATTAAAGGATGTATTTTGTAATAACAAGTATTTTTTTCTTCTACACATTGTACTAAATGGCGTTGATAAAGTTGTTCGATTGCTAATTCCACATCCGCTTGATGCCAATTCAATAATTTAGCTGTGGATTCTACCCATTTCCACACAAAAATATCTCCTGCAAATAGGCTTAATAGTACGGCAATTTTTTGTGTTGTGGGATTAAGTTCGACCCAACTGAGTTCAAATGCCGCTAAAACCGCAGTCTGTACCGGACTTAATACTTTTTCTTGGGGTATAGTAGCACGATAGTGAATTCGTTGTTGTTGCAATTGCTCCAAGATTTGAGCGAGAGTCCAATGGGGAGGCTTTTTAACTAAATGTCGCCCCACTAATTCTATACCTAAAGGTAAATATCCCAACCATTGACTTAATTCTTTGGCTGTTGCTAATTCCTTATTTACCTTCTTTTTTCCAACTAAGTTGATGAGGAATTCTAAAGATTCATTTGGTGACAGGACATCGAGGGGAATTTCTTCTATTTTCGGATTGAGATTTCGTAATCTGGTTGTCATTAAAACACGGAAACGATTGTTTGTGGGTAGTAATTCCGAAAGATTTTCTAAATTTGTCACATCATCAAATACAACCAGCACCAAACCTAATAATGGTTGCCAATTTTGCCAGCACCAACCGACTTGTTGATTTAGAGTCAGGGGGTTTTCATGAAAATCTTTTTGGGGAACTTTTAAACCCATGTGAAGTTGGACAAATTGAATTATTCCCGCAGCTAAATTTGCATCTCTAGCACTCAACCAACAAATTCCACCGGGATAATCAGCTTCGTGTTCGAGAGCGTATTTTATTACCAATTCTGTTTTCCCTACTCCACCCATTCCCGCAACCGCAGAAATAACAACTGCGTTTTGTTGGTGTAGTTTTTCATGAATTTTTGTTAGTTCTTTGCTGCGTCCAACAAAATGACTGACACCTGTATGGGGTATAT
The DNA here is from genome assembly GCF_000317435.1 of Calothrix sp. PCC 6303. Lineage (NCBI taxonomy): Bacteria > Bacillati > Cyanobacteriota > Cyanophyceae > Nostocales > Calotrichaceae > Calothrix > Calothrix sp. PCC 6303. Next base: position 2,710,958 of record NC_019751.1, read on the forward strand.
ATTTGAATATTTGACTGCATTTGCAGCTTTTTGACTCGGTACTGATTCTCGAAGTTGTAACTCTCGAATCAGTGGAGCGATGATTTCTCGAATTGTTTCCGCGTCTGTACCTTGGTAAATTTTGTCACCTATGTGAATATCCTGCCCTTGTCCGACATTAACCCCATATTTGCCAATTTGTAGAGATTCCTGGCTGGAGTTGGTGCCAATTAATCGGCGTAATGTCTCCAAATCCTCAGCACTCTCATGGTGATTGATAATACGCTCGACAATAACGAATAAATCTTCTGAGACAGGCATTACAAAACTCTTTCTAAGTAATTTTACTATATATTAAGTATATTCAATTAAATGATAATCGATTTTGGATGTCTGTAATTTATTCAGTAGTGAGAGTTATTTTTAGGGTTAGTGCGATCGCATTACGTCGTGCAAGCTAGAACTTCGTTCAGCAACAAGCGATCGCACTCCAAGCCAAAGCACCAAAAACCGTCATTCTCACCAACAAGCGAACGACTTACGTCGCGCAAGCTTCGCATTACAACCCAAACCACCAAAAACCGTCATTCTCACCAACAAACAATAAACCTATGGTTCCTTAGCGCGATCGCACTTTCAAACCAACCCAGTAAACCACACTTCACCCCAAACTCAAAAACTCTCTCTGTCATTGCGTAGCTTGCGTCTTCGTAAGGAAGCGATTCCTGCGGAAAGCTACCATACGGGAACGCGCTTGAGCGTAGCTTGCTCCTCCGTTTCGGAGTATGCTAACGCAATATTTTTCATCACCCCAAAATCAACCTAAGCGAATTCTCGCATTTATAATGGGAATATGGATAAACAATAAGTAAACCAATAATTTATAGCTATAATTGTATTTATAAATAGCTATAACTGTAAGCCCAAAGGACACATATTGAATATGAAATGGCGAGTAGTTCTCGAACCCGATCCAGAAACAGGAGAATGGGCTGTTTGGTGTCCTGAATTACCTGGTTGTACCTCCGCAGGAGACACTGAGGAAGAAGCTTTAGAGAATATCCGCGAAGCAATTCAACTATATCTTGAAACCGATTCAATTAAACTCGCACCAGGTGCAATTTTCCGTGAGGTTATGGTGGGATGACACGTATCAGACGGATGGGTGCAGATGAGGTGGAAAGAATTTTACAGAGTTACGGGTTTGAATTGATTTCTCAAAAAGGTAGTCATCGCAAATGGCGAAATGACGATCGCCAACTGCAAGTAATTGTACCGTATCATAAAGGTCGTGATTTACCGATTGGAACTTTGCGTAATATTATGATTGGTGCGGATATTCCAGAATTGGAGTGGAAAACTGATTAGAGCGATAACTTCGTTAAGCTCCGCGAACGACTCTCGTCGCGCAAGCTTCGCACTCTCCAACAAACCCAGTAAAATAAGCTATCTGTCACCACAAGCGAACGACTTACGTCGCGCAAGCTTCGCACTCTAACCCAAACCACCAAAAAGCGATCGCACTCCATCTCAAAGCAGGTAGAATCGTCATTCCGAGCAACAAGCGATCACATTCCATCCCAAAGTAGCTAAAATCGTCATTCTCAGCAACAAGCGATCGCATTACGTCGCGCAAGCTAGAACTTCGTTCAGCTACGCTAACGCACTCCAATTCAAAACACCAAAAACCGTCATTCTCAGTAATAAGCGAACGACTTTCGTCGCGCAAGCTTCGCATCTCAACCCAAAACACCAAAAACCGTCATTCTCAGCAACAAGCGATCGCACTCTCCAACGAACCCAGTAAAAAACCCCCTCTGTCATTGCGACGTAAGGAAGCAATCCCAATATATTCAATACCAACGAGTCAACGCGATCGCTTCATTTCGCTACACTCGCAATGACGGAAGTTAAAAATCACCCCCCACTCTCTCGCTGCTGTGTGCGTAAATATTCCAGGTTTCCCCGACAAGTCAGCGTATTGGGATGATTTACATCCAAAACCCGCTCTGCAATCTCCAAAGCTTGGATGTAAAGTGGTTCTGCTGCTTCGTACCTTCCCTGGGAACAGTAGAGTAAAGCTAAATTGTTCAAACTGGTTGCATAACTGGGATGATTTTCTCCCAGTAGCTGTTTATATAACTCCAAAGCTTGGATGTAAAGTGGTTCCGCTGCTTCGTACCTTCCCTGGGAATTGTAGAGTAAAGCTAAATTATTCAAACTTTGTGCAACGTCGGGATGATTTTCTCCCAGTAGCTGTTTTCTTAACTCCAAAGCTTGGATGTAAAGAGGTTCCGCTGCTTCGTACCTTCCTTGGGAACGGTAGAGTCCAGCTAAATTGTTCAAACTGGTTGCAACGTCGGGATGATTTTCTCCCAGTAGCTGTTTATATAACTCCAAAGCTTGGATGTAAAGTGGTTCCGCTGCTTCGCACCTTCCCTGGGAAGAGTAGAGGTAAGCTAAATTGTTCAAACTTTGTGCAACGTGGGGATGATTTTCTCCCAAGCGTAATCTTACTGCGGATACGCATCCTTGATACCAAGGTGCTGCTAATGCATATAAACCCTGTCCATTGTAATACCATGCTAAACCAGTAAAAGCCCAAATTAAATTTTCATCGCTGACTGCATCGAGCAAGTTTTCTGCAACTTCTGTTAAATGGGGAATGGCTGTTTTGACTGAATCGATAAATTCTAAAGTGGGTGACTGGGGAATTGTTTGAGCAATTTCCATAAAAGTGCTGGTAAATGCTTGTTTAAATTCGTTAACTTCTTCTAATTCTCCTAACTTATCTCGTAAAAACTCACGAATTAATGGATGAATTTTATAATTAGCTTCCACACTTTCTAACCTTTCAATTAAATGGCGTTTATAAAGTTGCTTTTTCGCTTCATTTACTTCTTTCTTTTCCCAACTCAGCGATTTGCTCACAGATTCTACATATTCCCAAGCGATTTCATCGGGAGAAAATAAACTTAACAATTCTCCAACTCGCTTAGTCTTTGGGTCAAGTTTTTCCCAGGTTAAGTTAAATGCATCTCTCACTCCTAATTTTGCAGTTATTTCTGTATTTTCTAAGTCTTCAAAAGAAGGACTTATCGCTTCATTTTTGAGCCGTTCCTCTCTCAAAGCTTGCAACATCTCAGTAATTGACAAATCTGGATCTTCTACTAAATAGCGTCCAATTAATTCTAAGCCTAGAGGTAAGTAACCGAGCCATTTACACAAACTATTCGCTATTTCAATTTCCCTATCTACCCGTCTATCATTTTCCCCTAAAATACCTTTCAATAATGACAATGCTTCTTCTGGTGATAGTACATCCAGTGATATTTCAGCATAGTTGATATCTAATCGACGTTGACGGGTTGTGATTAATATACGGAAGCGATTATTGGTTTTTGGTAAAAACTCTTTGATATCTTTTAAATCAGTTACATCATCCAAAACCACCAACACCAAACCTTCGGGTGGTTGCCAATTTTGCCAACACCAAGCTACTTGTTGATGAATATCGAGGGGATTTTCACGAGCATCTTTTTGGGGAACTTCTAAATTTAAATAAAGTTGAGTAAATTGGATAATTTCTGCGGCTAAATTTCTATCTCTGACGGAAAACCAACAAATACCTCCAGGATAATAATTTTCATGTTCCCGCGCATATTTCACCGCTAACTCGGTTTTACCAATTCCACCCATCCCCGACACCGCAGAAATCGCAACTGTATTTTGTTGTTGGTACAGTTTTTCGTGGATTTTGACGAGTTCGTCGCTGCGTCCAACGAAATTACGCACACCTGTGTAGGGAATGTACTTAACCGCAGTCGCAGCTTTTTGGCTGGGTAGGATTTCTTTAATTATTTCTCGAATCGCTTCTGCATCCGCACCGTGGTAAACCTTGTCACCAATGTGAACATCCTTGCCTTCCCCGATATTAACGTTATACTTGCCAATTTGTAGTGTACCTTGGCTGGAGCTTGCGCTAATTGCCTGACGCAACAATACTAAATCTGCCTCAGTATGCTGGTGACTGAGAATACGCTCAATCATGGCTAATAAATCGTCAGAGTCAGGCATCGCTAATACTGTTCCTAAGTAATTCCACTATAACTTAAGGTACTTCAATCAAATGATTATCGATTCCGGAATAACTATAACTTCGGTAATAAGTATTTAAGCAGAATTAATTACACAAATAAATGATACCATTAAATGGATTCAGCTTGTGTTATGGATAAGGTCTTATTATGTTCTTTATCAAAGAAATAAATCCCCTTTCTTTGAAACTGCTAGAAAGGATATATCGCCAGAGCCGACATCATCAAGTACGACAAAGAGCGCACTTTCTAATATTAGCTTCGCAAGGGGTGAAAGTCGATGAACTCATGAGAATATTTAGTGTGAGTTATAAGACAATCTATAACTGGCAAAATCGTTGGGAATCTGAAGGGATGGTAGGACTATACAACAAGCCAGGTAGAGGTAGCAAAAAAATATTTGAACGCTCACAAGAAGAGGAAATTAGAGAATGGGCTAGACTTGAACCAAGACAAATAAAAAGAGTATTGCAAAAAGTAAAAGAGGAATGGGATGTTGTAGTTAGTGCTGAAACAATAAAAAGGATACTTAAAAGATTATCTATGAGCTGGCATCGGATGAGAAGAGATGTGTTTGGAAAGCCAGATCCCTTGGAATACAAGGATAAAAAAGAAAAGCTGTCAGAATTAAAACGTTTAGAAGATGAAGGAAAAATCAACTTATACTACTTAGATGAAGCCGGATTTTGTTTAATACCTACGGTTCCTTATGGTTGGCAAAATATCGGTGAATATTTAAAAATTAAAAGCCGCCGCAGTCCTCGTCTAAATGTTTTAGGAATTATGAGTAGAAAGAATCATCTAGAAACTTATGTTTCATCTCAAACCATTAATTCTGATGTAGTTGTTGCTTGTATTGATACATTCTTTCCTACTGTAAATAAGCCAACATATATTGTTGCAGATAGAGCTTCAATTCACACAAGTGATATTGTTCTTGATAAAATTGAAGAATGGAAAGAGCGTGGTATTACAATTTTTGAATTACCCTCTTATTCGCCTGATTTGAATCTCATTGAAATTCTCTGGCGATTTATTAAGTATCAATGGATTGAAATAGATGCTTATTCTAGCTGGCAAACTTTTGTTACATCTCTCGAAAAAATCCTGAGAGAATTTGGTCAAAATTATGTAATTAATTTTGACTAGCTACTTATTAGGCGCTGTTTCGATAAATTCTCTATAATTTCTGTATATTTTCATGCTATAAAAATGCGTTTAAGCAATGGCTGACTCGTGGGAATTACAAGAAATATGCGATCGCATCCTCAACCAAAATGCAAATGAGGATGACATTGCCCAATTGCGTCAATTCATCACGGCAAATAGCGATAAAAATGTTGTGCAGTTGGGGAAATACAACGTCAATATTGCCGATGGTAAGGATATTCATATTGGCGATAAGATTTACCAAGGTACTGACGCAGAGACTATTCGCGCTATTTTGCGGGAGGTACTTTCCCAAAATACCCAACACATAGAAATTGACTGGCACGATATTAGCCAAATCATGCTGTCTGAGCAGCAGCGACTCACCACAAACCCACTCACATCCGGTGAGGGAATTAGCCATCGTACTACACAAGTATACGTACCCCTGGGATTGGTGGAGCGAAAAAAGCAAACCCGACGAAAGGAGGATGTTTCACCAGAGCAGGGTTCGGAACTTTACCGGGAGACGGAAATTACCCAAACCTTTGAGTATCAGCAATTTTTACAGCAGGTACTCAAGCAACGGCAAAGTCCCAAAAGCCAGGGAAAACGCATTGCAATTATCGGGGAACCGGGAGCGGGGAAAACTACCCTGTTGCAGCAAATCGCTAGTTGGGTATCCGGTGAAATACCCGATGCGATAGTGATTTGGATATCTCTGGCAGATTTGCAGGGACAGGAACTGGAAGTATATTTGTTCGATAAATGGTTGCAAGCGGTAGCTCGAAAAGTTGGACAAGCGGAAGCATCTACCCAAGTTAAAGATGATTTTGTAGCTCAGTTTAACCGAGGTTTGGTGTGGCTGTTGCTGGATGGGGTGGATGAAATGCAAGCAACGCAGGGTAATCCTTTGGGAGAATGCGATCGCCAACTTCGTGCGGGAAGTTTACTACAACAAGCGCGGATTGTGCTTTCGTGTCGGTTAAATCTTTGGGATGGTGGTAGCAATTCCCTCGATTCCTTCGATAATTATCGCACCCTGGAGTTTTCCTATCCCCAGCAGGTGGAACAATTTATAGGCAATTGGTTTGCCTCGCTCCCATCGGCAGAAACCCAGATAGGGGAAAGGTTGTGTGCAGCTTTGGCTGAATCGGGGAAAGAACGAATTCGGGATTTGGCGAAAAATCCGTTGCGGTTGACGCTTCTGTGTTTCAATTGGTACTTGGGTGAGGGGAAATTACCGGAAACAAAAGCGGGATTATACGAGCAATTTGTCGCGGATTTTTACGAGTGGAAGAAGGGGCAGTTTGCGACGACGGGGGAGCAGCGCAAGCGGTTGAATACAGCTTTAGGAGAATTGGCAAGGGAGGCGATCGAGAAGGAAGCAACGCGGTTTCGATTGCGACAGGATTTTGTCTGTGAGTATTTGGGGGAACCAGATGATGCAGATTCGTTGTTTGGGTTAGCGTTGCGGTTGGGATGGTTGAATAAGGTAGGGGTGGATGGGGATAATCCCAGGAAGGGGGTTTATGGGTTTTTCCATCCGACCTTTCAGGAGTATTTTGCAGCGTTGGCGATCGATGATTGGCATTATTTCCTAAATCATATTCCTGATAATCCCAGTCATCCAAATGCAAGCTATCGAATTTTTGAACAGCAGTGTAGGGAAATATTTTTTCTCTGGATTGGATTCCCCCAAAATAATTTTTTACCAGCCATTGAAGCTTTAATGTCTTTTGAAGATGCTTGCAAAAGTTGGAACATTAGTGTTAAAAGCTTTTACGAACACCAAGCATATATGATAGTAATATATTGCCTTATGGAAATTGGTATTCGCAAACAATATAAAGAAATTTTCAAAGAAATAGTTAATTATATATTAAATCTTTTTGGAGAGCAGAAACAGCATAATTACTGGTTATTTCTTAGTGATGCTGTTTTCCCGATTTTAGATGATTTGTACACAAAAAATATATTGCAAGAACTATTTAATTTAGTAAATGATCAAAAAACAATAGGTAAAACTAAACAAATTATTTTGATATGTAGAGAGAAACAATTACGCGAACAAAACAAAATAATTTTGAAGCAAAATAATGTATTAGATATAATTACTGAAATCGATAAACTCATTATAAAAAGTAACCCTGGAGAAAGTATTACTTATAGATTGTCTCAACTGATTGAATTAATTAGTAAAAACAATGTATTACTAATTCAAGCACTAATCAAAATATTAAATTATGAGCATCCTCGGCATATAAAACTCAAGACTATTATCGCGCTTGGTCTTGCTTCTCATGAAAATTTAGATGCTATTGCTGCTCTCAATAAAGAAATAGAAAGTTCACCAGATTTAATTTATCTTTTTTATACTACAAAAACCCTTGTAGCAATTAATCCAAGGAATAGAGAAGCAATTTTACTTTTACGTGAGTTAATGCCCACATTACACATATATATGCAGATTGAAGCTTGTGAGCTTTTAATGAATGATGAAGAGATTGCTTATGACTTATTTATTAAATTAATAGAACTTATACAAAGTGACCCAGATGATGAGGTATATTATAGAGCCTGCCAAACCTTAAAAGCAAATATAAATACTGATATTTTATATTATTCATTATTAATATCTAAATTAAGAGATTGTTTAACAAATAAAATTTATGAAGACGAATTCTTTCGCTTTCGAGACTGTTATGAACTACTTTGGTGCTATTCTCAAGAATTATCTTATAAAGCATTTTATGAAGCTTGGTTTCAATAGCGATTATTGTACTTAACTAGATATATATTGATCGCTTCGAGTAACAGGATGTAGAACTTGCGGAAACTTTGATTAACTTAGCTCAACTGCGTCAATTTGATTTTAAATAATTGATTGTATGTGAATATCCTTACCGGGTGACAACAGGGCTAAAGAGCTTGTTTCATAAGGGATAGAGCATGAAACCCACGCTGAAAATGCAGGCGTTTGTGGGGTTTGAGGGCAATCAAGCCCAGAGCTAAATCAGCCCATAATTCCATAGCATATATCCATCTTTGACCATAAATGGCAAAACTAAAATCACTCTGGCGTGGGTATTTATCTTTGTGCTGTTTAATACGTCCGGCATAAGTTTCGATACCTAATATTTGCATTCGCTGACCGTACATTGTCCCTAAACTATAAGCAATTACAATCAGTAATACTAAGGCTAAAAAACGAGTTTCGTTGACTTTGGTATCCTCAAGGTTATAACCTCCTGTTTTACAGTCACGAAAAAATTGCTCAATTCCCCAACGACAACGATAAACTTCTAAAGTTTGTTTGAATGTCGGTAAATTAGTTAGGATATACCACGGTTGCTGTGAACCTTGATTTCGGTATTTTCGTTTCCAGTAGACAGCAAGATTAAATAGACCTAACCCATCACCTTTATTACACTTGACTCCTATATAAAACTTCGACATTCCAGGTTTAAATCCTTTGTCTTTAAGAATTTGATATTCTTCATCAGATTCTTCTTGAAAATGAAGGTCTTTTTTCTGACGTAATGCGAAGTATACTCCCCTGTTATCAAGCCATTGAGCGAGTTTGGGACTATGGAATTCTCTATCTCCTATTACTAAAACTGGATAATTCTTAAATAAGGAAAGAGCTATACTTAATAAACGCTTTTGGGCTTGAAAGTTACTGTTACCCACATGAGGCAATGTTTCCCAATATAAGGGTAATGCATGAGTGCCCCACACTAAAGTTACCATAAATAAATTGCGATCTTTCCATTGGGTTCTGTCAATGCCAATCATCCAGTAACCATATTTTTTATGCTTTTGTTGTTTGTAATAGCGACGTTGTTCTCGGTTGAGATTATGTCCAGTTTGTGATTGTCTAATCCAATATTTTACTAATGGAAACCACAGTAATTTCACACACAGGCTACCTACAACTAAAAAACGTTGCAGATTGCGTTTTCGACTTTCATAGGTAATTGGCTGAGGAAATAAATTTGCTAAGGTGGAGAGCTTGACCTGACGATATGCTTGTATTAATAGTAACAGCAACTCTAGGGTTAGATACTGCTGTTCACTCAAATGTTTCTGGAAAATTTTTTGGTATGATTGTGGCAACATTTTTATTTTTCTTGGGGAGCAATTTCCCCTATTTTTTTGCCACTTTATTTTCTCAGATCCTTGCTACATATACTCGCAAACCATATTGTCACCCGTTAAGGTTAGGTTGAGTGAATACATATAAGCAATCTTTAAAACCCTTGTACAGACTGGGTTATAAATTTACGGACAAGTCTATTGTTCCGTGTAAACTTTGGATGGTGTCGTGAATGCGCGATCGCACTTGTTGTACTAGGTCATCAACAGGTAGCTTATTATTCTGGCAAGAAGGGAGCGAAATTTCTTGAGACGTGGCAAATTTAGCAGTAGCTTTTAGTTCTTCCAGGATAGAGCGAATTATTTTTCCAATTGCTTCTGCATCTGCACCTTGGTAAATATCACCAATATGAATTTCCTGTCCTTGTCCCAGGTTAACTGCATATTTCCCTTGCTGAGAAATAATCTGACCACCATCACTAAGCCATTGTCGCAGAACTGTGATATCGGTATCAGTCTGCTGGTGTTTGACTATGCGATCGCACTGAGATTCAATCTACCAGTTTGACGTTACTAAGCTTCCATCGCACCTTTGATGGCGGCGGTGACGATTTTGACAGAGGGATGATCGACTGCGGCATCGAGGGCTGCAAATCCGGCTTCTTTCCCGGCATTGATGATGCGATCTTTGAGGGTGGGATTTTTTTCGATCGCTTCGATTGCTTTGACGGCTATGATAGTGGGTTTATTGCTTCGATCGGTAGCAGAGATTTGATCGAGTAAATCTTTAATATCTTTTGCGGCTTGGGCAAGGTTTTGGGAGTTGACGATTTTGTTACCTGCGATCGCATCACCCGCGACATCACCAGTTTTCATTTTGTTGCCGGCAATGGTGTCTTTATCACCCATGACTTTATCACCATCGACGCGATCGCCTGTCCATGTTTGATTTTTTTCATTTGTCATGGCTTGCTCCTGTTTAAGAGTTATTTCTCGGCTAACAGCTAGTTTAGTGATTTCTTGCATGTCTTCATAGGCTTCTCTCGAATAATATTCTTCTCTTTGATCGTTTTCAGTTGCTTGGCTAATTTGGATGTGTCCGATTGCATCATCAATCAAACTATGAACATTGACTTTGTGGTAGGGAGGTTTATCACATTCAATCTCGTGGTTTTGATTTTGAATCCGTTCTTGGAGTTTTTTAAGTGCATAAGCATGGGGATTTTGGGAACCTTTGCAAGTTGGACAATTGCAGGGGATTAATTCTTGATAGCGAAGTTTTTCGTAGGAGTCGTGGATTTTATTAAACTCGTGACGGATGCGTGTGAGGAGGTCTTTTTTGGGAAAACCGGATACTCGGATGCGGATTTCATTTTTGTAGTAGGCTTCGATGACTTCAGCGCGGGCATTACCATCGGTGAGGATTACGCCATCCTTCCAGATAAGTTCATTATCAATTGGCTTGTGCATTTCGACAATAAAGCGGGTGAGCATTCCCTTGGGCATAAAATCATAGTAATAACGCAGGATCAGGTTTTCCCTGTCGTCCCAATCGTATTTAGGTTGGTTAGGAGAGAGAAGTTGGGGGGCGATGTAGGTGCGGGGACGGTGGGGGATTTCGTAACAGAGTTTAAACCGCATCATCAGTTGCAGCAATTCATCGCGCATGTCGCTGTACTGATCATCTGCCCAAATTTTCGCAAGATCCTTGTGGGTGAAGCAACCGAGGGCTTTTTGGACTTCTGGGGTATCAAGGACGGTGTAGACTGCGGTGGTAACCCATTCGGGTTTGAGGATGACCCAGTTTTTGAGGATGGGGTCTTCTTGGAAGTGGAGACAGACACCAAGATCGTGAAGGTAACCGCTGAGTTGAAGTTTGTCTTCGCGGCGTTTGAAGCCGTGGGTATCGCAGAGAGTGAAGAATTCGTCTTGGGTGATGTGATTGCGGTTATCGGCTTCTAGGGCTTCCCTGACTCGTACCCAGGTTTTGGGTAGTAGGGTGCCAATGTGGGGAAGTTGGCTGATATGGTGTTGGACGGCGGTGAGGATTTCGGAAAGTCCGCGATTACTAGCAAGGTTAGTGGAGAGGATTTTTTTGATGTTAGGGAAGCGTCCTCGTAGTTGATTTTCGTTAACTTGGCAGGGGCGATCTTGTTTTTCGTTTTTGACGATGATGACGGGACTAGCTTCACTGAGGAGTTCGACAACTTCAAGCCAGTAGTTAAAGTCAGTGTTGTCTTGGCGGGTGTCGGCAACGAGGAGATAGAGAGAGCGTTTGGTAAAGAAAAATTGGTGAGTGGCATGGTAGATTTCTTGTCCGCCGAAATCCCAGATATTCATGCGGAAGGGATTGCCACTGAAGTTAGGAAAGTCGAGATGCAATACATCAATCCCTTCGGTGGATTTTTCGGGGTTGTCACCACCCTCAAGCTTGAGCTTGTATTTGGAGTCAATAAGTTTGTTGGCAAGGCTAGTTTTACCTACTCCTCCTTCACCGATAATGAATAATCTAGCTTCATACAAAACTTTTGTATCTTCTTCTAGCAGTTGTGTATTAATCTCATCAGCCCACTTTGCATACTCCCCACCCAAACGCCTTAACACCTGAGCAGTAACTGTTGCAAAATATCCAACTTCCTCAACAATTCCGCTATCTTTAAATTGTTGTGGATTTCTCAATACAGTAGCAAAATCTTCCAGTGATAAACCTGCCTTTCTCGCCACATATTTTGATATCTCATCCACCACATTCAACACATACTGAGAAGGAACAGAATCAACTAATAACTCCCGCACCCCATCCATAAAATCGTACTGAACATAATCAGGATTGGTATCTGCATTTATCTCTGATAATGACTTTAATAATCCTCCTAAAAACACCTCAGCCACATGAACTTGTTGAGAATCTTTTAACATTGCTTCTCGAATTAATCGCACAATTGGCAGACTAATTACAGGTGCAGAAGCTAATAATCCCGCCAATTTTCTTGCCATTGGTGAAGCTGTTACCCGAAACGCCTGTACACGCTCTTCTGCACTCAAATCACTATGAGCCAGATTAAATAAGCCATTGTCTTTGTTAACAGGAGTTGCATCTAACTTAAACACATATCCCAATGTCCAAATACCGCCCTTACCCGACAACATTTGCGCCCAAGTAACTACCTTATCCGCTTCTAATGTAAATACAGGGACTTTAACCCCCTTTTCCTCCTCCAGTTCATCCCACAATGACACTTCCTTGGCGATTAATTTATGGTTAGACATTCCCGGAGTTAACCCCCGCAACCGCACTTCTGAGGCTCTACCTAAAGCAGTTCTTTTCCACAGCCACTTGGGAAGCATCTGAACAATTGCCATTGACCCTTGTTTTGCCCACAGTTCTAATACAGGTGTAACTGCTCCATTGCGCCAAAGAGATGATACACAATCACTGACCACCAACACCAAACGCCGACCACTGGGGTCAATTAATTCCTTGGGACTACGGGTAGTTTGATTTTTAGCCGTTGCACCGATACCGCGACGAATCTGAACTTGTTCGTTTTCATCTGTAATTAGTCCCCAGACCCGCACATCTCGGAAAATTCCATAGTTTTTCAGCAGTCGTTCCAATTCCTTAATGGTATGTCTCCAAATTTGCATGGAAATTGCCTCATCAACCACTAATTCCAAATCTAACCAAGGTTCTACCGTGGGTTTGATTACAGGTATCCAAAGCCCTTCATCTGCAATTCGTTGGATTGTGGCGGCTTCATCTAAAACTAATTCTCTACCAGAAGGAACACGACGCATTAAGGGTTTTAACCCCCGTGCTAAGGTTAAAGGCTCACGCAAAGAAGGAGCATCAGGGACTTTAAAGGATAAATCTAAAGATTTTGAGGTATGTTGTTGATTTCGAGGGTAAATGCCCGCTTTTTGTTCCTCTGGTGGCTGAGTTTGTGTTTTTTCTAAGTCTGAAATATTTGGCAATATTCCCTGCTCTGACTGACTTTCCTGCTTGTTAATCCCTCTCTCGTCTTCTTTGTTCAAGGGTAAACCAGAGGAGACTGACTCAGCTTGAAATTCCTGCATTTGAAGTGCCAGCCAAAGCGTATCAGCAATTTCTACGGCTGACATTTCTACTTCTTTACTCAATGCAGTAATTAACTGGTCAATCATCTGTCCTCCGCACTGGTTAAGTATTTTAGCAACACTTCAATCAGGTCTTGTTCTTCTGCTTGTTCCGGTTTAAACTCACGAGTGACCATGTAAATGGCATTCAGCAGTTGATCTGTTGCTATATCCCCACTTTCTCGCAATGTTCTAAATTTGGCAATTAATTGATTAATTTTTTCCTCATCTTTCGTTATTGTATCGCTGCCTAAATGTGCCTTCACAATCTCCTTCAAAGCGTCTGCATCCGGTTCATAGGGCATATTTAACCTTAAACAACGCCTCAGAAATGCTGGGGGAAAATCGCGCTCACCGTTGTTAGTTAACAGAATAAAAGGGAAATTCTGACAGCGCACTCTACCTGCTTTAATTGGGACATCTATCCCATCATAAGTACGAACTTCTACCTGATTTACTTCTTTGGAAATTCGCGCTAATTCTGGGATTTCAAATTCCCCTTCTTCAAATAAATTGAGTAAATCATTGGGTAAATTAATATCACTTTTGTCTATTTCGTCAATTAGTAATACACGAGGACGACGGGAAGGGAGAAGGGCTGTACCTAGCGGTCCCAGTTGAATATAGCGACCAATATCCTTACTTTTATCACCCATCTGTACATCTTGCAGACGTGCGATCGCATCATAACGATAAAGTCCTTCCTGTAAGGTTGAACGAGCGGTAATATACCAAGGTAACACCGCCCCCAGTTTTAGTTCATAAGCCACAGCATAAGCCAAAGAGGTTTTACCTGTCCCTGGTTTTCCTGTTACTAACAAAGGTCGTCTTAAATACAGTGCTGCATTGACCATATTAATAACAGTATTTCTATCATTATTTTTATCGGTGTGGATACGGAAACTTTTACCCCGTTCCTCATCTTTAATATTATGCTCTGACTCCTCACAAAACTTTTGCCAGCGCTGCTCAGTTTGTGCAACTATTTGATCATCTACATCCAGAAATTTACGCCAACTTGGGGGTGGGGGAAGTTGATTAATGTTATCGTGCGGTTCACTATTACCTTGAAAAATTTTCCAATCAGTCATCTTTTTAATTTAACTTCCTTGCTATTGTCCAGGTGTTTTTAATTCCAGCATGACATTAGGGGTAAGACGATAAGGGTCTTCCCAAAGCAGGGCTAAATGAAACCCTAAATGTTCTTCAGTTTGAGCATCAGCTTTTTCTCTAGTTTGTCTAACTGATTCACACAAATGGCATAATGGTTTAAAAGTTAATATTTCATCTATTGCTGACACATGATCAAAATTAGGAATATCATATCTTGTCCAAATAGCAATTGGTGTTGTTGCAGTTAAGATAGCTTTAAATAACTCCTTGGTTTTGGCTTTGGGGGGAGCGCAAGTTAACTTAAGTCCGATTTTTTCCTGTAAATTATTTCTCAACGACTTCCAATTAAAAGTTTCCATTTCCTGAAGATGTGCAAATAGTTCTTGAATCGGTTCATTATGTAAAACTGTTTTTACCTTGTCCCAATATTTATACCAATCAGATAAATAAGAATCTAAATAATCAATATCCAAACGTTCTAGCGACCGCAGTCGAATTGGATATTTAATTCCCAAAGTTATTTCCTCTACTATTGGGTCAGAAATTTTCCAGCGATCTACCTCTGTTCCAATTAAATCACTTGGTAAAAATATCTCAATAATTAGCTGATATTGTTTACCCCTAAGATATTTGAGGCTTGTTTTTAGAAATTTATTGAGTTGTTTGGGTATGTCATTAAATTTACATAATGTTCCTTGTTGCTGTTCATCTTGAGCGAGTAGTGATGTAAACTTAGATAGGTTATTTCCTGGTATTGAGTCATCAATAATTAACCAGGCATTTAGTAAAAAATCCTCGTTATCACTACAACGCTCAAGGGTAGCGATTAAATAAGATTGTAGTTGTCCTTCTTTGTTAGAAACAAAATCTGCTGGTAGTTTATTTTTATTCTCGTCTGGATACTTTTTTAATGCTAGTTCTTCAGCAACTACATTCAATTTATTACGAATCTCTTGAGGAACATTTTTATCTTGGCTTAATCTATTGAAAAAATCAAACAATCTTCTAAATTGCTCAAGCTTCTGTAATATTTGTGTAATATTATTTTCCTCTAAACCCCACACACCAGCATCAGGAGGTAAAGCTTCTTGATAGGCTTGTTGAATACTTTCTTGAGGGATACGAGAAAAATCTAAATCATTTAAAGACTCTTGAGAAAGATTACTAAAATTACTATCGCTAGACAGCAATTGAATAAATGTACAATTTTTGTAAACATTACGTTTATCAATATCTCTTGCGGCTACATCCCCATCTTGAGTATTTTGATGAATACCACTTGTTGCTTGAATGGCTTTAACTAAGGCTTCCATCGCGTCCTTATCCCACTGATTGTAGGTGCGATCGCCTATATGTATATCCTTCCCCTCTTCAATATTGGTGATATATTTTCCCAACTGTTTTAAAGTCGATTTATCGCCTGCATTAAGAGTCTTTCGTAATACCAATAGATCCGCAGCAGTATGCTGATTATCAGTAATTTTATCAAAAATCGCATTGATTTCAATTTCATTAATATTCATATTTTATAATCTCCTATGAATAATTATCACCAATATGAATACCATGAGCTTCATTAATATTAGTAATAAACTTTCCATGTTGATTTATGACATCAGCTATTTTATTAATCTTCTGTGTCGCTTCCGATCGCACCTCATCCCACCCCTTACTAGGTAAACCTTTACCACCTCGTAATTGCGCGATCGCAAAATCTCCTGCATCCAGATCAAAATGAGGAACTTGCTCTACATTGTACTGACGCGCACTTTCTGGTACAGCTTTACCCAGATGATTCATGATATTAGAAACTCGCACCTCTGTATCACCCGATTTATTCCCAGCACCTTGTAAAGCTTCGAGGAAATGGTATGTGTAGATACTACATGAATCATCTTTGAGATATGATTTTTGCTCACCTTTGGAAGAAGTAAATACTACTCTCCCTTTACCCTGCTTTAGTTCATCAATAAAGCCCTTGGATGGAGCAACTCGAATAAAATCATCAAATTCTTCTTCTAGCTCTAAATCTGCATCCTTAGAAGTTGCCATTCCCGCAGCATGACAACTATCAATCACAACTAATAAGCGTTCCGCTTGAATTTCTCGCAATGCATCGGTAAAAATTTCTGCTGCTAATGCAGAACTTGCAAGTTTAGTAGGCTTAATATCGTGTTGCAATAAATAATATTTTTGTGTGTTCTTATCCACCCAACCATGACCAGAATAGTAAATAAAAATGGTTGCATTTTTATCAGATTCAGCTTTTTCCTTTAACCAACTCAATCCATCTACAATCGCAGCTTTTGTTGCTTCTTGATTATTTAAAACACGAATATGATCTTGATCATCAGGATAAGCACATAATTCTGGATCAATTAAAGCTGCATAAATACCTTGAGTATCTTTCACTGTAACAGGTAAAGATAAAGGAGCATATTTAGATTCTCCAACGCCAATTAAGAGTGCATAACCATTACTGAACTTAGTTAAATTATCGCCCATTTGGATTTACCTCCATGAAAACAACATCTTCAATTGCAAACAAGATAATTTAAGAGTTAATTAATTTTCATAACGACTTACACGGAAAATCACATAATTGTAAGGCAGGGTTTCATAATCATCTGATTTATGTACAATGACACCTAGATCGGGTTTGTAAATCCACTGCTTCCAATCAATAGCTATTTCATCAGGAACCTGGATTGCGATGTAATTACCTTCTGCTAAACGACACCCCATTGCCATGTTTTCAAAATCCAATCCCAGGTAAAATTTTTGCACCGCGACATTTTCGTTGCGTTGTGCCAACATTTTGACAACACCTACCGTGATTTCCGTAAATGGTGCGATCGCAGGTTGTGCAGTTGTAAGTAATTTAAGTCCACTTTGAAATGGAGAAGATTCTAATGTGCTTAATATTGCTTGGTCTTCGTTATTTTTAACATTTACCGTTGAGCATTCAAAAGCTACTCCTTGGGAACCAACATTTAAACCAATAAATACGGGATAACCTGCAATACCAGCAGACTGTCCTTCTTGTACACGGTAAGTTTGGCTAAAACTGACTGTTTCCTGCGTGTCTGCTACCTGATTGCGAGCAGCAAATGTCACCATCACATTGTGTGTCCCACCACCTGGATATTTTGCAATATGCAGACGGTCTAAACGAATATTTATGCTGCTATTTTTAAGACTAGTATCGGCAGCGATCGCACTGGGATGTTGGATTATTTGAGGTTTCATTGAACCCGGTTTGCGGGGAGCTATATAACCAAATTTATGGCTAGCATACATCCAAGGTTGGTCTTGAACTAAGTTTAAAAACTCTAAAATCCCTTTACCACCTGGAGTTTCATTCATATTTTCCAGCACATCACCCCGAAAGTCTGGGTCTTGCATCTGTTGCAGTTTTGCTGCGATCCATTCGGGTTCTTCACACTCGCCAATAACTTTGATGTCTGCAAAAACACTACTCACAATGTTTGCTCTCCTATTGGAAAATATAAGTTTTGATGACTATAATTTTCTATGTTTACGAGATTATACAGTTAGAGAACACTAAAATTGTAGTATATGTCATAATAAGCACTAATTATCAACAGTATTTTTTCTGCTTTCCAGCACCTATTTCGAGCTAGCCATAATCCCGACTGACATAAATGAGTGACTATGACGACCTAAAGGCTATTTTTGAACGCATTATTAACCATCAGGAAACAGAGAGCGATCGCCAAACTCTACGGAGTTTACTGCGTGCGAGTAATGGTGACAATGAGATTCAGATTGGTAAGAATATTGTCAATATATCTGAAGGCAGAGATATTCACATTGGCGATCGCACTTACAACAACACAGACGCAGAGGCTATTAGGGAAGCTTTGCGAGAAGTCATGAATCAGGGAATTGTAAAAACAGAAACGCAGCAAGACATTTTGAAAGATTTAATGGTAGCAAGGGATTTAACTACCGGAGATGTTACACAGCAAAATATTCAAAATCAAATCATTCTTCTAGTAAATAACCTTGATGATGGTACTATTAATAAGGCATTTTCAGCAACTGTTCCCGACGATTGGTATATTTGGCGAAATACATACAAAACAGTTAATGAAGCTTTAAAGCAACTAGAGGAAATCCCTTACCAGAATCCTAGTGATACACCTTTATTAAAATTTGCGTCTTTATTAACCCAAGATAATAATATTCCTGAAAGCATCCGCGAAAAGCTCAAACAACTATTAACAAATCAAGCCTTTAAAACTAACAAAAAATCCCCATCAACCCAATCATTACATTCTTATCTACTCATCCAACTTCGACCACAAGTAACCAACGAACTATTTGTCAAAGCTTGGTTTATCCCCGATGATACCATTCAAGACCCTTGGGAGCGTTTCAAACCTCTAACTGTTGACGAACAGCAACCGGAAATTCCCTTTGTACCGGAAGAATTACCCCAATTACTCGGTAACTTACTCCAGCAGTGTTTTGATGAATATTTGCAGGGGGAAGCAACCGAATTAACCATCGAAATATTTCTGCCACGCGATCGCCTGTGCGATGAGGTGGAAAAATGGTCGTATCAAGATAGCGAAGGTTTGGATATTACTATTGGTGAAGAGCATCGGGTTGTGGTGCGTTCCTACGATCGCTTGAAAACATTACGCAAGCAACAAGGTTCCTATTGGAAAAAAAATTGGGAAAATCTCCAGCTAATTTGGCAGGATATTCCCTGTATTGAGCAAATCACAACGATTTCCCAAGCTTGTTTTGACCCCAATCATTTGAGAAAATCCTTAATTGAAAAAATTATTCTCAAGGTATGCTGTAATTTATCAAACTCCGACAGAGATGGTTTACTTAAGGCTATCCATAGTGCGGGGACACCAATTGTAATTTGGTCGCGTTGTGAGGTGACAAATCTCAAAAATCCTCACCATTTTGACGCGCTACTCGAACAACCACTACGGGAATTATCTGCTCGCATCAAAGAACAACGTTTAGCAGCAGACCATGAAATGCACTTGGGTAATCATTTAGTTTTATTATGGGATGACCCCAATCGCATCCCACCCAACTCAGCACTGGAATTTTCTGCATCGTAAATAAGGAGCAAGCAATGAGCGACTGGCTGATTTTTCAAGGTACAGAAAAGCCCCATGATGGCATCAAAAATCTTCCCTCAGCGCCAAAATGGCGTGAATTTGGGGAAGAGAAGGAAAAACAACGGGGGGAAACTTTTCAAGTCCGTCGTAATGAAATTGAGCTTGTCAACGCAGCGCTTTATTTACGTCGTCCTTTGCTGGTGACGGGAAAACCGGGAACTGGTAAAACATCCCTGGCTTACAAAGTTGCTCAAGAACTACAATTGGGTTCGGTGCTGCAATGGGCAATTACGACCCGCTCCACTCTGCAACAAGGACTTTATCGTTACGATGCGATCGCTCGTTTGCAAGATGCCCAAGGTAAGGATAATACTAGGGATATCGGTAAATATATCCAACTTGGTCCCTTGGGAACAGCCCTGTTACCATCCCCCCATCCCCGCGTTTTACTGATTGACGAGATTGATAAAAGTGACATTGACTTACCCAACGATTTACTGAATATATTTGAAGAAGGTGAATTTGAAATCCCCGAATTAGCTCGCTTACCTGAAGAATACGAAACGGTGAAAGTACGCGGTTATGATGGAGGTGTTGCTAATATTACCAAAGGACGGGTGCGTTGTACCCAATTTCCCTTTGTTCTGCTGACTAGCAATGGTGAGCGGGAATTTCCCCCAGCATTTTTACGACGCTGTTTGCGATTGACGATGGAAAATCCCGATGCTAAAGCTTTGGAAAAAATTGTGCGATCGCACTTGGGAGATGGTGTAATGTCAGAAGCAGAGGCTTTAATTGACCAATTTATCCAGTTGCGAGATAAACCCGATGCTGGGGATTTGGCGACAGACCAATTACTTAATGCGATTTATTTAGTCACACGCGAAAGGAGTCCCGTTGGTAATGACAAAGAACGGTTGCTCAAGGCATTGATGGCATATCTCACAACTACATGAGGATATATGATTGAGCGGGTAATTGGTGCTTTTAATCACTTGGGATTTGATTTAGACGATACGGAGATAGCCGATATCCTCTGGCTGGCGCTGCAAATGCGCCGTTGCGACCCTTCGCCAATGTCTGAATTACCAGAGGAAACACCAGCAGCAACCCCAGAAATTGACCACAAATTACCAGGCAATCGCCAAAATAATTTCCCCAAACCTTCCACCCAAACCGAAACCAGCGCTAACGTTTATCCCCAATCATCCCAGGATAACAACGAAACATCAAGCGGTTTACCCATCAAAGTTCCTACCGCTCAAGCATTGCGAAACAAGTTAGATATATCCCGCTCCCTTAAACCTTTAAAACGTCGAGTTCCTTCCAGAAGCGAATTTATCCTCGACGAAATTGCCACCGCAGAACGCATCGCCGAAGAGAAGCTTTTGTTACCTGTAATGTGTCCCGCACGCGATCGCTGGCTAGAAGTAGCTTTGGTGATAGATGAGGGAACATCGATGTTCCTCTGGCAGCAAACCATTAAAGAATTTAAGCAACTACTGGAAAGACATGGTGCTTTCCGAGACGTGCGAACTTGGGGATTATTTACCGATCGAGATAATAAAGTTTGGCTGCGTCCCAGAACTGGCAACCTATCCCGGCAAAAAAGGTTACACAATCCCAGAGAACTAATTGACCCCAACGGTCGGCGGTTGTTTATAATTATCAGCGATTGCGTTTCCCCAGCTTGGTATAACGGTGCTATTACCAAAACCTTAGCAGCTTGGGCTAGCACTGCCCCAACAACAATAATTCAAGTATTACCTGAGTGGCTTTGGGAAAGAAGCGCTTTGGGTATTGCCGAGTCAATTTTGCTACGGAGTTTGGCTCCTGGAGTTCCCAACCAACAGTTGATTATGACAGCGTTGGATTTACTCGATGAAAGCGATGTCTGCAACAAGCTAAAAATCCCTGTAGTCACCCTAGAGCCAGAATCGCTAAAAAATTGGGCGCGGATGGTTGCAGGTGCGGGAGAGGTCCAAACCAAAGGGTTTTTGTTAACACCTAATGGGGAAATATTTGATGGTAGTAGCGAATCAACGGAAAATTCTAGCGTCGAGCTTACAGCCAAACAACGTTTACAACGCTTTCGCCTCACTGCTTCGCCAATGGCGCGGAAACTCGCGGGACTTTTAGCAGCTGCACCCGTTAGTTTACCAGTCGTGCGGTTGATACAGCAGACGATGTTAGATAAATCGAGCCAAGTTCATGTGGCTGAGGTGTTTTTGGGTGGGATATTAAAGCCATTGTCGTCAGTTGATGAGGATGTAGAAGCGGATAAAATCCAGTTTGATTTTGCTGATGGAGTGCGGGATTTGCTGCTAGATGGGGTTCCGTTAACCGAGTCAACGGAGGTATTGCGTAAGGTTTCGGAATATGTAGCAGCAAGGGTTGGGTTATCGGTTGATGATTTTACCGCGATGTTGCTTAATCCGGGGTTGGGCGATCGTTCTAATGGGGTTTTGGTGCGTCCTTTTGCTCAGATTACAGCGAAGGTTTTGAAGCGTTTGGGTGGGAAGTATGCGGAGTTAGGGGAGGAAATCGAGCGGTCTTTTCAACTTTTATCCCAAGCTGCTATATCTCAAGTTCAAGAAGAATCTTCTCAACTTCCTTATGAATATCAAGTTGGTGGAAGTTTAGCTCCCGAACATCATATTTATGTAACTAGGAAAGCAGATCATGAATTTTATGAAAATTTAAAGCGTGGAGAATTTTGTTATGTGTTGAACTCTAGGGGGATGGGGAAATCTAGTCTGCGTGTTCGCACAATGCAAAAGTTACAAGAAGATAAGATTGTTTGTATTGGTATAGATATCAGTTCACTTTGTGAACCAAATGTAACGCAAGAGCAATGGTACGGAGGTTTACTCACTAAATTAGCCAGAAAGTTAAATGAAGACTTTCCATTAAGAGATTGGTGGGAACGAAATAAACATGTAACACCTTTACAGAGGCTAAATATTTTTATTGAAACAGAAGTCATAGAAAGACCTAATCGAGAAAGTGTAGTTATATTTATTGATGAAATTGATAGATTAATTGACTTACCTTTTAAAGAAGATTTTTTTGTGTTTATTCGAGAATGTTATAACAACCGCGCTGCAAACAAGAATTATAATCGTCTCACGTTTGCTTTATTGGGAGTAGCAACTCCCTCAGATTTGATTCAAGATAAAAAACGTACACCTTTTAATATTGGTCATGCGATTGAGTTAAAAGGTTTTCAACTTCATGAAACAGAACCTTTGGCAAGAGGTTTAGCTGGGGTTGGAAATCCTCAGAAGCTAATGGAAGCTATTCTTGATTGGACAGGAGGACAGCCATTTTTAACTCAAAAAATGTGTGCGCTAGCTGTACAATCTAACATAGTTAGACCAGGTAGTGGCTATGAAGCTCATTGGATAGAAGATTTAGTTCGCTTAAACATTATTGAAGACTGGGAAAAACAAGATGAGAAACAACATTTGAAGACTATTATAAACAGAATTTTACGTTTCACAGACAGTCCTGAAAAATTATTAAGGCTATACCAAAAAATTTTACAGCAGGAAATAATAGCTGATAATACTCCAACAGAAATACACTTGCTTTTGTCAGGTTTAGTGGTCAAACAAGGAGACAAGTTAAAAGTTTTTAACCGCATCTATAAACAAGTTTTTAATGAAGATTGGGTGAATCGACAATTAAAGCAAGTTGGATTGAAGAAAATCCTAATTTTATCAGCAAATCCTAATAATACATCTCGTTTACGTCTTGGTGAGGAGATTCGGGAAATCAAGCAGGGGTTACAACTGGCAACAAGACGGGACAGATTTGTGATTGAATCAGCGGAAGTAGTACGCTACAGAGATATCCACCGCTCTATTCTCAATTCTGAACCCCAAATAGTCCATTTTTCGGGACATGGTGCAGGAGAACCGGGTTTAGTGTTTGAAGATAATGCCGGAAAACAGAAGCTAGTGGATGCAGAAGCATTAGCGGGATTATTTGAGTTGTTTGCAGATCAAGTAGAGTGTGTAT
Organism: Calothrix sp. PCC 6303; assembly: GCF_000317435.1. Lineage (NCBI taxonomy): Bacteria > Bacillati > Cyanobacteriota > Cyanophyceae > Nostocales > Calotrichaceae > Calothrix > Calothrix sp. PCC 6303. The sequence continues at coordinate 2,734,644 of NC_019751.1, forward strand.
TACTGAATGCTTGCTATTCTGAGATTCAAGCTCAAGCCATTGCCCAACACCTTGATTATGTTATCGGCATGAGTCACGAAATAGGGGATCAAGCTGCAATTGAATTTGCTGTAGGATTTTACGATGCTTTGGGGGCTGGAAGAACTGTTGAGTTTGCATATAAACTTGGCTGTAATGCAATTCGGATGGCAGGAATTCCAGAGCATCTGACACCTGTTCTCAAATCTCGAAAAACTATATTAGAAAATAATTGTTATAAAGAAATTCGTAAACCTGGTTCATTAATTCAGATTAAAAAGCCTCCCAAGTTAGGCGAAACTGCTTTATTAAATCGAATTCTTAAATATGCAAATCAGCAAGATTATCAAATTATTAACATAGACTTTCAAGTTACTGATGTTAATATTCTTGATAATCTAGATAGACTCTTGCAATGGATTTGTTCCAGTATAACCAATAAGCTGAATTTAGCTGATAATTCAAGTAATTATTGGCAGAATTGGAGAAACCGTCTTGGTAGTAAAGTTATTTGTACAAACTATTTAGAAGAATATTTATTACCTCAAATTCCAAATGCGATCGCTCTCGGTTTTGATAATATTGAAGAAATCTTTAAGTATCCTGACATTACTAACGACTTTTTAGGTTTGCTGCGTGGTTGGCATGAAAGAGCAAAATCTGACACTGTTTGGCAAAAAATGAGATTAATAGTCGTATATTCCAAAGATGCTGAAATCCCACTTAACATTAACCAATCACCCTTTAATGTGGGATTGACCATTGAAATACCACCGAACTGATATATTTTGGCATATTTATAAACTGATACACATTTTGAGTAAAAATACTTCTAGTTGCCAAAAACCCCAACCGAAACAAAACTCATGTCCAAAATAGAACGAGACGAAAACCGAGAAGAACGCATCATCATGGAAGTTGTAGTCGATGCATACGACGAAGATGAACGCGCAATGGGATGGTACTACTACCTCGCTGAAAACATGAACTTCCCCTTTAAAGCCAAATGGATAACCCGCAAACGTCCCGAAGGAAGGGATGTTGAAGTTGTAGAAATGTCCCCAGGAGATGATTGTTCTCACGATATGTTTGTCGAAGTGCGATACCAAGAGGGAACCGTTGACGATATTTTTACCGCACGTCTATCGGAAATTAAACCCATTGACGTTGACGAAGAAACAGCCCAAATCATAGCCGATTGGCATTATTGGGTAGCAATGGGATACGAATTTTAGTCACAAAACCAGTTATTTTCTGCTGTTTGCGTAAAACTATTGGGTAGTACGATACTCCGCAGGAGTAGTCTAAGCGCAGCAAGCAGACCATCGTGCAATGCTTTAAGGGTGGCAATTACGGCTAGCGCCGCACTACGTGAAGGCATCTCTTAAGCCTTTTACGCCTGTGATATAATAGTAGGCTGGATAGAGTAAATTATTTTGTGATTGTGATGAGTTACTGTCAAAGGTAATAAAAGATAATTTGCATAGTGAAATCGATAGTAGGGAAATAAATTTTCGCACCAACTTCCTTATTTGCCCTTGAGGTTTATACATATATTTATGGTTTAACTTAACAGCGAGATAAAAATTATGAATATTCAGTTAAAACCTGAACAGGAAAAAATCATTCAAGTACAAATTCAAAGTGGTAAATATCACTCGGCTGAAGAAATCGTTGATGTAGCGTTTAAATTGTTTGATAAATTGCAATCTGAATATGCTGAATGGATAGAAGAAACCCGTCAAAAAGTGGATGTTGCAGTTGCAGAACTTGACCGTGGTGAAGGGTTAGATGGGGAAACTGTGATAGGAGAAATACTAAATAGATTTAAAAGGGCGCGTCAAGAAAAAGAATGAGTAATTTGATTATTTCACCATCTGCAAGTAGGGATTTAAACCAGATTGCAGATTATTTTTTGGAGGTCAATATTGAAGCTGGAGAAAAACTGTTTCGAGAATTTAATAAAAAGTGCCAGAAGTTAGCCATGTTTCCGAATATGGGACGCAGTTACTCTCAGATTAGAGACGATTTGCGTGGCTTACCGCTAGATGGATATATTGTTTTGTATAAGGTTATTGATGATGGTATTGAGATTTTACGAATAGTTAGTGGTCGTCAAGATTTAGAATCTTTGTTTGCTGATGGTTAATTTCAGCATTGTTGATTTTCCACTGCACTATCATGCTTTGAGGGTGGAAATTACGGCATCTGTTAAGCCTTTGACACCTGTGATATTCATATTTTCATAAGGGTGATTCTCGTTCCGAGACGTTACGCGATCGCACGGAGCGTCCAGAGGCGATCGCATCTCAATATTTTCAGATATTCGCCAGTTTCTATGTACTAAATTGCAGCATCATACCAATCACCCAATAACCATATTACGATAATTGAAAGGCTTGAATCATAATTTCATTCAGCTTTTGTATGTGCTTAGTTGTTAGCTGACCTAAGCGTCTTACTACTAAAAGACGATTTAAGGTAGCAAGTCTCGTGACTCTCACTTTAGAAGAAATACGTAACCCCGTTGTGACAAAATCAGGATCGGAGTCTATTATTGCGAATTCTTCCGATGTTAAATTGTTAACATTCTGAGATGAGATAAAGCAAAGAGTAATTTCATCTTTTGCCAAATCTACCCACAGTATCACCGCAGGACGCAATTTTGTTTGACTTAAATCTGTGAAGGGAAATTGAGTTAAAACAATATCACCTTTGCTTAAGGTCATCAAACTGGTTCTCCATCTTCGGTGGTATAAATATCAGGTTCGTCATACAAGAAATCTAAAGCTCCACCTTTTTCTGCGAGGTGCATCAGTTCCAGGGTTGAAGGGTGACTGACATCGCTAAACAATTGTTTTTCAAGTAAGGCTTGCTCTGTTGCAGAAAGTGAACGGATAATTTGTACTAAAGTATCAACTAATTGAGTATTCACGGCTTTAAGTATTTTTGGGTTGTTCACACTATTTTTGATTTTATCCTCTTGTATTTTAAGATTGCCTGGTATTTTAATTTTACATTTCCCCATCTTCCACTGCGCCTAATGCTTTGAGGGTGGAAATTTCGGCATCGGTTAAGCCTTTGACACCTGTGATGTTCATATTTTCATAAGGGCGATCGCATAATTCTACTCCACGCGATCGCACCTAATATATTAATCATAATTCCTATTTACTTTACATTTCCCCATCTTCCACAGCACCTAATGCTTTGAGGGTGGAAATTTCAGCATCGGTTAAACCTTTGACACCTGTGATATTCATATTTTCATAAGGGCGATCGCTTAAAATTTTGATGCACTCTCCTGTTTCAATGTTCCATAATTTAATTGTGCCATTACTGTTTCCACTAACAAGAATTTTACCATCAACACTAAAGGCAACTGAACGAACTCTAGTTACACCTGCGTAAAAGGTCTTCATACACTGACCAGTACGAATATCCCATAACTTGATCATTCTGTCATAACTTCCACTGGCAACAATTTGACCACTAGGGCTGAAAGTGACTGAACATAATGCATCGCTGTGTCCTTGCAAAGTACTTATACATTTACCTGTTTGGGTATCCCAAAGCTTTACTGTTCTGTCATCACTTCCACTGGCAACAATTTGACCATCTGGACTGAAACTAACTGACCATACCTCATTTGTATGTCCCTCTAAAGTGATATAACATTTACCTGTAGATATATTCCAAAGCTTCACCGTGTGGTCATTACTTCCACTGGCAAGGGTTTGTCCATCAGGACTAAAAGCAACTGACATTATATCATCAGTGTGAGATTGCAAAATATTTAAACAGTCACCTGTAGATATATTCCAGAGCTTTATCGTGTGGTCACTACTCCCACTAGCAAGGTTTTTTCCATCGCGGCTAAAAGAAATTGACTTGATGCGATTAGTGTGTGCCTGTAATATTTTTACACATTTACCACTGACAGTATCCCATAATCTCACTGTACCGTCATGACTTCCACTAGCAAGAGTCAGACTATCTGAACTAAAAGTAACTGAGCATACTGTACCAGTGTGCCCTTGTAAACTTTTTAAACATTCACCTGTAGATATATTCCAGAGCTTTACTGTGTGGTCAAAACTTCCACTGGCAATGGTTTGACCGTTAGGACTGATAGAAACGGACAATATACCACGAGTATATCCTTGCAAAGTTTTCAAACATTCACCAGTAAGAGTATCCCAGATTTTCACAGTATGGTCGCTACTTCCACTGGCAATGGTTTTACCATCAGGGCTGAAACTAAGAGAGGATACACTACTGCTAGTATGCCCCCGCAAAGTATTCACACATTCACCAGTACGGATATCCCAAAGTTCCACCTTATTATCTCTAGCTCTACCCCCACTAACAAGGGTACTACCATCAGGACTAAAACTCACTGCAAATACAATTTCAATATTTCCTTTTAGGGTTTTGAAGCATTGACTTGCACAAACATCCCAAAGCTTCATCGTACCGTCAAAACTCCCAGTAGCTAGGGTTGTACCATCAGAACTGAAAATGACTGACCATACAATATCAATGTGGTCTTCTAAGGTTTTGCTTAATTGACCTGTACTAACCGACCAAAGTTTGACTTTACAGTCATCACCGCCACTAGCGAGAGTTTTTCCATCTGGACTAAAAGCTGTTGACCTGATACTAGCAGTATGACTCAGTAAAATTTTGACACATTCACCAGTTTGAGTATCCCAGAGCCTCACTGTTTGGTCTCTACTCCCACTGGCAACTAACTGTCCGTTGGGGCTAAATGCCACTGAATTTATCCAATCGATATGCCCTTGCAAGCTTTTATGACATTTACCAGTACCTATATCCCAAATTTTTACTGTGTTATCAGCACTTCCACTGACAAGAGTCTTACCATCGGGACTAAAAGCTACTTGTCCTATCCAATTCTTATGTCCTATAAAGGTTGTAAGTTCTTTTCCACTAGCAGTTTCCCACAAGTGAACCACACCAAAAACATCACCTGTAGCTAAAAGTTTTCCATTTGGGCTAAATGCAACCGAAATAACCATTCCCAAGGTTGTTGTAAAAATACAGCCACATAAATTTGCCACACAAAAATTCACCCCTCGCAAACTTGCTAGAGTAAAATCCGCTTCCTTAATCACTGCACCCGATAAATCTCTTCTTTCTAACGCAGCTTTATCAACCTTCACAGCCAAAGTCGCGGCATTCCCCCCAACATAACCAACCTCATCCTCACTCCTTCCCCTCGTTCCCTCAATAACCTTAATAATCGCTTCTTTCTTCTCCCCATCAACCATCGGCAACAGCAAATCCATCACAGCTTTTGTTAATTGCGATCGCCCAAAAGTCTCCCTTAAATTCTCCAACGATTCGCTAACAAAACTCCGCAACGGCAACCTTTGCCCATTTCGCCGAAAATAGGACGACCAAGTATAATCCTCTCCCACATCACCAACAACTTCCCCCCGTGCCAACTCAGTAAAATCCTCAGCTAACACACCCAACTCAGCCGCAAATTTATACGCGACAAAAAACTCTAACAATGACCGATGTGCTGGAGTGTAATCCCCATCAGCATTACGAATCAGCATTGTTTGCCCCATCATGTCATAATGCCAGTGGTCGAGGTCTTTTTCTTCAATGCCAAATAACTGCCGAATGCGATCGGGGAAAAACTTATAATTCAAGCTCATCTGATCAGTTGAAAGCATCTCCCAAGACAACTCGCACAGGAAATACAACTTATCAGCCAAAGATGTAAAAGTGCGATCGCTCTTTATATCCCGCTCCATTTTATGCCGCACTGCATACAAATACACCCGCGACATATCCACGGGTTTCCCCGCTTCGATATCTGGTAACGCTTCCAAAATTAACTCCGTCATCACCGGACGACGGGCTAAATCCAATAATTGCGGGTTCCCCATCACCATTTCCACGGTTGCTGGTGCAGCTTGGAACGATAACACCTGCTGAATTTGCTCGTCTTTAAATTTCTCCAGTTCCAACACCTCAAACTGCGGTGTTTCCCCCGTCAAATCCTTGGTGGATGCTTGCAACTCTGCGTTTAATAAAGCCCGTCCTTCCTGTGCTTCGGGGAAATGTTCGGTACGACAAGTGAGAATCACCTTGGCTCCAGGAACCACAACTTTCGCCAATTCCCAAAAGTTGTTTATCATCTCCTGTTTATCAACTTTTGCCGCCATTTCATCGAAACCATCGAAAATTAGCAGCAATTTACCCATGCGGTTGAGTTGGATAAAAGCGTCGTAATGGGGCAGGGGAATTTTATACTGGCGAAAGAAAAATTCGGAAAATAGGGATTCCACGCTTACCGCTTTGGCATAGTCCCGCAGGGGAATCACCAAAGGTAAGCGAGGCAATTCCGTACCCCGTTTTTGGGCATCGCGGTATCGCTGCAATGTTACCCAAGCGTAATGCAAAGCAAACCAAGTTTTCCCCGTACCGAATTCACCGAGTATAGAAATATGCTCCTTCACCGGGTCATCGAGCCAGCGATCAATATATCCATCAATCCAGCCATCCTGCTCATCGTAACGACTGACGGCAATTTGGCGTTTGCTAACGGGGTCAATTTCTTCTTTGCTACAAGCAAGAGGCACATACTTGGTATCAATATTGCGGTGTTTTATCTCCGCTTCCAACCAATCGAGATAGCCGCTAAAGTCGGCATCCTGCGCCAAAAGTTCATCGAAAGTGTAACAACCCAGGTGGCGATTTTCCTCCTTTTCCATCTCATCCCGTGCGACTCTGGAAACACGACGGGCTGTTACTAACCAACCACCATCAGTTCGTTGTTGTTCTACTGATTGACGTAAAGCCTTGACATCAGCGAATCCTGCTTCCCCAGCAATCCCACGTATTAGAAAACGCTCATAGCGGTTGCGCCAGATTTGGATATTTACAATCCACTCAAAATAGCTATCTTGCCATACTTCATACTTTTCAAACCGATAGCCCAAGGTTTCAAACCAACCACGCATTTGTTGGGCTAATGCGTTAGCCTTACAATTATTCTCGGTAGCAGTAGTCCCTGGCAATAAGGGATAATTTTCTCCTGCTAGCCGAGCAATTTCGGTACGAATTCCTTCTAAATTTGGCAATCTGCTCAGTTGTTCCTGAATACTAGCAATGCGTTTATGTAATGAACCAAGTTGATGGCTCATCAAGACATCACCAGGAGTGCGACTGCGTTTGGCTACCTCAATAAAAACAGTGGCAAACTCAGCCACTTCCCGTCTCACATCTAGCCCTAAGCTGCGGACTTCATCACCTAAACTATAACCATCGAGAAATGTATCGACTTCCGAAAGCAAAATTGAAGGGTTATTATGGTCAAATGCTTTACGAAAAGCCTGTTTTACCTCTTCATGACGGAAAATTTCCAGCAATTGCCTGGGTTTACCAACGCCATATTCCACCAAAGCATAGGCATAAACCCCGCTAAAATCCGCTGGTGGATGTTCGGGTTCGAGCTTAAACTGCTGTAATAGCTTGATTACAGTCTCATTGCGTTGAATTTTGTCCTTGAGAATAGGACTAGCAAAACCAGCGATCGCACTAATGATTTCGTTTAGAGGCATTGGTCACACAGGGTTTCGGTATAAAAGTCTGTATAAAGCCTGTAATTACATTTATGGTAGCGTGTCGTGGGTGAAAATGCGTGGGAGGTTCTCTACGTGAAGATGTATGATAATCGAAGATTGTGTCTAGTTAGTCACCTCCCACTAATACTTAAATGATTACAGTTACACCAGAGGAAATTACTCAGTTTCGCAGCCAGTTTGCGGATAATCCAGAAGCCTTAGCTGCTTTGGATGCGATCGCAGAGTGCAATGGTTCCGTAGAAGATGCTATCCCAATTGTTTTTATGGGGGAAAGCGTGCTGGAAGCAGACATAAATTTAAAAGATTGGCTGGAAAAATGTCGTCAGTTTATTTGTCAAGAAGAAGTTAGAGATGCTTTGGAATCTGGTTTAATTGCTCCAGTTGTCGAACCATTGGCGATGAGTACTGGTATTCCTGCTGGTACGGCAACTGCGTTAAGTATTTTAGTATTTAAGTTGGGGGCAAAGAAATTTTGTCATACACCTGAATCTGGTGTTTAAAGTTCAGAAGCATTAAAACCACTCCACTAAAAACTAACAAGGTCGATGTTGTGAATTAATGGAACACAGTAAAATATTTTCTATCATGCTTGAAATAAAGTGATTTTTCCAATGAACGATAAATCGCCCTTAGATAATCATCCCAAAACAAAATTTGTTGCTCATCTGCCAGATTTAATTACGGAAGAAGATTATCTTGCAAACCCTCAACAAAAAAAAATCCGCGTACAAATTAATATTAATAACGAAGGTGTCGATGTATTAGGTGATAGTATGTATGCCCATCTCATTGAAAGTTTAATGACGCAACTAGGTGCAGAAGAAGTTGAAAGGATGCTATGTGGATAAATTTACTAATCAGCCTAAATCAGTGACTAAATTTATTTGATTGTTTGTAAATTTTTTTTGTAAATTTTGTTAATACTTGAGAATTTGCTAATTAGATGCAAGAAAATTCAAAAAGTGATTTAAAAAGTGATTTAAAGACCCTATTTGAACAGGGCTTAACTGTCGCCACGGATCCAATCAATAATACAGCAATTCAAACTGGAGGTAAGGCAATAACCACCTTGACTTCTTACTGGTTGCACCAACGCTGTCCGGTCTGCTCTCATACTTTTAGATTGGGAGACGAAGTAGAGATTGCAGAGGATGGAATAGTTCGTCATGATAGCGTCTTATTACCCTGTAGTCAAAATCGTGGCGAGAATTTGGGTCATTTTGAGGAAGCATCAGCTTTTTTTATGGGGTTGGATGCAGCTTGTCCTCCTCCGGGAAATATACCTATTGTGAGATTGGATGTCGGTCATCACTTACTAAATCCACCATTGGCTGGTTTTAAAAGACACACTTGCGCCGTGTGTAGTCACACTTTTCGGCAAAATGATCGCGTAGTTATTTGCCCTTGTAGTCCCCATCAACCTTTATGTAAAATAGCTGTTCATCGAGATTTAATGCACGGTCTTAATTGCTTGGAAGCTTGGAACCCAGGACTTAACGGACGACTTAATCAACCAATTTACTGCCCTGTGACATCAAGGAAACTTTATGAGTAGTCGTTTCGCTCGGCATGAATTAATACCGGGTTGGAACCAGCAACAACTGGCAGATGCAAGGGTTATTATTGTTGGGATGGGGGCTTTAGGTAATGAAGTTGCTAGAATTTTGGCAATGTCTGGGGTTGGTCGCTTGCTTTTGTGCGATCCAGATCGAATCGAAGAATCTAATTTGAGTAGAACGCTGTTGTTTCGTCAGTCTGATATTGGTAATTTTAAGGTAGAAGCGGCGGCAGCAGCTTTAAAAGAATTTAACCCTGATATTCGAGTCAAAACGCGATCGCTCTCCTTGATTCATGGGGTAGGATTGGGGGAAATCCGAGATGCCAATTTAGTAATTAGCTGTTTAGATAGTCGTTTGGCTCGTTTGCAATTAACAGGTCGTTGTAATTTAGTTAAAGCACCTTATATTGATGGGGGAACTCATCCTTGGGGAGGAGAAGTTAGACCCTACTTAGAACCAGATGGAGCTTGTTATGGATGTAGTCTGACACCGGAAGAACGCAGTATTGCAGACATACCTTGGAGTTGCCTAGATACTAGATCAGAGCAATCCGTGGGAGCGGCAGTACCATCATCAGCTTTAGTGGGAACCTGGATGGGAACAATAGCTGTAAGTTTTCTCATGCATCAAAATTGTCCCAGCGGCACTTTAAAAATTGATAGTTCTAGGGGAACGACGGTAATTATCCCCCAATTCCGAGATTCTGAATGTCCTTTACACTCGTCGATTGATAGCGTTACTAAGATTGACGTTAGTTCGCAAGATACGATCAAAAAGCTACGTAGCCAACTTCCCCAATCGGCAGTTGCTTTAACTTGGGAACCAGTACAAAGTTCGGTTGAATGCACTAATTGTCACTTTCAGGAAATACGATGGGGACTTCCTGCTGTAGATTCCTGTCCGCTGTGTCAAAGCCCTTTAAGATCAAGAACAACAGTCGAGTTAGATAATGCTCCTGATTGTATGAAACTTGCAGACTTAGGAATTCCTCCCCGTGAAATTTTGGCAACGAGGATGGGTAATGATTGGGAGTGGTTCGAGCTAAAAAATTCTGAGCAAGGTGACTGGTGATACAATTTTGCCTGAAACACCAAATGACTCAAATACAAAAACCAGTAACTATGACCGTTCAATTATCTACACCTGATTTTCAACGCATCATCAAGATAGTTTCTAATTTACCCGGGTTTGGCACTACCGTGTATGAGCGTCGTCGTTTCGTCGAAGGTGCTTTCGGAGGTGAAGCTAAAGCTAATACCATTTTAGTTCAATTAAATTTAGATGGTCTACCGATGAATGTGGCGGTAGAATTAGTAAATTTTCTTTGTAAATTTGGACAAGTCGCCTATGGCAAAGAAGCTTTAGGAGTTTTTCTTAATTATATTCAACTCTATACGGGGGAGGAAGATACTTCTTTTATTCAAGATGTATTTCAAAGATATCCTCTGGATACTCCAGCTAGTCCTAACAACTTAATTGATCGCTGGCGGGGAACTGATAATCTAGCTGATATTAAAGAAAAAATCATTGGCGAAGATACATTACGCCACATTAATATTCTAGAAATGGCACTTGATGCAGCTAGAGCTGTTGTGCTAATTGATGGCAATAAAAAAGGTACGGGTTTTATGATTAGCCCAAATTTATTGATGACCAATAATCATGTTATTGCCAGTCAAGAAGAAGCCCAAAAAGCTGAATATATTTTTAATTATCAATTAGATAAAAATGGTAAAGAAACTCCGATTACTATAGTTAACGCCTTAGCTAAGGGTGATTTTTATACAAATGCAAAATTAGATTTTACAGTTTTAACACTGAAGAATGTTCCTGATTTTGGCAATCATTTAAAACTCAAGAACCAACGAACACAGAAAGATAAACGAGTCGCAATTATTCAGCATCCTGGTGGACATTTAAAAAAAATCTCCATCCAAAATAATCTAGTTGCTTATGCTGATAATCAAGATGTGCAATATACCACTACCACTCTACCTGGTTCCTCTGGCTCGCCCGTGTTTGATGATGATTTTCAAGTGATTGCCATTCATCATAGTGGAGGAATGCTACTAGAGCCAAATACAACTACCAAATATTTACGCAATGGGGGTACAAGTATGATGGCTGTACTCAAAGATTTGCAGACGAATGCATCTGATATCTATGCACAGTTGCAAGGATAATTGAGGAATAACAAAAAGCAAAGCCTCTTACTGAAACAGGAGAGAATCCAAACAGAAGATAATATTGTTGAATCTCAAACTCCAATTGGTATGAACCCAACCCCAGAGGAAGCAATCCAACTACTACAAAAAGCCGCCCAATGCTACATGAAAGCAGGATGGTTAGCAGATGCATGTCGAGTGTGGGAACAACTAGGAGATTACCAACAAGCAGCGCAAATCTACGAACAACAAGAAAACTGGCAAAAAGCAGCCCAATGTTACGAACAAGCTCAAAATTGGGCAAAAGCAGCCGAGTGTTACCTAATTGGTGATGAACCGGAAGCAGCAGCCAATAGTTGGTTACAAGCCGGAGAAACCCTACAAGCAGCTTGGATATGGGCAGATAGTTTACAGCAGGTATACCGCACCAAAGAGGAATTAAGCAATTTTGTCATTCAAACAGAAATACAAGCATTAGAAATAGAACTAATCACCGCTCGTTGTCATGCAAGCAGTGGGAAAAAACGGGAAAGCGCTTTAATCCTGAGAGAACAACTAAACCAAATCCTGAAACTAGTTACCCCATCCAACAGACACTTATACACCTGGGGATTAAGAATAGCAGAAGTTATTCGCAGACCAGATTTAACAGCATTGATGTACGCCACAGGTTATAGAGCGAAGTTACCCAACGTCTGCAAAGAATGGGAAATATGGGCATTAAATACCCTGGGAGATGCAACAGGAATACCAAAAGAAGAAGCAGCAGAAGAAGAACCAAGCTACGAATTTGAAGTAGTTACCGTTAACCGTAAGGGAGAAATAATTAAGCGAGAATGGCACAAAGCCAGATATTTCACAGAAACCTTGGGAGAGGGGATTGAATTAGAAATGGTGTATATCCCAGGGGGAAACTTCATCATGGGTACACCAGATACGGAGAAAAAATCAAACTGGAGTCAAGGGAAGGAAGTACCTCAGCATCAAGTGGTAGTGCAAGCCTTTTACATGGGGAAATACCAAGTAACCCAAGCCCAATGGCAAGCAGTGGCGAAATTGCCGAAAATCGAGCGAGATTTAAATCCAGACCCATCTAGATTTAAAGGAGAGAATCGCCCAGTAGAGCGCGTATCTTGGTACGATGCAGTAGAATTTTGTGGGCGGTTATCAAAAGCAACGGGAAAGGAATACCGATTACCCAGCGAAGCCGAATGGGAATATGCATGTCGAGCCGGAACAAGCACACCATTTCACTATGGGGAGACAATAACCAGCAAACTAGAGAATTTCGCTGCAAGTAGCTACACCTACGCAGAGGAGCCAGCAGGGGAATATCGAAGAGAAACCACACCAGTAGGAAGTTTCCCCCCTAATGCCTTTGGCTTATACGACATGCATGGGAATGTGCGTGAATGGTGTGCAGACCCTTGGCATGAGAATTATGAAGGAGCGCCAAAGGATGGAAGTGTGTGGCGAGAGAATGGAGATGATAATCGTTCTATTCTGCGGGGCGGTTCGTGGAACTGCAGTTCTGGGAGTTGCCGCTCTGGGTACCGCTACGACTATGTTGCGCGCGACTTCATCCTCAATGATGTGGGTTTTCGTGTGGTGTGTGTGGTTGGGAGGACTTAGCCCTTTTTCTCTTCTTCCCCTCTTTGCCCTTTTGCCCATCTTTAAAAATTTTTTTTTGAAAAATGGGGTTCTGGACTCCAGGCAAGACTTATGACAAGATTTGTGATTTACTGGCATTAGTATTTAATTATTTATACCTTTCTACTTAACAAATCGAGGCGATGCTGAAATTAGATAGTAGTATTATTCAAGAGTTGGTAGAAATCCTGACACCTTATATGATTAACGATCGCGATCGCCATTCCTTGTTGATTGCGGCTTTGGGTAATAACGCAACTGTACTACAACAGATTACTTGGAGTGGTGCAGTCGCAACTTTCATTCCAGATATGGCGTACAAACTCGTGTCCTATGGGGAAATTGCACCGGGAAAACAAGCTCTTTGGGTACTGTTGGATTATGTGCGATCGCAACGAGTGGGTCTAGATGTGCAGCAACGTATCGATAAATTACTCGATCGGCTAACGGTGAGTCATCCTCCAGACCCTCAGCCAGTTATAAAGAATTTACAGTTTTTAATCAAAAATAAAATACTCCAAGAATTTGCAACTACTTGTAATAATCAAGAAAATGCAGATATGTTGTTAGACACAATTGATTTTCCCGGTCACTTGCGTCCGATGTTTCCCCAAACTGGTACAGCATTGGGTTATTGGCAAAGCATTTGTCGGCAGATTCAAAACGGTGTTTTACCTGGCGGAAATGATTTACAATTACTTGTGGATGCGGCTGCGGAGATTTTTCCAGCTAATTCAATTTTTCAGCAATATCGTAGTTAACACTTCTAAGTCAGAAACATTATTGAAAATATTTATGCTTAGTTCAATTTAAAATCTATTCAAAAAATTATGAATTACAGATGAGTTTAACGTTAAAGGATGTAATCAAAAATGGAATATTGAACCAATTGGCTGCCTCATGTAACGATAGAGCAACAGCTAATCTTATCCTGAATTTAATTGATTTTCCTGGTAATAGACAAATTGTTTTTCCGGATAACGGCAGAGTGCAAGATTATTGGATCCATATTTGTAATGAAATTCAATCTGGTGTTTTACCTGATGGAACAGATGGCTTTCAATCACTGGTGGATGCTGCTGCGGATATTTATCCTTCTAATCCAGTCTTTCGACAGCATCGTAGTGATTCAAACTCAAATGGCAACGATAGTAACCAACAAACAAGTGTTAACACCTCACAAACACAAACAGCAAGTAATAACAACTTATTCCGCATCTTAATCCAAGGTAGAGATGATGCGAACAATGTTCTTGCATCAGCAGGAGTTATCGCTCCGCAACAAAGCATATTACCCGAAAATATTGGGCTAAGATTTTCAGGGAAAGGTCTTGTTTTACTAGGACTGAGTGACTGTAGTTCTCAAGCAGTAGCATCTTTTGCTGCGAGACTGCAAACCATACTCCAATCTGGACAAAACCAGGTAGAGGTGAGTGTATTAACTGAAGACCCTCAACCTTATATTATTAGCCGTATATTTGTAGAAGGACCCGATCAAGCAAGGTTTGCAATTGAAGATATTAGTTCGGATACCACAATCGGAGAAGTGGCAAAAGGAGTAATGTCAGATGCCTACGACCCTAGAATGTTCCAAGATAGTAGGGGAAGAGAAAGACGGGTTGTAGTCGATCGCGTTAGCGAAGATGGTTCCACAGAACGTCTAAATTACGACCAAACCTTGCATGAAGCGAATATCCAAGAGGATGATACCCTGAGTGTTGCTCCAGAAGCTACTGCTGGCGCGATCGACCCCCGACTTAGACAAGAAGCTTTAGCCCGTGCGAAAAACCAAATTATGGCTTACGCTAAAGTTCATAAGGGTTTTCAGGTTTCTGCCGATAACCATTTAGCACCCACAGATTACTTGTTAAGATTTAATGCCCCAGGGTTTGCACCCCCAGCCATACCTGGAGGGGAACCCCAACCAATAGACGAACATGAAGTTTATCTGGCTTTGCCAGGTGGATTTCCCATGCAAGCACCCCAGGCTTTTTGGCAAACTCCCATATTTCATCCGAATATAGAACCCCAAAGGGGCTTAGTTTGTCTGGGAGATTTAGGCGATCGCTATCGTCCTGGGTTAGATTTTGGTAAGCTGTGCCAACTATTAATTGATATTGCTAGCTACCAGAATTACGCTGTGGAGGAAGGGTACAATAAGGAAGCCCAAGAATGGGTAATTTCTGAGCTAGGTCAAATTGCCATTGAACAGCGAGGTGGGCAGTCTGTCCTACGTAAATTAATCCATGAGGTGGAAACCCCTCCGAAACTTAACATCAAGCGCCTAAGCGAATGAAGGAACGGGATGACTATAGGATTGGACTATAGGATTGAATTATACCGAGGGGAAAACCGCAAATTCTTCGGAAGCATCCCATTTTTACCAATTGTGCGAGAGTCATTAGAACGCTTACTGGGACATTCTTTACTTTTAGAATCGATTCAAATTATTATCCTCCAAGTACCCGAAGAACCCTTATGGATGGAATCGCCAATTATAGAAAATTTGGTTCCTGAATTTGGGTATACTTACATCAGGGTGTATCAGGGAAACTTTCTTATTTACCAACATCCCCATCGCTTTTATGATGTTGTCACTCAAACTTTACAAACGACATTGAGCAATCAGTACCCAGAGGAAACTTGGTGGGGTTTTCGGGTTGATATACCGGGAATTCCCCAGATTGCAGCAGCTAATTTACAACCTCAAGCTTCAACCTTATATTCAAACTTATATTCAAAAACACAACTTTCAGAACGTTTACAATCAGAAAGTTTACAGATTCGTCAGCAACCACAGGAAGTAAAACCCAGTTTTAAAATTCGTCGTCTAGAGGAAGAAGAGCCTGCGATTAAAACCCTAGCTGATTTTGGCTCCATATCTGAGCCTACCCAACACATTGACGAATTTAATCCCAGAATTAACCAAACACCAGTCAAAATAGTTTTAACGCGATCGCTCTACGAAGAGTTATGTCATCAACGTCCCCTATCCCGTCAAGTGGAGGAAGGTGGCTTTTTGATTGGTAAAGTCTACCGAGATGGAGATGCAGAGGATACTTATTTACTACAGGTAACAAATGCCTTGACAGCCAATCATACAGGAGCCTCTTTTCTGCATTTAACTTTTACTGGCGATTCCTTTGTAGAAGTCAAGCGCACATTAAACCAAAACCATCCCGGAGAAAGGCTTTTAGGTTGGTATCACACCCATTTATTTCCAGCAACACAGAGTTTTGGCTTGTCTTCCATTGATGTGCATCTGCACTTTAGTACTTTTACCATCTCCTGGCAATTAGCAGGATTAATTAATATAGATGGTAACAAACGTACCTTGCGTTTTTATGCCCGTCAGGGAAATAAAATGGTTCTTTGTCCTTACTGGGTGATAGATGAGCGCGACTAATACAGCATTACAGGTCATAGAATGGGCAATGGTGAGTCAGGATGTCTCAGGTGTCCCACCCCAAGGTGATTTATCTGGGATAGAAAAGTTGGAACATCCATCTGCTAATCTGGTTGCAGCCATAGGGCAACTAACCACCGTTACTGCTGCTCGATTGCGGTGGAAAATGCCCCCTTTAGGAGATAATCGTCCGCTAGGTTTGGATAATACAATTTTGGCAGCAGCTCTAGGTACTCCTAATCCTCAAATAGCCCGCACCCTAATCAGCGCAGTTGCTGAACCATCTTGTTTTGGGGATTGGGTATTCCGCTATGGTTTAATTACTCCTGCGTTACCATTTCTAAAAGACGATATTGCCGATGATTGCCGACAGCGATCGCCATTAACCGCCATTTTAAATCGACCAGTTCCAGGACAAGAAAATCAAGCTGTTCATTTTGTGACGCAGCTTTTAGTTTACCCTTCAGCGAAATTATCCCTGACCCTATATTTAGCACAACCAATCTCAGATACTAAAATACGCGATTGGCGAACAGAACTACTCGAACGTCTGCGGTTTGGCAAAGCAGAAATACAAAGCTTTGTAATTGATGTATATGAAGCTGCAATGATTTATCATCAACAGGAAGTAATTAATCAAACAAAAGATGCCTATGGTGTAATTTGCAACCCAAAAGCGGCAAGTGATGAAGAACGTTTGCGAGATGCTCTGTCAGTTGCGAATTGGTGGAAACCTTTATGGGCAATTGAACGAGCAGACATCAATCAACTGCGTCAGCGTCGCTATCTTAGTTATGATTATCGTGAAGGAATTAAATTATTTAATTTGTCTCAGAAAATGTTAGGTAGTATCTAGTATTTACATGCATATAAATACATTTATATTCAGTTCGTAGTTACGCTTACCCTGCGGGAAGCCTCTGCGCGTCTATAGCGGCTTTTGCCCAACCACGTACTGCTCAATATTTATTAATTTCATTAATTTTATTAATATTAATAATGGCTAAACAACGCATTAAGCTTGTTCCTCTAGTAGATGCTGAACAGTTCCAAAACTTCCTCTTTGAGGATAACGATTCGGTCACATTACGAGAATTTCTGTGTCAATGCCCTGCCCTGAGTACTGCTCCCATTGATGACAGTATAATGGAACTAAAATTAGGACAATTATCGATCGCGATCGCTCAAGAACCACCAGATTGTCCCCTCTATCGTCCCCCTGGTTTGGTGATTGCTGGAGGATTAGCAACAAATGACAAGCAATCTACTAATCAATCTACTAATCCAACCTCTACAGCAACCGTTCCCGCACCAATAAATTCTCAAACCCAATCAGAAACGAAACCAGACACCCTTACCACACCCTCAGATGATGATTTCCCCGCAGATATTAGCGAAAAGGATGCCGTCAAACTCGCTTATGCCGAACAAATTGACAGTGTTGCCTCTTTCCTGAGAACCGGACTTTCTGTATTAGTAGTCTGTGAAAAGCTAGTTGTTGCTCACCTCTGGCAAGAAATGGCAAGACGAGCCAATCTCAATCCCATTGAATTGACGGTTCCCGACGAGGAAGAAGGAGGTTTAATGCCTCGAAGTCTGCGTCAACGTCAACTAGCTACCCTAAAGAATTTAATTAATTCCCTCAAGCAAGGGGATATTTTAGTGATTCCCCATCTCGATTTACTTGCAGGAGGAAGCGATACTAACTTACCAACCGAATCGAGAGAACTCATTGAACTAGTTTACAAACAAAGCGATCGCCTAATCTTGGCTTTTGTGGATCGCTCCCAAGATATCCCAGAAGTCTTAGCAGCAAGATTCGCTGTCAGGTTGTTGATTAGTGGTGTATCTCGCACTGTCACCTATCCCAATGGGGAAGAAAAAAACATCGGTAGAGCCTTAGTTACAGCCGAAGAAGCCTCACATTTCCAAGATTTTGACCCAGAAGGGCTGTATAAAAATATTGCTGGTATGAATCCAATTCGCCTGCGTCATGCCATTAAATATGCCGTGCAAGAAGTAGCAGGAACCGAGCAAGTACCCGTAACCCGTCTCTATCAAGCAATTAGAGCCTTTAAAGCTCAAACGTCTGCCAATTTTGAAGTTCCCGATGTTAGTTTTAATGATATTGGTGGATATAGGGAAGTCAAGGCAGAACTAAGTAAAGCCTTAAACCTCATGACCGGTTCCTACGATTTACCAAACGAAAAATTACGAGGAGAACTTATCCCCAGAGGTTTTATTTTTCATGGTCCCCCAGGTACTGGTAAAACCCTATTCGCTAAAGCCATTGCTAATCAACTTAACGCGACAATTCAGGTAGTTTCGGGTCCCGAAGTCACAGATATGTACGTTGGTGAAAGCGAACGCAAAGTTAGGGAATTATTTGCCGAAGCTCGACGCAATGCACCAGCAGTTTTAGTATTTGATGAATTTGATTCCATTGCCACCAAGCGATCGGGAAGGGATGATGGGGGAAGTAGGGCAGGAAATGCTTTAGTTGCCCAAATTCTCACGGAAATGGATGGTTTTCGCCCCGACGTACCCATGTTAGTTATTGGTACAACTAACCGTCTTGATATTATTGACGAAGCACTATTACGCCCTAGTAGATTTAAAGCCGTTACCATTAATCGTCCCGATATTCAAGCCAGACGAGCGATCGCCCAAGTCCACGCCAAACATTTTAGTCTTGATAATATATCTCCGGAACTAATAGAAATCATCGCCACAGAAACAGAAGGAATGAGCGGGGATGATATTCGCTCCTTATTCCGAGATGCTTGTGTTGGTTTACATTGCGAGTCACCACCCCGTGTCCCCGATGCTCTTCGCTTTGGGGAATTGGTCGGTTTACTGCGTAAGGCTGCCATAGATCGTAATGCCAGTGTAGCCGAACGCCGCACCTCTGCTTTGGATGGTTTCCGTTCTGGTGAGCGAGTTAGACCAACAGTAGCTATGATTAGCCTAACACCTCAAGATAATCTGTAATTTGTGACGAGGGAATCAGGAGTGAGCGAAACCCCAGAGGAACTAACATCAATCCAACTGCTACAAAAAGCCGCCCAATGCTACATGAAAGCGGGATGGTTTGCAGATGCATGTCGAGTATGGGAGCAACTAGGGGAATATCACCAAGCAGCGCAAATCTACGAACAACAAGAAAACTGGCAAAAAGCAGCCCAATGTTATGAACAAGCACAAAATTGGGCAAAAGCAGCCGAGTGTTACCTAATTGGTGATGAACCGGAAGCAGCAGCCAATAGTTGGTTACAAGCAGGAGAAACCCTACAAGCAGCTTGGATATGGGCAGATAGTTTACAGCAGGTATACCGCACCAAAGGGGAATTAAGCAACTTTATCGCGCAAACAGAAATACAAGCATTAGAAATAGAACTCATAACAGCCCGTTGTCACGCAAGTAGTGGGAAAAAACGAGAAAGTGCCCTAATCCTGAGAGAACAACTCAACCAAATATTGAAACTAGTTACCCCATCCCAGAGACATCTATACACCTGGGGATTAAGAATAGCAGAAGTAATCAGAAGACCAGATTTAACAGCATTGATGTACGCCACAGGTTATAGAGCGAAGTTACCCAACGTCTGCAAAGAATGGGAAATATGGGCACTTGCAACAATGGGAGATGCGACAGGAATACCGAAGGAAGAAGCAGCAGAGGAAGAGCCGAGTTATGAATTTGAAGTAGTCACAGTTAACCGCAAGGGAGAAATCATCAAGCGAGTATGGCACCAAGCTAGATATTTCCGTGAACCCTTAGCAGAGGGGATTGAATTAGAAATGGTGTACATCCCAGGGGGAAGCTTCATGATGGGTTCACCAGAGGATGAGAAAGATAGTTTAAACAGAGAAAGACCCCAGCATCAAGTGACAGTACCAGCATTTTACATGGGGAAATACCAAGTCACCCAAGCACAATGGCAAGCAGTAGCGAAATTGCCAAAAATCGAACGAGATTTAAACCCAGAACCATCTAGATTTAAAGGAGAGAATCGCCCAGTAGAGCAGGTATCTTGGTACGATGCAGTAGAATTTTGTGCGCGGTTATCAAAAGCGACAGGAAAGGAATACAGATTACCCAGCGAAGCGGAATGGGAATATGCATGTCGAGCCGGAACAAGCACACCATTTCACTATGGGGAGACAATAACCAGCGAATTAGCTAATTATGCTGCACATCGTAATACCTATGCAGAGGAACCAGTAGGGGAATATCGACGAAAAACCACTCCTGTTGGTAGTTTCCCCCCTAATGCCTTTGGATTATACGATATGCATGGGAATGTTGAGGAATGGTGTGCAGATCCCTGGCATGAGAATTATGAAGGAGCGCCAAAGGATGGAAGTGTATGGCTGGAGAGTGATAACAATAATCGTTATCTTCTGCGGGGCGGTTCGTGGTTCGACGTTTCTAGGCTTTGCCGCTCTGGTTACCGCTACAACTATCTTACGCGCAACTACATCTACGATTATGTGGGTTTTCGTGTGGTGTGTGTGGTTGGGAGGACTTAGCCCTTTTTCCCTTCTTCCCCTCTTTGCCCTTTTGCCCTTCTTTAAAAATTTTTTTTTGAAAAATCGACTATCAGCCTTTGAAGGCAACTTAGTATAAAATCATCTAAACAAGCGTAATTGAGTTGAATTAATCCAGCTTTTCTACTTATTATCATTCCTATAAACAGTAAAATTTATAACTAACTAAACTATGGCTTGGTCGCAGGATGTCCAAAATACTATCAAACGCCTAAACAGTGTTAAACGCAATCTTAAGGGTTTATTCACAGGGCGAGATCAGGCAATTGACTTATTGGTATTAGCTACAGTTTGTCAAGAGCATTTATTACTAATTGGTTCTCCTGGAACCGCTAAAACGGCAATTATCAACCGCTATACCAATCTGATTGACGCTCAAGAATTTTCTTACTTATTAACTCGCTTTACCGAACCAACGGAACTTTTTGGTCCTTTGGATGTTGCAGCCTTCCAGCAGGGTACTTATCATATTTGTACCCAAGGTATGCTCCCAGAAGCACAAATTGTCTTTCTTGACGAAGTATTCCAAGGTAGCAGCGCTATCTTAAATTCCCTCTTAACCATCCTCAACGAACGCAGATTTTACAACGGTTCCCAACGTCAACCCGTGCCATTAATTTGTTTAATTGGTGCTTCTAACAACTTACCCGATGACCCAGCCTTAAGTGCCTTTGCCGATCGATTTGTGCTACGTTTGGAGGTCAATAAAGTAGAAGATAACCAAATTGATGAACTTTTGGAACAAGGTTGGGAGTTAGAACGGGAGCGAATTGAAGCGGCTAAACGAGCAATGGCAAATCAGGTTCCCAGTAAAGAATTGGCAACTGTAAAACTTAACGATATTCTCCATCTGCATACAAGATTAGCGGAAGTTAATTTAACTCGTGTTCGACCGGAATATGGGAAATTAGTGCGAGAATTGCGAGCCGAAGGCATTGATTTTTCCGATCGTCGAGTCGTCAAGGGATTAAAATTAATTGCTGGGGCAACTTTATTACGTGGTGCAGAATCAGCCGAAATTGCCGATTTTTGGTGTTTATTTCACCTTTGGGAGCAACGAGAAGAAGCAGACGTTCTCAAAACAGTTTTAAATACACACCTTGAAGAAGCGGGTATTGAATCCGTGGAAATATCCCGACCTGTAGCAGAAATTATCATGGATTTAGAGACAATAGCAGCCCAAGAACCCCTGTTATCCTCAGAATCTGCAGTCGGCGCTCACCTGATGGCACTTAACAAACTTAGACAAGAACTAATCAGCAACCATCCCCAAGATATAGATGCCCGCAAACGAGTTGAAACAGTCATTCAGCAGGGATTACAACTATTAGAAGTAAGGAGTTAAGTAAAAAGTATAGAGAAAGGACAAGGCAAAAAGAAAGACTGATAACTGCTAACTGATAACTGATAACTAACATCATGTGTAATCCTAGACGTATTCGAGTTACAGCCACCAGGCAATTAAACGAAGCTTGGCAAAGGGAAGTTTCCCGCACAGTTGAATTACAAGGACAAGTGACTGGTGAGGCACGAGTACGTCAACCCCTTGATTCTACCTTGGGTGTCCCAGCCTTAAAAGCCCTAGAATCAGCATTGGCAGATGAAAACTCTGGCTGGACAGAAGTTGGAGAAGGATATCGCTATGATGTGGAAGGAGGTTATGTTCTTTACCTTGTAGACGAGCAAGCTTTGGAAATAGTCGCTACCTTATCAGACGAAATACAGGTATCTGCACAAGCAGCCAGAACTATAGAAGGCTCATTAAATACTGCTATATCTACCGAAGCTGAAGGTAGATATTATGACGATGGTTGGGGTGGGCGTACCGAAGAAGTGGCTCAAAGAGAAGCACAAACAGCAGCCCAGCGAGAGTTAGACGAAATTGCCCGCTCCCAGATTGAACGAATGGGAAATGAGGCAGAAGCCCAAGCCGCATCTGATATTGAAGCCGCAGCTCGTACCCAAGCAGAACTAGAGTTACAACAACAAGCAGCACAACGCCAAGCAGCCCTTTCAGCCCAAGCAAGGCAACATCTCGATACTGTCGGGGTGCGTTGTCGTCAGGCTTTTAATCAAGTTTTGGCAAGGGCTTATCGAGATGCAATTCTTGCCTATGCTAGACGCAATGGGGCGGATAATATCCAGTGCAGTGAAGACGGTAACATTATTGATATTGAGTTTAATCTGCGGGAATAGGACAACTGTAGGAAAGCAGGAGAAAGAAATAAGAAATACAAATCAGGACTTATGCACGGACTACCTATTTACGTCATTGCGACGTAAAGAAGCAATCTCAAAAGCTTATTTCTTTGTAACGAGTGCGTAAGTCCTACAAATAATAAATACAAATAACAAATAACAAACTTATGGATGCCAAAGTCAGATTTCGGTTTAATCAATTGACTGGTGAGGTGGAAATATTTGAAGTCAGCGATGAAGGAACTATGCGTTTACCAGAAGCCGAACACAACGGCGAACACGATCGCATTGCTGCGGAATTGGGTAATATTATTGAGCGTAATCCCCGAATTACAGAAGCACCTTCCCATGATGTTCCAGTGCATACTCAACCAATTCCCGAACAACCACAAATTGATGAGCCTTTAAGCGATTCGGAAAAACAAGAACAACGACAAAGACAAGCCGAGTGAACCCAACCCCAGAAGAAGCAATCCAACTACTACAAAAAGCCGCCCAATGTTACATGAAAGCGGGATGGTTCGCAGACGCATGTCGAGTATGGGAACAGCTTGGAGATTACCAACAAGCCGCTCAATGTTACGAACAACAAGAAAACTGGCAAAAAGCAGCCCAATGTTACGAACAAGCTCAAAATTGGGCAAAAGCAGCCCATTGTTATTTAATGTGTGAGGATGGGGAAGCAGCAGCCAATAGTTGGTTACAAGCGGGAGAAACCCTACAAGCAGCCTGGATATGGGCAGATAGTTTACAGCAGGTATATCGCACCAAAGGGGAATTAATAAATTTTATCCCGCAAACGGAAATACAAGCATTAGAAATAGAACTAATCACAGCCCGTTGTCACGCAAGCAGTGGGAAAAAACGAGAAAGTGCCTTAATCCTGAGAGAACAACTAAACCAAATCCTGAAACTAGTCACCCCATCCAACAGACACCTATACACCTGGGGATTAAGAATAGCAGAAGTAATCAGAAGACCAGATTTAACAGCGTTGATGTACGCGACAGGTTATAGAGCCAAATTACCCAACGTATGCAAAGAATGGGAAATATGGGCACTTGCAACAATGGGAGATGCAACAGGAATACCGAAGGAAGAAGCAGTAGAAGAAGAAGCAAGCTATGAATTTGAAGTAGTCACCGTAAACCGCAAGGGAGAAATAATCAACCGAGTATGGCACAAAGCGAGATATTTCCGTGAACCCTTAGCAGAGGGGATTGAATTAGAAATGGTGTATATCCCAGGGGGAAACTTCATCATGGGTACACCAGATACGGAGAAAAAATCAGACTGGAGTCAAGGGAAGGAAGTACCTCAGCATCAAGTGGTAGTGCAAGCCTTTTACATGGGGAAATACCAAGTAACCCAAGCCCAATGGCAAGCAGTGGCGAAATTGCCAAAAATCGAGCGAGATTTAAATCCAGAGCCATCTAGATTTAAAGGAGAGAATCGCCCAGTAGAGTGTGTATCTTGGTACGATGCAGTAGAATTTTGTGGGCGGTTATCAAAAGCCACAGGAAAGGAATATAGATTACCCAGCGAAGGGGAATGGGAATATGCTTGTCGAGCCGGAACCACCACACCGTTTCACTATGGAGAGACAATAACCAGCCAATTAGCTAATTATGCTGCACATCGTGATACCTACGCAGAGGAAACAGTAGGGAAATATCGACAACAAACCACTCCTGTTGGTAGTTTCCCCCCTAACGCCTTTGGCTTATACGACATGCATGGGAATGTGTATGAATGGTGTGCAGACCCTTGGCATGATAATTACGAGGGAGCGCCAAAGGATGGCAGTGTGTGGCGAGATAATGGTAATGATAATCGTTCTCCTCTTCTGCGGGGCGGTTCGTGGAACTTCAATTCTTGGTATTGCCGCTCTGGGTACCGCCTCAATTATGGTACGCGCGTCAACTTCAGCGGTTATGTGGGTTTTCGTGTGGTGTGTGTGGTTGGGAGGACTTAGCCCTTTTTCTCTTCTTCCCCTCTTTGCCCTTTTGCCCTTCTTAAAAATTTTTTTTTGAAAAATCGACTTTAAAAAATAAATGGAGAAAAATAGTTTTCTCGCAAAAATCGAGATGTTTTGGGAGTGCGATCACTTTTGGGTGATGGTTGTTTTTGGGATGCGATCGCGTAGCTAAACGAAGTTATCGCCTTTGGGTGATAGTTGGTTTTTGGGGTGCGATCGTTTTTGTATGATGGTGGGTTTTAGGGAGTGCGATCGCCTTTGGGTGATGGTTAGTTTCGGGAATGCGATCGCTTTGATTAAAACAAAATATCAGCATAAATCAAGATAATATTATTGAGTGAAATTTCCCAATCTGCATGAACCCAACCCCAGAGGAAGCAATCCAACTACTGCAAAAAGCCGCCCAATGCTACATGAAAGCGGGATGGTTCGCAGATGCATGTCGAGTGTGGGAACAACTAGGGGAATATCACCAAGCAGCGCAAATCTACGAAGAACAAGAAAACTGGCAAAAAGCAGCCCAATGTTACGAACAAGCTCAAAATTGGGCAAAAGCAGCCGAGTGTTACCTAATTGGTGACGAACCGGAAGCGGCAGCAAATAGTTGGTTACAAGCGGGAGAAACCCTACAAGCAGCTTGGATATGGTCAGATAGTTTAAAGCAGGTATATCGCACCAAAGTGGAATTAAGTAACTTTATCCCGCAAACGGAAATACAAGCATTAGAAATAGAACTAATCACCGCTCGTTGTCACGCAATCAGTGCCAAAAAACGAGAAAGTGCTTTAATCCTGCGAGAACAACTAAAC
Source organism: Calothrix sp. PCC 6303 (assembly GCF_000317435.1). Lineage (NCBI taxonomy): Bacteria > Bacillati > Cyanobacteriota > Cyanophyceae > Nostocales > Calotrichaceae > Calothrix > Calothrix sp. PCC 6303. The sequence goes on from NC_019751.1 coordinate 2,760,604, forward strand.
CAAATATTGAAACTAGTTACCCCATCCCAGAGGCATTTATACACCTGGGGATTAAGAATAGCAGAAGTTATCAAAAGACCAGATTTAACTGCCCTAGTATACGCCACAGGCTATCGAGCCAAGTTACCCAACGTCTGCAAAGAATGGGAAATATGGGCAATTGCGACGATGGGAGATGCGACGGGAATACCGAAAGAAGAAGCAGCAGCAGAAGAACCAAGCTACGAATTTAAAGTGGTAACAGTTAACCGCAAGGGAGAAATAATTAAACGAGTATGGCACAAAGCCAGGTACTTCATCGAAACCCTAGAAAATGGGATTGAATTAGAAATGGTGTATATCCCAGGGGGAAACTTCATGATGGGTTCACCAGAGGATGAGAAAGATAGTAATGATTGGGAAAAACCCCAACATCAAGTGACAGTGCAACCGTTCTACATGGGGAAATATCAAGTAACGCAAGCGCAATGGCAAGCGGTGGCGAAATTGCCGAAAATTGATCGAGATTTAAACCCAGAGCCGTCTAGATTTAAAGGAGAGAATCACCCAGTAGAGTGTGTATCTTGGTACGATGCAGTAGAATTTTGTGCGCGGTTATCAAAAGCAACGAGAAAGGAATATAGATTACCCAGCGAAGCCGAATGGGAATATGCATGTCGAGCCGGAACTACCACACCATTTCATTATGGGGAGACAATAACCAGCGAATTAGCTAATTATAGAGCTAACGAATATACCTATGCAGAGGAGCCAGTAGGGGAATATCGAGAAGAAACCACACCAGTCGGGAGTTTTCCCCCTAATAGCTTTGGATTATACGATATGCATGGGAATGTTTATGAATGGTGTGCAGACCCTTGGCATGATGACTATAAGGGAGCGCCAAAGGATGGAAGCGTATGGCGGGAGAATGGGAATGACAATTATTCTTCTTTGCATGGTGGCTCGTGGGACCTCGATCCTAGGATTTGTCGTTCTTCGTACCGCCTCAACTATTATACGCGCGACCTCATCATCCGTAATGTTGGTTTTCGAGTAGTTTGTGTGGTTGGGAGGACTTAGCCCTTTTTTCCTTCTTCCCCTCTTTGCCCTTTTGCCCTTCTTGAAAAATTTTTTTTGAAAAATCGACTTATTGCAGTATTTTTGACTATAACCTACGTAAATGGAATACAAAAACAGCACGGGGTATGTAACAATCAAAAACAGAGAATAATGAAGCAATACTAGAATAAAGGTATAAAATTATTCGTAAATAGAAGCTAGTTGAAGCAATCCCCTGGCAAAAGTAGAAAAATGTCTCATATTTGTTATTAGAAATGTCAGACCCACCCAAGTTCACGATTCGGCGCTTAACCCCAGAGGAAAAGCCAACACCAGAGTCAAACATTCCCGAAAAACAACCAGAGCAAACCCCAGCACCTTCATCAAAAATACCTACTCCCCAACCTGCACCAGAGACATCAACGGGTGGGTATTTTCGCAGCGCTACTAGTGTTCTAGGTTTTCTCGGCTCGGTTTTTGGTTCCAGGTTATCAGAAACAGCCGCCGTTCGTCGCACTCCCCAGGGAACATGGTGGGCAGAAATAGCCGTTACTCATGAACGAATCGCTCCCCTAATTTGGACAGTCGGAGGTCGTCCCTTCACCCGTCAAAATCAGCACTGGATACCATTATCTATATCGGGAGATTTACCCCCAAAGGGATCTAATACAGAAAAATTAGATGTTAGCAACTGGGCAATTGTCGATTTAGCAGAATTACTCGCATCAGCCAGCCTTCCCCCCAGTCGTTATTACGGAGCTACAGTTGTTGATGTTATCACCCCTGGTTCTCTCGGACGCTGGATTTTAAGCCGTGCAACAGCTTTGGGTTTAGATGTCACCCTCACACCAGCCTTACAACAACCATTACATAATAAGCAACAAGATAAACAACAAAATAAACAACAAAAAGGTTCCGGAGTTTTACTGATACAAATACGAGCAACAGGAAACCGGACTATTTCCCCTGCCTTAGTCCAGCGTTTAACCTGCTTACCTTATACAACAGTTGCAACTTCCTCCACAGATACCGAGAGAGGCAAAATATTAGTTGATGTACGTCAGCGTCTCTCCTTAGCTCCTAGTTTAATTGAGCCAATGATTCCCGAAAATGAAATTTGGGTACTAGGAACCGCAGATGTCGGTAGCTGGCGAATTATGACAACTGGTAATCAAATTGACGGTTCATTGCTATTAGATGCACCTCAACTTCCCCCAGCCCAATCTCCTCCCTTTAACAACGCTCAACCACCAAAACCCATACCTGTACAACTGGTTCCTCGTCCCGGAACAGGTAGGCAAGTTGATGCAGTCCTGCTAGATGATACCGAACTATCTTGGCTGCGTAATTTACTTATGGGGCGACCAATAGGAGAAATGGCGTTTATCTTACCAGGAGCCGGATACCACTTGTTAACCGCTCCCGGAGGCTTACCCGCACAAATCCCCTTGGGTATTCCTCTAGTTTGCATTGGTCCCGGTGCCTTATATCTAGAACTAGGCAAAGATTTCTACCCTTCCCTACCCGACGCAGCCCGTCAGCAACGTTTTCATCTCAATTCCCAAACAGCAGTTGCAGTAGCTCGCAACCAAACCTATCGCTTCAACACAGCACAAATGACCCCAGCTTGGGCTTTGTGGGTAGGAGATGCACCAAAAATTCAAGAAGGACTATCTCCACAAGGCAAAAAATTACTCAATAGCATTTCTCCACAGTTACAGAAGCAGGAAAGTAAGAAGGGAATACTAAATATTTTCAAAAAACCTAAACAAGTTGAAAGTCTTGAGGGAGTCGGACTTTTGGAACAAGCACAACAAGCAGAATTAAAGGGGGATTTGGTGAAAGCAGCAACTTTGTTAGAAAAAGGGGGTTATTCGGGACAGGCAGGTAGGTTGTATGAAAGGATTGTGGCGGGTGAGAAGTGAGTAGGGAGTAGTCAAGCAAAATGTTCGAGCGCTTTACAGACAAAGCAATAAAGGTAATGATGCTTGCTCAAGAAGAGGCACGCCGTCTAGGGCATAATTTTGTTGGCACAGAGCAAATCCTACTAGGTTTAATTGGGGAAGAAAAAAGTATTGCGTCTCAAATACTGACATCGGTGGGTGTCGATCTTAAAGATGCTCGAATTGAAGTTGAGAGAATAATTGGTCGTGGTTCAGACGTTGTAGGAGTAGATATTCCTTTTACTCATAGAGCAAAGAGAGTTCTGGAATTATCTGTACAACAAGCCGATCGACTTGGAGCTTCTGATATTACACCAGAACATCTACTTCTAGGATTGATTAGAGAAGGGGAAGGTGTAGCTGTTCAGGTATTAGAAATATTGGGTGTTGACCTATCAAAAGTTCAGACTCAAATCATGCAGATGCTGAAAAATGACAACAGCCAATCTCAAAATCCCGAACAGGAAAAAATTATTCATAATTATATTACTCGACAAGCACTAACTGTAGGATGTCAAGTCCAAAAAGATTTATCTACTAAAATTTCTCCCTTACCCAGCCATCTCCGTCTTCTCCCCACATCCCTAGCACAAATGCATCGATTGGGCATTTATCCCCCGTTATCCCTAATCCAAGACCTCCTCAACCTCACAGGTGGTCAACCCGTAGATAATTCCCTTGCACAACTGGCAAAAGAAACCGCAATTTCTGGATTAATCGCCCTAAATTGGTCTAGACCTGCTCGCATCGGACTAGTTGCCCTACTACTGCATAAAATTCCCTTTCCCGACTGGGAACCCCCATCAGGCATATCTCCCAGAGAAATTAACAACGCTCTCCAAGCTGCTTTAAAAGGAGAAGTCATTGAACCACAAGCCCCACCTCCCCCCATATCTCTATTGCAGGAAGCAGCTAAACTCATAGATGAACAGTTGCTATGTTTACTGACAATTATCGGTGAGCAAGCTGTTGCATCTGAACCTGCTTTACCTCTACGTTTACTTTCCCGTATCCCCAATTTACCAGCTTTAAGTTCCCTACAACGTCAATTGTTAGGGGTGCGCGTTTGTTTCAGCAACCATACAGGACACTCAATAGGTAACGCTCCTGGCGCAGAACGAGGTCAAGTCAGTGGTGTGGAAACATCTAGCCGCACTGATTGGATTTCCTTACTTCCCAGTCAATTAGCCCTACCCGAACAAGTACTTAACTACCGTTACCAACGGGGAGAATTATTATTTCGTACCCGCGAACTCGCAGAACCTCCACAAATGCGTCCTACAGTTCTGCTGTTAGATATTAGTCCCCCAACTTTTGGTGCGATTGAAGCCATTACCCGCATATCTGCATTTGCTGTAGCTAACTTTTTACAGCAAGCAGATGTACCCGTAGTTCTCATCACCACAGGAGAAGAGCAAGAACAAATATTGCAACTTGAGAATCCAGAGAATTTAGTTGAAATTTGGACACATCGAGCAATATCACCAGTAAATGAGGTGAGAAGTTTAAAGCTAGCTAATGCGATCCGAACTAACCTCAAAGACGAAAGTGGACTCGAACCAATTATTTTACTGCTAACTCATCCTTGGTTTGGCGCTGATGCAAAAATATCCCCCATCCCAGGACTACGAGGGTTATTTGTACAATATCCTTCTATGCCAGTACAACCAGCTGTTGCCAACTTATGCGAAAGATATTCATGCATCAATATGGAACAAACAACAGAGTTAGGTCAAATTCTAGGATACTTGATGGCATAAACTATTAAACTATTAGGACAAACCAACACCAGGAATTAACGTTTCACAAGCAGGACATTGGTGACTCTGCATCTGATTTTTGATGAATTCAAAACCACGACGTTGAATCAAAACGGTTCCACAATCAGGACAATTCGTATCTTGATTTCCCTGTCCTAAAAAATTACCAAAATATATATATTTTAATCCTTGCTCTAACCCAATATCACGAGCTTTGTACAAGGTTTCAAGGGGTGTAGGTGGCACATTTTCCATTTTGTAAGCCGGAAAAAATCGCGTAATATGCCAAGGTGTATCCACCCCCAATTCCTGAACAATAAATCCAGCTATATCTGCTAATTCCTGTGGCTCATCATTAATTCCAGGAATAATGACTGTGGTTATCTCTAGCCAAATGCCAAAAGACTTCATCAATTTGAGACTATCAAGAACAGGTTGTAAACGTCCCCCAAATTTCTGATAACTTTTATCTTGAAATGCTTTTAAATCTACATTAGCCGCATCTAAATAAGGCTGACACATCTGTAACATTTCTGGGGTCATAAAACCATTAGTTTTAAAGACATTCAAAAGTCCATTACTGTGAGCCAAACTAGCAATTTCATGGACATATTCAAAAAAGATAGTTGGCTCAACATAAGTATAGGCAATACTTCTACAACCTGACTCCAGAGCCGCATTGACAATTTGTTCGGGACTAGCTCCAACACCAAGCTCAATAAACTCTTCTGCCGACATTTGGGAAACTTGCCAATTAGTACAGTACTGACAATGAAAATTGCAGCCAGCCGTTGCTAAAGAATAGGTGCTTGAGCCAGGATAAAAGTGAAATAAAGGTTTCTTCTCAACCCCATCTACATTTTGAGTTACGGTACGACCAAAAACCATAGAATAAAGTAACCCATCTTGATTTTCTCTTACCTGACAAATGCCCCGCTTGCCTCTATCAATCAAGCAGTAATGGGGACACAATTGACAAAAAACACGTCCATCCTGCTTTTTTTGATAAAGCATAGCTTCTTTCAGCTTTCCTACCACCAATGCCTTAAATTCCTTAACGAAATTTATCTCGATGACTGCGATTGTAGCGTCTGTGAGGGTAAAGCAATAGTCATCCGCAACAAACACGCAATATTAAAAACAAAAAGTTGTCTTCCATAAGGACAGTCGATTTGAGTGATGCAATAATCTCTAAATTGGGAGAGCGATGGCACTCATTCAATTTCTCGCCATTTCTCCGTCAACTGGAATAATCAACCCACCCCTGGATAATTGGGAAATTACCTGTGGGTTGTGTCCAAATCAATAGTTCATAAATACTATACTTATCACTGCTGGACACCAGCAACACTTCGAGAAGCCAAGACGCAAGCTACAGTGACCACACGATTTTGCCATGCTTGGTAAACCATGTCCCGCTCATCTTTCGGTTCAATAAACTGGTAAACCCTTTCCCGCTTTCCCCTACTCCCTATCCTGCCAACGTAGATTAACTTCAATCCCAACTTGCTGAGTAGTGTTTGTGCGATCGCAACCTCACTCATCCCCTCAGAAACAGAAATCCCCAAATAGTCGCGGATAAAATATCGATGCTTCACAGCCAAAGCCTTCAAATTCTGCAACTCCACATCGGAACCGCGAAACATTATCCCCGGTGTAAGAAAATGACGAATATTCAATTCCTCCAATATCAGCACAGCAGGCAATAACTGTCCACGGTTAAAATCAGGCTTCCACATAGCGCGATCGCCCTCTTCGATTTGTGATTTAGCCCTCTTAGAATCACGAGAGACAAGATTTTCCCGTCCCAAGGTCAAAAAGTAATGCAACCGCAATTGAGGGTAGTAACCGTCATCATCTTTATGGACAAGTTCAGGTGTCACATCAATGCCATAACGCTCTTTCAAAGACGCTTTACGTTCTTGGTATCGCTCGGTTTTGGTTTTGGCTTTTTTGTCCTGTAACTTCTTAAATTCAGTGTCAGAGATGGTTTCGGATTGTGCGATCGCATTACACTCCTCCCTATACAATTCCTGGGATGCGGCTTTTACCGACTCAAAAACCCCCTGACTCTCCTCCTCCTTAATATCCTCTGCATCAATCACCCGATAACCATCTTCAAGCAAACCTTGCAGCACGAACTCTCGATAGCACCGCATTTGGGTATTAATCACACAAGCCCGTTTCGCCCAGCTTTGTAGAGATTCGGGTTGAAAATTCTCATCGATGCTGTAATCAGCGTTGTCAGCTTGGGATAACAAAGCAATATTCGTTCTCGTCGCAGCGTGTTGACTTGCCAACAGTGAACCCATTGATGTAGAACCATTTCCCACAAAGCCCATACCACAACCTCTCACCCAAATGTGACGGTCAACAGTCTCCCGCAATCTCGCTAACATCTGCCGTACTGAGTTTGCAGACTGTACACCTTGGAATATTCCCCACACTGCGGAAAAATGACCCTTGATGTCAATTGATACCCCAGTTTCTAGACTTGGGGAAGCGATAACCAAATCGTATTTGGTAAGAATTTCATTGAGATGAGCGATGCAACCAAAAGCAGGATGTGACGGCTCAGAAACAGATTCGCTGTCGATTCTCAGTATGCGTAAATCTGGGAATTTGCGCCGAAATCGTTCTTCTAAAGCCTGCGTTCCCCATTTTGATTTCACTTTTTGGGCAGAACAGCACAGTAAATGATGCCCACCTTCGGGAATTGATCTATCCAGCGCAGCGATTAAGTCTTTGGGATTACTGCCTTCGTAGTTGTAACAATTTCCAGATTGGGGTTGGTAATTGTTAAGAATTGCAAATGGTTTAACTTTAATTTCCCCAGTTAAGGAAAGTACGTAATCCACATCACAATCAGATACATCCGCACTTGCCAGATAAATCTTTCCTTGTGGACTGCTCAAGACATTTTGGATTAGCAACTTGAGGTTTTTGAGGACAGAAACCCGACGTTTTGCTACCTCGGTTCCAGAGTTGAGTAAGTGCCAGAATACTTGGTCACACTCATCAATGATGACGGTATCGTTATACCAATCATTAGGATTGAATCGGGCTTGGCTTTGTTGGTGGAGAGAGTCTATACAGACTCCATAACCTAATAAGTCTCCTGTTTCAGAATCTCTGACTTCGGTTACATAGTTGACTCCAAAACGGTTACATAAAGCTTCTCCAAGTTGAATTCTGTGAGTAATAATTAGCACTCTCCTATTTTGCTCGTGTGCCTTCGCAACTTCACCTGTCAACCATTCCGTTTTACCAGTTCCTTTTGCTGATTTCAGAACAATGAGTTTTTCTGTGTCTGGGATTTGGATATGTCCAAGGAAGACGCGATCGCACTCAATTGCAGGCTGATAAGTCAACAGCGTAAACAAGTTAACCTGCCAAATATCAAGGGTTTCAGCTTTGTGGTAAAGCATGTTAAATGCATCTTCTCCCTGGGCAACTACAAAATCATCAACACCCTTCTCTGGTCCAGGTAATTCGATAACTTGAACCTTGCATTTGTCCATCGCAAGTAATTTCCCCATGCGTTTAATTGCAGTTCTGACATGCTGCATTGTTTCTGGTTTCTTGTCGCAATCGAAGCAAATGTCAATCCGTCTATCTTCAGTTGCAAAGTGCTTTAAGTCAGGGATTAAAAAAGGTTTCCCTGTAATATTCCCCTCTTCATCTTTAGGAGTGCGGTATCCAGAATTAACTCCAGGGATTGCGATTGCCGCATAGCCAGCAGTTAACAAACAAGCCGCTTTCTTTACTCCCTCGACAATTACCAATGGTACATTTCGTCGCCAAACCCAATGCCAAAAGCCCTGTGGATTTTCTAAATCTTCGTATGGTATTTCTATTCCAGAGTATCTTGAAATCAGTCTCCAAGTTTTTAGTGGCACTTGCAAGAAAAATGCTCGCGTTGCCTCCTTGTAGGGATGCTCATACTTAATATACTTGTGTATTTTATTCCTATCACGTCTAGGTCTATCTGGCTTAAAGCATCCCCACATCATGGGATTATAGTCATTGAGTGGGTCAATCCCGTTACACCACCAGCCACCGTGTTCGATGTGGCGATATTTTGTTAAATCACCGTCTCTGAGCCTTCCATCGTTACGGCGTGATATTTTTGGGCTGTAAATCAAATACTCGTATGGTGTTCTACCTTCGAGAGATTTAACGTTGAGATTTATGATTTCTCGATCGACTTCACTATCGAGCCATTCTTGAAAGTGTTGGGATTCTACGTATGAGATAGTGATACTCCCCAGGAGTCGCTTTGCGGAGCTTGCGTGACGTAAGTCGTTCGCGTTCATATTCCCCTCCAAATTTTATAGCTAAGTTTTGATACGTAGACGCATGACAATGGAGCGGCAAATGTAGAGATACCGCACTTCAAAGCTGTTCACTATTATTTGTGTTGCTTATAAAGGCAAATCGTTAACATGCTTACCCATACGTTCTGCTCTTGTAGACGCATGGAAATGTAACAACATATAAACTAATGCCGTCGTTAAAATTCTTTGTTGCACTGATACTAATTACTGATATCTGCGTTTTTCGCAGATATATCCAATAAAAAAGGTCAATTATAACCAGCAATTATGGAGATTGATATCTTTATGCCACATCTATATTGGCATCAATGATAATCATGTGGGCTTGATTTTTATTGCGTTTTGGTGGATTACTTTTTACTTCTATTTCCTCTAAAACAGTTAAGCCAATTTCGTCATTTGTTGATGGTAAATGAATTTTGTCACCAATATCATCTGGCTGCCATTCCAAAATATCTCCAGGTTGGCACTCAAGTACCTTGCAAAATCGACCGAGAGCATCAAAAGTGATTGATGCAGCTCGACCTTGCTCAATTTTTTGAATATTTTGCAAGCTATAGCCAGTCCTTCTTGCTAGCTCATTTTGGGAGAAACCTTTAGCTTCTCTAGTATTCTTCAATTTTACAAGCACAGGCATTTCCTAACTCTTACTCCTTAAGGTAGCACTACTTATAGTTGGTAATCTCTGGCGTGTGTATCTATAAGTAATATAAATACTTACCAAGAGTAGCATTACTAATCGTAATAGAAAAATTGTATTTAGCTCATATATACTCTTTTAAGTTGTGCTACTGTAGGTAGTATGCGAATTAGAAACGAGCCAATCCAATAACAAAAGGCGATCGCCCACAGCCTGAGAAACTCGTGCGATCGCCTTTTAGGCGGCTCCCTTGAGAGCATCGCCTTTTGGAACTTTTCCTTAATAGGAGTCTATATTATGACGTATGTGACGGGTACGCGGCAACCACTTGAAAACCATCACTCACAATCGCTCCAAAGCCTCAGCGAAATTAAAGCTGTAGAAATCTCTTTTGAGGAACACGAGATTTACGCTGGTGAGAGAGCGATCGCTCGCATTATCTACAACGATGAAGATTTCATTACTCAACCTTGGATGGTAATCATCAATGGTTTAGAAGTCCATAGAGCAAATACTTGGGCAATTTGCTACAACTACATTACCTGGCACTTCAAGCAAGGAACGCTTCCCCATCAAAAAGAAGCAATTGGCGCAGTTAATAGCGATACTTCTGTTCCCCGTAGGTGTTCCCAGAGGGTAAGGAGTGGCTACCACCATCGCATTGCTTTACCAGTATTTGTTTCCAAACAAACCCGAAAATCGAGACAAGTCGCTTTCGCTGCAAATTTCATTCTACGCATTTATTTCAAATACTTAGAAGTTCTTAAAAAAGCTGTCAATTACTTAACTTTACTGCTTAAAAGGCAGCAAAAATCTAGTAAAGCCAAATATTACAAGACTTGAAAGTAATAAAAATATAGCAATTTTTGCAAGTTAGTTATATGAGCAATACCATCCAAGATGGTTGCCAAAGGCATCGCTGTAGAAAATTGCTATGTCTCTAAATTTAAAAGTTGGTTGATAGTAAGTAAAAGTTGAGTACATAAAACTTATTTGCTATCAAATAATTACTAATAAAACGTGGAGTAAAATCATGAATTCTGAAATTAAGTTAGGACTGTGTAATCCGCCAGAACCAATATTTTTGTATGTCAAAAATGGGGAATTGAGTGGCGAACTCTTTCTTTGGTATCAGTACGATATCAACAATAATCAAACAATTCCCGTACAACAAAGAGGATTAACAGGATATTTACAAAATCTACGATTGACGAGCAAAGAGTTTAAGGGCAAGGACAATATGAAGTTAGATATTGTTATCGCATCAGATGAAATTTATGTTATCAGAACTGGGATAGAAACAAATTTTGCAAAAACATTTCTCTTAGCGGCATCCCAAGTTGATAACTTTTCCAAACCTCTGATTATTGCCGCGACTCCTGGCGAGGAAAATGTTGTGTTTTGCCGAATTTATGATGCAATAACAAAAAACAGAATTCGTAGTGAATGGGATAAAAATGCAGATTGGGCGGGAATAATTAGCAATATTCAGTCTCGTTTAGCTAAGTTGTCTTCAGGTAATTCCACCACAACACAAAACTCAATGTTACCCAGCCATAGACAAGATGCAATCTCCCGATAAAACACACGAAGAGACTGTTCAAATTCCTCGTTGGTTGGCAAGATTCATTTTGTGTGAAAGACAAAGATATCATCACCAACGAGTATTTTTTGAACTATTAATACCAATGGCACCAGAAGAATGGTGTCTATTTTGGATACCAATTATTCACCCAGATGTAGAACTACCAAATCCAGGCGAACGGAACCCCCATGGTTATATGAAGGCTTGCACTGTAACGCTTTCATTTTTAACTGGTTATAATGAGAGAACTATTGAAGGGTGGTTTTATGGGAAACCATATCATTATTCTGTGGGAATATTATTAAGATGCTTTCATCTGATTTTCCAATTACAGGGATATTTGAAAATAATTAACGATTAAATCTCAATTTATTAGTTAATCCTCACGAGATGAAAAATATTTCAACTCAAGCGATCGCTCTAAATATCAAGCTGAGTATATTTTGATTTTCACTTATTAATTAATATGTCAGAATCACCAGTCATCTATAATATAGAGATAAAGTACCAACCTGTGTCAGCTATGCTGTCAGATAAACCAAAAACGGTAATACTACCCAGCACCGAAGAATTAGCCTGTTCGGATGATATACCTGTGGATAACGAGGACCAAAATTTTCTCCCCAACATTTTACTATTCCTGCTAACTTCGATTTGGGCTGACCGCACAGATTGGTATTTTGGTGTAGATATGGCAATCTACCACACCACAGGGGTTAATCCGAGAGTACCCGTAGTTCCAGATGCATTTTTGAGTTTGGGAGTGGAACGTAAAAAAGGTGGAAAATCCCGCCGAAGCTATGCTGTTTGGGAAGAAAATGAGGTAGTACCGATATTAGCCTTAGAAATGGTATCCCACACTCCAGGGGACGAATACGACGAAAAATTAGAAATATATCGCAAACTTGGCGTACTTTACTACATTATTTATAATCCAGAATTTTGGTTGCGCGATAGACATCAACCATTTGAAGTTTACAAATTAATAGATAATAATTATCGATTACAAATTGGCGAACCATTATGGATGCCAGAAATAGGTTTAGGAATTGGAAGACATCAAGGTGTTATTGGTGGAATTCAACAGGAATTTTTATCTTGGTATAACGAACAAGGCGATCGCTATTTAATGGCAGACGAAATTGCCCAACAAGAAACCCAAAGGGCACAGAACGAACAAAAACGAGCAGAAATAGAACAAGAACGAGCTGAACAGTTAGCACAATATCTACGTTCTCTTGGTATCGACCCTGATAATTTACCTAATAATTAGTAATTGATAAATAAATAAAGAAGAATTCAGAAGTCAGAATAAGAAATGCATCAAAGTTTTTAGCTTTGGTGCTTTTATTTTGCTTGGCAATCAGATACCAATCACCGAAAATTTACGAGAATATTTACATTAAATATGACAATTGATTGTTTAATAAAAGTGTTGTGAATCCAGCACAGATTGTAACTCAATAGAACAGTCTGTTCATTTCAACAGAAGGTCATATTTAAAAGAACTTGTAGTTTCATTCATGAGATATGTACAAAGGCTTTATACCCAATCATCCTTAGCTCAAGAAGTTTCTGTCAGTACCACGACAATTCGGAACTGGTGTCGTTTTGCCGATATTAAAATCCCCAAACGAAGAAGCTTTTTTAGTTGCCTCGATTTAGAATTATTGGCTTGTTTTTATGTAGCAAATCAATTTCTCAGAGTCAGCCAAGAAGACTATCTAGAAGAAGTAGTCTGTAGGGGAGGCTTGAAATTATACGTGCGAGAAGTTAGACGCACTGAGTTGTATAAATTTCTGACTGAGTTTTTAACGCTAGAGGAGCAAGACTATTTTTTCGTCAAAATTCTAATTGAAAAATTAAAAGAGGAACAAAGCAATGAATCTGTCAACAGCAGTGCAGCAGCTTGAAATTTCAATTTCCGATTGCAAAGCAATTTGTCAAGTTTTAGATATTGCGGTCGCCGATAACTCAATTAGCAATGAAAGCTTCCTCAAGGTAAAGGCGTTCATTGCAGCTTGTAAAGAAAAGAGTGTGAGTATTGCTGAGGGTATTCAAGAATTGTTGAATTTGAAAAGTGAAGCCCAAACCCAACAGCAAGTAATGGGTAATAGGTTCAATTTGAATGAGTTTTTCCAGCAAAGAATTGGTGTTGACTCCCAACAACTAAATCCTGGCAGTTACCATTTCGATTTGTACCAATTACTTCTTAAATCGGAGTCAATTTCTCAAGTTGGTTATGCGCTATTTCGAGAAGCTTTCCTACGTCAAACTCAAGATTTGATTATGAACGGTGTGGGAGAATCTGAAATTCATCAAAATCAAACAGTTGGTGGTTTTGATAACGTTTTTGGAGATATTGAAGCGGAGTTTGAACGCAATTTTTTGGGAACTTCGGTGAATTGGGGAAAAGGGGAACACCCGATATTGGCAGCATCCAAGCAAGCATCCCTACCATCAGCGGAAAAAACGAATACATCACAGTCCCCTTCGCAGAAGAAATAGTTGATGCTGTCCCAAAGTTGGCAAATCAAGTTGTACAATCGCTCACACCTAAAATAAATCATGCTGTAATGAGCGATCGCCAAGTAATCACCAATTTCATGACCGAAGGTGGAGTAGTCGCAACGGTGGGAGGAATAACAACAACAAGCACTGTTGTAACGATTGCAGTTGCGATCGCATCCCCTCCCAAACCTGTTTTTCTCAAGATTATGGCTGCTGGGATTGGTGGGGTTATTTTAGGAAGTATTTTCGCAGCAGTAATTCTTCGGCACTACAGAAAGGAGATTTTGAGGAATGATGCAATCCCAACATCCACCGTCAAACTATCAAAACAATCAACAAAACCTCGATGATTTTGATGAAGTCTGGGTGCCGAATCCGCTTGGGCAAACACAAGGACGTGCTGCAACATCAAGACTAATCGACATCATCAAATCGGGGAGTTTGGATTCCTTACTAACTAATCCTTGGTTGGTATCGATATTTGTGGCAACGGTGATTTCGGTTTTAATTGGTGCGATCGCAACAACTCTAACTAGCCAGAAAAACCCAGAACTAACCCCAGAACAAGAAGCACAACAAGCACTGCTACAAAAATCCCAAAATCTGGAGCAAACTGATAGTAATTTCAGAGAATATCTTACCCGCGATGATAATGGTTCAGGCTTGGTTAGTAACCCTGGTTTATTGCAAGCAGCAACATTAGAAGCTGGAGCAAGATATCGCAATCGCGTTATTGCAAGTCTTAATAATCCCCAAAATCCTGCATACAACCAACATGAGGAAGTCATTAATTACAGTTCAGAAATTGAAGCATTAAAGCGGATTAATTTGGGAGCATCTGGGAAAGAAGCTCAATTAAAATATGTTGACCCCAGTACAGGTTTGTGGGTGACAATTCCAATTGATTCTGCTGAATTAGCTGCCAGTGGTTTGACTAAATTGAACATTATTTCTAACAGCAGAAGGGAAACCACACAAAGATTTGATTTGGTCACAGTGGCTCAAAATATCCGCAAAATTCTATCTGAAGTCAAAGCTGTGAGACTAGAAGCTTTGCGTATAAAAGGATTAAGTCCAGTTGCATCGGAATTGGAAAAAACCGATTGGTTTGGGAATAAAGCAAGTCCTTCGGAGGCAGAAATTTCTGATTATCAACAATACCAACCTGAACCAATTCCGGCAATTCCAAAGCCCTCACCGAAAGCAACAGGAGGGAAGAATGACAAATAAACTAATTTTTGCTCCCATTCCTTTGTTGTTGGGAGGTTGGATGTTTACCAGTAGTTTTAGTACCAATACGATCCAACAATCAGCAACCCCATATTCGACTCAACAACAAACTGTGGAAGTGGAAATGCCAGAACCAGCCAAGTCTTTTTTACGATTTGGGGGGAGTGCGATCGCTATATTCGGAACCTCAAGTTTAGTCTTTTGGGAATTAGCCAGTAAGAAACGCGATCGCAATCGACCACAACTTTTATTACCTGCTGGAGAAAATTTTATTCCCAATACAGGTTATTTCTCAAATAATTCTCAACCCATTTCTGATATACAGAGCGATGGTTTGAAGCGTTCACCTTCGGGCGATCGCAAGCATGGCATCCCATATAAGCAAGAGCAATTGAGCGACGAGGAAAGCAAACAACCAAATAATTTTAAGGCTCCAAAACAAACTCCAAATTTCTACCAAACAGGTGGATTCCCCTTGAATTTACCTAACGAGAAGATAGATGCTGTCAGCCAATTTCAAGCGCAAGCCAATTCTGAAGATAAATATGCTTCAGTGCGATCGCTCGTTTACGAAAACACAGTGGGTATTGTTGGCAAGGAAAAGGGAAGTGGTAAAACCTCTAAACTTGGTTATTTAATTGCTGAACATATCAAACTTGGTCATTTGGTATGGATGGTCAACCCTTTCGCCAAAGGTCAGCATTGGAAAGGAATTAAGGTTTTTGGACGGGGTTACAATTTTCTCGAAGCAACCAACGCTATCCGCGAATTTACTCGTATTGCGTTTTGGAGAATTGCGGAAGCTGGCGATGAAACAAAGGAATACGAACCCTTCGAGGACTACCATTTGAACCTTGCCCTGGACGAAATGTCCAATTATTCAAGTGAAATCGATGCTATTGATTCGACTGTAATGCCCAAATTCTGGGAAGCTGTTGTGCAATTTTTAAGACAAGCGAATATGTCCGTATCCTTCGCCAGTCATGGTGATACCCAAGCAATGCTCGGTGGTGCAAAGGCTTTGGCTGGGAAATCGGAAACCATTAAAGATGCAATAGTTTGGTTGTATGCACAGGCTATTACCGATAGGAATATTGAGGGCAACAAGCGATGTGCAGGATGGGGATATTTGATTCGTCCCGATGGAGGCGATCGCCAAAAGCAACGAATCGATATTCCTAACTGGATGCAAGGACCACCTGCAACTCGGTTAGACGGCAAGGACAAATACAACTACATCGAGCTTGCTCAAAAATACTGTCCCCAGTTTTTGTACCTGCCACCCTCCAAGCAAAATCTGATCGAGGATACCCCAATTGATACTGAGCAATTTCGCCAAAAATTGATTGAACAAGAGGATATCTGGGGATTAGAAGATGAGAATTAGCATCGGTTGCCTTAACTCAAGCGCAGGAGTGGCGAACCTGCGGATGCTCTGACTAATTTATTAGGAGTACACATGGTCAGAAAACAATTAAGAGGAACACATTTACCACAAGCAAGTTCCAGGCATTATTTGGACACCAACGTTGTAGATGCAAATTACGTTGGTAGAGAAGAATTTGATGATGACTACAACTATGGCGAAGGTGGCAGACATTCCCACAATAACCGTTGGAACGAGCGTGCTTACCGTGCTGGAGGTTATGCCAGAGGTGCTTATGATTGGGGAAAAAATTACAGCCGTGGTGTTACTCCAGCAATGGAGAATGGAGCCAGTGCTGCAATTGGGACTTTAGGTACAGTTGCTAGTCATACTAATCCATTCCGTCCTTGGCGATCGTTTGCATTCTGGAGCATGGGTATAGGAACTTTAGTAGTTGGTGGATGGGTGGCTCAATTTTTCCTGGGTGGAGTGATTGCCACTCGCAACCCCCGACAATTACCTCAGAATGCACCAACCGCAGTCAGATTT
Source organism: Calothrix sp. PCC 6303 (assembly GCF_000317435.1). Taxonomy (NCBI): domain Bacteria; kingdom Bacillati; phylum Cyanobacteriota; class Cyanophyceae; order Nostocales; family Calotrichaceae; genus Calothrix; species Calothrix sp. PCC 6303. The sequence goes on from NC_019751.1 coordinate 2,777,566, forward strand.
GGACACGGTGTTGTCAACGCGGGAAAACCAGTTGCTTCAGGAGTTTGGAGTGGTGTTGGTCAAGTTGCCAACGGTGCAGGGGATAGTTTGGATAGGGCAGTGCGCTTCCAAACAGTTGATTCCGATAATTGGCAACAATCACCAGTTACAGTAAGACGACAGCAGCAACCAACTACTACTTTACCGTTGACTAATTGGACTGGTGATGGCAGCTATCAGTCTGTGCGGAGGAAGTAAAAAATGCACAGAAGAAGAGGGGGGGATATGGACAGGGGGAGAGAGGGGGAGGCATTTGAAGAATTTTCCTACTTCTCCCCTTCTGCTCTCCCTCACTCCTTTTGGGTGAAGATTCCTGCATCAAGTTTTTTAATTACGAGCGCTATGTTTGTTGTTTTTATTCTTGATATGGCGAGTCCCGGATATGGTTCGTTCGCTTTTGTTCCAGATTTACGACCTCAAATTTCAACCCTGACTGCTGATATTCGCTCTGATTTGGAAAAATTGATTCGCTCTGAGTCTGTTTCTAATACAAAAAAGTTGAACTCACCCTCCGGGTTCAAAAGTTCTCTGGGGGGAGAATCCCCCCAGCAGACTTTTTCACCAGATAAATCAAACAATTGCCAAACCCTGTTAGATAGTTATAAAACAGGTGCTAAATGTCACTTCGAGCCAACGAATTACTCAGACACCTCCCGATAGAGGTTCAATACCAAGAATTAAAAGCTAACGAAGAGATAGCCCGTCATAACCTTGTTGCTCAAGCTAGGGGACGTGCTTTGTGTTTTGGTTTGTCTTTGTTGATGGCTGCTGCGATCGCACACCCTGGAATCAACCAATGGGTTGAAACTAAGCTCCAACTCAATCGCATTGCTGGTATTAATTTCTTCGCAAATTCCAATAAACCACAATCCAGTTCAAATATTGCTGCTGTACTCGTAGATTACGCCAAAAAGCAAAACTGGGAAATTCGCACAGGACAAGGAAAGTACAACATTTTCTACGTCCAAGGCATGTTTCCAAATGGTATACAAAACGACAATGCACCCAACCGATTCAACGATTCCAGGTTTTTGGTTGAAGTTAACCCCACTCCGCGTTTAGTTGGAGCGTGGGAAGCATCTATAGAACCGGGAAGCCATTACACCAAGCAGCCGATGAATTCTCAGGGAACCGCACAAATACAAGTACCGGGACATTACAAAGCGTGGCGAATTGGCAAACATAAAAACCGTGAATTGGCATTAGTTCAAGTTGCACCAGTCGATATTATTCGGGACAAAAATCGTAATGGCAAGCTGGATGAGGGGGATCAAAAAGAACATTCCCAAATCGGAGCAAATCAGCACAGTGCCAGCGACCAAAAGTTAGTTGATAGTGCAAGCGCAGGATGTCCTGTGGGACGCACATCCAAAGGACATCAAGAGTTTATGAGTTTTCTACAAAAAGATGTGGATTACAAAAATAATAAAAGTTTCACATTTTCAACAAGTTTTATCCCAGCCAAAGAATTAAATTTTTAGGATTTTGAAGAGGTAAATTCTCAATGAGAGTGAAGAAATATCTTTCCCCAAATGATTATTACTCGTACATGAATAGCAATGCTTGGAGGAGCAAACATTATAACTGGCTCAAGCGATGTCATTACAGATGCTCGATGTTTCCTTGGGTAAGAATTGGAAGATATTCATCCAAGAAATATGGGAAATATAACATCCATCATACAGGAGTTGGATATCGACATTTAGGTCAAGAAGAATTATGGAAAGATGTACTTCCATTATGCCCGTTTGCTCATTGGCTAATTCATGGTGGAAATATGAAAGCTAAAGCTCCTTGGCAACCTAATTTAATCCAGAAATTTCTTCATTTGTGGTGTAGCCTACCTCTTTTAGTTAAACGGTTAATTTTGCTTGTATTGGGATTAGCGATCGCTTCTGCTTTCCCAATATATATAACATTAATTATGGGTGCAATAATTTTTTATTTATTATTCTATTAGGTCGTGATGTATTTCAATAAATTGGGGAAAAACTGGGATATATCTAACTTTTTATTATTAATAAGTGTTTCTGCCTTCGCTATTAGTAGACCAGCGATTAGTTTAGTGACAGATAGCATCGACAATATCTCAGAATTCAGCACTTCATATTCAGAAAATCTCAATAGTTTGTTCGCTAATAATTCTTCTGTCGGTGTGCTAGCAATATGCGCGGCAGAGGGTAATTGTCAAGTTGACGGACGAAAAACTTCGTTGTATTACTATCATGTTGACCCTGGAAATCGCAAGGTCAATCGCGGATTCTGTAGCGACCAAGGTCGGGGTGGTACAAACTTAGTAAATGCAGATGCTGGATGCTTAACAAGAACTAGAAGCCGCATTCCTAGATTAGTTAGAAAAACTCAAGCGGCTGGGGTAAATCCAGAACAGAATATTGAAGCATTCATCAATAATTTAGACCAGTGGAATCAAGCATCTCCTCGTGTTTCTGATGCTTTTCCAAAGAAATATGCTGATGCTCAAAATAAAGGATTAAAAGGAAAAGAAGCTATTTTATGGGCTAGAGTTGAGGCTTTTCGTAGAAGCGGTGGGGAATTAGAAGCTGGTAATTCACGAGTGGGTTTGTTTTCGATTTGCGCTAATCCCAAAAATACTTACTATAATACGAGACTACAACAATATTCAATGTTCTCAGAGCGTTGGCGATGGAATTGTATTGCTTTAGATCAAAAACGAAGATTAGATGCTATTAATCAAGTTTTGGCAAGAAATATTAAATGAATTTATTCATCAAAATAACTAATAATAGTAACACAGCAGTGAAATGATTATATAATATAGGTAAGTTAAGAAAATCTTACTTATTTGACTGAATTATGTTGTCAAAAAATAAGAAATTAGTAGTTAGTTTATTTTGTGGGATTGGTGGTCTTGATTTAGGCTTTCAATCTGCTGGTTTTGAAGTAGCGATCGCCATCGATAATAACCCCAAAGTCTTAGAATTATATCAAAATAATTTTCCTGATACGACAGTTTTATGTAAAGATATCGGGGAGATTACAGCAACTGAGATAAGGGACATTATTCAACATAAATATCAAGATTGGGACGGAGAAATTGCCGCAGTAATAGGCGGTCCACCCTGTCAAGGCTTTTCGGTTGCTGGTAAGCAAAAACTTGATGACGATCGCAATCAATTAGTCCTCAAATTTATCAATCTGGTGATAGAACTAAATCCGTCAATGTTCGTGATGGAGAATGTTCCAGCTATTGAGTGGAAGAAGTTTGCTGGCATTACCGGGAATGCGATCGCTCTCATCGAAGAACAATATATTCTATCCAAATGGTTGCTTACAGCTTCGGATTACGGCGTACCCCAAAAACGACAAAGGGCTATCTGGATTGGCTCAAAGTTTGGCGAAGTTATACCACCATTGGAGAGTGATAAAAAAGTTACAGTTGGGGATGCAATTTCTGACCTGAGTTACATTCCTATCAATTCTCAAACCGACACCTGGGAGTTGGGCGAAAAGGGCGAATATGCAGAATATTTGGACAAAATCTTCACTTCGACCCTTCGGCGCAGGCTCAGGGCAGGCAGGCTCAGTGACCACCCTTGTGTCTCGAAATCCCTTGATATTAGTGGATTTCAAGCAACAGTACACACAGCAGCTACTCAACAGAAATACACCGATACAAAGCCTGGGGAGAAAGAATCAACTACTTGGGCATATCGATTAGTGTCCGATGGTTTTTCCCCAACATTACGCGCTGGGAGCGGGAATCGAACCGCAGCGCGCCCAATTCATTACGAACATGCGCGGGTGATAACAGTTAGGGAAGCTGCGAGGTTACACAGTTTTCCTGATTGGTTCGATTTCGGGACAAGTAAGCTGGCTGCTCACAAGGCAATAGGGAATAGCGTTCCTCCTTTGCTGGCTTATGCTATTGCATCCGAAGTGTGGACACATTTGGAAGAACAGCAACAAAGTTCGACGGGGACAAATTGTTTTGTGTTTAAGCATCTCCTGGATTTACAAACCCTTGAAGCGTCGCTTAGTTTGCCAATTTTTCACTCAATGGGACAACAGTCAGGAAAACTAAATTGCCTTGCTTTTGGTTTGGTTGATGCGGAAAATGCCGAAGTTGGCAACGAGCGATCGCCTCCAGTAAAAAATATCTTCATATCTTAAGATATTCCGACTTATTGTTAAACCCTAGAAAGTAGTGTTGTCAAAAATCTTCGAGGGAAACTTATCAATAGTATCGAAATATTGAGAAAAGTATAAAAATCGACTCTGAGTATCGAGTATTACGCTATATCATTTGTAGTGGCAATTACTTGTAAGCACTATTTTAGGCGATCGCGTAGGAGTCTCGTTATGAGTTTGATTAACCTGGATTTGCTTTTCAATGCCATTACTGGTGTTGCTAATCCCCTAATTAAAGAAAAAATCCAGCGTAACGAGACGGTAATTAAGTTGCTCCAGCAGTTTAATCTCTCCCCAGAGCATCCATCAGCAGATTATAGCGATGTTTACGCTTATACTTTGGTTGAATATGGTGTGGGTAAACCTAAGCCAATTTTAGAACTGTTTCGCCAAGACGCGATAAAACTAGCTTTCCGTAAGGCATTTGACCACAATAACCCCTCAATTTTATTGTCGGAGGTTGATGCTTTTGTTGCTGCGTATGCTTTGGGTGATGATATTCAAGCTTTAAGGATTGATATTAGGAGAGAAATCGCAGCGTTTTATATTGTATTCTCCGAAGTTGCCAAACGTTCCCGTAAACCAGCAGATACGTTGATGAGTCAGCAAATTGGCTCGTTACACAAAATTATCGCTAATATCCAAGAGCAGATTGAAAGGCAACCAACTTTAGAAGGTATTCGTACAGAAATAGCTAGATTAGCAGCGTCAAATTACCCAGCGTTACCGGGAAATGTAGAGACAGGATACATCGCGTCTCCCCAAGAAGAAAATCAATGTCGAGCGTTCACCGAAGGTGGCAGCTTCTGCATCGCATTAGCTCAACAAATGCGTGGTTGGTTTGAAACCCTGGGTTATCAACTAGAAAAATACGAAATTTGGGCAGAAGATTACTTTGAATTTATCATCAATATCCCTGTCCGGCGTAGCTTTGACCGCATCCTCGTGCGAGGAATTGCCGGGGAAGTGGGATTGAGTGATGTCATGGCTTTACGAACCTCGGTTGAAGAACAAAAAACCGATGAGGGTTGGTTGGTGACAACGCGACGAATTTCACGAGCAGCCCGTGATGAAGTAAAAAAGGAAGAAAATCGCCACCTCGATTGTTACACTTTTGACGAACTGATTGACCTTGATGCCGACTTTAGCGGTTATGTTGACTGGCTGGAAGCGGAAATCGATCGCCGCAAAGTTGATACTAAGTATGTGCCGTTGGCTTGCAGTAAGGAAGAAATTGACCCAGTTAGCAAGCGGCAAATTGGAATGAGTCGCTACGGTGAAGAAGACGGTTGGATTGATGGCTATATCGATTTGTGGCTCGATGACCCCGCTAAGGAGCATATTTCGATACTGGGTGAATTCGGTACGGGGAAAACCTGGTTTGCGTTTCATTATGCTTGGGTGGCGTTGCAGAGATACAAAGATGCCCAAAAACGCGGTGTGGAGCGTCCCCGATTGCCTTTGGTTATTACTTTGCGAGATTTTGCTAAGGCGTTAAATGTGGAAAATGTTTTAGCTGGGTTCTTTTTTACTCAGCACAATATCCGGATAAATAGCGATGTGTTCGACCAGCTTAACCGCATGGGTAAATTGCTGCTGATTTTCGATGGTTTCGACGAAATGGCTGCAAAAGTCGATAAACAGCAGATGATTAATAATTTCTGGGAATTAGCGAAAGTAGTGGTTCCCGGAGCCAAGGTAATTTTAACTTGCCGCACCGAGCATTTTCCCGAAGCACGGGAAGGACGGGCTTTGTTGAATGCAGAGTTAAGTGCATCAACCAAAAATCTGAGTGGGGAAACACCACAATTTGAGGTGTTGGAATTGGAGAAATTTGACGACGAGCAAATTCGTCAGGTGCTGTTATTTCAAGCCGAACCTAGAACCGTCGAGCAGGTAATGGGGAACCCGCAATTGTTGGATTTAGCCCGTCGTCCAGTGATGACAGAGTTGATTTTGGAAGCGTTACCGGATATTGAAGCGGGGAAACCTGTGGATATGGCACGGGTGTATTTGTATGCGGTGCGTCGAAAAATGGAGCGGGATATTAAGAGCGATCGCACTTTTACTTCCCTGGCAGATAAGTTGTATTTTCTGTGCGAATTATCTTGGGAAATGCTTTCTAGCGACGAGATGAGCCTAAATTATAAGCTATTCCCCGATCGCATTCGGCGGTTGTTTGGGGTGAAAGAGAAGGATTTGGATCATTGGCACTACGATATGATGGCGCAAACTATGCTAATTCGTAATGCTAACGGGGATTATACTCCTGCCCATCGGTCACTGTTGGAGTTTTTTGTCGCGTATAAATTTGCGGCTGAGTTGGGTGTGTTGGCTGGGGATTTTATCGAGTTGGCACAGGCACAATCTTGTTTGGATGGGAGTGCTGCACCTGTTGATTATACCTGACTTTTCCCGTTAAGTCTCTCTTGCAAGCTGCCAGCCTTCACAGAGGTCATTCAATTTTAACCAACCCCTCCATAGTACCTGGATACCAATAGGAGTTTTATGTCGATGTTCAAGATATCCTCCAAGACGAGCGATCGCTTCCACAGCCCAACTAACAGTTAATATCTTGGGCAGTTTGGGTGATTTAGCTTTCAAAATGCGAAGTTGAAGGGGATTGAGGATTTCAATAGCGATAGAATCAGGCTGAGTACGATGTAGGTAAGTTAACTGCAAGAGTTCAACAGCAATTACACTTAAAAAACCAATTAAAGCCTTCATACCCTCAGCAGCAAGTCTGTATCGTTCCACCTGGCAGCCTGATTTCAAAATTTTGTGGTATTCTTCTACACGCCAACGATAAGAATACCAGCGTAAAATCGTAGATGCCATTTGGATATCTGCGACAACTTCCGTGGTTAGTAACATCCACTCTACAGGCGTTTCACCCTCTGGGCAATCAACTTCTGTAGCATAAACAGCATATACTAGTATTGGGTCGCGGTCGTCAAAACGGTAGGGAGTACGGAGATTGACAGGGCAAAATCTGACAGCTAACTTGGCTTTGCGGGCAGAACGTTTGCTGGTAGAAGGTAGTTCAATTTCTTGTTCAAAACTGATAGGTTGTGCTGACAATTTTGACCAGAGACGCTCACTATCAGAATCTAAACTGCGGTTATGAGCAGCACGAACTACGACACCTGTGTGTTTAAGTTGACGGATTTGAATGAACACTTCTGTGATATCACCTTCTCTATCAAAAGCATGAACCACTTTTATATCCTTGCTTGTACGCTTTTCTACTGTCGTAAGTGCTTCTACCCACCTGTAAGATTCTTTCTCTTCAAAGGGACGGTTTCGTGATTCTTTTCGGGCTGCCGCTTGCCGTTTTTTCTTTTGTACTGAGGTTTCATTTTTTGGTGGCTTCTGTTTTGGTTCTCGATTCCACAGTTTTTGCCACAACAGACCGATTGATTGACCATTTTTGGGTTCGATCGCTAAAGCACTATGTAATATTAAACCGTTACCTCCCTTACCAATTGGACCATAACCTTCTCTTTTAAGCACAATACTGTCATAATCTAGAAAAGTAGTGTCTCCAACACACAGCACTACATCATATTCTGCAACAATATCTGCCGTCATTTGACAGTGCGGCTCAATTAGTTTGGAAAATTCCACTTTGGCATTCGCAAAAACTCATAAGCTCTCTTGAGTACAGTTCCGGAACTGAAGATTTCCGACAGTGCTTTGCCAAATCCTTGACTTAAAGCAAAACCAATCGACATTGCACGCTCATTCAATCGGCGATCGCCCAACTCACAAGTCGTAAAATTTTTTTCCCACCAATCCAACATGATTTGTCACCTTTAGCACCCAATTTTAACTACTTTACCTTATGTACTGTCCTTTTTCCTAAATCCTTGGTGAGTAAGGCTTTTGATACTTAGCGGGAAAAGTCAGGTTGATTATACTTGGTCGGGGTATTTTTCACGACAATTGGATAATACGGGGAATTGTGTAGCGATCGCTCCGTTAAAGAAATTTATTAGCGAATCTTTAGAGAAACTTCAACCTATCTTTGGTCAAGCACCTTTAACAAAAGCAGTTACAGATTTGCTACTACCAATGCTAAATAGTCACTTTTCTCTATTACATATCCTGGATGCAACTCGTGGCAAAACCCCATGTGAAGCAGGCTATGTTGGAGGCAATATTGTTAGACTGCTGTTAAAAATTGATAAAACAATACTGGAAGGTAAAAATTTATCCCAGGCAGTAATTTGGAATGCAGATTTTTCCAATACCAGTCTCCGTTACACCAATTTTGCCGAGGCAGATTTGAGAGATTGTATTGTTACACAAATCTTAGGTACTGTTTTATCAATTGCTTTTAGCCTAAATGGTCAAATTTTGGCAACAGCAGATGCTAATGGGAAAATTAACTTGTGGAAAGTTAGCAATTGTGAAAAGATTTTAAGCTTGAAGGGACATACTGACTGGGTACGAACAATTGTTTTTCATCCTAATAGTCGAATACTCGCGAGTGGTGGTCAAGACTCTAAAATCAAGTTATGGGATATAAAGACAGGTGAATGTATTCAAACCTTGAAAGGACATACTGAAAGGGTATATTCCGTTGCCTTCTCTCCCGATGGGAAAATTATAGCTAGCGGAAGCCAAGATAAAACAATAAAATTATGGGATATATCGACAGGTCAATGTATAAATACTTTATATGGACACACAGATATAATATCTTCCGTAGCCTTTTGTATTACAGGAATATTAGCTAGCGGTAGCAGTAATTCCAGCATCAAATTATGGGACATATCAACAGGTAAATGCATCCAAACTTTACAAGGACACACAGATAGAATCAGAACCCTCAACTTTAGCCCAGATGGTAAAAAAATTGCCAGTGGTAGTAGTGATTCCACAGCCAAATTATGGGATGTAAATACTGGTAAATGTTTGCTGACTTTACAAGGGCATGAAAATTCAATATGGTCAGTATGCTTTAGCCCCAATGGTCAAATTCTAGCCACAGGTAGCATTGATAAAACAGTAAGATTGTGGGATATAAATATGGGTCAATGCCTTCAGATTTTACACGGACATACTAATATAGTACGTTCAGTAGTATTCAGCCCACAAGGAAATATATTAGCGAGTGCAGGAGACGATCAAACAGTCAAATTTTGGGATATTACAGCAGGTGAATGTTTTCAAACTCTACAAGGGTATCATCATTTAATTTTGTGTGTTGCATTTACCCCTGATGGGAAAACTTTAATTAGTGGTAGTGACGATTCATTATTAAGATTATGGAATATTGATACTGGTAAATGTATCGATACTTTACAAGCTGATACGGGATGGGTGACACATATTAGTGCTAATCCTAACAGAAATAATGGCGAACTTATCGCTAGTGGAGGGGTTCACGGAGTAAAAATTTGGGATATTAAGACTGGTAAGTGCTTAAAAATTTTGCAGAGTTACAATAGATGGTTATTACCTGTAATTTTTAGTCCAGATGGTCAGACTTTTGCTATGGCAAATAAAGACACTGTTGAATTTTGGAATTTGTCTAATTATAAATTGATTAGGACTCTAAAAGGACATACAGCTTGGTTAAAATCTATTGCTTTTAGTCCAGATGGCAAATTATTAGCCACTGGTAGTGAGGACTGCACAATAAAACTATGGGATGTCACAACTGGTGATTGCATCAAAACATTGCAAGGACATACTGATTGGGTTTGGTCGATTGGTTTTAATATAGATGGAACGATAATTGCCAGTGGTGGTGGAAACTACGATAAAACGGTAAAACTATGGGATGTAACAACTGGTGAGTGCATCACAACGTTGCAAGGACATACTAGTGATGCAAGATGCGTTGTGTTTGACCCAAAAGGTCAAATTATTGCTAGTAGTAGTCACGATAGAACAATAAAAGTATGGAATTTGGATACAGGTGAGTGTTTAAATACTCTAGAAGGGCATATTAACTGGGTGGTATCTATTTCATTCAGTCCTAATGGCAAAATTCTCGCCAGTGGTAGTGAGGATGGAACAATTAAAATTTGGGACATCGAAATAGGGGAGTGTTTAAAAACATTGAGAAGCGATCGCCCTTATGAAAACATGAACATTACAGGTGTAAAAGGCTTAACTGATGCAGAAATATCTACCCTCAAAGCATTAGGTGCAGTGGAAGATGGGGAAATGTAAAATTCATTGATAATCTCGCTACCATTTAGTTGTAGAGATTAGGAGTAACTATATATGTACAACGTCGAAATCCCTGAAGGTCAATCTGAATTTGCCGAACTGCTGCGTCGGGTGCGATCGGGAGAGGAGATAATTATATCTCAAGCAGGTACTCCCATTGCTCGTATAGTCCCAATTGCCGAACAAAAATTACCCCGAATTCCAGGGTTAGACCGTGGTAAAGTGACAACTGCATCCGATTTTGATGCTCCCCTACCCGATGATGTACTAAATGCTTTTCTTAACCCAACGGACGAAGAGGAATGAGAGCGTTACTTGATACCCATGCATTTATTTGGTGGGTTACTGATGATACCCGACTTTCATCTACAGCCAGAAATATAATTACCCACCCAGAGAACATCTTGTTTCTAAGTGCTGCGAGCGCGTGGGAAATTGTCATTAAAGTACGCTTGGGTAAATTAAGTTTACCAGAGCCTCCAGAAACATATATTCCCAGTCGGTTAATTCTGAATCGATTTGAGAGTTTGTCGATTGAAATGACTCATGCTTTACAAGTCGTCAATTTACCAGCTTTGCATCAAGATCCTTTTGATCGAATACTTATTGCTCAAAGTCAAGTAGAAAAAATGCCAATAATAACCATAGACAGTAAAATCGTACAGTATCCTGTTGATGTTATTTGGTAGAAAATTCTACTCTACAGCATAAGCAGTAAATTGACGCTTAAACGGCGAATAAAAACCAATCACAATATCAGCAGGAAGCACACCCAACTCAACTAATCTATCCGCAACAAGTTCCTCCGTACCGTTATATTGAATCCATATTTTCCCATTTACAATATCAAAATGCATCACCGGACCAAATACACGCTTATCTCCCTGCCAGCCAACATAAGCTAATTGATAATGGTCATTCTCTGTATCAAAAATTAACTGCGGTTTTACAGCATCTTTTTCAGAACTGCTTTGTGCATGTTCGGTCAAAATTTGTTTAATATACTGCCGATATAACTCTATTTTATCCATTGCCGTATTTCCTCCTGCTTGGGGTCATAAATTATCAATTTCACTTGATAACGTTGAATCGCACGTTGGACAAAAAGAAGCTGAAAAAAATCTAAATAAGTTTCCGATGGAACTGCTAAATATACAATTCGTTCTGGTTCATTTTCTTCCAATGCTTGACAATAATTAAGATATTGTCCGAGCGCTGTATGAAATTCACTAATGTCAGAACCTGAAATAAAACTTTTAATTTCAACTGCTATTTTTTCTGTATTACGTTCCGCAGCAATGGCACTTTCTGGGGCTAAATCTATCTGTACTTTGATTGCTTCACTAATCCGAATTATCAATGGGTCGTTTGTAATTATCCACCCATCTTTGATTAAAGCATTTTTAACTTGTTGATGAAAAGCATCTTTAGCCATTTGATACTTTTTAATTTTAAATCGCAGCTTCGCTATTTCAAGCTGAATTATTATATCACAGATATCAAAAGCTTAATAGATATCGAAATTGTCGCACTAAAAGTATTCGGTGTAGTTAATCGTACCCAATTTTATATCTTTGATAAGAAGTTTGTGAAAAAACCAAAGGATTAAGTTTGAAGTCAAATTACCCTGACAATAGTAAACCTGTATTAGTTTAAAGTTGATGAATGCGATCGCACATTGTCTCGAAGAGAAGTTTATCGAAAGATCACCTTCTAAAACCAATACAGCATTGATTTAAGGTAGATTGTCAGCCCTTTTCTCTGGTAAAGTAAATTTAATTCTCCATAGTATTAATCCAGAGGCATCAAGGAAAGTGAAAATAATTCATGGAACCTGGATACCAAGCGCTGAAGCAGATTTTATCCAAGCAGGTAGCTTATTCCTGTGGGTAGAAACTCCTGTTTGCCAAAAAACTAGTAATAAAAACCCAAAAATCCATCCTGGGCATCTTGACAAAAATGCATTAATCACTTTCCTAACTCAGGAATTGGGAATTAAGACAAGCCCTGTTGAATTAAATCAACGCATATTTCCCCAATATTTCGCTTTACCAACCGCAAACAATCAACCTTTAGCTTCTCCAGAATTAAGTAAGTATTTAGAAGCGGAAATTCCTGAAGATTTTGATTTTGCCTATTGGCAGGTGGATTGCTACGATATTCAAACAGTGAATGCGATAAAAGTCATTAGCGATATTCACTTTTTGGCACTATATCTATCAAATGAAATTCAACTTGGTTCTGATTTGTTATTTTGGTATCATTACACCCAAACTTTCAAACAAGTTGTTCTCAAAGACCAATATATTCCCGCATTAAAATACCGAATAAAAGAAGTTGTCACCACCACAAAGAAAGGTAAGAAACAAACTGAGGCTCAAGCGAAACAATCACCGGAAATTTACGCTACATGGGAAATAATTTCCGAGCAATACGAAGCAAATATCACTAAATATATCGAATACATGCCACTAATTTGTGTGGCAGGTTCCGCAACACTTCATAATCAAGTGGAATTCTTCGACAGAGAAACACTTTTACGCCATTTTAGTGAATCTCTTCTGAATAATATTGTTATTAACACAACCTCTACAGCCGCTTTTGATAAACGAATTGAAGATTCATTAATTTACCACTGTCTTTATCAAAAAAAGTGCAATCCCCTAAAAGGGAATGTCGCAATAACCGAATATCAGCAATGGTTGACTTGGAAAAGTAAAATTACCCGCAGTCAAAATGACTCATCTTTTAATCTTTGTTTTCAACTCCAATCCCCTCCTTCAGAAAATATAAAGAATTGGCAGATTCAGTTTTTAGTAGCGAGTAAACAAGACCCTTCTTCAAAGTTAGCATTAGTTGACTATTGGAAAATGAAACTGGAGAATGGGGATATAAATAGTGTCAGCAATAAGAAAAGCAAAAAATCATCATCTTCCCAAACTTCCAATTCCCAACTTCCCAACTTTATCGATAAGGACTTTGAAACCAACCTGCTACTAAATTTAGGATATGCAGCACGAATGTATCCGAAATTATGGCAGGGATTAGAAACCGATAAACCAATTGGACTGCAAATTAGTTTAGATGAAGCATTTGATTTTCTCAAAGAAAGTGCTTGGGTATTGGAAGACGCAAATTTTAAAGTAATTGTACCAGCTTGGTACACTCCCGCAGGTCGCCGTCGGGCAAAAGTTCGTCTGAAAGCTTCCTCTGGGGGGAAATCTGCTAGTAAAAATGATAAAAAAGGTTATTTTGGTCTGGACTCATTGGTAGAGTATGAATATGAGTTAGCAATTGGAGAGGAACTAGTTACCCGCAGTGAATGGGAACAACTGGTTGATGCGAAAACTCCTCTAGTAAATTTTCGCGGTCAATGGATGGAATTAGACCGTGATAAAATGCAGCAAATGTTGGAATTTTGGCAAACTCATGGTGATGAAAAGCCTTCCATGTCGATGTTAGAGTTTCTCCAACGCAGTGCAGAAGCTGGGGAAGAGTGGGAAATCGAACATGATGATTTTTTGTCGGAGATGATTACCAAGCTGCAAGATAAAAGTCAGTTGGAACCAGTTTGCGAATTACCGAATTTACAAGGAAATTTGCGTGAATATCAAAAACGTGGTGTTTCCTGGTTGAGTTATCTGGAAAAGCTGGGGTTAAATGGTTGTTTAGCTGATGATATGGGATTGGGAAAATCTGTCCAGGTAATTGCCAGACTTGTGCAGGAGAAGGATGAGGAAGAAAAATCAAGTTTAGAAACAGCTTCTAAGAAAACTATCGAGAAGAAGAAAGGGAAAAAAGCAGATAATTTAAACTCAGACAACTTAAACCAGGAGAAAAACAGCTTATTACCGACATTATTAATTGCACCAACCTCAGTAGTCGGAAACTGGCAAAAAGAAATTGCTAAATTTGCACCACACCTAAAAGCAATGGTACATCATGGAAGCGATCGCATAACTCAACTAGCAGACTTTGAAGCTGCTTGTCGGCAAAATGATGTGATAATTACTTCCTTTACTTTGGCTCGCAAAGATGAAAAACTATTAAATAGTGTCGAGTGGCAGCGTTTGGTATTGGATGAAGCGCAAAATATCAAAAATCCCAAAGCTGCACAAACCAAAGCCATCCTGAAAATATCGTCAAAACACCGACTTGCATTGACAGGAACACCTGTAGAAAACCGTTTGTTGGATTTATGGTCAATTTTTAACTTCCTCAATCCCGGTTATTTGGGGAAAGAAGCACAGTTTCGTAAATCCTTTGAAATTCCCATCCAGAAGGATAACGACAAAGTTAAATCGAGTACCCTGAAGAAGTTGGTTGAACCCTTAATTCTTCGCAGAGTCAAAACTGACCAATCGATTATTAACGATTTACCGGATAAAGTTGACCAAAAACTCTACACCAATCTTACCAAAGAACAAGCATCATTGTACGAAGCAGTTGTTAAAGATGTAGAAAAGCAATTGGAAGCAGCAGAAGGGATTCAACGCAAAGGCTTAATCCTTTCCACATTAATGAAATTAAAGCAGATTTGCAACCATCCCGCCCAATTCTTACAAGATGGTAGCGAATTTTCAGTCATGCGATCGCATAAACTTAGTCGTTTAGTGGAAATGCTAGAAGAGGCAGTTTCCGAAGGAGATAGTTTACTCGTATTCAGTCAATTTACGGAAGTTTGCGAATCAATCGAGAAACATATCAAACATACGCTGCATTACAACACATATTACCTGCATGGTGGAACAACGCGTCAGAGGAGGGAAAAGATGATTGAGGAATTTCAAAACCCGGAGACAGAGCCATCAGTTTTTATACTTTCCTTAAAAGCAGGTGGTGTTGGTATTACCCTGACTAAAGCCAATCATGTCTTCCATTTTGACCGATGGTGGAACCCAGCAGTCGAAGAACAAGCAAGCGATCGCGCTTTCCGAATTGGGCAGAAAAAGAATGTTTTTGTACATAAATTTGTAGCAATTGGCACCTTGGAGGAGAAAATTGACCAAATGATTGAAGATAAGAAAAAACTTGCTGCTGCGGTAGTTGGGAGTGATGAATCGTGGTTGACAGAACTTGATAATGAAGCGTTTAAACAGTTAATCGCATTGAATAAAAGCGCAATATTGGAATAATTAAAGACGTGATATATCTCGTCTCTACATTTCTAATTCCTAACTCCTAATTCCTAACTCTGTAAAACTTATGACTAAATTTTCTCGAACTTGGTGGGGAGAAATTTTCATTAAAGCCTTGGAATCATTTACCGATTCTGGTAGATTGCAACGAGGTCGTTCTTATGCTGGTGGTGGAAAAGTCAAAAGCTTTGAAATCAACGGCAACCAAATTACTGCCAAAGTTAGAGGTTCAGTAAATCCATATTTTGGGGTTCATAAAGAACCAACTTATGATATTTCCATTCAAATTACACCTATCCCAAAAACAAGCTGGAATTTGACAATTGAGAAACTTTCATCAAAAGCAAGTATTGTTTCTCGACTTTTGCTAAATGAGGTTCCCGAAAATATTGAAGATACATTTTCCCAACTTGGATTACACCTCTTACCAAAGAGTCGTCAGGACTTCAAAACAAAATGTTCTTGTCCCGATTCTTCTAACCCTTGTAAACACATAGCAGGAGTTTATTATTTAGTTGCTTCCCAACTCGATAGCAATCCATTTTTGCTATTTGAACTTCGGGGATTATCGAAAGCTGAACTGCAAGCAAAACTTGCCCAAACACCTTTAGGAAAAGCACTTTCCCAAGAATTAGATACTAAAGAAATCAGTAACGAAGTTTCGACTTCATTCTATACCCAGCCACAAAAGCAAGAAGTTACTGTTAAAACTAGTGCGAGAGAATTTTGGTTAGGTACAAAGCGACTACCCCAAACGATTGAGCTTTCAATAAATAATAGTGTACCAGCAATTTTGATTAAAAAACAGGGAGATTATCCAGCATTTTGGGATAAAGATAGTTCTTTTATTGAAACTATGGAAGAATTTTATCAGCGTGTGAAAACAAAAAATCAAAATTTGATTTAATGCCAGGTTTTTTATAAATGTCATGAAACTGAAGAACCATCTGCCGTGATGTAATGACGAAATGTTGTTGGTATCTCATGGAACTCACCGTTTTGAGCACGCTCGTTTCCATCTATTAGCCATTTACCTGCAACCATAAGAAAATCGACGATTACCAATCAACTTATGGGCGAAACTGTGCAACAATGCGAAATTACCAGAAAGGCTGAGATTAGTTAGGGCTTGCAGGGAAGTTACACCGAAATATCGGCTGCATAAAACCCTGACAAGCCCCCTATAGATGAAAAGGGTGCGGTTAAATTCTTGGAATTACTCGCACCAAATATGTATACATCTATCTGGTTGATTATTTACAGAATAAAAACTATTCCCATCGTAAAACAATTATGGCATTACAGAATTTATCGATTTGGCTATTAGCGATCGCGTAGCGACTCCTCCGGGGTATCGCACTATGAAAATTCATGATTCTGCCATCCAAGCAAATAAGATACGCCAACAATTCAACCAGTTGGCAACTGTTTACGATCGCCAATGGAAATACTTCGTAAATGAATTTTAAGTTTCTCAGCAATAATCTCGAATTGCATGTTTAAGTGGTGTGGCTTGTATTGTTCAGTAAGAAACTATTCTTAAAAGACATGGTTTAGGGAGAATACTCTGTATGTCCAAATTCGACCTCGAAGTAACGCTGCGCGAGATTACTAAGGAAAACTGGCGTGATATCGTTCGCTTAAAAGTAGCCCCACACCAAGAGCAGTTCGTGACATCCAACGCTACGTCTATTGCAGAAGCCCATTTCAATCCAGAGATTGCTTGGTTCCGCGCAATCTATGCTCTCGATGTGCCAGTCGGTTTTTTGATGTTGGAGGACAACGCAGTTCAGCAAGAGTACTTTCTGTGGCGCTTTATGATAGATGAGCAATACCAGGGGCGTGGGTACGGGCGAAAGGCACTGGAGTTGTTCTTCGCACACGTCAAAACGCGCCCTGGGGCATATGCAGTCGAAACAAGTTGTGTGCCAGCCAAAGGTGGTCCAGGTCCGTTCTACGAGAAGATGGGTTTTGTTTACACCGGAAAAGAAGAGGACGGCGAACTTGTGATGCGACGTGAATTTTGATCTAAAAATGGTAGGTGGGTAGCGATCCGCCCAACAATTATTCTCGTTCCTAACCTCAAAACCTATGAGATACCCACCCTGGTAAGCCTCTAGTCAAACACAGCAACGGCAATTTGGATTAAAACTTTTACAGTTTTGTTCTCTCAGAAAAACCGGCTCTTTCGTACTTGTCGTGCTAAATCTTTAATTAAAGATTCTTGAGTCGTTATGCGATAGCGCAAGCGCTGTTTCTTGGATGCCCGGAGGGCTTTTGTCAGTTCGCGCGCAGCACCTGAGGCGATCGCGTGATTACAAGAAAGGCTAATGCAAGGCTGCCAGGGAAAAGTCATGACGATAAAATTATGTGTTGCATAAAACCTTTGATCAGCCCCAATAAATTTATAAACAAAGGGAAATACTATGAAACAATCCGATCGCAGTCAAGACCTCCGCGAATACATAAATAGTCAGATTGCAATACGATTATTTGAAGAACGGGATGCCGAACAAATAGCCCTGTTATTCCATGACACGGTTCGTGAAATCAATATCCGCGACTACTCAAGCAACCAAGTTCGGGCATGGGCACCGGATAATATCTACTTTAGAGACTGGGTGAAAATGTGTTCAAGTCGATTTACATATATTGCCTATGATATGGGCATAATTATCGGGTTTGGAGAGCTAGAAGCGAATGGTCATATCGACTGTTTTTATTGCCATAAAAATTACCAAGGTTGCGGTGTCGGTAAGCAAATTTATCGAGTAATTGAAACAAAAGCAGTTGAGTTGTCATTGAATCGATTGTTTGTTGAGGTTAGTATTACCGCAAAACCGTTTTTCCAACGCATGGGGTTTTCAATTGTCCAAAAGCAGGAAGTAACTTGTCGGGGTGAAAGTTTTGTTAATTACGTAATGGAAAAGTCTCTTTAAATCTACAATGAAATAACCCTAAAGGGTACTGTTAAAATTCTTAAGATTTCCAATTGTAATTTCAACGCTCAATACTCAATCGAGGTAGAGCTAATTATGAATCAGCAATTACCTGACTTTATTCATGATGTAGTCGAACGTTTGCAGTCAATTGAGGGGATTGCATCTGTAGCACTCGGAGGTTCTCGCGCAAGAGGGAATCACACCCCGAAGTCAGATGTGGATTTAGGAATTTATTACCAACCAGACAATCCCATCGATGTAATTGCTCTCAATCAACTTGCTTGCGAACTTGATGATAATCATCGTCCCAATCTGATTACACCAATTGGTGAATGGGGAAAATGGATTAATGGTGGTGGTTGGCTCAAGATTAAAAATATACCTGTGGATTTTCTCTATCGTGATGTCGATCAGGTTGATCGCGTGATTAATGATTGCAGACTAGGGAAAATTACAATTGATTATCAACCCGGACATCCCCACGGTTTTGTCTCCTCAATTTATATGGGGGAAGTTGCTATTTCTTTATCACTTTGTGATTCTTATGGTGTTCTCGCAGCTTTGCAAGCCAAAACCCAACCCTATCCCATAGAACTGCAAAAAGCAACTATTGATACATTTGCTTGGGAAATTAGCTTTTCGCTGTTAGTTGGGAAAAAGTCAATTGCACGAGGTGATATAGCCCATGCATCAGGCTGTTGTTTCCGCAGTATTGCTTGTATAAATCAGGTATTATTTGCACTAAATCATGAGTACCTACTGAATGAGAAAGGAGCAGTCGCTATGGCGAATAATTTTGCTGTGTGTCCGCACAACTATCAACAACGGGTAGAGTCGGCTTTTGCTTTGTTAGCAACAAAATCAATTGCGGAAGCTGTAGCTATTTTGGAAGAAATTGAGCTTGAGTTGAGTCAATGGTATGGCGAACGCCGTTTAGAGATGTAATAATTATCCAAGGAGAAAACAAATGTACTCAAAAGGGACTTTGATATTTTTCTGTGGGAAAATGGGCGCTGGTAAATCTACATTATCCCGTCAAATCTCTCAAGAATTAAATGGAATCCTCCTATCTGAGGATGATTGGTTATCAACTCTTTACCCAGAAGAAATCAAGAATTTTGATGATTATTTGAAATATGCAAATCGCCTCAAACCACTATTAATATCCCATATCAGAAACATACTTAATTCTGGAGTTTCTGTAGTTATGGATTTTCCAGCAAATACAAAGAATCAAAGAGCATGGTTCAAGAATATATTTTTAACCGAGAACATTCCCCATCGCCTAATCTATCTTGAGATAGATGACAAAATCTGCATAGAGCAAATTGCCAAACGGCGAGAAACCAATCCAGAGCGATCGGTTTTTGATACCGAAGAAGTTTTCCGTCATGTAACCAGTTTCTTTCAGCCACCATCTGCTGATGAGGGATTTTCTATTGAGGTTGTAAAACGCTGAATTTGAAGTACAACAGCTTGAGGTATTGCGGAGAGCGATCGCGTAGCGACATCCTCCTGGGTTTGGCTTTAATCCTGCAATAGTTTGTGGCAGGTGATGGACAACGTTACGAATTTCAAACTACATGCGATCGCAGTTATCCCTTGAGTGAAATTCCTGCGGCAATTCGGTATCTGGAGCAGGGTCAGGTAATGCGGATTGACAGTTATGTTCGGCGATATATGGTACGGAAATTTCCTGATGAAATTCTTTTAATGTCCTTATTTGGATGTTACATGAAAAATTTCTGGATATCCGCAATAAACAGACTGAAAAGCTTGTAATTACGTACAAAATCAGGTCGATATGCTGAATAATTCCGCCTATTACCCGAAATAAGGAGAATAGCCAGAAAAATTCTTGATATCCACCTATACTTAGGTAGTTATCTGGAAAGTTTCTGTATAATAGCTGGATATTGACGATAGCTGGAAAAATTCTGAATATTATGACTGAATTGTCTGTAATGCTTGATTTGACTGGATTTATTTGGCTGATAGACGAAAAATTTCGGGTTAATAAATAGTTATACTGCTGAGTCCTTGGCGTAAGCAATTACATAAAAGTTATCTTTTAGACTTTAGTTTTCCAAGAATTTATTAGGTAGGGATGCAGCAAGCGAAGGTGACTATGGTAGAAGATAAAGTTATGCAGGTGCAAGAAGTTTATGAGCCTAAGGTAATCGATGATTTTCAGTTAGCTGGACTTGCTGCTGAAACAATCTTGCCAGGAAAAGAAGGAAAAGTGATTCAGAAAATGTTCACTTCTTCTATAGATGAACACTTTCCCCTCTTTGCGACACAACTTCTGTCTTCAATTCTTGGGACAGATATTGGTTCATTTCTCAACTCACTTTTGGTGATTATCAAACCTGATAACAAGGCTTATGTTTATCAACAATTTCCTTTTGGTGTAACGGCAATCCCTAAAACCCCTGTTGAGCCATATCGAGCCGTCTTTAAAAACAATTTGGCAGATATAATCGGAGTTTTCTTTCAGGATATTGTGATTGATTTGAATCCAGAAGACGGAGATAGAATTATCTGGCTGTTCCGCGAAAACTGGCATTTGGGTCTGTTTTTTGATTTGAGTGGAAATCTCAACGGTCAGTCAATTCTGAAGGAAATGGGATTTTACTATAGAAGGCTTACTTACTTAAATGAATATCTATTTCTGGAAAAAAGTGACAACTTCAAGCAAATGATAGAAGAGGGCTGGTTTCCTTTTGTAGCTGTTATTAATGATGGCATAGAGAAAATACAACTTTACTATCAAGAAAATAGAAAATATCCGTCTATACTACAAGAACTCATAGATTCGTTCAATGAAGAAAAATTGTCAAGCCTTACATCAAGGTGGTGGAATAATTCCCTTTTTGCTGGCAAGAAAAAGATTATTCAAGCAGGAATAAATAGCTATTTAGCTAATACTGAAGAAGGTTATATTAGTGCCGTTAAGAACCTTGCAACTGAGCTAGAAGGTATTATTAGAATTGCATATCACCAAGATTTTGGTAAGAGTCCAAATACGAAGGAGCTAAAGGAATATATATCGAATCAAGGAAAGAACAGGTTCACTACTCTTGGTTCTTTATGCTTCCCAGATAAATTTTTAGATTATCTAAACGATTATGTGTTTAGAGGATTTGATGTCCAAGCAGGTTATTTACCTGAAAGTAGACATTCTGTTGCACATGGCGTAGCTCAAGATGATGTGTACACTCAAGAGTTTGCTCTAAAACTTATTTTGACCTTGGACAATATCTACTTTTTCTTAGGAAATCGGTGATCTTATATGGAACCATTGAGAAGATCGGCGCACTATAACAACCCCGTTGCAGCGGACTGAAGGAATTTGCTGGTGCTAGGTTCAAGGCTACTTGCAGCCGCTGACCGAGAACGTTACCAACTATTTTTGGAATAACAGGGAATAGCGATCGCCGTATTGAATGAGCGCGGTGATAGAATAGAATTACTAGAGGGCAATCGTGAGCCAGCAACCTACGTTACAATAGCAAAAGCCTTCCATCTCTGGGGCAATAGTGCCATGAGTCCACAACTCCAGGAAATCTTCCACAGCCTTAACCAACTCACCCAGTCAGAACGTTGGCAAGTGTTTGATTACCTCGTCAACCATCTCAAAAATTCTCTCACCCGTTTTGATGTCCGCGATCGCCCTGCCTCTCAACAACCCCTAAAACCCTCACCCCAGGAGATTTTTGCATCGACCCAAGGCAGTTGGAGCCACCAAACTTGTGACGAAATTGATGCTCAACTTGCATCCCAACGGTACTTAGACTGGGGCGAGTAAGCGGAAAGATGATGAAATATCTTTTCGACAGCAATATCCTGATTTACCACCTCCGGGGTAGCCTTAATCAGCGCGGTAGCGACCTGATTCTTGAAGGACTGACTGGAGAAGGAGCCTACTCGATTATCTCGAAAATCGAATTGCTCGGCTTTAATCAAACCCCTGCCGAAGAGCAACAAGCCAGACTATTCCTTTCTGGACTACAGGAACTGGAACTAACCTCCGATATTGCTGAACAGACGATTCAACTTAGAAAAAACTACAAAATCAAGTTACCAGATGCTGCGATCGCCGCCACTGCGATCATCCACCAGTTAACACTAATCACCCGAAACACCAGTGACTTCCTCAGAATTGCAGGACTGAATATCATCAACCCCTTCACCTAACCCATAGCAAATCCATAAATCATAAGTAATCGCGCAGAATTATTTACACACAAGGATCTAGTCTGGGTAAAAGTTTCATGCCTTAAGATTGTGTAATTAATTTTGTTTAACTACTTAGTGGCATCCTTGCCCTCATCTTTTCTCTGGTATTTTGGAGCGTCTTGCACATTCAAAACATCGCTAACGTCCACCAGGATTTGCAGATGGAGGAAAAAACCAAGGACTACTACCCGCAAATCGTACATCCCTATCGAAACGACTGTGGAAAGTAAACAACGTTGAATTACTTTCCATCAAACTAATTCTCCAACCCAAAACCGGAGTTTTTTCACAAGCAGGTTTATTGATAGTCACACCCAAACAGGTATCATCCCAAGTTACCAAGTCAGCCCAATGTAATCTAAAATTACTCGCAGCTTTACCAGTTTGTACGGATGCGGCTCTGATGGCTTCCTGGACGAGAGACGAGGGAACACTTTTGGGTGCATCAAATTCAAATCCGTTTTTAGTTGCATAATATACCCATTTTTGTTTAGATGAGGAAACCAATACTTTCCAACCAAAGGTATAATTCTCAACCGGAACAGCCCCAGTAATTGGTCTTGATGGTCCATCTCCACTCCAGCTGTTAGACCATTGAACATTTTGAATTTGCTGAACTTTCCAATTATCAGGCTGAGTTTGGGAACGTTTTGCAGCATCAGATAAAATATCTGCGTTAATTTTCTGGGATAAATTACCCATACTGCCAACTAAATCCAGTTCTACTATTTTTCCATCCAAATCACTGTGATATACCCATTGTGATGGAACATTTTCATTTAAGCGTAGTTTACCACCGTAGGTATCGCTTTTAAGCTTGATCAACCATCCGGGGGTTTTAGTGGAATTACAGCGTCTGTCTGTTTTGGCAAGTTCTAAACAATTATTTTTCCATATCCGTGGTTCCACTGACACAACTTTTATCTTTCCTAGTGGTAGTTCGCTGAATCGGGTGACATTGCTAATTACTGTTTGTTTCACATCTTGAGGTAAGCTTTGCAACCAATTGACGCGGAAATTATTACTGAGATTTTGACGGGAAACAGCATGATACAACCAACTTTGCTTACCAGCACCAACCCTAATAGCCCAACCTTTGTAACCAATTTCTTTACATTTCTCGTTTTTGGCTGGCAGATTCAAGCAAGCATCAAATATTTTTGACTCTACCCGTGTAAACCGCACATCTGTAAGTTTCAAATTTAACCGCTTCGCCATATCTTGTCGCACCTGTAAGACAACAGATTTGGGTATTGCTGAAGCTTTTAACGAGGGTTGTGCTTGGGATAATTTACCGGAAGTCTCTGCAAAAGTATATTGATATGTATGGGGAATAGCCAGTGTCAAACTGCCCACTATTGCCAAAATAGTAGTTTTCAGTGTCATATTTAAGATATAGATAAATATGATTGAGATGACGCAGATTAGGTAAATTTAGTTGCGATGAAAGTTAATTGTCAAACTGTCACATCAACCCCAAATTTCCCATCGCTTTCCACAAATTGCGTCGTCGTTGATGGTTAACTTTCCATTCCGATAATAATCTTTGATAATTCTGCGGTGATAATTCCTTCAATGCAGACATCCACGCTGCATTTGTACTGTACTCGGAATTTTGGGACATTTCTGGTTTGGGGACAAAGTTGTGTAAATTCCCTCTCCAATAATCCATTACCCTTTCCCACAAATCCGATGGTGCATATTCTTGGAGATACTTTCTCCTGGAAGTATCATCAGGAGTAGATTGTTGGCTAGGTGCAACTACCACCTCATAAAATTTAGGGTAAGGGCATTTTCCTTGATACAGAATATCGCTTAAATCCTTTGTTAGCGATCGCAAGACACCATACTCCCCACCCAATTCTCCCCTATCTCCAGGTAAGTTTGCCAACCACGCGATCGCTTGTTGTCCAAACCAAGCTTTTCCAGTTTTTTCAGATGTAATACTATCGAGTAACCAATGCAACCACCAAATACTTACGGTTTGTTCCCTTGTATAAAAATTCAAATAACTATGTGGTGTACAAAGCTTAATTATCGAGTCACGCCAAAAGTTCAACAATGCTTGTCGAGTATTTTCAGTAACTTGTGTCTCTGTAAACAAGTAAATTTCCTTGAAACTCAAAACTTTGACAAAGAAACCAAATATCGTAAAAGTCTTTTAGCCGGCTATTACTAATACCAAGAGCAACCATTGCTTGAAACTTTTCAGCAACTACTGTTTCACGAGGGTAAATTTGCAGACGTGGAGCCGGTAAATCCAAAATGCTTGGCAGTAAAGCTTCTTCAGGTAATGGAGTAACTGCATCCCCAAATCCAATATCAACTTGAATAGAAATTTTAGTAGAATCTAGCTTTCCTTGCAAGTTGATTCTGACTCCTTCATATTCTTGCTCTTCTTTTATTTTTTCTCCTCTGACAGTTTCTTCGTGAAAGCTAATACCATCTTGATCGTATTGTTGACGACAAATCTCTTTAAATATTGCCATCAAACTGGAAATATCATTAGCCCCAAAACTAAGCAAATCTAAATTCTTTGTTGCTCTATGAGGTTCCCATTCCATACCCTGAAAAGAGTTGCTCCCTTCAGGATAAATTGTCTTTGGTATGGAGATTGGCTAAGTCTGTACAAAAGTCGATCCGAACCATAGCGCATCAGGAGGTAATTAAAATCTTCTCCTCGCTGTTTTGATAAATGAAGTAATTGACTTCGGATTGAGGCTGGTACGTTACGAATTTGCTTTCGACTCATTCAAGTGATTCTAGATATGGACGGATTACATTTTGAACTCGGCAAATCTTGGCATAATGCCAGATTTCATCCATTGTGCAACGTTGTTCTCGCCAACAGTCTCGTAGTGCTTCTATGGCAACATCAAGACCAATTTTGTTGCGAAACTTGAAGCAATCTGCAATTGTTTTAGCGAGACAATAAACCCGCACAGTTACACCTTCTATTTGGTGTTCCTCAATACCGTAGAAGTTCACGGGATTTGAAGTGTTACCAATAAAATTTAGGTAGACATAGGTGGTAAATTAAGGGGTATGAATGAAAACTGCCTCCCCTATGGAATAGAAATTCCTGACTCAGATTGGGAAGAAACTCCAGCCAGTGTCAAACAACTGGTGGAGAAAATGGAGCAGTACATAAAAGAATCGGATAAAAGGTTTGCTTCCTTAGAAGCCAAATACCAGGAATTGTTAGAAAAAATCAATCGAACATCAAAAAACTCCTCATCTCCCCCGTCAAGCGATCCACTCAATAGCGAAAAACAAAAGCAAAAAAAGAAGAGTGATAAAAAGCGAGGCGGACAACCGGGACATAAAGGGCATAGCCGTCATCTGTATGAAGTATCGGAATGCGACAGCGTTCTAGAACATCAGCCAGAAAAATGTAAGTGTTGTGGAGAAAAGTTAGTAGGAGTTGATAGCAATCCCGTAAGGCATCAAGTAGTCGAAATCCCGCCAATAAATCCCATAATCGTAGAACATCGACTACATCAACTCGAATGTCAACATTGTGGAACCTTGACTCGTGCAACATTACCGGCAGATGTACCAATTCGCGGTTACGGTGTAAGGGTAGTGGCACTTGTCGCAGTATTGAGTGGACTATACCGTCAAAGTACCCGAATGGTACAAAGTGCGATGCAAGATATTTTTGGAGTCAGGATGTGCTTGGGTACAGTCAATAAACTGAGACTCGAAGCAAGCGATGCAATTGCAGGAGCGGTATTAGAAGCAAAGACATACGTGCAAAACTCTCCTGTAGTTGGAGCGGATGAAACAAGCTTTAGTCAAGGAAACGTTGATGGATGTAATGACAAAAATAAAAAGGCTTGGCTGTGGGTTGCAGTCACACCGCTAGTTACATTTTTTCAAGTCACACTTTCCCGTTGTACGGATACAGCCAAAAATTTACTGGGGGAAAACTTCGGTGGTATTTTAAACTCCGACCGATATGCATCGTATAACTGGGTTGACTTGGAGCAACGGCAGTTATGTTGGGCACATTTAAAACGGGAATTTATTAAAATATCTGAGCGTTCTGGAGTTTCATCAAGTATTGGTAATGCTCTGGTTGAACAGCAAGAAAAATTATTTGAATTGTGGCATCGGGTTCGAGATGGAACTTTGAGCCGTTGCGAGTTTCAACTTTTAGTCCCACAGATTCGCAATTTAATCAAGTCGAACTTACAAGAAGCTGCGGATTATAAGATTGGCTCTCAGGAAAAAACTCCACTGGCAAAAACCGTTCGTACCTGTCGTCAACTCTTAAAAGTTGAGCAAGCTTTGTGGCTGTTTGTCGAAGTTGAGGGTGTGGAGCCGACAAATAATGCTGCGGAAAGGGCTATACGTCCTGCCGTGATCTGGAGACGTACTAGTTTTGGTTCTCAAACAAAAGCTGGTAGTAATTTTGTTGCCCGCATGTTGACTGTTGTTACAACGCTTAAGTCTCAACGTCGCAACATCCTGGATTTTATGACACAAGCTGTGAGCGCTCAACGTCTTAGTCACAACTCTCCTTCTTTGCTGCCGCAAAATTCTGTTAATTCGATTTCTGTTAAAAACACTGCTTAAAATCTACGCAGTTATGCTGCCGACTGCCAATTTGTATACACCTCTCAAACTCAACATGTAGAAGGTTTTGACTGTTTTTAATTTGTAGTCACCCGTGGTCGATTACCTTTTTACACTTGTCTACAAATTCTGGTGTAACAGCAAAAAAGCTCATTCCATTAAATTGATTACCAGCAAAAAAATGAAAGATATTTTGAAAGGCTGCTTTTTGATGAGCGATGTTAGTAATATTAGATAAAATATCTTCAAATTCATCAAAAAGTATAATCAATCCCTTTAATCTAGAAGCACAAGCAAGTGTATTAATATCTCTTAATGTAGACCAACATTGTGCATAAGCTTCAGATTTAAAGTTAAATACAATTGAATTATTTGTATAGTGTTGCCATTTAAAAGGGTTGCTTAGTGAAAGTTCATCCCGGTAAGTCATCCGAGTTTTATGTACTAACTCCTCATAAACTTGCTTTTGTTTGTAATTTCCTGCTTGAAATAGCCAGTCTTCAATTATAGCCTTGTCACATCTACCGCTAAACCAAGCACGTAAAGCAATAAAATTAGCAGGTGAATCAAGAACTTGAGAAAAATCCCATTTACCTTTCAATACCTTCGCCAAAGTAAGAGGATGAAGAGGAAGAGGTAGGGCGTTTCGTAGTAGAGTTATTGTCTCTCACAACGACAACTCAAAAACCACTATGTGCGCCCATGTTTGACATTTTATCATTGTTACAGTGCTTCCTGCCGCAGATAAATGCTACAACGATGAAGCAATTGAACCAAATAATCTTGGCAATGTTAGCGATGAGCGGGCGAGTCACTATGTTGGGAATTTCTCGTTGGACAGGTAGTGGTGGTAGTTATCGGACGATGTTGAGATTTTTTCATACGGTAATCCCTTGGGCGACATTGTTTTGGCTATTTTTCCGCAAGCATTTGTTCCGTGCAAATGAGGTTTATTTGCTTGCAGGAGATGAAGTTGTAGTAAGTAAATCTGGGAAAAAAACTTATGGGTTGGATAGATTCTTTTCCAGCCTAGTAAGTAAGCCAATATCAGGGCTATCTTTCTTTACATTATCATTAGTAAGTGTTGAACAAAGGCACTCATTTCCGATTCAAATAGAACAGGTAATAAAGAACGATATAGAAAAAAGTAGTGTATCGCCAAGACCAGAAATAAAAGCCAAAGAAAAACGTGGACGTGGACGACCAAAAGGGAGTAAAAATAAAAACAAGACCGAAGTAATTCTCACATCTGAATTACTCAGAATTAAGAAGATGATTAATGAGCTAGTCAAGCTGGTAGCTAACTTTATCCCACTGACTTACTTAGTCTTAGATGGTCATTTTGGAAACAATAATGCTTTGCAGATGGCTCGACAGGTCAACTTACATATAATTTCCAAGTTACGCCACGATTCAGCATTATACATACCTTACCAAAATCCTGACCCTAATCATCGTTCACGCCGTAAATACGGAGATAAACTAGACTGGCGTAATATTTCTGATGAATATTTGCGTCAAAGTAGTATCGAAGAGGATATCCAAACCGATAGTTACCAAGCTACTTTACTGCACAAAGAATTTGCCCAGTCCCTGAATGTAGTTATTTTGGTGAAAACAAATCTGAAAACTAATGCTCGCAGTCACGTAATTCTGTTTTCTAGTGACCTAAAGTTGTCATCTGAGAAAATAATTGACTACTACAAACTACGCTTTCAGATCGAGTTTAACTTCCGTGATGCCAAGCAATTTTGGGGATTGGAAGACTTTATGAACATCGGTCAAACTGCGGTGACTAATGCTGCTAATCTAGCATTCTTTATGGTTAATTTATCTCATCATCTTCTCGCTGATTTCCGCATCCTGAATCCTGACTCCGGCATTATTGATCTTAAGGCTCATTATCGTGGCTTTCGATATGTCCATGAGATCTTAAAAATGCTTCCAGAAATCCCTGAGCCTATTTTATTAACCCGGATTTTTGCCAAGCTTACTTCTTTAGGGCGTATTCATCACGTTTCTACGGGCGTTGAATCCTCTTAATTTGGCAGAGGTATTGACCTTTATTAGTTATTTTTGCCCATTCATCTCCTTTTGTACCTGTACTACTACGAGCTTGCTGACAGACAAAATCAAAAAAGGGTCGAACGCCTTTATTTTCAGCATTGCCCGGTATTTCTAAACCTCGCCATATAGCCCCTAAAATCTGATCCATACGATTGAAGCGAATGCCTGATTTGGCATCTAGCGTTACTGAACTAATCGCAAAGCCTTCTTTCAGAGCAGTTTCACGAATAAACCGTAACAAGTGGCTTTTACCAGAGCCATAATTTGCTTTTAGTAACAGCGCTCCTGATTTTTCCTGCTGAAGCCTTGCTGTAAGTTGGGCTATCTCTGATATTCTGCCTACTGTAAAATAACGAATATAACCACTAGGAGGAATACCCAAACGAAGGGATTCAATAACTCCTTGCACCTCTGTACTCATAAATTAATCCTCTCGTAGGCGATCCATTACATCACCGTAAATTGTTTCTGTTGTTCTGACTTCTCCTTCTAAATAGTCATCTAAATGAGCAATTAGAGTAGTAACTAAAACTCGCCAAAAACGTACACCGCTAAGTGAAGGGTGAATCTCAAATAATTCTTTCACGAAAGCATTAATTCCTGCTTCAGAGGGTAATTCTACAGATGCTTCTAGATATGCACTTGCATAAATACTACAAATTTTCTCCGCAGCAGCTTGGTATTCAGATAAGTTTGTTTCTACTTCGTCTAAATTCCAAACAGAGTCTAAAGCTCGTGGTTTACGCTGTTCTGGCTTACCAATTCTTCCTTGCAAAGCACCGTAAATAATAATGCCATGTTTTGGGTCAGTAAAAAAGTCTGGAGTCGTAGCATAGATTAGAAATAAACCGTTAAGAGACTCAATGTTGTTGATTAAAGACAAAAGGTTATTGTGAGCATCTCTCAACGAAGATTTTCGCATAATAGAATATGCTTGTTCTGCTTCATCAAATAATATTACTAAACCTTTGTAGCCGGAAAGCCTTACAAATCCAGCCAAAGATTGCAACATTATTTTTGCGTTATCTTTGTTAACTATTTTGTTAACTTCAAATTTTCTGCGATACGTTGCTAAACTTCCTTCTCCACTGAACCATTGGAGAATCTCGGCTCTATTTTGCTCTTGAAGTGCTACATCAGGGGCTTCAGGTAAAAAAGTTTCCCAATATTTTTGAATCATCTTCTTAAAATCTATGTCAATGCTGCGATCGAGCATGAGTGTTTCTCTTGCCTTGACATACTCTTCATAGGAAAATATGTTACTAATTTTACCATTAGCAAGATAGGCTAAAGATTCTTGCAATACTCGTCCAAAAGGAGTAGTTTCATAAAAACTATTCTCAGAAAAATACTCTGGAGTTGAAATACTACGAACAATTGAATAAAATACTTTCTCAAACTTGTTTAATGCTGCATCATCTGCGTTCAGTTGTACATTTGAAACTAAACATTCATTTTGAAAAGCAACTTCTCTTAATAATCTGAAAAAGTGAGTTTTACCAGAACCCCAAGAGCCACTTAAAAAGCGAATAATACCTCGTTCTGTTATTCCGTTAAAATGATGTTTTTTAATACCTTCAATTAATTTCTCATTACCTACTGAGTATTTATCAACCCCACGCATCGGAGGAATTCCTTTGCGTAATGATTCAACAATCTGTGTAGCGATGCGCCCTTCCATAATTAAACCTTTTTAAATAAAATTGAACCTATATAACGCTTGTTTTCGATATGAAGAAGAAGTCCCTGAGTCGTATCTTTGGTTTGTGTAAACTCAAATTTTCTACCTTCTATCTCTGTAAAATTTTGCTCAACTAATCGAGATAAATCGATTAGAAATTCATCTGTGCGAAACCCTTTTTCGTTTTTTCCCAAACGGCGGGTAATATCTCGAATAGGGATACTACTACCATCAGTTAGCTTCTGCTTTTTGATAACTTCTAGATACTGCTTACGTAGCTTTTTAAGGAAAACTTTTGCATCAAATTTTCTTCCAAAAACTCGTTTTTGTTCGCGTTGTACTGCTTCAATGATTGCTCCAACGTCGGCAGGTACTTCACAAAGTTTGGGTAATTCATAGTCAGATAAACGCGCAGTTTTTTTGTGGTCATCTATACGAATCTGAAAGAAACCGTTTTCAAATTTGTAGTTAGGATGAGTGCTATCACGATCTAAGGGTAAATTAGCTACACGGCAAGCCTCTTCTAATTCACGAGGAAAGAAGTGATATTTTATTTGTGAGGCTTCCTCTTTAGCTATTTGGTAAATTTCCTCCAAAAATGAAATAGTAGAATGGTTATCAACTTTCATTTTTTTCAAGAGCGGGTCTTGTTTGTCGATCGCATCCAAAAGATGTAAAGTCCAACCTCGCTTCAGATATGAGGTTACGTTTTGGCATAGCTTTTGAATGCTTGCAGCTTCATCTGCTTGGGCTTGAAGTCCTTTTGCTTTCTGATCTGCCTTCGCTGTTTGCTCTTCGGCAATATTTAAGAGAGATTCTGGAAAGTGATTAGCTGTTGTCATGGCTCAGTTTTCATAAGCTGTATGTCACAGTTGTTTATTTAAGCTTCTGTATTTATTATTCCCTTTTTGTTATAAAAATCACATTTTATTTACGTAACTGTAGAAAATTACTCGAATCTTGCCTAATTAAAGATTGCTGCCCACAATCCTGCGTGTTGGTGGCAAAGTTCAACTTAACGATAGAAAATGCATTGCGATCTGTCGTAGGCGGCAGCACTGTCTGCCTTGCACACGCTACGCGATCGCATCGAACTTCATCAAAATACTGAAGCCTTGCTGTAAACCACGATAAAATCAGGTTTTTGTCCTATAATTATCAACGCTATGTAAAGCTGCTCATTTATCTCTGTACGGAAACCGATGATTCAGCGATCGCTGTTTGATGCCCCTATTACATTACAAGAACTAGAATCTCATCTATGGGAGGCAGCAAATATACTACGTGGTAGTCCTGTTGACCGTACTGATTGGAAAAGTTATATTTTGCCGTTGCTGTTCTTCAAGCGCATTTGCGATGTTTGGGATGAAGAATGTCAAAAAATGATTGAGGAATATGGAGAAAATTTCCCTGACGAACACCGCTTCCAAATTCCTGAAGTAAGCCACTGGCAAGATGTGCGCTCGACATCTAGTAATGTTGGTACTGCCTTGCAAAATGCCTTGCGTAATATTGAAGTTGCTAATCAAAAACATTTGTATGGTGTATTCGGCGATGCTCAGTGGACAAATAAAGAAAAGTTATCTGATGAACTGCTCAAAGACCTAATTGAACATTTCTCTGCACTCAATATTAGTAACAAGCGCGTCCACAATGATGTTATGGGGGATGCTTACGAGTATCTGATTAAAAAGTTTGCCGATACGACCAAGAATAAAGCGGGAGAATTTTACACGCCGCGTAGTGTGGTACATCTGATGGTGGATATGTTAGACCCCCAGGAAGGGGAAACAGTTTACGATCCAGCTTGCGGTACGGGGGGAATGTTACTTGCTGCTGTTGCCCATGTACGAAATAAGGGAGGGGATGCAAGGACGTTTTTTGGTAAGTTATACGGGCAAGAGAAGAATTTAACAACTGCTGCTACTGCCCGGATGAATTTATTTCTCCACGAAGTTGAGGATTTTATCATCGAACGGGGTGATACGCTGCGTAACCCTGTTTTTACTGCCAATACGGGTGGTTTGGCAGAATTTGATGTGGTAATTGCCAATCCTCCCTTCTCCTTAGAAAAATGGGGACGGGAAATTTGGGAAACTGACCCCTGGGGACGGGCTTTTGCGGGTTTACCTACGGATAGTAGTGGTGATTTTGCCTGGGTGCAACACATGGTTAAGTCTATGGCTAAACCACATGGACGGATGGCTGTGGTGTTACCCCAAGGTGCATTATTTCGTGGGGGAATAGAAGGACAAATTCGCCGCACTTTGCTAGAAATGGACATGATTGAAGCGGTAATTGGACTAGCACCAAACTTGTTTTACGGTACTGGTTTGGCTGCTTGTATACTGATACTGCGTCAACGTAAAACTCAAGAAAAAGCAGGTAAATTGCTAATTGTTGATGCTTCAGCAGTATTCCGTAAAGGACGCGCTCAAAACTTTTTAGAACCAGAACACGCTGCGGAAATTCTGCGCTGGTATCAAGAATTTACGGATGTGGAAGATCGTGCGCGGGTGGTTTCTTTGGAGGAAATTGAAAAGGAAGGATGGACGCTGAATATATCACGTTATGTTTTACCGCCCATCGGAGCAGATATTCCACCCCTAGAGGAAGCGATCGCATCATTCAAAGATGCTTTGGTACAATGCCGAGAAGCTGAGGAACGTTTGCATCAGGTAATGTTAGAGGGGGGATGGCTGGAGTGATAGCACAAATTACACAACAAGCCTTAGAGAGTTATCTTTGGGGTACAGCCACCATTTTGCGGGGGTTAGTTGATGCGGGTGATTACAAGCAATATGTCTTTCCCTTGCTATTTTATAAGCGGTTATCTGATGTTTGGGATGAGGAATTTGCTCAAGCTTTAGCTGATACGGGTGATGATAATTATGCCCGTGACACTGCTAATGACCGTTTTATTATCCCCGATGGCGCTCACTGGAAAGATGTGCGGATTGTTGCTAAGGATGTTGGTAAAGCTTTACAGGATGCGATGCGGGTGATTGAAACTGCTAACCCTGGTCGCTTGGATGGTATTTTTGGGGATGCACCTTGGACAAATAAGGAACGTTTACCCGATTCCGTAATTAAGAATCTGTTGGAACATTTTTCGACTGTAATGCTTTCCCTGGCGAATGTTCCCGAAGATGAATTAGGGAACGCCTACGAGTATTTAATTAAACAATTTGCTGACGATAGCGGACATACAGCCCAGGAATTTTATACCAACCGCACCGTGGTTTATTTAATGGTGCAGATGCTCGCACCAAAATCAGGCGATCGCATTTACGATCCAACTTGCGGTACGGGGGGAATGTTGATTTCGGCATTGACTGAGGTTAAGCGTACAGGTGGAGAACATCGTACCCTCAAGCTTTACGGGCAGGAACGCAACCACATGACCGCTTCGATTGCTCGCATGAACTTGGTACTACATGGTGTCGGTGATTACCAAGTTATGCGCGGGGATACTTTGGAACGTCCTGCTTTTACTGAAAGCGATCGATTGCGGGTTTTTGATGTAGTTCTCGCCAATCCACCCTACTCGATTAAACAGTGGAACCGGGAAGGGTTTCAAACAGACCCTTGGCAACGTAATTTTTTGGGGACACCCCCTCAAGGAAGGGCTGACTATACTTTTTTTCAGCACATTTTAAAAAGTCTTGACCCCAAAACCGGACGCTGTGCAATTCTCTTCCCGCATGGGGTGCTGTTTCGTAAGGAAGAAGCCCAGATGAGGCAAAAGCTGGTTGAGGCTGATTTGGTCGAATGTGTCCTTGGTTTGGCACCAAACCTGTTTTATAATTCACCGATGGAAGCTTGTATTATTGTTTGCCGTACTCGTAAGCCTAAAGAGCGGCAAGGACGGATTTTATTTATTGATGCAGTCCATGAAGTAGCTCGTATGCAGGGGCAAAGTTTCCTCAAGCCGGAGCATCAGTTACGTATTCTCAATGCCTATCAAAGTTATATTGATGACCCTGGTTTTGCTAAGGTCGCAACTTTAGAGGAAATCGCTAATCAGGATTATAGTTTATCGATTCCGCTTTATGTGCGGCGTACATCAGCCAATAACCAAACGGAGGAAGTCAAGACACTGCGGGAAGTTTGGGATGATTGGGAACAGGGCAGTAGGGCTTTTTGGCTAGAGATGGATGCTTTGGTTGATATGCTAGATTCTTTGGAAACATAAAAAATTATTTACCAATATGGTAATGTATTCTCTGATGTAAATTAGCTATGAGCTATAAGAAAATTATTTACTATTTTGGTAAAGATTTGAATAAATTGATATGATATCTACCTTGAAGTCTAATCAATTTGTTTACCAAAATGGTAAACTTGTATTAGGCTACTAAAGCATGGAAATTACTTTCGCTGACAGCAAACTGCAAAACCTATGCGAGCAAGAAAAACTAGCAAAAAGAAAATTGGGTGCAAACTGCGCGAAGAAATTGAAAACCCAGTTGACTAAGTAGGTAGGCAAGAAAAAACCAAACTATGTAAAGATAAGTAAATACGGAGAATGCATCTACCGAGGTGACTTAATATATGGGCGCTCGTTTAAGGATATTCTTGACTCGTGAGCAAGACAAAACCCTGTTACAGCTAAGAACTGCGGAAGTACCACAGAAAGTAAAAGATCGAGCAGAAATAATTAGGCTAAATGCACATGGCTGGTATGTAGAAAAAATAGCTGCTCACTTTAATTTGACTCAACAAACGGTAAGAGAGGTTTTACACAGCTGGAAAAACAAAGGTCTAGAAGGACTTTGGGAACTACCTGGTCGAGGGGGAAAGTCAAAATGGCAAGAAGAAGACATCATATTTTTGGAAGAATGCCTGAAAAACGAACCGCGTACATACAATAGCCTTCAACTCGCACAAAAATTAGAACGCGATCGCTCAATTAAACTGAGTCCCGACAGATTAAGGCGGGTGCTCAAAAAAAGGGGGTCAATTGGAAGCGAGCAAGGAAGAGTCACAAAGGCAAGCAAAACCCGATAGCACGAGCAAACAAACAAGCAGACCTAGATATGTTGGAATTATCTGCTGCGTCTGGAGAAATAGACCTAAAGTATCTAGATGAATCAGGATTTTGTGTATGGAGCGAACCAGGTTACACTTATTACTTCAAAGGTGAGCAAAAACGTTTAGAGCAAACCCAGCGTCGTGGACGGAGATTAAGTATTATCGGCTTTCTTCAACCTTTAATCAGCTTTGTTTACGGTCTGGTGATTGGTGCTGTTAGTCGTAAATCTTACATCGAGATGATGGAAATAGAAGCAACTGAAGCTCAAAGAACGGGGCGCATTAGGGTAATTGTGCAGGATAACGGATCGATACACCGATGTAAAGAAGTGCAAAAGCTATGGTCCAAGTGGGAAAACATGGGTTTGTACATCTTTTTTCTGCCCGCATACTGCTCCGAGATGAACCCAATTGAATTAGAGTGGCAGCACCTAAAAAAAGACGAACTACGTGGGCAAACATTTGATGACGAGTTAGACCTCGCTTACGCCGTGATTGATGGCGTTAAAGCTAGAGGGGAAAAAAGTAACTACAGTACAAGACGTATTAAATTTGACTCTAGTCGCTCTGGTTAAATTTTCGTTACATAGTTATAAATTTTCTCGCCCACCTACTTACACTACACAAGCTTGATCAGCAAGTGCCTTGAAAGCTTGTTGCGGGATTAGACCTGATTCCCAACGGATGTCTTCCTCTTTTACTGATTGGACATCAAGTGGACCTAGCTCACCAAAATCCGACATCACGATATTTTTGGCAGCAAGTGCTATAATCGTGCCTGCACTTTTACAAAATCCGAAAATATAAAAAGTGAGTTGATCATTATATTCTCTCTTCAAAAATCTGGCTAACATAAAAGCCGCATCTGCATCTCCCCCAGGTGTAGTTAGAATTAAGCTGATATTCTTCCTTCGATGCTCTAGTTTTTTAACTTGATTGATTAAAATGTCAGTAGCAGCATAATCAATTGAGCTGCTGAACAAAAAGAGATCTGTATCAAAGTCATTCACGATTTGCGAAACTGGATTGCGTAATTCAGTTGTTTCCTTGGCTTGAAAAATCATAGTATGCTCCTATGGTGTTAAGTTTTAATGCTTCGATTCACACAGAAAAAAGGTGACATGCTCCCGATGACTAATTATTCAAGAAGACTAAAATGCTTGGTTGGAAAACGTGTTAGATTTTATGCTTCAATTCAGCGTACAGGGAGGGGCGATCGCGGTTGTCCACTTAGAACTAACAACTTGCTCATTAATTTCAGACTCAATAACTCTCATGTTCATTTCCTTTTAAATTTATCTAAAAAATTTGATGGATCAATTTTGTACAAATTGTGGTGTTGATTTGCAATTTGTAATAGAAATTGCACCTTGGCTTAACCCAACCAGTTGAGCGACTCGAAACGCAGAAGCGATCGCTCCTTCATGCAAACCATCACCAAGATAGGCTCCTGCATGGTAGGTATTGTTCTCGCCATTAGTGGCAACTACTTCATTTCGATATTGAAAAGATTCAGTAGTATATAACGGGGTATGATGTTCCTGAATGTGAATGATGCGATTGCTAGCAATTAACTCCTCTAGTTGGAACGAGAGAAAATAATTTGGTGGTGATGAGATGTCACATATCTGATTCAGGCAACTGTTATAACCCCATCGGCTTTCTGTCTCAAAAAAATCAAATTCTGATGGTTGTTTAATGCCATAGCGGGTGTATATGGAACTATCTGTATGGAGTAAGGTCGTTGCATAATTGGCTTTCCAGGCAGAAAACCGTTTGATTTCGGCATCAGTTGGATCTGCTAACAGCGCCATCACTTGGTCAGGTGGCGTAGCAAACACGACTTTATCAAACTCCTGAATTTCACCCGTCCTTCGCACAATTTTCACAGCATCCGAGGTTCTGAAAATCCGGTCAATCTGCACATTCAGCAAAACCTCACCTTTGAATCGTGCCAGAATTTTTTCAATGTAAGAATACACACCACCTTTAATCCTGACCCAGCTAACTGCGACATCCTTGAGTAAAACAGGCATCGCCAATTCTGCTGGGAAATCATCAATCAGTTCCAATGGCATCGAATAGCTATACATAACTAGCAATTTTAGCCAAGTATTGCGAGTACAGGGGCGTTTCAGGTATTGCGACAAAGGCTGATTGTAGAAATCTTGCAGGTGAGCAAATCTTATTCTGAGCCAAAATCCAGCAGAACGAGCATAGAGGGTATCGAGGCGTAAATATTCGATCAGGTGGCGAATACCTGTGAAGTTCTTCTTGATTGCAATTTTTGATAGAAAGTGGCTGCCATTTTTGAAAAAGATTGCTGAACTCATATTGACAGGTTCTAGTTCTACCCCTAACTGTTCCATGAGGGCAATGAAGTTGTGAAACACAGTTGGAAATTCCAGCACTCCATTTTCCAAAATTTCCTGACAATCGGATTGATTTGGGTGAACATTCTTGTTGAGTGTCTGAATATGTCCACCTAGAGTAGATTGCCGTTCAAACACAGTCACACTATGCCCTTGTTTATCGAGTAGGTAAGCTGTCACCATGCCACTAGCTCCCCCCCCAACGATAGCGATCTTCATAATTTGCCTCTCAACTATATAGATATAGATAATGTGGTAGGTGTAACCTATCGTAGACATCACCTGTTTAGCTGTTGCCTAAAATCATGTCACCGGATAACCGTTGATACAGCAGTGCGCCTGTCCAAAAAGTGGCAGCAAAGCCCGGATAGCCAGATGAGGCATTGCAGAAATAGAAATGGTTGAGTGAGGTTTCGTGATTCAGTCGCCCCATACCCATATTGCGCGGTATCAAACTGGAGCCGTAGGAATTCCCATTGGGACACCAGCAAAAACGCTCATTGGTAGTAGGGCTACCTGTAATGTGAAAGACCATATATTTTCTAAAGTTAGGTACATAGTGTTCTTCCACAACATCGAGGATGGAGTCTAAGATTTCTTGTTTTTTCTGGTTGTAAGCTTTGCGGTCATTATCTCGTAATTCCTGGAAGTAGTTGTAATTAGCAACAGTGAGGAATTCCACAATCTGGGAGTCTTCTGGGCAATCCCCACTCGCTGTAGTCAATAAAGTGGGTGTTGTGATGGCAAAACTAGGATTAGAAAAGTCATTGCGATCATACATCTGTGCAAAGGCTTCATTTAGATCGTGATGCCCTGTATGAAAAAGATTCCACTTGCCAAATCCATACTCTCGCAGGTCGATATCTTTGACGACGCAATAAGCCATGTAGTTAGATGCCGAATATTCATAGTTGAGTTTTCGGCGCACACTTTTAGAAAACTGCGATTCCCCGATCATCTTGGCGGCTTTTTTGGGGTCAATATTGCAAATTACGGTGTCGCCTGTAAATTCATGTGTTTGATGGGTAGTGAGATCCATCGCCTGAACTCCCGTAACCGTTCTGTCTGTGACTCTAAAATTCGTAACTTCATGGTTGAGCAATACCTGTCCCCCATGCGATTCAATGACATTGACCAAGGAATTAATCACATGTTCAAAATGCTGGGTTGGGTAAAATGCACCCGCTTGATAGCCTCGGAACAAT
This sequence comes from Calothrix sp. PCC 6303, assembly GCF_000317435.1. Taxonomy (NCBI): domain Bacteria; kingdom Bacillati; phylum Cyanobacteriota; class Cyanophyceae; order Nostocales; family Calotrichaceae; genus Calothrix; species Calothrix sp. PCC 6303. The sequence goes on from NC_019751.1 coordinate 2,817,220, forward strand.
ATAACCCAAGCATAGAATGAAAGTTGATTGGGAGGGAGCAAAAAATCAGGCCATTGCAGGGCTAATAAGGTTTGAGCGGCTTGGGGTAGCTGAAACTTATCAAATACATCCTGGAGTGTGCTATTGAGATACTGGACAGCAGAAAATACCTCATTTGAATGTTTGAGCAGTTCAATTGGCTTGATCGGTGGAGAGAGTTTTTTCAAACCTGCACCAGTCTTTTCCACTTCGTTGACAAATTTGCGAATCAGATCGCCATGAGCGGGAAACAGAGCAGACAATCGCTGGATCAGTTCTTCTGGCTCCGAGGGAATATCCAAACTATGCTCTGGCGATCGCATGTGATCAAAGCCTTCCGAGTCATAACGTTCAAAAGTTACTTCTTGCTCTAACCCTAATTTTTTGAGTACCCGATTGACGGTTTGCCCTTCACCGCAGTCCCAAACATAGTGAAATTGAGCATTAAACGTATATTTTTTAGCCATCGTAAACGTATGCCCAAAACCTCCGGGATGCTCATGGGCTTCGAGAATTTGCACAGTCTTGCCAGACTTTGCCATCAAAGCGCCAAAGACTAATGCTGATAAACCACTACCGACAATCAGGTAATCCGGTTTCATAAGAGAGTTCCTCGAAAAATAAAAATCTGAGTTCTGTCCCGTTGAAACGCCCGTTAGTAAAGGCAAAACTTACTTAAACGCTTTGGCTAAAGCCTAAAACTGCACACGCAATGAATTGTCTGAGGCAAGGCACAACTAGCTTGGGAGGCAAGCTAATCCAATTTCACCACCATCTTGCCAACATTTTTTCCTTCAAATAGTCCGATGAACGCGCTCACTGCTTGGTCGATTCCGACTACCACTGTTTCCTTGTTCTTCAGTTTTCCGTCTCGGAAATATTTACCTACTTCCTGTTCAAATTCTTTCTGATGAGCTAGCCAATCACTAACAATTAGTCCCTTCATCGTTAACCGTTTAGTAATCATATTAAATAGATTAGAAGGACCAGGCTGCTTCTCCTGATTGTAACCAGAAATGCCACCACAAGCGATAATCCGCCCATGTACTTTTAATACCGAGAGCGCCGCTTCGAGCATTTCACCTCCCACATTATCAAAATAGACATCAATCCCATCTGGAACCTCTCGGTTCAATTGTTCGAGGATAGGAGCGGCTTTATAATCAAAAGCGATATCAAATCCACATTCTTCCCGTAGGAACTTGACTTTTTCCATGGAACCTGCGGAACCGATTGTACGGCATCCACGCAATTTGGCTAGTTGCCCAGCCACACTTCCCACCGCACCTGCGGCTCCCGAAATAAAAATCACATCGTCAGCTTTGACGTTTACCAAATTTAATCCCACCCAAGCAGTCATGCCCGTCATCCCAAGAGCACCGAGATAAACTGATAATGGTTGCACCTCCTGGCTGACTAGATGCAACTCTTTTGGTGCTGCGATGAAGTATTCTCGCCAGCCAAAGCTGGAAGTCACAATATCGCCATGATTGAATTCCTTAGCGCGTGACTCTAATACTTCGCCAACTGCGCCGCCATTAAGTGGTTTGCCTAACTCGAAAGGTGGAACATATGATTTCCTGTCGCTCATACGACCACGCATATATGGGTCAACTGACATATAGAGATTGCGAACAAGTACCTGCCCATCTTGAAGTGGCTCTAGTTTGGTTTGCGCGATCGCAAAGTTATCTGCGTTGGGAAGTCCGTTAGGGTAAGAAACTAGCACAACCTCGCGACTGATTACATCTGTCATAATTTGCTCCTGATTATCCACCTTTTCAGTAAACTTACTTAAATGCTTTGACTAAAGCCTCAAACTGCACATGCAGTGACTTGTCGTGGTGCGAAATAGGTGGGATGGGGCGATCTATACTTAAAAATTCGTAGACTGCCATCTGAGCGGCTCGCACCGAATACTCGACTGTGAAGACGACATCATCAGGAATTTCCACAAACTGACTGATTAAGGCGAGGTTTTTGGAGCTACGAGGGATCGGTAACGGTCGATCGCTACGTAAACGAGGCATAAACATACTGGTGATATAGGGCATTCTGCAAGGAATACAGTTTGCCGATTCCACAATGTCCAAATCAAAGCGGAGATGACCGCAGAGTTCGCGGAGAATTTCTTCACCGTTACATTCATCCATCGGTTTAGGCACAAAATTACCCACGCGATCGGGCAAAAGTGCATATCCCCAGAACACCTGGACATCAGCAGGCTGATTGATAAAATGGGGTTGATAGGCAAGCACGATAGACATCAGCCAGTTAGAGTCTTTAAACGTGATCAATCCGCCAGTCCCCGCTTGATTGCCACTAAATTCCAGGATCTTGTCGAAGAATTTAGGGTTTTTCAGGGTGACGGTAAAAGACTCCCAGCAAGATTCAGCAATACTGCTATTAAAAGCAGCAGGATTCCCAAAATCAGGGTTTTCTGCTGCCAGCTTTTCCCATAAATTCCAACTAGTACAGTCCTGTTTCGTCAGCTTCTTGGGCGCACTAGTCATAGAACCCAGACTTGAGGCATCAGTCATCGAGCCGTTTTGCAGAAAAACCAGATCGCCATCTTTAACCGAGATGGTTTTGCTTTCACCACTTTGTTGATAATGAATGCCTGTCACTACCAACTTCCCCTTTGCGGTGGTGCGTTCCAGATCCATCACCTGGCAATCTAAGACAAAATGGACATTTTGGGTAGCCAGCCAACTCTTTAAGGGCAGAATCAATGAATCATACTGATTGTAAATGGTACGTTTAACCCCACCCAGGGTTTCAATTCGAGTAAATTCCAGCATGAAGCGATGCAAATAACGCTTGAATTCAACAGCACTGTGCCACGGTTGGAAGGCAAACGTAGTCACCCACATATACCAAAATTCAGTCTCGAAAAATTCTGGAGACAGCCAATCTGTAATACAACTAGCACCTAACTCAGCTTCACCAGCTTGGGTAAGCTTGAGTAATTCTTGACGATTTGCCATGGAAAAGCCCATGGAACTTACCGGAACTTTCCCCCGACGACGATCAACTAGACGCGCCATCGAATTTGACTTGTGCTGCTGATTAAACTCCATTGTTTCGTCAAATACTGACTTCCCAGGGAAATTTAGGGAGGGAATTGATTTGAATAAATCCCAAGTGCATTCGTAATTGTCGGTTGTCAACATTCGCCCACCACGTAACGAATAGCCATCGGTAGGGTTTCCGGCTCCATCCATACTTCCCCCCACGACGGACTTTACCTCCAGAATGAAAATATTTTCCCCACAGAAGCCATCATCGCGGATCATAAAGGCTGCGGCTGCCATAGAGCCAATACCACCACCTAGTAAATAAGCATTCAGTTCATTACCCATGTCAATTAACTCCCAAATAAGCGTGATTGATGCTGAATTTTGGAGCGTATTAAAGCCGCACCATAACTTTAATTGCTTTTCGTTCATCCATTGCCGCGTAACCACCTGGAACACCATCCAGATCGACTGTCAGATCCAACACGGGAGAGGGATCGATCTTCCCCGCAAGCACATCTGCTAACAGTTCCGGAATATAAGCCCGCGCGGGCGCAACACCACCCCGCAAGGTAATATTTGAGAGAAACATCCCTGCCAATTTCACACTGCCATGTGGAACACCGACATAACCAATCGTGTCACCTGGACGTGTAATCTCAATCGCCGTACTGAAAGAAGATTCCGTGCCGACACATTCCAAGACTGCCTCAGCACCCCCTTTAGTCATCTCTTGTACTTCATCAATCGCCTGTTGATCGCGGCTTTTAACTACATCGGTAGCACCAAAGCGACGGGCAATTTCAATGCGTTTTTCATGTTTGCCCAGTAGAATGATTCGAGCGGCTCCCAGTCGTTTTGCTGCTAAAACGCCGCACAGTCCCACTGCCCCATCGCCAACCACTGCCACTGTCGAACCTGCTCGTACTCCAGCAGAAATAGCCGCATGATGTCCAGTTGCCATCACATCTGTGAGCGGCAGAATTGCGGTGAGTAAGGCATCATCGTTTTCAACTTCCCTAGGAATTTTAACTAGTGTGGCATCGGCAAAGGGAGCGCGCACAGCTTCTGCTTGTCCACCATCATTGGTTCCACCCCAAAAGCCACCTTGGATACAGGAAGTTTGTAGACTTTTGCCGCAAAATTCACAGGAGCCATCCGAAAAAGCAAACGGAGCTAATACGCGATCGCCCTTTTTCAAATTCCGCACATCCGAACCAACCGTTTCGACAATACCCATCCATTCGTGACCCGTGCGCCATCCGGGTTTCCAATCATCTGACCCTCGGTAAAACCACAAATCGGAGCCACAGATGCAGGCATGGGTAATCCGCACAACGGCATCAGTTGGTTCTTGAATAGTAGAGTCGGGAACGGTTTCGACTCTTACATCACCAGGAGCGTAATAGACAGTTGCTTTCACAATCGATTTTCCTGTTATAAATAGTTAGAAGCATGGATTTTGTAACTTGCAATTCTTTTCTCTCAAAAGTTTTTAAATACAAGTTTTGAAAATCAATTTTGTACTTGAATCTCATCCACTTTATTTAACTGCTATTTAAGTAGCTTGTAGCTTGATTAATGTTTTTGTTCCAGCCACATTAGTAACTGAAACTGCCATCATCACGCCATTTGAGTTCTGTGCAGTTAAAACTTCAGTTGGTGAATCAATCGTGTGAGCGTAAGTTACTTCATCTCGACCGATTTCAATTAATAAGTCATCCCCTTTCCCCGGTGGGTCATAAACCATCGCCATCAAAGGTGCATTTTTAATCAATTCTTCGTCACCGAGTTCTGAACCGATAATTTCGAGAGAAATATGCCTCCCACGATTCCCATCTGAAAATTGATCGAAAAACTCGCCCCATCGATCCTGTGGTACAGATTTGTTTACGTCGATTTTATTTACCATTATGATTCCTTGTAAAAAATTAGTAATTTATTTGGGTACTTTACTCAGTGCTAAAAGGCAAGAGAAATTTTACTTAGTAGTCCACCAAGTAAACTTTGCGGAGTGATTGAAAATTGGAAACCCAAGAATATGAATCCCTAATTCCCAGCCTTACCCAATAATTTTGGGTTGGGGGACTGCTACTAGTAGCCCACCAAATAGACTTTACCTCGTCTGTAGTTGGGCTTTAGCGCTATGTATCAAAACCAAAGCTCTCCAGCGTGAGATTATTATCCACCGAGAACACCCCTGGAGCAGCCCAGGCTGCTCGTTCAGCTTCCTCAAGTTCACTATAGTTCCGAACTTTCCCACTGAGCACCACCTCATTTTGGGAAGTCTCCACTTGGATCTTGCTAGCATCAAACAAAGCACTTCGTTTGAACGCGGATTGGATAGCTGTTTCAACTGCCATTGTCGTCAGCTTGGGTTTAATCGAGATATTATTAGACACCCCTTTGACACCTGACAGATAATGCACAACGTTTCCGGCTGCATTTTTTTGGTACCACCACTCTACCTGACCATCTAATGTGATCCAGCCTTCACGAACGGTTGGAGTAATGGTTTTTGTTGGGATTATCGTACACGAGGCGATTTGATTTGCAGCAGCGGTAGCGATATCCCCATCTGTGCGGTGCATGGAACTTGGTAGCTTAACTTCGATGTCGTCTGCAATTGCCTTTACCCCAGCAACCCGTTTAACTGCGCGCACGGCTTCCCGTTTCTCGTTATAAGTGGTTGCGTAGCCATTGAGTGTCACGGTTCCATCTTTCACCAAAACACCAATGTCTGTGACCTTTATACTTGGCTCATATTTGAGTTCGGAAAGCACATCAGTCTTTAGTTCTACGTCAGTCTTTTCTATGGTATTTGTCATGTTATTTTTTGTTTACTGGTTGATTAGTGAAACGCAATACTACCTGCTATGATGCCTGAGTTCAAAGCTTTAGACAGCAACTGACATACCCATTTTGTGACCCATTTTGTCTAGCATTTGTTTTACCTGACTGACATCCTCATTGCTGCCTGTCACAAGGATGATGAACTCGCCTGCTTGGATTTGAGTCTCGTACCTCAGTACCTCGTGCTTGGGTATTCCTAACCCTCCTAATGCACCTGCTAGTCCCCCTACAGCAGCAGCACTGGCTCCTCCAATAAGTGTTCCTTCCAACCAGCCCGCCAACACTCCCACAATGGGACCTGCAATGATGAGAGGAGCCATTCCGGGAATAAATAGCACTCCAGCCCCTGCTAAAATACCAAACAAACCTCCGACAAAGCTACCCCAATAAGCACCTCCAGCGGCTCCAGTTTTGGCAGTATCTTTCCAGGTCAAAAATCCGCGCACATGTTCTGTAGTCTGGTAGTCTTTGCCTATGATTGAAAGTTTTTGCATATCGAAACCTTCTTTTTGCAGTTCCAATACAACCCTTTCTGCTTCCACATGAGAGGGAAAATGAGCGACAATTGTATGTGTCATGAGTTTGTTTCCTTTATTCCAAGGTTTATTTTGTAGTCAGATAGATAAGCATCAGATGCTCATCTATCTCAACTAATTCCTGACATGTTTGGTTAAATCATGTCTTACTTATTTTGTAGTTCCCGCAGCAGTTTCTACATCTAATCTGCTACAAATTGCCGATAATGTTGCTTCTTCGGCTTCTTCCATCGCTGCCATTGCTAAGAAGATTGCTGTAGCAGCATAGTCTTCAGCTTTATCTGCCCGATGCTCCAGTTTCTTGACTTTGCGAGTTGCTTTCCATTCCTCAACGTGGGACTTTACTTCAGATTCTTTTTCCTCAAATTGAGTTTTGAGTTTTGCTCGATACTCATCAAATTCTTGTTTTTTAGCTTCTAGCTTTGCCTTCGCTTCATCGAGCTTAGATTGAATCTCTGCTTGAGTTTTTTTCGGTGCAGATTGAACACTTTCCCTTAGAGATTTTGCTCGGTTTTCAATCGCTTCTAAATTGCCGTGAAGTTGTTTTGTGAAGTTATCAATTGTAGTATTGATAAGGCTACCTCTAGGATATTTTGTTTCTAAAATTCACATAAAGCGTCATTAAATTAACAGCCATAAAATTAAATTAGTCTTGACAATTAATTAATTTATTTGACTGATAAAAACTTAAACAACTCTTTCGTAGCTTCATGCTCTGTTTATGTCGATTTTTTACCATCTATCTTAGGTTATAAAGGTGAATATCTTGAGAGGTAGATAAGTAGGTGGGAATAAACACAACTTCTTGGAAACTATTTTTGGAGGCGGAAGCCCCCAAAAAAGTTTCCGCTATGTAACGTAATGTAAATTAGCTTCAAAGTCTTCTTACAAACCCTAACAGGAGGCACAGCCTAGGCTGTTGACTCTGTGACTTTTTCGGGATTTCATTCATTCAAAAAACGTGGATAGTCACGATGGCTGAAAGCTTGATTTTGATAGGGTTTTAGCGAGATATTAAACGCCACGAACAAAAGTACCAAAAATCGCCCAATTTTCAACAAAGTCAACAGCCTAGGCACAGCCACCCCAAATGTTTGCGCTTACCCCTATTACCCCTAATGCCCTTCGACAAGCTCAGGGTAACACCTACTACCTTGTCATAACTACAATTTTCAACACCCACCTATAGCGTTTCCCAAGCAGATGAAGTACACCAATTGTTATCTAAAGCTGATACATAAAAGCATATAGATTTTAATTTGTACCTCACCAGACTGAGAAGCGCTATACTTACATCTGTAATTTGTGACTCTACAAAGGTAATATTTTGCTAATTAATGTATTAAAACTAGCAAGTGTATCCGATTAAAACCTATCCAGCACAGACAATAACATTGGAAGTTGGAAGGCATAAAATTGAGTCGATATCTCCTCATAACCGTCCTTTTCTAACTACCTGTGAATTGTTTGTTTTTAAAGGGAAAGGTAAACTTTTACACCTGTTAGCTGAGAACGAATCGACTCTACCACTTTGTTTAGCTGCACAGGAGACTTGAGAGAGGCTGCCATCTTTTCAGGCAAACGACTGTTACCACTCTGAATACGCATTGGTTGCTGCCTAAGAGTTTGGAGGCGCTGATCATTATTGAAAAATTTATTTCTTGGTGTTCCCTAAGTGTGTCATGTTTAACCATTAGAATGTAGGATAGTAAATCTGTGTTTTCATTGATATACCAGTTAAATCCTATTCCTACTTTGAAATTGAGATATGACATTAATCAAAAAATCGGAACAACAACTTCTGCTTAAAATCAAGAAAATAGAAGATGAAGAACAAAATATTCAACCGGATACTAGGGATATCCCAGAGGTGAGGGAGGAGGAAAAACAGCTAATTACAGAAAATACAGAATCTAACTATATTCCAGCGCGGGATAACCCCATAGTTCAATCCATTGGTAACTCAGGGTGGCAAATTTCGGATATTTGGAGGGATATTCGAGTCGATAACTTTTCTGATTGATAAAGATAAATCGATGTGTTTTTCAACAGCGAAACCTTATTTGCGATTCTGAGATTGGCACATCGTTATACCAAATCTCCAAAATTGCCTTTGAAACTGGTATAAAACCATGTTAAATCTAAACCAAGCTACACCCCTTTTAACACTTTGAACGAATTCACAAAATCATCCAGTCCGAAAAAATCTCAAGCGATTAAAAAGAAGAAAATGTAACAACAAACCCGTCGGAAGAACCGACCCAAGAAAAAACAATTTGGAGTGTATTCTATTATTGCCTACCGCTGAGGGCTGGAGTTAGACACTTTCATCGAGCAGTTTCCACGGTCAAAACCTGGGGTGGTGTGGAATCGGGAGGATAAATAAAATCAACTTCCACTTTCTTTGTCGCACCTGCTGCTAATTGCAACGTCACTAAAGCTTTTCCTTGCTGTCCCCTTCTCTGCACCACATGCAAATATTTTACCTGCATTTTACCTAAGTCATCTTCGTAACTTACCTTCACCGTTCCACGAAAAAATATTTGCTCGACTTGGGGATTTAAAAATAATAATCTATCAGTTCCACCTTCATCTTTGAGGGGAGTTTGGATTAATATATTAACTGTTTTAGTTTGATTTGTCGGGTTATGTAAAGGCAAAGTCAAATCATATTCCACTCCGTAATTACTATGAGCAAAATATGCCGTATCGGGATACCGAGCTAACATCTTGGCACTTTGAATCTGCTTGGTTGCCAGAGTTACTAAATGTACCGTTCCTAGTGGGTAAGAAATAGCTGTACCTGATTCTGGGATGGTTAATTTTGTCGCCTCGGAATTATCAGTAATTACCCCTTCCCACTTTGCACCTTGAGAAACACCAGCAACTCGACCGAATACAGTAGGTTCTCTAGGTGGTTCTAATGGTGTGGGTATGGCATCCCGTTTTTCTGCCAAATTTCCATTATTGAGTAAATTTTGCCACTCAGGTAAAGTTGGGAGACGATTAGCAGTCATGGCTAAATTGGCAATATAAATTACACCGTCACTTTGTAAACGCATCATTGTTGTGCGACCATTGGATGAGGGTGCAAGTACGGGAATTGGTAGATTTGCTAATATTTGGCTTTTACCTGGTTCAATAACGATTTTCTCAGGGAAAATATTTTGTCTCATTCCTTGCAATACATCACCCATTGTCCTGCTTCCTGGTCCCGAATAAACTGTATTTTGGGAATTGTTTTGAATGTCGGGTAAGGGAATAAAGGGAGCTTGTTGAGTTAGATAACTGGCTCCATTTAATATTTCTAAGGTTACTGGTTGATTGCCTGGATTGTGAACAATAATGCCTTGATAAACAGTCCGATTTCTTGCTGCTGTTTCTGCCCTGACAATATGGTGGGAAAAAATATCAAATCTGCCTTGAAAGGGATAATTTAAATGTGCTGCGGGTGTTTTTTTCCCTGATGGGGGAAAGGTTGAGAGTAAAATTCCATCACTTTCCACTAATTCTGGACTGTTGCTGTTGAAAGTGGGTATGGTATCGAGTTTTCCCGGTAATGGCTTTACTTGTTGGGGTTTTACTTCCACTCCAGCGATGTATTGCGGGGGAATGGTGTAGATATTGAGTGCGCGACACATCAATGCGGCAACTTCCCCTCTGGTGGCACTTTGGTTAGGTTTTAGCTGTTTGATGTTGGGATAATTGACGATAATGCTATTAATTGCCGCAGATGCGATCGCATTTTGAGCATAACCAGGAATTTCTGCTGCATCGAGGAAGTATTTTTGTAATGTCTGCGCTGGATTGGAGATGGAATTGTAATTTTTTGCCCCTGTGATGACACCAATAATTTGAGCGCGGGGTATGGCTTGGTTGGGTTGAAATATTCGCCCTGGATATCCTGAGAAAAAGCCTTTTTGGTATGCAGTGGATATGGCTTTATTTGCCCAATGAGTTGGGGGTACATCTCGAAATGGCGTTGAGTTACGTTTGTTAGGGGTGTCAGGAAAAGCGTTGAGCATCAATACTGCTGCTTCTGCCCTTGTGACTGTGAGATTGGGACGAAAGGTGTTATCAGGGTATCCGGTAATTAATTTACGGGAATTTAGTTCGCGGATGCAATTATTTCCCCAGTATTCTTGCGTGTCGTTGAATGCCAGGGCTGTAGTGTTCGGGAAAATTACAATGATGCTAGAAAGGGTCAGAAGTCGCAGTAATGATGGCATGGGCAATTGGATTGATGAGAATCAAGTTTTCAGTAGTTAAGCAAATATAGGAAGTAGTTTATATTATTGTTGCTGGTTTGCGTTAATGTACTTTCAGAAGCAGCCAGCCATTGATGAAAATGCTCTTTATTCCAGAATTACTGACTTTAAATTATACAAGATAATGGTAGTGCGCGTCAGACATTTATGTGAACAAAACAATCCGCGAAGTGCAGTTTTATCTTACTAGTTTGAATTGCGATGCGAACAAATTAGACCAAGCTATTCGCCTCCATTGGAGCGTTGAAAACGGTTTGCATTGGACATTGGATGTTACCTTCAATCTATTTATCATTAATGAAGTACAATCCTCTGTCAAATTCATAAAGTGATCTGTATATTTTTGCGGACAAACAGAGCTGACAGCGCAGGAATAATTTTCTCACAAGCCATCAAAGCACCCTATAAATTTCGTGCAGTTGGTCCAATGGTGGTATTGTCTCGACCATCCCGAAGTTCCTCCTGATAATAATTTAGCCGAACGGTCATTACGGTTAGCTGTCACTAAACGAAAAATTAGTGGTGGTTCCCGTTCTCTTGACAGATTTGGCGATACTGCAAATCTATTAACTGTTGTCCAAACTTGTAGAAGTCAGGGACGTTCTGTTATTGACTTTTTTGCGAGCGCAATACAAGCTCATACTCGCAATCAAATTATTGCCCCCTCCCTTATTCCTTCTTCTGCTACCTGAATCCTTACGAAATAGGATGATTGTTCAGTTAGTTCAAGATATTCTATGCTAATTTTGGAGATATCAAAACCTCAACTAGCTGGGAATTAGCAAATAAAATGCTTCAAAGTTACGAAGCCATTATTGAAAACGGTCAAGTTAAGTGGTTAACAGATGCGCCAAAAGTATCCAAAGCGAGAGTAATTGTGACAATTCTCCCGGATACGGTAGCGCGAGACTCGACAGGAGTCGCTACGCGAACGCAAGGTCGAGTTCCTGCAAGCACCATTGCCGGGAAAGGTAAAACCCTGGGGGATTTAGTCAGCCCAATTGTCTCAGAACAGGATTGGGAATGTCTCAAATAATCGTCCTCGATACGCATATTTGGATATGGTTTATCAATCAAGAGTTTGAGCGGTTTCCAGCCCATTGGCGAGAAATTATCGAAACTGCTGAGATTGTTGGGATTTCACCAGTATCCTGCTACGAGGTTGCTTTAGCACAACAACGCTTAAGGCTAGAATTACCATGTGTTGTTGATGAGTGGTTACGAGAAGCTTTGGAGCCGTCTGGTGTTACATTATTCCCAATAACTGCTGAAATTTCATGTAAGGCAGTTAGTTTATCTGCTGTCCACAAAGACCCTTTCGACAGGTTGATGATTGCCACAACACTAGTTTATCAAGCGAAGCTAGCCAGTATAGATAGCTTGTTTTCGCAATATTCGGAACTTGATGGGTATTTAATGAATTAGTGAGGACTTACGCAAGGACTACGCAGTTACGTCATTGCGACGCAAGGAAGCAATCTCAAAGTCTTGTTTTCTCGTTACGATTGCGTAAGTCCTATTAGTAATTCTTGGTTTGGATGTTCGATATTATTCTCTTCCAAAACCGTAGAACGCAAATTTTGCCAATATTCTGAAGTTACTTCCTGTCCTGGGGAATTGATACCTTCGAGTAAAAGAGTCTCTAGTTTTGCTTGTGCTTTGCGTTTTCGATCTTGCTGTACTAAATCTAAAAAATCTCGCAAATATTATTGTACGCTCCTGCTGTTATTTGTGTTTCAAGATAAACGCGCATCTCATCAGTTAAACGACGACGATAAAATTAATACATAGGTTCCGCCCTATGAGCATTCGTATTATTGGGCAAGTTTTATTATTACTGGTGGGGTAAATCCTTGATTTTTAGGAATGATTCAAATTATTTTTCATATTTTCTTTAACTAAACTCATTAAAAAAATATAAATCGCCTCATTGATACTGATATGGAATCGCTACGATTGATTTTAGAGATAACACGTATATTGATTTCAGTATTATGATTAAGCGGCTTTGGCGGTGGTTAGAAAAATTTTACGACGCTTATTTGTCTCTTCGCCTCAGCAGCCTGTTGTCAAGGAACTTTCAGTTGTTAGCTGAGGTCAACGACGAAGATTGGAGTCACGGACGGGTCAAGGGTTTTTTAGATGGCAAAAATATTGCTGAAGCTGATTTATTGCAATGGTTGCGGCGTTCTGGTGAGAATTTGCTAGCTAGTGATGGGGAAAATCGGGAGTTGGCAACGCGGATGGTGCGGTTGGGTGAGGTTGATTGTGGGGAGCTGGGTGAGATTGCATCTGAGATTGGGAGGAAATTGTTGGGGAAATGCATAGAAGAGGAAACAAACAAAGAAAAAGCGCTATTGAGTAAAAACGGCACGTCAGGAAAAAAAGGTATCTTGAAAACGCCTGAAATAGTCAGTAAACTCAATGCCAACAGGCTTTAAGTGCCAATTATACCTAATAGCGAAAAAGCACCTAATTCTCATCAATATTGGTACAATCGGGGTTTGGCGCTGCATTATTTAGGACGGTACGAAGAAGCGATCGAATCCTACGATCTGACTTTTCCCGTTAAGTCTCTTTTGCAAGCTGCCAACCCTCACAAAGGTCGTGCAATTTTGACAAAACTGCTGTCAGGTTAGATAGACTATTGAGGTGGTAGAGGTATCGGTAAGAGGGTAGGTGGATTTTTGGATTTGGTATTATCTTCTTCATCTTCGGGAACTGAACCAGGTGCAGCGTTGATGTTTGCTGCATTTGCTGGGGTGTTTTTTTCGGTATTGGCAGCTTTTGCTGCTGCTTCTTTTTGGTCAGCTTGAGCAGATTCTGCTGCTTCTTTCTGAGATTTACTAATTGCTTCTGCCATTTTTTCTGCGGCAACTATTGCTGGGTCCTTTGCCTTGGGGTCATATGTTTCTAAAATAAGCGATCGCACAATTTGTTGACCTGTTGTGGTGGTAACTTGTAGTGAGATGGGAATACTTGCTGGTTTGGGTTCGAGGGGGAAGGAGATGGAGTCTTTGAGACGGACTGTTCCGGGTGCTGGTTGTAATTCGACTTTTGTACCTTCACTTGCATCAATTTCCCAAGAGAGGACGATTTTGGGAACTGGTTTACCTGGGGTGATGGGAACCATTAATTTTGTAGGTGCAGGTTTGCCGTTAATTTTGAAGCTGATGATTTGGGGTGGTTTGGGAATAATTTTAATTAGTTCGGTTTTGCTGGGTTCTAGTTTTTGGTTTTCGCTGTCCTGGGAAATTGCTTTGAGTTCAAAGATGTAATCCCCTGGCTTTTTGAGGTTGGTTGTCATGTTAAAACAAACTAGGGGTTCTCCAGCAGCACAGAATTTTTTTAACTGAGATGGAATACCTTGACTAAAGTCGAAGTTTTTGACGGGGGTAACTGCTAATCCATCAGGTGTGCGACCGATTAACTGTACCATTCGTAGTTGACTTGCATTACGAATTGCCCAGTTAAGACGAATTTGAAAGTCTTTATTTAGAGATTTGGGATTATTTTTAGCTTCTTTTTGGTTGGGATTGAGGAGACTAAATTCTTGGTAGGTTGGTTGGGTGGAACCAAAAGCGATAATTTCCGGTTGGGGAATCGGTGCGATCGCAACTGGATTAGTTTTGATGTTGTCGGTGGCTGCTCCTCGTCCGGGTTTGGGTTGGGTACTCATTTCAAAGATGTAAGTACCGGGTTTACGCGCACCTGTGCGAACATTTCGACAGTTTAAAAGATTTTTTTGTTGGGTGCAGAAGGATTGTAATGTTGCTGGTACTCCTTGGCTAAAGTCATATTCTTGGGGACGGGTGAGGGGTTTGCCGTCTGCTGAGATACCAACTATTTTTAAGGATTTTAAGCGGTTGATGTCGCTAATTTCAAATCCCAGACTGACTGTATCAGCGTTAATGGCTGCGTAAGCGCTATCTTCGGGGTAAAATTGCCAGATTTTGGGTGAGGGGGGAATTCTAAAGAGAAACCACCAAATAAAGTAAGCGCTTGTACCCAGACATAGGAGCATCAATAATATCAATGGCAGTATTTGCCACCAAGGACGTGCTTCCCACAAGAGCATTCCGGGGAAATTATTGGGTGCTAGGGGTAGTTCTTGGTGATCGAATAAATCGATGTTAAAGTTGACTATTCTGGGACCACCAATAAAGGGACGTTGCCAGCGATTTTTTGGTTTTATCTGCAAGTCAACTGCGACTGTTTGCTGAGGTAAAATCAGAGCTTGAGATTGTTCTAAGGTATAGTTGCAGATGTGATTTTCTTCTAATTCCTGAACTTTGACGTTTATTTTTCGCGGTGTGTTACCTGTATTGGTTAATCGCAGTTGGTAAATTCCTGTTTTGGATTTAACCCGACTAATAATCGATCGCAGTTCGGTTTGTAATTGGTAGGTGGGTGCAACTTCTAGATAAAGCAAGTCTAGTAACTTCAATTCCGGGTTATTCTCCGAATGCAGACGCATTGTGGGAATATATTTACCTGCAAGGGTGCTGATTGGGGGATTAATTAATAGAGAAATTTGTCCGTTTTCACCTGGGTTGAGATTGAGACAATCAGTTTCAATGATTAATCCTGTACCTTGGAAAACTTGTGGATAGGTGATATTCACCCAATTTTTGGGCAGATCTGTACAAATAAGGCGAAATTTATCAACGCGATCGCCTCTATTTTGCACTAAAATCTGAACTGCTAGCGCTCCTCCTGGTTGAATAATTGATGGACTATCTGGAGAAGTGGTTGGGTATGAAATAAATGTGGGGTCACTAGAATTAATAATATCGGCAGTGGCTGGAACAATTTGCAGATATTGTTGGTATTGAATGGGCGTATACTCTGGGTAATCGTCGGGAGCATCAACTACAACGATATAGTTGTAAAGTCCTGGCAGGGTATCTATAGGTATATCAAATTCAAAGATCACCTCTTCACTGCGATCGCTTCCCAATGCCAAGAGCTTTTGTCCTGACTTACACCACTGTCGTAGTCCTTTTGATTCTTCTTGAATATAAACTTCAATGACAGCGCTTTGATTACCTTTATTTGTCACCATCATGCTGAGGTGAAAGGTTGAACCAGGTGTCACATTATCTTGACCGGAAGCGCTAATAATTACAGCTAATGGTTTAATCGCTAAATTTTGTAAGCGATCGGTTGTATCGAAGTTGAAAGTTGAAAGTGCGGAGTTTAAGTTATTGTTGACCATTGGGAGATGGGGGAGAGAGGGAGGATGGGGGAGATGGGGGGGAGAGGGAGGATGGGGGAGATGAGGAAGATTGCGAGGAGGCATCTTTTCAATACTTCCCACACTTACCTTCTGCAAATTTATTGACAACTGGAAATTGCTTTTGTGACACGATGTAATCTAACTTGCGGGTCATCACCAGCAGTAGTAATTAATAATTGATTGCGATCGCGGTTTAGATCTATGCTCTTTAATGGCTTTGATGATTGATAAATCACTTGACCATCACCTCTGCGTTCTCCTTTACTATTTAATGACCATAAAATCGCTTGACCGTTGTCTCCTGCACTAGCTAAATAACAACCATCGGAACTAAAAGCTACAGACCGAATTGCTTGTTTGTCGAGAACCCATTCTTCGATTAATTCACAATTATCTTTTCCTGTGAGGCAAGAACGCAAATTCCAAGTTTTTATACTACCTTGATTATCGGCAGTTGCTATCATGTAGGGCTTTTTATCGACAGTAGCAATACTATTTATGTAATTTTCTTGACTATCAACACCGTAATTTTTCATAGGCTGAAGTTGGTTATTTTTCAGATTCCACAGGGTAAGTTGATTAAATCTACCTGCGATCGCAACATGATTTTCATCTGGTCCCACTAGTGCTAAAGTATTAACCGCAAATCCAACTTGTATGGAACGCTGTATGCGTTGATTTAGGGGAATTCCATCTTGAATGTTCCATTGCCATACCATACCGCTACCATGACCACTAAACAGAGAACGGGAATCTTTGGTAAATACTAAGTCGAATACTCGGTCATCTTTCTGGTTGTTACTACTCAAAGGTAAAGAAACTTCACCTGATAATAAATTTACCAGTTGAATTTCACCATTTTCAAAACCAATTGCAATTTGGTCGTTATTTACTGGACGGTAACGTACAACTCGTACCGCTTTATCTGCACGTAGCAATACATCCAAAGGACGCAAATTATTATCTTGTACTAACCAACGTCGAATAGTTTGGTCGTTGGAACCACTTACGGCTTCCCTTCCCAGTCCACTTAAACGCAGCGAATTCACTGGTTGACTGTGTTGTTGTTCTAGCCAAAATGAACGATTCACAATTGTGGAACCGATTAAAAACCCTAATAAAAGTCCTCCTAACTGCAACCATAGGGGTAACATTGGAGGAACAGCTAATTCCAGGGTTTGAGTATCGTTGCGAACTTCAATGCGATCGTCTGAAGTTATTGCTTGTGCTTGGATGTATTTTAGTTTAGTCCAACCAAACCAAGGTCGTTTATGCTGCACCTTGAAGTTAAAATTTGTTGGTTTGTTCAAACTTAAATTAGCTTGTTCGGGGAAAATTTCCCATGTCAAGGAACTATTTTGCTTTTCTTTTGCTTCAGTCTCTAAAATATTTTCCTGATTTTGCTTCTTTTTTGTATCCCCAAACTTAAACCAAAATGGAAACTTGAGGTTTTTTTTATCTAATGCTTCTAAGTCAATGACTTTAATAGTTGTTTCTTGGCAAAGATTACTTTGATTGTCAAATTCCAAGGAAAATTCTTGAATAGCTAAATATTGCTTCCAAAACAACCAACGATTTTTCTTGGGTAATTCCACATCAGCAAGCGAAGGAATTGTTTTTTTACAATTAAAATCTACATAACCTCGTGGTAATACCTTGACAACACCATCAACCCGAACCGCAGTAGTATCTAACTGAGAAGCTTCGATTGTAAAATCGTAATGTTTACTTTCTGCAAGTATGAAATCGTTAGGTATTTGGCACTCAAATACTTCTCTAATTTTACTACCACCTGGAAGTCTTAAATCCCTTTCTCTACCTTTAGGAAACCAAGATAAATCTAAACCATTTAAACGCAGAGTAATCTTACTTGCTTTTTGACTCAAGCTTTCTATGGAAATGGGTATTTGAAAAACTTCACCAGGATAGCGATTAAATTCTTGACTAAGTAATTCGATTTGTGGTGCAGGAATTCCATCACCAGGAATTAATAGTCTAATTACCTGACGACTTTCTTCTGATGGGGGTAATTCTAAAGAAAATACCCTGACAGTCAAAGTCATTACCCCAGCAAACCCACGTTTGGGAATATCAATTATCCTAATAGTAAATGTTGTTGAATCTCCAGGTGGTTTTTTAGTACAAACATCTGGAGATATTCTGTACCAATCATCGCTAATATTTCCCTTTGCAATATCAGCGAGTAGTTCTACCTGAAATGTTGCAAAACCATCACTATTGTTAATGACTGTTACATCAAAAGATACTCCCCCTAGTTTAAATTCCAGTTGATTAGTATCGATTTTGGTTAAAATTTTCTCTTTAGATTTTAGCATTTATTTATTATCTATTAGTTTTTATTAGCTCTTATTAGTCCTTAGTTATTTTCCAATACGGTTCAGTTAAGCAAAAATTGCTATTAGCTATTAGCTGTTAGTTATTAGCTTTTAGAATCAATAGCGTATAGAACATCAGTCTTATTCTTACCTTCTTCCTCCTTAACTGAACCGTATTGAGTTATTTTGTCCTTTCCCTATTTCCTCCGAATTAAATCTTATCCCTAGCTTTTTGCGATCGCGCTAATAATTCTTGTACATTTGACTGTTTGGCTAACGTCGCTTTATTCGCTCTATCTGCTAATTGATTCACTTTGTTTTTTAAGTCAACCTCCCGTTCATATACTTCTTGTGCCATTTTTTGAAATATATCTGCTAATTCTCCTAATTCATCTGAACGTTTAGTAATAGGTTCAAGAGTTATTTTCAAACTTGCCAAATCAAATTCCTCAGAAGTAATTTTTTCAGCGGCATGGCTAAGTCCCAAAATTGGTTTAGCTAACCAGCGTGTCACTAAAACTCCTAAAAACAAACTCAACACCACAACACCAAATGCCATGACAATAGCAAAGATTCTTACCCTATTTACATCTTGCATAAATTCCTTTTCTGGTACAACTATCACTACTAGCCAATTTAGACCTTTGTATTGTTTGTCATCATCAAAAAACTTGG
Organism: Calothrix sp. PCC 6303; assembly: GCF_000317435.1. Classification (NCBI taxonomy): domain Bacteria; kingdom Bacillati; phylum Cyanobacteriota; class Cyanophyceae; order Nostocales; family Calotrichaceae; genus Calothrix; species Calothrix sp. PCC 6303. The sequence continues at coordinate 2,836,162 of NC_019751.1, forward strand.
TAATTTTCACTAGCTTTAATTCGCGATCAGGTGAATAAAATTTAAAGTGTTTTTGTCCAGGAATATTAGCAAAACCACCTGGAATTGTTTTTTCTATATACTCAGATGTTGCTTTAATTAAAGGTTCTTGATTAAAATCTTTTGCTGAAAACTGATTGCCTTTGTCATCAAATACTTGTATTTTTGTAGAAGCTGCAATTAATTTGCCATTAGGCTCAACAATAAAAATTTCTCTAGAAGTGTTCTTGGTGATTTCAACTAAAAAATCACTAATTTGATTCAAAAAAAAGTCTACAGACCAAACTCCCAAAAGTTTACCATTTTTTCGTTCGTAAACAGGTTGCACTGCTGATAAACGGAGTTGAGTATTTTTAGTAGTTTTCTTCGGAAAAACTGGTGTCCAAATTGCTTTACGAGCTTCAATAGCTATCTTGTACCATTCACGTTTGCGAGCATCATACTTTGAAATTCTACTTATTTCTTTGGCTCTATCTCCTTTGTCATTAGTTGAGAAAACAACAGCATCCATATTGGTAGAAGAATCAGCAATATTATATGAAAGTTCTCCTTTTTTTTCTTCTCGGACAACACTGTATAATTCTCCATTAAATTCAGAGCCAAACTGAATACCATTAACCTCCTTAAATGCTTGAATTTGATGCCATAATAATATCTCCATATTTTTATTTTTTTGTAAATCTAACTGCCCTATCTCTACTGCATCAGTATTAATTTGATTAATGATATGGGGTAAATCAAGAAAATTATTCAGTCTTTGTTTAATTTGCTCGCTAAGTATTTCCATACTTTGCTGGGAAAATTTTCCAGCTATTTTTTGTCCTGTTAAGACAGCTGTGACTCCCAACAGTCCTACACATGTTAATAAGGGAACGAGAAAAGCAATAGGAAGAGTTTTACTAAGAGAAAGTTTAGGCATATTTTTAAGGTAATGGTTAGGAATTTAAGATTTATGAATTAATAATTTTAATTGAGTCAGTAAATTTATTGGGTTTTATATATTTTTTAATTTTCCTCTTTATTTTTTTTATCTTTTGAAAATTCTACCTTTTCTCTTGCTTGTTGAGAACGTTCCAGCAAGCTTTGTAAATCTGTATTAATTCCATCTTTTGGAGTAACTAAAGCAGTTTTTTTGGCACTATCGGTTTCATTACGAAGTTGTTGCACTAATTTTTGTAGAGATTCTTCTCTTTCTAATACAACGTTAGTCATTTTCCTAAAAAGTACTGCTAACTGACCTAATTCATCAGACCGCTTGGCAACTTTATCTAATTTCTTTAAATCTGATGCTTCTGTTTTTTCTGAACCAACATCAGCATTACTTATTTTTTGAGCAATCCTAGCAATAGGTCTGAGAGGAAGAATTACAGTGTGTTTGAGCAAAACATTAATTAAAATAACTAAAATTGCAAAAATTACAGTAAATATTCCCACACTTAATACAAGTTGTTGCTGATAGCTTTCAAATATTTCTTCAATAGTTATATAGACTGTTTGAGCAGCTACTACTTCATTTTTTTTCCAACCAAAACCATGCTCGGAACCATAAGTATTAATTTGACTTTTTGGAGCTAAGTTTGGTGAACTATGACAGCGCAAACAACTATCTTTACTGATAATCAGAGGACGAGCAACATAAAATAAATTATCTTCAGATCTTTTACGAAAACCTGAAACTTCTTTTAGAGATAAATCCTGACGAAATCTTTGAACTATATCCGCTTCAAAATTGTCAGCTTTGTCACGTAAATTAGTCGGATTTAAAGTAGCTTCCTTATAAAAAAAATCCTTATAATTCGGACTTCTGCGTAAATTTTCAAAAACCTGCCGTGCAGAATAAGCTGGTATAGTTTCCGGAATAAACTTGGATTCTATTTCCCATCTATCGGATAATAGAGGTTGAATTTGATTAGTTGTATAATCTCTAACTGAATTCATCGTCTCCATTAAAATGAAAGCCTTGTTTGCTACCTGTTGTTCGGCTTTCTGTTGTGCAGTTTGCGATAATAAAAATCCGCTTAAACAAATACCAATAATAAAAACTATCCCTAATATAAAAGTAAATTTTAATCCCAGTTTAAATCGTTGTAACATCTTAAATTACTCTTTATATTTCCGCATATTAGTCATGTTTTATTGCTGGAACTCTATTGCTTGGGCTACAAGTAACATTTTAGTTGTACCTACTATTTAGTTGTTCTCTTAATTTCCTCTTTTTCTTGATTTTTAATTTTAAATTAGTTTACAACCTTGCACCTTTCTCTACTTTTGAGACTGTATCAATTGATGTCGATACCAAGCAAAATGTAAAATATTAATCCCCATTTCTTGAGTCGTACGAATTATTTCTCTCGAAAGAGATAAATTTTCATCAATTCCCCAACCACTAGAAAGCGAACCAAAAATTAATATAATTCCTCCCCAATTAAATAAATGAATGGGATAATTTTTGATTGTTGGCATTTGTGAAAATAGAAAAGGTTCTTTCCGTAGAGGATGATGAGATGGGAGAGTAGCGAAATTAGTAATGGGAATACCAAATTGTTTTGATAATTCCTGAATTGGTTGTTGAATTTGATATAACTGCTGCTGGAGTTTTTCCTCAACTCTCATTAATTCTGCTTCTAATTCTTGACTAATCAAAGCACTTTCTTGCTCTTGAGTGAGATTTGCGATCGCACTCCGCAATTGTTGCCTAACAAAGCTCAATTCTTCTACTAATGCTTCTTCCACTTCGATGAATATATTTGCACCACTTTGTAGATATTGCTGCAAATTCTGAACTTGTTCTTCGTCAACTTTCAGACTCAAAAATTGCTCGTAGGTTAAATAAAGCAAATCGCTATCTAACTTATTTACCGTCTCTGACAAGCTACTTACTTCTATAGCTTTTCCTCCCATTGCGGGGTATAAAGCTGTCATCGACTGCAATAAATAAGTCAAATTCTCTACAATTTTAGGATTTGTTTTTTGCAAATCTGCTAAATATGTAACTACTACTTGTTTTTGGATACGTAATTGTGCACAATTACGAGAGCGTAAATCCAGGTTATTTATACCGGGTTGTAGTACATCAGGTGCATTGACTAACTCAACTTCACCAGGTGTAAGCAAAATCCGACATAATTCTACCTCCGTACCATTGGGAGGAGTGGTCTTTTCATCAATGCGAAAAGTTTCCTGAACAAATTGCCGATCGCTTTGATTTTGTAATTTATCTGGGTCTACATAATTAACTATCACGTATACTGTTAAGGAACCTTTTGCAGGTGCTTCGGAAGCAATCCGAAAAGCTAAAGCTTGGGGAACTATAATTGGATTCCCTTTACCATCAATTGCTAAACCTGGTTGAATTTGCAACCATCGTCTATCTTTATATTGTCCGGCAACCTCTTCAGGTGCATCAATAACATGAACTCCTAAACCCCACACAATTCCTGCTTGGTGCAATGATTGATAATAAATATTCTGACGCTGACGGTGGTAGTCATGAGCTTGTTTCCAAAGATTTGCTGTGAGGAGCAAACCGTCGGTAACTTGGAGTCTTTGTAAAGGTTCAATTGATATCATAAATTAAGAAAATATGGGAAAAGGGGAAGGGGGAATGGGAAATGTGGGAAAAGATTTTAATTTTATATTTTAAGTAGTTGTGCAAAATTAATTGTACATTCCGGAAAGTTGAAGTTATTGGGTGCGCGGAGCGTGTCCGTTTAGGACTTATGCTTCCTTCCGAAGACGCAAGCTACGCAATGACAATATATATTTAATTTTGCGTAAGTACTTATTATTTATTTACCCTTTAATCCTTCCCCCTTTACCTTTCTGTTGATTGGATATATAAATCATAGGTACAAAATGCAGGTTTTTCTTGCTCAATAATATTTTTAACTAAAAAATCATCAATTTCACTCTGGTGATTGGGACGGAGAATAATGGTAAAATGAAATGGACACCCACCACCAACTATGCTACTTTCACCTATTAGAGTTTCTCCAAATACGAACCCTCTAGAGAAAGATTCAGTAATACTAATATGTTTTTCTTCCTCATTCAAAATATCTTCATCTAAAGGTAATTGTGTCACTAAATGTAGAAAAAAACGTAGTCCTCTTCTTGTACCACGCCAACGAAATATTTCAATTGCACTTTTAATTAAATACCGTTCTTTTTCTGGCGAAATTTGCGGTAAATGTTTCCATCCAACCCAATAAGAAAGAAAGGGTAAAAATGCAGTTGGTGCTGTTAAAGGATTAAGATAAGCCGAAATATTTTCCACAGTATGAACGCAAGGTTCAAAGCTTTGTTCAAATATCTTTAAAAATCGTCCAATAAAATCAACATCTCGATAAATTCCTGGGAGAAAATCTAAATAAAGACTTGGTGGACGCACATAAAGATTAAAATCAATGCATTCAACCTGATTTTTTCCAGAGTCTGACTCCATTGAATATGCATAGAGATGTCCTTGATAATTAAGTTTAAGACTTTCTCCTGGTTGCAGTGCGGTTGGTGATTCAAAAAAATCATTAGATATCTGAAAATATAACACCGCTTCCATCTCCGTACCTGGAAGTATATCTAATCCTTCCATCCCAATTCGACACCAATTTGCCGGAAAATCACCCTGTACTTTCAACTCCAACTGTAGGGGACGATTTCCTAAATTCTTCACCTGCACAACCATCTCACTTGCTTCTCCAGGACGTAATTGCAAGCTAATTTGACGACTTGCGATCGCAGATGTAGATGCCTTGATTCCTACCCCATAACCCGATTGTGTCCCTTGTTTAGAAGGAACTGCATCAGGTATCTGCATTGGTGTCAGTCGTACATCGATCAGTTGACTAGATTGGGATTGTGTCATAAGTCATAAATGGGGAAGGGGGAATGGGGAGGAAATTTTTCTTTTTCCCTTAATTTTCTAAATCACGGTAATTGCATGACTAGATCGCAATTGATTGTTACTCCAAGAGCAAATTAATCCGAACTCTCCAGGATTGATTACACCTCCATCTGCTAAAGCACGAGTCCATTCTGAACCATGTTGATGTAGTTCAAATAAAAGAATTGCACCTAAAAAACGAACTCCTGTTGTTTTCTGAAACAAGCTGATAATATCTGAAGTATATAAACTAGCTCCAAATTGCCAACCTTTGCCATCAATTCCACCAGTCAGGGGATTGAGGAAACGGTACAAAGCTATTTGTAAACTTTGAATAATTGTTTGTTGGGCTTGAGAATTGTTGTATTCTGGCTCTAACCCAACTTCTGCTTGCACTGAAACACCAACATATTTAGGTTCACTCAGTCTGACCTCTATACCTAGTAAGCGTCTTTCATCTAAATAACTCAAGATGTGTTGCTGCAAAGCGGTATTAAGCATAAATTCACCGGGATGAATACCTTCTCCCCGATTCACACCTTCAATATTTGCTTGGGGAACAACCAATAAATCAACGACACCTCTATTACTCTTATCATTCATCCGTCGAGGACAATAAACACGAGCTACTGCTCCACCTCCTGCTTGCAATGCCAAAGTTTCAAAGTCTTCTGGAGTCACAGCGCGATCGCGTGTTCGTAAAATACTAGGAACTCGCATAACTGCATTGTCCAAAGACTCTGCATCAGCACCATTACGAGCAGAAATGTGATTTGTCACCCTTTCCACATAGGGAATTGCCGTCTTGGGAATTTGCAATGTATCTCTTTGGACATTGCCTTGCTGCCCTCCACCAGTGCGGTATGCAACCATACGAATCTGGGAACCCTTAGAAGGTATTGCTCCATACTGCCTTTCCATATCTGTGACTGCTTGCAAAGCATCCTTTAGTTGCAGTGTATTTACGCCACTAACCTGTATTTTTGACCGTAATTCTACTTGAGAACGAATTTGAGCAGGTTCGCGGATCAGAAAGCCAAATTGCACCTCTCCAGTTACAGAATCAATGGTGTAATGTTTATCATTTGCTTTTGAATCAGCAAAATCATTAACCTCCTGCCAAATCTCCGGTAATCCTGCTGGTGGTAATACTAAAATGTACTCACCTTCCTGCCGTGGCAAAATCGAAGTATTCTGTAATTGAAACTTTTGCCCCGGATTTCCATTGCTAATTCCTAGCACTTCATCCCGCACCAAAGTACAATGACTAGCGCTCACAGTGCCACCAATAGACCGTACTTGTATCCCTAGTAATTGCGGAGAAGCTGTGTATCGAGAATTACTATTAATCTGGCGATCGTAAACGCAACGCACCCATCGTCCTTGATAGCTACTAAAGTAAGTAATTGGAAATACTCGTGGTAAATGCAGGACTACATCAGCTTCACCAAGGGTATTCATCCCCAATTGTGAACCATCGCTAAAACTAAAACCGCGAGTACCATCGTCAGATTCTTGGAGTAAAATTTGCTGCCAGTGTTGACCATTCCAAGCTTCCCAACGACGGGGGGGAAAATCGGGATTTATACCAGTTGAGGAAGCAGATTCCCCTCGCAATTTCACAGCTAAGACATTACCAGCAATTGGTTCATCAGGATTAAAAACTAAATAAAAGCAATTTCCGATTTCTGGTGACTCAGCAAAAATTGGTTGCGCTCGTCCTTCCCAACTACCATCTTGGCTTTGCGTCCACATATTAGTTAAGCGATCGCGTAAAATTTTTGGCTCTATTTCATCTGTCGAACCAGTGAGAAAATGACATATTTTTGGCTTACCTATTAGCAAAGGTTCGTCAGTACTAAAAACTACTGCCTCTACCGTTTCTGTACGTAAAGTTGCCACCTCTGTACCAGGAGGAATTTCGTAGGTTTTAGGTAAAGTCGCACTCAAGTAAAAAGTTAATTCCGTCTTTGCAGGAGCAGCAGCTAATAACCGAATCCCCAACATTTCCAAAAACACCACAAAATTGCGACGTGGTACTTGATTAAACCGCAGTAGCATCTGGTCAGTTAGCCAAGCAAACAACTCAACCATCGTGATACCAGGATCACCAGGGTTGTAATTAGTCCACTCTGGACAGTAACGGGGAATGCGGAGAATGCACTCCTCCACTAAATCTTTAAACGTGCGATCGTCTAAATCTGATTTGGGTAGTTTGGGTAGGAAGTCGAAGTCCATAGGTGTGGGAAATATGGGGAATGGGGAATGGGGAATGGGGGGGGAAATCTTTGTATATTCTACCTTTCTGCTCCTTTTCCCCCTTCCCCTTTAACCGAGTTGTATTGGGGGGAGCGGTTGATCGCTTGGATTTAATTGGAGAGCATACGACTTAAATCTATTGCTTGACTATAAAGTTGTGTGTAAGTGCGATCGTCTAAATAACCGACTTCTAAAGCTACTCTTACGAGACTGCGACATTCTCCTGCTGAACCTTTGGCTATATTCAAAAAATTTACATACTCTTTACGAGAATATCTTTCAAAACCCTCTGCTATATTCGTGGGAATTGACACAGAAGCGCGTCTTAATTGGTCTTTTAAAGCAAAATCCTTACTGATTTCACCTTCCTTAGTTAATAAATATATTTCTTTGACTAGCTCAATTCCTTGTTGCCAAACTCTTAAATCTTCAAAACTTTCTATTTTATTTTTTTCTATCTTTTTTTCTGTCTTGTTGTTCTCCATCTAATTTTTTTCCTCTAATTATGTTCTTCACATTTTCCCCATTCACCCTTCCCCCTTCCCCGTCTTCAACTTCCTGGCATTAAATAAAATGGAAAAACCAGACTGCGTTGTTCGTGGCTGTTTCGGGGGTGATATTCAATAATCACGTCTAATCGACCACGTACCGGATCAGGTTCAGCACGAACTGCATCCACTACTATGCGGGGTTCCCACTTTTCCAAAGCTTCCTGAGTATAAAGTCTTGCCAAAAGCAAAGTCTGGGTATTCATCGGTGCAAATGCCAACTCCCCCAGACGGGAACCAAAATCAGGTCGGTATACTCTTTCTCCTAAATGGGTACGTAAAATAATTCCTATAGATTCTTCAATATTTTGATTTTTGGGACTGATTTGCATGTTCCCTTGCATAGTCACATTCAGAGGAAACGCCAGCCCTTGACCTAGATGGTTTTTGTTTGTATCTAACATAGGATTTTAGGTTCCCCTCAAAGATTCATGCCTTAACAGGATTTCCGTAAAAACAACACCAGTATACTGACCTTTGCTTAAGAGTGATATCAGTAAATATTCGGCTATATCGACAGAAATACTTAGGAAAATAAAAAGTATTTAAGTATTTACCCTATAGTAAAATTACTGACAATCATCTATTGTGGCTGTTTTTCTCAGGGATTACTCGGAAAATCAAAGCTTAAAATCATCTTCCATAACAAAAAATCTGCCAGATGGTAAGTAAAGATGAAGAAAAATAAATTACAAAATACTTATCATTACTGACCTGTAAATACCCAGAGGCTGTGCCAAACTGGAGCAATAATAATTTTTACATCGGAATACGTAATTTTATGGCAAAGCAGGAACAGCTTCAAAAGAAACCTTCAACAACTGTATCTGAACCACAAAATTCTTCTGAGTTCCTGCAAACTAGACCTTTTGCAACCAGCGAACAAACTACGCAACCCAATTTACAGGCAAAGAGCGATACCAACCCTGCGGGAACTGCAAGGCAGAACAAAGATGGTCGCCAAGAGCATCGCACTTCTGATTTTGGTCACAGTTTTGGAAATTTAGCAGTTTCCCCTTCTACAACTTCGGTTCAACCTAAATTAACTATTGGGCAACCGGGGGATAAATATGAGCAAGAAGCGGATAGCGTAGCAGCAGATGTGGTACAGCGCATAAATCAACCACAAGCAGCATCTTCCAAGCAGGAAGAGACGGTACAACGTCAGGAAGTACCAGAAGAGGAAGAATTACAAATGAAACCTCTGGCTGATTCCATTCAGCGTCAGGAAGTACCACAAGAGGAAGAATTACAAATGAAACCTCTGGCTGATTCCATTCAACGTCAGGAAGTACCAGAAGAGGAAGAACTGCAAATGAAACCTTTGGCTGATTCCATTCAACGTCAGGAAATACCCGAAGAGGAAGAAATACAAACAAAATCTTTGTTACAAAGAAAGACAAATAACGAAAATCAAACTGCTCCCGATAGCATTGAAACATCAATTAACCAAGCACGAGGTAGTGGACAATCTCTGGGAGATGTTCAAGGGAGCATGGAACAGGCATTTGGAGCTAACTTCAGTGATGTAAGAGTACATACTGATGCTAAAGCAGACCAGTTAAATCAAACAATTCAAGCTCGTGCTTTTACTACAGGACAGGATATTTTCTTTCGGGACGGAGAATATAACCCCACAAGTAGAAATGGGCAAGAATTATTAGCGCATGAATTAACTCACGTTGTGCAGCAGCAACCCCAAATGGTGCAGATGGACAAAGATGCTGTAGAACCAGAGAAAGGAGTTAATCCCCCACCAGAGAAGAAAGATATAAGTTGGATATATGATACTTTAAAACAATTAAAAAGTTGGAATGCGGTTAAAGATAAATTTATTTCTGATGAACCAACAATGCGTCAATTTGTTGAATTTCGTAAAACTTATGTAGATAGTAAAATTAACGAACTTAGACAAAAATATCCAACACTCATTGCTAAATCTGTAGGCAGTAAAGACCTAAGTTCAGATTATGATATTACTATTTCCACTCCAGGAACAGGTGAAGATGTTGAAGCAGTAGATGAATTTAACAATGCAATTAAAGCTGAATTTGGAGTACAGCCAGGGACTTTATTTGATACAAATTTATATGCTAAAGATTTTCTGAAGGTGGAGGGAAATATTAAACCAGATGTTGAGCAACAACAGCAAGAAGACTCTGATTTGGCACAACCAGAAAACCAAAATTTAGGAAAATTAACGGATTTGGATCAAGATGTTGCAGCTTTAGTTAAGCAAAGACGATTTATGAATCAGGGTGAATGGGATAAATATACTGAATCCGTTGTTTCTGGAATCGCAGATAAAAAGCAAAAACAAGCAGTTTTAAAACAATATGAAGAAGCTGATGCAATTTTTCAAATATCTGCCCATCAATTACTAGAAGAAACCAAAAAAGATGAGAAGGTACATCAAGAAAAAGGACAACTAGGCAAGGAAGAAAACGACGAATTATCGAAAATTAAGGATGGAAAAGTTCGAGAGCAAGTAGAAAAGCAGTTATTAGGTATAGAAGAATTACATTTAATTACTCACGAAAATCCCGATTTGGTACTAGAAAAAAGCAATCAACTTTATATTGATAAAATGAGACAGGTGCGTGTGCTTCAATGTCTCATTCAAAATCCTGAAGAAGAGAATGTTGATGCAATGAAGGCAGAAGTGAAAAAATTATTAGGTGAAGCTTGCTTCTTCGCTGCTGAAGCATACCATAGTGAGGGAGCAGTGAAACACGTGGTGGCAGGTTTGCAAGGAGATAATGCACAAGAAGCTCTGAAAAAACTCACACCAGAAAATATTTTACAATCTTATAATGAACAGTTGGGAGATTTCCTCAAAGATATTGTTCACTATACTCAAGAAAAAGCTCATCATGGTAAGGTCTTTTATCGTTCCTCTAAATATTTGTATCGTTTATTTGACGCTATTAAAGAGATTAAAAAACGCCCAGAATTTGCAGATATTCAGTTAACTATAGGTGATGAAAACTTATTTGCAGCAATCATAGAATCGGGATTATTAGCAATTCGCAAAGGAAATCTCAAATTTGCAAGTGAAGAAGAAACAAATTTAGCATCTGTTGACATTGTCAAACAATCTTTTGGTGTGGACACATCAGAAGGTTTGAAACAAAAAGTTTTACAAATGAGCGTAGAATTTAATCAAAAAGTACGCAATAAGTTATCATTTTTAACTGATAAAAATGCAGAAACTCAATATTTTAAAAATGTACAGCGTCGGTAACAGCCAAAATCAGAAGCAAAACTAAATTTTTATCTTGAAGTAGGTAATTTTATGGCAGAACAGGAACAACTTCAACCAAATGTTTTAACAACAGTAGATGAAGCACAAAATCTATCTGAGTTTTTGCAAACCCGACCTTTTGCACCAGTTAATAAATCTCATGCAGCTTCCAGCGAACCAGGTACACAACCAAATTTGCAGATCAAGAGCACAAATAACTTACCACCTCGCACTTCTAATTTCGGTCACAGTTTTGGAAATGTAATGGTTTTTCTTCCCACGAGGTCAGTAATTCAAGCTAAGTTAACTATCGGGCAACCGGGGGATAAATATGAACAAGAAGCTGATCGCGTAGCAGCAGATGTGTTACAACGCATAAATCAACCGCAGGCAATGTCTTCTAATCAGAGAGAGACTATCCAGCGTATGGAAGTACCGGAGGAGGAAGAACTACAAATGAAACCCCTGGTAAATTCCATCCAGCGTATGGAAGTACCGGAGGAGGAAGAACTGCAAATGAAACCTCTGGCAAATTCTATCCAGCGTGTGGAAGTACCGGAAGAGGAAGAATTGCAAATGAAGCCGTTTTTGCAGCGTCAAGAAGCCATTGATGGAGGACAAGCATCAACAGATTTGGAATCTTCCATTAATAATGCAAGAGGTGGTGGACAAGCTTTAGATGCAGGTTTGCAACAGTCGATGGGTCAAGCGATGGGAGCAGATTTTAGTGGAGTCAGGGTGCATACAGATACCCAAGCTGACCAGTTAAATAAATCAATACAAGCAAAAGCTTTTACGACGGGGCAGGATGTGTTTTTTCGGCAGGGAACGTATGACCCTGGGAGTCGAGGAGGACAGGAGTTGATTGCCCATGAATTGACCCATGTAGTGCAGCAAAATAGTGGGGCTGTGCAGCGATCGCCGCAACCGGAAGATACATTACGGCAACATCAAGAGATAATGACGGGAGCGAAAGCAGTCACCTCGATACAGCGTAAAGCATACATTGGGGACAATTGTGATTTACCTGCTAACCTCGAAAAACCAAAAAATAAAGCACTTCATGAAGACGGAGATATTAGGCGGTTTAATAATCAACAGGAATTTGAAACATTTGCGGCAGGAAGCGCAGTTGAAGGTGTTGGTCAGCTTGCGGATAAGACATGGGTGCGACTACCTAAGTCTATGCTTGTACTAGGAGAAAATCATGGTAATCCAAAGGCACCTGAAATTATCAAAGCCACGAACATCAAAAAATTCCGCTATGAGGGTTTCACCCACCACTCTGCTACTAGGCTCGAAAAAAGCGAAGAACTTCAAGGGGTTGTGCAGGAATCAAATAAAAAAAGTCTTGAGAAGAAAGGGCTAGTTGCCGGTGCTGATGAACCAACACATGAAGCAGAACACGCTCTCCCTAAGTATGCCAGAGCAGTTGCAGACGTTATAGAGTTAGTTAAAAAACAAGAAAAGGGAGAGAAAATTAGTGAAACGAGTGTCGTAGCAGGAAGCGATCTTGGAGAAGAATACTCACTTGTTAAGGCATTGCTATCATCTCTACTTCATGCCTTAATTTACTCTAAATCTTATAGTGGGAAATTTTTCTCTCATCCCCTCAAGCAATTCTATAACGAGAATCAAGCTGCTGTAGATGAAGCAATAGAAACACTTAAAGCTAGTGAACAAGGCAAAAAAGTACCTGATTTCAGTAAACTTAAAATCACAAATACACTCGATTCGCTAACCACTGCCTATGAAACGGCAGCGAAAAGTAAAGTAGGTCTAACTACACAGAAAAAAATCGATAACTTTAAAGCACAGCTGAACACCGTAAAAGAACCAAAAGTTACACTTACCAATCGCGCCAAAGAAGACGACTATCTGCGTGATGCTTCTATGCTGGAAACAATCAAGAAGGCAAAAAGTTCAGGCGATCGATTATTCGTCATTGGAGATGCCCACCGTTATAAGTTGCAACCACTCATTGAAGGGCTTGGTTTAGAGGTAATGCCAGACACAGATTTCGTAGCGCAACAAAAGGACTTAGACACATATGCGAAGAGCAATGGAAAGGATTACGGCGATGGAGACCCAAAATCGATAGGTAAATGGATTAGATCGATTCAGGAAAAATGGACACCAGATGAATTAATAAAATTAGGTTGGGGAAGGGAATCTGAAAGTGAGGAGGAGTGGGAAAAGCGCAAGGGTAACAATAACAAGGGTGGTACGGCGGTCTTGACTGATCATAATGATACTACTACTCGTTACGAAGTTGTGATAAACGGGAAGATAATAGATAAGAAAACTAAGAACTTTCAATACAAACGGGGAGATAAGTATACAATAACTGCGATTAGCAAAGCCGAACCAAAGGCAAAAATAGTGATTTATCAAAGCCAGTAAATGATGAAAACTCTATTTCTATAGGTTTAACTTCAATTGCAGTCGAATAGAGCAATAGTTTGAAGATGCGATCGCGTTTGCGGTTGGAGTAAAACTACATCTGATATGGAATGCGATCGCACAACAAAAGGTTGAGTTTGTGATTAAACCCAACCTAATTTGTGTTTGTAATATTTATTACTAAATCCCCGGAATTTCCGATAATTCACATTTTAATTCTTCTACCGCAAAACCTGTAACTTTGCGCCATTCTTCCACAGTAAACTCATAACCTTGTTCCTTTGCCATTTTGACAAAAGCCTCCTCATCTGGTGCTTGATTGAGATTTTCCCGCAAATCGGGGTTAACTTGAGCCGCTCTAAATAATCTGGTTACTTCTTGTACTGCCATAATTTATACTCCTAAATTTAAAAGACGGGTAAAGGGGAAGGGGTAAAGGGTTAAAGGGAAAAGGGAAAAGGGAATAAAAAGCTTTGAGCTATTACCCTTTGTTGAAAGTTGTGATAACTAGGTACTATCTCTTTTTCCCCATTCCCCATTTCCCTTTCCCTAAGAAATCCATCCCTTCACTTCCACATCTGTCAAGGGTCGTTCCATCTTAATATATTCACTCTTTGCAGCTTGTAATATATATTGCATCTGAACTACTTGCCCAGCCTGAGCAGCAATAAATGCAGCGTTGAGAGCAATGTTACGAATATTACCACCAGCAACATTTAATTTTGCCAGTTTCCACTCATCTAAACCTTCCGTCGGTGTGTTTTTGGGAAAAACTCGTCGCCAAATTTCTGCCCTCTGGTTCGCATCTGGGAAGGGAAACTGAACAATAAAGCGGATACGTCGCAGAAAAGCTTGGTCAATCGCATTTTTTAAGTTGGTGGTCAGAATCGATAAACCAGGGTAAGCTTCCATCCTTTGCAGTAAATAGGCAACCTCCATGTTCGCATGGCGATCGCGTGAATCTTTAACCTCAGAACGCTTACCAAATATGGCATCTGCTTCGTCAAATAACAAAATTACACCCCCAACTTCGGCAGCATCAAAAACCCTACCTAAGTTTTTCTCGGTTTCACCAATGTATTTACTGACGACTGCGCTCAAATCAATGCGGTATAAATCTAACCTCATTTCCCGTGCTAGTACTTCAGCTGCCATTGTTTTACCAGTTCCACTAGCTCCTGCAAACAAAGCACTAATACCCAAACCGCGTTTACTTTTGCCTCCAAAACCCCATTCCTCATAGACTTTGGTGCGCTGTTTGAGTTGGTCTGCTGCATCTCGCAGGACTTGTTTCTCAATTTCTGGTAATACCAAATCATCCCAGTCAGCACTAGATTCCATCCGTTGTGCTAATTCATCCAACCGAGGACGAGCTTGGGTGCGGCAAATATCCCAGAGGGATGAGGGAGATGGGGGGGATGAGGGAGATGGGGGGGATGAGGGGGATGAGGGGGATGAGGGAGATGGGGGAGATGGGGGGGATGGGGGGGAAGAAGTAATATGTTCTTCTTGTAGTTTCCCATTTCCTGTTTCCCCTTTCGTTTCCTCAAGACTTTTTGCTTTTAAGCAAACCCCGCGAATAGCGGGAGCGCTGAGGTTGAAGTGAGAAACTATGTTTTCTACTTCTTCCCCCAGAGATGGGGCAAATTCTCTCAGGGTTTGATGCCAAAGTAAGCGCTGTTCTTCGGTGGTGGGACTATCTACATCGAAGGCTATTATGGGACGGTGTTTTTGGGGACGACGTTCTTGGCTAATAATAATTACAGGAGCTTGGATGCTCTCGATAAATTGAGCTATTGCCATTTCTTGTTTGCGATCGCTATTATCCCAGTTGTCCCATTCCAACAGCAATGTGGTGTTATTCAGGGCAAATTCTCGCTCCCACAGGGATTTTACTAAGTTGAGATTACCTGTTTCATGGGGTAATAGTTCTACTCCAATGCTGTAAGGGATAAAGTTAATTTGACCACAGGTCGCAGATGCGATCGCTCTTTGACTTGCGACATCTTTTCCACACAATTGCAGGATTGGTAGTACTTCTTCTGATTGTGCTGCTAAATACCAAGTATTTGCCATCTGCATCGCTATTTGCCAATGCGATGGTACTAATTTTTCCCTTGTTTTGACGGGTGTACCAATTCCTGCCAATCTTGAATCTAGATGATGGATTCCTGTAAGATAATGCAGAATTTGTTCGTCAATTCGCAAAGGACTAGTTGTGAGAGCATTACCAGCACCAATTTCCATCAATCGCCATTTTCGCAATGGTGCATCAGGTGTTAGCGCTCCCCAATAGGCTTGTTCTAGTATTGCCAGCGCCAAGCTAAAGGTCGGATAATTACGCTGTGAATCACCTTGAATTTCGGCACAAAGGGAAGCAAAGCTAGCATCTAACTCCACTCCTGCACATAGCAGTAATATATCGCGCTCAAAAGCGGATAATCCCAAGTTTTGGCAGATTTTTTCTAAAGCTGGTAAAGAAGAGGGTGAGGATGGGGAATAACTATGTTTTTCTCCTTTTTCCTCTTCCCCTTTACCCCTTGCCCTTTCCAAAACTTGTCGCAAGCGATTGAGGTGCTGCATCAGATAACGTTGATTTTCTTGTTGCCATTCGGCACTAGGTGCTTGAGGAATCACTTTTCTAGTTCGGCAATTAAGTTGAGTAAATAAGTCTTTGCTTCTTGTGGAGCAAGTAAAATTACTTGACCTTTACGTAAAATCTCGTATTTTCCACCATGATAGCCATGACCAGCAATTAGTCCTAGTTGTACTGCTTGGTTTCCCAATTCAGTCAACATGCTAATACCAATCAAGTCACCTTCTTGTTGTAATTGTTGTTTCAACATTTCTTCAGCATCCATAAAAATAAATAATGGGGAAAAGAGGAAGGGGGAATGGGAAAAAGAGGTAAGTAGTTGTGCAAAATTAATTAATTAATTGTACATTCCGGAAACTTGAAGTCCTTGGGTGCGCGGAGCGTGTCCGTTTAGGACTTATGCTTCCTCCGTCGCAATGACAATATATATTTAATTTTGCGTAAGCACTTAGTAGGTTATCCGGCTATCACAACTAGAAAAGGGTAATGGTTCAAAGTTTGTTATTTCCCTTTTTCCTTTCCCCATCTTTCCCTTCTCTTAACTAATTTCAATTCTCGGTGTATTAAACCAACCATAGGTTGAACTAGTATCATCGCTATCGATACTCAGTAAACTTTCTGCACCATCGATTTGCAAACGTAACAAGTAAGTTGCTGGTTTGACTCCAGTCAAATTAAAAATAATGGTATCGGTATCAATATTGATGGGTTCAGCTACAAATTGATAACCAATAGGTTCGTCGATAGACCATTCATTCATAACTAACACGACTCGCTGCTTAATTCCCACCATCACATCTACTTGCAAACTTAGAATAAGCGATCGCAAGTCATCCATTGGTCGGTTTTGCTGTTCGATATTGATTTGTTTAATGGTTGGACGAAGTACAAATGGTGCCACATTGGAATCAACTGACCGATTTCCATTATTTAAATTTGCAGTCCCAATGGGAATTTGATGAATAACCTGCAAACTCTGGACACCTGCCCGCAAAAAATCAACTGGCACATCGGCTAGGATGAGAGTAATTTGATTTTCGCTGACTTCTGATGGTGAAAGTTCAAATCCACCAATTCGCACTTGGGTAATATTATTCGCCAGGTATTTACCGCGAATTTGTAAGGTACTGCTGGCTAAAATAGGTTCCAGTTTCCCAGTAGCAGAAACCACCTGCTCAACCAGCGGACGATTGGGAAATGGAACTGTACCCCCAAGATTGCGATCGCTTACAGGTAAGGCACGTTTCAAGGATTCATCACCATCAATCGTCACTACAGTAACTTTGTACACCAGCGACAACATGTAAGGAGCTTGAAAAAATACAGACCAAACCTTAGATAAGTTGTCTAAATTTATCTCCAACGGCACTACTAGTAACTGTTGGAGTTGGTTGGCAAGGTTTGAATCTTCTAAAAATCTATAGCTTGGATCTGCTAAAGCCTCCTGAATAGCTTCAACTGATACTGTTGAATAGTCATTGAAAGTGCGAATCACACTACCCAACAATCGCTGGGGGATTAGCTCTGTGTCGTTACCATAGAAACTAATCATATAATACAAGTCAACAGCCGCCTGACGTTTGATTGGCGTTCCTTTGGAGCGAAACGGTGTTGCATCTGCGTTGTTTAGAGCGGGATTGCGGGCAACATGATACAAAAAAAGATTAATACCAGTTTCTGGTGTTCCGTTACCGATATTTCTTGGTTGTAGTGTTGTGACTCTGACTCCATCGATATCTAGCTGTACCGCAGATTGCAAAATTCTTTGCAGGATGGCTGTCACTGTTGCGACAGCTAAATAATTACTCACTGTCAGTTATTTCACTTAGATAATACTTTGTTTAGGAAATAGATAAAAGTAACTTTTGTTGCTCCCTATTCATTTAAAACTTAAAACCTTTCCAATCTAGCCGAGGGAATACTTGTTGTCCATGCCTGTTTAACCCCCATTTTCTGAACTTAATCATCCTTAGAACTCTGTAAAAGACTACTGACAGTAACTTTTTTGCGTTAATCTACTATCAGTATACTGAGTTATTTGTATTACTTATGAGTTAAAGCTAAGAGATTTAGAATTCTCATTTAAAAAACCTTAACAAAAACTTGGTAAAAACCCTTTACATGTGCCAGTTTAGATATGTGATTTGCGTCACTAAGGTAAATTCAATCGAGTACTTAAGTAGTACAGTATAATTAAATGCATAATTAAGTACATATCCGTACGAATTAGTGAAAACTCTGAGTCAGGAAAACGATTGAATTGGAAGAATGCAGTAGAGATGTTAAGCAAGCAATAGCTCTAATTCAAGATTGCGATCGCTGCAATGAGGGGCGATAAGAATGGTAAAAATGAGTTTTTGTCGAAATAAAAGAAGCTCAAAACCGATCTTTTTTTTACTCAGCGTCAGCTTTATTAGGAATATTTAATGCACTCTAGAATTTGAGAGTGCCATTCACCCATATACCAAAAGAGGATAGTTACTGATGGCATTAGATTACTTTGCTCCTGGTGTCTACGTTGAAGAAGTAGACAAAGGTAGTCGCCCTATAGAAGGCGTTAGCATGAGCGTAGCTGGTTTTGTTGGTTTTAGTGAAGATGTCCGTGGGGATGCTGAACTCTTCAAACCGATGATGGTGACTAATTGGAGTCAGTATCTAGAGTATTTTGGTAAACCTGGTTCGGATGGGTTTACCGACTTTAGCGCTTATTTACCTTTTGCTGTTAAAGGCTGGTTTGATAATGGTGGTGGTCGTTGCTGGGTAGTCAGTATTGGTACTAAGTTGCCTGGTTCTTCTGCTCCAACAGTAGAAGAAACAGCGACAAAGTTGCTGACGGGAAATGGTAAACCATCATTGATGTTTAACCTCAAGCCAGCCGAGGGTGATACACCTGCTCTCATGCCCGCAGGCGATCGCTTAATCGTATCAGTTATTGACAGCGAACCAAAACCACTACCAGAAGATGCACCAGAGGGTACAGATGCACCTCTGAACACAGGGGAATTTTTCTCTGTGGTTGTCCGCAGTGGCGATCGCATTCTGGAACGGTACGATCATCTGACCATGAATCCCAAGGTAGAAACAGCAGTTGCTGAATATGCAGTCACTATACTGAAAGCTTCTGAATACGTCAGCATTGCAGATATTTCTCAAACTGGACAAGCTCTGTCTCGTCGTCCTGCTAACGGTTCCTACGAAATTGCTCCTCCTCCTTATGTTGCTCGTGAAGAACACATGGCACGGGATATGCAAGGTGCGCGTACCGATAAAACAGGTCTCCAAGGCATCTTTGAAGTTGATGAAGTCTCAATGGTTGCTTGTCCTGATTTGATGCGAGTCTATCAAGATGGTTTGATGAATATTGACCAAGTACACGGCATCATGGAAATGATGTTGAGTATGTGCGAAAATTCCTTCCCTGGTCCAGCTTTCCGCATGGCTGTACTTGATGCACCTCCTATTAAACCTGGAAAGAATGAAAACCGTGCAGTTCCAGCAGAACAGCAAAAACCCCAGGATGTCTACAATTGGTTGCGTGATTTCAACCGTCGTTCCATGTTTGGAGCACTTTACTATCCTTGGATTAAGGTTGCTAACCCTCGCAATGGTGGTAAACCAATTCTTGTTCCCCCTAGTGGTCACATGATGGGTTTATGGTGTCGTACTGATCAAACAAGAGGTATTTTCAAAGCTCCTGCAAATGATACTCCTCGTGGTGTTCTCGGTTTGGCTTATGAAACCAATATGCGCGAGCAGGAATTACTAAATCCAGTTGGAATTAACTGTATCCGTAACTTTGTAAATTACAACCGGGGTTTCAAAGTTTGGGGCGCTCGCACATTGGTTGAACCAGATAACATTCAATGGCGTTATATCAGTGTTCGTCGTTTGATTAGCTACATTGAAAAATCCATTGAAATTGGTACCCAATGGGTTGTATTTGAACCGAATGATATGGATTTGTGGGAACGGGTAAAGCGTACCGTTAGCAACTTCTTAGAGGGATTGTGGAGACAAGGTGCATTGTTTGGTGGTTCACCTGCGGAAGCTTTCTACGTCAAATGTGATGGTGAATTGAACACCCATGAAACCATGATGATGGGTCGTCTGTATGTGGAAATCGGCGTTTGTCCAGTACGTCCCGCAGAATTCGTTATCTTCCGTATTAGTCAGTGGGCACCTGGAGAATAAAAAAAAGTAAGAAATTAGGAGTAAAGAGTGATGAGTTAAAGAATAATAACTGAAGATGAAAAAATCATTAACTCTTAATTTATTTGAACTCTCAACTCCTAATTTCTACCTTTAAAAACATTTTCATTATTGATTATTTAAGGAGTTCAAATCATGCCAGAATTAAAGCCAATACCAACTAGTAGATTTTATGTAGAATTTGATGGACTGACGCAAAAATTAATCAAAAGTATCACTGATTTTAGTTTTACAGGACAGACTACAGGACACGAAAAACCTCTTGCTTCTACCAAAGATGGAAAAACACTTTGGCAAACAACTTCCGGAGGTTTTAAACAAAATCCTAACTTCACAATTGAAGTTTATCTTGCGGAAGGAGATATGGATTTTTATAATTGGATGTTAGCGACCATGCCAAAAAGCGAAGGTGGAAAAGGTGAATGGTCAAAAAACCGTAAAGCTGGTGCTTTAGTTGCTTATGATAGTGAAGATGCAGAGATTATGCGTTGGAAAATAACCAACGGTTGGATTAAATCTTACAAAATATCAGAATTTGCTTCTGATAGCAACCAGTTAGCTGTAGAAACATTTGAAGTCGTTTGTGAGCAAGTAGATAGGACGACATAATTATTGGTTATTTTCTATTGATTATTAGTCATTAGTTATGAATTGGTAATCATCAAAAATAACAAATGGCATAAACGAAAAACAAAATTTTAGTGGAGTTAAAAATGGCGAAAGGTGAACTATTAGCTTGTTCTAAGTTTTATGTTCAGTTTGACGGGTTAGAAGATTTAATAGTCAAAAAAGTTAGTGGTGTTTCTATAGAATTACAAACTGCTGGCGACCAAAATCCTTTTGGTGTTACAAAAGGAGGAAAAGCACAAATTCAAGCCACAGTTACAGGTGTTCAAAATAGTGCTGTGACTGTTGAATATGTGGGTACTGTAAATGATAATAGATTATTTAAATGGTATGAGGAATCCCACTCTCAACCGACAACAGGTGGTGGAAGTACCAATAAAGGAGCGTTAAAAACTGGCTCTATTGTTCTCTACAATCAAGGTGGTGACGAAGCTGCACGCTGGGATATGACTGGTGTAATGCCCAAAGCTTATAAAACCACAAAAATGGAAGCTGGTAGTACGGAACTATTTATTGAAATTGTCGAGTACGCTTTTCATTCTATCCGACGAACTAAATAATTTTAGTTAGTCATTGGTCAATTATTAGTAGTTAATTAAAAAATACGATATAGATGACTAATGACTAATTTTTCAAAATCCAAAATCTCAAATCCAAAATTCTGTGAGTGATAATAAATTTGAAGTTCTAACTTCTTCCAAGTTTTACTTAGAAATTCAGCTTGATGGAAGTGATAACCGTATTGATGCTTATTTTATGGAGTGTCAGGGTTTTGAACGTACATCTGATGTAATTGATTTTTGTCAAGTTACTCCGCAAAAATGGGGAAAAAATTCCTCTGCAGTTGGTCGTCTAGTTCGGACAAAAATGCCCGGAAATTCTAAAACTGGTAATTTGATTTTACGTCGAGGGATGACAACATCAATGATTTTTTGGGCTTGGTTTTCGGCAGTAGAACAGGGTCAATGGTCGCAAAAACGTAAAAATGGCGATTTAGTTCTTTACAATCAAGCCAGTGATGAACAAGCTAGATTTCGCTTTTTTGGTGCATGGCCCGTAAAATATAAGATTTCTGATGTCAAAGCAGGAAGCGCTGAGTTTGAAATTGAAGAAGTGGAATTAGCTATAGATGAGTTTAAGCGGATTAAATAACGATTTCGGAAAAATTACCAACTCATGAGCTTGCACAGAACAGAATAATCGTAATTTCTGAGGATATGAGTTGAAAATTAGGAGTTATGGGTTATAACTTAAAATGTTATTGATTTTAGATGTGGTGGATATGTGAGTTATAACTTGTAAGTTATGAGTTGTGAGTTGAAAAACAATGTAAAAGACATAATTTCAATCTCAAAATTCAGAATTCACAATTTATATATAACTCCTAACTCTTAATTATTAAAGGTAGAGACGATGCAAACAGAATTTGAATTTACCTTACCTAAAGGCTATCTTGATGAAGATGGTAATACTCATTGTAAGGGTGTGATGCGTCTGTCACGCGCTATTGATGAGATTGTACCGTTGCGTGACCCGCGAGTGAAGTCAAATCCAGCTTATGCGACGGTAATTATTTTATCACGAGTCATTACGACTCTGGGAGCCTTAGATGAAGTAACACCAGTGGTGATTGAGGGTTTATTTGCTTGTGATCTCAGCTATCTACAAAAGTTCTATCGACAAATAAATGAACTAGAATCAGATATTGCCGAGCTTGCAGTACCCGTATAATCTTAGTTTAAGTATAAAATAGTTAATGTTAACTACAGAGTTTGAGTTTACACTTCCCCGTGGGTTGATGGATGAGGAAAGAGTTATTCATCGTCATGGAGTGATGCGGCTAGCGACTGCAAAAGATGAAATAATTGTACAAAAGGATAGACGAACTCAAGACAGTCCAGCTTATGGAACTTTAGTTATGTTTTCCCAGGTGATTCTTAAATTGGGTAATTTATCTCAAATTACACCTGAACAACTAGAGAATTTGTTTAGTTTTGACTTGAGTTATCTACGGGAATTTTATGATCGCATCAATCAACAGGGAAATGCTCAAATCCCGGTTATTTGTCCAAGTTGTAACCACAAATTCCGTCAGGAGTTGATGCTATCGGGGGAATTATAAGCTATCCTTCAGACCAGCTACATGAAGAGATAGCTTGTATTGCTTATGAGTTCCATTGGTCTCTAGAAGAAATTATAAACATGGAACATCGCGATCGCCGTCGCTGGGTCGGTGAAATCGGCAAAATTCGAGAACAGATTGAGTAAGGAAAAAAGGGTAATAATTATGGGTGAAGAGAAACTGATAAATATTGATGAAATAGCCAAAAAAATTGTGCAAGACCCAATTCTAATGCAAAAGTTGAGCGATCGGGTTTTGGAACTTTTACGGGAAGATACAAGGGTATTAAAAGAACGCTGTCAAGGTTATGGAAATCGATTTTAAATATAAAAATCATAAATTAGGATAAGTATATATATCAATGGCTAAAAGTATAGATGAAGACTATGGATTAAATTTAATTTCAGCTAACCGCTTTTATGTGGGGATAGAAAGCAACATTTCAGCTTCATTTACTGAATGTCAAGGGTTAGGTGTCAAGGTAAAATACGAGACTTATCATGAAGGAGGTGTCAATGACCAGCAACGCATATTTTTGGGACAACCCGAATTTTCAGAAGTGACTTTAAAACGTGGAATGAGCGATGATCTGGTATTTTGGCAATGGGCATCTCAGTTAATGAAAACTGACGCTAGTAAGTCTATTGAACGTCGTAATGTGAATATTTTAGTGTTTAACCAAGCAGGTGAAACCATGCAATGTTGGACACTTATTGGTGCTGCTCCTGTAGGTTGGAAAGCACCTTCATTAACTGCGGATTCTTCTAATATTGCGATTGAAGAATTAAATTTGATTTATGAAGGTATTAAAGTTGTAAAAAAATCAGGTGCTGCTTCTGCAACTCCTATAAATCGTAGTGCAACCGGATATTTTGGTAGTAACTAAATAATGGCTGAATCTAATAATTTGCCTGTTACTAATAATTATAGCTCTGAGGAAAGTTTATCAACAGAACCTCTGGGTATTAAAAATCCTTTATTACCTTCTCAAACATTAGGTGAAAAGGGTATCAACCCGCAATTTTTAATTCCTTTGGGAGTTAAATCGATATCAGTTTTAGATACTAATTTAGTCTCTCCAAAATATATTGAAGATGATTTTTCTAGTAGTCTTTTTGAAGATTCTCCTTTTTTCTCGGAGTATACAAATCAAGTACAGGTAGATACTGACAGGCAAATTAATCCTTCTTTAGCTATTTCTCTACAAGTTAAAGGACAAGGTATACAAGCACAATCAGATATAAATTACTCGTCTGAAAAAATATCTAGTTCAGAAAATTTTACCCAAAGCACAGAAAACCAAGTTCAACCATCTTTGATTAATCCTGATGTAACTAATTCCCCAGAAATTCAGTTAAAGCAGGATTTGACAGAGGATTTTAAGCGATCGCATTTCAACCAAACAGCAGAAAACCAAGTTCAATCATCTTCGAGTAATCCTGATGTAGCTGATTCTCCAGAAATTCAGTTAAAGCAGGATTTGACAGAGGATTTTAAGCGATCGCATTTTACCCAAACCTCAGAAAATCAGGTTCAAGCATCTTCGATTAATACAGATGTAACGACTTCTCCAGAAATTCAGTTACAGCAGGATGTGAAAGAATCTTTTGTGCGATCGCATTTTCCCCAAACTCCAGAAAACCAGGTTCAACCATCTTCGATTAATCCTGATGTAGCTGATTCTCCAGAAATTCAGTTAAAGCAGGATTTGACAGAGGATTTTAAGCGATCGCATTTTCCCCAAACCGCAGAAAACCAGGTTCAACCATTTTCGATTAATCCTGATGTAGCTGATTCTCCAGAAATTCAGTTAAAGCAGGATTTTACAGGAAATGTTGTGCGATCGCATTTTACCCAAACCGCAGAAAACCAGGTTCAATCATCTTTGATTAATCAAGATATAACTGATTCTCCAGAAATACAGTTAAAGCAGGATGTGACAGAATCTTTTATGCGATCGCATTTTACCCAAACCGCAGAAAACCAGGTTCAACCATCTTCGATTAACCCTGATGTAACTGACTTCTCCAGAAATTCAGTTAAAGCAGGATTTGACAGAAGATTTTGAGCGATCGCATTTTACCCAAACCGCAGAAAATCAGGTTCAACCATCTTTAATTAATCCTGATGTAACGACTTCTCCAGAAATTCAGTTACAGCAATTAGATTTCAAGCAAACCGCAGAAAATCAGGTTCAACCATCTTCGATTAATCCAGATATAGTTGATTCTCCAGAAATACAGTTAAAGCAAGATTCTATAGGAAATGTTGAGCGATCGCATTTTACCCAAACCTCAGAAAACCAAGTTCAACCATCTTCGATTAACCCTGATGTAACTGATTCTCCACAAATCCAGTTAAAGCAGGATTCGATAGAACTTGGTTTGCGATCGCATTTTCCCCAAACTCCAGAAAATCAAGTTCAACCATCTTCGATTAACCCTGATGTCACGACTTCTCCAGAAATTCAGTTAAAGCAGGATTTTACAGAGGATTTTAAGCGATCGCATTTTCCCCAAACTCCAGAAAACCAGGTTCAACCATCTTTAATTAATCCTGATGTAACTGATTCTCCACAAATCCAGTTAAAGCAGGATTCGATAGAACTTGGTTTGCGATCGCATTTTACCCAAACCTCAGAAAATCAGGTTCAACCATCTTCGATTAATCCAGATGTCACGACTTCTCCAGAAATACAGTTAAAGCAGGATTCGGCAGAATCTTTTGTGCGATCGCATTTTACCCAAACCTCAGAAAACCAAGTTCAACCATCTTCGATTAACCCTGATGTAACTGATTCTCCAGAAATACAGTTAAAGCAGCATTTGACAGAGGATTTTAAGCGATCGCATTTCAACCAAACCGCAGAAAATCAGGTTCAACCATCTTCGATTAATCCTGATGTCACGACTTCTCCACAAATCCAGTTAAAGCAGGATTCGATAGAACTTGGTTTGCGATCGCATTTTACCCAAACCTCAGAAAATCAGGTTCAACCATCTTCGATTAATCCTGATGTCACGACTTCTCCAGAAATACAGTTAAAGCAGGATTCGGCAGAATCTTTTGTGCGATCGCATTTTACCCAAACCTCAGAAAACCAAGTTCAACCATCTTCGATTAATCCTGATGTCACGACTTCTCCAGAAATACAGTTAAAGCAGGATTCGGCAGAATCTTTTGTGCGATCGCATTTTACCCAAACCTCAGAAAACCAAGTTCAACCATCTTCGATTAACCCTGATGTCACGACTTCTCCAGAAATACAGTTAAAGCAGCATTTGACAGAGGATTTTAAGCGATCCCATTTTCCACAAACTCCAGAAAATCAAGTTCAACCATCTTCGATTAATCGTGATATAGCTGATTCTCCAGAAATACGTTTAAAGCAGGATTTTACAGAATCTTTTGTGCGATCGCATTTTCCACAAACTCCAGAAAATCAAGTTCAACCATCTTCGATTAATCGTGATATAGCTGATTCTCCAGAAATACGTTTAAAGCAGGATTTTACAGAATCTTTTGTGCGATCGCATTTTCCACAAACTCCAGAAAATCAGGTTCAACCATCTTCGATTAATCCTGATGTAACTACTTCCCCACAAATACAGTTAAAGCAGGAATCGCATTTTACTCAAACCTCAGAAAATCAAGTTCAACCATCTTCGATTAATCCTGATGTAACGACTTCTCCAGAAATTCAGTTAAAGCAAGATTCTACAGAAGCTTTAGTGCGATCGCATTTTCCCAAAACTCCAGAAAATCAAGTTCAACCATCTTCGATTAATCCAGATATAGTTGATTCTCCACAAATTCAGTTAAAGCAGGATTTGACAGAGGATTTTAAGCGATCGCATTTTACCAAAACCGCAGAAAACCAGGTTCAAGCATCTTCGATTAATCCAGATACAACTGCTTCTCCACAAATACAGTTAAAGCAGGATTCGATAGAATATTTTGTGCGATCGCATTTCAACCAAACAGCAGAAAACCAGGTTCAACCATCTTCGATTAATCCAGATGTAACTGCTTCTCCAGAAATTCAGTTAAAGCAGGATTTGACAGAGGATTTTAAGCGATCGCATTTTACCCAAACCTCAGAAAATCAAGTTCAAGCATCTTCGATTAATCCAGATATAGTTGATTCTCCAGAAATTCAGTTAAAGCAATTAGATTTAAACCAAACTCCAGAAAACCAGGTTCAACCATTTTCGATTAACCTTGATGTCACGACTTCTCCAGAAATTCAGTTAAAGCAGGATTCGATGGAATCTTTTGTGCGATCGCATTTTACCCAAACTCCAGAAAATCAAGTTCAACCATCTTCGATTAATGCAGATGTAACGACTTCTCCACAAATACAGTTAAAGCAGGATTCTACAGGAAACGTTGAGCGATCGCATTTCAACCAAACCTCAGAAAATCAGGTTCAACTATCTTCGATTAATCCTGATATAACTACTTCTCCAGAAACACAGTTAGAGAAATTAGATTTTAAGCAAACTCCCGAAAATCA
Organism: Calothrix sp. PCC 6303; assembly: GCF_000317435.1. NCBI lineage: Bacteria > Bacillati > Cyanobacteriota > Cyanophyceae > Nostocales > Calotrichaceae > Calothrix > Calothrix sp. PCC 6303. The sequence continues at coordinate 2,863,586 of NC_019751.1, forward strand.
AATTCAAGCATCTTCAAGTAATACAGATATAAATTCCGAAAAATCAAATATTCATGAAGATAAAATTCGCGAGCTACCACAAGTATTGCAAAAACTAAGTATTTTAAACCCTATTGCACAAAGAAAATCAATCAATGAATCTCAACAAAAGTTAGATTTTACGACAACAAATATCGATAGTAAAGCATCAAATATAAACAATCAAATTTCTACACTACAGACTAAATTAGACGCTACTCCAATATTTTCAACTGTTTCTAACAAAAACTCTAGTTCTAATTCGTCTCAATGGTCTGATTTTAATAGTCTAATTAGAGGACAGACTACTCCTTCAAAAAGACGCAATAATCACATATCAGAAAGTAAAACAACAGCCATACAAGCAAAAATGTCCGAAAATATAGAACCAATTAGAGTATCACGCAAAGAAGATTTTCAAGCTGAATATGAAAATAATTCATCTAATAATGTCAGCAAAAATGAATTAGAAATAGTAGCACAAGCTATTTATCAGCAGTTGAAACAAAGAATTAGGATTGAATTTGAGCGTCATGGACAGGGTTCTTTAGGACGCTTACCTTGGTAAAATTTATTGTAATTATATCGTCATAATTAAGAGGAAAATACTATGTCACTCACAAAAGCTAAACTGGTTTCTTCTGATGGTGGTGGAACTATTGAATTTATGTTTAACCCGACTCAGCTAAAATTTTCTCAGAGCATTAGCTTAAATAAGAATGAAGGAGCAAGAACAGGTAGAGGATTGCCAAAAGTTAATTTTGCTCATCCACAACCTTGTACTCTGAGTATCGGAGATATTATTTTAGATACTTATGAACAAGGAAGCAATAAAAGTGTTCTTCCTTATATCAAACAGTTTGAGAAAGCAGTTAATTTCTTGGAACAGGGTTGTGAAAAAGATAAACGTCCCCCTACTTACGTGTTTACATGGGGTAATTATCAATATATTCGTTGTTTTATTACTAACCTTGCTTATACATTAACAATGTTTTTGCCAGATGGAACTCCCGTCAGAGCAAAGCTGGATTTAACTTTAGAAGAAATTGACGAATCAACCTCCCAACCAGGTATGGGTACCCCTAGCAATCCCGATCGCATAGGTGGTGGTCGTTAGTAATATTAACAACAATATCCCAAATTGAGTTTGGTGGAACATTAAGCATTAAAATGTGCTTTAGCTTACTTCGAGGTCGTTTATGACTGCTACTTATACTGCTACACCGATACTGAAAATTGACGGGAAGGATGCAAGTGCTAATTTGTTGGATGATATTTTGAAAATTTCCGTAGAAGAAAGCTTGCATTTACCAGGGATGTTCACCTTGATGATTCGCAATGATTATTATGGATCTCGCAGTGGTGAAAACCCTTGGATGCATGATAATACTTTTGCTATTGGTAAATCCATCGAAATTGGTTTTGTTTCTAGTACAACCGAAGATAGTAGTTTTAGTAGTCCAGAAAAAAGTACCCTAATTAAAGGTGAAATTACTGCGATTGAAGCACAATTTAATCCAGAATCCCAAGCACCAATAATTGTGAGAGGTTATGATATTAGTCACCGTTTGCATAGAGGACGTTACAACCGCTCTTTTCAAAATATGACTGATACAGATATTGTGAAGAAAGTGATTGGTGAAGTAGGAATTGCTGCTGGTAAAATTGATAGTACTGGTGGTCCCTATGGATTTGGTGATCCGGTTGGTTATACCTTTCAAGAAAATCAAACCAACATGGAATTTCTTCGGCAAAAAGCTGCACGTAATGGTTTTGAATTATTTGTACAAGATGGTAAATTACATTTTCGTAAGCCTGTAGCGGGTGATTCTTTGAGTTTAAAATGGTTAAAAGATATAACTCACTTTCATGTACGTGTTAGTAGTGCAGAGCAAGTAAGTGCCGTTGAAGTGAGGGGTTGGGACTATCAAAAGAAAGAAGCAATAGTATCTAATAAAACTAGTCAAAATTCTCAAGTATTAACATCTACTCAGCAGGGAAAAGGGGAAGCTAGTATTAGTGAATTTAATAAAAATCCGACCATGATTGTAGTGGATCAACCGATATTTTCTCAAAAAGAATCAGATGCGATCGCACAATCAATTTTTAATGAATTATCGGGGGAATTTGTCCAAGCTGATGCAAAAGCTGAAGGGAACCCTGAAATTCGACCTGGGAAAGTGGTTAAGCTGCAAGATATGGGTAAATATAGTGGGAAATATTATGTAACTGAAACTCGGCATTTATTTGAAGCTAGGGTTTACACCACCGAATTTAATGTGCGTGGATTGCGAGAAGATAGTTTAGCTAACTTTATCAGTCCCCAAGCTCGACTACAACCAGGACAAACTTTGATGATTGGAATAGTTAGTAATAATAAAGACCCAAAAAAATGGGGTAGAGTAAAGGTGAAGTTTCCCACTTTAACAGATAAACATGAAAGTGATTGGGCAAGAGTTGTTTCTGTTGGTGCGGGGAAAAATCGTGGTTTTGATTGTTTACCAGAGGTAAATGATGAGGTATTAGTGGGATTTGAACATGGGGATATTCATCGTCCTTTTGTGATTGGTGGGGTTTGGAATGGTAAGGATGCTCCTCCGGCAAATGTAGATGATTCTGTGGTGGAAGGTAAAGTCAGGTTGCGAACTCTGAAAACTCGTACTGGTCACACACTTCAATTCGTGGAAGAAGATAAAGGTGACAGTAAAAAAGGAGTTTATTTAAATACAGTTTATGGTCATAAGTTGCATCTGAATGATAGCGATAAATTAATTGATATTAAGACTAAGGATAATTATCAAGTTACCTTAGATGACCAAAATAAAAAGATATTAATTAAGACAAATAAAGGATATATCTGTGAATTAAATGACCAATCACAAAAAATAACTCTCAAAGCATCCAGTCAAGAAATAGTACTGAAAGCTTCCGGTCAAATTGAGATTAATGCCCAGCAAAATATTACTCTCAAAGTTGGTGGAAATAAAATAGAAATTTCCACGACAAATATTAAATTAACTGCGGGTAGTAGTTCTATTGATTTATCACCTGCGGGAGCAACTCTTAAGTCTTCTGCGATGACTCAAGTGGAAGGTTCAATGACTACTATAAAAGGTAATGGTACTGTAACTGTCTCTGCTCCAATGGTTTCAATTGGTTAAGTAAAAATGGCTTTTAGCTTTTAGCTTTTAGCTTTTGGTTTTTAGCTTTTGGAATAAATAGTGTATCAAGTATAAATCTTATTTTTACCCACTTCCTCTTAACTGTAGCTTGATCAAAGCGGAGCAATACAGTATTGGAAACAGTATTGGAACATCTCTACAAAAATTCAAAATCTAAAAATATGCCTCAACAAGTTGTTATGGGTGCAGCATTACAATGTGTCCCTTTCGGTGTTGCTCCAAGTTCTCTAATAGTTATTCCCAAAGGTCCCCCCGTGCTAGCTAGCGGAATGTTGGCAGCAACTATTATGGATTTTGCCCCGATCGCAAATATTCCTCCATTTGGAATGTGTAATTCTCTCGCAAACCCGATGGTAGCAGCTGCTACTGCTGCCGCATTTGGTGTATTGACTCCAATGCCTTGCCTTCCCGTAATTCTTGGACCTTGGAAACCAGGAGCAATCAAGACTCAGATTAATAAAATGCCTGCTTTACCAAGTACGGCAATATGTAATTGTGCTTGGGGTGGTGTGATAAAAATTGCTTTCCCTGGACAAATTAAAGTCAGTGTGAATTAGGGGAGTGCGGGAAGTGTTGAAAAGATGCTTCCTCCCAATCTTTCCCATCTCCCCCATCTCCCCCATCTCCCCCATCTCCCTCATCTTCCCTTTCCCTCATCTCCCTCATCTTCCCCATCCCCCCCATCTTCCCTTTCCTTCATCTCCCCTTTCCCTCTATTCCAAAGGTACAAGTCCAGTTAATTTCAATAAACGTTGACCTTCCTTAGTTTTCAAAACTTGGGCAAATTTTTCACCAATTGGGGAACGATTGTTATCTATGGGGTAGACAACAGCGATCGCATATGCTCCTGGATAGCGTCCAGTTCTAAATAGTTCGCTGTTGGGGTGATAACTACCTTTGCGATCGCATAAGTCGGTATTGGGTTCTATACTTTGATTGTTGCTGAGAATAACTGGTTGAATTGGGGGTTTTCCTTCAATTTGTAGTGCTAAGGGGTACACAGAACATTGACCAATGATTTTGGAGAGGGAACCAAAACCGATTCCCCCTGCTTGCTGGGATTCAAAATCCCGTAGTACTGTTCGCATCATTTCAAATTCTTGAAGCTCTTGAGATGTTTTTAGGGAATTTTCTTTCGATTTTATTGTTTTTAATAATTGTTGTATAAATACCTGTTGTACTTCTTTATCTACTGGTGCGTAAATATTCACAGCGAGATTTGGTCCTCCTAATTCTTGCCAATTAGAGATATTTCCTGCATACAACTGTTGCAATTTATCTACAGTAATTTGTCCGTTGAGCTTTTCTGGTAGTCCTTTTTCCCGTTGCGAATAACTAAAGGCAACAAAAACCCCTATCCCATCATAGGCTATAGGTTGAGCTTGCAAATCTGCTGGTAAAGGTTGAATTAGAGGTACGATCGCAAATGCTGATTTTCCCGATTGCACTTGTGCGATCGCTTCTTCTGTTGATGTTGTGGGTTCATAACTCAATTGCAATTTGGGTTGAGCAATTGTGATACGCTGTTCTAATGTTTGCCCTTTTTGAATTAAGTCTGATTGTTGAATTATATAATCCCAAATACCATTTTTAGAGGCTGTATAAGTAAATTTGCCAATGGGTATTGCTCCCACTTCTTTAATTAAGTTCAATTGAGGTGTATTACTGGTAGCATTACTCAATTGTGGTTTAGCAAAGAATAGCCAAGCAAGTCCCCCAATGACTCCTAAACCTAAAGTAGTCAATAAAAATATCAGTAAACGGGGAAATTTAGTCCGAGTTTCGGTTTCCGCTTCTGCTGAAAACTCTACAGGTACTTCAAAAGCAGCTTTGGGTAATTTCAATAATTCCTGTCTGGCAACTTCCGCACTGATAAATTCACCTTTTATTAATCGTCTGATAAATTTTTTCAGGTGCGGATTAATATCACCCCAATGAGTTTCATTTTCTGGATCGATTGCATAGCCTGCATCGGAAATAACTTTACCCAATAGTAAATAAAAGGCAATATAACCCAAAGAAATTAAATCTTGAGGTTTATCTGCATTCTCCAACTTATCTTTAAAGTTATTTTTAACTGATGTCTCTGATATCGGTATAAATATGCGTTCCCAAATAGCTAAGTCGCACAAATAGATAAAAAAGTCCAAATCCTCCACAATCAAACTACCTATGATTGTATCTTCATCAATCACTTTTAAAGACTGTTCGTAACCATTATGATTACTTTTGACCATTAACAGACTATCAAGATTAATATTCCCATGAACCACACCATTTTGAATTTGAGCCGAAGGAAAGCGGAATTTTTGTCCGTGCAGAAATTCGAGAGTTTGCAATGTCTGATTTAAAACCAAATGTACCTGACTCGAAGACATTCCTTGATTTTTTTTATTTTCCTTATTTCCCCTTACCCTTATTTCCCCTTCCCCCTTTCCCTTTTCCCTTTCTTCCCTTCCCCGACAATTTGCCAAATAATTATTCAAAGTTGGACATGCATAACGCTCATCCATCACTAAATAACAACGTCCTTGTGACTCATCAATAATTGCTTCTATAGGTTGTAAAAAACGAAAATCTTGTACCCTTCCATCTGCCAAACAAATACCCGCTACAGACTTAAATAATTGTAATTGCTTATATATTTCTTCCGCATTGAAATAACGTCCAGGCAGCAAATATTCTTTGATAATTACAGGTTGATTTATCCCCAACTGAGTCGCAGCATAAATTCGTCCCATTCCCAATCTTCCCAACCAGCGTTCAATCCGGTAAACTCCCCGCAATCCGGCAATCTTTTGCTGTTTTGGTTCCGGTAAATTGGGAATGAGTACAGGTTCCGCAAGTAACGCAGGAAAACCACAACTAGTACATGCTTGGGTTTTGTCTCCTGCCTGGGTAATTGGCAAAGCGCGATCGCACTGTAAAGGATCATTGCACACACAAGCATATCGCTGATAAGGTGAATCAAAAAACTGTACCCCTGCTTCTCGTGGTAAATCGGGAGGTGGAGTAATAGTTTTTGCTGTTTCTTCTACTGTTTCTGCTTCATCTGCAAATAATTCTCCCTTTAAATCCTCTAAAATTGGCTGCATCCAACTCCAGCGCATCAAGGCATTATATTTAGTATGCTTGAGTACCCGTGAATACTTATTTAAATAGTTCTTAACAAAGGGTTTGAGAATTATTTGAGGGACTTTTTGGAATTTCATCTAATTTCTTTGTATTTTCAGGTGACTTGAAAGTAAGTAGCGATACTGCCAGCAGTTAGCTATTAGCTATTAGCTAGAAGACCAATAGATAAACGTGAATAGTTTTTTTAGAAGTTCATTTTTTAGTCGCTCTTAGTAGAACAAGAAAAAACCACATCAGGATTTTCGGGAAATAGTATTACCTCTTCCTCCCTTCCCTTTTTCCCTTTTCCCCTGCTCTCTTATTTGCGATGCTTGCTCTTTCATCACCATCTTAAGATTTGCCTTTGCGACTACTTGCTGGGGATTGAGTTTTAAAGCTTCCTGCAAAGCTGCGATCGCTTGGGGATAGTATTTTAATTTTGAGAGGATAATTCCCCTACCCGTGAACGCATCAGCACTTTTGGGGTTAATTTTGATGGCACTGTTGTAAGATTTTAATGCATCTTTGTGACGGGAAAGGGAGGTGAGTACCAAACCGCGATTGTACCAAGCTTCAAAGGAGTTGCGGTTGATTGCAATCGCGTGATCGGCTGCTGTTAATGCTGACTGATATTGTTTTAAATGCCACAATACTACACTAGTATTTGCCCAGCCTTCAGGATTTTTGGGGTCGAGAATCAAGGCTTTTTTATAAGATTGTAGTGCTGTTTTATACTGTTTCTGCGTGGCTAAAATAGTACCTTGGTTAAAATAAGCTTGGGCATAATTGGGTTTAAGCTCAATTGCCTTCTGGATTGATGCTAATGCTTCTGGATACTGCTGTAACTGCCACAGAGCCACGCTACGATTGCTCCAAGCTTCGGCATAATCGGGTTTTATCCCCACCGCTCGATTCGCTGCTGCAATGGCTTTTTCATACTGTTGCTGACCGGATAAAGCATGTGCCATTTCACTCCAAGCTTGAGCAGCACCGATTTCTCCCCATTGACCATCACCCTTAATTGCTTCATCGCAGGCAGCTTGTGCTGGTTCATACATCTTATTGCGGTTGAGCATCGTACAACGTCGCACATGTCCTAAAGAATACTTAGGGTTGATGGCAACGGCACGGTCAAAAGAAGTGAGAGCTTCGGTAAAGCGGGAAAGTTGTTCTAAAATTAGACCTTGGGCAGTCCAAGCGATCGCATCATTAGGGTCAACCGCTAATAATCGATCGTAGTCAGCGATCGCTTTTGATAATTGGTCTTGTTGACGGTATGCGATCGCTCGATTGGAATAGGCAAAAGTTTGACTTTTCTCTCCCCAATCCCCATTCCCAGCTAAAGCATCATTACAATTAGTGATAGCTCGTTCGGGTTGCCCGATTTTATTCATCAATTCGCAGCGATATGCTAAAGCGAGGGAATCCTTGGGTTCTAATAACAGCGTTCGGTCATAGGCGATCGCAGCTTGGTCAAGTTGACCGAGATTAGTTAAAATGACACCACGATGCAACCATGCTAATTTCGGTGATTGCTTTCCCCAGTTTCCATCCACCTTTAAAGCTTGGTTACAATTATCCAAACCTTCCTCATTTCTTCCTAACTCGGAAAAAGCCATACACTGATAAGTTAGAGCCAAAGAAGTTTTTTTATCGAATTTCAATGCTCGTTCCGCACTTGCGATCGCTTCTGGATATTTTTTCATTTTCAGTAAGACACCGCTATGATCTGCCCAAAGTATTGGGTTTTTCGGTCGTAAAGTAATCGCTTGTTCACAAGCTGTTAATGCTTCTTCGTATTTTTTACTTTGCATCTGCAAGTTACACAAATTCGACCAGTAATTTGGGTCTTTTAAATCATCTTCTAAACCCTTTTGAGAAATTAAATAGGGTGTGGGTGTATTTGATATAAACGCTGAAGCTTGTGTCTGATTTACTGCCAAATGAATTAGGAAAATACCCACTATGTTAGCTAATTTTTGCAGATTATGTATAGATGTGATTTTCATAATTATTCATATAGTATGGGTTTGGTGATGTTACTCCTGAAAAGCTAGTTCCATGAAAAGTTTGTTACTTTCTCTAATCATTTCTTCACTGCTAGTATCAACCGCAGAAGCTGCTAAAACCAGCCACATCCTCAAATTAAAAGAAACTAGGCAATGTGCTGAATGTGACTTAGAAAATGCCAACCTCAAACAAGCTTTCCTCCAAAAAGCCAATTTGCGAACTGCCAACCTCAAAGATGCAAATCTCAACGGAGCAGACCTGAGAGGGGCATTTCTGCAAAAAGCAGACTTAAGAGGAGCAGACCTACGAAATGCCAAATTAGAGGATGCGAACTTACAAGGAGCCAAGTTAGACGGAGCAATGCTCAAAAATACTGTTATAAGCGATCGCACGGTAATTGAGCGAAAATGGTTAGATATTTTTCGGTTAGTAAACGCACAAGTATCCAATCTTGACCTCAGTGGTATTGACCTTACAGGGGCAAATCTCAATGGTTTAGACCTCCGAAATCATAACCTCGAAGGCGCAAACTTGCAAAATGCAACTTTAGAGCAAGCTTTACTGAGTGGTGCTAATTTTAACCGTGCCAATCTTCAAGAAACCAGTTTTTTTATTAGCGACTTGAGAAATACCAGCTTTCGGGAAGCGAACCTCAAAAAAGGTAGTTTACAAGCAACAGACCTGAGAGGGGCAAATCTCAGCCAAACAAACCTCACCCGTACCAACCTCAGTAGTGCTTATTTAGAAGGTTCAAACCTCCGCAACTCAAATTTAAACAATGCCAATTTAGCAAGTTCCATCCTCAGGGAAGCAGATCTGAGTCAATCACAACTTCGCAATGCTAACCTGTTTTCGGCTGACCTCCGAAAAGCTGACTTAAGTGGAGTCAATCTGCGTGGTGCTAACCTGCGGGGTGCTGACTTAACTCAAACCGAACTCGAAAATGGAACATTGCGAGGAACTAAACTAGATGGAGCAATTCTCCGGGAAATGAAATTAAGCGGTGCAAACCTAAGTCGTCTTAACTTGAGTAACGTTGATTTTAGTGGAGTTAATCTCAGCAATGCCAATTTACGGGGAACAAATTTAAGTGGTGCAAATCTGAGTCAAGCAATTCTTGATGGTGCTAACTTGGAGGGAGCAAATTTAAGTGGTGCAAATCTCAATAAAGCAATTCTTGAGAGTGCCAATTTATTAGAAGCAAATCTCAGCAAAGCAAATCTCAGCGAAGCTAATTTAAACAAAGCAAATATTACCCGTGCTAACCTCAGCGAAGCCAATTTACAAAGAACTATTTTGAGCGAAATTAAATTGGAATTTGCCAACTTTTGCGGTGCGATCATGCCAAATGCTTCCAAAGGTAAATGTTAAAAAATAAGTCCACCAATTGATAAAATGAGTTGTTGACCGAATGTCCGCCAAAACGATGAATTGCTACGGTTAATCCTAAAAAGAATTGGAACGCCGTTACAAGTAGATATTAGAGACAAAGATGAAGATACAGTTGGATATCTATCCAGGGCTAGCGCGTCTCAAAGACTATTGACAAGCGGACTTGCCTGATCAGCAATCAAGTTGAAAACAAAGTGGCACTATCCAAGCTAGGGTAAGATTTAATCCATCTAGGTGCCATTGGTTAGAGTAATGCCAACTTTCCTTTGAGAACAAGAAAAGAAAAACTAAAGCATCTTTTGCACCCAGCATAGATAGCAAAGACATTACCACTAAGTTTCAGGAATACTTCACACAAATAAAAGACCCTAGAGTGGAAAGGACAAGATATCATTTACTTACAGATATCATCACCATAGCTATTTTGGCAGCAATAGCAGGAGCAGAAGGTTGGAAAGATATTGAGGAGTATGGACTCAATAAACAGGAGTGGTTGAAAACGTTTTTGGAACTACCATTCGGAATACCTAGCCCCGATACTTTTAGGAGGGTGTTTGAGAGAATTAACCCAAAAGAATTTGAGCAATGTTTTCGGCAGTGGGTGCAATCACTAGTTGAGAAGTTGGGAGTAGAAGTAGTAGCCATAGATGGCAAAACTCATAGAGGCTCATATGATAGAGCAACTCAGCTAAAAGCCTTACATAGGGCTTGCTGATTAAAGCTATAACCTTTGCCAAATAAGGGTTTTAATCATTTTTGAGGCAAACAAGTGCAAGGTTATGGGATTTAGAGGCTCAAAAACCATGCACTTTGGCGGAAAATCACGGGGCGAATTTTGGATCTGACCTCCAAAAGCAAGATTATTCAAGCTGTGTGGCATCTAGATTCGCTAAGAGAAGAAGAAACAGGAATAATCTGTCAAGACAATTATCGAGCTAGAGGAAGAAAAAAAACAGAGATTTTACAACCGATGCTCGAAGCAGATATTAAGAGTTTAGTAGATAGTCAAGCACAAGCAGACCCCAAATTCCAATCAAATTTTTATTATGCGCGGATTAGTGCTAGAGCCGTGAGAGAAAAATTAATCTCATTCAAAGGATACGAAGATAGTCTATTGCCTAGTCGCCAAACGATAGGAGATATATTGAATAGAATGGGATATATTTTAAAAAAACACTAAAAACGAAGCCTCTTAAAAAAATTCCGGAAACGGATCAAATATTTGAAAACGTAGAATCTGCGTATCAAGCTTCAGATCGAAATCCTAAGTCCTTAAGGATATCAGTGGACTCAAAAGCAAAGGTCAAGATTGGAAATTTGTCGAGAGATGGTTACTCACGTACAATAGAACCCAAGAAAGCAGATGACCATGACAGTGAATGGTCTGCGGTATTAGTTCCATTGGGAATTTTGGATGTATTAGGTAATAGATTATCAATTTATTTTGGTAAGTCAGCAGAAACAACTGACTTTATTGTTGACTGTTTAGAAGCTTGGTGGCAAGAAAATAAGCCATCCTATACTGGATTAGAGGAATTAGCAATTGATATTGATAATGGCTCTGCTACCAGAAGTAATCGAACCCAGTTTATAAAACGAATCGTGCAATTTTCTCAAAAAACTCAATTAAAAATCAGATTAATTTATTATCCACCTTATCACAGTAAATACAACCCGATAGAGAGATGTTGGGCAGCACTAGAAAACTACTGGAACGGAGCTATTTTAGACTCAATTGATGCTGCTATTAAGTGGGCTAGTAACATGACTTGGAATAGCATTTCACCTCAAGTTCAATTATTTGAAGGAAATTATGAAAAAGGGGTTTCTGTTTCTTCTCAAGAGTTAGAAGGTTTTAAACCATTCTGGCTACAATCTGAAAAATTACCCAAATGGGATGTCACCGTATTTCCTTGCTAACTGGTATTTTATTTTCACGCAAGTCCCAAACGACGGGAGTTTAAAATATCAGGGTAAATTTCGTTGAGGTGGGTAGCTTTCCAGAGTAAGGAAGCTGTCTGTAGTTGTACTTCTGATTTTTGTTTGAATAAATATCCAGCTTCACACAAAGCGCCTATTAAGGCATTAATTAAATCGTTGTATTCGTCTTCACCTAATGGTTGCGATCGCCCTAACGACCAAGCTTGAGAAGAGCGTAAAAATTTTCCCAGCTTACTTCTAGATGTTAATTTAACTTTCGCCTTCCCATTAGTGCCACTTGCAGTAGTTGCCCAAGTTGCTTCGTGTAAAAGTTCATTTTCATCAAATCCCCAGGGTTCCTTGATGGCCAGGACTTACGCAACTGGCACAGCGCGAACGACTTACGTTGAGCAAGCTTCACATTCTTATAGTAGATATGTACTAAATTAATGTGGCATCCTCAAAGGAAATTACGAAAATTCGTAACAGTAATCTGTTGTGTTAAGTATTCATCAAATCATGAGAAAATTAGCTAGGGATGCATAAAATAAATCCTGTAGCTTTATGAGATTTACTAAACTTAACTATTGCCAGTATTTGTTAAGTAGTCAGATTAATTATACTCTGACAAATTTGGCAGACCATTTAGAGCAGATCAGTCATGATAAAATCAATCGTTATTTAAAGAACGAAAAATTAACGCCTCGGATTCTTTGGGATAACGTGAAAGATTTAATAGAAATCAATGATAATGCTTACTTAGTTTTTGATGACACAGTAATTGATAAACGATACGCTACTGAAATAGAGCCAAGTAGACGGCAATATAGTGGCAACGAGCATGGTGTAATTCAAGGGATTGGGTTAGTAAATTGTGTATATGTAAATCATGAAATTGGAAAGTTTTGGGTAGTTGACTATCGTATTTATGATCCAGATAGAGATGGAAAAACAAAGATAGACCATGTGATGGAAATGCTGCAAAACCTTGTTTATCATAAGGCTTTACCATTTAAAGCTGTCTTAATGGATACTTGGTATGCGACAAATAAATTGATGTTATATATTGATGGATTAGGGAAATATTATTATTGTCCTCTGAAACGTAATCGACTTGTTGATGATACGGCAGGCGAAGAAGAGTATCAAAGAATTGAATTGTTATCTTGGGATGAAGAGGAGTTAAAATCAGGTAAAATAGTTAAAATAAAAAAGTTCCCTCAAGCTAAAAAAGTGAAACTGTTCCGGGTAACTGTCTCCACTGACAAAACGGATTTTATCGCTACAAATGATTTATCTCAAGACTCTACGGACGTTGTACAAAAAGTGTGTAAAGTTCGATGGAAGGTTGAGGAGTTTCACCGAGAGTTAAAACAATTGACTGGTCTTGAATCATGTCAATGTCGTAAGGGTCGTATTCAAAGAAATCATATTGCCTGCGCTATTTTAGTCTGGCTTCGACTTAAAGATTTAGCTTATAAAAGTGGTCAAACAATTTATAAAATTAAGCATGGATTGTTGTCAAATTATTTAGTTCAACAACTAAAACGTCCCAATATTCCAATGTTTTCCTTTTAGGTTGTTTGGCGCTCGGTGCGGCGTAGCCGCACCATTGCTTGTGACAGTTGCGTAAGTCCTGATGGCTTGCAAAACCTCGCGTTTAAGTTGGTCGCGGCGATCGCAAAGTTTCATCGAGTCCATCAAAGTCTAATTCTGCACAAACTTTTTGTTCCTGCTGAAATACCCTTTTCCTGATTTCTTCAATTGCTGCGAATTCATTTTTTAAAGTAGCAATTTTTACAATTATTTGACTCATGAAAATTTTCCCTTTATGAATTCATCTACTAAACATCTGAGTAATTACTCCTTGATACCTATCTGTGACTATGTTGCGACGGATTTTTAGCGTTTGAGTTAACAGACCGTTTTCGATCGTGAAAGGTTCTGGAATTATCTCAAACACAATAATCTCATCATCACGACGATAACCTTTGCGATCGCGTACTTCACGGTTGAGTTCTTCCCTGATTAAGTCGCGAATCATTTGGTTGTTTAAACCTATCTCACCATTTACAATTGGCTGATTTTTGCTTAAAAGCCAAGATTCTAATATTTCTAAGTCAGGAACAATCAAAGCACCAAGAGATTTTTGGTCTTGACCGACAAGCATAATTTGGTCGATATAATCACTTCGCAAACAAGCGTCTTCAATGGGTTGAGGTTCGATATTTTCCCCGTTTGTCAGTACTATTGTATCTTTAGCTCTACCCGTCAGCACAATTTGATTGTCTGGTGTCAACCAACCAATATCCCCAGTATCAAACCAACCTTCACTATCGATAGCTTTGCTTGTAGCTTCTGGATTTAAATAATATCCTTGCATAATTTGCGGTCCCTTTGCCATTACCAAACCGCGTTTCCCTTGGGGTAAGGGTTGATGTGTTTCTAAATCGACAATTTTCAATTCCGTACTCGCAAGGGGTAAACCGGAAGCTCCACGCAGGTTTTTATAATAACGACGTGCGCTAAGTACGGGAGAAGTTTCTGTTAATCCGTAACCAACTAAAATCTGAATTCCCACAATTTCAAAAAAATCTTCTAAATGCTGTGCGAGAGAACCACCTCCACAAATTAATTGTTTGACTTTTCCCCCCGTTGCTAGCTGAATTTTTTTGTAAACTATCATTTCGCCGAGAAAATGTAGGGGTGCTAGTAAAATAGTTGTTATCCAAGCATTAATTATTTGGGAAGTTGTCGGATTTAAGTTTTGCAAATCGATTTTTTTCCAAGTCCTCACTGCTTTAATATATTTTTTGCTCACTGCCAGAAAACTTTTAATTAATTTTTGCATTCTGGGTGTTTTATCGCGAAATGATTTTTGAATACCTTCATAAATCGATTCCCAAAGACGGGGAACACCAATAACATATTGGGGAGTATAATCTTGTAAATCTTGTTTTAAATAACGACGATTAGAATAAATCTGCGTGACTCCTTGTCCAAGGGTATAGTATTCGCCAACACGCCCAAAACTATGCCAGGTAGGTAATATACTTAAAGTCTTATCACCTACTGATGGTTGAATAATCGCCGTTAAAGTACTAATTTGATGTAGGAAGTTTCCGTGGGTTAGCATTACACCTTTCGGCTTTCCAGTAGTTCCAGATGTATAAATTAAAGTAGCTAGTTTTTGATATGCTAGTTCTGTTGGTTGTAAAGAACTTTGACTTGCTATTTGCATTAATTGCTCGAAGTTTATGATTATTAAAGAAGAATTAATCGAATTATTTTCTGGTTGTTCATCTGATAATAATACTACCCATTGAATTTGAGATTGATATACCTCCGGTGCTATTTTATTGAGAGTTTTGAGATTTTCTATCACTAATCCAAGACTGCCACTATGTTCTAATATATATAGTAATTCTTCCCTCTCTGCGGCAGAAGAACGCACAGCATTTGCAGCACCAGCCATCATAATACCCTGGTCGGCTATCATCCAGCGGGCGCTATTATCAGCAAATAATGCGACTATTGGAGTTACAGATTCTGTCGAATGTTGCTTGATTCCTAATGCTTGTAGACCTGCGGCAAATTGCTGTATTTGATAATATAATTGGCTATAAGTTAAAGTTACTTTTGGCTTTGCGTGGGGGTCAATCAGAGCGACTATATCTGGAAATATTTTTGAGGTAATTTGCCACATTTCTGGTAGCGATCGCACATCTGAATAATCTACTAAACCAGTCATCTGGTAAAGTTCATTTTTATGGAAAGAATAAGTTGTCATCTTGTTTTCTGGGGTTTTCATATATTTAATACAGCTAATATATATCTCTGTCTGGTACTTTGAAAATACCTGATTACTATTAATTCAGTTTTCTGGGGAGAATTTGACAAGTTGTAGAAAATTTCCAAAATAGGAAATTTTTCCTCGTCAAAAATTATCGTAACTTATAGATAAAATATTATATACAGCAATTTGCGTTGTCATGGGTTACAGGTAGAGACGTAAGATTGCTAAGTCTCTACAACTTTTTTGGTATACATACATGTACCTACAAGCTTTAAGATTGACTTGAGCAATAGTCAATCTACAATTTATGAACAGCATCAAATATTTTGAATATCCCAGCAAAGAAAAACTGCTAGGATTACCCCCACAGCTAGGTCGCTGGTTATTTATTCCCCTGGGATTAATTGTCTTATTATGCTTGGGAACCGTTTATTCATGGAGTATCTTTAGCGGTCCATTTGAAGCAGAACTGCAAACAAAACCAGGGACAATTCTATTACCCTTCATGGTTTTGGGGATAACATTCACCCTCGTGATGCCAATTTCTGGACTATACATATATAGATTTAGTCCCCGCATTATGACTACAGTTGGTGGGATAATCGTGGGGATTGGCTATTTATTGGCAAGTGTTGCTCCTAATCTCCCTTTACTAATATTGAGTTACGGTGTTATCGCAGGTATTGGTGTTGGGATTACTTATGGTGTACCTCTTGCTGTTGCCGCACGTTGGTTCCCTGACCGTAAGGGTTTAGCGGTGGGACTAACGGTAGTCGGTTTTGGTCTTTCACCTTTGGTAACAGCACCCATAGCTTTAAATTTAATCAAAGGAAATCCCCAGATTGGTATCCCAGCTTTTGGTATTCGCAGTACTTTTGTCATTTTAGCTATTGCCTTCACTATAATTATTTCGATAATTGCTACTGTACTGAAAATGCCTCCTCCATGCTGGAAACCTTCCGGTTATGCATCTTCTGAAAAATTGGCTGTTAATAATACAGACAAAAACCAGTCTAATATCTTACCCATGTTCCAAACCCAAACTTTCTATGGTCTATGGATTTGCTATATCGTTGGTACCTTTGTTGGGTTAACAGCGATCGCAACCACAGCACAGGTAGGAAAAGAGATTGTGGGACTGCAACCAGAACAATTAGTATGGGTCGTTCCCTTGTTTGCAGTATTTAATGGTGCTGGTCGTCCGTTATTTGGTTGGTTGAACGACCGTCTCAAACCCAAATTAACTGTTATTACGATTAATCTGCTGATATTAATCGCGTCGATTGTGATGTTAAATACACATAATGGACAGATGTCCAATTTTCTCGTTGCATTTTGCTTATTCTGGTTATGTCTTGGAGCTTGGTTAGCAGTCGCACCTGCTGCAACTCTCAGTTTTTTTGGCTTAGAGAATTACCCCAGCAACTACGGTTTAATATTTACCTCATTTGGTATCGGTGGATTATCTGGGATTTTTACCGCAGGAGGTATCCGAGGTGCGACTGGTAGTTTCTTACCTTTTTTCTGGGTAACGGCAACTTTAGCCTGTATAGCAATCATTCTCGCAACTTTCTTCCTCAACCCTCCCAGAAAAACAGCGATCGCTGATTTTTTGTTTAATCGTTTGATTAGTCCGATTAGTCCAGGACTACTTTCCTTGGTTGAGTTTTTTCTCATGGTTGGCAGTCGGAAATAGGGTGGGTATTGGGTTTGGTGGGTGGTGATAAATGCTAACCCACCCTACATTTATTGGCTAATTGATTTTTTGGTGTTCCCTAATTGCCAACCTCAAACCCAATCTTAAAACTGCGATCGCAAATTCTCTACTCTGCTCCCTCTCAATCTCCCCTTCTTCCTTGACTTCTAATGCTGTTTTCTTCCCACCACTTACTAATTCTTTTACGAGGTCATTGCTAACTTTGGTTAGTTGACGTAGTGCAGAAACGCTTCAGTTTTGAACATTTTGACGCAGCAAGTTTTGCACTTTTGGTGCTAGCTTATTAAACCAAAGATATATTTCCATCGCGCTTTTCGCTATATAGCGAGATGCACCAAAATCGTCACTTTTTAACCATTCTTCAAAGACCTTTTTCCCTTTGGGACAAAAAGCCAAACAGTCATAGTATAAATCCTGGAGAATCCGACCAGTTTCTATTAAAGAGTCAAAGGTCGAACGGACAAAACTGAAGAATTCAACCAGTGTATTCTTGGCTTTGCCTTGCAGTTCTGGTTTATGAAATTGACCATAATCAAAGTTGTAGTCTAACGAAATCACGCTATATCCATTCATCTGCATTCACACTCCTTGCATTGCGGATGGACTAATTTCCTCTGCTCTGAGGATGATATTTATGAGCTATTAACGTCATTTTCGTTCAAATTTAGTTAGTCAATACTTACCTTTTGACGTAAAGATGTTTATTACTATAGTGATAAAACAAACTATCACTATAGTGATAGAGGTTTGGGAATTACATAGCTGAAGCTGTTGCGTGTTAATGCTTGTAGCTCAATAGCTTCTGTAGAAATATTGAATCAACTTGATTTTGTTTTTTTGTACAATAATTGTTGAGAAATAGATAATTCTGTATAACTTTTGAAAACTAACTTGAGTTTAATAAATTGAAAATATTCTCTAAATTAAAAAAATTGAGGTCACACCGATGTTTCAGTTAGCTACAAAACAGCAAGCATCAGAGATATTAAATATGAGTTTTTCCACGCTGAAAAAATATCGTTTAGATGGGACATGGATCGAAGGAACCCATTGGGTAAAATTGAATAGCCGTTGTATTCGCTATAATTTAGAACTTATTCAAGATTGGTTGCATAATCGTCAAGATCCGATTGCTCACTATCGGGCGATCGATTTATATCATGCTGGTTTGGCTAGTAATCAAAAACGTAGTCAGCAAAAAGCTTAGTCAGCCTAAATCACTCTTCATACAGTTCTATTGTTGCGTCGATAAAATTCTGCCAAATTTGATTCGGTTGCCAAATCTGTTCGAGATAGCGACGGGCTGAAATTTCTGTATAACCTTTACGAAGTCGATGGTAGAGGTACATCATTGCCGAGACACGCATATTTTTGGCACAATGTACCCAGATTTTTCGCTCTGGATTTTCATCAAGTTTTGTAGCAAGTTCATCAAAATCGCTGAGGGTAGGATTTTCCCAGTCGATGGGAATACCGATATATTCCATTCCCAAGTTTTCAACAATCGCACTTTCTTCGGGATTCCAGTTACTTGATGCGGGGGTCGCTAGGTTGATAATCAAGTTGTAACCAGCTGATGCGATATCTGCGAACTGTTCTGTGGTTGGCTGTCCGGAGGTGGTAATAGTAGAGGAAACAGGGAGAAATGCTTCGATTTGTGCTAGGGAAGACATGAGATGTTTGATTTCGGATTATTCTTAGATTTTAATTTTTCCTGCCGATATTGTTTGAGTTGCTGCTGTAAATCGGGTGGAAATTTTTCCATCCCATAGCGCAATCCTTCACTGGAAAAATAGGTGCTATTGGTTTTGATAAAGTCAATGACTAAATTCCTATCGCTCAACCCTAATTCCCGTAAAGCCCATCCCGTACCAGTTTGCGCGAACCTTTCTGAAGATTGAACTACTACTCCACAGCTATGGAGCAACATTTGGGTAAAACCAGGAAAATTACTTTCTCCATGTTTGGCAATATTGACGAAACTGACAACTGATGCTCGTTTACGCCATAAATTTTCAGCTTCACACCATTGCATTATCGCTTCTGCACAGGATTTTCCTTGTTGTTTGATGAGGGGATTGAGAACTTTGACACAAAGCCAATCGCAGGTATTCCACTCTTTAATATAAGCTTCGTCGAATAAGGTGGCGAATTTTGGTAAATCCGATTCCCAATTAATCAAGCGGTGTTTGAGCAAAAATTCTTGCAGTAAGAGAATTCCCGCTAATTTATCCTCTCCCCAAGATTCTTGAATTAAAGCAATAGCAGTATCAAATTGTTGAGTTACTGGTTGGCTGGAAAAATTAGCGGTTTTTGCCCAGGAATGTAATATTGCTCTGACTTGGGGTAATTTCAATCCGCGAAAAGGTAGTGAGTGCTTGAGATAAGCTTCCCACCATTCCTTAGTTTTACTATCATCCGCTTGGGCTAATTGTTCTTGGAGTTGGGTAATCAGGTATTGTGCCATTACCGTTTTATTCTAGAGATATCCTAAGCAGTGCGATTGCCTTTGTTTTAATTATCTTTGAATTCTTCCAAATTAATGAAAGACTCCCGTGTTTGGGAATTAATGCTAGACGCAACTTCAAATTTAACCACTCCTATCCCTTGGACAATTTTACCCTTATACTTTTGCACTTCCGAGGGCGATCGCTATTTATCAAAAGATGATTGATCAAAGGCTGAAATGACCTATTTTCGTTGAATCACAAGAGAATGAATTTGTACAGTGCATAAGTCCTAATTTCTGTTGTCGCCCTGGGGCTATCATATTGAACAGTATCACTAATCGATACATAGCGCTCTGGATATGTTGACTCAAGATTTTACCCAAGTAACCCTCATCCTGCGATCGCTGATCGATCTACCAGACGACGAAGCGATCAAAGCAATAAAATTATTTCAAACTTCCTTATTGAAACGGGGTGAGTTTTTTGTGCGTGCAGGTGAGATGCCCAAAACCATCGGGATTATTATGTCAGGTATTCTGCGCTTATATTATGTTGATTCGGACGGCAACGAATACTCGAAATCATTCTGCACTGAAAATAGTTTTGTCGCAGCCTATAGTGCTTTGCTATTGCAGCAGCCCTCACGACTGTTTATTCAGGCATTGGAAGATACAAAATTAATGATTGCCGATTATGCTGTCTTTCGAGAACTGTCAACAATGCATCCCTGTTGGCAAAGCCTGAATTCCAAAATTGCAGAATTTTTATTCATTAAGAAAGAAAAGCGGGAAAGTTCCTTGCTCTTAGATGATGCGACAACGCGCTATTTAAATTTTCAAGCAGAATATCCTGGCTTGGAAACACGTATCAAACAACATCATATTGCGTCCTATCTCGGTATTACCCCTGTCACCTTAAGCCGCATTCGTGCCCAACTGCGATACTCCACAGGAGTCGCTACGCGATCGCGTTAAATCAGAACAATGCCAGTTAACCTATGTTAATGAAATCCTTTGGATAACTGTTTAGGATAAGTTCAATATTTAAAATGACTGGAGTGATTTGTGAAGACAAACCATAACACGGTTTTGATTACAGGTGGGACATCTGGCATCGGTCTGGCTTTGGCGCAACGGTTTCTTCGAGAAAGAAATAGCGTGATTGTGACAGGCACCAATGCTGAAAAAGCGCAAGCTGTGAGACATCAACTGCCAGCCTTGATCGTTGAACTTGCTGATATGCGCGATCGCCAAGCCCTCGAAAAACTTGTCTACAATTACCCTGATGTGAACATTCTGATCAATAATGCAGGCGTTCAGTATAACTATGATTTCGCCGATCCAGCGATCGCAGTTGAGAAAATCACCGACGAACTCGACATTAACTTACTCAGTCCGCTATATCTAACCAAACTTTTTCTGCCACAGCTTTTGAGTCATTCTACAGCAGCGATTATTAACGTTTCGTCCGGGTTAGGAATTGTCCCCAAGCAAAGTGCCCCCATCTATTGCGCCAGTAAGGCTGCACTACACAGTTTTAGTAAAACCTTACGCTGGCAATTAGAAACAACGTCTGTACGAGTCTTTGAGATTATTCCGCCGATTGTAGATACGGCAATGACTCAAGGAAGAGGACGGGGAAAGATTACACCAGAAGCATTAGTTGAAGAATTTTGGCGGGATTTTAGCCGCGATTTCCCTGAGATACGCATTGGTAAAACCAAATTACTGTTTGTCCTTCAGAGACTGATGCCAACACTCGCAGAACGTATCATGCGTCCTGGGCTTTAAAAATATTGAAAAAATTGATCTACCTCAGATGCCTATAAGTGGTGGTTGAAAATAAATGTTACATTTTGAGAATCCCAAACCATTGCAAATACTGCACTCTGTCCATAATCGTCATGTGTAATTAATTTTCAACTTGAATACGCACTTATTGTCTTTATTTTAATTATCTTTGAATTCTTCCAAATTAATGAAAGACTCCCGTGTTTGGGAATTAATGCTAGAAGCAACTTCAAATTCAACCACTCCTATCCCTTGGACAATTTTACCCTTATACTTTTGCATTTCCAAGGGCGATCGCAATGATTGCTTGTTCCAGGATGGGAAAATATGTACGACTGTACCATCCTCCAGCACAATTTGAGATTTGATATAAACACCTTGAAAATCTGGATTTCCTGTAACTGTGGGTTTACTAGATTGTGATGTGTAATATCCTACAAGTTTGACTTTCTTGCCATTCAAACTAGCCAAATCTTCACGATTCCTGACTATTTTCAGTTCCCCCATAGAAGCTTCCCTATGATTAACTTCGGGGATTTCGCTGTTGCTTGGTTCGCTGGCTATCAAGATAGAGCAGGATAAAATAGTCGGTAAACATAGGTACAAAGTAATCCAGTTAAATTTACTATTCATTATAGATATTGAAAGGAAACAATACTGATAACTTATTTTAGCTAGATGTAACATTTTTTCTGATTTCCTCGATGACAGCAACTGCACCTGCAATTCCCTCTTCAGCTTGAATTCTCGCTCCTAGATTCGCTGCACGCTGACGCATAGCTTTATCTGTCATAACCTGTTGAATTGCTTCTGCAAGTTTCTCTGCCGTGAGTTGCTTGCGGGGAATCGGTTTTGCTCCTACTCCTAATTTCGCTACATGCTCTCCCCAAAAACCCTGGTCGCCAAAGAAAGGAATAATAATCGAAGGAACACCAGCTTGTAAACCTGCGGCTGTTGTCCCCGCACCACCATGATGCACCACAGCAGCAACACGCGGGAATAGCCATGAATGGGGTACTGAATCCACGAGGAAAACCGTACTCGGTAAATTTTGCTTACGCAAACCACCCCAACCAGCAAACATAATAGCCCGTTGTTTACTCAGAGCAAGGGCTGACAAAATGAGATCGACTGTTTCTTCTGGATTCCGGTTGCCCATACTCCCAAATCCAATGTACAGGGGAGTCGAACCACTTTCTAGAAACTCCATCAGGGCTGAAGGTGGGTTCCAACCTGGTGCTGAATCCAAAAACCAATAGCCAGTCACATGGGTATTATGCCAATCCGATGGCTTGGGAATCACTGATGGGCTGAAACCATAGAGAATTGGATATTGATGCAGGCGATCGCAGTTGTATAGCCCCCAAAATGGAGCCGCTTTTAAGCCAAGCACTTTCTCCCGCATCAAGCGATCGGCTGACCGAAATCCCTGCCACATTAGCTGTCTAGTTAAATGATGGGACAAACGATTAAAGAATCCTCCGAGCTTGGATATGAACTGGGGAAAAAGCACACTGGGAAATGCTTTTGTTGGTGTAAAGGGAAAAACATAGGCTTGAACCAATGGCAAATCTAATTTTTCAGCCAGGGCAAGGGCGATGTTCTGTCCTCCAACACCTACAAGCAATAAATCCATTCCCTGGCAGGCAACTAAACCATCGTTCGCCCAATGAATTGCTGCATCCTGGGCTAGTTTTGCGGTGTGGGATGTAATTGCAAGAAAATTCCCTTTCTCCAAAAGCTCTCGCATTTCTTTGGTTTCAATAATTTCTTGCACGTTACCCTGAACTGGATAGAACTCCAAATCATGGGAACTAACCAACTCTTCAAAGTTTTCATGAGTCGCCAATCGCACGGTATAACCAGCTTGTTTTAAACCCCTTCCCAAAGCAATATAAGGCTGAACATCCCCTCGACTTCCCAAAGCTATAATCGCAATACGCATAGGTGACGCTCCTTTTGGACGTTAAAGTTGATCGATCATGTAATTGGTTTTGCACTCTCAGAGGAAGTACAATGACATAAATGTCAGTTTGATGTTAACGTCATTTTGATAAAAACGTCAATTGAAGTTATGATAAATTCGTAGCTATTTTCATCCCAGAATATGGAGCCATCGCGTCGAGCATCAATTGGTTTAGAAAAACGGGAACGGACGAGAAGGAGTCTAATTGAGGCAGCCTATCGGGTATTTGCTCGAAAAGAAGCAGATGCCGTTACTATTGACGACATCATTGCTGAAGCAGCAGTGGCGAGGGGTACTTTTTATAACTACTTCCAAACAAGGGAGGATGTGCTTAAAGCTGTTGCTGCATCCCTGAGTGATGATATGAATCAGAAGATTTGGGCGCAGTACGCTATGATTGATGACCCTGCCGAAAGGATGGCGATCGCAATTCGCCAATTTTTGCATCAGGCAATTCGGGATTCCACTTGGGGATGGGTGATTGTCCGAATTGGATTGGTGGCAGCTCCATTGAGTGAAACAATTGAAAGGGGAGTGATGACGGATTTGCAGGCTGGTATCAGGTTGAAGCGTTTTCAAGTTGATAACGAAAAGGCTGCAATTGATTTAATTTTGGGAACGGGACTGATGGCTATGCGTAGTATTCTCGAAGGGCATACACAGCCTGATTATCCTGAACATATTACCAAACTCATTTTAAAGACATTGGGGATTGGGGATGCTGATGCGATCGCTTTCAAACCTTTAGAATCACTACCAAGTTAAAGGTTTTTGTAACTGTGCGATTCGCATAGCGGACTTTCGTATTTTCCAGTTCAAATACCTTCCAAATAAAGCGTCCAAGCATTAGCTAGCAAATTAAGTTAATCATACAAAACTCATCAAGAGCGATCGCTAGTTTGACTCAGTAACGAAACGAGAGTTGTAAACAACATAGTCATGCCTGCTGTTATAAATAGGGCTTGCTGAAAAAGTCCTATTTAAGCCAGACCAAGAATCAGTTAACAATGCTTGTAAGTGAAAATATAATTCATTATATGAACTAATTTGAGTAAATATAATATTTTCTAATCATCCAAATCTAAAAACAGGGTAAATGCAGTATTTCCTAAAATAGATACAAAAAAAAGTCATAATAATCCGCCGCAGTAATGCTCCAAGATTCATGACTAGAAAAGTTATAGCAATGGCTGTTTCTGAAGTATTAGAAAGTTTGGTCATCAATCGAGCAAGGCTATATCTTCTTTTTGCTTCTCCAAACTTTCCTTCAATACAATTACGGTCTCTCTCATCTAATTGTGCCTGCTTTTTAGTTTCTGTACTAATATTTTTTGCTGGTCGTCCTAATGCTGGACCACTAATTCTGATTCCTCTTTCTTTACACCATTTTCTATTCTCTTTGTTTCGATAAATCTGATCTACATGCACTGATTCTGGATAGTATCCTGTTGCAGCTTTAAATGCTTCTACTTGTTCTTTTAAATCATCTGATTCATTAAAATTATCCCAACTAATCCGGTCTAAAAATACATATTCTTCGTAACAACTAGCTGATAACTTGGCTCCAAATTCCACTGATGAACCAGCTTTTCCCCTTACAATTGGACGGACATGAGGTTGTGTTAAACTCACGATTCTATCGTCAACACGAGAAAGACTATTTTCATACATGAATAACTGTTGTCGGTATACTTGATTTACCACTAATAGTATTTTATATTTTTGGCTACTTAACCACTCTAGCTTGGCTCCGACTGCTATTAATCTATCTATATGTGCTAAGTTTCTTTTCAGGTATCCTAGTTGTTTCTTTACTGCTTTTCTTCTTTGTTTTTTCGATGGTCGTCGTTTTTTCGCTACGTCGAGATATTCTTTTCTAGCTGTATTTCTGTAAGTTCTGGGTTTTTTATTTTCGTTGTCATCTAATTCTTCATACAGAATATCTATTATTTCTTCTGTTTGCTCTCTCGCCTCGTTCAATAATCCTAAATCTGTCGGATATTTAATATCTGCTGGTATACAGGTTGCATCTAATTTTAATTTACCTTGATTTCTTTCTTCATTTATTTCTTCTTCTCCTCCAAGAATAATAACTTTTTTTCATTTGCTTCTTCACTTTCTTCTTCTCGACTATTTTTGACCATACTCTGATTCATTCTATTAACTAATTCTATATCTATTCTTTGTCTAAAATGAACTAGCATCGACGCTTCAAATGGTGCTTCATTGCTATACTTATTCAACCCTATAAAATACTGTAAATAAGGATTCTCTCTTATTTGTTCTACTGTCTCTCTATCGCTTAATCCCAATCTCTCCTTGATTATTAAAGCTCTGATAGCTGTCCGAAATGACTTTGCCGGTGCCCCCATTTCAATCCTAAATTGTTGGGCATATTCATCTTCAAATTCTGACCAAGGAATGAAATTAGCCATAATTACCCACCTATTATCCTCTGCCAATTGCCCCTCAAATGGCAATTCAAACTTTTCTATTGGGGTGGGTGGGTTCTCAATTTTTCTATACATTTTTTATGCCGATGTTAGGGTTTTGAGCCATTTTACCTGATTTTCTTGCACTTTTTACCTACCTATCGACCTCAATCACTGTTTCTACAAGGGTTTCATCTTTAATCAGCAAGCCCTATTTAATGAACAGCAAAACTTTCAAGGAGATAAAGGATACCAAGGTGGTAAAAATATTACGACTCCTTATAAGAAAAAAAAGAAACAAGAATTAAGTGAAGAACAAAAAACAGAAAATAAGATTTTATCGAGTCAACGTATATTCGTAGAACATTTAATAAGAATAGTTAAAATATTTCAAATAGCATCTCAAAGATTTAGGCTGAATTCTGACGTTTATAATGAAATAATTTTAACTGTATGTGGACTGGTTCGATTGCGAATAGGAACTTTAATTTTATGAACTATTAACATGAATAAAAAATAGTGTTTGCATAAATGACGCTATTCTACATTTATGCTCTAAACTATCGGTAACTATCTCAAATGCTTATTACTACGTTGTCCAAGAGTCTACAAGATTTGGTCTCAAAGCCTTGTAAATATTAGCTTGCGAGTTTTAGGACGTGTCTAGTGATGATATGCCAGATATCGTGGGTTTGGCTTAGTCGTAGTTCGACATAGTGGGCATCGGATTCTGCCGCCATTCCCGCATGGAGATTAGGGTCAAAACCCGCTTTCTTCATTGTGGCTGCATAGATGTAGCCCAAGGAATCTTGGGGATAGGTGAGTAATGCTTCAAGATCATGGGCTGGGGGAATATAGCGATCGCATATCAACGCTGCACAAGCCGGATATTGTTTTAAGTGTTGGGCAGTCAAATCGTAGGCAGGGGTTTGTAATAACCCGTCCACCATGTCGCCTACCGTTTGCAGACTATTGTCCCCTAACAGCATAGAAACGAATGACTTAAAAATGATTGCTCGTGCAAAAAATGACTTGAAACCATTGCCTACTGGATATTGTATCTGCCGTTGAACGTCAAGGTTAGCAGATGGATTGGGATTAAATTGCATCATAAATATCTCCAAAAAATCATTAATTGAACGCAATCAGGTACAGCTAGATGTTGCTACCAAAGCAAGTCATTTAGCACTCTATACAAAAGTAAGTGGAAAGGAGCAAAGACTAACGTCAACCAGGGAGAAACCTGATAGCGTATAAAACGAAACCCGAAGTAGCTGCATCGAAGAAGATAATGAGGGCGTATACTTGCTTTCGGGCGAGTGGAAAATACCCTGCCCAAAAACGACGGGGCTTCCTCTGACTTCTTCAAACTCAGGGGATTCTGGCTCATAGCAAGACTCTCTGGGACAAATTAGATTAATATATGAGTGTTACTCATGTATTAATAATATGAGCATATCTCATGTTTTGTCAAACTAAATGTGAGGATTATTCATCTTT
Organism: Calothrix sp. PCC 6303; assembly: GCF_000317435.1. Lineage (NCBI taxonomy): Bacteria > Bacillati > Cyanobacteriota > Cyanophyceae > Nostocales > Calotrichaceae > Calothrix > Calothrix sp. PCC 6303. The sequence continues at coordinate 2,890,873 of NC_019751.1, forward strand.
TTTTTGAGGTAGAGATTAAATAATGGCAGAAAGTTCATCAAGCTCTTCTGGAATGCGACGCAAGCCCCGTCAAGCCCGCAGTCAGGAACGGGTGAGCAGAATTTTAGATGTGGCAGAAGAACTGTTTATTGTTGAGGGTTACACCGCGACAACGACCAATGCGATCGCCACACGCGCTCAGGTGCCGATTGGCTCGCTCTACCAATTTTTCCCAGACAAGACAGCCATTCTCAAAGCCATTGCCTTGCGCTATGGGGAACTACTACATCAAAAGTTTGCAGCCTTCGATGGGGTTGAGTTGGCAAAACTTCCCCTATCTACTTACGTGGAAAAATTGATTGATACAGCCGATCAATTTTTTACTGATAATCCAGGCTACCACGCTATTTTCATGGAGGTTCAGGGGACGATACCTGAATTGGAGGAAATCGAAGAGGCTGCCGATGCTCAACTAATTCAGGATTTGCTAACATCCTTATCTCAACGCGATTCAACCTTAGAACCTGCGGATTATGAAGCGATCGCCTTTGTGTTGGTAAAAGCTATCGGCATGTTACTGTGGCTATCTCTTAGTCAAGAAATACGGTTACGGCAGCGTCTGGTGGCAGAAACGAAACGGTTCACCTTAAACTATCTGCAAAGCTATTTTCCATCAGACTCATTACCAGCAACTACTGAAGCGGACTGACGGGAAAAGTCAGTAACTTCTACGGGCTTTCGCTCTCCCCAAACCCTAAAACTCCGGCAAGAAAAGCTCCCGACTTTGCCCCGCATAATGGCGGTAAATAATCTCTGGTGAATTACCCACCATCGTTGCCACATCCTTCACATCCACCCCATTCTTCAAAGCCATCGTAATAAATGTATGGCGAGTTTGGTAAAGTTTTCTGTACTCAACACCATCAAGGCTTTGCACTACAACCTTCCAAGCTCGTCCACTGAGGTTATGCATATCTATCCACTTACCTTCAGGTGATGGAAACACCTTTGCTTCACCCGACACATCAACGGGTTGGATGGATTTTAACAATCCAGCCAAACGATTATTAATTGGAAAAATTCGCTTTTTCTGCGTCTTCAAACCTGGTTTACAAGTCAATCCCGACTGGGAAACCACCACCGCTTGCTCAAACCGAATCATCGTAAAGTCCAACACAATATGCTTCCACTGCAAAGCCACAGCTTCTGATGGTCGGCAACCTGTGATGAAAAGAAATTCAATCAACGGTGCGTAGTATTTGTAATAACGATTTTCCTTGAATGCTCGGATGATGCGATCGCGTTCCTCCAAAGAAAAAGGATTAATATCCGTCTCCTCAGCATCACCCTTCGGCAATTTAATATCACTTGCCATATCCTCAAACGGATTATCATCAATCAATTGAGATTTCACAGCCCAATTACAACCCACATTCCGCACTTCAGAATGTAGCATTTTATGCTACATTAGAACTCTCTGGCACGAGTAAATAAAAATACTCGTAAAATTCAAGTAAGACAGTATTAAGAATCAGCCAAAGGTTATTAAGTATACAGAAAATTGCGTAGGCGATTAATACTGGTTTCAAGCTTTTGAGAAAAGTTAATATATATTGTTTTATCGTGCCAAATTACTTAGATAGCAAAAGTGAGACAATTAAAAAAACTCAAAAATATTTGAGAGGTAAAAATGTCACCAACTTCAATTGCAGAAATTAAAAATATAGATCATCTCGGAATAGTAGCTGGGCTAATTGATGAAATAGGAATAGTTGAAACAATTAATTCCAAATTAGGAGTAGACTCCCGTGAGAAGATTACAGCAGGAGTATTGGTAAAAGCTGTTTTAATCAATGGATTAGGATTTGTATCAAGACCTTTATATTTATTCAAGCAGTTTTTTGATGATAAAGCAATTGAATTATTATTGGGAGAAGGTGTAGAAAGTAATTATCTCAACGACGATAAAATTGGAAGAGTCATGGATGATTTATATAAATATGGATTGAATAATTTATTTATAGAAATTGTCCTATCAGTAATTAAGAAATTTAAAATAGATACAAAATACTCACATTTAGATGCAACTTCATTTCATTTACACGGGAAGTATAAAAGAGAAATGAATCAAGAAAAAGAAGAAGAAATCACTAAAGAAAGACCAATATTCATAACCAAAGGATATTCTCGTGACCATAGACCAGATTTAAAGCAATGTGTTTTAGATTTAATCACGAGTAGTGATGGAGATATACCATTATTAATGAGAGCAGGAGATGGGAACGAAGCAGATAAAGCAGTATTTGGAAAAATCTTAATAGAATTTAAAAAACAAATAGTTTTTGACAGTATTATGGTCTGTGACAGCGCATTATATAGCCAAGAGAATCTCAAATTAATTGAGAATTTAAAATGGATAAGTCGAGTGCCGATGACGATTAAGAAAGCACAAGAATTAGTTCAGTCTGTAAATACAGAGGAGATGGAAGAGATAGAGGAGATAGAAACAGAAGAAAAGGAGATAGAAACGGAAGAAAAGAAGAAAAAGACATATCAAGATTTAGACGGATACAAGTGGAAAGAAGAAATAGTTAATTATGGTGGTATTAAACAAATTTGGCTAATAGTAGAAAGTCAAAAAAGAAAAGATAGCGATTTAGAAAAGCTAGATAAAAAGCTAATAAAAGAAAAAGATAAAGTTGAAAAGTTGCTTAAAGAGTTAAAAAGAGAAGATTTTGAAACTCCAGAGCAAGCACGATATAAACTAAAAGGTATCAATAAAAAGCTAAAATTCCATGAAATTAAAGAAGCTAATTTTATTGAAAGTAAATCAAAAAATAATAAAACTATTTATAAAATGGAAGGAGTAAGTTATGAAAAACCCGAAGAAATAGAAATACAAAGAAAGGAAGCTGGAAGGTTTATTTTAGCAACTAACCTAGTTAATGACGACGATAAATTAAAACCAGAAGAAATTATTACGACTTATAAAAATCAACAGTCTTGTGAACGAGGATTTAGATTTCTAAAAGACCCCTTGTTTTTTGCAGATAGTTTTTTTCTTGAAAACCCTGAAAGAATCGAAACTATGCTATTTTTAATGTCTTTATGTTTGCTAGTCTATAACCTTGGTCAAAGGGAACTGAGAAATAGCTTAAAAAGAATCAAAATCGGAATCAAGAATCAATTAGGAAAACTAACTTTATCTCCGACATTAAGATGGGTATTTCAATGTTTTCAAGGAATTCATTTTTTAATGTTAGATGGTCTTAATCAAATTGTTAATTTAACATCAGAACGTCATTTTATTTTGAGTTGTCTGCCCTCATCTTGTCAAAAATATTATTTACTTTCTTAACTTAAACAAGATTTGGACAGGAAATAAAAATTTATTGAAATTTCAAGGAGCAGTAATTGCTCCTCAAATTTTTAGTGCTTACGTAATCTATTTTATGGGTCAATCTTTTTGTCTTTGATTATTTATTTTTAAAAGTATATTCATTCAGCATTCTATTTCTTCATCATCCTGACTTTTTACTTTTTCCTTACTTGTAATCTTTTTGTACTTCAAATTGAAGTGCGGAATGTGGGTTACAACAAGCCGAAAATTGAGTCAGGATTTTTTTGGAAGATAACGGACTTTTATTGGCAATCAACCAATCTCGAATTGCGATCGCTTTATCTAAAGTTTTCACCGGGAGGTGAACATTAATACAGCGATAAATTTTATGGTAATCCTTCGCCAAAGTGCTGGGCGATAAACTCGATCGCTTATATTCGGTGTAACTGTCCCACAAATCCGCTAGAGAAGCATAACTCTCAACAACTGGTGTAACTGATGGTGTAAACACAACCTGCTGGGATTGGGGTTTGTACCTTTCCAACGTCACATCGAAATTGTTGCAGAGAATATCCAACTCGATTTGCCGAGACTTCATTTCAGCCAGCTTGCGGTTGGCTTTGGTATCGGTAAACCCGGTTGAGAGATAATGCCGTTTACCCCCAAAACTGAAAACTAATTGCAGGCGATCGTTCGAGGTTTTGATTTGAACAGTACCCTTAGAGGCTTTGCGTTGCGAACTCACAGGTGACTCCTGAAATTCAAGCCAAGACACAGGGAAACTGCTAGCAAGTTACCCCCGCACCTTGAAAACATTGAAATCAGCGCGCTCTGATTTACCCCAACTTTACCCCAATAAATAGTCCAAACATGTCCAAAAATGTCCAACGTCGTCATATTCTTGCACCAAATTTGTACCCCTAGAATGGCTGGAATGGGGTTTTGGTTGAAATTAAAACCCCTGAAAGCTATGTGTTTCAGGGGTTTCGATGGTTATGCCAGGAACGAGACTTGAACTCGTGACACGAGGATTTTCAGTCCGGCTTCAATACACTTATATCAGTAGTTTCACGGTTTACAAAAACCTTTACCCCCAATTTACCCCCAAACTCAATTTGACCAAAATTAGTCCTCCTTTACTCCTCTGGTCTCGGCACTTAAACGCTGAAAATGTCACTAAAAGATTTAAAATGGACTTGAATCCATATGGCTTTGAAGTCATAATATTACAGTATGGCGTGGGAAGTTTTATTTCATGAAGAATTTGAGCCTGAGTTCTATGAACTTCCTCAAGAAGCTCAAGATGAATTGCTGGCTTATGCAAAATTACTTGAATGCGAGAGTCCACATCTTAAAAGACCTCACGCTGATACACTCAATAGTTCTTCGTATGACAATGTGAAGGAACTTCGGTTTAAAGCGGCAGGTGGAGTATGGCGAGTAGCTTTTGCTTTTGACCTAAAGCGTCAAGGAATTTTACTCGTGGCTGGAGATAAAGCAGGAACTAGCCAAAAGCGATTTTATAAACAACTTATCGCAAAAGCTGATAAACGATTTGGGGAACATTTAAGTCGATTGCAAGAATAAGGAGTATTGGTGATGGCAAAGAATCTCAATGAAATAATGCAAAATCTGCCACGCGATCGCGTTCAAAAAATCGAAGCACGGGCAGCTGAGTTAATTGCTGAATATATGACACTTCAGGATGTAAGAAAAGCAAGAGAACTTACCCAAGAGCGGATGGGAGAATTATTGGGGATTCGTCAGGATAGTATCTCAAAGCTGGAAAAGCGTACCGATCTTCTGCTTTCAACTCTACGGGGCTATTTGAATGCAATGGGAGGTGAGCTTGAACTGGTTGTCAAATTCTCCGATCGCCCACCTGTTATAATTACTGGGCTTGCAGAGCTTGATGATGAAGATTACGAAACTTAATCAAAAATATGCAACAGTTAGGAACGCCAATATCGTTCGTAGGAATTGATGTATCCCTCGTGACTGTTTTATTGCAGGAAGAACACCCCGATTTAGCACACTTACCGATTCATCTGGTTGATGCGGGTTGGGATAATGCCATATTTCGATTAGGTGAGGATTTATCGATCCGACTTCCCTGTCGTCAAGTTGCAGCTAAACTCATAGAAAACGAACAAACTTGGCTTCCCAAACTAAGCGAAATCCTGAAATCCACCTGTTTTATTCCGTTTCTTTGGATATTGACGATATCTGCGAAATCTCTTGATATTATGACTAAAATACTTGTAAATAAGAAATAGTTGGGTCAGATGAGCTATTTTGTCGTAATTTCTGGCGAAGGTTGTTGTGCTCTTCCCATAGCACGCGGAATTATTGTACCGATCGAGACTGCACAGGATTACGTCAGCAGTCTAGCTGGGCTACTCACTGCCATCGATGGGCAACCTCTCTTCTTCTGGGACGATGGAAAGACTGGGACTTCTCACGAGATTGTATGTGAAGCCGAGAGTGAAGCCCAGATGATGCTCTGTGGATTAGAGATACTACAAGTCTGTGCTTTCAGTAAGGTTCTAACAGACAGCGATCGCCTTGGTTGCCGAATTCGTGTTTGGTGGGCAAACAACGATCCGGAAGCATTTCTCCGTGTTCCTTGTGCTGAAGGTGCGCTTGATGCCGCTCGAATTTCCAATCGCCAGGTTCAAAACGGCAACAACATAGAATTTGTGATGCGACCAACTATGTGTTGACGAAATACTATATTTCCCATCACTCTCCAGGTTCATCTTCAAATTTTGACTGATTTTTATAATATATTGGCGATCGCACGCAAATGGCTTGATTGTTCAGCCTCAAGTTAAAGTTAATTTCCGGCATACTTTTTCTGCTTTGATGTAGAAAGCTCTAACACCATTGCAATGTCGGCTCTTATGCTGCATGACTGCTGTTTGCACAGAAGATTCTCGCCCCTTTTCCAGTTCTCAATATCAGCCTTTAATTGATGATATTGCGATCTCTCTTACATATATTTAAGTGGGTTAAAGAATTAATGGAACTGGCACAGCAAAGCGATGACCCGAAAATAAGAGTATTAATAACATCTATCTCAATAATAATTCCCGCAAGGAATTCCACTCAGGTAGCCACATCCAAACATCTTCAACTGTTTCCTCGATTCCTTTAAGGATACTGTCACGAAACACAACTGGGGATTGAAATCCAAATCGAGAAAGTTCTTCCCGCATCCCATAAAGCAAATCTTTACCAGCAAAAAAGGTTTTATAATTCTGATTTTGAAATCGACTACCACCAGGTTTGCAAGTCGGCAGCAACCGCTCGAATTCTTCGTTGGGATTGGGTCTAGGTGAACTAAGCCTCTGTTCGTATTGTTTGATAATATTATTTAATTCTGCTTTACAGTTAACCTCTGTCAATCCTGACTGCCTGACAGAACTCTGAAAAGCCTAGCAAAATCAAGGATTTTAGTAAAAAAGGTCGAGAGACATGAGATGGTAAAGTTACCAGACTTCTACCAAAAAATACCATGTCAAACTCAACCCAACTTTATAGTCAGGTATTAGGATACTTACGTCAATACAGTACCTACCGTGATTTGCGTCATTTAAAAACTCTTGCTTGGATGATTAATGGGCTGATATGTAGTGGTCAGTTAAGTTTGAGCGCATGGGAACCATATGTAGACAGTTATGCCAAACAAGCTCAAAGCTACGAGCGCAGGTGGCATAGATTCCTTGAAAATATAAGGATTAACGTTGAAAAAATATACTTGCCATTGGCATTGTTGGCACTCAAAGACTGGGAAAAACATCGATTGTATTTGGCATTAGATACAACTATGCTTTGGAATCGTTTCTGCATGATTCACATCTCAGTGGTGTGTTGTGGGCGAGCAATCCCTTTATTGTGGAGAGTATTGGAACATAACAGTGCAACGGTTGCATTTAAGGAATACGAGGTGATGCTACGTAAAGCTAGGTGGTTACTACGCCGTGATTCCGATATTATGATACTTGCAGATAGGGGCTTTGCAAATCATGATTTCTTGAGTTGGTTGCAAAAAAGCAATTGGCATTACTGTATACGTATCCCAAGTGATACATGCTTGCATGGAGTTAGACGTTACCCAACACATGTAAAATCAATTTATCCAAATCGAGGACAAGCAGCTTTTTATCGTAACGTTGGACTGTGGCAAGATTGCCTAATTCGCTGTAATTTGGTAGTCGCCTATCCAGAAGTGGTATCCGAGCATTGGGCAGTTGTTACAGACGAAGAGCCAGCTTTAAAAACATTGCATGAGTATGCTTTGAGGTTCTGCGTAGAGGAACTATTTCTGGACAGTAAATCAGGTGCATTTGAACTCGAAGATTCTCGCATTCGTGATGCCGAATCTTTGGAGAGATTGTATTTGATTGCCGCCTTAGCTTTACTTTACAGTACAACCCACGGCATGGCTGTACAAATTGCTGGTTTACGTACTTGTGTTGACCCCCACTGGAATCGTGGTTTAAGTTATCTCAAGATTGGTTTGCGCTGGCTCAAAGGTGTTATTCACAAGGGACGACAATTACTCACCCCAATTCCTTTGTTATCACAAGATCCTCAACCAAGTTTTGCCTCCAATAAAGCTCGTCAAGATGACAATCTCGGAATATGCTTTTCTCGAATTTACTCCTTTAATTCCTGGGTTTGACTGCTTTTCAAACAAATCTGTCAGGCAGTCAGCGGTAAGGCTGTTGTTCGCTTCCTTGAACTTCAGCTTGAATTTCTTCTCCCCGTTGGGTAACAGATAACACTGAGCCATCGCGGTAGCATATCTCACCTCGTTGAAATGACTTGGAGTTTGTGTTGTGACGAATTATGGATTCACTCAGATTTATGCCAGACATTTCACACCCCAAATAATTATATTGTCTAGGATAAAACGATTTGAGGATAGCTTTGATTGCTGCTCAAAAAAAAGCAATATTTACTCGTTTAGCAAATTTAATGTAATTCGTAAAAAGAATCTTTTTCTAAATGTTGCATGTATTTCTCGACAAGTGTTGGAAGAGTATCTGGATATCCGATTCCTATCCAGTCGTCGATAGAACCTAAAAAACAAAATCTTTGCGCTGTAAATATTCGTTTCTGCTCATTATAGAGAATAAATCTTAGCATTGATGAGTATGAAATAGAGCGAGCGATTGTAGTTTCTATATCTACTGGGTTAGCTGTGGAAAAAGATGAATAAAGCTTTGATAGATTATTTACATTTTGGTTCGGGGTATAGACATATATCGTGTCCTTTTTTACATCTATTTTGCAGTAATGTAAGTGGGAGAATTTTTGAATTCCTTTCTCTACAGTTGCAATTTCGTCTAGGGTAATAATTTTAGGTTGGATTCTTTGTAGGAAAACCTGAGCGTTAGGATTTTCATAGACTTCAAAACCATCCGGTATTGTTTGAACCAAAGTTCCTTCGCTTTTCTGAGAAAAGAAGTATTTTGGTTTTCCAGTTTTAGTAGTACCTTGATGGAGATAGTATTTTTGACCTTTTCTATTGATATGCTCTACAGCCATTAAATTATGTCCTCTGGCTAAGTTTATATATAATCCAATAAAGTGCTAACAGTATATTTACATATCATCACAAATGGTTACAACATCAATCAATCCCTATCTTGATGGAAACTTTGCACCAGTAGACAAAGAAATCACCACTGACACTCTCAAAGTCATTGGGGAAATACCTCCCGACTTATCGGGTATGTTCGTGCGAAATGGTCCCAATCCGCAATGGACACCCATCGGACAATATCATTGGTTTGATGGGGATGGAATGTTGCATGGTGTGCGAATTAGCAACGGTAAAGCGACTTATCGCAATCGTTATGTGCAAACAAAAGGATGGAAAATTGAACGGGAAGCGGGATTAGCTGTTTGGAGTGGGATGTTAGAACCGCCACAGCAAAATAATCCCCACGGTTTCTACAAAAATGCTGCAAATACTGCTTTAATTTGGCACGCTGGTCAATTTTTGGCGCTGTGGGAAGGTGGTGCGCCTCACCACATTCAGATTCCCAATTTAGATACAATTGGTGAATATACTTATAATAGTCAGCTAAAATCAGCTTTTACAGCACATCCCAAGGTAGACCCGGTAACGGGTGAGATGATGTTTTTTGGCTACTCCTTTGCACCGCCATATTTGCAATATAGTGTAGTTTCTGCGTCGGGGGAATTATTGCGAACAGTACCGATTGATTTACCGATGGGAGTGATTATGCATGATTTCGCCATCACCGAAAATTATACAATTTTTATGGATTTGCCCTTGACTCTTAGCCCCCAACGGGCGCAAAAGGGAGAACCAATGATGATGTTTGAGCGCGATCGCTCCAGTCGTTTTGGTATTGTCCCACGTCATGGCGATAACAGTAATATTCGCTGGTTTGAAAGTCCTGCTTGTTATGTCTTCCATACCCTCAATGCCTACGAAGAAGGTGATGAAGTAGTGCTAATTGGCTGTAGGATGAGTTCTACTAACGTTTTAAGTACTAAAGATACACAATCTGACCCAGATGGAGATATTCCCCGCTTACATCAATGGCGTTTTCATCTCATCACAGGGGAAGTACGCGAACAAATGTTAGATGATGTACCTGCGGAATTCCCTCGTGTAAATGAAAATTTCTTAGGAAGACAAACCCGATATGGTTACGTGGGCAAAATTGCACAGGGTTCCATGCCTTTGTTCGATGGTTTAATTAAATATGACCATGATAATGGCAAGTCTCAAACCCACGAATTTGGGCAAGGACGTTATGGTGGTGAAGCTGTTTTTGTACCTTTTCCCAATGCGACATCAGAAGATGAAGGTTGGCTGATCACTTTTGTTTACGATAGCAAAGAAGATACATCTGAACTCGTGATAGTTAATGCTCAAGATATCAATGCCGAACCTGTAGCGCGGGTTTTAATTCCCCAACGTGTCCCTTACGGTTTTCATGGAGCTTGGGTTTCTGAAGAACAGTTGAGTGCTTCTGTGTAAATTGTGTAAATAAATATCGCAATTTTGTTCCCATGCAGAGTCTTGGAGGAAGTAGATTGAATCTCAGTTAAAGTATCATTTTTATCTTCCTCCTCGAAAAGTTCCACCAATTACTTTCTCCAAACTGTCGATGAGATAATTTTAGCTTCCACATCATCTAAATAAAAATCATAAACAGGTTCTCCAGATAATTCACAACGAAGCGGCTCAATAATTTTACTAAACGGATTCCAAACTACCGTTACAGTTCGTCTTGCCTTCTTTCTTTGCAACTCACACTGAATATGTACCGTAGGTAAATTGATAATCATTGCACTGTGCAAGGAAGCTTCGACACTCATTGCATAACGTTCTTGGATATCTAATAATTTTCTTTCTAACTCTCTATTAGTCGCTTCAATTCTGGCTAATTCCTTATCTTTTTCATCATCACTCAAATGTTTTAACTCAATCTTGTGGCGAATTTCTGAGCTAATAGTATTATAATAATCCTTCAATCTTTCTTCATCCCTAGCTCTAGCTCTAATTAGTTTAGCCTGCCAATTCTCTAAAGATTTTCCAATCAATATTTTACTTTGATGCTCAATTAACATCAACAACTCATTAAAAGGTATAGATAATAGACTTTCTTGATGCTCCACATCAATTCTGTCAGACTCCCAAAACAAAGCATCCCCAATTTCTACTGGTGTTACTCCTGTTAGTTCATTGATCATAAACGAAACTAAACCAATCCTTTTTTCCTCGGCATTCGCCGTGTAAGCCACATTACACAGGATATAGCGAGTGATTTCTGGTTTCGCATCTATAAAACGCATTAAACCATTTTGAACTACGAATCTCTCTGCTATACTCTTTTCAAATCCCGTAGTTTTTAAATAACCATCAAATTTAATCCCCAAGGTACTAATCAGTCCTTTAGTAGCTAAAAGCTCAGATAACTTATTTAAGACTTCTGAATGATAGGTAACGAAAACGCTTTGAGGGACATCTGCAATAGTTGCAAAAGTAACTTCCTCGGAAAGGGAAAGTAGGGATGCGATATTTTTTGTTAATAATGCATTTAAAATGTGTTCACCAGCAGGTTCTGCAATTGAGTCATGTAGAGAAATAATTTTTTCTAATGTAGCAATAATTGGATCTGAAATCATAAGTAGGTTGACGTTGAAAATTGTAATTAGGAGAAGGCAGTAGGCAGTGGGCAGTAGGCAGTAGGAATAAGGGTTTAAAGTTTACATTCTGTTTATTTCTGCCGACTTACTTGTCTAATTAAATCAATTGATTAAGCTTCAAAATCTTCGCCAAAAATCTGTTCATCCAGTTCTTGAACCTGCTGATATTGGTTTTTGGCGTTCAATAAATTATCTGCCAATTGCTCAAATGCTGTATCTAATTCTGGTTTGACTTGATGCTTCAGCCAGATATCCATGACAATTTCACTAAAGTCAAATTCATCATCCACATTCCCCAAAATGGTTTCAATCTCTCCCACTACCAGTTCAAACATATTAATTTTATCGTGCAATATCCGCAGAATATATTCTTCGATACTGCCTTTGAGACAAAAGTTAAAAATAAAAACATCCTGGGTTTGTCCGATGCGATGAATACGTCCAATACGCTGCTCTATTTTCATCGGGTTCCAGGGTAGGTCATAATTAACAATCGCATTGGCAAATTGGATGTTACGTCCCTCTCCCCCTGTTTCCGATGCTAAGAGTACAGAAACATCATCCCGAAATGCCGCTATAGCCTCATCTTTTTGTTTTAGGGACATCCCACCAGTAAATTCTGCAAAGGGGATATGTGCAGCTTGTAGGGTTTGGGCTAAATAGGTACTGGTTGCTTTATGGGTTGTAAAGACTAAGGTTTTTTGGGAAGATTTAGAGAGCATTTCTACCAAGGCTTTTGATTTTTCCACCTGCTTAACTTGGGATGCTCGTTTTGCTAAGGACTTTAATTCTTCATCAGGTAAGCGTTTGCTTAGTTGTTTGAGGGAGTCAGCCAAAGCACCAGGGGATGAACCAGCACGCATCAGCAAATTGGTTCGGGAAAGTCTATCTAATTTGTCTGCTGCAACACGTAGGTACTCACTCAAGTCCTGGTAAAGTTTCTCCTCACCTGCTGCTGGGGTAACGGTAATTGTGGTGGCAAAGCGTTTGGGCAGTTTGACATCTACTAAAGCGCGGGTATTACGTACCATGACTTCCCGCATTAGGGAGCGTAATTTTTCGGGATTTTTCGGGACTCGTCCATTTTTGGAATCGACGTATTCTTTTTTAAAAGCGGCTTCTGTTTGTAGTAGTCCTGGTTTGAGGAGGGTTAGGAGATTAAACAGTTCCACAAGGGAGTTCTGTACTGGTGTCGCGGTGAGCATGAGGATAAACCGCTTATTGAGGGCGTTGACGAGTTTCCAGTTGAGGGTGCTACGATTTTTCAGGTGGTGTGCCTCATCAACTATTACTAAGTCCCAAGTGCGATTGGTGACGTGGGGATAATGTTTGGCAGATTTAGCTGTGTTTAATGAAGCGACAATTCGGGGATTATCTGTCCAAAATTCTTCTATTGGTTGTTGGGGGTCACGGTTATCTGTGGTGATGGTGGCGATGTTAAATTTGTCACTTAATTCTGATTGCCACTGGGAAACTAGGGATGCGGGAGTTAGGACTAATAGGGACTGTACCATACCCCTAGCTAGGTATTCGGCGATGATGAGTCCAGCTTCAATGGTTTTGCCCAATCCGACTTCATCGGCTAGTAATGCACGTCCACCTAGTTGTCTGAGGACTTTTCGGGCTGTTTCAATTTGATACCAGTATTTGTCGATGGCAGTTAGTGTGGGTAGGCAAATTAGTTGATCATAGTCTGCCATGACTGAGAGGTTGAATAGGTCTAATCGTGCTTCGTAGAAGTTGATTGGGTGGTATAAACCAGCTTTCAGGGCTTCACTGGCGGTGGAAGAGTTGAATTTGAATGTATAGTTTGTTTCCATGATGCACTCCTACAAGCTACTTTGGCTATCTGACAGTTTCAGCAGATGAAATTGCCGAGTGTTTCAGTAATTAATAGTTTGACATGCTTTGTTGACGCTGTTGGTGTTTAACTGCGATGTCTTCTCAACGGCAAGCGCAGCGATCGCAATATATAACTATTCGTGTATCCCAATCAAAGTGCCAGGGCTTTTCAATCGCTCTAAGCCGATATTTCTAAATGCTTGACTTGCTGCTCGATATCACGAGCGTAGATTTGTTGTTGTAGCAAAAACTCCACTAAACCATTTATTCCCCCTTGGTTATAAACAGCAGCGTAACCCTTGATTTTTCTATTTTTACAGAAATCTCGCAGTTGACGCACACCCAAAGCTTTGAGGCTTTCACTTTCTCTATCAATATCAAACAGCGCAGTTTTGCTTTGTTTCTGATCAATTGTTGCTGCCATATTAGCAAGCAACTTATCAATGTTTGATTCATCTGCTGGATTGAGAATATCTTCATCAATCTGAGTTTTGATGACACCAGAGGTAAATTCTTCATCTACCATTGGCAAATTGTCATCAACCAAGAAAATCTCACACATCAACCAAAAGATGACCAGAAACAAAACAATCGGAAACAAGATATTATTGAGTAATTGAGTGGTAGTAGAAATTTCAAAAGCCGAACAATCAAACAAAAATTCAAACATTGTAGTTCCTCCAGATAATTATTGGGTGATTTGTAGATATCACCCAGTAGCGGGGAGATACCTCCCCGTACTGAATGCATCAGACAAATCATCCCGACAATCCTGAAGTCAAGAGAGTCTTACTACCATAAAGGTAGTAGTAAGACTAAATTTTCGAGATTTTGCAGTAGTTTCAAAGAGATAAATTAAGTTAGCAGTAAACCGAATCCTTGGTATTTCGATAAATTGAGAGTTAGAGCCTCACCCTAGCTTGATTAACTTTCAGCCATTCAATAAAAGTCACAAGATTGTAATTATATTTGAGTGATTGCGGCACAATTGATTCATAAGGATACAAAGGAATACCATCAAAACGAAAACGGTATTGTCGTTCAATATGTATATTGAGTTTCGGGCAATAATTAACCCTGACATTAATACCAGAATCGCTAATCTCGACGGTAGCAATACCCCGCAATTGTTGAGCAAATTCATCAACTTTTAATGAATAATCAAATTCAATTACAGTCCGGACTGAAAAATATTGAATGTAATCAAGTAATCTAGCATATTCATCCAATTCTAGAAGTTTATCAGAATCATTAAGTAGAACACCAGACCACGAAAACTGAAATCTACGATTGGTATGATCATCCCAAAGCGTTAAAGTCCCATCATCGTTTTTAAGTAAACTAACCTGATTTGGCTGAATACTACAATTTAACTGGGAAATAACTTCTTCACGCTCAAATGGAAAATAAACCCTTTGACGACGTTGATTTGATTGCCAATCGGGACAATTATCATCTTGTTCCCATCCATAAGGATGCATACCGCAAACAATTTTATTTGCACCATGAAAATTGCGACATCCTACACATGTTTCTAAATTAAAACTAGAAAACTCCTCACAACTAGATTTAAACTCTAATTGAGGACGATAGAAATCAACAAATTCACGAATTGCATGATTAGGATTTGGGTTTTGGCATGAAAAAGCTTTACCAATTAGCTTCTCCTCATCATAACCAAGATCAAATAATTCCATCAAGCTATCTTGAGAATCAGAATCTAACAAATCGTAAACAACAAACTTTCGTGATGATTCATCTTCAACTCTGCCAACAATCAACTTATTGTCGAGGTGACGACAACCTAGAATTCGCATTATCTGATAGAGATATAACGAATCAGTATTATTCTGAGTTGGGATACTCTCACTCGACTCAAATACCACAGAATTAGTATAACTAGAAGTTACAGATTCCTCCCCATCAACCGCACCTGAAATCGAAGCAATACAAGCAGCAGCTACAGTTGCAGATACAAATCCAACACTTCCTAGTAATGTAAAACCCATTCCCAGTTGTAAGGTTTGTTGAATGCGTTTCTCTGGTACGGTTTTAACTCCAGCTTTATTAAGACAAAGCAAACCAGCACTTCCGAAAACTGTTATAGCACCAACCACAATTGTAGCTAAAGAAGAAAATCCCACTGCTACATTAATTGTTCCAAATGCTTGACTACAAAATCTCTTAAACATAGTATCCCTCTCTAATACGGGTAACAAAAGCAGAAATTACTCTTGCCCCAGCAGCTTCAAATTGGGATTTGAGGATAATAATTAACCTACACCTTACTTGATTCTGTTGCAGAATTTAATGAATTCTGTGTGAATATTTTCAGTATCGGTAATCATTTATCCCCAATGGTGATAGTAAGAGTTGAACTTACTTTATTGCTACTGCAATAATCCACCCATAGAAATATCACCCATTAAATAAACTCTAAGTATTAGTTGTTGTTTTTAAACATATATTAAAATCAAAACTGTCTCTTATTATTATTCATATCTTTAATTCCTAATTGAGTAAATTTATAAAAGTTCTCTAACAAGAAATCTGGAGCAGAAGACAACCTTAATATCACTCCATCACTTTTAGCTCGATAGTAATAGTGAGGCACAGGAGATTGAATTATGATAAGATTGTCATTACGAATAATTCCAGCATCAACCAAACCATCTAAAATATATTTACTAGCTGCGGAGACATTATCACTATCACGGGCAAAGGTTTTTAAATGCCAGTGATATTCAATCCACACCTTATCATTAAAACTAAAATCAACTTTTTGAGTTAAATTAGCAACTTTATTAGTCCAAGTTTTCTTGACAGCAGCACTTGCTCTCCAATCCGAACGTGCTAAATCAATTTGCTCATTTAAAGCTGGTGGAAGCATGTTGAATCTAAGTTCAAGTATCATTATTATCTTCCTCCTCTAAATTAGCAATAAATTCAGCGATAATATCTCGAATTCGCTTATATTTTCTGCCATCAGCACGGGACAAATTAAATACCTCCTGGACTATTTGATGTAGTTCATAACCTCGACTGTGGAGTGAATAAATTTGAGACTTAGTTAAATCATCAATGGTAATATTAAAAGAAAACTCCTCCGAGTGATTATTATTAACTAGTGAATCAGTTGTCAATTTATTTAACTTTGTCCGCAAAGTTTGATTATTAGAAGAAGTTTCACCTTTAAGCTCAATATTAAAACTCGAAAAGTTCAACTTAGAATCCCAACAAGGACTATTATTTCCCGCACTCATTGCTTGATCTAAATACCCTTTAAAAGCAGCTTTCGTACCCAAATATAAACCCTGAAGACGCATCACACCTTTGGGAGATTTATACAGCATATCTCCACCACCCAATAAACTTGCTGCGCGATCATCATCGGGATTACCCAGAATAATCCCACTATCTTCAGGACGAGACACCATAAAAGCAACCTTGCCCGAACAATTTGAGCGAATCAAAGGTTTAATCACATCCTTATCGGGACGTTGGGTAAAGAGGAAAATATTGATTCCCGCAGCACCGGCTTTTGCAAGTAATTTCATCAAAGCCATTTCGATTTGGTCTTTGTAGGTGCTATCGGATAGTAAATCAAAGCACTCATCTGTTACCGAAATAATTCGTGGCATGGGGCGATCGCAAAACATTTGGTTGTACTCGTTAATATTTTCAACCCCTACTTTTTTAAACTCTTGATAGCGAAGTTCCTCTTCTGCAACCAAATAATTGAAAATTTGCAGGGTACTAGCTGCATCCTCGGCAACTGGTGCAATAAGATGAGGAAGTCCATTAAAGCAAGTTAGGGAAACCAGTTTGACATCACTAAGGGCAAGTTTTACCAAGCTGGGAGGGTAACGCAGTGCTAAATACAGAACCATCGCTTTTTCAAACTGGCTTTTTCCACCACCAGTCATTCCCCCTCCTAAAGTGTGGTAAACATTTGAATCGCACAAGGAGATTTCGATATACTTACCATCGACATCCACACCAGCGGGGATGACGATACGGTTAATATCAATCTCACTTTGCAAATCAACATAATCTGAGAAGTTTGCTATTTGGCGATCGCATCTGGGAATATCAAACACCACAGCACCGGGTATAACAGATATCATCGGTGGGTTATCAAATCCAAGTTGTTCCCCCAATTGTTGAACCAAGTCGCTACCAAGTCCTTGAACTTTTTTGAAGCTAACCCCTTTCCCTAGCTTGATTTTGATACGTTTGAAGGTGGGACCAGTTTTGGTATCGATATAGCTACAGGTAATGCCAAAATCATTCAGGGTTTCGACCAAAGTATTACCCACTTGGGAATTAAAACTTTCTTGAACCAAAGTAGTATTTTGAGCGGTATTTGCAATCGCATTATTCTGTGCAATACCTTTCTCAAGGGATAGAGATGGAATTTCTCCATTTTTCTTTGCCACCAATTCTGCTGTTTTATAGACAAGTTGTTTCAAGTAAATGTTTTTAGTTGATTCAGCTATTTTAATTAAATCTTGGTAAGATTTAATTTCTTGATATTGTTGATATAGTTCAATAATAAAAGCATCACGTTCATATTTACTGATATATCGATTAGTTAAAATATATTCCAAAGCCAACTTAGAAAAAGCCAAATCTTCTAGGTTTAGTTCTTCCGAACAAGCATCGATAATTTGTTCAACAGAAGTCCCACTAATTACAGCTTGGTAAATTATTTCAAATAAATAATTATGGTCATAACTCTTGATAGGTCGAATAATTTTGCTACCAAAGTCAGATTCTTGAAGAATATCGACAACATATTGCTGTTGACTCAAATCGAATACTTGTTCTGCTTCTGTTAGAATTTCCTGGTTGGATAATCCTTGTAACTTGAGAGCATTAACAGCACAGGTGATTTCGGCGTTATCATAATTTGACATACTCTCAACCTCCAACAGTTAACAATTGCTGTCGATAATAATTATTTAATTTCTCCATACTTTTGGGATTTTGGTTATAAGAATTGCAGGGAAATGAAGCCCAGATTTTACCGACTTTACATGCAGCTTTATCAAAATTGCCTGATTCAACGTCTGCGATCGCACGATTACGCCGAATATATTCCACAGCCATTCTGTCCTGAGATACGGGTGAAAAATCAGCCAACTTTAACTTTGGTTGTAAATCCCACCAAGACTTATCCAACATTTGATAAGCACCAGCAGCAGTCGAGCAAATTCGGTTGCCATTAATTGGCGCACATTGTTTAATTAATGGGTGTGTCGAGAAATCATTAAAATTGCCATTGAACACCAATTTTCGATAACTTTCGGTTCCACTATTTCCAGTTTCAGCCCAGCGAATAGTTGCTAAAAAAGCTTGCATTCTCGGAGAATATTTAGAACTTACTCCAATATCAGTCTGATGAGAATTAGTGTTAAATCCAAAACTTTGAGAACCTAACAAACAGTAAATACCCAAACAGGAAACAGAAGCCAAAGATAAATGAATGGGTTGAATTCTACTCTTCATACGACGATAATCAACTCCAGAAACTAATCCAAATATTCCACCCAGAATAAAACCGAATTTCCAACTATCGAGAGAATTAGTAAAAGCGCGAATAAAGCATACTTTATCAGCACCGGGAGAAACTAAACCGCATGGAACAGAAGCAATTCCGTAGTTCATGGCAACCGAACTCGCAGCACCAATTAATCCGGAAATGAAGATTTTCACTAACATATTACCGACCTGCTAAATACTGTTGCAAGTAAGGACGGGGGTTAACAGGTTTACCATTAACTCGAACTTCAAAATGTAAATGTGGTGCAGTAGACATTCCGGTACTACCTACTGCTGCAACCATCTGTCCCTTTATAACCTGCTGTCCTTCTCTCACGTAAAGCTTGCTTGCATGACCGTAAAGCGTTGATTTTCCAGCGTTATGATTCACTACTACGGTGTTCCCATAACCTCCTTTTTCTCCAGCAAGTTCAACCGAACCAGCATCAACCGCATAAATTGGAGTACCCAAATCAGCACCAAAATCGATACCAGTATGGAATCTGCGTTCTCCGGTAATTGGATGAATTCTCCAACCAAATCCGCTTGTTACAGGAGCGTTTTTGACAGTTGGGAAAGCTATTCGAGCATCCCTGAAGTCAGTTGTGTTAGTTGTAACAATTAGGTTTTGGAGTGATTTGACCAAATATTGAGATTCCACCCAGGAGGAGATTTGGGGAAGTGCGATCGCTAGAGTCAAGAAAAAGCTAGCAAAGGCATAGTGCCAATTTGCATCATTCGAGATGCGATCTAATTGTTGATTATCAACAGTTTCATCCTCATTACTGGCTTTGGTTCTATCGATTTCCAGCTTGATTCGCATTTTGACAACTCGAATTAGTGAAACTTAGCAACTTTTCAAAATTGTTCTTGGGATTATTGCAAATGGGTGCGACTCTTTTAGTAGTACAAGGTATGGTATAAGAGTAATAGGAGACAAGTCAACCAGAGTAATGTTTCAGTGCAAAAATGAAACAGATGCATCCTTGCTTGTCAAAAGATAAAAACGGGAATAAGTACGGACGTATGCAAGCATCTAGATCAAATCCAGGGATGTTTTGGGAAGAAGCACGAGAACTATTTGAAGAAATAGTTGGTTGGCTGGACTCAGATAGTATTTGTGGGTTGGAGCATGGAGAAATAGAAAGTAAGTTGCTTGATAATGGATATGAACTACTTAGAAGGCTGTTACAAGGATACTTTGATAAGCGTAGCCAAGACGAAACGGATTCTGAGTGGGTAGGAAAAGACCAAGCCAAGCGAACGCACAAGAAAAATTGTCAAGGAAATTAACAACAATATTTGGCACAGTAATCGCAAACCGAATCGGTTACGGAGGTAGAAAGATAAACACCCTATTTCCATTAGATGCAGAGCTAAACCTACCAGCAGAACAATATTCTCACGGATTAAGACAACGAGTAGCAGTGGAAGTAGCTCGTTCAGGATTTAGGGAAACAGTGGATATTATCGAAAAACAACAGCAGCCAAAATTGGTAAACGGCAAGCAGAAGAACTAGCGTACCAGAGCGCTGTCGATTTTGATGATTTCTACACATATCAACAGGCAGAAGCGGTACAAGTTGAGGAAATAGGAGAAATTGTTGTAATCAGTGCAGATGGGAAAGTGTGATTGTGAGCCACTCGACACGGGCTGTGCCCAGTGTCGAAGTGGCGGTGCGTACAGAGGATTTACGTCCCCAAACCCAAAAACGAGCGCAAGCTTCCAGCAAGAAGTTAGATAAGCGTTTAACCAAAGGAGAAAAAGCCAATGCCAAACGAATGGCAACGGTAGCTTCAGTTTACACAATCAACCCGTTTGTTCGTACAGTTGAGCAAATAGTTAACCCATCCGATGAGGATAAGAAAATAAAGCGTCCTAAACCTATTGGAAAAAGGGTTTGGGCTTCTGTTGCCAAGGAACCAGAAGTCGTCATTAAAGAGGCTTTCGATGAGGCATTGCATCGTGATCCAGATCGGCAAAAACGCTTTTGTGCCTTGGTCGATGGTAATAAGCAACAATTATCGTTGATGAAGAAATTTCCAAAAAACATCACCTCGAACTGACTATTGTCCTGGATATTATCCATGTGATTGAGTATTTGTGGAAAGCAGCATTTGTATTTTATTCCAGTACGGATAAACAAGCCGAAGCCTGGGTTACGAAACGTTTGAAGTCTATCCTTGAGGG
This sequence comes from Calothrix sp. PCC 6303, assembly GCF_000317435.1. Classification (NCBI taxonomy): domain Bacteria; kingdom Bacillati; phylum Cyanobacteriota; class Cyanophyceae; order Nostocales; family Calotrichaceae; genus Calothrix; species Calothrix sp. PCC 6303. Next base: position 2,911,968 of record NC_019751.1, read on the forward strand.
GAAATCCAGTGATGTTGCTTCTGGGATGCGAACAAGCGCGACAAAACGTAAACTCACACCCCAAGAACGCAAACCTGTGGATAACTGTGCCAGATATTTGCTCAACAACCGCGAATATCTCAAATACCATGATTATTTAAAAGCTGGGTTGCCAATTGCTACCGGAGTTATCGAAGGTGCTTGCCGTCATCTGATTAAAGATCGGATGGATATTACTGGTGCCAGATGGAGTCTAGCTGGTGCCGAGGCTGTTTTACGGCTTCGTTCTTTGTATATTAGCGGGGATTGGCATAAGTATTGGCGCTTCCATTTACACCAAGAGCATAAACGCAATCATCTTGCTCTGTATCAAGGTGCAATTCCCTTGATGAAGCGAGTTGCTAAAGCCCGTTGCCCTATTACCCCTTCACCCCTTCCAATACCTGTCTAAACTACATTTCCTGTCTTACTAAAAGAGCCGCACCCAAATTAATTGGCATAACAATACCTCTGCCAAATTAAGAGGATTCAACGCCCGTAGAAACGTGATGAATACGCCCTAAAGAAGTAAGCTTGGCAAAAATCCGGGTTAATAAAATAGGCTCAGGGATTTCTGGAAGCATTTTTAAGATCTCATGGACATATCGAAAGCCACGATAATGAGCCTTAAGATCAATAATGCCGGAGTCAGGATTCAGGATGCGGAAATCAGCGAGAAGATGATGAGATAAATTAACCATAAAGAATGCTAGATTAGCAGCATTAGTCACCGCAGTTTGACCGATGTTCATAAAGTCTTCCAATCCCCAAAATTGCTTGGCATCACGGAAGTTAAACTCGATCTGAAAGCGTAGTTTGTAGTAGTCAATTATTTTCTCAGATGACAACTTTAGGTCACTAGAAAACAGAATTACGTGACTGCGAGCATTAGTTTTCAGATTTGTTTTCACCAAAATAACTACATTCAGGGACTGGGCAAATTCTTTGTGCAGTAAAGTAGCTTGGTAACTATCGGTTTGGATATCCTCTTCGATACTACTTTGACGCAAATATTCATCAGAAATATTACGCCAGTCTAGTTTATCTCCGTATTTACGGCGTGAACGATGATTAGGGTCAGGATTTTGGTAAGGTATGTATAATGCTGAATCGTGGCGTAACTTGGAAATTATATGTAAGTTGACCTGTCGAGCCATCTGCAAAGCATTATTGTTTCCAAAATGACCATCTAAGACTAAGTAAGTCAGTGGGATAAAGTTAGCTACCAGCTTGACTAGCTCATTAATCATCTTCTTAATTCTGAGTAATTCAGATGTGAGAATTACTTCGGTCTTGTTTTTATTTTTACTCCCTTTTGGTCGTCCACGTCCACGTTTTTCTTTGGCTTTTATTTCTGGTCTTGGCGATACACTACTTTTTTCTATATCGTTCTTTATTACCTGTTCTATTTGAATCGGAAATGAGTGCCTTTGTTCAACACTTACTAATGATAATGTAAAGAAAGATAGCCCTGATATTGGCTTACTTACTAGGCTGGAAAAGAATCTATCCAACCCATAAGTTTTTTTCCCAGATTTACTTACTACAACTTCATCTCCTGCAAGCAAATAAACCTCATTTGCACGGAACAAATGCTTGCGGAAAAATAGCCAAAACAATGTCGCCCAAGGGATTACCGTATGAAAAAATCTCAACATCGTCCGATAACTACCACCACTACCTGTCCAACGAGAAATTCCCAACATAGTGACTCGCCCGCTCATCGCTAACATTGCCAAGATTATTTGGTTCAATTGCTTCATCGTTGTAGCATTTATCTGCGGCAGGAAGCACTGTAACAATGATAAAATGTCAAACATGGGCGCACATAGTGGTTTTTGAGTTGTCGTTGTGAGAGACAATAACTCTACTACGAAACGCCCTACCTCTTCCTCTTCATCCTCTTACTTTGGCGAAGGTATTGGCATAAAGTACGAGATTATTTAGCTGATCCAAAAGAGGGAAGAGAATTAATAGAGATGGTGATTTATCTCGGTTTGCCTCCCGCAAAAGAAAGATTTGAAGAACAGCGAAAAAGCAAAGAAAAATTCATCTATTGGGCAAAAAGTAATGGTTTTTTAGTCGTAACCAAAGAAGGTAAAGCGAAAGGAGATGATTACGAGAATAATGTTGATGTAGTGATGGCGATAGATGCAATTGAGTTAGCTTTAGAAATTAAACCAGATATTGTGGTTCTGGTAACGGGGGATTCTGATTTTGCTTATTTAGCACAGAAATTGAGAAGACGTGGAATCCGGGTTGAGGTGGCTTCAGTCGAACAGTCTTTAGGAAGTGATTTAAAAAATTCAGCTAATAGCGTAGTGGATTTAACTGAGGTGTTTGATAAATTTGACCAGCATGATACTAACCAAAATTATCACCGCATTGGTAGTTATAATATCTTTGATTAAGGAAGGAGTTCTTCATGGGGACAGTCAATGGCAAATTAATTAATCAAAAAATTAATCATTTTGATGAACTTACACAAAAGACTGAGAGAATTAATCAACGTTGTGAGGATTTAGAGTCTCAAGTTATTGCTATAACCAAACACAACTACACACAACATTTGCAAAAGTTAAACCAGGAAATTAATAGTCATAAATCATATCTCCAGAAGTTAGAGCAGAAAATTGGCTTTTTAGAAGATGTAGCATCCAGACAAGCTAAACAGTTATTTTTTCTCAAGATTAGCGGTGTTATTGCTTTAGTTAGTTTATGGCTTATCTTTGGCATGAATAATCAACCTGAACAGAGCAAAACCAAGCCTCATAGAAAAGCAGAATCTCTGGAATTTACTCAATCTTAATCTATGAATAAGTTATTTATAGATATTTAAATCATCATCAGCTAAAGAATTGGAACAAAGTGAGAAAATAAGATGAGAGCAATTGTTAACGGGAAACTGGTTGATTTACCAGAAGGTACAACTGTTGAACAGTTGAGAAAAAAGTTACCAGAAATTGGTCAGGATGATGTGATGGAAGAAGGTTTTAGTGGTACTCGTCCTCTGAAAAATAATGAAGCACTAAAAGAAGGTTCAAAGGTGTGGACTGTACCTAAAATCGTCAAAGGATAAGAGAATTTAATATTTGAGATTTTGGATTTAAAGAAGTGACTAGAGGCGTTTCAATACAACGTCTGTAGGAGAATTGGAATTGAATACTTGGAATTTTTAAGGAGAATTATGGCAGTTACAATCAGTCAAGAAAAAGCAGGATTTAAACCCAGTCAGCGAATAATAGAAGAACTAAAACTGTTAGAAAAAGTTGCCAGGAATGTAATTGTTGGTAGCAAGACGGTTGGTGATATCAAATATATTGCTGTTTTAATTAAGGGAATGCCTTTGTCTTCTAAAAAGTTTACAGTTTCAAATACAGATGTGTTGTTTTTGTTACCACCAGATTACCCACGACTTCCTCCCATTGGCTGTTATCTAAATTACCCATGGAATACGTTAGGAGAAGGAGATCATCATTTTACCCGACAAAGTTATTATGGAGCGCCATTTCTAAGTGAAGAAGGATGGTACTGGTACTGTGTGGGATTAGGAGGAGGATTTAACCACGATGTTTGGTTAAATTCTTGGAGACCTAGTAATAATCCTGAGAATGGTCATAATCTTGCGACTTTGTTTGTAACTGCTCGTCATGCGATTAATAGTGATGATTGATTTTGGGAAATAGGAAATAGGGGATTGGGAATAAAGCTGTCAATATGACCGCAGACATGATGAATTTACACATTTGGGATGCTTCCATTTAGTCAGTATTTAGAGAAGCTCCATCGCTAATAGCTAAAAACCATGAATCAACAATAAATCATGAAAAAATCTACTGCAATTTCTCTACATATACCACCAAAGATGTGGTCTGAATTTCGAGAATCTATGCTCAAGTCTCGGATGTTTAATGAAGAAGTAATTGGTTTTTTATTTTGTCAGCGACATCAAGTTTCAAAATCCAAAATTCGGTACATTCCCAAAACTTGGGTTGTTCCAGCTTCTGACTGCTACGAACATCAATCTACAAGTGGATTGGTATTAAAACAGCATTTTCATTCCTATTTGCTAGAAAATCATCTTCAGGTAGGTTTAGATGTAGTTCACATTCATACCCATACAGGTCAAGGTATACCTGATTTTTCTCATACTGATGACCGCTATGAGTCGGAATATGCGCGGTTTATTTCATCGAATTTTCCTAAAAAACCTTATTTAATTTCCGGTGTGTTCGACGAGAATTTACAATCTGGTCAATTTCGGATTTGGGATAGAAAAGGACAGAAATTTGAGTATCTTAATTTCTGCAATTCGTTGTTTGAAGTATCTAAATTTGAAGACGTAATAAATCATGATGATTCCATATTTGCTCGACAAAAAATATTTGGCAAAGGAAATCAAAAAGCGCTTAATCAACTCAAAGTATTACTTATTGGTTGTGGTGGGATTGGTTCAATTTTCGCTGAATTATTAGGACGTTTGGGTGTGAAGAATTGGGTATTAGTCGATCCCGATCGCTTGGAGACAACAAATCTCAATCGGATGCCTAGTGCTACACAAGAAATGGTAGAACAACAATGGCATAAAGTCCATTATGTCAAGCATCTGATTAAAAAAATATATTCTGAGGGTTCCAGCGTCAAAACAATTGTAACTACAGTCGAAAGTGAATTAGCGAAGCAAGAAATAGCAACTTGTGACTTGATTGTGGTGGCAACTGATAATCATTTTTCTCGCAAAACTGCTCAGGAATTAGCGTTGCAATATATGCGTCCTTTGGTTTGTTTGGGAACTCATATAGACATGAAATCAGATAATACACCGCGAATGTATTGCAGAGTTACGGTTCCCCCCTTGGGTGGTGCTTGGTGTTTGATGTGCGGTAATATTATTAACTTACAACGTGCTGCTTTAGAATCTGCACCGTTGGCAATTAATCAAATAGCTGCTAATGCAGGTTATTTAGAAGGTGTGAATGACCCGGCGGTATTTTGGTTAAATAGTATCTGTGCAAGTACAGGTGTTGGTGTAATTCACGGGATGGTGAGTGGTTTTTTGAATGTAGATTCTGGGATTGATTGGATTTATGAGTTTCCTGATGGTAATTGGCGAAAGACTAATACCGAGTATTTGCAGAATGATGATTGTTACTTTTGTGGGATGGGGAGTTTAGAGGAAGTTGTGGAAGATTCAGATTTTGAGGATTCTGATTTTGAAGATTCGGATTTTTTGGGTTCTGATGTTGAAGATTCAGATTTTGACAATTCAGATTTTTTTGTCTGGTAAATGGAATAGCCAGGGATTGCAAGTCCCTGTCTCATAGCTAAAGCCCTCTTTAAGAGGACTCAGTTCGGCGTAAATAATCCAACCAGACCCTCCTCTCGTGGAGTAAGTAGTCTCTCCACGTCTACAAAATAGAGGAAAAGCCTATTTCCACTGCTGTGATACATTACAGCATTAAATTCATCTGAAGTGTCCATAATTAACTCTTCAAATATACAGGAGAAAGTTATGAAATTTAGAAATGCTAAAGGCAATCTCGCTGTTATTACAATCATGATGTTGTTTTGTTTAAGTGTGTTTAGTTATGGAATATATGCAAGTTATTATGGATTGCAATTATTTCAGCAAGGTGCTTTCAATTTTATTATTGGTCTATTCTTTTTAGGTTGCGTTGGGGTACCGAGTATTTACTGGGTAGTGTCAACAATTTATAGGTATTTTGCGGCTGTACCTTCTTATATTAACCAAAGACAAATACGAGTAATTAATCCTCATTTATTACATGAAAAAGGGTTATATTTTGAGACTGAGAAATCCTTATGTGCGGCAGTCAAAGAGTTAGCAAAAGCCGAAGGATTACCCACAACTCCAGTGGTGGGAATCGAATTATGCGATGATAATCCGAATGCCTATGCGGTTGGTGCAACTCGCTCTTATGCGATGGTGGTTGCAACTACTGGTTTGATTAATCAACTAAATCAACGAGAAGTTGCTGCTGTGATGGCACATGAATTAGGGCATATTGCCAACTTAGATACGATGGCAAAAACTTTGCTTTCAGCGGCTTTGGATGGTGTGATGTTGATACTTTTTACGCCAATGATGATGATTGTATGGTATTTTGGCAGATTTGCGGCTTTGTTAATGCTAGCTGCTGGTTTAATTTATGGATTGTTAGGTAATTGGCAACATGCAACAGGCTTTTTTGTAGGTGTGTTGGTTTGGATTATTTTAATGATGTTGCCGATGATTACAAAATTTCTCGTCACATTATTAACTTTTTGGCATAGTCGTTGGCGAGAATATCATGCTGATGCGGTTGCTGCGAGATTAACAAGTGTTGATGATATGGTATCAGCATTGGCAACTCTTGACCGTTTACCTTTTCAACCACCGAAGAAGAATAGAGAGCAAATGTCTACTTTATGGATTCGGGTAGCGATGAATGAAGAAACAGGGACTTTTCACTGGTTGAAACATACACATCCACCAATTCATAAAAGAATTGAAGCTTTGAGACGTGGATTATATTTGAGATGATTTGGTAGATGTTTTGAGCTTCTAGTGTTGGAAAAGCCAATTTTATCCTCTCTCCCATCTTGCACCAATTTTTATTGGTGTAATTTATTTTTTGTATTCTTTGAGTACAGAAATTACGCAACCAAGAATTGTCATTGCGATCACAACAAAGTTTCGAGAAATCGCAACAAAGTTTCGAGAAGTATAGGTTCCGCATACACAGTATTTTGTGAGATGACATCGCTACGCACCTTTCTGGGGAAGCAGGCTAGGTAATGACGTAATTCTGTGATTTTTACGTAAGTCCTAAAGTAAAAAAAACTTATACTTGTATTAAGTATTAATTCTTACTCTTTAAAGTGCTAGTGGTTTTTATATATGATAAGTAGGTGGGCGAGAAAATTTATAACTATGTAACGAAAATTTAACCAGAGCGACTAGAGTCAAATTTAATACGTCTTGTACTGTAGTTACTTTTTTCCCCTCTAGCTTTAACGCCATCAATCACGGCGTAAGCGAGGTCTAACTCGTCATCAAATGTTTGCCCACGTAGTTCGTCTTTTTTTAGGTGCTGCCACTCTAATTCAATTGGGTTCATCTCGGAGCAGTATGCGGGCAGAAAAAAGATGTACAAACCCATGTTTTCCCACTTGGACCATAGCTTTTGCACTTCTTTACATCGGTGTATCGATCCGTTATCCTGCACAATTACCCTAATGCGCCCCGTTCTTTGAGCTTCAGTTGCTTCTATTTCCATCATCTCGATGTAAGATTTACGACTAACAGCACCAATCACCAGACCGTAAACAAAGCTGATTAAAGGTTGAAGAAAGCCGATAATACTTAATCTCCGTCCACGACGCTGGGTTTGCTCTAAACGTTTTTGCTCACCTTTGAAGTAATAAGTGTAACCTGGTTCGCTCCATACACAAAATCCTGATTCATCTAGATACTTTAGGTCTATTTCTCCAGACGCAGCAGATAATTCCAACATATCTAGGTCTGCTTGTTTGTTTGCTCGTGCTATCGGGTTTTGCTTGCCTTTGTGACTCTTCCTTGCTCGCTTCCAATTGACCCCCTTTTTTTGAGCACCCGCCTTAATCTGTCGGGACTCAGTTTAATTGAGCGATCGCGTTCTAATTTTTGTGCGAGTTGAAGGCTATTGTATGTACGCGGTTCGTTTTTCAGGCATTCTTCCAAAAATATGATGTCTTCTTCTTGCCATTTTGACTTTCCCCCTCGACCAGGTAGTTCCCAAAGTCCTTCTAGACCTTTGTTTTTCCAGCTGTGTAAAACCTCTCTTACCGTTTGTTGAGTCAAATTAAAGTGAGCAGCTATTTTTTCTACATACCAGCCATGTGCATTTAGCCTAATTATTTCTGCTCGATCTTTTACTTTCTGTGGTACTTCCGCAGTTCTTAGCTGTAACAGGGTTTTGTCTTGCTCACGAGTCAAGAATATCCTTAAACGAGCGCCCATATATTAAGTCACCTCGGTAGATGCATTCTCCGTATTTACTTATCTTTACATAGTTTGGTTTTTTCTTGCCTACCTACTTATCTCTGGTGATAAAAAGGGCTGCTTTGTGATCCAATTTTCTAGAGAGCGATACCAGCGAAGCTGGTTGCCAAGCTCATCGCAAAGATTTTAGGGGCAGTAATGCCGCAAAAGTGTTGTTATATCTAAGTTTTAGGATTTTGAAGGAGGTTTTGTAACATGATAATCGACGCATCTCGTCAAATCGCTGAAATGCCTATTATCTCGTTGAGATGCGTCGATTGCTTGCTGGACAAGGATTTGAGGCTTGTGTTTTGTATAATTTTGGAGAACATATATAATGTTTTTCAGAGATGCGTCGATTTGGTCGCTGAAACCCTTACTGGGCAAAGGCTCCTGAACGAACTCCCCACCGATTGGGTTAATTCGGATTAGTTGGAAACCTACTGGCACCGCTACTACTCAAGGACAGTTTCAAGCCCCACCGATTGGGTTAATTCGGATTAGTTGGAAACAGGTGAGTCGGAGTGTTTCCTTAAGGCTCGTTGTTGTCAACTTGTAGGGATAAACAAAAAAGCCCTCTGAAATTAGAGGGCTTTTATTTTACTAACAACACCGGTAAAATAACTCAAGCTGCACTAGTTAGTATATGACTCGATTTCCTCATGATGAATTTGCCAAGGGTTTCTTGGAGTCTTTGTTATCACCTTTCGGGAAGGTTCAAACTTCTTTTAAAATCGGTTCTGAGGTCAGGGAAGTTGATATTTACTTTCAACCAAATCCTCAAGTAGAATCTGATTTGGCTTTGGGACTGTTGGGGAAATTAGCGAAAAATAGTCTTATTTTTGAGCCTTTTCGGAACCCAGTTAAAACTCAGCAAATCCGCTTTTGTATGGGGAAACTATACGATTTACATGCCGATTTGTTTCGAGAGTCCAAAAGAAATAAACAACCAGAGCCAAAAGATTCTGAACTACCGTGCTTGTGGATTTTAACTCCAACACTCTCTGAGGCAATTTTAGACGGATATGGTGCAAAATTAGCTCCAGAATTCACGCCAGCAGGTGTGTATTTAGTCAACCCAAGTTATAAATTCGGAATTGTTGTAATTCATCAGTTACAAAAAACGCCAGAAACTTTATGGTTTAGATTGCTGGGTAAGGGAAATGTTCAATCTGAGGCTATTGTTGAAGTTGCCAAGTTACCTGAAAATCATCCTTGCCGCCAAAATGCATTAGATTGGTTGGGAAATTTAAAGGTTATATTAGAGTCAAGGGAAGTTTTGGAGCCAGAAGAGAGGGATTTGATGATGCAATTATCACCTTTATACTTGGAAAAAATTCGCGCAGCAGAATCACTTGGTCGTCAGGAGGGACAATGTGAGCTTTTGCTTCGGTTGTTGAATCGACGGGTGGGAAGCTTATCCCCTGAGATGCAGGATCAGGTTAAGGCTTTGACTTTAGCACGACTGGAGGAATTAGGCGAGGCTCTATTAGATTTTACTAGTTTAACAGATTTAGAAACTTGGTTGAATCAATTACATTAGAGTCAAAGCTCCCTTATATTTCAATACAGTTCAGTTAGTCGCAAAAAACCTAAACTGCAATATGCTAGGAAACAAGCAAACTCACGAAGATGTTGGGTTACGCTTCGCTCCACCCAACCTACAATGGCTTGATATTTAATCAATGTTGCATTCATTTATGTTCAGTTTACCTAATTAATCATTATTAGCAGAATCTTGTTGATCTTGCTGAAAATTAGATTTGGCAGAATCGTATATTTCTCTAATAAAATCCTTATCTTTAGTAACTTGCTTTGTTGCAACCTTTAAATTTTTTTCATTAATGGGTACATCTGAAGAAACAAGAAACATAATTGCTTTCAGGTAAGTCCAGCCCATAACAGTTGAAAGAGCATAGAAAGTAGTACCTGTAATTGCCATTCCTCCAGCAGTCCCTAAACCTGGTACTATTTTTAAAATAGAACCACCAACCGAACTTAATATCATTCCAGGAATAATTGATAATATATTTGTTCCTATTGCGGATGCAACTGATTTTAAAATATTTTTGCTGAGTGAAATGCCAAGTGCGCTATTTATTCGAGCATACATTGTCCAAGTATTGGCAACAAACGCTAATAGATCGGCTCCTGGAGCGACAACAAGAACATCACAGGTAGCAGAAATATATGAATGTTGTCTAATGGTTTCTACGGCTTTCTTGGCATCTTCACCTACTAAAGAAACTAACTGTTCATATATCCCAGCTTCAGCTGCAACTAGTCCTGAAAAAATTTGGCTTTTTGGCATGGATTCTTTGTTCATTTTGAAACTCACTAATATTGATTTCGATGTATTTAATATAGTGAGTTGGTGGAAAACGACATTTCCAGTTTTGATTAACTTCTACGCTAATCTTCAAGTCACCTCAAAAAAATAGTGGAATATGCCTATTCCACCTATATGTCATAGTAAAGCTGTCGCAAGAAAATACAGTTAATACGGAGTATGCATAGCTACCAGATAAAGCTAAAGGGTGAGAGTATAAGTGATGTTAGGGAAAAATTAAATGAGAAAAAACGGGGACGTGATTGGGCTGGGATAAACTGGCAAGGTGAGAGTTCTACCCTTTCTGGTGCAGATGCGATCGCAATTGCTAGTCTGTGTAAAAATCATAAATACAGAAAACCCTCTACATTAGATGATGGGAGGGTAATTTTTTTTGATGGTAATTGTGTTAATAAATAAATCGCAATAGAAGCGATAAATATTACTTGCTATTTCTCAGTGTAGTTAAAGCATTGCGAACGCGATCGCGTGGTTGGCGGTTAAACTTAGCTTTGGGAGCTTCCATGATTTGCAGGACTTTGGCAAATTCTGTAATAGCTTGTTGGCGTTGTTGGGGGGAAAGATTGCCCTTATGCCAAGCTGTTGCGGTATCTTGGGCAACTTGTCCAAGGATTGTGGCTGCATACCCGGAGGAATTTTTCCTGTTACCCATAAGGATTGTCCGCAGTTTTGGGACGAGATTCAAAGCGGTTGCTCCCATATCCCCAATGCCGATAATAGCGTTATTGCGTTTTTCATCATCGTTGGAGTCTAGTTGTGCCTTGTAATAGGGTAAAAGATAGGGGGCAGACTGGGAACCGTAATATTTCAACTGATACAATGCGTCGCGCTGGACTTTAGCCTGGGGATGTTGCACCAATTTCCCAATCACGGGTAAACCTTGATTTTGTCCTAACCGAATTAATGCCCAATTACTCGCTAATTGCATCCACGGATTATTGTCTTTGAGGACTGTTGTTAGGGCTGGAATTGCTTGACTATCGCCAATTTGCCCTAGTGCGATCGCGGCATTGATCCGTACCATTTTTTCCGGATTATCAGGGGGTAGGGGATACTTTCGAGAAAATGATGGTAATTGCACATCCGGAAGTAAAAATACGTTGCTTATATCGCTCTTTGGTGGTACATATCGCCCCGTATCTTTCAGTAATTTCACTAGGGTGGATACTGCAGGCTGGGCTGTTCCTTCCGTATTACCCAGCAATTTCACAGCTTCCAGACGGACAAGGGGTTCTGGGGCGCTTAATCCTTGAATTAACCCTGGTAATGCTTTTGTCCCTAACATTTCCAAAGCACTCTTAGCAGCATCACGAACTGCGTAATCATCATCCTTGAGAGCGGAAACTAATACAATTGCTATGTTTGTATTGGCTTCGGCTCCAAAGCTTTTACGCAGTAATGACCGCGAATCCTGAATTATGATTGCTGCATTGCGACGTAACTCTGGATTAGGGTGTTGTATTGCTTCTAACCAGTAATTAAGGATAGGAGTAGAAGCGCCAATTTCCGCTAAAGCCCAGGTAGCATTGAGTTTAACCCAGGGGTCAGGGTCTTGCAAAGCTTGGGTAAGGGGTTGAGTGGCAGCTGTTCGAGCTGGTAAACCAATTTTACCCAATGCTGCGATCGCAGTTATCCGCAGCAGATTTTCCGGGTTTTTGGGAGGGGTGGGTGGTATCCGTGGGGTGTTTGATGCAGAAATAGGCGGGGGTATGATAGGCGCGATCGCTTGAGATATCCTCGGGAAAACCAAATAAGGTGATGGTATTATTGCCCTTTGACTACTACCCATCATCTCAATTAATGCAGGGATGGCGGCAACTGCCCTATCAGTAAAATTACCCAAAACTTCTGCCACAGCACTTTTGACCAGGGGGTCAGGGTCAGACAATGCTTTAATTAGTTCCGGGATGATATTTTCTGGACTATTTTCCTGACTGTCGCTGAGTTGTTGAATAATTTTGCTCCGTTCCTCCATATCTGCGATGCGGAGTTTTTCTACTAATTCACTGACAATAATGGGCTTTTTTGTAGGGGGTAATGACTGTGAGATTACGGAAGGGATAGGAGCCACTTTTGTGTGGGAAATTGCGGCGGAGACTTTAGTGATTGAACTAGTCAAAACCGCCAATAGACTGAGTGCAAAGTAAATTCGAGGATTCATTAGAATAGCAAATTTGGATTTTAAATATGGGAATTCAAGTATAGATTAGGATATTGACCCAATCACCCTTATCTTTATAGCTCAAGACTTTCCAGTCTGTTCAGAGTTCCCTGCTATCAATATTTGTTAAAAAACAATAAATTCAAGCTTTTCTATCTCGACATAAAAGGATAATCACTTTATTGTATTCTTATCACCTGTCTATTAGCTTGATGTTTGGCAAGTCGTAGTGGGGGCAAAAAGTAGGGGGGTTACGGCAAAATGGCTGCAATCCTTTTCCAGTAAAGATTCAGGCGTTTTAATATGGGAGATAAGTAGTATTCATGTCAATAAGCAAGGCTGAAATCGACCTGTTTTTTCGATCTGCCAAAACCTGTTGTGGGGTGCTTGCTCTGCAAGGGTTTCAAGCGATCGACTCGCGCCGACTGCGTTAAGTCGGATTAGTTGGAAACCAGATTTTAAGATAAACAGTATATTCTCTCTCTAACTCGCGCCGACTGCGTTAAGTCGGATTAGTTGGAAACCTGAATCAAACTGGAATACGCCTATTCCACCCCCATGTAAGATTAGATCAGTCGTTTACCGAAGTGTTGCGAAACCAGAGTATGCAAAGCTACCAAATCGAGCTAAAAGGCGAAGTATTGCATGTGGGTTTTAATCGTAACTTTCCAGCCCAGGGCGATCGCATAGTCCGAGATACCTTAGAATTATTAAACCAAATGATTGATTCAGGGGAAATTCCGGGAGGAAAGCGGATTTTAATTGATGGTCCCCAATCGATTCCTGTTGCTTACGTGCTTTCTCATAAACTTGTACATTTTCTATGATCTGACAACTCAAGCACCTTTTGAGGTGTGGCTAGCTATCAATCAAAAAGCACGTCCTCCCAAAGATAAACTTCTACCTATGCGGATAGTTTATATGTCTGGCCAAGCATTAGAAGCAGGAATTGAGGAACATCAAATAGAAGGTGTAACTGTGCGGGTTTATTGTCTCGCTAAAACAATTGCAGATTGCTTCAAGTTTCGCAACAAAATTGGTCTTGATGTTGCCATAGAAGCACTACGAGACTGTTGGCGAGAACAACGCTGCACAATGGATGAAATCTGGCATTATGCCAAGATTTGCCGAGTTCAAAATGTAATCCGTCCATATCTAGAATCACTTGAATGAGTCGAAAGCAAATTCGTAACGTACCAGCCTCAATCCGAAGTCAATTACTTCATTTATCAAAACAGCGGGGAGAAGATTTTAATTACCTCCTGATGCACTATGGTTCGGATCGACTTTTGTACAGACTTAGCCAATCTCCATACCAAAAACAATTCATCCTGAAGGGAGCAACTCTTTTCAGGGTATGGAATGGGGAACCTCATAGAGCAACAAAGGATTTAGATTTGCTGAGTTTTGGGGCTAATGATGTTTCCAGTTTGATGGAAATATTTAAAGAAATTTGTCGTCAACAATATGATCAAGATGGTATTAGTTTTCACGAAGAAACTGTCAGAGGAGAAAAAATAAAAGAAGAGCAAGAATATGAAGGAGTCAGAATCAACTTGCAAGCAAAGCTAGATTCTACCAAAATTTCTATTCAAGTTGATATTGGATTTGGGGATGCAGTTACTCCATTACCTGAAGAAGCTTTACTGCCAAGCATTTTGGATTTACCGGCTCCACGTCTGCAAATTTACCCTCGTGAAACAGTAGTTGCTGAAAAGTTTCAAGCAATGGTTGCTCTTGGCATTAGTAATAGCCGGCTAAAAGACTTTTACGATATTTGGTTTCTTTGTCAAAGTTTTGAGTTTCAAGGAAATTTACTTGTTTACAGAGACACAAGTTACTGAAAATACTCGACAAGCATTGTTGAACTTTTGGCGTGACTCGATAATTAAGCTTTGTACACCACATAGTTATTTGAATTTTTATACAAGGGAACAAACCGTAAGTATTTGGTGGTTGCATTGGTTACTCGATAGTATTACATCTGAAAAAACTGGAAAAGCTTGGTTTGGACAGCAAATTACCGAGTGGTTGGCAAATTTACCTGGAGATCGGGGAAACTTGGGTGGGGAGTATGGTGTTTTATGCTTGCTAACAAAGGATTTAAGCGATATTCTGTATCAAGGAAAATGCCCTTACCCTAAATTTTATGAGGTGGTAGTTGCACCTAGCCAACAATCTACACCTGATGATACTTCCAGGAGAAAATATCTTCAAGAATATGCACCCTTGGATTTGTGGGAAAGGGTGATGGATTATTGGAGAGCGAATTTACATAATTTTGTCCCCAAACCAGAAATGTCTCAAAATTCAGATTACAGTACAAATGCGGCGTGGATGTCTGCATTGAAGGAATTATCACCGCAGAGTTATCAAAGATTATTATCGGAATGGAAAGTTAACCATCAACGACGACGCAATTTGTGGAAAGCGATGGGGAGTTTGGGGTTGATGTGACAGTTTGACAATTAACTTTCATCGCAACTAAATTTACCTAATCTGCGTCATCTCAATCATATTTATCTATATCTTAAATATGACACTGAAAACTACTATTTTGGCAATAGTGGGCAGTTTGACGCTGGCTATTCCCCAGACATATCAATATACTTTTGCAGAGACTCCCAGCAAATTATCCCAAGCACAACCCTCGTTAAAAGCTTCAGGAATACCCAAATCTGTTGTCTTACAGGTGCGTCAAGATATGGCAAAGCAGTTAAATTTTAAACTTACAGATGTGCGGTTTACACGGATAGAGTCAAAAATATTTGATGCTTGCTTGAATCTGCCAGCCAAAAACGAGAAATGTAAAGAAATTGGTTACAAAGGTTGGGCTATTAGGGTTGGTACTGGTAAGCAAAGTTGGCTATATCATGCTGTTTCCCCTCAAAATATCAGTAATAATTTCCGCATCAATTGGTTGCAAAGCTTACCTAAAGATGTGAAACAAACAGTAATTAGCAATGTCACCCGATTCAGCAAACTACCACTAGGAAAGATAAAAGTTGTGTCAGTGGAACCACGGATATGGAAAAATAATTGTTTAGAACTTGCCAAAACAGACCAACGCTGTGATTCCACAAAAACCCCCGGATGGTTGATCAAGCTTAAAAGCGATACCTACGGTGGTAAACTACGCTTAAATGAAGAGAAACCATCACAATGGGTATATCGGAGTGATTTGGATGGAAAAATAGTAGAATTGGATTTAGTTAGTAGTATGGGTAATTTATCCCAGAAAGTGAACGCAAATATTTTATCTGATGCTGCAAAACGTTCCCAAACTCAGCCTTCTGCTTGGAGAGTCGATAAAATTCAAAACCTCCAATGGTCTACCCGGAGTGGAGATGGACCTTCAAGACCAATTACGGGGGCTGTTCCCGTCGAAAATTATACGTTTGGCTGGAAAGTCCTGGTTTCCTCACCTCAACAAAAATGGGTATATTATGCAACTAAAAACGGATTTGAATTCGATGCACCCAAAAGTGTTCCCTCCTATCTTGTCGAGGAAGCCATCAAAGCTGCATCCGTACAAACTGGTAAACCTGCGAGTAACTTTCGGTTACATTGGGCTGAATTGCTGACTTGGGATGATACTTGCTTGGGTGTGACTATCAATAAACCTGCTTGTGAAAAAACTCCGGTTCTGGGTTGGAGAATTAGTTTGATGGAAAGTAATTCAACGTTGTTTACTTTCCACAGTCGTTTCGATCGGGATGTGCGATTTGCGGGAAGTAGTCCTTGGTTTTTTCCTCCATCTGCAAATCCTGGTGGACGATGATTATTGTCATGACTTACGCAAAGACTATGCATTGGCGATCGCCCTTTTGCATCGCTGGGGTGAGGCGGCGATGGCTCCGCCCGCCGTAGGCATCGCTATTCGCTGTTATTCTAAAAATAGATGGAATATCTTGTGCTGCATGAATTACCCGCACTACCTCGATAATCTCATCAGTATATCGGTAGGAGATTAGGTATCTTCCAAAACCTTTTACAGTCTATTTACGCATATCAACCAAACGATAATTAATATATGTGTACTAATTATTTAGTTTGAAAATTGGTAACGACTCGGTTCAGCGGCGGCGAGTAACCTTTGCTTCCAAACCAAGATCTTCTAAACCGTCCGCTGCAACCGAATTGTTAGACACGCCTCACCGACCACTTCCAACTGACATTCGACAGCATTATGGTTTTTGCCAATATCCCCTCGGTCGTATCGCTTACAATGAATTGATGCACTCTACTCCAAAACCATCACAATTTCTCCGGGTCACTAATTATGAGTCCCTTAATAAAATCAGATCGGCAATACACCTCGTAATAACCCGCTTCAGGAAAGTGTAACCTTCGTGAATGCATATAAGAAGATTCGCCAATGCAGAGTGTATGTGTTCCGATATTAGTCTCTGCATTTACGGTAAAACTAATCTCCTTAGTCTTTAGGATCAATATATGATGATCGAGATAGACGTATCTAGGTATCCTAAATACATTCCAGGCCATCCCTCCATTCATCCGTATTCTCAGCCTAACGTTTTTGTGGCGGCTGAGTATGGAATCGGCTTCTCCTTCGTCCTCAGCCGCGATTTGCTCCACTTCTTTGCGGTATTTCAGACTAGGGGCATCCTGGGGCGATCGCGCCACTCGAATCCGAAAACCCTCATCCTTAAGCGTAATCAGGGTGGGACTCATGACTGGTGAGGTTTCCTTCACCTTGCGTCCAGCATAGCGATGCAGTTCATCTACCGTGATCACGCCATCTTCGTTCTCATCGGCTGCGCCAGTGGCAATCCCTTCCACTAGGTAGCGGGTATAGATGGATAAATCCGCGCCCTTCTCTTCAAAAGAGTAGTCCACCGCACTAGTGGAGGTCAGCACCACTCGCCCTTCGGCACCCAGTTGTTCTTTCAAGGGGATTTCGCCATCATCTCGTGGGATCGAATCACCGAAGGCTCCGCTAAAGCAGCAGTCGAGGATGAGTACCTGATATTTGGCTTTGCAGCTACGAATACAGTCATGGATGAATCGGGCAGGGATGGCGGTGGAAACCAACAGGCGATCGCGCTGTTTTTCGGTATTGGCAGCAGCAAAATATAAATCGCGGCGATCGTCCTTTACCCCATGACCCGAAAAGAACAGCAAAACCAAATCCTCTGGTTGCCGATCCTGAAACCACAACTCAATTTCCCGCGCCATCTCTGACTGCGTGGGATTAATCATCGGTTTTGCCTCATCGAACCCGCCCATCTGAGGGTTCAGCAGCACCTCTCGCAACGCTGCCACATCCTTAGAAGCCGCTGGTAAGGGTTGTAACCCTTCACCATAGGTATCAATGCCGATTAAGAGTGCATACTTTCCCATTGAGTTGGATTTAGATTGCTATGGCTAGTTTTCAGGCTTGGTCTGCTGTTCCCGGATCTTAACCCGCAGATTTGTCAACCGCTCGATTGTGTCCGCAGCCTGATCCAACTCTTGTTTGTTGCGATACTCGATATTGTAGGTCATGCCGTCAATTTCACCAGACAGCGTTAGGGTTTTGCCATAGCGAAGGTTCCCTAGATAATCCATCAACTTGCCCAAGTTTTTACGATTAATTTCAGTTGTCAGAATCCCAATGAGAAAAGCCGCCACACCCGACTTAGCCGCCTCTGGAATATCCTCATCACGAGCAAGTCGAGCCGATTGCACCAAATCGCCAGACTCCATTTCATCAGCAATGGTTAATAAATAGCTCTCCAGGTCAGATCGATCCAGATCAAGACCTGCTTCGCTGAAATCAATTAAAACGGAACATGGCTCAGACATGGCAACTGTTTGTATAAAGGCTAACGCTCAACTCATCTTAAATCCCACATTCCGCACTTCAGAATGTAGCATTTTATGCTACATTAGAACTCTCTGGCACGAGTAAATAAAAATACTCGTAAAATTCAAGTAAGACAGTATTAAGAATCAGCCAAAGGTTATTAAGTATACAGAAAATTGCGTAGGCGATTAATACTGGTTTCAAGCTTTTGAGAAAAGTTAATATATATTGTTTTATCGTGCCAAATTACTTAGATAGCAAAAGTGAGACAATTAAAAAAACTCAAAAATATTTGAGAGGTAAAAATGTCACCAACTTCAATTGCAGAAATTAAAAATATAGATCATCTCGGAATAGTAGCTGGGCTAATTGATGAAATAGGAATAGTTGAAACAATTAATTCCAAATTAGGAGTAGACTCCCGTGAGAAGATTACAGCAGGAGTATTGGTAAAAGCTGTTTTAATCAATGGATTAGGATTTGTATCAAGACCTTTATATTTATTCAAGCAGTTTTTTGATGATAAAGCAATTGAATTATTATTGGGAGAAGGTGTAGAAAGTAATTATCTCAACGACGATAAAATTGGAAGAGTCATGGATGATTTATATAAATATGGATTGAATAATTTATTTATAGAAATTGTCCTATCAGTAATTAAGAAATTTAAAATAGATACAAAATACTCACATTTAGATGCAACTTCATTTCATTTACACGGGAAGTATAAAAGAGAAATGAATCAAGAAAAAGAAGAAGAAATCACTAAAGAAAGACCAATATTCATAACCAAAGGATATTCTCGTGACCATAGACCAGATTTAAAGCAATGTGTTTTAGATTTAATCACGAGTAGTGATGGAGATATACCATTATTAATGAGAGCAGGAGATGGGAACGAAGCAGATAAAGCAGTATTTGGAAAAATCTTAATAGAATTTAAAAAACAAATAGTTTTTGACAGTATTATGGTCTGTGACAGCGCATTATATAGCCAAGAGAATCTCAAATTAATTGAGAATTTAAAATGGATAAGTCGAGTGCCGATGACGATTAAGAAAGCGCAAGAACTAGTTCAGTCTGTAAATACAGAGGAAATGGAAGAGATAGAGGAGATAGAAACAGAAGAAAAGGAGATAGAAACGGAAGAAAAGAAGAAAAAGACATATCAAGATTTAGACGGATACAAGTGGAAAGAAGAAATAGTTAATTATGGTGGTATTAAACAAATTTGGCTAATAGTAGAAAGTCAAAAAAGAAAAGATAGCGATTTAGAAAAGCTAGATAAAAAGCTAATAAAAGAAAAGATAAAGTTGAAAAGTTGCTTAAAGAGTTAAAAAGAGAAGATTTTGAAACTCCAGAGCAAGCACGATATAAACTAAAAGGTATCAATAAAAAGCTAAAATTCCATGAAATTAAAGAAGCTAATTTTATTGAAAGTAAATCAAAAAATAATAAAACTATTTATAAAATGGAAGGAGTAAGTTATGAAAAACCCGAAGAAATAGAAATACAAAGAAAGGAAGCTGGAAGGTTTATTTTAGCAACTAACCTAGTTAATGACGACGATAAATTAAAACCAGAAGAAATTATTACGACTTATAAAAATCAACAGTCTTGTGAACGAGGATTTAGATTTCTAAAAGACCCCTTGTTTTTTGCAGATAGTTTTTTTCTTGAAAACCCTGAAAGAATCGAAACTATGCTATTTTTAATGTCTTTATGTTTGCTAGTCTATAACCTTGGTCAAAGGGAACTGAGAAATAGCTTAAAAAGAATCAAAATCGGAATCAAGAATCAATTAGGAAAACTAACTTTATCTCCGACATTAAGATGGGTATTTCAATGTTTTCAAGGAATTCATTTTTTAATGTTAGATGGTCTTAATCAAATTGTTAATTTAACATCAGAACGTCATTTTATTTTGAGTTGTCTGCCCTCATCTTGTCAAAAATATTATTTACTTTCTTAACTTAAACAAGATTTGGACAGGAAATAAAAATTTATTGAAATTTCAAGGAGCAGTAATTGCTCCTCAAATTTTTAGTGCTTACGTAATCTATTTTATGGGTCAATCTTTTTGTCTTTGATTATTTATTTTTAAAAGTATATTCATTCAGCATTCTATTTCTTCATCATCCTGACTTTTTACTTTTTCCTTACTTGTAATCTTTTTGTACTTCAAATTGAAGTGCGGAATGTGGGTTAAATTATTCGGACGAGAAAATCAATTCGAAAATGCTGGTTTCTGGTTATCTATAGAGAGCAATTTTGAAAATTAGTAGAAAACTTCTCGGTAGTGCCTTCACCAACCATCTAATACCAATTTTCTATGAAGCTGCATATAATTAATGCTTGTATAGCAAGGCTTTGAGGCAACAAATAATGTGCATCTTCATATTAGAATGGTATAAGCGGTCTAACTATTTATTAACCCGAAATTTTCCGCCTACCAGCCAAGTAAATCCAGTAAGATCAGGCATTACAGATAACTTAGTCATAATATCAAGAACTTTTCCGGATATCGTCAATATCCACTATTATACAGAAACTTTCCAGATAACTACCTAAATATAGCTGGATATCAAGAAATTTTCTGGCTATTCTCCTTTTTCGGGTAATAGGCGGAATTATTCGGCATATCGACGTGATTTTGCACGTAATTACAAGCTTTTCAGTCTGTTTATTGCGGATATCCAGAAATTTTTCATGTAACATCCAAATAAGGATATTAAAAGAATTTCATCAGGAAATTTCCGCACCATATATCGCCGAACATTACTATCAATCCGCATTACCTGATCTTGTTCCAGGTACTGAATTGCCGCAGGAATTTCACTCAAGAGATAACTGCGATCGCATGTAGTTTGAAATTCGTAACGTTGCCCATCACCTGCCACAAACTATTGCAGGATTAAAGCCAAACCCAGGAGGATGTCGCTACGCGATCGCTCTCCGCAATACCTCAAGCTGTTGTACTTCAAATTCAGCGTTTTACAACCTCAATAGAAAATCCCTCATCAGCAGATGGTGGCTGAAAGAAAGTGGTTACATGACGGAAAACTTCTTCGGTATCAAAAACCGATCGCTCTGGATTGGTTTCTCGCCGTTTGGCAATTTGCTCTATGCAGGTTTTGTCATCTATCTCAAGATAGATTAGGCGATGGGGAATGTTCTCGGTTAAAAATATATTCTTGAACCATGCTCTTTGATTCTTTGTATTTGCTGGAAAATCCATAACTACAGAAACTCCAGAATTAAGTATGTTTCTGATATGGGATATTAATAGTGGTTTGAGGCGATTTGCATATTTCAAATAATCATCAAAATTCTTGATTTCTTCTGGGTAAAGAGTTGATAACCAATCATCCTCAGATAGGAGGATTGCATTTAATTCTTGAGAGATTTGACGGGATAATGTAGATTTACCAGCGCCCATTTTCCCACAGAAAAATATCAAAGTCCCTTTTGAGTACATTTGTTTTCTCCTTGGATAATTATTACATCTCTAAACGGCGTTCGCCATACCATTGACTCAACTCAAGCTCAATTTCTTCCAAAATAGCTACAGCTTCCGCAATTGATTTTGTTGCTAACAAAGCAAAAGCCGACTCTACCCGTTGTTGATAGTTGTGCGGACACACAGCAAAATTATTCGCCATAGCGACTGCTCCTTTCTCATTCAGTAGGTACTCATGATTTAGTGCAAATAATACCTGATTTATACAAGCAATACTGCGGAAACAACAACCTGCTGCATGGGCTATATCACCTCGTGCAATTGACTTTTTCCCAACTAACAGCGAAAAGCTAATTTCCCAAGCAAAGGTATCAATAGTTGCTTTTTGTAGTTCTATGGGATAGGGTTGGGTTTTGGCTTGCAAAGCTGCGAGAACACCATGAGAATCACAAAGTGATAAAGAAATAGCAACTTCCCCCATATAAATTGAGGAGACAAAACCGTGGGGATGTCCGGGTTGATAATCAATCGTAATTTTCCCAAGTCTGCAATCATCAATAACGCGATCGACCTGAGCAACATCACGATAGAGAAAATCCACAGGCATATTTTTAATCTTGAGCCAACCACCACCATTAATCCATTTTCCCCATCCACCAATTGGTGTAATCAGATTGGGACGATGATTATCATCAAGTTCGCAAGCAAGTTTATTGAGAGCAATTACATCGATGGGATTGTCTGGTTGGTAATAAATTCCTAAATCCACATCTGACTTTGGGGTGTGATTACCTCTTGCGCGAGAACCTCCGAGTGCTACAGATGCAATCCCCTCAATTGACTGCAAACGTTCGACAACATCATGAATAAAGTCAGGTAATTGCTGATTCATAATTAGCTCTACCTCGATTGAGTATTGAGCGTTGAAATTACAATTGGAAATCTTAAGAATTTTAACAGTACCCTTTAGGGTTATTTCATTGTAGATTTAAAGAGACTTTTCCATTACGTAATTAACAAAACTTTCACCCCGACAAGTTACCTCCTGCTTTTGGACAATTGAAAACCCCATGCGTTGGAAAAACGGTTTTGCGGTAATACTAACCTCAACAAACAATCGGCTCAATGACAACTCAATTGCTTTTGCTTCAATTGCTCGATAAATTTGCTTACCGACACCGCAACCTTGGTAATTTTTATGGCAATAAAAACAGTCGATATGACCATTCGCTTCTAGCTCTCCAAACCCAGCAATTATGCCCATATCATCGGCAATATATGTAAATCGACTTGAACACATTTTCACCCAGTCTCTAAAGTAGATATTATCCGGTGCCCATGCCCGAACTTGGTTGCTTGAGTAGTCGCGGATATTGATTTCACGAACCGTGTCATGGAATAACAAGGCTATTTGTTCGGCATCCCGTTCTTCAAATAATCGTATTGCAATCTGACTATTTATGTATTCGCGGAGGTCTTGACTGCGATCGGATTGTTTCATAGTATTTCCCTTTGTTTATAAATTTATTGGGGCTGATCAAAGGTTTTATGCAACACATAATTTTATCGTCATGACTTTTCCCTGGCAGCCTTGCATTAGCCTTTCTTGTAATCACGCGATCACCTCAGGTGCTGCGCGCGAACTGACAAAAGCCCTCCGGGCATCCAAGAAACAGCGCTTGCGCTATCGCATAACGACTCAAGAATGAGTATCGCTCACGAAGTTTGACTCCCAGGTACTTTTCTTACCTCCCAAAGTAGCCGTACTGATATCGCCAAGCCGATTACACCACTAATTAACCCTGCTTGCAAGCTTAACAACTGCCGGGTATATCCCAGATAATAAACCCAAATACTTAAGGGGAATAGTAAAAATAATCCACTCAAAGTACCGGGACGGAGTTGTTGATATTTCCAACTCAAAAATAGATGGTCGAGTAGGGGATGGGTAAGACCAACAGCAGGTAAAATCATCCCCAAAATTTGCCATTGCCACCCTGCAAAGGCTGTAACAAATGCAAAGAGAAATACGGGTATATTTTCTAAAAATAATCCAGTATCAAAAAGAACTAAACGCCAATCTGGTTTCACTTTTTCGTAGGCTGGGAGCCATACTTCGGCGACTGTATGGAGAATTAACGCGAATGCTAATAGCCAAACCGATAAATTTTGTAATGCCATAATTGTTTTACGATGGGAATAGCTTTTATCCTGTAAATAAGGGTCTTGCGTAATTAGCGTGCTAAATTAGTTAGAACAATACCTTAAAACCCTTGCTGGGCAATCATAATAGTCATTATTCTCTGCCTTTTAAATCTGATTGCTAAAATTTAGGCTACAAGTGCCTGTAAGCCTTGATTTAAAAGCAAATTTATCAACTTTAATTAAAGATTTAGCACGACAAGTACGAAATAGCCGGTTTTTCTGAGAGAACAAAACTGTAAAAGTTTTAATCCAAATTGCCGTTGCTGTGTTTGACTAGAGGCTTACCAGGGTGGGTATCTCATAGGTTTTGAGGTTAGGGACTTCCAGAAAATAAACTATTCCATTGGAAATAATGATAATCATTTTAAAGGGGGATGAAGGGGCTGCCGACGGCAGCCCCTTCATCCCCCTTTTGTAGTAATTTGAATAATGACTGAGTTTTTGAGTGTAGCAACTGGTGACTATAGTATTAACTGATTCTCTGAAAAAGTTGTTCATTGAAACTGCATCTCAATTAAAAGGTGCAGAAAAGCGTAGATTTATGGCTTCGACAGTTCAAAGCTTAGGTTTAGGAGGGCAAAGACTTGCACAATCAGAATTAGGATGGAATCGAGACACAATTCGCAAAGGAACAAGAGAATTAAAAAGCGGTATTACTTGTGTTGATAACATGAGTGGCAAAGGACGTTACAAAGCAGAAGAACATCTGCCAAATCTTTTAGAAGATATCAAAAAATAGTTGACTTCTATAGTCAAACCGATCCGAGTTTTAAAAGTCAAAGACTATATACTAGACTCAGTGCAGCCGAAGTTAGAAAGCAATTAATCGAAAAGTCTGGTTATAGTGATGAAAAGTTACATACATCAGAAACAATTCGAGTCAAATTAAATAATTTAGGTTATAAGCTCAGAAGGGTAAAGAAAGTTCAGCCTCAAAAAAAATCCCACAAACTGATGCAATCTTTGAGCAATTAGATGTAGTAAATAAAGATGCAGATGAAGATAAGAGTGTTTTACGTCTAAGCATGGACGGAAAAGCCTGTGTTAAGATCGGCTCATTTGACCGAGGGGGTAAAAGCCGGGATGGGGTGAAAGCATCAGACCATGATTATAATCCGAAAACAACTGTAACTCCTTATGGAATATTTCTTCCAGAGCTTGACGAGTTATTTTTGTACTTTACAGAATCGAAAGTTACAAGTGATTTTATCGTTGATATTCTAGAAGATTTTTGGTCTTGTGAAAAGCATCGTTTTTCTGAAGTTAAAACACTACTTCTGAATCAAGATAATGGTCCGCAGAATAGTTCGCGGCGTACCCAATTTATGAAACGTATAGTAGAGTTTGCTCACAAACATCAAGTAAATATACGTTTAGCTTATTATCCTCCCTATCATAGTAAATACAATCCAATAGAAAGGACATGGGCAGTACTAGAAAATCATTGGAATGGGAGTATTTTAGATGAACTAGAAACGGCTTTAAATTTTGCTAGCACTATGAAATGGAACGGGAAACATCCAGTCGTTAAGCTAGTACACGAAACTTATGAGAATGGGGTAAAGCTTACAAAAAAAGCTATGGCTCAAATCGAAAAACAGATTGAGCGGCTAACCGATTCTAATCATGAAGTTTTCCCAAATTTAGGTAATTGGTTTATTGATATTTGTTGTAGTAAAACAAACGTGATTTCATTTTAATAGCAACATTTATTTAGCGGCAAAATATCCCTTATTTACACTGTTTAACTTCAAATAACAAGTGTATAGACTCTTATGCATAAATGAGGGGGAGAAAAGGGCTTGCCGACGGCAAACCCTTTTCTCCCCCTCAAAATGATTATCATTCTTTAAATCAACCTGTCTTTTCCTTTTTTTGGAATAATTTATTCTTTGGAAGTCCCTAGAGTCCGTCTCTAGCTCTGGTTGTGGATTTAATATACCAAGCTTCGTAGGGTAAACCCAATTCGTGAGCGATCGCCTGCGCTAATGTAGTTTTACCGCATCCCGGTTCCCCTTTGAGCAATAAAGGACGTTTTTCCAGGAAAATAGCGAGATTAACGGCTTTGATGAGTTCGGTTGATGGTAGGTAAGGGGAAAGTCCGTATTCTTGGCAATCCTGGGGTGAAATTGGCTTACCACTGTAATATTGCTTACCATTGGCGGTGAGTACGCTTGCTAAATCAGCCATTTTGCCAATCCTCCTTCCCAGCTATGACCACAAAAATCACAAATTTCTTCATAAACAAACTCAGGAATCCCGTTTTCCGACTTTTCTAATAATATTTGGGAAGTTAAATCAACATGCATTTGCAGTTTTGGTATTGTCGCCACCCGATCAATTAACTCATCCAACACATCTACTGTAAATGGGCTAATGGGTGGTAAGTGAAGAGGCATGAGAGGATAGTTTGGTTCATCACATTTTTGTGCTAGCAAAATATCCGACTTGCAAACACTGCCATTATTATCTACCAGAAACATTAACAGGTGTGTATTCCTGTGTTTTGATGGACAATGTTCTTCTACCCTAGCTACAAGCGGTTCCCAAAATTCCTGAAGCCACCCAGATAATATCCTTGGCTGCATATCGTTTACCCTGTCGAAAATAAAAATTACATCTTGAGTTAAAAGCCGATCGCATACCCGTTCTATAATTTGATGGGATTGGGCATCCTTGGGTAAACCAAACCAGGAAGTCAGTTGTTGCCATAAATACGGCAAACGACTACCTACAGCCCTTTGTCCGACATCAACTTTAATGGGTGATATATTTTTCCACTTGGGTTTGAGGTGAGATAAACGAGTTACCAAAAGTTGCTGTCCGCAGTATTGCTCCCCGTGAATCAAAAAAGCTGCTGTTTGGTGTTTTTGGATAACTTGCTTGACAACAGGTACTTGGTGTTTAAAGTCTGCGTTGAGAATTTCGTGAAAAAGTAACCGAAATTGGATGTTGACAGCATCCTCATTTTGCGATTCTGATGTAGGTTTTGCTTTTCCTTGCACCAGCTTAATAGCTTCCCCGTGGTTGCTAATCAGTGGAGTTTGGGGAATTTTTGCTAAATCGTAGTATTTTTGTAGGCTCTGCTCGACGGAAACCGCAAGCGTCCGATTTGTAATCCATTCGTCTTCTGGAACTTGATGCGGGTTAAGTCCTGCCAAAATAGCACCTGTAAGTACCCCATGTTTCCCATCTAATTGCTGATAAGCTGGTTCATAGTCACGGGATGCTGCGATTAAAGAGCGATCGCATCCTGAACTTTGTCTTCCCAGTTCCGTATCTTTAAAATTGAGCAATTCTCCAGCAAAGCAGCAATCTAACCAAATAATCTGTTGCTTGACTTGGCTTTGCTGCAATATATCCCATAAATCTCGTAGCGAAAACCCCCATATTTTGCCTGGGTTCACATCGCTAGCAGCTAAAAAACCCTGTGTTAAATTTTGCCTTAACTGCTTCCGCAATCCATGTCCCGCGAAAAATAGTAACGCTGTTTCTGGGGGTTTTTCGGTTTCTGGGAGGAATAAATCAAGGATGGCTTTTTCTAATTCATCGGTTTTGAAGGGTTTATCTGGATCAACTTGGGATTTTCCATCGATAATGCTGACTGGGAAGCGTTTGACTCGGAAGTTTTTGTGGGCTTCTAGAAGTTGCGCGATCGCTTCTGCATCAGATGAAGGGGTAGTGAGATGCTTATTGTTACCCGTTGAATCTTTGAGGAAGGGGTATTTGTTGATTCCTACGACTAAAGCATCTCGGCTCATGGGCAGTGTGAGGTTAAGTGTTTTTACTTAGATATTGATTATAACCGCAAAAAGGTAGTATTGGTTTTGTGAGAAATTTAGTGAGTGCGGTGCTTTCGGTAAATAGCTATTCAGGTGGGCAGAAAAATTTACAGCTATGTCATTACGTACCTTGCTTCTCCGCAGGAGTGCGTAACGGAGTGAAGCAAAGTAATCGCAAGGGTTATTAACCGTTTACATTCTGCTACATAGTTGACTTTATTTACACGTACCTACTTATATTATGCCAGTTAACATAGTGGGACGTGTATTTAAACATTACAGAAAGAAAAAGTAATATAAAATTATATGTCCAATGCGTAATTCGCTTGGAATTAGAAGTCAAGAGCTTTTGTGATTTCAATACTAACGTCTATTAACTGAACCCGTTGTAAAACGGTCAATGTATACAACATTAGCTACTATATATAAATATGACACATGTACGCAAACAAGTTTTAATCGCTACAGTTTTGCTTTGCAATTTTTCACTGTCATCAGTATCGAGCGTTGAATCAGATAAGTACCTTCAAAGCTTACTCGAAGATAATTCTAGCTACTCTGATAATTTAAACTCGAAAGCAAGATCGACAAATTTGAGCAGTTTTGAGCCAGGTATTGGTATTCGATTCAAACTTCCCAGGGCTAACCCCTCTAAACGACCTAAAGTACCTACATTTACAAGACCAGTTAAACCAATAAAACCACAACCAATTAGAAAAATTAATTTAACGTATCCTCCCTCAAACTACCAGCAAGCAAGTCTTGCAGTTCATAACGCAATTTACAAAAGTAAGCAAAAACAATCAGTTCAAAGGCTTTTGAATGATATGCCAAGATCGGATGCAAGTCGTATAGAACAAAATATAGAAACTGATGTTACTGCAAAAATTCAGCTAGAGTTATTACGCAGTAATCTTCAGATTCAAGACTTGACTGACCAAAGATTTCAAGAAGTAGCAGATATATTTTATACAGGGCTTAAGGCTGTTGAATCCGTTTTAAGACCACGCTATGCAACTAGAAATGGTTTCTTGACTCCTCAAGATCAAAAAGATGCAGAATTAGCTGCAAGACAAGCTATTAAAAAACGGAATCGAGACAAGAGAAACGTTGTTATGAGTAGCACAACAATCACTATAATTACAGGAGCCGCAGTTAGATCAGGCACACAGAGAGTTAGGGAGAATAATAGTAATCAAATAAATATTAATCCTCGGAGCCGCTATCCCGTAAATCGTTTGCCTACAGCAGTTTTCGAGCAACCCCACCACAAAATGATTAGAGAATTTATTACAGGATTGGTTTTAATATTTCTACCTTTGGTACGTTTGATTACAATTTGCCGTAAGATTCGGTTGAGAAATTTGGGATAGTCAATTAGTATCTATAAACTAAGTATTAGCGATAAATCGCTTGAATAAGTTTCCCCAACTACTTTCTTTTTTAATTTGTTCAAATAAGTATTCCATTTGCTCGGCTGCATCATTCATACCTTGCTTTCTGAATAGCTCAACAGCTAGTTTTATTTCACTTTCTGCTTTCTTTTTTTGATTATTTGCAAGTAGCGCAAACGCATAGTGTGTATAAGCGACTGGATCGGGCATACTATTTATAGCATTTTGGTTTATAGCTTCTTTAAACTCAACAATTGCATCCTTGTATTTTCCCTGTCCAGCAAAAATTATTCCTAAATCGCGGCGAAAGTCAGGATTTTTTGGTTGGAAGTCAATTGCTTTTTTTAATGTCTCACATGCACCCAAATAATTTCCTGCCTTATATAATGCCATTGCTAATCCAGCCATTGCTTCTGGATAATCTTGCTTTATTTTGATAGCTTCTTCATAACTTCTAACAGCATCATCATTAAAGATGTCACATTGATAAAATGTTTTTCCTAGCAAATAGTATATTTTTGCTAAATCAACAGATTTATTGTCACTAAATTTAATTGCTAACTTATATGCTTCAATTGCTCTTCCAAGCTGATTTGTTCTATAAAAAACTGTTCCAAACCATACATGAAGATTGATATTGTTTGGTTTGAGATTAATCACATATTCATATGCATGAATAGCATCTTCTATTTGTCCATTCTCTAGCAAAATATATGCTAATTGCTCATGAATTATAGGATTATTTGGATTAACCACAAGTGCTTCTTTAAATATATAAATCGATTCTTGTAATCTATTTTGCTTGTAAAGTTCTTTTGCTAAACGAATGTAAAGTAATTCAATATCTTCATTTTTCAGATTCCAATGATGTTGAATCTCTTGCAATTCCTCTCTTATTTTCGTAGAAAATGGTAATTTATTATCAACTTGCCGAACTAAAGCTTGTAGAAACTTATCTAATGGATTAGGTTTTCCTAAAATTAGTTTAATAGCTTCACCATGATTGCTTATTTGTGGAATTTGGGAGATTCTTTTTTCTCTGTAGTATTTCTGTAACTTTTGGCGTACTACTATAGTTAGTTGTTCATTCGTAACCCACTCATTTTCTTGATTTTTGTAAGGGTCAATCCCAGCAATCAGCGCACTGCTGAATAATCCATGCTTGCTATCCAGCTGCTGATAAGCTACTTCATAATCACGAGATGCTGCAATCAAACAGCGATCGCAACCAGAGTTCTGTCTTCCCAGTTCAGTATCTCTAAAATTTAGCAATTCTCCACTAAAACAACAATCCAGCCAAATAACTTGTTGCTTTACTTGGCTTTTCTGCAAAATATCCCATAAATCTTCCAGTGACATACCCCATTTCTCTCTACTGAAATTAGTATCGCTAACTGCCAAAAAACCTTGCTTTTGTGTATCTAGAGTCCTTCGCAGTCCATGTCCAGCAAAAAATAACAGTGCAGTTGTTGGGATATTATTACTATTCGGGAGAAAGAGGTTTGCGATCGCTGTTTCTAACTCTTCTGTTGTGACTTTTTTCTTTGGATCAACCTGTAATTTCCCTTCAATTATGCTTTCTGGCAGACGCTTAACCCGAAAATCACCATGATTTTCTAGCAATTGCGCGATCGCTTCCGCATCAGCAGCAGGTGTTGTCAGGTGTTTTGCAGGGCTTGTCGGTGTATCCTTTAAAAAAGGATATTGATTGATACCAACTACAAGTGCATCTCGTCTCATAGTAAATAAATATACATTTATAATTTTTATCAAAAACTAATGAATTCTTCCATTAACAAAACCCTCATAGCCCTATTGCTGGCTATTAAAGAGCTACAAATTCCCTTAAGCAAAGACGAACAAACAATCCTGCAAGATGTCGGACAACAGCTGGATATTGACCCTGATTATTGGGACTTTATCGAAGAACAGATAACAGCACTTATTGAAGGTAATTATACCTTAAACCAACTTTTTAAGGCGAAAATACGCAAATTAGATGCTTTGGATGGTCGAATACCTAGAGAATTTTTGCCTAATTTAGCTGAGTTAAAAACAGAACTTTTTGGAGAGACAAAAGAAATTGTCACCTTCGATGGTTCAAGCAACGGCGAGAATAGGAATAGGACTACACAAATAATTGATATTACTAGCACTATTCTAAAGACAGAAAACCAAGACCAAACTACCAAGCAACTCGTTTTTTTAGAACAAATCTCCCAGTACGTAGATAATTATCGTTACTTTAATACTTACTTTACTGAATTCAAGAACCAAACAATAATCCCCACAACCGAACCCCTAATCCACGGACAGACTTATTTACTATGTATAAACATTAGCCCTGAACCCCAAGGAATAGATACAACTACCTTCCCCGATAAAACCTTAACTCGGGTTTGGAACGACCAAGAAACCCTACTTCTAGATGTCGCGGTTACTTCCAAAGATTTCCATATTAATGCAACTACCAAAAAATTATCCTTACCCCGCACAGGTGCATCTGATAACCTGATATTTACAGTCAAACCTCATAAATTTGATGGTCGCGGTTACATCCAAGTCGAGTTATTCTACCGTGGCTACTTGCTTCAATCCAAGCAACTTGCAATCCTAATTATTCCTACAGTTGGTGCAGATATCCCCGAATCATTGCGTCCTCCCCAAAGCAGTCGCGTTATATTTACTACCACTGATTTACTAACAAACGAAAAATTAGCACGTCTTCCAGAGCGATTCTTAACTATAGATGTACAGGTTGATATGCAAGATGGTACCACCGACCTGCGTTTTCTAGACAGGACTCAGGGGAACCGAGAATTAGTATCCTATGAAACGAACTTACAGTCCGGATTGGGAAGTGCGATCGCTTCTGTGCGAAAAAAATTAAAAGCGATCGCATCTACTAAGGAAGGCTATCAGTTTAAAATCCAAGGGGATATGCCATTACTGAATACTTGGCTACCTCAGTTGGCTGATGCTGGTCGAAGGTTGTATCGTTTGTTACTACCAGAGAACAAAAGTCAAACATTAGGCGAAGATAAGGGGGAAAAGTTACGAGCCGCCTTGAAGCCTGATAGTGTGATTCAAATTAACCCAATTAATAATCCCATTTTAGGGTTAAGAAATACAACAATTCCTTGGGGCTTACTATACGAGCGCAAAGTTATACCTAGCAAACAACTTCAAGTTTGCCAGCAATTTCAGAGTCACGATATCGACTGTAATAGTTGTCCTGCCAAAAATGATTATAATTTTGTTTGTCCCCATGCTTTTTGGGGCTATCGTTATGCGATCGAGCAATTACCAGGTTGGACAAATGAAGAAAGTTCTTACACACCTAATTTGGTATGGGAAATTAATAATACTCAGCCTTTACACATCAATTTCAATGTTTGGCGAGATTTTCGGTTTTGGAAAAACCACCTGCCTAAACTGGAAAAACTTGGCTCAGTGAAAATGCTAGTAGCTGAGGAACGTATCGAACTTCAAGATATTTGGGCAACCTATAGTTCAGATTTAGATATTATCTACTTTTATTGTCACGGTGGCATTGATGAAGTTGAAAATATTCCTTATTTGCAATTAAGCGATGAAAAAATATACAGTAATACAATTGATGCTTTGGAAGTTAATTGGCAACATCGTCCTTTAGTTTTACTAAACGGCTGCTCTACAGGAGATTATAGTCCCGAAAGTTATATGAATTTAATTAACGACTTTCGTGGGGCGGGAGCAAGTGGTGTCATTGGTACAGAATGTCCCGTACCGGAAATGTTTGCTGAACCTTATGCTTTGGCATTATTGACAAGGGTATTTCGAGGAGAACCTTTAGGAAAAGCCATGCTTGCAGTGCGTCGGGAAATGCTTCAGCAAAATCTCAATCCTTTAGGCTTAGTTTATTCATTGTATGCTCCTTATGAGATTGCTTTAGCTCGTGCTGTTACCCATCACTAGTTACTAAAAATACCTATGAAACCCTGGATTACTGCTGCATTACTGATTTTATTGATTTGCCCTGCTCCTGCTTACGCCCAAGTTAACGTTAAAATTGAAGTCGATGCCAAAGACAAGCCTCTAGAAATTAAAGGTTGGCTGGGGGAAGAAAACGCCTTAATTGGTAATATTCGCTTTACTGCATCTGGAAAGGATGTGGCAGCTTTAACATTACTAGCATCAGACTTAAAGCGGCAGGGAGCAGATGAAATAATTGGTCGGCAACAGGTGGAATTAATTGGGGAACGGAAGCTGGAAGCGGGATTACCGAAAGATTTTCAGGTCAAGGTGAATGGTGTCAAGTTACCAGGAACCTATACAGGGGAGATTGAATTGCTTTTACCTGGTCAAAAACGCTCAGAAGCGTTGGTAATCCCCCTGAAAGTGAAAGCAAAAGCAAAACCCGCTTTGGTACCCGTCAAAGGCTCAGAACAGGTACAAGTGCAATTAGTTCGATGTAGTTGGGACTGCGGTTTGGCTCATCTATTACTTCCTGCTAGTAATTTCCAAAATCAATGGCAACTTCGTTTAGATAATCCAATTCAATCACCAGTTTCCCTCACCAGTGCAGAGGTAGTTTTAGAAGGGAAGCAAACTGGCTACCAAATTAGGACAACAGAGGTGGAACCGCCACCAAACTCAGAAATGCCAGCCAATAAGATTATTAGTTTGCCATTGAAATGGACGCGATCGCGTATTCCCCCTGACCGTTATACTGGGGCAGTTTACCTCACGCTTGAAGGTAAAGAAGGGAGACTGGTGATTCCTATCGATTTAAGTATGCGTACTGGTCCAGCATTGCCAATTTTCGTTTTATTCGTTGGAATCATTTTGGGCAGATTGTTTAAATATATGCAAGAAAAGGGGATTCCCCAATCTGATGCTTTGGCGAAGCTGTATCAAGTTGAGGGACAAATTTTTGCTGAATCTGACTCAAAAGACCAAGAAATTCTCACCCCAATGTTGAAAAAAGTCCGGGATTCTGTTTCTCAAATTGAGTTAGAAACAGTAACCACAGATTTAGGTAAAATTAAAGAGCGTTCAAACTGCTTAACTAGCCTGCGAAAAATGGAACAGCAGTTGCAAGGTATGGAACAAGACCCCGATGTTGGGGGTGAGAATGGAGTATTGGCAAAAATTCAAGAAGCTCGTAATTTGATTAAATTTAAGAATGACGATAAAGCAAAGGAATTGCTGCAACAGATGTCCTTAATGATTGCCAAAGTCAGCAAAGGGATGATGGGAGCAGACGACAAACCCGATCCTAGTTTAACAGCAGCCGAAAATGAAGCCGTTTTAGCGATCGCATCTGCTGAACGTGCTGTACAAGCTACTGTTGTCCAATCAAAAACGGCGATGAACAGGTTTGCTTGGTTGAAACAAAGATTGATAGATATTGCGGGGGTATCTAACGAACTGCGAGCAGAAGCAACACTTTGGATTGGGAGACCCTTGTTGTCGTTAGCGTTATTATTCGGGCTATCCTTAGTAGGGATACGCTCTCTTTATGTAGAAAAAGGAACAACTTTTGGATCTGACCCTTTTTCTGATTATTTGGGATTGATACTTTGGGGATTGAGTGCGGATGTGGCTAGCCGTAGTGTGACTAATTTACCGGGGGGAGAGGAGAAAAAAGGTTAATTTTATACTTTCTTTTTCTCCCGAATCTAAAAGGATATTTCTTTCAACTCTACGGATTTATTCGGTATGTACAAAAATATAAGTTTACCTGTTTTCATCAAAATCGTTAATTTAATTTAGAGAACCACACAAAAAGAAATGCTCTTCGGTCATTCTGTTGCTTGTATCCCTGGAGCTTGCGCTTATAATCTTGCCAGATGCTATCCTACGGGGAAAGCTTTGCCTACACAGGATCAATTATAAGGAAAAATTTATGTCATTCTGACCACTAAAGATAACGCAAGCAATACTTTTGTCTCATGCTAGAATTTTGAAATATTTACATTTCTTCATATTGATAATATTTGATTATGAAAATGTAAAATAATAAATCTGTGCCTGTGTTGATATGCAATTGAAATCGTATTCCTAGCTCAAAATCTAGATATGACACTAATCAAAAAATCTGAAAAACAACTTCTTCTTAAAATCAAAAATATTGAGGAAGAAGAACAAAATTTACAGCCAGATACAAAGGATGTTCCAGAGGTGAGTCTGGAGCTAAAACGCATAATTATAGAAAATAAAGAATCTAACTATATTCCAATGCGGGATAACCCGATAGTTCAATCTATCGGTAACTCAGGGTGGCAAATCTCTGATATTTGGAGAGATATTAGAGTCGATAACTTCTCTGATTGATAAAAATAAATACTCGCATAGGTTTATTAGTTTAAATATTGCTGCAATGTAAACAATAAATGAAAGCATCGCAGTAAAATTTCTACTGAATAATGGTACGGTTTTCCATAAAACCATCCTTCCACGGTTCGTTCATGATACCCGGTTAATGTCGATAAAGTTGTCAGACAAGCTTTCATGTACCCCGTCGGATTTCGTTCTCCATTGCTTGGCAATTCGATTCCGGGATGGATGATTGGTATCCAAATCAAGCACCATTCTTGTGGTGTCATCGGTTCGAGCAGTGTGAAAAATATCTGTTGATTATTGGGGTTATACTGTGACCGCAGTATAAATTTTGCAAACCAGCGAGGGATTTTCTTGATATGAATCTCTTTTTCTCGACATTGCATTTTCAATTTCTTTGGTTAGCTTGTTTTCGCCATGTCAAACTGATCGCCATTTTGAATCAATAGCAAAATTCGACACAAATCTAATTTGATGTAAACCTAAAATGCGATTTCTTGCTGTTGGTAAGTGGGAGAAGATTGTTTCAAGTCAGAAATGAAAGCAGCGATCGCACTAATCCCCGTACACAATATCCCACTAGCAGCACGATAACCCCGACGACTCCAACCAGACCACCCAAATCTTTCCCCTATCTCACCAAACTCCTCTAAAACTGCATCTGATTTTGATTCTTGCTGTGAGCGATCGCTTGTTTGAAGCCGAACAATTTCTTGCTCTTTCTGCGACAACACACTGTTTAAGCGATCGACTTCGGACATCAACGGTTCGATAGTTTTCTCCAACTCCGAGTTAACCACTTTTGCAGCTTGATTGTTAAAAGTATTACCCCAATTGTTCGCACTGGAGTTTTCGAGGGCTTTTTTTAACTCAGCCACCCGTTTTTCTAATAGTCGGTTTTTGGTTTGCAATGCGTTAAGCGATCGCACCTCCAAATCTTTGCTTGCTAATTGTTCGATTAATTTCTGTTTGGCTTGTTCCAGCGCACGAGCATATTCCTGAGCAGCTTGAATTTCTCGTTTTGCAGCTTGCAATGCAGCATCCCGAATTTCGATAAACCTCCCCTGCTCGGACTCTGCTTTTTCGCGTTCCCTTTGTGCTAAAGCATCTGCGACTTTTTGTTCGACTTGGGCAGCAGTAAAAAGCTCTTGGGAAGTGGTCTTGGCAATTGGTTGTTGAGTTTCTAGTTCGATTTGGTGAGGTTTGAGCAGGTGTTTGACTTCCATCCCCTGAGCGATCGTATGGTCAAGCAATACCCAGAAGTCATCTTGCCGCTTGGACATGATTATCCCACTGCTCCCATTCCAACCCGTATTCTCTTCCTTAACGACTATTCGCATTCCTGGGACTAATTCGGGGATTGAGGAGGAAATTTGATTTGCGTCCTCACTAGGAAATGCTTGCTTATTTCCTCCCTCTCTGGCTCTCTCACCCCCTCGCTCCTGCTTAACCTGCGCTGCGGTCTTTTTGCCCGATTGCACCAATTCCTTGACCAAATCGTGGCTCACTTTGGTTAGCTGTCGAAGTGCAGAAACGCTCCAATTTTGTAGGTTTTGACGGATTAGTTTTTGCGATCGCGTGGGTAATTTCTCGAACCAGGCGCTAATTTCCATTGCTGAGGAGGCAATATAGCGGGACGCACCAAAATCAGGTGAAGCAAGCCATTCAGAGAATACTTTCTTGCCATTCGGGCAAAACGCAAGGCAGTCAAAGTAGAAATCTTGGAGCGATCGCCCTATCTCAATTAAGCCATCAAAGGTCTGGCGAACGAAGCCAAAGAAGTTGCCGAGAGTGGATTTTGCCTTAGCTTGTAAATCGGGTTTGGCAAAGCGATCGTAATCGAAGCTATACGCTAGTGAAAAAGGAGCAGTTGCGTTCATAATTAAAGATGTCCCTATTCATTTGGGCTAACCTTGCCCTCCGTCCTGATTGCGAGTCTTGCGGGGGGTTTTGGTTTCTAAAAACGTGCGTTGCAAACCCTCTATAAGCAATGCTTTAATGCAATGCTGAGAGGATTTTTGCGTTTATACCTAAATTTTATCACGTAGTCACGTAGTCACTTAATCACTTAAATATATTTAACACTAAAAATTATGTCTAAAAAAACGAGGACGGAGAGACTTAATTTATCGATGGACGAAAATCTGAAGCGACATTTTAATACCGTGTGTACGTGGAAGGGTGTAAACATGAGCGATGTAGCGCACGAATTAATCGAACACTGGGTTAAGGAGAATGCACCGCCAGGGCTTTTTGATAAACCAGATGATGTTGATGATAAAAATGGGAAGTAGAGAGATTGTTGCCAAAAAAAATGGTTTATTGTTTACAAATGGCAGCGATCGCTCTGCAACCGACAGGTCAGCACTAAGTCCCAAGAGGAGAAGCTACGCCAGTGCGATCGCCTCCCAGGATTTTACAGATGCAAGCAGGTGCAAACTCTTACTTGGCAATAGTTCCAGTTCTGTAACTAAGGGACTTCCAAAGAATAAATTATTCCAAAAAAAGGAAAAGACAGGTTGATTTAAAGAATGATAATCATTTTGAGGGGGAGAAAAGGGTTTGCCGTCGGCAAGCCCTTTTCTCCCCCTCATTTATGCATAAGAGTCTATACACTTGTTATTTGAAGTTAAACAGTGTAAATAAGGGATATTTTGCCGCTAAATAAATGTTGCTATTAAAATGAAATCACGTTTGTTTTACTACAACAAATATCAATAAACCAATTACCTAAATTTGGGAAAACTTCATGATTAGAATCGGTTAGCCGCTCAATCTGTTTTCGATTTGAGCCATAGCTTTTTTTGTAAGCTTTACCCCATTCTCATAAGTTTCGTGTACTAGCTTAACGACTGGATGTTTCCCGTTCCATTTCATAGTGCTAGCAAAATTTAAAGCCGTTTCTAGTTCATCTAAAATACTCCCATTCCAATGATTTTCTAGTACTGCCCATGTCCTTTCTATTGGATTGTATTTACTATGATAGGGAGGATAATAAGCTAAACGTATATTTACTTGATGTTTGTGAGCAAACTCTACTATACGTTTCATAAATTGGGTACGCCGCGAACTATTCTGCGGACCATTATCTTGATTCAGAAGTAGTGTTTTAACTTCAGAAAAACGATGCTTTTCACAAGACCAAAAATCTTCTAGAATATCAACGATAAAATCACTTGTAACTTTCGATTCTGTAAAGTACAAAAATAACTCGTCAAGCTCTGGAAGAAATATTCCATAAGGAGTTACAGTTGTTTTCGGATTATAATCATGGTCTGATGCTTTCACCCCATCCCGGCTTTTACCCCCTCGGTCAAATGAGCCGATCTTAACACAGGCTTTTCCGTCCATGCTTAGACGTAAAACACTCTTATCTTCATCTGCATCTTTATTTACTACATCTAATTGCTCAAAGATTGCATCAGTTTGTGGGATTTTTTTTGAGGCTGAACTTTCTTTACCCTTCTGAGCTTATAACCTAAATTATTTAATTTGACTCGAATTGTTTCTGATGTATGTAACTTTTCATCACTATAACCAGACTTTTCGATTAATTGCTTTCTAACTTCGGCTGCACTGAGTCTAGTATATAGTCTTTGACTTTTAAAACTCGGATCGGTTTGACTATAGAAGTCAACTATTTTTTTGATATCTTCTAAAAGATTTGGCAGATGTTCTTCTGCTTTGTAACGTCCTTTGCCACTCATGTTATCAACACAAGTAATACCGCTTTTTAATTCTCTTGTTCCTTTGCGAATTGTGTCTCGATTCCATCCTAATTCTGATTGTGCAAGTCTTTGCCCTCCTAAACCTAAGCTTTGAACTGTCGAAGCCATAAATCTACGCTTTTCTGCACCTTTTAATTGAGATGCAGTTTCAATGAACAACTTTTTCAGAGAATCAGTTAATACTATAGTCACCAGTTGCTACACTCAAAAACTCAGTCATTATTCAAATTACTACAAAAGGGGGATGAAGGGGCTGCCGTCGGCAGCCCCTTCATCCCCCTTTAAAATGATTATCATTATTTCCAATGGAATAGTTTATTTTCTGGAAGTCCCTTAAATCCTGCTGTAACTGCAAGTATAGAGGTTGAGTAGAGCGAGAGGAGCGGCTATTAGTCGTTGGTTTAAAACTAACAGCAACGCGATCGCGTTTGAGATTCAGAGGTATTTTTTGACCGTAAAATGTATAAAATAGTTCGTCTGTAGTTTGTGCTTGTGCGAGTTTCCCGTATTGATGAGGGATAAGGGGGAGACTTGTAGAAGTGAGGAAACAACCAGCTAAAACCAGACTTGAGAGAAAACGTTTCATAATTGCAACTAAGTTAATTTTGCTGGTTAGATGTATTTCTCAGGTTGGGGAGGATATGCCATTTTCAGAAATTGCATAAGGTCAATTTCTCCAGAATTATAGAAAGATGAGGATGGAAAATAGTTGTTAAATCAGGTACTCAGTATGAAATGTATCAAGGTACAACTTGTTGCGTATGGGAGCATTCACTATGTGACAATCAACAATAATATTTAAATAAAAATACTTATGGGTGATGCTTCAAGGTATTGGAAATTAGTGAGGATTGATGGGGGAGGGAACCGGAAAATTCTGGAAATCCCTACTGCTAGGTCATTTTTCACGCAATTATTTGGTGAATTAACTGATGATGCACCGGATGGAGATATTCAGCATCAGCTGATGGATTTGTATCGAGATAGTTCTGGTGAAAGTAGTTTGCTTGCGGAACGCTGTTTACTTTGCTTCGTATCTGGAATTTTAGAACAGGGATGTTTGAAATTAACAAGTAGATTTGGTGAGAAGTATAATTTTCATTGCAGCGAATTATTACCTTTTGTCTTGGATGATGATGGGAGGTTATCACCGGGAAGTAAACATCAATGTTTTTCTCGACAAATTCTTCAAAGTTTTGATACAACTCAAGGTAGTTTGACTACTTGGGCAAGTATCAGGGTAAAACAGCATCCAGAATTAAACCATTTTCTTTTGGAACGTGGTGTTTATCTAATTAGCAATTGGGCAATTCTCAATGATACTCAACCTCAACAATTGCAGCGTATTCTCAAGGATTTTCATACTCTGGGTGAATTAGAGATTCAGTCAGCACAATATCTTTTGCAGGGGTATCATACTATTTACCGAGTTCAAAGATTACAAAATATTAGAAATAAGATTAGGATTAAATGTATTGAGCCAAGTTATCAACAATTAGAAGATATTGCGATATATATCAAAAATCAAACAGGGAGATTATTTGATAATGAAACTGTGAGAGTCAAGTTGACAAAGCTAGCAAATCAATTACGTGAATATCGAATTTATGTGAGGGGTGGTTCTTTACCAATAGATTCTCTAGATGCAAGTTTTACAAATAAGTCTAATTCATTATTAGATAATGTATCTGCTCCTGCTAGTGAAAATAGTGAAATCAGCGATGAACAATCTGAATTTTTAGAGTTTTATCGCCATCAATTTCAGGAGAGTTTGCAATCAGCTTTAGCCCAAGTTACAGAAGCAAGGGTGAGAAAATTGCAAAAAAAGGGTGATAAAGCGAGAATATTTTTAACTGCTCTGGAGTTATCCCAATGTCAGAATTTAGCGATGAAGGAAATTGCTGAGACATTAGGAATGAGAGCGCAATATACGGTGACAAAGTTATTGAAATTAAAGGAACTACGAACGGATGTGCAACAGGAAATGTTGATAATTTTAAAAGATTCGGTAAAGGAGCAAGCAAAAAACTATGCTGATGTGCAAGCATTGAATAAACTAGATGAACAGCTAACAATTTTTCTATTATCAGAAATTAGCAAAATTATTGAAAATGCCGAATCCCAGTCTCGAACGGCGAAGAATTATTTAAAAACTGATATTTTTGCACAACGTTTATGTGAATATCTCGATATTAGAAAACAGGCAAATAATTAATTATGAATCACCTTACAAGTAATATTTTACCCATGTCTTACCTTGACTTTGACGATTTACCAACCTCCGCAATTATTTTATCAGATGATGATATTGACCGAGCCGCAGAAATAAGCGAACGACTTTCGTCGCGCAAGCTTCGCATTCCCAATCGGTTGAAGGAATGGCAAGTCTATCTCAATTGTTTGGCTTTATCTGCTTTTGAAACCTGGTTGGATGAAAGGGCTGAATCTTTAACAATTAATTCAGATAAATGTACGATTTTGCAACCAGCTTTGGCAAATTTTATTAATGCTGTTGCTAATTTACAAGTTGGTGAATTTAAAGTTTGTTTGATTGCTACTGGTAGTCTCAATGATGAAATGGTGAGTTTACCAAGAGTCATAATTGATTTACCTGAGTTTATCCCCCATTTTTATGTGTTAGTTGAGGTGCTAGAAGAACGACAAAGTGCGAATGTTTACGCTTTTTTATCCTATCAAGAATTGCTAGAGAGGCAAAATTTAATGTCTCTACAATCAGATGGCAATTATCAACTACCAATATCATCTTTTGATAATAATCCAGACCGTTTATTATTATATTTACGTTGTTTGGAAGTATCCGCAATATCCTTACCTGCAATTCCTACAAACCGTGCAGAGATTTTAGCAACTGTACAAAATCAATTACTTGAGTTATTACCGGAATTGCAATTGCCTGAACGGGAATTAGCCGATATTTTAACCTGGGAACAAGCAACTGCTGTATTTACGAATCCAGAATTACTGAATTGGGTTTATACTTTACAGCAAGATTTGCAGCCAGAAAATAATCCTCCTGCAAATACCTTTTTACGGGATTTGATCAAATTGATTACCCAACCAGCAGTGAATGCTGGACGTTGGTTAGGGAATGAGTTAGATGAGTTAGCAAAAGGACTTTCTTGGGTACTTTTACCAAGTTTTGTGCCAGCTTCGGGAATGCGTCCAATGCGTATTCCAGAGGAAGAATTTGAGGTAATTGCTACCCAATTGCGACAGAGAGGTTTGGAAATTCCCATCCAAGCAAGGGGTGCATATCAGGATATATTGTTAGCTGGGATTCCTCTGCGGATGTATGCGGTAACTTGGCATTTGGTAGGAGAATCTGAGCAACGGGAGTGGAGTTTATTGTTAATTTTAGGCGCTCCTGCTTTGAGTAGCTTACCTGCTGATATTAAACTTAGGGTTAGCGACCAAACTGGTATTTTAGACGAGTTGGGATTAAATGCAGAAAGTGAAGATGCTTATATATTTACCCGTGTTGTGGGTAATTGGGATGAGAAGTTTTTGGTAAGTGTGAGTTTGATGGATGGGGTTGAGGTGAATTTACCACCGTTTGCTTTTGATTTGGGGAGGTAACAACATCTATACATTGGCTGGGTAAATTCGATAAGATGCTGAGATGATAGACCACGATCGCCTGTTTAAAGAACTCCTATCTAACTTTTTCCCGGAGTTTATCGAGCTATTTTTTCCTGATATTAGTGCTGAGTGGGAGCGTGACTCAGTACGGTTTTTACCTTTGGAAGTAATTACCGATGTGACTGAGGGGGAAAGGAAAATTCTTGATGTTCTCGTACAAGTATCATTTAAAAATCAGGATGCTTTATTTATCATTCATACCGAACATCAGTCCTATTCCCAAACTGGGTTTAATCAACGGATGTTTACCTATTTCGCTCGTTTGCACGAAAAATACGCGCTTCCCATTTACCCGATTGTTATTTATTCCCACGATAGCCCCAAAACACCCGAACCAAATTCCTACCGTATTCAGTTAGCAAAAAAAGTAATATTAGAGTTTAATTATGATGTTATTCAGCTAAATCAACTGCATTGGCAAGATTTTGTGAATCAGCGAAATCCTGTAGCTAGCGCTTTAATGGCAAAAATGCGGATGAGTACAAGCGAACGTCCTCAAGTCAAACTGACATCATTACAATTGTTGACTACTCTTCAACTCAACCCTGCACAAGTACAGTTAATTTCTGGTTTTATTGATACCTATCTCGAATTGAACTCCCAAGAAGAAGTCGTGTTTCAGGAACAACTTGCTAACATTGAAGCAAGAGAGCAGGAGGAAGTTATGCAAATTGTGACTAGTTGGATGCGACAAGGACTCGAACAAGGGGAAAAACAGGGAGAGTTAAAATTGCTAATGCGACAAATTAACCGTCGTTTTGGGGAAATCAGT
This sequence comes from Calothrix sp. PCC 6303, assembly GCF_000317435.1. NCBI lineage: Bacteria > Bacillati > Cyanobacteriota > Cyanophyceae > Nostocales > Calotrichaceae > Calothrix > Calothrix sp. PCC 6303. Next base: position 2,955,654 of record NC_019751.1, read on the forward strand.
CCAAAATTGAAGGGTGAAATCGAGAATTTGTCAACCCCTGAGTTAGAAAATTTGGGTGAAGCGCTGTTAGATTTCTCTGATGTTGCGGATTTAGAAGCTTGGTTTGAGAGTCTTGCTTAGTTGAGAGTGGAAGCATTCTCTAACCTTTATCCTAAATTGGATCATCTCTACCAATCCCCAATTCCTTGAGTTTGATTTTCACATCCTCCCACTGGGTACCGCAATAGTAATATTGTTTATCCAATATATTGGCAATGTAGTAACCCTGCTTTCCACCATTGATGCGGAAAAGTGCGATCGCAACTTTTTTCATCGATGTCCCAAATGCTGCAAATTCGTCTTCGGGGGATAAATTTGGAGCATTAAATAGGTTCAAAAATGGTTCACCATGTTTAAAAGCCCAACCATTACCTCTGCGCTGAATAATTTGATAATATACAGGACAAACGACTGTGGTGCTAGAATCTGCCATAATTAAATCAGTTTTAATTTTGAGTAAAGCCCCTAGCAGGCTACTAGGGGCTACTAACTATATGTTAGTTGTTAGTGTTGTTTTGCTCACCTGGTTCATCAGCGATGTCTTCCAGGTCTTGCTCAACTGTTTCTGAGTCAACGAGGTAGGTTTCCCCCGATACTTCATCTCGCTTTTTCCAAACTCCTTGGAAAAGACGGATAAATATTTTAACTGGATTCCAGAAACCTCGATGACCGTTACCGTTTTGATTCAATAAATCACCTCCTTAATTCGGTAAATGGGGACACAATTGTCCCCAAATTTATTTTAAATTGCTTTTACACCACTTTCTGTGAATAAATTTAACTATTTTTAGATATTACAGATGATTTATTGCTGAGGATTAAGATAATTTCTCCGTTGGCGATCGCATCCAATAATTGTCCGGTGGAGCCTTCATCATCATAGACATAGCCTAGATTTTGGGCGATTTCCTTTAACTTGTCTCCTGTCCCTTGAGCTACTCGTGCATGGAGATTGGTACGGTCGAGTTTCTTTCTTCCTGCCATAAATGTCAACCATTAAATCATAAAAGTGGTTTACATCTATAGAATAGCAAAAGGTCTTCATGTTGTGATACAGGGGATACCAGAAACTTTTTTGACATTTCTTTACAATATCTTTACATTGCACATAGTCATCAGTGTTTGTACGGTATGTCACCTCAAGGTATCGTAACTATGCTGAGGTTTATTTTTAAGTTTTGCGTAAATTTTGGCATAACCTGGTTTGCCCTCAGAAATACAAGAGATTGAACAAGCAGCATATAGCGATAAAAGAGGAGTAACCAATGTCTAACCGATTGAAGAGTTTTGCTTTAGCTAGTTTAGTGTTTTCACTGACTTGTGGTGTTGGTTTGGCTGCGAGTGATGTGGTAGTGAAGCATACATTGGCACAAACTGCGGCTAGTTCTGATGGGAAAGCGGAAGCTGATAAGTTGTTTCAGGATGGGGTGCAGCAGTTTCGTCGTGGGGAATATCCGAAAGCGTTGCAGACTTATCAACGGGTGTTGGAGATTCGGCGAAAACTGGGGGATAAAGCGGGTATTGGGCAAGCGCTGAATAATATAGGACAGGTTTACAACGTTTTTCAGCAAAACGACAAAGCATTAGAAATCTTACAACAAGCTTTAATAATTCGTAGGGAAATTAAAGATCGTGCTGGAGAGGGAGAAACCCTGACTGCCTGACAGATTTGTTTGAAAAGCAGTCAAACCCAGGAATTAAAGGAGTAAATTCGAGAAAAGCATATTCCGAGATTGTCATCTTGACGAGCTTTATTGGAGGCAAAACTTGGTTGAGGATCTTGTGATAACAAAGGAATTGGGGTGAGTAATTGTCGTCCCTTGTGAATAACACCTTTGAGCCAGCGCAAACCAATCTTGAGATAACTTAAACCACGATTCCAGTGGGGGTCAACACAAGTACGTAAACCAGCAATTTGTACAGCCATGCCGTGGGTTGTACTGTAAAGTAAAGCTAAGGCGGCAATCAAATACAATCTCTCCAAAGATTCGGCATCACGAATGCGAGAATCTTCGAGTTCAAATGCACCTGATTTACTGTCCAGAAATAGTTCCTCTACGCAGAACCTCAAAGCATACTCATGCAATGTTTTTAAAGCTGGCTCTTCGTCTGTAACAACTGCCCAATGCTCGGATACCACTTCTGGATAGGCGACTACCAAATTACAGCGAATTAGGCAATCTTGCCACAGTCCAACGTTACGATAAAAAGCTGCTTGTCCTCGATTTGGATAAATTGATTTTACATGTGTTGGGTAACGTCTAACTCCATGCAAGCATGTATCACTTGGGATACGTATACAGTAATGCCAATTGCTTTTTTGCAACCAACTCAAGAAATCATGATTTGCAAAGCCCCTATCTGCAAGTATCATAATATCGGAATCACGGCGTAGTAACCACCTAGCTTTACGTAGCATCACCTCGTATTCCTTAAATGCAACCGTTGCACTGTTATGTTCCAATACTCTCCACAATAAAGGGATTGCTCGCCCACAACACACCACTGAGATGTGAATCATGCAGAAACGATTCCAAAGCATAGTTGTATCTAATGCCAAATACAATCGATGTTTTTCCCAGTCTTTGAGTGCCAACAATGCCAATGGCAAGTATATTTTTTCAACGTTAATCCTTATATTTTCAAGGAATCTATGCCACCTGCGCTCGTAGCTTTGAGCTTGTTTGGCATAACTGTCTACATATGGTTCCCATGCGCTCAAACTTAACTGACCACTACATATCAGCCCATTAATCATCCAAGCAAGAGTTTTTAAATGACGCAAATCACGGTAGGTACTGTATTGACGTAAGTATCCTAATACCTGACTATAAAGTTGGGTTGAGTTTGACATGGTATTTTTTGGTAGAAGTCTGGTAACTTTACCATCTCATGTCTCTCGACCTTTTTTACTAAAATCCTTGATTTTGCTAGGCTTTTCAGAGTTCTGTCAGGCAGTCAGCCATTCGAGTTTTCTCCGCGTAGGTTAGTAATTTTTTAAAAATAATTTTCGAGAAGATTGGATATATAGAGATGTATGAAAAGCATCAGTACATCTCTATATAATCTGAAGCTGCTAGTGTTTGAAAGCTTAAAAAGACTTCCGATTTACTAACATTATTCTTCTTGGTGTCTGCCGTACACCAAATACTTAAAAAGCAAGAGCCACAACTACACTAATTTGCTGGTTTTCGTCATTCAATTCGGTCACAAAGCTTTCGGAATCATCGAACAATTCAGCACCAGATGGGTTGAGTTTCGATAAGTCATTAAATTTGATGTTAGCAATTTTTCTTCTCCGCGATAGTTATTTTTTGGTAACTATCGATCGATTATTTTTAGTATTCGATATTTAGGAGTAGAAATTTAATAACCTATTATTTTGATTGATGGATAGTGCAGTAATAGGAGCAGCTTATTGTATACTTTGTTCGGAGTCATGACAACAGACCTGAGGGCAAGTCCATGGTGGAGGAGTTTGCTGACCAAAAGTCAAAAACTTGCAAGAACCACCAACTATATTGATTTGCTCGTTTTCATCGTTCAATTCTGTCAAAAAGCTTTCTGAATCGTCAAATAAGTCAACGCCAGATAGGTTCATTTTCGACAAATCATTCAATTTGATATTAGCCATTTTGCTAGTCTCTAATGTTTTGAGTTTTGTTTTTGTGTTTGTTCAATCAAGCACTTTCGACTTGATTTATATTTTTATAGTAGCTCTTAAAATTAGCATGATCTACAAAAATGCAAGTCTATGAATGACATTAGAATTGCATTTTTTATAGGTTGAATTTAAAGAAAAGTTTAAATATATGTTTAAAATCAGGTATTTCACTATTGAAATAGTGGAATATTTAAAGATTGTGTGAATTCATAAATATCGTAGGTGAGAAGTGAAATATTTTTGTCCCTATAATTCAGTAAAAAATCATCTCAAAATATTTTGCAGTAGTTTTGATATATTTGAACCACATCAACCTGGTAGAGCACATTGGATTTCTAATTTATAGGGCGCTAAAGCGCAACTACGAACTATTTTTATTGGATCATTTTAGTTGTGTCAGTCCACTACGTATATTTCAAAAATAAGATGCTAGAGTGCCAGTCCAGTAGAAGTGCTTGACCTAAAACGCAAGATACGCGTGTTGTTAAAATTGGGAATTTTAGTGTTCTGTTTTATGCGAACCCTAAAAATCAGACCCAATAATTTTACCCAAAATATACGTTTTATCCTAACCCACATACCTTCTTTTTTGTCAACATATATTAGTGGACTGGCTCTCTAGTCCTGTGTCAACATAAAAACTAATAAAAAATCAGCGCGATTTTGCGATCGCGCCGATAAATGGTTTTGTAAATCTAATTTGAATAACTATAGGAATCCGATTTGATTATTGTTGGCCTAGCCTGTGCTTTGCACTTAAAAATTTATATCTGAGGTGTGTTATGGCTTTAGCCTAACGCACCAAAATCCGGAAGAAGGTGCGTTACACTTCTTGGTAACACTACGTGTGTTTCATAAATCAAATATGAGTCCCATATAGCTATTAGTGGGTACATCCCAGCGGCTAAACAACCGTTTAGCCTCCTAATTGGTGAATATTATATGGTAATTTTTATTCTGTAAATCACCTAACAATTGGGATGCTCGCGCTATTAGTTACTATTATTGCCAAACCAAGATTGATGGCAAAGATTCTGGAAATGCTAACCGTAATAACTGATAGCCAACACCTGCATTCCCACGATAAAAATTAGAGCTATAAATGCTGTCGTAGGCGTGAGAATTAAAATAATAGCTTCCATGTTGTCTTGCTCTATTTAATACCCATTCCGTTTGTTTCCAGGCAATATCCAGCCATTCATTTTTACCTAATTTTTGAGATGCCAAAATAAATAATTCAACTCTACCCATGTTTCCACAGCAGAGATGATCTATATCTGCATTGGGTACGCCATATTTGAGGGTAGTTTCTAAAGCCATATCTATATCTGAGTAAATTTCCTCTGTCTGCAAACCTGCTTTTTTCAAAATTGGTAAGCTAGCCAAGCGTGCTAATCCAATTCCGGCACTACCATGACACCAAGTATGTAAGAAATTAGCTTGATTTGTTTCGCCGGACATGCGAAAATCGGGCCAGTTTTTAACCGATGCGTCAAATACACTTTGCTCGTAGGCGATCGCTTCTTGGGCTGCTTCTAAAAAAGCGATATTTTTCGTAGCATCATATAACTGCAATAGGGAAAGGGAAATGCCTGCTGCTCCATGAGAAAAACCAGTTAGGGGTTTTTTACTTTCTATTGTTATCCATGCTCTAGGATTGGTATTACTTCGCGATGCGAGTAAATGATTTCCGCAGGCAATTGCTATATCTAATATTGTTCTATCATTAGTTTGATCATAAAGTTGTAGCAAGCCAGGAATTACTCCGGCTACTCCAAACACTATATCGAATTTGTTGTCGCGATCGATTACCTGTTGTGTCAGTTGTTTAGCTGCAACTATGGCAGCATCTAAAAGGCTAGATTCTTCTAAAAATTGACTGATTTTAACTAAGCTATAAATAGTACCACCCGTTCCTAGCAAACCCAATTCTGATTTTCTTAGATCTTTAGGAATTTCTATTTTCTCCAAAGATTTTTGGAAAGGGAATAAAGCCTTTGAAGCAACTTGTTTGAATTCACTATTATTCGTAATTTTCCCCAAAGCAGCAAGAAATAAAGCGATTCCAGTACGTCCTACATACAAGGAATCATCTAATGTTTCGACTTTGTAGCGGTTAGCCTTAAATATATGGTCTAAATTCAACCAGTTACACTCGTTAGAATGATGGATAGCGTTAGATACAAGATGATTACCAATTTCTGTCGCTTCTTGTAGTAATTCACTGCGAGTAATTGAGTTAAATTGTGCTAAACGACCCCGTAAAGCTGTGTCGTTTTTCGCCAAATGGGCAAACTTAGCATTAAAGCTAGCTTGAATTAATTTTGTTTGTAATTCTAAATCTTGCGTATCGAGATTTTGCAGTTTAGCAATTAAATTTTGATAACTGGATGTTTCAAAAAACTGCTCGATCCTATGATTTTCTTCAAGTTCCAAATCGACGCGATCGCAACTTACAGAGAAATACGGAATATCTTGCTGTTGCAAAGATTTAATTTCGGCACACCAAATTTTCCAGGTCTCCGAATTTGGTTCCCTTTCTACTAATGAACAACTAAGTCGATCGACGAGACTATGAATGCTAATACTATATTCAATTCCATTACCCAAAGCTTGAGGAGTGAGAGATTTTTTCGCTGCAATCGTATAGATAATTTCTGGATGGGGAATAAATCGAGATTTTGCGAGCTTAATATCTGAGATGGGGCTACTTTGGGATAGTAAAATGTCTTTGTTTTTGATTAACAAACAGTATATTTCTGAGAATCCTGCAATAATTTCTGGTGCGTAGTTTTTTGAAGTAACAGCCTTACCTTCTAAAATTACTGCATTTTTACCAGAAGGAATAATCGTAGTTGTAGGGACTAAATGCATTGCATCAGTATTGACAAATTTCCATTCCTTAGCTGCATTAACCTGTTGGGGATGAATGTTACCAATAACGCTAGTATCTTGAGTATGAGAAGAAAATATATTACCTCCCCAAGCAGGTAAAAATCCCATTCTTAAAACCGAATTTTGCAGCCATTCTTCCGAATTCTCTGTGCTTTTAATTGTCGGTTGCATCAAAATATCTGCGTCGATAAGAATTGGGTATTCTGAACTAGCAATCACATCTGCCGAGCCACAATCTTTTGCTCCCAATACAAACATCAGACATAATAACATCCCCGCTCTGTAATAAAAGTTTTCGACTGCAATTTTATTTTCACAAGAGTGATGGGGAACAAATTCAACCCAACCATATCGATCGCGATCGATAATTGCAGTCGTTTTGAGTGGTAAAGATATCTCTTGTTGATTGCACCATTTTAATAAGCGATTGAAAACGACATCTAGATTTAAGTTTTTCGGTTTGTAGACGATTTTAGCACCAGAAGCGAATGTAATAGCTAAAATACTACGCCCACCCTGGTGAAAATTAGCAAGGGATGTTTCTATATTTGTTACTTGACCAATGCCAATATCAGAAGAAAAAGCTAACTCAATTTCTGGTAAATCCAGATGCAATCTCTGGATAAATTCGTGATTACTGTCTATCCAAAAATCAATATTTTTAGCAATAAGACGAGCTAGAACTGGATAGCGATCGAAAAATTCTAATCCTCCATCTTGAAGAATATTTTGAATAAATTTACAGTATATAGCTCGCAGCGGAGTGTTATTACTATCTTCTATTTGATTTTCAGCAGAAAAATAATTATCACCCCGTAATTTGTTAAACTCAAATAATAATGTTTCCGTTCCAATACACATCAGCCGTTGCAGTAAGCTATATTCTAAATTCGCATATGCGTCTTGGCTGAGTAAAGTATCAATATCTAAAGGGAATAACTTTTGGGATAGTTTTTGTCGTGCTACTCGAATGAATGGCAAATAAAAGTCTTCAAATGGCAAAGATTTTTCGTTGATAAATAATACTTTGTCTTCGCTTTCTAGCTTAAATGAGTAATTCTTGACATCGATAACTAGCTCTTCTAGGGTTTTTACCCAAGGAGGGAAAACACCATTGCTCTGAATCTCAACTGTATCGAGCAAGGGGCGTATTTTATCAAAATCTAAGCTATCCCAAGAAAGACGTTGTTGCAGGATTTCTTCTCCACCAATTGCTTGGCACCAATATTGGAGACGCTGCTCAATTAAATTTTGATCGAGATTTTTAATATCGGTATCTTTGCGACTATTGTTATCTATTTGCTCAGATAAAAAAATAGCATTGATAACTATTTTTGATGATTTAGATATAGTGGTTGCCATTTTAAGCGTTCGTAGTAATTGTATAGAAGTAATACAACAGAATTGAGGTTTAAATAGGTGGGTGGAAAAAATTATAACTACGTCATAAGGGTTTTGAGCTTTTTATATTTCGTTACATAGTTCGGTTTATTTGAGCCAACCTACTTAATTAGATTAATTGCTGGTAATCCAGACATGTATAAATATCTTCGGAATTGGCATTTAAATAAACTTGCTCTAAGCTAATTCCTATATTAGAAAAGTGGTCAAAAATAGCCCGCATTCTGTCTGTGGGTGTATTTTTGCCTCTATACCAAACTTCTAATAAAGCATTGGCAATTATTTGGCAGCGATTCATGCCAAAGCTTTCCCGATCGCGGAATTTTTGGTCTGGCTCCTCTGCCAAACCCAACCCCGGTGCTAGTTGTTTGGTAAATAATGGAATCTCCAATTTAAAATCTGTTTGGTGCTCTAGATAAATTGAATTGAGAAATTTATTAACTAGTTGATAATCTTGTTTATCAACATACAAAACCCCCGAATCGTGACGTTTATAATCCTTGGGGTTGTACAAAAATTTCAGTTGAAAGGGAATATTTGCCTCGTTCAAATAATTTGTTAATCTACCCATCACGGCAACAGCACCAGATGGAGTTAAATTAAAATATATTCGCACGGTTATCCCTCTATGTTCTATTGCCTTATCTACACTACGATATAATCCAGCATTTCCTACTGCTAAATAGAAACCATTTTGAACTATATTTTTTGGCATTTTTACCGCAACTATATCTCCTATAGAAGCTTCTCTTTCAGATGGTTGTAAATGTTTATTTCTACGAATATGCAGCCTCAAGCCGTTTTTTATAACTGCTAAACTACCGTCGCTTTCTTCCTTTAAAATCAGCCAACCAGGTTGAAAATATCCATTTCCAGCGTTGCTTTCGTGCAGTCGATCATAAAAAGCTAAATCGACTCCTAAAGCTGTATTATTTTCTAAATCTAAAGGCAACTTATTTTCTGTCTCCTCGGTTGCGGTTTCGCTTTGTATCGAGCCATTGTAATAAACGCCATAAAGAAATTTTTGTAGTTGTAAACTAAGATACTTTTCCTGCATTGCATCTGGCAATTTTTGAAAGCGATCGATAGTTTCAGCAGGTATTTCGGATGGTTTATAATTCTGGTGACGGATCGAGAAATCTGATTTAATTTCAATGTTGTTAACGATGTCTTCGAGGACATCGAGCAATCGCTTATTTAGTTTATCTGTAGGTGGCTGAAGTTGTGTGTGCATCGAATTAAGTAGCTGCATAAGGAGTATTGGAGTTTTAATTGGAATAAAAAGAAAATTGCTGCGATTTGGCGTTCAGCCGCTCTGAAAGTGCCTAGCTACCTATTAACTCAACTATTAGACTAATGTATGAGTTTGTTTGATTAATAGATTTGCATCGGTAAAGAAATTAGCTCCGAAAATTGTTGGCATCGATTCTTCAGGACGACACAACAAGCTTTTTGCTACTTGAAGCATGGCAATACCAGAATTACCGAAAGATTTTTTATATTGAATCATGGCTTGAATTGCTTGAATTAAACTAAAACCGATAAATCGCATAACTTGCAGTAAGAAATCAGTACGATGCTCTACAATATCTGGAAATGTTTGTAAATAAACTAGGGTCAATTGAGCAATTGATGGTTGTAATTTTTCTATTGGAATCATTGCTAAAGTCAAAGATTCTTCCAGGCTTAATGATTTACTAATTACTAAACTACCTAACCATAATTGTATGTAACTACCAATTAACATCCCCAAATCAAAAGCTGGGTCTCCCCAAGCACAACGCTCCCAGTCAATTAACCGTATAATGTTGCTTTGGTGATTTTTACTATCTTGGTTATCGTGAGTGACTAATTGTTGCCAATTTGGATCGGCTAATAACTGCTTGACTAGGATGTTATTTAGTTTTAGGTCATTATGGATTAAACAACACGGAACAACGCTATCAGCCAAATCTGTTAGGGCTTTTCCCAAGCTGTCATATTTTTGATATAGAGTAAAAAATCTCAAACTATCAGCAGGTATAGAGCTATAGATTTCTGGTTCTATCCGCTCCAACCTCCGAATGATATAACTGACTAGATTGTTGTTGTAATTATCTTCAGAATTATCTACCTTTTCAGAAAGGAAATTTTTATATTCTGTTTTATTAAAAGTGCAGCGATGGATAGTAGCCAAAATATAACCAATTGCCGAGGCGATATCCTCTGAAAAGATCTGCTCCTTGGTATAGAATTCCATTAAATCTTGATAATCATCTAGATATTTCAACACCATAATGGAATTTTCGGCATCGAAATGTAATATTTTTGGTAAAAAGGCATCGATAAAATTGAGTTCTGGAAATGTTGTAAAAATTTTTTGTATTTTTTGTTCGCCCAAAAATTCACCGGATGATTTTCCATTACGATCTAGCAGTTCTTGCTTGACCAAAAGTTTGCGATTATTTTGCAGTGTAATCAGTAAATTAAAGTTTTTGGCAGGTTTTAATTCAATTTGAATTTTCTCTACTTCTTCTTGGGAGCAAAGTCGAGACTCGATTAAATAATCGCTCACATTTTGGGAGTTTAATAAAAATGTCATAAGGTCTATTTTAATGTTCTATCGAAAACTCGTATGTAGCTAATTAACTTCTTCAACTACTTTATTCTGCCAGTATCTAGTATTTTTCCAGAGTTTTCAAAATCAAAAAGGGACATAATAACTATGTTTAAATCCTCTTTTTTATCAAATAATTCGTAAAACAGCTATTTTCCGTCAAATATTGATTGTGTCAGGTAATTATTTGCTAAAACCGGAATTTTTATGTCCTAATTTTATTAGATTATCTATACACAACTAATGTTTGTAGAAGCTGCATATCTCAGTGCTAGCACAGATAGAGAAATATCATAAAATACCTTGAATTAGGGCAAACAGCCGTACTCCGAAGCGGAGTAGACACAAAGTGGCTTCTGTAAGTAGCAAGCTATGCCCCTACCCGATATTTTCTTTTACGCCACAGATTTTCCATGAATTTTCCGACTAATATCCCAAATTTGAATGCGTTGATTATTCGTTGAATTAAACCACTCCCCCGCAGCTAATTTTTTGCCATCAGAACTCCAAAATACGCGTCCTGTATGAGGCAAATTAATCCCTATCGTTTCAATCTCTTTTCCTGTCGAAATATCCCAGCGTTTAATTGTCTTATCCTGGCTTACTGAAGTGAGGTTTTTGCTGTCATCCGACCAAACCACGTCTAAAACCGCGCTACCGTGCCCGGTGAGGGATTTAACAAATTTTCCTGCTGTCGCATCCCAAATTTGAATCGTTCTGCTTACATCTGTCGTGGCAATAAATTTACCATCTCGGCTCCAAGCGATCGCACTCGAATTTCCGGAAACTTTCTTGACGATTCTTTCCCTACCAGTAGTTGCAAAAGTTTTACTATTTGGGTTCCAAGCGATATTTGCGTTAGCGAAGCTTAACGGAGTTATCGCCGTTTTTTGATTTTCGCTGGGGATATTCAACGATTTACCTGTGGAAGTGTCCCAAAGTTTAATTGTGCCACCTTCTTCTTCGCTAGCATTAGAGGCGAGAATTTTGCCATCGGGACTCCACGACACAAAGTTAACTAAACCATTGTGTCCGGTAAGGGTTTTGATTAATTGATTCGTAATGGTATTGCGGATTTGAATTGTGCTGTCCGGACTTCCTGATGCAAGGGTTTGATAATCGCGACTGATTGCAAGATTTGTTTTCGGATTCCCATTTTTGTCAGTGTTCTCGATCGTGATTGGTTTTATTGGTTGGGAATTAGTTGTCATGGCTTGAGAAGTTCGAGTATGATTTTTTTGCTGTTGGGAAACTCCATGAACCTGAAAAGCTATGGTAACGATCGACATCGTTAAGCTCAGTCCAATGGTTAGGTTTTTGCTAAAGCGAATTAAATTAGTAAATTTACGCAAATTCATAGTTATGGTGTGATTTAGAGAAATTGGTTATTAGTAAGTAATCATGGACTGCGATCGCACTTTTATCGCATCTTTGCTAAACCTGGTCGATCCAACCGCTTACTCATCTATATTTCCTGGAAGTTGAGGGGGTATGCAAATTTCTCTCGATTTCTTCATCTCTTCCAAAACCTGCATACCCATAAATTACTCAGAAGTATATAACGTCTACAAGCACAAACCCAATTTATCCAGATCGAAGTCCGGAGAATAGTTGAATAAAGTTGATTTAAGTTGATTTAAATACTTGGGAGAAATCTATTGCCATCACTTATGCTGAAAAAAATACTTATCTTCTCAATTAGCATCGCTTTAATTTGCTTAACATTCGTATCATTCGTAAATTATAAAGCTTGGTTTTGGCCATTAGAACTATTAGCTCATTTTCAATTACAATATTTAATTGTTTCTTTAATTATCAGCACTACTTTATTAATTCTTTGGTGGAGAGGTTACTTTAAATATAAACTCTTAATCTTTCTCTCCTTAATGCTAGTTGGTTTAAACTCTATCGGAATCCTTCCTTGGTATTTACCCCACCCACAGCAAATAAATAATGCCTCTCAACCTCTAAGAATTTTACAGTTCAATTTAAACCCTGATAATGACCACTTTAGCGAAGTAGCTGAAGTCGTAAAAGAACAAAAACCTGATGTCGCTTTATTTATTGAAGTTGATAAAAATGCAGTTGAGCAACTAAATACAAAATTAAAAGATATTTTACCTTATTCCTTTAGAAGCCCAGGTGGTGGTTTAGCGCTTTTTACCCGTCAACCCTTCCGAGATGCTAAGGGAGATAAATTAAACGGAGACGCTACTAATTTACTTGCAACTTTAGAAATTAACAACAAACCCATCCAATTAATTGGGACTCATCCAACCATACCAATAAAGCCCTCAACCTTTCACCGCCGCAATCGCCAATTAACAGCATTGAGCAGTTATGTGAGTACCCTTAAAGTCCCAGTAATTGTCCTTGGAGATTTTAACTTAACACCTTGGTCTCCTTATTACCGAGAATTTGTCCAAAAATCTGGGTTACATAATGCTAGTTTAGGTTATGGTATTTTACCTAGTTGGCCTCGAAGCGCAACTCACGTCCGCTACCCCAATTGGTTAATTCCTCTCATGAACATTCCCATTGACCATTGTTTTGTCACTAAAGAATTTCGCATAGCAGGAATTCGTACTAGCTCCCATGCTAACTCAGACCACGCACCATTAATTACCGACTTAGTATTGTCTAAAAATCCAAAATCTCAAATCCAGTCGCTATAAGATTTAATAGCAAATGGGTGAATAAATAAACTCATGCAACGCAAAAACCTTGCTTTTGAATTTTATCTTCGTGTGTTTACTCCCACTAATGATGATTCGCGATCGCTTACCAAACGCTGGCAAATATAATGGTTGGTAAATTCAATGTTGTTCGTATATATTTTAATGATTGTAAGATGGTAAATTAAGTAACTATATACTTAGCAATTAAGGTAACATCCAAAAGCTACATATAGCATCTTTAATTGGACAAGTTTTGTCTTTAATCGGATTATCGTCTAAATAAAGATATAAAGGATTCAAGCTTGATAGGGGCTTAATATCAACAATGCGATTAGACATTAAACTAAGTTGATAAAGATTTTTGAGCCCCGCTAAAGGTGTGACATCAACGATTTGATTATTGCTTAAATCTAGCTCAGATTCTCATTCTCATTACTAAGAGAAAGTTCGGTGCGGCTATGGAGTTTTTTATGCGCTTTTGCACAATCCTGTTCTTTTGCAGACTTGAGTAAGAGTTGGATTGTTAGCTGGGTTTCGAGCGGTTGCTGGGATTTTTGCCGACACCAATCCAGAAAACTGCTCGGCTCTTTGGCTTTATTTTGTTGATTTGCATCTCCCAATTTAGGGATAAATATTAAGCCAAAACAAGTAATACTTGCCAAAATCAAGTTTAGTTTTTTCATCTTTTTATTTAATTAGTTAGATAATTTAGTTGTGCGAGAATAATCCAAAATCCAAAATCTAAAATGATGGGATATTCCAAATTTTGATATCTTTGCTAAACTTGCCAGAAGCTATTTTTTTGCCGTCGTGACTCCAGGATACATCCAAGATGTGGGTGATGTTGGCTAGATCGATCGCAAATGTTGCGATCGCCTTACCTGTGGAAATATCCCAAAATTTTATTGTTTGATTTCGATCGAGGGAAACTAAGGTTTGACTATTGGCATACCAACTAAAATCGATAATGGGGCTATCTTCTCCTAGAGTTTTGACAAATTTATGGGTTGTCATATCCCACAGTTCGATCCCCGAACCAATTGTCATAAAACTAACTGTGGTCATAAATTTACCATCCTGACTCCAGGCGATAGGGGAGAGTAAAGCATTACTAGCCCCTGCACTCGCACATAGGACAATCGGCTCACGGTAGTGACCTGGGATAGTTTTAATCCGTTTACCCGTGGTTTTATCCCAGAGTGTAATGGTGTTCTCGCTACCGCAGCCTGCATTGCTACCAGCGACGGATACAATCGTTTTACCGTCTGGACTCCAGGCAAAACTACGAATCTGGGGAGGTTGGGGAACCATATTAATTGGGATCGGGTTTGCGGTGCTTGAACGAAAAAATTGATTAGCGATCGTTGCGTTTAATTTCCCTGTGGTTGTGTTCCAGAGTTTGATGGTGGTTTCTTCCAAAACAGCTAGGGTTTGATTATCTGCATTCCACGCGATCGCTCTGATTGGTTTGTAGGGTGTTAGGCTTTCCACCGCTTTAAAGGTGTTGATGAGCCGACCTGTGTTGACATTCCAGATAAAAATGCGATCGCTTATGGTTGCAGCCAATTTTTTTCCATCGATACTCCAAGCCAAAGCTTTGATTTCATCGTTTTTGATGTCGTTTTTGCTCGCAGCCAAAATTTTGATGAGATGTCCTTTTTCGGTGTCCCAAATTTGGATAGTTCGATTGTTAGCGCTAGCGGAAGCCAATGTTTTTCCGTCGAGATTCCAAGCAGTACCTCCGCTATGTCCGCTAAGTAAGGTCATCGGTTTGAGAATAGATTTTTTACTTGTGGGATCGGCTGCAATTTGGGAGTTATTATGGGTATTTTTGATAGCGATGTTCGTAGACCGGGCTTTGACCACCGCTGTCGCTTTTGCAGGTAAAAATATAAAGTTAATCAGAAATAAAATTAATGTAATTCTCAGGGTTATTTTCATAATCTTTTCCAACCATTTTCTGTACATACTCCACCTTCGCGATCGGGAGGAAGACACCAATATTCTCGACCATCAAAAATTAACCCGGCTTTAATCGATTTCAATTGGCTAATATCTTGCCATTCCTTTTCTCCTCCCTCGTCGTAATAGCGATATTTATTTCCTCTTACTTCCAATCCTTGACCCGTTCCTCCCAAAACATAATATCCATCTTGAATATTAGTAACTTTAACTGGTTCTGGAGTTGTAGCAGTTGGTTCAAATAAATCTGAGACACAAGGTTTCCCGTCACCTTTGCAACCTATGGCAATTTTTCCGTTTCCATATGTACTAAATATTTTGTCATCTTTTAATAATAATCCCGACCCACTATTGTCTTGGAAAACAATCGGATTAGTAAACTTTCCTTGATAAAAGACATATGTTTGACCTCGACCGTTGATTTTTACCGTTGTCGTGCCATCCGCTAAAATCGTAATTGATTGTTCCGAACTATCGCCATCATAAAATTTAAAAAACTTAGTTCCGATAAAAGGTGGCTTTTGGGAATATGAATTCTGGGAGTATTGAGAATCAGAAGAAGCTGGTTTCTTTCTATTTCGCTTTTTCTCAATTGACCATCGCCAAATTTCTCTCTCCTTATTATTTTCACTCACTGCTCTAGCAGAGACAAGTAGGATATCTCCAGACTGATTAACAAACTCGAATAAACAAGCGCCAACCCCAGTTCCGGAACAATCTTTGATTTCCACATAACCGTAATCGTATAATTCTCTGACAGTAATATTATTCAGATTGGCTTCATCTGCCTGTAAGTGAGGTTTCCATCCCTGCTGTAACAATAACTGCCGCGCTTTTTGATAGGACATTCCCTCGCGGAGATTGGGTTTTAAAGACGGGGAGTTGGAGTTTTGTCTCCTGCTGCGGCGTTTCTCGCCGGATTTGTTGGTGGTTGAGGTTTGTTCGGTCTGTTCCAAACCCCGTTCTGAAGCCTGTTCAACCGATGGTAGTGGATTGCGATCGCTCGATTGGTGGTTCGGTGTCTGGGAATTGGAAGCTATTGAATTTGCACATCCAGTTGCGATCGCACCTAAGCAGCTTGTGAGTATTACTACCCTAGCCGCAGTCACAGAAAACAGTCGGGGTTTCAACATACGCCATTAATCTCCTGAAAAATCACCATTCTTAAGCCAAAATAACCAGCAAAATTAAGTAAAATCGACAACATTATATTTACAGTCATTCCGTAGCCTGCTTCTCCACAGGAGTGCGTAATGACATGCCTATAAATTTCCTGCCTACCTACCTACTTACACAAACCTGCATACCCCCCAGGTTCTCAGAGTTAGGAAGTAATAAGTCTATTTTGATAACCGTAGTTTGTAATTCCAGATTGTGAGTAGGCGTAGCCAGCCTGTAGGGCTTATGCTAGTCTGCGACAATCGACGCGTCTACCTTACGTCGCTGTTTGACAAAATTCCACTTTTCATGATGGACGAGGTTTATTTGGAAAAATAGATAATTGAATATGGGGGGGGGTAAGTGCGAATCGAACATTATAAAATTATAGAGATATGACAAAGCAAAAATACTATACTCTCGTTTTTCTGGGTAGCGACGGTAAACGCAAACTTAAAGAAATTCAGATGGCAAAAGTATTTTTTACAGAAACATTTGCCGATGCTAGTGAAAATACTCTGGAATCAGATACTACAATTCAAAAGCGATTATTACAATTATCTCAAGCAAATTCTTCATCCCATCGTTTAATCGCCCAGCGTTGTTTACTCTGTTTCATCTCTTGGCAAATTGAACGAGTTTGTCTATCTTTAGAGCAGCAGTTTGGTAATTTCCATGGATTTACAAGTCGCGATTTATTTGTGTATGTTCTTGATGATGATGGGAGCTTAGAAGCATCTGATTCTTATCAGTGTTTGGGACGGGAGATATTATCAAGTTTTGACCCAGATAAAAGTAGTTTATCAACTTGGACGGGTCGGAAGGTGAGACAGCATAAAGACTTGAATAGATATTTACTCGACTGTGGTTTATATCTTGTGAGTGATTGGGCAATTCTTAATGATACTAAACCCGAACAGTTACCGAGGATTCTGCGAGAATTTCATTATTTAACAACAACAGAAATCGAAGAAAATCGGGGATTGCTATCAGCCTATCACAAAATTTATCGCGCCGATCGATTGCGTCAACGTGCCGAGCAAAAATCATTGGGAAAATGCAACCCACCTACAGCAGTGCAATTACAAGCTATTTTAGATATTTTAAAAACCCAAGATATCTATGAATCCCTAGATAAATTATCAATAAAAATAGTTATGCAAAAATTACAAAATCTAGCCGATCGATTGCGCGAGTATCGGTTGCACACAAGAAATTCTTGTTTTAAAATGGTTTCCATCGATAACGAAATATACGAAAATAGTACTTTTGTCGAACAAATTCCCGATTTGAATCAACAGAGTATTATCAATCGCAGTGAAGAAGTTGACGAAACAAAGGATTTTTTAAAAACCTATCGCGACCAAATGGCAAGCTGTCTTGATAGTTCCTTCCAAAGTGCGATCGCACTGCGTTGGCATAAATTACAAAAAAAAGATATCGGAAAAGCCCAGCAATTTTTAACTGCACTACAATTATTTCACTGTCAGAGATTATCAATGAGTAATATTGCCAAGCAATTAAATCTTCGCGCACAAGATGCGGTTGCTCGTCTATTAAAACTGAAGGATTTCCGTGCCGATATCCGTCAACAAACCCTAGTAAAATTACAAGCACAAGTTATCGAACTAGCTCAAAAATATTCTACTCCTACAAGCTTAGTAAATTTGGAATTAACAATTACAGAACTACTCGACGAACAAATCGGTAATGTCATTTTCCAAGCGGAAATAGAAGCTGCAAGTATGCAAAGCAATTGTCAAATGAGTTATTTCTCACAACGACTTTGCAAGCAAATAGATAATATTAAATTTTAATACTTTCTGACTCTCCTTGTCCTCCTTGCTCCCTATTTTTCGATCACTAAACTATGTATACTCTCCCCTTGTCCTTTGAATTTGAGCGTTTACCAACAGAAACTATTAAACTTAAACCGGCAGATATCGATATTGCCGTTCAATTAAGTCAAAATTTACCCGATGAATCGCGCCAATGGCAAACTTATTTGAATGCCTTAGGATTATTTATTTTAAAGAACTGGTTGGAAGAACGGGACGAACATCTCACTGTTGATTGGCAAGATTCAAGCATTGCTAAACCCGAACTTGCGAATGTGTTCCCGTTTGTGACAAATTTACAAGTTGGTGAATTTCAAGTTTGTACGATCGCCCTTGATAACCTCTTCGAGAGACAAATCCCTTTATCAAGATTAGTAGTGGATTTACCCGAATTTGTTCCACATTTTTATGTATTAGTAGAAGTTGGCGAAGAAGAACAATCGGGAATGATCAGAGGAATAATCAATTATCAGCAATTGCAGGATTATCTACAAATTTACTCTCCGGCTAATTCCGTTGTCGATGGTAATTATCAAATACCTTTAGATTGGTTTGAAACCGAACCGAATAATATTTTACTGTATTTACGTATCCTGAAACCACAGGCAATACAATTACCCACCATCGATACGAATCGGCAACAGGAATTAGCCAATTTAGCAAATCAATTAGCTCAATTGCTACCCCAATTACAAACACCATCAGTCGAATTATGGCAAGTTTTGAATTGGCAACAAATAAGTGCGGTTGTAACGTTTCCGGATTTACTAGAGTGGGTATATCAATTACAAACAAATAGGTTACAAATTAACCCAGTATCGAATAGTTCGATAACCGGAAATCTGCGAACTGAAAACCTCCAAAAATACCTACGCGATCGTATTCGGCTAATTACCCAACCAGTGATAAATTTAGGACGTTGGATGTGGGGTGAACTAGACGAAATCGGAGAAGCATTATCTTGGGAATTAATCGGTTTAACACCTGCTACAGAATTTCGCAGTCCTACCGCAGAATTCGCTGTAATTCGTTCTCAATTGGAAACTCAAGGTGTGGAAATTCCCAGCAGCGCGAGGTGCGGACATTACAATTTTTATTTAGCTGGTAATTCCCTAAGAATATACGCTGTAGCCTGGAATTATTCCACAGAAGATGACCCCAATACCTGGAGTTTATTTTTAATTTTAGGCGCACCCGCACCTAATCTTTTACCGAATAATTTGAAGTTTAGAGTCAGTGATAAAACTGGAATTTTGAGCGAGCAACAGGTTGAACCCCAACAGGTAAATTCCTATTTATTTACGGCGGTGGTGGGAACTTGGGAGGAGAAATTCACAGTCACTATTAGTATTGCAGATGGTGTAGAGGTGACATTGCCGACCTTTGCTTTTGATATTAGACAAGTGGGTTAAGACGAGCATGACTAAATTTTATCTGCAAGTTCAACAAGTTGAAAATAAGTGTTTGTTTCAACTGGCATGGAATCATAATCAAAAAATTACCGCCGAGATTTTTTATCCAGATAAAATAATTGCTGATTATAAAATATGGCAGCGCATCTATCATAATTTTTACAGCCAAGAATCACGCGGCAAGGTAATTAATATCGGTGTTGTGGCTCCTCCTCCCATAGATTGGCAAGCGGAATTAGTGCAAGCAGAAGCTAAATTATTGTATGAATTTCACCAATGGCTACGTAGTAAGGAATTGTACGATATTCGTTCAATTTTGACCGCGAATAGTTTCGCCCATAATAGTCTAACTGGGAACAGTATTAATCATCTAGTAACGAGTAAATCCCAGGATATTTCCGTAGATATTTTTATTAGTTGTAGTAATCTTGAACTAGCACGACTACCTTGGGAAAGTTGGGAAATTAGTACTCAATTCTCCGATCGTAAACTCCGTATAGTTCGCCAACCAATCCACATTCAACAAAGTCTTGAACCAATTCAACGTTCTCCCGGTAAAGCCAGGATACTAGCGATTTTTGGTGACGATAGTGGGTTGAATTTTGAAAAAGAGAAGCAAGCAATTTTAGCCCTAAAAAAATTTATTCAAGTTGATTTGATTTCCTGGCAAGAAGGTAAAGATATTCAACAGTTCAAATACGAAATTGTCGAAAAGTTGAAAAGCGATCGCGGATGGGATATTTTATTTTTTGCTGGTCATAGTCGCGAAACCGATTTAACCGGGGGACAAATATCAATCGCGCCTAATGCAACAATTTCTTTGAGCGAAATCGAGCAACCCCTAGTAACAGCAATCCAAAAGGGATTAAAATTTGCCCTATTCAATTCCTGCGACGGTTTAAGTATTGCTACTAAATTAGTAGAATTGGGTTTGAGTCAAGTGGCAATTATGCGCGAACCAATTCACAATTGTGTCGCTGAAGAAATTTTTATTCAGTTTCTCAATAATATTTCCCAATCTCAAAATGTTCACCAGGCTTTATTTAGTGCTTGCGATTATCTCAAACTCGAAAAAAATCTCACCTATCCTAGTGCTTATTTAATTCCCTCCCTATTTTGCCACCCCGATGCTTCTTTGTTTCAACTTAAAATATTTAGCTTTGGGCAATATCTAAAAAAGCTTAAACCAGCACCTTTAGAAACAATTATAATTGCAAGTTTAACATTAATTAGTTTGCAATTACCTGTACAAAAATGGTTATTGGAAAAGCGTATTTTATCTCAAGCGATGTATCGCAATCTTACTAGCCAGGTTGATACAAAAACCATCCCGCCGATACTTTTAGTTCAAATCGATAACGAATCTATAAATAAAGCAGGAATCTTAACTCCCAGACCGATCGATCGCCAATATATGGCAAAAATTATCGATAAACTAGTCGAAGTCAAAGCCCCCGTTGTCGGTATCGATTATCTCCTAGACCGACCCGATTCCCAACGCGATCGCATTTTGAATGAATCGCTCCAAGCTGGCTTAAAATCCTCATCTCAGCCCACACGCTTTGTACTTGCCACAACCCGCGATCATCAAGGTAAATGGTTAAACGTCTATCCTCAAATCGCTAGTCAAAATTGGAGTATGGAGGGAGAAATCGAGATTTTGCCGGGATGGTATATGCAATTATTACCCAATGATAAATCTAACCACGACCCCCGACCATTTGCAGCCGTTTTAGCGATTTCCCAGCAGGTACAGCAATTTTCCAATTCACCCCAACCCCAACTTACTAGTCAACAAGATTTGTGGCAGCAGATAAACAATTATATTAATAATTTAAATGTTGCTAATTCTAATCCTAAAAATTCTAATATTAAAAGTACAAAAAGTCCCAATAAAACTAACTATAAAATAACCCAATCCGAACGCCATCAACTACAACCCCTAACTGCTTTTAGCTATCAACTTCAACAAATGTGGTTGCACCCAGTTATTGATTTTTCCCTACCCCCCCGACAAGTTTATCAAACTATCTCTGCTTGGGAATTACTCGAAAATTCTTATGACCCCAAGTTAATCGAAAACCTACAAAAACAAATCACGATCGTTGCACCGGGAGGCTACGAAGAAGCAGGAACGGGCAACGATAACGAAGATAATTTTGAATTACCATCCGCAATGGATTATTGGTTAAACCAAGAAAATCCCGATCGTCATCGCATCGTCCTCACAGGTGGCGAAGTTCACGCTTACATGACGCATCACTACTTAAATAACAGAATAGTCGTACCAATTCCAGATTTGTGGATGGTGGGTTTGGCAATCTTATTAGGTAAACTTATTTCCAAGTATTTTTGTAATAAAAATAATCAAATTAAACCGGAAAAGACCCATCAAGTGTTGATTCTATTAAGTGTGGCTACAGTGCTTTATACGCTAATCGGCTTGCAGTTGTATGTTTCATCTGCCGCGATTATTTTACCTTGGCTGTTACCAAATATAACGTTTTGGTTTTATATTTTGGATGCCTTTTGTAAATTATAAAAATATCCACATACAACCAAGACTTATTAATATAAGGTTGAGTGGTGTAGGGCTTATTAATATTAAGTTTTGTATTTGTAGCTGATCTTGATGAATTATACTTTGTGACTGATATTTATGAATGGCATGAGTAAAATTAGACTACTGTTCTGCGCGTCTAAATTATCCACGGCAGCTTGTATTACTTTGTCGGTTAATTTATTTTTTTTATTTAATATTCAACCCGCAGTATCTCAAAAAGCTTCCACGCAGCAGGGACTATGGAATAAAATTTTTCAACCCACCCGCAACCCCAAACCGCCTGTAAAACCCCGTAAAGGTGGTTCCCGTCCCACGCAAGCAGTATGCATGATTTCTCCCGATGCACCTGCCGAACCTCGTGTTGTTTGGAATACCCAACCTTTGTTTATTTGGAATAATGGAGAAAGCAAACTAAAACCAGCTAATCCACTATTGGGAGTGAAAAAAATTGCCGTTGCAGATGGAAATTTCCCAATTAATAATCCTCCTGAGAATCCCCAATATTTAAGCACGCAAATCGTCACCGGGAAACAACACATTGCCTATCAAGGTCAAGTATTAAAACCCGGTCAAAGCTATGTTTGGTTTGTGTTTTTAAGTGAAACAAGCACCAATCCTATGATGCAAGTTCCTTTTAAAATTATGGATGCACAACAACGCGATCGCATCACCAAAGAAATACGACTTATCGAGAAATTACAGCAAAACCAGAAAGCCAGCCCAGAAGCGATCGCATTTGCGAAGACTAAATATTTTGCCGAAAAACAACTGTGGTCGGATGCACTTCAACAAGCCTATTCGATCGCAAACCCCTCCCAGGAATTATCCCAACTACAGGAGGATTTGCCAAGGCAATTGTGTAGCACCGGAAACCAAGGCAGATCGGGTAAGGTACTTAGATATACTAAGCATAACTAATTTTGCAAATAGGCAAAAAGTCCGCAGGCTAGAAACCTGCACCCCTACATAAACCTCATCCATGATGAAACCTGGAGTTTTGTGACCGTTCAAATGCGTCATTGCGTAGACGCGGAGCGGCTTCTTGAAGAGTCGTAAGGAAGCAATCTCAAGGTCTTGATGGGAAACTAGAGTTCTCAAGATAGACGAGGTTTAATCCCGTTCTATTAATAAAGAACTATATTTTTTGCAAAAATATCTTCTAAGAAAATGTCACAATCCCCAGCTAGTCGTAAAAGTATATTCGATACCCTACCAAGGTTGATCTATTGTGGTTGCATTAGTATATTCAGCCTGGTTTTACTTTCTGAATCAGTTGGTGCGGGAGTGAATATAAACCAGTTGCAAATTTCCCAGCAACCAACAACTACTAATCAACCAAATCCAACTCGATCTGAAGCAGATAAGGAAGCAGAGAAGTTAACTCAAGAAGGATTGCAATTATTAAAAAAAGATACCCCAGAGTCTTTAGTTGTAGCGAGGAAGAAATTTGAAGCAGCGTTAATTTTATGGGAAAAATTGGGCAATAAACCCATGCACGCAGTTACGCTTTTGCTTGCCGGTCAAATCAACTTGAGCTTAAATGAACAGCAAAAATCTCTCGAATATTATAAACAAGCTTTAGTTTTATGGCGCGAGCTAGGCTATAAGAAAGAAGAAGCTCAAACCCTCAATTATATTGGTCGTAACTATTTTAACTTGGGTGAAAAGCAAAAAGCTCTTGAATTTTACAGTCAAGCTTTACCTTTATTGCAAACATTGGGTGACAAAAGTGAAGAGGCTAAAACCCTCATTTATATTGGTAATATTTATTCGGATTTAGGAGAAAAGAAAAAAGCTCTTGAATATTACAACCAAACTTTATCTTTGTGGCGTGCATTGAGTAATAGGGGTGAGGAAGCTAAAATCCTCAATAGTATTGGTTTGCTTTATGATGCTCTAGGGGAAAAACAAAAAGCTCTTGAAAACCTTAACCAAGCCTTATCTTTATCGCGTGGAGCGGGGGATAAGGGTGAGGAAACAGCCATCCTTAATAATATTGGTAAAGTCTATTCGGATTTAGGAGAAAATAAAAAAGCTCTCGAATTTTATAACCAAGCTTTGCCTTTATTTCGCGCCTTGAACGATAAAGGTAGAGAAGCTACAGTCCTTAATAATATCGCTAATATCTACTCGAATCTAGGAGAGAAGCAAAAAGCTCTCGAAAACCTTAACCAAGTTTTATCTTTGTTGCGTTTAGTGGGCAATAAACGTATGGAAGCAATCGCAAATAATAATATTGGTGCAGTCCACTCGGATTTGGGAGAAAAGAAAAAAGCCCTCGAATACTACAACCAAGCTTTAGCTTTATTCCGTGCAGTAGCTAACAAAGATGGTGAAGCCACAACCCTCAATAATATTGGTGGAATCTACTCGGATTTAGGAGAAAAGAAAAAAGCCCTCGAGTACTACAACCAAGCTTTAACTTTGTCTCACACATTGGGGAATAGAAGTGGTGAAGCTACAACCCTCAATAATATTGGTATGATCTACTCGGATTTGGGGGAAAATAAAAAAGCTCTTGAATTTTACAATCGAGCTTTGCCATTATTGCGTGCAGTAGGTGAAAGACGTGTAGAAGCTATAACTCTCAATAATATTGGTGCAGTCTACTCGGATTTGGGAGAAAAGCAAAAAGCCCTCGAACATGTGAACCAAGCTTTATCTTTATATCGTGTAGTAGGTTATAAAGAAGGGGAAGCTACAAGCATCAATAACTTAGGTAAACTCTACTCGGATTTAGGAGAAAAGAAAAAAGCTCTTGAGTTTTACAACCAAGCTTTATCTTTACATCGTGCAGTGGGTGACAAAGAGGGAGAAGCCAGAACTCTCGATAATATTGGGGGAATTTATTTAGATTTTGGAAACAAACAAGAATCCCTCAAATTGCGGAATCAAGCTCTATCTTTACGTCGTGCATTGGATGACAAAGGGGGGGAAGCTCGCACTCTCAATAATATTGCTACAGTCCACTTGGCTTTAGGGGAAAATAAAAAAGCCCTCGAATACTTCAACCAAGCTTTGCTTTTATTGCGTGCATTGGGTGACAGAAATGTGGAAGCTACAACCCTCAATAATATTGGTGCAGTTTACTCAGATTTAGGAGAAAAACAAAAAGCCATCGAATTCTTAAAACAAGCTTTATCTTTGGATCGTGTGGTGGGAAACAAGGTTAATGAGGCTCGTACTTTATGGAATTTTGCTGAACTAGAACGCAAACAGGGAAATCTGCAAGCAGCGCGTCAACATATCGAAAATGCCATTCAAATCATCGAAGAATTGCGGGGAACCTACACCGACCAAGACTTAAAAACTACCTACTTTGCCACAGTCCAAGGTTATTACAAGTTCTACATCGACCTATTGATGGAACTCCACAAACAAGACCCATCCAAGGGTTACAATGCCCTGGCGCTGAATACCAGCGAACGTTCCCGTGCCCGTGGTTTAGTCGAACTCCTTGCCCAAGCTAACGCCAAACTCAGTAAAAACATTGACCCCCAACTCATCGAGCGAGAACAGGAATTACAAACCAAACGCCAAGCCCAGGAAAAAAATCTGGCTCAATTAGTTAACCAGCCACAGGTATCGCGGGAAACAATTGAGCAAACGGAAGCGGAAATTCAAAATATTATCAACCAACAAAAAGCCCTCAAAGCCCAGATCCGCGATCGCAATCCGGAACGGGATAAGATCACCAACCCCCAACCGCTAACTTTAGGGCAAATTCAACAACAACTCGACAAAGATACCGTATTACTTCAATATTCCCTTGGTCAAAACCGCAGTTTTTTGTGGTTAGTCACTCCCACATCCCTAACTAGCTACGAATTACCCAAGGAAGCAGAAATCACCAAAATCGCCAATCGATATCACACCGCCCTAGGAGATGCTGCAACGACCAATGTGGCGATCGAGTCTGCTCAACAACTCAGTCAACTTATCCTCGCACCCATCAAAGATAAATTAGCCAATCAATTGGCAGGGAAGCGCTTAGTTGTAGTTGCGGATGGTGTACTCCAACAAATTCCCTTCGCTGCCTTACACGACCTCAACGGGAATAAGGGTTCGGGAAATATGCAAAATATTCCAACCAATCGACAAACAGATCGACGTGGAGTTAACATCAAACCCAATTCCCCAAGCCCAGGAAAAACCAACACCAACTACCAACCCCTATTCCTGAACTACGAAATAGTTAATCTACCTTCCGCATCAACGATTGCAATTCAACGGGAAAAAACTGCCAACCGCCAACCCGCACCCAAAAAAATCGCGATTCTGGCTGACCCTGTATATACCAACGACGACGAACGAGTTACTGGAAAACCGCGATCGCTTTTAGGAGAACTCGAACTCGAACGCTCTGCCCTCGATCGTTCTGCCCAAAGTCTCAAGCGTACAGGTTGGAGCAGATTACCCAACACAGCCACGGAAGCACGGGGAATATTAAAGCTGTTTCCTCCAACATTGAGTTTGCAAGCGTTTAATTTTGAAGCTAACTACAACTGGGCTACAAGTAAAGACCTCAGCCAATACCAAATTCTCCACTTTGCTACCCACGGTTTCGTCAATCCCGACCAACCGGAGTTATCGGGAATTGTGCTGTCACTGCTAGATAGCAGCGGTAAACAAATACCCGGTTATTTACGACTGGCTGATTTATTTGAGCGGGATTACCCTGCCGAGTTAATCGTGTTGAGTGCCTGCGAAACTGGACTCGGCAAAAACGTCAGCGGTGAAGGTTTAGTTGGGTTGACACGGGGGTTAATGTATGCAGGTGCCGAACGGGTGGCACTGTCGTTGTGGAAGGTCAACGATGAGGGAACATCGGTGTTGATGCAGGAATTTTACCGACAAATGTTGTCGAATAACCTGACTCCTGCCCAAGCGCTAAGAGCAGCCCAACGACAGCTGTGGCAGGGTTCCGAATGGCGCAGTCCCCACTACTGGGCTGCTTTTACCCTACAGGGGGAATGGAGTTGAATAAGTAATAAATTCGTTTTTGAAGCAGGGGGGAACATACCCATGTTCCACTCATTAAACTCAAACAACCCAGAACCTCAACTTAAATTTCAAGAACCGAGAAACAAGACTTATGAAACGCCGTAACTTCCTCCACATCGCTGGCTCTACCCTGGCAACTGTAGGTTTGACCCAGCTAGATATTATCCAACAGGGTAATGAATTTGCCCAAGTTATGGCACAAAATACGGGAAGAAAATTAGCCCTATTGGTTGGTATTAATAAATATACTAACTCCGAACCGCTCAGGGGCTGCGTTAATGATGTCTTACTTCAAAAACATTTATTGATACACCGCTTTGGTTTCAACCCCCAAGATATAAAAATCCTCCTGGATGGAGATGCAACCCGACGGAGTATTCTTACGGCATTTGAGCAGCACCTAATCGACAGAGCCAAACCGGGGGATACGGTGGTGTTTCATTTTTCGGGGCATGGTTCCCGTATTGAAGATCCAGACAAAGACGAACCAGATGGATTGAATAGTACTTTAGTGCCGATCGATTCGGGTTATAAGGCTGGTGGTGGTGTGGTGCAGGACATTATGGGGCACACCCTGTTTTTACTCATGTATGCGTTAAAAACGGATAATGTGACTGTTGTTTTGGATAGTTGCTATTCTGGGGGTGCCAAGCGGGGTAATTTGACGGTGCGATCGCGCAATGGTGGAAAAAAATACCAGCCTTCTGCCGATGAGTTGAGCTATCAAAAACAATGGTTAAAACGATTGAATTTATCGCCCCAGGAGTTTATTAAATTACGCCGTCAAAATATTGCTAAAGGTGTGGCAATTGCATCAGCAAGGAGCGAACAATTAGCAACCGATGTACCTTTAAATGGTTATCATGCGGGGGCATTCACCTATTCTCTAACTCAATATTTATGGCAGCAAACCTCTAATTTATCGGTAGATCGAATTATTGGAGATGTGGGTCGCAGCACCAGTAATTTAGCAAATATCCATGGCTATATTCAAAATCCTCAAGTTAATATCAATAATCGAGCCAGTTCCAATCCACCTATTTTTTTTACTTCCTTTAATACATCTGCTGCTGAAGCCGTAGTTACTAAAGTACGTGGAGATATAGTTGAATTGTGGCTGGGGGGAATCGATACCCGTACCCTCGAAGCTTTCGATCGAGAAGCGATTTTGGTAACGGTAACGAATGGCGATCGCGAAACGGGAATTGTGAAGTTAGAATCTCGCGACGGTTTGGTGGGACGGGGGAAATTTATCGCTCCAGCTAGGGGAAATAGTCAAATTCAAGCGGGGACTATTTTGCAAGAAAGGATTCGCGGAATTCCCCAAAATTTAAGATTAAAAATTGGCTTCGATGATGAGTTTGATGGTAATACTTTGGAGCGAGTTAGGCAGGCTTTACAAATAATTGATCGAGTTACTCCCCTATCTTTGAGACAGGAGGAAATCCACTATATATTCGGTTCTATGACTGAATCAAGGTACCGGAAATTTCTCAAAAATCGGCAGATAAATTTACCTGTTGTTGGTAGTTTGGGCTTATTTTTACCATCCCTAGAAGGAATTGTTCTCGATTCTTTTGGGATGGCAAATGAAAGTGTTAGGGATGGGATCAAACGCTTACAACCTAAGTTTAAATCCCTACTAGCAACACGTATTGTTAGAGAAATAATCGGTAACAATAATACATCCCTACTCAAAGTAACGGTTGCCATGGGCAATGTGAAAGAGAATCGGATTATTGCTAGGGCTTTACCAACTCGCGGAATTCTCAAGCAAAATTACCATAATAATTACGGAGGAACTACTGGAAGTGCCACAAAAACTATTCCCACCGTTAAAGACCATTTGATTCCCAAAATTCCGGTAGGTAGCTCGATCGCCTTTACAATTGAGAATCAAGAATTGGTACCTATTTATGTCAGCATTTTAGTAATTGATGCTGGGGGGAATATGAATATAATATTTCCGAATAACTGGTCTGCTGGGGATGAAGAAGCTATTTTACCTGCAAAAGCAAAACGCATAATTCCTGATCAGGATAGTAGTTTTCAACTTGAAATTAGCGAACCCTTTGGTGTTGAAGAAGCATTAATTATTGCCAGTACATCTCCCCTGCGAAACACTCTCAAAGCAATCGAAAAAATTGCCACCAGAGGTAATATTT
Organism: Calothrix sp. PCC 6303; assembly: GCF_000317435.1. Taxonomy (NCBI): domain Bacteria; kingdom Bacillati; phylum Cyanobacteriota; class Cyanophyceae; order Nostocales; family Calotrichaceae; genus Calothrix; species Calothrix sp. PCC 6303. Next base: position 2,985,029 of record NC_019751.1, read on the forward strand.
CACGGGGAACACCAATCCCTACCAATAATGATGAATTTTTGAATATTAGTGAAAGTTTGTTGGTAGATTTGGATGCGATCGCAAGAGGGGGAATGGGCGACAAAAGAGTGCAACTAGCTACGGGAGTTAGGGGTTTGGATGTTAAAAAGCTCGCTGCCATAGCAATCGGGTTTGAGGTTGTTGCAAAAGTTTAACGAGGCAACGGCGAATGAGACGGGAAGCCTGTAGGTACCTCACCGAAGGGGGAACAAGCCCTTCTCCTCTGCGCGAAGCTGCCCCACCACAAAGGTTATACTCTTTAACTTATAGGATTTAGCTGCGTAACAACTTATTTAGATACAACTGAATTTTGGAGTCAAGTACTCCTTTAGGAGTCGTGTAAAAATAAATTGATAAACTACGTTGAATTTCTAGGGCTAATTTGATAGTTCCATTCACCATGAAAAGTATCTTTTGTGATGGCAATAGCATTGAAGTCTTCATCGGATACTTTAATACCTATTTGATACTGATTTGGGTCTACTTGTGCGTGAACTGTTAAGCCATGTTTTGTACTTGTATTACCAATCAAGCTTACAATCACCATTAAGCTATCCAAGGGTCGTCCTCGCCAGTTTTGAGAAATATGGCAGAATAATCGATGCTCGATTCGATTCCATTTGCTAGTTCCAGGTGGAAAATGGCAAACGTGAACAGTTAATCCTGTTTGCTCCGCAAACTCTTGTAATTTCAGTTTCCAGAGGCGGCTACGGTAGCTATTACTACCTCCGCAATCGGCTGTAATCAGAAGATGCTGACTATCTGGATATAATGGTTTTCCCATATTGAACCACCAATTCCGTATTGTCTCGACTGCAAACGATGCTGTGTCGTGGTCAATACCTACACTTACCCAAGCTTGATTATGTTGTAAATCGTATACGCCGTAAGGTATTGCTTTGCCTAACTCCGGGTCAACAAAGTCGTGAACTTTGACTTGAGTGGGTGACGAAGAAGGTTCCCACTCCACGCCAGAATTTTTATAGTTACCGATTAATTCTTTCTTCTTTGTGTCCACTGAAATTACTGGATGTTTCTGATTTTGGAACTGTCGTACAGTTCTATTAATGTGAACAAATTGCTGGTCTCTGTCAGGGTTATGTTTGCCTTCCTGAGTTTTGCGATTTCCTTGTAAGCTATAGCCCATACTTTTAAGTAAGGTTGAAACAGTTTTGCTGCATACCTTATGTCCCATGTTTTTTAACTCTGAAGCTAGTTTTGCTAAACTCTTACAACTCCAACGCAGGGGTGATTCTGGGTCTCCACGGCTTGTTGGTTCTACCAAAGAGTCTAAATCTTGCTTTAAAGTTTTATCTGCCATCGTCAATTTTTTACGTCCACCACCACGACTGCGTATCCTTGCCGTTTGCGTCGGATTTTCACTCGACAAAAGTAATTCTTCTATGCCTGAGCGAATGGTATTTTGACTTAAACCTGTTGCCTCTGATACTGCTGTAATTCCCCCATATCCTAACCCCAAAGCCTCTGTTCCTGCCCAAATCCTACGTGTTCGTTCATTTAAGTAAGGGCTTATTTCTCTGTATTTTTCTCTAATATTGATTACTGCACCCTGTTTGCGCATGATTTTTATACTGTCTTACTGTTGACATAATCCAGCATAAAATTTATTGGCAACCACTTGTTTGCTATCTTGAAGTTACGCAACTTATTTTTACATAACTCCTTAGGCTAAAAAACAGGTTCTTCAGTACTTGTTATGCTAAATTATTAGCATAACAAGTACTGAAGAACCCTAATTTTTTAAGTTAATTGTTGGCTATTTTATTTTGAGGATATCAAATTTGTTGCTAATCTAAGTTTTTGCAAATTTCAATTATCTCTATTTGCTGTTTTAACCAATCATCGAAAAATTCCGAACTAATGCGATCGCGCAATTTTTCGGTTAATTCTGGCTGAATAATTGCTTCGAGCATAATTAAATGTACACCCTTAGATGAAATAATTGGTTTGAGTAGTTGGGGAGACTTAGCAGCAAAAACAGCCGCAGAAATCTCTGGTTTGAAATCGCGACGATTTACTTGACCTCGATATCCACATTTGCGACGCAATTCTGTATCTTGAATATATTCACGAGCGACATCGTAGAAGCTAGTTTCACCAGCGTTAATGGCATAGAATAACTCCATCGCTAAATCTTCATCATCTAAGATAATTTCATATATCACCGCATCAGTATAATTGAGTTGATTCTCAAAAAAATAGGGTTCGATTTTATCGGCAAATAAATGATAAGCTAATTTACCCGTAAGCAACTTAATATAAATCAATTCTTCAAAATCATCTAGAGAGAGAGCGTATTTTTCCAACCATCTCCAAGTATCTTCAGAACTAACTAGTTCATTGCTGAATCGGAAATTATCTGCTGCTTTCTGAAGATCCTCTGTTTCGACTTTAATGGACATTTCTGCTGCGGTATGTTCGATGATACTTCGAGCCGCAATCCTTTCGATTATTTCGGGAATTTGGCGAGTTTGCTTGATGTGATGTAAGATATCTTGGGCGTTAACTGTAATTTTTTCGAGCATAATTTATTCCTCAACTAAGTGTTAGTTAAACTGAATGTTACTGAAATAAGGCAAAATGAATTAATTAATTTTGCGCGTATAGTCTAACGAGCATTAAATAAACGCGTAGCGAGTCTTTCAGACTCGTGAATTGCAAGGGTTTTAGAAATTTGACATTTTTTACATAGTTAGCTTTATTTGAGCCAACCAACTTAAATAACTTAGTAATTATTTAATTTCCCTGTCGTAATTGTTTGAATGGATCGATAATAAAATCGATAATTCGACGCTGACGGGTGATGACTTCTGCCGTTGCTGTATCACCGGGACGCAGTGGTATACATTGATTCTTATTCTGAATACAATTACTTTTTAGAGAAATTTCTAGATCATATGCAGCAGTTCTGCCATTTCCTGTATCGATTTCTAATGTAGTTGGAGAAATTTCTAAAAGTTCTCCTTCGAGAATTCCATAATCTTGAAAAGGATAGGCATCAAATTTAATTTTTACTAGTAATCCTTTGCGTAAAGAACCACTTGCAGATGTCGGTATTTGGGCACGAATAATTAAAGGCGAGTTTTCTGGTGCAATTTCTGCAACCATTGTTCCAGCTTGTACTACTGCACCAGGACGTTGAATTGGTAATTGAAATACCTTACCTGCGATTGGGGCTTTTAAGATACGCTGTTGTAGCTGTAATGACAGGCTATTTATTTGACTATTAGACTGGGCAATTTCTGCCTGTAATGTAGTCATATCCGTATCGAGATTCTTCAATTGTTCTTCGCTTCTGAAAACTGCAAGTTTCCCAGAATGGATTAACGTTTGATAGCCTTGCTGTTGTTCTTTTAGCTGCAAATATGATTGTTTGATTTCTGCTTTTGCCTGACTTATTGTACGTTGATAGCTACTTTGTTGTTCAGCTAAACGTAAATTAGCCTGTTTAATATCGGATTTACTTTGCTCGAATGATCTCTGTCTGTCTTTAGCAATATCTTCTTTTTCGACAACGTTAATTTCGGGAATTACACCTTCCTGTTTAAGTTTACTGTACCGTTCTAATTCCCTTTCAGCACTTTTTAAACTTGTTGCTAGTAATTTACTTGCAGTTGTTGTTTGTTCTATCGATTGCCGTGCTTGATTTACCTGGGTTTGCTTTTCTTCTTTTTGAATTTCGTAGGAATTTTTCAGAGTGGTAAAATTTTGTTGTGCTTGGTCAATTTGAGCTTGTTTTTCTAATGCTTGAGCTTGATTTTGTTGCTTTTGTGTTGCTATGGATATAACCAATTGATTCTTTAAGATATATAATTGCGATCGCCTGTTTAATTGTCCTTCCAATCTTTCTTTTGCCTGTCGCAATTCGGACTTAGCTATTTCCGTATCTAATATTAATATTGGTTCTCCAGCTTTGACTGTAGCCCCTTCTTTAATTGGAATCGCAGTCACGGTTCCTGCAACTGCGCTATCTAATTTAAATGTTTTCCCTTTCGGCTCAATTTTACCTCTGGCACTACCAGTTTCATCAACTTTAAATAACATTGCCCAAGGTAAGGAAATTGAAAGAAATGCTATCAAAAAGTATAGGATTCCCCTTGTCCAAACTTGGGGTAAACTGTCGAGCAGATCTTTAGTATGTTCCGACCAATCAGGAGATAAGTTATGTATTTCTGGAGATGAATCATTTTCTAGATTTGGTCTATTGATGAAAGTCTTTTTAATCTCATCGTTGAATATATCTGACATAATTTTCCCTTAACATTATTTTTTACTACTAAAAAATCAAATTGGATAATCTAATTATTTCTGCGTTCAAAAGCAGACATACTACTTGCCGCATAGATAATATTTTCCATCCCATTATTGGCTCATATTGAAGCGTCTAATTGCTGCTGATTCAGATAGAAGTAATGTCCGTGTTTCGCCATTAATTCTTCATGATTACCACTTTCGATTAGTACCCCCTTATCTAGTACCAAAATTAAATCAGCATTCCTCACAGTAGAAAGACGGTGAGCTATTATTAAAGTGCTTCTTCCTTGAAGAAACTTACTAAAATTCTTTTGAATAATTCTTTCCGATTCCGTATCTAAATGGGAAGTTGCTTCATCTAAAATGAGCAGTTGAGGATTTCCTAATAATGCCCTGGCAATGGCAATTCTTTGTTTTTGTCCTCCAGATAATAACCCTCCACCTTCACCAATTTGAGTTTCGTAACCCATCGGTAACTTTTGAATAAATTCGTCTGCTCCTGCGATAGTTGCGGCTTCAACTATTTCTGTAAAAGTTGCATCTGGATTTCCCAAATTAATATTTTCGCGAATCGTACTACCAAATAAAAATGTGTCCTGATCAACTACTCCCACCTGTTGCCGTAGGGAACGCAAAGAAATATTAGTAAGATCATATTCATCAATTAAAACTCTGCCATCGGTAGGAATATATAAACCTAAAGCTAACTTAGAAATTGTCGTTTTTCCCGAACCGCTACGTCCAACTAATGCCACCATTTGCCCCGGCTTGATATGAAAGCTGAGATTTTCAATCACATTACTATCGCTTTCTATATCGTAGCGAAATGTGACGTTTTCAAAGCGAACGTCTCCTTGAAGACTCGATAGATATTTTCGTGTTTGCTGCTGGAGGTCTTCCTCTACTTCCGTATCCAGCACATCATTGATTCGCTCCATTGCAATTACTACTTCCTGTAGTTGATTCCATAACACTGCCAATCGTTGAAAAGGACTAATAATAGTACCAAGTAGCATATTAAAAGCTACAAGTTGCCCGATCGATAATTGATTTTGAATTACTAAATGCGCTCCAAACCATAATAATGCCGTAGTGGCGATCGCTTGAATTGTGTTGCTGCAAATTTGCAAGCGATTGTTAATTAATCTCCCTGAAAAATCAGTTTTAACGGCTGTATATAATAACTCCTCCCAATGCCAGCGCACGCTTTGCTCAACAGCTGCTGATTTTACTGTTCGTATGCCAGTAATAGCTTCGATTAAATAACTATTTTCCTTGTTATAGGAACCAAATATTTCCCTAGAAACCTTTTTTAAAAATGGCGTAGAAATCAACGCAAGTATAAAAAATGGTGGCACAATTACCAAAGCGAGCAATGCCATCTGCCAGCTATACCAAAACATCAAACCAATGTAGATAAAAATCGTCAATAAATCTAATAAAATTGATATGGCTTCACCCGATAAAAATCGTCGAATTTTACGATTTTCCTCAATTCTGGAAATAATATCTCCGACATATCTGGTTTCAAAAAAGCTTAAAGGTAATTGTAGGGTGTGGCGAATAAATCCCACAATTAAAGCTACGTCTAATCTATTTGCTGTATGGTCTAATAAATATTGCCTCAAACCAGTAATTGCCACCCGAAATAAATTAAAAATTAGCAATCCTAACCCAACAGCGGTTAGAGTTAATTCCGAACGCTGAACGACGACCCGATCGAGAATTAATTGGGTAAATAAGGGAGTAATTAATCCAAATATTTGAATAAACAAAGAAGCCATAAATATTTCCAGCATTACCAACCCGTGGGGTTGGAGTAAATCAAAGAATTGCCAGAAAGGATTTGTTGCTTCTTTTGCATCTTTCAATAAAACCGTCGGTTCCAATATCAAAGCATACCCAGTCCAACCAGCTTGAAATTCCCTATGGGTAAGCTGACGTTGACCGATCGCCGGATCTCCCACGATGACGTATTTTTTGCTAATCTCGTAGACGACAACGTAGTGTTTACCCTCCCAATGGGCGATCGCAGGTAATTTTTGCTGCCCCAGTCGATCCAAACTCGCTTTTACCGGTCTAGTATTAAATCCGATACTTTCTGCTGCTACCACTAATCCTCGCAACGATGCACCATTACGATCGACATTGGCAATATCTCGAATACGGTTGATACTAAAGCGTTTTCCCCAATATCTAGAAACCATCACCAAACAAGCCGCACCACAATCGGTACTACTGTGTTGGGCAAAATATGGATAGTTTTTGGTGACATGCTGCCACAAATGTCCCACTTTTTGACTGGGGTTGGGAAAGTAGGCTTTACCTATTTTTTTCTGTGTTTTTTCATCAACTGGAGTTGGCAAATCCCTCCCATGAGAAATATCTTCTTGTCGCTCGAATTGCCATGAAGAGAGGTCGGCAATTGGCTGGGTGGTATCAAAATGGACGAATGCAGAATTAGTGATGTCTGCTTGCCTGCGTAAATGGTCGTGAATTTGCGGATACTTTGTCATCAAGGCTGACAGTACCACTCGATCGATAAAAGCTAGATGTAAATTAATGCTTGCTCTGGCTACGTATGGGAAGAAATCGACTTCTGGAAATAAACTAAACTCACCAAATGACGCTCCCGTTTCCAAAGTTGCGATTAATTCGCCAGTATCATCCAGTAGTCGTACTTTGCCACTTAAGATAATATAGATACCCGATTTAACATCCGTATCAGCAATGATTTTTCCAACTTTGGGAGAAATATATTGAATTTTATCTAGACATTCTTGGAATTCTTTTGCTGGGAGTGGATAACCCAGTGCGGTATTTAATTGTAGAGAATTTAGGATTTCGCTTAGATTTTTGGACATGAATTATATATAATTTTGAATACTTACGTGACTACTTGGGGAAAATTATTTTTCTATTTCTAACACAGTTAAATCGGGGTAAATTCTTAATTTTTCAACCTGGAGATCAGAAATATAAATTTTTGCTTCTGAGGTTTTTTCCATGTTTTCAATTATCCCTAATTCACCAGAGATATTTGCTTTGGAGATAGTCGATAACCCCATTTGCTTGAGAACTCGTTTGAGATGGCGATCGCTAACCTCAATTCCCAATTCCTTTGCTAGGTGCTTTGCCAACCAACCTACCGTCCAGCGTTTAAACCCGTAACCGCAATCACGGGGACTCATAGCAAGCAATTCCTGCAACCGCTCTATATATTTACTATCGATCGCCTTCGGACGACCGAGGGGACAATCTTGCCATTGATGAGCCATTCCCGCACGAGCAATATGCATCCAATGTCTTGCTGTTGCCGGACAACATCCAACAATCCGACAAATTTCTACTTGGGTCTTACCTTCATCTGCCAGCAACATAATTTCAATCCGCTGACGGTAGGAGTTAGATAAATTTTCCTGCTGTTTTTTTTGCAGAAATTTACGTTGGAATGAAGTTAAATATTTACCTGCTGAATTATTAGTTATATTCATTGCTATTCACTTCCCATTGATCGAAATTACGAGATTTGCTTAAAAGTTCACTAAGTAGGGAATGGACAAGCACTAACCCGTACTTGGCAAATTTTATTTCATCTTTCAGAAACAATCGAACTATCGATATATGCACCATAGTTGAATTAAATATTAGGTTCTAATTAGTTATATTTCTGACCCGCTTGGGGGGTATGCAGTTTTAATACATAATCTTTGAGCCATGTTCAGAAATACAGCACTCCCAGATTCGATTGAGATGATTTCTCAGTAATGCTGTTGTAGATATCACAACAATGGTTTCTCGTTATAGCGATCGCTTATACCAATTTAAGATGAAGACGCGTAGAAATAACCCCACCCACTTACTCCTACTTCAATCTGATGGACATTTTAGCCATACCCCTGTTAAGGTGTACTCTAAAAAATAGTACATTTACGTCTGTAAAGCTTGCGGGAGAGGAGTTTCAACCAGGCTCGATGTTTGTTGTTCTAGCCTAGAATGCCTGCTCTGGCGTTGTTTATCAGCTAGAAGCCGAGCAGTAGAGACATGAGGACGGTTAGGTTCTTTTTTTCTTTTTGGTTGGGACTTTTTTTGAGCTTTGGGACTGGAAGCAAAGCGTTTGAGGTCAACTTTCGCAGCCCATTGTTTTAGCAACTCGGTAAAAGTAGGCAAACTTAGGTGAGTTACAAATTTCCATTCAACGTCGGGAATCGCAATCATCATACCTGTGTAGGTGCTTTGAATTTCCTCGACTAAATAATAATTGGAAACACCTGCATTAATTTTTCCTTGCCCGTGGACGCTACGCAATGCTGCTTGAATCACAGATAAAATATTGTAGGCGACTAGTGCCATACAAAAGCTAAATAAAGCAGCTCTGGGATAACCTAAAGTCTTAATTTCGCATTCAAGAGTATCGCTAACGACTTGAAATAAACCCTCAACGCTCCAGCGTTTAAGATAAATATTTTTCAATACAAAAATAAAACCGGGCGTAATATAGGTCACTTTCATACTCCGGATTTCTTTGTATTACGGAATGATGGAGCCTGTTGGGAAGAGTGGAAAACAGTTCGTGAATTAGAGAAATTAGCAGAAAAATATCCAGGACGCTACCAAAAAACACTTAACGGTTGTTGGCGCTGCCCACCCGGAGAAGCACACGCATCAAAATTTGGTCTAAAATACTGCGTTCGCACTTCGGCAGAATTGAATCCCGTCTTTACCCAGAACTTAATGTTTTTAGAGGATTACCTCGGATTCAAATCAAACCTGGCAACAAATATCACGGATTCAGTTCTAGCTGGAGAACGCTTACACCGAAGAATTGCTTATAACGAAGATTTTCTCATGGCAACACGTCCCAGCACCCCCAAAGGCAAGGCTAAGGTTCAGCCGGGACACGGGATTAAAGTCAATTATATTTATTATTGGAGTGATGCTTTCCGCAATCCAAATGTCAAAAAAACCGACGTACCAGTACGCTACGACCCTTTTGATATGGGAGTTGCTTATGCGTATGTTGAGAAGCGTTGGGTGAGGTGCATTTCTCAGTATTACAGTACTTTTGTTGGACGCACCGAAAAAGAAGTGTTGCTAGCCGCACAGGAAATTAGGCTATATTCCAAACGTAACGCAACTTCTACTAATTTGAATGCGAAACGTTTGGCTGACTTTATCGCGTCGGTAATTGAACACGAAGCCCTGCTGATGCAGAGATTGCGCGATTTGGAAAATAAAGTTGTGATTGAAAACTGTTGCCATCCAACGGACATTGGAACGCAATTAAACCCAGATTTCTCACACACACGAACGGTAGAGCCAACTATCGATGTTTTAGTATCCTCAGAAGCGTCAACAGTCAATGCCTCAGTTTTGGACATTACACAACTACCAATATTAGAGGAATACTGTTAATGCCCACTCAAGCAAGCATCTACGCTCAAAAACTTACGCAATTTAAGGACTATGCTGTAAGACATCCCCATCTAAAACTAAACGCCAACCTAAAAAGCCAAAGGAACCTGCACCACCGGACAATGCAACTACAACACCTCTCGTTACACCCACACCTATAGAACCACCAAGCAAAAAGAAGCAGACTCGGAAAAAAACTACCTCTACTGCCGATAAAGAAATTACGGAGCCTGCATCATCTCGTTCGGGTCAAGACCAAAATAATAGATCTGATACCATACCGTCCCCAACTCCCGCGTTGCCCAAAGTTGAGAAAAAGTCGGGCACACGGGTCGGACAACGTAAACCCAAGCGAGATATTGTTGGAAATGAATCCCAGCCAGAAATTGCATGAAAATGATAATCAACCACTTGGGGGGAGAGGCAGCTGTGGGCTGCCTCTCCATTTTTCCTTTTAAGGAGAGAGGGGTGAGCTTTGCTCACCCCTCTCTCCCCAGACCATGATTATCATTATTGTATAAATAACTCATCCCTTAAGTTTTGAAGCATATCTTGTCCTAAGTACTTTTGAAGTATATCGTGACCGTTTGGACAAAATATCGTTCAAATCACATAAAGCTATGGAAGATAATTGACGTTGCATAGTTTTAATCCTTCAATAAAGTAAGATTGATGATGTAATAAAAAAGACCGATAATCATGACCTAAATTAGTCATTTAAGGTTGAGCATTTGCCCGTAAGCTATAATCTCCAATTTCACCTCTGTCTAGGGAATTAGCCATTATGAGAAAAACTCCATCTGCTGGTAAAGTGGCAGTAATTTGAGCATTAAAATCACCTGGTCCTTTAAGTAATCGCGCAGAATTATTTACACACAAGGATCTAGTTTGGACAAGGGTTTCATGCCTTAATAATGTGTAATTAATTGTGTTTAACTACTTATCGTCATTCTTAGCAATTGGGGTGACTTGCTCACCTTCGGCAGACTCAACCACCTGATATAAACTTAAAACCGGGTTAATCTTCTGACTCGTCATTTCAATCACGACCTGCTGACCTTTCTTACCTTGAAATTGGTAAACATCAGCAAAACTGCCATCTTCGAGAGTGCGATCGCCCTTGGCTAAACTACCCTTAACCACCTGACCATTGAGTGTAATTGTCCGAACCGATGGTTCTTGAGTTCGTGTAAATACGGTAGAAACTGGAGAAACATCTTTTTTTCTCGCTGCAACGATAAAAGACTGTACTTGGGAGACAGGGATAGAAAAATTCATCCCAGTATTTAATTCACCAATCCCCGATGTATTCACACCAATGACTTGACCTTGGGAATTGAGCAGGGGACCACCGGAATTACCCCCCATAATCACAGCATTATGTTGAATTTCTCCATCACTAGGGTCAATGCGGGTGATATTACCTTGGGTAAATGTATCAGAAAATTTTGCATCCAGAGGAGTACCTAGGGCAAAAACGCGATCGCCTACTTTTGCACTACCAGGAGCAGCTAAAGCAAGGGTACGCAAATTTTGTTGTCCATGAATTTTTAGAACTGCTAAATCTAAACCACCCTTACCAAAACCCATCACATCTGCACTAAATTTTCTCCCATCCGGAAAAACCACTGTCACCACTTGAGGGAACTCAGCTGGTTTATAGGTTTTTGCTTCTTCTTCGCTTCGTGGTGGTGGCTTGATTACATGAGCATTCGTAATAATCAACCCATCCTGACTAATAACAAAACCGCTCCCATGACCTGTTTCTGTTTTTACTGTCACCACTGCTGGGCTAGCTTTTTGGTATACTCTGCGGTTAAGCTGCTCATCAGATGTTTGCGCTAAAACACGGTTATAGTGACCTGCTTCCCTTCCGTTCAGGGATAGTAGTTGCTCGACGGTGTTTATACCCGTTAGAGCAAAAACAGTGCATAGTGTTAAAATTCCTAATTTCGAGAATCGCTTGTTTATCATCGTTTTAGATTTAGTTCGTAAATTCCCCATTGGAAGTCAAAAAATGAGATTTTCAGATAATTGCGACTGAAATCACAATATCATGATGATTTTTCTCTGTAAAAATACTGAAATAAGCTAATCTCGATAGTGCGATCGGCTTTAGTTCCCACTGGTTAAATAAGTTCATGTTGAATCCCCTGAAAATTACCTTCTAGTAGGATTACGGTGTGAAGAGGAATTTTTTACGCAAGCTCTAAACTTTTTTCTCAGTCATTGCCAAATACTTAGGGTATTTACTGAATTTAGCCGTAAAGTCCTCTAAGCAATCAATGCGATCGCCTTTAGTCCCCACTGGTTAAATAAGTTCATTTTGAACCCCCTGAAAATTGCCTTCTAGTAAAATTACGGTGTGAGGAGGAATTTTTTACGCAAGTTTTAAACTTTTCTGCCAGTCATTGCCAAATTACTAAGGAATTTACCGAGACTAGCGGCACTTCTATGTTTTATTGTCTAAAATCTTCCAGACGATGCTGACTAAGCCCCAGTAACCTCAACGACCAAACGATTTGCGAAGCGAGGACTCGAATGTGTGCTTCTCAACGCCTTAAATAAGGCTATAAAACAGCGAGTCTTTAGTCGTTGCCACCTATTATAGATATAAAATCTGAGAACATGAAAGTTATAAAACTTGCAGCAGTTATCGATGATTTGGGAAATTTACACCTTGATATTCCCACCGAATTATCATCTGGGACTGTTGATGTAGTTGTTGTTGTGAATCCAAGTATTCCAGATACTCCCCAAACGAAACTCTACGATTTTTCCGATTTGGCAGGATGTTTAAATTGGCGAGGTGATAGCGTCACAGAAACAAGGAATTTACGCAACGAATGGTGGACGTTATCTTTATCTGATACTTAGGGTTAAAAATATTAACTTTTCTTAAAGTGCGTAATGTTTGATCATTAGAATGTAAGATGGTAAATCTGTGTTTTAGCGAATATACAACAAGTTAAATCCAATTCTTACTTTAAAATTCAGATTATGACACTAATCAAAAAATCGGAACAGCAACTTCTCCTTAAAATCAAGAAAATAGAAGATGAAGAACAAAATATTCAACCGGATACTAAGGATATGCCAGAGGTGAGGGAGGAGCAAAAAAACCTAATTATAGAAAATATAGAATCGAACTATATTCCAGCGCGAGATAACCCCATATTTCAATCCATCGGAAACTCAGGGTGGCAAATTTCTGATATTTGGAGGGATATTCGAGTCGATAACTTTTCTGATTGAGGAAAATAAATACTCGTATAGGTTTATTAGTTTAAATATTGCTGCAATGTAAAAATCAAATGAAAACATCGCAGTAAAATTTCCACTGAATAATGATAGGGCTTTCCATAAAACCATCCTTCCACCGTTCGTTCATGATACCCAGTTAATGTTGATAAAGTCGTGAGACAAGCTTTCATGTACCCCGTATGATTTCGTTCTCCATCACAGGGCAATTCGATTCCAGGATGGATAACTGGTATCCAAATTAAGCACCATTCTTGTGGTGTCATGGGTTCGATAAGTGTGAAAAGTATCTGTTGAATATTTGGGTTGTTTTGTGTTTGTCGTAATATAAACTTTGCAAACCACCGAGGAATTTTCTTGGTGTTAGTTTGTTGTTCAAGATGAAACTGCATTTCAATTTCTTTGTTTAACTGAATTTTCCCCATGTCAAATCCATCGCCATTTTTAAGCAATAGCAAAATTCGACACAAATCTAATTTGACGAAAATCTAAAATGCGATTTCTTGCTGTTGGTAAGGGGTGTAATTAAAAGTGGTGGTTTTCAGCGATAATTTTAGAGAATGGGACTTGCATGATAATCGTGTGGTAGTTAATACTAAGGGTACAGATTAGATGAAAACAAATACAGATAGTCTAGAAAAGCGACTTCAGGCTTACCCGCAGTTGAGGACGAAAATTGAAGCTTTATTATCCCTAGTAGAAAATACAGACTTGACCAATACTCTGGCAGACTTCGCAGAGAAACAGGTGATTGAAGAAGTTCGCCAAATTGGTCAACAAGCCTTACAGTCTTGGGCAGAAACTCAGCACCAAAAACAACTCCTCTTACTACGTGAGCAAAAACCGAACCTGCGGCAGCACATGAAAAAAAACTCTTGGGTGCAATGTCAACTCTACCTATCTCGGAAGCCATAATTCGCCATAACTCGAACGCTTCATCCTATAGTCGTGGTGAGGAATATTACCGCCGGGGAGCGGTATATGACGTGACAAAGCGCGGTAATTTGCTCCAAGCATCAGTAAAGTGATGTTGGAATCCTGGCAAGATGAGATTGCAGCAGATTTTGGTATGAGTCTAGAAGCATTAAAACAGGGTTGGAATTACGAACCGCTACAACAAATCATGGTAGGCGATACTTCCATAAAGCTTTGGCAAGAAAATACACGTCCAGATTTTGCCGATGATTTAATATCAATACGCTTGGATTTCCTGGAACGTCAAAATCGCTACACTGAGTATTTGAACTTAGCCTTTTCCGAAGGAATGATGCAGCAATATTTAACCAAACTAGCAACTTTAGGAAGAATTGACGAAGCCATGTCTGCGGCAAAAACCCAGATGGATAACGCCGAAACTGCCTTTGCTCTAGCTATGGTATTGCGGGACGATGGATACTTGTCAGAAGCACTGGGAATTGCAAGATCGGGATTGCATTTACCTGGAAATTGCACCTACGAATTCGCCACCTGGACAAGTGATTTTGCTGGAGGGATGGGAGATACATCGACTGCACTAAATGCCAGTATGGTTGCCTTTGAAGCCAAACCATCGTTTCGAGATTATCAAAAAGTCGAAAACTTAGCGGCAGAAGCCTGGTTGCAAATCAAACCAGATTTACTGGAGATTCTGCGGGAGTCGGAAAACTGGTATGTAAAGAGTGCCAAAGTTGATATTTTTCTCCACGAAGAACTAATTGATGAGGCTATAGCAACTATTAGCAGCGATAGTTATTATGCCTCGGAATCATTGGAGCGAGTTATGGATGTAGCCATACCCCACCGTCCCGATTGGGTAATTGCCAAAGCACGACAACTGGCAGAAGATATTATGAATCGGGGAAAAGCCGATCGCTACGATAATGCGGTTCGGTGGTTGAAAAAAGTTAAAGCTGCTTACGTACAATTGGGTAAACAATCCGAATGGTCTGCCTATCGTGCAGAATTAGAAAACATCCACGGACGCAAACGTAAATTAATGGAATTATTCAAAGGGCTAAATAAATTGGGTGCGGCTCTTTTAGTAAGACAGGAAATGTAGTTTAGACAGGTATTGGAAGGGGTGAAGGGGTAATAGGGCAACGGGCTTTAGCAACTCGCTTCATCAAGGGAATTGCACCTTGATACAGAGCAAGATGATTGCGTTTATGCTCTTGGTGTAAATGGAAGCGCCAATACTTATGCCAATCCCCGCTAATATACAAAGAACGAAGCCGTAAAACAGCCTCGGCACCAGCTAGACTCCATCTGGCACCAGTAATATCCATCCGATCTTTAATCAGATGACGGCAAGCACCTTCGATAACTCCGGTAGCAATTGGCAACCCAGCTTTTAAATAATCATGGTATTTGAGATATTCGCGGTTGTTGAGCAAATATCTGGCACAGTTATCCACAGGTTTGCGTTCTTGGGGTGTGAGTTTACGTTTTGTCGCGCTTGTTCGCATCCCAGAAGCAACATCACTGGATTTCCCCTCAAGGATAGACTTCAAACGTTTCGTAACCCAGGCTTCGGCTTGTTTATCCGTACTGGAATAAAATACAAATGCTGCTTTCCACAAATACTCAATCACATGGATAATATCCAGGACAATAGTCAGTTCGAGGTGATGTTTTTTGGTAAATTTCTTCATCAACGATAATTGTTGCTTATTACCATCGACCAAGGCACAAAAGCGTTTTTGCCGATCTGGATCACGATGCAATGCCTCATCGAAAGCCTCTTTAATGACGACTTCTGGTTCCTTGGCAACAGAAGCCCAAACCCTTTTTCCAATAGGTTTAGGACGCTTTATTTTCTTATCCTCATCGGATGGGTTAACTATTTGCTCAACTGTACGAACAAACGGGTTGATTGTGTAAACTGAAGCTACCGTTGCCATTCGTTTGGCATTGGCTTTTCTCCTTTGGTTAAACGCTTATCTAACTTCTTGCTGGAAGCTTGCGCTCGTTTTGGGGGTTGGGGACGTAAATTCCTCTGTACGCACCGGCCACTTCGACACTGGGCACAGCCCGTGTCGAGTGGCTCACAATCACACCTTTCCCATCTGCACTGATTACAACAATTTCTTCTATTTCCTCAACTTGTACCGCTTCTGCCTGTTGATATGTGTAGAAATCATCAAAATCGACAGCGCTCTGGTACGCTAGTTCTTCTGCTTGCCGTTTACCAATTTTGGCTGCTGTTGTTTTTTCGATAATATCCACTGTTTCCCTAAATCCTGAACGAGCTACTTCCACTGCTACTCGTTGTCTTAATCCGTGAGAATATTGTTCTGCTGGTAGGTTTAGCTCTGCATCTAATGGAAATAGGGTGTTTATCTTTCTACCTCCGTAACCGATTCGGTTTGCGATTACTGTGCCAAATATTGTTGTTAATTTCCTTGACAATTTTTTCTTGTGCGTTCGCTTGGCTTGGTCTTTTCCTACCCACTCAGAATCCGTTTCGTCTTGGCTACGCTTATCAAAGTATCCTTGTAACAGCCTTCTAAGTAGTTCATATCCATTATCAAGCAACTTACTTTCTATTTCTCCATGCTCCAACCCACAAATACTATCTGAGTCCAGCCAACCAACTATTTCTTCAAATAGTTCTCGTGCTTCTTCCCAAAACATCCCTGGATTTGATCTAGATGCTTGCATACGTCCGTACTTATTCCCGTTTTTATCTTTTGACAAGCAAGGATGCATCTGTTTCATTTTTGCACTGAAACATTACTCTGGTTGACTTGTCTCCTATTACTCTTATACCATACCTTGTACTACTAAAAGAGTCGCACCCAATTAGTTTGGCAAAGTGTGCTGAGTGGCGACATACAATTAGCAGATTTTATTTGTAGTCTATTGCGATCGCAATTACTGACAGTTGCGATGCCCTTTAATCAAAGCAGTTTTAGGAATTGCATTACATTTAACTCCTGGAGAACCAAATCCACTATATTGATCGAAGTTTCCTTGAACCTGCAAATCTGGGGGGAGTTTGGCAATGCTAGTTTTGTACAAAAAAAGGTTTCCTTCAACCACCATTGCACCAGATAGTTCTTCAATGTACGTGCCGCTAATAGTTAAGTTGCCTTTGACGGTTAGTTGATTGGGTAGTCGCTTGAGATTGCCTTCCAGGGTCACGTTACGATTGATGATACAGCGTTCTCCTTGCTCGATACTCCTGAAAGGAGTGGCTGCCGCCATCGCGCCAAATTTTTTCAGGCTTCCACAAGGTGCGGGGGGAGCCAGTTGCAGCAGATAAATTCCAACCACCACCAAAGGAAATATGAAAAGCAGCAATCGCCATCTTCGTTTGGAGAACATATAAATCCTAATTTAGGTTAACTTAATATCTTGTATCTTTACGTATACATACAACAAAATCAAAAATCTGGGCGATATAGCTACAGTATTTTTGTTTACTTTTAACACTAAATTAATACTTTTAGCTTTATGCTGAGTATTTAATCTCACCATTTTTTTGAGTTGAAGATGTGAGGAGTATGTCACTAGAAAATCCAAGTCCTTTAGCGATCGCACTAACCCTTTGGAGTATTGGGTTGGTGTCCGAGCAAAACCTAATTGCTTGGGCTGATGCTCAGATTCTTGCTCAGGAAAAGCCTGCTAATGATTTACTAGAAATTGCCACTAAAGGTGCGAAAGTGTGCCTTAAACAAGGGTTGATTGAAACGCTTCCAATTGCGCTTGGGTACTCAGAGGAATTTTTTATTCGAGCTTATTTGTTGAATCTCGAATGCGATACTCCGCAGGAGTCGCTTTGCGAACGCGCAACAAAATCCTTCATCGCTTGGGTTGCTCACAACTGCTGTGGGAGTACGGAAATACCTGAAGCTGTACTAGGGTATCATCTAGAACACTTATACTGTGATTGTGAGGATGTTGATGCTGCCATTTCCCTGCTACGAGTTGAACTTCCAAAAATCATGCCTCGTTGTGAATCCTTTGCTACTATGTTTTTGGAGCAAGTCTCTGGGTTAGAGCTATGCATTTAACCGCCCATCAAACTGCAATGATTGAAATTGCTAGGGAGATTCGTTTCGCGTTGGATCGCTTGAAATACCTCGATCCAGATGGAATGTGTTTGGCAATAGACTTAAATCCACCGCTTGGCTCAATGGCGATTCTAAAAGCATTGGAAATTCAGCTACCATTCGCCTATGCTGCTTTTTTGCTAGAGGTGGGAAATGGAGGGTGTTGGGCGGATTGTGCCGAGCGCGACCGCTTGATGACAATTGATGAAATCATACAGCATAATTGTGCTGAGTTATGGCACCAGTCACCGCCTAATTTCGTTAGTCAATTTCTGTCAACAGGAAAACAATCTGATGCGGTCGAGTTACCCTATCTCCTGAAAATTAACGCCCTTTCTGGACTATTACGAATTGGGTTGTATCCTCCAGAACAAGATACTTACGGGTTATTTCTGACACAAGAAGGACATGAAGTGAAAATTCAAATCTGCTTACAACCGTTGTTGACCTATGTTGTGATGGAACGCTATACACCGAAGCAATGGTTACAAATGCATCTCAATTTTTTAAATGAAGAGATTTACAAAATCGAAAAATCGATCTCAATTTTGAATTCTCAGCAAAGTCCATATCTTCTTTTCCAAGGATATTTAATGGGTTTGTCCGAGGCTAGGTTGAAGCAGTTTATTGAAAATTGTCCCGCAATTCCTTTAGAAAGAAAACGAGATTTGCTAGATGAGATATGGTGGACATAGTAAAACCATTTTTGATGTAAAAAAACTGAATTATTAACTAAAATTATAGATTATTTGACGAGTGCATTCACCTATATTTATGTCATAAAATAGTATTTTTTGCTGTCTAATATATTTAATAATAATTAGAAATCATTTGATTATATGAACCGCAAACAGCTATACTGGGCAAAATACTATACCTATGAAGCTAGACAAAAAGATATTGGTTGGCTACATAAAATAATTGAGTCACTACATCAGCAACCAGAACTAGGAAAATATGAAGACTCACAAGAGCCGTTTACCCAGGAGACTATCACAGTCGCCAAACGCTTAATAAAATTAATCACCCAAGAGGAGCCAAATACACAGGATATTCGTGAATTATATAGATTACTTAAAATTTATAAATCTGTGCGTAACTCTGTTTGGCATGACATTTATGACATGTGTAAATATGTGGAAAAATGGCATTGGGTAGTAAATATTTGGGAAATATTTCAGAATGTAATTGAATTAGATATCTGGCATGGTTATGAGTATCAACGTTATTCAATTAAAGAACCATTAATTGCTGAGGGTAAATTTATCAGAGGTAGCTCTTCTATCGACCATCACGGTCATATTGTATTCAAATTAGAACAGAATTTAGAAGACAATCAGATTAAAATTATTTGGCAAATTCCAAATGAGACAGTTATTCCTGACGAATATATTCCAGAGTCAATCGAAGGAATTATCGATGGGTTACTTAAATATTCTCATCTACAAAATAAAGCTTTTTCATCCCTCAAAATTACTGTCTTTAATGGCAGTTATCACGAATATCACTCTAGGGAGTCTGATTATCATATAGCTGCTGGCATCGCTTGGAAGAATGCTTTAGAAAATGCTGAATTCATACCTCTTTAATGGTTAAGATTGGGGAAATTCAACCATTTAACCATTATTAATATTGATTTTAAGCTTAGATGGGGAAAATAATAAAAACCCATGATAAAAAGATACAAGATAGTGAAGACATAAATGGCGGTGATTGAGATGCGTGTTTTCCAGGTGAGTGTATACGGGAATATGTTATTGAAAATTGTCCTGTAATTCCTTTAGAGAGAAACTGAGAGGGTGTTTATTAAATAAATATTAAGTAGGGTGTGTTACGACTACGTAAGGATTTGGGGGTTTCTAAATGAAAAATGGGAAAAATCGGAACAATATGCGGCGAAAATGTGGGGTCAATTCTTTCGGTTATACCATGACCATGATGAATTAAATCCTTGGCAAAGTGATATTGTTTGGTTGGATAACAACAGGTTATTGTGTGGTGTAGGGCAAATTCTGGCAGTGCTTGAAGCTCAGACAGGGGAAATAATAAAAACCTATGAGGTGGATGCAGTGGTTAATACTTTGGTGTTTGACTACACATCTTTCCAAGCAGTTGTTGCAACCAAGCAAGGGATAAAAGTTGTTGCGATCGCCTAATCAATGTAGCGAGAAAACCATGATAAAAAGATACAAGACCGTGAAGATATAACTGATGGTATACCAGATGAAGTCACCGTCTTGGTTGATTTGGGATTTCAGCAATGCCTAATTAATATACGTGTTTTCGAGGTGAGTACATGTGGGAAGTCAAATATCTGAATGCAGAGTTACTCGATCTCAAACTTTGGGGCGAAGGCTGTCACCTGTATCAGATTTGCCAGACGGGTGATGGTGAGAGTTGCTTGATTCAAACGCGCGATACTCCGCAGGAGTCGCTGAGTCGCAGAAGCGACACGCTACGCGAACACGAACGCTGGCAAGTTGTTCATGCCGAGCGTGGTGTGGTTCAAAACCTGCTGTTTGAATCGACGGACGAAGCCGAAGCTTGTGCGTTTATGTATCAGGAGATAAAGAGAACCAAGCATCCCCATCTTGCGGGACTATTTCAAACTGATGCAGAGGCAGAGCAATTATGTCAGGTACTGACTCAGTTACAAATTCAGTTCTCTCGCGATATAATCCCATTTGAGGGCTGGCAACCGAGGGTGAGGGTATACGATCAAGACATTTTTACAGTCGAGCGTCATTTTGGTTCCCAGTTACCCCTGCGAAAATGGTTGACCGTTCCTGAACGAATTAACGTTACCCTCGCTCGATTGCGAAAATTCGATCCTTACAATCGCTATGCAGAAATCACGACTAATCCGCCAATTGGTTCTGAAGCAACGTTGAGCGCGTTAGAAGCACAACATGGAATTAAACTGCCTGAAGTTTACAGAACATTTTTGCTAGAAGTCTGTAATGGTGGTAATTGGGAACGGCTAGGACATTACTGGTCGGTTGAGGAAGTTATGGTAAACAATTCTGCTGAACTATGGAATCAGCCTTTACCTGAGTTTCTTGCAAAGTTGAAAGCAGCAAAGTCGAAGGATTGGCTCAAAAATCCAGGAGGTCAGCAATATCCAGGACTGTTACGAATCGTCGATTGGGATAATCCTGTACGAGATTTGTTTCTCACCCAGGAAGGATACGAGGTTGAAATTCAGGGAGATTTGATTAATTTTAGTGAGTTTTCTCCAGAACAATGGCTCAAGGACTTTCTGGATGATATTCAATATGGGTTATCTACAATTGAACAATTGCTGGCTTTTCTTCGCTCTGGGGAATTTATTCAAGATTATGCATACTTCCATTCTGTAAATGTTGCTAGACTCCTTGCAGAAACGATTGGACTCGATATCGATCCCGAACTAACAAATGAGCAAGTGATGGTGATGCGGCATGAAATCGATCATAAAATCAACCAATGGCGAATTGAGAATATGGGTAAGATGTGGTACAACTTTGGGTTTAATGCCGAGCAGGTTGAACTGCGAACACAACGAATTTTAGAAAGGCTGGGGTACATATATAATATACTGCATCCCTAAATTACACATCATCGGTATCTATTTTTTTGCTGTGGGTAAGGTTTGTTGAGAAATCTAGGTGTAAGTGCACTAGACTGGGTGTTCAACGATTTTTGTTCTTTAAAAATGTGAAGCTTGCGCGACAATAATTATTTTTTTGTGCAGTTAGAATCACAATCAGATAATTTACGTACAAGTACTCAGGTTAATTTTTATTTTTTTAGAGTAAAAAATAAAAATACATAAAACGATTGATTAAACGGGTGTTACAAAAGCTATGAAAAGAACACTTTGATTGACGGTAAGTAGGTGGGCACGAAAAAAGTCCGCTATGTTAAGATATATAAATACGGAGAAAGCATCTACAAGGTGGTTTGTTTATGGGCGCACGTTTAAGGGTATTTTTGACTGGTGAGCAAGACCAAATTTTGGGAAACCTCAGAAAGGAAGATGTGCCACAGAAAGTCAAAGATAGAGCGTCCGTAATAAGACTAAATGCAGATGGCTGGTATGTAGAGAAGATAGCCGCTCACTTTAATTGGAACGAGAAAACAGTCAGAAAAGTGTTGCGTAAATGGAAGAATGAGGGTTTAGAGGGACTTTGGGAATTACCCGGTCGAGGGTGAAAAGCAAGGTGGAAAGAGGATGACATCGTATTTTTAGCTATATTGCTTAAGAGTTGAGCCACGCACATACAATAGTTCCCAGCTAGCTCTCAAATTAAAAACAGAACGCAACATATTAATGAGTCCCGACAGATTAAGACGGGTGTTCAAAAAAAGGGGGTCAGTTGGAACCGGGCAAGGAAAAGCCATAAGGGAAAACAAGACCCGGTAGCACGAGCAAACAAGCAAGCAGACCTAGATATGTTGGAATTAGCTGCGGCAAGCGGCGAAATCGATTTAAAGTATTTGGATGAATCAGGGTTTTGTATGTGGAGTGAACCTGGTTATACTTATTACTTTAGAGGAGAGCAAAAACGCTTAGAACAAACAAAACGTCGTGGTCGTAGATTAAGTATTATAGGGCTTCTTCAGCCTCTAATCAGTTTTATTTACGGTTTAGTTATCGGTGGCGTTGACCGTAAATCTTACATAAATATGATGGAGCAGGAAGCCAAAGAAGCACTCATAACAGGTCGTATAAGAGTGATTGTGCAAGATAACGGGCTTTTATTCGCAATTAACCAATCTCGAATTGCCACAGCCTTATCCAAGGTTCTCATCGGCAGATGTACGTTGATGCAGCGATAGATTTTATGGTAATCCTTCGCCAAAGTGCTGGGCGATAAACTCGATCGCTTATATTCGGTGTAACTGTCCCACAAATCCGCTAGAGAAGCATAACTCTCAACAACTGGTGTAACTGATGGTGTAAACACAACCTGCTGGGATTGGGGTTTGTACCTTTCCAACGTCACATCGAAATTGTTGCAGAGAATATCCAACTCGATTTGCCGAGACTTCATTTCAGCCAGCTTGCGGTTGGCTTTGGTATCGGTAAACCCGGTTGAGAGATAATGCCGTTTACCCCCAAAACTGAAAACTAATTGCAGGCGATCGTTCGAGGTTTTGATTTGAACAGTACCCTTAGAGGCTTTGCGTTGCGAACTCACAGGTGACTCCTGAAATTCAAGCCAAGACACAGGGAAACTGCTAGCAAGTTACCCCCGCACCTTGAAAACATTGAAATCAGCGCGCTCTGATTTACCCCAACTTTACCCCAATAAATAGTCCAAACATGTCCAAAAATGTCCAACGTCGTCATATTCTTGCACCAAATTTGTACCCCTAGAATGGCTGGAATGGGGTTTTGGTTGAAATTAAAAACCCCTGAAAGCTATGTGTTTCAGGGGTTTCGATGGTTATGCCAGGAACGAGACTTGAACTCGTGACACGAGGATTTTCAGTCCGGCTTCAATACACTTATATCAGTAGTTTCACGGTTTACAAAAACCTTTACCCCCAATTTACCCCCAAACTCAATTTGACCAAAATTAGTCCTCCTTTACTCCTCTGGTCTCGGCACTTAAACGCTGAAAATGTCACTAAAAGATTTAAAATGGACTTGAATCCATATGGCTTTGAAGTCATAATATTACAGTATGGCGTGGGAAGTTTTATTTCATGAAGAATTTGAGCCTGAGTTCTATGAACTTCCTCAAGAAGCTCAAGATGAATTGCTGGCTTATGCAAAATTACTTGAATGCGAGAGTCCACATCTTAAAAGACCTCACGCTGATACACTCAATAGTTCTTCGTATGACAATGTGAAGGAACTTCGGTTTAAAGCGGCAGGTGGAGTATGGCGAGTAGCTTTTGCTTTTGACCCAAAGCGTCAAGGAATTTTACTCGTGGCTGGAGATAAAGCAGGAACTAGCCAAAAGCGATTTTATAAACAACTTATCGCAAAAGCTGATAAACGATTTGGGGAACATTTAAGTCGATTGCAAGAATAAGGAGTATTGGTGATGGCAAAGAATCTCAATGAAATAATGCAAAATCTGCCACGCGATCGCGTTCAAAAAATCGAAGCACGGGCAGCTGAGTTAATTGCTGAATATATGACACTTCAGGATGTAAGAAAAGCAAGAGAACTTACCCAAGAGCGGATGGGAGAATTATTGGGGATTCGTCAGGATAGTATCTCAAAGCTGGAAAAGCGTACCGACCTTCTGCTTTCAACTCTACGGGGTTATTTAAATGCAATGGGAGGGGAGCTTGAACTAGTTGTCAAATTCTCCGATCGTCCTCCTGTTGTCATTACTGGGCTTGCAGAACTTGATGATGAAGATTACGAAACACAAACAAAAGGTATAAGCTAAGTCTCTGGGATTACCCCTGTTAAGGTGAAGTTTTTTGCAACGTAAAAACAAGAGTTTCAGGTTGCGACAATTAAAATCTGATAGCAAAAAATAATGTTTGCGATCGGTTTTAGGGTCAAGCGATGGGGTGTGTAACGTAAGAATAGCAAATCAAATTTAAGTCATTTGCTATTTTCAAACAACTTTTTCTTAATCCCAGAGGAATTCTACTTTTTAAAGCTTGATTGATTTGTGTCTCTAATGCCTGAAGTTGTTTATTTTATTAAGATGATATCTAATATCATATTTCTAGACTTCTATTAATCGAAGATACACAGGAGGTCAGCGAGCTAGTTCAATTAAGTAAGTGTAATTAAAGACACTGTTCAAGGAGAAGAAGCCCAGATGAATGTGATTCTTACCGTTAATGCTCAACAATACTCCCTGAGCATTGAACCGCGTGTAACCCTCTTAGATACTCTCCGTGAATATTTGGGATTGGTAGGTAGCAAAAAAGGATGTGATCATGGGCAGTGTGGAGCTTGTACTGTATTAATTGATGGTCAGCGCTTTTATTCCTGTCTAGTTTTAGCGGTAATGCAAGAAGAAAAGGAAATTGTTACCATTGAAGGCTTGGCAACAGGGAGTACACTGCATCCGGTACAGGAAGCTTTTATTGACAATGATGGCTTCCAGTGCGGTTATTGTACCCCAGGGCAAATTTGCGCTACTGTGGCTCTGCTAGAAGAAGTTAAACGGGGTTGTGTGAGTGCGGTGACACCAGATTTGGATAGTCCTCCTGTGTTAACTGAACTCTCAGAAATAGAAATCAAGGAGCGATTGAGTGGGAATCTCTGCCGATGTAGTGCTTACAATGGGATTGTGGCAGCAGTACAGCAGGTAAGTGGACAACAACAACCTTCTCCTGTAGCAACGGTGATGGTAAGTGAATCTGGAGATGATAAAGTATCATGAATAACTTTAGTTATACCCGTGTCACTTCGTTGTTAGATGCGGTAAACCAGGCAGTTACTGACCCAAATTCAACATTTATTGCGGGGGGGACGAATTTAGTTGACCGTCTGAAAGTATTCTTGGATCAGCCATCCCAGCTAATTGATATTTCCCGGTTGCAGATGCAAGGGATTGACACCATGGCTGATGGTAGTCTGCGTCTGGGGGCGTTAGTTAGTAATACCGCAGTGGCAGATAATACCGATATTCGTCGCAACTATCCCCTGTTAGCCAGAGCAATTCTCTCCGGTGCATCCCAGCAAATTCGCAACATGGCAACTGTAGGGGGAAACCTCCTGCAACGTACCCGTTGTCCCTATTATTACGATACCGCTTTTCCTTGTAATAAACGGCAACTAGGCACAGGTTGTCCCGCAATCACAGGTATTAATCGCAACCATGCTATTTTGGGAGCAAGTGAGGATTGTGTAGCAGTCCATCCTTCTGATATGTGTGTGGCTTTAACTGCGTTGGATGCAGTGGTAGAAGTGTCCAGTCTTCAAGGGCAACGACAAATACCATTTACTGAGTTTCACCGTTTACCGGGAAATACACCTCAACAAGACACCAATTTACAGCAAGGGGAGTTAGTTACCGCAGTGATTCTACCACCCTTATCCTGGGCGAAATCAGGGGTTTATTTGAAGATACGCGATCGCGCTTCCTATTCTTTTGCTTTAATTTCTGTGGCGGCGGCTGTAAGCATAAAAGGGGAGCAAATTCAAGCTACATGTTTGGCATTGGGTGGAGTAGCACACAAGCCTTGGCGAGCAACAGCAGCAGAGGAGTTTTTAGTTGGTAAGTCGGCAGATGTAGCAACATTTACCGAAGCGGCAGAAATTGCTTTGCAGCCTGCTCAACCCTTAACCCACAATGGTTATAAAGTCGAACTAGCAAAACGGGCGATTATTCGCGCCCTCACGGTTTCTGCCCAAGGAGGAGGAGTGGTATGAGTCAAGTAACTGGCACTAGTATAAACCGCAAGGATGGACGAGAAAAAGTTACAGGGACAGCAACCTATGCTGCGGAACATCGAATTCCCGGTTTGGTTCATGGTTATTTGGTAACTGCTCCCATTGCCCATGGACAGATTACAAGTATTGATACCCAAGAGGCAGAAGCAGCACCGGGAGTGATTGCGCTTTTTACTCATAAAAACTCGCCTGCGGTATGCAAACCAACTAATAATTTTATGACCTCGAAAATCTACGAGGCACGGTTGCCGTTATCAGATGACCAAATTTACTATGCAGGACAGATTATTGGGTTGGTAGTTGCAGATACTTTTGAACAGGCACGTCATGCCGCCTATTTAGTTAAGGTTGAATACGCCAGCCAAACACCAATTGTCGAGGCATCAAAAGCTACCTTTAACCAAGCTCACTCCATGTTTGGGGAAGAAATGAAGTTTGAGAAAGGGGACTTTGCTATAGCAATAGCAGAGGCAGACGGGAAGATTACAGCCACTTACACAACTTCTACGGAACTCCATGCACCTATGGAACCCCACGCCATCATTGCCCACTGGCAAGATGGAGAAAACCTGACTATCTACGAACCATCCCAGTGGGTAATCGGCAGCCAGCGTACCTATGCAGAACTTTTTGGACTGTCTATAGAGCAAGTGCGAATTGTGACACCATTTATTGGGGGAGCTTTTGGTTCTAAAGCCTTCCCTTGGTCCCATGCCATTCTCTGTGCAGCAGCAGCTCGTCAACTGCAACTTCCCCTGAAAGTTGTTCTCAGTCGGCGGCAAATGACGGCAAACGCTGGACATCGTTCGGAAACGAAGCAGACAATTAGCTTAGGGGCAAATGCCGATGGTAGCTTGGTAGCAATAGACCATGCAGTTAAATCCTGCACATCGCCAGTTGATGTTTTCACTGAGCCTTGTACAGGCATAACCCCAGCTATGTATTCTACACCCAATCTGCGAACCCGTCAGGAATTGGCAGTGATGAACGTGGGAGTACCTACATTCATGCGTGCTCCAGGGGAAAATCCGGGGTTATGGGCGTTGGAATCGGCAATGGATGAATTGGCATGGGAGTTAAAAATCGATCCCGTGGAACTGCGGTTAAAAAATGAAGCTAAGGAACACCAGCGCCGGGGTTTACCTTTCTCTGCCAAGTATTTCGCCGAATGTTTGCGGGTGGGTGCGGAACAGTTTGGGTGGGAAAATAGACCAAAACAGGTGCGTTCCCTTACCCGTGATGGTAAGCTAATAGGATGGGGCATGGCTGCATCAAGCTTCCCGGCTTTACGGAGTGCAGCTACAGTCACAGTCAAATTATTAGCCGACGGTACAGCGCATATCCTCACCAGTGGCAATGATATGGGTACTGGGGCATATACCATTGTTGCTGGGACAGCAGCGGAAGTATTAGGATTACCAGTAGAACAGGTGCGGGTGGAGATGGGAGACTCTTTACTGCCTAATGGTGGAATGGCTGGAGGTTCCCAGATGACAGCAACCCTTGTTCCAGCAGTGATGAAAGCCTGTGAAGAGGTTTTGCAGACAGCGAAAGCAAAAACAGCCCCAGAAGCCTTTGCTAATCTAAGTCAGTCAGGAGAGAGTATTTTTCAAGCCACAGCCTCTACTGCACCTGGTGACGAGGGGAAAAAATGGGCATTCCAATCCTGGGGAGCACATTTTTGTGAAGTCAGCGTTGATGAAGAAATTGCTCGGTTGCGGGTAACTCGTTGGATATCAGTGATGAATATTGGGCGAGTGATGAATAGTAAAACCGCAGCTTCTCAGATACGGGGTGCTGTGATTATGGGCATTGGACAAGCCTTGATGGAAGAGTGCCATTTTGACCCCAATATTGGTTATCCTGTGGTTTATGACCTTGCCACCTATCACTACCCCAGTCACGCAGATATATCTAGGATTGAGGTGACATTTGTGGGTGAACCTGACTACAAATTTAATCCCGCAGGGGTGCGTGGTGCAGGCGAAATTGGGATTACGGGAGTATCAGCTGCGATCGCTAATGCTGTTTACCATGCTACAGGTAAGCGTATCCGTGATTTACCAATTACACCAGATAAGTTATTGTGACACAGGAAAAAATGGGAAGGCGTTGCATTTAACGCCCTTTCTGTTATTTGATGCGGGACTTACACACAGGTAATGGAAAAACAAACCGCAGATGACGTAGAGGAAAGGGAGGAATAAGATTTGAAGAGGTTTTTTGTGTAAGTCTTACTAATTCAGAAGTTTCAACAGTAAAGTTAATATTGCCAATCCTCCCAACATCGATAAAACTTGAGTAGTTCTGTTACTTTGATCAAGAATCTCTGAGTAAGATAATTCATGATTTTGAATCAATAAAATGGAATGAGGATTAAATAGAAAAGGAAATAAACGATTCAATAATAAGCGCAGAAAAAAGTTAATGCTCCATAATCTTTTACGTAAAGGATCTTGATTATATTGCCAAGGATAACTAATTTGTACTAAACGAATTAAAGCTTTAATATCGGGTTGGCGTAGGTTCTGATAACGAGGAAGTGCTTGAGACAGATTATCTTGAGTCTCTGCTAATATTTCCTGAAAAATATAGATATCTTCTAAAGCAGAATTCACACCTTGTCCAATATCTGGAGGAAAACAATGAAGTGCATCTCCCAATAATATTACGGCTGTTCCTTGGTTATTTTCAGGTTTTCCCCAGATTTGATACAATCCTGAACAATACTGAGGAATGGGAAATGTACCCCCACCACTGGATGTAAATCTGGCTATTTCTTCAGTAGAAATAATTTTTTCTAGGGGAAGTTGAGGAAATGCTTGTTTGAAAAATTGTTTAACTTCTTCTTTGGTTTCTAATTGCCAGATTTGATGATCTGGGTAGGTAATAATATTCGCAGTTCTTGGGGTATGCGGATTTTTAAAGGGTAATAGTCCCAGAGAAATTGCTTTTTTGCGTCCTTTAAAACTAGACCTAATGCCATAAGCCATTGTAGATTGTGCTACGTCTCCTTCTTGTTCTGATAAAGGTAACTGAGGAGGTAAAGTAAGAACTTTGTATTTTAAACCAGAACTAGGAGACGGAAACTTTTGCATTTCAAAGGAATTTGATTGACCTGACATTTGATGAAGGGTTTGACGCACAATAGAGTTTAAACCATCACCACCTACTATCAATGTAGGAATCAAGGTCTGTTTTCCCTGAGCTTGAGATTGGGTAATAATTTTTAAATTTTCTCTTATTTGTTGAATTTCTACACATTCAGTATTAAATAAAATTTGAATAGTATCTTGCCAATATTGTTGAATTTCTTGGTAAAGTAACTGCACAAAAGATGCTCTTGGTAGCCAGTAGGCAGTTTTGCGCTTAGAATCAGCAATTGGTAATTTTGTTGTCTTGCGTGTGCCATCTTTTTGGATGAGGGTAAAGTAAAATTCAGTACTAGGGACACTCAAATCAGCTAGTTTGGAAGTTATTTCTAAAAAGTCAGTTAATTTTTGCCCCCGACCATCAATTTGATAACTAAAGGATTTATCTGGTTCGTAATAGTCTGCTGATGGTCTTTTTTCGATGACTGTAATATCTTGCCAGCCTCTTTTGGCTAGCATTAAAGCTGTACCTAATCCCGCAGGACCTCCCCCAATAATGACAACATTTTTTTTGTATGATTGATTCATTTTAATCACAATTAATTTTCACTTCTTATTCTTAATTGTAGCTACTCGTAACTTCAATCAATCTTCACTATACCGAGGATGGAATTAACTCTAATGAAGGCTTATAGTTAAAAACCCAATCTTGATATTCTTCACTAGTCATCTGTGACTGTTCCTGCATTTGCTGATCTACAGGCTCGCTATTGGTTGCGTAGTAACGTGTTTCACCCAAAGCACTACGATTTTGTATCAATTCTGTACGGGGTATGCGACGCTGTTCATAGGTAGCCAAAGCTTCTTCAATGCTGGATGCTTGGGAAAAGCACAACGCTAGTTCATATGCATCTTCAAACGTGCTATTTGCCCCCTGTCCCAAAGCAGGTGCCATTGGATGAGCTGCATCACCTAACAAAGTCACTCTTCCTTTGCTCCAAGACTTGAGGGGTAATCGATCGGAAATTGATCCCTCCAAAATTCGCTCTGCTGGTGTGGCTTCCACAAGCGATCGCAATGATTCCCCCCAATCAGCTAATTGATTCAGCACCCGAGATTTGACCTCACCTGCATGTTGGGAAAGAGTATAATCCGGTGATAACTTACGATATAGCCAGGAAATATGCCCATCACCAACATTTAGGAGATACATAAATTCTTGATCGCCTTTCACAAATCCGAGTTCTCCCGGATTCAGTAGTTCTTGATGACACTTAATTACAGTACGCCAAGACATACTTCCTAAATAGCGGGGTTTACCATCTCCAATTAAAGCTTCTCTGACAACAGAATTGATTCCATCAGCTCCAATCAACAAATCTGCACTCACCTTTTTTCCATTCTCAAAATATATGAAAACGTGATCTTCCTCTTGTTCAAAACCGGTACAGCGATGGTTCAGATGAATATTTTCCGAAGGTAACTTAGAGGCGAGAATTTGTTGTAAACGCCACCACCAAACTGTTATTAGTGGCTGACCATATTTATCCTCAAATCTGCTTCCTGGATTAGTGCGAATTGTTTCACCTTGCGTATTTTTTAAAACACTTACTTTAACCTCACAACCTGAGTTTTTGATAGTTTCTACTATCCCAGGTTCAATTGCATCCAGGAAATTCAAACCATTTGGTAGCAATCCTAAACCACCACCAACAGGGCGAAAATCTTGTGCTTTTTCGTATACTTGAACATCACACCCCAGTTTCCGGAGTGTTACAGCAACAGCCAAACCTCCAAGTCCAGCACCAATAATCGCCACTTTCTTTATATTTTGCATCACTTCTACTCTGGTATTTTTAATATAGGCAACAATATGCGAATTTTCCGGGAAAAGTTTGATTGTTGATGATAATACAATATTCTATTCATCAGGTATCTCCATTTTCGGCTTTGCGATCGCGAAAGTCTCCAGTAGGAACAATGAAAGAGCTAAATTCTATTCTGACAGCATTTGCAGAAAGTCAACACAATGGCGAAAAATCATTTCTTGCGACTGTTGTTAATGTTCAAGGCTCCACCTATCGCCAACCTGGTGCTAGGATGCTAATTACATCAACTGGTGAAATGGTAGGGACAATTAGCGGTGGTTGTCTAGAAAATGATATCTTAGAACATACTCATGTTTCCATAGCAGACGGAAAACCCATAGTTGTCACCTATGACACCACTGCTGAAGAGGATATTATTTGGGGATTTGGGCTTGGTTGTAACGGTGTGGTCAAAATTCTGATTGAGCCTCTAAATTCAGATAATCCCCTTAACCCGTTAGCTTTTATTAATCAATGTTTCCATAACCAGCAACTAGGGATTATTGCCACTGTTATATCTGTGGAAGGTACGGTTAATGTTCAGGTTGGGGAGCGTTTAACACTCAAATTAGATCATAGTATAAACACTGATATACAAGAAGCTTATTTAACTAATATTTTAACTAAAGATGCTCGAACTTGCTTACAAAATCAAAATTCAAGTTTCCATAAATACCAACTAGAACTAAGTAAAGTAGATGTTTTTATGGAGTTTATCCAGCCACCTCCACACCTGATAATTTTTGGTGCGGGTCGTGATAGTGTATCAGTAGCAGAGTTTGCTAAAGCCCTGGGTTGGCGAGTCACTATTGTTGATTGTCGGGCAAATGAGGTGAGTAATCAACGTTTTCCCATGGCTGATGAGGTGATGCTCACCCGCAAAGAAATTTTGCACGAGCAAATGTGTATTAACAATTACATTTCTGCTGTGGTAATGACCCATAATTACCTTGATGATTTAGAAATTCTCAAAATGCTAATACCTACTAATATCAGCTATTTGGGTTGTCTGGGTTCAAAAAAACGCATTGCTAAACTATTACAAGATTTAAGTACGCAAGGAGTGAAATATACTCAAAAAGAGTTGCAAAAATTACACGCCCCCATTGGCATTGATATTGGTGCACATACGCCAGAAGCGATCGCTTTATCAATAATTGCAGAAATTCAAGCTGTGTTAGCAAATCGCGGTGGTGGCTTTTTGAAACACCGTACTGAACCAATTAACCAACCAAATCCAGTCCGAGAAATCGAAATTTAGCAATTAAAATTTATGTGAATATGAATGTGGAATCGAATATAGCCACCATTATCTTGGCAGCAGGTGCATCAACCCGCATGGGTACACCGAAACAACTGTTACCTTATCAGGGATGTAGCTTACTTCAACATACTGTAGAAAGTGCGATCGCTTCAGTATGCAAACCTGTAGTAGTAGTTCTGGGAGCAAATGCACAAAAAATTACTTCTAAAGTAAACCTATCTTCTGTAAGAGTAGTGGAAAACCCAGATTGGCATTTGGGAATGGGTTCCTCAATTCGTCGGGGAATCATATCTTTGGAAACTTATTCTCACACCATAGATGCAGTAGTGATTACTGTATGCGATCAGCCGTTTCTGTCCTCGGAAATTATTAATCATTTAGTTACAGCATATCATTCTACGGGAAAACCTATTATTGCTTGTGAATATGCAGATATATTAGGTGTACCTGTTTTGTTTAAACATACACTTTTCTCCGAACTCATAACTTTGGGTGAGATGGTGGGCGCAAAAAAATTAATCAAAAAATACGAAAAACAAGTGTTTAGTATTCCTTTTCCATTAGGTATAATTGACATTGATACACTAAGAGATTACCAGGTATTACTGAATTCAGATTAAAAAACTCAGCAGCCACTTCATGATCTGCATCAATACAAGTGTGGAGGACGAAATAAAGTCCGTGAATATAGAGATAGAATTTTTCTTGGGGACACTTACAGCGCTTCCGGCTATTATGCCATATAGCTTTTCTCCTTGCCCCTCTCCTATCATTGCTTTCAGCTTTTAGAATGTACCCCATAGCTGCTGCAAGTGCTGTAAGGTTATAGCAATTGAGAGAACCCCCACAGAATGATTGATCCAAAAGCTGTCATAGAGATCTCGCGGGATGCGGGAAACTCAGTGTCGTTAGACCTGAGAGGGAGGACACATCTCACCAATACTTGTGCTGCCTAATACGCATCAATAATATTTTTTGTCAATGCGTAGGTCCTAGTTCTATATTTTTAATACGCGATGCCTTCTTTGCGAGACGCTACGCGTAGCTTGCTTCCCCGGAGGGGTAAGGCGATCGCAATATATAACTATTCGTGTATCCCAATTAAAGTGCCAGGGCTTTTCAATCGCTCTAAGCCGATATTTCTAAATGTTTGACTTGCTGCTCGATATCATGAGCATAGATTTGTTGTTGTAGCAAAAACTCCACTAAACCATCTATTCCCCGTTGGTTATAAACAGCAGCGTAACCCTTGATTTTTCTATTTTTACAGAAATCTCGCAGTTGACGCACACCCAAAGCTTTGAGGCTTTCACCTTCTCTATCAATATCAAACAGTGCAGTTTTACTTTGTTTCTCATCATTTGCCGCTGTGACATTAACAAGCAATTTTTGAATGTTTGGTTCATCTTCTTGATTGAGAATATCTTCATCAATCTGAGTTTTGACAACACCAGAGGTAAACTCTTCATCTACCATTGGTAAATTGTCATTAACCAAGAAAATCTCACACATCAACCAAAAGATGACCAGAAACAAAACAATCGGAAACAAGATATTGTTGAGCAATTGAGTGGTAGTGGAAATTTCAAAAGCCGAACAATCAAACAAAAATTCAAACATTGTAGTTCCTCCAGATAATTATTGGGTGATTTGTAGATATCACCCAGTAGCGGGGAGATACCTCCCCGTACTGAATGCATCAGACAAATCATCCCCACAATCCTGAAGTCAAGAGATTCTTACTATCATAAAGGTAGTAATAAGACTAAATTTTAGAGATTTTACATGAGTTTCAAAGGGATAAATTAAGTTAGCAGTAAACCTGATCCTTGGTATTTCGATAAATTGAGAGTTAGAGCCTCACCCTAGCTTGATTAACTTTCAGCCATTCAACCAAAGTCCCAAGATTATAATTATATTTGAGTGATTGCGGCACAATTGATTCGTAAGGATATAAAGGTATACCATCAAAACGAAAGCGGTATTGTCGTTCAATGTGTATATTGAGCTTTGGGCAATAATTAACCCTGACATTAATACCAGAATCGCTAATTTTGACCGTAGCAATACCCTGCAATTGTTGAGCAAATTCATCAACTTTTAATGAATAATCAAACTCAATTACAGTCCGGACTGAAAAATATTGAATGTAATCAAGTAATCTAGCATATTCATCCAATTCTAGAAGTTTATCAAAATCATCAAGTAGAACACCAGACCACAAAAACTGAAATCTACGATTGGTATAATCATCCCAAAGCGTTAAAGTCCCATCATCGTTTTTGAGTAAACTAACCTGATTTGGCTGAATACTACAATTTAACTGGGAAATAACTTCTTCACGCTCAAATGGAAAATAAACCTTTTGACGACGTTGATTTGATTGCCAATCGGGACAATTATCATCTTGTTCCCATCCATAAGGATGAATACCGCAAACAATTTTATCTGCACCATGAAAATTGCGACATCCTACACATGTTTCTAAATTAAAACTAGAAAACTCCTCACAACTAGATTTAAACTCTAATTGAGGACGGTAGAAATCAACAAATTCACGAATTGCATGATTAGGATTTGGGTTTTGGGATGAAAAAGCTTTACTAATTAGCTTATCCTCATCATAACCAAGGTCAAATAATTCCATCAAGCTATCTTGCGAATCAGAATCTAACAAATCGTAAACAACAACCTTTCGTGATGATTCATCTTCAACTCTGCCAACAATCAACTTATTGTCGAGGTGACGACAACCTGTAATTCGCATTATCTGATAGAGATATAACGAATCAGTATTATCCTGAGTTGGAGTACTCTCACTCAACTCAAATACCACAGAATTAGTGTAACTAGAAGTTACAGATTCCTCCTCATCAAGCGCACCTGAAATCGAAGCAATACAAGCAGCAGCTACAGTTGCAGATACAAACCCAACACTTCCTAGCAATGTAAAACCCATTCCCAGTTGTAAGGTTTGTTGAATGCGTTTCTCTGGTATGGTTTTAACTCCAGCTTTATCAAGACAAAGCAAACCAGCACTTCCGAAAACTGTTATAGCACCAACCACAATTGCAGCTAAAGAAAAAAATCCCACTGCTACATTAATTGTTCCAAATGCTTGACTACAAAATCTCTTAAACATAGTATCCCTCTCTAATACGGGTAACAAAAGTAGAAATTACTCTTGCCCCAGCAGCTTCAAATTGGGATTTGAGGATAATAATTAACCTACACCTTACTTGATTCTGTTGCAGAATTTAATTAATTCTGTGTGAATATTTTCAGTATCGGTAATCATTTATCCCCAATGGTGATAGTAAGAGTTGAACTTACTTTATTGCTACTGCAATAATCCACCCATAGAAATATCACCCATTAAATAAACTCTAAGTATTAATTATTGCTTTTAAATACCATCTTAAAACTTAAAATCAAAACTATTTCTTCCTATTGTTGATATTTTCAACTCCTGATTGAATAGATTTATAAAAGTTTTCTAATAAAAAATCAGGTGAAGAAGATAACCTCAGTATTACTCCATCACCTTTAGCTCGATAGTAATAGTGAGGTACAGGAGATTGAATTACTACAAGATTATCGTTATTAATAATTCCAGCATCAACCAAACCATCCAAAATATATTTACTAGCTGCGGAGACATTATCACTATCGCGGGCAAAAGTTTTTAAATGCCAGTGATATTCAATCCACACCTTATCATTAAAACTAAAATTAACTTTTTGAGTTAAATTAGCAACTTTATTAGTCCAAGTTTTCTTGACAGCAGCACTTGCTCTCCAATCCGAACGTGCTAAATCAATTTGTTCATTTAGTGCTGGTGGAAGCATGTTGAATCTAAGTTCAAGGATCATTATTATCTTCCTCCTCTAAATTAGCAATAAATTCAGCTATCACATCGCGTATTCGTTTATATTTTCTGCCATCAGCACGCGATAAATTAAATACCTCCTGGACTATTTGATGTAGTTCATAACCTCGACTGTGGAGAGAATAAATTTGAGACTTCGTGAAATCATCAAGGATAATATTAAAGGAAAACTCCTCCGACTGATTATTATTAACTAGTGAATCAGTTGTCAATTTATTTAACTTTGTCCGCAAAGTTTGATTATTAGAAGAAGTTTCACCTTTAAGCTCAATATTAAAACTCGAAAAGTTCAACTTAGAATCCCAACAAGGACTATTATTTCCCGCACTCATTGCTTGATCTAAATACCCTTTAAAAGCAGCTTTCGTACCCAAATATAAACCCTGAAGACGCATCACACCTTTGGGAGATTTATACAGCATATCTCCACCACCCAATAAACTTGCTGCGCGATCATCATCGGGATTACCCAGAATAATCCCACTATCTTCAGGACGGGATACCATAAAAGCAACCTTACCCGAACAGTTTGAGCGAATTAAGGGTTTGATTACATCCTTATCGGGACGTTGGGTAAATAGAAAAATATTGATTCCCGCAGCACCTGCTTTTGCTAACAGTTTCATCAATGCTGTCTCAATAGAGTCTTTGTAGGTGCTATCGGATAGTAAATCAAAGCACTCATCTGTCACCGAAATGATTCGTGGCATGGGGCGATCGCAAAACATTTGGTTATATTCACCAATATTTTCAACCCCTACTTTTTTAAACTCCTGATAGCGAAGTTCCTGTTCTGCAACCAAATAATTGAAAATTTGCAGGGTATTTGCTGCATCCTCCGCAACTGGTGCAATAAGATGAGGAAGTCCGTTAAAGCAAGTTAGGGAAACCAGTTTGACATCACTGAGGGCAAGTTTGACGAAGCTAGGA
The DNA here is from genome assembly GCF_000317435.1 of Calothrix sp. PCC 6303. Taxonomy (NCBI): domain Bacteria; kingdom Bacillati; phylum Cyanobacteriota; class Cyanophyceae; order Nostocales; family Calotrichaceae; genus Calothrix; species Calothrix sp. PCC 6303. Next base: position 3,022,454 of record NC_019751.1, read on the forward strand.
GGATAGCGCAATGCTAAATATAAAACCATCGCTTTTTCAAACTGGCTTTTTCCTCCACCCGTCATTCCCCCTCCTAAAGTGTGATAAACATTCGAGTCGCACAGGGAGATTTCGATATACTTACCATCGACATCCACACCAGCGGGGATGAGGATACGGTTAATATCAATCTCGCTTTGCAAATCGATATAATCTGAAAAATTTGCTATTTGGCGATCGCATCTGGGAATATCAAACACCACAGCACCGGGTATAACAGATATCATCGGTGGGTTATCAAATCCAAGTTGTTCCCCCAATTGTTGAACTAAGTCGCTACCAAGTCCTTGAACTTTTTTGAAGCTAACCCCTTTCCCCAGCTTGATTTTGATGCGTTTGAAAGTGGGACCAGTTTTAGTGTCGAGGTAACTACAAATAATGCCAAAATCATTCAAGGTTTCGACCAAAGTATTACCCACTTGAGAATTAAAACTTTCTTGAAGCGAAGCAGTATTTTGATCGGTATTTGCAATCGCATTATTCTGTGCAATACCTGTATCACCGGATAAAGTTGGAATTTCCCCATTTTTCTTTGCCACTAATTCTGCTGTTTTATAGACAAGTTGCTTCAGATAAATATTTTTGGTTGATTCAGCTATTTTAATTAAATCTTGGTAGGATTTACTTTCTTGATATTGCTGATATAGCTCAATAATAAAAGCATCACGTTCATATTTACTGATATATCGATTAGTTAAAATATATTCCAAAGCCAACTTAGAAAAAGCCAAATCTTCTAGGTTTAGTTCTTCCGAACAAGCATCGATAATTTGTTCAACAGAAGTCCCACTAATTACAGCTTGGTAAATTATTTCAAATAAATAATTATGGTCATAACTCTTGATAGGTCGAATAATTTTGCTACAAAACTCAGATTCTTGAAGAATATCGATAACATACTGCTGTTGACTCAAATCGAATACTTGTTCTGCTTCTGTTAGAATTTCCTGGTTGGATAATCCTTGTAACTTAAGATTGTTAACAGCACATTTAATTTCGGCATTACGATAGTTTGACATCCTATCAACCTCCAAGAATTAACAATTGTTGTTGGTAATAATTATTTAATTTCTCCATACTTTTGGGATTCTGATTGTAGGAATTGCAGGGAAATGAAGCCCAGATTTTACCGACTTTACATGCAGCTTTATCAAAATTGCCTGATTCAACGTCTTTAATAGCATTATTCCGACGAATGTACTCAACAGCCATTCTGTCCTGAGATACGGGTGAAAAATCAGCCAACTTTAACTTTGGTTGTAAATCCCACCAAGACTTATCTAACATTTGATAAGCACCAGCAGCAGTCGAGCAGATTCGGTTGCCATTAATTGGCGCACATTGTTTAATTAATGGGTGTGTGGAGAAATCATTAAAATTGCCATTGAACACCAATTTCCGATAACTCTCTCTTCCACTATTTCCAGTTTCAGCCCAGCGAATAGTTGCTAAAAAAGCTCGCATTCTCGGAGAATATTTAGAATTTATCCCAACATCAGTCTGATGAAAATTAGTATTATATCCGAAACTCTGAGAACCTAATAAACAGTGAATACCCAAACAGGAAACAGAAGCTAAAGATAAATGAATGGGTTGAATTCTACTCTTCATACGACGATAATCAACTCCAGAAACTAATCCAAATATTCCACCAAGAATAAAACCGAATTTCCAACTATCGAGGGAATTAGTAAAAGCGCGAATAAAGCATACTTTATCAGCACCGGGAGAAACTAAACCACATGGAACAGAAGCAATTCCATAGTTAAATGCAACCGAACTCGCAGCACCAATTAATCCGGAAATGAAGATTTTCCCTAACATATTACCGACCTGCTAAATACTGTTGCAAGTAAGGATGGGGGTTAACAGGTTTACCATTAACTCGAACTTCAAAATGTAAATGTGGTGCAGTAGACATTCCGGTACTACCTACTGCTGCAACCATCTGTCCCCGTACAACCTGCTGTCCTTCTCTCACGTAAAGCTTGCTTGCATGACCGTAAAGCGTTGATTTCCCAGCGCTGTGATTAATAATTACGGTGTTTCCATAACCTCCTTTTTCTCCAGCAAGTTTAACCGAACCAGCATCAACCGCATAAATTGGAGTACCCAAATCAGCACCAAAATCGATACCAGTATGGAATCTGCGTTCTCCGGTAATTGGATGAATTCTCCAACCAAATCCGCTTGTTACAGGAGCGTTTTTGACAGTTGGGAAAGCTATTCGAGCATCCCTGAAGTCAGTTGTGTTAGTTGTAACAATTAGGTTTTGGAGTGATTTGACCAAGTATTGAGATTCCACCCAGGAGGAGATTTGGGGAAGTGCGATCGCTAGAGTCAAGAAAAAGCTAGCAAAGGCATAGTGCCAATTTGCATCATTCGAGATGCGATCTAATTGTTGATTATCAACAGTTTCATCCTCATTACTGGCTTTGGTTCTATCGATTTCCAGCTTGATTCGCATTTTGACAACTCGAATTAGTGAAACTTAGCAACTTTTCAAAATTGTTCTTGGGATTATTGCAAATAGAATCAGTGGGAGTGGGGGTTGGTGTGGGTTTAGAAATAGTCGCAGTGGAAATTGGAATTTTAATCTTTGAAGTTACGTTATTTAAGTTATAAAATTTGAGGTATCCCGGTTGGAGAATATCTAAAAACCACACCAGCAGCGTAATTCCAAAGCAAATTTTGACCAACATGCTTATTCCAACTGCCTGAATACTGGTAAAGCAAATGATGGTACTTTCTCTGGTACAACTTCAATCTTTTTCCCATTAGCATAACCGGGTCCGGTGTAACTACCATTGAGCAAGAAATTAACCAATAGTAAGAACAACCATAATCCAACAGCACCCACACCGATGGGAGATTTTATACAATCACCAAGAAAGTAGGCAGGATACCAAACAAAGCGCCAAGAATTTTGTGGGTGTAATCTGTGGGCTTTCCATACCTCTACATAAGGAATTTCGATTTGGGGAACTCTGGGTTTGTAGGAATTTGGAGAGTTGATATATCGAACTTCTAAAGGTTGAGTGTCGATTGCTGTTGAAATTCCCGGTTGCTGATTTACGATTCCTCCCTGTTGTTGAGCCTGGTTTAACATTCCCTGTAAGCGGGTTGTGGGTACAATCGCACCACCTTCGGAATAATCGACATCAAAGTTACGACGGTTTCTGCTCATATTTACCTCAATGAAATTAACTAGCGGAAGGGTTATCGTTTGCGTCTTCGTTCTCTTCCCAATAATCCTCCTGTTGAAGTTGGGAATAAAATTCTTCTGGTGTCAGCATTTGAGATTTATTTTCTGGATTTAAACCAAGATTAGAAGATACACGAGGAGTAAATTGAATGATGTTTTTCCCAGCAGGATTAATTGGTGGAGATAATTCAACGTTGTTAGGGATAACGGTATTAGTTTGATGACGCTGCTCAGGAACTGCGGAAGTATCGATAATTTCATCTCCTTCAATTCCATTGTTATATTCCGAAATTCCCCAACCCAAAAAACTAGCAAATCCAGCGATAAAAATAGTTGCACTCAGCCAATGTACGGAAGAATTAGGTGATGGCATCATCTCAACCGTAGTGCGAGTGGAACCCTCAAGAGTAGTGCGAATCGGAGTACGTTTGACTGCCGCAACAACGTTGAGCGAACACAGAGTGATACAAATTATGGCAGCAGCAAACTTAACGTACATGATGCATTTCCTCAATCTTGGGAAGTTGGTATTTTGGGTCGGACTGTTTCTTTCATGCCTTGTAAATACAGCTTTCGTTCTTGCTCTTGCTGTTTGATTTGTTCGCGGATTTCCCGTACACGAGCGAGTTGTTCGACTGGATCGGAATATCCACGGGTACGTAATAATTGAGCTTGAGCCAAAGAGTACGGTTCTTGAGCATTGCGGATTTGAATCAGCATTTGGTTCAAATCAACTGATGGCTGGGATTCCAAGTTTTGCGCGTAATCAATTGCTTCCAGCTTGCCCAATACCATCACCGCAGCTGCACCAGTAGAAATTTTCTCCTCAACTTTCGTCCCGTCGGTTTTGCGATATCCCCAGTAAAAGGTATCGTTGCCGGAAGCCGCTTCTAATAGGACATCCAGCGAGTTGAATTTAACTATTTCCAAGGCTGGCATATAATGCAGCCGATAAAAGCCTGACTTTTCATTAGCTTGCATTGTGGATATCTCAGCTTTCAATTGCTGTCCCCACAATGCTGCTGCCATTTGTCGCCACCCTGTCAAAGTTGGTGTTCCTTCAGATGAATAACTTGCCAGTTGGTTGATGTTGTAATCAGTGCGGGATAATTTTTCTAAATAAACCTCCCGAAGTTCGGCAACCTTTGATTTGGCTTGTTGTACCTCACTCGATTGGTTTGCTGGGATTTGCTGTTTCCATCCAAGCGTTAACGCCACTATTCCAATCAAGGAAACCGCCCCAACCGTCGCACAAGTTGTTAATAAAGGAACATTGACCTTTTTTCTGGATGATATTTTTCTATTTTGCAACGGTTTAGCACTAAACATTACCAAACCTCGCCCGTATTATCGACTATCAAATACAGATGGGGACGTTTATTTAACTCACGAGCGATCGCAATTCCCATACCACCTGCAACTATTCCCGTTAACAATAACAATGGATGCAGAGCGAGGGTTGCACCCACTCCCATCAACTGTCCTACCATCCCAGAAACACCGAAATTCATCAACAAACCACCTGCTGTATTGACCAAAAAATCAAATGCTGCGTTCATGTTCACCCCGTATCCAAATTACTAATAGTGCTAAAATTAACCCACTGATTTCACCAAGTCCCACTCCAATCAAAATCGGTTGTAAACTCTTAATTTCCTGCCTTTCTTGAGTTGGAGGAACTGCTACCCACACCCCAATAACCGTTCCAGCGACAACCGAAAGAAGATTTATACCCACTGCCAAAGTCGATGTTTTTCGTAAAGCCAGTAAACTTTCATCTCGAAACTGGTAACAAATCGGTAGCATTTGAGCAACTACTTCTTCAGAGATTGCCCGGTTTTCGTCTGCGAGGACTTCAACTGTTTCGGCTGCTGTGTCGAAGTACCGACTAGTAACGGATGACTCCCTTCCCCCCAGTTGACTTTGGCGAAAAAATCGTTATCTATCCGCGAATTTATACGTTCTTGGGCTTGGGTGTACTCGTCAGCGCTTAAATTTGTACCTGTTCCGTTGAAGACAAATTCTTCCAAGGCAAGAGTAGAAGTTTCCAGTACTACTTTATGACGCAGTTCCCCTAGCTGAGTACCGCGATGAGTGTCTTGGTAAAGCATTCCCACAAAACTATCTGGTGCTGCTGTTTCTGGATCGACTCCAAAGCGTTGTTTGATGTACTCGCGTTTGTTAAAACTGCGATCGCATGACGACTCGGAATGAGTATCGCGCATTGACAATAAATGCCTTGCTGCTTCCTCCATTGACATATTCTCCTTAGTTGCAGCAGCTTTTAAATTTACCAACTGCGATTCGACTTGCTCGCTAATCGTATCCCCAGTAATTTCTAAATCCAGAATTTGGCAGATATTGCGAACCACTTCAGGCGAAATTTGTAACTGTTGTGCTAGCTGATTTATATGCTTCATGACGTTCAATTCTCCTAATTACTGCTTGGACAATTTCGTTTGCTTGCTCTTGTTCAGAAATATATTTGGTCAAAAAATCGTAAAGGGTGATTTTATTCACTTTCTGTAAATAAGTATCCAATCCACCCGCAGGAATCACCTGCTGTAAATATTCCTCAAAGGTTAACCTCCTCATCCTGATAGCAACATAAAAAATATCGGCTATTTCCAGCGTTGCTGCATCAAAATAGCCTCCACGCTTTTTGGGTTTGACTATTCCCGCATAAGGATACCACTGCTGTAAACCTGCGATTGAGATTCCGTACCTTTCGGCAAGTGTTTTCTGGGTATAGATTACGTTTTCATATACCATGCTCGCTTAATTCCAACTGAATATGAGTGTTAGTGCTGAAAGGGACAAGCTCAAGTGTTGCGATAATATTTGTGGAATAAAAATTATTTAACAAATCCAGTCGCTTTAGTTAGGATTTAACTGAACTTAAGCTAAGTTAAATTTCTGCCCAATTCAACAAACAATTGTTAGGTTATATACTGGCAACTGGCAATGCAACTATGTTTATATGTGTGGGGTGAAAGAAATATAAAAATTACTTTTGAGTAAAAATGGCTCTGACAGAAATTTATACTTAAAAGTTAAATTACTATTTTTCGGATAATTCAACTATTAAAAAAATCCTCATATTTGGAATGAGCAGGATTTAACTACAAGCGATGAGTCTCTGCGATAAAATCGGCTTGAAGGAGAATCAAGCTATAATTTGGATGCAAGACAATTCGTATAGCAAACTGAGCAATGGCAGAATTAACGATTCAAATTTCTGATGAACTAGCCCAACGTTTAGAACCTCTACAAAATCGTTTACCCGAATTGCTGTGGCAGTTGTTAGACGTTGCAAATTCATCAACAACTTCTCAGCCAATCGTTCAAACTAGGACTACAGATATTCCCGCAGTTTATCAAGAAGTTCTCGATTTTTTAATTAAGCGTCCAACACCTGAAGAAATAATTGCTTTCAAAGTTTCAGTCCAAGGTCAATCCCGGTTATCAGAGTTATTAGAAAAAAACCGTTCTGCAACACTTAGCTCGATAGAATTAGCTGAATTAGACGTTTATGAGCAATTAGAACATATGATGATTTTATTAAAAGCACGGGCTTTCAAACATGATTAAGAAACATGGCTTCTGATTATATTTCTGTCGAACTGCGTAAGCTTGTAGTAAATAGAGCTTCAAGATGTTGCGAATATTGTCTCATTCATCAGGATTTTTCTATTTATACTCACGAAGTAGACCCTCCGGGTTCAGCAGTTACTCTACTTGGGGAAACCCCAAGACCGTACTGCTTCACCATATTATTCCTATAAAACATGGTGGTGATACTGCTGCGGATAATTTGGCACTTTCATGTTTATCTTGTAATCGCCATAAAGGTTCTGATTTTGTCACAATAGACCAAGTAACTAAAGAAATAGTCCCTTTATTTAATCCCCGTCTTCAGGTTTGGGATGAGCATTTTTGTATTGAAAATGCGCGAATAGAAGGGAAAACTCAAATTGGGCAAGTAACTTCAAGATTGCTTCAGTTTAATATTCCCAATCGAGTGCTTGAGCGGCAAGTTTTGATAAGTCAAAGTCAATATCCAGACCCGAAATTCAGTTCAATGTAGTGAAAAAAGCAGCTAAAACTCCAAGAAGAAGCCAGGTTTGGTTGCTTCATAATAATTTGCACAAAAAAACTGAAATCCAAAACATACACCCAGCAGACATAATCCGAAAGCAATGTCACGTTCCGTCACCATCCCTAAATTAGCAACCAATTCTTGTGCGATACTCCCAAAGGGACTGGCTGTCGCTATCGCAGTATAATCTTCCCAAGCAAACATCAAATTCCTCACTTCAAGCTAAACGTTTGTAACCTTTTACCCAAACGAATTCTTTCTAAAAGGTTGGTAGCAGTATCTTCCTGCTCATTAGACTTGTTGCTTTTTAACAGAAGGAATCGCCGAAAGCCCTACACCGCATAGGTTATAGCCATGACCCGTAAAAAGTAGCTGAAACGTTTGCCAGAACTAGATCTCACGGTTTTTTTGAGCTTATAAAGCAACAGGTCTATTAATAACCTGGGGGTCATTCGATCCAAAAGCCATTTTATCAAAATGCCAAATCGCAACTTGTTCAGGCTTGGGAGCAGACAAATTAAGAGTTTCACAGGCAACAGCCAATTAGGTTCCCAAAAACGTATAACTTGTAAGCTATCCGGCATAGATAGTTAACATCTACCTTATATACTTATTTTTCCTTCTGCTTTAACCATTCACTCATTGCTTGCTCAAGCAATAAATTGCACATATTGCTGACTGTGCGCTTTTCCTGCTTGGCTCTTTCCTCAAGGGCTTCCATCAGTTCCGGTTCAAGATAAATGGTTGTTCTAGGTTTTTTTGTAGGCACGTCAAAATATAAAAACTGGTTATAGTTCATTATTTTTGCTCTCTTCTAAATATTTGTCACTTAAGTGCATTACCTATTGACATAGTTCATTCCCAGTTTTACTATAACTGTATCGGTAAACAACTTCTATAGGTGCCATGTATGAGCAAATATGAAAAACTACGTTTGGTTGAAAAACTTACCTGAAAAGCCTTCAAGCATGGCAGGATTTTCCAGTACGGAGTTTGGCAACACCAAAGCCATGCCAGACTTTTATCGCAAAGCTGAGAGCTACATATAAGTGAAACACACTAAGACTGGGGGTTTTTATTCGCATTTTCATCTGGGTATTTCAGCTTTCCCTCCTTTTCAGCTATTTCAACCTCTCTACGCAACAGATAAGCTGCTAAGTCAGCCAGACTTGTGCCTTCAATATCAGCCCATATCTGTAACTTCTCATGTGTCAAATCGGGAATAGAAACGCTTATTCTTTTGGTCACGACAGGTTTTCTTCTAACTTTCATGTTTCATATTACCTTTGAGCAAACTTGTTGATTGTTGCTATAAAGCTTCTTTTTAGATGTAAAATAGATGTGTTCATGATGATCATCTACCCAAAGACAATCTTTGACTCTATCTGGAACCTATTCCCATGAATCAGCACTACCAAATTTTGCCTATAGACAAACTTCTAAATCAACAAACTACTCGACAATCTTTCATATTGTCGGGGAACCATACCCAAGTCACTTCCGCTTTATTTAGAATCCTGTTTATCGAGAAGTTCCTTTAAATCAGCTAAAGTCATTCCTTGACTTTGAGCCAAATCCTCAAGCTGTTGGTTAATTAGATCAAAATTTACTTCTAGTCGCGCTGAAATGATTTGACTTGCATAAGCACTGGGGGTTTTACCACTAATGGCAGCCCAATACTTTAGCCTTTGGAGGTTATAGCGGGAAATCGTAATATTCAGTCTGACATTTTCTTCAAGCGGCATTGTTTCGATTTGGGGCTTTGACATGTTTATCCTCCTTTAAAAATACACCCTAGAGATGCTGTCGGAATCATTCGCCAAAACAATAGTTCCATCTTTACAATCTCCTCTTTTGGTAGACTAAATACTTTATAACATCTTTGTGGTGTCTTTGTGCTATCTCTATGCTGTATAATAATTTGTAAATGGATTTGTGAAATATTTAAGCTCGTTTCAATAATCAATCCGAGAATACCCTTATGAGCTATTTACTCAAACACTTACCAACTCAAGGTTTAGAACCCAGACAATTCCTCCGTCACTGCTTCGGTATCGCTGAACTAACCCCCGCAGAACTATTGGAAGAAGAAACAGACTCCCAATACCGCAAAAAATGCATCACGATATTTTGTGCAATCTTTGACATCCAACGAGCAACAGTTAGGAAATGGGGAAGCGACTTGAATTTTGAAGGGATGCCCAACTATTGCAAAATTGCACTGGCTTACATCTACACAGCCGGAACTATGCCTCATCATCTCAGAAGCATACTCAAAGGTGAATACAGTCCACCCGAAGTTGATGCTCAAACCTTTCTCGAAAAAATTCTCCTCGATGGGTTAAATGAACAGCAAATATTACAAACCGTTTCCCACGCAAACTTTCGGACAACTTGCGTCAAAACTCTCACCCAAGTTCTGCATATCGGCACCAAATCAGTCCAGGATTGGGGACAAGATATGTCATTTCGCAAAATGCCCCAAATCCACAAACACACCTTGGCTTATGCGTTAACTGCGATTCCCCAAGCTCAAGGAGCAATCGTATGGAAAAAAGCTGCCTGAACCTCTTACAAAGTTTGCTGGAGAGAGTATCTCCCCAACAAATGCAGCGCTATTTTGGTTGGTCGAATTAAGAAAAATTGGTCTTTTGTACAGACCAAGAACAATTTAAAAAGTACCCAGAATCTACCATGACTGTACTAACTATTGCAACCGAAAGTTACGAAAAACAGCATCAAATAAACTCCAATCCCACGGTGCATATCGAGCAAAGTACCCTGGAGTATCTGCACACTGCTTTTTTACTCTACGAATACAAGCAAACCCATAGCAAACGAGAGTACCGGGCGTTATTGTCAGAATATGGATGGGATAAAGGCAGTGCAGAAGAAAAGCGATCGCTTAAAATCGCGGAGTATTTCCAAGCCTTTATTGGTTGCCCACAACATTTGGCAGTTTTACCAATATCGGTGCTACTGCGGTTATGCTCCCAGAACTACAAAGTTCTGATTGAAGAGTTGCAGGATATTCCTATTGGTAGATTGACTTGCAGACATGTATTGGAACTAATTGACGAAAGAAGATTATTCCTCAAATCTCAGAATAGAGAGGAGAAGGAGGGTAATTGGAGAGCTACACCTGATGGAAGTCGATATTACACCTTCGGCAAGATTATGGAGGATGATCACCAAACGGGGGTGCTTACCGAAAAGCTGATTGACATAGAAGATGAGGAAATTGAAGTAGTAGGAAATATACCAGCAGAAGCTTTAGTTATAAATCAAACACCCATCACAGATGCAGAAATTCTTGCAGATATACTGCGTCAAGCTTCAGATTATACAGATGTGCGTAGAGGATTGTATCAATATCAACCTGTTAAAGAAGAAGCTTGGAAGATGCTCTCAGATTTGGAAAGAAAATCTGTATGTCAGATGCTGCAGGAGCCAATTAAAAAGCTGAGTCATGCCAAACGGGAAGGGTTGATTGTCAACTTTTGTGAGGTTGAGTCAGGGGGAGTGTATAAAATCTTTACTGCGGATTGCCCACTGATTGAAAGAACTATCAGCACCCATAGTTTAGACAGACTGCTAGAAGAGTTGAGAGTTAGACAGAATTGCGAATGTAATTAGCGCAGAGGCTTGTGCAAAAAGTTATCATTAATTTTAGCAGTGTCTAATTTCAACATGAAATCAACAGCAACAAAGAAAAAGATAGCTGTGAGCCTGTTTTCTGGAGCGGGTGGGTTTGACTTGGGATGCGGTGTAAGTTTTGAAATAGGTATAGCAATTGATAACAATCCTATTGCCTTGGCTACGTACCAACAGAATTTCCCCAATGCGACGGTATTGTGCAAAGACATATGTGAGGTTACGGGAAAAGAAATACGCGATCGCATTCAGGCAAAGTATTCAGATTGGGATGGGGAGATTGATCTAGTTTTTGGTGGTCCTCCGTGTCAAGGGTTCAGCGTTGCTGGACAGCAAAACGTTGAAGATAAAAGAAATGGGTTGGTGGGGGAGTTTGTCCGGCTGGTTTTGGAACTCAATCCTTTAGCGGCAATCATGGAAAATGTGCCGGGAATTGAGAATCAAAAATTTGGTTGCATTACTGCTAATTTACAAGCGGTGTTAGAAGAACATTATTTTCTATCCAAGTGGAATCTGAATGCATCAAATTATGGGGTTCCCCAAGCTAGAAAAAGGGTGTTTTTTGTGGCATCGAAGTTTGGTAACATTATGCCACCGCAACAGTTACCACAGCATAATGTTAGGGATGCAATAACTGACTTATTCCCAATTCCCCTACTCCCCAAACAAAACACTCAAGTTGTCTCACCCGATTGGGAAAAGGGTAAATATGGCAAGTATCTTGAGGAAATATTTCCTAACCCAGGTACAATAACTAACGAAATCACCGGATTTACCGCGACGAAACATACACCAGAAGTAATCGAGCAATTTATCAATACTTCCCCAGGTGCGAGAGAAGCTAAATCTAGATCAAAAAAACTCGAATGGGATGGTTTATGCGTCACATTACGAGCGGGGAGTGGTAATCGCACTGCATTACGCCCAATTCATCCTTCTGAACCACGGGTTATTTCGGTGAGGGAAGCTGCTCGTTTGCACAGTTACCCTGATTGGTTTAATTTCAGCGAGCTAATACTTCATGCTCATCGGGAAATAGGTAATTCTGTGCCTCCATTGCTGGCGTATGCTGTAGGGATGCAAATTAGGGAGTATTTGGAATCTCATGTCAGTGATACTCGATTATGCAAAGCACTGCCACCTACGATAGAACGACTCTTTTGGGTATGTTTACACCGTCGCTCAAAAAGTAGTTGGGAGAATAATCTTCATGAGCGATTTGTTTTGCTCAATGAAATGCAATTTTTAGACAGCTTTAATCAAATCAGCAAAGAGCGATACGCTCTGCGTAAAGCCTTTGGCTTATCACCTCCATCCATATCCTTCGGTAGAGGCAAGCTACACATAACAGAAGTCACAAAACAATTACCAGCAGAATAAAATTTAGTTCGGCTTAGATTAAGTTGCAATACAACTCTTTCAAGCCAAAAGCCGAACGCCTACTTTTTACTAGTCGTAATATTTAAAGGCTATTGAATTATAAAAGTGCTACCTTTTCCCAATTCACTTTGCACAGTCAACTTACCTTGGTGCCTTTGGACAATTGCTTGCGCGATCGCCAACCCAGATAACCACCAACTAGCTAATGCGATCGCACTCATCGTGATTAGCAGTCCCAGAGCCAAAAACAATTTTACAGACTCTAAATATCGATTGAAATCTTCTAAACTTCGTCCAACTTGGATATAACCCCAATTTCATTATCTAAAGCAATGACATGAGCGTGAAAAACTGCTCGATAAAAGCCAAAAGCACTAACAGATAAAATCAAACCCATGACAACAGCATACCAAAGTGCCAAATTGATCCGAGTGAGACGGAAAAGTTTATTTTGGTTCATCAGAAGCGTTGAGACGATATCCTAAACCATGTAAAGTTTCAATTGGATTGGTACAGCCGCTATTAGTTAATTTGCGTCGCAGTAACCGTATTTGTGCGGCAACAACATTTGTTGATATTTGTAACTGGAAGCAAATACTAAAACCCTTGACTGCCTTATCTCACAGCTATGTTGGGTAAAAAATTTTGTTTAACCCCTTGACTCTCCTCTCCACTGGAGAGTTCAGAATAAGATCAGTTATTCAAAGGGTAATTAAATATGACACTCCAATTAAAAGTTTCCAATATGGTTTGTTCTGCTTGTGGTGAAACCATTACAGAAGCGATAAAAGCTATTGATCCTCTTGCTGTAGTTGAAACCGATGCAAAAACCAAGTTAGTCAGCATTGAAACCCAAGTAGCAGAAATAGCAATTAGAGAAGCAATTACAACTGCTGGTTATTCAGTTGGGTGATGTCAAAGAAGGAAACTTAAACGCAGAGTTTTAATAAATTTCTGCGACTTCGTATCAGGAGGAATAAAAATGGCAAATACCACCCTAAAATTACGCGGGATGAGCTGTGCATCCTGTGCAAAAAGCATTGAAGAAGCTATAAGTTCTGTACCTGGTGTTAGTGAAGGTATCGTTAATTATGGTGCAGAACTCGCAACAATAGAATATGACCCTAGAAGAACCAATATTGCAACTATCCAAAGTGTAGTAAATGAGGCTGGTTATTCTGCCTTCCCCTTGTCAGAACAAAACCCAACCATAGAGGAAGATGAAGCCGAAAAACGTAGACAAGCCAGGGAAACCCGTAAATTAACCCGTAAAGTAGTTGTATCGGGAATTCTCAGCGCTATTATTATCATTGGTTCTATCCCGATGATGATGGGTTTCGATGTACCATTTATCCCTACATGGTTGCATAACCCTTGGGTGCAATTAGTGTTAACGATTCCAATCCAATTTTGGTGTGGTTTATCTTTCTACAGTAATGCATGGAAAGCTTCTAAACGCCATGTGGCAACGATGGATACCTTAGTTGTATTGGGAACTAGTATGGCGTTTATTTATTCGCTATTTCCGACATTTTTCCCCAATTTGTTTATCTCTCAGAGCTTAAGACCAGAGGTATATTATGAAGCCTCTGCCGCAATTATCACCTTAATTTTACTGGGACGATTACTAGAAAGTCGTGCAAAAAAACAAACTGGGGAAGCTATTCGTAAACTCATTGGTTTGCAACCAAAAACCGCGCGTTTAATTCGTAAGGGAAAAGAAATTGATATTCCCATAGAAGAGGTGCAAATTGGGGATGTAATATTAGTTCGTCCTGGGGAGAAAATTCCTGTTGATGGTGAAGTCATAGAAGGTACATCAACTATCGATGAATCTATGGTGACAGGGGAAAGCGCTTCTGCGAAAAAACTACCTGGAGATGAGGTAATTGGGGCGACTATTAACAAAACTGGTAGCTTTAAGTTTCAAGCAAAGCGAGTAGGGAAAGATACAGTTTTGGCTCAAATAGTCCAACTTGTACAACAAGCTCAAGGTAGCAGGGCACCCATCCAAAGATTAGCAGATCAAGTCACCGGATTTTTCGTTCCTACGGTAATAGCGATCGCGCTCCTGACTTTCGTCTTGTGGTTTAATGTTATGGGGAATCTGACCCTGGCTTTGATTACTATGGTAGGAGTATTTATTATTGCTTGTCCTTGTGCATTGGGTTTAGCAACTCCCACATCAGTCATGGTAGGAACGGGTAAGGGTGCGGAAAATGGTATTTTGATTAAAGGTGCTGACAGCTTGGAATTGGCACACAAAATTCAAACTATTGTGCTGGATAAAACCGGAACTATCACCCAAGGTAAACCCACGGTGACGGATCTTGTTACCGTCAACGGAACTGCAAACGGGAATGAAATCAAATTATTACAATTAGCTGCGTCTGTGGAACGAAATTCCGAACATCCTTTAGCAGAAGCAGTTGTCAAATATGCACAAACCCAAAATGTAGAGACGCGATATATCGCGTCTGATTTTGAAGCTGTAACTGGTAGCGGTGTCCAGGGTATTGTTAATAACCATCTGGTACAAATTGGTACGCAACTATGGATGTCGGAATTGGCTGTAAAAACTCAAGACTTGGAAAAAGAAAAAGAACGTTTAGAGTATCTTGGTAAAACTGCCATATACATCTCGGTTGATGGCAAAATTGCCGGATTAATGGGGATTGCGGATGCAGTTAAACCAACATCCATCCCAGCTATCAAATCCTTGCAAAAACTGGGCTTAGAAGTAGTTATGCTGACGGGAGATAATCGTCGGACTGCGGAAACTATAGCCAATGAAGTTGGCATCAAGCGCATTTTAGCAGAAGTTCGTCCCGACCAAAAAGTAGCTACTGTTAAAGAATTGCAAAGAGAAGGGAAAATTGTGGCAATGGTGGGTGATGGTATTAATGATGCCCCCGCACTTGCTCAAGCTGATGTAGGGATTGCCATTGGTACCGGAACAGATGTTGCGATCGCAGCTAGCGATATCACCTTGATTTCTGGTGATTTACAGGGTGTGGTGACGGCAATTCAGCTTAGTCATGCAACAATTCGTAACATTCGGCAAAATCTATTCTTTGCCTTTATTTACAATATTGCCGGAATTCCCATTGCTGCGGGTATTCTTTTTCCATTTTTCGGTTGGTTACTCAACCCAATTATTGCAGGTGCAGCGATGGCATTTAGTTCTGTTTCTGTACTTACAAATGCTCTACGTCTGCGTAATTTTAAACCCAAGGTAATTGCATAAATAGGGGGTGGGATATGTTAATTAAAAAGGTAATTCTTGGTAGTTTTCTCAGTTTGGGATTACTAATTAGTGGGGAAGAAATACTAGCACAAAATACTCATGAAATGCCACACAGTAAAAATTCACAGACAACTGAGTTTCAGCGTATCGAACAACAATTATGGGTAAAAGCTGCCGTGACAGCAGGAGGTTTGGGATTAATTGGATTGAATTTGTGGTGGTTTTTGTTAAGTAAAGCAAAGTCCCAAAAAGCAACATCATCTAATGGTATTCAAGAAGTTACAATTACAGTAGATGGTGGTTATGAACCTAGTCGAGTAGTGCTCAATGTAGGTCAAAGGGTTCGTCTCAACTTTCTACGTAATGATCCTAGCAGTTGTTTAGAAAAAGTCGTTTTCCCTGATTTTCATATTGCCCAAGACTTGCAACTTAATCAAACCACACCAATCGAGTTTACACCTGAAAAAACAGGTGAGTATACCTTTGCTTGTGGAATGAATATGTTTCGTGGTGTTGTGGAAGTGAGGTAGTAGAAAAATAAGTCATAGAGGATTTAGAATTATGGGATTTTATTCACAAGTAATTTTACCGCGTCTTCTGGATTGGAGTTTATCAGACCCAACTTTCGGAGAATATCGTCAGGAATTACTTACAGATGTCAAAGGAGAAGTTCTAGAAATTGGTTTTGGAACTGGATTAAATCTCGCATTCTATCCTCCACAAATTCAGAAAATCACCACTATAGATATAAATCCTGGGATGAATGCTTTTGCAAAAAAGCGTATTAGTGAATCAAATATAACAGTTAAGCAATTAATGCTATCAAGTGAAAATTTATCAATACTAAATAATACTTTTGATAGCGTTGTCAGCACTTTTACATTATGTAGTATTGCAAATGTAAAGCAAGCACTTCAAGAAATTTACCGCATCCTCAAGCCAGGTGGTAGGTTTTTCTTTTTAGAACATGGGTTAAGCGATAAACATAACATCCAGGTTTGGCAAAATAGACTAACACCAATTCAAAAAGTTATCGGAGATGGATGTCATCTCAATCGAAATATTCGGGAGTTGATAGAAGAGCAATTTGATGAGGTTGAACTTCAGGAATTTACACCTGAAAAAATGTCAGATATTATCGCTCATCTATATAAAGGAATCGCAACTAAGAGTGCAACATGAATAATATGGATAAAAATGGCAAGTGTTCAACAATTAAAAGTAAATACTTTGATGTTCAGTTTTAACCCTCTAATTAACTAGAGAGTTGATGCTCAAGAAAGTAAAAGATTTAGCGAGGGGAATATTAAATATGTTGCTCAAAGAACAAGGAAAACAAATTGGTGTTGTTGCCAAAGAAAGCGGTGTACCGATTAAAACTATTCGCTACTATGAGGAATTAGGTTTACTTCACTCATCAGGTAGAACCGAAGGTGGATTTAGATTATTTACCTCGGATGTTTTGTCTCGCTTACACTTTATCAAACGTGCCCAAAGTCTGGGATTAAGCTTATCAGAAATTAAGGAATTTTTACAAGTTCACGACCAAGGAAAACTACCTTGCGATCGCATAAAAGCTAGATTGCAAGATAAGGTAGCAGTTATTGAAAAACAAATCCGAGAAATGACGATTTTTAAGCAAGAGCTAGAAGGGCTAATATCAGGTTGGGAACTTGTGTCTGATAATTCCGAAAATGTAATTTGTCCTATTATTGAAAAAGCCTAATCTAGAGCAACATTTCCCTTGATTTAATTGTGTTTTAAAGTAATTGTCTCAAGTCATAGCGGATATTTAGCATTCCATCATTTTTAGTTTTTAATCCTATTGATAAGTTTTAAACTGTAATTTTAAATTAGATTAGTATTCATAATAAATAGCTATTATGAATACAATTATAACACTCAAATTAGGATAAATTAATGAAACTACTGATTAAAGTTAAATCGACCGCTTACTTTTTCACCTCCAATATCAGCAGTAACTTTCATTTGATATTGACCTACGACATTTCCGGATAGTATATTAGTGTAATTTTTCTCCTTCGCATCATATTTTAAATCTAGATTTTTCTGAGTTCCATCAGGTAGTTGAAGTTGTGCTGTAACTTTCGCATTTGTTATAGGTTCGTGCTTTTCTCCCTTTTGCACATGCAAATGCAGATGTGTTTCTTTTTCTGCTTTTTCTGCGATTAACTCTAAATGATATTGACCAGATTCTACGACTTGACCACCATGAGAGTGTTCTTTACCTTCCTCATGTTTATCTCCTTCTTTTTTTGATGCAACATCTGATTTTGGAGTCTCGCTTTTCGAGGTTGTATCGGTGGCAGTTTTCGCAACTTCTGTTTTCTCGCTGGAAGCGCTTTCTTGAGTTCCACCACTGCAAGCACCTAAAAATAGTAGACCCGTACTCGCTAAAATAACGAAGCCGAATTTGAGATATTTCATTTCTTTACTCCTCACTAATATAATTTAGGATGACAGCAGGGGATGAAATTAGGATGAAATTTTGAGATTTTGAATAAAAAAGTTTTATCATAATTAATTGTAGTCTCTAGGGAAAAGTATCGTAGGTACAGCAAGTTTTTCCAAATTGTTATAGCTCGCTAAATCCTACAGAGTCGAGTAAAGCACCAACTAAAATTAATTTGGTTGAAGTCTCCTCCATTTGAGCAACCTCTTGACTTTCGTTTGTGATTACACTGTAGAAAGTAAAAAGAAGAATTAGAGAACATTTATTTAATTGATATTAAATCAAAAAAAAATCAAATGCCGAATATCGATCGTCAACGAGAACATCAAGCTAACGAGCGTACATTCCTTGCTTGGTTGCGTACTTCCATAGCATTAATTGGCTTTGGTTTTGCCATTGCTCGTTTTGGTATATTCTTACGTCAACTAAATACTGCTATTACTCAAACTGCTATTACTCAACAGGAAGTTTCTGCTCATCCTTTTTTCAACTCAGAAAATTTGGGTCTGGCTCTGGTACTGTTTGGTATTGCTGCGATCGCTTTGGCAGCATGGCGCTACAACCAAGTTTATTGGCAAATCGAACGGGGAAATTATCAACCTAGCCGTTTGATGGTTTGGATAATGACTGGGGTTGTGATGGTTTTGGGTATTTTGAGCATTCCTTTACTACTTTGGCGAAATCACGTATCTCCATCTAGCATCAAAAATCAACCCCAATCCCTTCACCTACATTAATTTTCGCGTAAGTCTATCCTTTGACACATAACAGTTGTGGCGAAACTTTTTAATGAATGTGATGATGATGAACATCATGATGATGAGGATGACTGTGGGAAACAATCATTGTGTGTTCGTGAAGATGAGTATGAGGTTCACTCAATAATATCTCTCCATCATGTTCGTGTTGATGGTGTTCGTCGTGAATATGCTTGTGTTCGTGCAAAATCGGATAATGTAAATGTTCGTGAGAATGTGGTGAGAGGGCAATTTGGGCTATAACTAGTAAAGCAAAGCCGATTAAAGCACCATAGAAAAATTCAACTTCAGCAAAATTACTCCCCAACCAACCTGCCAAAGGATAAGATATTACCCACCACAAATGACTCCAAGCAAAATGAGCGCCATAAACTCGTCCTTGGGCATCTGTAGGAATACGGTCGGCAATCAATGTTTGCGTAGGTAAGTTGACACAGCTTTGCCCAATTCCCGCTAATAACCATAACATCATCAATACTGGTAAATTTGCATAATTTGCAGGCAATAAAGCCAGGGTTATCAGCCCCGCACCAAAAACTATAATACTTGTTCTTGTGAATCGTTGAGCAAAAGTACCAACAATTACAGCTGCAACTGTCGCCCCGATGCCAAAGGCAGCCATGACCCAACCATACTGCATATTCCCAAATTTCAGCGTCCCTTGAACGTAGCCAACAGTATTAACTAAAATCTGTGCTCCAGCTATTGATGCAACCAACTGCATAAATAAGGCATAGCGAATATAAGCATCATTAAATAAGCTAGTTGTACCATTTCTAACATCGCGCCAAGTTCGACCTCGCGTACTTAATGATTGGTTCGACTGGACTTTTAACTGACCAGGTAGCGTAAAAATTAATACTCCCGCAATCAGAAAACTCAACGCATCCAGAAAGAAAACCTGTCTGGCTCCTATTATCCCTGCAATACTTCCAGCGATACCAGGACCAAGGACACCCAGTAATTGGTAGGTCGCGCTAGAAAGTGCGATCGCTTGCGGGTAATCATCCTGTCCAGTCACTAGGGGAATTGTGGCTTGATAGGTTGGTGTAAAAAAGGCATTAAAAACATTTAGCGTAAATATGAGTATATAAAGTTGCCATACTTGAGTCACAAAAGGTAACAATCCCACAATCACCATACGGATAATGTGGGTTACTACCATGATTTTTTTGCGATCGAAGCGATCGGCAAATGCTCCAGCGATGGGTGCAAGTAACACAAATGCGGTCACACGGAGGGTTAAAGCGACTGAAAGCACCACTGCGGACTGTTCTTTTGCCAACTCAAAGGCAACCAAAGCCAGACCAACCCAAGTCAGTGCATCACCCAAAAGGCTTGTGGTTTGGGCTGCGTAAAGTCTTGCAAATATAGGGTTTCTCAGACTACGAAACAAGGTAAAGTTATTCATTCACAATCAAATCATTTATTCAAAGCTAGCAAAAGTAACAAGGCTAAATTTTGGTATTAATCTGGATAAATCAATTTTCTAAGATCGCCAATCTAAATATTTTACATGTGCAGAAAAAATTGCTCCTCTTTCTGTTCAATTTCTTTCTGCCTCTTCGGAAATAAATTCTTACCAAACTTGGCATAGAAAGCAGGTAAAACAAGCAAAGTTATCGCTGTAGAAGAAAACAAACCACCAAACACAACTATTGATAAAGGTTGCAAAAGTTCTTGTCCGGGACCACCTTGTAGTACCATTGGTGCTAAACCCAACGCTGAAGTTAAGGCTGTCATCAAAATTGCATTGAGTCGTTCCATTGACCCTTTGACAATAATATCTTTCAACGCGATTCCTTCGGCATATTTACTATTGTAATTATCCACCAATAATAAACCGTTGCGAGTTGCTACCCCAAACAAGGAAACAAAACCAACTAAAGATGCAACGGAAATTACTCCACCTGTTAAAGCTACGGCAATTACACCACCAACTAAACCAATCGGCAAGTTAATCATAATCATCGCCGTAGAAGCAATAGATTTAACCGAAAGATACATAATTACCGTAATGGCAATAAACGCGATTATACTAAAAACGAGAATATTTTGTGTTGCCCGTTCTTCAGCTTCAAATTGACCTGCGTATTGAATAAAGTAACCTGGAGTAACTTGAACATTACGTTTAACTTTAGCTTCGATTTCATTTACAATCGAGCGTAAATCCCGACCTTTGGCATTTGCCGAAACGACTATCAAACGGGATACATTTTCCCGATTAATTGTATTTGGTCCCTTACCCTCATCAATTTTAGCAACGCTACCCAAAGGAATTTTTTGTCCATCGGGAGTATCAATCAATAAATTACGAATTGTTTCTAAATTTTGTCTTGCTTCGGGTTTAAACCAGACAATTAAGGGAAAAGATTGTTGATTTTCTAGAACTTGAGAAACAACTTTACCGTTGAGTGCAGTTTCGATTGTATCGGCTAAATCTCCTACAGTCTGACCATAGCGACTTGCTGCATCACGGTCGAATTTGATTTGAATTTGTGGTACAGGAAGCTGTGGTTCGAGTTGCAAATCAATTACACCATTAACTGTTGCCATTTGCTCTTCTACTTGCTGTCCAATTTTCCGTAATTCTCCTAAATCAGAACCAAATATTTTCACAGCTATGGAACTCCGCACCCCAGATAAAACTTCATCCATTCGGTGGGATAAAAATCCACCAATATTAGTTGCTGCACCTGGTATTTTCTCAAATGCTTTCCGCATTACTTCCAAAGATTTTTCACGCTTTTGCATTCCTTCCTTGCTTAATTCAATATCAAGGTGAGCCACATTTACACCCGCAGCTTCTGAATCTCCTGAAGCACGTCCGGAACGTGTTTGAATAAACTTAAATCGGGAATCATTTTTTAATGCTTCTTCGATCACATAACCAGCTTTTGTACTAGCTTCAAGAGAACCTGTTGGGTAGGAAATCAAGGTATTTACCATTGTTTGTTCTTGAAATTCTGGTAAAAATGCCCTACCAAATGAAGGAATAACCACAATTGATGCGACGGTTAAAACTGTAGCAACACCCACAATTAATAATGGATTTCTCATCGAAAAATTTAAGCATGATGCATAAATTCTCTTACAAAATCTTGCTAACCAAGGTTCTCGTTGAGTTACTTTTAGATTCGGTAATAAAATTGCACATAAAGCTGGAGAAATTAATAAAGACTCCAAGCTAGAAATTACAACTACTACCAAATAGGAAATACCCATTGGTGTAAAAATTCTGCCTTCAATTCCCGGTAAGGTAAAAATCGGCGAAAAAACAATAATCCCGATAATTGTGGCACCAATTAATGAATCCCGCACCTCTTGCGAACCTTCAAAAATTATTTCTAATGGGGATAAGGGATTTTCTGAAGTTTTATTTTCTCTTAGTCGTCGATAAGTATTTTCACCATAGACAATTGCGTCATCAATTGCAGTACCAATAGCAACCGCTAAACCTCCCAAAGTCATTGTATTTAATCCAATTCCTAACCAGGAAAGTGCGAGTAATCCAAATAGTAACGTCAGGAAAAAGTCAAGTAAACATACTGTTAATGTCCGCCAATTCATCAAAAAAGGAATCAGAACTATCGCCGCGATAATACTACCTTGAATTAAAGACGATCGCACGTTATCAACAGAAGATTCAATATAACTATCTTGGCGAAATGTAGTCGTAACTTTAATATTTTTTGGCAATCCCGCTTTGATTTCTCCTACCGCTTTTTCTACGGCACGGGAGACAGTCGGAGTGTCAACTGTTGGCTGTTTATTCACCATAACAATAATTGCGGGTTTGCCATTAAAACTGCCATCACCCCGTTTGATTGCTGCTCCAATTTGGACATCAGCAACATCTTCTAATCTTACTGGAACGCCTTTGCGAGAAATAATTGTGGATTTCTTCAGGTCTTCAATTGATTCAATTCTGCCGATACCTCGAATCAATTTCTCTGTATCTGCTGTAATAAAAAAGCCACCAGGGGCGTTGACATTAGCTTTTTGAGTCGCTTGGGTAACTTGTTCTAAGGTAATATTAAATGCTGCTAATTTTACTGGGTCAACTAATACCTGAAATTGCCGCTCATCACCACCAAAAGTTAACACTTGACTCACACCAGGAACAGCTAAAAGGCGATTTGTGACTTGCCAATCAACGATTCGACGAGCTTCCATGAGGGAATTAGGGGTTGAACCACTGGAAGAATTCTTTCCTTCTTCAACAGTAAAAGCATACTGAACAACTAAACCTACCGGGGAAGTGGTGGGAGATATCTGCGGAGTTTCTACCCCTGGTGGTAGCTTGCTTGTGGCTTGTTGTAGTCGTTCGGTGACTAACTGACGAGCTTGGTATATCTCAGTATTCTGGTTAAATATGACTCTCACCGCCGAAATTCCTGCCGCACTCGAAGAACGGACTGCGGTGACTCCCGGTGTGCCATTAATTGCACTTTCAATTGGTAAAGTTACTAAGGATTCTACTTCCTCCGGTGCAAGTCCTGGTGCTTCAGCTTGGATTTCTACTTGCGGTGGGGCAAAAGCTGGTAGCACATCCAAGGACATTTGAGGGATGATGTAGAATGTCCAAAAGGAAACAAGAACTGTAGCTAATACAACTAGCCAACGTCGATCGATTACCCACCTTACAATGTTACTGAGCATTATTTTTATGTATTTTAGCTGGGATAGTAGCTTGGTATATGCTGTTTGCAATTAGCTACTATATTTAATGTCCCAGACCAAGATGAAATCAGGATGAAATTTGTGTAATTTATGTTGCTGAGTGATAAGTTTAAGGAGGATTTTAATTTTTTGTGCATAAGAATTAAATGTACGTTAATATACTCAAGATTAAGTATGTTAGACCCTCAAAGCTATGTACGAAGCTTTCATTGATTTAGACGAATTAATAGTACGTTGTAGAGATAAGCAGGCTAAAAAATTTATTCAAGAAGCAGTTGCCTGTTACAAAGTTGGAGCCTACCGTTCTTGCATTGTCGCAATATGGAATGCTGTTGTATTTGATTTTCTTCATAAATTGAGAGAATTAGAGCTTCTGGGAGATAAAGAAGCCTCACAATTGTTAGAACACTTTGAGAAGCTTAGTTCAGAAAAAAAAGTTAAAGAGCTTTGGCAGTTTGAGTCAGATATTCCCAAGAAAGCACTCAAGCCATTTGAACTAATTTCGATTGTCGAGATGTCCGATATTGAAAGATTATTTGAGGATAGAAGCCGATGCGCTCATCCTTCTATGACATCTTTAGAAGAACCATTTGAAGCTACAGCAGAATTGGCACGCTATCATTTAAGAAGCGCAGTTACACACCTTTTAGAAAGACCACCAGTTCAAGGTCGTGCTGCCCGTGACAGAGTTTTTCAAGATATTAAATCTGAGTATTTTCCAACAGTTCCAGAACTGGCGATAAAATATTTCCAAAAAAGTCCGTTAGCTCGCGCTCGTTTGGCTCTGATTAAAGACGTTATTCTCGGACTAACAATAAGCTTGTTGACAGAAAATCTTCCTGAAGACGAAAGAGCGCGTCAATTCTCAGCAATACATGCAATATCAAGCATGTACCCTGAGCAAACAAGAGAAATATTAAATGAAAAATTGTCTGATATTATTATTAACAAAGTTCAAGATAATCATTGGGATAATGTAATTATCTACCTTGGTCATATCAAAACTTGGGATACTCTTACTGAGCTATGCCAATTAAAAGCGGTAGCTTTTATAGAAAAGCTTAACATATTTGATGCATCAAGATACGGCTCTTTGTCAGAAAAAAATGCAGAAGTATTTTTAGAAGCCTTTCATATAGCTTTTTTAAAAGAAGCTATATCTATTAAACTTCAAAGCCTTACTCTGAACAAACTACTATCTTTCAATGAATTTTCTGAAAAGAAATTACAAGAAAATTTAGTTAGTAAAATAATACAACCCATCTTAGAAAAAGCAATACCAAAAGCTAGTTTTGATAACTTAATTGCAATGAAATCAAAGAATAATAATTCTTTGAATGATAAAATTAATTTATATTTGGCTGAGACAATTAAGGAAGCTTTTTTAGAAGAATTATTAGAAGAATTATCGCAAATTACGCAGGAAGAAAAGTTGTTAAAAATTACTGAGCAACGACTGCTGTACTTACTAGAGAATGCTTCTTTAGAAAAGTTATTTGAAGTGCGTGAATCTTATTTGTGTTCATTATCTTGCAGGAATCTAGAAAAGGTTATTGAAATGCTGAATACTTGCGTTGTAAGGTTATGTAAAAAATCTGGATTTGATGAATTAATACTAATGAAGTCAAAATATAGTGATGATTTATTAGAGGAGCTAATTCAACCTATATTAAAAGAAAATATTCCCCAAATAGTAAGTAAGTTTAGGTCTTCTTCCTCATATAATAATGCTGAATCAAATGCTTCTATATTATCGGAAATAGCAGATTCTCTCAGCGATACACAATGGGAATCTATCCTGAAAGGATTCTGTGACAATGATCAAATATATCATTCATTCGCATGTAATAATATTTTTAAGCATTTATTCAAGAAATCTATTGAGCTTAGTGGTTCCATACAGCCATATTGGTTACCTTTTAGAAAAAACTTAGATAAGTTTGGAAATAAGGAGATTAATGGACTTAAACAAGTTATTGATTATTACCTTCTTGTTGAGTAATTTTTTACTGCTTAACAATTTTTGTAGTGTTACAATACCTTAATTTGCTGTTGTGACAAATTAAACCTAAAGTGGTTCTTACTTAAGAATGCGATTAAAATCGATAATGTTTCTGTGATTCCTTGAAACATGTTGGTTTGGTGTTGCGATCGCACCTGTAAACTATAGGTTTGTTGCACAATCTTTAAACTTACCTCAATCCTTTCTGTTTCAAAATTTCATCTGCCCAAGCAGCATTTCCCCCCGATATTTAAGATATTTTATCCTCTTTCTCTCCCTTATCTACCACAGACGCACCCAATAAACTCGGTTGCTGATGGTTGTGGTTATCTAAGTACACCTCAGCCTCATAACTAAAGCCATTTATATCCCCAACCGTCACTAAATCTTGACGCTGACGACGAGACGACCAAAAATTACCAGCAGCAAAACCAGCAACAGCAATAACTGTACTCCCTCCTGCTGCTAATAACCACCAAGGTGCAGGCAAGTTACCTTTAACCTGGGTTTCCTCTTCGTGCTTATCCCCTTCTTCCCCATGATTATCCTTTGCTTTTTTACTTCCACCCCGCAAAGATTGGGCATAAAGTTGAGTTGCACGCTGAGTAACAATAATATCACCCTCAAATAAACCAGTCTTCACCTCCACCATGTCACCGGATGTTTGTCCCAATGTCACTTCTGCTGCTTGATAGGCATTACCATTTTGGATGTAGACTGATTTTTTCCCATTAGTATCGACTACTGCTGATGCAGGAACTACTAAAGTTGCTGTGGACTGCTGACCCGTCAAAACCTCTAATTCGGCAAACATCCCAGGTTTGAGTAGTCCCCCTGGATTAGCGATCGCAGCTTGGACGGGTACTACTCGCGTCTCACCCTGCACTGATGTACCAATGCGGGTAATTCTGCCTGTAAATATGCGTTCGCTTAAACTCGCAACTCTTAAATTTACCCTTTCATCAGTTTTAACTTGACCCAAATCTTTCTCGTAAATATTGGCTGTGGCAAACACCTGACTGTCGTTGACAATCGTCATCAATTTCCCACCTGCATCATTAAATGTTTGTCCGATTGTGACTTCTCTGTCAGCAACTTTACCGGAGATGGGAGCGGTTATAGTTACTAATCCCTTGGAATTAGAACGATTTCCTAGTTGCTGTAGTCGGGTATTATAAGTAGAATCGCTGAGACGTAACCGTTCCTGTGCTACTTGCACCGCAGATTGGGCACGTTTAATTTGTGCCTCCGCTTCGATAACTTCCCGTTTGCTGTTTGCTGTGGTGTATTTAGCTTGTGCTTCTGCAAGTTGAGTCTGGGATTCTAAAGCAGTGCGACGGGGTAAAGCACCCTCTGTTGCAAGTTGCTGATCTTTACTATATTTTTCCTGGGCAAATGCCATCTGACTTTGGGCTTGTTTGACCTCTGCATCAGTTATCTGTAAATATCTTTGATAATTTTGCTGGGCTAATTTCAAGTCAGTTTGTGCTTGTTGTAGAGATGCGATCGCATCGGCGCGTTTTTCTTGAGAGGTGACGCGCAAATCTACTAAATCGGGACTGGTGACGACGGCAACGGGTTGACCTTTGGTGACAACTGCACCTGGTTCCACCAATAATTCTACTACTTTCGCGCCTTGAATTGGTGTTGTCACTTCCACTTTTTGGTTGGGCAAAGTTTCGATTTGTCCGGTGGTTTTGATTCCTAAAGCTAAAGGTTGCCTTTTAACTGCTTCTGTTTTGATACCTAACCGTTGGGCTGTTTCCGTATCTACATTTACTGAACTATTGGCATCGCTTCCCCCCTGAAAAGAACTTGCACCACTATGGTCGTGTCCCGCACCTGCAAATACTACGGTGGGTGCTGTTAGCAGTAATACACTGAGGATGGCAGAAGAAACGCGACAAAGTGATATTATTCGATTTTTGGTTAGGTTAAGCTGTTGCATCGTCCAGAGATTCCTTTTATAAACAGCGAATTTAAATCCCACAATGGTTAAAAAAACTTAACCACATACTTCACAGTTTGTCACGGGAGAATGAAATTAGGATGAAATTTGGATGCAGTAGACTAATAATTTTTTCTGGTAGCAATGATTTACTTTATTTGCTGTATTTGCTGAATCTCGATTGCGAGTTTTTCTATCTGCGAAGCTTGCGCGACATTATCGAGAAACCCGAAGCGGAAACCCAAATAGCGATGTTTGGGGAATCCCCCGCTATATCGGAGTAGCGATATAGCGGTGGGAGGAGGTCAAGTAGGCTATCCTCGAAAATGTTAAGTTTGAAGCAACTCAAATAAGCTTGACTTAAAAATGATGACAGAACTCGATCCTGTTCAACAAGAGTATTCTCGCATTGCTCATAAGTACGATCGCCGTTGGTCGTTTTATATTGAAGCTACAATTCAGGCAACGCTGAGTCGTCTGGATATCCATTCAGGAGATCGAATTTTAGACCTCGGTTGCGGTACAGGTACGCTGATTCAAAATTTGCTGAAAGTTGCTCCAGAAACAGAGATAGTTGGACTCGACCCTTCTGCTGAGATGTTAAACGTCGCTAGGCAAAAGCTACCTGCTGCAATCGATTTAAAAGTTGGTAGCGCAACCAGTATTCCATTTTCAAGCAACAGTTTCGATGTTTTAATCTCTACCAGTGCTTTCCATTACTTTCCCAATCCCGATCTAGCTATTCAGGAAATGCAGAGGGTTCTTAAACCTGGAGGTTTTCTTCTCATCACCGATTGGTGTCATGACTATCGAACTTGTCAGATTTTAGACCTCGCGCTTCGTATGTTCAATCGCGCTCATTTTCGTACATACCGAGTTTCTGAATGTCAGAATATGTTGCAAGATGCTGGGCTTGATGAAGTCGTTATTGAACGATATAAAATCGATTGGTTTTGGGGAATGATGACAGCAAAAGCTATGAAGCAAGTCGCCGTAGCATAGTAACTCTGTTCGTGAGGTTACTAGCTATTGGTAATGGGAGCATTCTTGAAGTTTCCTGATAACGCATTCACATAGCGTAGCCTGTCGCTCTACCACTGAGTAACTCCAAAGAAGTATGGCTCCCATAATTCACTTACTTTTTATACCAAGTTTGTCGCCATTGTTGCATTTGCTTAATCTCGCCTTCCTGAGACGAAATAATCGCAGTTGCGAGTTTTTTGATCTCAACTCGCTTTGATTTATTTAAAGCATCCTTCGCCATCATTACAGCCCCTTCGTGGTGGGGAATCATCGCATTGATAAACCGCAAATCAAACTCAGTGTCGGCTGCACCCAAATCCATGTCCATCCGCATCATTTTCATCTGTTCGGGAGACATTGCCATCATGTGTTTCATTTCTGTGTGCCAAGCTTGTGCCTCTTCCGGTGCTTTTGGATACCAACCCTTACGCCATTGCTTGAGTTCCTTGATTTCTTTGTCTTGAGCTTTAATAATTTCATTTGCCAGCTTGAGAATTTCTGGACGCTTTGATTTATTTAAAGCTTCTTTTGCCATGACTACAGCACCTTCATGGTGGGGAATCATCCCATCAATAAATCGTAAATCGTAGTTTGCATCAGCAGCACCCAAATCCATATTGTGACTCATATTGCCATGCTGCATACCCTCATGGTTCATGCCACCATGCTGTTTATTCGATACTTCGGTGGTGGTGTTTGAAGCTTGGGTTTGCTTGTCACTTTGTCTTGTACTAGAACAAGCCGTTATTAGAATGGTTGCGGTAATGAGTGCGAACGACTCACGTCGCGCAAGCTTCGCTAAAGCCAAAGAAGTCGTTTTTAATGAGGGAAGTTTCATAGATCCAATTTCCAAGGAATTTATATAGACTTAAATATTATTCTCGATACTACAGTTAAGTGGAGAGTCAAGTAGATGTTCGGTAATTACTGCTGATGTTCGTAGAAACCGTTCATCACCGTCAACGTCTTAATATTAAGTCTGCCTTGGCAAAATGAAATCAAGATGAAATTTGTGTCACTGAATCTAAGTCCAAAAATTATGTCGATTCATCCATCAGATTAAAACGATATCCTAAACCATGTATAGTCTCAATTGGATTAATGCACTCGCTCAGTTTTTCCCGCAGGATTCGGATGTGAGTAGACACCACACAACTACAACTTTCTGAGTGCAACTGTCGTAGATGAGTACGAATTTGTTCGCTAGAGATAACCTGGGTTGGATGCTTCATTAAATATTCCAAAACGTGAAGTTCTTTATTGGTAAGGTAAATTTCTCCTCTTGCCAAAGCCGAATTTTCACATATCACCGTATTACTACAGTAATCAAGAGTTAAATTACCAACAGTAAGTTGAGACGATTCCAAATTTCCGAAACGTCGTTGTAACGCTTGTAAACGCGATACCAGTTCCACCATATTAAATGGTTTTACCAGGTAATCATCAGCACCTGCATCCAAACCTGCAATTTTATCTTCGATCCTATCTCTAGCTGTCAGCAGCAAGATAGGGAGAGGGTTATTATGTTTCCGTAATCGCTTGCACAACTCCAAACCTGTCACACCAGGTAACATCCAATCAAAAATAGCAAATGCATACTCAACCTGTTGGTTCTCCAGATGTATCCAAGCTTCAGTCCCATCTTTCACCCAGTCAACTAAATAGTTTTGCTGTTTTAATACCCGTTTGAGTGCTGCACCAATGTCGGGTTCATCCTCAACTAGCAGCACCTTGAAATTAAATTCTTGTTTTTGTAATGATTGGTTAGATTTTTGTGAAGTAAGCATGATTTGTAAAAAGGTTATCTCTAACTACTACGTTGACAAAAATTAATGAAATTTGGATGAAATTTATGATGATAAAAATGAACGTCTTGGCTACGACTGAGTACAACCGAGAAACGCTCGACGTAAAAACTGAGCGAAGTCGAAGTTTTAATTACTCAATTCACTAATTCGTAAATACTAATAATAAAATATTCACTAATTTTTACAGCACTTCCGGCAGCTATGAGGTACACACTCAAAGCTGAAAACTATGAGTAGGAGAGGGACAAGAAGAAAAACTGTATTATGTAATAGCCGGAAGTGCTGTAGTCAAATAACGACCTACCATAAACTTTTAAGGTTTTTTAATAAGAACTATTATCAAGAAATTAGTCAGATTATACTTATATGTCGCAGGTAAAAGTCAAGTAATATATAAAAACTTAGTATCTTTTAATACTTACTTCATATGTCGCAGGTAAAAGTCAAGTAATATATAAAAACTTAGTATCTTTTAATACTTACTTCATATTTCAAGCATTTACTTATCACTCAGCACTGAAAACAGGTAATCGCACAATAAAAGTGCTACCCTTACTGAGTTGACTTTGGACTTCGATACTGCCTCCATTTGCTTGCGCGATCGCTTTTGCTATGGCTAAACCCAGTCCCGAACCACCTGTGCTGCGGGAACGGTTACTATCAACACGGTAAAATCTGTCAAAAATTCGTGGAAATTCCTCTGATGGGATACCAATACCCGTATCTCGCACTTCTACCACAGCATCATCGTTGTTGCGCTTGAGGGTGACATTTACATAACCACCAGCAGGGGTATATTGAATTGCATTTGCAATTAGGTTGGAAAATAGACGTAAAATTTGGTCTTCATCTCCTAACACATGTAAAGGTTGGGAATATTCTAATGAAGATGTTAGTTGTAAATCAGTATTATTTGCTAAATCCGAAAATTCTTCCAGCAAATCATTAATTAAATCGTTGAGACAACAAGATTCTTTTTGTACAACTTGAGTTTTTTGGTCAAATCTCGATAATAGTAATAAATCTTGGACTAATTCTGCAAGTCGATTATTTTGACGTTTAATCAATCTTAAAGTTTCTCTTGCTTCCTGTTCAGATAAATATTCTAAATCAAGTATAGTTTCAACAGTAGCATTAATTGCTGCTAAAGGTGTGCGTAATTCGTGCGATGCGTCGGAGGTAAATTGCTGCATTTGTTTGTAGGATTTGTCAATCGGTTGCATTGCCAAACCCGCTAACCACCAACTCGAACCACCTACTAAAATTACACCGATCGGTAATGCGATCACAAAAAATATTTTGAAACTGAAGATGCGATTATCCAATTCTTTGAGGCTTCTACCAACTTGAATATAGCCCCAATTTTGATTACTTTGTGTATATAATAATATCGACTTTTGACTATAGCGATTACCTTGGGGATCTTTGAGGGTTTGCCAAGTTTTTGAATTGAAAGCTTGCGGTAGTTCTTGCGGATTAAATCCAGCTACTGCAATTAATTTATCTGAAATATCGACAAAACGAATGTAATATTGTTTATCTTGATAAACACTACTAAACATCCCATGTTCTCTATGCAAAAATTTTTGATATTTAGAATGATTTGAATTAGGACAATCCGAATTAGCCAAACAAAGATTAGGTAAAATTAACTCAATAATTGGCTCAATCTTAGCTGGTTGTTTTAAACTTGGTTCGATAACATTATGTAGAGTTCCCGTGACAGATTCTAATTCTCTATCAATGGAAACTAAATAAGCTTGAATCATCACCTGATATACACTGAAACCACAAATAGCAAGAATAACAGCCATTACTCCTGCATACCAAGCTGCAAGTCGCCAACGAGTTTTATCAAAAAGCTTTATTTGCATTGATTTTACATTTTATTGCCATCATCAGGATTGAAACGATAACCCATACTAGGGATAGTTTCAATTACGCGATCGCAATTATATTCTGATAGCTTGCGTCGCAAAAGTCTGACTTGTGCTGCAACTACATTACTAACTCTCTCTGTACTAAAACTATAAATGTGATTCAATATTTGGTCACGATTAACTATAGTATTGGGATGCTTCATAAAATATTCCATTAGATGAAATTCTTTTTTAGTTAAATTAATTATTCTTTTATTGCCATCAATACTTTCATAGCAAACAGCATAGTTAGCATAGTCTAAAATCAACTTTCCAACTCGCAATTCTGAAGATTGAAAATTTGGAGAACGACGTTGTAATGCTCGTAATCGCGCTAATAACTCTGCCATCCCAAATGGCTTTGTTAAGTAATCATCAGCACCTGCATCTAAACCAATTACCTTATCATTCATACTATCTTTTGCAGTTAGCATTAAAACAGGTAAAGAATGACTACGAAGACGTAAACGCTTGCATAATTCTATACCCGACATTCCCGGTAACAACCAATCGAATATCGCTAAAGTATACTCCGTCCAATTATTATCTAGACAACACCAAGCCTCATCTCCATCTTGAACCCAATCAACAATATATTTTTCCTGATGTAACTTCCGTTGAATCGATGCACCTAAATCTGGTTCGTCTTCAACTAATAATATCTTCATAACTAGTAAAAATAATGCTCTTAATAGCTTGACAGAATCGGATGAAATTAGGATGAAATTTTAACGCGGCTAAAAAATACTTAACTAGTGCATCGGTTCCACCCAACTAAAAATTACTATAGCTGTAGTCTATTACAAATATAAGTAAAACCAATGTATTGATTAATGCGTTAACTCCAAAATTTCATCCAAATTTCATCCCAAGCTGTCAAATTAGGTATATGAGTTGATTTTACGGATTAGACAGCTTAATTATTCGTGTTGTGAAGAAAAACTTAATTATGAAAAAAACACTATTTTTAGCTTTTGTACTGACTGCGACAACTGGATTATTCGTTCCTAATAGTCATGCTAGTGCCAATGAAAATGGCACATTACCCTATATCAGCGCTAATAACAGTTTTCCCCCAACTCGTGCCGATATAGTTAGACACACTTTTGAAATCAGCAATCCTAACAATAGTAAGCAAATTTCTCAAATTATGATTCAAGTTCCAGAAGTTGTAAAGTGGAGCAATAAAACTAAGGATGTGGTTGTAACTGATAAAAGTGGGAAGAAAGTTAATGCTAATGTATCTATTAAAGATCAGAATATCGAGCTAAATTTTCCTGAATCTATCGCTCCCGGTAGTGAATTAGAAATTGATATTAAAAATATCGAGCGAGTTACTCAAGGGAATGGTCCCGTTTATCGTTTGTTCGCCAAATTTGATCCTAATAGCACTCCAATGTCGATTGGGATTGCTAGATTTAGATTATATTAATTTTAATTTTTAATTAATTTTCACAAAATAGTATCCCCAATTTGATCAAAATTGGGGATACTATCACTGTTTGACAGCAGTATATAAATTGGTTTGCTTAAACTAATGTTCGGGATGCAATAAGTGACTTATTACCACTTCCCCTACTCCCTAAACAAAACACTCAAGTTGTCTCACCCGATTGGGAAAAGGGAGAATATGTCCGGTATCTTGATGAAATATTTCCCAATCCAGGCGTAATAAGCAACGAAATAACGGGATTTGCAGCAACGACACATGCATCAGAAGTAATTCAGCAATTTATCAATACTCCCCCAGGTGCGAGGGAAGCTAAATCCAGAGCCAAGAAACTCGAATGGGATGGTTTGTGTGTCACGTTACGAGCAGGTAGTGGAAATCGCACTGCATTGCGTCCGATTCATCCTTGTGAACCACGGGTTATATCAGTTAGGGAAGCTGCACGTTTGCATAGTTACCCCGATTGGTTTAATTTCAGCGAGGGAATACTTCATGCTCATCGGGAAATAGGTAATTCTGTGCCTCCATTGCTGGGATATGCTGTAGGGATGCAAATTAGGGAGCATTTGGAATGTCATACTCCTACCCTAGAAGTAGACAGGAAGTGGCTTCTGGAAGTTGGGCTTCTTAGGAGACATCGCATTCAATACCCATATCCTGGAAATTACTTGGTTGTAACGATTTATTGGAATTACAATCATTTATTCTTTAGGGTCAGTGAAATCCTATTGTCAGATAGATTAAGCAAAATCAGCCAAGAGCGATATGTTCTGCGTAAAGCCTTCGGTTTATCACCCCCATAAGCTGTTAAGCAGCTACTTTGTATATTTAAAGCGGGCAAGATGCCCGCACCACAAAGGTTATGATTTTTGAATTTATATGATTTAGCTGCGTAGCAGCTTATCTACGCCTCGGTAGAAGTAAGGAACCACCACTAACAGCCCTTTGCAAACCGCCTAAAGCGCGATTGTAATCCAATATAGCCCTAATCCGATTACCCTCAGACCTGGTAAGCTCAGTTTCAGATGCAATAACGTCTGTCTGAGTACCCACACCCGCGTTAAATCTCAGCCTTGCTAAAGTTAAAGCCTCTTTAGCTTCATTAGAACTCTTGCAGAAATATTTTATGGTAAGCTAGGGGGTTTGATAAAACCAGAATTGTTGAAAGCTCATCCGGTAAGCTGAAGCTCGTAATTGTAGAGTGCAGCAATCAGATTACAACGCAGCCCAAATCGCCGACGACGATTACGATAACGCTCACGAAGAATCTTAAAAATTTTTAAGGAACGATTGATATGCTCACTAATGACTCGATGTTGAGCTAACTGACGATTAAAACCCTTGTCTTCTATGTTCGGCAGCTTTCGGTTTCTTTTTAGGAATTTTGCTTTTGGGATGAAGTTTAGTGATCCCTTGATAACCAAGATCTGCCAATCCTAAAGTTTTCGGATGAAAGCGCACTTGACTATTTTTGAATAAACGAAAATCATGATGTTTACCCTGACCATGAGCAGTGCAAATAATTACACCTGTACTTACATCAACGATGATTTGTGATTTCAAAGTGTGCTGTTTCTTTTTTCCACTGTAAAATCGCTTCTGCCCATATTTGGGACGTTCAATTGGTGATTCAGTCACATCAAAGGCTACAGTTTCCGGATTCTTCTCTTGTAGAAGAGACTTTTTTCCTGGAAGAGTGAACCTTCACGAACGAATTAAGGTATTTTCGACTTTATGAACAGTTCGGCAGACTGTCGATTCCGACACACCCCAATCACTTGCTATATGAAAGTAAGTGCGATATTCTCGCCAATACTGTAGAGCCGGCAGAATCTGATCTTCTCTACTTAATTTTGGGCTACCTGAAGTTTTCTTGAGTTTGATGTACCGCCCCATCACACCTACCATTTCATTAAAAGTCTTTCTTCTTACTCCAAACGAGCGTTTAAATTCTCTGTCCGTCAAGATTTTGCTTTGTTCGTATTGCATATTTCGTCAAGATGCGTCTTGGCAAACCCCTTATCCCACCATAAAACATTTGTGCAAGAGGTCCAATGTTTATGATTTTTACAATCATTTTGGCGATGAGTGCATAATCTACATCAAAATCTCGGAAAAACCTTAATCATTCGCTTATAATTCGATTCATTTTTGGCACAGTTGCGAAAACCAGTTGCTAATTCTACCAAGTTTACTGTCTTTACTCTTAATAAGGAGATTAAAAATAACGCTAAAAAGCTTAAACGCGCTCCATGCCATCCTAAGTATGGTTTTAGTGTGTCTCGTAATAAGTTAATCTGGTTCATGGGGGTTTCTTTGATTGTGTGGTAACTTTCGATGAAGCCCTTTCTCTGTAATCTTTGCAAGCTTTTTCTCTATTTTTTGTCCTGTACAGAGATCTGATTTATACGAGAAACAGCAAACTGGGATAACCAAGTTTGACTATATCTAACTCTATTTTCTTAGTTTAAACTTAACACCTTGAATTCTTATACTAGATATATTTGGATGGAACCATAACGTTTTATGTTTCTGTTAAGCAGTCAGATGTATTTTATCCACTCTAAATGCTACGTAACGGTAAATACTTTAATAGATCGCCTAAAATTTGATTAGCACCGATAATCCCCCATGCGGAAATCCAAGTTTCTCCCGTAACTGAATAAACTCGACTTTCTTTAACCGCTTGCAAGCGTGACCACAGAGGATGATGAGTGAATTGTTTCAATTTTAATGGATTATCCCCCCCCAGGATTAAGAAAATAATATCGCCATCAAGTTGAGGAATTAATTCTAATGAGATATTTTCGTTAATTTTATCTTTGTCTTGATAGGAAGGACGGGATAAACCTATTTCTTTAAGAATCGAACCACAAAATGAATAGTTCATATAAAGACGAGTATAATTAGCCCAAAAACTCACTACAGACACTTTATCTTGGAAAAATTTTTCATCTATTTTAGTGCGTAAGTTTTCTATTCTTTGCTCATACTCTCGCAGTAGCGTCTCAGCTTTTTGCGTTTGACCTAATGCCTCAGCAAATTGTGTTAACCATCGTTTCCAGTCAATATCTCCATCGACTAAAACAGTGGGTGCTATATAAGATAGTTGTTTGTATAATTCAGCATCCCAATATATACCGAGAATT
Source organism: Calothrix sp. PCC 6303 (assembly GCF_000317435.1). Lineage (NCBI taxonomy): Bacteria > Bacillati > Cyanobacteriota > Cyanophyceae > Nostocales > Calotrichaceae > Calothrix > Calothrix sp. PCC 6303. The sequence goes on from NC_019751.1 coordinate 3,059,291, forward strand.
AAATCTGGTTTTAAATATAAAATTTGCTCTAAATTAGGTTGACCATTCATACCAATTTTTTTTATTCCTACCGTTTTATATTTCAGATAATTAGGAAAATTATTCCCCTCCATGGTTGTGGAACCTATTGGTTTTACTCCCAACGCTAATACATTATCTAAGCCACCTATAACAACGACACGCTGAGGATGTAAGGGTACTTTTGTTTCGCCCAAAGCATGTTTAATAACTCTTGTTTGACTAGTTAGATCAGAAGAACTTGATACCGAGTCATTTGAAATATTCGTTCGACAACTAATAAGAATTAGAGATAAAATTATAGCTACTATGGGTAAATTTGTAGAGTTATCTTTACAGGCAATTATAAATTTGCAAAAAGGATTAAACAATAGATTTTTTAAAGTTAAAATAATTACTTTCATAAATGTTGAAAAGCATACTCACTACTTGTTTTTTATCAGTCTTTAATCAATTTCTAGAAAATACGTGACTTAACTCCTACTAATTCATTAATCTTAAATTGCAGCACTTTTTCTATTTCCCTATTGCTACACTCTCCCCGTGAAAAGATGTTTTTACTTTCATCTTCAATAATGTTGCATCTGTAAGTTTCAACTATACCATTTGATATTTCTAAGGATATTTCTACTATACTAGAAGTTTCATCTTCATTTTTTTGAATTACTTGACCTTTGACTTGATAACTAAACCATTCCCAGTCATATTTTAAGATTAGTTCTCTTTCGAGAATTTGAACTTGCCAAGGCAAAACACCCCAACCTCGGTAAACATTTTTAAAAACTTGAATATCACCAGTTTTCGTTAAAATATTAGTAAAAGATTTTTGATCGAGTCTACCGTAATATCTTGCCTCAGGTAGGTCTATCATAGTCGGTGCAAAACGATGTCCACCAAAATGACTGCTTTGCCAGATTCTGACATTGGGTATGGATAAACCCTCTAAAGTTTTCAAGGCTTGATGATAAAACGGATTACCATATTTAGCGCAACATTTATCATGACTGCCGTGAGTACAAATTAAAATATCTCTAGCTGGGATATTGGGGTATTCAGACGTTATGGGTTCTCCTCTAATACACTTTTCCACGATTGGGATTGCATTCTCAATATCTGATAATAAAAATTCTTTTTTTGTGTAAAATAAATCACTCTCTTGCCGTTGAAAATATATAATGAGACGGTTATATCCTGCTTCGTAATATCCAGAATTATAAATAAAAACTAGTCTGATGGATAACTCAATTTCCAAATTAATCTGTGCTTTTAAAGCTTGGAATTTATGAGAGAGAGATTTAGAATCTAAAGGGTGGGGTGTCCAAGGGGGTGGAAGTTCAACTAAGATATAGTATCGACGATTTAATGCACAACCAATAACATCTTCCTGTAGTTGACGAGATTCTTCTGCACAGAAAAAGTTTTCCATAATTCCATAATTCCCATACATTATAAATACAACGCTTATTTGTATTCAGCATCATAGTCGGGTACAATTTTTTCGACATTTCGCAAGCTGGGAAAAGCATACCCAAATAAACCGACTAGCAATAAACCTAGCGAAGATATCACATATAAAAGTGCCATTCCTGAACCCTTATCTGTACCGAATATACTACCAAAAAAATAGGAAAGATTACCTCCTTGTGTCATTCCTGGTTCAAATACCCCATCGCTTAACCAAGCAGCAGCAAAAACAGCGATCGCTGAAGCAATCTGTTGCATACTAGATTGGGTAGCAAATATCCGTCCCTGTATATCGGGTCTAACTTTACTAAGCAAAATAGCTGTACTGGAACTAGTTAGCATAGGAAAATTCAGAGAGGAGCAAAATTGAGCAGGCAGCCAAACAACTAGTCCTCTTCCGAAACCAAATATGCTTTTACTTACTCCAGCACCAATCATTCCTAGCAGAAAACCATGAACACGTCCTTTAGAACGACCCCAAATACTTAAAAGTAAAGTCCCTATTAACCCCCCTAGTCCAGCAGCGGAAGAAATTGTACCTAACACTTTAGTATCATTTTTTGTGCGAGTCAAAATCATCGGCGAATATAAGGTTGCACCAATATCATGAACAAACCAAAATAAAGAATCTACGATAATCATAGCGAAAAGACTAGGACGTGCCATCAAATAGCGAAAACCAAAGATAATATCTTCCCAAATTCTGACGTTTTCTTGAGAATTAACTGTTGGTTTCGGCTGGGGAATATGTACTTGAAAAACGGTGACGATCCCAATGATAAAACTCACAAAATCAATACATAAAATACCTCCAAGACCAACTAAATAGTAAAGTAGACCTGCTAAAGCTGGAGCAATGATTACTGAACTATAATGAATCGCAGAATTCATGCTAGTAGCCTTCATATAATCTTGTTTGGGTACTAGCATGGAAATTGAAGAGGAATATGCTAAGGATTGAACTTCTGCAAAAGTTCCATTCAAGGCACCAGTTGCATAAATATGCCAAATTTGTAATTGGTTAGTAAAGTACAAATAACCAATAATTAAAGTTGATATTGCTGAAATAGAATCAGAAATTATCAACAAAAATTTTCGATTTACTCGGTCTACAATCGATCCTGATATTAAAGTAATTAAAATACTAGGAATGATTTCAAAAACACTGAATAAAGCGATTGTAGTCACCTGATTAGTCAGTTCCCATGCCCAAATCTTAATTGCAAAGTGGGTCATATAACTGCCAATATTTGAGGCTAGCTGACCAAGCCAAATAATGATAAATGTACGCATTAATTACAATCGCCAAATTTGTGCATCCCTCCGTAAAATTACCAAGAGATTTGATATCCAACGCTGAGAGTTCTACCTTGACCAGGATAGTTAGAACTATCAAAGAAAGGCGCAAAATATTGAGAGTAAACTGGAAAATACTGATTATTAAATAGATTTTGAACTCCTATTTGCAATTCTCCCTTTCCTATTTTGATACCACTAATGTAATCAACTGTGATGTAATTACTGATTTTGCCATCTTCTACAGCATCATTAAAAGCGCGATCGCGATCTCCTGAGTAAAGCAATTGTAGTCTGTTTCTCCAACCCTTGAGAGTCTGATTTTCCACGTAAGCTGTCAGTTTTAGAGGTGCAACGATAATGCTATTCAAGGCTAAGTATTTACCATCATTGTCCTCGTCATTTTCACCTTCTGTCCAAGTGAGCGTACCACCCACCTTCCAATCTGGAGATGGTTGCACATCAACAGCAGCTTCAATACCATAAACTCGCTGGGGAGCGCGAACTGTCTCCAGAGCATCAGCATCTGGGTTAAAGTCAAAGGCTGAACCTAGAGCAGAATAGTTGTAGAATCCAGAAAGGGATGCTTGGAAATTATCCCACTGACCACGAATTCCTATTTCATAGTTGTCTACTTTCTGTGGTTCAGTTAGCTGTAAAGAGTTCAAAATATTCGTAACTCCTGCGGGAGGTCTGCGGAAAACACGACCTAAATCAGGAACAGAGAAACCTTGAGCAAAATTAGCAAAGACGCTCACTTCTGGTGTAAATTTGTAGACAGCGCCTGCATTAAATACGGTGGAATCAAAACTGCGATCGCCCCCTTGAATGTTCCGACGGGGAAGTTCTGCGGTGATGTAGTCATCCAAACTTACGCCAATATTGACATAACGTAAACCACCACTCAAACGGAAACTATCACTTACATCCCATTGCAATTGACCGAATACACCCAATTCACTGAAATCGTATTCCGGAACAAAAACCCGCTCTTCGATTTTGCGGTAAGTCAGACCTCCTGATTCTTCAAATTCTACGGGATCGAAAATATTGAATTTTTGAGAACTACGCTCATTTTGATAATCAACACCCCAAAGTACGCTAACCGTATTTCGAGAATTGAATGGGGTCTCAACTTGTAACCTACCTCCTAATTGTTCCGACCCTCCTTCTGATTTAGCGATCGCATCTAGCCTTCCACCCAAGAAGTCTTCGGGAATTCCTCCCCCAAAACCATAATTGCGATAATAAACTTGAGCTTGAAGCTTACTGCCAAAAATATTCTCATTATTGTAATTGAGACTGAGCAAAGTATTATTCAGAAATGCCCCATCATCAGCACCAATTACATTTGTTCCCTCCGCTAGTTTCAATGCACGAGCTTTCTCAATGCCATCAATATCGTCGATAGATGGATCGGAAATAAAATTAGTATCTTGTTGCTGATTAAAGTGATTGAAGGTGAACTGTAAGCGTTGATCAGGAGACAATTCTACTCCAACCTTAGCTAAAGCATTGATTTTTGTGCTATCGTCATCACCCGCAAAATTAGCAATGCGATCGCCTTCTGCGTCATAAAAACCTGCTGTCGTATTTAAAGAAAATCCAAAAGTATAATCAAATTTACCTTCCGTTCCGGCAATTTGATGGGAAAGGTTATAACCAAAACTATCCTCCGAACGAGTCAAAGAACTATTTAAACCAATATTTGTCGTGGAAATTAGTCTCTGACCATTGGGTTTTTTCGTAATAATATTGACAACACCACCAGTGGCTTGACCACCGTATATTGCATTTGGTCCGCGTACCACCTCAATCTTTTCAATTGCACTGGGATCAATAGTGGTTAGGACTGCTGAAATCGATTGTAAATTGTTATTCTGGGGAACACCATCAATCAAAACCGAGATGTTGCGACCCCGTAAAGTTTGCCCAAAGATGTCAGTACGATTGGTAGGTGAACCAAAACCAGGAACCGTTCTCGCCAGAATATCAGCCAAGTTACTGCTTAATTTTGCCTGTTGCTCAATCTGTTCCCGATTAATCACAGTTACCGAACGCGGTACATTTTGGATATCCTCTTCAGTCCGAGTTGCTGTCACCACCAATTCGATTGGTTCATTATTGTCTGCCGTTGGTTGCTCTGGTTTCGATTCTGGTGGGGTCTCACTCGTGGGTTTATCTGATTCTGGTTGTGTTTGCACTGTCGAAGCTACTGCAAAAATTAAACCTGTATCATCATCAAATAACTCAACCACAGGTAAAGCATTCTCTCCTACCACTGTCACCTGCACAGTGTTCGCATCAAGATTTACAACCGTTATTTCTGTAATTCCTGCAAGAGGTTTTTCTGAGCGATATGTAAAAGCATCCCCATTTGCTAATTGCAACTGTGTACCAGTAATATCTGCAATAAAACTATTACCTGTACTCCGATTAGCGACTTGTAGCTTATCTCCCAAATTCGTCTCTAAAATTATTTCCACACCTTTATCAGTGGGATTTGCTTTCACGCCCGTAATTGATACAGCACTTTCCTGGGTTCCTCCCTGTGTGAGGATAGTTGCTGGTCTTTGTAGCAAAGTTTCAGCGTTAGTTGCAGGAAATTGAACTTCACTCAGTTGGGGAATACTCTTAGCTACTGGATTCCCCTTAGTCTGATTTAAAGAATTTCTAATTCGTGATTCAAAATTTTGAAACTTTTGGGGGTTACTTTGGACATCTACGGTCGGAAGTTTATTCTCTATCAGTTGCTCTAGCATTGGACTAGAAGTCTTGACTCTTCTATCCTTTTGTACTTCCTTCCCTTGAGCAGAAGTACCAACAAAAAGAACAAATGCACTTGTCAATAGAAGGCTTTGAAACAATTTGTCTTTTTTCATTTATCTCCCCATACCTCGTAATGTCACTTACCCGTTACTAAAGTAAACAGCTTTTAGAGCAACTTATTCTCAATTAACTGTAAATTTAGTGTCATCATAATATGAACTAAGCTTAGGCACAAGATAGTAGAGAATATATTTCAACTAAAAATTAATGAATATAAACGTAAATCATGAGTTATCCCACAGATTTTGGTCACCACTGAATCCGGCAAAAGCCTGCCATTCAAGCAAATTACATCAAAAATCATTCGTAATGTAGAAGCTACTCTGGGTGTACACATTATTTTCATTGAGGAAATAAAATATCAGTTATAGTTGACAAATTGAGACATATTTAAGAAATATGACAATTATCTTATTTGTCTCTGGTATATGCATGACAGCATCTTGCATTACTATTTTGAACTTGTCGAACAAATAAAAATACTGTTTTCAGTAAAACGAAAAATCTAGAGTTTGCTTTGTACTCAACAGATACTCCCCCTCATTGGTGTCAAAAGAATGAAAAGGGGCTTTCTAGCAGGGGGCAAGGGAGAAAACTTGGGACGAAGCACATCAAAGAAGTGATAAATAAGTTTTCATCATAGAATTATTGATGTTGTTAACTTATTAATATATTCAGGCACTTGCTAAAGCAACTAATTCTCGTTAAGCTCATAAGGAATAAATAAAATTAACTTTCAATAGTCTTGAAAGGTATCTGAAGAATAATTTTCGCTACTTGTACTGAGAGTGTTGTTAGTGATGGATTGAAGCGAAAGCTTTAAGCTTGGAAGTAGCAGCTAATGGTGTGGCAAGAAGAATTTGCTGGATTAGTGCTGTATTACTGTTTTCTCCCCGCCCGCTTGTTTACTCCCTTACTCGTCTACTTGCCTCCACCAGTTATTTTTGGGTTGAATATCCTTTAATTAGAAAAAATAAAGTCATTGGTGCATCAGCTGCATCTAGCTACCGAAAATGAATCAATATTCTCATAGCTTCAAACAAGCAAGTGATGCCTTTTCCGTCAGAGGGTACACAAACAACGGGCTTGACGTACAGGATTATTCTACGGTTGTTGAACTGCTAAGTTTCAGAAGTTTTACCCAACCAAATCAAACTGCTTTCACCTATCTACTGGATGGAGAAACAGAACAACTCAAGCTTACCTATCAGGAATTAGATCGACTTGCAAGAAGAGTTGCAGCAAAGTTACAAGAATTGGATTTAACGGGACAGCGTGCTTTGTTGCTGTATCCCGCAGGGCTAGATTTTTTAATTGCCTTTTTCGGCTGTTTATATGCAGGAGTTGTAGCTGTAACTGCGTATCCTCCCAGAAATCAGCGCAATACGCCGAGAATTCAGGCGATTTCCGCAGATGCACAAGCTGCCATTGCACTCACTACCACGGAAATTTTATCTACAGTCCAGTCTTTAATGACCGAAAAGACCGAATTGCAATCCTTGCAGTGGTTGACTACTGATAATTTGACAGAAGGGTTAGAAGATTGTTGGCAGAAACCTAATATTAATACAAATACCTTAGCTTTCCTGCAATATACCTCTGGTTCCACGGGAATACCCAAGGGTGTGATGATTAGCCATGGTAATTTGCTGCATAATGCCCAGACAACTTACCAATTTATGGAACATTCCCCGGAAAGCAAGTTTGTGACGTGGCTGCCAATGTACCATGATATGGGTCTTATTGGTGGTATTTTACAACCTTTATACGGTGGTTTTCCTTGCCTTATCATGCCACCAGCTTCTTTTCTCCAGCGTCCCTATCGTTGGTTGCAGGCAATTTCCCGTTACCAAGGGACAACAAGTGGGGGACCTAATTTTGCCTACGATTTATGTGTGCAAAAAATCACTCCAGAGCAAAAAGCAACTCTCGACTTGAGTAGCTGGAGTGTGGCATTTAATGGTGCCGAACCGATTCGTCATGATACCTTAGAGCGTTTTGCAGAAGCTTTTTCACAGTGTGGTTTCCGTAGAGAGGCTTTCTATCCTTGTTATGGAATGGCTGAAACTACCCTGATGATTTCCGGTGTGCAGAAAGCTACTTCACCACAGGTGAAATCAGTTCTTAGATCTGCATTAGAATCAAACCGAGTTGTGAAATCATCTGTTACAGGGGGAAATGAAGATCCTCATCATTTTGTTAGTTGTGGTCGAATCATCCCAGGACAGAAGGTAATCATCATCAATCCGGAAACACTTAAGAGTTGTGAAGCTGATGAAATTGGGGAAATTTGGGTATCTGGCTTGAGTGTTGGTCAAGGTTATTGGAATCGTCAAGAAGAAACAGCAGACACCTTCGATGCTTATGTATCAGATACGAGAGAAGGACCATTTCTGCGGACAGGAGATTTGGGTTTTTTGCAGGATGAAGAACTTTTTATTACGGGTAGAGCCAAAGACTTGATTATCATTCGGGGTCGCAATCTTTACCCCCAGGATATAGAATTAACTGCTGAACGCAGTCATTCATCTTTGCGTCCCGGTGCTAGTGCAGCGTTTACAGTCGAAGTTAGTGATGAAGAAAAGCTCGTAATTGTCCAGGAATTAGAGTTTCGCGCTCGACCGAATATTGAAGAAGTCGTTAACGCAATTCGTCAGGCTGTGACTGAAGAACATGAGGTGCTAGTTTATGCAGTTGTTTTAATCAAACCAGGTAGTATCCCCAAAACATCTAGTGGCAAGATTCAACGATGTACAACTTGTACTCAGTTTGAGAATGGCGAACTAAATATAGTTAGCAGCAATATTCTTAAAAATAAGAATACTACCAGCAAATCAACACAATTACAGGGTTCTCAGCTTTTGTCGCTTTCTCCAAAGGAATGTCAAGCGCTTTTAGAATCATATTTAATTGAACAGCAAGGAAGAGTTTTAGCGATCGCATCCAGCGATATCCACCCAGAAGAACCATTAACGAGTCTCGGTCTTGATTCTTTAAAAGTATTTGACCTCAAAAACCAGATAGAGACTGATTTAGAAGTAGAAATATCCGTTACAGATTTGTTTTCTGGGATGAGTACGCGATCGCTTGTCACCAAGATACTTGATCAAGTGGCGACCAAGGAATTACCGTCACCACCCGTAACCCACCACCGCAACAACCCCCCTACACTTACTTATCCTTTATCTTTTACTCAACAGGGATTATGGTTTATCCATCAGCTAACTCCCAATGCCCCTACATACAATATCCCCATTATTATCAACCTTAAGGGGAACCTCAATTTACCAGCCCTACAGGAGAGTCTGAACGAAATTATTCGCCGACATGAAGTATTGCGTACTAGCTTTACAGTCATCAATCAGCAACCTGTTCAGGTAATCAATCAACCTGTACCTCTGACCCTAAATGTTGAAAAAGTACAGACATTAGCACAGCAACAACCGGATTCTCTAATACAGCATTTAACCAGTGAATTTGCACAGCAACCCTTTGATTTATCTGTTTCATTGCCGTTGCGTACTAAAATTTGCCAAATAAATGATAAAAATTATTATTTAATTGTAACTCTACATCATATAATTGCAGATGGTTGGTCAATTGGAGTTTTACTAAAAGAACTAGCAACGCTTTATGATGCGTTTTCTAGTGGTCAACAGCCATTATTACCGGAACTACCAAATCAGTATCGAGATTTCGTCAATTGGCAACAACAATCCTTGGATAACGAGTGTATTCAACCCCTATTGAGCTATTGGCGAGAGAAATTACAGGGAGATTTACCTGTACTCGACTTACCCACAGATCGTCCCCGTCAAGCAGTTCAGACATTTAAAGGTGCTCAAGCAAAATTGCTTCTTGATCCAAACCTGGTAAAACAACTAAATCGTTTGAGCCGTCAGCAAGGAGTCACTTTATTTATGACCCTGCTCACTGCCTTTAAAATCCTGCTGCATAAATATACGGATCAGACAGATATTCTTGTTGGTTCACCCATCGCGGGTCGGAACCGAGCAGAAGTTAAGGCATTAATAGGATTATTTATCAATATTTTGGTATTGCGGACAGACTTATCTGGAGACCCAAGTTTTCAGGATTTGTTAGCACAGGTCAAGTCAACTGCTTTAGAAGCATATGTTCACCAAGATTTACCTTTAGAAAAACTAGTGGAGGATCTAAAGCCGAACCGGGATCTCAGCTATCACCCTCTATTTCAAGTAATGTTTGTACTCCAAAGTGTTCCCAAACCAAATTTGAGCTTATCAAATCGATCACTCAGTTATGGAGAAGGACATAACGGTACATCAAAATTCGATTTGACATTGTTTATGGAGGAAGATTCAGAACAAGGGTTAGTGGCAACTTGCGAGTACAACACAGATTTATTCAATACAGATACTATTACCAGAATGCTGGGACATTACCAGACATTACTGGAAAGTATAGTTAGTCAACCAGAGCAAAATATTTCCCAATTACAAATACTAACCCAGCCGGAGGTACAGCAATTATTAATAGACTGGAATAATACGAAAAAAGACTATCCCCATGCAAAATGTATTCATCAGTTGTTTGAGGAGCAGGTAGAGAAAACACCAGATGCGGTTGCCGTCATCTTTGAAAACCAAAAATTAACATACCAAGAGTTAAATACCCAAGCGAATCAGCTAGGGAATTATTTACAGCAACAAGGGGTTAAACCAGATACCGTCGTGGGTATTTACATGGAGCGATCGCTTTCAATGGTGGTAGCGCTAATTGCCGTCCTCAAAGCTGGTGGAGCATATTTGCCACTTGACCCATCATACCCCCACGAAAGACTAGCGTTCATGCTAGCAGATGCTCAAGTACAAGTGGTCTTAACCCAATCCCAACTAGGGAAAGAATTACCTTATCAAGAGCAGTTGCAATTTGTAAAAATTGAAGATCTGGTATACGCAAATTGTGGTATTCAAAATCTCATTAGTGATGTACAACCTGAAAACCTCGCCTATGTAATTTATACATCTGGCTCCACAGGAAAACCCAAAGGAGTCATGAATACCCACCATGGTTTGTGTAATCGTCTGTTGTGGATGCAAGATACTTATCAACTAACATCAGCCGATCGAGTTTTACAAAAGACTCCCTTTAGTTTCGATGTCTCCGTTTGGGAATTCTTCTGGACATTACTAACGGGTGCAGTGCTAGTAGTTGCTAAACCAGGTGGTCATCAAGAACCACGTTATTTAAGCGAACTAATATCCCAGCAGCAAATCAGCGTACTTCACTTTGTACCTTCAATGTTGCAAATTTTCTTAGGAGAGACACAACATCAACAATGTAAGACTATCAAACATGTAATTTGTAGCGGTGAAGCTTTATCCTGGGACTTACAGCAGCGATTTTTTCAAAGCTTTGAGGCAAAATTACATAACCTTTATGGTCCAACAGAAGTATCCATCGATGTCACAGCATGGTGTTGTAAACCGGGGAATCAAGAAAGTAATCACGAAAATATTGTTCCTATTGGTCGTCCAATTGCCAATACTCAAATATTTATCTTAGACCGACATTTAAAACCCGTCCCATTGGGTGTGAAAGGTGAATTATATATTGGTGGCTTGGGGTTAGCACGGGGTTATTTAAATCAACCACAATTAACTCAAGAAAAGTTTATTCCTCATCCATTCACCAATCTCCAAAATCTCCAACTAGATGGTGTAAGTACCCGTCTCTACAAAACCGGAGATTTAGCTCGGTATCGTCCCGATGGAAATATCGAGTTTTTAGGCAGAATTGACTATCAAGTTAAAATTCGCGGAAATCGTCTGGAATTAGGAGAAATTGAAGCCTTATTAGAACAGCATCCACAGGTACAAGAAACGGTAGTAGTAGCGAGACAAGACATCGCAAATGACCTTCGTTTGGTTGCCTATTTAGTTACTTCTGGGGATGCAACACTATCTATCGATGAATTGCGAGGTTTTCTTAAACAAAAATTACCCGATTATATGATTCCTAGTGCCTTTGTGATATTGGAGGCTTTACCCTTAACACTCAATGGAAAAGTCGATCGTCGTAGCTTACCAACACCAGATAATTTACGTCCAGAATTAACTGCACCTTTTCAGCCACCCCAGTCCGTCATCCAACAACAAATCGCCCAAATTTGGCAAGAGGTTTTAGGTGTAGACAAAGTAGGTATCCATGATAATTTTTTCGATCTGGGTGGACATTCACTATTAATATTGCAAGTCAATCGTCAACTATGTGAGACTTTCCAACGTGAGATATCAGTAGTGACAATGTTCCAAAATCCAACCATTGACTCTTTGGCAGAATATTTCAGTCAAAAACAGGAAAAGAAACCTCTGTTTCAAGAAATTGATCAACGTGTAGAAAAGAAAAAACAATTATTGAAAAATCAAAGGAAAAAGAGATAAACCTCATCTATGATGAAACCCGGATTTTTTTAGAAAATTAAATTTAAAATCAAATCAACAAAGAAGGTTGGATCATATGAGTATAGAAAGCAATATTGAAAATATCAATGAATCAATCGAAGGAATAGCCATCATCGGCATGTCAGGGCGTTTTCCTGGAGCAAACAATGTAGAATCTTTTTGGCAAAACTTATGTAATGGTGTTGAGTCATTATCATTTTTTTCTCACGCAGAATTAGTTGAGGCTGGAGTACCCGCAAGTTTGTTGGATAACCCCAATTATGTCAAAGCCGGGGGGATTTTAGAAGATATTGATTTATTTGATGCAGGGTTTTTTGATATTAATCCAAAGGAAGCTGAAGTTACTGACCCTCAGCAGCGTCTGTTTTTAGAATCTGCTTGGCAAGCTTTAGAAAATGCTGGCTATGACTCAACGAAATGCGATGCTAGAATTGGCGTTTATGCTGGAGCTAGCTTAAATAACTATTTATCTTTTGACGTACATCAGGATGGATTGGGTTCAGCAGAATCGTATCAAAAGTTAATTGGTAATGATAAAGATTTCCTCTCTACTCGGGTTGCTTATAAATTAAACCTTAAAGGACCCAGTATCACAGTTCAAACCGCTTGTTCAACATCCTTGGTTGCGACTATTCTGGCATCTCAAAGTTTACAAAGTTACCAGTGCGATATGGCTTTGGCGGGAGGGGTTTCGATTCGAGTCCCACAAAAGACAGGTTTTTTACATCAGCAAGGGGGGACATTATCTCCTGATGGTCATTGTCGTGCTTTTGATGCCAATGCTCAGGGAACAACTATTGGTAGTGGGGTAGGAGTTGTGGTTCTGAAGCGATTAAGTGACGCGATCGCAGATCGGGATTACATCTATGCAGTCATTAAAGGTACGGCAATCAATAATGATGGTTCTGGCAAAGTTGGCTTTACTGCACCTAGTGTAGATGGACAAGCAGAAGCAATTGCCGAAGCGATCGCATTAGCCGAAATAGAGCCGGAAACAATTCAATATATCGAAGCTCATGGTACTGGTACTTCTTTAGGCGATCCGATTGAAATTGCAGCCCTAACTAAGGTTTTCCGCGCTAGTACAGAAAAAAGCGGTTTTTGTGCCATCGGCTCAGTCAAAACTAATATTGGTCATCTAGATGCAGCAGCAGGAATCGCCGGATTAATTAAGACATCTCTTGCTCTCAAGCATCAACTAATTCCACCAAGTTTAAATTTTCGGCAGCCTAACCCCCAAATTGATTTTGCTAACAGCCCATTCTTTGTAAATACACAACTAAAAGACTGGAAACCCACTTTTACACCCCGTCGTGCTGGTGTGAGTTCTTTAGGGATGGGAGGAACCAATGCCCATGTAGTCTTAGAAGAGGCTCCCATATTTACCGATTCCAGTCCTTCTCGTGGTTGGCAATTACTGCTACTGTCTGCAAAAAGTGCTTCTGCTTTAGAGGCTGCCACAAAAAATCTTACCCAGTATCTGAAATTAAATCCCCATGCAAATCTGGCAGACGTGGCATATACATTGCAACTAGGACGGAGAGATTTCGCTCATCGCAGAATACTAGTTTGTAGTGATACTGAGGATGCCATACAGGAATTAAGTACACCAGTCTCGCAGCGTATTTTCAATCAGTCGCAAGAGTCTAGGGAAAATCCTTCCCTCGCTTTTATGTTTCCTGGGCAGGGTTCTCAATACGTAGACATGGGGAAGGAACTCTACACAACAGAACCATTATTTCGGCATCATGTTGAACATTGCTGCTCAATCTTGATGCCTCATTTAGGGTTAGATTTGCAATCACTAATTTATCCATCGGAGTCAGAAAAAAATCTAGCAGCTGAAAAACTCAAACAAACCTGTTTTGCTCAACCAGCAATATTTGTGATTGAGTATGCTTTAGCTCAATTGTGGATATCGTGGGGAATTGTACCTCAAGCCATGATTGGACACAGCATCGGTGAATATGTAGCTGCAACTGTGGCGGGAGTTTTTTCCCTAGCAGATGCCCTTTTTTTGGTGGCAAATAGGGGAAAACTGATGCAGCAATTGCCTGGAGGGACAATGCTCTCAGTTCAACTTTCGGAACTGGAAATAAAACCCCTACTCACAGAAAATATATCTTTGGCTGCTGTGAATACAACTTCCTACTGCACTGTGTCGGGTGCAACTGAAGCCATTGAGGAATTACAGCGGCATTTACAGGAAATTGGGGTCTCCTGTCGAAGATTACATACTTCCCATGCCTTCCATTCACCGATGATGGAACCAATCCTAGAAACTTTTAGGGAATTGGTACAAACAGTCACACTCAATCCTCCGCAAATACCGTTTATCTCAAATGTGAGTGGGACTTGGATTAGTGCATCCGAGGCAACGAATCCTAATTACTGGGCTAATCACCTCAGACAACCCGTACATTTTTGCCAAGGACTAACTGAACTACTCAAAACGCCGGGTTCTGTGTTGCTGGAAGTCGGAGCAGGGAGGACACTGAGTACTTTTGCCAGACAACAGCGACAACAAGAATTGACGGTGCTGACATCGCTTCCCCATCCCCAAGAGCAACAATCAGAGGTAGCATTTATACTCAGTAATTTAGGTCGATTGTGGATGTCAGGTATTCAGATTAATCGGTCGGGTTTTTATATTCGTGAACAGCGTCATCGTCTACCTTTACCAACCTACCCATTTGAGCGTCAGCGTTACTGGCTAGAGCCAACAGTTTCCCCAAGATTATTAGAAGTTAATTCAGCCCAATATATTGTACAAAATCGGCGTTATTCAATTGACTTAGACACTTCATCTGAGTTAGAAAAACCTTTACAGCCATCGTTATCAAAACGACCAAATATTACTGACTGGTTTTATCTTCCAGTTTGGAAACAATCGATACCGCTTGAGATTAGCCATCAACAAAAAGAAACTCAACAAAAATTAGCTTGTTTAGTTTT
Source organism: Calothrix sp. PCC 6303 (assembly GCF_000317435.1). Lineage (NCBI taxonomy): Bacteria > Bacillati > Cyanobacteriota > Cyanophyceae > Nostocales > Calotrichaceae > Calothrix > Calothrix sp. PCC 6303. Next base: position 3,074,299 of record NC_019751.1, read on the forward strand.
TGCTGATAAATATGAGTTTGCAGACCAATTTAAACAACTGCTTACACAACAAGGTGAAGATGTCATCACCGTAGAAATAGGGGATGAATTTTGCCAACTTGATCGCCACAGATATGTAATTAATCCTCAAAGACCGGAAGACTATGAGGTATTACTAAAAGACCTACAAAAACGAGATTTTCAACCTAATACTATTTGTCATTATTGGAGTATTGCACCCAATGATATTTTACTTAAAGAGGAATCACAGTTAACCGAGAATTATCAGTATTTTGGGTTTTATAGCCTACTATACTTAGCACAAGCAATTGGCAAGCAAGATAGTTTCAATCCTTGCAAATTGTTGGTTGTCACCAATAATCTATATAGTGTGATTGGGGAGGAAAAATTATGCCCACAGAAAGCAACAATTTTGGGAGCATGTAAAGTAATTCCGAAAGAATATGGTAATATTAACTGTAGCCTTGTGGATTTAGTTATAGAGTCGGTTGATAGTTCTATATCACTAAAAGTTCTAAACAATTTATTAGCAGAAATTGGAAAAATACAAAACAATCAAATAGTAGCTTACCGGGGTTCTTACCGTTGGTTGCAAAGCTTTGAACCTGTAGCCTTAGATGATAACTTTGGCAGCAAAGCTAAATTTAAACAAGGTGGAGTTTACTTAATTACGGGTGGACTTGGTGGTATTGGTTTAGTATTAGCCGAACATTTAGCCAAAACAGTCCAAGCTAAGTTAATTTTAATCGGACGGGGAGGACTACCTGAGCGTTGCCAATGGGAGCAATACCAACTAACTCACGGTTCTGAAGATCGAATAAGCAGGAAAATTCAGAAAATGCGATCGCTTGAAGAATCGGGTATGCAGTTTATGGTGACAAGTGCCGATGTGACTGATTCCCAACAAATGCAAGCCGTTGTTAATCAAGCATTGCAAAAATTTGGTCAAATTAATGGTGTGATCCATGCAGCGGGTGTTGCTGGTGGTGGTGTGACTCAACTCAAAACTCAAGAAATGGTTAGGAATGTGTTAGCGGCAAAAGTCGATGGCACGTTAATTTTAGACGATATTTGTCAACAGCTAAATCTGGATTTCTTTGTGGTCTGTTCGTCTAAAACTGCGATTTTGGGTGAATTTGGACAGATTGATTACTGTGCTGCTAATGCTTTTCTTGATGCTTTTGCTACTAGTCGAACTGCTTCATCGGGTCTAACAATATCAATCAGTTGGGATACTTGGCAAGAGGTGGGACTAGCTGTAGAAACTGTACTGCCAGATGGACTCAAACAAAAGCGGGAGGAAATGATTAAAAAAGGCATATTACCTGAAGAAGGGATAGAGGTTTTTAATCGTGTTATGGGGAGCAATTTGCCTCATGTTGTGATTTCAACACAGGATTTGCCTAGTTTAATCCAGCAAAGTAATGCTGATAAATATTTAGAAGATGCTTTACAAGCAGGAAAATTATCTTCAGTTAATCTATCTAAAGCTAAACATTCTCGTCCAAATTTAGGTAATACCTATGTTACGCCACAAACAAAGGTCGAATGCATATTGACTGATATTTGGCAGGAAATTCTCGGAATTGATCAAATCGGGATTCATGATAATTTCTTCGAGTTAGGGGGAAACTCAATCAACACAATTCAGATTGCTTCTAATGCGAATAAAGCTGGTTTAAAATTAACAACTCAACAGTTTTTTCAACATCAAACAATTGCTGAGTTAGCCACAAACTTAGCATTGGAGTCAATTGTCAAGACTCAAGAAAATTTGGAAATTCAAGAAGTATCTGATTTGCATTCAAACAGCATAAAATCTAGTTTAATGCAAGAAAAACAGGCGGAAGATATATATGAACTCACACCTGTACAAAAAGGAATGCTATTCCATTGTTTGTATGAAAGCGAATTGTCTTTGTATTTTTTCCAACATATCTTTAATATCCAGGGTAATCTTGATCTAGAGGCATTTACAAAAGCTTGGCAGTTAGTGATAGATAGGCATCCAATTTTACGGACTGGTTTTTATTGGCACGAAATTGAAAATCCATTACAAATTGTCTACAATCAAGTCCAAGTACCGCTAGATTACTATGACTGGTGTGACATAGATCCAGCTACCCAAAAAAGCCAATTTACATCCTTAATTCTGAGCGATCGCCAAAATAATTTTGATTTTGCTCAACCATGTTTGATGCGCCATACTGTGATTCGTCTCAGTCATGATTCTTACCAATATGTTTGGAGCATGAATCATATTATTATAGATGGTTGGGGAGGTTCTCTGGTATTCCAAGAGTTTGTCGAAATTTATGGAGCGCTTTGTCAAAATCAGGAAATTTGCTTAACACCAACTCGTCCATTCCGCGACTATATTAATTGGTTACAGCAACAAGATATATCTAAAGCAGAAGTTTTTTGGCGACAAACATTAGCGGGAATTGAAGCACCAACCCCCCTCACATATATCGAAAATATTAACAATGATCTATCCCCCACCCCAGAAATTAGATACAGCGAGGAAATCATTCAGCTATCCCTAAAAAATACTCAAGCATTAAATGCTTTTGCCACTCAACATCATCTCACCTTAGCAACTATAATTAATGGTGTTTGGGCGATTCTTCTTAGCCGCTATTCTTGTTGTGATCAAGTATTATATGGCTGCACGGTAACTGGACGACCCCCGCAGATGGATGGAGTCGAGTCAATGGTGGGTATGTTTGTTAATACCCTACCCATTCATGTCGATGTAGATGGTGAACAGTCTTTACTATCATGGCTACAGCGTTTTCAACTTCAACTGGTTGAAGCTCGTAACTATGAATATACCCCATTAACAGAAGCCCACAAATGGAGTGAAATTCCCCGTAATTTACCTCTGTTTGAAACTATTGTAGTAATTGAAAATTTCCCAGTTAGTGAATTTATTAAAGATTGGCAGGGAAATATAGAATTTCAACACCAAGAAGTATATTACAGAAATAATTACCCACTCAATTTGGTTGTTTATCCAAATAAAGAGTTATTGATTGCTATTTCTTACGATTCCCGAAGATTTGCAACTGATACTATTATCGCCATTCTCAAAGATGTGGAAATCTTTTTAAATGACTTGGTGGTTAATAACGACAAGCAAATCAAAAGCCTCTCATTTTCGACACAAAGACAACAGAATATTACCCTAACTTTAGAGCAAGAATTGTCAGCCCTAGAATTTATCTAAATTCAACTCATATTATATGAACATATTTGAACAGTGTGAATCAAACATTAGAAGCTACTGTCGTAGTTTTCCGGTTGTATTTCATCGTGCAAAAGGGGCGATTATTTACTCAGAATCTGGTGGAGAATATCTAGATTTTTTTGCAGGAGCAGGAGCATTAAATTATGGACATAATCATGAATACATCAAACAGAAAGTTCTGGCATATTTAGATGCCGATGGTATTGCCCACGGCTTAGATATGTATACTTCTGCGAAGGAGATGTTTATCGTGAAATTTAATGAGGTATTGCTAAATAAAAAACAGTTAGATTATCGTCTTCAATTTTGTGGACCAACTGGTACAAATGCAGTTGAAGCTGCTTTAAAACTAGCGAGAAAAGTGAAGAAAAGACCGGGTATATTCTCGTTTATGGGAGCATATCATGGCATGACTTTAGGTAGCTTATCAGTTACTGCAAATACGAATATCCGAGCCGGAGGAATTGGAACATTAAGTAATGTCACATTTATGCCCTATCCCTATGGATTTATGGATAGTTTTGACACGATTCAATACATGGAGTCAGTATTGAATGATATTAGTTCGGGTATTGAAAAACCAGCCGCAATCATTTTTGAAACGGTTCAAGCAGAGGGGGGAGTTATCGTTGCTCCAATTGAATGGATGCAAAGGTTAAGAAAATTATGCGATGAACATGATATTTTATTAATTTGTGATGATATTCAAGTTGGTTGTGGGAGAACAGGCTCTTTCTTTTCTTTTGAGAGAGCAGGTATTGTTCCCGATATAGTCATATTATCTAAATCAATTAGTGGCTATGGTTTTCCCATGTCACTATTATTAATTAAGCCAGAATTAGATATTTGGGAACCTGGTGAGCATAACGGCACTTTTAGAGGTAATCAATTAGCATTTATCGCTGCAACTGCGGCTCTAGAATATAGAGAAACTAGCAATCTTGAGCAGGATGTGAAAATCAAAGAGTTGTTTTTAGAAAATTTTCTTTATCAAAAAATAGCGTCAATTAGTGACAAAATACTGATCCGAGGAATTGGGATGATCTGGGGTATTGATTTGGCAAATTTCGGCGGTAGTGGTTTAGCAAAAGACATTACTACACGTTGTTTTGAAAAAGGGTTAATTATCGAAAGATCTGGAAGAAATGATACTGTGATTAAGTTATTACCTCCATTAACAATTGATATGCCGAGTTTGAAAGCAGGTTGTTCAATTATAGAAGCAGCTTTCAGTGAGTGTTTGTAGATTTGGGCTGCAATTTATATTGATAAAATTAATTATTGGGGAAGATCATGACGACAATATTCGCATCACCGGAAATATTTTCTCAAAAAATATATTGGCTAAATAGACTTTCTGGAGAACTACCAGAAACCAATTTGCTACCGGATTATATGAGACCATCGCAGTCTCATGGGGAAAAAGAAACTCATATCTTTGATGTTCCCCATGATTTATCTCAAGCTATTATTAAGTTAACAAAAGGGTCTGATTTTTTAATATATTTAATCTTGTTATCCGCATTCAATATATTGCTGGAAAAATATACCCGTTCCCCTGATTTAATTGTTGGCATACCAGCTTATCAAAATAGAAACAAAGATAATTTAGGTGTTACTTCTTTAAATAAGCATCAAATCGTGCCATTGCGTACTTATTTACAGAAAGAGCTAACATTTAAAAAATACTTAATTGATGTTAAGGAATCTGTAATTCAAGCTTACAGTCACCAAGATTACTGCTTTGATGAATTGATTGAATTGCTCAATTTACCTCTAAGTGAAAATCGTTATCCACTATTTGATGTGGTGATTTTGCTAGAAAATATTCATGATCAGTCACAGATTATCAAATATCATAATGATATTACGGTTAGTTTTAGGATTGAGAATGGAGTGATTAAGGGGGAAATTGCTTATGTTCCAGAAATCTTTAAAAGAGAAAATATTCAGCTAGTCAGTTATTACTATATAAACGTTATCAAGAGTATTGTTTTAAATCCTCATATTCAGATATCAGAAATCAATATTTTAAATAGCTATGATCAACACAAGATCCTGGAAGAATTTAATTATAAAACAAGCTATTATCCAGTTGATAAAACCATTAATTATTTGTTTGAAAAGCAGGTAAATCATACTCCAAATCAGATAGCAGTTATTGACCAAAACAATCAACTAACCTATCAGCAACTAAATGAAACAGCTAATCAATTGGCTGCAATACTACGTCAACTGGGAGTCTGTAAAGGAGAATTGATTGGTATATTGAAAGACCGCGATATAAATTTTTTGGTGGCAATTCTGGCTATATACAAAGCTGGTGGGGCTTACGTGCCAATTGATACTACTTACCCAGCCCAGCGCATTGAATATATGTTATCCAATAGCGAAGTCAGATTTTTGTTAACTGATTCCACGCTATTGAATCTATTGGCTGATGTAAGCGATCGCTGTTCTCAATTAAAGTCGATTATCTGTGTAGATGAAGTTACCGATAAAAGTATACAGCTAAATCTACCCCAAGAATTAGCCATATACGATCGACTGAGTTTTAGCCAGCTTTCTCCAGAAAATATCCCAGCAATCAACGATGCAGACACCCCAGCTTACATGATTTATACATCGGGATCTACTGGATTACCGAAAGGGACTTTGGTAAGACATGATGGTGCGATTAATCATATTTATGCCCAATTTGATGAATTGGAATTAAGTTCAGAATTTAGTTTCCTCCAAAGTGCCCCTTCTTCTACAGATATTTCTGTCTGGCAATTTTTGTCCCCAATTTTAATTGGTGGGAAGACAGTCATAGTTGATATCGAAACCGTTGCGATTCCTCAACAACTATTTCAAGTCTTGAAATCAGCAAAAATTACAGTGGTTGAATTAGTCCCAGTCTTATTTGGGGGATTGCTGGAATATGCTTACCAATTACCACCTGAAGAAAGGGAATTACCAGATTTAAAAGTGATGATGCTTTCGGGTGAATCCGTGTCAATTCAATTGGTAAATAAATGGCTGGAAATATACCCCAAAATTAACATTTTTAATGCTTATGGTCCGACAGAAGCAGCTGACGATATCACCCAATTTGTCGTTGACAAGGCTTTACCAGAAAATCAGCGCACTATCCCCATCGGTAAACCATTAGCAAACTTGAATCTTTATATTCTTGATCAACAAATGCAGTTATTACCAATAGGTGCGCCAGGAGAAATTTGTGTGTCGGGTATTGGTGTGGGTGCTGGATATTGGAAAAATCCTGAAAGAACCCAATTAAGTTTTGTTGATAATCCATTTCCTGATACCCAGAAAAATTTACCAGCAAATCGGAGAAATTTAATTTATAAAACAGGAGATTTAGGAAGGTGGCTTCCCGATGGAAATATAGAATTTCTTGGACGTATTGATCATCAAGTGAAAATTCGTGGTTTCCGAGTGGAACTAGGAGAAATTGAAGCACTTTTATATCAGCACCAAGACGTTAGGGAAGCTGTAGTTGTAGTTAGAGAAGAGAAATCTGATCAGAAAATTTTGGTGGGTTATGTGGTTCCTCAAGCGGATTTTACTTTGGAGGAATCAAAAAGTCATGAACTCATTCAACAGTTGCGTGATTTACTCGAAGAACAGTTACCAGGACATATGAGACCCCATGGGATAGTGCTACTGGAAGCATTACCCTTATCTCCTAGTGGTAAAATTGACCGTCGTGCATTACCTGTACCAAACTTTCAGAATGAATCAGAATTGGGTTTTGTGGCACCACGTACCCCATCTGAACAAATAGTTGCTGGTATCTGGGGTCAGGTATTAAAGCAAGAACAGATTGGTATCTACGATAACTTCTTTGATTTAGGTGGACATTCTTTACTTGCAACTCAAGCTATTTCTCGGTTAAAGGAAGCATTTGCAATTGAGTTTCCTTTGCGGAACATATTTGAAGCACCCACCATAGTTCAACTGGTGGAACGTATCGAGAAGATGCTGACAGTAAAGCAATTACAGCTTGTATCCAGCCATGGGGGAGACAATAACCGTGAGGAGATAGAATTATGAAAACCATTGAAGAGTTTCTATCTTACCTGTGCAGTTTAGATGTTAAGCTGTGGCTTGAAGAGGATCGCTTACGCTGTAGCGCTCCTCAAAATGTACTCACACCAATTATCAAAGAGCAACTAAGTGAACGTAAAGCAGAAATCCTGGTTTTTTTACGTAATCACAGTGCAGATATAATTGGGAAGCAACAGACTATCGAGCCAGTAAAACGGCAGGAAAATCTAGATTTATCCTTTGCACAGCAGCGGCTATGGTTTTTGGCTCAATTAGAACCAGGTAGCGCATTTTACAACGCGCCTGCTGCTGTCCGCTTGGAGGGACAGTTAAATGTAGAAGCACTCCAACAAAGCTTTAATGAAATTATCAGTCGTCATGAAATTCTGCGGACTAATTTTCCGACAAGGGAAGGGCAACCAGTAGCCGTTATTTTAGAAGAACAGCCTGTAAATTTATCATTACCAATATTAGATATTAGTCACTTAGGGGAAAATCAACAGCAAGCCGAAATTAAACAACAATTAGCACAAGCAGCAGAACAACCCTTTGACATTAGTAGCGATCGCTTACTCAGAATAAAGCTATTACGTCTGAGTCAGCAAGAGCATATTGTACTGCTGACAATGCATCACATTATCTCTGATGGCTGGTCAATTGGCGTATTTGTGGAAGAATTAGCAAAATTATATCAAGCTTTCAGTAATGGAAAGCCATCCCCATTATTACCCCTGCCAATACAGTATGTAGACTTTGCAGCTTGGCAAAGACAATGGTTACAGGGGGAAATACTGGAAACTCAGATATCTTATTGGCTCAAGCAGCTAGAAAACACACCAAAATTATTAGAATTACCTACAGATTATCCCAGACCAGCAATTCAGAGATTTCAGGGTGCAACTTATTCATTTGACATATCTAAAGAGTTATCTACAGCCTTAAATAAATTCAGTCAACAACAGGGAAGTACTTTATTTATGACCCTGTTGGCAGCTTTCCAAACACTATTATGGCGTTATACAGGTAGTGAGGATATCGTAGTTGGTTCCCCAATTGCTAACCGCAATCGCGCAGAAATAGAAGGGTTAATTGGTTTTTTTGTCAACACTTTAGTATTGCGAAGTAATTTCACTGGAAACCCCAGCTTTGAAGAACTTTTAAAGCGAGTACGAGAAGTAGCCCTAGAAGCCTTTGCACACCAGGATTTACCTTTTGAGCTATTAGTGGAAAAACTCCAGCCACAACGGGATTTGAGCCATACACCACTATTTCAAGTGATGTTTATCCTCCAAAATGCATTCATGTCTACTTTAGAATTACCTGGTTTGACTTTAACTCCACTAAAAACAGATACAGGTAATGCTCAGTTTGATTTAACCCTATCGATTGCCGAAACAGAATCAGGACTAACTGCTAATTTTGAATACAATACTGATTTGTTTGCAGAAAGTTCGATCCAAAGAATGGCTAATCATTTACAAACTTTGCTCGAAGCAATTGTGACGAATCCACAGCATTGTTTGTCAGATTTAGCAATTTTGTCTAAATTTGAGCAGCATCAATTACTACGTGAATGGAATGATACCAAGGTTGATTATCCCCTCGAAAAATGCATTCATCAGTTATTTGAAGAGCAAGTACAACGGATTCCAGATACAGTAGCAGTAGAGTTTACAAATCAACAACTAACATATAATCAACTCAACCAAAAAGCTAATCAACTAGCCCATCACCTGCAAAAATTGGGAGTAAAAGCAGATACTTTAGTGGGAATTTGTGTAGAGCGATCGCTAGAGATGATAATTGGACTATTGGCAATTCTCAAAGCTGGTGGTGCATACATTCCCCTCGATCCCAGCTATCCTGGGGAACGCTTGACTTATATGTTAGAGGATTCACAAACGTCAATCCTATTATCTCAACAGCACTTGGTGGAAAAACTTGCAAATGATGCAGTTCAAGTCATCTGTTTAGATAGTGATTGGCAAACAATAGCCACACAAAGTACCGAAAATCTCAACTATCATCTACATCCCCATCACCTTGCCTATGTGATTTATACTTCTGGTTCCACAGGTAAACCCAAAGGAGCCATGAACACCCATCAAGGTATTACTAATCGCTTACTGTGGATGCAGGACACCTATAAGTTAACTGCGACTGATAAAGTATTACAAAAAACACCCTTTGGTTTTGATGTTTCTGTTTGGGAATTTTTCTGGACACTAATTTCAGGAGCTTGTTTAGTCATTGCTGAACCAGGGGGACATCAGGATAGTGCTTATTTAGTCCAACTTATTCAACAGCAGCAAATCACAACAGTACATTTTGTCCCCTCAATGCTGCAAGTATTTCTAGATGAGGTGGCATTAGAAAATTGTCAACACCTCAAGCGGGTAATTTGTAGTGGGGAAGCTTTACCCTGGGAGTTGCAAGAAAAATTCTTTGGGCGCTTCCTTGACGTAGAATTGCATAATCTTTATGGTCCCACCGAAGCCGCAATTGATGTAACTTATTGGCAGTGTCAACGGCATAATCAAGAAAAAGTTGTTCCTATTGGACGTGCGATCGCTAATACAGAAATTTATATTTTAGATCCACATTTACAGCCTGTACCTATTGGTGTACCTGGTGAATTACATATTGCTGGTGTCGGTTTAGCGTGTGGTTATCTCCATCGTCCTCAACTTACTAACGAGAAGTTTATTCCCAATCCTTTTGATTTAACATCTGATGGACGGCTTTACAAAACAGGTGATTTAGCTCGTTACCGCGAAGACGGTAATATTGAATACCTCGGACGCATAGACGATCAAGTCAAGCTTCGGGGTCTACGGATTGAGTTAGGAGAAATTGCGGCTATTCTTCAACAGTTTCCCAAGATACAACAAGCTGTGGTCGTAGTTCGAGAAGACACACCAGGTAATCAACGGCTGGTAGCTTATATTGTTCCCCGTTCTGATTCTGCACATCCCCAAACCCAAGAACTACGAGATTTCCTACTACAGAAGTTACCGCAGTACATGATTCCTTACGACTATGTATTGCTAGATACACTCCCCCTCACTCCTAACGGAAAGTTGGATCGCCGTGCTTTACCTATGCCAGAAATTACTTTAGAGGCAGAGAAGCAAGACGTATTACCACGTACCCCAGTTGAAGAGAAATTAGTCAAAATTTGGATGCAAGTCCTTGATTTGCCAAAAATTATTGGCATTTACGACAACTTTTTTGAGTTGGGTGGTCACTCACTGCTAGCTACACAAGTAATCTCTCAAACTCGTCAAGCTTTTCAAGTGGAATTATCCATCCATCGTTTATTTGAGATGCCGACTATTGCTGAATTTGCTCAAGAAATTACTAGAATCTTGGAGCAAAAAGTTGAACAGTCTTTGATTACTCCTCAGCGTTTAGACCGACAGACGCGTCGAGTTAAACTTTCCTCCCTTCAGCAAGTGTCAAGAAATTTGCAATCTGAATCAAAGGATGCCTGACAATTATGACATTAGAAGTTTTTCAAGAACCAGATTTTCTCAACAGCACGGAAACAGAAGTTTATATTTTTCCGGCATCTTTTGGACAAAAGCGGTTGTGGTTTTTAGACCAACTCGAACCTGGTAGCCCCTTTTATAATTTACCCTTTGCGATCCGTTTGAGTGGTGACTTAAACCTGGCTGTTTTGGAGCAAAGTTTTCAAATCATTATCGAACGGCACGAAGCATTAAGAAGCATATTGACCACAGTAGAGGGAGAACCTGTACAAGCGATCGCGCCGCATCTCAAATTAACTATATCAGTGGTCAATTTGCAAAATCTACCAGAGGATAAAAGGGAAATTCAGGCGCAAAAATTAGCCACAGAGGAAGCTAGATGTCCTTTTGTCTTGTCGGAGTTCCCTTTATTGCGACTCAAGCTAATTCGTCTGGGGGAACAAGAACATATATTATTACTGACTATCCATCACGCGATTTTTGATGGTTGGTCAATTGGGATATTACTGAAAGAATTAGCAGCAATCTATACCAATCTTTGTGATGGTCAACCTGCTTCGTTACCAGATTTACCGCTGCAATATGCCGACTATAGCGTATGGCAACAAGAGTGGTTGCACAAAGAAGTCTTGAAAAAGCAGTTAGCTTACTGGAAACAACAACTTAACGGCATCTCTACTTTACAGTTACCCACCGACAGACCCCGTTCAGCACTACAAACATTTGAGGGTAAAACCTATACCTGGCAAATTTCTCCAGATTTAACCACAGCATTAGAAAGATTCAGCCAAAAATCAGGCGTAACTTTGTTTATGACCTTGCTGACAGCCTTTAACACCTTACTGTACCGCTATACAGGTCAGGATGATATCGTAGTTGGTTCTGCGATCGCTAATCGAAATTGGGCTGAAAGCGAGGGCATTATTGGGTTATTTGTCAATACTTTGGCGCTACGTACCCAAATCGATGACAATCCCAGTTTTAGTGAATTGCTAACCCAAGTCCGTGACATGACTTTAGCAGCTTATGCCCATCAAGATTTACCTTTTGAAAAATTAGTCGAAGAACTGCAACCAGAACGGGATTTAAGCCGCAATCCATTATTTCAAGTTTGGTTTGCTCTCCACAATCTCCCCATACCAACCTTACAGCTAGGAGATTTAACTTTAACACCAATAGAAGTGGAAACTGGTACAGCCCAGTTTGATTTAAGCTTAGATATATATATTGGTGAACAAGGACTAACGGGAGCCATCGAATATAGTAGTGAGTTGTTTGAAGCAGCTACCATTGCGCGAATGGTGGAACATTTTCAGACTTTGCTGAATGGTATTGTCGTCAATTCCCAAACCAAGCTATCTGAAGTTCCGTTATTAACTGCTACGGAAAAACAGCAATTATTAATTGAATGGAATCAGACTCAAACAGCAATAGTTGAATCCCAAAGCTTGCATGAAGTATTTACGCAACAGGTAGAAAAAACACCCGATGCGATCGCTATTATTGTTGGAGGTGAGTCATTAACTTATCAACAACTCAACCACAAAGCTAACCAACTCGCCAACTATCTGCAAAAATTGGGAGTCAGTTCCGGTACGTTAGTCGGAATTTCCCTAGAAAAATCCCTAGAAATGATTATAGGTATTTTCGGGATTCTCAAAGCTGGGGGGGCTTATATCCCCATCGATCCCACCTATCCGGTGGAGCGTGTAGCTTTGATCCTCAAGGATGCACAACTACCTATTTTATTAACTCAACAGTCCTTAGTTGATCAATTGCCAGCACATGATGCTGAAGTTATTTGCTTAGATACAAACTGGGAAGCGATCGCATCTGGCAGTAGCGACTATATTCATTATTCTTCATCCTTAGCTTACATAATTTATACCTCTGGTTCTACGGGGGAACCCAAAGGAGTTTGTTGTCAGCATTTGGGAGTTCTCAACCTGCTTGCAGATATTGACCGTAGACAACCCCTGAAGGCAGGGGATCTGTGTAGTTTGTGGACAAGCTTCAGTTTTGACGTTTCCGTCTATGAAATCTTCTCAGCCTTATTATTTGGCGCAACACTGTATATAGTACCGGAGGAAATTCGGTCTGATAGTCAAGGGTTTTTTCTGTGGTTACGTACTCATCAAATTACCAGTGCTTATATTCCACCCTTTATGCTGCCTGTTTTGGCTAATTACTTAGAACAATCAGCAACAAATTTACCACTAAGAAGATTACTTGTGGGTGTGGAACCGATTCTGGAACAGACCTTAACAGCAATAAGCGATCGCATTCCTGATTTACACATTATTAACGGTTATGGTCCAACAGAAGCAACTATTTGTACAACGCTATATTCTTTACCATCCCAGCAAAAACAGCAACGTTATACACCGATTGGTAAACCTATAAATAACAGCCAAATCTATCTTTTAGATTCTCATCTCCAACCTGTACCAATTGGTATTCCTGGTGAAATTTATATTGGTGGAATTAATTTAGCCCAAGGCTATTTAAACCGTCCAGAATTGACTAATGAAAAATTTATTCTTAACCCTTTTGAAACATTAAAATCAACTTGCTTATATAAAACCGGAGATATTGCTAGGTATTTAGCAGATGGAAATCTGGAATTTATTGGACGCAGTGATTATCAAGTCAAGATTCGCGGCTTTCGCATTGAATTAGGCGAAATCGAGTCGGTACTACAGCAACATCCATCAGTACAAGATACGGTTGTGATCACACGAGAGGATCTAACTAATGACAAAAAAATAGTTGCTTACGTCGTGCCAAAATCGCCAAATAATCATCATTTTGAAACTGAGTACATCTCCGATTTAGAAATACTTTATGATCAATTTTACAGTTGGCAATTTTCGGAACAAGACCCTTCAATTAACTTAAGAGTTTGGACAAGTCGCTATACAAATCAACCTTTACCAGCAGCAGAAATTATTGAATGTGTAGAAAATACAGTTGAACGTATTCTTGCACTGCAACCACAGCATGTTTTAGAAATTGGTTGTGGTACAGGTTTAATTTTGTCTAGGGTTGCCCCTCACTGTCAACATTACTGTGGTGTAGATATTTCTGCAACTGCTTTAGAGTATTTACAACAATTATTGAGCCAACGTCAACCAGAATTATTATCAAAAGTCTCTTTAATTCAAGGGATAGCTCATAACTTAACAGAGATACAACAAAAAGACTTTGATGTTATTATCCTGAATGAAATTATTCAGAATTTCCCCAGTATCGATTATTTAGTCACTGTCCTAGAACATGCAGTTAGTATCTTAAAACCAGGGGGTCGTATTTTTCTGGGTGGTGTACGTAGCTTGCAACTTTTAGAAGCTTTTCACGCGGGAGTGCAGCTATATCAAGCTCCATCTGATTTGAATTTAATTGATTTTAAAAAACGAATTCAAGAGTCCTTACAAGCAGAGAATGAGTTGGTAATTTCGCCAAAATTTTTCTCGAATTTGCAGCAGGATCTTCCTCAAATTAGTGATGTTCAAATACAATTAAAAGGAGGTTGTCATCATAACGAACTCACACAATTTAAGTACGATGTCATTCTCAATTTAGGACAGCGAAATTATCAACCAGAATCGCAAATTTACTTAGATTGGCAGCAAGAAAAATTTTTGGTTGCAGATATCCAAAATTTACTGCAAAATCAACCCCAGACGCTGAAAATTAGCAACATTTCTAATGCTCGTATATCGAAAGAACTCAAAACTTTAGATTTACTGAAGACAGCAGATGAATCCACAACTATTGAGCAGTTAAAAGCAACATTAGCAAATATCTCAACCACTGGAATTGACCCCCATGAATTTTGGCAAATCGCCGATTTATTTGGATATACAGCCAAAATTAGTTGGTCAGAAAATAGTCAAGAGGGTAACTATGATGTTGTTTTTGAAAAGAATATTTCCACAAATCATCAAGAAGAAAAACATCAGCAAATAGCCTCAGATACTTCCCTTTCCCCTGAATCTTGGAGCATTTTTGCAAATCAACCATTGCAGCAAAAACAAGAATTACAATTGATTTCCCAACTACGGAATTTTGCTCAAACTAAATTTCCTGAGTATATGCTTCCACAATTCTTTGTCATCTTGCCATCTTTACCATTAACTGTAAATGGTAAAATAGATCGTAAAGCACTCCCAAAACCAGAGCGCACAGCTATCAAAGGGGAAAATAAGTTTACCTCTCCCCGTAGTTCTAACGAAGAAATATTAGCGCAAATTTGGACTCAAGTTTTAGGTTTAGAAGCAGTTGGTATTTATGACAATTTTTTTGAATTAGGTGGTGATTCCATTCTGAGTATTCAAGTTGTAGCTCAAGCTAATCAGCAAGGTTTACAACTCACACCTAAACAGATATTTCAGCATCAAACTATTGCCGAATTAGCAACAGTTGTTGGTAGTAATGAAGCTATAGAAGCAGAACAAGGTTTAGTCACAGGTAATGTACCGTTGACACCAATTCAACATTGGTTTTTTGCACAAAACTTTTCTCAACCAGAACACTATAACCAACCAAATTTATTAATAGTTCCAGCAAATATTAATTCTGAATTATTACCACAAGTTATCCACGAGTTACTTATACACCACGATGTTTTGCGATCGCAGTTTACAAATACAGATTCTGGCTGGCAACAGGTAAACACCCAACCTAATACCGAAATTCCGTTCATCCAAATCGATTTATCCACATTCTCAACGAAAGAGCAACAATCAGAAATTACATTAATTGCAGAAAAATTACAATCAAGCCTTAATCTTACTACAGGTTCATTGGTCAAAGTTGCCTTGTTTAATTTAGGCAAAAATCAGTCCAGTCGTCTACTATTTGTGATTCATCATCTATTAGTAGATGGTGTTTCTTGGCGTATTTTATTAGAAGATTTTCAAACAGCTTACAATCAGCTTAGTCACAAACTAACAATTCAATTACCTGCCAAAACTACTTCTTATCAACATTGGGCAAAATCCTTATTAACTTATGCTCAATCATCACAACTTGAGTCAGAATTAGACTATTGGTTAAGACAGTTTCCTGAAAAAAATACTTGTTTACCAGTAGATTTTCCCCAGGGAATTAATAGTGTCAAATCATCTGCTCAAATATGTAATAGTTTAGATGAAGCTGAAACCCAAAATTTACTACATGATCTGCCTTCAGCTTATCGTACTCAGATTAATGAAATATTGCTAACTGCTTTAGCCCAAACATTTACTAACTGGACAGGAAATAATACACTATTAATCGATTTAGAAGGTCACGGACGGGAGCCGATCTTTGCAGATATTGATTTATCTCGTACTGTGGGCTGGTTTACTTCTATCTTTCCCGTATGTCTAAATTTTGGTGAAACTAATGACATTATTCAGGAACTTAAAGTAGTTAAAGAACAATTGCGTCAGATTCCCAACCAAGGAATAGGATATGGGTTACTACGTTATCTGGGACGAGAAGAAATTGCCCAAAAATTGGCGAAATTACCACGACCACAAGTTATTTTTAACTACTTAGGTCAATTTAACCAAATTTCTCAGCAACCAGAATTTTTAACACTAGCACCTGAGTCTATTGGTTCTGAGCAAAGTTCCCAAGCAACTCGTTCTCACCTGTTAGAAATCAATTGTTTTGTGGTGAATAATAAACTACAAATTGAGTGGAATTACAGCCAAGAACTATATCATTCAAATACGATTCAAAATCTGGCTCAAGGATTTGTAGAAGCACTGCGATCGCTGATTAATCACCGTCAATCTGCCGATGTCGGTAGCTATATCCCTTCAGATTTTTCATCTGCAAAAATCGGTCAAAAAGATTTCAATAAATTACTCGCAAAACTTAAGCCTAATAGTGGGAACTAAACTTTATGAATACAACTAATTTAGAAGATATTTATGAACTATCACCCTTACAGCAGGGTCTACTGTTCCATACCATTTATGCTCCCCAATCAGGGGTATATTTTGAGCAATTTACTTGGACTTTACAAGGTGATTTTCGCGTTGAGGCATTTAAACAAGCTTGGCAACAGGTAGTTGATAGACACCCAATTTTACGTACTGGATTTTATTGGCAAGACTTAGAAAAACCTTACCAAGTTGTTTATAAAGAAGTAGAATTGCCTTGGGTTTTAGAAGATTGGCGAGATTTTTCGACTGTAGAACAACAGCAAAAGTTAAAAGCTTTTTTGCAAGCTGATCGTCAACGTGGATTTGAGCTTTCCCAGGCTCCTTTGATTCGCTTAAATCTATTTCGTCTGAATGAAAATACCTACGAATTTGTTTGGAGTAGTCACCATCTATTATTAGATGGTTGGTCTGAATCTTTGGTTTTTAAAGAAGTTTATGCTTTTTATCAAGCCTTTTGTCTAGGTCAAGATTTAGACTTAAAACCATCGCGTCCTTATCGAGATTATATTACTTGGCTACAACAACAAGACTTGTCACAAGCTGAGACTTTTTGGCGCGAAACTCTTAAAGGTTTTAGTAAACCAACAACTGTATTAATTGACCGCGCTCCTGGTATTTTACCTAGTTTAGAGGAAGATTATGATTGGCAGGGAATCAAGCTATCAGCAGACATAACCGCAACTCTACAATCGTTAGGACGAAAATATCAACTGACCCTCAACACCTTTGTGCAAGGGGCTTGGGCATTACTTTTAAGTCGTTATAGTGGGGAATCAGATATTGTTTTTGGTAGTACCTCCTCTGGTCGTCCTCCATCATTGACAGGAGTTGAGACTATGGTAGGGCTATTTGTCAATACCTTACCGCTGCGAATTGAAGTCACACCAGATGCGCCACTGATACCTTGGTTGCAAAAGTTACAATCACACCAAATCGAAGTTATCCAGTACGAATATAGTCCCCTAGTAGAAGTACAGCGATGGAGTGAAATAGACAGAGGACAACCTTTATTTGAGATTGGTTATGTCTTAGAAAACTATCCGATTGATAACGCGATCGCGCAAGGAGTGGATAGCCTAAATATACAAAGTGGGCAGTCTTTTGAAAAAACTAACGAGGCTTTGAGTCTGTTAGTCATACCTGATGAAGATTTGAGGTTAGATCTGTGGTACGATACGCGCCGATTTGAGAAGTCAACTATCACGCGGATGCTAGGACATCTACAAACCTTACTCACGGGTATGGTGGCAAATCCCAGCACCCAATTATCCCAGTTATCTTTACTCACACCATCCGAACAACATCAAATATTATTCGAGTTTAGTCAAAATCCATCTACCATCCCAAATCAGTCATCTATTCACGATTTATTTGCTCAACAGGCACTACGGACACCAGACGCGATCGCTATTGTTTTTGGCGACCAGCAACTTAATTATGCACAATTACAGAAAAAAGTCAATCAGCTTGCCCAAAAATTAGCAACGGTAGGAGTTACATCTGGGGTTTTAGTGGGAATTTGTGTTGAGCGCTCTCTGGATATGGTAATTGCACCCTTAGCAGTTCTCCAAGCGGGGGGAGCTTATCTACCGTTAGACCCAGCTTATCCAACTGAGCGTTTGGTGTTTATGCTAGAAGATGCTCAAGCACAAATATTGTTGATTCAAACGCAAGTTTCAGAGAAGATTTCTGAGATCCAAAATCTGCAAGTGTTGTGTTTGGATGTCGATTGGCAAGCTACTGCCAACAAAATTACCCCTATCCATCCTCAAGACTTGGCTTACGTGATCTACACCTCTGGTTCTACTGGCAAATCCAAGGGTGTAATGGTGCAACATAGTAGCTTAATCAACGCCTTCTATGCTTGGGAAGCTGCTTATCAACTCAGTTCTTCCACCAGCACTCACCTACAAATGGCTAGTTTTGCCTTTGATGTCTGTTCAGGAGATTTAATCCGGGCTTTGTGTTCGGGGGGGAAACTGGTTCTTTGTCCCCGTGAATTCCTCCTAGAACCACAAAAACTCTATGAACTGATGCTGCAAGAAAAAGTAGATTGTGGCGAATTTGTACCAGCAGTTTTGCGAAACTTAGTCCAATATCTAGAACAAACCGGAAAAAGTCTCGACTTTATGCGATTACTAATTTGTGGTTCTGACAGTTGGTACGGCTCAGAATACATGAAATTTCGCAGTTTTTGTGGTGCCAAAACTCGCCTAATTAACTCCTTTGGAGTCACAGAAGCCACAATTGATAGCTGCTACTTTGAAACAACAGAAGATTTGCCCAGCCAACGTCTAGTACCTATTGGTCGTCCCTTTGCCAACACCCAGCTTTATATTTTAGATTCCCATTTACAACCCGTACCCATTGGTGTGCCAGGTGAATTATATATAGGTGGTGCTGGATTAGCAGTAAGTTACCTCAACCGTCCCGAATTAACAGCCGAAAAATTTATTCTCCACCCCTTTACTAATTGTCCAAGCGATACCTACGGTGGAAAACTACGCCTATATAAAACTGGAGACTTAGCTTGTTGGTTAGAGGATGGCAATATTCAATTTCTCGGTCGGCTAGACTACCAAGCCAAAATCAGAGGTTATCGCATTGAGTTAGGAGAAATTGAAGCAACCTTAAATCAACACCCAGGGGTGGCAACCACTGCCGTTTTAGCTCAAGCAGATTCCCAGGGAGAAAAACGCTTAATTGCTTATGTTGTTCAAAATCCCCAATATCAAGGGACTGAAATGCAACTAGAAATTGAGCAAATATCTCAATGGCAGATAGTCTATGAATCTGAAGCCGATAATTACCTACAAATTGCAACCCTTCCAGACCCGAAATTTAATATTATTGGTTGGAACAGCAGCTACACAGATTTGCCCATCCCAGCCCAGCAAATGCGTAATTGGGTAGATCACACAGTGGAGCGTATTCTCTCCCTCAAACCACAGCGAGTATTAGAAGTTGGCTGTGGTACAGGTTTGCTTCTATTTAAAATTGCTCCCCACTGTTCTCACTACCAAGGTACAGACTTTTCTCAAGGTGCTCTCAAGTACATCCAGAATGTACTGCAAATTCCAGAGCATCATCTTCCACAAGTGTCTTTGAGTCAGAGAATGGCTGATGATTTTGCTGGTTTAGAAGCAGCAAGTTATGACACGGTAATTATTAATTCTGTGATTCAGTATTTCCCCAGTATTGATTACCTATTGAGTGTTATCAGGGGTGCTGTGGATTTAGTAAAACCGGGGGGAAGTATCTTCATTGGTGATGTGCGTAGCTTACCCTTGTTAGCAGCATTTCATACCGCAGTTGTACTACATTCTGCACCCGATTCTTTGCCATCTGCGACATTACAACAGCAAGTGCAAAAACGGATTGCTCAAGAAGAAGAATTAGCGATCGCTCCTGACTTTTTCCTGGCTCTACCCAAGTATTTACCCCAAATTGCCCACGTCGAAGTTCAACCAAAGCGGGGACGTGACCATAATGAATTAACTCAGTTTCGTTATGACGTAATTCTTCATCTTCAGCCCCAAGAAATTAATGCACCTGAAATTGATTGGCTAGATTGGCAACAGCAGGAATTTACACTGGAAACTCTCACTCAGTGGCTACAGTCAACCCAGCCGCAAGCGATCGCGTTACGTCGCATACCCAACTCACGCTTGACAACGACGGTTAAGGCTATACAGTTACTGCACCAAGAACCTCAGTTGGCAACAGTAGGAGAAATTCGTTCTCATTTGAAAATGGTTGCTTCAGGGGGAATTGATCCTGAGGAATTATGGACATTGGGGATCAAGCTAAATTACCTTGTTGACATCAGTTGGTCTGCGGCTTATGAAGACGGCAGTTATGATGTGCTATTGCAGCGACGACGAACTGACGAAAAAATTGGATTCGGTTCTTCTGCATTTTTGAATCCTGAACGTCCGTTACATAACTATGCTAATAATCCCCTCCAAGAAAGGGTAGCGCGTGAAGTCATTCCACAAATGCGTCAGTACCTCAAGTCGAAATTACCTGAATATATGGTACCGTCGGCATTTGTACTATTAGATACTTTACCTCTGACAGCAAACGGCAAACTAGACCGAAAAAGCCTACCAAAAGCCGACTTTGGCAAATTTGATTCTATAACAAAAGAGACATCAGTACGTACCCCGATCCAAGAGATTCTGACAGGAATCTGGAGTCAAGTACTGGGTATCGCACACATTAGCCTTGAGGATAACTTTTTTGATTTGGGGGGACATTCACTCCTAGCGACTCAAGCAATATCCCGTATCCGCGAAACATTTAAGATTGAGTTACCCTTACGCTGTTTATTTGAATCACCCACAATTGCCGACTTATCCACCTCGATTGAGGCAGAAATCAAGACACAGCAAGGTTTCCAAACACCACCACTCCAACCAGTCAAACGGGATGGAGAAATGCCCCTTTCCTTTGCTCAACAAAGGTTGTGGCTTTTATCTCAATTAGCTGGAAACGATGCACTTTATAACGATGCAGTCACCCTGAAAATTAGTGGTGAATTGAACATCCCCGCATTAGAACAAAGCATCAACGAAATTGTTCGTCGTCACGAAGTTTTACGCACTACATTCCCTGTATTCCAAGGACAACCTCGAATTGCGATCGCTTCTTCGGTGAATGTCGATCTAGCAGTAATCAACCTACGGGAACCTAATCAACAGCAACGAGAAGCACAAGCGATCGCAATTGCCACCCAAGCAGCTAAACAACCTTTCGATTTAGCTCAAGGATCATTGCTACGAGTCACCTTAATATGCCTAGATACCACAGAATATATACTCCAGCTTAACCAACATCATATTGTCTCTGATGGTTGGTCGATGGGTGTGTGGCTAGAGGAAATGACAGCATTATATGGGGCTTATTGTGCAGGTAAAGCCTCACCATTACCAGATTTACCAATACAATACGTTGATTTTGCTGCATGGCAACATCAATGGTTACAAGGGAAAGAATTACACAGACAATTAGATTATTGGCGTAAGCAACTAGGACAAAATTTACCACTTTTACAGTTGCCCACAGATAAACCTCGTCCTGCTCAACTTAGCCATCAAGGTCAAAAAGAAAACTTTTTACTACCCCTAAATTTAACTCAACAGTTGCAAATACTTAGCCAACAAGAGGGTGTAACTTTGTTTATGACTCTATTAGCAGCTTTTCAAACTTTACTCTACTGCTATTCGGGGCAAGTTGATATCCGAGTTGGTTCTCCCATTGCTAACCGCAATCGTCCTCAGCTAGAAAAACTAATTGGCTGTTTTATCAACACCCTAGTTTTACGCACAGACTTATCTAATAATCCCAGTTTCCGAGAAATCTTAGCGCGGGTACGAGAAGTTACTTTAGGTGCTTACACACACCAAGATTTACCATTTGAAAAAATTATTGAGGAACTTCAACCAGAGCGTTATCAAAATCATCTACCCTTATTTCAAGTCTGGTTTGTTCTGCAAAATTATCCATTAGGAGCCTTAGAATTACCAAATTTAACTTTAGAAGCTTTGGATCTTCATGAAAACACAACTAGATATGATCTGGGAGTATTCCTAGAAGAGACATCAATGGGAATCAGTGGTTGTTTTGAATATAGTACTGATTTGTTTTTTGCCGATACAATTACTTCCATGATTGCTAATTTCAAAACACTAATAAGTCAGGTTATAGCTACACCTGATATTAAAATAGATGCCATATCAGCTAACTTTGCTCAAGTAATAAAAACTCAGAAACACTTAGAAGCGAAGGAATTAGAAGTTGCCAATCTTCAGAAATTGAAAAACATTAAACGTCAGTCCTTTCACCGTTTACAACCATGAATAATCAAGAAACCCAAAAATTGAGTTTCAAAAGTTTAGGAATCAACCGTAAATCTTTGAAATTGTCCTCAGCAGGATTAATTAAGACGAGCTATTTTCCAAATGGACAACATATCCCTTTGATAGTTCAACCTGCTGTAGCCAACGTTAATCTAATTGATTGGGTTAGTCAGAATCAAGAAATAATCCAAGAAATGCTAATTAAACATAAAGCCCTACTCTTCCGTGACTTTAATATTATTTCTGCCCATCAATTAGAGCAATTCATTCAAGTTACATCAAAAACAAAACCAATCAGTTATTATGACCGTTCTTCCCCTCGTCATGAGGTGGCTGAAAAAATATATACTTCAACAGATTATCCAGCAGAACAAAGTATTTTTCTTCATAGTGAAAGTACCTATTGTCAGATTTTTCCCAAAAAAATTTACTTTTGCTGCTTAACAGTTGCCTTAGAGGGAGGAGAAACACCAATTGCAGATTGTCAAAGGATTTTGGAGAGTATTTCCTTACCAACACGCGAACGGTTTATTCACAAAAAAGTTTTATATGTTCGCAATTATAATGACGGATTCGGATTATCTTGGCAAAACGTCTTTCAAACCACAGATAAAGCTGTTGTCGAAGATTATTGCTTAAATAATGAGATTGAATATGAATGGAAACAAGGAGATAGGCTGAGAACCCGTCAAGTTAGACCAGCAATAATTCAACACCCAATTACAGGTGCAACAGTTTGGTTTAATCATGCTGCTTTTTTTCATGTCACCACTTTAGAACCTACCATTCGCAAAGCATTATTATCAGAATTTTTGGAAGCAGATTTACCGCATAATACTTATTACGGTGATGGTTCTTCCATTCAACCAGAAACACTTGCAGAAATCCGGGCTGCTTATAACCAAGAAACAATCATATTTCCTTGGCATTCCGGTGATATTTTACTATTAGATAATATTTTAGTAGCCCACGGACGCAAACCATTTCAGGGTAATCGTCAGGTCATTGTTGGTATGGCTGAACCCTGTAGCTATAGCGAATTAAAATAACTATATTCAGATAAATAACATGCAAGAACTTAATCTCGAAAATTCCCTCACATCCATTGAAGGTTATCAATTATCACCTCAACAAAGATATATATGTAAATTACAGGAAAGCGATCCTCATCAACATTATCATGTTCAATTATCCGTCAAGATAACCGGAGATTTAAATCGGGATCTTTTCAAATCAGCCGCTACTCAAGTTGTTAATCGTCATGAGATACTCCGCACAAGTTTTCAAAATCTACCTGGACTAACAGAACCTTTGCAAGTTATTAATTCTGAAAATCTCTTATTTTACAAGGAATTTAATTTAAGTAACTTAGATTCGCCAGCAAAAAAACTAAAACATGCAGACATTTTTCAAGAGTTAGAAAAAATAACCTTTGATTTAGAATCAGATTCTTATTTATATATATATTTATTAATGCTTTCTCCATCAGAACACATAATGTTGATAAAGTTATCTGCGCTATGTGGGGATGTTGTTTCTGAAAAAAATATCATCAGCGAAATTAATCTTACTTACAGCAACTATTTACACAGCCAAGAAATTACCGAGGAGCCTTTGCAATATGTAGATATTGCAACATGGCAAAATGAATTATTGACTACAGCCGATGCAGAAAAAACTCAAACTTATTGGCAACAAAAAAATCTAGATAAAAATATTCATATTCAACTACCTGGAGAAAAACAAAGTCACGAAATTAAAAGCTATAATCAGCAATCTATCACTTTAACTCTAAATCCCCATCTCCAAGAAAATATCAACATTTTCTTACAAAAAAATTCCACCTCACTTGATAACTTTCTACTTGCTTGTTGGCAAATTCTACTTTGGAAAATAACTGGTCATCGTCAACTAATCGTTAGCACCTGTTTCGATGGTAGAAAGTATCAAGAATTAGAATGTGCAGTCGGACTACTAGCTAAATACTTACCTTGTCAAGTAGCCTTAGAAATAAACCAGACATTTAATGATGTTTTAAAGCAGATTGCAGAGAATAGTCAGCAGGCGTACCAATGGCAAGAATATTACAACTGGGAAAATAATCATCAAGAGTATTTATTAGGTTATGATTTCCAAGATATAAATCTACCAATAAATAACTGGTATATCGAGGGAATCAACACATGCTTAGATAAATTTAAGTTGAGGCTATCTTGTCTGTATAAGCAAGGTAATCTTCAACTAGATTTTTATTATCATGGCGATTTATTTGTGGCTGAAAACATTCAAAATTTAGCAGCCCAGTTTGAACAACTAATTACAAGTGCTGTTACTCATCCCGAAGCCAATATCAGTCATTTACACATTCTCACAGAATGCGATCGCTTGCAATTACTACACGAGTTTAACAACACCCACACAGATTTTCCCCAAGATCAGCTAATCCACCAACTCTTTGCCACACAAGCACAATCGACACCAAACAACATCGCCCTTGTCTACAACAATCAACGACTCACCTACGCCGAACTCAACACCCGTGCCAATCAACTTGCTCATTACCTGCAAAAATTAGGAGTCAAGCCAGAAACCATCGTTGCCATCTGCTTAGAGCGCTCAATGGATGCCATCATAGCGATTCTGGCGATTCTCAAAGCAGGTGCTGCGTATCTACCATTAGACCCCAGTTTCCCCACAGGCAACATACAGGAACGATTGGCAGATGCTCAAGCAGAGATATTGTTAACAAACAACGTTATTATTTGTCAGCAGCACTCTACACTTAGCGCCCCCATTGTGGTTTGTTTAGATACAGTCGGTGACAATATTATTAGCCAAAGTTCAGAAAATCCCCACAGCAACGTCACCACAGAAAATTTAGCTTACGTCATATATACTTCTGGTTCTACTGGTAAAGCCAAAGGTGTAGCCATAGAGCATCGGCAAATTCTCAATTATCTGCACAGTGTTCAACAAAAATTAGAATTGCCAAATTATTCTAGCTTCGCATTAGTCTCCACCTTGGCAGCTGATTTAGGTAACACAGCTATTTTTCCATCTTTGTGCAGTGGTGGTTGCTTGCACCTAATCTCGACAGAACAGGCTACCAATGGACAAGCCTTAGCTAATTATTGCCGTGAGCATCCAATCGACTGCCTCAAAATTGTACCGTCGCATTTGGAAGCATTATTAACTTCTTCATCCGCTCAAGATTTATTACCAAAAACACGATTAATTTTAGGGGGAGAAGCTTGTACTTGGGAGTTAATTAAAAATATTCAAAACTTGGCTCCAAATTGCCAGATTTTTAATCATTATGGACCTACCGAAACAACTGTCGGGGTACTAACTTATCAAGTTAAACAGATTGATTCAAACTCTGCAACTGTACCTTTAGGAAAAGCGTTAGCAAATATCCAGGTTTATGTTTTAGATTCACAGCTACAGCTTGTACCCTGCGGTGTACCGGGGGAGTTATATATTGGTGGCGCTTGTTTAGCTAGAGGTTATCTAAATAGTCCAGAATTGACAGCCGAAAAGTTTATTAATCATCCTTTTAGCCAACAGCCATCAGCAAAATTGTATAAAACTGGAGATATTGTTAAGTACTTGTCCGATGGAAACATTGAGTATTTAGGACGCACCGATCAGCAAGTAAAAATTAGAGGCTTTCGCGTTGAGTTAGGAGAAATTGAAGCAGTGCTAACTCAACATCCAGAGGTGCAAAAAGCTGTAGTTCTACTCCGTGCAGACGGCGTTAGCAATCAATGCTTAGTGGGGTATGTTGTACCCTATTCCCACACACAGCTAAAATCTAGCGACTTACGTGATTTTGTTGCACAGATGCTACCTGAGTACATGGTGCCATCAGCGGTTGTAATTTTGAAAGTATTACCATTGACTGCTAATGGTAAAGTTGACCGTCAAGCATTACCTGCACCAGAACAACTTAGACCAGAGTTAGAAGCAACATTTGTACCACCTGAAACTGTAGTGGAAAAAGCCTTAGCAGAAATTTGGGCTGAAGTATTGGGATTAGAGCAAGTTGGGATACATGATAATTTTTTCGACTTGGGGGGACATTCTCTGCTGTTAACGCAAGTCACTTCACGGTTGTATAGCGCGTTGGGAGTGGAATTATCTTTACGTCAGTTGTTTGCTACACCGACTATTGCCGAATTAGCGACCTTGGTTGCTCAAGAAAAAATCGATCAAACGGATGAAAAACTATTAGAGCAAATGTTGGCAGAACTAGAGGATGCATAAGAAGCAGAAATACAGTTAAACAGCTAATTAGGTATAACAAATGAGTGATATTAACAAACGAATTGCTGCCCTTTCCCCTGAAAAACGCGAGCTGCTGCTGCAACGACTCAATCAACAAGCGCAAACAAAATCGACGAACTTGATTGAACCTCAAAGTCGGGAAACTAACTGTTTTCCTTTATCCTTTGCTCAACAACGGCTATGGTTTATCGAGCAATTAGAACCAGGCAATCCCCTATATAATATTCCTGGGGCTGTGAGACTACAAGGTAGGTTGAATATAACAGCCATAGAGCAGAGTCTGAACTTAATTATTCAGCGTCACGAGATTTTGCGAACTACATTTAAAAGTAAACAAGGGCAACCAATTCAGGTAATCGCCTCATCTCTGCATTTAACAATACCAGTAGTGGATTTAAGTGGGTTAGCACTTCCACAGCAGGAAGTAGAAAAATTGATTAACCATGAGTCAGCCTGTGGGTTTGATTTAGAATCTGGACCATTACTACGGGTACACTTACTGCAACTGAGTCCAGAAGAATACGTGATGTTATTTACCTTACACCACATTATCGCTGATGGTTGGTCAATGGGGTTACTTGTAGATGAATTGGCTACCCTTTATCCAGTTTTTTGTGCAGATGAGGAATTATCATCTTTACCAAAATTACCAATTCAGTACGCTGACTTTGCCGTTTGGCAACAAAATTGGTTGCAGGGTGAGGTTTGGGAAAAGCAGCTGAGTTACTGGAAACAGCAACTTAATCATATTCCTATATTGTCCCTACCCCTAGATAAACCTAGACCAGCTATTTCTAGTTTTCGAGGTGCAACTGAGACGTTTATTGTAGGCAAAGATTTAACTCAAGCTTTAAAATCTCTCAGTCGTGATCAGGGTGTAACTTTGTTTATGACCCTATTAGCGGCTTTTAAGGTGTTGTTGCATCGCTATACAGGTCAAGATGATATTTGTATTGGCTCACCAATTGCCAACCGTAACCGAGGTGAGATTGAAAAGCTAATTGGTTTTTTTGTAAATTCCTTGGTATTGCGGACTGATTTATCAGGTAATCCTAGTTTTTTGGAATTATTAGCCCGTGTACGGGAAGTGACTGTGGAAGCTTATAGTCATCAGGATTTCCCTTTTGAAAAGTTAGTGGAAGAATTGCAACCAGAGCGTCATCTCAACCATCATCCATTATTTCAAGTTGCCTTTCAACTACAAAATACCCCTACCCATATATTGGAACTACCAGGAGTGACTTTAAGTAGTTTAGAGGCAAATAGCGATCGCACAGCGAAATTTGACCTAGATTTATCTGTAGCGGAAACCGATACCGGATTAATCGGACATTTAGAATACAGTACTGACTTGTTTGAGTCAGCAACGATTGCACGCATGGTGAAACATTTCCAAACTCTACTTGATGCTATTGTTGCTAATCCCCAAGCTAAACTGTCTGAGTTGCCATTGTTGAGTGCGGCAGAACAACAGCAATTACTATTTGCATGGAATCACACCCAAATAGATTGGCAACATAATTTGTGCATTCATCAACTAATTGAGTTGCAAGCAGCAAAAACACCCGATACAGTTGCCGTTGTTTTTGTAGAGGCTTCAGGTTCGACTACTGAGAA
Organism: Calothrix sp. PCC 6303; assembly: GCF_000317435.1. Taxonomy (NCBI): domain Bacteria; kingdom Bacillati; phylum Cyanobacteriota; class Cyanophyceae; order Nostocales; family Calotrichaceae; genus Calothrix; species Calothrix sp. PCC 6303. The sequence goes on from NC_019751.1 coordinate 3,102,797, forward strand.
ACCACAGCAACAGCTAACCTACGGCGAACTCAATCAAAAGGCTGACCAATTAGCACAATATCTGCATTCATTGGGAGTGACAGCAAATACTTTAGTCGGAATTTGTGTGGAGCGTTCTTTAGAAATGCTGGTGGGACTTTTGGGTATTCTCAAAGCTGGTGGTGCATATATACCCCTAGATCCAACTTATCCCCAAGAGCGCTTAGCATTGATGATCGAAGATGCTCAAGTTCAGGTTTTGTTGACTCAAAATCATCTACTTCATCACATCTGTGTCGATGTTACTCAAGTTGTTTGCCTAGATACGGATTGGCATAAAGTTGTTAATAATACTAGTACCTGCAAAATATTACCTCTCAATTCTTCTCATATTGCCTATGTAATCTATACTTCCGGCTCCACTGGCAAACCTAAAGCTGTGGAAATTACTCACGCTAGTGTTGTCAATTTTTTACAATCAATGCGACATCAGCCGGGATTAACTGCATCTGATACAGTTTTGGCTGTCACCTCCATTTCTTTTGATATTGCCGCATTAGAGTTATATTTACCCTTAATTTGCGGCGCACGTCTGATATTGGCTAGCCGAGAAATCACAATGGACGGTGAACTATTGAGTCAGTATCTCACCCATACAGGTGCAACTCTCATGCAGGCAACACCAGCAACTTGGCGGATGCTATTAGCATCACGGTGGATGGGTAGTTCCCAATTAAAAATTCTCTGTGGTGGGGAGGGTTTAGCTTCTGATTTGGCAAAGCAGTTACTAGCAAAAGGTAATTCACTATGGAATCTATATGGTCCGACAGAAACAACTATTTGGTCAACTATTTATCAAGTCAAAGCTGATAATTTATCTACTAAATCTTTAGTGTCGATTGGTTGCCCCATTGCGAACACACAAATCTATATTTTAGACCAATATTTACAACCAGTTCCAATTGGGGTTGTAGGTGAGTTACATATTGGTGGTGCTGGATTAGCACGCGGTTATTTAAACCAACCAGAATTAACTCAAATAAAATTTATTTCTACTAATTTAGCTGATGAATCATCTAAAACTTTGTATAAAACAGGTGATTTAGCTCGTTACTTAGCCGATGGGACAATTGAGTATATTGAGCGAATTGATCATCAAGTTAAATTACGGGGTTTCCGGATTGAGTTGGGAGAAATTGAAGCAACTATCCGAAATTTTAGTGGAGTGGAAGAAGCTGTAGTAATTGCAAGGGGAGATATCGCAGAAAATAGAATTTTAGTAGCTTATATTATTTATAAAGATGCTGTTGATACTTCTGAATTAATTTTTAACCTGCGTCAATTTTTACAATCAAAATTACCCAACTATATGATTCCCTCAGCCTTTATGCTGTTGGATAATTTACCACTAACTCCCAATGGAAAAGTAGATAGAAAATCGCTTCCTGTACCGGATACCAATCAATTAGAGACATTAACTAAATATACCAAACCACGTAACCAGATTGAGGAAAAGCTAGAGGTCATTTGGTCACAAATTCTAAATGTTAAAGGGATCAGAATCGAAGATAATTTCTTTAATTTAGGTGGACACTCGCTGTTAGCGACTCAAGTTATGTCACGGGTGCGGGATGAACTTAAGTTTACGGTTCCATTACGCGCTTTGTTTGAATCACCCACTATAGCAGGATTGGCGGATATTATTTATAAGCAGTATGCAAATAGTGATTCCGTATACCCACCGATTGAAGTTGTTTCCCGTGAGCAAAAACTACCTTTATCTTTTGCACAGCAAAGGTTGTGGTTTCTGAGTCAATTAATACCCAATAGTCCTCTCTATAATATTTCTGTTCCTGTAAGTTTAAGCGGATTGGTTAATATAGCTGCACTGGAAAAGAGTTTAAATGAGGTTATCCAAAGACACGAAATTTTGCGAACTAGTTTTGGGGAAATCGAAGGACAACCAATTCAAATTATTGTTCCTGCTGTGAATCTGCCATTAACAATCATAGATATAGAGTCACTCACAGATACAGAGCAATTAGAGCGAGTTAAACAAATTGCACTATCAGAAAAACTGGAGGCTTTTGACTTAACTTGTTGTCCATTATTAAGGGTCAAATTAATAAAATTAAGTCAAACAGAATTCGTTTTACTACTGACAATACATCACATTATATCTGATGCCTGGTCGATGGGAGTTTTAGTTAAGGAACTCACTGTTTTGTACGAGGCTTTTTGTACTGGTAAAAGTAATCCATTACCAGATTTACCAATTCAGTATGCTGACTTTGCTGTGTGGCAAAGACAATGGTTAGAGGGAGAAGTGTTAGAAACTCAACTCACCTATTGGAAAGAGCAATTATTAGGTGGTAATTTACCAATATTAAATTTACCGATTCAGCGATCGCTATCAAATTCTACTACTTATCAGGGTGCAAGTTACAACTTTGAATTATCTGTTGATTTATCACAAAAAATTCAAGCACTGAGTCGCCAGGAAAATGTGACTTTGTTTATGACTTTACTGGCTGGTTTACAAACTTTACTTTATCGCTATACTCATCAAGATGATATTGTTGTCGGTACAGATATTGCTAATCGGACACAAAGCCAAACAGAACTACTAATTGGTTTTTTTATTAACCTGTTGGTTTTACGGACAGATATGCGAGGTAATCCCAGTTTTCGGGAGTTGTTGCAGCGAGTGCGCGAAGTCACACTGCAAGCTTATGCTCACCAAGATTTACCTTTTGAAAAGCTGGTTGAAGAGTTAACAACTGAGCGAGATTTACAGCAAACACCTTTATTTCAAGTCTTATTTGTTTTACAGAATACACCAACTACAGAAATCATCCTTACTGATATCAAATTACAGCCTCTAGAAATTGAAGATGAGCAGTCAAAGTTTGATTTAGTTTTATTTGCAGTTGAAATAGAAGACCAGATTTCTCTGAGTTGGAAATACAAAACAGATTTGTTTGATGAAAGCGCGATCGCACGTTTTTCTGCACATTTTGAAACTCTTCTTACTAGTATTGTTAACCAACCCGATACAACAATTAGTACTTTAGAAATGCTGACCCCAGAAGAGATCAACCAACAAATTCGTGAAAAAACAAAACGTCAGTCTAGTAATTTCCAAAAATTCAAAACACTTAAACCCAAAGCTATTAGCTTAACTCCAGCAGAATTAGTCAAAACTGATTATCTTCAGTCGGGGGAAACTTTACCTTTGGTTTGCCAACCCAATGTATCTGACCTCGATGTCGTCGATTGGGCTAAAAATAACCGAGAATTTATTCAAAATAATTTATCTAAACATGGTGCAATTCTGTTTCGAGGATTTAACATAAATTCTGTATCTGATTTTGAAAATATTGCACAAGCGATTTGTCCGGAATTATTCGGTGAATATGGTGATTTACCCCGTGAAGGTTTAGGTGGAAAGATCTACGGTTCCACTCCTTATCCAGCAGATCAAGGAATCTTATTCCATAATGAAAGCTCTCACATGCATAGATATCCCATGAAAATCTGGTTTTACTGTGTACAACCAGCAGAGGCAGGGGGAGAGACACCAATGGTTGATTGTCGCCAAGTTTATCAATTACTGGATGAGGAAATAAAAGAAAAATTTGCCAAGAAAGGATTAATGTATGTCCGCAATTACACAGATGGGTTAGATGTGAGTTGGCAAAACTTTTTTCACACTAGTGATAAATCATTAGTGGAAAAATTCTGTTATGAAAATGGAATTGAATGGGAATGGCAACCAGATGGAGGTCTAAAAACGAGAGAAATTCGCCAAGCGATCGCTAAACATCCTCAGACGGGTGAATGGGTGTTTTTTAATCAAATTCAGTTACATCATATCTCTTATTTAGATAAATCAGTACGGGCATCTCTGTTGTCGTTATTTGCAGAAGATCATCTTCCCCGTAATGTTTATTACGGGGATGGTTCCCAAATTGAAGAATCTGTAATTGAGAAAGTAAGCGCAGTATATAAGCAAGCTGAGGTTACTTTTACTTGGCAAAAAGGAGATATTTTGATGCTGGATAATATGCTAACGGCTCATGCACGGAATCCATATATGGGTAAGCGAAAAATTGTTGTGGCGATGGGTGAAATTGTCAATAGTAAAGATATAACAATTTAGGAGATTGAACAAAATGCAATTACAAGATCAAGTTATTAATGCTTTTCGTCTTTCACCGCAACAAAAACGGGTGTGGTATTTGCAAAAAAATAGCCAAGCTTACTATGTTCAAGCTGATATATCTATCACCGGTAATCTATATGCAAATATCTTAAAATCTGCTTTAGAATTAGTTATTGAACGACAGGAAATTCTCCGGACTAATTTTATTAAAATACCTGGAATCAAAACCCCAGTACAGAAAATTTCTACTCAAGGATGCCTAATTTGGCAAGAAATTGATTTAAGCGATCGCGTATCTTCACAACAAGCACATCAAGTTGCATCTTTGCGTGAACAAGAAAAGTTAAATTGTGCAAATTTAGATTCAGGTTCGCCGCTACGCTCCTGTTTAATTAGGTTATCAGTCAATGAGTGTATATTGCTGATAACTCTGCCAGCGATTTTTGCGGATAGCTATTCTATCAAAAATCTAGTTCAAGAAATTAGTCAGTGTTACGATACTTGCTTAAAAGTTAAATTCTTAACTCAGGATGATGAAATTATTCAATATGTGCAATTTTCTGAATGGCAGAATGAACTACTACAAGATACAGAGGAAGGCAAAGAATATTGGCAAAAATATGATTTATCTAAATTATCTAGAGTTTCAATACCTTTTGAGAATCAATCCAATGGTAATCAGCAATTTGAAGTCGATTGCTATGAATGGAAAATTGATTCTGATTTACTAGCCCAAATAGAAACAGTAGTTTCCAAATATAAATCATCAGTTTCTTGTTTCCTACTTAGTTGTTGGCAAATTTTATTAGGAAGATTTATAGATGATACCAGTATAATTATTGGTATTGCTGCGGATGGTCGTAAATACGAAGAGTTAAAAACTGTCATCGGACTAATGACTAAATATTTACCCATTTCCACAAATTTAGAAAAAACCCGATCATTTTCACAATTATTATCATTAGTTGACCAATCGGTAGAACTTGCAGAAGAATGGGAAGATTATTTTACCTGGGAAAATGGGGTAGAATCATTAGATAGTAATACCGATAATGTTTACTTGCCATTTTGCTTCGATTTTCAGACGGGAAAAACCAATTATCAAGCGCAAGAAATTAGATTTTTCATTAATAAATGCTTTGCTTGTAATGAGCGGTTCAAAATTAACCTTTCCTGCTATCACCAACCTAATTATTTGACAGCAACATTTCATTATGATGTAAATTTGTTTAGTACAGAAAATGTTGAACTTTTAGCGAGATATTTTCAGAATTTAGTCAGAAGTGCAGTTAATAATCCTGATAAGAGTATAGAGCAATTAGAAATATTAAATGAAAGCGATCGCCAGCAATTATTAGCCGCATTCAATCATCCCCAAGTAGACTTATCGGAAATTGTGGCAAATAAATGTTTCCATCAGCTATTTGCCGAACAAGTATTACGCACACCTAATAATATTGCCGTTAGATGTGAAGAACAAAAACTAACTTATGCAGAATTAAATGCTCGCTCGAATCAGTTAGCACATTACCTGCAAAAAATGGGGGTTCAAGCAGAAGTATTAGTGGGAATCTATATGGAGCGATCGCTTAATATAATGGTTGCCCTAATGGCGATTCTCAAAGCTGGTGGTGCTTACGTACCCCTAGATCCAGATTTACCAGTGGAGAATTTATCATTGCGCTTGCAGGATGCACAAGCACAAATTCTCTTAACTCAACAGGATTTAGCAACAGAACTTGCACTAGAAGCAATTCAAGTAGTTTGCTTAGATCAAATCCAAGATGCGATCGCGTCTGAAAGCGAACAAAGTCCCCATACAGATATTACCATTGCCAACTTAGCTTATGTCATTTACACTTCTGGTTCTACAGGTCAACCCAAGGGTGTCGCAGTTGAGCATCGGCAGTTACTAAATTATCTTGATGGTATTATTGAACGTCTAAATTTACCATCAGCTGCCAGTTTTGCGATGGTTTCAACTCTAGCTGCTGATTTAGGCAACACAGCAATCTTTCCTGCCCTTTCCACGGGTGGTTGTCTACATATAATTAGCAAAGAACGCGCTACCGACCCCGAAGCACTGATTGACTATTTCAGCAGTCATTCCATCGACTGTTTAAAAATAGTACCCTCCCATCTAGAAGCCATACTTACATCTGTTCCTAGTCGGTCAATTTTACCTCAACAAAGATTAATTTTAGGAGGAGAAGCAGCCAGTTGGAATTTAATCAAAAAAATTCAGCAATTAGACCCCGAATGCACAATCATCAACCACTATGGACCGACAGAAGCAACAGTCGGTGTGCTAACCTATCAATTGCAACCAGATGGCTATCAATATAAATCAGCAACAGTACCACTAGGTCGCCCCATTGCCAATACGCAGACTTACTTGTTAGATTGCTATCTGCAACCAGTTCCAATTGGAGTCAAGGGTGAACTGTATATCGGGGGTGCTCCAGTGACACGGGGTTACTTACATCATCCTGAACTAACACAAATAAAGTTTATTCCTAATCCTTTTAGTCTAAACCCTCAAACACGGCTGTATAAAACAGGAGATTTAGCCCGTTACTTACCAGATGGGAATATCGAGTTTTTGGGCAGAATTGATCATCAAGTCAAAATTAGAGGCTACCGAATTGAATTAGAAGAAATTGAAGCAGTATTACACCAGCACCCAGATATTGCCCAGACTGTAGTCATACAGAGAGAAGATACACCGGGAGATCAGCGCTTAGTAGCTTACGTTGTTGCTCAAAGTAAGCGATCGCTTAATCATCATACAAGCGAATTACGTAGCTTCTTACAAGGAAAATTACCTGAATACATACTCCCTTCTGCATTTGTTCTACTTAAATCTTTGCCACTGACGGCTAATGGGAAGATAGACCGCCAAGCTTTGCCAATACCAGTTGTAGGGGAACTCAAACAAAAATTTATTGCTCCTCGCACTGCTGTAGAAAAAGTATTAGCCGGAATTTGGGCAGAACTTTTGAATTTAGCACGCGTCAGTGTTGTAGATAATTTTTTTGAATTAGGAGGACATTCTTTACTACTAACTCAACTTGTAGTTCGAGTCCGCGAGGCTTTTCAAATTAACTTGCCTTTGAGTATGTTGTTTGAAACACCTACCGTTGCCGGACTTGCGGAACGAATCGAAATTGCCCTCAAGACGGGTGATGTCAAAGCGATTTCTTCCCGCATCGATCTAAATGCGGAAGCAGTTTTAGACCCAACGATTTTACCAAAAACACCATTTATTTGGTCAACCGCAAAACCAAAAGCGATTTTATTAACTGGTGCTACAGGCTTTTTGGGTTCATTTTTATTAGCTGAACTTTTGCAAAAAACTCAGGCAGATATCTACTGTTTAGTACGGGCAGTTAATTCAGAAACAGCAAAACAAAAAATCTACAGTTGTTTAACAACTTATTCTTTATGGCAGGAATCCTTCAGTTCTCGAATTGTACCTGTAGTGGGAGAATTATCGCAACCGCTGTTAGGACTAACCGCAGCAGAATTTACAACCCTAGCAAGTGAGATCGATATAATTTATCATAACGGGGCAATGGTTAACTTTGTGTACCCCTATTCTGTTTTGAAACCGACTAATGTTTTGGGAACACAAGAAATTTTGCGTTTAGCTAGTCAAATTAAAATTAAGCCAGTAAATTTTATTTCCACTACTAACGCGATTTCTCCAAACGTCGGTTCGGGAGCCAAGATAGTTAGAGAAAGTGATGTCATTAATCCCGAAGAAATTATAGATACAGGTTATGCTCAGAGTAAATGGGTTGCAGAAAAGCTGATAAATGCCGCACGCGATCGCGGGTTGCCTATTTGTATTTACAGACCAGGACGGATTATTTGGCATAGTGAAACTGGAGTTGGGAATGTTAGCGATAACACCTTTAGAATGCTCAAAGGTTGCATTCAATTAGGAAGTGTTCCTCAAGGGGAGGAAATGATCAATTTAATTCCTGTAGATTTTGTGACTAAGGCAATTGTGCATTTATCTCAACAAAAAGAATCTTTAGGCAAAGCTTTTCACTTAATTAATTTGAATCCTGCCCCTTTGAATGAAATTATTAATTGGGTACGTTCATGTGGTTATCAATTGCGAGAAATTCCTGGTACAGAGTGGCGAGAAGAATTACGGATTATTGTTAGCCAATCTCCAGATAACGCTTTGCACCCCCTTGTTCCTTTTTGGTCGAAAGAACCAGACCCAGATGCTACATCTTTAACTCTTCAATTTGACTGTGAAAATACCCTTAATAGTTTGAAGGAAACTAATATTAAATGTCCACCTGTAAATAAGAACTTATTTGATAGATTTTTATCCTATCTAATTCAAACTGGTAGATTAGATGCTCCTCATTTGGATGAATCTAACCTGGAAAAATCAACTGGAGAAACTGATGATAACTAAACATCAATTTAACTCATGGGTAATACGACCTCAGCCAAATCCTGAAGCTGACTCAAGATTATTTTGCTTTCCCTACGCAGGTGGTAGCTCGGCAATGTTTCGTCCATGGGTTTCCAGATTATCTCAAAAAATAGAAATCTGTCTTGTAGAACTTCCTGGAAGGGGAACGCAGATCAAATTAACTCCATTTACGCGAATTGAACCCCTTGTTAGTGCGATCGCTCCCATTATCCTCCCATATTTAGACAAGCCATTTGCTTTTTTCGGTCATAGTATGGGTGGTTTACTCAGTTTTGAACTTGCTCGCTATCTTCGTCAAGAATATAGTAAACAAGCATCTCATCTGTTTGTTTCTGCTAGTCGCGCTCCCCAAATTCCATCACCCAAACCACCGATACATGCACTTCCAGAAACTGAGTTTCACCAAGAACTTCGCCGTCTCAATGGAACACCTGATTCGGTGTTAGAAAATACCGAATTGATGCAACTGCTTATTCCACTACTTCGGGCTGATTTTGCGGTGTTAGAAACTTATGTCTACACTCCACAACCACCACTTGAATGCTCCATCACTGCTTTTGGTGGACTACAAGACCAAGAAGTCACTATCCAAGAGTTAGAGGGGTGGCGATCGCAAACCCAAAATTCGTTCCAATTAGAGATGTTTTCTGGAGACCACTTTTTTATTCATCCATGCCAATCTCGTTTACTTGAGAAAGTCTATTTTGTCTAGTTGAGAATTCTAGCGATCGCAATCTCAGAGACTACATCCTTTTTTCAAATTATTATTCAAAGCCAAAATTATCCCCAGACCAAACCAAAATAGTCTGGGGATTTCAACTTAAAAAGCTTTACGCTGATCTAGATGCGCTAAAATTTCTTTTCGTTTGCGCCAAACAGGACGCAACTTTTTCTGAGCAAACAATTCTAACTGTTTATCAGTATACCGAGAGCCAGGTTGAGAAGAATTACCATAACTCATCAGTGCCATTGCTTTAACTGGGCGAGAAAACTCAATGGCAGCAACATAAGAATCGCCTCCTATGGGCTGATATTTACCATTTTCAGAAGGAACAAAATCAACAACGCGGAAAATTCCTAAATTACCGTCCCCACCATTCCCTGGTAAATCCATGTTCCCATATTTCAAGCGGAAAACCTCTCCCCAAGGAACATCTAATTTGCCATAGTCTTTCTCTAGTTTTCTTGCAACTGTTTCCAGTAATTTCACTGCATCTTGAGGATTGGCTAACCCATCGGGTGTACTGCGAGGTGAATCTTCACTCCAAGTTTTACTAAAAGCATTATCAAAGTCCAATTCTTCTGCCCAAGCAGCAAATAATACCGCTCCTTTGCTGCCTGCATTCGCTTGTCTATCCCATTTTTGTAAGACAATAGCTGCTCTTTGTCCCAATTCACCACCATACTTTTTGGCGGATGGAATTAAATCATCTAGAATCCGGTCAGCAAATTCCATCCTAGTTGAATGTTTATATTGGATCATCTCATCCAGAGTAATTTTTTTATCTTCATCTAGCATTCGTGCGGAACGTTGGGATCGAAAATCCATAAAACGTGGTGCTATGTAAGCCGGATATTTATCTGCTTTGATCGCTGATGGGAAAGTCGTAGTCCAAGGTGGGTCATTGGTATTTTGTAACCAACCACTAGGAGGGTTAACCACACGCGGTAAATCTTGATAAAGGTGATTTTTAGTCCATAGGGTTTTAGATGTATTTCCAGGAATGATACCTTGCCAATACTGAAAATCCCCTTGCTGACGCACTGGAACATTTCCGTTAAACAGGTGCATAATATTCCCTTTTCCATCAGCATACATAACTGTAAACATTGGCAACTGCAAGCGTTGAAGTACTTTTTCAAACTCTGCCAAATTGCGCGATCGCGCCATATCCCACCATTGCTGTAACACCCCTGGTTGGTTAAGACCTACAACACGCAATGCGATCGCTTCGCCGTTTTTCTCTGAGACAATGGGTCCATGTATGGAACTTTTGATTACTAATGGTTGTTCACTGAGTGTCCCATCCTTTTGTTTTATCTTCAAAGAAACAGTTTTAGTTTCCCAGGGACGAACTTTACCATCAAAACGATAGCCATCACCAGCTAATTCTAGTTGATAAGCATCCCACCCATCGTGTGTATTAACGGTATGAGTCCAGCCCAAATTATCGTTGAAAGCTATCGCTAAAACTGGTACACCCACCAGTGATGCACCATAAGCATCTATTCCTGGTGCAGTAATTTGCGCTTCATACCACAAGTACAAATCTGACCAAGGAAGGTGGGGATTTGCCAACAACATAGCATTCCCAGACTCTGAAAGTTTTGGTGCGATCGCCCATCCATTAGAACCTGCTTTTGACTCTGGTGTACTGATACCCGCAACTTGTTGTGGACTGACTACGAATGTAAAATTGAGTACTCTTTGCAGATGAGCGAGTATATCTTCTCCTGTGACTGGTAAGACAATTTCAACAGCATCATCAATCCCTTGCGGATTTTCTTTAACGTAAGTATTGATACCTTCTGCAAAAGCATCCAAATAGCTGCGAAAAGATGAATTCTGTGCCTGATACCAAGAGCGAGCGCGTTCCGGTACTCCCATTGTCAATACCCAACGGTCTGAATCTATATATTTCTCTCCCCAATATTCAGCAGCACGTCCTCTTGCCTGTCCGTAAAGACGCAAAAGTAAGTTGCCATGACTTTGCATTTGTGCCCATCCAAAGGCACGGAAGGCACTTGCGGTATCCTTGGCGTAAATATGGGGTATGCCATAGGTATCCCACAATATTTCCGTACTTCTTATTGCTGGAGAACCTAGAGTTTGGCATCCTAGAATTAATGCCAGTAACACACTGAGTGTAAATGGTAAAATTCGATTTTGATTTTTTTTGAAAACCCTGATTATGTTGAGTTTGTTGAAATCAGGCAAAATACGAATGATAGTAATTAACTGCGAAGAGCTAATAAACATTGGTTTTGGTTGATTTATGACACTTTCAAAAAGCTACAGATGTGCTATGTTGCACATCTATAATAAGGCACACAAAATTTATGAGTTGAAAGCCTTGCGTTAAGCAACACTTTTATTTACTCTCAATAGATACTAACAGTAATTTATATCAATTAATTTTAATTTCTCTCAATAAAAATATAAATCTAGGACCAGCCCTTTCAAGGTGTCTGTTTCTGGGTCTTATTTTGGGATAGAATTTGAGCTGTAGAAACATGAGGTTTCTTAGTAGGACGAGTGCGTTTTAACAGCCTCCTAGTCTTTTTGATGGAGCGGAGATGAGACAAAAAAACGTTTAAATTAACTAAAGTTGCCAATTTCTGAAGGACATTAGTCAATTCAATCAAATTCATATGTTCAAAAATTTTCCATTCTTTGGGAGGAATAGCAATCATCATGCCACGATAAGTTCCGCGAATTTCATCCACTAGATAATAGCTCTAAACCTCTTGAGAGACTTTATTAATACCGTAAATACTTCTCAAAGCAGCTAGGACAACAGAAAGGATATTGTAGGAAACTAAGGCAACACAGAAAGCGAAGAAAGCAGCTTTCGGATAACCAAGAGTCTTAATTTCACAATTGAAGATATCAGTTAATATCTGAAATAAGGTTTCGATCGTCCAACGTTGACGGTAGATTTGAGCAATAACTAAAGCAGTAGCGACTTTCAGAGGAAGATTAGTCAGAATAAATATTTCTGAATCACCATCACGAGTAGCTGACTCTAAAACAACCTTGATACGACGTACTCCACAAAGATATCCCGCATCATCATTAATAATAATAGATTGTTCAAAAACTTCTTCTCCTTCGACTGAGCCAATAGGTCGAAACTCATCAGCATTATGCCAAGGTAAACATTTATGTTCTCTGATAATGAAATATCCCTGATTAGCTACAATTCCACTCAAGAATTTTAAGGTGCAGAAATTTCGGTCAGCTATCCACACATCATCAGATTCGACTGTAGCTAAAACTTGAGGTAGTAAAGAACGTTCTTGAGCATGACCATCCTCACAAGAAAAAACATCAATAGCTAGCATCAAAGAGGGGTCTAGCACTACCAAGGATTGTCCTGGCAAAGGTGCGCTATTACAAGTGCGGAGAGGTTTTAAACGATGTTCACTAGCAGCTATTGCATTACTATCTAAAATTTTAACTCGATAAGCAGGTAGCCAATCAGGTTAGTTTCCTTTTAAATGTCGGATAATCGCTTCCATTGAAGCTCCTGTTTCCCTGACTAATTCGTTACTGACATTAGTCTCCATAGCGTTAAGCTTGTTATAATTTGATGGGGTCGATAGTGATAGTTGCAGATAAACTATTTTCGTTTTCAGATGAAGGACTAGATGATATATACTTGCGATTCGTTAGAGAAGGTGATATTTCAATAGTGACAACATCAGTAAAAGCATTTAATCCCATCCCAGCTTTTGTCTCCCGAACTTGGGCTGAATTACCTTGAGCGATCGCAACTAACTGCTCAATAATTTTCATATCCCGTTGGCTAATCTGGGTTTGCAATGGTTCCAGAACTTTAGTTGGATGAAGATTCTGTTCTGATGCATTGACGGATTGCAGAGTGCGTTCACGTATGCTTTTAGCATTGCCGGAGGCTAGTGACTCCGCAGGAGTATCGCACATCCCCAAACAACTAATACCAACAAATATTGTCGCCAGAGTCATGTAATGAATTTGTCTTGATAGCATTGTGTATATAATTGTGCGATCTGCTTGCTGTGACAGTTCACCCAACAGGATAAAACTAGATAAGAATCTTTTTTGTTAACGAATCAAAATAACCGTACCCATTAAAATCAAACCAGTTCCCAAGAATACTTTTAGCGTTAGGGGTTCCTTGAGAAAAAGTAACGAAAAAATGAGTACCAAAACCAAACTTAATTTGTCCAAAGGTGCAACTAAAGAAGCCTTTCCCACTTGTAAAGCGCGAAAGTAAAACAACCAAGATAAACCCGTTGACAACCCAGAGAAGACGAGAAACAATAAGATTTTGGGAGTTATTGTTAAAATTGTGTCGAATTGTCCTCTAACTAAAACCCAACTCCAAACCATCACTAAAATAACTAGAGTACGGATTGCGGTTGCTAAATTGGGGTTGATTGCTTCGACTCCAATTTTGGCAAAAATAGTTGTCAAGGCGGCAAAAAATGCCGATAATAGAGCATAAAAGATACTATTGCTTTCACTATTCAACATTTAATGTCCCCGAACAGATAAGTATTTGTTGAGAAATAATATCACTATTTCCCTGTGGTTAAATCTACATATTCAGAATAACTCAACGGCAGGTAAAGCCTTCTCACCTGCTACCGTCACCCACAAGGTATTCGTATCAATATTGGTAACTGTAATTTTTGTATAGCAACCGCAAGGGGTTTTTCTGATTTAGATGTGAAAGCATCACTGTGATTTGAACCATACATTTGTCCAAATGGTCACGGTATACTTCATAACCAGGTAGAACAAGATATGATCCAAAGTTATAAATTGAATTTTAAGCCGTTCACAGTATAGCAATGACTGTAAATATTTCTGCTCATCTACTTATCAAGCTCTTCCCTTCCTACCAATAGGAACACACATCGGTGTCCCAGAAACTGGATCGGGGAAAACTCGACATTCCAACCCAAAAACTTCTTTTACCATTTCTTCCGTCATCACCAATTCAGGTTCCCCAGTCGCAAAAACTTGACCTTCTTTGACTGCAACTAAATAGTCAGCATAGCGACAAGCTTGGTTTAAATCATGCAACACCATCACCAAGGTTCGTCCCTGATTTTGATTTAATTCCCACAATAAATCTAACACCTCAATTTGATGTGCTAAATCTAAAAAAGTTGTGGGTTCATCTAGTAGTAAAATCTCAGTATCCTGCGCTAAGGACATCGCAATCCAAGCACGTTGTCGCTGTCCACCAGAAAGAGTGTCTAATTCTCTTTCTGCAAGTTCTTTCATCCGAGTAATTTCTAATGCAACATCGACCAATCTTTCATCTTCTTTTGTCCACTGTTGCAACCAACTTTGATAAGGAAAACGTCCACAAACGACTAAATCTCTGACAGTTAATCCTTCTGGGGGAACAGGTCCCTGGGTGAGGATTCCTAATTTTTGAGCGACATCCTTTGTCGATAGTTTGAATACATCTTTAGCATTTAAATAAACAGTTCCTTTGCTGGGTTTAAGTAACCTTGCTAACCCTCGCAACAAAGTTGATTTTCCACAACCATTCGCACCAACTAAAACAGTAATTTTTCCTTTTTGAATAGTTAAATCTAAATTTTTAACTATCGTTGTATTATCATATCCTAAAGTGAGATTACGGGTTTCGATTTGAGAGTGTTGTTGAGTATTTAATTGCATTTTTTGAGATATTTAATTGGTGAATATAATGGAAATCTAAATTTGACTATTTTTGTATGGTAGGAATTTAATATTGCGCTTTACCCTTACTAAATTCTTGTATATCATGAGGTTATTTTTTCCTAGTTTGAACTAGTAAATATAGAAAATATGGCGCACCAATCACAGCAGTAACAATTCCACAGGGAATCTCTATAGGTGCAAATATAACCCTTCCTAATAAATCCGAAATAGCCACCATCATTGCTCCTATAATCCCTGCGACTGGTATCAAACCTTGATGATTTCCTCCGACTAATTGACGGGCAATATGAGGTGCAATTAACCCCACAAAACCAATTGTTCCCGCAGTTGCAACTGCCGCACCCGACAATGCAGCACTAATTACTAATAATAAACCGCGTTGCCATTCAATCCTACTACCTAATCCTTGGGCGATTTCATCTCCTAAATTTAAAGTATTTAATTCGCTAGCTTTGATTAAAGCTAAGGGAACAAATACAATCAACCAAGGTAGAAAAGCAAAAAGTTGTTCCCAAGTCCTTCCATACACACTTCCCGCTAACCAAACTAATGCTTGATTCACTTCATAAATTTGTCCAAACGTTATCAAAAAGCTAATACAAGCACCAGCAACGGCGGAAATTCCCACACCAATTAAAATTAATCTCACGGGGTGGGTTCCACTATCCCAGGCAAAAATATAAATTAATAAAGAAGCTATTAAAGCACCAAGAAAAGCTGATAGTGGTAAAATTCCGGCGGGTAGATTAGGAAGTAAGATAATTACGCTAACTGCGGCTAAACTTGCACCCGCATTAATCCCAATAATTCCAGGGTCTGCGAGAGGATTTATAGTTAAACCTTGCATAATTACACCGGAAATTCCCATAGCAATACCCACCAAACAAGCTGTTAAAGTTCTTGGTAATCTGAGGGTATTAATCACAAAATTATAATCAGGATTTCCCTTATCGATTCCTAATAATGTTTGTAAAACAATAAGCGGTGGAGTGGGATATTCACCAATGGAGGTACTGATTATAAATGTTGTAAAGGTAATAATTAAAATTACCAGTAAAACTGATGGAATTCGTCGGTGAAGACGAAAAGATATGGGCAAAAATTTAGAGCGGAAAATAATAGTATTATTCTTCACTTTGTACCTGGGTTTTCCTAAATCAACGCAGAAAGATGTCTTAGCTAAGTCTATCAGCTAACATTTATTGAGAATAATTGACAGTATAGTATAATTTGCTCAGTTGCGATCGCTCATCTCTTATCTGTCCATATTCTTATCTACAGGTATACTTGACTATGGTATAACCAATTACTTTCTATAAATCAGCCAGACTGGTAAAATCAAGTAATCCGCCAGGATTTTCCAATCGATAAAAATTTATGCTTACTTTTTCACCTTGGTTTTAGCTAAATAAACGAAGAAAGGCGCACCGATTAAAGCTGTCATAATCCCCACAGGAACTTCTTGGGGTTGAATTACTAATCGACCTAAAATATCCGCAACTAAGAGTAATATGGCTCCAAATAATGCACTATAGGGAATAATCCAACGGTAATCGACCCCCACCACAAATCTAACAATATGGGGAACCACTAAACCAAGAAATCCGATCGCGCCAGCAACTGCTACTGCACTACCATCTAACAGCAAAACACATATCACCGCCGCAATTTTCACCCATGTGGTTTGTTGTCCCAAACCTTTAGCAATATCTTCACCCAAACTCAAGATAGTTACTTGTCGGGAGATTGCTAAAGCCAAAATCATGCCGATACAAACATAGGGTAAAACTTGGAGAATAATACTTGTATCTGTACCTGCTAAAGAACCAGCTAACCAAAACTTAATTTCTTCTAAAGTGCGTTGACTGACGATTAATACTCCAGAAGTCAATGAAGCAAGCAAGCTGCTAATTGCTGCGCCTGCAATGGTGAGATTTAACGGTGTAGCGCCACCACGTCCTAAAGAGGCAAGAAAATAAACGCTGAAAGCTGTGATTCCAGCACCCAGAAACGCATACCAAATGTAAACGCCCTGGGTGGATGCACCGAGGAGAAAAATAGCCATGACGACGGAAAAAGCTGCACCGGAACTTACTCCTAATATACCGGGGTCAGCTAATGGATTGCGAGTTACACCTTGCATTAACGCACCTGCAACCGATATTGATGCACCTACTACCATTGCAAGTAGCGATCGCGGTAATCTGACGGTACGAATGATTAAATGTTCTCTGGAAGCATCAAAAGACAGAAATGATTGCAAAATCGCGTCTAGAGGAATTTTTGCAGCACCCAGAGTAACACTAAAAATTAGGCTAGTAAGTAGTATAAGCAAGGCTACAACTAAACCGATTATAAATAATCTTACCTGTTTAGAGTCTTTCGGTAGTGGCGAAGTCCCATTTAGCATTTTTCAATTGGTGATAAGTAATAAAGCGACAAGTTTCAGACTGTTTACTCAGTTATATTGACTAGTTCGTCAAGACGAAATATTCAAAGAGGTGGAATTGCCAAACATCTAGAATATAAAGATTTTCATAATCTAATCCCGAATTACCTAATTAAGACTAAATTATCTACACTATAGATTTACATAATTGAGAAATAATTGCAATCATCTTGGTCGCACAAGCTACAATTTCAGATTTCATCATTGCGGATATGATCTCTGTCGAGAACAATTAATAGAAGATGAAGAACAAAATACTCGACCGGATACTACTTATCATAGCTAGCAGTCTTCTTCAAAATTGATACCACCTCATCGCAACTCAAATGCCGTTGAAGGCATCGACTTCCAACAGGAATATCCGCAGTTAACATCATTTGGCAGGATAGCGATCGCATTTGAGGTAATTGCATAATATTACGAAGAATAATCAGATTAACCATGCAAATCAATAAAAACCGAACCACTGAACATTAATCAACGTAAATTATTGATAGCTAATGCCAAGCATGTGGGTGAAGTCAACGGAATCAGTCATGACTACCATAAACATCGTATTCACTCACCCATTTGCCAAAACTCCCAAATATACTTTTGGCGAACAAGTCGCAATTAAAAGTAACTGTAATTCTAAAAAATGGGCGACAGGTCAAATTACGGGATTGCGATTAGATTACGACTCTGTAAATACCTGGAACTACACAGTGGTTTTTGATTATCCACAAGGCTTTTGCGAAGAATTTACCGAAGAGGATTTGGCAGCAGTAGATGAATTAGTTTGCTCACAACTGTTGTTCAAGTAAAAATTACTACTATGAATTTCTCATAATAAAAACCTTTGCTGTTGGTAATTTTGCCAGCAGCTTTAATTTTGCGGCTAACGCCTTTACGGGTAATGAAGCTTGTAAAACCAAGGATTTTAAAACATGAAAACGGCACAACAAATAATAGCGCAACTCAATCAATTTACTGGTTCAACTACTCTCTACAAACACTGGCTAGGCTTGAAATATACAGACGGAATCAAATACTTAGCCGACGAAGCAAGCTGCTATTGGCTCTTGGATGCAATTTTCTCTCATCAACAATACCTTCGCCAAAGTAAGAGGATGAAGAGGAAGAGGTAGGGCGTTTCGTAGTAGAGTTATTGTCTCTCACAACGACAACTCAAAAACCACTATGTGCGCCCATGTTTGACATTTTATCATTGTTACAGTGCTTCCTGCCGCAGATAAATGCTACAACGATGAAGCAATTGAACCAAATAATCTTGGCAATGTTAGCGATGAGCGGGCGAGTCACTATGTTGGGAATTTCTCGTTGGACAGGTAGTGGTGGTAGTTATCGGACGATGTTGAGATTTTTTCATACGGTAATCCCTTGGGCGACATTGTTTTGGCTATTTTTCCGCAAGCATTTGTTCCGTGCAAATGAGGTTTATTTGCTTGCAGGAGATGAAGTTGTAGTAAGTAAATCTGGGAAAAAAACTTATGGGTTGGATAGATTCTTTTCCAGCCTAGTAAGTAAGCCAATATCAGGGCTATCTTTCTTTACATTATCATTAGTAAGTGTTGAACAAAGGCACTCATTTCCGATTCAAATAGAACAGGTAATAAAGAACGATATAGAAAAAAGTAGTGTATCGCCAAGACCAGAAATAAAAGCCAAAGAAAAACGTGGACGTGGACGACCAAAAGGGAGTAAAAATAAAAACAAGACCGAAGTAATTCTCACATCTGAATTACTCAGAATTAAGAAGATGATTAATGAGCTAGTCAAGCTGGTAGCTAACTTTATCCCACTGACTTACTTAGTCTTAGATGGTCATTTTGGAAACAATAATGCTTTGCAGATGGCTCGACAGGTCAACTTACATATAATTTCCAAGTTACGCCACGATTCAGCATTATACATACCTTACCAAAATCCTGACCCTAATCATCGTTCACGCCGTAAATACGGAGATAAACTAGACTGGCGTAATATTTCTGATGAATATTTGCGTCAAAGTAGTATCGAAGAGGATATCCAAACCGATAGTTACCAAGCTACTTTACTGCACAAAGAATTTGCCCAGTCCCTGAATGTAGTTATTTTGGTGAAAACAAATCTGAAAACTAATGCTCGCAGTCACGTAATTCTGTTTTCTAGTGACCTAAAGTTGTCATCTGAGAAAATAATTGACTACTACAAACTACGCTTTCAGATCGAGTTTAACTTCCGTGATGCCAAGCAATTTTGGGGATTGGAAGACTTTATGAACATCGGTCAAACTGCGGTGACTAATGCTGCTAATCTAGCATTCTTTATGGTTAATTTATCTCATCATCTTCTCGCTGATTTCCGCATCCTGAATCCTGACTCCGGCATTATTGATCTTAAGGCTCATTATCGTGGCTTTCGATATGTCCATGAGATCTTAAAAATGCTTCCAGAAATCCCTGAGCCTATTTTATTAACCCGGATTTTTGCCAAGCTTACTTCTTTAGGGCGTATTCATCACGTTTCTACGGGCGTTGAATCCTCTTAATTTGGCAGAGGTATTGATCAAACTAAAACCTTTCTCTCTAATCAAAATTTGCGAGAATTTCAAATATGGCATTTGAGAGTTGAAAATAATTCCGGCATTCTAGTTTGTGAATGGGATACAAACCAAGAATTATTACGCCAAGAAATTGAATATACAGATTTTCCACTCAGCCATATCAAGGTTTACTTGGTAGAAACAGCTCTCATGCTCCCCAGCGAATATTAGTTTGTAAATAGTGAGAGATAATCATGGTACAAGCAATTAGCAATGAGCAAACATTTGTCACAAATCTCGAACAATTTATGACCAAAGCTGACAAATTTATCAAAATCTACTACTCAGGAATCAGCGAAGAAAACAAAGTTAGAGAGATTGTGCAAGAACTACAAAATTTGATATCGGATACTGACTTGCAACAATTAGAGATAGATTATCATAACTACTGCGAAATCAAAGACTTTATATCTGATTGTGACGATTCTGCATGGTTTTAAAAAGAAGGTAGCAGTAGGGGAAATGCAAACAGGGTATTTCTCCTACCTAAATAGCTTAAATTTTAGACTTATTCCCTTCTACTATCTGCTTTTCAAATCTAATTTATTCTGGCTAACGCCAATAGAGAAATGAAGAATTAAAGGTTCTACCGATCCCCTTATGGAAATTTAACACTAAAGTGCCAAGATAATAAGCAGCGTAATCTAAAATTTGCGAAATTACGGAAACCATATCCTAATCTTTTGACTAGCTTCAACTTATTATTAATTCCTTCTACAGTGCCACTAGTTGTTCTTTGTTCAAAATAACCAACTATATCTCCAAACCATCTAAAAATTGTTCTAATAGTTTTCGGAAAGTATAAACTCGAATCATACATCCAATCTAATAATTTTAGTACCCCATCGCCCCATGATTCAGCAGTGTTAAATATATTTCTGAATTTCTCTTTTAACTCGTGCATTTTTGATAGAGTTGGAGATACATTTTGAACTGCTTTTAGCTTTTCTTTTTGAGTCTCATTTAAAGAATCTTCGTTTTTCAACAAGCTATATTTACTTTTTAATAATCCCGCCAATATTCGATCTCTATCTAATTTATTCTTGAGGGAATTTGCTTCTTTTTTTTGCTGTTTACGCGCTGCATCTAATTCATCATTTACCTGTTTCATTACATGAAATCTATCAATAGTTACTTCTGCATTTGGCATCAACTCTTTGACTAAACTTTTATATGGTTTCCACAAGTCTATACTAACTTCTTCAATTTGCTCTAAAACCTCATTGCCCATACTCTGCAAAGCTTGAGTCATTTCTGATTGACGACGTGACTCAACAATATCAATTGGTTTTCTTCTGTCTAAATCTACCAATACTCCTAAATAATTACCTTGACCTTTAATTAAAGAAATTTCATCTATACCTAGACGCTTTATTTCACTTGTCTCAAAACTGATATCTGATTCTAAAGAATCTAGCATCGATTGAATTTCTGATTCACTTAAATCATTTCTCTCTGCAACACTACGAATGTTACTGTCTAACACTTGTTTCACTATTTCTATTGCAAATCTTTTAGTATATCCTCGTTGTTTATCGACAAAATCTAAATCCTCACTAAATAATTTTTGACAATTTTTGCACCTAAATTGACGACGATCAATTCTTAATATTACTTGCTGATTACTCCATGGCAAGTCTTTAATATTACGCCAATGATGCTGATGTATACTATGACTAGCTTTACCACATCTTGGACATTTAGAAGATTTGGAGTCAACTTGTATTTCTATGATTAATCCTAAGCCTTCAATATCTTGACAATTTAATACTTTTATCCCTGGTAAATTCAGAATTTGCTCTACGGAAAACTTCATAGCGAGCACCGAAAATTTAATTTATGGCTATTTTACTTGTATTCTCTCACAGATTTGGTATATTTAAAAATCCATAAACCTTTATCTAGCTTGAGTTGTAGCTATACATTCTTGTTAAGTTATAGCCATTTTTTCACATCTAAATATATTTTTTTTCATAAGGGGATCGGTAGAACCATAATAGCTATACTTTTCCACTGCCTAATGC
The DNA here is from genome assembly GCF_000317435.1 of Calothrix sp. PCC 6303. Classification (NCBI taxonomy): domain Bacteria; kingdom Bacillati; phylum Cyanobacteriota; class Cyanophyceae; order Nostocales; family Calotrichaceae; genus Calothrix; species Calothrix sp. PCC 6303. Next base: position 3,124,884 of record NC_019751.1, read on the forward strand.
CCATTACTACCTCACCTAAAACTGGAAAGTTTTATTGACAAATACATGAACCTCAGTACCCGCTTTGACGAACCAAACATCCTCTCTCCGTTGAATCTCCTGTAATGCTTGTTGATTGCGCTGCAATATCTGTTGGGTTAAGGGTTCAAAACCTCCTTCCAAAACTGCTCCCAAAATATTGGAACGATTTCTTCTAATTGAAGAGAAAGAAGTTGTACCACCGAAACCGCTATTCGTTGAGGTTTGTTCTTCCTTGGGTTGATTGAGAACCTTACCAACTTTTGCTAACGAACCAACCGCAAAGGTTTCCGCATCCCGTGAAGCGATTTCCCCACCTTTATTACCCCAGGAAGAAGCTATTAAAGGTTGACCAGATTTACCCCGAATTGCGATCGCTCCTTCGGGTAATATATATTCATTCCCATCAATTACCGCTCCTGTCGCTTCCAGTTCAACAAATCCTGATTTCTGAATATCTTTGACTTGAACTATTATTTGTGTTGCTTTTGGCAAAATAACCAAAGCTGTCTTGGTAGTTAAAGGTTGAGAAAGCTGAATGATAAATTTATCTTGTTGTGCTTGCTTAGTAGAGTTAACAGCAGCACTATTGGGCTGATTTTTAGTCCAAATTAAAGGTGTCACTAATTTTCCAGAACTAGATGAACCTACTGTTAATTGTTGTGTTTCTGGATTACCAATAATTAAAGCTTCTTCTTCATGAAGTGGTTCAATTTCCAAATCATTAGTTGTGGGAACTATTTGATTTGAATTTGATGTTACTGAAATTAAAGTAGCACTGGGAATACTTGGTGCTTGTTGTTCATTAAGTGTGGTATTAGTCGTATTATTTGGCAGAGATTCAGAATTAGATGCAATTTCAACATTTCCATAACTTCCCAAACTGCTAATTTCCCTCCATTGCTCCATTGGGTTAATATCTTTTTCCTGTTTGGTTAAAGATTTAGACACAGATGCTGGATTTACTTGATTTTTAACTGGTTGATTTCTCGATGTATAAGGAATATTACGAGGGTTGTAGCTAACTCTTTGAGGGATTGAACGTGGTATATGAGCAACTTGATTTCTTGGCACTTCTCTGGGAGTAATTTGAGAAGATACTGGTTTAATACGCTCATTTCTACTTTGAACACTACGTCTGACAATCTGGGTTTTAGGACTTTTAGAACGCTCCACTGATTTGATTTTGTCAGCTTGGGTAGAGAGTGCTAATTCAGCTTTGAGCTTTCCTGTTTCTGTTGCTTGAGAGTTATCAGCAATCTCTAGCTTTGGCTTATCTACTTCCTGGTTAGCAATCGTAGGTGCAATCTTGGGTTTACCCGACATAATACTATTTAAAACCGTTGCAGCAGCACCGAAAACAACAAGCATTACTAAACCCACTGCACCAAATTTGGCGAAGGGATTACCATAAAAAGTTGGCTGGGTTTTACCTAGTTGAGGATCATCAAATAATTCATGAGTAGCAACTGGGTTAGAAGCTAAATTTTGACTATTTATTTCTACTTCTGGTGATTCCTCTGTAGCAAAAGGTTTTGTTGGATTCTGTAATTGATTCCCATTGTTTAAACCAAGTAATTTTGCAAAACTTGATTCATCCCAATTATCATTCAACTCGTGACTTTCAGTTTTCTGCTCTTGCATTATAAATTCTCCTGTGGTAAATCTCGAATTGCATAAATCTCTAACCCACTAGCACGAACTTGATAAATTACTGCTGCTAATCCACTCACATTTGCTGGAGATTCAGGAGCTTCTACTGCTCGAACAAATATCTCTTTATTAAAGGGTATTACTTCCCCTAAATTATTACCCTGGTCAAATATAGTTAGATTGGCAATCATGTTGACTTTCCATTTACCCTCTTCAATTTTTATTGGTGACTGAATTGAAAGTGGGACTAAAACAACTTGGGTTTTACCTTTAAAAACTCCTGGTGGTGTCATGTCAGTCAGCATTTTTAAAAACTCTTTACGAAAATCTTCTGATAATGCGTAAGATGCTTGCCAAGCTCCCGATGTCACTTTATTTCCTCTCAATCCCGGCTCTCCAATACTGATTCCCTCATCAGGTTTGGGTTTTGCACTTTCTTCAACGTTGGTAGGTGGTAAATTTCCCGACCAATTCATCATTAAAGTCATGGTGTTGGAGACAAAATGTGATACTACTTGTGGAGTGCGATCGCTATTTCCCAATGGTGCTACTTTTATTGATTTTCCCGTTTCCAATTGAACCAAGGAAGGTGGTGGCTTTTTATTCAATTGTGAGTAGGAACCGTAGATTAATACAAGAAGGAAAAAGGTAATAAGATGTAATCCAAAAGTACCAACTGTGAATAATGCTAAAGTATCGCCAGTTGAGAATCTTTTAGATGCACGATTTAAAAATTTTAATCGTTTATTTTGAGTAGATTCTGAATTTAGGTCATTCATGCTGTTTGAGTTTATATAAATGCTATTAGTTATTAGCCCTTAGCAATTAGCAAAAAACTTAATACTCTATTATCTGTATAAAATTATGATTCCTATCTAACCAAATGACTTATTAGCTAATCGCTAAACGCTAACCACTAATAGCCTCATTTATTAACCATTTTCGTCACAAAGTTAGAAACACCAAAGCTCGCAATATTGGAAAAGCTTCTAAAAACTGCCATTCCTCCACCTGCGGCTAGAAGTACAGATAAAATTGGAGCTAGAACACCGATTGCAAATGCAAAAATCATCGGGTCGTTGTTATCAGCATTTAAAACCATCGTAGCTACCAAGCCAGAAATAATATTGAAACAAAGCTTTATCATTCCCACTGAAAAGAAACCTGTTAACCATGCAAAAATCGCTTTTGAACCAACGGGAAGTAGGGAACCTCCGACAGCCAAAGGACCAAGCAAAGCGGTTAATAACATGCAGACTTCGATTATCCACTGGAATGCGATCGCAAGTGCAAACAACCAACCTCTCACCGCTAACTGAAAAATGTTGGTGTTGAAAAAATCGCTGATGCTTTTCACCCATTCAGGACGATTATCTTGGTCTAAATCAGCTTCAATCTCCTTTGCTTGTGTGGCAGCATTTTGTAAGCATTCGGCTTGTTGTGTAGGGTCTGCGATCGCATTACATTGATTAACGAGTGACTGAATTGCATCTCCCTTACCTGTTTTGAGCATTATTTGCTGATAGGCTTCTTGGAGTTGGATGGAGGCAGATGTGGAAGCCAAAAGGGTCTGATTTGTTTGGTTAATCACTGTTCTCAATCCTTTTGTCGCAATCGCTAATGGCTGACCATTATTAGCAAGTAGGGCTATTACAACGATTGTCCAGATTAGTTCTGTGAATCCCTTGGAACTGTCCCCATCAATCATTTCTTTCGTCCATTGGACTATGAAAATTAGGAGAGTCCCAACTGCAAAGAAGATACCAAGATTTGCGATCGCACTATATAATCCCCCGCTTAAAACATCATTCCACAATTTATCGATTGATTTAGCAACAGCTTCACTAGCAGCAATACCATCTTCTGTAATTGTCGAAGCAGCTTGTCCAGGGTTCGGCACTTGAGCTTGGGAAAGAACTAGTCCGTATCTCAAAAAATAGTAGAACATACGAGTGCATCTTCAACTAAAATAATCGTGCTTGAGATGCCGTTCTCAAATTATTAAATCCTTGTCCGACTACTTGTTTTTGTTGTGCTTGATTTTGTCCATCTAAAGAGCGAGAAATATTAGTTAAATTCAAGTTAGCTAAGTCCTGAGATTGCTTTGATTTCAAACCATCAGTTCTCATCGCTCCTAGAATCCCTGCTATTTGAGTGTTTTGTTGAGCCATACGTTTCATCACGTTCTGCGTCACAACTTCATCCTGGGCGGCTTCTCCAGAGTTTTCAACTTGTTCGATAGAAGTTTGGGTTTTTTCAACTTGCTGTTTCGTAATTTGTTGACCTTGTTTACTCAAAGTGCTATCAGAATAAGCACGGGTAATTTGACGGTCAACTTCATTTGTTGCTTTATCAACACTATTAATTGCACTATTATTTGAAGCTACAATCTCCTCAATTTTTCCCCTTACTTCTGTTGCATCAGGTAAACCCAATGCACCAACTGACTCATTCACTGCTGCTTGTAAATCTCCCTGCAATGAATCAGACAAATCTCCTAATTTACGAGAGATTGTTGAGGAAATATATTTGTTTATCGAGCCTAATTGCTCTTGCCACTGGTCAAATACTTTTGTAATGGGATTTGATATCTCTAATGCCGATGCGCTGGAAATACTTACTGTCGAGATTACACCCATACCAACTATAGCAACTACTAATTTGTTTGGTTTCTTCATATCTCAATCATTCGCTTCCTATTAATTGCTTAGAAAATTCTGCAATCGCCATAAATTTATCTGAATATTTGAGTAATGCTTGTGTTCTCCTTTCTTGCTCTGACGGATTATTTGCCACTACTGCGAGTAAATTAAACGGCGGATAGTAACGACAGAAAGTAAATACTCCGTTATCATCCAACAACCATTGTGAGTAAAAGCCCTCCTTTTTAGGAAAGAAACTTTCTGTAGCATTGCGAGAAATAATCTCTTGAGGATATTTCAAAATATTCTCAAAGCTATCAATAGCAGTGGGTTGAATTCGCCCAATTAACCGAGTGGTTAAATTCTGGAAGATCTTAGAACCAGATGGAGATTTTGCGATTGTATCGGGGTCTTGGGCGGATAGAATTACCCTGATACCAGCTTTTGCACCATTAGCACAAAGCCTACCAACCAAAGACGCGATCGCATCAAATTCAAACAAAATTGGGCTTTCATCAATAAAAAAGATGCTTGCTGGAGATGCTAATGCTCGTCGTAATGCCGCGCTGTAAGCACTCAAACTCAAAATTGCTGCATCTTCATCGTTGGACAGGTTACGCAGTGCAAAGATTAAAAGTTGGGCATCGCTGCGGAAGGTAGAAGGTTGTGCTAAGGCTTGTCCAACCCGACTAGAAAGCCAGAATCTTAACCTTAACCGAATAGTTTCTAAAGCAGCTTTAGTATCTCCAGTGAGGGAATCCAACCGCAAACGTTCGTGGGAGCAAAAACCTAGAAAGTCATGCAATGTCGGCATTACAGACCATTCGTCTGAGCCAAAGCCGTTAATATATGCAGCCGCATAGCGATCGCGTATTAATTCATCTCCAAAAAATGCTTTCAAAGCCAAAGCAATAAGCGAACGCACGTTATCTGTCAGCACCTGAGATTCACCCCGACGATTCCCCGAAACCATTGCGAGAATTGCATTTGCAAGAAAATCTTTGTAATCTTCAAACCTTTCCTGCTGCAACTTTGGTGGTAAATCCCGTAAATTTGGTAACTCAAACAAATTGCTAGACTCCTTACCGATGTCAAAATACGCACCATCTGCTCCCATGAATTGGGTGTAGTCAGTAAAAGTGCTAGTTCCATCGGGTTTTGGGTAATCCATTGCTACCACTGGCATCCCATGAGCTAATGCCTGAGTAAGAATTCCAGATGCCAGAACACTTTTACCTGCGCGAGTTGTGGCAAATAGTCCGAGGTTTTTATGCTCCTTGTACAAATCGAGAAATACTGGTGTTCCTCCTTCTTCTGCAATTAACTCGAAACCGTTACTATCCCCAGCTTTAGTTCTTACCAAGGGCATTAATCCTGGAACTTCACCGCTCAAATACAGCAACCTTCGATTAAAAGGTGCAGTCATCAAGCGTTCCCAAACTATTGGTAAAGTTTGTAACCAAATGCGCCAGGGATATTCGGTTTCTCTAACAACCCAAGCTGGACGCAGAAAGCAGGATTGTAAGTAACGGCAAGCTTCGTCTAATTGTTCGCGGGTTTTGCGGTATACCAAAAACACCGTTGCAACATGAATTGGAACAGCACCTTCATAAAGTTCTTCTTGTGCGGCAACAGACTTTTTGATGTTGAGTAGTGATTTTACGTCAACTGAGTTTTTATTCTGTGCAAGTGTAGCTGATGTGTTTGCTTGTTTGGTCAAACGCTGCATATTAGTTTTTACCAACGTTTCCGAAGCTCGCATCAACTGACAGTAAATCTCGGTGTCGTAAACCCTTTCTCTTGATAAAACCTCCCATAAATAATGCATTTGTCGTTCTTTATCTGCCCAACCACCGGGTTTCTCCACGAAGGTGAGGGCTGCAATGTATTTTTCTTGGAGATGCACCCATCGTCTATCTGCGATGGGGATGGAAGACTCGGATTCCATGAGAAAAGATGTGGGGGCAACATCTGAATAAATTTCCTCTCGTAGTCCGTTGTCGTCGAGAATTAAGAGTTGGGGAATTGGACGGGGTGGTGTGTTGTTAAATCGCTGCCATAGTTGTTCCCAGAGCGTATCTGCATTTATTGGGCGGATATCTAGCCCCATTTTGTTTGATAAAAGTTGTTCCCATAGTTGGAATCCATCGGTAAAGGATGCGTGTAATAGTCTTTCGATAGCGATGAATTGGAGTTCGTTGATTTCTCCTGTGAATGATTTCCACGAACGTTCTAATTTCGAGAGGATTTTTTCAATAGCATCACTTGTGCCAGTGCTATTGGTTTCAACGGTATAAGTGCAATAAAGACGTAGTTTTTTTGGTTTGCGAACTCCTTGGTTTGTGAGTTGTTGTGTTCTACAGCGTTCTCCCATTAAGAGATATTGCAGTTCTTTGTTAGGGGCAATATCGCTTAAATTCTGAAGTTGTTGCTGTCGTGATGTGTCGTTGGTAAACGAACTAAGATGGATTGTTAAACGTTCGCCGTCGGGTAAATCTTTTAAACCTGATTCAATTGCATCAAACACAGGGTCAATTTGTTCGTTGCGTAATGTGGAATGAATACCTGGAGATTCAAATCCAAATTGAATCAGGAAATTATCAACTCCTTTGCGTAGGAGATAAGCACCAACTGAACGTCCTTGGAGATTTATTTGCAGCATTGTAAAAGGAGCAAATGCATCTTCAATAGGTATTAGGGAAACTTTATTCCCACCATTATCAATAATTCGTTTACCAACTTTTTGATTTGACACTCACACAACAACCTACATTTTTTTGACTTTGCTTCCTTTTTTTGAATCTATAACTGGCTGGTACAAACATCGAATACGTGTCCAACTAGGGGTAGCAACAAATTTAGATAAAATACGCCAACTACCATTAGCTGTAAGAATCCACCATGTTGCTATTCCCCAAGCTGCGACTGCACAAGTCCAAACCCAATTAAGCCTAAATAAACCATGTATCAAGTAGTAAGAAAGTCCACAAATTATTGCCCAAGGAATTAATTGATCTGCGGGGAATGGTCCGATGTTTGCTTGTTTCCCAAGAGTCGCATTAACTTTACGGTACTTTGATTTTTCCTCCATATTTTTATTAGTGAGTAGCGAGTGGCGAGTAGTGAGTAGTGCAGAGGCATAGCGGCTTGTGGTGAGTAGAATTAACCTCAAATATTTCCCTCTACTCGCTACTCACTATTCACTATTCACCCTCCTCCTCCCCCTCCTCCTCCTCCAATAATCAAATTTGCCAGAATATCACCCATCGTTACTGCAATCAAAATAATCATTGGTGTTCGGGCTAAATTTTGCCAATCTTCATCCTGCCTTGCCGCTTGAACAACCCGTACTAAAGAAATTCCCAAGTACAATATGAATAATCCTCTTAGTACATTAAACGATAAAGTAATTGCTGTATCTGCACCTGTAAATTGTGATGTCATCCAAGTTTCTGCATTTTGAAAAAATTGTGCTTGTACTGGAGTGGAAAGAGCATCTAAGAGTAGGAATGTGCCGAAAAGTGTGAATGCCGATGAAGTTATTTTGTACCTTTGTGAAAAGTTAGCGATGGTGTTGAAGAAACCGTCCAACTCGCGTCGAAAAAATATTGCGTTCACTCCCAATGTTGAAATAGCCAATGTTGTGATTCCAATCAAACTGGGGTTAATAACTACATCTAGGATTGTTGTGGTAGTTGCTATCAGCATTAATTGAGATGAACGGGGGTTATTTCCTTGACCGAAGAGGCAGGGGGAAAAGGAGCAGGGAGCGGGGGGAGCAAGCCCTGCCCTTACAGGGTGTTCTTGCTGGGTCAGAGTACAAGCTCCGTTCCAGTTTTCCCCCTTGCTCCCTGCCCCCTGCCCCTTTTCCTCTTCTTGGCGCGAGTGGGAATATAAAGACGGTTTCGAGTGCATAGGAATCAAAACAAAGTTTTCTTGCCTCCCAAATTAACCCCCAAGCTATTGAACTTTCATCAACCAATTGTTAGATATCTAACTCTTATTTTTCTCTAATGAAAGTATTTTAAAAACAGGTTTGATTCATTACTAAATATATGTGTGTAAACACTGCATTTTCAGTTATGGAAGTGTTGATAAATAGAAAATATTCCATAACTTATGTATTTTTTAGTAATTCATCAGTAAAAATATCACAATGCATTTTGTGTAGTATACATACAAATATTTGCCATTAGAAAAGGCAGCAGAAAACAGATTTCTCTGCTCCCTGCTCCCCTGCTTCTTTTTCAACGTTGGGCATTTCTAATAATTCCGTAAGCAGAATCAAACAAAACTGATGCGGTTCCTGTTTTACCGTGGCGTGCTTTAGCGACGATGAGTTCTAAAATTCCCTTATCGACTGTCTCCCGGTCATAATATTCATCGCGGTAGGCAAGAATGATATTGTCTGCAACCATCTCCAAAATCCCCGATTGCGATAAGTCGCTCATCATGGGACGTTTGTTGTTTCTTCCTTCCACTCCCCTGGAAATCTGGGACAGTGCTAATATTGGAACCTCCAAGTCGCCTGCCAGTTTGTACAATCCTCGTGCCACATCACCGAGTTCGTAACTACGATTTCCCTTAGTGTCGGGAGCCATCATTTGCAGATAATCAACTATCACCAGTCCTAATTTCCCTTCTCTGGCTTGAATTTGACGACATTCTGAAGCAATTCCGGTAACTGTTATTCCCCGACTGTCGTTGATATATAGTGGTAATTCGCTGGAAATATTGGCAATTTTGACAATGCTGGTAAATTCACATTCAGACAGTGGATTGTAACCTGAACGGTGGCGACGAATTCTGTCGCTTTTCAATGGTCTAATTTGGATTGGTTCGTATTCTTTGTTGATGCTAATTGCGCTCCACAATCGATATTCTAGCTGCATTTTCGTCATTTCGAGAGAGAAAATAGCTACTGGCAAGTTGTGATTCTGTATCATCCCCAATGCTAGATTCATGGCAATCATCGACTTCCCCATTGATGGGCGACCTGCAATAATTGTCAGTGTACCTGGTTCAAATCCAATGATGAGTTTGTCGAGTTCTTGAAATCCCGTTGGATAAATCGGTTTGTTGGATGCTAAGTTGGTGTAAGCTTCAGAAGCGATGAGGCTATTGTGTTCGGTGTTTGGACGAAATTCTTGATTTGAGACTTGGTATAGTTTTTGCTGGGAAGCTTCAATAATTTCAGGTAAATCTGTTTCTATTTGGTAAGCTAATTGGTTGATTTCGCTGCTAACTCCAATTAATCTGCGTCGAATGTATTTATCCATTACCAATTCTGCTAGTGCATCAATATTTATGGCAGATACTGTGTGATGGAGCAATGATACCAGTTTATTTCTGCCACCAATTTTGATGAGTAAGTTGGCATCGTGAAGCCAATCAATGACTGTGAGTAAATCGGTTGGTTTTCCTTGATGGTGTAGTCGTAGTAGGATTTGGTAAATTTCTTTGTGGGAAGAAGCGTAAAATGCATCGGGTACGAGATATTCGCACACCCGACTGATGGCGATGGGATCTAGTAAAATCCCTCCGAGTATTGCTTCTTCGGCTTCAATGTTTGCTGGGGGTAATTTGTCTATCATGTTGCTCAATTAGTTTCTGTTACAAGAAGAAAGGCAGGAGGCAGAAGGTTTTAGAAAATAATTCTTCCAGGCAGCTTTGCGGGGTCAGATGACTCGGCAAACGTGCCGCTCTGCCAAAATGGTTTAAAGTCCCGTTCTGATTTCGGCGTGAGCGCTCCGCTCACGAAACGTCTAAATTTATCTATGGGGATTCATTCCCTCCTGCCTCCTTCAATTATTTCTTCTGCAAGTCTTTCTTTGGTTCGCAGTTCTTCTTGCCATTGTTCAAATGCGTTGTGATATTCGCTTTGCTTGGGTTGTTTTGCTCTGCTGTCTACAAAGCTTTGATAGTAGACTTCCCAGCGATTTTGTCCAGCTTTGTTTTTGTGAGCTAGCCATGCTTCTAGGTCATTTATTTCTTGCCGAAGATTCTTCGTCTATTCTTGGCAATAATTCAAAAAATTCCCGCGCTCGTTATCTGAGAGAGTATTTATAAAATCTATATAGATCTTAGAGGGGCTGAAATCTTTATCTAGCAAGCCTTCTGACGACTGAATGTTTCCTATAAGAAACTGGTGTTTCCTAGAGGAAACCGAAGTTTCCTCCAGGAAATCTGAGTTTCCTATAGTCCACTCATGTTTCTCATCAGAAACTATATTTCTATTTGGCAATTGTTCCTCACTATTTTTAGTTGGTCTAATTTTAATTTTTACCCGCACAAGTTCAAGATCTATCTCACCCACTTGTTCTAACTTTTTGAGTGCTTTGGATACTGCACCTTTGGATAATCTCAAATCGGATGCCATCTGAGTCACGCTATATTCGTGTTTGCAGTTTTGAAATGGATCGAGTGAGCGAATGTAATACAGAACTTTGATTTCTGAACCTGTTAAATCTTTCACGGTTTTTAACCACTCGCTGTGGGTTAATTGGTAAAACAGCGAAGGTTTTTCGGCTTTTATTTGAGTCATTCTTAGGACTTCTTCTAAGTGAGGTGGAAAATTTCAAAAGTGATGTGATACGGATATTTTTGACTAGTACAAGACGGCGTAAATAGCGCAAAGTTGAGCCACTGCGTTGCGGGGGTTCCCCCCGCACGGGGCTGCTCTTCGCCAAACTTTGTAAGAGAAGCAGACCATTATTAAACCCTGAAAAGCTCAGTAATAATCAGCTTTCCCCTACTGCCTACTGCCTACTGCCTACTCACTACTGCCTTCATGTACTAGGAACTAGAAAGTTAGCCCACTAATTTCTTGGTGAACTGGATTTGGAGGTTGGTGAGTTCTTTAGTTGGCTATCTCAAATCCCGAAGGATTTTCAGGATAATTTTTGGCTCAAAATTCGCAATGAAGAACCCTCATGGAGAAGAAAAGTATTTTCCGCAAGTCACAGCGATGTTGGAAAAATTCTCATTCTTCTTAATTGAGCGATGGGCAAGGCAAGTAGTGCTAATACGGGTAAGTTAGCTTCTTAGTTTGCTAGTCTTGGCGCAGGAATAGATATTGAGTTTTTAGCGATTCTTTCTGTCACTCTTGATACTCATCCAAAAATATTGACTGCATCCCATTCAAAACAAATCATCCTAAAGGAATAAATATTTGTCAACTATTTATAACTATGGCATGAGAAGGATTTATAAATCCAGCTAAAATTCAGTGTTTAGATATTAGCTATGCCTTTAGATACCTGAGTTATTCAGTGTAGAATAATGTGCTATTGATGTATTCCTTGACTGAACTATTTATCAGAAATATTAGTGTTCATGTTGGCTACGTATAAAATCACAGAATATCTATCAAATAAAATACAGCTTGATTTTAGATGTATTTTATTTGGTAGAATAAAAATTGCCAAAAATATCTAACAAGAGTATAAGTAGTTCAAGGGAATACAAATGTTTTATTTGCACTGTTGGGGAAATTGGGGCAAATCAGTAATCAGTTGTATTTAGAGTCGTATTTTTCTAGTTTTTGTGGTGTTAAAACTGGAAGATTTTAGGCTTTGAAAATTACACAAAATCATAGTGAATGCAAGTTTCGCTCAAAAGTATTTGATAAATTCGGCGTTACTGTATAGCTTGATGGCATCCAAGAAAAGCGTAGCTTGGCGTATGAGTCCTATGTCGTCAAGAAGAGGAAAAGGGGCAGTTCTTGCTGGGAGCAAGGGGGAAAACTGGAACGGAGCGTATGCCATCCGACAAGCGCAAGAACGCTCTGTAAGGGCGGGGCTTGTACCCATGTTCCACTCCGCACTCGCGTTAGGGGAAAGGGCTTGCTCCCCCCGCTAGAAAGCTCATGAATTCCCCCTGCCTCTTCGGTCACGCAAGCTATAGCCATATTATGGGATAACTTTGCTCCTATTTGGAACGAGCTTATCTAGCTTTTAGCCGTCAGTTAATCTGGCATTGCACAAATGCCAGAAATTCAATATGAGATATCTAATGCAAACTACCTGTTTGTTGTATTTAGGAATTTTCCAAAATGTTTCAGTTTGCAAGTAAGTATCTGGCTTCAAAGAGCCTAAACCTTAGCCATTCTACGCTCAAGAAATATCGGCTTGATGGAACATGGATTGAGGGAACCCATTGGGTACGAGTCAATAATCGCTGTATTCTTTACAATCTCGACTTGATTCAGGATTGGTTGCACAATCGTCATGATCCAGTTGCTCATCACCGGGCGATTGATACATATCACGCTAATTTGGTGAGTAATCAGAAGCGTAATAATCGGATTAGAACTTAGGTAAATGCAGCAATTTGCGATTTTATAATCAGTAAATAGTCGTAATTGATGACGCTTAAGGGTTCTGCTATTTTGGTAAATGCATACTCTCCTGGCTGGATGCAAACTGATATCGGCGGCTCGAAGGAGCCGAAACTGCTCTATATCTGGCAACACTTCCAGATGGTGACTCACAGGGTAAGTTTTTTGCGGAGATGCGGAAGTTCGGGGGTGCAGTGGCGCTATCTTGGTAATGGATTAAACCCAAGATACAAAAATTTGATTCTATAGGGAGTTGGTATGATTAGAGCAATCGCACCCGATGATATTAATGCATTGCTGGCTTTAGCCGAGGTAACTGGCTTATTTCAACCAGAGGAAATTGGGGAACTAGCTCACATGCTGGCTGCTCACTTCGATGATGCAACCGATAGTTCTGGAATTTGGCTTACCGATGATGATAACGGTCTGGTGGGGGTTGCGTATTTTGCACCGGAACGGATGACACTTGGGACGTGGAATCTTTACCTGATTGCCGTCCATCCCAATTATCAGAGACAGGGAAGAGGTGCGGCACTGCTAGCTCACATTGAACTCAGGTTGGCGGAGCGGGGTGAGCGGATGTTGCTTGTGGAAACCTCCGGGTTGGAGAGTTTTGAGTACGTTCGAGATTTTTATCGCCAGAACGGTTATGAGGAGGAAGCACGAATTCGGGAGTTTTACAAACCGGGTGATGACAAGATTGTTTTCCGTAAAGTCTTGGTTTGATTTGTATAAAATAGTTAGGCTTCTCATCAAAACTGTTGTCCTTTCCTTTTCATTGCGGATTAACTTATGAAAGTGCGACTGTTCATCGTGTTTACATTTGGAGTCGTACTTGGCTGTATTGGGGCGATTTCATACATTAGGATTAGCGAACCTGCGCCAGCGATTGCTTTTATTGGTAAAGTGCAGTTGGATACTGCATCATATAAAGATATCCGTTTGAACAATGCTATGTTTATCGAGAACCCAGGAGCGCCAGATGGACGGGTGTATCTGCGGTTTACAGATGACAAAATCATGAACGATACGGTTGGGAAACAGGTTCAGGTAAGCGGACAACTCAAGTCTGTGAAACTTGAGAAAGGTCATTTTATTACTGAACTCACAGTAATTAATGTTGATCGGGTTGATGAAAATTTACCAGCGACAAGACAACCGTAGACTTTCGGCTTTCCCAAACTCAAAAATCCGGCACAACAATCTCTCGGCTATACCCCACATAATGCCGATAAATAACCTCCGGTGAGTTCCCCACCAATTTCGCCACATCCTTTACATCCATTCCATTCCTCAAAGCCAGGGTAATAAATGTATGCCGTGTCTGATATAGCTTGCGATATTCAATCCCATCCAAGTTTTCTAAAATCGCTTTCCAGCCTCGGTTGGTCAAATTGTGAACATCGATCCACATTCCTTCCTTGGAGGGAAACACTTTATCCTCATCCTCTATACCTGCGAGTTTTATCGATTTCAATAATTCTCCCAGACTCTTATTGATGGGAAAACTCCGCTTTTTCTGAGTCTTCAAACCCCTCTTACAAACTAACCCTGACTCTGATACCACCACCGCTTGCTCGAACCGAATAAAGCGAAAATCCTTAGAGATATGCTGCCACTGTAAAGCTATAGCTTCAGATGGTCTACAACCAGTCATGAACAAAAACTCAATCAACGATGCATAGTCTTTGTAATAACGGTTTTGTTTGAATGCTTTGATAATGCGATCGCGTTCTTCCTGAGTAAACGCATTAATGTCCGTCTCTTCCTTTTCACCCTTGGGTATTTTGATATCCCCTGCCATATCCTCAAACGGATTTTTTTCGATTAAGTTAGATTTAACACCCCAATCGCAGCAAGCCGAAATTTGAGTCAAAATCCGCTTGCAGGTATTCGGGGTTTTGTTGGCTATTAACCAATCTCTGATTACGATTGCATCGTTTACCGATTTCACCGGGAGTTCGATATCGAGACAGCGTGAGATTCTCTTAATATCCTTAGCCAAGGTGCTGGGGGATAAACTACTGCGCTTAAATTCGACATAACTTTCCCATAAATCCGCCAAAGATGTAGCCACAATTGGTGTAATTGATGGTGTAACCTTAGCCAGCAAAGCTTCCGGCTTATATTTGGTTAAAGTGGGGTCGAAATTCCCCGACATAATATCCAACTCAATTTGTCTAGCTTTCATTTCAGCCACCTTACGATTGGCAACGCTGTCGGTAAAACCCGTCGAAAGGTAATAGCGCTTCCCTGCAATGCGAAAAACGAGTTGCAGACGGTCATTTGAGATTTTAATTTGGACAGTTCCTTTAGAAGATTTTTGAGGGGTTGGCTTAGACATGGAAAAAAGTACGCTCAAATTTACCCCCAATTTACCCCCAAAATTTTTCCAAACATGCCCAAATATGTCCAACGTGGAATCTATTTTCACAACAATAAATCCACCATCAATGGCTGGAATGGGGTTTTGGTTGAAATTAAAAACCCCTGAAAGCTATATGTTTCAGGGGTTTGGGTTGTTATGCCAGGAACGAGACTTGAACTCGTGACACGAGGATTTTCAGACACTACGTAGGGTAGTGAAAACCCTGGTATTGCGATAGACAATCTAACCAGGGTAAGCATTTGAGGGAATATTGAGTTATAAGCTGAGGCTATGCAAGGGTTGTGGATTTAGTCAGAATTTAGTCAGGTGGTTTTGGGCGATCGCTTCTGGTCATCAACAGATCATAAGCACGCTGGTGATGACGTTCACTAATCCAGTGGTGGTAGGTTTCGCTATGAACCGCTAACGAATGCCCCATCTGTTGAGCCGCAAGTGTAATATCAAGCCCAAACTCTAAAGTTCGGATTGCCCAAGCATGGCGTAAATCGTAAGGGGAGAATGGTAATTTGTGCCTTGCAAAGTAGTGAGTAACATTGTTCCCTAGTTGGGCGTTAGTTCTCTCTAAATTAGCTTCTGGTAATTTCACTTCTGACAGGTGGAATATTTCAAACCACTCAGGGAAGCAAGCCCAAACACGACGGGAACCCGTTTTACCGTCTAATACGTGAACAATTCGATTACCGCGTTTAATTTCCTCAAAATCAAGCCTGAAAACTTCATGATTACGAAGTCCGTAGGTAGCAAGCATCCCATACAACCACCTCCAAGCCGGATTTACTAATTTTTTATGCCAGTTGGCAATGTCTGCATCAATTGGGATATCTCTAGGAGCTACCCGTCTAGGGCTGTAATTCCCAGATAAGTTGCGTGCATCAAAGTCGATACAGGCAAACTTAGCTAACGCACCCAAAATATTACAGTAACGTTTACGGTTTTTGGTGTCGGGTGGTGTGGTTAAAATTAAACGTCGGAGATTTTCCGGAGTTAATAACTCATTTTGGGGAAGTCGCTTAAATACCTGGAAGTAATCCCCGTGCCAAGTGGTGAGAGATTTTGAGTTTTTTTGTCTGCGGTTGAAGTAATCATCTTCAAAAGCTTGGAGCCACTCACTAATTAGTTTTGGGACTTCTTCCACTATTTCCGCTTTAATATATTCTCCCCAATTAAATTTTCCGGTGTTTAATTTTAACCGGATGGTGTGGGCTTCACTTTCGGCTTGTTTAATGCCGTCCGGGGTGGCGTTGATGTTTAATGATATGCGCTGTTGTTTAGGTTCCCCGTCTCCCATCCGTGGGGGAAGTGTGGCGCGCAATCTTAACTTGCTTCCGTCCTGCTCAATAGTTACTCCCACTTTGGCTGCTTTTAACCTTGCGTTCGCTTGCTGAATGCGATCGCTAATTTCCATTGCCTTGCTCAAATATATTCAAAGAGTAAGTACCAGGCGCAATAAACCCGTATGGGGAAGGGGTATAAGCAACTTTCCCGTCTGCTTTCAGAGAGATAAATGCCTGGTTAAAACTACCGGAATTATATTTATTCACGTTGCGCTTGCTTCTGTCGTTCGCATATTTGATTATCTGCTTGGCTGTTAAAGGGCTGTTTTCCTTAAGGGCTTGAATTATCAAGCCCTCAAGCTCATTACCACTCATTTTCTGTACCCTCCTTTAAAAGTCCTTCTAAAATTTCTTTACCAGTTTGGTAATTTCTTCCCTGAAAACCCAACACCTCCTTAATTACAAAACTTTCAGATTTACCAGTTTCCAGTAAATTTACAACCGCTAAATACAAGCTTCTCCGGTTCCCGGAACTGGGAACTTCGGAACTAGCGTCCTCAGCAACCGTTAACCACAAGGCTTCTAGCGATTCTTTTAACTCATTAATTAGTTCCGGGGTGGAACCATCACCGGAACTAGGTTCCGTTGCATATAGTTGGGCTAATTCACCCTCAAGTTGTTGAGTCTGCAACACTAACTCAGTGTTTCGTAGTTCCTTATTCATGGTGTTCAGGGCAATGGAATTAGCTTCCTCCTCGATGAGCGATTTAGAGACTCGCACCAGTGCAACACCATGCAACAGCGACAGGGATAAGAAAACACCCTTACCGACTTTCCCCACTGGAGACTGAGCCGCTAGCCACATTGTCAATGCACAACCTGCATATATATAGCTTTTATGCCAATTATTGAGGGTTAGTTGCTGGTTAGCCATGTTGTCACGCCTCCTAAAACCAGCGCAACAGCGAAACTAATCAAGCAGGCGTAGAAGTTGAGATCTTTAGCCTTGAAATAGGGGGCGATCGCATCATCACACAACCAGCACACACACCATGCAGCACTGATCAAACCATAAGCCGCACCAACGACACGAAACATATTAGGGTGCAGTGTTCCCAGCCAGGATAACAGGCTGGAAGCACTGCACCCAACCAGGAATAACCCGATTAAATACAGCGCTTTACTAATCATTAGGTTACGGCTTCAATCTTGGCTTTGAGTTCTAAAATGCGCTTATCTGCCTTGCTTTCAGCACGCTCGATGCTTTTACCCATCTGCACATATTCAGGACGTAAGCGGTGTAACTTCCTGGCTAGGCTAGCATTAGAGCGTTGCTTAGTGGTTTCAGATGTTGCAACGGTTTTTTGATAGTTACGGTGTTCGACGTGTACGGTCGAATCTGTTTTTTCTAGGGTTTTCAGTGATTTATACGCTCGTTTCGTCTGTGTTGCTTCTTGTTTTTTTAGTCTGGCTAGCTTTTTGAGGTTGTCGGCTTGTTCCTTCGTAAAGTAAGTGGGACTTGCTACCACCGATTGGGTGCGAATGCTGTCCCAATTATTTTGGTTTAACGGGTTGATGACATTATCATCAGTCGGCTGCAACGCTGTTTCTACGGACAGGTTGTGGTCTCCTTGGTAGGTGCGTTTGTGGGAATTATCGTCATTCCCACCTGTTCCCACCTTGCCCATTACAGTTCCCATGATTCCCATGATTTCAGCCTCCTAGGCATAATTGTTTTTTGATTTGTTCAAACTGTTGCAGCTGCTGTTGCATGTGTCGTAGTTGCTCCTGTTCTGTGGAGTTGTATGTGACTGTTGCCCCCAATGCAACACCAACACCCACTAGGCACACACAAGCAAGTAGCAGAAATGAACTATTAGATTTAGCTGTTGCAACAACTGGGGGCGTGGTTTCCTGGTACATCTCGCCACGAAAGGGAACCACTTTTAATTCTGTTTGTGAACTACTATTTTTCATCCCTGCAACCTCCGTGTGGTGGAGTTGGCAATTAGATGTGTTGCACCTGCTGCAATTGACCGTTGCATTGCCCGTTGCAACACTTCAGCATCCTGTGGTGAGGGATTACTGAGCATTTGTTGAATCCGCTCCACAACTCGCTGAGGAAGTTTCTCAAAATAAATATAGGCGAGTTGTTGGGCTGTCGCTTCTAGAATCGGTTCAATAATTTCCTCACCAGGATTAATGGTTACTGTTTCGGTCGCGGTGGAGAATTCCCCTGATTTAGTTTTGAGGAATTCCACTCCAGCCTCTAGCCATAAAGTTCTACCGCTTTCCTCTTTGATGTAGTGATGTCCTTCTACAAAACAGGTGTAGCGGGATAACCAACTACGAACGGTACTTTCGGCAACTCCTATTTCTTGAGCAACTTCTGGTGTGGTTTTGGTTGATTTTGGGGTTTGTTTAGCAGCCATTTACTGCACCCCCTATTTTTGGGTTAAT
Organism: Calothrix sp. PCC 6303; assembly: GCF_000317435.1. NCBI lineage: Bacteria > Bacillati > Cyanobacteriota > Cyanophyceae > Nostocales > Calotrichaceae > Calothrix > Calothrix sp. PCC 6303. The sequence continues at coordinate 3,143,658 of NC_019751.1, forward strand.
TTCTGGCATAATTTTCTTATTACTGAAAGGTGTATCAGTTCTTGACCGGGTGATAGGTGACACTATTGCCCGGTTTTGTTGTTTGATTCTGCATAATAGCCACCCCTCAACTGATCTGAAAGTGCGGCAATTAATGCCAGTAGATCAGTGCCTCCCAACTGAGAGAAGCAATCTTGAGAGAGTTGAATAATCCGATTCCCTATATCCCCGTCTGCTTCAAGGCTGAGGCTATTAGCGAGAAAAGCCACCATATATAACTTTTCTCTTTGTGTGAGTGTTTGTAGATGGTTCCCGTGTCGCTCCACCAACCCATCAATAAACGGATCTTCCCCTGGTTGAAAGTCTAGATAGTCCATAATTGGCTCAATGTCGGTGACTAAGTTTATTAGTTGTTGGGTCATGGTTGTTTCTAATTGTTTGTTCCTGGATGTTAAAGTTACGGTTTTTGACTTGTCTCCGCAGAGTGACCTTGGTCATCAGTCACATTACCGTTACTTAAAGTTTTGTTGAGCTTGAAAGCATAAATTCTCAAGGACGGGCTGCTACGTCTAGTTGTATTTGTCAGCCTCTCTAAGTCTGGTTGGATTATGCGATCGCTTTTTTATTACCCAAGATTTACTTTACCAGGGTAATATAAAAGATGTTAGCATTACATCGGTAAAGCAACAAGCTATTACACGGGTAAAATAGGAATGGTTTACATGGGTAATGTGAATGGGTCGGAAAACAAAAACAGCTGCACACGGGCAGAAGAAAAAAGAAGTCTCAATAATGCTGACTCCAGACAGTCTGGATTATTTAGACGCTCAAGCTGTAACACTGGGCATAAGCAGAAGCGAGTTAGTAGAAAGGATGACTCGCGCACAAAAAACTTCGGCGGAGACTCAACTGCTGGGGGAATGCTACGCCACTTAATCAGCAACTACCGTGAACAAGTGGCACAAAAAGATCTAGAAATTCAGGTTGCATTAGAAGAGAAGATTAAGCTTGAGACCAAAATCAAAGAGCTTGAATCTCTAAGAATAGAGCTAGAAACAGCTTCGCCAGAATAAAACCGTCTCACCCTATATAAGGTGAGACGGTTATTTTTGTGCTTATTTCGGCGAGTCCTAAATATTTAATTCCTTTCTCAAGTCATCAAGTGGGGAAGATACCTGAGTTTTTTGTTGGGAGGGTAATGATTGACTAGGATAAAACATTATTTGAAGCACCATTCTTCCTTTCATCCATCCACCGCCACCGATTTGTATTAGTGCTTCCCCATGTACACCATTAAATCCCCAACTCATTTGATCATTCCCTAGCTTACTACCTATTGACTTCTTTATATCTCCAACCTTGGCAGTCGCAGACCCAGTGGGGTTTTGATTAGGGCTAACGTTCACAACGTCCCCATCTTCAAGAACAATTCGATTTTCCACTTTTATAACCCTCATGATTTAACAACCAGTTGCACCTGGTTAATTAAATCGTTCCCAAACAACCACCATGAACAAACAACAAATCAACTTAACCCCTAGTGGTGTTGCACAAGCAGAAGCCCTTGCCGAATTGACCGTCTACCTTGAAAGAGAGTTCAACCTCTCATTTGATGAAGCTCGATGGATGTCAGCAGGCATCATCCACAACCTGACTTGTGCAATTAAAGCAAATCCAGAATCTCATCGTGGACTTTCAGAAATTGCCGGAGAAATCAAAAATCAAAAACATTCCCTCAATAATTAAAGATGAACATCAAGCAACTACGCCACATCATTAAACTCTGGTCATGGAGTGCAATGCACTCTCAGTATTTTCCTAGCTTCCAGATACGTATTACACGAATTATACAAACCACAAGCGACTTTTACCCGATGGAAAATGGCGATGATTTTGGAGGATTACACGTATATTTTTCACGTCCTAGGATACAAGTATACGTTGATTGGAGAGCCGAAAGCGACTTTATAAGCTGCTTTCCGCAGTATGAAAACGCTGAATGGCTATCATTGACTGCCCCGTTTTAACAATTATCCACCTCTCTTATTAAGTAACAACGAGCACAATCATGAATAAATCGCAGAAAAAAGGAATGAGGGACAACTCATTCCACCAACAAAAAATAAATCGAATACTGATATTAATATCTTTTTCTATCAATATTCTACAACAAAAACTATTAGTAATCGCCTTTAACAATGGAGGTGCATACTAATGGTTGCTATTCCTTACAAAGCTGATGTATTAGACTTTACCCCCACACCTAACGAACTTCCCCCAAGAAATGAACAGGCTGAAGATGCGATTTTAGGAGGAATATTACTTGACCCAACTGCGATATTCCGAATTTGGGGACGACTAAAACCGGAACATTTCCAAGTAACTGCGAATAGAGAAATATACAAGGCTTGCTGTAAATTAGCCCGTCAAAATAAACCAACTGATTTACTTTCTCTTAGCAGCTACCTAAACGATAAAAAGCTACTTGCAGAAATTGGCGGAAGAAATAAGCTAGCGAATTTAGTTGAGGGGACAGTATCAGCCGTCAATATTGACGAACTAGCAGCATTAGTTATTGAAAAAGCAGTCAGAAAGGACTTAATCAAGTTAGGGAACGAAACAATTCGCTTAGGGTACGATACCCAAGTAGATATTGAGGAAGTATTAGAAAGCTTCAAGCGTCGAGTTGAGACTGTTGTGGAATTAGAAACAGTCAAAACAGAGGAAGAATTAATTAAGTCCAGACACGATCGCTTAATCGACAAACTCAAGAGAATTTACACCACAGTTGCTGAACCATCCCTGAAACACATGCGGTTAAAGGCTCTAGCAGATGACACCAGGACATCTATCGGCTTTTTAGAGAGTCTTTACCTAAAATCGTTAGTCGGCACCTGCACTAAATTGATGGACTACGAAGACTTGAAACAAGCCGCTGGGTCATCAGTTCGTCGTTGGCTACAACAAGGATTAGTCCCACTTGCCACCACAATATTGCTAGCAGCTGATGGGGGTATTGGGAAAACTAAACTTGTTTACTCCCTTGCTAAAAATTTAATTGAAGGAACCCAATTTGGGGACTTTCTCGCCACTGGTGAAAAGCGTCGCATCCTTTTTTATCAAGGGGATGAGCAAGAAGGGGATATGCTCCAATCTCTCCAGATGCTCGGCTATGAGCAAGGGGACTTAACCAAATACATCAGAATTCGCTTTGGTTGGTCATTTGAGAATATGGCAACCTTGACCCAAGACTTAAACGAGTTCAAACCCGACTTTGTGGTTTTTGACTCACTCAGCTTTGGTTCAAGGTTCTCGACCGTCCGCGAAAGTGACTCAGAATTTGCGCGACCGCTCCTAGAAGCATCCGGGCTAGCTGCACAACACAACTGTACTTTCCTATTTATCCACCACGCCAACAAAGGGGGAGAAGTCAGAGGTACCACCGCAATTAGAAACGCAGTTTCGGAAGTGTGGCGACTAACTAAAAGTAATCAGCCAGAAGATACCCAATACGACCGCGTATTAGAAATAGATAAATCACGTTCCCGTTCATCTGGAAAGCGCTACAAACTGTATTTTGACCCCGATACTTTAGCGTTTAAATTCTTAGGTGAAGAAGTCGCGCCAAACGCTGACGTATCGAGTAGAGGTACCAGAGGCAAAATACTTGAATATTTCCGTCAGCATCCGAATACCAGGTTTACAGCCGAAGAAATCAGCCAGTTTGCTAATATCTCTAGCGGCAACTGTAGACGGACATTAAACGAAATTACCTCCGATGGATTACTTAGTGTTGAGAGGAAGCCAGGTAAAACTAATTGCTACTACTTAGAGTTTACAAACGGTTACAATCTCAATGGCAGTCAAATCATATATTCAACGGAAAATCAAGGGTTACAGCCATTAAGCGTACCACTGATCGATGATCATACTAAGTACCCCGATCACCCTGCCGATCACCCTGCCGATCACCCCTTGAAACTAGATGGGATAAGCGATAGCGGCGACGGTGATCGGGTGATCGGCAAAAATGACCCTGAAAAAAAAGGTACCCCAAAAAATGATGGCGATCAAAACCGATCACCCGATCACCATCGGCTAGAAGACTTGCAAAATATAGGCTCTAGGGGTGATCGGGTGCCTGACCCCCTAACCGATCACCCGATCACCTCCGATCACCCCTCAAATGCCCCTTTAAAGTCAGAATTAATACATGTAGAGGCAAAGCCATCAACTTTAGAGAAAACTGCTACTACAGAGTTATCAGAACCAATTCAACAACCACTATTTCCAGGGCAAGAGACACAGGTACAAACTAAACAGTTAGAACAAATACGCAAAATATATAACACTTGTTTAGGGCAAGTTAAAGCGATGGCGGAAGAAATAGACCCCAAGAATTGGAGATTTACTATCATTACCCCAGATGGAATTAAAGCAGTAGAGAAAACTGAAAAATTAGGGGCTTACAAACCAGACAATAAGCTGAAAAATGTCTTAGACAATTGGCTGAAATCGTTAACCTTTGAGGTTATCAAAACTGATTGTTCCCCTACTCAGTGGGTGTCTGGCTGTAAGTGGGTGGAATCAATCGACCACCACAACGCTATGCAAAAACGCCATAAGTTCATTACCCCCGATGGAACCCTGATTGATGCGTTTGGGTTCGGATGCGATCGCATCCGGGTGATGTCATGATTTTAATGTTTCCCCCTTCAAGTTGCCCTGATTGTGGAGGGGAAAAACTCGTGATTGAGAATGGAGATTCTTTCTTCTGCGAGGAATGTGGTTATGTGGGGTACATTCCAGAAGTTGATCTAGACATTAATGATCCAGATTTTCATGACCATTACGAAGATGGGACACCTGTTATAGAGCCAACAGATAAGACTCCGAACATCAACTCCGAACATTAACTCCGAACAAAAAAGCGATCGCCTAGAGAAAGCGATCGCTTAGATGGTGTCGTTAATTTATGAGGGGTCAAACTCTATTCCTATTCAGGATTATAGATCGCCTTGATTTCCTCAATTGCACCTGAGATATTCTCCGATTGCTGCATAGTGCTTTCCAGTAAACTTTCTACAGCTTCAATGGCGGCTGTTGTCTCCTGATTACTGCCATCAAGGAGCGCGGTCAATTCTTCCACCTTCTCGTTGAGTTGGGTGATAGTTTCTTGCTGTGCAACCGACAAAGTTACAAGCCCGCCTACTTGTTCACGTTCTTCAGTCGATGCAGCCACTAAAGCTTGAATCTTCTCATTGCTGACTGCTTGACCTGCTTGTAACTCTTGAATCTTTTCTAATAAAGTAGCCATCGTTGTCTCCAATAAAGTAATAATTTTTGATTCTAAATTCCTAAAAGCTAGCTCGAAACCAGCGGCTAGGAATTGGATTATGCTTTCACTAACCATCTTTATTCCCCAAAATAAAAGCGATCGCTACAGGGCTATACGATCGCTTAAGTGGAAAAATCTTACATATGAGGGATACCCGTCAAACCAGAGAAACCGGGTATACTGGCTATCTTTGTGCAACTGGTACAAGTATACCCAGTAATTCTACGACTGGCTAGTGATTTGTAGGCAGTCATCTAAACCCTTGAAAATAGCGCTAGCAATCTGTTTAGCTTTCAACTTCTCCCAAAGCTGGCAGTCTGCTGCATTGTCAATAAAGCACACCTCTATCAAAATCGCGGGCATATTAGTTTTTCGCAGTACCAGAAACCCGCGCTCCTTTACCCCACGATTGCGAAAGCCCAAAGCACACAAAGGTGCAAGAACAGACGCGGCTAATTTCTTCCCTTCTGGACTAATAGCGAAAATCTCGGAACCAGTTCCACCACCAGCGTTGTGGTGAATGCTGATGAAATAATCAGCTTTTGCAGCATTCGCGATCGCGCATCTTCTCGAAAGCGATTCTGTCACTGATTTAACTCGCGTTGTTGGACGGCAGTTAACAACCTCCACCCCCGCATCAATTAACAACCAACTTAACTCATTGTATATGTCTTGATTTAAATCCTGTTCAATCAAAAAACCCTCAGCGCCTGTATCTGGAGGGCATTTGTGACCGGGGTCAATTGCTATTTTCATAAAAATCTTAATAAGGTGTAAATTTTGGGCGTTGCGGCAGTAGCTCCATTTACAAACCTGATTCTGTAATAGCGCAGAGGTGTTTCTTGCTGATACACCACCGAAGTGTTAGCCGCGCAAGCTTGACCGGGGAACGGAAAGAAAGTAAGGGCATCTGCTGACCAATCAACAAAAAGTGTCCCTGTTTGGTCGCTGTTTACAAACACAGTTAAATTTTTTCTTCCGGCGGTATCCTTACTTGCCCCTGTAAAAGTTGCATTAGCTAACAAAGTCGCTATTGTTTCTGTTGAATATACAACGTTGTCAAGTGCTGTAATTGTCCCGATTGTACTTACTGCAATAGCCCCATTAATTGAAAAGTTCCCGCCAACCCCAATTACTGGGATTGCCTCGCTACCGACAGTACTCCCACGACCTCCAGTTATTTCAGCCGATAATAATTCCGGTATTTGATAAGAAAAACTATCGACAAAAACAGTAGTATTGCTGACAACCCCACTGTTTTCAACTCGAACTTGAATAAAATATTCAAGATTTGGATCGGGAATTTTTCTATTCCTAGAATAACTAGAAGCCCTTGCATTTCCTGCCTCAAGATTTCGTGTCGCGAATATTACCTCATTAAGTCCTATGTCAATCTCGTAAAGTGCGTATGTAGATGTAGCATTCGCTGTATTAACAGCAATTGCGCTTCCAGCTATGCCAAAGTTAGCGACAGATGGAATCGAGTTATTCGGATTTGTGCCGTTAAAACTCCATCTTGCATAATTTTCTCCAGCGCTATCAACTATTTCGATGATGAAATTTTGATTTGCAATTCTTTGAGACAAGTAAAAAACGAAGCTAAGTCTTACAGGAATTGAAAAGCTTTTTTTTGATCTGATTATGGTAGAACCAGTACTGGTTCCAGTGTTGATCTGTAATTCTGAATTGCTGACAGTAATTGCTTGACCACTGCCAAGTTGAATTACTTCCCAATTATCAGCATTTAAAGTACCACCAGAAAAATCGTCCCGAAATTTTGATCTAATGCCCTTGATTAAGGCAGGATTTTCAGAGCTAGGAATTGCTTGCAGAATGTTTTCTAATACATCCCTCGCCCAATCTACAAATAAAGGCATTCTTATTTCCTCACAAGACGATAATTAAGCAAAACGCCCATCCTTATATTTGGTGCGGTTCCGTTCTTCTGAAAAAGAATATTTATTCTCTCTCCGGCATTGAAAGAATGCAAGCTATTTATTTCAAATATTTTAGAAATGTTGTCCTCTAAAATAGCTTCAGAATTAAAAATCACACTTCCAGCGCTTTGTGTTGATAAAATCAACTGCCAATTGTTGGTTGCATTCATAGTAGAAGTGTTGTAATCGCAATGCAAAATCACCTCTGAAAACAAGTAATCATATCTAAAATCAATAGGGATGACATAATTAGCAGTTGCTCCTATAGTGCTATTTGGAGCCGCTAAGGGAACAGAATGTTTAGTAATTGACAGCCATTCGTTATTTAGAAAAACCCAACTTTCAACTAAATTATTTGTGTTCATTTCATGCCAAATAAGACCGGGAAAGGGGTCTAGTGGCATGGTTGAAGAAGTAACAACGTTGCTTCTTGGTTGCAAAGATTCAATTAATTCAGTTAGCCCGGTAATTTCAGCGGGTTCATGACCGTGAACTATTGCAGCTTTACCAGCTAACGCGGTTATAACTTCGGATGCGATCGCTTTTTCATTCAAAGCAGTTTGTAGCCCGGTCACGTCTCCAATTGCGTGCCCGTGAACCGTGGCAGCTTTACCAGCTAGCGCAATTACAACTTCGGAGGCGATCGCTTTTTCAGCTAACTCCGCTCCTAGTCCGGTCACATCACTAATACCGTGCCCGTGAACAGTTGGGGCTTTAGCTAATAATGCGGCTTCCACTTCGGAGGCGATCGCTTTTTCAGCTAACTCCGCTTCCAGCCCGGTCACATCTGATATTTGATGCCCGTGAACAGTGGGAGCTTTACCAGCTAGCGCGGCTTCCACTTCGGAGGCAATCGCTTTCTCTGACAACTCCACTTCCAGTCCGGTCACATCTGATATTTGATGCCCGTGAACTGTTGGAGCTTTATCTAATAGTGCCGATTCGACTTCGGATGTGATCGCTTTTTGCTCTAAAGCACTTTCAAGCCCATTAATACTAGAAATATCGTGATTATGAATCGTTGGAGCCTTTTGCTCTAAAGCACTTTCTACTTCGGATGCGATCGCTTTTTCAGCCAACTCCGCTTCCAGCCCTTCGACCTCAGATATAGGCAAGGGTAAATTTATAGCCAAGTCAATCAACTCCTCAATTTTAATAGTCCAATTAGTACCGACAACTCTATCTAGCCGTTGCACTGCTAACCTTCGCTCACTTACTCCCTCTGGCATGACTATAAGTTGCCCTTCCACCGCGCCCAACTTATAGCCCATCAACCGACGGTCAAAAACTATATCTTCGGTCTCTTGCCCAATTACAGCCCGCAAAGCATCAGGAGGTTGATTATCTATTTGATGGGTAATTCTAAACAAATTTGAATTAGTTAATTCTGTATATGCCCAATTCTGAGCTAAAGTAATAGCCCCAATTTCGCGCCAAAACAACATCAAAAGCCACCTGCTAAATCGTCAATTTTGTCCTCAAGTCTTTGTAGCGTCGCGGGGATGTCGTTAGGGTCATAACTGCTGATATCCCCTTGATACTCCCAAATTGCAATTGAGATATCCTTGATCCAACGCGGGAAAGCATAATTTAACGTGTAACTACTGGCTAAATCTAAGCTGAATTTAAACAAATTTAGCTTATTTAAGAACACTCTTTGATTAGTAAGTGTCGCATCATTATTATTTTCAATAGTTAGCCCAGTATATATTTTTTGACTTACCCACCCCCCTGTTACCCACTTAGGGGGAGAATTAAAGCTACTGGTGGAAATAGCCACCAAAGATTTATCAAAAGTGACAGGGATATCAATTGCAGGCAATGGAACAAATCTAATACCATTGGTGGCAACAGTGAAATTCTGTTGATAATTCTGTTGCCACAGGGAAGAATTAAGCGACATAGTTAAGGGCTAATGGTGCGAGCCTTGACCTTTCCTAGCTCTATTAATAATTGCTTTTGAAAGCAATCAGGGAAACACACTAAATCGATTTCATCATTAATTAAATTCCAGTGTGTCCCGTCATCATGGACGAAACGATAAATCGACCATTGCTTATTTAAAAAGCTAAAAATAGCAAATACGCCTTTATTCAAGGACTGATTAAACTGAATATTTAATAATGCTTGAATGTCTAGCGCTAAGACTTCATTTAAGCTTTTTTGGAAGTCAGCTTGTAGAATTGCCATTGCTTGGCTATCTGCTTCCTCTCTAGCCGCAACCACCGACGAATGCTTGCTTTTCCAGTCAGAATAAGCAGAATCAACCAATACATCTAAATTTGGTTTAGCAGGGATAACTATTTGCATCGTTTGTACTCTGTCCTAGATATTTTTGAGAAAATTTATATATTTTTTGGAAATTTTCCAAAATTTTAAATAACTGGGATGATGCACATTGAACCACCCTAAATCATCGCCGCAACAGCTTAGGGAACGAAAATTAAATCATCGTCTTCCATTTCCGCCTCTCTCGCATCCAGTTCCCCGTCCTCGCAATATTCCTCTAACTCATCTTCGTTGACGATTTCCAGCAGCCCACTACCATCAGCCCGCACTACGAAAGCAAAATCAGAGTGTTTATTTGCAAACTCCCTCCAGTCTGGAGGGAGTTTAGATTGCAAGTAGTAATTAAAGTCGGGATGACCGGGAAGAATCAGCCCTTCTTCGGTTTCTATCAGCATCTATGGGGTTACAGCAAGCGCGAATACAGATTCATCAGTCAGGATCGAAAAACCAGCGGTTGCTAGAGCGTCTTTATTAGCGGTTGAGTAGAAGGTGCTAAAAATTCCACCTCCACTAACTTCTATTGCTGCTTTACCAGGACGGGGAATAGTGGAACCTGATACTAATTTTCCCCTTTCCGCCGGACTAATTGACCCTAGTCCAGCAGAATTTGTTAACCCTAATGGTTCTGCATAGGTGGTGTAATCTGCTTTATTCATTGGGTAGCAGTAGAGTGACCCGTCAGAAAGGGTCGCAATCGCGGTTAAAGTATTTTTACTTGAGGTTTCGGGTCTTAAATTAACACCCCTTCTCTGCTTGGTTACATTCCAGCCACCAGACATCGCATTAGTAAGGGTTTCCGAAGAACAGAAGGTGCTAACCGATTGTTGAGAGCCAACTCCGGCATTGGCTATTCTTTTAGTAACGCGGTTTGGCTTTGGCGTATTTGCCCCAATCACACGGATAGAGCCAGCAGGGGGAGTAAAATCACCCAACAAATGTCCCAATTGCGCTACGAGGTTAGCAGTTGTAATCCCTGCAAGATTGTTAAAGTCCTTGGTTTTGAACCCATAGAGTAAGGTCGGGTAAACCGCTACATAGGTTAAAATGTCGCGCTTTTTGCCTCTAGTATAAACAGCCATTTAGATTTATTTGATTAGTATAAAAGTCTACACAAATATACCATTTAGGGTAAAATCAGATCTTCCACAAACCCTAGGGTTTTATTTTTTTCGCGTTGGGCGGTTTCGTGGCGCTTTACCCAGTATCCACGGGCTTTGTTTCCAGCTACCCCCTATTAGAAACAAACCCCTATTAAGCAACCCTACCATTTAGCAAGCAAAATTAAAAGCTAAAAACACGGAGATAAAATTAGATGCTTAGTCCTTTTTCCCGCATGGTGCAGTACGAGAATCTTTTAGAAGACTTTGCGATGCCTTACTCAGTCTTTGGCAGCATCGACCGGGAAAACTTACTAGAGAAATATAAAAAGCTTTCTAACAAGCCAACGCATTACTTAGAAACGAGATATCAGCACTGGCAATGGTAAAACAACGATTTACACTTCCTTTCCAGCTTCCCTTCCCCTTCCAAAGACCTCCCACGTCTCCCCCGTCTTTCCCTGGTATGGGGATTTACGGGGTTAGGTTGCCCACACCTGACAATATTCGTCAGGGTATTTTTGATGCCGGGGTCGTTGGTTATAAAGTGGATATCGTTGCAGATAACTGTAATACAGCAATTAGTGTTGCCCCTAGGTATTTGTCAGTGAGGTTCCCACCTGTTCAAATCGTCCATAGAAATCCTTATTGCAGAGAGAGACAGTACCCGCCCGTACAACTCCCAATCCCCGATGACAAAGAAGAACCGGGGGAAATGGATGAAGGGTGCGGGGTTGGGATGTATTTCGTTTATGAAAATTATCGCCTGTCATACGGGGATGGAGGCTTAGAAAGGAATGCGGCGTTTACTCGTTATGTGCGAGGGGAAGTTTTTAGAGATTTAGTTGAGCTTAATTTTAGGCGAGACATCAACAACGATTTTGTGGAGATTGGGGAATTTAATGGAGAAGGCTATCACATCGCCGCGACCTTAAATGTTCGCACCTTTGTAAAATTCAACACGTCAAACGCGAGAGATAATAACATCACAGTGGAGGATTGGGCTGCATCCGGGGGAATTCCTGGAAACCCCAACGAGCTTAACAGTATTTGGAGCAAGGAACAACAGGGAAATGTTACTTATTTTTTTAGAGCCGGGGGGCGTTTTATTGGTGGCGCTGGGGGTATAGAGACAGATAGTAGCTACACTCCCTTAATTGTCAACGAAAATCTAGATGATTTCAGGCTAGATGATTTCAGGGCTAATTTTGCAACAGCTAACAGACAATCAAGCACGAAACAAGATCAGACATTTATCCAATATGATAAGCCTTTCACCGAAACGATTATTAGTGATTACGCCCCAAGAAAACCAGAGCTCGTAGAGCAAGGAACCACGGTTTTTGGAACTCGTTTTTTTGTTTATTCTTGTTATGAATTATCCTTCGATGCCGAAAGGGTTAGAGCTAGAGAATTATGCGTCAAGTCACCACCACCACCCCCTGATATGAGTTGTAATTGTTGTCCCAATATTCAGCAGAATGATGAACTATTGCGCTTGATTCTAAAGCGCATCGGCACCCCGGTTAGTGTACAGATTTTCGACGAAAATTTAGAGAGGGAAGGAAGTCAACAAGCAACAAAGACTCCTGAAACTTTGTTTAAAGCAAGTAAGTTAGCAGTAGAACGAACTGAGATATCAAACCGTCTAATAGGTATTGAAAATTTCCCCGTTAAGGTTCCCGATACGATGATTGAGCCTTTTAAAGAGGGGATATTTGAAAATATATTTGGGTTTTTCGAAGGGGAGAAAGAGCGCTCACTCAAAAGCGTTACAGAGCTTATAGCCTGGATGGCAGAACAAGACAGTGCAGTATTAGGACAATTTCATCAAGTGGTGGAATTCGAGCAGGATTTTGATGGCGACGGGAATATTCAAAAGGAAACCGTCGTCTTACCCAACGTTGCGGAAACATTGAAAGAAGTTATTTTATTGTTAGTCCAACTCGCTAACAACGAGGGGACAAAAGTTCACGCGCTAGCTAAAATCCTGATTGAAATTAGCAATATTAAAGCTAATTTATTTAAAACCATGAATACAGTTGTTGATATTCAGGATTACTTGGATTATCCAACACTAACAAAAACCGTAGAAGTTCCCTTGGCTGTTGATTTAACCCTAGACAAAGAGACCCAAGATTTTGTTGATTTCTTCAAAGAGTCAAAGGGGAAAATTACTTATGAAGACTGGGACGGTACTAATTCACTCCATGACAACATGCTGGATTTAATGCAGATGGCTACTATGTTACGCGCAATCCTTTATCAAAGGACGGAGCAAGAATAATGGCAGATCCGAAACCAAATCCCCAAGCTGAAAAAATCAGCAGAAGGATGAAGGCTAAAGTTGACAAGCTGGAGAAAATTAGCGACGTATTAACCGATAAACAACTTCCAGAAGGGAAGATTGGAGAGAAACTCCGCAGACAAAGGGAACTAGAAAGAGATACCAAAAAAGGTGCAGCGGCAAGAAATAAAAAGTTTAAAGAGTTTGACGACTGGCTGGACCGTCAAGAACTGATTAATAATTCTCGCCAAGGTGCGGGGGATGAAGTCCCCTACGTCAAAATCACTAGATTAGTTGCCACTACCAAAGACGGGAGACTTTTATAAAATGCCATTACCTTTAGTATTAGGGAAAGCCGCAATGTGGGGGGCTAAAGCAGCCGTGGGGCTTGCTGTTAGCTATGCTTGCGAAAAAGCTGTAGACAAAGCTACAGGACAAGAGAACAACCCTGTGGGGCTTGCCTGCTATTTAGTAGGGGGTGGAGCGCTAGGGAAAGCGGGTAAAAAGGGTATTACAAAATTAGTGGTAAAACAGCCCACTGTCAGCCGTGCCATTACGAAAAACTTTTTCGGGCAAGCCGTTACCGGGTTGATCAAGTTGCCTTTTCGTGGGTTAGGAAGAGTTGGGCGATTAGTGGGAGGTTTAACGCGGAGAGTTCTACGGAATCATTTAGTTCAAGCGGGAATATTTGTAGGGATATTGAGCGCTACCATCAACACCACTAATTTTATAGTTAACTTTAATATCAACGCTTCCGATGAGGAATTACTCAAGCAAATTGAAGCACGCATCAACAGTTTTTACGGGTTGTTTGGTGCAGCGGTCGGCAGTTCTTTAGGCTATTTGATGTGTGGCGCGTTGCCGGGGACGGTTGCATTTGCTTTTAATCCTGCTGTAGGAGCTTTGATTATGCGTGACTTAGATGAAGAAGCGAGAAGCGATATATATGCCCAAGCTGGAGCAATTGGGCGGTTAAGTTTTCAGACTTTAGTCAACGCAGAGTTAACTAGGCAATTTATGAACGCTCGACGTTACCTTAAACGTGACCCCAACCACCCAGTTACAAAAATCCTTAAAAATATTATGGGTAAAAAGACTTTTGAAAATTGGGGAAAGTCTAACCAGCCTAGTTTTACTATTAGTGAAAATGTCATCAATAAATCAATTGATGACAATATTAAGGACAAGGGATTAAAACAATTTACAGAGGAATTATTAGAGAATTTTACAGAGGCTTGTATTGAATCTGGGTTCTTAATTGCTCAGAATTTAGATAGTGCAATTGCTGCTAACGTCCTTGCTCAACGTCAAATAATTGGTAAACCTGTGGAGGTCTCAATCCAATTAAATGCACCCCAACCCCCAACTCCAAGACGAAGAAATTAAACCACATCAATATTGAAGGCGTTATTAAGTATCTGTTTATAATCCTTGGGCGGTTTATCCGTCCACAAAGGAATTCTCTGGCTACCTCTTTTAGCGTAGTCTCCCCTTAATGTTGATAGTTTCCTGGTGGCGATTTCATCGCGGTAAATTCGCTGTTGAGTCGCGTCAATTTTCTTGGAATTGACGATGATAAAATTAGCAGGATAAATTCGCGCTGGTTTAATTTCTAAGGTTTGACCAGATGCCCTTCTACCTGCTTTTGTTAGCTGGATGACTGAAATGGAGGTTACTTTCGCTTTTGTCAATTCCAGCATGTTATCAAGCTGTTTTGATGCGATGGCTTTAGTTGCCCCTCTAACATGCATCTGACGATTATTGTCTAATTTGGCTAACGCTAAATATTCCCCCCATTCGTACCCGTTCGCGCCACCAGCTAACTGTTTAATGGTTTCCCACTTAAGTTTACTTTTATAAACATCTGGAATATTACATTCCGCTTTAATAAAACGCTTTCCAACGGGGGCTTGAAAAGGTGGCTCTTTAGCTGAATACCAAACTATCTTCATGGTTAAAAGGCTAGGAACTGCCTTAATATTTTCCTCCAACGGTTCCCCCACAAATTGCCCGATGTCGCGGTTATTCAACATCTGACTAATGCCCATCAACATGGTAATGATGGGTTTTACAGTTTCTTCACTACCGCTGACAATAATTTCTTCCATAGTTTTATTCTAATTTCCAAATAAAGCTTATTCTAGGTTTATTATATTGGCAGTCCTTGAGGTTTTTTATGACTGCAATTACCCCCGGTAGTGGCGCAAGTATCAGCGCTGCTACTTTAGAAGGTCAATTATTAGAGCTTGCTGTATTTTTAAAAATCGCTGAACAGTCCCCGTCTAAAAATCCTAATTCCCGAAACTTTATTGGTATTACGTTTAATTTATCAACGTTAATTGCAAGCATTACCTTTTCTCTTCCAGCTAGCCCTGGTGTTAATTCTTCCGGGCAATTATTGACCACCGCAACACCTTATCTACAAAATACCGGATTTACCCCTGGTAGTGGTGGTACTTTTTTAAGTGTGAATCCCGAAGCTTACTTCATGGAACTTGTTACCGCTTTACAAATAAATGAAGCGAACGCGGCGAAAAATCCAGCGTTAGCCAATAACGTGAGCGCTGTTTATGACAGTGATGAGCAGCTTTTTGATGGGACTGCAACGCTACCTATAGAAGTATCCCTACAACTTGACGGAAGTATTAAGACAATCGCTGATGAATACCTTTTAGATTAATATGCAATCTTTCAATATTGTTAAAACCATTAACAGGAAAATGACAAGTAGTGACGCTGGGAACATTATTACTTTGTTTGACAATTCTAGTGTGGCTATTCCTAATCGGATATCACTTAATGGATTTGTAAAAAACTTAAAAGCTTTCTCAAAAATTTCCAGTTTAGACCCGATAAATCTTCCCGTATTCTTATTAGAAGATACTGAAAGCCAAAAACTCTATAAAACCCTGGATGTGGAATTTAATAGCCCACGAAAACAGCTTGATGTTTACATTGGAACGGGTACAGACTGGAGTCAAATAGGAAGCGTGAGCCTATTGAATCCGTCCGGTTATCCTTACAGGACTTACAACCTTCTAGATTTTTTCACCGATGGTTTAGCCGCTGAAATTGGGGAAGATGGGAAAGTTGGAGTCGCTGTCGCAGATGTGGGCTATGGGTTTTTAAGTGGAGCGGATACCGTCACAATTCACGGTAGCTACGCTCAAGAGTATGTTTTAAACAATTCCGCTTCTGAGACCCAAACATCAACATTAGTAACTACAAGCGCGGTTTTAGCAACAACTAGTCCCTCTATTCTGCTCCCAGCTAATCCCGACCGTGTGGGAGCAACGATTTTTAATGCTTCCATCATTGATTTACAAATTGACTTTGATGAATCTATCGGCACTCCTAGAGCCGTCCCTATTAGTTCCAGGGCTTATTATGAGTTGCCTTTTGGGTACACGGGGGTGATTACTGGAGTCTGGGAAAGTGCAGACCCAGAAGGGAATGCTGAAATTAGGGAATTCACTTGATAGAAATACCGTTAGTACGGGAATACTAAAGGGTAGCTATTTTAAAAAACATGAAGTTTCACGAGGAAGTGTTAGTCATTCTGCAAATAGTCCTGGTGTGTTTGCAGATTGTGAGCCTTGCAGCCGGAAAACTGCGAACAAGGTTGATTACTGAGAATACCCGAATTACTAAAAGCCTGAAAAAGGAACTAGAATCTGGGCGGTTAGATCCTCAATAATCAATGCTTATATTTACCAACTATTTTGGAGCAGAACTCAAGCTTGTTTAGTCAGAATTTAGTCAGGGTGATTTTAGGTAGTGGCTGGAATGGGGTTTTGGTTGAAATTAAAAACCCCTGAAAGCTATGTGTTTCAGGGGTTTGGGTGTTATGCCAGGAACGAGACTTGAACTCGTGACACGAGGATTTTCAGTCCGAGAACACGCCTTATATAGCAAGCATTTCAGTCTTGATTTTTAAAGCTACACCATCTTTACACCATTTAGTTTTTGACTGCTTCAGAAGCTGAATTTGAAGCTGTGTTCTTTGATTGGAGAGGCTTTTGCCAGAATCACATACAAAGTTCTCATCTCACGTAAATTTCATCACTAAAAACAGGGTAAATATAAACACACCATCTATTTTTGTACTGACAGTATTGACACAATTTTATTGCGTTGGTGTACGCGCAGTGTTGCCGCAGGTTAGCTTACCAGTTCCGTTCACGTAAGCGAAGCCTTAGTTTACCCAAAGGGCTTAGGGTAGAAGCTAGTCTTGGATGTCCAGAGAGCTTTTTTCAGTTTGCTTACAGGTAAACATCATTCGAGACTTCTACCTTGCGGGAAGCATTTCGGAGAAAAAGCGATTTTCTATCTTTCAAGCTTATTGCGTTGTCAAGCACAATAAGCCAATAACAAGATGTAAAATTAAACTAGTAAATCTATCTCAAAATAATACCCATTTCTAATCGCAAAACAACCAAAATAATCAAGGGAGAATCTGGATGGATAACGAACAAGCTGTCTTGGAAATAAGTGCAGTTGAAACTACTAAGTCTTTATTATCAGATTTAAAACAACTCTCCAGGTATGCAGGAGAACCAGTAGCTGCGGTTTTTGCCGATAGTTTATTACGAAAAATGCGCTCTTTACATGATATGTATATGGACGACCCCTATACAGAAATAGTCATGGCACTCCATGATGCACTTGCTTATCAAAATAATTGGATTGAATATGGTAACGAACAGTACCAGGATGTATATAATCTATTTCTATCCCTAGTTGAGCGAGAAAAAATTACTAATATTGAAGTAGAAAACGCAATTATAACTCTAGAACAAATAGGCTTTGACACTTTACCTTTTGGAGTCAAACTTGAGAACGATTTTCCAGAAGAAGAGATAACGCTATAAATATGTCAGGGTCATCAGTCCAAGAACATTTTTTAGATACCTCGGTAATGAGGTCATTACTACTTGCAACACAAGCTTATCGGCAGTATTTAGAATCTCAATTGAGTTCGGAACCACTTTATATATCCAACTACGTCCAAATGGAAATAAAACGTAGTTATTTAATCAATATTATCTCTTTTTATTTTGTTCTGCGTTTGGATGCAATTAATACTATAGGTGATGCAATTGCATTATGGAGCAATAAGTTTAAAGGAAGTGAACTCAAAGCAATATTGCAAGTTATACCTCAGCTTTTTAGTACCCGTCAACTCAATTTTTCTAGCGCCAAAGATAAAGAAAAAGCTCTATCTCTGCTAGTAATTTACATCAAACGTTTTGAACTGATAATCAGAAGGAAATATGCTAACTGCAACGATTCTACAGCCTGTACTCGTGCCCTTGTCCCACTGATTATAGATTTAAAAAATCCAGTTCCCGACCTGAAAAAGTTTGTTCTGGAATTTGGAGATACAAAAAACTGTCGAAGCAAGTGCCAAATTGAAGACTTTCTTTTGGTAAAATACCATTCCGAAGTTGAGCAATTAGTCGAAGTTGCTTCCCAACTACCTAGAAATACCAATACAAGGGGATTTCTAAATATTGCGAAGAATCTCAAAGAAATATTAGTTGCAGGTGCAATAGCTTGTGACTGCAAGCGCTGCGACAAAATTGGAGATGTAGTTATCGCTTTAAATGCACCTCGTAATTTCCGATTGGAACACACTGATAATTCCTTTGATTACTTGTGTCCAGCAATTAAGCAACCTCACTACAAACATCCCTCGGAGAACCAAGTAGTTATGAATCCATTAATAATCAACTTGGAACAGGATTAAAACAATTCGCAATACTCGCCAAGGAAGGGCGGGAAGCAAGCTACGCAATTCCGTTTTGTGACGGGGATTTAGACCCCGACACAAAACGTGCTACCTCTATAGGTAGGGGAATTAAACCCTCAAAGTTCGTTAATGCGATCGCGCGGAGAATCTACGGTGGGTAAGCAGTTCTATATGAATATCGGCGCGGTTTGAACGTCTGGTAAAATCGATACATTCGGAGGAGAAATGAAAGCGACTGTTAACTTAAACTATGGGTTTTAGCCTAACTCCAAAGTTGTTACTCCAAAAATGCGATCGCTATCAATCACGGGTGTTTGATAACAATACATACGAATGCAGATAAATGTTGGTTGCAATTGATAGCGCTGTCTCAACCCAGAAATAGCAGAACTAACATCAGGTATGTCGATAAATACAGGCTGTTTCCCTGCATGAGATGTTAATGCTTGGAAAAGACAATCGGCAATTTCCATAGACTCAGCAAATAACGGACCAATTCTAAAACCCTGATGGCAAGGACGCATAACTCCATAGCCTATTAAATTACCAGATTCCATTACTCCGTAAGCATACCCACCTTTGACATTAATCCAAGATTGGAGGAACTGAGGACGACTAGCAGGAAATAATTCTGCATCATAGCGAAGAATTTCTGCAAATGGTACATTTGCTAGCGGGACTACGGAACTTGATATGACACCACAATCTTTTAGCTCATAAACATGACGAATATGACGATACGCTGGAATAAAACCAAGACGACGATAAGTTTCTTCTCTTTCAACAACTCCATCCAAGCCTACACTGCATCGATTTAAATCGAGTTTTTGAGTCATTTGTTGCCAAGCATTTTGCCAAATCTGCGTTCCGTATCCTTGTCCCCGATGTTCTGGTTTGACAATATACAGTCCAATAAAGGCAAAAGTTGCATCGTAACAAACTATAGAGATACAGCCTATAGGTTCTCCATCCAATTCGCCAACAAAAAATCCACTACTATCAGTAGCATAAAAGCTTTCGGCATCATTTATACCAGGATTCCATCCTTCTAAAGCAGCCCAATTCAGTGCGAGTTGTAGATCGGGAAGCTGCATTTGACGTATTTTTATCGCATTCATATGTGTAATTTAAATCAATAATTGCAACACATCCAATGCTAAAGACATAGCAGTGCCATGTCTCTACAAGCATATATACTGTCGCATTATTTGTTCAAATTGGTGACTAAGAATACAAAATTAAATATATATATATATATCATTCCCTGTGGTATTTGAAATAATCAAACTGTAGTTAAATTCAGAGGTAATGGACAAATAACAATAACATTGCTGAAAAGTTGAAAATTGGTGATCGATGATTTGGGTTATCGGTATTTAGAAGCTAAATTCCCAATTCCTCCATTACCTGCAACCATTTATCTGGTGTTGGCAGGGTTTGTTGGAGAAATTTACTCGTCAGATTGTTGGCATTAGCTTGATATAGTAGGGTGGCATAGCTAAAACAACGAGCTGGTTTTTTAAAGCCATCGTTACCATAAACAGAAATTAATTCTGCCAGTTTTTCCTCCACTTTCAGGATTATTTTGGGGGCAAGAGCAAGTAAATCGTGCATCCACTGTTCCTTCTGGACAATAAAAGCCGATAATTCTGGATTCGCAGAATTTCTAAACTCATCACAAATTGCCTGAATTTTTTCCCACTTATAACTACCCCAGGGTTTAGCCATCATCACTGGCAACTGCCATTTAACTATCTCTTCTTGCCAATAGTCTTTAGCTGCTTGTACTTGAACAATCTCAAAACTAGGTAAAATTAGGGCAGTCAATGTACCACCATGACAGGCTCCAGTATCAATACCGTAGGCTTTTTGGGGAATTATTAGGGGATTATCCCCAACAACGCGATGACCAAAAATTACTGGCTTAACACCAGTATATAACTGACTCCAAGAGGTATCTCCATAGTGTTTTGTTAGGTGCTTTTCACCCGCAGTGCAACCACATAAAACTTCTTCCCTTTGTTCCTCGATGGGTATACCATCTTCCACCGCAGCATGAACTAAAATTGCCGATTCGGTTTCGTGATAATAGGGTAGATGGCTAATCCATTCTAAAAATTCGTCATAGCTGTCGCCAAATTGTAATTTGACAATTTCCTGGGAGTAGGAAAGAGTTTTCCTAAGATGTTTGCGTTCGTGATTACCCATCAATACGATGGTATTAGGGCGATTTTTGAGAAAATCATACACCTTGACTGAATCAGCCCCGCGATCCACAATATCTCCCAAGGAGACTAAACAATCTTTCTCTGTAATTTCTACTTTGGCTAATAGTTGAAGCAGTTCTGCATAGCAACCATGAATATCGCCAACTACAATTGTTCGCATAGCTCAAGTTCAATCGAATAATTTTAATGTAGCATATTTGTATTACTTTTTGTAGTAATAATGGAAAAGTTGCAAATGTATGGAAATTTTGCAGATGAGAAGTAAAAAGGTTGTTAATTTTATTAGTGGACACCTTGATATAACTCAAGCAGAATTTGATATGCATTACCGTCCTTCGATTGATCGCGCGATGGCGGCAGCCACTCCTTCCAGGAGTATCGCTCAAAACGAATATTTTGTTGTTGGAGATGCGAGGGGTGCAGACACCCTAGCACAACAATATCTTTGGGGACGAACAGAGGCAGTAGTTGTCTATCATATGTTTACCAGTCCTCGCAATAATCCCGGATTTTCAACCCGTGGTGGATTTCAAAGTGATGTAGAGCGAGATACACAAATGACGTTGGATTCTGACCGAGATATAGCTTGGGTAAGACCTGGAAGAGAGAAATCGGGTACACAAGCAAATTGCAATCGCAGAAGTTTGCTTGGATAGTTCGGAAGGATAACATAATTACAACAATTCGCAATTCGCCACAATTAATCATTCAATATCAGTATTCTCGGTTTTGGAGATTACTCGCTAGGGAAAACAATTGAATGTGACCCTACTTATTTTACTTCTCCGTTCATGGTTAAAGTTGTGATAGTTGAAAATCGACTGTAATGTCCTCTTTCCCAACCTCCATTTTTGAAAATAAAAGATAGATAATCCCATTCCTGATAAGCATCTCGGATGACAAGGTTATCGCCCTCTTGGGGTGTATAGTCAACATCAAAGCAATTTCTGTCATTGAGATTGAGTAAAACCCATTCGTCCGTTAGTCCCTTTCCTATATCCGTCACAGGAAGCTGGTACTCACCTTCCATCAGTGGTTCGTCGTCACTTCTATATTCTTTAAATGTAGATAAATACCATCGATACACCTTGGGAGTTGCTGCTTGTTCCTGTTTGTATCGCCTCGAATTTTTGTTATGCACAATGGGTTTTTCTTTATCCTTGCAAGTGCATAAAATAAAGCCTTTGTCAAAGTCGCACATAATCGTAGATACTAAGATTTGAAGTTTTTTGTTATGCTCACTTTTATTCTTTAAAGTTATGGTGAATGCAATAGGAAAGAACAACTACCTTAACATAACGAGCAAACGGTCGCAATGAAACAATTTATACTTGTATTAGGAATAGGAATTTTACTTATACCTGTAAAAGTAACTTGCGGTTCTCCTGATGCAGCCTGCGCTCAACCACCATTACCTGGAACCAATAGTCGAGCTAGATATTACTACGAATATGAACCACTGGGTGTAATGCTAGTAGAGTTAGTGATTCGGACAAACTTGCCGTTTTATTATTTCAGTGGAACTGAGGATGCTTATTAAGTTAAAAATATTACTTATTAGCATATAGGAATCGTACTTGAATCTTACTAAGTATACTGAGAAACAAACCTTTGTATGGTAGGCTTCTAGCCAATTTGGTTTTTCAGAAATCAAATATGAGTCCTATAGATTGTTTAAGTGTGGTTATTTTGTATTGGTGGGTAAGATTAATGATGTGATTGTCGCCTGTGTAATAAATAGTTAGGTGAAAATGCAGTACATAGTTTCGGCAGTTTATTTTTTGATTCTGGCAATGATAGTAATAACGCCATTTGTAATACCTTTTCTGTTAAGGCGGAAGGGTTATGTGACTAGTTTGCTATTAGGTAGTTTTCTATCTTTGATGACGTGCGTATTTCTAGTTTCTTTGTTGGCATATTTGCCAGATTTATATGCCGAAATGCGGCTTGATTATCTGGGTTTTGATTTTGATGGCTGGTCAGACGAAGACCGACTCAGAAAGATTGCCCCAGAATTCAAAGACGAAGCCATAAAACTTTATCGATCGATTATGGGCATTGGGTGGACTTTTAAAGCTATGATTGGGGCTGTTTTGCTCATCCCCTATCAAATTTTTGCCTCTGGCTTAGTTTTCATGGTGAGTAAGTCGAAAAAACATAGCAGTTAGCACTTAGTATATCAAGGTAAAAGGCAAAAGAAAGCCAATATTCTGGACTTTCTAGCCTGATCAAATTGTTACTTCATTTCCGCCGAATTGTAATAGCCAGACTTGAAAGTGGACATGATGGTGGTGGCTGTTATGTTAATAATTTTAGTCAATGCAATACAATGTATTATCGAAATTTTAATTTTCTACTGTTTGTAATTGCCCCATTTGTTGCTGTCGTAATTCTATTTTTCCCGATTATTCCAACTTTGGATGGTGTTCAATTTATATTCTCTATAATTATCTGGCTACTAAGTTTCATTTTCGGGTTTTTATTATTTAAA
Organism: Calothrix sp. PCC 6303; assembly: GCF_000317435.1. Taxonomy (NCBI): domain Bacteria; kingdom Bacillati; phylum Cyanobacteriota; class Cyanophyceae; order Nostocales; family Calotrichaceae; genus Calothrix; species Calothrix sp. PCC 6303. The sequence continues at coordinate 3,167,056 of NC_019751.1, forward strand.
AAGCCTCGAAATTTACCATTTAGAAAAAAGCGAACTTTTATTTTTCTATATTTATTATTATCGAGTGTGCTATTCTTGTTTATCTTACTTAACGTTGTGTTATCGTCTGCATTTGATACTCCAAGCATTGAAACTGTAGCATCTAAAGATTATCCGACAACGGTATATTTATATAATTATACATGTTCTCCACCAGATAACTCTACGGAATGCGGCACATACTACGGAGAATTAAAATTTAGAATTGGTTTTACTCCTTTTGTAATTACAAAGTTTAATTGTGATTGTCTTTTTGGTACACCTAATCGCGTTGGTGAGTGGGTAACGATTCCCTTGGAAGCCAACCGAAATCCAACAGTATCTGCGATGAAAATTAACCTAAAAACTGGCGAGTTTCTGACAAAATGAACTGCAAAACTTTAATTTACGATGCGAATCAGCAAGAAGCAATTACTTTAACTGTCGATAAAAAGCGTTATAAATTGGTACGTTGGGATGTTTCCGATACACCCCAGATGTTGTTAGAGTCTTCTTTGGAACGATATACAAAATTAAGCTTACTTGCCAAAATACCCCAAGCAAATGAAATCGCTGTTATTCAGTGTAATAATATTTACCAACTTCCCTACCAGCCAGTCAATGCCATCTTAGAAATTCGTCGCTGGGAAGATTTTCGCTGTATCCAGGAAATAGAGTTACCTGAATGCACCGATATACCTGGTTGTGTCACGGTTACTCCCTGTCAACAGTACATCGTCGTTGTCGAATCCTATGCTTCGCTGTATTTAATAGAATTGCAATCGGGTATAGTTCAGTGTTTTGCTTTTGAGACAGAATATAATTACAACTTGGTATTTGACCCCAAGATGCAGTTTTTTATCAACTCATCAATTGACCAATTCAGCTATTTTGAACTTCATTGGATTGATGATTTAGCAATGGGGCAGTTTTCCCTTCGAGGAGCTTTTTTTGGGGATATGCGCTGCCATAACGATACCATTATTTTTAGTCCCAACGAAGACGCTTTTATCCATATTTGCTATCATTTTGAACGGAAATTATTGGTGACATATCGTCGATTTAATCGTTCCCAGCTATTTAGCGATCGCGTAGCGGCTCCTACGGAGCATCGCAGTTATTGGGGGAATCAATAACAACCCTACACCAAGTTCTGTCCTCTATACCGTTTGGGAAGTATCTCTACCCTACATCGAACATCAGCATGATGAGGAAAATCTTTGGCAAAGTGATATTGCTTTTCTCAATGACCAAACCCTAGTATTAGGAGCAGGAAAAACCCTGGCTTTGCTAAATATTCAAGATGGAACTGTGAAAGCAGAGTACCCAACAGACGCAATTATCCAGGCGATCGCAATAGATACTGCACATCAGCGAGTAATTGCTGCTACCCGTAATGGGGTGTTATGCTTTCATCTGTAGCACTTGGCGATCGCAATTTTCTTATCAGCAACACAAAGTTAGAACAGCGTTATCTCTTGTAGTTAATGAACAAACTTACTCCAATCTCAATGATTAGAATTCTAACACTTGTTATAACACTAGGTTTAATTTATTTTTTATTACGTTTTGCCTTCCCAGTAAACTTTTTAAAAACTCATATAGTTGACTGTAATCAAGCTTATAAAATCGCCAAAATATCCGATACCTTTCTCAGTGCAATTGGCGACCCATCTCCAAAAGAAGCAGAAATTATCGCCCAAAGATATATCACGAAAGCATTTTGTTTAAATGATTTCAAGGGTGACAATAGCTTCAGCCCTAAATCATATTTCTTTAATGCCTCAAACTTAAGCTCTAAGTATCAAATTATTGGTTATCATGGTGCTGGTTTACGTAGTCCAGGTAGTTTACAAGTAAAATTTGATAACGGGACTCTCCTAAACTTTTGCTTTAGTAAGATGGTAATTAACTGCAACCAAGCTCAAAAATGCGATTGTCCTCATGATTTTAACTGGGAACCCAAACCAAAACGATATGGACAATCTTAATGTGAAAAGACTTGGCAAAATAGCAATATGTATAACCTTATTTATTTGTGTCGCAATTCTAATTATTAGCATTTATCCTGGTGCATTAAATAGTTTCTTTTTTCCAGTTATACTGGTGTCAATTGTTTGTGTACCAATATTTGCAGTATCGGTAATTATTTACTGGGGATTGAGAACATTAGGAAGGCAGAATTTGCAAAGTATTAGGCTTCCCTGGCAAACTTTTATACCCTGGAGAGAAGTTACTATCATTGCAGGGATAGTTTTAGTTTGTTATGTCATGCTCAAGTTCTACATTCCCCGTCGTTTAGCATTTATGGTATCGCAATCGGCGTTTGAACAAGTTCGGGTACAACTTCCTATTTCTGCAAAAGAAAAAATCACATTAAACCGCAAACTTGGTTTATATGAAGTCGATGAATACGCTATAGATTCTCGTGGTGGTGCATATTTTCGTGTATTTTCGGGTGGTGATGGTCTAAGTCCCGATACCATATCCTATGGTTTTGTCCATCAACCGAACAGTAAGGGAAGTCCATTTGGTGCTGCTGAGTACCAAGTATTTTACCTATACGGTGATTGGTATTGGTTTCGTGTATCCGATGATTTTTAGGGATGACAATTAAGCTAGTTTTGAGCTATGGATAAGTGACATGACTACTTATTAACGTATAAAAATGCAATTTTATATTCGCCATCCCTTGATTTTGCTAGTTGCGATCGCTGGGACAACATTTTTTTCAATTCCATCTATATCTAGTGATATTCATCAATCAATATCTCCCATCACAGTTAAGTCTACAAAAGAGAATTCATTCCCCCAGTTATGGAAGGTGAAAATTAACGGTAAATCTGGATATATCGATCGCACTGGAAAATTAGTGGTTAAACCCCAGTTTGTTTATGCTTCTTCGTTTTATGAGGGATTAGCTCAAGTTCAAGTAGGTGAGAAATGGGGATATATCAACCACACAGGTAAATTGGTCATCAAGCCACAGTTTGATAATTGCGATCGCTTCTTGAATGGTTTTGCTAGAGTCAAAGTTGGTAAAAAGTGGGGAATTATCGACAGTAGTAGTAAGTTTGTGGCTCAACCACAGTTTGATATGCTTGAATATTTTGTCAATGGTTTTGCTTTAGTTGCTATTGATAAAAAATGGGGATTTGTTGATAATAAGGGTAAGTTAGTTATCAAACCTAAATTTGACGACGCTTGGTCATTTTTTGAGGGTTTAGCAGCAGTTAAAATTGGAAAAAAATGGGGATTTATTAATAATCAGGGTAAATTAGTAATTCAACCTCAGTTTGATACTGCTTGGTCATTTTCTAAGGGTTTAGCAGTAGTCCAAGTTGGGAAAAAATGGGGATTTATTAATCCAAAAGGCAAATTAATCATTAAACCTCAATTTGACAGCGCTTGGTCATTTTTTGAAGATTTAGCAGCAGTCATGATTGGGAAAAAATGGGGATTTATTGACCGCACTGGTAAATTAGTAATTAAACCCCAGTTTGATATGACTTGGAGTTTTGAAAATGGGTTAGCGCAAGTAATAGTTGGCGGAAAATCGGGATATATTGACCGTACAGGGAAAAGCGCGATCGCACCACAGTTTGATAAGATTGGTTATTTCTCCGAGGGATTAGCAGATGTACAAATTGGAGGTAAATGGGGATATATTGACCGTTCTGGAAAAAGCGCGATCGCACCACAGTTTGATAGGGCTTATTCCTTCTCTAATGGGTTAGCAGAAGTGCAAGTTGGAGAAGCATTTGGGTATATCGACCGCACTGGTAAATATATTTGGCAACCAACCCAGTAATTATCTAATTCTCGACAAATTGAAGTTTGAAATATTACGAGATAATGAGATGACAATAGAGATGGGAATTCTCCACATTCATACCGGGAATTATGAAGTGATTCCTGTTGCAACTAGCGAAATATTTTATCAATTTTGGTTACCTGCTTGTAAGTCTCTTGGATTACAATTTATCAGTCATTTTCATGATGGATCTTTAAATGTCGTCTCAGCAGAAGATGTTCCGAAAATTTTAGAAGAACTAATTTGTTTACATTCTTATACTTTAGCACAAGAAAATTTAGCTTTTATGAGCGAGAGAATAGAGCGTATAATCCAGGTATTTCAAACAACAGATTCTACATTCTATGAGTATGATTTTGGATAATTAGATGATTAGATGATTAGGTAAAGCAAATATTACAATTGTTGGCTTGATCGGCGTGAATCTAACGGTAATTTGTCGCGACACTGTAGGGGTTTAGCACTGCTAAACCCCTACTGCTAAACCCCTACGAAAGGCGTGTTATTAAATAATTCATATTTAATATTTTCTGTCAATCTGTAAGTTCTAGTTATTAGTTTTAATTATTATTTACTAACTGTTTCTCTCAAGATAGAAGCAAAGCTAAATAATATTTTTTAGGTACTCTAACCTTTCTAAAATTCTTTGTGTTCGTATCTCAGCTTGCTCCGAATGAAACCCAAAGTTGTACCGCATCTTACCCATATTCTCAATTCGCCATTGGTTGATTTTATAATCAATTTCATCGCTCATCTTCACTTGCTCATTCGTGAGTTCCGGATTGATATCGAGTCCGATGGTTTCTGCAAGGAGTCTGGCAACATTCACCGAATGAAAGTATGGATAATATCGAATTAATTCCCCAGAGCGGAGAAAATCCAGTAATCCTTCAATTGTTGATAACCCTTCTTGAATATCATCCAGGAAATCCTTGAGCCATTGTTCTGGGGAAAACTCACAAAAACGAATCCAATCCCCCTGAATTTCAATCTCGTATCCTTCCTGGGTGAGAAACAAATCGCGCACAGGATTATCCCCATCAACAATTCGTAATAACCCTGGATATTGCCGATGTCCTGGATTTTTGAGCCAATCCTTCGATTTTGCTGCTTTCAACTTTGCGAGAAACTCAGGTAAAGGTTGATTCCATAGTTGTGCAGAATTATTTACCATAACTTCCTCAGCTGACCAGTAATTTCCTAGCCGTTCCCAATTGCCACCATTGCAGACTTCTAATAAAAACGTTCTGTAAACTTCAGGTAGTCTAATTCCATGTTGTGCTTCTAACGCGCTCAACTTTGCTTCAGAACCAATTGGCGGATTAGTTGTGATTTCTGCATAGCGATCGCATGGATCGAATTTTCGCAATCGAGCAAGGGTGACGTGAATTCGCTCAGGAACAGTCAACCATTTTTGCAGGGGTAATTGGCAACCGAAATGACGCTGCACTTTATAAATGTCTCCATCGTACACCCTCACCCTTCCTTGCGGGTCGTGAGAGAACTGAATTTGTAACTGAGTTAGCACCTGACAGAATTGATCTGCTTCTGCATCTGTCGAAAATTGCCCCACACAATGGGGATGCTTGATTCTCTTAATCTCCCGATACATAAACTCACAAGCTTCAGCCTCATCCGTAAATTCAAACAGTATTTGTTGAACTGCACCACGTTCTGCATATACAACTTGCCAATGTTCCTGCGTTTGAATCAAGCAAATCTCATCATCACCCATTTGGCAAATTTGATACAGCCTACAACCTTCTCCCCAAAGTTTGAGATCGAGTAACTCTGCATTCAAATATTCAACATCCCACATCCACTCACCTCTTACTTCGCTTGTTCTGCTCGAAAAAGCCGGAGAAAACCCCCATCAAACCATTCCCCATAGTTAAACCGCAATTCCCCCGATAGTAGCATTTGACCCCGACAGTAAAGAAAGTAGGTTTCTTTAGGGAAATAACTGTGCAAAGGGAGCAATCCTTTTTTCAAAGCCGCTCGATACTCCCCAGGAGTCGCTTCGCGAACGCCATTTTGCCAGAGTCTTGCTAAGTGAGATGCTAAACAGTTTAAGAAAAATTCAGCTTGAGGCAAGGATGGATCTGTTCCTAAAGTTACCAACTCATCTTCTCTTCCTCTCCAATCAACAGACATTTCCCAATCTTCCACGGGAGGTAAGCAGGATGTCTGCGAAGCCCAAACAACTAACTCTAGGTACGTCGGCTGATTCACGTTGGTAAATAAGGTATTCGGATTTATTGGCATCGTAATTTCTAAAACCGTCAATAAGGCGATCGCATTAGGATACAGATTTCCCGTCACCAGTCGATACTGCTTCCCATCGGCTTCAAACAGAATCGTATACGGGTACTGCAATTTTGCTTTTTGAAAATGTTCTAAGCAAAGCCGATAAAAATCTGGTTCCGGTAGTGGTGGATCAAAAAACATCCAATCTAAACACAAACTATTTTTTTCTTGGCTCACAGAAGCACCATCTAAATAACGCCATAGCTTTTCCGCTTGAATGACGCAGCGTTGCAGATTTGGATAAGCAACTAGACGAGCAAGAATTTCTGGCGAGATTTCACGGTTGAGTAGGTTTGCTATCGCCATCTGATGCAACAGTTCAGATCGAATTGCCGCAACCTGATTGGGTGTATATAACTGGGCTTTTTCTGCAAAAAATAGTAAATATATACTAGCAGCTTCCTCAATCTCAGATAAAATCTGCGGAATTAGTAAGGGTTGATTAGGACTCGCAGCAGACGCAAAGCGTAAATTCCATTGGGTTTCATTAAGCAGTTCAATTCCCTCGATTTCTTGCAGATTCCTCCAATTCCGCGCAACCTGTATTACCTTGAATGCAGTGTCATAGGGAATACCATACATCGGATAGTAACTTCCCGGATGCCACAAACAAATCGGTTCATTGTAAGACTCGCCATGAATTTGAAACAGCTGATCGATCAGTTCCCAAATCGCCCAATTTTGATAACCTTGCGGTAGTTTCCAACTGCTCTCACCAATAAGCTGTTGACAATCCCTGACAAAGAAGCGATTATCCTCATTCTCATACATTTCACGCGCCTGAAAGCACTGCCAAAACGTATTATTATCGGCATGACGTGCCAAAAACTGAATCAGGAGCGAATCGTCATATCGGCTTATGGCTTTGCGACTGTGGCAACCAGAGAATAACACACCGGAATCGCTTTGTGCGATCGCTAGTGTATACCCATCAATTAGAACAAAGGTTTTTCCCTGCTTATCTCTCATCCAGCAACTTTCGGTTTCTCTCTAAAGGAATTACAGGACAATTTTCAATAACATATTCCCCAATGCACTCACCTGGAAAACATGCATCTCAATCACCGCCAGTTATGTCTTTACTATCTTGTATCTTTTTATCATGGGTTTTTGTTATCAGGACTTACGCGATTGTCACAATGGTAAGTTGGTGCGTGACACCAAAAGACTTATTTTTCGTTTTAATTTGATCTTAAGTGTCACACACCCTACGAGAAAAAAATTAAATGCTTGAATTTCTCTAACCTTAACCATTAAAGAGGTATGAATTCAGCATTTTCTAAAGCATTCCTCCAAGCGATACAAGCAGCTAGACGATAATCAGACTCCCTAGAATGATATTCGTGATAACTGCCATTAAAGACAGTAATTTTGAGGGATGAAAAAGCTTTTTTTTCTAGACGAGAATATTTAAGCAACCCATCGATAATTCCTTCGATTGACTCTGGAATATATTCGTCAGGAATAACTGTCTCATTTGGAATTTGCCAAATAATTTTAATCTGATTGTCTTCTAAATTCTGTTCTAATTTGAATACAATATGACCGTGATGGTCGATAGAAGAGCTACCTCTGATAAATTTACCCTCAGTAATTAATGGTTCTTTAATTGAATAACGTTGATACTCACAATCATGCCAGATATCTAATTCAATTACATTCTCAAATGTTTCCCAAATATTTACTACCCAATGCAAATTTTCCACATATTTACAAATATCGTCCCAAGCGGAGTTACGAATATGTTTATAAATTTTCAGCAATATATATAACTCACGAATATCCTGTTTATTCGGCTCCTCTTGGATAACTAATTTCATTAAACGTTGAGCAACTGTGATAGTTTCCTGGGTAAATAGCTCTTCTGAGTCTTCATCGTATTCATATTTTCCTAGTTCTGGTTGCTCATGTAGTGACTCAATTATTTTATTTAGCCAACCAATCTTTTTTTGTCTAGCTTCATAAGTATAGTCTATTGCCCAGTATAATTGTTTGCGGTTCATATAATCAAATTGTTTCTAATAATAATTGTTAGATATATCATACAGAAAGTACTATTTTATGTCTATGACCTAAATATAGGTAAATGCACTCATCAAGTAATCTATAATATTAGTTAAAAATTAAGTTTTATTGCATAACAAACGTTTGCACTATGTCCACCATATCTCATCTAGCAAATCTCGTTTTCTTTCTAAAGGAATTGCGGGACAATTTTCAATAAACTGCTTCAACCTAGCCTCTGACAAACCCATTAAATATCCTTGGAAAATAAGATACGGACTTTGTTGAGAATTCAAAATTGAGATCGATTTTTCAATTTCGTAAATCTCTTTATTTAAAAAATTGAGATGCATTTGTAACCATTGCTTCGGTGTATAGCGTTCCATCACAACATAGGTCAACAACGGTTGAAAGCAGAGTTGAATTTTCACTTCATGTCCTTCTTGTGTCAGAAACAACCCGTAAGTCTCTTGTTCTGGAGGATACAACCCAATTCGTAATAGTCCAGGGAGGGCATTAAGATTTAAGAGATAGGGTAACTCGACTGCATCAGATTGCTTTCCTGTTGACAGAAATTGGCGAACGAAATCAGGCGGTGACTGATGCCATAACTCAGCACAATTATGCTGCATGATTTCATCAATTGTCATCAAGCAGTCTCGCTCTGCACAATCCCAACACCCTCCATTTCCCACCTCTAGCAAAAAAGCAGCATAGGCGAATGGTAGCTGAATTTCCAATGCTTTGGGATGCGTGATTGAGCCAAGGGGTGGATTCAAATCTATATTCACACATATTCCATCCGGATCGAGGTATTTTAATCGATATAATGCTAAACGAATCTCCCTCGCAACTTCAATTATTGTCATCCTAAAAACAATCCAAAACCGAACGTTTGCTTGCTATTTGATGGGTGATTAAATACATAGCTCTAACCCAGAGACTGGCTCCAAAAATATCGTAGCAAAGGACTCACAACGAGGCATGATTTTTGGGAGTTCAGCCCGTAACAGGGAAATTGCAGCATTAATTTAGATTAGGCGATCGCAACCACCTTTATCCCTTGCTTGGTGGCAACAATAGCTTGGGAAGATGTGTAGTCAAACACCAAAGTATTAACCACTGTATCCACGTCATAGGTTTTTACTATTTCCCCTGTCTGAGCATCCAGCACTGCCAGAATTTGCCCTACACCACACAATAGCCTGTTGTTATCTAACCAAACGATATTACTTTGCCAAGGATTTAATTCATCATGGTCATGGTATAACCGAAAGAATTGACCCCACATTTTCGCCCGATATTGTTCGGATTTGTCCCAGTTTTGATCGAGTAGTTTCTGCGTTTGCGGGGATAAAGTGCTTAATATCGAGCGTTCAAGCCGAAAACTTAACAAATCAACACCTTGATATCGATATGCGGTGTAAGCCAGACGCTGACCATCTGGGCTAAAACTCAAGCCGCCACGATGACAACGCGCACCACCTGAATATTCACCCAAATAGGTCAATTTACCCTCAAGGATACTGTCAATTCTGTAAAATTGATGGGACTCATCCATATCTACAGAATTAACAATGAGAAACTGCATTTGTGGATCGATGGCAAAAGCAGCATTATAATCTCGCCAACGACGCAACCAACGAATCTGCTCACCGCTTTCTAAATTAACTAGATAAATATCCCCCCAAGCCTCAGCAATCATTAAATATCGCTGGCAAGGTGTAACTCCTAACCAGGAAATATGGGTACATTTATCATGTCCATAACACTCATCCTCCTCGGAAGTCTCCTCATAGGGTGCATGGGGTAAGTCAACTCGTTGCAAAACGGACAAATCATCCCAGCGACGAATCTCAATCCCATGCTCTAAGGAAACATTACTGGGGGTGATCACAAACCTGTCTTTATCAGGTAACAAAACAATACTTGGTACTGATTCAAAATCATAGGGTAACTCGATTTGTCCAATTATCCGGGGTTGTTGGGAAATATCCCATTTCACCAAAGAATGAGGGTATATTGGTGCGTTCACGAAGTGTCTCCTATGGAGAATCGCCTGTTTCTTTACCCCATTGTAAATTAGTGCTTTGCAATCCATAGGCATCAATTGATTGAAGTTTGATGGGCGATTAAATACATAGCTCTAACCCAGAGACTGGCTCCAAAAACATCGTAGCAAAAGACTCACAACGAGGCATGATTTTTGGGAGTTCAACCCGTAGTAGTGCGATCGCAGCATCAATATCATCACAATCACAGTATAAATGTTCTAGATGATACCCTAGTAAAACTTCGGGGGTTTCCGTACTTCCACAGCAGTTGTCAGCAACCCAAGCGATGAAAGATTTTGTTGCGCGATCGCCTTTGGCGCTGCGCTTCGCGCAATCGCAAAGCGACTCCTGTGGAGTATCCCATTCGAGATTCAACAAATAAGCTCGAATAAAAAATTCCTCTGAATAACTAAGCACAATTGGAACCGTTTCAATCAACCCTTGTTTGAGGCATATTTTCGCACCTTTAGCCGAGACTTCCAGTAAATCATCAGCAGGTTTCTCAATCGCCAGAATCTGAGCATCAACCCAAGCAATTAGGCTCTGCTCGGAAACAATACCAATATTCCACAGGGTGAGTGCGATCGCTAAAGGATTCGGATTTTCTACTGACTCCATACGCCCACCCAAGAGAATAGTATATTACTATACCTGAATATGCGTTCGATAAATTTCCTTCTCTTATTAAATGTTCTCAAAACAAAGATGGCTGCTTTTCATATTTCCCTTGGTGGTGGTTGGAATTTATTTTTTGCAACCGACTCCCCCTGTATCTTGCGAAAGCCTAAAAAAATTTGGCGCGATGGCACAAGGAGAACGCTGTATCATCAATCGTAACGTGACCCTCGAAGGTAATCTCAAACGACTGCCCAATCAACTAAGTATCAAAGGGAACTTAACTATTAGCGGCACGTACATTGAAGAACTGCCCAGTGCAATGGTGGTTGAAGGAAATCTTTTTTTGTACAAAACAAGTATTGCCAAGCTCCCCCCAGATTTGCAGGTTCAAGGAAACTTCGACCAATATAGTGGATTTGGTTCTCCAGGGGTTAAGTGTAATGCCATCCCGAAAACTGCTTTGATCAAAGGGAATCGCAACTGTCACTAATTGCGATCGCATATAGATTGCAAACACAATCAAGCATTATTACTGACTATTAGTTTCACGCGATCGCCTTTGGCGCTGCGCTCCGCGCAATCGCGTAGTTGATGATACATCTGTTTTGCCTTTAACTGTGACTGCGAGCATTCGGTTGCATCAGTAGCTAAAGCTTCAGAAAGCAGTCGTTCAAACGGGGTGTCTTGCAGATTGATTGTCAAACTTCGCTCAGTTCTAAGTAAGCTGTGAGGTAAGCTCTCAATTTGAGTCTTGCTCACATCAATTTCTATTCCTGAAAGCTCTCCCCAATTGCAAATTGTCTCAGGTAGTTCAGCGATCGGATTGCCTTCAATACTAAGTTCCTTTAGCTTCGGAAAGAAGCCAGGATTATCAGGTAGGGAACGTAAAGCCATGTAGTCTAAGCGAATATCTTCAGCTTTGGTAAAGGGAATTTGTTCCCACTCCATCTGCATTTGTGGATGATTCCAACAGCTAATTCGCCTAAGCAGATGTAGTCCTTGGGGCATTTTTTGCCAATTGCTACCATCACACCAAAACTCGACCAAAGCAGGGCATTGGCTCAAATCAACGTCAAAATCTTCTAATAATTGAGGTTGAGAGATATGCAAAGTTTGGAGATGCTTTAATTTGTGAAACGAAAAATGAACTTGTTTGACATTTGGACAGGTTAGTGTTATGTACTCTAAATTTGGTACAGCACCCACAAAATCAGGGATTTCATCGGCTTGAGTCAAAGTCAACTCTAAACCAAGGATGCGATCGAAATATTGCAATCGCTCGATCTCTTTGGGAAAGTTGTCAGTTTTTACATTTATAAAAATTGCAGGAGTAATTCTATGCTCATCTGTGTAAGCTTGAATGGCATCTTTCGCTAGCTGTATGTTGCCACTCAGCACACTTTGCCAAACCAATTCACTAATTGGATTCATCATCAATTTTAAAGAACAATGTTACGATCCTGGCGAATCAAACCCAGGAAATCAATCGTGCCTAAACAATTCCGTAATCTCAAGTGGTTGAGATTTAATCCTACCTCTTTCACCCTGTTTGCGATTCTATTTGCAATAGTTGTGATGATTGCCCTCTTCTTCCTAGATAATTGGATTAGACCGTTACTGGGCGACGTTTTAATTGTCATGGTGATTGCTTACTTTATTCATGCTTTTATTGCAGTTCCACTACGGAAGGTTGCTATTGGGACACTCATCTTTGCCTACTTGATTGAGTTTCTTCAGTTTCTTAATCTCATTGATATTTTAGGCTGGCGAAATTCCCAACTAGCTCATTTAACAATTGGATCTACTTTCGACTGGCGAGATTTGGTTGCTTATACGCTGGGGATTGCGATCGTTCTCCTTACTGCCAATCGTTTGAAGCCGTAAACCAGGACAATTTTCCTCTTTATCGAGTATCCATCATTGCTTTGATATGGTGTAAACGTCCCAGATTTAAAAGATTTGGGCATTGCTTACTTCTGGTTTGACGACCAAAAAACAGTGACTCAAACTTGCAGTACTGAGTTTGATAACGCTCCCAAAGAGCTTGAGTGGGATCTTGCCCAGATGTAACTGGGGCTTGCTGAGGCTCGTCTTCTGAATCATATAAAGCTATCCCTTTTAAATCGGCAATGCGATCGTTATTTAGCCGAGCTAAACAGCGATGATAGAGCATCGGTGACATGGAACCTTCCTTAAAAGGCTCAACCAACTCAGTACAATGTGCTTCACGATAGTCTTGCCAGTATTTCTGTGCGATCGCAAATGTTGGCTGATACTGCTTCGATAGTCTTTCTGCCCAATCGCCATAAATGCTTGATTGCAAAAACTGAGTTGTTTTCGACCAATAGACCGCGCATTGATTTAACCCGATCTGCGTCTTATCCACACAATTTAGCTCTGGAATTCCAGGTAGCACAGAACTATTGAAGATAGCCAAACCACTAGCAGGTGCTGCCAAAAGTTCTTCCAGTTGGTGAAGTCGAGCCTGTCTCAGACCCTGATGACATTCCGCCAATCTCAGGGTGTTCAGGGAAAATAGAGCTTTTTCGATCTGGCAATACTGAGTTTGATATTGCTCCCAGTGGCGTTGCACCGATGAATTTCTCAATTTGAGTTGATCGAGTAAGGATTCAAATCGAGGATCGTGAGATTGGAAAGTTATGATTTTAACACCTCTCTGTAATTCTAGAATGCGATCGTTATTTAATCGCGCTAAACAAACAGATGTTGCAATTGGAAAATCTGGCGTATTGCGTAAGCGTTGAGTTAACTGTTGGCAGTGTTGTGTTTGAAACTGATGCCAGGATTGATCTGCGATCGCTAGTTGACGCTGAAGGGGTACAATTAGCTGCGATTCAACATCTTGATAAAGCAATGATTTGAGCAAATGGGTTACTTCTGCCCAACGCTTTGCACAGCGATATTCACCCGCTTCAACCTGTCGAATACAGTCTGGTTGCAAAACTCCACCAAATCCTAATATCACGGTTGGATAAGGTAGAGGAGTCCCTGCCTTATGTGACGCAGGGAGAGCTTTGCTCGGTTCCACACCAAGCTGAGTTCCAAATAAAATGATACTCGCAAATATCGCAATCTTAAATTTCATCAAAGTAAATCGCCCAAATTAATCCAATCAATGCCGCGAACTGATAAAAGCCATTCTGGCATCCAAGAAACAGCGCTTGCGCTATCGCACCTCCTACTATAAAAAATATACTGACTTCGTTAATTATTAATTCAAATCAGTATATTCTCGGAAATATTAGAGATTTTTCTGTAATTCCTAGAAGTGAACTTGTAGCTAAGTGGCTGGGTGTTGAAAATTGTCGTTATGACAAGGCAGTAGGCAGTAGGCAGTAGGGGCAAGACTTTGAAGCCAATTTACATTACGTTACATAGCTGTGTTTATTCCTACCTACCTACTTACTTAACTTGAAGTGTTAAATATGAGGCGTATTATTTGAGCCAGTTCATAGGGGAGTAGTAACAGAATAATGGAAGAAATAGAATACCCTGACTGGACTATTGATCGGCGATGCGTGTTACAGAAACTGGAAAATATAGCTAAGGATTACATTCATTACTTTACATATCAAGCAAGATACTATCAACCAATGGTGGTGATTTGGTCGCGTGATGAGTTGCTAAAAGGATTAGATGCCCTTGATTTACTCAATTGTGAGATCGATCGACTGATTTTTGAACAAATTTCTCAAAATTATCCTCATCTGAGTCAATGTGTTCATGCTGCTGAATTCTTGTGGTATGCTCATCCGGACATTTCAATCCAGGAAAGCGATGTGAGCTTGGATTGGATGATGTTTAGTTTGTTTGGGCTAATTGATGATGAAATTCGCGAACGCTGTCTGGAAATAGTCAGAGCCGCAAAACTAAACCAGCCTCGGACATTACTTGCTGAGTTACAAGGACAACAATACCGTTTAATTACCGATTGGGATAACGAGCAAATTAAGCTGATGACAGCAGTTCCACTAAATGTTGATCGCAATCCGTTTATGCGTGAAACAACGCCTCAAAATCAATATGCACCAACCTACTTGGAGTTAGTGACCAGGGCATCTTGCAACAGTTTGCCGATGAATTGGGATATTTTGGTAGATTGGGGTGCGCTGGGGTTGCTAGAGGAACTGGAAGATCTCAGCACCGATCCTTCATTGCCCGGTGCTGAATATCTCAAATATTGCCTAGAACAATATTATTTTTTACTAAAATTGAGACGGTGAAATAGATGATGAGAAAAATTGCGGTAGAATTTTTGGATGATTCTGAAATTGAAGTAGCCTGCTATGGTGCAGATTCTGATTGGGTCTGTCGATTAACCGATCCGCTCACTCAGCCAAAGGGATCTGTATCCGATGCATTTGCGCCATTTCCTGACTTGGGATTTCTTTGGTTTCGAGAAGTTGATCGCGTGTGGGTCGTTTCTGGTATGGTAAATCGCTTTGTCTTTCAGGATGAAGCCTGGTTCGATGATTTGCTATACCGCATTAGCGACGAAATATACCTGCGGGATTACTCGCCAGCAAGGCGAATTGAGTTTGTGAGTGTTGATGTAACAGTTATGTTTGATGGTGAGCGCGGAAGAGAGAGATTTCCAGGGGGAGAAGTGGAAAGAAAGTGGCAGAAAAAATGGCAGCTTCAACAAGCAATTACCCCTTTAGAAAACAAGGAAGCAACCGCAGGTGAATCGTGATAGAAATGGAATACCCTGGCTGGACAATCTATCTGGGATTGTTAATTGATGATTACCCACTTTTGGTTTTGGCAAAAGACAATGATCTGCGCTTTATATCTGAAGGACATTACCAAAATATCATCCAATTTTTATTGCCCTTGGCAGAACCAGGTGAGGATTTTGTCTATGAGTCCGGCTCAACACGAGTTGAGAGCATCCATAATCAACTACATCAAGCGTTTGTCAGTGGGCAGGAATTTGGTAATGGAGCTATTTATTTCCGGCTTAGGTCAATTTTGGAATATGATGTAGCAATCGATGGTTCAGAATTCCAGCAAGAAATCGAGCGATATCAGCAACGAACAGGATATCCACCAACTGAACCTTTCTGGTATGTAAGTCCAAACTTTGCAGGTTGGGATGGTTGCGGTCACTATATCCCGCAAAGTAGCATTAACAAAATTATTCAAGTTACTCAACAGATTAAAGCAGGGGAGTTAAACTTTCCTTTAGGTGTACAGCTTTTATCAGAAGATGAGTGGGATTTACGGTTTGGCTGGGCTAAGGAAACTGGGTTTGTCCCTAGCGTTCTGCGAAAATTAGAAACAATTGCTGCGGATTACATACAGTTTTTTGCTAATCAAGGGCACTTGTATCAACCCAGTTTAGTAGAACCCTATCGCACAAAATTGCTTGAGGAACTTAATGCTGTCGGATTGCTGAATTGCGAAATACCTGATAGCGTCTATTACCAACTGGGGTGTACTTATCCTCATCTGAGACGATGCATTGATGAGGCTGAATTTCTTTGGATAGTAGGGGATATGCCAATTCAGGAATTTGATTTAAGCTTGGACTGGATGATTTTTGATCCGCTTTACCCAGACGGTATGGATTATGCTGAGTTTCGCGATACTCCAAAGGAGTCGCTACGCGATCGCGCTTTAGCCGTCTTCAGAACTGCTCAACTTGAACAACCTGAAATCTTACTTCTGGAAATATATGATAAGCAGTATCAACTGGTTACTGGATGGGAAGGAGGGCGAATTAAACTGCTCAACTCCATCGAGCTTATGTCCTAAATTATAGAAAATTACTTCGCATTTTTGGCTTAGTATATGAACGTAAACGCTTTACCCATCGATCCGAGCGATCGCTATATTTTTCTCACGGATTTGTGGGATGAACCTTGGACAGCAGAGAATGCAGAAGTTATTCGATATTCACTTTTTCACGATTCAGAACCTTCGATTTGTTCTTTGTGTCCTCAAATTCTCAGTTCTTGGGGTGATCGTAGCTGTGACACTCGCAATGCTTTTTTGCGCTATATTGAAGCACCATTCGATTTTCGGGTGCTGAATGAGGTACTAACGGCGAGTGGTGCGTTGGGCTTTGGGGACAATGAAATGGTAAATGCGATCGCAACTCATATTTGCAGTACCGAATACTGTGTCCCGTTAAATGTCATTGATGCCCTAAATCAATTAAATAACCCGACTCCAACCGTTCTAGATGCCTTGGAAAGGGCGACGACGATTCCCAACAGTTACTATGCGGATGAAATGATTCGCCGTACTGCTGCGGAAACCTTAGGCAAGTTGAGGGCTAAATTATGAAGAGAGATGTTAATCCAGGAGGAAAAGAAAAATAAGCTTTTCAAACTATAAAAAAGCAGAGATTTAGATCGTAGTGAAAAAATCAGAAATAGTTGGTGTCAGCCCAACAGTAATTTAGAAAAAATGTAAGTATTCACAGCTAAACTCATAGCACAAATTGTAGAAGTATAATTATATATAGGAATCCTATTTGAATATTGAACAAAACTCAGTACAGTTTCTACTCACTACTCCCTACTCACTACTCCCTACTCACTACTCCCTACTCACTACTCCCTACTCACTACTCCCTCACCCCAACAGATAGATTCAAAAACCAAACCGGATTCCTATAGTATACAAAACTGATGGTTAAAATTTTGGGTTCTACCGATCCCCTTATGGAAATTTAACACTAAAGTGCCAAGATAATAAGCAGCGTAATCTAAAATTTGCGAAATTACGGAAACCATATCCTAATCTTTTGACTAGCTTCAACTTATTATTAATTCCTTCTACAGTGCCACTAGTTGTTCTTTGTTCAAAATAACCAACTATATCTCCAAACCATCTAAAAATTGTTCTAATAGTTTTCGGAAAGTATAAACTCGAATCATACATCCAATCTAATAATTTTAGTACCCCATCGCCCCATGATTCAGCAGTGTTAAATATATTTCTGAATTTCTCTTTTAACTCGTGCATTTTTGATAGAGTTGGAGATACATTTTGAACTGCTTTTAGCTTTTCTTTTTGAGTCTCATTTAAAGAATCTTCGTTTTTCAACAAGCTATATTTACTTTTTAATAATCCCGCCAATATTCGATCTCTATCTAATTTATTCTTGAGAGAATTTGCTTCTTTTTTTTGCTGTTTACGCGCTGCATCTAATTCATCATTTACCTGTTTCATTACATGAAATCTATCAATAGTTACTTCTGCATTTGGCATCAACTCTTTGACTAAACTTTTATATGGTTTCCACAAGTCTATACTAACTTCTTCAATTTGCTCTAAAACCTCATTACCCATACTCTGCAAAGCTTGAGTCATTTCTGATTGACGACGTGACTCAACAATATCAATTGGTTTTCTTCTGTCTAAATCTACCAATACTCCTAAATAATTACCTTGACCTTTAATTAAAGAAATTTCATCTATACCTAGACGCTTTATTTCACTTGTCTCAAAACTGATATCTGATTCTAAAGAATCTAGCATCGATTGAATTTCTGATTCACTTAAATCATTTCTCTCTGCAACACTACGAATGTTACTGTCTAACACTTGTTTCACTATTTCTATTGCAAATCTTTTAGTATATCCTCGTTGTTTATCGACAAAATCTAAATCCTCACTAAATAATTTTTGACAATTTTTGCACCTAAATTGACGACGATCAATTCTTAATATTACTTGCTGATTACTCCATGGCAAGTCTTTAATATTACGCCAATGATGCTGATGTATACTATGACTAGCTTTACCACATCTTGGACATTTAGAAGATTTGGAGTCAACTTGTATTTCTATGATTAATCCTAAGCCTTCAATATCTTGACAATTTAATACTTTTATCCCTGGTAAATTCAGAATTTGCTCTACGGAAAACTTCATAGCGAGCACCGAAAATTTAATTTATGGCTATTTTACTTGTATTCTCTCACAGATTTGGTATATTTAAAAATCCATAAACCTTTATCTAGCTTGAGTTGTAGCTATACATTCTTGTTAAGTTATAGCCATTTTTTCCCATCTAAATATATTTTTTTTCATAAGGGGATCGGTAGAACCAAATTTTGCTTGAATTAGTAGGTTAATACTTTAAAGTCAATAATCATTATTCCAAACAGCTTTTTTAAGTTTATTATTGACTCCCAATTTTAAAGACTTTTATGGAGTTAGCAATATGTACCTTGCATGGTCATATCAGGGTTCTGATGAAGGAGATGATTGGCAACAACGGCGGGCGCAAAAGCAACTGCGTCCAGGTTTTTGGGAAGACCTGCAAAAGATTCTGGGTGCGTTGCTGCTCAGGCAGATGTTGATACCCGATCGTGTGGTCTGTCGGATGGACGAAGGTGAGCGTGCTATCCTAATTCCTGATCGCTTTAGTGTTGAGTCAAAGCGTATCCTGGAGTATCTCCGTATGAGCGTGGCAGATGAATACATGGAGTCGATCCTGGAGATAGAAGGGAAGACTATGCTAGTTTCCGACAACACAGGGGAATCTGTACCCAAGGTAAACTGTCTGAAAGTCACGGAGTTTGATGGTTTGTCTCAGCGTTTTTCTTTTGTGCTTAATCCTTGGCCCTTTGTCCCGCTCAGACCAATCGGGAAGATGGATTATGCCCTGCAAGGGGGTAGGTGGACGCACAACGCGGTGCGTCTTAGAGCGACCTTAATTACGCTACAATTAGCGCTTTCAGATTGGGAACCTTACCCACACGCCGAGGAAGTGGTGGTAGACAATATCTTTTTGCAGACGGACACGAGTATTTTGGTGCATCCGAATGTTTTGGATCTGGCGGAAATTTTGGACGATTCGGATGTGGCGCAGATGTACCAGCAAGGATTGGAAGTGCTGGCGAAGCGGCGATAAGGCAATAGGCAATGCTGCAATGCTTTTTGCAGAACTCAATTTCTAAGATGTGTTTTTGGGAGAATTCCATTGGGATTATTTGGCTGAATGCGGTACGACGAAGATGGATTGGAAATGCTCGACCTGGATAGTGATCGCGCCAGTTATGATGAGGCGGGTGACTGCCTGCTCCAGGACGGTTCGCCATTTACTGGGTGGGCTTTTGAAAACTATGAGGACGGTCAACTTTATACTCGAATACATTATGAACGGGGTTACCATACTGGCTTGTTTGAAATATTCTATGAAAATGGCCAGATCATGAGCCGTCACGCGGATTACAACCCTGTTGCACGTCAACCGATTATTCGGCAATGGGCGGAGAATGGGCAGATGACCTCTGAGGAGACATACCCCAGTAGGACATGTTTACCAGGTTATCGAAAGTTATGGAATGAGGAAGGAAGGCTCATCTATTATTATGAATCTCCAGCGACTTACCAAACCTTGAAGCACGGTGTTGAAACTTGGTGGTATAAGGATGGTCAGATCCAGGAGCGCAAAGTGTGGTCGTTCGGACTTTGTACGGAGCATCTGCAATGGGCACTGGATGGGAGAATTCTGATGGAAGAACAACTGACCGAAGACAGCCAAGAGTATCGAATTATACATACGCGAAAAGAAAAAGAAGAGGAAATGATAGAGAAATATGGCGAATTACCCATTTGCAATAGTTGCTGAGGACTTTTGTTTGAGTGTAAATTCCAACTATCAGGAGTAAAATGCGATCGCTAATATCCATAAAATTACTTATATCACGACCATGCGCCTATTATTTTGTGTATTAATAAATGCTATTTGTCTATGGTTACTGTGGCTGCGTTGTTATCCTGGCGCAATCGATGATTTGCTATTTATTCCGATTGGTTTAGCGATTGTTGGATTCCTAGTAATGTATGCTTGGCAAAAAGTTTGTGCCAGAAAAAATCGTTCTCAGCCACCGATTAAGCCCTATTTGCTGCGATTGACTAAAGCTACTAAATGGACTGTCTTGGTGACGCTTTTGTTACTACCTACTAATTTAGTGCAATATACCGCTTTTATCCTATCGCAACCAGCATTAAAACACTTAGACCCCAATTGTGTAAAAAATTGTCAGGTTGGTTTTTATCAGTTTGAGAAAGTTTATGATGATGGCAAAGGTGGAATCTATCTTCAGACGAGTAGTTTCTTCTTTCGTTCGAGTGGATTTGCTTATAAACCCGATCCAAAATGGAATATGGGTTTACCAAAACAATCTTATCAATACTATCCTTTCTGGGGTGATTGGCAGCGATTCGAGGAAACCCATGATTGGAATTAGTGTTAATTAATGATGAAAAAAGTCACTCAATTTTTAGCTATTTTGGCTCCGATTGCTGGTGTGATTCTAGTGTTTGCTACTAATACTTCGGGTGGGAGTTCAGTTTGCAATGAAGTCATAGGCAAGGATAGCAGTTTTCCATTGGCAAAGTTTAGTTTTACCGGATGCCTCTGATTACGAAATTCCAGCTATTAAAGCGATAAACTTGTGTGGTTAACCTTAATCAGCTAATTACCCACTGAATCGATGCAGTAAAGCAATCTCACAGTGCATTTGGGATGTCAATGCCCGGTCTGTGACCATCGCCCTATACTTTATTTAGCCCTTTGAATAATTCCATTAATTTACGTTTGCGTCCGTGAATGTTTTCTAATTCTGCGCGATAGCCAGACCATTCGGATTGTTTACCCAATTGTACGTAAGCAGCTTTAACTTTTTTCAACCACCGAACCGCACTATCATAGCGATCGGCTTTTCCCCGATTCATGATTTCTTCTGCCAGTTGCCGTGCTTTTGCAATTACCCAATCGGGACGGTGGGGTATGGCTACATCCATAACTCGCTCCAATGATTCCGAGGCATAATAACCATCGCTGCTAACAGTTGCTATAGCCTCATCAATTAGTTCTTCGTGGAGAAAAATATCAACTTTAGCACTTTTTACATACCAGTTTTCCGACTCCCGCAGAATCTCCAATAAGTCTGGTTTAATTTGTAACCATGCTTCTGCCGCTAAGTGTTCGACTTTTTGATAATCTCGAAACGATGGTTTGGCTTCAAAGGCAACCATACTAGCATTTAGCGCAGTGGCAGTATCTCCCATCCCTCCAGCAAAATCGCTCGTCCAAGAGGCGAATTCGTAGATACAATTTCCTGGTAAATGCAATCCCGATCGCGAAATTCCCAGCGCTTCCGACAAATATCCATCGTCCCGCAATACCATAGCCAGAGCAAAGGCTGTTTCGGCGGTATCCATCTGGGTTTTTGCCGCAGACATGGTTTCTTCAATTCTTCCTAAAGCTGCTAGTCTGGTTAAATATTGCTGCGTCATTCCTTCGGCAAACGCTAAGTTCAAATACTCTGGGTAGCGATTTTGACGTTCCAGGAAATCTAAACGAATCGCTATTAAATCATCAGCAAAATCTGGACGTATATCTTCTTCCCAAAGTTGTACGGAATTATTACCTGCCATGATTTGTTGTAATGGTTCGTAATTCCAACCCTGCTTTAATGCTTCTAGACTCATACCGAAATCTGCGGCAATCTCATCTTGCCAGGATTCCAACATAATTTGCAAATCGCTCGCCTGGGCTTCGGGTATATCTTCGCACAAAATTGCTTCTGTCCAAGCAATATTGAGAGGTTCGGCAATTGAATAACAATCACCACCATATTCTGCTAATTCGTCCCATTCTTCTGCGTATGTAGATGTGATGGCTTCGAGGATGGCAATGGCGCTAGTTCCATCACTTTGCAGGGCAAATTCCTGGGCTTGTTCGATAATTGCGGTTAATTCTTCGGTAAATGGGTCATCTTCGCTGCCATATTCTAATTCTCTCAACCCATCGCGCAAAATCCGCCGTACTTGGGAGCGAATCGGTGTCACATCGATTTCACTGCGGCGTTTGCTACGAGGAGATTTTTTGTTGCTGGGTGGGGAGTTGAGCAAACTGACAAAGGTATCGATGTCATCGATTAATTCTGGGTTTTTTCTCAATAATTCTTGAACTAAACTTTGAGTTTGTAAATGGTCGAGATTATCTAATAGCTGTTCGGGGGTGGGACGTTCTGTGATTGCATTGGATGCACGGGTACAGGTTAATAATGTGGCGACAATATGCTTACACCAGCCATCATAATCGTAGGGACAACTGCAACATGCTAAAGTGATTCCCTCGGCATCAAAGTTTACACTGACTCGATAGGGCTTAATTTCGCTACCTTCTACTGATGCTTGGAGCAAGTTGCCACGTTTTTTCACATCATATACCGCTCCCCGGCGGTAATAATCTTCACCACGACTGTAGGATGAAGCGTTCGAGTTATGGCGAATGATGGCTTCCGAGATAGGTAGAGTTGACATTGCACCCAAGAGTTTTATTGTTAGCCTACGGCAAATAAGGGCTAATTTGGAGTTGCCCTCGATAAATCTTCATACATTGACAAGCAAACAGGGTAAGATTCAGCTTTAATTTGCCGATAATCCTGCTTTTTGCAAAGTTTAAAATCAGGCTTTCCCCGATTGGCGATCGCAAAGCGCTGTTTCTTGGATGCCAGAATGGCTTTTATCAGTTCGCTCATTGTCTCAAACTTGTCCCAGGCTTTCCCTTTACAAATAGCATTCATGGTTCGGTTTGATTCGACAACCTTCTTATCCGGGGCTTTTTCCATCCAGAAGGAAGACATTCTAAGTAGCGTTCAATCGCATTGATGTGTCCCTGGGGATTACTATCTTTGTTTTGTAACCAATCAAGAACCAGGGCAATATTATAGCGAATAACCCTGGAATTTATAGCGACCCAGTGAATATCTTTTTGCAGTAACCCTCCTAATCGATATCTTTTTAAGGTTTCCGCAGATAAGCCAGTCATTTTTGCTGCAATTTGTTTATTCACCAATGGATATTGTGGATATGATGCGGTTTTATTGGGAGAATTTTGCACACTCAAAATCCCTCTAATTTTCAAATATTTACTAAATATGGACTTGTGCTGTTATCGAATCCGCAGATCACACACACATTGAAATTTAGATTTTGAAGAAAGGAAGATACAAAATATTTATGTGATGAAAACTCAGATGTCATGAAACATGAAACTTGACATCAAAATTTGGCGAGTGCAATCAGACTTGGAGCCATGAAGGATTATGAATAAATCATCTTTCTTGAGAATACATCTTGGAAACTAATTTGACATTTCCCCTTCGGGTGAGAACTAATAATAAATATACACTTGTGTATTTATTGACTGAATATTCAAATTAAATATTTGAAGATAATACCGTTTATATATACTCTGAAGAGACTTATAGCGAAAAAATATATCAATTCAAATCTTGAGAATATACGTATTTAATGATGCCAGCGATATCCGAATACTGAAATTATTTTCAGCTAGAAAATACAAATAAGGTTCTGGGAGTTTTTACAGTGATTGTTGTGTGTATACGCTACAAATAGCTCGATGAGTGGTTTGATATAAATTCTCCATGTATTGTCTCAGTATCTACGGAAATGTAAATTGTAATATTCAAAACTGAATCAATTCAAATTAATATAGAACATTAATATTTTGGTGCGATAGAGTACAGTGATTCAGCATTTTTAAGTATTTATTCGTATTCTAAAAGTAATATATCAAACAATTATTTGATGCTATTTTACAAGCTAAAAGCCTCGAAAAATAATCACACAAATGGTTGATGTAAGTTTAAGCAATAGAACGGTATTAGTAGATATAGAAAATTTTGTTGTGATTTCTATGCTTTTGAAACCAACCCCAAATACAGGCTCGCATCAAGGAAATCATGCTCGTTTGTCAGGCTTAATGTTGGCTGCAATTTCTATAACAGTTATAGATGTAGTCATCAATCCAAGTTTGGTTGGAATTACGACGTTGACTGTTTCCACATTCGGAATGAGTTCAATCTTCTTTCGACGCGAGTTAGAAGGTTTCTTCAAAATCATCACAAAATTTTCCCACAGCTACAAAATAACCTCATCTATTTTGATTATTTGGGGTACATTTCTACTATTAGATGTCTTAGCCAGTCCCGTACAAGCACAGTTTTTTCAAAATGCCGAAACTTGGATGACATCACAATTCACAGGTGCAGATACAGCAATTACTTTGTCGTTTAATGTACTGCGAGGATTATTTATCCTGTACTTGGGAATTTCTTTAGTACGGGTTGTCCAAGCGGCAAGGCAGGATGAAGATTGGCAAAATTTAGCTAGAACACCAATGATTATTTTGATTGCGGTGACTATGGGTGATATTCTAGCAAATTTGATTATTGGAGGAGGAGGGGGAGCAGGGTGAGTAGTGAATAGTGAGTAGCGAATAGAGGGAAAGATTTGAGGTTAATTCTACTCACCACAAGCCGCTATGCCTCTGCACTACTCACTACTCGCCACTCACTAATAAAAATATGGAGGAAAAATTAAAGTACCGTAAAGTTAATGTGACTCTTGGGAAGCAGGCAAATATCGGACCATTCCCCGCAGATCAATTAATTCCTTGGGCGATAATTTGTGGACTTTCTTACTACTTGATACATGGTTTATTTCGGCTTAATTGGGTTTGGACTTGTAGTACAGCCGCTTGGGGAATAGCTACATGGTGGATTTTGACAGCCAATGGTAGTTGGCGTATTTTATCCAAATTTGTTGCTACCCCTAATTGGACAAGAATTCGTTGTAAATATCAGCCAATTCTAGATACAAGCACCACTAACTCTAAACTAGTGAACAAAATCAGAAAATAGTAGGTTGTAATGTGAGTGTCATATCAAAAAGTTGGTAAACGTGTTGTAGAAAGTGGAGAAATCAAAACTTCTCTCACTCCTCTAGAAGATTCATTTGCGCCCTTTTCCATGCTGCAAATAAATCTCCAAGGACGTTCAGTTGGTGCTTATCTCCTACGCAAAGGAGTTGATAATTTCCTGATTCAATTTGGATTTGAATGTCCAGGTATTCATTCCACATTACGCAACGAACAAATTGACCCCGTGTTTGATGCAATTGAATCAGGTTTAAAAGATTTACCCGATGGCGAACATTTAACCATCCATCTCAGTTCGTTTACCAACGACACATCACGACAGCAACAACTTCACAATTTAAGCGATATTGCCCCTAACAAAGAACTGCAATATCTCTTGATGGGAGAACGATGCCGTACTCAACAACTAACAAACCAAGGAGTTCGCAAACCGAAAAACCTACGTCTTTATTGCACCTACACCGTTGAAACCAATAGCACTGGCACAAGTGATGTTATTGAAAAAGTTCTCTCGAAATTAGAGCGTTCTTGGAAATCATTCACAGGCGAAATCAACGAACTCCAATTCATCGCTATCGAAAGACTATTACACGCATCCTTTACCGACGGATTCCAACTATGGGAACAACTACTATCAAACAAAATGGGGCTAGATATCCACCCCCTAACTGCCGAACAGCTTTGGGAAAAACTTTGGCAGCGATTCAATGACACACCACCCCGTTCAATCCCCCAACTTCTCACCCTCGATGAAGATGGACTACGTGAGGAAATTTACTCGGATGTTTCTCCCGCATCCCTACTCATGGAGTCCGAATCTTCCATCCCTATTGCGGATCGTCGTTGGGTGCATCTCCAGGAAAAATATATTGCTGCTTTGACTTTTGCTGACAAACCGGGTGGTTGGGTTGATAAAGAACGACAGATGCGTTATTTGTGGGAGGTTTTGTCGAGAGAGCGGATTTACGACACCGAGATTTACTGTCAGTTGATGCGGGCTAATGAGACGTTGGTAAAAACCAATATGCAACGCTTGACCAAACAAGCAAACACATCAGCAGCGATCGCACAAGAGAAGAACTCAGTTGACGTAAAATCTCTACTTAATATCAAAAAATCTGTTGCTGCTCAAGAAGAACTCTATGAAGGTGCTGTTCCAATTCATGTTGCGACTGTGTTTTTGGTATATCGCAAAACCCGCGAACAATTAGAGGAAGCCTGCCGTTACCTGCAATCCTGCTTTCTCCGTCCAGCTTGGGTTGTTAGAGAAACCGAATATCCCTGGCGCATTTGGTTACAAACTTTACCAGTAGTTTGGGAACGCTTGATGACTGCACCTTTTAATCGAAGGTTGCTGTATTTGAGTGGTGAAGTACCGGGATTAATGCCACTGGTGCGAACCAAAGCCGGGGATAGTAGAGGTTTCGAGTTAATTGCAGAAGAAGGAGGAACACCAGTATTTCTTGATTTATATAGCCAACATAAGAATTTAGGGTTGTTTGCCACAACTCGCGCAGGTAAGAGTGTTCTGGCTTCTGGAATCCTCACTCAAGCCTTAGCACATGGGATGCCAGTGGTAGCAATGGATTACCCGAAACCAGATGGAACCAGCACTTTTACCGACTATACCCAATTCATGGGAGTAGATGGTGCGTATTTTGACATCGGTAAGGAATCAAGTAACTTGTTTGAGTTACCAAACTTGCGGGATTTACCAACAAAGTTGCAGCTTGAAAGGTTTGAAGATTACAAAGATTTTCTTGCAAATGCAATCTTGGCAATGGTTTCGGGGAATCGTCGAGGTAGTCAGGAATCGAATGTGCTTACAGATAACGTGCGTTCGCTTATTGCTTTGGCTTTGAAAGCATTTTTTGGAGATGAATTAATACGCGATCGCTATGCGGCTGCATATACTAACGGCTTTGGTTCGGACGAATGGTCTGTAATGCCTACATTGCATGACTTTTTGGGTTTCTGCTCCCACGAACGCTTGCGGTTAGATTCCCTCACAGGGGATACAAAAGCTGCTTTGGAAACCATACGCTTAAGGTTAAGGTTTTGGCTTTCATCACGGGTAGGACAAGCTTTGGCACAACCTTCCACATTCCGCAGTGATGCTCGTTTACTCATCTTTGCACTACGCAATTTATCGAACGATGAAGATGCAGCAATTTTGAGTTTAAGTGCTTACAGTGCAGCATTACGACGAGCTTTAGCATCTCCGGCAAGCATATTTTTCATCGATGAAAGCCCAATTTTGTTTGAATTTGATGCGATCGCGTCTTTAGTTGGTAGACTTTGTGCTAATGGTGCAAAAGCAGGGATTAGGGTTATTTTATCTGCCCAAGACCCCGATACGATTGCCAAATCTCCATCGGGAGCAAAGATTTTTCAAAACTTAACTACTCGGTTAATTGGGCGAATTCAACCCACTGCTATTGATAGCTTTGAGAATATTTTGAAATATCCTCAAGAGATTATTTCTCGCAATGCTACAGAAAGTTTTTTTCCTAAAAAGGAGGGTTTTTACTCGCAATGGTTGCTGGATGATAATGGAGTATTTACTTTCTGTCGTTATTATCCGCCGTTTAATTTACTCGCAGTAGTGGCAAATAATCCCTCAGAACAAGAAAGGAGAACACAAGCATTACTCAAATATTCAGATAAATTTATGGCAATTGCAGAATTTTCTAAGCAATTAATAGAAAGCGAATGATTGAGATATGAAAAAGCCAAATAAATTAGGAATTGCTATAGTTGGGATGGGTGTAATTTCGACAGTAAGTATTTCCAGTGCATCGGCGTTAGAGATATCAAATCCACTTACAAAAGTATTTGACCAGTGGCAAGAACAGTTAAGTTCGATAAATAAATATGTTTCCTCGACTATTTCTCAAAAATTAGGAGACTTGTCTGATTCATTACAGGGAGATTTACAATCAGCAGTGAATGAATCAGTTGGTGCATTGGGTTTACCTGATGCAACAGAAGTAAGGGGGAAAATTGAAGATATTGTAGCTTCAAATGATAGCGCAGTTAATAGTGTTGATAAAGCAACAAATGAAGTTGACCGTCAAATTACTCGTGCTGATTCCGATAGCACTTTGAGCAAAGAAGGTCAAAAACGCACTCAAGAACAAGTTGAAAAAACTCAAACTTCTCTCGAACAAGTTGAAAACTCTGGAGAAGCTGCCCAGGATGAAGTTGTGACGCAAAATGTGATGAAACGTATTGCTCAACAAAACACCCAAATAGCAGGAATGTTGGGAGCGATGCGAACTGATGGTTTAAAATCGAAACAATCTCAAGATTTAGCTAATCTCAACTTGACTAACATTTCCCGTTCTTTAGATGGACAAAATCAAGCACAACAAAAACAGGTAGTTGGACAGGGATTTAATAATTTACGCACAGCGTCACAAGCTAGATTATTTTAATTGAAGATGCACCCGTATGTTCTACTATTTTTTGAGATACGGACTAATTTTTTCTCAAACAAATGCACCAAATCCCGGAGAAGCAGCTTCTACTATTACAGAAGATGGTATTACTGCTAGCGAAGCTGTCGCTAAGTCAATCGATAAGTTGTGGGATGACGTGTTACAAGGAGGATTATACAGTGCGATCGCAAATCTGGGTATCTTCTTTGCAGTTGGTACTCTCCTGATTTTCATCGTCCAATGGACAAAAGAAATGATTGACGGGGACAGTTCCAAGGGATTTACAGAACTAATCTGGACAATCGTCGTAATTGCTTTATTAGCAAATAATGGTCAACCATTAGCGACTGCGACAAAAGGATTGAGAACAGTCATTAATCAAACAAATCAGACCCTTTTGGCTTCCACATCTGCCTCCATTCAACTCCAAGAAGCTTATCAGCAAATAATGCTCAAAACTGGAAAAGGAGATGCAATTCAATCACTTGTTAATCAATGTAATGCGATCGCAGACCCCACACAACAAGCTGAATGCTTACAAAACGCTGCTGCACAAGCAAAGGAGATTGAAGCTGATTTAGACCAAGATAATCGTCCTGAATGGGTGAAAAGCATCAGTGATTTTTTCAACACTAACATTTTTCAGTTAGCGGTGAGAGGTTGGTTGTTTGCCCTAGCGATCGCATTCCAATGGATAATCGAAGTTTGTATGTTGTTAACCGCGCTATTGGGACCATTAGCTGTCGGAGGTTCCCTACTTCCAGTTGGTCAAAAAGCGATTTTTGCATGGTTAACAGGTTTCTTTTCGGTGGGAATGATAAAGCTTTGTTTCAATATTATTTCTGGTTTGGTTGCCACAATGGTGTTGAATGCCGATAATAATGACCCGATGATTTTTGCATTTGCAATCGGTGTTCTAGCTCCAATTTTATCTGTACTTCTAGCCGCAGGTGGAGGAATGGCAGTTTTTAGAAGCTTTTCCAGTATTGCGAGTTTTGGTCTTTCTAATTTTGTCACGAGAATGGTTAGCAAATGAAGCTATTAGCGGTTAGCTAATAAATCAATTTATTTGATAATTAATCAACAGATTCTCAGGATAAAACAACATTATTTTCCCAAGCTAATGGCTAATGGCTAACGGCTAATAGGCCATAATAGTTATGAACAATCTAAATTCAGAATCTACTCAACATAAAAGACTTAGATTTTTAAATCGTGCATCTAAAAGATTCTCAACTGGCGATACTCTAGCATTATTTACAGTTGGAACTTTCGGATTACATCTGATTACCTTCTTTCTCCTGATATTAATCTACGGTTCCTACTCACAATTGAGTAAAAAGCCACCACCCTCTTTGGTGCAGTTGGAAACGGGAAAATCAATAAAAGTAGCACCATTGGGAAATAGCGATCGCACTCCACAAGTAGTATCACATTTTGTCTCCGACACCATGACTTTAATGATGAATTGGTCGGGAAATTTACCACCTACCAACGTTGAAGAAAGTACAAAGCCGAAACCTGATAAGGGAATCAGTATTGGAGAGCGGGGACTCAGGGGAAATAAAGTGACATCGGCAGCATGGCAAGCATCCTACGCATTGTCAGAAGATTTTCGTAAAGAGTTTTTAAAAATGCTAGCTGACATGACACCACCAGGAGTTTTTAAAAGTAAAACCCAAGTTGTTTTAGTCCCACTTTCAATCCAGTCACCAATAAAAATTGAAGAGGGTAAATGGAAAGTAAAAATGATTGCCAATCTAACTATATTTGATCAGGGTAATAATTTAGGAGAAGTAATACCCTTTAATAAAGAGATATTTGTTAGAGCAGTCGAAGCTCCCGAATCTCCAGCAAATATTAATGGTTTAGCCGCCGTAATTTATCAAGTTCGTGCTAGTGGATTGGAAATTTATGCAATTCGAGATTTACCACAGGAGAATTTATAATGCCAGAACAGGAAACGGAAAATCATGAATTGAATGGTAATTGGGATGAAGCAAGTTTTGCAAAATTACTTGGTTTAAATGATGAGAATCAATTATCAAACCAAACAAAACCTGTTGCTTCAGAAGAATCACCGGAAGTAGAAATAAATAGTCAAAATTTAGCTTCTAACCCAGTTGCTACTCATGAATTATTTGATGATCCCCAAGTAGGTAAAACCCAGCCGACTTTTTACGGTAATCCTTTCGCCAAATTTGGTGCAGTGGGTTTAGTAATGCTCGTTGTTTTCGGTGCTGCTGCAACGGTTTTAAATAGTATTATGTCGGGTAAACCCAAGATTGCACCTACGATTGCTAACCAGGAAGTAGATAAGCCAAAGATAGAAATTGCTGATAATTCTCAAGCAACAGAAACAGGAAAACTTAAAGCTGAATTAGCACTCTCTACCCAAGCTGACAAAATCAAATCAGTGGAGCGTTCCAAAAGTCCTAAAACCCAGATTGTCAGACGCAATACTCAAACAATAAATCAGCGCAGCAAAACTGTATCTTCTCAGATTATTCCAAGAGAAGTACCAAGAAATCAAGTTGCTTATATACCGCGTTCAATCCCTCAAAGAGTTAGCTACAAACCTCGTAATATTCCTTATACATCGAGAAATCAACCAGTTAAAAATCAAGTAAATCCAGCATCTGTGTCTAAATCTTTAACCAAACAGGAAAAAGATATTAACCCAATGGAGCAATGGAGGGAAATTAGCAGTTTGGGAAGTTATGGAAATGTTGAAATTGCATCTAATTCTGAATCTCTGCCAAATAATACGACTAATACCACACTTAATGAACAACAAGCACCAAGTATTCCCAGTGCTACTTTAATTTCAGTAACATCAAATTCAAATCAAATAGTTCCCACAACTAATGATTTGGAAATTGAACCACTTCATGAAGAAGAAGCTTTAATTATTGGTAATCCAGAAACACAACAATTAACAGTAGGTTCATCTAGTTCTGGAAAATTAGTGACACCTTTAATTTGGACTAAAAATCAGCCTAATAGTGCTGCTGTTAACTCTGCCAAGCAACCACAACAAGATAAATTTATCATTCAACTTTCTAAACCTTTAACTACCAAAGAAGGTTTGGTTATTTTGCCAAAAGCAACACAAATAATAGTTCAAGTCAAAGATATTCAGAAATCAGGATTTGTTGAACTGGAAGCGACAGGAGCGGTAATTGATGGGAATGAATATATATTACCCGAAGGAGCGATCGCAATTCGGGGTAAATCTGGTCAACCTTTAATAGCTTCTTCCTGGGGTAATAAAGGTGGAGAAATCGCTTCACGGGATGCGGAAACCTTTGCGGTTGGTTCGTTAGCAAAAGTTGGTAAGGTTCTCAATCAACCCAAGGAAGAACAAACCTCAACGAATAGCGGTTTCGGTGGTACAACTTCTTTCTCTTCAATTAGAAGAAATCGTTCCAATATTTTGGGAGCAGTTTTGGAAGGAGGATTTGAACCCTTAACCCAACAGATATTGCAGCGCAATCAACAAGCATTACAGGAAATTCAACGGAGAGAGGATGTTTGGTTCGTCAAAGCGGGTACTGAGGTTCAAGTGTTTGTCAATCAGACATTTCAGTTTTAAATGGAGGCAATAGGCAGTGGTTCGACAAGACTTAGGTGTGAGCGCTCAGTTGAACGCTCACCAACAGGGCATTAGGCAGTGGGGAAATATAGTATTTGCTTGCTTTGTATCGTTACCTTTATTTAATTTATCACCAACAATTGCTGCTGAAATTAAACAAGGTGTAAAGCAAGTTTCAGCAGATATAGCTACTAATAATAGCCCTCAACGGATACCAAAAATTGAATTATCACCAGGATATGGGGTGAATATTTCATTTATTAAAAGTGGTGAAATAGTGGAAAAAGTGTGGTTAGATAATCCTTCATTTGTATCCCTGGATGTTGATGGTTGTCTAACTGGATTATCACAGCAATGCCAAGAACAAGGAGCGACAGTCATACACTTGCGGCAAATAAATCGGTTAAAGCTGCCGCAGTTACCGAGCACAAGTACAAGTTTACTAACTGCGATCGCTAAAGGTAAATCGGGACGAAAAGTATATTTATTTCGAGTAGCAGTAGGGAATAAAGTACCGAATTATCACACGATTGAAGTTATCTCAACTATAAATACAATTCCAGAATCTACAAATTTTTCAAGCATCAATAATATTAGGAATTTACAGAAAATTAGCCGTGGTTTGATTATTGCCCAAAAACAACGCTTGATTATTCCTGAATCAGCTTTGTGGAACAGGATTGATAACTTTTTAACGAATCTGAGAGCGGGAGAATCAATAAATATTGCTGCTCACAATAATGGAATTTCAATACAGTTAGTGAATCGATTAATTGAATTAGGAAATACTGAGACTTTTATAAATCATGCAAGATAATCCATTAAAGAAGGTAGGTTTGAGAAAATGAAATTAAAAAATAAGTATTTATCATCTATTACAGGATTATCTTTATCACTAGTAGTTTCTGGGATAACTCTAATTTTATGGCAACAACAAAGTATATCTAACACTCTACCAAAACAAACAGAAATCCCCACTATTAATTGGCAAAAAACTCGTCTACCTGATTGGAATAAAATTACTTTTTCAAATATGCCAGCAATTAGCGAACCTGGCTCATTTCAAGCACCTGCAAATGTCAAAGATAAATTAGGATATGATCCCTCTCGTAGTTGGAAGGCTGGACAAAAACCAGATTCACTTACAATGTTGGGCGATTTTCAAGATTCATTCAAGTTGCAAAAATTATCACTGACTGATATTTCTCAAATTGCGAATCTGGATTTAGAGAAAATTAGCTTGGATGATTTTGGTGTAATTAAATTGCAAACTTTAGATACTTTGGTCAAAGCTATTCCAGAGTTAAAAGATTTTCCCATCTCCCAAGTCAAACCAGTTTTAGATTTACTTTCGCAAAATTTATCAACATCTTTCGATACTAACCAAACCATTGGCAATTTACTCAAACAATCACCTCATTTAGCTAAGTTAAGTTTTAAATCCTTGAATTTAAAACCCCATAATCTTGATTCAATTCCTAATTTATCAATAACTGCGATCGCAAGTTTTGATAAATGGCAAGGTGTGTATATTTCGGAGATTCCCGGACTAAATAAAGTTCCTTTCTCCCAGTTTCCTAACCCCATCAACCCAGTTGGTGCAGAAGTTGGAATAGTTGATGTTGCCTTTGCAACCGATGAACAAAAACGAGAACGAACTATCTCCGGAAGTAACAAAGAAGGTTTCGCTGTACCCTGTGACAAAGATTGCGCTCATACTGAATTATCGGGTTCCCCTGCGGTAAATGGAAAAGCTTGGATTAGCGGTAAATATCAACTAGTTAAGGGTGGTAAGGGTATTCTCGGTTCTATTAACGGTGGAAAGGAACCAACAGGTAGGAACCCTTTTGGAGATGCTTTTAAAGTAGCAGTTTGGGATGTTTCGGAAGTTGATGGTATGATTTCTCAGTCATTATTTTTCCGAGTCTGTATGCGGAATAATTTCGTCGATTTGGGATGTACCCCCTATTTTATCGGTCCCGTTCCGTTTATGACTTATAAAGAAAAAGAACCGATATTTTTGGGTAGAATCGACAGCGAACGCAACTCGATTTCTAATCCCACAGGACTAAAAAGTAGTGGTTTTAGATTTAATCATTCTCCCATTACTAGCAATATAAATAAGGATGCTATCGCTAATTTAATCCCAGCATCAAAAGAGAATTGCAAAAATATGCATGTATCTGGTGCAAATATTGATGCTCTGAGTTTGGCTTTATCAAGCACGCAAAATAATTATAATTTTGTTGGTAATTATGGGTGTAATTCCTCTGGAAATTGTGGACGCGCTATTGGTGCAATGCAGTTGATGTCGTCAAATCCAGATGTACGGAAAATTATTGCGAATAAAGCTGGTGGTCAAGGATTTTTATCAAAGTTAGATTCTGGAGAACAAATTACTGGTGAGGAAATGACACAGTATTTTTCACCGTCCGAACAACAAACTTTAATTGAGTCCAAGACGAATGATTTACTATCCATAACATCGCAACAAATTGACCCGACTACAGGTAAAAACTTTACTGGAGATAGATTAATTGAACGTGCGGCTCAAATGCAGTTTGCAGGTACAAATATTGTAATCGATTACCAAGCTATTAACCCTAGTGATGTAAAGACAGTTAAAGAGTACGGAGAAAAAGCAAAAATAAAATACACGCAGAATTTACAATCCATGAATTGTTTGTAATTTTATCTATGTATTTACCATGCTGAGAAATATTGGTAAAACTTCAAATATTCAACTTGGCAATTATCGAGTTAATATTTTAATCTTATTTGTTGCAGTAGCCGCATTTGCTGCTTCATTTTTGATTACCTATCTATCTCCACATAAAAAGCCAAAAGGTTGGCAGAATGCGGAGAATTTAGCACCAAAGCCTTTATTAAAAACAGTATTATCTCAAAAATCAATTCGCAATTTTGATATTTCATCAGTTAAAGTTTTAACAATCCCATCTCGCTCTGATGGAAATTTATATATTTTCGATTATCGCTCTTCCCAGCTTTGTGGTGCTGCTGGATGCTTATACTCGGTTTATAACGAATCGGGAAATATACTTTTAGAATTTATTGCTAATCCCTACCTACCACAGAAGGAAAATTTAATTCAAACAACTGATATCGATAATTCTGGATTTCCCTGTTTGATAATTACACAAGCAACATCAACAACAAATATTGTTTCTAGAACTAGATATTGTCATCACACAGATAAATATATACGTTTGAATCAAGCTTTAACAGAAGTCGGTAAGGATTTGAAGACAGAGGATTAACTATATGTCGAATTACTCGCAAACTCAGCCAGCTAATTCTAGCTTACAAATCGAGAGACTACCCAATTTAGTTAAATCGCAATCTGGTTTGATGCTGTTAGCTTGTTTTGTTGCGATCGCCCTTTCCAAGCTAGTCTCAGAAACCAATAATAAAAGCAAAGTTGCAACAAGTTATTGGGGTGGTGGTAAAGAAAAATCAAGAGCTACATATAAGGCTAAAAAGCAAATAGCTAAACCAACTCGTAACTCGGTTGCTTTGTATATTGGAACTCCTCGTAATATGCAAATTAATCTCCAAAAACAATGGTATCGATCGGGTTTTATCAAGACCCAACCAAATAATTTCCCTCCCTTCTCTTCTGCAAACCCTACTCTATATGTTCCCGACGCACAAAGAGGAATAGCGGTAATTGGTGCAGCTGGTTCTGGTAAAACTTTCTCCGTAATCGACCCTTTAATCCGTAGCACATTTGACCAGGGATTCCCCATGCTACTGTACGATTTCAAATTTCCAGCACAAACCAAACGCGCTGTTGCTTATGCGATGAAGCGGGGTTACACCGTGAAGATATTTGCACCGGGTTTTCCAGAAAGCGAAACTTGTAACCCTTTGGATTTACTACGAGATGAAGAGGATGCGATTTCCTCTGGGCAAATTACTCAAGTTATCTCCCGCAACTTCGATAGAGGTGGAAATGCTAGTAGTGACAAGTTTTTTGAGGAAGCAGGGGATTCTTTAGTTGAGGGGATTTTACTTGTCACCAAAGCAATTAAAACCTTAACTGGTGAGGCTAAATACTGTGACTTAATGATGGCACAGGCAATTCTATCTTTACCTAATTTAGCAGCAAGGCTGGAATTAGCATCAAAAGAAAAGCTCAAAGTTTGGACTTCTCGACCATTATCGCAGTTAATCAGTGTTAAGGATTCGGAGAAGACTGCTGCGTCAATTATTGGAACTGCACAAAGAATGTTTCAAAGATTTCTCAAACGTGATTTTGTTGGTGCATTCTGTGGGAAAACAACGCTACCACTGGATTTAGATGGGAAACAGTTAATTATTTTTGGGTTGGATAGAAACAACAGAGATATTGTCAGTCCCCTACTTGCAGCAATCCTCCACATGATTGTGACACGGAATATCACCCGGACTGTACCGCGTAGAGATCCTCTAATAGTTGCTTTGGATGAGTTACCAACATTCTATTTACCAGCACTCGTTAATTGGCTGAATGAGGGACGTGAAGATGGTTTTGTAGGGATTTTGGGGTATCAAAATATTGCTCAGTTGGAGAAAGTATACGGTAAGGAATTAGCAAGGGCAATTCTGGGTGGTACTGCAACCAAGTTTATCTTTAATCCCCAAGATCCCGAATCAGCAAAGCTTTTCAGTGATTATTTAGGAGAGATGGAAATTAAGTTTAATTCTAAATCTCGCAGTACGGGGAAAGGGGGAGGTTCCCGCAGTAGTAATGAACACCACCAAAAACGACATTTATTGGAACCCGCACAATTCGCCAAGATGGGAACGGGGAGAGCGGTGGTAATTAACCCAGCTTACACCCGTGGGAATGAGGCTTATGTTCCTCTGCTGCAAGCGATGAAAGTACCAAAATCTGATATTGAAGAGATGAATTGGTCAGAAAATAAGTGGGATTTTGTTAGAGAAAAATTGATTGAATGCAATGGAATTAAAATTAGCGATGAAGAACGTTCCCAACAGTTTTTAGAACGGAGAGAATTAGCTGAAAAATTATTTCCAATGCCAGAAGATAATAAAAATGTTCCTTCTGTCGAAGAATTAAAAAATATTTTCTAGGTTTCATATTATGGAAGCGTTAAAAGTAAGGCTTAACAACAAAACTTTATCTGTATTATCGCTTTATCCCGAATGGTTGACGATGGTTAACCAAGCTATAGATAAACCACAGTTTGGAATACATTATATTCCCAGAGTTATAGAAGTGTTTGATCAATATGGATTACTAACAGGAAGGATTAATAGCTCTTTATCCTATGAATCTACACGCAACCTCGAACAAGAAAGTGAGTTTATAGCTTGGTTATTAGATGGAGAATTAGCTGTACTTTATGTTGGTTCTGAGTTAGTAGTCAACCGACTACAAATATTAGCTATA
Organism: Calothrix sp. PCC 6303; assembly: GCF_000317435.1. Lineage (NCBI taxonomy): Bacteria > Bacillati > Cyanobacteriota > Cyanophyceae > Nostocales > Calotrichaceae > Calothrix > Calothrix sp. PCC 6303. The sequence goes on from NC_019751.1 coordinate 3,205,062, forward strand.
GCATTTGGAGAATTATTGTGATGCCAGATATATTTGTTGTGGATGCTGGTGATGCTAATTCGATGCAGCAGTATTATGAGCAAGTAATTGAAGTGTTGCTCAGAGCATTATTAGATACAAAACAAGATAATAATGATAAACAAGGATTGAAAATATTTGATAATGATAAATTAGTTTATGGACATGATGATAGTCAGTTTCGTGATGATCTTTTAAGTTTATCGGGACAACTTTTAAATCCTCAACTCATTACCCAATTACAACAATTACGTTCTACGCCAGTTGGAGAAGTAGTAGAGGGTGCAATTAATAAGAGGGTTGAGTTAGATGGGGAAATAGTCTTACAGTCAGATAAAGATGGAAAAGTAATTATTAATCAATTATTGCAGTCGGAAATTGTTAGAGATATCAACCAGGAAAAAATAGAAGAGATTAATAGTTTAGAAAATAAGAATGGTAGTAATCAAATTATTTATCCAGAATCTACATCAATAAAAAATAATGAAATTGATAACAGCATACCCCAGATTTCAGGCTCAACACGAGTTACCGAATCATTAAAAGCTTTAGAAGATAGCCCATTAAAAACTTTATTAAGTGCAGAAATGGAGCAATTACAATCAGAAATTAAAGCATTACAACAGGAAAGAAGTTTGTATCAAGAGTTAATCCAACAACGATTACAGCAACCACAAAATACATCATGGTGGCAACAAATCAAGAATAATGCTTCTATCGTTATTACTAGCTTCACATCTGCTGTGAAAGTCGGAATACGTGAGTTTCAAGATAACTCAACTCAGCATCAATTTGCAGCATCAATCAAAAGCTTATTTCACCTCCAAACGCAAACAGGAGATAGCCAGTATCAAGCTGGTGATTATCAAATTTATCGTAGTGGTTCGCTGTATGAAATTAAAGAATTGGCAACAAACAGACAAATAATGCAGTTTAGTTCGACTCCTTTAGGGTTGAGAGTTGAGAGCAGTAATCTTGAAAATAATCATATTAAGGATTTGACAACATTACAAACTTCACTACAACGAAATGAATTTGTTCCAGCATCCTTTGCTCCAGCAGGAAAACAGGAAGCAGAATATTTTGCTCGTGTTGAGAGGATTACAAATGCACTTGTACAATATGCTGTTATACAACAAAAGGAAGTCGTAATTGATGGTGCATTTTCTTATAAATGGCAAGCTAATCCTGATGGAAATGCAATTATTGAAGCGAATGATGGAAGGGGCAATTTATTTGAAAAAGCTGGAGGTAAGGTAAAGAGTAATATGAATGAGCGAGATTTAGTTTATTTTGAGCAAATCTTACCTAAATTACAAGCAAGCTCTCAAAAAGAAGCCGTAAATTCTCTCAAATCAACTAATCATCAAGAGAGGTAATTTAATCTATGAATAGTTTATCTGATTTGAACTTGCTAATGGATTCTGGTGTTCCAATGATCTGTATAAACACTCAAATCCAAGAAAGAATGAATTTGTTGAGAAAAATCTATGTTGAATGCACTGCTCGTAAAAATATCCCTCTATATTTATGGACTGCGGGATGGGGATGCTTGAAGCTAATTCGATTTAGGTCGAATCATAAAATAGATTATGTTAATCTACATACTCAATATCAAACCCTATTTACTAGCTTTGATTATCTCTTGGATTCTAGAGAAGCTGGAGTTTTTTTATTTGAGAATTTACTATCTGCAAATAGCCCAGATGTTCGCAAGATAAGTTCTCATCTTGTCAATATCTATTTTGAATTAGAAAATAATCATACTGGTAAGTATCTCATTATTATTTCAAATGATGCTACTCAGCTACCTGATAGTTTAAATCGCTTAGTTCCATCTATATCTATGCCACTACCCAGTCAGGGTGAGATTTCTGATATTGTTGATGATGTTTTAATTTTATATCCAGATTTTGATAATTCCGATAATTCGATATTAGTTAATGCAAGTAGTGGTTTGACCCAAGAAGAAATCCGTTTAGGATTAAAACTAGCGTTGCACTCCTGCGATCGACCTACAATTGATGTTCTAGCTAAACATTTACTCGAATATAAAATCAATCGTTTTCGTTCTTTCAATCTTAATTTTGTTGGCTTACCTAATTCTCCGGATTTTGGTGGTTTAGATTTGCTGAAACAGTATATCGAAAATGTCAAATACGACTTTTTACCCCAAGCGCGAGATGCTAATATTTCTCTCCCCAAAGGTTGTTTGCTTGTGGGACCACCGGGAACGGGAAAGACTCTCGCTGCGAGTGCGATCGCACAAATCCTCACTCTCCCACTAGTGACTGTTGATACCGCAGCAGTTATCGCAGGTGGTGCTATTTATCTCAAGCAGCTATTGGAACGGGTGAAAGCCTGCGCTCCTGTGGTACTGTATTTTGATGAGTTCGATAAGTTATTTACTGCATCTAATGAATCGGGGGAAGACATTAGTTCTCGGCAAATTCTGGGGACGCTGTTGACTTGGTTACAGGATAAAACCAGTGCGGTGTTTGTTGTTGCAACTCTGAATCGACTTGATGCGCTACCACCAGAATTAACCAGGGTGGGAAGGTTTGATGAGATATTTTACGTGGGATTTCCCCAAGCGATCGAGCGTAAGCAAATTTTGATGCTGCATCTTACCAGATTTGATGAGCGGTATAAACATGATGATGTGCTAACAGAGAAGGAATGGCGGATTATTCTGAATAAAACTGTTAATTGCACTGGTGCAGAGTTAGCGAGGATGGTGGAGAAAGCAGCGCGTGTTTTGTTTCACCAGGGTAGGGAGATGGAAATTGGGTTGCAGGAATTACTTGAGCAACGAGAAATGATGGTTCCTTTGTATGTGCGGGATACGGATCGGATATTGGCGATCGAGAATCGTGCAAAATATATTTGCCAACCAGCATCCAGTACCGATACATCGGAATTTGCACCCGTCATTACTTCCTTTTGGGGTGATAGATAAACTGCGTTGGTGACATTCCCGGAGGGAGTATCGCTTTTATTAATTAGGTAGTTGGGATGTCTTCTTCTGGTGGATGTAAACCAGCTTGAACCCAAAAACCTCGCGCACTTTGAATTGAATCTCCCTGTGGATAACGTTCGTCGTTCATGTCGAGACGTTTGCAAGTAGCTCGACCTGTCGGAGTTATGCCGATTATTTGCCTTCCATCTACCGACCACACAAAATGTTCCGACCAAATTTGTTGGCGAGGATTGAACAAAGGTACTATTGTTTTTGTTGTTTCATCAAATCCTGCAACAAAATTGTAGCGGCGTTCGTTACAGCGACGACAAGCTAGCGCTAAATTGTCAATATCATCATTACCACCGATTGATTTGGGTATCAAATGGTCTACTGTAAACCTTGTTGTGGAAATACGTTCGGGGGAGTGGCAATATTCACACAAATAATTTGCCCGTCTTCGCACGCTTTCTTTGGTAGCGTCGTCAATCGTCATTTTTGAGCTACTATCATCGCGTTTATATGGGTGAATATTCTGTCTAGCTCTCCAATTTCCTCTAGCTCGATGATTTCTTCAGGTGTTAATAAATCAGCTTTTTTCCGTTCTAGTAATTCTTCCATTCGTACTTGCAGTTTGTCATTAAATTTAAACAAGTTGAAATTTTCCAGCTTTTCGACTCGAATGCTGGAAAGCAAGGATGAAGGTCTAGCAATTACAGTCGTCATAGCAAAGTGCGATGCAATTATATTATGTAATTCTATTGTACTGGCTCGAACCGAAGTAGACTTGCTATTTTTACCCTGCTGTCCTAAATAATGTACCATCAACCGCATAGACAGCATTAAATCCAATTCTTTCCGACCAAAGTGCTGCATCGGCTTGTTTTGTTCGCATCTTGAGGCTTGTTACAAGTAAATCATCACCTATTTCATATTCGCCCGTTTCTACATTAATCGAGATAATTTTGTCAATATTTTCTGGTGTTTCTACTCTTAGACGAATACTGTTTTCGTAGAGTTCTTTACCACGTTGGGTTATTTCTTCGTCGCTAAGTTTGGGTTTGGACATAAAGCCAATATTCTCACTTTAAATTCCGCAAGTTTCTATCTCGATTGTAAAACAGAAGCAATTTAATCGGGTGAGTGCTACTTAAGGGTTATATGGCGTTTTCCAGGCAACTGAAGTACGCACGAACATTTTATATCAAAACAAGTAGCTTTAAAATATACCTCACTAGATTGAGAACCGCTATATACGTGCAATATAAAGCGATCGATAATCGTGCAAAATATATTTGTCTGAAGTGAACTCAATGTTTATGCGAAACATTCTTGCAATTTTGATATAATAAATTCTGTATCTAAGTTTCGCCCAATAAATACTAATAAATTTTGTCTTTCTTTTTCATTTTGCCAATCCAAATCATCAAGCATAAACCGTCCCCCACTGACTAACAAAACATGTTTTTTGGAACTTTCCTCAAACCACATGATACCAATGCATCGATATATATTAATTGGGTATATATTATCTAAAAAATTTTGAAATTTCTTTACAGAGAATGGACGATAACTTTGGAAATTAACTAAAGAAAGAGAAGCATCTTTTATTTCACGAATATAAAAATGAATGTTATCCAGATGTAAGTTGGAGATAAATGGCAGTAATACTTCTGAATTTTTACAGCGAATTATTCTTGACCCTTCTTTTATATTATTGATTTCTGATTTTAGTAAGTCCAACTTTACTGTACCAACTAAATCAGTTTTATTTAGCAGAACAATATCAGCATAAGTAATCTGACTATATGCGGCTTCCGAATTAAATAAGTCTAAGCTATAATTATCCGCATCAACTACTGTTATGATAGATTCTAGACTAGTTAAATCTCGCAATTCGGTGCCAAGAAATTTTAAAGCTATTGGTAATGGATCGGCAAGTCCCGAAGTTTCAATAATTAAATAATCATAGGATTCTTCGCTTTCTAAAATTTGAGTAACTGAATTAGTATTGTCAATACTACCACCATAATGAAAACCACAAACTTTACATTTATTATCTTCATCATAAGGAAAACCTTCCATCATAATTGCATTATTAGGCTCCTCATCAATATTTATCTCTCCAAATTCAAAGACTGATATTGCAAACTTTAAATTTGAGACTTGCTTAATAATATTGTTAATTAACGTGGATTTTCCACTACCTAAAAATCCACAAACAATAATTACCTTTAACCTTTTAGGAAAATTATTTAGGATTGTTTTAATATTAAGATCATAGCTTTGAATCGACTCATCAGAATTAATGTAGTTAGCGATCGCTCTAGCTTCAACTAACTGTATATAATCATCTTTCAAACTCAAGTCATACTGAATAGTTCGCAAATGTTTGCGGATAGGATCGTCAAGAGGATATCCTTTCTTCAAGGCTTTTGTAAAAGCTTGAATATATCTCTGACTTTTTGCTGCCCTGATTTTATAGGGTAATAGCATCTCCAATTCAATTTCTTGTGCTTTTTGTAGTGTAATATTAAGTGTTTCAATTTTGATATCTAAGCATTCTCTTTCAAAAGAATATGCTTCTATTTCTCCCTCAAATTCCTTCTCCTTATCCAGTTCTTGTAAAAATTGGTCTACTGCTTGAGAATATTCTACATAAGGGTCAGCTTTTGGTGCTTTGGTAATTGGGAGTTTATAACCCTGCTCATCAAAAATTATTATCTTGGGTTGAGTTGCCGTTTGGGATTCAATTTCGATTTTGCGGCTAGTATAATCATGCAAATCTTGCACCAGAATCCACTCATTCTTTTCTCTTTGGGCTGCACCCTCCATACCCTCTATCAAATAATGAGTGTAGATAGAAAGGTGAGGACGTTGTTGCTCATCAGTACCAGGTAGCTGATAAGAAACTTGTGTGGAACTCGAAGATGCAAGAACTACTCTACCTTGAGCTTTTAAAATTTCAAAATCAACAGTTTCTTCTCCTTTATTTAAAAGAAAAGCAAATTTACCACTAAAACAACAATCGAGTATGACGATTATTCGCTTTGATTTGCTTATGCTCATCTGGCGATGTAAAAATGAGGCAGCAACTGCACTACTTTCAACTAAACGTTCTTTTTCTTTCCGTGTTCCCTTTGTAGAAAGATGTAGTTCTCTGCTAACATCGTTACCTAACGCGCCATGACCTGAGAAATAAAATAGCAACAAATCATCTTTACTGCGTCCGCGAAAAAAAACCTCTATTGTCTCCTCCATTTGTAAACGTTGAGGATTAAATAAGGTATCTACCTGAAAATTACCCTTGCTTGAATCTTCTAAGACACGCTGCATCTCCTCAACATCTCTTAAACTTCCAGGAAGATTTTCAAAACCTTCCCCGTATTCACTTACGCCAATCAAAAGGGCATACCTACTATTTGTTGTCATCTAAAGATTGCAATGCTGCGATCGCAGCAATAAATTTTTCCATATTTTGCATTGTTACTGCTAAATCTTTTTGGTTTTTACCTTTAAACTCAAATTCTAAGTCTTTATATTTAATTTTTGCTTCTGTTGAGGTTCCAACTAAGCGTTCCCATAACCATTTCGTCATACCTTTAATACTATCTAAATTAATTTTTATGTCTAAAACACCTGATTCTGTCTTGTCTCCCTTTGATTTTAGACTACTAGCTTCTGGTAGTTCTGCTATTGGAAGACGATTGACATCCTCTACTAATCCTTGAATCTCGCCCGTAATATTTTGTAATAAAAGTTCTAATTCTTCCTCGTCTGTCTCGCTATCCTGCAAAATTAGGAGAATTTCGATATTCGATTGTTCGCTCATAATAAATTATTGCTACAGAATACTAAATTAAATTATAATCTTAAGTCACTTAAATAAACATCTCTGAAAATGAGTGTAGGGATGTAGTATTGCTAGGACTTTACGAGGGTTTCAGGCAAAGAATAATTAATTTTTGCAGATATCTATATTGATAAGGGATGCGATCACGCATTTGCTTAGATTTGGTTGGGAGTGCGATCTCGCGTTTTAGTTTCAGGGGTTTATTTGGGAATGCGAGCGCGCTTTATTTTGAGAGGGTTTGTTTGAAAGTGCTATCACACTTAGTTTTGAGTATTTTTTTGGGAGTGCGATCGCTTGGTTGAATAAAGCTGTATTTAATGATTGTGTTATGGCGATCGCAATATACAGCGATCGGGAATCATGCTAAATATATTTACCAACCAGCATCCAGCACCGATCCCTCTGAATTTGTACCCATTATTACTTCCTTTAGAGGCTAAGATACCTTCTTCAAGTATCATGTAGCTCAGCGTTCGCTCATTTTTGACCCGAAAATTTAATTAACCGTTACAGGGGTTACAATCTAGTCTCTACAAGCAATTCCGGAATTTTGAGTTCAAACAAGGTTTTAGCCATTTTTATGGTTTATACCCCTCTACGTCTTAAATAGATGCTTCTAGGGGCTTAATAAAAAGGTAATATTTATTACCTTATATTCCCTGCTTACTTAAAAAATGCCCTTTTCCCTTTGAATTAAGGCTTTAATTCAATTTGAAGTTTAAAAATAAGCGAACGCACAGTGTAGGATTACATCGAGCTTTTGTAATTTTGTGTTAACCGAACCCCATATTCTTGAATCATGAAGTCGAGCCTATATCCGAGCAGTAGCAGGTAAAGCAGGCTTAAATCTTTCTATCCGTGAATACGATTATGGGGTAGATGGCAACTTTGATGAAATAGCTATCCGCAACAATCGACGGGTAGAATCAGGCTTTTCCCTGAGTTTCCAATTAAAAGCTTCAACCCAATGGCAACGAGACGAAAATACTATCACCTACGATTTAGAAGCCAAAACTTACAACGATTTAGTTATTCGTCGCAATTTTCGGATGGCTGTACCTTGCATTCTCATTCTATTCACCTTACCTCCAGATTCATCCCAATGGTTAATATACGATGAAGACGAAATGCGTCTGCGTGGAAGTTGTTACTGGGAATACATAAGCGGCAAACCAACCACCAATCGCCAAAGTGTTAGAATTAGGATTCCTCGACAGCAACAGCTAACTCCAGAATCGTTGTTAGGTTTAATAGATAAGGTAAAAACAGGAGAGTGGTGATGACGCAACAAATTTCAACAGAGGAATTACAAACCCACCCTTTCAAAATAACCGATGTTGTATCTTACCTTCACCAACAAGGATGGCAAGCAGTAAACCACCCCAACCCGCGTTTATTGGTTTTTCAAGGTGAGAAAGATGATACAGGAAATCCCATCCAGCTTGTTTTACCCAGCCAAAACAGCTTTGAAGATAGCGATGTCTGACGACAAGCCGCTTCGCGTCTACGCATACTTAAAAAAGCCATAAATTTACTAGCAGCGATGCTCCAGGGGAGCCGCTACGCGAACGCACAAAAACCTCCACAAGAAATTATCGACATAATCAATCAAATACCAGCTAAATCAAGTTGATTGAGTATTTTGTAGGCTACGTTAAAAATCAAGGGCGATCGCTTTGCTCCCCTCTGAAAAAGTATCGCCCATTTAGCCCATAAATTAGGTTGCTCCCTCTTCTATAGCCTTAGTAATCAACGTTTCAATACCTTCCCTTGCACAAGCATTGAGAAGCGCGATCGCTTTTCGATTTCCCTTTTTGGCAAAATATCCCCATATCGACAACCAATCTTGTAGTGACAGTGCATACATACTTTGAAATTCTTCCTGGATTCTGATTCTACACTCAACGATATCCCTGGAAAGTCTTAAATTTGCCAAAGATTTTGCCTTCTTCGGTGATTCATGAATAAACCAATCTGCACTTCGGTTGATACACCTGAGTCCTTCCCGATAATCGATGCGATATTCTCCAGAATGCAAAACTAAAACCTGCAAACTAATATTTGCATCAAATCTAACCTGAAGTGGTTCGCCAGATTCGACCAGATAATTACCAGTAAAAAAATAGCAGTTGAGAATAGGATTTGGTTCGGATTCATTATCGGATAAAGCTTTAATTATGCAATACCAATCATCACGAGAAATGTTGAAGCGATGCTTCTGCAAATGACCTTCTCTCAAAAGAGTAGATAGGTAAATTGCTGCGACTGAGAGAGGATAAACTTTCACTAATCTCCCATTTCCAACTCGAACAATATGGGTTTCCAAGCGACGCGATTCAATAAATTTTTGCACCGCTTTCTTCGACCGACCAACCAACAATGCCATTTGGCGATCGCTCATCAATTTTGGTCCCTCTGGTAATTGATAAGTCCTCCAAATCTTGCCGGAAAACTGCCAATGGGAATAGGTAACTTTGGGATATCTGATGGGTTTTGGGTCGGTTTTTATGTTTTTTGATTGCTTCATAAAGCACCAACTTACAACTTGGGTCAAGAATAAGAAGAGGAAAAGGGGCAGGGAGCATAGGGGAAAGGCTTGCTCACCCCGCTCCCGTTCGGACTTCGGCGTGAGCGCTCAGTCGAACGCTGACGCTCACGGCGGAAGCCTGCTCATGAATTCTCCCTGCCTCTTCCGGTCAACAATAGGGAACGGACACTAGAAAAATGAAGTGATAGATGACACCCAAAAATCGCTGCAATGATAACGAATCAGCAGACAAACTTTATACAAACATTAAAATTGCTTTAAGCTAGTTCATCCTAGCTTAAAAATCAATTTACGTAGCAACTGCTATGGAGTAGGATTAATTTATTCCTGGAGATTAAAATAAATCGAGGTAAATACGAGAAGCTTTATTTACATTAATTTTTCTATTACTTAAAAGTATATACTGATAAAAATTGCCTAGTATTTGGATGTTATTGATTCTATTACAGCAAATATGCTGTTAGTTGCTGCCTAAAAACGCCTATTTGAAGTGTGAAAAGCTAGGCAAAAACCAACTTAACTGTCTTTATTTCCCTATAGTCACTACTTTTCACCAATTTTAAGAGGCTTTTCATCCGAGAATAGAAATCGGTAGATGGTCAATTTATTGACTTTACATACTGAATTTTGTTAAATTTCCAAGTTTTTGATTACAAGGCAGCAATTATCAAGCAAGTAACTACATCTAAGCTTGAAAAAAGCCATATTCGTTTTGTCATCTTCCAGAAAACTGCTTTGCATTGAGCGAAGATACTACAACTTGTTTGGTTGCGTGGGGTAGAAGTTGTTTGGCTTTAGTAAAACTTTGTTCGGATGGAATTGCGACGATGACTTTGGGTATGGTTTTGAGTAGTTGTAAGGGTAATGGTGCGCGATCGTCATCCCAGACGAGATAGATTGTTCGCTGCTGGTGGGGTGCGTTTTGGGAGATTGCGTGCAGTGCATCGATGGGAGAAGAAACTAAAATAGCGATTTGTGGTGATTTTGTATTACCACCTCCGACGCTCAAATGGAACCAACCCTTTGAACGTCTGCTTTCTGGGTACATCTGAAGTTGCTTTTTGTCTTTTGAGACTAATAAATAAGCTCCTGTTCTTTCTCCATCTAGGTTGCGAGCGATAAATACTCCGTTCCCAGCATCATCTGCATATATCAAATCTCTTTTTCGTAAGGTCTGTGAGAGTTGAGATGGAATTAAATATTGTTGCCTCAAATAATTTTCTAATTCTTGCCAATGGGAAGGACAACTGGAAGGTGGAATGAATGGTTTTGGTAACTTCTGCTCAATAATGTTTACAGCTTGGCTAATTGCATGATTATGAACAGCTTGCAAAACTGGGGTTTCGTCGAAGCGATCGCATAACCAAACCACCGCATCATTAAAATTACAACCGTTTGTTTGCATGACCAAATCAAGCGCATCAGCATGAAATTGCTTGCTGGGATTGATTCCAAGTTCATAAGCGATCGCTTCCAATGATAAATCTTGTTTTGCATCGACGGCTTTTAATATCTCTAGCTCCCGTTCTAGTCTCTGTCGTAACTCTTCACTTCTGGACGCTGTTTCTTTCCACTCCGCTCTTTGTTGGAGAATGCGATCGCGCTCCGAAAGTTGACAATTTATTATCTCCAATTGGGGATTCAATAGCTCAATAAGCCTTTGTCTATACTTTTCACTGCTTTCTTGTGGTTCTGGTTGGGGAATAATCTTTCCCCAGTCGAGAATCTGAGAACTTTGGTTAACGGCAGAATAATACTTTCTAACTTTCTCGTGGGTTGCCACACTTCCCTTGACACCACGGACAATTCCCAAATGTGCAACAGCAGCAACAAAGCTATCCTGCAACTCGTACATTTTTACTCTAGTCCCAAACAGAGCTTTGCAATTGAGTTTTCCCCGTTCATCCAAAGGTACGAGATAAGCGTGGATATGGGGTGTAATTTCATCTAGATGTAACTCTGCTTGAACAATGCGATCGCCCCAAGATTTATGCAGCCATTTTACAGCCGCATCAACGAAATTATCTAAACGCTGTTGCTCATAAATCCCACCTTCGTGCGGAGCATGGGGACGGAAATATTCTGGACTCGCACTCAACAACATTTCCACCGCTAACACTGCGTCAGAGCGAATTTTTTGCGAGCCGATTTTTTCCCGCACCAAAGTTTCTAAGCCAAGATTTGTATTATTTCCAATTAATTCTAAATTTTTTATTTCCGGGTTGGCATTAGGTGTATCAACCAGTCGAAGTGTATGCGCTTGGCTACGACTCAGAGTTCCCCAGGATTTTATTTTCTGGATGCGACAAATTGCAAAAGCCATGATTGATGATTTTTGAAGCTGTTGGTAGTAGTTAAAAAATAGCTATATCTTCTCTTTCCAATTACCCATTCTATTATTTTGGTTTACATTCTGTTACTAATAAGAGCAAATGTTGGGCAAAACAGAATTTTTTTAGAGATTTCCCATTGAAAAATACAATTCATTTTATCCGTTACTATCATGTATTTTTATCGGTGGGAAAAGTTGATTTCCAAAAATACCCAAAAATACCCAATAAATCTATCTTTTCACTGAAGTTCAGATAAGTATTAGATGAATCATGTCTTTGTGTATAAAGGCTGAAAGTATCGAGTAATTGCAAGTTCAAAATCTTACTCAGTAAATTAGCTATACTAAATCAACTTTATTTGTCTAGCCTTTAAATGCTTGTCTTGGTGATAATATAGCTTATTATCTATTATTTTATACTTAGTTATTCTATAGAATTAATCTATTTTTTATACAGGTGTTTGCATCCATCGTTCAAGCTGGTTTTGACTCAAGTTTAAGCTATTGAAATTACTCCTACTTATTTGCTAATAAATGAGTAAATGTTTTAACTCATGAAGTAAATCGAATGAAAAGGAGTAGGAAATATGTTTCACACATCAAGTATGCTTATCGGAAAAATAACCATACAACAACTATTGTTCGAGAATCAAGAACTATCTCTAAATTCAAATTATTCCTCGGCTATTTTTATATTTTCAGCCATGAATACAGGAAAAAGGTGTAGTGTGTTTCACCGATGAATTAACATACAGCCTAAAATTTTTATGCGAGATTTTTTGGGTGATGTTGAAGATTTGTAGGAAGCGATAACTTTGTTAAGCTTCGCTAACGCAACTTTTTCTATTTAAAACTAACTCCAACTCTTACAACCAAATCACCATAGGCATTAGAAGCATTTACACTCTCTCGAACGACAAAAGGAATTACCAGGAAAATTCAACATCAAATCACTGAAACTTCAATAAATTTTGCTGATAACCAACCTACTGTTTCCTGGATTTAACTTTAATTCTCTTCCATTTTCTCCACATTTATCAAATAAATATCATGGGTAAAATGACTCAACGCAGAAAGAAATCTTCCCCAGAATTAATTTTAGCTTTGGACTTTGGGGGAAGTGTAACCAAAGGAGTTTATTCCACCCTCGATATGATGATTACCAAATCGTTGCTGATGGAACCGGAGGTGGTGAAAATTTCTCCAGATTCAACAATTGCTGAAACTCTAGGAGCAACAGACCCAGAAAATGCTGCATGGATAAGCTACATGGGTCAAACCTTAGCTGTAGGGTATTTGGCAAAAACTAAGTATTATGGCAACGAAGGATTGAAGGAACTCAAATACGAGCGTGCAGTAGCCAAAACCTTGGCTGCGATTTGGGTGACATCACAAAAACTGAAATTGGGTGCAAAATTTCGAGTTGCATTGGTTTGTTTGTTACCACCGGGGGAATTCGAGAACAAGGAGAGTTTTCACCAGCAACTAAAAGCCGCACTAAAAGACTTCACCACACCTACGGGGAGAATGTGTGTGGAATTATCCGAATTTAATTGTTTACCTGAAGGTGCGGGAATTTATTTGGCTTACCAGAAACAGCAAGGAAAAACCATCACCACAAAAGCAATTGCATTTGTCATGTTGGGTTACAGGAATGCATCGGTGTTGATTGCAGAAAGGGGAATCATTGCCGCAGATGGGAAAACTTCTGATTTGGGAATGATTCGACTGTTAGAAAAAGTTGTAGCGAGAACTTCGGGACAAACTGCTTCACGACTTGCTCCTGCGGTGGTTGCTGCTGGAAGTGATATCTCTGGTACTCCATTTTTACGCTTACTCAGGAGTACGAGCAATATCAACAAACAGCAAGAATTAATCCAAATTCAACAAGCTGTCAAACTTGCTAGAAACGAATATGCTGCCGTACTCACAAGTTGGTTAGACCAAGTAATTTCCCGCAATCAAATTACGGAAATTCTATTTTGTGGTGGAACGGCAGATTATATGAGAAGGGAATTAAATTCCCATTATCCCGGAATACTTTGTTTGTGGGGAGTTGGTGCAGATATTCCCTTACAGCTCGATTGCTTTGGTCTAGGAAGTCGATTGGCTGATGTTTACAGTGTATTTTTGTACTTTTGGGAAAAAGTAAATTATGGGCGAACAAATTGATTTTCGCTGGCGTTATCAGCCACGTAAGGAAGCAGATATAAAGTTGATGGAATATATCCAATCTAATCCGATTCGAGCAAAAAGTGAAATTATACTTGTTGCAATTCGTTCTTTTTGGTTGCCCCATGCGATTACCACAAATTCAGGTGATAAAAAACAGATTCAATCTATAGCTAGAAGTTGTATACAAGTATTAAAGAGACAGGCTCAAGAAATTGGAGAATTAGCAGGATTAGAAGATTCTTACGGGATATTTACAACCCATCATGGTGGAAGTAAATCAATATTAGAAATATTGCCTAATACATCAGGGAAATCAGTAGGCGAACTCTCGGAGAATTGTGTTTACGATGATGGCGGATTGAGTAATTTTTTGTAATTTCCAATTTGACATATCAAGGGATTGAGGGAGATAAATCAGATGAGAAAGAGAAGAGATAAAAAGACCAACAACTCCTTATTAGATAGCAGACAGGTAAATCAGAATGTTGTTATTGATGATCGGAATAAACTTGATATAGGAAAAGACAAATTACCAATAAATACGGAAATAACAAATTGGCAACAAGAAATAGATAGAAATACAATTAATTCTCAATTAGCAAATAGTACAGTATCTAGTAAAGCAATGACACAACCAACAATTGATGATTGGCAACAAGAGATTGATGGAAATATTTTACCAAAAGATGCATTAGAAGGAGGTGAAATAAATGGAAATCAGCAACTTTCGCAACCAAGATTAGAAAATAACTTCCCTGTTTTCAAAACGAATAAATCTAAAAAGCCAACCACAATCCACATTATCGATGGGGAAAAAGGAGGATGCGGTAAATCTTTTATTTGTCGAGCTTTTATCGAATACTGTAATTCAACGGCTCGTGACATGATGATTATCGATGCGGATATAAGTAACCGAGATATAGAGAAAATTTACCCGAATGTGGAGATGGCTTTCTTTAGTGATGATGAGAAACAAGCTTATGAGGCAGATAAAATTTTTGATTTTGCCTTTGATAAATCCGTGCTAGTTAACTTACCTGCTCAAGTATATGGCAATGTAACAAACTGGATACAACGCAATGATTTAGTAAATTTAGGTAAGGATAATTCCATCAATTTTATCAAATGGTTTGTTGCGACTGGTGGTGTCGATTCTGTTAATTTCTTTCTCAAATCTTTAGATGATTTTGGCAATGATATTACCCATGTATTTGTTAAGAATTATGGCTTGTGCGATAACTGGGAATACGTGGAGACAATGCCTGAATTTGTCGATGCGGCTCAGAAATATAACTTTTATGCGATCGATTTTCCCAAATTCCCTTTTTGGGAGCGCAATACCATCGACCGTTTAGAAATCACATTTACGGATGCAATTTTGCGTCCAGAACTCAAGATAGTATCGAAGCAGAGAGTCAAAAATTTCCTCCAGTTTGCCTACAAAGCTTTTGCAAAAACGGGTTTAATTGAATGAATAAACCTCAAACCCCTGATGATTTATTGGCTGAAGCATTGAGGGGAAAGAGTGAAGATTTTAAACGTCGGGTTTTAGATTTCGTTTCAAAAACTGGACTGTCTCAGGATGACCCATTATTTTTAGTTTTGGTTGCTACCGGACAATTGGAAGTGATGTTGTCAGATGCACCGCAGACTTTACAACTGCTGTTTCAAACATGGAACCAAGATTTAGCCCATAATTTAGAGCAAGTTGAACAAGTTGCGATCGCACGTCAAAAAGTCGCTATTAATCGCGCGGCACAAGAGC
The DNA here is from genome assembly GCF_000317435.1 of Calothrix sp. PCC 6303. NCBI lineage: Bacteria > Bacillati > Cyanobacteriota > Cyanophyceae > Nostocales > Calotrichaceae > Calothrix > Calothrix sp. PCC 6303. Next base: position 3,220,712 of record NC_019751.1, read on the forward strand.
TAATTCACGAATCCTTGTTACGTGAAGGTCGAAATATTATTAACTCAGTCTTTCCGGCTACTGTTGTCTTCTTTTTCATCTTTGCGATCGGTTTCATCGCGGGTGTGTCGATTCCTCCTTGGTTGAATGGGGTCTTGTCTGGGGGATATACCAAAATTCAAGCCAATACCCTGACATGGGATGAATTATCAGCAATGAAATGGGCTGCATCCAGTGAAGGGAAATTTGCCAGAGACTTGATGAATTGGAATCGCGGGTATTTGGAAAACAGGGAATGCATCAAAGATGTTCAACGATTAGGTGTGGTTTTATCCCAATACAATCGCAAAGCAAAGTCAGGATTTTGTCTTGTTTGGGTGACTCCACCGGATAAACGGAAATAAAATACGAAAGGTAAATTGTATATGGTTGCCACTACAATCTATCCACCACCTCAAACTCATCTTGATAATTTGGTGGATGCGACAACTTCAATTTTAGAACAAGCATTTGCGATCGCATCCCAAAAGCAAGAACTCTCTCACCAAGAATACAAGAGTTTGCTGAGTACAATTGGTTGGAGTTTACGTGAAAGTAAAATCTATTTGAAGGTTGCTACAGCGTTTTCCAATTTTACAGCCAATGATTTGAAAGAAGTTGAACCACATACAATTTTTGAATTGGCTAAACATGCAAAAAAATATAGCCAAGTTATCGAAAGCTTGAAAAATTACAGTCATATTACCCAAGAGAAAGTGCGCGAATTAATTTCAGCCCACCGCACCCCCACGAAACCAAAGCCAGATAAGCCAACGATTTGGAAAACAGGTAAGGATGGTGAACCTGTCTGTCGAATTCCCGACATCATGGAAGAAGATATGCAAACTGGTGGCATTATCCAACAAGAAATGGATGCAAATGGCACTTTTCCCCAAACCGTAATTCGGCAAGCGATCGCATTATGGAATGATGTCAGACAAGGAAAGTTATCTATTGTCGAGAATGAGGTGAAGCAAGAGGGTGATAATGATGTAAATAAAAATTATGAGCGAGATAATACCGATGGGGATAATGCTCAAAATATGTGTGATTCAAATACTTTAATCGCAGCTAATTCCACTTCGGAAGGATTGGATATTTTGGGAAATCATCATCCTGCGATGACCACAATATATGCAGATTACAATCAGACACTCAATGGCTCACACCCTGAAAATTTAGCAAAAGTTGATGTTATCCCAGAAGAAGCTAATCATCCCCAAGAATTTATCTCAAATATCACCGTTATATCCGACTTACCAACAGCAAATGATTTAATTAACCTGGAAAATCAGTATGTATTGCCAACATCGGAACAGGGAAAAATAGAGCAACATCTGCAAATAGACGGGGATGAAATTAAGGAAATTGCGCTCAACGTTGATGACATGGTTATTTGGGAGAAATGCCCACCTCAATATCAGTGCTGGCAACCATTCCAAATCCGAGAAATCGAAGGCAATATGGTCAAATTAGATTTACTTAGCTACTTAATCCCGATTGATGAATTAACCAAATCACCAGACGAAGATGTAGAAATTGATAAAGGATAAAAGTTTTCTATTCTGATTATCGATCGTCTGCTGTCAACAACCTAAATCAAAAAGGAATACCTTCCGAATAATCAACAGGATTATCCGGAATCATTTGTTCAATTTGGGCAAGTTCTATTTTCCATTCTTCTTCTGAAGGGTCATAGAAATCATCGTAATTAGCATAACCTTCGCTGAGAAGTTCATCAACAGTCATTGATGAAACTATTTGGTATCGGCTTGTTGCTGGCTGAGGTTTTGTTATGGGTTCAGATGACATAATTTCACCTTGGCGTTTGATAACAGCCTCTATTGTAGTTCTTTTTTACTAATTGAGAAAGTAGTCAGCATTCAGAATCCAGAAGTCAGAATAGCCCATATATTTTCAAGCAACTAAATCAAAATTCTTACTACTACCCACTGCCTACTGCCCACTGCCTTTTTCTATCATGGTATTACGACTGAATCACTTCGATACCAAAACCAAACAAGAAACGGGAATAGAAGAAAAACTCGAAAATACCTTGGCTGAATATCTCTTTCCTGATGTTGAGTTTAGTATTGGTACTGCTTACCCAGAAGCAACTATCCCCGAAGATTTACATGAATATAACGGCAAAACCCTACAATTTAGTGCAGGGAAAAGAATGTTTTTTGCCAGCGATTCCACTATTCGAGAGCAACTATATCCAAATCCATCTGATGGTGCTGCCTATCCCTTACCTTTTACACCTTGTCGTAGTTTTCACGAACTAGAAAATGTCAGGATTTTGGTTGTCGATGATGTGACTGGGGAGAATGGAGGTATCATTGCCAATGCGGATGCGAGAAAATTAGTTGGAGATTGCAAGGGATTAATCGATCGCAGTTTCGCACTTTCTAATAATATAGATAGGCGTGCATTTCAGTTCCGACTTGGTATTAAACCCCAAGTTGAAAGTCGAGTTATGCGGATTGCGAAGGGTACACTTGCTCCCACGCAACTCGAAAGGCTTGGGGAATCAAGTTTTCGTATGGGTGGGAATGTTAGAGATGGCACCTTACGCACGAAATTTGGTTACGATTTAATATTGGCAACATCTTCGTTCAAAGGCAGGAAGGGAGATGATGCAATAAAACCTGGGGAATATTTGCTCTCAATTGGATTAGGTGTAAAAGCATTGGCTTTGTATCGAGAACATAGTTTGGGAACCCAGATTTTAGTAAATTACCCTTCATCCGTAAACAATGAAATCTTACCCATAATTAAACAGCAAGCCGAACAATTAGCTGGCGACCAAAAAGATATTAGAAAATTAGCCCAGCGATATATAGAAACCTACGAACGACGCAAAGCTGTACTAGCAAAAAACCAGGAAATTGAGCCGAATTTACAAGCAGATATTGATAAATTTACTATCTTTGATAATTTAGATTCTGGCGGAGAAATTGAGGACGTTCGAGAAAGCGATAATCTAACCCTATCTCAAAAAGATTTACTGCTATATTCCTTAATCAAAACCGATTTAGCTAATTATTGTCAATTGCTAGAACATCCAAAAATAGTTGCCGAACTCCAGGATTTTGCCAGAAAACAATGGGTTGAAATTGCTACGGGACGTTCAATTAAGTTTACCTCCGGACTAGCACAACCTAGTTTGGATTTGCAGCATGATGAAATATGCATACCTTTTTTGAGGGAAGGGGAAGAAATAATTGTCACTCGTTCCCCGTTGATTAATTCCAATGGGGTAATTACTTTGAAAAATAAGCATTTACCAGAAATGTTAGATGGCTGTGTTTATATTCACCCTCAAACTGCTATGGATAATATGCAGTGCGACTTTGATGGTGATTTATTGGCTTTTGCACCCAGTCGAGATTTTCCCCACCTTGCTGCGGAAGTGAAAGAGCGGAATTTACCAGAAAATCGCTATCCCAACATTATCAAGAAGGATAAAGTGGCATATCAAGGTAGTTTCGAGCAAATAGCCATCTCGGCAATGGAGAATAAAATTGGCATTATCGCCAACGAAATCCAGAAGAATATAGCCCTGCAATGCGAACTTTGTGCGATGCCTCAATCGGAAAAAATGGATGATTTGAAACAGATATCTCAACATTTTGCTCGGATATTACAGAAGCAGCAACAAGGAAAATTACAAATTTCAGAGAGGATATTGGGAGAAATTAAACAAGTTATCTCTACAAATCCAAGTAATACAGCAGAAATAGAACATAAACTACACCAAGTAAAAGCCATATTCAAAGATTGCGTAGCCTCTCTTGGGAACGAACTACAAGTAGCGGCAGATGGAGCAAAAAGTGCCCTGCGTCCCAATGATGAAATTATTAAATATTGCCAAGCAATTACCAGTTACAAAGAAGTTGAATGGCTAACTGATAAGAAAAAGCCCGAAGCTTTTACCAATCGAGGGATGAAAATAAATGGTTACAGCCCCATTGATTTAATGATTCGGCAAACGAACGAAATATTTGAGCAAAATCAAATTACGGCAAGACCAATCGAACAATTTAGAAAGCTTTATCCGGGAATTGAATTTAGCTCGGAGCAAAGACAAATTGCCCAACAAATCAAACACCAGTATAACTTCAAGATTCGGAAACGCATTCAACTGGAGGAACAACAAAAAGTTGAACCTGGACCATATTTAACTATTACCTCTCCCATTAGTGGAAATAAATTAAAAATCACTAATTTAATAAAATTTCCTGCGGCGATAAATACCGATTTTTGGTGTTCGCAATACTTGGATATCCGTGTGGAAGCGAGAAAACCAACATCACAAATGCCCCATAACCTACTTGTATTTGCAAAGTTTACGAATAACACAAAAGTGATAAATATTCCGATTGGTACAGTTAGCAGTGACTCGGTTAAGGAACATAATGTTAACCCAGGAATGACAATTAAACAAGGAAAAGTCGAGTTTCATTTCGGTATTAGTGATGGGATGATTGATGCTTTAAAACAACAAACTAGGGAATACATTGAGTCGATTAGCGAAGAAACACCCTTGGAAGATAAACTACAACTCGCAGCTGCTATACATGATGTTAGCCACACTGGAGAGAGTAAAAACTATTCTGGTTTGAAGAGAGCGGGGGTTGCATTTGCTGTTTTCCCAGAAGAAGCGATACCTTCGGTAAACTTCGTTAACGCTCAACTCCAAAACCTGCAATTTACGGAAATGCGGGTAGTTGGGACTCAGTTTAATGAGTGTGCTGGTAGGGATTTTGTCGGGGACAAGGTTGCAGTGAAATTTGAGGATGGGGTAAATCCCCGTGAACCGACTAAAACAGCACGTTGGGTGACGGTGGAGGGGAAAAAGTTGGGGATTATTGATGCGCGATCGCCTCATTTGCTTCCTGGCTGTGAAGCTGTTGCAAGTATTACCTCTCCTTCCAGTACCAGCGTTATTGTTACCAGTTTGAGAAATCCTGAAAATAAAATTCAAATTGACCAAATTAATCGATACGCTTTCGCTAATCGCAACTGGCAGGGTGAGCAAACGAATATTACTCTCGATATGCAGCGAACTGATTCCAGAAAAGCACCTATCGTTTTTGCAAAACTTGGAAATCAGGTTTTGGGTATTTTGAATAAAGAATCCGTTGGTTTTTTACAAAAACAGCTTGCCAGTAAGGGGAGGTCAATACAAGGATTGACTATTGTGGGGACTGTGAATAAAGCTCCTCCCAGTTACGCGGATATTATCATTGACCCCAGTAGTGTTAAATTTCCTGAACATGAAACCTTGAATATTGCGACTGTGGTGATTATCAATGGGACAGTTGAGCCAAAGTTTCAGGCTAAAACTGAGCAGGTTTTGGGGAATATGATTAAACGTGCGATCGCTCGCGCTGTTGAAAATGGTTTTGAGAGAGTGCAATTTGTCGATATTTCTCCACAACCCGCACCACAACTACAGGAAAATTTACAGCAGATTGTAGGAGAACGGAAGGATATTGAGATTGAATTTATTGGTACAAAGTCACCGAAAGAAGCAATGAGATTATTATCGCAACCATCGGATATTGTTCTGGGGATAAAAACTGCCGAAACGATTGGGGTTATTGATTTTGTGGCGAATCGGGGGAAAGCTATGGCTACCTATATTCCTGAAACGGGAAGGTTCGATCGACGGAATTTACCCGTGGTGCAAAAAATCAGTGGTTTTTGCCCAGGAATGGACGAGCGATAATCGTAAATTAGGCTTTGCCCATCGCTGGTTTGGTCAAGTTGTTGCTGGAGTTGTACGATTTGGGATTTTGCCATAAGCTTTTGGCTTTAACTCCTGTACTTTAATGGATAGAGGGGACTTTTTCATCAAAGAGCGAGATTCGTCAAAAAAACCTTATAAAATCTTGCATTTGCTCTCATAATTTTTGGGGCGTGGCAACCTAATAAATATGTGAAAAATTCGGTATAATACCTCAAAAAAGGATGTTATACAGAAAATGGAGTCATCGTCAATGTGGTCAATCCGGCGCTACAGGTACGCTCCTAACAATTCATTCAAGCCGAACGCGCAAAGCGGGTCGGCTTAATTCAGGCTTTAGCCTGCTAAATTTTGGTTATAGCATTTCAAACCTTTAAAGCGATAGATGATTCACCACTTAAAGAAGGCGTATCAGAAAATTTCCAATCTACTGGAGCAGTTAGAACCAATATCCAATCTGGCTGTTCTGATTGCAGCCATTACTTATCTCACTTATGGGGAACAGAAGCAGCGTAACACGGAAGTTACTCAAGCATGGACAGTGATCACTGCTGCTTACGAGCAAAGAGGGAGTGGGGGACGCATTCAAGCTCTTGAGTTATTAAATGCCTCTCCAAGCATATCAGGACGGCGCAGGTTTCCTTGGTTTTGGTTGACATGGAACCCTGAGAGTTTGCAAGGATTAGAAGCTCCTAATGCTTTTTTGCAGGACATAGAGTTGCCTAATGCGGATCTCTGGCAAGCAAATCTCAAAAATGCTAACTTGCGTGGGGCAAACCTTCGGAACTCTAGATTAGAGGGAGCAAATCTTCAATCATCTACCCTTGCGGGGGCAGATCTTCAAAATTCTAGTTTACGTATTGCTAATCTTGCAGAAGCCGACTTGTTTAGAGCAAATTTACGATCTGCAAACTTGCGAGGAGCAAATCTTCAGAATGCTGGTTTAGTTGAAGCCAACCTACAGTCTTCTAATTTGGCTGGGGCAAAACTCCAAAAAGCAACATTAAATGGAGCTAATTTGAAAGACGCTAAATACACTAGTGAAAACGCCTCACCTGAGTTATGTAAGAGCTTATCAGTGAGTTACCCTTGCCCAACTGTTTTTTTAGAGGGATTTAAACCTGAATCAAGAGGTATGGTTAGAATAAATTAAAGTGCTTGTTACAGGTTTGCTATTGAAATATCGTCCATAGATGCAGGCTACGCCAACGACCATCGCACAGCTAAAAACAGCCAATACCAATTAAGTCTAGCGTTAAGCTTCGCTTATCCCTGTGTTAGAAAAGCTACTTATTGGAATTCAAGTTTTTGCATTCCTAAGTTCTCCTAATACTAAAGCCACTTCGATTGGGTATGATTCGAGTTTTGCTTGGAGGTGCATCCTCAATACAGCCAACTTCTGATATTTCCCATCAACCCGAACAGCAATCCCTAACCGTCGTGCCGCAGTACGTAACCGACTCTGCGGTAATTTCTGTATCAATTGTTCGAGCGATTCTGTATTAATCTCATCTTTTTTACTGGAAACTGTGTAACGAGCTTGCGGTACGTTTACTTGTTTAACCACGGGTGTAAGGTCAGGAAGTTGGGGATTTTCTCCTGTTTCTGGTTGGGAAAAGTATGTACTTTGGCAATCCCACAGATTTATCAAACCTGCACAGAAATCGACGACGATTAGTAGTGCAAAAGTAACCATTAGTAGAGCTACAAGAGTATTCAAAATAATCTGAATATTTTCCATTTTTATTACTCCTAATTTCCAGCGTGAAGCGAATGCTGGCATTTCATAATTTATTTCCCGTAAGGGAGCAAAACAATTCGCAATTTAACTACTAATTGGGGATTGGATATTCCTGCATGATTTCGCTAATTTTTACAGCTTTGCCGTCTGGTGTATATGCCAATCCTCCCGACATTGCCAGTACGATACGCTCTTTTCTAGCCCATTCAAACCATGCTTTTACGTCTGTATTTATTGTATTTTTAGGCTTTTCGCCACTTTTACAACTATTGATAAACAAGCCCGTCGGATTATTGCACCATCCCTCGTTTACTGCTTCTTTGACACGAGCGATCGCACTCTCTACATTCTCCCAATGTTTCTTAATCAACCCCAAACAAGGGTCTGGGTTGATGCGTAATCTTTTCAACTCAGTACAAATTTCTTTAATTTCTGATTTATTCGGTTTACCCAAAGTCGTATCAACTTCGTTTTCTTCCTCAATTTCGCCGCCGGAAAATTGATCCCCATTACTATCTTCGGAGCTAAACGAGTCAACAATTTTTATGTCTACTCTGCGAGAAGCCGCTGCCGCGTCTACAGCGCAGTGAGTAATCTGGGGTGGCTTATAATTAACTTCTTCTTTTTCTTCTACATCAGCAAAGTGTTGTTGAGGAGAGTTTTCTTCTGAAGGGTAGTCTTTGATATCATCTGTTGATTTTGAACAGATCGAATTGTTTAAGACGATCGCATCGATTTGTTCATTTTGAAAAAGAGCTTTGAATGTCTCAATTTTGAGCGTATACCAATTTGCTTGGTAATAGGTCTTTGCAGAAAGTCTTTCGATGGCTATTAATCCCAACTGTTTGAGCTTGTTGATTACTCTGCGAACTGTACTTACAGATAATTGCAATTCTTCCGACCACTGCTGGTAGGTTTTCCAGAACCATTTAATTCCATCAACCATTTTGCCTCCAGATATGCTCATCCAATAATGTATCTGCTGCAAACAAATAGCTTCGTTTCGACCTATTTTGGCTGCTACTTCAGTTGAGTAGAGTAAGTGCCGTCCATAATGTAGAAGTTTACTCATTGCTCTAATTTCCTGAATTATTCAGTATTTTCAGCTTCAAACAATTGATATTGCGCCATTTGGACGATGTTGACCAAACGGTAGTATGACGTTCGAGTTTTTACAAATGACCGCAAAATTATTACTGTGGCTGATTTACAATGTCGTTCGAGCTTGCGGATATTTGACTTTTTAGAAAATCCGCAATTACTCCAATAAAATTTGATTTGGAAATTTGTCGAAATACCTTGAAATCAATTGATAAAGTGACTAATTGCTTTTTGATTTTTTGATACTTATGCGACTTTGAATGTAGCTAAAATCCCAGGTAAATCTATTCTTTCTCTACCCTAACAGATGATTCTATTTTTGAATCTAAATTCCCTTAAATTTACGGAAATTTATTTAGGATATAATGCGTTAATTCGTTTTATAATCAAACTTTGAGGCGGAATGAAAAAATCAGAATAGTTTCAAATCAAACCATATCCCAATGCCTAAAATTCAAATATTACAACCTTGTGACGAAGCCATTCTCGAAGCTTTTCTCGTTAAATATGCGACAAGTTCGATGTTTTTGCGATCGAACTTGCGTGCGGTTGGGTTGGAGAATCAAGGTAAAACATTTCAGGGAAAATATGCTGCGGCAATAGAAGATGGGCAAATCGTTGCCGTTGCGGCACATTATTGGAATGGGATGATAATTCTACAAGCACCGACACATTTGGAAAGTGTTGTGACAAGTTGCTTGGAGTTGGAAAAACGAGATATTTTTGGAATGACTGGTCCTGCGGAACAGGTTGAGGATGCAAGTAAAATCTTGGGATTGGAGAGACAACAGTTTCGGATTGCCGAACGAGAAATCATGTTTTCTTTGGAATTGTGTAATCTAACAGTACCGATTGGGCTAGTAACTGGGCATATAGAATGTCGTTTCCCTATACTTAGCGAATTGGAATTGCTGGTTGAGTGGAGTGTCGCGTATCAGGTGGAAGCTTTGGGACAAATCGAAAGTCAAAAATTACGGGACGAATCCCGTCAAACTGTGGAGAAACGGCAAGCTGACAAGTCTCATTTTTGTTTGGTTCGTGGAGAAATTCCCGTCGCTTACTGTACTTTTAACGCTCGATTACCCGATATCGTGCAGATTGGGGGAGTTTGGACACCTCCGAAGTTACGAGGTAACGGTTACGCAAAATCTGTGGTTGCGGGAGCGTTGCTGTATGCTCGTTTGCAAGGTGTGACGCAAGCAGTGTTATTTACTAGTCCCAATAATATTCCAGCCCAATCTGCATATCGAGCCATTGGGTTTCAGCCAACGGGAGAAGAATATGGTTTATTTTTGCTGTAGGTTTGAGTGGTGATTATCGCAAACCTTGCTAATCTCCGGCAAGCCATTCGGCTACGCAATAATTTCATGAAAATATCAAAACCTGCGTAAAAGTTTCTTTCTCTGTTCGTATAAGGTACTAAATGAGAAGGAAACGCTATGCATCACATTCTATACTCTAATTTTGATTCTGATTTCGAGGGAGTAGGTTCAAGATTGTACGCTGGGTATTTTACAATACCTAAAGGTCTCCATTGAATATTTTGTAAATAAATTTAAATAAATAATTATTATTTGGCATCTACTATATATGAAAAAGTTAGTGATCCTGCAATTTGATGGTGATTTTTCGACGGGGTATAAGGTAACTTTAGAAGTTGGAGATGATGGGGAACGTCCTGATGTGCGGAAGCGGGGAGAATTACCACCCGCGCTAGATGTGGTGCGATCGTTCCAAGAATGGCGCAATATTTATGGAAGTAAGCATGGACAATCTAGAATTAAGGTAAATGCGGTAAAAAATTTCCAGACTGTTGAGTATAAACAGCAATGTGAAGAATATTCTGAGAAACTATTATCTCTTTTCCATACATGGTTAAAATCGGAATCTTTTAATTCTATTAGTAATTATTTATCTGATTTCAATACAAATAAAGAACAGGAATTACGCATAATTTTAAGTTGCGATCGCCTGGAATTACGGAAGCTACCTTGGCATTTGTGGAATTTATGGTCGGGGGCTGAAGTTGCTTTGAGCGCACCGGATGCAGCGCGGGGAGTCAGAATATTACGGGAAAATATTAGAATTTTAATTATTCTTGGTGATAGTACGGGTATAAATGTGAAGGCTGATGAAATGCTTTTACAAAAGTATTGTCGGGATGCGGAAATAGTGACTCTTGTGGAGCCTTCGCGGGAGAATTTAAATAGCTATTTACAGGATGAAATTGGTTGGGATATTTTGTTTTTCTCTGGGCATTCCCAAACCCATAATTTTACCGATACAAGCGAGGAGGGGGCTGTACAAGGGCGAATTTTTGTTAATAAAAATGATAGTTTGACGATGGCACAATTGCGGGATAGTTTGCAAACAGCTATTCAACAAAGATTACAATTAGCTATTTTTAATTCATGCGATGGTTTGGGGATTGCTGCGGAGTTGGAAAGTTTGCAAATTCCCCAAGTAATTGTGATGCGCGAACCTGTTCCTGATTTGGTGGCACAGGAGTTTTTAAAGTATTTTTTAGAAGCATTTACAAATGGTCGCTCTTTGTGCAATTCCGTGGGATATGCACGCAGACAATTAGCTTTGTTGGAAGATGATTTTCCCTGTGCTAGTTGGTTGCCTGTAATTGTCCAAAATCAGTTGGAAATGCCGCCAACATGGCAAAGTTTGGGTATTACTCGCAGTCCCTATCGGGGTTTGATGGCGTTTCGGGAAGAAGATGCTGATAATTTCTTTGGACGGGAAGCGTTTATTGAGCAGTTGGTAATTGACGTAAATCGCAAACCTTTGGTAGCGGTAATTGGTGCATCCGGTAGTGGGAAATCTTCGGTGGTGTTTGCTGGCTTAATTCCTCAATTGCGTCGAGATGATAATAGACAATGGCGGATTATTTCCTTTCGTCCGGGGAAAAATCCCTTTGAATCTTTGGCTGTAGCTTTGATGGGGAGTTGCGAAATCGGGGAAAATCGTCGTTGCCAAGAATTGGAGTTGGAAGTTGAGTTAAAACAGGATATATCTGCGTTGGCAAGAATGATTGCAGATATTTCTGGGGATGGTTCCCGTGTTCTCCTGGTAGTTGACCAATTTGAGGAAATTTACACCCTTTGTTCCAAGGTGGAAGAGCGGCAAATTTTTATCGATGGGTTGTTGAATGTTTGCACAGGTGAACTAGAAAAACAAGAGGGCAAACAGCCGTTTCCCCTTACAGTGACGGTGGTGATGACATTACGGGCGGATTTTTTGGGTAAGGCAATGTCCTATCAACCTTTGGGTAAGGCTTTGCAGGATTTTCCCCCGTCTTTGCTGGTACCGATGAGTCGCGCAGAATTAGAAAGGGCAATTATTCAACCTGCGGCAAGGTTTTCTGTGGAGTTGGAGGAGGGTTTGGTTAATAAGTTGATTGATGATGTGGGTGCGGGGGAGGGTAGTTTACCGTTACAGCAGTTTGCCTTGACGCAGTTGTGGGGGAAACAACGTCCAGGATTGTTGACGCATCAAGCTTATACAGAAATTGGTGGGGTAACGCAGGCTGTAGCAAATCATGCGGAGGCTGTTTATGCTGGGTTGAGTGAGGAGCAACAAAAAAGAGCGCAACGGGTGTTTATTCAGTTGGTGCAACCAGGGGAAGGTACGGAGGATACGCGGAGGTTGGCGACTCGTGATGAGGTGGGGGATTATTGGGATTTGGTGACGTTGTTGGCTAATGAGCGTTTGTTGGTGACAAACCGGAATCAGTTGGTTGAGGATACGGTGGAGGTGGTGCATGAGGCTTTGATTCGGAATTGGGGACGGTTGCGGGGGTGGATGGATGATAATCGGGAGTTTCGTGTTTGGCAAGAACGGTTGAAGGTGGCTTTGCAGCAATGGGTGGATAGTAATAAAGATGATGGGAGTTTGTTGCGGGGTGCAACTTTGGCTGTGGCTGAGTATTGGTTGCAGAAGCGAGGGGAGGAGGTTAGTAAACCGCAGCGATGGTTTATTGAGAAGAGTGTGGAGTTGCGGGAGAGAGAGAGGAAGCAGAAGGAGAAGTTGCGACGACAGGTTATTGGTGGCTTGGCTGCTGGTTTGGTTTTGGCTTTGAGTTTGGCTGGTTTTGCAGTTTGGCAATGGCAAGAGGCACGAATTCGAGGAATGAATAGTAGTGTCTTATCGATAGAAGCTTTATTGGCATCAAAACAAGACCTTGATGCCTTAATAGAAGCAGTAAGAATAGGTAAAGACTTACAAAAAAATCCATTAGGAGTGCCGGAAGACACCAAAATTAGAACTGTAGTTACTCTACAAAAAGTAGTTTACGGAGTAAGAGAGCTTAATCGTAAACCGCCTTCTGTTGAAAGTAATGACGCTACAGAAGGCAAATTATCTGAACTACCGCCACTGACGACAATACCTAGTAAACCTTTTGATTACACTGCTAAAGATGGAAATTCTGAGATTGATATCTATGGTTTTGATGATGGGAAAATACAAATCGTAAAAAAAGATGGTCAAATAGTAAAAACTATAAATAGAACGTCTTTCCGTATAGAAGGTATAAAATTAAGTCCTAATGGCAGCAATTTCATCTCTTTTGATAAATCAGTGATAATTAAACTTTGGAGTATAGATGGTAAGGAAATTGAAAGTTTTGGTGAACTTGGTGGGCATAAATATAATTACAATACTTTTGATGGTTGGAGAACGTGGGAGGAATTTCCCGTAATTACAGATGTGAATTTTAGCCCTGACAGCAAAATGATAGTGTCCAGTGGACGAGATGGAAAAATTTTAATTTGGAATAAAGAGACATCAGAGCCACAAATAATAAAAAATCACCTTCCTGCTGTGCAAAGTGTTGAATTTAGTGCTGATGGCAAAACTGTAATATCTATTGATGATGATGGACTAACACAGTTTTGGAGTATAGAGCCTAGAAAGCAAAAAAATCTAGAATTTGGAAATGATTTATTTGATTTTGAAAGTATAGATTTTAGTCATGATGGTAATAAATTTATTACTGGTGCTTCTTTATATCCATTAAGGTTATGGGACAAAAATGGCAAATTACTACGAGAGTTTGGCACAGATAACACACGCACGGGTAAAGTCAGGTTTATTTCAAATGACAATAATATTATTTCTGGAGATTTATATGGAATCCATATTTGGGACAAAGAAGGTAAACTTGTAAGAAATTTTAAAGCTTTTGAATTTCCAACAACTAGCCGCCAGATTGCACCTACAATGGATTTTAACAGTGATGCTCAAGTAGCCATTATTAATAATGGATCTATTCAAATATGGGATCAATATGGCAAATTACAAAAAACTATAAAACAAGATAAAAAACCTTATGATGTATCTTTTAGTCCTAATGGTAAAATTATTGCTTCTATTGATGATCAGGGAATAAAACTTTGGAACCAAGATGGTAAACTTTTGCGAAGTATCAAAGATAATATTGATTTTGGTTCTATCAATTTCAGCCCTAATGGTCAAATCATTACGACCACTGATAGACGAACAATAAAATTTTGGAGCAAAGAAGGGAAACTACTCGGTCAAGGTAATAGTCCAGGTTCAATTCTGAGCATCTCCTTTAGCCCTAGAAGCAATGTAATTTCATCTGGCGACGATCAAGGAATTATTAAATTTTGGAGCAAAGAAGGAAAAGAACTCCAAACCATTAGAGATAATACTTATGATTCTAGAATTAACAGTTTAGGCTTTAGTCCTGATGGTAAAAATCTTATATATTCTGGAGAAACAGCAATTATATTAAATCTTGACCTTGATGATTTACTTATAAAAGGTTGCGACTGGTTGCATGAATATCTAATAACTAATCCGAATGTTAGCGCGGAAGATAGGCGATTATGTGACGGTATTAAACCTTAAGTAATACAGCTATATATGAGCGTAATAAAAAAATGTGAGCGCATTATGACGCAGGTTGAATTAAAAGTGCGATCGCTTTGCTGTATGGGTTGATTTGGAAGTGCGATTGGTATAGCTTTTTGAGGTGCGATCGCTTTACGGTATGAGTTAAATTAAAAGTGCAATTGGTATGTTTTTTTGAGATGCGATCACATTATAGTACGGGTTGATTTGGAAGTGCGATCGCTTTACGGTATGGTTTGAGAAGTGCGATTGGTAAAGTTTTTTGAGGTGCGATCGCGTTTACGATAATGCTTGAATCAAAACTGCGATTGCTAGAGTTTTTGAGGTGCGATCGCTTTACGATGCGGGTTGAATTAAAAGTGCGAAGCTTGCGCGACGTAAGTCGTTCGCATTTAGGGTAAGGGTTGGATTAAGAGTGCGAAGCTTGCGCGACGTAAGTCGTTCGCATTTAGGGTAAGGGTTGGATTTAAAGCGCGAAGCTTGCGCGACGGAAGTCGTTCGCGTTTACGGTAAAGGTTGGATTTAAAGCGCGAAGCTTGCGCGACGGAAGTCGTTCGCTTTATGGTACGGGTTGATTTGGAAGTGCGATCGCATTCACAGCAAGGGTTGGATCAGGAGTGCGATCGCATTCACAATATGGGTTAGATCAGAAGTGCGATCGCATTCAGGGTACAGCTTAGATTAAAAGTGCGATCGCTCCTGCTCCTGTAACCTGATACTACAGAAATTATTTTCAAATATTTTCCTAAAAACTGCGTAAAAACTCCCCACCTTATTCGTAGAAGGGTTTAAAGAGATTGGGGAGGAATTACCATGCATCGATGAAAGTCTATAGATTCCCGGTTAAAGCGCGATACCTGGGATATTTTACCTGTTATGCGATCACTCAAAATTTCCAAAGCTTAAATAACCATTTACCCCTACAGTATTCTATGTATCTATGATGACAACAAAATACCAAGCATTCGAGGTGCAGCAGGAGATTTCGATGGATGATGATTTAGATTTGCATCTGCGTCAGCTAGTCGGCGAAGCACAAGGATATCCCGCAAAAAGTGTAGAACGTCGAAAAGCATTGAATCGATTAATTACCAAAATACAGCAGTCCAAGAAATTAAAAAGGTTTACACAGTGGCAAAATTTACGCGATTTTGAAGATATTTATCACGAAGCTGAAGCAAAAACCTATCTGGATATTTGCAACAATATTGATAATTATCATCCAGAACACAAGGTGATGGCTTGGGTAAATCAAATATTCAAATGGCGATTTCAAGATATTTTAAGAATATACAGAAATCAACCCAGAATATTATCCCTTGATGAGTTAGATAGTTGTAATAGCGACTTAGATAAATCTACCAGTAAAGAGTTATCTAGAGTTGAAAAGGAACTCAAAGATAAATTAGTTTCTGAAAGTGAGAATGAATTAGAATTATCGGCAACTAGAGTGTTTGTGAAAAATGATCCGAAAGGAATTTTACAAAATACTTATATTGGCGAAGATACAAATGCCAATTTACAGAAAATCATATTAATGAGATTAGATAATGATAAATGGGAAGATATATCTCAAAAATTAGGTCATCCAATCGCAAGACTTTCAGAACTATATCAACGCAATATTAAGAAGCGTAAAATTATCGATTATTTTCGTAGATATTTACAGTAAATCCCGCAGTAGATCGAACATTAATTCTCAATCATTCACTCTTGCACAAACATATTCAGGATAATTATGAACACTAACCGCGAACAAACATCTTTCAGCATTCCTCTCAGTATAGAAGCCCATGAAAAGGCAAATCAACGCAGACAGGGAATATCAAATAGTGAAAACGCAAAAAAAATATATCTCAATACTTTAGCTGTATATGCAGTCAATTATTATCTTGATTGCATGGGTTTTGAAACCTTAGTTTCAAATGCAGATAATAGTAATCCGTGGATGCTAAATTTAATTGATTTGGCTGATTTAGAAGTAATAAATATTGGCAAAATCGAATGTCGTCCGGTGTTACCAGATGCGGAATATTTGGAAATTCCCACGGAAGTAAGAGCAGATAGAGTTGCTTATGTTGCTGTGCAGTTTAATCAATCTTTAAAAGAAGCCACAATTTTAGGGTTTACAACTCAAACACTAGCGAAAGTTCCTTTAAGTCAGTTGCAATCTGTTGATGATTTACTCGATTATTTAACAGCGAAGGAACAATCTGCAAAAGTCAATATTAGACAATGGTTAGAAGGAGTAATTACAGAAGGTTGGGTCAGTATGGAAGAGATATTTAATCCACGAGAACTGGCTCTAAGATGTGCTAGGAATTTTAGTATTACACGGTGTAAAAAAGTTGATATAGGTTTACAGTTTAATGGTGAGTCTGTGATTCTGATTATCAAGTTAAATTCCAAAAATAAAGACATAATTGATATGAAAAATCAAAATCACGGTGAAATAGATATTATTGTACAAGTTCAACCCGACTTGGAGAAAAGTCTTTGTTTACCACCTGGATTAAAGTTAGCTGTTATTGATGAAGATGGAAAACAAGTAGATGCTGTTACTTCTCGGCAGAATGATAATTGGGTGGAGATTGAATTAAGTGCAAAATTAAATGAGGAATTTTGTGTTGAGATAATTTTAGGTGAGTCAAAAGTTACCCAGGAATTTGTTGTATGATAATTAGAAATTTATAATCAATTTCTGGTTCCTATGCTCTGCATGGGAACATAAGAAAAGAGGTTTTGCCTCCTGAAATATTAAGAGGCATAGCATCTAAAATGTTATTCCCTGGCAGAGCCAGGGAACGAGGAATATCGTCACCCCTTCGGCAAATAAATTAAAGTGCATCACCTATGAAAAAGCTAGTTGTTCTAAAATTTGATGGCAATTTTGAATTGGGGTTTCAAGTCAATTTAGAAATCGCAAATGAAGGGCAACGGGCTTATAGAACCACTACAGGCAACTTACCAGAAAATATTAGTATTCCGCAATTATTAAATAACTGGCACGAGATATATTGCAGTCGATATAGTCAATTTAGGATTAAATCTGGCGGGAGTCGTCGGGTTAATATGGAATCTTTAAATCAAGAATGTACGAGAGAATCTATAAACTTACTTGCTAGTTTTAATCAATGGTTGAAGGCAGAATCTTTTACCTCTATTGTCAATTCTCTCAAAGAACTAAATCCTCAAGATGAAATCAGAGTAATAATTACGACTTCTTGCCATGAATTACGTCAGCTACCTTGGCATCTGTGGCATATTTTAATTAATTTTCCACTGCTAGAGGTGGCTTTAAGTTCGCCAAATGCTGAAAGAGGGGAAAGAGTATTACGAGACAAGATTAGAATTTTAATTATTCTGGGGGATAGTTCAAATATTGATGTTGAAGCTGATAAAAAGCTGTTGCATAATTTCTGTGGTGATGATGCGGAAATTGTTTTATTAAATCAACCATCACGGGGGGATTTGAATAATTATTTGCAAGATGATTTGGGTTGGGATATTTTATTTTTCTCTGGACATTCGCAGACGCAGAACCCCACCACGCCAGTTGCTACAACCGGGGGAACCCCGGCAACGCACTGGCTCCCCAACCCGCTCCCCGCTAGCGAGGAGGGGGCTAAGAATCAGATGTACGGCAACCTCTCTAATGGTGAGGAGGGGGTTAAAAATCAGATGCATGGCAACCTCTCTAATGGTGAGGATGGGGTTAAGAATCAGATGGAGGGGAGAATTTATTTAAATAATCACGATAGTTTGACGATCGCAGAATTGCGGGATGCTTTACAAGTTGCTATTCAAAAACGTTTGCAAATCGCATTTTTTAATTCTTGCGATGGTTTGGGGATTGCTTATGAGTTGGAACAATTGCATATTCCCCAGGTAATTGTGATGCGAGAACCTGTACCGGATATAGTTGCACAGGAGTTTTTGAAGTATTTTCTGCAAGAGTTTACTGGTGGAAAGTCGCTGTATATTTCGGTGAGAAATGCGCGGGTTGAATTACAACAACTAGAGTCAGAATTTCCCTGTGCTAGTTGGCTTCCGGTAATTGTTCAAAATCAAACGGAAATACCACCAACTTGGCAAAGTTTGGGGATAATTTCGTTTTGTCCCTATCAAGGTTTGAGTGCGTTTAAGGAAGAAAATGCCGAGTATTTTTTTGGTAGGGATAAAGCAACCGCGAGTCTAGTTTCTGCTGTGAATAGTAACCCTTTTGTGGCTGTGGTTGGTGCTTCGGGTAGTGGGAAATCTTCGCTGGTGTTTGCTGGGTTAATTCCGCAATTGCGTCAGGATAATAATTGGTTGATTTTATCGTTTCGTCCCGGTAAAAATCCTTTTGCTGCTTTGGCTGTAGCGTTAGTTTCGGCGTTAAATTTACCAGACAATGAGCGACGTTTGGCTGAGTTGGAATTGGATGTAAATTTGCAGCGCGATTCGACTACTTTGGAACAGTTTATTACCAACCTCACACACCAATACGGAGACAGAGACGCAATATATCGCGTCTCTACATTATCACCACGTATCTTGATAATTATTGACCAATTTGAGGAAATTTATACTCTGTGTACGAATGCGGAAGAACGCAAAGTTTTCTTGGATGGTTTGCTACAAGCGGTTAATAACGCACCATTCTTTAACTTATTACTCACCTTGCGGGCGGATTTTTTATCTAGGGCGTTGGATGATTATGAGCCTTTTGGTCGAGCGTTACAACAGTATCAACTAGAACCTGTGGTGCGGATGAATCGGGAGGAATTGGAAACAGCCATTACACTCCCCGCGAGACAATTGGGTTTTGAGTTTGAGGAGGGTTTGTATAATACCATAATTGATGATATCGAAGATGGGGATGGGCGTTTGCCGTTGTTGGAATTTACCCTGACTCAGTTGTGGAAGCAGCAATATGCAGGAAAGTTGACTCATCAAGCATATGACAAAATTGGCGGGGTGGAGCAAGCGCTGGCGAATTATGCAGATATGGTTTATGCAGACTTGAGCGCGGAGGAACGGGAAACAGCGCAACGGGTGTTTATTCAGTTGGTGCAACCGGGGGAAGGTACGGAAGATACCCGCAGGTTGGCGACGAGTGAGGAAGTGGGGGGAGAGAATTGGGATTTGGTGACGCGGTTGGCTGATAAGCGGTTGGTGGTGACGAACCGGGATGAGTTGAGTCATGAGGAAACGGTGGAAGTCGTCCACGAAGCTTTGATTCGCCATTGGGGACGGTTGCGGGGATGGATGCAGGAGAACCGCAAGTTTCGCATTTGGCAACAGGGGTTGATGGTTGCGTTGCAGCAATGGGTGGAGAGTGGTAAGGATGAGGGGGCTTTGTTGCGGGGTGTGACTTTGGCTGTTGCGGAGGATTGGTTGAAGCAACGGGGTGGGGAGGTGAGTAAACCGCAGCGATGGTTTATTGAGAAGGGTGTGGAGTTGCGGGAGCGGGAGCGGAAGCAGAAGGAGAGGTTACGGAGGAGTGTGATTGCTGGGTTGGTTTGTGGTTTGGTGGTGATTTCGGGATTTGCGGGGGTGAGTGATTTTAGTCGAACCGATGCTGTTATTGGTAGGTTGAGTAGTAGTGCAGAAAAATACTTTGAAATTCATGACCAGGAAGCAGCAGTAGCGGAAGCTATTAAAGGTGGAAAAATGCTCAGAGGAAGCATTTGGAAACCTTGGATAGGTGGGGAAACCCAGATGCAAGCAATATCTACATTGCGTGAGGTGGTAGATGAGTTTCACATTAGAACCCTCAAAGGGCATACAGACAGTGTTAGAAGCGTCAGCTTTAGCCCAGATGGCAAAACCCTTGCTTCGGCATCAGACGACAATACAGTGAAACTGTGGGATATCAACAGTGGTCAGGAAATAAAAACCTTCAAAGGGCATACAAACTCTGTTAGTAGCGTTAGCTTTAGCCCAGATGGCAAAACTCTTGCTTCTGCATCAGACGACAAAACGGTGAAACTGTGGGATATCAACAGTGGTAAGGAAATTAAAACCATTCCAGGGCATACAGACAGTGTTAGAAGCGTTAGCTTTAGCCCCGATGGCAAAACCCTTGCTTCTGGATCAGGTGACAATACAGTGAAACTTTGGGATATCAACAGTGGTAAGGAAATTAAAACCTTCAAAGGGCATACAAACTCTGTTAGTAGCGTCAGCTTTAGCCCGGATGGCAAAACCCTTGCTTCCGCATCTTGGGATAAAACGGTGAAACTGTGGGACATCAATAGTGGCAAGGAAATTAAAACCTTCAAAGGGCGTACAGACATTGTTAATAGCGTCAGCTTTAGCCCCGATGGCAAAACTCTTGCTTCTGCATCGTCGGAAACTGTGAGTGAAGGTACATTAAAACTGTGGGACATCAATAGTGGCAAGGAGATTAAAACCCTCAAAGGGCATACAAGCATAGTTAGTAGCGTTAGCTTTAGCCCGGATGGCAAAACCCTTGCTTCCGCATCAGATGACAGTACGGTGAAACTGTGGGATATCAACACTGGCAAGGAAATTAAAACCCTTA
The DNA here is from genome assembly GCF_000317435.1 of Calothrix sp. PCC 6303. Lineage (NCBI taxonomy): Bacteria > Bacillati > Cyanobacteriota > Cyanophyceae > Nostocales > Calotrichaceae > Calothrix > Calothrix sp. PCC 6303. The sequence goes on from NC_019751.1 coordinate 3,241,742, forward strand.
AAGGGCATACAAGCATGGTTTATAGCGTCAGTTTTAGCCCGGATGGCAAAACCCTTGCTTCTGCATCAGGTGACAATACAGTGAAACTTTGGGACATCAATAGTGGCAAGGAAATTAAAACCGTCAAAGGACATACAGGCTCTGTTAATAGCGTCAGTTTTAGCCCAGATGGTAAAACCCTTGCTTCCGCATCATGGGAAAGTACGGTGAATCTTTGGGACATTCATAGTGGAAAGGAAATTAAAACTCTCATCGGACATACAGGTGTACTTACAAGCGTCAGTTTTAGCCCCGATGGCAAAACCCTTGCTTCCGCATCAGATGACAGTACGGTGAAACTGTGGGATATCAACACTGGCAAGGAAATTAAAACCTTCAAAGGACATACAGATGTAGTTACAAGCGTCAGTTTTAGCCCGGATGGCAAAACCCTTGCTTCCGCATCACATGACAATACAGTGAAACTGTGGGATATCAACACTGGTAGGGAAATTAAAACCCTCAAAGGGCATAAAGACCGTGTTAAAAGCGTCAGCTTTAGCCCGGATGGCAAAACCCTTGCTTCCGCATCACATGACAATACGGTGAAACTTTGGGATATCAACACTGGCAAGGAAATTAAAACCCTCAAAGGGCATACAAGCATGGTTCATAGCGTCAGCTTTAGCCCGGATGGCAAAACCCTTGCTTCCTCATCACAGGACAATACGGTGAAACTATGGGACATCAATAGTGGCAAGGAAATTAAAACCGTCAAAGGACATACAGGCTCTGTTAATAGCGTCAGTTTTAGCCCAGATGGTAAAACCCTTGCTTCCGCATCAGATGACAGTACGGTGAAACTGTGGGATATCAAAACTGGTAGGGAAATTAAAACCTTCAAAGGGCATACCCCATTTGTTAGTAGCATCAGTTTTAGCCCGGATGGCAAAACCCTTGCTTCCGCATCAAGAACGCTGGACAACAAAACGATAATTTTGTGGAATCTCAATTTAGATGACTTGTTGGTAAAAGGATGCGGTTTAATACAAGGCTACCTGCAAAATAACCCCGATGTCAGCCGAGAAGATAAACATTTGTGTGACAACATCAAAACAATTCGCAAGTCGTGATTTGCAATTCGCAGTTTCTAATACCGCGATGGGAGGCAATTTTTTCACGATTATCTTTGACGGTTTGCTACGATGGCTTTGCAGTAAGGGTTAAATTCAAAGTGCGATCGCTTTGCAGTAAGGGTTAAATTAGAAGTGCGATCGCTTTTACAGTAAGGGTTAAATTAGAAGCGCGATCACTTGTACAGTAAGGGTTAAATTCAAAGTGCGATGCTTTTACTGTAAGGCTTGCTTGAGTAGTGCGATCGCTTGTACAGTAAAGCTTGGTTGGGAAGTGCGATCGCTTGTTCCGTAAGGGTTAAACTAGAAGCGTGATCGCTTTACGGTAAGGGTTAAATTAGAAGTGCGATCGCTTTTACAGTAAGGGTTAAACTAGAAGCGTGATCGCTTTACGGTAAGGGTTAAATTCAAAGTGCGATCGCTTGTATAGTAAGGCTTGGTTGAAAAGTGCGAAGCTTGCGCGACGAAAGTCGTTCGCTTTTACAGTAAGGGTTAAATTAGAAATGCGATCGCTTTATGGTAAGGGTTAAATTACAAGTGCGATCGCTTTATGGTACGGGTTAAATTACAAGTGCGATGCTTGTACAGTAAGGCTTGGTTGAGTAGTGCGATGCTTTCACAGTATGGTTTGGTTGGGAAGTGCGATCGCTTTGCAGTAAGGCTTAGTTGAGAAATGCGATCGCTTTACAGTAAAGCTTGGTTGAGTAGTGCGATCGCATCTCAAAAAACCAGCTATCAGCATAATGCGATCGCTAACGATTTGGTTCTTATGACTAACAATCACAGAGATGTCGAGAAAATCGAAGATTTAGAGATTGAAGACTGGAGTCAGACGTAAAAGCGTTTAATTTTGCATTGCTCATAAAACTTGCGATCGCTGCAACTAATCATATTGAAACGGTGCATTGTGCTAACACGACTACCCAACCGCAAAAAAATTTTACCAACTGCGTAATTACATTGAAAGAAATTCGTAATCTCTTGTGAAAGGGTTCATAAGTAGAAGTCATCGCAAAATGCGGTGGTCAAAGACCGCTCCGAAGGAGCATCGCTCTACCTTTTAGAGAAAAAGAGGATTTCTTAAATGCAAAGTAATTACATCCCTGCGGGTTTATTGAAGCGATATTTTGCCCACTTATTTGACATCATAATTTTATCTATAATTACTATTGTCATAGGAGGGATTCTCGTTGTAATTTATAGTTTATTTCTCGAAACGGACAAGATTCCTGACAAGGTTCTTGAATATCTCGCATATGGGTTGTTATTTGTAATTTCTTGGCTTTACTATACGCTGATGGAAATTTCCCCCAGACAGGCAACTATTGGCAAACAAGCAATGGGGATTTTTGTTACAGACTTAAATGGCTATCGACTCTCGTTTAAAAGAGCAAGTGTGAGAAATTGTTGCAAATTTATCCTAATTTTTATTTGGAACATTAGCTCGGTCACAATGTTTTTCACAGAAAAAAAGCAATCTCTCCATGACATAATGTCTAGAACTTTGGTTGTACAAAAAGTTAAAAATGAGAATTGAAGAATATTATCTGTCTGTAGTAATTTCATTGCCATCCAGATATATCAAAATAGTAGCGGCAGATTTTATCGGTGCGGTGCGAATCTTATGGGATGTAAGTGGTTCGCATTATATCAAAGAATCTGCTGTTTTTATCTGTTGGTGCTGGTATGTAAAGCTTGCGCGACGTAAGTCGTTCTGAACATCGATTAATTTATTCACGATTTTTATTGTAGCCGTCGCAAACCCTAAAAAAACATCATGTTATTCTTCGACAAAATCAAAACAAATATTTTATAAACTGCGTAATTCTACATAAATAAATTCGTATCTTCCTATGAAGGGGTTCAGACAATATAACTGACCTAAAAAACAATACCTCAATATTATTCATAGGAAATACATAATCATGAAGGCATGGAAATTGGCGCTTACAATCCTAGTATTTGGAACTTCAGTTTACTTACCCAAAGCACAAGCCATTAGCATATCCAAAAACCAGACGAGTCAATCCGAGTCGCCAGTAATTTTAGCCCAAGCAAATAAAAGCTCTGCTTGGAAAACTATCTCTTCTAGTAACTGGAATTTTTCTGGTATTTTACCCACAGAATCAGGAATTACCACAACCCAATACAGCGATGAATATGTATCACTGGAGGGAAAATTTTCACAAGGAAATGACAGTACCTATGCAATCATTTCTGGACAGTATTTGATAGATATTAGTCAAGTTGATCCCAAAGAATTGTTAAATGTATTTGGAGGTGAGTTTCAAGATAAATTTAGAAAGCTCCACCAAAGCCGTAATATTTTCCTCGGTCGATATCCTGGCAAAGAATATACATATAAAGAAGGTAAAAGAATCACCAAGCTCAGAATATTCATAGCTGATCAGCGTATATATATGCTTTACGTTGAAAGTCCTACGGTTGGTGATGCAAGTACATTTTTTAATGCTTTTAAAATTTTGTAGAACTCAGTTTCTTATGTTTTAAGTAGTGCGGGCATCTTGCCCGCTTTTTCATGAAGAAAACATAGTATAAAAATGCGTAAAAATACTATTGTTATCTCGTAAATATTATCAAGAATACTCAACAAGTAAATAGCAACAATTACGATTATGAAAACTCCACACATTCGCAAAATCATCTCTACCACATTAGGATTGAGCAGCAGCATCTTACTAAGTTTGAATATACCTGCGATGGCGGCAGCCACTCCCTACCCTCTGGGAACCCTTACGGGGAACAAGAGTATCGCACAAAATTCTACTCCATTATCTAATTTATCAACTATCAATTCGTCGGCATCAAATCTACAAGTAAAACCGAGAACAAGTAATTTACAATGGGTTTCCAGCATTGCCGAAAAAGTTATTCGTGCGAATGGACTCGATGAACATCCCTGGCGGATTCAAATCAGCGACGAATATGACATCAACGCCCACGCCAGCGAATTAAATAAAATAGTCATTTATAAAGGCTTACTCGACCAAATACACGGCGATGATGCCGCTTTAGCTTTTATCATTAGTCATGAATTAGCCCACCATACCCAACGTCATCTTGCCCAACAAGAAGAAACCGAAACACGCCTAAAAAATCAATTACAAAAAGAAGCAGAAACCGAATTTACAGACTGGCTTGTTGCAGAAAAAACAAAATCTGTTAAACCTATTCCTGTTATTACAAAAGAAGTAATTCAACAGCGAATCGCTATTCAGAAAAAACAGCAATTAGACAAATCACTACAAGCATTAAGCCGTCAACATGAATTAGAAGCCGATGAAATTGGCTACACCTATATGGCGAAATCTGGCTATGACATGGACGGAGGTTTTCGAGTTTTTAGCTTGCTTTCTCGTTTACCTTCTGACTATACAGAAAACAGCACCCATCCACCCACACAGCTAAGAATTAATGCATTAAAGCAAGTGGTAATCAAACACCCCTGGTTAAATTTATGGATAGATGGGAACCAACGATTAACAAATAACTCTCAACCTCTTAAATTTACTTTATCTGAAGATGGGATTTCTCTACGAATCAATTCCCGATTTGTGCAGCGATAAACAAGCTCAAAGTTCTTGCGAAATTTACCATTAATAACCACAAACACTAATACCCCTATCCAGGGGTATGATTTGTTATATCCCGAATCAACACACTCATAACCTCCCCAGAATTCTCAGTTGCTAACAACGGACTCCAATCTTGGATATCTGCATATCCAAGCTGCTGTAGAACTTGTATGGTATTACTTACAGCTTTATGTGAACCGATGAGGATATGTTTGATTTTCTCTGGTTCTTGCAATTGCGGAGAAATGGGTTCAATTTGAGGAGTTTGGGTGTTGGTAATAGCCATATCACCGACAAAACAACGATATTTTAACTGCATCAAAATTTCTCCTCACTTCCTAAAGTTGAACTTGCTACTTTTTCCATGAGGGTATTTACCAGTCGAAAATATTCCCCTTCCAAGAAACTATTCACCCGAAAATACAATCGAAACGAACCATCTCCATAATGTTTTAAATCCGTCTCATCAAAAATAACTTCCTGTTGTCGCAACCATTGAGTAACACATTCGTGAAACTCCGCCAAAAATAAAGCTGGAAAGTAAATTCTTCCCGTTTTCTCTCCTGTATTACAGTGAGTTAATACTTTAAATTGTGGTGTACTCAAAACTTCTGCCATAATTTTTGTCTCAAATTGTTTTTTTACGTCTCTTGTCTTGAAAAGTTTTGTGGAAGCGCAAAGTTGAGCCACTGCGTTGGCGACTGCGGGGACGCAAGCTACAACGGGGGGGAACCCCGCACAGCGCTGCTCTCCGCCAAACTTTGTAAGAAGGAGACCTTTCCCAAAAACTTTTCGCTGCCGTAAGACGAATAATTTGGAAAGGCAGAAAGAGTATTTGACTTACTTTCATTCCTGCCTTTACGGAACTAATTTCATGTCGATTCAAGGTATTTGAGAAAGTTCGATACTTTCCAATTCAGTCCATGAACTTTGTCAGCAATATTTGGTTTAGACGAGCTTCCATCACATAAAAGACACTTACTGCAATCAATCCGGTCATCTTCTGTGTGTCGGCAAAGTATTTCGTTTCCGCTTAATGGTGCATCGGGAGCGATGATTTTAAAAGTTCTCCATCCTTGTTTTTGTGCTTGTTTCGCATCTGTTTCGGTTTCGACAGAAGCCATGAGATATTTTTGCCAAGCGCGATCGCAATTTTTATGTCTATGTGTGTATCCCGTATGCTTACCCGATGCTAAAATAAGCGGCTCCCACACTTCTAATGGCACTGCTATCGGGTCGCCGTAAGAACCAAGTCTAATTGGATAGCGATAATGTTGTAAAAGTGCTAATTCTTTATCACTAAATTGAGGGTAATTACCAGTGAGATAAGAACGATAAATGTTATTAGGAGTGAGAAGATTGACGTAACAACTACCAGTTTTACTCAACTTTAACGGGCAATCACCACAAATCGAATTATCTAAACCGTGCTTTGCTGCGTATGTTGGAACGTAATTTTGTGAAAGAATCCACGATTGAATTTGTCTTCCAGTTTTGCGGTTAGATGTAGGGTTCACAAAACCAGTTAATATCAAAACTATGGGAGAGCTATCAATTAAGGATGCACCTTCCCAGACTACATAACCATTTCGTAGCATATTTATAGTAAATGAATAATCTTGCCAGTAGTTGGGTTCGCTCTTAAGCTACGCTTAGAGCCAAGGATTAAAAGCGTATTTTTTGAAGTGAAAATATGCCTTTAATCAAAATCCCCCAGCATCGATACATGCCAGAGGATTAGTAAATTTGATTGATTTGGAATTAGTAATGAGTATTTTCTGCAATTACTTCTGCTTGACTTGCTACGAGGTTACGCTCTACATATTCCCGTCTGCGTTGCCAGGAAATTTCATGTTCTGCAAGCAAATCTTCTAAGGTTTTACCAAATTTACGATTGGCATATTCAAGCAATTGTTCCAGGGAATATCGCTTTTCTTCCACCTTGCCGAAATCATTGCCAAATCGTTCTTTGAATTCATCCCAGCTAAAGGTATCTTTTAGGGTGCGCTTTGCTACTAATCCACACAGAGAACGGATGGAATAGTAGACTTTGGTATATACTCTTTCTGAGTAATCGCTAACGGCATAATCGCCTAATACAGAATCACCGATCGCCTGAAAAGTAGTCACTGATGATTTACGTGCAGCTATGATTCAAATACCTCTTAAATCTTTCATTTACCTATTGGCGTTAGCCTTGTTAAAACCATACATTTTCGTCACAATCGCCCAATAAATCGACTTGTTCTCGATAATCTTGGTAGTCGATTTCTAATTGCCGTAAATCTGTATCGGACATTAAATTTTGTAGTTCATGGACGATTTCTCTAACGTGATTTTCCTCACTAATACCTGAATAGTAGGTTTTGATAAATTTGTCAGCTTTGGTCATGAAGTGTTCGAGATTGGTAATGAATGTTTGCTCGTTGCTGATTGCTTGCACCATCATGTTTCTCCTAATATTTAATTTTTTTTAATATTCACTGGGGAGCATGAGAACTGTTGCTATCAAATAAAGCTTGATGTGACTTACTGGAAAATCCGTATATTCGATTTCCTGTCGTAATACTTCTTGGTTACTATCCCATTCACAAATCAAAATGCCGGAATTATTTTCAACTCGCAAATGCCAGATTTGAAATTCTCGTAAATTAGGATTGGAGAGGAATTGTTTTGTTTGATGGGAGAAAATAGCATCCAATAACCAATAGCTGCTTGTTTCCGAAGCTAAGTATTTGATTCCGTCTGTATATTTCAAACCGAGCCAGTGTTTGTAGAGAGTTGTTGAACCAGTAAATTGATTGAGTTCGGTTGTTATTTGTTATGGAGTTTTCATGTTTTAAATCTCTGGATTTTACAGATATCACAGTTCCATAGGTGTGAGCCGTAAAATCAAAGCTGCTGGCGAGAGATACCAGCAGCAAAGGTTTTTATTATTAGAAATTCATAGTAGTCATTTTTGCTTTAGCAACAGTTGTGAGCAAACTAATTCATCTACTGTTGCCAAATCTTCTTCGGTAAATTCTTCGCAAAATCCTTGCGGATAATCAAAAACCACTGTGTAGTTCCAGGTATTTACACAGTTGTAATCTAATCGCAATCCCGTAACTTGACCTGTTATCCATTTTTTGGGATTACAATTACTTTTAATTGCGACTTGTTCGCCGAATATATACTTGGGCGGTTTCGCAAATGGGTGAGTGAATGTGATGTTGATGGTGTTCACAGGTTGATTCCATTGACTTCACTCACTTTTTTGGCGTGAGCCATCAGTAATTTTTTATACTTGCAGAAATATTGTTCTCTTCATATTTATTAATGCTTCTCTGCTTTAAGCGATACTATTTTAGGAGACATTTGCAGTATCCTCATCCAGAGAATGCCCTGAAGTGGCATTTAAATCTGTTTTTTTGCCGTGACGCTTAACGGAACTAGAGACGTTATCAGTGTCTTGTACGTTAATCGGGTCTTGCGAATAATCTAGCAAATCATTTGGTGTTATGGGTTCATCTAAATCCTCAGCTAACTCATTTAAAGCATTGCATAATGAATTTAATGCCACACCATCCAAGCGCGGCATCGTTTTGGCGTTTCTGAGAGCAGAAATAGCATTTGGTCCTACATCTAATCTGCTGGCTAGGCTTACGCCCTTAATGTTGTGCCTAGCCATAATTTCTTTAAGTCGCCACCTAATCAATGTCTAAACACATAGATTCAACATCTTTAATGTACTTGTAGCTGCCCATTTAAACAAATTGCTCTCTGAAGTATATTTAATCCAGTTGAAAACATATAAATATTTTTCACAAGCACAGAAATATTTCTCTGAGGTGTATTAAAATTTAAATATAAATAGAAAGCGATCGCAACTTTTCTTGGCAGAACGGGCGATCGCCTTCAACAGATAACTAGCTAGTGACGTGATAGGCTTGCCTAAATCTACGCAAATCACGTATTTATTATTTGAGAAGCCTTTAATAAAACCAGACAATTGTGCATTATGGAGGCGATGAACTCAGGAAACTAAAATTGGAACCGCTTGAATTTTGCCGAAAATGGGTCAAATCACCACAACCTGGAGAACGTGGTTATTACAAAGTTTGTGTAAGGTTTCTCGCAAAGGCTACGGGATTGTCGGAACGCACTGTCGAGGGCTGGGGAGCAGAATTTTCCAACCATCCAGATTATGTTCTCATAACTTTAAAAAAGGAGGATACAATTCTTCAAATTCGAGAACTTGTCAAACAAAACGATTTATCTGATTTTATCGATGAGAAATAAACACGTAATTAGCGTATAATTAAATTAAATTTTCTCAAAACCAAAACCCCCCGCATCGACTCGCAATCTAACCGGAGGGTATGGTTCTCACTGTAAACAGGAGTTATCTCTATTATGTCTTGTATCGAGCTTCCAGTCACCTACTCGTTTGATTACAGTAACTTTTCTAAACCAGAACTAGAACTAAAAGCCCAAACAACACTATCAAACTTCCTGGGCTTTGTTCGTCAGACTTTTGATGGTCTTCTAGAGATTGGGCGATCGCTCCAAGATTTCTACTTCGACTGCCTTGCATTTTGTCCCAATGGCAAGAAAGTGTTCTCTGAATGGCTTGCTTCACCTGATTTTGGTGCATCACGCTATATTGCCTCCTCAGCGATGGAAATTAGCGCTTGGTTCGATAAATTGCCAGTGCGATCGCAGCGTTTAATCCGTCAAAATGTCCAAAATTGGAGCGTTTCTGCGCTACGACAGTTAACCAAAGTCAGCCACGATTTGGTTAAAGAACTTGTACGATCAGGTAAAAAGACAGCCGCACAAGTCAAGGAGCAGCGAGGGAGTGAGAGAGCCAGAGAGGGAGGAAATAAGCAAGCATTTTCTAGTGAGGACGCTAATCAAATTTCTTCCCCAATCCCCGAATTAGTCCCAGGAATGCGAATAGTCGTTAAGGAAGAGAATACGGGTTGGAATGGGAGCAGTGGGATAATCATGTCCAAGCGGCAGGATGACTTCTGGGTATTGCTTGACCATACGATCGCTCAGGGGATGGAGGTAAAACACTTGCTCAAACCATACCAAATCGAACTAGAAACTCAACAACCAGTTCAAAAACCAACTTCCCAAGAGCTTTTTACTGCTGCCCAAGTCGAACAAAAAGTCGCAGATGCTTTAGCACAAAGGGAACGCGAAAAAGCAGAGTCTGAACAGGGACGGTTTGTAGAAATTCGGGATGCTGCATTGCAAGCTGCAAAACGAGAAATCCTTGCTGCTCAGGAATATGCTCGTGCGTTAGCGAAGCTTATCGAAGATATCGCACAGAAAAACCAAGATTTGCTCGAACAATTAGCAAGCAAAGATTTGGAAATGCGATCGCTCAACGCATTACAAACCAAAAATCAACAATTAGAAAAACGAGTCGCAGAATTAGAAAAAGCCCTTGAAAACTCTAGTGCGAACAATTGGGGCAATACCTTTAGCAATCAAGCTGCAAAGGTGGTTAACTCGGAGTTGGAGAAAACTATCGAACCGTTGATGTCCGAAGTCGATCGCCTAAACAACGTACTTTCCCAGAAAGAGCAAGAAATTGTTCGGCTTCAAATGAGTAGTGGTCAAGAATCAGATGCAGTTTTAGCAGAGTTTGGCGAGATTGGGGAAAGATTTGGTTGGCAAGGTTGGAGCAGTCGCGGGTATCGTGCTGCGAGTGGGATGTTTTGCACGGGCATAAATGCGATCGCTCAATTTATTGCCGACCTAAAATCATCTTCTCCCACTTACCAACAGCAAGAAATCGCATTTTAGATTTTCATCAAATTAGATTTGTGTCGAATTTTGCTGTTGATTAAAGATGGCGATGGATTTGACATGGGGAAAATTCAGTTAAACAAAGAAATTGAAATGCAGTTTCATCTTGAACAACAAACTAACACCAAGAAAATTCCTCGGTGGTTTGCAAAGTTTATATTACGACAAACACAAAACAACCCAAATATTCAACAGATAGTTTTCACACTTCTCGAACCCATGACACCACAAGAATGGTGCTTAATTTGGATACCAGTTATCCATCCTGGAATCGAATTGCCCTGTGATGGAGAACGAAATCATACAGGATATATGAAAGCTTGTCTCACGACTTTATCAACATTAACCGGGTATCACGAGCGAACCGTGGAAGGATGGTTTTATGGGAAGCCTTACCATTATTCGGTAGAAATTTTACTGCGATGCTTTCATTTAGTGTTTACATTGCAGCAATATTTAAACTAATAAATTATGGATCTTCTGTAGGCGTTATCCTAGACTTTCAACTACAATTCGGAATTAACCTTTGATAGCAAGGCTTTTGGATATGGGTCATACACCCATGTTCCCATCATTAACCCCCAATACTCTTGGTAACAATTTCACGATATTGCGAAAAAAGTATGTGAGTATTTTAATTACATATCAAAAATATAAAAACTACTTCATCATACAAGTTTTCAGATATTCTCAAAAATTGTGAGGAAAATGGGATAGATTATATTAAGTATATAGTTGTTATATTTTATACTTAATTAATAAAAATAGTTTCTAATTTTTTTATGTGCTGCCATGCTCCGTTGCGTCAGCTTCCTGTAGGGTAAGCTATCACGCACCTAAATCAAACAATTCAGTGTCTGTAATGCTTTTATAGTCCTGGTTTCTATTTCAAATTAAATGCCGAGCAGCAGCCGCTTGACAGTGATCGCTTGCAATACAAGACTCAAACCTACCCCTGTTAAGGTGTACTAACAATGTACTAGCCAGAAGTCCCATTCTTACGTTCTACCTCCAATCGTAGAACCTAAATTTTGAACGCAAGCATTATTTTTTGCTTTCAATTTTTAATGGATGCGGTGCTGAAACCCTTATAAATTCAGGAAGAATTCTAGTACACCTCTGCTATTGTCGTAGCGAACTGAGAATGACTAAACTAGTAGTAGTTATACATACAAGCGATCGCGGAAATATAGCTGATATAATTTACATCTGACTTTTACCCCATTACCCCCTTGTTTAATTAATCCCATTCCCTCTAATTTATAAATTTCTATAGTCTTTGTAGCTAAATCTACAACTTGTTGATTAATTATCTGTTTAAAAACTGATAATAATTCTCGATTAGGCTGGAGAATTTTTGAAATTTCCATTAAATGTTGTCGATATATTCCTCCATCATTAGGTGCTTCTTCAATTAGTTGTTTGACGGTGAGATGGCGATAATATAGATGATAAAAAGCTAATCGCACTAGATATGGATGCCCTCCTACCATCTTCATAATGGAAATAGTATCTTCTTCAGTAACTAAATGACGAAGTGCTAAAATTTTCACTTGTTCTGGGCTAAATTCTTCTAATTGAATCACTAAACCCACATTACCAAAAGGAGATTCATTGATATCTAATTGTCCATAATATTGTGTCGAGTGAGAGATTACTAATCGCAACTTTTCCCAAGTTTCAGATTCTTTACCTCTTTCATGCCAGTATCGCAACATGGGAAAAAAGTCTCGATATATTTCTGGATATTCAAATAATATATCTACTTCATCAAGAACTAAAACTAAATTTTGCTCTAACTTTCTTAATAAATTTTGAAACAGACGAGTACAGTGTATTTTACTGGGTAGATCCTTATCCCATTCATCTAAGCTAGGTGCAGCAGGAAACTCTGACCTAAAATAAGCATAAAATCCCCGCAATAAAGTATATGTATCAGTTAATTGGTATCTGTCAATCTGGCTCAAATTTAATTCTACAACATAATAATTTTCATTTTTAGCTTGCTCAATTATTCTTTTAATCAGAGACGTTTTTCCCATTTTATTTGGAGCTTTAATCCGAATCATCGCTCCTGGTTTCTGAATTTGTTGATAACAGACAGATTCACAATCATCCCGCTTTATATAATACGGTGATTTGAGCGGCTCTGAACCTTGAGGTAAATCAGGATTTGAACTATAGCCGTACTTTTCTAAAAGTTTTGGATGCACTAATTCAGGTTGATATTTAATAAATAACTCTACTAAACTATCTTTCCAATTACCAGGATTATTTATTTGGAATTTTTCACAGATATTTTTAATATGCTTAATGGCAAGGGTTCGATCATTAGCACCGATGCTATTGACTATTTCTTGATCTGTTAGACCTTGTATAAATAGCTCTAGTACCTGTTTTTGAGTAGGAGTTAAAACTTTAGCATAAATCCTGTCAAAATCTTTTTTATTCATAATTATATGACTTAGCAATTATACTTTATAATATCAAAAAATCTGAATTTACATAAACGTGAATTTTTATTCACATTAGAGAACAATTTAGGCGGACATGTGAAATTTTCTTCATTTTTTTAGTTAGGCGTGTGTAATAAATTAACATAATTTCAACGCTCATAAGTCATTTTAATAATATCAAAACATGAACAGAAAATTGTTACAGGTTATCACATCGGCAAGTTTGACGGGTTTCCTAGTTGGTGGAGGAACACAGATTATTACTCACACTTTAGGAATTGCAGAATTAAAACCTGTCATGGCACAAGGGAAAAGATCGACCTCTGTTGTCGCACAAAGGTCTGAAGAACAAACTCGCATAGCAGTATATGAAAAAGCCAGTCCCGCCGTAGTAACTATCAAGCATGGTGATGTTGTTGGTAGTGGCTTTATCGCTTCTCCTGATGGTTTAGTCTTAACTAATGCTCACGTTCTCGAAAATGCTCCCGCTACTGTGACGGTGATTTTGAAAGATGAAACAGAAGTTGTAGCTGATGTGATTGGTTTTCAGGGAGAAGGTTTAGATTTAGCCGCTTTAAAAATTCGTGATCGCCGCCGTTTACCCACCCTACGTTTAGCTGCACCTGGAATAGCGAAAGTGGGACAGTCGGTGTATGCGATCGGGTCGCCTTTTGGTTTAGAGAATAGTTTTACCAGTGGGATAGTCAGTCGGATTGATCGCAAACGAGGCTGGATTCAACACGATGCAGCGATTAATCCTGGTAATTCTGGGGGACCACTGCTTAATTCTAAAGCAGAAGTAATGGGAATCAATACTTTATTAATCAATCCTAGTGGTAAGAGTAACGCAGGTATTGGCATAGCGATCGCAGTCGATCAGGTGCAAACTTTTTTAGTCGCACTACAGCAGAGTGACAGTTCTTTAGTCGCACAACAACCACAACCTCGCAGCAGTGACAAGACAAGCGATAGAAATTTACCTGTTGATGGTGAAACTGTGACAGCAACTTTAAAACGTGGTGATAGTGTGCTACCGAATAATACTTATTATCAGGTTTACACCTTTGCAGGTCGAGCAGGTCAACAGGTGACGATTGAAATGAATAGCAACCAAATAGATCCGTCTTTATTTTTGGTATCAGCTAATCAAGAAAAGGTCATTGAACAAAACGATGATATCTCACCTAATAATTTTAATGCTCGATTGGTAGCTACTTTGCCGGAAGATGGAATTTATTTGGTAGTTGCTAATGCTTTTGAACGCGGAGAATCAGGGAAATATAGCATCCGAGCAACTCTTAAATAAATATATTTTTTAGGGTGTACTTCCTAAGCATCCTACCTTGTGAAAGAATTTTCATACCCAGACTAACTTAATAGTAAATCGGTGAAATTATCTGCACATTTTCAGAGATTCTAATGTCAGGTATTAGTATAAAAACAGCACCAAAAATGATTAAACCTAACGGAGATAAAGTAATGAATAAGAAATCACCCACTGGTCTTTTAGTTGTCGCAACTATTACTGTTATTGGATTGATATCTGCTATTCCTCCAAGCACAGCCCAAAGCCAAGTTAAGTTTATCTGCAATCAAAGTTATGAACTACAGAGCGATCGCCGTTTTCCCACTACCTTTGCTTGGACATCAAGAGGGAAAACGGCTGTAATCCGATGGGTAAAAAACTTAGGTGGTTACTCTCCTCAAGACCGATGCCAAGACGTATCATCCCGTTTTCAACAAGCTTTTGATAATAAAACTCTCAACCTGATCACCAATGGTAAAGTCAAGGGTAAACCAGTGATTTGCACCGCTAAAGAATACGGCGGTGCCTGTGAAACTGTTCTGATGACCTTGCGCCCAGAAGAAAATTCATTGAGAATACTCAACGAATTAAAGGATATTTTGGACGCTCGTCAAGTAGGACCGATCAAGCATAGTTCTGGGATTCCTCAAGTTTACTATCAAATTGATATTGAGGAGTTTTTACGCAATGCTCCAGTAGAAAAATAGTCTTGCGAAAAAATATTCTAGGACTTACGCAAGTGTTACAAAAAGTGAAAGTTTTTTATCTGTAGTAAGCGGCTCTATCCCTTATTTTGAGTACTTTAGTCCTCATTACGAGATAAAAATAATATGCCAGTTGCGTAAGTCCTGTATTCATTTACCATACCAGTTAAACAAACATGAAAAAGCCTTTTATTCTCTCTCTAATTGCAACCATCGGCACTCTATTATTCCTCCCAATCGCTACTGCTCAATTATCAAATTCTAAATCAAAAAGCCAAACTTCTGCTTTAGTTACAGACCAAGTTAGTTCAGAAAATTTACGTCAAATAGCACAAGCAATTACTGTCAAAGTCTATGCCGGAGATAGTCGCGGTTCGGGCATTTTAATCGCTAAAAATGGACAAGCTTACACCGTTTTAACTAATGCTCATGTTGTCAATCGTGGTGAATCTTCTCGGATTCAAACCCCTGATGGCAAAGTTTATCAAGCACGTTTAATTAATCAGGGCGATTCTTTAAAAGGTAACGATTTAGCTGTGTTGCAAATTCAAGCAACAGTTAATTATAGGATTGCTAGTTTAGGCGACTCATCAGCATTAGCTGAAAATCAAGAAGTTTATACGGCTGGGTTTCCGTTTGAGCAAAAAAATTTAAGTTTTACGGCTGGTAAAATTTCGTTGATTGCAGATAAACCTTTAGTTGGTGGCTATCAAATTGGTTACACCAATGAAACAGTACAAGGGATGAGTGGAGGTGCAGTATTAAATCGAGAAGGTAAATTAATTGGTGTGATTGGAATGGGTGCGGCAGCAATTTTAAATGATGCTTATGTTTATCAAGATGGCACAAAACCAAATGAAACTGCATTAGCAGAATTGAGAGAGTCAAGTTTTGCTGTACCGATTGCCACTTTAGCTAAAGTTGCACCGCAATTAATAGCGATTATACCCAAACCAAAACCAGATAATCAGGAAACTACCGCCAATCTTACAACCTACACTGGGAAAGTTGCAGATGTAGATAAGGTAAATAAGATTGCCCAACAAATTACCGTGCGGATTGATGCTAGCAAGAAGGAAAATGGTAATGGTTCTGGGGTAATTATTGCGAATGAAGGACAGACTTATTATGTTTTAACTGCGGCTCATGTGTTTAAAGATTCAGATCAATATACTATTGTCACTCATGATGGGCAACAATATCCGGTACAACCTACTGCGATTACCCCTCTGGAAGGGGTGGATTTAGCAGTAGTGAAGTTTCAATCTCAGGAAAAAAACTACATAGTCGCCACATTGGGAGACTATGACATTATTTTAAATAAAGGACAATTAATTTTTGTCTCTGGTTTTCCAGGTGTAAACACAGGAACACCTAAGCGAATATTGACGGCTGGGGCAGTATTCAGTCAAGAACTTACATCTGTACTCACGAAAGATCCTACTACTTTAACTGGGGGCTATGAACTGCTTTACACCAATCTATCTCACCGGGGAATGAGTGGCGGACCCATTCTTGATCGTCTAGGTCGTGTAGTCGGCATTAATGCTGCATCTGATAATGAGTATATACAAGATCAAGAGGTTTCTGTTGGTATTTTCAGTTTTGGAATTCCTATCAGTACCTTTTTAGGTCGAGTCAAAGAAGTAAGAATTAAAATTAAGCCTGAAGATATAAAAACCTTTGTTCCCAATGAGATTTCTGAAACAGAAGTCAAGGCTATTTTCAATCAGTTATTGACTTTAAAACATCCTCTAAAAGATGCAAGTGAGGCAGATTGGCTCAATTATGGCAATCAACTATTACGTTCAGGGAAAATTGAGGATTCACTTACTCCACTTAACCAAGCGATAAATCTTAACCCTAAGCTTTATCAAGCTTATTACCTTAGAGGCTCGATTTTATCATTTCAAGGAAAATCAAAAGAAGCTCTGGCTGAATTTAACAAAGCTACAGAACTCAAGCCTAATTTTACTCAAGCTTGGCGGATCAAAAGTTCATTACTATTTAATTTGAAAAAATACCCAGAGGCACTAAAAGCTATTGATAAAGCAATTGAAATACAGTCAAAGTCTAAATCTGATCCGGTAGGTAAAATAAAGTCAAGTTTTACATTTTATCCATTACGGATTGCAATCCTTATAGAATTAGAACGCTATCAGGAAGCTCTTGATGAAAGTAAGAAATTTATTGATACCAGTTCTTATGCTATTGGATATATTCTTCGAGGTGCAATTTATTGGAAACTTAAAGATTATGAAAAAGCCTTTGATGATATCAAGAAAGCAATTGAACTCAAGCCTAATAATCCTAATTATTATTTCATCAGAGGTTCGTCCTATTTAGAAAGAAAAGAGAATCAAAAAGCGTTTGCTGATTTCAAAAAAGCGATTACATTACAGCCTAGCAATGCTGAACTTTATATCAACAGAGCCATAGCATACCAAGAAGTCAAAGATACAGAAAGAGCAATGGCTGACTACAAGAAAGCTATTGAATTAGAGCCAAAAAATCCAGAACGTTATATCACACGGGCTGAAGCTTATCAAGAATTGAAAGATACCGAAAGAGCAATGGCTGACTACAAGAAAGCCATTGAATTAGATCCAAACAACCCGGAGCGTTATATCACACGGGCTAGAGCTTATCAAGATTTGGAAGAGAATGAAAAAGCAATGGCTGACTACAAGAAAGCTATTCAAATAGAACCTCATGATCCTTGGAATTACATTTGGAGAGGTTATGCTTATCAAGGAATGTTCAGATATCAAGATGCACTTGATGATTTTAACAAAGCTATTGAAATTGACCCTAAAAATCCCGATTTATATAACACTAGATGTAGTGCTTATCAAGAAGATGATGAGCAAAAAGCAATTTCTGATTGTACTAAAGCAATTGAACTTGACTCTGACAATCCTAAACGTTACCTGAACCGGGCTGAAGTTTATTTCAAGTCTAAAAATTATCAATTGAAATCTAAAGGTTTCGCCGATCTTAACAAAGCTATTGAAGTAGATCCCAAAAATCCTAATCTATATATGATAAGGAGTCGGGTTTATATGAATTTTTTCGATTATCCAAACGCGATAAATGATGCTACTAAAGCTATTGATATTATTCCTAGCTGTTTTGATTGTTATTTTTGGAGAGCTTTTAGTTACCGACAAATGAAAGAGTATGAAAAAGCCCTTGTTGATTATAACAAAATTATTGAGATAGAGCCAATAGATCCTTATAGCTACAATGTTAGGGCTGAATTTTTCTTAGAATTAAAAGACTACAAAAAAGCTTTTGCTGACTATCAAAAAATGATTGAATTAGAGCCGAATAATTCTGAAAACTACCTCGAAAGAGCAGAGGCTTACTGGACATTAAAAGATTATCAAAATGCTTTTGCTGATTATACAAAAGCTATCGAAGTTGACTCCAAAAATCCTGAGCGTTATCTTAAAAGAGCAGAGGTTTACTGGACATTAAAAGATTATCAAAATGCTTTTGCTGATTATACAAAAGCTATCGAAGTTGACTCCAAAAATCCTGAGCGTTACCTCAAAAGAGCAGAGGCTTACTGGACATTAAAAGATTATCAAAATGCTTTTGCTGACTATACAAAAGCTATCGAAGTTGATCCCAAAAATCCTGAGCTTCATCTCAAAAGAGCAGAGGCTTACTGGACATTAAAAGATTATCAAAATGCTTTTGCTGACTATACAAAAGCTATCGAAGTTGATCCCAAAAATCCTGAGCGTTATCGCAAAAGAGCTAAAGCTTACTTAGAAGTAAAAGATTACAACAAAGTCATCACTGATTACACTAAAGCTATTAACATTATTTCTGATAATCCTACCTATTATACTGATTTAAAAGTTCTTAACAATATTTCTGATAGTCCTACCTATTACATAGAGAGAGGTGATGTTTACTCGGAATTGAAAGACTACCAAAATGCACTTGCTGATTATATCAAAGCTATTGAAATTTATGATAATTTGCCAGCTTTACCTAATTCACAACAAGCTTGGCTCATGCATTCTACAAAAAAGTATAAATACGAAGAAACTCGCTTGAAAATAGTTAAAACTTCCTTAAATTATAAGGACTACCAAAAAGCAATTGTCAATTTGACAAAAATCATTCAACAAAATCCCAATGTTTTTGACCTTTACTTTCACCGAGGATCTGCTTCTTTAGAGTTGAAGGATAACAAAAATGCGATCGCTGATTTAACTAAGGCGATTGAAATTATGGAAAAGGAAAAGAATATATCATCATTTGCAGTAAAATGTACCTTTAGTGACTTACTATGTGTGAAGGAATGGTCATTATATGTAAATCGAGGGTTAGCTTACAAAAATCAACAAGATTACTTAAAAGCTATTAAAGATTTTAATAAAGCTGCCGAGATTTTAAAATATAATAGGAGCAATCAGGAAGAATACAAGCGTGTCCAGAAATACTTAATTGAATTAGCGTCAAAAAACCCTGAACCTTATCTTACAAAAGTTGAAGCTTCTCAGAGAAGTGGAGATTATAAAAATATGCTTGCTAATTATACAAAAGCCATTGAAATTGCTCCTCAAGAGTCTGAGTTTTATATGGGTCGGGCGAATGTTTATTTTTTGCTAAAAAACTACCGAAAAGCTTTTGTTGACTATAACAAAGCTATTGCATTTGATTCTGAAAAATCTTGGTATTACATAGAGAGAGCAGAAGCTTACTTAAAAGTGAAAGACAATGAAAAAGCTTTTGTTGACTATAATAAAGCCATTGAAATTTATACCAAAAATATTGCTAAATTTAGCTCTATATCTTCTTTTTATTACATAGATAGAGCTAAAGCTTACTTAAAAGTGAAAAATTATGAAAAAGCTTTTGCTGATTATAACAAAGCTATTGCGCTAGAGCCTGATGATGACAATAATTATATTGCCAGAGCTAAAGCTTACTTAGAAATAAAAGATTATGAAAAAGCTTTTGCTGATTATAATAAAGCTATTGCTGATGACAACAAAGCTATTGCGATACAGCCTGAACCCTATGCAATACAGCTTGAACTTTACAATTATCTTGCTAGAGCCGAAGCTTACTTAGAAATAAAGAATTATGAAAAAGCTTTTGCTGATTATAATAAAGCTAACCTTGAGGGAAATCATTTTCCCTACTTCATAAAGATTACAGCTTACATCAAACAAGCTGAAGCTTACTTAGGGATAAAAGATTATCAAAATGCTATTGATAATCACACTAAAGTTATTAATCTTCAACCTAATAATCCGATTTTCTATAATAGCCGAGGATTAGCTTATTTCCGCTCACAAAATTATCAGCAATCAATTTTAGATTACAACAAAGCTTTGGAATTACAGCCTGATTATGCTGATTCCTACTACAATCGTGGTTTAGCTTATAAAGAACTTAAAGACTATCAAAAAGCTATCACAGATATTCAAAAAGCAGTTCAAATCTACTTGCAGCAAGACAATCAAGAAGGGTATCAAGAGGCTCAAAATGTGTTAAGTAACTTACAAAAGTTATGATTACTCGAATCCCTATTTCCTTGTCCTGAAATGCCTTTAAGTGTATGTAGTTAATATTTCTCCAGTTTTTACAGTCGATAAAGCCTTTTTAATGGAAAAATTTGGTACTATTTCTTAGGAGAGAATCAGAGTAGTAGGAATATCATTGATTACACACTTACAGCCTTAGATATAGCAATCTATTAAGATTGCTACACTTAACAATAACCTCAACCTATGCCAGCAGCAAATTATTATCAAGTAGGTGGGAGCTTAAATTATAGCGATCGCACCTATGTTACTCGCCAAGCAGATAACCAACTTTTTGAATTCTTAAAAGCAGGTGAATATTGTTTCGTCTTTAACTCCCGTCAAATGGGAAAATCTAGCCTGCGAATCAGAACTGGAAAAAAACTCCGTTCAGAAGGTATCAAATGTGCCTTTATTGATATGACTATACTAGGCACTCATATCAGCTTAGAACAGTGGTATAAAGGCATAGCATACGAGATATTAAATAGTTTAGAACTAGATTCAGAATTAGATTTTAATGCTTGGTGGAAACAGCACGAACACTTAACTGAAGTCCAGCGCCTCAAGAAAATAATTGAATCTGTACTATTTGTCAATATATCCCAAAATATTGTTATTTTTATTGATGAAATTGACAGCTTAATAAAAATTCCTTTTAAAGATGATATTTTTGCTTTTATTCGCGCTTGTTATAATCTCCGTTCTGAAAATCCAGAATATCAGCGTTTAAGCTTTTGCTTATTAGGAGTAGCTAGCCCTACAGATTTAATTCAAGATAAAGGGCGCACCCCCTTTAATATCGGACGTTCAATTGAATTAACCGGATTTACCTTTGCTGAAGCCAAAGATGCTTTAATCCGAGGTTTACAGGAAAAAGTCAACCATCCCGAAAAGATTTTACAACAAGTTTTATATTGGACAGAAGGACAGCCTTTTTTAACTCAAAAAGTGTGCAGCTTAATTGTACAATGCCCAGAAAATAACCCCGATATTCAACAATTAATCAAACAGTATATTATCAATAACTGGGAATCTCAGGACGAACCAGAACATCTCAGGACAATACGCGATCGCATTCTAGCTGATGAAAGTAGAGCAATTCGCCTTTTAGGATTATATCAGCAAATTTTTCTCTCCGTAGACCTGACCGCCGATGAAAGTGACGAACAAACCGAATTAAGACTCTCTGGTTTAGTAGTCAAAAAAAATGGCTTTTTACAAGTATATAACCCGATTTACAAAGCCATATTTAATCCCAATTGGGTTAAGTATAAATTAGATTATCTGCGCCCTTATAGCGCAGCCCTTAACCAATGGTTAAAATCTCAACGTCATTCTACTTATTTACTACAAGGCAATACATTAACAGATGCTTTAGCTTGGGCAGATGGCAAACGATTAAGTGATGAAGATTATCAATTTTTAGGTGCAAGTCAAACTGAACAAGATCGAAAAACTAATCAAATTTTAGCTCAAGCCTACCAAAAAGCTAAACGAATATCTTTGTTAGGAGGTATAGTATTTAGTATAAGTATTACCATAGCAATTGTTGTCAGTATCTACACCCAAAACCAACTTGAAACAACCCAAGAAACTATTCGCATAGATAAAGCTAGTGAAAATGCTTTAAAAAAGTTCAATTCTAATCAGATAGATGGCTTGCGTTCAGCTATGCAAGCTAGTGTAAATTTAAAATCATTGATAAAAAATAACAGTTCTTTAGCTGCTTATCCTACAACTAGCCCAGTTTCTGCTTTAGTTAATATTTTGAGTAATATTAGTGAAAAAAATCAGTTAGAAGGACATCAAAAGCCAGTTAGAACAGTTAGCTTTAGCCCAGATGGAAGGTTAATTGCTTCTGGAAGTGATGACAGAACTATAAAACTATGGCAACGAGATGGCAGACTCATTAAAACTATTAATCATGGCAGTTCAGTTAATACCATAACTTTTAGTCCAGATGGACAAATAATTGCTTCTGGAGATGAAGGCGGAAATATAAAACTTTGGCGACTTAATGGCACACTCGTTAAAATTATCAAACATACTAATAATGGTTCGGTTTCTAGCATTAGTTTTAGCCCAGATGGTAAAATAATTGCTTCTGGCAGTAACGACAATACAATTAAACTATGGAATCTAAATGGCACACTAATTAAAACATTAATAGGGCATAAAGCTTCAGTTCGTACAGTTAATTTCAGTCCAAATGGCAAAATAATTGCTTCTGGCAGTGATGACACTACAATAAAATTATGGAACCTAGATGGTACACTA
The DNA here is from genome assembly GCF_000317435.1 of Calothrix sp. PCC 6303. NCBI lineage: Bacteria > Bacillati > Cyanobacteriota > Cyanophyceae > Nostocales > Calotrichaceae > Calothrix > Calothrix sp. PCC 6303. Next base: position 3,264,547 of record NC_019751.1, read on the forward strand.
ATTAAAACCATAAATGGGGATAAAAGTCGAGTTTATACTGTCAGTTTTAGCCCCAATGGTAATTACATTGCTTCTGGTAGTGGAAATAATGTAAAATTGTGGGAACTGAATGGAACGCTGATTCAAACTATGACTGGACATAGCGAGACAGTTAATAGTATAGCTTTCAGCCCAAATGATAAAATAATTGCTTCTGCTAGTGGCGACAAAACAATTAAACTGTGGAAGTTAAATGGTGATGGTGATTTAATCACCACCCTTAATGGTCATACTGATTCAATTTTGAGTTTAAGTTTTAGCAGAGATGGGAAAGCGATCGCTTCTGGAAGTGAAGATAAAACTATCAAGCTATGGCAACTAGAACCTAAACCCATCATTCGCGTGAATGGACATAACAGTTGGATAGAAAGTGTTAGTTTTAGCCCAAATGGAAAAATAATTGCTTCTGGAAGTGGTGACGGGAAAATTAAACTTTGGCAACCAGATGGCACACCTATCAAGATTATTATTAATGGCGATAAGCCAGTTACAAATGTTAGTTTTAGTCCAGATGGAAAAATACTTGCTTTTATTGATGACAGTGGCACTCTTAAGCTGTGGCAAAATGGTAAAATTATTAAAATTATAAAAGATCCAAAAAGCGAGATAACTAGCATCAGTTTTAGTCCTGATAGTAAAACTTTGATTTCTAGTAGTAGTGACTACACATTAAAACTTTGGAGAACTGATGGAAAACTGCTGAAAAATCTCACTAGAAATAACAGTGGAATTACCAGCGTTAGTTTCAGCCCCGATGGTAAAAGTTTTGCCTTCGGCAGTAGCGATGATTACAAAATTAAACTTGGGAAAACTGATGGCATTCTGGTCAAAAGTTTCACAGGACATACAAAGGCAGTAACGCAGATTAGTTATAGTCCAGATGGAAAAATATTTGCTTCTAGCAGTGACGATCGCACAGTCAAACTTTGGAAAAATGATGGGACTCTCATTAAATCTTTATCGGAACATAACAGCGATGTTACCAACGTTATTTTTAGTCTAGATGGCAAAACCCTTGCTTCTAGTAGTAGGAACGGAACAGTTAACCTCTGGAAAAACGATGGCACTCTCATGTTTACTCTTAATGCTGGTGATGAAGTAACAAGTATTAGTTTCAGTCCAGATGGTCAAACCTTAGTAACTGCTACTAGCAAGGGTAGCTTAATTTTATGGAGTTTGAATTTAGATGATTTACTAGCCAAAAGCTGCACTTGGCTGAAAGATTACTTAGCATTAACCCGAAGCAAGGTTAATGTCGTAGACCTCAATTGCAAATCATCCTTGATCCAGGGCGATCGCATCATGTAAATAAAACTAGTCTATTATCGTGCTATTTGGCACATTTCAATAATCTCCTTCGTCACTTCAGTTCAACTAAATCCCAATTTATCACAATAGAATTCAGGAGTCAGGAGCCAGATTCAATTAAGGAAGGAGGAAGAGGGAAGATGGAAGAAGTTTAGTTTTAAGATGGAGATTGAAACTCCAACTTAAAACTTTCAACGTATAGACGTTGGGATTTTCTGAGTTCTTCTTTTTTATTGGTTAATCACGATATGAAAAATATTTAAACTCAAGCGATCGCTCTAAATATCAAGTTAAGTATATTTGGATTTTTACTTATTAATTAATATGCCAGAATCACCAGTCATCTATAATGTAAGGATAAAGTACCCACCTGTGTCAGCTATGCTGTCAGATAAATCAAAAACGGTAATACTACCAAGCACCGAAGAATTAGCCTGTTCGGACGATATTCCAGTGGATAACGAGGACCAAAATTTTCTACCCAACATTTTACTATTCTTACTAACTTCGATTTGGGCTGACCGCACAGATTGGTACTTTGGTGTAGACATGGCAATCTACCACACGACAGGGGTTAATCCAAGAGTACCCGTGGTTCCAGATGGATTTTTGAGTTTGGGAGTGGAACGCAAAAAAGGTGGAAAATCCCGCAGAAGCTATGCTGTTTGGGAAGAAAACGAGGTAGTACCGATATTAGCCTTAGAAATGGTATCCCACACTCCAGGGGACGAATACGACGAAAAATTAGAAATATATCGGAAACTCGGCGTACTTTACTACATTATTTATAATCCAGAATTTTGGTTGCGCGATAGACATCAACCATTTGAAATTTACAAATTGATAGATGAGAATTATCGACTACAAATTGGTGAACCATTATGGATGCCAGAAGTAGGTTTAGGAATTGGACGACATCAAGGTGTTATTGGTGGAATTCAACAGGAATTTTTATCTTGGTATAACGGACAAGGCGATCGCTATTTAATGGCAGATGAAATTGCCCAACAAGAAAGTCAAAGGGCAGAGAACGAACAACAACGAGCCGAGCAAGAAAAACAACGAGCTGAACAGTTAGCACAATATTTACGCTCTATCGGAGTTGACCCTGATAATTTACCTAATAATTAGCAATTCATAAATAAAGAAGAATTCAGAAGTCAGAATAAGAAATTGGAAGAGTATTCTGACCTCTCCCAATTAAATATCTTCTAGAAGGAGCGGGTTTTACATCCTTCTAGGAGGTCGTTGTAATAATCATTCCTTCTGATTCCTGAGTTCTTTTTCATAAAAGCAAGGAGAGCATCAAAGTTTTTAGCTTTGGTGCTTTTATTTTGCTTACCGATTACCGAAAATTTACGAGAATATTTGCATTCAATATGACAATTGATTGTTTAATAAAAGTGTTGTGAATCCAGCACAGATTGTAACTCAATAGAACAGTCTGTTCATTTCAACAGAAGGTCATATTTAAAAGAACTTGTAGTTTCATTCATGAGATATGTACAAAGGCTTTATACCCAATCATCCTTAGCTCAAGAAGTTTCTGTCAGTACCACGACAATTCGGAACTGGTGTCGTTTTGCTGATATTACAATCCCCAAACGAAGAAGTTTTTTTAGTTGCCTAGATTTAGAATTATTGGCTTATTTTTATGTAGCAAATCAATTTTTGAGAGTCAGCCAAGAAGACTATCTAGAAGAAGTAGTCTGTAGGGGAGGCTTGAAATTATACGTGCGAGAAGTTAGGCGCACTGAGTTGTCTAAATTTCTGACTGAGTTTTTAACGCTAGAGGAGCAAGACTATTTTTTCGTCAAAATTCTAATTGAAAAATTAAAAGAGGAACAAAGCAATGAATCTGTCAACAGCAGTGCAGCAGCTTGAAATTTCAATTTCCGATTGCAAAGCGATTTGTCAAGTTTTAGATATTGCCATCGCCGATAACTCAATTAGCAATGAAAGCTTCCTCAAGGTAAAGGCATTCATTGCAGCTTGTAAAGAAAAGAGTATGAGTATTGCCGAGGGTATTCAAGAATTGTTGAATGTGAAAAGTGAAGCCCAAACCCAACAGCAAGTAATGGGTGATAGGTTCAATTTGAATGAGTTTTTCCAACAACGGATTGGTGTTGACCCACGACAACTAAATCCTGGTAGCTACCATTTCGATTTGTACCAATTACTTCTGAAATCGGAGTCAATTTCTCAAGTTGGCTATGCACTATTTAGAGAAGCCTTTCTACGTCAGACTCAGGACTTAATCATGCATGGGGTGGGAGAATCTGAAATTCATCAAAATCAAACAGTTGGTGGTTTTGATAATGTTTTTGGAGATATTGAAGCGGAGTTTGAACGCAATTTTTTGGGAACTTCGGTGAATTGGGGAAAAGGGGAACACCCGATGTTAGCAGCATCCAAGCAAGCATCCCTACCATCGGTGGAAAAAACGAATACATCACAGTCCCCGTCATCGAAGAAATAGTTGATGCTGCTCCAAAATTGGCAACCCAGACTGTACAAATATTAGCACCAACAATTAATCAAGTTGTAATCACTGATCGCCAAACCATCACTAACTTTATGACCGAAGGGGGAGCAGTTGCAATTATTGCGGCAATAACAACGACAAGTACTGTTGCGACGATTACAGTTGCGATCGCATCCCCTCCCAAACCTGTTTTTCTCAAGATTATGGCTGCTGGGATTGGTGGGGTTATTTTAGGAAGTATTTTCGCAGCAGTAATTCTTCGGCACTACAGAAAGGAGATTCTCTCCAAAGAACTCAGGAGTCAGTAGTCAGAATACAGCTTGGGTATTCTGTGCAATCAGTGGGTAAATAGATGGCTTGAAAAATCTACCTTTTGTGATTAGGTTTTAGCAAAATTCCATTAAGTATCCGCACCTGATTGATTCTGATTTCTGGATTCTGCCTTCTGAATTCTTTTTTATGAGATTTTGAGGAATGATGCAATCCCAACATCCACCGTCAAACTATCAAAACAATCAACAAAACCTCGATGATTTTGATGAAGTCTGGGTGCCGAATCCGCTTGGGCAAACACAAGGACCTGCTGCAACATCAGGACTAATCGACATCATCAAATCGGGTAGTTTGGATTCTTTGCTAACTAATCCTTGGTTGGTATCGATATTTGTGGCGACGATAATATCGGTTTTAATTGGTGCGATCGCAACAATATTAGCTGGTCAACGTTCAACAGAACTTACTCCTGAACAGGAAGCACAGCAAGCGTTATTGCAAAAATCCCAAAATCTGGAGCAAACTGACAACAACTTCCGAGAGTATTTGACTCGTGATGATAATAACTCAGGCATGGTTAGCAATCCCGGATTATTACAAGCAGCTACCTTAGAAGCGGGTGCGAGATATCGCAATCGTATTATCGCAAGTCTTAATAACCCTCAAAATCCCGCATACAACCAGCATGAAGAACTAATTAATTACAACTCAGAAATTGAGGCTTTAAAACGAATTAATCTTGGTGCATCTGGTAAAGAAGCTCAATTAAAATATGTTGACCCCAGCACAGGTTTGTGGGTGACAATTCCCATTGATTCTGCCGAGTTGGCTGCGAGTGGTTTGACTAAATTGAATATCATCTCTAACAGCAGAAGGGAAACCACACAAAGATTTGATTTGGTCACAGTGGCTCAAAATATCCGCAAAATTCTATCTGAAGTCAAAGCTGCGAGACTAGAAGCACTGAGGGTTAAGGGATTAAGTCCAGTTGCATCGGAATTAGAAAAAACCGATTGGTTTGGAAATAAAGCAAGTCCTTCGGAGGCGGAAATTTCGGATTATCAACAATATAAACCCGAACCAATACCAGCTAATCCAAATACTTCAAAACAGACTCAAGATAAACCCTCGCCAAAACCAACAGGGGGTCAAGATGATAAGTAAATTGATATTTTCTCCTATTCCTTTGTTTTTAGGTGGTTGGATGTTTACCAGTAGCTTTAGTAGTAGCACTATTCAGCAATCGGTAACGCCGTACTCTACTCAACAGCAAACTGTAGAGATTGAGATGCCAGAACCTGCTAAGTCTTTTTTACGATTTGGTGGGAGTGCGATCGCTATATTCGGAACCTCAAGTTTAGTCTTTTGGGAATTAGCCAGTAAAAAACACCTTGGTCAAAAACCACAGCTTTTGCTGTCTTCTGGTCAAAGTTTAATACCAAATCCAGCTTATTACCCAAATAATTCTCAACCCATCTCTGATATACAGAGCGATGGTTTGAAACGTTCACCTTCAGGCGATCGCAATCATGGCATCCCATATAACCAAAGCAATGAGGAAAGCAAACCACCAAATAATTCTTCTTCTCCAAAACAAATTCCAAATTTCTACCAAACAGGTGGATTCCCCTTGGATTTACCTAACGAGAGGATAGATTCTGTCAGCCAATTTCAACCACAAGCCAATTCTGAAGATAAATATGCTCCAGTCAAATCCTTGGTTTACGAGAACACAGTGGGTATTGTTGGCAAGGAAAAGGGAAGCGGTAAAACCTCCAAACTTGGTTATTTAATTGCCGAGCATATCAAGTTGGGGCATTTGGTATGGATGGTTAATCCCTTTGCAAAGGGTCAGCATTGGAAGGGAATTAAGGTTTTTGGACGGGGTTACAATTTCCTCGAAGCAACCAACGCTATCCGCGAATTTACTCGTATTGCGTTTTGGAGAATTGCTGAAGCTGGTGACGAAACGAAAGAATACGAACCGTTTGATGACTACCATTTGAACCTTGCCCTGGATGAAATGTCCAATTATTCCAGCGAAATTGATGCTATTGATTCCTCGGTGATGCCCAAATTCTGGGAAGCCGTTGTGCAATTTTTAAGACAAGCGAATATGTCCGTATCCTTCGCTAGTCACGGTGATACCCAAGCAATGCTCGGTGGTGCAAAGGCTTTGGCTGGGAAATCGGAAACCATTAAAGATGCAATAGTTTGGTTGTATGCCCAAGCAGTAACGGATAGAAATGTGGAAGGTAATAAACGCTGTGCAGGGTGGGGATATTTGATTAGACCAGATGGAGGCGATCGCCAAAAGTTACGAATCGAAATCCCGACTTGGATGCAAGGACCACCCGCAACTCGGTTAGATGGGAAGGACAAATACAACTACATCGAACTTGTTCAAAAATATTGTCCCCAATTTTTATACCAACCACCATCTAAACAAAATATGACCGAGGATACCCCAATTGATACCGAGCAATTTCGCCAAAAATTGATTGAACAAGAGGATATCTGGGGATTAGATGGAGAGTAACAAAATCAAAGTAAGGAGTAATTATTGTGAGCAGACAAATCAGAAGGACAAATTTACCACAGGTAAGCTCAAGGAATTATCTAGATACAAACTTTGTCGATACTAATTATGAAGAAGTTGATGATGACTACACCAATCACCATTCGCACAACAATCGTTGGCACAATCGCGCTTACCGTGTTGGTCGAAATGCTCAAAATGCCTATGATTGGGGGAAAAATTACAGTCGTGGGGTTACTCCGGCGATGGAGAATGGTGCAAGTGCTGCGATCGCAACCCTGGGAACAGTCGCAAATCACTCCAATCCATTCCGTCCTTGGCGATCGTTTGCTTTTTGGAGCATGGGCATTGGGACTTTAGTAGTTGGTGGATGGGTAGCTCAATTTTTCCTGGGTGGAGTGATTGCCACTCGCAATCCCCGACAATTACCCCAGAATGCACCAACCGCAGTCAGATTTGGACATGGGGTTGTAAATGCTGGTAAACCTGTAACAACTGGAGTTTGGAATGGATTTGGACAAGTTGCTAACGGTGCAGGGGATAGTTTGGATAGGGCAGTGCGTTTGCAAACCGTTGATTCCGATAATTGGCAACAACCACCTGCCAGTGTTCGCCAACCTCAGCAACCCACGACAACTTTGCCTTTAACTAATTGGACGGGCGATGGTGGGTATCAATCTGTGCGGAGAAAGTAGAGTATGCACAATTAACTAGAGAGGAAGGGAGTGAGATGGAGAAAACAAGGACATCAAACGGGTAAACCACAAATGCAGGATAAATCAAATGGATATACATTACCTCACTCTCTCCATTTTTCCCGACCTCGCTCAAGTTGGGTAAGTATTCCCGTTCCCAGTTTCTTAATAACGAGTGCTGTTTTTCTTATTTTTGTTCTAGATATGGTCAGATCTGGATACGGTTCATTTGCGTTTATCCCAGATTTACGACCTCAAATTTCAACCATAACTACCGATATTCGCTCTGATTTGGAAAATTTGACTCGTTCTAAATCCTCGCCTACACCAACTAAGAAAAGCTCAAAAGCAGACGAATCCAACAAATGTCAAACCTTGTTAGATAGTTACAACCCTGATGCAAAATGCCGTTTCGAGCCGACGAATTACTCAAACACCTCTCGATAGAAGTTCAATACCAAGAATTGAAAGCATTGGAGGAAAGCGCAAACTCTCACCTTATCGCTCAAGCAAGGGGACGTGCGTTGTGTTTTGGGTTGTCTTTTGTGATGGCTGCTGCGATCGCACACCCTGGAATCAACCAATGGGTTGAAACTAAGCTCCAACTCAATCGCATTGCTGGTATTAATTTCTTCGCAAATTCCAATAAACCACAATCCAGTTCAAATATTGCTGCTGTACTCGTAGATTACGCCAAAAAGCAAAACTGGGAAATTCGCACAGGACAAGGAAAGTACAACATTTTCTACGTCCAAGGCATGTTTCCAAATGGTATACAAAACGACAATGCACCCAACCGATTCAACGATTCCAGGTTTTTGGTTGAAGTTAACCCCACTCCGCGTTTAGTTGGAGCGTGGGAAGCATCTATAGAACCGGGAAGCCATTACACCAAGCAGCCGATGAATTCTCAGGGAACCGCACAAATACAAGTACCGGGACATTACAAAGCGTGGCGAATTGGCAAACATAAAAACCGTGAATTGGCATTAGTTCAAGTTGCACCAGTCGATATTATTCGGGACAAAAATCGTAATGGCAAGCTGGATGAGGGGGATCAAAAAGAACATTCCCAAATCGGAGCAAATCAGCACAGTGCCAGCGACCAAAAGTTAGTTGATAGTGCAAGCGCAGGATGTCCCGTGGGACGCACATCCAAAGGACATCAAGAGTTTATGAGTTTTCTACAAAAAGATGTGGATTACAAAAATAATAAAAGTTTCACATTTTCAACAAGTTTTATCCCAGCCAAGGAATTGTAAGATAAGAATCCAGAAGCCAGAATTCAGGAGTCAGAATAAATGAGGCAACCTGCAAGAACATTTCAAGATTTAATTGTTTGGCAAAAAGCCCATCAGTTTGTACTATCAGTTTATCAATTTACAAGTAATTTTCCTAAATCAGAAACATACGGACTTTCTTCTCAATTTAGGCGAGCAGCAGTTTCAATACCAGCAAATATCGCAGAAGGATTTAAGAAGAAAGGAACTTTAGATAAAGCTAGATTTATGAACATTGCACAAGGCTCTCTGGAAGAGTGCCGATATTATTTGATTCTTTCACACGACCTTGGGTATGGCGATACATCTGAATTAATGCCTCAAATAGAAGAAGTTAGTAGATTGTTAACAAGTTATGTAAATTCTATTCTGAATTCTGACTCCTGATTCCTGAATTCTTTTTACGGAAAGATGTACTTCCATTATGCCCGTTTGCTCATTGGCTAATTCATGGTGGAAATATGAAAGCTAAAGCTCCTTGGCAACCTAATTTAATCCAGAAATTTCTTCATTTGTGGTGTAGCCTACCTCTTTTAGTTAAACGGTTAATTTTGCTTGTATTGGGATTAGCGATCGCTTCTGCTTTCCCAATATATATAACATTAATTATGGGTGCAATAATTTTTTATTTATTATTCTATTAGGTCGTGATGTATTTCAATAAATTGGGGAAAAACTGGGATATATCTAACTTTTTATTATTAATAAGTATTTCTGCCTTCGCTATTAGTAGACCAGCGATTAGTTTAGTGACAGATAGCATCGACAATATCTCAGAATTCAGCACTTCATATTCAGGAAATCTCAATAGTTTGTTCGCTAATAATTCCTCTGTCGGTGTGCTAGCAATATGTGCGGCAGAGGGGAATTGTCAAATTGACGGACGAAAAACTTCGTTGTATTACTATCATGTTGACCCTGGAAATCGCAAGGTCAATCGCGGATTCTGTAGCGACCAAGGTCGGGGTGGCACAAACTTAGTAAATGCAGATGCTGGATGCTTAACAAGAACTAGAAGCCGTATTCCTAGATTAGTGAGAAAACTTCAAAATTCTGGCATAAATCCAGAACAGAATACTGAAGCATTCATCAATAATTTAGACCAGTGGAATCAAGCATCTCCTCGTGTTTCTGATTCTTTTCCAAAGAAATATGCTGATGCTCAAAATAAAGGATTAAAAGGGAAAGAAGCTATTTTATGGGCTAGAGTTGAAGCATTTCGTCGAAGAGATGGAGAATTAGAAGCTGGTAATTCACGAGTCGGTTTATTTTCGATTTGTGCTAATCCCAAAAATACCTACTACGCGACGAGATTACAACAATATTCGATGTTCTCGGAACGTTGGCGATGGAATTGTATTGCTTTAGATCAAAAACGAAGATTAGAGGCTATTAATCAAGTTTTGGCAAGAAATATTAAATGAATTTATTCATCAAAATAACTAATAATAGTAACACAGCAGTGAAATGATTATATAATATAGGGAAGTTAAGAAAATCTTACTTATTTGACTGAATTATGTTGTCAAAAAATAAGAAATTAGTGGTTAGTTTATTTTGTGGGATTGGTGGTCTTGATTTAGGGTTCCAATCTGTGGTCACTGAGGCTTCTCGAAGTGCTGGTTTTGAGATAGCGATCGCCATCGATAATAACCCCAAAGTTTTAGAATTATATCAAAATAATTTTCCTGATACGACAGTTTTATGTAAAGATATCGGGGAGATTACAGCAACTGAGATAAGGGACATTATTCAACATAAATATCAAGATTGGGACGGAGAAATTGCCGCAGTAATAGGCGGTCCACCCTGTCAAGGCTTTTCGGTTGCTGGTAAGCAAAAACTTGATGACGATCGCAGTCAATTAGTCCTCAAATTTATCAATCTGGTGATAGAACTAAATCCGTCAATGTTCGTGATGGAGAATGTTCCAGCTATTGAGTGGAAGAAGTTTGCTGGGATTACCGGGAATGCGATCGCTCTCATCGAAGAACACTACATCCTATCCAAATGGTTGCTCACAGCATCCGATTTCGGTGTGCCCCAAAAACGGCAACGAGCTATCTGGGTGGGGTCGAGGTTTGGTGAGGTTGCTGCACCTACTGAAAATGAAGTGAGGTTTAGTATTGGGGATGCGAACCGCAAGGTCAGCGTCTTTGACGCTATCGCAGACCTATCCCACCTTCCTATCGATTCCCAAACCGACACCTGGGAATTAAACCAAAAGGGTGAATACGCCCAATATTTGGACAAAATCTTCCCCGAACTTTCAAAATCCTCAAATTTGATTAGTGGATGTCTAGCAACAGCACACACAGCAGCGACTCAAAAGAAGTATGGTGATACTGTTCCCGGAGAGAAAGAACCGACTACTTGGGCTTATCGATTAGTGTCCGATGGTTTTTCCCCAACATTGCGTGCTGGGAGTGGTAATCGAACGGCAGCGCGTCCTATTCACTATGAACATGCGAGGGTGATAACGGTTCGTGAAGCCGCGAGATTACATAGTTTTCCTGATTGGTTCGATTTCGGGGCAAGTAAGCTGGCTGCTCACAAGGCAATAGGGAATAGCGTTCCTCCTTTGCTTGCTTATGCCATTGCATCTCAACTGTTGATGCATTTGGAAGAACAGCAACAAAGTTCGACGGGGACAAATTCTTTTGTGCTTACCCATGTGCTGGGTTTACAAACCTTTGAAGCGTCGGTTGGTTTGCCAATTTTTCACTCAATGGGACAACAGCCAGGAAAACTAAATTGCCTTGCTTTTGGTTTGGTTGATGGGGAAAATATCAAAGTTGGTAACGAGCGATCGCCTCCGTTATCTCATATCGGCTTATCAATCTGCGATTTCCTAGCTCACTGTTTTACTGAATCCTGCTTGTTTTATTTCGGTTGAATCAACCAAACTACTAAACCAAGAAAAAAGATGTCTCAATGAATCTTGCGTCAGTATTTTTCACGGCGTATTAGTACAAATACACTTTAAATTGGGCAATCTAACTTTTCTGTACTGCTTCTCTGTAAACATAACAGTCACATAAGAATCGTAAGGGAAGTAGCTGCATAAACTCCTTTCTAGTAAGGGTTTTAAGATATTTACATTTTGAAATCTACTGCTATTTTCGCCTTCTCAGTCACATGACAGTCACATAAGAATTATACACAGGTGATGGAGGTACTCATGCCCAAAATGGTACATACTTGGCGTGTTTTCTGGATGTGTTGTCTGGATCGTAAGGTTTTATCAAGTCTTCATTAATTGTGTCAGCAATAATACGGGAAGCCATAGAATAATTTTCATCTTTTATCGAGAAACGCTCTCGTAATGATGAGTTTGTCATGTGGTCATTTGAGACATGGCGTAAGCAAGCATGTTGGTAACAAGCTCGAACTCTATCGGCTTTATCCATATCAGCTAATTTTTTGTAACCCACATTCCGCACCCTAGGGTGTCACATAGCATAATCACTTAGATTATTCTATTTTGTAAGCTATAAATTATGCCTTTTAAGTTCGCTTTATCCGTTAATATAAGGAGCTTAGGTATATTACATGGCTTTATTCCCTTATGAAAATCGGTAAAAACCGATTGTGACAGTTGAGGGTGCGGAATGTCGGTTGTAAGCAAAAAGTATTACTGTGAACTTCTGTATAGTAATTACATGAATCTTTGTAAAAGAAGAGTTTGTTCAAATTTTACAAACTGTGAGTATACGGATTAAACGACAAAACTAGTTATTAATTATATAGCATGGTTACTGGTAAGCGATCGCGCTTATTTCCCTCCCTGCCAATTTAGTAATACTGCCTTATATACTCGTAAGCCTTGCCAAACAACTCCTTATCCTGATGCAGGGCATATTTCAACAGGGTTTTCCGCAATGCTTGTTTGACTTCCCTTTCTCCTGCGCTAGTTTGCTGCCAACCAGGAAACCTTACCAAACGCACGATTTCATCGATATCATTGACAATTCGTTCCACCATTTTCGGGGTTTGGTCGTTGCGAACTTCTGTAAATAATTCGGTTAGTGCTGCTTTTCCTCTGTCTTCGTCTTTTTCGACGGGTGTATCTTTCTCTGCTATCAGCAAATCTCTTGCAAGGTCGAGTAATTCTTTGAGAAAGGTGACGCTGTAGATTTGCCCCTGTTCGTGACGTTCTTTGATTGCTTCTAAACGTTGGGATAATGCCAAAAAACGGGGGTTTCCGATATGTTTGCGAAGACGATTGGCAATTTTGATCTCGATTTCCTGGGATTTTTTGCGGGGATCGGGAGAATTGAGGACTACTTCTAATAGTTCAGCATCGAGGACTATTTCATCGAGATCATCGCGTACCGCTTCGACGGTAATATTTTCGTGGATGAGTTCGATGGTTTTTGCTCCTAATGCGTGCCAAATCAGTCTACCCATACCTGTTGTCGGTTGTACGGAGACGTATATTTGGGACAGCCATTTGTAATCAACTTCGTACTGTTGCAAAATCGGGTCGGGTGATATTGCTTCCCACAGGTTAGAGAGGTGGCTGTAATCTGCCGCAAAAGCATCGCGGGTATCGTTGTTGGGTAAACATTCCTGTGCTGCAATTAGTCCTTCGTAACCTGTTAAGCTACGGTCTACTCCCAGAAAGTAAACAAGGCATTTTTGTATTGCTCCTGGTAGCTGGTTTTTCAAGGTGGCAATTCCAGATACCACTTGTTGAAAACCTTCCTCGTCAAATTCTAGCGCTTGGGCAACATCATCAAATACACCCAAATAATCTACGACTAAACCGTGGGTTTTTTGGCTGCCGTAGGTGCGGTTGGTGCGACAGATGGCTTGGAGTAAGGTGTGTGCTTTCAGGGGTTTATCTAAATACATCGCTTGTAGGATGGGTGCATCAAATCCCGTCAGCAACTTGGCTGTGACTACCAAAATCTTCATCTGGTCACTGCGATCGCGGAATCGATCCAAGAGTTTTTCTTCTTGATCGCGGGTGCGTTGATAGGGTTTAAAGCGTTCGTCCTTACCTGTGGCGGAAATTATGACTTCGAGCGCTTCCTTGGGTAAGTGTTTTTCTAGTTCGGCTTGGTACAACAAGCAACATTCTTGGTCGTAGGTGACAACCATTGCTTTAAAGCCGTTGGGAGCGACTTTTTCTTGATAATGTTGGGCAATGTCGGCACAAATATTTGCTATTCGCTCAGGTGCTTTGACCAGTACCGCCATTCTTGATGCTGCTTTGGCGAGGTTTTCCCGATCGAGGTCGGATAATCCCCCGGTTAACTCGGCATACGCTTGGTCGATCGCATCATGATCGATGTGCATTTCCAGCAAACGTGGTTCAAAGTGTAGGGGTAAAGTTGCCCTGTCGCGGAGCGATTCTTCAAAACCATAGCGACTCATATAACCGCGTTCGTCTTCTTCTGCACCAAAAGCATAAAAGGTGTTTCTGTCCCTTTGGTTAATGGGTGTACCTGTAAAGCCAAACAGAAAAGCATTTGGTAATGCTGCCCGCATTTTAATACCAAGGTCACCTTCTTGGGTACGGTGGGCTTCATCTACAAGCACGATGATATTCTCACGGGGGTTGAGGACACCATCAGCTTCCCCAAATCTAAAGATGGTGGTAATGATAATTTTGCGGGTGTCCTGTTTGAGTAGCTTTTCTAATTCTGCGCGGGTTTCGGCTTTAACTAGGTTGGGTATATCGGAAGCGTGGAAAGTGGCACTAATTTGGGCATCTAAATCCAGGCGATCGACAACAATGATGACTGTGGGGTTACGCAGTCGTGCTTGTAACCGCATTTTTTGAGCCGCAAACACCATTAACAGCGATTTACCCGAACCTTGGAAATGCCAAATTAACCCTTTTCTGGGTCTACCAGCCAACACACGGTCAACAATCTTATTGACAGCTTCGTATTGTTGATAGCGGCAGATGATTTTGATGCGGCGCTTTTTCTTGTCGGTGGCAAATAATGTGAAGTGATTGAGGATATCGAGAACAACAGAGGGGTTATGTAGGGATGCGATCGCTTGTTTGAGTCCAGCAAGGCTGTTGGGTGGTGTGTCATCATCTAGTCGCCAAGTTCCCCACAATTCCATCGGCATTCGGATGGAACCGTAGCGAATTTCTTTGCCTTCGGTGGCGACGCTGAAGACGTTACAGGCAAATAATTCGGGGACGTATTTTTCATAATCGTCATGTACCTGCAATGCTCCATCTACCCAACTTACTGCTTTTCGCACGGGGGTTTTGGCTTCTATCAGCACCAGGGGAAAGCCGTTAACCAACAGAACTAAATCTGCACGGCGTGATTCTGCACCAGCGCGGTAGGTATATTGGCTGGTGAGGATATATTGGTTATTTTCTAGGTTATCAAAGTCGATGAGGCGGACTGTTGTGTGTTCGTAGTTAGTGCCAAAGGGCATAGTGCGATCGCCCCGTAACCATGTGGTAAATTCTTCGTTAGCGCGGATCAGTCCATCACTGCGGACTGACAGCAATATTGCCCGTAAGCGGTAGAGAACTTCTTCGGCTCGGTTGGGGTTAGCGGCGATTTCGGGATTGAGGCGAATTAAGGCATCGCGGACAAAGGTTTCAACGAAGACTTCTTGAGGTTGGCGGGGAATATTTTGTGAGGGGAGGTAGTGCCAACCGACACCGTTGATTTTGCGGTTTGTGCGGGATAAACCGGGTTGAGGTGGTGTAGTTTGGGTTACTTTACCGCAGAGGATATCACGGATAAAGGCTTCGACGGTGTTGGCTTCGTTAAACATTCACACCTATCCCCTTGCTTTTTGTTATTAGTTCTCGCAAATACTTTAAAGTAGCTTGTGCTTCATCTATCCTTTGGGACACAGAAGATAAAGTATTTTCTAATTGTTCTAATTTCTCAACAGCTACTTCTTGTATGGAAAATGGAGTTAGTGGTATTTGAAGCTCTCGCTGTCGTTGGATTCCAATATATGATCTTGTGGATTGTCGGCTATATGATACAAGCTGCCTTTGGAAGAAAGAAGAACGAAAAACAAGATAAAGATACTTTGCTAAAAGCCGCTCCTCTTTTTGAATACGGTAGTAAGTAACTTGCGGTGTGAGCATTACAAACTCAGTTTTTATCCCATGTAAAATCGCAGTTTCTCCTACTGTTCCTTTATGCGTCAGTAAAACATCTCCTTCTTTTGCAAAACCAATTCTTAGTGATAAAGCAAGCTCTTTTGATATATATTTACACTCATTAAAATTAATCTTTCCATCCACAACATCAGAAGCCATCAGAAAGGGAATGCCAATTTCCACATAATCTTTACCTTTGGGATGCTTTTCACCATGATTACCATCCTGCGGAGGAGCAATAATCTTTTCATCAATTAATTGTTGTATTTTTACAATATTTGCTAACTGCTCATTAGTTTGAAAATCAATGTATGATTGCAAAAGAATCTTGATATCATGATGCAGTTGATATAATTTTTCCAAAGTATTTGATGCATTTATTAATACATTTGCTAACTGTTCCTGTTCTTCTGGAGGTGGTAAAGTAAACTCAAATTTAGCAAGACTTGTCCAATTTGTTCTCGGTGAAAGTGACCCTGCTGAAGTCCCTACAGCGTATTCAAAAAAACGATCTGTTTGACAAATAAACGGTAAAAATTCAGGAATTAGAGCTTTCGGATTAGCACTTTCAAATACGTAAATATCACCAGAGCAAACCCCCTCAAAATCAGCTACAGCAACCTTTCGCTGATATGCTCGACGCTTACCAAATAAAACCTGTCCTGGCTTAAATTTGCTAGTAAAAGTTATTCCCTCAGCTACAAGTCCCCAACGCCGAATCCGTAAATCATCAGGGTCAATATGCTCAAGCCCCACGTATCGCTCAATACCTTCCGCTTCTGGATTCGCAGCACGTTCTTTGCTGAGGCGCACCACATCCCCAAACTTTACCAATTTCCACCCTGGTTTTAACGTATCAGCTTGTATCATCTTGTACTTATTCTACCCCTTGCAAACAAAAACTCTCCTTAAACCCATTCATCCAAGAGGGATCAATTATATGATCGTGTTGCAGTCTTCCGACAACGATACCAGGGTGAATACCAATACGTTCTGCAAAATCAGCAACATCATTTTTAGATTTCAGTTGTGTTAACCCTTCTGCGTACTCAGGTGGTATTAAAAAATCCCGCGACCATTCATCAGCTTCCCGTTCTGGCTCAGATTCTAAACTTTCTCCACTATTCCATTCATCCAGAAAAATATTCTCTTTATCATGTAGCAAAATATGTGCGGCTTCATGGAAGAAATTAAACCAGAAGCGGTCATTAGTTTTACCATAAAGCGAAAGCTGAATCAGTGCCTTATGGGGATTTAACCACCGTGCTACACCACTGACGTGTGCTTTGGGAATTGATGGTACTAACACCAGCACAACCCCCGCTTCCCAGCACAACTTTTGGATTTTTGATTCAAATTCCTCTGGTGGTAACACCGTCAACGTGCGAATTTCCCGCACCGCTCTTTCAAACTTTGATTTACTGTACTTAGGACAGTCCAGTTTTTCTGCTTCTATTTCACCCAACCGCAACCATGCAGAAATAGCACCAACATCACTTTGTTCTTCGCGGGTGCGACGAAAGGCAACTTCCATACTTGCGTAGCATTTCTCCCAATCTTCCGGGGAAGCAACACCGAAAAATTGCAGTAACTTTTTTACCAAATCAGCTTTATTCTTGGCGATTAAACGGCACTTGGGAATGACACCTTGGTTCATCAAATCCTTAACTGGCAACTTATCTAACCAAGATGTCCATCCCTGTAAGCGGCTTTCTTCTTCTTTCCTGGCTAAAGCAGCACGATATTGGGCTTCATACCTGAGCCAAAATGCTGCTGTACTCCCTAAAACCCGTTCTAACTTCAGGGCAGTTTCTTCATTAAGAGGTGCTTTGCCATTAATTAACTGGCTAATATATTTGGTGCTGTAACCTAAACGCTCTGCTAACTGTGCTTGTGTCCAATCACGCTCTTCCAAAAACTCAGCGATCGCATCACCAGGGGAAGATACCCAATCGGGAGCAAAAGGACGGCTGGTCTTAGTCATGGTAATCTCCAATGAAAACAATACAAACAGCAGTAACCTTTGACCAATCAATGCTTCCATCCTCACTAAGAGGAATGGGATCGTTATCTGGCTTAAATACAAGTCGTTTACCACCTTCTAGGTTTACTGCAAATTCACCTGCTCTGTCTCCTTTTAAAGGATGGGGATGACCTATAACTAATTCTGTGACACAACTAGCAACACCGATCATAAGTAGGTGGGCGAGAAAATTTATAACTATGTAACGAAAATTTAACCAGAGCGACTAGAGTCAAATTTAATACGTCTTGTACTGTAGTTACTTTTTTCCCCTCTAGCTTTAACGCCATCAATCACGGCGTAAGCGAGGTCTAACTCGTCATCAAATGTTTGCCCACGTAGTTCGTCTTTTTTTAGGTGCTGCCACTCTAATTCAATTGGGTTCATCTCGGAGCAGTATGCGGGCAGAAAAAAGATGTACAAACCCATGTTTTCCCACTTGGACCATAGCTTTTGCACTTCTTTACATCGGTGTATCGATCCGTTATCCTGCACAATTACCCTAATGCGCCCCGTTCTTTGAGCTTCAGTTGCTTCTATTTCCATCATCTCGATGTAAGATTTACGACTAACAGCACCAATCACCAGACCGTAAACAAAGCTGATTAAAGGTTGAAGAAAGCCGATAATACTTAATCTCCGTCCACGACGCTGGGTTTGCTCTAAACGTTTTTGCTCACCTTTGAAGTAATAAGTGTAACCTGGTTCGCTCCATACACAAAATCCTGATTCATCTAGATACTTTAGGTCTATTTCTCCAGACGCAGCAGATAATTCCAACATATCTAGGTCTGCTTGTTTGTTTGCTCGTGCTATCGGGTTTTGCTTGCCTTTGTGACTCTTCCTTGCTCGCTTCCAATTGACCCCCTTTTTTTGAGCACCCGCCTTAATCTGTCGGGACTCAGTTTAATTGAGCGATCGCGTTCTAATTTTTGTGCGAGTTGAAGGCTATTGTATGTACGCGGTTCGTTTTTCAGGCATTCTTCCAAAAATATGATGTCTTCTTCTTGCCATTTTGACTTTCCCCCTCAACCAGGTAGTTCCCAAAGTCCTTCTAGACCTTTGTTTTTCCAGCTGTGTAAAACCTCTCTTACCGTTTGTTGAGTCAAATTAAAGTGAGCAGCTATTTTTTCTACATACCAGCCATGTGCATTTAGCCTAATTATTTCTGCTCGATCTTTTACTTTCTGTGGTACTTCCGCAGTTCTTAGCTGTAACAGGGTTTTGTCTTGCTCACGAGTCAAGAATATCCTTAAACGAGCGCCCATATATTAAGTCACCTCGGTAGATGCATTCTCCGTATTTACTTATCTTTACATAGTTTGGTTTTTTCTTGCCTACCTACTTACAAGAGTTGTTTGAGTGGAGTTATTAAAGCAAGCCGGGATGCAGCGGGGGCTAATATTTCCCTACAAACGGCAGAGGAACTTACTTCTTCGATTGTCACTAAATTATTCGAGCCAATTGCCGCAAAGATGGAGCCTATGCGGATGGGAGAAATGGAAAGATTAATACAAGTTGCTAGATATTATGGCACGCTCTTAAACCCGCAGATGTACGAATTGAGAAGTTTGGAACACCTTATTACTGGCTATCCTTCTCATAGCTTTGCGATCGACTATGAAGAGGCAAAAAGTCTATTTGGCGACAGTGGTGTTACTGTTACTCGACCAACGGAGTTAGAGCAAGCTTTAGAAAGATTTCTTATTGAGCAAGATGTCCCTATTCGATGGCCAGGGAAGAGCATCTGCAACTTAGCAGATCTATTTCCTTCACCTGAAGAGTCTGATAACTCCACTCACAATGGTCATTCGCCAGAAGAAGCTTCTAAAAATGGTGCCGGAGAGGTAGTTGCGGTAGGCATGACAAGCGGTCAACAGAGTACGGTGAATTGAATAAGAACTAGCAGTGCGATAAAGTCCTCTCCTCATGGAGTGTTGTTTCTAGATCGATCTCACCTTTTTTGATACGTTACAGACAAATTTTGTATGAATCCTCCTATATGGAAGGCAAAACCATGTTAAAGAAAATTAAAATTTTAGTCCCATTAGGTGCTTCTGATATCCCCGATGCTGCCCATAAAGACGCACCCGACTATAGACTGGTTTTTGAAGAAAGCATGAATCTGGCAGAGGCACTCAATGCTGAAGTTGTGCTGTTGCACATCGCAAGTTCTGAGGATGGGATGTCTATTCGTCCCAGCCATGAAGCGGGAAGCGATCGCTTCTATAGCCCAGAGGACTTGAGAGAGATCGGGCATATAGCTAGACTTGATCTTAGTGCTGGTACGGGGGCTGAACTCAAAGATTGGGAAGAGGGGCGTTTACATGAATTTGAACTTCATGATGAGGCGAAGAATACCTTGTATGCTTTGCGTGCCTGGGCTATGCCACTGACATACCAACTGCAAAAACCGATTCAAGATCTGCTTGCCAGAGCTAGGGATGAAGGCATCCAGACTCGCGCCATGAGTATGCTGGATAGTCAGAGTCTGATCATTTGCGAATCTGCTCAGGAATGGGATGCGGATCTGATTGTGATGGGACGTGGTAAAGCATCTGAATGGCGTAGCCTCTACTTTGATAGCGTCAGCACCTATGTGTTACACCATACGCCCTGTTCAGTTGCTTTGGTGGATTGGCATTTGAAAGAAGTGCAGAAAATTCGCAAAATCCTGGTTGCCCTCGACGACTCCCCCACTAGTCTAGATATCTTCCTCCAAGCTATGAACCTGGCTGAACGAATTCGTGCGGCAAAGCAGTCTCTCAGCCCCAATATTACCGACAAAGATGCAACACCGACCCTGTTCCTACTCCATGTTACATCGCCATTTGAGCATGGCTATCCCCAGATGTTAACAGCTTTTACTACTTTAGCAAAACAGCGTAATATCCTTGTCCAACCTGTACAAAAGCCCGCCCCAAAAATGCAGGAACACTTCACCGAATCCATGCTGCAACCTGATGCTCTGCCAGGTCAGGTAATCTGTGAAATAGCTACGGAGTCGGGAGCAGACCTGATTGTGTTGGGCTACCGCCGTGAATGGGAACTGAAAAAGCTGGTGTTGGGCAGCGTTTGCAACTACGTTACTCGTCATGCTCCCTGTTCGGTCTTTGTAGTGAGAGCCTTCAAACCCCTCGACATCGAACCCAGTTCTGGCAAAACAGAACTGACACACATCGAACCAGCAAAAGATGCCGACCAATTATTTAACAGGTGTATTACGAATGGGTATCAACTTCTTACGGAGGGACAACTTACAGGGAGAAGAATCCAGCCTGTAAAGGATTCACCCTCACTTAGGCTGAATCCTGTCCCTATTAACCGTGCTACTCTTAATCCCATCGGTCAAGATGTTAGTAAAACCAATTGGAATGAGATCAATTTCAGTGGACAAAATCTCATCGGTCAAGATTTTAGTGGAAATAACTTAAATGGGAGGAATTTTAGCAATGCTAACTTGAGTAAGGCAAACCTTAACAAAGCGAGCCTAATCAATGCGGACTTGAGCAATGCGAATTTAGAGGGTGCAAACCTGAGTCATGCAGATTTAAGTGGTGCCAATCTCAGTAATGTGAATTTAGTTGGTGCTATCCTCATTGAGGCTATATTGAATAGAGTCGATTTGTGCAATGCTAACCTGAATGGTGCAAATTTAACCCTAGCCCTTTTTAGAGATGAGCCAGATTTGTGTAACGCCAACTTTACACATGCCAACTTAACAGAGGCTCAATTTAGCGGTGCCAAATTGGTGGGTGCAGATTTTCATGGAGCTATTTTGATTGCTACAAAGATGAAAAACGACACCAATTTAGATGAGTCGAATCTATACAATGCTAATTTACACCGAGCTATTTTCACAAATGTCACAATGCGCGGTGCTGATCTTTTTGGTGCTGATTTGAGTAGAGCAACTCTAGACGAAGTTAAGCTTGAGGATGCTAACTTTGTTGACGTAAAAGTAGAGAACGCGAAGTTTACGAACGTTTCTGGTCTTTCTATGGAAATACAGAAAGAACTCGAAAACCAAGGGGTATTAATAAATAATTAGTCATTAATCTCAAGCGATGCAGCCAGTATCACTACACCGCTGCGTTGATTGGTTTATGCGTAAATGCTGGACTCATGTATTTTGACTACGTTTCATAACATATTCAATCAATTCATTCAGGAAATCAAACAACTGTCTATCACACTAATCCTAGAAGCAGAGTTCCTAACTCGACTCAGTTAAATAGTTCCCAGATTCAAAAAATCAATGGTCTAAGAATGAATCACAATCAGCATGATGAAACCAATCTTGAGCGGCAACAAGATTTGCAACATGATGAAGAGGCTTTTCGACTTCATCAAGAGGAGAAACGCCTGGGAACTGCCAGACGAAGTAGTACCTTTAGTTGGATAGTTAATAGCATTTTCTGGCTGGCAGGAATGCTAGAAATGCTACTGGGGATCAGGTTCTTGCTACGTTTGTTTGGGGCTAACACCCAAAATGAATTTGCGAGATTAATTAATAATCTATCTGAACCTTTTATTGCTCCATTTTCTACCTTATTCATTAGTCCTACTTTAGATAGTGGGGCAAAGATATTTGATGTCAATATTGTGATTGCAATCGTAGTTTATGCTCTTTTAAGCTATCTTGTTGTTTCGCTAGTCAGATTTATTTTCTATCACAGAACGTAAATTTATATCACAACTTTCACAATGTTTATCAATCAAATACTTTTTTAGATTTAAAGATGATTTTATGCGAGCCCAGCTTGAGGCTTTAATTAAAGCGTCTAAATGAGTTTTGCCTAGAAGGTTAATTTAACAGGAGATCAGCATGAGAGTTATTGAGCCTGAAATTGATGAGCAAGTTGTTAGTTCTGGGTGGACAACCGCGATACCCTTGGTAGCCGTAGGCATCGCTATTCTCATGATCGTGTTGGGCATCATTGCAATTGTATTTCCTTTCTTTGCTGGCGTTGCTTCAACCTTACTGTTTGGCTGGATATTTATCTTTGCTGGAATTACTCAAATTGCTTATGCTTTTCAATCAAGAGGTGCAGGTAAAGTTATTGGGAAGCTGATTCTAGGTCTTTTGTATCTCCTATCTGGAATTTTCTTGGTGGTAAATCCGTTTCAAGGGGTTAGTGTTGGGTATTACCATTTTTGTGCAAGGCCTGATTCAAGTGGCGTTGGCGAAGCCTCTCCATATGGAGAATCGCATTTCAAATGCGCCGGATTTCATCTAACTGGGGATTAATGCTTGTGAGTGGAATCATCGGCGTTATTTTCGGTATTTTCATTTGGTCTAACTTTCCGTTTAGTGCAGTTTGGCTGATTGGCACTTTCATTGGAATCAATCTTTTATTCGATGGAGTTTGGATGCTAACTCTGCATTCCTGACAGCGCCGCGCTTTACAGTAAGTCTAGGCAATGGAATTGCACACGCATGGAAGCCCATCAATTGAAAAAACGCCACAGTTGCAGGCACTCAATTCGTGGTGATTTTTTTAAACTAAACTCATTTTTCATCAACCCGCACATCAAGGAAATTATTTTATGACAACCTCCAAAAATCATAGCCACTATTTTCAATATATTAGCCATCTTCACAGCATACTTGCTCCCATCATGTTGTTGCCTTTATTGCTGACAACTATTACAGGAACTATTTTTCAGATCGTTGATTTGGCAGGCAAAAAAGATGGGTTTTACTGGTTATTAGATTGGCACAAGGGAAACTTTGGCGCACTTAATTTAGAATTCATTTATCCCTTCCTGAATGCTATTGGCTTACTCGTGTTACTTTTTACAGGAATTTATATGTGGTTTCATATGCAGCATACTTCTAAAAAACAAAAACAATCTATTGATCTGTCCCATTAGTTATTGATGGGTTGCGAGAACCCCAACTTTTTCAAAAAGTCGGGGTTCTGACCACCACTAACCACTCATAACGAATGAAATGAACCATTACTTAGGCTTAAAGCAATGATTATTAGTCATCAATCTCAAGCAACACAGCCCGTCGAAATGCAAAATAATGAACGTGTTGCCGTTTTGCTTGCAGGGTATGGTGAAGTGCAATCTTACCGCGCTTTGAGTGTTTATAACCAAGCTGCAACCAAGTACATTGCATCTCAGTTTGTGCCGATTCCAGAATGGCTATATCCTCTTGCTGGCTGGTTTCTCGCACTTCAAGATTTATACAATTTTGGAGTCAAGCATCATCATTTCATGTCGCCCGAAAATGATATTTTTGAAAAACAGCGTCTTGGTATTGAAAAAGAGTTACAACACCAATGGGGAAATCAGGTGCAAGTGTTCAAAGGGTTTTATTTCTGTCAACCCTTTGTGCAAGAAGTTGTAGCAGATATCATTGACCAAGGTTTTGAGAATTTGCTGATTTATCCAATGCTTGTAGTCGATTCTGCATTCACGGGTAAAATAGCTGTCGAGCAAGTCAATGAAGTTATTGCCGCAACTGGATCTGTGAATGAGCCTCAATATTATCCATTTAAAGCAATTCGATATATTTCAGCTTTTGCAACTGAGCCTGCCTATATTGATTTGCTGGTGCGTCGGACTAAGGAAACTCTGAATCAGCTATTCGCTGGTCGTTTCATTGAGTCTCAGATTGGCATTATATTAACAGTTCACGGGGGTCCAGAAAAAGCGCAAGGACTGTTAACCGGGGTAATTGATGGACAAACCCTTTACGATGGTGTCCAAGCACAGTTGCAGCATCAATATCCCCTAGTTTCCATCGGTTGGGTAAATCATGATATGCCTTTGATCAAATGGTCACAGCCTAATCTGAAACAAGCTGCAAAAAGCTTGATTACAGCAGGGGCGCAAGTTATTGTGTTTAAACCGCTTGGCTGGGTGACAGATAATTATGAAACCATTCTTGATGTGGAGGATGCAATTCAATATTTACAGCGTCAGTATCCCACGGTGACTTACACAAAACTTGGCTGTGTTAATGACGATCCTGATTTTCTGAAAATAGCAGCAGAATGGGCAAATCCTGATATTGAAGCCATGCTGTCAGTGCCGCAACACCACGAGCAGATCCAAACTAGAAGACTTGATTTTGACTGAACTTTGAAATAGCTTAAAAACCATAGTGTGGGATTTACTTAAGAAAATTTGCATAAAAAAATACTCGTATTTTTGCCTTTCATCACAATCTATCAAGCATCAAAGATTATGTTACGACTAGCGGAGCCTGATCTATGCAGGAATTTCTATTTGCTCTAACACTATCAGCTCTGCCCGTTGTCAGTAACTTCATTGGCGCAATGATTGCTGAAACCTTGCCGACATCAAAGCAAACATTAGGGCTTGCGCTGCACGCTACGGCTGGGGTGTTGTTAGCGATCGCATCTAGCGAACTCATACCTAGAGTCCTAATCGCTAAACCTGTTTGGGCGACGATCCTAGCATTATTTTTAGGTGGAGCGTTTTTTATATGGGTTAATGAGCTTCTAAAGTTAAGTAAGAATCGACTACGCGGTATAGATATTAATACCGTGAGTTTAGCGATTTTTCTGAGCATTGCAATCGACTTATTTGGTGACGGCTTAATGATTGGCACCAGTTTGACGATCTCGCCTCATTTAGGGGTAGTGTTGGCATCAGCGAGGGTTGTGGCTCACATTCCCGAAGGATTTGTGACCAATGCGGCGTTTAAGAGTCAGAAAATGCCGCGCACACAGCGACTTTTGTTACTTGCTGCCTTTATTATCCCGGTTTGGTTGGGAACAACCCTGGGTTATTGGGGATTGCGCGGACAGACTGATCTACCCAAGCTTATTGTGCTGGCTTTTACAACAGGTGCGTTGATGGTGGCGATCGCTGAAGAAATTATTCCAGAAGCCCATCAAACTCAAGATACAAACTGGTCTATGTTGACTTTTATTGGAAGTTTTGCACTTTCGATGCTGTTCTCAGCTTATCTTGAATAGCTGTCTTTATTCTAGGATTGACCTATTTTTATTTCAGAGGAAAAATGAATTCTGGTTTCTCTAGTTGTTTGCGTAGCAGGTGTACAACCTTTGGGCGATCGCTTGGGATCGCATTCAATATCCGATTTTTCTCTTACTCGTCGGGGGTGGAGTTATTTGTTGAATTTTAGGTGGTTTACAGGAAGTCTTGATTTTGCTGGGTTTTGTCCTCTTCATTTTCTGATCGTTAACTAACAAAAAACCATAAATCCCAAATTCAATAATCCAAATAGCATTATTTTTATGAAAACGTTAAGCCAGACTGCCAATTCATCTAAACAACCTAAACCTGAATCTGGCACATCTGTAAATTCATCCAAAGCGCTCTTTGATATCGCCCAGAGTGATGTTGATGAGGTTCTGCACTTATTGGATACTTCTCTGGAGGGGCTGAATGAGGCTGAAGCCAAGCGGCGATTAAACAAGTCTGGGCTGAATGAGATCGCCCGTGAAAAAGCGATCGCGTGGTATATCCAACTGCTAAAAACAGTGACGAATCCTCTCTCGCTTTTACTCATTGTTCTAGCGATCGTTTCACTATTAACAGGAAGTGCGACAGCCGCTGTGATTATTACTACCATGGTAATTTTTGGCGGGTTGCTGCGGTTTTCACAAGAATTTCAGTCGAACAAAGCCGCCGAGAAGCTGCGGGAAATGGTCAGCGCAACAGCAACGGTGAGTCGCAAGGATGCTATTAAAGATGCTGCGCCGAAGCAGGGAATAACAGCCGGAAAAGAAATTGCAGTGAAGCTGCTAGTACCAGGTGACATCATCTTTCTTTCAGCCGGAGATATGATTCCCGCTGATGTTAGGCTGATTGCCGTGAACGATTTATTCCTTAGTCAATCTACCCTCACCGGAGAGTCTCTACCCGCTGAAAAACACGTAGACCTCCCGGATGATAAAGAGAAAAATCCACTGGAACTAATCAATCTCTGTTTCATGGGAACTGCGGTAGTCAGCGGTTCTGCAACCGCCGTTGTTGTAGAAACGGGGAGTCATACTTATCTGGCATCACTGGCTAAAACCGTCAGCGGACGCAGAGTGCGAACCAGTTTTGACAAAGGGGTGAATGGCGTAACTATGCTGCTATTGCGCTTTATGATGATCATGGCTCCCCTCGTCTTTCTGATTAATGGCATATTTAAACACAATTGGATCGAGGCGTTCACATTTGGGTTATCGGTTGCAGTGGGGCTTGCCCCAGAAATGCTGCCTGTGATTGTCACGGCAAATTTGGCAAAGGGAGCGATCGCTATGTCTGACAAAAAGGTGATTGTCAAAAACATCGATGCGATTCAAGACTTTGGCTCCATGAATATTCTCTGTACTGACAAAACAGGCACTTTAACCCAAGATAAAATCGTTTTACAGAGGCACTTAGATCCCTACGGTCAAGAAAGTACAGATGTCCTCAAATATGCTTATCTCAATAGCTTTTACCAAACTGGCTTAAAAAATTTATTAGATGTCGCCGTTCTCAATCACAGCCAAGAACTTGAAGCTTTAGATATTGAGAAAAACTACCAGAAATTTGATGAAATTCCCTTTGACTTTGTGCGTCGTCGCATGTCTGTTGTCGTCGAAGAAATGGGAAAACAGCACGTCCTAATTTGCAAAGGCGCAGTTGAAGAAGTCCTCAAAGTCTGTACCCAACTCAAAGTCAATAACAAGGTTTTGCCGATGGATGAGTCAGTCCATACTAAGGTTGCTGACTTACAACAAAAACTAAATTCCGACGGGTTAAGAGTTATCGCAGTGGCATACAAAGTGATGCCACCAGAGCAAGCACATTACGCCGTAGCCGATGAAAGTGATTTGGTGCTGTTGGGTAACATTGCGTTTCTCGATCCGCCCAAAGAGTCAGCTGCTCAAGCAATTAAAGCACTTAAGCGTAATGGAGTCGAAGTAAAAATTTTGACCGGGGACAATGACATCATTACTCGTAAAATCTGTAAAGATGTGAGCCTGCCTGTCCAAAACGTCCTATTAGGGAGCGATATTGAATCTTTATCGGATGAGGAATTAGCCAAAGTTGCTGTAACCACAACCATTTTTGCCAAATTCTCGCCAACCCAAAAAGCCAAAGTGATTCAGGTGCTGCGGAAAAAAGGCAGCATTGTGGGATATATGGGAGATGGCATTAATGATGCAGCCGCTTTACGGGAAGCAGATGTAGGCATCTCAGTGGATACGGCAGCCGATATTGCCAAAGAGTCGGCAGACATTATTTTGCTAGAAAAAAACTTATTGGTCTTGGAATCTGGGGTAATCGTAGGTCGCCAGACTTTTGCCAACATTATCAAATATATCAGAATGAGCACTAGCTCTAACTTTGGCAATATGTTTAGCGTCTTAGGTGCCAGTGCGATTCTGCCATTTTTACCGATGCAGCCCGTGCAGATCTTGATCAATAATCTCCTTTACGACTTTTCACAAACGGGCATCCCCTTCGACCATGTAGATCCAGAAGACCTGGTAAAGCCGCCGAAGTGGAAAATTGGTAATATTCGGCGATTTATGATCTTCATTGGTCCGATTAGCTCCATTTTTGACTATGCCACCTATGCCCTAATGTGGTTTGTCTTTGGAGCAACCTCTGTAGACAATCAAGCTTTGTTCCAAACGGGTTGGTTTGTAGAAAGCCTGATGACTCAAACACTGATTGTCCATGTCATTCGCACGGCTAAAATACCTTTTTTCCAGAGTTGGGCTTCTTTACCCATGCTGCTGATCACCGCCACCGTGATGGGAGTCGGCATGTATCTACCATTTTCTCCAATCGCGTCTAGTTTAGGGTTTGTTCCCTTGCCAGCCGTTTACTTTCTCTGGTTAGCTGCCATTCTGACTTGCTATTGCGTATTAACTCAATTTGTCAAAACTTGGTTCATCAAGAAATATGGTTATACCTAAAAATGCTCATTATGAACAGAAAAAAATTCATCACCATTGCTGCTGGGACAACAATTGCAGTAGGTACAACAACTTATTTGTTCAGCGATAAAAGTAATCTTGTCAGGGCGGATATAAAACCAGCAGATGATAACAACAAAATTCTTAAGCCGGACGAAAAAGAGATTTTATTTCTCGCCTCGCTTGCGCCAAGTGGTCACAATACACAGCCGTGGTTTGTCCAATATCTTGAACCTTATCATTGGATTATCGGCAACGATAAAAGTAAATGGTTACCTGCTGTTGATCCAACTCAGAGAGAAACAATTTTATCAATTGGCACGTTCATTCAAAATCTGGAATATGCCGCTGGTTCCTTTGGCTACGGCTGCAATTATAATTTACTAGCTAAAACGAATCAAGATGAACAAGTAATGGAAGTAAAGCTGATTAAAGAAGAGTTAAAAAATACTTTTGATATTGCAAAAATTAAAAGCCGTCGAACGGTTCGCTCCAATTTTTTAAGTGATGTATTAGAAAAAGAAGATCTAAAATATCTTATAAATTCAGAACCACAATTTATTCATTATCTACCTGCCACCAGCAAAAAAAGTCAATTTATAAACGAACAAACTATCGTTGCTAACCGCCTTCAAGCCTACCGCAACCCAGCGCAGCAAGAATTAGCCGACTGGATCAGATTCTCTAGTAAAGATGCTGATAAACATCGTGATGGGCTGACAACGGCAGGTATGGAAATAGAAGGAATTTCTGGCTGGATAGTGCGGAATTTTTACAACAAAGATAATGTGATGAAAAATGATTTTAGAGAGACAGGTATTGATAAGATTAAAAAGGAAGTATCAGAATCAGCAGGTTGGATTTTAATCACCAGCAGGGATAATTCAGTAGCTACATTGCTCGAAACTGGTCGAAAAATGCAGCGACTTTTCCTAAAAGTGCGAGAAAAAAATATCGCTATTCATCCGATGACACAGATATTGGAAGAAGTATCAACGCGGCAAACGCTGAATCAATCCATTGGGATTGACGAAAATATTCAATTTATCTTACGTACAGGTTATTTGAAGAATTATCCGCCGTCGGTTTCACTTAGACGACCCGTTGATGAATTTATACGCAATAGAAAGTGAAACTAAACTAACTCTGATTTCGGTAGAGGGCGATGGCCTGACTGCCTGACAGATTTGTTTGAAAAGCAGTCAAACCCAGGAATTAAAGGAGTAAATTCGAGAAAAGCATATTCCGAGATTGTCATCTTGACGAGCTTTATTGGAGGCAAAACTTGGTTGAGGATCTTGTGATAACAAAGGAATTGGGGTGAGTAATTGTCGTCCCTTGTGAATAACACCTTTGAGCCAGCGCAAACCAATCTTGAGATAACTTAAACCACGATTCCAGTGGGGGTCAACACAAGTACGTAAACCAGCAATTTGTACAGCCATGCCGTGGGTTGTACTGTAAAGTAAAGCTAAGGCGGCAATCAAATACAATCTCTCCAAAGATTCGGCATCACGAATGCGAGAATCTTCGAGTTCAAATGCACCTGATTTACTGTCCAGAAATAGTTCCTCTACGCAGAACCTCAAAGCATACTCATGCAATGTTTTTAAAGCTGGCTCTTCGTCTGTAACAACTGCCCAATGCTCGGATACCACTTCTGGATAGGCGACTACCAAATTACAGCGAATTAGGCAATCTTGCCACAGTCCAACGTTACGATAAAAAGCTGCTTGTCCTCGATTTGGATAAATTGATTTTACATGTGTTGGGTAACGTCTAACTCCATGCAAGCATGTATCACTTGGGATACGTATACAGTAATGCCAATTGCTTTTTTGCAACCAACTCAAGAAATCATGATTTGCAAAGCCCCTATCTGCAAGTATCATAATATCGGAATCACGGCGTAGTAACCACCTAGCTTTACGTAGCATCACCTCGTATTCCTTAAATGCAACCGTTGCACTGTTATGTTCCAATACTCTCCACAATAAAGGGATTGCTCGCCCACAACACACCACTGAGATGTGAATCATGCAGAAACGATTCCAAAGCATAGTTGTATCTAATGCCAAATACAATCGATGTTTTTCCCAGTCTTTGAGTGCCAACAATGCCAATGGCAAGTATATTTTTTCAACGTTAATCCTTATATTTTCAAGGAATCTATGCCACCTGCGCTCGTAGCTTTGAGCTTGTTTGGCATAACTGTCTACATATGGTTCCCATGCGCTCAAACTTAACTGACCACTACATATCAGCCCATTAATCATCCAAGCAAGAGTTTTTAAATGACGCAAATCACGGTAGGTACTGTATTGACGTAAGTATCCTAATACCTGACTATAAAGTTGGGTTGAGTTTGACATGGTATTTTTTGGTAGAAGTCTGGTAACTTTACCATCTCATGTCTCTCGACCTTTTTTACTAAAATCCTTGATTTTGCTAGGCTTTTCAGAGTTCTGTCAGGCAGTCAGGGCGATGGCTCCGCCCGCCGTAGGTATCGCTAAAAAACTATTCCTGAAGTATATCAAACTCAACATACAAATTGGTCTATATTGACGTTTATTGGGAGTTTTGCAGTTTCAATGCTGTTCTGAGTTTATCTTGAATAGCTGATTAACTTTGTATGGTTCATAATTAATGCAACGATTTAACTTAATTATACTTAAAAAGTTTTGGGCGATCGCTAAATCTTACTGGTCGAGCGATGAAAAATGGTATGCACGCGGACTACTGCTGTTAGTCATTCTGCTGTCTTTGGGCTACACCGGGCTGAGTGTGTTGCTCAACAACAAGCGAGGCGTGCTAATCTCGGCACTATCTGCCCAAGATGAAGCGAGATTTTGGCAAACGATTCTGGTGTTTACAGGGACATTAGTTATTTATGCCCCACTCTATGCAGGCTATGTTTATTTACGCGATCGCTTGGGCTTACAATGGCGGCAATGGCAGACAAACTATTTTAGCGATCGCTATTTCCAAAATCGAGCATTTTATAATCTAAATTATGACCATGCCGAAATTGATAATCCCGATCAACGGATTACTGAAGATGTCAAAAGCTTTACCTATGAGTCCCTAGCATTGCTGTTGGCAGTAGTTGATTCATTGTTAGCGATTGGTGCTTTTAGCAGCGTGCTGTGGGGTATTTCTCAACCGTTAATCTGGTTTTTGGTGTTCTATGCCCTGGTTGGCACCTTGACAACAGTTGGGGTATTTGGCAAGCCCTTAATGCGACTTAACTTTGAACGGCTGAAAAAAGAGGCTGATTTCCGGTTTAGCTTGGTGCGAGTACGAGAGAACGCGGAAGCGATCGCATTCTACCAGGGAGAGCAGTACGAATCTGATCGAATTCGAGGCAAATTCTCAGAAGTTT
Source organism: Calothrix sp. PCC 6303 (assembly GCF_000317435.1). NCBI lineage: Bacteria > Bacillati > Cyanobacteriota > Cyanophyceae > Nostocales > Calotrichaceae > Calothrix > Calothrix sp. PCC 6303. The sequence goes on from NC_019751.1 coordinate 3,296,583, forward strand.
TTGACAACTTCAAACGCTTAATTTTTTGGGAACTAAATCTCAATATATTAACTAATGCCTATGAATTTATTCCCTTTATTCTCCCTGCCATTGTCGTGGCACCTGGCATTTTTGCTGGTGAGTTAGAAGTTGGTAAAGTCACCGAGGCACAAGGAGCTTTCATCCGGGTCTTTTTCTCCCTCAACCTAATTGTCTCACGCTTTCAGTCCCTAGCTAATTTTGGCGCAGGTGTTGAACGTTTATACAGTTTTTTAGAGTTTTTGGAGACTACCGACTCAACTGTGAACCAGCCTGATGGTACTGAACAGCCAACCATCAAAACTGAAATTGCCACTGATGCACCCTCTCCTCTGGAAAATTGTTTAGCATTAGAAAATATCACACTCCAAACCCCTAACTATCAAAGAATTTTGATTGAGAACCTATCTGTAAAACTATTAACAGGTGAGGGTTTGTTGGTGAGAGGACCTAGCGGCTGTGGCAAAAGTTCCTTGCTGAGGGCAATCATCGGATTGTGGGATGCCGGTACAGGTATAATTTTACGCCCACCACTGACAGAAATACTATTTTTATCGCAGCGACCTTACATGATTTTAGGGACTTTACGGGATCAACTGCTGTACCCAAATATCGATAGGTCAGTGGAAGATGCAGAACTGAGGCAAATTTTGATTCAGGTAAATTTACCCAATCTAGAGCAAACTCATGGTGGATTCAATACCGAACAAAACTGGACACAGGTATTGTCTTTAGGAGAACAGCAGCGGCTAATTTTTGCGCGTTTACTGCTCAATAAACCTAAATACGCCATTTTGGATGAAGCCACTAGCGCCCTCGATCCTCAGAATGAAAAATATTTATATCAACAACTAAAAGACTCTGGTATGACATTTTTGAGTGTTGGACATCGAGAAAGTCTCAGCAATTATCATCAGTCTATTTTAGACTTTACTACTGATAGAACATGGTCTTTAACAACCTCAAACTCTTTGCCTACTGTGACTTCTAATAATCTTGCCAAGGAGACGTAAATTCATTTCAGCACCGCCAACCAGATGCTTTGAAGCTGCTGGATTATGAAAATTTATGGTGTACCCACGACAGAATAACTCACCTTTGAGAGGTCAATCATGCCTACTGCAACGGATTTTAAAGACTATTACACCATTCTGGGAGTGAGCAAAACTGCAACCCCTGAAGAAATTAAACGAGATTACCGTAAGCTTGCCCGCAAATATCACCCTGACCTCAATCCTGGAGACAAAGACGCAGAGGCAAAGTTCAAAGACCTCAATGAGGCAAATGAGGTGCTTTCTGATCCAGAAAAGCGGCAAAAGTATGACCAGTTTGGTCAGCACTGGAATCATCCTGGTTACACTGAAGCACCACCACCTAGCAGAAATAATACTGCGACGAGCAACTTCGATCAATATGGAGACTTTGATTCCTTTATCAACGATCTGCTAGGTCGATCGAGACGTACAACTTCCACTGGTGGCTTTGATAATTTTAATGATGGATTTCGTTCTCAAGCTCCTGCACCGGATACGGAAGCTGCGATCGCACTCACGTTTTCTGAGGCATTCCACGGTGTCCAGAAGCGTCTACAACTGGATAACGAAACCATCAATGTTCGTATTCCCCCAGGGGCAAAATCAGGAAGCCGAATTCGCATCAAAGGTAAAGGTCGTCCGAGTCCATTCTCTCAACAGCATGGCGATTTATATCTAACTATCGAAGTGTTACCACATTCCTTCTTTCGATTTGAGGACGATAATCTGGTTTGTGACATTCCAATTCGACCTGATGAAGCAGTTTTAGGGGCAGAAATCAAAGTACCAACCCCCGATGGCAGCGTGACGATGAAAATTCCCAAAGGGGTGCGTTCGGGGCAATCGCTGAGACTGCGCGGTAAAGGTTGGACATTGCCAAAAGGGGGACGAGGTGACTTATTTGCCAAACTTCAAATTGTCACACCGCAAGACCTGAGTCCAATTGAGGAAGAATACTACGAAAAAATCAAGGCAAATACCAGCTTTAACCCCCGTGTCCAGTTAGAGGAGATTAAGTTATGACCTTCAGCCTTTCAAAAACCGTGGTTTCCCTCGATGGTGAGCAACTTTACAGCTTTGAATATGCCGCATTGGTTACTGAGACTTCAATTACAGTTTTACAGGTTTATGTTGAGTTAGGCATAATCGAACCAATTGGCAGTATGTTGCATTCCCATGCGATCGCGCGAATTGCTCAGATTCAACGGTTGCGTCGAGACTTAGGACTAAACTTAGTTGGAGCCGCAATGGTGCTAGATATGGCGACAGAAATCGCCCAATTACGGGCAATGGTCAAAATGTATCAGTCTCATCAAGAAAAGCCTTTATGAGGTCAAAGCCACCCTTAAAGTCTCATACTGAGAGGCTATGCCAACAAGAGCGTAGTGAGGTGCTGCAACAGTGGGACAATTGGCTAGAAACCCCCATGCTGGTGCTTGGCTTTGCTTGGTTAGGGCTATTTATCGTTGAGCTAGTTTGGGGACTGAATCCTCTGCTAGAAGTGATCGCTACCGTAATTTGGCTCGCCTTTATCATAGATTTTGGTATCAAATTTCTCCTTGCTCCTCACAGAATGTCCTACCTCAGATATAACTGGTTGACCGCTTTTTCGCTGTTGATTCCAGCGCTGCGAATCTTTCGGATTGTGCCATTAATACAGTCTTTGCAATCAGTTCATGGGGTTCGAGGGTTAAAGTTGTTGCGAGTGATGACACGAACCAACAAAGGAATGCGAGTTTTAGCAGCCAGTATTGGTAGACGAGGATTTGGCTATGTGGCGGGATTAACCGTGATTGTCACCCTAATTGGTGCAGCTGGAATTTATGCGTTTGAGCGCGAACTTCCTAATGGCACTATCATCAACTATGGTACTGCGCTGTGGTGGACGGCAATGGTAATGACCACCATCGGTTCTGATTACTTTCCGAAAACGGCAGAAGGTCGAGTACTATGCTTTTTCCTGGCACTGTATGCGTTTGCTACAAGTGGTTATGTGACTGCAACCCTGGCAACATTATTTGTGGGTCAAGATACTGAGAATAATCAAGCAGAACTAGCAAGTGCAAAATCACTTCAAGCAATGCAAGCAGAAATTACCGCACTGCGAACTGAGATTCAAGCTTTAATACGACGAGATTTAGATCAATAACTTGCTCGGCGTAGAGAGCGTCATTACGAACTATTTCAATAAGTTCAGTTTTGTTTGGTCTGATGTGGCTGGGTTTCAGAATTCTGGTAGACAGCGAATCTTACCTAGGACTTACGCACTGTACAAAAGGGCTATGTTGTGTATAACGGTTAATACGTTGTTCGGTTCCTTTTATAAATTACCCTTTCTTGGTTTCTATCGCTTGATGGGGAACAGAAAAATAAGCTTTAAGCGCTGAAAACCATACCCCCTATTTTGATTTTTCTGTTAATGCGTAAGTCCTATTACCGTATTTTTTTCCCGAACACTTAACAGCATCAAAAAAAATTTTGCATTTGAAAGCCCAAATTTTACTTTATGCCTATTTGAATACCGCTTGATGCATCGAGTACAACATACAAATGTCTTTGCCGGGGTGGAGCCAAACCGAAAAGAGGGCATCATCATCGCCCTCAAAAAAGCGGGGTTTGTAGTTCGCCGTGAAACAACGAGGTCTCTTTGACGCAAATCACTTCACTGTTTATAATTCACTCGCGTCTGTCCAATTATAGATAATATTCTAATCAAAACTGTTTCTAGCTATAGATGAGATTTGAATACTTTAATTCTAATCTACAGTAGTAAAAAGAAAATAGCTGAATGGTATGAATTCTTTAACTGGCAAACCAATTTCATTTTGGATTGATTCAACTCCTAAAACAACATATCCTTCGCTTGAAAATAGTATTTCGGTAGATGTTGCCATTGTTGGAGGTGGCATTGTTGGACTAACCGCTGCGACGCTGCTAAAACGAGCGGGAAAGACAGTTGCTGTAATTGAGTCCAAGCAAATTGTGACAGGAGTAACTGGTCATACCACTGCCAAACTCACTGTATTACATCAACTGATCTATGCTGATTTAATTAAACAAATCGGTGAGGAAAAAGCACGGCTTTACGCGGAATCAAATCTAGCAGGGATTGAACGCGTTGCCGCATTTGTCGAAGAAGAGCAAATTGATTGTGATTTTAGCCGTCAAAGTTCCTATACATTTGCAGAGCCAGATGACGAGCTAGATAAAATCACAGATGAAGTGAAAGCTGCTCTGAAACTCGGACTTCCCGCCGCCTTTGTTCAAGAAACATCACTACCATTTAAGATTACTGGAGCCATCAAATTAGATAACCAGGCTCAGTTTCATGTTCGCAAATATCTTCTACATCTCGCCAAAAATATTCCTGGGAATGGCAGCCATTTGTTTGAGAATACACGAGTTGAAAAGGTTGAAGAAGATAATCTCTGTCAAGTTGTTACCGATCGAGGAAGCATCAATGCCCAAGATGTAATTGTAGCAACTAATTTACCGATTTTAGATCAAGGACTCTTCTTCGCTAAAACCTACCCTGAACGGTCTTACATCGTTGGCGCTCGTATCGATCCGGCGAAAGCACCCCAAGGGATGTATATCGGCAGTGGTGAGGCTTCCCATTCCATTCGTACAACTCCCTACGATGGAGGTTTACTTTTGCTGGTTGGTGGTGAAGGACACAAGGTTGGGACAGTTACGAATACCGAAGAGTGTTACCAAAAGCTAGAAGATTATGCACGCGATCGCTTCGGCATTGAAACCTTTGAATATCGTTGGTCAAACCAAGATATGGTGTCCTTTGATAAGCTGCCTTACATTGGTAAACTTACTCCTTTCAATCACCACATTTATGTTGCCACCGGATTTAGTCTCTGGGGAATGTCTAAGGGAACAATGTCGGGAATGTTACTTTCGGACTTAATTCTAGGAAAAGAAAATTTCTACGCAGAATTATATGATGCGACCCGTGCAACTCCATTTTTGACACCACAATCGGTCAAACAAGGAATTGATGTGGCAACTCGCTGGGTTAGCGACCGCTTCAAAGGTCTTCAGTCTAATTCTTTTGCTGAGGTTGCTAAGGGTGAAGGTAAATTACTAACTATTGATAAGGAAAAGGTTGCCACTTACCGAGATGAGCAAGGAACTATTCATGCTGTTTCTGCGGTGTGTACACACCTAGGTTGTATTGTCAGTTGGAACAATGCCGAAAAGAGTTGGGATTGTGCTTGTCATGGTTCTCGGTTTAGCTGTGATGGCAAGATAATTCAGGGACCAGCTGTTAAAGATTTGGAGATGCCAAATGTTGACTAAGGTAAGCGTAGATAGCCAATTGCCAATTGCCTGGATATCTAGTTATGAAGAGGCAGAGCAACAATTTAATCGGCTTCTAAAGCTGGAAAATTTAGATGAACAGGTAAAAAGACAACCTAACCTAATTACAGATTTTGAAGAATCTCTCTCTTTAGCATTAACAGAGGCATTCACCGAAAACTCAAAAGCTGAGTTAGCAAACTGGTTTTTACAACGGGTGCTTTATCGAATCAATCGACTCAATCTATTTTGGTATGACGCTTTAGAGTCCTATACAAATGAGCGTTCTACTTATTTAGCAGGAGTACGCGATCGCATTGAGTCAGCTTGGCAAGCATGGGAATTGACCCAATTAGATGTTGAAGAAATACAATCCTTAAACGTTAAACAAGCACTGCAAGAAAGAGCAGATTTAGACTTAAATCCCCCTTTAACAGCAGCAAAACGTTATCTCCAAGAAGAACTGAGTTTAGAGGGCTATCGGTTGCTATTAGCGATCGCGTCCTTGGATGGACTGGTAGAAGCCAGTCGTCTTTCGCGGATTTTGGGAGGTGTAAGTAACGAAATTCAGACAACTTTGTTTCGCGTACTGCTAGAAGAGTATGGTAACGGTCGTCTATCACGCAAGCACTCTACTTTTTTTGCCCAAATGATGGCTGAATTAGGTCTAAAAACTGAACCAGAAGCTTATTTTGATCTTGTACCTTGGCAAGTTCTCGCAAGTATCAATCACAACTTCTTACTAACAGAGCGAAAACGGCATTTTCTCCGCTATAACGGTGGACTCACATATTTTGAGATAGCGGGACCTACAATTTATACCGACTATAGATTAGCAGCAAAAAGATTGCAGCTTTCAGATGCAGCTATGGGCTATTGGGAGTTGCACATTCGTGAAGATGAACGACATGGGCAGTGGATGCTAACAGATGTTGCTTTACCTTTAGCTGATAAATATCCAAATGATGCTTGGGAATTAATACTAGGCTATGACCAAGAGAAGCTAATAGGCGATCGCGCCGCAGCCGCAGTTATGGCTCTAATTCAACATTCCAGTTCTTCATTAGAGAAAATCTATGATCGTAAATCTGACTAAAGACGGATGGGATGTAATCTATCATCGCGCCCATGCTTTACTAGCTGCTCAACTGGGTGGTCATTGGCGGCGGGCTGATTTTCCTGTTCGTTTTTACAAAACCATTGCGGCAATCTCCCATCATGATGATCTAGAAAAAGAGTGGAAAGGTAATAATTTAACCGAAAGTGGCGCTCCCCTGGATTTTACCTTAAGACATTTAGTCACAATCAAAGAGGTTTAAATGAGTAAGTCTTTATTAAACTCAAAAAAGATAGTTAAAACCGATCTAGCGGGTTATGTGCCTCAAGAGATATTCTTCTGTCCTGAAGAATCACAGTTTTATTCCCAATGTATAGAAAGAATGGTTTTGAATGTCTGTGAAGATTTCACTTCCATTGTCGAATTTGGCGCAGGAGATGGTAGTCCAGTCATCAATACTTTATTAAAGTGTCAATTTAATGGCTTGATTAATGGCTATGAATTAAATTCTCAAGCTTGTGAGTTAGCACAATATCGGATTGAACGCTATAACCTTAGTCATAAATATGTTGTTCATAATTCTTGCTTTTTCAATAAAGATTGGCAATCTGAAGAAAACTATTTGATTTCTAATCCTCCTTATCTGCCAGCAATTAACAACGATCTATATATTCCCGCTTTGCATGGTGGAATAGATGGATCTTCTATAACTAAGCAACTCCTTTCTCTGGATTGTCAAAGTGCAATGTTGATGATTTCTGCTTACTCCGATCCCGTAGGAACTATTGAATATGCCATCACCCAGGGTTATCATGTGGAGGATTTTATCGCTTCACCCATGAGCTTTGGATATTACAGCAGCCAACCCAAGGTCAAACAGAGAATGATAGAACTACGTGAGCATCGCAAAGCTTTCTATTCCCAAAATATGTATATTTTGGCAGGTGTTCTCTTCAAAAAACAGCATAACCTTAAAGTAGATATATCTGCGGAATTGATTAAAATAATGACCGCTTTGTGAAACCTTTTTAATCTTTTCCTCGCGTAAAAAATCTCTTTTGGCACAGTCCCGCCAATTTGAAAGAATTCTATCAACCTTGCAATTTCTAATCAATGTTTAATCAACAAGGAGTCGCCAATGTCTGGTCAAATGTGCTGGCTATCTAGTTCAGGTAATGAGGGGCAACTAATTTTACATTTAAGAGAGCGTTCTTTCGATCCTTGGCTACCCTATACGGCGTGTCCCCAGTATCAGGTTCCTGATTATCCCATTGCCGATGGGTCTAAGGGATTTAGCACCTGCCAAAATTTGAGGCAAGCAGGGTGGATGTTAATCCCAACTGCTCAGGTATAAAACCTCTCCTATAGCTGCTGACAGACAACATCAAGTACCCGCAGATGATAGCCTCCAGAGAAATTTTAGAGGACAACTCAATATTTACTATGATGCAGTGATTGCATATATTCATGATGCAGAGTCTATTCTGATATTGAGACCGGGTGAGGCAAAGGACGAACTCAAAGAACGTCTTGAAAAAAATAACCTCGGTAAGCGCGTCGTAGGCATTGAAACAGTTGACAAGATGACGGATCATCAAATCGCTGCCAAGACTCGACAGCACTTTGCCGAGTCGCGTTAGGTAATAAGACTGAAGCGGAACCACCTTGACTGGGCTGGATGCCTAATGCAAGGGAATTTCTCCATCCGCAGGCATTCCTGGTTTTGCTAGTCTTTCTCGTTGTTCTAAGTTCAGTTTTACACCAAATACCTGTTGCACGCGATCGCTCTGAAAATAAACGTTCTCTGGGGTAAAGGAGGCTTTAGAATCTATAGCGGTAACGGTTGCTTTAAAAGATTTTTGGTGTTTGGGATCGTTATCTAAATAAACATTGGCAAGTTGTCCGACGCGAACTTGAGCAATTTGCCCACCAGGAATAAACCCCCGCAGATAAACTTGACTCAAATCTACAACTCTCAGCAAGGGGCGCGATGGTAAAACCACTGTACCAGGTTCAACGCTGCGTGTCGTAACAACGCCATCAATCGGGCTTTTCACCGTCAGATTGTTCAAGCGACTTTGAATCAATTGTTGATTTGCTTGGGCAGTTTTTACATCAGCTTGGGCGGCTGCTATTGTGTTGCGTGCCTGTTGTGCTTGTGTCTGAAATCGACTGACATTAGTTTGTTGTCGCCCTGGATTCAGGGTTGTGGTTTGTGCTTGCGTCAATTTTCCCTGAGCAATATTAACGGCTGTTTGTGCGGCTTCCACGGCAGCTAAACGGCTTTGCAGAGCGGCTTTGGCAGTATTGTAAACGGTTCGCGCCACTTCATAGCGTTGTTTGGTTTCAGCTCCTTCAATCGCCAGATGGGCATAGCGATCACGATCTACCCGCGCCTGTTCAACTAATGCCCGTGCTTCGAGGACTCGTGCTTGTTCTTGTTTCACAACAGCCTTTGCAGTTGAGACAAGGGCGTTAGCTTCCGCAACTTTACCTTGGGTGTCACCCTGGGATTGCTGTAAATTCAGATTAGCATCTGCGAGTTGATCTGCGAGAATAGAGATTTGTAACCGGGCGTAAGCTTCTCGTTGTTTTGCCGCATTTACCTGGGCTGTAGCTGCGCTCAGTTCAGATTGTAGTTCTTCATCACTAAGACGCACTAATAATTGTCCTTTTTTGACTGTATCTCCTTCTCGCACAGTAACTTCTTCCACCCGACCAATGCCCTTGGTGCTGACATCGGTTTCATAGCCTTCAATCCGTCCATTGAATTGAATCATCTTTGCAGGTTGGGGACGAAAAAACCCATACCAGACTCCAAAGCCGACAGATGCGATCGCCACAGTCCCGCCCAAAATCCACAACCAGCGTCGGGGTTTTTTCGGAGTGGGAATTTTTGGCTCGTCAGGCTTTTGAGCCGTTGTAACAGATTTTTGAGGAATTGTAATAGGTTTTGAAGAATCAACTGTATGTGACATAAAATACACCCTGAGTTAACTTAATTGACTACGGTAACGATTTGCACTCACCAGAACTGTCACGGCTGCAAATACAATCATGGCGATCGCATTTAAACCCCAAACTTCCAAACCTGCACCTTTAAGAAGAATGCTGCGAAGAATGATCAAGTAATGATAAAGCGGATTAATTTGGGCAATCCAGCGAAATACAAGCGGCATACTATTCACCGCCGTCACCGCCCCGCCTAATAAAATAATGGGAATATTGAGAAATATCCCAATCAAAATTGTTTGCAATTTGTTCTCAGAAAATGTGGAAATTGCCAGTCCAATGGCAACACCAATCTGAATGTAGATAATAGAAAATAGCAGTAATAAAAATAAATTTCCGCGAAAAGGTAAGGCAAAAACCCAGTGAGCAACGAGGAAACAAATCAGCAATGTGCCTGTGAGTAAAGCAGATATCGGTACAATTTTAGAAATCAAAATATAAGTTGATGCAACTGGAGTCATCAACAACTGTTCTAGTGTTCCTTGATCCTTTTCTCGAACCGCTTCCACAGCCGCAGCCAGAATGGCACTTAAGGTAATAATTGCCCCCAGCACACCAGGAACAAAGAACCAACTATCAAGCATTCCGGGATTGTAGCGCAACGTCATTTCAGTTTGAACGGGGATTTCTAGCCCAGTTGATACAGGTTGATAGCGTTGGAGTAAATCTAAGTTAAATCGAGTTGTAATTTGGCTGACATAGCCCTTTGCAAGTCCCGAACTGTAGGCGTTAATCCCATCTACCACAACCTGAACTTCTGATTTCCCAGTTTGCAGCAAATCCCGATCAAAACTAGGTGGAATGATTAATCCAGCATCGACTTCACCCCGCTCAACTTGTTGAGTGAGAGTTTGTTGACTGTTGGTGTGGCGAGTCGCAAGAAACACATGATTTGCAGTAAACGCATCCACAAAATCTCGGCTGATTGCCACCTGATTTTGATCCAAAATACTCAGCCGTAAGTTTGTCACATTGGAATTCATCACATAGCCAAAAATCACCATTGAAATAATCGGGGCGATTGTGAGAAAAATAACCAGTTGGCGATTACGCAATAGTTCAGTGCTTTCTTTGATTAACAGAGCCAATAGACGGCGATTTATCATCAGTGTTAACTCCAATTACTATTAGAAATGTCGTCGTTTAAGCATATTAGTGAAGGAAATTAGTAACAGTAATATAAAAATAACTATTACAAAATATAAAAAGGTAAACTCAAAGCCAAATCCTTTTGTAGTATTCTCCCAACGTATAATCAAAAAATAATTATTGCCGATCACAAATGAAGGAATTTCTAATATTTTCAGTATTGGCACTAGCAAAAAACCAGAAATCAGCACTAATGCAAAAGTCATAAAAGCAATATTAAGCACATTTTTTATACTTGAGCTAAATCTATTTTTACCAGTTATAGCAAAAGGAAGTTCTTGGCGAGTCACATTCAGAGGTGCATAAATTGCTATGCTTTCTTCCCTATCTTCAACTCGAATTGATTTTGGGCAACGTAGTAATTGTACTGCTATCCAGATGTCGCCAATTGCACCGCTTGTATTGAATGCAATTACCCAAATTAACCAAGGTGCTTGGGGAAAAATTGCTATCATCAGCAAACACACAACATCAATAACTACCAACGGGGCTAAACTAATGATAATAAAAGCATTACGGCGAAAAATGTTACCAGGTGAAGTGGCATAAGCAAGGGGTAAGAAATATTTAACTTTTAATCCATAACGTGGCGAACCACCAAAGGTAGCAAATGCAATTCCATGCACTAATTCATGAATAATAGTGGTGACAAAAGTAATAGCAAGCAAAACCACCAAGCCAATAATTCCTTGCCAAGCTCCACCTTCAGCACTTTTGATACTGAAAGATGCTGTTTGTTTATGAATGATGGCGTAATACCAACTGGCACCAGATGCTGTTATTATGAACAGGAATAAACTTAAAGTAGTCCAAATCAGTAATATTGCTGGAGTTAAACGAAATACATAAATTGGCTCATTACGAGTTGCCGTATTCATAATTTGAACCCTGATTGCAGTTGTTCAGATGTTGAGAGGAAGGTTCTGAATATCATAGATTTTCTCAGATAGGGTTTTCTGATTTGAATTTAATAACACACGCTCCTTGGATGTCGCTGAATCCCATAGCATATTAAGAGAAATTTGTTTGGTCATAATTGCCTCCAGTATTTTGATTTTGATGTTTGTTTTGATTGCAGTCTATCAAGACGCAAACTCATAGTGAATCTCTGTAGTTCTTCCTTTAAAATAAAGCCGAGTGCCTTCTGGATACTCCCATCCCACCTCACCCTGTAAAGGAATCAGCATCCCATTACAAACCGAATATTCCCAGAATCGTCCGCCCCAAGGCATCGCAGTCAGCTTGTCACGATAACGAGCCTCAGTCCGAAACGTATCGATCGTCCCTTCAGCATTAAACTGAAACACAACGGAGACAGTTGTTGCACCATCCGTCAAAGTAGCGCGAGCAGAGGTATCATTAATTGCTTCCCATAGCACTCCCTGGCTAGGTAATAGAGCAGTAGGATACCAAAGAGCCTCAGCAAAGAAACGCAATAATTCACCTTGGTTCGCTTCAGGTGTACTAGGTATTTTTGCAACAGTAAAAAGACCGAGTAATGATGCGTGTAAGCTGCCTTCTCCTAAGAGATAAGTATCATGAACAAATGCATTAACTCCTGGAGCCATCTGGATACGGGCATCCCAATCAAAACCCAGAGGTTGAGTCGTCACAAGTTGAGTGGCAGTAAACGGACTCCATTTGTTCTCAGTTTCGCTCATGTTGAACTGTCCCTGCTGAGAGAGTTTAACTACAGCCACGATCGGTTGTCCGTCCTTGAGTACCGTCTGAAAGAACCGCTTTACTGGTGCTGGTAAATCTGCAATTTCCTTTGGATCATAGATTTTCGGCTGAACTATCCGCCGTCCACTGGTTAACTTGGCACGTAAACTATGGGTTTCTGACCGCCAGCGATCGCTACCATAGAGAACAGCAAGCCCAGTACAGACTACGATTAAAACACCAATAATTACAATCCATTTAATTAACATGATACTTACCTAATGTTTGTTGATTCAGAATTTGATAAATGGTGATGATAAAAATGATTACAAAAATAGTTATATAGATTAACTTCGTATACTTAGCCACCCAACTGGGAAGATAAATATCAAAATTGTCCTTTGTGGAATTTGTGTATTTTCGGGCAAGCAGATTTAGTGGGCAGTGGGATTTAAAAGTTAGTAAAATTAACCCTTCTAAAAATACAAATCCATAACCAATCCAGAGCCAGAAATCGAGTTTATTCGCTATCACGGCATAAAGCATATAGAAAATCACAAAATTGAAGAAAATCCATATCAAAGTATGAACGACTTTAATTAGTATCAATTTGGTGTTACTTTCCATATTACCTCTCTATTCTCAAGGTGTTAAATCGCGCCAAATGATATAAGTCGTTCCGAGCGTTCCCGCGACGAACAATCCGAAATCTTCTTTAATCCCGAAACTCAAAGCCGCTGAGGTTCCGACAATCGACCATAAAACTGGAATAATTAATAAACTTAACGGAATTTTCTTGTCTGTCCAGAGCAGCAAGCCAAATGTAAAAATCGTTGTTGGACAAGGTACGCCGAATGTCGGTGATGTCGGAAAAATTCGCCCCAGCGCATAGCCGATTAACGGATAAATTGCTAGGGCATAAACAATAAAAATCGCGCCGAGAATGCCGTAAAATTTTTGGTTAGTGCGAAAACTCAAACGATTTCTCACTACACCTTCGTATAAAAATAACAAGCCTTGAAAAACGAACAACGCGCCGAAAAGATAAGCGGGTGGACTGATTTCTGTAAAAAAAGTCAAATGGTAAACAACACCCGCCCATAGCCAGAGGAAACCGAGTAAGCCCGAAATGGTTTTGTTTGCAAATGGTTTTCGACTTACTACCAGTACAACCGATGCGATCGCCACTAAAATTAGTACAGCTTGCATCGGAAATATAGTTTGATTGTATTTCTCGAAAACCTGAAAAAATTGTTCGGTGGTCAAAGGGATTTTAAGTAACTTTCTCATGTTTTCCTCGCAGTTAACTGTTTCTAATTTCCCTTCCACAGCAGTCCGCCTAATACTCCTAATACTGTTGAGGTGGGCATCTACCAGATATAAACAACCCTTATTATTGTTCAGAATGGATCACTCTCTTTTTCGGCGTTTCTACAAGCACAGAGATCACCAACAAACTTAGCCCAATAATTTTGATCAAGGCGTTAATTGCGTGTGCATACTCCCATTGATCCCGATACTGTCTCCAATCTGCTGGAATGGGATTCGTCAACCATTTGGCAAATTCAGCATTCATTGGCGCAACAAACATTATCCAACTCACAAATGCCAACACTAAGAAAATTGCTCCGATCAATGTCCAGTAGAAGGTTGAACCACATTTGCGAACAAGAAATACCAACACAATTGCTGTCAAAATTGCTGTAATTTCAAAAGCTGCGCCAACTGAGCCAAACAACTTATAAACATTTTCAAAAACCGTGACTCTAACCCAAAGTTGCTGATCAAACTGCATTCGTTGCGGCAGTTCTAGCAAATGTGTCATAGACAAACTAAGACTAAACGAAGCTAGCATGAGTGTGATGAATCGCCACGCTCGTAGAAATGTCATTTTGCTTTGCCCCATAACATGCATCTCGACACCTTATTTTAGAGATGTAATGAAATGCCGCGTAACTATCGGATGGCATAACTAGACAAAAGGGATTTTTTGCGACTATATGCTATTCCTAAAATGACTGATACTATTAGCTCAATGGAAAAAACAACAATTACTTTCCAATTTAAATTTAGCTGCAATGCTCCATTATTACCTATATATAAAGCTAACCCAATACATCCATTAAACCAGGCATGACTTAATACACAGATAAATAAGTTATTTGTGTATTTATAAATAGTTGTAAAGCTGGACGTTAAAATGATTCCTGAAAATAAATATAATCCAAAGGGAAATGAACTTTGGACTGTCCCTTTGATAAACCATAATGGCAAATGCCATATACTCCATATAATTCCCACAATAAGGACAGAAGGTAAATAATTAACCAACTTTTCTAATTTAGGTTGCAAAATCCCCCGCCAGCCTAATTCCTCTAATCCACCGAAAAGGATAAGTAGCGGCAAATTAATAATTATAGATAGAATTGATATAGGCTTATTAATTCCAAAAGCGATCCAAATTATAAATAAACGCCAGAGTGAGAATAATCCAAATATCAGCCACACTTTTGTATCTATTTTTTTGCCAAAGATATACTTAACAAAAGATTCTTCACCAAAATCTTCATTGAACTGTCGATAAATAATATAAGAACTAATAGCTGGACCCAAACTACCAATTACGTCCAATATCCAAAATAAAGGCTCCCCATACCAAAGAGTATTAAAATATCTGTTTCCAATGATGATAATTAGCCAGCATAACCATGTTATGGAAAAAGTGTAAAGTAGAAAAAGTCCGATTTGCTTAAGTGATTGCTTCTTTTGTTTCATATTTTTATTTCTCCTTAACTCTTTGTAAAAAATATTATCTCTGTAATTTTCAAAAATCTAATTTTTTCAACTGTAAAATTAACCAGCAAGAAAGAGTAATACACCGGAAAGTTTTAGGTTATTCATAATAGTTTATTTCACTTAATTTTTTTGACCCATGATAAAGCTTCCTTACCCTCTATTTTTGTTTTTCCTTGGTTTTGGATCAAGTGCTACTTTCGCCGCATAGATGCCAGCCAAGATACCCAAGATATTTCCTATCCAAGTACGCCAATCAGGACTGTAACCCACATAGATCATGAATTTGCCAGATAAAATAGCGAAGATGATCAGTCCAGAAAATGCCGAAACTAAGACATATGTGATCAGGAAAAAGAAAATTGCTTTGAAACATGTGATCAGGAAAAAGAAAATTGCTTTGAAATATTTCATAAGTACCAATGCAGAATTTTTTTCAACACTGAATTTCAGTTAACAATGAGAGACGCGCCCAGCCAGATGTTAAGAAAGACTTAAGCGCCGAACAAAGCAATAACGATTCCAACCAGCGTCGTGGCGACAATGATGATGATCAATACCCACGGTTGTAAAATCGTTATAGGATGGAACATCTGCCGACATTTGGGACAGCGATAATCTCCCATCGGTGCCGCCCAATATCGCCGCCACGTAATGGGAAAAGCCGTTTGGCAATGGGGGCAAACTAACTGTCCCGCAAAGGTGGTTTTTGGGTGGTGAGAATTTTGATGATCTTTGCGTAGACTCATGATTGTTCTCCTACAGGTTGTTGAGATCGCGGTTCGATGGGGAATGCCAACCAACACCAAAAGTAGAGAAAAATAAATCCAGGGATGACGATCGCTAAAATAACGGTAACAATTCGGACACCCATGATTGGTAAATTCCATAGCTGAGAAAGGGCATAACACATGCCTGCGAAAACTTTATGACGACTGCGATAAAATATAGCCCTTGGTATGACGGGAGTATTGGACTGCGATCGCTTGACCTTGAGAATCAAAGAAATCAGGAGTCCGATCGCACCGAAAATGGCTGATGGAATAGCGAAAATCGCCAGCCAGTGAGCCATGAACATTCCCGAAATCACGTCTCCAAGCCAAGATGAGGACGGACAAATAAAGCGAACTGCTTCTGCTGAACAACCAAAGCGTTCAGCTAAACCCATCCCTCCCCAAGTGACTAGGAATGGAAAAATTCCGTAGAGGATACATATACTCAACAAAAATAAATGTCCACGGGTGGTAAGCGATCGCGTCATGGAGATAGCTGCAAGTGCTGGTCCAATAAGCAACAGGATTGAAATCAAAGGCAAGTAAATCATAGATTTTCTTAAACTTAAATAAGGTGAGTTCGACGGAACCTAACCCCAACCCCTTCCCTACAAGGGAAGGGGCTAAAAGTGGAGAATTGAGTGAAAAAATAAGGGTTTTAAGCCTCTCCCCGACACGGGGAGAGGTTTGGAGAGGGGTTATTCCAAATCCATCGAACTCACGTTAAATAAGGTCAAATGATAGATGGGATTTGTAACTCAATCTCCTGATCCGTAGCCACAAGTAAAGTCAGGAGAATGCCCTCACTCAGTCGCTATTTGAGGTTTTTCTCTACCAAGTTTCCACAGCAAGATGACACCCAAGCCGAACATATTGACTAGGAAAACTATTAACCCTCCGAAAAATGGAATGAGGGTCAGAATAGTCACGACTGCCAAACCTACCAAAAACTGCTGCTGTAACGACCAATTACGATTACTGACTAGGCTTTGACCAACAAAAACTGCCACAGCTAATGATCCTACTAGAGAAGTAACGATCGCAGTCAGGCTTAGTAGTGGAATCAAGGGAATACCAATAAGCGTAATTGCTAGAAACACACTCATAAAGATAATGCCGACAATTCCCCCCAGTCCCCATAGGGCAGTTAAACCGGGGTGTTGACGCAACTTTGTCGCTAAATTTGGTATAAACTGTGGGCTAGTATTTAAAATAATCAGTCCGAGAATAGCTGCGACTACGGCGGCACTAATTCTAAAAATGGCATTGAAGAAATACTGAGCGAAGAAGCTAATTCTGACTCGATTGGAACCATCCATCATCCCATGTCTATCGCTGAATGTAGTACGCTCACCACCAACGATCGCACCTTCTTCTTGTACGATTTTGCCGCCAAAGGAGTAAGCATCAGCTTCAACCCGCGCTCCTTTTCTCAGGATGACATCCCCGCCAAATGCGATCGCAGTATCCAAAACTCTGGCATTAGGCAATACTGTCACACTCCCCCCAAAAGCCAAGGCATTTTCCACAACTTGATTCTCTGGTACGGTGACGCTACCACCAAAGCGAATCAGGTTGGTATTGTTGATATTGATGTCAGTCTGTGCTAGGGCATTACCTGCAAATATTAAGCTGATGCTGGCGATAAAAGCCAGAATTAATTGTTGCCATTTCATAGATTTTATCCTTAGTAATTACAAGAATCATGATGAATTCGCTTCATTGGATAGTTGCATTCGCCGCAAACTCAGCCATCCCCAAAAGCAGCAAAGCGACGACGATTCAGCATTAGTATTTAGGAATTAGATATATTTAAAAATCGGCGATATCACAAAGTGGTTGCCAAGGGCATCGCTAACACTAAAACTGAGCTAATAATAAATGAAATTTGCTCTACCTGAATCTACCCCAGGGATTGAACCAACCAAAATATCCCAACAGTTCCATTCCATAATTATCGAGTTTTGAACAGAAATACATGGTACGATCAGATAGATTGGCAAAAATGCACAGCCACCTATGAATTACAGAAATTACATCACAATCGAACCCAATAAACGCGGTGGTAAGCCTTGTGTACGTGGCTTGCGAATTACAGTTTATGAGGTGCTTGAATACCTAGCTTCCGAGATGACCGAAGCAGAAATTCTTGATGATTTTCCCGATCTAACGCGAGAAGATTTAAAAGCTTGTATTGCTTATGCGGCTGACCGTGAACGTCGGCTGATGATTTCGACCTTATCAGCATGAAATTACTGTTTGATGAAAACTTATCCCCTAAATTATCCACCCGCTTGAGCGATCTTTTTCCAGGCTCGCTTCATGTTAGGGATGTAGGTATGAAAGCAACAATAGACCCGATAGTTTGGAATTATGCAAAAGACAATGATTTGATGATCGTCTCGAAAGATGCTGATATGCACGATCTGAGTTTAGTGTTTGGGAATCCCCCAAAAGTCATCTGGCTTAGACTTGGAAACTGTTCTACCTTACAAATTGAAAATTTACTGCGTAGGGAGTTCAGCATGATCAAATTATTTTATGAAGATGAAAATTCATCATTGCTTGCCCTCTCATAATTAGTAAAGGATGACATACTTACAGAATTATTAGTAAAGCAAATAAATGTTTACTTTACTAGAGATATTAAAAAAAGTTAAGCCTACCCACGAAGAATCTTTGAATCGAGATTTGCGTTTACAGAAGCAGCGATCGCAAACTCTAAAATCTCCAAAAGCAGCAAAGCAAAGACGATTCAGGAATTAGATATATTTAAAAATCGGCGATACCACAAAGTGGTTGCCAAGGGCATCGCAATCAACTTTTACCATACTCTTGTACGAAAAAAATCTGTCCAACTGCTTTTATATTTTGCTTCATAACCCGCAACAAACGATTCTCTAAGGTTCGACTATCCTCATCCAAAAAATCAATTATTGCCTTGACTTTCCCAGCATAATCACGATCGTGTTTAAAAATAATCATGCCAGCATGATTTGGTGCAGTGCGATGTAGATCGATAAAATCTTGACGATTTTCCGTAATCAAAATGCGACCTGTCGCTGTGGCATACTGCAAAACAACATCGTCAGGAATCCCTTGATTTGCTTGACCTGCTTCGTAGGAAGTTAATACATCGTGTCCCTCCGATCTGAGTAAGTTTACCATTGCGATCGGAAAATTTTCATTTGAGTAAAATTGTAATGCCATTAAACTAAATCATCTTGGGCAATTTCTTGATCGATTTGTTCAGGATTTTGTTCGTAGTAATGCCAAGCTGCACTTAAATCTTCCGCAGTCAATCCAGGATAATTTGCCAATAATTCTTCATCCGGCGCACCTTGTTGACGATATGCTACCAAAGTCCATACGGGAATTCGTGTATTTCTAATTCGTGCTTGTCCCCCGCAAACTCCAGGTGTAATCTGAATCGGATTTTGCAACATTTGCACGTAATTTAATGCTTGGTCAACTAATTCCTCTGGTAAAGCTGCAATTACTTCGAGCAGTTGAGTCCTCTTATTCATAACAACAAAATCTCTCTCGCTTATTTCATCCTAACTTGAAATTTTATAGTAACTATCCTATTGTGTGGACTTTGTGGGAAAATCCCTCAAAAAAGTTCATGCAAATTCTGTGTCCTCACCTAAAGTTGAAAATACAATTTTTCTTTTTGAGAGCATCGACTGACCAAAAGCTTCAGATCCCCAATCCTTAAGGTCAATATAGCTATAAAATGTAGGATTAGCATGGTTTTTAACCTATTTCAATGTTTTGAATTTCTTTAAACAGATGAACAAAATCATATGGAATAAGGGACGGCACATCATCAATTACCTTCGCTATGATCTCTAATTTTAAGTCAGGTTCTTTTTGAAACCGCTTCAGCTTATGAAAGACATTTTTCAGGGTCGCCTCTAAATGATGCCCTTGGGTATGAAGAAACCATTTAGGCAAGTTGATGATTTGTCCACCGAGGTATTGACAGGGCAATGTTTCATCTTCTAACGCTAGCAAATCAACTTTCACTTTATTTACTACAAAATCAGCGATCTCTTGAAGTCGAGTGCTATCGAATGTGGCAAAATTGATGTAGGTTTCATGCTGACTAAGCCCAATTTCACTACGTTCTATCCACTTTTCTCGCAGAAGTAAAGCTGCCACAAGAACTGGATCAAGAATATAATTTTCGATACTGTAACGTTTTTCTTTTCCAATAACTTTTATGCGTTCGTTACTAGAATTAGTTAGATCCCAATCAATGATTCCATAAACTGTTCGGCTACCTCCCTTTTCTAATTGATTGACAACATTTTTTACTTGATCACAATTACCGTTTCCTCCAACTCCAGATGCGATGAAGTTAAGTGATACCTCAGAAATTAAATGCTCTCTTAGCTTTTCGTACAATTGCTCATAAAATCGAACATCATATTGGCTCTCAACAAATACTTGGCGACGATTCTCATAATCTATACTTAAAGTTGGAACCCCAGTAGTCAGGATAGATAGGGCTTTATCTTTTGTACTCTTTTGCATCCGCTTTTGATCAGCTTTATACATCGCATATAAAGATTCCTCTGGTGATAGAGCTACTGTTGAAGGTGAATGTGTGGTTAAAATCACCTTAATCCCGTGGCGATTGACCAGCACATCTTGAATGGTTCGTAAAAGAGATTGAGTCATTGAGGGATGCAAAGGAGCATCAATTTCATCAAATAATAGAATCTTTGGATAATCTACAATTTGACGACGATCCCCTGCATAGTAGAGACACAATGCAAAAGACATCAAAACTCTTTCGCCTGAAGACAGATCATTGAACTTTACTTGTGAGTTCCTGATTCTATCAGTGAGAATTGGCTCGTAAGGTCGATCTTCATATTTCGGTGGTTGGTTAATCCTAAAATCGAGATTTGCCGTTTCAAGAACACTATTTACAAATTCCCAAGGTGGTTCTCCATATTTGTCTAAGAATTCCTCCTCAGTTAAGAAGCTAACAGATTCACCTTCAGAATTTGCCACGAACCTAAGGCGATTATTGAGCCAGTTCCTTTGATAGTCCGCGAAGAGTCTGCCAAATGACTGCTGAAACATGTCAACAGGTTGCCAACTTCTGGGAAAGTAATTGTAAAAGTCATCTTCTTCAAAAGCAAATAGGGGAATATTAGTATTACTCTGAAAGAGATCAACCAATCGTCGTCGATTGATTGGATCGTTTTGTATAAATCTGTTGGTGACGTTTTGATTTACTGAAGAAGCTACATTTTGAATCGCTTGACAAATTTGATTTGCCTGTTCTGAGTTGCTACCTCTTGAAATCAACTTTTCTGGTGTGAGGCTTATGATTTCATGCGTCTTAAGATTATCTAAGTCGGATCTATTAAATTGCTGAAGAGTTTGAGAAATCTGGGGACGAAATTCTTTTATATGTTGAGAAATTTCATTCCAAAACCCATATCTTTCTTGAGTAATTTGGTAAGGCGCAAAAGCACCTGTATCTTGTGGAATAAGGTTCGTCCAATCGAAGCGACGAATAGGGCGTGTTTGATTATTTACTACTATATCGTCAATTTGCATTGAGCCATTTTCAATTGCCTCTAGCAGATGACTCTTCCCTGCGCCATTCACCCCTGTGAGAACTACGAAATTTGGTAGTTCCGTTTCTGGGAAAGAAGCTATTGATTTGTGAATCTTGAGAAATGACAATCTCATAATGTTTGAGAATTCCCTATTTAGAGTATTATGCGGAATTTTACCGCACAACATCCTATGGAGCAACGCCCCAAAAAGTTATTAGAACAGGTGCAAGATGTTATCAGGCTTAAGCACTATTCCTACCAAACAAAAAAGACTTATATTTACTAGATTAGACGTTATATCCTCTTCCATAATAAGCGTGACCAGAAAGATATGGGAAGTGCAGAAATTGAAGAATTTTTAACCCATCTTGCGGCTAACGAAAATGTTGCTGCATCAACACCAAACCAAACACTTCATGCCGTTTTATGTCTCTACAAAGAGGTATTAAAACAAGATTTAGATTTGAAGGTTGATGCGGTTCGTGCTAAAAAATCTAAATATTTACCAGCGACAATTACACAAAAATGAAGTTTTGTCAATCATTCAAAAATTATCTGGCGTACATCAACTTTTAATTAAGTTTCTCTATAGTTGCATTCGTCGCATTCCCCACCAAGCGATCGCAAACTCGACAATTCCCAAAAGCAGCAAAGCACCGATGAGATGCCAAGTGCCAAACCAGCCTGAACCCCGCACAAATACATCCCGACAAAGTTCGATGTAATACCGCACGGGAACTAAATAGGAAGCAATCGAAAATGGAAACGGCACTGTATTGAGGGGAAACAAAAATCCTGCCAGCAAAAAGGCAGTCAGCACTTTAATTGTGCCGATCGCTTGTACAGCCGCGCTTTGGGTGGTAGTGAAAATGCCAATGATTAATCCGAGTTGTACACTTACCCAGATGAATATGGGAGTACCAATAATTAAGGGGGTGGGATCACCAATCACGCGCACTTGAAACAACAAAAAACCGACAATAAACAGAATTAAAGCTTCTCCCAATCCCACGAGGGTATATGCCAAGGATTTACCTAGCAATAGTTCCGAGGCACTGAGGCTAGAGGCGTAAAGCTGTAGAATTGTCCCTTGTTCTTTTTCTCGCACTAAGGCGATCGCTATCAACAACGGCGGAAAGATGGCTAAAATCACTCCGTAACTTCCAGGTACAATAAATAATGATTCCTGTCGTCCCGGATTAAACCAGAGTCGCACTTGATAAATTACACCAACAGAGTCAGCAATTTTATCGAGTTGGGCTTGTACAACTGACAAAGTTGTTCCCTGAATCGCCAATCTTGTTACCCGTGCGTTGATCACATCACTGCCATCAATCACAACTTGCAGATTTCCAGTTTTTCCTGCTTGTACCTCAGCAGTAAAGTCTGGTGGAATGGTGACTTGCACTTGAGCCGTTCCCCGGTCGATCGCATCGGGAAAGCGTTCGCCTTGCCATTGTGCTGGGACAAATAAATTGGTGGCGTATAGTCGTTCAACATAACTCCGGCTGAAGCTTGTCTGATCGAGATCCCGCACCGCCAGAGCAATATTTTTCGCTTCCAGGCGAATTGCATAGCCAATAATTAGCAGGGCAATTACAGGTAAAATGAAGGCGAGGGCAACACCTAAGCGATCGCGCACAAACTGCTCTAATTCTTTGAATAATTGATTGCGAATGCGGCGAATCATCATGGCGGCGCACCTCCGGCTCGTTGCACTTCCCCAATAAACGCATCTTCTAAGGAAAATGGCATGGGTTGAATATCTGTAAGAGAGAGATTTGCCGATTGCAGATATGACCGCACTTGGGGCAGTTCTGCGGTAGGATGATCGAGAACAACGTGGAGGCGATCGCCAAAAATGGAGACACGCCAAGGTTCGAGAAATTGCCGTAAGCGATCGTAACTTCCTTGGAGTTCGCCAATTTTTAACTCAAATAATTGACCAGGTTGTGCGGCTTTAATCTCACTGGCAGAACCTTCGGCAACTTTCCGCCCTGCAACCATAAAACACATCCGGCTACATTGTTCCGCTTCGTTCATATAATGGGTTGTCACCAAAATTGCTGTCCCATGTCGAGCAAAATCATTAATCAATTGCCAAAATTGCTGACGTGCTAAAACATCTACGCCCGAAGTTGGTTCATCTAAAAACAAAATTTCCGGTTCATGGATGACGGATGCACCAAATGCTACCCGTTGCTTCCATCCACCGGGAAGTTGTCTTGTCAGTAAATGTTCTTGTCCTTCTAATCCCGAAATGGATAACACCCAACTAATTTTTTCTCGCTGCTGACGGGGTGGAATGCCATACACCCCACTATAGAACTGCAAATTTTCCAGAATTGTTAAATCATCGTAGAGGGTGAACTTCTGACTCATATAGCCGATGCGTTGCCGCAATTCTGCACTGCGAAGATTGCCTGTTTCTCCAGCCAGGGAAATTTCGCCAGAACTAATTGGTAATAGTCCACACAGCATTTTGATAGCGGTGGTTTTTCCGGCTCCATTCGCCCCCAGAAGTCCATAAACATCGCCATAGCGGATATCAAGATTCAAATCCACAACGGCGTGAAAAGAACCAAAAACGCGATTGAGATTATGTGCAGAGATGGCTATTTTCGCCTTTGCAGGTTCAGATATTGCCAAGCTTTTGACTCGCGGAAATGCCAGAGATTTTGGTACAGAACCTTTTTGGCGTAACAGTGTGGTGAAAACGTTCTCTAGTGTGGGTGATTCTGGTTGAATTTCCTCGAACTGTACATTGTTTTGAGTCAAGCGATCGCGCACAAAGGCAATTCCCGATTTCACATCTTTCACCAAAACTTCAATGCGATCGCCTAATGTGGAAACCTCTACAATTTCACCTGTGACAATCAGTGCTTTTTCTGCTTGAATTAGCTGCGAAGTGCGGATAATCAAGCGATGCAAGCCTAAATTCCCCTTGAGTTCTGCGGGAGAACCCATTTGCTGAATTTGTCCGTTGTAAATTAATGCCACGCGATCGCAGCGTTCGGCTTCATCTAAATCAGGTGTCGCAACCAGTACGGTAATATTTTGGGCAGTTAATCCAGCCAGAATGTCCCAAAACTCACGCCTAGCAATGGTATCGACTCCAGTTGTTGGCTCATCCAGTAATAATACTTGCGGTTCAGCAATTAATGCACAGCACAAAGCTAACTTTTGCTTCATCCCACCAGAAAGACGACCGGCAAGGCGATCGCCAAATGAATCGAGTTGCATCAACTTAAGATATTTGGTGCGTCGCGCTTCAAGTTGATTTTCGGGGACAAGTCGTAATCCTGCACTGTAATAGATATTTTCATCCACACTCAGATCAGGATAAAGAGAAAATTGTTGAGTGAGATATCCAGTGTAATTTCGCGCATCACGGGCAGGTAATCCCAGAATTTTAGCATCGCCTGCGGTTGCTTCCATCACGCCACCCAAAATATTGAATGTGGTTGTCTTACCTGCACCGTCAGGCCCAATCAATCCAAACAATTCGCCACGGCGGATTTGCAGATCGAGTCCGCGAATTGCAATGGTTTTACCATAGTGTTTGTAGAGTCCCCGAACGTCGATTGTCACCTCATTTAAGTTTAGAGAAGCAGCAGGAATTAACTCATGGGAAAGCTTCATAGGCTAAAACCTTGCTCAAGGAATAAAAACAAATACTCAATCCAAATACTTATTCATATATCCATTTATATTCCCTGATTTTGTTAATAACAAATATAAAGTTTTATAGCTAGTATCTTGTTTGATTTATATTTTTTATATATGTATACTCTGTGCATAAATAAAACATTCAAAAGGAATAGAGAATGTTTAAATTATCTACCTATAAAGATATAAGAAATATTTGATTATTTATGCTTTAGTTGGAATTTAGGGTAATGATAAGAAATTCTGTGAAGTTTGGGAGTTGATGAACAGAAAGTAAGTAAATCGGCATAATAAAATCAAAGTCTGGTAAAAAATAAAATAAACTAAAATTCTATTGCCTGTTGTCTATCTAAAGATTAAATTTAAACACATTAAACACAAAAATTTTGAGGTTTATCTCATGCTAAATCCTATATTAACAGTCAGTATTTTTCAAAAAAAATCTGTTCCTAAAGCATTTTCCGCAGGACAAGTCATCTTTGAAGAAGGACAGCTTGGTGATGAAATGTATGGCATTCTCGAAGGAGAGGTAGATATATTAGTCAATGGCAAAATTGTAGAAACCATTGAAACGGGTGAAGTTTTTGACGTGGGGGTACTTGTAGGAGTCAAAAATAGAACTTATACAGCGATCGCCAAGGTAAATAGCAAACTGGTTTTTCTTGATGAGAGAGAGTTTCTCTTTGCCGTTCAGGAAACACCTATGTTTGCTGTAGAGGTGATGAAAAGTTACTCAAAGCGTCTGAGTCGCTTATAGCATCTGGTGTAAAGCCACACTTAGATGCTGTAATCTTCAATACAACCAATTGACTAAATATAATGAAATTCATTAAAGAGCGAAATCCAACACTTTCTCCTGCAATCAATCGAATTTGGCTCGAATCCAGGGGACGTGCAGAGGCAATTGCTATCTACCGTATTTATCAGAGCGGGATGACAAGACTTACTGTTATTGGAGCTAGGAGCATTTCTTTTTGTGGAGTTCTCTATAGGAAAAAACTGAATTATGGTTGAACATGCACAGCATCTCAATACTGTAGCTGACTTATCTGAGCAAGAAGCGAACGGTTTGCCGTCTGCGACAGCGATCGCTCGGCTCAAAGATGAAGGCTACAATGAACTCCCCTCGGCTCGCTCTCGCACTATTTTATCGTTTGTGTGGGAAACCGTTCAAGATCCGATCTTCCTGTTATTGGTCGGTGGTGGTATCATTTATTGGATTTTAGGCGACCTACAGGAAGCCATGATTTTACTGGGTTTCGTCTTCTTCATCACAGGGATCAGTCTTTACCAAGAAGGTAAAACCGAACATGCCCTAGAAGCCTTGCGCGACCTTTCCAGTCCTCGCGCCTTGGTGATTCGGGATGGTGAGCGAAAACGGATTGCGGGGCGAGAAGTTGTTAGGGGAGATATCTTAGTTCTAGCAGAAGGCGATCGCATATCTGCCGATGCAATGATGTTATCTTGCACAAATTTCTCAACCGATGAGTCATTATTAACCGGGGAATCCTTACCAGTCCGTAAAATTGCTGCTGCCTGTACTGTAGAAATGGCACGTCCAGGGGGCGATGATTTGCCCTTTGTATATTCTGGCACCTTAGTAGTTCAAGGACAGGGAATTGCTCAAGTCCAAGCGGTGGGCGCTCAAACAGAGATGGGCAAGATTGGCAACGCTTTGCAAAAAGTCAAGCCAGAACCGACTCCCTTACAACAGGAAATGACTCGGTTGGTGAGCCGTTTGTTTGGTATCGCTTTATTGTTGTGTGTGGCGATTGTAGTGATTTATGGAATCACGCGAGGAGATTGGCTTAAAGGATTCCTTGCGGGTATTACCTTAGCGATGGCAATTTTGCCGAATGAATTTCCGGTTGTCGTGACGATTTTCTTAGCATTAGGAGCTTGGCGCATTTCTCAGAAACACGTCTTAGCTCGTCGTGCTTCCGCCGTGGAAACCTTGGGTTCTGCAACGGTTCTGTGTGTGGATAAAACTGGGACACTAACCCTGAATCAGATGGCTGTACAACAGCTATTCGCATACAACCAGGCAGAAAACCCCCACCCATATAATTTGGAATTGCATTTACGCGAGTTGCTCCCCGAAGCATTTCATGAATTAGTCGAGTTTTGCATTTTGGCGAGTCAGAGAGATCCCTTTGATCCGATGGAGAAAGCATTTAAGCAATTGGGAGATCGCTATCTCGCACATACTGAACATCTGCATAACGATTGGATACTGTTACGAGAATATCCGCTTTCACCCCAGCTATTGGCAATGTCTCACGTTTGGCAATCAGCTGACGGACAACAGTATGAAATTGCAGCCAAAGGCGCGCCGGAAGCGATCGCGGATCTCTGTCATTTCACCCCCCAACAGCAGAAAATTCTTGCAGCCCAAATCAGTGAAATGGCAGATCAAGGATTGCGTGTATTAGGGGTTGCCAAAGCCTCTCTTGTTGATGCACCGCCCCCATTTTTACCGCCTCATCCCTCGCTCAATCCGCATCATTTACCCGACGAGCAACATGACTTTCCTTTTCAATTTCTCGGATTGGTAGGACTGTCTGATCCAGTGCGTCCAAATGTGGCGGCGGCGATTCAAGAGTGTTATACCGCAGGTATTCGAGTAGTCATGATTACGGGTGATTATCCCGGAACGGCTCAAACTATTGCCCGTCAGATTGGATTGATGCAAATGGGAGCTATTCTCACAGGCTCAGAATTGGATCTCATGAGTGACCTTGAACTCCAGCAGCGCATTCAAAGTACAAACATCTTTGCACGCGCTGTTCCCGAACAAAAACTGCGGTTAGTTAATGCTTTGAAATCCCAGGGTGAAGTCGTCGCCATGACTGGGGATGGTGTGAATGATGCCCCTGCGCTCAAATCTGCCCAAATTGGGATTGCGATGGGACAGCGAGGTACAGATGTTGCTCGTGAGTCTGCAGCTTTAGTGTTATTAGATGATGATTTTTCGTCCATCGTGCAAGCGGTGAAAATGGGACGGCGAATTTTTGATAATCTCCGCAAAGCAATGGCATATCTGCTGGCGATTCACATTCCCATTGCTGGGATGTCTTTAATTCCAGTTTTGTTTAAGTTGCCGTTAGTATTACTTCCCGTTCACGTTGCCTTTCTACATTTAATTATTGATCCAGCTTGCTCAATTGTTTTAGAAGCCGAACCCGCAGAAGCAACGGTGATGCAGCGTCCTCCCCGCAACCCCAAAGAACCATTATTTGGTAAGAAGACTTTGGCTTTGGCAATGCTACAAGGGTTAGGGATTTTAGCGATCGCTCTCGTCGTCTTTGTGGTTGCACTATATCGCAGACAAGGTGAACTTGATGCCCGTGCTTTAACTTTCACGACGTTGATTTTAGCAAATTTAGGACTAATTTTGAGCGAAAGTTCTTCATCTCGCCTCAGCCTCAAAATCTTGAAATCTCCCAATAATGCCCTTTGGTGGGTGATTGGTGGGGGACTGGCTTTTCTCGCCTTCGTGTTGTATGTTCCCTTCTTGCGTCAATTGTTTAGCTTCTCCTTCTTACACCCAATTGACCTGGCAATTTGTTTGGGCGGTGGGGCGATCGCTCTGCTTTGGTTTGAACAGTTAAAGTTTCTCAATCGACCCCAACGAATTATTCAATCCAAATCAAGAAAACCTATCCCAGAAAATCTTTGATTTACATCTGCATTCAATAGAACTCTTTAATCTGTAGCGTGAATAATACTTACGCTGCAACATTCTTCATCATCTGGCTCAAAATCTTCTGCACAATTTGCACCCCCGTCACAGCTTGCCAGCTAAACAATCCCAGCAGAATAAGATTCAGCGAAACGTGGATGCTACGAACCCAGTCATGCTTCTGCATAAAGGGAACTAACGCCGCAGAAGTAGAAATCAATCCCACCATCCCTAAGCCAGCAAATAGATGAGGGCCAATCACGATTTTGCCATTGTTAAAGTAGGTTACCATTATCCCCCCGATCGCACCCATTACCATCAATGCCAGGAGGATAGAACCAATTTGGTGATGGCGGATGGCGAACCGACCCTTCACCAATTCTTTTTTGATATCTCCGTTAGCCAGCCTCGTCCGTCGGACTTGCACACCCAGGTACATGACATAGAGTGCAACAACCAGCAAGATCCACATAGTAATAGGGTGAAAAAAGCTGAGATAGGGCTTGAGAGCCGCTAAAATTTCTGAACTCATAATAGGTATTTCCAAATTAGCTATGGAGAATTAATCCTGACTGCCTGACAGATTTGTTTGAAAAGCAGTCAAACCCAGGAATTAAAGGAGTAAATTCGAGAAAAGCATATTCCGAGATTGTCATCTTGACGAGCTTTATTGGAGGCAAAACTTGGTTGAGGATCTTGTGATAACAAAGGAATTGGGGTGAGTAATTGTCGTCCCTTGTGAATAACACCTTTGAGCCAGCGCAAACCAATCTTGAGATAACTTAAACCACGATTCCAGTGGGGGTCAACACAAGTACGTAAACCAGCAATTTGTACAGCCATGCCGTGGGTTGTACTGTAAAGTAAAGCTAAGGCGGCAATCAAATACAATCTCTCCAAAGATTCGGCATCACGAATGCGAGAATCTTCGAGTTCAAATGCACCTGATTTACTGTCCAGAAATAGTTCCTCTACGCAGAACCTCAAAGCATACTCATGCAATGTTTTTAAAGCTGGCTCTTCGTCTGTAACAACTGCCCAATGCTCGGATACCACTTCTGGATAGGCGACTACCAAATTACAGCGAATTAGGCAATCTTGCCACAGTCCAACGTTACGATAAAAAGCTGCTTGTCCTCGATTTGGATAAATTGATTTTACATGTGTTGGGTAACGTCTAACTCCATGCAAGCATGTATCACTTGGGATACGTATACAGTAATGCCAATTGCTTTTTTGCAACCAACTCAAGAAATCATGATTTGCAAAGCCCCTATCTGCAAGTATCATAATATCGGAATCACGGCGTAGTAACCACCTAGCTTTACGTAGCATCACCTCGTATTCCTTAAATGCAACCGTTGCACTGTTATGTTCCAATACTCTCCACAATAAAGGGATTGCTCGCCCACAACACACCACTGAGATGTGAATCATGCAGAAACGATTCCAAAGCATAGTTGTATCTAATGCCAAATACAATCGATGTTTTTCCCAGTCTTTGAGTGCCAACAATGCCAATGGCAAGTATATTTTTTCAACGTTAATCCTTATATTTTCAAGGAATCTATGCCACCTGCGCTCGTAGCTTTGAGCTTGTTTGGCATAACTGTCTACATATGGTTCCCATGCGCTCAAACTTAACTGACCACTACATATCAGCCCATTAATCATCCAAGCAAGAGTTTTTAAATGACGCAAATCACGGTAGGTACTGTATTGACGTAAGTATCCTAATACCTGACTATAAAGTTGGGTTGAGTTTGACATGGTATTTTTTGGTAGAAGTCTGGTAACTTTACCATCTCATGTCTCTCGACCTTTTTTACTAAAATCCTTGATTTTGCTAGGCTTTTCAGAGTTCTGTCAGGCAGTCAGCCGATGGAGAGAAAAAGGGGGATTGCAAGGATATAGCAATCATGTCCAGGAGGTTGCGAAAAAGTTTGATCACATCAGCGTTCATCCTGATATTTGGACTAAGGTTACACCGTTTTCATCCAAATCCTCTCATTTGTTTCTCCATGCAATTCAATTACTAGAAAAAAAGGGTTTAGTAGAGCAAAATCAACAGGTATTTGAAAAAGCAATCTGGGCATTTCGGGAGGCATTTTTTACCCAACTGGCAGATATTTCTGACCGCAAAGTGCAATTTGGCATTGCAGAGGAGTTAAAACTGCCGATCGCAGCTATCCAAGCTCAGATCGATAGTGGTGAGGCTTATGCCGAGTTATCCAAGGATTTTGAATTAGTCAAAGAGCATACAGTTACAGTCAGCCTAGGCTGTTGACTCTGTGACTTTTTCGGGATTTCATTCATGCAAAAAACGTGGATAGTCACGATGGCTGAAAGCTTGATTTTGATAGGGTTTTAACGAGATATTAAACGCCACGAACAAAAGTACCAAAAATCGCCCAATTTTCAACAAAGTCAACAGCCTACAGTCAGCCCCACCCTAATTTTTAATGAAGGACGGCAGAGACTCAACGGCAATGTCGGCTACCGAGTCATTGAAGCCAATATTCGGGAGTTACTGCACAATCCTCCGGGAGAACAATCCTGGTGTTAGGAATCTTGCCTTTATTGAAAGACCCGATGCCTTCTCTACGAGACGCTACGCGTAGCTTGCTTCCCCGGAGGGGTACGGCGAGCGCAGCTATCTCAATCAAAATGCACCCATGAAAAAACCACTTTTATTAGATAAACGCTTGGTTCTATTGGGAATATCTCTGTTGCTCTACATAATAGGACTAGGGCGTGTCATCAGTTGAGCCAAACTACAGTAGCAGCAAGGTAAATTGCACCCAGAAAATTGACTTTGAGTTTGTCGTAGCGGGTGGCGATAGCACGGTATTGCTTGAGTTTGGCAAAAAAGTTTTCGATTAAGTGACGGGCTTTGTACAAGTCTGTATCGTAGTCGCGCGGATTAGTACGGTTACGTTTGGAGGGAATGACGGCAGTCTTAGCTTGCGCTTCCAAAACCTCAATGACTCGTGCGTCAGCATCGTATCCTTTATCTGCCAATATTGTGTCAGCCTTCGTCTGGGGCAGCAGCACATCCGCACCATCGAGGTCACAGGCTTGTCCTGGTGTCAGATGAAAGAGTAAAGGGGTTACCCAAAGCGTCCACCACTGCATGTATCTTTGTACTCAACCCGCCTTTACTACGTCCAATTGCTTGACTGTCTGCATCCCCAAGGCACGTTTCCGGGGGCAGTTGCCCCCGGAAAGCTGCCGCCCCTTTACGCCCGCACTATGTTGGTGGGCGCGGACAATTGTAGAATCGATCATCGCGTACTCGTTGTCTGCTTCTTGGGCTAACACCTCAAATACTCGTTGCCACACCCCACTTTTACTCCATCGACTAAACCGAGTATGTACGACTCGGAAATCCCCAAACCTTTCAGGTAAGTCCCGCCACGGGATACCAGCTCGATATCGATATAATACAGCTTCCACAAACAGCTTATTGTCTTTGGCTGTCCCACCAACATGACCTTCTCGTCCTGGTAATAGGTCTTTTATCCTCTTCCACTGATCATCTCGTAGGGCATAACGGCGGCTTGTCATGGCGAGCAAATCCTTGTAGTTTGGTCGATTTTTACTTTACTTTATCTTTCTTTACATTAACTGATGACACGCCCTAGGCAATATACTGATTTTGCAGTTGTTTGATAATGTTATGACAAATGCGAACTGACAAAAGCCATTCTAGCATCCAAGAAACAGCGCAAGCGATCGCACGTTTGATTCAAGCATTTTCGCAAACGCGAACGAGTTACGTCGCGCAAGCTTCGCACTTTTTGATTCAATCAATAATCAAAAGTTTAATAATGTCAACAAATTAACTTAACTCAGGTATGATTGAACTTTTTCCAACAACTCGCTAAATTTAAATGGCTTAGTTAAATAATCATTTGCACCTAACTTTAATGCTGTAGTTCGATTGCGAGCGTCACTAAGAGCGGTGACAACGATAATCGGTAAATCCTTACCCTGACTGCGAAGTTCCTGTAAAACTGTCCAACCATCTTTAATTGGCAAACCTAAATCGAGTAACAAGATTTCAAATACTTCGTCGCTTAATTTTTGTAAAGTCTCCTCTCCATCAGATGCAACAACCGTCATTAATCCATTTTTGCGAAATCCTTTTTCCATAAATGCAGCTAAACGCTCTTCATCTTCGGCAATCAGTATGCGGTTCATTATTTTTTATATATTTATGAGTATATAACTATGGGATCTTTTAGTTTTAATTATGCTCGTTTAAGAGCTTGATTATTAGTTGCAGAATAAACATTATAGACGAATGGCACTAAGTTAAGATACAGCCCTTGTCCTGAATATTTGCCAGCTTTTAGGCTGGAAACCAGATGAAACAAGACTTTTGGCTTATCTTTAGCACCATCTTAATTAGGGCTTGCTGAATAACTATAAAACATTTATTTATCAACACTTTCGGGATTTTTTCTCCGGGGAAAATGTCAGGCAGTCAGGGTTTGAGGTTTAAAAAACTTGCATTCAGATTTATTTGAGTACAAAAAACGGAAAAAATAAGCGTAAAACTGTTAAGAGTTCCCTACCCCCACTAGAAGAATTTTGACTTTTACACCTAACGCTGCGCTACGCGTTTCTTGGATGCCCGAAAGGGCTATACAGCAGATCCTAATTAGGGTCTGCTGAAAAAAGCTACAAAGCGAATCTAGATGCCACACAGCTTAAATAATGGTGGTTTTAGAGGTTAGATCTAAAATTCACCCCGCGATTTTTCTCCAAAGTGCATGGTTTTTGAGCATCTAAATGCCATAACCTTGCACTTGTCTGGTTCAACAATGCTTAAAACCCTTGTTTGGCAAAGGTTATAGCTTTAATCAGCAAGCCCTAATTATAGACATGATTATCCATAATCCTATGATAAACGATACTTGTTAAATAAAAGTATTTTATTTAACAAGTATTTTGTATCTAATATATTCGTAGTTTTTACTTGAAATGTCTAAAATGATATCGAAAGTATTGCGAACTATTACGAAAAGTCAGAAGATTTATAATTTATTGAAGTTACTTTAAAAAAATTAAGGATTACAGGACTTACGAATTGATAAAAAGTAGCAAATAATGAAGCGTGTTGTCAGACATGCTACGAGAGAAAATCTGCCAATTCCCTAAGTCCTAATAAGAAAAAAGATAGACATTACTGCCTACCTTCTTCAATCATATCTCAGTAATTGATTAAAAATTAAATTGCTGATGGGTGTGATGTTATTGGTGCTGGAGTTGGTAAAACTTGCTAAGACATCAATAGGGAACAAACGAAACACAATTTAAAAAAACGATTGAATTTACCAACAACAGCATTTTGTACTTTTCAACAAAACCATTTTAATAATTCCCGTTTTTATAGCTTCAATTGCGATAAATTGAAAACTTTAGGTGCAGGGTTAATTGGGATGGGAGAAAGGTACTAAATATAAATATCTAGCTTATTGATGAAAACACTATGAATATAAGATGAGAAATTTTTCATCTGGGAAAGTATAAATTCCAAACTCATGCGCGTAAACGATAACCCATGCCTCGAACGGTTTCAATTAAATTACTACCTAATTTTTTACGTAAATAGCCGACATAAACATCAACAATATTAGAACCTGGATCATAATCGTAGCCCCAAACCCGATCTAATAGCTGTTCCCTACTCAAAACCTGTCCCGGATTGCGAAAAAAAGTTTCAGCCAGGGTAAATTCCCGTGCTGGTAATTCGATCGCTTGTCCTGCCACCTTGATTTTACGCGATCGCAGATCCAAAATCACGTCACCAAGCCTCAGCACCATCTCTTCCTGGGTTTGACTTGTAGTAGCATTTCGCAACCTGGCTTTTACCCGCACCAACAACTCTTCAAAGCGGAATGGTTTGGTTAAATAGTCGTCCGCACCAGCTTCAAAACCTGCAACCTTATCTTGAATATCATCACGAGCAGTCAAAATAATTACCGGGAAGATTTCTCCTTGTCCCCGTAATTGTTCTAAAATCTCCAATCCATCCCTACCAGGCAATCCCAAATCTAAAATCAATAAGTCATAACTACTACCAGTTGCCATATCAGCAGTAGATTGAGCATCGATTGCCACAGAAGTGGTAAATCCATGCGATCGCAACCCTTTCTCAATGAAAGCAGCAATGCGGGGTTCGTCTTCAGCTATGAGAATTCGATTCATCGGATGCAACCTCCTGTTTCAAGGGTATTAATGGTAAGACAATCGTAAAGGTAGAACCACTTCCCAAAGCACTTTTAAGGTAAATTTTACCCCCATGAGCTTGAGTAATAGCTCGGACGATCGATAGTCCTAAACCAGCACCTTCTGAACGTCTACGACTTTTTGCCGCACGGGCAAACCTTTCAAATATGCGTTTTTGGTCGTCAGGTGCAATACCTTCTCCCCCATCCTGCACCCAAAATCGGACTTTGCTTTTGGATACCCCTGAACCGATAAAAATGCTACCACCATGCTGAGTATGCTGAGTAGCATTTTGTGCCAGATTCATAACTGCCTGAGTCAATCTTTGCCGATCAACCCACATTTCGCCATTGGCAATTCCATCTAATTCCCAATTTCTCGGTGCCAAAGCCCTTGCTTTATTGAGCAATTCTTCCGTAAACACACTAATATCCACCTTTTCCAACAGTAAAAAATCCGGATGTTCGCTCTTTGCCAGTAAAACTAAATCATCAACAAATCGAGTCATGCGATCAAGTTCATCCATGACGATTGCCATGGTTTCCTCCTGCTCGTGGGGTTCATCCCCCATTAACTCTAAATGTCCGCGAATAATTGCGATGGGGGTTCGTAATTCATGTCCAGCATCATTGACAAAATCTCGTTGTGCCGCAAAAGCTACCTCTAGCCGATCCATCATCCCATTAAAGGTAGTTGCTAACTGGGCAATTTCACCTCCACCTTTCACAGGTATACGTTTTGTCAATTCCGCTTCATTTATTTCCTGGGTGGTTTGCGTTAGTATCCGTAGGGGAGCGAGGATGCGTCCTGCTGCCAGCCATGCCAAAACTAGGGCAACAATTAGCCCCACAGTCATTACTTCCACAACAACTTGCAGGGCTTCGTTCGCTTCTTGCCGTTCTCCTGCGCTAGTATGGGCT
Organism: Calothrix sp. PCC 6303; assembly: GCF_000317435.1. Lineage (NCBI taxonomy): Bacteria > Bacillati > Cyanobacteriota > Cyanophyceae > Nostocales > Calotrichaceae > Calothrix > Calothrix sp. PCC 6303. The sequence continues at coordinate 3,332,482 of NC_019751.1, forward strand.
AGAATCAAAACCCCCATAATTTTCCCATTGATAATTACTGGTTCTGCGATATAAAGAACGCTAACAATATCTTCATCATCAAATTCTATTTCCCTTTCGGAAGTTTTTTGCAGTTTCTTCCAACCCTGCATCAATTCCGAATCTCGATCGATCTCAGTGGGCAAAGCTATGGGTGTAGATTTATAAAATTCCCCATTGAGAATCGCAATATAAAAAACATCGTCGTCGGGCAATTCGTCACTGAGGTGAACATCAAATACCTGCTTTAATTGTTGGAGGTTTTGGGGAGGTTCCCAATTAATTGTTTCGTTACGACGACGTAATTGTTCAGCATCCTCCGCATCGAAGCTTTTAAAACCTTTATTAATGATATTTTTAAACTCGCTGATTTCCTCTATCAACTCATCCTTCACCCGTTTCTGAACCTGCACGAACAAACGTTGACGCACCACTGGTAGGGCAAAAGTGACAAAAACCAACATTAACCCCGCATACCAAAGCAAAATTTGCGTGCGAGCCTCACCAAAAAGCTGGAGATAATTATGGAGGTATTTTATCAATCGGTGCTGCGATTTGTCGATTTTCATCTTTGTTTCACGAGATACGCCATCCTCAGCGAAGCAGGTTGGGGAGGGATAGTGAGTTTAATTTAATGGTTCAATGCCGTTAAATTAAACATTTTCCGAGTTGACTTATTTCCATCAGGCAGGAGGTATAGTTCCTAAAATTTATTTTATGATGTATTTTATACTTTATATTCTAGTATAGAAAAATATAAAATCATGATTTAGAAGTATTAAGAGGGTGTTTATTAATAAAAAAGAAAATTATTGTAGGGGAGGCAAAAACCTGACTGCCTGACAGATTTGTTTGAAAAGCAGTCAAACCCAGGAATTAAAGGAGTAAATTCGAGAAAAGCATATTCCGAGATTGTCATCTTGACGAGCTTTATTGGAGGCAAAACTTGGTTGAGGATCTTGTGATAACAAAGGAATTGGGGTGAGTAATTGTCGTCCCTTGTGAATAACACCTTTGAGCCAGCGCAAACCAATCTTGAGATAACTTAAACCACGATTCCAGTGGGGGTCAACACAAGTACGTAAACCAGCAATTTGTACAGCCATGCCGTGGGTTGTACTGTAAAGTAAAGCTAAGGCGGCAATCAAATACAATCTCTCCAAAGATTCGGCATCACGAATGCGAGAATCTTCGAGTTCAAATGCACCTGATTTACTGTCCAGAAATAGTTCCTCTACGCAGAACCTCAAAGCATACTCATGCAATGTTTTTAAAGCTGGCTCTTCGTCTGTAACAACTGCCCAATGCTCGGATACCACTTCTGGATAGGCGACTACCAAATTACAGCGAATTAGGCAATCTTGCCACAGTCCAACGTTACGATAAAAAGCTGCTTGTCCTCGATTTGGATAAATTGATTTTACATGTGTTGGGTAACGTCTAACTCCATGCAAGCATGTATCACTTGGGATACGTATACAGTAATGCCAATTGCTTTTTTGCAACCAACTCAAGAAATCATGATTTGCAAAGCCCCTATCTGCAAGTATCATAATATCGGAATCACGGCGTAGTAACCACCTAGCTTTACGTAGCATCACCTCGTATTCCTTAAATGCAACCGTTGCACTGTTATGTTCCAATACTCTCCACAATAAAGGGATTGCTCGCCCACAACACACCACTGAGATGTGAATCATGCAGAAACGATTCCAAAGCATAGTTGTATCTAATGCCAAATACAATCGATGTTTTTCCCAGTCTTTGAGTGCCAACAATGCCAATGGCAAGTATATTTTTTCAACGTTAATCCTTATATTTTCAAGGAATCTATGCCACCTGCGCTCGTAGCTTTGAGCTTGTTTGGCATAACTGTCTACATATGGTTCCCATGCGCTCAAACTTAACTGACCACTACATATCAGCCCATTAATCATCCAAGCAAGAGTTTTTAAATGACGCAAATCACGGTAGGTACTGTATTGACGTAAGTATCCTAATACCTGACTATAAAGTTGGGTTGAGTTTGACATGGTATTTTTTGGTAGAAGTCTGGTAACTTTACCATCTCATGTCTCTCGACCTTTTTTACTAAAATCCTTGATTTTGCTAGGCTTTTCAGAGTTCTGTCAGGCAGTCAGGGCAAAAACCAGTGTGGATGTTCCCCCCGCTTTAGGGTTCCGTTGTGTAAACGCACAACTGTACTCATTTTTAACAACAATCTAAATGCGTCATAACGCACCAGGTAGTTGGTGCGTTATGACAAACTCCCACTCAAATCCTTACGTAGTCGTAACACACCCTACTCACAAACCACATTAATCGTAGGGGTTTAGCAATGCGCTTTACCCCTACAGCGTGGTCTATTTACCTGAAAATAGCTGTAATATTCATTTTATAAACACCCTCTTAGAGGATGTTTGAAAAGGATCTGTTGATGTTGCATGGTGATAAGCTAACGAACTTCTTTCAAAGTTTCGATTTGTTTGGTGAATAACTCGGTAAACAAGCTAATTACACTTCTTTCTTCGCGTAATTTAATATTAGCTGTGATGGACATCCCCGATTGCAAGGATATATTTTTACCTTGCACATTTAGTGATTGCTTATTCAATTTTATTTTGATCGGGAATCGATAATATTGATGAGTCTCATCTGGTGGTAATGCATCTGAAGCCACTGAAGTTATTTCTCCTTCAATATCACCAAACTCGCTAAAAGGAAAGGAATCTATCCTCACATCGACTTTCATTCCTTCTCGCACAAAACCAATATCTTTATTAGTGATAAATGCTTCGGCAATGAAGCTATCATTTGGCACTATTGAAAATAGTTTTTCGCTTTGTCTGGTGACAAATCCATGATTATTGGCTTGTAAGTCAAAAATAGTTCCAGATACAGGTGCATGAAGTTTTTGATACTTGATATTAGTTTTTGATTGGGAGATTTTACTATTTACATCAGCTAGTCGCTTTTCATTTTCTAACACAATCTTAGTAAATTGACTTTCTAACTCGGCAATCTGCTTGTTATTGTTAGTAATTTTTTCCCAATTGTTTTTGTTAGAAGCAGCAACGGTATTTTTTAATTCTAGCTGTCCTTGTTCAATATCAAGTTGCAGACGTTGCTTTTCCTCTGAAAATTGTGATAATTGTGCTTTGAGGTTTTGCACTTTTTTCTGTTGTTGTAAATACTGTATTTTTGAAATGCCTCCTTCTTCTGATAATGTTTTTAGTTTACCGACAATTTCTTCTTCAATAGCTAAGGTAGCTTTTGTATCAAGAATTTGAAATTCAGTTTGTGCTAGTTTTTTCTTGATTTGTTCAACTTCTAATCGTCCTGCTGCTGCACGAGTATCTAATTCAGTTTTTGTTGTTGCTAGACGTTTTTGCTCATCTAACTTTAAACCAATCATATTCCCAGAGTTTTCTAGTTCTTGTCGCAGTAATTTGTTTTCTGTTAGTAAAGCTGTATAATTTTTCAATAGAGAAGTAGTTTCTTTTGCTAAGGAAGTTTTTAATAATTCACTTTCTCTAATAGCAGCAGGATTTTGACTTAGCTGACGATAAATTTGATTTTCATGCATCAATGCATCACGTATTTTTTGCAGCGAACCTAATTCTGCATCCGTTGCAGCGGAATCAAAAATTAGCAACAAATCTCCAGCTTTTACCTGTTGTCCATCTTTAATATAGATATCTTTAACAACTCCACCTACTGGTGCTTGAATTTCTTTGACTGCACCTTCAGGTTTTAATTGTCCTGTTGCTGGAACTACTTGTTCAATTTTAGCAAAACAAGCCCAAGTAATGCCAAAGCAAGCTATACCCATCATAGTCATCATTATGGCACGAGACCAAACAGGAGATTGACGTAATACAACAGATTGTTCAAATTTAGAGTCTTGGGAATTAATTACAGGTGATTTAGTTACCAGTGGTTTGGAAGTTTTAGATTCGGTGGTTAATATCTGCGATTCTAAAGCTTTTGCTGTATCTTTATACTTACCGTTACTGTATCTACTATTGAGTTGTTCTGTATCTAGTTTAGTCATGATAATAGGAAAATATTAAGTAGGTCGGTGTTGAAAATTGTCGTTATGACAAGACAGGAGACAGAGGTTATTTTTTACGCAGAGACGCGAATCAAGAAGGTTTGATTAAGCGCATTGTTCAATATAATTGGCATTACTAATTATATTGAACATGCACTATTAATTGTTAGTGATTAAATATAAAATAATCAGAATTACAAGTTCATTTCTTGCTGATTATAGAGGTAGGAATAATGAGCTTCCATTGCCATTAATTCATGGTGTGTTCCTTGCTCAATTACCCTTCCAGAATCCATGACAACGATTTTATCTGCATGTTTGACAGTATTCAAGCGGTGAGTAATGAAAAAGACCGTACTATCCTTAAATGCATTGGCTAAATTCAGACAAACTTGTCGTTCTGTGATATAGTCTAATGCACTAGTTGCTTCATCTAAGACCAATAATTTTGGTCTTTGTAAAACAGAACGTGCGATCGCTATTCTCTGTCGTTGCCCACCAGATAAGGAACCTCCCCGTTCACCGACCTTGGTATTGTACCCGTTAGGTAAGTCCATAATAAAGTCATGGGCAACTGCAATTTTAGCCGCTTCGATAATTTCCTCCGTTGTTGCATCAGGGTTTGTCAGGGCAATATTCTCTTGAATTGTACCTTCAAACAACAGTGTATCTTGGGGGACGAATCCCACTTGTCGTCGGAGTGAGTATAGTTCAACTTTGGATATATCATATCCATCGATTAAAATTCTACCAGATTCTTGTTCGTATAATCGAATCAAAAGTTTTGTCAGAGTGCTTTTTCCGGCACCACTTTGTCCGACAATGCCAATAAATTCACCGCTCTCAAAATCCAGACTAACATTACAAAGTTGTAGAGGACCATCACTTTTAAAGCGGAAGTAAACATTTTCATAACGAACTTTACCAGAAATGGTAGGTAAGGGAATATTATTACGGTCTTCTTCTGCTTCTTGTGGTGTATCAACAATATCGCTTAAACGCTCTAATGATAAAGCGGTTTCTTGGAAACTTTGCCAAAGTTGTGCTAAACGTAAGATCGGACTGGTGACATAACTAGAAATAATCCGAAAAGCAATTAATTCTCCTAAAGTTAAGTCTCCCTGAACTACTAAATATGCTCCCATCCACAACACTAATAAACTACTGAGTTTATTGAGAAAATTACTTGTAGAATTTGCTAGGGTGGAAGTAATGACAGTTTTAAAGCCAGTTGATACGTAATTAGCATAACGTTCTTGCCAAGAAAAACGCGATCGCAATTCAATATTTTGAGCTTTAACTGTTTGAATGCCGGAAATTACCTCAACTAGGTATGATTGTGTTTCAGCGTTTCTTTCGGCTTTTTCGCGTAACTGCTTCCTCACTATGGGGGAAGAAATAACAGTCAAAATGATAAATACAGGTATGGTAGCTAAACCGACTAGAGTTAACTGCCAGCTATAAAATAACATGACGATGATATAAATCACCGAAAATACAGCATCTAAACCTACAGTTAAAGCTGTACCTGTTAGGAATTTACGAATATTTTCTAATTCGTTAATCCGGGTAGATAGTTCTCCTACTGGTCTGCGTTGATAATAACTTAAAGGTAAACGAAGTAAGTGATCAATTATTTCTGACCCTAATCCCATATCTATGCGGTTGGTGGTATCAACAAATAGATAGGTTCTGAGTGTGGTGAGGACAACTTCAAAAAAACCAACAACTAGGAGTAAAGTTCCAAAAATATGCAAAGTGCTAACACTATTTTGGACAATTACTTGGTCAATAATGATCTGAATAATTAGAGGATTTGCTAATGCTGCCAGTTGTACGAAAAATGAAGCCAAAAAGACTTCTATTAGTACCCGACGGTAGCGCAACAGATAGGGGGTAAACCACTCTAAACCAAAGCGCTGTTTGGGTGTGGTTTTAGTTGAATTAAGTAATAATACTCTGATTCGAGGTTGAGAATTAGTTTCTTCTACCTCTAATTGAGCTTCTAATTGAGCAAGTATTTCTTTGGGTTTGAAACGCTGAATACCTTCAGATGGTATTCCTAAAACTATAACTTTTTCGTTAGCTTCATATAAAACTACAAAGTTATCTTCATAACGAATTAAAGCGGGTGTGGGGATTCGGGTAATGCTATTTAAAGTTAAAGATACATCAATTAGTTGTGCTTTCAATCCGATTAATTCTGCCAGATAAGCACAAAGCTGAAAAGATATGCTTCCTTGACGTTTATTATTATCATTTAAAACACGATTCACCATTTCTCGTCTAAATGGCATTTGCAAATGTTTTGATACCATTTGAAAACAAGCGATCGCAGAATCTAACTGTCCCTTACCGTGGAAGAAAGGATATTTTATTTTCCGGTTATTATCTACAGTTTGGAAATTTTTGGTTGACTCTTCTGCTGATGCGTAGGGAATCTCGATTTCATCTAATCTGCTGCTGTGATGATCTTGGATCTGATGCGGTTGGTAATTGTTATTTGGGATTAATAAATCTGATGGATATAAACCAATTAAACGTGTTGGATGTTTTCCTGTAACCTCAAATTGTTGTTCACCATTAAGTAGTTCTATTGGAGAACCAGGAGATAAATTTTTGATGGTTGCACTACTAACAAACCAAACCCTTTTACTATCTAATTTACTATCTAATTGACTGAGTAAAGTTTTTCCGGGTGCTAAATAATGTACCGTTGCTCGTGAGAATGCATTTTGCGCGAGTTCCTTCAGATTTACTCCAGCGTTTGCTGTGATCTCTTTTTGCACACCCAGAATCTCAAATATTTCCAGTAAGTGACAGCGACTCTTGCGAACTTCTGCAAAAGCTGGATATCTGGAAAGTAAATCCAAGTATTTACTCGAATCGAATGTTAAACATGTAACTTCGCTGGATGCGATCGCAGTTTCACATCCAAGCGATCGCAACACACTAACTTCACCTAAAACATCTCCAGATTCAAGAAATCTTAAAGTTGTTGGAACTTGAGTGCGAGGATCATGTGCTAATAAGCGAACCCTTCCCTCATAAATGATGGTGATGCGATCGGCTATTATATCTTTTCCGAGAATTTTCTGCCCTACACGATAGCGAGTAGGATGAGAATCTTCTAATAAGTTAGCCATTACCTGACTTGGTAATTGATCAAAACCTTCAAGCTTGGAAATAAAGTTTGCAAAAAAATCCGTAGAAACAGACATACCAATTTTCCGACTGTAGTTTATTGAAATTAGTTTGGACTTGGGGTCTGTAAATACGCGAGGAAAGAACTTTTGGGGTTTGTATTGGGTATGACTATTTCTGTATTAGATATACAAATCAAACAATAAATCATCTATCTCAAGATAGATTCACAACATACAGTTTTTATGATTACAGGAAGATGACCTGGTACTAACATTCAATTATCTTGCTAGCCTGAAACAAAAGTATGCGCGACTCATCTAGTCAATTAGACGGTGAGGGGTCAAAGTCAGCTATAGGGACAACTAATACAATAGACTATATTATTTGATTCGTATAGTTGTCAGTATGAAAATTTATCTCAATGATAGATATATGCAACAGTTTATACTTCCGTATTTTTAGATATCAGCAGACATAGATTTTCCCAAAATAGGATATATCAAGATTTATGGCTAATTATTTAACAGCAGCTTGTTACTAAGTATCTATGTTAAAACTATATATTTAAATACTTTTTGTTTTTTGATACTTATTAAATACTTGGTTAATATAATTACTTGATGTTGTCTAAATATCTATAATTAGTTTTTGTGACAAAAAATCTCTGTAAATTAAAATTTGTCAAGTGTTATTGTGATTTATGAGAAAACTCTCATCTTTATTGCATTGACAAGCCAAATCAAGGCAACTATATTTTGAATGTAGACAAAATAACTTTAAGTTCCCCTGACTTCCGTTGTGCTAGTAACAGTTGTCTAAGCAATTTTTACCCAAATTAAAAAAGTAAAAATCGACACTAGACTATCTCAAATGAATAAACTTACCCATTTGTAGGGTATATCGGATGGTGTAAAACGCATCGTCCTGATGTGCCAACAGACAAATGTGGGATATTTTGGTTATACAAATCTCTCTGACTAGAGAATAAAGTAACCAGATATCTTAAGTTTTGAAAAAAGTCGCAAGGGAATTTAAGTTTGTTAAGGTGTCGATATCAAAAATTTAATGCAGGTACAGCGCAGGCAGTGTAAACACTTGCTGAAGGGGTTGCGTATCTGACATAAATGCGAAGAATTAAGAAACACATCTAGGTTTTGACTTTTTGGGGCTTGTATTTGGTTTGACTGAAGTATTCAAATAGTAAGTCATGGTTAGCTTACTTTGTTTTTGTGAATCTAAGATATTGATTTTATCTTTCACTTTATCGACTTTTTAAGATTACCATAGCTTCTGCCAAATTGGCAACATTTTGATCGGAAGATATGCTTCAAGACTGCAAGAGTAGATATTTGGAAGCTCAAATATTTGACAAATATTCTAATTGTGTATTTACTCTGCATTCTTTAGAGGCATTGAAGATCGGATTCTAGCTTTTCGGCTCTCTTTAATGGTAGCTTTATTTCCGCCGTGCCTAGTATTTCGGGAGGCATGTTTTCCCCTAGCTAAAACTAGCCATGTTTTCGGTATTTCCATGTATTCAACGCATCAACCAACAAATCAGCAAATAAATCAAACTTAATTTAGATATGCCAACTCCAGGTAACGACACACTTTTTGGAACTAGTGGTGACGATCTTATCGATGCTCTAGGTGGAAATGATCAAATTTTTGGTGACGACGGCAATGATACCCTCATAGGCAACGCAGGAAACGACACCGTATTTGGTGATGATGGTGAAGATTCCATCGATGGTGGAACAGGTGATGACCAACTTTTCGGGGAAGATGGCAACGATCGCATCTTTGGTCGTGCTGGTATAGACTTCATCAATGGTGATAACGGTAACGACTTTATTGATGGTGGCGAAGGGAATGATAGACTCTTTGGTCAAGATGGGGACGATACTATTGTTGGTGGTGCTGGAGATGACTCCATAGGTGGAACACTTCTACTCGATACCGAAGTCGGCAATGATTCTCTCATTGGCGGAGATGGAAATGACACTATCGATGGTTCCTTTGGTGATGATATCGTCAGGGGCGGGAATGGCAATGATTCTCTTCTAGGTGGAGATGGAACTGATGTCATCAATGGCGATGCAGGGGCTGATTTTCTCAGTGGTTCCACTGGTGATGATAGCTTGAATGGTGGAACTGAAAATGACACTCTCCAAGGAGATTTGGGTAACGACTTTCTTGATGGAGGAACAGGTAATGACATTCTCAATGGTGGGGATGACAACGATATCCTCAGAGGTGGAGGTGGTAATGATAACTTAATCGGTAGTGCTGGTAGCGATACCCTGACTGGTGGAATTGGTGTTGATAACTTTACCTTCAATGCTTCCACCGAAGGCATTGACAACATCACAGATTTCTCAATCGTTGACGATACGATTCAGGTTTCTGCTGCTGGTTTCGGTGGTGGTTTAACTGCTGGTGCAATTACAGTAGCTCAATTCTTTGTTGGTTCCCTAGCTAATGATGCTTCCGATAGATTCATCTATGATGCCAGCATTGGTACGTTGTACTTCGACGTAGATGGTACAGGTAGTGCATCTCAGGTAGCAATCGCTCAATTGTCTGGTAATCCGGCGATTACCAGAAATGACATTGTTGTTTTCTAAGTTTTCTAAATAGACATCTCGATAAAAATGTAGAGACGTAGCACTGCTACGTCTCTAGCAAAGATTTCCCATCATGTTTTCATTAAATTCAGGTCTTCTACCAAACGGCTAATCAAAATGAATACTATTTTGACTAAATTTACCAAAAGTACCAAAAGTGTTTTACGTCTTCTCGCTATGTCTTTGACACCCCCTCTCAAATTTGAGAGAGGGGGAAAATATAGTGAGAGTTAAAACAGACTTTGTATTGTGCATCCGCACATTCTCAGTTGTAAATAGTGTTCTGAAATAGGAATCTACAAATATGGCAGTAATTAACGGAACTCCGAATGCTGATACCCTCCAAGGGACTAATGCCAATGATACCATCAGAGGCTTTGAGGCAGATGATATTCTCAATGGCTTAAACGGTGCTGATAGACTCTTTGGTGGAGAAGGTTCAGACTCCCTCGATGGTGGTAACGGGAACGACAGACTTTTTGGTGAACTTGGTGATGACAACCTCTTGGGTGGTGCTGCCAATGATACCCTCGATGGTGGTGAAGGTAAAGACACCCTTGATGGTGGTGCTGGTGCCGATTCCCTCGTTGGTGGTTTCGAGGATGAACTATCAGGTGGAGATGGCAATGACATTTTGACATTTGCTAATAACCCTGATGGTAAGAGCAACGGAAACGGTGGAGCAGGTTCAGATACCATAACTGGTAGCAATAACGCTACTGAAGGTGACACTCTCGAAGGTGGAGCCGATGGTGACTTTATTTCCGGCTTAGATGGTAGCGACTTCCTCTCTGGAGATGACACTTTAGGTACTGGTGGCAATGACACCATTTTGGGTGGTGCTGGCAATGATACCATCGATGGTGGAGTTGGGAATGACAGCCTTGATGGTGGCGAGGGAGATGACTTCCTCTCTGGAGATGATACATTAGGTACTGCTGGTGCTGACACCATTTTGGGTGGTGCTGGAAATGACCTAATTGAAGGCGACGGCGAGAGCTTGAGTGGTGCTAACGACTCCCTGCTAGGTGGTGAGGGTGACGACACAATCTTTGGCTTTGGCGGTAATGATTTCATCAGTGGTGGTGCTGGCATTGATACCCTTGATGGGGGAGATGGTAACGATGTCCTTACTGATGAAAGCGGTTCTACCACATTCTTCGGTGGTGCTGGTCTAGAAACTATCACTGGTGGTGCTGAAGCTGACTTCATCGATGGTGGAGAAGACAATGACTCCCTCTTTGGTGGAGGCGGTAATGACACCGTTTTAGGTGGAGCAGGTAACGATACCATTAACGGTCAAGGTGCTGATGATTTAGTTGATGGTGGTATTGGCGTAGATCGGGTTTTGGGTGGACCTGGAAACGACACTCTCAGTGGTGGAGAAGACCTGGAAGACCAAACCGCAGCCGATACATTGATTGGTGGAGATGGTGCTGATGTATATATCTTAACCAACACAGGATTTATCCCCGAACCCCCAGACCCAGGTGAACCTCCCCAAATTATTCCTCCTGGTGATGTCATTCAAGGCTTCCAGGATGGTGTTGACTTCTTCGAGTACGATTTCGCCTTTGAAACGCTAACAATTGGTAGCAGTGGTAACAGTACGACTATTACGGTTACAGAAACTGGTGAATTGATTGCAACTGTATTGAATACTAATTCCAGCCTGATTACGGCAGCTGATTTTCTTGCTTAAAGCATGGACAACTACAGGATTGTACTTGGTAACAACCTAGCACGCACCTGATATATTGCCACACAGACCGGAGGGTAGCAGCGTCGTCAGAATTCGCTTTTGCTACTCTTCGGAATCAGACTATTTTAATCTCCAGTTCTTCTGAAATGGAAGAATTGGAGAGAAATCTTTGCAATTTTAAAACTGCCATGAGAATATTATTTTTACATCCTAATTTTCCGGCTCAGTTTAGGCATGTAGCCACAGCTTTAGCCAAAGACAGTAGTAACCAAGTTTTTTTTGGTACCACTCGTCGTGAAGGAAGCTTACCTGGTGTTAACAAGGTTTTTTATCAAGCAAAACGGGAAGCTAGACCGGAAACTCATCACTATGTGAGACCTTTGGAAAATGCGGTTCTCCAAGGTCAGGCTGTATTTCGGATGGCAGAGCAGCTAAAAGCCAGGGGATTTGTACCTGATGTGGTTTATGGTCATTCTGGTTGGGGTCCCACTTTATTTATTAAAGATATTTTCCCTCAAGCTAAATTTTTATGTTATTTCGAGTGGTTTTATCACGCTCATGGTTCCGATGCAGATTTTGACCCTAGTGAACCGTTAAGTTATGACGATGAAGCCCGGATTCGCATCAAGAATGCGCCAATTTTGCAAGATTTATATAGTTGCGATCGCGGTCTGTCTCCAACCTATTGGCAGCGTCAACAGTTCCCTTCAGAATATCTTGGTAAACTTAATGTTCTGCATGATGGGATTGATACTGATTTTTTCCGCCCCAAACCAGGCGCAAAGCTAGTTTTAGCAAGCAAAAAACTCGATCTTTCCCATGTGGATGAAATTGTCACTTACGCTACAAGGGGAATGGAACCTTATCGAGGTTTTCCGCAGTTTATGGAGGCAGTATCTTTACTCCAGCAGCGACGACCAAATTGTCATGTGGTAGTTGTAGGGGAAAATCGGGTAGCTTATGGGAAAAAACTGGCTGATGGTAAAACCTATAAAGATGTGATGCTGGAGAAATTCCCCATCGATCAAAGTCGCATCCATTTTACAGGTTGGCTACCCTACGAAGAATATCTGCAAGTTCTCCAAGCATCAAGCGCTCATGTTTATTTAACCCGTCCCTTTGTTTTATCTTGGTCGTTACTAGAATCCCTTTGCACAGGTTGCTTGGTGGTTGCTTCGAGAACTGCCCCGGTGATGGAAGTCATTCAAGACGGGGTAAATGGTTTGTTAGCCGACTTTTTCTCACCCCAGGAGATATGCGATCGCATTGAGGAAGCATTGAACCATCCTGATAAAATGGCGGAAATTCGCGCTAAAGCCAGAGAAACCATTGAAAAATACTATAATTTATCAGTTTTATTACCCAAACACTTGGAATGGATACAACAGCAGGAACAGAATACTAGATTAGTATTCCCAAGTAGCGTTATCCCAATCGATTCAAATGTATCTTTAATTACAGATAACGGTGTTAATGGTAAGTACCAAGACTCCGAAACAAGCATAGAGACATCTATGGAAGTTTTACAGGTTAACAATCGCAAGGTGACAGCCCAAGAAATAGTGCCATTGCTAACTCAGTATCAAATGTTGCCTAAGCTCAAACAAGAGCTTGTAATTGATCAGGCGATCGCACCTTTTACCTGTACTGCTGAAGAGTCAGCTAAATGTCACGAGGAATTTTGTCAAAAACATCAATTAACATCCGAAACTATACGCCAAGATTGGTTACAAAAACAAGGATTAACGGAGGCACAATTCATCGAGTTAGCAACTCGTAAACTCAGAATTGAGAAGTTTCAAACAGCAACTTGGGGTAATAAGTTAGAACCCTATTTCCGTCAACGCAAACCACAACTTGACCAAGTTATTTACTCCTTAATTCGACTGAAAGATGCAGATTTAGCACGAGAAATTTATTTTCGCCTTTTAGAAAACGAACAACCTTTTGCAGAATTAGCAAGACAATATTCTGAAGGTTCAGAAGTTTCTACAGGTGGTTTAATTGGTCCTGTTCCTCTGTCATCACCCCATCCAAAGTTAGCTCAAATTCTCACGATTAATCAGCCAGGTGAGTTATCACCTCCAACTCGTATCGGTGAATTGTGGATAATTGTCCGCTTAGAAAAACTTTTACCAGCCAAATTAGACGAAACAGTGAAACAGAAGTTGTTAAATGAACTTTTTTCCACTTGGTTACAAGAACAGCTTCAACCTCTAGCTGCTAAAGAACCATTAGAAATCAAAAAATCAGCTTAAGTCGTGGGTATTCAGATCCCCGACTTCTTTAAGAAAGACTTTGACTACTTGTGGCTTGATTATTAGATATAGCCACGTTGTAGGGGTTTAGCACTGCTAAACCCCTACGAAAGATGTGTTGTCAATGCGTAAGTCTTAATAACCCGAAAATAAAACTGTAGTTTGTACGGTGCGTCAGTGACAAGTTTTCAAAATCGAAGTATTAGCTGACGCGCTCTACAACTTTAGTTGATATTCAGCATCAAAGTTTTTCAATTTACTCAATTAATCTAGAGGTATCTATTCAATGGCAGCCCAAGACTTTAGCAATCAAAACCTCAATGGAAATAACTTTAATGGACAAGACTTAAACGGTTCTAACTTTTTTAAAACGACCCTTACAGGAGTACAGTTTGTAGGTACACAACTTAGAAGCACTAACTTTGAAGAATCAAGTTGGTTCAACGTTAATGCGTCCAATGCTGTTTTTGCGACAAACACTAACTTTCCATCACCAGCTAATTTGTTTAAGGCAAAATGGGAAAATGTCAACCTCAGTGGAGCAAATCTAACTGGAGCAAATTTATCATTAATTGACACCAAATTTATTAACTTATCCAATGCCAATTTAACTAATGCCAATTTGAGTGAAGCAAATCTCAGTGGAGAACAGTCTGACAGACCAAACCTAGCGGGAGCGAACTTTACAGGAGCAGATTTATTTAAAACAAAGTTAAAAGCTGCGGATTTAACAGGGGCAAATTTCACCAATGCGAAGTTTCAAGAAACAGAGTTAGAGGCAACTCTCTTAGTCAATGTGAATGCAACTGGTGCCGATTTTCGACAAGCCAAACTCACAGATTTGCTTCTCCAAAATTCTACCTTTGATTTAGCAAACTTCAGTGGTGTCTCTATCAGTGATGTAGAAGCATTCAATCCAAATCAAGCAGTGAATGCGAGCTTTCGTGGTGCTGATTTAAGCAACTTGGTTTTAGATGATGCGACTTTAACTGGTAGTAATTTTAGTGCATATGTTGCTACTAATGGTACAGTTACAGCTACAAACCTCACAAGCGCCAAATTAGTTGATAGTGATTTCACTGGTTCCAATTTCAGTGGTGCCAAACTAATAAATACTGACCTATCTAAAACTAACCTCACCAATGCCAACTTTACTGGTGCTGACATGAGTGGGGTACTCACCACCGATGCGATCGCAAGTGGTGCAAACTTCACCAATGCCAATTTGAGTAATGCGAACCTGTCTAAAGGTAACTTTACCGATGCTACCTTTTTTGGGGCTAATCTGACAGGCGCGAGCGCGGTTGATGCTATTGGCTTGTATCTTGGAGATGGTGGTAATAACAACCTTACAGGTACCAACAACGGTGATAACCTGTTTGGCAATGGTGGCAACGATGTCCTCAATGCTAATGATGGCAATGATTATCTTGATGGTGGTGCTGGTGCTGACAACCTCAATGGTGGTAATGGTGCTGACACCTTATTTGGTGGTGCTGGCAATGACACCTTAAACGGTGGTGCTGGTAACGATTACCTTGACGGTGGTAATGGTAATGACAGGATGCTTGGTGGTACTGGTGATGATATATACATCGTCAATGCTACTGGTGATAATGTGATCGAAAATGCCAACGCAGGTATAGATACTGTCCGTTCTAGCGCTGCCAGCTACACCTTAACCAACAACGTAGAAAACCTAACATTAATTAATACAGCCCAGAGTGGTACTGGTAACGCACTTGCCAACACCATTACAGGTAACGATGGCAATAACAACCTCAGTGGGGGTGATGGCAATGATACCCTTAGTGGTGGCTTAGGGGACGATGTGCTGGATGGTGGTGCAGGTGATGACGTGATGACTGGTGCTTTGGGCAACGACACCTATGTGATTAGTAGTGCAGCAGATATCATCACCGAAAATGCCAATGAAGGTACAGATACAGTTCAGTCTAGTTTTGACTACACCCTGGGCGATAACCTAGAAAATCTCACCCTGGTTGGTACAGCCCTCAACGGCACTGGTAACGGACTTGCCAACATTATTACGGGTAATGCCAGCAACAATACCCTCAGTGGACTTGCGGGTAACGATACCCTCTATGGTTTGGATGGCGATGATATCCTGCTTGGTGGTGGTGGCGGTGATTATCTCGATGGTGGTTTAGGTAATGACTCCATCACTGGCGCTACTGGCAATGACATTATTCTTGGTGGTGCAGGCAATGACACCATGAATGGTGGTGATGGCAATGACACCTTTATCTTTGCATCCGGCTTTGGAAGCGATCGCATAAATGGTTTTGCCGATGGTGGAGACAAGATTAACCTGACGGCATTTGCTACCAGTTTCGGCGCTTTGACAATTAATCAAGCTGGGGGAACTACAGTTATTTCCGGCTCAGTTTTTGGTGCAGATACCATTACCCTGGCAGGTTTCACCGCTACCAACCTTGATGCTGGGGATTTCATTTTTTAACTAATAACCCAATGGCTTTGTTGGGTTCGACTTTGCTCACCCAACATACCCTTTGGAAGACACAGACGCAATGTATTGCGTCTCTACATTTTCAAACCAATTAAATTTTTTTAGGTGTCTAACATGCAAAATCAAAACTTTAACGGTCAAGTTCTGACAGGTAATAACTTTAACGGACAAAACATAAATGGTTCCACTTTTGTCGCAGCGAGTCTCACAGATGTGCAATTCGTTGGTACACAGCTTAGAGGTACTAACTTCTCAGCAGCTTTTCTGAGCAATGTCAATGCTTCAAATGCTGTCTTTGCTCCAAATACCAACTTTCCCGCAGTAGCTAATTTCTCTGAGGCAACATTGCAGAATGTCAATTTCAGTGGCGCAAACCTGAGACAGGCAAATCTATTCAAAATCAACACATCAGGTATTAACCTGTCAAATGCCAATCTCACCAATGCAGATTTGCGAGAAGCGAATCTCAGTGGTGAGCAATCTGAGCGTCCAAATCTTACAGGTGCGAACTTTACAGGTGCGAACCTATCTTTGGCGAATTTGAAAGCGGCTGACTTTACCGGGGCAAATCTGACAAATACCAACCTCCAAGGAGCGACTTTAGAAGCAACTCTTCTAGTTAACGTCAATGCTACTGGTGCAGACTTTCGCTTAAGTAACTTCACTGATGTTACTCTGCAAAACTCTATTTTTGACCTGGCGAATTTCAGTGGTGTTTCTTTTAGTGATGCTCCTCTGGCTCCTGGGCAAACTGCCAATCTCAGCTTTCGGGGTGCGAATTTAAGTGGCGCGCAAATAGATGATGCGGTTTTGAGCGGTTCAAATTTTAGCGCTTCTGGTACTACAGTCACTAACCTCACAGATGTCAAATTCGATCAAACTGATTTAAGTGGCTCAAATTTCACCCAAGCTAATTTGACTAATGCTGACCTCATAGTAGCTAACTTGACAAATGCCAACTTCACGGGTGCTAATCTAACTGGGGTACTCACCACCGATTCAACTGCTATTGGTGCGAATTTCACCAATGCAAACCTGACTAACGCCGATTTATCGAAAACTAATTTTACCAATGCTAACTTTTTTGGTGCTGATCTCACAGGCGCGATCGCTGTTGATTCCATCGGTTTAATTATTGGGGATGAATTTGATAACACCCTCACAGGCACAACCGGAAACGATAACATCTTTGGTAATGGTGGTAACGACACCCTAACTGGTGATACTGGCAATGATTATCTCGATGGTGGTGCTGGTAATGACAACCTGAATGGTGGTGCCGGTGCTGATACCCTCATTGGTGGTGCTGGTGCTGATAACCTGACTGGAGCAGGTGGAAATGATACCTTAATTGGTGGTGCTGGTAATGACACCATGAATGGTGGTGCTGGTAACGATACCTTTATCTTTGCATCTGGCTTTGGAAGCGATCGCATTGTCGGTTTCGGCAATAATGCAGACAAAATTAACCTCTCAGCATTTGCCACCAGTTTCGGGGCTTTGACGGTAACTCAAAATGGCGCAAACACAGATATTTCCAGTTCAATTTTCGGAACAGATACCATTACCCTGGCAAACTTCACTGCCACTAACGTTGATGCTACTGATTTTATCTTCTAATTTTAAGCAATTTTAGGGATTTACAGCAGTTTTCAACTATTTGAACCACATCAACCGCAGGGGTTTAGCAATGCTAAACCCCTACAGCCTGGTCTATTTACCTGAAAATAGCTGTAATCTCAAGTCCGGTTAAATTAACACACAAACGTTCCCTATTCCCTCGACCGAAGGTCGGTAATCAACCGGAAGCACCTTGGATTGATATCCATCCTTGACAGGTTAATAGCTTGACAAAATAATTTTGTTGTTAACTTGTTCAGGATAAGTGATATTACTTATCTGATATAGCACAACATCACATCAATATGGCAAACACAATTAAACTCACAGAACTAGGTAGATATACAACTGGAGTATTTAACCAAGGTGCTGCGGAAATATCAGCTTATGATCCTACATCCAAGCGGCTGTTTATAGTCAATGCCCAAGCTGCTACCATTGATATTATCGATCTCAGTGACCCCACAAGTCCCAGCAAAATTAGTCAAATTGTTGTTGGTTCTCTCGGTGCTGTTGCCAATAGTGTTGCTGTCAAAAATGGCACTCTTGCAGTAGCTGTGGAAGCTGTGGATAAAACTAACCCCGGCAAGGTTGTTTTTTACGATACCAATGGTACTTACTTAAAAGATGTACAAGTGGGTTCCTTGCCGGACATGTTAACCTTTACCCCTGATGGCAGTAAAGTACTAATTGCCAATGAAGGGGAACCCGGTACTATTGATCCTGAAGGTTCGATTAGTGTTATTGACTTGTCAGGTGGAATTAGTAATCTTACCCAAGCTAACGTTGCTACAGCAGGTTTCACCAGCTTTAACGGTTTAGAGACTCAATTACGGGCAGATGGTGTCCGGATTTTTGCCGGAAGGACTGCTGCACAGGATTTGGAACCAGAATATATTGCGGTTTCTCCCGATGGACAAACTGCTTATGTGACATTGCAGGAAAATAACACTGTTGCTGTCGTTGATATTGCCACCGCTACAGTTACCTCACTGCAACCATTAGGCTTGAAAGATCACAGCTTAGTGGGGAATGGACTTGATGCTAGTGATCGTGATAGTGCCATAAATATTAATACACAGCCAGTTTCCGGGATGTATATGCCGGATGCGATCGCTACTTTCAGCGCGAATGGTCAGAACTACTACGTCACTGCAAACGAAGGGGATGACCGAGGCGAAAACGTCAGCATGAGAAATCTTACCTTAGATCCAACGGTTTTCCCTGATGCTGCTACCTTAAAACTCGACGCAAACCTTGGTCGCTTGAGCGTTTCCAGTATCGATGGTGACACAGATGGGGATGGTGACTATGATAAGCTTTATGCTTACGGGACTCGCTCCTTTTCGATTCGGGATAGCCAAGGTAACTTAGTTTACGATAGTGGTGACGACTTTGAGCAAATTACCGCCCAGCTATTTCCGACCAATTTTAATGCCAGTAACGACAACAATACATTCGATAACCGCAGCGACAACAAAGGTCCCGAACCAGAAGGAATAGCAGTTGGGAAAATAGGCGATCGCACTTACGGTTTCATCGGCTTGGAACGTATCGGTGGGGTGATGGTATACGACATCACTAACCCTGCTAGCCCCCAATTTGTTCAATACCTCAACAACCGCGACTTTAGCCAAAACGTTCAACTAGCAGCCGCAGGGGACTTGGGACCTGAAGGTTTAACCTTCGTTTCCGCTGCCGATAGTCCCACTGGTTTACCCCTATTAGTCGTCACCAATGAAATTAGCGGTAGCACCACAACTTATGCGATCGCACCCAACGATACGAATGGTATTGTTGGTACTCAACAGGGAGAAACTTTAAACGGCTCTAATCAAATCGACTTTATCAACGGTTTGGGAGGAAACGATAGCATCTTTGGTGGTAATGGAAATGATGTCATTTATGGTGGCTCTGGCAATGATACCATTACTGGAAATAGCGGCAACGATTTGCTGTTTGGTGAGTCTGGTGCAAATAACATCTCCGGTGGTGATGGAAATGATATCATCTACGGCGGCGCTGACAGTGACACAATTTCCGGGGGTAGTGGCAATGACACCCTATTCGGTGGTGCAGGTGATGATGTCCTAACAGGTGGAGACGGTGCTGATACCCTAACAGGTGGTGCTGGCAATGATAACCTAACTGGTGGTAGCGGTGCTGATATCCTAACAGGTGGAGATGGTGCTGATATCCTAACGGGTGGAGATGGTGCTGATAACCTAACAGGTGGTGCCGGCAATGATAACCTAACTGGTGGTAGCGGTGCTGACACCCTAACAGGTGGAGACGGCGATGATGTCCTAACAGGTGGAGACGGTGTTGATATCCTAACAGGTGGCAGCGGTGCTGATATCCTAACAGGTGGTAGCGGTGCTGATATCCTAACAGGTGGTGCTGGTAACGACACCATGAGTGGAGAATCAGGAAGCGACACCTTTATTTTTGCATCTGTTTTTGGAAGCGATCGCATAAATGGTTTTGGCAATAATGCAGACAAAATAGACCTCACTGCATTTGCAACTAGCTTTGGATCTTTAACGGTGACTCAAAATGGTGCAAACACAGATATTTCCAGTTCCCTTTTTGGTACAGATACCATTACCCTCGCAAACTTCACAGCCACCAATGTGGATGCTACAGACTTTATCTTCTAATTACAGCAGTTTTCATGTATTTAGACCACAATTATGAGACCTAACCTAGGCTGTAAACTTTGTACCCTTTTGCCCATAAGGGTTCATGCAGAAAGTGTGTTGACTACTTTTGTGGAAAAACGGCTGTTCCAGCCGTTTTTCCACAAACAAAAAAGAACACGAATAATTTTCCACAAAATCGCCTAAAAACCAACAAAGTCAACAGCCTAGACCTAACCCCCAGAGAAAATCAAAGCCTCTCTCCTCCTAGGAGAGAGGTACCCTAGCGGGAAGTCGCTACGCGTCTATGGAGAGAGGTCTATTTGTGGTTCATTTACCTGAAAATTGGTGTCAGCATAAGTAGGTGAATGGGAAAATAACTATGTAGCAAATTGCCTTGTAGTTGCGCTTTCGCGCTATGCATCCATAACGATGAAGCGCAACTACGAGCAAAAAAATGATTTGATTTTAAGGTTAATAAAATGCGGATACTTTTTACCATCGCCCACTTTTTTCGACCAGATAACCAAGGAAAACACGCTTCCCAAAGGAAAGATCACCGACCCCGTGTACATGCTTTAACTCAAAGCATTACTAATTTGCATCAGCTATTTGGCAAATCCCAAAGTATTATTAATATCGGTCAAAGATTAGCTGTTCCGGCAAATCAGTCCCAAGAGAGTAAGCTCGATATTATTATTTGCACTACTCAAGATTGTCATCTCCTCGAACAACTACCTTTACCATCCCATTTTTATCGCCATTATCCAACTCAAGCCGAGCCTTTGTTATTAGGATTTGAATGTCAAGCTGTGCTGAGAGATAATTTAGGCAAATATGATTATTACTGTTTTCTCGAAGATGATTTAATGATTCAAGACCCTTGGTTTTTTGTAAAATTAAATTGGTTCACCCAACAAGCTGGTGATATCAGTTTACTACAACCCAATCGTTATGAAGTCTCCGTAAATAATTCTACCGCTAAAGCCTATATTGATGGCGATTTATTGCCAAGAGTAACCGCACCTTTTCAAAATATCCAAGAACAGCCAGAATTTAAAGGCAAAATAATGGGAATGCCAATCACATTTAATCGTGCTTTAAATCCCCATTCTGGTTGTTACTTTCTAAATGCCAATCAAATGGCTTATTGGGCAAAGCAAAAGCATTTTCTTGATCGAGATACTAGTTTTGTCAGCCCCTTAGAAAGTGCTGCCACCTTAAGTATTATGAAGACATTTAGAATCTACAAAACAGTAGCACAACAGGCAAACTTTTTAGAAATTCAGCATTTTGGTACGGGCTTTATCAGTCTAATTGGGAGAAAAATAGCTTTATCAGTCAGCTAAAATAATTGAGTATTAGTGGCATTACTGTATAATATTAGTGAATTTGAGCCAGTATCCCCATAACTAATTTCCATTAATGTCAATCAATAATGAAAACAAACAATTAGCAATCAAAGGATATACAAAGAAGTTTAAAGGCTTTATGTGGTACGCTCGTACCCGCATTCTCTTCTCGTATATTCTCGTCTTTGGTGTGACTTTTGTGGTTTTTGTTCCCGCATTTCGTGGGTTGCTATACGCACGAGTTAATACCCGTGTTTATAGCGAGACAACGGAAAAAATGCATGTATTTAACGAATTAGTTGGCACAGACAAGAAACATCATATACAAGGTAAGGAGCACACTGAAACTAATTTACTTCGGAATGCAGATCAACGTCTGCTAAAACCCCCATCTTCCGAAGAAGAGTTAGAAGAATTTTTTGATGGCTTTTTAGGCAATCAGCTTCCAGAAGACGATACATATCTGATTGCACTAATGAAAGGAAGATTTTATAAATCTAGCCCTAGAGCCAGACCAAAACAACTGAGCATAGATTCAAAAATTATTAATGATTGGGCAAAGTTAACTAAACCAGAAGAAGGTGAAAAGGTAACTTCTAGTAATAGTGTCGGCAGTATTATTTATCTTGCTCAACCTGTAATGATCAATGACAAAATCATCGGGGTATTTGTCATTGCACGTACCACAGCGGGTGAACGAAATGAAGTATTGGAAGCTGTGGGTGTAATTATTCAGGTTGCTGCAAGTCTATTATTTTTGGTTTTAGTTTTGGGTTGGTTTGCTTCGGGAAAAATTCTCGCACCTCTACGCTTATTAACACAAACTGCTCGCAGTATTAATGGATCTGATTTAAATCAACGCATCACCGTCAAAGGAGAAGGAGAAATTGCCGAGTTGGCAGCTACTTTTAATGAAATGATGGATCGATTAAAAGTCGCTTTCACCAGCCAGCGAGATTTTCTCAACGATGCTGGACATGAACTGCGAACACCAATTACCATCATTCATGGTCATCTGGAGTTGATGGGAGATGATCCTCAAGAAAGACAGGAAACTTTAGCCTTAGTGATGGATGAATTAGAGCGGATGAAACGATTGGTTAATGACCTAATTCTACTTGCTAAGGTGGAGCATCCGAATTTTTTGCATTTACAAACATTTGATATCAATAGTTTTACCGAAGAGATATTTGCCAAAGCTCAAGCTTTGGGAGAACGTAATTGGCAGCTAGAAGCAGTGGCAACAGGTAAAATAGTTGGCGATCGCCAGCGCCTAACTCAAGCTATTATGAACTTAGCAGAAAATGCTACCCAATATACTAAACCGACTGATACAATTGCTCTTGGTTCGGTAATTCATCAAGGTAAAGTTAAGTTTTGGGTACGAGATACCGGAGAGGGTATTCCACAGGACGAACAAAAAAGAATATTCGAGCGTTTTGCCCGTGCTATAAACAGTCGCCGCCGATATGAGGGTTCTGGTTTAGGATTATCTATAGTTCAAGCAATTGTAGAAGCTCACGGAGGGGAAATAACGCTTATCAGTCAACTGGGTAAAGGTGCTAAATTTATTCTTATTTTACCTCCAGAAGCGACTTCATCACACAATAGGCAATAAGGATAATTAACAGCGGTGACTATATTCAGAGTTTTTCAGGTATCAATACTAATATTTGTAGCCGCTTGTCATAGTCATATTCATAGTCATAGTTTTAGTGAGCAGGAAAAAAATATCATTGTCCCCATAGTTGTAGAACAAGCATTTAGAGCTAAATATTCTGACGTTCCCCACACTTGGGAGAGAACTCATTACGGTTATGAGGCAGTATTTATTGAAGATGGTACTGAATATGAGGCAGAGTTTTCTGTTACTGGTGAATGGTTAGAAACCGAATATTTGGTGTCTAAGGAAAAATTTCCATCTACCGTTTTAGAAAAAATAAAAAAAGAATATCCCAATTTCATTATTACCAAATACGAAATTGAAATTACATCCAAAGGCTTATTTTACGAAGCAGATATTACAGATGGGGAAAGGGAATATGAAGTATATTTTGATTTCCAAGGTAATCCTATTGTTGATTTGTATGAGGATTAATAGGGAACAATTTTAGATTTATTTTTTATGTTTTTGCAGTCTCATAAATATCCTAACTTATTTCATAGAATAATGCTTCGTCCGCTGGTTCTATAAAATGTTGTCAATCAAACCTATATGATTGAGGGTTTGTCCAATTCGCGCTTTTCCCATGACACTCCTCAAAGTACAACTCCTGGGATGCAGCTTGTACCGATGAGCGGATACCTTTCTTTTTTTATTCACATTATTTATTGATACCTTATCTATCTTCAGTGGTTTTTCCTGCATTGAGTTGATACCTGTATAAAATGTTTGTATAAAGTTTAACAAACAAAAAAAATATATAAAAAACAGTATAAGTACAGTTAATTATTTTGTATAAAAAGAAAAAAATATTAAGTAAGAGGTTTACAATCACTCAAAAAAACTGCCATGACTACAATTTCTAATTTAAACAATGGAATTTTCACTGTTGATGCTATAGGTAAAGTTAGCGTTGATTATCTCTATGATGGAGGGTTGAACAAGGGAGAACTAGCGATCTTTAGCCTTGAAGGTATGGAAAATATGGCGGTGGGTTCCGCAGAATTTATTCGTGAAGCCACTAAACGTGCTCTCAGCAATTCTCAACAGGGTTATATAGCGGTACGGGATGAAAGCGATCGCGCTCGTTTCAGCGACCTGAATAATCAAATGTCCTGGGAAAAAGATTTTAACGGCGGTATTTACAAGAGTCTCCAGACATTTGAGATGAAGGCAGGAAGCAAATTTGCGATGATGTTAGTCACCGATACTACGGTAGCTAAGATTTCTCAAAGTACCTCCATTAGTACAGACAGAGTTCTATTTTCTTTTGGTTCAGTAGATCCAATCACCGGAAAAGTTGCACCCCAAATCACAGATATTACTGGTAAAGGAAATACCTTCGGTTGGGAAGATATTAATACCTTAAAACCAACCAATAATGATTTCAACGATATGGTTGTTCAGGTGTCTGGTGCAACAGCGATCGCACCTGCTCTCAAAGATTCTGTTAACTCTAACCGAAATTGGTTAAATACCCAAGTTGGGCAGGAATTATCACAATATGCTAACCGTTCTCGGTTTGAATCGGGTACATTTATTGTCGATGGTACTGGTCAAGTTCAATTTGACTATCTCTATGATGGCGGTTGGTATCAAGGAGAGTTAGCCGTCTTTAGCCTCAAAGGGATGCAAAATTACAAACCAGGTTCTGCAGAGTTTACACGAGAAGCCACAGCTCGCGCTTTAAGTAACTCGAAACAGGGTCACATTCTGATTAGCGATCGCACGGAAGGATCGCGCTTTAACGGTAATGTGAGTTGGGAACCTAACTTTAACGCTGGTGAGTATAAGGGAATTAAGTCTTTCCAGATGGATGCTGGGGATGAGGTAGCATTTATGCTAGTACAAAATACTACCTTTGATGAGATTTATCGCCAACCCTACGCTACTGCTCAAGCAGGTAAACAAGTTATTTTCTCTACCGATAAAAAGCAGCTAGTTGCAGTAGATAAAAATGGCACTCTAGCATTTGAAGATGTCGGTATTAGCTCTGGTAAGGCAGATAAAGATTTCAATGATTTGGTTTTCCAAGCCAAAGGACTCAACGGTAACAACATCCCTGAGATGAACGCTGAAATTAATTCCCAACGGGATTGGCGAACTAGCTCTACTGGACAAGACTTGCTCAAATATGCAAACCGCTCTACATATAGTGAGGGAGTGTTTGAAGTTGGTGAAACTGGTAAGGTAACTTTTGACTTTCTTTTTGATGGCGGTTGGTATAAAGGAGAGTTTGCCGTCTTCAGTCTCAAGGGAATGGAGAATTATAAACCTGGTTCGGAAGCTTTTATCAAAGAAGCCACGACACGCGCTCTCAGCAATTCTAAATTAGGTTATGTCTTGGCGAATGACCCGACTGAAGCGGCACGGTTTAGTGCAAAACTGTCTTGGGAACCTGATTTTAATTCTGATGGTGCAAAATATTTAGGAGTTAAAACCTTTAACATGGATGCAGGTGATAAATTTGCCTTCATGCTCGTCCCCAATACCACTGTTAAAGAGATTAACTCATTTAAGGGCATAAGTAGCGCCAGCTCTATGGTGCAATATGGAAAGGTACCTCTATTCTCCATTCCCGAAGCGAATCCTAGGATGGGTCGTGGACAAATGGTAAGTGTAGATGGTAGCGGAACTTTTGCTTTTGAAGATATTCCTACAGGTTTGTCTACTTCCGACCGCGATTACAACGATTTCGTTTTCCAAATCAAAGGTGCTACAGGAATCACTCAGTCAATAGATGATTTCTCTAACTCCGATCGCAATTGGCGTGCTACAGAAGTAGGAAAAGAATTACTCAAATATTCAAATCGGGCTGTTTTTGATGAAGGTGTCTTTCAAGTCGATTCAACAGGTCAAGTAAAAATCGACCTACTCTACGATGGTGGTGGTCATCACACCGATGAAATTGGCATTTTTAGCCTCAAAGGTATGGATATATATGAAGCTGGCTCAGATGCTTTCATCAGAGAAGCTATTCGCCGCGCCAGTAGTAATTCTACAGATGGTTATGTTGTAGTCAAAGATGCTGAAGAGGGTGCGCTTTTCAGTGACAATAGTGGCATTCTAGACTGGGAAATAGACTTTAATGATGGAGCATATCAAGGGAAGAAAACTTATCAGATGAAGGAGGGAGATACTTTTGGTTTTGTTCTCGCTTCTAATAAAACTTTTAATGATGTTTTAACTGGACAAAGTTTGAAAAATAATAACAGACCTTTCTTCTCTATGTCGGCGGTTAATTTAAACCATGATGTACAAGTGGGAGATGTACTTACAGGAACTAAAGGAACAATTATTGGTTTTGAAGATCTTTCTCTTAATGGAGGTTCTAATCGAGACTACAACGATTTTGTGATTAGCGTTGAAGGAGCTAAGAGTATTGGCATCACCAACGTCAAAGATATCATGGTTAACTATCATAACTGGGTGGATACACTAATAGGAAATGATATTGTTAACTACTTTAATAATGGAGCTACTTTGACAAATACTTTTTTCTCAAATAATACTAATCTAGGGTAAGCTCTAACGAACGAAACGCGGTTTCTTCAGTTGAAATACGAAACATTCTTGTCTTGAGTCGAAAGAAACCGCGCTTATTTACTTCACCAAAAGTTTTGAAAAACGTCAAATCGAGCTTTTTAATTATAGCAGTGGATATCTTGGTTAGGATATACTATTTGTCTAAAAAGGAACTCTTAGGAATGTGGATTAAATAAAGTGCAAGCCTTGCGGTATACAAGAAAAGCGGAGCTTAACCCACCATTTCAAGCTTAATCGAAAAGTGCAGGTTATTAAATTCGCGTTCCTTAAAGATTTAGTCATTGTTTGATTAAAATAGTCGATAAAGTTGAGTCTGTTGCTTGTCAAATCATCCTCGCCTGGATATAACTTGGCATTGAAAACCCGTTCAAATCATTAAATCTGATTTTTTCTTATGTAGCATTATTTTAGAGAATTGAAGGAACGTAAAAATACTGTAATCAATGAAAATTTTATGTAGCTTCCTCTATATTTTTTGTATCTTTTGTTTGCAAATATTTTGAATTTGGGGTTTCTTGACAGCCAATACCCATTACTACTAAACCTGGCCAATATAAATACACTAATATTTCCAAATTCTCGCCATTCGCATATAAAAAAAGAATCATCACAATACTCAAGCCAACTTTAGCTGTCGGGCATTCCTTATTCATTGACTTGATTAATAAATAAATAAAACTTGCAGCCATTGGGACAGCAAGGGCTATAAACCCGATAATACCTTTGACAAACAATACACCAGCCCAAGTATGGTGCGAACCAATGGGCATATATTCCACAATGTGGGGACCATCTTCAACCACACCATGTCCCCAAATGGGGGCTTCAGTATGCCAACGATATATAGCAATTCGTTTTAATGCCATACGTACCCTTGTAGAAGCTGCTCGTGCAGCTTTGAAACCTTCCCAAAAATTATCAATAGCCATAATTATAGAGGGGGAGAAAATACCACCCAAATAACTTGCAAACCCCATTCCAATTAGTATCCGTGGTCGGCTCATACCAGATAAAACAGACGTTAATAAAGGAATAACTACAATACAAAGTTGAGCCATACGAGACTTACAAACAAAGCACATCAGCACCGAACCAATTAATCCTAAGTAGCGCCATTTTTGATTTTTTTCTTGCAATGCCAACATAAAATTCACATTACCAACAAAACCCAATGCTGGTCCCCAAGGGGTAAAAAGCCGCCAACGTAAGTCACCAGTGCTACCATCAATTTCATAGAAAGGTACGTCAAAAAATTCATTACCTGGACCTCCTATAGCTCTTAGTGGTGAAACATAAAGAACTTGGGGTAAATGTAAAGAGGGAGCCAAAAGTAAAAACGGGGTAATCAACAGGGTATGAAAACCGACAATGCAAACAGCTCGATAAATTAATTGGGGACGAATATTTAAGCATCCAGCTAAAGGATAGAGAGCAAGTGCAGCCCAACCTTTAGCCCAGCCAATAGAAGATTTAATAATCAAACTAGTTGGTAGGTTATAGTCTACATGACCACCAATTAATGCGATTTCCATGAATATCATTCCAATTACCCAAAGCCAGATCACCCAGGAGATAGAAATTTTTTCCTCAACTGGGGTGTCTTTAGTCTGAGCCAGGATTTTAATTACTAGAAATAGTAAAAGTAGCCAACCCATAATAGCGCCAACAACATACAATCCACCAACAAGCCAAATAAAATAAGTATTGGCGATCGCCCACCAAACTACTTTTTCTGGTATGTTTTGCGGCTGGATATCATCTTTGTCTTTTGTATCTTGATTGATTTGTTTTTTTTTCATTAGTTCTTACTTTCTCAGTGTTCCCCAACTTGTACCTTCAGGAAAGCCACTTGGATAATTTATCTATCCAGGGTTTACGAATCCAGATCAAGCACATACCAAGAGTAGAAAATACAGAACCCATTGCAGCTCCAGCCAGCACTAAGCCTTTCTTGGGAGTTGTCGGTTCAGTTGGTAAACTAGGCTCTACAGCCATCTGTATCAAGGGGTAAGCTGAAAAAATATCTCCTTGTCCTAAATCTAATTTGGTGAGGGTAGAGGCAAAGGTTGCTTCGGCTATTTGTGCGTCGCGCTTCAAGTTGTCCAGGCTAGATTCTCGTTGAGAGAGGGTATCTAAGCGCTTCTCTAACTGATTAATTTCTACATCTAGTGCTTTTGCCTGAGCTTTTAGTCCTTGTGCCTCTGAGTTGTAAGATACCAAACTCTGGAATAATGCATCCCGGCTTGACCCATTTAAAGCCAGAGCTAAACGATTAAGTTTAAATATAGTTATTGGTTTACCTAATATATACTCACTGCGTTGCAGTAGAGCTGCTAGAGTTGCTTCCTGTCGTTTGCTTTCATTCACCACATTGGGATGATTAGAGGTCAAATCAGCCAGTAAAAGTTCCCGCTTTGATGCAGCTTGACTATAATCTTTGAGATTTTGTTGAAAGACTTGATCTGCATGGAGAAAAAAAGCATCGGCAGCTTCCTGGGGAGATAGTCCGAGAACTCTGACAAGCTCTTGTATACGTTTGCTTGTCAGTTCTTCTTGGGCTTTAGTTTCTGCTAGCTGTCGGCGTAACTGCTCAATGTTGGAAGATAAATTACCTACTTGTTCAGGAAAACTCAGACCATAACGCATTTTATAATTTGATAGCTGTTTCTGAGCCTCCTGTAGCTTTTGCTGGGTGGTAAGGAAGATTTTCTCTGTAGGTTCCCGACGCTGAGTGATTTCTCCGCTTCGTAAGGTATTAGTTTCGTTCACCATAGCCTGATACAAAGCTAGAGATTTCTTGTGTGCATCTTCTGGGCTTTTACCAGTGAGTTCAAACTGCATGATGGTGGTGTTATCTATGAGTTTGATGCGAGGTTTACCAAATTGATCTTGCGGAATTTTGGCGATCGCAGAAGCCGCTTTGATCACTGCATCACTAGTAAAAATAAATTCATAATTAGACCGAGCATCATAAGTAGAACTACCGAGAGAAGAAACGCTGGAAGATGTTGCCTGACCAATTCCTGGTAAATTAACATTAACGCCAGAACTAGCACCACTTAAAAGTAGAGCAAACTCACTGGTATAGCTTGGTTTGGTGACTTTTAAATACTGGACTGATGATCCCCAAATCAAAGTATTGCTTAACCCTGCAAGAATAATATAGCGAAGCCAACGACCAGTGATTAAATTTTTGACCTCTAATATTTTGACAATCAACACCTGTTGCGAACCCTTAACAAATCTCATGGAATATAAATACCAAATAGGAGCGTTTGAATCGAGTGTCAGAATAGAAATAATATTGATTAATAAAAATCTTATTAATTTGAAACATCAGAATTGTTTGAACTGGTTAGATTGAAAAAAATTATGTATATATTTTACTTTTTGTAAAAACGGCAATCAATAATGGCAAGCATTCTATTTAGATACATAGGCAAAAATAAAGCTTTATTAATACATATACAAGACAAACAAAACATTCTTTTTGAACACATACAAAATATACATTATGTTCATGGAAGCATGTTTTTTATGATCACAACATTATATCCAATTTAAATAAATGTCCAAAAAATCTTAATATCAAGATGAATCAAATACACAGACAAGCTTGAATTTTAGGCATTTTTAGTAAATTATCAGACTTACGGCTGTCGTCTTTTCAGATTATCTTGGAGGTGAAATTGGGTGTAAAGCTCGACATTCATACTAATGATAGATTATAAACAAAATAGTAATAGAGAATTTATATTTAGATTGTGAATATACACCAAGGTTCAAAAGCTGATGCAGCTATCTTGTTCCGGAAAGACTCATTCAAAAATCAAACCGGATTTCTAGGAATTTATTTTTTGATTTGAATACTTATCAAATATATTGACAATTTCAAAAAAATATAAATTTATTATTGATTGAGCAAAATTTGATAGTTTTGTGCATTTTTTCATTGATTGTCATGATTTTTAATCATTTTGTTAATCAAATATGGGACATACAATAGGGTTGCTAAATACTTATTCAACTTTAAATATTGGTGATGCTGCAATTTATACCGCTCTGACTGCCTTAGTATCTGAGGCTAAAGTAGTAGCTCAATTTCAAGATTTAGAACCGAATTATATTCCTGGGTTGCAAATTTTGCCACAGATAGGAACTTGTAATGCCTATATCAGTGTAGGTGGCGATATTTTCAATAATGCCCGCGAAGGTTTGATCACGAAAGCTTTTATTAAAAATCTTTTGCAATTGCAGCGATCGCCTCGGCATACTTTTGTGTTTGGACAGTCAATTCCGCGCTCGTGTCACGGTTTGAGTTTCCAGGCTTTGGCATTTTTTTGGCGGCGTTTAGCTGCTGTTTGTGTTCGGGATGTCCAAAGCCATCAACGTTTAATCCAAGCTGGAGTAAAGGCAATTTTGTCTTTTGATGTCGCCTTTAGTCTCTCTGTCACTGAAGAGGCGAAGATCAGGGCAAAACAGGTTTTACAAGCTCTAGATATTTCCCCAGACTCAGCTGCATTGATTTCTCTGCGTGCTTTTGACTCGATGTATAGCCATGATAATCAGCAGTTTCAAACTCAACTGGTGACTCTTAGTCGTAACTTGTACAAACAGGGATATCAACCTGTATTGCTGATTCAATCTCAAGCCTACGGTGCTGATAATGACTTAGCAGTGGCAGAAGAAATCGCTCGCCAAGTTCCAGAACTCAAGATTTTTAATCCCTTTGTCGTCACTCATGAATTGCCCAATTGGCAACTAGTAATGGGAGCATTGGCAATTTGTCGTTTGATTGTTGCCATTCGCTATCACACAGCAGTTCTAGCTTTAGCTAGTGGTAAAGTTCCTTTTAATTTGTACTACTCAAATAAGGGCAAAGATTTAACCCAACGGTTGGGAATCCCTGGGTGCAGCTTGGAAGAGTTCAACCCACATACAGATATAAATGCGATCGCTGCCACCGCTGATGCAACCTTTGACGATGCGGCGATTCGTCAACAGGTTAAACAAGACTTCCAAACATGCTATAGCCAAGTAGTACCAAAATGAAAGCCAAAGTTTGTCATCTGGTGGGTGGTCAGGGTATGGGCTGGACTGGTGGCATCAAAGCCACTTTAAAAAGTTTAGAAATGTCCCATCTATCACAAAAATTTGAGTTTGCGATCGCACCTTTGTCAGATGCATCATTTATTGTCAGACAACAGCGACCTGATGTAATTGTGGTTCATGCAGCTTCCTCTTGGCGGGGGTTGTTGTCCCTCTGGAAGCTGAAGCGTTCATCCAAGTTAATTGTCAATGAACACCATTATTCAGCCAGCTTTGAAGCCTTTAATGTTCCCTCAGTGGCTCGGTTTCATGGGATGCTCAAACTGACTTATGGAATGTGCGATCGCGTCATTGCTGTTTCTGTAGGACAACAGCAATGGATGCAGAAAAATAAATTAGTTGCGCCTGATAGGATTGCCCTGATTCAGTCTTCGCGGATGGTTGATCAATTCTTAGCTGTTTCCCCCAAACCCAGAGTTGCAAATCAACCATTTGTGTTAGGAGCCTATGGACGCTTTTGTTGGCAAAAAGGGTTTGATATTCTGATTGAAGCAGTCAAACAACTTCCTGATTCCCAAATTACATTACAACTGGGTGGTAGTGGAGCAGACGAAGCCAAGTTAAAAGAATTAGCTGCTACCTGCCCTGATATTGAATTTGTCGGTCGCATTGATGATGTACCTGCTTTTTTGAGTCATTGTGATGCTGTGGTTATTCCCTCCCGTTGGGAACCTTGGGGTAATGTGTGTTTAGAAGCTCGGGCGGCAGCTAAACCGATTATTGCGTCTGCGGTGGATGGTTTGAGTGAACAGATGCAAGGCTGTGGACGACTGATCCCAGTAGAAAACCCAGTAGCACTAGCTAAAGCAATTCAAGAATTAGCCGCTCTACCATCTGTCCAATTAGCACAGATGGGACAAGAAGGAAAAGCCTCAGCAATCACCGCTTGGGAGACTTATTTATCTAATTGGCAAGGGTTGCTAGAGGAAGTAATATGAAAGCGATCGCTCAGGCTCTAGCTGCTTTCAAAAAAGACCGATTTGTCCGCAACATTGGCTGGATGGGGTCTTCCGAATTAGTGATTCGGGTATTCCGCCTGGTGACTACCGTGATTCTCGCCCGGTTGCTCAGTCCTGAAGACTATGGACTCGCTGCCATTGTCCTCATGACTCACGACTTTATTCGGGTATTTACCCGCAATGGTATTGCAGACAAAATTATCCAGGCGGATGCATCCGAGGTTGAAGAGTTGTGCCGTACAGCTTATGGATTGAATTGGTTAATTGCTTTGGTTCTTTTCACCCTGCAATGTTTAGTATCCTTAGCGATCGCCCAATTCTACGGTAATTTCCATCTCATTGTTCCTATCTGTTTAATTGCCATCACCTACCTGATCTATCCTCTAGCGATGGTGCAAACAGCCCTGATTCGTAGAGAAAATCGCTTGAATATTTTGGCTTTGATCAGTTTAGTTCAAATTTCCACAGATAACGTTCTGACAGCGATTTTAGCCTTATCTGGCATGGGAATGTGGGCGATCGTTTTACCGAAATTTTTGGTGGCTCCCATCTGGATTATTCTCACGTTTAAATATCATCCTTGGCGGATGACTAAATCTTTCTCCTTTAATAAATGGCAACAAATTACCTCCTTTGCCAGCCGCATTTTGGGAGTCGAGTTACTCACCATCTTTCGGGAAAACGTCGATTATCTCTTAATTGGTCGGTTTGTCGGTGTGCAAGCTTTAGGGGTTTATTACTTCGCCTTTAATGCTGGTTTAGGAATTAGCTTGAGCGTCATTAATGCCATTCGCGTATCCCTATTTTCGGATCTGTGCAATCTGAACTCTCAACCTAGCTTATTTGCTCAACGCTATCTGCAAAGCCTACGCAAAATAGCCATGATGATTGTGCCTCTGGTGGTGCTGCAATCCAGTTTAGCTCCCTTTTATGTTCCCTTAATATTTGGGCAGAAATGGGTTGAGCGTGGAGCCGTACCCATCTTAATTTTGATTTGTATTTCAGCCCTATCTCGCCCCTTTGCTGATGCAGCCTCTTTGATGTTCCGAGCCTTTGGTCAGACGCAAATTGAATTGCGCTGGAATATCATATTCACTATTTTTCTAGCCATTGCTATTTGGGTAGGAACCCAGTGGGGTATCTTAGGAGCTGCGGTTGCTGTCATGGCAACTCACCTGATTCTACAGCCCCTATATACCCTTTGGGCTACAAGGCAAACCCTACCAAAATTTTTACAGGAGGCTAAAGGATGATCACAAATAGCCCAAGGATATCAGTAGTGATACCCGCCTACAATGCTGCACAATTTTTACCAGCAGCAATTACTTCTGTGCAACACCAGACTTTTTCCGATTGGGAACTACTAATCATTAATGATGGTTCTACGGATGACACAGTTGAGGTTGTCAGACAATATGAACAAAGAGATACCCGTATTCATCTAATTAACCAAGTGAATCAGGGCGTATCTGCTGCTCGTAACCAAGGAGTGGAAAACAGCCAAGGTCAAATCATCGCCTTTCTGGATGCTGATGATCAATGGCTACCTAAAAAATTATGCATACATCTGGAACATTTACAGTCCAATCCTGATTTAGGGGTTAGCTTTGCCCAAGTAGAAATACTGAATCCGTCGGGTGAACCAAGTGGACAGGTTTCTAGTGGTCGTTTAACTCATTTAAAATCCGAATATTTCCTTTCAGAAAACCCCACCACTACTACTTCTAATTGGGTTATCCGCAAAGAAGTATTTAGTCAAGTAGGAGGCTTTTGCCATGATATGAGCTACTCCGAGGATATGGAATGGCTACTTAGGGTAATTTGCACTAGTGATTGGCAAATTGTAGGTATTAACCAAGTGTTGACTCAATATCGTACCAGTTCCAGTGGGCTGTCTGCTCAGTTGTATCAGATGGAAGCAGGCTGGAATCAACTTGTGCAGAAGGCGAAAATTTATGCACCCCAATTGGTTGAGCAGCATTTTGCTTTAGCTCAGGCTATACATTTACGTTATTTAGCTCGGCGGGCTTTTCGTCTGAAATTACCTGCAAAAGTGGGAGTTGATTTTATCAGCCGTGCTTTGCATTCTGATTGGCGATTGTTTTTCTATCAAACTCGGCGGACTTTATTAACTTTGGTTGCGGTGTTTGGGATGTTGATACTTGAGAAGGTTTTTCTCATCCAGAGACATTCCCCTGTTGAGGAAAGTATCCATCGTGTAGAAAGTCATAGTTGAGTATGTGTAAAAGATCCCCTGTACTCGACCAACCCAAGATTGCCGGGTAGGGCAAGCAGGGGGGCAGGGGGAGAAGAGAGGCAGGGGGGAAAGAGGTGTTTTCTTCATCCAAGGCGGGCAACCCAAGTCCCTGCCAGCAAGCAAACTTACCTTGCCAGACTACTAGTTTTATACTTCCATCTGTTAGCGATTAGCTAAAACCTTACTAATCAAAGCTAATAGCGATTTTAAAAGTCCAATTTCTAACCGTTTTCAGTATACCTAAAAGGAAACCTCTGTTTCTCGTTCCCTTCTTATTGAATTACAAATACGTAGCTTGCTTCTCGCCTTTGGCGAGTATTAGGAATTATGAAATTATCTGTAATTATTCCAGTTTACAATTCGGAATCTTCGGTGGCGGCGACGCTACGGTCTGTTCTTGCACAAACCTATGATGACTTTGAAGTGATCATTGTTGATGATGGTTGTACAGATAACAGCATTGATATCTGTAAGCAGTTTCATGACTCCCGCATCAAGATTATCCAGCAACAAAATCGAGGATTGGCAGGAGCGAGAAACACTGGTATTCGTCACGCGCAGGGGGAATATTTAGCTTTTGTTGATAGTGATGACCTGTGGTTAGCGGAGAAATTAGCCAAACATATTCAGCATTTTGAGCGATCGCCTGAAGTTGGGGTGAGTTTTTCCCGCTCTAGCTTTATTGATGACCAAGGTGAGCCTTTGGGAATTTATCAGATGCCTAAATTAACAGATATTACGCCAGAATATTTATTCTGTCGCAATCCTATTAGTAATGGGTCATCGGTGGTGATTCGTCGAATTGTTTTGGAAGCTATTAAGTTCCAAGAGAATCTTTATGGCGAAATTGAAGATTTTTATTTTGACGATCGCTTTCGTCAATCTGAAGATATTGAGTGTTGGCTGCGAATTGCGCTGCAAACTAATTGGAAAATAGAAGGTATACCCGAAGCTCTCACCCTCTATCGGGTGAATATGGGTGGTTTGTCAGCTAATGTTCTCAAACAATATGAATCTTGGGAGCAAATTCTCGTCAAAACCCAGGTCTATAATCCTCAGTTTATCGACCTATGGGGAAACAAAGCTAGAGCTTATCAACTACGATACTTAGCCCGAAGAGCAACCAGACAGCGAGCGCCAAAAATTGCCGTTAACCTCTTGCACAAAGCTGTAGGAATATATTGGCGGATTTTTGTAGAAGAACCTCAACGTACATTTATTTCTTTTGGTGCTGCTTATCTTTTATGGATTCTACCGCAATTTTTGTATCAGAATTTAGAAAAATTAATGATGCAAATTACTGGAGCAAATCAACAGCGACGTATTTTGCATGAGCAGAAATCAGAATTCAAGCCGATGAATTCTGAAGTATTTAATTCATAAATATGAAGGGAAAAAGTTAATGAAAGTTTTACTAGTTTGTTCTTCGGGTGGGCATTTTAAAGGTCTTCAGCAATTGCGTCCTTTTTGGGAACAGCATGAACGAGTTTGGGTGACTTTTAAAACTGCAACCACAGAGGCTTCTTTGGCAGAAGAAACAGTGTTTTGGGCTTATAGTCCTACCAATCGGAATTTGCCCAATTTGTTTAAAAATCTGCTGCTGGCTTTTCAGGTGATCAGGGAAACTCAACCACAACTGATCATCTCAACAGGAGCAGGTGTTGCTGTTCCCTTTCTGATTATTGGCAAATTATTTGGTAGCAAAACAGCATTTATTGAATCTGTAACTCGGATTCATACTTTGAGTTTATCTGCCAAATTAGTTTTACCTTTTTTGAGCGTCCTATATGTGCAATGGGCACAACTGCAAACCCGTTATCCTCAAGCTGAACTTATAATTCCTCAGGAAAGTGTATGATTTTAGTCACAGTCGGTACAGAACAATATCCTTTTAATCGCCTCATGTCTTGGATTGAGGTCTTGCTACAAAGTGAACTGATTCAAGAAGAAGTTGTAGTGCAGTATGGAACTTGCACGGTTTTACCTGCTGGTGCTAAGGTTTATCGTCTCATCAAAGAAGACAAATTTCAGGAGTTGATTAAGCAAGCGCGAATAGTGATTGCTCATTGTGGGGAAGGAACTTTACTCTTGTTAGATTCTTTAGATAAGCCTTACATTTTAGCGGCTCGTAGTCAGAGATTTGGTGAACATGTTGATGAGCATCAAGTCGAACTAGCTCTAGCACTATCACAACTGAATGTACCCATTGCTTGGTGTCCAGGAGATTTAGTGCGATTTATCGAGACTCCAAAAAAAGTCTCCATTTCTGATGTGTCTACTGCTAGTGCGATCGCACTATGCAATAGTCTAGAATCTCGCTTTGGTGAATCCTTAGGAGTTATGTAAAAATAAGTTGCGTAACTTCAAGATAGCAAACAAGTGGTTGCCAATAAATTTTATGCTGGATTATGTCAACAGTAAGACAGTATAAAAATCATGCGCAAACAGGGTGCAGTAATCAATATTAGAGAAAAATACAGAGAAATAAGCCCTTACTTAAATGAACGAACACGTAGGATTTGGGCAGGAACAGAGGCTTTGGGGTTAGGATATGGGGGAATTACAGCAGTATCAGAGGCAACAGGTTTAAGTCAAAATACCATTCGCTCAGGCATAGAAGAATTACTTTTGTCGAGTGAAAATCCGACGCAAACGGCAAGGATACGCAGTCGTGGTGGTGGACGTAAAAAATTGACGATGGCAGATAAAACTTTAAAGCAAGATTTAGACTCTTTGGTAGAACCAACAAGCCGTGGAGACCCAGAATCACCCCTGCGTTGGAGTTGTAAGAGTTTAGCAAAACTAGCTTCAGAGTTAAAAAACATGGGACATAAGGTATGCAGCAAAACTGTTTCAACCTTACTTAAAAGTATGGGCTATAGCTTACAAGGAAATCGCAAAACTCAGGAAGGCAAACATAACCCTGACAGAGACCAGCAATTTGTTCACATTAATAGAACTGTACGACAGTTCCAAAATCAGAAACATCCAGTAATTTCAGTGGACACAAAGAAGAAAGAATTAATCGGTAACTATAAAAATTCTGGCGTGGAGTGGGAACCTTCTTCGTCACCCACTCAAGTCAAAGTTCACGACTTTGTTGACCCGGAGTTAGGCAAAGCAATACCTTACGGCGTATACGATTTACAACATAATCAAGCTTGGGTAAGTGTAGGTATTGACCACGACACAGCATCGTTTGCAGTCGAGACAATACGGAATTGGTGGTTCAATATGGGAAAACCATTATATCCAGATAGTCAGCATCTTCTGATTACAGCCGATTGCGGAGGTAGTAATAGCTACCGTAGCCGCCTCTGGAAACTGAAATTACAAGAGTTTGCGGAGCAAACAGGATTAACTGTTCACGTTTGCCATTTTCCACCTGGAACTAGCAAATGGAATCGAATCGAGCATCGATTATTCTGCCATATTTCTCAAAACTGGCGAGGACGACCCTTGGATAGCTTAATGGTGATTGTAAGCTTGATTGGTAATACAAGTACAAAACATGGCTTAACAGTTCACGCACAAGTAGACCCAAATCAGTATCAAATAGGTATTAAAGTATCCGATGAAGACTTCAATGCTATTGCCATCACAAAAGATACTTTTCATGGTGAATGGAACTATCAAATTAGCCCTAGAAATTCAACGTAGTTTATCAATTTATTTTTACACGACTCCTTACCAGAACTTTCAGTAGGTATATAAAAATTATGACTTCTCATTCCAAGACAATAATATCCCTAGATACCACTCGTAAAGGTAGTGTTCTATTAGTACATTTGCCTCCTAGATTAACTGTGATCGAGGCTGTTTCTTTTCGGAAGTATTTTCAAACTTTAGTAGAAGACAACACGATCACAAAAATTATCTTGGATTTTGGCAAAACCACAATTATCGATAGTAGTGGTGTTGGGTCATTAATTAGTAACCACAAATCTGCACAGACGAAAAATATCAAATTAATCTTTTGGAGTGTTACTTCTCAAGTTAAATTAGCTTTTTCTCTGGTTGGTTTGGAGAAAATATTTAACATTGAACCCAACACCGAGGCTATTATCCCCACTGCAAACCGCAAAACTGAACAGCGTCCACCCTTAACTCATCCGTCAGTGCGATCGCCGATGAAACGTGCCATTGATATTGTGGGTGCCATCATTGGGTTAATGATAACTGGAGTGTTATTTGTGCCGATTGCGATCGCTATTAAACTTGATAGTCCAGGTTCCATACTTTTTAGCCAAATTCGTTGCGGTTGGATGGGACAAAGGTTTCGCATCTGGAAGTTTCGTTCGATGGTGACTGATGCTGAAGCCCTTAAAGCTACTATTACAAACCAAGCATCTGGCGCTTTTTTCAAAAGTGATTGTGATCCACGCATTACCCGTATTGGTCACTTTCTTCGCAAGACCAGTTTAGATGAATTTCCGCAATTTTGGAATGTTCTGATGGGAGATATGAGTTTAGTTGGTACTCGACCAGCAACCCCAGATGAGCTAGAACAGTATGAAATTCGTAATTGGCAAAGATTTGATGTCAGACCTGGAATTACTGGTGAGTGGCAGACTAATGGTCGCTCAAAAATTCGTAACTTTGAGGATGTTATCGAACTCGATTTGCGATACCAGAAAAACTGGAGTTTAGTCTATGATCTCAAGCTCATATTCAAAACTATTATGGTTGTGTTTAATAAGGATTCAGGGGCAATGTAAATGTCAGCGGAAACAGATTTATTAATCCGTAACTCTAGCTTACAAGTTGCCAGTGATTTAGATGCGATGATAACAGTTGTGGAATGGTTCGATCAATTGAACTGCTCATTTTTACCCGAACAATTGTGGGTAGAAGCACAAACTGCTTTGATTGAGGGCTTTACAAATGTGGTTCGCCATGCTCACAGCCACCTTAGTCCTCAAACTCCTGTCGATCTAGAAGTACAAATTTGCCATGAATATTTCCAGATTCGTATTTGGGATCAAGGTGATCCTTTTGATTTAGAAGCAGCTTTAGAAGATCTCAGCCAAGAAACAGGAGATCAGGCATTTAATCCTTTAAATCGTGATAAACATTGGGGCTGTATCTTTTTCCTTAAGCTCCAAAGAGACTATCACTGGACTATTAGTTATACTTGTGGAATAGGAAATAAAAACTGCTTATTGCTAAGGAAAAATTTAGTTTTTTAAGGAGGATACTTGTAAATTCGGTTGAGGCTTTGCGTAACTTGCTTATCGCAGAGTAAAATCAAATTTTCTAAGTTTTCTAGAGGTTTCTTTCCACCAGGGTAAGCTATAACCCAACCTATGCAAAATCAGGCTTTTAGCTCTAACTATAGCTTACTACTTTCTGATAAGCTACTGTATGTCTACTGCGGATAATTGCCGTATTAGTCTATAAAACTTCCTTTATCAGAAATTATAATAAGTAGATGGTTAGAAATAAACAGAAATATGTAACAGAATACAAACTTAGCTTAAACCCTTAACACTACTCACTACTCAGTCCCCACAACGATAATTTTTCCTACCTACCTATCTACTTAGTTATTCAATTAAAATTGCTTCTAAATTACTACAGTAATATTTATAAAAATGGCTACGATAACTGATTCTAAAATCAAAATCTTAGTGATTGATGATGACCGAGTTCTTCAACTCATTTTAAAAAAGACCCTTCAAGATCAAGGATATGAAGTTATTGTTGCTTCAAATGGTGAACAGGGATTAGAGCAAGCTAAACATCTACGTCCAGCTATGATTATTTGTGATTGGCAAATGGGAGAAATGGATGGCTTAGAAGTCTGTCGCCAAATTAAATCTCAACCACTGCTATCAACAACGTTTTTTATCCTGCTGACTTCACGTAAAGCTGTGGAAGATCGGGTTGAAGGTTTAGACACGGGTGCAGACGATTTCTTGAGTAAACCCATTGAGATCAATGAATTAAAAGCACGAGTAAGATCTGGACTGAGACTATATCACACTAATCAAAAACTTCAACAATTAGCTGAGGATCTACATATCCAAAAACAGCTTTTAGAGACAGAGTTAAATGAAGCTGCTGATTACGTTAAATCTATTCTTCCGGAATCAATGTCGGGGTTAATCACAATTAATTCCAAGTTTTTACCTTGTAATCAATTGGGTGGTGATTGCTTTGATTACTACTGGCTAGATGAAAATCACCTAGTTATATAC
The DNA here is from genome assembly GCF_000317435.1 of Calothrix sp. PCC 6303. Classification (NCBI taxonomy): domain Bacteria; kingdom Bacillati; phylum Cyanobacteriota; class Cyanophyceae; order Nostocales; family Calotrichaceae; genus Calothrix; species Calothrix sp. PCC 6303. The sequence continues at coordinate 3,374,124 of NC_019751.1, forward strand.
CTCCTTGATGTCTCTGGACATGGATTAGCCGCAGCTCTTCCTTCAATTTCGGTGCATAATTTATTGCGATCGCATTCTCTTCCCAAAGCCAGTCTTTATGAACCATCGGAAGTTCTCCAGAACTTGAATGAGATATTTCAAATGGAGAAGCAAAATGACCAATACTTTACGATCTGGTATGGAGTTTTTGACCGAAGCTCTTCTCAATTAACCTATGCTAGTGCTGGTCATCCTCCGGCTTTACTACTTTCTCAAACTGCTCACTCAAGTTTAGAGATCAAACACTTAGTTACCCCAGGTCAACCAATTGGAGCGTTTGCAGAAGCCGAATATCGCAATGCTATATGTGAGATTGAAGATCCGAGTAAACTCTATGTTTTCAGCGATGGAGTTTATGAAGTTGAACAGTCTGATGGTAGCTTATGGGATTTAAACGGTTTCATTAATTTACTAGTTGCATATAATCAACCATTTAAATTGGGCTTAGACCATATTTTAGAAGCAATAGAAACCTCAACAGGTAGTAAAGCTTTTATAGATGACTGTTCATTAATAGAAATCAACTTTAATCATAGTTGTTGACAGGATGGTAGTGCTAAATAGCTAATGATGCATTACCCGGATTTCTCACAAGATTTGAGAAAATTGAAATTACCGTCATTCCAGCACTCTTAGAAATGTTGGATATGTCTGAGCCTAGGAAGCAGTCGATGATGTAAGTAAGCTAATACCTGAATTTGACACTCTCAGCGTCTTTAGACACTGAGATTCTAACTTCAACCTAGTTATTTGCTCTTGATGGTTTTACTGGGAATGATTCACTTTACGGTGGTGGTGGAAATGATTTATTGATTGTTTCTGCGGGGAATGATTTGGTTAGCGCAAGATATTCTAGAAAGAGAGTAATATATTTTTGAGTGCGATTGCAATTATCCAAAAACTACTGAGCAAGTTGTGGTTGAAGTTATCCTACGTGGACTTTAAATCAATCCAAAAGCGCTCGATTTCTTTGCTGTCACTTTCAAACCATAAACAGAATTATTCACAATATCTTCTCCGTAGGGTGTCAGGTTTGAGAAATCACCGTTTTCTGCCATCTGTCGCTCTGTACATCTATCTTTCCACCAACTCCAAGCAAACCAACCAATTTGCTGCTGTTTTAGAATCGGCAACAATTTTTGATAGGTAAAATTATTTTTGGGAGCATGGTTTTTACCAGTACCATCAAGGTCATAATAGCAGTATGAAGTTGAATTATTAATGTTTTCATCTTGTTTATTGGCAATTTCACCGAAAACTATCGGTAAATTAGCATCGAGCGCAGGTTTAAGTTGTAGCATCCCATTATAACCAGCCCAATAAGCGTGACAGCTAAATAGAAGATTGCGCGAGCGATCGCTATTAATTAATTCCTTGCCGATCTTTGTAAACACCTCAATTGACGTACCGCAATCGGGTGCGTCAATCATAATGGGAACTTGTAAGTGTTGACGGATTCTAGCGATCGCATTTTTGTAAGTATCTTTAAATGAGTTTAATGCAGTTGTGGGATTATTTGACCAACGATAAACACCCAATTCGTTAGCAAGGTTAATAATGAGATACTTTTGATGTTTCTTAAGTACACTCAAAACGGGTTTGGATGTCCACCAGGGAATTAACTCGCTATTTAGTAAATTTACATTGGATTTACAGGTCAAATCTGCCAGATATACAATTGGAATGATACGGTTGGCTCTACATCTAGTCAGAAATTTATCCAAATCTGCAATTGAATAACTAGGGCGATCGGCTTGACCATAGTTCTTATACCATTGAATTCTAACAGCGTTAGCTCCCGTCTTGGCTAATTCTGTGAGTTTATCGGTTTGAGGAAAATTCCAATCATCTAGTAAGGGTAGATTAATTCCTCGTAAAATAATTTTGTTTCCTAGAGAGTCGTATAAGAACTTACCTTTTGTATAAAAAGTATTGCGCCGAATCGGTTTTTGGCGATTGAATGGTTTAGCAATAGCCTCAAAGGGGGATAACAAATTTGTAGCATAAGCAACTCCAGCCAAAGTTAAAAATTCACGACGTTTCATAAGTTATTCTTGGTTTTATTTAGTATTTATTTTTAAATATTTTGATATGTCGGTTGTTAGCCTTCTTTTAAGTAAGTAGGTGGGTGTTGAAAATTGTCGTTATGACAAGACAGTAGGCAGTAGGCATAATCTCAGGGGATTTTGCTTCAAATGCAAGGGGAACTGTCATGGTGATCGAGTTGAACATGTTGAGCCAAAGTAGTTGTAGCGAGAGGATGGGTAAATCTCATGCTAGCAAAGGGCTGATCAGAATGCTCATGGATTCGCCGCCATTCGCCTATTTGCCAAACGGTACAGAAAATATGTGTTTGCTTGAGAAGGCTAACTATTTAGGGCTTGCTGAAAAAGTACATATAATCTTTTTTTATCCTGATATATCAAGCATTACAGCTACTTTCTTTCGTAATTATACGGAAAAATCCTTTTTTAAACCCCTATTTCGGATGTTATACCGAATTTTGACCTATAACCAGCCTTTACGGGAGGAATATACAGAATTTTTTTTGTATTCCTGAAAATATATTCCTATTTACCGCTTTATTGCCTTTCCCGCAACCGTTCCAAACCATCGAGAATCAAATCCAATCCAAACTCAAAGTTATGCAAACCATCATATCGACCTTCGATGACGTGATGGGCAAGTCGATTCATGTAGGGATACTTCTCTGGAGGGATAAACGAGATAAAGTTTTTTGCTTGTTGTGCATACTCCCCAGGCTCGAAGGGAAAGTTTAACTCCTGGAGCGTAAACCCATAAATGTGGTTGTCGATCGCATTCCAGGCATGATCGGCAGTCTCGAAGGAAAAACCGGCTTCACGCAAACATCCCAAAGTCGCATCAACATAGCGCAACATTGCTGACCCCACATTCACCCGCGACATTATCGCCATTGCAGCCCAAGGATGACGCAACAATACTGTGTGTGCCGAAATAGCCCGTTGCCGCATAGCTGCCTTCCAATCAATTTTTGGGTCAGGTAACTCAATTTCCGCAACCACCATATCAACAATCCCATCCAAGATATCGTCCTTATTGGCAACGTGATTGTACAGCGACATTGCTTTGACACTGAGTTCCTGGGCAATTTTCCGCATCGACAGCGCTTCAATCCCATCCCCATCTGCCATCCGCAGCGCAACTTGCAACACCCGTTCCCGACTCAAAGGCAATGGGGGCAGCGATTTTGAGTTACTCGTTTTTTCCATTTCATCCCGGTTATATGAATTTTTTCTAGCCTGAAGTCAATCTTAAATTATTTATCTTGACAAACTTACGCCGTAAGCTAAACTTACAGTGTAAGCCAAAAGTATATTAAGCGCAAAATTTGGGTGCAACTGATTTTTGAGTCAGATGCTCCTTTAGTCGAGAAAACACCCAAGCAATAACCCTGAAAGCCAATGAAAAATCCCGATCTAACAGTCCAAAAAATGAAGGCGATCGCCCAGTATGAATATGGTTCTACCAATGTGTTGAAAATGGAGGAAGTCGATAGACCAGTTGTATCAGATAACACTGTGCTGATTAAGGTTCGTGGTGCTGCCGTCCATGCTGGTGACTGGCATTTGATGCGGGGCAAGCCGTTTTTTATACGCTTTATTTACGGGGGGTTACGCAAGCCTCAAACTAAAATCCTGGGTTGCGATGTCGCCGGGGAAGTGGAAGCCGTGGGGAAAAATGTGACCCAGTTTCAACCAGGCGATCCCGTGTTTGGCGATTTATCGGAATCGGGCTTTGGTGCGTTTGCCGAATATGTATGCGCGTCCGAAACTGCGATCGCGCTCAAGCCCAATAATTTGAGTTTTGAAGAGGCTGCAACCGTTCCCGTTTCTGCCCTGACTGCCCTCCAAGGACTGCGGGATGTGGGACAAATTCAGTCAGGATACAAGGTACTGATAAATGGCGCTTCCGGTGGTGTGGGTTCTTTTGCAGTCCAGATTGCCAAGGCTTTTGGGGCTGAGGTGACTGGTGTATGCAGTGCTGGCAAAGTCGAAATGGTGAAATCGATTGGTGCGGATTATGTTTGCAATTCAACTCAAGCCAAGTCTAAATTAAAACAGCACTACTATGATTTGATACTCGATAATGCTGCCTACAATTCGCCTTTTGATTATTTCCCATTCTTGAAAACCTCAGGTACTCTCGTTGTAGTTGGTGGTTCGATAATACGATTATTTCAAGCCATGTTTCTCGATTTCGTTACTTCTAAAGTTGGTGGTCGAAAAATCAAATTTCTGGCTTGCAAACCCAACCAAAGCGATTTAATCGTGTTAAAAGATGCAATCGAAGCTGGTAAAATTCGTCCTTATGTCGATCGAGTCTATCCCTTGAGGGAAGTTCCTGCGGCAATTCACCAGTTAGAACAGCGACAAGTGCTGGGAAAAGTGGCAATTGGTTTTGATGTGTAATCCTGCAATTGGTGTGCCTTACTTTCCCTTTAAAAAAGCACAGTAAAACTTGACTATCTCCGATAGGCAAATGAGTGCCGTTCGGCGATCAATATCTAGTTAGCAGTTTTTCGGATGCAATTTTCAATTAATCAACCAATCAATCAATCCACATACCCAAATACCATTATCAAGAAGAGAAAACTGAACGCTAAAAAAATGATTATTCCCAATCCCGCGATCGCAGCCAATAACTCTGGAGTTATACGCTTAGTTTGATCATTTTGATCTGGAAAAAATCTCCGCGAGTAAAAAAATACAGAATTCACCACATTAAACACACTCCATACTGATAGAAGTCCCCACAAAAGTGCTAATAAAGATACATTTACGGCTGGATCGTCAAAGATTCGCGCAGTCGGGAAAGGTTTGATTGAATACTTGAATGCGGCAATTTCGATTGGTGTTAATTCTAAACTTTCAATTTCAATATATTCCAGTGCCGATGCGTGTGACCATCGACAGGTAGGTGTTTGTTTGCCTAATCTGGCTCTACACTTCAAATATGAAGGTTCAACTTCTTCGATCACCAAATTTTGACGAATGATGGGAATTTCGCAGTGTAAATTTTGACTGAAGCGGCAATAAATTAAATGGGATGGAACAGTAATTGATTGATTATCTTTCGTGATAATAGATAATTCAAAGTATGGACTTGGTAAGTGATCGCGAATCATCAAGAATGCGAGTAAACACACGAAGACAAAATTCAAAAGCAAGGATTTTTTGCGTTGCATGAGTTTATTTATTCACCTGTTTGTTATTAAATCTCATAGCGACTAGATTTTAAATCAACTTTATTCAACTATTTTCCGGACTTTGATCTGGATAAATTGGGTTTGGGCTTGTAGAGGTTATATATTTCTAAGGAATTTATAAGTATGCAAGTTTTGGAAGAGGTAAACTACCTACACCGATTTGGAGTACCAAATGCGGAGTAGGCTTTGTCCCAGATTTGATGAAAAAATCGAGAGGAATTTGCACACCCCTGAAATTCCGGGAAATTCCGGGAAATATAGATGGGTAAGCGGTTGAATTGCGATCGCCACTACTATCCTTTACTGACAATTAATTCCTATTTAACTTATTCAATATCGAATTAAACATGAATTTACGTAAATTTACTAGTCTGACTCGCTCTTCCAAAAATCTGACCCTTGGACTTAGCTTAATGATGCTGATTATCACCGCAGCTTGTCAGGTTCATGGACTTTCCCAACAGCAAAAAAATCATACTCGAACTTCCCAAGCAATGACAACTAATTCCCAACAAATAAAGCCAGTAACAATTGAGTATAACGATAAAAATGGAAACCCAAAAACAAATTTTGCAATCAGTCGGGATTATCAAACCCTTGCGTTGGCAAGTCCGGATAATAGGATTCAAATCCACGATACCATCACCAATAAATTAATCAAAACCCTGAGTGGACACAATGGTTTAGTTAACCTTGTTTCGTGGAGTCCTGATGATAAGATTCTTGCTTCTGCAAGTGCAGACAAAACGATTAAACTCTGGAATGTTAGTACTGGTAAACAAATTACAACCATTAGCGGTTATAGCGGTAAAGCTGCTGATTTATCTTGGGTTTGGAGTCCCGATAGTAAAACAATTGCAATTGCACAACCTGATAACACAATTAAACTTTGGGATGTTGGGACAGCTAAATTAATCAAAACCCTGACTGGAAATAAAAGCAAAATTTCGATGATGAGTTGGAACCCTCGCAGTCAAACGCTTGCAGTTTGGAGTAAAGACGAAAAAATTCAACTTTGGAATATCTCCACAGGTAAATTACTGCAAACAATTACCGAATATGATGCGAAAGTTCAAAGAATAGAAAACATTTGGAGTCCGGATGGAAAAGCGCTTGCGCTTGCAAACCCAAGTATAGTTAAAATTTGGGATGTTTCTACAGGTAAGTTAATCAAAACAATTGACCACGGTTTTGGAACTTCCACTGCGAGTATTACCAATTTTGTTTGGAGTCCCGATAGCAAAAAACTGGTTTCCACTAATATCGGTGGTGCGATTATTTGGGATATCAATACGGGAAAACGGATCAGGGAAATTTTTGAAATTTATGCTGCTAGTACGGTTTGGAGTCATGATGGGAAAAAACTTGCTGTTGGAGGACAGGAAGGAAAAATCACTATTTGGGATATGATTACAGGTAAATCCCAAACCCTATACGGACATGGTTTTTTTGTTACTGATTTTACTTGGAGTCCAGATGGTAAAATTCTGATTTCTGTGGGGATGGATAATACTATCAAAATTTGGGATGTGACTACGGGTAAACGACTCAAAACTTTGTTTGGTCATGATAATGGAATTGTAAATATCAGGTGGAACCCCCAAACCAAAATTTTGGCATCGAGAGGTCAGTATGATAATGCCATTAAAATTTGGAATTTCGATCTGAATAATTTAGTTGAGAATAAATTAATTCAAGACCAAGAAATCGGCGAAAAAATTAGTTTTCCTGCTCATAAATCTTCGATTACAGGTTTGGTTTGGAGTCCAGATGGTAAAATTATTGCCTCTGATGCTAGTGAAGAAGAGGGTGGCATAATTAAATTTTGGGATACTTCTACAGGTAAATCCCTTAATACCCTCAGTCAAAATCAAAAAATGGCGGTAGCAAATATCGCTTGGAACCCAAATGGTAAAACTTTCGCTACTAGTGGTAGGGAAAAAATCGTGAAGAAAGTTTCGGGTAATTCAAGTCTGCTAGCTGACGAGATACAATACGGTGGGGTGAAAATCACGATTTGGGACGCAACTACAGGTAAATCCATCAGAACCATTGATGTAGGTGAAGGGGATAATTTAGTTTGGAGTCCTGATGGTAAAATCCTGGCAAATTCAGGGAAAACGAATATTCGACTTTGGGATGCAGCCACAGGTAAATTACTCAAAACCATAAATGGTAAGTATATTTATCATACATTCGCTTGGAGTCCAGACGGTAAAACTATAGTTGGATATGATCTCGATAAGATGAATCTCTGGGATGTCACCACTGGGAAATTAAGCAAAACTTTGACAGGTTTGGAAGTCGAAAATTTGAGTACTGGTGGTGGTGAAACTGGTAATATGTTTCGTGCGATCGCGTGGAGTCGGGATGGTAAATTTATTGCCACAACGGATGTTAGCAGAACGATTCAAATTTGGGATGCGACAGCAGGAAAATTCGTTAAATCCCTCACTGGACATGGTAGCGCAGTTTTAGATGTGGTTTGGTCGGATGATAGCAAAACCCTCACTTCGGTAAGTCAAGATAAAACAATTAAACAGTGGGATGTATCTACAGGGAAAGAGATTACAACTATTGGGATTAATTTACCTCACACATTGCGCGTATCTTGGAGTCCTGATGGTAAAAAACTAGCTGCGGGGGAATGGTTCAATCTCAATAATAATCAAGTTATTAAAGTTTGGGATGTGAAATAGATATTCTTATTTTGATGCGATCGCAACTCTATATCAAGAAAACTACCCAATTCCAGAAAAAATGACCCTAACTCTTCCCAGAAATATGAAGCACTATAAGGATTAGCAATTAAATAATATACATATCTTGTGGAATAGGCATCTTGCCCATTGAACTTTTATTTTAAAGTCAGGTAGGTGTAAATAAACACAACTTCTTGGAAACTATTTTTGGAGACGGAAGCCCCAAAATACTTTCCGCCATGTAACGTAATGTAAATTAGCTTCAAAGTCTTACCCCTACTAGTCTGTCAAAATAAAAATGACGGTTGTAGAGACGTAGCACTGCTACGTCTCTACCGGATTGTGGATGTGTATATAACCGTCAAAATAAAATTGACAGACTACTACTGGTCTGTCCCGTTAATTCTGAAGGATACAGAGATGCAAAATTTTGCGTCTTCTAAGGAACTTGCGCTGAAAAGCCTATAAAACCGTGCTTTTTCATTTTCTTACAGCGCAAGTTTCTTCCATTCATGTTGGGTTGCGATCGCCACCCATGACCCGCTCTACAAGGGTTTTGGCACCCAACGTCTTAACTACAATTTTCAACACCCACCTACTTATTGCCTAGTTACTGGGTTTTTTGTTCTAAACTCCAGCAATAAGTTAATATTGATACTTGTTTTATCCGTAAAAATAAAGTTTTCAATAAATTATGATGAATCATAAGTAAACGTTAATAATGATTTGGTAAGCTGGTAGCGCCCGCTGTGAGGAATAGTGAGCTATGGTTTTGTTATTGTCTGGATCATTGAGTGTAGAGAGGTTAACGGTAAAAATTCCGGATTTACCAGCTTCGTTGATAGGTACGACAGTGGTACAGATGTCTGACCTACATTACGATGGTCTACGGTTATCTGAGAAGATGTTGGAGAATGCGATCGCACTCAGCAACGAAGCCGACCCTGACTTAGTACTTTTAACTGGGGATTATGTGACAGATGATCCAAAACCAGCTTACGAATTAGCTACACGACTCAAACATTTGCAGTCTCGTTCTGGGATCATTGCATCCCTTGGAAATCACGATTGCTATTTTAAGCATTCCCGTTCCACTGTCACTAACGCTTTTACTAGTATTGGCATTCAAGTTCTGTGGAATCAAGTAGCTTACCCTTTAGGAAAAGAATTAGCTGTGGTAGGACTAGCTGATTTATGGTCTAGAGAATTTAAACCAGCAGATATACTGACTCAAATAGACCCAAATATTCCTCGTATTGTCTTATCTCACAATCCCGACACCGCAGAATTTATGGAAAAATTGCGGGTCGATTTACAGCTTTCTGGTCACACCCACGGTTCCCAAATTATTATTCCTGGATTAGGTCCTGCGGTAATTTACTACAATAAAATTGTCAGGAAAATACCTCGAAAAATTCGGCGATATGTGCCAATTTTACGCGGGGGTTGTGCAAAAGTAGTCAAACATTGGGAATGGTCGCAAGGTTTTCACCAAGTTGGGCAAAATCAACTTTATGTTAATCGTGGTTTGGGGACATATCCACCTGGACGTTTGTTTTGTCCACCTGAAGTGACGATTATTACTTTAATCAGTTAACTGTTAATTGTAGGTTGTGGAGTCACTGCGTGGCGAAGCCTCAGCCGCCGTAGGATGCCCGCAGGGCTGTAGGGCGAACGCCAACAGCCGCTTCGCGTCTACCCCCCGTTGTAGCGACTGCGGTGGGTTTCAACCGTTGGCGGGCGTGGGATTATAGAAAATCTAGGGAATTCAAAAGTTGTGTGTACACCGTATCCCATTATTTTCGGTCAAAAGGAGCAGGGGGAGGAAACGGAAAGACTCCGCGCGATGCACTGAGCACAAAAGGGCATTGACGTTTTCCCTAGTTCTTCCCTGTTCTCTTCAGGCTAAAACATCATAACCGCTAAAAGCTACGAGCGATAACCATCAGTAGCATTTAGCGGTAAATGAAGTATAGATTAGATTTTGTTAGAGTTAAAATTTTGTGGAAAAGCTAGTTCAACTAAGGTTTACTTTGGACGATTGCGTAGTGTCTTCCATCGAGAATCACTTTTTGGTTAGAAAATTTAGCATCCATTTTTGCAGCTAGGCAGGCATTCTTGGCTGTGCGTTTTAATAACCTCCAAAACAAAAACATGAAATTGAGACGAAAACACGTTATGTACAGGATGCAGCTAGAACTGTGATTCTCAGACGCTATGCGATCGCGTTTGATGTAGAGCGGGTGACACAAGGCTCTTACACTTTGTATTCGGTCAGATAAATTAAACTTCTCTGTGTCTGTTCTTAACTTAGCACCCTGATTCGAGAATGCGATCGCTTATTTAAATAATGTTCATACCTGTTAATATTGTGCAATACAAGGACAATCTACTTGATAAATGTAAGAGCAATCACTTCAATGATTAACTATAGGTTAGCTGTGTAAGCTATTTGAGCAAAACACCCCAACCTATATTAAAATCAGTCATTTGGAGCAAATAAATTATTTCCAAGTTGCATTATTGTCAATTTCTGATAAATTATCCTAGGCTTCCCAAAGAACAAGACTAGATATTTATTTTTATTCTTACTTCAGATCCAACACTCAGCCCTATTTACAGGAAATCACATGGTATCCATCCGCGAATTACACACACAACTAGTCAAAAAAGAACGTTCAGCCGTTGAAATAACCCAAGAAGCGTTAGATCGGATTCAAGCTGTAGAATCAAAAATCCAGAGTTTTTTGTCCATTACTGCCGAAAAAGCACTGGAACAAGCCAAACAAGTAGATGCCAAAATTGCCGCAGGTGAAGAAATTAGCATGTTGGCAGGTATTCCCATTGGTGTCAAAGACAACATGTGTACTAAGGGGATTACTACCACCTGTGCTTCCCGAATTTTAGAAAATTTTGTTCCCCCTTACGAATCTAGCGTCACCCAAAAGCTATTTGATGCGAATGCAGTGATGGTGGGTAAAACTAACTTGGATGAGTTTGCCATGGGTGGTTCCACGGAGACATCTGCATATCATTTAACAGCAAATCCTTGGGACTTATCGCGGGTTCCTGGTGGTTCTTCAGGTGGTTCAGCCGCAGCAGTAGCAGCCGAAGAATGTGTAGTTTCCCTAGGTTCGGATACAGGTGGTTCCATTCGTCAACCAGCTTCATTTTGTGGAGTTGTGGGAATGAAGCCAACCTATGGATTAGTATCACGATACGGTTTAGTCGCCTTTGCCTCATCATTAGATCAAATTGGACCATTTGCCCGTAGTGTGGAAGATGCGGCTTTGTTGCTGAATGCGATCGCAGGACACGATCCCAAGGATTCTACTAGTATTAAAGTGGAAATTCCCGATTACACAGCTAATTTACGCCCCGATCTCAAATCTCACGGTAAACTCAAAGTCGGCATCATCAAGGAAACATTTGGCGAAGGTTTAGACCCCGAAGTTGCGAAAGCTGTGAACCAAGCAATTGAACACTTTAAAAGCATGGGTGCCGAAATTCAAGAAATTTCCTGCCCTCGTTTCCGCTACGGTTTACCCAGCTACTACATTATTGCCCCCTGTGAAGCTTCCGCAAACTTGGCACGCTACGACGGTGTAAAATATGGTTTCCGCGCCGAAGATGCCGAAAACCTCCTTTCGATGTATACCCGTACCCGTGCCGCTGGCTTTGGCGCTGAAGTCAAACGCCGAATTATGATTGGTACCTATGCATTATCTGCGGGTTACTACGACGCTTATTATCTCCAAGCCCAAAAAGTGCGAACACTAATTAAGCAAGACTTTGAAAACGCTTTTGGGCAAGTTGACATCTTGATTTCCCCCACAGCACCTAGCACCGCATTTAAAACCGGAGAAAAAACCACAGATCCCCTAAGCATGTACCTCATTGACTTGATGACAATTCCTGTCAACTTAGCCGGTTTACCAGCTATAAGTGTTCCTTGCGGCTTTGATAGTCAAGGAATGCCCATTGGTTTACAGTTAATTGGTAATGTTCTCAAAGAAGAGCAATTACTTCAAGTTGCTTACGCCTATGAGCAATCAACCGATTGGCACTCAAAGTCACCCAAAATCATTTAAGTGATTTTGCTCAATTCCCCACGGCTCTATAGCCTGGGGATGGATAGCAACAGATTTTAATAAACGGCTTCAACCTAGCCTTTTTCAAACCCATTAAATTAAAATACTCAGTATAAAACTAGAAGTATTATTTTAGCGTGAAAAACAAACAAAAATACTGTATTTATATCATCGATTATTTCAAATCCAAACCGATTGAGCTACCTAAGATTACCATCCTCGTAGATAATGGCTATCACCCTGATAAGCTTACCCAGGCTCTGGAGCAGATTTACCCTCAAATTATGACCAAAATTCAATTTGAACTCTCACCCAAGCCATCGAAAGCCGAAAAAGAAGCCAATGGAAAATCTGGATTTGTTCCTGTAGCCGCTAGATGGGTAATCGAAAGGTCAAACGCTTGGGTAGAGCGATGTAAAAGTTTAGTCAAAAATTTTGACCGGACACTCGCTCGTGCCAATGCCAAGCTCAAGCTTTATTTTATCAGATTGATGCTCAGAAGACTAGCTAATAGCTAGAAAAAAGATATCAAATGGGTTCTATACGCTAACGCAGATTTTCTAGGGCGTGTCATCAGTTGAGCCAAACTACAGTAGCAGCAAGGTAAATTGCACCCAGAAAGTTGACTTTGAGTTTGTCGTAGCGGGTGGCGATAGCACGGTATTGCTTGAGTTTGGCAAAAAAGTTTTCGATTAAGTGACGGGCTTTGTACAAGTCTGTATCGTAATCGCGCGGATTAGTACGGTTACGTTTGGAGGGAATGACGGCAGTCTTAGCTTGCGCTTCCAAAACCTCAATGACTCGTGCGTCAGCATCGTATCCTTTATCTGCCAATATTGTGTCAGCCTTCGTCTGGGGCAGCAGCACATCCGCACCATCGAGGTCACAGGCTTGTCCTGGTGTCAGATGAAAGAGTAAAGGGGTTACCCAAAGCGTCCACCACTGCATGTATCTTTGTACTCAACCCGCCTTTACTACGTCCAATTGCTTGACTGTCTGCATCCCCAAGGCACGTTTCCGGGGGCAGTTGCCCCCGGAAAGCTGCCGCCCCTTTACGCCCGCACTGTGTTGGTGGGCGCGGACAATTGTAGAATCGATCATCGCATACTCGTTGTCTGCTTCTTGGGCTAACACCTCAAATACTCGTTGCCACACCCCACTTTTACTCCATCGACTAAACCGAGTATGTACGACTCGGAAATCCCCAAACCTTTCAGGTAAGTCCCGCCACGGGATACCAGCTCGATATCGATAGATATAATACAGCTTCCACAAACAGCTTATTGTCTTTGGCTGTCCCACCAACATGACCTTCTCGTCCTGGTAATAGGTCTTTTATCCTCTCCCACTGATCATCTCGTAGGGCATAACGGCGGCTTGTCATGGCGAGCAAATCCTTGTAGTTTGGTCGATTTTTACTTTACTTTATCTTTCTTTACATTAACTGATGACACGCCCTAACTAAAATCAATGAAATGATAAAACTTAAGTAGTATTTAACACATTGTTGCTTTCATGCCTACATCCCTAACATCAAGCGAGCCTGGAAAAATATCGCTCAAGGGAGTGGATAATTTAGGGGATAAGTTTTCATCAAACACTAATTTCATGCTGATAAGGTCGAAATCATCAGCCGACGTTCACGGTCAGCCGCATAAGCAATACAAGCTTTTATATCTTCTCGCGTTAAAGAGTATAATGGTACAGAGCGAAGACATAGTAGTTTTTATGTTGGCTTATATGCTCAAACTTGGGTAAATTTCCAGCATATTTGTATAGAATTAACTACAGAATTAATGATATTAAATACTAATAAGCGGAGTATTATCAACAAGGTCTAAGAGCTATGAAGCTTATAGAATCTATGTTTTAGCTGATTTCGTCGTCCCCTCAGAGCTTCATGAGAAAATTCTCATGTTAGATCAAGATAAGTCGTATTATAATATACTCTTAACCTAAATTTAACTATAAAAATAGGAATCAAATAGAAATTTTGTTGGCGTAGTCTGCATAGTCTGCGCTCAGAATGTTCTGCATTTTAGGGTGTATTGTGACGTAAATGCGAAGCAGCTTCCGTATAGGATAGTCAATTTTCGATTTTCACTGAGTATTTTACTTAGGGCATCTTGCATCTATCGAGAACGCGATCGCAAAACAATAAATTATCTTCATTGCATCTACCTGATTAATTTCATCTCAAATAAACAAATTATAAGGTAGTCTTCAATATTAAAAATGGTTAATAATAAAATGATAGAAGAAGAGTTCTCACACAAATTAGTAGAGGCAGGATTGATTAGCGAAGAGCAATTAAGAGAGGCAATCAAGCAAAATCAAATCAGCGGTAAGCACCTGGAAGAAATTTTTATCGATCGAGGTTGGATAAAACCGGAAACAATTATCTATCTCAAAAATAATTCTATTTATTCGGAATTGCAAAATCAAGATGCAAAATTACAAGCGAATTCAACTAATAATTTACTTCATTTTAACTTTTCCCCAAAACTTGTTTTTGGAATCATGTTGAAAATTATCAGTTTCTTCGTTGTCACCCATCTGATCACGCAAATTATCAAAAAAATCACTCCCGATTTCTTTTTACGAGATGGTATATCGAATCTATTTTATCTCGATTCAGAATTAACCTTTCCTGCAGTTTATTCTGCCTTGGCACTACTATTTGCAGCCATGATTCTCGGCACTATCGCTTATCTTAAAAAGAGGATGAATGACTCCTATATTTACTATTGGCAATGGCTGGGAGTTATATTTTTATTTCTCTCTTTTGATGAATTAGTAAGTCTGCATGAAAAAATGATGAACCCAGTGAAGGCTTTGCATAAGACGAGTGGGTTTCTATACTTTGCTTGGGTTATTCCCGGTAGTATTGGAGTATTAATCTTTTTACTAATATTTTTGAAGTTTATTATCAATCTTCCTCATAAAACCAGAAACCACTTTTTAATTGCAGGATGTATTTATCTATCTGGTTGTATTGGCTGCGAGCTAATTGGTGGTTATATTGTCGATAATCAAGGTAGTTTTACTTCTTATTTAGCTATAATGACCTTAGAAGAATCCTTAGAGATGCTTGGAATTGCCGTCTTTATTTACGGTCTTTTATCTCATATTAGTAATTACACAAAAGGCGCTATTTTACAAATTCAAATTCCTGCTAAAAAAAATAATTTATCCAACTCTCAACTGAAAAGTGAGAGTTTTTAGGTCTCTTGAAATTGCCAATCCCAGTTTTTCATTAGGAGCATCGACTTTTGAAAGAAACATAATTCTTATACTCCAAAAAACCTCGTATACGGTTGACATAAAAAAGTCTATTCGCCGAAAGTGGATGCTCCCTTTTCATGTACCTCAAAAATACAATTGTCAAATCTTCGATGGTAGGGAGATTAGGGTTTTATTCTCTGCTTGTAAAATAAAAACTGCAATGTACCCAATTAGTAACGTAACCTTTCACACTTACCCCTACTTCTCACCTATAAATCAGGGGTTTCGAGCATTCTACTATAAACTGAGGCGACCGTTGCCATCCGTTTGAAATTACGTTTTTCTCCCTTAGTTAATCGTAGACGCTTCCATATACCACCTCCAAAAATTGACTCTGTGTTAAGAAACATGAGTCTGTCTTTTTTTGGGATTATTGCTTTAAAGCCTTTGATAACAATACTCTTGTTTCTACTCTTTATCAGAATACAGTATCATGACACGAGCCGCACCCAATCGATTAGTGACGCTTCTTGGTCACTGTTCCGCGAATGGGTTGAGTATTTTGGTAAAGTGTTTGGCGTGGTTACAGTTGCTCTGCAACCTCAGAATCCCCACCTACTACTTCGCAGAAGCAAGCTACAAGGAAGTAAGGTGGGGAGGATGTAAAACCATACTTCCAGCGGTTAGCGATTCGTCAAAATAAAATTGACAGACTACCAGTTAAGAACCGCTATAGTTGAAAAAACGAAACATATCTTGATAAGGAGCCATCGCTTCCTCATAGCGTCTCATAAATTCTTTGGGATCAAGGGGATCAGCAGCATTCGTCATGGAAATTATATTGTAATCTGATGAGCCAGATTCCTGATTCCAATATGGTGCTAACCGAGGTGTGACGACCGAAACTCCATTACTGGGAGATGTAGAACCATTATGATTAGGATCGAATGAAACCGTGTCTGTTTTGCTAACGTTTTCATCTTGGATTCTCGAAAGCTGAGAATTCACTACCCAGTTACTGCTAGAACTTTTTAGGTTTTCGTTACCAAAACCACTAGTATATTTCTCGCCAAAATAACCCTGCTGAGTTTCATTCCCAAAATTAGAGAATGGGAAATTATATCCATTAAACCCACTGAATATATCATCAAAATCAAATCCAGGATTATTGGATTCTGAAGAACTAACTGATGTTTCTGCGAGAATTTGTCTTACTTGTCCATCACTTAAATTGGGATTTGCACTTAGCATCAGCGCAACCACACCCGCAACATGGGGAGCAGCCATAGAAGTTCCGCTATAGGATGCATAATTATTGTTAGGTAGAGTTGAATAAATACTCACTCCTGGAGCTGTCACATAAGTTAATTGATTACTTCCAGCCCGATTTGAGAAGTTAGCCAAGCTACCATCCCTATCCACAGCACCAACTGCAACTCCATATTTATTTGCATAGCTAGCAGGATTAATTGGTGATGAACCCCCACTATTTCCTGCTGCCATTACGACAATTACACCTCTAGCACTAGCATATTCGATTGCTAATTCTAAAGTCTTACTACTAGCACCACCACCCAAACTCATATTAATTACTTTTGCTCCATTATCTACTGCATAGCGAATTCCACCAGCAATAGAATCGTAGGAGCCAGAACCTTCATCATCCAAAACTTTAACTGACATAATCTTGGCATCATAGGCAATACCAGTTAAACCTTTGTTATTTTTTTCAGCGGCAATCGTTCCAGAAACATGGGTACCATGTCCATCTTTATCTAAAGTATTGTTGTTATTACTATCGAAATTCCATCCGTAAATATCATCAACGTATCCATTACCATCATCATCAACACCATTATTTTCAATTTCTTTAGTGTTTTTCCAAATATTATTTTTTAAATCTTCGTGGTTATGATCAACCCCAGTATCTAATACTGCAACAATTACACCTTGACCTGTATATCCATTTGCCCATGCTTCCGGTGCCTTAACAGTATCTACACCCCAATAATCACCACCTAAATTGGGGGTATCTGCGAAAGTATCTTTACCCGCTGCTTTGGCAACAGCCGCCGCTGCATTAACTCCACCGTAACCAGTTTTAGAACTATACTGTTGTGTGGAAATGTCTGAATGGTGGCTGCTTCGAGAAGTATATCTTAAACTATATCCAGGGTTAATATTAAAGTTATCATTTAAAGATAAGTTCGTATAGTTTAAGGTTTTACTAACAGAGAAATTATCACCAGTATTATCTAATGTCATAGCTTTTTCCTCTGAAATATATTTCTATACAGCAGAAACCATTCACCTTGTTTTGATAAGATAAATATTTTCTATTTTATTTCTGCTATAAGAAATAATTACTATGAAAATAAATATTAAATTGCTATTATTTCTACAAAATAAATACAAGTTGCTGATTCTAAGGATATTTGGACACTATATTAAAAAATAAGTAATGAGTAATAAGTAATGAGTAATAAGTAATGAGTAATAAGTAATGAGTAATAAGTAATGAGTAATAAGTAATGAGTAATAAGTAATGAGTAATAAGTAATGAGTAATAAGTAATGAGTAATAAGTAATGAGTAATAAGTAATGAGTAATAAGTAATGAGTAATAAGTAATGAGTAATAAGTAATGAGTAATAAGTAATGAGTAATAAGTATGTTTTGTAATGGGGATTTAACAAGGCAGTTGATATGGGCATAAATATAACGGCATCTAAACAGCTATACTTTCTTATGGATTGTCCCTAGTGCCATTGGTGGATTTGGTAACTATTTAGTACCTTTGATGTTGGGTGCCAGGGATATGGCGTTTCCAAAGCTGAATGCGATCGCATTCTGGCTAAACCCCCCAGCTGGACTACTTTTACTTGGTAGCTTCTTCTTTGGTGGTTCCCAATCAGGTTGGACTGCATATCCACCTTTGAGCTTAATTACTGCCCCCAATGCCCAAAGCATGTGGATTTTGGCGATTGTTTTGGTGGGAACCTCCTCAATTTTGGGTTCCTTGAACTTCGTCGTCACCATTTGGAAGATGAAAGTCCCCAGTATGAAATGGGATCAACTACCGTTGTTTTGTTGGGCGATTTTAGCCACTTCCATACTTGCCCTCGTTTCGACACCCGTCTTAGCCGCTGGCTTAGTATTATTACTATTTGATATCAACTTCGGCACATCCTTCTTCAAACCAGAAAACGGTGGAAACGTCGTCCTTTACCAACATTTATTCTGGTTTTACTCCCACCCAGCCGTGTACTTGATGATACTTCCCATCTTCGGTATCATGTCAGAAGTTATCCCAGTACATGCGAGAAAACCCATTTTCGGCTACAAAGCGATCGCTTACTCCAGTTTAGCCATCTGCGTCGTGGGTTTATTCGTCTGGGTTCACCACATGTTTGCCAGTGGTACCCCCGGTTGGATGCGGATGTTCTTCACCATCTCCACCTTAATTGTTGCCGTCCCCACAGGTGTAAAAATCTTCGGTTGGGTAGCAACCCTGTGGGGTGGTAAAATCCGCTTCACCACCACCATGCTATTTGCCCTCGGTTTACTCTCCATGTTCGTCATGGGGGGATTAAGCGGAGTCACAATGGGAACTGCCCCCTTTGATATTCACGTTCACGATACCTACTACGTCGTTGCCCACTTCCACTATGTACTTTTTGGCGGTTCCGTCTTCGGTATCTACTCTGGTATTTACCACTGGTTCCCCAAAATGACCGGAAGAATGATGAACGAAAAACTCGGTCGTCTCCACTTTATTCTTACCCTCATCGGCACCAACCTGACATTCCTACCCATGCACGAACTGGGACTTCAAGGAATGCCCCGTCGCGTTGCCATGTATGACCCCCAATTCATCACCTTGAACCAAATTTGTACAGTTGGTTCCATCATCCTCGGCATCTCAGTTATACCTTTTGCCATCAACGCCATTTACAGTTGGACAAAAGGCAAACTAGCCGGAGATAACCCTTGGGATGCCCTCACCTTAGAATGGACAACCGCATCACCCCCAATTATTGAGAACTGGGAAGAACTCCCCGTAGTTACCCACGGACCTTACGAATACGGCATGTTATACGATGCCCATCAAGCCGAATTACGATTGAATCAGTAATCAGTTAATAGTGGACAGTTATCAGTGAACAGAACTAAACAAAGCCTCCGTTCTAACTGATAACTGTTTAACAATTAGATTCTCACAAAGAAAATATGACAGTAGCAACAACAAATACATCCCACCACGAGGAACACCCTGACCTCCGAGTCTTGGGGCTATTAACCTTCCTCATGTCCGAATCCTTGATGTTTGGTGGATTCTTCGCCGCTTACCTCTTCTACAAAGGAACCACCGTCACCTTTCCCCCCACAGGAACCGAAGTCGAATTATACCTACCCACCATCAACACCATCATCCTCGTCTCCAGTAGCTTCGTCATCCATTTAGGAGATGTTGCCATCAAAAAAAATAGCGTTTGGGGCATGAGATTTTGGTACTTCCTCACAGCCGTCATGGGGATAGTATTCCTGGGTGGACAAGTATACGAATATATGCACCTGGGATATGGCTTAACAACCAATTTGTTCGCTAACTGCTTCTACTTGATGACAGGATTCCACGGCTTACACGTCTTCATCGGCATATTATTAATACTTGGAGTCTTATGGCGATCGCGTCGTACAGGACACTATAGTTCCAGCGCTCATACTGGTATCGAAATGGCAGAAATATACTGGCACTTCGTCGATATCATCTGGATTATTTTGTTCACCCTCCTGTACATCCTCAGCAAATTTTAAGAACACAGGGAGCGCAGCAAAGGAGCAGAGGGCAGGGAGCAGGGAGACAAGGGGAAATAATAAATACTCCCCCATATTCCCCCACTTCCTCACTCCCTCACTCCCCCACCTTCACCATGAATAAATACTCTTGGTTCCAAGCACCAGCAGAAATCAAACAACTCCTGATTCTCGCTGCCGAAAACTGGCAAAACACAGCCGAATCCGAAAAATACATCAATCAAGCCCTAGCCAAAACCGAAGACTGCACCGATCTCCTAGTAGCAGCATATAGATACTTCTACTATAAAAACAACTATTCAATGTCCTTAAACATCGCCAACAAAGTAATAAAAAAAATTCAACAATCCGAAAAACTACCATTAGATTGGCAACAACTAAAACCAATACTGACATCAGGCAAAGAAAACCCTCAAATTAGATTTTATCTCCACGCCTACGCCGCCGCTGGAATGAGCCTAGCCAAACTCGGACAACTAGAAAAAGCCACACTTATATGTGCCCAAATCAAAGAAATAGATAACACCAACGAATTTTCCAGCGCCGCAATATTATTTGATATACTGACACGTCCACCCGAAGAAGACGAATAAACAATCAGAGAAAAATAATGATAAATTAATAATTAAGATAGCATCTTCATAAAATACAAAGAGAGGTGCAACATGTCTCCTCTCTACATCCCCAAAAATCCTCTTATATTCCTCTCCTCTTTCTTCTCTCTGCGCTCCTCAGCGCTTCCCTTTGCGTCACTCTGCGTTAAAACTCTTTATTCCATGAAAAACCAAGACTGGATTGTAACCAAGCAAAACTTCCAACCCAGCAACCCAGAACGCGAATGGAATCTCCTCCAAGAAAACTATCGATTTTACCGTTTCCTCACCGAAATCGAAGACACCCTCAACCAAACCAACCATCTACCCCAAATTCGGCGACTAGTTAGAAAACTGATCCTCAACTCCTACTGGATTAAAACCAGACATCTAAACGCATCACCAGAAACAGGAACATCAGTCCTCGAACTATACGACGAACTAGGATTTCCCCTCACCGTGCAAACAGTCACCTTTGCACCAGGAATCAAATCCAACATTCACAACCACGGAACCTGGGCAGTAATCGCTGTACTCCAAGGAAAAGAAAAAAACACAATTTGGCAGCAAAACCCCAATCAAAAACTCCAAAAAACCGGAGAAATCATCCTCAACCCTGGAGACATCATCAGTTTGACACCTGAGGCTATCCACAGCATCGAAGCAATTGGTGACGAACCAACAGTAACCTTCAACATTTACGGTGAAACAAATCCTAGCCAAAGATTTGAATTTGACCTCGAAACCAACACCACCAAACACTTTTAAGGAATAATCACCATGGCAAGAGTAATTTTTTATGAAAAACCTGGTTGTCGCGGCAATGCCAAACAAAAAATACTATTAGCAACAGCAGGTCATGACGTTATAGCTTACAGCTTACTATCAGAAGCCTGGACAGCAGAAAAACTTCGTTCCTTCTTTGGTTCCCTACCAGTTTCCGAATGGTTTAATAAATCCGCATCCAAAATAAAATCTGGGGAAATCGTTCCCGAAACAATCGATGCTGACACAGCTTTAGTATTGATGTTGCAAGATCCTTTATTGATTCGTCGCCCCTTAATCCAAGTAGGCGATCGCCGTGAGGTAGGATTTGATGTAGAGAGTCTTGATGCTTGGATCGGTTTAAAACCAGTGGATGAATCTCAAGCTGCAATCGCCGCAGAATTACTCACCCAAAACTTACAAGGTTGTTCACACAATCACGAACATCAACATGAACACCACCACGAGGGTGGAAAATGTAAGCATTAGGGATTTAGTAATTTATTGCTCACCATACACCAACCTAAGCCCGCACAAGTGGGCTTAGTCTAATATCGTTTACGCTCATCCCAAGGGGTTAACGAGGTTTAACTACACACTCAACTTCGACGCACTTACCCTATTAACCAATGACACTCCATTGGATCTCTTAAGTAAATCACAATAAACATCCAATGTTTCATCACTTACCCTCATCACACTGAACCTTTCTAGATTTTGTTTTGCTCGGTGTTTCCATTCTCCCAATTCTTCTGGATTACTCAACAACCTTGACATAGCCTTTGCCAAAACCTCGCTATCCTTCGCTGGTACCAAAACACCAGCCTGCCGATTATCCAAAGTCTCAGGAATACCATCGACATCACTAGCAATAATCGCACAACCTGCCTCCCTTGCCTCCGTCAGCACCAACCCAAAAGATTCACAATGGGAAGCCAAAACAAAAACATCAGATGACAGCATATAACGCTGTGGCTCCGTCTGAAACCCTTCAAAATGAATCCGATTTGCAAAAGGTGTTTTTTGAGCTATTTCCTCAAAATCTAAACGTTCCGGACCATCTCCCACTAAATAAAGATGTGCTTCGGGAAAATCATCACCAATTTTAACAAACGCTTCAATTAACTCCACAATCCCTTTACGGCTATACATCCCGGCAACAGTGGTAATAGCTGGACGCTTTAAAGAAACTGGTTCACAATCACGAATATCACAACGACGAGGACTATCCAAAGTCCCATTAGCGACTACCCGTAACTTCTCTCTGGGTATCCCACGTCGCACCATCGAATTTGCAACAGCAGCACTGACTGCAATCACCCTATCTGCCAATCCCATCAAAACTGCACTACGCTGAAACTCATTGTGTACAGTAGAAACTAAACCATATTCAGAACTTGTCCGAAAAATTCCTGCCAGTATAACTCCTGTCATCATATGTGCATGGACAATATCGGGTTGAAATTCGTGTATTATCCTTCGATAACGTCCAACAGCCTTCAGCATATTCAGTGGCATTCTCGATTGATCTAATGGAAAGTGTTGAATACCATACCTTGCTAGTAATTTTTCATATCCTCCCCCAGCCGATGCAACCGCAACATTATGACCGCTTTTTGCTTGCAAACAAGCTATATCCATTGCCACATTGACAATTCCGTTACCAATTTCTTGGATATGGTTAGTTAGGTGTAGTACGCGCATTTGTGTTTCCTATTAAAAGTATGAATAATTTTAGGTATGACTAAACTTTGACTCTCATCAAGCAGAGTTTGAAGGAGATATATTTGGATTAATTCTGAATACTTGAAATTAAAAACTATTGGTAAACACAGCCACAGCAGCACACAAAAAACAGAATTTGTCCAATTACCACACTGTAGAGAGGTTTTGGTATGAGGTTTCTCTTTGTAATCAATCCAAGCTAGGATCTAAAGAATATTTCATTTGTCCCCAAGAACCGTTTAATAAAATTATGGGGTAAACTATCAATCTGAGAACAGTATGAATTGATTGCTCTATTCTTTTTATCTTGAACAGATGTAATTGATAAACTGTAGGCTGCCTTAATATCCTGTAATTTGATCAAAATAAATAGTGGCGCTCTCCACAATAACCAGATAGGATATTCTAAAAACTCAACTTTATTGCCTACTTTCGTTACTGCTTCCTTGACTAATTCATAGGTAGCCTCATGATCACGATGACAGTCTTTGCGGTGAGGTACATAAACCTCCTCCGGTTGATGCCTTTCAAGTAGCATAGCTATCTGTTCAATAGTTTGTTGTCTGTCGTTATTTTCTAGATAGGGTAAAGTCCCATCTGGCTTTTCCATAAAGTAAATTTCTGAAGATTCCACACCCAAAATACTTAATGCAGTTAATGCCTCTTCTTTACGAATTTCAGCAATTGTCTTTTGGGAAGCAGGATTGGCAACACCTCCACCTTGCCCATCTGTGATGAACACCACAACCACTGGTATACCTTGTTCTCGTTTTAGGGCAATAATTCCACCACAACCGAAGGTTTCATCATCTTGGTGAGGAGAAAATACCATCGCTGATTTTTGACTCAATGCCAGCGGCTGACTGCCATTATGTAAAATCCATTCAAATATTAAGCTGGAATGTAGATGTTGCATACCTTCAAGCCAACTGCTGGGAATTAATTGTTGGAAGTATTTTAAAATTTTTTTGATATTCATAGAGATTCCAATAGCACTTTAGTAGTTCTGTCAATTTTGAATCAAGGGGAGGAAAAATAGAAATGAAATGCGGTAGACCACTTAGGTGGCATTTGTAAAATAAAAATTAAGTATGCTGTGTTATGACTACGTAATAATTTAGGTTTTTGAGTCAACGGGAATTTATCGTAAGGCAGCGGCTAGTTGGTACCTTACGACACACTTGTATTGTTAATCAAAATCACTACAGTACAGTCGTGGGTTTTACACAACGGAACCCTAAAGGTAGAGGCAGTTACCATGAAAAAAATTTTCATCCTCCTAGTCTGCAAGCGGTTTTACCCTACTAGCTACTCAATAGTTACTGCTAACTATCTCACCTATTTCTGGTATTTACTACATATGTAGCTTAACATTCATTAGTGATTTTACGTATAAAACACGATGATTTCACACTATTTTCACAGAAATAACATAGATAGAGTAGCTCCTAATTACTAAGAGTTTATACTGAATCATCTTTCCAAAATAAAGGATAAGCCATCTCAAAATAAATAGCAAGTTTTTATACCAGAATTTTATATAGTTAGCCAAAAAATAATTTTGCTCGAAACAAAAAATATATCCTAAAGCTTATTCAATAGACCTTTGAGGACTCAATGCAAATATAAAAGTTTTGGTAAAGACATTACTAGATGATGTCTAGAATACAAATTATATAGAAGGTATAAATGTCTAAAATTGTATTGATTAGAAATAAATAACTAGTAGTTAAATGTGTGATAAGTAACAATGTATAGACCCCCGACTTTATCTAGGAGTCGGGGAAGTGATTTTTATGACTTTAACCACCGTGCTGCATCTTTAGCATGGTAGGTCAAAATCATATCAGCGCCAGCCCGCTTAAACCCAGTCAAAGTCTCCAATACTATGCGTTCTTCGTCAACCCAACCATTAAGTGCGGCTGCTTTGACCATAGAATATTCGCCTGACACATTATATGCCGCCACTGGAACGTTACTTGCTTCCTTGACGCGCCAAATTACGTCCATATAAGCCAATGCTGGTTTTACCATCAGCATATCTGCACCTTCGGCTAAATCTAATTCAATTTCCTTGATGGCTTCGCGGGTATTACCAGGATCCATTTGGTAAGTTCTTCTGTCTCCAAATTGCGGTGTGGATTCAGCGGCATCCCGAAATGGTCCATAATAGGCTGATGCATATTTTGCTGCGTATGACAAGATAGGAATATCTTGGAAACCAGCCCCATCTAAACCACTACGAATTGCTTGCACGAAACCATCCATCATTCCTGATGGGGCAATGATATCTACACCTGCTTGGGCTTGGGATATAGCGGTTTTCTTTAGTAATTCTAAGGTTGGATCATTTAAAACTCTGCCAGTTAAATCGCCCAATTCCAAGTATCCACAGTGCCCATGGCTTGTATACTCACATAAACAAGTATCAGCAATCACAATTAAATCGGGAACTGCATTTTTGACTGCGGTTGCGGCTTTTTGAACAATTCCGCAATCATGCCAAGCACCTGTAGCATCGACATCTTTATCAGCCGGAATTCCAAACAAAATAATTGCCGGAATTCCTAAGTCGTAAACTTCTTTCGCTTCTTCAACTATTTTGTCAACAGAAAGTTGATAAACTCCGGGCATTGATTTGACTTCGTTTGCTATTCCTTCGCCCGGTACGGCAAATAGTGGATAAATTAAATCGTTTGTTGTCAAAACATTTTCACGTACCATCCGGCGAAGTTGAGGATGGGTACGTAAACGACGAGGACGATGAGTAGGAAACATAAAGTTTTATAAATTCAAAAATGCAAATGGACACAACACAAAGCGTCACAGAAGTAGGTAAAAATTAAGCTTGCCTCAGCCAGACTACAAGCAGCGCTTAACTGTCCGTTGCCCTACTACTATTTAGTGTTGTGGGGCAATTTTGTATTTTACAGCTTTGGAAGCAAAGATTTATCGGAAGATGACATTAAGAATATTAAACAATGTCTGTAGCTTCTCAATTAATGAAATAAAAAATCAAATCAGGAGGGATCATCTGGGGTAATTTATCACTTTTTTCAGAGTTTATTACCCGCGATGAATGATAATGATTATTATTATTTAAAATTTGCTCCCATCGGAATTTTGGCGGTAGTTAAAAGTTAGATGGCTTTGAAACAGAAGTATTCTATTTGCCATATAACTTAGATGATAAATGATGAGAAATGACGGTGAATCGGGTTACAGTTGATTGCTAATCGGGAATATGACTATTTTATCCAAATAAAGTTTACATAATTACCCCGGTGATGTGAGACAGAATGAAGCGAAGTTTTTCAGAGGTTTCACCTTACAATGGGCGAAAAATGAATGGATAACGAAATGGTTTTTCGGTATCACTAAGAACATGAAAAAGTGCTAATAGAGTTAGCCCCCAATGTAATAGGAAACCAAGTCCGGCAAGTGGCACAAGCAATCCAAGAGTCACCCAAATTAATACACTCAAAATTATGCCGTAAACCCAAACATTCAGGTGAAAATTGATTGATTCTTGGGCGTTTGCCTTTACGACTGGATCATCAGATGTAAAAAAGATAAAAATGGGGATGCCAACAGAAACGAAAAGAGTACTTAAAAAGATCGAACCATGACACAGTGCTGACAATAATTTACGTTTATCCTTGTCGTACATTGTTGTCTTCCTTCTGAATTAGATTTTATTGCTATAAAAACCCTATCATGACCCTTGTTGCCTTAAGATTAAAAGTCCTACCTAAGTTGGAAAAAATTAAGTTAAGTTAGTTAACAGCAAGCAAATACATTTATGTCAACTGAACTAGAGATAGAGATTGGTCAGGCGGTGGAAAAGCGGCGCAATTTTGCGATTATTTCCCACCCTGATGCGGGGAAAACAACATTAACCGAAAAACTTCTATTATATGGAGGTGCGATTCACGAAGCTGGGGCTGTAAAGGCAAGAAGGGCACAAAAGAAAGCGACTTCTGACTGGATGGCAATGGAACAGCAACGGGGAATTTCCATTACTTCGACTGTGTTGCAGTTTGAGTATAAAGAGTGCCAAATCAATTTATTGGATACACCTGGGCACCAAGATTTTAGTGAAGATACTTATCGAACATTGGCTGCTGCCGATAATGCGGTGATGCTAATTGATACTGCAAAGGGTTTGGAACCCCAAACGCGGAAGTTATTTGAGGTGTGTAAGTTGCGGGGGATTCCCATTTTCACCTTTATCAATAAATTAGATCGTCCAGGGCGTGAACCGCTAGAATTGTTGGATGAAATTGAACAGGAGTTGGGTTTACAGACATATGCTGTAAACTGGCCCATAGGGATGGGAGATAGATTTAAGGGTGTTTATGATCGCCATCAACAACAAATCCACTTATTTGAGCGTAGCGCTCATGGTAGTAAGGAAGCTGTGAATACGGTGGTGGATTTGGGAGATGCCGGAATTGAACAGCTTTTGGATGAGGATCTTTATTTTCAACTAAAAAATGACCTGGAACTGTTGGAAGGTGCTGGGGGAGATTTAGATTTGGACTTGGTACATGCAGGGAAAATGACTCCTGTGTTTTTTGGTAGTGCCATGACGAATTTTGGTGTGGAGTTATTTCTACGCTACTTTTTGGATTATGCACTTAAACCTGGTACCCACCGCAGCACCGTGGGAGAGGTTGCCCCTACATACCCGGAGTTTTCGGGGTTTGTGTTTAAGTTGCAGGCAAATATGGATCCGAAGCACCGAGATCGAGTGGCTTTTATCCGTGTTTGTACGGGTAAATTTGAAAAAGATATGACTGTAAATCATGCCCGTACTGGAAAAGCTGTGCGGTTATCAAGACCCCAAAAGTTGTTTGCTCAAGAACGGGAATCTATTGATGAAGCATACGCAGGGGATGTAATTGGTTTAAATAATCCGGGGGTGTTTGCCATTGGGGATACGATTTACACCGGGCAAAAATTGGAGTATGAAGGGATACCTTACTTTTCTCCAGAATTATTTGCAACGTTGAGAAATCCTAATCCTTCCAAATTCAAGCAGTTCCAAAAAGGTGTTTCGGAGTTGCGGGAAGAAGGTGCAGTGCAAATTATGTACTCGGTGGATGAAGCTAAACGAGAGCCGATTTTGGCAGCAGTGGGACAATTACAATTTGAGGTGGTGCAATTTCGCTTACAAAACGAGTATGGTGTAGAAACAATTTTGGACATCTTGCCCTACACTGTGGCTAGATGGGTGGATGGTGGTTGGGAAGTGTTGGAAAAAATCGGTCGCTTATTCAACACTACCACTGTTAAAGATAGTCTGGGTAGACCTGTTTTGTTATTCCGTAACGAATGGAATACCCACCAACTGATACAGGATCATCCTAGTTTAAAATTGAGCGCGATCGCACCCGTGTTATCGGCACCGCAAACCGTGGAATAAAGATTTAGCTGCACTGATAACTGTTAACTGTTAACTAATAACTGATTTATGTCAGAACCTTCTCTAGAGTCTGGTTTAGCTGCTTTGAAGGAAGGAGATTACCAAACAGCAAAAACAATTTTGGCAGTTGTCGCTAAGACAGCTAATAAATCTTGGGCTACATTACAAGCACAAATTGGCTTAGTTGTAGCCCATAGCCATAGTGGTGAAATTGATAGCGCGATCGCATTATGCGAAATCCTGAGTCATAGCAACCATCCTCAGGTTAAACCCTGGGCAGTGCGATCGCTGGCTGAGTTAAAGAAACATAATATTTCTAGGGATAATTCCCACAACACAGGTTTTGTTCCTTTTGATGACGGGGAAGTATATTTACCTCCCCAGTTTGATTTACCTCCACTTCCCCAACTCACACCACCACTTCCCCCACCACTACCCCCTGCAAGGGGACAAATTTTTGAAGTAAATACTCCCAGCAAACCCCAAACTAT
Organism: Calothrix sp. PCC 6303; assembly: GCF_000317435.1. Taxonomy (NCBI): domain Bacteria; kingdom Bacillati; phylum Cyanobacteriota; class Cyanophyceae; order Nostocales; family Calotrichaceae; genus Calothrix; species Calothrix sp. PCC 6303. The sequence goes on from NC_019751.1 coordinate 3,403,248, forward strand.
GTTTTGGAAGCAAACTGGTAGGGCAAAAGTATGGGAAGCTTTACCAAAGGTAAATTTAATTCCTTTGTGGTTGTTGAGTGGAGGGACTTTTGTTGCTTTATTTTGGGTAGCGCGGGAAATAGTTAATTTCATCACAGCAAGCATCAATAATATTTTAGTTTGGTTGCCGTTTCTTGAACCTATTCAATTTCTCTATCAAAACCCCACATCATTTCTGTTATTTACCTTCTTCGTGATAACTGCTTTGTCACCCTGGTTACTAGATTGGTGGTTGCAAGAATTTTATGGATTGCGAAACCTGGAAAAATCAACTTTGGAAAATTATTCACCAGAGTCAATCAGAGTCATTCAGCGTTACTCCCAAAAAAAAGGTTTAAATTTTCCCCAACTACGGATTTTATCAATTTCCGCACCCATCGCATTTAGCTACGGAAACTTACCCCGCACCACCCGTTTAGTTGTGAGTCAAGGTTTATTAGAACAACTTAGCGATGAGGAAATTGCCACAATTTATACTGGAGAATTGGCACATGTCACCCATTGGAATCATGTAGTTATGTCCTCGGTATTATCAATTACATTACCGATTTACAAACTGTATAAACAAGTTTCCCTATGGGGAGACAGAATTGAAAACAATTTTATTAAATTCATTTTTATTGCCCTATCCAGTATTAACTATATAGGTTGGTGTTTATTAACAGGGACAGCAATATTATTATCCAAAATTCGCCCCTACTACAGCGATCGCTTTATTTGTGATTTTACAGGTAATCCCAACGCCCTCAGCCGTGCCTTACTCAAACTTACCATGGGTATTGCCGACGAAATCCACAAACAAGAACAAACCCCCTGGCAATTGGAAAGTTTAAATATCTGCCTCCCAGTTAGTTTCCAACAATCCATCACCCTTGGTAGCCTTGCCCCCAACGTCAGCTTAGAATCATTATTAATGTGGGATTATCTCAATCCCTATCGCTTCTGGTTCACCATAAATAATACTCACCCGTTAATAGGCGATCGCATTCAGCGTTTGTGCCACATTTGTCGTCGATGGAGATTAGAAACCCAACTAAATATCGAAACTTCCCTGTCAATCCCAGTTCGCAAGCAGTCATTTTACCTGCAAATTGCCCCATTCTTGGGTTTTCCCTGCGGTATCCTCGCAGCTATTTTAATTAACTTAGGTTGGCAAATTGCCTTTGCCCTCAAAATTATCAACCTCAAATGGATCTATGATGATAGTGGTTTTATCTTTGGTTGTTCCCTAATTGGTTTGAGTATTGGTATTTTAGTCAGAATCAACTCGCTTTTTCCCCAACTCAAATCCCATAACCTGCAAACCAACGAACATCTCCCCATCCTCCTCAACAACCCCGCAGCCATTCCCCATGACAGTACAGGTGTCCGAATTATAGGTAAACTCATCGGTTGCCGTGGTGTTACTAACAGCCTCGGACAAGACTTAATTTTACAAACCAATACCGCCTTAATCAAACTGCATCACACATCATGGATGGGTCAATCTGTCAACCCCCAAGATGTAATTGGACGGCAAGTGACAGTTACAGGATGGTTGCGACGAGGTGCCACACCTTGGTTAGATATGGAATCCTTAGAAACCCAAAGTGGGAAAACCATTATTAGTATGCACCAAGTGTGGTCTATGGTGATAGCGATCGCATGTGAAGCCTGGGGGGCTTATATACTGCTTAAAGGTTAATGATCCTTTAGTTTAAGCGATCTTTTAGATTAAGCGATCGCGCTGATTGATTTGAGTATTTCCAACAAGTTTTTTCTAGGAACTGCCTTAGTAGTTTGTCAATTTTATTTTGATGGTTGTGTAAAAATCCACAATTTCGTAGAGACGTAGCAATGCTACGTCTCTACAACCATCATTTTTATCTGGACAGACTATTAGTTCTTAAGTGGGAAACCCAACGTCACCATCTTGGTAATGCTAGGTTTCCCATTGAAGATCAGCTTTTCACGACAGTCGTGGTGCATTTAGAAACCCGGTTTCATCATTCTGAGTGAAAAATTGTGATGTTGAACCTGGAGAAACCGGATTTCTGAGATCTCCCCCTTCATCTCCATTCCCCCTGTAAAGTGAAAGCAGCCCAATAAAACGGGTTTTTCCACTCCTTACCCTGCCACATCTGCAACTGTGCTTCCCGCAAAGCCACAGATGGAGACTTACCAGCTAAAACCTCCTTGTAAAATATCGGCATCAACTCCGATGTCCCCTTGTCGCTAACATTCCACAAGGACACCACAGCCCGCTTGGAACCTGCATACATTAATCCCCTTGTCAATCCAACTAACCCCTCCCCTTTGGTGTCCTTACCCAAACCAGTTTCACAGGCACTTAGCACCACCAACTCAGCAGCCCAATCCATGTTGAAAATGTCACCTAAACGTAGATAACCCTTTTCCACAGGTTTACCATCTTTATCAACCTGTGCCAGCGCAATCCCCGATAACTCCGGTTGCTTAGTATCCACCAAGCCGTGGGTAGCAAAGAAGAGATGTTGATATTGTTTGAGTGCCGGATTGGTGGCAAATTCATAATTAGCATCAGCACCAAATGCATGGGTACTTTGCCCAGATGGTAAAAGCTTCAGCATTGCCTCAGCTTCTACACGGGTACCTGGTAGAGGATCTAAACCGCTACGTTTGAGGTTTTTCATCGCCCGTTGCTGCGCTGAATCGTTTAAATTTAATTCCGGGGGGTTTTGTGGGGGAAATAATGGATCAGCAAGTACAGCTAAGATTTTGGGTGAGAGTGGACGCTTATTAAGTTGTTTGCGCTGGGTGGCTATGGCTGTAATTGAGGGGAGATTAACAATTTCGTGGTTAACAAGTAGCGGTTGATAGGAACCTCTCTCCGACGCGGAGAGAGGCTTTGATTTCTCCCCTCCCTGCAAGCGGGGAGGGGTTGGGGGTGGGGTTCCAGGATCTGCTAATGCTGCAAAGGGGATATTCTGCAACGCACCATCAGCAACAATAACTAACCGCTTTTTTCCTAACTTGTTAGCCACAGGTGCCAGAACCATTTGACTCAGTTGGGAAGCTGGTTGATTGATGTCATCTGGATGTTCTTGAGGCTTGTAGATAGCCCCAGATTTATCGAATTTATCCATGACATATCGGAAGTTGGCTACCGCTTTTTCAATAACCTCACCTTTTGGCAGTTCATAAGCTTGAACCGAATCGGGTGTAACTAACCAGAGATAACTCCGTTCTTTTCCCAGGGAATATTGCAGGAGGATAGTGTGTTTATCCAGTTGTTGCTGAATTCCCTTTAATTCCAAAGGTTGAGGATATTTAAGTGCTGCATATTCTGGGCTTTTAGTCAAGATTTGAGTTTTTAATTGTTGTTGTTGGCTGATAATGTCAGCAATTTCATCTCCTAATTTATCTGCTGTGCTTTTAGCGACATCATTGCCTTTTGATGTGCTGAGGATGTCGATTCTGGCTTTTTCTTTCCCGTTGAGTAATTGCTGTAACCGCTGTTCTTCTGCTAGGAGTTGGGGATTTGCACCTTTGCGGATATTTGCCCCAGCTTCGGTGAGTAAGTCTACAAGTCCCCTAGCGCGGGATGCTTCGCTGGTGTTGAGTGCTAATGCGTCGTAGCCTTTTGATGGTTGTTTTTTGTTGAGTTCCATCAATAAGTCGATTTTGAATTTGTAGTAGCTTTGGACTGTGGCGAAGTAGGATGTACGTAAGTCGGGGTTTTTGACGTTGCTGCGGATGCTTTCGACAATTTTTATTGCTTCGTTGATGTTGGTAAGTGCGGTTTCTGGTTTGTCTAGTTTGCGTTGGTTGATGGCAATACTATAAAGTACGCTTGCCTCTGGTTTACTCTCTTTTAACTCTCGCCGTATTTTCAACTCTTCATTCAGAAGATCTATTGCTTTTTGGTAATTTTTTTGTTGTGCATAAGTTATACTCATATCGCCTAACATTTGTGCTTCTCGAACACGTAATCCAGTTTTACGATAATCTGCTAAAACTTTTTCAGATATATCTAATGATTTTTTGTACTCACCTTTCCCACGATATACACCGGCTAGAACTGTGACAGAATGTTCTTCTCCAAAAGAATTTTCCTGAGATAATTTTAATGCGCGATTAGCAGATTCTAATGCTTTAGGGTAATTGTTCAAGAATCTGTATGTTTGCGACATACCTTGAAGTATTTGAATTTCCGACTGGTAATTTTCTTTATCAACTAAAGATAGCGCTTGCTTATAAGACGCAAGTGCCTCATCATACTTATCTTGGAACTGATGAACACTGGCTAAAAATACTAGAGTTTGGATTTCTTGAAGCTTACTTGGTGTGCGCTTAAATATTTCTAATGCTTTGTTGCAAATATTAATACTTGATTGATAATCGCCTAGATACCGATAGAGTTGTGCAATTTTAAGAAGAGTACCAACTTCCGATTTTGGATTTGGTATCGAACGTTGAAGTTTTAAGGCTTTATTATATTCCTCTAAAGCCTGTTGATAATTACCTTGTGATGCATATACATCAGCTTTTAGTCCCAGAGTAAATGCTTGATTGTCCTTATTATCAAATTGAAGCTCTAATGCTTTATCTAAAAATTTTAGTGCTGTTTGATAATCACCTGAATAAGTTGTGTGAGCATTTGCAATCATTTGAAAACTCATAGATACCAGTTGGGTGTCTCCCACTTGCTGCCAGAGTTTCCCAGCTTGTTGAAAGTAATCAATAGCTGTCCGGTAATCTGCTTGTTTGGCATAAATATGACCTATCTGTGCAAGCGTGTTAGCTTTTTTTGATAAATCAGAACCTACCTGTTCCTGTAGTTTTAAGACCTCTTTTAAAGATTCCACTGCTTTTGTTGTATTTCCCAATCTACCTCGAATAACAGCAATATCTTGAAGAATTTCTATTTCTGCTGGAACGTCTTTTCTTTGACGCTGGATTTTTAAAGCTTGCTCGTAATAATGAAGGGCAGTTTTAGTTTCACCAGATAAAGAATAAGTCATAGCTATACTCTGAAGAGTATTAGCTTCTCCTGCCGGATCTTTGAGTGTCTCACGATAAATTTTTAAGGCTTCATTATAATAATATAAAACCTGTTTCGTATCACCGACCCTGATGTGAATACCAGCAATGCTTTTTAAAGTCGTAGCTAAACTATGATATTCTTTATGAGCTAAAAATATTGACTTGGCTTTTTCTAAATATGTCAGTCCTTCTTTTGGATTGTTTGAGTTCATATGCATAACACCAATTGAACCAAGCAAAACTGCTTCACTGATTGGTTGTTTTAGTTCGCGTGAGATATCTAATGCTTTTTGGAAATACTGTATGGCATTTTTGTTGTCAGAAAAAGAATTATAGACATTAGCAATACTTGCTAATAAATCTACTTCCTCTTTGCGTAATCCCAATTCCTGAACCATTTTCAATACTTGTTGATATTTTTCAATAGCTTGTAGATATCCTTCTTTAGTCCCTTTTTTCTCTAACTCCTGTCCTTCCTTATATAACTTGACTCCCTCTTGATATCGCTTTTGCTTTTCTGCACTCAACGGAACCGACGGAGTTGGTACTGTCTGTTGTGCTATTTGCAACTGTACTAACGTTGCCCTTGCCCCTACCGATTCCGAGACTAAAACCACACTCAGTAAACCAATCAAACTGTAACGGGTGAATTTTGTTAGAAAATAACCTAAATTTTCTCTATTTTTCTTGTAAATTGCCATTTTTACCCCTGAATTACTAATTATTTCCATTGCAAATCAACCGTATTTCTACGGTATGCAGATACAGAAGATATTTATTTGCTCAGAAAATATACTTAATTACACGAATACCTTAAAGCCAAAGCGAAGAGAAAGTAAACCTGGTTTCAGTTTTTGCAACAAGATTTAGATCCCCCACTTATTGAAGAAGTCAGGGATCTGCTGCATGAAGACAGTCGTGGTGCGGCGAGAAACCCGGTTTCATTAGTCGCAGTGAAAAATTGTGGTGTTGAATATGGAGAAACCGGGTTTCTGGGGTTGCTGGGTGTGAAAAAAGGGTATGTCAGATCTACAAGCAAGCTGAATGGAACGAAGTACACAGCAAAATACAGATTTCAAGTTTTTGTAAATAAATGTTGCTAAGTTTAAAGAATAATGTTACATTTATTTACATAAGGTTAAGCGACACAAAATTCGACCAAAGTTTGAGGAAACTGTGCTTTACGCCAATCAATTCTGATGTCCTTTACCATTCTTCTTTTTTTTATCTCCCAACACAGCAGAAATTAACCAGCCGATGGCTGGTTTTTATTTATAATTTATTGAAGTTCAGAAAAAGTGTGTTTTATGCTACGATGCTATGATGCAATTGCCAGAAATGTAGGCGTTGAACTAGCTACATAGAAAATACCGTGATAATGTAAGAAATGGTATTTAATTCTCATAAGAAAGTGCTTTGAATGCGTTTTTGGTGGCAACCAGTTAAATTGTTAGAGTTTAGAATTCTTAGATCTAAGATGGGATTAGCGTTCTGCACGCTTTCGTATTATAAAAGCTTCAATCTGATAAGTAACTGTATTGTGAAGGTTGACAGTTTGGAGTAAGCAGCTTGGTTTGTAGGGTGTTTTGTCTATGGCATCCATACATTATTAAAACCAAGCTGGTGTTTTTGGCTGATTATGTTGATTCTAGTCTGGAGGTTATGTCCATGTCTGTACGCCTATACATAGGTAATTTGCCCAAAGAAGAAATCGATCGTCAAGAGTTGCAAGCTGTCTTTGCTGCTGAAGGTGATGCAGTTACAACCAAGTTGATCAAAGATCGGAAAACCGGGAAGTGTCGTGGTTTTGGTTTTATCACCGTCAATAGTGATGAACACGCTGATGAAGTTATTGAAAAATATAACGGTCAGATGTTTAAAGACTCACCCATTAAGATTGAAAAAGCTTTACCTCGTACCAAAGGTGAAGAAGGTGAAGAACAACCAACACCCAAAGCTGCTGGTAGCGGTGCTGCTGCGAACACAAGTCCAAGCTTACCCAGAGAAGCGAAGAAAAGCGGTGCCAAAAAATCCCGTCGCGGGAGTGGTGGTGGAGTTAGAGAAACTTCAACATCTACCGTTGATGGAGATGGAATTCGTCCCGATCCTCGCTGGGCAAATGAATTAGAAAAGCTCAAGCAAATGTTAGCAGCCCAAACCACAAACTAATTGGTGCTATGTTTACTCAGGTTAAAAATTAAAAATCAAGTTAATTTGATTTTTAATTTTTAATTATCTGAGACTCAAAAATTACTCGAACGAGATTTGAAGCAAATTTTGAAAATGCGATCGCACTTGCTGATTAAAGACTGATCTTTGGTCAAATTTCTCTGTACGTGTGGGTTTTCTCTCTCCATCCAACACCCAACCGTAATCACTGGCAAGACGTAGCTTATTAGAGACATCAGAAATAGAAACAAATAATTCAGTTGCCGGACTATTATCCACACCTTGCACGCGGAAAACATAGTTAAAAGTGTTTTGTTTTCCTGGTGCGACAGTTGACGGTTGTCCGTATTTTGCCATCAATAGCGATCGCACTTCCTCAACTAACCCAGGTTTTTCGATATCTTCTAGAGTCCTCACTGCCAAAGTCAGAGCAAAATAAAAATTATCAACTGGAACAAAATCTAACTGCATAGTGCTGGCGATCATTTACCAACTCACTCCCCATATCAAATAAGTGTGGATCATCGCTGCTCATCAACCATGATTTCTCAGCATATCAGGAGGTGGTTTTGATTCCCAAAGTTTCTCTAAATTTAGGAGAAATCAAAAAATAAAATTGATTCAGCAATTCAACTATATATTTATTCATATTTTGTAATAATATAATTTTATACAAGCTACTGATAAAGTAATTATAGATAAAAGTATCTATAGATACAAAATAATAAATATCTTATGTATAACATAATGCCTAGTTAGCCAGAGACAAGCACATAAACTAGATCCAGTTGAACACTTAAAACCTTTGTTAAATATGCATTATTCACTTATGTAAGCCGTAAAAATTTTAGTCAAAAATTCTGTAATAGCAAATCCGTCAACAGACCAATTGTTGATTACATCTGTGTGAAAATTGACTACCTTACCATAAGAAAAACCAATGTATATACTTAGATATTTCAACATATATCTACTAGTGGATGTGTCACTTTCTTGCATATACTAAATTAAAATAAAGATTACTTAACCTTCCCCCAATCTCAACAAATTCGTGGTAAGCGCATACCCGATACCCGCTAGTACCTCGACAACATAAAAAACCAACAAACTATGAACTCTAAAGCAGGACAACGCATCGCCTTAATTTCAGTGCATGGAGACCCCGCGATTGAAATTGGTAAAGAAGAAGCTGGAGGACAAAATGTTTACGTGCGTCATGTGGGTGAGGCACTGGCTCGACTAGGATGGCAAGTTGACATGTATACCCGTCGCATCAGTGCGGCACAGGATGCAATCGTTCAACACAGCCCCAACTGCCGAACAATTAGATTGCAAGCAGGGAACCTAGAATTTGTTCCCCGCGACAACCTATTTGAATATTTGCCGGAGTTTATCAAAAACTTCCAGTTATTTCAAAAGCAGCATAATTTATCCTACGAACTAGTACATACGAATTACTGGTTATCAAGCTGGGTGGGAATGCGTCTCAAAGAACTTATCGGTTGCAAGCAAGTTCACACATACCACTCAATTGGAGCGGTAAAATATAACACAATCAATGACATTCCCCCTATTGCCACCAAGCGTTTAGAGGTTGAGCGTCAAATCTTAGAAACAGCAGAAACAATTGTAGCTACAAGTCCCCAAGAAAAAGCGCACATGCGTCAACTGCTTTCCACCAAAGGAAACATCAATATAATTCCTTGTGGGACAGACATACATAGCTTTGGTTCCATCGAAAGACAAGCAGCACGAGCAGAACTAGAACTTGATGCCGAAGCAAAATTAGTTTTATATGTTGGAAGATTTGATCAGCGTAAAGGTATCGAAACCTTAGTTAGAGCAGTACGTGAATCAAAATTCTTTGGTAATGAACAACTGCGAGTCATAATTGGTGGTGGTAGTGTACCTGGACAAAGCGATGGCATCGAACGCGATCGCATCGAAGCTATAGTTAAAGAATTGGGAATGACAGACTTCGTTAAATTCCCAGGTCGTCTTAGCCAAGACATTCTCCCCACATACTACGCAGCATCTGATGTCTGTGTAGTTCCCAGCCACTATGAACCCTTTGGATTAGTGGCAATTGAAGCCATGGCAAGCGGTACCCCCGTAGTTGCTAGCGATGTCGGTGGACTTCAATTTACAGTCGTCCCCGAAGAAACAGGTTTGCTAGCACCTCCCCAAAACTTTGCCGCATTTGCCACAGCAATCGATCGAATTTTAGAAGATACTGAATGGCGCGATAAACTAGGCAAAACTGCTAAAAAGCATGTTCAAAGCAATTTTAGTTGGGATGGAGTCGCATCTCAATTAAGTGAACTGTATAGTGAAATATTGCAGCCAGCCCTGATTCTCGAAGAGATTGCCCTACTAAGTAAATAAAATTCATTACCTATAGCGGTTTTCAGATGAGTGAAATACGTTGATCTTACTCCCCTTCCCTTGCTCTTAAGGGGTTGGGGGTTAGGTCGGTGTATTGAATACAAGCGATAAATGCTACTACTACTACTTTGAACTGGACGAAAAGCATTCAAATAATTGACTAAATTATAGAATTCCCCTGACTGCAACCATAATTTTCCCGTACCACTAAAATGGCAAACTAGTCCCTCTCCACCCAAAACACCAGTTTTGAGCGAATTAAACGACAAACCACCAACCATGTTCACACTATAATTTAGGTTATTTAAATTGGAAGTCCCTTATAGAAAATCTAGGGAATTCAAGTGTACACCGTGGGACAGAGCCTAGGAACCAGTAGAGTTTATGCACTTAGTTGATGCTGCTGACTGCGGTGGGAATTAACTACATCAAATCGAATAGTGCTAGCAGCCCAGTCCTTTAAATCGGGTGCTAACCATACCAATTTTCGTAAGATTTCGTCGTTTACCCATAACACCAAAGGGAAATCAAATTTCTTCCGCAATTCATCCCGCATCAGGTTGGTGGAGGCAATCAGATTATTAATGGCGATCACAGACTCTAAACCATGAATCATAAGAGCTTCAGGGTTTTTTCCATCAAGATTTTTAACGATAGTGGAATATAAAGTATCTGATGTCGGTGACAGTGTAATTTGTCTAATATTAGTAGATGAAAATTCCTTAAGTAAACTCACTGCATCTCGCTGACGCTGTAAAGAGTTGCAGCAAGCTAACAACAGGGAGAACTCTCCGCAGGAAACAGCGATCGCTCTTGCCAGAGTTCTGGTTGCTGTCGTACATTCTATAGTAGTTTTTGATGCATTTACTAAACTAAACATAGTATTTCAGTTTTTTAAAATTAGTAGTATCAATGAAAACCAAGCACTCCATCGCCATCAGCTAAGATTTTAAATAGTGAGTAGCTGTGTTCACACCGTATATATTAGATAGCCTGTCACAATTCTATTCATGCTTATGGTTTTCAGGGTGCGGTGTATGACCCCACACTAGTGATTAAGTGTCAGAAAAATATAATAGTATTAATACTTAGGAAAAGGACTAGTTATATGAAAAAATTCGACTTTGATTTAAGTAATTTCTAAGTAAACCTCGCCCATCATAAAAAGTGGAGTTTCCTCATTGCGGTGCGAAATAGACGAGGTTTAATATCTGAATAATTTTAAAATTGTTATGGATAGTTGGGATTACCGTTACCAATTACCGAAATTTTGTGGCGGTAAACAAGCTCTCCACCATACCACCCAGAGATACCCAAAGCTGTAGCAGCAATCAGTGAGATCGTAATTCCCCAAGGTAAAACCCCACTGACGGGATCATTCCAGCGAATCGCTAAGTTAATAGTAGTTAGCATTAATACAGTAATATTGAGAGCCATATGTGCCCAACCAGCAGTACGTTTGCGAACCCGTTCGATGCGTAAAAAATCCAGCATTCCTGTAACTGCGGCTGCAATTCCCCCAGCTAAACCACCAATAATTAGCCAATAGGCAGCAATTGCCCAGAAATTATCCCGAATAAACCAAAAAATAACATCGCTTAAGGTTGCTCCCACTAAGAAAGCGACTGGAAATTGGACAAGAATCGGGTGAATCGGATGTCCGAGTACGGCGACTGGTTAGAGTCGATGTGGGGTATTATCCCCAGCACCTCTCTGTTAGAACCGTGCGTACGCATTTCTGTGTACACGGCTCCCGATATTCTTAAGGGATAATCCTTTTGCTCATGTGTATATAATCATGACAAGATTCGTGTATTGCTAGAAGATTTTTAGGTTTCCAGTTGTCATGATTTTCGTCAATGTGATGTAGATGTACTCGTTCTTCACTCGTAAATTTTAGTCCACAGTGACCACATGTATGGTTTTGCTTTTGTAAAGCTTTAGAGGTTGCTCCGTCATATAATTTACTGTTGCGTTCGCTCCAGTAGATTAAGTCTCCATCGTAGGGGGATTTATTTCCTTTGACCATGACATAACTGAATTCGGAGTAAGGGACTGCGGGAAATGCTTTTTCAATCAACTTCGTTGTTGATTCTCGCGTTAGCTTCGTCTCCTTGTTGAAGATTTTCCATGTTCTGAGTCTGGTGTGCCAGAGTGAAAACCTTGACCCGTCCATTTTGCAGAAGCGATGGTAGTTTCTCCATCCTCTAACTATAGGCGCTAGCTTTTTGGCTTTTACCTTAGAACCATAATTGGAGCAGTTAATAATAGCTTTTAATTTCTGACGGAATTTTTTGAAGTTGTCCTTTGAAGGGGTACTTCTGAATTTTCCGTTACTTTGCACTTTAAAGTGCCAGCCAAGGAAATCGAAGCCATCTGTCGCAGCGGTTATCTTGGTTTTCTTTTCGCTTACTTTCATTCCTCTTGCTGCTAAAAAACTGTCAATATCGGCAAGTATTTTTTGTGCATCGTCTTGAGGTCTGATTATTATTACCATGTCATCCGCGTAGCGTATTGATGGTTCTGTAATATCTTTTCCTGCGGTTTTGTTAGTAATTTTAGAACCATTTCTGTGGTATCTGTGAATACTTTCAATTCCGTTTAAGGCGATGTTAGCTAAGAGTGGACTCACGACTCCACCTTGTGGTGTACCTTGTTCTGGAAATTCCGGGTTTATTCCGGCTTTTAGGCATCGGAATATTCCTAATTTAACCCCTTTTGGGGCGATAAGATTTTCCATTATAGATGTGTGTGATATCCTGTCGAAGCACTTTTCAATATCAAGTTCTATAACTCTTTTATTGATTCCATTGTTATTGGAGCGAAGATGGGTGAGTAGGACTGTCTGGGCATCATGTGCCGAGCGTCCGCTTCTGAACCCGTAACTTCGAGCATGGAAGGTTGCTTCGTGTGCTGGTTCTAAAGCATATTTTGCGAGGCATTGCCAAGCTCTATCTGCCATAGTTGGAATTTTAAGCATTCTGGTAGTCCCATCTTTTTTGGGGATGGGGATTTCCCGTAGTCCCTGGTGTTTCCAGTTATTACATGATGCTTTAAGCAGTTCTGATAGCTCGAATCTCTCACGAAATGTAAGGGACTTTTTACCGTCGATTCCTGCTGTTTTCTTGCCAGCATTTAATTGTGATACTTGTCTAATTGCCAAGAATCTAGCCGCGCAGGATTTCAGAATAAGTTTTTGTAAGGACCGCGCTTTCTGCTTGTTTCCTGCTTCAACTGCTTTGAACACTCTCTTTTGTAGGCGGAATAACTCTTTGCGAAATTTCTTCCACGGTAGATTCTTCCAAGATTCACTAGTCTCGTGACTGTGCCTAATCATGCTCTTCTCCATTAAGTGTTTTCTGAATACCTTGCAGCAATTACGCCGCATCCTACCCGAATCAAAGGAATTCTGTATCTCGTCTTACCTACCTGGGATTCGACAGTCCCAAGACCTTTGGCTCGTTTTTATTCGTTCCCTCAGATGATTGATTGTTCCGTTAGGTAGTGCCAATTTAACCATCAGACCCCCAGATTCTTGCCACTGTCCAAGTACTTAACGCGGCGGGGATTAACTCTGATGAAGTCGGGTTCTGAGGATATGTCCCGCTTGCGTATAGGTCACTTTTCTAGGCATCGGTTTTACCGTGGGAACTCCCCATTAGCGCCAGTGTCCACCCATAACGGTAGTCTGATTGCGCCCTGTTCCTAGCTTCACTCTATAGATAACGAGTCTATTCGGTGTAGGCAGATAGGGATTCAAGCATGAACCTTGCTGGTAGGACTTACACCTACATAATCTGAGAGTTCAACCATTGTTGGTTGGCTTAGTTATGTACGGGCTGATTACCGTGATTCACTAAGCAACGAATCGCACTACTTGGTACGCCTGTATCATGGAATTCGCGGCTGTCACTCTCAAGTATTTTAGGAATATTTGGGTATGGTGTGGTACTTTGCTCTTGTGTATCCATTGTTTTAAATTAATTGTTGAGTCAATTTATCCAAGCTTCAGTAATCAACATCATTTCTCTACGCTGATAATGTTTGATTTTTCTTCTGTAAATCTAGGAAATTGCTTCGTGATTTTTATCTATCTAACGATGGAGCAATCAATTAGATTTCATCTATCGAAAATGATAGATGACTCAATTGTTAAACAGTTGATTTTTGTATATCCTGAGTTTCCCCACTAATCACTCAAAAGTAAGATGAAGGTTAATTAGGATCTGTGGCAACCTGATATTAAGCGAGTAAAAACTCATCCGATTCGAGGAGAACACACAAATGGTTGCTACTTTAGATGATACTAAGCGCTCTGCTATTGCTACGAAGTTGGCAGACATGAAGCAAATTCAAGAATTGTTGATTGCTAACGAGCAACAGTTTTTACAAGAATGTAAAGATCCAGAAATTAGCGATCGCTTCCGCAAAATGCTTGAAGATGATCAAAAAAATATGGGAATTTTAGACACCGTAGTCATACAGTACGGTATACAAACCAAATCTGAAGAAACCATCACCCGCATGGTGGAAAAGATTCAAGAATTGATGAAAGGTTCAGAATTAAGCTTGTATGAAAAAGTCTTCCAACATGAATTACTGAAGCACCAACAAGTAATGACTGGTTTGACTATTCATAAAGCAGCACAGAAAGTCGGTGCTGACGTAATGATGGCAATTGGACCTCTAAACACCATCAACTTTGAAAACCGCGCTCACCAAGAACAACTTAAGGGTGTTCTGGAAATATTAGGTGTCCGCGAACTCACCGGACAAGATGCTGATCAAGGTATTTGGGCAAGAGTCCAGGATGCAGCATCTGCCTTTAGTGGTGCCGTTGGTAGTGCTATTACCCAAGGTTCTGACAAAAAAGATATGAATATCCAGGATGTGATTCGCCTGGATCATGGTAAGGTTAACACCTTATTCACCCAACTATTGGCAACTGACGATTCACAAAAAATCCAAGAGTACTTCGGTCAAATCTACAAAGATTTGTTAGTACACTCGATTGCGGAAGAAAAAGTTGTATATCCTACAGTTCGTCCTTTCTATGGAGAAGGTGATACCCAGGAGTTGTATGATGAACAAGCTGAATTGAAAGCGATGTTAGACCAAGCTAAGGCGATCTCAACATCCTCACCTCAATTCAAAGAAAAAATTAAGCAAATCATAGATGCAGTTGGCGATCATATTCGTCAAGAAGAAACTACAATGTTTGCAGCTATTCGCAACAACCTCAGTAGCGAACAAAGCGAACAATTGGCTACCAGGTTTAAAGCTGCTAAGAGCGAAGAACAGCAAAAGATGGCTGGTATGCGCTAGATGAAATTTTGGACGGATGGAGTGATGAGGTGGTAGTTCACCGCTTCATTCGTCAATTAATTTCCTTCTATCATTAGACAGCTTTAAAAATGTATAGGTGCCTCCTTCCTTATGTCTGTAAGGCTTTGATATTGGCACAGTCCAGTAGTCTAGTCTGTCAACATAAACATGATGGTTGTAGAGACGTAGCAGTGCTACGTCTCTACAAAACTGTGGATTTCTAGACAACCGTCAAAATATAACTGACAGACCACTAGAGAAAAGGGGCTTTATCTGCGTATAGTAATAGTATTCAGTACCTGAAAAATTGGGCTTTTTGGATTATTTTTGGATTATTTAACTTGGCGATTAATTCCATTCATGGAAACATCTGGAAATATCCAGATGGCGATAGATAAATGGCTGTTTACTCAACATCTTAATGGTAAACATCTTCCGACACTACGCTTTTATATATGGTCGAATCCGACTATTTCCTTGGGTTATCATCAAAATAATTACCCAGAAAGCTGGGAAAATATAGTTTGGCAAGGAAAAAAACTAGATTTAGTGAAGCGTCCTACTGGTGGAAGGGCTGTTTTACACCAAGGTGATTTGACGTATAGTGTGGTGACATCTGGTCTCAGTAATAGCAGAATTCTAGCTTATCAAAAAATATGTGAGTTTTTGATTTCAGGTTGGGAAAAATTGGGAATTAGTTTGAGTTATGGTACCGCAGGACGGGGATATATTCACAATCCTAATTGTTTTGGGACTGCAACAAATGCGGATTTGGTGACTCAGGAAGGTTATAAGTTAATTGGTAGCGCTCAATTGCGGCGCAATGATGTGATTTTACAACATGGTTCGATGCGTTTGCAGCCAGATGAGGAGTTGTTTGCGCTGGTATTTGGAGAGAGTATTTCGCAATCTTTGAATTTTCCCGTGGATATATCCATTGACGATGTTACTACAGCGTTGATTGAGGCAGCACGCGATCGCTTTCACGCTGAATTCCATGTACAGGGGTTCTCGGATGCAGAATGGCAGGAAATTCTGAGTTTTGTTTAGAGTACCATCAAATAAGTATTTTTAGGCTGCAATAACAACATTTGTGATCACATCTTCTGCATATCCGTTCTGTTCCCATGCACCTGTAACTAATCCTGCAACACCAACAACAATCAGTCCCATAACGGGAATTTTTTGTAACTTCTTAAATTCTGTCATCTGGAAACAGCGGCAATCTCCAGTTGTCACCAGTCTTGCCCAATGTTCGCAGTTGAAGCGGAATAATTCATATTGCCAACGTTCATGGAAGGTTTCTACAGAGAGATGCAATGCTTTGTTAATTTTTTCTCGTTCCCAATGATTTACCCACTTTGCAGGCTGGAAACGATGCCAATCTATGTGCCAAATTGCTAATTTTCCGGTATCTTTTTGCTGATTGCAGCGAATAGGTTCCCAAGCTAAAGACTCTACATCGTTTAATTGAACTGAGAAATGTAAGATACTTGGGTTTTGCAAGTCACGGTGATACAGCAACTGCCCATAGTGCGGATGGGAAAGATTATTGTCAATTAGAGAATGAAGTGACATGGGTGTATTTAGTTGAAAAATAAATTAAAGAGAGACGTGACATATCTCGTCTCTAATAACCTGTTGGAATTATCACCTTGAGAAGTTTAGAACTAATTCATGATTGATTTTGCTAAATTATCTAATTGTAACCCTGGTGGATAGTTCCTATCTGCTTTGATATTTTTTATGTCACTATCGGTAATTTTCAATTTGAGTTTTTGAGCTAATGTTCTCACAATATCGCCTTTATCAATAATACCCGCCACTGCGCCTGCTGGAGACAGTACTGTAATATGTGACAATTCCTCAGTTTCCAATAATTTGATGATTTGAACCAAGCTTGCTGATTCTTCCACACTGGCTATTTCTGTGAGAGGAATGACAATATTCTGTACTGTTTGGTTCTCCCATTCACTTCTTTCAATTAATTGCAACTTTTCGGGAATCACTAAACCTTGATAGCGTCCATCTGCATCCGCAAAATAGATTTGTTGGCGGTTATTTTCCAGTAAGTAAGCATCAGCAAATGTCCGTAAACTTTGCTTGGCATCAATCACCCGAAAATCCCTAGTCATTGCCTCACTAGCAATGGTATTAACTAGAGTTTCCTGTAATGTGGCAACCCGTTGATAGCTGGTGGCATTGCGAATGGCAAACCAACCCAGTAACATGATCCACAATCCCGTAAATAAATCCTGAGTGTAATAGTCCAGCACAAAGCTGAACGCGATCGCACTATAGCCCAAAATCTGTCCGGCTGTTGCTGCACCTCGTACTGCTTTAAATTGGTTGCCTGTGGCTTTCCACAATGCTGCTTTTAACACTTGTCCCCCATCTAAGGGTAAGCCGGGAATCAGGTTAAATAGAGCTAAAACTAGATTTATTCCTGCTAAATCATTAGTAATTTTACTGACAATAGATGTATCGTTAAATGAAATTGCTACAGATTTAAATAGTAAAAATAGAATAATACTAACGGCTGGTCCTGCGATCGCAACTTGAAACGCTTGGCTTGGGGTTTTGGATTCTTCCTCAATCATCGCCATTCCACCAAATAGGAATAGAGTTATGGAACTAACCTTAATTCCCTGGGATTTTGCCGCTAAACTATGTCCCAACTCATGCAACAATACCGAGGTGAACAGCAGTAGTGCCATCACTATGCCAACAGTCCAACCAACAGTAGTTCCCAACTGTTGATAGGAGGAACCGAAATTCCAAGTTGCTAATCCCAAAATAATAAACCACAGAGGATCTATATACAGAGGGATTCCAAATAAAGAACCGATTTTCCAGCGTTTTTGCATAGGATTATCTTGAAACAAGAAATGTTAAGTTTATGATGTATCTCTAGCATAAACAATCTGATTCCCAATAATCCAGAAACCTGTGTGAGTAAGGTTACGGTTAACCGTCATTGCGTAAAGCCTAACGGCATACAAGAAACGCCAAGCGTGTCCGAAGGACTTGGAACGAAGCAATCTCAAGGTTTATCACTTCCAACGAGCGAACGATTTACGTCACGCAAGCTAGAACTAGCTCCTCCGGAGCGGCTGGGAGCCTTTCTTTAATGCCCAAATGGCTATACGTTCAGCTACGCTGTTTTCATGCCCAAAGGGCTGTACGGATCTCAACCCCAAACACCAAAAACCTTCACTGCGATAGACGTTGATTTACAATTGTGAATAAACAGTAAATTTAAACAAGTATGCACCCTATATTAAAGGTTGATATTTCCGAATTAAGTGTATCTGAACGTATACAACTAGCTGAGGATTTATGGGATAGTATTTTGCTGGAATCTGATGCTTCGGAATTTCCCTTAAGTGAAGGTCAAAAACAAGAATTAGATAGACGTTTAGAATTACATCGTCAAAATCCGCAACAGGGTTCCACTTGGGAAGAGGTTAAGCAGCGATTGGGTTTTGATAAATGAGTTATCAGCTAATTATTAGCCCAGAAGCGGAATTTGATATCGAAGATGCTTTTAAATGGTACGAAGAAAGTAGTTCCGGGTTAGGTTCAGAGTTTGTCCGTGCTATCGATGGCTGTTTGGCGCTAATCGGACGCAATCCTTTTGCCTACCCCAAAGTGTACCAGGAAGTGCGACGAGTATTAATACGTCGATTTCCTTATGGGGTGATGTATGTAGTGGAAGAAGATGTTATTACTATAATTGCTTGCTTTCACATTAAACGTGACCCGAAAGCATGGCAAAATAGAAGTACTTGAATTCTACAAATATCACCCGAAAAACCACCTTTTAAAGCTCCAAAACCAAGAATTCAGTACCTGGACAAAATATTTACAGCCATTGCGATCCCACTTCCACTCAAACCTACTAAAAACTCCCTCCGTCATTGCGTAAAGCCTAACGGCATACAAGAAACGCCAAGCGTGTCCAAAGGACTTGGAACGAAGCAATCTCGATATCTTCAACACCAACGAGTCAAAGCGATCGCCTGAATATTAAGCGACACCGTAATCAGTATATTGACGCTTGTATGGAGCTTGCAAACCCAAGACAATATCCTCTGGTGGTACTCCCATCACTACTAACTCCTCTGCGGGATTGCGATCGGTTAAATTCTGTTGTAGCCAGATTTTGCCATCCTTAATATCAAAATGCATCACGCATCGATAAATACGATTCAATCCTTGCCAACCGACATTCATCCATTGATAATGATTACGTTCTGTGTCTAAAATGAGTTGAACCTCGACATCGTTATCTGATATATCATCACTGGCATAGTTCGTCAAAAGTTTTGTAACATACTCTTGATATTTTGTTAGTTTATCCACTGTACAATCACCTCATCTATTGGATTGTAAACAATTAATAGTACCTGATACTGTTTTATCGCAGTTTTCGTAAATTCAAGCTGAAAAAATGTTTTGTACGTATCAAATGGAACTGCTAAGTATAATAATCGCTCTGGTTCGTAACCTGCTAATGCTAGACGGTAACTCAGGAATTGTCCCAAAGCGGAGTAAAAATCTGTAATTGCGGAGGGGTTTAAAAAGCTTTTGATTTCAATTGCTATCTTTTGATTTTCTTTTTCTGCGGCAATTATTTTTTCTGCACCTAAATCAATTTGAAAGTTGACTTCTCCAAATTTAAATTTTAATGGATCGCTAGTAATTATCCATTGTTCTTTTTGCAAAGCTTTTTTAACTGATTCATGGAAAATATCTTTTGCAGACACAGTGAAAAAATATGATTCTTGGATATGATATTTCCCATATTAGGGACTTCCAAGAAATAATTTCTCCAATTTTGTGGAGTGGGCTTCTAGCCCGCTCAATATAAGGACGGGCTGGAAGCCCATCCCACAAGAAATAATTTGGGTATTTTTTTATTTGGAAGTCCCTTATATACTTTGACGGATCGCATTCCCCAACAAACCTACTAAAAACTCCCTCTGTCATTGCGAGGAACGAAGCAATCCCAAGGTTTTCGCAATACACCAGCAAAACCTTGCAATCCAATAATCAATTACTCGCTCAAAACTGATAATTATCTTTTCTTTGAGACATTTCCCTTAAGCAAGCAGCGTAATTACCTCGAACCGTCATGGTATTTGGATGAGCAACACCTAAACTTTGTTCGCATATTTTTAATGCTTGGATGTGCATAGGTTCTGCGTCTTCGTACCTTCCCTGGGAATAGTAGAGATTAGCTAAATTGTTCAAACTGGTTGCAACGTCGGGATGATTTTCTCCCAGTAGCTGTTTATATAACTCAAAAGCTTGGAGGCACATAGGTTCTGCTGCTTCGTACCTTCCCTGGGAAACGTAGAGTAAAGCTAAATTGTCCAAACTGGTTGCAACGTTGGGATGATTTTCTCCCAGTAGTTGTTTATATAACTCCAATGCTTCGATTAAAAGAGGTTCTGCTGCTTCGTACCTTCCCTGGGAATAGTAGAGATTAGCTAAATTGTTCAAACTGGTTGCAACGTCGGGATGATTTTCTCCCAGTAGCTGTTTATATAACTCAAAAGCTTGGAGGCACATAGGTTCTGCTGCTTCGTACCTTCCCTGGGAAACGTAGAGTACAGCTAAACCGCTCAAACTGGTTGCAACGTGGGGATGATTTTCTCCCAGTAGCTGTTTATATAACTCCAATGCTTGGAGGCACATAGGTTCTGCTGCTTCGTACCTTCCCTGGGAACGGTAGAGACTAGCTAAATTGTTCAAACTTTGTGCAACGTGGGGATGATTTTCTCCCAGTAGCTGTTTTCTTAACTCCAAAGCTTGGATGTAAAGTGGTTCTGCTGCTTCGTACCTTCCCTGGGAACGGTAGAGTGCAGCTAAATTATTCAAACTTTGTGCAACGTGGGGATGATTTTCTCCCAGTAGCTGTTTTCTTAACTCCAAAGCTTGGATGTAAAGTGGTTCTGCTGCTTCGTACCTTCCCTGGGAACGGTAGAGTGCAGCTAAATTATTCAAACTGGTTGCAGTGGAGGGATGATTTTCTCCCAGCATCTGTTTATATAACTCCAAAGCTTGGATGTAAAGTGGTTCTGCTGCTTCGTACCTTCCCTGAGAATCGTAGAGTGCGGCTAAATTGTTCAAACTGGTTGCAACGTCGGGATGATTTTCTCCCAGTAGCTGTTTATATAACTCCAAAGCTTGGAGGTACATAGGTTCTGCTTCCTCGTACCTTACCTGAGAATCGTAGAGTTGAGCTAAATTGTTCAAACTGGTTGCAACGTCGGGATGATTTTCTCCCAAGCGGGATTTTAATGCGGATACGCATCCTTGATACCAAGGTTCTGCTAATCCATATAAACCCTGTCCATTGTAATACAAAGCTAAACCAGTAAAAGCCCAATATAAATTTTCATCGCTGACTGCATCGGTTAAGTTTTCGGCGATTTCTGTTAAGTGGGGAATGGCTGTTTTAACTGAGTTGATAAATTCTAAAGTTGGTGATTGGGGAATGGTTTGAGCAATTTCCATAAAGGTGTTGGTAAATGCTTGTTTAATTTCCTTGCTTTCCCCATCTGCGGTTAATTTGTCTTTCAAAAATTCTCGAATTAAGGGATGAATCTTATAACCATATAAATCATCTGCTTCTAAACATTGCACCAAATGACGTTGGTAAAGTTGCTCATTTGCTGTCTCCACATCCGATTCATCCCAATTCAGAGATTGAGTCATCGTTTCTACCCATTCCCACACAAAAATATCTGCTGCAAATAAACTCAATAACCCGGCGATTTTTTGTGTTTCTGAACTCAATTCCACCCAGCTTAATTCAAATGCAGCTAAAACCCCCCGTTGTGCGGTACTCAATCCTTTTTGCTGAAGATTAATCGCTTCCTGTTCCAGTCGCTGCTGTTGCAACAATTCCAGCATTTTCCCTAATGTGAAATGGGGCGGTTTTTTCTTGATGTACCGTCCCACTAATTCGATTCCTAAAGGTAAATATCCCAACCATTTACATAATTCTTGAGCATCTCCGTCATTGCGACGCAAGGAAGCAATCTCAGTATCTCTGTTTTCCAACGAGTCATTGAAATTGCGTCGTCGTTCATCCTTGGAATGACGGGATGGTTTATTGACTCGCTTTTCCCCAATAATATTAATTAAAAGTTGTAATCCTTCCTCCGGTGACAACACATCGAGGGGAATTTCCTCAACATTCGCGTCGATATCTCGCAATCTCGTTGTCAGCAAAATCCGGAAGCGGTTATTTGTGGGAATTAACTCATCAAACCCCTGCAAATTCATCACATCATCCAATACAACCAACACCAAACCCTCTGAAGGTTGCCAATTTTGCCAGCAC
This sequence comes from Calothrix sp. PCC 6303, assembly GCF_000317435.1. NCBI lineage: Bacteria > Bacillati > Cyanobacteriota > Cyanophyceae > Nostocales > Calotrichaceae > Calothrix > Calothrix sp. PCC 6303. The sequence continues at coordinate 3,425,527 of NC_019751.1, forward strand.
CAAGCTACTTGTTGAATCAACGTCAGTGGATTTCCTTGAAAATCCTGCTGACGAACTTCCAAACCCATTTGTAGCTGGACAAATTGAATAATTCCCTGAGCTATATTGGCATCTCTGGTATTTAACCAACAAACCCCACCGGGATAATATTGACCATATTCCCGCGCATATTTTACCGCCAATTCCGTCTTCCCGATTCCACCCATCCCCGACACCGCAGAAATCGCCACGGTGTTATTTTCTCGATATAATTTTTCGTGAATTAATTTTAATTCCTCACTGCGTCCAACGAAATGGGAAACACCAGGATAGGGAATATAATTAACAGCAGTTGCGGGTTTTTCTGGTGAATTAAAGTTAAATGTATTATCTTTAATTACGTTAATTCCACCTTTAGCATTTATCCCTTGCCAATTTTCATTAATCATTTTTTTAATATACTTTTAAAGATAAAAATACCATTTATAGCTTTTCTTATTAATCTGATAGTCCCCTCCTCGCAAGCGGGGAGGGTTAGGGTGGGGTTCTAATATCCAGAGTGGAAAATGCTATGTTATTTACCAAAGTTAAAATTATTATATTGAATGGTATTTATTCCACCTTTAATACTTATTCCTTGCCAATTTTCATTCAAAACCTGGACAACTTTGGGATTAGTTTCAGCTTTAGCTGCTGCTGCTACATCCTCCATTGCTTGATTAACTTCCGGATTAGCTTTAGCGGCAGATTCTACCTCTAATACAGCTTTATCGTAATCAAGGGGCTGTTTTGGGGCTTGCTCAATGGCAGTTACAGTGTAGGGAGCGTGTTTTTTCAGTGTTACAAGAAATTTACCAGTTTTATCCCATAAAGCCTCACCCAAGTTTTCGCCTGTTTTTTCTAAAACCTTGGTGGCAATGACAGTCCCAATGGCTATCGCAGCAGTGCTTAAAGGTTCCATAAATAATCAGATCGTACTTTGATCTACAAAATTATTTATACACAAAGCTCAGGGAAATTCCTGAATTTTGTGATAGTTTTTTAATATATTTGAACGATAATACATACCAATTCAAATAATGATTGCAGCACATCCAACGGTAGAGACGTAGCACTGCTACGTCTCTACAAATATCTATCTGTCGCAATGGTGTTTTCAAATTGGTATAAGCTCCCCAATTTCTTCGAGAAGTGGAGGAGCTTTTTGTTCGTAACCATAACCAAATTTAAGTAAAACGAATTCCAGCTTTTTTCAATCTAGCCAACGCTTCACCCAAGCGATCGCATTCTGCAATTAAGCTTATTCTCACGTACCCTTCTCCACCTGAACCAAAGGCGTTTCCGGGTGTCACCACAACACCAGTATTTTGTAATACATCCAATGCAAAATCTGTAGATGACTGTCCGGTTGGGCAGGGAACCCAGGCGTACATTGTCGCTTGGGTTTTAGGAATATTCCAGCCCAATTCGGCTAATCCTTTGATGAGGAAATCACGGCGGGTGCTGTATCGATTTTGCACCTCCTGGAGGTAACTATCGGGAAGTTGGAGGGCTGTTTCGGCGGCTGATTGGAGGGCGGCGAAGATGCCATAATCAAGGTTGGTTTTCAAGGTTCGCAATCCCTGAATCACATGGCGATTACCCACCACAAAGCCGACGCGCCAACCTGCCATATTATAGGTTTTGGACATGGTGTGAAATTCGACACCGATATCTTTGGCACCGGGGATTTCTAATAAGCTGGTGGGTTGATAACCATCAAAGGCTAATTCGGCGTAGCACAAGTCATGTACTAAGAGGATTTCATGTTTGCGGGCAAAGGCAACGATTTCCTCGAAGAATTCACGGGGGGCTGTGGCGGCTGTGGGGTTACTGGGATAATTGAAGTAGAGAATTTTGGCTTTTTCGGCGACTTCTTCGGGAATTGCGGCTAAATCGATTAACCAGTTGTTTTCTGGTTTGAGGATTAAACTGTAGACGTTGCCGCCAGCGATGAGGGGTCCCCGGAAGTGAACGGGGTAGGATGGGGAAGGTACGAGGACTAAATCACCGGGGTTGATGTATGCTAGTGCCAAATGCCCTAAGCCTTCTTTGGAACCCAATAATGGTAAAGCTTCGCTATCTGGGTTAAGGGTGACACCATAACGGCGATGGTACCAGTTGGTGATGGCGCGCCGAAAGTTGGCGGTGCCTTCAAAGGGGGGATAACCGTGGTTTGCGGGATTTTTTAGGGCTTCAATTGCGGCATCAATTACAGGTTGGGGTGTGGCACCATCGGGGTTTCCCATCCCTAAATCAATCAAATCTAATCCCTGTTCTCTGGCTTTTGCCTTGAGTTCATCCAACCTAGCAAAGGGATATGCTGGTAACTTCTTAATGCGTTCAGCAGGGGTAATCCAATCTAAACTCATAGTTCCACCTCTTGATTTATTACCCTGACTGGAAGACGATTTATTGAATCTTTAGCATCTGTGGGGGCGGTAGTTGACACCATGGCTGCCAAAAGTTGTTCTGGGGAGACTTTGAATGGTAGTCGATGGATGTCTGATTTTTCTTCTAGGGCGATTTCGACAGCTTGTTGAAGTTGTTTGATGGTGACTTCAGCGAGTCCTAGTTCTTCTAGGTTCCGTGGTAAGCCAATCTCGCTGTAGAATTTGAGCAGTTGTTGGCGTGAGGTAGCTGCTAGTTGATTGTTTTGCAGCATTTCTTCTAAGCGGAGTTGGACTAAGATACCGAAGGCGACTTTTTCACCATGGATACTGCCATGTCCGCAAATATGCGTTAGTCCATTATGCACTGCATGGGCGGCAACTGTGCGGCATTGGGCACCACCAAGTCCACCAATTACCCCGGCAAGGAGTACTGATGCGTCAACCACTTCGCGCCAAGCATCACCACCAGGTTCTTGGAGGGCTGCGGCTGATTTTTGGAATAGGATATCTCGTAACACCCTGGCTTGTTGCACTGCCGCAATAATTAAAGTTTGTTCCGAATCTCCACTACTAACAGAGGCTTCGTACCATTTAGCGATCGCATCTCCAATTCCAGCCACTAAAGTCCGTTGGGGGGCTGTTTTTACTAAGTCGTAATCCAGAATTAGTAAGTCGGGACAACGGGCTAAACTGACATCGTAGAGAAATGCCCCGGCATCAGAATATACGTTAGATAAAGCTGTCCAAGCTGCACATGTTGCGGCTGAGGTGGGAATTGTCACCACAGGTAGATGCAGTTGATGGGCGATTAATTTGGATGTATCTAAGGCTTTTCCACCACCGACACCAACAATCACATCAGCATTGTGTTCCTCGGCTGCTTGACGCAGGGTTTCTAAACTGACTTCGCTACAATCTGGGCTATAAAAAGCTTTGGCAACTTCTAGGGTATTGCTTTTAAATAGCGGTTGTAACTGGGATTTGGTTTTGTTGAATGTGTTTTCGCCAGCAATCACTAGAGGGCGTTTTCCCAATCTAGCGATTTCATCAGCAGCTTGTTGTAACACCTGGGAACCACGGATAACCCTTGCAGGTGCAACACTAAGAAAATATAAAGGATCTGAAGTTTGAGTAGACAACTTTCCTGTTAAAGATTTAATACTCATATAACTAACTCTTTAAATTGTAACATTTATGTATATTTTATAAAATTAAGAATAATTAGGGCTTTTCGTTGAGATTTTCAAACCCTGGTAGAGAGACGTAAAATTTTACGTCTCTACATGTTTCCTATTCCCTATTCCCTGTTAGCTGTTTTCATCTGCATACACACCAGGTTTCTGTTCTGCATCTTTGGGTAATTGGGTAAACTTATCTTGATAGACATTTACTACCATTGTGCTATCGTTTCGGTCAGTAAGCGATCGCTTAAGTTCTCCGAGGAATAAAGGTGTAGAAACGCCTTTTTCTGGATGTACCACAGTTCGCGCGCGAATTGTTAGTTGAGTATCACCCATTGCCATGCGTCCATAGGAGTAGAAATCACTAGCTGCTTGACGGAGAGTTGCATCTAATTCCACGGGGGTAATTTTTGGGGAAATAGCAATTACAGTTTGTGTTGCCCCATTGTCATAAACTCTGGTGTAGCGCTTTGCACCGGGAATAACCGCACGACTCAACGGTGCTAACGATAAGGCAAATAAACCAGCTGTTAAAACTATCATGAAGCCTGTTGCACCTACCAACCGGAAGCGAATTCCCCATTTAAGGACAAAACCCAAACCCAGGAGGACGGCAAATGCTAAGGTTGCAATACCCGACCATTGGGTATATTGCAGAAAATCAGTTGGTGTGGGCATAGGAATTTACTAACGATCTCTAAGTTTGGCATGACACTGTAGGATCATTTTACTGGGATTGGGCGCTCAAAGTCCCAGGTATTTATTCTGAATCGCAAAATTCAATTGGAATTATGAGTCTATCTTTGAAAGAATTACTAAAGCAAGCAGGACAATTAACCAAAGAAGAACAATTAGAGTTGATTAGTTGCATTGCTGATGGATTAAGAAGCAACAATTCACCATCGTTAGAAAACAAGCATACTATTACCGAGTTTCGAGGTGTTGCCAAGAATTTGCTAAATGAAATAGATGCTACTGAGTATGTTAATAGCCTTCGAGGTGAGTGGGAAGAGCGGGAGAATAAATTGAGAGAAGGTTTATGAAAGTTGAGATAGCTTTAGAAACAATTTCTCAGGTCTTTATCGATACAGCACCTGTAATTTATTATATCGAAGGTTCAACAAGCTTTTTTACGGTAGTTGATGCCTTTTTTCAGGGCTTGCTATTAAGAAGTATCAAAGCAATTGTTTCTCCTGTAACGCTTGCAGAGTGTTTAGTAATGCCTGTGAGATTGAAGAATCCTGAAGTACAGCAAAGCTTCATCAATTTTTTGACAAATACTAAAGAAATCGAAACGGTAAATATTGATGAAACTGTCGGTAGACAAGCGGCTGAATTAAGGGTGAGCTATGGGTTGAAATTACCAGATGCGCTACAGATAGCTGTAGCAATTAGAACAGGATGTGATTGTTTTTTGACTAACGATGCAGCTTTGAAACGAGTTACAGAAATACAAGCTTTAGTTTTGGGGGAATTGGAGATATGAGTATACAATCGGGATTTCCGCCAAAAGATACCAACTGAAAAGAAGTGTTAAGGAGACTCAAAGTCCCAGGTATTTATTCTGAATCCCAAAATTCAATTGGAATTATGAGTCTATCTTTGAAAGAATTACTACAAAATTAACGGTTCAATTTTTGCCTGCACTTCCTCAACGATATCTTTTGAAACCAATTCAACAAACTGAACGTCACGGACTTTCCAGTCCAAACACTTGATTTGATCGGCAAGAATCACACCTTGAATCTGCAACTCAGACGGCAAAATAACTTCAAAGGGATATCCTTTCTGCTGTTTAGTGATGGGCATAAACAGTGCCAGAGAACTTTTTGCGTTGTAACTACGAGGTGAAAGCACAAAAGCAGGGCGATGCCCCCTTTGTTCACGACTTTTGGTTGGATTAAAATCCAGATAGACGATATCTCCCCGGTCTGGGATATAAGGATTTGATGGTGTTACCAAGCTTCATTCCCCATAGCAATCCCACTCTCAACCTCAGTATGGAGATTTTCTGGCGTGATTTCCGAAATCAGTTCATCTAGGGAGTACCGCTTTCTGATTCTAGGTTTGATGACTAGATTGCCATCGATCACCACAAGATCAACCTCAACGCCTTCTGTTAACTGGATTTCTTTAGCTAAGTGCTGGGGAAGTCGAATGGCTAGACTATTTCCCCACTTTGCAACTGTCGCAACCATAGGTTAAACCTTACCTTTAGGTTAATTAGACCACTGTAATTTGATCTCTTGGTGAGATGTATATACAGAGTATCTACATTGTAGCGACTTGGCAAAAGCTTGACAATTATTCAGAGCAAAGAGAACTGAAATTTACAGCTATTTTCAGGTAAATAGACCACGTTGTAAGGGTTTAGCAATACTCATTGGTGTCAACTTAAGCTAGAGATAGCTTCTTTCATAGCTTTGTCACCCACCTTGGAATGAATTCCAAGGCTAATAGTTCAAGTCTACTAAAGCAGACTAAGAATTTTGAGGGATATTTAGTCATCTACCCTTCGGGAACACTTCGTGTAAAAGATGACTTTTGCGATTAGACTGGGAATGAATTCCCAGTCTGACTATGAGTTTCGCGTTTAGTTGACACGTATGAGTAATGCGCTTTACCCCTACGGTTGATGTGGTTCAAATAGGTGAAAACTGCTGTATTACTTGTTTTTAAGCCCTTTCCCTATTGCCTCACACCATCTAAGTCTTGCCATGCTTTAACTAAATTTCCCTGCATTAAAGCTGCAACACCTGATAAAGCTTTAATTTCCTTTTGATTCGGATTTTTTGCCAAAGCTGGTTGAAGTGACTTTTCGGCGGCATGGGGCTGAAAGTTGTATAGTTGGACAAATGCTAAATATGCCCAGGAGTTGGGATTTTCAGCATCGATTTTAGTGACTTTGGTGAGGGATGCGATCGCTTCTTCTACTCGACGCTGTAAAATGTTGGTGAATGCCACTGTGTAGGCTAAGTTTTTATCGTCGCCAAATTTCTGTAAGCGGTATTGGGCTGCTAATCTGGTGGGAACAAGATAGTCTTGGGTAGGATCATACTGGTTTATTCTGCCTATCTCCGCAAATATTTGATCGATTGCTGTGATTCCTTGGGGTAAAGTTGCTGCTAGTTGGCGAAATTGGGTTGCTAAATCTAGTTCGGGTGCAGGGGTGGGGGTTGCAGTAGAATCTATTGTCAAAGTTGTATTTGGGACATTTATTTGGTAACTTTCCCCAGAAATCCGGTTCAAGTAAGTTGCCACTAAGTTGTAATTTCCTGGTTGCACCTGTGCAGGTGCAAACATCGCTGTATGCTCTTTAACTTGGAAACTTTGGGAAGGAGGGATTTTAATGCCTTGGGTTAAATTCCCAAATCCAATATTATGGTCATGGATAATATATTCTCCAGATTTTTTCGATGTCGGGGATTCCCAAGTGAGTAAAACTAAGCCGTTTTTCAACTCTTCAAAATTACCTATCCAAGTATAAGTTACAGGAATTGCCACACCTGGGGGAGTTGTTGCCGGGATATCTATTTGGGAAAGGGAAATTTTCGGGTTTGCTGGAACTTCCACCACAGCAACCTCTACCGGAGGTACTTTTTGTTGATAGAGTTTGATGCTGTCACCATTTTCTAACTTCCAAGTGCGATTAATTTGGAAATCTGGTGATTTTTCCAGTAATCTGGCAATTTTAGCTTGGGAATCGGGAACTGAACCTTGTTGTCCTGTTTTCGTAACAAACCAAGAAAGCGATCGCATATCTTGTTTGATATAGTTTTCTTTGACTCCTACTTGCCTGCCATATACTCGGAAGGATTCTAAAGCACCATAATAATTGAGATTATGTTGGTTAAATTCCAAAGTTGAAGGCAAAACCCCCAAAGTTGAACGTAAGTATGGCTGAGTGCGAGTAATTTGCTGAATAATTTCTCGGTGTGGTAATTCAGCTTTGAACTCAGGATGATGTTGAATTTTTGGGCTTAATGTCTGCGTTAATACATTGCCAATTCCACCACCTACGGGAAATAAGTTAAATAACATCAGCAAAATCCCTACAACCAAGGTACCCCAGCGTATTCGCTTTCCCAGTAAGCTTTGACTTCGAGTTAAAGCGTATGCTAAAAATACTGATAGTACAGGTAAATAAGGTATTGCGTAACGATCATCCTTATTCACATTTAGAGATGATAAAAAATAGGCACCAACTAGGAAAACTATTGGTAACTGAAGTGATTTAAATCTTTGTTCTAATCTTTTTATATATGCTTTTGATATTCCTCTACGTCCCCAAAATAGCAGTAGCACCGAAATTGGAATTAACAATAAAGGCAAACTAACTTGATGCGGTAATTGCTGCCAATAAAAAGTCCATGCTTCTATTGTATTCAAGGGCGCGTCACCTTCTGCGATCGCTGAATCAATTGTTGCCCTTTTTCCCGATGTCAACACAGTTAACCAGTTGGTGCGATACCAACCACCAAATATCCAGCTAGATACCCACAAACCAGTAATAAGTTGGAGTAATTTAATCCATTTGCGTTTCCACAAACACCCCAAACCAATCCAAACTATAGGTGTAAATAGAAAAATGATGGCAGTTTGCTTCAGTAATAAAGCTAAACCCAGGGAAATACCAAAAATTACGGCAAAAATCCAATTTATAAATAGTTTTCCCCCCTCTCTCCCTCTCTCCCTTTCTTCCCACAATATCAAGCAAAAAAAACTCAAAGTTACCGCCGCAGCTAAGGGATAATCGAGAAGGAAATCAAGACGATATCGATAAAGTCCTGGTAAAATTTGGCATAATCCCGCTGCAACTAAACCTACAGTTTCGTTAAATAACAGCTTCCCCAAACCAAAAACTGAAGCTAATAACACCGCACTAAATAGCAACATTACCAAAGTTGCTTGATCTTCACCAGTCCCAAAAATATTTTGAACCCAAGCCCCTAAAATATAAGTTAACGGGGGAATCTTCGACGATAGCAACCATAAACTTCGCCACCATTCATTATCACCCCAGCGTGGAGTTTGGAGAGCTTGTAGATAATTTAACGTCCCCGTGAGGTAGTCAGCTTGATCCCAACCTGGTGTAGAATTATCTAATTCAAACCAAATGCGATCGCATAACGCACCCGCAAACCAAATTAAGCTGAGAATTACCCAGTTACTAGTCAAAATTTTCGGGAAACGCTGAATCACACCAAACACCTTTTGAAGGGAAAGCGACTTAATATCAATAGCTTTTACTCTAATCGAAGTTAAAAATAACCACATCATCCTATGTGATACTTTTAGGACTGACGCAACTGGTGTATGAAACCTCGTCTAGCTTGAAAACCTTCGTTTTCTGACAAGATTGTGAGTAGGCATAGCCAGCCCTACGGGCTTATGCTACGCGTCTACGCAATGACATATTTGAGAACTAATAAACTCCAGGTTTCAACATGGATAAGGTTTTATAAAGTAATTTCCAAACTTCTTTACTCTTCGCTATCTTCAAAATTTATTTTTGCATATATATCTTTCAAAGCAATTTGAAAATCAACCGAATTTAACTTCAAAACAGTATCTTCACCTTCATATTCCTGGAAAAGCCATTGTGCTTCAGCTTGTTTACTGTATTGTTCAATTGAAAAACTATACTGATCGATTAATATATATTCTTGGAAACTGGGGATTGAACGGTAATACTTAAACTTGTCTACCTTATCATAATTTTTAGTAGAGTTTGATAAAACTTCAATGATAACTAGGGGATTTGTAACCGTTATTTTCTTGCTTCCCTGATATACAGGCTCACCTTGAATAATTATGATGTCGGGATATGTATATATTTGAAATTGAGATATCCAAAGTTTGACATCATTGATATATGTATCATAATCTTGACCATTGATATTGTCTGGAAATTTTTTGTAAAAGTTTCCAGCAATTTTATTATGATTGGTAGTTCCTCCAGTCATTGGTCTGATTTCCCCGTTTATATATTCATTTCTAAATTCTGCTTTTTCCTCAAGTTGCAAATACTCTTCTGTGGTGTAGGAACGTTTCTCTGTTTGTAGTACCATTTTTGTCACCTCTAGTAATTAATGGTGCCAATTCAAAATAATTTTAGCATTGAACTATATTTCCTTTGTCCATGTATATACAGAAATGAACTTAGCCTAATTCCTCACCCCGTGCTAAAAGTTCAATCAATTCTGTACGAGTCAGGTTATTATTTTGAGCTATTTTATCCAAATTTTCCCAAGCAGTATCGGTAAGTCGAATCGATCTCAAACGCTTTGGTTCCGCATAATCCCGTTCAAACTTCCCGGAACTAGAACGCTTGCGTCGTGAGGATTTATCTTTAATTGCTGAATGCTTTTCCCCATCCGTTGCTTGCTGACAAGTAATCAAATTAACCAAGCAGTCAATCAACCTTCCTCGCTCCATTGGCAAAATTTCGCCAGCTTGAAGCATATACTCAACCATAAGAAAATGGATCAAAGTCCCTAAAAATATCCTGGTTGTTGCTTCCGGATCTGTTAGTTGCAATTCTGGACGCGATCGCAGATACTGACTAACGACTTGAACAAACTGTTTATCTCGATTGCGTACCATATGCTGTGCTAACGTCGGAAACCTTCCCGATTCAGCAATCATTAAGCGCATTAAATCTAATAATTCTGGCTTATCACTAACACTCTTCTCCTTGTGATTTAAAAAATTATGTGCCAAATTCGCCAAAACTTCCCGAGGTTCCCCCGCAAATACTTCTGAATTTTCTGGATTCAGCACATCCTCACAAGTTGCCACTAACCGCTCAATTAAAGCAATAAATAACGTTTCTTTATCTTGAAAATAGCTATAAACAGTTGCCTTTGATACACCTGCTGCTGCTGTGACTCTATCCATACTGGTTGCAGCAAAACCATGGGTCAAAAATTCCTCCATCGCTCCTTGTAGGATAGCGTCAATTTTATTTTGCGATGCCTGTGGTGGAGGAAGTCGCCGCGTATCTAGTTTCTTTAGTTGTTTTGCCATAGTTACAATTTATTCCTCTTCTCTGTGCTGCATAAATTTTCAATATACACCTTGACAAAATTTACTGTACTGTTTAGTTTAGTAGAATAACTAAACGATTGAGTTTACTTATCTCGTAGTTTAGCCTACAAAGAGGGGAAAATGTTAAAAAATACATCTGTAAATCCTTCTATCTTGTCTAATATCAAGCCTAGACGCTTCGTCATACTTGGTGCTGCTGCAAGTTTCGGGTTGGGAGGATTGCTGTTGTCTCAAGTTATCAACAGCCAAGTATTACAACCAGTCAAGGAAAAGGAGCAAGTAGTTCTTCCAGAAATTAAAACTGTGACAGCACTAGGTAAACTGGAACCTAAAGGAGAAGTAATTAAACTTTCTGCACCAGCATCTCAAGGAACTCAGCGGGTAGAAAAACTATTAGTCTCTGAGGGTGATGAGGTAAAAGCAGGACAGATAGTTGCAATCTTGGATAGTCGGGACAAACTCCAAGCAGGGTATGAAAAAGCCCAAGAAGCAGTCAAAGTTTCCCAAGCAAATTTAGCCAAAGTGCAAGCAGGAGCGAAAACTGGGGAAATTGACGCGCAAAAAGGCGAAATTGGTCGGATTCAAGCGCAATCTTTGGGTGAAGAAAGAGCGCAACGGGAAACTCTAGGAAGGTTAGAAGCACAATGGGAGGGAGATAAATCTGCACAGAAAGCTACTTTAGCAAGGTTGGAAGCACAATTAGAAGGAGATAAAAAAGCTCAAGCTGCAACAATTAAAAGGTTAGAAGCAGAATTAAATAACGCACAAGTGGAATTACGACGGTATAATCAGCTATACAAAGCAGGTGCGATCGCGCAATCTCAATATGACACAAAACGCTTAAGTGTAGATACATTAATTCAACAATTGAATGAAGCGAAAGCAGTATTAGCTAGAACCGAAAGCACTGCTAGCAAACAAATAAGTGAAGCTCAAGCTAATTTACAGAGAATTACAGCTACAGGAAGTAAGCAAATAACTGAAGCTCAAGCTGTGTTAGCACGGATTGAAGCAACCAGTGGTAAGCAAGTAAGTTCAGCACAAGGAACCCTCAGTCAAATTACTGAAGTACGTCCAGTGGATATTGCCGCAGTAACAGCCGAATTAAAGCAAGCAGTAGCAGCAGAGAAGGAAGCGAAAGCGAATTTTGAGCAAGCTTTTGTGAAAGCACCAAAGGATAGTGTCGTTTTCAAAGTTCATACTCGTCCTGGGGAAACTGTTTCTAATGATGGCATTATTGAACTTGGGCAAGTTAAGCAAATGATTGTAACTGCCGAAGTTTATCAAACTAATATTAGTAAAATTAAAGAAGGTCAAAAAGTCCGGATAGTTAGTAATTCCTTACCGAATGAATTACAGGGAAAAGTTGATTTAATTGGTTGGCAAATTCAACGTCAAAATGTGATTAACGCCGACCCTAGTGATAATATTGATTCCAGAGTTGTAGAAGTTCGTGTGCAGTTGGATGAGGAATCGAGTCAAAAAGCTGCTAAGTTTACGAATTTACAAGTCAAAGCAATTTTTGAACTATAAATATAGATATTTCCTCATGTTTACATCAATCATTGTAGGGTGTGTATAGCACCCTACGTGTATTTCAGAAATCAAATGTGAGTCCTATAACAATGTTGCGCTTAATTCCATTCCACTACATCCAAACTACTTTTAACTAGTACAGCACGGCGGAAATCAACCTACCATCGTAACCAGACAAAAAGCTTGTTTTATGGGTTTTATTCCTCCTGCCTTCTTGTACTAGAGACTTACAAATAATATCTCGAAAAATCCAAAATCATTATGCTAGGATTCATCCAACAATTTCAACGTCGTACTCCCTTAGGTTTACTACAGCTAAAACGTCATAAAGGACGCTTTATTGTCGCACTTGCCGGGACTGCCTTTGCTGATATTCTCATGTTTATGCAATTAGGTTTTCAAAGTGCATTATTTGACAGCAATACTCGCCTAAATCGAAATATAATAGCCGATATCGTTCTAATTAGTCCCCAAGCAAAAAATACCCAAAATATCTCCACATTTCCCCGAAGCAGATTATTTGATGCGTCTGATGTACCTGGAGTCAAAGCAGCCGAACCAATGTACATCGGAATGGTATCGTGGAGGAATCCCCAAACCAGAAAAAAAGTTCAAGTACAAGCAATTGGATTTAACCCAGCAATTCCAGCTTTAAATATACCAGAAGCGAACGCTCAGTTAGATAAAATTCAATTACCTGATAGCTTCCTATTTGATAGAAAAGCTAGGGGAGATTACAAAGAACTTTATGCTCAAGTCGAAGCTGGGAAAGAAATTTCAACAGAAATTGAGAAGCGAACTATCACCGTCAATGGTTTATTTAGTTTCGGTGCTTCCTTTGCTGCTGATGGTATTTTGCTTTCCAGTGAAGATAATTTTCTCCGCTTATTTCCCCGACAAAAAGTCGGCAGTGTAAATGTTGGTTTAATTTATATTGAACCAGGTTCCGATCCAATTCAAGTAGCAACAGCACTTAAAGCACATCTGCAAAATGACGTTAAAGTTATGACTCGTGCAGAGTTTGCTCAATTTGAAGAAGATGTACTAAAAAAAGAAAGTCCAATTGCTTTTATTTTTGGCTTTGGTGTGGCGATGGGATTTTTGATTGGTGTAATTATCGTTTATCAAATTCTCTCCACTGATGTAAATTCTCATCTGAAAGAATATGCAACATTTAAAGCAATGGGGTACGACAATAATTATTTACTGGGGGTGATTTTTGAAGAAGCAATCATTATAGCCACAATTGGTTTTATCCCCGGATTTATTATCCCTTTAGGTCTTTATCAATTAGCGGCAAACGCGACAAATTTGCCGATATATATGTCACTGGCACGAGCAATATTTGTGTTTGCTTTAACTTTAATTATTTGTATATTCTCTGGTGCGATCGCAACTCAAAAACTACAATCTGCCGACCCTGCTGACATGTTTTAATTTGGGATAATTTAACTATTTATTTACAAAAAAATAAAAGATATTATCATGCTAAATAATTCTAATTTTCAACCCATTATTTCTGTCAACAATCTCAATCACTACTTTGGAAAAGGTCAATTACGTAAACAAGTTTTGTTTGATATAACCTTAGAAATAAACGCTGGTGAAATCATCATTATGACTGGTCCTTCTGGTTCTGGCAAAACAACATTATTAACTTTGTCTGGTGGTTTACGTTCTGCCCAAGAAGGTAGTTTAAAAGTATTAGGAAAAGAACTTTGTGGTGCAAATGAGAAACAATTAACAGAAATAAGAAGAAATAACGGATATATCTTCCAAGCTCATAATTTACATGGTAGCTTAACAGCCTTACAAAATGTACGGATGGGTTTAGAACTTCATAAACACATTTCTCCAGCAGAAATGATTAGCCGTTCTCAAGAAATGTTGGAACTTGTAGGTTTAGGTAATCGGATTAATTATTACCCAGATGACTTATCAGGAGGACAAAAACAGCGAGTTGCCATTGCCCGTGCATTAGTTGGTAAACCGAAAATTGTCCTTGCAGATGAACCGACTGCTGCACTTGATAAAAAATCTGGACGCGATGTGGTAGAGTTAATGCAAAAATTAGCAAAAGAACAAGGTTGCACAATTTTATTAGTAACCCATGATAACCGGATTTTAGATATTGCTGATAAGATTATCTATATGGAAGACGGTTATTTGAAAAATGATTCTGCTGTGAATGCAGTAGTTAGCTCTTAGGAAGTGCCGCACAACTTAAAGACGGTTGCACTTGGACAGAAGATTTACCTGCAACTAACTGAATTTTTCCTTGAGCATTACGATATCAAGAAGCAAGTTTCTGGTGCGGATTGTCAAGAAGTAGGAACATTACCTGTAACTTCTCCAGATTTGCGATATACGGAAATATTATCAATAGGGTGTGGCTCTTGTCATGATACGATTTTTATTCTGATATAAAACCTAAAGTCCATATGGTATCAGAGTTCTAACTTCTAGAGATTCCAAAAGGAGGTTCGCTCAAAGTTAAAAAACAGAATCACATCTTTTTTGTAGCGTTATACTACACTCTGAAATCGTTTCGTAAGTATCCCAGAAGTGCTGAAAAGAAACTACCGCTACTCTCATTTGATGGCAAATCTTCCCACTATTGCAGAAAGCTCAAGTCATATAAAGCACTCACTGGTGCTATCCTGCAAAGCCTAACCATAAAATATAGTATTCTTCAAAAGGGCTGATGGTTTTATTCTACTAAAGGTCTTTATACAAATTTCTTAAAATTGCCTGGATTTGGGCATTTTTTCAAATATACTAAGGAAAAGATATAGATTATTTTCAAGTACCATTTAATAATGAGAATTCTTCTTGTAGATGATGATGAATCATTCTCTCAACTGCTAAAAGCAAAATTAGTTGACCAATATTACATTATAGATATTGCCAAAGATGCCTTAGAAGCTCGTGATTTTCTCAAGATTAGTGGCTATGATTTGATAGTATTAGATGTGATACTGCCTAAGATAGATGGCATTAGCTTTTGTCGGCAATTGCGTGCTGAAGGTTTGCAAATTCCTATATTACTTCTAACTGTAAGAAGTTTAAGTGATGATAAGGTTATTGGTTTAGATGCAGGTGCAGACGACTACGTTGTCAAATCCGAACCGTTAGCAGAATTATCTGCACGCATTCGGGCGCTCTTGCGTCGTAAGGTTGTAAAAGTATCTCCGATTTTACTTTGGGGAAATCTACAGCTTAATTCCAATCACTGTGAAGTTAAGTATGGAGATACTCTCCTGAATTTAACTTTCAAGGAATATGCTTTGCTGGAATTATTCATGCAGAATCAACAAGCAATTCATAGTCAAAGTGTTATTCTTAATCAGCTATGGTCTTTAGATGATAAAGCCGCAAGTAGTGATACAGTGAGAACTTTAGTTAAGAGGTTAAGAAATAAACTTAAGGCTGCTGGTGCGGAAAATATAATTGAGACATTATATGGAATGGGTTATCGTCTGAATCCAGAATTACAAGAAGTGCAAATTACTAGTGGGGAAGATCATGTTATTAATGAACAATCAACCTCCAATGTTGTATTGGAAGATAGCCAATCAGTAATTATTGCTCAAATCCAAGCATTGATTCAAGCAATGCAAGAATTCAAAAATGGGTCTTTGTCAAACAAATCTCGAATTTCTGCGAAACAGAAAGCTCACAAATTAATTGGTTCTCTATCAATTATTAATTTTCCTAAAGCGACTAAAATCGCTCGGAAAATTGAAAGTATTCTTGAAGATAAGAAAACTTTAAAATCAGAGCAAATTAATTTACTCATAAATCAAGCAAAATTCTTGCGATCGCTAGTTCAAAATAATGCCACCCGTAGCTTAAGCAGCAGAACAAATCAGACTGCAATAGTTGATCAATCTAAAGCTGCGAAAGCAAAAATCATGATTTTGGATGATGATAAGTTAATTTTACAACTACTACAAGAACTTTTGGAACCTTGGGGTTTTAAAGTTTTCACCCTTGCTAATCCCCAGTTTTTTTGGGAACAAGTAGAAAAAATTAATCCTGATTTGTTGATTCTTGATATTCAAATACCTAATTTTGATGGAATTGAGTTATGTCAAATATTGCGTCACCATAATCAATGGAATTACTTACCGATTTTATTTTTGACTGGAAATATTGATACTAAGGTAATTCAAAAGGTATTTGATGCAGGTGCAGATGATTATATCAATAAACCTGTAGTTGGAGCAGAATTAATTAAGCGTATTTGTAACTCCCTAGAACAAAGGGATTTGGCACTATAAAACCTGATTAGACGTTAATAGTCTTCATTTTCAGCTATTCGTCTAAAAAAAACATCCAATTTCTGGCTTTTGTCGAAGCTGCTGTTAACAAAGACGTTTATAATGGATAGGCTTGGGAGGAGGGAGCTTAATTCCCCTATTTATCTGATGATTTTGATGATAGCGATCGCATCTGTGCTAGAAGCCCTAATATCTAGTTAGATTAGTCTGCTATATTTAGGTTTAACCCAGTCTCCCCAAATATTCTTGTCTCCTATTGTAAGTTCCCAATTGAAAATGTCCAAGATAGATAAAGTTAACTTTTCAACTCCTAGCGGTTTTCCCGAATTTCTCCCCAGTGAAAAACGTCTAGAATTATATTTACTTGATACAATTCGCAAAATCTACGAAAGTTATGGATTTACACCTATAGAAACCCCAGCAATCGAAAGATTAGAAGTTCTCCAAGCTAAGGGGAATCAAGGTGATAATATTATCTATGCAATTAGCCCGCTGTTACCGCCAAATCTCCAAGCACAGAAGGATAAAGCTGGTGAATCTAAGGATAGTTCTCTCGCTAAAGATTCTGAAGCACGGGCATTAAAATTTGATCAAACTGTACCTTTAGCTGCATATATTGCTAGAAATTTAAACAGTTTAAATTTTCCCTTTGCCCGATATCAAATGGATATGGTGTTTCGTGGTGAAAGGGCAAAAGATGGACGTTTTCGGCAATTTCGTCAATGCGATATTGATGTAGTTGGTAGAAAAGAATTAAGCTTATTATATGATGCCCAAATGCCTGCGATTATCTCCCAGATTTTTGAGGCAATTAATATTGGTGATTTTGTAATTCGCATCAATAACCGTAAAATTCTCATTGGTTTTTTTGAATCGGTGGGAGTTGAAAGTAACAAAATTAAAGCTTGTATTGCTATAATTGACAATTTAGAAAAAATTGGCGAAGCGAAGGTTAAGCAAGAATTAGAGAAAGTTGGAATTTCCCTCGATAATTCTCAAAAAGTAATTGACTTTGTGAACATCAATGGTTCTGTTGATGAAATGTTAGATAAGTTGAAATATTTTATTCAACAAATACCCGAAGCTGAATTATTTAGCTTGGGAGTTAGCGAATTAGAAACTGTAATTAATGGAGTTCGGAATTTAGGAGTTTCTGAAAATCGCTTCCGCATAGATTTATCAATTGCTCGCGGACTTGACTATTATACGGGAACAGTTTACGAAACCACATTAATTGGTCACGAAGCATTGGGAAGCATCTGTTCTGGTGGTAGGTATGAGGAATTAGTTGGGACGTTTTTGGGTGAAAAAATGCCCGGTGTTGGTATTTCTATTGGATTAACTCGATTAATTAGTAGATTATTAAAAGCTGGAATTCTCAATCCCTTACCTCCAACTCCAGCACAGGTGATGGTGATGAATATGCAATCTGATTTGATGTCGGTATATTTGAGTGTTTCTCAACAACTCAGAAAAGCTGGAATTAATGTAATTACAAATTTTGAGCAGCGTCAATTAGGGAAACAATTTCAGTTAGCAGAAAAGCAGGGAATTCAACTCTGCGTAATTATTGGTTCTGAAGAAGCAGCAGCAAATAAATCTATGCTCAAAGATTTAAGAACTAGAGAGCAAGTAGAAGTTTTAATTGATGATTTAGCAGGGGAAATCCAAAGTAGATTATAGCCCGATAGGGTTCAGTTAAGGGAAAATTACAAAACTAGTAGTCTGTCAAATTTATTTTCACGGTTATGTACAGATCCAAAATCTTGTAGAGACGTAGCAGTGCTACGTCTCTACAACCGTCATTTTTATCTTGGCAAACTACTAGGATGCTCCCTATTCCTACCATTTTTCTTTAACTGAAGCGTGTTCATGTATCTGTTAATATAAGTAAATATGAACTATTTTAATTATTATCAGTAATTGGTTTATTAACCTCTCGACATTTTACTTCTGCTGCTTGATAAGCCTCTAAATAGTTTTTACCACCTAGCATAATATCCCCATAATAATCGTATGGTGCATCTCCGTATACAGGTAAAGGATCATCTTCGGGGTAATCTTCTTTCGATTCATCGACAATTTCTTTGAGTTCACTTACAGATATACTGTGTGCAGGGAAATAAGACAAATCTTCAGGTTTACGATTAAAGTGTGGAAAAGTCGGATCGATTATCTGATCTTCTACCTCAATCCATGCATGTTCAATTGGACGAAATGGTTGCCCTGAAAATACTAAAAAGCCTTGTACATAGGTTGCATTATCAGTGATCAATGCTGCTTTATAGGCACCATCAAATGGTTTTTTAGCTTTACTTTTAGTCGTTTTAGCTATTTCTTGAGAAAGTTCTGCATTTAATTGCTTATTCATTTATACCCAGCATGAGAGCGGTAATCACCATATTTTAGCAATTTCGGAAGCAAATATTTTCCCATATTCTAAATAAGTAGCTACCTGTAGTTAGAAAGCTATCTTAGCACTTTAACCTTAGTGTGGTTGATTCTGGCTATATTGCACTAGTATAGTTCGGGGTAAATAAGCCAACCATACTCTCCGGTAAGCCGATTTGCATCTACAAAATAGACAAAAAGCTTGTTTGTCTATTTTGACAAGATTGTGAGTAGGCGTAGCCAGCCCTACGGGCTTATGCTAGTCTGCGACAAGCCGCTTATGCTACGCTTCTGCCTTACGAAGACGCAAGCTAGGCAATGACAAAACTTTAAACAGTTTTTAATTTTCTGGTAGGAATTTTTATTGTCAAAATAGAATCATTGCTAAAAGAACTGATGTGCGATAAAAGTCCATAAATGAAAATAGTTACTCCTAGCATTTCCAAAAATTCCTCTAAGCTAAATGCAAATACATAAAAGATAGACTGTTCTGTGTATACATCAGAAATATAACCACCTATAAGTTCACAGCCTATTGTACCAGCGATGTAAGTGGTGCCAGCAATTACAAAAGATTTTCGCGTTTTCGGAGGAAGATTAATAATAAACTTCAAAAATATTAGGAGAAAAATTAATACGCCAATACTACCAGGAATAACCCAAGCAAAATACAAAATACCTCTGGTGTTTAATGCTGTTCTTACAGGTTCCACCATTGTTTCATGTAAACTAGCTAATTCGTCAAAAAATAGAAAAGCGAAGATAATTGATAATCCTCTCCAGTAATTAGTATAGGGGTCATGTCTACTATTTTTAATGTAACTAATGAAGCTGAGAATAATTGAAGAAAGTAGTAAGGTTAATGCTGAATATACCGCTGGGATGTTCAATTCTCCATCAAGATTGAATGCCCTTGTGAAAGAGTCACGCAAAAAGAAATCAGGAACAAAGTACTGGCTGAATTGACCGAGCAGATTCGCAAATAGAAAAAAACATATAGTAGTCAAAAGGACTTTGAAAACATATTTAGCAGAAAGATTAATGGTCAAATTATTATATTTGAGACTATCTTGTGTTGCTAATTGATTCTTATTTTTCGCCAAGGAAATCAAATTTTCTTTTAGATAGATTATTGTTTTAACTTTAATCCAACCTTCTTCTACTAAAACTTCTTCGAGATCTTTTCCAGTGATATACTTTTGCCTTGTTGCGTACTGTAATTGTTCTTCTTCAATCAGCCCTGATTTTACTAAATTTTCTGCAAGTATATTTTCTATATCCATTATACTCTCTTCATTAAACTCTTATTTGCGAAGAAAAGACAAATAACACTGATGAAATTTAAAATTCATAAATTCTATATTTCTAGAATCAATGAATTCATTCCAGTGTCCAAGATAATCAGTAGATAATATAATTTTAATTGATTCTTAAACTCTTGACGCAGAAATATAGTATGGTCGAGTCCAAAATTGATAAGAAAATTTAATTGCCTATTTAGCTGGCTTGAGAATTCAAAGTGCTGCGTACAAAAGCTATGCGTACAGGCAAGTCATTTTATTAGGATAATTTTCACTTATGGCGGTAGCCATAGTCGTTAGGACATTTATATTTCCGTGTTCCTCGTTTCCTGTTCTTCTAGGTACTTTTTATGTCCTAACCGAGATGTCTGTTGCTATGACTAAGATCTTTTGGACTTATGTGTACACATAAGTCACAAACTATACATCAGTGAAAGCGAGTTTTCCATTACCCGCTTTCTAGATCCTTACCCTGATTCAGTAATACCTATTTACTGATTGCCCTTTGCCCAAATCCGGGTTGGTAATCCCCAAACGTAAATGAAACCTTCGGCTGCTTTGTGATCAAATTGATCTTCAGCCCCGTATGTAGCTAAATCGGGGGTATACAGGCTATTTTCGGAACTACGTCCGACGATGGTGGCATTACCTTTAAACAGTTTCAGCCTGACTGTACCAGAAACACGTTCCTGTGTCTTTTGAATAAAGGCATCCAAGGCTGTTTTTAACGGGCTGTACCACAAGCCGTTGTAAACTAATTTAGTGTATGTATCTTCAATTCCGCGTTTATACTGAGTGACATCGGCTGTTAAAGTTAGACTTTCTAAATCACGGTGTGCTTGAATTAACACTACCATTGCGGGAGATTCGTAAATTTCCCGTGATTTGATGCCGACTAGGCGATTTTCAATCATATCGATGCGTCCAATACCATGGTTGCCGACAATTTGATTGAGTTTTTCAACTAAAGCAACCGGATTGAGGACTTCTCCGTTGACACTGGTGGGAATACCTTGAGTAAATGTAATTTCTAGGTATTCTGGGGTATCTGGAGTTTGCGCGATCGCGTTTGTCATTTCATAGATTTCTTCGGGGGGTTCAAATGTCGGATCTTCCAACATACCCGCTTCAATGCTACGACCTAGAAGGTTTTTATCAATACTGTAGGGAGATGATTTTTTCACTGGTGAAGGAATTCCAAACCGTTCACCATAGGCAATGGTTTCTTCCCGACTCATTCCCCATTCCCTGGCTGGTGCGAGAATCTTCAAATTCGGATTTAAAGCTGCTACCGATACATCAAAGCGTACTTGGTCATTTCCTTTACCAGTACAACCATGTGCGATCGCATCCGCACCATATTTCTCAGCTGCTTCCACCAATATCTTCGCAATCAGTGGACGAGCTAAAGCTGTTCCTAGGGGATAACGATTTTCATATAGTGCATTAGCTTGAATTGCCGGGAAAGCATAATCCCGAATAAAGCTTTCCTGCACATTCATCACCAATGATTCCACTGCACCCGATTTCAGCGCTTTTTCCCGAACTGGTTCTAGCTCGTCACCTTGCCCCAAATCAGCAGCAAGAGTAATCACTTCTTCAACACCCCATTCCTGTTGGAGATAAGGAATACATACAGATGTATCAACTCCACCAGAATATGCTAGAACAACCTTCTTTGCGCGACCCATTAATATCTTCCTTAAAAATCACGAGTTTATATTATCCGATTAATTAGGTATTTATAACGAGGAATCAGAAAATAGAGATAAATAGGATGTATTCCCATCAGAACCACATAATTAAAACTTATGAATATCACATGATAATTTATAAAGTTCTCAAAACTTTGCTAGCTGAAGTCCAGTACACTACATATCACTGGAGAGCTATTAATTTTGGGGAGAGTAATTTATGGGTAAATATGATCAGATTTTTCTATCGGAAGATAAATCTAACGAGTCGCTAAATGAGGAAGAAGCAGTTGCAGCGATCGCAGTCGTAACCATGGCGGTTGATACTGGGATTGATAATGTTAATTTGGAAATGATCGGTGATATCCTAACTGGGTTTGAACTGTTCGACGAATATTCCGATGATGAATTACTGGAAACCGTTGATAAACTCGTTGCCATCGCCGAAGATGAAGGTTTAGGAGCATTGTTCAACTGTGCTAGTGCTTCTTTGACGGATGAACTAATTTTAGATGGTTTTGCCGCAGGTGTAAGTGTTTTAGTTGATGAAGATGAATTTTTGATTCCTAAAGCCAAAATGGTTTTGGTGAAGGAGTTACAAGAAATTCTCGATGTAGAAGAGGAAGAAGCACAGGAGGTAATCAAAGAAGTTATTGCAGCTTTTGAAGAAGCTGAAGAACTGGAAGATGATGAAGATATAGATGTTCCAGGTGCAAATGCCGATGGAAATACCGATGATGATATATATGAATCGCCTTTAGGTAACTTTTCGGTACTTATCCCCGTAGATATCGAAGAAGGAGGTAATATCCAAAGCCAAGATGGAACAGTCAGCTTTACTGATGATTTTGGCACCTTGTTACGAATTGATTATTACGCAATTCCTCCTGAACAAGCAGAAGAATTAGAATCGAATGAATTAGAAGAATATTTACAATCGATTTTATTAGAAAAATACATTCCCCAAGCAATAGTTTCTAATCTACCTAAATCTACTGTTGAATATACTGAATATTGTGTTGATGTCATGGATGGCGCATATTTTGCTATTGTGAATATGCCAGAAGGTTCCACCATGTCAAAACAGGAGAATAATGGCAATGGTAGCCGCTTAGATGCATATAGAGGATTACTTGCTTTTGTAGTTGCGGATTTTCTCTATATCGCTAGTAGTCAGCGAACTTTTTTTGAAGGTGATATACCTGGTTCACCAGCAGAAGAAGCAGAAAGCATCAAAGTTGAAATTTTAGAGTTTGTGGATACAATTGACTTCTCTTGAAGTTAGGGAACAGTAAACAGCAAATAGGAAAAAATCACTAATAATTGATAACTGCTAACTGATTAAACCCAGTGAGAACTAATGTTGATTCCTCGACTTTGCATTGCCTGTGTAAATAAATGCGTGGGTAATGCTGACTCGGTTGTATGCACCCCAGGTTGATTGAGAGCACCTGTTAATATTAGTTCGGCAATTGTACCTGTACCATATCCGGTGGCAACTGCGGTGTTGTCATGGGTTAAAGTAGAACAGTAGGTAGATTGTTTTCCATCCTTGTTTCCGGTGACATGCGAACGACTTACGTCGCGCAAGCTTCGCACTACAACTCCAATGCCACTAAATTGGTCGGTAAAGTTGGTCATTTTGTGGCTAACTGTAGATAAAAATTCTACCCCCATCTGACTTTGAATCCAGAATTTAGGGAAAATATGTGCCGCTATCCAAGTGAGATGGTTGTAATAATCGGGAATAGAACCAAATTTGGTAATTACGCTTTTCACTGTGGGAAAAGCTGCTGGTAATGTCAAAGTTTCTGGCATATCAAACCAGTAAACTCCACCTCTTCCATAGGGTGCTGGAAAAACAATATCTTCCCGTTTTGTATAGGGTTTCACTGTTTGCCATTCCCCATCTACCCAAGCGGTGAAGGGGTTTTGCAAACCTAAAAAGGTTGTTCGCATCACCGTAATTCCTGCACCACCAGAACCAGCTACCAAGTAGCTTAAATGAATTTTTTCGGCAATGTCGAATTGTTCGACATCATGCCGTACCATACTATTAGAAATTCCGGGAAAAATTCCCGTATTCACGATTGCTGTCACACCTGCATTAACCGCCGCATCATGATATTTTAAAGCTTTGGTGGTGAAAGAACGGTGATCGCTCACATCTAAGTAATTTACCCCAGCAGCAATACAGAGTTTAAGAACATTTGCATCACGGTAATGAAAAGGACCCGCGCAGTGTATGACTAAATTAGAAGATGCAATGATACTCTCTAATTTTTCCACTTCTGCTAAGTCTAAAACCAAAAATTCAGTTTTTTCGCCCAAATTTTGGTTATTTGCCTCACTTCTGCCCGTAATTGTCACCATTGCATCGGTATGTGTCAGAATATCCGCAGCTACACTACTGCCAATTCTTCCCCTTCCCCCAAGAATTAAAACTCGATTTTTCATCACTTACTCCCCATGTTCAGTTAACAAGGTTCGGCTTGAGGACTTCGAGTTAGCCGTCAAAGCCTAATAACTATACCAAAAACGTCTATAAACTGGACTTCCTAAATCGCTCTAGCGCATTCGCATTAGACTTAAAGGCTAATAGCGAAAGGCTTGCAGTACAACAACTGTTCACTGTCAACTAATGTCCCTATACCTGTGGAAATCATCCTTATCCAACCATTCTAGAAGTATCCGGTTAATTTCCTCCGGACATTCATCATGGGGGCAATGTCCCACATCTTCTAAATCCAGTAATTCCAAATTTTCGTTGTATTTGGCAAACAATAAACCTAGCGCAGGGGGGATAAATCGATCTTTTTTCCCCCAAATCAACAGCATTGGCATTGTTAAATTTGGTAACAAAAGTTTGACACTAGGACTAAAATTAGCTCCGATACTTGCCTTAAATAAAGCTGAAAAAGCTCTAGCAGAACCTCTATCTTGGGGGGGTCCAGCGATAATTTCGATTAATTCATCAGTAACAGCCTCACCGTTAGCATATGCGATCGCAGCCCACCGTCGCAGCACTCCCGGCTGTCGCAAAAAATAAAATAAAGGCTTTAAAAATAGGGGAGAAGCGACAAAATTCTTAATTGTGGCAACAGCAGGTCGTAAAAATGGTGGAATTGCCTCCTGTTCTAAGGATGGATCTGGTAAACTCAACATCACCAGCCCTTTCATCATTTCTGGATACTTAGCCGCAGCACTCAAAGATACTAAAGAGCCTAAAGAGTTGCCCACCAAAACTACAGGTTCCTTAATAAATGTTTGCCAAAATTCATAAACCTGTTCAGCCCAAAGACTAACACTGTAATTAACTGGTGCTTTTTCTGACGCGCCCCATCCCAACATATCCAGTGCATATACTGTGTGGTGTTCGCTCAAAACCTCTAAATTATGTCGCCAATGACCAATAGAAGTCCCAAACCCATGTAGCAAAATTAACGGAGTTTTATGACGATTACTTGGCTGCGAACGGATGTAAGTATAACGGATTCGCCAGCCTCGCCAAACCCAATCCCTTTGATTACCAATTCGCTGCTGCCATGCCACTACGCTAGTCACTGCTTACTCTCACTTGATGCTTTAATCACTATGTTATCGAAAAGCCAGATAAATCCCTGCTTCGGATCAAAGTAGTGAAAACCCTGCCTTCACAACCACCAAAAAATTGTTACTATGGATTATGTAACTAACATTAACAATTAAAGCCGAATTAACTCAGAGTGAGTAAAATGACAAGTATAACGATTCAGAATTAATTTTGTAGATTAGTTAATAGATTAGTTAATCTATATATATGGGTTCTGACGTTAGCTCTGAGCTAATTCAGGATTGTGTTTCACAGACACAAAACTCAAAACCAAGCCAAAATCTTAACAAACAACTCCCCCGTTAATAATACATGCCTGTGATCGAGAAAAAAAGAAGTCGCGATTTACCCCAAATAAACGAACGTATTCGCTTTCCGAAAATTCGAGTAATTGACACTGATGGCAGCCAATTGGGAATTCTGACCCCCCAAGAAGCGATAAGTCTAGCCGAAGAAAAGGAGCTAGATTTGGTACTATTGAGTGATAAAGCAGACCCTCCAGTTTGCCGCATCATGGACTACGGGAAATATAAGTTTGAGCAAGAGAAAAAGGCGCGGGAAGCCAGGAAGAAGCAGCATACAGCTGATGTCAAAGAAGTGAAGATGCGCTACAAAATTGAAGAACACGACTATAATGTGCGCGTCAAGCAAGCAGAGCGCTTTTTGAAAGACGGTGATAAAGTCAAAGCAACTGTAATGTTTCGTGGACGAGAAATCCAACATAGCGATTTAGCCGAACATTTGCTAAAGCGGATGGCAAATGATTTAGAACCTCTAGGTGAAGTGCAACAAGCACCGAAAAAAGAGGGACGTAATATGATGATGTTAATTTCGCCGAAGAAATAAGGAATTAGTTTTGTGCGATATTGCAAAGTAGTTGTCTAAGGGCTATCTTGCGCGCAGCGGCTACCCTAACGACCATCGCACTAATGTATAGTTTGTAGTAGACAACAAAGTTTTCTAAACTTGCTACTACTGACATTTTCCAGAACAACCTAATTTACGAACTTTTTGAATAAGTCTGATAGTCCTAAGCGCTGAGTGGGAAAACTAATACTCAGTTGCTTGGGACTTTTAGTTTGGATATGTAAACTAAACCTAGCAGCTATTTACTAAGTCATTTTCTCGGCTAAAGAAATCTTACCCTTACAGGGCAAAGCTTTTTGCGACTTCGTGAGAGTGACTACAGAAACCAGTAAAACTGCATGACACAAAATCAGGAATTGGCTTTACATCATCGGATTCAAACAAAGCTTTTAGCATCATTAAACCTTAGATCAGAAGAAAGCGATCGCACTTGGCTAATGTTGGCATTTTATACGCTAACATCAATTGGGCTACGCTGGGCAGAAGATAGTACTGTTGCCATGTTTATCGATCAATATGGTTCTAGGTGGTTGCCCTGGATTTATATTGCCAGTGCCATGTTAGGTATGCTACTGGTTTTTTTGTACTCTCGACTTCAAAAGCTGTTTTCGTTGCGTTGGGTGATTGCATTCCTAGCACCCTGCATGTTACTACCGTTGGTTTTGTTGTGTTTGAGTTTAGAGTATTCATCCTTAGCAGTCATTTCAATCTTTTTACTGCGGTTGTGGGTGGATGGATTTTATATACTCAACGATTTAAATACATCCATTGCCGCAAATCAACTATTTAATATTCGAGAAATTAAACGTGCTTACCCGATAGTTAGTAGCGGCATAATAATAGCAGATATTTTCGGCGGTTTTAGCTTACCTTTGCTGCTAAGTATTTTCGGCTTAAAAAATATTATCTTGGTTTCAGTCATCTCAATTCTTTTGGGTGCCTCAATTCTGCTATATCTGAGCCAAAAATATCGGAGTTATTTCCCAGAATCAGCCAGAAAAACTAAGACTACAGTACCAATCTCCACACGTCACCTTTCTACACCAATTAAACGCTATTCGCGCTTACTTTTTGCTTTCTTTGCCCTTTTACAAATTATTTGGGTTTTAGTTGATTTTCAATACTTGACACAACTGGAACAAAGCTTCAGCAACATCCAAATTGCTAGCTTTTTAGGAATATTTGGCGGAATAACAGGCTTATGCGAACTGTTGATGCAGCTATTCGTTTCCAGCCGATTTATCGAAAAATTTGGAGTATTCTTTGCCATCGCTAGCTTACCCGTAACTGTGGCAGTATTTTTACCTATTACGCTTATCGTTACAGATATATTTCCAATTACCCAGAATTTTCACTTTTTTTGGGGACTAGTGTTTGTCAAATTTTTAGATGAATTACTGCGTTACACCCTGGTAATTGGTAGTAGCCCACTTTTGTTTCAACCAATACCAGAGCGGATTCGCAATTACGTGCAAACACTATCAGGTGGAATTGCAGAGTCATTCGGGGCAGGTTTTGCAGGATTGATAATTGTGGTGAGTCTGTTGCTAGTATCACAATTTAATCTCAGTGTGAATTTAGAAAATTGGCTGTTAGTTGGGATTAGTATCGGGATTGCGATCGCATGTTTGGCTCTACTATGGATTTTGCGATCGCATTATGTGAATTTGCTAGTTTTGAGTGCTGGACAAGGGCAACTTGGAGATGGTGATTTTGATGTTCGTTTGCTGAAGCAAGCAGTTGTCAAAGCTTTAAAGGAAAATAGCAGTGAATTAGACAAACGTTCCTACGTAGAATTACTAACCAAAATCGATCCTGTCGGTGCAGGGGAAATCCTCGCACCACTAGTGGTAAACCTACCTGTAGATTTGCAAAAATTCTGTTTAGAAGCAATATTGGCAGGTGAGACAAATGCCTCATATCTTCCGCAAATTAGATCACTCTTAAAAGTTTCTTACCAAGAGACTTCACCCGAAATTTTTGCCCTCGCATTGCGGTATGTTTGGTTAGCCGAAACAAACCCAGATTTAAACCAACTAGAACAATTTTTACAACCTCAACAACACTCACTAATTCGTGCAACAGCTGCCAGCTTACTATTACGTCAAGGAACACCCAAACAGAAAGTAGACGCAACCAAGTGTTTACAAGTAATGTTAAGGAGTATTCAAGAACGCGATCGCATCAACGCAGTAAAGGCATTAAATAGCTCTATCTATCTCCAAACTTTACGCTTAGAAATTCCCGATTTACTCCAAGATGAATCATTGCGTGTACGCTGTGCAGTTCTGGAAATGATTGCCGCTACCCGTTTAGAAGACTACTACCCCGCACTGTTTGCCGGATTAAACTACAGATCAACTCGTCTGACAGCAATGGAATGTTTAGTAAAACTCGATAGCGAAGTCTTACCCACACTCATCAACGTTGCGACAAATCTATATAAACCAGAAGTTGTAAGGAAATATGCTTGGAGAGCAATATCTCAAATTCCTGGAACCGAAACAATAGATATACTATGGGACAATTTAGAAACTTCCAGAGGTGTCAACCGCGACTATATTCTTCATAGCTTACTGAAAAGGCATCAAAAAGAAGGAATTTCCAACTTTGAAAACAAATCCTACGAATCTAAGGTAGAAAAATTAGTTGAAGAAGAATTAAGATTTTTAGGTGAGGTTTATAGCGCTTATGTAGACTTAAAACAACAAGAACACCAATATACTCAATACTTGGGAGAGAAAAGTTATGAACTGATCAAAACTAATCAATCAAAACAGGAAGTATCTGAAATCTGTCAAATACTTCAACAATCATTGCTAATTTTAGAAGCTGATGTCAGAGAAAGATTATTACTACTGCTGAAATTAGTTTATCCATTAGAAAAAATGCAAGCAGCATCCTTTAATCTGCGTTCTACATCACCAGCAAACTTAGCTAGAGGACTAGAAATATTAGAGCATACTGTCACATTTGAATGTAAACCAGTTTTACTCAACATCTTGGATAAACGCGAACCCAGCAAAAAGCTGCGAGAAGTGGTAGAAGCTAAAATTGTTGAATACCAACAAATGGAAATTCGTCATCGGACTCGTAAACTCTTGACTTTTGACAAAGAACTATCAGACTGGAGTTTAGCTTGTTGTTTCCATTTTGCCCAAGCTGCACATATTCGTCTCAATATTTCGGAAATTCTCACCAGCTTACGCCATCCCACTGTTTTTGTCCGTGAAGCTGCCATTTGCTACCTCAACACAGCTTCTCCGAGAATTCTTCTAGAACTATTACCCCAACTTGAAGATGATCCACATCCAGTAATTGCATCCCAGGTACGGGAATTACTCAAAACACATAAACAATACTCACATAACTAGAAAAGTCACGGAATTAAGTTATTACGTAACTTGCTTCCCTAGACTGCGTTCCGGGCACTGTTTGACAATTTTTGATTGCGTAAGTCCTGTAGCAGTCGTTGTTTCTCATCTACTGTAGTTAGTTATACTCCAAGCACAACCCAATGTTGCCGTAGGCAATTTTGAGAAGCTATTCAATGTAGTCTAGGTTCGGCGGACTGCTGGAGCCACTGATATAATAGGTAAATCCATTTTTCATAGGGACTAATACTTGTGGCAAGTCTATCAAGCATCTCCGCCATTGCTCCTGATGTGCAAAATAGCGCTCTTAGAGAAATTGATAAACTTGATAAACAATTACAGCATCATTTTCAAGCCAAGTTCTTAGTTCAGCCTGCCCTTACTAGGCTTTTAGTCAGTTTTCAAGCCAACAAAACAAGACCTATTTATAGGTGGTACAAGTACAAAGAAGCCTTCTCTGCTTCTCTTGTTGAGCTTTTACTTCAAAAATACCAGCTTAATCACGGCAAGATACTAGATCCTTTTGCAGGTAGCGGAACGGCTTTGTTTGCTGCGAGTAATTTGGGACTTGATGCCGATGGTATTGAACTCTTACCAATTGGGCAAAAAATTATTGAAACGAAGAAGATTATCGACACAGAATTTAAGTCCGACGATCTTGCACATCTCAAAAATTGGGTAGATTCACGAATATGGAAACAGGCTAATAAAGACTACTGTTTACCAGAATTTAGAATTACAAAAGGAGCTTATTCTACAGAAAATAGAAGATCAGTTGAGCAGTACCTCGGAGCTTATTACCAGGAAAATGAAAGAGTTAGAGAAGTTTTGCGTTTTGCGTTGCTTTGTGTTTTAGAGTCCATCAGCTACACTCGCAAAGATGGGCAATATCTTCGTTGGGATTACCGTTCCGGTCGTGGGCAAGCTAAAAAGCCTTTCAATAAAGGTGAAATCCTGGATTTTGATGATGCGATTACCCATAAAATCACAGAAATTATTCATGATCTAGAACCGCCTACACATCAGATAGAGCTTTTTTCAGTTAAGCCACCACAAGGAAAAATTAAACTTTTAAAAGGCTCTTGCCTTAAATTGCTACCGACTTTACAAGATGCAATTTATGATGCCGTTATCACGTCTCCACCTTATTGCAACCGATATGACTATACTCGTACATATGCATTAGAGCTTGCATTATTAGGTGTTTCTGAAAAAGAGCTAATCGATCTCCGACAGGAGATGTTAAGTTGTACAGTTGAAAATCGCTCGAAAGACTTATTAGCCCTCAATCCCAATTGGAACTTGGCTTTAGAAACTGCAAATTCGGAACCTTTATTACAAGCTATACTAAACTATCTAGACAATCAGAGACTTCAAGGTGTATTGAATAATAACGGAATACCCAGGATGGTGAGAGGTTACTTTTATGAAATGGCTTGCGTTATACAAGAATGCTCTCGTGTACTCAAGCCTGGGGCACTGTTATTTATGGTCAATGACAATGTGCGTTACTCTGGCATAAGTATTTCAGTAGATATAATCCTTTCTAACCTTGCAGAGAAGCTAGGTTTTACAGTTAAAAATATTCTTGTTCTACCTGGTGACAAGGGTAACAGTAGCCAGCAAATGGGAAATTATGGTCGTGATCCCTTGAGAAAGTGTGTTTATGTTTGGAGAAAACAGTAATTTGATTCTATGACTGCTTATCGTAATCATCTTCAATCTAGTGATGATCTTGTAACAACCTATGAAGCAACTCGTGCGGGCTTTGTGGCGCTTTCCCTTGAGAAAAATCGACGAGCTAACCCTTATATCGCAGAGGCAAGGGCACTTCAAGCAGCAGTAAATCAAGCTAAAAGCCCTGCTGATTTGCTAAAAATTCAGGGTATTGAGATGGGATTATTGACTGCAGCAGGATTATCTGATAAATCTCTTGCTCATTTGGCACCAGAGGATAAAATTGATGCGATTAACGGTCTAATCAAAAACTTTCTTGAGCCAGAAGGTGCAAATTTTGTAGAAGAACTAGTCTTTAGATTTCTATTGACTCGTGGCGATACGCTTGGTGGCTCAATGCGTAATGTTGGTGGAGCTTTAGCACAAAGAAAGCTGACTCGTGCTATTCTTTCAACTCTTACAATTGCAGGTCAAAAATATCATTGGCAGCATTCAAAGACAAAAAAGTGGATAGCAATGACAAACGACGATGCAGAAATTGAATTGTGTTTACGTGGACTCAGTTGGAAGAGTGATTTTGGTAGGCGTACACTTATCTATAACCTGAATATTCCGTTGGTTAAAAGTAATGTAGATATTTGCTTGTTCAATCTTGCGCCAGAAGCACTGCCAGCTAACAAATCTAGTAAAATTGAGCCGGTTGAAGTTGAGCCTTTCACGATCGCATTGGGAGAATTAAAGGGTGGAGTTGATCCAGCCGGTGCTGACGAGCATTGGAAAACTGCACAAGCGGCACTCAATCGTATACGACAAGCATTCGCGGATGCTGGTCATTCACCACTGACATTTTTTGTAGGGGCGGCGATTGAGAGAAGGATGTCTGGCGAAATTTGGCAGCAATTAGAAAGCGGGATGCTCAGTAATGCTGCAAACTTAAATGAGGAGAACCAAGTTGCATCTATTTCTCGCTGGCTATGCAGTTTGTAGAAGCAAAAGTTAGATAATAGAAGGGGATAAAAAATCTAATCAAAAATTCTATGGCTCAACAAACTTTACCTCAATCTGAAGTTTACCAAGGTCAGTTTGGTGAATTTACAGTCACCGATAATGATCGCCAAAGTGTGATTATCTATCGCGTAGGCTTAATGGTGGCTGCTCTTTGTTTTGCAGTTGCTAGTATATTGGTATTATTTTATCCCAGTGTTGAGACATTTAGATGGATTACACCCCTTTTCAGTTGTTATGCGATCGCATTGGGTGTTAGCCTATTGACTATTCATATCTACATGGGATTTTTACACCGAACTCTCCAGGCTTTTTGGTTAATTGGTTGTATTAGCTCATTTTGCATCGGACACTTAGACCCTGAGCCATTTGCAGTAACTGTTTACACCCAACCACTAACGCTATTTGGAGTGGGTTTTATTTTCGCAGCCTTAACTGGCATATTCTTTAAGGAAGCTTTCTGTTTTAATCGTTTGGAAACTAAGGTACTAACTTTTACTGTCCCTTTATTGTTGCTGGGACATCTGGCAGGTGTATTACCAATTATTTGGGAACGAGGATTATTAGCAACTTGGGCAATTTTATTCTTTGTTTTTGCTGTGCGAAAAGTAATCCAAGCAGTTCCCCCCGATATTGGAGATAAATCGGTATTTGAATATTTAAAGTCACAACGCGCTGCTAAAGCATCGTAGCCGCATTTAAGCAGCATAGGCAACAATTTTCATGAGTGAACAGTTGTTATACCGATTTGAAAAAACAACGCGACAGATAGATATTTGTAGAGACGTAGCAGTGCTACGTCTCTACCGTTGCATGTGTTGCAATCATTATTTCAATTGGTATTATAGCTGCCGATATGTTTACAATATGGCAGCATCAAAACACAGGATAAGGGCAGTAAGTACCCAAAGTTACTGCCCTCAGCTTTCTATCTATGCATTTAATTATGCAGGAATCAAAACTGTATCAATGACGTGAATTACACCATTATCAGCAGCAACATCAGGTGATGTAACGGTGGAATCATCTATTTTAACGCCTCTTGAAGCATCAATCTTCACTTCTGAACCTTCAACTGTCTTAGCTGATTTCAGTTTTAAAACATCAGCCGCCATGACTTTACCTGAAATGACATGATATGTAAGGATATTACTCATTACTTATTTTTTAATGTTGGCTAATTTGTGCATCAGCAGTCTTATGATTAATGTGTGGTGGAGACCATCGTTAATGAGTTTCGACTACAGTAATCATGAAACTCTAAGGTGGTTCTATGTCTGAAACAAATTCTCAACAGATTACTTACACTGCTGCAACCCTCATCCAGAGCTATGCACAAGGGAAGCGTAATTTTAGCGGAGCAAACTTGGGTGACGCTGATTTGCAAGGTGCTGATCTTAAAGGCTCTGATTTTAGCTATGCTGATTTGAGCGAAGCCAATTTAAATGGTGCTAATCTCAGAGGCTGTGACTTGAGCTTTGCCAATCTTAGTCAAGCCAATTTGCAAGATGCGGATCTTAGAGGATCTTTATTATTTTCGGTTAGTCTGGGTCAAGCTAATCTTAAGGGAGCAAAACTGGAAAAAGCAGATTGCGATCGCAATACCCATTTTCCTAAAGATTTTGATCCAGTAGAAGTAGGATTGCAAATTCAAGAACGATAAACCATAACCAAGAAAATATGGAGAGACGTGACATGCTACAGCTACCAAGCTACGTCTCTATAAGAGAACTCCACAAAAAAATGATCCAATATTGTGGGATAGGCAGCGCTCAGTCCTTACCTCCGGTACACTTCGTTCCGACAGGCTCAGGAACCATCAAACGCTGCCCGCACTACAATAACTCTATGTTTTCCATTTATACAATTTAGCTGCACATCAGCTTATTCCAGGATCATCACCTTTTTTAAGTTGCTCTATAGTTTTTTCGATGCGACGAACTTTTTCATCGCGTTTTTCAGCTTTAAAGATTTTTAAGGCTTTTTCAAAAGAAGCGATCGCATCTTCTCGATAATTCCCTTGCCACAGGACTTGTCCTAAATTATACATGGCATCCCCATAGTTAGGATTAATCTCTAAAGCTTTGCGAAACTGACTAGCAGCTTCATCCCATTGTGATAAACTGCCGTAGGTCAAACCAATGGCATTATAAGCCACCGCATAGCGAGGATTGTATTTTAAGGCTTGTTGGTATTGAGCGATCGCATCTTCACTTCGATTTTGCCTTGCTAGGACATTTCCCAACTGATAATAGCCAAAGGCATCACGGGGAAACTTTTTCAGCAATTCCCGTAAACTAGTCTCCGCAGCAGCAAATTTTCCCTCTCCCATCTGGGAGTTGGCAGTCTGAATCAACTGTGCGCGTTCTGCTTTTTCCTGCTCTGATAATATCGCTACTAGTTGTCTAGCTTGAGCTTGAGGTACCACCACCAAACTGTAAAAGGATGTAGCTACAGTTATCAATGTCCCCAGGGTGAAGTAACCCAAAGGCTTGTTGGAAATATTGAGTTTGAAAGATTGTTTGAACTTCATATTACCGAATATTAATGGGTTCATGGAAGAAGGGAATGAAAAACAGGAAATGGGCGTTTTTTAGAGTTGCTTCTCAACAGTTCCCCCTTTAACACATAACTATTTTCCTACTTTTCGACGTGATTTCAGCCTATGTCGGTTCCTTTTGTCAACAACAAGGGAAATATTTTGGGACTTCGGTGGTATCCCGTTTCCTGCAAATTTTTGATATTCTGTTGCCATAAATGGGTACCTTGGAATTAAATTGATCTTTTGATGTTGCCAAAAACACACTTAGAATTAAAATGAAGTCTGTTGCAGACGTACCGAATCCTGAATTGAATACTACAGAAAACCCACCAGTGGTACTGACTTCGGAATTACGAAAAGTCTATCAAACTGGCTTTTTCCTGAATCAAAAGGTTGCATCACTCAAAAACTGCTCATTAAAAGTTTACAAAGGGGAAACCTTTGGTTTACTAGGTCCCAATGGAGCAGGAAAGACAACGCTGTTAAAATTATTGCTGGGAATCATTCGTCCAACTTCTGGACGAGGATTGCTGCTGGGTAAACCTCTGGGTGATGGGGTTGTGAAGCAGCGCATTGGTTACTTACCCGAAAACACCTATTTGTATGAATATCTCACTGCTTGGGAGTTTCTCCAACTAGTTGCGGGGTTGTTCCAAATTCCTGCTAAAGTTCAACGTCAGAGGATTCCAGAACTATTGGAATTAGTGGGATTATCTTTAGTGGATGCGCGCAAAAAACAAATGCGTCGCTACTCTAAGGGAATGCTACAGCGGGTAGGAATGGCACAAGCTTTGATAAATGACCCGGAATTGATCTTTTTAGATGAACCGATGTCTGGACTTGATCCGGTGGGACGTTATCAAATGCGGGAAATTATTTTGAAATTAAAAGCTGAAGGCAAGACGATTTTCTTTAATAGTCATATTTTAAGCGAGGTGGAACAGATATGCGATCGCGTTGCAATTCTTAGCCATGGTGAGTTGATTTGTGCTGGTTCATTAGAGGAATTACTGGGTACAAGTGATACATACCACGTAAAGGGTCAAGGTGGTGACTGGGATGTGTTGAAAAAATGGATACCAAATCTGGCGTTTGACCTGAACGGTTGTTGGTACGGTGAACTACAAGGAGATTATTACGATTTTATCGCAAGTCTGCGGTTAATGGCTGCCACCTTACTCACAATGAAATTGTTACGTCCTTCCCTCGAAGAGTTCTTTATTCAACAAGTTCAAGGTAACTGAACCTATGTCAAATTGAGTACAGAACATCAAAACTCTGTACTCAAAAATAATGGTCTAAATTCTACAATATACTTTGGATTTCCCCTGCTAAATCATCGATTAAAACTTCTACCTGTTCTCTACTTTTTAAGTCTTTTAGCATCGCTTTGTTTACTGGTGCTTCCTCAGAACCAATAATTACACAAAGTTTAATTCCTTTCTAACTGGATCTTATGGCTTCTAATGCATATGCGATCGCTATCATCAGGATCATGAGGTAAATAGGGGAAAGAGTAAAATTGTTTCCCCTCTTGAGAGATAGTATCAACGAGAATCGCCCTGAGACCTGCAATATTTACTACTTGGAGGGTACGAAGGGCAGCATCCCACACCAAGGGGCTGCCTTTTCCCTGCCGGTGGATATCTACCGCCAATTGAGCATTCCAAATAACTTTATAATTTCTTATCAAAACATACATAGATATACTGTTAAGCTTTGTATAAATTTGATTGAACCTATTTTTTCAGAAATCCGATGGCTCAGGCTGCATCCACTTTAAACCTTCACATTCTTAACCTTTATGATGAATTTTCTCAAGATGAAAACGCCTCTTGCTGCTGTTACCACTGGTTTAGGATTGCTCATTGGAGTTAATTCTGCGGCTGCTGTGACGCTGTATAATGGTCTATCGTTTCCCAGTCAGCAGGGATGGACGTATTTAAGGACTACTTTTGGCAGTGCACCTGTAGAAAAGCGTATAGTTGGCAGTACGATTTTGGACAGTGGTAGTAATAACAACTATGCTGGATATTTCCGAAAATCTACAGTCACCCTAAATCGTAGTTTTGGTTACACAATTACATTTAAATTACAGGTTAATTCTGAAACTCACATTCTTAATGATCGTGCTGGTTTGAGCATGATTGTGATGAGCAATCAGTTGCCTGGAGAAAGCCGACCCTACGGGATTGAATTGGGATTTTGGGAAAACAGTATTTGGTCACAAAATGTTGGCTTTACTCGTGGAGAAAATGTAAACTTTGACACGAAAACCAGAGTACAAACATATAAATTATTTGTTAATAATAAAGGTTATAAGTTGTTTGTTGATGGTAATATGAAAAACCCTATTCTTCAAGGTAATTTGCGACAATACACTCGGTTTACACCTCCTCCAGGATACCCAAATCCTTATGGCACTCCCAACTTAATTTTTCTTGGTGATAATACGACATCGGCAAGGGCAAAGTTTACTGTAATGAATGTAGATGCACAATAAATAACCCTATGAGTGTAGGCTCTGTTCGATTACGTTAAAAGATACTTCAAAGTATTGATATATAACAAAGCTACAAAGTGTGCTAATCTTTGCAGATACAGATTGTGTATATCTACCAATAATTACAGCTTAATCTTTAAATGAGCTTTACTAAAAATTCAAAATTCGTTAATAATATAACTCCTGATTGTGATGATTGTTTGGGAAGATGATAATTGATAGGCTATGGGGAACTTGAGTACTTACGTACAGTCAAGGTTACAATGTTTGATCAAGAAAATACTTATTGTGGTGTTTAGTATATATGCTTAGTGTGAAATCTAGAGGATTCCTGAGTCAACCGATTGTAGGCGCGATGCTGTTAGTTAGCGTCATTACAGCTTTGCCCCCTGCTAGCTTTGCCCAACAAAGACCAGCAGTTATATCGGGACAACTCGATACAAACTATACACTAGGCGGTGGCGATCGCATCAAAGTCAATGTCTTTGAAGTACCCGATTATACAGGTGAGTACCAAATTCCACCAGGCGGAGCCATCAACCTGCCTTTAATTGGTAGTATATCGCTCCTGGGAATCACTACAGAGGATGCAGCCGAGCTAATCAGAAAAAAATATGAACGTTTTCTCAAGCGTCCCATCATCTCAGTTAATCTCCTATCACCACGACCAATCAACATCTTTGTAGCTGGTGAAGTGACCCGCCCAGGTTCCTATAGTTTGAGCTTACAAGGCGGTGCTGGTCAAGACCCTGGTGTCCAGTATCCCACAATCTTATCTGCCCTAACTACTGCTCAGGGTACCACTTTAAGCGCAGATGTCTCACAGGTAGAGGTTTTTCGGAAGATTGGCAATACTGGCGAGCAACGTGTTGTCCTCAACCTCAAAGAATTAATCCGCACAGGTCAAACCACCCAAGATATTACTTTACGTGATGGTGACAGAATTGTCGTCAATCGAGCCACTAGCATCAATTTGGCTGATGTTCGTAATCTATCAGCAGCTAGTTTTGCAGCCGATATTAGCCGTCCCCGCACTGTGGCAATTATTGGTGAAGTCAATCGTCCTGGTTCATACTTGGTAACTAGTGGCACTACAGATACAAATGCCCCAGGTCAAACAGGAGGACAGGGAATTGCTGGTTTGCCTACAATTACCAGAGCAATTCAACAAGCTGGAGGCATCACACCTCAAGCGGATCTTCGGAATGTGACAATTCGCCGTCTCACCCGTACAGGCGATCCTCAAAGCCTCACAGTCAACTTGATGCAGTTACTCCAAGGTGACATTGACCAAGATCAAATTGTCCAAGATGGAGATACAATTTTTATTGCCACAGGTACGGAAATCAACCGAGCAGAGGCAACACAACTAGCAACCACAACTTTATCCCCTAGCAGAATTCAAGTTGGTGTAGTTGGTGAGGTAAAACGTCCAGGACCTGTGGATATTATTCCCAACAGTTCACTCAACCAAGCATTGCTAGCAGCAGGTGGCTTTAATGATGCTCGTGCGAGTCGCGGTGCTGTAGATTTGGTACGTCTTAACCCCGATGGTTCTGTAACTAAGCGTGTGGTGAAGATTGACTTAGCATCTGGGATTAACGAACAAACTAACCCCATTCTTCGCAACAATGATGTAATTATTGTCAGCCGTAACGGTGCTACCAAGACAGGTGACAGCATTGGTACGATTATTAATCCTATTGGTGGTGTTTTGGGTATTTTTAGAGCTTTATTTGGGTTCTAATCCAAGGAGCCAAAATATCCCAGGTAATAGCATCTCAACGATTAACATGATGTTGGGAGGCTTACGCCAAAATAGTAGTTAAATAATTTCTGAGAAATTCAGTCCCGAACTTTCGCAAGCGATTCGGGACTTTGAATCATTAGGCTGATTTTTAGGAACATTTGGAACATATTTATGGCTCAGGGGTCTGTTTGTTAGTTATACCCTTACACCCCCTGAATCGTGATGCAATTACCTATTCCCAAAAAACGGCAATCAAGTTTCTTTCCCAGCTTATTGTGTGGTTTAGGTCTGTTATTGGGGACAGTTGTCACAGCACCCGCTGTAATGGCAGCACAAAAGGTGACAATTCAGTTTGGTCCATTTCGGCAAACTGTGGATATTGGAGATTTAGAAAAGTTTGCCAAGACAGGAAAGTTGTCACCGCAACTACAGGTTTTTACTCCGTTGCTGACTCCTGAAGTTAGAGACGTGTTGAATCAAAAGGTGAAGGTAAATCCAGGATTTGCCGATAATTTTATTAACGAATTTGCGAAAACTCCCCAAGGAAAGCAGGTAATTTCATCCTTGGGTGTGGTTATTCCTGGAAGCACCAAGGAAACCCTGCAAACAACATTGAATTTGACAGTTAGACAGGTAAACGGCTTAACTGTGTTGGGTTTCCTCCGTGCTTATCCAGGGGAAAATGTGACACTGGATGCGACACAAGCAGCAACTTTGGCGATGGATTTGAACCCTGCTAATTTGGAAAGCCAAGCTGTAGGGGTTTTGTTGGCGGAAGATTTGGAAGATAAAACCACTATTCGTTTACCGAATTTTAATCCGGCGGATGTAGGGAAAGAAGTAGTTGAACAAAGGACTCTGACATTTACAGATCAAAAACGCAAACGTAAAATTCCTGTAGATATATATTGGAGCCAAAATCCCTCTCAAAATCCGTTGGTGGTTATTTCCCATGGGTTTGGGGCAAATCGCCGTTTTTTGAGTTACCTGGGAAAACATTTGGCTTCCCACGGGGTGACGGTGGCGGCTATTGAGCATCCTGGTAGCAATGGTGTGGCTGTTAATAGTGCAGCGGCAAATACTAGTGATTTAGCTAAGTTGTTACCAGCAGATGAGTTTATTAACCGTCCTCAAGATGTGAGTTTTTTGTTGGATGAATTAAGTAAGCTGAATTCTCAAGCTGGGCAACTACAAGGGAAATTTAATACGGGGAATGTATCAATCATTGGTCATTCTTTAGGTGGTTATACGGCTTTAGCCTTGGTGGGTGGGGAAATTGATATTAATAGCGTGCGGGATTTCTGTAAAAAATCGTTGGGCATTACTGCTGCCCCTGGTGATTGGTTACAATGTTCGGCAGCTAATCTAACTAACAAAAAGATTCAACTCCAAGATAAACGGATCAAAAGCGCGATCGCACTCAACCCTCTAGTGGGTAAATTGTTTGGGAACAAAGGTTTAACTAAGGTTTCTCAACCTGTATTAATTTTAACAGGTACCGAAGATGCCCTTACCCCCGCACTTAAACACCAAATTGCCCCATTTTCCCAACTTCGTGGCACCAAATACTTAGTTACAGCCGTTGGTGGTACCCATCTCAGTATCAGTGACCCTAGTTACCCCCTGAGCGAAGCCACAACCCTAGTGCGGGAAAAACGTGGCTCCGAAACAGAATCCCTACGTCAAATGGTTCGTGGTATCAGTTTAGCCTTCATTAAACAACAAACCCCCGAAGCCAAAACCTACCAACCATTCATCTCTTCAACCTACACGCGATCGCTATCCACCACTGAGATACCTTTACGTTTGGTTGCTGAATTGTCCCCAACTTTAAAATCTGTTGTTGAATATACAAATAACAGTAAATAAGAATAAACATTAGTCTTACCTGTCCCTGCCCCCTGTTCCCATCCTCCGTTTACCAAGATTTTTGCTGGTGGTGGTTGCAACTATTACAGTCATGGTGGTTTAATAGCGTTTAATCTTTGCTATATTTTATTACTTGTATTATTGGCAATAGCTAAAGCTTCGCCAGCAGCGAATTCACTTTTTATCAAGCAAGACATAGTTTAAATGTTGTGCCATAACTTACAATACCCCGTAAAAAGCTAATCTTAGGAGCCTACATGGAGTCGTCAATTATTGCTATAGTCCTATTACTTATAGGTTATGGTTTAGGGTCTACCAAACTCATTAATGAAGGTAACGAGGCACTGGTTGAGCGCTTGGGGCGTTACCGCAAAAAACTCGGTCCAGGGTTACACCTCATTGTTCCCATCTTCGACACCATTGTCATGGAAGATACAACTAGGGAACAAATTTTAGATATCAAGCCACAAAAAGTTATTACCGCAGATAATGTCTATCTGGAAGTGGATGGTGTTGTCAATTGGCGCATCACTGATATGGTAAAGAGTTTCTACAAAATTGATGACATCCAAGTTGCATTAGCTAATTTGGCAACAGTAGAACTTCGCGCTAACTTGGCAGATAGGACTCTAGAACAAACGATTGCATCCCGCAGTGAAATGAATCAAACTCTGTTACGAGTATTAAATGAAACTGCTTCTGATTGGGGAGTTGAAATTATTAGAGTCGATATCCAAAGCATTACACCACCGGAAACTGTGCAAAAATCTATGGCAGATCAACAGGCTGCCGTAATTAGAAAACGTGCTGCTATTACCGCTGCTGAAGGCGAACAGGAAGCTGCTGTCAAACGAGCGCAAGCCACTAAAGTATCAATGCAGATTCTTTCGGAAGCTTTGCGTGCAAACCCTGAGAGTAAGGAAATTTTAAAGTATCTAATTGCACAGGAACAAGTGGATGCAAGTCAGAAACTTGGTTCTAGCAACAATGCCAAAATTGTTTTCCTTAACCCAGGTGTATCAAATGATGCAGTTAGCCAAATGTTAGGAGAGGCTGTGAGCAATGAGATCACTAATTCTCCAGAAAATGGTTCTGCCACCGCATAACTAATATTCATCACAAAATCAAACAGGAATGCAAGGGGGAAAAGAAAAATTGCGAAAACTTCTTTTCCCCTGTATGGAAAGCAATCTGATCAATGAGCCAACAAATTTATTCGTGGAACCTTGCCTTTTCTCAAGGAACCTTTCCTGGGGCATCCATCCACCCCAGGATATTTTATTCTCTGGAAGTCACTATTCTAAGTAATCCTGATAAAAACTTTGCAACAGACTCTCTAACTTATCTTCCGAACAACACTCTAGCAACGCTTCAAAAACTTCCCAAAGTTTTGCCGCATTTTCCCCCAAAGTTGGACTCATTCCCCAAACGTCGTTCACCCAATCTTGGGGACGTTCCTTGTCAAAGATAATTCGCTCTAATAGTTGCTTGGCTTCGCTCCGGGAAATTGACATAATTAATCGAGTTTATTTTTGATAATAGCAGGATTAATTCTGACATAGCCTCACCATGATCGATGAATTACATAGGCATCAAACGCAACATCAGCACTAATGATGGGAATTTTCAGTGCGATTGACTGTGAAATCAACAAGCGATCAAATGGATCACGATGATGCAATGGTAGGGTGGCAACAATTGCCAGATGTGGCATTTCAATACTCAATAAGTGGATACTAAGTAGGCAAACAGAATTAATTACACAAACGTCATTGCGTTAAGCGAAGCCATGCCTGAAGGGCTTTATGGAGCGTTCGCGCAGCGTGTCGCTTTGCGACTCAGCGGAATGAAGCAATCGCAAGGGTTTGGGATTGCTTCGCTACATTTCATTTGGGTGTGGCTCTTCTCACAATACGGGTATTATATTCGTATTACACGCTTCTAACCCAATCTATATCTAGATGTTCGTTTTCTAAGCTAAAAGCCTATAATTAAGCGATGGCAAAAAATCAAACACAAAAACCCCATTTCCGAATGTAATACGATAATACAAAAAAGATGTGATTTTGTTTTTGAACTTTAAGGGAGTCTATTTTTGGAATGTCTAAAACTTAAAATTCTTATGCTGTATGGATTTTAGGCTTTATAGCAGAGCTAAAATCATATCATGAGAAGAGCCGCACCCATTTCATTTCGCTCGCAATGACTGTAAATATTTCTGCTCATGTACTTATTTTGCTCCATCTGCTGTTCGACAAAAGTTTGAAGCGGTAAATCGAAGGTTAATTTGCCAACACTAGATTTAATTGCCATTTCCCAAATGCTGGCAACACTTAACCATTTCTCATTGTATTCGTCTTCAATCAGTGCTTTTGCAGTAGCGCTAAGTTGTGGACTATCAGTGACAAACCAAATAAATGTGTGAGTATCGAGCAAAAATCTCATTCCATATATTCCTTGAAATCCTCAAGGGGTTCATCAAAGTCATCTGATATCCAGACTCTCCCTTTCGCGCTACCAGCTTTAGCAGGATGACGTTTTTGTAATGGTTCGGTTGCTATCTCTGTTGTAACTTGTTGAGCCTGTAATGCTTTCAGCACTCCTAAAAGTTCTTGCACAATCCCGTCTGGCGATCGCTCAATTGCTTGAATCAGTTCTTCTTTAGGTGTCATCGTCGCACTGCCTGCTGGTTCAATATTTTTTCATTTTATCGTACTGTTGCAATTACTCTTTTTCGCTTTTTTCGTCTCAACTAACTTCAATTTGTCGGACTACAGTCAATGCAGAATAACTCACACCCGCAGTTCCTTCACCAGGATGGGTGGAATCTCCAACTAACCACAAACCCTTGATTGGGGTACGATTGGCAAAACCAAAAGGTCCAAAGGTGGGGATACGTTGTCCAATTCCCCCAACTATACCTTTATCTCTACCTGTGTATCGGTAGAATGTTCGAGGTGTTGCAGCTTCAACATGGATGATGGTTTCTGGCTTGAGATAGAAGAATTTATTTAAATGCGCGATCGCATCCTGGGTGAATTGGTGTTTTAATGTTTCATAATCTTCAGTTTGCCACCAACGTTCAGCATCGACGAAGGATGAAGCGATAATTGTGGCTTTACCTTGGGGTGCGCGTCCATCACCTGCATGACTCACAGAGACAAAAAGGGAGTTATTTTCCCCAATCACGCCATTTTCATCATACAAAAATTGCAGGTGTGGCGGACATTCTGGGGGAATTGCACTTTCATCCACACCCAGATACAGAACAAATGCACCCGATGGGGATGTCAGATTTTCCACCCGTTTCTTGTATCCTTTTGGTGCCTTATCTCCCAACAGCTGCACCAAATTCTGAACTGTGACATTTGCAACTACATGATCTGCTGCTTCTTCCCAAACTTCCCCAGTTTTCTGGTTCCTAACTGTCACTGCACAGGCACGATTACCCTGTACCTTGATGCCTTCCACACTATGACGCATCAACAACTTACCACCATTTTGCGTTAGTCCAGCCAGTAGGCGATCGCTTAATACCTGCATACTCCCTTGGAGATGGAACAATCCCTGGGG
This sequence comes from Calothrix sp. PCC 6303, assembly GCF_000317435.1. Taxonomy (NCBI): domain Bacteria; kingdom Bacillati; phylum Cyanobacteriota; class Cyanophyceae; order Nostocales; family Calotrichaceae; genus Calothrix; species Calothrix sp. PCC 6303. The sequence goes on from NC_019751.1 coordinate 3,470,126, forward strand.
TGCTTGGGATACAGCTAAAGCCGTTGCCGCATAAAGTAAGGCTGTTTCATCGGCGTTTACCTGAGAATATAACTTGAGTTGTAAATCTAGGAATGTCCGCAACCGTTTATTATTTCCCAAACCATAAAAACGCAGTGCATCACCCACCGTAAATAAGGTGTAGGGAACGGTAATAAATGTACTGAGGCGTATTGCTTTGCCTAATTGCCAAATATCCCACAGATTGCGCGGTGGCAACACCGGATCTCGTCCCTGGAATTCCCAACTAGCCTTAAATAAATTGTTTAATAATCCCCAAAAACCTTCACTTCCGGGAAACTGTCTTATTCGTTCCTCTTGCCACTTTTTCGGGTCACGCCAAACATTAATGGGAGTTGTTTCACCTGGTAAATATACTGAACAAGCTGGATCACAATAAGTTGCCTTCGGCAATTCGATTCCCAACTCAGCAAAAATCCGTTGATGAATTCCACCAACCTCCAAACCAGCTACCTGAGTTGCACCTACATCAAAGGTGAAACCCTGACGCTTAAAGGTGGAAGCACAACCCCCCGGTACCAATGCCTGATCCAAAATTAAAACATCATAGCCACGACGCGCTAGTAAAGCACCAGCAGTCAACCCACCAATACCAGCACCAACCACAACAACGCGGGATTTGTTTTTGCTCTCTTGATGGTTTGACATGATGTTAAGTTTCTTTAATATTTTTAATATTTCTTCTAATAATTTAACATTTAACTTGATTTTCGCAAATTCAGATCACCAGATCCTCGACTTCTCCAAGAAATCGGGGATCTAAGGAACCACACAGAGTTCATCTGCTACCATCTAGGTTTTCACCCACATCTAATACCAATTCAAATAATGATTGCAACACATCCAACGGTAGAGACGTAGCACTGCTACGTCTCTACAAATATCTATCTGTCCCATTGTTTTTTCAAATTGGTATAACAACCTCAGAATTGTCATTGCGACGTAAGGAAGCAATCTCACAATCTTGTCATCAAACTACAGTTATTCAAAACCCCAGAAACCCGGTTTCTCTCTACCTATACAGGGTTAAGCTATTACCATCCAAGTTTCTCGCAGCCTAAATTCAAGAGTATTGGGGTTTTGGGCATAAATAAATCGCTGATTCCCGAAAAACGACTAAATCACAGCGTAATAATACATAAATATGGTATTAATCCATTCAAGTAAATCCCGCCCTTGAGTCTCCTGCATGAAAAAGTTGCTCAAAAACCCAGTATTTTTAACTGTTGGTGCTCTGATTGCCACCCTTCTCATTGGTTATATTTGTAATCAATTACCAGAACTCAAAGATTTACTGGAAGTTAAAAAATTACAGGATTTACAGAATTTTAAGGCTGAACACAAGATTGCGATCGCGCTTTTCATCTTTCTGGCAATACTATTGATTGGGTTTACTTACCAGCAAGTAAAACAGCAACCAGAAGATGCACCTGCAAATATTGATCCGACAATTCGTCCCCGGTTGCTAGAAGCAGAAGCAACCAAAGTCAAACAGCGTTTGCATGATTCCCTCCATAACCTGTTGATGGTGGATTTGATGCGAGAGGAACAACCCCAACAAGTTGGTAGAAACCCACTGCAAACCTTATACACAGTCTCGGTTAACAATACCACCAGTCAGCCCCAAGTTCTCGACAAGATGGTGGATGTCTTGCGAAGGGGTGATATTAGCGGACGTTTGTTGATTTTAGGGCAACCGGGAGGGGGAAAAACTACGACTTTGTTGGATTTGGCTGAGGAATTAATCGATAAAGCCAAGCAAAACGACAGCGAACCTATACCAATGATTTTTGAACTTTCGGCTTGGCGAGATGATAGTGTGAGTATCTTAGACTGGCTAGTTCTGCAACTCAAACAGGAATATAACCTTGCACCAGGAATAAGTCGGGTTTGGTTACAACGAGGTGAGATTTTGCCCTTGTTGGATGGGTTGGATGAGTTGGGGTTAGAAAAACAACGAAAATGTATTCACGCAATTAATCAATATTTACAGGAAGATGCAACGCGGGATTTAGTTGTTTGCTGTCGAGAGGAAGAATATATTGCTGGGGAGGAACAACTTTCAACGCTGCATGGTGCGGTATGTTTGCAGGAATTAGCAGATGGGCAAATTCAGGATTATTTAAATCAGTTGAATCGCGGGGATTTGTGGCAAAGTATCCAAAATAATGCTGATTTTTTGGAGTTGGCAAGGACTCCTTTGTTATTGTCGATGATGGTGGTTGCCTATCAAGGACGGGCAATCCAGACAAAGGAAGAGTTATTTGATGCTTATATTGAGCGGAGATTTGAGTTGTTGCCTGTGGTGAAAGGGGAACCGGAACGCAGAAAAATCATGCGTTTTTTGGTGTTTTTAGCGCAGCGATTGCGAGGAACACAAACGGAGTTTTTGATTGAGAATATGCAGCCTAGTTGGTTGCAAAATCGTAGGCAAAGATTGATTTTTGGGCTAATTTTTGGACTAATTTTTGGGCTAATTTTTGGGCTAATTTTTGGGCTAATTTTTGGGCTGATTTTTGGGCTGATTTATGGACTGATTTATGGGCTGATTATAGGGCTGATTTATGGGCTGATTATAGGGCAAAGTGATATTAAATTAGTTGAAGCCATTCAATTCTCCTTTACACTTTCTGCACTCAAAAGATTGTTTACAAATTTCTTTGGTTGGCTGATTTTAGGGCTGATTTTGGGGCGGATTTTGGGGCTGATTATAGGGCTGATTTATGGGCTGATTTATGAGATGATTTATGGGCTGCAAGGTGAGATTGTCAATAAATCAACTCCCAATCAAGGCATTCGGAACTCAGCTAAAAATATGGTGATCCTCACATTCATATTTAGCTTCATTTTTCTAGTTGGACAAATTTGGTTAAAGCCATTTTTACTCCAATTTGTCGAAGCTAAGGAAGCAACTAAACTTCTAACTTTATCCCAAGCCATGATAATCTTTTCAACATTTTATTCTGGTGGTGGAATAGCCTGCATCCAACACTTTTCCCTTCGCTTGGTACTTTGGCACAATCGCTACATCCCCTGGAACTATGTCAAATTCCTCAGCCGTGCAGCAGAACGCCGTTTTATCCAACAAATAGGCGGACGTTATCGCTTTATCCACCGTTTACTACTGGAACACTTCGCCGATATGCGGGTTTAATCACCTTGATTTAGCAACCCCAGAAACCCCGTTCATTCAGTCGCAGTGAAAAATCGTTGTTAAATGTGGAGAAACCCGGTTTCTCACCACCCACGCGGTGTTAGGCTACCACGCAAATTTAAACTCATAACAAAAAACAATAAAATAGATAAAGTTACCTAACTGGAGCCATAATACTGGTGAAAGCCACAAAAGCGATCGCCCAAAAATTCTACACCTTGTCTGTACTGTGTTTGTTGTTATTTCTGATGTTTACAGGAAATAGCTGGGCGCAAATTCCTACTGATACAAAAATCACCCCCATAGTTGAAAAACTGATTGATAACAATGCCCGTGTGCGTTTAGAAGCACATGACGCACTTGTAAGTATTGGTTCGGGTGCAGTGCCGACGTTGGTAGAAAACCTCAAAAACCCAGATTGTAACATTCGCTGGCGTGCGGCTTGGGTTTTGGGTGATATGGGTACGGAAGCTGCGACTGCGGTGGGTGCGCTGACGGAAGCTTTGCAGGATGAAGATACCCAAGTGCGGATGTATGCAGTATTGGCTTTGGGTGAAATTGGCATACCTGCAAAATCTGCGGTTCCGGCTTTGATGGCAGCTTTGCAGGATAAAGAACAATATGTTCGCATTTATGCAGCTTCAGCTTTGAGACGGATTGGTACGGAGGCAAAAGTTGCGGTTCCGTCTTTGATTAATGCTTTAAAAGATAGTAATCCACGGGTGCGAAAAAATGCGGCTTTGGCTTTGGGTGCAATGGGAACTGAAGCTAATTCTGCGGTAAAGGTTTTAATTCCTTTGTTGAATGACAGTGAATATTATGTGCGATATGCAGTAGTTAAGGGTTTGGGTGGTGTTATTGGTGCTTATCAGGATGTGGCTGATAATTTGCCTAGTGCAAAATTAGCGAAGGTGATAGGAGATTTTGAACAGGTAATCAAAATTCTGGAATCACACAAAGAGAATTTTACCGAAGTGGATAATGCCCGTATCCGTCGTCCTTTGGAAGCATTGAAGGCTGAGAAGGAAACGCGATTATTTGATGTTGCGATCGCGTGGGCGTTGAAACATAAGTTACTTTTAGGGATAGTTATCTATGTAACTGTACTACCTTCGCTCTGGCTGATACTTCTAAAAATCAAGCCTTTGTGGCTATTGCAAATTAATAATACCCTAAAACCTTATACCGATTTTTCCCTGCCATTTATCAGTATTAATGTGCCATTGCGGTACGTCTTATTTATTGGTTGGTTTCATTTCCATCCCCAAGTACTGGATGCATGGGTAAACAAGTATATCGAGTCAGCGCGATCGCAGTTTCCCAAAAAAGACACTGTTACTAGTCGTAGTAATTATATTCCGATTCCGGTTGTCTTGGATGGCAATACCTTACCCCAATTAACACCAGAGAATTTACGTCCAACTTTTGAAAAACAGCGCAGTTGCTTGGTAATTTGTGGCGAAGGTGGCATTGGTAAAACTAGTTTAGCCTGTCAAATAGCCAATTGGAGTATTGCACAACAGCAAGATCAGCGACTTTGCGAACATCTAATGCTACCCGTACTTTTAGAAGACGAATTTCGTCAAGTTGATGGTAAATTAGCACTAATTGAAGCCATTCGTGGACAACTGCGATCGCTTATTGATGAACCTGAACCTATATGTGAAGAGTTGCTATTAAAGCTACTCAGAAAAAGACGTATTTTAGTCATAGTTGATCGATTTTCAGAACTAAATTCAACTACCCGTGAAGCTTTACAAGCAGATTCACCAGATTTTCCGGTAAATGCGTTGGTGATTACTTCCCGTTTAGAAGAAAAATTAGGACAAGTAAACAAAACTATCATCAAACCCTTGAGGATTGAAGCAAACAAGCTTTCGTCGTTTATGGAAGCGTATTTAATGCAGCGTGGTAAACGGGCTTTATTTACCGACCAGGAATTTTTTGATGCTTGTACAAAACTATCATTAATGGTGGGACAACGTAACATCACAGTTTTGTTAGCAAAATTATACGCCGAAAAATTAATTGCCAACGTAGAAACGCGACATACCGCGTCTTTACAAAATGGTACTGTACCTGAAACAGTTCCTAATTTGATGTTGGGATATTTAAACGAGTTAAATCGCTATGTTACAGGGGAAAAATTGAATGACAGAACCGTGCATCAAGATGCAAAAGTCATTGCTTGGGAATGTCTGTCCGAAAATTATCAACCAGGAACAGCTAAACGTGAGGATTTATTAGCTGTTTTAGCTGCATTAAACCCAGATAATCCAGATGCACGACTTGATTACCTCGAAAATAGTCTACATTTAATTCAAACCATTGGCTCCGCAAAGGATAAAATAAAATTCTGCCTTGATCCTTTAGCTGAATATTTAGCTGGACTGTATTTGGTAGACATGTACGAAGGCAACGAAAGCAAATGGCGATCGCACTTCTTCAAGAAGGCTGATGATTTGGTGAAAAATAATCATCAAGATGCCATCAAGGGATTTTTAATTGCTGTTGCTGATTGCTATTTATCGCAAATTACTAATGCAAAAAATTCTGACTTAGTGCCGCAAAAATTGAGTAAATTAACTGGGATTCTTCCCGTGAATTTCTTCTAATAATTCAACATTCAATTACATTTCGCAAAAACCAGCCCCAGCAAATTCAGATCCTCTACTATTCCCTAACTTCTGCGTGCAAACTCAATCGTCGGTACCAAAGGATCAGAAACCAAACCTACACCAACAAAACCCCAACGCTTGATTAAATCTCCCAATTGGCTATCAGCAACCGACTCTACAGTTAAGCGACTTGCTAATTCACCAGCATGGGTGTTGAGATAGCTTAAAGCCTCAAAATCTTCTCGAAATAGTAGCAAGTAGCTAGATTTATCATCAGGACGTGCCGCTAAGTAACGTCCATCACTTTTGGAGCGAATTAAATAATAACTGCTGTAAACCATATTAATCAAGCAAATCTGACCCAACATCTAGCAAGACTATAACCCAGATTTTATAAGTTACCTCAGACAAACAGCGACAATTTGAAGTTACTAGGGGTGAACAACCCTTTGCCCAATTATTCACCTTACTCATTACTTATTTTTAATCCTACTTATTTTCTGTAGTTTTTGTTAACATTAGTTAAATTCTGCATCCAAAGCACCACTATGGCATTATACGCGGAACTTCATCGACATCTCGGCGGTTCAGTTGTACCTCGTGTGTTATGGCGATATTTCCAAAGACATAAGTCGGATATCGCTTCACGCTTTGCTGACTATCCTGGATTTGAAGACTTTTATACTAAACCCCGTAATACTCTTGATGAGTACCTCGAATTGCACACATTAGTAGAGAGTGTGCAAACGGTTGAAACTTTACCCTACTTTATTTACCGCCTACTACGCGGTGCCTACATTTTTGAAAATCTTGCTTACTTAGAACTACGTTACACTCCGTATCTGCGAACACCTGAGCATTTGACTCAATCAGAACGCATCGAGAAAATGGCGGAAATCGTCGATGTTGTGGGTAAAGCTAGTCAGATTCCCGAATACCCCATTGTTACAAGCCAAATCCTCTGTATGCATTCACGTTTACCTTACGAGGTGAATAAAGCAATCGTGGATTTAGCAGTCCAAAATCCCAAATATGTATGTGCGGTAGATGTGGCAGGTGGTGATAGTTATTACGCTGAACGCTTGAGTGAATGGGCGAAATTATACGAATATGCTTTGGAAAAAGGAGTTAAAACCACCGGACATCTCTATGAGACTACAGCAGGTTGTTACCCTGATTTGCTGCCATATTTAATGCGAATTGGACATGGTATTCAAATTCCCTTACTGTATCCAGAATTACTTAAAGAAGTAGCACAGCGGGGACAATGCTTAGAGGTTTGTCCTACAACCTATTCTAAAACAGGAACATTACAAGATATTCGCCAGCTAAAGACAGTATTTGATCGTTGTTTTGAAGCTGGTGTTGACATTGCCATTTGTACTGACAATGCTGGATTACATAATGTTCGTTTACCCTTTGAATATGAAAATCTATTAACTAACGACATTATTGGTTTCCAGCAGTTACAAGCTTGCCAAGATGCAGCCTTTAAACATGCTTTTGCTTGGCGTTATGGTAAACGTCCCGCATCATTGCTAAATGGATTATTGCACTCTGAAGATGCTGATGTGTCAGTGTTGAATGAGCACAGGGTGTAACGTTTACGATACATGCACCATCAACCGCTTTGTATAGTGCGTAAGTTATTGGATGTTTCCACCAGCCTGTATTAACTGCAATTTCTCTAAAACTGCTGCTGCATGTGCTTTTACTTTCACTTTTATCCAAGCATGGGCAATTTTTTGATCTGGTGTAATCAAAAAAGTTGAACGTTCAATACCCATATATTCTTTGCCCATGAACTTCTTTAATTTCCAAACACCATAATTGTCGGCTATTTCGTGTAGGCGATCGCTTAGAAGATTAATAGTTAAATTATGCTTGTTGATAAACTTACAGTGGGTTTTCTCCAAATCTGTACTGACACCTAAGATTTCTGCACCTAATTCTTGAAATTTTGGTAGATATTCACTAAAATCCTTGGCTTCAGTAGTGCAACCAGGGGTGTCATCCTTGGGATAAAAGTAGAGAATCAACCATTTACCCTGATAATCTGCCAAGGTTGTAATTTTTTCGTCTTGGTTGGGTGCGGAGAAATCGGGTGCTGCTTGTCCTGGTTGAGGAATATCGGTCATGATTTTTGTGAGTGAGTGCAAAAATGGTTGGAAAGTCATCACTCAAAAATCTTACCTCAGCAGATCAAAAAAATGCGAGATTCCAAGAATCTCGCACTCCTACAAATAAGTCAGAATATAAAATTTTTCTAAACTATTTCCAATCTCGACCCACGCGAATCGTGATATCAGATTCCAAATCACCTGTTGCAGCTACTTCCACATCGCCAAAGCCGAGACTTTTCTGTAATGCTTCACCTTGTTCGCGGCTACCCTTTTGAACAATAATTTGAGTTTTGTGCTGAATATCTGACCAATCAGCAATCGGATAAACCTTCGCAAAACCTTTTTGTTTAAAGGAGTTAACCACTTTTTCTGTTAAACCAGATTCATTTGCAGCATTTTGAATAGCGATTTTCAAGCTAGGAAGTGGTTTTGTAATTGATTGCATCCCCCCAATATTTACCCCAACGTAGTTCCTTAATAAATCAACTTGCCCAGTTAAATCTAACCAGTAACTATCTGGATCTGCACTCAAGCGGCTAAAAATACCAGGTAAAATTGTCATTTGAAAATTATCGCGTTCAACATTGGTAGAAAAATTCACCAAAGCCATCATTTCTGCTAATTTCAAATCAGTATCAAAATACTTTCGCATCACCCGGATTAACTGGGGCAATCTAGGTACCACCGCAGGACTGGAAAGTCTTTCTCTTAATGCTGCAAATAGAACTTGTTGGCGCTGGACTCGTTCTAAATCTGCCATTTTTGGAGTCCGATAGCGAACGAATTGTTCTGCTTGTTCACCATTGAGAGTTTGCCAACCATTAACCAAATTAATGGGTAATTGTTTGGAACCTGCTTCAGATTGCATTGCCTGGGGGATGAATACATCGACTCCACCCAATTGGTTAACTAGCTGTTGTAAACCACTGGTAGAAATACGAATATAACGGTCAATTGGCGCATTGCTGAGGGATCTACTAATTGTTCTGAGTGCTAATGCAGGACCACCTTGGGAGTTGGCATCAGCGACTTTACTGAGTCCTTTTTCGGGGATCGAAATCATCGTATCTTTGGGGATCGATAATACTCGAATGGACTTATTGTCTGGGTTGAGGCGAACTAAGATCATTGTATCGCTTTTACCAGCAAAACTTTCTGGAGAACCATCAGTAGTACCTGCAACAGGTTCGATCCCCATGAGTAAAATATTCATGGGACGAGTCAATTTATACTGAGATATATCGCTCCACAAATCTTCTGGTAGTGCGGCTTTTTCAGCAGTTTTTCCTGACCATGCCAACTCTTCATCAGTGCGTTCTGTTGTACTCCACAAAGGAGTCCACAGTGCCAGACTTGATACTAGTAAGCCCGAAAGTGTCGCCCCAATGGAGACAGTGAGGATCCAAAATAGCCAACGCGGCATTGCTAAACCCAACCTGCGGTAAAGCTGGGTAGGAATAGATGCCGTAGATTCTCCTAGCTCATTTCCAGAAGTTATAGTGCCTTCTGTGACAGCTTGACCCTGTTCCCATTCAATTCTTTGGGAATTTCCCCAATCTTCTTTAAATTCCACTTGTTTAACCACACATTTCTCCCCACTCAACCAACACCACTTATAACTCTAACTTTGCTCAATACAGGGAACCTATTGCTTTTCTTAAACGCTATCTTAATGCAAACTACAAAGCTTGCCAGTAGAAAAGCTCACAGTACACTTAAAGTGTCCTAAAATTACCTAAAATTAAATCTGTAGGTCAACATGAATCATAAATTTTTTCCTGTAATCCTTGCTGGTGGTAAAGGTGAGCGTTTTTGGCCCCTTAGCCGTCTCAATCGACCGAAGCAATTTTTATGTCTCGACGGTACTGATAGAAGTTTGCTGCAAGCAACCGCAGATCGACTTATAGCCCTCACGGATAACTGGGAAAGTCTATGGGTGATAACTTCTAATCAAATAGCTCAAGGTGTGAAAGAGCAACTTCCTGAATTACCGTCACAGAATTTATTAATTGAACCGGAGGGAAGAGATACAGCCGCAGCGGTTGCTTGGGCTAGCTTAGAAATTAAGAAACGCTACGGTGAAGATGCGATTATTGGCTTCTTCCCGGCAGATCACTGGATTGCGAACCAAGAAACATTTGCTCAAACATTAGATGCGGCTTGTGAATTAGCTGCGACAACAGAAGCAATTGTGACGTTGGGGATCAAACCAAATTTTCCTTCAACTGGCTATGGCTATATTGAACAAGGCGAAAAGATGGGTAGCTTTCACGACCTGCCAGCTTATCATGTGAACCGTTTTACAGAAAAGCCAGACCGTGAAACAGCCGAAACTTTTTTATCTACGGGTCGATTTAGCTGGAATAGCGGTATGTTCATATTTAGGGCGGGTGTAGTTCTGAAGGAACTTGAAACCTATGCTCCAGAGATTGTTCAACCCATAGCACAAAAAGGTGTCGAAATCTATCCTCAGTTACCTAAAAAAAGTATAGACTATGCGCTGATGGAAAAGACAAGTTTGACATATGTCTTGCCAGTTGATTTTGGTTGGGATGATTTGGGTGATTGGAATGCAATTGAGCGGTTGCTGAAGACAGAAGATACTGCCAATGTTGAGCTTGCGACCCATGTGGGGTTGGATACCCAGGGTGCGATACTATATGCCAGTGATGCCAATGAGGTCATAGTCACCATTGGTTTAGAAGACATTGTGATTGTACGCGATCGCAATGTGACTCTAATTGTGAAAAAGGATCGCACCCAAGAAATTAAGCAAGTTCTCGCCACCATTAAGAGCGATCCCAAGTTTACCGAACTACTTTAAGGGTTCATAGTTTAGGGTTAGAGTCTGGAGATTAAGAAATTATTTATTTTGAGTATCTTGGTGTTTTTATCCCTAGTGACATCTAAAAATAGCGACTCAAGACTCTAACCCTTATTAAAAGATAGAACCCTTGATAGAGGGTCATTTACTGCTATTTTTAGTATAACTCAACAATAATCAGTTGCCAGTTATCAGTTATCAGTTACTAGTTACTAGTTACCAGTTATTTGATACTGCCCCCTGCCCCCCTTGCCCCCCTTGCCTCCCTTGCCCCCCTTGCCCCCTGCCCCCTGCCCCCTGCCCCCTGCCTCTTATGTTCCTGACCCAAACAGTTCCCCGTCAACGTGAAATTATCGAAGTTCTGTTCCGCAATGGTTGGGACTATATGCGGAGGCTACTCACAGGTGGAAAGCCCGATGAACCACAACTACCGACACCTGCGGTTCTCAAAAAAATCTTGGTGGATTTAGGTCCTGTTTATGTCAAACTTGGTCAACTCCTTTCCACTCGTCCCGATTTGTTAAGTAGTGCTTACATCGAAGAACTGTCAACCCTACAAGATGAAGTCCCTCCAGTTGCTTGGGAAGATATCGAAATCCTCATCCGCAAGCAGCTTAAACGCCCCCTAGAGGAAACTTTTACCCAAATCAATCCTGTTGCCATTGCAGCTGGTTCTATTGGTCAAATCCACCGAGCTACCCGTGCTGATGGACAGGAAGTTGCTCTCAAAGTCCAGCGTCCTGGTATAGACGCGATAGTTGCCCAAGATATTACCTTAATTCGAGGGATTGCGGATTTGGTTGCCCGGACGGAATTTGGTCAAAATTACGAAATCAAATCTATTGCTGAAGAATTTTGTAAAGCTCTCAATGATGAACTTGATTTTACCCGCGAAGCTAGTTTTACTAACCAACTTCGTCGCAATTTATCTCAAAGTAAGTGGTTTGATACCACACAGTTGGTGGTTGCGGAAATTGATTGGAGTTTGACGACACCTAAGTTAATGGTGATGGAATGGTTGAATGGGAAGCCGATTTTGGCAGCAAAAATCCTGGATGAAAAGGAGAAAGATGCAAGCACGAAACGGAAAGAAATCACTTCACTTTTGTTTCGTGCCTTTTTCCAACAAATCTACATTGATGGCTTTTTCCATGCTGATCCCCACCCCGGTAATCTATTCTATTTGGATGATGGACGAGTTGCTCTCTTAGATTGTGGGATGGTGGGAAGACTTGATCCCCGTACTCAACAAATTCTCACGGAAATGCTGCTGGCAATTGTCGATCTTGATGCTCAACGCTGTGCTCAGTTGACTTTACAATTAGCAGAGTCAACTGAGCCTGTGATTATGACACGTTTGGAGGGTGATTACGACCGGATGTTGCGGAAGTATCATAATACCAACCTGTCACAAATCAACTTCTCCCAGATAATTTATGAATTGTTACAAGTTGCCCGCAACAACAAAATTCGTCTCCCTAGTAACATGGGTTTATATGCCAAAACCATCGCTAATTTAGAAGGTGTAGCCCGTGGTTTTAACCCAGATTTAAACTTCTTTGATGAAATTAAACCCCTATTAACAGATTTGTTTCGACGGCAATTGGTGGGTGACAGTCCAGTGCGATCGCTTTTACGCACCGCGCTAGATTTAAAGAGTCTTTCTTTGCAATCTCCCCGCCAAATTGAGCTACTTCTAGATCGTGTAACATCAGAGACACTACAGTGGAATATTTCAATCCGTGGTTTAGATGCTTTACGACGAACCACAGATGATGCTGCTAATCGCCTCTCTTTTAGTATTCTCGTAGGTTCCCTGATTATGGGAGCAGCAATTATATCTAGTAGTGCCCAAACTAACCAGTTATCATTAATCAGTAATATTCTCTTTGCTGTGGCTAGCTTTTTAGGATTATGGTTGATTATTAGTACTTTACGCTCAGGCAGATTAAACAACAAGTAATGAGTAAGTAAGTCGGTAGAAATAAACAGTTATTCTTAACATATCCTCTAACAGGTATATTCAATCTACCCGCAAAGCGCTGTAGATTAACAAAATAAGAGAAGCAATAATTTTGGAGGTTAGAGGTATGCGAGACGGTTTTAATAAAATGATGGGAAAGACAAGATACGTTGTCAGTCGCGTATTCGTTCATCTTGGTGGTGCTGATGTTGCCCCTATCTTGGGGATTCTCAACTCCATAGCGCGGGATGCAATCGATGGTGATGGTGATATGGAAACCTTGGGGCAAGGTTTGGTAGAACTATGCGAATCCCTACTGCAATATGATGAATATTGGGTATCTGCCGCAAATGAAGGTGATGTCTTCTGGAATGAGGGTGAAGCAGGAGATTTTGTGAATGAACTATTTACCGACTCTGCACAGCGATATGGGGCTGAATTTGATATTGGTTATACCAATGATTCTAATCAAGCTTTATCTATACCTGTAACAAATAATGTTTTGGTAATGATTACAGCAGCAGCAGAAGGAGAAGTTCCGGAACTCGAAACCGACTTATCCAATATTAGCGCCCTAAAACAAGGCTTAAAGGGGCTAATTAACCTCCATTACAAACACAAATTACGGGCAGTTCAAGTGCATTTCTCACCAGCCCAATTTGGTGAAGAACTAACTAATGACCAATTATTGCAGTATTACCCGGAGTTAATCCCACTATAAATGGTTGGGTACTCCCTACTCCATAGTCGAAAAGAACTTGTTAAGCTCGAAGTTAGGATGATAGTAAAAATGTTAATGACGATTTTGCGTAAATTTACAGCCGTTTTTCTCGCTGCAAGTTTGTGCCTTACCACTGTCGCTTGTGGTGGTGGCAATCAAACTAGTTCTCCAACTAATTCTCCAGCCCAAAATGTTAGCCAGAAATCAGTTTCAACTAAATTAGCCGATGGACAGTATGATGTCCAACAAGCTAGTTTTGATGATGGTAATGGAGAATACATGCTGATGTTGCTGGGTGCTACACCCCCAACTTTCAAAACTGATAAACTCCAGATGGCACGGCTAACTGATGAGGAAATTAAAGCAGGTAAAAAAACTTACTTGAAGGTAGAAGGTGGACAACCAGCTTTATATTTAACCGAAGATTTTAAAATCGAATACGTTCATAATGTCACCGAAACAAAAACCAATCCCCAGACAGGGCAACAAGAAACTGTTGTTGTGCGTCGGGAAAATGGATTTTGGGCACCCTTTGCAGGTTCTGTAGCTGGTTCCATTGCTGGGCAAGCAATTGGTAGTTTGTTATTTAGACCCCAATATTACGTTCCACCCGCTTATCAGCCTGGTGGTGTAATTCGTGGTTATGGTGGTTATGGTAGTAGTTATGGTGATGCAGTTTCCAGTTACCGAACTCGCTATAATGAAGCCCCCGCAGTGGAAAGAAATCGGACTGCTTTCCGTACTACTGGTTCCATTAGAAGAAATTCCCCCAACACAACTAACACCCGCACCACAACAAAAACAACTTCAGGTAGTCGTGCTTCCGGTTCTGGCTTTGGTGGTAGTACCCTACGTCCTTCTGGTAATTCCAGCACTGTGAGACGTTCCCCTAGTAATAATAGCTTCGGTAGTGGACGTTCGGCTGCACCTCGCCGTAGTAGCGGTAGCTTTGGTAGCCGCAGACGCTAGAAGTTCGGGTATAGTTTGATATTAGTAACGCGGGCACCTGCCCGCTTTTATTTGTTCAAAACTATGTCGTATTTGCGTCAATTGACTTATATATCTACAATCTCCCTAACGCTAATATTTAATGGGTGTTTGCCGGTGGGATACTTATTTGACAAGTGGTTAGCACCATTGGGTGATGTCAAAAAAGATGAAATCAAAGAAACCCAAGGATTGCAGAATCATGAGATAGCGTTACTAAATTTGGCACCAGATTATACAGGCTTTATTTGTAATTTTATTCCGTATTTGTGTAACAGGGAAACTCAAAATAACTCACATCAAAATGGTTTACGGTTAGTTGTTGAACTACAAACCACTCCATCGATACCGAAAATCACCGATAGGGAACTGGCAGCAGTCAAACAAGTAATTGAAAAGAGAATTCAGCGGCTGGATATTTCTCAAGCAACTGTGCAAATTCAAGGCAAAAATCAGATTTTGATTATTTTACCAAAGGTGCGAGATCCTAGCCAAGTGACGAGAATATTGGGAAAAAGCGGTAAATTGGAGTTTAAAGAGCAAAAATCAGGAACTAAAAATCAACTTTACACTCTGTTAGCAACTCGTTACCAACTTACTGAGAAACAGCAAAAATTACGGAAAAATAGTAATCCAGATCAAAATGCGATCGCTAAAAATGCTCAAGCCTTACAACAGAACAATTTAGCCATATCCCAAGTATTTAAAATTACTAAACCACCACTTACAGGTAAAAATATCACAGATGCTTTTAGTCAGTCAACCCAAGATAAATATAGATGGGAAATCGCAATTAGATTTGATGAAGAAGGAAGTCGAACGTTTGCGAAAGTAACTAAAAATCTTGCTGGAACTGGAAGAGCAATTGGTATTTTTATTGATGATAAACTCGTGAGTTCTCCTGTAATTGGAGTTGAATTTGCCAAAAGCGGGATTACAGGTGGTTCGGCAGTAATTAGCGGTAGTTTCACTGCTGAAGATGCCCAAGATATTGCATTAAAATTGCAAAGTGGAGCCTTCCCATTACCTTTAAAAATTATAGAATCTACCTCCATAAAGCAAAGTAAATAAATTATACAAGTAAAACCATAAACCCTGTATATAAAATATCTATCGTGTTCTACGGGTTTAGCAATGCTAAACCCCTACGAAAAATATAATTTTCCTTACATATGTATGTAATATTTTCCATCAATATATAATTTCTAAAAATATAGTTTTTAATTTTTGAAAACATACCAGCATTTAGAACCCCGACTTCTCAAAGAAGTCGGGGTTCTGGACACTCTAGATACCCATGATTAATAAATAATATGTCTGTGTAAACACTGAAGTATAAATCAAGTTTTATCGAATAAAATTTACTTGATACTTATCAGGTATTTTTTATGACTAAAATTCTACCTCAGTGTGAAAATCTTCAATCGCAAGTTGAGGCGATTTTAGAGCTTCTACAGCAAGAATCTAATTTACGTAGCTATGACACTACAGCAGTCAAAACTTCTTTAAGTAAGGCAATTGCTCCCAAATTTGAAATTGTTTTTGCGGGAGCATTTAGTGCCGGAAAATCAATGTTAATTAATGCCCTCTTGGAGCGAGAATTACTATATAGTGCAGAGGGACACGCCACAGGAACAGAGTGTAAAATTGAATATGCACCACTTGCGGAAGAACGGGTAGTATTAACTTTTTTAAGTGAAGTTGAAATTCGAGAACAAGCTATATTTTTATGTCAAGAACTGGGATTTGATACAGTTGGAAATATTAATCAAACAGAGATTATTGATTTACTCACCCAAGGTTGCCAAACTATTATTCAAAAGGAAGGTGGTGAAGGTAAATCGGTACGAGCAAAACAAGCAAAAGCCTTACTTTTACTGTTGGAAGGATATGTAAATAATCGTGGACATATTCAGACGGTAACTAATGCTACCTACTCGATGGAGCAATTTAATTTTACTAACCTCAAAGAAGCGGCAAGTTATGCACGTCGAGGTATTAATAGTGCAGTTTTGCGGCGAATTGAATATTACTGCTATCATCCACTTTTAGAAGATGGTAACGTTATTATCGATACTCCTGGTATCGATGCACCCGTAGAGAAGGATGCACAATTAACATATCAAAAAATTCAAAACCCGGATACTTCAGCGGTGGTATGCGTACTGAAACCCGCAGCTGCGGGGGATATGACAAAGGAAGAAACCCAATTATTAGAGATGATGCGGGGGAATTGGGGAATACGCGATCGCGTATTCTATATATTCAATAGAATAGATGAAACTTGGTATAACACCCAACTGCGTCAACGTTTGGATGATTTGATTAGTAGTCAGTTTCGGGAAAGTAGCAGGGTATATAAAACCAGTGGTTTGCTAGGGTTCTATGGTAGTCAACTGAAACAAACCAGCGGTAGAGACAGATTTGGTTTAGATTCAGTATTTGCTGAAAGTGTCAAAGGTTTGGATGGGGTGGAAGAAACACCACAATTTGTTAACGAATTTTTGCGTTATTGTGCCAATTCTGGAAAGTTATCACCAAATCAATTCCGGATTTCTGTCAATAGTTATGAAACTCCCAATCAAAACTACACCAGGATTTTAGCCGAACAGGGACAACCTTTAATTCAAAAATTAATTCAAGATAGCGGAATTGAGGATTTTCACACTGCCATTACCCGCTATCTAACTGAGGAAAAACGTTCTCAATTATTTAAAACCCTCGCAGATGACTTGGAAGACGTTTGTATTCTACTAAAGAAAAACTATCAACAACTACAACGAGATTTAGATAGTCAGCCACGAGAAATCGAGGCAATGAAAACCCAAGAATTGCAACGATTAAATCAACAATTGCAGCAGCTAGGAAAGGATTTTAGTCAGCATATCACAGATGAAGTTAATAAAATTATTACCAATAACTGTGATGCTTTTGAAACCGATTTTCGCCACTTACAAGTAAAAATGATTCGTCGTTTAGATGAATTATTAAACACTTTCTCTGTTGCGGATGCTTATCGTCGAGCAACATTGAGTCATCCTCGAAATGCAACAGCACCATTGCTAGCAATTTTAGTAGAGGCATTTTACTATTTAGCCAATCAACTGGAAGATATTTTAGTAGTATCTTGCGAAGAAATTGTTGCCAGTTTATTTCAGCGTTTACTGGATGGCATTCACAAAGCCGACTTTTACCGCCAATTATACCGCCTACTAGGTAATGATAGCAGCATTGAGCAAAAGTTGAAAATTTTGGAAAAAGACGTGCTAGATGGCTTGGTGAGCAATGCGCGGGTAGAATGCGATCGCTTTGTCAGAGAAAGTCCCAGATTCTATGATGAAGGAACCTTTTCTATCTATCAATTTCGCCAAACATTAATCCAAACCTCCCAAGGTTACGACTGCGAAAGTATGGTGGAAGCAGAACCCGCAATTCGTCAACTATTAAAGCTAGATTTTGAACCAAAGGTAAATGAAACGATTCGCAAAAATTTTCGCCAAACTGTGAATCAAATTTTGAAAACACAGTTATTACCAATGGCAGATCAACAAGCTGATGAAATATTACAACAATATGCCCATGCACGAACATATTTAGAAGCTACTTTACAGCAAGAAGCTGAAGATAAAATAAGCCAAAATCAGCAGTTGTTAGGTACGGTAGAACAGAAAATAGCTGCTTACAATTCGGCTATTAATAACATTAATAACTGCTTACGTGGCATGAGTTTACATGAGCATTTATTACCTGAAATTGCAGATTCTGATGTATTGACAGTTGAGGATAAGTTCCTAAAAACTGTAGTTGAAGTTTAGTTATGAACACAGGTAGTTTTATAGAATTATCTGTGTTTTCTCAGATTTAATGGCAAATTAATCACCGTAGGGTGTGTGACACTTTGAGGCATTACGTACACCAAATTAGGGTTTAGAGTGTCACGCACCAACAAATGATTATGACTTGCACATTAGGGTGTGTGACACTTTAAGGCATCACGTACACCAAATTAATGTTTAGAGTGTCACGCACCAACAAATGATTATCAGCAGATCAGAAGTCCTACCTAAATTTAAAAATATGAAAATTTAAGGTTAAATAAATGGAAAACTCATTTCAGAAAATTGAATGCAACGATAACGACGTGATTTCTTTTTTAGGAGATTACACTTATAAAGTAGCCAAAATAAAACGAGCATTTGTTCAAGTACGCAATACATCCATTGGAAATCTATTTCATCACGAATTAAAAAATAAAGGAATTATTCTTAATCTTGAGAAACTTCACCCCAAAGGTTATCACTCAGCTTGTGAACAATGGCTAAATGAAGGCATTGATTGTGAAATTCTCAATGTCGGTGCGAGTGCTTGGAAAAAGGGAAAAATGAAAATTAAAATAAGTGTTGAATTTGTAATTGAGGAAGACAACACAACAATCAACAATGAAACTAATTTTAATCATACTCCACCAGAGTCTCCCCTAGATGATTTACGACAGATGATGATTGATAACTAAGCTTGGAAGTTATTAAATCTTAGATTGTAGGTTGGGTGAAGCGAAGCCTAACCCAACATTTTCTAACTGAATCCTATTAAGTAATAAATTAATATTAATATACTATGGAAAATCAATTCAAAATCTTAGAATGTCACGATGATGATGTGATCTCATTTGACCAAGAGTTGTTGAAATATAAAGATTTTAAAAATAAATTGAAAAACAAATTTTTGTGTCAAATTGATTATTTATTTGAGAAAGATAGTAACGATCAATCCACAACAGAACGATTATTTAATTTAATCCTAACTCCCTTTGGTAAATTAAATCTTAGTATTAATCTTAATTCTCCATTGGAAGGTGAAAAAGCTGAAATCCTTCGACTAGGATCTAATAAATGGGAAAAAGGAAAGATCAGAACCAAACTTGTGATTGAATTTCTACCAGAGGGCGATACAGTTTATGAAGGTTCAGAAATTCGTATGAGTATAGAATTTTCACCAGATGAACCAGAAACTATATGTCAATCTGCATCACCTCTTGATGATTTGCGTCGTCAAATACAAGAAATTACATAAATAGATTTATCTGTAAAAAGCTATTTTAAAATATTCTTCAAAACGATATCATTCAAAGCAATTATGCCAAAAACCCCTCGTATTCCTATTCCTAAAGAAGTCCGTAAATATGTTTTTCAACGCGATAAATTTCAATGTCAAAGTTGTGGCAAAACAGACACAGAAACTAAATTAAGCATAGACCATATCATTCCCCTTGCTTCCGGTGGTTCCAATGATATGAGTAATTTACACACGCTTTGCATTACTTGTAATCGACAAAAAAGTGATCAAAATGATCCACGTTTTCGCCGTTATTTTGAGACTTAGTATTTGAAAAGATATTTGAAAATCATGTATACCTAAAATAGATCCCCGAACTCTCTAAGAAGTCGGGGATCTCAATACACCAAGTAATTTACTTACACAATCGCTGGAACTTGTTCCCAACGCTTCATTGCTTTACCAACAACGCTCAATTCCCGCATCAACACATCAAAAGCATCAGGTGTCAATGATTGGGGACCATCTGAAAGGGCTTTTTTCGGGTTGGGGTGAACTTCAATCATTAATGAATCGGTTCCCGCTGCAATGGAAGCCATTGCCATGGAAGGTACAAATTCTGACCAACCTGTTCCATGGCTAGGATCGATCATAATTGGTAAGTGGGTGAGTTTCCGCAATACTGGAACCACTGATACATCTAAGGTGTTGCGAGTGAATTGACGATCGAAGGTACGAATCCCCCGTTCACACAAAATCACATTGGGATTACCCGCAGCCAAAATGTACTCAGCAGCCATTAACCAATCTTCAATTGTTGCAGCCATCCCCCGCTTTAACAATACAGGTTTTGGTTGTGCGCCGACTTTTTTGAGTAAGGAGAAGTTCTGCATGTTCCTAGCACCCACTTGGATTACGTCAGCAACTTCAACGATTTTATCTAGATCGGCAGCGTCCATTACTTCAGTAATAATACCGAGTCCACTTTCACGACTTGCTGTTGCCAACAGTTCCAAAGCACTTTCCCCATGACCTTGGAAAGCATAGGGAGAAGTCCGAGGTTTGTAAGCACCACCCCGGAGAAACTTTGCTCCAGCAGCCTTAACGCGTTTTGCTGTTTCGACAATCATTTGCTCATTCTCAACTGAGCAAGGTCCAGCTACCACCACTACAGGATGATGCTCACCAATTGTGACATTTCCATCAGGTGTATGAATTACAACATCTGATGCGTCTCCTTGACGGTACTCACGACTGGCACGCTTGTAGGGTTGTTCGACTCGTAAAACCTGTTCAATCCAAGGACTAACATCTTGAATTTGTCGGGGATCTAAATCAATCGTTTCTCCAACCAAACCAATTACAACCTTATGTCTACCAACAATTTTTTCTGGCGAAAGTCCCCAACCTGATAACTCCTGATCGATGCGGTTAATTTCCGCTTCTGGAGTACCGATTTTCATGACCACGATCATAGGTAAAATTCCTGTTTGAGTGTTTTTTCTGTTAAAAATTAGGCTAGTTTCACCTGGCTACCGATGAATAGTATGTAGGAACAAATGATTTAATGTAAATAGTCTAAAAGATTAAGCAGCGAGGCTTTGAGTCTTTGTATAAGCTATTTAAAAAATATTTTCTCGTCATACTGTTCTGGCAATAGTGAAAATAACTTTGTTTAACTTGATTTAATATCAGTTTGTGATTCGATACTATTTGGAGGATGTTTCCCCAAAAAAATAAAGTTAGTTTTTGCCATATACACCCTCATTATTAAGAGATTAGACATCTCCAGTAATTAATTATGCCTTGCCCCAAAGCTACGGTGGGGGGAACTGCTGTACTCCGAAACGGAGAATCAAGCTATGCCCTTAGATAATTGTTAGAAAGGTGTATTCTAAATAAAATTACGTTTACAGTAAAAAAATTATCACATTAGATCGAGAGCTTTTCCTAATCTGGATGTAATTCTACATAACTCGATATCAAGACACACAAAAAAGTTAAAGATTATTAAAAATTGGTAATGTTGAAGTTATAAAAATTAAACTTCTTAAACTTCAACATTCTCTGACAAAACGGGGGCAAAAGCTAAATTAGGGTCTTAAAACAGCGAATTTATGCTTTCTTCTGCTTGTTTTGTTTTGTTGTTCGCCATTCACTTACCATTCTGCCCCAATTGGTAGTAAATTCATTCCAACCCAACCAAGTTCCAGTTCTATCTTCATCCCAAGAAGCTGATAGAGTTCCGTAAGTAATTCCTAGCACTCCCAAACCAAAAAAGCCCATATTTACCAGTAAAACAGCAATGGGAGGTAGCTTGATATGTGCAAAGGAGACAAGCAGATAGCTGACAACTAGAGTAGTAATGCCGAGAAATGTTGGAATACCGCAAAAAGCAGCGACACGTCGAATCATTCGCTGGCTGACTACTTTGGGTATTGCCATTTCTTCTTTGCTGAAAGGAAGCTGCTGATTTTGCTCCTTCTTTGCCAAACCCTGTTTAACTACAGGTGGTTGGTTGTTTGCCTTTGCTGGCTTTTGGCGTTTGGTTTTGGGTTCAAACGGGAGATTATTTTTCGGATTTGATTCGGCAGACATAAGCGGTTCTGTTATCCACGAATTCCAAGGCGGCTAATTAAACCTTGGTAATGTTCTCGGCTACCTTTTTGAATATAAGCTAAAAGGCTTTTACGTTGACCGATGAGTTTAAGTAAACCACGGCGAGAGGAGTGGTCTTTTTTGTTTGCTTGTAGGTGTTTGCTTAGAAGTGAAATCCGTTCTGTCAGCATTGCTACTTGAACGTCTGCCGATCCAGTATCAGTTTCGTGAATTTGGTACTTGGCGAAAATTTCTTGTTTTTGTTGTTGATTCAGAGCCATGATTGAGTTAACTATTAATATATGCAGCTTACCATGTTACCACAGCTCTCAGGTTGTATGGGGGGTATGGGGATATGAGTTTTTTTGGAGCTTGATTATTTGTGTGTAGCGATCGCATAACTTAAAATCCCTATATTCTGTCGAGAAAAAACACTAAACCCAACAATGAGTTTGGAATCATTGGATAATTCTCGCTTTGGCGAGGGCATTTCTAATGAAAATATTAAGAGATTAATTTGTTTAGATCTAATTCAAAACCTTGAAACTACTTTCAGATATGGATTTTTACCCAATTTTAGGGTGTTTGAGCTATTGCCAAAATAGCAAGGTGATTTAACAAAACTGCATACAAACACACAGTCATTTTGCTAGTGGCGTGCCTAGAATAGGGCTGTAGGGGATAAAACAGGACTTATCAAGCCAAGTACCAGTATTGATGTGTTGTTGTTAATTAGCGATCGCTCTTTTACAATTGCCCATGACTGTGAGAACCAACGAATGCTGCATTAAATCCAAACTATAGAAGCGCAAACAGGATGTGTAGCTGTGCTTCCGTCCTGGTTTGTAAGAAGCGCAAACATTTGGGAGGAAAAGCCCCTCAAATAGTTTGTAAGAAGCGCAAACAGGACGTGTAGCTGTGCTTCCGTCCTAGTTTGTAAGAAGTCCTGAACAAACAAAATCTCAGAGGTAGTTCATGTCTAGTAATTTACTCGAACAGTTGCGGAAAATGACCGTTGTAGTTGCAGATACAGGGGACATTCAAGCGATAGCGCAATTCAAACCCCAGGATGCTACAACCAATCCTTCCCTGATTACTGCTGCCGCGCAAATGCCAGAGTATCAGGAGATTGTAGATCAAACCCTGCTGAAGGCAAAGAGCGATTTGGGAGCAGGTGCTAGTCAAGAAGATATACTGACTAGAGCTTTTGATCGTTTGGCGGTTGCTTTCGGTTTAAAGATTTTGGAAATTATTCCTGGACGGGTTTCCACTGAAGTTGATGCGCGGTTATCCTACGATACTGAAGGAACTATCAAGAAGGCTCATGAATTAATTGCTCAGTATGAAGCTGCTGGCATTGCCAAAGAACGAATTTTAATTAAAATTGCTTCCACTTGGGAAGGTATTCGTGCTGCTGAGGTTTTGGAGAAAGAAGGAATTCACTGTAACCTAACTTTACTCTTCGGAATCCATCAAGCGATCGCATGTGCGGAAGCAGGGATTACTTTGATTTCTCCTTTTGTCGGACGCATCCTCGACTGGTACAAGAAAGATACTGGACGCGATAGCTATCCTGCTGCTGAAGATCCTGGTGTTCTTTCTGTAACTAAGATTTACAACTACTATAAGAAGTTCGGCTACAAGACTGAAGTTATGGGAGCAAGTTTCCGTAACATCGGCGAAATTACTGAATTAGCAGGTTGTGATTTGTTAACTATTTCTCCTCAGCTACTAACTGAGTTGCAAGGAAGCACAACTGAACTTCCCCGTAAACTCGATCCCGCGAAAGCAACAGCGATGACAATTGAGAAAATCGCAGTTGACAAGGCTAGCTATGATAAGATGCACGCAAGCGATCGCATGGCATCAGAAAAGCTTGATGAAGGGATCAAAGGCTTTACTAAAGCCTTGGAAACTTTGGAACAATTGCTAGCGGAAAGATTGAAGAAGTTGGAAGAGAAAGCTGCTGTTGGTGTGTAAGATCTAATTACAGTATTATCCCAGCTTCTAGAAATAGAATGATGGAGCGTTAGAACCCTGACTTTTTGTAAAAGTTGGGGTTCTAACTTTTTAGGTAAATTCTTACGTTCTGTAAAGCATTTACTCGATTCATGGAAGATTGCGAAGCTGCACGGAAGCTGTTTATACTGATGAAAACACTAATATTTTTTTACCTTTTAAGCATGAAGATTATCTTTTATAAGAGAATTAAATTTACATGCTATACGCTTTCACACTTTCATCAATAGTGTTATAAAAAATGACACATAAGTTTTTATGACTAAAATTTACGGCTTAATCTGTGGTGTGTTTGCTTAATGGCATGGTAGCTTGCATTTTGCCCACACTAAAAAATAAATCTACTAAATTACTAAATAAAATCAATCAAAAATGAAGAAAAATATTTTGCTGCTAGCTGCTAACCCCAAAAATACTGCTAATTTGCGCTTACAGGAAGAAGAACGGGAGATCAAAGAAAGACTTCGTTTAAATGGCTATGGAAAAACTCCTATTTTTTCTACAGGAGCAACCCGTATTCGAGATATTCAACTGGCTATGCTCGACTTTAATCCTCATATAGTTCATTTTTGTGGTCATGGAACAGGTGAAAGAGGTTTAGTCTTTGAAGATAATAACAGTCGAGAACAGATTGTAACCTCGGAAGCAATTGCGACGATATTCAAATTATTTGCACAACAAGAACAACTTGAATGTGTAGTTCTTAATGCTTGTTATTCAGAGGAACAAGCAAAAGAAATCTGTAAATATGTTCCTTACGTTGTAGGTATGAGCGAATCTATTGGAGATGATGCCGCAATAGAATTTGCCATTGGCTTTTATACTACTGTAGGTGCAGGAAAATCTTATCAGTTTGCACACGAAATGGGTTGTAATGCAATCGAGTTAGCAGATTTAACAGAAAATAATATCCCAATTTTGTTGACAAATCCAGATTTGATTATCAAGTCTCAAATACCAATTGCAACAGAAGAAGATTTGAAATACGAAGCAGAACTAAAAGCTATAGAATTACAAATGCTTAAAAATACGCAAAGTTATGAAAGAGAAATAAGATTATTGGAATATGAGCAGAAAAAGTCAAAAGCTTATCACCGGGGTTTTATGAGTGCATTTGAATCAAAACACGATGAATAAGTAGAATAAATATCATCAATTGTTAGGTTGGGTGGAGGCTTTACGTAACCCAACATAACTGCCTTAATGAATTAGTTAACAGAAACAGCAAAATCCTAAACCAAAGCACCACCACAACTAGAACCGCTACCCGCTGTACAACCGTAACAGTAATTGGCTGTTTGTACTTCGGAAACTAAATCTAAATTCCCAATTTCTAACAATTTGGCTACCGTTAAGGTTTTACCATCGGAGGTTCTTGCAGGTAAATCCATCATTTGGTTAAAGTCACAATCGTAGATGTTGCCGAGATAATCAATAGAAAGTTCGTTGCGGCACATCAAATGTTCAGTTGTTTGGGGGTTGAAGTTTTTTTCCAAAAATTTTAAATAGGGTGTATGTAATTTTTGCCGTTCTAAATACAATTTGGTTCTACCTATAGGTATATTGGTAATTGTAAATAGGTGATTAAAATTAATCCCAAAGTTAGTATTTAAAAAATGTTTATAGTCAGCTTCTAATTTATTTTGCTCAGGTGTGAGTGCAAAATTCTCAGATTTTGGTAGTTGGGGATTATAAACCAAATCTAAAATTAAATTTTCATCGGAAGCATAGCCAAGCTGATTCAGTAATTGTAATGCCCGAATAGAATTATTAAATACTCCAATACCTCGCATTTTATCCACATTATCTGCTAAATAACAGGGTAGGGAAGCAACTACTCTAATTTTATTTTTAGCAAAATATTCAGGTAAATATTCAAATCCTGGTTCAAAAAATATTGTCAAATTAGAACGAACAATCACCTGTTTCTGATATTTATTAGCAGCTTCCACTAATAAGTTAAATCCATAATTCATCTCTGGCGCACCACCAGTTAAATCTATAATTTGAATTTGGGGAAATCTCGCAATTAATTCAATAATTTGCTGGCATATTTGTGGTGATAACTCTTCAGTACGTTTGGGACTAGCTTCCACATGACAATGGTTGCAAGCTAAATTACAGCGCTTACCAAGATTTACTTGCAAAACACTAATAGTCTGCTTTAATAAAGGTGATTTTAGCTTTTCTGAGAAACTAGTAATCTGTGAATTATTTATTTGAATTTGCATTAGTTTGACTTGATTAAAACAGAGTATCAACTATTTTTAATTAGGTTTTTCTTCAACTTTATCAATTTGCAATAGTTCTAATAAACCAATGGTTCCCGTAAAGAAAGTATATACGGCATATTGAATTGGTTGTTTATTTTTCGCAGGTGCAAAAAATCCAGCAATTATAGCTTCAATGAAATGACTGGTAACTGCAATGCGTTCCACTACAAATACTATATCTAAGTTGCTGGGAACTCTGATGCTATTTGTCAGTGCGTAAATGTTTCCTAATTCTAATCCCACTGCACTAAACATCACGGTTGTGGAAACCACTTTAACCAGATTTATCAAGTTGGGATTGATTTGATTTAAATTCATTACCAAAATTAATATAAGTATGTGTTAATAATCGTCACTGAACCTCTACACTTAATTGTAGAGAAAACTCGGCATAGAATCAATTTTATTCTTCTGGAATTTATCCATACTGGGAGTAGGAATATGATTGCTCAAGATTTAGATTCCAAAGCTGTTGCTGAAGATATCAGCATGAAGCAAATAAAAATCAAACAAACTCAATTAAAAATTGCACGGGAAAGTAATATGACTTTCGTTGCTGAAGTTTTGCAACATCAACTGGAAGAATTACAAGATGAGTCGAATTTTCAGGCGATGATGAGTTTGCTAGATGATTAAGAGTCGGAAGATTTCGTGGGTTTAGTAGCGGTTACGGTGGATTTTTGATTAACTTGAAATCTCTAGAGATGAGATAAGTAGAACAGTCACATACTTATTTTGACGGTATCATTTCCTATGTTGTTTTGCGATCGCTAACTGGACTGTAAAGGTTGTTCCTTCGTTCTGTTTACTCTTAACACTGATGGAACCTCCACACCGCTGTAGCATTTGTTGCACTATTGTCAACCCTAAGCCAACCCCTGCTAATTCGTCGCTGTTTGCGGGACGCAGATGGTAAAATGAGTTGAAGATTTTGGGAATTTCGCTTTCGGCAATGCCAATACCTGTATCACGGATTTCCATTTGAATATAATCACCTTGGTGTTTGGCTTTGACCCAAACTTCCCCTCCATTGGGTGTAAATTTAATACTATTGGATAGGAGATTAATGACTATTTGCTTAACTCCACCACTTATAAACCAGGCATTGGGAAGGCTTTGAGGTACAGTGTATGCCAGCATGATATCTCTTTCTTGGGCGAGGGGTTGGTAGGTACTAACGACCCCTGGTACAATATCTGCTAGTTGCACTGCTTCAAAGGTGGGAGATTTTAAACTGCGCTCTAGTTCAACTAGTTCTGTAATTCCCATGATTAGAGAATTTTGGCGATCGCATTCTGTACTCAGCATCTGTAAATACCGTTGTCGCTGCGGCATCTTCAGTACTGGTGAATTGAGTAATGATAGGGCTGTTTTCATATGAGTTAAAGGTGTTCGTAACTCTTGACATACAGTACTTAAGTAATCATCCTTAAGCTGCAAAGATTGGTACATCTTTTGATTTTGCCTTCGCAGCTTATTTAGGCGAATATTTGTGATTTGGCGATTGATTTTTTCTTGGTTATAAAATTGTCTCAGTAGTAACTGGCTAATAATTGATGGTTCTGGGGTTTCCGGTAGAACCAACTTGAATATTTCAAGTTGGGTAAAAGCAGCTTGGATATTATCTACCACTGGTTTAATAATTTTCCCTTCAAAGGTGTTGATGGCAACTAAGACAGGAATTTTACCGCTATTGGGTTTTTTGGGATTAGTTTTTTTCAGACTACGTAAAGGTCTATATGCCACAATCAAACTAGAAAATTGTGGTGACAAAATCAGCAAAAAATATTCTCGTCGAAGACGACTTTTAGGGGGGAAGTAGATGGGAAAGTGGCAGGGGTGAGACAAATTGATTTCGTCTTCAGTCTGAATTTTTATTCCTTCACCAATCTGAAAGCTATAGATTTTACCACAATCGTACACCTGTTGTTGATAGCGCTGAAGTTCTGATTGCCAAACATCTCCTGGTGGTAGCTTCACCCATAATGTTGCGGAAATTTTGCGCTCAATAAGTATATCAATATGCGATCGCATCATCGATAAAAGTGTTGCTGGGCTAAAAGCTTGTGCTTGAGAAGTAGTTCCCGCACTAACAATCTGCTGGTATATCGATAAATCACGCGCTAAAGATCCATTCATGAGCAAAAGGGGAATTTTAAAATAAGTATAGAGCAATAAATAATACTGGCTGCATTTCGGGAATTGGAAACTGGGTAAATAGTATAGCCGAGTCGGGAATCAAATCAAAAATTTAGCAATATTACCAATTACCAATTACCGAGCACCATCAAACTCTGGCTTTTAAAGCATCTTTTGCATGTTCTCGATCATCGAAGTGGATTTTCTCAGTACCAAGAATTTGGTAATCTTCGTGACCTTTACCTGCAAGTAGGATACCATCTCCGGGTTTAGCTGACAAAATAGCGGTACGAATTGCTTGAGCGCGATCGCATATCACAATAGGATTAGTATTTTCGGGGATTCCCACTAAAATATCCTTGAGTATCTGTTCTGCGTCTTCGGTGCGAGGGTTATCAGATGTCACCACAGCAACGTCAGCTAATTCTGCGGCAATTTTACCCATTTTTGGACGCTTGGTTTTATCTCTATCACCACCACAACCAAATACACAAATGATCTTACCGGGAATAAATGGGCGTGATGCTTTTAACAGGTTTTCCAAACTATCAGGGGTATGGGCATAGTCTACAATCACACTAATGTCTTGATTTTCACTAAGTTGTACCCTTTCCATTCTCCCAGGAACACCAGGAAATTCAGAAATAGCATCAGCAACTAAATCCAAATCCACATCAAAGTGTAAAACTGCACCTACTGCCGCTAACAAATTTTCCAGATTATATTGACCAACTAAAGGTGAATGAAATTTAACATTACCTTTAGGAGTATGTAAAGTCCCACTTATTCCATTTTGTTGGTAATTTAAATCACTCATCCACAGATTAGCTTGAGTATTATTAACGCTATAACTCCAAACCTTTTCATCTCCTAAAGCCTGAATTAACCGCTGACCATAGGAATCATCTATATTAATAATTGCTCTACCTTGAAGATAGTTAGGACTAAATAGTAAAGCTTTGGCATTAAAGTAATCTTCCATATCTTTGTGGTAGTCCAAATGATCTTGGGTGAGATTACTAAATACCCCAACTTCAAATTTACAACCTAAAACCCTTCCCTGTGCCAAAGCATGGGAACTAATTTCCATCACCCCATACTCATTTCCCGCATCCACTGCTGCTGCAAGTTGTTGCTGTAACTCCACTGCAAAGGGGGTAGTATGGACAGCAGTCTGACTAAACCCTTGCCAACGGGTATACAGGGTACCCATTAAAGCAGTTTTGAGGCTTGCCTTATCCAACAAAAATTCAATCAAGTGGGTAGTTGTGGTTTTGCCATTAGTACCCGTAACCCCGATTAATTTCAGCGCATGTCCTGGATATCCGTAAAATGCAGCCGATATTTTTGCACAGGCTTTTGTCATATCCGAAGTGGTGATGACACAAACATCAGCAGTGGGGGGAACTTTTGCTGCTGCTGCTGTGGAAATAATCGCCGCAACAGCACCTGCTGCTAAAGCACTTTGCCAAAATTCTCCGCCATCAACCCTTGTACCAGGCATACCCACAAATAACTCTCCCACATTGGTGGCATGGGAGTTTGTTGTTAAGCCTTCAATTTCCATATCCATGGCTGGATGTTCGGGTAATGCCACAATACCATCAACAGCCGCAAGCAATTCTCGCAGTTTCATTTCACAACCTCATCACAAAGCACACTAGGGATTGGTGTAAGAGTATAACTTTTAACTCTGATATTCAATCCCTAATCCAAAATATAATTCTGATATTTTGCAGTATTTTTCTTGATAGAGAAATACTTAAAGGTACTTTTGTAGTAATTTTTCTAGTTGAGCAACAGTAGCACGCGGAGATGGACGAGGTATCGATTGCTCTCTAGTTGTTGTATCATCTGAGTTACCGTAGTTTTGCACCATTAAAACTGGGATTTCGTACTGATACATTGCGAACCAGTTGTCTTGGGTTGTAATGTCACGAATTTCTAACTCAAATTGAATCGTTGTAATTTGTTCTAATTTTTGCTGTAAACCTTCGCAAAGATGACATCCTGGTTTGCTATACAAGATTAATCGCATTTATTTTCCTTGAAATCATCATTTAGGGCTGATTTTACAGTAGCTAATTAGGGCAATAAAGAGCAAAATAAATCTAAATTTCTGTGAAGAAATATTTGGAGATGCGAGAAATCATCCGGAAAACCGCTACATCTTGAGGCAATAAGGTATTTAAAAAATAAGTAATGAGTAATGAATAATAAGTTGGTTTTGTGACGGGGATTTTACACAAAACAGCGCAAACTTAACGGGGCTGTGCCTCCGTTAAAGTTTGTAAGAAGGCTGTATGTAGAGACAGGGGAATGAAACCCCCAGACTTTGTTAAACCCCTAAACCTGGTTAAATCACTATACAAACTCCCTGTTTGATTTCTGCAAGGCGCACACTCGTGACTTCAAGTCATGAGTTAGGCTCTCCATATTTCTATATTTAAATGATTGCATATTATGATAAAATTATCGTAAGCAATTATTTAAAATCAAAATGCAGAAAGCGTTTAAAATTGCACTTATTCCTAGCCACAACCAAGAAGTCTTAATTAACAAGACGATAGGTTGTGCTAGATTTGTGTACAACCGTTTTCTGGCATTAAGGAAAGAGTTATATGCGACTGAGCAGAAAACCTTAAATTACAATACTTGTAGCCAAGAGTTAACTCTTCTCAAGAAAGAGATTGAATGGTTAAAGGAAGTAGATAAATTTGCTCTGCAAAACTCGCTCAAAAATTTAGAGGCAGCGTACAAAAACTTTTTCACTGACTTGAAAAAGTCTAAAAAGAAGAAAGGTGTCGGCTTCCCCAAATTCAAAAAGAAGTACGGTTGCAAGCAATCTTACAAGACGAATCTTACCAATGGAAACATTCAAATTATAGAGAATCGTTTAAAACTCCCCAAATTAGGATGGATAAAGTTTTATAAATCACAAGATATTACTGGAAAGCTTGTCAACGTTACCGTTACTCGGACTTCTTCTGGTAAATATATTGCTAGTATCCTCTGTGAAACTGAGATAGAAAAATATCCGATTGGCACCCAAAATATTGGTTTAGACTTGGGGATTAAATCTTATCTGGTTACTAGCGAAGGTGAAGTTATAGAAAATCCTAAATATTATCGACTTCAATTAAAGAAGTTACGCAAAGCAAATAAAAAGTTATCCCGTAGTACAAAAGGTAGTAGCAATAGAGTCAAAGCGAAAATCAAGCTGGCTAGAATCTACGAACGGATTACCAATTTGAGAGATGACTTTCTGCACAAGTTGTCAACTCGCCTAATCAAGGAAAACAGTATTATCTGTATTGAAGATTTACGAGTCGTTAACATGGTAAAGAATCACAAACTAGCATTGAGTATTTCAGATGCTAGTTGGTCTAAATTTGTTACCATGTTGGAATATAAAGCTTTGTGGCATGACAGAGTTGTGCAGAAAGTTGGTACGTTTTATCCCTCATCTCAGACTTGTAACTGCTGCGGTTTGATCAACCCATTAGTTAAAGATTTAAAGTTACGTGAATGGTCTTGTCCTAGTTGCAATAGTTACAATTTAAGGGATAAAAACGCCTCACTTAATATATTAAGTGAGGGTTTGAGATTGCTAACCGCCGTCGGTACGCCGGAGGTTATAAAAAACGCCTGTGGAGAACTTGTAAGTCCTGAATTATTTCAGGCAGAGATCGTTGAAGCAGGAATCGCGTGACTTCCAGTCATGCGAGGTTCAATAGGATGAGGTTGAGAAT
This sequence comes from Calothrix sp. PCC 6303, assembly GCF_000317435.1. NCBI lineage: Bacteria > Bacillati > Cyanobacteriota > Cyanophyceae > Nostocales > Calotrichaceae > Calothrix > Calothrix sp. PCC 6303. The sequence goes on from NC_019751.1 coordinate 3,502,391, forward strand.
TAGTCAGAAATTCACAACAATATCTTGCCAAGATAAGGAGTATTTATAGTTGTAGTAAAGAACAGTTTTTTTGTGAGCAAGAAAAAATATTAGCAGTTACTATAAAATACGAAAGCAAAAGCCGTTCAGCTTAACTTTCAGGGTGCAAAATCTTTATTTAACGACAGTACCAGCAAAAACTACTAGTTGTGTCTGAAGTTTCCAGGGTGATTTACAACGTAACTTCAGGTTTAATACGATATCATCAAATGACTCAACAGCATCTCTTGAAACTTGCAATGCAAGGGAATACAGAGGCAATTGAAACTCTAATTAATGAGTTACTGCAACCTCAAGGCATTACTGCAAAAGTAGGATCACAGCAAAGTTCTTTGTATGTGGCTTTAGCTGCGGCAAATGTCCCCAAACAACAGCTTTTGGTACCATTGATCTACCAGAAAATTCTCCATTGGCATGTAGAATATTTCCAAACTGCCAAAATCTATGCTGCTGCATGGGGAGAAAGTTCTCCAGCTTGGCAGGAAGAGGTTTTATTGAGTGATGCAAAATCAAAAAATAATGATTTTGTAGAAACAAATTCAGATATGCTCAAAGATGGAGGGGAAAAAATAGATGATAGCCCTGATATAAAAAGCATGGAGAGAACCAGTGGAAATTTGAGGATTGGCGATAATGTTCTGCAAATAGGCTTACCCAATGGTAATGTGGTTAAACAGGGAGTATCTGCACCTCCTTGTCGATGGCAACCACGTCCAACACCTATATTATCGTTGCCGAAGACATTTCCTTTATTGATTGGTAGACTACCACAAATTAAGAGTGCGATCGCATTCTCGAAAGAAAAGCATTCGGTGGAGTTTTTTGGTTCACCCGGTTTGGGAAAATCCAGTTTACTCTGGCATTTGGGCTATTATTTCCAATCTCAGTCTCGGTTTAGTGATGGTGTAGTTGGTTTTAACACTCATTACGAATCAGTATCTGATATTCTTCAAGGGCTATTTGACATTTTCTACGAAAGTGAAAAGGGATGTAAACCAACACTAAGTGAAATTCAGCAAGCATTACGAAATAAACAAATATTAGTTTTTCTCGATGATCAAAATTTAAGTAGTGACGAAGTTGGCGATTTAATTAAGACTCTGCCAAATATAACTTTTATCATTGCTTCCACCGAACAAAGACTATCCCAAACAGGACAATCGCTACGTTTACCTGGTTTAACCAATCGTGATGGCTTAACCTTAGTATCTCACGAATTAAAGCGATCGCTTACTCCCGAAGAACGTACAGCGTTTGATGCTTTATATCTGCGGTTTGAAGGACACCCATGGCTGTTACAGTTAACGGCAATAGCTATGCGTCAAGGTGTCGGAACTTTAGCAGAAATATTAATTAAACTCCAGTTAGCTGATAGCAATAACTGGTTGGTTAAACAAATATTAGCCTCATTAAGTTCTCCCCAACTGGCAGTAGTTGCGGCTTTAGCATCAGTAGGAGGTGCAGGATTATTAATTCCCCAAATTGCCGCACTCAGTGGAGTTAGGGAAACAGCAGATGTCTTAGCAAGTTTAGCTGAGTTGAAGCTAGTTCAGGCAGAAAATGATACTTTTACTGGGAATGGCTACTACCGCTACAGTGTCACCAGTAGTTTGATTGATGCTCTGCCACCGGAATGGGACTTGGAAACTCTGCGTTTACGTTCTTTTAATTATTTCATAGGTTGGGCACAAAAGTCGCGCAATATTAATAGTATTAATACTATTAATACTATTAATAATTTACTATTTTCAGAAACAGATGCCATCATGACAACCCTAGCATGGGGAGTCAAATCTCAACAATGGGCGCAGGTATTATCAATGGTGCAAACTGTTGAAACACCCATTGCTTTGGCAAGACGCTGGGGTTTGTGGGAACAGTTATTAAAGTGGGGTTTACAAGCATCTGAAAAACTATCAGATGATGCCACAACAGCCTACATACTTCACCAACTTGGTACCCGTAGTTTCTGTTTAAATGATTATACTTCAGCCCAAGAGTATCTCAACCGTTCCCTAAAAATTCGTCAATCATTGGCAGATACTCAAGGTATGGAGATAACTTCCTATACTCTTGGACTCATCCCCAAACCTGAAACATCAGCAGTTGTAACTCCCCCAAAAAATTCTATTCCCCAGACTTTCAAGCTACAAACTAGCAAACTCATATATCCCAAAATTCGGATTTCATCTGCAACTTTAATTCCTTTAACGATGGTGGGAGCAGTGGGATTAACTGGATATTACCTGATATTACAACCGAAATCATCAACTACATCCCAAATTCCAGTTAAATCTACATCGCCTATACCACCTACATCCAAGTCAGTGGCAGTGAAACCCGTTAGCTTTAGTCGTGAAAAATTCAACTTTGGCAACCAATCTATAGATATAAAAAATCAACAACTTTTCCTGACTATTATTAACCCTAACACGACATCATTAGAGGTTGGAAAAATTAAACCAATAGGTAAGCAAGCTGATTTCGAGGTGAATTTGGATGATTGTTCAAATCCCATCACATCTAATGAAATTTGCAAACTTGCTATTATTTTTAACCCTTTAACCACCGGAAAACACCAAGCAACCTTACCTGTAACTGATAGTCAAGGCAAAATTATTAAGCAAATTCCAATTGAGGGAGTAGCAACTGCACCCACATTGCCATTCATTCCCGAAACTAACCTACCTGCACCCACATCCGAGGTTGAAGAAGTTCTTCCTACACCTAAAGCTAAAGAATTTCCTCGAATTCGCAGAACCAAAATTCAACCCCAAGTAATTCCTAGGGAATCCACATCAACTACACCAGAATCATCTCCCCAAGTTACACCTACAGAATCACCCACTCCCCTACCAACCGAAACACCTGGGTTACAACCAACTCCAGAAACTACTCCTGAAGTTATGGATACTCCTTAGAAAGGATGGAGTTAAATGCCAAAAAAGACGTAGCAGTGCTACGTCTCTAGGGAATGATTTAACTGTTAACTGTTTGAATTAACTCACCCGTTTCCTGCAATGCATGTAATCTGTAATACATACCACCACGGCGAAGAAGTTCGGCATGACTACCAACCTCAATGATATTACCTTGATCTAAGACAACGATTTTATCAGCTTCTCGGACAGTACTCAGACGGTGAGCAATGATAATTGTAGTACGGGTTCCTTGAAGCGATCGCATAGCCAGTTGAATGGCTCTTTCTGATTCATAATCTAAACTAGATGTAGCTTCGTCAAAAATCAACACATCGGGTTCAATTAGTAAAGCACGGGCAATTCCCAAACGCTGTCTTTGTCCACCCGAAAGCCTGACACCCCTTTCCCCAACTACAGTATAGTAACCTTGGGGTAGGATTTTGATTACTTCATCTAAACGTGCCATCTCACAAGCTTGTTCAACTTGTTCCATTGTGGCATCTGGTCTACCATATCTCAAGTTGTCCAATACTGTTCCGTTAAAAACATCAACTTCTTGGTGAACAATTGCTAACCGACGACGGTATCCTCCCACATCTAGTTGACGAATATCTTCCCCATCAATCAAGATATTACCTGTTTGAGGTTCAAAGTACCGCAATAGCAATTTTACCAAAGTTGATTTACCTGAACCTGAACGTCCAACTAAAGCTACTGTTTCACAGGGTTGAATCGATAGGTTAATGTCATTCAATACTTGCCTGTTTGCTTCATAACCAAAATTCAGGTGAGAAAATTCAATTTTCCCACTAAATTTGTATTTTTTATTTGCTTTTTCTCCAACTACGTTATCCTGGTTAGCATCTCGGCTGGATGGTTCTTGGAGAAACTCATGAAATCGCAGCATTGATGCATAGCGACGGGCAAATATTTCAGCTAATTGACTAATGGGTTCTAATTCAGCGTATGCCATACTAGAAAGCGTCAAAGTCATAATAAAATGACCTAGGGAAATTCTGCCATCAATAGTAGCTGCTAAAGTTAAACCGAGAATAGCAAAAACACAAAGTTGAATAATTGTTCTTTGCCAAGTGACTAATCTGACATAACCTATGTGAATCCGATAATCCACCACGGTGAATTCTCGTGTAAAACGTCTAGATTGCCTTTGAAACTCATTATTCTCTGTAGCAAAAGCCTTAACTGTCTTGATATTGGTGATGATTTCGGAAGTTCGACTTTCGGTATCTTCCATATACTTATCCAGTCGGCTTTCGTGCCAAATTAGCCGCTGCAATTTCCTCAAGCTAAAGCTTAAAATGACGATGAATGAGACTAAATAAAGAATTGCAATTCGCCATTCAATAACTAAAATAAACCCAAATATTCCTAAAATTCTGACTAATTTGGGAATGAATTGTCCAGCTATCTCTGGATATGTCCAGGTGTAGTTTGTCAGACCCCTGGCGACTCTTCCCGCAATTCTTCCAGGGTTATTTTCATCATAATATTCTAAGGGTAAATTGAGGATTTTCCTAACAGCTTCCTCATTCTTATTTCGCCTTGATTTTAAGGCAATATCCCAGTGGAACCACACAGTTAACCATGGTTGAGTTGGTGCGCGCAGAACTGATACACAGAAAATAACTCCCAGCAATATACCTAAAGATATATTTTTAGTAACTGGGGAATTTATAGCCTGGGCAATAAATGCGATCGCATTCTCCAACGGTTTGTCTAAAGCTTGATTGGAAAGAACATTTAATATTTGTCCAATTCCATAGGGGACAACTAAATCTAACAGTTCATAGACACTCGCAGCCGTTATACTAAATATACTCAGCTTCCAGTAAGGACGGAAGTAATTTACTACATCTCGAAAATTTGCCATGATGCACGCTGATAATCTGTGCTTGACTCATTCAGAACTTTATACTACATGATGTAGTATACAAAGTCAAGAGGCAAATTAGGAATTAAAATCGACCTACAATAAAATTAGCTACCGCATTTAACAATGCATCCGGTTCATCTGCTCGAATTGAATGACCACTATTTTCAAATATCTGTAATTTAGCTTCGGGTATACCTTGGGCAATTTCTACCGAAAATTCTGGCGCACATATCCAATCATGTCGTCCACCAATAACTAATGTTGGTGCAGTAATTAAGTGCAACTTGTCAAGCACATCATAGGTTCGTAAAAAACCACCAAATGCCACATTGATAGCATCCACTGAAAGTATTACCCGTTCCCAGTTTTTTGCTGCTTTTTCTGGATCATGGTTACGGGAATACATCGAACCCATAACTGTAAAATACTCCTGTAGCTGTTGCTCATTTTCAAAGTTACCATCCCACAGCCTTTGGGTTACAGCTATTTGTTCAGGGGTTCCCCGCTCTGCTAATATCTGTTTTGCCCTAGCTAAAAATCTATAACTCGCTGTGGATGCCACAATAATTAGCTGGGAAATGTTCTCTGGATAGCGTACTGCATAGGATAAAGCCACCATTCCCCCGTAGGAAGTGCCTAAGGCGACAATTTTGTCAAGTCCCAAATATTGGCGCAAAGCCTCCATATCCTCAATATTATTCTCTAAGGTATAGGTTTCCTTATTGCCACGGGCAGAACGTCCTTGTCCTCGATGATCAAAATAAACCAGTTGTAAATGTTGACTCAAGGGTGAATAAGTGGGTTTATAGCCAGTATGATCGGCACCAGGTCCCCCATGAATCAAAAAAGCCACTGGTTTAGAGTGCAGCTTGTCATCTTCCACTACTAAAGCTGAACCTTCAACATCAAAGAATATTTCAGTATCGCGGATTTTTGCTCGCATTCTTTAATTTTCCTCTGTATGGCAAGACCCACAATACCCAATACCCCCCATAGGTTTTACCCCCTGGCTATTTACAGCTTTCCTGCATAACATAGTGTCTCACGAATTACACTAGCGCCAGCTTTAGCAATATCATTTACTGGCGCTTTCATTGTAGCGATTATTGCCAAAACAGGTGTAAGTGTCATACCCCTTATCCGTGAAATTGTAAAACTTTGCTTTTCCCAGGATTCATTAACCCATAGGGATCTACCATATTTTTAAAGTCTATCTGCTCAGATGCGATCGCTCTTTTCCATCCGTCCTCAATTAGATAGCTATGGGGGTTGGCAATGAATACCCCATGTGATTCATGATAGCGGATAATTTCGTTAAGACGGGCTTCATTTGTGTAGCGTACCAATTGTAAACCAGGACTACCAATAGACCCGTTAGCGCGGATAAATTCCAAATGCATCATCACTTCATCCCCAAAATACTCATGTAGATGCTGAATGGTTGCCAAGTTATCGGCAGGAAATACACTTTGGAGGTAGGTAATAGAAGAATCTACACTTCTGGCATGGAGGGTAGTATGATTCCAAGTATATTCAGCTAAAGGTAAACCTTTTGTCACTTCACCTGCCATTTTTTGGTAAGTAATTTCCCCTTCATGTTGTTGAACCAACCCCAAAAGCGACTCCAAACTCTGTTCAGCAATCATCAACAGCGCAACATGACTACCTTGGGGAATGTATTGGTGAATTCCGGTGAAGTATTGGGGAATCGGATCTGCGAAAATCCCAACTTCCTTCTTAATAATATCCTCTGTGGCAGCTAAAACTTGTCCAAACTTAGCAGCAGCTATAAACTCAGGAAAAATCACAATTACTTCTGCCCAAGGATAAGTTTCACCCAAGGCAATTTCCACCTCAGTAATAATACCGTTAATCCCCCAAGCATGGTTAACTTTTTGGATATCACTTCCCCGTAACTCCATCACCCTAGGTTCATCCTCCAAAGTCACCACCCGCAAACCCAATAAATTCCCCTCCTCATTCAATAAACCGTGACGAATTGAACCAATCCCCCCACTCCCACCAGCCACAAACCCAGCAATTGTCGCAGTACGGTAGGTTGAGGGAGTCATCCGCATTTCCCAGCCAATTTCCTGGGCTTTTTTATCTAAAGCCGCTAATTTTACCCCTGCTTCCACCCTTGCCACACCAGGTTTAACCCACAGAATTTTCTGCATCTTAGACAAGTCGAGAACTACACCACCATAGATGGGGACGCATTGCCCATAGTTACCTGTACCTGCACCCCGCATGGTGATGGGGAGTTTATACTTAGCACAAGCTGCGGCTACCTTTAATACTTCAGCTTCATTTTTGGGACGCACCACCACATCCCCAACTTTTCCTGCCAGTTTCGCAGTTAAGATGGGACTAAAGCTGTGATAATCATCGGATAATTTAGCAACCTGGGTAGATTCGGTAATTATTTCTAACCCTGGGAGTGAGACGATAAAGTTATTAATTGTCATATTTTTGAATAAATATTTTTAACGCAGGGTGTCGCAGAGGTAAGCGCAGAGTTTCGCAGAGGAAAAGAGAGGAAAAGAGAGAAATAAATCACTTCTCAAACTCCCTCCTCTCTGCGTTTCTCTGCGTCTTCACTCTGGGTACCTTTGCGTTTAAAATTCTTAATTTTCATGATTTACTGCGCTTTCGTGCCACTTCCCTAATATAAAGCTAGATATAGCACTCAAACCAACAAAAATTACTACTCCCAAACCTGTTGTCATTAAAAGTGCTGCAAACATTCGGGGAATTTGTAGGTTGTAGCTAGAAATTAATATCTGGTAAGCAATGCCAGCTTTTGCACCTCCGGTACCTGCGACAAATTCGGCGACTATTGCCCCAATTAATGACAATCCCCCACTAATTTTGAGACTACCTAAAAAATAAGGCATAGCACCAGGTAAGCGTAGATGAATTAGGGTTTGCCAAGGAGAAGCTTTGTAGAGTTGGAAGAGGTTTACCAGGTTTTTGTCGGTGCTTTTGAGTCCGATGGTGGTATTGGAGACGATGGGGAAAAATGCCACAATCCATGCACAGACTACTAAAGCCGCAAAGGTGTTGTTTCTTAACCAAATAATGATCAAAGGCGCGATCGCTATAATGGGAGTTGTCTGTAAAATGACGGCATAAGGGAAAAAACTTCTTTCTATCCACCGACTCTGGGCAAATAAAATAGCTATGAGTAAACCGGAGATAGCAGCGCTGATAAATGCTGCAATCGTGATTTGAAGTGTGATGAGGAGTGAGGGGAAAAGTTCATTCCAATCTGTAATCAGAGTCTGGAATACCAGGATGGGTGTAGGAAGAATGTAGGGTGGTGTGTTTGTGACCCTGACTAAAATATCCCACAGGAATAATATCGCTACACCAACGGTAAATGGAGCGATAAAATCGATATTAATTAGCTTTTTGATACTTCTTGTTAGCTTGCCTATATCGATGGACATTTTATAGTCTCGGTGATTTTCATCTTTGATATAGATTATACCTACAGCCTCTTTGTGTTATTTTGTTTTTTAAGATGTTAGCTGAAGCCATCTACCATTCGCTAAAGCCGTTAGTGCTAGGTTAAAATCCAACAGTTTCCCATCATATACCTTGATAACTGTTCCCTGATAACTGATTCACTAGGCAACTTATTAACATCAAATGCAGTCGTGGCAGTATCATACGGATGATAATTGTTACGAAAATAGAATGATGGATAAATTTGTTAATTTTGGCAGATATACAAGGCTAAGTATCTACAATCGCTATAAATCTTGGTTTTTGGCAACTTTACTAGTCTTGAGTTTAGTTGCTACATCCCTCTCAGGGATGCCACTATCCGCACAGACTCCAATCCGAGAATTACGGGGAGTTTGGCTAACAAATATTGATAGTAATGTCTTATTTGAAAAAAAACGGCTGAATAATGCTTTACAGAAGCTGAAAGATTTAAATTTTAATGTTGTCTATCCAACTGTGTGGAATTGGGGTTGGACACTATATCCCAGTCAGGTTGCAGAAGGAGTTATTGGCAAAAAACTCGATCCTGAACCTGGTTTGCAAGGACGAGATATGCTGAAGGAAGCGGTGGAATTGGGACATGCGAAAAATCTGAAAGTCATTCCCTGGTTTGAGTTTGGTTTTATGGCACCAGCAGATTCCGAATTGGCTAAACGTCGTCCCCAATGGATCACAAACCGCAGTGATGGAACTAAAATTTGGAAGGAAGGTACCCACGACAGGGTATGGTTAAGTCCCTTTCGTCCTGATGTTCAAGAATTTATCCAGGCTTTGATTGTCGAAATTGTTGGTAAGTATGATATTGATGGGATTCAATTTGACGATCATTTTGGCTTACCTGGGGAATTAGGTTATGATGCCTACACCGTAGAACTATATAAAAAAGAACACAATGGGAAAGCACCTCCAAAAGATGCTAAAAACCCAGAGTGGGTGAGATGGCGCGCTAACAAGATTACAGAATATTTGAAGCGAGTATTTTTCGCAGTTAAGGCTGTAAAAAAAGATTGTATTATTTCTGTTGCACCTAATCCTCAGCGCTTTTCCTATGACTATTTCTTGGCAGATTGGGAACGCTGGGAAAGAATGGGATTAGTTGAAGATTTGGTATTGCAAATATATCGTGATGATCTCAAAGTGTTTAATGATGAGTTAAATCGTCCAGAGGTGAAAGCAGCACGTAAGCATATTCCTGTGAGTATTGGGATTTTGAGCGGTTTGAAGGCGAGATTTGTACCCATGCAACAAATTAAAACACAGGTGAAGAGTGTACGCGATCGCAAGTTCGCGGGAATGTCCTTTTTCTTCTACGAAACCCTATGGAATGTCACTAAGGAACCAGCTACAAAGCGTCAAAGGGAACTGAAAAATCTCTTTCCCACACCTGCGATTTACCCAAGGATCGGTACATAGGGTAAAGGCTACTTTTAGCACCTAGCCTACGCAAGCTGGAATTGCTTTCCATGCTCAATACCTTCGCCAAAACGGAGCATCACAAAAACCGTGCAAAATCATAGGATTCCTGAAAAAATAAGGGTTCTATTTTCAGCCGACGGCAAAAGCTTAAAACCCTTATGGGCTAAAGAACATAAATAAAACCCTCTACGGGAAAATCCGCACCATGTTTATACAGCTTTTTGTTTTGCCAAAAAACAGAAACCCTTAATTTACCGTGGAAGCTGAAAGCTTTATTTCTCCTAAAATGGCGAAGGTATTGTTAAGAGTTAAGACTTAAATTCGCAATGTAAAGTTATGTTACAGCTATTTCCGAAAAAAGTTATTGGTTTAATGGTTCTGAGTGTCGCCTTAACTTTAATGTTTACACCACAGTTATTAGCTAAGACTTCTGGCTCAGGTAATGTGATATTTATTCATCCTGATGGTACTAGTGCAGCTCATTGGGGGGCGGCGCGGATGCTCTACAAGGGACCGGATGCTAGGCTCAATTGGGATAGGATGTCTAATTTAGCCGTCTACCTGGGACATATTAAAAACCAACTCACGGCGACTTCTAACGCTGGTGCAGTGACTCACGCTACAGGGGTGAAGGTAAATGCTGATTCCTTTGGGTTGGATGAAGCGGGTAAACCAGTAGTGGCGCTGTCGGGTAAACCCCAGACAATTATGGAAGAAGCGATCGCCGCAGGTAAAGCAACTGCTATCATCAATTCGGGGATGATTCACGAACCGGGTACGGGTGCGTTTGTGGCTAAGTCACCTAGTCGCCGCAACTTTGCAGACATTACTAAACAAATCGTCGAGTCTGGTGCAGATGTAATCTTAGGCGGTGGTGAACTTTGGTATCTCCCCAAGGATAAAGCCGGGAGACACACCACAGCACAACAAAGTCAACGCACGGATGGGATTAATGTCATCGAGTTGGCAAAAAAGAAGGGTTACACCGTTGTTTACACCCGCGATGAGTTGCTAAAGTTACCCACAAATACCAAAAAAGTGTTAGGAATTTTTGCCGCAGATGATACTTACAACGACGACACAGAAGAAAATTTAAAAAAACAGGGTTTACCGTTGTATGTCAAGAGTGCGCCGACAGTCGCCCAACAGTTACAGGTGACTTTACGCCTGTTCTCTCAGAGGCGTAATGGCTTCTTGATTGTTTTGGAAGAAGAGGGTAGCGATAATTTTTCTAACTATAATCATGCAGCCGGTTGTATGGAAGCAGTGAAACGCGCTGATGATGCGGTTGGGGTAGCAATGGATTTTATTCAAAAGAACCCCAATACTTTGTTAGTCACCGCCGCCGATAGTGATGCTGGCGGTTTGGAAGTGGTGGGAGTAACAGAGAAAGACTTTCCCTTGAATAAACCAGTCCCAGAAAAAAGCAAAAATGGTTCACCTTGGGATGGTAGAGATGGAACTGGTACTTTACCGTTTGTTTCTGCACCAGACAAACAAGGTAAACGTTTTCCCTTTGCAGTCGGTTGGTCTACTTTCGGCGATAATACAGGAGCGATCGTTGCTAAGGCGCATGGTTTAAATGCTCAACTCTTACATGGCACAGTCGATAACACCGATATTTATCGCCTGATGTACCGTACCCTCTTTGGTAAGCAGTTGGCGAATAAGGGCTAGAAATGGTAACTGCCCAGTTACTCTGCTTTCCTGTAAACCGTTGATTTTTCATTAGTGTATTTTGGAGCGAACTACTCATTTGGAGTAAAAAGCGCTTTTTGCGCTTTACTCCTTCAATAATAGATAATATAGCTCGCCTTTATTGACAATAACACCAGCGCGCTCCCCTGCTTGTTTGCCAACACCAATATAGTAATCAACTCGAGCTGGAGTTTTGATTGCACCTCCTGTGTCTTGATCTAGGACATAGCGACTCACAAGACGCTGTTCGATTTTATTTTGATTAATAAAAGGAAAAGGGGCGCGAATTATAGCTAATGCACCGGGAGGCATTAAGGATTTATCTGTAGCGATTGACCTTTCTGGGGTTAATGGGACACCGAGACTGCCACTTGCGGGAGCATTTTTGGTATCTTTAAAGAAAATAAAACGGGGGTTTCTAGGTAAGTAAATATCTTGGCTTTGGGGATTTTTTTCAAAGTAATTGATAACTTTTTCGAGAGTGATTCCTTTTTCTGATAGTTTTCCATCTTTAATTAATTCTTTCCCTAAACTGACATAATCATGGTCGGTATTTCCTGCATAACCAATTGTAGTAGTAGTTCCATTACTGAATTTCAAGACAGCAGAACCTTGGACTTGAGCAATAAAGGCATCCATCCGCGATTTTAACCAAAATAACTCTAAACCTTTGAGTTTGCCTTTAGCATTTTGTAAAGCGTCTGCGCCTTCTAATTCTAAACGGGTGGGATGGGGTTTGTCCCAAGTTTGAAAATTATCGGGTAAGCGGTAGATGGGATAGCGGTATTCTGCTGTCGGCTGACGACTTGCTAGGTAAATTGGTTTGTAGTAACCGGTGAATAAAATAGTACCCTGATTATCAGAACCGATAGATTTATAAAATACAAATTCTTGGTTGACATTAGCTTGTAATTCTTGAGCATTTTGGGAATTAATAACTAATTCGCGAAATCTTTTCAAGCTTTTTTCTACTCTTTCTCGCGTGATTTCGGGAATAATATATTTTTGATAAGTTGCTTTTGCATCTGGTGTTTGCAGATAGCTTAAACTATAGTCAATTGCTTTGAGTAAATTCTGCTTATCTCCAGCTTCACCCCAAATTTGATTGTCGAGGAAATAGTTTTGAGCTTGTGGTAGTGATGTTTGTAATGATAAAGGTTCTGCCGATGGCGATGTTTGATTTTTTTGACTGACTTGTTGCTGATTATTACAAGCTAGTAGAGGTAAACAGCAAAGATAAGTCGTAAGGATTAGCTTTGCTAATTTATTGGGAAGCTGATGTTTATATTGCATTATTTCACGGGATGTGCAACTTTTAAAAGATATTACATTACAATGTAGCTTTTCGAGAAATAGCTCGTTCCGAAAAAAAACCACCCGTCGGTAAATCCAGTATCAAACGTGGCATTATTTGATGGCTGGTTGTTAGAGTCGATGTGGGGTATTATCCCCAGCACCTCTCTGTTAGAACCGTGCGTACGCATTTCTGTGTACACGGCTCCCGATATTCTTAAGGGATAATCCTTTTGCTCATGTGTATATAATCATGACAAGATTCGTGTATTGCTAGAAGATTTTTAGGTTTCCAGTTGTCATGATTTTCGTCAATGTGATGTAGATGTACTCGTTCTTCACTCGTAAATTTTAGTCCACAGTGACCACATGTATGGTTTTGCTTTTGTAAAGCTTTAGAGGTTGCTCCGTCATATAATTTACTGTTGCGTTCGCTCCAGTAGATTAAGTCTCCATCGTAGGGGGATTTATTTCCTTTGACCATGACATAACTGAATTCGGAGTAAGGGACTGCGGGAAATGCTTTTTCAATCAACTTCGTTGTTGATTCTCGCGTTAGCTTCGTCTCCTTGTTGAAGATTTTCCATGTTCTGAGTCTGGTGTGCCAGAGTGAAAACCTTGACCCGTCCATTTTGCAGAAGCGATGGTAGTTTCTCCATCCTCTAACTATAGGCGCTAGCTTTTTGGCTTTTACCTTAGAACCATAATTGGAGCAGTTAATAATAGCTTTTAATTTCTGACGGAATTTTTTGAAGTTGTCCTTTGAAGGGGTACTTCTGAATTTTCCGTTACTTTGCACTTTAAAGTGCCAGCCAAGGAAATCGAAGCCATCTGTCGCAGCGGTTATCTTGGTTTTCTTTTCGCTTACTTTCATTCCTCTTGCTGCTAAAAAACTGTCAATATCGGCAAGTATTTTTTGTGCATCGTCTTGAGGTCTGATTATTATTACCATGTCATCCGCGTAGCGTATTGATGGTTCTGTAATATCTTTTCCTGCGGTTTTGTTAGTAATTTTAGAACCATTTCTGTGGTATCTGTGAATACTTTCAATTCCGTTTAAGGCGATGTTAGCTAAGAGTGGACTCACGACTCCACCTTGTGGTGTACCTTGTTCTGGAAATTCCGGGTTTATTCCGGCTTTTAGGCATCGGAATATTCCTAATTTAACCCCTTTTGGGGCGATAAGATTTTCCATTATAGATGTGTGTGATATCCTGTCGAAGCACTTTTCAATATCAAGTTCTATAACTCTTTTATTGATTCCATTGTTATTGGAGCGAAGATGGGTGAGTAGGACTGTCTGGGCATCATGTGCCGAGCGTCCGCTTCTGAACCCGTAACTTCGAGCATGGAAGGTTGCTTCGTGTGCTGGTTCTAAAGCATATTTTGCGAGGCATTGCCAAGCTCTATCTGCCATAGTTGGAATTTTAAGCATTCTGGTAGTCCCATCTTTTTTGGGGATGGGGATTTCCCGTAGTCCCTGGTGTTTCCAGTTATTACATGATGCTTTAAGCAGTTCTGATAGCTCGAATCTCTCACGAAATGTAAGGGACTTTTTACCGTCGATTCCTGCTGTTTTCTTGCCAGCATTTAATTGTGATACTTGTCTAATTGCCAAGAATCTAGCCGCGCAGGATTTCAGAATAAGTTTTTGTAAGAACCGCGCTTTCTGCTTGTTTCCTGCTTCAACTGCTTTGAACACTCTCTTTTGTAGGCGGAATAACTCTTTGCGAAATTTCTTCCACGGTAGATTCTTCCAAGATTCACTAGTCTCGTGACTGTGCCTAATCATGCTCTTCTCCATTAAGTGTTTTCTGAATACCTTGCAGCAATTACGCCGCATCCTACCCGAATCAAAGGAATTCTGTATCTCGTCTTACCTACCTGGGATTCGACAGTCCCAAGACCTTTGGCTCGTTTTTATTCGTTCCCTCAGATGATTGATTGTTCCGTTAGGTAGTGCCAATTTAACCATCAGACCCCCAGATTCTTGCCACTGTCCAAGTACTTAACGCGGCGGGGATTAACTCTGATGAAGTCGGGTTCTGAGGATATGTCCCGCTTGCGTATAGGTCACTTTTCTAGGCATCGGTTTTACCGTGGGAACTCCCCATTAGCGCCAGTGTCCACCCATAACGGTAGTCTGATTGCGCCCTGTTCCTAGCTTCACTCTATAGATAACGAGTCTATTCGGTGTAGGCAGATAGGGATTCAAGCATGAACCTTGCTGGTAGGACTTACACCTACATAATCTGAGAGTTCAACCATTGTTGGTTGGCTTAGTTATGTACGGGCTGATTACCGTGATTCACTAAGCAACGAATCGCACTACTTGGTAAGCGCTAGACATTGCTTTTTGGAGGATGGCGCAATCCGCCAATAAACCCTAGCTGTAGGACGGTTTTCTTTTGTGTATTTAGCAAAAGAAAAAGGCATCGCCATACCAACAATAAATAAGAAGAAAGGAAACACTAAATCTGTTGGCGTACAACCATGCCATTCAGCATGTTCTAAGGGAGGATAAATAGAATCCCAACTACCAGGATTATTAACCAAAATCATCGAAGCGATCGCTATTCCTCGGAATACATCCAGAGAGACAAGTCGGTTACTATTTTGGGTCGGTAGAGTAAGTGATTTCACGAAGTTAGTATAATTTTTAGATAGATTTATTTTACCCTAAGATAATTTCCAGAATAAAAATTACCAGTCAATATGATTGTATAGAGCGTAGCTTGCTTCGGGAGCAGTACGCCTTCTTAAATCCCTCTTAAAATATAGGTAAAATAATTTTGAGAAATCACCTAAGGAACGTGGATTAAATAAAGTGTAAAAGTAGGGCGTGTAACCTGAACGTAACGCACCACTCCAGGTTCAATCAGAATTGCAGGTTATTAAATTTGGATTCCTCAGTCATACACCGAGTGACTTCTGTCAGTAGCTGCTACGCATTTAGGTTTGTTTAGCGACATAGCTAAATATCTGAAGGGGATTGAAGTTGTTAATATTTAATAACTAATACTGAGAAAGTTAACAAAACTTACATAGAAAAGTAGCCTTTTAGTAACTATTAGCACTTTCAGATTGCTGTTACTAAGCAATATTATTCAACTTGTAGCTAATTATTTGCAGTTGCTCAGGTAGCAATCTTAGCATTCTAATTGTTGAAAATTCATTGCATCTAACGATAAGAGTCTTTTTCTACATCGTCATGATTACATGACATAATTGAAAACATATAGTAAATATTATCAATAAGTCATGGTTGTTGCAAATTGCTCCAAATATTTGTTATATTCTCATCTGACAGCCTTTATTGAGAAAGATTAGTATGTCTGTCTACACTACGACTTCACTGAAAGCAGAACTTAACGAACGTGGCTGGCGCTTAACCCCTCAGAGGGAAGTTATCTTGCATATTTTTCAAGAACTTCCTCAAGGTGAGCATCTCAGCGCTGAGGATCTTTATGAACGCCTAGAAGCGGATGGGGAGGGTATTAGCCTATCCACCATTTATCGGACGCTTAAATTGATGGCGAGAATGGGAATCTTGAGGGAATTGGAACTGGGAGAAGGGCATAAGCACTATGAAATTAACCAGCCCTATCCCCACCACCATCACCACCTAATTTGTGTTAGATGTAATTCGACAATAGAATTCAAGAACGACTCAATTTTAAAGACAGGAGCAAAGACAGCACAAAAAGAAGGTTATCACCTTCTTGATTGTCAATTGACGATTCATGCTGTTTGTCCTAAGTGTCAACGAGCTTTAATGCCTGTTTAAGGTGATGTTAGTTGATCAAGATAGTATTTTTAGTCTTGTGAGCAAATTTTTCGGACACATATTTTGGAATGGATTTCCCTAAAAATTGATTGGTGCGAAAACAACACTAAAATAATCCTATTGGTAGCAACTGAGTATACTAAGCAAATTTTGGATATTCTGAATAGGGAATCTCTGATATAAATTCGTAATACCTGCCGTTGCAGAAACTATACTCCAATAGCAGGAATCGAACTCAATTAATAGTGGCTGGCTAGAAATGCAGGAAAGTTAACTAAGTTTGTCTTCGGCATCTGAATATGACAAAGACCTAAACTTAGCTATAAAAATTGCCGCTTTGAGAAGCGGATACTTAAAAAATGAGTAATGAGTAATGAGTAATAAGTCTGTTTTGTAACGGGAATTTAACAAGGAACCTTTGCGGGGTCATCGGGCGCAAGCAAACGTGCCGCCCCCACACAAAACCCTCTGCCGTCGTTAGGCATGGAAGTTAGACCCCCAAATGCTCTTAAATTCCGATTATTTCTTCAACTTTGCTCAAATTTACTCGAATTTAACCATTAACTATCAATCAAAACTGTCCGTTTTTGACATCTTTGAGGCTGATACCGTAATATTGCTGTGCCTGTTTGATGGCTCGCTTGGTATCGTCTCCCAAAACTCCGTTAAGGGGACCTTTGTAAAAACCTCTCGCGTTGAGTCGGCGTTGGATTTCTAGGGTCTCAAATTCGCTTTTGGGAGTATTTTTTACCTGTTCGTATAATTTGCCACGGGTTGTGCTGCCAGCAATGCCACTGGCTGCTAAATAATTCTCGGTTTGGAAGCGTTTGACCGCATCGGCGGTGAAAGCACCGAAGTATCCGTTAGGTTGTCCAGTTAAGTATCCAGCTTGAATAAGTTGTTGCTGGAGTACCCTTACAGCTTCACCGCGATCGCCTAAACGTAATTTATCAGGATCTGCTTGACGGGTTGGTGTTTCTTCACCGTAACCGATGTTGTTGGGGGGAAGTCGGCGGATGGTGGCAGAACCTACAATTCCGTCATTTTTGAGGTTGTATGCTGTTTGAAAGCGCTTTACAGCTTCTTCGGTGATGGGACCAAAGATTCCGGTGGAGTTGCCGAAATAATAACCAGCAATTCTCAAACGTTCTTGGAGGATGCGGACATCTTCTCCTTCGTCTCCCCGTTGAATGAAGTTGGGATTAGTTACTTTGTTTCTTCTAACAGCTTGGGTAACTGGGGTTTTTGCTTGGACGTTTTGTAATTTTGGTTTGGTGGTTTGGGTAGCCACTACTTTCGGCTTATTGGCTGGTTTTGCGGCTGCGGGGGGTCGCCATTTTTCTAATTTACCGAGGGTTGTCGGTCCAGCAATGCCGTTTGTTTGGAGATTGACGGATTTTTGAAACTTTTTGACTGCTTCTTCGGTACGGACATCATATACTTGGGTGATGGCTGCTTGATAAAAGCCTGCTTGCTTCAAATCAGATTGCAGTTCCCGTACTGAAGGACCGCGATCGCCTTTTTGCAGAGCGAATGCACCATTAATTGATGAAAAAATCGCCAAGGTTAGGGCTAGGGGTAGCATGTATCGCCAAGCACGACCTGATAGCTTGCTCCAATCTGGTGCAGCTGCTTTGTTAAGGAAGGAACCGATGGAAATTAGTTCATCGGGACAATCTTCTTCGTAATCAAAAGCTAAGTGTAAATACGCAAGATTTTCCATGTTTTTCTCTACTGCACTTAAAAATTCTGCTTATTTTTGTTTGCCAACTTGAATTTATTTATCAGTCAGGTTTCCCAGCAAAGTCGAGCTATCAGTTGCCGATTAAATTCTCCATCGCCTTTTTCCTGTTGACTTTTCCTAGATTTAAACCAATTTAAATTAGTTGGCTTTCGATAGTAGCTTCGGCTTCATGTACTAAGTTTCGCAGATTTTCCAGCGTTTGTATACTGACATCCTGCCATAAATTTCGCTGGTGTGCTTCTAGCAACCTCTCAGCAATATCACGGAGGGCATGGGGGTTTTTCTGCTGGATGAAATCGGCAATCTGAGAATTAAATAAATAAGCTTGGGCAACACCTTCGTACATATAGTTTTCGACGCATTTGGTGGTGGCATCGTAGGCAAATAAGAAGTCTACTGTTGCTGCCATTTCAAAGGCACCTTTGTAACCGTGACGCATCATCCCATCAATCCATTTGGGATTGACAACCCGTGAACGGTAAACCCTGGCGATTTCTGATTTAAGTTGACGGACGCGGGGGTTAGCAGGGATTGAGTTGTCTCCAAAGTAGGTTGTGGGGTTTTTGCCTTGTTGACATCTGACTGCTGCGGTTAAGCCACCTTGGAATTGATAATAGTCATCGGAATCTAGTAAATCATGTTCCCGGTTGTCTTGGTTTTGTAATACTATCTGCATTCCTTGGAGACGTTGTTGGAAGGCTTCGGGTGCCGCGATTCCGGTTTTTTTACTGCTATAAGCGTAGGAACTCCAATTTGTGTAAGCGCGGGCTAAATCTTCGTCACTATCCCAATTTTGGGATTCTATTAAGCCTTGGAGTCCGGCACCATACGCACCGGGTTTAGAGCCAAAAATCCGATAATGCGATCGCGCTTTAGCTTCATCTATATCTATACCTTGGTTTTGCCAAAATTCTGTTTCTTGGCGGACTTGCGCTGCTAGGGGGTTTTGCTCATCGGGTTCATCTAATGCTGCCACACTGACGACAGCTTGGTCAAATAAGTCTATCAAATTTGGGAAGGCATCGCGGAAAAATCCGGAAACTCTTAATGTGACATCGATACGTGGTCTACCGAGGAGTGAAAGGGGGACGATTTCTAAGTCGATGACACGTCTGGCGTTACCATCCCATACTGGTTGGACACCTAGTAATGCTAATGCCTGGGAAATATCATCGCCGCCTGTTCGCATCATGGCGGTACCCCACAGGGAAATTGCTAGTGTTTTGGGATACTCGCCATTTTCTTGGGTGTAACATTCAACTACGGCTTCTGCTGCCTTTCTACCAACATCCCAGGCTGATTCTGTGGGTACGGCACGGATGTCTACTGAGTAAAAATTTTTGCCAGTTGGTAGCACTTCTGGTCGTCCGCGTGTAGGGGCACCAGATGCGGCACTGGGAACATATTCCCCGTTGAGTCCCGCGAGAAGGTTAATGATTTCCGAGTCGGTTTGTCGCAAGGCTGGGAGGAGATGGGATTGAATCCAGGAGAGGGAGTGAAGCAGGGGGAGTGGGGGAGTGGGGGAGTGGGGGAGTGGGGGAGTGAGGGAGTGGGGGAGTGGGGGAGTGGGGGAGGAATCTTTACTGTTCTTACTCTGTTCAATCTGTTTATGCTTTGGTGCGTCTATATTTGAGGTGTTGAAGTCCTGGAAAATCTGCCCCAATTCATCTTCTCCCCCTGCTCCCTGCCCCCTGCCCCAATTCATCTTCTCCCCTGCCTCTTCTATGATTGCATCTACCATCACGGCGGCTTCAGCTTCCAGGGTTTCGACTGCATCACCTATATTATATTGAGGATGGGGGGATTTTTGTTGGAGGATTTCGGTCTGAGAGGGTGTGAGGAGGGTGCTAAAGTTAGCAGTTAGGGGGTCTAAGTCTAAGCCCCAATCTTCAGCTATGGCGCGGGTGAGTCCATTTTGGTGGCGGTTGGGGTGACGTGCGATCGCTATAATTAAATCACGCAGTTGGGTACCGCTGGGACATTTGCCGAAGATGTGTAAACCGTCTCTGATTTGGGCTTCTTTGAGTTCGCAGAGATATCCATCTAATTGATTGATGGGGAGTTCTTCGGGGTTTTCTGCTGTTGTTTCCAACATTCCTAAATCTAAGTTGAGGTTCTCTGTCTCCACTAGTTGGCGAATGCGATCGCGTAATGCTGACAATCGGCTAGGATCTAAGCTGGCGGCTTCATAATATTCATCAATCAAGTTTTCCAAGTTTTGTAGGGAGCCATATAACTCGGCGCGGGTCAAAGGTGGGGTAAGATGGTCAATAATTACCGCTTGACTGCGGCGTTTGGCTTGGGAACCTTCCCCAGGATCGTTGACAATAAAAGGATATAAATTCGGCATCGCACCTAAGGCAACTTCGGGAAAACAAGTTTCCGATAAGGCGATACTTTTACCAGGCAACCATTCTAAATTTCCATGTTTCCCCACATGTACCACTGCATCCGCACCAAAGGTTTCCCGCACCCAGTAATAGTAAGCTAAGTAGGCGTGGGTTGGTTCTAAATCGGGGGCATGGTAATTTAAACTGGGGTCTATGTCATAACCCCGTGATGGTTGGATGCCAATGAAGATATTTCCCAGTTGAATTCCGGGAATCGGGAATTGAACCCCTCCCCAACCCTCCCCGCTAGCGGAGAGGGTGCGCGATAGCGCGGGTGGGGTTCCGCCAGAAATTGTTTCTCCCCTGCTCCCTGCTCCCTGCTCCCCTGCTTCTTTTCCCCAACGTTGATTTACACTACTTTGAATAGATTCGGGCAATGTGGCAAAGTATTCTTGGTAGGTTTCCCCGGATAAACTTTGACGAACTGGACGTAATTCCCTACCTTCAGGATCATTTGTAATGCTTGCTGTGAGAATTTTAATTAATTCATCCCCATCTTGGGGAATATCTCCTACTTCGTAACCTGCTTCTTTCAAAGCTACTAAAATTTCTACACAACTTTGGGGAGTATCCAAACCCACACCATTCGCCAAACGTCCATCACGGTTGGGATAATTTGCCAAAATCAAAGCAATACGTCGTTTTTGAGGAGATTTACGACGTAAGCGTATCCAATTAGCTGCTAACTGGGCTACAAAATTTATGCGATCGCTTACTGGCTCATAGCATACTACATCCGTTTGTAATTCAGGATGTCTGCTTTGGGTAGCTTTGAAAGATACGGCACGACTAATTATTCTCCCATCAACTTCTGGTAATGCCACATTTATCGCCATATCACGGGGAGAAAGTCCCTTAAAGTCGCTTTTCCACTGTTCAAATCCACCACTACTGAGAATAACTTGGAAAACCGGGACATTTAATTGTTGCCAAAGTTCAGTTTGCGGGGTTTCACTTTCCAATTTAGCCAAGGAAAAACTAGTAGTATTCAGTAAAAGAGCAATATTTCTCTCTCCCCCTGCCTCCCCTTCTCCCCCTTCTCCCCCTTCTCCCCCTGCTTCCCCTGCCTCCCCTTCTCCCCCTGCTTCCCCTTCTCCCCCACTCCTCCACTCCCCCACTCTCCCCATGGGTTGAAAGATGCTTTCTAACTCCTGTTGTACCTCTATTTCCCGCAGGGAAGAAACAAACACGGGTACAGCTTCTAAGTTATATTTTTCTAAAGCCTGACATAAAGCATCTATTACCTGAGTATTTCCTGCTAAGTAATGGGCACGGTAAAATAATATGCCTACTTTTGATTTTGCGGAAACAGATACTTCTCCCTGCCTCTTTGTTGAGCAAATTGGAGATAAATACCTACCAACACGGGGAACAATTTGCGGTAAGGGAGGATTAAACGTTGTTGAAAGACAACAATCAGAGATATATTTAAGGGCGTTAACAAAATTATCGGTACCACCTTCATTAAAGTAACGCCAAATTTGGTTTACTTTAGTCAAAGGCAAAGTTGAGTGCGACATTAAATTTTGGTCAAGAGCATCGTCTCCTGGCATTACAATGAGAGTTGTACCATTGCGTTCCGCTATTTCCTGCACAACCTCAAAACCATAACTCCAATAGGAACGTCCACCTATTAAACGGATGACAATTACTTGAGCCAGTTCTAAAATTTGTTCAGCATAGGTATCAATTACTATTTGCTGCTGTAACTGTAGGAGATTGGTGACTCTAAATGTCGGAAATGTTTTTGGTAATTTGGGAAGCGCAGCTGCTAGTGTTTGAATATCTGTATCAGCAGCCGTAATCAACACTAGGGGGGCTGGAGTCTGTTCAACAAAAATTATACCTTCAGATTGGGAATTCCATCCCACCGATGTTGCGTTAGTACGATGCATAATCCCTACTAAACCTCTGACGATTTTCTCTCAAAAGACATTGACGATTGTTTATCTGTCAGTCACACCCTCGTTTCTCTTAATTTTTTCACATGCCTAGTTTCCCTAATTTGAGCTTTCCTAAAACCATATCCACAGATGTTTTTAATCAACTTGGAGAATTGTTAGAGCAGATGGCTCAATCTTTAGATACTAGCAGTTTAGTGTTGACTGAAGATATTCTGATGCGAATTCCGGTACCTGGGGAATGGCAAAGACAACGCTTCACTTTGGTGGTTTCTCCTGGGTTTAACGGGTTATTGCGAGGAGAAATCGAGGAAGATTACCTCAATTCTACTTCTATCGGCATCGAAATAGACCGGGAAAATATCCCAATGTTGGCTAGTAGCTTGATGTTTGATGTGAATGCGATCGCCTCTTTCATTTTAGAGCTAAAAAACCTTTTCTCTCTCAATAGCCAAATTTCCCAAAACCTGGAATATCACCACCGTCAATTAGCTCCCAATGATGCCCAGATTCAGGAAAGGTTCACACTTCTATTATTATCCTCCCTGCTGACACCAGAAATAGAATCATCTCCAAATAAGAATAATTCTAATGCATCAGGTTCTGTTTGTGCGCCCATCGAAGCTGCATTACTCAAACAAATATCCCAAGAAAAATTATTAAATCAAGTCACAACTCAGATTCGCAAAAGCTTGGATTTATCTGTAATTATCCAAACTGCCATCAATCAAGTGCGGAAATTTCTCGAATTAGATAGATTAGTCGTCTATAAGTTTGGAGAAGCTGCCACAACAGATGCTATAGAAACAAGCCACCAACAAGAAACCATAAATTATATTGGTTGTATTGTCTATGAAACAATCGCCAATCAGACGATTTCATCAGTTTTAAACTACTGTGAAGAAACCTGTTTTCAAGACACAACAGAATGCTGGAATAAATACAGTCAAGGTTTCACCTTAGCAATCGATAACGTCGAAGAAAGCTATCATTTAGAACCCTGTTTATTAAACTTTTTACGCCAAAGTCAAGTTAAAGCCAAATTAATTGCCCCAATCGTCTTTGAAAACAAATTATGGGGACTGCTGATTGCCCATCAATGTTCCACAACCCGAAATTGGACAGAAAGTGAGAAAATACTCCTAAGCTCGGTAGGGGAGCAGTTAGCCATCGCTATTCAGCAAGCTGGATTAATGCAATCTCTGACTCAAGAAAAAGAGAACTTGGAGCAGCGTGTATTCGAGCGGACAATGGCACTCCACGATGCATTGGCTGCCGCCGAAGCCGCCAGTCGTATACGCAGCGAGTTTTTAGCCACCATCAGTCACGAACTTCTGACTCCGTTAACCTACGTAATTGGAATGTCAGATACACTACTAAAATGGTCATTTGGAGAACTTTCAGAACGTCAAAGAAATTATTTACAAACCATCCATGATAGTGGTGAACATTTATTAGAAATGATTCACGACATCCTAGACTTATCGCAAATTGAAGCAGGGAAAGCAGCATTAAATATCAGCGAGTTTTCCTTGACAACTATGGTTGAAAAAACCACAGAATCATTAAAAACCAAAGCAGCCAAACAGCAAATTAATTTTACGGTAGATATACAGTTTAATCAAGAACGCGATCGCTTTACCGCAGACGCACGCCGAATTCAACAAATCTTAGAAAATCTCCTTAGCAATGCCATCAAATTTACCCCAGAACAGGGAAGTGTCATCCTCAGAATTTGGAGGGAAGAAAACAACGCAGTTTTCCAAATCGAAGACACCGGAATTGGAATTCCTGAAGAACAACAACCACGATTGTTTGAAAAGTTTCACCAACTTGAAACTAACTATTCACGGAAGTATGAAGGAACAGGCTTAGGATTGGCTCTCACGAAGCAACTTGTGGAAATGCATCGCGGCAGAATTGAAGTAGAATCCACAGTTGATATTGGCTCAATTTTTACAGTTTGGATACCCGTACAAGTGAGAAATGATGAATTATAGCCATAGCCATATCAAGCAGGTAAACGGATATAAAACTCAGTACCTTGACCTAACTGTGACTTCACTTCTAAACTACCACCATGTTTTTCTACCACAATCTGACGGGCGATCGCCAATCCTAATCCTGTCCCTTTATCCACGCCTTTCGTGGTAAACAAATGGTCAAAAATTCTGGATTTTACCTCTTCAGGCATACCTTTACCATTATCGCGGATGTAGATTTCAACTGCGCCTTGTTCAGTGAGTGTAGTTTTAATCGTGATTTTCTGGGGATTGACTTTCAGATCCGCCAAAGAAGATTGTTGGGCGGTTTCATCAAAGGCATCGATGGCATTCGCCAAAATATTCATAAACACCTGGTTTAACTGCCCAGGTAAGCATTTGATCTTGGGCAAGTCACCGTAGTTTTGAATGACTTGAATGGCAGGACGATAATCGTTGGCTTTAATGCGGTATTTGAGAATCAGCAGCGTACTATCAATACCTTCGTGCAGATCAGCGCTGACTTTGTGATCATTATCGGCACGGGAAAAAGTACGTAGGCTGGTGCTGATGTCTGTGATGCGGTCAGTTGCACGTTGCATTGAATCTAGTAACTTGGGTAAATCTTCACTAAGGTATTTCAGATCAATATCTTCTGCATGTTTTTCAACTGGATTGGCAGCATTCGGATGATGTTGCTGATAAAGGGCTATGTGTTCGAGGAGGTATTGGATATACTCTTTGGTATTGTTGAT
This sequence comes from Calothrix sp. PCC 6303, assembly GCF_000317435.1. Classification (NCBI taxonomy): domain Bacteria; kingdom Bacillati; phylum Cyanobacteriota; class Cyanophyceae; order Nostocales; family Calotrichaceae; genus Calothrix; species Calothrix sp. PCC 6303. The sequence continues at coordinate 3,527,724 of NC_019751.1, forward strand.
ACTGCCATTCAGGAAACCGATAGGATTATTTATTTCGTGTGCCACCCCAGCAACTAAGTTGCCCAAAGATGCCATTTTTTCGCCTTGCACCATTTGCAATTGGGTGTTTTGTAAGGCTTGTGCGGCTTCCTCAAGTTCTTGAGATTTTTTCAGAATGATGGCTTCGGCGACTTTGCGATGGGTAATGTCTTCAATCGTGATCAAAATACCAATGACATTGCTATTTGAATCGCGCAGTGGAATTTTACTAGTACTGAGCCAGGATTGGGAGCCATCAGGTTTTTGTTGGGTTTCGACAATGTTGAGTTCAGCTTGTCCAGATTCCATGATGCGGCGATCGCATTCTTGATACCACTCTATTTCTTCAGGGGTAAAAGAAAAATCATAATCAGTTTTACCTACAATTTGATCTGGCGATTCCAGATTCAGAATCTTAGCTGCGTTAGTATTACAACCCAAAAATGTCGAGTTGCGGTCTTTCCAAATCACGATCTGTGGAATGTTGTCAATTAACGACTTCAAAAACTGCTGAGAAGCTTGTATTTGCTGTTGCAAAAACGATTGGGGATAGCCATGAGCTAAATCTTGGACTTTGGCGACGGGGCTATATGACTGTTGGGGAATCGGCAAGCGATCGCTTAAATCATTCAGCCCTAGTTCAAACGCTGCAATTTTTCCTAGTTTTTTCCATTGAGTTAAACACTGTTCCAAATCATGCTTCAGTCCCAACGCGCTTTGATAGCGATCTTCGGCATTCTTTGCCATGAGTTTAGTGACGATCGCCGCCACCATTGGGGGTACATCTGCCTTTACATAATTTATCGGCACGGGTACCTTTGCAATATGACAATGAATTAGCTCCAATGGGTCATCCGATGTAAATGGTAATATCCCTGTCAACAGTTGATACAGAGTTACACCTAAACCATAGAAATCTGCACGGTAATCGATGCCGCGATTCATTTGCCCGGTTTGTTCGGGAGCTAGATATGCCAGGGTACCTTCCAATCCTTGCGGACATTGGATTTCCCGAGTCTCCTTCGGCAATAAGGAGGCAATACTAAAGTCAATTAGCTTGACTTGTTTCGACTCCGGGTGAATTAAAATATTAGTGGGTTTGATGTCTTTATGCACCACCTGATGATGCCACAGATCATGGAGAATATCGGCAATTTGGAGGGCGATTGTCAACACATCAGTCATATCTAGGGACTGCTGCTGGATATACTTTCCTAAAGATACCCCACCACAATCTTCCATCACCAAGACATAACCGTTCCCCAGTGGTTCTAGACTTAAGGGTCGAACAATTCCATGAATAGGCAGATGTTTAGTAATTGTATACTGATTGCGAAACTGCACCAATTCCTCAAAACTTGGATAATCGCGTCGTACCACCTTAATCACCACGGAACATTGTTGGGCATTCTGCACCGCTCGATACACTGCTGTGCGAGATCCCACATACAGTTCCTCAAGAATAGTATAGCCAGGCATTTCAGGCAATGAATTAGGATTAATACTCGCAAAAAGTGCCATATTTTTAGGTGGGTTTCATCACTTTTATCTAGTTGAATTACCTCTAGTATTCCCAGATATTTTGGGAATCGCACCCCAAATGATGCCAAATTAGGGTTAATTGAACTATTACGCAGTAAGCCCCTGCTGAATTTGGTACTCCGAATCAGTATGGGTGATTCACACTTAGATGTCCAGTTTAATCAAGAACGCGATCGCTTTACCGCAGATGCACGCCAAATTCAACAAATCTTAGAAAATCTCCTTAGCAACATCTCAAAATACCCCTACTGCCCACTGCCTTCTTCAATCCTTCTGCCTTCATGTACTAATTTCTTCTTCCGAATCCGAAAAAGTTTTAATTTGGCTATCTAAATTGCTAAGTAGCCTATTTAGAACAGTAAGTGATTCTATTTGTTCATTACTCACATTTGGATTTTGTAACATCTGTTCCTGTAGTTCATGCAACTTATATCTAAGTTGTTGAGAAATACTAACTGCATCACGACTTAAGCGTGATATTTGCTGCTTTTGATAGAACTTTAATGCAGCACCTTTGAGTACTTGCAGTGTTGCCTCTTCACCATACATTCCTGGCATAAAACGCAACCGCAACAATAAGCGTTTTTGCTGATATAGATATTCTTTTTCAACCTGTTTAGCTTCAGTCAAAGTCCCTACAGGTAAATTAGCAAACTTTTTGACTTCATTAATTGCCCCTTGAAAAACAGAGAGAGGTAATTTTTCTAAAACTGATTGCAAAACTCCGTTTTCACTCCAAAGAATTCTCCCTTGATAAGGTAATCTTTCAAAATAAAGTCTACCAATACCACCGACGATAACTCGTGCTAATAATTCCCCCAAAAACTGCTTAGGTGGTAACGTTGGTAACAACTCAAGGGGAATTAATTCTTCAGAAATAGGAATCGATAATGTTGGCAATTGGGAACTAATAATAGGTTGTTGATTAGTTTGAGTAAAACTAGCTTCTTGAGATGAAGAATTAATATTAGAATTTGCAGCTTTTTTAAGTTTAGATTGGGGTACTTCAGATTTACTACGTGATTTTTCTGTATTTTTACAACTTAAATATGTCGAGAGGAAACCGCGATGAGCTTCGTCTGTAATTGGTGTAATTAGTGATTTATATTTTACATATGACAAGATTTGGTTTACGTAGTCTTGAGCAACATGATCTCCAACATTAACCATCCCCACAAGTAGCTTGTCACCTTGTAATCTTAGGGGCAGAATTTGATGGTATAAGCAAGCCTCAAACGACAATAGATTGTCCAGCAGATAAAATATCTGTTCCAATTCTTCTTGCTGAGGATTAGCACTAGATTGTGCTTGCTGATGGTTTGCTTCGGTGTCAGTTGATTTACCCTTACCCTCTGAAGACAACATAAGTTTCATGCTTTGATGGTCATACCATTTTATTATTCCCATAAGGTAATGACTAGTTAACAAAGGTATAATATTAAGTTGCCAAAAGGACTAATCAGCTAAAAATACAACTCTTTTCGCTTTACGGTATGTGGTGTGATTCCCCATACACCATCAAAGAGCGCTATTATAGCGTTTGTCACACTTCCATGATGGTATGCAGAGACAGCAATCGCTATTAGGATTAATTTTCGTTATGGTAATCGCTGCAATTGCGGTGATCCTGACTCCTCAGTTGCGAGTTCCTTTAGGTTTAGACTTACAAGGTGGTTCACAACTGACAATTCAAGTAGAAACAACAGCCGAAGTCCCCAAAATTACCGAACGGGATTTGGATGCAGTCCTCCAAGTTGTGGAAGGACGGATTAATGCTTTAGGAACTTCTGAACCAATAATTCAGAAAGTGGGTGAGGACAAAATTATTGTCCAACTACCCGGTGTCAATGATCCTGAACAAGCCGAAAAGGTTTTGGGAGGGACTGCACAGCTAGAATTTCGCAAGCAAAAAGAAAAAACCGAAGCTGAGTTATTTGCCCTGCGTCAATCACAAGCAGGATTTAAGCTGGAACAAGAGAACTTAAAAAAAAGTAAAGATACAGCGGCTATAGCTAAAAATAAAGAAGATATAGACAAAAATAATCAAGCGATCGCACAATTATTTGAAAGTACCAATCCACCTCTAACTGGTAAATTTCTCAAGGATGCTTTTGGTACCCCAACCAACGGCACTCTGTGGGAAGTAGCCATCCGTTTTGATCAAAAAGGTGGCGATTTATTTGCCCAACTCACCAAAGAACTTGCGGGAACTGGACGCGGAATTGGTATATTCTTAGATAACGCTTTGATTAGTTCCCCTGTAGTTGGTATCGAACACAAGGCTACAGGAATTGTCGGTGGTTCAGCTGTGATTACTGGAGACTTTACACCTCAAGATGCCCAAGGTTTAGGTATTCAATTACGTGGTGGTTCCTTGCCTGTACCTGTGAAAATTGTCGAAAATCGTACCGTTGGGGCAAGTTTGGGTAAAGATAGCATTCTTAGCAGTATCTACGCGGGGCTTGGTGGTTTAATCCTAGTATTGGTATTTATGGTGGTTTACTATCGATTACCAGGTGCCGTATCAGATGTCTCCCTAATTATCTATGCATTGCTTTCTTGGGCAGCCTTTGGTTTACTCCAAGTTACCATGACTTTACCGGGAATTGCCGGATTTGTTCTCAGTATTGGGATGGCAGTAGATGCCAACGTGTTAATTTTTGAACGTACTAGAGAAGAACTTCAAGCAGGCAAAACCCTATACCGTTCCGTTGAGTCGGGTTTTTACCGAGCTTTTTCCAGCATTTTAGATAGTAATGTGACAACCTGGATTGCTTGTTTCTTCCTATTTATATTTGGATCTGGTTTAGTAAAGGGTTTCGCAGTGACACTCAGCATTGGTGTACTGATCAGTATGTTTACAGCCGTTACCTGTACCCGCAGCTTGATGTTTTTAGCAATTAGTATCCCATCTCTGAAGAAACTCGAATATTATTGTCCTAACCTACCAACAGGGAAAAAAGTGGGGGTAGCCAAATGAAGCTAGCTGTAAACAAAACGCGATCGCGTTGGTGGATTATTTCCGCTACCATCATTATTATCAGCATCATCTCAATGGTGGTTTCCACATTCAACCCCGAAATTAAAGCCCCCCTACGTCGCGGTTTAGACTTTATTGGTGGTACCCGTCTACAGTTAGAAAGAGACTGCAAACTCCCCAATAATTGCGATAAACCCATTGATATCAACCTTGTTCGTGATATTGCCCAATCCCAAGGATTGGGAGATAGCAGCATCCAACTTGTAACTGATTCTGAAACCAAACAGGAAAACGGAATTTCCATCCGTAGCAAAACCCTCAGCGTCGAACAGCGAACTAAACTAGTTAATGCACTCAGCGAAAAAGTTGGAGCCTTCGACCCCGAAAAGAATCAGAATGATACAGTAGGAGCAACACTAGGTAAAGAACTATTTCGTTCTGGAGTTATTGCCCTAGTTCTCTCTTTGTTGGGTATCTTGGTATACCTGAGAATCCGTTTTCAGTGGGATTATGCCATATTTGCCATCGTTGCCCTATTCCACGATGTTTTCATCACCATCGGCATTTTCTCCATCTTTGGCTTAGTATTTGGCATTGAAGTCGATAGCTTGTTTGTTGTGGCTTTGCTGACAATAGTTGGTTTCTCAGTTAACGATACGGTGGTAATTTATGATCGCATTCGAGAAACGATTCAAATTAACCCAAATATGCACATTACTGACATAGTTGATAATGCAGTAGATCAAACCTTAAGCCGTTCAATCAACACCACACTGACAACATTACTGACATTAACTTCAATCTTCCTTTTCGGTGGGGCAACCCTGAAAAACTTCGCCCTCGCTATGATTGTGGGGTTTATAATGGGAGCATATTCAAGCATTTTCATCGCCAGTACCCTGTTAGCATGGTGGCGTGAACGTAGCCAAAAGAACACCCAAACCCAGGAACCAACAGACGCAGGAATACCCAACGTCTAACAAAAACCCCTCTAAGACGTTCCGATGGAACGTCTTTTCAAATTTCCATATTCATCAAAACTGGTCATTATTTTTCTTAGCAGTCATATTGGTATAAATAATTTTCATCGTGTTCTAGTGTCCCAATGGTAGACCTTAATCAAGATCAATCTTTTGCAACGCAAGTACAACGCCTACACCGACTCACAGTGTGTGGTAGATGGTTAATGGTAGCTGCTTTTTGGGTGATTCTTGCCCCAATCTGCTTATGGAATTTACGGTGGGAAATTGCTATATTGCGACAATATTTTACATGGGTATCTCTTAAATACGGAATTTATTACCATCCTTTCGCAGCAGTGGGGTTATCTTTCTGTATTGGGATGACTATTTCTGTATTAATTTGGCAAAGTCGAAATATCTTGTTTGGTATACCCGAAACTGAAAAACAACGTCTAGAAGAACAGGTATTAAAAATTCGTCAACAAGGAGAAAGTCATCCTTTATGGAAGTGGGTTTGTCAGTCGAGTTGAAGACTAGTAATTGCAGGTAAGATTATCATTAACACGCCCTAGACAGAATATACAAGTCCAGAATCTACGAAGAGTTATATTGGATTTATGAAAGCTTTAGAAATATTAATAAATATTTCGTCAATAGCATCAGTATGTATAAAGTGCCGTCTATATTTAGACAATTATCACCACAAAATCTGGAGACTATAGCATGACAACAAAAAATCACTTAATTCCAGGCGAAACATTTTTTTATTCAGATAAGTCGGATATTTCTCAAGTTTCTCTTTCAGACGACGAAATCAACGAAAAATACAAGAAAGGAGAGATAAGAATTGTAACGGAACAAGCTCGCTATCCACTTGATAGTATAGAAACGATGCTTGACAGTCAAAAGTATATCTTAAATCCTGAATATCAACGTAGAAAAAGATGGAACAATACTAGAAAATCTCGTTTGATGGAATCATTTATAATGAATGTCCCTATTCCACCTATCTTTCTGTATGAAGTAAGTTACTCTATTTATGAAGTAATGGACGGATTGCAGAGGCTAACAGCTATCTATGATTTTTATAAAGGAAAATATAACTTAGAAGGATTGGAATATTGGCGTGAACTTAACGGACGAAATTATCAAAATTTACCCGAACAAATTAAAAGAGGAATAGATAGGCGTTATTTATCATCTATCGTGTTGTTACAGGAAACAGCAAAAAGCGCAGAAGAAGCTGATTTTCTCAAGCAAATAGTTTTTGAAAGATTGAATAGTGGTGGAGAACAACTAACTGCACAAGAAACAAGAAATGCTTTACACAATGGCAAGTTTAACCAATTGTGTATAAAACTTGCAGAAAATGACTTTTTTCGCAAAATGTGGAAATTACCTTTGGAATCCGAAGGAGAAGAAAAATTACTTGAAAGTGAACCTTATCGTAAAATGGAAGATGTCGAATTAGTTTTACGGTTCTTTGCTTATCGTCATATAGCTAACTTTAAATCTCCATTGGATAAGTTTTTAGATGACTATTTAAAACATGCCAATGCTTATTCGGATGAAACAATAAACAATCTTGAAAACCTTTTTAATGAAACAATCAATTTAGTTTATTCCATATTTGGAGATTCAGCTTTCATCCCACCAAAAGAAAAACGTGACAATAAAACCCCAATAAGAATTGTTTATGATTCAATGATGCAGGTCTTTGCAAACAACATTCCTCACAAAGAAATTCTCCTCAATCATAGTAAATCTATAAAAAGTGCTTTGTATTCTGATAAACAATTGCTACATCTTAAGGAAGAGAAAAATAGACTTCTTTTTGATGCTAGATACAATAACAAAAAAGATGTAGAAGCACGCATAAAGTATTTTCAAAACTTTCTACAAAGCTATATTCCATAAGCTTGGGTAGAAATTATGAATACAACTTCATTAGATAGCTTTAAAAAAGAAATCAATCAGGTACGAGAATATATTAAGCATATTCAAGATGTGGATAATATAGTTAATTATACTGTATCAGAGGCTGATAACGAAGAAATTAAAGCCTTGTTAAATACATTAAAAGAGCATCATAGAATTTTTAGAACAGATAAAAAGATATTTGAATATAAAGCATCTATTATTTCACTTTATGGCTTGTTAGAAAAATATGTAGAAAATTGGATCAAAGAATATCTTACAGCCCTTTCAGGCTTAGTCCTAGAATATGATAAGATACATGAGAAAATTAGAAATAATCATTTTGAACTTTCTGTAAAGCTAATAAGTTCTATAGTAAGTAGAGAAATTGCTAAATATCAGCATCTTACAAAAGAACAAGTTTTAAAAGAGCTAAATGAATGTATCGTAAATACTGCAAATTATAAATTCAACACAGAAGCTTTTGTTCTTTCATCAGGTAATTTGAAGCATAAGCAAATTGTAAAACTATTTGAGCTTATAAATGTGAGCTTGAACGAAGTATTAAAGAAAAATGAAACATTAATTCAATATTTTAAGGATGATAGGGGAATTACAAATATTTCCAATACCAATACAGATATTTTATACAATACAATCAATGATCTAGTTGAAAGAAGAAATCAGATAGCCCACGGTTCAGAGATATTAGATATTTTAAACATATCTGAATTAGAATCTTATATCCAATTTTTAGAAAAATATTGCCAAGCTGTATTTGAAATATTAGCTGAAGAATTTATTAAACAAGAATCAATATACACATTTCAAAAAATCGAAAAAGTAATTAAAATTTTTGGAAATAGAATATTAGCATTTGAAATCGAAAACTATAAAATAAAAATTGGAGATATACTTATTATCGAAACGATAGAAGGTAAGTTTTACAAAAAACCTATTTTGACAATTGAGTTAAATAACGAGTCACATGCGGAAATTATAATTATGGAAAAACAAAATATTGCTGTCAGTGTTGAGCCTAGCATCAAAGAAAATCAAACATTTTACATAGTGAAGCAATAATTCTAGTCACTAATAACTCAGTAGAATTGTATATCTCATCACACCAATATAACTACAACTCAAATTTTATCCGAATGAAGAATTTAGTTCTGCTTGATTCCGGTGGCAAATATTGGAGTAATGGCTACTAATTGAGTAATATATTATCTAAAACTTGGTATGTAAATGGATAATACACAAATTCAATTTAGCGATCGCAAGTCGGAAATAAACCTAGAACAACTCCAGCAATTATTCACCCTCAGTGCATTCTGGGCAAAGGAACGCAATCTGGAGGATTTGGAGATTGCTATTGCCAACAGTGAACCAGTAATAACTGTTTGGAATCGAGAAAAATTAATTGGTTTTGCCCGTGCAACTTCTGATGGTATCTACAGAGCAACAATTTGGGATGTTGCCATTCACCCAGATTACCAAAAACAGGGTTTAGGTAGCAAATTAGTGGAAACTGTGTTGAGTCATCCTCGCATGTGTCGAGTTGAACGGGTATATTTAATGACTACCCATCAACAGAGATTTTACGAGCGGATTGGTTTCCAAACTAATTCTACTACTACCATGGTACTTTATAACCAAGAGCCAACTAGCTTGCTTCCTGAAGCTGAAGTTCTGCTTCAGGAATCCCTGGGGAAATAGATATCTGTAAGCGAATCAAATCTTGGTTGGATGCTTCTTTTTCAGGGTGGGGTAATATTTCCATTTTTCCCCCAATAGCTTCCACCAGTGTTTGATTTAGCAACAATTTCATCCCCACAGTCATGGTTGTGTTGCTGGGTTGGTTGGTGAGTGTGAGTAAATCGATTGCTTCGCTTTTTGGTAAAGCATAGATAGGTATATCTAACCAGATTTGTGTGACACCAGTGGGGCAAGATGCAGCAGATAAATAAATGCTACCTTCTTGAACTTCCGCATCAATACAAGCGATGGAGGTTTCCACTAAGCTGAGGATAATTTGTCGTAACCAACGATGATCTGTAGTGACGGTAAGTGAGACATCTGGGAATGTAACTTGAAACGGGTAGTTACGATTCTTTGCCAGCATGTGAGTTAAGGTATGAACCTCTTTTAGCACTTCCGCGACAGAATGCGATCGCATGTCCAAACGATTGCTACCATATTCAGTGCGGGCAACATTCAGCACCTCATCAATTATTTTGAGTAACTGTAATGCTCTCTCATGTGCTTGTCCAATAAATTCGCGTTCTTCTTCGGGATTTTCGCACAAATCTGATAAAATCAATTGATGCAAACCAATCAGACCATTTAAAGGCGATCGCAACTCATGAGTTACCCTTGCTAAAAAGCCAGCTTTAAACTGTTCCATTTCCCTCGCCATCTGGTAAGCAAGTTGAGTTTGCTCGATAGGTTTTGACAATGGTGGTTTATCTTCAGCTTCGGAAACTGGTGTTAAAGGTGCAAACGCACTCACTGAGGCTTGAGGACGGGTAAATAAGCTGCGTAAAGCTGCTCCTAATCCCACTCCGACTGCTAAATATATCCAGTTACTCCAATTCATGGTTGAGTTGCAATTGATGGGTTGATAAAAAGGCGAAAAAAAGGGTGCTATGGTTCCCAATGTCAAGTTCTATCAATCTTAGCTCACACTTGGAATATGCTAGATAAACTCACTTAGAAAAATTTATATTTGTTGTTAATTATTTTATCAGGTGTGAAGAGTTGAGAAAAAGGGAACAGGGAAAATAATATACTTGATAAAAATTATGCTCGTTTCAAGCTGCTACGCAGCTTGAACTGATAACTGATTTATCCCCGTGCATTTATACCGGGTAGGATGTCATTCCAAAATTACGGCACCTTGACGCAAAATTTGCCAATCTTTACCAGTCCATTTAATCACGGTCGAGGGGACACCCTTTGTATTTAACTCTTCAGAAGCAAATTCCCTAGGATCTAAAGTAGCAACATCTGGAAACTGAACTGCAATCTCCTCCATTGTTAATAAAGCTGGTTGTCCCGAAAGGTTTGCGCTGGTGGTTGCTAGAGCGCCAGTTTGTGACAGAATTGTTTGTGCGATCGCGCTTTTAGGAATCCTCACTCCAATCGTGTTAGGCTGTTGAGGATTCAGATTTTTTGGTACATTTTTAGATGCTGGCAATACTAAAGTTAAAGCACCAGGTAAGTATTTATCCATCATCGATTGCCATTCTTGACACTCTTCAGGGCTACCGACAACATAGTTCCATAATTCCTCTGTTGTTGCAGCCATCAATATTAAAGGTTTATCTTGACTACGTTGTTTGGCGGTAAAAATTAGTTCAGCAAATTCTGGTACAGTCGCTAAAGCTGGAACTGTATCTGTAGGAAAACTAACTAATTTACCCTGACGAGCGTTGGAAACAAGATTAATTAACGATACGTGATCCATTACGACTCAATTAAATCTTCAAACCTGACATTCTGCTAAGTGAGCATGGAGGGACTCGAACCCCCGACCTACAGGACCGGAACCTGGCGCTCTATCCAACTGAGCTACATACCCTTACCTGTGACATTGTACCACGAGTTGGACTTTTAAGATGATTTTTTAAGATGTAGAGTGGCAAACAATTTGCTTAGGGATATTGGCAGGAGATTCCAGCTAAATAAACTAGACAAAAAAAGTGCAACCCTGTAGGGACGCGATACATCGCGTCTCTCTTTATTTATTTATTTTGTTTATTTATTTTATGGAGAATTTATTGCTTTACTTTCCTGATTACTAACATCCCGTGACTTATCTAACGAGGCTTTAGCTGCCTGGTTATTTTGCTGGAGAATTTTCGTTAGCCGCTTAATTGCTTGATTGCGTTTTGTGGATGCGCTTGTTGGTGGAATTTGGGACAATTCAGAATCAAAATTCACAACAGGAGTGTTTTTGCTGAATGTTCCAGCTTTCATCGAATCCAAAGTTTGAGCAACTTGTACCTGTTGTTCAATTTCCTGGGTTGAGGAAACTAAATTACTCAAACCATTGACAAGTTGCCTGAGATTGGTGCGAAATTTGGGATCTCCTGTCAACTCATCTAAATCGGATGTAAGTTTTTGGGTGTTTTCAAATGTCACCCTGGCAGAATCTAGGGTTTGTTGGAGGAGAATGGCATTTTTGGGGTCATTGAGAGTTTTTGTGGCATCCCGTAAATTGGTTGATGCTTCTGCGGCATTAGCAGAGAGAATTTCAAAGTTTTTAATTAATTCACCTTGGGTAAGACGGTTGACAGTAGGTGAAAGACTGCTGACGGTGGTACGAAGTTGACTGCTGCTAACTGAGAGATTGTTTAAAGTACTAACTAAAGAAGAACGATTATTGACAACTAAATTATCCAAATTAGCTAATAATTTACCAGCTTGACTGTTGGTGGTGCGAAGTTCTTTAGCTGTAATACCAAATTCCCCTGCTGTGGCGGCAAATTTATCTAGGGTTTGGTTTGCATTGGCACTTAGCTGAGTAGTGGAACTACTAGCTTGGTTGACGGCACGTTGTACAGAATTACCGACACCAGAAAAGTCACTGAGTTGATTTTTGGCACTCAAGCTAAGACTACTGAGGTTTTTGCTGAGTGTGGCAACACCGCTAGCTGCAAGGGTTGATTGTTCTAAAGCTTGGTTCAGGTTAGCGTAAAATTTCGGGTTGCTGTACACTACAGCTAAATCATTGGTAGAGCGTAAAACCTGATCGATGCTGATACCAATTTGACCTTTGAGGCGAGAATTATTACAAATAATTTGATTAGAATCACAGGTTGCTTCCAGGGGTTTGCCAGCGATCGCACCTTCGGGTATTTTTAATCTGGGAATAATATCAACAATTCCTTCGCTAATTAAACCGCTTTGGCTGGCTTCGACGGTGACATTGCTGGGAATAATGAGTTCAGGTTGGTTAATTTCGATTTCCACTTCCACCGCATTTAAACCAGGTTTGACAGAAATAGTTCTACCAACTTTGACACCACGATAGCGAACTACGGCACCCTTTTGCAGTCCACCAGCATCTTTAAATTCCACAATAGCTTTGTAAGAGTTTTGGGAAGCAGTAAACCGATTTAACCAGAGGAAAATTAGTCCGAAAATCCCCAAACCTGCTAGGACTAATAGTCCTACAGAACCCTCTCTAATTGTGCGTAGCGATCGCATGTTTATCTCCTCACCTTAAAAAGCTCTGAGTCCTGAGTTTAGGAGTGCTTATTTTATGATTTTAGCTTTATTATTATCCACCGACTTGGATGGGTCCTGCGATACTTCCGCTCATAAATTGACGAATTAAGGGGTTTTCGGTTCTATCGACTTCGTTTACATGTCCTTGCCACTGAACTTTACCTTGGTAGAGGAAGATAATGCGATCGCTTGTCCGGCGAATTGTACTATCTTGGTGGGTAACAATGGCATAGGTACTACAAACACCTTGACTTGCCTGTAATTGGCGAATTAAATCCTCGATTACCGTTGAAGCGATGGGGTCGAGTCCGGCTGTAGGTTCATCATACAATAAAACTTCAGGTGCATCCTCTGGGTGTTCAGGGTTAGATATAATTGCCCTGGCAAAACTCACACGTTTTCTCATCCCTCCCGATAGTTCAGACGGATAGCGATCGCTTATTCCTCCCAATCCTACCATTTCCAACTTTTCATTCACCAGGTCACGAATTCTGCGTCTCCCTAGTTTGGAATGTTGATACAGCAAAAAACCGACGTTTTCCTCCACTGTTAACGAATCAAATAATGCTGCCTGTTGAAATACCATACTAATACCTACAGGATCTGCACTATCTTCAATTAAACCTCTTCGCTTTACTCCCTGGACATGTATTTCCCCGGTATCCGGTGGTGTCAACCCGGCAATTATTCGCAAAATTGTCGATTTTCCCGTCCCCGAAGGACCAATTATACCCAATGCTTCCCCCCGATTGATGGTTAAATCCACATTATCCAAGACTTTATTATTGCCAAAAGTCTTAGAAATACCTTTTAGTTCAATCAATGGTTCAGTCATAAAATCAAGGATACAGGTAGTTCAGCAGGGAAAATCTTTGTTGAGCCAGGAAAGGCATTACATTATATATGAATTGGGTTGGTAGCATATCATGTTTTGTCCCATGTTACTCAACAAGTTACTGTTTGGGAATTGCAGACAATATTGCACGCAACGCATTATTTACAGCTTCAGATGTAGTGAATATTTCAGCGACATCTGGATCTAAAGCTATATTTATTTGAGTTTTATTCTGTTGATTTGCAAAACGGTTGGGACGAACTTGAGTGTAATCAAAATCATATTCTGGAAGCAAGGCATCTTCTGCATGGTTATCAAAGTCAGAATTACGTATGTTGTTCATAGTCTCTGCGTTCTTTATTAGTTGCTGTGCGTGCGCTGATTATACGAATTACGTTTGCCCTTTCAGTGAAGCAAACTAATACCAAGCGATTACTTTAGTCATGTCCTATTATGATTTCTCTCTGTTCGTCAACTGAGTGCCATTGATCCTGAAATATATAAGCAATTGGGTCATAAAAGACAATTTTAGCCTGCTCAAAACTGACATTATGCTTTTTAAAATTACCGTTAGCTTTTTGCTCGTCCCATTCAAATTGTAATTCCATGTATCATTATTAAGACGTTAGCAGAAAACTCTAAATTGTGTGAAAAGCTTTAAAAATTGATAAAATAAGATTGATTTTATGGCTTTGTAATCTGTTTGCTATCTCCTGTCTTCTTGAATAATAGTTCAAAAATGTTTGATGTCATCGTTATTGGTAGCGGAATTGGTGGTTTAACAGCAGCAGGTTTACTTGCACGGTACGGTAAACGTGTGGTTGTTTACGAAAGTCACACAGTTTTTGGAGGTGCAGCACACAGCTTTAAACGTCAAGGATTTGAATTTGATTCTGGTCCTTCGTTTTATTGTGGCTTGACTGGTGCCGAAAGTTTAAACCCAGTGAAACAAGTTTTAGATATTTTAGGTGAATCCCTCCAAACCGTCACCTACGATCCTTTGGGACATTACCATTTTCCAGAAGGTAGTTTTCCAGTTTATAGCAACCTTCAACGCTATCAAGATGAAGTTGCCAAAATTACTCCCCAAGGTTCAGCCGAACTGCAACGATTTTACCAGCGAATGTTGCCGTTGTATGCAGCGATGAAGGAAATCCCCACGGTGACATTGCGCTCCGATTGGCAGTTAATCCCGGTATTGTTGGGGAATTATGGGCTTTCTCTGCTGAAAATGCTACCGCATCTGCCAATTCTCCAAGGTTCAGTGGGGGATGTTATGGATAGCACCATTAAAGATTCCTGGGTACGACGATTAATTGACCTGGAATGCTTCCTGTTATCAGGTTTAAAGGCAAATGGTACCGTTGCCCCCGAAGTAGCATTTATGCTGGGTGAGCGTTCCCGTGCGGGAGTCGAATATCCAATTGGTGGTACTGGAGCGATTATTGATGCCTTTGTGCGGGGAATAGAACGCTTTGGTGGTGTCATGCGATCGCGTTCCCATGTAAATCAAGTTTTAATTAGTAATAACTCTGTAACTGGTGTCCAACTTCAAAACGGCGAAGTTATTTCAGCACCCGTAGTCATTTCCAACGCCACCCTTTGGGATACTTATACCGAGCTTTTACAACCAAACGATTTACCAGAAACCTATCGTAGAGATGCTTTAGATACAGGATATGTAGATAGCTTTATGCATTTACACTTAGGTATTCGCAGCGATGGCTTAGAAAATCTCACCGGACACCATGTTGTAGTCCAAGATTCTCACGAAGATATCACCGTCCCCGGTAATACCTGCATGATTTCCATTCCCAGTGTGTGGGATGCCAACTTAGCCCCAGCAGGACACCATGTAGTTCATGCTTACACCTTAGAACCCTACGCAGGATGGCAGCGGGATGATGGGTATGAACAGAAGAAACGGCAAAAAGCCGATGTATTGTATCAAGCGTTAGCAAAAGTTATTCCTGATATCAGAGAAAGAGTAACCTTAGAACTCATCGGTACTCCCCTTACCCATGCCCATTATCTACGTAGATACAAAGGAACGTATGGTGCTGCCATCCCCGCTAATCAGGGAATGTTTCCCAGCACCCACACACCCATCTCCGGCTTATACCGCGTCGGTGATAGCACCATCCCCGGAATTGGAGTTCCAGCAGTCGCAGCATCAGGAATTTTGTGTGCAAACACCTTAGTTAGTCCCCAGGTAGTGAAAGAGATATGTAGTAAGCTGAATTAGATCCCCGACTTCAAGAAGTCGAGGATCTGCTGCTCACGATTGTGGTAGTGCAACGGCGAGAATCTTTTATTAGTGCAACGGCGAGAATCTTTTATTTTTGACTCAAATCTTCCTGAATCGTCGAAATCTTCACCGCAAAATTCGTAATGTTACCTAACTCAGCATTATTCAAAGCTAAGATATAAGGCTCGCCACCAATTATCCCAATCAGTGCACCACCCGAAGAACCCCCAGCAGTGGCACAATCATGAAACAGAAAACCAGCTTCCTCCTTAGTAATACTGCATCCCTTTTCATAACTTGCCGTCCATCCTTTACCAGCAGTCAAATATTTTTGATAATTTTCTGTCGGAAAATCTTTAGAGTAACCAACAAAAAACAGACTTCTGGGGTTATTAATTAGTGTCGAAGTGGGTATAGGTTTCATTCCCAAAAAACCGTATTTTCTACCAAGAGGCTTATTAATCGTCATAATCGCCCAATCATTGGGGCTGATTTGATCACCCTGCTTAAAGTCAGTACCATAAATCACATCAACTACCTCCGCAACATCTTGATATTTACCATCAATCACATTTGGCATAAACTGAATTTTGGCACTTTTCTCTTTAGTCTCCGGATCAATTACACAGTGAGCATTAGTTAAAACTAAATCTTCACCAATTAAAGTACCCGTGCAATGATAACTTTCTGCATTAGTTGTAGTTCCTTTTACCCTACCAATTGCTGACCAAGGGTATTTTTTACTTAACATGGGGATGCGATTATCGATATCACTGACGATTCCTCGTGAATCACCTTCATCTGGCTTCGCCGAACGTCCCAAACCATCGGGGATAAAGGGTTTGACGTTAGCATCAAACTTGAATCCGCCAGTTTTCGCGCTAATGAACTTTGGTGTGATGCTTTGTTTGGTTTGAGCCTGAACTGATAGAGTTAAGGTTGCAGCACCGATGATTCCGGTAAATAATAGTGCGAAAGATTGTTTATTCATAGTTTTGATTCTCCTAAATTTAGATATTTGATAAATTTGGTAGTGTGTTGAAAAATTGTCATTGCGACGTAAGAAAGCAATCTCGAAATCTTCTTTTCACCAATAACCCAGTTACCTAGGTGAAAGATGAAAATTGTCATTGCGACGCAAGGAAGCAATCTCAAAATCTTCTTTTCACGACTGTCGTGGTGCAGCGAGGAATAGGGTTTCGGCTCCGTTCAGCCCACAGCCTTGCTTATGGCGTTGAGCGAAGTCGAAGCGCGACATTTACCTCCATTCCCCCTGTAAGGTGAAAGCTGCCCAATAATAGGGATTACGCCACTCCTTACCCTGCCACATCTGCAACTGTGCCTCCCGCAAAGCGACAGCCGGAGACTTACCAGCCAACACCGACTTATAAAATATCGGCATCAACTCTGATGTCCCCTTATCGCTAACTTTCCACAACGACACCACAGCCCGTTTAGAACCTGCATACATTAACCCCCTTGTCAATCCAACTAAACCCTCCCCCTTGGTATCCTTACCCAAACCTGTTTCACAGGCACTCAACACCACCAACTCGGCAGCCCAATCCATATTAAAAATGTCCCCCAGACGTAGATAACCCTTTTTCTCGTCCACAGGTTTACCATCTTTATCAACCTGTGCCAGCGCAATCCCTGATAACTCAGGTCTTTCGGTATTTACAAAGCCATGGGTAGCAAAAAATAAATGCCGATATTGCTTGAGTGTAGGATTAGTGGCAAAGTTGTAATTAGCATCAGCACCAAATGCATGTGTTTTTTGGTCTGATGACAAAGATTTGAGCATTGCCTCAGCTTCGATGCGGGTACCTGGCAAAGGAGGTAGTTTCTCAGAGTTTTTGATGACTTCTTGCGGATTATCACTAATTTCGGGTCCAAGGGCTTCGAGTTTACCTTGGGCTTGTTCTGTGGTAAAAAATGGATCGGCAAGTACAGCTAGGGTTTTGGGTGAGAGTAGACGGTTATTTAGGTGTTTGCGTTGGGTTTGAATAGCTGTAATTGAGGGAAGGTTAACAATTTCGTGGTTAACCAGTAGCGGTTGGTAAGAACCTCTCTCCAAACCTCTCTCCTGCAAGGAGAGAGGCTTTGATTCCTCCCCTCCCTGCAAGCGAGGGGTTGGGGGTGGGGTTCCAGGATCTGCTAGTGCCGCAAATGGGATATTCTGCAAGGCACCATCAGCGACGATAACTAACCGCTTTTTCCCCAACTTGTTAGCCACAGGTGCGAGAATCATTTGACTCAGTTGGGAAGCTGGTTGATTGATATCATCAGGATGATCTTTACCGTACGGAGTATTGGCAGTAAGAATGACATCTCGGAAGTTTTCTACTGCTTTTTCAATAACCTCACCTTTTGCTAGTTCATAAGCTTGAACCGAATCGGGTGTAACTAACCAGAGATAGCTGCGTTCTTTACCGAGGGAATATTGCAGGAGGATGGTGTCTTTATCGAGTTGTTGCTGAATTCCCTTTAATTCCAGGGGTTGAGGATATTTAAGTGCCGCATATTCTGGGCTTTTAGTCAATATTTGGGTTTTTAATTGTTGTTGTTGGTTGATAATGTCGGCAATTTCATCCCCTAATTTATCTGCTGTGGTTTTAGCGACATCATTACCTTTTGATGTGCTGAGGATGTCGATTCTGGCTTTTTCTTTGCCGTTGAGTAATTGCTGTAAACGTTGTTCTTCTGCAAGAAGTTGGGGATTTGCACCTTTGCGGATATTTGCCCCAGCTTCGGTGAGTAAGTCTACAAGTCCTCTAGCGCGGGATGCTTCGCTGGTGTTGAGTGCTAATGCGTCGTAGCCTTTTGATGGTTGTTTTTTGTGGAGTTCCATCAGTAAGTCGATTTTGAATTTGTAGTAGTTTTGGACTGTGGCGAAGTAGGATGTACGTAAGTCTGGGTTTTTGACGTTGCTGCGGATGCTTTCGACGATTTTAATAGCTTCGTCGATGTTGGTAAGGGCTGTTTCTAGTTTTCCTAGTTTGCGTTGGTTAATGGCGATTTGATAGTTAACTTGAGCTTCTCCTATTTTATCTTTTAAAGTCTGCCGTAATTTTAGTTCTTCATTGAGCGTATTTATGGCTTTCTGGTGTTGTTGTTGAAAACCATAAGCTATACTAATTGTGCTTAAAGTTTCTGCTTCTTTAATTTTTAAATCTGACTTCCTGCACCTATCTAGCACTTCATTATAGCTATCTAGAGCATTTGTATAATCGCCTTGTGCAAGATATATGCTACCAATGATTCCAAGAGACGCAATTTCTTGAAAAGAATTTTCATGTTTTTTCGATAATTCCAAGGCTAGATTAGCAGACTTAAAAGCTTTGGTATAATCTTCTTTATCACGATATATTCTTGCTAGTCCATAATGTATACTTATTTCAAGATTATAATTTTCTTCGTTTAATAATTTAATAGCTTGATTATAAGATACAAGTGCATCATCTAGTTTTTCATTTTTTTGATAAACTCCACCCATGTAGAGAAGGATTCTAGCTTGTTGAGCCTTGTTATCAAGTTTTCTGTAAATATCTAGCGCTTGATTGTAAGTTCTAATGCTTAATTTACTATCACCTAATGAATTGTAGAGCAATGCAATATTACCAAGGGTGCGAGCTGCTGCTTTAGGGTTTTTTGTTATGGAACGCTCAATTTCTAAAGCTTGATTATAAGCATCTAATGCAAGCTGATAATCTCCTTGTTGGATGTAAATATCACCTTTTTGGTTAAGAGTTGATGCTTCTTCGTCCTTTTCACCGGTTTTACGGTTAAGTTTAAGTACTTCTTCCGTATATTTTAGTGCTTGTTGGTTATTACCTAGAAAATTTCGATAGATACTGACAATCGATCCAATACTTAAAGTCTCTAAGGTTGTCCACCCAGCTTCATGGAAGAGTAATTTTGCTTTTTGGTAGTATTCAACTGCTTTTTCGTAATCTCCCCGTGAACTATAAATACTGGCAATATCATTAATAGTTAAACCTCGATCAACTAATGTACCTTTTGTTGATTGTATTTCCAACGCTTTATTTAAATATTCTAGAGCCAAATCATGTTTACCCAATTTCCCGTGAAGAGAGCCAATGCTTTTCAACATTTCAGCTTGTCCTAAAAAATCTTTTCTTTCTCGATAGATTTCTACGGCTTGATTATAGTATTTAAATGCCACTTCAGACTGACCTATTAGAGAATTTATGAAAGCAAGAGAATTCAGAGTATGAGCTTCTTTTACTTGGTCTTTATAGGTAGTGCGATAAATCTCTAATGCTTGATTAAGGAAATGCAGTGCATTCTTCGTCTGTCCTAATCTCATATAGACACGAGAGATAGAAGATAAATTTATAGCTAAGTAACGAAATTGTTTCTGTGTCCGAAAGCTTGATTCTGCTCGCTTCAAATAATCAAGTGATTCTTGTGTTTTTCCCATATTGTTATAGGTATCACCAATCATACTGAGTACAATTGCTTCAAATAAAGGTTGATTTAACTCCTGCCATATTTTTAATGATTGGTTATATAAATCTAGTGCTTGTTGATATTCTGAGAGAAAAACATTAACCAAACCTATTTGCATTAAAATTTCGGCTTCCTCTCCTCGTAACCCAATTTTCTGAGCAATTTTCAATGCTTGTTGATATTTTTCAATTGCCTGTAGATATCCTTCCCTAGTCCCTTTCTTTTGTAATTCTTCTCCTTCTTGATAGAGCTTTACTTGTTCCTGATATCGCTTTTGCTTCTCTCCACTCAACGGAACCGACGGATTTGGTACAGTCTGCTGTGCTATTTGCGACTGTGCTAATGTTACGCTTGCCCCTACCGATTCCGATACTAAAACCACGCTAAGTAAACCAATCAAACTGTAACGGGTGAATTTTGCTAGAAAATAACTTAAATTAACCCTGTTTTTCTTGCACTGTGCCATTTTCACGCCTCAAATAGTAATTATCTCCATAAGAACTGCACCGTATTTCTACGGTTGAGTTAATAAACTATATTTTTGCTGTTCAGGAAATATACTGTTTTACATATTGGTTACTTTAAAGCCAAAGCGAAGAGGAAGTAAACCTGGTTTCAGTTTTTGAAACAAGATTTAGATCCCCGACGATGAGGTATTTGTCATTGCGACGCAAGGAAGCAATCTCAAAATCTGCTGTTCATGACAGTCTTGGTGCGGTGAGAAACCAGGTTTCACCAGCTTGGTAAGCAACCATCAAACACTAAAACTTAAAGAAACCTGGTTTCCTGTACAAACTAATCAACCCGCAACAACCTTATCCTCCAAGATAAACTGGGTTGAACAGGACTTTTCGACTTCGAGGAAACCCGGTTTCATTAGTCAGAGTGAAAAATCGTGATGTTGAATGTGGAGAAACCGGGTTTCTGGCGGTTGCTACAAGACTATGTTTGATAAAATTGACTTGTCCAAGTTATCGGATTTGCAATCTATCAGTGACAGAAGAAACTAGAGGAGAGATAGCAAGAAGACTCGCTATAGAACTTTCCTTAAGAACAGAAATTTATCAAAAGAGGGAAGGACAAGGTTTTAAAACCTTTGGTGAGTTTAAAAGGACAATTGGTGTGGCAGGTGCAGGACAAGCTTGGCACCATATTGTTGGACAAACAACTGCTAATTTACAGAAATTTGGTGCGGAGGCAATTCATAATACTGGTAATTTGATTCGCATTGAGCATGGGAAAGGTTCTATTCATCAGGAAATAACTAATTTTTATAATTCTGTACAGCCAGAAATTACTGGTTCTTCAAATATTACGGTTAGGGAATGGCTTGGGAATCAGTCTTTTGAGGAACAGCAAGATTTTGGAATTAGAGTTATTAAAATTTTTGGAGGGAGTTTATAATGCTGACTATCGATTTACAATCAATCTTAAATTCGATTCCAAATGAAGTGAATTGGCAGAATATTGTCGAGTTTGAAAAACTTGATGAGCGTGTTTCTATTGCTAATGAAGTTTGCGCGAATCTTGTTGGTGTGAATGATGGGTTTATTGAATGGTGTCCAAATGAGGAACCTGCTAGCCATTTGGAAACTTTGCTTTGGTGGTGGGTTGTTCGTCCTGATTTAGGTGCGGCTATTGCGAGGGAAGCACCCCAAGAGTTGAAGGAGATTATTAGTCAGTATATTTTAAATAATTAATTTCGATTAGAATCTGGTGGTAGTTTAATCCTGCGTCGGAACAGGAAACCCGGTTTCATTAGTCAGAGTGAAAAATTGTGATGTTGAATGTGGTGAAACCAGGTTTTTGAGATGTTGGGGTTGCTGGGTGTAGATGAGAATCTGGGTGGGTGGCGAGAAACTCAGTTTCTGAAGTTGATTGGTTTGCGACTAATATTCCCCAATAGCGCAGCTTTCTGATATTTTGAAGTAATCACCAGAGGTAGAGCGCCAGCATTACCATGGCGGCGCATTAAGGAATCAAAATGCCGGAAAATCTTAAAAGTCAAGTCGTAACACAGGGAGTACAAAGATCCCCAAATCGGGCGATGCTGCGTGCTGTTGGTTTTGGGGATGAAGATTTTAATAAGGCGATTGTGGGGATTGCCAATAGTTATAGTACGATTACACCCTGCAATATGGGGATTAATCAATTAGCACAACGTGCTGAAATTGGTGTGCGTGCTGCTGGGGCAATGCCGCAAATGTTTGGCACCATCACCATTAGTGATGGGATTTCCATGGGTACTGAAGGGATGAAATATTCCCTCGTTTCGCGGGAAGTGATTGCTGACTCCATCGAAACCGCTTGCACAGGACAAAGTATGGATGGTGTGTTGGCAATTGGGGGTTGCGATAAAAACATGCCCGGAGCGATGATAGCGATCGCACGCATGAATATACCCGCTATTTTCGTCTATGGTGGCACCATCAAACCTGGACATTATGATGGTAAAGATTTAACTGTTGTCAGTTCCTTCGAGGCTGTAGGGCAATACAGTGCCGGGAAAATAGACGACGCTGAACTCACAGAAGTTGAGCGGAATGCCTGTCCTGGTGCGGGTTCCTGTGGGGGGATGTTCACGGCTAACACCATGTCTTCAGCTTTCGAGGCAATGGGAATGAGTTTACCCTATTCCTCAACTATGGCAGCCGAAGATGCCGAAAAGGCAGATAGTACGGAAGAATCGGGAAGGGTATTGGTAGAAGCCATCCGCAAACAAATTCTGCCCCGGCAAATCATCACCCGCAAATCCATCGAAAACGCCTTAGCTGTAATTATGGCAGTGGGTGGATCGACAAATGCCGTTTTGCACTTTTTAGCGATCGCGCACACAGCAGGTGTCAAACTGGTACTAGATGACATCGAAACTATCCGCGCCCGTGTCCCCGTTTTGTGCGATTTAAAACCCAGTGGCAAGTATGTCGCCACCGATCTCCACAAAGCTGGTGGTATCCCCCAAGTTATGAAAATGCTCCTAGCACACGGACTAATTCACGGCGATTGTCTCACCATCACCGGACAAACCATCGCCGAAAGCCTTGCAGATATACCAGAAACACCATCACCAAACCAAGATGTCATTCGCCCTTGGGAAAACCCCATGTATAAAGAGGGACATTTGGCAATCCTGAAAGGCAACCTTGCCAGCGAAGGTTCAGTCGCCAAAATTACAGGTGTGAAAGTTCCTAAAATATCAGGTCCTGCACGGGTATTTGAATCAGAAGAAGATTGCCTCGCGGCAATTTTGGCAAAAAAAATCAATCCCGGTGACATTTTAATTATCCGTTATGAAGGTCCTAAAGGTGGTCCCGGAATGCGGGAAATGTTAGCACCTACTTCGGCAATCATTGGTGCAGGTTTAGGCGATTCCGTCGGATTAATTACCGATGGCAGATTTTCTGGTGGTACTTATGGGATGGTTGTGGGACATGTTGCCCCAGAAGCAGCTGTTGGTGGTAATATCGCCTTGGTGGAAGAAGGTGACACCATCACTATAGATGCCCATTCCCGTTCATTAAACTTGCATGTAGACGATGCAGAATTAAGCCGCCGTCGTGCTAATTGGCAACCTAAACCACCCCGTTACACCACTGGAATTCTAGGTAAGTATGCAAAGCTGGTATCTTCTAGCAGTTTAGGTGCAGTAACCGACTTGGATTTATTTTCCTAACTCAACTTTCGGCATTTGCTGAATTGGATATGAATTTAAAAATGTAGAGAGGTAGCAATGCTACCTCTCTACAGGTATTTAGAGGATGTTTGAAAAGTCTTTTTGTGAGTAGCTAAACGTTTTAGATCCCCCTAAATTCCCCTTTTTTTGGCGAAGCCTGAAAGAGCTTGGGGGTTGTGGGATCTCTAAATTTAACTATAGATAAAAATCAATCATAACAATTAGTTTTCACCCGCATAAGGATCCATTAGAGCAAGTATCTATTAATTGTATAGCTGCCTTATTTATTTTTATGACAATAGAAGATACTCTATTAATAATAATTAAATAACAATTAAATTACAAATTGCAGATATGCATTTTCCTAAAGCAACCGTTGCCATCAAACAGCAACACCTGACCTTGCTGCAAATTTTATGGAGATTTCATGACTAATTTTCTACTTGAAACTGTTTGGCTAGTTCCCTGCTATGCCTTAATTGGCGGACTTCTTGCATTGCCTTGGTCTCCAGGGATTATAAAACGAACTGGACCAAGACCAGCAGGTTACATCAATCTGGTTTTGACATTTCTGGCATTTGTTCATTCTGCCTGTGTTTTACCAATCACCTGGAACCATCTGCCACATGAAATATCTATACCTTGGTTGAATATAGCTGGTTTAAACCTGTCGATAGATTTAGAAATCTCCTCATTAAGTGTTGGGGCAATGGTTGTTATTACTGGCTTAAATTTGCTGGCACAAATTTTTGCCATCGGCTATATGGAAATGGACTGGGGTTGGGCACGCTTTTATTCTCTGTTAGGATTATTTGAAGCTGGATTATGCTCCTTGACATTATGTAATTCTTTGTTTTTCAGTTATGTAGTTTTGGAAGTTCTAACTTTAGGAACTTACCTACTAGTCGGACTTTGGTTTAGTCAGCCCTTGGTTGTCACAGGTGCAAGAGACGCTTTCTTAACCAAACGGGTAGGAGACTTATTTCTGCTGATGGGAGTTTTGGCATTATGGTCACAAGCTGGAACTTGGAACTACACTGATTTAGCGGAATGGGCTACTACTGCCAACGTCAACCCAACCTTGATCACATTAACCTGTTTGGCACTAATTGCAGGTCCCATGGGTAAATGCGCTCAGTTTCCCTTGCATTTGTGGTTAGATGAGGCAATGGAGGGACCTGTTCCCAGTACAATTTTACGGAATTCAGTAGTGGTTGCTAGTGGTGCTTGGGTACTAATTAAACTGCAACCTGTTTTCAGTCTTTCTCCCATGGCTAGTTCAGCAATGGTAGCTATCGGTGTCGTCACAGCAGTGGGTGGATCATTAATTGCCATTGCCCAAATTGATATCAAGCGTTGTTTATCTTATTCTGTTAGCGCATACATGGGTTTGGTGTTTATCGCTGTTGGTACACAACAGGATGAAGCTGCCCTGTTATTAGTTCTCACCCATGCTTTAGGTTCAGCCCTTTTAGTTATGAGTACTGGTGCCATTGTCTGGAACAGTATTACTCAAGATGTGAGCCTTTTGGGGGGACTTTGGTCACGTCGCCCAGTTTCGGGAATAGCATACATTGTAGGGACTCTGGGATTAATTGGCGTTCCACCATTAGGTGGTTTTTGGGCGCTATTACAATTAGCATCAGGACTTTGGACAACCCAACCTTGGCTTGTGGGAGTCATTATAGTCGTCAACGCCTTAACAGCCTTCAGCTTAACTAGAGAATTCAGTTTAATCTTTGGTGGTCAATCTAAGCAAATGAGCGATCGCTCTCCTGAGGTAAGCTGGCAAATGGCGTTACCAATGATGATTTTGTTAGGTTTTACTCTCCATCTGCCTTTGGTGTTACAAAGCCTATCGCTACTACCAACTTGGGCAACTGTCAACAAAGATGTTGCATTGTTATTAATTTGGTCAAGTATTTTTGGATGCAGCATTAGTAGCGTTATTTACTTAGGCAATGTCATTCCCAAACCAATTCGCTTCCCTTCCAAACCAATCCAAAACTTACTCGCATACGACTTTTACACCCCAAAACTCTACAAAATGAGCATAGTTTTAGGTGTTGATATGATTTCAAAGCTAACAGATATGATTGACCGGTTCATCATTGATGGCATTGTCAACTTAGTTGGTTTAGTCTCCATATTGAGTGGAGAAAGTCTCAAATATAGCACTTCAGGAAGAACTCAATTTTATACATTCACCTTGTTAATCGGAGTCAGCGTCTTAGGAATGTTAGTAACTTGGCAATACTGGGGAGATAATCTTTTCAATTTGATATTTTAGTTTCATCACCAGCAATAAACATTTAGAAAAACCAACAATGTAGAGACGAGATATGTCGCGTCTCTCTAAATATTCCTGTATCTCCCATTCCTCTCTATTCTCAAACTGGCAACAATAACTAACAACTTTTTGGATATCCTCACAATATGCTCAGTACTTTAATTTGGCTACCGATAATCGGAGCCGCTATTATTAGTTTATTGCCCCGTGCCATTCCTGCTATCAACATTCGTCTGACAGCCATAACTATTGCTGGCTTAGTTCTAGCTTGGAATATATATCTCCTGTTTCAATTTGATATTTCCCTTCCAGGAATGCAGTTGCAGGAATCTTTACCTTGGAACGACACCCTGGGTTTAAATTATAAATTAGGTGTTGATGGACTTTCCATCCTCATGCTGTTCTTAAATAGTTTACTTACCTGGATTGCAATTTATAGCAGCAACCAACAAACAGAACGCCCCCGACTTTTCTATTCCCTCATATTACTGGTAAGTGGAGGAGTTGCAGGTGCATTTGTTGCCCAGAATTTATTACTTTTCTTCCTATTCTACGAACTCGAATTAATCCCTTTCTATCTCCTAATTTCCATCTGGGGAGGTGAAAAACGATCCTATGCGGCGATGAAATTCCTAATTTATACCGCAGTTTCCGGAGCCTTAATTCTAGCGACATTTTTGGGTACAGTTTGGCTGACTGGTGCCACTGATTTTGATTACAATACAATCTCAACTCAAGCCCTATCAACAACACTGCAAATCGTTTTACTTGTCGGCATCATCCTCGGTTTTGGCATCAAAATTCCCCTAGTACCCCTACACACTTGGTTGCCAGATGCCTACGTCGAAGCTTCAGCCCCTGTAGCTATTCTTCTAGGTGGGGTATTAGCAAAATTAGGAACCTATGGACTCTTACGATTTGGGATGGCAATGTTTCCCGATGCTTGGAGTATTCTGGCACCTAGTTTAGCAACTTGGGGAGCAATCAGTGCCATCTACGGAGCAGTTACCGCCATTGCTCAAAAAGACATCAAACGCATGGTTGCCTATAGTTCCATTGGTCACATGGGCTATATATTATTAGCAGCAGCAGCTAGTACATCCCTCGCGTTGATTGGTGCGATCGCGCAGATGTTCAGTCACGGTATTATCCTCGCCATCCTCTTCCATTTGGTGGGAGTTATCGAAGCCAAAGTTGGAACCCGTGAACTAGATAAACTCAACGGTTTAATGAGTCCCATACGTGGTTTACCCCTAACCAGCGCCTTACTAATTCTAGGAGGTATGGCAAGTACAGGTATTCCGGGAATGACTGGATTTATCGCCGAATTCATCGTATTTCAAGGTAGTTTCTCCGTCTTTCCCATCCCAACACTATTATGTGTAGTCGCCAGTGGCTTAACAGCAGTTTACTTCGTCATTCTCCTCAACCGTACCTGCTTTGGCAAACTTGATAACAAATTAGCTTACTACCCCAAAGTTCTTTTGTCTGAACAAATTCCAGCATTAATTTTAGCAATCATGATTGTCTTCTTAGGAGTACAACCAGGCTTTTTAGTGCGTTGGAGTGAACCAACAACAACAGCAATAGTTGCCGCTATTCCTCCAATGGAAAAAACCATCACCGCTCAAGTAGCTCTGAATAATTAGACATTTCTAGAAATCCTTTGCAGAAAATTATAACTTTGTAGAGACGAGACATGTCACGTCTCTCCATATTTTCCATATTCTTCATCTTCATTAAAAACCATCAACCGAGAGCAAATCAAAATGGTACAAACTCCCAACAAAACTGAAGCTAAATTACCTCCTTCCACCCATGAATTTGCCGAAGTCATTCATCGCTTAGAAGCAGGTGGTGCAATGTTACCCGATACGCCAGAAAACTTAATGCAAATTATCGGTTTGTACAAAGCTTATGCAGTACCGATGGATTTCTACTGGCGCGACTTATTATATATTGCAGAAAGGGTATTTTTAAACCCATTTGCGTTTTTTAAATACTTCATTTCTCCAGAATATTTAGAACGTCACAATCATTATGCTGGTGATGATGCTGATTTAAGAGTTTGGCGTGGTGAAGCAACTGCTCATCCAGAACTATTAGAATTTATGGAGAAGGGTGAAACCTTCAAAATGCCTAAAATATTGCATCACTTATTCCATGACAGAATCAACATGGAATTTGCTGAAGCTTGTATGCGGGCAATGCTTTGGCATCGGGGAATGGGTGGAAAATTTGACCCTTATTTAGATACTGAAGAATATAAAGCTAACGCTGATAGAGCAATCAAAGCTTATTTCCAAGGCAATCCATTCATGCTAGGACTTTACAAACTGTTTCCAGATATGTTTCTAGAACAGTGTCGTCAGATGTCTTACTACTCCAATTTGGGACTATTCTGGGAAGTCATGGCTCCCGTATTTTTTGAAATGTCAGATTTATATGACGAAGGGAAAATTACCAGTGTCCCAGAAGCCATGAATTTTTTGGTAAATGGAATTTTTGCAGTTGCCAATCGTCCAATTTATCATCATGTTTATATCCGTGGTGAATGCTACGAAATTATTCCCAAATCAAAAGGATTTGTCTGGCTTCACGAAGCTGCATTACCTTATGTGGAAGCTGTTTTTTACCGTACTGCTCCCTTTAGAGGCACAAAATCTTATAATGCTCAAGCAGGACAAGTACCAACAGATCAAAAAGACTTTCACTACGGAATTCTCTATGCAGATGTATTTCCAGTTGGTACCGCAGGCATTCCACCCACACTGTTGATGCAAGACATGTTACATTTCTTGCCACCATATTTGATTGACTACTATAAGCAATATTGCCGAGGAGAAGAAGATACATTGATTCAGTTAGGAATTAGTTTCCAACGTTCAATGTACTGCGTCACTTCTGCCGTTATTCAAGCGTTGCGGACTGTGCTTTGTCACCCTTTAGATGACCCAGATCCTGAGCATTTACAAGCGAATCGAGACTTTTTTGAATCTCAATTAAATCGTTTTACTCGTCCCGAATATGGCATTCGTGATGCTGCCCGTCTAAATGATATTCAAAGGCAAGATTACCGATAGAAATATGAGGTGAACTAATACCGATTCAAAAAAAATCAAACACATAGACAATCTGTAGGGGTAAAGCGCATTGCCCTGAATAAGGAAAAACTCAATTTAAGCCTGCCTTCGCAGGCTTTGTGCGTGTAGCCCCAGGCTTTAGCGGGGCTTTAAAAAACAAATTGGAATTTTTTTGACTTGTGTGTACACCCCAGCCCCACAAGCGGGGTAGGGGGTGGGGTTCATGTGTTGCAATCATTTTTAAATTGGTATTGCCCTCTGATTCCATCACCTACGCAAACCAACACAAGCAGACACCGCAGGACGAGAATTTGGTATCACGCTAGGAGCTTCAGCTACCAAGTATAAATCTCCATCAGCACCCCTAACTATCGCTTGAGCCTCCACAATCCTGTTTTCAGGTGGCTTTTGCGCCATCAAACTATCTGGAATTGGGTTTACTGGAACATTAGAGTTAACTTCACCAAAACTAGCAATTGTAGTTAAATCAAGATAACCTGACATCGTATTTACAACCGGATTCGATGGGATACTGCCATCTTTACCAGTGACAACAAATCTACCTAAGGGTTTTTTACCCCTACCACACAGTTGATCAATTTGATCGCTTTGATCTTTTAACCCTTCAGGTAACTCAATTAAGCCTTTACTGGGGTCAACATCCGGAAGATTAATTTCTGTAGTCCCATTTAAAGATGGATTTGCACCTGTAGCAGTGATGTCACTTTCAGGGGTTGGGGAATTTCGTGCTTGAGTACCAAATATTCCTTCAGCATTAATTTTGACTCTACCACCCCGAAAATCAGTGGAATTAGCGTTGATATCGCTATTTTCAAAGGCAGCAATAACCCCTGCATCAATGTTGATGTTACCACCGATGACGTTTTGTCCTTGGGCATTGGTGGTGATATTGCTGTTGCGACGAAGGATTAAAGCATCGGTGTTGAGATTGATAGTTGCTTGTTCTCGGTTGGTGTCCTTGTTAGGACTGCGGGTGTTAGCATTAAGGGAGGCTTTGTTGTCTAGACGGATGCGATCGCTATTTATGGTGAGGATGCCTGCATTACCCGTTCCTAAACTATTGACAAATACCCCAGCGCGATCGCGTACAAGTAAATTTTGGGTTTTTATCGTTAAATCGCCTGCATTCCCACTTGAGCCTTGATTTGCAGCAGATATTAAACCACTAAAAACACTACCATCAACAGATGTACCAACTAATTCTATGTTTTTGGAAGCATTAACGGTTAAATTTCCTCCCTTACCCACAGCAAAAGTCTCTGCACTGACTACTGCCCCATCTCGTACAATTAAATCTTGAGTATTAACAATACCTTCGCCAAAGTAAGAGGATGAAGAGGAAGAGGTAGGGCGTTTCGTAGTAGAGTTATTGTCTCTCACAACGACAACTCAAAAACCACTATGTGCGCCCATGTTTGACATTTTATCATTGTTACAGTGCTTCCTGCCGCAGATAAATGCTACAACGATGAAGCAATTGAACCAAATAATCTTGGCAATGTTAGCGATGAGCGGGCGAGTCACTATGTTGGGAATTTCTCGTTGGACAGGTAGTGGTGGTAGTTATCGGACGATGTTGAGATTTTTTCATACGGTAATCCCTTGGGCGACATTGTTTTGGCTATTTTTCCGCAAGCATTTGTTCCGTGCAAATGAGGTTTATTTGCTTGCAGGAGATGAAGTTGTAGTAAGTAAATCTGGGAAAAAAACTTATGGGTTGGATAGATTCTTTTCCAGCCTAGTAAGTAAGCCAATATCAGGGCTATCTTTCTTTACATTATCATTAGTAAGTGTTGAACAAAGGCACTCATTTCCGATTCAAATAGAACAGGTAATAAAGAACGATATAGAAAAAAGTAGTGTATCGCCAAGACCAGAAATAAAAGCCAAAGAAAAACGTGGACGTGGACGACCAAAAGGGAGTAAAAATAAAAACAAGACCGAAGTAATTCTCACATCTGAATTACTCAGAATTAAGAAGATGATTAATGAGCTAGTCAAGCTGGTAGCTAACTTTATCCCACTGACTTACTTAGTCTTAGATGGTCATTTTGGAAACAATAATGCTTTGCAGATGGCTCGACAGGTCAACTTACATATAATTTCCAAGTTACGCCACGATTCAGCATTATACATACCTTACCAAAATCCTGACCCTAATCATCGTTCACGCCGTAAATACGGAGATAAACTAGACTGGCGTAATATTTCTGATGAATATTTGCGTCAAAGTAGTATCGAAGAGGATATCCAAACCGATAGTTACCAAGCTACTTTACTGCACAAAGAATTTGCCCAGTCCCTGAATGTAGTTATTTTGGTGAAAACAAATCTGAAAACTAATGCTCGCAGTCACGTAATTCTGTTTTCTAGTGACCTAAAGTTGTCATCTGAGAAAATAATTGACTACTACAAACTACGCTTTCAGATCGAGTTTAACTTCCGTGATGCCAAGCAATTTTGGGGATTGGAAGACTTTATGAACATCGGTCAAACTGCGGTGACTAATGCTGCTAATCTAGCATTCTTTATGGTTAATTTATCTCATCATCTTCTCGCTGATTTCCGCATCCTGAATCCTGACTCCGGCATTATTGATCTTAAGGCTCATTATCGTGGCTTTCGATATGTCCATGAGATCTTAAAAATGCTTCCAGAAATCCCTGAGCCTATTTTATTAACCCGGATTTTTGCCAAGCTTACTTCTTTAGGGCGTATTCATCACGTTTCTACGGGCGTTGAATCCTCTTAATTTGGCAGAGGTATTGATTAATCGTTAAGTTTCCTGCATTTCCTGTTGAGTTGCGTTGAGCAGAAGCATATAACCCACTTGTAAGAAGACCATCAGCAGACTCACCAATTATTTGAACACGATTTGAAGCATTGACTGTTAATTTTCCCCCATCCCCCGCACCAAAGGTGCCAACACCCACCTGTGCGCCATCTCGTACAAGTAAATCTGGGGTATTAATTGTTAAGTCTCCTGCATTTCCAGTTGCATCTGATTCAGCAGAAGTACCCAAACCACTGCTAAGAAGACCATCAGCAGAAGTACCAATAACTTGCACACTACCAGAGGCATTGACACTTAAATTTCCTCCTTTACCTGTACCAGCTGTAGCAGCAAGCACCCGTCCCCCATCACGGACTAATAAATCTGGGGTATTAATTGTTAAATTTCCTGCATTTCCAGTTGAGAAAGGTTCAGCAGAGGCAGTTACAATACCACCCAATTGAACCCTTTTAGAAGCATTGACAATCAAATTTCCTCCCTTACCTGAACCAGATGTACTAGTAGCAATCTGTGCCCGATCTTGCACGAATACATTTTGGGTATTAATCGTCAAATCTCCTGCATCTCCAGTTGAACCTAGTTCACTAGACGAACTTAAGCCAGTCAGTAAATTCCTGACCCCCTCCTGACCAACTAGTTCAACTTTTTCAGAAGCGTTAACAGTCAAATTTCCTGCCTTACCCGCACCAAATGTTCCGGTGTTAACCTGTGCCCCATCCCGGATAAATAAATTTTGGGTATTAATCGTCAAATCTCCCGCATCTCCAATTGAACCTGATTGAGCCGAAGCAAACAAGCCACTGATAAGACTAACATTCTTAGATGTGCCAACAAGTTCAACTTGACGCGAGGCGTTAACAGTCAAATCACCTCCCTTACCTGCACCAAACGTAGCAGCAGATAGCTGCGCTCCATCTCGCACAAATAAATCTTGGGTGTTTATAGTTATATTTCCAGCATTTCTTGTTGAGGGTTTCAGAGTCAAGGCAAACAAACCACTAGGAATAAGACCATCATCAGATGTACCAACCAGTTCTATCTTATCTGAAACATTAACAGTTAAATTACCACCCTTACCCTTACCAAGGGTACTAACCTGAATTCGTCCGCCACTTTGCACAAATAAATTTTGGGCATTAATAGTCAAATTACCACCATTACCAGTAGCATTAGAACTCACTGCATTTCTTATATAGCTTCCTTGTTCTACTTTGATTTCTCTCGTAGCATTAAGGGTGATATCTCCAGCTTTACTATCATCTGTTCCTAAACCTCGCCCAATTCCAGCCAAAATAAGACTTCCTTCCAAAATATCTATATTTCGGGCATTAATAGTAACACTACCTCCACCACCAGAAATTACACTTACCCCAGCGCGATTATTTAGCAACACATCTGCACGTTCTACCTGGACAGGAAAATTTAAACTTAGAATATTACCATCTTGCTGAATTCCAACACTTCCAGGTTCTGCTAATCCTCCTAATTCAACACGTCCACCAGGAGCAAATAAGATTCCACCATCTATGCTTATATTACCGCCAACAAGTAATAAGCTTTTACCTTCATCAACTACTAAACCTGTTGTCAAAGCATTGTTTTTAATCGTTGCATTTTGATTTAATTGGTTAAACCATAATACTGAAGGATTTATCGTCAACAATCCTGGTGCTTCCGGATTTGTAGCGCTAAAAACTCCCTGATTTCCAAACTGTAAACCGTTTGCCGTTGTCCCTACAAAGGAACCTCGAATATCTAAGCTTGCATTCTGTCCAAACAAGATACCATTGGGATTCATCAAAAATAAGTTTGCACTACCATCAACACCCAATGTCCCGAAAATACTCGACGCATTCCCCCCAGTAACTCGCGTCAAAATATTAAATACTCCCGATGGATTGGCAAAATATACCCTTTGCCCGTCTTTGATATTAAACTCGCTGAAACTATGAAAAAGATTACTTCCTCTGGTTGCACCGCCATTTATTTGCTCTGCATTTGAACCTTTGATTAAAACGTTGGAGTTGATTTGTGAAGATTCATTTGCAAGGGTGCTATCAGGTATTATTTGTGCTTGGGTAGGTAGATTCTTAATTAATGCGAAGTTGTATAAAAATAGGCTTGCAAATAAAAGTTTGATTTTATTCATTAGCTAACCTTTGAAGTTGTATATATACGCAGTGATAATGTTAGATATATCATGATTTGATCAGAGTGAAAAAGAGGATAGTCTAAAATATCCACAGGCTAAATGAATAAAGCCTACCTAAGTGCTTAGGCAGGCTTTGTACCAGAGGAAGTTTTGCATCATTTATTTGTTGCAATACTCTTGAAACTTTTATTTAAAAATATATTAGCTTGGTTTCACTACAAATACTGAGCAGTTGGCATCTTCTACTACTTGGCTACTAACTGAACCTTGGACAATTTTCTTCATCCCAGTTAAACCACGACTACCAATGACGATTAAATCAGCATTATGGATATTTGCTAGCCGGATAATTTCCTCTGGTGGATTTCCCATTACTAGTTCAATTGTACTTTCCACTGGTAAATAGCTTTGATAAGTTTGAAGTTTTTCAGTATGGAGATAGGAAAAAGCTACATTTTGGGTATTCGGTACATCATATGGTAATTCCATCTCCGATTGTGCGGGAGGAAATACATGGCAAAGAATAATCTTTGTTTCTTGAGATACCATCAAGTTACACACTGTGTTAATGACTTCCTCGGCTAGTTCGGAATCATCTAGAGCTACCAATATAGAATTGAACACCACTGTTTCCTCCTCAAATGCCAACCTAAGTAAAATCTAAAATGCAAGAGTTGTTATTACTACATGTAAATAAGTTTTTTCTTTATAATCCTCTTTTGAAGCTATGTAGTCTTAAGTTTTTAGTTTGCAGCTATAGATTACTTTTTGATGCAAGTCGAAGAAAAAATTAACAATTTCATGTTGAATTTGGATGCCGATGGTGAATAGCGCTACGCGTTTCTTGGATGCCCGAAAGGGCTATACAGCAGACCCTAAATAATATACATATCTTGTGGAATGGGCAGCGTTCGATGGTTCCTGAGCTTGTCGGAACGAAGTGTACCGGAGGTAAGGACTGAGCGCTCACGCCGAAGTCTTGCCCGTTAATCTAATTTGTACAGGCAGGATGCCTGTTCCACAAAATAAAAACTTGTATTTTATTTAATACGCATTCCTAACAAAATTAGGTGCCTACCAATAAAATCAGTTTTATTTTGTTAAAGATCTTCATCCCGATTAATTTGAACTCGTTGTCTGACAGAATCAGCATGGGAGGTTAAGCCTTCAGCATTTGCTAATATATCTATGGTGCTAGCAATGTTTTCTAAGGCGGTTTGAGAATATTGAATCAAGTTGGAGTATTTGAGGAAGTTTTCTACTCCTAGGGTTGAAGCATAACGTGAGGAACCGGAGGCAGGAAGAATATGGTTTGCTCCTGCTACGTAGTCTCCTACGGCTTTGGGTGTTGAGTGTCCTAAAAAGATTGCTCCAGCATGACGAATTAGGGGTAAAACAGCCCAGGGATCTTCGACGGCTAATTCTAGATGTTCTGGTGCAAACTCGTTGCAAAATTCGGCGGCAGCTTCGAGGGATTCGACAATGACAATTAAACCATTATGGGCAAGTGCTTTTTCGGTGTCGAGACGACGGGGATGATTGACTAATTGTCTTTCTACGGCAACTTGGACGTTTTTGGCGAGTGTTGTGTTAGTTGTCATTAAAATTGCTGCTGCCATGGGTTCATGTTCTGCCTGTGATAACATGTCGGCGGCTACGTGGACGGCATTAGCTGTATTATCAGCAATAATTAATACTTCACTGGTTGTTGTTAGTGTATTAATTCCAACATCTCCATAGACAAGTTTTTTCGCTAGGGTGACGTAGATATTGCCGGGTCCGGCGATTAAGTTAACTTTGGGAATGGTTTCAGTGCCATAAGCTAAAGCTGCGATCGCTTGCGCTCCTCCGACCCGATAAATCTCTTTGATTCCGGCTTCTTGTGCAGCGACTAACAGCCCCGGATTGATTTTTCCGGCGCGGGGTGGTGTCACCATGGCAATGCTGGGAACACCTGCGACTTTTGCGGGAATTGCGTTTGTCAGTACTGTACTTATGGATGAAGTCCGACTACGGGGTACATATAAACCCACCCGCTCAATAGGAGTGTAACGTTTTCCGAAGACAACTTCATCATCACCAAAATGTACCCAATTTTTGGGAACTCGTTGACGGTGAAATGCCTCAATTTGGCGACAAGCAAGTCGAACTGCCTGGAGTAGCTCCCTTGACACTTGTTGGTAAGCTGCGTCCATTTCCGAGGTGGAAATACGTAGTTCTTCTGGCTTGAGAATTTGATGATCAAATTCGGCAGTGTAATACAAAACAGCTTTATCACCTTGGCGCTTTACTGCTTGTAGCACTTCGCGGACTGTTGCTTCTTTATGAAGTACCTGTTCATCACGAGTGCGATCGCATATGCGCTGTAGTTCTGCTTTTACGTCTTGCTGAGTAATGATTCGCAGCATGGAGTTAGGACAATGCCAACTTTCAGAATATTCCCGCCTGAGAACCAATCTGCCTTATTATCCCAGAGGGTATAAAGCTAAATTGAGATCTCTTTTCTAGCTTAACCTGGATTTTTTTGATACTTGGGGGACTTTACAGAATATGGTTAATTCTTTTTGATCCTATATTTTGTGACTTGGTAACTTTTATATCTTCTAATTCTCCCGTTTTCTCAATTCATCTAACTCATTTATGTTCCGATAAAAGATCCGACAAATTGTCATTTATCCTTACCTAAGCCAATTCTACTGCGAGAACATCTTAGGCATATATAGTGAGATCTATTAGCGATTAGCTGTTACCAATTAGCTAGAACACCTATAAATAAGCCTTAACAGCATTTTGAGAAGTTAGTTTTCTAACCCTTCTTAGTATAGTAATCCCTTTTTATTTTTGAACCTATCTATCAGGGTTATGGAGTAGTAAGTATAAACTGTACTGAAGTCTTATTCAATATTCCAGTAAGATTCCTATAGATTCACATCAGATTTTTTTCCACATCGTTTAACTTCCTAATTATATTTGCTTTGCAATTTTAGAGTAAATATATTATTTTTTACTGCCCATACTCAGTTGTCTAATTTTAACTTATTTTTTCCAGACCTGTAAGCTGTTTGCTGTAAATATCTATTTTCCAGGCATAGGCAATAAATACTGGTGTTTTATTATTCCTAATTATTGAGTGTGATTTTATTCCCATAAAATATAACATTTTGATGGAATATAATTATGTAGCTAGATTAAAAAATATCTTCAAAATCAACTACATATTTTCCAGATTTGTCCCGATTTAAGGATGATTTAAGAGAATTTATTTTACTGATGCCCACAAATTAAATCTAAAGATTTAGCACTATTGCTAAAGAATTGAAGTAACAAATAAGTGACGCTTTTAATAGTAATGAATATGATGGTGAATCAAGGATTGCTTAGTGGTACATCAACAATTCCTATAAGATATACCTTCTCAAAATATCCCCAATACAAATAAGGTCATTATACTATGCGACATATCTGGAAGCGGAAACGGCAAAAATCAAAACTTTATCAAAAATTCGTTATACTTTCTGTTGCGATAGCAGTCTTTTTTGGGGGGATATTGCCAAAATTACCGATCGAAAGCCAATCTACCGCTGCTGTTCCTCCTGTTGCAATGCAACTACCACTATCAACCCGTGGAGCAAAAATTGTTGACGCTAAAGGTAAAACAGTATTATTACGGGGGTTAAATTGGTTTGGGATGGAAACTGAATCCCATGCACCCCACGGTTTATGGAAGCGGGATTACCAAGAGATGCTTTCGCAAATGAAAATCTTGGGATATAACGTGATTCGCTTTCCTTACTCCGTAGAGGCATTACGCTCAACAGAGGTTCGCAGTATTGATTATAACATTGGTCGTAATGCTGAACTTCAAGGTAAAACACCCTTGGAAGTGATGGATTTAGTGATTCAAGCAGCCGAAAAACAAGGATTGTTAATTCTTCTCGACAGTCATAGACTCAGCGATAAAAGAATTCCTCCCCTATGGTACGGAGACGGGTTTACAGAAGCAGACTGGATTGATACCTGGAAAATGCTGGCACAGCGCTATAAAAACCAAGCTAACGTAATCGGTGCAGATTTGAAAAACGAACCCCACGGTAAAGCTAGTTGGGGTACATCCAATCTTGCCACAGATTGGCGACTCGCCGCAGAACGGGCAGGTAATGCAATTTTGGGTATAAATCCCAACTGGTTAATCGTAGTTGAAGGTGTTGCAGATAACGTTCCTGGGCAAAAACTTAAGCATCATTGGCAAGGCGGAAACTTAGAGGGTGTTAGACGCTACCCAGTACGTTTATCACGTCGCAATAAACTAGTATATTCACCCCATGAATATGGTCCGGGGGTATATAAGATGCCCTACTTCCAAGAAAAGGGCTTTCCTGGTAATATGCGATCGCGTTGGGAAACTGGCTTCTATTATATTGCCCGTAAACAAATCGCACCTATTTTAATCGGGGAATTTGGTGGTAGAAATGTTGACACAAAATCCACGGAAGGAATTTGGCAAAATCAACTAGTTAAATTTATCGCTGAGAAAAACCTCAGTTATACTTACTGGAGTTGGAATCCTAACAGTGGTGACACTGGTGGAGTTTTGCTAGATGATTGGCAAACTGTAGATGTTCCCAAACAAGTTTTACTGTCGAAAATCCTACCAGTCAAGTTTAATCCTCCATCTATAGCAGTAGTTAATAAGGGTACTACTCCATCTCAACCACCAAAACCTAGCCAACCAATTCCACAAAACTATTCGTTTTCTCCCCTACAAGTCACAACCGAAATAGATTCAGATTGGGAATCAGGATATTGCATGAGTCTCAAAATTAGCAACCCCAGCAACAGTAAAATCCAAAATTGGCAACTTAGATTCAGCATGAATCAAGCTGAAATTAACCAATCCTGGAATGCCAACTTTCAGCAACAAGCAAAAAGTAAGTATATTGTCACTCCCTTAGATTGGGGAAAAGTCATCGAACCCACTCAAGTTAGAGATATAGGCTTTTGTGCCAAGAAATTGGGTAACGATTATCAACCGCAAAAAATTGAAATTATCAAAGGGAATTAAGCAGAGCAGTAAATCCCTCACTCCGCCTGGGATTGAAAATCCCAGTCTCACAGCAAAGATCCATTGAAATGGACTAAAAACTAAAAATATTCAGTCATCTTGTAGATGACTTTAGCTATTGGACGGCGGTTTCAACCGTTGGCGGGCGTGGAATTATAAAAAATATAGGGAATTCGATACTTGTGTGTACACCTCACATAAGGAGGCAGGAGCCTCTAAAGAATGCAGTTCCAGCCTAGGCTGTTGACTTTGTTGGTTTTTAGGCGATTTTTGGTACTTTTGTTCGTGGCGTTTAATATCTCGTTAAAACCCTATCAAAATCAAGCTTTCAGCCATCGTGACTATCCACGTTTTTTGCATGAATGAAATCCCGAAAAAGTCACAGAGTCAACAGCCTAGTTCCAGCCATATGCTGGAAAGGATATTTCAAGAGGGTTTCACATTAAGTTGACACCAATGAGCGCTGCGCTTTAACCCTACAGCAGTTTAAAATAAAACGCTATTATCTGACCTTCAGATAATAGCGTTATTACTTTTGAGATTTAGACTTTAGATCTTAGTCCTCAAAATCATCATCATCATCTTCATCAATATCATCAACATCGTCTTCAAAATCTTCCTCATCCAAATCAGTCACCTCATTCGGCATGATGAATTCCTCATCATCGAGAATAGATTTGTCTGTACGTCTACTGCCAAAGCCAGCATCACCCATACCAAGGGTTGTATCTAGGTTATAGCTGCGGGCTGTACGATCATCAAGCACCATATCCAAGGGATCATCCACCTCATCTAAGACACTTGCTGTGAGATCAGTGGAGTAATCATCAACGATACTAGGTTCTTCATAGGCATTGTAGCCAGTACCCGCCGGAATCAAACGTCCAATAATTACGTTTTCCTTCAAACCACGTAGCCAATCGGATTTTCCTTCTATAGCAGCTTCCGTTAGAACTCTGGTTGTTTCTTGG
The DNA here is from genome assembly GCF_000317435.1 of Calothrix sp. PCC 6303. Taxonomy (NCBI): domain Bacteria; kingdom Bacillati; phylum Cyanobacteriota; class Cyanophyceae; order Nostocales; family Calotrichaceae; genus Calothrix; species Calothrix sp. PCC 6303. The sequence goes on from NC_019751.1 coordinate 3,567,980, forward strand.
AACGAAGCAGCGGAGATAAAGCTATCAGTATTTAAAGATGCTTTAGTAATCCCCAAAAGTACCGGAGTATACAGTGCCCGTGGGCTACCTGTAATTGCCATTGCTTCGTTAACCTGCTCAATTTGTCGCAGTTCCACCAACTCACCAGGAAGTAAGCTAGTATCACCACCATCATCCACCCGAACTTTAGAAGTCATCTGGCGGACAATTACCTCAATATGCTTATCGGAAATCTCGATACCCTGGGATTGATATACCGATTGGACTTCGTTCACCAAGAAAGTTTGTACTTCCTGTAATGCGACACTAGCACAAGCATAGATTCCATCTTCATGACCCAAATTGAAGAAGAGTTCTAAAATTTCGTGAGGATTTGATGGACCATCTGTTAAGGTTTGACCCGCCACAATTTGTTGTCCATCGGAAACAATCAAGTTTTGCCCAGGTCCAAGGTTATATTCAGTTACAGTTCCACCTTGCTCAATTACCTTAATGCCGATGGCTTCATCCCCATCACCATAGACTACCTTCAGTTCTCCCGAACGCTTCGCCAAAATACATGCTTCTTTTGGTTTGCGGGCTTCCAGCAATTCTTCAATCCGTGGTAAACCTTGGATAATATCTCCGGTTTTAGCACGTTCAAATACCAGTAACACCAAGTTATCACCACGTTGTACCAAGTCACCATCTTCGATTTGCAGTACTGCACCAGGGCTAACTCGGTAAGGACGACCAGTGCGAATTTTCACGCCATAGTTTTCCTTTGCGAGTGCAGAACCGGATTCGCCGTTCTCTGCACCAAGTTTGATGATATCTACTACCTGTCCAGATTCTTGAGCGAAAACTCCAGGAGCGATTTCTGAACCCTCAACAATTAAATCCCCAACTTTAACGCTTGGTTGGCTGCTGCTATTGGTGATTGGAGTATCGGAGGTACGTAGGACTAGGCAACGACGGACTGTTTCAGTACCCTTTTGCACACCACGAACAATTCCACCCTCCTTGGAGAGGATTTGAGTCCGTGCCACCACTGCACCCGGATCAATTGTTTGTCCATCTTCGATTTCCAGGTTCGTTTGGGTGCTACCTTGGGTTGCATCAGCTGTGGTGTCGCGGCGCAATACTAAAGCTTCCAGAATTACCAACTGCAAACGTTGAATTTCAGGATCTTCAGTATCCACTACTAATTCGATATCTGCTGCCAGAGGTGAAGAATTGTGATCATGTTCAGCCTCCTGGTCAATTTCCAATACCAATTGGGTACGTAGGAGTTCTACTCCTTCAACTGAACGAACGCGTTCAGAATCTTTATAGGGTAGGCGTTGAACTGCTCTTAGCTGAATAGAACGTCCTGTCTGCTGACTTACCGAAGTAGTAGAAGGTACATCTGGCTGCGAGGGAACTGCAAACTCCACCACTGGACGTGATAACAATGCTGGACCTTCGGGAGATTCCACATACTCGATGTAACGCATTTCGGTGGCAACTAGTCCCAACAACTCTTCACCCGCTTGAATGAAGGTACCGTTACGTCCCATCTCAGCTTCTGGATCGTCTACCATCAGCAATTCGCCCGGTTTAACGACAACTTCACGCAGAATATCGTTTTTCTGGGTAACTTCAATTACACCGCTGTTTTGGCAGAAGATATCTTTGACGACTTCTGTGCCAGCTTCGACGAATTGTCCGTCTTCTACTAACAATAAGGAGATATCTTTGTTAACTTCGTGACTTTCTTCGGGAATCCACAGTAATGTTCCCCCCTGAACTACTTCGTAACCCAGTTTGGCTTTACCTTTCTTCTGGACTTCCACACCCGCGTATTTAAGTAAACCACCTGTGTTGGTACGATAGCGGTCGTCAATTAACTCTGCCACAACTTGCCCGTTTTGAACTTTGGTTCCAGGAGTTGCCCGTAAGTTAAAGACTTGGTTGTTGCCAGTGGTGACTAAATAGTTATTTTTACCTTGAGAACTTTGGGATGTGACGGTGGCTTGGTCTAATATTACAGAGGCTGTAATAATTTCAATTTCCCTTGTACTCTTACCCTCTTGGGTTTCAGGTAAACGTACTACCCCACCATGGATAGTTGTCAGTTTTGTTTCAGCTAGCACGCCATTGGTTTCAATGGCATCACCTTCTTTAACGGTTAGTTCCGAGCCAGGTGGTAAATTATATACTTCCCCTGATAGAATCCAAATCAAACCACCACGCGCTGCTGTAATGGTTGTGTTTCCTTGACGGTCTGTCTTTTGCTCTGGAAGGACTTCGTGAAATCTGACTTCCCCTGCTAAATCAGTTGCAACATCTTTAACAGCTTTCTCAGTGTTAATCCGGGTAGTTTTTCCAGCTAAGGCAACCTCAGCTAGTAATTGTCCCTGTTTAACCTTTTGCCCGTCATTGATGTAGAGAGTTGATCCTTGATTAACTTCAATTTCTTTGTTGCCGCTGGAACTTTGAACGGTGATGCTACCATCGTTTTCTACATATAGGGCATCTTCCCCGTGACGAGTGCGATAAGTTCTAGTCTTTAACTTTCGACTCAGCTTCAAAGTTCCGTCAATTTCCGAACGTACCTGTTTAACTACCTCTCCGGTGAATACACCACCTGTGTGGAAGGTACGCATTGTTAATTGGGTACCAGGTTCGCCGATACTTTGGGCAGCAATAATTCCCACAGCTTCGCCCAAGTCAACCATTTTGCCATGTGCTAAACTCCAGCCATAACAATGTTGGCATACGCTACGAGCAGCCTCGCATGTTAAAGGCGATCGCACTAAGACTTCTTTAACTCCAGCTTTATCAATAGCCTTGGCTAAATCATCATAAATAGGTGTGTTACGTTCAGCAAGAATTTCTCCCGTGGTCGGATGCACAACGTCAACTCCAACCACCCGACCTAACAACCGAGAACCCAAGGGAATCAGAACTTTGTTACCTTCGGTCATTGCCCGTACAGGAATAGTTCTGGTGGTTCCACAATCTATTTCCCGAATAATTACATCCTGTGATACATCCACTAAACGACGAGTTAGATAACCAGAATCCGCCGTCCGTAATGCCGTATCAACCAAGCCTTTACGGGCACCGTAAGAGGAAATAATATACTCAGTAACAGTTAATCCTTCCCGGAAATTCGTCTTAATTGGTAAGCCAATAATTTCCCCCTGGGGATTTGCCATCAACCCCCGCATTCCCACCAACTGGCGCACCTGGGAAATATTACCCCGCGCTCCAGAAAATGCCATCATGTAAACTGAGTTGAGGGGGTTAGTACTTCTAAAGTGGTGAACAACTTGATCTTTAAGTGCCTCAGAGGTTCCATTCCAAGTATCAATTACCTTTTGGAATCGCTCAACTTCAGTAATTTCCCCACGTTGATAGCGTTCTTCTGTTGCCCGAATTTCATCTTCGGCGGCATCCAAAAGACTGCGCTTAGATGGAGGAACCATCAAATCATCAACACTAATGGAAACTCCGGCTCTAGTGGCATAGCGGAAACCTAAATCCTTTAGTTTGTCCGCCATCACTGCTGCCCGCGCTGTCCCATGATTGGTAAACGCCCAATAAATTAAATTCCGCAGCTGACCTTTGTCAACTACGCGATTCCGAAAGACTACTTTCTCGTTAATCATTTGTTAATAATCCTTAATCAATACTTATAGAGTTAGGAGTAATGGGTTGAGAGTTAGAAATAAAAATATCTATTCCTAACTCTTCACGTTCAACCCTTAACTAACTAAAGCTTCCTGAATCGCTTTGTTGTAAATCACGCGACCTGGAGTAGTGCGGACATACTGAGAAATCAAATTTCCTTGGGCATCTTCACGGCGACGACGGAACTTATACATCAATGTTCGAGTTCCATCCTCATTTGAGGTTACTTCCAATGGTTCGCCATCTGGTTCGCCAGAATCTACTTCTCCATCAAACCGGACGTAGATATAAGCATGAAGATCAATTTGCTTTTGTTCAAAAGCCATGATCACATCATCCATTGAAGAAAAATAGCCGCCAGCACCTTTTTTCGCATCAGGATTTTCGGCAGTCAAATAATATGCTCCCAAAACCATATCTTGGCTGGGTGTAATAATTGGTCTGCCTGTTGCTGGTGAAAGAATGTTGTTGGAAGCCAACATCAAAAGTCTAGCTTCAGCTTGAGATTCCAACGATAGCGGCACATGTACCGCCATTTGGTCTCCATCAAAGTCAGCGTTGAAGGCTGGACAAACTAACGGGTGTAACTGAATTGCCCGACCTTCTACCAAAATTGGTTCAAAAGCCTGAATACCCAAACGGTGCAAAGTTGGTGCACGGTTAAGCATTACTGGGTGTCCTTCGATAACTTCTTCCAAAACATCCCAAACTTGGGGATCAGCACGGGAAATCAGTTTTTTGGCTGCCTTGATATTATTCACCATGCCGCTACGAATTAAACGGTTGATGACGAAGGGTTGAAATAGCTCAATTGCCATTTCCCTGGGCAAACCACATTGGTGAATCTTTAATTTTGGTCCAACGACAATTACCGAACGACCTGAATAATCAACCCGCTTACCTAACAAGTTTTGTCGGAAACGCCCCTGCTTACCTTCAATAATGTCTGATAGTGACTTCAGCGGACGGTTATTGGCACCTACCACAGTTCGACCACGACGACCATTATCAATTAGTGCATCTACTGCTTCCTGAAGCATCCGTTTTTCGTTACGGACAATAATTTCGGGTGCTAAAATTTCCTGAAGACGGGCTAAACGATTATTCCGGTTAATCACCCGACGGTACAAATCATTTAAGTCACTGGTGGCAAAACGTCCACCATCTAACTGCACCATTGGGCGTAAATCAGGGGGAATGACCGGAATAACAGTCATTACCATCCATTCTGGTTTTGAGCCAGTCGCAATAAAGTTATCAATTACACGTAGTCGTTTAATCAACTTGGCTCGTTTTTGACCCTTAGCACCAGCAATTTCTTCCCGCAGGTTCTCAGCTTCTTGTTCTAAACCAATATCAGCCAACAAACGCAATAGTGCTTCGGCACCAATACCCACCTCAACTCCCACTAATTGGGAATCCTCGCTGTAAATCTGATCTTCAATTTCCAGCCATTGATCTTCACTCAATAACTGTTTGTAAGTTAAAGTATCGGCGTTACCTGGGCTAAGAACTACGTATGAGTTGAAATATACAATCTGCTCCACATCCCGCAATGGCATGTCTAACAGGATAGAAATGTAGCTAGGAATACCTTTTAGATACCAAACATGCGCCACGGGGGCAGCTAATTTGATATAGCCCATGCGATGACGACGTACCCGTGACTCGGTGACTTCTACACCACAACGCTCACAAACAATTCCCCGGTGACGTACTCTCTTGTACTTGCCACAATGGCATTCCCAATCCTTCGCAGGTCCAAAGATCCGCTCACAGAATAAGCCGTCCATCTCTGGTTTTAATGTCCGGTAGTTAATCGTTTCGGGCTTGGTTACTTCCCCTACTACCTGACCGTTTGGTAATGTCCGCTCACCCCATTGCCGGATGCGTTCGGGTGATGCCAAGCCGATTTTTACGTAATCAAATTGATTGGTTTGGGCAGGTCTCATGCGAATTCTTTGCTTTCAGATTCTAAATTGCTAAATGCAAGTCAATAGGCTGTTAAGCCTTGTAAATTGGAAGTATGTAGTTTTGTGTGAGATCTTTTGTTTGTTTTGGGCGCTAATAAAGCCAGTATATGCAGTTAGCTAAGACAGATAGTGGGCTAACTGCATAACTACAGTCTATTCTTCCTCTTCTAGGGATTCGCGGGAAAGCGATTCATAGGTGGGACGGGGTGGAGTACGACGGATATTGTTATCTGCCATTAAATCTACTTCCACATCTAGGGAACTACCATCAGCTTGGGTCTCAACCTTATGGACGGCAATATCTAAACCTAGAGATTGTAATTCCCGCATTAACACTTTGAAAGATTCTGGTGTACCTGGTCTGGGAATTGCTTTACCCTTGACAATGGCATTTAAGGCTTCATTACGCCCTTGCATATCATCAGATTTTACTGTCAGCAATTCCTGTAATGTATAAGCTGCACCAAATGCTTCCAGTGCCCATACTTCCATTTCTCCAAATCTTTGTCCACCCTGTTGGGCTTTTCCACCCAAGGGTTGCTGAGTTACTAGGGAGTAAGGACCTGTGGAACGGGCGTGAATCTTATCATCAACGAGGTGAACTAGCTTGAGCATGTAAGCGACACCGATGGTGACGGGTCGATCGAAGGGTTCTCCTGTACGACCGTCATAGACGATGATTTTACCGGGTTCATCAGGGTTATAGAGCCATTTTTTACCCGTTTCATCCCGTGCTTCTTGTAACTTACCGTGGACAACCCGCCGTGATGATTCTTCACCATACATTTCGTCAAAAGGAACCACTTTAAAGCGGACTCCCATGTTGTGACCAGCCCAACCCAACAAGCACTCAAATACTTGTCCGACGTTCATGCGGCTAGGTACACCTAGAGGGTTGAGGACGATATCTACTGGCGAACCATCGGGTAAATAGGGCATATCTTCCAGGGGCAAAATTCGGGAAATAATCCCTTTATTCCCATGTCGTCCTGCCATTTTATCGCCGACTTGGATTTTCCGTTTTTGAGCAACGTAGACGCGAACAACCATGTTGGCACCTGGTGGTAGCTCGTCACCTTGTTCACGGGTAAATAAGCGAACATCGACTACACGTCCTTTTTCTCCATTAGGTACCCGTAGAGAATTATCACGAACGTCTCTTGCCTTTTCACCAAAAATTGCTCGTAGTAATTTTTCTTCTGGGGGTTGGTCTGATTCCCCTTTCGGAGTAACTTTACCGACTAGGATATCTCCAGCGTCTGTCCAAGCGCCAATGCGAATAATTCCTTGCTCATCTAACTGACGTAAGGCATCTTCACCAACGTTGGGAATTTCACGAGTAATTTCTTCTGGTCCAAGCTTGGTTTGTCGTGCCTCAATTTCATATTTTTCAATGTGGATTGAGGTATAAATGTCATCCTGTACCAAGCGCTCGGAAATCAGAATTGCATCTTCGTAGTTGTATCCTTCCCAAGGCATGTAGGCAACTACAATATTTTGCCCCAGTGCCAATTCTCCACCTTCAGTCGATGAACCATCTGCCAATACTTGACCAGCAACTACACGCTCCCCAATCCGTACCAATGGCTTTTGATTTAAGCAGGTATCTTGGTTAGAACGCTGGTATTTGGAGAGACGGTATTTGATATCTGCCGGCTGAGGGTTATTTGGTTGATCATCTGGGGTGGGAATAACCCGTGGACGCACACGAATTTCAGTGGCATCTACGTAGACAACATCTCCATCTGTACGGGATACAATTACCATCCCAGAGTCACGGGCTGCCTGCGCTTCTAGACCAGTTCCCACTAATGGACGTTCTGGTTTTAGTAGGGGTACAGCTTGGCGTTGCATGTTAGAACCCATCAGCGCCCGGTTGGCATCGTCATGTTCCAAGAAGGGAATCATGCTGGTGGCAACGGATACAATTTGTACCGGGGATACGGCGATGAAGTCCACTTGATCCGGTGTGGTGGTGGAAAATTCTTGACGATAACGGACTGGTACTTGGGGTCCTATGAGGTAGCCGTTTTCGTCTGTAGTGGCATCTCCTGCTGCTACCCGTAGATCATCTTCTTCATCAGCAGTCATATAAACTGCTTGGAGATCGTTACGAACTTTGGCGTTTTCTACTGGACGGAAGGGTGTTTCCAAAAAGCCGTATTGGTTAACACGGGCATGGGTTGCCAAGGAGCCAATCAAACCAGCGTTGGGTCCTTCTGGTGTTTCAATGGGGCAAATTCTTCCGTAGTGGGAGGGGTGAATATCTCGAACGGCAAAACCAGCGCGTTCACGGGTTAACCCTCCAGGTCCTAGGGCACTGAGACGACGTTTGTGGGTCAATTCTGCCAAAGGATTGGTTTGATCCATGAACTGAGATAGTTGACTGGATCCGAAAAATTCTTTGATTGCTGCTACTAAAGGTTTAGGATTGACTAATGATGCGGGAGTTAGGACTTCAGCATCAGATACGGTCATCCGCTCCCGAATGATCCGCTCTAGGCGATTTAAGCCTACGCGAACTTGGTTTTGTAGAAGTTCACCGACACTTCTGACGCGGCGGTTTCCTAAGTGATCAATGTCATCAGTATTACCAATATCGAATTCGAGGTTGATTAGGTAATCGACTGCTGCTAATATATCGTTAGGTGTGAGAACGCGGAGCGTGTCTGCAACTTGCAGACGAAGTTTTTTGTTGAGTTTGTATCTGCCAACTCGACCTAAGTCGTAACGTTTGGCATCAAAAAAGCGGGAATCTAGTAGTTGTTGCCCTCCCAAAACTGTTGGGGGTTCACCAGGACGCAATTTGCGATAAAGCTCCATTAGGGCTTCTTCTTCGGAAAATTGTCCTTCTTTTTCGATGGTTTTCTGAAAGTATTCAGGGTGACGCAAAGCGTCGAAGATTTCGTTGTCAGATAGTCCCAAGGCTTTGAGGAGTACTTGGGCTGATAGTTTACGGGTTTTATCAATTCTGACCCAAACCAAATCGTTACGATCTGTTTCAAACTTTAGCCATGCTCCCCGGTTTGGGATCAAGCTGGCTGAGTAGGTGCGCCGACCGTTTTTATCGATTTCTGACTTGTAATATACTCCAGGCGATCGCACAATTTGATTAACTATGACTCGTTCAGCACCGTTAATAATAAAAGTGCCTCGGTCTGTCATCAAAGGCAAGTCTCCGATGAATACATCTTGCTCTTTAATTTCTCCAGTCTCTTTGTTGATTAGACGAGTTGGTACATACATTTGTACTGCGTAGGTACTATCCCGTCTTTTTGCTTCCTCGACGCTGTATTTCGGCTCCCTCATTTTATAGTTCTGACCGAGGAAGTGCAGTTCGAGTTTGCCTGTATAATCCGTAATTGGACTGAAGGAATTCAACTCTTCGATCAACCCTTCTTCCAAAAACCAGCGAAAGCTAGAGCGCTGGATTTCAATCAAGTCGGGCAGTAGGAAAGCGGCTTCCATCAATGTTTCGTTTGTCATGCCTCTACCTTTGTCAACCTGGTTAAACTTTCTTGGGGATAATATTTTGAGGTTCGTCTCTACAAAATAATACCCGTATTGATATTAAGCCACTGGCAAATGCCTACTCTGAGCTATTTTGCTATTATTTAGCAGCGCAGAGAGGCAAATGGATTCATTAAAGCTGGGAGTGATGGATTTTGGCAATTGTAAACCTGCCTCTTGATATTGGCAAATTGCTTGGTATATCTTTGCCTGGTCGGGTTTCTCTCAATTTCAAATAGGCATTTGGAGAAACTTTCTGGGTAATTTTGCTCAACTCATCTCCAGAAAGGGAGTTGCTTAAACAACACAGTTCTTGATTTTTCGGGAATTTAATCAATTTTATAGGTAGTTATACTTGGGTAAATTATGTGGGTTTTTGTATTGTTAGAAGTGATATGCCTTACTAGTTGCCTAACTCATTTAGACTTGTCAATCTTAACTTTTGCAGAACAAATAGGAATCAATGCTTGCTATAATTGCATTTTTTGGATATCGCCTGGTTTAGAATCGCCCAGTTGGAGCGAGCCTGAGGTTTTAATGTACTAAAGTCCAAGAAATAGTTTTGTTTGGAACCATTTGATTAAGCCACATAATAGATAGCTGCTGTTGTGCCCTCAACTATTATGACGCAAGATAGCATTTTTGGAGGAATTAATATTAGCATATTTCAGTTCCTCCAATATTTTATTTTTTATCCCCAAGTCATGACCTGCAAAAAACTAAGCTCAGATAGTCAGCCCAAAGAGATCACAGGCATTTTGAGTAGTTTTCATGGCAATTTCTTCCAAGGTTTCACCACGTAACTGAGCAACTTGTTCAGCCACATAGCGAACGTATGCTGGTTCGTTTCGCTTTTCTCCCCGCTTGGGAACTGGTGCCAAAAATGGGCAGTCAGTTTCCACCATGATGCGATCGCTACTCACAAGCATGGCACTTGATTGAATCGCTGTCGCATTTTTGAAGGTTACGGTTCCACTAAAACTAATATAAAATCCTAAGTCCAAAAACCACTGAGCTTCCTCCGGGGTACCCCCCCAGCAGTGCATAACTCCCCGTAAGCGTTCACCTTTGAGTTCTTTCCACTTTTGCAGAACTTCTCTCACCTTCGTTGCTGCATTACGACAATGAACAATTATGGGTAAATTCAGTTCAGTGGCTATATCTAACTGGGCTTCAAAGGCTGTTAACTGCTGTTGGCAGTTGTTAGCTTTGTAGAAGTCCAGCCCGATTTCCCCAATGGCAACTATTTTCGAGTCAGAACTAGCAAGCTTAGATATTTCATCTGCACTTTGGCTATTCCACTGCTCTGTGTCTAACGGGTGTAAACCTACTGCAAAGCTTAACTCTGGAAAAGCATGAGCTAGTTTTTGAATACTCGGAAATTCCGAAGGCTGTACACAGGAGTGTATTAAATGTACTACACCTGCTTCCTGCCACCGCGATCGCACTGCTGCTATATCTTGCTCGAAAACCTCAAAGTTCAGATGTACGTGGGTGTCAATCAGCTGCATCTTAAATATTACTTATGATTATCTAATCATCAGGTCATTGAATATGGGATTGTGCGATCGCAGACCAAAATGAATACTACAATTTAGTTAAGTGCTCGCTGTTGCTTGGGTAATTGGCTTCAGCTTTTTAGCTAATCTAGACTTTTTCCTGGCTCCATTGTTAGGATGAATAACCCCACGCTTGACTGCTTTGTCAATTTTGCTATAAGCGTCTGACATGCGGGATTGAACTTCTTTTTCTTGTTCTGGGCTGGGGTTTGCAGCGTAGGTTGTCAAGGCTGCAAAGTAATTTTTCATCAGCGTTCTAACTGCTGATTTATAAGACTTGTTACGCAATCTGTTACGTTCTGCGATTTTGGCACGCTTGAGAGCAGACTTTGAATTCGCCACTGTATACTTCCAGGAAGACTATAATTATGTACACACACTACTAGATTTACTAATATAGCACTACTAATGCCAAATTCAATAAATTTATAGAAAAATATCGGAAAAAATAAATATGGGTATATGGAGAATATACCTTTGCCAGTGACTGATGACAAATCAGCTTAAGTTTGGCATGACTAAACGCTTATAGGATAAACCTTTCCGCAAATTATGTCAAAACAGGCAGGGAGCAGGGGGAAAACTGAGACGGAGAGAAAGAGCTTCTGTTGACATCATCCCCACCTGAATTTATTTTAGCTTGCTTCTGCGAAGTAGTAGGTGGGGATTCCAAAGGTCACTCTAATACTATTTTTACGAAAGTGAGATGTTCCCGGAGGAAGAAGAGTTATGTTCCTTACCGAGAGAAAATTTTCAACAATAATAGTCAGAAAAAAACTAAGATGATCTACAGCATTACCAAATATTTATTCACAAAATTATGGGTTATTATATCGCACCTCGGTTTCTTGACAAATTGGCAGTTCACATTACCAAAAATTTTCTAAATATTCCTGGTGTACGTGTACCACTAATTTTAGGTGTTCACGGACGTAAAGGTGAAGGAAAATCCTTTCAGTGTGAGTTGGTATTTGAACGGATGGGGATAGAAGTAACTCTGATTTCTGGGGGTGAATTGGAAAGTCCTGATGCGGGAGATCCTGCAAGGTTAATTCGGTTACGCTATCGGGAAACTGCGGAATTGGTGAAGGTGCGCGGTAAAATGTGCGTGCTGATGATTAATGATTTGGATGCGGGTGCAGGCAGATTTGATGAAGGAACGCAGTATACAGTTAATACCCAGTTGGTAAATGCGACATTAATGAATATTGCCGATAATCCCACAGACGTGCAGTTACCGGGAAGTTATGATTCTACTCCCTTACGACGGGTACCCATAATTGTCACAGGTAATGATTTTTCAACTTTGTATGCACCATTGATTCGGGATGGAAGAATGGAAAAATTCTATTGGGAACCAGACCGAGATGATAAAGTGGGAGTTGTAGAAGGGATATTTGGTGATGATGGACTTTCAAGACGGGAAGTTGCCCAACTAGTAGATACATTCCCTAACCAATCTATAGACTTTTATAGTGCCATGCGATCGCGTCTTTACGATGAGCAGGTTTTGCACTTCATTCATGATATCGGGGTGGAAAATGTTTCTCAGCGAGTTGTTAACAGCGCAGAAGCTGCACCAATCTTTGGAAAACCCGATTTCAGTTTGTCTAGGTTACTGGAGATGGGGAATTTTATGGTATCTGAACAGCAACATGTGGAAAATTCCCAATTAGTGGAACAATATAACCGGGGACTATATTCCAGAAAAATTGTAGGTTTACCAACTACACCAGCAGTAGAAAATAATCTCACCACAGTTAATAATCCACCCGCAACCCATGAAGTTACTAACGGTGATGGTTATTACAAACAATACGCATCTAAAAGTAACTTAAATTCTGAAACTAAAGCACAAATACAGCAAATATTATCACAGGGTTACAAAATTGGTATTGAACATGTAGATGCAAGACGCTTCCGCACAGGTTCTTGGCAAAGTTGTGCAATGGAAGGTATTACTAGTAATGCTGATGCCGTGTCGACTGTAGAGAAATGTTTGAATCAGTATAGCGGAGAATATATTCGTTTGTTTGGCATTGATCCGAAAGCAAAAAAACGCTCAATGGAAAAAATTATTCAGCGTCCACATCCCTAACTCTGGTAATGGTGAGTTTAAAGCAAGTCTGCTGGATCTGCTGAGTGTAATTTTCCCATAGCGATCGCACCAGAAACAAAACACATGATTAACGTGAGCAAGAAAATATTTATGCAACGTTCTAATGTCATAATTACGGGTAGCATGGTTGCACTTGCAGCTAAGGCATAAAACCCAGATGCTAAGATCAATCCTGGAAAGTAGCCAAGTACAGCTAAGAACATAGCTTCCTGTGCTAAAACCCCCAACAGATAATTGTTAGTGTATCCCATAGCCTTGAGCATGGCATATTCTGAGAGGTGTGCAGCAACATCAGAGTAGAGAATTTGGTAAACAATTACACTACCCACCATAAAAGAAACAATTACCCCAACGCCAAAAATAAAGCCAATGGGTGTTGTTTTTGACCAATAATTCCTCTCGACATCAATAAAACCTTGTGGTGTTAAAACCCTGACATTATCTGATAACCCTGTTTGTAGAGTTTGGATTACCTGTTGAGGATTTGCACCGGGTTTTAATTTAACTAACCCGACTGCAATTTGATTTGCTTGATGACTGGGAAAAACTCGTAAAAATGTTAAATCACTGGTGATAATACTGCCTGAACTAGCAAAGGATTTACCCAAGCTAAATAAACCTTTGATTAAAACTGTCACCTCATTGATATTAAGTTCAACCTGAGATTGCTGTTGAAGTAAATCAATAATTTTTGGGAAAGCAGCCTGATCAAAAAGTACTTGGTTGAGTATTTGTAGTTGGCTACGATTAGCATCAAATTCTGGAAAAGCCAGGATTTTATTTGCCGGATCAGTTCCCACAATCAAAATTGTCTGTAAACTATGTGTTTCCAGATTATTCCATTTACCTAAACCAATATAGACAGGACTAACAGATTCTACACCTGCATAGCCCCTTGCTTGATAGAGAAAATCTTGAGAAAAATCTCGAATTGAATAAATGGTTTCAAAATTCCGACTTACAACAACTAAATCAGTATTAAAATGCTTATGAAGTGCGATTGAACTATCAAATAATGCCCCTTCAAATCCCATCTGAGCAAACATAAGAATATCTGCGAAGGCAATTCCAGCTAAAGCAACTGCCAAACGCATTTTTTCCTTCATTAATTGCTGCCATGCTAAAGGAATTTTGCCGAAAAATCTACGCAGCATTTATTCAGATTCTCCAAGAGGTGATACCATTTCACAAAATTGTTGATACGAATAATGGTTTCCTGGCTATTAGCTATTAACCGTTAGCTGAAACCCCCTGCCTTCCCTGCTCCCTTGCCTCCCCTGCCTCCCCTGCCTCCCCTGCTTCCCCTGCTCCTTTGCCTCCCCTGCCTCCCCTGCCCCTTACCTATTCTTCGAGCGGCGCATTTTTTTAGTAGTGATAGGTTCGAGAATTTGGTTAAGGCTGCTTAATTGTTCACCCGTTCCCATGCAAATCAGTAAATCACCTGACATTAAAATCGTATCGCCTGTTGGTCCACCAATTAGGGTGCCGTCAGAGCGGCGGATTGCTAGTACTAAAGCGCCAGAGTGCGATCGCAATCTGGCTTTTTCCAAGGTTTGTCCTACAAACGGACAAACTAAGGGGTCAATTAGTAACTCCTCCATGTATAGTTGACGATCTGTACCGTTGAGAACCCCATCCACAAAATCCATCACGCGTGGACGTAATGCAGCCGCAGCCATCCGTTTTCCACCAGTGATGTAGGGTGAAACTACTGCATCTGCACCTGCACGCTTTAACTTTTTCACAGCTTCCTCTGTACCTGCACGAGCGATCGCGCGAATTTCTGGATTCAGTGTTTTCGACGAAAGTAGTATGTATAAATTTTCAGCATCTGATGGTAATGCTGCTACGATGCAAACCGCCCTCTCAATGCCTACACGTAATAAAGTTTCATCAAGTGTCGCATCACCTTGGTAGATAATATACCCTTCATTTTGAGCAACCCGAACTGAATCTGTCTCTGTATCAACGATTACAAATGACACACCCTCCGCCTGAAATTCCTTAGCAATTTGACGACCAGTCCGACTAAATCCACAAATAATGTAATGATCAAACAGGGATTCCATCAATCGTTGTTGCTGTTGCACCCGAATTCCTTCCTGAAAATAGCCTTGAATTACTGCTTCTGTAAATCGATTAACGATATAACCAATTACAACCACACCCATCAAAATCAGGGCAATAGTAAATAGCCGACCTCGATTACCCAGCGGTTGTGTTTCTCCATAACCGACAGTGGCAAGGGTAATTACTGTCATGTATGCCGCATCTTCCCATGACCAGCCCTCTACAAAGTGGTACCACGAAGTCCCAATCAGAGAAACACCAATTAGAGCTAACGTACCTGCCATTAACTCTTTTTGGATACGCCTATATTTTAATTCAAGGGTGGAATAAACAGTTCTTTTCACCTTTATAACCCTTAACACTACTCACTATTCGCTACTCACTACTCGCTCCCCCCAACGATAATTTTTCCTACCCACCTGCTTACTGTTCACTGTTCCCTATTAACACTAAATATATTCCCCAAATTGCCATAGCTCGCAAATAAGTACAAGCACGGAAAGTTCCAGTTGCAGTAATTGCTTCTGGAGTACGGAACTGTAAGCCATTGTCGTAAATTTGTTGCACTACAACTTCCGTTAATTTCCAAGCTTCATCCTGCATTCCCATTTGCATCAAAAAGGCAGCCAAGCCAAAATTAATACCTGTCCACACTTCTAACGGATGAGTTGCTTTGGGGTTTTCTGGTGAACCATCGGGACGCAAACCATTTGCAGCGCCAAATTTGCCGTCGTTAAAGTTGATAAAACAAGCTTCGTAAACTGTTCGCACGGCAGAGATGGCACAATCGTGGGGGACAATATCAGCTAATTTCAGCAAACGGGCGTAAAATTGACCACATAACTGATCTGCCATCACTACATCCGAACCGCTTTCACTATCGAGACGATAGTATTGTCCATTCCAAAGTTTTTGTTGATAAATTGGGCGAGATTTTGCCAGCCAGTCTGTATAAATTATCTTTTGGGCGGTAAGTTTTTCCTGATCTCCATGGTTTTCCAGCAAGATATCACAGATGGCAATAGCTGCTTCCAAAGCTGCTAACCATAACCCACCACAATAAGCGCTAACTCCCTGTAACTTCCAATCATCAAAGGTTTGATCGGGTGCGCCGGAATTTTCGGGGATACCATCATGATCTTTGTCAAAGGCTTTAAGGTATTCTAGAGTTAATGCGATCGCGTCCCAGCATTCAGCCAGGAATTCTATATCTTTGCTACCTGTAAATACAAAATCTCGGTATACTTGCAACACAAAGTCACTACCCAAGTCTTTCCACAAATTGCAATCTTGGTAACTGGTATAATTGGTTTTTTCCCACACATGTTCATTTGGCGCTCCTAAATCATGGGGTGTTGCCCCAGCAGCTTTACGGATAGCTAGGGGACTTTCGGCACCAATTGTGTAGTAGTAACCAATGACGCGGGTTTTCTCATCACTCGCCGGAATTGCCCGGGCAAATGCCCGCATCACGGCTTTTTCCAACTCAGGAAACAGCATCAACAACCCAAAGGAACCATACAACCGCACATCTAAGCTTTCATACCACCGATAATCCAAACATTCTAAAACTGCAAACTGCCCCACAGGATCTTTGGGTGATGCTGCACTCCACAAAGTACCCCCAGCAGTTAAATCGTAAAGTTCGTTGAACAAAGCCATCTTCATCCAATCTGGTAAATCATGGCGATTGAGTATCGGTTTTTGCCATGTCTGAATTTTTTCTAACCAATCTCGGTATTGTTCTAAAGCTGTTTCGGCAATTTGTAATGCATTTTTGCCATTACTACCAAAAAAATCAGTGTATCTACGATTGTAATTTACTCCCGCAGCAAATTCTGTCACCGGGAAATCCCAAGTCAAAACAAAAGGAACTTCTAGGGTTTCTCCAGGTTGCAAAGTCAAGCGCACAGCTAAAGCACCCGCCAATCGTTCATCTGTTGCAGGTGTGGCATCTTGGTAATTACTTAAAGAACCATCTGCGGCGAAACTTTGCCAAATTTCCTCCCCGTTACCAGTGGGATTCCAGCGAGAATGGGAAAATATTTCGACTCCTGCCTGCTTACTGGTGAGAAAACACCATTGCCCATCGCCTTCTTGAACTACTTCACCACTAATACCGCTTAAAACAACCCCTATGGTGTTACCATTGTCAACTATTTCGTTAAAATTACCTTGACTTTGACCCAAACGTGGCTGATATTCATACACAGGGCTACCATCATCCCGTACTATCACTTCTGGAGATTTGGAAGTATTAGTAAACCAACCCACCATATTTTCCCAGGTAAGCATAATACTCAGAGTAATGGGTGCATTGGTGGGATTATGTAAATTCCACAAAAATACAGCCACTGGATAACTAGATTCTTGGTAATTATCAGCCCAAATTGGTGAAAACTGCTGACAGGTAATATTTGCTTGATATACTCCCCCATATTCAAACCAACTACGGGGATATAAAGCATGGTAAGTTCCCGTATTTTGTTCTGGAGAACTTTGGGGGTAATATTTCCAGCTTTGCAATGTTCCATCTGCGGGTGCTGCTGTAGCTAAAGCATAAGCTTGGGATGACTCACCAACCGACTCAAACAGACTAAATTGACAAGCGGGAATATTTTTGAACACATGTTCCCCACCATCAATATGCCAGAAATTAAAATCTCCACCATGCGATCGCCCAATGCAACCAGCGCCAAATCCACCTAGAGGCATTCCATGCCAGGGACCATCATCAATATTACTGGCATAGCGCACAGTATAAGGCTTTTCCCAACCTAAACCGATGGGACGATTCCAAGTTACAGGAGGAATTGTTGAGGAAGACTGAGTTCTCATTGCGTCATTTTTTTAGCTTGTACTCAAGCGAAGACTAGCGCGATGTGAGATTTTTCTCAAGCTACCGCAGTCAATTGTATGTTTATTCCACACGAATGGTTACACCTACAACAATTGAAATATTGCTAATATTGCGAATTTAATGCTGTAATTTTGCTAAAATAAGCCCAAGATTAACTGATGCCAGATCAATTCTATGACCATAGCCGAAGAATTAGAATCTCAGCAAGGCATCTCCAGTGATGTGATATTTCCTCCTGGTGATTTATATAGCGATGAACCTCCCTTGGAAACAGAACTGCATCTGCGACAAATAATTTTACTTTTAACCTGTTTAGAATGGCTGTGGAAAGATAGAAATGATTTTTATGCAGCCGGAAACCTAACTATCTACTATAGTCCCCGACAACTCAAATCAGAATTCTTCCGAGGACCAGATTTCTTTGTCGTCTTGGGATGTGAACGTAAAACCCGTAAAAGTTGGGTAGTTTGGGAAGAAGATGGCAAATACCCGAATTTGATTTTGGAGATACTTTCTGACTCAACAGCCAAAACAGATAGAGGTTTAAAAAAGGAAATTTATCAAGATACTTTCCGCACCCCTGATTATTTTTGGTTTGATCCATATACACAAGAATTTGCCGGGTTTCATTTAGTTGATGGAGAATATCAACCTCTGCAAGCAAATGAACAAGGATATTTGTGGAGTCAACAATTAGGATTATATTTGGGAATTTACCAGGGTTTATTGCGGTTGTTTACAACAGATGGGAAATTAGTTCCGACACCTGAAGAAACAGCACAAAAGTCTGAACAAAAAGCAGAACGTTTGGCAGCAAAACTCCGAGAATTAAATATTGATCCAGATACAATTTAGACTGTCAAAGTTGGTTAGTTTACGATTTCAAATCCAATAATCCCTCTTCTTTTAACTTGGGATTAAATCTAACTTGTGTCTGTAAACCTCGTGCTGCCAAAACTTGTAATATTTCTGCTTCTACACGCCGCGCTACATTTTTCAAAATTTTCATTTTCCCAATTTCATCATGGATGGGATTTTCAAAATTAGCTTTTTCTTCAGCATTCATCATGGCTTTGGCATTAATTGCCTGTGTCCATTTTTCTTTGGCATCACCATTACCTACAGGTACATTGCCATTTTCAGCAATCCAAGCTTTTTCAATAGTTTCTAAAATAGTACGGTTGGGACGTTCAATTGTTTGGGCTTTTATCCAATAGCAATTCTCTGGTTGACGTACTAAATGCTGTCTTAAACTGACGTAAATATCTCGTGAATAGCCGACAAATTGAAGGATTTTAGCTTGATTGAAAATAGCATAAACGCCAATTCTACCTTGAAATTCCTCTGGTATTTGACCGTTACTATCTATATAAGGGATTTCTGGTAAATCCTGTAATTTAATTATATTTTGTTCGTCTTGATCCATTTTTAGTTATTAGTTGAGTTTTAGGCGATGCAGTTGGCAGTTTATGCGATACCACGAAGTGGTTGCCAAGGGCATCGCATATTTTAGATCAATCCTATATTACCAAGGAACTAGCTCAGGCACTTGGATAAAATTTGTTTTAATTCATCTGCTATCTGACTTAAACGCAATTAAAAAGCCCAGTTTATCGATAAACTGGGCTGGAAGTAAGATTTAATTACAAACTCTGCAACAGTTCTTTCACTTTAGGGGATTGCCGTTCTTGGAATTTATCAGGGAAAGTCAACTCAATAGAAACTTTCCCATTTGCTTCTTCTTTAACTGAAGTAATTTCGGCAACAAAGCGAGTGGTAGCATCGCTTTGAGGATTTCCACCCAAAACTAAGCCCACCAGAGGTTTGGTATTTTGCATTGACTTGAAATCTTGCTGATTCAGCACTCTATCTGAAGTCACAGCCTTTTTTCCTTCCAATTCTAAGCGCAAACCCGTGACCCCCAACTCTGTGGCGACACCAGGAAAGAAGTTACCATCCCAGTAAATTTGACCTGATGTCACTACCTGTTTGCGGATCTTTTTCCGAGGAGGTGATTTCATATCCCGCAAAGAGCGATTTAAACTAGTAGCCAAAAAGCCCAAAGAGGCAATGGGGCGATCAGTATTTTCACGGTTCTGGGAGTACCATTCCCGCACATCAGAGTAGAGAACCATCACCAGAGCGTCTTTTTGTTCGCGGCTGAGATCGATAAAATCCACTGCTAGGTGAGTTTCTTGGTCGTTGATGGGGGATAAACGGGCAACTCTTGCTGTCACCGTCACCCTTGCTGAAAAGTCCCCCAGAACCTCGATTTGTACCTCATCTGGGAGATTGGGCCAAGATTCCAAGGAAATTAAGCAGCCTGTTTCCGAAATGTTTACTGTTTCCCCCATAATAGTGATGTTATCACTGGTAATAATTACCGGGAGATGGCGCTGTAAACGGTGAGCCGTGCGAATTTGGGGTTGTTCAAAACCAACTAATAAAGCAGCGGTTAACAAGATGAGGTTAAAACCAGACCACATGGTATTAACTAATACTGCTTGCCAATCTTCAGGGCGAAGTAATAACCAGTAGGGAACTGCTAGGAGTGAAGCAACAACTAAAACAGCAACGACACCGAGAGACCGCATTGAACGCCAGTCGAATGTCCGCTTGCTAATATTCCCCCCTTTATCAGTCACATTGAATGAACCAAGTTTAGGGTTAACAAGTGCCAGTAAAGTCACCCATCCTGCTTGGAATGACATGACAAACTCAAAAATTTCGTTCCAGAAGGAGAATCTTACATGCTTGTAGATGATGTAGTTGGTACCTAAGGAAAGAATAATGTGGGGTACAGCATAGGCTAGGGTTTCAATACCTAGACCTTGAACAGAGTTGATGCCAAATAGTAAGAAGAGCGTTGGCGCGATCGCATAAACTAACCGTGGGTACCCATACAAGAAGTGGGATGTGGCACTTAAATAACAAATTCGTTGTGCGAGGTTGAGTTTGAGTTTGGGGTTGAATATGGGGTTTTCTAACCGCAAAATTTGCGCCATTCCCCTAGCCCATCTTACCTGCTGTCCTACATACGCCGAAAATGTATCTGGTGCTAAACCTGCCACCATGATTTTATCGTAGTACACCGACCGATAACCCTTTGAATGCAATCGCAGTGCTGTGTGACAATCCTCTGTCACAGTTTCCACCGCAATCCCCCCCACTTCCAAAGCGTGATTTTTACGAATAATTGCCGCTGAACCACAGAAAAAGGCAGCATTCCAAAAGTCATTTCCTTTTTGTAGCACCTTGTAGAAGAGTTCGTTACCCACCGGAATCCGACCCTCTGTAACTAAGTTGCGCTCAAAGGGATCAGGGTTATAAAACCAGTGCGGTGTCTGCACAAATGAAACCTTCGGATCGTAAAAGAAACCAACAGTGTGCATCAAAAATTGTCGTGATGGGATGTGATCACAATCCAGAATCATCACCAAATCACCTTTGGTTTTGTGGAAAGCAGTATTGATGTTACCTGCCTTCGCATGTTCGTTGTTGTCCCGTGTCATGTGGATACAACCAACTTCTTCGCACATTTGCCGCAGATCTTCCCTTCTTACCCGCATTTGCTCATAACGTGGATCGTCTGATTTGTAGCGTTCTGGACGACCATCATCTAGAACATACACTGTTTTCTTCCCTGGTGCATAATCACAAGCCAAGGAAGCTAAAGCTGTCTTACGGACTAATTCCACATCTTCGTTGAAGGTGGGAATGTAGATATCAACGCTATACCATTCATCTTGGGGAATAGCTGTGAGTTCAACTGGTTGACGTTCTCGAATTTTCAGAGTTTGGAAATAGGCTAATACCAGCGTTAAAATCGCGTAAAGTTCAGCCGCATATAGCAGGGTACAGGCAAAACCATTAATGAATGTATCAAAATTTAAGGTGTAGCTGGTGCGGTAATAGAGATACCGAAGGGTTGTGACTAAACTTAGCCACATCATAAACAAGTGATAATATTGACTTATTTCCGCTGAAGATTCCCGTTCTTCAGCCTGAACCATAATTTGACCAAGGACAATCAGAAAGACTGCGATCGCACCTTGCTGCCAAACCTCTAGGGGAGTGATAATCAGGGGGATTGACAGTACCAACAACAGCAGCACAATCCACTTAAACTTTTTGATGCCAAGCTTTCCTAAGAATCGCTCAAAAAATGGCGGCATTGAGTCAATCAGCCAATTGACAAAGTTGGGACGATTCGGTTGTCTGCGAGATGAAGAGGAAGACATATTGGTTTAGGAGTAAGGTTAAGAAATTGGGGAAAATGGGGAAATAATTCCCCACCTGGATTTATTTACTTCCACTGCCACCACTGAGACGTTTGAGATATTGTTGAACGATTCCATAAAGAACTAGGGAAAGTCCAACAACTCCGATTGGTAGCAGTAGCCAATTATCTTGAATTAGACGTGAAGCTTTGCTCAAAGGAGTTGTGTCTTCAACTCGACTGGAAGATTGGGCATCTTTGAAAAATGCTAATTGATAAGCATCTGGATCATAAGGTTTTGGATTTGGCTCATTGCTGCTAATTAGCACCGTATCCTCTTTGAGTTGAGAGAACCAAGGATCTTGATTCAAAACCTGACGAACTTTTTCTAATCCGCTATCTGTCGAAGCTGCTAAAGCCAGAACCACCCGCTGCGAATTCCAAGGTGAAACCACTTGCTTAATCATCCCTTGCTGATCTTGGGGAGT
Source organism: Calothrix sp. PCC 6303 (assembly GCF_000317435.1). Taxonomy (NCBI): domain Bacteria; kingdom Bacillati; phylum Cyanobacteriota; class Cyanophyceae; order Nostocales; family Calotrichaceae; genus Calothrix; species Calothrix sp. PCC 6303. The sequence continues at coordinate 3,590,435 of NC_019751.1, forward strand.
TTGGACTGCACCTGCTGCGGATGAGCGATTGAATGCTTGACTTAAGTTAAAACCTTGGGATTTGAGGGCTTCAGGAATCGGAAATTTACTCAGAGTGCCAATCGCTACTAAATTATTTTTTTTGCGAATTGATTCGGGGAGAGACTCTCTAGTGTGGACTTCCAACTTCATCCCATCCGATTGGCTCAATCTGCCTAATCTTTCGCTCACCTCTAAAAGTGTCAGAATATCGTTTTCACTGGGGTTTTGGGGCATCACAACAGTTGTTGCTGACAAATCTTGAGGAGCAACAAAGGGATAACCAAATCTCATCAACTCTAGATTCGGTAGTTGAACTGAAGTTTCCCGCTTTAGATTAAAACTCGTGTCTGCATGTACTCTACCTGTAAGTTGTTCGCCGGGAGGTTGAATGCAGCGCTCTTTATTAAAAGCTTCTTTGGCATTCATCCGAAAGAAGACTTGCAATTTGGAACTGGGTGTAACTAAGTTTGCAGGTAAATCCACCTTCAAAGTTCTGCGTGTTTCTCCTTGATCATCTGTGAGTCTGGCACCACCAATAAAGTTGCCATCTAAAAACACCTGAACAGCAGAGGTACGGGGGTTGATTTGGGGACCGTAACTGTAGATCAAATTCATTGAGCTACCACGGACAAAACGGTCATCTGGTAAAGCGCGAAAATCGATTTCGATGGGTGGAGCGCCAGATCCACTTACGGTGACATCTTTGAAGGGTTTATTGCCATTATTAATTTTGAGGTCGCTGAGTAAGAAAGAATTGGCTTCCGGTAGATATCTTGACCATTGTCTAGCTGCTGGTGTTGTTGTTTCCTGAACTTTATCAACGAAAACAACCTGACCTGTACCCATCTTCCGTAAATCGGCTTGGGAGAGGAATTGTGCGGCTTTTGCCACTCCTTTAGCACTATTTCCGGTGACAATTAAAATTGGCGCACCGCCATCTTTTTTGGTTTGAGTCAGGATTAAGACACCTCGATCTTCCGGGATGGGATTTTGACTATTATCGAGGATGCGATCGCCTGATATCTTCAGGGGTAGATCTTTGAGTTGGGATAGGGTTGGTTGTTCTGTAGGGGTACCTAAAATAATTACGCGATCGCTATCTTTCACCGCTGCCATATTAGTAGCCATTCCTGTCTCTAAAGGACGGAAATCGGCAAATCTTCCCAAAGCTGCTTGAAAGCGCGCTGCACTAGTTAGCCAGGATTGTTCTACTTGGCTAGGTTGGATGAAGACAATTTTGTTGTTTTCTAGCCCTAATTCATCAAAAATTGGGTAGGGATAACGATTAAAGTTTAATAAAGTTGAGGTTGGTTGATTTTGATATTTGAAAGTAATTTTGGAGTCGGGTAGAATTTCTGTCCACAAATCAGGACTGGTGGGGTCTGTACATTCTTGGGAATCATTTTGTTGCGCCACCATCGTAATCTGGTTGTAGTCCTGTAGGAAACTGGGTGGAATGTTTACCAGCAGTTTCCCAATTTGTGACTGTTTACGATTTAAAGGTGTACTACCAACACTTCTACCGTTGACTAATACCGTCAAATTAGAACGATTTGCATATAAAGCTGGTGAATGTTGGAAACGGATTTCAGCTTGAATTGTTCCTTGATCAAGTTTCCAATTTCGCGGACGAGTAAATCCTAAACGACTTTCTGCATACTGTCCCCGTAATCTTAAACTATTACCAACTATAGGACTGCGATTAAATTGTAAGATATGGGAAATTAGTTTTTTGTCATCTTTAGCGTTTGCTTCGTCTTTTTTGTCAGTGGTATTTGTTGCAGGTGTTGCTTGTGCCAGTAAAGTCACATCACCCTGAGAAATTTTTTCCTCTGAAAGCTGACTATTGGTAGCTTTAGCACTCAATAGTGTGCTGGGAAATAGCAAAAAACAGAAAGTTACGACCACTGCTTTCTTGCTGATTTTTGATAGTAGAAACAACTGCTTCATTTGATGGTATGGGGGATAGTGAGTAAAAGAAATTAGGTAAAAGAAATTCAATTATTGGTTTTAAATGATTTTGGGTTTTATTCAGAGATGCTTTCCTCTGACTTGGTGAATCTTGGGTGGTAGAACCGCTTTTTGTTGGAAGTGGAATTCTACGGGGTAATTCAGTAATTGAAGATGAAATGTTTCTTGGTTTACAACTAACTCTCTTAGTTGGAATTACTGATCGTAAGCTTGTTTTTTTTATAACCCAAAATTAGCCGGATAATTTAAGTTTTTGTTGAATTTATCATCAAGAGTAATCCTACTTACTTAGTTTTCAGTAATTGCTGGGGCATTGCATCTGGGCTAATTAATCCTAACCAAGCCAAATTTTGGGTATAATATGCTGAGTGATCGCCCCAAATTCCGTTTTGGTACTGTGGTAGTATTTTTTTCACTAGTACTTGCTCACCTAATTTGGGATTAACAATCCGCCATGCAGCATAGAGCATGGCATACTGGGACGTAGCCTCATAATCAACTAAGCTTTTACCCTGAAGATTAATCCTGGCTGGTAGTCGTGATTGTTCACGCCAGAGTTTTTCTAGGTACTTGGTTGAACTTCGCAGATAACGCTTTGCCTTTGGCTCATTAAACCAAGCAGCATCAAGGGATATTCGCCACCAAACCCGATAAGCATCGAAGCTATATAAAGTTGAAAGGGGACTGGATGAGGGTAAAGCTGTAAATTTACCAGTGGGAATATCTAAGGCAACCCAGTCACTAGGTAAACCTACTGGAGATAATTGTGTTGATTGTTCCAAAATCTCATAACTTGTATTCACCAAGCTCAACCAATTACGTTCTTTGTCCACCTGAGCAAATAATCGGAAAGCATAGGGTGACAGGTAGGAAGGATTGAGGTACAGGGTGGATGAATTGGGAATGAAGGCACTAGCTGGACCTGGTAATAAATAACGTTTTCCTCCAGTTCCCACTGCCGTAGAAAGATTCCATAAATCCCTGAGTTTGGTTTTTGCCAACTCCAAGTATTCGGGTCTTTCCCAGCGTCTAGATGCCAAAATTAAAGCAGTAATGGCATCGATATCGCCGTCGCTAGCAAAGTTGCCATCGATACTTCCCCATTTGCCTTCACTATTGCGACCCCATTTCCAAGCCCACAAACTATCTTTGCGTTGACCATTTTGCTGACGTTGCAGATTATTTTCACTCCAATTTAGGGTCAGGGCAAATGTGTCTGCGTCGTTGATGAAAACAGCCCGCAACATAGCATAAGCTTGTCCTTCGCTGGTAGAGCGATCGCTTGCTTCAAAATCAATGACTCTACCGTCACTTTGAATAAAACGCCGTCGATAACTTTGCCAACTTTCGGCAAGGAGTTGACGATTTTTGATGTTGGTGGGTAAAGCTGCTAAGAATAAGGCACTTTTATCGCTGTCACTCAATGGTTGGTTGATATGTACTTGTGGTTGAGTTTCTGGTATTTGCCGCTTGGTTGCAGAATAACCAGAAAAACAAGCATATAGCCCAATGATGGGGAACGCGATCGCTATTAGCTGTGGAAGGTGTCGCATCCTAGGAACCGTTTGATTGACAAGATGTTGGCGACAATTACCAAGGGGAGATACAAAGTATTCCTGTATAAATAAATACAGTTTACTAATTATCCATGCATCATGGTGAATGCTAGACAACTTGGTATAATTTCCCGTGGCGATCGCTTTATTTATTGTTCCCTCACTCAGGTTCAGTATTAGCTTCAAACCAGTAATTTCATCACAATCTCCCCTGCTCCCTGCTCCCTGCCCCTCTGCTTCTTCATTTGCGACGTTCATAATCCTCCCAGGCTGGCTGAAATCCTCGTCGTTGTAAGAATTCTTCCTGAATTTGCTGCATTCTTTGCGATAACTCGCTGTCTGTACCTCCTTCACGCATCTGTTTAACTTGCAACTCTTCCATCTGATTTAACGCTGCCAATGGTTTATCTAAGATGGCTGTTAAATCAGCTACTGCCCTTTTTGCATCTACGTCATCGGGTTTTTGTTCTAAAAATTGGGAATAAATCTGTTCCGCACTCTCAAATTGCCTTTGCTCAAACCGAATTCCCCCCAAAGCCACCAAGGCATTTAAGTTATCGGGTTCCTGTGCCAAAATCTTCTCGTAGATTTTTCCAGCTTGCTGTAAATCTCCGGCGGCTTTGGCTAGTTGTGCTTGAAGTTGGGCATTGCTAGCAGTTTGAGGCAACCTCGCCATTAATTGCTTGACTTTTCCTCTTGCCTGTGCAGGGCTACGTTGAGCAATGGTTTCCACCACCCGAATTTGCATAGGAATATTACCGGGGTCAAGCTCGGCTAAATATTCATAGAGGGTTTCCCGTTCTGGATATACAGGTAACACCTGCACCAGGGTATAAAGTTCTGGGGGGGTATTGGTGGCAGGTTGAGTGGCTAACCAATTTTCCAGTATGGCTCTGGCTTCGGCTTCTGATATGCGTTTTGCTTGGTAAGCGATCGCTGTCCGTCCCAATTGGATATTTTGACTTTGGGGACTGCGAGTTAATATTTGGTCATAGATTGCCAGGGCATCATCATAACGTTTTTGCTGCCGTCGCACACCAACTAAACCTTGTAAGGCTCCATCCACGATGTCTGCACGGTCTGGCTTACTTTTGAGTAAAGCTTGGTAGCGTTTGGCACTGCCTTCTAAGTTACCTTCTCGCCGTTCAATTTCTGCTGCCAATAACTGATGTGCCAAATCTTTACTCCCCATCGGGGTTGCTGTATAGGCTGCTAAGGCACTTCTGGCACCGTTCATATCATCCAGTTGCAGAGATATCTGAGCAATCCGAAAATACAACATTGGCACATTGGGATTGCTTTGGGCAAGGCTTTGATATACAGGTAAAAACTCTGGATCGGGGATGCCAATTTCACTCAGTGCAAATGCTAACTGCTGCTGTTGGGCGGGATCATTGGGTAAGGTTTGCAAAACTGTTGCCAGTCGCTGACGCAAATCGCTGCGGGCAATCACACCCAGTTTACTTTCCAGTGCCAATTGCCTCACCAATAAACCTTTATTGTTAGGTTGTTGGGCAACAAGTTGGCGGTATAGCTGAATGGCGGTTTGTTCACCCCCTGGTAAACCTGAGAGGACATCCGCTGCTTCTTGGTAAATTACAGCTTGGGGATTATTAGCGATCGCTTGACGGTACAAACTAATGATTTGTGGTGCCAGGTTGGGGTCGCTGTTACGTTTGCGGATTTCGTTCAAACTCCGCGCTAAGGGCAAAACAGCATCTGCTCTCCCCTTCAACGGTTCTAGAGCTACTACAGCTTGGCTGGCTTGATTGTTGGCAATGTATGCCACCGCTAACTCTTTACGAGTTTCTACCGCTGTGCGATCGAGGGTATTAGAGCGGCGTAATTGTGCCTCCAATACCTGTACTGCTTGGGTAACATTGCCATTTTCCCGCAATGCCCGCCCATAAGCCACCGCTGCATCCCCAGTAATTGGTTTGCCATAGCGGTTGAATAGTTCCAAAGCTTTGGGATAATTTCCTCCATAGGTAAAAGCCTGTGCTGCATTCAACAGAATCTCATCTGAGGGGTTTCCAGCAGCTAAGACAATCTGAAAATCAGCCATTGCCTCAGTTTGGCGACCCTGGTAGAAGTACAGGACTGCCCGTAAACTCCGAGACTCCACATCATTGGGGGTTTGCTGCAACAAAGTTGTTAAAGCTTTAATTCCCCCCATCTGCCATTGGGGTTTGTAGGTACCTAGTAAACCGACAGTTTTTAGTGCCACCAAATTATTTGGATCTTGGATTAAAACCTGTTGGTAAGCATTCCAAGCATTATCAATCTTTCCAGCACGTCTATAGCCAATGGCTAAACCTAACTTTGCTTGTAGTGATTGGGGATTGCTTTTAAGCACCTGTTGGAAAACAGCGATCGCTTGATTCACCAAACCCTGATCCAGCATTTTATATCCCCGCTGTATGGGGGTACTTGCTTTTTGCGCGACTACTGGAGTTGACTCCATCAAAATTGGCATTACCACCCCAGAAGCAAACAAGAGTAAGTAAAGGGGGGCAGCTAGCAACCATTTATTGGTAGACAAAAAGCCTGTCAAAGCAGCTTTACTGCTTCTGCCCTTCGACAAGTGACACAGTGAGCTTGTGGAACTGCTCATGGTAGCACCTCCTGCCTTCTGCCTCCTGCCTTCACATACCAGTAATTTCAACTTGAAGTAATTCATCCTGAAACTCATCTATCTACCACTTCTCCCTCTGGGGGTGACATCAAAGTCTGATTTCACCCTTACACCCAGTACTGTTTCCTCGAAACTATCCCGTCCTTGAACTGTAAAACCTAGTCGCAAATTCGGTAAAAATTTAAAATCATAGAAAAGTTCCACCACATCTGGCTGTTCACCACGTCGCAAGCTATCATTCGACAATGCCCGTCCGTAAGCTAAACCTAAGCGGTCATCGGGTGTAAATAAATCTAGGAAACTGGCTCCCAAAACATAGGTTTTTGCATCCTGTCCTGAATCCCGATTTTCATAATGACCGTAACGACCAAATAAACCAAGTTTCAGATTCGGTATAAAAAATTCTGCATTCAATCCGTAGGCTTCTTCCCGATCGTCTTTCTGGGGACCAAATTGGTTATTTCCCCGTGCAATACTGAACCCTTCGGCAAATGTATCCCGGTTTCCCGCATCCCGATCGGTTGCATAAGTACCGCGAATAATGGCATTTCCATAACGAATCCCAATTTCCCCTGCAAACCCATCTAAAGCAAAATTACTTAATCTGTCAGAGGAGGAAAACACCGCAGCTTTAGCATCGATGTTGTCGGTGACACTCCAATTTGCCAACAGGGCTGGACGTGAGGAAATTCCCGTTACAGATAGGGCTGGATTAGTTTGAAATACTGGGTTAAAAAATTGACTTGCTCCATCTTTGGCAAAGCTATTGCGATCAAAATAGGAAGTCAAATCCAATTGACCAATCGCAAACCGCAAGTTAGGTAATCCAGTTAGAGAAGTTGCAAAATAAGCCTCGTTGATATTCAAGCCTTCATTGCGAGAGTCATCGAAGGAACTACCGTTACTGACTAAATCTAAAGTTGCCCCAAACAAGACTTGGGGAGTCAATGGATAAATTGCTGTTAACCTGGCTCTAGCTGATGAATCTTCACCTTGGGTTAGGTATACACCCTGTACCCTTAACGAAGATTGTGTCAATGCCGTACTTTTAATCAAAGGTGGCGATTGATTAGGTTGTTGACTCAAAGGTGTAGCGGTATTTGGTCGCTGTTGTGCCACCTGAGGGTCACTAATTGTTGGTAAAGTTCCACCTTGAGCGTTGAATAACTGACTAAAGGTTGGTGGTGTCTGAGTATTTGCTACCGATTCATTGACAAATTCGGGATTTTGTGGTTTGTTTTCTTGGTTTTGAGTCTGTGAATTCAAAAATTGATTAAAAGTTGGTGATGCTGCAAACCGAGAATTACCTGATGATTGAGTTCCCGATTTAGCATTGAGCAACTGATTAAAGGTCGGTACAGAATTTCCTGCATTTAATCCTGGTTGTGGTTCTTCTCCAAGCACCGGGGGTAAAGGCACAACCGCTGATTGTGAGGTAGCTGTAGCTGGAGAATTTAGAAACTGGTTAAAAGTAGGTGTAACAGCACCTGGAGCCGTAAATTCTTGAGTTGTAGCTGGTGGTTGGAGATTAAATTGCTCTGTATTTTGAGCGACAAAATTCTCCTGTTTGGGAGTATTTACTGGTTTCAAAAGTCCCAAACCCAAATCTGGGATATCTCCACCAATGGCTAATTTTGGCAACACAGAATTTGCAGATGAACGTTTAGCTGTGGGAGTTTTTCCCCTAGCTTGCTGAATCAAAGAATTTTCTAGCTGTTGAATATTGTTGGCGGGTGATATACCCACAATTGGGGGTTGGATTGCAGGTGTTAAACCTGAACCTATTGAAATTGGTGCGGAAATAGGATTAATTGGGGTTTCTCCAGGTGGTGGTGGTGCCGCTTGGAGATTGGTTTTTGCCCCCGCAGTTGGCAATTTGGGTACTAGGAGTAATTCTCCAGAGTTTCGTGATTCTCCAACAGAAATGGATTGAGCTAGTGAAGGTTGGTTAACAGCAACTACCCAAGCAACGGAGCTAGATGTAGTCAGAAGTAGCAGATAAACCCGGTAAAACCAACTTGGGGAAATAAATTTATGACAGTCAAATATTTGGGGCTTCATTAGCCTAAATTTATTCAAAACTAATTTTTACATTGACGGATGTCGCCACTTTAGCAAACATTCAGAGTATATTCGAGAACAGTGTATGTATTTGTAGATCTTAATTAGCTACATCAAGAGGTAATGAAGCTGGAGTTTGGATACAGCCATTTAAGGAAATATCCGACAAAATATAGATTACGGACTTTATAAATTCCTCTAATTAAATAAATTTACTACGCTAGGTGACAATATGCAGATTTTTGAGAATAAATTAGGAAAATTATTCTGTTCTAAACTATTGACTGCCACTGGCTTGGTGTTGATGGTGACAAGTACAGGTTGTAGCCAAAAGACACCACCAACTCAACTGGAAATCAAAAATGTTCAATCTGTAGATAGCCAAGGAACTTACAAGGTGACTGGCAGTACGAATTTACCCGATTCCAGTAAGATAGCGATCGCAGCAGTTCGTTACTTGCGTCCCACCCAAACACAACAAGTTAGCGTCTCTAACTCTGAGACTGATATCAATCGCTCAATTCTAGTTCGCCAATTTGCCAAGGTGAAGGGGGGACAATGGGAAGCCGATTTGAATATCTGGCAAGTTTCACCAGATGGTCGTTATCAAGAAGCTTGGCAAACGAATCAAAGCCAAATTCAACTGACTCCTGAAAATGACATTTCTTTTATTGCTACTTTCGATCCTCAAAGTCAGTTGGTAACGTCTGAAACATCCGAACAAACCGAAAACCAATCTATCGACGAAAAGACAGAAAAACAACCATTAGTCAAGAATCTAGAGGGGAAATCTCTCCGCTTCACCAATGAAGGTGAAAAATATATTCAAGCAAGTCAAGTAATATCAGTAGCAATACCTACAGCTAAAACTACACCACCTGGCTTAAAGCCTGAAGATATTAATGGTGGTTGGGGAAATAGATTTCAAATTCAATCTCAATCTACATCAGCAGGAATTACTCCACTTCCTCTCAATAAATCCAGAAAAACAGATGCTCCACTAACACCAGCAGAGTTCCTGCGTTAAAGGAGTAATTCCGTACCAAAATATATAGAGACGTAGCAATGCTACGTCTCTATATTTTGCCTTTTTAGAGGCTCAATTTTCACTCAATATCTTTGCTCTAACTCGTTCCTTGTATCCCGTAACGAATGCATATCCTCCGTCTCCAGTCAGAATAAGAGGCGGAGCCTCAAAGTCAGGGTTCCCAGGCTTTGCCTGGGAACCAGTTGATGACACAAAAATTGTATGAAAGAAAAGTGTCGAAATTACATCAAAGTCACCAGCCTACCTAGTAGTCCACCAAGGAAACTTTACAGGGAAACAATATTGCTCTACTCACTACTCCCTCAAATCCACCCAGCATTTTTGAGTTGGTGGACTACTAGAAGGGTATCACTACAGGGGCAAAGCAAGCCTTCGTGGGCTTTGCTTGTTTAACCCCAGTCTTCTATCCTGATGGGCTATTTACCAAAACTGGATACTCCAGTAGTAAATTTTCTCACCCACCTACTTGAATGATATTTCCTGATGCTCAGGAGCTTCGTAATAAACACTAAATTTATTCCCAAAGTTGACTTGGGAATTCATCCCTTTATTCGATGATTCCAAATTCTGCTGCATTTGCAGCATTTGATCCATCATTAAGTGTAATTGTTTTTGTAACTCGGCAATTTCATCTGATTTTAAAGTTGCCTTATCTTCAACTTTACTTGTTTTTGCTTTTTCAAGCGATTTATTTGAACTGTGTTGTGGATAACTTAAAAATGGTTGAGCTAAAGCAAAACCAGAAATAGCATCATTAGTAGTTTTACTGGGAACTTGCTGATAAGTAGGTGATACTGATGGTTGATCTACTGAGACTAAAGCTTGGGCAACAACCGGTTGCGATACATTTATTGGTAAATTATTTTGAGCGATCGCTTGTTCAAATGATAACTCTTCATCCAAAAATCCTCTCAAACCATTAACTTGAATTCGAGAGTCAGATAGTTTCATTTCTTTCAACATCTGCTCTTTCTCTTCTAAATGTTGCTCTAAAGTTGAAAGATGATTCTTAAATTTAATTGATCTACGCGAAGAACTCCTCCAACCACTAATTGCAGCTGCTGAAATTCCTGCTCCCAAACTTAATGTCGTAATCAAAACCACATATGGAGGGGCTATATCTCGTAATCTACCATCAAAAATTGGCTCTTCCTCAAAGCGAATATTAACTGGTTTATCGCCAAATAAGGCTAAAGGAAGACTCATTGCGGAAAAAACTGCTGCGGAAGCAATAGCAGGTATTAAAACAAATTTTCGCAGTGCAGATAGACTCATATTTAATTTAAGAGTTAAGGTTTTTGTCGAAAAGACAATTTATATTTCGAGAAACAATATTTTAATTTCTACTTATAAAGTGTCATATTTTCAAAGTTCAAAGTAGTTGGTTAAACATTTATTTCTCTCGTATCCAATCTAATATTGAAAGATATCTTTTTCAATACAAAACTCATGAAGAAATCAACTAAATGATTAAACTTATCATGAATTATTCCCAAGAAAAACGAGAAATAAGCTATTTACAAGCACTTGAGCTTATTCTGTATTCTCACTTGTATACGTAGTTTCATTTATTGCTTACACTTAAGTGTATCTTCTAATCCTACTATGTAGCGCTCCGCTATGCAAGTTTTTTGCTTTCGAGCAGATCAGCAGAAGTGTTCAATATGATTTATTCTGCTACAGAATCCCCACAACCTATACATGGTTAATATAGGACTCATATTTGATTTATGAAACACACGTAGGGGAGGCAGCACTGTTGGCGGGTTCCCCGACATAAGGTGACTGGCGTTGTGTGATCACCAAGTGTAACGCACTGTCTTCCTGATTTTGGTGCGTTATGCTAAAGCCATAACACACCCTACATAGTAGTTTTTCACTCTCCCCCCGTCTGTGAGGGTTTGCAGTATAGGTAAAAGTAGGGGTGAGCATCATGTGGTAGTGTAAAAAAAGAATTGTGCAATTTTAGCTAAACACGAATGAATCGACTGAGCAAAGAAGACCTCGCACAAATGAACCGGGACTACTTCCAATCACTGGATAAACAGAAATTGGTAGAAGTGGCGGGGAATCTTCATTCTCTGGCAGTCGAACAAATAGAAAAATTAGAACAAAACTCAAGCAATAGTTCCCTACCCCCATCATCAGACCAATTTAGAAGCACATCTTCTTCGGAGTTAGAAGAAAAACAAGAAACGGGGAGTGAAACTTCTGTTTCGCAGTCAAAGCAAGAAAAGAAGGAAGTTTCAGAAGAAAGCGAGAAACCGAAAAGCAAGGGATTTGGGAAAAAATTACCGGGAAAGCAAAAAGGAGCTAAGGGAATATGGCGGACAACACCCTTGGTTGCCAGTGAAATAGTTGCCCATCATCCAGAAACTTGTGCATCATGTAACAGTTTGTTAGAAATAGACTCCGATGCAAAACCCCACATGGGTTATTACGTATTAGAACTAGAAAAATTAGATTCTGGAATTGAGGTAAGATGTACGCTTCATCACTATTATCAAGCAACTTGCTCTTGTGGACACCACACAAAAATAAAGCCACAATTCGGTTACGTTTCGGTAGTTGAAGGAAGAAGTAGAGATTTATGCTTACAGGAATATGGACTTGTTGGTCCGATGCTGGCAACGTTTATTGCTTCTCTTGCGATACGATATCGAATATCTCGACCCAAAATTAGAGAGCTACTGGATGATTGGGTTGGGGTATCCCTTTCGGTTGGTACAATCGACCGTTGTATTCGAGAAGTGGGAATAGCTTGTTCCCCGGTAGTTGAGGAATTAATTGAAGAATTGCAATCGGCAGAAATAATCCACCTTGACGAAACACCCTGGTATGAAAAGGGGAAATATCGATGGTTATGGGTAGCTATTACAAGTACAATTGCAGTTTTCCACATCGGTAGTCGTCGCAAAGAAGAATTGTTGTGTCTGATAACCTCAGCATTTGTGGGATGGTTAGTAACTGATGGCTATGGGGCTTATATTAATTACCCTAAACGCCAACATTGTTTAGCTCATCTCATCCGCAAAGCGATCGCTTTGACCGAAGCTGTAGATCGGGAGGTAGCGGATTTGGGGCAGTGGCTATTAGAAGAACTAAGGGAACTAATACATGAGCTTGCCACTGGCGACGGGGATAAGGATGAAACCGACTCAAACCCCGCTCGCCTTTATCGAGTCTGCCGATTGGCTACGGGAGTCGAGCATACCAAGTTAAAAGCTCTAGCAAAAGAGATTTTAGCTGACTGGGATGCTGTGGTTGCGTGTTTTTATCATCCACAATTACCACCGACCAATAATGAAGCAGAACGGGCTTTAAGACATGCTGTTATTGCCCGACGTATTAGCTATGGAACTCGCACTAGTGAAGGTAGTTTAGCTTATTGCTCTGTTTTGAGTGTTATTGAAACTTGCAGGCTGAGAAAAGTTGACCCTTGGAGTTATATTGCTCAAGTTCTAACCCAAGCTCGTAGAGGTATAAAACATCCTCCTATTCCTGTTGCTTCTTAATTCCTTTTTATTGGGGGAGAGTGAAAAACTACCCTACATATACTTAAATTTTTAAGTGCAAAGCACAGGCTACGCCAACAAAAATAAAAGCTGCGCTTAAATATCCAAACTATTAGACTTTATTTAATCTAAACCTCGTCGATAATTAAACCGGGAGTTTTTTGAGCGATTTAAATGCGTCATTGCGTAGACGCGCAGCAGCTTCCCGGAGGATCGCAAGTAGACGCATACGCCTCTTAGCGTACTTACAGAAGCCCGTAGGACTGGCTACGCCTACTCCAGGTTTTGATGGAAAACTACGTTCTCAAGATAGACGAGGTTTACATTCCTAAATCTGCCCGTCATTCAGTTAAATTTGGAAACCAATTTAACCAAGCATCCCATGTTTTTACTAATTCTGAAAACTCTGTATACCCTCCTGCGCGAGGATGTGAGCCGTCATTACCTCTAATTTCATCTTTCCAAGTCTGTGATTTTTCTAATATTGAAAAAACATCAAGATAAGGTATTTCTAAACGTTTACAAGTCAACTCAAAATGCTTGGATAATTCACGTATTTTGTGGTTATGCTCTAACTCTAAAACTGGTGGTGGACTCACCATTAAAACGGGATATAATGCCTTCGTATTTTTTAATATTTCACGAGTATGAATAATAGAATTAACCAGAGAGACGCGAGTTGCATCATTTTTTATAAAAGTATCATTCACCCCGAAAGAAAATACAACTCTCCCGTCACATTCCTGCGGCAAACGATATTTAAGTTCTTGTAAGTAACGCAGCTTTAACTCTGTGGTTGTTTCCCCTCTCACACCTAAATTGTAATATGTAATATTGTTACCTTTGCGATTTACATCAGCACAAACTCGACCTGTCCAACCCAGGCACTCTGGATCACCAGTACCATTAACAAAGGATTCACCTAAAAAACAAATTCTCGCTTGAGAGGATTTTTCAGAGTTCACTGTTAGAAAGGATTATGGATAAATATGATATCCATATTAATAACATATTAATAAAAGGAGAGGTAAATATCTACCTCTCCCATTTCAATGATGAAAACGAATTAAATATCTACCGATTGCTTAACTAGACACAGATTTAGTATCTGTAACCACCTTGATTTGGTTTGTGAACAATAAAGCTGAGAATTTGGCACTGCTTAACGTTGTCAAAACCAACTACGCGGATGTAGTGATTAGCATACTGAGAACGACATTGTTGAACTTCACCCAAAACTTCCTGAGTGGTGCGTGAATTGAACAAAGGCAATTTCCACATTGTCCAATAGCATTCTGTAGGTTCAGAAGTTTCGTTAAATTCAATTCCGGGAATATAACCTTGATCCAAGATGTATTGAACTTGCTTGGTGATTTGAACGTCGGTTAAAGGAGGAAGGTAGGATAGGGTTTCGTAACGACGCTCTTTTGGTAAAGTTTGCATGATTTGGGTGTAATGGGTTGTGAAGGTTTGAATTTTTGAAGAAACTGAAAGTTAGGTTTCTATACTTTCATCTGCTTCTATAGTTGGTTGCTGATCTGTTTGGGAACTAGGATCAGAAAGAATAACTTGCGTAACCCGTTCAAGATGCTGACGACGATGTTCCATATTTGATTGCTGAATACCTGTTTGCACCATTTCTGGCAAGTACTCGGCAACTTCTGCGGCTATGTGTTCCCGCACTGTCATAATTCGCAGTGCTAACTCAGGTTTTTCTTGAAACAACTGCTCAATAAAGGCTTCCCCGTTTTGGACTTTACCTGATGAAAAGTTATGCAGCCAAAATGCCAAAGGGGGATTTGTCTCGTCTAACTGGTTGTAAACTGTCCGCATTGCCTGATATGTCAGGTAACTTTGCAACGTTTTTGCCGTATCTTTCGCAATCTGCTTGATATTCATTTCTGACCCCAGCCCCAAATGACTAAGAAGTTATAAGTAAAAAGTAAAAAGTAAGAAAAATTAATCTTTTACCTTTTACCTTTGTACTTTTACCTGTTGGATCAGACTGTATCCATTGCCTCGAACTCGAACTTGATTTCTTTCCACAGTTCGCAAGCAACAGCCAATTCTGGAGACCATTTACAAGCTTCACGGATTACGTCGTTACCTTCACGAGCCAAGTTACGACCTTCGTTACGTGCTTGGATACAAGCTTCCAAAGCAACACGGTTTGCGGTTGCACCAGGTGCATTACCCCATGGGTGTCCTAAGGTACCACCACCGAACTGAAGTACGGAGTCGTCGCCGAAGATTTCAACCAATGCGGGCATGTGCCATACGTGGATACCACCGGAAGCAACTGCCATTACTCCGGGCATGGAAGCCCAGTCTTGGGTAAAGTAGATACCGCGCGACTTGTCTTGTTCTACGTAGTTTTCACGTAGTAAGTCCACAAAGCCCATGGTGATACCTTTTTCACCTTCGAGTTTACCCACAACGGTTCCGGTGTGGATGTGGTCTCCACCAGACATGCGGAGGGTTTTAGCTAATACACGGAAGTGGATACCGTGGTTCTTTTGACGGTCGATTACCGCGTGCATGGCACGGTGGATGTGTAGCAAGATACCATTGTCGCGGCACCAGTGAGCCAAGGTGGTGTTAGCGGTGAAACCTGCGGTGAGGTAGTCATGCATAACGATAGGCATTTCAAGTTCTTTAGCGAACTCAGCCCGTTTCATCATTTCTTCGCAGGTAGGAGCGGTAACGTTGAGGTAGTGACCTTTGATTTCGCCGGTTTCTGCCTGTGCTTTCTTGATTGCTTCTGCTACAAACAAGAAGCGATCGCGCCAACGTTGGAAGGGTTGTGAATTGATGTTTTCGTCATCTTTGGTGAAGTCCAAACCACCGCGCAGACACTCATATACAGCGCGTCCGTAGTTTTTAGCAGACAAACCTAATTTTGGTTTGATTGTACAACCCAACAAAGGACGACCATATTTGTTTAATTTGTCGCGCTCTACTTGGATACCATGTGGAGGACCTTGGAAGGTCTTCAAGTATGCTACAGGAATCCGCAAGTCTTCCAAACGCAATGCACGCAAAGCTTTGAAACCAAACACGTTACCTACAATCGAGGTCAACATGTTGGTTACAGAACCTTCCTCGAACAAATCGAGGGGATAAGCAATATAAGCAATGTATTGGTTATCTTCACCAGCAACTGGTTCGATGTCGTAGCAACGACCTTTGTAACGATCCAAGTCAGTCAGCAAGTCTGTCCATACAGTTGTCCAAGTACCAGTAGAAGACTCAGCCGCAACAGCCGCACCAGCTTCTTCGGGTGGCACTCCAGGCTGAGGAGTCATCCGGAATGCAGCTAAAATATCTGTATCTTTAGGTGTGTAATCTGGAGTGTAATAAGTTAATCTGTAATCTTTTACCCCAGCCTGATACCCTGATTTGGCTTGAGTCTTAGTTTGAGCGTAAGACATGGTTTCCCTTCCAACAAGTCACTACTTTATAATTTGCAAGTCACGTAAAGGCGCATCCGTCCATCCCTTGATACCTACCCACTTTGGCAAACACCAAAGGCAAACACCAAAAAAGAAGAATTCCTAATTCTGTCTCACTTTCCAACATCTAAAGTTACAGCATGGATACTTTAACCATTGAACTTAATCGCCAATAATCTATTTCCATAACTACCAACTCACAAGGGTTAATCACCCTTATTTCTTTTACCGATGCTTCCAAAGAAAAGCTCTTTATCTTTAATTCTCAATAATCAGCTAAATCTTACCGACTGAATCAACCCTCTCTTACTTGACGGAGGTGATTACTGCTGCCCCTGCTTTGCCTAACTTGAAAAATCGTCAGATTTGGACTCACTGGAAATTTTCTGGCTCCGACCAACTCTGTTTTTCTAACTTTGGCATGACAAAAGGCAAAAACTTGACTTATCGATGAGATTTAGGGGACTGGTGAGTGAAGGACAAATTGCACAATACGTAATTGCAGCTAGTTATACAATATAGCAAGAAATGCATAAGTTATTCTTTGAATCTTTTTAACTTTGTAATTTAAATTTCTTATTAAAGAATTTTTTTATCTTTTTGTTACAAACTGTTTACATAGTGCAGATTTAAAGGTAAAAACTACACATTTTCAACTTTTCTTCAAAAATAAATTGTCAATTCTTGATAAACATGTAATAAAACTGCAAACTTTGGGAACACTGATCATACCCTAGCGCCAAATTTTGATCTGGCGATGGTTGCTGTATCCTAAGGAAAGTAAACCGTGATTTTTACCCGTAAGTATTTAAATTTAGTCATAAGTTCAGTTTTTGGGACTTTTTTGGCTTTAAATTGGTTAAATATAGCTGTAATTGCCCAAAATGTACCTGAAGTTAATGATCCAGGCGAATTAACACCTAGTTATCCAACCTCAGCACCACCACCACGAGATGAAAACATTCCTGGTGGTGCAGAAGTAGACTACCGTGTGAATGCCTTACAAACAGATTTCACAGGTAATCTGTGGGTAGGTTCTTGGCGGAGCTTATCACGGATTGACCCCAACACAGGCAGAATTTTGGCAAGAGTGAATTTGCCAAATTTAGCCATAGGGGCATTAGCACAGGATAAAGTTGGGCGTTTGTGGGTGGGAACTTACGAAGGTTTGAAACGTATAGATTTACAAACAAATGAAATTACGGCTCAAAATCTGCTGCTACCTTCCAAAAGAGTTTTATCTTTATTAGTTGACAAACGTGGTTATATGTGGACGGGTACTGATAACGGATTAGCTTTAGTGAGTCCAGATCAGGGTTTAATTATGACAACAGTCAAAAACCTACCTGGAGTTAGTGCTAATGCCATGACATTAGATGCAGATGGACAACTTTGGGTAGGAACTTTAGATGGATTGGTACGAGTCAATACTGCGAATGCACTGATTTTAAAACGTATTACTAATTTACCTGGCACTAATGTCCAAACCTTGGCAATTAGTCCCCAGGGATTGATTTGGGCAGGAATGCCAAATAATCTTTTGGTAATTAACCCCAAAAATGGCATTGTGTTGAGGTCTGTGACACCTTTACGTGGTAAAAACGTAACATCTGTTCGTTTCGCTAAAGATGGTAGTGTTTGGGTTGGTACTAGTAATGGTTTACTCAGGTTAAACCCGAATACTGGGGCTGTTTTGGATCAAGTTGCAGGTTTACCGTCAAGTCGTGTTCTTGCGCTTGCTCCCGATACAGGTAATAAACTATGGGTTGGTACAAGTGAGGGTTTAGCTTGGTTAATGCCAAAAATGCCTAAAGCTAAGTCACATTTAGCTTTTAGTCGGGAAGTGAAGTAAAGCATAAGGATTACCAGTGTTTAAATACCTGACTTATGAAAGAAGTTAGGTATCTTTGGATGAATTGTTTAATATTTCCCCTCCCCATCAATTCAAAATTGACAGACTATATAGTTAATTATTTCAAATTAGGTACTTGCCTTTATGCCAGTCACCATCCAACAGTTAATTCAGTGGAAACAAAAAAACCGTCCAATTGTAGCGTTAACAGCGTGGGATTATATTACTGCCCAACTTATTGATGCTGCTGGTGTGGATTTAATTTTGGTTGGTGATTCTATGGCAGCTGTATTGGGGTATGAAAATACACTACCAATCACTTTGGAAGAAATGTTATTTCATGCCAAATCTGTGCGGAGAGGGATTAAGCAAGCTTTGATGGTGGTAGATTTACCATTTTTGACGTATCAAGAAAGCGTACAGCAAGCAATGCAATCGGCTGGGAGGGTACTGAAAGAAACAGGAGCACAAGCCGTTAAACTCGAAGGTGGATATCCAGCGATCGCTCAAACAATCGAGCGCTTGGTACAGGCGGGAATCCCGGTGATGGGACATGTGGGTTTAACTCCCCAATCGGTTCATCAATTGGGGTTAAAGCAGCAGGGGAAAACCGATACCGAAAGTGAAAAGATTTTAAAACAAGCGATCGCACTTGAGGAAGCAGGTGCATTTTCCGTTGTTTTGGAACATATTCCCAATGAGTTGGCATTACAAATTACTCAAAAACTCAGTATTCCCACTATTGGGATTGGGGCTGGAGTGCATTGCGATGGTCAAGTTTTAGTCACTTCAGACTTATTGGGACTTTCAGAAAGACAACCGCCATTCGCCAAAGTTTATACAAACTTACGCGAACAAATTACTGAAGCGGTGGAAGCATATAGTCTGGAAGTCAGAGAACAAAAGTTTCCACAGTAAATCAGTGATTCAGTTATCAATTAGTAGTTATCAGCTTGAATTCAGTAGATTCTAGATTGTGTTAGTTATTGGGTATATTGATTTCCCTGTTTACTGTTTACTGTTTACTGTTTACTCTTCACTGTTTACTGTATGCTGAGAATCCAAGTACCTATGTAGCGCGATAGTGGTACATCTCCAGGTGATTGTACAGAACAGTGGAAGTAATACATCCCGCCAAAAGAAGGATTTTTCACATTCGACAGAATAATTTCAACATTTTTACCAGCTGGGATAGCTTCCTGGGGAAAAATTTCCAAGACGTGATTATCTTTATCCCATTTTACTTCTGATAATGCGATTTTCTTGTCTCCAGCTTTGACTTCAATTTTTTTCGGATCGAAAGTACCCTTGTAGTATTCAGGGTATCTGATGATAAATTGGGCAACAGCAACTTTTAACTTTTTATTGGAAATTCTGAATCGGTAACGATCCCAAGCGTTAGATTGTCCGCCAAAATCTGTGCGATAACTAAGTTGATTTTCACCTTTGACACCACCGAACAATATCAATCCAGATTGAGCTAAACTAACAGCAGGTACTCCCGCTAGTAAACAACTGGTTATTGCAAGGGTGGAAAATAAACGACGCATTACTAAGCTCCTATGGCAGAAATTAAGGTTGGTGTGTAAACAGGCAGTTAGACTTCTTTACTAAACTTTACTACTGACTTACCCTATTTTGACGTGCAATTACCGGAAAAAGTGCCTAGTTGCAGAATTTAGTTCTCAAAATCAAGATTCAGTCAGCTTTGAACATCAAATGTGTCAAATCGGGTGCTGATTTTCAAGTTTGCTTTTTTCGTAATTAAAGTTGGTGGCAGCCATATTTGACTGAGACAGATATATATTACCAAATGTAAATCATAGTATCGTTTTTCTGATGTTTTATGCTTAAGTATAAAACTCTATCCTCAAAATATCCAAATTCATTGGTGTTGACGCTAATTGAAGTGTAGAATTCCCCTCTGTAGCCTAATGAGGCAAAAATAACTTTAATGTTGATAAATTCTTGTCACTTTTTACTTGTGTTATCCAAAATTTTGAGGTTTTTCACTATTTACTAACTAAGTCGGCAGAAATAAACAGTTTAAACCCTTACCCCTACTCCCTACTGCCTTGCTCTAATTACAATTTTCAACGCCGACCTACTTATTTGGTTTAGCAGCCAAATAATATTTAGACTTTTTTTAGATTTCATTTACATTTTCATGGTGATTATTATAGATGTAATTTAAAGTTATATTTAGTTATGTAAAAAATAAATAAAAAAGATGTCAATCCCTAAAAGAAGTTAAAGAGAAACATAAAAAAAATGGGGATCGAAATACCATAGGCAATAAGTAGCTCTTGCTGTTAGCAAACGGATTTAGATATCCTACTTCAACAGGTTTCTGACTTTACTTTTACAACTATTTCTAACTTGGCTCGAATTGAGCTAACTTGAAACGGGAGTAAGGAAAGAATCCGGGTAAGCCAAGGATTGAGCATTTTTGCATCGGCGTAATTCGTGCGCTGATTTGCTCATTAAACTTTATAGCTGGAATTACTAGATATGTTTCTAGAGGAGCAGATTGGATGAGAATTGCTGTTGCCAAAGAAATCGAAGTTTGTGAACGTCGTGTAGCGATGATTCCTGATGTTGTGGCAAAACTTGTTAAACAGGGATTAGAAGTTTTTGTAGAAGCAGGTGCAGGAGAAAGATCATTTATTAGCGATGCGGCATATGAAGCTGCTGGTGCCACAATAACTGCTGATACAGCGAAAATTTGGTGTGAAGCTGATATTTTGCTGAAAGTTAGTCCACCGCAAATTCGGGATGATGGACGTTCGGAAGTAGATTTGCTCAAAGAAGGAGCAGTTTTAATTAGCTTTTTGAACCCTTTGGGAAATCCAGCGATCGCACAACGGCTGGCAGAGCGTAAAATTACTGCCATGAGTATGGAATTGATTCCCCGCAGTACCAGAGCGCAAAGCATGGATGCTTTATCTTCCCAAGCATCGATTGCGGGGTACAAAGCTGTGTTGATAGCAGCAGCAGCATTACCCAAATACTTCCCCATGCTGACAACAGCAGCCGGGACAATAGCACCCGCCAAAGTATTTATTATGGGGGCAGGGGTCGCTGGCTTACAAGCGATCGCCACAGCCAGAAGAATGGGTTCCATCGTGGAAGCATTTGATATTCGTCCCGCAGTGAAAGAAGAAGTCCAAAGTTTAGGGGCAAAATTCGTTGAAGTGAAACTTGACGAAGAAACCACCGCAGCAGGTGGATATGCAAAGGAAATCTCGGAAGAAAGCAAAAAGCGCACCCAGGAATTAGTTGCACAGCACGTCAAAAATGCTGATGTTGTTATTACTACCGCTCAAGTACCCGGTAGAAAAGCACCATTACTAGTTACTGAAGAAATGGTAATGCAAATGAAACCCGGTTCAGTTATTGTTGATATCGCAGCTGAACAAGGTGGAAACTGTGCTTGTACCGAACCAGGTAAAGATATTATTAAACACGGTGTCACCATCATTGGTCCCATCAACCTACCATCATCAGTACCGGTTCACGCCAGCCAATTGTACGCCAAGAATGTCACATCATTACTTCAACTAATGGTGAACAAAGAGAAAACCTTGGAAATCAACTTTGCCGACGACATCATCGAAGCAACTTGTATTACCCATGGTGGAGAAATTCGCAACGCACGAGTGAAAGAAGCATTGCAAACCCCAGCAGCTAAATAGCACACAGCAGTTAACAGAGATTAGGATACGGTGTACGATTTCAACCCATCCAAATCGCTGCTAACTGGCAGCTTGTATCTCAATTCCGCTCACTACGGCTAAGTATAAACTAGACACGATCTTCCTCAGTGACCACAGGTAAGATAACTGTTCACTGATAACTGTTCACTGATAACTGATTTTCCTATGAACGAAGCATTAATCGCCGCACTTTTTGTATTTGTACTCGCCTCATTTACTGGGTTTGAAATCATCAACAAGGTTCCCCCAACCCTTCACACCCCCCTGATGTCAGGTTCCAACGCCATCTCTGGAATCTCAGTTTTAGGCGCAATTGTCGCATCCGGTGCTAGGGAAACAAACCTTTCAGTAATTCTCGGATTAATCGCCGTCATCTTAGCAATGGTAAACGTCGTTGGCGGCTTTTTAGTAACAGATAGAATGCTGCAAATGTTTAAGAAAAAAGCAGTTTAATTCCTCTGAATTTCCCTTCACCTTTCAAAAAAATCCCAACCAAATCAAACATTAAAAATGACAGACTTTCTCCCTAGTGGAATTCAGCTAGTATATCTAGTTGCCGCATCATTATTTATTCTGGGTTTGAAAAAACTCGGCTCCCCCGCAACCGCAAGAAACGGTAACATCGTTGCCGCAGTGGGGATGTTGTTGGCAGTAGTCGCCACCATGCTCGACCAACATGTCCTCAACTATGAAATGATTTTAATCGGGTTAGCAATTGGCTCCATCATTGGTGCCATTGGAGCCTACAAAGTCCAAATGACTGACATGCCCCAAATGGTGGGTTTACTCAACGGATTAGGTGGTGCCGCATCCGCACTAGTTGCCGTTGCCGAATTTTGGCGGTTACTGGATGCAGGTGTAACCATACCCCTTGATGTCAACATCTCTATGCTGTTGGATGTATTAATTGGTGGTGTCACCTTCACCGGGAGTATGTTGGCATTTGCCAAACTCCAAGGTTTAATTAGTGGTACCCCAATTACATTTCCACTGCAACAACCCTTCAACCTAATGCTGTTAGGAAGCTACATAGCGGGTAGTGCCTACTTAGTGGTACACCCTGACAGCCTCCCCATATTTCTGGCTGTAGTTGCCGTTTCCCTCGTGTTAGGTGTAATGTTTGTCATCCCCATCGGTGGCGGTGACATGCCTGTGGTAATTTCACTATTGAACTCGTTATCCGGTATCGCCGCATCTGCCGCTGGTTTCGTGGTGATGAATAACATGTTGATTATTGCTGGTGCTTTAGTTGGTGCATCAGGCTTAATCCTCACCGAAATCATGTGTAAAGCCATGAACCGCTCATTATTTAGCGTGTTGTTCAGTGCTTTTGGTTCAGCTTCAGCTTCCGGTGGTGGTGCTGCTGCGGGTGGTACAAGTAACAAAACAACACGAAGTATTGATCCTGAAGAAGGAGCGATGATGTTAGGTTATGCTCGTTCAGTAGTAATTGTCCCTGGTTATGGGATGGCAGTAGCCCAAGCACAGCATAGCGTTCGGGAATTAGCAGATCAACTAGAACGGATGGGTGTTGATGTCAAATATGCAATTCACCCCGTTGCTGGCAGAATGCCAGGACATATGAATGTGCTTTTAGCTGAGGCAAATGTCCCCTACGAGCATTTGCATGATATGGAAGATATTAACCCTCAGTTTGATCAAACAGACGTAGCTTTAATTATCGGTGCAAATGACGTAGTAAACCCCGCAGCCCGAACCGACAGCAGCAGTCCAATTTACGGAATGCCAATCTTAGACGTAGACAAAGCCAAACAAACCATCGTTATTAAGCGGGGGATGAGTGCAGGTTTTGCTGGTGTGGATAATGACTTGTTTTACAAAGATAAAACCACAATGTTGTTTGGTAGTGCCAAGGAGATGGTAGCGAAGTTGGTTGCTGAAGTAAAACAACTTTAGGGAATTCTGACCATTTGAACTTCTAGATATTAGTAGGGACACAAAATTTTGTGTCCCTACTGATTTTTGGGTAATTAAAATTATATTTACATCGGATATTTTTGTAGGGTGTGTTACGGCTATGCAATATTTTGAGAGTATGAGTAAGTCAGAATTTGCCGTAACGCACCAATTGATTGGTGCGTTACGACGCATTTAGATTGTCGTTCAAAGTGACATACAGTCAACGTCTAACGCACCCTACGATTCTCTGCTTTTTAGGAAATAAAAAAATTTAGGATTTACGCACTATACAAATTCACGAAAACAAGAGATTTCAGCTTTGGTGCAGTAACTTGTTAGGTTGTGGACTGAATCAGAGAAACACTACAATCGCCATACTTTTTTTAAGCTTTGTAAAGAAGTTTCTTGACGTTGATTAATCACTTCTGGAGTCCATTCAGTTTGGTATAAGACTTGGCTTGTTAAGGCAAATGCTGAAATACCTGTTCCACTAAAAAAATATTTTTCTTTCTTCTTGTCAAAATCATAGTTTTGTGCTTCGGAATTCTTTTTCCGAGATAGCAAAACCAAGTTGCCTATACGATGTACATACTGAATACGCTCTTCCTCATTTGGAAAACATTTCAGCCATATACTATCTTGTTTTGGATTTTGAGGAAGTACATGTTCAATTGTAACAACTGAGTGGTCGTGACTTGCTGCTCCGTCAGAAAGAGCGGAATCAAGACGTAATAAAACATATCGGCTAATTTTGTAGATTAGGTATAAATCTCCATCAAGAGTTTTGATTATGCGATCGCACTCATCAGAAGTCAACTGTAATGGGGAATCAAGCGCATATAAATCAGCATTGTTTTCAATAGCAGTAAGAAGTCTTATGTATCGACTGGTACGAGCATTTATATCTGCACGTAAAATCATCAAACCTGCTGCTAATCTTTCCAAATCAGTGAAAAAACGTCTCAGTTTATCGGGGTTATGGTAGTTTTGAGAAAAATACAAAATTGCTGGTGGAATCCAGTCAAAGTTATCTATTTGATTTAGCCATCGGAACAAAGAGTTAACAACCTTTGCGTCTTCACCATGACCCCCATAATTTGCCTTCTTGATAATTTCTAAAGCATCAGAATAGGGTTTTAGTACATCATCAATAAACTTCTGTGGTTCTTTTTGAGGCTTTATATGATTACGAAATTCCTTGAGGGCAGTCTCTTGCAGTTTAGCCTTGCGACGAATCATGCGAATGTGAGAAAATAGCTCTTTAAATGTATCACGACCCAAATCTTCTTCCTCACCTTCCCAAATCTTTGTGTATTTTTCCTGTTCTGATGAAGAAATGGCTCCAATAATATCTGATTTCAGAAGATCAGGGAGGCTGAGATCTAAACCACGGGAATTAAGAACAGAAAATATGCGATACGCTGAATCAATATCAGGTGTAGAAACAACTACTAAAAAGCAACGAGTGATTAAATACTGAATAAATTTTTCAAGTTTATGCTCATCAATTGTTTTTAATTCTTCAATTAAATGCCTTGTATTCGCTTGGATATTTTTTTGGCTATCTGTTAACAGCGAAGCATTAAGAGCTAAAAGATCATCTAAACTTTCTGCATTTTGTATGTATTTACGGAAAAAATCTTCATCTCTCTCACGTAGTTTCAGACGATAGCGATCACCTATACCTGCGACTCTTTTCCCTTTTTGATAAATATATTCTGTAATTTCTGATGCACTTTCAGAATTTGCTAAACTCCGTAGAACAGCCAAAAGAATCGTAATAGTTGTCAATCGTTGTTGTCCATCAACTACATCAGCTTCAGGAGCGTCATCACTCTTAATCAAAACTATGCTGCCTAGAAAATAGGGGTTTGCGTCAGCGACAGATTCAGAACCATCTCCTAAGAAGGACAGTAAGTCGGCTAACAGTTCACCTGCTTCTTCAGTTGTCCAAGCGTAGGGACGTTGGTAAGCTGGGATGGAAAATGTAAAATCGTTACTAAAAACTTTGAGCAGTGGTTTTTCGGTAGCATGAATGGCGACTGACATAGGATTCCAATTACTGACTAAGAATAAAGTTTTCTTGCGAAAGACAGCAAGAGGTTAAATATGTGTTTACTTTGCTGTCTGTCATTAATATGGTTCCCATAATCAAAGGTCGTCTAACTTATATACTGTGGTAACGACTACAAGATAGGTTATGTATGGTGTTTACCCTAACCTAACTTTATCTGTTATGCGATCGCGTAAATTACTTGTGTACCTCTATATATGCTCTAAGTAGCGATTTTTATTACTTGAGTTAAAGAAAATATACGTATCAAACTATGAGCAAATTTAAATATCAAATTAAGTTTGATCTAAGCACTAGCAAATTCTGTTAACTTCCGTTCCTGTGCTGGATAAAAAGCCAACACAATATCTTGATGGGGAACCCCCAATTTTACAAGTTCATTTGCAATTCCTTCTTCCGTCCAATCTTCTTCAATCCAAATTTTTTCATTTTTGATCCGAAGATGAATATTTGTTCCTTTTAATCTTTTTTTACCTTGCCAACCTATATATACCCAAAGATATTGGTCATGTTCTGTATCAAAAATTAAGCTGTTTTCATATTCTTCATTCACACTAGCCGCAGCCCAATTTTGGTATTCTTGCAATATATTTTTAATATAATTTCGATAATTATCTAGCTTATCCATTGGATAATTTCCTCTTGCTCAATGTCAACAACTATTAGATTTAACTGATTTTGCTGAAGAGTTAATTGAATTGATTTGCGTTGAAAAAAGTTTTCATAGATACTATCTTTTATTGCTAAATATAATTTATACTCTGGCTCTGTAACTGCAAGTAAATTTCGATACAATATATATTGACCAAGTGCCAATTCAAAATCTCTCATTAATGATGGACTAATAAAACTTTTGACTTCAACAATTATTATTTGCCCATGTCGCTCTACTGCTACTGGTTTCTCGGCTGCTAAATCGGCGAATAACTCTGCATCTTCGTACTTAATTGTGTAAGGGTCAGCAATAATTGTCCAACCATCTTTAATCAGAGCGTTCTTAATGGCATCATGATAAATATCTTTTGCTGGCATTTTGACGACAGAGTAAGTATTACGTGTCAATGGCAAGTATTATCTTCATTATGCCCCTTCTACAGATAAATGGAAGACCTGGAAGTCCGTCTTTCCGTGTATCTCGGCTTCCGACAATCCTAAATATCCATTTTACTTACTATGGTGGCAAGATTTATATCTCCTTATGCTTTTGTCACCATATTGTGTAATAATCCGATTGCTGAAACTAGTACGCGAGTAACTGTGCAATCCACGGATAACATAAATGATCTGGCTGATGCGCTGCAACAGCCGGCTGAACTGGACTTTGAGCTTCCTGATCCGGAAGATGAAGGTATTCCTGAGGCTGATTTTCTCCAACAAGTTGAGGTAGCTTGGCAGGTATGCGATCGCTTTGATTTACAAACAGAGATTTGGCGGGGTAGAATTCTCCGTGCGGTACGTGATCGGGAAAAAATTGGTGGTGATGGACGCGGTACTGGTTTTCTCCATTGGTTGAAGGAACGGGAAATCAGTAAGAGTCAGGCTTATGGCTGGATTCAATTGGCTAATAGTGCTGATACTCTTCTCCAAGAAGGTAAAATTCAGGCGAGTTCGATTAAAAATTTTAGTAAACGGGCTTTTGTGGAAACTGCCAAAGCTGCACCGGAAGTGCAACAAATGGTGGGTGAAGCGGCACAAAAGGGTGATAAAATTACCAGGCGTGAAGTTAAGCAACTTGCTGAGGAATGGACAGCGATGTCCAGCGATTTGCTACCGGAATCGGTGAAGGAAAAAGCTGCTGATAATTCTCTCCCTCCCCGTTATATTGCTCCTTTGGTACGGGAGATGGAAAAGTTGCCGGAAGTCCATCAAGTTGGAATTCAAGAAGATATTGCCGCTAATCCTGATTTGGATACTTTGAAACAAGCCACCACCGAAGCGCGGAATTTGGCAAAATATCTCAAGGCTTCGGCACAGGTTCAAGCTTTGACTCAAGACAATGTGAATGTGGAAACGGCTTTGGTGGAAGCACAGAGAATTGGTTGTTTAAATGTGGCGGCTGATTTGGTAAATCAAGCTTCTCAGTTGGAACAGATGATTGCTAAGTTGTATATGACTTGGAAGCGTGTGGGGAATTTGGCGGATCGACTATATGTTGATACTGGTGCCAGTACACCACACTTACGTTCTTTGTTAGAGAGCATAGAACCGTTAGGAAGTCAAGTAATGTCAATTAGTATTGGCAGTCCAACTGATCGGACAATTCGTTTACAAATTCAAGAAGAAGAATAGTGCCAATATAAAGCAATACAGTTGAGTTAAAGAAACTTATTCAGGCAGGGTAAGAGAGGACTTAACTTAACCGTATTGCGATCTCAAGCCATTAGGGACTTGCAATTAAATAATATACCGATATACCAATCAGACTTTACCGTTTTATACTGGATTCAGAGTTTTCATCTGGTACTTTATTTTGACGCTAGTCCCTTACAAGATAGAAAAATATTATTAGGATTCGTCGAAGCTGGCAAGTCTACGCGATCGCATCTAGCACAGATCGATATATTTACGAAGTCAGATGAAACAACAAAATTGTGATTATTACTAGTCGAGACAAAACGATTAAACTGTAGAATCTAAAGAATCAGAGCTTAATCGCTTCATTTTCAGGACTTACAGACTTAGTGAACACTATAGCCGTTAGTCCTGTCACTCAACTGATTGCCAGGGGTATTAAAGGTTAAACTACCGAACTCTGACAGTTAGGATAGATTCTGGTTAGATTTTGGATTTTTGCAAAAATCCAAAATCTCAAAACTCAAAATCAAGCACTACCTGTGAAGGTGACTTCAGGAAACTTTAATTGGGCTTCAGCCATCGGGCGATTTCTGCCTTCTTCTTGCCAGTAGTTAATTACTTCTGTACCTTTGTTTAGCAGTTCTACACGATCGACATCAGTAATCCAATGCTTGGATTCAAGTTCCTTTTTCATTTCTTCCCAGGCATCATTGCGGGGCCAGAAGAAGTACTTTGTTAAAGGGCTAGTGCCTTTACCGACAACTTGATCCACAGCCAAGGCGACATTTTCGTCTAACCACAGGATCTTTAAAATAAACTTGGACAAACAAACCTCCGTTGGATTCCGGGGAATAATAACTAACGTTACCACTTATGTTGAAGTGGCGCTGCGATCGCTTATTCTAACCCAAGATTCCACCTCGTGGTTCAAAAATCATTTTATAGATTAAGAATTAGGTATGCAGCATTGCTGACAATATTCTTTCACACCAGCAATACAGCAGCCACCCATCTAGTTCCCACCCCTAAACCATGACTGAAAAATCCATGATTAATGCCATTGTTGTTTTCGATATTGATGGTGTCATCCGTGATGTATCCGGTTCTTATCGCCGCGCTTTAGCCGATACTGTAGAACATTTCACCAACGCTGCATATCGTCCGACACCAGTAGACATTGATCAACTCAAATCTGAGGGTATTTGGAATAATGACTGGGAAGCCTCTCAAGAACTGATTTACAGATTTTTTGAAATTCAACAACAATCCCGCCAGCAGCTACAACTTGAGTATGAAGCCGTTGTGGCATTTTTCCAATCTAAATATCGCGGTACTGAACCCCATCAGCTAACTGGCTACATCTGCGATGAACCGTTATTACTCCAGCCAAAGTACTTGGAGTCTCTAACCACAGCGGGAATCAAATGGGGCTTTTTTAGTGGTGCTACCCGCGTTTCTGCCACTTATGTTTTAGAACAAAGACTGGGTTTATCTAAGCCAATTTTAATCGCTATGGAAGACGCACCCGGAAAACCTGATCCTACAGGTCTATTTGATGCTATTCAGGATTTAGAAGTTAGTACAGATAATTTGTCAACAGTATTTTATGTTGGTGATACGGTAGCAGATATGTACACTATCCTCAAAGCCAGAGAATTAGAACCCCATCGCAAATGGGTTGCTGTGGGTGTGCTACCTCCCCATGTTCAAAAAACTGCTTCCCGTAAGGATGAATATGCAGCATCCTTAATTAATGCGGGAGCAGATATTGTATTTTGTAATGTTCAGGATTTGACCCCAGGAAGGGTAATGGAGTTGGCTTAGGAACTGACGGCGAATATGAGATTAGTAGGGTGTGTTATGGCTTTAGCCCAACGCACAATAATTCGGAAGATGGTGCATTACATTTTGTGATAACACAACGCCAGTCACCTTATGTCGGGGAACTCGCCAACAGTGCTGGCTCCCCTACGTGTGTTTCATAAATCAAATATGAGTCCTATATGAGGTAAGTAGCATCAATTAGTTTTAAAAATTGATGTCACACCAGAAAAAATAGCATCTTTCGCATCTTTAAAACCCTGAGAAATTGAGCGTTGATTTTGTAAGAAAACCCGCGCACAATTGCGTCCCGGCATTCCGGAGATTGAGCCACCTGGATGTGTTCCAGCACCTGTTAAAAACAGATTATCAAAGGGGGTCTTGTAGTTAGCAATTTCTGGCAGAGGACGGAAGAATACCATTTGATCTAATGTCATATCAATATGGTAATAATTGCCTTTATAAGCTCCCAATCTTTCACCTAATTCTGCTGGACTTTCCACACGACGGGCAATAGTTGCATTCTTTACATTGGGTGCATATTCTGCTAGCTTATCAATTACCCGATCGGCAACTTTATTTTTCAATTCATCCGTCCAACCTGTGCCTTTTAAACCAGTTCCTTCTGCACCTGCTATTTGATAGGGGGCAAAGAATTCAATCCATAGTGTGTGTTTGCCTGGAGGTGCCAAACTGGGGTCTAAGGCACTAGGCATGACAACATACATTGATGGATCACTATCGGGAATTTGACCTAAAGTACACAAACTATGGGCTTGTTCCACATGCATCATCGAATCGGCAATTAAAATCGAACCAGTGAGATATTCATCTTTGTGTTCGTGGTGGGGAAAATGTAGCGGTTCATCTAATGCTAAATCTATTTTGAGGATAGTTTCATTATTATTTACGATTCGTCTTTTTAATCGTTCCCATAATTCCGAATCGACTGCATCAACTTCGTTTTTATCAATCATTTGCATAAACAAACGTTGAGCATCAATATTAGAAATTACTCCATGTTTGGCAGCATATTCTTGACCTCCGTTTACCCTCACACCAACTGCTTTGGCATCATCAATTAAGATTTTTTCTACATGTTGATCTGTGAGGATCACACCACCTAGAGATGTGACTAAATTCACCAATGCTTTAACTAATGCACCTGTTCCCCCACGGGGTCTAGCCATTCCTGGATTGTGACGCATTGCCATCATCATCACACCAATTGCCATATTTTTTTGGGAAGGTGGTGCGCCTAATTCTGCGGCTAATCTGGAGAGTGGTGCTTTGAGAAATTCTTCATCAAACCATTCGTTAAGAATATCCTCGGCACTGGTTAACATTGTCCTGATAAAATCTAATGTTTTTGCAGGGGAACCAATTACCGAAAGTAAGTCTTTGACTTTGCCCAAATCATAATTTCCCGCAATATCAATAATTGATTTTGGGGGTGCATTAAACATGGGAATCATCGCGCTGATTGTCCGTTGCCATAAATCGGTGAATTCTGCATATTTTCTGGCATCGCGCTGATTATAACGGGCGATTCCGGCACAGGTTTTTTCAATAGATTTATGCCCTAGGAAATATTTACCATCAGGGTGGGGACAAAACACAACTGGATCGCATTCGAGATATTCTAAACCATATTTTGTCAGTTCTAATTCTTCGACAACTGGTCCTAGATGAATAAATTCGTGGTCAATTGCACATAAATTAAACTTAAAACCAGGTGCTTCATTGGGGATACATTCTTCTGTAGTTGCAGCACCACCAGGAACAGAGCGTTTTTCCAAGAGTAAGACACTGTAACCTGCTTTGAGCAAATATGCAGCACAAACCAAACCGTTGTGTCCAGCACCAATAATCACAACATCATATTCTTGCATAGTTTTTGGTTTTAGCGATCGCGTCTTTTCGATATTAGAGGTTGGTTTTTGGGGTTACATCGTTCGCTAGTTATAAAATTTATTTACAGCGACAAAACCTCATTTTAATTTACCAGTATCTACCAAAAAACGCGCGCACTGTCCCTAGTTTCTAGCTATCTTTGACAAAAACTTAGTATCAAACTAGAGAAACCCTGTTTCTAACCCGACTTCTTTGGGAAATCGGGAATTTATGAATTTGTTTGGCTACTGAGATTCTCCTAAAGAGATGGCACGTTGTAAATTAGCATAGGCACGGTTGTAATCTAGAACTGCGGTGACTCGGTTTCCTTCGGCACGGGTAAGATCGTTTTCAGCGGAAATTACATCAGTTTGAGTACCAATTCCCGACTGAAATCTTAAACGTGATAGTCTGAGGGCTTCCTGTGCCTGTTCCACGGCAGCACCAGTAGTTTGGACGTTTTCCAGGTTAGATTGCAATTGGGTGTAATACTGCTCAACCTCGAAGCGAACCTGATTACTTTGGTTAACAAAGTTGGTTTCAGCGATCGCTTTATTCAACCGTTGCTGTTTTGCTTGGGCGCGAGCGGCTCCACCGTCGTATAAATTCCAACTAGCTTTCACTCCCACTGAATAACCATCAGTACCGCTGGCGTTATCATTATACTGATCCAACACATCATAGGTAGCAACTAATGCTACTTGAGGTCCCAATTGGGAAAGTGCTTGTTTACGTTTTTGTTCGCTGATGTTGCCTTCGACAATTCGTTGTTGCAATTCTGGACGATTTTGCAAAGCTTGAACTACACTTTCTTCTAGTTTTTGGTTCCACAATCCTGCTACCTTCACCGAATCAGCAGCACTAATTGTCAATGTGGGGGGAAGATTCAGCAAAGCTGCTAATTGTCGTCGAGCAATTTGCTGTTGCGATCGCGCATTGGTAAGATCCTGTTGAGCATTGGCTAAATTAACTTGCGATCGCAAAACGTCAAATTTGGTACCAACACCTGCACTTTCCAAAGATTGAGAATCTCGGAAACTTGCCTCGGCATTTTCCACAGCAGCTTTGGTGATGCGTACCCTCTCATCACCTAGTTGCAAATCGTAGTAGCGGAGGGTGACATTTTGGCGGATTTCCTCAGCTTTACTTTCCACTGCCAACTTATCAAAGTGTAGTTGTTCTTCAGCTTGACGAATTGTTGCCTGTCTACGTCCAGAAGTGTAGATATTATAGGTGAGTTTAGCTTGACCATTAAAGGCTGTGACAGCTTGATCCGATTGTGGTGCAGCTACCCCCCGTTCTACTGATAGTTCATTACCGGGAGATTCGCTTTTAGTTATATCCCCGTTCAAAGTAATATTAGGATATAGTGCCGCCTTCGCTTCCTGTAACCCAGCTTGAGAGCGTTTCAGCCCTAAAATCGCCGCTTGTAACTCCGGGTTTTGCCGTTGTGCGATCGCTAAAACCTGTTCTAAGGATAATGCTTGGTTTTCCCGAATTTTTACCGCTTCTGCTGACTTAGGAAAATTCAGATTGCGATCGCTAGATGAGGATTTACGTTTATGCTTATGACCATGCCCCTGTTTGAGTTTCTGGGGATGGGAAACCTCATCAGGTGCTGAAAAAGTCACAACTTTAGTTGGATTTGCAGCAATCAAATCAGCAGCACGTCCAGATACTTGTAAATTGCCTGCTTTTGCCACTGTTGAAGTGTTCTGGGTTTTTTCTACCTGTGGAGGAGTTTTTGCCTCAGTACCTTTAGCTGCACCTGGAAACGCAAATGCAATTGCAATACTCCAAAACAGCAAGCGTGGTGCAAACATAACCCAAGAAGAATGCAAGGGAAATCGAAATAAATCTATTGACATGACAGTTTGAGGAGGTCATTTTGTTGATTGATGCTTCGACTTCAAAGGGGAGAACCAGTTAACAGTTATCAGTTAACTACTAGGGTACTTGTAGGAGTAGAGCCGGAAAAAGTGTACCGGAGGTAAAGTAGCTGAGGTCTGATCAGGGATTCCGAGATCACCATCAAATCCCCATCGATAGCAACCGAAGTTACTAATTTGTGGTGTTACGGCAATATAAAATTTAAAGATAGATAAAAGCCGTTCCTAGCTGACATTCTTGAGCTTAAGATTAGTATTACCTATGGTGATGCAGATTCGGAATTACAGCGACAGATTCAGATACAGAATACTCACCAAGTTTCCTAGTAGGTAAGGAGTCGCTGCCAC
Source organism: Calothrix sp. PCC 6303 (assembly GCF_000317435.1). Classification (NCBI taxonomy): domain Bacteria; kingdom Bacillati; phylum Cyanobacteriota; class Cyanophyceae; order Nostocales; family Calotrichaceae; genus Calothrix; species Calothrix sp. PCC 6303. The sequence continues at coordinate 3,624,502 of NC_019751.1, forward strand.
CGTCGCCAGATGTATAATTCCTCATATGTGATAGATTTTTTAACTTTTAACCTTTACCTTATACTATTAGATTAATCCCAAATTATCTTAAACTTTAATACTAATTCTCAACTCGGATTTTAGAAACCATCAAGAATACTCAGTACACACTTGTAACCAAGTTTAATCAACATCAGGATTTGAACATTAGTTTTATAGCTTAGGAACGACAATTTAATAACATGCAATGTTGCTCGAATATGAAATGGTGCGTTACGCTGCGCTTACACACCCTACTTTTGCACTTTATTTAATCCACGTTCCTTACTTGTCCTGGTATTTTATCTAGTGACTCTAAAATTATTTTTTGAGATAAATTAAACTATCAGAATTATGACAGGTTTTAATCTCTAAAAAATGCAAAACTATATACAAATCACACTACTAGTCTGTCAAGATAAAAATGACGCTTGTAGAGACGTGGCATTGCTACGTCTCTAGGGAATTGTGGATTTGTACACAACCGTCAAAATAAAATTGACAGACCACTACCTACACTAGGAAAATGTCAAATTTAGAAAACATTTTCTCAAGTGCAGCATTATTTACTCTCTATTAGGTGTCAAGCATAAATTTTTTTGTTACCTATGACTAAAGTAATAGATGGAGTTGATTGAAATAGGAAATTAGACACTTGTAGGTATTTAGAGCAAAATTTTAGAATCAGTGCTGTCGCAAATGCTCTTGCTCCTGAGCTTATCGACTATGAACTGCCTTAATTCAGGTATGTGGCTAAATTCTCATAAGAGGCTAGATGTTCCAACTAGCCTCTGTTTTTTTGAGAAGTCATCTTGGTGCATACATCATGATCAAAATCCCTCCAAGTATAATTCCCCCACCAATTAAATCTAGTTTGTCGGGTACAAAACCATCTATTTTCCAACTCCAAATTAGGGAAAGAATAATAAATATCCCCCCATAAGCCGCATAGGTGCGACCAAAATTAGTAGGTTGCTTTGTCGCTACAAATCCGTAAACAATCAGCAAAATTGAGCCGATTACCCCTAGGTAAGGGCTTTTTCCTTCCCGTAACCATAACCAAACTAAGTAACCTCCGCCAATTTCGCACAGACCCGCAATGATAAAGTAAAAAAGTGAATTAATTAACTGCATAGGTGTGGCGATAAAAGTATAAAAAGTTATATTTATTTATCTGATGTCAGAAAGAGGAAAAGGGGCAGGGAGCAGAGGAGAAGACCGCGACAGAGCTTGGACTCCGCCCCGTATAAGCCTCCTAAAAAGACGGGGGTTGTACCCATGTTCAACTCCGCTTCTTGGAAACTATTTGGGAGGCAAAGCCCCCCAAATGTTTCCGCTCCACGCAGGTGGAAAAGGCTTGCTCCCCCTGCCTCTTGCGGTCATCAACGTCAGTATGAGTTTCAAAACAAATTGTATAGATTTATTGACAAAATTCAATCAGGTTTTCATCGATTTATTTCAGTGATATCCCCTAAAATCTAAGATACGCTAATGTCTAGTTAAGACATTATTTGTGAATGTCGGCGAATTACCTAACACTTTAATGGGTTTAAAAATGACAACTTATTCACCACGTACCTCTGTTTTGAAAAAAACAGCGAGTATCACTTTATCTAAACCAGCACAGATATCACTATTTATGATGCTGAGTTCGTTAAGCATTTGGACTGTCTTGTTTTCTACTTATCCTGCGGTTCATAATGCAGCACATGCTACCCGTCACAGCACACCATTGGTTGCTTGTCATTAGGTTTTAGCTTTGATTAAAAGTTAAAAATTCTTCTTTGTAGATGCAGTTTATTGCCTGATGATGGTTGTGGTAAAGTCATAGCCCATTAGTTGTTTAAGATAATCGGCAATTTTCTCTTAGGTAACTAAAAAAATGCATCTACTTACTTTTTGCTTTCAAACTTACCAGGCATGGGAATAAATGATTTATATGCACAGAAAATATAGATTTTTGGCGGTGGTTAGTTTTGTTTGCATTCTACTTTCGATATTTTCATCTTACAAAGGGGTATCCCAAACACCAAGCGCAAAAGTACAGCTGGTGACAAACCCAGCAGTGGAAAAAATTATCCCGTTTAGAGGTGGTGGTGCTGCTAAACATCAAGAACCTGTCACCATGACTTTTCAAGCTTTAGATGCAACTGGTAAACCTGTAAAAGATGCCAAAATTGGTTTAGAAATTCTTACCCCTTCTCCTACTCCCTTCTGGACAACTGATTTTCCGATTGTTGAGGGAACTAAGTTACTGAAGATGGAAACAGCAGCACCAGAAGGTAAGTTAGAAATTAGGGAAATGTTGCCGATTCGGGGAAGGTATCAATTTAATTTGAATGTGGCACCTTTAGCCGCGAATAGCTTTCAGCCTTATGAACAAACACTGTTTTTGAACGTATCGGAAAACCCAGTTAAGTTTAAGTATTTAGCCGTGACGGTAGCGATTTTGTTGGCTGTGGGGTTGTTAGGTGGCTTGGTAATTGGTGGACAGCAAGAACTGAAACCGGGAGAAATCGCACCATATCGTGTTCGTCTGCTATTAAGCGGTTTGATTGTAACCGCGATCGCGTTATTGTTATTTATCAATATCACTGCTGAAGTGGCAGAAGCACATGGTGGTGAGAAACATAATACTGAAGTTTTGCCTGCTGTCCAAAAAGTTCAAGGTTTAGATGTGCGTCTGGAAGGAAATAAAGATGCAACCGTCGGTAAAATGGCTGACTACAGCGTCCAGGTAAAAGATGGAAAGACAGGAGAAAGTATCAAAGATGTGGTTTTTCAAGTCAAAGCGGTTGCACTTGAAGATAATCTACCAATTTTTGCTTACAAAGCAATTCCTGATGCTAACGGTAAGTTAACTTGGCAACAGCAATTTTTTGATGGCGCACCCCATAAAATCCAAGTTGAGGCAACTCCTAAAGTGGGTTCTAATGTTCAATTTCCACCTGTGAAAGTCGAACAGGAAGTTGAAGTTGAAGGGATTGCACCACCGCTTTATATTCGGTTTGTCAGCTTATTTTACTTTACTGCAATTGTTGGAATTGGGATGGCGATGGGATTGTGGTTACAAAATAAGTTAGTTAAACGAACTGCATAGAACCTAGATTAATCTGGGAGATATGTTTGCTAATTAGCAATTCCCAACCCAGATGGTTTAAGCTAGCTGGAAGATTCTATATTTTATCGTAATAGAGACGGTGTTATGCCGAAAATAATTAATTTAGTTTCCCTTTTACTTGTCTGTGGTTTGTCGAGTTTGCCTGTACCAGTACGCGCTCAAGCATTACTACCCCATACATTACAGCTTGATGCCGCAAAATTAGAAAAACAAGGCTTGAGTTTGGCACAGGAAGCGGCTTCCCTGGGACAGTTCCAGCAGTATGAAATGGCTTTGCCACGCGCCCGTTTGGCTTCACAACTCGCCCCCAAAAGTGATAAAGTTTGGTTTCTCTTGGGTGGTTTGTATCTGCAAACCAAAGATTATCCCAATGCTATAACTGCTTTGAAAAAAGCACAAACCCTCAATCCCAAAAATGCGGATATCCAGTTTGCTTTGGGTTCGGTGAGTTTTCAGCAGGAAAAATATCAAGAAGCTGTGGCATTTTATCAGGCTGGTTTAAAACTAAAACCCAATGACTCTGAAGGCTTATTTGATTTGGGTAATGCCTATTATATGTTGGGTAGATTGGCAGATGCGATCGCGCAATACAACCAAGCTGTCTCCCAAAATCAAAAATTCTGGCCCGCTATCAACAATATTGGCTTAATCTTCTACGAACAAGGTGACAGCCAAGGTGCTATCAAAAAATGGCAATCGGCTGTAGCCCTCGAAAAACAAGCGGCAGAACCACTGATGGCATTAGCTGTTGCTCTCTACACTAAGGGTGATCAAAAGCAAGCTGTAGTTTTTGCAGAACAAGCACTACGGATCGATGGACGTTATGCCGATCTAGAATTCCTCAAACAAAATCTCTGGGGAGAACGTCTCCTCGGAGACACAAAAAAGTTGCTGGAATTACCAGCCATTCAAGCTGCTCTTCAACAGGGTGGTAGTTAAAACAAGTCGCAAATCCCAAGTAAGTTTTGTGACGGGGATTTGGACAAGGTACTTTTGTGGCGGAAACTTCCCCCACAAAGCTGCCACCCCGATACAAAATAAGCTGTCTATAGACAATAGACACAGGGGAATTAAACCCCCAGTGCTGTGAAAATCACTTGAAACTACTTTGTGACATTTAGCATTTGCTTTTCAAAACCCACTGCTAAAAAATTAGTAGCAAACCTTCCTCATAATACACATGTACTGTAAACTGAGATAGTTATTACCCACTGAGCATCAGGGGTAATAATGTAAAAACAGTAAAGCCAGCTTGAGAGGATGAGAATGTCACAGCTACAAGGAAATCAGGTAGAAATATTCAAAGCTTGTGAGTGGAATCCTACCACTCATAAGCAAAATATTATTCATAGACTCCAAAAATTGCGACTGTTTTCTGCCTCACTACATACCTCAATTCGCGTCTTTAGGTAAAAGTGCCACAATTTGGTCAACAAACTGTTGATGGTCTACAACAGGTTTGGAAATATAACCATCAGCCCCACTTTGCTTGAGAAAAGCTTCACGATCCCCTTCCATAGCATGTGCTGTCACCAAAATAATTGGTAAATAGGCAGTTTGTGGATCTGATTTCAACATTTGTGTAATCTTGATGCCATCAACAGATTTACCTTGGTAAACACTTCGTGACAGAGAAACATCCATCAAGATTATATCCGCCTGTCCAGCTTGGGCAATTTGCATCACCTCTTCCACGTTTTCAGTGTGTTTTACATCCAGACCACCTCGTTTGGTCAAAATTTTGGAAAAAACACGAGCATTAATCAGATCATCTTCAACAATCAAAACAGTTTTCATGCGATTTTAATTAATAGGGTAAGGGGATGACCACTTAAATCAGTTATCAGTTATCAGTGAACAGTTATCAGAGTTTTAGCTCTTTACCTTCGGGACAACAGGCTCATTAAACATAGAGGACTAGCATTTCTCTGGAAGTGCGGGACATTGACCCGACCGATAAATACATCACTCTTTACTAACAACTTTTCACTGCTCACTGTTAAATAAAACAGTTGCCAACCTCCTTCTAATTAATCTATGTGTATCCTCTTTATCAAGGATAATACTACCCTTTTTATCCTTGAACCGGTAAAAAAAATTGTGATGAAGTCTATTTCATCCGTTATGCTGTGGTTGCAGCAAAATTTCATGTCCGCGTCATATCGGCGATATTTTTAGCAACTTTTGTGTAGTTAAACTTCAGGTAAAAACTCATGGCAAAACAGTTAAACCTTCTCCCGACGGGACAGGTAATCACCACAGCACTGCATACGGAGATGCAGCGATCTTACCTGGAATATGCCATGAGTGTGATTGTCGGGCGGGCATTGCCAGATGTGCGTGATGGCTTAAAACCCGTTCACCGACGAATTTTATATGCAATGCATGAGTTAGGTTTGGTACCAGATCGACCTTACCGTAAATGCGCTCGTGTAGTGGGGGATGTGTTGGGTAAATATCACCCCCACGGGGATCAGTCGGTTTATGATGCTTTAGTGCGGTTGGTACAGGATTTTTCCAGCCGCTACCCATTGTTGGCAGGACATGGTAACTTCGGGAGTGTGGATAACGATCCACCAGCTGCCATGCGTTACACCGAAACTCGCCTTGCAGCAATTGGTCATGAGGGGATGCTGACGGAAATTGGCGAAGAAACTGTAGAATTTATCGGTAACTTCGATAATTCCCAGCAGGAACCAACCGTATTACCTGCCCAATTACCATTTTTGATACTTAATGGTTGTGCGGGGATTGCGGTGGGAATGGCAACTAATGTCCCACCACATAACCTTTGCGAGGTTGTGGATGGGTTGATTGCCCTCATTGATAACCCAGAATTGTCAGATGAAAAGTTGTTTGAATTCATACCGGGTCCAGATTTCCCTACAGGTGGCGAAATTGTTGGGACGGCGGGGATTCGTGAAGCCTACACTACAGGACGAGGTAGTATTGTGCTGCGGGGGGTTGTCAATATTGAAGAAATTGCAGCAACTCGCGGCACTAAACGACGCAATGCCATTATTGTCACGGAATTACCATATCAAGTAAATAAAGCTGGTTGGATTGAAAAGGTTGCCGAATTAGTTAACCAGGGACGTTTACACGGAATTTCTGACTTGCGCGACGAAAGCGATCGCGAAGGGATGCGAGTGGTAATAGAATTGAAGCGCGATACCAATCCCCAAGAAGTTCTCCAGAATTTACACCACCAAACTGCACTCCAAACAAATTTTGGGGCGATTTTGTTAGCAATTGTTGACGGACAACCCCGACAATTAAGTTTACGAAATTTACTTCAGGAATTTTTGAAGTACCGGGAGGAAACTCTCAACCGTCGCTACAGTTATGAGTTAGGGAAGGCTGAAAATCGTCTACATTTGGTGGAGGGTTTACGCAAAGCCCTCTCGAATTTAGATACAGTAATTGATATTTTGCGTCACGCACCCGATGGTAGTTCGGCAAAACCAACTTTACAAAGCCGTTTGGAGTTGAGTGAAGTCCAAGCTGATGCCATTTTATCAATGCCGTTACGCCGTCTTACAGGCTTGGAACAGCAAAACCTCCAACAGGAGTTTAACGAACTCACAACCCAAATAGAAATACTGCGGAGGCTATTAAGCGATCGCAAAGAACTGTTAAAGTCCCTTAAGAAAGACTTGCGATCGCTTAAACGCAAATTTGGTGATGAACGTCGTACTAAGCTTGCCAAGGAAGAAGCAGTTAGCCGCAACACCAAAGAATCTCGAAATCCATCTGGAGAAGCAGACACACCCAAATCCAAAACATCCACTCTGAAGTTGGAAACACCAGCCGAAGAAGTAATCGTAGAATTCACCCATCGCGGTTACGTCAGACGACAACCCGCTAATCGCAAATCCAAGATTGATAACGGTATCCCCGAAAACGACTTCATTATCAACACCTTGCAAACGGAAACCAATCAAGATGTTTTGGTAATTACTAGTGGGGGTAAAGTCTACCCCATTGGTATAAATGAAATTTCACCTGCCACCGGGAAAAATACACGGGGTACTCCCCTAATTACTTTGCTCACCAGCACTGCCCAGGGAACCCAAGAAGGAATCATTAACCGCTTTTTGCTTTCTGAGCAAGAAATGATTCTCCTCACAAAGCAAGGACGAATTAAGCGCCTAGCAGCTACGGAGTTAATGGGAATTACTCGACGCGGTGCCACCGTTTTGAAGCTAAAGGACGATGATGAATTGTTGTTAACTAAGTTTGTTAATCCTGGTGAGCAAATGATTATTGCTAGTTCTGGCGGCAGAATGCTCCGCTTTGAAATCAACGATTTACAATTGCCAGCTATGGGACGCGCAGCTATGGGGTTACAAGCTTTACGTTTGGGCAAACAACAGCGTATGGCTGGTGGTTTAGCTTTGGCAATGAATGATGACTTTTTGATTGTGACTGAAGAAGGATATGCTAAACGTATGGCTGTCACCCAACTACCTCGTGCAAATCGTGGTGATTTGGGAGCGCAATCTTTGAAATTGAGTAAAACTGATAACTTGGCAGGAATTGTTAAAACCAGTTCTGTTCCCGAAATTGTTTTAATTACAAATCAACAACGCATCATCAAGATTCCTGTCTCTAGCATCCCAATATCAACCAAAGATACCAAGAGTGATACCTACGGTGGTGGATTACGCATTCTGGTTCCTAACCGTGATGAGAAAGTAACTACGGTTATGGAATTAAAGTAAAATCAAATCCAAAAAATAAATCATCAGACCTATCTATCTGTACGGGCGGCACCCAGGCTAAACGATTTTAATCGCCGTGGTCTTCTTTATCTATATATCCGTGATTCACACGATAAAAATGACGGTGTAGAGACGTAGGAATGTTACGTCTCTACAACCGTCAAAATAAAATTGACAAACTACTAGAGACGTTTCACCGGAACGTCTTTTTTTTTCTACTTGACCAAGCGACAAATACTATCAATAAGTAAAATAAGAACAATTGCAAATTGCAATAATATTTCTGTATATGTAAACTTATGCAACAATTAAAATCTTTGTTATATTAGTTTACATAGAGCAATAAAACTTCGTAATTCCTTCTGGGAGTAACAATTATGCAAACTACAAATAAAGTAACCACACCCGTAAACGAAAATCGCAACGCTTGGCGCTGGGGCTTCACACCTCAAGCAGAAGTTTGGAATGGTCGCTTGGCTATGATAGGTTTTGTAGCAGCAGCTTTGATTGAATTGTTCTCAGGTCAAGGTTTCTTGCACTTCTGGGGTATCCTCTAAACTGAGGATAGTGCGGAACTAGAAAAGTATAAAAACTAGAAAGCCTGGTGGTGCATAATTGCGCCGCCAGGCTTTTTAGTTGGTTTGTTAAAGCTTAACTAAGGATTAGCAACTAAATATTGAGGGTGGGGACTTTCGCGTACCGTTAAAAATATAGGACATGTTAGTTTCATGTCCTATCAAACCGATAACTGTTAACGGATATATTCTTTTAAAACACTGTTCCGGTTGGGGTGACGTAACTTGCGTAGCGCTTTCGCTTCAATTTGGCGAATACGTTCACGAGTAACGTTGAAAATTTGCCCAATCTCTTCCAAAGTTTTCATTCTGCCATCATCTAAACCGTAACGTAAACGCAAAACATCCCGTTCACGAGGGCTGAGGCTATCAAGAACTTTTTCTAGATCTTCCCGTAACAAGTTTTTAGATACTTGATCTTCAGGTGTTTCACCGTCAGACTCAATAAAGTCACCTAAGCGAGAATCTTCCTCTTTACCAATGGGTGTTTCCAAAGAAATTGGTAGCTGGGCAGATTTAGCAATGAACCTCAACTTTTCAATGGTCATTTCCATCCGAGTAGCGATTTCTTCTTCGGTTGGTTTACGTCCCATCTCCTGAGACAACAGCTTGGTGGTTTTCTTGATCCGGGAAATGGTTTCGTACAAGTGGACAGGTAGACGAATAGTGCGGGATTGATCTGCAATTGCCCTTGTAATAGCTTGACGAATCCACCATGTTGCGTATGTTGAGAACTTGTAACCTTTTTCATGGTCAAATTTCTCTGCCGCACGAATCAAACCAAGGCTACCTTCTTGAATCAAATCTTGGAAGGATAAACCACGATTCATGTATTTCTTGGCAATTGAAACCACAAGTCGCAAGTTGGATTGCACCATCTTATCTTTTGCCCGACGACCGATATGCAGACGGTAGCGGAATTGTGGTAGAGGAACCTGTACAGCTTCAGCCCATTCGCTATCTTTAGGATCACGATCTAGCTGCTGGGATAATTTTTCACGGATACGCTCTAATTCCAATAAATCAGCAATTTTCCGTGCCAATTCAATTTCTTCGTCCGCACGTAGAAGTCGAATTCGACCAATTTCTTGCAAGTAAAGACGAATCGAATCTTCTGTATAGTGCTTCTTTTTCGCCTGTGCTCGACGACGTGACTTTACACCTTTTCCAGGCTTGGTGTCGTCCTCATCAGACTGAGAGTCTATAAACTCGTCATCGCCTTCATCAGTGAGTAGTAAATCGTCTTCATCTTCAATTAAAAGCTCTTCTAACTCGATATCAGGCTGACCGATAATTGCTACTTCAGGCTGATAGATATTTTCGAGTACGTTGTTAGCCTGGTTCATGCCGCGTTCCTCATGCTCCTTGCAGAATCGATTACTCAAGACTATGAATGTACCGCTGTTAAAATCGGCGGTTTATCTTTCACCTCATTAAAGAGGTTTATGACTAATTTACATTAAGATGTTTTCGGAAGTTCTAACACACTTCGGGAAATTTTGTTGAATGAATTTTCCAAATGTAATAGATGAGAATAATTGAAACATGAGGCTGAATATTACCTTATGTTTCAGGATCTCAGAGTGATAACTAAATTGTCGCTGTCATCACAAACAAACCTATATTTAAGAGCTTTACTTGGTGACAGAAAATTTCTAGTTAACTCCCCCATCTTAGTAAATAATATCAATGTTGGTAGATAACAAAGCTTTGAACTTGTTAGCTTTGAACTTGTTAGTCTACAAAAGACTTGTCTTTCTCAAAGCATTAATCCATTACAACCAAATATTGTGTTTAGGAAACACTTTTGTAAAGACTGTTCCGATTGTAGCCTGTTTCACAAAAAATGCACGCTTTTTGTGTTTCACTTACAAACTAATCAAAAAAGTCCAAGTCTGTTTTACCAAAAAGACATGCAACCAGGTTGTTACGACCTGACTTAGCCGAACATTTTTGGAACTTACGGCAAGGTACTTCGATTTTTAAAATCGAGTACAGATGTTTTAGTCAACTTTATTGGGTCTACTAAAACACCAATTATCTAGCGAGAGGATAATTTAGATCAACTGCACTATTAGCTTGCCTGCATTCATTTTGGTATTTCCTTAATTAAATACTTAAGTATGTAATTGATCCTGACTTTTTAGACTATGTTTACTCAACTTAGCCGCAGGTGACAAAATGTGCTGTTGTTAACAGCTTTCAATCAATCTTTAGGATAAGTTGATACTAGTTAGCAGACATCACTAATGTGGATGCCAGGAAAAAACCTTTCACCTCTAAGTTTGTTGCTGTTTAATCCATTTATGTACACTACTAGCTCTTGTTTATGTCTTGTATTCTGGTATACCGCTTCAGATGTTTCATTCTGAGGAATAGGATACGCTTGACTTTAACTAAGTAGTTTAGTTTTAGATAAATTCAACCCATTGGGCAGATTTATTCAAATTTAGCTTATTTAATTTTAATGGTTTGTTAGTGCTTTGCTGAAATCAGTAAACACAAACTATTTTTATTGTATACAACGTATTTTAATCAATTCACAAGTCATTTGGTACTCAAGAGTAACAATATTAGCTCACTGGCTACAAAAGTGCATAGGGTAGTTGCAAAAATATCACTATAAAAACTTTTCTAAGTCATAGTCAGAATGACTATATTTCCGATTTTGCTGGAAATAAAAACATGCTGAGTTTAAGAATGTCATCGGATTGATGTAGCGATCGCATAATTAATTGGAGGGCTAATTCTCGTCTAGCAAGTAAAAAAGCTTGATTTTTCAGTGTTTCCCCCTAGTTGCGGGACGCAGAAAAGTTGCCTATATAGACACAATAAATTTTAGTTCAAGCCACTTAGTAGTCATAAGGTATATTTATTATCTACATTCATTAAAATCATAATTATCTATCAGACGGTAGCGCCAATATCATTGAAATATTTTGACAAAAAAATAGTAAATTTTTGTGAATAAATTATTTTCAGGGCGAATTTAGCTAGAATTTTTGCCCTCTGTGTTTGATTATCAGCCCCAGCCTTAGCAATTAGCATAAGATGACGAATAAATTATAGATAGTATAAGCGGGACTAATGACACGTATTTTAACCTGCCATTTGTCCACTATATTCTTTCTTCGCTGATTGGTGAGTTACTTACCCCAACTGCCTACAGCCTGTTTCGGAATGTATGATTAATTTTGCACTATTACTTAATTAGCGAATAAAATCTGCACGGGGTTTGAAAGTTTCGATTTGTCTTAGCTTCTCGTAAAGTTCCCGTTCTTCTTGGGTAATAGTTTTAGGTGTAACTATTTGAATTTCCACCAACTGATCGCCACGTTTGCCATTTTCTTGAGGATAACCCTTATTTGCCAGACGAAATCTTTGACCAGAGCGTACACCTTGGGGGATACTCATTTTCACCGGACCATCTAGGGTTGGGGCTTCAACTTGCCCACCAAGTACAGCTTCACTGGGTGTCACGGGTACCTGACAGAAAATATTGGTACCTTCGAGTTTAAATAGTGGATGAGGTTCAACGGTGATTTTTAGGTATAAATCACCACCATTAATGCCTTGATCGCGGAGGCGAATAGTTTGACCTGTCACCATAGCACCAGGCATATTTACCTCTAAAGAACGTCCATCTTCAAGACGAATTCTTTCTAAACCACCATTGTAAGCCTTTTCTAGGGGAACAGTCAGTCTAGCTTCGATATCACGACGACTAGGACGTGGATTGGGTGTATAGGCAACTTTCCGATTTGGTTCGCGGAAAGGATCAGTGTTAGTTGATGTTGTCTTACGAGTGCTACTATTTACACCCATCACCTGATTGATAAAACTATCAAAACTATCAAACTGGCTAGGATCTACTTCACCGTTATCAGTTCGACTATTACCATTACCTCCCCAAGTTTTGACTTTGGGAGTTTTTTGGGAGGAAAAGCCCTTTTGCTTCCAGTAGCGGCTAAACTCGTCGTATTGAGAGCGTTTAGCTTCGTCTAAAAGAACTTCTTTTGCTTCGTTAATATCCTTAAATTTTTCAGCAGCTTGAGCATTACCCTGGTTACGATCAGGATGGTATTGCAGCGCTAATTTTCGGTAAGCTTTTCTGATGTCATCGTAGGATGCATCTTTGGTTACTCCCAAAATTTCGTAATAATCACGAAAATTCTGCAAATTCTGCGGCATAGTCACTAGTTTTAATTGATATCTGAGATTTTATTTTTTTTGATATAGGGATTTAAAGAACGTTCAAAGCTAACTTTGGTTTAGAATTGTTGACACTTTAGTTACTGATTACAAAATATTAAATCTAAATTCCGTATTAACGGAATTATTTTTAGAATAGACAAATATATTTACTAACGTAAAGGCGGAAAACCCGCCCTGTTAGCAAAATAAGCAAATGTTGCCTCTTAGTGCTTTTCTAGAGGCTCAATTTTCACTCAATATCTTTTCTCTAACTCGTTCCTTGTCTCCGGCAAGGAATGCATATCCTTTATCCTTTGGCTCCGCCTCCAGTCAGAACAAGCTCTTTTGTACACACAAGTCGGTATTATACTTGCGTGTACACCGTAGGTTTATTGTTAAAGGGGCTGAAAAGTCAACTTTCTTCGTGAGATTTAGTCACCCTTACTATTTATAGCCAGTCATCATCGTCATCCCAATTATCTTGATAAGTAGGACGTGGTGTTCCTCCACGAGAATCACTACGCTGTTTACCGCTGCCTAATCCACCTTCAGAAGTACGTCTATAGCTGGCATCGTTGTAGTTACCGCGTCCTCGATCTCGATTGGAGTCTTGACCATAATTATCTTGGTTTCTGCCAGCATCTCGACCGTAATTATCCTGTCCATAGCTGTTACGATCTTTGCCATAATCACGATTATAGCTATCGCCACTATAGGTGCTGCGACCATAACCACGGGAATCATCGCGGTCATCTTTGTCACCACCTGTGAAAATATCCTTGATGGTGCCAAATAAATCGTCATCTTCGTCGTCGGCGTAATATTGACGAACTTCCCGATTAAGTTCGTAGAGGGCATCTTGCAAATCGGCGTAGGTTTGATCGATACCTCGCTCATCATTAGCTTGGAGGGCTTCCCGCAATTCCCGACAGATGTTGTCAATGGAGGTGCGGCGGCTGCGGGCAAATTGCATCCCGAAATCTAGGGCGATTTCTCGCAGTTGTCTTTCACTTTGCTGAATTAGGGTTTCGGCACGGGTACGTTTTTCGACTTTTTCTTTGCGTTGGCGATCGATTTCGGCGAATTTCTCCGCTTCTCGCACTGCCAGGTTAATTTCTGATTCGCTGAGGGTGGAGGCTCCTTGAATTGTAATGCTTTGCTCTCTTCCAGTGGTGCGGTCTAATGCTGTAACTTGGAGAATACCGTTAGCATCCACATCAAATGATACCTGGACTTGGGGAATACCTCTGGGGGCTGGGGGAATGCCATATAGCTTGAAACGTCCCAGGGACTTGTTATCGCTTGCCATTTCCCGCTCACCTTGAACTACGTGGATTTCCACAGTGTTCTGGTTGTTTTCGGACGTGGAGAAGATATCCGAACGGCGTACCGGGATGGTTGTGTTGCGGGGAATGAGTTTTTTGGCAACACCGCCAATTGTTTCCAAACCGATGGAAAGGGGGGTGACATCCAGAAGTAGAATATCTTTGAGTTCGCCACCCAAAATCCCAGCTTGAATTGCGGCACCAATCGCCACAACCTCGTCAGGGTTGACATTTTCGTTTGCTTCGATGCCAATTAAAGCTTCAATTAATTGCTTGATCATGGGCATTCGGGTGGAACCTCCCACCAAAACCACCTCATCAATGTCTTCTGGGGTTAAACCAGCGTCGCGGAGGGAACGTTTTACAGGATTGCGAACACGTCCAACGAGATCATCGCATAGGGATTCAAACTGCGATCGCGTTAAGCGAGTTTCGATATGTTTTGGTCCGTCTTCGGTGGCGGTAATAAAGGGTAAATTGATATCGGTGACGCTGACGGCAGAAAGTTCAATTTTGGCTTTCTCTGCTGCTTCCATTAATCGCTGTAAGGCTTGTCTATCCTTACGTAAGTCTACCCCTTCCGTCTCTAAAAATTGTTCTGCCAACCAGCCCACAATTTTATTATCAAAGTCATTCCCCCCTAGTTGGGTATCCCCGCTGGTGGATTTCACTTCAAACACACCGTCGCCGATTTCCAAAATTGAGACATCAAAGGTGCCACCACCCAAATCGAACACCAAGATTAACTCACTTTCTCCCCGATCTAAACCATACGCCAAAGAAGCTGCCGTGGGTTCGTTGAGAATTCTGAGTACATCTAAACCAGCAATTCTCCCAGCATCCCTGGTGGCTTGGCGTTGGGAGTCATTAAAATATGCCGGAACTGTAATCACAGCACCAGTTACAGGCATACCTAAATAACGGCTAGCATCATCTGCCAACTTCTTGAGAATCATCGCCGAAATTTCTTCGGGGGAAAATTCCTTACTTAAACGTGGGCAAACAACCTTAATATTACCCACTTCGTCTTTGCGAACAGTATAGGGAATGCGCTTCGATTCCGGGTTTAGTTCGGCATATTTGCGCCCGATAAAACGTTTGATAGCAAAATAAGTATTTTGAGGGTTGAGGACAGTTTGCCGACGTGCCATTTGTCCTACAACACGTTCACCATCTTTGCTAAAGCCCACCACGGAGGGAGTTGTTCGCGTACCTTCTGCATTGGCAATCACAACTGGTTTTCCTCCCTCCATGACGGCAACTACTGAGTTTGTCGTACCCAAGTCAATGCCGACTACCTTGCCCATGCGTTGCTCTTCTCCTAACGTCTTAATATCAAGAATTTATTGTCACTGAACCAATGCTTGATTTATTCTATCTTGCAGTTGCGATGTCCAAAGTTAACATCACAAAATTAACATTACAAATAAAGCTGTATGTATTAAAAATATTACTGAGGATTTTGACTCATAATCTAGAATTTAGTTATTTTTCAGTTATTATGCGGTGGTGGCAGTCCTCGTAAAGAGTATCCCAGGGAACCGTGGGTTTATTGCGCGAATCATCAGCTTTGTGAATTTAAATCAACAACTTCAAACTCACCTAACACATATTGTCCGAGAACGCGACCCTTATATCGCTTCCGGAGGACATTTCTTAGTCCAACAATACATTCAGCAGCAATTTTTGCAATGGGGAAGTGTGGAAATCCACACCTTTGAAGTCCGCAGCAAAATCTGTCGCAACCTTATTCTGAATTTACCTTGTGATCCAAAATTTGCCAAAGTCACTTTACCACCTATTTTGATTGGTGCTCATTATGATGCGGTACCTGGTTCACCTGGGGCTGACGACAACGCTACAGGTGTTGCTGTTTTACTGGAGTTGGCACGAATATTTGCCTCCGCACCTACCAAGTATCCCCTACGCTTAGTAGCCTTTGATATGGAGGAATATGGTTTACTTGGTAGTGCTAGTTATGCAGCTAAACTCAAGCAAGAGCAGCAATCTTTACGTCTGATGTTGTCTTTGGAAATGCTGGGATATCGCAGTCAGGAAGATCATTCTCAAGTATATCCACCACCTTTAGAAAAGTTTTATCCCCATAAAGGTAATTTTATTGCTTTAATTGGCACTTGGAGAACTTTAGGCGACTTAATTGGTGTTAGTCGTGGTATGCGGAAGGTTGGTATCCCTAGTCAGTGGCTACCTGTGCCAAATCGTGGCTTGATTGTCCGCCAGACACGTAGAAGTGATCACGCACCCTTTTGGGATTTAGGTTATCCAGCTATTTTGGTGACAGATACTGCGGATATGCGAAATCCCTATTACCACGAACCTAGCGATACAATTGCTACTTTGGATTTAGATTTTCTAACTGGGGTTTGTCAGGGTTTGGAAAGGGGAATTAGAAATTTGTGAAAATATTTATGCTTATTTCGGATATTTTATTTACATTGATGTCTCTAAGCGATCGCGTTGAGCAAGGGACTCTTGTATAGGTATCTTTAGCTCCATCATGAAACTGCCAATAATTAAACTAAATCAATTTAACTCTTCAATGATCGACGATCTCAAACACCTCGCCGCTAGGGGGCAAGGTTGACTGAAGAGGCGGGGGGAGCAAGCCCTTTCCTCTTCTTGACTATGGCTTTGTCAATTACGGGTAAGATGGGCGAAATAAAAAATGTAAAGAATTATAAATTAAGTCGAAAGCACCTCCCTATATGAGTTGAGCCTTACAACCTTCGCCTATTCAAAACCCTGTAATCCTTAATTATTGGTAGAACATAATTATTCTTGTTCAATAGTGTATTCATCACCTTGAATACAAGATAGTAATAATTTAAAGTTAAGCAAAGTCCGCCGCCGTGATCGGCAACACATCAGAATGTCATCAGCAGTCGAAATTTTAATTATTCTTTTATTGGTTCTCGCCAATGGCTTATTTGTTATGTCAGAGTTGGCGATTTTGTCCTCGCGCAAAGCACGCTTGCAACATTTGGCAGAGCGTGGTGATCTAAAAGCTCGTGCGGCACTGAATTTAGCATCTTCCCCCAATAAATTTTTGGGTACTGTCCAAATTGGGATTACACTGTTGACGATTCTGTCGGGTGCATATGGTGAAGAAACTATTGCCAAAAGATTGCAACCTTTACTAAGCTCCATTAGTCTTACCCCAAGTTATCAGGAGCAAGTATCAAAAGGATTTGCGATTCTCATTATTACATACCTAACATTGATCTTAGGTGAACTAGTTCCTAAGCGTTTAGCGCTTAATCACCCGGAAGCGATCGCATCAGTTCTGGCATTACCGATGCAACTGCTGTCTAAGATTACTACTCCTATTGTTTATTTGCTTAGTGCTTCTACTGAAACTATTCTCCGCATATTAGGAATTAAACCCTCCACCGAACCCCAAGTGACAGAAGAAGAAATTAAAGTTCTAATTGAGCAAGGAACAGAAGAAGGGACATTTGAAGAAGCCGAGCAAGATATGGTTGAACGTATTTTCCGTTTAGGCGATCGCCCAGTTAGTGCTTTAATGACACCACGTCCTGATATTGTTTGGCTAGATTTGGAAGATACAGCCGAAGAAAATCGCCAGAAAATTATTGAAAGTGGTTATTCTCGCTACCCAGTGTGTCAAGGTGGGCTGGATAATGTTTTGGGAGTAATTCCAGTAACTGACTTACTGGCACGTTGTTTCACGGGACAACAGATGGACTTAACTGTGGGTTTAAGGCAGCCAGTATTTGTGCCAGAAAGTACCCGTGGCTTAAAAGTTCTGGAAATGTTCAAACAAACCGTCACCCACATGGCTTTAGTGGTGGATGAATATGGAGTTATCCAAGGACTTGTCACCCTCAATGATGTGATGATTGAAATTGTTGGAGATGTCCCCACAATGGAAGATCAAGATGATCCACAAATTATTCAGCGTGAAGATGGAACTTGGTTATTAGATGGAATGTTGGCAGTTGATGAGTTTTTAGAACTATTTGATGTTGACGAACTACACTCTGAAGATAGAGGCAGCTACCAAACATTAGGTGGATTTGTGATTACTCAACTGGGACGAATTCCGGCTGCTGCTGACCATTTTGAGTGGCAAGGAATGCGCTTTGAAGTGATGGATATGGATGGGAATCGTGTTGATAAAGTGTTGGTGATTCCTAAGGATTATAAGTCTGCGGAAGTTGCCGATGAAAGCTAGATATTTTAAGGAATGTAGATTAAATAAAGTGCAAGACTTGGTTTAAAACTTTTTAAGTGTGCAGGTTAGATGGTAAATAAGCGAAAGTTATAAGTTAATCAATTTACATTACTAAGGTTGCGATATAGTTGACAGTTAAGGGATTATGCAATTTTATCTAGTCTAATAAACTAGATACCCGACTTTTTTAAAAAAGTCGGGTATCTCAACGCAGCGATTTTTTTTAGAACTGGATTTCTGATAGTAGTTTTTAGTTAACTCAATTAGCTAATAAGCACCAATAGCCTAATTCCCTAATCTGTAAACATTTGGACTGCATACAATTTCCCATTTGGTGAAGTAGCTATACCGTAACCGAATTTTTTATATTTCTTTGTTAATAAATTTTCCCGATGTCCGTTGCTGTACATCCAACCGCGTTGGAGTTCCTCAGCAATACCGTATGTAAAACTTGCACCTTTATTGCCACTTTGGGAAATATTTTCACCAACAGCAACTAGTTTACTGCCCCCTGAAGCTAAAAAGCGATCGCGTGGGTTCTTCCCTTCAGGTGTGACATGGTTAAAGTAGTTACGCTGACTCATGTCTTCTGCATGACGTTGGGCAGTTTCTGTGAGCAGACTATCTAAAGTTAATTTACCAGTTTGATTGAGAGTGCGATCGCGGTTGACTAATTCTAGAGCAAAAGCGTTTAATTGATCACGCGATCGCGCTTCGTTTGCAGTGAGCAAATTTAACTTCGATTGTCCAATTTTCCAATCTTTCCCACCATTCCCGTTATATAAACCCTGCCCAAATAATGCCAGCGGTGACAGTTCTGACCAAAAGTAGTTTATATCCAGTGGATGTCCTCGTCGCGCCTGATTGACAAAATGTATCACTGGACTGATAGCAATCAGAACTACTAACAAAAGGCTATATTTCCACCAAATACCTTTTTTCTTCTCAGTCATTAACTACTTTTTACCTTTTAACCAATTTTCAGTGTCACAGCGATAATGAAACGTTGTTATCTATCAATCTTGGTACTCCAGAGGAATTCACAGCGCTAAATTGATGGAAATAATCTCGCACCTTTTGGGGAAAATTCTGGTGATCAAATAATGCATCCCCATCGGCAATTTCTGCCCAAAATTCTCGTAAATTTGGTGCTAACTGTTCAGCTTGGGAAACAGGAAGACTCAGAGGGGGTAATGTTAATAATCTTACCATAAACGAAAAACTGCGATCGCCCATCCATTTCCGAGAATATGATTGGAGGTTGGGAAAATCTGGGACTGATTCAACTCGATGGGATGTGATTGTTAATTGCTGTTTACCTGATAGATCTTCGGAAAAGTTGATAATTCTGTAGGGGTGTGGGTAACTTGCCAAGGAGCCTGTAGTAATATCATATACACCATTACTATAAGCAATATCTTGGACATGTAAATGCCCGGTAAATACTAATTTGACACCGTAACGTTGCAGTATTTCTAATAGTTGAGTCGCATTTGCTGCCATATAGCGACTCGCCATTGCGTGATTTGATTGATTGGGTAGATGTTCAACTACATTATGATGAACCATCACTAATACTAGTTCGTCTTTTGCAGCAGCTAAAACCTCCTCTAACCACAGTAATTGTTCCGCATCTAAACAGCCAATTTGCTCCCCTTTGGCATTAAAATTATTAGAATTTAGCCCAATTAAACGCACTCCTGGAAGCAGATGAGAAGTATAGTAGAGTTTGTCTGTATTTTCGTAACCAAATTTGCGATAATAATGGGGAAAATCGTGAAAACCAATCGACTGCTGATCGGCTTCTAAAACTGGAACATCGTGATTTCCTGGAATCACATAGGTGGGAAATGGCAGATGTGCTAAACGTTCTTGTAACCATTGATGATTCTCTGATTCACCATGCTGAGTTAAGTCACCAGGTAATAGGAGAAAATCTAAATCTAGTTGTGTTAAATGTTCCAGGATACTCTCAAATGCTGGAATACTCACTTCGACTAAATGGAAGCGACTAGGATGATCCCAAATAGTGTGGGAAAGAGCGACATGTAAATCACTGACTACCGCAAAGCGAAAATTAGGAGTCATTGAATAGAAGTATGATTTTATAATGTAGGTGTAAAAAAAGTCTTTTTACAAGTAGTATAGCTCTAGCTGGAATGCTCTGCTTATGGAAAATTTAAATCAGTGAACAGTTATCATTTATCAGTTATTCAGCGTATATGGTGGGTAATTTAAGTAATTTCCCAAATAAAAATTAACACAGATCATAATTCCAGCGTTGGAGAGAACAGTTGTTCTGGCGCTTAATCGGGAAAAATACTTTGAGAAATAACTTGAAACTAAATATAAATACATAATTCTTTACTGTTTACTGATAACTGGAGAATATATCTTTGGCAAAAATTCGAGTTCGTCAACATGTTAATCCCCTCGCAGATAAATACCAAACACCTGCTAACCCTTTGGAATGGGATAAAATCTATGGTAAACCTCATCAACCGCTACATTTAGATATAGGTTGTGCTAGGGGAAAATTTATCTTGGAGATGGCACAATTAGAGACCAACTGGAATTTTTTAGGTTTGGAAATTCGGGAACCGTTGGTAGAGGACGTTAACAAGCGACGTGATGAATTAAAGCTTCAAAATATGCATTGCTTGTTTTGTAATGCGAATATTTCCTTAAAACCTTTGCTATCTTGCTTAGTTCCCGGTACATTACAACGGGTTTCTATTCAATTTCCCGATCCGTGGTTTAAAAATCGTCACGCAAAACGTCGCGTAGTGCAACCAGAACTAGTTAGTGAATTAGCTGAATACCTTGCACCTGGGGGAATTGTGTTCTTGCAATCGGATATAAAATTCGTTGCGGTGGAAATGCGCGATCGCTTTTCGGAAAATCCGGGGTTTTTCCGTCAAGGTGATGCTGAGTGGTTGCCGGAAAATCCCCTACCTGTTGCGACTGAACGGGAAATATTTACTTTGGAAAAAGGCGAACCAGTATATCGCGTGGTTTTTGTCAAGTCATAAATTTTGATTGGACTGATTTGGTGCCATAATTTAGAGCATGAATCTAGATCATCAAATCCAAGAACGAAACCACATTCGCATATGATAAGCAGATGAAGTCATGGGTAAAGCCAAATAAATCGGCATCCAAAAGATGAAAGCAGTTAAAATCACGAAAATAATACTAACACCAGCAAAGCGTAACGGTAGCAGATAACTACGAAGACAGTGTTCTACAATTAATGCGATCGCTAAAAACGCAAACACCACTCCAGTCATATAATGGTAAATAAAAGCGCAACGACTAACCCTGACCCAAGGTAAGAGATTTACAAAATAATTCACCACTAAATATAAAGCAATCCAAGTTTCTGTGTTTAACGAAACAGGTAAAACTAAACGATTTATCTTAATCAAAGGTTCCAGAAATCCCCATACCAGCAAAACTAAAAGAAACATAATTGCCGCGAAAGCAAACCACCATAAAAATGGGTTCCCCATTGCATGAACATCATAAATAGCCTTACCCACACCTGCTGGTAGAGGTGGTCCCATTACAGGTAATGGATCTGTAAAACTATGTGCTGTCTCATATAAATACGCGATTGGACGAGTTAAGAGGGGCCATTTATACCAGGCTGCACAGTAGGGATGTACTCCCGCTGTGTTACCACCTAAACGCTCATGAAAAGAGAAAATTTGTCTGTGAACTTCAATAAAATTGTAGCGGGTATCCAAGCGCAGATGAGGGATCCAAATCAACCCGTAAATGGCAGCCGGAATAACGGCTAAAAAGGCAAAAATATGTGTAAAGTGTAACTTCGTCAGATTTTCTAGAGGCGTGAAGTTAGTATATCTATGCCTAGTGACAAAATTTAATATAAAAGGTGAATTATATTGTTGATAGCTTTGGCGAGTATCAGCATCGATAAAATTTGCAGTAGCATTTACAAACTTAGATGATTGTAACCAGCGAATCAACCAAGCGATTACCCAAAGTATATAAACTCCTCCCAAGTAAAATACACCATTCCACTTAGTACCAATTGAAGCACCGAAAGCAGCACCCGCTAAAGTTAAGCAGAGGAAATATCTGAAAGGATTATATCGTTGTTGATAGTTCAAAGCCAGTAATAAAAGATACTGACCCAACAGTCCAAAAATGACTATATACTGATTGATTAAAGCATAGCGAGACTCTACCAAAAAAATCCCATCACAAGCAGCAAACAAACCAGCAACTAAACTATAACTGCGACGCTGGCTAATTTGATAAGCAATCCCAGCCAAAATCATCGGAATAAACGAGCCAAACAACGCATTTAGCCAACGATAGCTCATAGGCGATCGCATTGAGCCAGTTAAGCCATTTACAATGTCCTGCCACCAAGGAACATGACTACCAAGCCAAATACCAACAGCAATAATTAGCTTTCCTAAAGGTGGATGACCATCAAAAAACGGCACACCCGTGAGATAATCGTTACCAAACTTGGCATAATAAACTTCGTCAAAAACCAAAGTATTAAATCTTGCCAGTCCCCAAAATCTCAGTACTAGTGATAGCAAAAATATACTCGCTAAACCAATTTGAAACCACTTTTTATTCATTCGCAATTAATTCTTACTAATGATCCATTGCTCAGTAGTCAATAGTCATTAGTTTATATATTTCGGTACAAAAAAAACAGGGGAAATTGTAGAGAGGTATCCTTAAATTAGCATATAGCGGTTTTTATTCAGTAGGGGCAAACGGTTGTTTGACATGGTTTATATTTCACCCAAACCAGAAGCGCGATATTTGGCTGAAACCTTTATTTTGGTAGGGTTTTAACGAGGGATTAAACCTCACGAACAAAAGTACCAAAAATCGCCCAATTTTCAACAAAGTCAACAGCCTAGGCGGAAGCCCCTAAAAAAGTTTCCGCTATGTAACGTAATGTAAATTAACTTCAAAGTCTTCTTACAAACCCTAACAGGAGGCACAGCCACCCCAAATGTTTGCGCTTACCCCTACTGCCCTACGGCTACCGATTTTTCTGAGCCTTGCTCAGTGCGGAGCCGGAGCGGAGCGTACCGCAGGTAAGGTACGACAAGCTCAGGGTAACACCTACTGCCTTGTCATAACGACAATTTTCAACACCCACCTACTTATATGCCAATATATTAATCACCAATCTACTTGACAAAGGTAACAGAAATGGGTCGCTTAAATCCCTACTCACTACAAATGCAGATTACCCAAATGTTCCAACAAGGGCAATCATTTTTTGCAACTACTAAGGTTCACGACTGGCTCACCGAACGTAACCACAATCCTATGGACTATGACATCGTTTTTCACCAAAAACCAGCCCCTCCCGGTTCTAAAGAAGTGATGACAGTCGAAATCGAACTGCGTCGCAAAGATGGACAACCTGTAGATCCATGGTTACAATCTCAAGCCAACCTCCATGCTTGAAGAGTTAGCAAATTAACCATTGCCAACAACACCCAAAATATTCATCCGAGACAGCTTCAAGTTATCAAGCGATCGCTTCAACAGCGAACTGTCAGTTTTACCCATCCTTGCCACCAACAAAAGACCATTAGTATGTGGTAGCAACAGATTAGCATCCGCTAACCCCACCAACTCAGGAGCGTCATAAATCACCAAATCAAAGTTTTTATGGAACTCCTCCATTAATAGCCTCATCTTTTGAGAGGACAGTAACTTAGCCGGATCAGGTGGTATCGGACCACAGGTAATTACAGACAATTGTTTCATCCAAAGTATCTTTTGAATCACCTCATTTAGAGGTAAATTTGTTGAAATTAAATTACTCAATCCCCAAAGGTTATTTAAATTTGCTAACTGATGAATTTGTGGTTGACGCAAATCTGCATCCACCAACAATACACGTTGCCCCATTGTCGCTGCCACCTGAGCTAGATGGAATGCGATCGTAGACTTGCCATCACCACTCATTGCCGAACTAACCACAACCGAATGAACAGGTCGATCAGAACTGAGAAACTGAATATTCGTATACAGCACCCTTAAGGCTTCAATAAACTTGACAGAGTAGCCATCGTAACCATCAAAAGCTATGAACCCTAAATCTGGAACTTTCTCACCTAACGAATCAGATGACCTGACTACCGCAGCTTGTTGTTTAGTCAAGCGATCTTGTCCAGTATGTAGTTGTTTTTCGTAAGGAATAATACCTAACAACGGTAGCTTAACCTTTTCCTTGAGTTCTAAGGGTGTATGGTAAGTATTATCAAGCTTTTCAATTAACAAAGCAACACCAATTCCCAAAGCCAGACTTCCTAGAAAAGACATTAATAAACTTCGCTTAGTATCAGAAGATACAGGATTTTGCGGCTGACTAGGTGGTTGAATTAACTGCCAAGGTAATTCCGTCTGGGATATCTGAATTTGTAGAGCTTCACGGGTAGCAAGAAACCGATTCAAGCTTTCAGTTGCAACTTGTAATCCACGCTGCATTTCCGTATATTTACGCGTCAAAATTGGCAACTGTTTCCGCTTTTGTTCTAGTTTTTCTTCAGCTTTGGCTAATTCCCGATTTTGTATCTCCAAAGCTTCAACTTGATTTGTAGCAGCCGCAACCTTGATTGCCATAGAGCGCTCTGCTTCTTGACGTAGTAAAGGCAATAAATTATTCCTTTTATCCTTTAATGCCAAAATAGTCGGATTTTCCCCTTGAAAACGAGCCGACTCTTGAGCTATCTGAGCATCCAACTCTTGCAATTGAACAGTTAGCTGTTGATATAAGTTTGCATCATTAAGTGCAACTAATTCTCCATTTTGCTGACGTAAACTACCCAAATTTCCACGAGCTTGGGCTAATTGTTGATCTATGGCTAACCTTTGTTGAGATAAAATACTAACTTGATTATTGATTTGCCCTGTCTGGGTTTCTGGATCGACAAAATCATTCCTTTGCTGAAAAATTTGCAAGTCCTGTTGAATTCTATCTACTCGTTGTTGGATTGATGGCAATTGCTCATTTACAAAAGCTATCCCCTGTCGTAATTTTGTTTGTCGCTTCTGCAAACTATATTGGAGATAATCATCTGCTATTTGTTTGGTGACAGTTTTCGCTTTTTGCCAATTCTGATTTCGATAGCGAACTTCGATAATTTTGGTTTCTCCTAAACGGTTAATAGTTAAAGAAGCTACAAGTTTAGAATAATCAATCTCTGGATAGATGTCTTTTAAGCGCTTAACCACATCTCCAATCAATTCAGGACTCTTTAGTACCTGGATTTGACTTTCATAGTCTAAACTCGATTTAGTTTGATTCTGATCTTTAACTATATCTATAGTCTTAGTGTCATCATTTACAGGTTCAACTAATAACCGGAAGTTGCTTTCATATATAGGCTTTTGCTTAGTCAGGGAAATGACGGAAGTTGTCATTACCAAACTGGCAACTCCCAACAGAATTAGTGAGCGTCGCCTCAGTATATCTAGAAAATCTCGAAAATTCCAATCATCCCCTTGCTCTTGTGACCATGGGAAAGGTTGAGACTGAGAAAATTCAGAGCCAGAATTTCTATCTTGTCCAGAATTTGAGGCTTGAGAATAGTTATTCCTCATCATGATTTTTCACTATCATTTCGTGACAACTTAAATGGTATTTATACAGACTTTAGAAGTAGAAAGAAGCTTCAGCCATAGGAAAGGCGATAATCGTACAACCACGTAAACACTAGTTATTCATCGCTACACCGCTAATAATCTGGCTACTAACATTGATATCTTGAGTCTATTATGTAACCCCTGCCATAATCTAAATTTCAACTCGTAAAATCTTATATTCTATGTTGAATACTGTGGAACGATTGCTTAAATTATTATGCACTGAAACATATATGTATTGCATATAAATTTCCAGATCAAGCTATTAAGCTGATAATAAAGTGCATATAACCATTTCATATAAAGATAAATTTTATTCGTCTGAGTAATATTGCTTAAAGTGAAAGTATAGTTTATGATATAATTAAAATTCAAAATAGAAGTTTAGAGAGTGATATTTAAAATCTAATAACGTATTAACAAAGATTTCTAATTTATCTCTAAAACAAAATACTTAAGTAAAATTACGAATTAATGTATTGTATTTGAAAGATAAAGATCAGCGATAATACTAGCAATAGCTTTATTTATATAAATTTTTGATGAAGTCTGTAAGTAAATCTCAAACATGCTAATCTAGTTAAAAATTACATGTAAAAAAATAGATAGATGTTTCTTCTGAATCAGACTTACATGTAACAGTAAGAATACAAAAATTAATACTTCTACATAATAAAAGTGAAATCCTATGTGAATACATTCAAAGTCTTCAGGTAAAAGCTAGTTTAAGGTATGTCTAAAAGCTGAGAAGTAGTTTGCTTTTTAGTATGTTCTTAGCTCACGAGATGAAGGGTGTTAGCCCTCATGCTCTATCTCTAAAATGATCCATATTTAGGTTTGCTTTTAGAGAAATATCATGAAATTCAAACACCAGATCCCCTTAGCTGTTGATACTTGTATGAGGGAAAAATTCGTCTCATCCATACCTGTTATGAGTTGGGCAAAATTAGCTCCAAACACCTCTTTAATTACGTTCCTATAACTATATAGGAGTGGTCTGCTTGCCGTACTTAAGGGATGGTCAGAGTATTAATCAGTGGTCTTATCTAACAAGGATATTTAGGGTATAGCCGATGAGATTTAACGAGTGGATTAATCTCAAATTATTTCAGCCAGTTTCTGCTGAAATGGATGGGAAAAATCAGTATTCTACGAAAACTCAGCAGATGATTAGGCTATGTGTCATTACACAGTTTTTTCCTCCTGACTACGCTGCTACAGGTCAGTTAGTAGAAGAACTGGTAAAAAACTTGGGTTTTTTGGGGATAGATATTGAAGTCTTTACTAGTCAACCAGGATATGCATTTAAGACGGCAAATGCACCTGGAGTTGAGCAATTCGGCAGAGTGAGAATTCAGCGATCGCGTACTGCTCAATTATGGATAGGGAGAATTCGTGGGAAAGCAGTTAATGGTATTCTGTATACTTTTCGTTCAGCATTGCATTTATTTCGGGTTCGGAATCGAAATAATATCCTGTTAGTGACAACAGCTCCCCCATTCTTGCCATTATTGGGGTACTTAGCACGGCTATTGTTCCGTATTCCCTATATCTGCGTCCTTTATGACCTTTATCCAGATATTGCGATCGCACTGGGAGTATTACCAAAGCATCATTGGTTAGCAAAGTTCTGGCAAAACTTAAATTGCCGAATTTGGCGTAATGCCAGTGGAATCGTAGTACTGAGTCCAGCCATGAGACGACAGATATTAATGAGTTGTCCAGAAATTAGTGATAAGGTTTCTGTGATTCATAGCTGGTCAGATCCAGACTGGATTGTACCCATTGCCAAGCAAGAAAACTGGTTTGCTTGGAAACATAACTTAGTGACAAAATTTACCGTCCTTTATTCAGGTAATTTAGGTCGCTGTCATGATATGGATACGATCCTAGCAGCCGCAAAGGAATTACGGGATGAAGCGATTCAATTCGTCTGCATTGGTTCCGGTGCAAAACGGGATCAACTGATTCAAGAGGTAAAAGAGCTAGGATTGGATAACTTTATGTTCCTACCATACCAAGACAAGCATGTATTACCCTACTCCTTAACTGCTTGCGATTTATCTCTGGTGACTGTGGATGAACGAACAGAAAATTTGGTGACTCCCAGTAAACTCTACTCAGCTTTGGCATCAGAGCGACCAATAGCAGCAATTTGTTGCC
Source organism: Calothrix sp. PCC 6303 (assembly GCF_000317435.1). Taxonomy (NCBI): domain Bacteria; kingdom Bacillati; phylum Cyanobacteriota; class Cyanophyceae; order Nostocales; family Calotrichaceae; genus Calothrix; species Calothrix sp. PCC 6303. Next base: position 3,652,497 of record NC_019751.1, read on the forward strand.
AGGACTCATACCTAAGGGAGTTGATTCAGGAAGCCGATTGTGGTGTTGCGTTTGAAAATGGAGACAGCAGTGGTTTATCGCAATTTATTCGGCTACTCAGTCGGGATCGCCAATTAGCAGAACGCATGGGAAAATCAGGTCGTCAGTATTTGCGATCGCATTTCACACCTAAAATCATTTCCAAGCAGTATTTGGATGTTTTGCGTCGAGCAATATCATCTGAAGATACGCGAACTGTATCTCAAAGTCATACAGATTAAAAAACAAGTAATGAGTAATGGTTACATTAAATATCCGTACCTCTTATCTATAATCTGAGCGATTTTCTCTCACCTATTCTCAACTATTCTCAACTATCAAGCTGGCGATTAACCTGAGAACATCCAGAGTCAATACTTTAAAGCAAGCACTAACGGACTTTCGGAAAAATAAGATACCAATTTCTAGGGTGTGTGACGCTACAACAATATAATCGCGGAATTATTAATATTTGTAGTGGCACGCACCGATGATAACTACGCTCAGATTGGTACGTTATTAAAAAGTAAGTCTACAACTGAAGTAATCCAACACTCGGCAAACAAAATAAATCTAAAATAGATTTATTAGTAGATCAAACTAGATGCCATCCATCTGAAGTATTTGCTGAGACAATAGATACTACATACAGTGTCTTCCAAGTGAACAGCGCAGGAGTTAATTAAACCTAATTATCTTTTTTAATTGACTAGTCAATTAAGGATTCAGATTACTGGTGAGGTATACTGAGCAATAATTTCACTAAAAAATTACCAAGTTGAAACATCTTCTGTTAGTCAAGAAGATTGGAAATTTAATTCTAGATTTCCCACTTTCATAGCTTGTTATTAGCTAGATTGTGGACAATTAAACAAAACACCACTTCTAGATAAAAATCTTGACAATTATATCCAGTTAGTATCATTAATTATTGTTCTATTTGAAACTGATAATATTGTCGTCAATTGTGATACAATACAATTCAAAGACAAAAAATAATGATATTAACTCAGCAAAACTAAACAATTAGCTTTGCAGTAGATTTTTATTCTGGACAATCGAATAGTTAATTAAATACTTAGTTATCAATTTAGGAGATGGGCTTCGATGGTCTCATGATCTCAGTCCCTCCAAGATAACCTTCCTTTAGCATTTTGTTGATTGATATGGGAGGTCGAATTGCAGAAAAGGTGTGCTCGAAATCGGAAACGTTCTAAACGCAGGGCAATCTGTTGTCCAATTCACGGTTGCTATCTAGATAGTACTAGCCAGAAATATCGGATCTTCGCCGATCACGCAGGACAGTTACAGAGCAGAGGTATAAATAGACGCAGTGCATTAATGTTAGTAGCCACTCAAACGGCAGTGCTGATTGAGGGGGAATGGTTAGAATCCTTTTGGTGTGAAGAGTGTCAAGAAACTAAATGGTATCACGTTCGTAAGTCTGATAATCACACATATCAGGTTTCTGCCGCACCACAAGAGCTTTGGCAGCAGGTAGTTGGGGTAGTTAATCCTGAGGGTAATCCTTCAGTTGGCGAATTTACTCGTAGGCAGTCCCGGTTAGTGGGTTGTCATAGTATTAAAGATTTTAAGTTTATCGGTTAAATTTCAGGAATATTACATAGATGCATCAGTTTTACTGTGTATGAATAGTGAAAAAATTACCTCAAAACAAGAACTGGTAATTGAAGCTGGACGCACCGAACAGCAGTATTGGAAAGATATCTGGCGCTATCGAGAACTGTTCTACTTTTTGGCATGGCGTGACATTTTGGTGCGCTACAAGCAAACTGCGATTGGCATAGCTTGGGCACTAATCCGACCATTTTTGACGATGGTGGTATTCAGCATTGTCTTTGGAAACTTGGCAAAGCTACCTTCAGAGGGAGTACCCTATCCAATTTTGGTATTTGCGGGGATGCTACCTTGGCAGTTTTTTTCTACTGCTTTGAGTGAGTGCAGCAATAGTTTAATTAGTAATGCCAATCTGATTTCTAAAGTCTACTTTCCGCGTTTGATTGTACCCACCAGTGCAGTGATTGTCAGCTTTGTAGATTTTATGATCTCTGGCATTATTCTTTTGGGGCTGATGGCTTGGTATAACTACGTTCCCAGTTGGCGAATATTGACGCTACCGTTATTTATTGGCATTGCCTTTGCCGCTTCTGTAGGAGCGGGGTTGTGGTTGGCAGCATTAAATGTAGAGTATCGGGATTTTCGCTATATTGTGCCGTTTATCGTCCAGTTTGGTTTGTACGTATCACCTGTAGGCTTTAGTAGCAACGTTGTTCCAGAAAAGTGGCGGTTACTGTACTCATTAAACCCCATGGTGGGCGTAATTGATGGTTTCCGCTGGGCAATTTTAGGAGGAGAGTCAAAACTTTATTGGTCTGGATTCATGTTGTCTGTGGGTTTGGTTGTACTTTTACTACTAAGTGGCATTTGGTACTTCCGAAAAATGGAACGGACATTTGCTGATGTAATTTAGATAGGACTTTGGCACATGTCTGAGAAAATAATTAGCGTAGAGAATTTAAGTAAAAAATATATAATTGCCCACCAACAGGATTCCGGAAGTCGGTATCAGTATAAAGCGTTGCGGGATGTGATGGCTCATGGGGCGAAATCCCTAGCAAAGACATTTATTAAACCTACTGCTAAACAAATCTCTAACCCAGCGCGGGAGGAATTTTGGGCATTAGATAATGTGTCTTTTGAAATTAAAGAGGGTGAAGCAGTTGGTGTAATTGGGCGCAATGGTGCTGGTAAATCGACTTTGTTAAAGGTTTTGAGCCGCATTACCGAACCCACCCAAGGACGAATTGCCATTCAAGGAAGGGTGGCAAGTTTACTAGAAGTAGGAACAGGTTTCCATCCGGAATTAACTGGGAGGGAAAATATTTACCTCAACGGTTCCATTTTGGGGATGAGTAAGGTAGAAATTCAACAAAAATTTGACGAAATCGTTGCTTTTGCAGAAATTGAGAAATTTTTAGACACTCCAGTTAAGCGTTATTCGTCAGGGATGTATGTGCGATTGGCTTTTTCTGTTGCTGCTCACCTAGAACCAGAAATTCTGATTGTGGATGAGGTATTAGCTGTTGGAGATTCCGCATTTCAGAAAAAATGCCTAGGTAAAATGGGTGATGTTGCTACCAAAGAAGGACGAACAGTCTTATTTGTCAGTCACAGTATGCAAGCGATCGCGCAATTAACCAAACGTTGTATTCTACTTTCTAAAGGTAACGTCCAATTTGATGGAGATACAGGTCAAGCTGTGCAGTTATACCTAGCAGGACAAAAGGAAAATAGTCTAGCAGAAACTGCTTACACAGCACCAGAGAACAAAACAGGTAACTATATTGCTTGGGCAAAAGTATATACCTCAGAAGGAGAAGGAATTCATTGCTGGGGAGAACCCATTACCTTTGAGTTTGCCCTCCACATTGAGAAACCCGACAAAAGTCTCTCCTTTTCATTTCAAATAGTCAGTTCCCTGGGACAACCTATTAGTATTTTCTACTTTTTTTCCGACGCACCTTTTCGCCATGAGCGAGGAACACATATTTTTCGATGTGAAATACCTAAATTGCGGCTGTATATGGGTTCCTATAGCTTGACAACATGGTTTTCTGAACGAAGCAGCGAAACTTTACTAGAAAATCTGAGGGAGATTTGCCAATTTGAAGTCAGTATGCATAAATTTGAGCGAGTAGATTACCCCTGGGAATCTAATGAGTGTACTTACTTAGAAGATACAGTCTGGAAAATAGTTGAATAGCTTTATAGACCTTAAGTTTTAGTATCATAAGTCATCGCGCAGAATTATTTACACCCAAGCTTTTATTCTGAATCAGGATTTCATACCTTAATATTGTGTAATTAATTTTGTTTAACCACTTATTCATACATCAAAACAATAAGTCTTTAACTAAACAACATCAGAGTATTTGCTGGAGATAACAATGAATTTTGTGCAAAATCTATCCATTTATGCTGCTGCAACTTGTTTCAGCTTTGCAGCTTTAAATCTAAGTCTCGTACAAGCACTTGTAGTTAGTCGAACCTTCACAGTCAGTGATTTTTTTCTGCCTGGTATTGGTACAATTGATAATATAGCCTTGAGTTATGGAAAATCTTACAGTGGTATTTTTACATACGACGACAAATTATTCACTAACTCTAATTTAAAAGAAATTCCTCTCCAAAGTTTTAGCTTTAACTTTTTAGGCAATACATATACAGAACGTGATGATGTTAGTTATCCGTTATTTCCCAAACTGAATATTGAAGATAAAACAAATCCAATATTGAACTTTGTGATTAATAAACCAGGATTAGCAGCAAACTTTAACTCTAGCGGATTGGTTTTTGGAATATCTCCATTTGCCAGCGCGGGGAGAAATGAAAGTGGTTACAGTGTAGTTGATTCTAATGGTTTATATACTGGTCGTGTCAGCTACGGCTCTGCAACTCCTGTCTCTATATTTGAGCCTAGTAGTATTGCTGGAATCATTTGCTTAACTTTAAGCGGATTATTTTTGCATCGTCAGAAGCTTCAGTCCCCAGCCACTAGACTTAAAAAGTAGGTTTATATGCCAGTTAGTAATGATGTGAAATTAGGCAATAATGTCAAAATTTTTCATCCAAATTTAGTGAATCTTTATACTTGTGTAATTGGTGATGATACAAAAATTGGTGCTTTCGTAGAGATTCAAAAAAATGTAATTGTTGGCAGTAGATGTAAGATTTCATCTCATAGCTTTCTTTGTGAAGGTGTAATTTTAGAAGATGAAGTTTTTATTGGTCATGGAGTTATGTTTACAAATGACCTTTATCCCCGTGCTGCGAATGAAGATGGCAGTTTAAAAACCGATGATGACTGGCATGTAGTGGAAACAAAAGTCAAACGCTGTGCTGCAATTGGTAGCAATGCCACCATTTTACCAGGAGTAATTGTTGGCGAAAAAGCAATTGTGGGGGCTGGTTCTGTAGTTACTAAAAATGTACCTGATTATGCAATTGTAGCCGGAGTCCCTGCCCATGTTGTTGGGGATGTTCGTTATCGAAGTGATAAAAAATTACCAGATGAAATATCAGCCTCGTAAAAATTGATAAACTCCTCAAAATTAAATTAATATGTCTAAATATAAAAAGTTAAAATCTGAATTTTGGTAGTTTTTTAATTCAGAGACTATATGCCTTTAATAGTTGAGAGAACGCAATTTCTATGAAACGAAAATTAGAACGTTCTTTGATTATGAAAAAATTACAGTCTTCGCAAATTTGAAGCCACAAATATTGAAATTAAATTGAAAAACAGCATGATAAATATTGGTGTAATCGGTTATGGTTACTGGGGTCCCAATTTAGTGAGAAATTTCTCGGAAATTCCAGGGATAGAAGTTACAACAGTTAGCGACTTTAAGCCCGAATTATTGGCAAAAGTGGGAGGAAGATATCCGAAAATCAAGCTGACAAGGGATTGTCGTGATATTTTTAACGATCCTGAGATTGATGCTGTGGCGATCGCTACTCCAGTTTCTACCCACTTTGAATTAGCCTTAGCAGCCTTGCAAGCGGGTAAACATGTACTAGTAGAAAAGCCCATGACTGTCTCATCCGAACAGGCAATGCGGCTAATTGATGAGGCTGAAAAGCGTAATTTAGTGCTGATGGTGGATCACACCTTTGTTTACACTGGTGCAGTTCGGAAGATGCGTGACTTGGTTGTCACGAATGCATTAGGTGATATATATTACTACGATTCCGTCCGTGTCAACTTAGGACTATTTCAACACGATGTGAATGTAATTTGGGATTTGGCAGTGCATGACCTGTCCATTATGAACTACGTTCTACCATCCCAACCTTATGCTGTGTCAGCAACAGGAATGAGTCATGTCCCCGGAGAACCTGAAAACATCGCCTATTTGACCTTATTTTTTGCTGGTAATTTGATGGCGCACATCCATGTCAACTGGCTAGCACCAGTAAAAGTGCGACGTACCCTGATTGGTGGTTCGCAAAAGATGATTGTCTTCGATGATTTAGAACCCAGCGAAAAATTGAAGATCTACGACAAAGGGATTACCCTCAACGGTAATAATGAAAGCGTTTATCAAATGATGATTGGCTACCGCACAGGGGATATGTGGTCGCCACATTTGGATATGACAGAAGCCTTGCGGACAGAAGGATTACATTTTATTGATTGCATTCAAACAGGCAACCGTCCAATTACTGATGGTGAAGCTGGACTACAGATAGTCAGGATTCTGGAAGGCGCTACCCAGTCTATGAAACAACAAGGTCGGTTAATTGAGTTAGATACAGCGAAGGTGGCAGTATGATCCCATTTGTAGATTTAAAATCTCAGTATTTAAGCATTAAAGACGAAATTGATACTGCGGTGATCAAGGTTTTAGAAAGCACACAATTCGTCTTGGGAAATGAGGTAGTAACCTTTGAAGAAGAATTTGCGGGTTACTGTGATGCGGATTATGGTATTGCAGTCAACACAGGTACTAGCGCCCTCCATCTAGCATTACTAGCAGCAGGTATCGGTGCTGGTGACGAAGTAATTACCGTTCCTTTCACCTTTGTCGCCACTACAGCAGCAATTTGTTATACCGGAGCCACACCTGTTTTCGTCGATATCGACCCTGTTTCCTACACCATCGATGTCAACCAAATTGAAAAAGCTATCACCGAACGCACCAAAGCTATTCTACCTGTGCATTTGTATGGTCAGCCAGCAGATATGCAGCCAATTATGGAAATTGCCCGCCGTCATGGTTTAGTAGTGATAGAAGATGCCGCACAAGCTCACGGGGCTGAGTACCAAGGGCAGCGAGTTGGTAGCATTGGTGATATTGGTTGCTTTAGCTTTTACCCTGGGAAAAATTTAGGGGCTTACGGCGAAGGGGGCATGGCAGTCACCAAAAATCTCGAATATGCCCGAACTATGGGGATGTTGCGGGACTGGGGTCAAGAGCGCAGGTATCACCACGTTCTCAAAGGTTACAACTATCGCATGGATGGCATCCAGGGGGCGATTTTGCGGGTGAAATTACGGTACATTGAAGCCTGGACAGAAGCTAGAAGAACCCATGCAGCAAAATATGACCAACTCTTGGCAGAATCTGGTGTAAGTACACCCACTGTGATGCCCTATAGCCGCCACGTATATCATGTTTACACAGTGCGAGTACCCTACGGGCACGCGACGCGAACGCCTCAAAGAGATACCCTGCAAAAAAGCCTGCAAGAGATGGAAATTCAAACAGGCATCCATTACCCAATTCCCGTGCATCTGCAACCAGCATACGCTGAACTCGGTTACAAAATCGGAGATTTTCCCCACTCAGAACAGGCATCCCAGGAAGTTTTATCCTTACCAATGTATGCAGAACTCAATCCAGAGTCACAAACTCAGGTTGCTAAAGCCATAATCAGCCTGACATAACCAAAGAAATACTATGTCAGACTCCGGTAAAACCAAGATAGTTAAAGCAGTTCACGGTTTACAAGCTCAAAAACCCGACCCTGACTTTGAAATTCAACTAGCAGAATATTTACGTAGCCAGTATGAGCAGAAATCATTAATTGAATTGTACGCTCGCTTTGTTACCAGTGATAGTGATTTTGATGGTTTAATGCGCCGCGCTATTTGGCGAGCAGGAACACGTAGATTTGGTCATAACGTTCGCATTAGCAACGGCGTAGGTTTTAAACACCTGGAGACTTTTGAGATTGGCAACCAAGTATTTATTGGTTCTCAAAGCTATATTCAGGGAAGATTTGATGGAACTTGTATAATTGGAAACCAGGTTTGGATTGGACCACAGAGTTACTTCGATGCCCGCCATCTGATTATCGAAGATTATGTGGGATGGGGACCAGGTGCAAAAGTCCTAGGTTCATCACACACAGGTTTGCCAATTGATATTCCCATCATTCAAACAGACTTAGAAATTAAACCAGTGAAAGTGGAAACAGGAGCCGATATTGGCATGAATGCCGTAGTTCTCCCAGGAGTCACCATTGGTAAAGGTAGCATCGTTGGTGCTGGAGCAGTTGTGACAAAAGATGTAGCACCATTTGCAATTGTTGCTGGTGTCCCAGCTAAATTTTTACGTTGGCGTGAAGGATATGAACCATTAGAGAGTACAAAATAATTCAATAATAATATGCAAAATAAACGAATTTTAGTTACAGGTGGTGCAGGTTTCATCGGTTCCGAACTAGTCCATCAAATTATAGTGAAAACCAATAACCAGGTAATTGTTGTCGATAATTTAGTAAATGGACAACAAAAAAACTTGGAAAACTTGCCTAGCGATCGCTTAGAGCTAATTGTGGCAGATATTCGAGATAGCGATCGCATGGCAGAAATAATGTCGCGCGTAGATGTTGTCTTTCACCTCGCTTGCTTAGGTGTGCGCCATTCTATCCACTCGCCAGAGGAAAACCATGAAGTTAACGCCACAGCCACCCTCCAACTATTAAGCGCAGCGAGAGGCGCTGGAGTCAGTAGATTTGTCTATGTATCCAGTTCTGAAGTTTACGGTACTGCCCGTTGGGTACCGATGACAGAAGAACATCCAACTTTTCCCATGACTGTTTACGGAGGCTCTAAGCTAGCTGGAGAGTGCTACACCAGAGCATTTTACGAAACTTACAGCTACCCAACAGTAGTTGTCCGTCCCTTTAATGCCTACGGACCCCGTTGTCACCATGAAGGAGACAGCGGCGAAGTCATCCCGAAATTTTTACTCCGAAGTATGGCTGGCAAACCCATGGTCATTTTTGGTGACGGGACTCAAACTCGAGACTTCACCTATGTTAGTGATACAGCTAGAGCAATAATGTTAGCAGGCTCTACAGATTCAGCTATTGGACAAACAATAAATTTGGGCAGCGGCTTTGAAATTGCCATTAATGATTTAGCTCAGGAAATAGCAGCCATAATCACATCAGGAGACACAAGCATCATTCATGATGAATCTCGTCCAGGTGATGTATTACGCCTATACGCGGAAACTACAAAAGCATACAAACTCTTGGGATTTCAGCCAGAAGTCTCACTCCACGCAGGTTTGATCAAGTTGAGAGATTGGTATTTAAGTTTTGGAAAATCTCCAGAAACCCTGCTTGAAAATGAAATTGTACGCAACTGGGATATGGGCAGGAGCAAACAGTATGTCTGAAGTCAAATCTCGAATTCCCATCGCTAAACCCTGGATCGGTGAAGCTGAGGCTGAAGCCGCTAGCAGGGCGATTATGTCTGGCTGGGTAACACAAGGACCAGAAGTCGCTGCCTTTGAGCAGGAATTTGCTGCTTACGTCGGAGGAAATTATGCTTGCGCGGTTTCCAATTGTACCACAGCATTGCATTTAGCGCTCTTGGCTGTAGGTGTGAAACCTGGAGATGAAGTAATTACCGTTAGTCATTCCTATATTGCCACCGCCAACAGCATTCGCTACTGCGGTGCAACACCAGTGTTTGTGGATATTGAACCACAGACATATAACATCAACCCAATGTTAATTGAAGAGGTGATTAGCAAAAACACCCGCGCTATTCTCATTGTTCATCAAATAGGAATGCCTTGCGACCTTAAGGCAATTTTAGACATTGCCTATCGCCACAATTTACCAGTAATTGAAGATGCGGCTTGTGCCATTGGTAGTGAAATTCTCTGGGACGGCAACTGGGAGAAAATTGGTAAGCCACACGGGGATATCGCCTGCTTTTCTTTTCACCCTCGCAAAATCATTACTACTGGTGATGGGGGGATGCTGACTACAAATAATCCTGCATATGACAAACAGTTTCGCCTGTGGCGGCAACATGGAATGAGTATCCCCGATACTGTACGCCACGGTGCAAAACAGGTGATGTTTGAGTCATACCCCATGCTAGGTTACAACTACCGCATGACTGATATTCAGGCAGCAGTCGGGCGAGAGCAACTCAAACGGTTGCCAGAAATTACTGAGCGTCGGCGTTATTTAGCACAGCAATATCAGGAAAAGCTAGCAGATATACTGAGATTAAAATTACCTACGGAACCAAATTGGGCAAAGAGTAACTGGCAGAGTTTTTGTGTCCGGCTAACAGAAAAATGCAACCAGTTACAAGTAATGCAGACAATGTTAGATGCTGGCGTTGCCACACGACGCGGGATTATGTGTGCCCACCGTGAACAAGCTTATCAAACTGAAGCCTGGTCATGTGGATTTAAGGCAAAAGCTTGTAGGTGTGAAATTGGAAAGTGCGATCGCTTAACTGAAAGCGAACAGGCACAAGACCAAACAATATTGCTACCACTGTTTCACCAGATGACTGTGAGTGAGCAAGATTATGTGGTGAAAGTTCTACAAATGGCTACTCAAATTTAAAATATCCACTTTTGACCCAATCATAAATCATCAACTTGTATAAGACTCATATTTGATTTATGAAACACACCCTATATATAAACCTCGTCCACCATGAAAAGTGGAGTTTTGTCATTGCGACGTAAGGAAGCAATCTCATAATCTGAAGTTACAAACTACGGTTCTCAAAATAGACAAGGTTTACTTAAATTTTTTCAATAATCAAATCGGATTCTTATAGTCATCAAATCTATCAGAAATAGCTATGGCTGTCTTATTTACAAATCAAGCTCCCAGTATTCCCAATTTCACTGATAACGTTCCTTACGAATTAGGAATGAAATTCCGTGCTGCCACAGGTGGACAAATTACCGCCATCCGCTTCTGGAAAGCCCCAAGTGAAACTGGAACCCATGTTGGCAGAATCTGGACGGCAACGGGAACGCCCTTAGGAAATGTTACTTTTACCAATGAAACTGCTTCTGGTTGGCAAAATCAGTTACTCAGTACACCAATCAACATTCAAGCCAACACAACTTATATAGTTTCTGTCAACGTTAATAGCCACTACGTCGCTACTTATGACCAATTAGCTAGCCCCATAGTTAATGGTAATCTTAGCTCAGTAGCAGATGGCAGTAATGGAGTATTTAATGGAACTGCGGGAGCCTTCCCCACTGGTTCTTATCGGAATACTAACTATTTTCGTGACATCGACTTTGCACCTGTTGCCCTATCAACCATCACAAAAGTCAGTGGTGACAACCAAACTGGTGCAACTGGTAGCACCTTGCCTAACCCCCTAGTTGTGGAAGTTAAAGATAGTGGTGGTAATCCTCAATCTGGGGTGACAGTTAACTTCGCTGTGACTGGTGGCGGTGGATCAGTTTCACCCACAAGCGCCGTCACTAATGCCAGTGGTCAAGCTAGCACCACCTTGACATTAGGAGCTAGTCCCGGAGCCACAAGCCCTGTAAGTAATACCGTTAGCGCCACCGCCAATAACATTGGTAATGTTACTTTCTCGGCAACTGCCAACCCACCAAGCAACCTCCAAAAGATCTTAACCAACCAAGTTCCCAGTATTCCTAATGCTACCGATAACGCTGCTTATGAATTAGGTATGAAATTTCGCAGTTCCAAAGGGGGGCAAATTACCGTCATCCGCTTCTGGAAAGCTGCTAGTGAAACAGGAACCCATATCGGCAAGATTTGGACAGCAACAGGAACTCTCATCGCCAGTGCCACTTTTATTAATGAGACGGCTTCTGGTTGGCAAGAGCAACTATTGGCAACACCAGTTAACATTCAGGCAAATACCACCTACGTAGTTTCCGTAAACGCTAACGCCTATTATGTTGCCACCTACGACGAGTTAGGCAGTTCCATAGTCAGCGGAGATCTTAACTCCGTGGCAGATGGCAACAACGGGGTATATAATACAAGCCCGAATTCTTTCCCCACTAACTCTTACCGCAACAGTAACTATTTTCGTGATATCGGCTTTGTTGTTGGCAGTAGTTTAATTAAAGTCGGTGGGGATAATCAAAGTGGTGCAACCGGAAGCACTCTGCCTAACCCCCTAGTTGTGCGAGTCATCAACGCTCAAAATAATCCCCAATCTGGAGTAACTGTCAACTTTGCCGTTACCAATGGTGGGGGATCAGTCTCCCCTGTGAGTGCAGTCACTAATGCCAGTGGTGAAGCAAGTACGACGTTGACCTTGGGATCGGTTCCTAGTGGTCCTGATGGGGTAATAGTGACGGCAACGGCAAGCGGCATCGGTAGTATTACCTTCTTGGCTACAGCAACTCCGACGAACCCCAATCCCATTTATTTGGAAAACTTAAATCCTGGCACCACTAACTGGAAACTTGTCAATCGGGCAAGTGGGGAAATTGCTGGCTACGCCTCAGCCACCAGTGTAAATAAAGGGGGATCACTGGATATTAAGGTTTCTCTGGGACAAGCTGGACAGTATACCATTGATGTGTATCGCTTGGGCTACTACGGTGGTAAGGGCGGAAGGCTCATGGTTAGTAGTGGTTCTTTGAACGGTACAGTCCAACCTAGCTGCACCTTAGACCCCAATACCCGTCTAGTTGAGTGTAACTGGAGTACATCCTACGTTTTACAAACAAGTAGCACTTGGACTAGCGGGCTTTACGTTGCCAAGCTAACCGACCAGGCAAGTGGCAAAGTAGCTCATGTCTGGTTTGTTGTCCGCGATGATAGCAGTACCGCCGATGTTTTATTCCAGAGTGCTGTTTCTTGTGTTCTCGCCTACAGTACAACGGGAGGATACAGTTTATACAGCTTTAACAGTATTGGTGGTCAAAGAGCTTTTAAAGTATCCTACGATCGACCTTTCTCCCAAGCAACCTTTCAAGAATCCTACGAATTTGATACACCCCTGCGTTGGGAGTATAACATGATACGTTGGTTGGAATCTCAAGCTTATAATGTCACCTACACCGACAATATGGAGATTCACACCAACGGACAAACTCTACTGAACCCCAACAAACATAAAGTATTCTTATCTGTAGGTCACGATGAATACTGGTCGAAAGAAATGCGCGATCGCGTTGAAGCCGGACGCAATGCTGGAGTTAGTTTAGGATTCTTCTCTGCCAATACTTGCTATTGGCGAGTCAGGTTTGAAAATTCCACCGCTGCGGCTGGTTCAATTAAACCTAATCGAATAATGGCTTGCTACAAACAGGATTGGGCATCAGATGCTGTGGCACAGCAACAAGGAGCATCAGCAGCAACTAATAAATTCCGCAGTGTTCAAAATCAGCGCCCAGAAAACGCCTTATTAGGGGTTATGTACGGTAGTGATACCGTAAATCTTTACGGCGGTTATAACTATGTTGTCACCAATAGCAATGATCCTTACTATGCAAATACAGGTCTGCAAAATGGAAGTCAGCTAAACCTTTTGGTGGGATATGAATGGGATTTTATTGTTAGTAACGGGTCTAGTCCTGCTGGTCTTGTCACATTATCCCAATCAACAGTGGTACCTGCTGATTTACTACCTACCTTCGACGAACCACCTGGAGAACAAGCCCTTCCCGTTAATCAAGATTTTACCAAAGCCCATTCAACTCGCTACACCGCAAGTGGTGGAGCTAAAGTCTTTGCATCGGGTACAAATCAATGGGCATGGGGATTAGATAGCGATGATGTCAGCCCAGCCCGGGAAGATATTCGCGTTAAGCAAATAACTGTCAATATCTTAGCGGATATGGCGGCTAGACCTCAAACCCCAAATGCCAGCCTGATTGTTCCTTAAAGCACCCCACCAAGAGTATAGTTATGTCACCACTAAAACGCCGACAATTTGGTAAACTCGCAGCTGCGGGCTTAACCTCCACCATCCTTGCTGATGTCTCGAAAAAAGCAATAGCACAAAATGAAAAGAAAATTCCAGAAGTTCTCTATGGAGTAAATCTTGTAATTACGAACAATGGTCGCAACCGAGAAGACCAAACTCCCTCAGTTGAACTGAATACGACTGATACTGCAACTGAAAGAGTCCCCGCCAGAATTACTGTGCCATCCCAAGCTGTAGAGAATCCATCCCCGGTAAAGAAAAAATCTCGAGCTTTCTTTACAGGCGAATCCGATCGTGTGACAAAATTGATCACATCAAAAGATGGAAATCTAATAACTTCTACAGTTTCCAACACTAGAAATGGTTATTTCAATCATCTGTTGTTTACTGTAGGTGGAGCTAGTAAGGCTCAATTCCGAGCCAAAAAAGTTTTAGATTTGGATACACCCAATCAGACAATCGAAAGCTTATTAAGCCTCTCCAACGAACAAATTTTGTGCTTGGTGGCAAATGAAGGAGTTCCACCTTTTACATTTAAAACCATAGATTTTTTCAGCGGTAAAATTCTTGCTAAAGATGAATTAGCTTTACCCCCATTACCACCTAACAATCGATTTGCTAACCTATGCCAAGATCCAAAGGGAAATATTTTTGCAACTGAGATCAGTGCGGATGGTATTCCCTTTTTAATCTTTCTGAACTTACAAGATAAAGCTGGAATTACTGGTAAGGTCAAAATTAACAAACTAGCCAGACTCACCTTTGAAGGACGCTCCCTTTCCAACGACGTTAAGGACTTAAATTTCTCGCCTTCTGGTCAATTATATGCACTTGCTGCTGATAAAAGTGGAAAAAGTAATGCTCTGTTTACCGTGGATGTGAAAACTGGAAAAATGGCTTTAGTGAGGGAGTTTGCATTTGAGAAGTTTACATTTGCTCCCTAATATATGAGTTTTTTGTGATCAAAGATGGAATAGTTGAAATATGCGATCGCGCTTTTGGTCGAAGTGCGATCGCCATTCTAATTAAACTCAGATAAAATGCTTGTTTTTTATTACACAAAATAAATATTCACAAATAAATATTAATTAACTATGCAAAAAACATCTGATGACACACTCAGTCTCTGGCGAGAAGAAGGTAGTCGTCTGATTCCCAAAAACTTTGAAGTGTTCCATAGCTTAGTTAAACAAACTAAAAATTATACACAGCAAGGTAAGTATAACGCCGCAGCAGTTTACGCAGAAATGGCAGCGTTTTATGCCACTGGGATGCACGGTGGTTTGTTCGTCAGTCAGGAACTAGAAGAAATTCTGCTAACAATTGGCAAAAATGTCATAACTGAAGACATTTATACTCAGAAAAAAAATACTTCGTTATCATCAGCCCCAAAGCACATACTCCATGTAATTACATCTGTAAGTTCTATTGGTGGACATACAAGAATGCTCTGGCGTTGGATTCAGCAGGATAATAAACGCTGCCACTCAATTGTCATCACTCGTCAGGAACAACAAACCGAAATCCCACTAATTCTCAAAACTGCTGTAAAAAACAGCGGCGGCAAGATATACATACTGAATTCCAAAGTCGGCGGTGTCATTTCCTGGGCAAAACAACTACGAAAAATTGCCAATCAAAGAGATTTGGTTGTATTGTATACACACAACTATGATGTAATTCCCATCATAGCCTTTGCCCAAAAGCAACAATCTCCACCAGTTATCTTTATAGATCACGCCGACCATAAGTTTTGGCTAGGAGCTAGCATTGGTGACATTTTCGCTAGTCTACGTGAGTCCGGAATGCGTTTATTGCACAAACGTAGAGAAATTGAAACTGACCTGAGCGTGCTACTTCCAATTATCATAGAACCTACCCACAGAAGTCTCTCGCGCTCACAAGCAAAACAAAAAATTGGTCTTCCCGAAGATAGTATTCTCCTACTTTCAGTTGCTAGAGCAGTTAAGTATAAAACAATAGACGGTATCAGCTTTGCAGATGCTCACCTTCCATTACTCGAAAAATACGAAAAAGTTTTTCTCATAGTAGTCGGTCCCAATAATCCAGCAGATTGGGCGACAGCAATTCAGAAAACAGAAGGGAGAATTCGAGTAATTAGCGAAACTCCAAACACTGCAATATTTTACCAAGCTGCTGACATTTATGTCGACTCATTTCCTTTTGTCTCCAATACATCACTCTTAGAAGCTGGTAGCTATGCTGTACCATTAGTTACTCGCAACCCTTACTCAGATGCATCCGAAATTCTCGGTGCTGATATGCCAGGTTTGACTGGTAATCTGATTCAAGTCAGGGATATTCAAGAATATATTGCAACTCTCTCACACCTAATTGAAGACGAAAAATTTAGACAATCTCTTGGTGAAGCAACCAGCAAAAAAATAGCAGAAACACACTGGGGGAATCACTGGCAACAAAAATTAGAAAATTTGTATATGAGTGCCATGTCCGTACCAAAAGTCAACAGAACTATGACTGCTGTAGACCAGATGTATATCGGAGAACCAGATACTCTGATACCAATAGTTCACGGTGGCAACTGCGATGTTGACTATGTAATTCAAATCTACATGGGAATTTTGCCATTATCTCTACGATGGCAGCATTGGCAAAGATTTTATCAAAAGTATTCCTCTCGTTATTCCTTAAGTTTTTTGCTGCCGGAATGGCTGTACAGACAATACTTAAACTTTAGATTAACTTTGAAAAATATTCTCAGCACTAAGTAAATGGCTAAAATCGCAGTAATTTCAACAACGGCAGGCTATCCTTGGGGCGGTAGCGAATACTTATGGGCAGCAATGGTAGAGCAAGCATTGTTAGAAGGACATGAAGTTTTAGTGTCAGTTAATGAGTTAGCAGTAACACATTCATCTGTTATCAAACTACAAGAGCAAGGTGCCAAAATATTTTCTAACACTAGAAGTTTCAGTTTAGTATCTAGAATACTGTATAAGCTGATTCAAAAAAATCCCTTACTTAAAAAATTCCTTAATAACTCACAATTTAAACCTATTTTTGATAGTAATCCTGATGTTATATGCTTGAGTGAAGGGCATATTTATAGCGCTGTTTTTGATCAGGATCTAATAAAACTTTTTCAAAATCATTCTATTCCTTACTTAGTTGTTACTCATCTGAACGAAGAATGTTACAAATTAGAAGAAAACATCAGAAAAACTGCTAAAAAACTTTTCTCTAAAGCAAAATATCATGTTTTTGTATCACACAAAAATGTCAAAATTGCTGAACGTCAACTTGCTCAATCATTACCAAATGCTTTAGTTTTACAAAACCCAGTAAATTTAGTTAATTTAAATATAGTTTCTTGGCTACAACAGTCAACAATTTTTTTTGCTAGTGTAGCTAGACTGGATGCAGCTTATAAAGGTCAAGACATCCTATTTGAAATTCTCAGTTCACCAGTATGGCAACAAAGAAACTGGCAACTAAATCTCTATGGTTCTGGTCCAGATCAATCTTACCTTGAAGCTTTAGCTGAGTATTATGGCATTGCACATAGAGTAAAATTCTTCGGGCATGTTAATGATATTCGCTCAATTTGGTCTAATAACCATATACTATTACTTCCTTCCAGAGAAGAAGGAGGACCACCAATATCTTTAGTTGAAACAATGCTGTGTGGTCGTCCAGTTGTTGCCACCGATGTAGGAGCAGTGACTGAATGGATTGAAGATGAACTGACTGGTTTTATTGCAGAAGCGCCTACACTAAACTTATTTGCAGCTGCGATGAATAGAGCATGGCAGTCACAGAATAATTGGGAAAAAATGGGAGTTAAAGCTCATGAAATTGCCACTGCTAAACTTGATCATTCACCTGGATGCAGCTTATTAAAACTAGTTCTTGATGCGTCTACAAAACATCTGTAGTTTAGATATATTAATTGTTTCCTTTATGTCAATATCTAATCTCATAAAGCAAGATTAATTTCGAGTATTTATTGAAGCTAAAATGATGCGATAGATTATTCGGTGTAATCGATATAAATCATAGATTGTCTCAGTTTTTTAATGCACTAAATTAGTTGTGTTATTTCACTAAACATACTTAGATTTTTTCAATAATCAAATCGGATTCTTGTATTAAATTTATGCCAAGTTATATGCAACCTATTTTAAGTGTTGTTATTTGTACACATAATCCTAATACTAATTACTTAACAAGAGTATTAGAAGCATTAAAAGAGCAAACCTTAAAGTTAGAGTTATGGGAAATATTACTCATCGATAATGCAAGTAGTCAACAGTTATCTTTAGAAATAGATCTAAGTTGGCATCCTCAATCTCGCCATATCCGAGAAGATAAATTAGGATTAACCCCTGCAAGACTACGAGGTATTAAAGAGGCAGTGGGGGAAGTTTTGGTTTTTGTTGATGATGATAATGTTTTAGACTTTGATTACCTCAAATTAGCGGTTGAAATTAGTCAAGATTTTCCCAAACTTGGCGCTTGGGGTGGACAAGTTCAAGCAGAATTTGAGGAACCACCCCCAGAATGGACAAAGCCTTACTGGGGCTTCCTAGCTATTCGTGAATTTACTACAGATAAATGGTCTAATTTATTACATCAACATGAGACAGTACCTTGTGGTGCAGGAATGTGTGTTCGCAGAGTAGTGGCTGATAAATATGCTGATTTAGTATCTCACGATCCAAGACGTATAAATCTTGATCGCAAGGGAACATTACTAACAAGTTGTGGAGATTCAGACTTAGCATTTACAGCTTGTGATGTTGGATTAGGTACAGGATTATTTACTTACTTAAAGTTGATTCATCTGATCCCTCACACTAGGCTTAAAGAGGACTATATTTTGAGGTTGTTAGAAGGAATATGCTACTCGCGGACAATTCTAGACTTTTTAAGGGGGAAGCCAATACCTAAATATTCTTGGAAAGATAGGTTGTTGGAATATTATTTTATCTTGCGACTGAATCCAAGAGAACGTCGTTTGTACATGGCGCAAAAAAGGGGTAATTTTCTTGCTTTAAAAGAATTATTGAAGCTATCTAGTATATCAAGATAGAAGCAAGAAGCTAGGATGAAAAACAAGTAATAATACTAATTTGAAACAAGAATGCGACAGATGATTTTTGTATACGTCATATAGCCTCTTGCTCCCTTCGGGAGAGCTACGCTAACAGAGGATCTGAGTCGCAAAGTGACACGCTACGCGAACGCTAACACGTCTCATATTTTGGATGTGTTGCAAATATTTTTGAATCGGTATCAGTAATGATTCTGTTTTGTAAAAGATAGAATTTTTAGGTAAATTAAACCCCAAAAAACGGTTAATCTAATAGACATTGCTGGACAAGCTGATATCTATTTTAATAATAGTTTTATTAATGCATTATGTACATAGTGATGCTCGCCACAAGCTCACATCATACTATATTTGTAGGCGTTTCAGATTCTCATACTGCAATGTACTTGTAATAAAATAGAATACTTATTTAAATGCTAATTCAAGAGATACCCAAGATTTCTATCGTTACACCTTCCTACAATCAAGCTAATTTTTTAGAGGCGACTATTCAGAGCGTATTATCACAAAATTATCGAAATCTAGAGTACATAATTATCGATGGCGGTTCTACAGATGGAAGTTTAGAAATTATCAAAAAATACGAAAAATACTTGCACTTCTGGTGCAGTGAACCAGACAAAGGACAGTATGATGCTATTAATAAAGGATTTAAACATTCAACTGGTGAAATTATGGCATGGATTAATAGTGATGATATGTATTGCCCCTGGGTATTTAAAACAGTAGCTGATGTGATTTCTGAGCTACCTGAAGTAGAATGGTTAACAACCTTACGTATGGGTTTATGGGATTGGCACGGCTTTTGTATTGGTTTTTTCCCATTACCGGGTTATGCGAAAGCGGCTTTTTTGGATGGTTATTATCTTCCCAAAAAAAGAAATATTGGTGTTTGGATACAGCAAGAATCTACTTTTTGGCGACGCAGTTTGTGGGAAAAAGCAGGAAGTTTTATTTGCCAAGATTTCAAGCTTGCTGGCGATTTTGAACTGTGGTCACGGTTTTTTATTCATACAGAATTGTATGGTGTAGATTCGCCATTGGCTGGTTTTCGCGTTCAGTCAAAGCAAAAAAGTCGTCAGATAGATGCTTATTTCCATGAAGCAGAGCAGATATTATCATCTACAAGGGAGTCATTAACTTATTCTAATGTTAGCTGGCTCAAAAATATCTGCTTGCAATTAAGTTTACATCGTATTCCTAAAGTTGAAAAGGCTGTAGCTTCATTAGTTGGTTATGATGGGAAAAAAATTGTTAGAAGAAATCAAGATACTGCATCTGGTTTTTGGCAAATACAAGAATACAAGTTTCTTTAAGTATGAGAGTTGAAGCTGAAGCGAGATAGGAGTACTCCAAGCAAAAAAAAGCCCAGTTGTCATTACGTAGCTTGCTTCTCCGTTTCGGAGTACGAAGCGATAGCGAAGTGAAGTAATCGCGTAGTCTACAAGTTCTTGGGATTGCTGAGTCCTTCCTCAAACCTACGGTTCGCAAGCTACGCAATGAGTGATTTTGGATCATTTATTTGTTGGAACACTCTCTCTAGCCTTGTTCATCGGGCTAAAACTTGTGATGAAAGCGTAATCCTCAAACTGATGATGTTGATGGGTAATTTTTCACTCACACAATGTGTTTTATGATTGATAAAAGATTTAGTAAAAATTTACCTTTGATTTCAATTATTACAGTTACTTATAATTGTTTTCATGATTTAACTGAAACATTTAATAGTGTTATTTCTCAGAGTTATAAAAATATAGAATATATTGTAATTGATGGTGGTTCTAAAGATGGAACTATGGGTTTTCTACATGAAAATGATGATAAAATAGCCTATTGGGTCAGTGAAACAGATTCAGGAATTTATGATGCGATGAATAAGGGAGCTTTAGCCAGTACTGGAGATTGGCTGATATTTATGAATTCTGGGGATAAGTTTTTGACAGAAGATACACTAAATCAAGTTATCAGCTATCTAAACGATACTGTAGATGTTGTTTACGGAGGAGTTGAATCTGTTACGAATGATAGATTTGGCTATCATACTGATCAACGTCATCCATATGATTTATCTATTATTTGGCGGGAGATTCCGACTTGTCATCAAAGTATTTTCGTGAAAAGAGAATTACAGCTTAAATTTCCTTTTGATACTGATTTAAGTTGGTGTGCAGATCATGATTTTATAACTCGATTGTATGTATCTGGTTATAAGTTTTTGGAAATTCCTGTAGTTGTTGCTAAATTTGATACATCAGGGGGAGCCTCAAGGGATTTATTGAGCTTTACGCGAGAAAGATGGTCTATTTATAGAAAGCATTTTAGTAGGTCATTTGCGAAAGATTGGTATTTTATTAATGAATACAAAGGATTTTGGTTGCACAAAAACATTATTAGTAAAATACGTGACTTGCTGCCTAGCGGATGGGTTCTTACTTGGCGTAAGTATCGACGCATATATTAGTTTGATTTGACTATAATTTTTATGAATTAATTGTATGATTAACTCTGACAATATTGGAGCTTACTTTTCTGCTAATGATTTTGTTTACGATTGGGTAATTGCTTTTCTCAATAGCTTTAGAACCTTTAACCCAGATTTACGCCTGATTCTAATTCCCTTTAATGATGAGTGCGATCGCATTCTCAAACTAAGTAGCATTTATCAATTTGAAGTATATACCGATGTGTCTTTCTCACGCTTGGAACGAATTGGTGAAGCATTTGAGCTAGGCTATACCCCTACCGGTCCCTATTGGTTTAGACGCTATGCAGCTTTTTGGGGACCACTAGATTATTTTATGTACTTAGATGCTCGGCAAATTGTGCTAGCAAATCTTAAACCCTTCATTGAAGTAATAGAAACTCTGGGGTTTGACTTTCTACATTATGACTGTGCGATCGACCAAGTGTACGAACAAGGAACATTTCGTCAAGAATTATTAAGACAGGGGCGGGGACGCGGTTTTAATTCTGGTCGTTGGGCTTCTCGTAAGGGGCTATTTTCAATTGAAGACTTTGAGTCATTTGCATCAGATGCATTAAAAATACGAGATCAACTCAACCCTCGCAATACAGATCAAGCATTCATTAACTATTGCTGTGATATGAAGCCTGTGCGCTATGGGCATTTTGCAGAAGTGATTGGAGGTATATCTCAAAACGGGTGGGCAAGACTATCGGGTAAAATTTACTCGAAAGATGGAAAATATTATTTGTGGGATTACGGGGGTTTGGATCATAAAAAACAAATATTTCTTCTACATTGGGCAGGTTACAGATTGAATGCTTTAATGCCTAATAATTATTTATTATATCAATATTTATTAAGAGAAAAATCCATGTTCAAGCGATTGCAATTTTACGGAAATATGGGATTAAATTACTTAATAAGTACTCCGATTAATAGTATAAAAAAGCAAAAATTACTCAACACTTTGTATCATAAATTAGAAAAATATTATAAAATTTATGTTAAATAATGAAGTATACAAATAAACAATAATAAAAGGCGTTTTGTGAAATTAACTGCTTATATTCATCCCATTCGCACTTATCTACCCTGCACAGGAATAGGGCGGCATATGAACCAGATGCTGCTTGGGCTTGCAGAACGAAGCGGGATTGAGTTAGAGTTGCTTTTCTTCAAACAATGGTTAGGAAGCGATGGGAAGCTCGATCCACTCAGCCCATTACGTGAATTGCCTAAGCGTACTTTCCCTACAGTAGAAAATTCCACTGAGCGTACATGGAAACTACTTAACTACCCGCGTGCGGATAAATATTTGCCAGATCGGGCTGACTGGCTCTACGCTCCGATGGAAACTTATATTCCGGTCTCAAAATGCCCCGTCGCTGTTACGATTCACGACATACAAGCATTTGAAACTAATTTACCCTGGTCAAATACTTGGCATCACCAATTTTTTCGCTACAAGTGGGAGCTTTGGGTTCGGCGTGCTTTATCTGAATGTCGGGTAGTGTTTACTGTCTCGGAATTTTCCCGACAAAGAATGGTAGAACTTTTGGGTGCAGATCCACAAAAGATTGTGGTGGTGGGAAATGGTGTTGAGCAATCTTTCTTTGACATTGCTTCAGCTAATCCTGCTGACTGGAAAAGTCCCATAGAAGCACCGTACATTATTATAGTCGGAGGTCTGCGGCAGAAAAAAGGAGGTGATGATGTCTTAGCTGTTGCTGATACTCTGCGTCAACGCAAGAGTAATCTGCATATTGTTGTCGCCGGTGCCTCAGAAACTACTTATATTGAAGCAGTTAAAGCTCACTCACATGTGACCTTACTTGGTAAAGTTCCAGATGAAGACTTACCAGGTTTGATGCGGGGAGCATCTTCTTTCCTCTTCCTTTCTCCTTATGAAGGATTTGGCATACCTGCACTAGAAGCAATGGCTGCTGGGACTCCAGCTATTGTAGCTAATAAAGCCTCTTTGCCAGAGGTGGTTGGAGATGGGGGTATTGTAGTTAACCCAGAGGCAACAGATGACATTGTAGATGTCTTAATAGAACTCGATCGTAATTTACATCTTCGGAAAAAATATATTCAATTAGGACAAAAACATGCGGCGCAATATACTTGGTCGCGCTGTGTAGACACTTTAATCACCGCATTCAAACAATTTGCCTAATGCTATTAACAAATAACAAAACCACTATGCCCCTAACACAGAAGGCAGAATATGTCCAATTTGGTAGTGGGCTATGCGCCCCTAGCCAATGGTTGAACTTTGATTCTAGTCTTGCACTGCGCTTACAAAAGCTACCTTTAGTGGGGAAGCTAGTCCCTTCTGGTCCTTTTGGAAGATTTCCACAAAATGTGAAGTATGGTGACATAGTGAAAGGGCTACCCATACCTGACAATAGTGTTGAACTATTGTACTGTTCACATGTTTTGGAACATCTAACTTTAGAAGACCTGCCTAAGTCTCTAGAAAACTGTTACCGATATCTTAAACCTGATGGGATATTTCGTTTGGTTCTGCCGGATTTAGAATTTATGGCTCAACAGTATGTCAAATCAACATCTCCTGAAGCTGCGTTAGAATTCATGCGTGTGACCTGGTTAGGAAAAGAACATCGGCAACGTAGCTTACTTTCTTTTTTCCAAGAATGGATTAGTGGAAGTCAGCACCTTTGGATGTGGGACTACAAATCACTCTCGGTTGAACTCGAAAAGGTAGGCTTTAAGGATATCCGTCGAGCTTACATGGGAGATTCTGGTATTTATGCTTTTAGCAAGTTAGAAGATATGGAGCGGTGGGAGAATGAACTTGGGATTCAATGTCGTAAGTAAACATGGCTCTAAAAGTTGTTTTTTGTTGGTCTGATATCTCTGGTTATATGGCAGCTTGCTGGCGAACTTTGCATCAGACACCGGAGATTGATGTGTTTGTTGTGGGTTTTCAAGCCCGTACCGAAACGGCATTTTCTGACCAATTAATGCAGGGTATTCCTTGCAAACTCTTGGGGATGACAGAAAGACAGGATGCAAATTTAATCAAACGTTTGGTAGTGGCAGAATCTCCAGATGTGCTGGTTGTTTGCGGTTGGTTACATAAACCTTATTGTCAGTTGGCGTTTGCTCCTGAATTGAAGAAAACAGCTTTGGTTATGACCATGGATACCCCTTGGTGGGGTACATGGAAACAACATTTAGCTCCTTTATTGCTCCGCTCGTACTTACAATCAATGAATATGGTCGTTGTTGCTGGAGAGCGTAGTTGGCAATACGCTTTACGTTTAGGAATCAATCCGGCAAATATAGTACAGGGAGTTTACGGTATTGATTATGATGTTTGGTCGCCATTGTGGGAACAACGCTCGCAATCTCAATGGCCCCGTTCATTTTTATTTGTTGGTCGCTATGTTGCGGTTAAGGCAATCGATATTTTGGTAGAAGCTTACCAAATTTACCGTTCTCAAGTCTCTAATCCTTGGAATTTAGTCTGTTGTGGACAAGGAGACGAGAAATCATATCTGGAGGGGAAACCAGGAATTGAGAATTACGGATTTTTACAACCTTCAGAAATGCAAGCTGTGTGGCGATCATCGGGGGCTTTTATTTTACCCAGTCGATTTGATCCTTGGCCCCTGGCGTTAGTAGAAGCTGCTGCGGCTGGACTGCCTATTATTTGTACTGATGCTTGTGGTTCTGCGGTGGAAGTAATTAGACCTTGGTATAATGGTTTGACGGTACCCAAAAATCAGCCAAAGGCTCTAGCTGATGCAATGCTGATTTTGCACCAGCACCATTGTGACTTATCTAATTGGGGGAAGCGATCGCAGGAATTAGCGGCTCCTTACTCTGCCAAGATTTGGGCAGATCGTTGGCAACAACTATTACAAAATTCACATCAGATTAAAAAAGTCAAGCAAAATACTCACAATCTGCTATTCAATATCTAACTTGAATTTTCAAGTATGACTTCAGACCCTGCTAGCAAAATTTTCGACCTGCTTTTTAGTCCTTACGGAATACTAGCCATTATCATCGGTATTTTAATATTGGAACGAGCTAAACAATCTCGACGTTTAGCTTGGCTATTATTTGGGTTTTGCTGCTATGCAACTTCTTTAGGCAAATTCCAAGATCAATGGATAGCTGAACCACCTCCCTTGGTTTTTCCCTTACAACAGTTACGCGATATGGGTCGCCCTCTAACGATAATTCTAATTATTTCGCTAATCATACTGGGAATGCAAACACGGGACGGATGGCGACGAATAACTATCCCACAACCAGTGTATTACCTGATCGCATTTCAGGTAGCAGTTTTTGTGAAAATCCTAGTTTATGGTGATGTAGTTTTTGCTTTACTCGCAATAACTACATTTGCGTCAATTATCCTGATGTTTAAGTTGGGACCTTCCCGGTGGTTGCAGGACGAATATAATTTCCACTTAGGCGTTTGGTCATTGGCAATGGCTGGTGTAATTTTTGCACTTGCCTGTACATATCAAGGAAGATTTGATATGCAAGCAATGACATTTGTACAAGGAAGGTTCCTAGGAACTACTGGTAGTTCACAACATGCAGCAGCCTTACTGGCAGGAACTGTTCCCTGCTTTATGTTTCTCATTGAAAGTAATAAAAAATGGGGATGGAATAAAGCTTTTTGGATAGGAATTCTACTTGTTGTTACATACTTTTTATTGATTACGGGTTCTCGTACTGGTGTAATTATGGGAATTAGCTCTATTTTATTTTTCTATCGGAATAGATCTGGCTATTTATTTCGTTTGGGCTTGTTTGCTGCTATTTTATTAGGTTTCATCTTTTGTTTCATCAGCCCAGATGTAGTTACCCAAAGTACACCAGCAAACAATAGGTTAATTTCAGGCGGGAATACACGCGAAGGGGCTTGGGCTAGCATGTGGAATGGATTTGTGAATAATCCATTTTTTGGTTCTCCATTAGAAGGAGGACGTTTAGTTTTTGGAGAAAATTCCTGGTTAGCTGCTGGAGATACCACGGGATTACTTGGATTTATACCTATAGTAATGATGGGTCTAGGATGCTTAAAAATGATGTTTGAACTTCATAAATTGAGTAGCATAAAACCTAAATATTTCTTACATACTAGTATTGTCATAGCTGGTTTATCTGGTCTTTTGGCAGGAAGTTTTTCGGAAGCTATTCTGCTTGGAAATCTATCTTTCCCTGTGTTTTCTCTACTGATGTATTTATCCATGGGGAAATACTTACTAGATTTAAATCGAATACAAAATGAGTATTTTTTATTAGAGAGAAGACACTGCTAAGAGATCATTTATAAAGTAAACCTGAAATTTGTAGGGTGCGTTAAAGCAATGCGTAACGCACCGGATGATAGTGGTGCGTTACGGCTATATATCATTGGCTCACATACCCAAATGCTTACACAGCCGTAACACACCCTACTTAATATTTACTTTATAAATAGGCTCTAATATCTGAGAAATCAGATTTTATTTTTAGTTAGAGATATTTTTTGTAGGTTTGTTTTGAATGAAAGTTCTCCATGTTATTCCCTCCGTCACAAAACTGCGCGGTGGCACAAGTCAAGCTGTTTTGGATATGGTAAGAGCATTACAGATGATTAATGTCGATGCTGAAATTGCCACCACTAACGATGATGGAGATAACTTGCTTGATGTTCCACTTGGCAAGCGCATTCAGTATAATCATGTCCCTGTTTGGTTTTTCGAGCGCTTTTCACCCAATATCAAACCTATCAGAGAATACGCATTTACCAGCGAGTTGACACAATGGCTGTGGGAAAATATTTCTCGATATGATCTTGTACATGTCCATGCTCTGTTTTCTTATCCATCAACGATCGCTATGGCGATCGCTCGTTTGAAAAACGTTCCTTATATCGTCACCCCTCATGGTTTACTATGCGAGTGGTCTTTAGGGCAAAGTACACGTAAAAAGCAAATTTACTCAAAAATAATAGAGAAATCCAATCTCAATCATAGTCAAGGGATCCATTTTACTTCCCAAAAGGAACAGCAAGAAGTTTCTAAATTGGGGCTGAATGTGCCGGGTTTTGTAATCCCTTTAGGTCTTTCCATACCTGATCCCATTCCCGATGCCTATTCACGTCTGCGGCAACTTTATCATATTTCAGCATCTGAACCTGTGATTTTATTTTTATCTCGGTTGCATCATAAAAAAGGGTTAGATTATCTGATTCCTGCCTTGAGTAAAGTTAGTCACCATAAATTTACTTTTATATTAGCAGGTAGCGGTACTTCAGATTACGAAGCGGAAATAGAGTCTCTGCTTGTTTCTAATGGATTACGCGATCGCACTATCTTGACAGGATTTGTTGCTGGTGAAGACAAAGACCTATTAATGCAAGCTGCTGACTTGTTTACCCTGACTTCTCATTCAGAAAACTTTGCTGTCTCAGTTTTAGAAGCACTTGCTGTAGGTGTTCCTGTTTTGGTGACTCCTGGTGTCGCGTTAGCTGCTGTTGTGCAAGCAAATCAAGTTGGCTATATTCCTGATTTGAATGTTAGTGCGATCGCTGATGCTCTGGAGAGTTATTTTAGAAACCCTCAGCAAGCAAAACAAATGGGTGAAATTGCTCACAAATTTGTTTTGGAAAAATACACTTGGAAACGAATTGCTTCCCAATTACAAGAGGTTTACACAAGCATACTCGATAAAAGTTTATTGCTATCTAAAAGGATGTTTATAAAATAATTTTTAAAGTAGGGTATGTTGTGCTACACAAAGATTTGAGAGTTTGAGTAATACCAATTTGAAATGCGACAGATAAATTTTGTAGAGACGTGTATAGCTCTGCGAGCATATAAGAAAAGCGAAGCTCCTCTGTTAGCGTAGCTCTCCCGAAGGGAGCAAGAGGCTATATCACGTCTCATATAATTAGATGTGTTGTTTCCCTGCAACGCAATGATTAGTCATTTTATTAGGCATTTTGTGAAATGGTATAATAACACCTAAAAAAGCTATTTATTTCCTTACTATTTCGGAATTGCAAATTTTAGAATTCGAGCATTAAAGCACTTAAATTTTCATGATAAATTCAGCCAAATCATCCCGAATTTCTGATCAATGTTAGAGAAAATTACCCCTATCATCCTCACCTATAATGAAGCACCCAATATTGGACGTACCCTTCAAAAACTCGCTTGGGCAAAGCAAATTGTTGTGATTGATAGCTATAGTACCGATGAAACCCTAGATATCCTGGCATCCTACCCCCAGGTGAAAGTATTTAAACGCAAATTTGATACTCATGCAACACAGTGGAATTACGGGATAGAACAAGCCACTTCTGAGTGGGTGCTTTCTCTAGACGCGGATTACACTATTTCAGATGAGTTGATAGCTGAATTAAAAATATTGCCTCAAGATACAAATGTAGATGGTTATTTTGCCAGATTCAAATATTGCGTTTTTGGTAGACCTCTTCGAGGTACTATATTACCCCCGCGTCAGGTTCTATTTAGAAAAGACAAATCGATTTATATTGATGATGGACATACCCAGCTTCTAGAAGTTAAAGGGAAATCTACAATGCTTTCGAGCTATATTTTCCATGATGATCGCAAATCTTTAACTCGCTGGTTGTGGGCGCAAGATCGCTACTTAGTTATTGAAACAAAAATGTTATTAGAAACTTCAATAAGTAAACTAAGTTTAAGCGATCGCATTCGCAAACAAAAAATTATTGCCCCTTTTGTGGTGCTTTTCTACTGCCTAATTCTTAAAGGTGGCATTCTCGACGGTTGGCACGGTTGGTACTATGCCTTCCAACGTGTACTGGCAGAAATTATTCTTGCAATTCGTTTGATCGAAGCTGAACTATTACGGGAATTTTCAGGTAAATAGACGACGCGTAGAGATGTTCCGCTGGAACCTCTAGAAAAGGTTTTGATATTTATGCATGCTTCAAATAGATTAAAATTGCCGTAATCAAAAAAGTTCAGATTGAAGCGCACAGTGTGAGTTATAAACTGCTGTTAGCAGGTAAGTTTTTTGTCGGGTTCATAGGATCTGTATCCACAAGGGTGATTTGGGTCAGTCCATTGATCAGTTTTACGACATATACTGAACCTGCCTTTCTTGCACGTAAAGTCAGGGAACCCAATCTGTTATCAATTTTTACCCGAATATCTCGGTCTTCACCCACATTTGCCCAAGTAGTAACTAACCAGCGATCTTCACCAATCATTTTGCGTGCAAGGACGCGAGCCGTAGGTATTGTAATAAGTCCGTATAGACCTGGTTCTTTTTTTGTCTCACCTTCAGCAATGAATTCCATGGCAGGCAGTACCTTAACTCCGTTTTTACCAGAATAGGTATGCTGATTTGAACCTGCTAAAAGGTCTCCATTACGTAAGTACCCTTCTAGATGTGAGAATAAACCATGTACATGACCTAGTATTGATAATTGCTGAATTAGTGTAGGAGTTTTTGTAGCAACAGGTTTATTCTTAATAAGTGCATCCCAAATTGGTCCGCTGCATTGGAAATATTGCCCTGAAACACCGATAGCCCCAGCTGTATAATAAGTCTTCATCATGCCCATGAAGCGATCCGGCTCGGAGATTGATCCATTATCCTCCCAACCCATATTTACCCAAGGGTAAGTAAATTTCTGTCCCATAGAAATTGTTCCAGATACATCGTTCAGTGCTTTTGTTAAAGCGTCATCTGGCACCATAGAATTGTAGTTGACTCCAGTCCAACCAGAGTTATGAAGCTTGTAATACATTTCCGGTGCGGGATAATCAGAAACTAAAGGTTTCCCATAGCCATATTTTTCCAGAAAATAATCGTAGAGGAGCATCCATGACCACCAATTACCCCATCGACCGCGTTCAGGACCGTAGGACTCCTGATACCACGAATATATTGGGCGAGATCGGAGGCTCTTGAATAATGACTCCTTCAAAACTCTTTCCTGTCGAGCCTTATTATAAGATACGAAACCATTCCATGAGCCTGTATTAGACTCATTGTACTTAGCTAGTACTGTAGGATCTTGTTCCATATAGCGAGGACCATCATCACCAAGAATCCACAACCCTGATTCACCTTGGTTTGTAATTATGTCTATTGACTGTCCAACAGCCGTCTCCAATTGAGCAAACTGTTGACCAAAAAAATCACCGATAATTTGGAAAGTCTCATCTGGCGCGCTGGGGCTGACAATTGCTCGCCCGTTAACTAGGATGATTTTTCCATTTTTGTCACGCAGCCACGTGCTTGATGGAAGCTTAGGAAAGTCTGTGTTGCTTTCATCATAATTATCAAAAAATTTTTGTACTCCCATTCCCACTGTAGTACGGTAATGTCCAGGTTTAGCTTTGGCAACATCTGACAAATTATTTTTATCAATTGGAAGTGCATATCCCCAATGATCAGACAACTCAATATAAGTTTCTCTGGATAATCCACAGTGTCCTTGAGTTAAAGGTAGCAGTGTGTGGCTTTTCTTAAAGACGGGGCGAGGTGCAGCCTTGAGATGATCCAATGGAGTGGATTGCTCATTGATAATTGGAGTTATTGTTGCCTGTGCTGATTTTACATTGGCAATAAATTTCTTGAGACCATTACCCTGAATAGAGGGACTGTTAGTGTCTTTGAGTGTGATAGCAAAAGAGGCTATTTGCAATCCGTTGCCTGGGAGAGTAATCAAGAAAGTAGCACACAAAAAAACAGTAGGAAAAGAAATTACTGTCAGGATGTTATTAAAAAGCTTCATAGAAAATTTGAGCATATTGTCATTAATTTTTGAAATTATTTTTACCATGCGCTTAGATCAATATACTCCCGGTACCTATACCCCAGGTGCAGCATACTGGAAGCAAGTTCTCTGGTATTTTGTTGGTTCTCCCCTCGTAGTGAGTTACTGGATACCCGTATCTGACGTTAAAGTTGCAGTACTTCGGTGTTTTGGCGCAACAATTGGTGAAAAAGTCAGAATCAAGCCAGGAGTAAGGATCAAATTTCCTTGGCGTTTAAGTGTGGGTGATTGTGTTTGGATTGGGGAAGATGCTTGGATTGATAATCTGGCACATGTCACCATCGAAAGCAATGTTTGTTTATCTCAAGGTGTTTATTTGTGTACTGGTAATCATGATTGGAGTCATCCAGATTTTAACTTAAAAGTGGCTCCCATTTACATCCAGAAAAGCAGTTGGATTGCGGCAAAATCAGTAATTGGTCCGGGAGTGACGATTGGTGAAGGTGCTGTTTTGAGTTTGGGATCAGTTGCTGTGCATTCTTTGGAACCAATGATGATTTACGCGGGTAATCCAGCACAAGCGATGAAGCGACGCAAACTGTGAATTAATACGACTTAGGATAGTAAAACTATGATATTAACCGCTTAGATACCTGCAAAACATCAGATATTTATACAACTAAGGGGGTAAATAATACTGCGTTAACAATTAGATTAATTAAGCTTAATGTTGGCAAAATAAATTGATTCTGTCTCAGAGTTATTTTGATACCAATTCAACTACTGAGATCATCTTTGTTTTGCAGTATTCAGGATGAACAAGTAATGGTGCCAGTTTAAATTGCCTACAGTTTGCTTAAAAAAGTTAAGAGTTTCCACAGCTTAATTAATTTGAGAATGTAAATTCTATAGGGAAAGAAAGATAGCTATGCCTAATCGAAAGGGTGCTTTATATGTTGCCTGTTTCCGTGCAGATGCCACGGGACGATGGTTCCCGATGAAGTTAACTACTCCTACTAACCCTAATCAAGCATCTCAAATATCTGCTGTGAAGTTTCCAGCTTTAGATGAAGCACAACATAATACTTTAGTCAAGTTATTTCGCAGAATTGGTGTTGCTAGTTCCACTATAGAGGGTGATGCTTTCAACTGCGATCGCACTAACGAAGGAACGGTACTACAAGATTAGCAAAATCAGATAACAGCCTATAAATTTTGATACAACTCAGTTATTATCTACTCATATAATACGTTTTGTAGTAGAATATATCCTGAGATAAAATCTCTGTGAGGAGTTATTTTTAATACTTTAATGATTAGCGCGTTCCCAATATCCACAAAAGTGATCTCAGTGATAAAACACTTACATTTACGCCTAATTGAATCTGTACCGTTTTTGATAGCTTGTGCAGTCTTGCTGAGTGTCATTAGCCTCAAAAGTCCTGTTCTCTTATTCTGTTTGATTGTTGGTAGTTTAGTGACAATAGTCATTCAGCAAGTAGGACAACAGGTTCAATTGTCAACGCGAAGCTTGCGCGACGTAAGTCGTTCGCGTATTCTGTTTCAAGTACTAGCAGCGGCACTTCTTCTAAGTTGCTTCTGGTTAGATTATTTTGCATCCCCTGCACAAGCACAGTTTTTTAAGGGGGCAGAAGACTTTTTTAATAAAACCTTAACTCAGGGTGCTAATAGTAACAATAGTCCCCAAGGTGCGATTAGTTTAATATTTAATGTATTACGGGCAATTTATTTACTTTATATTGCTATTTCTCTTGTAGGAATAATTAATGCAGTTCGCCAAGATGATGATTGGCAAAGTGTAGCCAGAATTCCTTTGCTTGTCATTATAGCTGTCACTATCGCTGATGTTCTCACCGGGTTTATTATTGGCAATGGCGGCAAGTAGAGAATAATCGATTTAGATTAAATTTAGCTACTGTAGTTAAGCTATAAATAAATCAGGAAACTAAAGCCAAAATCTCAAAGTCGTTTATTATGACTCAAGATCAGGATAAAGATTTTCGTCCCGTTAACCAAATTTTAGGAAGTCAACCTTCACTAGGACCAATCCCTGCCGATCAGATTCTTCCTTGGACAGTTATTGCTTTAGCTTCCTATTTTATTATAAATGGAGTCTTTGGCGGATTTTTCTCTGATGACTTCCAAAAGTGGTTATGGATGATCTTGATTACTGCTTGGGGAATGGCAACTTGGTGGATATTAACGGGTGGCAGAAGCTGGCGCTTTTTGAGTAAATTTATTGGTGTTCCCACTTGGACAAGGGGCTTTGCACGTTATCAAAGCATCTTGGAAGTTAACCATGAAGCAAAAAATCGGAAAACAAAGCGTCAATATCGCAGATAGTAAAACTAGATTAACACCTTTTGAAGATGCTTTGCACTTGGCAACAATGCTACGTGTGGCTTTAAATGGGCGGGATATTGGTGCTTATCTATTGACTAAGGGGAATCAGAAAGATAAATTTTGCTTTGTTTTTGGTTTTGAATGTCGGGGAATTCACACCACTTTAAGAACTGACCAAATTGACCAAATTCTCAGTAATATTGAAGCTGGTTTGAAGGATATTCCTGGGGATGAGAAAATTACTTTTCATTTGGGTTCCTTTAGTTCGGATACGCTAAGGCAGCAGGAACTCACTTCATTAATTAAAACTGCCTCATCGAATGATATTAAGTATCTGTTGATGGCAGAAAGGGCAAGAACTAAAGAATTAACAAATTTGGGAATTCGCAAACCTAAGTTTTTAAGAATTTATGTCACATATACCGTAGAAACTAGTTCTAATAATAGTAATGATTGGGTTGAGAAGCTATTAGGAAAAGCTGAATTGTGGTGGTTGAGATTTAAAGGCGAGATGGCAGAAATGGAAAATCAACGCCTGGAAGCAATGATTTCTAACGCCTATCAGCAAGGCTTTTGTCGGTGGGAACAAATCCTTTCAAATCAAATGGCATTGGATATAAACCCTTTGAGTGCGGAGGATCTTTGGGGAGAAGTTTGGCGCAGGTTAAATCAAAGTTCTCCCATTGATATTCCGCAGTTGTTGACTTTAGATGAAGATGGATTACATGAGGAAGTTAATTCAGATTTAGCTAGTACCAAATTGCTTGTTGATAATATTCATAGTACGACTTTATTAATGGAGTCTGATGTTCCCTGTGCAGATCGGCGTTGGGTACATGTGAATAATAAGTATATTGGTGCCATGACGTTTTTAGAAAAGCCGGGAGGTTGGCAGAATAAATCTACTCAACTACGGTATTTGTGGGAACTTTTGGCAAGGGAAACAGTTGTAGATACAGAAGTATTTTGTCAACTAACTGCGGCAAATCCAGCTATAGTTAGAACTACTTTACAACGGGTTTTAAAACAGTCGAATATGACGGCAATGATGGCTCAAGAAAAAAGCCGTACTATTGATGTTAATGCCCAATTGAAGTTAAGAAAATCTGTAGCTGCACAGGAACAATTGTATGAAGGGGCAGTTCCTATATATGCGGGAATTGCCATATTTGTTCACCGTCCCACCTTAGATAAACTGGATGAAGCCACAAGATATATTGAAAACTGTTTTCAACGTCCTGCACAGGTAATTAGGGAAACTGAATATGCTTGGAAAATTTGGCTACAATCATTACCAATTGTTTGGGAGGGACTATTAGCAAAACCCTTTAATCGGCGGCAATTGTATTTAACTAGTGAAGTTCCGGGATTAATGCCTTTAGTATTAACAAAAGGTGGTGATCGTCATGGGTTTGAATTAATAGCTGAAGAAGGGGGAACACCTGTACATATAGATTTATTCCACGAACATAAAAATCTGGCATTATTTGCTACTACCCGCGCCGGAAAATCGGTATTAGTATCGGGAATTTTAACCCAAGCTTTAGCGCATGGTATCCCTGTAGTTGCCTTAGATTTCCCGAAACCTGATGGCACATCTACGTTCACCGACTATACGCAGTTTATGGAAAAGAACGGCGCATACTTCGATATTTCCAAACAATCCAATAATCTATTTGAGCAACCCGACTTACGTTCATTAGATCCCGAACAACAACGCGATCGCACTCTCGATTATACAGCCTTTTTAGAGTCAGCCCTCATCACCATGGTTTTGGGTTCCTCCAACGAAAATCAGCTACTTTCACAGACAGTGCGATCGCTGTTAAACTTGGCGCTAACTGCCTTCTTTGCTGATGCTGGAATTCAAGAAAGATATCGCGTTTCCATCGCTGGGGGTTTTGGTAGTGACGATTGGGAAAAAACCCCAACTCTCAAGGATTTCCTCTCCTTTTGTTCCCCAGAACACCTGCAAATTGAATCCATTAGCGGTAGGGTGGAAGATGCCTTAAGCCAAATTCAACTGCGTCTGCGGTTTTGGCTATCTAGTCGGGTTGGACAAGCTATTTCAGCACCTTCTAGCTTTCCCAGCGATGCCCAACTTTTGGTTTTTGCTCTCCGAAACCTTTCAGATAGCGAAGATGCCGCAGTCCTCTCCCTGAGTGCCTATTCTGCCGCATTACGTCGCGCACTCAGTAGTCCCGCTTCCATATTTTTTATCGATGAGGCTCCTATTCTCTTTGAATTTGACCAAATTGCTGATTTAGTTGGTCGAATTTGTGCCAACGGAGCCAAAGCGGGAATTAGGGTAATTTTATCAGCACAAGACCCCGATACCATCGCTAAATCGAGATCAGCATCGAAAATTTTACAAAACTTAAGTACACGTTTGGTAGGAAGAATTCAACCAGTAGCTATTGATAGTTTTATCGATATTTTGAAATATCCCCGTGAAATTATCTCTCGCAATGCTTCAGAAAACTTTTTTCCCCGCAAGGAGGGAATTTATAGTCAATGGTTATTAGATAATAATGGGACTTATACATTTTGCCGCTATTATCCAGGTTACGAACAATTAGCTGTAGTGGCAAATAATCCTAATGAGCAAACTGCAAGGAGTAAAATTATGCAAGAATATCAAGATAAATATGAGGCAGTTTCCACGTTTGCCCGTCAGTTAGTTGCTTCTTTGCGAGGAAGTTGATGAAGTATTTAAGTTTTAAGTATTTAATTATCTAATTATCTAATTTGAGGAATTATGCGTAAAACTATTTTTTTGGCTGTTGCTTTGTCTAGTGCGATAATTTTACCAGCTACAGCCCAATTAGGTAAAGTTTGGTCTGATTTTCAATCCTACTCGGTGGATTTACAAAACTACCTACGCAATAATCTTAGTGATTTTAGACCCTTGGAAATTCAGACTCAAGGTGCAGTCACATCAGCGACAGGTGAATTAAATATTCCAAATCCGATTTTTGCTAACGAAATAATTAGTAGTGATATATTTATCAATTCGATATCTGGTAATTTTGAAGGTAATCCTTTACTAAATTCTTACTCAGTTGGCAATGATATGAACCGCTATATTATTCGTGGTTCAATTGCCAGTTATTTAGGTAGGAATGGTCAAATTAGGGCAAAGGTCAAACTTCAAAACACTGAAAGAGAACTTAGAAATATAGATGCTTTTACTAAAGAATCAGAGGATAATTACAGCAACTTTGAAAGTGACGTTACATCAAAAGTTCAAGAACTTATAGGTAAGGGAGATATTGCGGGGGCAGGAATTTTATCCAGCTTACTAAATCAATCAATATTCCAATTAAAACAAATTAAAATCCAGCAAAATCAATCGAAAATTATCGGTGAAAATCTTGCCCAAACTATCCAAGGAAACCAGTTTTTACAATATGCGAACTTGAATTTATCAAGTTTATCACAGCAAATGGAGGAAACAAACCGAGCAAGAAGAGTTGATAACTCAGCAGAAGCGGCAAGGTTATTAAGAACTACTTCCCAAATAGATTTGTTTGGGAGAAGCGATGATAATTAGTCATAAAAAATAATTTTATTTTACTAAAACTATCTGAAATATCATAATTAATAATGAAACTAATTATTCCCATCTTAATATCTCAAGTTGGCATTGATGATGTTCTCGGTAATGGAGCAACAACAGCTAGAAGTATTAGCGAAGGATGGGATAAACAATGGTTAGATCTATTACAAAATAATATTACCAATAATTTGTATGGAGCATTAACAAACCTAGGAATATTCTTTGCTGTTGGAACTTTACTGTTTTTTATGTTGCAATGGCTAAAAGATGTAATTAATAGTGAGTATTCCCGTCCAATTTCCGATTTAATTTGGCCCCTAATTGTGGTAGCCTTATTAGCAAATTCTGGCAGTGGAAGTATGTTATCTAGTCTAACATTAGGAGTCAGGAATTTTTTAAATACAGTCAATCAAGAAATAATCACAACAACTGATGCTGATAAAGTCTATCAGCAGGCTTTAAATATGAGTATAGCCGAGGATATCGCCGGGTCTGTGTTGCGCCCCTGTCAATCACTCACTGGAGAACAACAAAGTCAATGCTTTGTCAGAGGGAGTGAAAAAATTACCCTTCTCTGGCAGGAATATCGAAATTTGTATGGTAGTCAAGCTTGGATTGATCGGCTAGAAAACAAAGTTAATCAAATTGCCTATAATACTGGTAACGTCTCAGAAAGCTCTTTTAACTCGTTATTAGGAACAACCGTACAAACAATTATTAAAAGTTTTTTAGTATCACTGCAATATGCCTTTCAAAACCTCATTGAAGTCACTATGTTACTGATAGCAACCCTGGGTCCCCTTGCTGTGGGGGGTTCTTTATTACCTGTTGCTGGTAAGCCAATTTTTGCTTGGTTAACTGGATTTGTAGCTATAGGAATCTCAAAAATTTCCTTTAATATAGTTGCCATGTTAACATCAGCAGTAATCGTCAACGGACCAGGACAGGATGCAAGTACAGATCCAGATTTGATGTGGTTTATGATTTTTTTAGGAATCTTAGCACCAAGTATATCTCTACTTGTAGCTGCTTTAGGGGGGTTTGCAGTGTTCAATGCTATTAGTAATACAGCTTCATGGGTAAAGGAACGGGTGTGACTTACATCATCACCGGCGTAAACGCACGGTAGAATAAACTACAGAGGTAGGACAATGACGAGGCTACTGGAGAAAAAACAACGCACCAAAAGTATCTTAACCCTTTTTGCGATCGCTACTTTTGGTTTACACCTACTAACTCTAGTTTTACTGATATTTCAAGGTCTGACCATCCGTCAA
Source organism: Calothrix sp. PCC 6303 (assembly GCF_000317435.1). Lineage (NCBI taxonomy): Bacteria > Bacillati > Cyanobacteriota > Cyanophyceae > Nostocales > Calotrichaceae > Calothrix > Calothrix sp. PCC 6303. The sequence goes on from NC_019751.1 coordinate 3,690,763, forward strand.
CTAAGTCTTCAGAAACCTCCTAATTTCGTCCAACTTATTGACGGCAAAAACGTAGGTATTACCGACAATTTGTCAAGAGAACCAGAAGTCATTCGTCAATTTGTCAGCAAAACCATGACATCGATGTTTAACTGGTCTGGAAAATTACCACCCCAATCCATCGAAGATATTTCTAAACCCAAACCAGACCCCGGAATTTTGATTCCTACCTCCCAAGGTGGTAGTCAAAAAATTACCACCACAAGCTGGATTGCTAGTTTTGCTTTAGCAGAAGACTTTCGCAAAGGTTTCCTTAGCAAAATCGCCGAAATCACACCACAAGACGTATTTTACAATAATCCCAGCCAAGCAATTAACGGACAATTAGTAATTAAACGAATTTACCCCCCCGAAAAAACTAACTCAGGTCAATGGCGAGTGGGAATGGTAGCTGATATAGTACAGAAGAAACTATCAAATAATCAAACTATTGTTACCCCCTTTAATAAAGATTTACTTATTAGATCAGTAGATTATTTCCCCTATCCCCAATCCAATATTAGTACCGATATCCAAAAAGCCATTTATAGCGTCCGTGCCGATAAATTAGAAATTTATGAAATTCGGAATTTATGCTTAATTGATGAATATAATAATCTCAACCAGGATAAATTCAAAGTCTGCGGTGGCAAAAGAACTGATAGCTTTATTAAGTAAATTGATCACAAAGTCAATGGTAATCAATGCAAATACTGAAATCTGAAAATAAAAAAAGTAGCATCTTACCCTTATTTGCAGTGGCAACATTTGGTTTACACCTATTTGCCCTTTTGGTATTGACATTTCACTGGTCAATGTTAGAGCAATTCAAGCAAAGATTAACACCTCAAAGCTTAGTGCAACTCATCGACGGACGTGCAATCACAGTAGACCCCAAAGCCGATTTAGAACGACATCCAGAAACAATTAGACGCTTCGTTGGAGAGACGATGACCCTAATGTTAAATTGGTCACAACAACAGCAACCAAAAATAGTTTGGGAAATTACCTCCGATTTAGTTGCAAACGAATTGCAAACAAAATTACAATCACAAATTAGTCCAACGGAAGATTTAAGCAAAGGAACCGAAAACGTATTAATCATTCAGCAGATTTCTGAACCAACAAGAATTGCCGAAGGAAAATGGAAAGTAGAAATGACCGCAAATCAAATTATTTTTACAAATTCTGATAAATTAGGCAGATCAACTCCCTTTAATAAACAAATTTTAGTTACAGCAGTTGATCAACCCACAACTTCATTACCAAATCTACCAATACCTCTAAATTTAGCAGCTTATCGTGTGGGAGAAGCAAGATTAAAAATATCTAATATTTGTGAAATCAAAGATCAAAACTGTTCATAAAATCCAAATAACTCCCAATCAAAACAGAAACTTCCATTATCTAAAATAAATTACCTATTAACACCAGAAAAATTTATGTACGAATCTTCAATTTCTCCCAGAAATCCCCTAAATTTCATCAAATCCAGTGAACTGGACGCACCAGATTGGGAATCTAGGATGGCAAAGTTGGTTGGTTTAGAAGAAAATCAACCAACAAATAATTCAGTAATAATTCCAGAAGAACAGCTAGAAGAATCAACCTCCTCCGACTCTTTTTCCCAACCACAACAACTACAAACAAAACAATCCCTCTCAGAAAATCCCTTTGCAAAACTTGCTTTAGTAAGTGCAGCAACTTTGACAATGATGCTAGTTGCCGGAGTATTTTTGTCACAATTAATGGGTTTAGGAAACAAAAAAACAAATAACAACAATGCTTTATCTCCATCTCAACCCCAAGCAACACCTTCTACCCGTCCCCAAAATTTAGCATCAGAAATAGAGACTCTAAAAACTAAATTAGCTTTAACAGAACAAGCAGAAACCCTCAAAGCAGCACAACAAAAATTACGAAATCCCCAGGTAAATCCAACTCAAAGCACATTAGTTGCAGATTCTCAAGCTTCTCCAAGAAACAATATTAATCGGGTCAGAGTACCTAACCAAAGACAACCCATTCAAACAGCATATATTCCGAATTCTGTCAATATAATCCGTGACCTTCCTCAGCAATCGGTATCTGATACACCCAAACCTCAGACAACTGTAGAATCTAGACTTTCCCCCCCACTCTCGTCTTCCCAAACAAGCATTCCCGCTACCGCACCAATAGCCCAAATCACCCCCCAAGCGACTCCAGATCCTCTTCAGGAATGGATGAAACTATCAAAATTAGGTAGTTATGGTCAGGTTGCTGTGAGCGATAATCGAAGTGTTAATCCGACAAATTCCACACCTGTAAATAATCCTGAAACAGCCACACAACCCACCAATAACCCACCCAACCAAACACCACCACCCGAAACACCAACTTCGGCAGTTAGTCAAAACCAATCCCAGGGGTCAAAATACGTAGCAGTAGGTACTAGCGTCAAAGGAGTATTAGCAACCGCAATATTTGGGGAAACCACTCGTTCAGGTAATAAAGACAAAGACGATGCTGATAGTACAGTATTTGTTGTGCGTTTGAAGCAACCACTTAAGTCTATCGACAACGCGATCGCATTACCAGCCAAAACTGAGTTATTAGCAGAAGTTCGTTCCATCTCCGAACAAGGTTTGGTGCAATTAAATGTCACCAAAATTATCCTGCAAAACGACAATAACCCCATCGAAAAAAGCTTACCGCCAAATTCTATGATTCTTCGCGCTTCCAAAGGTAGACCCCTAATTGCCAACCAATATCCCAATCGAGGAGGATCAATTGCTTGGATGGATGCCGGATTATTCGTCCTAGGAGGTTTAGGTAAAGCCGCAGAATTATACAATCGCGCAGATTCTCAAATCAGCCCAGCCCCAAATGTTATTGGTGGTACCATCATTACTAACTCAAATCCCAAGCGAAATGTCCTAGCTGGGGTTTTAGAAGGGGGAATGAATACCGTAGTTCCCCAAATTGCCCAACGCAATCAACAAGCTATTTCCCAACTATCACAAAAAAGTAATATTTGGTTTTTACCTGCTGGTAAAGAAGTTGAAATCTATATTAATCAATCCATGCAGTTCTAACTTGTTTATGTATCAGATACAAAAGTATTTAAATTAACATGATACTACTGCTAAATAAACTCAAAACATCTGGAAATTTTCCCAAAAAATCATCTAGAAATCATCTATTTTTTCTACCTTCCCTCATCATAGCAACTCTAATTACCTTATTTATTGGTAAAGCAGTTGCCAATAATGCCGTCCTCCGATCGATATTTTCTTGCCAAGCCCAAGGCTTAGGAGGGGTAACACCAACTATTGATATTTGGTACCAACAGGGGACAAATTTGAGTTTCATTCAAGCTGGAGAAACAATCAAAAAAGTTTGGTTAAATGATCCTTCCCAAGTAACCATTGATTTTGACGGTCCAATGTGTATGCAATTTGGTCAAGATCGTAACATTAACCAAGGAGATTGCCAAAATTCAGCCGCCCGCGTTATCCAACTAAGACGTATTCCCAAACTAAATATTCCAGGATTACCTAATACTAAAAACACACTTCTAACAGTTGTCACCGAAGCTCAAGGAAAAACAAAACTATACGCTTTTCGGGTCATTTATAATCAAGGAAGTCCGGAATACAGTACATTGGCAATCTTTGCAGATCCCCCTTCCCCAGATGCGAGTAAACCTATCTGTGAATTTCCTAAAAAAGCTCCAAATCAATAAACTCATAGCTGCTGGAAGTGATGTCAAGTAGACTCCATGGTAAAGCAGATAGTGCTGAGGTGTTATTTTGTAACTCACTAAAGCGATAAACGCTGTATGCAGTATTATTTAGATCACCAGCCAAAAAAACGTGATATTTGATTACGAATTCTTTGCCAATAATTCAAAGGTTGACATTGATATTGTAAACTTGCAGATTCTCTAATTAATTCCCACAAAGCAGGAGGATACTCACAAGAATTAATTCCATACCACAGACGATCAAACTTTTTCTCTCCCACCTCAGATAAAAGTCTACCTAACTGCTTGATACAAAATTGAAGTTTATGTGCATCTTCTCTTTCTAAAAATATAGTTAATGCTTTTAACAACTGATTCATTGCCTCTTCAAATTCTCTTTGTTGTAAAGCTAATAAACCAAGTTGATAATATCCATCAGCAGCATTATTTATATCTCCAGTACTCTCATAAATATTTAAAGCTTCCTGAAAAAAATCTTTTGACCGCTGCCAATCTTGACATTCATACGCCAAAATACCCAGATGATGATATTCATCTCCTATAGAAGAAATATTTCCAGCATGTTGGTAAATACTCAAAGCTTTATAATAATAACTAGATGCTAAATCTGGCTTTTTTTCTAACTGGGCAATTGTCCCTAAATGATGATATTCACGAGCGCAACCTTGAAAATCAAATAAGCTTTCTTTAATTTCTAAAGCTTTTTGAAAAAACGATCTTGCTTGTTTATATTCGCCTAATTCTTGGAAAACAATTCCTAAATTGTGGCATTGACAAGCAGTTCCATGGGAATCACCTATTTTTTCTTTGATTTTTAAAGCGTGATGATAAAATTCTTGGGCTTCATGCAAATGTCTTTGATCGTGAGCTATTATACCCAGATTGTGGTAAATCTTTGCCTGATTCGGTAAATCTTGAGCAGCCTCATAAATTTGCAGTGCTGTTTTAAAATAATTAATAGATTCATTAAATCGTCGCAATTGTCTATAAACTAAACCCAACTGACCACAATCACTCGCTGCATTTACAGAATCATTAATATTTTGACGGATTTCTAAAGCTTTATGATAATATTCTTTTGCCTCTTCAAACCAATTTGCTTGTTGGGCAACTAAGCCAAGTTGATGATAAATAAAAGCTGACTTATAAATATCTTGATTATTAATAAATATTCCCAGTGCTTTTTGATAATAGTTACTTGCATCTTGAAACTTGTACTGAATTAAGTAAATATTAGCTATTCCCCAATAGCTGTCAGCAACTGCATTTGCATTTCCTGAGTCTGTAAAAATAGTTTCAGATTTGTGGTAAAAACTTATTGCTTCATCAAATCTATTTTGCTGTTCGGATAATTGACCTAATTGGTAATAAACTGTTGCAGCTTGCTGCATATTTCCAGAATCTACCAAGATTGTCAAAGATTTTTGATAATAAAACTTCGCTTTTTCATACTGTTTTTGCTTCTGTGCTATTATCCCTAGCTGACTATAGGCATTAGCTACTTGATCTAATTTGCCTTCTTGCTCGTATATAACTACGGCTTTTTGATAAAAATCTTTGGCACTGTGATCATCATCATTATTACCTCCTAAATTATTGCTGAACATATTTAGCCGATCTAAAGGATAAAAGTTATACTACTTTATTCGAGTATTTACACTTATTTAGAGCAAATTACAGGATAAAAATAAACAAAATTTGAGAAATTTAAGTAAATATTATTCATTGGATGTAGCTATTAATATAATTAATAATTATCTTTTTCTCAGATATAGGGGTTGTATTCCCAAAATAACCTATATATCCCCAAATAGTGGAATTGTAATTTGTAAAGCTAAATTTACTACTGGTAGCAAAAAAAGATTTTAGTTTAATATTTGTTTCTGCTTGCTCCAGCAATAAATTTATATTTTGCGTGACTAGTTGTAAATAATGGAATTTTTCACTATATTTTTGTCAAGCCTACTAGGTTTGATTATTCCCGTAGGGATAGTAATTGATCAAACTGTCACCAATAGAATCCGCTCCCAGTTTGCTAAGGCTGAGGAATTGCAAGTACGTATAGATAATGCCCCAACGTATCAGCTAATACAGGGGAAAATCAATCGAGTCAGAATTGCTGGACGTTCGTTACAATTAAAGCGTAGAGATATTCGCATCGCCGCTTTAGAGTTAGAAACAGATGCAATTGAACTTGATATTCATAGCCGTGGAAAAAAACGCGCAAAGCTTAAGCAACCTTTACAAGCAGGTTTACGCTTAGTTTTGAACGAAACCGATATTAATAAAATTTTACAATCTCCGGAATTTCTGGGGTTGCTAAGTAAGTTAAACATAGTTTCCATCAATGCCGATAATATGGGTTCTCGCCCCATATACCAGCTTCATAACTTACAAGTAAAATTTTTAACAAATCAGCGATTAAACATACAAGTAGAAATACGGGAGGTAGGTAAAAAGCAAGGATTGCATCTGGTGGTGGAAACAGGAATCAATGTGATTGGTGGTAGACAATTTCAGCTTGTAAATCCATTAATAAAAGTGAATCAGGAGGCAGTTCCAATTCAACTTATAGATGCTATAGTAAGTAACCTAAATCGACGCTTCGACTTAGCAAACCTGGAAACAAATGGTTTAATAGTGCGAATACTGCAATTAAATATAAAAGAAAACACATTGGAAGTGGCTAGCTTTTTCAGGATTGAGCCATCATCTAAAATTTTAGAAGCTATCAGATTATAGACTCGATAGCGATTCGATTTTGTAGAAGATCTAAGATATCAACCCCACAAAGGTAATTAAAATGAGAGAACAGGAAAAAAATAATCGGATCTCTTCAGGTGTGATTGCAGCGCTATCTGCTGCGGTTGTGGCTGTAGGTGGAGGCGTTGCTCTATATACTAGCAATAATGTACAAACCCCATCAACACCCAATATCACACGATCACCTGGCAGTGGGAACCAAAACAAGCAAAATCCGGCAAATGAGCAAGTAGCAAATATTTATTTGCTCAGGGATAATGGTAAAAACTTTGTATTAGTTCCTTTGCCAGTCAAGGTTGCAGCATCTAGTGAGAAACCCGACGAATTTCTGGCAGCTATCTTTAATAGCCTGCTAACGGCTAAAAACGATGGTGATACCAGTAGTGTGATTCCTTCAGGGACGAAGGTTTTGGGAGTAAAAGTTGAAAAAGATACTGTTAGGGTGAATTTATCAGAACAGTTTGCCAGTGGAGGTGGTAGTGCTTCAATGGCTGGACGTGTAGGACAAGTTGTATATACTGCAAGTACTTTAAATCCTGAATCTAAAGTTTATATTGCAATTAATGGTAAGCAGGTGGATGTGTTGGGTGGAGAAGGTTTAGAGTTAGAACAACCGCTGACTCGCGCTAGCTTTGCAAAGAACTATCAACTTTAAGTCCATCTTTAGATGTGTAAATTGGGACTACTTGGGGTTTAAAACACGGAAATTGCGTGCTTGTTGTTCTAGTCTAGTGGCAATGCGATCGCATACCTGATTACAAAGCTCAAAAATCATTGCATCTTCCACTCGGTAGTATGCACAAGTCCCTTCACTACGACGGCTAAGAATTCCAGCTTGCCACATTACTTTCAGGTGTTTGGAAACATTTGCCTGAGACGTTTGTGTTGCCTCCACTAATTCTTGCACGCACTTTTCATCATCTCGGAGGAGATGTAAAAGTCGCAAACGCATTGGTTCACTCAGTAAGCTGAAGTATTCCGCTACTTGTTGTACAACCTCTGGTGGTACAGACAACATTTGTTTCATCACTACTTTGACCCGCGAGACTTAAATGTAAAATCGTAAAATCTAAAAATTCAATGTTCAGTTAAAAAAATCAATAGTTTCTAAAAAAAATAGATATTTGTACTATTGATTTAGTTTGTGGAAACCTGTGTTGGATTAGCAAACCAACTCAAATCCCTCACATTTGGCACTTTTGGGAAACACTATGAGTAATTATTTATGTTGATGTTGCACTCAAGCAACAGCGTCTAGAATATTACCACTTTTTGGTTATATATGATTCATGGTTGGGATCCTACTTGACAGCGCAAATTTCAGCTTGACAGCATAAATCATCCTTATTTTTAAATATTTGTTAAGGATGATTATAAAAATTTATGGTACTAAATTCGCTCCCTGTATGCCGTCTAAGTAATTACGCAAGAATACACAGTATGCAACCGAAAGCGAATTTCAGCATATTTGAGCCAGGATTAACTAGCCAGGATTAACTCGCATCAAAGGTTGACCATATTCTACAGGTTCCCCATTCTGCACCAAAATTTCCATGACTTGACCTGATACTTCAGCCTCAATTTCGTTCATTAATTTCATGGCTTCGATAATACAGACTGCATCACCTTTACGGATACGTCCACCAATTTCAATAAATGGTGCTTCTCCAGGTGCAGGGGCACGGTAAAATGTTCCCACCATTGGGGAAGTAACCTCTACCAATTTTGAATCCATTGCAGATGGAGGGTTTCCTGATTGCCCCCCTGCAAATGCATTACCAGGGTTTAATCCCTGTCCTCCAGGTGTTGATACTAAACTGACAACAGGATGGGGTGTAGCCCCAATTAGCGTCGTCTGCTCAACCTGGGGTGTAGTGGGTGTGTTGTTTAAAATTAATCCCGAACTATCTTTGCCCCCTTGCACTACAGCGATAGCTGGGTGAGTAACACTGCTAGTTTTACGAACAGAGATTTCCAAGTCATCGCTTTTGAGCGTTACTTCTGCAATATCTGTTTGGGCAATAGTTACTAGTAATTGACGAATTTCATTAAAGTCCAATGGCACAGTTGACATTACCTCATGCGATCGGTGAGAGATTTCCACAGGCAGATTTGGTGCCAAAAATTGTGATCTAAGGCACCAAGGATTTACTTAGTTTTGTTCAGTAACCGTACTTAACGGTAGGTACGTAGTGATTTCTGTAAGTAGGCATACTTACGGAAACCACCGAATTGACCCTTTAGGCAGTATCTACCGTATCTACAGGATTTAGATAAACCTTTCGGTAAAAAAGAATATTAAGCGGGCAAGATGTTTTCCTGCTGGGCATGGAAATCGAAATTGATGCCGAATTTTCGCTCTTACTTATTCCCTGCCCATATATTTATCATCACGGGTATCGATACGGATTCGCTCCCCTTGAGTAATAAATAACGGTACCATTACCATCGCCCCTGTTTCCAAGGTTGCTGGTTTGCTACCACCTGTAGCGGTATCACCTTTAACGCCAGGATCAGTTTGGGTTATTTCTAGAACAACTGAGTTAGGTAATTCTACATCCATCACCTGTTCGTTCCAGCGAATAACGTTAACTTCCATCCCTTCCTTTAGATATTTAACGCGATCGCCTATTTGGGCAGCGGTTAATCTACCCTCTTCGTAGCTCTCCATATCCATAAAGACGTATTCATCACCTTCTTTATAGGTATGTTGCATCGTGCTTTTCTCAAGGTTTGCCTGGGGTACAGTTTCACCTGCACGGAAGGTTTTTTCCATCACACCACCAGTTTGGGCGTTTTTCAGCTTTGTCCGCACAAATGCTGCACCTTTACCTGGCTTGACATGGAGGAATTCTATTACCCGCCATACAGAGCCATCTAATACAATCGAAACACCAGGGCGAAAGTCGTTACTGGAAATCATGAAGCTTTCAAATGTTGAAGACAATCGGCATTTATTGTACCCTTCAAGGGCGGTAATTAGTCATTCATCATGGTTGATTGGTGATTTTTACCCATAGAAATGACCATTAACAGGTACAAAAAAGCCAGTTGGAATCAGCCCAGAGCTAATGGTAGACCAATAATAACTGATTCTGTTCAAATATTTGTTCAATTTTGGCAGTTAAATAAATAATCAAGAATTCGATTATTTCAGATCAAAAAACTTAATGTATAAATTATTGCAAGCAATTTGACTGAATAAAGCTGATAAATTGATCTTGAAATATCTTGTGCGATTAGAATAGGCGATCGCATATTCACACAAAAGCCTATTAATGCGAAGCTTGCGCGACGTAAGTCGTTCGCGTATGGTTTTAAATTAGACACGTCAGTAAATTTATAACCCAGTCTGTACAAGGGTTTTAAAGATTGCTTATATGTCTTAGCTCAACGTAGCAATAAGGGTTTGAGATAGTTGATGATAGTTTAGAGACAAAAAATAGGATTTTCTAATTTTGGGCTTACACATGATTTATTATGCGATGGAATCCCCACAAGCTATATATGGCAAATATTAGGGTTGGTAAAAATTAAGCTTTATATTCCATCTTTTCGGGAATTTAATTTTCGGACGGGTTTTAATGGTCATGTTCAGCGGACGCTATTAGCCTCTCTATCACTATCAGAAAGCCTGGTGGTTCCGCTGCAACACAGTTGTTAGGTGGCTGGCAGCTTCAATTACTTGCGGCTTTTCCAGTAACCAGGCTCACGACTACAATGCATGACTGCCAAAATCAAAATGTAGTCTTGTTCAATTGTATAGAGAACACCATAAGGAAACTTACGCGCCATACATCGCCGAACATCCTCATCAATTTTAGCGTAACGAGTTGGAGACTCCCTGATCCGATAAACTGTATCCTCAACCACGTTTATGAACGTTTGAGCAACCTCTACTTTCTGCTCTGTGTAGTATTGAACTGCTTCAGCGTAATCATTCAGGGCTTCAGGATGAAATACATACCTCATGGCTCAATTAGCCGTCTGACTTGCGCTAAGGCATCTTCGCCTGAAATTGGTTGGATAAGACCACTTCGCACCTCATCTCGTCGGCGCTTGGCTTCAGTTAACCAAACTGCCTGAATTGCTGAGTCGGTATCAAACTCCAAGCTTTCCACTAACTTGTCTGCCAGGAGCGCTCTTGACTCACTAGGCAGAGACAATATTTCTTGAGTCAGTTGCTCAATCGATCGCATAATACCAATCCCTCGCAGAAAGCTGAGTCTTAATGCAATTGTATCAAAATCTGAAATGAAAAGAACTTCAGGAAACAGTCATCTACCTCAGATAGCAGTGGATAAATTGGTGATTTGATTCAGAAAGCGATGCCAGGCGAAGCTTGCGCGACGTAGGGCGATCGCTCTTTCACACAAAAGCCGATGAATGCGAAGCTTGATGCAAATAGCGATGTAAGGCGATCGCATACGCACTATTGGCTATCTTCACAAGTTTTTGAGCAGTTTGTCATAGTTGCTATGGGAACCAATTCAAAACCAAACGATTGTTTCCGAGTCTTTCATTACTCCTACAGCACGCCAGCCGATACCTGCTCTTAAGTAGTTAAGCAGAATTAATTACACAAATAAATGATACCATTAAATGGATTCAGCTTGTGTTATGGATAAGGTCTTATTATGTTCTTTATCAAAGAAATAAATTCCCTTTCTTTGAAACTGCTAGAAAGGATATATCGCCAGAGCCGACATCATCAAGTACGACAAAGAGCGCACTTTCTAATATTAGCTTCGCAAGGGGTGAAAGTCGATGAACTCATGAGAATATTTAGTGTGAGTTATAAGACAATCTATAACTGGCAAAATCGTTGGGAATCTGAAGGGATGGTAGGACTATACAACAAGCCAGGTAGAGGTAGCAAAAAAATATTTGAACGCTCACAAGAAGAGGAAATTAGAGAATGGGCTAGACTTGAACCAAGACAAATAAAAAGAGTATTGCAAAAAGTAAAAGAGGAATGGGATGTTGTAGTTAGTGCTGAAACAATAAAAAGGATACTTAAAAGATTATCTATGAGCTGGCATCGGATGAGAAGAGATGTGTTTGGAAAGCCAGATCCCTTGGAATACAAGGATAAAAAAGAAAAGCTGTCAGAATTAAAACGTTTAGAAGATGAAGGAAAAATCAACTTATACTACTTAGATGAAGCCGGATTTTGTTTAATACCTACGGTTCCTTATGGTTGGCAAAATATCGGTGAATATTTAAAAATTAAAAGCCGCCGCAGTCCTCGTCTAAATGTTTTAGGAATTATGAGTAGAAAGAATCATCTAGAAACTTATGTTTCATCTCAAACCATTAATTCTGATGTAGTTGTTGCTTGTATTGATACATTCTTTTCTACTGTAAATAAGCGGCGATTTATTAAGTATCAATGGATTGAAATAGATGCTTATTCTAGCTGGCAAACTTTTGTTACATCTCTAGAAAAAATCCTGAGAGAATTTGGTCAAAATTATGTAATTAATTTTGACTAGCTACTTACCGAGTAAGAGTGTGTTTTAATTATTAAGATAGCATTTTGGATTAACTGTTTAGATCGCGCTCCAACACAAAGCCCATGAATGCGAAGCTTGCGCGACGTAAGTCGTTCGCATCTCCACACAAAAGCCTATCAATTCGTTGTTTGATTTAGATAGCGATCGCATTCCAACACCAAAGCCTATAAATTGGTGGTTTGATCAAAACGCGCGATGTAAGGCGAAGCTCGCGCGACGTAAGTCGTTTGCATTCCAACACCAAAGCCTATGAATTCGTGATTTAATTCCAAGAGCGAAGCTTGCACGACGTAGCTTATCCGACGTAAGTCGTTCGCATCTCAACACCAAAGCCGATAAATTCGTGGTTTAATTCCAAGAACGAAAAGCATCTGGTTTAAAATTGATAACGTTGCCCATCACCCCACCGCAAATAACCTTTGCATCACAACGGCGTGCATGGGTGTGTTAGCCTAGCTGCACTATCCCATCCAAATATTAGCTATACGAGCACCGAAGAGAAAGACCATAATACTAAATAGAATCCCTGTAACAATAAATAATAATACAGATATCCAGCGATCATCCTCATAAACTCGAAGTGATTCCTGCTCAAGATTCTTGACAAAGAAATTGATTTTGCTGGATGTTTCTCGTTGCAAACCAGGTGAGTAGGACATATAGGTTATAGGTATCTCTCCTTGAAGTGTTAAAAGTGCTACTCGTTCCGCTGTATTATCTCCTGTTCCGTCAACTTGAATGTATGCTCCTCGCAATGTTTTGAGTGAAAACTGTTGAGTTTTTGACCACCATAAACCTGCTCTTTCAAGCTCACAAATATTTTTGCTACGTTCACAGTTAAGTGTGGAACGTTGCCCTGTCGAGAGGATAGCCAAACACCAGACAAACAACATGATACTTACTATAGTTATAAAGGCTCGTTTTTTGACTTTCGATCCATGATCTAATATAGTGCAAGTGACTCTGTAAAGTATCACTGAAGATATTGTCCCAATAATCAAGGAAATTACCCTGTACCTGATAGCCGCAGTTACTATCTGATAGTTATTTTCCCAAAATTTCAGAAGGTACGGAGTCAAAACATGGATCGAACTTACAGCAATCAAGCCCAGCAACAACAATAGACAAGTAATTGCTGCTATCCTACGAATGCAATTCTTGGAAGAGGCATAACTCATATAGCAATCCTGCCTGATTGGTGGGAATGAACTTGACTTAATCAATGGACCTTGGCTTAATCAAAGGGTTTAGAGGCAGCCCTTTCAATGCGAACAATTGTACTAACTTTTGCAACAAAAAAACATGTCCAATTAACCCCCTAAAAATAAGGCTTCTTGGAAATCTTCAAAAAAAACCAACAATTTGAGCGGCGATATAAAGTTATGCTGGCTGGATTCGACGCTATATTTTCTTTCATGATAAACGCCACCCAAAGGATATGGGAAGTCCTGAAATCATCTCATGAACCTAGATTTTGGCTCTTTACTTTAAAGCTCACAATCTTCCACGGTGAAACTGTAAATTTGTGTTTTTCAAACTTGACTAATGGATCGTTTAATGGTTTTTCTAGTAAGTTGACAGGTTCCACTAGACTTAATCCTAAATCACCTTTAAGTTGTAATTCTGATACTTTCCCATGACATTCATAACAACGAAGAATCCATTCGGGTTTTTCTTTGGGGCTATTTTCGGCTTGTTTCAATGCCATTAATATTAGGTTTGGACTTGATAAATCTAGGAAGCTAATACTGTGTTGATTGTTAAGTTCTGAATTTTGATAATTTTTGATATTTGTGGTAATGACGGTTATTAATGGTGTATTCAATTCGTAACCGAGTCTGACTGTTTTTGATGTTTCCCATGTATCTGCGTGTGGATAGATGGCGTAAGTAAATTCATTGATACCTTGATCGGCTTCTGAATCCGGAAATTCAGGGCTTCGCAGTAATGTTAGGCTAATTTGATTTTGTTTCGCATCGTAACCATATTTACAATCATTCAGCAAGCTGACTCCGTAAGTTTCCCCCCCTGCTCCCTGCTCCCTGCTCCCTGCCCCCTGCTTCTTCTTCCCCTGTTCCCTGCTCCCTTGCCCAATATTTGCCCATCGCATTGCGGGGACTTCCCATTTAGCTTTTTCTGCGTCTGTTTGGGGTTTGGTGGTGCGTTGAATTGCACCGCAGGGGATTTCGTAGGTGGCAAATTCGGCTTCGAGCTTGAGGGGAAATACTGCTTTGAGGAGGGTGTGTTTTTCTTGCCAGTTAACTGTGGTGGAGATTTTGAGGATGGGTGAATCTATTTCTAGGATGTAGTCTTGGTGGAATTCTGATTTTCCTATTTGACAAATGACGCGGATTATGTTTCTAATTATTCCTTGTTCTAGGTATTGAATTGATTTTAGCTGTGCTGGGGGAAGGGGATGTTGGCTGTAATTCGGATCGATATTCCATGCATCCCAATATTGTCCGCTGTCTTGGAATGCTTGGAGTTGATTTCCTTCTCCGTTGAGGATTTCTCGATGGTTGAGTTTGTCGAAGATACTGGATATATTTCCGGTTATTTTGTCAATGGTTACTAATAAATGTTCATTTTCGAGGATGAATTCTGCGGTGGGGTTTACAGATGCTTTGTTGGAAATAATTTGATTTTGGCGTAGGTTTATTATTGATACCAAGTTGTATTCTGTCGTGTTAGCTTGAAGTTGGTGAAATTGCTGTTTTTCGCTTTGTTTCTGTTGCAATGACTGATTAGTGTTGAGCTTTTGTGGACAAATCCAGAAAATTCGATATCCAACTGAAGGGATATTTTCCGCGTAGAAAAGTAGTTGGGAAGTATGACTAAGTTGGGAAGGTACAGGTTTATATTCTCCGGGTGTTTCACAGGTGAGAATACAAGAATCCTGGGGGAAGTTTGCAGGTAAGTTCATTTTTACAACTTCGTTGCGTTTCCAGTTGAGGGGGTTGAAGACGAAAATAGGTAAAGCTTCAGGATGTGGTGGTTGGGGAATATTTGCTTGGGAGATAATTGTGTTTAGGGAAGTTTCTAAGATTTCGGTTGCGGTGGTTTCTGCTTGTTGCCATTGGGGTAGCGCATCGGTGTAAACTTCGGTAATGGATGAACCTGGAAGTATGTCGTGGAATTGGTTGAATAGAACTTGTTTCCAAGCTTGTTCTAATTTAGCTTTGGGGTAAATGGTACTTTTGGTGTGGAATGCGATAAACCTACGGTTCGCTAACGCGATCGCACTAAACAACTCTGCCTGATATAGTAAGGTTTCGCATCGACGATTAAATCTTTTTTGTTCTGCGTGGGTAGTGTAACAACCACGGTGGAATTCTAAATAAAGTTCGTCATTCCAACTTGGAAAGGAATTATTAGGATTTTCTTTCCCATTGTTTATTTCTAATTCCGGATTTCCATCTTCTGATTCCTGATTCCTAATTCCTGACTTCTGACTTCTGACTTCTGACTCCTGACTCCTGATTTTTCCCAGATAATCTTCAGCGCTACAAAACTCTAAATCTGGGAAAAAAGGCGAATTCTGCCAACGTTGAGCAATTTCCAACATATCACGGGTTGGTCCACCACCATGATCGCCAACTCCAGGAAGCCAAAGTGCATCAGGTGTAATACTGATTTTACTGGTTTTAGTTTGCCATTCACAACTATATGCAGCCATTTTCACCGGGTCGATACCTTCACCAATCAGTGCTGACATATAACTTAATATCTTACTGCCATCGGGAGCAGTCCACCAAAAGATATCATGGGGAAACTTTGTTGTGTCATTCCAGCGGAGTTTTTGGGTGACGAAAAACTCGATTCCCGCTTGTTGCATAAATTGCGGTAAAGTCCAACAAAAGCCAAAGGTATCAGGTACCCAAACGATGGGGGAAATCTTGCCGAATTTTTCCTGGGTATAAAGCTGTCCGTAGAGAAGTTGGCGTACAATTGATTCACCAGAAATCAAGTTTAATTCTGGTTCAACCCAAAATCCTCCTAAAACTTCCCATTTACCTGCTTTGACTTGGTTTTGAATTGCTGTAAATAAATCGGGACGGTTTTTTTCTACCCATTCATATAAAGCAGGGGTGGAGTGACAAAAAATCAAGTTGGGAAAATCTGCTTGTAATTTTAAAACTGATTCAAAGGTGTTTTGAGCGACTTTCCAAGTTTCTTCGACTCTCCATAACCATGCCATATCTAGGTGTGCGTGTCCAAGGAGGAAGATTTTGGCTTTATTTAGGGGAAAATTGGTTAAATTCTGGCGTAAATCTGCCAAAAGCTGATTGAAATCTGACTTTTCTGTGAGATTATCTAACTGATTTACCTTTTCTTCCAGAATCTCAGCTAAATCAGTTAATTGATGCGGTGCAAAACTCTGTAAATACTGCTGAATCACAGCAACTTCATCAGCAACAAAACCCGGATCAACAGAATTATAGGACTCAAACACCAAATGCGATCGCATTAATGCACCATTATCATGTCCAGGACTCACAAGTTTGATGGCAACGGTATACTCATCACCTGGTGTCACAGCATTTCCAAGTAATACCCTGGGAGAAAAGTCAAATAAATCCCCTTCTACAGCCAGTTTACCATCTACATACACTTGGACTGCATCCGCCCACCACACCAAAGCCAAACGTAACGACATACCCGCTAACGGATAACCTAATTTTAGGCTGGGAGGAACGATAATTTTCTGTAACAACCATAAAGTATTACGTCCTTTGTTCCAAGCAATATGACCTTTTGCGTTACACTCAATTTGGTTCCAATTGGAAATATCAGCAGCAATTACCTGATCCACGCTAAGATCGTCATGGGAATAGCGCCACGAAGATTGTACGTTTGATTGAGAAAGCGATCGCAGTTTCTCAATTGCCACGACAATTGGTTGAATATCGGGTGTAAATCCAGAAATAGTCATATTTCAGTAAATTGGACGATAAAAGTCACAAGTGAAGCTTTTTAGATTTTTCCTCAGCTGTAATCATGTATTGATTCAGCCATAGGTATTAGACAACGTAAATATTCTTAAACTTTTTTAGATTCTGTCTACTGTATCCTGGCTTTTAGCTTTCGTATCCCATATTCCCATAATCCCCAATCTCAAATTATGCCTTCCGCTTCTTCTGGACGTTATCAAAGTAGGCTTTTTAACTTTTTTCACCAGCACTCGCAACGTCTAAGTTCAAGTGTTGGACAAACTTGGAGAAAAGTCAAAGTTGCCACAAATTGGTCACTGGAAGCACTTCTATATCCAGTATTTGTACTGATTCAGAAAGCTGTTGATTCTGCTGGACAACAACTTAATCCTCAGGTAGAAACAAATCAAAATCAGTTAAATAGTCATGAGGATGATAGTAATTCTTCCTCTGAAAATTTGTTAATAGCTGATGCACCAATTATCAACTTGTTAGAGATGGTAAAAAATCTGCCATCACGAGAAAGTGATTCAAGTTTAGCTGCTACAGAAACAAGAATCAATTATGTTGATTATCATCAAACCACAGAAGTAAACGAAACAGTTAAAAACTATTTACCCCAAATACAGGGAGTTGCCACCCATTTAAAAAATCGTCACCTAGTGCTTGTCACTAATGATAATAAAATTCTGGATATTCTCACTTTAAAGCAGCAGCAAAGATTACAAGATAAAATTATTAGTGAAATTGCTGAATATTGTCATACATGGCGATTATTAAAGGCAAAAAAAGCAGATAATCAAATAAATGTATTGCCAGAGATAAATCAACTATTAAATAAACTGACAGCGACACCAGGAAAACAGCAATTACTCAATTCCTCAGAGGAAGCAGAAGTTAAGCCATACTTGACTAAGTTAGATAGTGCGATCGCGCAATTAGAATCTAGCACTTTTTTACCTATATCCCAAACCTTTGCAGGAATTGGACAGAGATTAAAACAGCAGTTAGATAAGTTTGTTTTTGGCAAGAGTCAAAAAATTACCCTTAGCAACAAAACTGATTCTCAAGCAATTGTACCTGTATCAGGAAAAAGCTTGAGACAGCAAATAAATCAGCTTTTATATTCTGAAAAAAATCCTCTGAGTTACCAAACTAATTCCAAACCGCAATTAGTAGTAGTTGGGCAGAAACTTAGACAGCAATTAAGTAAATTTATCCATCATCCAGAAATAACCACAAGCAATCCAACTGACTTAGAATCACAGACACCAAAAGTTTTAGATTTAATTAGACAAGCAGTAGATTATTTTTTTGGTTCTGAATCTACTCCTAAAATTGGTGACAACCAAAATTTAAATCCCAAAACCAGAAAAAAACTGTTTCCCAACTTCGTCAAAGCAGCTTTACCACAATCAGAATACCTAGAAACAGAAACTGAAGACTTATGGTTAACCTTTGGTGATTTATTTGGAGAAGAAGTCGAAATTGAATCCGCAGAAACCCAAGAAACTAAACAACCTCGATTAACTTTCAAAAAACCCAACTCAAAATTACTCAAAGAATATCAAAGTGGTGGAAACTTAGTTAAAGGTAGCAACAGAAAAAACTCCGATATAGTAAGTCAAAATCATCAAAAGGCAAAATCTCGAAGAATAACCCTTCCGAAACCAGAAAAAGCAGAAATCTACACATTCAGTAACCAGGAAGTAGGAGATAAACCCGACTACATCGAAATTAACGCTAGTACCATCAGCTACGAAAAACACCCGATAGAACTTATCTTAGACTGGCTCGATCGAATTATATTATGGATAGAGGAAAGAATAGCGAACAACTTACGTCGTGCAAGCTTGGCATTCCAATTTATACAGCGATTATTTGGTTTTTAGCTTAGTTCGCATGTACTCAACTAACCAGGATTTTTATCATTGCGAAAACTATCAAATTCATTACTCTGTAATTGGCGATATTAATAAACCCATAATTATGTTTTTACATGGTTTCATGGGTAATATTTATGAGTTTGACCTATTAATATCATTATTAAAAGACTCTTTTTCCTGCTTAGTTGTAGATTTACCGGGACATGGGAAAACTCAAGTTTTAGGAAATGATAAATACTATAGCATGGAGAATACAGCCCAGACAATAATTAATCTTTTAGATAATTTACAGATTAATAAATGTTTTTTAGTTGGTTATTCCATGGGTGGAAGACTAGGTTTATATCTCGCTTTAAAATTTCCTCACCGCTTTCCTCAAATTGTTCTAGAATCAGCATCTCCAGGTTTAGCAGATGAAAAACAACGATTAAATCGTCAAATTTCAGATCATCAAATAGCTAGGAAATTAATTAGATTAACCAAACCAGAAGACTTCCTAACTTTTTTAATAAATTGGTACCAACAACCTATATTTGGTAATATTCAACAGCACCCGCAGTTTGATAACTTAATTACAACTAGGTTGAGTAATAGTCCTCCTAACTTAGCAAAATCTCTGCAAATAATGGGTACTGGCTACCAACCTTCATTATGGAATCAGCTAGAAAACAATATCAATCCTATTTTACTATTAGTAGGAAAAAATGATCAAAAGTTCGTCGAAATCAACCAAATGATGGTAGCAAAATCTGATTTTTGCCGTCTAAAACTAATTCCCCACGCAGCACATAATATCCATTTTGTAAAGCCATTAGATTTTGTTCAAGAAGTTAAAAACTTTTTCGGAGTTAATTAATTTTATGACTTATGCATCCCTGTACGCTGTCGTTGCACCCAGCCTAATAAACTATCGAATAATATAATATCCAGCTTTCATCGAAGTTATATTTGTTTGACCCTTGTTTTTTAACTCTTCTTGCAATACCTTTTGATAAATTGTTGGCAAATAACGACTCCTGGAATTAGTTTCAATTCCGTATCCCAAACTTGTCCATGTGGGAGAAAGTCTCCGCAAAACATCATTTACTTTTCCCTGACGTAGTTGTTGAGAAATATTAACTCCCCAAACTTGAGGATCACTCAACCAAGCGTGAACAACAGCATCTTGATACTGTGCTTCAAAACTATAGGATACCCAAAACATTAACCGTGAAGGATTGGGATGATATCTAGGGGCAATTTGAAACCAAGTTGTATTGATAATTTGGTATCTACCTGCGGCAGTGGAACAGTTGCCTTTGTTTGGTCCATTGACAATAGTGACACAAATCTGAGGATGCTTACTGAGGTCAGTGGCATGTTCTCCGCCATATAAAATTGAATAGGGACGACTATCGTTCGCTTCACTTGCAGAGATAGTTCGCATTAAAGCACGAATGTAGGGATCGCCATTTTTCATCACCAAAGGTGGTTCCTTGCGATTGTAAATGGGTTCCAAACTGGGACGCAAACTTCCGTATAGAAGCCACTGGATTAGGCAAACAAATCCAATTAGGGCAATTATCGGTCCAATCCATTTTTCCGCACCTTTGAGTTCAAAGTTTTTCACGATGTAACTCTTTTTTTCCTAAACTGTTCTAGCCAACCAAAATATAACATTTGTATAAAAAAGGTGTGAGTAAATCATTCCCGTTGATGACCATATATTTGGAACATTCCACTTTTTGGAATCAATACCCTAGAAGGGTATCGCTATACAAACTAAGCCTGCCTCCGCAGGCTAAAATAGGCTTTAGCCTTTGGGCATTTTAAAAACTGGAGCGCTCCCCAAATACTTGAATTCGCATATCATATTAAACGATATTCCCCCTGTGCGATTTACGACCTCGCTCTGTGGAACTTTCACAAATCCTAATCCCTCATACAATTTCACCACAGGGTTGTTTGCTCTTACATTGAGACTTAATGCAGGAAAGTCTTTTTTTGCAGTTTCTAGAAGCTGTGTAAGTAAGTGAGTTCCAATCCCTTGATTTCGATAATTAGGTAAAACTGCCATTGCTAATTCTGGAATTGCATCATCTACGTAGCCAAATCCTTTGTCATCTAACCATAAACGTAGCCAAGCTGCACCGATTGCTGATTCATCCATAACCGCAACCCAACCCATATCACCAACTCTGCCCCAACCTGCTGCATAGCGAGTTAGACAGGGTTGGTTTTTAACTGATTCTAGGGACGGTTCGTGTGATGCATACTGCAACATCTTCCACACAATTGGTTCATCTTTGGGGTTCAAAGCGCGAACTGTGTAATTCATCTGAGTTGTGAGAAATATATGTCTATTTGCTCAAAAACAAAGGATAGTCTATATAGTCTATCCTCCGAGTTGGTTTTGCATTTAGTTGAATTTACCTGGAAATTATTTTTTGAGATCCAAAGTTGATCAATTTGAGATAATCCTAAGGAAGGCTCATGCGATCGCGTATTGCCTTTAACTGCTCTTTCGTATCGATGGGAGAATGTGGCAGTGGAAGCTCTGTGTTGGGCCACCCTATAAGGTCACTGCAAGGACATGATAATGTAGGCAGACCTACTTCCCGGATTGGCACTGGCATGGTGCAGCGAGCGCACTGTGACACTTCCCATTCCGGAGTTAAAAGTTCGCTAATTGTTTGCTCGGTTCCTTCTAAATAGCAATTCCCAGCCAATTCTGTAGTTATTTGTTGCCAACATTTTTCAAATTCTCGACTGTAGCGATCGCCCGCTAGGACTGGTTGGGGGTGTAGAATCGCTGTTTCGTTATTTACTACAATCTTTTTGCCCAGCTGAAACCAGTAAGCTAGATATTTTCTGATGTTTTCTTGTGATGCCATCCCCTAATTTTAGTTTCGTCACCTGTAAATATGGGTAACGAATCCTAAATAAAGGGTTAAGAATATTTACAGATTTTTAAAAATAGTTAATGGAAAATAGTTCAACATTCAAACCTGATGTGCAAATTAGTATTTTCTCCCCGCTGCTTATGGATCTAAGGGAGTACCCAGAACACTCAAATTGAGGACATGCCCACCTGTAACTAAATAAACTGTTTGCGAGATGGTGGCTAATTGGCGGACTAAATGACCCAAGCGATCGCGGAATGTCCTGCCAATGGGATAAGCAGGTACTAATCCCCAGCCTGTTTCTTCTGCAACAAAAATTAACTCAGCAGCCGCTAATTGTACAGTTTCTAATAATTTATCTACCGTATTTACCCAGGTAATTTCATCTTCTTCTAAAAAATTTGCTACCCATGTACCCAAGGATTCAACTAAGACGCAAGTATCAGAATCAACACTGCACAAACTAGTAGATAACTCCCGTGGTACCTCCATCAGAATCCAGTTATCAGGGCGGCGTTGCTGATGTTGCTGAATCCGCTTTTGCCACTCTTGGTCTGTAGGATCTTGGTTTGCAGTGGCTATGTATATAACTGTTTTCTGAGATCCTTTTGCTAAGGTCTCAGCCCATTCACTTTTTCCAGATCTCGACGGACCAGTAATTAATGTAACTTTATTCATTAATATTTAGAGGTATATTAATTGACAGAAGTATTGAAACTAGTAGAAAATGACCACTGATTGGTAATATGCCTAGAAAATGGCACATATTTTTGATATACGCGTCAACTTTTAGTTGCCAAATTACTTTTAGCGGATAAAATTCAATCAGTATCTTCACGAAGTTAAAGGAACTGCCTTTAACAAAGTCTAACGACGCTAAAATTTTTCAGATAACGGCATCATGACTTCGTGAACCATTACAACATCGTCAATGTGAGCTAATTATTTCCACTGAGCAAAAATTGGGGCTAAGTGATTTTATATTTAAGAGCCTCTAGCTTTGTAAAAATATGAAAATAGCAGTTCAAGAGTACTACTAATATCTAATATTCCCTATTTTTTCCCTAGTGCTTAAGTAAATTGTTACATTATTGAACATCCCATAAGTCAGATAAATTACTGGATATTTTTATGAAAGCAGGTTTAAAGCGGATTGAAGCGACTTTACATAATTTAGGTAGCCGCAATGTTTCTTCTGGTGAAATGAATCCCAGCAGCAAACAGTCACCGTCGTTTGAGATTAGCGCACCTCCAAGTGAAGAAACTCTATCTACCGATAAACCAGCAGATGTTGATGTGGATGCATCACAGTCAGAATCACAAGAAAATAACTTTGTTCATCAGTTGCCAGGGCAGGGTTTTTCTGGAGAAAATGAAGAGTGCAATATTCCTAATTTGCCAAAATTTAAACTCCCCAACTTTAGCAGTCATCGCAATAGCGCTAATCCAGCACTAGCGACAAATCTGTTAAAAGAAATTTACGATATTGTAGCGGGTTGGCAGATAGAATTAAAGCAAGTTCTCAAGCAAATCCAGGATATTTACTTAGAAGGACCAATTGTAAATGGTTGGTTGGAATCACACCCTTCACCTTCGGAGAAAACCACTAACACGACAGTTTCTGAAGAAACCACACTTACGGCAACATTACGTCATTGTGAAGTGGATGAGTTGATGAATTATGTAGAGGAAATTTGTGCAAATAAAGCCAAAACACCAAAATCAGCGACTGCAAACAAGACGGTAGTCACCGGGTATAACTTGTGTGGTTTGGATGCTGCGGGTAAAGTTTGGACACGTCCTTGTCCTCCAGAACAAGTGGCAAGTGTGAGTATAGCGATCGCACGTTACCAGAAACTGCGTCAATTCTTAAGTAGGAAGCAGTATTTAGAGACACGTTTGAGCCAATTAGCTGAGACTTTGATTCTGCTACATAGTCATATTCAAGCAGAATAAATTAAGATTCCTACATTTGTAATTTACAATTTCCGAATAAACGCGGTTGGTATAACTGTTCATTTTGGTATAGATTAGCTCCAGAAGCGACTGCCGTGGAATTTTAGTAGTTGTTATTTAGTTAATAATTGATGGTCATTTGGTGGCGATAAATATTAGCGACAGTTCGCACTGACGAATTTTAGCTTTATAGCGTCAAAAAAATTAATTAGGCAATATCGCTTAATTAAACCAGACTAAATATTATCTATATAAATATCAATAAAATTCCCAGTCAAATATCCAAGAGCAACCCATGCCAGACATTATAATCTCTGCTATTATCTGTACCCACAATCGAGATATGTATTTGGGTGCAGCTATAGATAGCCTCCTGTCGCAGGATTTTAGTCCCGGCTTTGAGGTGATAGTTGTTGATAACAATTCTAGCGATCGCACCCGTGAAGTTGTCGAGCAAAGACAAGAAAATCCCCGTCTCAAGTATATTTTTGAATCATCTGTGGGGCTATCTGTTGCCCGTAACACTGGTGCAAAAGCTGCGAATGGGGAAATACTAGCTTACCTCGATGATGATGCCGTTGCCGGAGACGGTTGGTTACAAGCTTTGTACTCTGCCTATCAAGCAAATTCTCAACTAGCTATTGCCGGAGGTAAAGTTACCCTTTTGTGGTCGCAAGGAACCCAAGCACCATCATGGTTATCCCATGGATTAGCGGGAAACCTAGGTGCCTACGATTTAGGCGATCGCTTAATCTACATTGAAAACCCAGGTTTGACACCCAGAGGTCTAAATTATTCAATTCGTCGCAGTTTTCTCGAAGAAATTGGTGGTTTTGACCCGAAATTGGGCAGAGTCGGTAAAAATCTTCTTTCCAACGAAGAACTATTAATGACCGAAACTGCCATCGAAAGGGGTTGGCAAGTGGCTTATTTGCCGAATGCGATCGCAGCACACAACGTCTCACCCGAAAGACTAAAACGTTCCTGGTTCATCAGTCGCGGTTGGTGGCAAGGAATCAGCGAATGTTACCGCGAACAATTAGCAGGAAAAGCTGGTTTTGGTCAGTTACAGCGCGGTAGCGAAAGATTTATCCGTGGTTTATATAAAGCATTGCAACATATATCTGACCCCGCAGAACGTTTTGACAAACTCGTTTATGCTTACGGTCAAATAGGTTATTTAAACGCAGTTATTCAGGGTCTTCTATTCTCATCAAAAAAAGTTCAATAGTTATTTTTCAGACTAATTAAAAGTCAAAAATTCCGACTAAAGAGCTACTTTTCCTCATAAACAACAAAAAATATTAATTATGTCTGCCAAAATCCCAGTTTCTGTAATTATCCCAGCGAGAAACGAAGAAGCCAACCTACCTGCATGTTTAACTAGCTTACAACGTGCCGATGAAATCTTTGTTGTCGATTCCAATAGTACTGATAAAAGTGTCGAAATATCAGAAAGTTTTGGAGCTAAAGTTGTTCAATTTGAATTTAATGGACGTTGGCCCAAAAAGAAAAATTGGTCACTAGATAACCTACCCTTTCGTAATGAATGGATTCTCATTGTTGACTGTGATGAGCGTATTACACCTGAACTTTGGGACGAAATTGCTCTAGCAATTGAAAATACAGAGCATGATGGTTATTATTTGAATCGTCGTGTATTTTTCCTCGGAAAATGGATTCGTCATGGTGGAAAATATCCAGATTGGAACCTACGTTTGTTCAAGCATAAAGCTGGTCGCTACGAAAATCTAGGTACAGAAGATATTCGTAACACAGGTGATAACGAAGTCCATGAACATGTAGTAATTCCCGGCAAAGTTGGATACCTCAAAAGTGACATGTTGCACGAAGATTTCCGCGACATGTATCACTGGCTAGAACGCCACAACCGTTACTCCAACTGGGAAGCACGCGTTTACTACAATATTCTCAATGGCAAAGATGACAACGGTACAATTGGCGCTAGTCTATTTGGTGATGCAGTACAACGTAAGCGTTTTCTCAAGAAAATTTGGGTAAGATTACCATTTAGACCATTCTTACGTTTCATCTTATTTTATATCATTTACCGTGGCTTTCTTGATGGCAAAGCTGGATATACCTACGGACGTTTGTTGAGTCAATATGAATATCAAATCGGCGTTAAATTGTATGAATTAAGTAGTTGCGGTGGTCAACTAAATACTACTAGTAAACCCACAAATACAACTCAAAAATTTACAACAGAAGCCAGTCAGACAGCTACTTAGAATTGTTAATTTTCTAGTGTTAGTAATTATGCGAATCGCATCTTTATTTCGTAGGCTATGTATAGCCTTCGCCATCTAAGAAAACCTAAGCGTAACGTACATTCATCAGAAGTTGCTGCGTTACGCTTCGCTTTTCTTATAGTCTGCTTACCGTAGGCTATGTCGCAAGGCTATACACACCCTACAATACCTTCAATCGGCACATAATTAATTACCGCAAATATCTACAATATTCTTAATTATATGATTAGCCAATCCCAACAAAATTTTCAAATAGATGAACAGATATTAGAACAAAATTCTCAACCATTTGTAGATCTGAGTAAATACGATCAATCATGGTTTGATCGGGGTCGTCCAGGTTGGTTTATTCTTCTGTGGTGGTTTGTCCAAGCTGTAACATTTCCCCTAACTCCCCATCCTTTAAGCAACATTCGTTGTGCCATCCTGCGGCTCTTTGGCGCTAAAATTGGGAAAAATGTCCTCATTCGTCCCACCGCTCGTTTTACCTATCCTTGGAAAGTGACAATTGGTGATTATAGTTGGATTGGTGATGACGTTGTAGTCTATAGCATCGACCAAGTTAACATTGGTAATCACTGTGTTATTTCTCAGAAAAGTTATCTATGTACTGGTAGCCACAACATTAAAGATTCTGCATTTGCCCTAAAAACTGCCAGTATCACAATTGAAGATGGGGCTTGGGTTGCAGCCGATTGTTTTGTAGCTGCGGGAGTCACAATTGGTGTAAATGCGGTAATTGGCGCAAGAAGTAGTGTATTTGGAAACATGCCAGCCGGACAAGTTTGCATGGGTAGTCCTTGCCGTCCTCGGTTTGCACGCAAGATGAATGATAATTGACAAGAAAGCTCCTCATAGATCCCCGACTTCTTGAAGAAGTCGGGGATCTGAAGAAAACCACCTTTTTAACTTCCTCAACCAAGAATTATCCTTATTTTCTTTCTTGCTGTTTTGTGCGTAAATATTCCAGGTTCCCCCGAATAGTTACAGTATTCGGATGATTTGCACCCAAAACCCGCTCTGCAATCTCCAAAGCTTGGATGTAAAGTGGTTCTGCTGCTTCGTACCTTTTCTGGGAACGGTAGAATGCTGCTAAATTGTTCAAACTGGTTGCAACGGAGGGATGATTTTCTCCCAGTAGCTGTTTTCTTAACTCCAAAGCTTGGATGTAAAGAGGTTCTGCTGCTTCGTACCTTCCCTGGGAATAGTAGAGTCCAGCTAAATTGTTCAAACTGGTTGCAACATCGGGATGATTTTCTCCCAGTAGCTGTTTTCTTAACTCCAAAGCTTGGATGTAAAGAGGTTCTGCTGCTTCGTACCTTCCCTGGGAAGAGTAGAGTGTAGCTAAATTGTTCAAACTGGTTGCAACGTCGGGATGATTTTCTCCCAGTAGCTGTTTACATAACTCCAATGCTTGGATGTAAAGTGGTTCTGCTGCTTCGTACCTTCCCTGGGATTCGTAGAGTGCTGCTAAATTGTTCAAACTGCTTGCAACGTCGGGATGATTTTCTCCCAGTAGCTGTTTACATAACTCCAATGCTTGGAGGTACATAGGTTCTGCTGCTTCGTACCTTCCCTGGGATTTGTAAAGTACAGCTAAATTGTTCAAACTGGTTGCAACGTCGGGATGATTTTCTCCCAGTAGCTGTTTATATAACTCCAAAGCTTGGAGGTACATAGGTTCTGCTGCTTCGTACCTTCCCTGGGAATAATAGAGTAGTGCTAAGTTATTCAAATTGGTTGCAACGTGGGGATGATTTTCTCCCAATAGCTGTTTTCTTAACTCCAAAGCTTGGATGTAAAGAGGTTCTGCTGCTTCGTACCTTCCCTGGGAAACGTAGAGATAAGCTAAATTGTTCAAACTGGTTGCAACGTCGGGATGATTTTCTCCCAGTAGCTGTTTTCTTAACTCCAAAGCTTGGATGTAAAGTGGTTCCGCTGCTTCGTACCTTCCCTGGGAACGGTAGAGTCCTGCTAAATTGTTCAAACTGGTTGCAACGTCGGGATGATTTTCTCCCAGTAGCTGTTTTCTTAACTCCAAAGCTTGGATGTAAAGTGGTTCCGCTGCTTCGTACCTTCCCTGGGAATAGTAGAGTAAAGCTAAATTGTTCAAACTGGTTGCAATGTGGGGATGATTTTCTCCCAGTAGCTGTTTATATAACTCCAAAGCTTGGATGTAAAGTGGTTCTGCTGCTTCGTACCTTCCCTGGGAATAGTAGAGTAAAGCTAAATTGTTCAAACTGGTTGCAATGTGGGGATGATTTTCTCCCAGTAGCTGTTTATATAACTCCAAAGCTTGGATGTAAAGTGGTTCTGCTGCTTCGTACCTTCCCTGGGATTTGTAGAGTCCAGCTAAATGGCTCAAACTGGTTGCAACGTCGGGATGATTTGCACCCAAAACCCGCTCTGCAATCTCCAAAGCTTGGATGTAAAGAGGTTCCGCTGCTTCGTACCTTCCCTGGGAAACGTAGAGATAAGCTAAATTGTTCAAACTGGTTGCAACGTTGGGATGATTTTCTCCCAGTAGCTGTTTATATAACTCCAAAGCTTGGATGTAAAGAGGTTCTGCTGCTTCGTACCTTCCCTGGGATTCGTAGAGTGCGGCTAAATTGTTCAAACTGGTTGCAACGGAGGGATGATTTTCTCCCAGTAGCTGTTTTGTTAACTCCAAAGCTTGGATGTAAAGAGGTTCTGCTGCTTCGTACCTTCCCTGGGATTTGTAGAGTCCAGCTAAATTGTTCAAACTGGTTGCAACGTCGGGATGATTTTCTCCCAGTAGCTGTTTATATAACTCCAAAGCTTGGATGTAAAGAGGTTCTGCTGCTTCGTACCTTCCCTGGGAAACGTAGAGTCCAGCTAAATTGTTCAAACTGGTTGCAACGTTGGGATGATTTTCTCCCAGTAGCTGTTTATATAACTCCAAAGCTTGGATGTAAAGAGGTTCTGCTGCTTCGTACCTTCCCTGGGATTCGTAGAGTCCAGCTAAATTGTTCAAACTGGTTGCATAATCTTCCTTTAAACCTAATTCTTTTTGCAATTCCAGGGCTTTACACCTATATTTAACGGCTAAACCTAATTCTTCTTGATATTTCTCAGCTTCACCTCTGTCCAATCTACGCTTGTAAATATTTGCCAATTCAATATACAAACTTGCTAGTTTCCCGTCCTTAATTCCGTTTTGTTGTTCTATTTGCTGAATTAATCTTTGTAAATCTTCAATGGGTAGAAAATGTTCGTAATCACTATTAACATTTTCTAATTCTGTACCTTTTAAAGCAAATCGTATCCCCTCAATTTCACTTGCAGAAACGACATTTTTGGCATGGGAAGCAAACCGGAATACTCCATTTCGCCAACTCCAAAAATCTGGAGCTTTTTTGATTAAATTGCTCATCAATTGGTGACTTATCCAGAGAATAATTGCAAAGTGGAATTCTCGCAAACCTTCCCTCGTCCATTGCAAATAACCAAAAAACTTTTCCTGTGGTGATTGTTCTTCTCCTAATCTCAGAAAAAATAGGTTTTCTGTACCCGTGATAGTAATTACTGATGCTTGATTTTGGTGCAGAGATGTTGATTCTTTTACTAGTTTCTCATCTACTAGTCTTTGAATAGCGGCTTTTAAATCAGGCTCTTTTTTATCTAATACAGCACGATAAGTACAAAAATGAGGTTGCAATTCTTGCTCATAGCGGTCAATTATTTCATTTCTTAAATCAGCATAATCACAAACAGCAATGAGTATATTTAATTTACCTACTCCTGCTTCAATAGAGACAATTAAATCATCATAAGCATCTTGATTTTGGATCTCTGGGTTAGGATTGTGATTATTTTTAGTCATCAACTAAACCCTCATCACGCAACAGTTCCACAACAATCGGATGAACATCATACCAATTTTTGCGATTACGATATTCAAGGGTATAAAGCCCATGTAATAAATCGAGAAATTCCTGTTGCTTTGGATCTTCTGGCTTAAAATTTTGATATACAGTGTGTAATATTTGATAATCTGTCCGACCTAAAGGCAGAGCAAAATCATTACGAATATTGTTAATTGCTTGGTCTAGAATTACATCATCAATAATAACCTGATCATCTGGTTTGCGGCGAATTAATCGCAGACAAATTCGGCAACATTCATTAGAAATGCGAATTAATTCTCGTAAAACTCCACCACTATTTAAAACTATTTTTTCAGCCGTTGATGATTCTAACAAATTATTTGATATGCGTTTAGTTAAGATTTCACATAGAATCTGCAAATTTTCTTGATATGGCGTAGCATTGGCTAGATGACTTTCACCCTTTTTAAATAGCTTTAAAACAGGCATAACCACAACTTGATCGTTAGTTTCACTTTCAATTGTTGGTTTCAGTGCTGTTTCCCGCAAAGCAGCAATAGGGATAGTATAAATAATCCGAAAACCAGGTAAACAAAGAGCTTTAACGTTATCTTTAAATAAATGATTAACTACTACCAAATCAAGCTTGTCTAAATCATCAATAATTACTAATACTTCTTGTTTTGTAACTCCTTGAATTGCGGCAGCAATAATATTTAATTGTGCAACTAACTCGGAAACTTTGCGTTCAAATTCCTGCTTAAGTTCGTAACGAACTTTTGAATCAACTTTTAATTTGACACTAAATAATTTGAATATATTAAAATCTTTGCCAACTTCCCCACCAATATTAGTTTCTTCCGTGCGGATGCGGGTAGCAAACCATTTATTAATCGCATTTTTAGTAGAATCAGGAATAGGAATTTGACGTGCTTCGGCTTCCAACATCAAATTCACAGCAATCGAAAACAGGACATTAATATGATTTATATCCGACGTTTCTATATTGTCAGCAATCGAAAATAAAACCACAAAATATTTACTTCCGATTCTCCGACTAAATTCTGCTAGCAAAGTAGACTTTCCACATCCCCGATGTCCCGTGAAAACAACCTTACCATCAGAATTGGGGCTATCTTCAACTAACTGAATCAATTCATCAATAATATCTTCACCGTACTCCACACGGAACTGTTGTAAATCTTTTTGTTCAATCAACGGTAAAAGTTCCAAATTACGGTAGGTTTCTTGAAACAATCTGAGTAAATCTTCAGCCATAAGAAAGAGGGCGACAAATATAATTAATCTAATACCAATTTAATCTGAAGATGCATATTAAAGAACCCCACCCCTTAATCTTCTACCCCGCTAGCGAGGAGGGGAAACAAGAATCCGGTTCCCTTTGCGATCGCAATCTCAATTTAGCCCTGATTCTGCACCAAACATCACACCTTCGTATAAAAGTGCGATATTTAATTCAAATTCGATACCGGAAAGGGTAATAATATCTCCCTCAGTATAGGGATAATAGAGCCACATTCTTCCCTCTCCCCGACAATAACGTTCAACTGAGATTTTTTCTGAATCGATTAATAAATATTCTTGTAAAGAGGGAATTGTCAAATAATTAGTGAATTTTTCCCCTCGATCTTTGCTGCTTGTACCAGGGGAGAGAACTTCAGCAATTATTTTCGGATTTTGGATAAATTTACGAGCATTTAGATCTTGAGGGTCACAACTGACAATCACATCAGGATAATAATAAATATTTCCGGTATCAAATTGCACTTTTACATCCGACACATTCACCCGGCAACCTCTAGCGCGTAAATGTGGACGCAAGGCTGTGTAAAAATTCAGTGCAATGTCATTGTGGGGAATTGTACCATCTGTCATCGCCAAAATTTCGCCATTAACATACTCGTAGCGAAGTTCTTGCAGGGGTTCCCATTTGAGGTATTCCTCAATGGTCATTTTTGATGGTTGTTGGGAAATAGCTACCATAGCCAGATTTTTTCTAGTTTGCTTTGATTTTAGCGAATAATATGCACAGTTCTTCTATAATTATTGGTACGCACATACTGGAGATAAAATTACGGTTTACGCACGTCCTTTAGCAAGATTAATAGAACAGTTGCAACGTTTGCCAGGGGTTGGTCCCAAGACTGCCCAAAGATTAGCTTTGCACATTCTCAAGCGTCCTGAATCGGAAATTGAAGCTTTAGCTGAAGCTTTGGTGGCAGCTAAAAAAGAGGTAGGTTTATGCAAGGAGTGTTTTCACTTATCATCTGAACCTGTTTGCGATATCTGTCGCAACACGACTCGCAACAATGGAATTATTTGTGTGGTTGCAGATTCCCGTGATGTAATTGCACTGGAAAAAACCCGCGAATTTAAGGGAAAATATCACGTTTTGTGTGGTGTAATTTCCCCGATTGATGGAATTGGACCGGAACAATTGACTATTTCTGCTTTAGTAAGAAGGGTTAGTAAAGAACAACCCAAGGAAGTAATTTTAGCAATTAGTCCCAGTGTGGAAGGGGAAACAACAACCTTATATATTGGTCAATTATTAAAACCCTTTACTAAGGTGACAAGAATTGCTTTTGGTTTACCTGTTGGTGGTGATTTAGAATATGCTGATGAAGTGACATTGGCGAGGGCTTTAGAAGGTCGTCGGGAGTTAGATTAATCGGGTCTTGCTGCAAAATTCTATATTCATTTAGTTAATAATTATTGTCTTATGTCGCAATTTGAAGCGATTGAATCTGCTTATCAGGTATTTACTCAACAATTTGAAAGTTTGATAATTTCAACGGTTAGTGAGGATAGAATTCCTAATGCTAGCTATGCACCTTTTGTGATGGATGGTGATAGAAACATCTATATATACGTGAGTGGACTTTCCGTCCATACGAATAATTTACAGGCAGTTCCCAAAGCTAGTGTTTTATTTATTGAGGATGAATCAAAGACACAACAAATCTTTGCTCGTCGTCGTTTAAATTATGAATGTAGCGCGAGTTTGTTGCCACGAGATACTCAATCGTGGATTCAAGTAATTAGTAATTTTGAATCGCGGTTTGGAAATATTATCCAGATGATGCGAGATTTACCAGATTTTCGGGTTTTTAAGTTGACACCCTATGGTGGTAGGTTTGTTGTTGGTTTTGGTGCTGCTTATGAAATCGATGGAAATGATTTAAATCGATTAATTCATCTAACTGGAGATTCTAATAAGTGAAGAAAAATCTCTGGAAATGATGGGTTGTTCATCCCAAAGCTTTAGGATAAACAAAGCTGCTTAAACTTTTTAAAGAGATAAAATTTTTAGCTGCTGGTGAACTCGTATTAAAATAGGAAAAAATATGTCTTTACAACTAACGATCAATTACCCCAAAAGCTTACCTGATGCTATTGGCAAAACTAGAGAACAATTTGAACAAGAATCAAAATGGGCAATGGCAGTTAAATTGTATGAAATGAAACGCCTTTCTTCAGGTATGGCTGCCTCATTAATAGGAGTAGATCGAGTTACTTTTATTCTCAAACTCAATGATTATGAAGTTCCTTTAATCGATCTTAGTGAAGAGGAATTATTATCAGATTTAGAAAATGCCTAGTACCAATCAAATTGTTATCAATACCTCTCCCTTAATTGCCCTTGTCGCCGCTATGGGTGAATTAAAAATTTTAGATTATCTTTATGCAGATGTTTTTGTTCCCTTTGAAGTTTACCAAGAAATACTAATTGGTGGTACCACAGGATTTGGTGTAACTGAGTTTGAATCCGCACCCTGGCTACAAAAACAAAGTTCTCCTTTAGATATTTCTCCCTTTTTATTTAACTCCTTAGATTTAGGAGAAGCATCAGTTATTCAACTGGCATTAAATAAAAATATTTCAACAGTTTGTATTGATGAAGCTGTGGGGCGAAGAATAGCCAGATTAAATGGTCTTGCGGTGACTGGTTCAATTGGAATTTTATTACGCGCTAAACGTGAAGGTTATCCTCTGTCAATTAAAACAGCTATTAAAAAAATGCTCAATCATAATATTCGCTTAAGTAAAACTGTTATTGATTTTGCTATTCAAGAATCTGGAGAAAATTCATAATCTTCAGGACTTACATAATGACTTCAGAAATGATGTATCAGATGAATTAATCGCAAAAATATCGCCTATTCGGTTTTCTAGCCCAATTTTGCGCTAAATCCACCATCCGCCTTGACACCAAGCAGTCTACAATAGAAGGCTGAATATAAAATATAGATCGCAATACCATAATTATTATGACTTCTGCCACTGCTGTAAAAACTGAGTATGAAGCAATTATCGGGTTAGAAACCCACTGTCAACTCAGTACCAATACAAAAATTTTCTCCGATAGTTCTACGGCTTTTGGAGCGGAGCCCAATACTAACATTGATCCGGTGTGTATGGGGATGCCCGGTGTTTTGCCTGTTTTAAATGAAAAGGTGTTGGAATATGCTGTCAAAGCTGGGCTGGCTTTGAACTGCCAAATTGCAAAGTATAGTAAGTTTGATCGGAAACAATACTTTTATCCTGATTTACCCAAGAATTACCAAATTTCTCAATACGATTTGCCAATTGCCGAACATGGCTGGATTGAGATTGAATTAGTTGATAAAGATGGAAATCCTACAAGAAAAAGGATTGGTGTAACTCGTCTGCATATGGAAGAGGATGCAGGGAAACTGGTTCACGCGGGAAGCGATCGCTTGGCGGGTTCAAGCTACTCTTTGGTAGACTATAACCGGGCTGGTGTGCCTTTGGTGGAAATTGTTTCCGAACCTGATTTACGTTCTGGACAAGAAGCGGCAGAATATGCTCAAGAAATACGCCGCATCATGCGTTACTTGGGTGTCAGTGATGGGAATATGCAAGAAGGTTCACTACGTTGTGACGTGAATATTTCGGTGCGTCCGGTGGGAAGGGAAGAATTCGGTACCAAAGTCGAAATTAAGAATATGAACTCCTTCAACGCCATTCAACGGGCGATAGAATACGAAATTGAGCGGCAAATTGCAGCGGTGGAAGCAGGCGAACCAATTTACCAAGAGACGCGGTTGTGGGAAGAAGGCGCACAACGTACCGTCAGTATGCGGAAAAAAGAAGGTTCCAGCGATTACCGCTACTTCCCAGAACCAGATTTAGGTCCCATTGAGGTTTCTGAACAACAATTAGCAGTTTGGTTGAGTGAATTACCTGAACTTCCAGCACAAAAACGTCACCGTTATGAAAACGACTTGGGATTATCAGCCTACGATGCCCGTGTAATCACAGAGGAACGTGTAAAATCAGAATATTTTGAAAGTGTCCTTGCTGCTGGTGCAAATCCCAAATCTGCCGCTAACTGGATTACCCAAGATATTACTGCCTACCTCAACAAACAAAAGATTGCTTCCATCAGCGAAATTGGCTTAACACCCGAAAACTTGGCAGAGGTAATTAAACGAATTGATAGCGGTAAAATTAGTAATGCGATCGCTAAAGAGAAATTACCCGATTTATTAGCTGGTGTCACCCCCGAAAAAGTCTTTGCAGGTAAAGAGCTAATTTCTGATCCCGCTATTCTCGAACCCATGATTGACGAAATTATCGCTGCTAATCCCAAAGAGTACGAAAAATTCAAAGGTGGCAATGCCAATATGAAGGGTTTCTTCATTGGGCAAGTTCTCAAGAAAACCAACAAGTTGGCAGATCCCAAATTAACAAACGAGTTAGTTGAGAAAAAACTGAACGCTTAGAATTGAAAATTTCAAATTTTTAACTTTTAGCGAAAACATCAGAAACGCGGAACATGAATAATGCGGTGTAGCTAAAGTAGCTTTATAACACCGCATTTTCCCCGATAAATCGGCAAGAGTATTATTATCTAATTCCGAATTCCATCATTATCGATAGCGCTGTAACCTTCATTACTCATCAATCCTAGCCAAGCATCGGAATTGGGAGTTAAAAATAATTCAGCGTAAACCTTCTGGTTGAGCAGATTCACATTACTTGTGGCGTTACCTTGTGTAAACCATTCATGAATTTGGCTGTGGAGTGCGTATTCATTTCTAATACTGTCTAATGCGATCGCACTCTCAAAGTTACCCACTATTTGCCGTAGGTTCTGGGAATTTCCTTTCTCAAATCGTTTAGCTGCAATTAGGGCAATGCTATTTCTGTCTAGCTTCGCATCTGCTTGATGAAGTTGGGCAATCCTTGTCCAGGTTGCTTGATCAGTAATTTCCCTTAGAGGATTGGGATTACTGCTACTAGGGACAATATTTCTGAGTAGAGGTGCTTCTACTTGCATTTTAGATACTGCAATAGTTCCAGCAACAGGAGCGCTAGGAGTACTATTACCAACCGCAGGTATTTCTACTAATCTGGGAATATTTTTAATACCTAATTTTTTTAAATCTCCCTGCCACTTACTTTGAATTGCCACTAGTTTTTGACGGTGATAATTCCGCAGGAATGATTCTTGCTGATTTACCGCGACTTTATCATATTCTTTAACTACTTTTACACCATCCACTAACTGACGCAGAAACGCTTTAGAACCATATAATCCCGGTATAGCATCAATGGGGCGACCTGAACTATTTAAAATATAGTGAATACTGTTACCTGTGATTGTCCGTTCTAATTTTCTGCCATCACCAAAGTCTACAGTTAGTTTAGGGACAGAGCGGACAGGTTGCCAATGTAGAATGTAATTTTGCCGTAAATATTGGGAAATTTCAGCATTAGGATACAGAGAAACTCGGAAAAAGCGGCTATTTGCACAGCTTAAATCTTGGTTTAAGTTTCCCAGCAATCGCAATGAAAGAATAGGTTTACCAGTTGTTTTAGCTGCGGCTTTTGCTTGTTCTAGGTCAGTGTACCAAAAAAGTCGGGAAGCATAACAGTCTTTTTGTTGACACAGCGTATCCAAAGCTTCACGCATTTGGGGAGAAGGATTATTTAATTCCTTTGCATGGGTAGTTAGAAATGTTTCTAAACCCTTGCTTCCTTGGGTACGGAGTTGGGTAGCTTGTTGTAAGAGTGGTGAAGTTGAGGACTTAGGAGTCTGGGCATAGGTAGATTGCACCAGAAGCAAGCTTACAATCGTAGTGGCAAAGCCTGCGCGACGTAAGTCTTTCGCGCAAGCAAACCCTAGGTTTATCCCAGAGGTGATGAATTTAAGTTTCATATTCTCAATATCTTATGAATACTATTCTTAACTCACCACACGCATGTTTTGTTCCGGAATGCAACAATTAATAATTAGATTACATACATTCCTATTTATATCTAACCCAAGCATTTGGGTTGTAGAGCTATGGAACTAATAGACACGTCCGTAAATTTAAACCCAGTCTGTACAAGGGTTTTAAAGATTGCTTATATGTCTTCGCTCAAGGTAGCAATAAGGGTTTGAGATAGTTGCTGATAGTTTAGAGACAAAAAATAGGATTTTCTAATTTTGAGCTTACACATGATTTATTATGCTGCGGAATCCCCAAAAGCTATATACAGCAAATATTAGGGTTGGTAAAAATCAGACTTTATATCCTATCTTTTCGCAAATTTAATTTCCGGACGGATCTAATGTAGAAAATATCCCTCGGTCAATCTCGTAATTTTGAAAACAGTAAAAAATCTGGTTGAGACCTAGCACGTCTCAACCAAAACATAATCTGACTACGCAGATGTGACTTTGACTTTTGACCAAACTCCATTTGCGTCTTCGTCGTACTGTTTGTGAATTGCATCCCAGGCTGATGTTTCAGCTTTTGCTTCATCGTTACTATCATCAAAAGCTTTGTTGTAACTCTCAACAAAAGTTTTTTGAGCTTCCTCTGACAAATGAGCGCGAACTTCTGGAGATAAATCAGCTACATCGTTACAACGACCAGCACAAGGACGGTGTAAAGTCATGTCGCTGGTGTGAATCTCCTCACCACCTGCGCTTTCCATTAACAGTTGGAATTCACCGCTTTTATCTGCCGAAATTTCTGCCATAACGATAAATTCACCAGCTTGAAGACGGGTTTGATAAATAGCGGCTTTTTCTTCCGACATCCCTAGAGTCATCAACACTGATGCTAAACCAGCACCAGCACTACCAGCTAATGCACCACTTGCGGCTCCTAATAGCGCCGCACCAATGGGTCCAGCGGCAACTACAGGACCGACGAAAGGAATAAATAATACACCTACCCCAGAAAGTAGCCCCAACAGAGAACCAAACAAAGAACCGAAGATAGCACCCTGCCGGAGTCCACCCAAAATTACATCTCGCTTAGTAATAAAGCCGGCAATACGGGTTTCCGATTGAAAATTATTGCCCATAACCGAAATGCGATCGCGTGGAACTCCCCGGTCTATTAAACGACGGACTGCACCATCCACCTCTTCTTGCTTCTTAAAGACTGCTGATATTGTCCTATCTACATTATATTCTGACATGTTGATTCCCCTTAGTTATATTTTCGTAATTAAGTATTTAACGCAGATAAAGATTTTCTATTACTTACACACCAGCAGCAGCTTTTTGTTTAGAATGTGGCTTCGCACCATCGGCAGCTATTGCTTCTCCTTCGATAAAGGAACGCAACATCCAAGCCATTTCTTCATGTCCTTCCATCAAACCTGTCAAGAAGTCAGCGGTTCCCTCATCATGGAATTCTTCGCTGCACTTATTCACATGGTCGCGCAGGTTGCGGATCACTTGTTCATGGTCATCCACCAAACGCTCAACCATTCCTGTTGCTGTCGGAATATCACCAGCGTGTTCTTTGAGAGAGGTTAGTTTCAAGAATCCTTCCATTGTTCCTATTGGATAGCCACCTAACGCTCTCACTCGTTCCGCA
The DNA here is from genome assembly GCF_000317435.1 of Calothrix sp. PCC 6303. Lineage (NCBI taxonomy): Bacteria > Bacillati > Cyanobacteriota > Cyanophyceae > Nostocales > Calotrichaceae > Calothrix > Calothrix sp. PCC 6303. The sequence continues at coordinate 3,729,457 of NC_019751.1, forward strand.
ACGGAATCAATAGTTAGTGTTAAAGTTTGATAGTGTTCTTCCCACAATTGGTGTAGAGTTCTAAATTGAGGACCAACAACGTCCCAGTGGTATTTCTTGGTTTTTACCAATAACAAGTAACTATCAGCCAAGTCTTTATTTAAAAGCTCAATTACCCCTTGACGTTGCTCTGATGTGAGACCAATATTTAGCTTACGCATTTAGTACCTTTCCTTAATATTTGTTCATCAACTTAACTTCATTAAACATTCATTTTTCGATCTAACAATCAACCAAAGGTAGTAGTTGTAGGGTAGAGAATTTTAACTGAAGACAGATAATCGGTGGCAATATAACTTAATTCCATAAATTGATATTGCTCAAAAGTTGGCAGAATATTTATCCCTAAATTCATCCAGAGGAGGCAACATGCGAGAAATAACTTATTACGTAGCTTGCAGCGTTGATGGATATATTGCTCACATTGACGGATCACACGACGGCTTTTCCCAAGATCGTAAATATTTGGCAGATTTATTTGCTGCTTTTCCGGAAACTGTTCCATCTCACCTTCGTGATGCGATGGGTATACATGCTGAAAATCAGTGGTTTGATATTGTTTTCATGGGTCGAAAAACTTACGAGATAGGACTGAAGGAAGGGATTACAAATCCCTACTCACACATGAAACAGTATCTTTTTTCACGCAGTATGAAAAAAAGCCCAGATGAGAATGTTGAACTTGTTTCAGATAATGCTATTGAGTTAGTCAAATGTCTCAAGGCTCAACCAGGTAAGGGTATTTGGCTTTGTGGTGGTGCAGATTTAGCCACAACGCTTTTTACTAACAAATTAATTGATCAGCTAATCTTGAAGGTAAACCCATTTTTAATGGGGTCAGGTATTTCACTTTTCTCTGGAGTGATTCCGCAAACTGCTTTAAAACTGACTAACACCAGGTTATTTCATAATGGAGTCTTGATGCTGCACTACAACCTCATGGGTGCATCCGCATTGTAACCCTGTCTAGCTTTGAAAAATTATAACCTTTGTGGTGTGTGCGGGCATCTTGCCCGCTTTCCATATACAAATTAGGCGCTTAACAGCTTAGGCAGGTTTTGCTTGCAATTGCTGCCTGAGTTTATAATCCCCCTTGCTTCAGCCCAGTATGTCAATGAGTCAATTCTGTGGGAGTGATACCAATTTTAATTTTTTGATTTTGGCGGAGAACGGTTAAATAAGATAAACTTTGATTCGTTTGGTCACTGAGGTGTTTTTGTAATTCATCGATACTTCTCACGGGTTTGTTATTAAAGCCCACAATTACATCACCTTTGAGTAAACCAGCTTTTCGGGCTGGACTGCCGCTTTCTGTAGAAATTACCAAGACTCCGCCGTTATCTGCTAATTCGTGATATAAAACTATCCGGCGGGACATTTGCACATTTTGCCCAGCAATACCGATGTATGCACGGCGGAATTTTCCACCACCCATCAATGCAGGAATTACGGTCTTAGCAGTATTAATTGGTACAGCAAAGCATAGTCCTTGAGCGGAGGCAATTATCGCTGTGTTGATACCGATAACTTCACCGTAGGAAGTCATTAAAGGTCCACCAGAGTTTCCGGGGTTGAGGGCTGCATCAGTTTGGATTACATTATCAATTAAGCGACCAGAACGACTTCTAAAGCTGCGTCCGATGGCACTAATGACACCACTGGTGACTGTGGTTTGAAAACCGTAAGGATTGCCGATAGCGATCGCTAACTGCCCAACACGTACTAAATTGGAGTCACCTAATTTTGCCACAACTAGGTTAGGAGCATGAATTCTAATTACGGCTAAATCACTATCGGGGTCATCTCCGATAATTTCGGCATTATAATTGCGACCATCTGCCAACATCACCTCAATATTTGTGGCTTTATCCACTACATGACTATTGGTGAGGATGTAACCATCGGGTGTAAAAATGACTCCCGAACCGTTACCACGCACTTCCTGAGTGTAATTTTGGTAGTAACGACTACGGGAGTTGACTTGTCGCTGCACCTCAATATTTACAACAGCATGACTTACTTTTTGAACAACACCAACAACAGCTTGTGAATAAGCATCCAGGATTCTTTCATCAGTGTCACGGGAATCCCTGGAGTTTTTTTTAACATTATCGCCAGAAAAAATATCATCTGATGAGTAGTTGGGATATTCTCTCATGTGTTTGTCAATCCTAAATTAATTGAGGGTGTTTAGGATTTACGCGCAGAGTTACATAAAAGGGCTAGAAACAGAGTAAGTTCAATTATGCGATGTTTTTCTGGAACATCGCATAATTTACACAATTGCCAATATTAACTAGTGTTAGTCAGTAGTTTCAACTTCGCTCAACCACCAACAGATTGCTAAGGAATCTAGTCTCATTTTAGCGAAAATCCTAGCCCCCCATATATTTACTTGCCATTTGCATTGCATCAGCGATATCGACATCACCATCTCCATCAGCATCTAAGAATGAATTGAGGATGGGATTTCCACCACCTTGCTTATCTGCACCAGAATTGAGTACATTTAAAATCACAGGTACCAACATGGGTAACATACCCTGAATCATTCCTGCATCTAATCCTGTACGCTGAGATGCAATTTCAGCCACTTGCTGCTGCATCTCAGGTGAAAACAAGGAACTGACAGCATTAGGATTACTAGAATTTCCCGCAAACTGTCCAACTAATTCTTGAACTGCACCTTGTCCCTCATTTGCTTGTTTATCCTGTAAAGCTGAACGCACTTGTCCACCAACAACAGACATTAAACCTTGCATTGCTGAAGAATCAGCACCAGAGTTACCACCTAACTGTTGTACAGCGTTCATAATCCCACCCAGTTGAGCTAAATTAGCCTGTTGATTGGGGTTAGCCACTGCACCGAGGATTTGATCGAAAAGTCCCATACTTTGGGTTCTCCATTGGTTCTCATTGCCACCAAATTGTCACATATTATTGGTAAACAGTAACCATGTAAGCAATTTTCTCATTACTTGTTACTTATTACTCATTACTTGTTTTTTAAGGAATCCTCTTGACCTGATTGTATCCAAATTTATTCACATTCATTAAAAATAAAAATCTATGGAAGCGAACCAATCACAAATCAGCCCCAATCCGGAAACCTCTAGATTTGAAGGTTTTTTTCTGCAAATGGTGACACCAGGTTTAGAAAATGAATGTCGAGAAATAGTTGAAAAAGTTCTCGGTGCAGATTGGCAAGTTAAATCAATTGGTGATAATTCCACCGAATTTGAAATCAGTCTTAGGGATGATGCTTTATCTAGCAAAGATGCATGGGATAAAAGTTACAACATGCGATCGCAACCTGGTGTCATCGATGCTGAACCATTATTTGCAGTTCCAGTTGCTGATATTAAACCCGACTTAGATCTTTCTAGAGAACTTTTCAGCGATGAAATTGCCAAAGAAAGCGGTGATGTCACCTGGGGACTTCAGCAAATGCGGGTTTTAGATGTTTGGCAAAAATATTTTCCTGATCCTAATAAACTACCAGGTCATGGCATTGTTATTGGTCATCCGGATACTGGCTACACCCAACACCCCGAAGTTATCAATAATTTGTTATTAGACAAGGGCTTTAATTATATTAAACGCACCAAAGATCCTTTGGATACCCTGGAAACATCAGGGGGAGAAATTATTAATAATCCTGGTCATGGAACATCCACTGCTAGTTTAATAATTAGTCCTCCAGGGGCGCAAGGTAATTATGCTAATGGTAAATATGTCACAGGTGTGGCTCCAGGGGCAAAAGTGCTTCCTTTACGAGTTACCTATTCAGTTGTGCTTTTGAGTACCCGCAGTTTAGCTGAAGCAATTGAGTATGCCACAGATAACGGCTGTCATGTAATTACAATTAGCTTGGGTACCGGTTTACCAAACCGACGTTTGCGTAGTGCCATCCTTTATGCCCAAAAGCGAGGTGTAATAATTGTTGCCGCATCCGGGACAATGATTCCCTATGTTGTTTACCCTGCGGCATATGATGAGGTGATTGCGGTGACGGGTTCTAATATTCGTCGAGAAATATGGGGAGGTGCATCACGAGGTAAAAAGGTTGATGTTACTGCACCTGGACAAGCACTTTGGCACGCCAAAACCCGTAAAGAAAACGGTGAATTGACATATAACATTGAGCAGGATTCAGGGACATCTTTCTCAGCCCCATTAGTCGCCGGAGTCGCTGCATTATGGTTATCTTATCACGGTCGAGATCAATTAATTGAACGTTACGGAGCCGAAAATATTCCCTCTATTTTTAATCAGTTATTGCGAGATAGTTGTGAAAAATTCCCCACTTGGAAACCAAATAAATTTGGGGCTGGAATTGTTAATGCTGAGAAATTACTTGCTACACCGCTACCTGATAATGTAAATAACTCGTTTATTTCCTCCGCACTGGCATTACAACAGCATAGCCCCGTTGATAGTGGGGAGATAGAGACATTTGAGCATTTATTTGAGTCGCAAATTCCGACATCTAACTCGATATCTAAAATGTCAAAGCTTAACTCATCTTTGGCTCAACTATTACAAACTGATGAAAACCATTTACCAGAGAAGTTGAAACAAGTTGGGAAAGAATTAGCATTTCACTTTGCCACAAATCCGGAATTATATCAGGAATTTGTTTCGGCTTTACAGGATGAGGAAGAAACAGTTGCACAAGGTTTGCTGGGAACTCAATTGGAATCGCCAGGGAACAAATCATTAAGCAATATACTTTTACAGCAAGGTGTTTCTAATGTTTTGCATGATCAATTGAGTCGTGAGAATTGATACTATAACGTTTCCCAATCAAGCTAAATACAACCCCACCCCCTGCCCCTACCCCGCTAGCGGGGAGGCGAATAAAATCATCTTCCCTCCTCGCTAGCCTACGGTGTACACACATCTCTGTTTAAAATCGAAATCGTCGTAGATCCCCCTAAATCCCCCTTTTCAAGGGGGACTTTGAGAGGTATTCTGCCCCCTTTTTCTTGGCGTTCGCCTTTGGCGTGGCGAAGCCTCAGCCGCTCTGAAAGAGCTAGGGGGTTGGGGGATCGAAAAGACTTGTGTGTAAACTGTAGCCTCGCTAGCGGGGAGGGTTAGGGTGGGGTTCTTTTGTACCTCACCATTACAACCTGTGGGAATGAATAAATGTCTACCTAACCAAAACCCTCATATTGCCTAACTTCCACAAATTTGCCAAAATAAGGCAAACATTGAGTAAAAAGCGATGCAGCCAGGAACAACTCTCCGGAACCGCTATAAAATCATCAAACTACTGGAGGAAGGGGGTTTTGGCGAAACCTTTCTGGCTGAGGATTTAAATATTCCTATTGATCCTAAGCCAAGATGTGTTGTTAAACGGCTGAAAACCGCAAATCTCAAAGCTGAGGACTTGGAGTGGTTAAAAAATGCCTTTGCAAAGGAAGCAGCCACTTTATACAATTTGGGCAGACTGCATCCACAAATTCCTGGTTTATCGGAATATTTTCAAGTTGGGAACGAATTTTACTTAGTTCAAGATTTTATTGATGGTGTTGAACTCACGAATATCATGACACCAGGGAAGAAAATTCCCGAAGTTGCTGTAATTCAACTTTTGACAGAAATTTTAGAAGTATTGGCAGTTGTCCATCAAGAAAACATTATTCACCGTGATATTAAGCCACAAAATATCATGCGGCGTAAGGCTGATGGAAAAATTATCTTAATTGACTTTGGTGCAGTCAAACAAATCATGGTGAAAAACACTGGGCAAACCAGTTTAACTGTGGGAATTGGGACACCCGGTTTTATGCCAGTAGAGCAAATTATGGGGAAACCCAAATTAGCCAGCGATATCTATGCTGTGGGGATGGTGGGTGTCCAAGCATTGACGGGAATCCCACCCCATTTATTGGATGATGATGAAGATGGGGAAGTAATTTGGCAGGATAAAGTGAGTGTGAGTAGTCGCTTTGTCGATCTTTTGGGAAAAATGGTAAATAGTCGCGCTAGTCAGCGTTATCAAAGTGCAGCAGAAGCTTTGGAAGCTATGAAATTATTGAGTCAACCTGTTAATAAGTCACCAAACCCACCACAAAATCAACCCATTGCCCCAACGGTTATTATCTCACCAGGTTTACCCCTGCAAGTATTTCAATTTCAAACTGTCACCGTTGATAAAAGAGGGAAGGTGACAAAGCGGGGGGAAAAGCAAGCAAGATTTTTTGTCGAAAAATTGGGAAATGGTGTCAGCTTGGAGATGGTAGAGATACCAGGAGGAACATTTATGATGGGTTCCCCAGAAACGGAAGCAGGAACAAGGGACAATGAAAGTCCGCAGCATCGAGTTACTGTTCCCAGATTCTTTATGGGGAAATATGTTGTTACCCAAGCACAGTATCAAGCGATTATGAAAAAAGGAATGATAGGTCAAATATTTGGGGGTAATTCTAGTAATTCCGATCCTGACCCTTCTGATTTTAAAGGTGCAAATCGACCTGTAGAAACAGTATCTTGGGATGATGCAGTTGGATTTTGTCAGAAAATCAGCCAAAAAACAGGAAAAACCTATAGATTACCCAGCGAAGCCGAATGGGAATATGCATGTCGCGCGGGTACAACTACACCTTTTTATTTTGGTGAGACAATCACTACTGATTTAGCTAATTTTGATGGAAATCACACCTACGCTTATGCACCGAAAGGGGTTTATAGAAAAGAAACAACAGAAGTAGGTAAATTTCCACCTAACGCCTTTGGTTTGTACGATATGCATGGAAATGTTTGGGAATGGTGCCAAGATTCAGGGCATAGCAATTATAATGGCGCACCAACCGATGGTAATGCCTGGATTGATAATAATCAAAATAAGCTTCTACGTGGTGGTTCTTGGTACAACTACCCAAAGGTCTCTCACAGTGCCTATCGCTATATCATTACGCGCGAATATCGTAAAAACAACGTCGGTTTTCGTTTAGTATTCTCTCCGTAAGGATTCCCTTACCCTTTTTCACTCATCGATCGCCCACCAGAAACGGCTAATCTCTACCAATTTTCCTCCATCGAAGTCAAACAAACAGCCTTTAGAATCGACGGTGTATTTCTTCCGGTTCAAAATGAAGAAAACCCAATTTACTTTGTTGAGGTTCAATTTCAACCCGATTCTGACATCTATTCCCGCATAGTTTCCGAAGTATTTTTATACTTGCGACAAAATCCATGTAAAAATACTTGGCGAGGAGTAGTCATCCATCCTAATCGCAATACTGACACGGGAGAAACCAAAGATTGTCACGAATTCTTTACCAGTCAACGCATTACCCGAATTTATTTAAACGAATTGGGTGAAACTGCATCACTGCCCATTGGTATTGCTACCATTAAATTAATCATAGAAAATGAAGATACAGCCATTGCCACAGCTAAAGAACTAATAGAACGCACCAAGCAAACTGGTAACTTACGATTGCAGCAAAAGCGACTATTAGAAATAATTGAAACAATCTTGGTATATAAATTTCCCAAAATGACAAGAAAGGAGATAGAAACAATGTTTGGGTTAAGCGATTTGAAACAAACACGGGTATATCAAGAAGGAAAAGAGGAAGGAACTCAAGTTGGACGCTTGGAAGCCAAGTTAGAAACGATTCCCAAGCTGCTAGCATTGGGTTTGACTGTCGAAAAAATAGCGGAAGTGCTGGGTTTAGATATTAACCAAGTCCAGGAAGCCAGTAAGTAGGATGATATAGATTAAGTTAAGCGTGCCTTTGGCAACCACTTTGTGGTATCGCTCAAAATAACGAGGACTGATTTTTAGCCCTTTTCTTTGACTACGCGATCGCGTAAACGATCCAATACCTTTACAGAGTAGTCCTTTTTCTCATCTGATAACAAAAAATGATTTTGACAAGGTTGGACGCAGTGATAGTTTAGAGATTGGGAAGCCTAGCAAAAACGTGATACTCCTATGGAGTGGTCTTTGACCATGGGGCAAAATATCCAGGTAAAATATCAAGAGTATGAAATCTCGTTTTTCCCAAAGCGAAAACCCTAAATAATCCTATATTTTCCCCATGCCTCTGTCGCGCTTAGTTACTCTGATTATCGGTCTAATCGTCATTCTAGGGCTGAGTCTGTGGTTGATTGACTCGCTGTCGCGGCTTTATTGGCAACTTTCCTATTCTCCCTTACTTGGCAATTTACTAGTTTTTCTTTTAGTAATTCTGATTGCTGCACTAATTGCCGCATTTGTCTACTATTTTTTGGTGTTCAAGGAAGGAGACAAACGTCGTCGTCAAGGTTCCCGTGTGATTCCGGCAAAGGTTCCCGTTGTGAAATCGGAAGCTGCTTCTACAACTTTGCAAGCGGTGCGTCAGCAGGTTTCCCAAATTCAGGATGAAGTTACCCGTCAAGCTTTGTTGGGTAAATCGCGGGAAATTGAAGCGAATTTGACGCGGGGAGAGATTCAAGTTGTGGTTTTTGGAACTGGAAGTGCGGGAAAAACCTCTTTGGTGAATGCGGTAATGGGACGGATGGTGGGGAGGGTGGATGCACCTATGGGGACAACCACTGTGGGGGAAACCTATTGTTTGCGGTTGAAGGGGTTGGAGAGGAAGATTTTAATTACCGATACACCGGGGATTTTGGAAGCTGGTGTTGCGGGGACTGAGAGGGAACAGTTAGCGCGGGAGTTGGCAACGGAAGCGAATTTGTTGCTGTTTGTGGTGGATAATGATTTGCGACGTTCGGAATATGAACCTTTACAAAGTCTTGCACAAATTGGCAAAAGATCTCTATTGGTTTTGAATAAAACCGATTTGTATACAGAAGAGGATAAAGAGGTAATTTTAGCCCGGTTGCGAGAACGGGTGCGGGGATTTATTCCTACTAATGATGTGGTTTCCATTGCTGCTAATCCCCAAGTTGTGGAGTTGGAAGGTGGGGAAATTGTCCACCCCGAGGCAGAAATATTACCTTTGTTGCGAAGAATGGCAGCAATTTTACGGGCTGAAGGTGAGGATTTGGTTGCTGATAATATCTTGTTGCAATCGCTACGTTTGGGTGAAGAGGCAAGAAAGCTGATTGATGCTCAACGCCGTCGGCAGGGTGAAAAAATTGTTGATAGGTATCAGTGGATTGGGGCGGGGGTAGTATCGGTGACACCTTTACCTATGGTGGATTTACTGGCAACGGCGGCGGTGAATGCTCAGATGGTGGTGGAAATCGGGCGGGTGTATGGTTGCGAATTAAACATGGAACGGGGACGGGAATTAGCGCTGTCTTTGGCAAAAACTATTGCGGGGTTGGGAATTGTCAAAGGGGCAATTGAGTTACTTTCCACCGCTTTACAGTTAAATATTGGCACGTTTATTATTGGGCGAGCAATTCAAGGTGTGACAGCTGCTTATTTGACGCGGATTGCTGGGAAAAGCTTTATTGAGTATTTCCGTAATGATCAGGATTGGGGTGATGGGGGAATGACGGAGGTTGTACAGCGGCAGTTTCAGTTAAATCGTCGGGATGAGTTTGTTAAGGCTTTTATCCAAGAAGCGATCGCTAAGGTTGTCAAACCCTTAGCCGAGAAGATCGATACCCTTGATGATAAGGGAAATCAAGATAAATAAAAAGCCCCGGTGACCAAACCGAGACTCTATATAAAATCCATACATTCGATAGGAGATACCAAAAACCGGAACCAAATTAATTATTTTTAATTATTTTGATTATGTTAACTAATGTAACTTTTTGTTTCATTTTTGTCAAGAAGTTAAAAAATCCTTTGCCAACAGGTCACTGTGGTTTGGGTATCTTGCCGGAAAAGACAGGCAGAAATCCCTGTTCCGCAAAAGCCTGGGTGTTTGATTCCCCTGTCTCTACAGACAGCTTTGTTACAAAGTTAAGTGGAGGCAAAACCCCCGCTTAGTTTGCGTTGTTTTTGTTGGGATAAAATCCCCGTCACAAAACCTTAATGGGTGACTTGGGACTTATTTTAATTGGAAGTCCCCAATTTATACTTGATAATTTTTAGTTTGAATCGCTGTGTCAGAATTATCGCTAAAAACTCCGTCGATACCTAAGTTAAAAAATAATTGATATTCATTTTGGGGATTATTTTGATAGTCTAAAGGTAAAAAGTAATTTTCATCCCTAAAAGTCCAAGCATGAACTGATAAATTAGCTTGATGGGCATCTTGAATAATTGTAGTTGGAGATAGTAATTGATTTAGATGATTCCTGGGAACGATTAAATTTTTATTGACTCCAATTGCTGCTGCATAGTTACTCATTTCTTTTAAACCAGTTAAAGATATTAAATCTTTGTAGCTACGTCCATCACTATTCAGTTGGAAATCATAGGGGGTTCCTTTGTCGTTGATTAATTGCACTAGTTGTAAATCGGTGATTTCAGCTAGATATTTCAGATTGCTGACTTCAAATGATTGAATAAAAATTTTTGCCTGATGATTTTTGTAGCCATATTCATCTAAAATTTCTATTAATTTTTCTTCTAATGATAAGCCAATATTCCGAAAATATGTCGGGTGTTTAGTTTCTGGATAAATACCGATATTTCTCCCTGTTTCTGCATTTTTTTGTTTGACTAAATCCAGGATTTCTCGAAAAGTAGGAATTTGCAGTTGATTCTGATAAATCTGATTTTGAGGACGTAGTTCGGGGATTCTTTCCTTTGCCCGTAACTGCTTTATTTCTGATAATGTAAAATCCTCAGTAAACCAACCAACTTTTAATTCTCCGTCAATAAGTTTACTGATTTTACGCTGGGCAAATTCTGGATAATCTTGAATATTAGTAGTTTCCGAAATTTCGTTTTCATGACGTGCAATCAAAACTCCATCTTGAGTCATAACTAAATCTGGTTCGATGTAATCAGCACCTTGATTAATTGCTAATTCATAAGCAGCTAAGGTATGTTCTGGACGATAACCGCTAGCACCACGATGGGCGATAATAATAGGAGGTATCATTGACAAGTGATTAGGAGGATAAATAAGAAAGTAAAAATGAAATTAGAACTTACGTATTGACAGGAAAAAGAAAATATTGAGTCTAAGAAAAACGTATATTTGGTAGGGATTTAGCAATGTGCTTTACCCCTACACTACAAGTCATTAGCTATCAAATGAATTATTCCGTAAAGCCTCAACCAAAGTATTTTCGCGGCATAACATGATTGATTTGTACAATGCATAATTCCTAAAATTGTTGACTTTCTTACAAAGTTTACCAGGATGCAAACTGACATCACCAAGTTGACGCTGTTTATCCCGAATTGTAGTAGTTAATCATGATTTTTAGATAGTGGCAATTCTGGATCCGCAAAATAAGGGGTAGTCAGCTATATTTGTTCGTCTATTCGCCTATTTTGTTTGTATATTTAAGATTCAGTGAATACGGTTTTATCCAAAGTATCTATTCATTCATATTATGATAAGTTGCCACCGCTGATGGTGAAATTCGATTTAAATAACGGAAAATCCAGTATTTAAAAATAGTATCTAAAATCACTGGAAATGTGGCAATAAAAAGAAAAATTACATTGTGACTTGCGGGTAATCCCCAATGTCTTGATACTCCTTCTAAGAGAACTTCCCAACCGTGGGGTGAGTGAAACCCAACGAAAATATCTGTAAATAGGATAATAATAAAAGCTTTTGCACTGTCGCTTAACCCGTAAACAATACTATCAATAAAATCTTTAAAAATAGCAATTTCTCTTTTGCTCAACACTAAAAATATCACCACTGCTAGCACTGAGCAAATATCTGAAAAAACGTTTTTAATAGCACCCGCACCTTCGATGCGATATTCTTTGGCAATTTCGTTAGCTTTTTCGCTAATACTAGTTTCGATTTCCTCAGCAGATAAAGGTGCAGTGATGCCTAATAGGTTTTGAAATCTGAGTCTTTCTTCAAATCTTTGTAAATCCTGTAGTGCTTCTTCCTCCATTTCCTGATTAATGAAAATTTCTGCGGTTGCAGATTGATGAAAATGGTCAACTAAAGGTCCAACAAATATAGCTTTGGATAGCTGATGGGTTAAAATTGGTACTATGATCAACAGGAGAACAAATCGAATGGAAATAATCGTCCGACGTTGAGTCATCCGAAATTTCTGAACAACATCTTCCTCAGATTTTGGATCTAATTCTATCTGAAGTCTACTAATGGTTGTCAGAATTGAACGAGGTAAAATACCAGTTTTACTAGCTTTATTCCCAGGAAGGATATTGGAGTTTTTCGCTTCGGGGTTTAGTGCTGAAGTTTTGGTAATATTTAGTTTGTTAGGTGTTGTTGATAACTGGCTATTAACTGGAGGATTAACCTGAACAGAACTATGAAAATTGTCTAAATTAGTGTATTTTGATGTGATTACATCAATAAATTGTAGTTTTTCTAAAACTTCCTGTGCATTTGGTAAGTTAACAGCATATTTTTCCATGGTCTGCTGATTTGATTCATTCAAGAAAAAACGGCTAGAATTAAATTCTGTAAGCCGCATTCTGACAATTTTTAAGTTTTTCCTCAAATCTGCCGCAAAATAACCACTGACACTACTATTTATCGTAAAATCGAGATTGATTTGATTACCGTGAAAATGTTCATCTTCAATGCCTTTAATCTGTAATGCCGCTTGATAAGCTTCATCTAAAGAACGTTGCGGGGTTCGCAAATACCACTTGTAGAGTGATACTAAATAAAAGTAAAGCTTTTGACTCAAACTAAGGTTATTCATCGCAGGGAATATCCAGCATTGTTCTGATAAATTGTTAACCTAAATTTAATGTAATGGTTATGGTAGCAAATTCACAAGGAGAAGGTTTGTGATTTCCCAATCGCTTTGGATAACTGGTTCTAGTCGCAGTGGCAAGACTACCCGTTTGATAGAACAGTTTTGCTTTTGGGCAAAAAATCTAAATGTTAGTCAACAACCGTTTTATGCTAATAATCAATCACATCAAAATTCTGCTATCTTAGCTCAATCTTCTGGAATTACGCATATCAAGAAGGTGGGATTTCTCATATTGGCAGCAAATGATGACAATCGTCGTGAGTTGGTAGATAAGATTGTGACATCAACTCAAGGAAAATACCCGATTCGGGGGAAGACTCCCCTAGGTTTTTTTCAGGATGAAGTGACGTTATTTTTTCCGCTGTTGATTGAATTACTGGGTTTAAAAGCACAGTTTCCCGTCAGGTTGCGTCCGGAAACTGAACAGGAATTAGCAACCAAACTCTGGCAACAGCATCTTGATGAGGATATTTTACGCCAAGCAGGAATGAACGAGTATCGCTTGGTGCGAAGAATTTTGGATTTGTTACAGTTAGCGGCAGTTAGTGGAACTCCAACTGACAAAATTACTGCTATTCTCAGCAGTGGGTTAGGGGGGGAAGATGGAACCAATTTAGAACCTGAGTTTTTTGGTATGCTGCTGTTGGAGTGGCGTAACTGGTGTTTGGCAAGGGGGTTTTTAACTTATGGAATTATTTGTGAACTCTACAGTCAGCACCTGTTACCAAATCCTATCTACAAAGAGCGACTTTTAGAGAGGTTTCAGGTAGTCATAGCAGATGATGTGGGAGATTATCCGGCGATCGCACGACAGCTTTTCGAGGTATTTTTAGATCATGGTTTGTTAGGTGCCTTTAGCTATAACCAAGAAAATGTGGTGCGTTTGGGTTTGGGTGCAGATCCCAATTATTTAGCCGGAATTGCTGCAAGATGTCGTGTTGAGAATCTTTCCTATAAAGGGAATAGTGGTCTTGGGGATGAACTAGTATCACCAATTGTGGAATTAGTGACAGATCCGTTAACATTATTAACACTTCCAGATAGCATTAAATCAATTCAAACTACCTCTCGTTCAGAATTATTACGACAAACAGCACAAACAATTGGGAATGCGATCGCATCCGGTAAAGTAGAGGCTAAAGATATAGTAATCATAGCTCCTGGTTTGGATGCGATCGCCCGTTACACTTTAGTAGAAATTCTCGATAAACAGGGTATTCATGTCACATCCCTCAACGAACAACGTCCCCTCATTGCTTCTCCCCTAATTCGCGCCCTATTAACCATGCTTTCTCTGGTTTATCCTGGTTTAGGGAGACTAGTGGAACGGGATGCCGTAGCAGAAATGTTGGTAGTATTGAGTCGCGGATATTGGGAAAATCCAGAAACAGCATCTCAAAAACTCACAATAGATCCTGTACGTGCTGGTTTAATTGCCGATTACTGCTTTGTACCCCATCCTGAATCCCCGAATTTATTACCACCAACTAGTTTTGATCGTTGGGATAGACTTGGTTATGCTGCCACAACAAGCTACAACGAGATTTTACAGTGGCTGGAAAAGGAACGCCAACAAATAGAACAGAAGTTTATTCCCAGTCCCGTATCCTTACTATATGCAGCAGTGGAAAGATTTTTCCTCAACAGTCCTAACTTACCCTACGAAAAGTTGGCAGTTTTGCGGGAATTACTGGAAACGGCACAACATTATTGGGAAATTGATACCAGATTAAAAAATCAAGATCAAAGAAATAAAGAGACGATGGGAAGTATTACAACCATTGGTGAATTTATCCAACTCTTGCGTAGGGGAACAATTACCGCTAATCCTTACCCAGTACGTCCCGTTGGTAGCATTGTCAATTCCGTCACCCTGACAACAATTTTTCAGTACCGTTCCAGTCGCAAATCGCACCCATGGCACTTTTGGTTAGATGTGGGTTCCCCATTGTGGGCAAAAGGAGGAGCTGCTACACTATTTGGTGCGCCGTACTTTTTACGCGATCGCATTGGAGAACCGTGGACGGCAGAGGATGAAACTGCCCTGGAATATCAACGGGTACAAAGAATTTTAACTGACTTGTTAGCAAGGGTTTCTCAACGGTTGTATCTATGTCATAGTGATTTGGCTGTTAATGGACAAGAACAACTAGGACCTCTATTACCGTTGGTAAATGCTTGTGTTTCGGTGGTGAATTAAGCGACACTTTGAATCCACTCAAGTAAAGACTTTAAACTTCCAGTAATAGCTGCTTCGCTAACAGTAACTGTGTGGTTTTGACCATTATTTTCCACAGTAAAAGTATACTGAAAACGATCTGGTTGAGATATATTTCCAGGTATGTATGTAGGTAATTTGAAAAAATTAGCAGTTTCTAAAATTTGTGATAATTGATTTGCTTTATCTGCGGGAATATTTGCCGTGTCTACAGTTGTTGTGCGACTCAAACCAGCAAAACCACCTGTACGTTCAAGAGAAATTTGCATTATATCCCTGGAATGGATTTTTTAAGTAAGTTTTCCAAGCAAAAACTGGAAGTACATAGTTGTTATCTTCCAGTTTAAGGTGATAATGATTAAAAAATATCAATAATTCCAAATATCACTCTGGAGACAGAACACCCACAGTTGTCCAGGCATTTTTTACGGCTTTTTGTTCAGCGCTATCTTCACCATAAAGTTCACCAGCAACCTTGACAATGATCTTGGCAGCACGATTATAGTTGTTTCCTGAGCGTAAGCGATCGCGTAATGCAACGTACCATATTTTTCCGGCTTTTTCCCAGGCATAACCACCAATTTCTAAAGCTGCCAGGTAAAATGCTCGATTTCCGATTCCAGAGTTGATATGCACACCACCATTATCTTTCGTGCCAGTATAAATATCTTTATAGTGTGCTGGTTGGATATCTTTCCCCAACACACTATCATCGTATGCGGTTCCCGGTTCCTTCATGGAACGAATGCCAACACCTTTCACTTTCTCAGTAAATAAACCTTCACCAATAATCCAATCAGCCTCTGCTGCGGTTTGCTTCTTCACCCACTGCTTCACCAAAGCCCCAAAAACATCAGACATCGACTCATTTAATGCCCCAGATTCACCAAAGTAACTCAAATTTGCTTCATGTTGAGTCACACCATGGGTTAATTCGTGGGCAATAACATCAACACATTTGGTGAAACGTTGAAATAACTCCCCATCACCGTCACCATAAACCATTTGGCTACCGTTCCAAAAAGCGTTGTCGTACTTTTCACCATAGTGGACAGTGGAATCAAGTCGTAAACCCTTATCATCTATAGAATTACGTTCAAAAATCTCCTGATAAAAATCATAGGTAGCACCCGCAGAATCATAAGCCTCATTCACAGCTTCATCACTGCAAGGAGGATCACCCTCACTTCTAGCTAATGTACCAGGAAGTTCCTGAGCATTTTTAGCATCATATATTGTCCGGCGTTTTTCCCCTGGTTGTGCCGTAAATGAGATTCCACCGATAGCTTTACGTCTGCCACGTAATTCTGAAGATAGGGTTAAGGTTTGTAAAGCCCAATCCCGTTGTCTTGTGTCACCGTGAACTACTACATTTTCCAACATGTGAGGTGGTAAGATGCAGCAAATTGGACAGCGCGCATGTGAATGTTCCTGACAGCTAAAACCAAATGCTTTTTTTCGCTTTTGAGTCATTGAAAAACTTCTCCTTCTGAAATCGAGATGGGAATTTGGGCTAGAAGATAGGAATTTAGAGAATGTGAGATAGGAGAGAAATAATTGGATTCCTAATTTCTAACCCCCAACTCTTCTCTCCGTTAATTTTCTTCTTTCTACAAGCTGCCACGATTGAATTCCACTTGAGTGCTGATCTGTCTAACCCTGATTTTGCTGGCTCAAGTATACTTTGATGCCTTAATTCCAGCTATAATCCTGGAATAGTAGCACTATTTTTGTTTATGAGTACAATTTTTTACGGCTCTTAATTCAGTGAGGAGGATTTTCTATGCCACTCTACTCGCTGAAAATAGGCAAGACTAAAGAATTTTCCTGTTATTCCAGTCATCTAGAGATGACTCAAGATAAAATTGTTTAGGAGCATCGTCATCTTGATTATATTCTTCTAAAGATGCGATTATCATTCCATTTAAATGATGTTCTTTCTGATTTTTCACATCAATAACAGCTTGTTCCAGTTCTTTTTTACCCAATGAGAAAACCCCATATCCTCTTTGCCAACTAAACACGTCTTCCACAGGATCTAAATGATTAATATAATGGGTGCTGCTGCCTTTAATTTTTTGAACAAAGTCAGAAATGGATATTTTTGGGGGAATGGAATCTACTAAATGAATATGATTTTCAATGCCGTTAATAGCACGAATAAGACTATTGAGTTCATCAGCTTTGCTAATAATGCAACCATAAAGTTCTCCTGTATTTTGCCTATAGTTGAAAAGTCTATATCCCCTCAGTAGATTTACGAATGCTCATGTTTCCAAAGCTGTGATATACCAGAAAAACGCAGAACTCAACTTTTAAAGCATAAACGGAGATTTTCCCAAATAATTGGGGAATAATAGGCTCCAGTTCTGATTTGCTAAGGTTTCAGGTATGAAGCAAAATTTAGTCATCTTTGTATTGGGCGCGATCGCACTTCTCAGTTTACCCGGTTGTACTGGTAACACTTCCACCTCCTCAGATGTCACTACCACAACCACACCAAGCGACACCCAAGCCTCAATCAAAGCTGGGGGTTCCAGTAGTGCGCTAGATTTTCTCCGAGCCTTAGAAGTCGCTTACGAATCTACTTCCAAAAATAAACAAATTACCCTTTTAGAGCCAGGACAATCGGAAAATATTATTGCGGGAATTAAACAGGGACTGGTGGATGTGGGAGCCATTTCCAAAACCTTGAAACCGGAAGAAAATGATGGTACATTAGAATTTCGTGAAGTAGCTAAAGATGCCCTGGTAGTTGCTACTAATTCTAGTGTGACCGGTGTAAAAAATCTCACTACTGAAAACCTCAAAGCCATTTACAGCGGTAGCGTTACTAACTGGCAGCAATTAGGGGGACAAAATGCCCAAATTGTAGTGCTTGATCGTCCCGAAGATGAATCTGCCAAGCGTCTCCTACGTAAATACTATTTAGGTAAAGATTTAAAAAATGCAGCGAATGCTGTTGTCTTACGCAAAGAAGGAGAACTGATTCAGACGATTCAAAGCACCCCCCATAGCATTGGTGCTTTCTCCTTGGCTCATGCAGTGTCTCATAAATTGCCTGTAAACCGTCTCAGCCTAAATAATATTGAACCCACATTGGAAAACCTGAAAACAGGTAAGTACCAAATGACGCGCACTATCACAGTTGTTTGGAGTAAAAAGGCTTCGGAGGCGACTAAATCCTTCATTAATTATATCCTTAGTCCATCAGGAACGGAGATTTTAGAGCAGTCCAGTTTCGTTTCAATTACCCCAGCAGCAGTTTCCCAAGTGAAATGATCATTCGTGCTAGATACAAAAAACTTCCTGTTTCAGTTAAACTTCTATTTCCACCGTTGATCATCTTCCTCAGTTTATGGACTGCTGGAACTATTGGATTTGGGTATTTTGCCAAAAAAAACCTAGAACAGACTGCAAGTAAAGAGACGGAAGATCTAGCTATTTTACTACAGCAAGATTTGCAACAAAAGCAAAAATTACTCAGTTTAAAAGCTAGATGGATCAGTGAGGAAAAAAATGTAATTGAGGCGCTTTCTACTGCCGTTAATATAGGTAATTCTGGCGAGAATGACCCTTTATTGCTTCGCACCCTATTACCTATCCAAGCAGCTTTAGAGCTAGATTTACTCAAAATTGTTGACACCAAAGGTCAACGCTTGACCTTTTCAAAGCAGGGTGCATTAAATCAAGCAAAATTGCAGGATTCGACTATCAAATCTGCGGCTAAAACTGGACTGGAGTTATCTGGTATTTTGATAGCAGAAAATATGGCTCCATCCTCCCTAGTTAGCTTCATCTCCATTAAGTCCTCAACAAAAATTTTAGCCACCTTAATTATCGGTATTGCTGTTGACGACAAGCTACTCCAAAGCATCCGAGGTAACACATCCATGCATCTGGTTGCCTTTAAGGACAATCAGGTGAGCACTTCTACCTTAGCAGCTGAGAGTAAACAAAGCTGGGAAATTCCTAAGTCAAGCATACCACCCACCAGGATGAAAATAGGTGAGGAAGCTTACTTAGTTAAAACAGTTGAATTAGGGGGTTTTGATGGAGCGAGTCTCAAAATTGCCGTTCTGAAATCTCTCAAAGGTACAGAAAAAGCAGAGCAAAAGTTGTGGATTGTTGTGGGTAGTTTTGGACTATTGGGGGGTGTCTTAATTCTTGGGGTAATGGTTGTAGGGTTACATGCAACTCAAACTCTCAGTCGTCGCATTCAAGGTATGACTCAGGCAACTCAACAATTAGCTGACGGAAATCTAAATCTGCGTATCCCAGTGGATAATCAAGATGAGGTGGGGGTGTTAGCGCAGGGGTTTAATATGATGGCAGAGCAGCTAATTATCCGCGATCAGTTATTGAATCAACAAATGCAGCGACTCAAAAGCACAATTGAAGAGTTGCACCAGACTCAAAGTCAAATGGTACAAAGCGAAAAAATGTCGGCATTGGGGCAAATGGTGGCAGGGGTTGCCCATGAAATCAATAACCCAGTCAACTTTATTTTTGGCAACCTGATTTATGTTGAGCAATATACAGAAGATTTACTGCGATTAATTAAGTCTTATCAACAGCATTATCCCCAACCTCCCCAATCGCTACAGAAAGACTTGGATAATGTGGATTTAGACTTCGTGATTGAGGATTTGACGAAAATTCTTAAATCTATGAAAGTGGGTTGTGACCGCATTCGGGATATTGTCATGTCGTTGCGTAATTTTTCTCGCTTGGATGAAGCAGAATTCAAATCTGCTGATGTTCATGAGGGTATCGATAGCACGTTGATGATTTTGCAGCACCGACTCAAAGCAACACCAGGATCACCGCTAATTGAAATAGTTAAGGATTATGCCCAATTGCCTTTAGTTGAGTGTTATCCAGGACACATTAATCAGGTGTTTATGAATTTACTCGCAAATGCCATTGATGCCTTGGAAGAATCTGCTGAAAAAACACAGCCTGGTAAAATTTCGATTTCCACCCAAGTTACCAGTAATAATAGGGTACAAATTGCGATCGCAGACAATGGTATAGGCATTCCTGAAGAAGTGCGATCGCGCATTTTTGATCCTTTCTTCACCACCAAACCCATCGGTAAAGGTACGGGCTTGGGATTATCTATTAGTTACCAAATTATTACCCAAAAACACCATGGTCAGATTGAGTGCTATTCCACCCCAGGAGAGGGTACTAAATTTGTAGTTGAAATTCCAATTTGTCAATCTGAATCACGTATGTGACATGTTTATTTGGGTAATACCAATTTTATACAGGATTCAAAAAATGTTTGCGACAGATTATCTGACCCGCATTAGAATCAACAACCCCACCCTATAGACAGTTTTGGTTGTTTTGGGATTAGTGCGTACAGCCCTTTGGGCATGAAAACAGCGAAGCTGAACGTATAGCCCTTTGGGCATTAAAGAAAGGCTTCCAGCCGCTCCGCAGGAGCTAGTTCTAGCTTGCGCAACGAGAGTCGTTCGCGTTTTGGTTGTTTGAGTTGGAGTGCGATCGCAGGTTTAAGGAAGCGATCGCATACCCCCTTGCTTATTCAGCCTGTTGTGCAACTTTTCTTACATCATCCACACTTAACTCCAAAGCCTCCGCTATCTGCGTGATCGTCAATCCAGCAGCTAACATTGCTGGTACAGCAAGTAACTTTCCTTTCTGCTCTCCTTCCTCGAAAGCTTGTTGATAAAATCTTGTTTGCTTTAACTCGCTTAATCCAAACATTTCCTGTATCTCCTCAATCTTCATAGTAGGAAACTTATAAACCAATATCGTTTCGATTATTTGTAACAATTGTTGCTGTTGTTGTCCTGCCTCAACTTCCTGATTGGTTCTGGTAATCAACTCCCTGGCTGACTCGATTGCCCTGTTTTGATTTTCGATGATTAACTTAATCGTAGCAATACCAACGGGTAGGGATGCAACTTCCTCTAGTTCATCTAGGTAAATGATGGTAATTCTTCCAGAAGCAAAGGATTCGCGGTAATGGATGATTGATGCGGTGTCAATATTTCGACTTGGATAAATCACGAAAGCGAACCAATCATTTTCGGGTTTATTTTGCCGCAAGTATAAATTAATTTCTGTAAATAGGCGTGAATATATTCCCAAATCCTCTTGAAACTGAACCTCGACAAAGTAAATTGGCTGTTCTTGACTTTGGGGAATAAATACACCATCTATACGAAATGCTGTTTGCTTGATTTCAACTGATGAAAATTGATATTTACTGGCGATTTCAGGGGAATTACCAATTAGTTCAAAGAAGATGCTGGGAAATTCTTGAAAGAGACGGTAAAAGATGCTGTCTGTTTTCACAAAGGTGATTATTTCAACGCAGAGTTCTGATAATTTTTCAACTTATCATAGTTTTACAGCCCGTGGAATGATGTCTTGAGTGGGTATTTGCGCGACGAGAGTCGTTCGCGTTTATAAGGGTTTGTGGGAGAATGGGAACGTAGCTTGTCAGACCCAAGTCGTAAGTCGTTGGCGTTACATATTTCAATCAGCTACATATTTCCAAGCAAATTTCAGATGAGCGATCGCTATCTACTATTACCGCTACCCGTGACTAGACATACGAGGTTCTTGCTTCTATCTGAACTGTGGTGCTTAAGAAGAACACAGATAAACACGTTACGTTTTTACCTGTGCTCATAAACCAAAATGTATCTCTGATTTCCCCATCTTAATATTTTTCGAGTCAGATAAACAAAATTCACAAAAAAACTGTAACTAATTTTACAAAATTCTCACATTCTTCTCAAAAAAGTAGGATAATCGGGCTATAGCTATCTGAAAATACTTAGAAATTGGGCTTTTAAAAGTGCTATTAGTCTTGATTAGTCAGATTTTAGCTAGTCTCTAGCCACTCAAAGTATAATTAACGACAAGTAGTGAGAGAAACCTATATGAATTCAACCTCTCTTTTTTCCCTAGAAACACCCTCTCCAGCTTATATTTGTCCTTTTGATCAAGCTTGCAGTTACTTAGAAGCTGCTGCAAAAGAATTAAGACTTGATTTAGGTATATTAGAAATACTTAGCAGACCTCGTAAAGCAATCACAGTTTCCATTCCCCTGAAGTTGGATAATGGAGATGTTCGGGTTTTAGCTGGACATCGAGTCCAACATTCGGATGTTCTTGGTCCTTACAAAGGAGGTATTCGCTACCATCCAGCAGTGACACTACGGGAAGTATCTGCATTAGCCATGTTAATGACTTGGAAATGTGCATTACTGGGAATCCCCTTTGGTGGTGCCAAGGGAGGTATTGCTATAGATCCAAAAAAATATAGTGTCGGGGAACTGGAACGACTTACTCGTCGCTTTACAAATGAGTTAATTAAAGATATCGGACCTTCAGTAGATATACCAGCGCCTGATATGGGGACTTCGGCACGAGAAATGGCTTGGATTATGGATACATATTCTAAAAACGTTGGTCATGCAGTTCCAGGAGTAGTTACAGGTAAGCCTCTATCAATTGGTGGTTCCTTGGGTAGGGAAATGGCAACTGGAAGAGGTGTGATGATTATTACTCGTGAAGCCTTGTCAGATTTAGGAAAATCACTCAAAGGTGTGCGGGTTGCAATTCAAGGTTTTGGGAATGTCGGTAGTGCAGCAGCACATTTGTTTCAAGAAGCGGGTGCAAAGGTAATTGCTGTATCCACTGGTGCGGGTGGGTTATATGCAGAAACAGGTTTGGATATTCCCAATTTAAAAGCTTATATGTTGGAGAATGGTAAAAGTTTACTTGGTTATCCTCAAGCAAAACCAATTAGTAATGAAGAATTGTTGCAGTTACCGTGTGATGTTTTAGTTCCCGCAGCCTTGGAAAATCAAATTACCGAAGATAATGTAAATGCGGTGAAGGCTGCCATAGTTGTAGAAGCTGCAAATAGTCCAGTTACAATACAGGCAAGTTTGTCACTTGAAAGCAGAGGTGTCACGGTTTTACCAGATATTTTGGCAAATGCAGGTGGTGTTGTTGTCAGTTATTTGGAATGGGTTCAGGGTTTATCTTACCTGTTTTGGGATGAGGAACGGGTGAATCGGGAGATGGAAAAGTTGATGGTGCAAGCTTATCGTCATGTTGTAGAGAAAGCGCAGCAGCGACAGATTAGTTTTCGTTTGGCGGCTTATACTTTGGGTGTGGGGAGAGTTGCCGAAGCTTTGGGGGATCGAGGATTGTATTAGGGTCAATAACTCAGGTCTAAAGACACTGAGCTTGTAATCAACAAAGATTACGTGTTTGACTAGCTCACTAGAATATTTTTCTAGTTCCAAAACTAATCTTGATACGCACTTCCAAATACTTCCCCAGTTTGGATTATCTGCAAGACTGTTTGTTCAGTCGTTGGGTCAAGCCAAGACATTTTAGATTAGTTGGGCGAGGGGACTTAAACTTTACTCCAAGGATTATCTCTTTATGCGAGTACCTGTAATTTCAAAAGACAATCTCCCTTTAATGCTAACTAAACCTAGTCGTGCTAGGCGTTGGATAAAAGAAGGAAAAGCAATCGGTAAATTTAATAAATTGGGAATATTTTATGTGAAGTTGTTAACTGAAGCCTCAGACGAAAAAATACAAGAAGTTGTAATTGGACTTGACCCTGGTAAAATGTTTTCTGGTGTAGCTGTTCAATCAAAAAAATATACCCTGCAAATGCTTCACTTGGTTTTACCTTTTAAAACCGTAAAAAATAGGATGGAGCAACGCTCAATAATGCGAAGAGGAAGACGCGGGAGAAGAATAAACCGCAAGCTTTCTTTCAAAAAACGCAGTCATCGTCAAGCAAGATTTGACAACAGAAAAAACAAAAAATTACCTCCAAGTATTCGAGCAAACAAGGACTTAGAATTCCGGGTAATAAATTTACTTTGCGAACTCTACCCAGTTTCAACAATTGTTATTGAAGAAGTTGAAGCAAAAGGAAGTAAGAGCTTTAGTCCTGTTATGGTAGGTCAAAGATTTCAAATAAATAGGCTCTCAGAAATCGCAAGCATAAAGCTTAAAAAAGGTTGGGAAACATCAAACCTTCGTAAACATCTTGGAATGCATAAAGAAAAAACAGACAAGTCTTTGCAAATCCCAGAAACACACGCAGTCGATGCGATTACTTTAGCGAGTTCAGAATTTGTTAAATATAAATCGTTTGAAGGTAAAAATACACGCGGTGCTTCATGGGTAGGAAATGTTTCAATTACAGAATCTCAGTTCACAATTGTTCGCCGTCCTCCAATCAGCCGTAGACAATTACATTTGATGGTTCCAACAAAAGGTGGAAATAGACGAAAATATGGTGGAACTACAACTAGACATGGATTTAGAAAAGGCGATTATGTAAAGGCAACCCAAGGGAAGAAAACATTTTTTGGTTGGGTGAGTGGAGACACTGAAACTAAAGTCTCAGTAAGCGATGCCGACTGGAAAAGACTGGGGCAATGTACAGCTAAGAAGGTTCAGTTAGTGACACGTTCAACTGGACTAATTATCAAGGCGACTAAAGTCGTTTCTCCTTCGGAGACGCTTTGCGAACGTGTCGCTTCCCTCTCAGGTCTAAAGACACTGAGTTTCCCCCATCCCGCGAGGTCTTTATGAAAAGTGGAGTTTGTTCCTTTTCCCCCTGCTCCCTGCTCCCTGCCTCTTATTGAAGTTCCTTCTGTAAAGTTGGTTTAAATCTCTTCCGAGGAAACCAATCATCGAGGATGCTGTAGAGGATAGGGACAACTATTAAACTGAGGATTGTTGAGCTAATTAAGCCACCAGCGATCGCTATTGCCATGGGAGAACGTAATTCCGATCCTGTTCCTAATCCTACAGCTATTGGTACCATCCCTAATATGGTACTAATGGTTGTCATCATGATGGGACGAAATCTGATGGGTGCAGCTTTGAGGATGGCTTGACTACGATTCATGCCTGATGCTCGCAGTTGATTGATATAATCCACCAGTAATATGGCATTTTTGTTGCTTAATCCCAGCAGAAAAACAAAACCAATTAGAGAAATCATGCCAAATTCGCTTTTGGTGACTAGTAATGCTACCATTGCCCCAACTATTGCTAGGGGAAGGGAAATACCAATCACAATCGGATCTACCCAGCCTTTGAATAGCCAGATCAAAACAGCGATAATGCAGAGGGCTGAAAGCCCTAAAGTACCAACAAAACTGCCAAGCACTTCACCTAAGCGGGCAGAATCTCCCCCTAAATCTAGTTTAATATCTTTGGGTATAATTTTTTTAGCTTCGGCGACTACTTTATCTGTGGCATCACCTAGAGACAAATTTTGACCTAAGTTGGCAGCAACGTATGCTACGCGTTGACTTCTAAAGCGTTCAATATTTTGGATAGTTTTATTTTCTTCTCCATCCCCTGTAGCAGTAATGTCTGCAAAGCCAGGTAGTTTTTGCAAACTTTGTTTGATTTTTTGGGCTGTTTGATTCAGGGTTTGGGTATTATTTCCCAGTAAGGCTATTTGTAGGGGTTTTTGTCCACCAGTATCAACAAATTGAATGTCTTCGACACTGGTGCTGACTCCTGGTAATTTTGGAAGGGAGGTGCGTAGCTGTGTTTGGATGTCAGCTGTTTTAATTTGATGTTTTTCTTTCAGCTTCACATATATCTTCCCTTTGTTTGGTTCCCCTTCACGAGAACCAACTGTGGTAAAGATGGTTTCCACATCTGGAAATTTGCGAACTTCGACTTCCAGTTTCTTGGCTACTTCTAAGGAGTCATCAATCGGATCACGAATAGTTGGGGTGAGATTTCCTGAATTATCCCCAGAATCCCCTAATAAGCTGGCAAATGCTTCTTGTTGTGCAGCTTGTTGGGCTTTGATATCGGGTAATGGTGTGGTGTAGGCTATATTAAACTCGCCGCGATCAAGTTTGGGAATGAAGCCTTTAGGGATGGCGGGAATGAGTGCGATCGCTAAAATAAAACTTAACATTGCCAATACCATCACAATCAACCGATGCTGTAATGACCATTGGAGGATATTTTGGTAAATTTGGGCGAAATATCCCCAAGATTGGGTTTGATATTGGGATTTGATCTTGGTTTTAGGTTTAATCCAGTAAACTGCTAAAACTGGGGATAATGTCCGCGCTAGCAACATAGAGATTAACATTGCTGCTGCAACGGTAATGCCAAAGGGTTTAAAAAATTGTCCAATTACTCCCCCCATCAAACCAATCGGGAGAAAAACTGCTACAGCGGTGAAGGTGGCAGCAGTGACAGTTAAACCAATTTCATTAGTGGCGGAAATCGCTGCTTGGCGGGGTGTTTCACCTTCATCAATGTGGCGCATGATATTTTCCACATCCACAATTGCGTCATCAATGATACTACCGATGACTAGTGCTAATGCTAGTAAGGTGATTGTCTCTAAGTTAAAGCCAAAAATAGCCATGACAATAGCAGTCCCTAACAAAGATGTGGGAATTGCCAAGGCAGAAATGATGGTAGCTTGCCAGTTGCGGAGGAAGGGATAAATGACAACTATTGAGAGAATTATGGCTTCGATTAAAGAGTCTACAGTGGCACGGGTAGCTTTGCGGATATATTCAGCTTGGGTAGAGGCAAGACTAATTTTAGTGTCGGGAAGGGTTTGACGCAGTTTTTGGACTTCACTTTCCACTAGGTTGACAACTTCCAAGGTGTTTGCGCTACCCTTTTTGATGATTTGGATAGCTAAAGCCTCTTGGGAGTTAAATCTAGTTAAAGTTTCTGGGTATACACCTAGTAGATTAACTTTAAGGACTCCTGGAACTTTGACAAGGGTATTTTGGATTTTGTCTTTGGTAAGCTGGGTTAAATCAGTTAAATTTCGCGATGGACTTTCAATTGCATAGGTAATTGCCGCTGATTCATTTAAGTTGATGGGAATAACTTGGAAATCGCTACCTTCAATCAGTTTAATGTTTTTCAGTTCCTGACTTACTTTGCTTTGGGATGATTCTAAGTTAGTACCAACAGCAAATGATAAACTAACCACTGATTGTCCAGGATAAGTAGATGAACGAATGTCTTCCAATCCTGGTAAAGAATTGAGGCTTTTCTCGATGGGGACAGTTAGTTTAAGTTCAGTCTCAGATGCTGTAGTTAGGGGTGCAGTAGTATTGACTACAACAACCGGAAAAGTCACATCTGGAAATAAAGCATATTTTAGGGAAGAAAAGGCAAAAATCCCTGCCACTATCACAGCTAGCCAGAAACCTAGAGTTAGCCAAGAGTAACGAATTGCTAGCCTTGATATATTAAAGCGATCGCGTGTTGAATTTTTACCGCTTGGCTGTACTATCATCAACTTTGATTTTCCCTGTAACCACTAACTGAATTTTAAAACGGATTCTGCTTGTAGTTAATAGTTTTTGGATACATGTTGCCTAAAAAAGGGCTAAGGCGATGTTTTATGGGCAGTTTTTTACTATCTTTTCGATACCCCTTGTTAAAGGTGAAACGGTGTAAAACTTCTTAAAATCCCCCTTGAAAAGGGGGACTTGAAAATCTGATGCCTTTTTTTAGGCGGAACTGGAAGATCTTTTGCCCCCTTTTTCTTGGCGAAGCTGCTCTGAAAGAGCTAGGGGGTTGGGGGATCAAAAGTCTGTGAGGCAATTCTCAAAAACCTGCGTATACCCTTAGCTTGTAAAGGGTGGGGGGAATCAGTTCTTGTGCTTTAATTTAGTGCAATGATCAAATACTATGCCGTAGTAGTCTGTCAATTTTATTTTGACGGTTATATACACATCCACAATCCCGTAGAGACGTAGCAGTGCTACGTCTCTACAACAGTCATTTTTATCTTGACAGACTAGTAGGAGTATCCCCATATTCAAGAATCTATGTCAGATTTATTACAAAATCTAATTATTCTAGTTCCCCAAGGTAGCGAGTATCAGGCTGTTAGCAAGGGTTTACAACAATTACCTAATTCCAAAATAGAGATATTTCCCATACCCATCGGTGATAAACCAGTCAGAGAATACCTCAAAACCAGTGGATTATATACAAGATTATTTCAGCAACCAAACTCCAATATATTGGTAATGGGTTTATGTGGAAGTCTCAACCCTAGTTATGGAGTTGGGGATGTGGTGGTTTACAAAGAATGTATTTACGAAAACCAAGTCTATAAATGTGACGAGAATCTCACCTCACAAATATCTGGCAAATTGAACCTAAATCTAGTTAGAGGATTGATATGCGGTACCTACGGTGGTAAACAACGCATGATCAATTCTGCCACGGAAAAACGTCAACTTCACATTGCATCTAATGCGGATGTGGTGGATATGGAAGGTTTTGCAATTTTAAACATATTGCAACCTTTGGGAATCGCCGTCGGGATGTTACGGGTGGTTAGCGATGATTGCAAGCATGACATACCTGATTTAAATTCAGCCATAGATGCAGCAGGTAATCTGCAAAGTTTACCATTAGCTTGGGCAATGATTCGTCAACCTTTGGCTAGTGTAAGGTTAATTCGGGGTTCGTTGCGGAGTTTAAAGGTGTTGGAGAAAATAAGTTATCAGTTATATTCCTAGCTATCAAGTATGTTCTACTTAGAGGCACTATAGCGGTTTTTATTCGACTTAACTTTTTCGTTTCGTAGTTCAGTTGTTTGCCATATACATGTACTACACCAAACGAGAAATGCTATGGTTTGTTCTCTTCGACTAAAAATTCCATCACTTCTTGTAAAACATCGGTTATGTGTGGCTTTTCGCAAGCAATTACACCATCAAAAAGATGTTTATGGTGCGGAAAACTAGGCAAGCTGGGAAAGTGTGGTGTACTGTCATAACGAAAAATCAGACTATTTTGCTCATCTTGAAAGTGATAGCGGTAATCTAAATATATAATTTGATTATCCACAATCATGAAAGCTTCACTGACAGCTAATAAATATCTAAGAGCGAAACGTATCCTAATACGGAGATTAGCTCTCTCTGTTGTTAAAATAACTACACTATATTCTTCGATGTATATATTGGAGCAGTTGAGTAAAAGTTGCTCAATTTCGTCTAAGTAGGCTTGGATAACTTTAGGCGACATCTCTGAGTTTGCTTTTTATTTCTTGGTGTAAAGCTAGATAATGTTGGTAGTTTCCTGCCCATTCGACGAACATTTCATCGTCAGAAGTTTCCCCTTGACTATATTTAGCAAAAAAGTCTTCTGAATTCATTTTATACTTTATTTCATAGGTATTTAGCTGTTTGGTAAGGGCAATCAACGCATCTAGTGGAGATGTATATTCGATAATTTGTTTACGCATTGATTTCTCCCTTCAACTTCATATTTTAATGAGTCGTTTTGATTTTTTAGTTTCTGGCTCTAAAAACATGATACGTAATTTTTGACAAAATGTACGATACTTATTCTGGGTCATTTAGTGATCGCACAATCAACTGATATACTATTTTGATGCGCGAAACTCTTCGTTTTCTGCTTGCTGCAAATTCAACTCTTTTAATGGTTCTGATGAACTATCCAATTCCAAGTTCGTCCCATTCACAGGTTTCCCGTTAATCAACAGTTGATATGTACCCTGTTGTAAACGCTCCAAATAATATACCCCGGCACCGTTGGTGACGGAAAATAACCGCTTCTTCCCATCGCTGGTAATAGCTTGGATGGTTGCACCGTTGATGGGTTCTCCTTTTGCATCGGTAATCACCCCAGAAACAGTATAGGCACGGGTTAATGGTAACAATACAGGGGTATAGGAACCAGCGCTGATATCAACTGCGTATGCGTCGGTTGCCGCTTGCCAATCGAGGGGGAAACCAGCAGGATCTAAATCGACACGATAACTACCTGGGTTCAATCGTACCAGAACGCGATCGCGTTGCATATCCGCCCGTAGTGATTTCAATGCTCGGTTGTTGACGGTAATTAATGCATTGGCATCTTCTGTATAAATTTGCTCTCCAGCGTCACGTTTGCCGTTATTATTGGCATCTAAGAAGGGCTGAATTAACATTCCTCCCTGAGTGCGGTAGTAGCTGGTGCGTCTATCTCCAGCGCTAATTCTCCCCTGTAAACCAAGGCTAGAAATTAAATCGATGTTAAAGGTGGATTGATCGGAAGTTACTGATATACCTTGGTATCTAGCTCTTAATAATATACCAGGCAATACTGTGGTTGTTACTGAGGCGATCGCCCCTGAACCTTGGGAACCTATACCATAACCCAGTTGGGTTTCCCATTTATAGTTACCATCTACAGCCCGTTGTTCGGAACGATACCGCCAACCCATCGTGAGGAGATTGCTACTTAGGTTTTGACTGCGGGTTTCGTAGTTGAGGAGTAACGAATGTCCTAAGTCATTAAAGGATTTGGAAGATAAACCGAAGGTAAGTTCTGAAAGGGTACCAACTTCATTCCCTAGTTGACGGAGTTCCAGTTTACCGAGACGTTGGAGTAGGTTCCAGCGGAAGTTATTTTCAGTATCGATACCCAAACGGGCAAAAGTATAGGAATTTCTGCCACTAAAATTAAATTGTAACCCTCCCCCGGTACCATAGCGGCTGTCGGTATTGGCAAATAGGGAGACACCTCGGAATAAATTCCAGTTTGCATTCAGTCTACTGGAAAAGCGATCGCTAAAAAAGGAGAAGTTAAGGTTTTGCGAAGGATCGAAGCGGATATCAGCAACTGTATCTAGTTTATTGCCAACCAAGCTGGAAATGGAAACTTGCAAAGGGATATTTGACGGGCGATAAAATAATTCAGTTAAACCTTTGAAATTATCATCATAAACTCCCCCAACACCCAAAGTTAAATCTTGGGATACACCCCAACGTTGGGCAACACCACCACGAAAATTAGTAAAATTGCCAAATAAACTGCGATTACTATTAAATTCTCTGCCAAAACCACCAGAAACCACAAAAGCTGATGCACCAGCGGGAATTTGTCCTGGAGTTGCGGTGTAGCTAGCATCCCGAATTTCCGGTTGTGCGGTTAATCTTCCTTCTGGATACAGGAATATTCTGTAACTACTGCTGAGATATCCATCTTCATTTTGGATATTATCAAAGCGGTAAATTCCCGAAGAATCAACCAAAACCTCAGCAACTAAAGCATCTCCAAACTTCTCCACCAACCTCACCAAAGTTCCTGGTTCAGTTCTTCCCGATATTGTGCGTCCAATTTGACCCGATTGTAACCTTTGTCGGGGGTCTGTGGAGCCTGCATTCAGGAAGTTTTCCGGAGGAGTAAATCCCTGTCTTTGGATATAACTAAAACCCCAAAAATCCCCATTTGTAGCTTGATTGCGCCAAAATGTGGGGTGTGAACCGACAAAATAATCTTGTTTATCAGTTTGCCTGAGAAATTGTGCTTCCGACAACCTCCAACTGGAAGCATCTTGAAACTCCGGTTGTTGCGTGCGAACATACCAAGAACCACCAAAAGCCGAACCCACAGCTTGAAAATCACCTTGGGAATTAGTGGAATTATTTTCACCACCACTAAAATTCAATCTTTGTTCCACCGCAGAAAGACTTAAACCAGTGGATTGTAAACGTGGTAAACCATCCAAGCTAATAGGTTCTTGCTTCCTTCTCCCCCTTTGCCTACCTTGATTTAACCATGGAACATCGAATGCGATCGCATACTCCGTCAAATCAAATTTTGCCCCTACCCCAAACAACTTTTTAATATCTTGAATCGAAAAAGCCAAACCAATCTCGGCATCAGTAGTTAGCTTTCTGGGATCAAGACGTGTCACAATCCCACTATTGCGTAATTCTAATTGACCATCAGGTAAACTAGTAACACTAAACTTTAAAGCCTCAATTACCGCATCATAAGGAACCAACCAGTTCTCAAAATCCACCGCTTCCGCACCATTTTCCTTACCCCGCACCAACACACTAGAATTAATAATCCGTTTCCCCACCATCAAACCCACAGGAATAGTTGTAAAATTCTTCGCTGCGGCAATATTTACAGCTTCTCCCATAGGAGAAGGAATCAAATTTTCCTGAGTAGTACTATTTTCCTGAGTAGTACTATTAGAAATCAAAGCCTCTCTCCCAGCGGGGGAGAGGTTTGGAGAGGGGTTATCCGCAACCAAACCGAATCCCTGAACCCCCTTCTCCATTCGGGAAAGAGAAGAAATCAAAGCCTCTCTCCCAGCGGGGGAGAGGTTTGGAGAGGGGTTGTCCGCAACCAAACCAAATCCCTGAACCCCCTTCTCCATTCGGGAAAGAGAAGAAATCAAAGCCTTACGCAGTGGAGAGAAATCTGGAGAGGCTTTATTCTCCTGATTCGAGACAGCTTTAACTTCTTGTCTAGCTTCCTTAATTTTTTGAATTAAATTTTTTCGCCAAACTTGATTATTGGGTAATTGGGAAATCTGATTTTCTCTATTAACATCAGGAACAACCTGTGAATTCCTAAAACTTGTTTGAGAATCCAAATCAGACGATAATCTACTCGTTGATTCTGCTACCGCTTTCGCAGTCATCGACATCATCGAAGCCGGAAGAAGCATTAAAAATAGTAAATATAATCTACGCATGGAATTTAATAATTAATAATAATAATAATAATATTTTTTTACTTTCGGCTAATAAATTACACCTATTTTGTAGATTGATGCCTTAAGCATTCAATCTACAAAATGACCTATCTTCTATTTCTCTGAAGCGAACGAATAACATTCTTCGGTGGAACAGTTAAATTTAACTTAAATGGCTGTTTCTTTTTATCTTCACCCCAGATCATTTCTCCACTAAGTTCATATATCCCAGGACTCAAAGCAAGTGCATCCTTATCTTGCCTAGAAGTGTTTAATGTGATATTGCGATCGCTCTCTAACAGAATTCCTGTAGATGCGCTTTCCCCAGCTTTTATAACCGTTCCACCTTGCTTCAATCTCCACTTAATCGATGGATAAGTAGAAGCTTTACCACTATTTCGTACTAATAGTTTTAGCTGTTTAGTAGTAGTATTCCAGCTAGCACTCTGTGCTGCTAAACTTGGACGTACATCTCCTTTTTTCACAAAAAAAGCACTTCCCACACGAGTAATAATTTTAGTTGTAATCCCTTTACCATCAGTTACCGTAGTTTGCTTCAAAGGTTCAGTGAAAATCATCGCTCGGTATTCCCCATCAGGCAGATTAGGAGCCAAAACCGCATTCATGCGTACCTTGCGAGTGGTTCCTGGTGGTACAACCATTTCTCTTGGCGAAAATTGTAAATATGGTCTCAAATCGTTGGGATTGGATGGTATTGTTTGAAAACCTTTTTCTTTGTCATATGTGAAAGATTCTGCATAAACACGAGCGCGAAATGTTTCATCACTAGTATTCGTGATATTAATTACTCCTTTAGCTTGTCCGCGAACACTTTGGATTTCAACTCTTAGGGGCGAAAGCTTGACTTGTGCTTGACTAACTCCACCAGAAATTAAAACTGTTGATAAAAGCAGAGAGGTAAAATTTAAAGCAGATCGCATATGTACTGATAAATGACTCATCTTTTTGACAAAAAATAACATACTAAATTCCAATATTTAAATAACTAAACTCTCAAGATTTAATTCAACAGAGAAAATATTTTTCACTACTTAACGAATTGTTCAGCATAATTCTCTGTGTAAATGATTAGATTGTGTGAGAAAATTGCTAAATATTAAGTAATATCTAGTAATTCACAATTACGATTTGCCAGTTATTACCTAATATCAATTCTTTTTTAACAGTATTTTTAAAGAATGATATCCGTATAATCTACAGTATTTGCTTGATTTTACTTATTATCTATTCTAGATATTACCTACTTTGCTATCACTTGACAAAAAACTCCCCTAGACATTAAAGCCCAGGGGAGTCAAGTAATTACATTTTCAAGATAAGATTTTCGTGACACAGTGAAATCAAATGTTTGTGATCATATGCTAAGTTTCACTAAATTTAATCTTATAACTAGGGAGCGCTAGTAACAACGACTGTGTAACTGTATGCTCCTGGACTAAATTGTTGACCAGCTGGTAAAGTGACTACTAGATCTACGGTAGCTGGTACAACTACATCATTGATGTTATTAAGCAGTGTTTCAGCAGCACCTGTAGTACCTGTAGCACCTGACACAGTAGGATCAACATCAGAAGTATTCATTGTTGCTGCCATCGTAGCACCTGTTGTAGGGTTTGTTCCTTCATTAACTTGGAGGCTAAGAGTAGCATCCTTAGAACAATTAATTGGAACTGTAGCCGCTAATGGTGTACCTGATGCAGTAAAGCCCACAGGAAGAGTACCAAAACTATCATTAGTAGCATTGAGACCTAAAGTACCAGCAGTACTAGTACCTAAATTACAAAATGTGCCTGCACTTCCTGTAAAGTTAACAGTTTCAGTACCGGCTTTTGCACTACCTGCAAAACCAAAACTGCTAGCCAATAATACAGCAGAAACTAATAAAGAACGACGTAACATAATTCAATCCTCAATATGTAAAATTAACGGTTTGTAAGTAAAAAAACACAAACGAATCTCTCAATGTCATTACCAAAATGACATCAAAATAGAAATTGACTTTTCCAATCCCGGCAATTTAATTAGCCAGGTGTATTGAATACAGTCTGAATTTGAAATCTGTTATCCCTTAGCAGTAATTCTACTTACTACCTTGTTCACATCTCAGATTCAAAAATCATATTTTTGGTAAAATCCTGAAATGAGCAAGATAACGAGTGCAGAATCAAGCTACGACATGAGTGCTAATAAGCTTATAATTAGTGCCAAAGTGACTAACCTAGCCCAGTTGCTTTTTAGTTGTCTTTTTCTTTAGATCTTGCAACCAATTTAAGTCATTAAAACAAACAACAGCTATCGTAAGAATACCGAAATTGCAAAATAGCCATAAAGCGTAATGCTTAGATATTTACTCACAAGTTATAATTACCTACAGATTAAATTTATCGAGTGTTATACTGATGGCGACTGGTAAGCAAATTTTTATGTGTTGCTTAACCACACTACGGTAAATGAATATTACTTCTTTCCTAAAATTGTCCTTACCTTTAACTACTTTACTTCTATCTAGCTTCCTACAATCCGGAAGTGCAGCAAAAGCAGATATTGCTATTTCCCCCATGATTTTGGAAACCCAAGCCAAGCGGGGACAAGCAAAAGGTACCTTTACAGTTTCCAACCTTGATGAAAAAGCATTCCGCGCTCGTGTCTATACTTCCCCTTTCACCTACGATAAAGAAAAAGGCTTTCAAGCTTTAACTTCTAGTCCTAATGATTTAGCACCTTACCTACAATTCTCCCCCAGAGAGTTACAAGTTGATGGTTCAACCCAACGCACCATTCGCTTCATCACCCGGTTTCCCCCCAGCTTACCCGATGGTGAATATCGCACCATGATTTTTACTGAGAACCTCCAACCAACAACAGTCACCGAAACCGACAACAAAAAGGGTGTCACAGTCAACACCTCCATTGTTCCCCGCATTGGTGTTGCTGTATATGTGCGTAAAGGAAATATTGCCCCTAAACTAGCAGCTAGTAGCGCTCGGTTCAATGCTAAAGCCAGCAACTTACAATTATTGGTAGCAAATAAAGGTAAAGCAAGTGCAATCACCAGCGGAGAATGGAAACTAAAGCGGGGAAATCAAACCCTACAAAGTGGCAAAATTGGCGATACCACAGTAATTGCTGAAGGTGAACGTTATCTTTCCCTAACTCCCGCGAAATCACCACAAACTAAACTTTCACCAGGAAACTATGAAATTTCCGGTGACTTAGCTTGGGGAGAAAAGAAAAATAAAGTTCCTTTCAAAGTAAATTTGCTGGTTCCAAAAAGCTAATACAAATTCAAAAAATCATTGCAACACATAGATAACCTGTAGGGGTTTAGCAGTGCTAAACCCCTACCAACCCATCTGTCGCATTCTTTCTTCAAATTGGCATAAGAACCCCCAACTTTTCAAAAAGTCGGGGGTTCTTAACTTAAATTAATTGATTTGGGTAAGCTTATCTATTTAGAACGATTGAACAAACTTTTCACCGAAAGAATCGATATTCAAGTCAGTTACTTGGGTTCCAGAAACAACTCCACCGGGACCAACGATTAGTGCGGAATTGATGCTGTTTTGGCTAATTGAGAAACTACCAAATTCAAATAAGCTTGCTGCACCACCATTTACTACATCTAGTTCGTCTGTGGAAAGTTCGATTGCTTCGTTTTTGATTTCGTGTGACATGATTTTTGACTCCGTTAATTAGTTGTGTAAAGTTAGTTGATTTGGGTGCGGTGGTTGTCCACCGCGATAGATAAGAAGTAAATTTATTTAGAACGATTGAATAAACTTTTGTCCGAAAGAATCGATATTCAAGTCAGTTACTTGGGTTGCAGAAGCGCTTCCACCGGGACCAACTAGTAGTGCGGAACTGATGGTGTTTTGACTAGTTGAGAAACTACCAAATTCAAACAAGCTTGCTGCACCACCATTTACTACATCTAGTTCGTCTGTGGAAAGTTCGATTGCTTCGTTTTTGATTTCGTGTGACATGATTTTTGACTCCGTTAATTAGTTGTGTAAAGTTAGTTGATTTGGGTGCGGTGGTTGTCCACCGCGATGGATAAGAAGTTAATGTATTTAGAAGGATTGAATAAACTTTTCACCGAAAGAATCGATATTCAAGTCAGTTACTTGGGTTGCAGAAGCGCTTCCACCGGGACCAACTAGTAGTGCGGAACTGATGCTGTTTTGACTAGCTGAGAAACTACCAAATTCAAACAAGCTTGCTGCACCACCATTTACTACATCTAGTTCGTCTGCGGAAAGTTCGATTGCTTCGTTTTTGATTTCGTTAATCATAATTAGTTACCTTAGTTTGTTTTGTTGTGTGTTGCGGTT
This sequence comes from Calothrix sp. PCC 6303, assembly GCF_000317435.1. Lineage (NCBI taxonomy): Bacteria > Bacillati > Cyanobacteriota > Cyanophyceae > Nostocales > Calotrichaceae > Calothrix > Calothrix sp. PCC 6303. The sequence goes on from NC_019751.1 coordinate 3,766,409, forward strand.
TCGACCGCCATGATTATACCTAGGGTGGACTTTTTAGTTTCATGCAGTTTTTGGGGGTAAAAGTAAAAACTTTTTTAGCAAAATCCCTGAAACCCTTGTCCAGAAAGAAAAATAAACTTTATTATATTTACACCGGGCGTAATTTGATATACAAAACGACTGTAGAGACGTAGCATTGCTACGTCTCTACAAAATCGGTGCCTGAATGCAGAATATGTTTGATAATATACAGTCAACTTCTGGCGGGTGACGCGAATTCGATCCTAGTCTTTCAGTGAAGTATCTTTTTTAGCATCACATACCCTACGGACAAAGGGTAATAAATCCTCCAAAATTGACTCATGATAGTGTTCTTGGGGATAATGTCCAACATTATTTAATTTAATCAACTCGCTATCTGCAACGATTTTACTAAAACCTTCCGCCATCTCAACTGATAACCAGGGATCTATCGTTCCCCACTGAATTAATACTGGTTGTTTCCAGTCTTTAAATCCAGATTCAATTTCCTTCATTGCTTCCGAAAGTTGAAAATTCCGAATTGTTGCCAATAAAGCTCTTCCTGATGCTGAAGTCTTTAAAAATGGTTTACGATAAATATCTAAATCTTTGTCAGGAATTACGTACTTAGAACCACCTTCTAAGGTTCTATCAACTAGTAAGGGATCTTGAGTTAACATTTCTCCCGCGATTGGTAAACCCATTTGTTGGATTTTCCAAGGTATTTTGGTAGCTGAAGAAATGGGTGTATTTAAGATGGCAATATTGGCAATTTGTTCTGGGTGACGTAGGGCATATTGTAAGCCAACTGAACCGAGAAAGCCTTGCACAACTAAAGAAAAGCGCTCAATTTCCAAAGCTTTGATAAATTCTGCTAAAGCCGAAATAAAAGCATCTGGAGTATAAGCAAAATCTCGTTTTTCTGGTTTTGACGAAAAACCGTAGCCAATCCAATCGGGTGCGATCGCTCTCGTCCCCTGTTGTGCTAAAGCTGGTAGTATGTTGCGCCAACTGTAACTTTGGGATACTAATCCGTGAAGCAAAATCACGGGTAATAAGTCACTTCTCCCGATTGGTTCTGCTTCCCGATAAAACCAGTCTAAAGAGCCGATTTTGAGATTTTTTTCAGTTATACTCACGATGTTCTAAAAAAGCTTGCTAAAAAGTTAAATGCTTCAACTAAGTAATCATCTCACGAATAGCGATCGCACTGGCGGGCGCAAGCAGAACACCGTTACGATAGTGTCCCGTAGCTAGTAAAATATTACTAAATCCTGGTAAATGGTCAATTACGGGTGCTGCACGACCTTCGGGACGCGGACGTAATCCTGACCAGGTACGGGTAATGGTGGCGTTGGCTAGTTGGGGACAAAATTCGATTGCTTGTTGCTTGACAGATGACAATAATTCTGAATCTGCTGGAAGTGTTTTCCCCTGTTCATCTGGGAATTCCACAGTTGCCCCAACCCAGTAATCTGTTGTGGGCAAAATTCCCGCCGCACAAGGAACAATATGCACGTCATTCCCGGTTAGCGCGGGTTGAAAATCGGGATTTCCTAAAGCATGTCCCACATGAAAATGTAAAGCTTGTCCCAAGACTGGACGAATATCAATAAGAGGAAAAGGGGCAGGGGGCAGGCTTCCGCCGTGAGCGTCAGCGTTCGACTGAGCGCTCACGCCGAAGTCCGAACGGGGGCAGGGGAGAACATCGGGACGGAGATTGGATTCTACCTCGCTCAGTTCCCCTGCTTGTTCGGTTTCCCCCTGCTTCTTCTGGTCAATCTTTTGCTGTAATCCTGTTGTCAGAGAGGATGTACCTAGTCCAGCAGCGATGATAAACCAATCTGCGGTAATTTTTCCCTCACTGGTGGAAATTTCCCGACAAACACCCTCTGAAAGAGGCAAGGGGGAAAGAGTATTTTCCCCTGCTTCTGAAGAAACAGGGATTTCTAAAACCTTGACACCAAATTTAAAATTCACACCATTTTTTAAAGCACCATCAACTAAGGCTAAAGTTAATGTAGTTGGGTCTAATTGGCGGTCTTGAGGAGAATATACCGCAGCAATTACCTTATTTTGATTAACGTGGGGACAAATTTGCTGAAATTTTACGCTGTCCCAAATTTCTAGCTGAAAACCTTGGGATTTACGCTTTTTTGCTAAATATTCCCAACCTTTTAAATCTTCTTCAGCGGTACATAAACTCAAAATACCTTGACGATTGAAGGGAATTTTTCGACCGGAAACCGCTTCTAATTCGGGAATCCAACGCTCGTACAGTTCCAAGCTTTGTTGTCGCATTCGCCAGGGTTTACCCTTAGTTTTGTGGCTAATCACACCCATCAAAACCCCTAAAGCCGCTCCTGTGGAAGCTTGCGCTGGCGGTTGCTGATCAATTACCGTAATATCTAACCCTTTTACCTGACTTAGTTCGTATGCGATCGCACTGCCGACAATACCGCAACCAATAATAACTATCTTCATATCGAAATTTGGAAAATATAGATGTGGGGGTTAGATATTTGAGAGCATTAGCAAAACTAAAACTCTCAACTTTCCCCCACTCAAAATCAGGACTTTTGCATCCTAACTTCTATTTCCTGCTTCTAACTTGCTTCCCCTGAAGCTTTTGTTTCGGGAATCAACTTGATAAACTGATCCAGATCTGCATAAGCAGCCCGATAATTGCTATAAGCATTATTAGCATTGCCAGAAGTAGCAGCTTGGTCAATTTTCACCAAATGTTCAAACATAGTGCGTGCTACTTTCCGAGCTGTTGCTTGCTCTTTGGGTAACAGATTTGAAACAATATAGTTCATATCATAACGAGCTTCTGCCATTGGTCCATGTATAAAATTACCAACCATGATCCAATCACCTTTATCAATTAACTGCTCCAATTCCTTTGCGCGATCGCGGACTGCGATCACGTCAGTAGAATATTCTTGAATTTTTTGCAGTTGTGCTTGTGTGTAAGTTGGAGGTGGAGTCGCAACGCTAGGTCCACCACAACTAATCAAGAATGTAGCCAAAAGCACCAGAACTAATGAGAATAGAGACCGTTGACGCGCCATAAACAGAGATTAATTATTTGCCAATCAATAGTGTCATTTTAGATCGGAGCGCGTAGCTTCACTCCATTTATTTGCCACAGATCTGAGTAAAAATTTTAATTTGTCTGGTTGATTTCAAATATCATAAATAGATTAAGTATAATTGCTCATTTACTACATCTAAAAATTATGTTCAGCTTAAAATCAGCCATTACCACTACTTGACACGGTTAGCGAATTAATTTAAAAACATTTAATAAAACATTTAACAAAACGTTTCATATTCTCTTTTGCTTTCCATATCGTCCATTCTTTTCATATTCAAGGAGTAATATTAGTGAATGCAGCCGAGATGGCAACTAACCTAGAATTTGCCAGCAAAATTGCCACAGCAATTAACCTATTCAAACGAGAATTTCCTGATGCTAAATCAGATTTAAAACCATGGAATAATGACCCAGACACGAGAGAATTAATTGACCCAGATTCCATTGATATTGGCTTTCATTTTCCGGGAATCAGTCGTTCTTGGCGTAGTCGTAGTTTATTATTTCAAATTCGCTTTCACCATGATGAAATCAATAACTCACTCCGAGCAATTGGTGTAGAAGTTTCAGGATTTGATCATCGTGGTGAAGCTTGGAAATTATCAACCGTAGAAAATTGGACTGTTTTTGGTGAAACTCGACCAAAAGCAGAAATATGCGAAAAACTCAAGCAATTGTGTTTTCAAATAATTGAAATATTTAATAGGTCTGCAAATTAGTAAATTAGACGTTTTATTTGTTGTTGATAACTTGACAATCGCCAGAACAGTATCGTGAAAGATATGTAGTATCGCGTCTACCAAACAGTTGATAACGATGATCACGAATCTGCCCATAGAATTGATCACCAATAGATTTTAAACCAGGTAAGCCCTGGTAAGCTTTCACAAAAATTTCTCCCATGGGCAACAAGCGTCCAATTTCTTCGGCTGCATCACTACCTTGCCAACGCTGTTCTGGCTGTTGCAAATTAACTAAAATCATTCCCAATTCGCAATCTTTAGAAGTGATGGCTAATTGCGAAAGTTTTTCTTCATCTTGCATGGGAGCATAACTAAATTTTTTACCCTGATCAAGATTTTCCAACAGTTTGACCAGAGTTACGCACAAGTTACAATAGCCATCATAAATAACAAAATAATTCATTATTATCTCATGATAAGTTGTACTCTAATTCTAAATTATTCCTGCTTATATATAAATAGATATTTTATTTATTTTTGAGGATAATAGCTTATAATTGTAAGCCCGAATAAATTACTGAACCTGATGCATCATGAAAAGTGGAGTTTTATCATTGGGTAGACACTGAGTAGCTTGTAGTACACCATCTGCTCCTACTCACAATCTGGAGTGACAAACTACGGTTCTCAAAATAGGCAAGGTTTATATTTGATTGATGGAGGATGGATGTGAAGGAATTAACTCAGCCACAGATTAAACAGCGAATTGATGAATTACGCAAACTATTACAAAAGGCGAGTTATGCTTATTATGTTCTCGATCAACCAACTATGGAAGATACTATTTACGACAAGTTGTATCGAGAACTACAGGATTTAGAAACTCAGCATCCAACATTAGTGACACCGGATAGTCCAACCCAAAGAGTTGGAGAAAAACCCGCAACACAGTTTAATTCGGTACGTCATAATGTTCCTTTATATAGTTTAGAAAATGCTTTTAATGTTGAAGAATTAAATAGCTGGGATAATAGATGGAAAAGACAATTAACCAGTTTGAACCAAGATGAAAAAATAGATTATGTTTGTGAATTAAAAATTGATGGCAATGCCTTAGCTTTAACATATCAAAATGGAGTTTTAATTAGAGGAGTGACTCGCGGAGATGGGGTTACAGGTGAAGATATTACTCAAAATGTGCGGACAATTCGCTCTATCCCCCTAAGATTAAATATTGATGCTTTCAGTGAGGGAATACCGGAAAGAATAGAAGTTAGGGGAGAAACATTTTTACCTTTGGATGTGTTTACCCAAATTAACGAAGAAAGACAAAAAAATGGTGAAACTTTATTTGCTAATCCCCGAAATGCAACTGCGGGAACTTTACGACAGTTAGATTCTCGTATAGTTGACAAACGACGGTTAGATTTTTTTTGCTACACATTACATATTCCGGGAAGAGATGATGCGAGTATTGCTAGTAGTCAACAGGAAGCGTTAGATTTACTGCAAAAAATGGGATTTAAAGTTAATCCGAATCAGCGCTTGTGTAGTTCAATTAACGAAGTAGGAGAATACTACCAATATTGGGATACAGAACGTCTGAATTTACCCTATATGACTGATGGGGTGGTGGTAAAGTTAAATTCCTTCAAATTGCAAGAACAGCTAGGATTTACCCAGAAATTTCCCCGTTGGGCAATTGCGTTAAAGTATGCAGCAGAAGAAGCACCTACCCGTGTGGAAAATATTTCGGTAAATGTCGGCAGAACAGGTGCTTTAACACCTTTGGCAGAAATGCACCCGGTACAACTAGCAGGAACAACGGTTTCTCGCGCTACTTTACATAATAGCGATCGCATAATTCAATTAGATATCAGAATTGGGGACACGGTAATTGTCCGCAAAGCTGGGGAAATCATCCCGGAGGTGGTACGGGTTCTCAAAGAATTACGTCCTGATGGTACCCAACCCTTTATTATGCCTACCCATTGTCCTGTTTGCGGACAACCTGTAGTCAGGGAAAAAGAACAAGCTGTTACCAGGTGCGTTAACTCCTCCTGTCCTGCTATCCTCAAAGGTGCTATCGAACATTGGGTAAGTCGTGATGCGATGGATATTCGCGGGATGGGTGAAAAATTAGTTCATCAATTGGTTGATAGGGGTGTGGTTGCTTCCGTTGCCGATTTATATAGCTTGACAGCAGCGCAATTGTGTGGGTTGGAACGCATGGGACAGAAATCAGCCGACAAAATTGTGAATGCGATCGCGCAATCTCAAAAACAACCTTGGTCTCGTGTACTATATGGTTTGGGAATTCGTCATGTGGGTAGTGTAAACGCTCAACTTTTAGCTTCAAAATTCACCTCTGTCACCCAAATTAGCGATGCATCACGGGCAAATATTGAGGGAATCTATGGAATTGGTGCGGAAATTGCCGATAGCATCTATCAATGGTTTCGCATTCCTTCCAACCAAGAATTAATTCAAAAATTAGCAGATGCGGAATTACAGTTAACTGTAGATTTAGCAGAATTAGCAGCAACCTCCCAACAAACTACCTCATCAGCATTAACAGGGAAAATCTTTGTAATTACCGGGACATTGCCCAGCTTAAAGCGGGATGAAGCGAAAGCATTGATTCAGAAAGCAGGGGGAAAAGTGACTGATTCTGTCAGCAAAAAAACCGACTACTTAGTAGTGGGAGAAGATGCAGGTTCTAAGTTAACAAAAGCCGAATCTTTAGGAGTCGCAATCCTCAGCGAAGCTGAATTGTTAGCGATACTAGACATCTCCGCAAAAGAGATGGAAACGTAGTATTGCCACTTATCTACAAGCGTTCTAAATGATGCATCATTAATTCTCGAAGATATGTATTACAAAGTGAAGCATCACAGATAAATTCCTAATTGCTAATTTTAGGATATAATTACGCTCACGCAGTAGTCATAATACCGCTACTGCGGAGTATCGAACAATTATTAAAAATGTCCTATGTCCTTGACTATCAGTAACTCTGAACAGTGGCTTGAAAACTTTGATACCGCTTCCCCAGTTGAAAAAAGTACATTACTGATGTCAGCGTTATCTCAATCCCTATCTCCAGAATTGATTGAGGAATCAGGCATAGGATCTCTGGTGGTAGAATTCTGTGATGAATTAGATGATAATAACCTAATTGATGATGCTTTCACATTCATTGAAAAGGCTAAGGAACATGATGCAATCTATCAACAGGAATTTCAGTATTTAGAAGCTTTGAGATTGCGATATTATCTATTCCGCAATCAACCAGATATTATCCCATCTTTACTAACTAATTTTATCGAAAATCCCCTCCATGATCTTGAACAGCTAAAATGGTTTACAAATAGCCTCAAATATTATGGAGAAAGGGAAATTTTAAATAATTTTTCCCAAAGTATTTATCATCAACTTCAAGAAAGTGGTGAAAACACCTATGGAATTGTTGATAATTTTGGGGAAATGCTCGTTATTGATTCAATTCAAGAAGCATTTAAGAAAAATCAACAAATTGAAGCCGCTGATTGGGAATTACTTAATAATACAATTGCCAATTTGAAAATAGAACAACTAAACTTTAAAGTAACAGAAATCTCTAAACAACTAACTCCAGAATTAACACCTACTGAAACATTTCTCAAAAATTTACCAAAATACTTCAAAAAACAACGAGAAACTGACCTTTGTACTTTATCAATCGGATTTTCAGCGGCAATGTTAACTCAAAAAAATATGAGTTTTATTAGCAGTCAAGAAATCTGGAAAAATATCATCAAACTCCTAGAATCAGAAAAAGTAACAGACTTTAGACTCCAAGATTTAGATAATTATTTCCTGATATCCTCAGACAAACTAGATAAATATATAGGTTCAATGATTAGCAGCTTATTCGCTGATCAACAATCGGAATGTACTTTGATAGTTTGGGGTATTCCCTATGTTTATGATTTTTTACTCCAGCACAATCTTATTAGTCAAAATATCCATGCACAAGCAATAGATGTAACAACTAATGTAAAAACACACCTAATCAAATTCTTTGACGATCATCTGTGGAAATATAGCTTCGTCCATCGCTGGCAACCCCCTGATAGTGTCTCTAAAAAAGAGTTTGAGCAAGAAAAGCACATGTTTATTACTAGTATTGAAAAAATTACACCTTTATCAACAGAAGTAGAAACAGGAGGTTTAGAAGCTTTATTTGATCAGATGGATGAAGCTTTACCAGAGGATATTTTAGCGGAGATAAAATCAGTAAACAGGGAATAGTAAACAGTAAACAGTGAAATCAATATACCCAATAACTAACACAATCTAGAATTTACTGAATTCAAGCTGATAACTGATAACTGCTAAATGATAACTGCTAATTCATAACTGCTAAATGATAATTGCTAATTGATTACTGGTAACTGATGTTTAAATATGTACTTTTCTACAAACCCTATGGTGTACTTTGCCAATTCACCCAAGACACACCCGAACGTCAGACATTAAAAGACTACATTGATATTCCCAACATATATCCTGTAGGAAGATTAGACTGGGACAGCGAAGGTTTAGTACTATTAACAGATAATGGAAAACTACAGCATCGTTTATCAGATCCTAAATTTGGACATCAACGAACCTATTGGGTACAAGTCGAACGTGTTCCAGACGCAGCAGCAATCGAAAAACTCACTAAAGGTGTAGACATTCAAAATTACCGAACAAAACCAGCCAAAGTGAGTTTACTCCCAGAAGAACCCAATTTACCAGAGCGTAACCCACCAATCAGATTTCGCAAAAATGTGCCGACAGCTTGGTTAGAATTGGTTTTAACAGAGGGAAAAAACCGTCAGGTACGACGGATGACAGCAGCAGTAGGTTTTCCGACTTTAAGATTAGTACGGTTAAAAATCGGCAAATTAACGCTTGATAGTTTAAAACTTGGGACTTTTCGAGAATTGGACATGAATGAGATTGCATCACTCACCCATCAAAAATCCGAATTGTAAATTTTTATAAAAAATAAGTGAGAAACTGTATAATCACTTTTTTTTAATCCCAATCTTTTTAGCATCAGCATTCATATCAAAATTTTACCTATGAGTCCCAATCAGATATCAAGCTGGCAGTTACAGCAATCTCAGGAAAGAGAGTATATTGCTATGGTTCCTGAGAGAGTCTCAAAAAGCCAAGAACAAAACTCATCCGAAGCTTTGCTCAACACACAAGCAGAACTTCTATCATATCGACAACTTTATGATCATCTTCCCTGTATCTGTTTTGCTTTAGATACCACCGGGGTGATTATATCAGTAAATCAGTTTGGTGCAGAATCCCTTGGTTATTCTGCCGAAGACTTAATTCAACAATCTATATTTCAATTGTTTGCTGATTTTGAGCAAAAACGGTTAGCAAAATTACTAAAAGATTGTTCACCGCAACTACCAGTTACTGAAGGAGTAGATTGGGAATTTAGTATCAATTGTCCTAAAAGTAAAATTGGGTGGGTCAAAATTGTTTTGCGTAGTTTGCGCGAAGAGAGCCGTCCACACCTGTTGAGTGTAGCTTTGCCTGCTCCTGCTAACAACCCTCACCCGATACTTTTAATGGTCTGGGAAGATATTACAGTACGTAAATCTGCTGAGGCGGCTTTAAAAGAAAGTCACATATTTGCCCCCAATGATGAAATCCACAGTCTGCATCGTTTGAAGGAAGAATTTCTTAGTACAGTTTCCCACGAATTGAGAACGCCATTGACGAATATGAAAATGGCAATTCAGATGCTGAATATTACCTTAAAACTACAAGCTGATGCATCTACAGACACCGCAGGCAAAACCCCTGAAAAGGTGAAAGCATCGCGCTATTTTCAGATATTGAACAACGAATGCGATCGCGAAATCAATTTAATCAATAATTTTCTCGATTTACAAAAGCTAGACACCGACGCTAAACCCGTAGTATTGGAAACGATTCGAGTCAAGCCATGGCTAAACAGAGTTGTAGAATTATTCCAAGCACGCAACCCTAATTTACATTCTCCCCTACATCTAAACATTCCCGACCTGGTGACACCACTAATTTGTGACCCTTTTAGCTTAGAACGAATATTAGTAGAACTCCTCACAAATGCTTATCGATTTAGTCCTCCTGATTCCCAAGTCATCATCAGTGCAACCCTAAAATGCCGTACTATCCAATTCCAAGTCACAAATACTGGTGTCGAAATCAACGCAAAACAGTTAAAAATGATTTTTGATAAGTTCTACCGCATTCCCAGCACTGACCCCTGGAAGCAAGGAGGTACAGGACTCGGTTTAGCGCTAGTCCAAAAATTGACTAATTATTTGGGAGGAAGCATAGATGTAGAAAGTGGTGGAAACTTGACTCGTTTTATCTTGGAACTACCATTGCGAAACGAGTAATGATTAAGTAGGTGGATGTTGAAAATTGCCGTTATCGCCAAATAAAATAAAAAGAATTGCTAACTTCTCAGCCTAAATTTAGAACTTTTTCACTACTTTCCTTGCAGGTATCTAAAATATATGGATAGTATGCGTAACACGATTAAACTGTCACAAAAAATCATAGTTCAAAATCACAATCTCCTCCTGCACATCCCTAGTGTAGAGGTTAAGATTTGTGGCACTATAGGTTTTAGTGGCTAAAAGCACCTCGGAGCCGAAGTTAAGGAATTTCCATAATGCTGATTTGCCCCCAGTGTAAATTTGAAAACCCAGATATTAACAAATTTTGTGAAAGCTGTGGTACATCACTGACCGAAAAAACTTGTCTCAGTTGTGGTACTGATGTTCCTGTAAATATGGAAACATGCCATAACTGTGGCGCATTTTGTGGAACGGTTTGGTGGGTAATTATTGCCAAAGATACCAATTCCATTCCTGTCAATATAGAAGATTTAGAAGTATCAGCCCAAGTGTTACCTATGAAATCTGCTGTTGAACAGGGAGATAGTGACTACACAGAAGCAACAGAAACACTCTTTCACAATCCTCAAAGCCAGGAATTTACAGCGGCAACATCTGAAACCAACCCAGAAACAACTATAAAAATCGGCTCATATTTAGATTCACAGCAACGTTATAAAATTCTCGAAATCATCCCCAACAGCGAGGAGTTTGCTCACCACAACGATACCTATTTGAGGGTTTTAGATTGTCAACCCTATCAAGTTACCCCGTTGATGGCAATTTACGAAAACAAACATCAAGGTTTGACAATATCATTGGCAGATTTAGAAGAAATTCCAAATTTGGCAAAACCATATCTTGTGTTATTGTCCCAACAGCATCAGGGAATACCTTTGCTTCACGATGCGTGGCGAGAAGGGGATGCGGAAGTGCTAATTTTAGAAGACTATTCTAATTTGCAATACTTAATGGAACTTTGGCATGAAGAAGCTACTTCTTCGTTGCAAATTGTCCATTGTTTATTAAAAATGACCCAATTGTGGGTGATGCTAGAACCGCTACAATGCAGGCAAAGCTTGCTGGAACTATCAAATTTGCGTCTGGATGAAGATCAAGTATTGGTGTTGCAACGATTGTATCCGGAAACTAATACTTTAGAGGCATCTGAGCAACAAGGCTATACTGTGCAAACTTTAGCCCAAATTTGGCACACACTGTTTAAACAATCACAACGCACCCAATTTGGTCCCTTGCTGCAATTAATGGGGGATTTGGATATGGGGGAAATTGAGACACTAGAAAAATTACAATTGCGCTTACAAGCGATCGCATCTGAATTACAACCCAACGATAGCTATAATTCAATCACCAACGATGGAGATGTAACGGTTACACTAGTGAATACCCAAATTCCTGTGGCTCCTACTGTTCTCCAATTTGGCGAATTGGAGGAAAATGATAGCAAAAGCGATGACTTCCCTACAGTAGTTCTGCCGATGCAATTAGCTAGTTTGGAAAATGCCGGACTTACCGATGTTGGACGGCAACGCGACCATAATGAAGACTACTTCGGTATCGAAACCAGAATTAATCAAGTTGAATTACCCAGAGATAAAGCCATCGCTGCCCGTGGTACATACGTACTTTGCGATGGGATGGGTGGACATGCTGGGGGTGAAGTTGCCAGCGAACTAGCTGTAAGTACACTCCGCAAGTACTTTCAAACCAGTTGGACTCAAAACTCTTTACCCAACGAAGAAATTATTCGTGAAGGAGTAAAACAGGCAAACCAGGCAATTTTTAATGTTAATCAAGAGGATGCACGTTCCGGTGTCGGACGGATGGGGACAACACTAGTTATGTTACTAGCGCAGGATACCAACATCGCCATAGCACATGTTGGTGATAGTCGTCTTTATCGTCTGACCCGGAAACGGGGATTGGAACAAATGACCGTAGATCATGAAGTTGGTCAGCGGGAGATTGCCCGTGGTGTTGATGCCAGTATTGCCTATTGCCGTCCCGATGCCTATCAACTGACCCAAGCTTTGGGACCTCGTGAGAATAATATGGTGGATCCTGATGTCCAATTTCTCAAAATTAACGAAGATACCCTATTTATCCTCGCTTCCGACGGTTTATCAGATAATAACCTGCTAGAAACACATTGGCGATCGCATCTCGAACCATTACTGAGTTCAAATGCTAACCTAGAAAAAGGCGTAAGTGAACTAATTGACTTAGCAAACAAGTACAATGGTCATGATAATATTACCGCTGTACTGATTCGGGCAAAAGTTCGCGCTAACGGCGATCAACCAGAGATGAAGCGAAGAGCCAGCTAAAGACCAGTTATACTGCAAGCGGTTAGCTATTAGCCTTTAGTTGTGAGCCTTTAAGTCTAATCTAAAGGTGCTATAGCGATTTCATCAGTCCAGTTTCTAGCCGTTTTTGCTATACCCGTCATAAAAGTCTAAAGTCGAAGGCTAAAATCCTTTGACTAAGTAAGTCGGCAGAAATAAACATAACTATGTTACACAATGTAAATTAGCTTTAAACCCCTACTGCCTTGCCCTAATTACAATTTTCAACGCCGACCTACTTACCTCTGGGTAATATCAAATGGTCACTGCCTCTCACTTTCCAATCCTTTACTAACAAATTGTCTAGTGTGGTTATCCTAACTCTACTTGAACCCCAATATAAAACACCGCTCAAGCAGTGGCATTTTGAAGACGAATTAGTTATTCGCATTGGTCGTTCAGCAGATAATCACATTGTGTTATCAGATGATCTAGTTTCTCGGCATCATTTGGAGTTAAAGCTAACTTCACCTGCTGCTAACTGGCAGGTGAAAAGTAATGGCATCAATGGTACATTCATCGATGGTGTACTAATATCGCAAGCATCACTGCCTAATGATTGCCAGTTACAGTTAGCTAAGGGTGGTCCGATACTCAGATTTCAAAATCAGCTGGTTGTCGTTGCCGCTAATCCTGCCACCCCAGTAAATACCTGTACACACGAAGGAAATAGCCCAAATAATCTATTTTGTGTCCATTGTGGTCAACCCCTAACCGTAATTGATACCATCCGTCACTACCAGGTGCTGCGAACCTTAGGGCAAGGTGGAATGGGGACAACTTACTTAGCTTGGGATTCTAACGGCGTTATTGCTAAACACCCTCTTTTATTGGTTTTGAAGCAAATGAACGCCGATATGGCGAAAATAGCCAAGGCTCAAGAACTATTTGAGAGGGAAGCGAATACCCTCAAATCCCTCAGTCATGCGGGCATTCCCAAATATTATGATTTTTTTGTGGATGCTGGGAAAAAATACTTGGCGATGGAATTAATTCATGGACAGGATTTAGAAAAACTAGTTTATCTCAAAGGACCCGTCACAGCCAATCAAGCGATCGCATGGATGATTCAAACCTGTGATGTTCTCAATTATCTCCACAATCAAGAACCAGCACTAATTCACCGCGACATTAAACCAGCGAACTTAATGATGCGGAGTTCCGATCGTAGCATCGTCATTTTAGATTTTGGTGCAGTCAAAGAAAGTAGTAGTATTCCAGGAACACGAATTGGGGCTGAAGGTTATTGCGCCCCAGAACAGGAAATGGGACAACCACTTACCCAGTCAGATTTATACGCAATTGGTCCCACACTAATTTTCCTATTAACTGGAGAAAGCCCCTTTAAATATTATCGTCAGAGAGGACGCAATTTTAGATTTGATATTACCAGCGTCCCCACCATTACCCCCCAATTACGAGAAGTCATCGATAAATTAACAGAACCACTGCCACGCGATCGCTATCAAACTGCCGAGGAAGTAATTACGGCACTAACTAATTGTAAGTAGCCAAAGAAGAGGCAGGGGGGCAGGGGAGTAGGGGAGTAGGGGAGTAGGGGAGTAGGGGAGCAGGGGAGTAGGGAACGGGGAACGGGGAACGGGGAACAGTTTTAGCCTTATTTTTTCTGTTTTTTCGTACTCCAATAAATCTGAATGCAAGTTTTTTAAACCTCAAACCCTTATTTCTTTGCACCTTTCCCGGAAAAAATTCCGAAAGTATTGATAAATAAATGTTTTCTAGTTATTCAGCAAGCCCTATGTATTGGTGCAACAGCCTAGAAGCCTGTTCTGTGCAGGCTAGAAGCCCGCACCACATGATTATTATTAAACTTGAGGATTTTTTAAATTGGAAGTCACTTAATTTAGCAATCCCACTGGACAACTAACATTAGTTCCACCCAAACCACAGTATCCACCGGGGTTTTTAGCTAAATATTGCTGATGATAGTCCTCAGCAAAATAATACTCTGGTGCATCGATAATTTCAGTAGTGATGTCACCATAACCAGACTGCTTCAAGGCTTCTTGGTATGCTTCACGAGATGCGTCCGCTAATTTTTTTTGCTCCGCAGAATACGTATAAATACCAGAACGGTACTGTGTCCCAGTATCATTTCCTTGACGCATCCCTTGAGTTGGGTTGTGATTTTCCCAAAATGTCTTGAGAATCTCAGCGTAACTTATTATCTTGGGGTTAAACACGACTCGCACAACTTCATTGTGACCCGTCATGCCGCTGCATACTTCTTTATAATTTGGGTTGGGTGTGTAACCAGCAGCGTAACCTACCGATGTGCTGAAAACTCCATTTAGTTGCCAAAACTTGCGTTCAGCACCCCAAAAACAACCCATCCCAAACATTGCCACTTCCATACCATCGGGATATGGAGGTTTGAGGGGATTACCGTTAACAAAATGCTTCTCAGGTACAGGCATAGCTTGCGCTCTTCCTGGTAAAGCTTCTTCCCGGTTGGGAAGGGTGGGTTTTTTGCCGAATCCAAATAGCACCATGGGTTTTACTGTAGATTTGTGAGAATTAAATTTACTTTCCTTAATATTATTGTAGATAATCTACAAACTTTTAAGCTGCGTAGCAGCTAAATCCTATAAATTAAAAAATTATAACCTTTGTGGTGCGGGCATCTTGCCCGCTTTAGATATACAAATTAGCGCTTAATAGCTTATCAGTAAGTAGATGGTTACAAATAAACAGAACTTTAACACTACTCACTATTCGCTACTCACCATTCATCTACTTAAGGCTGTAACTTTGCCACCATTTCTGCACGGGCAGAAACTCCCAACTTTTTAAACATGCGTTTTAGGGCTTGTTTGACTGAATTTTGGGTAATCCAAAGTTTTTCACCAATTTCAGCATTAGTTAAACCTTGGGCAACAAGTTGAGCAATTTCTAATTCCCGTGGTGTGAGACGGCTGGAAAATTCAGTATTTGTTGTGGTTTTTTGATTTGTTTGGAGAGTGGCGAATTTCGCGGATAAATGTAGACATAGAGCGCTTAAATCAGCCAAATCATTAGCATTAAATGCTGATTTACCTTGAGCGCGGGCAAGATTTAGTGTACCAATTAAGCGCCCACTATGAACTATAGGTCCACTCATGACATGGGCGTGATCTTCCCGTGAACAAAATTGCTGCCAATTACCTGCGGGGAGGATAATTTCTTCATGTGCTGGGGCGTGACGTTCAACAACATAACGCCCGACTGGGTTATCCTTGAGACAGACATCAGGAATCCCTCGATCATCAACTTTAACGTGGGATGTTTCATCCAATAGATAAATTCCCCAGCGTTGAACATCAAAATATTCGCCCACCATCTCCATGATGGCAGCATGTAATTCTAGCTCGTTTTTGGAAGACGCGATCGCTTGAATTAATCCCGACAGATTCCGTTGGGGAATGCTAGGTTCGACTGCTTGCAGAAAATTTGCCATAACTGTACCCAGTTGAGGACTATGCGGGTTGACTCAATTACTTCTATGCTAGTACCAGCAACAAATAAAAGCTCAGACTTTTAACGGTATATAGGAGAATTACATGACAGCTACTAAAGTTTCCGCTACTGAACTTTTTCGCGCTGCTTACGAAAATCGCTACACTTGGGATGCTGATTTCCCTGGATACACCTCTGATATTACCTACAATTATGATGGTAAGGTGACTACAGGCAAAGTTCAAATTAATTCTAACTATAAAGCCGAAGTTACAGGGGTTGAAAGTGAAGAAGCTCAAAAAGCAATTCATGGACAAGCTTGGGAAATTGCTGTTCACCGTGTACGTCGCACCTTTGAACAAACCCACGGCGAAAATATATTTAACTATGGTGCTACAGATGAAACTGGTGCTATAGAAATTGTCATGGGTGGTAAAGCAGAAGGAGACAAATACAAACTCCGCAATAATGAAGTTTGCTTAGTACACCGCAATATCCACGGTGTTGTTGTGACTATTAATACTTTCAGCAGTCATGAAACAGGCGAAGGTTATCTTTCCCATACTTATGATTCTGTTTACCACGATCCAAAAACTGGTGAACAAAAAGGTGGTAAAAGTGACTTTGTGGACGAATACGAAAAAGTAGGCAAATATTTCATCCTCAACCGTCGTCAAATCACCACTGATGTTAATGGCAAACCTTCAGTTCAAGAGTTTATTTTCTCCAACATTCAGTTATTACCAGCAACTAATGATTAGAGATTTTCATTCGAGTTAAATATAGTTTGGTTTTGAGGATAATGTAGGGGCAAACGGTTGTTTGCCCCAAAAACTAATACCAATTTCAAAAAATAATGCAACACATGGATAAATCCTATCCCCTTGCGCCAATAAAACTTTCGACTAATTGTGGTATCTATGACAGCAGGCGGGAAGTGAAGAACTCAAAAAAGTTAAAGATTTTCGCACCAAAAAGGGACAAAGACATCCATTGTGGTTTGTGTTGTGGTCAACCATTAACCCTCGGTTTAGATGAAGTCGATAGATTATTTGCATATCCCGATATTTACGGCGATTTTTTTGGCTTATTGCGATATCTCCACGAAAAAGCCAGAAGAGCAAATATTTTGTCACAGATAAAAGGGATATCAGCTAGAAAACTTTTTCTCAAGTTTCCACAAATTAAAGAAAAATTATGGGGAGGACATCTTTGGAATCCAAGCTATTTTGTTTCAACAGTTAGCGAAAATACAGAAGCACAAGTCAAAAAGTATATTGAGAACCAAAATGCAGAAAGCGTTTAAAGTTACACTTATTCCTAACCATAATCAACAAGTCTTAATTAACAAGACAATTGGTTGTGCTAGGTTTGTGTACAACCGTTTTCTAGCATTGAGGCAAGAGTTATACACGACTGGGCAGAAAACGTTAAACTATAACGCTTGTAGTCAGCAGTTAACTTTACTAAAAAAGGAGATTGAGTGGTTAAAAGAAGTAGATAAATTTGCTTTACAGAACTCACTTAAGAATTTAGAGACAGCATACAAAAACTTTTTTACTGACCTCAAGAAAGTTAAAAGCAAGAAAAACGTAGGCTTCCCTATTTTCAAAAATAAGTATGGGTGCAAACAGTCTTATAAAACTAATTTTACTAACAATAACATCCAGGTAATAGAAAATAAGTGTAAGCTTCCAAAGTTAGGATGGGTAAAGTTTCACAAGTCCCAAAACATTACCGGAAAACTTGTAAACGTTACTATTACTCGGACGAGTTCTGGTAAATATATTGCTAGTATCTTGTGCGAAACAGAGATAAAAAAACATCCACAACTTACTAAAAATATTGGATTGGATTTGGGAATAAAAAGTTATCTGGTTACTAGCACGGGTGAAGTTGTAGATAATCCCAAATATTATCGAACTCAAACTCGTAAATTACGCTCATACCATAAACAATTATCTCGTACCGTAAAAGGTAGTAGTAATCGAGCCAAAGCGAAAATCAAGCTGGCTCGTACATACCAACGTATTACCAATTTAAGAGATGACTTTCTGCACAAGTTATCAACTCGCCTAATCAAAGAAAACAGTATTATCTGTATTGAAGATTTACGAGTTGCTAACATGGTTAAAAACCACAAGTTGGCAATGAGTATTTCAGATGCTAGCTGGTCTAAATTTGTTGTCATGCTTGAATATAAAGCTATTTGGCATGACAGGATTGTGCAAAAAGTTGGTACATTTTACCCCTCATCTCAGACTTGCAACTGTTGTGGTTTTGTAAACCCACTAGTTAAGGATTTAAAGTTGCGTGAATGGAATTGTCCTAGTTGCAATACTCATAATTTGAGAGATAAAAACGCAGCACTTAATATATTAAGTCAGGGTTTGAGATTATTAACCGCCGTCGGTATGCCGGAGGTTGTAAAAAACGCCTGTGGAGAACTTGTAAGTCCTGAAGTAATTCAGGCGCAGTTCGATGAAGCAGGAATCGCGTGACTTTTAGTCATGCGAGGTTCAAAAGTAAATCCTTTATAGTTATTCAGCAAACCCTACTTACTAGTGATAAAGGTAATAAAGCTTACTGCGACTGGGGTCACAGTTGTTTCGGTATATAGTTTGATGCTAACTGACAATCTTTATAGGCTCTACGAATGAGGGAATTTTCTCGATTCCCGAATTTCTGGCTTTCTTTTTGAATGAATTGTATTAAAATTAAGTTAACTTTAATTAAGATTCTTGCTGATGTCATGGATTTATCGTAGTGTTCAGGCTCTATAAGTGAACCATGTCAGGGGTCAAATTAAACAAAATGGATTTATAAGTATCCCAGCTACTGAGTCAAAGTGGCTGATGAGTTCAATCGATATGTAGAGGCAAAAATTAAGATGAAATTTTCTTGGAAAGTCGCATTACTTTGGACACTGCCAGCTTTAGTGATTGGTTTCTTCTTTTGGCAAGGGGCTTTTGCAACTGTTCCCGCTGATGCAACCAAGAATACAGCTAGTACCAGAATGACCTATGGTCGTTTCCTAGAATATCTGGATGCTGGACGGGTGACACAAGTTGATTTTTATGAAGGTGGCAGAACCGCGATTGTTGAGGCTGTTGATCCTGCCCTTGATAATCGTGTGCAAAGAGTTCGGGTTGATTTACCAAATAGCGCACCGGAATTAATTTCCCGACTTAAGGATAAAAATGTTAACTTTGATGCTCATCCAATACGTAATGATGGGGCAATCTGGGGACTGTTGGGCAATTTGATTTTCCCAATACTATTGATTACAGGATTATTCTTTTTGTTCCGTCGTTCTAGCAACTTACCCGGTGGTCCTGGACAAGCGATGAACTTTGGTAAATCCAAAGCGCGTTTCCAAATGGAAGCCAAAACTGGGGTCAAATTTGATGATGTTGCTGGCATTGAAGAGGCAAAAGAAGAATTACAAGAGGTTGTCACCTTTTTGAAGCAACCAGAGAAATTTACCGCAGTTGGTGCGCGGATTCCTAAAGGTGTGCTTTTAGTGGGACCTCCTGGAACTGGTAAGACTTTGTTGGCGAAAGCGATCGCTGGTGAAGCTGGAGTACCATTCTTTAGTATCTCTGGTTCAGAATTTGTGGAAATGTTCGTTGGTGTGGGTGCTTCCCGTGTCCGCGATTTGTTCAAAAAAGCCAAGGAAAATGCTCCCTGTATCATCTTTATCGATGAAATCGACGCTGTAGGTAGACAACGTGGTGCAGGTATCGGTGGTGGTAATGATGAACGGGAACAAACCCTGAATCAGTTACTTACTGAGATGGATGGTTTTGAAGGTAACACAGGCATCATTATTATTGCTGCCACCAACCGTCCTGATGTCCTAGATGCGGCGTTGTTACGTCCTGGTCGTTTCGATCGTCAAGTAACAGTTGATGCACCCGACATTAAAGGTCGTTTGGAAGTTCTTCAAGTTCACTCCCGCAACAAAAAGCTAGATGACAGTGTTTCTTTGGAAACTATTGCCCGTCGTACTCCTGGCTTCACAGGTGCTGACTTAGCAAACTTACTCAACGAAGCGGCAATTTTGACTGCACGTCGTCGCAAAGATGCCATCACCCTCTTGGAAATTGATGATGCGGTTGATCGGGTTGTAGCTGGGATGGAAGGTACTCCCCTAGTTGATGGTAAGAGCAAGCGGTTAATTGCTTACCATGAAATTGGACATGCTTTAATTGGTACCCTCCTCAAAGACCACGACCCAGTACAAAAAGTTACACTAATTCCCCGTGGACAAGCTCAAGGTTTGACTTGGTTTACACCTAGTGAAGAAATGAGTTTGGTGACTCGTTCTCAGCTACGGGCAAGAATTACAGGTGCTTTGGGTGGTAGAGCCGCAGAAGATGTCATCTTCGGGAGAGCAGAGGTTACTACTGGTGCCGGAAATGACTTACAACAAGTCACAGGTATGGCTCGTCAGATGGTGACTCGTTTCGGGATGTCAGATTTAGGTCCCATGTCTTTAGAAAGTCAACAGGGAGAGGTTTTCTTAGGACGTGACTGGACAACACGTTCCGATTACTCCGACTCCATTGCATCACGGATCGATTCCCAAGTTCGTCTGATTGTGGAAGAGTGTTACACCAATGCTACCAGGATGATGCGGGAGAATCGGGAAGCGTGCGATCGCTTAGTTGATTTGTTAATTGAAAAAGAAACCATTGATGGTGAAGAATTCCGGCAAATTATGGCTGAATACACCACAGTTCCAGAAAAGCTGCAATTTGCACCTCAACTGTAACTAGTCGTGATTTGATTTGATCAGCTTGAGAATATAGTCTAGATGGTGCGTTTGGAAATTGATACAGTTTCCAAACGCACTATTTTTAGTTTTAATACTTAATTTTATATTTTTCGCGGAAATGCTGCCTTGATACGCGTAATATTATCTACAGGCTTCGCTAGTGCAGTTAACAGTGGAATGCGATTTACCTATGCCAGATAATAACAATTTACTCAAAAATTTATATAATGCCTTTAACCCTTTTGAGCCTTTACCAGCAGGCGATCCAAATTATGTAGATTGTCAGGATGTACGTGGTGATGCGGATATCCTGGAGGAGTTAGGTAATCGTATTTGCTTGGCAGACCAAAATACTTATCAATTATATTCTGGACACCGAGGTGCTGGAAAGTCTACAGAGTTGTTGCGGTTAAAACAATACTTAGAAAATCGTCGCTTCTACGTGGTATATTTTGCGGCTGATGAAGAGGATATTGATTCGGAAGATGCTCAATATACTGATATTCTCTTAGCTTGTACAAGAAGATTGCTGAAGGATTTAAGGGGAATTGCTAGCCCTCGTCCGCTGTTAGGATGGTTGCAGGGACGTTGGGTAGAGTTGAAGGATTTAGCCCAAACTGAGATGAATTTTGAAGAGATGGAAGTTGAGATGCAACTTTCTCAGTTTGCTAAGTTAACAGCAAATATGCGGGCTGTTCCCCAATTGAGGCAGCAAATTAGAGAAAAAGTCAACCCCCATACGGTGACTTTAATTAAGGTTTTAAATGAGTTTTTGGCAGATGCGAAAAAAAGTCTCCCTAATGGGGATAGACAATTGGCAGTGATTGTTGATAACCTTGACCGGATGGTGTTGGTGAAAGATGGCGATCGCACTAACTATGAAGAGGTGTTTTTAGATCGGAGTGAGCAACTCAAGGCTTTGGATTGCCATTTGATTTACACTGTACCGATTTCCATGGTTTATTCCAAACGAGCTACCGATTTACGGGATGTCTATGGTGATAGCTTGATTTTACCAATGATTATGGTGAAAAATCCCAGCGGAACAATTTATGAACCGGGATTAAATAAGTTAAAGGAAGTAATTCGTAAACGGGTACGTCAATTTGCCCCAGCTTTATCTTTGGAAACTGGTATCTTTGATAGTCGGGAGACTTTGGATAAGTTGTGCTTGATGAGTGGAGGTCATGTCCGGAATTTGTTATTATTAACTCAAGATGCAATTGGACGCACCGAAGAGTTACCAATTACAGAAAAATCTGTGCGTCGAGCAATTACCCAAGCTAGAGATACCTATCGTCGCACGGTGGAAAATAATCAGTGGAGTCTGTTGGCTGAAGTTGCTATTTCTAAGCGAATTATTAATGATGATCAATATCGGAGTTTGATGTACAACCGCTGTCTTTTAGAATATCGTTTCTTAGATGACGATGAAGAGATGCAGCGTTGGTACGATATCCATCCTTTAATTGTGGGGATTCCAGAATTTAAGGAAGCTGTTTCACAACTCAAATGTTCAAATGGTGTTAGATTGTAGCGATTGGGATGAGGATTTACCACCAGAACCGGAGGAAGCTTATCAAGACTTAATTCGTGTTCTCAGACGGAATCAGGGTTTTGGTCTATTTTTTGTTCAGTGTACACCAAAGGCAGCCGAAAGCGCGATCGCACAAATTCCCAAAGATGTACCCCAACGTAAAATTGAGGTTCTCCGCTTGGTGGAAGCGATTGATAGTTTGTATGGGAGAGTTGGAGAGTTCGTTAAGGGGAAGCAGGTTGATATCCTTTTAATTACAGGTTTGGAATATTCTCTATATAAGTACGAAAAACGCAACTTTGGACAAATTAGTGAAGGGGAATTTAGTAATTTAAGTAGTGTTCCCCCAATTTTAAATCACCTGAATCAACAGCGGGAACGTTTCCGCGATCATTTTAATTTTACTTTTGTTTTTCTATTACGTTCTTTCTCAATTAGTTATCTAATTAATCGCGCTCCTGATTTTTTTGATTGGCGTTCAGGTATATTTGAATTAGCTACAACCCACGAGGTTGTTGAACAAGAATCTTCTCGGTTACTCTTGGAAGGAGACTATGAGGAATATCGTCAATTAACCCACGAACAAAAAATTGAGAAAATTCTCGAATTCCAAGAATTATTAGCAGATAAATACCATCAAGAATTAACCGATCTTAATCGTCCTAATTTACTATTTAAATTGGGCAACTTACTAGCTGCAACTAATGAATTTGAACCAGCTTTAACAGCATTTGATCAAGCATTAAAAATCAAACCCGAACTGGTAGCTGCATGGAATAATCGGGGTGCTGTGTTATGCGATCGCTTACAACGATATGATGATGCGATCGCGTCCTACGATGAAGCCTTGAAAATTCAACCTGATTACCACCAAGCCTGGTATAATCGTGGTGTCGCTCTGTGTAAAGCAAATCGACTCCAAGAAGCACTCGATAGTTTAGATCAAGCGATCGCAATTCAACCCAATGACTCCAACAGTTGGCGAGTCCGTGGGATAATTCTACATGAATTAGACCGTCAAGTTGAATCAACAGCAAATCATCAAAAAGCTGATGAGTTGGAAGCAATTAATAAAGTTGAGCCAAATTTAACAGAGAAAATTCAACCAGCAGAAAACGATAGAGAATATAGCATAGCACTAAATAAATTTATTCAAAATTCCTACTTTCGTTACCAACTAGCAAGTTTGTTATCTGGTTTCGTAGGTTATGAAGAATACAATATCATCCCTTCTGTTGCTGCCAAAATAGCTCAATACTGGCGCTCTCGGTTATACTTTGATTACCGGGAAAAAAGCAACAAGCTGAGGGAAGCAATTATTGATTGGTTGTTAGGAATCGATTTACAACGCTTTGAAAAACTCTCAGCAGATGAGTTGGAAATTGCCAAACAAAGCATAGAATGTCGCTACAAAATCCTCCAACAACGTTACCTATTTGTATCACGAGAACAGGCTTATAGAAACCTGCTAATTCGGTTATCTAGTTTAGTCATGTTGCGAGAAAAAATCAAAACTTGGGTTGCATCAAGTCGAGATCGGCAACGCACAGTTATGGATGTTTTGCAAGAGGTAATTCAGGAAACTTTGCAAATTGATAAATACATCCAGGAACAAATGGTCATTATTGACAAATGTACCAAAGATCCTCGGATTAAAAATGCTTTACTATTTGCAACCCTAGAAGATTACTGTTTCCGTCCAATTCGCAATCTCCCATTAATATATTACCGCTTCGTGGACTATTTACAGCGAAATCAAAGCGGTGGACTTACCCAAGTTCCTCGTAACGACTTAATTAAGTTGATTTCCGAAGACACCGTAGTGACAGATAACCCCAATAAAATCCCCCTCTTTGATCATAACGCGATCGCACAGTACCGAAACAAGCAAGCTTTAGACGAAGCGCGATCGCTTAGTGACATTGTGCGGCTAGAATTGGAAAAATATCTCGTGGAACAAATCGGTGAAGAAGCAGTAGAATGGCTGCGGTTGTACCTCAAAGGCAAATCACCAGCAGAAATAGCGAAGATATTAAATAAACCAATTACTGAAATATGTAGACTGCGAGAACAAGTTAGTTACTATGCAGTGCGGATATTTGCACTCAAAGGAGAACCAGAACTGATTGATAATTGGTTAGAAATATCACTTTCGGAACACAACTTTGGACTCACCCAAAAACAATTAGAACAACTAGTTGAAAACATTACCCCACTCCAAAATAAAATTTTGCAACTGCGAAAAAATAATAAATCAATGGAATCAATTGCCAAAGAGTTAAAATTAGAAATACATCAAGTAATTGCTGAATGGGCTAAAGTTTATTTAGCAGCACAAAATTTACGGAATCAGGAAAATTAGACTTGTGTCTTGCGTCTTTGACTGCCGATACCCACAGCTAATGTTCCCAGCGTAGCGAAGAAAGCAAAAATTACCGATGCTTCCTGAATCGAGGTAGACTGAGATTGGGTAACAGTTTTACCATTTAATGCGGCTTGTGCAGCAAGTGCGATCGCATAATGACCCTTTGTGGATGGATGAATAGAATCAAAAAACAATAAATCATTCGGACTACTACAAACACTCTCCACATTTGCCACACTACCAACTATACAAGGAGTAATTACATCTTTTAAACCAAATTGTTCTGGATATTTGAGTACCTGATTAAATGCTGCATAAATATCAACTTTAATAATATTAGTATTATAAAAATTATTCAAAGCATAACTAAGCAAAGCATTATGCTGCATCGTCAAAGCAGTTAACTGTTCCGAATTACCTTTAGCTGAAGATAACGGCAACTTACCCAAATCAGGCAGATTCAGCACCATAATATTCTTAGCTCCAGATTGAATCAGAATATTCACCGCACGGGATATATTCTCAACTGGTTTGCTCGGATTTATTTCACCACTAAAAATATAATCATTTGCTCCACCCCAAACAACATACAAAGCATTAGGATCTGCTTTTTCTTGGAGCATTTGCAAACTGCGAGCATATAATTCAACCTGTTCCCCCACCCCAGGCAAAGGTGTTTTGACAACAGTATTTCCACTCCCAGAATTTGCTCCACCAAACGCAAAATTAATACCCTGTTGGGCATTTGTATTTTTCAAAGATGTAAATAAAGTCGGAGTCAAACCCAAATTATTCCCTACATATTCAACCCAAATTTTATCGTTGGAAAAACGACCAGAAGCATAAGGTGGATTTTTAGGTATACCATTTTGGGGCATAAATAAACCCCCCGTAACCTGGAAAACATTACCTGTATCAGAAAGACTATCGCCAAAAATAAAAAACTTGGTGAAATTTGTAGCCAAAGCTTTCAACGGTACAAGTATAGAAAGAAATACAAATCCCGCTGCCACAAGCTGTTGTTTCATGAGCTACATATTTGTTGGATTCCGGTGTTTTTCTATTCCAACTTTAACAAGACTTTAACATTAGCAAAAACATCAAAATGTTATCCTCTACCCTTACCCTTCAAAATATCGCTAGCCGAAACTCCCTCACCTTGGGTGCCGAAATACCACAACACAGCAGCAGCTTCACTTCTTGTAACTGGCTTCTTGGGTTGGAATAAAGTTGTATAACCAAATACTCGCCGAATATTTGATTGTTCTCCACTTTGATGATCTGCAAGCACCGCTTTTAAAGCTTTAGGTTCAATTTTGGCAGCATCTTGAAAACCCCACGTCTGCTTCACTGCCTCTAAATTGGCTGTAGGCAAGCCTTGACGACTATCGAGGGGTAATTTCCACAACAGCATTTGTTCCCTTGTTAATGGGGAACCTGCCCGAAACAGAACCTCCGTAGAGTCCCCAGATAGTTGACTAGGAATCAAACCTGCTTCAGCTAAACCCTGAATATATGGGAAATTTGGATTATTTTTAGCAACATCACTATAAGCTGGTTGCGAACTTTCATTACCTAAACGGATTTGTTTACTAGGGTTACTTGCATAAAAAGTATTATTTACAGTTACCAACCAACGCGCATATTCACCACGAGTAATGATTTTGTTGGGTTCTAATTTGTTAGTTTGAATTGAATATGCAGGGATCACACCCAATGTTGCTAATTCTTGGATATATCGCTGTAGTTCCTTTGGTGCTTGATTAATATCGGTATATTGTTGCGGTTGTAAAGTGGGAGTATTCACTGGTGGATTTTGGTTTACATCCCCAGTTTTGGGAACTTCCGTAGGATTAGGAGATGGAGTTTCAGAAGAAGTGGGGGAGGGAGTTGTTTCTGGTGTGGAAGTAGTTGCAGTCACCCCAGCACCATATTCGATTACTAACTCGGTTGATATTTGGGGTTGATTAGCTGTTGGGTTGGTGATGGATTTTGGTTGAATTGAAACCTTAACCGTTGAATTATTATTTTTCACCTCAAAGGTACCAATATCATCGGTAGGTTGTTGGAGAATTTGCCAGTTATTTTTTTGAAATTCGCTGCGGTAAAAGCTAGTGATAAAATTGCTAGGATCAGAACTTAACCAAGTAGCTGATGTTTGGTTTTCTGTGCCTGGAGTTGTCGCTTGCAATTGAGCATTGGGATACACAGGGATATCTGTGGGGAAATCCTCTGGTAGCTGTGGAGTCGGGTTAGTGGTTGGAGTCGCACTGGCAACGGGACTATTGAGTAAACGCTGATCCGCTGCTAGTGATTTTTCTAAGTCTTTTGCAGATGGGCTGTTTGCACAGGCAGTGAGGGAAGCTAGTACAATAGTCAAACTAAAAAGAATAATTGGTTGTTTACGGTACAGCACAGGAATTTAGGAAGTAAAGCGTCAGTTTCTACACTAGCGTATCAGCGTTGATATGCTGCTAACGGTCAAAAATAGGAGTTTTTGTAGGTTGGATGTCAGTGGGTGGCTCAAACGAGGATTTATGGAGAATATCTACATTGCTATTTCTAGCAAATCAAAATTAGCATGAATATCAACAAATTAATTTTAACTTCTACTATCGGTGTAGGTGCATTCGTCACCATCACAACGGGAACAGCATTAGCTCAGATTCAACTTACAAATCAATCAAAACTGTCGCTAAACGGAATTGGTGCAGTGAAAGTGGGGATGACTCTGAAGCAAGCATCAGCATCTGCGGGAACGACTTTAGTTAGAGGCAATGGATACGAAGATGCTTGCTATTATGTAACTCCTAAAAATAAAGCTGCTAGTGTATCTTTTATGGTGACATCCGGAAGAATTGCCAGAATTGATGTGTATAAAGGCAGCCCCATTACTACTATTAAAGGGGCAAAAATCGGAGATACCGAAGCCAAAATTAAATCCCTATATCCTGGAAAAATCAAAGTTGAACCCGATAAATATGTCCCAGGGGGTCATTATTTAGTATTCACTCCTCAGGATGAGGCAGATAAAAACTATAGATTAGTGTTTGAAACCGATGGCAAACGCGTAACATTGATGAGGACAGGTAAACTACCTGAAGCGTCTTATGTGGAAGGTTGCTCTTAACATTCCTTATGTCTTGAGCTATGGATCTTAACTACGACGCGATCGCATAATTCAATTAACTATTTATGCAATGTCATATCGTTTCTAGTAGTTCGTTTACTAACAACAGTAATTCGCTGCGCTTGAAACGATTGTAGCATCCTGATGTTGGTATCGTTTCACCCATCTTGGACTTGGAAAATATGATGGAGTGTTTTTCACAGTCGGGAACTCGAATACCAGAAATCCAGTCATCGCCGTGGAATCGTTGGTGACTTAACCTTATTCATATTTTCACAATTCAGAAGTATTGTTATGCCGTATTTATACAGATTCGTTATAATTTGTGAATCGGGTAAACCAAATTGTTGACTCTACATCACAAACATTTTTGAGATAATTTGATCATGTCTCCCTTAAAAACTCAGTTAGTTGGTTTAAAAGCAGATTCGTTTCGTCACCACCTCGATTTAGAGGCAACCAAAACTCTCAAGCAGATACCAGGTGTTGATATGATGGTGCGAAATCTTCTCGGACCAATTGCCGAGCAGGTTTTTTATGCGGAAAATATTGCTTCTAGCGTCCTGGTAGGTGAAAAGCAACTACCAAATTTACACAAACTTCTTTTAGAAGCTTCCAAAATTCTTGATATTGAGCCACCACAACTATATATTCGTCAACATCCCGCTCCCAATGCTTACACCTTTGCGATGCGAGGAAAACAACCCTTTGTTGTCTTACACACCTCGTTGATTGATATGCTCACACCTGAAGAAATTCAGGCAGTTATTGCCCACGAATTGGGACACCTCAAGTGTGATCATAGTGTTTATTTGACCCCAGTTAACCTGTTGATCCTAGCTGCTGCGGCTGTACCCAATGTGGGGATGCTTCTAGCTCAAGGTTTGCAATCTCAACTTTTAGAGTGGGTACGCTGCGCTGAGTTCACATGCGATCGCGCTGCACTCCTAGCTACCCAAAATCCCCAAGTTGTCATGTCTGTCCTGATGAAACTGGCTGGTGGTTCCCCAACTTTAGCCCCTCAACTAAATCTGGATGCTTTTATCGCTCAAGCACGCGCTTACGATGATATCAGCAAAACCGAGCTTGGCGAATCAATCAAAGCCACCCGCACCGCTCAACTCACCCACCCAGTCCCTGTACTTCGCGCGAGAGAAATCGATCGTTGGGCTTCCAGCAAAGAATATCAAAAACTATTGCAAAATTCTTCAGATATAGGTTACAATAGCGAAGGTAAAACCAAGGGCGGGTGGCGAAACTGGTAGACGCAGCAGACTCAAAATCTGCCACCGAAAGGTGTGAGAGTTCGATTCTCTCTTCGCCCATAGTAGAGATAGATCCATAACCTATCGCAAATTACATAAAACAAACTTAAAACACTATTGGGATGATTCACTGGAACATCACAACAGTGTTTTTTGTTGCTGATTCCCAAAATCATCCCAACATATCAGTAAACAGTAATACACCTGGTAACTGATAACTGGTTAAATAATTATCCAACTTCCTATTGTGGAACAGGCATTCCAATCTTTTCGGGCAAGACTTCGGCGTGAGCGCTACTTTACCTCCGGTACACTTCGTTCCCACTAGGCTCAGTACAAGTCAGTCCTTACCTCCGGTACACTTCGTTCCGACAGGCTCAGGAACCATCGAACGCTGCCGAAACCACAGAATATTTTATTTTCTGGAAGTCCCTTAATACCCACTTGGTTAAATTTTCTTGTTCCTCGTCCCCATCCGAAGAAACATTAACATCTTCTTGAATATCTTTCCGGATAGAGATGCTAACTTTTGTATAGGTGTGTAGGGATAATGTAAATATACGAGAAAGCAAAACTCTCTTTGACCTAACCTTAAGCATCAAAAACTCACTTATTGACCTGAGTATCAAAAATTTAGTCTTATATTCGAGCCATACAACTACTAAAACTAGGCTATATCTCTAGATCCATCGATAACTAAATTAGAGCTAAATTATTTATGCGATCGCAACTTGCCGAAATCAAAACTAAAAAGTATAATTGTAGTATTCAACTAAGAATAAAAAATCAACCATTACCCCATACATGTATCAAATTTAACTAAGTTCAAAACTCAGGTAATTAAATTTACAGCGTTATCTTTACCCAGTAAAATCTATGCGACTAAAAAGATGGGAGTCTCCCCGCAAAGAAGGCAGAAATGACAAAGGCAAAGGCGGTTCAGCCAGAAAAAGGCAGCTTAAAAAACAGCAGCAAATGCTAAGGAAGCGGCTTAAAGAAGGTACTAAACCCGATAAAAATCAAAATAATTCACAGGGGAAAGATAATTTAATCTTTCCCTTTTTTATGACTAATACATTTTAAATGAAGTTTATATCAGCACAAAATATATAATTTTTACTTTGACAAAAGTTACTCAAATTTTTATCAAATCAATATTAATTACTTAATACTAGTTTCAAATTAGACTGGGAACCGAACAAAATTTACTAATAATTAGTCTGAACTTTAACTAAATATAAAGAAAACATGAAGCCAATATGAAATAAACATAAAGTTATAAAAAAATGTACTCATAGTATTTTTTTTTAAGTAAAGTAATATACAATGAAAATTGATAAAAATATTGCCAGGGAAACCGAGTAAATACGGTCATATAAATATTGCATCTCCGTTGTGTTGACTTGTAGTTGGCTCCAAACTTAAAAAAGTCGGGAGTTATACTTACTTTTCAGGATTCTGAACTTTCTGAGTAGTCGGTCATTGTTTTTGACACAAGGAGTTAAACGAACATGGTAGGAAGATTGCTTATGCCTACTGCGAGAGTCCTTGACTTTCCAATCACAGCCTTAAAGTTTGATGATCAAGTACAAACTATTTTAAGGTGGGCAATTGCGCGTGAAAGTAAAACAGTATGCGTAGCCAACGTACATATGCTTATGGAAGCCTACTGGAATCCTGAATTTGCGAGCATCTTAAAAAGTGCAGATTTAGTCACCCCTGATGGAATGCCTCTAGTTTGGATGATGCGACGTATGGGTGCAAGATATCAAGATCGTGTTGCTGGATTAGATATATTGCAGTCTTCATGTGAATTAGCTCAAGCTATGAATGTGAGTGTTTTCTTCGTGGGTTCTCAATCTAGCATTTTATCGGGAATGCGGAGACGTTTAGAAAAAGAGTTTCCTCGGCTGAAAATAGCTGCAATGGAACCTTTACCTTTCCGTCCTTTAACTGAAACTGAAGATGAAGCATTAATTGAGAAAATCAACTCCAGTGGAGCGGGTTTAGTATTTGTTTCTTTAGGATGTCCAAAACAAGAAAATTGGATTTCACATCATAAGGATAAAATTCAGTCGGTGATGATTGGCTTGGGTGGAGCATTTCCAGTTTATGCAGGTCTGCAAAAACGAGCACCCCGGATAGTGCGGGATTTAGGACTAGAATGGCTATATCGTTTTATTCAAGAACCGCGTCGTCTTTGGAGTAGGTATGCAAAAACTATTCCAGCCTTTATTTGGCTAGCTTTAAAGCAGCTATCATCAGGGAATACACTTGTGGAATTATCTCACTCACGGTCTCAAAATTAATAGGAGGTCGATGATTTTTAGGAAAAAACCTCGCGTTTAAATACCTAAAATCTAGCCATACATTTAGATTAATAATTCTGCATTTCTGCAAGGCTAATGCTTCAACCTGCCAAAATACTTAGTTGATGTATAGCTTAAAGACAACTTGCCGAATTCCTTAAATGAAGAGGTTTTTAGTTATCATCTTCCAATCGTCGATACAGCAGATTCCGGGAATATAAAGTATAGAAATCACCCTGTAAATCTGCGAAAAATAAGCATATTTTATTATGGCTACAGATTGGTGCCATGCCGATCTAAAACAGCCTAGGTATAACTTATCTTTGTATTCGATGAAGTAGCGAGCTACTTACCCTAGATATTTTCAGTTATGCGCTTTATTTCCTGAGTAAGAGTTAGGTAATTTGGAAGCCAGTATCATTCCTTGCACCAAAGTTCACAATTAATTGTTTGGATAATTTTAGTTAACTGAGTGTTTATTTAAACGGAAAATTAGTTTCATACTGAGTTTGTTAAGATCACGAATGAGAAAATTGCGGTATTTTTTGCGGATGCGATCGCGCGATCGCATCCTGCTACTAATGACTTTTATTTTAATGGGAACAATTAGATTAGGATTATGGTTGCTTCCGTTTCGTGTGTTAATCAAGTTACATACGAAAACGATGCATTTGCTTCAGAAAGTGCCTAATTCGACACAAGTCAGCTTGGCACACATTATTGCCTATGTGAATTTATCCACCCGCTATATGCCTGGTGGGGCAAAATGTCTAGCTCGTGCTTTAACAACTCAAGTGTTAATGCATCGCTATAATCATCTTGGTGAATTACGTATCGGCGTTTCAAAAAATACAGTAGGTAGTATCGAGGCTCACGCATGGATTGAGCATCAAGGACAAATAATTATTGGTAATCTTGAAGATCTTCCACGCTTTATTCCTTTACCATCTCTAAACAGCGTCAAGTTGTGACAGATGCCGCTCAATTATCCTCTAGACAAACTTTTGTTGACGATATACTACTTTAGAAAGACCAAAGCTTAAATTAGATTAACTTTATTCCTATCTCTAGATAGTGTAATTGCAATTATTAAACTCATAACATTACTTGTATCAAAGGTAAATCACAAGCAAAAGTTTAATAGGGGCATAAATTATGAGCAACGAACCTACTGGTAAAGCAACCGATTCATCTGAGCGTGCGGAAAGAGACACGTATGATCGTGGTATCATCCCAGCCGAAACCGCCGCACGTAAAGAAAGAGAAGGAGATGAATATAAGACTGCACATACTGAAAGTGCCACAGACGGTTACACCGTAGATAATGAAGGTTTAATCAATAATTATGCTGTAGAACCGGAAATGTATTATGAAGTTCCCGGTGACGCTCGTGAAGCAGAAGAAGCGGAAAAAGCAAGAAGAATGGAAGAACTTAAAGAAATCAAAGAAGATAATCAAGGAGAACTCACAGCAGACAGCGATGAGCGTGGTAAAGGTGTAGGCGCAATCTAGCTCTCCCCGAAGCGCCTTTCCGAAGGGTACAGCACGCAAGCTACGCATTCATCCCACGCCACGCAGTGAGTCAGACGTGGGGCTTCTGCTGTCCCGGCTAAAAACCTAACGACAAAAACTACTACTTCAAACGTGAGAATACACCCATTTCAATTGATGCATGTACAAACCAGCCCTATTGCTTCGCAAAAGCAAGCTACAAGTAAGTAAGGGCTGGTATTTTATATATCTATTTCTAAAGCAAGTTGATATAGTTGCCTTTTGGGGATAGAGGTTAATTTTGCTAGTTCTTTTGTGGCTTGCGATCGCGTGATGCCCTGAGCTATCATTCTTGCCAGTTCTACTTTAATTTGAGCAACAGAAAGCTCTTGATCAGAAGTTGTATTCCCCTCCACAACTAGGGTATATTCGCCTTGGGGTTCCTTTGTTTGGTAATATTCGCAAGCTGCATCAAGGGTACCCCGCCAAAACTCTTCATACAACTTAGTTAATTCCCTTGCTATAGCTATTTTGCGTTCAGCACCACCAAATACCTCAGCCAAATCCTGTAAAGTTGCCCGTAGACGGTGTGGTGACTCATAAAAAATCAAAGTTCTAGATTCCGTCTTCAGCAACTCCAAATATTCACGGCGTTGCTGTAATTTTGGCGGTAGAAACCCCTCAAACACAAATTTATCAGTTGGAAGAGCCGCAGCACTCAAAGCGGTAATTGCGGCATTTGCGCCGGGAATGGGGACAACATCAAAACCCGCATCCACACAAGCCTTCACCAACTCATACCCAGGATCAGAAATACCCGGCATTCCGGCATCACTAACTAACGCGATTGTTTTCCCATCCTCTAATTTTTGGAGTAATTCAGGAATTCGGCTAGTGCTATTGTGTTCGTGATAGCTAACTTGCGGTGTTTTGACTTGAAAATGGTGTAATAATTTTCCTGTGTGGCGAGTATCCTCAGCCGCAATCATATCAACATTTTGTAACACCCGCACCGCTCGAAACGTCATATCCTCCAGATTACCAATTGGAGTAGCGACAATGTAAAGTGTTCTGGGTTTGGGTTCACTCATTATGCAAAAACGCGGTCTATTTATTGGTTTAATTACCCTAGATTTAATTTACCTTGCGGATGCTCCTCCCCAAAACAATCAAAAACTAGTTGCCACAGATTACACTGTAGCAGCAGGGGGACCAGCCACCAACGCCGCCGTCACCTTTAGTTACTTAGGAAATCAAGGGAAAGTCTTAGGATTACTAGGTTCCCATCCGATGACACAACTAATTAAAAGCGACTTAAACAAGCACCAAGTAACCATTAGCGACCTTCAGCCTAGCAAAAAAGAGCCACCACCAGTATCGTCAATAATAGTATCTGAAGCGACAGGCGATCGCGCAATCATTTCCATCAACGCAACTAAAACGCAAATAGAAAACCAAAACATCCCAAACAACATACTCCAAGACATAGATATAGTATTAATTGACGGGCATCAAATGCAAACCAGTTATCAAATAGCCAAAATTGCCAAAACCCGAAAAATCCCCATAGTAGTTGATGGTGGAAGTTGGAAAACGGGATTTGAAAAAATACTACCATTAGTAGATCACATAATTTGTTCAGCCAACTTTCATCCCCCAACCTGTCAAAACACCCAACAGGTTTTTAGCTATCTTCAACAACTTAAAATTCCCAACATTGCCATCACCAACGGAGACAAACCCATAGAATACAAATCAACCCCCAGCAATCAAACCCATCAACTGGAAATACCCAAAACTTCCATCATTGATACCCTAGGTGCAGGAGACATATTCCATGGTGCATTCTGTCATTATATCCTCCAACAAAACTTTCCCCTAGCCCTACAATCAGCCGCCAAAATAGCCACAAAATCCTGTCAACACTTCGGCACACGCAACTGGATGAAAAACTAAAACCCCTCTTTATATTCTCTCCTTCTTCTCTCCTTCTTCTTTCCATATTACTCTGCGCCCCTCCGCGCTTACCTCCGCGCCCCACTGCGTTAAAAATATTATATTCCCCCTCCCAAATGCAAAACCTCCAACAAATCCTTCAAATAGCACGTCCCATAACTTGGGAAGCCGCCAAAATCCTCAAATCATACTATCAAAAAACCCAACTAGACATAGAATACAAAGGCGAAGATCCAGTTACAGCAGCCGACATAGCAGTTAGCAACTACCTAATACAACAACTACAATCCCAACTCAAAAACCAAGACTTTGGTTACGTCAGCGAAGAAAACTATCAACAACAACAACTAACCCAAGAATACGTTTGGATCATTGATCCCTTAGATGGAACCCGCGACTTCATCGACAAAACAGGCGAATATGCAATTCATATAGCCCTCGTCAAGAACCATCGTCCAGTATTAGCATTAATTGCAATTCCCGAAACAGACAAAATCTATTATGCCACACTTAACGGCGGTACATTCGTTGAAACCAGCGACGGCAAAATTCAAAAAATTGAAATATCAACATCCCAAAAAATCGAAAACTTAATAGTTCTTGTTAGTCGTTTTCATCGGACTGAAAAACTAGAATATTTACTTAAAAACCTGCCTTGTCAAAATCATAAATCAGTCGGTAGTATCGGTTGTAAGATAGTGAATATGATTGAACATCAAGCCGACGTTTACATCTCTATTTCTGGAAAATCAGCACCCAAAGATTGGGATATTGCCGCACCGGAATTAATCCTCACAGAAGCGGGGGGAAAATACACGCATTTGGATTTGACACCACTACAGTACAACACAGGTGATGTCAGTCAATGGGGTGGTTTACTAGCAAGTAGTGGTGAATTTCACGACATACTTTGTCGTGAATCGCAGAAAATTCTATTAGATTGGGAAAAACTTGAAAATCCACAGACGTGATATATCGCGTCTAAACACAGTCTACATAGATTTTATGTGGTGCTAGGAACCAAAGCTAAAGCTTGAACCAAAACTTGAGAATCTCCCGCACCACGACAAGAATGTTCCGTTATGTATTGCTTCCATGCACGACTTCCTGGTTTCCCTGCGAATAGCTGCAACATATGACGAGTAATTTTATGTAGCTTCAAACCTTTAGCAGTCCATTTATCAACGTAGGGAAGCATTGCTTCTACAACCTGATGACGTGTTCTAGGGATATTTTCATCACCGTAAAATTGCGAATCTACCTGTGAGAAAAGATACGGATTATTGTATGCCGCACGTCCAATCATCACAGCATCAACTGACTCTAGCTGTTCCTGTACCTGTGCTAAATTTGTCAAGCCGCCGTTAATTTCGATAAATAAGTCAGGAAAATCAGCTTTGAGACGATGGACATCAGCGTAACGCAAAGGGGGAATATCCCGGTTTTCCTTGGGACTCAATCCCTTTAACCAAGCCTTACGAGCATGGACATTAAATACCTTACACCCTGAGAGCGCGATCGCATTCACAAACGCAGCCATATTTTCGTAGCTATCAACATCATCCACTCCAATCCGGTGCTTCACACTAATTGGTATATTCACAGCAGCAACCATTGCAGCTACGCAATCAGCCACTTTTTCCGGTTGCATCATCAAACAAGCACCAAAGTTGCCATCCTGTACCCGACTACTGGGACATCCAACATTCAAATTAATTTCGTCATAACCCATATCTTCGGCAATTCGCGCACACTTCGCCAATTCTTGGGGATTATCACCACCAACCTGTAAAACTAGCGGTTTCTCTTCCGGGGAAAAGCCTAAAAGATGTTCTCTGTCACCATGAATAATCGCCGCAGTTGTCACCATTTCGGTATACAACAAAGTATGCTGAGTAATCTGCCGCATAAAGTAGCGAAAATGACGATCAGTACGATCCATCATTGGTGCGACACTGATGGGGTAATATTGCGATCGCGCCGAATTCTGAACTGGTACTGATGTGGATAATGTTGTTTGATTCACAGACTAATAATTAATTCATCTATTGTATATTCAGGCAATGGTCGTTCACTAGCCTAGCGCTTAATGGACAACCCGCTCTACCCACTCACAGCTTAAAATATATTTTAATTATACTTTTATGAAATTCAGTTGTTAATACTGGAATTTCCCAATAATCGATATTATCATCAAAGATAGATTTCAAAGCTGATCTGTTGATAGTTTACTTTGACACAACACGCAAAAATATTGTATGATCGTGTAGGTAACTTGTAATCGCAATTAATATGTATATATTAATTTTCCTTAATTTAGGTTGAATAACTAAATATGCAAGTCCGACACCGCATCTGGGGTATTATCTCCAAAATCGAAAGCTTGAATACTATATTCTGAATAATAGGGTTAGTGCCAAGTTTGATCAAAAATTTGAATTGCCAGCAGCGTCCTGTTATCAAGCTTAGTTTGTAATATTAAACATTAACTCATACATTAATTTTAATGATTTTCTCAAAAATCGTAATAGTGGTAGCCCAAATCACAAGTTATGGTGAAGGCATTGTGACTCTATTCAGTTAGTAGTAAATATGAGAATTTCAAAACAGAAAAGTGCAAAGTTAAAGTCTTATTTCGGTTTGATGCCATACGCAGCTATCGGAATAGCAATTTTTTACTTTAACTCATTAGCAAATACGAATTATCTACTTAGGGGATATTTTACATTGCTAGAGTGCCAAACCGCAATACTGGCAATTTTATTCATAACTGGTAAACTAAAAACCAAGTCTGAGCCTACAGATCATCATTAAATAATAATTAATTATATCATTTCATCTTCAGTAACGACCATACATTATTAAATAAGTAAACAGGAGTAGGCAATGAAGAGTAAGGGAACAGCTACAATTATATGTTTTTTTCTGGGTGGTTTAGGCGTTCATAAATTCTATCTTGGACAAACTGGTGCTGGAATTGTATATCTATTATTGAGTTGGACTTTTGTACCTTCAATCATCGCATTTGTTGAGTTTTTTATTCTTCTATTAATGTCTGACGAAGATTTCAACAGACAGTACAATAACGGGATAAGTGGTAGTGGTTATAGTGGTGGTGCAATATCTGCCCAAGATGCCACAAGGGCTTTAGGTGATTTAAAAAAATTGTTTGAATCTGGCGTAATTACAGCAGAAGAATATGAAGAAAAGCGGCAGAAACTTTTGAAATCTTTGTAAAAATAAAGTTGGTTTTATCGTGTCGCAATCATCTTGGTTTCAGCAAACACCCCGTTGGGTATGGCTTTCTGCAATTCCAGTATTTGGTGGTTTGGCAATAAGTTATGCTGGTTATAAATCAAAAACTAAAGGATGGATAGCTGTAGGGATAGGAATCACAGGTGCTTCCTTGTTATTATCTAGTAGTGGTTTAACATCTTTTATCTGGATGGGTCAAATAGGACTATCTGTCTATTTGAAAAAAAGATTTTTAGCAAAAACATATCCCAAAACTTTACCAATTCCCCACGAGCCAGAATTAGCCAAAATAATAGCTAACAATCGTGATAAAATTGATATTAACGAATGCACTAAAAATGATTTAGTAATGTTAGGTATTCCCATCGTTTATGCAAATAACGTCGAGTCATTACAAAACGAAGGATATATATTTACCCACATAGAAGAATTGAGTGAAATTGCTGGAATTCCAGAAAAAACTGTAGCTAAAGTTTCGTCAATGCTAGTTTTTAGTTATAACTACAGAAAAGAAGCTGACTCTTCTTGGAGAAGACTAAATACATATACAGTTCAGGAATTAATTGATTGTGGTTTAGATGCTGTAATCGCCGAAAAAATCGTTAGGGAAAGACAGCGCAAAGGCGAATATAAATCGTTAATTGATGTTAAATATCGCACGAATTTACCTGTAAATAGTTATAAGCAGATTTCTTAGTTTAGGCTATGCAGCTTGATGAAAAATATCGAAATTCAAACAGCAACAGTTAAAATACCCAATCACAAATTAGAAATCGATGCCTATCTCGCTCAACCAATTCAAAGTATAAATTCTGGTGCAGTTATCGTGTTTCATGAAATCTTTGGCGTGAATGGAAATATTCGAGATATCACCGAATTAATTGCCAAACAAGGATATATTGCTATTGCCCCAGCGATGTACCAACGTAATGCTCCCGGTTTTGAATTTGGCTTGAGTGAAGCGGATATTGGTTACAGCCAACAAGCCTATGAATTGGGATTAAAATATTATCAACAGGTCAAATATGGGGAAATATTAAGCGATATTGCAGCAACAATTTCCTACCTCAAAAACTTACCAAATCTAAAAATTAATTCCATTGGCTGCATTGGCTTTTGTTTCGGTGGTCATGTTGCTTATATGGCTGCAACTTTACCTGATATTAAAGTTGCAGCTTCGTTTTATGGTGGTGGAATTACAACTTCTAGTTATGGAGAAGAGATTCCTACGTTGAATCGAACCCAGAATATTAAAGGCACTATCTATTGCTTTTTTGGAACTAAAGATACATTGGTTTCACAGGAAGAAAATCAAAAAATTGCAGCGGAACTAGAAAAACATAAAATCAATCATCGTGTATTTAGATACGACGCAGGACACGGTTTTTTTACTGGATTCTTTCTTGATAAATATCCATTTTTAACAAAACATCCAAATTTGAACCGGGAAGCTGCCATCGATTCTTGGTACAAAGTTCTGGAA
The DNA here is from genome assembly GCF_000317435.1 of Calothrix sp. PCC 6303. Classification (NCBI taxonomy): domain Bacteria; kingdom Bacillati; phylum Cyanobacteriota; class Cyanophyceae; order Nostocales; family Calotrichaceae; genus Calothrix; species Calothrix sp. PCC 6303. The sequence continues at coordinate 3,806,028 of NC_019751.1, forward strand.
CTGTTTCACGGAGGGTTAAGTTCTAAAGTTACGGCTATGTGAGGATTTGGGTATGTGAACCAATGATAGCCGTAACGCACCAGGATCATACGGTATTATTTGACCATGAAAGGCTGAGTAATAAACGGCTTTCCCCCACTGCCTACTGCCTACTCACTACTGCCTTGACGTACTAGTTACGTGAAAATAGCTGTAGTTTACGTCGGAGACAATCCAAAGCAGTAGAAGCACTGGAATAACGAACTAAATAACGTCCTCTAATTGCCCCAAAGTTATATTCAAAACTTTCCACAGTACCGTCGGGTGCTGCTAAACCGATGTAAACTAACCCCACTGCTTTAGTTTCTGTTCCTCCAGTTGGTCCAGCAATACCTGTGATGCTCAAACTCCAACTAGTTCCAATTTTAGTTTTTACACCCAATGCCATTTGTTCGGCAACGATAGCGCTAACTGCACCGTGTTTTGCTAAGTCATCGGGGTTAACTCCCAAAAGTCTTTCTTTGACTGAGTTGTCGTAGGATATTATACCACCCCAAAAATAATCGGAACTGCCAGGTATTTCGGTGAGCATTTCCCCTAATCCACCACCTGTACAGGATTCGGCAACAGAAAGGGTTTGACCTGCTTGGCGTAATAGTTCCCCTACTACGGAGGCTAACGTGTCATTATCAGCACCATAGTAGTCTAGTCCAGCAATTTCTTGGAGTTGTTTGGCAACAGGATCGATTAATGCTTCGGCTGCTACTTCAGAATTGGCTTGAGCGGCAACACGTAATTTTACTTCTCCCTTACTGGCATAGGGTGCCACGGTTGGGTTAGGTAGATTCAGGTATGAGGCGACTTTTTCCGCTAAAGCTGATTCAGTAATGCCGCGAAACTTTAACATTCGGCTGTGGATGATGTTTTTGCCCCAACCTTGATTTTTTAGGTAAGGAACGGCTGTTTCTTGCCACATGCGGCGCATTTCGCTGGGTACACCAGGAAAGGTAAAAAGGGTAATATCGGAGTTTGGTTGCCAAATAATTCCGGGTGCGGTACCTGTGGGGTTGGGGAGAATTTCGGCACCTTGGGGAATTAGTGCTTGTTTACGGTTGCTGGATGTCATGACCAGTCGGCGATTTGCGTGTTTTTGCATGATATCTTCGATGATATCGGCACGTTCAATGAGGGGAGAACTGAAGTAATCGGCGATGGTTTCGCAGGTGAGATCGTCGGGTGTTGGTCCAAGTCCTCCTGTAAAGATGAGGATTTTTGCACCTCTATTGATAGCAATGTCAATAACTTGCTTGATGCGTTGGACATTATCACCAACTACAGTTTGATGATAGTGGGGAATGCCTAGTTTGGCTAACTCCTGGGCGAGATATTGAGCGTTGCTATTGAGAATATCACCTAATAATAATTCTGTACCGACGCAAATAATTTCTGCACTCATAAGTTGGGAAGGAGTTAGAAGAGAGGGAGTGAGGTTTAGATCCCCGACTTCTTGTGGAAGTCAAGGATCTGGGTGCGTAACAACTAGCTTTTAAACGCTTAAGCGATCGCGTGAGCGGCAACTGCTAGATGGGGATATAACGGGAAGCGATCGCATAATGTCGCAACCCTACGTTTACAGTCGGCTGTTACTGCCTCAGAATCTGGACTGAGCAAACGATCGGCGATAATATTGCCGATTTCCCCAAATTCTGTGACTCCCATACCTCGTGTTGTCATTGCTGGTGAACCTAACCGTAGTCCACTAGTAACAAATGGCGATTCTGGGTCGAAGGGAACTGTGTTTTTGTTTGCCGTGATATTTACAGTGCTGACCAATTGATCAGCGATTTTACCTGTCATGCCAATACTCCGCAAATCTACGAGCATTAAATGATTATCGGTTCCATCTGATACTGTTTTTAATCCGCGATTTTTCAGTTGAGCGGCTAATGCACGGGCATTTTCAATTACTTGGGCTGAATAGATTTTAAACTCTGGTTTGAGGGCTTCGCCAAAGGCTACTGCTTTGGCGGCGATTACATGCTCTAATGGACCGCCTTGGGTACCTGGGAAAACCGATTTATCTAATTTTTTACCTAATTCGGCATCGGCTGTCAAAATCAAACCACCACGGGGTCCCCGGAGGGTCTTGTGGGTGGTTGTTGTCACTACATGACAATGGGGAATTGGGTTAGGGTGTAAACCTGTGGCAACTAAACCTGCAATGTGGGCAATGTCTGCTAACAAATAAGCACCCACTTCATCCGCAATACTACGGAACTTGGCAAAATCAATAATTCGAGGATAAGCTGAATAACCGCAAATTATGAGCTTAGGACGCTCCCTAAGCGCCTGCTCTCGGATTTGCTCGTAGTCTAGCTGTTCGGTTTCCTGGCTGACTCCGTAGTGACAAACTTGGAACCATTTACCGGAAACATTTACAGGGGAACCATGGGTGAGGTGTCCACCATGGGACAAATCCATCCCCATGATTTTGTCACCTGGTTCTAGGAGGGTTAGAAATACAGCAAAGTTTGCCTGAGCACCTGAGTGAGGTTGAACGTTAGCGTGAGCAGCACCAAATAGTTCTTTAGCCCGATCTATTGCCAATTGTTCGATTTTATCGACAAATTCGCAACCACCATAATAACGTTTGCCGGGTAAACCCTCAGCATACTTATTGGTGAGTACCGAACCTTGAGCAGCAAGAACTGCGGCTGATGTAAAGTTTTCGCTAGCAATCAATTCTAAATGATCCTGCTGACGACCAAGTTCTTGATTGATTAATTGTGCGATCGCATAATCGGAAGTTGCTAGAAAATCTGAATTAGTCTTAGTCACAAGAACTATGCCCTATGGAATTTAGCAATTTTGTGGCAACTACGATGTTGAGGTTTCATCTGGCTTAAATGCAACCAAAACCGAGTGCGTTAATTATGATAACGTTCTTTTCCTGCATTTCACCCATAACTATGACTAAATTCATCTAGTTTAAGATCACAATAAATGTATTATTTTTTACTTCTAGACTGATATTTTTTGAGTAAAGACAATATAATTTGAATTATTGGGATGCAAGCTTACCTTGTCAAAAAACAAGTATTGTGCGTTTCGGGTTTTATTGAGAACTGAAATTACCAATTACTGCAACTAATTAAAACAAATATTTATAGAGGGGGGAATTATATGTTAGTGATTTTAACCGATAATTACATCCTAACTCCCAAACAAGTCTGTCAATCCTGCGTACTTGCTGACAGCAGCGGAGAACCACGTTGGCGTTCTGGTAAGCTTTGTTGTGGTCATGCGATAGCGCCAGCGCTGTTTCTTGGATGCCAGAATGGCTTTTGTCAGTTCACTAAAGTTAGCAATCAGCAACCAGAATTATATAAATGCGCTATGGGATTTTGTATTGCCAAAATAGATTAAAAAATCTAGTGTTTTCATACAACACGCACTAAAACATGATATAAGCAGTTGGGTCAATCCCATGGATTGGTAACTGCGTTATTCTAAAAGAAATACAACCTTAATTTTAAATTTTTGGAGAATATTCTATGACTTGGCGTGGTACAACAACAATTCCTGACAGAATTTATGCTTCTTTGCCTTATTTACTTCCCTTAATGGAAGTTTTAGATTTTGCCGTGCCCCTAGTTAAAAGCTTTCCTATTTTACGTGAAGTTCTCACGCCTTTAATTATCCTGGCAAACATTTATCGCAGTATACTTCCCTTAGGATTGGGTAGTTTAGTGCTTTTCATCGTTCTATTTGCATTTGTGATCCGTAATGAGCGCATCAATCATTTTATTCGCTTCAATACAATGCAAGCCCTGCTTTTGGATATAGTCATTTTCCTTGTACAGCTAGTTTTCGGTCTGATATTAAGGTTGTTAGGTGCTATACCCAACGGAGCTTTCGCCCTAGAAACATTATCCAGCACTATCTTCTTGGGAATTGTTGCAGCGGTTGGTTATTCAGTTTTTCAATGTGCGCGGGGAAAATATGCCGAAATTCCGGCAATTTCCGAAGCTGTGTATATGCAAGTTAGATAAAGACTATTTCCAGCCTAACTCTGCATATCTCCATATAAGTGATAAGTGATGAGTAATGAGTCTGTTTTCTAACGGGAATTTAACAAGGAAGGTTTGCGGGGTCATCCGACACCGTAAACCTCCCAAATCCTGTTAAACAAACTTAATCAAAAAGTTACCTGGCAATTACAGTATTTTCCAAACGACCAATTCCCTCGATTTCTACGCGGACGCGATCGCCTAAACTTAAAGCTCCTACTCCCATAGGTGTCCCTGTTAAAACCACATCTCCTGGTAAGAGTGTCATCACCTGGCTAATATAAGACACCAAATAATCTGGTGCAAACACCATTTGATCGATACATGCCGATTGCACGGGAGTTGGATCATCGTTCAAAAACGTCTGTAATCTTGCCCCAGGATTTAATTCTCGGACGATCCAAGGACCCAAAGGACAAAAACTATCAAATCCTTTAGCCCGCGTCCACTGACCATCACGGCGCTGTAAATCCCTTGCAGTTACATCATTGGCAATAGTGTAACCCCAAATTTTCCCATGAGCTTCAGACGGAGTACAGCAAGTTGTACGCTCTCCAATAATCAGTGCCAATTCTCCTTCATAATCTACTCGCTGTGATTGGGTTGGGTAAATAATTTCACCATCCGAAGGAATTACAGAAGTAGCAGGCTTAAGGAAAATCAGTGGTTCCTGAGGGACATCAGTTCCCATCTCGGCAGCATGATCAGCATAATTCTTACCTACTGCCACAATTTTCGAGGGAGAACAGGGAGCAAGTAATTGGTAGCTATCTGGCTCCAAATATATCTCGGTAGGCTGTCCTTGTAACCAAGGTGGTGCATCCAGCGCTTGGACATTCAACGATAGCTGAAGCAAGCCGTAGTAAATTTTTCCCTCTTGGTTTTGAACTCGCACGAAGCGCTGTGCCATAGCTGTAATTAGTATCCTTAATCTGCAATCACAAAGCTGAAAAGTGTAAATAGCCTATATATTTAAAGTTTAAGATAATTTACAAGTACACAAAACAATGAAAATTTATGACTGAGTTTACCTGAAAGGTTTCTGGAGTCCTATGACCTCAGAGAGATTTCACAAGTATTTGTTTGTCAACATAGCCTATAACATTTTTTATAACTATAAGCATTAATTTTGATGATCACTCCAGTTGAGAGAGTGAGGAGTTACCCAATCACTAAATTAATTTTCCTATGTGATTGTGAAGCAATTTTAGTAATGATTTTGTAAAAATCGTCATATTTGGCTAGTTTCTATGTGTAAGTTGGAAGCGTTACTAGTATATGTGGGCTTTGTACGGGAATTGTTGTAAGATTATAATTCCTTGTTGCCACTTGTGTGGGTTAAGAGTTAGCGAACTGACAAAAGCCTTTCGAGGATTCCAAATCAGCCCAACTTCGCGTAAATATCTCAGCGCCTCTAACAATAAATTCTTGGCAGCCATTTTGTCCGTAAGGAGACACAACAGACAATGCAAACAGTTTACGAAACTATGTATATCCTGCGCCCCGATTTGGGAGACGAGCAGGTTGAGCAAATAGTCAGCAAGTACGAAACCCAAATCCGTGAGGGTGGTGCTTTTGATATTGAAATTCAAAATCGTGGCAAACGTCGCCTAGCTTATGAAATTGGTAAACACCGTGATGGTATTTACATTCAAATGAACTATCAAGGACCCGGTGCGGTTATTGCCCCCATGGAACGAGCCATGCGTCTTACCGAAGATGTGATTCGCTACATGACTATTAAGCAAGAGATTAAAGAAGAAAAATCTGAATCGGAAGAAGCTGTAACAGCGTAAGCTTAAAGCCATTTGAATTCTACAGTGACCTGAGATCCCCGACTCCTTCAAGGAGTTGGGGATATTAATACCCACAAGTTATATGTCAGTGACCCATGCTAAATTATCAATAACTTGCCAAATACTGTCCAATGTATGTAAAAAGGTAGTTGAAAACAAATTTTTACCCAATCTAACTATCTGCCAACGAATAAATAAGTAGTTATACTGAATATTCTGAAAACTCAGCATTATTTGTTGTGGAAATGCTCAGAAGTATTAAAATATTTATATTTTAGAGTGAAAAAGATTTTAAATGGGGCATGAAATAGCTGTGAGCCAAACCGATCACTCGACAATTCAGACTCTTTCAACAGAGTTAACAAAGCTGCGTCAAGAATTGCAATTGCGTGACCAGCTTGTCCAGCAGTTATCTCAGGAATTGTTTCGTCTGGTAAAAGGAAATACAAACTTTATCCCGCAACCCGAAACATCGGATCGTCATCATAAACACCTGCAAGCTTTGCACGAACAGCTGCAAGCAGTTGAACAACAGGTAACTTTTTACCAGGAGCAAATTACAGCGCGTGACGGTGAGATTTATCAACTGCGACAAACAGTTCAGGAATTAAGCGATCGCAGTCGGATGCTAGAACAGGTAGTGCAAGAGTTGCCCCAAATATATCGACAAAAATTTGAGGAACGAATGGCTCCTATTCGGGAAAAATTAACAACACTCCAGCGGGATAACCGTCAACTGCAAGCAGAGTTACAAAGTGTTAGCTATCGTCTCGCACTCAAAACTCGCACAACTAGCCATAGCGGTATTGATTTACCCAATTTTCCGCGTCTAGTTAATCCTTCTGGAAATGTCTCACCAGTACCCAATGGGTAAGTGGTTGAAGTCAAAGCATTCCAACAGCTATCCCCATAAGAATAGCTGCTAAGTTTAGCAGCAATAAGGTTATTTTTTGGAAAGCACAAAAATACAAAACTTTGAATAGGGTGCCATCACAGTCCAGGTATTATTAGCCAAGAATTATTAGCCAAGAATTAGTAGCCCATGTTACGGATTGAAGCGCTGAAAATACAGGTGTTAGGCTTTTTTCGGTTTCTATATTTGAAAACAGCAGGTTATTTCATGAATTCATTCAAAATTTGAGCCTCAAATTTGAGTGCTTGAATTCAAGAGTAGTAATTAATAGTCGTTAAAAACTGAATATACTCGACTTACAAGCCTAGTTAAGTGTTTCCTCTAAATATTTAGTGTCAAACTAGCTTGCGGCAACCAAGTCTGTTTCAACAGTAATTACAAAATATCTTCATAACAACTGAAAATTTCAAACACCGAATCCAAGTGAGTTAGCTCTAAAACTAATCTGACTGGTGGTTGGACTCCGCATAAAACCAAACGACAACCGCTTTGTCTGGCTGACTTGAGTCCTGTCACCAACGAAACTAATCCTGAGCTATCCATAAAATCAACCTGAGTTAGATCAATAATCCAAAGTTGATGGTTTTGTGGTGTCACCTGAGCCATTTGTTCGCTCAATGCAATACCACCTTCCAAGTCTATGCGTCCTTGGGGTTGAAATAAAATAACCTGATGTTCGAGGGTGAGAGTCATAGTTTTCACTAAGAAATTGAGTAGTTATCGAAAAAACAAAAAACGATATAAATACTTAATTTAGTAGCTTCAATACCATTTGAGTCTGCTTAATATATAAGTGTGCCTAGTGGTATATGTATCTCTAAATACGTCAGTATTTACGTCGTATAAATTATCTTAACTACCCAATATTAGACACAAGGACAAACAAAATTCAGTAGCATCTGTGTCTTTTACTAAAATTTTATGGTTTTCCTATATATTTATAAAGTTTTGATAAATTTTTAGTAAATATTGTATCTATAACTTTAGAGAGTTGCACATGTAATATATATTGTGCATCAAAAAAAATACTGATCTTTATCTCTGGATATTCACAAGTTTAAAGCTTATTCAGATAATATAATACAAGTGATTTTAGATACTTATGTATTTAATTAATAATTAAGTATAGATGAACACTATTTATTTAAGAATTCTTTGTATCGGAGTCGCCTTTTCATTTGAGCAGCAAAATCAGATTTCATCTAGGTTAAAACATATATAATTATATACACTTAAACCAGTAATACCACTTAAGAGTAAAGGCTAAATTTGGAGCCATCACTTAACTAGTATTCAAAAATACCAAATTCTCAGATTGACACCTTATCTGAAAAACAGTCAAGATATAGTAAACGTAAAAAAATGTAAAGGTGGCGGTGTTGGATGTCTTGGGAGTTTGTTTCACTGGAAAACATCCAAGAAGTTGCTCATCAGTATGGATACTGGGCAATTTTTGTCGGGATTTTGTTAGAAAACCTAGGTATCCCAATTCCTGGTGAAACTGTCACCCTTGTGGGTGGTTTTTTGGCAGGTAGTAGGGAACTAAATTACTGGTTAGTTTTGAGTGATGCGATCGCAGGAGCGGTAATAGGGGGAATTTGCGGTTACTGGATTGGTAGAATTGGCGGTTGGGCTTTATTACTTAAGCTTGGCAGTTTGTTGCGAATATCAGAAGTGAGAATTTTAGCGATTAAAGAAAAGTTTAGTGATAATGCGGGTAAAACCGTATTTTTCGGGCGATTTTTTGCTTTATTGCGAATTCTAGCATCACCACTGGCGGGAATTTCGGGAATGTCGTTTCCGAAGTTTTTTTTATACAACTTACTGGGAGCAATTGCTTGGGGTAGTGCCATGGTGACATTAGCATTCTTTGCTGGTAGAGTTATTTCCCTAGAGCAATTGGTAGCTTGGGTTAGTCAGTTTGCAATCGTGGCGTTATTAATTGTTGTAGCAGTTGTGGGTGCGACATTTTGGTGGGAATCCCGTCACAAGGAAGTGGGTACCGGGGAATAATTGTCCCCAGAGAATTTGGAGGGTTAGCAATGCTACCCCTCTCCAAATTTAGATTTATCGAGTTATATCTATCAAGTCAGAGGAAGCTGACTTTTGCGACAATATTTTTCAAAAGTTATGTTCAAAGCTGATATTACTATCTCTATCAAACTGTTTGCGGCTTATCAAGAGGCTTATGGGGTTCCAGAAATCAAACTGCAATTTCCCGAAAATACGCCAGTTCAAGGAGTATGCGATCGCTTGATTGCCGAACACCCTGAATTATCGAAATGGCGTGATGTCACCCGCTATGGTGTGAATTTAGCGTTTGTCGAACCTAACACACCCCTGAATGATGGGGATGAGGTGGTGTTAATTCCTCCTGTTAGCGGAGGATAAAGCCTACGTAGAGAGGTTGTGGTGGAACCTCTAAGATAGGTTAGAAATTTAACGAAATTTGCGGAATTCCCCATGCTTCTACAAGCTGGGGATGGATAGCAACGTGCGCTCTATCCAGCGCACAATCTGGTATAATTGTATCGGTCGATGACCCACCTGACTGACTAAGAGGCCACCCTTTGGGTATAAAGTATGTACTCGGCAGAGTTCAGGGAATCTGAAAACCTAGCTGGTTGGCTATTGCCGTAAATCCAAGGCGAGTAGGACTAAAAAGTTATAACCTTGCGGAAGGCGAGGTTCTGCCTGTGGACGCGGTGTAAGACCAAAAGCTAGATGGCTAGTGGAGGCAATTGCGAATGAGACGGGAAACTCCGTAGACGAATAAGACCGTCCTTGTGCTAGTTGAAATTGGAAGCCCCATTTTCAGCCGAAGGCAAGATGGGGTACTTCACTTTCTTGAGAGACGCGATATATCGCGTCTCTCAAAATTTAGTTAATTACGCTTCATTCAAAGCTGCAATACCTGGAAGCACTTTACCTTCGAGTAATTCCAAGCTAGCACCACCACCAGTAGAAATATGGCTCATTTGGTCAGCTAAACCCACTTTCTCAACGGCAGCAACAGAGTCACCACCACCAATAATTGTGATTGCACCATTTTTGCCAATATCAGCTAGGGTATGAGCTACAGCTTCGGTACCAGCAGCGAATTTATCGAATTCAAATACACCCATCGGACCATTCCAAATCACCGACTTACAATCAGCTAGTGCTTCTTGGAAAACCTTGATGGAATCAGGACCAATATCCAACCCCATCCAACCATCGGGAATATTCTCGATACTTACAGTTTGGGAATTAGCATCAGGGGCAAATTTATCAGCAACAACCACATCAGTAGGTAACAAGAAAGTTACGCCTTTTTCCTTCGCTTTCGCTTCTAACGAGCGTGCCAACTCAATCTTGTCATCTTCCACCAAGGAGCTACCAACACTCAATCCACGGGCTTTGTAGAAGGTGAAAATCATCCCTCCACCGATGATGAGTTTGTCACATTTTTCTAACAAAGTTTCGATCACACCGATTTTGCTAGATACTTTGGAACCCCCAATGATAGCTACCAAGGGTCGCTGTGGATTAGCGATCGCATTTTCCAAATATTGCAATTCTTTCTCGATCAAGTATCCTGCCACCGAAGGGCTAAGATACTTGGTAACGCCTTCTGTAGAAGCATGAGCGCGGTGTGCAGTCCCAAAGGCATCATTGACATACAAATCAGCATTTGCCGCTAATTTTTGGGCAAACTCAGGATCGTTTTTCTCCTCTTCTTTGTAGAAGCGGACATTTTCTAACAACAACACCTGCCCATTTTCCATTGCTGCGACTTTTGCAGCAACCTCATCACCAATACAATCATCACATTTGATTACATCCTGTCCCAACAACTCAGAGAGTCGCTTGGCAACAGGTGTCAAACGTAAATCATCACTCACACCCTTGGGACGACCAAAGTGACTAGCTAAAATCACCTTCGCACCCTTACTGGTTAAATCTTGGATGGTAGGTAGCGCTGCTCGAATCCGAGTATCATCTGTAATTGCACCTTTTTCGACGGGTACATTGAAATCTACCCGCACAAATGCTCTTTTCCCAGTTAACTCAGATGCAGATAAACTTGCTAAAGTTTTTTTAGACACAGCACGAACCTCCCGATTACTTTTTTGTTATGTTTTGTAATTAGTTCCATCCAGATTGTACCTAGTCAAGGGTACACAGGTGAATTAGATGTTTAAAACAGTTTTATTTCCCATAGATCAAAGTCGTGAAACCAGAGAAGCTGCCGAAATGGTGATTCGGGTTGTGGAAACCCACAAAAGCCGTCTCATCCTACTTTCTGTAGTGGAAGAAGCAGGGGAAGCAACTAGTCCCATGCAATCTGTCGAAGCAGTAGCCAAGTTGTTGGCAAATGCTCAAAGTCTATTTGAGCAGCAGGGTATCAAATCCGAAACCGTTGAGCGTGAAGGTAAACCCGCTTTTACAATTTGTGATGTTGCCGATGAAATGGGAGCAGATTTAATTGTCATGGGTTGCCGAGGATTGGGTTTAACAGAGGAGGGAGCAACTGATAGTGTCACCACGCGAGTGATTAACCTTTCTCCTTGTCCAGTTTTAGTTGTTCCTTAAAATCACCTGATTTTATTTTATTTGGTAAATACTCCCAGCCCTAAATTGGCTGGGATTTTTGAACATAAGACATAATTTACCGAAACTGGCTTAACTTCGTTTCTCTTGAGTGATAATCTTGACACGACAAGCTGAAGTAAGATTTGTAACTCTAGTGAAGGTGAATCATAAATTATGCCTAAAGTCAATGGTACAATCATGCAATACTTCCATTGGTACATACCTAATGATGGGAACCTATGGAATGAACTTAAATATAGAACTAGAGACTTAGCAGGAAAAGGATTTACCGCCATGTGGCTACCTCCAGCTTATAAAGGTGCAGCAGGTGGCAATGATGTCGGTTACGGTGTTTACGATTTATATGATCTGGGTGAATTCGACCAAAAAGGCTCGATTCGCACTAAGTACGGAACTCATCAAGAATACCTAGATGCCATTAAAACCCTTCGCCAAGTTGGAATCCAAACCTATGCAGATGCTGTATTAAACCACAGGATGGGTGGAGATTCCCCAGAAATAATGAAAGCAACTCCCTTTTCCCAAAATGATAGAGTTAATCCTAAAGGTGGTTTACAAGAGATTAAAAGCTATACCTACTTTAACTTTCCTGGAAGACAGGGAAAATATTCTCAATTTGAATGGCATTATTGGCACTTTGATGGTGTAGATTACAACAAATATAAAGAAGGTGACAATAGTACTGTTTATTTAATCGAAGGGAAAAAGTTTGATGACTTTGTAGATATGGAAAAAGGCAATTTTGCCTATTTGATGGGATGTGATTTAGACTTTCAAGATCAATGGGTTCAAACTGAAATTACTAATTGGGGTAAATGGTATCTCGATACAACAGGTGTCGATGGATTCCGCTTAGATGCAATTAAGCATATTTCTTCCTGGTTCTTTCCCAAATGGATAGATGAATTAGAAAAATATGCTGGTAAAGAACTATTTATTGTTGGTGAATATTGGACTCCTGATATTAATACATTGCATTGGTATATAGATGCAATTGCCGGGAAAATGTCAGTCTTTGATGTGCCATTACACTACAACTTTAGTCGCGCAAGTAAGTTGGGTGGAAACTACGATATGCGACAGATTTTAGATGGTACATTAATGCAGCAAAAACCTAGTCATGCAGTTACATTTGTTGAAAACCATGACTCCCAACCATTACAAGCTTTAGAATCGGTGGTTGAGCCTTGGTTTAAACCTTTAGCATATGCAATTATTTTGTTGCGTCAACAAGGCTATCCTTGCGTGTTTTATGCTGATTACTATGGCGCTGAATATCATGATAAAGGTTATCATATTTACCTACCATCACATAGTTGGTTGATAGACAAGTTTTTATCTGTTCGGCAGGAATATGTTTATGGTCATCAATATGATTATTTTGACCACTTTAATACCATTGGTTGGACATGCTTAGGTGATGAAGAACATCCAAAAGCAATGGCTGTAATTATGAGTGATGGTGCAGCAGGTAGTAAATGGATGGAAGTTGGCAAAATCAAAGCCAAATTTATAGATATTACTGAACATATTCAAGAGCCAATTTACACCAATGAAGTTGGTTGGGCAGAGTTTTATTGTAATGGTGGTTCAGTTTCAGTTTGGGTTGAATCATAAATTGATAACCATTGATAGCCGTAGAGACATTCCAGTGGAATGTCTCTATTTTTTATTAATTAATTAATTAATTAATTGATTGATTTAATGAATTTCCTATTTACCGCCGACAAATCTCTCATTTTTGTAAAGACGTAAAGCAAACTTACCTGCTGTTGTTTCCTGCATTTGCTTGATCTCCAACAACATTTTTGCCGGTAGATTTTGTTTTTCATGAATAGATTTTGGATATTCTGCTGCTTGAATCATTGGTGCAGAAAGTGAAGCAAACGTCAAATCCGCAATCGAAAATTTATCCCCCACTAAATACTGACGACCATCTGATAAAATTTGAGCTACTTTCTCAAAAATTTCCTGTATTTGTATATAGCTTTCCTGTGCAGAATCGGCATTAATATCAAAGTTTTTGATTAGTGCTGGGCGCAAAATTGGCAATAATACAGGAAAAAATAATGCTTCCCATTTAGGAATACTATTACACCAAGCATCTCTAATTAACTTGTTATCACCGATAATGTGAGAATAAGCCCAACGACGTGCTGCTGTTCCCAGTTTTTGGTCAAATAATTCTTCTAATTCTTCAGCTTGTTTTCTCAAGTTTGGCTCTTCAGGAATTATTTTCTCATTTTTAGAGGCGATGGAATCCAAATATTTTAAAATATCTGTTGAATCTAAAAATGCAGCCTTTTCTGTCACTAAAACTGGTGTTGATTGACCTCCTGCACGCTTAGTTGCAAAGGCATGAAATAGAGGTATATGACCTTCTTCAACGTAGGATAGTTTAAGCCTTGTTAAAGCCCATCTTGCTTTCTCACAATAATGACTAACAGGGATAGTAATTAGACGGAAAGGCTCAGTTTGATTAATCATAATTGTAAGTATTTTTAACTTTTATCAAGAGTAGGGGGTTTAATACCCCGATACCTATGTGTCATCAGTTTTGAGATGGGTATACCCTGCGGAAAGTAAGCTACAGACCCCATCTTTCTTCTTCCTTCTTAAATATGTATGGTATGTAAGTCCCCTTAAATTTCTGAAATCGTTTGCTTAGAAAAGGAACAACTAAGAAGGAAGAAAAGGGTACTAAGTTTTTTCAGAAATCAAATAAGATTCCTATATTCTGGACGAAATCAAAATAGATAAGTTTTAGTTTTTTACCTTTTTCTGCTTCATGTCGGATTTTTCAGACTCATCGGTCTGAATTTAACATATAAACAAGAATTTACGCAACTCACATGAACAATACTCTAGAGATAGATAAGCTGTGAAGCACCTAATTTGTATATATAAAGCGGGCAAGACTTCGGCGTGAGCGCTCAGTCCTTACCTCCGGTACACTTCGTTCCGACAGGCTCAGGAACCATCGAACGCTGCCCGCACCACAAGGTTATAGTTTTTTAATTTATAGGATTTAGCTGCGTAGCCGCTTACCTAAAAGACTGTCTATTAATAGAGCAATTCATGATTCTTTGTCGGGTGTGTAAGACACATAATTTTACTCATTTTGAGCGAAAATCCAAATAGGTTGTGAGGCAACAATTAATTGCTACCCTACAGTAAATTATCAGTTGCTCAAACCCTCAAATTATTATATGGCAGTAGTACATACTACTTAGTATTTGTTTGATAAACACGCTCTAAGTAAAATGAGAATCAGATGAGAAAAGGCTAAGAAAATATATCAAAATATTTCAATAAATTCTTAGTTATAAATAATTTTAATCCCAGAAAATCCATATATTATTTTGATTGAAGTTAAATAACCTACAAGATTTTCTTATGGAACTTACGGATTTTATTGCTTTGATTCATCCTGCGATCGCAGTCTTGTTTGTCTTCCCATTAATTGGGATGGTAGTCAACTTTGCATTGTCTACCCGTCAGCGTCGTTTACAAAATAAAGCTGGAGTTAAAAGTAAAATTAGTCCATCTGTTGGTACAGAACACAGAAAATTAGGAAATTGCCTCACAAGTGCAGTTGTGGGATTAACATTATTGGGATTAGCTTATCCAATTGGTAAAAATATTATCAAAAACAAAGTAATAAATGAAGCACCTTTTCAAGTCATTTTTATCTGCTTAATATTTATCGCTACTATCATATCTTTAGGATTACTTTATCGAGCAAATACTACCAATAATAAAATATGGCGAGGTTTATTTGCCAGTTTAACAGGTGCTGGTTTAGTAATTCTTGGTTTCCAAGATGGAGTTTTCCGTCGTGATAACCAGTGGTATTGGTCACATTACTACATTGGGATGACAGCAGCAATGTTAATGATTTTTTCTTTAGCCATTGTTCCTGATATTTATAAAGATAAGACAAGTCGTTGGCGCATTATTCACACCATTTTGAACTGTATTGCTTTATTATTATTTATAGGGCAAGGAATGACAGGAACACGAGATTTATTAGAAATCCCCTTGAGTTGGCAAGAGCCTTATGTTTATAAATGCGACTTTGTAAATAAAACTTGTTTTACACCTCAACCAAATTTATTAAAGTGAATCGATTAAGCAGAATTTTTCCTAAAGTTGACCCTTTTTCTTTACAGACACGCTTAACAATCGGTGTTGCCACATTTTCTGCTTTAGGATTAGCAAGTCTGGCTAGTTGGACTAGTTGGAAAATGCAAGAAATTTTAATCGATAGTCACAAAGAAAATATCAAACAGATTGCCTTACGTTTGCCGCGAGACATAGAAATCTATAATGATATGCTACCGGTAGAAATTGCATTACAAAAAGCAATTGATAATAGAAGTGATAGCAATATATTATTATGGGTAAAAAGTGTAGATGCTAAAATTATAGCTAAATCTACTAACTTTAATCTGGTATCTCCTTCCCATGTTACTGAATTAACTTCTTTGAGTAAAATGCCTATTACGGCAGAAGTTAACTTGATTAACGGTCGTTACTTTATTTTGTATGGTGAAGAATTAAAGCTAAAAGGAAGATATTTAGGAAAACTCTCTATCGTCAAAGATATTACCAACGATCAAACTATGTTTATCGCAATGGTAAAAAGTTTAACTGTTGCCAGCATTTTGGTAATTATTATAATTTCGCTCATAATAGCAATTTATATCCAGCGTTCTCTGCAACCTTTACGACACATCAGTCAAATGACGGCAGCAATTAAACCAGAAAACTTAGCTGAAACGAAAGTAGACTTAAGTAATGCACCTAGCGAAGTCAAAGATCTAGCTAAAACTGTTAATATGATGCTATCCCGGTTATCCCAAGCTTGGGAGAAAGAAAGACAATTTACCAGTAATATTTCCCATGAATTACGTACTCCATTAACTATTATTTATGGATATTTACAAAGTATGTTGAGAAGAAAGCAAAATCTGACAGAAATTCAATTAGAAGTTCTAGAAACGGCTGCATCTGAGACAGAAAATACTATCCATATATTAGAAGAATTATTAGATTTAGCTCGTGCAGATAGCGGTTACTTACGATTTAATCTAGGAACCTATAGAATAAATGATCTAGTTAATGAAGCAGTAGAAATGGCAGTCAAAAATAGTTCTAGACAAATTGAAATAGAGGTGGAATCTGATCCAATTATGGTGAAAGTAGATCATCAGTATTTTATACAGGTTTTGCTGAACTTAATTGACAATGGGGTAAAGTACTCAGATCCTGATACAAAAATCACCATAAAATTAAAAAGATCGGAAAATAAAGGCATAATTCAAGTATGCGATCGCGGTCATGGAATAACCCTACAACACCAATCTCGAATTTTTGACAGATTTTACCGTATCGATGAAGCACGTACCCGTTCTGCGGGTAGTACTGGTTTAGGTTTATCGATTGTGAAGACCCTTGTAGAAGGGATGGGTGGTAATGTGACAGTAAGCTCTCAAGTCGGTGAAGGAAGTGTTTTCACAGTCAGTTTACCCCGTCTGCCAGATAATACAAGTGATAATTAGTTATTTACAAAAATAAATTGAATTTTTCAACCTCCCAATTTTGGTAATTTTATAGTCACAATTGTTCCTTCATTCATATTAGACTTGATTGTCAATTCTCCGTGATGCGCCTCAACAATACGTTTCACTATAGCTAATCCCAATCCAGTACCGGAAGGTTTTGTTGAGAAAAACGGTTGAGTAAGGGAAGATAAAATATCTCTAGAAATTGGTTCACCAAAGTTATGCACACTAATTTCAACTTGATTAGTATCTAAGATATTTTTTAAAGATAAACTAACTATATCTCCAATATTTACCGCCTCACAAGCATTACGAACAACATTAATTAGTATTTGTTTAATTTTATCCCCATCTGCCAATATACCCATAGCATTTTGAGTAGATATAAGCTTAATCAATCTTCCTTCTGCTTCCGGCATATTTTCCAGAGATTTCATATTATCAGCAATAAATTCATGAAGATTAATCGGTGATAATTGTAAGTTTTGTGGTTTTGCATAAAGTAATATTTCCTGTAGTAATCTTTCTAACCTAGCACCCTCATCTAATGCTAGAGATAGTCGTATTTTTGCCGTTTCTGTCAAATCTTGTTTATTAAAATAGTTCAATCCCATTTTCATCGTTGTTAGGGGATTACGAATTTCATGAACAATACCAGTGGCAAACTCACCAATTGCCGCAAGACGTTCTTGCTCAATCAGTTTTGTTTGAACTACTTTTAATTCTTCTGTTCTTCGTATAACTTCAGCTTCTAATATTTCATTAAATTGGCGTTGCTGTTGATAAAGATAATAGTTATCGATTGCAGTTGCAGCACGTTCTGCAAATAATTCAACAATTTCAACTTCCTGCTGACAAAAATTACGTGGTTCTTTATGAAATGAACAAATCGTTCCGATTACTTTATTTTGAGAAGTACGCAAAGGTACTCCTAAATATGCTTGATATCCTTCTGGAGCTTGACCATATTGTTGACAGATTTTGGTGTTTTCAACTATTAAACTGCAACCAGTTTCGATTACAGTTCCTGATAATTCACCATGTACAGAATAACTTTCTATTTCTTGATCTAAATTGATACTACTGGCTAATACTTTGGCAAATCCTTGCTGACAAATAGTGACAATAGACCAGTCAATCCCAATTAATTCATTAACACCAAAGGTTATTTCTTGTAAATATCCGCTTAATTCACCAGTTCTATGACTCAGTGACGACAAAACTTCTAATGTCCGCATTTTTTGCTGCCAATAGAAGTCATTAATAATCATAAAATATCCTAAAGTGAGGTAGTAACTTTCTATAGAATTAACAGTAGTTTCTGATTTGTCAACTACTTCTATCAATGCTTAATATTATTTGATATTTTGAGGACTCGATGAAAGTCATAGTAAATCAAGGCAGTAATGAGTAGGCAGTAGGCAGTGGGAAAAATCCTATTATTAGCTTTTCAGGATTAAATAGTAGTCTATTTATTTCCACCGACATGTACTAGAAATAAATTAAGCAATTGCGATGGATGCTAATTCAGAATTAGTCACTAATTTGGGTCTATAATTAACCTAAGCTTAGTCAACTTAATTTTCACGTAAAGCATAGCCAACACCCCTGACTGTTTGAATTAAGCGTTTTTCACCATTTTCTTCTAATTTTAGACGTACATAGCGGATATAAACTTCTATAATATTTGAATCACCCACAAAATCATAACCCCAGACTTTTTCTAAAATCTGTTCTCGGCTAAATACCTGACGAGGATAACTCATCAAATAATCAAGTAAATCAAACTCTTTCGCTGTCAAATCGATTGCACGTTCACCGCGAAACACTTCACGAGTACGACGATTTAATTTTAAATCTTCAAACTGTAATATATCAGAATTATCCTCTTGAACGCGACGTAAATGGGCACGAATTCGAGCTAAAAGTTCTTCAATACTAAAAGGTTTAACAACATAATCATCCGCACCAGCATCCAAACCTGCAACTCTATCACTAACTTCGTCTTTTGCTGTTAGAAGAATTATGGGAATTTTGCTTCCGGTTGCCCGTAGACGACGACATAATTCTACTCCTGTTAACCCAGGAAGCATCCAGTCTAAAATTGCTAAATCTGGTGGGGACTCTCGTGCTAAAGTCATACCCGTAATTCCATCATTAGCGACTCTGACCTCATAACCTTCGCTAGTTAATTCTAGTTCGATAAATCGAGCCAATTTAACTTCATCTTCTACTAGAAGAATATATGCTGCCATAATAAGCTTTCAAAAAGAAGGTAAACTGAAAATATCAGGCTAGTTACTCCATAATCTATATTTTTAATAGGATCGTTGCACTAATTATTGGATAATTTACATAAGTTATTAATATCAACAATCTATCATCAATGTTTCCACTAAATTTTCAATTTTTACGCAAAATACCGGGACAATTTTATCTGTGGTTTGCAGTTATTATATTTGGTGCTGCCAATGCGGTGACGCGTAAACTAACAGAGATTGGGAATCAAAATTTTACAAATGGTCATAATCCAGTTTCACTATGCAATGTTTTATTTGTGGGCAATCTTTGTGCCTTGATGGTGTTGCTAGTTGTTTATCGCAAGGAGTGTAGGGTCGATAAATTCCGAGAAATTTCTCATCAGCAATGGCTAAATTTGAGTTTGGTGGCAATTATGGCTGGTGCTATTGGTCCAGGTTTAATTTTTCAATCTCTGGGTTTAACTACTGTTAATAATGTTATTCTGATTGGTCGTTTAGAGCCTCCCTTAACTTTAGCTTTATCCATCTGGATATTGCATGAGCGAGTTCATATTTGGGAAATTATTGGAGGAATTATTTCATTTATTGGTGTTGTTCTTACCATTATTTTGCCGTCTAATTATCAAAGTATGGGTGAAGTTAATAATTATTTTGCTTTTGGAACTGGAGAAATTTTAGCAGCAGTTGCGGCTGTAGTTTTAGCTATTTCTACTATTATTAATAAAAGAAAATTATCACATATATCTTTGGGTATTTATAGTATTTTCCGTACTGCATTGGGGACAGTGGTCTTTTTCCTTGTTGCTTTAATTATCTATGGTCATGACCATTTTATGGATGTATTTTCACCTTTTTTGTGGAAGTGGATGTTAATTTACGGTTCAGTAATTGTAGTGGCTGGACAATCATTTTGGATTACTGGTTTAAGGGCAACAACCGTATCTCAAGCTCTATTAATTGGTTCTTTTACTCCTGTAGTGGGAATTATAGCTGCCTATTTTGTTTTGGGAGAAAGCCCAACTTTTGGACAATATATTGGTGGTGGGGTAATTTTAGGAGGAATTTTCGTAAGTCAAGTGGGAATTTGGCGAAAAATGTCTTTGAAAGCTCTAAATTCAAGTGTTGATTCAACTCAAAAATTAGGGCAAATAGAAAGTAAAACTGGATTCAAAGGAATGTAAGTAGTAGTAAAAAAATATTTATACATTGCGAAAAAGCCAAAACTTTGGGATTGCTACTCTTCGTAGCTTGCTTCTCCGCAGGAGTGAAGCCACTTCGTGTCTACCTTGCGTCGCAATGACAATATATATTTAATTTTGCCTAATACCAATTCAAATAATGATTGCAACACATCAAACAGTAGAGACGTAGCAGTGCTACGTCTCTACAAATATCTATCTGTCGCATTGTTTTTTCAAATTGGTATAACTACTTAAAATTAATATTAAAAGCAATAAAAACACATAGAATTAGCTTAATATTTTATATCTGAATCTGTGTGGAAACTGTACCTATTTTTCAAATGGTAGCATTATGGGAATCTTTGGGTATATTGCTAACTCTGTTTCCGCATCAAAAAAATAAAGTTTGTCGGGTGTTAGTGATAGCCAAATTTCTTCACCCATTCGATAATGACGTTCAGGTGGTACCCGAATTTGGATGGTGTCGCTACCTAAAGGATGTGTTTGACGACCAGGTAAAATCAAACTGACAGATAAATAAGTATCATTCCCCAAGTTTTCAACAAGTTCGATTTTGACGGGGAAATTTTTAGTTGCTGGCAAACTGACTGTAAAATGTTCGGGACGAATGCCCAAAATTAGGGTACGTCCATCATATTTTTGCAATGTGTTACCCCAAATTTCTGGTATAGTCATGCGAAAATCGCCGCTGGTGATGATGTGGGGTGCATGAAACTCCACAGGAATTAAATTCATGGCTGGGGAACCGATAAATTGGGCAACAAACAAGTTTGTGGGATGGTTATAAAGTTCGAGGGGTGGTGCAACTTGTTGGAGTTGTCCTTGGTTTAAAATGGCAATGCGATCGCCCATTGTCATCGCTTCAGTTTGGTCGTGGGTAACGTAGATAGTTGTGGTTCCTAACTGACGTTGCAATTTGACGATTTGAGCGCGGGTTTCGGTGCGTAACTTCGCATCCAAGTTAGATAAAGGTTCATCCATTAAGAATACTTGGGGATTGCGCGCGATCGCTCTTCCTAACGCAACCCTTTGACGTTGACCACCTGATAATTGCTTTGGTAGCCGATTTAACAGTGCTTCCATTTGCAACAATTGGGCTACATTCTTTACCCTCTCACGAATATTCCGCTCGTCTGCGGATATATAACGTAGTCCTTTCGGTAACTTTTTAGTTAATCCTGTCAGTGTATTTTGGGTGAAACGATTTAGGGGAGAATTTTCTGGTTTTGGCTCTTGTAAATCTCTTCTTCGCAAACCAAAAGCGATGTTATCATACACCGTCATGTGGGGATAGAGGGCGTAATTTTGAAACACCATGGCAATATCCCGTTGTTTTGGAGGCAGTTCATTAATTAAGCGATCGCCTATCCAAATATTACCGCCTGTAATCGTCTCCAACCCAGCAATTAATCTCAACAGGGTACTTTTTCCACAACCTGATGGTCCCACCAACACCATAAACTCACCATCTGCTACTGTCAGGTTAATTCGTCTCAAAATGCTTACACCTTCTGCTTGCGTAGCATCTCCCTGATTTGTCGATTTTGCCACACCTTCCCCTGAACGATGGGGAAAACTTTTGTAAATATTTTCTAAAACAACTTTCGCCACGAGTACCTAAGCTATCTATAGTATTTTTACTATTGAACCTCGCATGACTAAAAGTCACGCGATTCCTGCTTCATCGAACTGCGCCGGAATTACTTCAGGACTTACAAGTTCTCCACAGGCGTTTTTTATAACCTCCGGCGTACCGACGGCGGTTAATAATCTCAAACCCTCACTTAATATATTAAGTGCTGCGTTTTTATCCCTTAAGTTGTAACTATTGCAACTAGGACAAGACCATTCACGTAACTTTAAATCTTTAACTAATGGGTTGATCAAGCCGCAGCAGTTACAAGTCTGAGATGAGGGGTAAAATGTACCAACTTTTTGCACAATCCTGTCATGCCACAAAGCTTTATATTCCAACATGGTAACAAATTTAGACCAACTAGCATCTGAAATACTCAATGCTAGTTTGTGATTCTTTACCATGTTAACGACTCGTAAATCTTCAATACAGATAATACTGTTTTCCTTGATTAGACGAGTTGACAACTTGTGCAGAAAGTCATCTCTCAAATTGGTAATCCGTTCGTAGATTCGAGCCAGCTTGATTTTCGCTTTGACTCTATTGCTACTACCTTTTGTACTACGGGATAACTTTTTATTTGCTTTGCGTAACTTCTTTAATTGAAGTCGATAATATTTAGGATTTTCTATAACTTCACCTTCGCTAGTAACCAGATAAGATTTAATCCCCAAGTCTAAACCAATATTTTGGGTGACATGAGGATATTTTTCTATCTCAGTTTCACAGAGGATACTAGCAATATATTTACCAGAAGAAGTCCGAGTAACGGTAACGTTGACAAGCTTTCCAGTAATATCTTGTGATTTATAAAACTTTATCCATCCTAATTTGGGGAGTTTTAAACGATTCTCTATAATTTGAATGTTTCCATTGGTAAGATTCGTCTTGTAAGATTGCTTGCAACCGTACTTCTTTTTGAATTTGGGGAAGCCTACACCTTTCTTCTTTTTAGACTTCTTCAAGTCAGTGAAAAAGTTTTTGTACGCTGCCTCTAAATTTTTGAGCGAGTTTTGCAGAGCAAATTTATCTACTTCCTTTAACCATTCAATCTCTTTCTTGAGAAGAGTTAACTCTTGGCTACAAGTATTGTAGTTTAAGGTTTTCTGCTCAGTCGCATATAACTCTTTCCTTAATGCCAGAAAACGGTTGTACACAAATCTAGCACAACCTATCGTCTTGTTAATTAAGACTTCTTGGTTGTGGCTAGGAATAAGTGCAATTTTAAACGCTTTCTGCATTTTGATTTTAAATGATTCCTTACAATAATTTTATCAGAATATGCAATCATTTAAATATAGAAATATGGAGAGCCTAACTCATGACTTGAAGTCACGAGTGTGCGGCTTGCAGAAATCAAAACTAATCAAATCCACTTATCAAACTGATCCGATATTTAAAGCTAGAGTTTAGATTCGGGGATACTTGATATACAAATCAGCCATAATATACAGCTTAGTTTAACTTTCAGCACCCAATCCCCCATATTTGATATATTTGGGTCAAGCTAAAAATATGCTTGTATGGCTACTGTTCTAGATAATTTATCATCTAAATGTTATACAATTGTACTACTGTAGTTTCATAATTATTTTTAGCGAGAAAAATTTGCCGGAAAATTGATTTTTAGGCAATTGTCAATTAGTTTTTGCTGAGAAATACAGCAGATTTTAACTTGGTGAGGTGCAAAAATACCCCACCTGTAGTACCCCGCATCCCCTAACAAGGGGAAGGTTGGGGAGGAGTCTACCATTTGTAAAATGTGTAGTTCTGCTGCTACTGCTATACATACTAATCAACTAAGAAAACTTTGAGGATTAATGAACAGTTGTGTTTTAATGGCGGAAATCACTAATCAACCCCAATTACGTCACACCCCTGACGGATTGGAGTTAGCAGAGATGATGATCCAGTTTTCCGGAACACGTCCAGATGACCCACCAGCAATGATGCGGGCAATTGGTTGGGGTAATATGGCAAAGGAAATTCATGCTAATTATCATCAAGGCGATCGCGTACTCTTAGAAGGGCGCTTAAATATGAATACCATAGATCGTCCGGAAGGCTTTAAGGAAAAGCGGGCAGAATTAACTGTGCAACGTATTCACTCTTTGGGAAATATAGGCATCCCATCAGATGTACAGCCTACATATACTAGCAGTCCGGCACCCGTGATGGAACAACCACCTGCGGCAGCTGCGACGAATACGCGGAAAACTCCCCCACCAAACCGCACACCTGCTGCAACTCCCAGCTATGAAGCACCACCAGCAGCACCTGCAAGGACAAATGTTACTGCAAAGCCTCAGTATAATGAACCAGATCCGGATGATATTCCATTTATGCGCTCTCTTGATTCGATAACCGTAAAAGCAGGGTTACTTGACATTTATGAAATTGCCACCCAATGTCCCCAAGTAGGGATCAGTCATAAATTCAAGTTTATTTAACTTTAATTTTAATTTGTCTGGTAGGGTGCGTTACGCGATCGCGTAACGCACCATTCATCAGAATTTGGAATGTAATAAATAAAACAAACTATGTAACGAACTGTAAATTTGACTCAAAGCCTTCTTACAAACCCTAACAGTAAACACAGCCACGCCAAATCTTTGCGCTTACCCCAACTGCCTACTGCCTTATCAAATCAGACATCTACCTTGTAACTCAATTGGTGTTCATCTCCAGGTAAACCCCGGAAACCCCAATTGTGCTTAGGAGTTTCAAAAATTGTAATTTCCAAATCCTGTGCAGAAATACCCAATGGCTGAACCCGCTCAAACAACAACCGAATTAGCTGTTTTTTCGCTGCAACACTACGTCCTTCAAACATACTCAATTCAATGATTGTATACCGTTCCGTGCGGTCTGGCGGGTAAAAAAAGTCGGAACGCTCAAGGGGAAAAAACCTTTGGTTACGTTTTTCTGGGGGATATTGTAGAGCATCAGTCATGCAGGAATTAATGATATCCGAAAGTTCTTGCTTAATCGGATCAAGGAATTCCCTCAAACCATAAATTTTTAGCTGCGGCATTGATATCACTCTGGAAATACAATCCAGAGTATATTATGTCCGAAACATCTTAATGACGCGTAACCATCATTTTTAACTACGTTTGGGGGTTTAATTCCCCTGCAACTATCAACCAGCGTGTTACTTCGACTACCCTTAGTAACCATCAGGGTCAAATCCCCGTTACAAAACATACTCATTACTCATTACTTATTACTCATTACTTGTTTTTTAAGTCACTCTCCGAAGTCTTACCTTGACGAATATCCCTTGAATGTGGACTAATGTCTATACACTAATAATCGTGGAGGATTAACCCATGGCTTCCGATGGTGATGTCACCTTGCGTCTTGCTCAACCTGATGACTGTGATGCACTTTTTTATTTAATTCAAGCCTTGGCAGAATACGAAAATTTATCTGATGCAGTAAGTGGTAGTTCTCAACTTCTGAAAGAACATCTTTTTGGTTCACCCAAGTATGCTGAAGCGATCATTGCAGAATTAAATCATCAAGTTGTGGGTTTTGCTCTATTTTTCCACAATTATTCAACTTTTCTGACAAAACCGGGAATTTATCTCGAAGATATCTTTGTATTACCAGAATATCGTCGCCAAGGTGTTGGCAAAGCTTTATTAAGTAGGGTAGCTCAGGTAGCCCTAGAACGTGATTGTGGAAGGATAGAGTGGAGTGTCCTCGATTGGAATGAACCTGCCCAAAATTTTTATCGGTTGATGGGTGCAGCTATTTTGGATGACTGGAGAATTTGCCGGGTTAAGGGAGAAGGAATCGCCCAACTTGCAATTAAATCCTAGGATTTGTGAATTTAAAATGTAGAGCAGTTAACGGGGGATGCGAAGTCCCCCGTTATGGGTTAAAGAAACTTAAAAATAGAAATACAAATTTTAGACATGCTCTTAAAAGCATTCAGACAGCCAAAACCAGAGCGTCAATGGTGCATTAATAGTTCGTTGTAGAGCTTGTATTTTTATATTGTGTCTCCCTTTTTATTTTTCGCCCTATTGGGCGAGCAATAATCTAGAATAAGTAAAAATTAAAGCAAAATAATGTCAGAATCTCAATCTCCCAGCGTTTGGCAGTATAAACCTTGGTGGTGTCAACCTTGGTCTATTCTTCTCACAGGTATCACGTTGATTGGTGGTAGCTGGTTAGTATTTCAGATTATTTGGCTAACCATTATTGTTGCTATCCCCATCCTCACTTGGATGATATTTTTCCTGATTATTTATCCCAAATTAGCAATTAATAGTGAGATGCCAAATATCATAGAGCAACAAAAACACTAAACCACATCTACTAAATACAGATTTTTCTAAAACCATATTCTTAACCCCTAGGAAGTTCGTTGTTCATGGTTAACATGCTTCCATTCAAGCCACAGGTACTAATTCTTTTCAATCCTTTTGCAGGGCAGGCTTATAATCTGAAGCGATCGCTAGAAGGTGCCGCTGAGGTTTGGCGTAGTCGTGGTTGGGAAGTAGAACTTCGTCCCACCAAGGCTGCTGGTGATGCCACAATTCAAGCGCGAGAAGCAGCAATGAAAGGCTATGATGTGGTTGTAGCCGCTGGTGGCGATGGAACAGTTAATGAAGTGATGAATGGCTTAGTGGGTACAAATACTGCCTTAGCTGTGTTACCCATCGGAACAGTGAACATTTGGGCAAGGGAATTAGGCTTATCCATGGAACCTAAACGTGCAGCCACAAGTTTGCTGGATGCACACCTAGAAAAAATTGATGTTGGTAAAGCTGGAAATCGGTATTTTTTATTAATGGCAGGAATCGGTTTTGATGCTGCTGTCACAGCAATCATTAATCCCCAAGAAAAAAAACAACTGGGGGTACTAGCCTATGTCAAACAAGCCATACAACTAGCATGGAACTTTCCGGGGATTACTTCCCATATTCGCGTTGATGGTAAACGGATACGGGGACGTATATTAATGTTAGTAATTGGTAATAGTCAGCTTTATGGGGGTGTAGTTAAGTTAACAGCACATGCCATTATTAATGATGGCTTACTGGATGTCTGCGTTATTAAAGGACGCAGTATGTTAATAGCGCCCTTGAGACTACTATCTATTTTTACACGCCGTTATAACCTCGATCCCAAAGTGGAATATTACCGTGCCAAGAGAATCCAAATAAAGGGTAAAAAAGTTATGGCAGTACAAGTAGATGGGGATTATTTAGGTGTAACACCAATGAACTTTCAGGTAATTCCTGGTGGTTTGTGGGTACTGGTTCCCCCCAGTGCAGATCAAGCATTATGGAAAATTAAATAAAGAACTGGTTCGATCAAAATCCAGTTCTCTACTTAATAATAATAAACTTAGTAATAAACTACTGCGGCTTTTATTTCTGAGTAGGTGTTTTGGCTGTTTTCGCCATTTCCAAAAATGCATTCATATTTGCACCTGGACGACGACGTTCGCTATTACCTGAACTCAACAAATATTTAGTAGCAAAGTTCTTTTCCACAGGCAATTCTTTCTTTCTGGCGGCAATAGCAGCTTTTTCTGCCGCATCTGCTTCTTTTTGAGCTTTAGCTGATTTTGCAGCTTCAATTTTAGCGGATTTGGCAATTGATGCGGCTTCTTTTTTTGATGCGTTGAGTACAGATTTAGCAGCATCTTCAGCTACAGTAGGTGCTAATTCTGTTGTCTTCGGTGCAGCTGCTGATTCTGTTTTTTTTGGTTCAGTTGCTTTTACTTCTTCACCGTCTTTAAGTTCTAAGTAAAAACCATTGTCAGCTTTTTTCGCTAAATTTTTGATAAATCCCAGCATTGATTTCCCTCTCTAATAATGTAACATCATCACTACAACCACTACGGAAAACAGTTGCCGTTTTACCGCTATAACTTAACTATTTGCTCTCAAATAGTTGTACTTTTGCAGATATTTATAACCAAAGACTATAGAATGAATTTGGCTATAATAAACACAAATTTGTATTATTAAAAATTTAACAATATCGTTAGTTATTTCTCACTTAACTGATTAGGGAAATAAGCTTCAATCCTAAATTATTAAATGTTAAACCTCGTCCACGATGAAACCCGGAGTTTTTTGAGGGATTCAAATGCCTCAAACAGCGACGTAAGGTAGACCCATAAGCTTCTTAGCGTACTGACATAAGCCACTCCGTGTCTACCCGTCAGGGTAGCGGCTTGTCGCAGGTTAGCATAAGCCCATGGGGCTGGCGTAGCCTACTCAAAGTCTTGATGGAAAACTACAGTTCTCAAGATAGACGAGGTTTATCTCAACGATATTATTTGTTGCAGCATTAACCCCTAGTTGTACAGTTACCCGCATAAACATGTGTTAATACAAGAAATATACCAGAAATTTGTTCCCTAAATATATGTTAAACCTGATGAAATTATCTATGATTTTAGTTGAACAAAAGTTAAACTTTCGTCACTTTTTTTTACATAACTTAATCAGCTTATAACTTAAGCAACTGGCGCATTTTCTTGCAGGGTGTGTGATGCTTAGAGGATTGCGAACCTAGCAGTCAAGCTTTTGGTGTCACCCACCAAGTAATGATTATAAGTGAGTAAACCTGTTACAGGCTTCCTGAGTCTGACTAACTTGACGGAGAAAGAAATCTTCCCATAGCAAGCTTCTAACTACCTTTGCTGTTGATTGTGACACTTTCATAAGTTCTGTTTTAGAAGCTAGGACAGAGTTGTGACGTTTTCACTATAGATGTGACAGTTAGAGAGAATCCTCGGAAGTTGATCTTGGATGATAGGCTTACTATTTAACCTTTTTATTTTTTTAGAGCAATTATAAATTAGTGTCACATTCAATTTGCAGGCAAAGCCATAGTTCTGTTAATTTTTATCAAAATTTAGATGGGAGTGATTTCCTCAGTGGACAGTATAAAGCAGTCGCGCAATCCGATCTTATTGGTACATGGCATTGAAGATACTGGACTAGTGTTCTCAAAAATGGCAATGCACCTTAAAAAATCTGGTTGGGATGTATATGCCATAAACTTAGTACCAAATAATGGAGATGTTGGTTTAGATGAACTAGCGCAACAGATTGCTAATTATATTAAGGGAAACTTTCCCCAAGACCAGATGCTAGATATTGTGGGTTTTAGCATGGGGGGAATAGTCAGCCGTTACTATGTCCAGAGACTGGGAGGAATTAAGCGTGTGCAGAGGTTTATCACAATTTCTTCTCCCCACCACGGTACTATTGCGGCTTATGCTTCTAAGCGTCCTGGGTGCGTGCAGATGCGTCCTGATAGTTTATTTATCAAGGATTTGAATTCTGATGCTTGCATGTTGAAGGATATTAACTTTACTTCAATTTGGACACCTTATGATTTGATTATTCTTCCACCAAGTAGTTCTCAAATGCCTTTTGGAAATCAGGTAATTATCCCCTCAATACTGCACCCATGGATGTTGTCGGATATTAGAAGTTTAAAGGCTGTGGAAGAGGCGTTAGGTGAATCAGTTAGAAATATTACTATATAGAATAGTGAAGAGAGACGGGACATGTCTCGTCTCTAGATTAATTTTCAGGTTTTACGAAAATCTGGGATATCTTCTGCTATTTTGTAATAGCGCGCATTTGAATGGGAAAATTAGATAGGTATGCTCCACCACCATGACCGATAGCCAAATTTTTACCATCGGGACTAAAACTGATGGTGCTGGGGTAGGAACGATCTAAATTTGAGTCTTTTGCTGCGGGAACTAAGGTTTTGAGAAGTTTTCCGTCACTAAGTTGCCATAATTTGACGGAAGCGTCGAGGGAAGCAGTAACGAAACTCGTACCTTGTGGACTCAATGCGATCGCTTTAATGCCTGCGATGGAGTTACTATTTTGAGAGCGGACTAATTTTCCACTTTCGGGATTAATGATTTTGATGTTGGTTTCGGAAGCTGCTAGGAGATTTTTCCCATCTGGAGTAAAGACAACGAAGGTGATGGGGTTGGGGTTTCCAGAGATGACACGGTTAGATTTCCCGGTTTTCAGATTCCACAGATGGATATTTGTATCTGTTTTCATATCTAAAGCACCTCCACCACTAACGAGAGTTTCCCCATCTGGACTGAATGCGATCGCTCTTACCCAACTATGATGACCTGTGAGGGTTTTTAGTAATGTACCTGTTTTCAGGTTCCATAGTTTGACTGTTTTGTCATAACTTGAACTTGCTAGGGTTTCCCCATCTGGACTAATTGTTAATGCGGTAATTCCAGAGGTATGTCCTTTGAAACTGAATAGAAGTTTAGGTTGGGATTTTTTCAGTTTGCCATTTTCTAAGTTCCAAACCCGAATAGTTTTATCGGTGTTACTTTGATTTGCACCTCCCGCACTAATTAAGATTTTGCCGTTGGCAGTGATGGCAACAGCATTTACACCATCCTTATGTCCCGGTAATGTGTAAATCAATTTGCGGTTTTTTAGGTTCCAAACTTGGATAGTTTCGTCAAAACCACCACTAACTAAAGTTTTACCATCTTCAGAAAAAGCTATTGCTGCGACATCCCAAATATGAGCGCGAAGGCTGTAATTTTGGTTAGAATCTACTTTGGTTTCTGCCTGAGTTGGACTAATATTGCCTATTCCAGTCAGTATATATGTCAAGGTTAAAGCAATGCTTGCTGTTTTGATTAGTACTTGTTGGTGATGCATGTTTGATTAATATCCGCTGATTTGTGTATCAATGTGTTTACACTCATACACAAAAAATAAGATTATTTGTAACATTATGCAACCTACCTGTTCACCTCACTTTAAAGAGGCAACAGGAAACAGCGTGCGAAAAAGTGGGGATTGAAACTCCAAAGAGGGATCTTTCCAGTCAGAAAATAGGAAAAACTGTTCCCTATTCCCTGTTCCCTTTTTTCGATGAATGATTGAAAATAAATCTGCCCAATGGTGGAACAATCATGTCGGACAAATCTTGGTTATTAAAATTGCGACAACATCGTGCAATCGCAGTAATTCGCTCGAATCAGATGGAAATAGCCTATAGTATGGCTCAAGCTGTAGCTGCTGGGGGAATGAAGCTAATTGAAATTACTTGGAATAGCGATCGCGCTGGTGATTTAATTAAGCAACTGCGTACAGAACTGCCCGATTGTACAATTGGGACAGGAACCTTGCTAAATATGGATGATTTGGAGAGTGCGATCGCATCAGGAGTAGAATTCTTATTTACACCCCACGTCAACCCTGAAATAATTCACACTGCAAATTTACAAAATATACCAGTCATACCTGGTGCTTTGACCCCCACAGAAATCGTCAATGCTTGGAATTCTGGGGCAGACTGTGTTAAGGTTTTCCCGGTTCAATCTCTTGGTGGAGTAAACTACATAAAAAGTTTACAGGCACCTCTCAGTAATATTCCCATGATTCCCACTGGCGGCATTACCTTAGCTAATGCTTACCAGTTTATCGAAGCTGGTGCCATTGCCGTTGGTTTGAGTAGTGAACTATTTCCCCAAGATTTAATCAAAGCCGGAAAATGGGACGCAATTTCCCAACTAGCCAAAAATTTAAATCAGCAAATCAATCAAATTTAGCAACTAGGCATCAACTCAGATGAAAAGCATAATTTACTCTCCCTGGATGCGCTCATTTAATGTTATTCTCCTAACTATATTTCTAATTTTAGGTGCTTTTAATACAGGTTCCCATGAGGTAACTGCCCAGCAGAAAAGCCAACGCATCAGCCAAGCAGTCAAAAGGCTCAAAAAATCACCACGACGTTGGATTCAAGTTGATATTTCCCAACAAAAATTAGTTGCTTGGGAAGGCAAAAATCCTGTTTACGCAATGCGAGTTTCTACAGGTAAAAGTAAAACTCCCACTCGAATAGGCATATTTAATGTTCAAACAAAACTCCGTCGCACCAGGATGCAGGGTAAAGATTATAATGTTCCTAATGTCCCCCATGTCATGTATTACTCCGGCGGTTACGGAATTCATGGTGCTTACTGGCACAATAAATTCGGAACACCAGCTAGTCACGGTTGTGTAAATCTCCGACCAAATCAAGCTAAACGTTTATATAATTGGGCATCACTGGGTACACCAGTAATCGTGCAAAGATAATAATTAGTATTTATAAACACAATTCACCTCTGAATTCGAGTCAGAATCAAAATTCACGGTTGTATAAGGTAGTGCAAGTCACATCCTTGCACTACAAATTTAAATATAGAAACAATTAACTAGTACAACACGGCGGAAATAAACCTACCATTCAATGCTGCTAAAAAGCTTATATAATCGTTTTTGTGCCTTCTTGCTTCTGCCTTGCAATACTAATTACCCGCATTCACATCTTTAAAAGAAAATCCATTCACTTGCTGTTCAGATGCTTGTGTTCCGGAAATAATTCCCGCCAAACCTGTTGCAAAAAGTGAACTTAACTGATTTCTTTCTGAACTATATGCAGCCACTTCAACATCTGCTATGTTACCACCAGCAATTGAATCCAAATCCTCGTTAGATAATTCAATTGCTGCACTAGCGATCATCATTCCAAATAGCATAATATTCCCCTTAAATGTAAAGTTTTGAGTATATTTCGCAAAATTAAAACCGCGACACTAAAAACCGCTGATTCCTTTGTATAGGGGTGAAGATCTTTTTTTATGCAGCTTAATCCTAAATTGAATGGAAAATGCTAAAAATCTAGAGTCTATTTTAGATCAGTCAGGGTAACTAAAGGCTGGAATGCCCTAAAAATAGGATACATCAGATCTCTATGGATTTTTTAGCTGCATAATTCACATCCTGCATAAACCCCAAAACCTATCCCTATATTCACAATAAGCGGTATCAAACCGCCTTAAGTTGAGGTTGTTGGAAACTCGAAGTAACCTTCACAATTATGGTGAAGGTTATTTCTTTAATTACTTTCAACTCTATATATTAATAAATTGTGTAAATTTCTACTCCATACAATTAAGTTAACAACGATGATCTAAATAGTAATCAAAAATTATCGAACACAAGGAGTAACATATAAAAATATAAATATTAATAACGACTAGTACAGCGCGGTGTAAATAAATAGACCATTATTTAATCCTGAAAAGCTAACTAATAATAGGCTTTCCTCTACTGCCTACTCACTACTGCCTTGAGGTACTAGTCATCAAAACTTAAATTAATTAATAATGGTAACATTATGTTACGTAATCTTAAATTAGCTACTAGATTTACTCTACTTTTATCACTAGTCTTTATCATCACTACTATCGTTAGTGGCATCACCCTATCCAATGCCCTAGAACATCGCGCAGAACAAGAAATTAACGATCGAGGAAAAATAGTTCTACAGATGGTTGATTCGGTTAGAGATTATACCGAAAATAACGTCAGTCCTTTACTAGAATCAAAATTAGAGTCACAAAATCAATTCATCTCAGAAACAGTACCAACATTTTCTGTGAGGAAAGTTTTTGATTATTTAAGCCAGCATCCAGAGTATAAAAACTTTATTTATAAAGATGCGACTCTTAACCCAACAAGTCTTCGGGATAAAGCAGACGAATTTGAAACTAGAATTATTGAGCGTTTTCAAAAAGAACCAGGAAAAGATAACTTATCAGGTTTCCGAACTCTATATGGTGATAGGCTATTTTATAGCGCTCGTCCCTTTGCCATCACAAAAGAAAGCTGTCTACGGTGTCACAGCACCCCAGAAGTAGCACCAAAAAGTTTAATTATGACTTATGGTACAAAAAACGGTTTTGGTTGGAAGCTAAATGAGGTAATTGGTACTCAAATTATTTATGTTCCAGCAAATAAGGTTTTCGACAATGCTCATAAAACTTTTTCCCTAGTGCTAACTATTTTCCTAATTATATTTACAATCGTCATTTTATTTATTAATTTACTGCTCCAACAAAACGTTATTCAGCCCATCAAACCTTTAGCTGAACTGGCTAAGAAAATCACCACAGATTCTATTACTTCGGATCTCGGAGTAGAAACAGAAATTAAACAAATCGATATTATTACAAATCGGACTGACGAATTAGGACAATTAGGTAAAGTTTTTCAGAGAATGATCCGCGAAATTCACATACGTGAACAAAAATTGAAACAACAGGTTCAGGAATTAAAGATTGAAATTGATAGCAAGAAACGCGCTCGTCAAGTTTCAGAAATTGAAGGCTCAGAATATTTTAAGCAGCTAAAACAGGAAGCGAAAGATATTCGCAAAAAGTGGGATAAGTAGATGATGCTTAAACTCAAGCTAGCACTAGTGGCAAAAAATAGTATATTATATCTATCGCCATAATTAAGCTTAATTTTAGCCAGAAAAAGCGTGAACCATCTTGATTATCAACATGTGCATAGCGATTTCTAATCTTTGTAAAATACGCTAATCCTACTGCTTTTTCCTTCTGGAAGGGAGTGAGGGTTAGATCAACGTATTGAATACAACTAATAAGCGCTATATTTATAACTCTATATTTACTCAAATAACTAAGGAACAATCATGGCTCAAGTTATTTCAATTCACTCTTTCCGTGGTGGTACTGGAAAATCAAATGTTACGGCAAATATCGCAACTATTCTCGCTCGTTCTGGTAAAAGAGTTGCAATTGTTGATACCGATATTCAATCACCAGGAATTCACGTTCTTTTTGGATTAGATGAGGGGAAAATTAAATATACTTTAAATGATTATCTATGGGGGCGTTGCCCAATTGAAAAAGCTGCCTATGACGTAGGAACACTTATTAAAGCAAAACAGCCATCAACAGTTATTAAAGGTAGCATATTATTAATTCCCTCTAGTATTAAAACTAGCGAAATTTCACGCATTTTGCGAGAAGGTTATGACGCACGTAAATTAAATGATGGTTTGCAAAATTTAGTACGTCGCTTGAAGCTAGATTATCTGCTAATTGATACTCACCCTGGAATCAACGAAGAGACTTTACTATCAATTATTATTTCTAACGTTTTAATTGTTATTTTACGTCCCGATAGTCAAGATTACCATGGTACAGCGGTAGCGGTGGATGTTGCCCGCAAATTAGAAGTACCAAAAATGATGCTAGTGGTAAATAAAGCCTTACCAAGTTTGAATTTTGATTCCCTTAGACAACAGGTACAAACTGCCTATAACACCAAGGTTGCAGGAATTCTACCTGTTTGTGAAGAGATGTTTCAATTAGCCAGTAGTGATATATTTTGTCTGCGTTATCCAAATCATCCATGGACTCAGGAGGTGAATGCGATCGCACGGCAGCTACTATAAAGTTAAAATGTAGAAACTATGTTGATAAATTGTCAATAACTCAGCCCTAAAGGGACTGAGCTTGTAATTTTTATGAAAATTGAAACCAAAGTTAATATACTTTTAGCCATAGTTTTCACATTCGGCATGTTGACTAGTGGTGTGACCTTATCCAATGCGCTTCAGCAAAAAGCAGAAAATGAAGTCAACTCCAAGGCTTTACTTTTGCTAAAAATGGCTAATTCAGTCAGGGAATATACAAATAATAATATTAATACTTTATTAGCACCGAGCTTAGAAACCCAAGATCAATTTATCCCCGAAGCGATACCATCATATTCAATTCGCTTAGTATTTGAGAATTTACGCAAAAATCCCGAATATAATAATTTTAGATATAAAGACGCAGTTACTAATCCCACTAGTTCAAAAGACCAAGCTGATGCATTCGAGTTGGGATTAATTGATAATTTCAATAAAAATCGCAGCTTAACATCCAAAACTGGATTCACTACAATTGACGGGAATAAATTGTTCTATAGTGCAAATCCTCTTATCATCAAAGAAGCAAAATGTCTACGCTGCCATGGTACACCAGAACAAGCACCCAAAAGTCAAATAGCTACTTATGGTGCCAAAAATGGCTTTAATTGGAAGCTGAATGTTGTCATTGGAACACAAATTATTTATTTTCCGGCTCAAAATATCTTCGATGCTGCGTTTCAGTCTTTATCAAGAATGATGTGGCTTTTAATTATCCTATTTACGACAATTTTGATTCTGATGAATGTTTTTTTGAAAAAAATTATATTACAACGGATTAAAAAAATATCGTCAGCCGCAAAGAAAGTCAGTACTGGGGCAATGGATGCTAACTTTGAAAATAATTATCAAGATGAAATTGGTGATTTAGCAGAAGCTTTTAATCGGATGAAACGCAGTTTAGAAATTGCTCTTAATTTGCTAAATAAAACTAAATCATAAAAAAATATAGTTTAGATCCTACCTATCCAACAAAGTAAATATTAAAACATTAAAAAAGCCCCTGATATCACACAGGGGCAAAACGATTGTCAATAATCAAAGGAAAGGAAAGTCTATAAACTAATCCAGTTCATTCATTGACATTACTGGTTCGTTTTCACGATCGATACCTCTCTCAAAGCCACCAGCAGCAGCACGAGCGCGTCCCGCGTGCCATAAGTGACCAATAAGGAAGAAGAAACCCATCACGAAGTGGAAACATGCCAACCACGCACGAGGAGAAACGTAGTTGAAAGAGTTGATTTCAGTTGCCACACCACCAACAGAGTTCAAAGAACCCAGGGGAGCGTGGGTCATGTATTCAGCCGCACGGCGAGCTTGCCATGGTTGAATATCGTTCTTAACTTTATCCAAGTCAAGACCGTTAGGTCCACGAAGAGGCTCTAACCAAGGACCACGGAAATCCCAGAAGCGCATGGTTTCACCACCGAAGATAATTTCACCGGATGGAGAACGCATCAAGTATTTACCAAGACCAGTTGGACCTTGAGCAGAACCGACGTTAGCACCTAAGCGTTGGTCACGGATCAAGAAAGTCAAAGCTTGAGCTTGTGATGCTTCAGGACCAGTAGGACCAAAGAATTCGCTGGGGTAAACAGTATTGTTGTACCAAACCATACAGGAAGCGATGAAGCCCATCATGGACAATGCGCCTAAGCTGTATGAAAGGTAAGCTTCACCAGACCAGATGAAAGCGCGACGTGCCCAACCAAAAGGCTTGGTGAGAATATGCCAAATACCGCCAGAAATACAAATTAATGCAATCCAGATGTGACCGCCAACAACATCTTCTAAGTTGCTAACGCTGACGATCCAACCGTCTCCACCGAAGGGAGATTTGATCAAGTATCCGAAGATAATTGCTGGATTTAGGGTTGGGTTAGTAATGACGCGAACATCACCACCACCTGGTGCCCAAGTATCGTACAGACCGCCAAAGAACATTGCTTTGAGGACTAACAAGAGTGCACCACATCCTAAAATAATGAGGTGGAACCCGATGATGTTGGTCATCTTGTTCTTATCTTTCCAGTCATAACCGAAGAATGAAGAGTATTCTTCTAAGGTTTCTGGACCACGGACTGCATGGTAAATACCACCAAATCCTAAGACAGCAGAAGAAATTAAGTGAAGTACACCAACTACAAAGTAGGGGAAAGTATCAATTACTTCACCGCCGGAACCAACACCCCAACCTAAAGCTGCCAAGTGGGATAGCAAGATAATACCTTGCTCGTACATTGGCTTTTCAGGTACGAAGTGGGCGACCTCAAACAAGGTCATGGCACCAGCCCAGAATACTATTAGACCAGCGTGGGCAACGTGCGCGCCCAGCAATTTTCCAGAAAGGTTGATCAGACGAGCGTTACCCGACCACCAAGCAAAGCCTGTGGATTCTTGGTCACGACCGCCCATAGAAATGGAGCTATTAGAGAGCGTTACCACGTGGTAGTACCTCTTCAGGGAATACAAATTTTTCGTGAGGCTGATCTTGAGGAGCCATCCAAGCGCGGATACCCTCGTTTAACAAAATGTTCTTGGTATAGAAAGTTTCAAATTCTGGGTCTTCTGCTGCACGCAATTCTTGCGATACGAAGTCATAAGCCCGCAGGTTTAATGCTAAACCAACAATACCAACTGCACTCATCCACAACCCGGTTACGGGTACGAAGAGCATGAAGAAGTGTAACCAACGTTTGTTGGAGAAAGCGATACCGAATATCTGTGACCAGAAACGGTTTGCTGTCACCATCGAGTAGGTTTCTTCTGCTTGGGTAGGGTTGAAAGCGCGGAAGGTGTTGGATGCTTCACCGTCTTCAAACAGGGTGTTTTCTACTGTTGCACCGTGGATTGCACATAACAATGCTCCACCCAATACTCCTGCTACTCCCATCATGTGGAAGGGGTTGAGTGTCCAGTTGTGGAACCCTTGCAAGAATAATAGGAAACGGAAAATTGCTGCTACTCCAAAGCTAGGTGCGAAGAACCAGCTTGATTGTCCCAAGGGGTACATCAAGAAGACGCTGACGAATACTGCTATCGGTGCTGAAAATGCGATCGCGTTGTAAGGACGAATCCCAACTAATCGTGCAATTTCAAATTGACGCAACATAAAGCCGATTAATCCAAAGGCTCCATGTAGGGCGACAAATGCCCATAGTCCTCCTAGTTGGAACCAACGGGTCAAGTCTCCTTGAGCTTCTGGTCCCCACAGCAACAACAAGGAATGTCCCATGCTGTCTGCTGGTGTTGATACTGCTACTGTTAGGAAGTTGCATCCTTCAAGGTATGACGATGCTAATCCGTGAGTGTACCAGGAACTGACGAAGGTTGTACCGGTCATCCATCCACCTAATGCCATAAAAGCACAGGGGAATAAGAGGATTCCTGACCAGCCTACAAACACGAAGCGATCGCGTTTTAACCAGTCGTCCAGTACGTCAAACCACCCTCTACTGGGGGCGCGTCCTACTGCGATGGTCATCTGTTTTCTCCAATGGTTTTACTAAAAATTGCAACGTTTTCTGTAAAAAGTTAACGTTTTTTTGCGACAGTCTCAGTTACCACTCAGGGTTTCCAAGTTTATGAGAGGTTCAAATACCTGAAGGTACCTCCTCTCATGGGGCTGCCGAAACCACTGCTGCGAACTAGTTAACTAGTGCGTAGTTTCTTAATTGTTCTTAACTTATCACATTAATGCTGTTTTGCGCCCACTCCATACAGGTAAATTGGGTATAAAACACTCTTTACTACCGCCCAACTTGCTACTATCAGTATCAGAAATTTTACAATCTGACACAGATTTTCTCAGAAACATCTGCAAACTACTGAATCAGTGATCAGTTGACGGTTATTACATTTTCTGATTACTCAGCGGTTTTGATTGACTTTGAGTTCAACACTTAACTGCTTGTGAAGTCAGGTTAAGAAAAATTTCATCCGACCCTAATCAAAAATATAAAATGCCGGAATGCATTAGGGCAAATATTAAATTTTTATTAATTTTTGAAGTGGCATTTGATCAACTTAAGGAAAGTTTCGCCATTATTCGGGCAAGAGGTCTGTGTTCTTGAATGCTTTGCGGTCATTTACGAAAAGATCGCTAACTAAATTCTTGAAAAGTTATCAAGATATTGCCAAGGCTTGCATTAAATCATCAGACAATGGCAGACTCTTAAAGGGAGTATTTTGAAGTGCAGTGCGATAGCTAAAATGACGGTATCAACAACCATAGACAAAGGCAATCAGGTTTTACATCAAAAGGTTCTCGGTTCCCGTCGGTTCAGCAACTACTGCTGGGCAATGATCGTTTCTATGGGAGCAACAGGCTTCTTTCTAGCCGGGATATCTAGTTACTTGAAGGTTAATTTACTCTTTGTTAGTGATGCTACTAAACTGGTATTTGTCCCTCAAGGATTAGTAATGGGGCTATATGGTACTGCGGGAATACTTTTATCCCTGTATCTATGGCTGGTAATCATTTGGGATGTGGGTGGAGGATACAATGACTTCAATCGGGAAACTGGAAAAGTGAAAATTTTTCGCTGGGGTTTTCCAGGTAAAGATAGGAAGATTGAAGTTATTTGCTCAATCCGCGATGTCCAGTCAGTACGTCTAGAGCTAAAAGAGGGTATTAGTCCTAAGCGAGCTTTATATTTGCGGGCTAAAGGTCGCCGTGATATTCCTCTAACAAGAGTTGGACAACCCATCTCGATTCAAGATTTGGAGATTCAAGGTGCTGAGTTGGCGAGATTTTTGAGTGTTCCTTTGGAAGGACTTTAAGAATATAGGCTGGAGCTACTCAAAAAATTGTAGCTCCAGCACCGCTGTTCTACTGGCAAATAGTCGAACACAGGTGTGGAGCTTGCGGGAAAGTTCAAATCAAAACTTCAAGTATTTTGATATTTTATTCTTTGCTTCTCAGTTCTTGGGCTGTAAGGTAAATTTTTGTCCATTCTCCCACAACTTGATGGGCTTTAAATTTGAGTTTTAATGCGATCGCTTCGTTGTCAAAATCAGCCTTTTTCAAGTCAATAATCTGTCTTTGCAGCGGTGTTAATTTTTCTAACAATTTCTGCCATTCTTCAATTGTTAGTCCCAAATTATGCTCTTCCAAAGAAGTACCTAACCAAGCATTTACCAGTTCTGGTTTGTTTTTCATAGCGAAAACCCGGACAGCATGGTAACTCACTTTTTCCCTGAGACGGTAGATATCTTTGATTGGTTTTTCCATCTTTTTAGCGATCGCGTCTTGGGATTTACCCTCCAAGTAGAGTTGCAGCCAGATTACTGCTTCATCTCCCACATTATCCTTGAGGTAAGTTTCAAATTCTTCTTTGACTTCGCTACGTAAACCTTGCTGTTCTTGTAATTCCTGCTCTTCTATATAATCAGCGATCGCTTGATTATCAACTAGGTTAATCCGATTGTCGCTATCATCGGTTAGAACCTCCTCTGATACCAGCTTAACTAAGTCACTAGTCGGTACTTGAGTTAAACCACCCCGTTGTGTACGACGTAAATAGTTAACAAAGCGATACACCAACAATGGTTGGTTCCGTACTGGTCTTAAACAATACTCTTCTACACTGGCAAAAAGTAGAGCATTTTGTAATCTAGGATCACTGCTAAATGTAGTAATACTAGCCATTTGTTGCTGCATATAGTTATCACTTTGCAGCAGTTCTTGAATTACTTCTTGGAGAACATCCAACACACTGCGTTGACGATCTCGACTTAGAGCTACCCAAGTCTGAATTTTGTTTCGCAGCGTGACTAAACTCCCCAAACGATTAATTAAGTTACGATAAGCAATATCCCGACCTTTACCAAGATATCGTTGCTGAAGAATTCGCCAGCGGTATTCCATCGCTTGTTTAGCGATATGTAAATCTCTGGGACTTTTGCTTAGTTCCTCAAATCGTTCTAAATCGCTTCCCAAAAGCCAGGAAACAATACTTCTACGAATACTTTCACTTTGCTCTGGACACTCAGCCATCAAGCGCGATTGCCAATTTTGTGCCAGTTGTTCCGCAATCGTTGTCATAGTGAGATTGCGCTCCTCGAAACCCTGTTTTAAAGTCTGCATCACAAACCCTTTCCCACTTCTGTTTTGATCCGGTAGCTGCACCCAATTTTGACGATTCCATCATCACGTTCCAGCCTCTCTACTTTACTATTACGTTTTGACTTACTAGGTTTATGCAGGTTTGGTGCAATGTTTATGAATTCTTCTCAGAAAACCTTAATAATTCTTGGTCAAAAAGCTTTAATTTTTGTAACGTAGATATATCTGACATCTTGTGGGATGTTAGTAAAGCTAGAATTTTATTTACCTGATGCACGATATTCATTGTGGTAGACATAGGACTTACACAATTCTAAGATGCTATTTTCCGGTTAAAGGTTTCACCTCAAATCATTTATTTTGGTATTTTTTATCCTAACTAGTGCTATTGTGTCAGCAAATGAGATTTTAGCTAGCAAGCGTTAATGAAAAATTAAATAAATTTGCCGTTAACTGGTAAGTATATGTAGTTATTATGAAAAAAACACCAATAACTTAAAAGTACCCCTATGGGTACTTTTAATAACCTGAGCAAATTTAAACGTTAACAGTCCTTCTGGGAAGGAGACTGTCAAACTTGGATATTATTTCGTATGAGTTGATTATCTGCGAACTATGGGATTATTAACTGAATCTCGATATTGTTGCACTTCATCTGTATAAGCGATGGGCAAAACAGCTTCAACGTTTTCATGAGGACGAGGGATAATTACCCAAGATTCCAGAGTACCACCGTGGCAGCTTTCTGCTGCTTCGATCCCCGCAGCCATGGCAGTTTTAACTTCCGAAACATCCCCACGAATGTTAATGGTAAAACGAGCACTACCAACTCTAATATAACCAACCAGGGTGACGCGTCCTGCTTTCACCATTGCGTCTGCTGCTGCTAATACAGCAGGAAATCCCTTGGTTTCGAGTGCTCCAACTGCCTGTAGTGACATTAGTAATCTCCTGTATTTCTAATATAAATGTATTGGTGTGGCGTGGGGCTGGTTGTCTGGCAGTTCTGACATCTTTTAAAGCTATTGCCGTCTTTGATTTGAACCCGATTAAACTTCACCCTATGACTAATGCGAAGCCAACACAACGTGTTAGCCAACGATTCGGTTGATCACACTAGCCTAAAACAGACGGAAAGGTTCAGATGCACTGGTAAAGTGAATCGGTAACACCGTTTCGATATTTTCTGGCGGATTGGGTACCACATAATAGGTAATAACCTCTCCACCAAAAGTTGCTTCGCCAGCTTCTATACCCGCGTCAACGGCTCGTTTGACTTCGGCTACATGACCTCGCACGGCAACTATGAGCCGACCACTTTCGGCGATCCCATAGTAGACAATGGTGACTCCAGCAGCTTTCACCATTGCATCTGCTGCTGCGAGTACAGCAGGAAATCCTAAAGTTTCGATTACTCCGACAGCCTGAGGCATGGCTTGAATTTTCCCAAGATTAAAGCGAAGGCAATACTAATTGTACGTGGATTTATTGCATATTTAACGCGAATTGTGACTTTATCTACCAACTCCTACTTTATAGCTCTGCCCGAATTGTAAAAGCATAATCGCCTCCTGGCTCCAATTGATAATCTTTCTGCTCTAAAAAACGACCTAGAGGCTCTTTAATTAAGGCTCTACCCTGGGATGGTCTAACTGCCAATTCTCCCTGGTGGAAATGCCATTTAAATTGCCATTCAAAATCGCCCGCTCGCACTTCGCCTTCGAGTAAGCCTTCTTGCCAGGATTGGCGGATAATCCTGACGTGCGCTGTGGTTTCAGGTAGACGTTTAGCACTCACAATGCTTTTGGTCAAGGGGAGACAACTGTTGCGTCATTATAGCTTTACCAATATAAAAAATAAATCAAACATTGATGACAATATAAGTAGGCGGGCATAAACATTGATCGTTACCTATCGTTGAGATGGGCAGCAGGCAGTCCAAATGTTGAAGAAGGCAGTAGGCAGTAGACAGTGGGCAGTAGGGGGTTTAATCCCCCTACCTTGATAAAAATTCACCAATACAGATGTAAATCTCCTCCATGATGAAACCCGGAGTTTCTTGAGCGAGTCAAATATGTCATTGTGTGTTTTCTGATCATTTGATTGCGTATTCCACTAAGTAATAACTCTTTAAACAAACACAATATGATGCGTATTTCTGCGGTTGTAGATAAATCAATTTCAAAGCCATTTTGGGAGTATTAATTTGAATTCCGATCT
Organism: Calothrix sp. PCC 6303; assembly: GCF_000317435.1. NCBI lineage: Bacteria > Bacillati > Cyanobacteriota > Cyanophyceae > Nostocales > Calotrichaceae > Calothrix > Calothrix sp. PCC 6303. The sequence goes on from NC_019751.1 coordinate 3,849,655, forward strand.
CCTGTCTAAATGATTTACTATGATGCAGTCGAACGTTCTTGAACATGCCAGACAAGGCGATCCGCAGGCGATTGCCTTACTGATGAATCGTTCGCTAAAACCCCAAGGTATCAGTGTAGAAGCGGTTCTGGAAGAACACTGTTTACTATTTGAAGTCAATTCTGAGAAAGTTCCTGATCAGGAAGCCTTAGTCAAATTTATCCACAAAGGGATGAATAATTTGAGGGTAAAATCAATCCAAAAAATTATCATCTCGGCTCAATTGGTTAATCAAAACTCAATAGCTTGGATACAGGAATTAGATTTAGAAAAAGTGGACTTTGGCGAATTAGACGTTAAAAATTCTCAATTAAATACATCACAACCAAAAAATAATAATTTCGAGCAAGATAAAGTTGCTAATGATATCCAATTAATTAAAACTAGATTAAATACTGCCTTTCACCAGCATAACTTTCATCTAAATATCAATTTAAAAAATAATTGTTTACAAATACTCATAGAATCAGTCTCGGTTCCTAAGCAATCTTTAGTAACGGCGATTATTCGTAAAGAATTATCACCTTTAGAGCTTCAATCCTTACCGCTGATTAAGGTCTATGGTAGAGAAATTGGTGAAGACTTACCTGCTTGGTTTCAAGAGTTTGAAATAGGTGAACAGAAACTCGTAGCAGTTAACGCATCTAATAAACAAAATGCAAATCCTGAATTCTTGTCAGTTTTACGGACATTTAAATTTGCCTCTGTTGTTCCTTATAAAGATGCCCTGAGCCGCGAACTTTATAGTAGTAATAAAGTTAAATTACTATTATTTTTCGGATTATTTCCCTTAGCTGTGAGTTTGCTAGCTTACACATCAAATTTGGGGGCAATTGTCTTTATTTTAGGCATCTACTATTCTTCAATTTGGGCAGTAGTTTTATATAATTTACTAAAACCAGCAGCATTTTCTTGGAGTAATACAATTAAGTGTGCTTTATTTACAGCTTTTATTGGTATCCCCATCTTACTACTTGCTCAAGGTATACCCCCATTTACCTATCTTTACGCGGCAATTAGGCAAGAGGGAATTCTCCTGAAAATGATTGGTTTTATTCTGGGAGTTGGGGTTTTAGAAGAATCATGTAAGGCTTTACCAGTTTACTTATTTTTACTACGTCCAGGTAAATTAAAAGATCCCTTAACATCAGCATTTTATGGTGCAATTTCTGGTTTAGGATTCGCCATTGCCGAAGGTGTAAGCTACTCTTACAAATATGCCAATAGTTTAGCCGCAGGAGATACTGATTTAGGGCTGTATGTTTTGCTTAATACTATTAGGTTTGTATCGTTGCCTTTATATCATGCCATTTGGGCAGGAATTGTCGGTTATTTTATGGGATTAGCGGCAATTAACCCATCTCGACGAGGTTCAATTATTTTGATTGGCTTATCAGTTTCTGCCATATTACATGGTTGTTATAATACTTTTTCCAATGGCTTAATTGGTTTTGCAATTCTTGCATTTTCAATTCTGTTATTTGTAACTTATCTCAATCGCAGTCAACAAATAGTTGATGAAATGCAAAAAGCTGAATTTAGTTACAAAAAGTAGTTGATGATACGGCGATGCCTACGCAACAGGCATCGCAGATTTCAGATTTGCGAACCGTTAGTTGGTTTTCGTGTCGCAATTCTGAATCTTTATTTTATAGACGCACAAAGTGCGCCTGAGAAAAAGTTAAACCAAAAGTAATTGAATTAAAATCGGTTTACTTGGTTGCCGCTTCACGCGCTGCGGTTGCTTGATCTGGATGGATGTTTAAGCGAGTTAAGTTAACTCTACCTTTGCCATCAATTTCTCGCACTTTGATGATGACTTCATCGCCAACTGCGACTTCATCCTCAACTTTACCAACACGATAATCGGCAAGTTGGGAAATGTGAATCATCCCCTCTTTACCAGGTAAAAATTCGACAAAAGCACCAATTGGGATAATTCGTGTAACCTTACCTAAATAAACATCTCCTTCGTTGAGTTTGCGTGTCATTCCTTGGATGATGAGACGAGCTTTTTTGGCTTTACTTTCATCTACAGCGGAGATTGTCACGGTTCCATCATCTTCGATGTCTATTTTGGCACCAGTTTCTTCGGTAATACCCTTGATGGTTTTACCACCGGGTCCAATCACCAAGCCGATCATATCTGGGTCAATTTTGATGGTGAGAAGACGTGGTGCGTAGGCAGACATTTCAGCACGGGGTTTATCGATAGCTTGGAGCATTTTCTCCAAAATATGTAAGCGTGCGGATTTTGCCTCGTTTACAGCTTGGGCGATGATATCTAAGGATAAACCAGAGATTTTCATGTCCATTTGTAAAGCGGTGATTCCGGAGTCGGTACCAGCGACCTTGAAATCCATGTCTCCCAAAAAGTCCTCAATTCCTTGAATGTCAGTGAGGATGCGAACTTCGTCTCCTTCTTTGATTAAACCCATGGCAGCACCGCTGACGGGTTTAGAAATGGGTACACCTGCATCCATTAATGCCAAGGTGGAACCGCAGACTGAACCCATGGATGTGGAACCGTTGGAGGAAAGAACTTCTGATACAACACGGATTACGTAGGGGAATTCGTGTTTTGGTGGTAACACAGGGATCAATGCTCTTTCCGCTAAGGCACCATGTCCAATTTCCCTACGTCCTGGGGTGCGGAGGGGTCTGGTTTCTCCTACGGAGTAGGGGGGGAAATTGTAGTGGTGGATGTAGCGTTTTTGTTGATCTGACTGTAAGTCGTCGTTGAGGTTTTGGGCATCTCCTGGTGTTCCCAGGGTACAAGCAGACAGGACTTGAGTTAGTCCTCGGTTAAAGAGTCCGGTACCGTGAACCCGTTTGGGGATAATTCCCACTTGGCAGGATACAGGACGAACCTGGTCAAGTTTGCGACCATCGACACGGACATTATCCTCGACGATTTGGCGGCGCATCAACTTTTTGGTGATGTCCTTGAAGGTGTTGCCTAGGGTTTTGCTATTGGCAGTTGCGGCAAGTTTAATGGAATCATCTTCTGGTAGTTGCGCGATCGCTTCTTGGATTCCAGCCTTAACTTCGTCTAAAGCTGCGTCCCTTTGAGTTTTGGTAAATTCAAATTGTGCCAGAATTTTCTTGATGTCAGCCGTCGCGCGATCGCCGATAAAATTCTCTAAACTTGCATCAGCTTCAGGGGGTTGTTCCTGAACAATTTTCAAGTCCAATTCTGCCATCAAATCTCGCTGCGCTTGGATCAAATCTTGCACAGCTTCATAACCAAACTCGATCGCTTCGATGATGTCCCGTTCTGGTAACTGGTTTGCCCCAGCTTCCACCATGATCACCCCATCAGGTGAACCTGCTACTACCAAGTCTAAATCACCAGCTTCGATTTCTGCGTAGGTGGGATTAATGACAAAATCATCCCCCACCAAGCCGACACGCACGGCTGCCATGGGACCATTAAAGGGGATTCCTGCCAGTAGGGTGGCAATGGAGGCACCTGTAACAGCTAATACATCAGGAGGTACCAATTCATCCATCGACATGGTGACAGCGACCACCTGTAAGTCATCTCGCAACCAAGAAGGGAACAAAGGACGTAAAGGACGATCGATCAAACGGCTGGTGAGAATTACTCTTTCTGGGGGACGACCTTCACGTCGCATTATCCCCCCAGGAATTCTTCCAGCAGCATACAACCGCTCTTCATAATCAACTGTCAAAGGCAAAAAATCAATGCCGTCTCTGGCTTGCGATCGCGTAGCTGTAACTAATACCGCTGTATCTCCAGATTGTATCAAAACAGACCCACCAGCCTGGGGAGCCAACAAGCCGACTTTCAGCCGAATATCCCGTCCGTCAAAGGATATTGACTTCTCAAATTCTCCCATTCAGTTTCTTTTCCTTCTATACTCGCTATTCTTGCTCTGTGGCAATCCTAACATTTATGTACTATGGCTGGCTGGGGTGAAACATAAAGATCGAAATCATTTCCCACATTACCTGTGGCGTTCACCTCGCTACAGCCGTTGTACAATAAATCCAGTATTGCAAATATCATTGCATCCCTTTGGGAAGCTTGGGCTAATGAAAAACACTCCCAAGAGCTTTTTATGACTAATTTTTGTCCGCAAATCTCCTCAATTTGTACTTCCTGTCTTCTAAATCATCTCTACTAATTTTTATTAAAAAATGGCAATTCTACACGGTAGTTGGTTAATTAAAAATCAAAATAGTTGCTTTTTTCTTTGGGGAGAAACTTGGAAAACCCCCGCAAATCAGCTATTTCAAGATCCATCTGCACCAGTTTTGCCCTACCCCCTGGCAATGACCACTTTGGAACTTGTTGAATGGTTACGCTCTTCTGGTATCAACACAACGGCAAAATCCCAACTTAAAATTCCTAATTCTGTATTATCTGCTAATAATTCTAATTCTCAAGCAAGTTCTAAGGGCAAAACATCCAGGTCTGTCGAAAGTACTCCTCAACCATCAAATAATTCCGTGATTATTGCGCTTCCAACTCAAATTGAAGATAATAATTCGGTTGACAAATTGACATTTTTACCCATACATTCTGCCAAGTTTAATTTAGAGCCACCTCCAGTTATATATCTCCAACCTTGGCAGGTTGAAGGTTTATGTCTCAATCCCAATGAAGCTCTGAAATTTTTGGTTTCTCTACCTCAAAATATTACTGATGAGCAAAATGAATTTTTGGGGGGAGATTTACGTTTCTGGTCGCAAATTGCCCGTTGGAGTTTAGATTTAGTTTCTCGATGTAAGTTTTTGCCGGGAATTAATCAAAATACTCAGGGAGACTATATTGCAAGTTGGCAAGCAGTTTTAGATAGTTCTATTGATAATAGCCGACTTGATAAGTTTTCTCATTTGATGCCGTTGTCATCTCGGATGTATCAAATTGATCACAAACATGATAATTCGATAATTTGTCTGGACTTTCCCCAAGAACCTCAAAGTTTAATTTTAGACTTCCTTAATCATCTAATTGATGCTCAAATTAGAGGTAAAATAGGTTCCCTTTCTCCAGCCGAAACGCGATTAATTACAACTTTGCCAGTGGCTATTCGTCAATGGTTTCAAGGATTAACAACGGCATCTAATGCTATTAATACAGAATCATTTTTAGTTGAAAGGTTAAATGCAACCCTTAAGGCTTGGACTCTACCATTAGAATATCAACTAGCAGGCAAAACCTTATTTAGGACTTGCTTTGAATTACGTTCACCTGCACCTAATCAAACAAACTGGACTTTAGCCTATTCTCTCCAAGCATCTAATGATCCAGAATTTCGGATTGATGCAGCCACAATTTGGAATCATCCGGTTGAAAAGCTAACTTTTGAAAATCGAATTGTTGAACAACCTCTAGAAAACTTTCTTCGAGGTTTAGGATTAGCTTCACGACTTTATCCGGTAATTGGTGAAAGTCTAGAAAATCCGTCTCCCGAATATTGCCAATTGAATCCGACTCAAGCTTATGAATTTATTAAATCTGTAGCTTGGCGATTTGAAAATAGTGGTTTGGGTATAATTCTCCCGGCAAGTCTGGCAAATAGAGGTGAAGTTGCTAACCGTTTGGGTTTGAAAATTACGGCTCAAACTTCTCCTCAAAAACAAGTAAAATTAGGTTTACAAAGCCTACTCAATTTTCAATGGGAATTGGCAATTGGTGGACAAACTATTTCTAAAGCTGAATTTGATAAATTAGTTGCCCTAAATAGTCCTTTGGTAGAAATTAATGGAGAATGGGTAGAGTTACGTCCTCAAGATATTAAAACTGCCCAAGCTTTTTTTGAATCTAGAAAGGATCAAGTTTCATTATCTCTAGAAGATGCATTGAGGTTGAGTAGTGGGGATACTCAAACCATTGAAAAATTACCTGTTGTGAGTTTTGAAGCAACTGGAGTATTGCAGGAGTTGGTTACAGCTTTAACAAATCATCAAGCAATTGAAACATTAGCAATTCCTAGCACTTTTCAAGGACAATTACGTCCTTATCAAGAACGTGGTGTTTCTTGGTTTGCCTTTCTCGAACGTTGGGGTTTGGGTGCATGTTTGGCTGATGATATGGGATTAGGAAAATCAGTCCAATTTATTACTTTTTTACTACATTTAAAAGAGCAAAAACTTTTAGATAAACCTACGCTTTTAGTTTGTCCAACTTCAGTTTTAGGAAATTGGGAACGAGAAGTTAGAAAATTTGCTCCAACTTTGAAAGTTCTGCAATATCACGGTGATAAACGTCCTAAAGGAAAGGCATTTGAGGCAGCCGTAAAAAAACACGATTTGTTAATTACTAGCTACTCATTAATTCACCGAGATTTACAATTACTCAAAACCATTAATTGGCAAATTGTAGCTTTAGATGAAGCGCAAAATGTCAAAAATGTCGATGCTAAACAATCACAAGCTGTACGTCAACTAGAATCAAACTTTAGGGTAGCTTTAACTGGGACACCAGTAGAGAATAGATTACAGGAATTATGGTCAATTTTAGACTTTCTTAACCCTGGGTATTTGGGCAATAAACAGTTTTTTCAAAGACGCTTTGCCATGCCAATTGAAAAGTATGGTGATACAGCATCATTAACCCAATTACGTTCTTTAGTACAGCCATTTATTCTACGACGTTTGAAGAGCGATCGCACAATTATTCAAGATTTACCAGATAAACAAGAAATGGCTGTATTTTGTGGCTTATCTGTGGAACAAGCTAAGTTGTATCAAAAGGTAGTTGAGGATTCTTTGGCAGAAATTGAAACCGCTGAAGGTTTACAACGTCGAGGGATGATTTTAGGATTATTAGTTAAACTTAAACAAGTTTGTAATCATCCATCTCAATATCTCAAACAGGATTCTTTAAAGGAACAGGATTCAGGTAAGTTGATTCGCTTGAAGGAAATGTTAGATGTGGTTTTGGAAGCGGGGGATAGGGCATTAATTTTTACTCAGTTTGCTGAATGGGGTAAATTATTAAAACCCTATTTAGAAAAGAAATTTGGACGAGAAATTTTCTTTTTATATGGCAGTACCACTAAAAAGCAACGAGAGGAAATGATCGATCGTTTCCAACAAGATCCTCAAGGACCACCAATTATGATTTTATCACTGAAAGCAGGTGGAGTCGGTCTAAATCTGACTCGTGCTAATCATGTATTTCACTTTGATAGATGGTGGAATCCAGCAGTAGAAAACCAAGCAACAGATCGTGTTTTTCGGATTGGACAAACTCGAAATGTGCAAGTTCATAAATTTGTCTGTACTGGAACTCTGGAAGAGAAAATTCATGACATGATTGAAAGTAAGAAACAATTGGCTGAACAAGTTGTTGGTGGGGGAGAGGAATGGTTGACTGAACTTGATAGTAATCAGTTACGAGATCTATTATTGTTGGATCGAGGTGCCATAATTGAAGATGAAGATTAAAATCAGTGAACAGTGAACAAAATTTTGTAGATTGGATGCAGCTATAGAAAAAGCCAACATGAACGAGATAATTATGTTGGGTTGAGTTCTACTCCAAGTAACCTCTATATACTTAAGTCTACAAAAATTAACTCTACAAAAATACAAAGAGAAACGCGACATGTCTCGTCTCTACAGAGTTGTATTAACTAGTGAAGATCTAAGTTATAAATCTAAATTCTAAAACTATGACGACTGATTATACTTTACAAGCTAGCCGGGAATGGTGGTCACAAAAGTGGTTAGAATTACTTGATTCTTACCGCTTTAAAAAACGTTTAGAACGCGCACGTAATTATGCACGTCAAGGGAATGTGCTTTCCATCGAATTTAAAGGTGCAAAAGTTATAGCTAAAGTGCAAGGTAGTGAACCAGAACCCTATAAAGTTTCGCTTTCACTAAATCCTTTTACGGATGAAGAATGGAATTACGTGATTGAAACCATGTCACAAAAAGCAGTATTTGCTGCTAAATTGTTGGCGGGAGAAATGCCGCAAGATATAGAATATGTTTTTACTGCTAGTGGTTTGTCTTTGTTTCCCTTTACCCTAGCAGATGTTCATAGTAACTGCACCTGTCCTGATAAAGCTAACCCTTGTAAACACATTGGTGCTATATATTATCAGCTAGGCGATCGCTTTAGTGAAGATCCTTTTGTTTTGTTTCAGTTACGGGGACGTACTAAAGAGCAAATTATTCATGATTTACGGCAATTACGCAATCAAACATCTGAACCCCACAATCATGATTTGGAGGTTGTTTCAGAAATTGATTCCCAAAAGCAAACCCCACTAAAAATAGATTCTTTTTGGCAGTATAACGAACCATTAGAATCTTCCTTAGTGGTAATTACTCCATCTAGTGGTGAGACTATTCTTGATGTTTTGGGAACAATCCCTCTGAGTCGAGATGATGAAGATATTCCGGTTTTAGCTGCTGGGGATGTGGTGATGAAATATTTGAGTCATGTTTATCAGGATGTGAGTCAAAAAGCAGTTTTAAGTGCAATGAATATAGAAAATTCTTAAGTTATTTTTAGCACATACTTGACTAGGATGCTATAAAGACTAGAGTCATCTATAATTCAACCCAAAATGGAACTCCAAAACAAAATAATTTCGGTGGAGCTGTCGGATGGTACCCTTGTAAAAGTAGAGGCGACACAAATAGGCGATCGCAAAATGGGTCTGCAAACTAGACCATTTTATGAAGCTACAACTGTAATTGAATCCCTAACTAGGGACATAGCCGAAACTTTGCAGAAGTTAAAACCAGACCAAGCTAGTGTTAAATTTGGTGTTGAGATTGGAGTAGATGCGGGTAAGCTGACAGCGGTACTAGCGAAGGGAACTAGTACTGCAAATTTAGAAATTATTTTGCAATGGAGTAAGTAATAATTATGAACTTCCTAAGTCTAATAAATATGGTGCGTTACAACCCATTTAGATTGTAGTTAAAAATGACATATAGTCTGTCTTTTCTGGAATTACGGAAGCTATACGCACCCTACAACAAGTCCTTACATCTGTTTACACTGCTGTCAAACGACTTAAATATCTTTCAATTAACAGAATAGCAACAATGTCATCTATGGGGCGAGGTGGTTGACGCATACCTTGGGGTAAAAGTTTGGTTAACCCTTTAGGTGGGTACATTTCCCAATAGCGATCGCGTGCTTGTAATGTTGAATAACGTTCGTCGATTAAAATAATATTGATAGCTTCCGATAATTCCTCCTGTAGCTTTTGTTTCCAGCGTTTTGAGGTGGTTTGATCCCCCATGACTAATAGGGAGATGGGGAAGCGCTGACGCAGTTCCTCGATGGAAGCGATCGCGTTTTCTGAAAGAATGACTTCATGATAGTGTAATTGCCTATCTACACCCATCACAGCAACACCACATTTATCTTTTCCTGGATCAAAACCTAAAATCATTGGTTGAGTTGGTGAAAATTTCTGGTCAGGAATCATACGAAAATTGGAAATTAACTTTAAGTACTAAAAATAATTTGCCCATTTTGAACACCTACCAATTTTACTTTTAATGGTCCTGCTGTATAGGTATCTTCAGCAGCAATAGCTTTGATTTCCACTGCTTGATCGTATTGTCGCAGTTGAGTAATAAAACGTAAAAATGTACTTTCAACTTGGATATCGTTTAAAATACCTGAATTGCGGGCGCGAAATTGGGAAGCCGAAATTAATAAATCCAATCTTTGACGTAATTCATAGGATGTCATCTTCTTGGGGTCAGCGGTAGTTGTTGCCAAAACTTCATTTTGTACGAATACAATTTGATTTAAAGCCACATCTGTAAAAAATTCGATGCGTTTTTCCCCCCGCACATAGTTTCCAGCACTAAATACTCGAACTACGTATTCTCTGCCATCGTTGATTTGCTTGCTCAAATCCTGAATTTGTTTTTGAGTCACCTGGAATAATTGAACGTTCTCATTATTACTTCCTGGTTCAGTTAATACACTGACTGCATTTCTGTTTGCTTCCTCTAAAAGCCTAATTATTCCTTCTTTAGCAGCATCTGCTTTAGTAACACTAATAACAGCAGATGCTAGAACTTGACTACGTAAAAGAGCTAATTTACCTAGGCGAAGGTCGCGGAATGATTGGTAGTATTGATCCAGACGTGCTACCTCCTGTTCCAGATAATCCTGCTGTGCTTCTAGTTCCTTCAAGCGAGACTCACGTTTGGCTAGAATCTGTTCACGAGAGGCAATTTCGACATTGCGCTTTTGAATCGTTTGGTCAAGTTGGGTGATTTGGCGATCGCGTGATTCAATGACGCTTTGACTTTTGGCAATTTCCTGATCGCGTTTTTGAATTGCTTTTTTGGCTTCATCTATAGATTTTTTAGCTGCTTCATACAATCGCTGGCTTTCTGCCTTTTGTTGAGCGATTTCTATTTGTAGTTCTTTCCGTTCGTTGTTGACGCTTTGCAGACGACTAATTGCCTGCTGATATTGAACTCCCACATTACCCAATTGCCGTTGGGTTGTTTGAAGTTGGTTCTTGGTTTTGGCTTCTTGATCTAAAGTTCGCTTGAGTTGTGCTTGGGTCTCTTTTTGCTTAGTATTGACAATTTGTAAAGATTTATCAATCTTTTGTAGTTCTCCCTGTGCTTGCAGCTTCTCGCTTCTAGCTTCGTCTCGTTGTTCTTGTACTTGTTTTTTTTCGTTGCGGGTAGCTTCCAAATCTTGGCTTTGACGAGCTAATTCCCTGCGTTTACGTCGTAGTTCTCTCTGAATATCATCTAGTCGTAGTATACCGTCCCGTAAGCCTTTATCAGCCAGGAATAAAATCCCTAAAGTTGATGCGGAAATACCCAGCCCTGTCAAAATAGTGACTAAGACTGCGGTTTTTTTGGGACGCATGTTAAACAGAGAGAGCCGTTTTTTGCCCACTCGTGTTCCAATGCGATCGCCTACGGTGGCAATTACGCCTCCTAAAATTAAGACTGCTGCAATTAGGATATACCCGGTCATGTGCGCTTACCGATGAAATCCTTCCAGATACAGCCTACTACTCTCAGATATTTTGTGCGGGAGATTTAGAAATTCTCCGATAAACCCATCATCTTTAATCTTATTCACTTTGTGGAACTCCACGTTGGTGCGTTCCTTTCTCTTTGCATCATCTAATTCATCATGCCACAATTTACTCAATTTCCCAGATTTGCCTCCAAACATTGGCATATGGGACAACCTTTTCCAATTTATCCCACATAACATATATTTTTTTCCAAGGTTACGCTAGCAGCCGTCAGAGACACATCCTGCGAAACGCAACGACGAGGAACCATCTCTGACTTGCTGAAACTACTAGCGGAATAGGGAGAAATTCAACATCTAAAGGGATCACCAATAAATAAATTACCCAATTTTGTGAGATGAGCATCCTGCCCGTCCTTGATAATTTGCGGGCAAGATGCACAGAAGAAATTTTTGGGTATTTTTTAAATGGAAGTCCTTAACAACAGCTAAGAAAGTTAGATTTGAGATTTTACTCCCATGTCTTTTATCTCCCACATCCTTGAAGTTAGGTAAACTGGCGGCTCAAAGTTACGGGTTTGTGAACGGTAATTTTCTTCTTGTGGATTGAAATCATCTTTTTCTCTCGCAAATCTCCCAGTAATCTGGTGACAGTGACGCGAGTGGATCCGATGGCTTCAGCGATCGCTTGATGAGATAACTTCAAATCAACTGTAATGCCATCAGCACAAGGAACACCAAAATCACGACACAAAATTAACAAAAAGCTTACCAACCGGGAACCCATATCACGATGCGCGAGGGTTTCAATCATCATCTCTGTTTGAAGGATCCGCGAGGAAAGACCCCGCAGCATCAACATCGACAACTCTGGATTTTCCTTCAGTGCTTGTTCTACCTGCTCAATTGGTGCAGAAAGCAATTCCACAGAGGTAAATGCCACCGCGTGGTAGAACCTGTCGGATTTATTTCCCGTTAGCAGGGACAGAACTCCAAAAACACTATTTTCCCGTAGCAATGCCACTGTGATTTCTTCCCCAGCTTCATATACCCTAGACAGCTTTACAGCGCCTTTGAGGAGAAAATAAACTCGCTCGGCAGGATCGCCAGGAAAAAAGATGGTCTTATTGCGTTCAAAGCTTTCCACAACAGGTGGAAACGCTCCGGTTGCCATCTGGCGAAAAACATTTGCGAGGGCTTTATCTTGTGTCACGATCATCTCCCTTCCCCTACCCAATGCCGGAAAACTAAAACGGATTACCTAAGAATACACCTGAAAAATCAATAATACATTGTCAACGTTTTTGTACTTTCCTATACTCAACCCTGGATTATCCTTGTCTACATAACGCTATTTCTACATCATGATACATAATTTTTCATACTTCCAGCTACTTTTTTTTGATAACTGTTTACAAAAACAGTGATACAAATCTTGAAGTTGTAAAAAGTCTCGATCGAAACATCGGAAATTTTTCACGAAAGTCTTGACTAGAGCCGCAACCTTGAATTATCTGATATTTTCATCTTCCTGGTAGAATAACTTATTGCACATGGTTAAATCCCAGACAGTAGCATCAGAGCTTTTACCTTTTAGCTGTAACTTCATATCCTTTTAATACTTCACACAAACCAAAAGTTACCAAGATACTGACAGTTCACAAATCAGACTGAGTAGTTTTCTCTTATGAATATCTTCAAAAAGAAGTAGGATTTTTTCACAGTAAAAAGTCATAACGATTAAGCCAATACCCAAAATCGGATTGAAAAAGAGGAAAAGGGGCAGTTCTTGCTGGGAGCAAGGGGGATAGTATTGAGCAAAGCTCAGAATTGCAGATGGGGATTCTCTCGAAGAGGAAAAGGGGCAGGGGAGCTTTCTAGCAGAGGGGAGGATTGGACGGGGCTTCATACCCATGTTCCGCTCCAGGGCAGGGCTTCCTCCCCCCACTCCCTGCCCTGCCCCCTGCCTCTTGTTAAAAAGAGAGGCTAATTGCACCTCAGATTCTAGTATGCTCCTAATGATGCGTAGCTTGTACGACGTAAGTCGTTTGCAGAGCGCTAACTGTAGCTTTATTGCCTGAAGTATATATATGCTGGATCTAACTGGAAAAAACGCCCTAGTTACGGGTATCGCTAATAACCGCTCCATTGCTTGGGGTATTGCTCAACAACTTCACAAAGCTGGCGCAAATTTGGGGATTACATATTTACCCGATGAAAAAGGGAAAATGGAAAAAAAGGTTGCCGAACTAGTGGAACCCCTCAATCCCAGCCTATTTTTACCCTGTAATGTGCAAAACGATGAGCAAATTGCATCCACTTTTGAGGCAATTAGTCAAAAGTGGGACAAATTAGATATTTTGATCCATTGTTTAGCTTTTGCTAACAAAGATGATTTGACAGGTGGATTTAGCCAAACCTCCCGTGCTGGATTTAATACCGCTTTAGAAATCAGTACCTATTCTTTGGCACAACTAGCAGGTGCTGCCAAACCTTTGATGAGTGAAGGTGGTAGCATTATTACCCTAACTTATCTTGGTGGTGTTCGTGCCATTCCTAACTATAATGTCATGGGTGTTGCCAAAGCTGGTTTAGAAGCCAGTGTTCGCTACCTTGCTGCCGAACTTGGTCCTGATAACATCCGTGTGAATGCCATTTCTGCTGGACCAATTCGCACCCTAGCTTCTAGTGCTGTTGGTGGTATTCTAGACATGATTCACCATGTGGAAGCCACTGCTCCTCTGCGTCGTACCGTAACTCAAACCGAAGTTGGCAACACAGCTGCTTTTTTATGTAGCGATTTATCAAGTGGAATCACCGGGCAAGTTATATATGTAGATGCAGGTTACGAAATTATGGGTATGTAGTAATTTGAGTTTCGTAGCGACTATTTTGGCTTTCAAGCGATCGCACTTGACAACTAAGATAGTCGCTACATTAGTTAGTGCGATTTTCCCAACACAACTTGCTAACGGGCAAAATCTGATACTTTAGAAATCAGAGCTTACTTCCAATTGAAATTATGCATATTCCTGATGGTTTTATTTCTCCGTTGGTAGCTGGGACAACTGGTGCATTGAGTGCAGGTGCGATCGCATTATCCCTCAACAAGTCTAAAATGGCGTATGGAATTCGTCTAGCTCCGATTTTGGGCTTAACTACGGCTTTTATTTTCGCTGCTCAGATGATTAATTTCCCGGTGACAGGTGGTACTAGTGGACACCTCTTGGGCGGGACATTAGCAGCGATAATTCTCGGTAGTCCCTGGTCAGCAACCCTATGCATATCAACAGTTTTAATTATCCAAGCAGTGCTATTTGCTGACGGTGGAATTACGGCATTGGGAGCTAATATTTTGAACATGGGATTGGTGGGGGTTTGGGTTGGTTGGGGTTTAACTCAAACTTTGCAGCGGTTACTTGGAGGTTCTAGAGGACGTTTACCCTTAGCTGGGGGGATTGCTGCGGGAATTAGTGTTGTAGTTGCGGCAATTTTCGCTTCTCTAGAACTAGCTATTTCCAACACGGCACCAATTAACGTTGTTTTACCAGCAATGAGTAGTATCCATGTTTTAATTGGTGTCGGTGAAGGTTTAGTTACTGGTGGTGTGCTAAGTTACTTAGCAAAAACTCGACCCGATTTACTTCCAGGAGAACAACGACAGTTTCGGGGATTTTTGGTACCAGTTGTTAGTATTCTGTTAGTAGCTGGGGTACTATCCCTATTTGCTTCCACATTTCCCGATGGTTTGGATTGGGTAGCTCAAACTCAAGGCTTTGAAAAATTAGCAGAAAATGTCCGTGTGGTGACACCAACTCCCTTCGCTGATTATGAAATTTCCGGCTTAAGCAAAATTGGTACTAGCATTGCTGGGGTAGTAGGTTCTGGAGTTTGCTTTGGTATTGCTTTCGTTTTAGCGCAAATTGTCAAGCCTAGGGGAGAATGGGCAGAAAACGGGGAATAATGGCGTTAAAGCTGTATTTATCACTGATAATTGTCATTGGCTGTGCTTTCCTGAAACTAAATAGCTGGTACTACCTTTGTAGCTATAGCGCGATCGCATTAATTTGGGCGCTCAGTTTACGAGTACCATCGAGGCAACTGGCTCAATTATTGGGTACAGAGTTACTTTTTCTCTCTTTTATTGCTTTACCCTTAGGATGGGAACGAGCTAGCTTTTTATTGCTACGTTCCCTAACTTGTTTACTGGCAATCAATAGTTTTTTATTAACTTTGCCACCCCACTCCCTCAGTATTGCCCTAGCAAGTCTGCCTTTACCTAGGGGATTAAAAGAAAATCTCCTGTTAGCAGGGCAGTACATAGAAATACTTGTAGATGAAGTTAAAAATATGCAGCGTAGTGCTGAATTGCGTGGGCTGGCAGGTAAAGCGAAATGGTTACGTTATGCCAGTGCGGCAATGATTGGTAGCTTATATTTACGCAGTTTAGAGCGAGCCGAACGGGTTTATGGGGCGATGTTAGCTCGTGGTTATAATGGATACCTACCAACAGAAACAAAGCTAGAAAAAACAGACTTATTCATGGTTCTTTTCGCAAGTGCGATCGCATTCTGCATCACCACCGCATCATACCTGAATTAGAAGTTGAATAGCATTCTTTCTCGGATACTGCAAAGCTACAGGACAATTTAAAGTTTACTTTATGGATAGCTTCTAAGGCTTTTTGTTCTATACTGAAGGCTAATTTATCATCAAAAAAAGTTTTGACTAAAATTAGGACTTACTGACACATTTTCCATTGTAGGGTGTGTGACGCTTAAATAAATTTTGTACGTAGTTATAATACTTGTAGCGTCACGCACCATCCCTAAATTATGACAAAATTGACGCTATTCAGTCATGCTACCCGTTTCATGTATGCCGTAGGCTTTACATAAATCCGAGAAAAAATGACCTAGGATAAATTCTCAAGTCATCCCAGAATTTCGAGTTGAGATGGAAAATTATGCTTGACTTAACTAAACTTGCCCGTCAAATCCAAGGATTGAGTCAACACCTGACACAGGAAACTGTCGCTAGTCAGAAGCGTTTGGAATTGGCAGAAAAATACCTTCGGGATGCGTTTACACGACAGGATGAACTAGTTAACGCTCAGGATAAATGGCGCGATCGCATTCTCTTTGCCAATGCTACACCATTAGAACCCCTCAACACCTGCATTGATATTCCAGTTCCCCCAAAAGTACATACTGTAATTGCCACCGATGGTTCACAGATAGCACCCAATCACCATGAAATTGCTTACTGCTATCTCCTGAATATTGGTAGGGTGGTTTTACACTATGGGCAGAATAAACAACCGTTGCTTGATAGCTTGCCAGAAGTATTTTACCGTGCCGAAGACCTGTATGAATCTCGCAAATGGGGAATTCGCACCGAAGAATGGATGGGTTATCGTCGCACCGCTAGCGAAGCTGTGGTTTTGGCAGAATTATCTTGTGCAGTAGCTAGGGGTGAAAATCTGAATCAGAAAGTCAAGAAAAATCCCGAATTATCAACAGCAAATTTACCCCTGTTTAGCGAATCTCTCCCTCCTCGGATTCCCACCTTAGCAATGGTGGATGGTTCTTTAATTTACTGGTTTTTAGAACAACTTCCCCTAGAAGCAAGGGAAACAATTTTACCCCCAATTTTGGCAGCTTGGGAACAAATGAAAGCTGCGAAAGTACCTTTGATGGGATATTTGAGTGCTTCCCGTAACGTTGAAGCAACCAACTTTTTACGATTTGCCGCTTGTACCCATCCAACTCCTGATTGTATGAGTTTTTGCTCAGATCAAAACGCGAAATTACCCTGTAAAGTTTTTGACCCATTGCGTGATAGTACACTTTGGAGTACCCAACTGAAACCCGGACAGCGGGGACCCCTATGGCAAAGTAATAGCAGGATTCTGGAGTTATATCAAGGACAACAAATTTACTTCTGTTATGTGCATGTAGGTACCGAAGTTGCCAGAATAGAAATACCAAATTGGGTAGTAGAAGATACAGAGCTATTTAATGAAGCTTTGGGATTAACCCTAGCACAGGTGCAAAAAGGATACGGCTATCCTGTGGCAATTGCGGAAGCACATAATCAAGCTGTTGTACGGGGAGGAGATAAAACCCGATTTTTTTCACTTTTAGAACGGCAAATGATTAAAGCTGGGTTGAGAAATGTGGGAACTTCCTACAAAGAAGCACGTAAACGTGGTAGTATTGCGTAACTTTTCAAGTTTCTCGATAAAATAGCTATAGTTTCGTTATGCGATATTCGTCATCGCATAATGGAAGCAAGATCAGATGTTGATTTATATAAATAACTATAGATATGACCAGTAGCAGCGAATTAGATTTAGAGCTATTTCATATTCAAAGTAGCAGTAGATTCAAATTATTTGGCAATCAAGGCATAATTCAAATTGGCAAACAAGGTGAAGAAATTCCATCCAATATAGATGTAACTCACTTACCTCACAGCGATATTGTGTCGCGGATTCATGCCCAAATTAAAATAGAAGCAGATAGTTATTATTTAGTCGATCCAGGTAGTACAAATGGGACATATTTAAATCATTTAAAACTGGAAATTGGAGAACGCTACCCATTAAAATTAGGCGATATCATATCACTAGGTAAAGAAGAAAAAGTCAGCTTTATTTTCCAAAACCACCAAAACCCGGAATCAACAAAAACTATAGCATCGCAGGCAACAGTTTTTCAACCAAAACTTGCCAAATATACCCAAACAAATCAAGTCAACAAAACTAACAGACTTGTGGGTTTAGCATTAATGGTTGCATCAGTAATTATCATTGCCGCAAACACCAAAATCGGAATTTTTGTCAGAATTCCCGGTGTACTACTATGCATAGCAGGAGCAGTATTTTTATTTCAACGTCGCTTTAATCAAAACTGGGGATGGTTACTAATTGCCGCAGGAATTGCGATCATTTTATTCACCGCAAACATCTTCGCTTCCGTCAACTTATTAGCAATCATTGCTGCTGTCGGATTATTCCTAGCTGGATATAAACTCAACACCACCGGAAAAATTCTCGGTTACAGCTTACAAGACTTACAGAAATTACTCAACAAAAAACTTCGCAAAAAATAAAAAACCTATCAAAAATACTCTGCGTTTCTTTGCGTTAAAAATTTTTAATTCAGGATTTTAACAGAGACGTGATATATCACGTCTCTACAACAATTTAGCACCTTTTCAACTGCGTTAAAATCACTACCATATCATCAATAGCTTGACGTAAAACAGTAGCAGGTTGCTCAGTTTGATTCACAATAATGCTAAATGCAAGCTGCTCATAATTTGCTGCATTCACATAACCAGAAAGAGAAACGACACCTCCAACAGTTCCCGTTTTTGCTAAAACAATCCCCTCAGCAGTAGTTCCACGAAATCTAAACTTTAACGTTCCAGTTTTCCCGGCAATTGGTAAAGAAGCTCGATATACACCAATATTAGGAGATTTTGCCATTCCCCGTAATGTCTGTACCAGTGCTTCTGGACTAATTAAATTTTTGCGAGATAAACCAGAACCATCAACAATAAAATAACCTGCTTGATTAACTCCCATTTGAGTTAAAGTTGTTTTCAAAACTTCCAAACCTAAACCTGAAGTTGTTTGTTGAGGTTTTCTGGTTTGTTTCACCGCTAATGCATTCAGCAGTGATTCTGCATACAAATTATTACTATTAATATTAGTTTCTGCCACCAACTGTGACAATGGTGGTGATTGAATTGCTGCAACTTCCTGTTGTGTAGTTCCCCCAGTTTCCACAGCAGTTGTACCCAAACTTACACCTTCAGCAGCTAAAGCGGTACGCAAACGACGTAAAAAGAAGTAATTGGGATCAACTACAGGCAAAGTTAACCTAAAAGGATTAGCATTAGCTGCAAGTTTTCCTTGAACTTTCAGGATATTTCCCGACAAATCACGACTCACACCCAAATCAGTTGCTTGATTATTCGCTGCGGTTGTAGATAGGTTGAGAATTTTCCAGATTCCTGCTTCGTTAGGTTCCACCCAGGAAATTTGTAATGGTTTACCAACCGATTGGGGTACAAGTCGAATATTAAAAACATTCTCATTGACGATGAAACTACCAAAAGGTGCGCCATAATTTGATTGGAGATCTTCCCATTGCCAACTAGGTATAACTACATCACCAAAAACATAGCTGTCATCAGCAATGAGTTTTTTGATATTGATAATACCCTTAGCTTTGAGTTGTCTTCCTAATTCCCGAAGTTGTGCATCTTTAATACTGGGATCTCCCCTACCTACAACTCGAAAAACTCCATTTCCCTGTTGATAAATTGAGGTGCGAAACCGGAAATTTGCTCCTAATTGTTGGAGTACAGCGGCAGTTGTGAGTAATTTGGTATTAGAAGCAGGTGTAAAATATTTTTGAGCATCACGACTATATAGGGTTTGTCCAGACGCTAAATTTTGTACTAAAATACCCCAACGAACACGACTAAATACAGTGCGATTCACAACACTATCGATATTAGTTGCTAGTTGGGCTGGACAAATGGATTTAGGTGTGTTTAGTGGTGCAACTGGTGTGGGTGTTGTACTTGGTGGGGCAGTTTGAGCAAGAGCGTTTTTGCTTAAGCCCAGAAACTGGCTACCCACTAAAAGTAGTAATAGAGACAGAGGTCTAATCATCATGAATTGGTAGGGTAAGGAAAATTACCTGGTATTGAAAGATTTTCCTATAAATTTGCTACACAAATCATTTTGCCAGACAAATATCTTTTATCTTTCAATACCTTCGCCAAAGTAAGAGGATGAAGAGGAAGAGGTAGGGCGTTTCGTAGTAGAGTTATTGTCTCTCACAACGACAACTCAAAAACCACTATGTGCGCCCATGTTTGACATTTTATCATTGTTACAGTGCTTCCTGCCGCAGATAAATGCTACAACGATGAAGCAATTGAACCAAATAATCTTGGCAATGTTAGCGATGAGCGGGCGAGTCACTATGTTGGGAATTTCTCGTTGGACAGGTAGTGGTGGTAGTTATCGGACGATGTTGAGATTTTTTCATACGGTAATCCCTTGGGCGACATTGTTTTGGCTATTTTTCCGCAAGCATTTGTTCCGTGCGAATGAGGTGTATTTACTTGCAGGAGATGAAGTTGTAGTAAGTAAATCCGGGAAAAAAACTTATGGGTTGGATAGATTCTTTTCCAGCCTAGTAAGTAAGCCAATATCAGGGCTATCTTTCTTTACATTATCATTAGTAAGTGTTGAACAAAGGCACTCATTTCCAATTCAGGTAGAACAGGTGATAAAGAGCGATATAGAAAAAAGTAGCGTATCGTTAAGACCAGAAATAAAAGCCAAAGAAAAACATGGACGTGGACGACCAAAAGGGAGTAAAAATAAAAACAAGACCGAAGTAATTCTCACGTCTGAATTACTCAGAATTAAGAAGATGATTAATGAGCTAGTCAAGCTGGTAGCTAACTTTATTCCACTGACTTACTTAGTCTTAGATGGTCATTTTGGAAACAATAATGCTTTGCAGATGGCTCGACAGGTCAACTTACATATAATTTCCAAGTTACGCCACGATTCAGCATTATACATACCTTACCAAAATCCTGACCCTAATCATCGTTCACGCCGTAAATACGGAGATAAACTAGACTGGCGTAATATTTCTGATGAATATTTGCGTCAAAGTAGTATCGAAGAGGATATCCAAACCGATACTTACCAAGCTACTTTACTGCACAAAGAATTTGCCCAGTCACTGAATGTAGTTATTTTGGTGAAAACAAATCTGAAAACTAATGCTCGCAGTCACGTAATTCTGTTTTCTAGTGACCTAAAGTTGTCATCTGAGAAAATAATTGACTACTACAGACTACGCTTTCAGATCGAGTTTAACTTCCGTGATGCCAAGCAATTTTGGGGATTGGAAGACTTTATGAACATCGGTCAAACTGCGGTGACTAATGCTGCTAATCTAGCATTCTTTATGGTTAATTTATCTCATCATCTTCTCGCTGATTTCCGCATCCTGAATCCTGACTCCGGCATTATTGATCTTAAGGCTCATTATCGTGGCTTTCGATATGTCCATGAGATCTTAAAAATGCTTCCAGAAATCCCTGAGCCTATTTTATTAACCCGGATTTTTGCCAAGCTTACTTCTTTAGGGCGTATTCATCACGTTTCTACGGGCGTTGAATCCTCTTAATTTGGCAGAGGTATTGATCTTTTAATTAGGAATAGCAGAAAATAAACTAACAAATAAACAATGGTGCGTTACGGACTATCGTCCTCTAGCGTGTGCTTTGCACTTAGCCATGCCCGGAGGGCTTTACACACCCTACGAACATCGATACTGTGTTATTCACCAATCATCTAAATCATGACTGTTCAGCGTTAACTAATGTTAGAGGTGTGTTACGGACTTATCGTCCTAACACACCCTACAAACATCGATACTGTGTTATGCACCAATCATCTAAATGATGTCTGGGAACTGTTCGCTGTTCACTGATTTTAAAGTTTTGTCCCGCACTCTGGACAAAAATTGTTTAGTGCCGTATTTTTTGCACCACAGTTGCTACAGAAAATTGGCTCATCTCCAGGTTTTGGCATCTGTTTCGGTAAACCGATCATTTGGGCGTTGCTTTTCCCTGGGGCTACCATAGGATAACAATTTTCATCCCTAGTAACGCGGACATCCATCACAACCGGACCTGGATGGGCTAACATCTCGGTGATTGCTGCGGCTAAGTCTTCCCGTTTGTTAACGATCATGCCTTTGATACCGTAAGCCTGGCACAATAATTCTACGTCTGGCATTCCCACTTCCATATTGGAACTGGAATATCTTTCACCATAAAAGGCTTGTTGCCATTGCCGTACCATCCCCTGCCAGCCGTTATTTAGGATTATTGTCTTGACCGCTAGGTTGTATTGTGATAAAGTCCCCAGTTCTTGTAAACACATTTGGAAACTAGCATCACCACTGATACAAACTACATCTTCATCTGGGAATGCAGCCTTTGCACCCATAGCGGCGGGAACACCAAAGCCCATTGTTCCTAAGCCAGCGCTGGAAATCCAACGACGGGGACCGTTTTTGAGGAATTGTGCCGCCCACATTTGATGTTGTCCCACATCAGTAGTGTAGAATGCATGGGGTGCTTGATTAGCAACTTCCACAATGACTTCTTGGGGAGAAATACTGTCAGCATGGTGGGGAACAACTAGGGGGAAATCTTCTTTCCAACGGTTGATTAGGTTGAGCCACTCTTGGGTTTGCTTGGCAGTACTTTTAATTCCTGTTTCCTTGCAACGCTTCAATAAGTCTTTGAGAACTTTTTTGACATCGCCAACGATGGGGACTTCGGGAACACGATTTTTCCCAACTTCAGCGGGATCAATATCGATATGGATGACTTTCGCGCGGGAGGCGAATTCATCTAGTTTACCTGTAACCCGGTCATCAAAGCGAGCGCCAACGCAGATTAGGAGATCGCAATCGGTAACGGCGAAATTGGCATAGGCGGTGCCATGCATTCCCAACATGCCGACAGATAGGGGGTGATGTTCATCAAAAGCACCAATTCCCATCAAAGTGGTGGTGACAGGCATATTGAACAACTCAGCTAGTTGTTGAATTTCCTCATGGGCGTTGGATGCGATCGCGCCACCGCCAACATACAATAATGGGCGGCGACTTTCTTTAATTAACTGCAATGCTGCATTGATTTGACGAGGATTTCCCTTAACTGTGGGGCGATATCCCGATAGTTTTACTGTACCCGGTTCTACAGGGATATAATCAAACTCTTCTAAGGCGACATCCTTGGGAACGTCAATTAGTACAGGTCCTGGTCTACCAGTACTTGCAATGTAAAATGCTTCTGCCACAATCCTAGCAATATCAGCAGTATCACGGATAATGTAGGAATGTTTTACTATTGGCAGCGTAATCCCATAAATATCGGTTTCTTGGAAAGCATCAGAACCAAGCACTGGTCTTCCTACCTGTCCGGTGACAATCACCATAGGGATGGAATCCATGTAAGCGGTGGCGATACCTGTAACTAAATTGGTTGCGCCTGGTCCAGATGTACCAAAGCACACACCTACTTTACCTGTAGCACGGGCATAACCGTCGGCAGCATGTGCTGCTCCTTGCTCATGTCTGACTAGAATGTGTTTAATAATACTTCCAGCGCTTTCTACCTTATATAGATCATCGTAAATAGGTAAAATCGCGCCACCAGGATAACCAAAAATATATTCAACGCCGTGACGCTCTAAACTATCAAGTAGAGCAAAACCACCTGATGCCCGTTTCGGCTGCTGATTAGAAGCCACAGGGGGAATATTCGACTGGGTAAGATCGGGACTTTCCGGAGAACCAACTTGTTGGGAACGCGAGCGCACTGTTTAACCTCACGCGACAGCTAAAATAGTGAAATTATGTATCTAATACTTCATTTTAGCTTAATAGCGATCGCGTTGACCAACTGTTGACCAATTAATTGAACAGTAAATAAAGTGGAAAATTCTCCCAATCCATCAAAAACCACACAATGTCCGTGTTGTCATTCCTCAGCTAGTCGTCGTGATTTCCTGAAATCTTTCTTACCTGGAGCATTCGCCCTGACTATTTTACAATCAGCAGCATCCGCAAAGGCAGCAACTGTTAAACCTCAAGCTTTAGTGCTTAGTTGTATTGATTTTAGGTTTTTTACAGCAGAACGTTTGTTTTTATCAAAGAAACATCTGTGGGGTGAATATGATTGGACAGCTTTAGCAGGTGCTTCCCTGGCTATAAGCGGCTTTCCCCACCCATCTGATGCAGAAGCATTTTGGGATCAGTTAGATTTATCCTATCGATTACATCAAATTAAAAAAGTAATTGTGATCGATCATCAAGACTGTGGTGCCTATGCAAGTATGATCGATCCTAACTTAAGCAAGGATCCACAAAGAGAGTTAGAAGTACACACAGATTATTTAAACAGAGCTTTTGATTTAATAAGCGATCGCTATTCAAATCTAGAAGTAGAACTATATTTCGCAACCCTCAACAAAGCGGAATTTCAGCCTGTTTTACGCAAAATTCCCAGTTAGCCCACCCAAAACTAGCAATCCGAGAAACCCGGTTTTTCCTGGCACCGCGACAACCCTGGGCAGCAGATTTTGAGATTGCTTACTTACGTCGCAATGATCTAAAAAAAATAAAACCGGGTTTCTCGCAGAATGTTAAATCATCCCTTTGGAACTGGGAATCGCACCAGCACGACGGGGATCAACTTCTACAGCCATTCGCATCGCCCTAGCAAAGGCTTTAAATGTAGCTTCGATGATATGATGAGAATTAATGCCATCGAGTTGACGAATATGCAGCGTTGTTTGGCTGTGATTAATAATTGCCACAAAAAACTCTCGAACTAACTGCGTATCATAGGTACCAACACGTTGGGTTGGAATTTGCAATCCATAGCTAAGGTGGGGTCTGCCAGAAAAATCTAAAGCAACCTGTACCAGCGCTTCATCCAAAGGTGCGAGAAAATTCCCGAAGCGAACAATACCTTTGCGATCGCCTAATGCTTGATGTAATGCTTGCCCCAAGGTAATACCTACATCTTCATTGGTGTGATGATCATCTATATGTAAATCTCCAGTGGCACGAACATCTAAGTCAATCAGTCCATGGGAGGAGATTTGATGTAGCATGTGATCCAAAAATGGGATTCCAGTTGCTGCATGACAAACGCCCGTGCCATCTAAATTAATGCTAACTTGAACATCAGTTTCACCTGTAGTACGACTAACGGAAGCGACACGGGGGGAAACACTAGAGGTATGAATTTGAGAAGTCAGGGTTTGCATAATTATTTTATTTATTTGGCTTGAGCGTTATCTGTGGGATACAGGATACCTTTTAGATTGTAAGATGCATCTTGACTTCGCTCAATGCTTAACCTTTTAATCTTCATTTTCAAGAGCGATCGCGCTTTATTATGGGTGGTAATGGAAGTGCGAAAGACTTTCGTCGCGCAAGCTTCGCATAAACCGCCAAACTCAACAAACGCGATCGCTATAAAAATTATGCCTAAAATTATTCAACCTCAAGATGTCACTCTTGCTGATTTAAAGGAAAAATTTAGCTTACAAAAGTCTACCGACGACAATTTTTTTGATGAATGTTTGGAGTATTTACCAGAACTGACGGATTTGGAAAAGCAATACTTAGAGCGTGTGAAAACAAACTATATTAGTTTAGTTGAAAATTCTCCGCTTTTAGAAGAAGCGGTAAAGTTAGTGGTTTTATCTCCATTACTGGATTTAGCCGGATTTTATCGTTCACCCTTTCAGATTGCAACGGAAGAACCAATAGAAATTAGTGAAGACATTGCTATTACAGATGATGAAGAAAACAATGGAATTCAAAAAGAAATAATTAAAGGCAGAATTGATGTATTAGTTTTATATAAACAGTTTTGGCTGTTGGTAATTGAGTCAAAAAGGACAAACTTTTCTCTACAAAAAGCAATCCCTAAAGCTTTGATATATATGCTTTCCAGCCCCAATTTAATTCAAAATCCACCAAAAAATGTTTATGGGTTTGTCACTAATGGTGAAGACTTTCAATTTTTAAAATTAGTGATTATTGACAATACACCAGTTTATGGTTTGTCAGATAGATTAACTTTATATAAACGAGAAAATGAATTATATGATGTTTTAATTTTACTGAAAAAACTAGGTCAAATGATTATATAGTGTATAGTTTACAATCGTAGGTATCGCACTCTGAATACAAAACGCGATCGCAGTAACTAAATGCAGGTTCGGTATCAGCGAGTGCGTAACCCAACATCAAGCCTACTAATAGTAACTTATCCACAAACAGAGAAAAGCGATCGCGTCAAACTTGTAACGCTAACTAAAACGTTGTTCAGAATCTATAGGCATCTCGACGATGTTTTACTTTCACCACTGTGACTAATAGGAAACTATCTTGTATTTCGTAAATTATTCGATATTTTTCCAATCTGACTCTGTATAAATTATCTGAACCTTCTAATTTTTTCACACCATCAGGACGAGGTTCAAAAGCAAGCTCTTCTAATTTGGCAACAACTTTCTGTTGAACATCAATAGGTAATTTTTTTATCTGTCTTTTTGCTGCTGGAGCAATTTCTACTTCGTAACTCACAAACCTAGTTCCCTTTTGAGTTCACCCAAGGAAATCGTACCAACTTCTTGTGCTTCTTTTAATGCAGCTTTGGCATCTTCTAAATCTTCTTTATCTTCTTTAGCTTTCAAAAATAGCAAAAAGTCCAATACCTCACATATAATTTCTTCTGGTACGTTTTCTATCTCTTCAATTATTTTTTGTTTGGCATTCATAAATTCGCCTTCATGCTGGTTGGCTCCATTATACAATCGCAGTTATCGGAGTCTTACTAACTCAGTCAAAAAACGCGATCGCATCAATCACAAGAGAGAGTTTTTGTTGGGCTTCGTCAAGCTTCCAGTTCATCTGCTTTCCTTGAAGAATACTGAATTATAGCCTAACGTAACCAGAAACGCGATCGCAGTAACTAAATGTAGGTTGGGTGGAGGCTTTGTGTAACCCAACATCAAGGCTACTAATAGTAACTTATCCACAAACAGAGAAAAGCGATCGCACTCTGTCAAAAACTAGATAAAAATGCGATCGCACTAGCAGATCGTGCATGAGAATGGAAATGCGATCGCACTCCGGATATAAAGGCGATCGCACTTTATTCTGTATGGTATGGAAACGCGATCGCAAACAATTAATCTTTAAAATCAAAGTTATTGAAGCAAGTGCTTTTTATCAAGATTCAATATTGTTTGAGGGTTTGCTGCGCTTTCTAACTGGATTTTTTGATAAAAGCTTGTAGACTGTAGCCAATTTATTGGATTTGCAAACATATTACCTTCCTTGAAAGAATAAACAGCGTTAAGGTCGGTCTTCAAATTAACGATCTTGGGGGTTGTTGAAGAAAAAGTGTTTTGATTGATACTATAAGCCAATGATGTTTTTGTGTTAACAGTGCTTGTACTCAGAGCATTGTTTGTAACAAAAGCAGAATTTTGTCCATTAAAAGCTGACTGCGTGACAATTTCCCGCACTCGACTATCTGATAAACTGCGATTAGCGCTCAACATCAGAGCCACAACCCCTGCAACGTGAGGTGCAGCCATAGAAGTACCACTCATAAAACTATATCCATTACCGGGTATAGTTGAATAGATACTAACTCCTGGTGCAGTTACATAAGCGAGTGGATTGGAACCAGCACGATTAGAGAAAGAAGCCATATTATTGTTTCTATCGACAGCACCAACTGCAATTCCCCATTTATCAGCATAACGAGCAGGAAAACCAGGTAATGTCAATCTATCATTTCCTGCTGCCATCACAACTATTACACCTTTACTGCTCGCATATTGTAATGCTGCTAAAATATCACTTGATGGGGAATTGCTACCCAAACTCATATTAATGACGTTAGCTCCATTGTTGACAGCATAGCGAATTCCTCCTGCAACACTTAAACTACTACCTCCCTCATTTCCGAGAACTTTCACCGACATAATTTTGGCATCATAAGCAATACCAGTAACACCAAAGTTATTTCTTACCCCAGCAATAGTTCCAGCAACATGAGTTCCATGACCATGAGTATCTAAAGTCTTGTTGTTTTTATCATGGAAATTCCAACCGTATACATCATCAACAAAGCCGTTTCCATCATCATCCTTACCATTTCCAATAATTTCTCGACTGTTAGTCCAGATATTTCCCTTTAAGTCAGTATGGTTGTAATCAACCCCAGTATCAAGAACTGCAACAACAATACCTTTACCCGTATATCCTTTTGCCCAGACTTCTGGTGCTTTGACTAAATCTGCACCCCAGTCATTTCCACCCAGGTTAGTTACATCCGCAAAGGTATTTTGACCAATTGCTTTAGCAACTGCTGCTGCTGCGTTGATTAAACCATAACCAGAGGTGGAATTATATGTTGATGTTGGTGGTGGAACAAGACTAAATTTTTGCTCAACAACATTACTGACAGCACCAGCTTTATCATAAGCAACAGCCCATAAACTATGATTCCCAGATGCAAGATTTAATCCTGCTAAATTCAATCCGTAATTAAATTGTCCCCAACGGTTATCCCAAGTGGCAGAAGTGACACTAAAAATATCTACCGTATCTAAAAATGTGCCATCTGCTCGTTTAATTTTGAAATCAACTCGATTAATATCAGTTGCACCATTAGCATCAAATACCCAACCATTATTAATTCTCAGGGTTTCGGTATTGGTGTAAGCAATTTTTTCAAGTCCAAATAGTAGGTTATTTGGTACGGCATTTGGGACGGTAAGATTAAATTGACGCTCAAAAACATTACTTAGCGCACCAGCTTTATCGTAAGCAACTGCCCACAAACTGTAATTACCAGTTGCCAAATTTAATCCTGCTAAATTCAAGCTGTAATTAAACTGTCCCCAACGGTTATCAGAAGTAGCAGGAGTGGTACTAAAAATATCTGCTGTGTCTACAAATGTGCCATTTGCTCGTTTGATTTTGAAATCAACTCGATTAATATCGGTTGCACCGTTACCGTCGAATACCCAACCATTACTAATTTTCAGGGTTTCGGTATTGGTGTAAGCAGTTTTTTCGAGTCCAAATTGTAAAGCAGTTGGTACTGTGTTAACAGGTTGTGAGGAAACACCAAAATTTTGCGTCCAATAGTTATTGTAATTAACTGCTCCCCTATCATTTGCAAGGTAGTAGTGACCAATTCCGATATCTTTGTAGTTGGCATTCAGGATATTAGCTTTATGTCCTGAGCTATTCATCCAGCCTTGAACAACGTCTTCAGGTGTTACGTATCCTGCCGCAATGTTTTCAGCAGCAGCAGAGAATTTATAGCCTGTAGCCGAAATGCGATCGCTAAACCGAGATCCATTAGCCCCCGTATGACTATAGTAGTCACGTAAAGCCATATCTTGACTATGACTTTGTGCTGCTTGGTTAAGTTGTGAGTTTAACTTCAAGGCTGATAGTCCAACCTTGGCTCTCTCTGCATTGGTTAATTCCAACACGCGATCGCTAAATGATGCCGCACTAACACCCAAGTTATAATTGGTATTCGCTCCCGCTCCTGGAAAAACACGAATGAAGTAATTCCCCGCATCTAAAGCTGTTTTAATCGATTCATTAGAAGTTCCAGTTAAATAAGAACTAGTAATAACTTCCCTGGAAACATCAAAAACCCCGTTGAAGTTTTTATCTTGAATAATCTGCACGTCTGCATTTGCGCTTAAACCACTAACAGCGAGGTTTAAACTAAGACGACTGCTGAGGCTAAAACTATAAATATCGTTTAAATCACTTGCACCGACAAAATCTGTAAATGTTTGTGTCGTGGATGTAAGGTTCAGCTTTCTCGCAGCACCCAAGGTATTCCCAGCATTATCCAAAGTCATATATAATCCTCTTTTTATTTTTTAAATCAATTAAAATTGCTAAAAATTAATCAAAAACCCAACAAACAGAGATTTTTTAGCGAAAATAGTTTTTATTTATATTCAATACTGGTATTTAATATTGCTTATTTGCCACAG
This sequence comes from Calothrix sp. PCC 6303, assembly GCF_000317435.1. Lineage (NCBI taxonomy): Bacteria > Bacillati > Cyanobacteriota > Cyanophyceae > Nostocales > Calotrichaceae > Calothrix > Calothrix sp. PCC 6303. Next base: position 3,879,348 of record NC_019751.1, read on the forward strand.
TGCGGCTACGTATTTTATTTTTGAAGAGAAAATAAACTGAAAGCAATTTTTGTGAAGAGAGCGATTTTGTGCGGAAAATCAACTTAATCGCAACTTTATATATTTCTGGAAAACCTAAAATTAATAGACTATAGGAATCCTATTTGAATATTGTTGGCGTAGCCTGCGCTCCGCGCTTACAAAACTCAGTACAGTTTCTACTCACTACTCCCTCACCCCAACAGATAGATTCACAAACCAAACCGGATTCCTATATTTATAAATAGGTATAGTCATGGTTGACATAGATATCCATTGTGTATTACATTAATACTACATCTTGAATATACACATTTTGTTAACTAAAAAATATCAGTAAAATTCTGTATTTTGCTATCAATCGGTGAGATGATTTAGCTCATTAAAAATGGGTTTTACTTTTGCATATATAATTTATTTTCTTATCAAAAACTATGAAATAACAAACTAAAACTACACTCTAACTACAACTAATATAAATACGAAAAAACTAAAATCATGGCTTACGAAAAATTAGAACTTTCCAGCCCATCCCCTGTATTATCTTGGGCAAATCACCCCCTGGGTAGTGAAGAAACCAAGATGGCGAAAAATGTCGCATCCTTACCATTTGTATTCAAACATGTGGCATTGATGCCTGATGTTCACTTGGGTAAAGGTGCCTTAGTTGGTTCAGTTATCGCCACAAAAGAGGCAGTAATTCCGGCTGCTGTGGGTGTTGATATTGGTTGCGGGATGGCTGCAATTAAAACCCCATTTAATGGTGATCAACTGGAAGGTAAACTGAAGAAAATACGCTTAGATATTGAAGCAGCGATTCCCACTGGCTTTAATGAAAACCCTGATGTCGAAAAGACAGTTAGTAACTGGCAAAGATGGCGAGATTTCAACAACTTACACAAAGGTGTGCAAGATTTGGAAGTTAAAGCCATGCGACAAATGGGTTCACTGGGTGGGGGTAATCACTTCATTGAGGTGTGTCTCGACAGTGAAAATCAAGTTTGGTTGATGTTACATTCTGGTTCACGGAATATTGGGAATAAACTCGCCCAGTGCCACATCGGTACTGCCAAAGAGTTGGCGAAAATGGCAGGTAACAAATTACCTGATCCAGATTTGGCTTACTTTATTGCCGGAACAGATGAATTCAAAGCATATTGGCACGATTTACAGTGGTCACAAAATTACGCCAAAGTCAACCGTGATGTGATGATGGCAAGATTTAAGCGGATTGTTGAAAAACATGTAGCAGGTGGAAAACAAAGTAAACCTCTATTAGAGGTGAACTGTCACCACAACTATGCTGAGAAGGAAGTACATTTTGGCGAAGAGGTATATGTAACCCGCAAAGGTGCTGTTCGCGCACAAGAAAACGACTACGGCATCATACCTGGTTCAATGGGGGCAAAATCCTACATTGTTCAGGGTAAAGGCTGCGCTAATAGCTTTTGTTCTTGTAGTCATGGTGCTGGAAGGTTGATGTCCAGAACTAAGGCTAAAAATGTTTACACCCTAGATGATTTGGTGAAACAAACTGAGGGTGTGGAGTGCCGCAAAGATGAAGGGATTTTGGATGAAATTCCGGGTGCATACAAGTCAATTGAGGAAGTGATGAACCAACAATCTGACTTAGTGAAGGTTGTTGCTACTTTGAAACAGGTTGTATGCGTGAAGGGTTGATATCAGGTGATGGGATTCTGATAATCGTCAAATATCCTAGGACTTACGCATTGACAGAAAAATCAAAATGGTATGGTTTTCAGCGCTTAAAGCTTGTTTTTCTATTCCCCATCAAGGGACATAAACCAAGAAAGGGTAATTGGTAAAAGGAACCGAACAAGGGATCCACGTTAATACACACTATAGCCCTTTTGTACAGTGCGTAAGTCCTATATCCTTGAAAATAAGACTGTTGTGGAGACGTAGCAGTGCTACGTCTCTACAATCTGGTTTTACCTATTTAACTACTCTACCCATATAACTTCCCCACAACTGTGCAGCTTGGGCGCTACTACCATTCGTGGGTTTATTATCATCATTACCCAGCCAGATCCCCGTCACTAGGCGGCGATTGGGGACAAAACCAATAAACCACAGATCAACGTTTTTATCGGTGGTTCCTGTTTTCCCGGCTTCACCTTCACCAATGGCGGCACCACGACCTGTACCATTTGTAACTACTCCCCTAAGTAATCTTGTCATCGTATTTGCCACATCGGTTTTTAATACACGTCTATTTGCATCTGGATCTTGATCGTAGGAATAAATCACACGGCAAGTTTTCAAGTCCTTGCGATCCGGACAATCACTGCTGTCCAAAATCCTGCTAATGGCGTGAGGACGATTCCACATCCCATTGTTAGCAATAGCACCAAAGGAGCCAGTCATTTCCAGCACATTTACTACACTTTGACCCAAAACCAAGCCAGGTACAGGATCAAGTTGAGAGCGGACTCCTAAGCGTCGGGCTTCTTCCACCACTTTATCTAACCCTACTCTTTGGGCAATCCGCAAAGCAATGGGATTTTCTGATTGTGCTAAACCTGTAGCCAAACTCAAACTTGTTCCAGATCCAATACGGCAGGGTTTATAACGTGAGCCTTGCCAAACCAAAGGATCGCAGGAAAAGGAATCATTGGGAGAAATTCCCTTTTCAATAGCAGCAGTGTAGGCAAATATCTTAAATGTAGAACCAGGTTGGCGTTTTGCCTGAACGGCGCGATTGAATTGGCTTTTGGCATAGTCTGTTCCTCCTACCATCGCCAGGATTCCTCCGGTGCTGGAATCAAGTGTAACAATCGCGCCTTGAGAAAAATTAAAGTTAGCCCCCTCGGATCTAACGCTATTACGTAGTGAAGCTTCTGCTTGAGCCTGAATTGTTGGATCTAGTTGGGTTTCAATAATAAAATTACCTTCCCTGGCTAAATCAGCACCCAAAATGGTCTCTAACTCTTGAAATACATAGTTATAGAAGTATGGAGCGATAGTTTTTCTTTGTTGTTCGCAAACTTTAGGGCTAATGTCGATTGGCGATCGCCTAGCTTGATCGTACTTCTGTTTGTCGATCTTTCCCATCTCCAATAAGCGCCGCAAAACACGGTTACGGTACTCGATAGTTTGTAGTTTATTGCGACTATCTCCACACAAATCAAAACCGTTAGGTGCAGGTAGAATCGCCACCAAAGTCGAAGCTTCTGCCAAAGTTAGTTCTTTCGCCGATTTGTCGAAATAAAATTTACCCGCATCTTCAAATCCGTAGGTGTCAGCCCCTAAAAATACTCGATTCAGATAGGTTAGGAGAATATAATCTTTGCTGTAAAAGGTTTCTAGTTTCAACGCCACAACAGCCTCCCGGAACTTGCGTCCCAAAGAATCTTGCGCTCCCACATAGTCACGGAACAAACTTCGGGCTACCTGCTGGGTAACGGTACTTGCACCCTGCTGTACATCACCACTACGAGTATTAACAAACACTGCCCGTAACACCCCCAATGGATCTACACCAGGGTGCCAATAATAGCGACTATCTTCTGAAGCGACCACAGCATCAGCCAGATAAGGACCAAAATCGTCCAACCGCTTCATATCTATATGGGCGATATTTCTTGGTTCTCGCAAAGGGGTGACAGTATCACGGGCAGTAATTACGATCGGTGATCTTGTTGCCCCAGGAAGAGGATTTACTTTGAATTTAAGCCATTCAACACCAATTCCCAAAACCGCCAACGCTGCTAGACCACCTACCCCACAGACAGCCCAATTAGCGGCTTTGACATGTATTGGCGGTGGGTCAATGTACTGTAACCTAACTGAAGCTGCTAATTCCGCAGGTCCTAAAGTGAGAATATCACCATGACGTAATTCCAAGGAGTTAATCCGACGTTTGCCCCGGTAAATACCATTGGTGGAATTTTCGTCCTTGATAATAAAAACTGGTTTTCGCTGGCTAGAATCCCGTGATAAAGACAAGTGGATTTGACTCACCACCGGGTTGCGGACAACAATATCGCTAGATTTAGAGCTACGTCCAAGCATATAGCGATCGCCTAACAGCGGATAAACCTCAGCTTTATCTGCACCAGCATCTTGAACCCAAAGTTCCGGAACTCTGGCATTCGGCTTGAGCGCTAGTTTAGAAAAATCAACCCTAGCTTGAATTGTTTGCACTGCTTGAGTCAGTTGACCAAGCAAAGTTTGCGGCTTTTGAGGGGGTTGGGGGGAACTCATCGACTATTCACACCACGGTTTTTACTGAAGAATTGGGCGAGTTGCGATTGCGATGCCACTTTCCACCATTGTAATCACAAGCTTATCAAGACGTTAGTGATACGGAACTGTTCCCAATTCGATTTAACACCCAAATAATATATTGCAATTAAAGTTATATTGTGAGGATTGTTACATTTATATGCAGAGAGATTATTAACAATAATCGTCTCTCTATCTACCGACCAATTATAGGCTCCATCTTAGTTATTGCTAATTAAAACCTTAAGAAGTATATTTGATATTTGGTATCTAGACAAACTTTTAATTGACAAGTAATTGATTTAAATCCTACTTATATTTACTGAATTTCAAAACAGATGCATTTTTTCCAGCAATATACATCCCCATTTAGGCAGATTTTCTCAGCACTGTTCTTTGATTTAATGGGCAATTATTGTGTTCAGGTGTTGAGGTTTGATTATGAAGGGAAAATATTTTACTCTGATTGGAACTGCATTAACTTTGGCATTGTCTTCTAATATTGCTGTTGCTCAATCAACAAAATTTCCTGAGTTGCAAGTAAGTAAAGAAACCAAAAGTTCCCCTCAAGAAAAAGAACTAGCACCAGATGTCATGGAAATTTTATGCAAAAATTTCCCCCTAAACTCCCGTTGTCCAGGTGGTACAGCAGTTACACCAGTATCAGGTGATAGCAGCACACCAACCGTAGCTCCTTCCGATAGTGGTACTCAAATTGCTCCACCACCAGAAGCACCAGCACCTGAAGCTGTTCCTCCATCTTCTGCACCCGAAGTTCCCACAACCCCCGATAGTGGTGTCGCACCTATGACTCCCCCAGAGGGAACAGCTTCTCCTGAAAAAATTACCCCACTTCCAAGTACAGGTACTCCCGACGGAAGCACTTCCCCAGCACCAGAAGTTTCCCCAACTCCCGGTAGTGGTATCACACCCATGACTCCCCCATCAGGTTCCTCTGATGGTGATACCAACAAAATTACACCAGTTCCTAGCACTGACACACCTGATAGTGTGACTCCATCCAACAATTCGGTTACACCTGATACTACAGTTGAACCTAATGTAAATTCCCCTGCACCAAGTACACTTCCTAATTCTGGTTCGGAACTAGCACCCGCAGGTGGAATGAATAAGTAAAGCTGCAAAATGCTTTTAAAAGGTCTGCTTATTTCCGTCAAGCTGTATTAGTTTAACCGCAAGCAGTTTGTGATTTTGTGAGGGTAGGTTTTTCCTGCTCTCACGTTCATATAAGTAGGATCTGCGAAATAACTATCAAACATTTATTTATCAATATTTTCTTGATATCCTCCCCGCCGTAAATAGCTCATAGCTAACCCCTCGTAATATACCACCGGAGACTGTCTCAAAATATAGTCTCTTCCGTTTGGAAACGAAAAATAAAATTACTAATTTTTAACTTAATGTGACTTGTGTTTAGATGTTGGTGTTTTTTGAAAGCTACTAATCAGCAAACAAATAATTCCTACGTTAATAAAAATATCTGCAAAATTGAACACTGGAAAGTCGATCAGTTTAAAATCTAAAAAATCGACAACGTAACCTCGGATAAATCGATCAATTCCATTTCCCATCGCTCCACCAAGTATAAAACCATAGCCTAGCTCTTCCCAACGTCTCAGTGTTGGACCCAAACATGCCAGTAGGATCAACGCTATACTAACAGCTAGAGATAGCCAGCGTAACCACTCAACTTTACCTGATAAAATACTGAAAGCTGCACCTGTATTAGTGACGTAGGTAAAGTGAAATATTTCTGGTATAATTGCTGCTGTTTGTTGCACTTCAAATGTCTGGACAATCCAATATTTAGTTATTTGATCTAACACAAAAGTAGTAACGGCACATATCCAGAAGTCACGATTTTTTAAGTGCATGGTGAATTAGTCAACTATCGACAATCGGAAGTAAAGAGTCACTATTAAAATATTTTTTAATGTTAAAACTAATTAAACTTTCGATCTTTGCAACTATTAATTATACAGTAGTTTGTATTTTCATTGGATGTTAAGACAGACGCGATATGGGGTTGCATCCCAATTTTGATTCTTCGCTGAAATAATAAAATCTAAATATAGGACTCATATTTGATTTATGAAACACACGTAGTCTTCCGGATTTTGCTGCGTTAGGCTAAAGCCATAAGACATCCTACATATACTTAAATTTTTAAGTGCAAAGCACAGGCTACGCCAACAATAATCAAATCGTATTCCTATATATGGAAAATTATTAGATTTTGCGAAAACGGGATGCTCGCCGCGATAAGCTAAAACACATTCAAATTGTATTATCCAAAAAGATTAAACTCTTGTGGGATGAGCATTCTTGCCTGTCACACTACGTAAACTAGATGTGGAACAGCTTATCTTTCTTAATATATAGACAATTTCGTTTTTTATTTATATACTTTACCCTTTTTTACTTAGTAAAACATTATACGTCGTAATAACCATGCGACTAAAGAAACTGCACAAACTATAGAGGCTTGACCGGGCAATGGCAACCAAGAATGATTAATAATTGCCTGCATCAAAGATATAGTTTCCGTACCTTTCCATCGGAGAAAATAGCCAATAATCAAATAAATAATGCCACATATGTGGATGGTCAATAAGCCGCATAGGCAGCTGAAAGTCAGAGTTTCAAGCTGTGGTTTAGCTTTAAAGGCTAATAGTCCACAAATCCAAGCCCCTGGAATAAACCCTAAAAGATAACCAAATTGAGACAATTTAATATAACTAATACCACCACCATCGTAAAAAACTGGTAATATAGTTAAGCCCATCACCAAATAAGCTATCTGAGAAAGGGCACCAGCATTTTTACCACCTAAACAACCTACCAACAATACTCCAGCTATTTGATAGGTGACTCCAACATAAAGAGTCTGAATTCCATGTTGGCTCCAACTCCAGGGTAGAGTGGTGACATAGGCTTGTAAAAAAGTACCGCCTATAGTCAATAGTAAGCCAATCATAGACCATAGTAATTGATTTGATGCAGCCAACATTGATCAAATACTCATACACAACATAGTGACATGATGAACTTCTTTCCCTAAGGATTTTCTAATACAACATTTCTGATTTGTAACTCAGTTTTCAGGTATGTCAATAGCAAGAGTCATTTGTCTGATTGACATACCCTCTGGCTATAGATTTGGAATAATTTATTTTTTGCTGTTTCCTTTGAAGATAGAAGATCATATTTTAAGCTTTAATCTGACTAAAACAGCATATTTATCTGGCAACAAAATTTAATTTTGATGACTGATTAACTTGGTCATGGTCTTGCTGTTACAGTATAAACACTTATATTTTGGTCAAAAGGAATGCTTCTGTTCACTGATAAAACAAGATATTTTGAGGCGTTGTTGGTAAAAATTTAATTTTTTAATAGAGAGTATGTTTATGAATATGAAACATGGAATTAATGGTTTTACCTAGCTACCTAACAGAGCTTTCTGCCTACTGTGTATAGGTTTCAAGCTTTATTTACCTTGATAAATTTCATAAAATTAAATCTAGATATATGATAAGATTTATTAATAGTTATCTAGATAAAGTATATTTTTAAGTTCTTTTAACCTGTTCTTTACCTGGCTTTACCATTATACGCGATATTGTATGCTCTATAACTTCAAATTCTCTTGGTATAGCCAACCCATGCTTTTTCGTAACTGTAAGATTAATGTCGCTAGCCTGATGCGGACTGTCCCAGCTTTCGCTTTAACTCTAAGCTTAGTTGCTTGCGGTGGTGGCGAACAAGCAGCAAATAATACTTCATCTGGTGATGCAACCACTGGTGCTAAAGATGCAGCTGCATCTACATCTGGCAAAGTTGATTTTGGCGGTAATGTTTCTCTTGTCGGTGCAGGTGCATCCTTCCCTGCACCCTTGTATCAAACTTGGTTTCAAGGTTTGAATAAAAAGTTTCCTAGTTTACAAGTTAACTATCAATCAGTTGGTAGTGGCGCAGGCGTTGAGCAATTTATCAAAGGAACTGTAGACTTTGGTGCTAGCGATGTCGCTATGAAGGACGATGAAATAGCTAAAGTCCCAGCGGATAAAGGTGTAATGTTGCTGCCGATGACAGCAGGCAGTATTGTCTTGGCTTATAACTTGCCTGATGTTCCAGAATTAAAATTATCTCGTGCCTTGTATGCTGATATTTTGCTGGGTAAAATCAAATCTTGGGATGATGCAGCAATTGCCAAGCTAAATCCGGGTGCAAAATTACCCAAGCAAGCGATTACAGTTGTATATCGCTCTGATGGTAGCGGTACCACAGGTGTATTTACTAAGCACATGAGTGCTATTAGTCCTGAATGGAAATCAAAAGTTGGTGATGGCAAAACCGTGAACTGGCCCACAGGTGTTGGTGCTAAAGGAAATGAAGGCGTAACTGCCCAAATTACTCAGACCCAAGGTTCCATAGGTTACATTGAGTATGGTTATGCTAAACAAAATAAAGTTAGTTTTGCAGCCTTGGAAAATAAAGCGGGTCAGTATGTCATTCCTGATGACAAATCGGCATCGAAAACTCTGGAGTCAGTAGTATTACCTGCTAATATGCGTGCATTTATTTCAGATCCAGAAGGTGCAGAATCTTACCCAATCGTTAGTTACAGTTGGATCTTGGCTAACACAAAGTATGCAGATGCAGCCAAAGCTAAAGCTGTAGAAGCAATGATCGAATATGGGTTAACTGAAGGTCAAAAAGTGTCGCCAGAGTTAGGGTATGTTCCTCTGCCAGCAAATGTGGTTGCGAAAGTTGCGGCTGCTGCTGACCAAATTAGCCCCGATTATAAAATTGCTGTAACTGGAACTGGAAACACCAGTACTGCTGGAAAATAGCGGTAATTCGAGATTGAATGGTCGTAGTGAGAGGATCTTTGTGGTCAAAATATGATAGATTTTGAACCACAAAGATATCTAAGCTGAAAATTTAACCTTATACAGGTTTGTGAAATAAGTGAGAAGCTAAAACTAAATACTTTAAAACTAGTTACGACTTGTCTTTGTCAGGTTAAGATCATAGGTAGGAAAAGAGATAATTTTCCGATGTAAGAGCAAATAAAAATGGAAGCAGATATTGGTGCTGAGTTTTAAAATAAATCATTGAATTCCTTGTTAATTAATATCTGTGGCGAATTTTGTCAATAATTTGTATAAAATTATTTCCAACTGTGAATTGGAAGTTCTGAAGTGAGATTTTCTCCTAATCAAGGCTAAGGTTTCCGAAGACAAAAAGTGTTAGGTATGTGAGATGAGATAGTTTTTGCTGTCTTTTGCCATGTGTGGATAAATCTCCAAATATATGTTCCGAAAATGTCGTCAGACATATTATCAACTTGCTTTAGATCAACTTTATGAGTACAGCAATCCCAAATCGACAGTCATCGGTTCAACCACGTTCACAACTGGAAAAATCGGTAGATAGAGGTTTTATCTGGTTGACCCGTTTTTTCGCATTAGCGATCGCAGGTATATTATTGTGGATTACTGTTCAAGTCGCCATTCAAGCTTTACCCGCTATTCAGCAATTTGGATTAGGTTTTCTGGGTAAAAGCACTTGGAATCCAGTTAAGAGCGATTACGGTGTTCTACCTCAAATTTATGGAACTATTGTAAGTTCCGTGATTGGCTTGATGATATCGGTTCCCATTGGTATTGGCACTGCAATCCTACTAAGCGAAAACCTTTTACCGATACAAGTTCGCACTGTTTTGGTATTTTTAGTAGAACTCTTAGCTGCAATTCCTAGTGTGATCTATGGGATTTGGGGAATATTTGTTTTAGTACCGATTATTACCCCGATTGGAAAATTCCTGCATGAGAAACTAGGTTTTTTACCAATATTTGCTACTCCTCCCACAGGTCCAGGAATGATGGCAGCTGGGATTGTTTTAGCAATTATGACATTACCGATTATTACCGCTATATCCCGTGATGCTTTGATTTCGGTACCAGCAAGTTTGCGTCAAGCTGCTGTTGGTTTAGGGGCAACTCGCTGGGAAACCATCTTTCAAGTTATTATTCCTGCTGCTTTTTCCGGTATTGTTAGCGCGATTATGTTGGCATTGGGTAGAGCAATGGGGGAGACAATGGCTGTCACAATGCTGATTGGTAACTCCAATAATATCCAAGTTTCATTGTTTGCACCTGCCAATACAATTTCGTCTTTACTGGCAAATCAGTTTGGTGAGGCTAGTGGATTGCAGGTAGGGGCTTTAATGTATGCAGCACTGGTGTTATTTGTCATCACTTTGGTGGTCAATGTTTTGGCAGAGGTGATTGTGATGCGAGTCAAGCGAATATAGAAATAGGGTGAGTAAGATAGTATATGGCATCAAATTATTCTCAAGAAGCTTCGGGTGATCTTATGCGTGGTAGTCTCACCCGATCTCCTGCTTCACCTCGGACATTATTTAGTTCTGTGATGAGTGCGATCGCATTTCTTTGTGGAGCCTTATCACTAATACCTTTAATAGCTCTTCTTTCCTATGTTTTAATTCAAGGTTTTAGTAACCTGAATCTGGAAATATTTACCCAATTGCCACCACCTCCCTTAGTCAAGGGAGGTGGCTTCGGTAATGCTATTGTTGGTACCTTGATGACTGTAGGTATTGCTACCGCAATTAGCGTCCCTTTCGGTGTCATGGCAGCTATTTATGTAACTGAATTCAGCAAACCTCGACTTGCACGTAACATTCGCTTTGCCACTAACGTATTAAATGGTGTGCCTTCAATTATTGCTGGTGTATTCGCTTACGGGATTGTAGTGGCTACAACCAAAAGCTACTCAGCATTCGCAGGTGGTGTGGCGCTGGCAATCTTAATGTTACCCATTATTGTCCGCACCTCCGACGAAGCACTGCAATTGGTACCTAACGATTTGCGTCAAGCAGCCTTGGGAATTGGTGCCACCAACTTTCAGACTGTTGCCCAAGTTGTCTTACCTGCGGCACTTCCTGCCATTGTTACAGGTGCTACTCTCTCCATTGCTCGTGCAGCAGGTGAAACTGCTCCCATTCTCTTTACAGCTTTATTCTCCCAATTCTGGTCAAATAGCCCGTTCCAACCAACTGCTACCTTAGCAGTTCTGGTTTACAACTTTGCGATTTCTCCATTTAAAAATTGGCAATCTCTAGCTTGGGCTGCATCACTAATTTTAGTACTGATGGTTTTAGTTACAAGTATTATCGCGCGTTTAGCAGCAAGCCGCGTATCCCGTTAATTGAATTTCCAATAATTTCCCACAACTTCTAATAATCTCTGACAATCTGCAACAATCCCCTACAAAAAAAACAACCCCGGCTAAATACTCGGTAAAACACATTAATTTATGGCTACTAACATTCGCACCGTTAACGATACAGAAACAGTTTTACGTACAGAAGGATTAAACGTTTATTACGGTAATTTTTTGGCTGTGCGTGACGTTTGGATGGATATTCCCAAAAACAAGGTTACAGCCTTTATTGGTCCTTCTGGATGCGGTAAAAGTACCTTATTGCGCTGCTATAATCGCCTCAATGACTTGGTTGACAGTTTCCGAGCCGAAGGCAAAGTTTTCTACTATGGTGAAAATTTATATGCATCTCATATCGATCCGGTAGAAGTCCGCAGACGCATCGGTATGGTATTTCAGCGTCCGAATCCTTTTCCTAAGTCAATTTATGACAATATTGCCTTTGGCGCGAAAATTAATGGCTATAAAGGTGATATGGATCAGCTAGTTGAGCGTAGTCTCAAACAAGCTGCATTATGGGATGAAGTTAAAGATAAACTCCGTCAAAGTGGTAATTCATTATCTGGAGGACAACAACAACGTTTATGTATTGCCCGTGCAGTTGCCACTCAGCCAGATGTAATTCTCATGGATGAACCTTGTTCTGCACTTGACCCCATTTCTACATTGCGAGTTGAAGAGTTAATTCATGAGTTAAAGGAAGAATATACTATTGTTATTGTTACCCACAACATGCAGCAGGCTTCACGAGTATCTGATATGACAGCCTTCTTCAATGTTCAAACAGGAGAAAGAGGTGGTCGTACAGGCTATCTTGTTGAGTACGAACGCACAGAGCAAATTTTCCAAGATCCGCAGCAACAAGCAACTAAAGAATACGTTAGCGGCAAGTTTGGTTAAATTAAAATTTTGGTTATCGCAGAATTGCAATGATGCAGGTGTATTTTCGGTATACCTGTGTTTTTTTGTGCCTAAACATTGTTAACAAAACAATGAAAAAGATGCTTGGTAGGGACTTAGCAATGCTAAGTTCCCGGCATCAGATATATCGCAATGATTATTTGAATCGGTATAAGCCAAAAAGCTACCAAACCATATAGTACAGCAGTTTTTGATCAAAACCAACACGATACCCTCCTAGGGTATCGCCACACGGACAAAGCCTGCCTAGTCTAAGGCAAATAGAGAAGTAATTTAGAATCAGCCACACAGTCGTTGTGATAACAATCACAATCACGGATGATTGAGATCCTCTACCTTATATGTTCATCCTGGAATAATAATTATTAACTGAACTCTAGCCGAGTCATTAATAGGGAACACATTAAATCGCCGACAGTCTTTTTTAAAGACTGCCGGTTTTTTGTTTGGATTTCCAGTGATTTGCAAACCGATTTAAGTAGGTCGGGGTTGAAAATTGTAATTAGGGCAAGGCAGTAGGCAGTGGGGATAAGGGTTTAAAGCCAATTTACATTTTGTAACATAGTCCTGTTTATTTCTGCCGGCTTACTTACACCAATTCAAATAATGATTGCAACATATCCAACGGTAGAGACGTAGCAGTGCTACGTCTCTACAAATATCTATCTGTCACATTGTTTTTTCAAATTGGTATTAGCTGAAACGGCAGAAACTCTATCGGAGAGATGATGAGATACAAATAATGGGGGAAAGTGAAAAGCGAACCACACCAAAAAAGGGAAAGAGTTATCTTTCCCTTAAGTCTCTAGAAATAAGCGACTTAATTAGCGTTTTTGCGCCACCAATCAATCGTATTTTTTAATCCCTCTTCAAATCCAACCTGAGCAGTAAAACCAAAAGCTTGTTTTGCCCGTTCAGTATCCAAACAGCGTCGGGGTTGTCCGTTGGGTTTATCGGTTTGCCAAACTATTTCACCTTCAAATTCCATTAACTTACAAATGGTTGTAATTAAGTCTTTGATGGAGATTTCATAACCTGTACCCAAGTTGACAGGTTCGGAATCATTATATGATTGAGCTCCCATGACGATACCTCTAGCGGCATCTTCTGAGTATAAAAACTCACGAGTTGGGCTACCATCACCCCAAACTGGAAGCTCTTTATCTCCTCTGGCTTGGGCTTCTTGAACCTTACGAATCAAGGCTGGGATAACATGGGAACTGCTAGGATCGAAGTTGTCTTCAGGTCCGTAAAGATTTACTGGTAACAAATAAATCCCATTAAACCCATACTGCTGTCGATAAGCTTGTAACTGAACTAGTAAAGCCTTTTTGGCTACACCATAGGGTGCATTAGTTTCTTCTGGGTAGCCATTCCAAATGTCATCTTCTTTGAATGGTACCGGGGTAAACTTGGGATATGCACAAATGGTACCAACGCAAACAAACTTTTCCACCCCAGCTTCATAAGCTGCGTGAATTAGTTGTGTCCCCATCATCAGGTTATCGTAGAATAACTCGGCGGGTTTTTGTTGATTGAGACCAATTCCGCCTACGTGTGCTGCCAGGTGGATAATAACATCCTGTTGATCAGATGCACGCTTACAAGCTTCCATTTGGCGCAAATCACAATCACGCGATCGCACTACGGTAATTTTATCTTTTTCTGCACCAGCTTTGCACAACTGATCTATCACTTGCTTGCCCAAAAAGCCAGCACCACCAGTCACGAGAATACGTTTGTTTTTTAGTTCCAAAGCTGTCATATTCCTGTATCACTCATCATCAGTTGACAAATTATGCGATTTTCATAGCAATTCTTTGTGAAGATACCTTACACTCACTGCAACTTCACAAAGAAATAGTAGGTGTTTCATCATTTTAGATCCCCGGCTTCTTGAAGAAGTCGGGGATCTGTACTCATCTCACCATGTAGGAAAACTAATTTCCAGTTTTAGAAATGAAGCACTCCCAACTCTTGACGCACCATGGCATTATCTTTAACCACTTCCATGAGTTTGCCGTTGGGGGAAGTTAAACCCAATGCATTTAAATCAGCTTCAACCATCAATGCCACAAGTTGTTCAAATGTCACCGATGGTTCCCAATCCAGAGTTGTCCGCGCTTTGGTGGAATCACCAATTAATAAATCTACTTCTGAAGGACGTAAATAGCGCTCATCAAACTCAACAAATTCTTGCCAATCTAGATTGACATAACCAAATGCTAAGTCCAAAAATTCACGTACAGTGTGAGTTTCGTTGGTAGAAATTACATAATCATCAGGCTTTTCTTGCTGTAGCATTGCCCACATTGCCCGGACGTAATCTTTTGCGTAACCCCAGTCACGTTTTGAGTCCAGATTACCCATGAACAATTTTCTTTGCTTACCTGCCATGATTCGAGCCACAGCCATGGTAATTTTACGAGTCACAAAAGTTTCTCCACGTCGAGGAGATTCATGGTTAAATAAAATACCATTACAAGCAAACATATCGTAAGATTCACGATAGTTTACAGTTTGCCAGTGAGCATAAACCTTTGCACAAGCGTAAGGGCTACGGGGATAGAATGGAGTTGTTTCGCTTTGGGGAACTGCTTGTACTAAACCGTACATTTCCGAAGAACCAGCTTGATAGAAGCGTACTTTTACACCAGTTCGTTGTTGGTAGTCACGAATCGCTTCTAATAAGCGTAAAGTACCCATTCCCACGGAATCCGCTGTATATTCTGGTGAGTCAAAACTAACTCTAACGTGGGATTGAGCGCCTAAGTTATATATTTCAATTGGTTTAACTTCTTCAAGGATGCGGCGCAGTGTGGTACCGTCGGTCAAGTCTCCATAATGAAGATATAAGCGCGCTCCTTCCCGGTGAGGATCTTCATAAATATGATCGATGCGGTCTGTGTTAAATGTGGAGGTGCGGCGAATTATACCGTGAACTTCGTATCCTTTCTCTAGCAAAAATTCGCTGAGATATGAACCGTCTTGACCTGTAATACCAGTAATTAGCGCTCGCTTTTGTTGCGTCATGCTCAAATATCCTTTATGTAAGATTCGGTGCTGATGAAATAAACAGTTACAATTTGCTACAACTTAGCAAACTTTTCTGTGATTTCCCAATGTAAAACTCACTAGTTTTTACTTAGATATTCAATTGTGTCTCAGTTAATTTACTGAGATTGCCCACTAACTATTTTTAGCCACCAGATAAGACTAACCACTACTAGCAAGTGTTTTCCGAATCTTTACAAATAAGTTCATCAAAACTTTATATTTGACTCAGCTTTTTTACCTAAAATTTATAATTTTCAGTTAAAAATATGGTTAAAAAGGCAAATCTGAAGAGGGGAAAGACAACAGAATGTTTTGGACGAGGATTCAAACCCAGTCCGAAGCCTTCCTTCCCCAGAACGTTTCTTATGACCCAATAGGAAGGAATAGGCAAAGTTATAATTTATTTTTTAGGAGGAAAATTGACAAGTAAAAATGAGCATCTTCACAGTGATGGTGTGATATTTCTCACGAAAAAATTGTTAGGGCTTTTGCCCTAACTAATCACTGTTAATTATTCACTCTCACTTAACTTGTAAGTTGTTAATAAGCACCATTATCTTTAGTCATAATCACGACCCCTACTGTCTTCAAAATGATCCATAAATCAAGCCAGAGAGTACGAAACTTGGCATAATGAAGGTCAATTTGAACTCGACGGGGGTAGGGGATATCATTTCGTCCAGAGACTTGCCACAGTCCTGTAATTCCAGGCTTAATGGTGAGTATTTTGTCAATATGACACCCGTATTTTGGAAGTTCTTCTTCTACCAAAGGACGAGGACCAACAACACTCATATCACCTTTTAAGACATTCCAAAACTGGGGAAATTCATCTAAACTAGTAATTCGTAAGAAATTACCGATAGGAGTGATTCGAGGATCTTGTTTCAATTTAAAACTGGATTCAAATTCCTGCTTGAGATGGGGTGAATTTTCCATCATCTCTCCGAGTATTTCGTCAGCATTGCACACCATTGTGCGGAATTTTATACAATTAAACAGTTGATAATTTTGACCTACCCGTTCTTGGACATAAAAAATTGGTCCATCAGAACTAAAAGCAATTAGCGCAGCTAACAGCAAATAGATGGGGGAAAAAACGATCAGAACGAATAGGGAAAAAGCGATATCGAATATCCGCTTGCTAAACTCTCCGTTGATACCCTCGTGGGGTGAAACTCTGGTTTTAGCTAGGAGCGTTTTTTTGATCTGAATACGTCTTAAGTAAGTACGCGCAGATACGCTCTTAGTTTGTCTTTGGTTTCGTTTGCCGGAGAGGAGTGAACTCTGGGCAGTCATCATACTCCTTAATAATCCACACCACACATAGTCCCAATCTTAAAGCTTTTCGGAGGTGCTTCTGGGGATAAATTGCCAAAAGCTTTGCGAACTATACTTTAAGTTTGGGTAAAGAGCTTTTTTCTTGACACGCTGTCAGAAACTCAAGATAGCGTTTGGCAAAGACTTGCGGCGCAAATTGAGCAGCGTGCGATCGCATATACTCAGAATCGAACTTTTTTTGGTAATATTCAAAAGTTTCCACTGCTTCAATTAAAGCAGCTTCAGTTTGAGCATTAAACAAAATTCCTGTTCCTGTATTCGTTGGTGAATCACGAATATCCCGTACAGTTTCTGTAGCACCACCAGCACCGTAGGCAATAACTGGTGTCCCACAAGCTTGAGCTTCCACTAAGGCAATGCCAAAATCTTCACAAGCTGTGTATACAAATGCTTTAGCAGCAGTCATATATTTTTTTAACACATCGTCTGGTTGCCACCCTAGTAGTTGTATATTGGAACGGGCGATTTTACGTA
Source organism: Calothrix sp. PCC 6303 (assembly GCF_000317435.1). NCBI lineage: Bacteria > Bacillati > Cyanobacteriota > Cyanophyceae > Nostocales > Calotrichaceae > Calothrix > Calothrix sp. PCC 6303. Next base: position 3,896,682 of record NC_019751.1, read on the forward strand.
TCTTTGCCATATCGGGTCCTGTGCCGATAACTACTAAAGGTTTTTGCAGTTGATTGAAAGCGCTAACGATTAAAGATACTTGTTTGTAACTCACTAACCGGGAAACAATCAGGTAAAAATCCTCCTTTTGCTCAGAAAATGGGAAATTTTCGACATTTACAGGCGGATATATTACCTTTGCTTCACGACGGTAACAGCGCCAAATTCTCCGGGCTGTATGGTGGGAATTTGCAATGAAGTGATCAACGCGATTTGCACTGACTACATCCCATTGGCGTAGACGATGCAAAATATAGCGTGTTGCAATTCCCGGAATTCCGGAGCCTAGTTTGCTAGCATTCAAGTAATCAAATGTCAAGTCCCAGGCATAACGCATAGGGCTGTGGGAATAACAGATATGTAGCTGATCTGGAGTTGTGAGCACCCCTTTGGCAACAGCATGGGATGAGGAGAGAATAATCTCGTATTCGCGTAAGTCTAGCTGTTCGATGGCAAGGGGCAAAAGTGGCAGATATTTTTGAATACCATTGCGCGCTTGGGGGAAAGACTGAAGAAAACTTGTGCCAATAGAGCGTTTGTATAGGTAGCTTTGGGGATTAGTAGATTCAAAATCAATCAAAGCATATAAATCCGCGTCCACATGGTTCAGAATTTCGCGGACTACGAGTTCTGAACCACCTGTTGCTTTTGGGGTAAGCCATTCATGCACTAGAGCATATTTCAAAGGCACAGTTAACTTTGGGGGTAGGTAGGAAATAAAATGAGTAAACAATGGGATTAACAGAAAGTTTCCCACATTTATAAACGAATAGGAAATCCCCCATGGGTAAATATAAAGACGTAATTCTCTAGGGGGAGGTTCCAGAGGGGTACCACTAGCTGATAACCTCAAAAAGGAAGATATTGGGGATTGGGAATTTATGCAAATTCTAGTGATGGGTGGAACTCGTTTTATTGGTGTTTACCTGACAAAATTGTTGGTGGAGCAGGGGCATGAGGTGGTATTGTTCAATCGGGGGAATCGTCCGGTTCCTGTAGAAGGTGTCAGACAGATCAAAGGCGATCGCACAAACTCAGAAAGCCTTAAAGCTGCGTTGGCTAATGAAAAATTCGATGCTGTTTTTGATAATAATGGGCGAGAACTTACTGATACTCAACCATTAGCAGAAATTTTTCAAGACAGTGTGCAACATTTTGTTTACATGAGTTCGGCAGGTGTATACCTCAAATCGGATCAAATGCCTCACTATGAGGAAGATGCTGTAGATCCGAAAAGCCGTCATAAGGGAAAACACGAGACTGAGAGTTTTTTGATGCAACAAGATATACCTTTTACATCAATTCGTCCCACCTACATCTATGGTCCCCAAAACTATAACGATTTGGAAGCTTGGTTTTTTGATCGAATTGTTCGCAATCGTCCAATTCCGATTCCCGGAAACGGGATGCATATTACTCAGTTTGGTCATGTTCAGGATCTAGCTCAAACAATGTGTCGCGTCTTAGGCAATTCTAGCGCCGTCAGACAAGTCTACAATGTCTCTGACAACCGTTTTGTTACTTTTGATGGTTTGGCGCGTGCTTGTGCTGTGGCAGCCGGGAAAGCGCCGGAGGATATCCAAATTGTTCACTATGATCCGAAGAAGTTTGATTTTGGCAAACGTAAGGCTTTTCCAATGCGGGTTCAGCATTTCTTCGCTTCGGTAAATAAAGCGATGACTGAGTTGGGTTGGCAACCACAGTATGATTTGATATCTGGGTTGAAGGATTCGTTTGAGAATGATTTTCTGGTTTCAGGTAGGAGTAACAAGGAGATTGATTTTTCTACTGATGATGAAATTTTAAGTCTGATGAGTTAAGGGACTTCCAAAGAATAAATTATTCCAAAAAAAGGAAAAGACAGGTTGATTTAAAGAATGATAATCATTTTGAGGGGGAGAAAAGGGTTTGCCGTCGGCAAGCCCTTTTCTCCCCCTCATTTATGCATAAGAGTCTATACACTTGTTATTTGAAGTTAAACAGTGTAAATAAGGGATATTTTGCCGCTAAATAAATGTTGCTATTAAAATGAAATCACGTTTGTTTTACTACAACAAATATCAATAAACCAATTACCTAAATTTGGGAAAACTTCATGATTAGAATCGGTTAGCCGCTCAATCTGTTTTTCGATTTGAGCCATAGCTTTTTTTGTAAGCTTTACCCCATTCTCATAAGTTTCGTGTACTAGCTTAACGACTGGATGTTTCCCGTTCCATTTCATAGTGCTAGCAAAATTTAAAGCCGTTTCTAGTTCATCTAAAATACTCCCATTCCAATGATTTTCTAGTACTGCCCATGTCCTTTCTATTGGATTGTATTTACTATGATAGGGAGGATAATAAGCTAAACGTATATTTACTTGACGTTTGTGAGCAAACTCTACTATACGTTTCATAAATTGGGTACGCCGCGAACTATTCTGCGGACCATTATCTTGATTCAGAAGTAGTGTTTTAACTTCAGAAAAACGATGCTTTTCACAAGACCAAAAATCTTCTAGAATATCAACGATAAAATCACTTGTAACTTTCGATTCTGTAAAGTACAAAAATAACTCGTCAAGCTCTGGAAGAAATATTCCATAAGGAGTTACAGTTGTTTTCGGATTATAATCATGGTCTGATGCTTTCACCCCATCCCGGCTTTTACCCCCTCGGTCAAATGAGCCGATCTTAACACAGGCTTTTCCGTCCATGCTTAGACGTAAAACACTCTTATCTTCATCTGCATCTTTATTTACTACATCTAATTGCTCAAAGATTGCATCAGTTTGTGGGATTTTTTTGAGGCTGAACTTTCTTTACCCTTCTGAGCTTATAACCTAAATTATTTAATTTGACTCGAATTGTTTCTGATGTATGTAACTTTTCATCACTATAACCAGACTTTTCGATTAATTGCTTTCTAACTTCGGCTGCACTGAGTCTAGTATATAGTCTTTGACTTTTAAAACTCGGATCGGTTTGACTATAGAAGTCAACTATTTTTTTGATTATCTTCTAAAAGATTTGGCAGATGTTCTTCTGCTTTGTAACGTCCTTTGCCACTCATGTTATCAACACAAGCAATACCGCTTTTTAATTCTCTTGTTCCTTTGCGAATTGTGTCTCGATTCCATCCTAATTCTGATTGTGCAAGTCTTTGCCCTCCTAAACCTAAGCTTTGAACTGTCGAAGCCATAAATCTACGCTTTTCTGCACCTTTTAATTGAGATGCAGTTTCAATGAACAACTTTTTCAGAGAATCAGTTAATACTATAGTCACCAGTTGCTACACTCAAAAACTCAGTCATTATTCAAATTACTACAAAAGGGGGATGAAGGGGCTGCCGTCGGCAGCCCCTTCATCCCCCTTTAAAATGATTATCATTATTTCCAATGGAATAGTTTATTTTCTGGAAGTCCCTTAATAAGTCAGATGAGTTAAGTAGAAGTTGTATAGCCTTGCGGCATTCCAGAAAAGATGTATGAGCGGATATCATTACTAAGGGAAAATATTCATAGCGTCATAACCCACCAGTTACAGGAATTTTCAGGTAAATGAACCACAAATAGACCTCTCTCCAAAGCTCTCTCCTCCTAGCAGAGAGCTTTGATTTTCTCCCCAACGTTGGGGGTTAGGTTGTTGATTTTGTGCTTGTTTCGAGTGAACATTAATCGTAAAATTACGTAAATTAGATACTGATCCGGATACATTATAAAGAATGATTTCCCGAATCTTTAGTAACCAGTAAGTATCATAGATACAGTTGTCTTTGCTTGGTGTAGCATTTTATGGAAGCATTAACCGCTAGCGTCATCGTCACTTTAGCTTTTACAAAAATCTTCGAGAAAACAATCGAGAAATTTACCGAATCAGCGCTTGTTCAAATGGACGAGTTACGAAAGAAAATCTGGGACAAGTTTCGCGGTAATGTCAAAGTAGAGACAGCATTGAGAGCAGCAGAGAAAGGTTCAAAGACTGATTTAGATACAGTCGCTGCTTACCTACAAGTATTAATGCACGAACAACCAGACTTTGCAGAAGAAATTAGAGCGATCGCAAAAGAGATCAAAGCCGGTCAGAAGCAAGATAATAGTAGTATGACCCAGATTAACCAAGATAACGCCAAAGGTTGGCAAACAAAAGTTGATGGGGGAACAGCTTATATCGGAGATATAACCGTCAATCAATCATCACCAAATTCTTAATGGTTATTTGGTGTCATGAAGCAAGAAAATAAAGATAACGCCAAAGGTTGGCAAACTGAAGCTAATAATAGTAATGTTTACAATGCTGATACTATTAATATCAATCACCAAGCTCCCCAAAAACCTGCGACTGCTGTCAAGTATATTCCCTATTCCGGTATTCGTCATTTTGTTGGACGCAGTAACGAGCTAACAACAATTCACGAAAAGTTACACGCACAAAATAACACCGTTGCTATTTCTGCGGTGGCAGGAATGGGTGGAGTTGGTAAAACAGAATTGGCGATAAAATATGCTAGGGAACATGCAGATGCGTATCCTGGTGGAGTTTTTTGGTTAAGTGCTAGAGATGCAAATATAGCTGCGGAAATTATTCAATTTGTGCAGCTACAAATGGGTTTAGAAGTTCCTCAGCATGATTTTCAAGGGAATAATTTGACCCTGGTTCAACAAGTAGCTTGGTGTTGGCAAAATTGGCAACCAACAGAAGGTTTGGTGTTGGTAGTTTTGGATGATGTGACGAATTTGCAGGGGTTTGATGAGTTGATACCCTCAAATCATCGCTTCCGGATTTTGCTGACAACGAGATTGCGTGATATTGACGCGAATGTTGAGGAAATTCCTCTCGATGTGTTGTCAGAGGAGGAAGGATTACAGCTATTAATAAATATCCTGGGGGAAAAGCGAGTCAATAAACCATCCCGCCATTCCAAGGATGAACGACGTAATCTCAATGACTCGTTGGAAGTGAAAGATACTGAGATTGCTTCCTTACGTCGCAATGACGCAGATGCTCAAGAATTATGTAAATGGTTGGGATATTTGCCGTTAGGAATCGAATTAGTGGGACGGTACATCAAGAAAAAACCGCCCCATTTCACGTTAGGGAAAATGCTGGAATTGTTGCAACAGCAGCGACTGGAACAGGAAGCGATTAATCCCCAAAAAAAGGGATTGAGTACCGCACAACGGGGAGTTTTAGCTGCATTTGAATTAAGCTGGGTGGAATTGAATCCAGAAACACAAAAAATAGCCGGGTTATTGAGTTTATTTGCAGCAGATATTTTTGTATGGGAATGGGTAGAATCCACAGCGAAATCCCTCAACTGGGATGAGTCGGATGTGGAGAAAGCAATTGAGCAACTTTACCAACGTCATTTAGTGCAATGTTTAGAAGCAGATGATTTATATGGTTATAAAATTCATCCCTTAATTAGGGAATTTTTGAAAGATAAATTAACCGCAGACGGGGAAAAAAACGCAATCAAGCAAGCATTTACTAATACTTTTATAGAAATTGCTCAAACAATTCCCTATACACCAACTTTAGAATTTATTAACTCAGTTAAAACAGCCATTCCCCACCTCACAGAAGTTGCAGAAAATTTAACCGATGCAGTCAGTGACGAAAATCTATTTTGGGCTTTTACTGGTTTAGCTTGGTTTTACAATGGACAGGGTTTATATGGATTAGCAGCACCTTGGTATGAAGGATGCGTATCCGCAGTCAAATCCCGCTTGGGAGAAAATCATCCCGACGTTGCAAGCAGTTTGAACAATTTAGCAGCACTCTACAAATCCCAGGGAAGGTACGAACAAGCAGAACCTATGTACCTCCAAGCTTTGGAGTTATATAAACAGCTACTGGGAGAAAATCATCCCGACGTTGCAACCAGTTTGAACAATTTAGCTACACTCTACTATTCCCAGGGAAGGTACGAAGCAGCAGAACCACTTTACATCCAAGCTTTGAAGATTGCAGAACGGGTTTTGGGTGCAAATCATCCCAATACGGTGACTATTCGGGGGAACCTGGAATATTTACGCACACAGCAGCAAGGAAGTGAGGGGTGATTTTTAACTTCCGTCATTGCGAGTGTAGCGAAATGAAGCGATCCTTTGACTCGTTTGTGTTTAAGATGTTGAGATTGCTTCCTTCGTCGCAATGACAGATGAGGTTTTTTACTGGGTTTGAGTGGAAGTGCGATCTCTTGCAATGAAAGCTGTGTTTTGTAGGGTTGGTCGGAAAGTGCGAAGCTTGCGCGACGAAAGTCGTTCGCTTTCTGGTAACAAATGGGTTTTTTACTAGGTTTGTTTGAAAATGCGATTTATGGAGTTTGTCGGAGAATGCGATCGCACTTCCTAATTAACTTAACTATGTTGGGTTGCTAAAGTTTTCAAGCTAGATAAGGTTTAGTTTTTCTCTGATTCTGTGTTAGTTGATGAATTCATCTTTTAGTATATAAAGATGTTGACTCAATATCGTAAATTTACCTGTGGCTAATCAATCGGAAACGACTCAAGATTTACTGCGAACTCCTCTGTATCCCCTTGCTAAAGAACTAAAAGCTAGGTTTACGGGTTTTGGAGGTTGGGATATGGCTGTGCAGTTTAGCGGTATAACTACTGAGCATGAAGCTGTGAGGAATACTGCGGGGATGTTTGATATTTCCCATATGGGTAAGTTTATTTTGCGGGGAAAAAATTTGGTGGAGCAGTTACAAAGGCTGGTACCATCAGATTTACAGCGTTTACAACCTGGTCAAGCTCAGTATAGTGTTTTGCTGAATCCCCAAGGTGGAATTATTGATGATGTTATTTTTTATTACCAAGGGGAAGATTCTGGGGTGCAGCGGGGTGTGTTGATTGTCAATGCTGCCACTACTGGGAAGGATAAGGCTTGGTTGTGGGAGAATTTAGATCGCACTCAGATAGATTTTCAAGATTTGTCAACTGAAAAGATTTTAATTGCTGTTCAAGGACCAAAAGCAACTGGATATCTCCAACAGTTTGTGCAAGAGGATTTGGCACCTGTGAAAGCTTTTGGACATTTGGATGCAACTGTATTGGGAAAACCAGGTTTCTTGGCACGAACTGGTTATACAGGGGAAGATGGATTTGAGGTGATGGTGGATTCAGAAACAGGTTTACAATTGTGGCAAAGTCTGCTGAAAGCTGGTGTGAAACCCTGCGGATTGGGTGCTAGGGATACTTTGCGTTTGGAAGCGGCAATGTCACTTTATGGGCAAGATATTGATGATACTACTACACCTTTAGAAGCTGGTTTGGGTTGGTTGGTGCATTTGGATAGTAAAGGTGATTTTATTGGACGGGAAATATTAGAACGACAAAAAGCTGAAGGTGTATCCCGTCGCTTGGTAGGATTACAAATGCAGGGGCGTAATATTGCTCGTCATGGCTATCCAGTTTTATTTGAGGGGAATATTGTGGGGGAAATAACTAGTGGGACTTTATCCCCGACACTTGGTTATCCGGTAGCTTTAGCTTATGTTCCCAGCAAAATCGCAACTGTCGGACAGCAATTAGAAGTGGAAATTCGCGGTAAATTATATCCAGCAAACGTAGTTAAGCGCCCTTTTTATCGTGCTGCCAAAGCTTGATTAACTTATCTTCTGATGTTTCTCTCAAGCCAGTGTTTGCATTTTATCCCCCCTGGTATGTTACTAATAGCTAGTAGCCGCAAAGCTTTTCCAGCTTTTATCCCAACTCACTTAATTAAAAATCATCTGCTAAGGAATCGTTGAAAATGACTTTTGAATATCCCGAAGATTTGAGATACTTAGATACTCATGAGTATGTCCGCTTGGAAGGCGAAATTGCAACTATTGGTATTAGTGCTTTTGCAGTTGATCAATTGGGTGATATTGTTTTTGTGGAACTGCCTGATGTGGGTGATGCGATCGCTAAAGGTGATACCTTTGGTTCTATTGAATCGGTAAAGGCTGTGGAAGATTTGAATGCACCGATTACAGGGACTGTGATTGAGCGCAATGATGCAATTATTGATTCACCGGAAGAAATTGCTGATGATCCCTATGGTGAAGGTTGGTTAATGAAGGTGCGTGTGAATGACTTTAGTGAAATTGATGATGCCATGACGGCAGGGGAATATAGTAACCAAGTCGAAGGAGTTTAACTCAGGTATGGAAAATTATTTCTTCTACTTCTAGCTAAAAATAAAACTCTAAGTAAGTCGGCACAGATAAACACAACTATGTAACAAAGTGTAAATTAAACTCAAATCCTGACCACTACTCACTATTCGCTACTCACTACTGACTCCCCACAACGATAATTTTTCCCACCCACCTACTTACTAAGTCTTGCTAAACTTTAAGTCTGATCCAGCATAGCACTTAGTGCTATACTCTGAGCAGAAGGAACTACAATATGGTGGTTTACAAAACCCGATGGTTCGACCGTTGGTCACGCAAACATGGACTTCAAGACCTTAGTCTTTGTAATGCTGTAGATGAAATGATGGCAGGACTTTATGATGCCGATTTAGGGGGTGGGCTTTTTAAAAAGCGAATTGCACGAGAGGGACAAGGTAAGCGTAGCGGTTTTCGTACTCTAATCGCTACCAATAAAGGAAATCGGTGGATTTTCGTGTTTGGTTTTCCCAAAAATCAGCGCAGTAATATCGATAAAGATGAACAAGAAGCCTTAAAGAGATTAGCATCTGAATTACTTTCCTATACAGACGAAGATCTCGAAAAAGCAAAGCTAGAAGACGAATTAATAGGGGTAAATTGCCATGAGGAAAACTAAATCACCTATTCTTGAAGCTGTTCACGAAACAGCTAAGGGATTGCATCAGGTAGGTGTGATGGATCAAGTTACATTACGTGAATTTGACCGACTCTGTTTACCACCGATGGAAACTCTGGAAGCTAAACAGATCAAGCAAATCCGTGAATCAGCACAAGTTAGTCAAGCGGTGTTTGCAGCAATCTTAAACACAAGTTTATCAACAGTCCAAAAATGGGAAATCGGACAAAAGCGACCGACGGGTACTGCACTGAAACTACTTTATTTAGTTCAAAAAAATGGACTGGAAAGCATAATCATTTGAATGCCAGAAAACCACCTGCGCTTCTATATAAAATGACTACAAGCAGGTTTCGATAGAACATCTGTGACATACTCCTACACCTTTGGATCATTAGGTATACCCTGAGTAATCCGGAAAATCAACATAAAGATTACATAAACTCAGTAGGGGAATATCACACCTTATATATATTTATTGCAAAATATTAAATAGTCACGTTTGGAGACTAGTTTGTGGTAAGTTACGCTCCTCGCCCTCAGTCAACTCCTGAACCGATGGTAGATAGGGACAATCAGCAGTTCGGTAGTTTTCAGCAAAGACATATTGGTGTCACCAGTGATGCAGTTCAAGAAATGCTGGAAGTTTTGGGAATTTCCAGTTTGGAACAGTTAATTAATGACACAGTTCCCCAGACAATTAGGTTAACGAGTTCGCTTGATGTCCCCGATGCCGAAACTGAGTATAATGCACTGCGGATGTTGAAAGCGATCGCGTCCCAGAACAAAGTGTATAGTTCCTATATTGGGATGGGTTACTCTAACTGCATTACTCCCCCGGTAATTCTGAGGAATATCCTGGAAAATCCCGGTTGGTACACTGCTTACACTCCCTATCAACCAGAAATTGCCCAGGGAAGATTGGAAGCTTTATTAAATTTTCAAACCCTGATTATTGATTTAACTGGGTTGGAAATTGCCAATGCTTCCTTACTTGATGAAGGTACCGCAGCTGCCGAAGCAATGAGTATGAGTTACGGTGTCTGCAAAAATAAAGCAAATGCCTACTTTGTTTCCCAAGATTGCCATCCCCAAACAATCGACGTGTTACAGACGCGTGCCAGACCCTTGGGAATTGATATTATCATTGGGAACCACCAAGATTTTGACTTTTCTACAGCTATCTTTGGGGCAATTCTCCAATACCCTGCCAGTGATGGCACAATTTACGATTACCGTGAATTTACTCAAAAAGTACATGTTACAGGTGCTTTAGTTACAGTTGCTGCTGACCCCCTAAGTTTGTGTTTACTCAAACCTCCAGGTGAATTTGGAGCGGATATTGCTGTTGGTAGTACACAGCGTTTCGGTATTCCCTTGGGTTATGGAGGACCCCACGCAGCATATTTTGCCACTAAGGAAGAATACAAACGCCAAGTACCAGGACGAATTGTTGGTGTATCTAAAGATGCGCGAGGAAAAACAGCTTTAAGGTTGGCTTTGCAAACCCGCGAACAACACATTCGTCGAGATAAAGCAACTAGCAATATTTGTACGGCACAGGTTCTATTAGCAGTTATTGCTGGGATGTATGCTGTATATCATGGGGCTGAAGGATTAAAACAAATTGCTGAAGATATCCACCAAAAAACAACAACTTTAGCTGAAGGGTTGAAAAAATCCGGTTATAGAATTAAAAGTGAAAATTTCTTTGATACATTGCGAGTTGAATTAGGAAGCAAGAGTTTAGAATCTATTCTCCAAGCTTGCGAAGTCAAAAAAATCAACTTGAGAATTTTCGACGATAACGCTGTGGGAATTTCCTTAGATGAAACAACCAGCGAAGCCGATTTAATCGACTTACTGGAAATCTTTGCCCCAGGAAAACAACTCCCCTCCTTCCCCCCCTCCCCCCTCCTTTCCCGCACTACCCCTTACCTCACCCACCCAACTTTTAACCGCTACCACTCGGAAACCGAATTACTGCGTTACATCCACAAACTGGAAACCAAGGATTTATCCCTAACTACATCCATGATTCCCTTGGGTTCCTGTACGATGAAACTCAATGCAACATCGGAAATGATACCCGTCACTTGGGCAGAATTTGGGAATATTCACCCCTTTGCACCGAAATCTCAAACCAAAGGGTATCAAATATTATTTGAGCAGTTGGAGGCATGGTTAGCCGAAATTACCGGATTTGCTGGGATTTCCTTACAACCCAATGCCGGATCTCAAGGTGAATATACTGGACTTTTAGTAATTAAACAGTATCACGAATCACGAGGTGATACTCACCGCAACATCTGCCTAATTCCCGAATCAGCACATGGTACCAACCCAGCCAGCGCCGTTATGTGTGGGATGAAAGTAGTCGCTGTAGGCTGTGACAAAGATGGCAACATCGATATTAGCGACCTCCAAGCCAAAGCAGAGAAACACCGCGACAACCTTGCCGCCTTGATGGTGACGTATCCTTCAACACATGGTGTATTTGAAGAAGGCATTTCCGAGATTTGCGCGATCGCACATCGCCACGGAGGGCAGGTTTACATGGACGGGGCAAATATGAATGCTCAAGTCGGTTTATGTCGTCCTGGTGATATTGGTGCCGATGTCTGCCATTTGAACCTGCACAAAACCTTCTGTATTCCCCACGGTGGCGGTGGTCCCGGCATGGGTCCTATTGGTGTCGCTTCGCACCTCGTACCTTTTCTTCCTGGACATCCTGTAATTGAAATTGGCAGCGAAAAATCCATCGGCGCAGTATCTGCGGCTCCTTGGGGTAGCGCCAGCATCCTCGTAATTTCCTGGATGTATATTGTGATGATGGGTGCATCCGGTTTAACTGAAGCTACCAAAATCGCCATTCTCAACGCCAACTATATCGCCAAACGCTTGGAAGGACATTACCCTGTACTCTACAAAGGTAGTAACGGGTATGTGGCACACGAATGTATCCTAGATTTACGTGCCTTGAAGAAATCCGCCAATATCGACATCGACGACGTAGCTAAACGCTTGATGGACTATGGTTTCCATGCCCCCACTGTATCCTGGCCCGTCGCTGGTACAATTATGGTGGAACCCACAGAAAGCGAATCTAAGGCAGAATTAGACCGTTTTTGTGATGCTTTAATTGCCATCCGTGCAGAAATTGCCCTAATTGAAGCTGGGAAAATGGATATTCAAGATAACCTGTTGAAGAATGCACCCCATACCGCCGAAAGCTTAATTTCCGGGGAATGGACACATCCATATACTAGGGAAGAGGCTGCATATCCAGCGCCTTGGACAAGGGATAATAAGTTTTGGGTTAGTGTCAGTCGTATTGATGCAGCATTTGGGGATAGGAATTTTGTTTGTTCATGCTTACCGATGGATGCATATTCAGAGTAAGTTGGAAATTTAGACTTTAATTAACAAACCCGGTTTTAGAAACCGGGTTTTTGTAGTGAATCGGAGTTAGAAAAATATAATATAAAAATTATATATTTAATATATATTTTTTATTTTCACAACTATTCAGGACACCAGCTAACCTTACCCCGCTTCCCAGGATGCATTGAATCCTTTTTGTCACGCCACTCAAAATATATTTCAATTGGCAATTTGGTACTTTCCATCAAGTGTAAGGCATTACGCCATGCAAGATTTGCACTCACTCCTTGTATAGAAATATTTAGTTCTGGCAGATAGTGAAAGCCTGAATCAGTCTTTTTACCCTTAACTATATTAGATAAAGAAAGCTTAATTAAATCATCTATAGTCATCCCCCGTTGAACAACTAGTTCATGAGCAACATCAATAATTTTGCTCCAATTTGGCTTTTGAACCTCGTTGTCACCCATAATCGCACGCATGACTCTAGTGTGATCCAGGCTTTTATCAAGACTATTTAAATTACCTAAATCTATTATTTCTTTACCCGGATCGACTGATTTCTCATCAGATACTTGAGACTTATGATGTATTTCATAGTAGCTTAATACCCGCTCAAGAGTACCAGTGCTAAAGATAGAAGCGAAAAATTTACTAATTATCTCAAAATAACCTCTTTGCAAGAGTATTTATTGATTGACTCGGAAAAAATTTCCGTTGAGCGTTTCTGTCGTGGGGACGGAAGCACTAATTATTCAAGTCATAATCAAGTTAATTAGAGCTAATACCTGCATCTTACTACCTTGCATAGTGGCTCCTATCTAGCTTTAAGCTCTGGTTTTCAGGGCACTATATACAACTGACAAAATTAGAGTTAAGTTATTAAGGAATCTAAGATCGTGAAACTCAAAAGTTTATTAATATTAAGCCTAGCATCATTTCTGACCATTAGTTGCGCCAAAGAAGTTAGTTCAACTGAAGCTCCTATTGCTGTTAACTCTCCAAACAATCCTACAGTTCAGTTAGCGAAATCTGAAAAATCATCTATTAAAAAAGTTGATAATTTTGTCTCTGGAGAACATAAAACTCAAGGTACAGCCAAAATTGTGACAAAAAATGGCAAATCATTTTTAGAACTTGATAAATCTTTCAAAACTTCCAATTCAGGACCAGATTTAGTTATAGTTTTACATCGTTCAGACAACGTAATCGGTTCTACTAAACCACCATACTATTCTTTAAAAAAGGGAGATTATGTTCTAATTAGCCCTTTAAAAAAATTTAGTGGTGATCAAAGTTATGCCATTTCTGACAAAATCAACTTAGCTGATTACAAATCTGCTGTAATTTGGTGTCGCAAGTTCAATGCTACCTTTGGTGCTGCGAAGTTAAGTAATAGCTAAATCTCCTGCATTTTTGGTGACAATCCAGAACACCGAGTAATTTTAAAGGATTCTTTAATAATTGCTAGTCAGTGGTTAACCTATAATCCATACCTATGGATTGTAAAAATTTAACTAAGCATGAAAAAACCCGGCAGAACCGGGCAGATGCACTGTTTGTTGAACATCTAGTAGTGATGGCTACTTATTCGCTAATTTCACAAGTCAAGGGACAAGCGGCGAAAACAGTGGTCTGCATTTGTTCTGCCTCTCCGTGTAACCAACTTAACCATTTCACTTCATTGGGATGAATTCCTTTTGTAGTCAAAATAGCAGCAGCGCAAACTACAGCCAAGACGTTAAACAAAATTAATCCGCCAGCCACTAACAATACTGCACTAACAGGCATTACTGATTGAAGAACAACTGATAGTAAACATCCTACTGTAGCCATCAACACCACTAAAGGAAAACCAACAACCAACAAGCAAACTGCCAGGGTAAAAGTCCAAATCAAAAAGCTTTTAAGCATTAGTACAGAATAAGCTTTACCGAAGTTCGAGGTTTGAGACAGAGCCACGATTTTTCCTCCCAGTAACAAAGCAGATGTTTTCGTTGCGAGATTAATTCGTTAGCGATCCGCATCGGGATCAACGATTTAATGTATTTAGTATATAAAAACCTTTTGCGAAGATGAGCATTTATTTAATAAACTTTACAGTTATTTTTTTGTAATTGTGGATAAATACCAGCAGCAAAGATGAAAGACGAGTAGTTGAGGGGGCTAAGGTATTGCTAATTATCTATTTTCAACTCAGAAGAGAATTAGGACGCAGAGCATAACAGGTAATTTATAGAGGAAGTATTTAAGCAGAATGGGTTAGGGTGAAGCCAGAATTTGAATCTTTACAGCCAAGCACATAATAATAGTCGGGTTAGATGTGGTTTCAACCCGCCTTCAAATTTTAGATTTATTTTATAAAGCATCTCGAAGATTGAGAACTGATAGCTTTCGGTTTAGTCTGTCGTGGCTTTTGACCTGCTTTACATTTCTTATCACAACACCCCTTCATTCTCATAATTATTCCTCAAGATAGAGTTGCGCTGAGTTGCCATCAGTTAGTGCTGATATTCCTGCGGTTATTTTTTTTCATCAGATTTTAAGTGAATTAGGAAATCACAGGTTCGGATTCAACTAATTAATACATTAATATCTACCAAATATTACTGATTATATTTACTGTGTCAAGTATGTTAAACAAGTAAATGAGTAGAATTTTTAGTTCTTCTTTAAATTTAAAGTTTCAAATTTAAAAATAATTTGCTACTTACAGATGCGTAGTATCTCCTCCTAAGCACCCTAAACATCAGCAAGCGACAACAGCGTTCTACCCACTTAATTAATTGGAAGATTTATGAGCGAATCCCAGCGTCCAGTCGGTCAGACTCCAACCATGCCTCGTGGTATACCCCCAGCACCCCCACCACCACCGGGAATGAGTGTTAGTACTCAACGTCAAGCCACTCAAACTCTGGATATGGGTAATAGTCAGCGTGCTACCAATGGTTCAGGGGTAGTTCCTACCTTACCAACAACACCAGCAACACATCGTCCAGGAACACCTCCACCAATGGGTGCGCGTCCTCGCAGTAATCCTTCTGGGATTACAATGGAACACTTAATCAAAGAAGCATTTGATAAGGGTTTTTCGGATATTCATTTGGGTGTGGGGGAAACACCACGCTTCCGCAACCGAGGTGAAATTGAGACTACTAGCTATGCCGAAACTGATAAACCAACTTTTATGGCTTGGTTGGAAGAAATTCTGACTGAGGAAGAAATCAAACGGTTTGAGCAGAATCTAGAATTTGATGGTGCGACTCAATATGAGTTTGCACGGGTACGGATTAACGTTTTTGATTCGCTGCGCGGTTATGCGATGGTATTGCGGCTGATTCCTTTGAAAATTCTGACGATGGAACAGTTGAACTTGCCTACAGTTTTCCGGGATGTTTGTCATCATCACAAAGGGCTAATTTTGATTACTGGTCCCACTGGTTCAGGTAAGTCAACGACATTGGCAGCGATGATTGACTATATGAATAAGGAAATGCCACGTCATATCATTACCATCGAAGATCCGGTGGAATTTGTCCATCAAAGTAAAAAAGCTTTAATTAAACAGCGGGAAGTGGGAATGCACACCCGTAAGTTTGATAATGCCCTCAAAGCTGCACTGCGGGAAGATCCAGATGTGATTCTGGTGGGAGAAATGCGGGACAAGGAAACTGTAAATACGGCACTCAAAGCTGCACAAACAGGTCACTTGGTGATGGGAACGTTACACACTAATAGTGCGGTGAAAACCATTGAACGGATTCTGAACCTTTACGCGGGTGAAGAACAAGAAGCTATGCGGGTAGCTGTTTCTGAATCATTGGTGGCAGTTATTGCCCAAGGTTTGTGTCGAACAACTGATGGTAAGCGTGCTGCTTTCCACGATATTCTCATTAATACTGATGCGGTGAAAGACTGGATCAAAGATGGGAAATACGATGAAATTAACGAGTTGATGAAGCAGGCAGGTTTTGATGGGATGACCACCATGAATCAATCACTGCTGGAACTTTATAAGGAAGGACGCATTAATGAGGAAACAGCCTTAGAGATGTCCCCAACTCCGAATGAAATGGCACAATATCTACGAGGTAGGGAATAATTGATACTTTCCTGGCTGAAGTGAGGGACATCAAGTTAGGAATTAGAAGTTTAGAGTGATGGGTGTGGGCATAATATCAACTACACTTTTGCTAGGGGCATTTTTGCTAAGGGTATAGGGAAAAAACTAGTGGAAGCAAAATCACGCTGAGAATTGCCAGTTGGGAAAGGCTTTATTTAAGAGTGTTTGACTCTCCTGGATTCTGTAGTTTACTTTTACTGGTATCTCATACTCAAGTATTGTTTCCATTCTGAATCTATTTTCTAATTCCTAACTTAATTAATACCGTTGATGCCAGAAAAGTTACCGCTACCTCAGTTATTTAAAGGTATTGCCCTATTTACACCTGGAGGAGATTTAATTTATTGTATTGACCCCAGTAAAAAGGGTCGATGGCATTTACATTTGTGTACGACTCTACAAGAAATTTTAGATTTATCTGAACCACCTCATTTTTTAGTTCCTTATTATACAGCGACAATTGATCACTGGTTAGATCCTCGGACAGAAGAAGTACGGACGTTTGCGGAAGCTTATCCGGCAGTAATGCGGCACCAAGCATTATTAAACAGTATTTTTGAAGCTGGCGATCGCGTATGGCAAGCAGCGCCTTGGCAGGATGGTTTATGCGATCGCTTTGTCATGTCAACCTATAGATCTACGTTCCCCCAACTGTGGGAAGACCATGATTTGATTGTTCGGGCTGATTTGAAACATTCCCATTCAAGTTTCAGGTCTTCAGTAATTTTACCTAAACAAAGTCAAGAAAAAGTACAGGCGTATGTTCTGCGTTTATTCGTTGCTGGCAAAAGTGCCAATACTGAACGCATTCTTAAAACCCTGTATGATTTATTAGAAAGATATCTAACTTACCCCTATACCCTAAAGGTAATTGATGTCCTGAGTCATCCGGAACAAGCGGAAGTCAATCAAGTATCGGCAACTCCCACCTTAGTTAAAGTTTATCCCCTACCAATCCGAAGAATGGTAGGGGATTTGGATAATGTTGAACGAATTTTAAGTATGTTGGGTGCGAAAGAACCAGCTTAGGTTACTTTGTCGCTTGTTCAGTCAACTTGGTTAACACTTCATTTGAACGTTCTACAAACGATTTCATTCCTTCAGCATCAAAACCTTTTTGGGACATTAACGCTAAATCGTAGACGTGTTGACAAATCATCCCTGCAAGTTGAGCGCTAGGTGAATCACCACCATCTTGAATTATACTACCTTGGCTGAGGTTTGCTAGGTTCTGAATTAATGGATGTGCTGTATTCACAACTAAAATGTGATCTTCTGGGAATTCTGCACTTTGTTGTTGACTCATCGCACTCATATCCCGCAAACGTCGCATAATTTCTGGTAAAAGTACCATTGCTGGGGGTGTACCTTGGGGGTTATCAGATTTTAGGGATTCTGTGCGGATATTGACTTTAGGTTTGTTGATGGCTTTTTCAAACAGTTCTTTGACGACTTCTGAACGGGTTTTATTGGTGGTGGGATCAACTATTTCCGCAGGTTTGTCTTTGTCGAGAAGGGTGTTATCGAGATCCGAGTCTACCCGTGTAAATTTAACATCGTTGTATTCCTGTTCCAGGAAGTTGATAAAGTAGGTATCGATGAAGGAGTCGAGATACAGGACTTCTAAGCCTTGACTCTTGTGTAATTCTACGTAGGTTGACTGTGCTGCTGGATCTGTGCAGTAGAAAACACGGTTTTCGTGACGTTCTTTGTTACGTTCGAGATATTCCTTCAGGGTGGTAAATGGGAGTTTCGCGGCTTTATTTACGTCTTCCCAAGCGTCTCCATCTTCGCTTTGTACCTGTACTGTGGTAGTTTCTTGACTGGGTTGGTAGGTGGTTTGGAAGACGATGATATCTTCCACTTGTTTTTTAAATTTCTCGTCGTTGAGGGTACCAAATTTGACGAATGTTCCCAAGTCTTTCCAAGCGCTGATATATTGTTCGTAGCTATCGCGGTAAAGTTCTTTGAGTCTATCACCAACTTTTTTGGCAATATAATCACCGATTCGTTTCACAGTGCGATCGCCTTGTAAGGAACTGCGTGATACATTCAAGGGAATGTCACTACTATCGACGACTCCTCGCATCGGTAAAAGAAACTGGGGAATGATTTCTTCGACGTTATCGCTGACAAATACCTGGTTACAAAATAGTTTGATTTGCCCTTTACTGACATCAACATCGGGACGGAGTTTGGGAAAATACATAATCCCGTTGATGATGAAGGGATAATCTGTATTCAAATGTACCCATAGCAAGGGTTCTTCTTGGAAGGGGTACAGGTATCGATAAAATTCGAGATAATCTTCTTTACTGAGGTTGTTTGCCGATTCTCGCCAAGGTGCTTTTTGACGGTTGAGGGTTTCGCCATCCATTTTGATGGGAACTGGCATAAAGTCGCAATAGGTTTTGACTAAGTTTTTCACCCTTGCAGCTTCCAGATATTCCTCTTCTTCTTCCAAGAGGTACATGGTGATGGTGGTACCACGAGTGGTGCGGGATGATTCTTCCAAGGTGAATTGAGGTGAACCATCACAACTCCAGTGAACAGCTTGCGCTCCTGCTTGGTAGGATAGGGTATCGATTTCTACTTTTTTTGCCACCATGAAGGAGGAGTAGAAACCTAAGCCAAAATGTCCGATAATTGGTTGATCGGAATCACTTTTGTACTTGGTGATGAATTCTTCGGCACTGGAAAATGCCACTTGGTTGATATATTTCTTGATTTCATCGGCTGTCATGCCGATGCCGTTATCAGAAATAGATAGGGTTTTGTTACCTTTGTCAATGGCAATTGTAATCTCTGCTTCCCCAATTTCTCCATCATATTCCCCTGCACGGGATACCATATTCAACTTTTGAATTGCATCAACTGCGTTGGATACCAATTCTCGGAAGAAAATTTGATGATCTGAATATAGAGATTTCTTGATAATTGGGAAAATGTTTTCAGTATGAATACTGATGGTTCCTTGTTCAAGCATGATTTTTAAGTTTATGAGGATCTCTAAATGAGAATTTTAAAGGGTAAATAGAAGTAATTGCCCTTAGTTGTCTGATGTAGATTACCACATAGAAAATATTCGGTTTTCCCTACCACAAACTTGAAAGGATGAATTTTCCCAGAAAATTAAGGACTTAGGGATGGGATGAATTAAATCAAATCTTGAATCAACTGTTTTGCACGGTTGGTTGCAACTTGCCAATTTAAACGGGTTTGATACTGATCAAATGACGATTGGGCAAGTTTTTGGTATGTGGTGTAATTGGTCATAATTGACTGAATATAGTTAGTATATTCAGAGATGTCAGCATTTAAGGCAAAAGTTTTGCCGTTGATGTCATCTTGAATTAATGTGGCAATTCCTCCCACATTTGTCGCAATGCTGGGGGTACCAAAAGAATTTGCCTCCGCGAAAACATGGGGGGTACAATCTGCTTGGCTAGGAAGTACTAAAAAATGGGCTTCCCTAAATAATTGATTTAGTTTTTCTATTCCTTTAGGTTGAGATTTATCAATAAATTCTATTACTTTGACAAAATGTGGTAATGGCTGGGAAACTATTGGTTTGCATCCAACTATAGTTAGTTCGGTTGGTAAACCGCTTTCGTTGAGCAATTTGGCAATTTCTAGGGTAACTTTACCACCTTTGCGAATCCAGTCAACACCAATAAATAGTAATTTACAGGGACTAACGGGTCTAGCTTTAATAATATTATCTATTTCAGCGGCAGTGCGATCGCATTCTAAGTTCGCACCCCAAGGTACTACTTTAACTTTATCTGGGTTAATTCCATAGGTTTGGATTGCTGACTGTGCTGCCCAATCGGATGTATATAGAATTAATTTACACCTATTTAGGGCTGCGGCTTCCATTTTATAGATATTTCTCACGTTTTCATCGCATAGGTTATCCATGTGATGATAAAAATTGATTAAGGAAGTTAAGGTTGCATCTGTCCACAAAACTAGGGGTTGTTTAATCTGAAGGTAGGCAATAGGAACAATGTTTTGTGGACACAAAGCAATATCGGCTTTGGAGGCTAAAATCCTTTTTTCAATTTGCTTTGCATAACTTCGAGAAATTAAAGGTTCTGCCCAACTATAGTAATCTTTTTGTAATAAAAGTCGATAAAAGTTCCACTTACTACGAGTAATTATTTTGTGTTTTGCTACCAAGGAGCCGATATAGTTGATTGTCGTATTTTGAGCAGCAAAATTATCCGCAATATATCTACTGGCAGTGCAAGTTCCTTGATTGTGCCTTGACCATTTTTGGGAATTTAAAACATTATGCTCAGTTATATAGGCAAGTTTCATCATTTAAGGATATTTGACTTTGATGTAGCCGAAAAGTGTACTTGTATCTGCAATTATAGGAAATTTTTCTAAAAGGTTTTCGGCAATTTTTTTTGGTAATAGGGAAATAGTAAATAATTTGATAAGTGCTTTATACAAAACTGGCTTAAATAAAAGTTTTACGTCATATTTTATGGCTTTGAATATGAGGATTGATGTAGTTTTAATAGAATGCTTATCTGGAGATAATAGTAGTGCCTTATATGTAAGATATTTATAGAGATTTGCCAAGCTATATTGCTTTAAATGTAGATATTTTTTTGCCTTTTCATAGCTGTATGCTCGTTCAATTACTTGGAGATTAGATTTTTCCAAGCCAATGATATTTGATGACATAGAAGAACTCGTTACTCGATACATAATTTGGACTTTGGAGATACAAACAAATTCATATTTGCTAGCCAATCTAATCCATAAATCTGTATCTTGGGCATTTGTCAGCAGTCCATCAAATCCACCAAATTTGTGGAAGATAGATGATCTGATCATGACATTAGAACCACTTCCAATAAAGTCATCTAAAAGTAACTGAGAAAATACATCACCTTGGTATTGAACATGACTACATTTATATAGAAATTTATCATTTTCATCAATCGCGTTAGTCCAACTATAAGCAACTGCTGCTTGGGATTTTTCTCGTAATGCATAATATTGAGATACTAACTTATCTGGTGTCCACAAATCATCTGCATCTAAAAAAGTAATAAATTCACCTGTTGCATATTTTGCACCGATATTTCGATTCACTGCCACATTTGCTTGAGGATGAGTATACACTTGTATTCGAGGATCTGAGATTTGGGAAACAACTTCTAATGTTGCATCATTGGAACTGGAATTAATAATTATCAGTTCAAAATCAGTAAAAGTTTGATTCAAAACACTATCAATAGATGCTTTTATTGTTTTTGCACCATTAAACACTGGGATGATTACTGAGATAGCAGCCATAAAATAGTATTGATATTGATTGTATTTTTCTCTATTGATTTACTAATATTGTAAGATTGATTAATTCATACTTGCCTCAGTATAATTTCATAATTTCATGTTTAATTCAATAGAAAATTGTACTATTTTTGATTTAAAATCTGTTGATAAAATTCCAAAGTTTGATTTGCTAATATCCGCCAATCCAAATTATCTATTGGTGTATTTTCACAACGTTTAGTATCAACAAACCAATCTAAGCCACTTTGAAGATTAATAGTATTAAATTCACCAAAGTACATCTTAACCCAGTCTTTTCCGACTTGGTTTTGAAGTTCGGGAATTGAACCCAAAGCTGGTACTAAAATTGGACGGTTAAAGGATAATGAAAGTAATGCACTACCAGAATTTAAAATTTCTTGAAATGGTAAAACAACTAAATCTGCACTTTGAAAATATAATTGTACCTGCTCATCCGGAATATATTCGAGAAATAATTTAACTTGTGAGTCATTATTTGTAGCTGTAATAATTTCATCCTTGAGGGAATCGCGTTCAATTTTACCTGCAATTACTAATGTCCAATCAGGTGGTGCTAATTCACGGAAAGTCTGAATCAAGTGAGGAACATTTTTATAAACATCTATATATCCAAAGAACAGTAACACTTTTTGTTTTTCTGTGATTCCTAAAGTGTCTCGTGCTTGTTGAGGTGTAATTTTATTTGGATAAACATCACGATAATGTCCATGGCGAACTATTGTATGGGGAATTTTTTGCAAATGTGGTAAATTTTTTTCAATAGATTGATTGCTATACTCACTTAAGCTGATATAACCATCGAGGCGGTGTAAAAATTGTTTTTGAAACCAATTTCCTAATTGTGGATGAATGATTGAATGGGGGTTTTCATCGTGAATTGTCCAAACAACTTTAGTTCCTTTTTTTCTGAGTAAATCTATGAGGATTAACATCATAATTGCCCTTAAGAAAGCTTGGATTAAATTTGGGTGACGAATAATAGTTTCCACAACCCAATGAAGGTGAAGAATATCGTAGTCACCACGTAAGCTATCTTTGGCAGAAAATTCTGCGACAGTCACCTTGGGAGATTTTATATTATTATACAAAAGCCAGTTATATGGATTTTTGTATTTGGTTTTAAATGCTGGATAAGCAGTAATTTTCATAATTTAATTTCCGAGAAAAAGTAATTTTAAAAAAAGTTAAACCTGTTGTAGTCAATGACAGCTAAATGTATCATTTATAGTGATTTTAATAGATGTGAAATAAATGTATCTTGCTACCACTACGTTGTCTTAACTACAATTTTCAAAACCTGCCTACTTACTTCAGTATGTTGGATATAACTGATAACCCCTACATTTGCAGAGTTACAGCAGATTTTAACTTGGTGAAGGATAAAAACACACCACCTTTAGCAAGGGAAGGGTTGGGGTATACCACTTGCAAAATACTGCAAGACACTAAACCCCAGCACAAGATATGCTACTTAATAGAAGCATAAAATTGGAATTTAATTGCTGAAGCATTCCTCTTCAAGAGATTTTTTATATACAGGACTTTTCGTGTTGAAAAGTACAATTTTTTGTAGATTTTCCTTTACCCTACCCCATCAAAAGGGGAGACAGATATAGCGCTTCTCAGTCTGGTGAGGTACAAATTAAAATCTATATGCTTTTAGGTATCAGCTTTAGATAACAATTGCTGTACTTCATCTGCTTGGGAAACGCTATATAATCTTAAATTAGCAATTGATTTGGTTTTTAAAAACTTGATAGATGAAAAAATGGGTATAAATCATGCCCTACCATGATTTATACTCACGATTTACGATTTTGTCTATCGTATTTACATCAGTTTCGTTGGAAATTAGGGAATAACGTAAGTTATAATACTTAGATTATTCAGTGTAATCAAATACTGAATTTAGCTGTAGTACAGAGACACCATAGAGGATTTGGGATCATAGATTAATAATCGCTTTCTACCTTCATCTACTAAATTTCAGACGATGACTCTAAGAGTGGAACCAAAGTTTTCACTGCATTGGTTTTAGTTGGTATTTTCTTTTGGAAAGATAAACCCTGATCGTTTTTATCAATCAAGATGGTGTCACCAGCAATAAAAGCGTTTTCCAGAATCTTAGTGGCGATCGCATTTTCAACTTGACGCTGAATAGCTCGTTTAATTGGTCTGGCTCCATATACTGGATCATACCCGACTTCCACCAGGTGATCGCAGGCTGCTGGAGATATTTCCAGGTTGATTTTTTGTTCCCCCAGGAGTTTTTCCACTCGTTTGAGTTGAATTTTGACGATTTCTCCCATTTCACTTCGATTGAGGGGATGGAAAATAATCAAATCATCAACCCGATTTAGGAACTCTGGACGAAAGTGCGATCGCAATGCATCCATTACCCTAGTTCTCATTTTCTCATATTGGCTCTCATCGCTGGAAACATCCAGGATATGTTCGCTACCAATATTACTTGTCATGACGATGACGGTGTTCTGAAAGTCTACTGTACGTCCTTGGGAGTCAGTAATTCTCCCGTCATCTAAAACTTGTAAGAGAATATTAAATACATCTGGGTGTGCCTTCTCAACTTCATCTAAAAGTACTACTGAATAAGGTCTGCGGCGAACAGTCTCAGAAAGCTGTCCCCCTTCCTCGTATCCCACATAACCAGGAGGCGCACCAACTAACCGAGATACTGAGTGTTTCTCCATATACTCAGACATATCTAAACGAATCAAGGCATCTTCGGCATCAAACAAAAACTGTGCTAAAGCCCGCGCTAACTCTGTTTTCCCTACCCCAGTTGGTCCCATAAACATGAAGGAACCGATGGGACGGTTGGGATCTTTCATTCCGGCACGAGCGCGGCGAATGGCGGCTGATACGGCTTCTAGGGCTTCCTGCTGTCCAATTACCCGTTGATGGAGGTGGCTTTCTAGTTGCAGTAATTTTTGTCTTTCCGATTCTAGGAGCCGATTTACGGGGATTCCCGTCCATTTTGCCACGATTTCGGCAATATCGGCTTCGGTGACTTGTTCCCGTAGCAGGTTGGCAGATGTCGCTTGTAATTCAATTAACTGGGCTTCTTTAACTTCCCGCTCCCGTTGTACTCCTTCTAGTTTCCCATACTTCAACTGTGCGGCTTTATTTAAATCATAGGCACGTTCAGCCTGTTCGATTTGCACCCGTAGCTTTTCTTCTTCCTGCTTCAGTGCGCTGATTGCTTCCAAAAGTAGTTTTTCACCTTGCCATTGCCCATTTAATTCTTGCTGTTTGAAGGTTAAAGTGGCAATTTCGACTTGAATTTGGTCTAATTTATCTTTAATTTGGGGTGCAGTTTTCTCTTCCCTCGACAAAGAGAGTTTTTCCATCTCTAGCTGCATCAAGCGTCTATCGAGGGTTTCCAACTCCGCTGGTTTGGAGGTGATTTCCATTTTCAATTGTGCCGCAGCCTCATCAACTAAGTCGATTGCTTTATCAGGGAGAAATCTATCGGCAATGTACCGTGCTGAAAGTGTCGCGGCTGCTACCAAGGCTGAATCTGAGATTTTGACGTTGTGGTGAACTTCATACCGTTCCTTCAAACCCCGTAAAATTGAGATGGTATTTTCGACGGTGGGTTGATCCACAAATACCTGTTGGAAACGTCTTTCTAAAGCTGCATCCTTCTCAATATGTTTGCGATATTCATCCAAAGTAGTTGCCCCAATACAGCGGAGTTCACCCCTAGCTAACATGGGTTTGAGGAGGTTTCCCGCATCCATAGAACCTTGCTGTCCAGAACCTGCACCTACAACTGTGTGCAACTCATCAATAAACAGAACAATTTGCCCGCTTGATTCCGTAACTTCACGGAGAACCGCTTTGAGACGGTCTTCAAACTCACCTCGATATTTTGCCCCAGCAATCAAACTCCCCATATCCAGGGAAATTAATTGACGATTTTTGAGAGATTCTGGGACATCACCATTGATAATACGTTGTGCCAGGGCTTCCGCGATCGCTGTTTTGCCCACACCCGGTTCCCCAATCAAAACTGGGTTATTTTTACTTCTTCGAGATAGCACCTGAATCAAGCGACGAATTTCATCATCCCTACCAATTACCGGGTCGAGTTTCCCAGCTTTAGCCGATTCTGTCAAATCTGTGCCAAATTTCTGCAAAGCTTCGTAGCGAGATTCCGGATTTTGATCTGTCACTTTCTGACTACCCCGCACCGCTTTAATTGTCGCCTCTAACTTGGAGGTTTCCAAATTCATCGCTTTGCAAATTTTCCGTCCGATGCGATCATCTTCCACAAAGCCTAAAAGTATATGTTCGACAGAAATATACCCATCATTCATCCGTACTCTAGCTTCCTCAGCCTTGTCAAGCATCGTGTCTAAAGTCCGACTAAGGTATAGCTGCTCTGATTTTCCCACCTTTGGCTGGCGGCTCGCAAACTCTTCTAGCTGTTGTTGAAGTTTGTTCGCATCGACACCAGCACGGGTAATTAGTTTGGTAGCTAAACCGTTATCTTGTTGTAAGGTAGCAAGTAATAAATGTTCTACATCTAACTGTTGTTGTTGGTAAGCGCGGACAATATCTTGAGATTTAACAACTGCTTCCCAAGCTTTATCAGTAAATTTATCTGGATCTGTAGGCTGCATTTTCTGAACTTTAGGATTTTAGAATAGGGGAGACGAAGCAAATTAGGATTCAGGACGGTTTCATTATGAACTATGTACATCATGTTTTCTACCGCCCCACCCTGATAGCATTTTTGGCGATTGCGACACATCGCTAGATAATAGGTCGAAGGATTAAAAAAACAAACGCGACTATATAATCTCTACAGTGCTTTAGGTATTATAAATGGACTTAATTTCCATCACATCTACTGGATGTATGATAGATGTGTGAAAATTTGATTAACTCAAACCACTAACTTCCATCTAGTGGACTTTATTTCACGGAATCATCCCTACTTTGATGACTTTGCGATCGCGCATCTCACAGAATACCTGTTCTAGGTCTTTCAACTCTCTTTTACCACTTATTAATAATTCTAAAGGAATTCGCCCACTACTAATTAAAGCTAGGGCATCCCTAACATAATGGGGAGTGTTGTGGAAAACTCCCTTCAAAGTCAGTTCACTGTAGTGTAGTTGTTCGGTATTGACATTGATTGTTGTATCACGGGGACAACCGCCAAATAGATTTACAGTAGCACCCGGACGCGCACATGCGATCGCGCTTTCCCACACACTGGGTACTCCCGTAGCTTCAATCACTATATCTGCCCCCATGCCATCTGTAAATTCTTTGGTAATTTCAGCCATTTCTGGGTTGTGATGATAGTTAAAAACCCTGGTAGCACCAAGCTTTTTCCCAATTTCCAACCTCTCATCACTACCACCAAACAGTGTCACCTCCGCTGCCCAATCATGTGCCAATTTCGCCACAAACATCAACCCAATTGCCCCATCTCCCAACACCACCACCCGATCACCATGTTTAATATGAGAACGGGCAACCCCATGTAACACACAGGCTAAAGGTTCAGTCATTGCCGCTAACTCGTAGGGCAATTCCTCTGCTATTCGTAACAAATTATGCTGAACGATGGCAGCAGGTATCCTCAAAAATTGGGCAAATGTCCCATTATTCCAAGTTAAGTTGGGACATAAAGAATATTCTTGATGTTGACAATAGAAGCATTTCATGCAGGGAGCAGAATTATTGGCTACCACCCTATCCCCAACTTTCCAACCAATTACCCCTGCACCCACTGCCACTATTTCCCCAGCAGCTTCATGTCCAAACAAAGTAGGTGGTTTTAACATTTTCGCATGACCACCACGCCGCCACACTTTCAAATCGGTACCGCAAGTAGTTGCAACCCCAACTTGAATTACAACTTCACCCGGTGCAGGTGTCGGTTCGGCAACATTTTCCAGCCGTAAATCTTCTTGACCGTAGAGTAAGGCTGCCAGCAAAGGATCTAACCTCCAGTTTTGTGATGTATTAAGTAGATTGCTAAGGGTATAAGGTACTTTAGGACTGAAAGTTGTGTAGATACATAAATTAGCCCCACAAGATTCTATCAGGTGGAGCTATAAATTTATAAAACAGTTTGACATGCTTCCACGTCCTCAAGTCCAAGGATTTCTTAACACTAGCCTCGGCACCTCAAGTTGTTTGACTTCAAATTCAGTGTTTTCCAACCTCAAAACAGAATCGCTCATCAACAAATGCTGGCTGAAGGAAACTGACTACAGGACAAAAAACCTATCTGATATCAAACAGCGAACTGACAAAAGCCATTCTGGCATCCAACACACAGCGCAAGCTATCGCACTTTCCCATCAAAGCTTTAAATAACGGGATGTATCTGCTTCATTAGCTGTGGTTAATCGCTCGATTAACTCTCGATCTTCCTGTTGATAAATTGCATTTTCTGCTTGAATAAATATATTTGCTAAAGCTTCATAGGCTTCAGCCCATGCTGCAATTACTTCATCAGTTCCATTATCCTGTAAAACATCTCTCATTGCCTGCAACAGCTTTTCCCCAATTAATGGATACTGTTCGGGTAGTATGCGAGCTTCTACATGACGATGGGCGATTTTTCCTACTGCCGTAGCCAACTGATCTAACCGGTCAATGTGAGTCGCGTAAGCATAAACAGATGCAGCTAACTTGCCTGCTTGCCCACCACCATCTAAGTGCTGCATCCAAGTATTTTCAAAGCTGCGTTTATAGTCAGGTCGCTCTTCAAAGGTAATTTG
Source organism: Calothrix sp. PCC 6303 (assembly GCF_000317435.1). Classification (NCBI taxonomy): domain Bacteria; kingdom Bacillati; phylum Cyanobacteriota; class Cyanophyceae; order Nostocales; family Calotrichaceae; genus Calothrix; species Calothrix sp. PCC 6303. Next base: position 3,925,100 of record NC_019751.1, read on the forward strand.
ATACATTCGCAGGGTAATCTCTTCACCTTTTTCTTTGATAATTGGTGCAGTTGCCTTGACAATTTCAATCGTTTTTTGACTAACCATTTGTGACGCTCACTTCATCCCTAAAGTTAGCAATGCTCAAGCTTTAATCGACCATTTCGCGGTGCTTCCCCGCTCATGTCCAGAGCAAGACTGTTACTAATTCAAGCTTTTACCCTACTTGGGTCTTAATTACCGACTTTCCTCTGACCTCAACACCAGATGTGGATGTGCGGTTAACAGTCAGTAGCGAAACCTCTTGTCGGCATGATTGACAAAACCAGTAGATTTCGCCGTTACGGACGTGACGCAGAAGAAAAGAACTGCCGCAGCAGGGACAATTGCTGGCTCTCATACTCATAATCATGTCATCCTAAACTATGTGGTTAATTTCAAACTTGCTAAAAAGCGACTTTAAATTGTGATATTGGTAGAGTAGACATACCAAAACTTTGGGTAATTATGTTTTTGAAAAAAATATCAAAAACTGTCTCCAATCGATTTATCATTTGAATTAATATTAAACTTGCCCTCTCCATGTTTAGTATCAACTGGAAGCTTGAATTTAGTAGCTTGAGAAACAATCTCATGGTACGGTTATCCAGACAGAGCATTTGTACCTACAATTTGAAGTCTACATCAATTTGCTTGACTTACAGATGGCAATGAATTTCGGTAAACCGTACTTGACACAACGCAAAGCAACGAAATGCTTAGGGTTTGATTTAGGTAAGTAGGGGTTAACTCAACAAGTACATGGCGAAATAAAGGTTTTTAGCAACCATACTAAATAGCTTAACTTCACAAATGAGGAGTTACATCTATCTAGGGGATCATAGAATCTCAACGCTTTACTCAGAACAAAGAGAAGAAAATAGATTCTCTTGAAATTTAAACCTACATTTTTGATATCCTGATTAAAGCAACTGAAATTGCCAAATTGAGGGTAAAGTCTAACTTTCCTACCATCTGTAATAAATATTCAGAAATATATATAAAAAAATATATACTTTTGTGTCTACAGAAGAAAATAGTCCGATATTTAGATGTTACCCATATTTATAAAATGAGAATTTAATGAGAATTGCGACTTGGAATGTCAACTCAGTTCGGACTCGTCTTGAACATGTAGTTAATTGGTTGAATCAAAACCCTGTGGACGTACTGTGCTTACAGGAAACCAAAGTAGTAGATGGAGACTTCCCGCGATCGCACTTTGAGACAATTGGCTATCACGTCTACATTACTGGTCAAAAATCCTACAACGGAGTGGCATTGCTGAGTCGTCAACCGCTAACAGATGTGACTACAGGATTTACTAGCATTCTATCAGAAATATCACCAATATGGGATGAACAAAAACGGGTAATCACAGGTATCATTAACGATGTCAGAATTGTGAATTTATACGTTCCCAATGGTTCGGAAGTTGATAGCGAAAAATATACCTATAAATTAGGTTGGTTGGAAATATTACAGCAATATCTCAAGAAACTTCTTCTGACTTCCCCTAATATTTGTATGTGTGGTGACTTTAATATTGCCTTAGAAGATCGAGATATTCATGAGAACGTCAGTAAAATCGATCAACACATCATGGCATCACCAAAAGAGAGGGAAGCCTTAAAAAACATCCTAGAATTAGGTTTTAGTGATGCTTTTCGCCAATTCAACCAAGAAAGCGGAAACTACAGTTGGTGGGACTACCGGACAATGGCATTTAATCGGAACCGGGGTTGGCGCATCGACCATCATTATCTCACGCCTCAGTTACGCGATCGCGCTACCAGTTGCATCATTGATGTAGCACCAAGAAAGCTTGAGAAACCCAGTGATCACACACCTGTAATCGTGGAATTTTAGGCAAAAATACAAAAAGAGACGGGATATATCTCGTCTCCACATCCAGTAAACCGAAATCTGCTGTATCTACTTCACCTCTGTAATTTGCAGGGTGTAGGGAAGATATTTATTTTTATTGTAGGAACCAATCCAAATCTGGTAAGTTCCAGGTAGCCATTCACCCACAATACCGGGGTTTTTGCCCTCAAAATCGTCATTACACCAGCTACCACCGGGACCTTTGATGACTAAAGTAGTATCTTCCGGACTTTGAATTTGTAGCTTTAAATATTCAAACTTATCCGTCAGTTCCAAAGTGTGATCCGGTTTGCGATCAAAAAAACCTTGACAGGGACCTGTAAGTGTATCTCTTCTGCCAGCAATTCGCTTTCCAGATACAGAACCTCCACTCATTCCCCGCACTGTGAAGGGGTCGGGGTTGAATTTATGCCCAATTTTCATATCACCAAATATTTGTGGTGTTTCTTGTGCATTTACAGCTGTGCTGATTGTCGAGGCAACAATCAATGTGGTGAATAACAACGATATTTTTAAGGTTTTGTTAAAAAATATGCCCAGCATTTTAATTACATAATTACATTTAAGTGTTGTAAATGACACCAATATTATGCGTTAAGTTCCCCAATAAATACCAAATTATAGCTGTAGCGATTTTTATTAGGACATTTATCTGTTCCCTTTTAGACAAATATTTGTGTCCTAACCCAGATGTCCACTGCTATAAACCTTATAGCTATTTTCATGCGAAAATAGAGTCCTGTAGGGGTAAAGCCCATTGCTAACCCCCTACAGTAAGTATGGTGCAAATAGGTAGAAACGGAATACTGAGTACGATAAACTTAGTTTCAGTTACCCTCAATTACTTAAAAGTTCGCTTGTGCGGTAATCGCATTCTGTAAGCGTGGTTGATCTAAACCCAATTGATTTAACAGTAACCATGATTGAATCAAATCAGGTCCATGGACTTCCCCTGAAATAGCAGAACGTAATGCTTTCATGACTACACCCTTCTTCAGGTTTTGAGCTTTCATCACCTGCTTAATTATATCCTGAGCGCTGGCTTCTGTAAGTTCTTGTCCCTGTGCGAGAATTTTTAGAACCTCCTCTAACACAGTCACTGAACCCGGTTGCTGTAACTGGGTTGTAGCTTCTGGTTGAAATTCAATCGTATCACCAAAAAAGGGCTTAGTCATTGCCACTGCGTCAGTCAAACGTGTTAAACTTGCACCGATGAGACCTGTTAGTTGTTCCAACCAAGCGCGTTCATGGCGTTTTCCATCCAGCTTATATCCAGCAGCTTCCCAAATAGGAATCAGCATATCTGTTAATTTGTTAACTGGCATTGCGTGAATATACTGACTATTGATCCAGTCCAGCTTTGCCCAATCAAATTTTGCTCCAGCTTTATTTACCCGTTCAAAACCAAATTGCTGTGCAGCACCTGCCAAACTAAAAATTTCTTGGGTAGAATCCACTGGAGACCAACCCAGTAATGTCATATAATTTACTAATGCTTCTGGCGTGAAGCCCATTTGTTGAAAGTCAGAAATCGACGTGACTCCATCTCGTTTGGATAACTTACGTCCTTCTTGGTTCAAAATTAGGGGAGTATGGGCAAATTCTGGAACTTTAGCACCAAATGCTTCATACAACAAAATTTGCTTTGCTGTGTTGGCAATGTGATCTTCCCCGCGAATTACTTGGGTGATATCCATATCCATATCATCCACCACCACTGCAAAATTATACAGCGGTTGTCCCACTCCATCTTCAGCAGCGCGGGCAATTACCATGTCCCCACCCAAGTCCCTACCCTGCCAAACCATTTCACCCCTAACTAAATCATGCCAGCGAATTTCCCTTCCATCGTCGATTTGGAAACGAATAACAAAACTACGTCCTTCAGCTTGAAAAGCAGCTTCCTGTTGGGGGGTGAGGTTACGGTGACGGTTATCGTAGCGGGGTGCGTCTCCCTTAGCTTTTTGTAGTTCTCGGAGGGTATCTAATTCCTCAGCAGTGGTGTAGCAGCGATAAGCTAAACCTTTATCCAGCAACTTTTGTACTGCTTGCTTATAGATGTCCAAGCGTTGTGACTGGAAAAATGGTCCTTCATCCCAAGTTAGACCTAACCAGCGTAAACCATCTAAAATATTGTCGGTGAATTCAGCACGCGATCGCTCTTCATCTGTATCCTCGATTCTCAGGATAAATGTACCACCATGATGACGAGCAAATAACCAGTTAAATACAGCTGTTCGCGCTGTACCAATATGTAGACTTCCGGTGGGACTCGGTGCAATACGAACTCTAACAGTCACAGCAAATCCTTTTTTTTGTAAAGCTTTATTAATTTAACTTAAATCAAGTACCATGCATCAATTAGTGAGCAATTGGAATAATCTCAATCAATTGCTCTAAGCACGACCATTAACGTAAACAATAGGTATTTAACGGGACTGACGGGGCTCGAACCCGCAACTTCCGCCGTGACAGGGCGGTGCTCTAACCAATTGAACTACAGTCCCTCAATCGGCAACTTAACTATTATGCCAATGCTGGATAAATTTGTCAACTATATCGGACAATTTTTTTATGACTGACTGCTTGCATATAAGATTTTGTCAACAAATTGACTCATAACACGGCTTTGAATTTCTTTGTAGTGTTGTTTTAGCAGGTTTTTGCTCAACTGAAAATTTCCTGCTGGTGCGGATGGAAGAGTTTGGGACTGTTGTAACCAGGTTTTGAGCATTTGTCGTTGTTGTAGGCTGATGGTGGCAGCTAAAACAGTCAAACAATCATGGGGTGGTTCCTGGGTATAGCATATCAACGGATAGCGATCGCACTCAGCCAAAGATCCTACTAGTTTTAAATGTTGGCTATTCTGCATATCCAAATAACATGGTAGCCATTTTTTCCCATATTCACGACTATAAAGTAGAGTCACCCACAACAACGTTGGATAGGGTGCAGCAATAAAAGCAAACTCGTTATAGTGAGTCGATGTAACATATTTTTCAATTTCCGACTTAGACATCATCAGTGATAAAGCTGTGATCTTTCCATTTTCCGTATTCAGATGGAGGGGAAATACAATTTGTCGGATTGGTTTATCTTTACTCCAAGGAAGTTGCCAACAAGCTTTTTCAATTGTTTTACTTAAACCAGTATTGGCTAATGAATATTTATTAATTATATTCGGAGACGATTTAGCAGCTTGGGTATATAAAGATGGTAACTTCATCGCTGAGTTTTTCAAATCTTGAATAACTGCAATTAATTCACCTATCCTCTGGGGACGATCTTGAGGATTTTTTGCCAAACATGCCATAATTAATTGATTCAATTCTTGGGGAATCTGAAGATTAGGACTAACAGATGTAATAGTACGGGGTGACTGAAAGTGATGTGCTGTATACCACGCTCCCAAATAATCAGTATCTGGTTTCCATGGTTTATGATCTGTAAGCATTTCAAACATTAATACACCCAAACTATATATATCAGAACGACAATCTAGTTCTTGATTTTCTAGTTGTTCAGGAGAGCAATAGGGCAAAGTTCCACAAACATCTTGATGAGTTTTAATCAATGTTGGATTATGGGAAAACTTGGCAATCCCAAAATCTAATATTTTCACTAATTGACCTAAAATTAAGTCAGAAACAACTAATATATTTGCTGGTTTGATATCACGATGAACTAACGGAGATATCTTGCCATCTATATTTATCCCTTCATGGGCACATTGTAATCCTAAACAAATCTGAAACGTAATATTGAGAAATGTAGGTAAAGACAAAGGTAGCAAATCGCTTAATGTTTTACCCTCTAAATATTCCATTATATAATAAAGCTTTCCGGCATTACTGATTCCATAGTCAGTCACCTTGACAATGTGAATACTACGTTGACTCAGAATTGCACATGTTCGTGCTTCATGGGCAAAATCAGCCTGCATTTTTGAGTCTGAAATCATACCAGACAAAAATTTGATTGCAACTGGTGTTCCTCCCAGCAAAATATCATGAGCCAGAAATATTTCTCCCATTCCTCCAGTTGCAATTAGTTGTTTCAACTGATAGCGATTAGAAATCAGTTCCCCTTCTTGGGAGGAAATATCAGTTAACTCTTCCACCTTGAATACCTCAAATTTTATCTAAATAAAGATGTAGCGATATAAATAAAAATATTTTTGAAGATTTTACATGATTAAAAATTGGTAATATCTAGCTTATACATCTAGAATACGGGACGGGATAAAGCATTGAACGTCCTAGAGAGGATTTTTTTAAACCACTGCTTCATACCAGTTTTCAAGGCTTTGTTGTTTTCAGCGATCGCACCAATAATTTCTGGCTTAATTTTCTCATAGTGTGACTTCAGAATGGCTTTACTATCATCAATAGCAATCAATGATTTTGTTTTTTCGCTTTGTTCTAACCAATCCATCAGTGCTTGACGCTGATATGCACTCAACATAATAGTCATCACATCTTGACATTTTGTTGGATCTTCCAAAGCAAAAAATAATAAATGATAATAACCATTACTAGCTAGAGATTGAGCAACTTTTTGACTTTTACTATCTTGAAGATCTAAAAAATAAGATAACCAGCGTGTTAAACCAAAATCACCATCACATAATGCCGTCACCCACAAAATAACTGGATAAAGGCTCGGCTGATAAATAAATTCTGTACAATTAATTTGTTTGCTTAATTTTGAAATTTCAGCTTTGGGTAGCATTGCCCATAGAGTTGGGATACTACCTTGATTAGTTTGTAATAGATGAGGAAAGCAAATTGGTGATACTGGTTTATTACGGGGCCAGGTTTTTTGCAAACAAATTTTTTCTGTAACTTCAGTTACAGGAACTAATTGTAATGCTGATGATTTAGAAGTGAAATTATTATTAGCTACATGTGTAACCTCACCATTAAGATACTTTTGAATATCTTCTAATTTATCTAAAATTACTCGTAAATTGTGAGGACGATTTTTGACATCTTTTGCCAAACAACTCAAAACTAATCTTTGTAAACTATCTGGAATCTCAAGCTGAGGAACAATTTCTGAAAAATCGGGTGGTGTCTGAAAACGGTGTGCTTGATACCAATTACCAAACGAGTTGCTGGTTAACTCAAAAGGGTGAATACCTGTTAACATCTCGTACATAATTACACCCAAACTATAGATATCAGAACGCACATCTACTAGTTTTCTCCCTTCCATATGTTCTGGAGAACAATAAGGTAAGCTACCAATAAAAGCTTCCGTTAATGTCATTCCCGCTCGTTCAGTTAAAAATTTAGCAATTCCAAAATCAAGTATTTTGACAACTTTACCCACTTTGCTATCTTCAGCGATAAATATATTTTCTGGCTTAATATCGCGGTGCAAAACTGGATATATTTCTCCTTTTAAATTAATACCTTGATGAGCGCATTGTAAACCCAAACAAATTTGAGTAATAATTTTGATAAACTCAGAAAGATCTAAAGGCGATGATTTAATCAACTTCTTCAAATTTGTCCCTTGAAGATATTCCATCACATAAAATGGGATTTTATCATCAGTGAGACCATAGCTTAGAACTTTAATAATATGCTTACTTTTACGTCCTAATTGAGCACCAATAAAAATCTCTCTAGCAAAACGCTGTGACATTTGCTGATTTGCCAAACTTAATGACAAAATCTTCAAAGCAACAGGCAGCCCTCCTTTAGCAGTATCCTCTGCTAAGTAAACCCTACCCATGCCTCCACGACCAATTAATTCTCTAATTAAATAGCGATTGTTTAGAAATTTTCCTATGTAGTCATCTAAATCTATTTTAGCCATCACTAAATTATTAACTGGAGCTTGTAACATAAAAAGATATATATTATTATGCGGAGAAAATCAGATTATTATTTAGTCAGTGATATGTACTATTTTATTTTATCTAGCAAAAACCCATTTATTTTTATAGAGTCAATTAGGTTAAATGAAATTAAGTTTAAATAAACATCAAGCATTTATAAATAGTGGTTAGTAGACCTATGTAAAACCTACTAAACATGGTTTAACATATTTATTTACTAATCTATATGAGAAATTACACGGAAACAGGAAAAACGATTAACTATAGCCACAAATAAAATCAGTGTATTCACTGAAATTGTTTCTAGACTGTTCCCACAAATATTTTGAATAAATGAATGATTCAGAAGAGGCAAAATCCGTCATTGCCTGGTTTAAGCAATCGGAAAAAAGAATGGGACGCATCGTACAGGTGTACCTTGCTTCTACGGTTATGAGTACGGTTGTTCACCCTCATTGATAAGCGCGTAAGTAACCCTAAGTAGGTGGCTATTGAAAATTGTCGTTGTGACAAGGCACTAGGTGTTGCCCTGAGCTTGTCGAAGGGCAGTTGTGGTAAGCGCAAACATTTGGGCTGTGCCTAAGCTGTTGACTGTGATGGAATTTCGACAGTTTTCTTTCATAAAATTTTTGTGTCATTGACTGGTTCCTATGTTCTGCCTGGGAACCCTGACTTTGAGGCTTCGCCTCTTATCTGGAGTGGAGGCAGAGCCAAAGGACATGCATTCCTTGCCGGAGACAAGGAACGAGTTACACAAGGATTTTTGGATAACTTTACTTTCCGTTACATACTACTCCCAGAGAAGCCGCTGCACCGTTATACTTAGCTGCAAACAAATTTTACAGACATAGGAGATTTTATCTTAGTGAGGTACACCTACAGCGGGCAAGACTTCGGCGTGAGCGCTCAGTCCTTAGACAGGCTCAGGAACCATCGAACGCTGCCCGTACCACCACAGCTTCATTCTTCATCTCCGTACCTGATTTACGTGTAATCTACCGGAAACGCGCACAGTGCCCCTAGTTTCTAACTATAGGGGTGTGGTGCGTTTGCGAATTTATTCGCAGTCCTAAAAATCATTTTAGCGAATAGTAGGTTTAGTGTAGAATACAGTCAGGAGGTGATGAAAGTGTTCAACCTGACTTACGAATTTAAGCTCAAGCCAACTCAGAACCAAATAACAATGTTTGAGGAATGGCTGGAAACCCATAGGCGGGTTTACAATCATGCGTTAGCAGAGCGAAAAGACTGGTATAAGTCTCGTAGTTGTCGGGTAAATGCTTGTAGCACCCATAGTTGTTACATTATTCCTGCCGATGTTCCCCGCCCAACTTTTGCGAGTCAATGCAAGTCTTTAACTGCTGCTCGAAAAGAGTCAGAGCATTTGCGACGGGTAAATGCTCAGTCATTGCAGCAGACGCTAAGGCGACTTGAGAAGGCTTTTGTAAGTATGTGGGAACAAAATCATGGGTTCCCAAGATTTAAAAAGTCGGGGCGAATGCGCTCTTTCTCCTTTCCTCAATTGGGTGTAAATCCATTAAGTAATGGGTATGTAAAATTACCCGTTATCGGAGCAGTAAAAGTGCGCCAATCTCGCTCTATCCCTGACGGTGGAGTCATTAAGCAAGCGTGTGTGGTTAAGCGGGTTTCTGGGTGGTACGCAATGTTAACCGTCCAATGGGATGTCAACGTACCTCAACCATTACCTCACGGGGAAGCGGTAGGAATTGATGTTGGTTTAACAAGTTTTGTCGCCACTTCTAGTGGGCTTTTGGTCAAACGTCCGAGGTTTTTTGTAGATGCCGAACGCAAGCTTAAATTGCTGCAACAGCGTGTCTCCAGAAAACGCTTAGGCTCGAACAATTGGAAAAAAGCACAGAAGAAAGTGGCAAAATTGCATGAGTACATTGCTAACTGTCGTAAGGATTGGCATCGAAAGCTGTCTCACAAAATCTGTGACGACGCAGGGATGGTGTTTGTTGAAGATTTGAATCTAATTGGCTTGTCTCGTGGAATATTGGGTAAACATTGCCTTGATGCGGGATTTGGTCAATTTTTCAACATCCTTGAACAAACTTGTTTTAAACGTGATGTCTATTTCCAAAAAGTAGACCCACGAAAAACAAGTCAAATCTGCCCTAACTGTGGAATTGAGACAGGGAAGAAAGAGCTTTCTGAGCGTACTCATGTTTGTTCAAATTGCGGCTATACAACCGATAGAGATGTTGCAGCCGCTCAAGTAGTCGCAATACGCGGACTTGCAGCCGTAGGTCATACGGTCAAGATGCTTGCTGAGGGTAAATTCGTTGGAATCCCTGTGAAGTAAGAATCCCCTCGCCTTTAGGCATGGGGAGTGTCAATGTATTTACTTATTAGAATTGGGAACAAGTTGGCGAAAGAATCTCAAAATGGGTGAAGAAGATTCTGTCTTTAAGCGCAAAGCCAGTATTTGAGTGCGCTGAAGCTTGTTAAAATTATTATCGCTAATCAAGATCAACGAAGGTTGTCCATCTGCTAATTGAGAACCTAATGTTAAACCTTCGATATTATCCAGCAAAACATTCTCTTTTCCCAAGTCTAAAAGTAGTTGCTTGCGAACTGGTTGAATATTTGCAATGTCGGTTGCCAAAAGACTATCAATATTACGAATATCGGTTGCACCTTCTAAGGAAACTTTAAATAATTTGACTGAAAAGCCAAAGCCTGTAAAAGCCCGTTCTAAACTTAGCAAATTACCCTGATTATCTAATGCAACTAAATCAGGTAAACCATTAGCATATTTATTAATAATTTTAATTGTTGCTGGTGCAGCTTCTGTTGGATATAAAAATTCTTTTTCTGCTTGATTAGTAGCAAGATTATATTGCAAAATTCGGCAGGGACTACTAGTATTAGGTTTTGCTTCCGAGCCATCTTGAACTAATGCATTCTCTGTGGCTGTGTAGAGAAACTGATGATCAGGTGTAACAGTCAGACTTTCAAATCCCAAGTTGTTGCGGATACCACGTTTACTAGATGTTGGTAAGAATTTTTCGGGTACGGGTAATGTTTTCACTTCTTTACCAGAAGCTAAAGTAAATTCTTTGATAAATGGGTTAATTGACTTACCCACATCACCCTCAGATGACACATATATGTCACCTTTTTGGGTTAAAGCGATACCTTCTGTATCAGTGGTTGTGGATGCAAAATTTTTACCCTGAGCATCCAAAAGTAAAGTAACACCAACGGGAACAACTCCCCCTTGTTGCAACTTACCTTTGCTTAAATCGATTTTCAATGTATAAAATCTAGCTGGAGCTTTATCTCCACGATCGTCAGATATGGCATAATATACTTGATTGCTGGCATCGTAGGTAATGCCCGATAAACCTCCAACTTGGGTATTCTGAAATAAAGTCCCAGTTTTTAATACTGCTTCTCCAATGAAATCTGCACCAACAATTTCTACAGATGGTGAAGTGAAGTTCGCAAAAAATAAACCAATTAAGATAATTGGTAGGCAAAAGTAAATTATTTTTTTCCAGATATTATTTTTTTTAATTAGTTGCATATTTAAGCTTTGGGATCCTGTTATAGCCACAAATACGATACCACGGTGAACGTAATATTCAAGGTAAAGTAGCTGATGCGTAGTTTACCACCGTAGGTATCGCACTCTCTCTAGAAGTCTTACACTAACTTAAAGATACTGTATATCTGGCGAAATTAAATGGGACGGTTGTATAGTCATTAATCAATATATTCCATACCAACTGTCAAATTTACCTGATGCAGCAAAAAACTATTAGTCAAAAAATATTCAGAATCATCTTAATTGCCCTAGCGACAATTGGAGGACTCGGAATTATTGGTGGTGGGGTATTTCTCTATCTATTAGGCAAAGGCTTTGAAGAGGAAACAAAATCAACCACTAATATTTCTCGCTACAAAGAAATTTTTACCAATTTTGGAGAGAATGCTCCAATTATCAAACATTTTCCCAGAACTATACCTACCGATGCTAAAAATGTTAAATTTTACTTCCAACCTGGATTTTTACAGGGTGGAACAATTATTCGCTTGAAGATGACATTACCTCCAGAAAAAATTAAATCTCTACAAGCAGAATTTAGAAACAAAGCCAAGCGTAAATATATTCCTGGAGATATCAAGAATAGTAGTCCCCAGGAAGAAGTGAGTCCCCAGGGAATACGTGTGAATTTTAAATATGATTTATCTTTAGGAGATGATCAAAATTCCAGCGAGAAAGTAGATAATTTACCCAAAGTTCCATCTAAATATGAAATTTTAGTCATTGATGATACTAGAGGTGCGCCAAAATATGATTGGAATCATTCTGACACATATGGTGTGGCAATTAATATTTCATCCTCGGAAGTGATCTATTTTGCAGATGATTGGTAAATCATCTGCTTTTGAGATTTACCCACTCAAAAGACGTTCCAGTGGAACGTCTTTTGAATATCTACTATATTCGTACTTAGGTTGTTTCCCTTTGTCCCAAAGAAATAGCTTCATCGCGCTTAGAAATAGCCCATACTGCATGGATACTTCCAGGAACCCATCCTAACAAAGTTAATAGTACACTGATGATCAAAGTTTGACCAATTCCATAAGTGAGGAATATACCTAATGGAGGTATGAGAATCGCCAAGATATAACGTAATACTTTCATAATTACCTAATGTGTTTGTGAATGTTGGAAATATAAAGAATAAAGATCCTTAAATTAGTTAGATGGCAAGTTAGTTTTATTGATGCTGCCACCAGAATTCAAAGCCAGATTCTTCTCGACAAAATAATTATTAATGAGGGTATTTGTCAAAGATAGAATTACGGGAGCAGCAATAAATGCAACCAGTCCACGCACTGCAAAGCCCGGAACTACTACAGATGCTAACCAGAAGCAAAAGCCATTTACAACTAGGGAAAAAGCTCCCAGGGTGACAATATTAATTGGTAAAGATAAAGTTGAAAAAATTGGTTTTACAGAACCATTAATCAAGCCCACAACTACAGCCGCAATCATCGCAGCAGGAAAGTTAGCAATACTAACTCCTGGGAAGATGATATCTACAACTAGTAAACTGAGCGCAGTAGCTAGAACTGTTAAAAATACTGATATCATAAGTTATTACCCAACAACGCCAAAATTCTTTTTCTCTTTCTTTTCCTATATTTGACGATATTTGAATCTTTAACCTCTCTATAAAGATAGATCCAGATATCTACATTTTGGCGTATGTTAGAGATGTAGGATAACTCCACAAAAAAGATGATCCAATATTGTGGGATAGGCAGCGTTCGATGCTTCCTGAGCCTGTCGGAACGAAGTTTACCGGAGGTAAGGACTGAGCGCTCACGCCGAAGTCTTGCCTGTTCTTGTATTAGTAGCAGGCAAAATGCCTACAAGAAATTTTGGGATATTTATTTGGAAGTCTCTAGGATTAAATACTGAGTCATATTAGCTACGGAAATATAGTTTATAGGGTTTCCCTAGCAGATGAAGTACACCAATTTTGATGCAAAGCTTATATTTCAAAGTATATAGATTTTAATCTGTACCTCACTAGACTGAGAAACGCTATATAATCTCATTGATCTAGGACTTACCCATTGACAGGTATGGTTTTCAGAGTTAAAAGCTTGTTTTTCTGTTCTCTATCAAGCGATAGTATTAGCTGAATCTCAATTGCAAACAATTGCATATATTTTTATTATCAAGCCCTAAATAACTGTATTAAAAATATATAGATCAATTCTCCGGTGCTAGTAAACAGGTATAACAAATGCTGCAAAATATCCACGAAATCCAAGATATACCTGGAGAAAAATATCGGTTCAATGGGAATGAACCGATTCTCCTGGATGACCCAAGGGCGATTTGGGTTGTGCAGTCTGGTTCCTTTGCGCTGTTTGCTATTAATGTAAAAAATGGCACTCCGGAAGGAACACGGCGTTTTTTGTTTACGGTGAAAGCTGGAGAAGCGATGTTTTCCACTCCCCACGATACGAAGGAGGAGGGAATTAGGCAAATTTTGGCGGTTTCTTTGGAAGAGTCAGAGTTAACGAGGGTTTCAAAAACGGATTTTGAGACATCTTTGGCAAGCCAAAAACGCACCGTGATTAATTTGGTGGAACGTTGGATTCACCAGTTAGGGGAAATCTTAGAAAGTATCCGTACTGAACGTCCCAGTGTCCCCGATGCAGCGATTCAATATATGTCGTTAGCGATGGGGGAAATTTTCCAATCCTATCCCCATACTGTTTGTTGGATTAGGATGCAGGTGGGAAGGTTGCGGTGGATGGGAATTCCTCAGTTAGGGTTGGAACCGGGGGATGAAATTATGCCACTGGGTGCGAATATGTGGGTAATTGCTGAGGAAATTGTTGAATTTGAACGGTTACACACCGATACCATCGATGATGCAGATATACTGTTGGCGGGTGTAGATCAGGTTCAAAATTACTTTTTACGCTGCATAGATTTGTTGGAAGAGGTAGAAAAGCAGCAAGAAAGGCAGCGATTTCAAGAACGCGATCGCTTAAATCGACAAATGATGACGGAGACGTTGGGTGAGCTTGTGGAGGTTGTGCGATCGCAACCAATGCCTGTTACACCTGATTCTACCGCAGAAGTCACCGATAACTACGAAGCGGTACTCATTGCAGCGGGTGCAGTGGGAAAAATGCTAGGGATTAAAATTCGTCCCCCAGCAAAGTCGGAAGATATGCGGAGAGTGCAAGAACCGCTGGATGCGATCGCGCGTGCTTCCCAGATGCGAATGCGTCGTATCCAACTAACTGATGATTGGTGGCAAAAGGATTGTGGTCCTATGCTGGGGTATACGGCGGAAGACGACCGCCCAGTGGCGCTTTTACCCACCTCCAGCACCAGTTATGAGATGTTTGACCCCATCCTCCGCAAACGTCTCAAGCTCACCGCCAAACGCGCCAGAACCCTATCAAAATGCGCCTATGTTTTCTACCGTCCCCTTCCTGATAAGGAAAACCTCACCACCTTCGATTTACTTCAGTTCGCAGTTCGCGGACATTATCGAGAGATATTCGTAGTTTTAGCTACGGGGGTAATTGTGACTTTGTTGGGGATGCTCACACCCCAAGTCACTGCAATCCTGATTGATGATGCAATTCCCAGCACCAACCGCGACTTACTAATTCAAATTGCTGGAGTATTAATTGCTGCCACATTTGGTAGTACCTTATTTCAACTAGCGCAGGGATTAGCGGTGATGCGGTTGGAAACCTACGCAGATGCTTCCACCCAAGCGGCAGTGTGGGATCGGTTACTCAAACTCAAAGCCTCATTTTTCCGCAAATATGCCATTGGTGACTTACAAAGTCGTGTCCAATCCATTAGTCAAATTCGGCAAATGCTGGGAACAACGGTAATTAAATCGATATTTTCCAGCGTTTTTTCCCTACTAAATCTCGGCTTACTATTTTACTACAGTCCCACCCTTGCCTTTGTGGCTCTCCTCGTTGCCTTCATCAACATTGCTGTCACCGTGGTTTCCGGGATAATTACCCTGAAAAAAGTACGTCCCCAACTGGAACTCCAAGGACAAATTTTTGGGGTGATGGTGCAATTAATTAACGGTGTCACCAAACTCAGAGTAGCAGGTGCCGAAGCTCGTGCCTTTGCCTATTGGGGGAAACAATACACCCAACAACTCAAATTAACTTTGAGTACCCAAGGTGTGGAAGATATAGTGATTGTAATTAACAAAATTCTTCCTTCCTTAACCACCGCTGTCCTGTTTTTCGTTGCCACCACCTCCATCCAAGAAGCCGCAGCTACGGGGGGTAAAGGCTTCACCACCGGGACATTCCTGGCTTTCAATGCGGCATTTGGGATATTTATTGGAGGTGCCACCAGCCTCAGCACCACCGTAATTGATGTTCTCCAAATTGTTCCCCTGTGGCAACGTGCACAACCCATCCTCAAAGCTGAACCAGAAGTAGATAGCAATAAAGCTGATCCGGGAAGGTTGACGGGGAGATTAAATGTGGAACATGCCATTTTCCGCTACCGTGATGATGGTCCTCTCACCTTGGATGATGTCTCCGTTTATGCCAACCCAGGGGAATTTATTGCTTTTGTGGGGACATCGGGAAGCGGTAAATCAACCCTGTTTCGGTTGTTATTGGGTTTTGATGTGCCAGAATCAGGTAGTATCTATTACGACGGTCAAGATTTGGCAGGTTTAGATATCAACGCCGTGAGAAGGCAACTAGGAGTCGTGATGCAAAATAGCCGTCTCACCTCTGC
Organism: Calothrix sp. PCC 6303; assembly: GCF_000317435.1. Lineage (NCBI taxonomy): Bacteria > Bacillati > Cyanobacteriota > Cyanophyceae > Nostocales > Calotrichaceae > Calothrix > Calothrix sp. PCC 6303. The sequence continues at coordinate 3,941,149 of NC_019751.1, forward strand.
ATCAATTTATGAAAATATCGCCTGTGGTGCCTTGGTGTCAATGGAAGAATGCTGGGAAGCAGCCAAGATGGCAGGTTTTGCTGAAGATGTCCAGTCAATGCCCATGCAGATGCATACTGTAATTAGTGAAGGTGGTGGGAATATTTCTGGAGGACAACGGCAACGGTTACTAATAGCTAGGGCATTGGTACTGAAACCACGTATACTATTATTCGACGAAGCCACCAGCGCCTTAGATAACCGTACCCAGGCAATCGTCAGTGAAAGCTTAGAGAGACTGCAAGTTACCAGAATAGCGATCGCGCATCGTCTCAGCACCATACGCAAAGCGGATCGCATCTATGTATTTGAAAATGGTAGAATTACCCAACATGGAAGTTTTGAAGAGTTGGCACAGCAGAAAGGGTTATTTGCTCAACTCATGGCAAGGCAAAGTTTGTAAGTGTTTGTCCAATATAGTAGTCATGATTTTCTGCTAAGTCAGGAATATCTACACTAATAGAACCAATTAATTTTAAAAGTGGATCTTTCTCCACTCGTCGCTCTTCCAACATTGCAGCTACTTCTTCATCCGTCGGTGCTGGCTGATCTGTTTTTAACAAACCGCGCATTCGACGGATTGCATCAGAGCGATTAGGTTGGGGGATTAGATCATTTTGTAAAGACTCAATAATGGCATCGCTTGGTGGTAACTTAAAAACTTGCTCCTGCAATTCTTGTAGCAACATAAAGGTTTTTCTGATATTTTACCGCGCATCCTCATTCTACAAATATAGCGAACGACTTACGTCGCGCAAGCTTCGCTACGGTGGTAAACTACGCGTAACCTGACGAATGCTAGTCACAAAGCAACATCAACCTGGTTTAGCATTGCTAAACCCCTACAAAGTGGTCTATTTCTCTGAAAGTAGCTTTAACATCTCGCACAATTCTTCCTTTTTATCTTTGGTATGTTGAACGCTAAGTAAAGTCGTCAACACTCCACCTGATGCTGTGAGACTAGCTTCAGACACTTTGTCAAAGTATAAAAGTCCAACACCAAAGAGAGTAATCAAGGCAGATGCAGCAGTAATACTTAACGCGAGGTTGTAGCTTTTACGTGTCATTCGCAATAATTCGCGGATAATTTCTTGTTTGATATCGCTGTAGTCGTCGTTATTTTGGGGTTTGAAAAAATTAAATTGCATGGTGATTCTCCGAAATGCTGTGTTGTTTGTTCGTGATATTGGTATCCTACTCAGACTAAAAAATACATGCCAGGGCAAATGGGTTTTGTTTGTATTGAGTGTTTGCCCTATTGCTGTGTGGTAATTTAGGGCAGATAGGGAAGTAAAGAAAATCTATTTGCCCTAGTTCGGGAAACAACTAATTCGCTATTGTTTATATACAAGTATCAATACTCCGTTACGGCAATGCGTGAATCTGATAAAGTGCGATCGAGTGAGTCAGGTAAAGCCAGACTCAAGCAAGCTTATAAAGAAGCTGGATTAAAACAAGATGAGTTAGCACGGCAGGCAATAGTGTCGGTTGATACTCTTAAGCGCCTACTTGGTACTAAGGATTGTCCAAACGGGGTTGAAAGACAGGCTGTTAAGAATATTGCAAAAATTCTGAAAATTAAACCTACAGATATAGTTGATGTTAAAGACTGGTATCCTCAACAGCAGTTACCAGCAGAGTTTGAACGACTAATTTACGAAAAAACACAATTATTTTGCGGACGAAAATTTGTATTTGATTCGATTGAGGATTTCTTCCAAAATAACCCAAATGGCTATTTCACTATTATTGGTGATGCGGGGATGGGGAAAAGTGCCATTTCTGCAAAATATGTATTAGATAATCCAGAAACTATTTGCTTTTTTAATATTCGTGCCGAGGGAACTAATCGTCCTGAATTATTTTTGAAGAAAATTCGCCAACAGTTAATTGCTCGTTTTCAATTACCAGATGTCGCTGATGCGGATTTATCAACTTTATTGACTAAAGCGAAGGAAAAGTTATCCACTGGAGAAAGATTAATTATTGTTGTTGACGCGCTGGATGAAGTTGACCAGGAAGGCACAGCAAATATATTATATTTACCAACAATTCTCCCCGACGGTGTTTACTTTATCCTCACCAGAAGACCCTATAATCAAAATGAAAAAAGGCTGAATCTTTCCCCCAGTATCCCGACTCAAGAGTTGGATTTGAGAGAGAAAATCCAAGAAAGTGTGCAGGATGTCAAGGAGTATATTCGAGAATTATTAAGCGATGGCAAATATCAGCAGGGTTTAGCGGAATGGATTCAACAGCAAAATCATATTTCCCATGAGGATTTTGTTGAGACAATTGCGGTGAAAAGTGAAAATAACTTTATGTATTTGCGGTGTATTTTACCAGCCATCGCTGAAGGTTATTACAAAGATAAGCCTTTGAATGAATTGCCTGTGGGTTTAGAAGGATATTATGAAAACCACTGGCATATTATGGGGATGACAGCTAAACCTTTGCCGAAAAATAAAATCAAAATTGTTTATGTCATGTGTGCTTTACGTAGTGCTGCTTCTCGTGAGGTGATTGCTAAATATTCCAAGCAGAATGCATTGACTGTGCAAGAAGTTCTGGATGGATGGGCACAATTTTTACAGAAACAGGAAAGCTATCAACCACCACGTTATCGATTTTATCACGAGAGTTTTCGAGAATTTTTGCACCGTCGGGATATTGTCCAAGCTGTGGGGGTAAATTTACCAGATATTGGCGCTGAGGTTGCCAATAATATGACCGAGGGGCTGATTTTATGAGTAATCTTCGCGCTTGGTTGGCAGAAAAAACATCGGAAGAAATCGAACATTTTTTGGGTGAAAGCCCGCGTTTATTGTTAGATGGTGGGGATATCCATAAATATTGTGATTTATTGAGTAATTACGATTTTATTGAAGCGAAAATCCATCATTGTTACTTTGGCATCCAAACACTGATTGAAGACTATAAATTAATTGATAATACCGAATATGCAAATCATCCAGAGTGTAATTTTGAAGCAATAGAATCCCTCAGGATTATTTCCAATGCTTTATTTCGCTCTTTTCCCGTCATCACTGATGATAAAACTCAATTAGCTGGGCAATTATCAGGACGTTTGTGTTATTTTCAAGAACAAGATTTAATCAAAAAATTATTAGAGCAAATATCGCAAACTAATAAGACTTGCTTCCGTTGTCTCACAGGTTCTCTCACACCTCCTGGTGGAAGTCCTTTAATTCGCACCCTTACTGGTCATAGTGATGGGGTAAGTGCGATCGCCACCAGCAATGATGGGAAATATGTGGTTTCTGGTTCAGATGACGACAAAACAGTAAAAATCTGGGAACTGTCCACAGGAAAGGAAATTCGCACCCTTTCTGGTCATAGTGATGGGGTAAGTGCGATCGCCACCAGCAATGATGGGAAATATGTGGTTTCTGGTTCAGATGACAAAACAGTAAAAATCTGGGAACTGTCCACAGGAAAGGAAATTCGCACCCTTTCTGGTCATAGTAGTAGGGTAAATGCGATCGCCACCAGCAATGATGGGAAATATGTGGTTTCTGGTTCAGATGACAAAACAGTCAAAATCTGGGAATTGTCCGCAGGAAAGGAAATTCGCACCCTTTCTGGTCATAGTAGTAGGGTAAATGCGATCGCCACCAGCAATGATGGGAAATATGTAGTTTCTGGTTCAGATGACAAAACAGTCAAAATCTGGGAACTGTCCACAGGGAAGGAAATTCGTACCCTTTCTGGTCATAGTGATTGGGTTAATGCAATCGCCATCAGCAATGATGGGAAATATGTAGTTTCTGGTTCTAGGGACAAAACAGTCAAAATCTGGGAATTTTCCACAGGTAATTTTATTCGCACCCTGACTGGTCATAGTGATTGGGTTAGTGCGATCGCCCTCAGCAGCGATGGGAAATATGTAGTTTCTGGTTCTGGGGACAAAACAGTCAAAATCTGGGAATTGTCCGCAGGAAAGGCAATTTGCACCCTGACTGGTCATAGTGATTGGGTTAGTGCGCTTGCCCTCAGCAGGGATAGGAAATACATAGTTTCTGGTTCTGTTGACAAAACAGTCAAAATCTGGGAATTGTCCGCAGGAAAGGAAATTCGCACCCTTTCTGGTCATAGTAGTAGGGTAAATGCGATCGCCACCAGCAATGATGGGAAATATGTAGTTTCTGGTTCAGATGACAAAACAGTCAAAATCTGGGAACTGTCCACAGGGAAGGAAATTCGTACCCTTTCTGGTCATAGTGATTGGGTTAATGCAATCGCCACCAGCAATGATGGGAAATATGTAGTTTCTGGTTCTAGGGACAAAACAGTCAAAATTTGGGAATTTTCCACAGGTAATGTTATTCGCACCCTGACTGGTCATAGTAGTAGGGTAAATGCGATCGCCCTCAGCAGCGATGGGAAATATGTAGTTTCTGGTTCTACGGATAAAACAGTCAAAATCTGGGAATTTTCCACAGGTAATGTTATTCGCACCCTGACTGGTCATAGTGATTGGGTTAGTGCGATCGCCCTCAGCAGCGATGGGAAATATGTAGTTTCTGGTTCTACGGATAAAACAGTCAAAATCTGGGAATTTTCCACAGGTAATGTTATTCGCACCCTGACTGGTCATAGTAGTGATGTTCGTTCGATCGCCCTGAGCAATGATGGTAGATATGTGGTTTCTGGTTCTTCGGACAATACAGTCAAAATCTGGGAATTAAGAACAGGAGAAGAAATTCGCACCCTGACTGGTCATAGTAGTTGGGTTAATGCGATCGCACTCAGCAGCGATGGAAAATATGTAGTTTCTGGTTCCTGGGATAATACAGTCAAAATCTGGGAATTAAGAACAAGGAAGGAAATTCGCACCCTGACTGGTCATAGTAATGGGGTTAGTGCGATCGCACTCAGCAGCGATGGTAAATATGTCGTTTCTGGTTCTGGGGACAATACAGTCAAAATCTGGGAATTAAGAACAAGGAAGGAAATTTGTACCCTGACTGGTCATAGTGATTGGGTTAGTGCGATCGCCACCAGCAGCGATGGGAAATATGTGGTTTCTGGTTCTTCGGACAAAACAGTCAAAATCTGGGATTTCTACACAGGTAATGTTATTCGCACCCTGACTGGTCATAGTGATTCGGTTTATGCAGTTGCCCTGAGCAGGGATGGTAAATATGTGGTTTCTGGTTCTAGGGACAAAAAACTCAAAATCTGGGAATTAGGAACAGGTAAGCAAGTTTGCACCCTGGCTGGTCATAGTGATTCAGTTATGGCGATCACCCTGAGCAGGGATGGTAAATATGTGGTTTCTGGTTCTAGGGACAAAAAACTCAAAATCTGGGAATTAGGAACAGGTAAGGAAATTCGCACTCTGACTGGTCATAGTCATTGGGTTAGTGCGCTTGCCCTGAGGAATGATGGGAAATATGTGGTTTCTGGTTCTAGGGACAATACAGTCAAAATCTGGGAATTAGAAACTATAAACAAAAGATTTTTCAACTTTATTTGGAATTGGATAAAACTAAGAAAGGAAATTCGCACCCTGACTGGTCATAGTGATTCGGTTAGTGCGATCGCACTCAGCAGCGATGGTAAATATGTCGTTTCTGGTTCTGCTGACAATACAGTCAAAATTTGGGAATTTTCAACAGGAAAGGAAATTCGCACCCTCAGTGGTCATAGTGATTCGGTAAATGCGATCGCCACCAGCAGCGATGGGAAATATGTGGTTTCTGGTTCTTCGGACAAAACAGTCAAAATCTGGCATTTCTACACAGGAAAGGAAATTGCCACATTTACCGGAGAAGGTAGTATCGGTTGCTGTGCTATTACCCCCGATGGTACAACAATTATCGCAGGTGATGCATCGGGAAAGGTGCATTTCCTCAAATTAGAAAATATTGAGGTACAGTCATGAACACCCCACCTCAATTAGATTTCCAATTTCAAAAAATAATATTAGAAAAAAGCCATAATTTTACTAACTGCGAATTTATTTTTACTGCAATTAATGATTTTCTCCACAAATATAACCGGGGTTATTTCACCATCATTGGTTCTCCCGGTAGCGGTAAAAGTGCTATTCTGGCTCAATTTGCTAGTTTCAATCCCCATTCAAATATCAATATTATTTATTACAACGCTCAAATAGAAAATAAAAATATTGCTGAAGAATTTCTCAAATATGTTTGTAGTCAATTAATTGAAAAGTTCCATAATTCCTTGATTACCCCACCCCAACCCTCCCCGCTAGCGGGGAGGGAGCAAGATTCTAACTTCCTTCCGTATAAAGAGAAACAGAGAGGGCAAGATTCTAACTTCCCCCCGTACACGGGGGGACAGAGGGGGGTTCTTCCCGATAATGCAACGGAGGGAAGTTGGTTTTTGTCCTTATTACTCCAACAAATTAGCGACGAACTCGCACCCAACCAAAAGCTAATAATCGCCATTGACGCACTAGATACAATTAACCCCAACAACCAACCACCAGGAACAAACCTGTTATATCTTCCCCGATATCTTCCCCCAGGTATTTATTTTCTCCTCACCCGTCGTCCCTTCAAAACCGAAAAATCCGGTTTACTCATCGAAGCACCATCGCAAATTCTCGATTTATCCCAACATGACTTAAAAAACTGGGATGATGAACAAGCATTTACCCAACATTGGCAGCAAATGCAAGGTGAGGGTTTCTCAGATATTGCTATGAAAATATTGCAGGTTCTCGCAACTCCCGAAAATGAAGGTATATCAGCAAGTACAATACTTCAAAGGATTCACCAGACAAATCCACCAACTCTTGATGCAGATATATTTGATGTGGAAGAAGTTTTGGAAAATTGGTTTGAGTTTTTACAACAGCATCAAGTAAATAAAGAAATCCGATACAGTTTGTATCATCCTAACTTTCGTAATTGGTTAGCAGAAAAATTGAGTTAAACCTTGTCTGCTTGGAGAATTGTAGTTTTAATTGCCAAGACTCAATGATGGCATTTCCCAGCGCTAGGCGTAGTTTACCACCGTAGGCGATCGCTTAAAATTTGTATGTTAGATCTTGAGTGCGATCGCTTATTACGTCCCGCAAGCTTCGCTTAAAACTCTAAACGTTACTTTCTAACCTCAGATGATCGTTCCAGTAGCTCATTAATACTGCTTGTATAATAGACGGGAACAGTAGAGTGGTGTTAGCAATGTGCGGAATCGTAGGATATATCGGGACTCAAGCAGCGACGGAAATATTATTAGCTGGACTAGAAAAGCTGGAATACCGGGGTTATGACTCCGCAGGTATTGCCACAATTTGGGAAGGTGAAGTTAATTGTGTTCGGGCTAAAGGAAAATTAGTTAATCTCCGTTCTAAGTTGGAACAGGTAGATTCCCCAGCACCAATTGGTATCGGACATACTCGGTGGGCAACCCACGGGAAACCGGAGGAACATAATGCCCATCCCCATATGGATACAACTAATCGTATCGCAGTTGTCCAAAATGGGATTATTGAAAATTACCGGGAACTGCGCGAACAATTAAAGAGTTCGGGAGTTGAGTTTCGTTCGGAAACCGATACCGAAGTCATCCCCCATTTAATTTCTCAGTTTTTCCTCGAAGAAATCGCCGTCTCTGAAGATACTAATTCTGCTACTTCGCCATTTTTTGTCGCAGTCCTGAAGACTGTAAATCAACTGGAAGGTGCATTTGCCATTGCCGCAATTTCCGCAGACTGCCCTGATGAATTAATTGTAGTTCGTCAGCAGGCACCTTTAGTTATTGGTTTTGGGCAGGGTGAATTTTTCTGTGCTTCCGATACACCTGCTATTGTTGCTTACACCCGTGCTGTATTACCTCTGGAAAATGGCGAAATCGCCCGTCTCACACCACTAGGGGTAGAAGTTTACGACTTTTCTGGTAGAAGGTTGAAAAAACAACCTAGATTATTGAATTTGAGTCCCACCATGGTGGAAAAACAGGGATTCAAACACTTTATGCTCAAAGAAATCTATGAGCAACCAGAAGTTGTCCGTGCTAGCCTGAATGCTTATTTTAATCTTGATTGGAAAGCTGAAACAAACCAAGATTCTCCCATCAATCTTGGTATTCCTGCCGAACTTTACGCAGATTTAGAACAAATTCAAATAGTTGCCTGCGGTACGAGTTGGCACGCGGCACTTGTGGGTAAATACTTACTGGAACAGTTAGCAGATATCCCTACTCAAGTTCAATATGCCTCTGAATTTCGTTACTCACCTGCCCCTGTAACAGCCAACACCATTACTATTGGGGTGACTCAATCAGGGGAGACAGCCGACACCATCGCCGCCCTAGCAATGGAAAATGATCGCCGCCAAGGTCGAGAAAGTAAGTATCAAGCGAAACTACTAGGTATTACCAATCGTCCCGAAAGCAGTTTGGGACATATGGTACCCCACATCATTAATACTCTGGCGGGAATTGAAATTGGTGTTGCTGCAACCAAAACATTTATTGCTCAATTAATGGCATTTTATGCTTTGGCGTTAGATTTGGGCTATCGTCGCCAAAGTATCCCAGGGGAATTGATGGAGGAGATTCTAGAAGGATTGCGACAAATCCCGGCAGAAATTGAATCTACCTTGGAACAGCAAGAAAAACTCACCGAACATTTAGCCCATGAATTCGCCGAAACCCAAGATTTCATCTTTTTGGGTAGGGGAATCAACTTCCCCATTGCCTTAGAAGGGGCTTTGAAATTAAAGGAAATCAGCTATATTCACGCTGAGGGATACCCAGCAGGGGAAATGAAACACGGACCCATCGCCTTACTAGATGCTAAGGTTCCAGTGGTGGCGATCGCAATGCCGGGAAGTGTCTATGAAAAGGTGATTTCTAATTCTCAAGAAGCCAAAGCTAGAGATTCTCGGTTAATTGGTGTCACACCTATTACAGATGGGGAAGCTGGAGAAATTTTTAATGATTTGCTGCCTGTGGCGAATGTTGATGAGTTATTATCACCAATTCTCACGGTGATTCCACTGCAACTATTGGCGTATCATATCGCTGCTAGACGTGGTTTGGATGTGGATCAGCCAAGAAACTTGGCAAAAAGTGTTACAGTTGAATAGCGTACAAATACTGAGATAGTTGGCATAGAACCTTTGTTTATCGTTCTTTTAAATTATCTCAATATCTTATTATACTAATTTTTGCTGTGAAATCAATTTGATTCTTGATCACAGTAAGCGATCGCACTTCCAAAAGAAATGCGATCGCTTTGACTATTGACTAGGTTGCATTCACAGCGAAGGATTAAATTCCACAATTAATCGAATTCGACGGGATTGCGCGGAGCGCTTTGAGAAGTCGGCGAGATTAGAAGCGATAATAAAAGATAATTTATGCGGTTTGGGTTATGGCGGATAAATTATCACTAATGGATAGCTATGATGAATTTTTGCGGGAGTTAAAAGAACGTATACGCAGCGCTCAAATCAAAGCAGCTTTATCTGTTAACCGTGAGTTAGTGTTACTTTATTGGCAAATTGGACGCGAAATTATCATCAGACAGCAACAGCAGGGATGGGGTGCAAAAGTTATTGAACGTCTCGCTCAAGATTTAAAAGCAGCTTTCCCAGATATGAAAGGATTCTCCGCCCGGAATCTTAAGTATATGCGAGCTTTTACTGAGGCTTACCCAGATGAGCAAATTGTGCAACAGGTTGTTGCACTAATTCCTTGGGGACATAATGTCCGTATTTTGGATGCTGTCAAAGACTTTTCAGTTAGACTCTGGTATGTCCAAAAAACTATAGAAAATGGCTGGAGTCGAAATATATTAGTGCATCAGATGGAAAGTGGGTTATATCACCGTCAAGGCAAGGCGACTACTAATTTTGAAAATACCTTACCAAAACCACAATCTGAACTAGCGCAACAATTATTAAAAGACCCCTATAATTTTGATTTTCTCAGTTTAGGAAAAGAAGCGCAAGAACGCGATTTAGAAAAGGCTTTAATAGAACATATTCGTGATTTTTTATTAGAATTAGGGGTTGGTTTTGCCTTTGTTGGCAGCCAATATCACTTGGAAGTTGGAAACCAAGATTTTTATATAGATTTATTGTTTTATCATTTACATTTACGCTGTTATGTGGTGATTGATTTAAAAATTGAAGACTTTAAACCTGAGTTTTCCGGAAAAATGAGTTTTTACGTTTCGGCTGTCGATGATTTATTACGTCATCCAGATGATAAACCAACAATTGGCATGATTTTATGTAAGACGAAGAATCAAACAATTGTAGAATATGCTCTGCGGGAAATGAATAAACCAATTGGAGTTTCAACTTATCAGCTACGGGATATTTTACCGGAACAATTGCAAGGAAGTTTACCCACAATTAAGCAATTGGAGGCAGAACTGGAGGCTTTATCTGTGGATGTTGAGGATGAAGAATGATAACTATGTTTTCATGCCTAATCGATAAACCTATGCAAGGACATGGATTAATGCAAGCTTGGCACTAATTGAGAAAATTATCTTGATTTCCACCATTGTGACCAATTTTGAATCATATTATTAGCGCTATTCCACAGTTCTTCGATCCTTAACTTCCTGTGCTTTCGTCTCAGGGTCAAATTTTAACTGCGGATTCCACTTCTGTGCTTGCTGGAATTTAGTCACCGCAGCCTCAGCATCCCCATTTCTCGCTAGTTCTTCCCCTTGAACCACCAACATCTCAGCAGCCCTAGCTAAAACAGATGGACTTTGGCATGACTTTAAATCGCCTAAAACTTCAGCACGGAAAGGTAAATAGTTATCTAAACGACTACAAGCACTTTTAACTAAATTATTAAAATCTAAATCCCATAAAATGACTTTTTTGTCGTCACTAGCAGAAGCGAGGGTTTTGCCGTCGGCACTCCATGCCACACCATAGACGTGATCGCTATGCCCATTCAGGGTTTTGAGTGGTTTACCCGTGGTTGCATCCCAGAGTTTGATGGTATTATCCCAACTAGCAGAAGCGAGGGTTTTGCCGTCGGCACTCCATGCCACACCATAGACCGCATCGCTATGCCCAGCAAGGGTTTTGAGTGGTTTACCCATGGTTGCATCCCAGAGTTTGATGGTATTGTCCAAACTAGCAGAAGCGAGGGTTTTGCCGTCGGCACTCCATGCCACACTTATGACCCCATCGCTATGCCCAGTGAGGGTTTTGAGTGGTTTACCCGTGGTTTCATCCCAGAGTTTGATGGTTGTGTCCGAACTAGCAGAAGCGAGGGTTTTGCCGTCGGCACTCCATGCCACACCATTGACCGCAGAGCTATGCCCAGTTAGGGTTTTTAGTAGTTTACCCGTGGTTGCATCCCAGAGTTTGATGGTTGTGTCCGAACTAGCAGAAGCGAGGGTTTTGCCGTCGGCATTCCATACCACACCTCTGACCCTATCGCTATGCCCAGTTAGGGTTTTGAGTGGTTTAATCGTGGTTGCATCCCAGATTTTGATGGTTTTGTCGCCACTAGCAGAAGCGAGGGTTTTGCCGTCGGCACTCCATGCCACACCATTGACCGCATCGCTATGCCCAATCAGGGTTGTGCGTTCAGTAAATGGATAATTTGAATGTACAGCTTCTCGTAATGCTGCTGTCGTCTGCATCTGGTTGGCTGTTGTGACCCCTTTTCCTTGTTTTAGGGTTCCTGCTACTTTTAAAGCTGCAATTGAAGCATCACGAGTTTCCCCAGAATTAAAAAGTGCATCGGAAGAATTTAGCTGTGCTTCCACTGCGTTAACATCAGCTTGTTGTCTTTGCTCATCAGCTTGTTGTTTTTGCTTATTTGCTTCCCATGCTTGATAACCTGCCGTTACAGACAATAAAGCCAGACCAAATCCCGCAACTATTGAACCAGTCAAAGCACGTTTGAGAAATTTATTTAACTTGGTTTCGCTGATTTTCCTTTGTTCCCTTTCCTTCTCCAATTCATCCATCAACACCTTTAATTTTGGTTCCTGTTGCTGACGAATAAACACAGCAATATAATCATGAACCAATTGATAACGGTCATCAGTTTTTTCTGGCAACAACAACACCAACCCAGATTTAACTAAAATCTCTACAACTAAATTTAATTGGTGAATATCTAATCCATGAGAACTATTAACCAATTCCTCTAAATCTCGCTCTAATTCCGCACGAGTTTTCAACGGACGAGTTCCTTTATCATCCGTCAGGGAATACAACAAAAATTCTGCCACCTGCATATTTTCTGTACCGCAGTTTTTCACAACTGCTTGCAAGTAGCGCTTAACTAATTCTTCCTTGGCTTTCTCACCACTTTGATTACCTAATAAATCATATTTCGCCAAAGTATTAATATTCTCAGCTTGCAATTGTGCCCCCACAATTTGCAACTCAATTGGACGCACTTCTCCCCAGGAACCCGCTAAATCCTCCACCAATTTATCAACTAAAGCAGCTTCCAAAGGAAAATTTGCACCCTCAGTTAAACGCTGAATAATTGATTTGGCATCGTCAGGTTTAAAATTTCCCAATTCATACAAAACATTACTGCTGAGAATATCATTACCAATAATATTCATACTTGATAATTTGTTGCATTCCAACAAATAATGCAAATAATCCACCCGCAACGACAAAATTACCTTTACCGAAAGAAGATTGAGATAATCAGCCAAAAATCCAAAAAATTCTAGCCTTTGTTCTGGTTCCGTGCAAACAAAGAAAAATTCCTCAAACTGGTCAAAAATTAAAACCGTGCGAATATTACGCTGTTCAATTTCTGTTAATTTCTCAAATATCGTAGAACCTAACCCTTCAAATCCAATTTGTTTTGCTAATTCTTCCTGCCAATTCGTGTAAACTCGCATTACCACAGGTAAATTATCTTTAATCCCAATCGCTTTATTTTTCAAAGCTGGCTCAAGTCCCGCATTTACCAGCGAACTCTTACCCACACCCGACTGTCCATAAATTACCGTTAACTTATGCTGAGTATCACCAACACGTTCAACTAATCTTTCTACATCCAATTGACGAGTAGATGCAGCTATTTCCGGCGCGACTTTTTCGCTATATTTATTATGTTGAATATTTCTCTGATTTTCTGTACTAAAACCATCACCTTTAAATGACTGCAATCTTCCCGCACCAATAAAAGCCCGTAAACCAAATTGCTGTTCGACAGAAAATTGCTCTTGTTTAATATCATAAGCTTTGAGATATTCTTTCTGCTCAAAATACAGTTTTTGTAAATAGTTTAATATATCTAGATAAAGTCTTACGTCTGCTAGAGGTTTGCTTAGTTCCCTCGCTGTTTCTAAATTGCTAATTGCTTCTGATTTCTCACCTAAATAATATTGAGACTTAGCTAAAATACATAGATATAGACCTCTCTCCAAACCTCTCTCCTGCGAGGAGAGAGGCTTTAAATTTTCCCTCATTCCCATGCTCTGCGTGGGAACGGATTCACCGAGGCTCTGCCTCGATTCTCTAACAAGAGGCAGAGCCTCTGAGAAAGTCATTTCCAGGCTGGAGCCTGGAAACGAGGATACTGGGGAGCCTGTTGTCAAAGAAGTATTTTCTTGCCCCTCTCCACGTCGGAGAGGGGTTGGGGAGAGGTGTTTTATTAAATCCAATGCTTGCCGAACATAACTATTAGCATCTCGCCAATTTTCTTCACCCAAAGCAGCTTCAGCTAAAAATCCATAATCTCTCGCCAAATCTAGCGGTTTATTTTCTGCGCGATGCGTTTCTAATAATTGAGTAAATATCTTTTTTAAAACATTCCATTCCTGTAAATTTCGCAGGATTTCGCCAAATATAACGCTATCATGATTAATTAAATCTAGTCTTTGATTATTCTCAATCAAACCTAAATATTCTTGAATGTAATTCTTCGTAGCTTGCCAGTCAAGATGATTCTTATCTGTATGTTTAATAGCTTTTAAATAATAGCAAATACAAATTTCTCCAAGAATCTTTACTTGACGTTCTAATTTGTTTCCATTATGTAAGTTACTTTCATTTGATTCATCTGCTAATTTGTTTTCTACACGATCAACTTGTCTCCACAAACTTAAAGCTTTTTGATAATGTTCCAGTGCTGTATCTTTTTGATTAATATTTTTATTAACAAAACCCAACAAGCATTCTAAATCAGCTTCTAATTCCCAATCTAAAATTTGAGAACTGGAAAAATCTTTATCACCTAATAAATCTCTTTGCGCTGCTTCTAATTCTAATTTTAATATTAAATAATCATCTACCAAATAATCATCTTCACCCAATCTCAAATTATTGCTAAACCATAAATTAGCAATATCCCGAAAATGATTTCCTAACTCATCCTGCTGAATTACAAAATTTTTACTAGTTGCCCAACTTTCAAAATCTGGGGCAAACTGCATTAATTGCTTGTAAACATCATCATTAATCCACAACACCAATGGAAACGGAAAATGCTTGCGAAAATCCTCCCGTACCTGATTTACTGCCGTCAACATCTGTGGAAGTCCTTCCACCCTATCCAAACCCAAAACCATCAATGCAGCAGGTAAATCCTCACCAAATTCCTCCCCAATCGCAGCAAACAGAGTTCTCCCCGACTCCCGCAACTGCAACACACTAATTTCTACCGGACAGATTTCTATTAACCTGGATATAATACGCGATCGCAAACTCGCATAATTACACCTTGCCAAAATCAGCTTAAACTTACCCGCAGAGTTTTCAATAGCCCAAGCGAGTTGCTGTAAAGCTTTTTCATTATTTACTTCTAATGAGGTTTCCCGCTGTTCTTCCTGCATAGGATTTTGGATTTTGATAGTTTTTTTAGTAGTCCTCTTTTTAGAGAACTTGGGTTGTTAGAGAGGAAATTATACCCTTTCCGACTCCGATGAAGTACAAAAGAACCCCTCCCCAACCCTCCCCGCTAGCGGGGCTACGGTGTACACACAAGTCTTTTAGAGTTGTCTCCCAGGTTTTTCGATCCCCCAACCCCCTTAAAAAGGGGGCAAATGTCTCTCAAAGTCCCCCTTGAAAAGGGGGATTTAGGGGGATCTACGACGATTTTGATTTTGAACAGAGATGTGTGTACACCGTAGGCTAGCGGGGAGGGTGCCCGATAGGGCGGGTGGGGTGTATTCTGATGTGATTGGGAAACGCTATAAATTCCCTGTTTCCAGAAATATTCTTCAAATTTGCAAAATGCGATCGCATTTTGCACCCTACTGTAATTCCCGCGCTTCTGCCAAAATCGGGTTAACATCAAACCAAAATTCCCCATTATCCCGATATTCAAACACGAACCGACTGCGAATCAACTTTTGATACCCCATATCATCGCTAACTTTTTTCTTTTCCTTCACCCGATGTAATAATTCCCACTCCTCATCGGAAATTGGTAGCACCATTTCATTGCGACGACCAACAATCACGGTTTCCAAAGTCCCACGGGTAAGGGGAAGTGTCATCTCCTCCTGAATGCAGGTATTTAGTAGCTTCAGTAAATCCCGCACATGACCCCCACTTGCGATACACAAACGATCTAAGGTCATTTCGTTATCAAATATTTCCGAAATTTTACTTAATCTATCCACTGAATTCAAGTCAGGAAATGCCCTTGCCATAACCATATCCCGCATCAAAGCCATTCCTTGTTCGTGGATGCTCCCATCTGGCAATTTTACCGGAACCATCGGTAACACCTTCGGGTCATCAAAACGCTGTGTCAACATTCCATAATCGTTGGAAAACTTTAGCGACAGTGGCATTGTATAGACAACATGACAACTTAACTTGTTGAGGGATTCAGCCTGATCGACAAATAAATATTCCTGTTGGGTTCTTCCCCAAGGTTTGACTCGATTATCAATGCGATCGAGATTATCGACAATTACCACCAAACCCTTTTTTCCCTGCTGTTTGAGTTGGATAATGGCAGGTTCCAAAAGTTCTTGATTAATAGCAGCTAACAATTTAACTTTTTGTGGTGCTAAATACTGGTTCAACCTTTCCCGCAATGTTGAATCACTTTTTGCCTTACTGGTAATTTCCCCAATCCCCAGAGACAGGGAATATTTTTCCTTTTCTGCCGAAAATCCCACATCACCCACATGGGGAACCTTCAACTTTACCCCCGTAACCTCCGAGTTTAAGACATTCCAAGCACCTTGAAGTAACTCTTTCAGCTTACGAGGTTCAGCAATATTTATTTTCTCCAAACTTTGACTAACACGACGTGCGATCGCAAGTAAAACATCACCAATATCCACATCGGTCATTTCTAAGTCTTCACTGGATTCAAAATAAATCACATGAAAACCATCTTTCTCCAATTCTACGAGCAAACGTAATAATTCCGTCGATTTCCCACAACCAATATGTCCGGTAAATAGTTGACAAGTAGGATCATTCGGCTTGAAATAGGTAATTTTTTGCTTCAACTTGGTGATCACATCCCCACCCCGCACCGAAGAAAAATCAATATAATATTTTCTATCTTCTGGCTGATTGACAACTAGAGTTTTACTAGGGTCAGTTGCTTCAAAAAATCTGCGTAAATCTATAGCCATTATGCTGCTGATTTAGTAAGTATTTATATCCTTTACGCCTTATGTGAGTTATGAATAGGATTGAACAGGAGTCTGCTCAAAGGTGAGAACATCAATGCCAAATTGCTGACGCAATAGGATACGCAGCGTATGACTTGCCATTTTAGCGGCAACATGGGTGCAAAGTCCGTCAACTTTCTTTCTAAGCAAGCGTTCGAGGTTGCGTCCTGTATTTTGTACCTCATTGAACACTCCCTCAATCCGTTCTCGAAAATGGTTAAGGAGCCGCTCAAAGGCAGCAGGAGTTTGTTGGTGTTGATTAACTCTTTTGGCGGTAAAGATACGATTGTTGGTAGTTCTTGATACCTCAGCTTGCCACTGGGTGCCAATAAAGCCCTTATCTGCCAGGATGTTACACCCCCGAACGAATTGTAAAACCACTTCCGCCGCTTCTCGTTCATCGGTATGAGCAGGCACAAGAGAATATACCAACGGCACACCCGCCAGGGTGCTTATAACCACCAACTTGTAGCCAAAATAATTCATCTTACGGCTAGCACAGTGACCATAGCTAGCGCTTCGGGTAAAATCACTCTGGCGTTTGCTACGCTTATAGCCCAATACGGGTATCGGTTTGGTATCAAGCAGTAGGGTACGCTCGAAGGTCGCTCCCATCTCGCTTACCCAGAAGCGTCGCAATTCCTCCAACAATCCTTCTAATCGCCGCACCCGTCGATTGAACTGGCTCTGATCTAACAATTTGGGAAACAGGTTGAGGTAGTTCGCCCGGATAAACCCTAAAAACTGCTGCTCACCAGGGTATGGAAAATAGTCCATTGCTAGCACTAAAGTCAACAGTTCGCTATCACTGAATACTGGTTGCGGTCCGGGCAACGAAGGAACAAGGCGATTGCCATGTTGAGTGTACCAATCATCCACTAATACATAAATGATGGTCAATAAACTGGGAGCGTCTATCATGTTCATAGGAGATATTAAGAATTGGTGTGGTTACCTTTATCTTGATGTCTCCCCTTGATTTTGAAAACCCTCTCTCACTCACATAAGGCGTATCCTTTTAAGTAAGGATACAGGTAACTACAACAGCAAAGATAATTTTTCAGGTATTTTTAATGACACCATCTGATGATTTACCCTTCCCTAGTGGCTAAAAACCCGAAAAGAGACTACTAATCTGTCAAAATAAAATTAACAGACTAGTAGATTAGTCGCAGAGGTGAGAGACAAGTGGGCATAGTAGTTGAAAGTGTATCGAAGCAATTTGGCGGATTTAAAGCTGTCGATGAGGTCAGCTTAGAGATTGATAGCGGTTCGCTGGTGGCACTTTTAGGACCATCAGGTTCAGGAAAGTCTACTCTATTGCGGTTAATTGCAGGTTTAGAAATGCCCAATAGTGGCAGAATCTTATTAACTGGTAAGGATGCCACAGACCAAAGTGTACAGGAGCGAAATATTGGATTTGTATTTCAGCACTATGCTCTGTTTAAGCACTTAAGTGTGCGGGAAAATATTGCTTTTGGGTTAGAGATTCGCAAGGCACCGAAAGCTAAGATCCGAGCAAAGGTAGAAGAATTGTTGGATTTAGTACAGCTGCGGGGATTAGGCGATCGCTATCCGTCTCAACTGTCGGGAGGACAACGGCAACGGGTAGCATTAGCCAGAGCTTTGGCGGTGGAACCCAATGTTTTATTATTAGATGAGCCATTTGGAGCGCTGGATGCGAAGGTACGTAAAGATTTACGTGTCTGGTTACGTAGATTACATGATGAAGTCCATGTAACTACTGTATTTGTCACCCACGACCAGGAAGAAGCCATGGAAGTATCTGACGAAATTGTGGTGATGAATAAAGGCAAAGTGGAACAGGTGGGTACACCTGCACATATCTACGATCATCCAGCATCCGCATTTGTCATGAGTTTTATTGGTCCGGTGAACGTGTTACCTAGTTCTTCGGGGATTTTCCAAGGTAATGGATTTGATTCAGTTCATCCAGAAATGTTTTTACGCCCCCAAGATGTAATTATTGACACCGAGCCTAGTGATACAGGCGTATCGGCAAGGGTGAGTAGATTAATACATTTAGGTTGGGAAATTCAAGTAGAATTGACATTAGATGATGGGCAAGTAGTAAGCGCGCATTTATCACGCGATCGCTTTGACGAACTAAACCTTGAACCGCAACAAAAGGTCTACGTTAAACCCAAAGATGCTAAATCATTTCCCCTTTATTACTCAATATAAACAAAGTAAAACAAAAAGAGAAGGTGATTAGCCTTCTCTTTAATGATTTCGGATACTTGTAAACTTTGGGGTGATGTAGAGCTTTGATACCCTAGCACTTTGACAGTAGTAGCTCTGGACTAATAGCATAATGCTGGACTATAATTCCGGTGCTTTGTGAATCAGTGTTTTTACTGTTCTAATCCAAATTAAGGTGACAATATTCATGGGACAAAGCCTCAGGGTTATTCAAGTAATGGCGAGTTTTTGGGGTGCTTTGACAGCGGTTCTGTTGTGTGGATTAAATACTTCAGTTCAGGCTGCGGAAACTGTAGTAATTCGTTTTGGAGAGTTTGCTGAGTCTATTTCCTTGGCAGAATTACAAACGATGGCAACTACAGGGAAATTTCCTGATGGCTATGGAATCTATACAAAACGCTTATCTGAACAACAACGTACACAAATTATCGGCGCGTTGCGAACAGAGATCCCTGTGGGTGTTGTAACAATGAATCGGTTACTTAATACCCCCGTTGGCACCACAATTTTAAATGATTTGTCAAAGGCTATAATTCGCAAAGATGCATCTGGTGTCCAAGCAATTCGGGCTGGTTTGGTTTTAGGTGCTACAGCACCCCAAGGACTTTCGGTGTTGAACTTTATTGCTGCATATCCCGGAAAGCGGTTAGAAATTGACTTAACCCAAGCATTCCAGGTTGGGAAAAACTTGAATGTGGCTTTTTGGCAAACCCAAAGGTTTATGGAAGCTTTAGCACCTCGGCTACAACCACGTAAAATCGATCTAAGTTTACCTTTCGATCCATCCCAACCTGGAACAAGTCAAGTTAAAGTCATCAATATCAACTTTGATGACACAAAACGTCAACGTCGGATTCCCATTGATTTATATTGGTCTGATGCAGTCACACCGAATCGTCCGGTAATTCTATTTACCCATGGTTTGGGTTCGGTACGCACAGAATTACGTTACCTGGCAGAACATTTAGCCTCCCACGGGTATGCGGTGGCGGCATTTGAACACCCTGGTAGTAATGGTGTAAATTTGGAGGAGGCGTTAGCTGGGAAAACTCGGTTGATGAAACCAGCGGAATTTCTCGAACGTCCCAAAGATATTAGTGCAGTATTAAATCAACTGGAAATTCTCAATCAAACACCTTCATCACCCATCAAGGGGAAACTGGCAACTAATAAAGCTCTAGTTTTAGGCTACTCTTTTGGTGGAAGTACAGCCCTAGTTAGTGGAGGTGCTGAGTATCAGCTAGAATATCTAAAACAACGCTGTAAGGAGAATTTAGCTACTGCTAGCTTAGGTGAAGGTATCCAATGTATCGCCCAAGAACTCCCCGAAAATACTTATCAATTGCGGGATGAACGAGTCAAAAGTATCATTGCCCTTAGTCCCACCACATCATTATTATTCGGAAATACAGGTTTATCTAAGATTACCATTCCCACATTGATGTGGAGTGCATCCGTAGATAAAACAACTCCAGCTTTAACTGAACAAATTATCAGTTTTTCGAGGATGCAACAGCCTAAATTATTGGCAGGGGTTATTGGTGCAACCCATCTCAGTGTTAAAGATCCTAGTGCCACAATGGATCAACGTGGTAAAATCAACACACCACTTAGTGGTGGAGAAGTTGTAGATACTCAAGCAGCAGATATTCGTAAATATCTTAAAGCAATTGTTGTAGCATTTGCAGCCCAGCTTACACCTGAAGCTGAAAAATATTCAATTTTTTTGACTTCAGACTATGCTCAATATGCTTCGACAAATGATTTTCCCATCCGTTTAATTCGGGAAATTCCTCCCGATGCGATGAAGGTTTTGGAAGAAATGAAATGAGTCGAGTTTTAGTGATGATATAGGGGAATTTTAATAATAAATTCTGTTCCTGTTTCTGCTGATGAATTGCAATCTAGTATGCCACCATGTTTTTCTGTAACAATTTGGTAACAAATTGAAAGTCCTAAACCTGTTCCTTTTCCTTCTGGTTTTGTGGTGAAGAAAGGTTGAAAAATTTTCTCTCTGGTTGATTCGGGAATTCCTTGTCCATTATCTTTAATTTGAATTGAGACATATTCCCGATCAAGACTGGTAGAAATATAAATTATTGGTGTAAACTCTTCTCCATCAGAGCTACGGGATTTACCTTTGTCGTACTCTTTACCTTCCATTTGTTCTTCAATTGCATCTATTGCATTTGCCAAAAGATTCATAAAAACTTGGTTCAACTGTCCCGGATAACACTCAATCATAGGTAAGTTACCATATGATTTCATGATTTGAATTCCCGAACGGTAAGTTTGGGCATTGAGACGATGCTGAAGAATCATTAATGTAGTTTCAATGCCTTCGTGGATATCTATAGCTTTTTTTTCTACTCCATCAGTGCGGGAATAGTTACGCAATGACTGCATGATACCGCGAATGCGATCGCTTCCCAACTTCATCGAGGAAATTAAACGGGGTAAATCTTCGCTGATGTGTCCCAAGTCGATTGTCTCGATTGCTTCCTCAATTTCATTTCCTGGAGTCGGAAACTTTTCTTGATAAAGTTTAACTAAATTAATCAAGTCATTGGCATATTGGTTGGCATGATATAAATTGGTCGATATAAAACCAATCGGATTATTCACTTCATGGGCAACACCTGCTACTAATTGTCCCAATGATGATATTTTTTCCGTATGAACTAATTGTAACTGCGTCCTTTTTAATTCCTCTAATGTTTGTGATAATTCTGCGGTTCTGGCTTGAACTCTTTCTTCTAACTGCTGCTTTTGTTCGTCTAATTCTTGATTTAGTCGTCTGAGTTTGATGTGTACTTGAATTCTTGCTAAAACTTCCTCTTGTTGAAATGGTTTAGTAATATAGTCAACAGCACCTAATTTTAAACCTTTAACTTTTTCCACAGAATCAGTTAAAGCAGTCATAAAAATTATAGGAATATCTTTTGTTTCTGGATCTGCTTGCAATCGCCGACAAGTTTCAAATCCATCTATTTTCGGCATCATGATATCTAATAATATCAAGTCGGGTGGATTATTTTTCACCTGTTCTATGGCACTTAATCCATCCATTTCCACTAGCACTTCATAACCAAGATTAGATAAGGTAGCATACAATACTTCTAAATTAGTTAAACTATCATCAATTACTAAAATAGTATCAAAAAGTCTGAAGGATTCTGTCGGAACTGATTCTGTGATTTCGGTAGTGCTGTTTAGGTGCTTTTCTAACATAATATATAATTATATTTTTGATGTAATTATCCTGAATCTATCCCACAACTATTTTTGAATATTCTCTTGTAAAAATTGACGA
The DNA here is from genome assembly GCF_000317435.1 of Calothrix sp. PCC 6303. Lineage (NCBI taxonomy): Bacteria > Bacillati > Cyanobacteriota > Cyanophyceae > Nostocales > Calotrichaceae > Calothrix > Calothrix sp. PCC 6303. Next base: position 3,963,321 of record NC_019751.1, read on the forward strand.
ATTTTTTGAATATTCAACACTTTTACATACTTGTTCAAAGTTTTTACAAATGCCTCGTATTTTATGTCTTTGGTTGCAATCTTTTCTAGTTCTTGTTTAATTCCTTTAATTTGTCCTTTCTTCACATATTTCATTAGTGTTGTTAAATCTGACACTGGTGGAATTATGATTTCAACCTGAGATAATATTTCTGAAGATTCATTAGAATATGTATTCTGTTCCAGATATGGATCAAAGTCATAATCTCCATATTTCCAAACTAATTTTAGGTTTTTTTCTAATAACAAATATAGCTTCTCAACTTGTATTGGTTTAAGTAGTAAATCATTCGCTCCTGCTAGGATATTTTTTTCATAATCTCGGTCATAATTATATCTATTTGCTGAGGAAATAATAATGATGGTATTTTTAAATTCTTCTATATATCGGATTTTTGTCATGAATTCCCAACCACTCATGATTGGCATCTCCAGATCACATATAATTAGGTCTGGTTTCATGTCAAAACATTTCTTCAGACCTTCTTCCCCGTTAATTGCTTCACTAACAATAAAATTAAGTGGTTCTAATAGACTAACAATAAACGAACGATTTTCCCAGTTATCATCAATAACTAAAATCTTTCGAGGATTTCCAGAATAACCAATTAATTTACCATTGGCAGTATTCTTAATACTTTCAGTCCAATCTTCAGAAATTGGACATTCCACTGCAAATTCAAATAAACTACCCATCCCTAACTGACTCTGTACTTTAATTTCGCTACCCATCATCCGCACAATTGTTTGGCTAATTGCTAATCCCAATCCTGTACCGGATGTTTGACTATGACTATTTCCCAGTTTTTCAAACGGTAAAAATATTTTTTCCTGCTGCTCACTGATAATACCAATACCAGTGTCGGAAACTGCAAAATGGATCAAAACATTATCTAAATTATAACTTGTGTCTACTTGTAATGTTATTTGACCAGTATCTGTAAATTTAATTGCATTATTTAGCAAATTAACTAATACTTGACGTAACCTTTGTTGATCACCAATAAGACCTATGGGCAAATTATCGGATTTTTTATAAACAAATTCTATGCCTTTTTTTTCTGCTTGAAGACGGAAAAATTCTACCAATCCTTGAATTAAAGAAGGAAAATGAAAATCTTGGGAATTCAACTCTATTTTATTATTGTCAATTTTAGAAATATCTAAAATGTCATTAATCATGTTTAGCAAATTAAAGCCGCATTGATATATAGTATGAATTCCATGTTTTTGCTCTTCAGTTAAATTTCTAGAGCGAGATAAAATCTGTGCATAACCCAGAATTCCATTTAGTGGAGTTCGTAACTCATGGGTCATATTTGCAAGAAATTGATTTTGAGTTTGGTTAGCAATTTTAGCATCAGTTTTTAGCTGTTTTTCTGACTTTTTTAAGTCGGATATTTGTTGGCTAATCTCGTTTAATATATCAGTATAAACTATTAATTCATTGATGTTATTGGGTTTTATTTTTAAATCTAAATTAAGTTGGTGATTCATCCGTTTAAAATTACTTAATAAAGCTTCCACCGGAGATGCGATCGCATGATTAAGATATAAGCTAATAAAGTATATACATAAGACACTCAAAACCAAATTTAATAGAATAATTATTGTTTTTAAGACATAAGTATGCTGCAATTCTGCTTCTGCTTTTAGTTGTTGAGCTTCGGCAATTTGAATAAATATAGTTATCTGATTAATTAATTTTTGTGTATCTAGACTAGTTTGATTTTTTGATAGATCTTCAACCGCTCGAATACTAAATTTTGTGAAGTCATTTTTTCTAGAAATAGCTTCTAAGTTCTCGATAAATGATTTAAATATTGCTCCATAACTCAGCAATACTGGTTTTAAACCTTTGATGGATGAATTTTCAGCAGTCTGGTTTAATTTTTTGAAAGAACTCTTTGCTCGTTCTATTTTATCAATAATTATGTTTTTTAAATCCTGAGAATTTACAACTTTTTTTGAAGATAAAGGAAAACCTGGAACTAATTGTAAACTTAAAGTTGACTGTTGCAAATCAATCAACAGTTTACGTTCCCGTTGAATTTTCAATTTAGACTCATTTGCGTGATTATAAATCCTATCACTAATAATTAACCCTATCAAGTTTCCAGAAATTAGAAACCCTAAACCAATTGCATATCCTAAATTAATTTTTTGCTGGACCTTCAAATTTGTAATTAAATGCTTAATGGATTGTAAGGACAGCAAATTTTGTTTTTTTTCCAACAAATTTGCCATCTGAGTTTCTTTTTTTGAAACTTCTGCTTCAGAAGCAGGAGATTTCTTGATTGAGTGTGCCATTGGATAAGCTTATGCCTACGTATAATTACTCGGTTTCTACAAAATTATCTGATTAATTATTGCAGTATTTGCCTTGTATGCAAATAGCGATCAAAGTGATTTAAAAAGACAATTACAACAAAAACTACTTCAGCAGATTAATTGTAATTAGCTACATTTGACATGTATATATATTGCCCAAATTGCCGAAACTATTTACATTTAGGTAGATGAGGATTGCAAATTCTCATTCAAACAATTCGCCATACTGGCAAGTGAAGATGTGAGGTAAGTAAAGATTTGACCCCCACAGCAAACACGCTGGTTAGTGGTTATAGGGGAACTAAGTAGTGGGGAGTGAGTAGTGAGTGGTGAATAGTGAGTAGGGGTAAACGCAAACATTTGGGGTGGCTATGCCTAGGCTGTTGACTTTGATATGATTTTCACGCTTTTCTTTCATACAATTTTTGTGTCATCGACTATTCCCTAGGCTGTGCTTGGGAACCCTGATTTTGAGGATCCACCTCTTATCCTCACTGAAGGTGAACCCTCGAAATCTCTATTCCTTGCCAGAGACAAGGAACAAGTCATGTTACAGATATTGCGTGAACTTTTAGCTCCAAAAAAGCACATAGTCAACAGCCTAGACTTCTCTCCCGCGAGAGTTTTCCCCCCTGCTTCTTTTGACAACTTATTTTGTTGCGACTACCTGATATACCTAAAAAATTGCTAACTCTTAGTTTCCTGCCCGCAATTTATCTAATACTCCTCTATCTTCCAATGTGGAAGTATCTCCTGATACCTCTTCTCCAGCAGCTAAATTTCGCAACAATCGCCGCATAATTTTCCCAGAGCGGGTTTTTGGCAAAGCTTCAGTAAAGCGAATTTCTCCAGGACGGGCGATCGCACCGATTTCTTTAACTACATGGGATTTAAGTTCTTTACTGAGTTCATCGCTAGCAGTATGAGTTCCTTCGAGGGTGACAAAAGCAACTACTTCTTCACCTTTGAGATCATCAGGTTTTCCTACTACTGCTGCCTCTGCTACTGCTGGATGAGAAACCAAAGCTGATTCTATTTCCATTGTCCCTAAGCGATGTCCAGAGACATTTAGAACATCATCAACCCGTCCCATAACCCAATAATAGCCATCTTCGTCACGTCTGGCTCCATCTCCAGCAAAGTATAAATACTGCCCATCAATTGGGGCAATATGTTCCCAGTAGGTGCGACGGAAGCGCTCATCATCACCATACACTGTCCGCATCATACTGGGCCAAGGATAACGTACTACCAGGTAGCCACCATCATTATCATTTGCCGGATTACCGTCCAAATCTACCACATCTGCGAGGATACCAGGGAAAGGACGTGTAGCAGAGCCCGGTTTTGTGGGAATAGCCCCCGGTAATGGGGTAATCATAATTCCCCCAGTTTCTGTTTGCCACCAAGTATCGACGATTGGGCAACGTTCTCCACCAATAACTTTGTGGTACCAAATCCAGGCTTCTGGGTTGATGGGTTCACCTACGGTTCCCAACAATCGCAAGGATGAGAGATTACGGGTGTTAGGGTGTTGATCTCCCATTTTGATGAAGGCACGAATGGCGGTAGGTGCGGTATAAAAGATGGTGACACCATGTTTTTCAATAATGTCCCAGGTACAACCAGGATTGGACGCACGGGGAGCACCTTCATACATTACGGTCGTTGCAGCATTGGAAAGGGGTCCATAAACAATATAACTATGTCCCGTGATCCAACCAACATCGGCAGTACACCAATATACATCTGTTTCTTTGAGGTCAAAAATCCATTTTGTTGTCATGTGGGTATATAGGTTATAACCACCTGTGGAATGGACAACACCCTTCGGTTTTCCTGTGCTGCCGGAAGTGTAGAGGATGAACAGCATATCCTCGCTGTCCATGGGTTCGGCAGGGCAATCAGCCGAAACTGTTTTTTGTAAATCATGCCACCAGTGATCTCTTCCCGCTGTCATTGTGACATCTTGGGCGGTGCGTTTCACAACCAAAACGTTTTCGACGCTGGGACAGGCACCATCAGCCAAAGCTTTGTCAACTTGGGGCTTGAGGGGAACAATAGCATCTTTACGCCATCCACCATCAGCTGTAATTACTAGTTTAGCTTGGGCATCGTTTAAGCGATCGCGTAATGCCTCGGCACTAAAGCCACCAAAGACAACACTATGGGGTGCCCCAATCCGCGCACAAGCCAACATTGCCACTGCTGCCTCTGGTATCATCGGCATGTAAATGCCAATGCGATCGCCTTTCTTCACCCCGAGGCTTTTGAGGACGTTGGCAAATTGACAAACTTCTCGGTGTAGCTGTGCGTAGGTGATGGTGCGGGAATCTCCTGGTTCACCTTCCCAAATAATTGCCGCTTTGTTTTTGCAGGCAGTTGTGAGATGTCTGTCAAGACAGTTGTAGGAAATATTAATTTTGCCATTGACAAACCATTTAGCGAAGGGAGGTTGCCAATCTAAGACGGTATCCCATTTTTGGAACCAGTGCAGTTCTTTTTCTGCCAATTCTGCCCAAAATCTTTCTGGATTGGCTTTGGCAAAGTCGTAGATCTGCTGATAATCTTCTAAACTCTTGATGTTGGCATTCTGCGAAAACTCCAGACTAGGTGGAAATATTCGCTTTTCCTGAAGAATTGATTCTATTGTAGGTTGAGACATAGTGACGACTGCAATTCGGTGTTGCTACTGAAATCTATTTTTAGCAAGATTTGCTGACAAATGCTTAAATTACTCAAGTTTTTCTTTGAGGATTTTGAGCATTTGCCTATGCTGCTGAGAGTTTAGAACCGATACTGAGTCTTGTCTAGTCTTATAATGAGGAGATTTTTGAGATGATTCTACAAAAATGATGTCAAATATATATCAGATATAAAAATTAAAATTAGTTTAGAAAAATCAATACTACGTTCTCTGTAATGTTCCAACAAGTAAATGATCCAGAATCCGTCATTGCGAACGCAAGATCTAGGGATTGCCACGCTTCACTAGCCTCAGCCCTTAGCTGCATACTTTGTAAGCGGGAAGGCACTTCGTGTCTAAGTTACTTAAGCGCTTAGCCCTTTCAGGGCGGCTTCGCCTACATGTACGCTTGCCGTAGGATGCCCGAAGGGCTACACGGAACGCTACACGAAGGGCATACAAGAAACGGCTCTATGCCCTGCGGGCATCCAAGAAAGGCGCAGCCGCCCTTGTGGGGCTAGGAAAGGTTTTCTGCAATGACAATTGGGCATTTTTTTATTTGCAATAGTCTTGAGATCAACTAATAAGACTGTATGGTAAGGTGTCTACGTTTTTACTGTAGCCAGAAGTTTTTAATATACCTAACAAGATTAGAATACCGAACTGAAGCAAATCATATAATTAACCGCTACATTGCACTTTCAATGTATATTTTGGTAGTTTTTGATTTTTATCAGTTCAGGCATCCTTTGAATAAATCTAGGTGATGCATACACTTATTTTATTTTTCCAATTTAATAAGCATTACTTTTCCCGACAACTACCCATATAGTTTTGAAGATTAGCATTAAGTCATAAGCATTTGACCACTTTTGTTGGTAGTTAATATCCATTTTGACAATCGTCTCAAAATCTTTAATGCTAGAACGACCATTTACTTGCCATTCTCCAGTCATTCCTGGTTTAATACGCAACCTTTCCCAGTGATGAGGTTTGTATTTGGCAACTTCGTCAAGAGTTGGTGGACGAGTACCAACTAGACTCATATCTCCTTTGAGAACATTCCAAAATTGGGGAAGTTCATCAAGACTAGTGCGTCGCAAAAACTTACCCATTGGGGTTATGCGTGGATCATCAACACATTTGAAAATATGACCTTGGGCTTCATTTTTGACTAAGTGTTTCAGTCTGTCAGCATTAACAACCATAGAACGAAACTTCCAAATTCGGAAGGTTTTACCATTCAAACCACAGCGAATCTGACTATAAAAAATTGGTCCGGGGTCAGAAATAACTGTGATACAAGCTATGGGTATAAATAAGCAAGCAGTAATTAACAGTCCGATTACAGCACCAAAAATATCAAGCAGCCGTTTAGTATTACTTGATATGGAAGGGTGGATGGAATTTTGCAGATATTTAATTGAATCAGGGTGATTCGTAATTTTTTCCGCAGCAGAGCCATCTGCACTAAATATAAAAGCAGACATAGGTTGATAACAGTGTATTTACTTAAGTTTCTTGAGTTTTCTTTCTTCGCCTTACTCACCAATCATAGTCAACTTGTACGCGTATAAGAAAGACAAAAATCAAAATTTCATCTAATCTTGCTCTAAAGTGTCAGGTTTTTAAATTTACCGTATTTTTTCTTATGAGAGAAGAATAATAAATACTTATCCGAATTCTAGACTATATCTATATTCTAAGTCTTTTTTTGAGGTAAATACGTAGACAATTCAAGATGAAGAGGCTAAATAAATTACTCGTACGCAACTGTAATTTTATATAAACTTGACTAATGATCCGCAACTCGCCACTATATAACTTAATTCTTCAGCTGTTGAGGTTGTCTGGATGTCAGTTATGGGTAAAGATTTAACACAAGAATGGTTAGGGGAAATCCAAGGATTAAAGCAGCAGTTAGCTGAACTCCAAAATGCGCGGAATGAAGCTTGGGAAAGTGCCGAGAAATGGCGTAAACTCTATAATACTGAGGCTGAACAACGCCGTACTGATAACCAGTTGGCTCAACAAGCGATCGCGTCTTTAAACGGACAGCTACAAAAAATTAAGGGTATTGATGACAAAACCCTCCCCGATGCTGATACCTCCAGCGCGATTCACGCTGAGGTTATTCAACTGCAATCTGTGGAGGAATTACAAACCAAATTAATTGCGGCGACAAAAGAACGCGATCGCTTATTGCTAGCATTGAAGACTGAGCAAGAAGAACATGCGAAAACTCGCACGAACTTGACAACAGCCCTCGGAGATGCTATAGACGGCATGAAGCAAAGATCGTAAGCTTTCCAAATTTCATGAGATTAGAGTCTTTCAAAAAATAAATGATCCAATTTTTAAACTAGACCTATTTCTTTTATTCTCCCTGCTCCCTGCTCCCTCTAAAATCCCATCGCTTTTGCAACATCTAGAACATCTGGGGCAATACCCTGTTTAAATTGGTTGCCACTGTGTTTAATTGCCGTATCTGGATCTTTGAGTCCATTTCCGGTAAGGACACAAACAACTGTTGCACCTGTGGGAATTTGATCTTTGACTTTCAACATTCCAGCTACGGATGCGGCGCTGGCAGGTTCACAGAAGACACCTTCTTCTGATGCTAAAATTCTGTAGGCGTTGAGAATTTCCTCGTCAGTAACGGCATTAAATTCTCCCATACTTGCAGATTTGGCTGCCACTGCCTTATCCCAGCTTGCGGGGTTGCCGATACGGATTGCTGTAGCGATGGTTTCGGGGTGTGCTACTGGTTGCCCATATACCAATGGTGCTGCACCTGCTGCCTGAAAGCCCATCATTTTGGGTAAGCGATCGCACTTTCCCATTTGGTGGTATTCACAAAACCCCATCCAATAAGCTGTGATGTTTCCGGCATTTCCAACCGGGATACACAACCAATCAGGAGCATCACCCAGGGTATCAACTATTTCAAAAGCTGCGGTTTTCTGTCCTTCGATGCGGTAAGGGTTGACAGAATTCACCAATGTCACGGGATATTGTTCTGACATTTCCCGAACTATTTCTAAAGCGCGATCAAAGTTGCCTTGAATTGCCAAGACTTCAGCCCCGTAAAGCAGAGCTTGCGCTAATTTACCGAGGGCAACATAACCATCTGGTATCAAAACAAAGGCTTTCATTCCACCCCGTCGTGCGTATGCGGCTGCGGCTGCTGAGGTATTTCCTGTACTAGCACAAATCACTGCCTTGGCTCCGGCTTCTTTTGCCTTAGTGATTGCCATGGTCATCCCTCGGTCTTTAAAGCTACCTGTGGGATTTAAACCATCATATTTCACAAGTACCTTCACACCTCTACCAATGTATCTCGCCAGGGATGGGGCGGGAATCAGGGGTGTATTACCTTCCAGTAATGTCACAACTGGGGTACTTTCGCTCACTGGTAGGTAAGGACGGTAGGTTTCGATTAACCCAGCCCAAGGTTGGCGGTAGGATGTAGCAGGAGACAGGCTTACAGTCACGGTGTTTCTACAGTTTTTATAATAAATCAAAGTAAAAGCTATCAGCTTTTGGTTATGGGCGGCAAGCTTTATGACAGATCATAATTTGGACATTTATCTAGCATACGCTCTGCTGTGTACTGATTGCAAATCTAAACTTTATTTTTTGTATATTTTGGGCGATTAGTCATAAATACTCTCTATTCCCTAGCTCTTAACATAACTCCAGATTTATCGCTAGTGAGAAATCCGGGGTTAGTGTTGGCAATTTCCGAGCGGATTTTGGTAACATGAAATTAGCAATATTTTGCCTTGCAATAACTTAGCTTTGTACTAAGATAACGTCAGTTAAATATCATGACAGAATCAGTATTCAAACCAAAAGAACGTCGGAGTAGGATTTCTCTAAACAGTTCTTTATCACCCGAAGAGCTAGCTAAACGCAAAGCCGAACATGAAATATTTGCTCAACGCTGTCGAGAAATTTTCGATGGAGTACGTCCCCAAATAATAGATACATACTACGGTTGGTACATTGCCATCGAACCAGAGAGCGGAGATTATTTCATAGATGCAAATATAGAAATTGCCCACGATCGAGCCTTGCAAAAGTATCCCCACAATCATCATTGTGTTTTTTGTCTAAATGAGACAGGAGCCACTGGCACGATATGATTGAGGGGAATTTTGACGACATCGGGCATATATTTTTTGAAATTGATTTGATTACTACTGATGGATTGAATTTACCTGTAGATGCTATGTTAGATACTGGCTTTACAGGTTTTTTAGTCATTAATAAACAAGATTTAGAAGTTCTTGAATGGGTTTATCGTGGTGACGAGCAAATGCTGACAGCAAGAGGGGAAGCCATTTTTGAAAAATATTTGGGTAAAGTTTTCTTGGATGAACAAGAGTATGAAATTCCTGTTTATGCAGGAGATGAAATTACAGAAGTTCTAATTGGTTCTGCGTGGTTAAAAATTTTGCCTTTGGTTGTAAATTATCAAGCTGGAATATTGACGCTAGGATGAAAGTTTTTAGATTTGTTTGAGAACGCGAACGACTTACGACTTGCGTCGGACAAGCTACTTCGCGCAAAATAACCATGTACTAGAAAAGCGCGATACTTCGGAGCTTACCGTAGGCATCGCATCGAATTATCAAGCCTATTCAACTATGACTATTTTATTCCGGTAAAATCTCCTCCCGGTAAGGTTCGCGCAAAAATTCCTCCCGCGTCATCACGGATTGAGAAGTGTGACGGATATGGTAAATAGTGACAGCTTCTCCTTCAACTGTATAAAGTATCCGATAATTTTTTCTGTAAAAAAGACATCGAATATCCTGTCCTACTAAATCTCTTTCTGGAGCAATTGGACAACGCTGTGGCATGGAAGTAAGTGTCTCAACGACATTAAATAATCCATTGAACCATTTGGCAGCATTTTCTTTTGAATACTCGCCAATCCATAAATAAAACCCCTACCGCACTAGCAGATGCGGAGGGGTTATTTTAACGCGGTATATCATGCTTTGCTCGCAATGCTTCTAAAGCTTCGATCGCATCTTGTTCTTGTCCTGCGGCAACTTCTGCTATACTTTGCCGAATTGTGGCTGCTGACTTTGCTAATTCCAAATCATCTAATAATTTTTGGTAGGATGCTGCATCTTGTAGAACCACAGATGCCTTACCATTAACAGTCAAGACAATTGGTTTTTGGTTTTCCTGTAATTGCTCGATAAACTGCCGAGCGTTACGTTGAAAATCTGAAAGTGGGTAAATTTCCCGTAGATCGAGCATGGTTATGACCTCTACATGAAATATGCATGAAATTTAATGATATCCGATCGCGGTGATAAATTCCATTGTTTGTAGTTATAGCGATCGCAATTGTCAAAATTTACTTGGGTGCGATCGCTATTTCAGTTTAGACTAGGTGCGATCGCATAAACTAACCCTGTACTGGAAAAGCGCGATCGCTTACTGCTAGCATTGAAGACATATAGGCAATAGCTATATGTCCCCCCCTGACGCTTTTCCAAGTCACTCTCCACAGATGAGGAACAAAGCCATGACCTTACGGGTCTTCAGAATTACGAATGTAAGAGATTACATTCATTAATAAAAAATATAGAATATTTTAATTATTCTTAAAATCACACTATTATAATATTTCTATTGGTGTGAGTTAAATTTAAGGGTTGAATTAAGTAATGACAACATCTAGTGTTACCACTCGTGATTTGCACAGTACCTTTGTAAGCAAGACAAACAAGGCTTACTATCGGGAAGATCAGCAAGATAAGTTTATGCACCTGCAAGCTGAAGTAGACTACTTACTCCAGCAGTTGCAGAATTTGAAGCAGGAAAAATCTGGTACAGACACCTGCGAGAATTAGTGAGAATTTTGGCTCGGATAGAAACGACTACTCAAAGCGTTGATTTTTTCCAGACCAACGCTTGAGGCTATAACCTTTGCCATTTACCACTAGTAAAGCCAAAGAATCTACTTCTGCCAGTTTAGCGATCGCACTCAAGTTCTGTTGAGGTTTTTCAGCAAAGTCTGTGTAAATTATACTGCCACCATCGGAAAAAATTACCGTTCGTGGGGACTCTTTACCCTTTGGTTTTTTCGCCCCAGGATTTAGGGTTGCTAATGCTTCTGGGGAAATGGTAAATACTGTTTCAGCCTTACTGTTCCCTGTTAAATCCAGTCGCTGTACGAGCCAATTTCCAACTTTTTGTTGAATTTGAGGCAAACTAGGTACATCAGATTTGGGTATTTGCCCAGACGCTTGTAGTGATTTCCATAGTTTTGGTAAAATCACTTTTAGCTGCTGTAAGTTTTGCTGTGCCAATTCGGAAACACTAATTGGCAGAGGTTCCACCCACTCTAATGCGGAATTACTTACAGCTAAAGCGCGGTTAGCTTCAATAATATTTTCTGTGGGTAAAGCTAACAGTCGCAGGCTTCCACCTGCTAATTTTACAGCTTTAATGGTTGCGGTAGTGGCTTTTTGTTCTCCATTTGGCAACCAGATAGCAATTTGCAATAGTGGATCTGAATTTATCCCCAAATTTGACCACAAATACTTATCTGCTGAGGTTTTGGGTAAATTTAAATTATTAAATGGTGGGTAAAGCCAGCGTTTACCATCATGAAAGCCTGCCACCTCTACTTGATACCATTTTTGATGGGTAACTACATCCAACTTTTCTTCAGGTTGCAGCCATTCACTGGGATTTACTTTGGTAATTGCTTGGACTGAACCAATAATTCTACTAGGGTGATTGGGTATAACTGGGGACTTCGTAACTACTTCACCACGCAACTTGGCAAACAAAACTTTGCTATCGCTGAGTGTCTGGGAGGTTGCTTTTCTTTTCTGTAACCAAGAAGTTGCTTTCGCATTTCCTTCCCTCGCAGCTACGATTAATCCTCCCCATAGTTGTACTTCCGGACGGTTTTGATTCACTTCCAAAGCTGCTTCTAAGCGATTCCACAATCTACCATCATCGGTTTTGAGAAATGCAGCAATTTCTTGAGCTTTTTCTGGTGAACCCTGTTTAAATACCTCTAAAGCTTGACTCCAGCGTCCATCAATTAAGTTTGCTAGTATTTCTTGACTAGGACTTGCCCAGCTTTTCGCTGCTTGTGCTTGAGTAAGTTGGGAATGAAGACGAATGACTTCTATTTGTGCTTGTGCAGATACAGGGATATTTTTATTTTGCTTTTGAATGGATTGCAACCATGTATAAGCTGGAGTCCACAACCCGCTACGGGCAAGGGATAAAGCCTTTTCATAGTTATCATTTTTCCAAGCTGCTGGTTTGAGGGTTATTTCTACCAATTCAACCGGGTTGAGAAATAACTTGACTGATTTGACTTGGTAAACCAGTAGCTGAGGTTCCAAACCCACAGTTTGATTTATAACTAACCCCTGCTTTTGCCATTGGGGTAACTGTCCAGTGGGACTTGTCCACGACAACATTTGTTGAATGCGATCGCGTTCTGGATTGTAGTAGATAATATGTCCATATGCTGCGGTGTATGCTGAATCCTGTCGCTGTCCCCGCAAATAAAACCACATACCTGGGGATGGTGCTGCCTCCATTTGTCCAATTTCCGTCAAAGGTAATGCCACACTAGTACCGGGACTTTCATTGATGGCATTACTTAGAGGTGCAGCAACAAAGGATTCCTCTGGTCCTGTAACTGTCGTTTGGCTAATTAACTGGTATTTCCGAGTTACTTGGGAATCCCCATCTATTCCTTGTTGGTACAGTCGTAATTCAATTATTTCTTGACAATCATCTTGACAATTTGCCCTTTTTTTGTATACGGGCAATAAAAAACCTTTATTTTTCAAAGTCAAGGTTTCACCAGGAATGAGTCCTTGCTTGGTGATGGCAGTTTGAATTTGCTTCAGAGAAAGAGGGTTTTCACCCTGCATTGAAATTCTTGCCCATGTTGGCAGCACCTTATTTAACCAGGAAACCTTTTGCGGATTGAAGATATACAAAAAGCTAATCCAAGCAAACCCCACAACCAAACTACCAGTTCCCAGGAGGAATGCGATCGCTAACCAGGAAACTAAGCTGTTTTGACGTTGATATTTTTTCCCAGTCTTCTTAATTACCCGTTTGATGATGCGTGCATTCGGGTTTGGCTGATGTGGAGGGTTTGCCATACAATTTGTCTCTGTAAATCTCTCTAAGTTCAGTCCAGCATTTTTCTTTTATACTCGTGTTTACTCCATATTGCCCAAAAGCAAGTGATGGAGATATCGCCAAATATAAGTAAATTCTCCAATGCCAAAAGTAACTTTTATTCACTAAACTCAACCATGAAGTGCGTTAGTGAGATAATGATCAGGTGAAAAGCAGGCATTTTTACCCAGAACAAGCAGCTTGTATTACTTTCTGGCTAATCATAACAGGTGTTTTCGGCTTTCCCAATCAAGCTGCATCCGCAGAAGTTGCCGAAATCAGTAAACTTCCTCAACAAGTATCCCAAGTTGTGGAAACCTCAGATAGTTCAGATGGAGTTGTACTTGAAATCAGTAAACTTCCTCAAAAAATATCACAGGTTACGGAAACTGCTGAAAACTCAGATGAATCGATGTCACAGGTGACATCTGTATCTCAACTCAAAGATGTTCAGCCTACAGATTGGGCATTTCAAGCATTACAATCCCTAGTTGAACGCTATGGTTGTATTGCCGGATATCCTGATGGGACATACCGAGGAAATCGTTCCTTAACTAGGTATGAATTTGCAGCGGGGTTAAATGCCTGTTTAAATCGCGTGAATGAATTAATTGCCACTGGTACTGAAAATATTACTACACGCGAAGACTTAGAAAAGCTAAAAAAACTCCAAGAAGATTTTTCCGCAGAATTGGTTGCTTTGCGCGGTAGAGTTGATAACTTAGAAACACGTTCAGCCGAAGTTGCTGCAAATCAATTTTCTACCACCACAAAACTATCTGGTGTAAGTATTATTGGTGTTCAAGGACGCAGTAATAACCGTGCCGATATTAATCCCCGTGATGGAATAAGAGATACAAAAGACCCTGGTACAAATACTAATTTAATTACATTAAATCAATTATTTTTAACAACTCAAACTAGCCCGACTAGTTACTTAGTTACAGGACTTTTAGCAGGACAAGGATCAACAAATCCTCGAAATAGTAATGATATAACTTTGGGTTATGAATTTAATACTAATAGTAGCTTTGTATTAAGTGATTTGCACTATCATCAACTTCTTAGTCCTAAATTAGCAGTGATGATAGGAACCAGTAATGTTAATACAATTACGGCTTTTAGAGGTCCTAATCGGGTTGAAAATGCAGCAATCGGACCTTTATCTTATTTTGCTCAACGCAACCCAATTTTAGATATCGGCTATGTTGGACAAGCGGGAATTGCCGTGGATTGGCAGTTTAGTAAACGCGCTAGTTTACAAGGTATTTATTCTAGTGTAAGTGCCAATAATCCCAGCCAAAGAAATGGTTTATTTGATGGAAATACAACTGCTGGTGGACAGTTATTGGTGACACCAACTGATTCTATAGACGTTAGTTTATATTATTTAAATAATTATGCGGCTAATGGTTGCCTGCTTACATTTATTGGTGATGATTGTTTAACAGCAACTGATCCCATGACGAATAAAAGAGCACCTATCCAAACTAACGCCATTGGTAGTACTATTAACTGGCAACTTTCCCCCAAATTCACTATTGGTGCTTGGGGTGGTTATACTAATTCCCATATCCCTGGTAAATCTGGTAAGGTTGAAACTACTAATTGGATGGTATATTTAAACTTTCCTGATTTATTTGGCAAGGGAAATTTGGGTGGTATTTATGTTGGACAACCACCAAAAATTACCAACAGTGATTTACCTTTAGGGAGTAATGTTCCTGATTTTATTAGCGGTGGTTCAGGTAAATCTGGAGGACAACCGGGAACTACTACCCACATTGAGGCATTTTACCGTTTTCAAGTCACTGATAATATTAGTGTGACACCAGGTATTATTCATCTTATAGAACCGGGAAATACACCTGATAGTGATTCAGTAACGATAGGTGTTTTACGTACTACTTTCCTTTTTTAGTGAATTCGATGAGAGACAATAGGCTTTAAATTGCGTAGGTTATACTAATTAAAAAAATCATTACAACACATAGATAATCTCTAGGGGTTTAGCAGTGCTAAACTCCTAGCAACCCATCTGTCGTATTATTTTTGAAAATTGGCATTATAGCAATTTTAATTTATTTGAACCACACATAAATACTAAAACTTTGTCTAGATGTTCCACCAAAACGTATCTACGTGTCGTCTATTTACCTGAAAATTTCTGTAAATCAGGTGTGACTTAACCTAAACGAAATATTTTAAATATTGGGTTCCACTTTGTTTCACCCAACCTACGCATAGTTGTGGTTTTACTAAAAGAATTTTTTAGCTTTTTTGAATCCTTTATATGCAATTTTAGAGGCTTTTTTAGAGTATTTATACAAAGTTTTAGATGTTTCTTCAGCTTCTTTTGCAGCTATATAAGCTGTAACTACAGGAACCACTTTAGGTTGCACAACAATTGCAGTTGCTAATAATATCTTTTCAATATTTTCTTCTTTTGACATGATTTTTCTATGGTTTTAGTAAATTTCAGACTACTACTCCATAGTAATTAGTACCCCCATAAAAAAATAGCGTGAAAACTCCTATCAAAAATTAAATAATTAATGAAGCTTTGCAGCTATTACCTATCCTAAATTATATTATGTCCAGTTGATTGCCCATAATGTAGAGATGCGTTAGCGTAGCTCCTCCGCAGGAGGCTATATCGCATCTCTACAAAAGTTTTAATGATATTAGACATAAACACAAAGATTCTCAACTTTCTTGAAGAAGTCGGGGTTATAAAGCTATTAACAGTAAAGAATTATTCAATTTTGGCGCTGGGTATCTTGCCTGTGACATCATAAATATGGATTATTTATATTCTTGATTGCCCTCTCTAAGTATTAGTTGTAATTATGACAAATGCCAAAAATGTCCTGGGTGGTGAATTAGAGATTTGCTGTACTTCCCCAATGACGGGTTTCACTCGCAATGGAAAATGTGAAACCGGGATAAATGATATGGGTGTACATGTGGTTTGCGCGCAAGTAACTGAGGAATTTCTCAAGTTTACAAAGTTACAAGGCAACGATTTAAGTACACCTGCACCAGAATATGGTTTTCCTGGGTTGAAACCTGGGGATGGTTGGTGTTTGTGTGCAACACGTTGGCAAGATGCTTTAAAAGCTGGTGTTGCACCTCCGATAGTTTTAGCAGCAACTCACGAAAAGCTTTTGGAGTATCTTCCTTTGGAGGTGTTGAAAGAACATGCTTTAGATTAGATATTCTAGAGAATGGGTTACTTCCTATTAAAACTCTTCATTATAGGAAAGTCGCCCATTCACTAAATCATGCTCGTCTTCTAGTAGCCATAGTTTGGCTTTCTCAGAGTCTGAACTCGCAAAGATGACTTTATACTTGTCCTCGCTTCAATAATTTTTGTACTTGGAGAGTATTTGGTAAGTGTTTGGAAGTATGTCGAGAATCAAGAAAAATTTCATATTCAATACCACTCATAAAACGTGTAATAATCAGCAGCTACACAAAATTAAACTTTCTGAATAAATCGTTTCCCTAATAAACCTTGAGGACGTACCAATAACATAATAAACAGAATCCCGAAGGCAACAGCATCTTTATAACCAGAGTATTCTCCCGGTACAAATGCTTCGATGATACCGATAACGAAACCTCCTAAAACTGCACCGGGGATGCTACCCAAACCACCTAAAACGATGACTGCTAAACCTCGCAAACCAAAGGTAATACCGAAGTAAGGTCCTGCTATACTGACGCTAGATGCAAGTAGTGTCCCAGCAATTCCAGCTAAAAAACTACTAATAAAGAACGTTAAAACGATTAAGCGATCGCTATTTATCCCTAATAGGCTAGCAGTCATTGCGTCTTCTGCGATCGCTTGCATGGCTTTTCCATATTTTGTCCGATTGATAAACCATGTCATCATTGCGACTATCACAACTGAGACTATAAATATTATTATCTGTACAGTTCTTATCGGTATTGGGTTCTCTACTGTGCCGAAGTTAATTGATACTGGTAAATTTCCGTATGTATCACTGGGAAATGTGTAGTTTTCAGCCCCCACCATATACAGAATTAGATTTACAACTATTAACGCTACACCCAAGCTAGAAACCACCGTGAGTAATGCATCAGAACCTTGTTTACGGAGGGGAAGAAAAGCAAAACGTTCGATTGCTACTCCCACTAATCCAGACAAAATTCCCCCAATAATTAAAGCAGTTGCAAAGGGTAATTTAAATGGTAATGTTGTATTTGCTAGTAATCCACTAGACCCAAATGTCCCCCCCATTAATGCATAGGTAAAGTATGCACCAAGTGTGAATACTGCCCCATGCGCTAAGTTAATGATGCCTAAAATGGAGTAAACAAGGGTATATCCTAGGGCAAAGATTGCGTAGGTGCTACCAATTGATAATCCGTTGAGGAGTTGTTGGAGGAATATTGATATATGCATGTTATAAAAGTAAAAATCGTCAGTTTTAAAGCCCCAATTTGTTTAAATGATTTTGGGGTTTAAGTCCACACTATTAAAAGTAGCTAGTTTTGTCATGGGGTCTAAATCGCTGTTATAAAACTTAATTCCGAATTACTTTAATGAAGTCAGAATCAGAACTTACGCATTGACACAAAGGACAAAGTATGTTGATTTTAAAAAAGACATTTATCGTGAGGGTTTAGCAATGCTAAAACCCTACAACGCGGCTTAATGTACGATCGAAAAATGATTCATCAAAGCCTGAAATTCCCTATTTTCGTGGAAACATATCATGGTTAATTTGTATAGTGCGTAAGTCCTAAGAATTTTGCATATTTAGCTACTTAATAAACTCAAATTTACCTGCACTTCCATCTTTTTCCATTTTAATTTGAGCTACATAAAAGTCTTTCTGGACAATTTCTCCAATGGGTGTAAAGGAAATTTCTCCTATTGGGGTATCATATTTTCCAGCTAACATTTGCTTATTCAAATCTTCCCTAATTTTTGGAAGTTGTAAAGTACTAATTTTCGTCTTTTTATCTAACTCATTCAGTGCTTCAACATAAACTTGGACGGCTGTAAATGCTTGAGCGCTAAATTGAGGTGGTTCTACTTTATATTGCTGAAAATACATGTCACGAAATGCTTTATTAATTTTCCCAGGATGCTGTGGGCTATATGCTTGAGCAATAATTAATCCATCACATGATGCTTTACAAACTTTCAAGACATTAGATGAATTCAAACCATTTCCCCCAATAATTAAACCTTTGTAACCTAGTTCTCGCAATTGCCTAACTAAGTTTCCACCATCGGCGGCTAATCCAGATACAATTATTAAGTCTGGTTTGGCATTAATTCCATTAGTTGCTTGGGATTGAAAGTCTGTGTCTGTGGTTTGGAATTTCTGTACTGTAACAACTTCTAAACCTAAATCTTTGACTGTTTTTTGAAAAATTTCAGTTTCAATTTTATTGAAAGCATCATTTTGGGCGTAGAAAACTGCCACTTTTTTGATGTTGGGATTTTGTTTCAGTGCTGCTTTAACTGAATTGGGGGCAACAATGGAAGCTGGAGAGGAAACTCTGGCAACATAATCGCCAATTTCGGGAATACCTTTAGCTGTATTTGAAGCTGCCACAACTGGAACTTTAGCACGATCAGCTACAGGATGGGCGCTAAATCCTTGTTGTGATAAAGTAGGTCCAATTATACCTACTACTTTATCTTTATTAATTAATGTTTGAAAAGCATTGATTGCCCCTTGTTCTTCCCCCCCTGTATCTTGAAAAATTAGTTTAATTGGAGTTCCATTAATTCCACCTTGATCGTTAAAATATTTTTCAGCTATTTTCGCACCATTGGAACCTTCTTGTCCTAATAATGCAACGTTACTGGTTTGGGCAAAAGCGATACCAATGGGAATAGTTTGGGAAGTTTTGGTACTGTTAGTACAAGCTGTAATAGTAATTGAAAGGGCTGTAAATAAGATAGTTTTGAATGTAGGTGTTTTTGACATAATTGAATATTTGAATTGTATTTGTAAACTGGGTTTTGCTACACCCAATATTGGGAAATGAGATCGATGCTATGATCAACACAGACTAATGTTGAATTCCGGAAAACTACGGAAGTGAACGCAAAGAAACGTAGAGTCACACATACCTCACCGTTCAACGACGAGACTTCCTGTAACTTCTTCCACTATTAAGCCTCTTGGTCAAGTGAATTTTGTCATGTTTATGGGAGCATGTAAAGCTAATTTTCTCAGCTTTACCACTACAGACGCTCGAATTGTCGCATAAACTGACGATCTATATAGTCCTTCCAGTACCACAGCAGTTTGTGGGGTGGTAATGTTAATTTACCGCGTGAGGCGTAGGCGTAGCTAATCGTAGATATCGCGTTACCATCTCCGGTACCAATTAAACTTAGATAATTTTGTTGGGGTATGTATGGTTTCAAAGGTTTTCCCCATACTGCTTGCCGTAAATTCCTAAATAGTGGTTTTCCTTGACGGACTGCAAATACTCCTGCTTTGGGACGAGGATGGTTTACCATAGTGGCTATATCTCCTGTGGCAAATACGTGGGGATGGGAGATAGATTGCAATGTCTCATCTATCAAAATAAATCCCTCTGCATCCACTGCTAATCCGGTTTTTTGTATCCAGGGTGCTGCCGATGCTTGTGTAACCCAAAATACATGCTGAAATAAATCTGGGCAATTAGTGATTTTTTTATATCCTTGTTCTGGGAATACCTTTTCAATTTGGGATAATTTGCCCAAGTGCAATTCTACTCCTCGTTGCTGCAATATTTTTTTCAGCAACTTCCTCAATGAAGTTGAAGAATTTGACATTAATTCCCTCCCACTGTGAAAGAGGTGCATTTCCAACTTCCTACTTCCCAATTGCTGTAAACCTGCTTGTATTGCCAAGGTTAATTCCACACCTCCTGCACCCCCACCCACTACAGCTATTTTCATCGGTGTTGAGTCTTTGGGGAAATCTTGACAAATTTTATACCACGCTTCCAATAGCTGAGGTACAGGTTTTGCAGGAATTACATGCTTTACATTTACATTCCCTATTTTGGGAGTAAGCTTAGACGCATTTAAATGACATTAACAGAATTTCCTTTATTTTTTACCTTCCTAGTCCAATTAATAATTAATTCCCCTTCGTTCAAAAGTTTATTTACTATTTTTTCTAGTTCTTCTTGTGTTTCAAATTCTCGATGAGCTATATATTCTTTAGCAGAATGCCACACTAATTCTATTAAATTATAGTCAGGACTATAAGCAGGTAAAAATTCCAACTTTATATTAGGTAATTCTGATTCTATTTTTTCTAAAAACTCTTGCTTTTTATGAAAGCTTGCGTTATCTAAAATTATGATTATCTTTGGACCTTCGCTGTGAAATTTTTGCGGTTCATTACCTTGAAACTCCCATTCTTTACGTATTTGCTCATTCAAACAAATTAACTGGTTATAAAATGTTTCCGAATTTCCTTTTTTTATCACAAAACATATTCTTCTTTTATCCCCATATCTTAATCCTCCCATGATATTTACTCTTCCTCTTCTCCTCTTTCCTTTTATTTTTTTCTCTTCCCTTTTTTAGTCCAACATCTTCTTCTTATCACTCTTAAGCTAAAACCGCACTCATCCCAAAACCATACCTGAAGTGCATTTGGGCTCTCTTGCGCTAATCTCAAATAGTCTAATAATTTTTCTTTGAACTCTTCTCTTTTTTTTTATCTTGTTTCTCTTCTAAACTATATTTTCCCCAAATATATACATATTTTTCTTGTGATAGTATTCTGCTTACTTGCGATTTACTCAGTTTTATTCCTGTTTCTTTCTCTAGATGCTCTGATAATCTTTTCCCTGTCCACCTCCCAAATTCATACCCGAATTCTTTCGGTTCTTTATCTATAATTTTTAACAAACGCTCTATATATTCTTTACTCGCTTTGCTGTAATTACCTTTTGCTCTTCCATCTTCTAGTGTTTCTAAATTATTTGGATCTCCATGAACGCACCAGTAAGCTACTCTTCTTAGGGAGCATCCTACAAACTCGGCTATCTTCTCATACGTCTTTCCATCATTCAAAAGCAACAACATTAAAGCTCTTTCTCTTATCTTCGGATTTTCTTCCGTCTTTACTGCCTGTTGTAGATTTTTCTTTTCTGTTGATGATAGATGACCCTTCGCTGGCATTTCGGCTTATTATCTAAATTTGCTGCTTTTATTTTATGTCATCTAGATGCGTTTTAGCTTACTACCAATATCAATTGACACTATGTCAAAAGCTATTGGTAGTATATTCTCGCATATTACTAACTTTTTTTCTAAATCTAAATTTACCACCCGCTCAACATAAAATTCTGCTTGGGCAGAAATAGTCAACCGTCGTAGATTAATATGACATTGACTGCGACTGTAAAAGCCAGCAATATGTCCTGGTAACATCCCCGAATAGGGAGTATCTTCAGCATCACTAATGAGAGTTAGATGTAAACCTGGTACGGGATTTGTAGCGAAAAACCGTAATGCGATCGTATGACTATGACCGCCGCCTATCATGACTAAATTTATCATAACTTTTTATTTCCTGGTTTCTTTCTCTGGTTTAACTCACTAAAATGGTGGAGTTTGCATCTGCCGTAGACTAGATAAAATCAACAAAAACGAAATCAGGAACAATCAAATCATCACGACAAAGATGCTAAAACAAACCTTACAACGGCAAATCAAACAACTCAACTCCCAAGAAATTCAAGAGCGTTTACTTGCAATTAATCAATTAGAACAAATTACCAAAACTCATCCATCCCATCACTGGTATATCATGGAGGCTTTGAGTAATTTTCTGCGTCAATCAGCACCAATAGATAATTTAGACATAATTTGTATTGATATTCAAACAGCACTGCATGTTATTTGTAATAGAAATGTTCAACATGATCCCAAAAATCAAATATTAGATCTTAGTTTTACAAATATTCCTAATGTGAATCTAGATAATACTAATTTACAGCAAATAAACTTTTATCAAAGCAATTTAACGAATGCCAGTTTAAAAAATGCCAACTTACACCAAGCAATTCTCGCTGCTGCAAACTTGAAAGGTGCAAACCTTGAAAGGGCAAACTTAAGTTCAGCAAATTTAGGCGCAGCAAACCTCACAAATGCAAATCTCCGCGCTGCTAATTTACATCGAGCTAATTTATACTTAGCCAATCTTGAAGGGGCAATTGTTCAAGAAGCAAACCTCTGGGAGGCAAACTTGAGAGAAGCTAACTTCAAAGGTGTCAGGCAACCTCTGAATTCGTAAATATTCGGGATAGTTGTATCATTCAGTTGCTGACAATATCCAGTAATATACTGACAAATATTTGAAAAATCTTATCTATTTTGTATCAGTTACGTAAGGGCATAGTTTACTTGTAATTTTCGGATTACGGTTACTTACACCTCTACAAATAAGGGCAAACGGTTGTTTGCCCTTATGATGTGTTCCATTCTTTTTTCCAATTGGGATTAAAATCTACTGTATAAAAAAACCTCATCTTAAATTAACATTCAAGATGAGGAAATAATTAATCATCAAAAAAACTAAAAAATCTGTTCTAACTTTTGAAAATCACATTGCACTTCATAAAGTAAAGATTTGTTATGCGGATCGGTTTTCATGGCTTTTTTGAGGTATATCCTTGCCTTGAGCCATTGTTTTTCGGTAATTAATGCCCTTGCCCAAACTTGGTAAGCTACAGCTTGCCATTGCCTAACTTCAGCATCATCAGGTAGACGTTCAGCCAGTGCTTCAGCGAGTGCGATCGCTTGGGGAAAGCGACGCTCTTGGAGAAAGCGCTGTAGTTGCTCGTAAGTCTTCCACTTCAAGCGTTGTTCAATTTCTGCCAAATTCGGCGGTTTAGTTTGTACTCTTTCTTTCGCCACCCCAGTAGTTGCCTCAGCAGCAGCTGGGGACGTGCCAGAGGGTTTTCTAGTTGTTGCAGTTCGTTGTTGGGTTGTAGCTTGTCGTGTGGCTTTAGACTGTGGCATTACAACATCAGTCGCTGGCAACACCTGCAACAGCAACTTATAAGCCTCAGTTAAGGCAATAAACTTATCTTTCGCTTTTCTATCTTCTGGATTTATATCTGGGTGATAGAGCTGCGCCAATCTTCTGTACGAAGATTTAACATCAGCGAACGAGGCACCAGTCCTTAAACCCAATATACGGTAGCAATCTCCAAGATCCATCTTGAGCTATCAAAAGCGCGAATGTCAGCTTTAATTAAAGGATAATCATGAAGCTAGAGGAAATAACCCTGTAAGAGGCAGCTTTCTCTAACTTTTGCCAATCTCCACACCAAAGCCAGAAGCTTCGATATATCGAAATAGCAATCTACTTTATAGTCATCAGTTATCAGTTATCAGGTTGAGTTCAGGTCGTGCTGTTTACTGTTCACTGCATTACTGATTTAAATCAGCATTGACAATTTTTTCATTCCTGAAGTTTGTTCTTCCGGAAACTTAATTATGCTTCCTAATTGCCAAATTGTTGAAATATTCAGTAATTATAATAATCACGCTACATATACTACCCCCTGAAGTTATGTCTTGCAAAGGGGTAATGGCACATTCTCTTTTTATTCGTGTCTTATTCGTAACAATACACGAAACCCCTTCCGGAAGTTTGTACTTCTAAAAGGGGATAAAAGTAAAATTTTCCCTACGTGATCTTGTCGATACTTTTTCTATAGGGGATTAGGATTTGGTGTACTGGAACAAGAACCACCACACCTAAAATCTGGACGAAATTTAGAACGGTTTCTCTTCAATCACCCGATCAACCAAACCATACTCTTTTGCTTCAGCGGCTGACATGAAAAAGTCACGATCCATATCTTTTTCGATTTTTTGCAGTGTCTGACCTGTAGTATTGGCGTAGATATTATTAAGTTGATGGCGAATTCGGATAATTTCCCTCGCTTCAATTTCGATATCAGTAGCTTGTCCACGGGTTCCACCAGAAGGTTGGTGAATCATAATGCGCGAGTGTGGAAGTGCCAAGCGTTTACCCTTGGTACCCGCAGTCAAAAGAAAAGAACCCATCGAAGCCGCCAAACCAACACAAATTGTTGCTACATCCGATTTTATGTGCTGCATGGTGTCAAAAATAGCCAAACCAGCACTCACCGAACCGCCAGGGGAATTTATATATAAAATAATATCCTTACCAGGATCTTCGGAATCGAGATAAAGCATCTCGGCGATAATTTTGTTAGCGATGTCATCATCAACTTCTCTTCCTAAAAAAATAATCCTTTCTAGGAAAAGACGGTTGTAGATATCAATCCACTGTGTTTGTTGTCCCCCCGGCAAGCGGTAGGGAACCTTGGGAACGCCTATGGGCATTTTGGGGAAACTCCGTTTTCAATAACTGGGATAGGTAATCTGAGATATTTGGTAGATATGGGGCTTGATTTAGGAATTAAAGCATAGTTTTTTCCCACTACCGATTAATCTATCTCAGATTACAAGATGCTAGCTGGTAGAGGAGGATTAGCCACCTCATTCTTTTCAAACACTCGATCAATCAGACCATATGCAACAGCATCATGGGGAGTGATGTAGAAGAGGCGATCCATGTCCTTCTCAATTTTTTCCTTGGTTTGCCCAGTATTTCGTGAGAAGATATCAAGCATTGTGGCTTTGTTTGCCAAAACTTCCTTTGCCCTGATTTGAATATCTGTAGCTTGCCCTTGGGCGTAGCTTTTAGGCTGGTGCAAAACAATCGAAGCATTTGGTAAACTGGCGCGACAGCCTTTGGTGCCAGCGGCAAGCAGCATGGCAGCCATACCCATAGCCGAACCCATACAAATTGTATGGATGGGGGGCTTGATGTATTTCATTGTGTCGTAGATCGCAAAAGCTTCTGTTTCAAAGCCAACGGGATCTCCAGTGTAACCGGAGGTGCCAGTCGAATTGATGTAAATTTTGATTGGCTTTTCTGGGTCGTCTGACTGTAAATACAGCAGTTGGGCAACTATTAGTTCTGTCACAGCAGGCACCAGTGGCAGACCCAGGTACACAATTCTTTCCTTAAGGAGTAAGGATTCTAAATCTGGTGGCGGTGTGCGGTATGAGTTTTCGCCGGAATAAGCGGCTTGCACAGCCTTGATGGGGGAGATGTCCATAGCAACTGTTGCCTGAAATATGTGCCGTTAACTGTAATACATCCTAGCGTGACGTAAGCCTCTATGGGAGGTGCGGATTACACTCTAGATGAGTGAGTGTAAGCTTTCTGATTAAATATTTTTGGCTGAAATTTTGGGCATTTTTGTTGAGATCCAGGAATTAAGTTTGGAGGGGCTAAATTTTAATTGGATATTCTCGCTAATCTAGTAATTAGGATGTCTTAACTGGCTGGTGGTCTAGATGTAAAGTTTTAGAGGGTTAAAGAGAACTCGAATCAAGCCATGATAACTATTAAAGCCTCGACTCTGCTCGGCTCTAGCTATTAACTGATTTGAGTTGTGATTGACTGGCGAAACTTTCCGTAGCCACTGTATCGTGTAGTGAAGTCATTAACATATTATTAAGTATCGCCTGGATAGGAACATTTATGAAGGTTTTCTTACAGCCTGCTTTGAATGATGGCAACCTGGATGGGAACCAAGTCAATAGTCAGCGTCAGCTAGCGATTTCGGTTTCAGCGATCGCTGATGGTGCAGGATTGGGACGAAATGTCCCACTGAATTTGTGCTTGATTCTCGATCACAGCGGTTCCATGAGCGGTAGACCCCTCGAAACCGTTAAACAAGCTGCAAATCGAATTGTCGAACGCTTAAATCCTGGCGATCGCCTCAGTGTTGTGGTGTTTGATCACCGAGCAAAGGTTTTGGTTCCCAATCAAACTGTTGAGGATCCAGAAAAGATCAAAGCACAGATCAACCGTCTGAAAGCTGATGGTGGAACGGCAATTGATGAAGGTTTGAGGTTAGGAATTGAGGAATTAGCAAAGGGTAAAAAGGAAACAATTTCCCAAGCCTTTTTGTTAACCGATGGGGAAAATGAACATGGTGATAATAATCGCTGTCTCAAGTTTGCCCAATTAGCTGCTAGCTATAATTTGACTCTGAATAGCTTGGGTTTCGGGGATAATTGGAACCAAGATATTTTGGAAAAAATCGCTGATGAGGGTGGTGGTAGTTTATCTCACATCCAACAGCCAGATGATGCTGAGGCGAAATTCAGCCAGTTATTTACCCGCATTCAAACGGTGGGTTTAACTAATGCCTATTTACTGTTTTCTTTAGCTCCTAGGGTGCGATTGGCGGAACTTAAACCTATTGCCCAGGTTGCTCCAGATACCATTGAGTTACCTGTGCAAGAAGAGCCTGATGGACGCTTCTCTGTGCGTTTGGGCGATTTGATGAAGGATGCAGAACGGGTGGTGTTGGCGAATTTCTATATTGGGCAATTAGCAGAGGGTAAACAGCCAATTGCTGAGTTACAAGTTCGTTATGATGATCCGTCTCTAAATCAGACTAAATTGCTTTCTGAGTTGATCTTGGTTGAGGCAACTGTCCAGAAGTCTTACCAATCTGTGGCTGATGCGGAGGTGCAGCAGCATATTTTAGCTTTGGCTAAATACCGCCAAACTCAGTTGGCAGAGACAAAGTTACAGCAAGGCGATCGCGCTGGAGCTGCAACGATGTTACAAACGGCAGCGAAAACTGCTCTCCAAATGGGTGATCAAAACGCAGCAACGGTTCTACAAACTTCTGCCACTCGTTTACAAGCTGGTGAGGAATTGTCGGAAGCTGAACGGAAAAAAACTCGGATTGTTTCCAAAACGATCTTGCAAGATTCCTGATTTTTTGGGAATGTTTAAGCTGGTATTGGGGCTGGTGATTGATCGAAGCAAGGTAAGTGTTAATATCTTCCCCATCTTTATGAAGTAGGAACTAAGTAAAGTGGGGTTGATAATTAGTAAAGTTTGGCACTGTCATTTTGATCATTTTGCCCTTATAAACAAATAAGTAACGCTACTGTCTATTCCTAAAAAATAAATTATTTGTGAACTAAACCTCGTCCATGATGAAACCCGGAGTTTTTTGAGCGGTTCAAATGCGTCATTGCGTAGACGCGTAGCGGCTTCCCGGAGGGTCGTAAGGTAGACGCAAAGCGGCTTGTCGCAGACTAGCATAAGCCCGTAGGGCTGGCTACGCCTACTCAATGTCACAAGTTTTGGGATGGGTTTGGCAAAGTCTTTACTAGACTTTATTTTGCAGGTTTTGACTTCTAGCTATAGTACAGAAGCAAATGTAGAAACCTAGATTTTGTAGGGCTTTGAAAATGTTGTGAGAAATCCGGGATCTATACATTATCTCCGGAGATGTCTAACTGTTTCGTAGACAATGCCTAATATATATTGTACATATTTATACTTGAATTAAAAAAGATTTGCGATTTTCCGCAAATACCGTAAGGCTTTAGTGATTAAATTTGAGTTATATTCGAGTCAAGAATAGTGATAAGAGTAAAATTCAAATCAGGTACATCAAACAATAAATGTATCGGGTTAACGAAAGTGCAGTCTACCCACTACATATTAACTGCTGTGTTTGCTTTTGTTTACATTAGCTAGCGTAGTTTTTTTATTTCCAATCGCATATTTCTTCAAATATTGATGCCACAGATAATTATCTAAAGTTTTTGTCTGGAAATTTTTATGTTCAGGGTTTTAGGTTATTAGATAAATAATTATAAAATGCATCTTTTCAAATCTTTCTAGACAAAGGTGACAAATTTTCAATGTCAGGGGAACCCATCTGCAAAGTTATACAAATTTTCTGGAGATTTTTTAAGATGCATATTCCCGTAGGTATTAAATCGCTTGCTGTTAGTTTCCCTAGCGTTATTCGTACAAACGATTATTACAGAGAAAAATATCCCAATTTAGTTGCAAAGTCTGAAGAAAAAACACTGGCAAGATTGATGTCATTGGTGAATGTAACTCCCAGTAACGAGTTTGAATTGGAAATGCAACCATATCTAAAAGATCCATTTCGTGGTACTGTTCAACGACGAGTATTAGGAGAGGGAGAATCTTCACTAACCCTAGAGTATAAAGCTGCTAAGGATGCTCTTGATGCTGCAAATTTTTCTCCCGATGATATAGATCTTATAATTGGCTCTTCCTTTTTATCCGAACATCTGGGTTTGGGTAATGCAGCTTTTATTGCACGTGAACTGGATCTCACATGTGCCGCATGGAACCTTGATGCGACTTGTTGTAGCACTCCAATTGCACTACAAACTGCCTCTGCTTTAGTGCAATCAGGGGCATACCATAATGTATTAGTAGTTGTTTCTTGCACCTATTCTCGCCTTGTCGATAAAGATGATACTCTCTCTTGGTTTTTTGGTGATGGAGCTGGGGCTTTCGTTATTAGTTCCCTATCTGCCCATCAGGGAATATTAGGCACAAAGGCTATCAACACTAGTTGCTTATGTGACCAATTACGTTTAAGAGTAACGGAAGATGAGCAAGGAAATCAAAAATTTCGTCTAAAAGTAGCTAAAGACTTGAATAAAATAATTGGCGATACATCTGCGGATATGGTTCGTATTTGTTGTGAAGGTGCTGCTGCTGCTGCTGCTGTCACTTTAGATGATATTGATTTTTTCGTTTTCACAACAGCCACTGCTTGGTTTGTAGACTTTTGTATTCGGGTGCTAAATATTGATCCGAAACGAACAATTAATTTTTATCCTGAATATGCCAATGTTGGCGCAGTATTGAGTTTAGCGAATCTTTATCATGCTGCACAACTGGGCAAAATTCGTGAAAATGACTTAGTGTTAATCTATGGTTTTGGCTCTGCAAGTAGTGCTTCTGCCAGCGTAATGCGTTGGGGTGATGTGGCTTTGGGTAAGGCTCCGGTTAATACATTAGAATTGGTTTATTAGTTATACATGTAAATCTAAAATACCTGTAAATTTAATTCCCCTAATCTTATTAGTAAGTTTTGGGGAATTAATTATTAAAAAATAATAGTTGTAACAATTTAATTTTATGCGTCTTCATTATTAAATATTGTTTTGCTATAGAGGTAAAAGTTTATATTTTACAGTAATTTATATGTTACATTTATTTTTCACATTAGTGTTAATTGCCTGCTGAATTAAGCTATCTATCCGCATACCAATTGGTGCAGTTTCGGCAGCGTTGATTTTAACATCTATGACAAATGGCAGTTTAGATTTCATTGCCTTTGATATTGCAGCTTTGAGTTGAGATTCATTGTCTACACAAATTCCATCTGCACCCATACTACACGCCAGCATTGCAAAATTTGTTGGTGCAATTTCTGTTTTAACGTTTGTGTATCCTTGTTTTTTAGTTCCTTGGGCACACATTCCATAGCTGGCATCATTAAGAACAATCCAAACTGCGGGGATATTGTACTGCACGGCTGTATTAATTTCATTGTTCATCAGCATTGCACCATCACCGACTATTACTACTGCTTTTTTAGCACTTGCTAAAGTTGTTCCAATAACACCAGTTGTGGCATATCCCATCGAGCCGAAACCCGTACTTCCTCTCCAACGCTTTGGTTGGTTAAATTTGAGATAATGAGTTGCCCAAGAAAGACAATTACCAGCGTCAGCAAGAACTATAGAATTACTTCCTTCAACTATTATTTCTTGAATTTCATTCATCAGCGTTTGTGGTCTAACTAAACCTGTGTAACAATTCCCATTCCGTTTTGAGAATGTAGAATGCTGGTAATGTTGCGCTGAAAATTTAGTTTGTTTTTTCGATAATTTAGATGCCGTGGTATGAGATAGTTTTTGCAGCAACGTACTTACGAATATATTAATATCTGAAATTACGGGAATTGTATTCACCTCTGGATAAGCCGCCCCTGGAACTTGTTGGTCAATATCGACATGAATAAATCCCTTCGGGGGTATCATCACGGGATTCCAGAATGAGGTAAATTCTCCCAAACGAGTACCTAAGACTAAAATACGTTGGGGTGGTGTAGATTGCATGTATTCCAAAACTGAGTCATGTCCTGCAAATCCTGTTACACCAAGATATTGGGGATGATTTTCGGGAAATATCCCTTTACCACGGGGAGAACTCATGACTGCTGCACCTGTTCTTTCTGCTAATTGGAGTATTTCTTTGGCAGCATCACGGGCACCAAAGCCAACCCATATAGCGAAAGACTCACTAGATAATATTTCCCTAACTTGATTGATTACTTTCTCATCTGGGATAAATAATGGCAATTTGGATTTGTCTGGAAAAATACGACAACCGTTATGGGTTTGAATATCAGTAGCAATACTGAGATGAGCAACAAATCCACCTGGTTTAGAAAATCCAATGGCAAGCTGTTGATCAATTTCTGCTAATTCATCACTTGACTTGATACGACGTGCATAGTCGAACAGACTGCCATTAGTAAAAATTTCTTCAGGCATGGTGTTAGGGCTTGTTTCCTGAAATGCCCACTTTCCCTGTTTATTTTCTGGAGTACAAGCTGATATTAAAATTACCTTAGCTCCTTCCCAGCGTGCAGCAGCAATGCCAGTTAAGGTATTCATAATGCCTGGTCCTGTTGTGGTAAATACTGCAACAGGAGAGTTATTCGCAAAATAAGCCTCCATTGCTGCAAAAGCTGCTCCTGCTTCGTGACGAAAGTGCAGCACATCTATTGAGCTTTGTTCTAAAGCTTCCCATATTGGCGCGATCGCACCTCCTCCAATTCCAAATGCATGACATACTCCTAATCCAGTCAATATTTGAACAATACTATCTGCTACTGTTGGTTCTATTAATTGTTTGTTTCTGGGATTTACAAGAGAATTTGTCTGGTTAGATTTTTGATTAAAAATAATTTTATCTGTGAGTAACATTGTGAAACCCTCTGACATTTAAATTTTGATTGAAATGTATTTTTATAATCAATTGAAACTCTCTCAATAATAATATTAATATTAGTAAAAACTATAAAGTAGCTTTAAATAATTAAGGTTATAAAATAAAAATTATTCAAAATATTTACAAATATAGTTCATTTTACTAGGTGTTTTAACTTAGTCAACGCTTAGAAATATAACAGGTTATTATTAGCAGTATCTCTTGGTTTAGGGCTATCAATCCTAAATATTTGGTAGTATATAGTTTTTAGGATGTCCGAAATCCCGCGACACCATAGAATGGGACGGTTCCCAATACGGTTCTGATAAGAAAATTCGTAAACCCAAAATAATTGTAGAGACGCGATATATCGCGTCTCTACATTCCCGAAATCACCACGAAAAATTATTAACCCTAGCTTGCTTCTCCGCAAGAGTACCGTATTGGGATGCTTCCTACTCAAGAGGAATGGATATTATAAATGCTGCTCCTTCTCCTGGTACGGAATCAACATCTAGAATTCCGCCATGCTTTTCAACTATAATTTGATGCGCGATCGCAAGTCCTAAACCTGTTCCTTTGCCAACAGCTTTGGTAGTAAATAAATGGTCGAATATTTTTGCTTTTACTTCTGCTGTCATTCCCGATCCGTTGTCTTGAATTATAATCGTAACCAGTTTTTTCACTTCATCCAAACTGGTGCTAATCGTAATGCAATTAGGATTTAGTTCAATTTCCTGAAAAGTACTTCCAGTATTCGATTCCTCTAGTGCATCAATAGCATTTGCCAGCAGATTCATAAATACCTGATTTAACTGTCCGGGGAAGCACTTAACTTCAGGCAAATTACCATAATTTTTAACGACTTGAATTCTGGGACGAGATTCTGATGCTTTTAAACGGTGCTGGAGAATCATTAAGGTACTATCAATACCTTCATGGAGATTAAAGGGAATTTTTTTCTGAGTATCTGCTCTCGAAAAAGTACGCAAACTGATACTAATATCATAAATACGGTCAATCGCTTGTTGCATAGAAGAGATGACTTTAGGTAAGTCTTCTTTTACATAATCTAAATCTCTAGATTCTATTTCCTTGGCAATTTCTGCAACTGGGTGAGGATAATATTTTTGATAAAGGTCAATAAAGGTTAATAAGTCTTGTACATACTCTTGTGCAGGTTGCAAATTACCAGAGAGGTAGTTAATTGGGTTGTTGATTTCATGTCCTATTCCTGATACCAAATTACCCAAAGTAGACATTTTCTCGCTTTGTACGAGTTGCAATTGTGCTTGTTTTAGTTCTGCAATCGAATCTTCTAGCTGTTGAGCATTATCTTGAGATTGTTGATATAAACGAGCATTTTCTAAGGAAATCGCAGCTTGGGAACAAAGCAAGTTAATCACTTGCAATCTATCATTAGTAAATGCTCCACTAGTAAGATTATTTTCTAGATACAAAATAGCAACCAACCTACCTTGCTTGAGAATTGGATTACATAACAGACTCTTAGGTTGATTTTGAATAATATAAGGATCAGTCAGGTTTTGATTTTGAGACTTTGAATCTTCAATTTTTAGTTTAGAATCATTGAAAATGACATGTTCTCGCTTGCGTGATACATAATTAATCAAATTAAGAGGAACATCTTGACTTTCTTCAACTGGTATGGATTGTAAAACGTTGATGACTGTATTAGTTGATAATGCGATCGCTTCAATTACCAATTTATCAGAGTCGGGCAAAATAAGTACAGCTTTAGAAGCAGTAGCATTTTCAATCAAAACTTGCATGAGATTAACTAGCAATTTATCTAGTTCAATTTCTCCACTAATTGCATGAGAAGCTTTGATTAAACTCACAAAATCTAATGTTTCGATAATTTTTGTACTACTTCCAGTAATAGTTTTTCCGTAACTACTATTAATGGAAATAGTTTCTTTAGAATTTAAACTGCTAATTTCACTTTGTTTTATTGCACTCAATAAATTAGGATAGTGTTTTTCGAGATATTCAACTTTTGCTAATGCACCCCAACGTGCATAACAATAATAAGCGTTAATTAAATAGGTTTGAGCAATCGTTTGTTTATCCCATCCTAAATAGAATTTAGCTGCAAGTTCATTTGCAAGGGCTTCTTCTTGAATATATTGATTTTCCTTGGCAAGAGAAATGGCTTTATCATAATAGTCCATCGCTATTATTTTTTCATCCAATACTCGATGCATTTCTGCTTCAACAAGATAGTATTTATGTAAAAAATTCATTGGTGCATGGTTTGCCCAATGTTTCATTTTCTCTTGATTTGCATTTACTTTTTCTAAAAATTGATTCTGTTGTAATGATTTATTATCAAAATATTCAGCTAACCTGGTAAGTGAATCATAAAAATAAAATGCAGGTATAATCAACGAGCCTGTTAAACTAGCAATATATTTTTCGGCTTTTGCTGAATATTCTAAAGCTGACTGAAAATTACTAAATGAATAATTAAGAATAAATTTATTGAGATAAACCATGCATATAGCAGTAGCATCATTCATTTTATAATGAATTGGTAACATGGATTCTTCATTATATGCTTCCCCAATTAAAGAAGCTTTATTCTCAGTTTTATTGAGAAGATTTAGAACTGTCTGTCGCCAAATTTGTATATACCCAAGACTGGTTTTTT
Organism: Calothrix sp. PCC 6303; assembly: GCF_000317435.1. Taxonomy (NCBI): domain Bacteria; kingdom Bacillati; phylum Cyanobacteriota; class Cyanophyceae; order Nostocales; family Calotrichaceae; genus Calothrix; species Calothrix sp. PCC 6303. Next base: position 3,997,155 of record NC_019751.1, read on the forward strand.
GTTTCAAAGATTTAAGTGTATCCGAATACGTAGCCATTTCATGCTCAAGTTCTGTCAGTTCCCTACCAGTAAAATATGAAATGTAAGAATAATTATTTAATCCATAAGCTGCAAACTCTAAATCACCAATGTCTAATGCAATTTTATACACTTCCTGTAATGGCTTTAAAAACTTATTTGCATGATTTTTCCAGTGTCCAACAAAGCTGTTATAAGGAAGTAAAACTTTAGCTTGTAGTGAAGTAGCGTTGGTTTTAGATAATACATTTAAAGATAAGTTTCCAAATTCATAACCAGAATCTATATCACCAACTACAGCACACAAAAGAAATGCATAAGTACAATAACCATTAGCTGATATGCCCGTGTTACCATGTTCAATTGATAAGTCAACCATTTTCAGGCTGACTAAAGGTACAAAGTCGGGATGTCCAAGATATGCAGCAGTAAACATACTTGATAAAATACGCATTGCTGCTAGAATCTCTAAATCGATCATTTCTGGCAGGTTGATTAAATCTGCTATTTCCTGACCATTTAATTTTTCTGCTGTTGTCTGAAATGCTTGTTGAATGTCTCCTGGTGATGGAGATGCTGGAAATTCAACATTGAGGAGTTTGAGAATATCTAACGCTGTTTTTAAAGCTTCTGTAAGTCTATTTTGGACGATATCAGCTTGAATTTTGATTTCGTATACTTTGATTTTTTCTGACAGACTTTGAGCAGAATTAATAACTTTTTCTGCTAATTTCTCCATTTTTTCAAAGTCACCACTGAGATAAGCTGCTTCACATGCTTCTTCATGTAGTGCTAAACAGAAGGCATATTGATTTTGCCAGCTATCTGGGGTAATGATTTCTAATCCTAAATTCAAATATTTAATCGCTGCTATATAAGCGGTAGAACTTTTGGCTTTTCGTCCAGCAATTAAATTTAATTCTGCAAGTTTATGTAGTTCTTCTTGGTTTCTAATTAGTTCTACACCATAGTTCAACTGATTAACTATATTGAATATTTTGTCTTCTATTTCTGCTTCGGGAGTATTGTTGAGTAACAATTGACCGATATTAAAGTGGGTTGATTTTTTCTCGTCTTCGGGAATTAAAGAATATGCAGCTTGTTGTACGCGGTCGTGCAGAAATTTATAAGTTGCTATTTGGTTATGATTACTCACTATTTTATCGATGTTCTCTTGCTCTGTTACTAACAATAAATCATCGGAGTCTACTTTAAAAAACTTATAAACTTCGTTAGTGGGAATAATCAATCCTTCTTGCAATGCGTTCCATAAATCAGTTGCGGTTTCTTCTTGTGATTTATTATTAACGATTGCAAGCACTCCCAAGTCAAATTGATTACCAATACAAGCAGCTAATTTCAGAGTTTGTTGAGTTACTTGTGGTAGCTTTTGAAGCTGAACTGCAATAAAATCGACGACATTATCGGAAAGCGACAATTCTTGGATTTGAGATAAATGGCACTGCCAACATTCGGCATCAAAGTTATAGTAAATTAACTCTTCTTGGTATAATGATTTGAGAAATTGATTGCTAAAGAAGGGATTTCCTTGGGTTTTTCGATAAATTAGTTTTGTTAGCGGTTGGACGATTTCTGGGGTACATTTCAGGGTATCAGCAACTAAATACGCAAGATTATTTTCGGATAAAGGTTTAAGTGTAATTGTATTAACTTCGACATTTTCTTGAGAAATTGCATCCAATGTCAACATTAATGGATGTGCTGGTGAGACTTCATTATCTCGATAAGCTCCAATTAACAATAAATGTTGAGTTTCTTTTTCACAAGCTAATGTTTGCATCAAATTTAATGATGCTGAATCTGCCCATTGTAAATCGTCGATAAAAATAACTAAAGGATGTTTTTTATTTGTAAAAACTTGAATAAATTTTTGAAATAGTAAATTAAAGCGATTTGTTGCCGCATTACCTGTAAGTTCTGCAACTGCTGGTTGTATCCCAATGATTTTTTCCAGTTCGGGTATTACCTCAGTAATAACTCTACCCTGTTCCCCCAATGCTACCAAAATCTTTGTTTTCCATTGCTGAAGTTGGGTTTCTCTTTCACAGAGTAGTTGTTCGATTAAATCACGAAAAGCTTCTAAAAATGCCGAAAAAGGAATATTACGTTGTAATTGGTCGTATTTACCTTTGATAAAGTAGCCCCGTTGCCGCACTATGGGTTTATGGACTTCGTTGACTACTGCTGTTTTTCCGATACCGGAGAAACCAGCTACTAACATCACTTCTACCCCTTTATTTTTCTTGTTACTGGGGTTAGCAATGCGTTCAAAAGCTGATAAAAGTGATTTTACTTCAACTTCACGACCATAGAGTTTTTCGGGGATGGCAAAGCGATCGCAAATGTCTTTTTGTCCTAAATCAAAGTTAACAATTTCTCCAGTTTCCTGATAATTTTGCCAAGCTTTTTCGAGGTCGAATTTCAATCCTAAAGCACTTTGATAGCGTTCTTCAGCATTTTTCGCCATTAATTTAGCAATGATATTCGCAAGAACTTCCGGAATTGCTGGATTAATACTGTTAACCAAAGGAGGTTTCTTTACCAAATGGCAGTATACCAACTCCATCGGATCATTGCTGGTAAATGGTAACTGTCCGGCAAGTAATTCAAATAAAGTTACACCTAAACTGTAAAAATCGCTACGCCAATCAACTAAACGGTTCATCCGTCCAGTTTGTTCGGGTGAAATATAAGCTAAGGTTCCTTCTAATACATTCAGAGATTTGGGTGGTTGTGTTTCCCTTGGGAGCAAAGAAGCGATACTAAAGTCAATCAGCTTTATTTGTTTTGTTGTTGGGTTAATGAGAATATTCGCAGGTTTAATATCTTTGTGGATGATGCGTAGACGTAGCCCGCCGCAGGCATCGCTATATAATCCTTCTAGAGTTGTAACTATTTGTAATGCGATGGAAAAAAAATCTTTTAGGGAATTAATTTTTTCTCCTTGAGTAAACTCTTGTAAGGAAATTCCTCCAAAATCTTCCATCACCAACGCATAGCTATTTTGGTAAGGTTCCAAGCTATAGGTTTTGATGACACCAGGAAAATTAAGGTTTTTGGCAATGGTGTATTGGTTACGGAATAAAAGTAGTTCTTGAAAAGTTGGATATTCACTTCGCAACAATTTGATCACTACTGGCTTGTCACTTTTTTCTTGAATTCCTCGATATACAAGTGTTTTTGAGCCAGAGTAAATTTGTTCTAGGAATTGATAACCAGTTAGCTTCATTTCGCCTACTCCCAGTGATTAGTATTACACCTAGAAGTATTATTCCCAATCCCATCAGAAATATTTAATGAAATATGGAACAATTGAGACAATAAATGAGGAATATGGATAAAATAAAGGGCAAATCTAATATGCAACCTCAACTCAATCTATCTTACTCCCCAAATCTGCCCAAGCTGTTGGCAATGGGACTGTTGTCCACGTAGAGTAGGGAATCACACGGGAACATTGTGGTCGTCACGGTATAGATAAGCTATATTCCAATACGGTACTACTAGTCTGTCAAGATAAAAATGACGCTTGTAGAGATGTAGCAATGCCACGTCTCTACGGAATTGTGGATTTGTACACAACCGTCAAAATAAAATTTTAGAGACTACTACTGCGAAGTACCGTATTGAGCTATCTATAATTTGTGCTGAAAACTAGCTAGAAGTACTGAGGTAGAAGGTAAATTTTAGTCGTTGATTTCTAATAATCCTTCTGGTGGTGTAATCTCTACACGTTTTGCGACGAGATCTACTACTGGAACTATTTCTTTGACAAAGGGAATTAAAATGTTTTTTCTGGGTTGATTATTTACTGTCTCTTCTTGACTGCTATCTGGCTGTGGTTGAATTTCTAGTAGGTAATTTCCTGCTGGAATTAACCGAATTATTTTACCAATATAGTCACCGGATGTTTGCATGAAGACTTGTAAACCAATGAGGTCTGCGATATGATGCTCGTTTTCTCCTAGTGGGGGACGATCGTCTTCTGGTACTAGTAGTTTACAGCCGCGTAATTCTTCTACTTGGTTGCAGTCGTTGATGCCTTTGATGGTAATTACGTAGAGGTTTTTGCCTTCAATGTAGCGTCCAGATGTGAGTTCTATGGCTTCCGGCTGTTTTGAGTTGGCTTTTAATAACCATCTCTTTCCAGGTTCTTCAAATCTTTCGGGAAAGTCAGTATCAGGATATACTCGCATTTCTCCCCGCAGTCCTTGGGGTGCCACGATTGTGCCAATGGCTAACCAACCATCTAAAAAGGAATCAGCAATAGGGGAAAAGGGTTTTTGACTTTTCTTAATTTTTTTTGCTTCTCTAGCTTTTTGTTTTTTCCTGACGAAGTTTCCCGTTGTTTGATCCATTTATTTTGTTGCTTTTTTAATTAGGGCTTGCTGAGTTTTTTGGCAATTACGTTTTATTCCCAGGTCAAAAAACCCGGGTTATAAATAATGCTAGTTTTCTATAGACTACATCAATCTCAAACACCTACAACCGTATGTTGGTAAACATCTTCTGCGACTTTGGCTAATCGTTGCATGGCTGTGGTAATTTCTTCGTCGCTACCTGTGAGGCTAATGCGGATACATTCGTGTTTATGTTGCCAGTCTTCGCGCAAACCGGGGAAGAAGCTACTTCCGGGGACAACGATGACACCGACTTTTTTCAGAAGTTGGTAGAATTCCCAGTCTGTCATGGGTAAGTCTTTGAGCCATAACCAGGCAAAGATTGCACCTTCACCGCGATGGAGAAACCAGGGTAAATCTTTGGGCATGGTGGCATCTAATGTGCTTTCTAATACTGTAAATTTATTTTGGTAAAAGGAGCGAATTACAGTTTCGGAGATGTTTGCTAGTTTACCAGAGGTGATGGCGCGAGATGCGATCGCTTGTCCGTACCGAGAGGGATGAATGCACATGTTGGTTTGGAAACACTCAAGTGCTTGAATCACTTGTACGTCTCCGATGGCAATGCCGATTCTTTCTCCTGGTAAGCCAGCTTTGGATAAACTCATGCTGTGGATGATGTTGCCACCAAATATCGGTGTCATCTCGGTAAAGTTTAAGGCGGGGAAGGGTGGGGCATAGGCGGAGTCTACGAATACGGGGATGTCATGGGGGGCGGCTAATGCAGCGATTTTGTTGACTTCTTCTGCTGTTAAGACGTTGCCTGTAGGATTACAGGGACGGGAAAAAATTACACAACCTGTGGTTTCATCGATGGATAATTGACTGAAGTCGGGACGGTATTTGAAGCGGTGTGCTGCTGAGTCTACATCTAGGGTTGGTTTGTAAGCGACTAAGGATTCTGGAGATAAGGCGACTCCGCCATAGCCTGTATAATCGGGACTCAGTGGTAAAACAACTTTTTTCAGTTCTCCACTCTCGGTATTACCTCCAAAAGCGTTTGCCGCGTAGAAATATAAGGTTTGGCTACCAGGGGTAATTAAAACATTCTGTGCTGTCAAACTCAATCCATAGCGTTGATTAAAGTCGTTTACAACAGCTTCGATAAATGGTGCATAACCTTGAGATGAACCATAACGACAAACAACTTCACCATATTCGGAACTTGCCAGTAATTCGGCGGTACAATCACGCCATAATTGTTCAACTTCTGGCAGAATTAATGGATTTCCGGCACTTAAATTAATAAATTCTTGCCCAGCACCTGCGCGCAATGTTTCGATGATGTCCTTCATAATAGCGCGAACGCCTGTTAGGTTGGACATTTGAGTGCCGATTTTAGTTAGAGTTGGATTCATAAGTTAGTTTAATTAGTTTAAATATATTTGAGATGATGATTCTAGCAAATTAATTTACTGGCTTTACCAGCAGGTGCGATCGCAGATGTCGTGGATCGGCGTAAAATGCTGTTATTTACTCAAAGTTGGATGCTGTTAGTTACGACTTTATTGGGTGCATCAACTATCTCACCGGGATTGTTTCATAGCAATCACCTCTGAGGTATTTTCACTGAACCCAATTTATTTATGACGACCACAAACATAATCAGAAGTTCGTGAATTAATGGGCTTTGTGAATATTTGTACAGTTGTGCCAAATTCTAACATTTGTGATGTACCTTTTTCGTCGCTACTAAAAAAAGCAGTAAAATCGGAGATTCGGGAAGCAAATTGAGTATCTTGGGTAGCTATGACAATTGTCATTTGCCCGCGTAAACTCTGAATAATTTCTTCTATTTTTACACTTGCTGCTGCTCCTAAGGAACCACAGGGTTCATCCATTAATAATACCTTGGGCTTGACTGCTAAGGCACGGGCGATACATAACTGTTGTTGCAGCAGAATTGGTAAATCTAAGGCTGATTTATAGAGTCGGTGCCTGACATCATCCCATAATCCGGCGCGCTTGATGGCAAATTCAACGATGTGATCTAGTTCTGATTTCGGATACCACCCTGTCAATTTAATACCATAGGCTACATTTTCGTAAGTACTAACTGGGAAAATGTTGGGTGTCTGGAATATGCTACTAACTTGACGACGTAGACGGCTTAAATTAATTCTACGACCATAGATATTTTGACCAAAAAACTCAATAGTTCCTTCTATTTTGATATTTGCTTCTAATTCAATTAGGCGATTAAGTGATTTTAAAAATGCTGACTTTCCAGAATGTGGTGAGCCAATAATTGCTGTGATTTGATTTTCATAAATACTTAGGTAAACATCAGACAATAAATGTTTTGAATTGTAATATAAATTGAATTTTTCGACGTTAATTGCTGAGACGGTTTTCTGCATAAAATTTATTTAAATTTAAATCTGTATTATTTGTTTTGATGATATTTGACCTTTGGCAACAAGTCTTTAAAGACGTTCGTCTAATTCGATGATTGAATTATTATTTAGTTATCTGAAAAATGCAATTTAAGGGTTATTAATTATTTGGACAATGATTGTTTTTATGACTATTAGGTAATCCAGCAAACAACTTTAACTAATTTTCAGAAAAGAATACAAAATTGCATCTTTATCGAAAAAAGTTCTCTCAATATTATTAGCTTGTAAACAAACCGAGAGATATTGATATAGTTTACTCAAAATTTTTGCTAAAAAACTTCTCAATTGTGTTCCTAATTACTATTAACTTAAGCTTAATCAAATTATAACTTGTTTTTCCCTAAAAGTTAAAGTCGATTGTCTGTAAAAATAATCACTTCTTAATGTTATGCAAAGATTCTAAAGATTGTGTGTTCAACAAAAATATACACGTCTTTAAGTGGGGAGTAAGTTTTGTGAGTAGATTTAACTTGAAAGTATTGGGTGCGGTAGCATCTATAGCAGCAACAGTCGGTGTTTCAATTCCGATGGCAATGTCGCAAAATCAAGGCATTAGAATCGATGGTTCCAGTACTGTTTTTCCAGTTAGTCAAGTTGCCGCTGAAGGATTTCAAAGAGGAACAGGTGGTAAAGTCCGTGTGACTGTAGGTGTTTCAGGTACTGGTGGTGGGTTCCAAAAGTTTTGCCGTGGTGAGATCGATATCTCTAATGCTTCTCGTCCAATTTTGCAGAAGGAAATTAGTGCTTGTAAAGCTGCTGGAATCAAATATATAGAGGTTCCTATCGCTTTTGATGGAATTACTGTTGTTGTGAATCCCCAAAATAATTGGGCTAAAAATTTATCAACTGCTGAACTTAGAAAAATTTGGGAACCTGGAGCACAGGGTAAGATTAATAACTGGAGTCAGGTTAGAAGTGGATTTCCTAACCAACCATTAAAGTTATTTGGACCTGGTACAAAATCGGGTACATTTGACTACTTTACTGAAGCTATAAATGGTAAATCAAAGCAAAGCCGTCCCGATTATAGTGCTTCTGAAGATGACAATGCACTAGTTAGCGGTGTTTCCCGCGATAAAAATGCTTTGGGTTACTTTGGATATGATTACTACGCTGCTAACAAAAACAAACTTAAAGCTGTGGCAGTAAATGGTGTCTTACCTTCGGAAGCTACCATCAAGAGTGGTCAATACAACCCTCTTTCACGTCCTTTGTTCATCTACGTCAATGCTAAATCTGCTAGTAAACCAGAGGTTAAGCAGTTTGTGGCATTCTACCTGAATAATGGTGCCAATATTGCCAAAGCAGCCAAAACAGTTCCTTTACCTGGTAATGTATACAGTTCTGCTTTAAGTAGATTCAACTCTGGAAAAACTGGTTCTGTATTTGGTGGTAAGGAAAAAGTCGGGGTGACTGTCGGTCAATTGATGGGTACACCAAGAGATTAGTGATCTGTTTGTTGAATTTCGATGTGTCAGATCCCCAACTTCTTGGAGAGGTTGGGGATCTGATGCATTACAGAGAATTGAGTTGAAATGAAAGGGAAGACTGTGGCTAAAGCATTAAAGCGATCGCATAATTACCAAGATCAATTATCTCCCAAATTGTGGCGAAATATCCTCGAAAAAGGGATTGAGATTGTGTTATTTCTCGCTGCATTTTCATCTGTGGCAACCACTGCGGGGATTATTGGGACTTTGCTGTTTGAATCGGTCAAATTCTTCCAAAATGTCGCCCTAATGAAAATAGCTGTGATTCAAGGCATATCTGTAGAGGAATTAGCTGCGAATACCACTGTCTCGGTTGGTGCCTTTTTTGATGCCGTATTTAGCTTTATTTTGGGTACTTCTTGGGCACCTGGTTTTGAACCTCCCCAAATTGGGGTGTTACCATTGGTTTCTGGGACAATCGTGACTACGGTAGTGGCTTTGTTTGTCGCTGTACCTTTGGGAACTATTGCTGCTATATATCTCAGTGAATTTGCTCGTCCTAGGGTGAGGGAAGTAGTCAAACCAGCTTTGGAACTACTGGCTGGTGTACCAACGGTGGTGTATGGTTACTTTGCACTGTTATTTGTGACACCAATATTACAAGCAATTCTACCAACTTTGGGTGCTTCTAGTATGTTGAGTGCAGGTTTAGTGATGGGAGTTATGATTATTCCCTACATTAGCTCACTCAGTGAAGATGCCATGCGCTCTGTACCTAATTATCTGCGAGAAGGTTCCTATGCGATGGGTTCTACCCGATTTCAAACAGCTACAAAGGTAGTGCTACCCTCAGCAATATCGGGAATTAGTGCAGCATATATTTTAGGAATTTCCCGCGCAATTGGGGAGACAATGATAGTAGCGATCGCATCTGGTGGACAACCTAACCTCACTCTCAATCCCATGGATCCCGGACAGACAATGACTGCATACATTGTGGAGGTGAGTAAGGGTGATGTGGCTTATGGAACTTTGGATTATGAAAGTATCTTTGCAGTGGGATTAACTTTGTTTTTGATGACTTTAATTTTTAATATTATCGGTCATTGGTTAACTAAGCGCTATCGAGAAGTTTATTAAAAAACAAGTAATGAGTAATTAGTAATGAGTCTCTAAGCGCTTTTCCCCTACTCACCACTCACTTACAAGTTAGGGGAATTAGCCTCCCAACTTGTTAAAACTAACTAAAAATTAATGATGAATAGTCCAAATATTCAAAAAATTCGCCAAGTTATTGCCCGTAACAAACGTTCTGACAATATTTTTAGCATTATTGGCTTATTGTCGATGGGATTGGCAATCTTAGTATTATTGGCTTTAATTTTCGATTTATTCATAGATGGTTTCCCCCGTTTAACTGGACAATTTTTCACCTCTTTTGCCAGTAGTGATGCCAAACAAGCAGGGATCTTAGCAGCTTGGGTAGGAACCCTATTAGTAATGTTAGTCACTGCATTTGCCTCAATTCCCCTAGGTGTCGCAGCAGGGATTTACTTGGAAGAATATGCCCAGAAAAACTGGTTTACAAATTTAATCGAAATTAATGTGGCAAATTTAGCTGCCGTACCTTCGATTATTTACGGAATGCTGGGTTTGGGTGTCTTTGTCTATGGGTTTAAATTAGGACAAAGTATCATTGCTGCCGGATTGACTTTGACATTGCTAATTTTACCTATAGTAATTGTTGCTACCCGTGAAGCCTTGAGGGCAGTTCCTAGTAGTATTCGGGAAGCAGCTTATGCTTGCGGTGCTTCTAAATGGCAAACGATTTGGGATCACATCCTCAAATACTCATTTGGGACAATTCTCACAGGAATTATAGTTGCTTTATCACGGGCAATTGGCGAAACAGCCCCCCTAATTGTGGTGGGTGCAGTTGCCTTTATCGCCTTTTTACCCGACTCTTTGTCATCGCAGTACACAGTCATGCCAATTCAGATGTATCGCTGGACAGACGTACCTGATACCGAATTCCAAATAAATGCTGCTGCCGCAGGTTTGGTACTAGTATTTATGACTTTAGCAATGAACGCGATCGCTATTTATCTTCGTTACCGTCTCAGGAAGCATATCACATGGTAGAAACTAGTTTAGCAAAATCACAATTACCCATCAAAGCAGCGGTAAATTACCTCAACTTTTATTATGGTGGCACTAAACATGCCCTAAAAGATGTCACCATGCCAGTATGCGATCGCAAAGTCACAGCGTTGATTGGTCCATCGGGATGCGGTAAAACTACTCTGTTGCGCTGCTTTAATCGGATGCATGATTTATACCCCGGTAATAAATACCGTGGTGAGATCGCCTTGGAACCTGATGGTATCAACCTTTTAAGTCCGAAAGTAGACCCCATCGAAGTGCGGATGCGGATTAGTATGGTGTTCCAAAGACCTAATCCTTTCCCCAAATCTATTTACGAGAACGTCGCCTACGGGCTGCGAGTACGGGGTGAAAAACGCAAAATGGTAATTGACGAGAAAATCGAGACTGCCCTGCGGGGAGCAGCCCTATGGAACGAAGTCAAAGACCGTTTGCAAGAACCTGGTACCGCCCTTTCTGGAGGTCAACAACAACGGTTATGTATTGCCAGGGCTTTAGCTACGGAGCCAGAAATTGTATTATTTGATGAACCAACTTCTGCCCTTGACCCGATTGCTACCGACAGCATCGAACAATTAATCAACCAATTGAAAGAGCAAGTGACAATTCTCATCGTCACCCACAGTATGCAGCAAGCAGCACGGGTTTCTGATTTTACAGCTTTTATGTATTTGGGTGAATTGGTGGAATTCGATAAAACCGAAGCAATTTTTAATAACCCAACCCAAAAGCAAACCGCAGACTACATCAGCGGACGTTTCGGTTAAGAGTTTTGCAGTTTGTTTGAGAACAAATTTCAACCCTGTAGAGACGAGACATGTCACGTCTCTCTTTTCTATTTAATGTAAAGGCAAATAATGAAGAATGTGCAATGTTCAATCTAAAGTACCGATGATTTGTTTTCATTTGCCTGAATAAAAGCCTCAAATTGACCCTTAGGAGTCCATTGAATAGCCCCATCGCGTCCGGTAAAAAACAGTTTTGTTTTCACCTGACTCAATTCTGACAAAGCTTGAGCATCTAAATCTGCATTAGTTGTGATTGAAACTTCTGGTTGCAACAGAGGAACTAATTCCTTTAAAGTTTGAGGCTGACACCATAAAACCTGAGGTTTGGGAAGGGTTCCAGCCTTAACTAACTGCTGGATTTCACCAGCTTTCAAATTACCAATAAACAACCAAGTTTTACCTTGTACTTGCATTTGGAGAATTGGTAGCTGATCATTGACAAGTTGCATTACCACAGAACCTGCATTTATAGTTTGACCAACTGCTAAGGGTTGATAAATACCTTGGCGTTTTTGAACTTCTTTTTGGATAGCGATGCTAGTTAGAGCATTTTCTGGTTTGGAAGAATAATCATACATTGCTTTGATGGGTAAGCGAGGCAATAATTCTAACCAACCATTATCTCCATCACCTTGAAAATCAGACGCAACAGCCAAATCAATTTGATTGACACCTTGTTGTTGCAAAAATGGTAATATTGTAAATCTGCCAATACCTTCATCACCGCTATTAACTACAGTAACTTTATTTTGATCTTGGATGACAATGACAGGTTCTCCGCTAGCTGCCAACATAGTCACCCGGAATAAAGTATTTGCCGAATGTAAAATTGGAATCAAAATTAAAGTAATGGCGATCGCACCAGCCAACAACCACCGTCTACGCCACCAATCTACTAACCATACTAAGACAAATAATGTATAGATAACTACCATTTGAATGGTAGATATAGTTCCCACCGCTAGGGAATTTCCGGGTGATTTGGCGAACAAGTGCACCAATTGCAGTAACCATTGTACGGGGTAGTGGAGAATTCCGGCGATGGCGCTGCCAGCATCGGGTACTATCAAAGCAGCGATCGCACTCAGAAATCCACCAATACTAATAACCGAAATCAGGGGTGTGGTGACAATATTCAACAACAAACTATAGGTTGGAACCACACCAAAACTGTAAATTTGTAAAGGTAAAGTCCAAATAGTCGCGGCTAATGGGACTGCAATCAAAGATGCGATCGCAGGTGGCATCCAACCCAAGCGTCTCGTAATTGCCGGGACTGTGACAATTAGTCCTAAAGTTGCTAAAAAGCTCAATTGGAATCCTAAATCCCAAATCCACAAAGGGTTAAATAACAGTAATAGTGTCGCTGCTAATATTAGAGAGCCTAACTGTACAACTTTGCGACGCAACACCAAAGCAATTAGGGCGGCAAACCCCATAATTACAGCCCTCAGCACCGCAGGTTGGAACCCCGTCAAACCCAAAAATCCCAACAAAGCAATGGAACCAACGATTAATTGGGTACTGCGTTTTGCTCTCCTTGTTAGACTCAGGATCACACCCAAAATCAACGAAGTTTGGAAACCAGAAGCCGCCAAAGCATGAGCCAAACCCGCTTGTACGAACATATCCCGCACATCGTAAGGCATATCTACCGCCTTACTACCCAAAACCATCGCACTTACCAAAGGACCTTCAGGAATGTCTAGAGAGCGAACATGCGATCGCATAATCTGTTCCCGTAGCTTCCACCATCCCCACTTTTTATCTTCCTGTAAAATGTTTACCTGTCGTCCACTCAAACCAGCAAATGCACCTTCTTTTTTCAAAAATTCTTGAAAATCAAAGGAACCAGGATTCGCAGCCGCTTTTGGCTTGTACAACACACCTGTGACACTAATTTGTTGTCCAGGACGCAAACCTGTTGCTTGTAGTAAAGGTACAGTTACATAAACTTTTCCAGTAGCAGCTTTACTGCCAGCATCATTTCCCTCTTCTTTCTTCACATCATCCAACAGCTGACTTGCTTCTAACCAAAACTGCCCCCGTTGGCTACGAGTCACACGGGCTGTACTTTCTACAGTTCCCCGCACCACAAAAAGCTGCTCTTGATTACTATTATTTCCCGGTGGTACAAAATTACTGATGTCATTAGCTTGAGGATGAGGAATCCGCCATTGTACATAAAAGCTAGCTAATAATCCCACTAAACCAGCAATCAAAAAAAATCTGGGATGAGGAATAGTTTGGGAAGTAGTTTTTGTTTTTTCTTCTGCACCTGGTTTTGATTTACGTCTCATCAGGCGAAGTCTTTGAAAAACCACCGCACATCCAATTCCTAAAACCAATGTCCACCAACCACCCCACGGTAGTGCAGCCAACATTAATCCCAAAATATAACCAAGGCAGATTATTACACCGGGAATCTGAATCATCGGTATCCAAAAATAAAACTTCTAAAATTCATGACAGAAGCAAAGTCTACTTCTAGCAGCTTTGCTTCTAGGTTTGAACTATAAAGATAAACCTAACTTGAGTCCCAAAGCTGCATGTACTAACATTACAACCAAAGCAGTACTACCTATATAAGCATGAAGCGATCGCAATCCGGCTTTATTGCCACCAAATTTAGTAAACGCGATCGCGCTATTAATTGCTAGCAATAATAACAAACCTGAACCTGTCCAAAAGTGAGAACTTTCCAAAATTGGTTTCCGCTGCATTACCAATGAAAGGACACCACCTATGTAACCCAAAGCCATAAATAAAAACATTAGCGGTGCTAACTTCCGATGTTCACCACGATTTTTCACAGCCACATCTTTATCAACCGCTAACCTTCCCTGCCAACCCGTATACCCAACAAAACTTCCCATCCCCACGATCACAATCCCCATCATCGCCGGATGTCCCCAATGTACAATTATATCCGGTGTCCCAAAACCACGGAACCATGCCGCAATCGGTTCTAAAATTTCAGCTAAATTCACGATTCCCCTCTCTACAAATCATTAATCAAAATTAGGCTTCTATATCTTAGTTAATAAATGTAAAGTTTGTATAGGAAAAAGGACACCATGATCAGTATCTTCTCAAGAAACGCGAACTGACACTCATTCATTCTGGCATCCAAGAAACAGCGGAAGCTTCGCACTTCCATCGTAGTTGTGAAAAATTTTTGCGATTAAAAGCAAACCCGATTAATCTGAGTGAACAAAGAATCCCCGTGCATTGATGCCGGGGAGTGTCAACTTTCGCATTTATTCGTAAAGTTTTTCCTGCCTTCCTATTGACTTACAATTCCAGACCATTGAACTTTTTTTGCCTTTTCCCGACGATAAGAGAAAAAGTATTCAGGAGTTTGGAAAGTACAGTAAGATGCGATCGCTATCTGCTCAGAACCTATACCCAGATTAGCCAACTGTATTGCATTCACCCGTCGCACATCCAAACGGACTTTATCAGGAATTGGATCTGGAAGTATGGGAGAGTTATCTAACTCCATCAGAGTTTTGACAATTTTTTCTGGTTCAGTTTCCGTCAAAATTGTTGCCCCCACCTCCGCCGCAGTTTCCCTCGAAACCTGATATACTTCACCTGCGATCGCAGGACCCATCGCCACCCGTAAATCTGTTATTTTACTACCAGCATCCAACAACCGTTGGATAGCCACCGGGACAATTTTTTTCGCGGTTCCCTTCCAACCTGCATGAATCGCCACCACCTGACCGGTTTTCGCATCAGCAATCAAAACAGGTGTACAATCTGCACTAGCTACCCATACCCCTTGCTGGGGTTGATCGCTTTTCACCCCATCCCCCATTACCAAATCATCTTCCACATCATCCCCACCTACCTCTAACTTCGCGGTAATCTCCTGGGGTGTTAAAACCACATTCCCATGAACCTGCTTGAGGCGATAAGTTGATGCTTGCGGAGCTAAAATCGGCGTTAACTCAACTGGAGGACGTAACCAAAACCCAGAGGTAAAAAAACCATGGGGAAAATCTTCTAGTAAACTACAAGTTAAATACGGCAGTTCATTCCAAGTACGCCATTGCCAAGTGTGCATTTTAATCAAACCCCGAAACAAAATTCAACTAAACTAATATATTGCAGTCAGGCAAGATAAAGAAGGCATAAGGTTGGTGTCAAAAGACTTGATGTCTAACTTTGAGGTTAACAGAAGAGCCAGAATACAAACCTCAATTGCCGACATCCCGATACAAGCATAAATTTCGGGGTTTTACGGCAATATTCTTTCTTACCCTGCTCCCTTGTTCTACGGTGTACACAATTCGGTAAATCCCTCACTCCGTCTAGGATTGAAAATCCCAGTCTCACAGCACAAGTCCATTAAAATGAACTCAGTGCGAAAAACATTTAGTCATCTTGTAGATGACTTTAGCTATTAGACAACGGTTT
This sequence comes from Calothrix sp. PCC 6303, assembly GCF_000317435.1. NCBI lineage: Bacteria > Bacillati > Cyanobacteriota > Cyanophyceae > Nostocales > Calotrichaceae > Calothrix > Calothrix sp. PCC 6303. Next base: position 4,012,799 of record NC_019751.1, read on the forward strand.
CAACCGTTGGCGGACATGGGATTATAGAAAATCTAGCGAATTCAATACTTGTGTATACACCCTAAGTTCCCTTGTCCCCCTCCCCCATTCCCTTCCTTCCCGTGAACCAAACTCAAATCGAAACTCTGTTAAATTCAGCACGTTCAAATCCTTACTTACCTTTCTCTCTCCATCTCTACGACAACCTAGCCTCAACCAACCAGACACTTTGGGAATTAGGTGCCGTCCCTGGAAAAGTAGTTATTGCTACCGAACAAACGGCAGGACGGGGGCAATGGGGAAAAAATTGGGTATCTAATACTGGGGGATTATATCTTTCGGTGGCAGTCGCACCAAATTTGACAGCAACAGACAGTTATCAACTTACCTTTGCCACTGCTTGGGGTATTGCTCAACAATTGCGAAATTGTGATATTCCCGTAGAAATCAAATGGCCCAACGATCTGATTTTAGATCAACTTAAACTAGGTGGTATATTAACCGAAACCAAAATCAACCAGGGAAAAATTACCCAAGCCGTAATTGGTGTAGGAATCAATTGGCGTAACTCTGTTCCCGATACAGGTATTAGTTTAGAATTATGGCGATCGCATTTCTGCGAGAAATCGCACAAGTGCGAGAAATCGCATTTATCCCAAAAATCCACTCAAAGCAGCACTAACCAGATTTTAGAAATCGAAACCCTAATTTGTAAAGTTCTACTGGGAATCGAATCCGGTGTACGGTGCCTTTTTGAAGAAGGAATAGATATACTCTTGCCTAGCTATTTAAATTATTTAACCAATATGGGAGATAAAGTAAACGTAGATAATACTGTAGGAACTGTAGTGGGTGTAACTTCTACAGGTTGTCTCCATGTTCGCATGGAAACTTCCAAATCAAAATCAGTAAGAACACCAGAAATTTACTTGAAGCCAGGTACAATCAGTTTGGGCTATGGTAATTCTACTGAAAAACCTATGGGATACTCCCAGCCAAACTCGGCAAACCAAACCAACAGCATGAATTGACTAGGCTAATTAAACACAACACCAGAGAAGAAATGACGCAGCGAAAAGACCCTGCTCGTAACAACTTGCACAAAATATGGCAGCACTCCCTGCCAGCACGAAGCCTCTGTTTGCTTGGTAGCTTTAGCATCCTCAGCAGCGGCTTGGTACTTGCCCAAAGCGAGTCCGCAGTAGACAATATTGTTCCTACCTCGGAAAATACGCAGCCTTCGGGCAACAGCGTCAAAAAGGTGACAATAGAGCGAAACCCTCAAGTATCCGCTCCTGAGACAATGCGAACGACTTCCGTCGAGCAAACTTCCCCTGTGGAATTTTCCTCCCGTCGTCAACGACTTAAGCAACGTTTAAATCGTTCCCAAGTTGCAGAATCGGTAGAAACTCCCAAAAAACGAAATGCATCTCCACAAGGAGTAACCCGTCCCCAAGTTGAAATTTCTACCCCTAAAACAGGCGTAGAACGTCTACGGGCAAAAGTTGAAGCATCGCGTGACAAAAAAAACCAAACTTCAAATGCACCCGTAATCATTCCGGAGAAGCTGCCGGAAGTATCACGTACAAAGCAACCTGCAACGACAAATAATAATTCCAATTCAGGTAAAGATTACAACAACAGCTATATTGATCCAACTGACTACAGCACTGCTCAAAATCGAGATCAAGAAGCTCCAAATTCGGTAATAATCACCGAACGTTCCAGCGGTTGCCAAGCAGTTATTAGTCAAGGAAAAGGTACTGGAAACTGCCTGCAAGCACCAATCACCCGCGCTAACGCACCAAGCTGGATTAAAAAAGGACAAAATATCACAGCTACAGCCGCAAAAACAGTTTCCGCGCGCACTGTTGCTCCTAACTCCAATGTTAGCGATAGTCCAAACTGGCGTAAACCTCGCATTATTAGTAGTAAGGCTATTGTTCGTAATATCCAACCTAGTCAGCTTCCTAATACTCAAGCTGTAAATAAAAATAACTACAATCCAAATCGGTTTATTCCAACCCCTGGTAACTTTGTTCAATTACCTGTCCCCACCACTACTGGTACACCTCTAACAGCAAGTGCGGGAGTATTGCCACTACCAATCAACGCCGATAACACGGCACCTCGTCCTGGTATAGTAGCCTACAATATTCCCTTGGCGACCACACTACCCCAAGTTACCTACAACGCTTCAGCAACTTACAACCCATCGGGAATGATATTCCCCTTATCCATACCTGCACCAATTACTTCAATTTTTGGTTGGCGGACACACCCAATTACAGGTGATCAACGTTTCCACTCCGGTACGGATGTGGGTGCAGCGGAAGGAACCCCAGTTTTGGCGGCAATTACGGGTCAAGTGGAAGTAGCTGATTACGTTGGTGGTTACGGCTTGACGGTGATTCTCAATCACAATTCAGCCCAACAAACCCTCTATGGTCACATGTCACAGGTATATGTACAACCAGGTCAAATTGTCCAGCAAGGAACTGTAATTGGCTTGGTAGGTAGCACTGGTGTTTCTACTGGTCCTCACCTCCACTTTGAAGTACGTCAATTAACACAAAATGGTTGGGTAGCTGTTGATGCTGGCGCATCACTACAATCGGCTGTGAGTCAGTTGGTACAGGCTTTACAAACTAATCAAGTTTCTCAAAAACCAAGTAATTAGAGCGGCTTGGAAATTAGTTGTAGTAGTATAAATCCCCGACCTTTTGAAAAGGTCGGGGATTTAATTTTATATTTTTAATTTATTTGTTGGAATACTCTAACGTGATCAAGAACAGGCTAAATAATTAGCATTTACCTAACCTTCAACACCATTAACTCGGTTATTTGATCCGGAAATTACACGCACATAAGACCAATTTCCTTGAGATCTAATTGGTAAAACAAGATCACCATATAGAAGCGTCGCTCAGAAGCCCACACTCACCTGACTCGTGAGTGTGGCGAGCATGTCACGAAAAGCCGATATTACTTCACACCGAGTAATTCTACATCAAAAAGTAGTGTGGCATTGGGAGGAATCGCACCACCAGCACCTTGTTCACCATAACCAAGTTTAGCTGGGATAATTAAATTACGACGACCACCAACTTTCATGGTGCTTAAGCCTTCGTCCCAACCTTTAATTACTTCTCCCTTACCAATTGTAAAGTCAAATGGCTGACCGCGATCGCGTGAGCTATCAAACTTGGTTCCATTCTCCAAGGTGCCAACATAATGTACTGTCACAGTCTGACCTGTTTTTGGTGTTGCACCTGTACCGACTTTAACATCTGTATACTTCAGTCCTGAAGCTGTGGTTACGACTTTTTTGCTTCCCTCTGCTGAAGTTGGGGTAGCAGTTGCTGTAACTATTGGGGTAGCTGTCACCGTCGCGGTAGCTGTGACGGTAGGAGCAGCTGTTACAGTTGCTGTGGGACTAGCTGTCACTGTTGCGGATGTTGTTGACGCTGTAGTCGTGGTAGTTGTTTCACTCACTTTAGTGTCTGATGCACAGGCTACCATCAAGCAGCATATACTCACCAATCCCGAACGAGATAACATTGCTTTTAACATTCTCAAGTCAATTTCCTAGTTGCTTGTGGACAAGCCGTAAATTATACATTCACTTTGTCAAAATTGGTAACTTTTCCTTGTTAGATATTTTCAGCTTCGTCTTCCCCAAATGAGACACAGGGACTTTCAACTTCTTCTTTTGGTGTGAATGAGTTGCAGAAAATGATATCTGCACAAGTTGCTCCTGTTTCATCTGGGTTAACACACACTAGGGATTGATTTACTAAAGCAGAAAAAAGACACTCATGGCAAATGGTATCAGGTTTTGGTAATATTTTGATTGGTTGTAATGGGTGAGTATTTTCGATTTTAATTTGATCCTATAAGTAGATCGGCATTGAAAATTGTAACCGGGACAAGGCAGTAGGGGTAAAAGTCTAAAGTTATTTACATCCGATTATATAAGACTCACGCAATCGTAACGAAGTAGACTTTGAGTAGGCGAAGCCAGCCTGAAAGGCTTATGCTACCCTGCGGGAAGCATGTCGCTTTGCGACTCAGCGTCTACCTTACGAAGACGCAAGCTACGCAATGACGTAAATTCCTAATAATTGTGTAATTCCTGATATAGTTCTGTTTATTTCTGCCGATTCACTTAAGTTGGATATTAGACATCTCCGAAAAACAGGTAGAGACGTAGCAATGCTACGTCTCTACAAGGGTTCTGGTTAACGCATAATTAATTTCTGGAGATGTCTATTTTCTGTTGGTTGATAGAACTTGATAAACTAATTATCGACACTCTCAAATCAATATTACTTTGATTATCTGGATTAATTTTTATGAGTAGCGTTAAAAACAGCCAAACAGGGGTTTTGAATCATCCTCAATTACATCGTCTTGATGGTGCTATCAAGAAGCATTGTCGGCGAATTTTCAGTTGGGTTGTAATTATTGCCCTCGCTTGCTTCTGGGTAATATTGGATGCAACCCCAGCTATGGCTATAGGTCAACTCAACGCCATGAATTACAATAATGCCAATTTAGAAAACCGTGATTTTTCCCATGCTGATTTAGTTGGCATTAATTTTGTAGCTGCTGAAATGCGGGGGATAAATTTTGAAGGTGCTAATTTAACCAATGCCATGTTAACTAAGGGTGTGATGCTGAAGGCTAACTTGGAAGGTGCAAACCTGACTGCGGCTTTGGTTGATCGTGTTGCCCTTGATGGTGCTAACTTAAAAAACGCTAATTTTACTGATGCCACATTAACAAGAAGTCGTTTATTTGACGCAGATATTACTGGTGCTGATTTTAGTAATGCCCTGATTGATACCTACCAGATGAAGCTATTATGCGATCGCGCTTCCGGTACAAACCCTGTAACTGGTGTCGATACCCGCGATAGTTTGGAATGTCGTTAATATTTCCCTGACATAACCACCAATTTCATGATAAGTATTCATGAGGCTCCCATTGCCAGTCCGTTGTCGGTAATCACCTGTGACAGAAGAACAAAAAAAAGTAAATCGCTCCCTGGCTGGAATTGCAGGGATTGTTGCCGCTGCTACCATCATTAGTAAAGTTGTTGGGCTAGTACGACAAGTTGCTATTGGGGCTGCATTCGGTACAGATGCTATTGCTGAGGCTTATAACTTTGCCTATATTATCCCCGGATTTCTACTGATATTATTGGGTGGGGTGAATGGCCCTTTTTACAGTGCCATTGTCAGTGTTTTAGCTAAACGGAAAAAGGAAGAAGCAGCACCCTTAGTAGAAACCATGACGACGTTGGTGGGTTGTGTGCTGCTGGTGGTGACAATTCTATTGGTAGTTTTTGCCGGAAATATTCTGGATTTGACAACACCAGGTTTAAATCAACGTCCGGATGGTGAGTTGATTAGAACCATTGCTGTTCAACAATTGCGGATTATGGCACCCATTGCTGTTCTGGCAGGGTTAATTGGTATCGGTTTTGGCACACTAAATGTAGCTAATCAATATTGGCTACCTTCCATTAGTCCTTTACTATCAAGTATTACAGTTGTGATTGCTGTGGGATTTCTCTGGTTGCAATTGGGTAGCAACATCTATGCAACTGAAAATGTCATATACAGCGGTTCAATTCTAGCTGTGGGAACAACTGCGGGGGCTGTGCTGCAATGGGGAGTACAATTGGTAGCACAAGCCAAAATTGGCATGGGTTCCTTTCGCTTGCGGTTTGACTTTAATCAACCAGCAGTGAAAGAAGTGATGAAAATCATGCTACCAGCAACTTTTTCATCGGGAATGCTTTATATTAACTGGCAAATAAATTCTATTTTTGCTTCCTATATTGCTGGTGCTGCTTCCGGGTTAAACTACGCAAACCTTTTGGTACAGACTCCTTTGGGGGTAATTTCCAACATTGTTTTAGTCCCTTTACTACCAATATTTTCCCGTCTTACAGATCCTCAAGATTGGGGTGAACTCAAACAACGGATTCGGCAAGGGTTAATTCTCTCAGCTTTTACAATGTTACCCCTAGGGGCAATAATGATTGCTCTATCACAGCCCATTGTGAGTATAGTGTACAAGCGGGGAGCATTTGACCAAAACGCCTCAAACTTGGTTGCCTCGCTGCTGGTGGCATACGGGGTGGGAATGTTTGTGTATTTAGCACGGGATGTTTTAATTAGGGTATTCTATGCTTTGGGTGATGGTGATACCCCATTCCGTATTAGCTTATTTAATATCTTGTTAAATGTGGTTCTAGATTTGATTTTTATCAAATCCTTTGGCGCACCTGGTTTAGTTTTGGCAACCGTGGGAGTAAACTTGAGTTCCACCCTCATGCTGCTGTATTTACTCAACCGCAAATTACACGGTTTACCCTGGATAGAATGGAGTTTACCAATTTTGGGGTTAACTGCTGCCAGTTTTGCCGGGGGAATCTCCAGTTTTGCTGCGTTGCAAGTAGTGCAACGGTTTATAGTAGTTAAAGAAAATATGCTCACCCTGTTGTTTGAACTAGCAGTAGCAGGCTTTATTGGGCTTTTGGTATTTGGCGCGATCGCATCTGTAATGAAACTACCAGAAATCGATACCTTTGTAGTGCGGATGCGGCAAAAAATCCTCAAAAAGTAGTTTTTCTGGAATGTTGAGAGACGAGACATGTCGCGTCTCTCCATATTCAATATTTTTATTCGGGATTTTATCGATAATCAAAGTTCATCTGGGTTAATTCCCTTCTGTGCTAGCAAAGCACGTAAAGTCTCTAACTCTTCTTCTGCTTGTTCAGCACGTTGTTTTTCCTGTTCAGCGCGTTGTTTTTCCTGTTCTAACTCCTGTTGTACAACTTCCTTTTGTCTAGCAAGTTCAACGTAGCTAACAAACTTCTCCCCATCAGGACGGTAAATTTCTAATTGCCCCTGGGATAATTCAAATCTGATTCCCAAACGGGGACTTACCCAACCTAGCATTTGTTCGATTTCTGGTAATTCTTCCCCGTCACGTATCCACCCTGTTAAATCACCTTTATCAGGATCATATAAATAATACTCTTCCACCCCATAGCGACGATAAAAGTTGTGTTTGGCGACCATTTCTTTCACGCTATTACCAGGGGAAAGAATCTCAAATACCACTTGTGGAGGAATATTCTCTTCTCGCCACTGTTGATAAGACCCTCTATCACCCTTTGGTCTACCAATAGCCACCATCACATCAGGCGCTCTACGAATGACGTTGCTACCCTCCACAGGATACCAAAGTAAGTCGCCAGCGACAAACACATTTGGATCATTTTGAAACAAACTATCAAGTCCGCCTTGAATTGTCACAATCCAGCGGTATTGTAATGTATTATCTGCCATTAACTGTCCGTCGCTGTCAGGGTAGATGATTTCTGCTGTTTGGATGGGTAATTGTGTAACCATTTGTCATTCCTTGCTAATTGCTAATCTGGGTTATTAAGTGGCTACGCAAAATTAAATATAGAGGAACGAAGGAATCCCAAGGGTTTGAGCGTTTCTGAATGTATGATTAATTTTGCACTACTACTTACCCAGTCTGGAAATGGCAGTGACATTGCTGTAAGACTACACCTATTTTAACTGAGTTGAAAAGGCAGGAAACGACTAACACAAAAAAACCGGGTTTCCAACGCAAGCAGTCAACCCGCAGCAATCTGATTTTCTCATCTCCCAGATAACCAGGTTCATCACGACTTCTCGTCTCACGAGAGAAAGCCGGTTTTCATCGTTAATATTAATAATCATCATGCTGAGTGGTGCAAAAATCGGGTTTCTGGAGTTTCTCCGGCAATAACACTTGCTTTACCAAAACTTTACATACCAAAAATACATAAAAACTCTGGTGAATTTTTGATAAGATTTTGTTAAGAATAATGACAGGGATGTCATAAAAAAGGGAAGGAAACGATTTTATGGTAGATACAGTTGATAACAAGCCACCTCATCAAGTAGTGATCGTGGGAGGTGGATTTGGCGGATTGTATGCAGCAAAAGCGTTAGCTAATACTAACGTCAGCGTCACCTTGGTTGACAAGCGTAATTTTCACCTATTTCAACCATTGTTGTACCAAGTAGCTACAGGGACTGTTTCACCTGCGGATATTTCTTCCCCATTGCGCTCAGTGCTGAGTAAAAGTAAAAATACAAAGGTGATACTTGGAGAAGTTAACCATATCGATTCCCAAACTCAACAAGTATTAATGGGTGATGAGGCAATACCCTACGACACATTAATTTTAGCAACAGGTGCCAAGCATTCCTACTTTGGGAAAGATGAGTGGGAAAATGTCGCACCAGGATTGAAGACGGTGGAAGATGCAATTGAGATGCGTCGCAAGATTTTCAGTGCTTTTGAAGCAGCAGAGAAAGAAACATCTCCAGAAAAACGTCGGGCTTGGTTAACTTTTGTAATTGTTGGCGGTGGTCCAACAGGTGTAGAATTAGCTGGTGCGATCGCAGAAATTGCCTATCACACTATGAAGGATGATTTCCGCAATATCGATACATCGGAAACGCAGATTTTATTATTGGAAGGCTTAGATCGAGTTTTACCACCGTTTGCACCAGAATTATCACAGGAAGCGGAAACTTCCTTAACTAAATTGGGTGTGACGGTTCAAACCAAAACCCTTGTTACCAATATCGAGAATGATGTTGTCACCATCAAACAAGGTGAGGAAGTTCATCAAATCCCCGCCAAAACAGTATTATGGGCTGCTGGAGTTAAAGCATCTCCCCTAGGAAAGATTTTAGCAGAGTCAACGGGTGCTGAGTGCGATCGCGCTGGACGTGTAATAGTAGAATCAGATCTCAGCATTAAAGGACATCCTAATATTTTTGTTGTTGGAGACTTAGCAAACTTCTCCCATCAAAATGGTAAACCTTTACCTGGTGTTGCACCTGTCGCCATCCAAGAAGGTGAATATGTTGCTTCTTTAATTAAAGCAAAACTTCAGGGTCAAACCTTGCCTCAATTTAAATATATTGATAAAGGTAGCCTAGCGGTAATTGGACACAACTGTGCAGTCGTAGATTTAGGTTTTATCAAACTTAAAGGTTTCCCAGCTTGGTTTGCTTGGTTATTTATCCACATCTATTTCTTGATTGAATTTGATAACAAAGTTGTTGTGATGATTCAATGGGCATGGAACTACTTTACTCGGAATCGTGGTGCCAGACTCATTACTGGAGAACAAACGATTATCCCGGAATCAGTTCTAATTACTGATGAAGAAACATCACACCAACAAGCTGGCAGCAAAATAATTGTGAATAGATAGATTTGTGTTGGCATAGCCTTAAATCTAAAGGTTTAGATCCTCGACTTTTTGAAGAAGTCGGGGTTTTTTTTGTTCAAGTTGACGTAGTTTGTGAGTTATACCAATTTGAAATTAGACCCCCAATATTGTTGAATTTGGATTTCTTAGAGGGTCTTTATAAAATAAATATTAAGTAGTGTATGTTACGACTACGTAAGGATTTGGGGGTTTGAATCAGTGTGAGTTTGTCGTAACGCACCAGCTAGTTGGTGCGTTACGACGCATTTAGATTGTTGCTCAAAATGAGTAGTAGTGCGTCTTCCACACCCTACAATAATTTTCTTCTTTATTAATAAACACCTTCTTAGTAAAATAACAGCAATTTCAAGTGGGAGAACCGAACATGATTGCAGCACAATTCCTACCTGAAAAACTAACATCTGAATCGATACAATCAGAGTGTAGTTGAAATAAAGTTGTTGATTCAGACAATTTAAAAAAATAAAATAGGTATAAATCTGGAGAGTATATACTATGGGAAACCAATTTAAGACAGCTGCTTTACTAGCTGCCCTAAGTGGTCTTTTAATTGCAATTAGTTACTGGATAATTGGTGGAACAACAGGTGTATTCGTTGGGATTGGAATAGCTGCTGCAACTAACCTATTTTCCTGGTATCAATCTGATAAAATTGCCTTAGCAGCTTATGGTGCTCAAGAAGTCAGTGAAGCTGAAGCACCAGGACTTTACAGAATGGTACGCCGTTTATCGGAAAGAGCAAATCTACCGATGCCGGGAGTATATATAGTTAATAGTGCCACCGCTAACGCCTTTGCAACCGGACGAGATCCAGAACATGCAGCGGTAGCCGTAACTCAAGGTATCTTAAATATTTTACCAGAAGATGAACTGGAAGCCGTAATTGCCCACGAACTTACCCACATTGCCAACCGTGACACCCTTACCCAAGCAGTTGCTGCGACTATTGCGGGTGCTGTCTCCTTCCTGGGACAAATGTTAAGTTACAGTATGTGGTTTGGTGGTTCCCGCGACAATGAACGAGGTGGAAACCCTTTAGGGATAATCGCAACAGTAATTTTGGCACCCCTTGCCGCAACTGTAATTCAATTGGCTATTTCCCGCACCCGTGAATTTTCTGCTGATGCTGGTGCAGCAAGAATTACAGGTAATCCCCGCGCTTTAGCCCGTGCTTTGCAAAGATTAGAGTCTACAGCTAGACAAATTCCGATGCAATCGAATCCAGCATTTGAACCATTATTAATCATTAATCCATTTTCTGGTCAATTCTTCGGCAACCTATTTAGAACTCACCCCACCACCGAACAACGTGTGGAAGCATTGCTGAGATTAAATCAGTAAACAGTGAACAGTTATCAGGGTTTTAAAACATCCCCAGGAACTGAATTCAGACTTCTGTGTCAACAAAAATACGAATTATTAAGCAGAAATAATCAGGAAACTAAAATTATGACTCATAACAATATGGAATCGACACCTACCGTAGAAATCGAAATCACTCCCCAAACTAACGAAATGGTGGATCAAGAAATGATTAACGAAACCGACGAACTCAAGCGTGAAACCAAAGCGCTGATTGAAGCATTGAAAAGACGTGCTAAAGCAGAAGCGGAATCGGCTGGTACTCTCACACGGGAAACCTATCTTAACGCAGTGCGACGCGCCAAAGAAACCATAGAAGGTGAGAAAATCATTGAACGCGATCGCATTGAGGATTCGTTCAACTCAATTCAACAGGAAGCAGAAAAAAACTGGCAGCAGTTGGTGAAGCAGTTTACAGAACTGGGTTTACGGTTCCAGGATGCAGGAAAAGCTGCATGGGATGCCTTCCACGCACCACGCCCATAGTAGATTATAAGGTATATTGATCCTAAATATCCCCGACTTCTAAACTAGAAGTCGGGGATATTAATCATTTAATGAGAATTAACCACAATGTCTATTGATGCTAGATAATAAAAAAGCTTTAAGATTGACTCGAAAATCTAGCCCCAACCATCAGACTAAATAATTAAGTAATTATGCGAACTCACTATTGCGGCGAACTTGAAAAAACCCATATTGAAAAAACTGTCACTATATATGGATGGGTAGACCGTCGCCGCGATCATGGGGGCGTGATATTCTTAGATTTACGCGATCGCACTGGCATTGTCCAGATAGTTAGCGACCCCCAACGCACACCAGAATCCTATGAACTAGCAAATGATCTGCGTAACGAGTATGTTGTGGAAATCATCGGCAAAGTTACCCAACGTCCCGAAGAATCCCTAAATACCCGGATTCCCACTGGCGAAATCGAAATTTACGCAGAAAAAATCACCCTCCTCAACGCTGTTCGCAAACAGTTACCCTTCCAAGTATCCACGGCAGACACCGAAAATGTCCGCGAAGACTTACGCTTAAAATATCGTTACCTTGACTTGCGACGAGAAAGAATGGCGAAAAATCTCCAACTTCGTCACCAAGTCATCAAAGCTGTACGTCGCTATTTAGAAGATGTGGAAAACTTCATCGAAGTTGAAACCCCCATTCTTACACGTTCCACCCCTGAAGGAGCGCGCGACTACATTTTACCAAGCCGTGTGAATGAAGGCGAGTGGTTTGCCCTACCCCAATCACCCCAACTCTTTAAACAGATACTCATGGTATCAGGATGCGATCGCTATTACCAAGTAGCCCGCTGTTTCCGTGATGAAGACTTACGGGCAGATAGACAACCCGAATTTACTCAGTTGGACATGGAAATGAGTTTTATGTCCGCAGAGGAAATTATCGAACTCAACGAAAAACTAGTTTGTCATATCTTCAAAACCGTCAAAAACATTGATTTACCCCATCCCTTCCCCCGTCTCACCTACGCGGAAGCAATGGAACGTTATGGTTGCGATAAACCCGACACCCGATATGGACTGGAACTAGTGGATGTTGCCGATATCCTCAAAGATAGCGGTTTCAAAGTCTTCACCGACGCAATTAAAAATGGTGGCACCGTCAAAATTCTCCCCATTCCCAACGGCAACGATGCCATCTCCAACGTTCGCATCAAGCCAGGTGGTGATATCTTTAAAGAAGCTAGCGAAGCCGGAGCTAGAGGACTCGCCTACATTCGAGTGCGAGAAAACGGTGAAATCGACACCATCGGTGCCATCAAAGACAACCTCAGCGAAGAACAAAAACAAGAAATTCTCCGTCGTACCAACGCCAAAGCCGGACATTTACTACTCTTTGCTGCCGCTGACACTGCTACAGTCAACAAAACCCTCGATAGATTACGTCAATTTGTTGCCAAAGAATTTAAATTAATTGATTCCGAAAAAATCAACCTGCTTTGGGTGGTAGATTTCCCCATGTTTGAATGGAATGCCGACGAAAAACGGCTGGAAGCACTACATCACCCGTTCACAGCACCGCATCCGGATGACATCAACGACTTGAAAACCGCCCGCGCTCAAGCCTATGATTTAGTATTAAATGGCTTTGAAGTTGGTGGAGGAAGTCGCCGCATTTACCAAAGGGAAATCCAAGAACAGGTATTTGCAGCAATCGGACTCACCCCAGAAGAAGCCCAAAGCAAATTTGGTTTCTTACTAGAAGCCTTTGAATATGGTACACCTCCCCACGGTGGTATCGCCTTCGGAATAGATCGATTGGTGATGTTACTTGCTGGTGAAGAATCAATTCGTGATGTCATCGCTTTCCCCAAGACACAACAAGCACGCTGCTTACTCACAGATGCACCTTCTGGAGTCGATACAAAACAACTCAAAGAACTCCACGTTGCATCAACTTATAAACCTAAGGTTTAAGTGTATTTTTTGACTCCTTACTCACTTGCAAGTCAGGAGGTAAGAAGCGGGTTTTTAAAGGAAGCTTGAACTCCCACCGAAAACTTCTCCCCTTATTTCTGAGATAAATTCTTCCTTAGATATACAAAACTCCCCTTGAACTCTGTCAGGCAGGGGGAGTTTTTACAATGAGTGAAAATTCTTAGAGATAGCAAGTTGAGAAGGATCAAAACCCTGCGGGGCAATTATTTTTATCCCCATTTTCAGGTAATAGTTATTAGCCGCAAGATCTCATTTCTGCTTCCAATTGACGAACCAAATTCTCGTCACCCTTGCTTCTGGCGACTTCTAGCCTACGTTCCAGACTTTTGCGAATGTTTTGCTGATGAACTTTGTAAATGCTGTCGGTGGACTCGAGTCTGTTGAGAGCCATGATTGTTACCCTTACTATGTGTAGTATAAGTATTTTCTATAACTAATCATAGCAAATTATATTGATTTTGGTTACTTATGTTACAGAAAAAATATATTTTATAGCTGCTGATTTAAGCCACAACATAAAATCGGTGGGCTAGATTCCTCACCCACCGAAACCCTACAGAATCACAAAAAGGGATTTAGATCGTCTTAGCTTCGTATCCCCAGAAGAATGTTAATCTTGGGATGCTGATTATTAATCAATAAGCCATGATTGACCGCGAACAAGTACGTAAAGTTGCCCTTCTTGCCCGTTTGGAATTGACTCCCCAAGAGGAAGAAACATTCACTGCCCAAGTTGGTAGTATTTTGGAGTATGTGGAGCAGTTGAGTGAGTTGGATGTGACTGATGTTGCACCAACTACAAGGGCAATTGATGTTAGTAATGTGACACGTCCTGATCGTCTGCAACCATATCCAGGACGGGAAGCGATTCTCAATGGTGCGCCACAGCAGGAAGGGGAGTTTTTCAAGGTGCCGAAAATTATGAATGTTGAGTGATCAAGCTAGATCTGTTTTATCTGCGTAAGTATTTATACTGAATGGTGTGTTACGACGCATTTAGATTTTTCTTAAATATGATATCCAATCGTGCGTCTTTTTTAATATGCCGCAAGGCTATACACACCCTACTTTTGTTAAAAATAGCGTTTATGCGTCCTACTTTATACATTGCTGTTACTAATCATGGTTTTGGACATGCAACTCGCACTGCTGCGGTTGCTGCCACTATTCAAAAGTTATGTCCAGAGGTATTGCTAATTTTGACTACTAGTGCGCCGCGCTGGTTGTTGGAGTGCTACATCAATGGTGATTTTATCCATCGTCCCCGTAGTTATGATTTGGGTGTGGTGCAAGCTGATAGTTTAAAGATGGATAAGTTGGCTACTTTGGCGAAGTTGCAAGAGATTCAAAGTAATCAACAGGCAATAATTGAGGCTGAAGTTAATTTTATTAGTCAAAATCGGGTAGATTTGATTTTGGCTGATGTTCCTTTTCTGGCAACGGAAATTGCTAAGGCGGCAGGTATACCCTGTTGGATGATGAGTAATTTTGGCTGGGATTTAATTTATCGTAATTGGGGTAGTGAATTTACAGCGATCGCTGACTGGATTGGTGGGTGTTATAGTAAGTGCGATCGCTTGTTTCGTTTACCCTTTAATGAACCGATGTCTGCTTTTCCCAATATCGTTGATACGGGGTTGACTGGGGGTGATCCTCGCTTTACAAAAGAGGAGTTGCGGACAAGTTGGGGAATTGAAACCCCGGTGGAAAAAACTATTTTACTCACCTTTGGTGGCTTAGGTTTACAGGCAATCCCCTATCACAATCTCCAACAGTATCCCGACTGGCAATTTATCACCTTTGATGCATCTGCACCCGATTTACCAAACCTGTTGAAAATAGCCGATAAAAAATGCCGTCCTGTGGATTTTATGCCTATTTGCAGTCGAGTTGTTTCCAAACCTGGATATGGTACCTTTGCAGAAGCGACGAAGCTGGATTTGCCAATAGTTTCCATTACCCGTGATGATTTTGCTGAAGCGGCATTTTTGTTAGAAGGGATTAAAAACTATAATCAGCATCAAATTTTGACACCCGATGAATTTTTTCACGGTAACTGGGAGTTTTTGCAGGATACACCGAAAGCACCATTGAGTGGAGGGACAATTGCTAAAAATGGCAACGAGGCTATTGCCCATGCAGTCTTAGAATATTTCAGGGAAAAAACTCTGTAGAATAGACTTTAGCCCCGAATCCCGCTTGCCGATATGGAACTTGCCCAAATTCAAACCGATTTAAACAACCCAGATTTCCAGTTTCGCCTGAAAGCGATCGCGTCTCTCAAAGATTACGATTCGGAAATTGCAATACCATTACTTAAAACTAAACTCCACGATTCGGAATTTTTGGTACGTTCCTTTGTGGCAATGGCTTTGGGGAAACAACAGACGGCAGATTCCTTTGCAGCATTGATGCAAATGATCAAATTTGACGATACACCTAATGTCCGCGCAGAAGCTGCGAATTCCCTCTCCTTATTTGGTAGAGTTGCAGTATCCCACCTTGTCACCACATTTTTTCAAGATGATCATTGGTTAGTGCGTCGTAGTATTTTGGGTGCGCTAGTAGACTTGGAAACCACCAGCGAATTGCTGGATATCTGCATCGAAGCAATCAAAGGGGAAGATTCTACCGTACAAGAATCCGCAGTTGATGCGATGGGGACATTAGCAAACACAGATGTTCATGATGCCTCCATATCACAATTACTCAATTTAGTCAACCATGAATCTTGGCGAGTACGTCAGCGAGTTGCCTATAGTTTGAAGCGCTTCGAGAATCCCCAGGCGAAGGAAGCACTACAATTGCTAAGGAAAGATAGTGATCACCGTGTTGTGGGTGCGGCTTTGGAAGAATTGCTACCGTAATGAAGCTATTTTGATATACCACTAGCGCAATTTATGACAGTATATCCAGGATGACGGTGATCGGTTATAAAGGTTGTCATAGTGTTAAGGACAACTTTATGACGATTCTAATAGTGGTGGTGGGATTAATCATCTTGGCTCTAATTGCGATTGTGGTGGTGCTAGCGTTGATGATGGCAGTGGTGGAGAAAATTGATAAGTAGTAACAACACTTATTTAATATGTTTTCTTTAATATAAGTTTAGTGCTGTATTAGTTTATATTGCAGGATTTAATTTACCTGAGATTTGCTACATATCTCTGCAAAAACTTAAAATTTAAGTATGAGAGAAAAACTATTTTTAAAGTGGCAAGAAACACTTCAAGACTTCAAAATTGATTCAAAGCTGATTCAAAGTAGTTTTTTAGCTATTACTCAAGCTTATGATTCTCCCCAGCGCTACTATCATAACTTAGAGCATATTTGCCAAATGCTAGGAACAATTGCACAGTTACAGGGTTACGCGATTAATTTTCCCGCTGTTCAACTTGCAGCTTGGTTGCATGATGTTATTTATGATACTCAAGGGTCTGATAATGAGGAGAAAAGTGCTATTTTTGCCAAAGAACTATTAACTAATTTGAATGTTGATGGGGAAACTATCAAAACTGTTGAAAAATTAATTTTAGTTACGAAGCAACATAAATGTGATGATGGCGATGTAGATAGTCAAATATTACTTGATGCAGATTTGATGATTCTGGCGGCAGATGAGAAGGGATATCAAAAATATGCAAAGTCGATTCGTCAAGAATACGATTGGGTTGCCACAACCGACTATGTTAAAGGACGTAAGCAAGTGTTGCAGAAGTTTCTCTTGCGTCCACGCATCTACAAAACACCGCAAATATTTACAGTCTGTGAACAAGTCGCACGTCACAATATTCAAACTGAGATTTTATTTTTAGACACTTTGTGAGTGTTTTAAGTAGTCGCATAATTGTTGCCATTGATTCGGTTTAGGAATGTGAATTAAATAAAGTGCAACAGTCGGGTGTGTATAGCCTGACGGCATATCCTACGGGAAGCAAGCTACAAGAAAAGCCTTGCGTAACGTATCATTCCAAGTTTAGTTATAATTGCAGGTTATTAAATTTGCGTTCCTTAGCACCTTATCTTCTTCCTGCACCACGGGATACTTTTTCTGATTCAGATGTATTATTATCTTGTAATTTCCTCAGTATTTCTACAGGCGTTTGACTGCGTAGCTTTTCCAGCGCTAAGTGAACACGCGATCGCACTGACAGTTCCACGTCGTTTATTTGGAGATGTTCCAATTGGGCAAATATTTGTGCAGCTAGCTGAGATTGTCTTTCAGTCAGGCTTTCCGCTAATCCTTCTAAGCCAACAGAAGCAGCATAACGTACAACCCATTCTGGATCTTTACTGGCTTTAATTAAAACTTCAAAGGCTTTTTGCTGTGCATCTGACAGTTGTTCAGGTATCATTTGATGCCATTTGACAATTCCCAAACCTCTAGCAGCACCACGTCGTACACTGAGGGCAAAGTCATTTTCGGCAGCTTCTAAAAGGGTTTCTAATCCGCGAGGATCACCAATTCCAGCTAAAGCGCGAATTGCCCAAGCCCTAGCACCATAGTTAAAATCATCAATTAGTTGCAAGAGTGGTAATACAGCAGGTTCGCCAATTTGGATTAAACCATCGACTGCTGCCACTGCCGCGCCAGGGTTATTATATCCTAAAGCGGCAATTAATATAGGGACAGTTTCTACTGAGGCTGCTGTTGCTAGATTTTGAACTGCTTCTAGGAGTTTGGCTGAAGAGTCAGCTTGTTCGACAGCATCGATTAATTTTTGAGTAGTAAGAGAATTAGTCATAAATCAGTTACCAGTTATTCAGTTACCAGTTATTCAGTTATCAGTTACTAGTTACCAGTTATCAGTTATCAGTTACCAGTTACCAGTTATCAGTTATCAGTTCAAGCTGCTTGAACCTAGTGTAGTTTTTATCAAGTAATTATTTTCATCACTGTTCCCTGTTTACTGTTCCGTATTTCCTGATTTTTACGAAAGTGCGGAACTTCCTAGACGATTAACGCTAAGGAAGTTCACAGCAATAAGTCCATTAAATTCATCACCTTGATAGCATCGCTGGATAAAGTTGGGGTGAGGGGTGATACCTGTTTTTCCAATAATCCTTTGAGGGAGATTAATTTTAAGCTGTTTTCTGCCAGGGTTTGGGCAATAGCATCGGCGGCGGCAATGTAACCAATAGCACCTAAGTCGGCAAGGGCTGAACGTCGCAATTGTAAATCATTTCCAGCCAATGCTTTAATTAAGCGATCGCCATATTCAACTTCCCCTGTTAATTGGTACATTGCCCTAGCGGCGGAATATTGGTTTCGTTCGATGGGATGCTGTAAAAAGGGTTGAATTAGGGGGATGGTATCCACTGCTTTTAATGCCCCTAATGCTTCTAAAATGGCATCATATGGTTCTTTGGTATCGGGTTGAGTTGCCACTAATACGCCATTTTCCAAACCATGTTCTAATAATTGGGTTAGCGGAGAGATGGCAGTACTATCTCCTAACATTCCTAGGGATTCGGCAGCAGCTTCACGTACATAAAAATCGGAAGATTGTAAACAAGTGATTAATGGCGCTACAGCCGTGATATCACTTAATTTACCCAAAGCCCTTGCAGCATTTCTACGTAGTGGATATCCCCCTTCTGGGGTACGATCATCTTCATCTGCCAAAGCTTTAATTAAGCTAGATACAGCTTGAGGTTCATTGACACGAAACCTTCCTAACCACCAAGCTGCATAAAATCGCAAACCTAAATCAGTTCCGTTAAGATTTGCGATCGCGCTTTCAATTGTGAGTGATTCACCATTGCTTGGTGAATCAATATTTTCCAGGCTAGAATCCATGGAGAGAATTGCCTTTACGATTGCATTTATGTGGTTGATCGATTCAACCACAATCAATAGATTATCATTTGTGGGAATCTTTTGTTTGTTCAACTTCTCCATGTGCTTTGAGTAAAGCGAGAAACTTTCGGCGCATCATCATCCCCGGTTTGTCGGTCATCATGTGTTGTTCTTTGGTAAAGTCCAAAGGCACATCATAGTCGGTGCTTTCCAAGATAACTTTATCTTCTAAAGTGACTTGGCGGTCGAATGCGATCGCATTCTCGGCTTTTGTCTCGTTTTCGGTGTCATTCCGCAAACAAAACTGGACGATTTGCGAAGTTGAATCATTAATTGGTACTGCTGTATTCACCACAATATGCACCAAACCATTAGGATAACCGATGCGTAGTTGAGCGGTAAACGGCATATACCAAGACATGTGCATAGTTCGCAACGTCTTTTCAGCCTCTAATTTCAGGTTTTCTTGTTGTAACTTGGGATTTGTCACCCCCAAAGTTGCCCAAAACTCAATTCCCCATTCCTTTTCTTCCAACTCCATTTTATCGGGAATTGGGTGTTCCTCATTGCCGAATGTCGTTGTATGCACAAACGTCGGATGTGCCGTATCAAATTCATTTTCCATCACTCGCAACCCAGCACAGTTCCAAGGTTCATAAAACTCATGAATTAGCCGATATTCAAAATTCCTTGCTTCCGGAATATTGGGAATATCGCACAAAGGATCTTCCAAACATACCCAAGCATAACCATAACGTTCAACGCAAGCATAGCTAGTAACTTGATAGTTGGAGGGAATCATCCCATTATTTAACTGAGGAACATGGGTACAAGTTCCTGTAGAATTAAAATTCCAACCATGGTAAGGACAAACAATGTCACCATTTACGACCTTTCCCAAGGATAATTGTGCTGAACGATGGCAACATCGATCTTTTACTGCTGCGGGATTGCCTTGGGAATCTAGCCAGAGAACTATTTTCTGATTTAAAAGCGTAAAGGCATGGGGAGAACTTTTAGATAATAGGTTAATTGGCACTACAGGATACCAAAAACGTCGAAACACTGCTTGTTTCGTAACTAACATAACAGTTTCACCCTCACTAGTATTTTTACTAATATTTTGCTAGGCTTATTCTGACAAAAATTATTCAGTATGTAGTTCCGTAATTTTACCTTAATTCCATATACATGCAGTACTCAAGACTCTTTCAGTTTATTTTTGAGCATTAATGTATGAAAACTAGTACTACTCGATATGACAGCAAACTCTAAACGCTTGATAATTGTCCAATATGGTGGTGATTATCGCAAAACCATCCAAACTATAAATTCAACTGGCATTGAAACCTATCATGCTCAAAAGTATGTGGTTGATAACATGATTGCCATGAGTAAAAAAGTTGAGGAAGTCATATTAGTTTGTTGTCAAACTGAAGATAGATATAATGAGGTAGTGTATCCAGGAATCAGGACAATTGGTGCAGCTTTAGACCCGTTTCAAGAAAATAAATTACTCTGCCAAATTATTGCCGAGCAAAAACCCACACATTTGGTGATACATTCACCAATCCCTGGACTATTTAATTGGGCAATCAAAAAACAAGTTAAGACTTTAGGCTTATTAGCAGATTCGTTTTTAAAAACAGGATTGCGGCAACGAATAAAAAACTATTTCCTGAGCTATTTACTCAATAATCAATATATTGAATGGGTTGGAAATCATGGGATTAATTCCTGTTTGTCGCTGCAAAGCATTGGTGTCAATCCTGATAAAATTATTCCCTGGGATTGGCATCATGATTTAACTCCCCATAGTTATACTCCTAAAAAGCTACCCAAGAGAGATGTATTTAACTTAGTATATGTCGGAGCTTTAGGCAAAACTAAAGGAGTTGGAGAAATACTAGAAGCTATAGCCATTCTCAAGCAGCAAAAAATATCTGTAAATTTACAATTAGCTGGAGGTGGAGATACTAACTATTTCATTCATCAAGCTGAAAACTTAAAAATTACAGAAAATGTTCAATTTTTGGGACTAGTTCCCCACCAAAAAGTTATAGATTTAATGCGTCAAGGAGACTTAGTTATAGTTCCCAGTTGGCATGAATATCCAGAAGGATTTCCCTTAACCATCTATGAAGCCTTTTGTGCCCGTACTCCTCTGGTTGCTTCTGATCATCCAATGTTTCGGGGAAACTTGCAAGATGGGGTAAATGCGATGATATTTCCAGCTAAAAATTCCCTGGCTTTAGCTGCATCAATGACTAAGCTGCTTTCTCAACCTGAACTTTACTCCAATCTTTCCGATGCTGCCGCAGATGCATGGCAACAACTACAAATACCAGTAAAATGGGCTGATTTAATTACAGCTTGGGTTGATGCTTCTTCAGATAGTTTGAATTGGTTATATCAGCATCGTCTAACTTCTGGACTATACGATCGTAAATAAGGACTGAAATGGTTTTAATTAAAATATTTACAATATTTGAAAATACCTTTGCGGTTCTGGGAATACTGTTTTTTTCAGGCACATTTTCACAATTAGTACCAGATAAACCAATGTCTCTGGTGAGGTATGGGATTTGGGGTATTACGTTTCTTTTACTAAGTGTACGTTGGAAAAATACACTTAGTACAATCTGTCTCGATAAATTTTTACTGTTGCTAACAGTAGTGATCTTTATGTCTTTCCTGTGGTCAGATGTAGGGATGAGTACACTCAAAGATAATCGTGAAATCCTGCAAATGAGCTTTTTTGGCTGGTATATAGCTACGAGATTTTTACTCAAAGAACAAATTCAACTGATTGCTGTTGCCTTTTTTATTGGTGCATTGATGAGTTTATTTGTCTGTTTAGCTGTCCCAGAAATTGGGATTCATACTCTAGATCATCCTGGTGCTTGGAAGGGGGTATATGGTTATAAAAATAACTTAAGCAGCATGATGGTGATTTGTGGGTTTACCTTTTTTTTATTACCCATAAATTCGCAAAATATCCTTCAGAAACTATACAAGTATGGTGGATTAGGTTTAGCGATCGCTATCGTCTTACTTTCCACTTCCAAAACCTCACTGGTAATTTCCGTGACCCTGTTCTTGATTTTGACATTTTACCGTAACTATCGCTGGCAAGGTAAGCTGTCCATCGTTTTCTTAGATTTACTGATTTTGCTGCTGGGTGGATTAGTAACTATTATTCTCAGTAGTTGGTCAGAATTGTTAACATCACTTGGGAGAGATCCAACTTTAACAGGACGTACACCAATGTGGGGTGTTGCCCTAACTCGACTGATGGAAAGACCCCTATTAGGCTTTGGGAGGGGGGCATTTTGGGAACCTAATAGTCCATATGCACGGGAAGCTGGTTTAGCGGTGGCAAATGGTTTTATTCCTCCCCATGGACATAACGGTTTTATTGATTTGGGTTTGGATGTGGGTTTGATTGGGGTAGCTTTGTTTGCAATTAGTTTTTTAATCGCTTATTTTCGCTCTTTGAAGGTTGCCTATGCAACAACAAACTCTGAAAATCTCTGGTTTTTGGCTTTTTTGTTATTCCTGTTTATGAATAATATTACTGAGAGTTTTCTGCTTTACAAGAGTAATATTTACTGGACTTTTTACGTATCTACAGCCCTGTCTTTGGCAAAAATGGATTTGTCCAATCGTGGTAGAGGTTTAGAAGATAGTGAGGAAATTTACTAGTATTAAAGGGTTTTGCAGGATTTTGAGTAAGCCAACTCTTGACGCGATCGCACTAAGTCTAGAACCTTCTTGGTTGCTTTCCATTGTACAGGAGCCTCATTCCTCATTGCTCCCAATTTTTCTAACCAAATTACTACTTCTGGCTGATTTGGACGTAAAATTTCCAGGAACCTATCCCAAAACCAATCCCACATGGCATCGTGGTAATGGATGATTTTCGCGGTTTTGAGTTTATCCCCATCATACCAATCTGTAGGTACTTTGCTACCCAAAGCAAAATTGTGGGAGTAAGGTAAAGTATCCCAAGCTAAACCCATCTTAATCACCGTCAAACCCAATACAACTTGATCATTAAAGAAAAAACCACAATTTTTTGATGCTATTTGGGCATCACAAAGCTTTAAAAAAGTTTGTAGGTAATATTTGGCAAAGTTTGTTGAACGACGATAAACAAATACTCCACTATTCCAATATAAACGAATTGGAATTGTCTCTGGTTGTGACTCAATCCAGGGCAATTTTTCGACATCAAGATCAACGATTTGACAAATTTCTTGCCAGTAGGAATAATTTTGTTCTTGAGCATGAGTGATAACTATATTTGAGTCAGCATCCGATGCACAAGCTCGAAAATCAGTTATTTCATCTAATTCCAAGCAATCAGGTTCCCCGACAATTACCAAATCACTATCTAACCAAGCAATGCTATCAGTTTGAGCAATTTTTTCCACTGCCGTCAAAGCAGTTAACTTATTGAGAAATTTATTCCAGGAATATTTATTTTGGTCGTTTAAAATTAAATGGTGAACTTGATGCCGCTCAAAAATTTCTCGTGTTTTGCGGGTAATTGGTGGTCCTAAACGGGGAGTTACAGCGTATACAGGAGCATTGGCAAATTTTCCACCCCACAAACGTAAACTCTCAATCATTCTCACTGTTTGCGTTTCTAGCCAACCTGATTCTACACAGCAAACAAAACTAATTTGATCAGTTTCTGTCATATCTTCCAGATTAAAATTTAGTTAAGGGGTCAAATTTATTACAAAAGTCTGCTTCTATAAAGCCAATCAAGACATTTTTAATACAGACATACTTAGATGACAATAGAGAAAATTTAGTCTTAATGTAGCTATCAGGATTCAGGTCAAATTAAAAATGTATAATGGTGGTTAGCATTGTAGGCTGCTCAGTATTTTGAACAAAAATCGGATTGGAGTAGATAGATTCACGAGTTCGTATCATCTAAAGTCAAACCTAGTAATTACAAGGATCCCATGGTATTTTTTACTCTATCAAAAAATAATCATTGTTACAATGTTAAAATAGTCTAGTAACCAATTTTCAAAATTTGCTAATTTTAATGAGTTATTTGGGGTGAGGATTGTATATGCAACCAATTGGTGTAGTTGTCATTGGGCGAAACGAAGGAAAACGTCTGCATCAGTGCCTATTATCTGTAGCATCGGAAGATGCGGTGATTGTCTATGTAGATTCGGGTTCAACAGATGGTAGTGTCGCCTTAGCTGCTTCATTGGGTGTACATGTAATTGATCTCGATTTATCAATTCCCTTTACCGCAGCGCGATCGCGTAATGTCGGTTTTGAGTATTTAGTGGCAAACTACCCGGAACTTGCCTATGTTCAATTTATCGACGGTGATTGTCGCATTGCTTCCGGTTGGCTAGAACGTGCTGTTAATGAATTAAATTCTCAACCTGATGTCGCAGTGGTTTGCGGTCGGCGACGGGAAGAATTTCCCAACTATTCAATTTACAATCGTCTCTGTGAGATTGAATGGAATACTCCCGTAGGAGAAGCAAAAGCCTGTGGTGGTGACTCCATGATGCGAGTCAGTTCCTTAAAAGCTGTGGGTGGATTTAATGGGGCTTTGATTGCAGGTGAAGAACCAGAATTATGTGTAAGATTACGCCAAATTGGTGGAAGAATCATACGTATTAATGCCGATATGACCTGGCATGATGCTCAAATAAAACACCTTAGCCAATGGTGGAAGCGACTACTTCGTTCCGGTTATGCCTATGCTCAAGGAGCATGGTTGCATGGTGATAAACCTGAACGTCACTGGGTGAAAGAATCTTTAAGTATTTGGATTTGGGGCTTGGGAATTCCCTTAGTAGCTTTAGCTTTAGCTGGAATTACTTACGGTTTGAGCTTAGTTGCAGCCATCTGTATTTATACTTTATCTTGGCGGAAAATATACGTTTATTTACGAAATCAGGGCTTTAATCCCCCAGATGCTCAACTTTATACCTGGAATTGTGTTCTAGCCAAATTTCCCCAACTTCAAGGGCAAATTCAGTTCCATATCTGGCGCTTACTCAAGCGTCAAGCAACTTTGGTTGAATACAAAAATATTGCCTAACATCCCTAAGGAACGGAAATTTAATAACATGCAATTTTGCTCGACAATGAAATGGTGAGTTAGGCTCCGCTTACACACCCTACTTTTGTACTTTATTTAATCCACGTTCCTAACTTTTGCTCAAGACATCAGTAATTCTCACTATTACCGACAAAATCAGCAAAGTTACGATTAACTTCATCAGAAATTCATGAATTAAAAGCCTAACTTCATGAAATTAAATTGATTTTACTGGGGAAACATATTATCTTTTGAGATATAAATAAAACTAGTAAAAAAATATACATTAAATTTAAACTGATGTAATCTGGATTACGGAGATAATTAAGGTTGATTAAAAGTTTGGATAATTTTAGGCTTCAGCCACAGCTACCAAAGTCCTACATCGCTCGGCAAGTGAATAATCGACAATGAACCACGAATCAAAAAGCATAACGGTGTCTGGGAGATAGAAAAGTGAAAGTTGCATACCTGGTGAATAAATATCCGAAGGTGAGTCATAGCTTTATCCGACGTGAAATCTTGGCACTTGAGGCTAGTGGTGTAGCTGTGGAGCGTTTTTCGATTCGCTCATGTGAATCGGAGTTAGTGGATAGGCAAGATAAAATTGAATTTCAGAAAACGCAAGTTTTACTGGATGTGGGGATTCTTGGCTTATTGCTACATTTGTTCCATTATGCGATCGCGCAACCAAGAAAACTCCTCACCGGACTCAAATTAGCCCTCCAAGTCGGTTGGAAATCGGATACAGGAGTTTTGCGTCACATTATCTACTTAGCGGAAGCTTGCGTTCTCAGGTTGCGGCTACAGAAATTAGGTATCACCCATCTCCATTCCCATTTTGGTACCAACTCCACCACCGTCGCCATGTTATGTCATGCTATTGGTGGACCAGCCTACAGCTTTACAGTACACGGTCCAGAAGAATTTGACCGCGCTCCAAATATTGCTTTAACAGAGAAGATTCACCGCGCTAAGTTTATCATTGCCATCAGTTCCTTTGGCAGAAGTCAACTCTACCGCTATTGTGAACATGAGGAATGGCGGAAAATCCATGTAGTTCACTGTGGAGTTGATAGGGAATTCCTCAATCAATCCATTCATACCCCAAATGACAATCACCGCTTAGTCTGCGTTGGCAGGTTGTGCGAGCAAAAAGGACAACTTTTACTCCTAGAAGCAATTAAGCACTTGGTAGATGAAGGAGTGCAAATCAACCTCACATTAGTAGGTGATGGTCCTTTGCGATCGCAACTTCAAAACAAGATTGATGCTTACGCTCTCAACGAGCAAGTTTACATCACAGGTTGGGCAAGTGGTAACGAAGTCCAAGAACATATTACCAACGCCAGAGCCTTAATATTACCCAGCTTTGCCGAAGGATTACCCGTAGTTTTAATGGAAGCTTTAGCACTCAAGCGACCAGTAATTACCACATATATTGCGGGAATTCCCGAATTGGTGAAATCCGGTGAAAACGGCTGGTTAATCCCTGCTGGTTCTGTTGAAGACATAATTACAGCTATTCGCCAAGTATTAAAAGTCTCGCCAGATACCCTTGAACAGATGGGAAAATCTGGAACAGCATCTATCAGTCAACAGCATGACGCAACTAAAGAAGCAAAGAAATTAGCAGCACTATTTCAAGAACCTCTAGAAAATCTCCCTAACATCTTTACCCCCCTATTTACAACAGCAAAATGACGACAGTCTCAGTTAAAAAGAAGGCAATTCGCGGCGCAGCTTGGACAATTATTGGTTACGGTACAAACCAGATCTTACGCTTTGGTAGTAACCTGATTTTAACCCGTTTGCTGATGCCGGAATACTTCGGTTTAATGGCAATTGTCAACACCCTATTGATGGGTATTGAATTATTTTCTGATGTGGGGATTGGACAAAGCATCATTCAAAACAAACATGGTGAAGAAACAGAGTTTTTGAATACTGCTTGGACATTACAAATCTATCGCGGATTTTTGGTGTGGTTGCTGTGTTTAGCAATTACCTTTCCCGCAGCTAGTATCTACAAAGAACCACGTTTGTTGTGGCTATTGCCAATCATGGGGTTTACCTCCATTATCCTAGGATTTGCCTCCACAGCCCCAGCCCTTCTAAATCGAAAAATGAACCTGGGAAAATTAACTATTTTTGATGTGATTGTCCAGTTACTTTCACTTATCATCTTAGTCAGTTTAGCCTTCTATTTTCGTAACATCTATGCTTTAGTAATTGGTGGCTTAGTTGGTGCTTGTATCCGAGCTATTGGCAGTCATTTTTTATTGCCAGAAAAGCCCAATCGCTTTGCGTGGAATCGAGCCTCATTAAACGAAATGGTATCCTTTGGTAGATGGATATTTATCGCTACAGCCTTGATGTTTGTCGCCGAACAAGCAGATAGATTGATCCTCGGTAAATTATTTACCCTTAAGATGCTAGGTGTATATAGTATTGCTGCAACTTTAGCAAATATGCCGAGGGAAGTAATTAAACATTTGAGTTATCGCGTTATTTTCCCCACAATTTCCCACCAAGTTGAGCTACCAAGGGCAACATTACGCGCCAAAATTATTCGCCAACGGGGATTAATTCTAATTGGTTTTGCCTTGGGTTTGGCAGGTTTGGTAAGTATTGGAGATTTGTTGATTGCTAGACTTTACGATCAGCGGTACGTCGAAGCGATTTGGATGATGCCAATATTATGTAGTGGTATTTGGTTCTCAGTTTTATTCTATACAACCAGCCCCGCACTATTGGCAGTGGGAAAACCGTTATATTCAGCACAAAGTAACTTTGTCCGATTTATTAGTATTAGTGTGGGATTACCCATCGCTTTTTATTACGAAGGTAGCCTCGGAGCAATTATAGCGATCGCATTCAGTGATTTCCCCTTATATTTAGCTAACTTATACGGACTGTGGCGAGAAAAACTTTTGTGTATAGTTCAAGATATTCAAGGAACTGCACTATTCATCGGAACTTTGATTTTATTTATGTTAATTCGTCACTCTTTAGGATTGGGCAACCCATTTCCAATATTTCTTTAAATTTGTTGATTCTAATGGTAAGGATTAGCGATTAAATAATATACATATCTTGTGGAATGGGCATCTTGCCCGTTCATTTAATTATGTAGGCAGGATGCCTGCTCCACAAAATCAAAACTTGCATTTTATTTAATATGCATTCCTAAATAACTTACGTAAAATTATGCAGAATCAATTAGTTGTGTTAATTACATACAACTGGTTTTTTCTGAATTGAGCAACCCTAACTATTATTTTATTTCCGCAGATAAATTACCAATAAAGTGATAGGTTTTATTTTTATACGGCAAAATAAAAGTGATTGCAGATCTAGCATTTTGCCGATTAAAACTATACACCCCACATTTTAGTTATGTCTCATGCTTTAAATCAACCATCTACAACATTTGTTTACTCTATCGAATCAGGTTACTTTGAGACTCAAACCCTCCTAGCAGTGGAAAGTTTGCGAAAATTTGGAGGAGCATTTGCAAAGGCTCCAGTACTGGCAATTACACCACGTTTTGGTCCCACTTTAACCACCAAAACACGACGACGGATGGATGAATTGGAAATTACCTACATCAATAGTAATTTGCATCATCCAGACTCGTGGTTTTGTTACATGAATAAATCCCTAGCAGTCATGCTAGCAGAAGAATATGCCCAAACTGAGCAAATCATTTGGATGGATTCCGACACCCTAATTATTCGAGAACCACAGGGTTTATGGTTAGAACCAGGTGTGGACTTTGCCGTTTGTTCCACCGATAAAAATGTTGGTAGTAGCGGTAGCAATGATCAGAATGAACCCTACTGGATGGCATTATGCTCTAAATTCGGCATTGAAATCGATGAATTACCCTGGATTACCACCGCATTTGAACAGCAAAAAGTTCGCTTTCGCATCCATTCTGGAGTGTATAGCTATCGACGGAACACCGGGTTAGGGAAAAAATTTGTTGAAACCTGTGAGCAAGTTCTCCACAGTGGTGTTGCCTACAGCGAACGTTTACCTTTTCCTGGAGATAGTGTTGCCCTAGCCTTTGCCGTCGTCCTACAAAAACTCAATTGGCACTTATTACCTATTTCCTACAACTATCAAATCACACCTGATTCCAAAACCTACAAACGACAGGAATTAGAAAATGCCTATGTTCTCCATTATCACCATGCCTTTACCAAGCCTGCACAATGTACTTGGGCATTAACAGAAATTCAAACCCAATTGCCAGAAATATACTCCTGGCTGAATCAACAGGTTCCCCTGATGCCAAAAATCGGCGGATTGCAGCGTCAAATTATCCGTCGCATCCTCAAAGAATGGCGTGCAATTCAACAAAGACAAATCGAATCTCAATCGCAAAAACTTGTAATTGGTTAAATAATACACCAAGGGAAAACGAAAAAACTGTTATCCTGAGCCGCTTGTTTTATATACTAAATACATTACGGTCAGAGAGACCTCGCCGCGTAACGACGAGGAACCTCCTCTTACTTCGTCAAAATTACGTAACCCAGTTGATAAAGCTATGGCGCTTATAGTTCAGAAATATGGTGGCACTTCTGTCGGTTCGGTTGAACGCATTCAAGCTGTTGCACAGCGGGTTTGTCGAACGGTTCAAGCCGGAAATTCGGTGGTTGTAGTTGTCTCTGCTATGGGTAAAAGCACCGATGGACTAGTGAAACTAGCGCATGAAATTTCTAAAAATCCCAGTCGTCGAGAGATGGACATGTTGCTTTCCACTGGTGAACAGGTTTCAATTGCAGTTGTGAGTATGGCATTACAGGAATTGGGACAACCAGCAATTTCCATGACTGGGGCACAAGTAGGAATTTTAACCGAAGCCGAACATACCCGTGCGCGAATTCTAAATATTGAGACTGAGCGATTAGTTAGACAACTAGATGAGGGTAAAGTTGTTGTTGTAGCTGGATTTCAAGGTGTTAGCAGTAGTGACGAACTAGAGATTACTACCTTAGGGCGCGGTGGTTCTGATACATCTGCTGTGGCTTTAGCGGCAGCTTTAAATGCTGATTTTTGTGAAATTTATACAGATGTCCCAGGGATTTTAACTACAGATCCGCGTTTGGTTCCAGATGCTCAGTTGATTGATGAGATTACCTGTGATGAAATGCTGGAACTAGCAAGTTTGGGGGCAAAAGTATTACATCCAAGGGCAGTAGAAATTGCCCGTAACTATGGGGTTCCGCTGGTGGTGCGTTCCAGTTGGACAGACGAACCCGGTACTTGGGTTACATCATCTAGACCCCAAGGACGTTCTTTGGTGAATTTGGAATTGGCGCGTCCAGTTGATAGTATTCAATTTGACACAGATCAAGCCAAGGTGGCTTTATTGCGTGTTCCCGATAAACCAGGTGTTGCTGCAAGGTTATTTGGGGAAATTTCTCGGCAAAATGTGGATGTGGATTTAATCATTCAATCCATCCACGATGGTAATAGTAATGACATTGCCTTCACCGTGATGAATCCAATCTTGAAAAAAGCCGAAGCTGTGGCAGATGCGATCGCACCCGCCCTCCGAAGCCACCCATCAAAGACAGATGAGGCTGAGGTAT
This sequence comes from Calothrix sp. PCC 6303, assembly GCF_000317435.1. Taxonomy (NCBI): domain Bacteria; kingdom Bacillati; phylum Cyanobacteriota; class Cyanophyceae; order Nostocales; family Calotrichaceae; genus Calothrix; species Calothrix sp. PCC 6303. The sequence goes on from NC_019751.1 coordinate 4,043,427, forward strand.
TGGTGGAGAAAGATATCGCTAAAGTTAGTATTGCAGGTGCCGGGATGATTGGTCGTCCAGGTGTCGCCGCAAAGATGTTTGCCACCCTTGCTGAGGCTGGTGTGAATATCCAAATGATATCCACCAGCGAAGTTAAAGTTAGTTGCGTTGTGGATGCTCAAGAATGTGATCGCGCGATCGCAGCTTTGAGCCAAGCCTTTGAAATCGATGCATCCCCCACAACCTCGGCTCCCCTTCCCCATAATGCAGTATGTGGAGTTGCAATTGACACAAATCAATCTAGACTGGCAATTCGCCATGTCCCAGATCATCCGGGGATGGCAGCGAAAATATTTGGACTCTTGGCTCAGTACAATGTATCAGTTGACATGATTATTCAATCGCAACGCTGCCACATTGTTGGTGGTATTCCCACCCGTGACATTGCCTTTACAGTAGCTCGTGCAGAAGCAGAAGCCACCCACCAGATGTTACAGCAAGTAGCAATAGAAACAGGCTGGGGTGAGGTTATTTTGGATAACGCGATCGCTAAAGTCAGTATCGTTGGTGCAGGTATGGTGGGACAACCGGGAATTGCCGCCAAAATGTTTACAGCTTTAGCCGAAAATCAAATTAACATTCAAATGATCACCACTTCCGAAATTAAAGTTAGCTGCGTCGTCTCCCAAGAACAAGGAGTCAAAGCACTGCAAGTGATTCACGCCGCCTTTGATTTGGCTGGTTGTGAAAAGTTTGTGGTTCCGGCATAAGGGCAGGGAGTAAGGGGGCAGGGGGAAATGACCCCTGCCTCTTCTTGATTAGGAGGCAGAAGAAAAAATACATTTTGCCTCCCGTCTATAGTAAAGATTTTTAGTACAGTTGTTTAAAAGCGCGATCGCTCGATTAAAATCAGAAGGTCTTTGTCTTTGAGCAAAAGGTAAAAAAAACAATGGACGTAAAGTTAATTTTAGTAGCCCTAACAGTAGTCTTTACTTTTGCGTGCTTGTTTTTTGGCACAAAAAATGGATTCTATGATTCAGATGACTATCATGGCAACGGTTCCGCACATTAAACAGTGAACAGTTATCAAAGCGTAAAATTAAACAAATAATTATCGAGTAATTGATAACTGATAGCAAAATAGAAAACTGTAAGCCACATATATGGGGTTTTCCTACACCCCAGACAATTTTTCTTGATTAATGCTGGCTTTTGGGAGAAAGGATGAGTGAACGTGCATCGGTATCCCTCCAGTTTGATCCTGGAGAACCAACTTGTGAGTTAGAATGCCTACCCTATGGTACTAGCCATAGTGATGGAGGCGTTTGTTTGTTGGTACGTATGGGACCCCATCGCATCCTACTTGATTGTGGCTTACCAGATGTCTCAGCCTTGGTGATGGGATTAGAAAAATCTGCAATTCCCGGAAGTTCCCCATCTCCTGCCGATTTAGTCCTAGTTAGTCATGCTCATCAAGATCACACACAGGGACTTTTGGAATTGCATAATCTTTTCCCTCTGCTACCCATCTATAGCAGCGAAGTCACCAGCAAGTTATTAACCCTCAACTGGGATACAGAACCACCGATAAAACAGCATTTTTGTCAAGCTCTACCATTGCGATCGCCAATTGAACTTAGAGATAGTTTGGTGGTAGAGCTATTTCCCGCAGGTCATTTACCTGGTGCAGTGGCAATTCTCCTCACCTACAATACACCACAGCGCAGTTACAAACTTTTGTATACAGGGGATTTTTTCCTCTCCAACTCCCGCTTAGTGGAGGGTTTACGCTTAGAAGAATTGCGGGGGCTAAATTTAGATGTTTTGATTATTGAGGGTACCTACGGGACTTCTCGTCATCCCCATCGTCGTAATCAAGAAAATCAACTTGCTGAAAGAATCAATCGTGCGATCGCTGACGGTTATTCTGTACTTATGCCTACCAATGGATTAGGTTTAGGGCAAGAATTACTCATGTTGTTACGCAGTCATCACCACTTCACAGGTAGGGATTTAGATATTTTAGTTGATGGCACTGTGGCAATAGGCTGTGATATATATCTCGAACTTCTGGCACATTTACCTCCATCTGTGCAAAATTTTGCCCGTCATCAACCCCTGTTTTGGGACGAACGAGTGCGTCCCAGGGTACGTCGTGTGGAACCCCAACAACGTCATGCTATTGGCAGATCTGCCTGTATTGTCTTAACTGACTCAATTATTGATATCCACGAATATTGCCAGCCAGATACCGGACCCTGGTTGATTTTAATTCCCGAAAAAAGTGGAATTGAATTACCCAGCAGCTTTTCCACTACTACCCACACCGAAACCTACCTTCTCGCGCAACATAGTGATGGACCTGGAACCACCCAGTTAATCCACAATTTACGACCACAGCATGTAGTATTTGTCCATGGCTCCCCTGTATACCTGGCAGATTTAACCAGTTTAGACGAACTCCAAAACCGCTATCACGTACATTCACCGAAGACAGGTGTATTAGTTGAGCTACCAATTGGGGAGACTTTTTTACAACCAGCAGCCCCCGAAACTAACTATGAAGGTGAACTGACGGAATTGGGAACGGTAGTTACCATTACTTTACCAGATGCGATCGCAGCTGACCCCAGATGGCGACAATTCGCGGATACAGGTTTAATTGAAGCCCGTTGGCAAGGTGAAGAATTAGTACTACGGGGATTAACGCCACGAGAACTGCTGAGTCAAACAAGCGATCGCTTTCTCTGGCAAGATGTTGATTGTTGTGGTACCTGTCGCCATCAGCGGGGACAACGCTGTTGGAATCCTGCATCTCCCCTCTACAATTTTCGCGTCACCTTGGAAGGTTATTGTCCCGCATTTGAAGATTTAATTCCTAATTCGGAATCATAGATTTCGAGAATCCATAATTTTGAACAGCAACTTGATCAAAATGATGACTATATGTATCATTAATATATGTTATGTATGGGTTGACATGGTATTAGATATACGAGCAGCGAGAAAAGTCTCTAGAATACGACAGCGTGACTTAGCCGCTGCTACTGGAATTTCTGTACGTGAGTTGATGAGGCTCGAACGAGGGCTGATAAGTCCCTCTGAAAAACTACTTCGCCAGATATCTAATTGCTTAGGTATGGATGTTGCCCAAATCACAATTGGACAGAATCAACTTTTTGAAAATCCTTTGACAGGTGAAGGTTACGCTACCGCTCGTCCCCAAAACAACCAAATAATTCCGCGCAGAAAGCCTCTTGATTGTACAAAAAAACCTGTCATTGACTTATTTTGTGGAGTTGGCGGGTTATCGTATGGATTCGAGATGCATGAAGAATTTCAGGTGGTTGCTGGAGTTGATCTTTTAAGTGATCGATTACAAACATTCTCACGCAATCATGGCACTGCTAATGCCTATGGACAAGATATTAACACCCTCTCTACTGATATCTTATATAATGAGAACCCTCATCCCTTTGTTATTGTAGGTGGACCCCCATGTCAAGGCTTCTCATCCATTCGTCCATTCCGAAATATTGAACGAAATGACCCTAGAAACAATCTTGCAGAAGAATTTTGCCGTATAGTACATAACTTACAACCAGAATGGATAGTTTTTGAGAATGTAGTTGGCTTGCTCACACATAGCAACGGCAAAACTTTTCAAACCATTGTGGAAGCATTTGAGGAAATAGGGTACCGAACAGCTGCTAAGGTACTAAATGCTGCTTATTATGGATTGCCACAGTGCCGTGAGCGATTAATTATCGTTGGCAGTCGAGCAGGCAAACCTTTCAAGTGGACTCAACCTACTCATTGGTGTGAGCATCGCAGCATGGCTGGACGACAAGAGTTTATTCTTAAGCCGTCAAAAGGGTTAATTCAGGATCTACAATCTGCTATCACCGTTGATGAAGCAATTCACGATCTTCCTGAAGTTGAAGCAGGAGGACGGGCTACCACTTATCAGTGTGACATTGAGTCTACACCATACGAATTATTCATCCGTAATGGAGCACAACAATTAAAGATGCATGAAGCAACTGCACATTCACCTCGAATGCTAGAGATAATTCGACAAGCAGGAGCTAATATTTATGCCTTGCCTGAAGGAGTCGTCAAGAGTGGCTTTAGCTCCTGCTACAGCAGACTCAATGGGGCGGAGCCAAGCGTAACCTTGACTGTGAATTTTGTTCATCCAGCTTCTAACAGATGTATTCACCCTCACCAGCATCGTGCATTAACACCGCGTGAGGGAGCGCGTTTGCAGGGCTTCTTAGATACTTTTGAGTTTATCGGTACACGCTCTCAGATTGTTAAACAAATTGGAAATGCTGTACCGCCTTTACTGGGACGCACAGTAGCACAAGCAATCTTGGAAAGTGATTAGTTTCTTTCAAAAAGTTGCTGGTAACTCTGGTAGGTTTTACCTTTTCGGGATAGAGGAGCACGCTCTAAATCACAATAAACTATCTGAAGGATTTCCATGCCCGCAGCATTCACCACAGCAGTTTTTCCTGAATCCCCTGCTGTATTGCTGAGGTTGAAATGTTCTAGGAGAAGATAGCCACAGCGTATTTCCCAAATATAAGGTTTTATACCACGTTGCTCCTTTCCAATTTGCAGGGAGCCATCAAGTTGGCAAAGTACGTAACGGCAGATGAGGTAATACCCTTCCTTGGCAAGGTGACCTTTAGGCTTGTTGGTTTCGAGAGCCATCTTTAGTTCCAGATCAGGTACTTGCGGAGAGATCCCAGTTGTCAATAAATCAGGATACCTGTGAGGTCTATTACGCCTAAGTAAGTCGTTTGAGTGTTTAGCGATCGCTGAGGCGAAAATATTTCCGATCATCGAAGATAAGTTTGCAAGTTCAACCGTTTGACTAAGGGGAAATACTTCTGCGGTCTCAAGTGTCGCATCTATTTGGTCAAGGAGCTTGTAGGTATCTCGAATTGCTTGTCTAAGCATCTCATGACTTAAACCAATTTCTTCTATGACCTTTGCATTTAAGAAGCCTTTTGCAGCAGGTTCGCGCATTACTTCAGTCTTCTGTTCAAACTGGAGTAAATCAGTCAGTGACACATCGAGAGCCTGAGCAATTTTCTGGATGTTCAAGAGGCTTATGTTTCGTTCGCCTCGTTCAACTCCCCCGATATAGGTTCTATCTAACTCTGCTGCAAGTGCCAAAGCTTCTTGGGAAAGACTACGAGCTTGGCGAAGAACACGCACACGTTCTCCAAAGAGCGTTAAGACCACTTTATCTCCCTTAAACTGCATTAACACTTAGTCCAACAGTAAACATTTAAAGATGACTATAAGTCTACGGACTATAAGTATCTTTTATCTCAAGCGTCGCTTCAACCACAAAGCAAACAAAGGTAATGCTAGTTGATAACCTTGCTCTGCTCTATAAATTAAGCCTTTGTGCTGTAACCCAGTCAAAGCAGCTTGGAAGCTACCACCGCGAAATATGTTACTACATACTAAACAGCCTCTCCCAGTAAGTTAGGAAAGGCTGTTAAAGTTATGAATTGCTTGGTTATTTGGAGGGAGATATAGATCCCATCTCAGATGAGTTAAAGGTTCTTGATTTTAAGCATTTAACTCTTAATCCCCATATAGCAATGCTTATTTATTCAGGATTTGAGTCAGGAAAACGATTATGAATCCGTTCAGCTTCTGGACAATCTTCAGTCATAAGCGGTTCCACATTGCCGCGTGGCACAGAAGCCAACTTTTGGGTGACTGCTCCAATGCTTTCTAGACGAACCATCTCTTCCCAAGAGCATACTTCATCTTCTTCATCGGTTTCATATCTGAGGGTCACTAAATCTCCTTCTATATCAAGGATGCGGGCGCGTTCTATCCAGCGTTGCTGGTCCCGCAAGAAAATACAAACCTCACGCCCATCGCAACACAATTGATAAATCTTGCGGTGTAGCATCTACTGATTCTGCCTTTTTATACGAAGTGAATTCTGCCAAAGTTTGGGTTTCCCCAATGTTTAAGATGCTTTCAAGGTCGGGTAAATTGACACATTAAAAGTTCTTATAGTTAAACCTGATTCCAATAGTGATTTTTAATTCATGTTTTTAAATGGAATCTGGGATCGCTAATCAATGGTTTTACTAAATTAGCTCAGTTCAAAATGTCTTCTTCATAGAAGTCGCACAATTCGGGGTGTTCCCTAACCAAATACATGGTGATTTGTGAGTCCTCCTTTATATTATGTAATAAATAATACTTAGGTACAAGCATTAATTGCGGTTGTATGAGTTGCCTACTTGTAGTCATTGCCATCATTGGGAACTCAGGGAATTTTGCTTTACTTTTACCCCTATGTATCTGATCTTAGCTTATTCTTAGCCAGACCAAAATGGTTTTTAATAATAACACCGTTATTGCAGTAACAGTTGGTTTTTGGGAATCAGACATATTTTCCTCCTGAAATAAACCCAAAACCCCAAGCTTCAGAACGATAGCAAAGCAGTTACTCAGGAATTATTCACAAAGTCAGAGGAACCTCCTCTTACATCACCTAACTGTAAACAATTCTAGCTCAATTAACAAAGCTCTTTGTTCCGGGAATACCGTATCAGCAGTTGAATGATGGATAAATTTAGATAATATTTGCCAAAGTAAAAATTACAGAAACTTTAAATTTCGGCTAGAAAAACACCCGGAAATCTTCATCTTGTTGACTTAGCTTGACAAAATCCGCGCCCAGAGAGTGGAATTTTTTTACCAAGCGATCGCACGCTGGGCGTTCGGTGGCATAATGTCCAGCATCGATTAAGATTAAATTGCGTTGGCTCCCATACCCGTAGGTATCCCGTGCTTCCTGAAACTGGTGAAATTTGCAATCTGATGTTAAATAAGCTTGAGCGCCAGTTTTGGCAACTGCCGAAAGAAAACTAGCTCCAGAGCCTCCCAGAACTGCTACACGTTCAATTAGCGGTTGAAGTTCATTTGTAGGGGAATGAAGTAAATGGGGGACACCAAGACGATTTTTAATATGAATCAGCAGCTTTTCTAGAGTCATAGGGGATATTAGATTCCCGACCCTCCCATATCCCAAACCTGCTTGAGTTGGGACAATTGCAGTAGTATCTTCCAGTTGCAAAATTTGGGCAAGCACATCAGCAGTTCCATCTGCTACCTGATCAAAGTTGGTATGAGCAGTATACACACCAATTTGTTGAGTAAATGCTAAACGTGCCATTTCTCCAATGTAGTCACCACTTTGCAGCGATTTGGGAGGACTGAAAATTAATGGATGATGTGCGAAAATCAGATTGATTTCTATCCCCTGTTCTCGCAGATGGATTGCTTCCTGCATTACAGCCAAAGTGGGAGTCAGACATACCAGCACACCTGCACTTTTTTCTAAAACTCCTGGTTCAATCTGCCAACCGCAATTATCCCATTTTTCCTGCCAAGCGGGGTTTGCCCAGGCTTCAAACCAATTAATTAATTCCGCAATTTTCATAGAAACTTTCAATTAGAGAATACCAGCAGTTTCTTGGTGATCAATACCTTCGCCAAAGTAAGAGGATGAAGAGGAAGAGGTAGGGCGTTTCGTAGTAGAGTTATTGTCTCTCACAACGACAACTCAAAAACCACTATGTGCGCCCATGTTTGACATTTTATCATTGTTACAGTGCTTCCTGCCGCAGATAAATGCTACAACGATGAAGCAATTGAACCAAATAATCTTGGCAATGTTAGCGATGAGCGGGCGAGTCACTATGTTGGGAATTTCTCGTTGGACAGGTAGTGGTGGTAGTTATCGGACGATGTTGAGATTTTTTCATACGGTAATCCCTTGGGCGACATTGTTTTGGCTATTTTTCCGCAAGCATTTGTTCCGTGCAAATGAGGTTTATTTGCTTGCAGGAGATGAAGTTGTAGTAAGTAAATCTGGGAAAAAAACTTATGGGTTGGATAGATTCTTTTCCAGCCTAGTAAGTAAGCCAATATCAGGGCTATCTTTCTTTACATTATCATTAGTAAGTGTTGAACAAAGGCACTCATTTCCGATTCAAATAGAACAGGTAATAAAGAACGATATAGAAAAAAGTAGTGTATCGCCAAGACCAGAAATAAAAGCCAAAGAAAAACGTGGACGTGGACGACCAAAAGGGAGTAAAAATAAAAACAAGACCGAAGTAATTCTCACATCTGAATTACTCAGAATTAAGAAGATGATTAATGAGCTAGTCAAGCTGGTAGCTAACTTTATCCCACTGACTTACTTAGTCTTAGATGGTCATTTTGGAAACAATAATGCTTTGCAGATGGCTCGACAGGTCAACTTACATATAATTTCCAAGTTACGCCACGATTCAGCATTATACATACCTTACCAAAATCCTGACCCTAATCATCGTTCACGCCGTAAATACGGAGATAAACTAGACTGGCGTAATATTTCTGATGAATATTTGCGTCAAAGTAGTATCGAAGAGGATATCCAAACCGATAGTTACCAAGCTACTTTACTGCACAAAGAATTTGCCCAGTCCCTGAATGTAGTTATTTTGGTGAAAACAAATCTGAAAACTAATGCTCGCAGTCACGTAATTCTGTTTTCTAGTGACCTAAAGTTGTCATCTGAGAAAATAATTGACTACTACAAACTACGCTTTCAGATCGAGTTTAACTTCCGTGATGCCAAGCAATTTTGGGGATTGGAAGACTTTATGAACATCGGTCAAACTGCGGTGACTAATGCTGCTAATCTAGCATTCTTTATGGTTAATTTATCTCATCATCTTCTCGCTGATTTCCGCATCCTGAATCCTGACTCCGGCATTATTGATCTTAAGGCTCATTATCGTGGCTTTCGATATGTCCATGAGATCTTAAAAATGCTTCCAGAAATCCCTGAGCCTATTTTATTAACCCGGATTTTTGCCAAGCTTACTTCTTTAGGGCGTATTCATCACGTTTCTACGGGCGTTGAATCCTCTTAATTTGGCAGAGGTATTGGGTGATACGACTAAATTTTACTCAAAGCATCACACACCCTACTAATTTGTCAATTATATTTTGGCGATTGTGTACAAATCCACAATTCTGTAGAGACGTAGTAGGGTTACATCTCTACAACAATCATGTTTATCTTGTATAGCCCTTTCGGGCATCCAAGAAACGTGTAGCGCAGCGTTAGCTGTAAAAGCATACAAAGGGAATCTAGATGTCACGCAGCTTGAATAATGATGGTTTTGGAGGTCAAATCCAAAATTCATCCCGCGATTTTCCTCCAAAGTGCATGGATTTTGAGACTTTAAATCCCATAACCTTGCACTTGTTTACCTTAAAGATGCTTAAAACTCTTATTTGGCGAAGGTTAGAGCTTTAATTAGCAAGCCCTAAATAACAAGCGCGAATCTTTACCAATGAATTCTCGGTCTGCGGTAAGATAAGCGATCGCACTTATTGGGAAGCTCCGTCCGTCTTACGGCGGGGTAGTTCACCGCTGCATACTACGGGGATCTAAGGCATCGCGTAAGCCATCTCCTAAGAGATTAAAAGCTAACACTGTGGAGATTATCAATATTGCGGGAGGCCAAATTAACCAAGGTTGTAAAACAAGTACTGATGCATTGCTAGCCAAAGAAAGCATATTACCCCACGAAGGGTCTGGTTGTTGAATTCCCAGACCAATTAAGCTTAGTACAGCTTCCGACTCGATGAAACTGGGAATTGATAAAGTGGCTGTGATGATAATGTAGGTGGCAGTTTGAGGTAGGATGTGGCGGATAATTATGTACATAGGATTTCCACCCATTGCCCTAGCTGCTTGGACAAATTCCCGTTCTTTGATGGATAAAACTTGCCCACGAATTACTCTAGCTAAACCTGCCCAGCGAATAAAGGAAGTGATGACGATAATTAGTAAGAATCGTTGGGTATTTGTCAAGCCTGTGGGTATGATTGTGGCAAGGGAAACTAATAAGTAAATACTAGGAACAGTCATTAGTACTTCAGCAAAACGCATGATGGCGCTATCAGTCCAGCCTGCAAAATAACCGGAAATCCCGCCCACTATCATTCCGAGGGGAAACGCGATCGCTACTCCCACAATCCCGATGAATAGACTGATTCTACCACCAAATAACAATCGACTAAATTGGTCGCGTCCTTGGTCATCAGTTCCCAGAATATTTAAATTAGCATCATTATTTACACCAAATAAATGTATATTGCAGGGAATTCCGGGAATGATGGTTTGTTCTTTCCAAGTGGGAGGTAGGGGTAAGCCAATTTTCAGTAAACGATACTCAAACCCAGTGGCGAATAAACGAATGGGAGACGGTTTTTTATAGTCTACGAGCAAAGCGCGATCGCCTGTTTGTAAATTTGTCTCTCCTTGGGTTGTGGGGTAAACGTGAGGACCAATAAACTTACCCTCAGGCGTACTCCAGTGAATTTTTGTTGGTGGTAATAGTGAACCGTTTGATTGAGAAGCCAAAGGATCATATGGGGCAACAAAATCGGCTGCAATTACTGATATATAAAAAATTAGTAATACTATCGCCCCGAATTTTGCCAAAGGATTTTTTTTGAGTCGATGCCACCAGTTCATAATTGTGCAATTAAGTCAATAGTTTAGTTAACAGTTAATAGTCGAGGGTGAGGGGTTAATAGTCAAGAGATCAGAGGTTAAAGTTAGGCAACGGTGAAAAAATTTGATAACTGATAACTGATTAAGCCCGTAAACGTTCTTCCATTCTCAGTCTCTGCTGTTCTTCCGGCTGAGGTTCGTGTTCAACAATAAAAACATTTGAGTAGAGGTTAGCCATAATTTGCTTTCCTTGTTGAGTTAAGGATAAATAGTGCAAGCCATCTTTAATATATGGATAAACACCATTCCAGTAGAATTTGGCGTAATTTTTGCGTAAATCGGCGGCATTTTGATAGCCTAAAATCTTGTTCATGCCAATTTCTTCAAACTCATAGAAGAGTGAAGTAATTTTCTTTAAATAGCGAGGATCACTTAATTGTCCGATTAAATCAGCAGCCCGAACTAAGCCAGCAAAATTGTTTGTCCCTTGATGATCTTCCGCAGCAGGAACAGGAAAACGGGTTAATTCGATGTTACTTTTGATGACTTCCGAATCGATTAACTTGTGTCCACCAAAGCGCTCATCAATAAATAACTTGCCTCTGTCCACATGATACGGTGTTAAGCTGGCATCCGATGCTCCTGGTGGTAGGGAAATCATGCTACTATCTTTTTTTCCTGTAGCATACAAACCTTCAGATTCCCGGTCGAGTCGGCATACTCCTTTAACATAACCAATATCGTGGCAGACTAAAGAAATCATGAAGTGAAGCCAATCTTCACTAGAAACCCCACCTTCTCGAATATGTTTTCCTCGAAGAATTTCTTGCCCTACTAATGTCACCAAAATTGAATGTTCAACATCATGGAAAAGGGCATCACTATTGGCTATGTTTTCTAATGCCATGCCACTAGCCCAAGCGATAATGTCCTCATAATCCATTTTCAGGCAACCATAGGTACGTCTATATCCTTCACGAATTCGATTCACGAAAGCATCAATTAGGATTTCTGTGGCGTTGAACATAATATTTAACTTAAAGTAAGGAACTTACATCAGAATGCAGAAGTCAAAAATGACTCTGTTGATCACAGGATATGCCATACCTTTTGGTAGGTGCAAAGACTAAATTAACTTAGGGAAAGACCCGATTTAGGATTTAATTTAATTTGTTACGGTTTTTTAGAGTAATATTTGCTACCTGCCGCCTGCATATTATTCAGAAATACGTCATTATTAAAGAGAATGTTAATATTCTCAAACTTTCTTAAAAAAACTGCTTGAAGTTTGCTGGGGCAGAATTGGAGGAACAACCGTGGGTGAGCAGGATTTTTCGGATTCAGAAGTACAGGAAATCCTCTCAGACGAGGATCTGGAAGTCGAAAAACCAGGTACAAAGCAGCGACGTTGGTTAACACCACTGTTAGCAGGTACTGGGTTAGGAATTGCGATCGCGCTTTCGGCTACGCATCTGATTGGTGGTAAGGGAAATGCTCCAAAAGGTGCAACTAATCAAGCTATCCCACAAAAGGTTAACCCATCAATGACGGTAACGGTAGGGGAGGCTGAGTCCGCAAGGGTGGAACGTAGTTTGACTGTTACAGGAACTGTAGCTGCCAGAAATTTAACTCCTGTGTTACCCCAAGTTAATGGTTTACAGGTAAAACAAACGTTGGTAGAAATTGGCAGCTATGTGAAAGCTGGACAACCAATGGCAATCTTGGATGACTCGCTGCTTCAGGAACAAATTCGCCAAGCCAGGGCAGATGTGGAATCCAAGGAAGCTGATACTTCTTCTAAACAGGCTGATTTACTCGCAAAACAAGCTGCCGTATCTGCATCCCAAGCCGCTGTAAAGCAACGGGAAGCCGATTTAATTCAGGCAAAGGCAAGACTACTTGATGCCCAACGCAGTTATGATCGAAATAAGAAACTCCTGACAGATGGGGCAATTAGTCAACAGTTATTAGATACAGCTGAGACAAACTTGGCATCTGCCCGTGCTGCGGTACTGCAAAGCGAAGCAAATATTACTAACTCTCAAGCAAATGTAGCTAGTGCAGAAGCGGCTGTAAAGACTGCCCGTGCTGATATTAATGGTGCAGCAGCGGTGACGAAAAGTAACTCCGCGAAGGTAGAACAGTATAAAACACAACTAAGACAAACCATAGTTCGTGCGCCAGTGTCTGGATTGGTGGCGGAAAAATTAATTAGAGTAGGTGATATTACGGGAACTCCACCGCAGACACAAGTCTCAAATTTGGCAGGTGGAAGTCAGAAATTATTTTCCATTATTCAAGATGGTCAATTGGAATTACAGGCACAGGTTCCAGAAGTGAGTTTGTCTCAAGTTAAGGTGGGAGCCAGTGTTGAAGTCACATCCAACCGCGATCAGAAGGTGCGTGTGCAGGGAAAAGTGCGAGAAATTGACCCTGTAATTAACCAGCAGCGACGAGAAGCATTAGTAAAAATTGATATCCCAGCAACAAAATCCTTACAACCAGGAATGTTTGCCACAGGTTCCATTACCACAACCACATCCACCAGCGTTGCGGTACCTCAAAAAGCAATTCAACCGCAACCTGATGGCAGCACAGTTTTGTTTATATTCGGCGCTGAAGACAAAGTGCGATCGCAAAAGGTCGAAGTTGGCGAAATTCTCAGCGGTGAGAAGGTAGAAATAAAAACTGGTTTAAAGCTAGGTGAAAAAGTTGTTGTTGATGGTGCTGGGTATATTAAGGACGGTGACACCGTGAGAGTAAGTAATAAGTAACAAGTAATTAAGTAATAAGTATCATTTTTTCCCTACCTCCCCTACCTCCCCCTGCTTCCCCTGCCTCCCCTACTCCCCCTGCTTCCCCTGCCTCCCCTACCTCCCCTACCTCCCCTACCTCCCCTGCCTCCCCTGCTTCCCCTGCCTCCCCTGCTTCCCCTACCTCCCCTGCTCCCACTCCCCCACTCCCCCACTCATGTCATTTAACATCTCTGCCTGGTCGATTAAAAAACCCGTTCCCACCATCATCATTTTCGCCATCATGACAGCTATTGGTTGGTTGTCATTTACTACTTTGGGTGTCGATATTAACCCAAATATTGATGTTCCTACAGTTTCGGTGACAGTTACCCAAGCAGGTGCGGGTCCTGCGGAACTGGAATCCCAAGTGACGAAAAAAGTTGAGGATGCAGTTGCCAGTTTAGGCAACATTGATGAGTTGCGTTCCACTGTCACAGATGGTGTCTCCACCACTGTGATTAACTTCGTTTTGGGTACCAATACCGATCGTGCCACCAATGATGTGCGGAATGCGATCGCGCAAATTCGCCAGAACTTACCCCAAGAGGTTAATGACCCCATTGTGAAACGCTTGGAGTTTTCTGGTGGTCCAATTATGACCTATGCGGTGACATCTGATAAACGATCGGTTGAAGAACTAAGTAACTTAGTTGATCAAAGTATTAGCCGCAGTTTGTTAGGGGTGCGTGGTGTTGCCCAAATTAGCCGTCTTGGTGGTGTAGATCGAGAAATCCGAATTAATTTAGATCCTCAACGTTTGGAATCGGTAGGTATTACAGCAACCCAAGTCAACGATCAAATTCGCGCTCTAAATATCAATTTACCTGGTGGACGGGCTGAAGTTGGTGGTACCGAACAAAGTATCCGGACTTTGGGTAGTGCTAAAAGTGTAGAAGCACTGCGAAATTATGAAATTGTTCTGCCTCAAGGTGGTTCGATTCCCCTATCCAGTTTGGGCAATATCGATGATAGTTTTGGTGATATTCGCCAAAGTGCCAAACTGAATAATAAACCTGTGGTGGCATTCGAGGTGCTGCGGAGTACGGGTAGTGTATTGGTGACAGTGGAAGAAGGGGTAAAGGCAGAAGTAGAAGAACTGCATAAAAGCTTACCTGCGGATGTTAAATTAGAACAAATTTTTACCCGTGCGACTTTTGTAAGGCAATCTTACGAAAGCACAATGGAAGAATTAATTCAGGCTTCAGTCCTGGCTGTAATTGTAATTATGTTGTTTTTACGGAATTGGCGAGCAACATTAATTACGGCTGTCGCCTTACCATTGTCGATTATTCCCACCTTTGCGGTGCAACAAGCATTAGGTTATACCCTCAACAACATGACCCTATTAGGGTTAGCTTTAGCAGTGGGAAACCTGGTGGATGATGCCGTTGTGGAAATCGAGAACATGGAACGGCACATGGAGATGGGGAAAACACCTAGACAAGCTGCTTTTGACTCCTCCGATGAGGTAGGTTTGGCAGTGGTTGCCAGTGCCGCGACAATTGTGGCGGTATTTTTACCTGTAGCATTTATGGGTGGTGTTCCTGGTCAGTTTTTCCAACCCTTTGGTGTTACAGTTGCTGTTTCGACGATTTTCTCCACCTTGGTTGCACGGATGGTGACACCGATGATGGGAGCGTATTTACTACAGGGAAAACAGAAAAAAGCAGGGAGCAGGGGAGAAATACCATCGTTGCCGAAATCTTCCTCAAAGCGACGGTTTCGTCCCTATGCCTCGCTGATAAAAACGGCATTACGGCATCGTTTGACCACAATGGCGATCGCGCTTGTGTTTTTCGTGGCTAGTTTGATGTTACTTCCCTATATTCCCACAGGCTTAGTAGATGGGGGAGATGTGGGAATTTCCACTGTCAACATTGATCTTCCACCAGGTTCCACCCTTCAAGATACGGAAAAAGTTGCCGCTAAAGCCACCGATTTAATCCGGCAAAATCCCGTGGTGGAAAGTGTTCTCAGTACCCAAAACGTCAATAAAGCTACAGTCGTCATCAAACTCAAACCGCGAGAAGAAAGAAAAGTCTCCCAATTAGAATACGAAAACCAAACCCGTCCCCTATTTGAACAGATTCCTGGTGCTAGGATTAGCTTTGCCAGTGCGGGTGCAGTGGGGGGAGGAAAAGATTTGACTATCTTACTTCAAAGTGAAGATCCTGAAGCCCTCAGTAAATCAGCAAACGAATTAGAGAAACAAATGCGGGGTATTCCTGGTGTAGTGGAAGTATCATCCAGTGCCAGTTTAGTCAAACCAGAAATTTTGGTGATACCAGATCCAAAACGCGCTGGTGACTTGGGTGTCACCGTGAATGCGATCGCGCGCACCGCTTCACTGGCGACAATTGGTGATAACGATGCCAATTTAGCAAAATTCAACCTTCCTGACCGCCAAATTCCCATCCGCATCCAAATAGACCCCAAAACCCGCACAGACATCAATACCATCAAAAACCTCCGTGTCCCCACCCAAAGCGGTACCACGGTTCCTCTCATCGCCGTTGCTGACATCAAAATTGGTAGTGGACCCTCCACTATTAGCCGTTTCGATCGTCTCCGACAGGTTTCAGTAGAAGCCAACTTACAAGGACTTTCCCTCGGTGAAGCCATTGCCAGCAGCCAAAAACTGCCAATTCTGCAAAACTTACCACCCGCAGTCCGTCAACGTAACTCCGGGGATGCCAAAATTATGCAGGATATCTTCGGTCGTTTTGGTTTAGCACTACTTCTAGCAGTCACCTGTATCTACTCAATTTTGGTACTTTTATACAACAACTTCCTCCACCCCTTGACAATTATGGCAGCACTACCCTTCTGTTTGGGTGGAGCATTGCTAGGTTTACTAATTGCCCAAAAAGCCATGGGAATCTATGCCCTAATTGGCATTGTCTTGTTGTTGGGAATCGTCACCAAAAACTCGATTTTGTTGGTGGACTACACCATCATTAACATGCAAGAAGGGATGCCACAACGTGCCGCACTAATAGACGCTTGTACTTCCCGACTCAGACCAATTTTAATGACTTCCTTAGCCACAATCGCGGGTATTATTCCCCTCGCTTTAGGGATTGGCGCAGGTGCAGAAGTGCGGCAACCCATGGGTGTCGCCATCATGGGAGGCTTTACAACCTCCACCTTACTCACATTGGTAGTTGTACCCGTCCTATTTACCTACGTTGATGGTTTCCAAACTTGGTTAATTAACACTTTCAAATATGGCTTTGGTAAGAAACCCCCAACTCATCGGGCTCACGATAGCGATGGAAAGCTTGCGCGACATGATGCCATAGGAATTCCTCCAGAACGGGAAAAATCAGCACCCTAAATTTACGATTTAGATCCCCGACTTATTGAATAAGTCGGGGATATGCTTTTCACGACTGTCGTGGTGCATTGGGAAACCCGGTTGCATTGGTAAGAGTGAAAAATTGTGATGTTGAATGTGGAGAAACCTGGTTGCTGGGATCTGGAGATTATTGGATGTGGTTGAAAACCTGCATGATGGCAGTTTAACCCTTCATGGGTGGCGAGAAACCGGGTTTCTGGGATCTTGGGGTTGCTAGATGTGATAAAAATCTAATGATTCCATTTTCCATCTATAAGACTT
Organism: Calothrix sp. PCC 6303; assembly: GCF_000317435.1. Classification (NCBI taxonomy): domain Bacteria; kingdom Bacillati; phylum Cyanobacteriota; class Cyanophyceae; order Nostocales; family Calotrichaceae; genus Calothrix; species Calothrix sp. PCC 6303. The sequence goes on from NC_019751.1 coordinate 4,060,390, forward strand.
GCAACAACTCTAGACTTCACTTCATTCGCCACTGTCGTTGTCTTTTATGATGAAAATAAACAAGTTTCAAAAAGGCAGTCTGAATATCTATGGCTTATTCTTGGTTTAAAGCATTCCACATCATCGGGGTTGTGGTGTGGTTTGCAGGGTTATTTTACCTAGTGCGACTGTTTATCTACCATATCGAAGCCAACCAAGAACCAGAACCTGCACAGACGATACTCAAAAAACAGTATCAAATTATGGAAAAACGCCTTTACAATATCATCACCACTCCGGGAATGTTGGTGACTGTCGTCTGTGCGATTGGTTTGCTAGTAACACAACCTGATTTTTTACATCAAACATGGTTACATTTTAAATTAGGTTTTGTGGGATTATTGCTGGTTTATCACCACTACTGTAGTCGGTTGATGAAACAGTTAGAGCAAGGAACCTGTAAGTGGACAGGTCAACAAATGCGGGCAATGAATGAAGCACCAACAATTTTGCTAGTCATAATTGTTATGTTGGTAATATTCAAAGACAACTTACCAACAGATGTCACCGCTTGGGTAATTTTCGGTTTAGTGGTGTTGATGGCTGTGACAATTCAACTTTATGCCAAAAAACGTCGTCTAGATAAAGAGAAGGAACTGAAAGAATTAGGAGCTTAAATCAGTGAACGGTAAACAGTGAACACTTATCAAGGCGTATGGTGGGGGATTGAAACCCGCCACCAACGCCGACCAGCAATTGGTGGGGGACTCTTATTCCCAACGATAAACACATCACTCTTGACTGATAACTGGTAACTGGTTAAATACAATGCAAGTTTTGATTTTATAGAGCAGGCATCCCGCCTGCATAATTAGATCAACGGGCAAGACTTCGGCGTGAGCGCTCAGTCCTTACCTCCGGTACACTTCGTTCCGACAGGCTCAGGAACCATCGAACGCTGCCCATTCCACAGTATATGTATATTATTTAATTGCTAATCCTAAGTATTGTTGTTTAGGGCTTACAAGGTTGTAGAAACCCGAATAGAATGGTTGTAAGGAGAGGAAATATATAATGTCTAATAACCGTTCTGGAGTATTTTTTGGCGGTTTGATGCTAGGGGCGACAATTGGAACCTTAACAGGTTTATTGGTTGCCCCCCGCACAGGACGCGAAACTCGTAAACTGTTGAAAAAATCTGCCGATGCTTTACCAGAATTAGCAGAAGATTTATCCACCAGCGTCCAGTTGCAAGCAGATCGTCTTTCGGTGAGTGCTGTGCGAAATTGGGATGAAACACTAGAACGGTTACGTGATGCGATCGCATCCGGAATCGAAGCCACCCAGCGTGAGAGTCAAGTTCTCAAAACACAGAACACTGATGATGACATTGACTCAGAAGATCCAAATTCTCCCCATCTAAGTAACTAAAATTACCGCATTTACCGTGACTGAACCCCTGTTTTGGCTGGGATTTTCTATTCTCCTAGTCGCCACCAGCCTCACTGCTGTCTTGGTTGTATCAATTCCAGCCTTGCAGGAGTTAGCACGGGCAGCCCGCAGCGCTGAAAAACTATTTGATACCCTCTCCCGTGAACTTCCACCAACGCTTGATGCCATCCGCATGACAAGTTTAGAAATCACAGACTTGACTGGAGATGTCAGTGATGGTGTTCAAAGTGTCACCCAAACTGTACAACAAGTAGACCAAAGCCTCGAAAGTGCCCGTAAACAAGCTCAAAATCTCCAAATTGGCACCCGTAGCCTATTTGTTGGGGTAAAAACAGCCTGGAAAACCTTCACCCGTCAAAAACCATCAAAACGCCCCATCAACCACACAACAAAGCAACCTCTCACATTACGAGAATGGGAATTACGCCCAGAAAACAGACGCTCTTCAGATAATGGCTACCGTAATGGTGATTGGGTTAATGATTATGAGAATAAGTTTGATACTCCAGAAATACCAACCAAATCTAGCAACCAGAATGCTGATGATTGGTCAGGTGAAGAATAGATGTGATTGAAGAATATTAATCATGTTGGATTTATTCACACCCTAGCTTGACAAAAATCATCAAAATCCAGCTAAAAACCCTTTGCTTTCGTAACCAAGATTAGATTAAAGTTAAAAAGTGTAAAGATGTATAACTTCTGTCTCAGTTTTGAGAAGCAATTATTTACATCCATTTGGCAAGATTTATATAAAAAGTCTATGAGACATTCTCTTTTACGGCGGATTCTGGCATTTATTGCAGTCTTTTTCTTAGCTGGCTCACTTTGGTTAGTAAATCCTCATTTAGCTTACGCTTATGATAACCCTGAACTTTTACCTGCAAATCCTACCCCGGTTATCGATTTAGCAAAAACCCTAACTGATGTTCAAGAAGAAAACTTAGTTAAAGAACTAAATGACTTTCAGACAGAAACTGGTTGGAAGTTACGAGTATTGACACAATTCGACCGCACCCCTGGACGCGCAGTGATTAACTTTTGGGGTCTGGATGATAAAAGCATCCTCTTGGTAGCAGATGCAAGAGGTGGAAACATTCTCAGCTTTAGTGTGGGTGATGCCGTCTACGAACTTTTACCCCGCACATTTTGGATTGAACTGCAAACACGATTTGGGAATTTGTACTTTGTCCGCGAAAATGGCGAAGATCAATCAATTTTCCAAACAATGAAGACTGTGGAAACCTGTCTACGTCAGGGTGGTTGCGGTGTTGTACCAGGTTTGCCACGAGAACAGTGGATTTTAACCTTGATTAGTTCCGCACTTGGGGGTGTAATTTGTGGCTTTGCTGCTCAACCACGCAAGGAAGGACAGATTTTTGCTTGGCAATGGGCATTGATTTTTTCCCCATTATGGGGAATATTATTCCTCGCATTTGGTATTGGACCAGTAGTAACAAGAACTTCAGAGTGGTTGCCATTAACCCGTAATATAGTTGGTTTCCTGATGGGTGTTTTAGTGGCTTTCCTATCACCTATTTTTAGCCGTCCTTCATCCAACGCAGAGTCATAAGGGGTAAATTGGGAGTCACAAGAGGTAAATAATGAGAACAACTTACCTGACTCCCAACAATTTTACTGATAAGCTGAAGGCTGTGGTTTGGGGCTAGATAAAAATGGAATGGCACATAACTGATGCTCAAAGCTTGGCAATCATCGATCATGAAATAGGCGATCGCTTAATTTCACCAGCGGAGTATGAGATTACAAGAAGAGTAATTTATGCTACTGGTGACTTTGAGTATAAATCACTAATTAATTTCTCTGAACGTGCAATACAATCGGCAGTTGCAGCCCTATCGGCACGTACAACTATCGTTGTTGATTTGCCAATGATACAAGCAGGTATTGCGTATGAGATTCAAGAAACTTTTGCGAATCCAATATTCTGCGGTTTAGAGAGGATGAATCGTCCTCAAAACGCCCAAACTAACGCTGCTTGGGGTTTAGAAACTTTAGCTAGAAGGTATCCTGAAGGTATTTTTGTGATCGGTCAAGCACAAACAGCTTTGACTGCTTTAATGAGTTTAATAGAAACTCAAGAAATTAAACCCTCATTAATCATCGCCACTTCTCCAAACTTTAATGATGTAAATAGCAATCAGGAGCAATTACAAAATTCATTGATTCCCAATATTACTATTAATAGCAATAAAGGAAACGCCGTTGTTGCCACTGCAATTCTGGATGCTTTAATTGATTTAGCTTGGCAAGCTCATGGTAAAAAAAGTTCAGGTTCTGAAGAATAGAGCAAGATTTTTGTACTTATACCAATTCAAATAATGATTGCAACACATCAAACAGTAGAGACGTAGCAGTGCTACGTCTCTACAAATATCTATCTGTCGCATTGTTTTTTCAAATTGGTATTAGTCGAGATAAGCGTTTATCAATAAAATTAGGACTTACGCAAGAACTACGCATTTATGTCATTGCGACGTAAGGTAGACGCGGTAGGCACGGAGTGACTTCTGTAAGTGCGGCTTGTCGCAGACTAGCATAAGCCCGTAGGGCTGGCTGCGCCTACTCATAGTCTTTTTTTCTCGTTACGATTGCGTAAGTCCTAAAAGTTGGCGGATATAAATTAGGATAATTCTCTCCAAAATGCCCATACTCCATGCAAAATCCACTACTATCTAGCTAGTAATAAGTAATAAGCACCAAAATTTACAAACTATTACCTATGGCGTGGAATCCAGGGCAGAAGTTATTTGGCGATCGCTATTTTATCGAAAGCAAGCTGGGGGAAGGGGGGATTGGTATTACCTATCTCGCTCAAAATCGCAGCGGTGAGTTACGAGTTATCAAAACCCTCAGAGAACAAATCCTGAATCATCCTGACTGGATACCACATCAAGATAAACTACGGCAAGATTTCCGGGATGAAGCGTTACGTTTAGCTTTATGTCGTCATCCCCATATTGTGCAGGTAGAAAACGTCTTTGATGAGGAGAATTTGCCATGTATGGCGATGGAGTACATCGCAGGCGAAGATTTGAAAAAGCGAATCACCAACAAAGGGGCTTTACCGGAAGCAGAAGCACTGGAATATATTCGGCAAATTGGCGAAGCTTTAACTGTAGTTCACGCTAAAGGTTTGCTGCATCGGGATTTGAAGCCGAATAACATCATGATGCGTGCAGGTAAACAAGAGGCAGTGCTAATTGACTTTGGACTTGCTAGACAATTTATTTCTGGTGTAGCTTTACAGCATACAGAAAGTCTCACTCCCGGTTATGCACCACCAGAACAGTATTTAGCTGATGCAGAACGAGGAGAATATATTGATGTTTACGCCTTAGCCGCGACATTATATGCTTTAGTGACTGGGCAATTGCCCATGCCAGCACCAGCTAGACTGCAAAACTTTACCCTAAAAGCGCCAAAAGATTTTAATTCGAGCATCAGCGACAGGGTGAATGAGGCAATTATGTGGGGTATGGCGCTAAATTACAAATTTCGACCCCAATCGGTGCAGGAGTGGTTGAAATTGTTCGGAGTTGAAGTAGTAAAACGCATACAACCAACTCAACCTAATTTTAAACCTCAAACACCTGTTATCACATTTTCTCAAACCTGGAAATGTGTACAAATCATAACTAATTATGCAAGCTCTGTTGCCTCTGTTGCCTTCAGTCCAGATGGAAAAATATTAGCTAGTGGTGGTGTCTACAAAGGTGTCAAATTATGGTCTGTAGCCAATGGTCAAGAAATTGACTCTTTTGAATTTTTTGCTAACCAATCTTTAAGTTTTAGTGCAAATGGGAAAATTTTAGCTGGTGCTAGCTTCCATGGATTCAGTGCGTGGGATATAATTAGTAGGAAAGAAATCTACACTATCGAATTCGGTACATTTGGCGATGAGCTTAATTCCGCCGCATTTAGCTTTGATGGGCAAATATTAGCTACTGCTTCCTCGCGTGACTGTGGCAGCAAAATTCAACTGTGGGATGTAGCTACTGGTAAAGAAATTCGTACTATTACAATTGGTGATGACTATTATCCTCTTACTTTTAGCCCCGATGGACGGATTCTAGCATCTGTTTTTTGGGGTAAAGACGGAGTAATTCAACTATGGGACGTAGCTACTGGCAGAGAAATCTGTACTATTTCTTCTCGTTCTAAAGATGTACAAGCTCTTGCATTTAGCCAAGATAGTAAGATTTTGGCTATTAGCGACAACTATGGAGGCTTTTTCTATTCACCCAAAGGTTCCATCAAATTATGGGATGTAGCAACTGGAAAAAAAATATGCTCGATTAAAGCTGATTCCAAGCCAATTACATCTCTTACCTTTAGTCCCGATGGGGAGAAGTTAGCTAGTGGTGATGAGAACGGTGATATTAAACTATGGCGTTTAAACCATAACCGGTGGCAACAGGTAAAGCTTCAAAACATTTGTACCTTGACTTCCGAGTCTGATAGCTGGGTTGAATCAATAAAATTTAGCCCTGATGGTGAAACTTTAGTGAGTAACGTTAGTTCTGATAACCATGGGATCACTTTATGGAGTTTAGATGGTCTATGTCAGTATAGTGAAATCTGTAAACTGAGTGGACATGTTCAAGGTATTAATTGCCTTACCATTAGTCCAGATGGACAAATTATTGCTACTAGTAGTGACAGTGGTCTTAAATTATGGGACGTACGTAGTGGCGCTTTCATCCGTCGTTTTGGACATGAATATAAAACTATAGTTTTTAGTTTCGACGGGAAGATTTTAATTAGTGCTACAAGAGAAGAGACGATACATTGGGAAGTAGCTACTGGTAGAAAAATTAGAACTGTTGATACTCGACCACATGACTTGCTGCTGAATAAGCTGCCTGGGTTAGGTGCATTCATCAATGCAATCACATTCAGCCAAGACGGGGAAATTTTAGCTGTAGCTGGAAAGAACTCAGATATAGATGAATATAATATAAGGCTAGCAAATGCAGCCACTGGTCAAAATATTTGTACTATTATTGACTCTGAATATACTAACTGTATTGCTTTGAGTCTAGATAAAAAGATTTTAGTCAGTATCAGCTATGATGTCAGCTTTGTTGGTAGCAGCTTTGGTAAAATTAAGCTGTGGGAAGTAAAAACTGGCAAACCAGTTCGTACTATTAATACCTATCCTGAAGCACATTCTACAATTACTTTGAGTCCGAATGGAAAGATTTTAGCAAGTAGCAACCATAAATGTATCAAACTGTGGGAACTTCCTTACGGAAATCAACTTTACACTATAAATAGTTCTATTGTTAGTTACTCTGATTTGCTTTCCTTTAGCCCTGATGGGCAAATATTAGCTAGTAGTTGTTCTGACAACACAATTAAACTTTGGGACGTGGCTTCTGGAAATGAAATTGCTACTTTGACTGGTCATTCATCACAAATAAGTTCCATAATATTTAGTCGTGATGGGCAAATTCTAGTTAGTAGCGATAATGATGGCTCGATCAAGATTTGGCGACGCAGCTAGTTGTGGAATAACAACGTCAAAATAGTAAATAGAAAATACCGATAATCAATCAGATATTAGAAAAATGCTAGAAATAACTAAAAATTACGTTACGGATGAAAATCAACAGCCGATTGCTGTGCAAATTCCTATCGCTGAGTTTGAAAAAATTGAAGAAATATTGGAAAATTACGGCTTAGTACAGTTAATCGAAGAATCAGAAGATGACGAACGCTTCGCTAAGGATGAAGCTTGGAAATATTATCAATATTTGAAGAACAAGAATGTGGAAAACTGAATATACAAAAAGGTTTTTAAAAGATTTGGCGAACTTACCTGAAGATGTCCAAGCGAGGGTTGAACCAATAGTCTTTCAAGAACTAGAGTCAGAAAATCCTTTTGAATTAGGCTATTTGCAAAATAATGAAGGGCTACGATGATAAATATAAAATTCGTGTAGGTGATTAGAGAATAGGTCTTTCTGTAGACAAAGAAACACAAACATTAATTTGTCAGCGAGTTGCACATCGTAAAGATATTTATCGAATTTTTCCTTGAGAAAATATTTTACCGATATTTTATATGAATGCTTGCGTTATTTGTAAACATGGTAATACTCAACCAGGATTAGTAACAGTAACTTTAGAACGAGATGATACCATCATTATTCTCAAAGGTGTGCCAGCAGATGTTTGTAATAATTGCGGTGAATATTATTTAAGTGCTGCTGTCACCGAACAAGTTTTACAACGTGCTGAAGAATCAGTTAATAAAGGTGCTGAGGTGGAAATTATGCGATATGCAGCATAGTCCTGTGAGTATTTAAATCTGTCAAAAGCGGAGATTTCCGAAACCAGGTTTTTCCACCACTCAGCATGACAATCATGAATTTGATGATGAAAACCGGGTTTCCCCTGAGAATGAGAAGTCGTGAATAATACCAATTTGAAAAAACAATCCGACAGATAGATATTTGTAGAGACGTAGCAGTGCTACGTCTCTACCGTTGGATGTGTTGCAATCATTATTTGAATTGGTATAACCTGATTTCTCTGGTAATACCAACGTTAACCTAACTCAATACCCAACTTACCAAAGCCCGAACGCCGAAACCTGTGGCACCAGCGTTATTATAGCCACTTTCCTTATCAGCCCAAACGGGACCAGCAATATCAAGGTGTGCCCAAGCTGGAGTATCCTTAACAAATTGCTTTAGGAATAGGGATGCAGTGATGGAACCACCTGCACGGGGTCCAGTATTTTTCATATCCGCAATTCCCGACTTTAAACCATCGAAGTATTTCTCTTCCATCGGCATCCGCCAAAATTTCTCGCCTGTGGCTTCCGATGCTGTTTCCAACTGCTTTGCCAAGTCGTCATTTTGGGTAAATAATCCGGCGATATCTTCACCCAAAGCAACCACACAAGCACCTGTAAGGGTTGCCAAGTCCACGATGGCATCCACACCCAACTTATCAGCATATACCAAGGCATCAGCCAAGGTTAAACGCCCTTCAGCATCGGTGTTGTTAACTTCGATAGTTTTGCCATTTGAGGCGGTAAGGACATCCCCAGGATGCATAGCCCGCCCGCTAATCATGTTTTCGGTGACGGCAGAGATAAAGTGAACTTCCACATCTGGCTTTAACAAACCAATGGTTTTGGCTGCACCCAATGTTGCCGCTGCACCACCCATGTCGATTTTCATGGTTTCGATGCCGCTACCTGCACCTTTAATATTCAAACCACCCGAATCAAAGGTTAAACCCTTGCCAATTATGGCAAGTTTGCGGCGGGGTGTACCTTGAGGTTTGTAGGTGAGATGGATAAATTTTGGTGGTAATTCGGAGGCTTGGGCAACACCCAAAAACGCACCCATACCGAGTTTTTCACATTCTGCCTGTTCCAAAATTTGCAGATGCATTCCTGTCTCGGACGCGATCGCACTCGCAATTTCTGCCATACTAGTTGGTGTCAAGGCGTTGGCTGGTGCTGCCACCAATTCCCGTGCTAATATCACCCCAGCAGTGATTTTGTTGGCTAGGGTAATTGCATCTTCTTCTCCAGCTAAACCCAGTAAGTCTACTGTTTCCACCTGTGTCGGTTTATCTTCGCTTTCCGATTTAAAACGGTTATCTTGGAACAACGCCAACTGTACACCTTCTGCAATAGCTTGGGCAGTAGCTGCGGCATCACCGCCAACCATAGGTAAACTGATACCCAGAGTTTTACACTTTTGCTTCTGTCCAATTCTCGCAGCAACAGCAGCAGCACGACGCACTGCTTCTAGTTGGAAAGCGTCTGATTTTCCCAAACCTACCAAAATAACTTTCCGAACAGCACCACCAATGCGGGTGACAACAGAACTACCTGGTTTTGCTTTAAATTCTTCTTCAGCGACTAACTCTTTTAATACACCAGCAAATTTCTGATCCAAATTTGCTAGTTCGCCAGTTATTTCTATATTATCTTCAAATAAACCAACCACCAAACCATCACCTACCCACTCTAATAGTGGCGTATTCGTAGCACGAACTTCCATTTTGGGACTCTGTTTAAAGTTTCATGTACCAGTATTGCTTAAAAATATCAAGTTGTGGGTATTGATATTCCCAACTTCGCCAAAGTTATTAAGGGTATCACACCCCTTATCATCTCATTAATCAAGTACTAGAAACCCTGGGCAATAATCCTGTAAACTGGGCACACTAGTAATAAAGAGTTCGTCACAGTAAATAAATATGTGGCAATTATTACTAAGAGGAGAAAAATATGAAAACGGGGCTAATCGCAAAAACTATCATCGCATCAATCGGTTTCCTAACTTTTTTTACCCCTCAACGCGGAAATGCTCAGATTGTCCCACAGGTTTGGGGTTCAGTTGGGGGTAGCGAGGGAGATGTCACCTACTCTGTTGGTGCTAAGGCTTTAGGTATCGGTGCAGAATTGGGGGTTGGTCCCGATGGTTCAACAGGTGTAGATGTGTTGAAATTCTTATCACTGCCTATCGTATCACCCTATGTTGGCTTAGGATATTATTCTAATGATAAAGGTGTTGCCTTCTCTGGTGGTGTCCAAGTTGGAGCCACTAAGAATATATTTGTAGGTGCTGGTTATAATTCAGTACGTGGCTTAAATGGTCAATTGGGAATTAGATTCTAATTGTTGAGATGCGAGTGAGAGATAACTTCGCGGTGTTGGAAATCTTCACCCTGTTTCTCGCTCTCTAGTTCTTATTCGATTAAAAAAAAGATATCATAAAAAAATATTTGATTGTTTACGATGGCTATAGATTTATACGAGCGAAACTGGCAAAATCTCTGCGATCATCACATGTATGACTGGTATGGTATTTGGACAAGATATACACCCCAAAAAACAGTCATAGAATCTTTTCAAAGTCTCAGAAGCTTTAAAATAAACGACAACCAAACAGAGATTTATCAAGTTAATCGCTTTAAATATGCAAATGGTGGGGAAAGAGAAAAAGCATGGCATCTGCATAAATCTTCAGATAATTTAGCTGATGGAATTCATCATTCAGACAACCCATCAATGCGAGCATTATTTTTTGATAATGGTGCTGCTGCATGGGTAACAAAAATATTGGAAGATAACTCTATTTTTGCAGTTGAGTTCATTTTAAAACATGAGCATTTACGCATCAGTGTGTATGTTATTTACGATGAATACGGCAGTTTGACAAAAACGGTATCCATTCGGGAAGATGCTAATGGTTTGCCCAGTCAACATTGGTCTAATAATGTTGATGTACTACCAAAACGCAGTTTTAGCGGCAATTGGCAAGGTAGTTCAATTTCAATGACACCAGATTTAGAAGCTTCTCTCGCAACACAAACTCAATTACAATTTATCACTCAAAATAGCGAAACCTTCTTCTTCCCCGATGGCATTTCTTTAAGTTGCCCCAATCGAGTTAGTATCGGCAAAGAGTTTGCAATTACTACAAATTGGTTAGTAACACCATTTCAAATGCAACAGATGACGGTTAATTATGACGAATTTGGAGCTTTCTCCTTCGTAAAGCTGGAATCATTCAGACTGGTAGATCAGAATTGTTAGCGAAACTATATTAAGGCTTGTCTGTCAAGATTTTTTTGTTAATATTTACTAAATATGTCAACTTAGCTATGTAAATACTATTAAAAAGGAATATTATATGATTTCAACGCCGAAAAAAGTTGGAATTGTCGGTGGCGGTACGACTGGACTGTATTTAAGTATTCTTTTGGAAAACGCGGGTTTTGAGGTTTCTTTATTTGAACGGGCACCTCAAGCAAGGGTTGAGGGTTGTGGCATTTTATTAATACCAAATGGATTAGAAGCACTAGCATTCCATAGTAGAGGACTATGTGACGAAGTAATTCAAGCTGGGGTCAAGGTTAGTACTTATGAGTTTCGCAATTTGTTGGGTAACTTAGTTAGTTCTGAGTCTGCGGAGGACACGGAAATAAAATATGGATTTCCCAGTTTGACAATTCACAGAGAACATATTACTCAAGCCTTGCTGAGTCGAGTTCCTTCTAAATGTTTGCATTTCGATCATTATTTAGACTCAATTGAATCCGTAGATGATAAGGTTGTAGCTAAATTTAGGAATGGGACACAATGGGAAGGAGATTTGTTGGTGGGCGCAGATGGATTAAATTCTCAAGTCCGGAATTTCGTTGCACCGGGAATAAAGCCATCTTATTTAGGTGATATTGTTTGGCGAGGTATTTTACCAAGTACAGAAGTTTGTCCCGATAACCATTTTATAGTTTATATTCGTGCTCGTGGTGTCTATGCAAATGCCTTTGATATTGGTAATGGGCGCTTGCATTGGGGATTTTTTATTGAGCACCAACAACCAGAAGATGAGCAGGGGATATTAATACCAAAAAACTGTGAGATTCCCTCAAATGAATTACAAAAACTTCCCGAAGCAATGCGTCATACTATTGAAATTACTCCATCAGAAAATATAGTTACTCGATATTCCTACGATATTGACCCATTACCCCAAATAGTATCAGGAAATATTGTACTTTTGGGAGATGCTGCACATGCTAAAAGTCCGGCTCGCGCCCAAGGGATGAGTAGTGGACTTCAAGATGCAGTGTTATTATCGAAATATTTACAGTCTTCGACAACAATTCGACAAGCATTACTTGATTATCAACAAGAGCGTTTGCCAATTGTCCACGAATTGCAGTTAACAAGTCGGGTAAAAAGTCAACAAACTGGTCGAACTCAAAAGTTGCCAACAGCCTCATAGTCAGACAATTTAAATTCAATATATAATATAGCTAGGATCTGCTGTATAGCCCTTTCGGGCATCCAAGAAACGCGTAGCGCAGCGTTAGCTGTAAAAGTCTTCTAGTGGAGGTAGGGAACTCTTAACAGGGAACAGTTTTACCGTTATTTTTTCCATTTTTTGTACCCAAATAAATGCACGTTTTTTAAACCTCAAACCCTTATTTCCTTGCACTTTTCCCGGAGAAAAATCCCGAAAGTTTTGATAAATAAATGTTTGATAGTTATTCAGCAAGCCCTAGTACAGCTTGGCGTAACTAACTAGACCATTATTTGACCATGAAAGGCGAGTAATAAACGGCTTTCCCACACTGCCTACTCACTACTGCCTTGACGTACTAGTTACTTGTAGATGCAAGACAAATCTATTTTGGTGAAATAGTCAAATCAAATAAACCCCTTATTTGCGAGATACTGGGTTTATTTTTTTCATATACTTATGATTCATACATTGCTAAGTTATGTAAAAGATTTGAGGCAGAAGCTAAAATTTAATCTATATTTTATGCCATCATGATTGATGAGGAAGAAATTTAATATCTGATGAAAGTTTAAAGAGATTTTGTAATATCATAAGTGGGTTTGAGCTTACTTTGCAAAACCATCTACCATGCTGACATTCCCAACCCCGTCTTCTCTAAGTAGCTATTGGCAAGACTCATTTCATTTAAAGCAGCATCTTCAAGACTTTTTACATCTAGATTCACAAACCCTAGAAGCAAAATTGACTGCTGGGCAACAGCAGATGGCAGAATTAGGTCGTAAGGATTTTGATTGGGAACAAGCAAGCGCTTTTTATAGCGATAAGGTTGGAGAGGTTTATTTATTTGAATTAGGTGCATGGCACCTCACTAGCCATGACTACATCGGTGATATGCTAAGGCTAATTGCCGCTCATGCCCAAGGTCGAGTATTAGACTTTGGTGGTGGTATTGGGACTCATGCGATCGCTACTGCTCTTTGTCCCCAGGTAGAACAAGTAATATACTGCGATCTTAATCCCATTAGCTGTAACTTTGTTCGTTATCGAGTTAAACAAATGGGACTAGAACAAAAAATTATTTGCTATGAAGATTTGCCCCAAAACGAAAAGTTTGACACAATTTTGTGTTTCGATGTTTTAGAACACTTACCAAATCCCAGTCAGCAGTTACTCAAATTCCATCAAGCTTTAGAACCACAGGGTAAAATAATTCTTAACTGGTATTTTTCTAAAGGTTTTAATCAAGAATTTCCTTTTCATCTCGATGATCCGCAAATCATCAGCGAATTTTTTCATACTCTACAAAGTAATTTTATAGAAGTTTTCCATCCTTACCATATTACGACCCGATGCTACCATAAATTGAGTTGATAATTAGGGATTGCTGCTGAAATTTTCACCAGAACAATTTGCTTGGTGACTTTAAATAAATAATGATTACTATTGCCAAGTAGAAACCAGGTTAAATACTGCTGGAATTTCTCCATAATTAGGAGGAAATTCTAAAACTGTTTCTTTCAATCCTAAATAACCTGATTCTGTAAAGGACATTAGCATTCTTGCTAATGCAAACCAAACTTCCTGTTCATATTCCCAATCAGTATACCTTCTTGCTCTTCCAGCAATAGATTTTAAAGACCAAAAATAACTATTTCGGACTATTGAACCAGTTTTTTTATATTCAGGTACATCTTCGTGGTGAAGGAATAATACTTCGTTTTCTATTTTGACACGCATGATTTAATCAGTTATTAGTTAAGTGATGTACCCTGTGAGGAAGCATCAGTTTTGGCAAATAGCCCATGACAGTTGGCTCTGCTGCTGTAGCGATACCCTTCTAGGGTATTTCTTCCAAAACGAGATCCTCTCCCTCTGTGAGATACCCTTCATGTTTGAGGAGCCAAAAACCAACCAGGCTTATATGGGATTATATGCGATCGCGTGGGTCAACGAAGACTGACTGTGACTGATGTGGAAGAGATACATCAAGCAATAACCAGTTGTGACACTTTGAAGTTTATCTACAACCGTCCACTCAATGGTGACATCAGCGAAGATACTTAACTACAATAATACCGTCCGTTGAGATTTAACATAGTGAGTTAGTAGCCAAAATTCTAAATTAGAAAAAATTTAATTTTCTATACACTAAAATAGAGACACTACTGAAAAAACTAAGTTAAACTAAAAAAGCCGCTAAGAGGGCGGGGTTTCCACCCTCAGTAGCAGAGGAACGCTAATGTGTAAAGTACCACGATATTTCTAGAAGGTGCGTCCGCATTTATCCCGAAATATTTTCCTTTATTTTTCCAGGTTAAGTGGTAATACTGAGGTCAGCAGAGTAAAGATAGCAATACTTTAGCTAAATTCAACGATAGGTTAGGGCAATTGCACTGCCATAATTGAGAAGTTACGCAAGAAAATAACTTGCTACTTTGATAATTTAGGTTAAGCTAAAGGCTGATTCTAGGCTGAACTTGCAATTTTTACATTTGGGCTAAAGGTTTTTTCGACAGAGAACACTTTTAACTGCCTGTGGTAGACGAGCGGCTGCCTGTGGACGCTGTGTAAGACCATCATCGGGTTCAGTCCCGAACTTCTAGAAATAGGAGTATAGGAGTCCCTAACGTGGCAACGGCGGTTGAGACGGGAAACTCCGAAGACGAATAAAACCGTCACTGATTCAATGATGTTAGAAGCCCTAACCTCAGCGAAGCAGGTTGGGGTACTTCACCCAAATCTGAAATAATATAGCTTTAGATTATTTGTTTTTTAGCTATACTAACAACAATTAGAAAATGAATTTCTCAAAGTGCCACTAGTAGATCAAGGCAGCAGTGAGCGGGCAGTAGGGCAAAATCTATTATTACTGGACTTTCCAGAATTCGATAATGGCCTGGTGATTTACGTTCTGTTGAACTGTCGTTTATTTATCGGCTTTGTAGCTACCACCTAACAGCCAATATTTAACTACCCACGCTGTAGCTATAGGGGGAAACTAGAGAAAACCGAACATTGCACTAAAAAAACTGCCAGAAGGTGGGGTTTCCACCCTCAGTAGCAGAGGAACGCTAAGTGTAGAATACCGTGATATTTCCAATTATTGCTTCCGCATTTATCCCGAAATATTGATTGTAGAGTTTCGGGTTGCTTCAGTAGATTTACTGTCGCTTGGTTCAATAAGAGATAACTGAATTCGGGAAATATAATGTCGATGGCTAGAAAAAATATCTGTTTAACAGGATTTTTTTGCCAAAACCAATTTAAACAAAAAAAACTGCTAGAAGGTGGGGTTTCCACCCTCAGTAGCAGAGGAACGCTAAATGTAAAGTACCATAATATTTTCGGAAAATGCGTCAGCAGATGCTCGGAAATACTTACGCAGAACAGGATTCAAATTCAGTATTTATACGGTAGTCATCCAATTAGGCTGAATTGGCGGTGGTTATGTGGCTTTCCTGTGGGTGACATCTCCTACACTTCCCTTAATTCGGGAGAATGCGTAAACCTTCCTTAGAGGTATGATCACTGAATTTGACTTAAAAAAGCCTAATTGTAGCCTTTCCCACTCTCGTGAAATCTAAGATTACCTCTCCCTAACGCTACCCTTACCAAGGGGAGGGTGGGCGACAGTGCGGTGGGGTGTACCTCGTTTGCTTGGGAAACGCCATAGGGAAGCTTGCCGGAAGATTAAACTTCCGGAAGTTTTTAGCTGTTGAAAGTCAAAAGTTAGAAATTCATCACAGAGATTATTTATTGTCCACTTTGACTTTTAGCCCTTTCAGCGCGTGCTTCGGCAGAAGTCATTACTTCTTCCATATTTTCCAGTATTTCCCCTGGGAAGTTTTCCAAAACCCTAGTAGAAATAGCGATACGTCCTTTACCTTCATCAATATCAATAATGACAGCTTTGATTTGCTGTCCTACTTGAAAGACTTTTTCCAGGTTGTCGATATATTTTTGGGTAACTTGTTTAATGTGTAGCAAAGCACTGACACCATCTAACTCCACAAACACGCCAAAAGCTTTAATTCCGGTAACTTTACCCTCAACAAGTTGACCAATTTCCAGCATACTGAAATTAGCCGAACGACTGGCTAAACGCTGTGAAAGCACCATCCGTTTAGTATTGGGATCAATTTCCAAAAAGCTGGTGGTTAAAGTTTGCCCTTTAAGTGATTCTAAATTGTCACGCTCACTTAAATGCGATCGCGGAATGAATCCCCGCAACCCAAACACCTCAACATTCACTCCCCCCTTATTCACGCCAGTCACCTTCGCTTGCACGGTTTGACTAGCTTCCTGCATCTGGATTAACTTTTCCCAGATGTGGCGAATTTCTAATTGTCGCCGAGAAAGAGTAACTTGCCCTTCAGCATCCTGTTCCCGAATAATAATAAACTCTAATTTTTCCTGGAGGGGTAAAATCTCTGATAAATCGGTAACTGTTCTCAAAGAAGCCTCATCGCGGGGTAAAAACGCCGATGCTTTACCACCAATATCAACATAGGCACCATCATGATCGATTTGAAACACCTTACCATGGACTGTTTGTCCTTTTTGAAACTGGTAGTCGTGTTGTTCTAGTGCTTTGGCAAAGTCGTCCATTGTAAATGACGAATCAGCCTTTTGAGAAAGTTTTGCGTCTGAATCCATGACTTTTGAAGTTAAATTAATATTTAGTTAAGGAAACTAGATGGGAAAATAAATCCTAAGTACAGTGGATAATTTAGAAAAAATTTAATTTTATCTAATTTTACCCAGATGTCTTGTCAGAGAAAGCTTCTCTAACTTCTGTGAATTTTACTTGCTGACACTAGTTAATTTAACTAAAGTTGTTCTACAAACAATTGTTTTACTTTTTCCCAAGCATCATTTGCAGCTAATGGATTATAACTGCCACGATGGTCGCAGAAAAACCCATGTTCAGATCCATCGTAGCGAAAGACACGATGGGGAATCTGATATTTTTCCAACTCTGAGGCAATTTTATTTACTTCCTCAGGGGAAATACTAGTATCTCCCATCCCAAAGAAAGTATTGATTACACCTTTGATCTCCGATGTCCGTGTGAGAGTGGCAGCACCCCCGCCAGGAGTCGCATCTGTAATCCGGGCACCGTAAAATGAAGCAGTTGCCTTGATATCTGCTAAAGTGGCAGCAAGATAAGCAACATGACCGCCAAAGCAAAAACCGATGCAGCCGAAGCCATCTTTTTTTACATTATCTAATGTTTTGAGATGATTAATGGCAGCTTGGATATCACTCAAGAGTTGGGATGCTTGGGTTTGTCCCCAAGCGTATTGGCGACCAATTTCCACTGCTTCTGGTGTGTAACCTGTTTCAAAGCCAGGTGCTTGCCGTTCAAAGAGTGCAGGTGCTATCACCACATATCCCTCACGGGCAATTCTTTCTGTAACTTCTCGAATGTGCGCGTTAACACCAAAAATTTCTTGCAAAACTACAATTCCTGAGTAAATACCTTGAGCTTTAGGTTTTGCCAGGTACGCGGATATTTTTAAGTCACCTTGTAAAATCTTAATGTTTGAAGTATCGATTACGCTCTCTGTCATAATAGTTATTACTAGTGCTATGTGTGTGTTAAATGCATTACTATGTCAGTATCCCAGTACTGCCTGCAATTAGGTTATCAATTTACGGCATTAAGGGCATGAGAAAATCCCGCTGTTTCTAATTCAATGTATGAATAAAATATTTAACCAGTAGTACAGACAGATGGCTCTGTGTTAGTACTTAAAAGTTCAGAGGTTTGTTAATGATTCAGTTCCGTATTCAGCCGGACAGTGAAATTCCCGCATCTACCCAGTTGTTTAATCAGATTCGTTTTGCGATCGCGTCTCGGCAGTATCCACCTGGATATAAGCTACCAAGCACGCGAGCATTAGCAATGCAAACTGGATTACATCGAAATACTATCAGTAAAGTATATCGCCAGCTAGAAGATGACGGTTTTGTCGAAAGTCTAGCTGGTTCTGGAATCTACGTTCGTGCCCAAGGGCATGAGGGGGGTAGTCGCCTCCGTTCTCCAATTTTGGAGCAATATCCCCAAGCGTATAAAGAAGTACAACAATCCTTAGATAATTTACTTTCCCAGGGATGTACCCTCAACCAAGCTAGGGAGATTTTCTTAGCGGAAATAGACTGGCGCTTGCGCTGTAGTGCCCGTGTTTTAGTGGCAGTGCAACTACAGGATATTGGTGCGGGTGAACTGATTGTGGATGAATTGGAACAAGCCTTGAGAATTCCTGTACAGTTGGTGGCAACTGAGGAACTATCGGCGGTGTTAGATAAAACCACCTCGGCAACTGTTGTCACTAGCCGCTATTTTATTGGGGAAGTGGAAGCCCTAGCAGCCCCAAAGGCAGTACGGGTTATCCCCCTCGACATCCATGACTATGCAAAGGAAATGAGTATGGTTAAGGTGTTGGCAAAGGATAGCTGTATTGGGATTGCTAGTTTGAGTTCGGGTATTCTTCGGGCTACTGAGGTAATTTTACACGGGTTACGTGGCGATGAACTCTTAGTTATGACTTCTCAACCCAAGGATAACTACAAATTGCACGCCATTGTTAAACGAGCGCAGGTGATTTTTTGTACCGATCAAAAAAGCTTTAGTGCGGTTCAAAATGCGATGCAGGCTGTTTTAGAAGATATTATTCGTCCACCGAAGCTGATTCGCTGCGATAATTATATTGGTGAGAAATCAATTAATCTATTGAAGCGTGAACTGGGTTTGGGTTGATGACTTCAAAATCTAGGACGAAATACCCGACTTTTGAGCAAAAGTCGGGTATCTGTGATGAAAGAATTTATTTTGAATTACGCTGATTCTGGTTTAGGTAATGATGATGGATGAACAATCAACTCTGCTGTTGAACGTTTTTCCACCATTTCCTTGGTGATTGTGCAGCGGTTTACGTCTTTACGCGATGGCAACTCGTACATCACATCCAACATTAATTCTTCGATGATGCCTCTCAAAGCACGGGCACCCGTTTTTCGACGATAGGCTTCTTGGGCGATCGCACGCAAGGCTTCACCCTTGAATTCTAGTTGAACGTTATCCATGTTCAACAGTTTCTGATACTGCTTCACGAGGGCACTGCGGGGCTGTGTCAAAATCGACACTAATGCATCTTCATCTAGTGGATCCACAACAGCTACCATGGGGATACGTCCGATAAATTCAGGAATCATCCCAAATTTAACCAAATCGTCTGGTTCTAAATGGTGTAGTGTATCGGCAATCCGTTTTTCTTTTGATTGTCCTTCCCCTGGTTGCACAAAGCCCATTGACTTTTTACCAGTTCTCTGTTCCACTACTTTTTCCAGTCCGACAAAGGCACCACCACAGATAAATAGGATGTTGCTGGTATCAATTTGAATACAATCCTGGTAAGGATGCTTCCGTCCACCTTGGGGGGGAACATTTGCTACGGTTCCCTCCAGCATTTTTAGTAGTGCTTGCTGTACACCTTCCCCCGATACATCACGGGTAATTGAAGGATTTTCGCTTTTGCGGGCAATTTTGTCGATTTCGTCAATGTAGATGATGCCGCGTTGGGCTTCTTCCACATCTAATTCTGCCACCTGCAACAGCCGCAGCAGGATATTTTCCACATCTTCCCCTACATATCCCGCTTCGGTGAGGGTGGTGGCATCAGCTACTGCAAAGGGAACATCTAGAACTTTGGCTAAGGTTTGTGCCAGGAGTGTTTTACCACAACCAGTTGGTCCAATGAGCAAAATATTTGATTTTTGCAGTTCAATGGCATCTTCAGCGGAATTTTTACCTGTTCCTTTTGATTGCGCGATCGCTAATCGTTTGTAATGGTTGTAAACAGCTACAGAAAGCACTTTTTTGGCTTCATCTTGACCAATTACATGCTCATCTAAATAATTCTTAATCTCTCGTGGTTTGGGTATCTGATTAAACGAAAGATTACCAGAATTGGCGCGGCGTTTTTGAGGTGGTTCTGACTTGGGGACAGGTTGGGAAGCTGTAGCCCCACTGGTGTCGAGCAACTCCTCATCCAGTATTTCATTGCACAAGTCTACGCACTCATCACAAATATAGACTCCTGGTCCTGCAATGAGCTTTCGCACCTGCTCTTGAGACTTGCCACAAAACGAACATTTTAAATGGGAGTCGTACTTAGACATACCAGCCTCTTATTTCAGAATGGTGACGTTTTCCCCAGGGTTGGGAAGATTTTGTCTGGTGATAACTTGATCAATCAAGCCGTAGTTTTTTGCTTCTTCAGCGGACATAAAAAAGTCCCTTTCAGTATCAGCAGTAATTCTTTCTAATGGCTGACCGGTGTGGTGTGCCATCATTTTATTTAATTCTGCCTTGACGTAGAGAATTTCTCTAGCTTGGATTTCGATGTCAATTGCCTGCCCTTGAGCACCACCTAGGGGTTGGTGAATCATTATTCGGGAATCTGGTAATGACATCCGTTTGCCCGCAGTACCGGATGTAAGCAGAAATGCCCCCATGCTTGCTGCTAAACCAAAGCAAATGGTGACAACATCGGGACGAATTTGCTGGATGGTATCATATATTGCCATTCCGGCATAAACAGAACCACCCGGAGAGTTTATGTATAATTGAATATCTTTTTCCGAATCTTCTGCATCCAAAAATAGTAGTTGGGCAACAATAGAGTTGGCGACATTATCGTCGATGGGTGTCCCTAAGAAGATAATTCGCTCTCGTAACAGACGGGAATAGATATCAAACGAACGTTCTCCCATTCCCGATTGTTCTACCACCATAGGAATGGTGTTGCCAGGGATGCCGAGGGAATTAATTTGGGGTTGGCTCAAGCTACTGATGGGATTATTTGCCGATTGCGATACAAGCATAACAGAAGGTTTGACAATCTATGGAACATTGGGCAGTGACGCGACGGCACTAGTTCTGCGGAGTATTGCTTAATGCTTTGCATCATCCGGAGTCTAAACCGCCGAAAGCAGCGAACAAGATTAATATCTTAGGTATACTCTAACCACTATTATGCCTTATTTATATTTCCCTCTAATTTAACTGGAGGGGACATTGGTAGTTTTGCTGAATTTATATGGTTCTATTGTACAAATTCTCTAGACAACCTGACTACATTTAGTCTGACATTTATCGGAATATTACACCATAATTACAGGCTTTTTACACTACCTTAGAGTTTAACTTTTGTTGTTTTTAAGCCTGGATGACATGCTCTGTATTGAATACAGAGCATCCTGGTTGAGACAGTACTAGTAGGTCAAGGCAGTAGTGAGTAGGCAGTAGGTAGTGGGGAAAACCGTTTATTATTTGGCTTTTCAGGGCTAAATAATGGTCTGGTTATTTGCGCCGTGCTGTACTACTAGTAACTAGGATTTTTTCTTTGAGAGTTAATTATTAATTATTTAACTGACAACTAAGATTCTATTGTGGTTCGGTTGCCTCTGGATTTTCTTCTCCCTCTGTATTTTCTGTATTTTCTGTTACTTCTGGCTCCTCTTTTGGAGCCAAAGAACCTTCTGCCACCAATTCCACTGTGGAATTAGCGAATAACCAATCGAAAATCTTATCTGTTAATAAATCATTTTCCACCATTGAACGTAGGCGATCTTCATCAACATCTTGATCTGCATATTCAGCCTTTAACTCTTGCACACGGGCTTCTATTTCTGCTTCACTGACTTTGATGGATTCCAGTTTGCCAATTTCTCGTAAACTTAAAGATCTTTTTACCCTTTCGATGGCTTCTTCCCGTGAATTATCCCGCAATCTGGGAATCACGTCTTGGGTGAATAATTTTCTTACGTCCAAACCTTGCTGCTGTAACCGCATTGCAGTTTGCATCAGCATGGCATCGATTTCTTTATCGATGATGGTTTCTGGTAAATCAGCTTCGATATGGTTGAGTAATTCTTTGAGAAAGGCTTCTTGTTTATTGGATTTAGTCCGGTCTTCGGCTTCTTTTTGATACTGTTGTTCTAAAGAACTCCGTAATTCTGCCAAAGTCTCGTACTCACTCACTTCTTTCGCAAAATCATCATTTAATTCCGGAAGTTCTTTTTCTTTGATTTCTTTGAGGGTGACGGTAAATCGGGCTGCTTTCCCTGCCAAATCTGGGTTAGCATAGGGATCGGGGAATTGGGCGGAAATTTCTCTGGTTTCCTCCGGATTCATGCCAATCATACCAGTGACAAAACCGGGAATAAAACGGTCTTCTTGTAGTTCCACTTGGAAGTCGGTAGCCTCACCACCAGAAATTGGTTCATCTTCTCCCTCTTCACCTTCTGCTTTAGGAATAACTCCTTTAAAGTCAACTACTGCCACATCTCCCAATTGTGCGGGACGACCTTGTACTGGTATCAATGTTGCCATCTGTTGGCGTTCGTCGTCTAGGGTTTTGTCAACCCGTTCTGGATCAACTTTGATTTCTTCAGCTTTGATTTCTAAGCCAGTATATTTGTTAACTTTTATTTCTGGCTGTACATCAACTGCGGCAGAAAAAGTTAGTGGTTGTCCTGGTTCGTAACCACTGACTAAATCATCAAAGGAAGAACGTAATTGTGGTTGACCAATTGCGGGAATATCTTCTTGTTTAATGGCTTGGTTGATGCCATCTTGGATAATTTCTTCTAAAGCTGTGGCTTTGATGCGGGCGCTTCCCAACCGCTGTAAAAGTATAGCCCGTGGCACTTTACCTTTACGAAACCCAGGAATGTTAACAGTACGGCTGAGGTTTTTCACAACCTGTTCGTACGTCTGTTTTGTGGTTTCTGGGGTGACTTCTATTTCTAGACCAATCTGACTTGCGGGAAGTTTCTCCTGGGTGACTTTCATTTTTTATCTCGATGTTGAATATTTTTACTTGAGGCACATTCGCTCTACAGCTTGTCCGTTCAGAAAGCTTTCAGGAAGCAAGACATGAGAATATGGAAATGGATTGACGCAGAAACTGAGTTTACTGCCAACTGATGCTAGATTCTAATGTCTTTGAGTTAGCGATCGCTGAAAATATCAGCATTAACTTATTAAGACTTTACTTGACACCGCAACCGGAAGAATTAGTTATTTTTCTCGTGTCTCATGGTTGTGGTATCTTTAAGTATGAGGTTGTGTTTTTAATCTCAGCCTGCAAAAACGATTGCTGTAGCTGTTTAAATCTTGAAGATGCTTGCACCGAGCAAGATGTTACTTCATACCGACCTGCAACTTTTAGTCCATCTGAATCATAGTACATCATCTTAGTGGTAAAGCAGTTGGTATGTTGGCTGATTCTGATTCAGAATCAGAAAATCCTCTTGTCTTCTGACTTTGATGCTCCCTCCTAAAGTTTAATTAACAGTAATGTCGTTGACACTGAAACTGCAATAATTATGCAAAAATCTGTGAAAAGGGACTTCCAGAAAATAAATTATCCTCTAGTTTGGGCAGCGTTCGACTGAGCGCTCACGCCGAAGTCTTGCCCGAAAATACAGGGATACTCCATAGCGCAGCTTCCCGTAGGGTAGTTTGACGGGATGCAAACCCACACCGTCAACTTCTCTGTGTTCCACAATCAAAAATTGGATAATTATTGAATTTGAAGTCCCAAAGATTGAATTTGGTTTTTCAGCATAGACTAAAAGACGGTAAATGTATTAGATTAAGGGATACAGTGATAGTGTATTTATTATCAGTGAAGTAGTTTAATTTTATTATTTTAATTTCAACGTGGTTTTTCATAGATCTGAGGCTGTAAGCTTTGACTTGAGAGCTACGATGCTAGTTTAGTTAACTTTTCCACGAAAAAACAATATCAATTTTTATTTTACAGATCTTAAATTTAAGTCAAATAACGAGGAGGAAGCCAGTTTGTCAAAAAAATACAAGGTGGCAATACTAGGTGCTACTGGTGCTGTGGGCAGAGAATTGATGGAACTGTTGGAAAATCGGAATTTTCCCATAGCTAGTTTGAAATTACTAGCATCACCTCGCAGTGCGGGACAGATGTTACCATTCCAAGGTGAAGAATTAGCCATAGAAGCAGTAAGCGATCGCGCTTTCGATGGAGTTGATATAGTTTTAGCTAGTGCAGGGGGTTCCACTTCTAAAGCATATGCTAATCAAATAGTCGAAGCTGGTGCAGTCATGATCGACAACTCCAGCGCTTTCAGGATGATCCCCGATATTCCTCTAGTAGTTCCTGAAGTCAACCCCGAAGCAGCAGCTAACCACAAGGGAATCATCGCCAACCCCAACTGTACAACAATTTTGATGGCGGTGGCTGTCTACCCACTACATCAAGTCAAGAAAATCAAGCGGATTATTGCTGCCACCTACCAATCAGCTAGTGGTGCAGGTGCCAAAGCTATGGCAGAAGTCCAAGCACAAGCCAGCGATATCTTAGCAGGGAAACCACCTGTCACCGATATTTTTCCCTATCCCCTTGCATTTAACCTATTTCCCCACAATACCCCACTTAACGATGCGGGATACTGCGAGGAAGAAATGAAAATGGTTAACGAAACTCGGAAGATTTTCGGTAGTCAAGATATCAAAATCACTGCCACTTGTGTACGGGTTCCCGTACTACGCGCCCATTCTGAAGCGATTAACCTAGAATTTGATACCCCTTTTGCAGCTGATGAAGCCAGACAAATATTAAGTCGAGCACCAGGAGTAAAATTAGTTGAAAATTGGCAAACCAACTACTTCCCAATGCCGATAGACGCAACCGGATGCGACGAAGTTTTAGTTGGTAGGATTCGTCAAGATATTTCCCATCCCTGTAGCCTAGAATTATGGCTGTGTGGAGACCAAATTCGTAAAGGTGCCGCATTAAATGCCGTGCAAATTGCTGAATTACTGGTTAACAACAACTTAGTTACTAGTACTAGCGCACTGGTTTCTTCTTAGTTTTAACATGTGCAAGTCTTGGAAGTAGAGCTATATAAATAGTTAGAGTTAGCTTGTGTTTAATAACACCAGTTTGCACTCAGTTTGTAGTTAAAAATATGATCTAAGTTTTCTCTGCCGTTAGATACTGAATTTCGGTAAGAGAAAACCATAACTGATACATATTAAAGACTTACCAAAAAATCAAGTAATATAGTTTGGCACAAAAGAAGCAGACTGTTTCCATCAGCTTTGAATGCTTGTTGATGCAGGATGATAGAATTTAGTAAAAACGCATTGGTGTCAACTGTTGGTAAGTAGTCATAAACGCTATTCAACAGCATTGATAGCAAATTCAAATCATTGTTGTAGTCATGTTAAATTTGACAAAGCTCAATATGGTATGAAAATTGAAAAATGTGAATTTAAATAGGAAAAAGACTTGAAAGAAATTTGCATATAGGCTATTAAATTAGGAAGACCACCAAATGCAAATGAATATAAATGTGATATCAGGAGTGAATTAGTGGTGGTAGATTTTGGCAGAATATTAACTGCAATGGTGACACCGTTTAAAGAAGACGGTAGCGTTAATTATGATTTAGCCGCTAAACTAGCAGAACATCTGGTCAACAACGGTACAGATACATTGGTAGTTTGTGGAACCACAGGAGAATCTCCAACCTTAAGTTGGGAAGAAGAATACCAATTATTTGGTGTGGTTTTGCAAGCAGTGGCAGGAAAAGCCAAAGTAATGGCAGGGTGCGGTTCCAATTCCACCGAAGAAGCGATCGCAGCCACCCAAAAAGCAGCTAAAATAGGAGTACATGGTTGCTTACAAGTAGTTCCCTACTACAACAAGCCACCACAGGCGGGATTATACCAACACTTTGCCGCAATTGCTCAAGCCTCCCCTGAAGTACCAGTGTTACTTTACAACGTACCCGGTAGAACAGGTCAAAATCTCCAACCACAAACAGTGGCGAGATTAGCTGAAATTGATAACATCATAGGTATAAAAGAAGCTAGTGGGAATCTAGATCAAGTGAGTGAACTACGCCGCTTGACACCTCCGGAATTTCAAATCTATTCTGGAGATGACTCTTTAACCTTACCTTCATTAGCAGTTGGAGCAAAAGGTGTGGTCAGTGTAGCCTCTCATCTAGTTGGATTGTTAATGCAGGAGATGATTGAAGCATATACTTCCGGACAGGTACAACAAGCCACTGCTATTCATCTGCGACTTCTACCATTATTTAAAGCCCTGTTTATCACCACAAACCCGATTCCCGTTAAAATAGCCCTTAAACTGCAAGGTTGGCAAGTCGGTTCAACCCGTTTACCCCTTTGCGAAGAAGAAAGCGAATTCAGTCAAAAGCTGGAGATAGTTTTAAAAGAAGTTGGTTTAATCTAGTTAAGTATAATTAAGTGCTACAAGTAAACTTAGTCATAAATATGTGTATAGAAGTACGTAATTTTCACCAAGATATAGGTCAAATACCTGTGCTACCAATAGATATATATACTTTAAAACCCAGAATATAAATTTGACGAAGTTAGAGGAAGTGCCGCTGCTTTACAGCGATTTCTCTCCAACCCTTCGGCTTCACTCAGACTTAAATTTTATTGAATAAATCAATCAACATTATTTATCTGACAAATTTGACAAAAATTAGGTCGATTTCTGGCTGACTTATTTTTATATTTCAGTACATCTGTCGTCGAAAAACCTAAATTTCAATTTTCAAAGACAAAGAACAAATAGAAAGAAACACATTCAGGAGAAAATGGCTAAAAACGACACTTTAGGTTCCTTAAAAATTATCCCCTTGGGTGGATTGCACGAAATTGGTAAGAATACATGCATTTTTGAATACGATGATGAGATCATCCTTCTAGATGCCGGATTAGCTTTCCCTACAGATGGGATGCATGGTGTAAATATTGTCCTTCCAGATATGACATACGTGCGGGAGAATAGACATAAAATCAAGGGTATGATTGTCACCCACGGACATGAAGATCATATCGGTGGGATTGCATTTCACCTCAAACAGTTTGAAATTCCTGTAATTTATGGACCTCGGTTAGCATTGGCAATGCTAGAAGGTAAACTGGAAGAAGCAGGAGTACGCGATCGCACTGAACTTAGAAGCGTTAAACCTCGTGATACGGTGAGGATTGGCAAACACTTCTTAGTAGAATATATTCGCAATACCCACTCAATTGCCGATAGTTTTACAGTGGCAATTCATACACCAATAGGAGTAGTAATCCACACAGGTGACTTCAAATTCGACCACACACCAGTTGATGGTGAGCATTTTGACTTGCAGCGTTTAGCAGAACATGGTGAGAAGGGCGTACTCTGTTTATTGAGTGACTCCACCAACTCCGAAATCCCCGGATTTACCCCCTCCGAACGGTCAGTATACCCTAATTTGGATCGTGCGATCGCTCAAGCCAGCGGACGGATATTTATCACCACCTTTGCTTCCAGCGTTCACCGCATCAACATGATTCTGGAACTCGCCAAAAAGCATAACCGTGTCGTCTCCGTAGTTGGACGCTCCATGCTCAACTTGATCGCCCATGCTCGTAACCTGGGATACATCAAGTGTGAAGATAGCCTACTTAAACCCCTCAACGCTATTCGTAACCTACCTAATGAGCAAGTACTAATTTTAACTACTGGTTCTCAGGGTGAAACAATGTCAGCAATGACAAGAATTGCCAAAAAAGAACACCAGCACATTCGCATTCGTGAAGGTGATACCGTAGTTTTCTCCGCCAACCCCATCCCTGGAAACACCATCGCAGTGGTGAACGTCATCGACAAATTGATGATGCAGGGTGCGAAAGTTATATACGGACGCGACAAAGGAATGCACGTATCCGGACACGGCTGTCAAGAAGATCAAAAACTGATGTTATCTTTGACACGTCCCAAATTCTTCGTTCCTGTTCACGGTGAACACCGAATGCTTGTAAAACACTCAGAAACAGCCCAGAGTGTAGGCGTTCCTAAAGAAAACATGGTACTCATCGATAACGGTGATGTAATTGAATTAACTCCTAATTCCCTCCGTGTAGCTGGGAAAGTTCCCGCCGGATTAGAATTAGTTGATATATCAGGTTCAGGAATGGTAAGCGCCAAAGTTCTCCAAGAACGCCAAAAAATGGCAGAAGAAGGACTCGTTACAGTTGCCGCCGCCATCGACTGGAATGGTAAACTCATGGCAAGACCAGAAATCCATCTCCGAGGTGTCGTCACCAGCATTGAAAAACCAATGCTACAAAAATGGATTCAACAGCGAATTGAAGAAATCCTCACTGCCAGATGGTCAGAATTCGTCCAAACCTTTGATGGTAAAATCGAAGTAGATTGGGCAGCAGTCCAAGGATTAATCGAAAGAGACTTAGCGCGATCGCTTCGTAAAGAGTTACATTGTCAGCCAACTGTGACATTGTTAATGCAAACTCCAGAAGAAGCAACAATGAAAGCAGAAACCACAGCTACAACTGCAACTCCAACCGCAACTAACACTGCTTCCATACCCGCACCCGTAATTGCCAATGATGGAAGAAGAAGAAGAACTAGAACTACCGCACAGGTAGCTTCGTAGAAATTTTTCTCTTCAATTAAACCTTGTCCTCACGAAAATTGGAGTTTTGTTATTGCGACGTAACGTAGGCGCACAGAGGCTTCTTGCAGAGTAGCATAAGTCCGTAGGGCTAGCTATACTAGCAACAATCTTGACTTAAAACTACGATTCTGAAGCTAGACAAGCTTTAACTTAGGAATGAGGATTTATTAATATACAATTTTTTGTAGATTGGGCTGAGGGAAGTCGAAACCCAACATTAATCTACAGAATCAATATTTGTATTTTATTTAACTCAGATTCCTTATTTCCTCGGCTTTTAACCAGAAGTCGAGGATTTTGTTTTTATAGTTATTCAGCAAGCCCTACATAACATTTAAAATAGCTGAAAAGCTAACTAGTACAGCAGGGCGGAAATAAACATAACGTTTTCAATGCCTGTAAACAATAAAATCTTCGTAACTTAAATGGTCTATTAACTTATGCCAAGCTGCACTAGAGGATTAAAAATTTCTTTGATTTTGACTATTTCATTGAATTTACATCAAAAATAGATGCACTGATGGAGAAAACTATGGAAAGGGAATTTCAGCGTTTGCATCATAATGAGGTTGTGTCTGTAAATTCAGAAACATTTGAGAATTTAGAAGTATCAAATACTTTTAAAGTGATTCAACTATTGGCAGTAATTAAAGAATTAGTTGGATTAGATGCAGTAGAATCATCATTATTTGATCAAGGAATTGATTGTGAAGTGTTGAAATTCCGTGCTCAAGATTGGAAGAAGGGAAAAGTACGATTAACTCTAGAATTTTGTCCTGATCAGATTGAATCACCCCTCGAAGATTTTATGGATTAGGAAATGAGTGGACTGATTAATTTAAATCTATTGTGAGAGTATTCATAGAGGAAAAATCAGAAAAATCAGACCCAATAATTTTACCCAAAATATACGTTTTATCCTAACCCACATACCTTCTTTTTTGTCAACATATATTAGTGGACTGGCTCTCTAGGCTCTTGACTTTGTGCTTTTTCATAGGCTAAAAGTTCACGCAATATCTGTGACATAACTTGTTCCTTGTCTCTGGCAAGGAATACAGATGAAAAGTGGGGTAATCGAACCCATATTGCACAACGCTTGTCGGCAGCTATTGTAGGGGTCATTTCCCCCTGTATCTTGTTGAAAGGGCTAGTCCTAGGCTGTTGACTTTGTTGAAATTTTACCGTTTTTTAGTACTTTTGTATGTGCCGTTCTATTCTTCGCTAAAAGCCTACTTTAAAGAGGTTTTTAGGCATCATAACTACTCACGTATTGTGCATGAACAAAATCCCGAAAAAGGCACAGAGTCAACAGCCTAGGCTAGTCCATAACATCGTTTGGGAAACAAACTATGGAACACCGCACACAAGCCGAAAACCAACCATATCAAAATTGTAGATGGGGTAGTAGTAACTGCGAAAAGCGGAGCGGCAATTAACAGCATAGTTGTCCCAAGAACCACCTCGCAGCACCTGGGATTGATGATGATTATTATCAATCCATGCACTACCATCGCTCGGTGCATTATTATAATTACTATGCCAGGTATCTTGACACCATTCCCACACATTCCCATACATATCGTACAAACCAAAGGCATTGGGTGGTAGTTTTCCAACTTCTGTAGTTTCTCTTCTGCAAACCCCTGTTGAAACAGAAGCGTAACTAGAATTTCCGTCGTAATTAACTAAATCAGTGGTTATCGTCTCACCAAAATAAAATGGTGTAGCTGTGCCAGCACGACAAGCATATTCCCATTCCGCTTCACTTGGTAATCTATAGGTTTTGCCTGTCCTCTGGCTTAATTTCTCACAAAACTTCACCGCATCATCCCAAGATACTTTTTCTACAGGTCGATTTTTACCTTTGAATCTAGCAGGATTTGTCTCCATAATGATTTGATACTGTGATTGGGTGACAAGATATTTCCCCATTAAGAAAGCAGGAACAGTAACCTGATGCTGTGGACTTTCATTGTCATATCTTCCTGCTTCTGTTTTTGGAGAACCCATCATGAATGTTCCCCTTGGAATCTGTACCATCTCCAAGGTGACACCGTTTCCCAAATCTTCAACTAAATATTTTGCTTCTTTCTGTTCTTGCTGTGTCACTTTTCCTGTTTTATCAACGGTGACAGTTGAAAATTGAAATATTTGCATGGTTAAAGATGGTTGAATAATTGTTGAGGTTCATAAGCGAATAGCTCTAAAATAAGCCTAAAATTTTATCTAGCCCTGCTCCCAGAGGCTCCTTAAGCCTAGGCTGTAAACTTTGATATGATTTTCACGCTTTTTGTTCATACAGTTTTTGTGTCATCGACTGGTTCCTAGGCTCTGCCTGTGAACCCTGACTTTGAGGCTCCACCTCTTATTCTGACTGGAGGCGGAGCCTCTCGATATGCATTCCCTGCCAGAGGCAAGGAACGAGTTAGAGCGAAGATATTGCGTGAAAATTTAACTCCAAAAAACTACAGAGTCAACATCCTAGTCACACACCTATAAAAAATTTTACCGCCTGACGGCGGAGGTAAGGGAAAAATTAAGAAG
Source organism: Calothrix sp. PCC 6303 (assembly GCF_000317435.1). NCBI lineage: Bacteria > Bacillati > Cyanobacteriota > Cyanophyceae > Nostocales > Calotrichaceae > Calothrix > Calothrix sp. PCC 6303. The sequence goes on from NC_019751.1 coordinate 4,091,721, forward strand.
TGTAAAGGGGAAAAAAGCAAGAGGGTAAAGGGCTATGGAAGAGTCCTCCCGACCCCACAAACAACACGAAAACCAATAAAGTAGTCGACATTGACGCGCGAAATGTCGTTGAAACGGAACGCAGAACGGCAGTACCCAGGAAGGTAGTTCCAGGAACCACCGCGCAGTATCTTGTATTGATTATCATTATCAATCCACGCATTACTATCACTCGGTGCTTCATTATAATTGCCATGCCAGGAATCTTGGCAACATTCCCACACATTCCCATGCATATCGTACAAACCAAAAGCATTAGGTGAAAATTTACCTACTTCTGTCGTTTCTCCTCTATAAACCCCTTTCGGTGCAGAAGCGTAAGTGTACTTTCTTCCATCGAAATTAGCTAAATCATTAGTAATCGTCTCACCAAAATAGAATGGTGTAGTTGTCCCCGCACGACAAGCATATTCCCATTCTGCTTCACTGGGTAATCTATAGATTTTTCCAGTTTTCTGGCTTAATTTCTCACATAATTCCACCGCATCATCCCAAGATACTTGTTCTACAGGTCGATTTACACCTTTGAAATAAGCAGGATTTGTCCCCATAATCGCTTGATACTGGGCTTGAGTAACTGGATATTTCCCCATCAAGAAACTTGGAACAGTAACTTGATGGTGTGGACTTTCATTGTCCCTTCTTCCTGCTTCTGTTTTTGGAGAACCCATCATGAATGTTCCCCCTGGTATCTCTACCATCTCCAAGGTGACACCATTCCCCAAGTCTTCGACAAAATACCTTGCTTGCTTCTGTTCCCGTTTTGTCACCTTCCCTGTTTTATCAACGGTGACGGTTTGAAATTGAAATACTTGCAGGGGTAAAACTGGTAAAATAATTGTCGGGGCAATGGGTTGATTCAATAATTGCATTGCTTCTAAAGCTTCTGCGGCATTTTGATAACGCTGACTGACTCGACGATTTACCATCCTCGTCAACACTTCCGCAAATCTGATACTAATATTTACCCTATCCTGCCAAATTACTTCCCCATCTTCATCGTCATCCAACAAATGGGGTGGTGTTCCCGTCAATGCTTGTACTGCTACCATCCCCACAGCATAGATATCGCTGGCTAGTTTGGGTTTACCGTTAAACTGTTCTAATGGCATAAAACCAGGTGTTCCCACTCCCGCTGTCAAACTGGTTTGCCCGGAGTTTTTGAACATGATTTGTTTGACTGCACCAAAGTCAATTAATATGACTTTGCCATCACCGTGACGACGCATGATATTTTTGGGATTAATATCGCGGTGGATAATATTCTGTTGATGGACAATTACCAATACTTCTAAAATTTCTTGCAGTAGTTGCGTGACTGCAACTTCGGGAATTTTTTTCCCTAGGGTGATGATTTTGGTTAAATCAACCCCGTCGATAAAATCCTGAACTAAATAGAACTCGTTCCCAAGTTGGAAATATTCGGATAAGTTGGGAATTTGGGGATGTAGTTTACCCAAATTGTACAGAGTGGCTGCTTCTTGCTCGAAGGAATTTTTTAACCACTCTAATTCCTTGTTGTTGCGATTTTGAGTCTTGAGACGTTTGACGACGCATTTAGGTTTAGGATTGATGGGTATACCTAAATCTTCAGCGAGGTAGGTTTCGCCAAATCCACCGCTTCCTAGTAGTTTGATGATTTGGTAGCGGTTGCGGAGAGTTGTTCCTGGCTGCATCGCTTTTTACTCAATGTTTGCCTTATTTTTACAAATTTGTTGGTGTTAGGCAATATGGAGGTTTTTGCTTGAGAGGGTTTTTCACGACTTTCGTTGATTCGAGAAACCCGGTTTATTTCGATTAAGTACAATAATCTTTCGTTTTCGACTGAAGAAACCGGGTTTATGGGGTTAGTTCCCACCCATGCATGACTTGGGCAATTGTAATGAGAAAACTAGACTGTGAGATTGCTTCCTTACGTCGCAATGACGTAAGTGCGGTTGTTGCGTCAGCTTTGTTGATAACTGATAACTGTTTACTGATTATTATGTGGACTCCTCTCCATGCAAAAATTCATCGAATAATTAGTAGTCGCGGATTGTTTGCTAAAAAATCGCGGTTGTTGATTGCTGTTTCTGGGGGACAGGATTCTTTGGCTTTGGCAAAGCTACTTTTAGATTTACAACCCAAGTGGGGATGGGATTTAGCTGTTGTTCATTTTGATCATTGTTGGCGTGATGATTCTCAAGAAAATGCCCAACATGTGCAAAAACTCATGGAAAGTTGGCAAATACCGTTTTATTTGGAAACAGCCATAGAAACCATTAGTAGTGAAGCTGCTGCTAGAGAATGGCGGTATGAAATTCTGAGCGCGATCGCATTCTCCCACAAATACACCCATATCGTTACCGGACACACTCAAAGCGATCGCGCTGAGACTCTACTCTATAATTTAATCCGTGGTAGTGGTACCGATGGTTTACAGTCTCTCACCTGGCAACGTCAATTAAATCATGAAATTTCTTTGGTGCGTCCCCTATTGACGGTCACTAGAACACAAACATACAACTTTTGTCAAGAGCTAAATCTACCGATTTGGGAAGATTCCACCAATCAAGATTTGAAATATGCCCGCAATCGCATCCGGAATGAGGTATTACCCTATTTGCGGCAGCATTTTAATCAAAATGTTGAATCAGCTATAGCCCAAACTGCCGAATTACTCCAAGCAGAAGTGGAATATTTGGAACAAGCAGCCCAGGAATTAAGGGAAAAGGCTACGGAGCAGGGAACGGGGGAGCAGGGGGAAATGTATTTAGCAAAAATTAATCGTCAAATATTAAAAACCGCACCACTAGCCTTACAAAGACGAGTGATGCGGCAAATTTTACAAGAAACTCTAAGTATTTCCCCTAATTTTCAGCAAATTGAAAAGCTAACAGCATTAATTACAGCACCCAATCGGACACAAACAGACCCTTTCAGCGGGAATGCCCTCGCATTCGTCCAACGAGACTGGATTTATCTCCAAAATCTTCCATTGGGTGGTAAAAAGTCAAACCCTGATAACTGCTAACTGTTAACTGTTAACTGATTAAACGCTTCTTGAATTTGGGAAACTATTTGTAACTGTTGTCCACCAGTTTCTCGCATTTGTCCCAAACCCTCAACAATCCCTTGAACTTTTAGCCGCAATTCATCCAAAGCATCTTGAACTGGCTGTAAAATCTCTTGATACAAACTCAACTTTGCCCTAGATTCAGCAGCAGTCACACGCAACAAGGAGATATTTTCATCCAAGGCTTTAATAGTTTCTTGCTTTGTCTCTTGTTCTTGAACTTGCTGTTTAAGTATTTCCTGAGCCAAATCCAAACTTGAGCGCATTTGATCAATTTCTCGCTCTAAAGTCGCCAATTGCTGCGAATAATGTTGCTTGAAACTTTCAATTTGAACCAAAATCGGCTTCAAATCAACAGAACTTTCAGCTTGTGTGCTATTGAATGGTTTTCCTTGTCGTCGTAACAAAACATTTTGATGCTGTTGCAACTTTTGTTGACGCTGTGATAAGCTGCGGCGTTGTCCCACTAGCGTTTCATTCAACATCTGATAAAGATCTTTTTCATCAATTAGTTCTTCTTCCAGAAAAATCCGTTCGGATTCTATAGTTTGACTAATTTTCTGTTGTAGTTCTTCAATTGCTGCCTGTTTATGATTAAGTTCTTGCTCTTGATCATTAACAAAACTAGAATCTATTTCTAACTTTTCTTTTAAATCTCGAACAATTTGTTCCAATTCCTCAAGAGACATCGACTCCAAGCTTGCCGCGTCATTATCATTGTCTAATCCTTCTCCTGTGGTTGCAGCTAAGGAATAAACCTGTTGATAAAGTTGTTCTTGAGATTGTAGCTGTTGATTGAGAATACCTACACAATCCAGTTTTGCATCCAACGCGATCGCATTTGCTTTCAACTCCGCTGATTGCTGTTCCAAGGTTATCTGTATTTGTTGCCACTCCTCCTGAGTGACAGCAAACTCCTGACTCAATCGCTCTAGTTCTTGTTCTTTTTCTTCAACCTCTTGCTGCTGCTGTTGAAATTGCTCCCAAAATGGATTCAACAACGTTTGCTGAGATTCAACCGCTGCTACAGCAGAATTTGAGTTATCCTCTACAGATTCATTTACAGGAACATGGTTAGCAAGCTGTAAGAGCAACTCATTTAGCACTTTACCCTGTTCAGGATCTAGGACACAACCTTCAGATTGACGCTCCTCCAGACGACGTTGTTCACCACGCAAATGCTCCCAAGCACCTTCAAGTTCTTGACGACTGCGCTCAATTTCTTCCTTAAGGCTTGCAGTTTCGTTACTGATTTTATCAACTTCCTGCCTATCAGTCTCAAATCCTTTTAACTCCTCTTCCATCTGCTCAAGTTGGGCAATGCGATCTTCCATTTCCAACTCACGACGACTCAGTTCCTGCGCTTGGTAAGTTAGGGAATCCTTCCACTGATTTATTTCCTCTTCTTTCACCTTAAATTTTTCCAACTGCCGGGAAAAATTCTGCAAAATAGTTACAAGAGGACGACCAGCTTCTTGGATCCGCTGAACTTGACGCTGGGGAGTTAATTCCACCATGATCAGCGCACCATCATTGAGTTTGCTAGCATCATCTGGAATAACAGATTCATCTGAAACACCACTCCAACTTTGGTCATTTCGTTGGCAAGCTAGTAGTTTCAATTCGGCTTTGTTTCCACCGCCGAGCAATCCACCTTTTTGTTTTTGTACTTCTGCTAAATACAGCACACCGTTAATTCCTTTTGATGCACTTAGTTAGTGACTTTTTTAGGTTTATAGTTTTAGATATTAAACTTCTTGCAGAAGTGGTAAAAGGTGAAACAAAAAGATAGCCTTAGCTATTTTTTCTTTCAGCATCACTTTACTTTAGTAAAAATGACGTACCTTTCCCCAAATAGTGTCAAAAACACTTTTACAAGATGTCTATGTTAAAGCCGACCAGATATTAATTAATAGTTAGGCTACATTATTCTGTGAACAGTTAACGAAACCGGATTAACTATATATTTACGCTTTAATTGCGTTGAGATATGAATACATCGACTATTTGTGTCATTACATTCTGGACTGACACCCATAGTCATGACCACCGTGTGATCACTAACTTCTTAAAATGATTAATTTTGAGAAGTTATTTGTACTGAAAAGTAATTTTCCTCCTTAGCCAACACCAGTAGAAATCCTGATTAAATAGTACCTGCCACGATCTGAGTGCTTTTAATCTCTGTTTATTTTCCCATACCTTAAAATGTTCCCGATAAATGGGAACAATAGGAAAAGAGATAAAAAGGAGTGCCTTTGACTTAAATGCAGGGAAATCTAAATGAAATAGACATTCGCAGTATCCTGCAACTGATTGAACTTGGACAGAGAACTGGGATACTGTTTGTTGAGACTGACACAGAAAATCATTATCAAGGGGGTAAACAAACTTCTCAGCAAACTTTAATTAGTAAATCTTACTGGTATCGCAATCAACAAAAATGTTGGTTAGTTTTCTTTGAACACGGTAAAATTGTCTACGCTATTGATGGCAATCACAACTTATCGCGTCTCCAAGCTTACTTACGGCACTATCGCCTCCAAGTACGACTCAGTAAAGCAAAACTAGCAGCCTCTTTATCTTCTTCACTGCCGGAATATGCCTGTCTATGGTTGCTGATTTCCGAAAATACAATTAGTCTTAGCCAAGCTCACAGTATTATTCACAGCTTTATTCAGGAAGCAATTTTTGATCTTTTGAGCTTGTATCAAGGAACCTTTAGTTTTAAATCTAGTTCCCCACTCACCCCGCAATTAGCTACTTGGGAGACAACTGCCTTAGTGGCTCAAATTATGCCCCAAGTCCAAGAGTGGAAACAACTATATCCTTATATCGATTCCCCCGAACAACTACCACATATTGTGGATATGTTACGGTTGAAAGCCTCGTTACCAGTAAAAACAGTCGATAAATTACAGCGTTGGGCAGATGGTAAAACATCTTTACGGCAGTTGTCTCGCTATCTCAACCGTGACATCCTGACTGTCGCAAGGGCAATTTACCCATACGTACACCAAGGCTGGTTAAAAATGGTATATAAAAATTCATATAATCCGGAGGCTGAGTTAAAAAAACAATGTAATCAACAACATCGACAAGAATTGAGAATTGTATGTATAAATGATAATGCCAGCACCAGTAAGTCAATTGAATCGATCTTGCGATCGCATAATCATCAGTTACACTTACAGCAATCACTCCAGATTCATACCTTTACAAATCCCTTTGAAGCACTGGCTCATTTATTTCAAATCCAGCCACATTTAATACTTTGCGATATCATGATGCCAGAATTAAATGGTTACGAAATTTGTGCTATGCTGCGACATTCAGAGGCATTCAGGTACTTACCTATACTTATGCTACTAAATAAAGATAGTATGATTTATAACATTAAGTCCACAATAGCAGGAGCCACAGATTATCTGATCACACCCTTTCAGGATACTGAGTTATTAATTTTAGTTAATAAATATTTAACTTTTAGTTAATAAATCTTTAACACTTAGTTCAGACAAATCCGCCTAAACAACACTCACCACTTGTAGATTGGGTTAAACATGGAGTAAAAACGATATCACATCATACAATAAGTTGAACATAGTAAGAAGCAATAATCTTACAAGCTAACCTAGTAATAAAATTAATTTATACATAAAATTATGCGGGGAAGTCAGGGAATGTTCCACCTTAAGGAACATCTACATTTAAGAGGTAGATAGGCATTTATGAGCACAGTTCTGATTGTGGAAGACAGTATCGCCCAAAGGGAAATGATCACAGACCTACTGAAAGCGAGCGGCTTGACAGTTACCCATGCCAGTGACGGACTCGAAGCGTTAGAAGTAATTTTGAGCGCACCTCCTGACTTAGTAGTATTGGATATTGTGATGCCTCGAATGAATGGTTATGAAGTTTGTCGCAGGCTGAAATCTGACCCCAAAACCCAAAACGTACCCGTGGTGATGTGTTCATCAAAAGGAGAAGAATTTGATCGTTATTGGGGAATGAAGCAGGGAGCAGATGCTTATATAGCAAAACCCTTTCAACCAACCGAGTTGGTAGGAACAGTTAAACAACTGCTGCGAGGATGAACAAAATTATGGTGAGTAAACCGGACTTTTTCGCAGGGACTGGTGAAGATCAGTTCCGTCCTGAATTACAAGTAGAAAGTCCTGAAGGTGAGTTACATCTAAGATTTTTCATTCCCTCACACCAGGAGTTTGCACTTCTGGCAACAGGTATCCGCGAAGTAATCGAACTTAGTCCCGATCGAATTACTCCGATTCCGAATGCTTCCCCTTTGCTTTTGGGTACCCTAAATTTACGAGGTCGAGTAATTTGGGTGGCTGACTTAGGTCAATTCTTAGGCGATACAACAGTCCTAAATACTGATCGGGCAGAGATATCTGTCATTGCCATTGAAGAACAAGACACAATCGTCGGTCTAGCAGTGGAAGAAATTGGTGGTATGGATTGGCTGGATGTGCAAAATTTAGTGGCACCCATGAACATTCCAGACACAATGGCTCCTTTTTTACGAGGAGAGTGGAAATTAAATACTGGTCAACATCAGTGTTTGCGATTGCTGGATCAAACAGCAATTTTGCGAAGCGCAAGATGGGCAGGATGACATTCGGAGGCAACAAATGGCAGCGAGTATAGACGACGATTACGCGCAGATATATCAACAGGCTCTCACAGCCTATGCAAAACAAAGTTACGAAGAGGCAGCCGCTTTAATTGATCAAGTGGTGCAAAATATACCTAGTGACCCCAACACTCATTTGCTGCGAGGTCATATATATTTCGTTTTGCAGGATTTTGATGTGGCAAAAGCCGAGTATAAGCAGGTGTTGGATTTAACAAAAGATCCAGAAATTACTAGCTTTGCTAAAAATGGTTTAGAAAGTATTGTTCAGTATCAACAACCAACAGAAACTAACGCTAGTGTTGCATTTTCAGAACTTTCTTTCAATACAGAAGCTTCGGTAGTGGGAAATTCAACCCAAGATTTTCTCGAACCATCTTTTGATTTGAATAATGATACTAAGGGGAATAATACTAGTGAGGATTTGTCTTCCTTTGGGAACTTAAATGCCGACTTTGATTTGAGCGTTTTTAGTGATTCTGGCTTGGATAGTGTAGGTCATAATTCATCAGTAACTAATCCCTTTGATTTACCTGCGGATAGTGCCATTTTTGGAAAATCAGGTGATTTATCCCAAAAATCTAGTACTCAAAACCCATTCGCAACTAATCCCAATGATTTAGAACCTGAATCTAATGGAAAGACTGAACTACCGGGATTTTGGCAAGAAGATATAAGTTTGACTGGTGGAGTATCCGCAGCAGTTAAAGAAAATACAACTTTTGGTCAAGCAGATTCGGGCAAAGTTGACGAAGATTTTTCCTTTTCGCAATTCGATTTACCATCTGGTGAGTTGGGAGATTCTTCTAATTTCTTTCTAAACAGTGCTTTTTCTCCAGAAACTACCACTGAGAAAAAATTAAATGTAACAAGTATTGATGAAGCTGTAAAAGCACAAAATGATTCTATAAAAAATGATAATTTAGCATCTAATAGTCAAGAAAGTTCTACCCAGGGAGAAACAAAATCAACATCTGGAACAAATACATTTTCAACTTTTGATTTGACTCCAGAAGCAAAAGCAACCACAGAAGTAAATGATTTGGAAGATAATCATAACTTTGACTTTGAAGCATTCGAGTCTGCCTTTGGCGCTGATAGTCTAATTGATGTAGAAAAAACTGGAGCTGTAACTTCAGGTAACAATACAACTTCTAATAATCAAGTCAAGCAAAATAATATTGAATTCTTGGATGATTTTGATGATTTTGATGATTTGGGTAATATTCCCGGATTTGATTTAACAAATGAATCCTCTTTTGGAGATTCACAATTACGCTCAAATTCATTTACAAGTAGTAAACAGTCTTCAACGAAAGCTTCTGAAGCTAAATCTGTGGGACAACAGCAAAGCGGTGTAAAATCGCCCGGTAACGGGAACCGTGATGATGAGTTATTTAGTATCACTGCATCCCAAGAAGCTATGCCTATTTTTACTAATTCCGATGTTAGTAAAATTGAGCCACATGTAAATTTTGAGCAGGGTTTTCTTGCACCTTTAGAAAATGCTCCTTTACCTAAAAAACAATGGTTTATTGCCGGTGCTGTAGGGATTGCTTCCACCATCGCGGCGGCAATTGTTAGTTATACTGTAAGCAATTTCTTTGCTAACCCTGAACAACGTCAAGCAGTCCAAAATACTGGGTTTTTGATGGCACTAGTAGCTGGGGTTACAGGTGGAGCAACCGCTGGAGTGATGGGAAGTTTGAGCCTGCGTCCGATCCGTCGTTCGACTCAAGATTTGCAAACCCAGTTTGATTTGGTGCGTCAGGGAAATTTGAATGTTCAAGCAACTGTGTATTCCGAGGATGAATTCGGACATTTAGCTGCTGGTTTCAATGAGATGACCAGGGTAATTTTTACTACTACCAATGAAGCTACACGCAAAGCTCAAGAACAGGAAGAAGCTAAAGAAAACTTGCAACGTCAGGTGATTCGTCTCCTGGATGACGTGGAAGGGGCGGCTAGGGGTGATTTGACTGTGCAAGCAGAAGTTACTGCTGACGTTTTGGGAGCAGTTGCGGATGCCTTTAACCTGACAATTCAAAACCTCCGGGATATCGTTCAACAGGTAAAGGTGGCAGCGCGGGAAGTTACCAAAGGAGCTACCAATTCAGAGACATTTGCTAGAGCATTATCTACTGATGCTTTGCGGCAAGCAGAAGAATTGGCGGTGACATTAAATTCTGTTCAGGTAATGACTGATTCGATTCAACGTGTGGCAGAAGCGGCACGGGAAGCCGAAACTGTGGCACGAGATGCCAGCGCGATCGCTATTAAAGGTGGCGAAGCAGTGGAAAACACCGTGGCTGGTATTTTGGAAATTCGAGAAACAGTTGCAGAAACTACTAGAAAAGTCAAGAGATTAGCAGAATCATCTCAAGAAATTTCCAAGATTGTGGCATTGATTTCGCAAATTGCTTCCCGTACTAACTTATTGGCTTTGAATGCTTCCATTGAAGCAGCGCGTGCAGGTGAAGCGGGACGAGGATTTGCAATCGTTGCCGACGAAGTACGGCAGTTAGCAGATAAGTCAGCTAAATCCCTGAAGGAAATCGAACAAATCGTGATGCAAATTCAGAGCGAAACGAGTTCGGTAATGACAGCGATGGAGGAGGGGACACAGCAGGTAATTCAAGGAACCAAGCTAGCTGAAGAAGCCAAGCGATCGCTTGATAACATCATCCAGGTTGCAAACCGCATTGATACCTTAGTTTGTTCCATTACTGCTGACACTGTAGATCAAACCGATACTTCACGAGCAGTCGCTCAAGTTATGCAGTCGGTAGAGTTAACTGCACAGGAAACTTCTCAAGAAGCTCAACGTGTGTCAGGTGCGCTGCAACATTTAGTTGGTGTATCCCGTGACTTGATTGCTTCTGTGGAACGTTTCCGTGTTGAAACTGCTGAATCGAGATAGCACGCTCAACAATTTTTCCTAGTTGTTAACAGTTAACTGCTGACTGTTAACTGTCAAAAACTTCTAACTTTTAACTTCCAACTTTTAAAATTATGCTTTCCGAACAACAGCAGCGGATTTTAGGTTACTTTATCGAAGAAGCGCGAGACCATCTCAATACAATTGAGCAGGGTTTATTAAATCTCCAAGCAACTCTGAACGACTCAGAGATGATTAATGAGGTTTTTCGTGCTGCACACTCGATTAAAGGTGGATCAGCGATGTTGGGTTTGAGCAGTATCCAACGTACTGCTCACCGATTAGAGGATTGTTTTAAAGTTTTGAAGGAAAACCCAATTCAGGTTGACCAAAAGTTAGAATCACTGTTTCTGGGTGTATCTGATACCTTGAAGGTGTTGTTGGAGCATTTGAGTGGACCATTTGGTTTGTCAGAGGAAGCTGCAAAGAACTTGATGTCGGAAGCAGAACCCGTATTTGGCTGGTTAAATGAGCATTTGGAATTGTTGTTGGGACAGCAAACTGGTGCTAATAATATTAAAATTAGTACCCTTGAAACCTCTCAACCAACAGGTTCTAAGGAAAATGTGCCAATTTCTCAAGCTTCTTGGCAAAATTTCCAAACACAAGTTTTGCAGCAATTACGGGAAATGTTGCAGCAATTTAAACAAACAGCAACACCCGAATCTCGCCAAAAATTGATTGCTAATTGTCAGCGTTTAGTGACAGTTGGGGAAGAATTATCTTTAATGAATTGGTGCAGTTTATGCATGGCAACCGAAAGTGCGATCGCTAATGAGGAGAATACCTACCTAACTTTAGCAAAGGTTGTCATTACTGAGATTAAGCAAGCTCTGGAATTAGCACTTGCTAATAGGGATGGGGAAATTACCATTAGTTCCCAATTAGAGGGATTAATGAGTATCCCTGACATCAAGTTATTGGAAATTGATGACAATTTATTCCCAGAACCTACCGATATTAATCGTTCAGAAATTGATCCTAGAGATACTTTTAATAATGCTCCATCAGATGCAGACGCTGATGCAATTAGTAATTTATTTGAATCAGCTGACGAGTCTTTGATCGAAGACAGCGATCGCATCGACGATTTGTTTTATTTGTCTGAAGAAATCCCACAATTATCAGATTTATCCACCACTTTAGACACTGAAGATGACAATCAGATTAACGATTTGTTGGATCTAACTGAACAACTTCAAACTAATGAGCAACTTGCAACAACTAGCTCTACTTCATCAAGTGATAATATCGATAGTTTATTTGAACTTTCAGAACAACTAGATGGTTTATCTGAAACCCCTCAATCACCTAATACCAAAGCTAGTGAGCAAATAGAAAACCTCCTGGAACTAACTAGTCAACTGGAAAATATCGATGATCTTGGTTTTGATGAAGAAGCAAATGATCTAACCACAAGTAATATTTTTGACGCGAATGGACCAGAGGTAGGACTTGCGGAATTAACAGAATTAGATCAATTATTTGGTGATAATAGTCCTGAACTTGAAGTCAATTGGCAAGAACAAGAAATTTCCGAATCTACCACAACAAATCATATAGATACGGAAAACTTTCAATCTGAAGAATTATTTGTCATTAACACTGACGTTGAAGAGTTATTACTTTTTGAAGACAGCACTAATATTCAAGAACGTCAACTTGCTGCAACTCCAAAAGAGGAATTAACAATTGTTCAACTATTTGGTGGTTTTCTAGATGAAACATCAGAAATAGACAGCAAAGCAAATGATTTTATCAGCGTTGATAATATTAATATTACCACCGATAATGATCATAAAATAGCAACGGATGAAGAAAGTGATTTAGATCGGTTGTTCTTAGACGCTTCTGAAAATAATTTTGGCGAAGAAGTTAATTTGTTCGATTTTTCAGATACCAAACAAGAACCTGTTGAAACGGTTACTTTAGCCTACGAAAATTTGAACGGGGCAGCTGTTTTAGAAGCAACATCTTCACTATCTATACCGGAAGACGATTTTAGTGATTTATTTGAAACTACGCAGCCAGCATTCTCGGAATTATCTCCAGTTGATGATGATTTTAGCTCTTTTTGGACACCAGATCAACAAGATGAACGTTCAAATCTCACATCAAATCCTCAACAAGATGTAACTACAGGTTTAGATGATAGTTTCTTTGCAGGAATATCTGAACCAAATGATTTGAATAGTTTAGATCTTGATTTACAACAACATCAATTCGATTTGTTGTTTGTAGAAGATGCTGAAGATGATTTATTTGAACAGTTGGCAGAAGTCGAAAATCCACAGGAAACTAATAGTTTATTATCTGCGGTAGATGAATCATCAACTACATCAGCAGTGGCTGTTGACGATACAATGGAATTATCAGGTTCCAATCAAGGAGCCAAATCGATAGATGATGTAGATCCATTTAGTGTCGAAAATTTAGTAGCTCCTTTAGATGTAACAGACAATAATCCTTTTGCTTTGCATCCTCCAGATAATTATACTGTCGGCAATATTGAAGATCCTTTTGCTATTGGTCTTTCAGATAATCCTGTAGTCGGTAGCAATCAAAATCCGTTTGCTGTGGAAGCAGTACATAATTTTAATGATGATTTATTTGGTATTGAAAAATCCGATATTGATGAAGTTAATGTTTTTGACTCGACATCTACTAATTTATTAAATGAATCTTTAGGGATTACTGATTATTCATTAGATGAGTCAGTAAGTTCAAGTTTAGATTCGTTGGAAACATCAGATAATTCATTAGATGAGTTAGCAAATTTAACTTTAGACTCACTAGAAACATCAGATAATTCATTAGATGAGTTAGCAAATTTAACTTTAGATTCACTAGAAACATCAGATAATTCATTAGATGAGTTAGCAAATTTAACTTTAGATTCACTAGAAACATCAGATAATTCATTAGACGAGTTAGCAAATTTAACTTTAGATTCTCTAGAAACATCAGATAATTCATTAGATGAGTCAGTAAGTTCAAGTTTAGATTCGTTGGAAACATCAGATAATTCATTAGATGAGTCAGCAAATTTAACTTTAGATTCACTAGAAACATCAGATAATTCATTAGATTTCAGTTTAGATTCGTTGGAAGCATCAGATAATTTATTAGATGAATTAAATTATAAATCGGATGAAAATGACCAAGAAATAAACCACCAAACACTACTTTTCGATGAGAAAGAGCAAACAAAAAAAGTAGAAACACTCCCTGCAACAAATCAAAATATAGAGACATTTTCTGAAGAAATATCTCTGACATTCGATGATGACTTAGTAGATTTATTTTCGTTCAATTTGGATGAGATCAGTGATGAAACTACCTCGGAAAATGCAAGCATAGAATTATCTAAAATTATCCAGAATAAAGATGAAATAAATTCGAGCCAGACAACCGAAGAAAACGTCAATAATATTCATGTACTTGATGAATTTGACGAATTAGAAGCATTACTAAACGGAGAGGGAACAACAGAATCCATTGCTGTTGATGATTTTGCAGAATTAGAAGCCTTATTACTAACAGAGACAGAAAAATCACCCCTGACAGCCATAACACCAGCTAATCAAAATATACAGAAAGCTAGTGCATCTGCTGGGATAGAGATAGTCGATGAATTTAGTGATTTGGAAAAACTACTAGGTGATGCTGATAGTAGTATTTCAGCAACCGGAAATGGAATTAATGTAAGCAAAATTCAACGCCAAATTCCGCGTCGAACTGCACGATTTGAGCAGTTGATGAAGGTACCCGTAAAGCACTTAGACGACTTAAGTAACTTGGTGGGTGAATTAGTAGTTAACCGGAACACCCTAGAACAAGATCATGAACGGATGCGTCAATCACTCGATAATTTACTACATCAAGTACATCAGTTGAGTGATGTCGGTGCGAGAATGCAGGAATTATATGAGCGATCGCTTCTGGAATCTTCCCTGCTAGCCACAAGGAAAAATGGTATCACCTTCGGGGGCAGTAATAATAACAATAATAATACTAGCGCGCTGGTTGAAAGCGATCGCGGTTTCAATGAACTGGAGATGGACAGGTTCACACCCTTCCACACCCTTTCCCAGGAAATGATCGAATTAATTGTCCGAGTCAGGGAATCAGCTAGCGATATTGACTTTGTAACTGAAGAAACTGAACGGGTTGCGCGACAATTCCGTCAGGTTACAACCCAAATCCAAGAAGGACTCACCAGAACCAGAATGGTTCCGTTTTCCCAGGTTGCCGACCGCGTGCGTCGTGGTGTGCGCGATAATGCGATTAAGTGCGGCAAACAAGTTGATTTAATTATCGAAGGTCAAGATACCCTAATTGATAAAGTAATTTTAGAGCATCTGACCGACCCACTAGTGCATATGTTGAATAATGCGATCGCGCATGGAATCGAAACCCCAGAGGAACGACAATCGAAAGGGAAACAAGATGTTGGTGTAATTACTGTTCGAGCTTTTCACCAAGGGAACCAAACTGTACTCGCTGTCGGTGATGATGGTGCCGGAATTGACCCGGAAATGGTTAAAGAAAAAGCCATCAGAGTCGGTTTAATTACACCGGAAGATGCCCTCTTCATGTCCCGTACAGAGGTATACGATCTCCTGTTTGAACCCAACTTCAGCACCAAAGACCAAGCTGATGATCTGGCTGGACGTGGTGTGGGGATGGATGTTGTCCGCACAAGCATCACTGAAATTAGAGGTGTAATTAATACCGATTCCCACATTGGTAAAGGTACCACATTTACTATTCGTTTACCTCTGACTCTCAGTATTTGTAAGGCACTATGCTGCGTCTCCGATCGTTCCAAAATCGCCTTCCCGATGGATGGTGTTGAAGACACCCTCGATATCTCACCCAAAAGTGTTCAACAAAACGCCGAAGGTGATTCATATATTATGTGGCGTGATATCCAATTACCATTCAAACCACTTAAAGATCTTTTGACCCTAAATCGTCAACTGAGTCGGGGAAATGTCTATGGTGGCAACCGAGATGATGACATGATTTCAGTTGTAGTAATCCGCTCGGCAAACACCTTAATCGGTCTTCAGGTAGACTTAGTACTCAGTGAACAGGAAATCGTAATTAAACAATTCGAGGGACCAGCACCTAAACCCGTCGGTGTAGCCGGAGCAACGGTACTTGGGGACGGAAGAATTATGGCGATCGCGGATGTTCTAGAAATCATTGATTTATTCCAGGGACGCACATCCAAACAAAGCATTATTAGCTGGGAACCAGTCAGCACGGAAACTGTAGTTGCCAAAGTAGATCCCACAGTTCTCATTGTGGATGACTCAATTACTGTCCGTGAGCTACTTTCACTCACCTTTAACAAAGCTGGATATCGCGTTGAACAAGCTCGTGATGGTCAGGAAGCCTGGGAAAAACTACGCTCTGGACTCCCCTGCGATATCGTTTTCTGTGATATTGAAATGCCCCGTTGCGACGGATTAGAACTACTATCACGCATTCAAAAAGAAAGTAGTCTCAGCCATCTACCCATTGCCATGCTGACATCACGCGGGGCAGATAAGCACAAACAAATGGCAATTAACCTTGGTGCGAGTGGTTACTTCACCAAACCTTACTTAGAAGAAGCTTTGTTAGAAGCTGCTAGCAGAATGCTTAAGGGTGAAAAGCTGGTTGGAAGTGCCAACGCTGGATAACATTTCCCCGGAGAAAAAATCCCGAAAGTATTGATAAATAAATGTTTTCTAGTTATTCAGCAAGCCCTATTTAATGCTTCAAATCAGCAAATCAGCGGGGATAAACTCAACAGACTATAAAACAAAAACAAAGAGACGTAGCAATGCTACGTCTCTACAACAATCGTTTCTATTTTGAAAAACTACTATTACTGATCAAAAACTAAACTTTTGCAGCAGCTTTAGTGAATGCAGCCAATTCACCCTTAGCATACTTAGCAGCAAAATCATCAAGACTTACTTGCTTGATTTTGCTTGCATTACCAGCAGTTTCAAATTGTTGATAACGTTCAGCACAAACCTTCTGCATGTATTTAATAGAGGGTTTGAGGAAGTGACGGGGGTCGAATTCCTTGGGATCTTTTGCCAATGCTTCACGAACAGCAGCGGTGATTGCTAAACGGTTATCGGTGTCGATATTGACTTTACGAACACCGCACTTAATACCTTTTTGAATTTCTTCAACAGGTACACCGTAGGTTTCAGGAATTTGTCCACCATACTGGTTAATCAAAGCAATCAAATCTTCAGGAACTGAAGAAGAACCATGCATTACCAAGTGGGTATTAGGTAAGCGACGGTGAATTTCTTCAATTCGGCTAATTGCCAAAATTTCGCCTGTTGGTTTGCGGGTAAATTTGTAAGCACCGTGGCTGGTACCGATAGCTACTGCTAACGCGTCAACTTGGGTTTGCTCAACAAATTGTACTGCTTCGTCTGGGTCGGTTAGTAGTTGGGAATGGTCGAGTTTGCCTTCAAAACCGTGTCCGTCTTCAGCTTCACCCATACCAGTTTCCAAGGAACCCAAGCAACCGAGTTCACCTTCAACGCTCACACCTAGAGAGTGAGCAACTTTGACCACTTCATGAGTAACGCTGACGTTGTACTCAAAGCTAGCAGGAGACTTAGCATCAGCTTGTAGTGAGCCGTCCATCATAACGCTGGTGAAACCGTGCTTCATTGCTGAGTAGCAAGTTGCAGGCTCGTTACCATGGTCTTGGTGCATCACGATGGGGATATGGGGGTAGGTTTCCACCGCAGCCAAAATCAAGTGACGGAGGAAGTTCTCGCCAGCATACTTACGAGCGCCACGAGAAGCTTGTAAAATTACGGGGCTATCTGTTTCATGGGCAGCCTGCATGATTGCCTGAATCTGCTCCAAGTTATTAACGTTAAAAGCTGGGATGCCGTAACCGTTCTCAGCAGCATGATCCAACATTAAACGCATTGGTACGAGCGCCATAGATAGTCCTCCTAGTGTGGTTATAAGCTAGTTTATTCGAGACAAGCGTAGATTATTACGCTAATCTTAAGATTTTTTTCAAGTTCTTATAGGAAATTATAACTAGTGATGGGTGCTTATGTTGAAAAAGTTTAAGTTGGAAATCAGAAATTAAGCCCTGAATCAGAATAAGTTAACAAGAGTTAACAACAAAAAATTATGAGCTACAGATCGTTTAATATCTGTAGCTCAGGATTCAGTATCTTCAATTTTCCAGTTTGAATTTTTAGTCTATATCTAAAAAATGGGTCGCCTGGGATTCGAACCCAGGACCAGTCGGTTAAAAGCCGAATGCTCTACCACTGAGCTAGCGACCCTCGCCCGAAACTTTCTTTCCAAGCTTTATCACTTTAGCATACAGATCTGGATTTTTGTAAAGGGGTTTCTAAATAAATTTTGCGGTGAGTTTAATTGAGGTGGCATAACTAGCCCCTGGTTCCAATATTGTTAGCTTTTCTGCTGTGTTGATGGAGTTGCGAGGGGCACTCCAAGGTTCTAAACAGTAAAAATCTTTGCCTTTGAGTGTCCAGAAGACAAGGGTGGAGAATACGTCATCGTAGTCTAGGGTTAGTTGCAGTTGCCGTTGACTATCTGTAACGGTGGCTGATTTCCCGCTGATTTTTTTAAAGGCTACGTCGATTTCTTCTTGGTTGTAGTCAAAGTTGCCGCTAAATGGTTTAATTTCCTGGGTTTTGTGGTCGAAGTATTCCTGCGCGGGAATCTCAAATTTCAATTTGGTTTTATCTTTGACGTTGAAGTAGGGGTGAAACCCAAAAGAAAAAGGCATTGATTTGGCTGACTTATTGAGATAATGCTGAGAAACTGTCAGGCTATTGCCCTCAAGGCGATAGGTAAATGTCACTTGGAAATCAAAAGGGTAAACAGCCTTGGTGGTTTCAGTTGAGTTCAGGGTTACTTGCAGAGAAACGCCTTGTTCCTGGAGGCTTCCTAGGGGAATCCAAGGCAAATCGCGGGCAAAACCATGTTGTTTGAGGTTGTACTGCTTGGCAGCAACTGTATAAGTGTTTTCAGGAAGATTTCCACAGATGGGAAACAAAATGGGGTTGCCACCGCGCACGCTGAGTTCGGGATTGGTAAATCTTTCTTCGTCCAAATAAAAGATTTCTTCCCCGTTGACGCGCCATTTGGTGATAATACCACCGCGTTCTGGCACAACTTCTAGTTGGGAGTTGGTGCTGTCATCTGTGAGAATGTAGGTTTTGTATTGGTTTTGTTGGAGAGAGATGGAGTACATAGTTTTGATGGGGAAGTAGGGGAGGTAGGGGAGGCAGGGGAGGTAGGGGAGGTAAGGGAGGCAGGGGAAGTAGGGGAGGCAGGGGAAGTAGGGGAGGTAAGGGAGGCAGGGGAAGTAGGGGAGGTAAGGGAGGCAGGGGAGGTAAGGGAGGCAGGGGAAGCAGGGGAAGCAGGGGAAGTAGGGGGAAAATAATTAGAAAGCGATTATTTGTATCGGCGATTTTGCGGAATTACGTTTGTTGGGGTCAAAATAGACGGCAAAGAGGCTGTGGCTTCTTACCTATACTCCGTAACGCTTGTCGCCGAGGAGAAGGGCTTACTCTCCCTACTAGAAAGCCCCCTTCCCTCTGCTTTCTCGGTAAAGGATGCTCAAAAAAAACCCCTGGTTGATTTTCAGGGATTCTGGGGAAGTTAAATTACTTGTCTTCGGCAAAGATATAGCGATACAACTCCCTGGGGTCGGGTTCGGGACTGCTTTCGGCAAATGTTACCGATTCTTCCACCTCTAGCTGAATCTTTTTATCGATTGCTTTGAGTTCTTCGGCTGTTGCCAAGTTCATGTCTACTAATTGACCTGCCAATTTTTTGATGGGGTCACGGGCAAGCCAAAATTCTTTCTCTTCCTTGCTGCGTAACTCGTCGGGGTCAGCTAAGGAATGTCCTCGGAAGCGGTAAGTTAATGCTTCGATGAGGGTGGGACCTTCCCCGGCACGGGCACGACGGACGGCTTCTTTGGCGGTGGTATAGACTGCCAAAACATCCATCCCATCAACTTCTACTCCAGGCATATTAAATACACTGGCTTTTTTGTAGATTTTGGGGTCAGATGTGGCGCGTTCATGTGCCATTCCAATTGCCCATTTGTTGTTTTCTACAACGAAGAGGATGGGCAAATTCCATAATGCTGCCATATTCAATGTTTCAAAAAATTGACCATTGTTACAGGCACCATCACCGAAAAAGCAAGCAGTGACTTGATCCGCGCTGGTATCACCCATTACTTCTTTGCGATACTTACTTTGAAATGCAGCACCTGCTGCTACGGGAATACCTTCGGCAATGAACGCATATCCACCGAGCATTCGATGTTCGGCAGAGAACATGTGCATCGAACCACCGCGCCCCTTACTGCAACCTGTGGCTTTGCCAAATAGTTCTGCCATGACTTCGTTGGCTGGAACTCCAGCGCTGAGGGCATGAACGTGGTCACGATAGGTGCTGGAAACGTAATCTTCTCCGGGTCGCATTGCCTTAATTACGCCACTGGAGACGGCTTCTTGACCATTGTAGAGGTGGACAAAGCCGAACATTTTACCGCGATAGTACATTTCAGCGCATTTGTCTTCAAACATGCGTCCTAGTACCATATCGCTGTACAGGAGCAAACCTTCTTGTTTGGTGATTTGCGCGATCGCTGGATCGAATTGAGGTAAGGTGCGTTCTTGAACCATTATTTTTTTAGTATCCCCGTAGTAACACTCAAAGTTACTTGCTTTCCTTGATTTTTCTTTGGCTTAGTAGGCACCGATATGGTCAACCTAGCAGGTTATTAACTTGCTTTAATAGCATATCTACTACAAGGGATGATTCCACCTGTGGCAATAGACTATCAATTAGGATAGCTTGCTTTCTGCATACCCATTAACAATTTAGCGGATTGTGTTCACCAATTCACCGCTTGCAGGAATCTTGATCAAAAAAATGTCCCAAATGCCCACGGCAACGGCGATAATGTACTTTAACCCTATTCATGAAAAATCACTATGTCTATTGATGTAGCGATCGCGCTTTTAATGGGAGCTTTCTTGGTTCAAAGCCCTCAGGCTGAAGCCTCGTGCTAATGGGAGTTGTGTCTACACCGTAGGCTTTTCAAGGGAGGCTAGGGGCAGGCTGTAAACTTTGATATGATTTTCACGCTTTTGATTCATACAACTTTTGTGTCATCGACTGGTTCCTAGGCTCTGCCTGGGAACCCAAGCCAGAGGCTCTGCCTCTTGCCCAGAGTGGAGGCAGAGCCTCCAACTCTGTATTCCTTGCCGGAAACAAGGAACAAGTTATTTCACAGATATTGTATGAACTTTTAGCTCAAAAAAAGTACAGAGTCAAGAGCCTAGGCTAGGGGAGATCTCTAAGTGCCTAAAATCACTCCTAAATACTTTTCAAACAACCTCTTAGGAAGACGCAAGTTACGCAATGACAAAACTCCACTTTTCACGATGGATAAGGTTTAAGAATCGACTTTGCTGTTTTTGGCTTCTAGGTTTTCTAACCGACTGCGTAATTCTTGGTTTTGTTTTTTGAGTTGATCAAATTCTTCCCGTAACTGCTTTAATGCACTATCAGAACCAATGTTTTTCTGAATGTTGTTGATTTCTTCTTCCGCAATCCGCCTAACTCGTTCGTGGCTGGTTTGTTGTGATAGGCTTTGTAAGATGCCGATGGCTTTGGAGGTTTCCATTTGTCCGAGGGCAATTACTACAGAAATTTGAGTGAGGAAGAAGCTTTCTTTGGCAAGTTCTGCTAACTTTTCTAAAATGCGTTCGATACTGGTATTATTTTGACCTGTGGAAATTTTACCGAGGGAACGAATCGCGGTTAAACGTAGTGGTTGGGGGGTTCCTGACTTCGTGTATTCCAGGATGAGATCTAATGCTGCTTCCGAAGTCTTGAGTTCTGCTAATCCAGCGATCGCACCACTGCGGAAAACCTCATTCCAACCAGCTTTTTCTTCTAAGACTGATTTTAACAGTTTGATGGCTTTTTCTTCTTTGGATTTTTCTTCGTTAATTGCTGCTGTGACTGCACCAATTGCCCGACATGCTGCTGCTTCTACATAATAGCTAGCGTCGCCTGTTTGAATGATTTGTTTTAGTGCTTTGTAACTGTCGATGGTTTTGATTTTTGCTAAGGATTCCACTACAGAACGTCGCACGTATGGACTTTCATCTGTTAAACCAATTATCAAGGCATCAAAGCTTTGATCTAATTTTACTTTGGCTATTTGCTTGGCTACCTCTACCCTGACACCCCAAAATAAATCTTTCTGTAATGCCCATGATAATGCCTTGAGTGCCTCTAAACCACCTTTTTTCGCTAAAGCAGAGGCGGCATGAATTCGGGAGATGGGGTCAGGATCTAACTCTAATTGGGCTTTGAGTTCTGGTACCGGATATTCGAGTTTTACGGTTTTTAGGAAGTTGTTTCCTACGTCAAAGCTGATAAATGGGGGTTTTTCCTCAAGGGGAAAGTAGAAGGTTTGTTCTTTTTCGTGAATCCGCACCGTAAAGACTTTTTCATTGCCAAAACCGATGGGCATCCGTAAGTCGAATAAATCTTCTTGGGTTTGTTTAACTGTGACTTTGGCTAAGTTTGCCTCCCCATCCCAGGAGTAGGCAACATTAAATTCGGGATGTCCACCACGGTACACATATTGATCAAATAAAAATGTCAGATTGCGTCCGGTGGTTTTTTCTATTGCCCTTAATAAGTCTATAGTTTCAACGGTTTTGTGGGCATTTTCCTGAACAAAGGTTTGAATTGCTTGCCAAAATAAATCTTCTCCCAATTCCACCCGCAGCATATGATAGACACAGGCACCTTTTTCGTAGATGTGACGATCATAAAGTTCGATTGCTTGACGGTAAACATGTGTCACCATGGGGCGACGGTAACGTTCGGCATCTTCAGCTAAGTAACTTCGGGCATCTTGGAGACGGTAATAGGCTGCTTCTTCACTACCATATTCCTTTTCCGTCCACATGGTTTCCGAATATGTTGCCATCCCTTCCTTGATCCAAGCATGAGACCAATGTTTTATAACAACTAAATCACCAAACCATTGATGTGCAAGTTCGTGAACTACTAAGCTTTCTGTGTTGCGGTTGTCAATTGCGGCTTTTTCATCTAGCAAACACCTATCTGTTAGCACCGTGGTGGAAGTGTTTTCCATCCCCCCAAAGATAAAATCATCCACGCAGACTTGAGCATATTTAGGAAAAGGGTAAATATAGCCGTATTTTTGGCTGAGAAACTCCATCATCTGGGGAGTTTTGCCCATACTGCGTTTCGCGTTTTCCTCCCGTCCCTTTTCTACGTAGTAGGTGACAGCTTTGCCATTCCATTCATCCCGAATTTCGGCAAAGTCACCTACAGTTAATGTCATCAAGTAGGTGGGGTGAATCTCTTTTTGGAACCAGTGGTAAATTTGTTCTTTCCCTTGTGTTTCCGTGGCAATCAACTCACCATTAGAAATTGCCATGAAACCCTTGGGAACTTTGACACGGATTTCACTGGTGGATAATTGTCCCGGATAATCGAAACATGGGAACCAAAAACGGGAATCTTCGTCTTCTCCCTGTGTCCAAACTTGAGTAGGTTTGTTGGGGTAATGTTTTTCTGGTTGAATAAAATAAATACCGCGTTGTGGACTTTGGCAAGAATAAGCGATCGCTATTTTTATCTGTTGGTTAATTTCCGTGGGTACAGTCAGCTTAATCTGTAGCTGTTCTCCATCATAATCAAAGCTTTGGGCAACACCATCAACATCCACAGATGTAATATTCAAGTTCACCGCATCTAGGGTTAAACTACTGATGCGATCGCGTATCGGCTTCAATGTAACAGTACAAGTACCCTGGTAACTTTGATTGCCTATATCTAAACTAATATCAAGAAATATATGCTCAACCTGTCCAGGACGATCAGGGTTATAGTGGGGCTTAGATCCTGGTAACTCAAATGACTTATGACGCTTATTTTCGGAATCGAAATAGGATTGCAACATTGACACTCAATAACCTTAATTATCCTGAAACTCTATATTAAATCAGTCAACAGTGGACATCCAAGTTATTAGGACTAAAAACCGCCTAAACTAATTTTTTCACAAAAATCATATACATTTACGGATTTATTCCTAAAGATGTTGAAGTAGTCCTAGGAACTACTTTTTTCAATAACTAGTGTGTAATATTACTCATGTTATCAGTAATTTTTCATGAAATAATCTACTAAAAATATAGATCCGCGAAGTCTACAATGACGGTTTCAGTAATGCAGACGACAATTTAAACAAAGTGAGGAGTGATTCACATGGCTGAAAATAAGAATAACTTAAAATTTTTAATACCTGCTGTTGGTGGGGCAGTTTTGGTAGTAGGGGGTTTCGCAGCATACAATTTACTGCTACGTGGACCCTCTGGTGATGTTTCTGGTGCCATCGGCAGTGCTAAAGTAATTCCCGATGATGCCATCGCGGCAGCATATATTACCACCGATCCCCAAGCTTGGGCAAAATTCCAGGAATTTGGCACTCCCGAAGCTCAAAAGCTGTTGGCTAAGAGTTTGGATGAAATGAATAAGAGTATAGCCAAGGAAGGTACAATTTCCTACGATAAAGACATCAAACCCTGGATTGGGGGTGTGATGGTGGGATTTTTACCACCAGGTAATGTTAAATCTGTCCAAAACCCTCCTAAAGCGACTTCTGAACCTAATCCTTTAGTTGTGCTAGGAATCAAAGACAAATTAGCAGCTTTAGAATTCAGTAAAAAGTTAAAGTCACAAAAAGACGTTCAAGCTAAAGAAACTGACTACAAAGGCGAAAAAATCACCGAATTTGCCGCAAGTGGGAAGCCGATGTATATGGCAGTTCTGAGTAATAATACTTATATTGCCCTTTCCCAAGACAAACGTGCAGTTGAGCAATCCATTGATACAGTTAAAGGAGAACCCTCCTTCGCTAGTAAAAAAGGTGCAACTGAACTTTTATCAAAGGGAACCGAACTCAAAAACACCCTAGCGCAAGTTTATCTCCCTGATTACGCAGGTTTGGTAGAAAATACAATTAAAGGTAATCCCCAGGCTAGCACACTACCCCCGCAAGCATTAGAGCAAATTAAAGCAGTTAAATCCATGGTTGCAGGTGTGGGAATCGATGATGCTGGTATCCGGATGAAGGCTGTAGCCAATACAGATCCCAGCTTAATTAAATATCAGTATGAAAATAGTCAGTCAAAAGTAGTTAATCAGTTTCCCGCAGAAACCTTTGCTTTTGTCAGTGGGCAAGGAATTAGTAAAGCTTGGACAGCATTTACCGAACAGGCAAAAAATTACCCTGAACTTAACCAAGGAATCCAACAAGCGCGGACACAATTACAACAACAAGCTAAACTAGACCTAGATAAAGAAGTCTTTGGTTGGATGGATGGAGAATTTGCACTAGGTGCAATCCCCTCAAATCAAGGCTTACTAGCAAGCACTGGCTTTGGTGGTGCGTTAGTATTTCACACAAGCGATCGCAAAACTGCCGAAAGTACCCTAGGAAAACTCGACAGCCTGCTCAAAGCACAAAATATTCAAGTTGCCAAGCGTAAAGTAGGTGATAAAGATATTACCGAATGGCAAGTTCCCCAACAAGGTGCTATAGCTGGACACGGTTGGTTAGATAAAGATACCTTATTTGTTGCTTTAGGCGGTCCAATTACAGATACTATTGTTGCAAACAAAGGTAAAACCCTAGATAGTAGTGATTCCTTCAAAAGCATTACCGGATCACTACAAAAACCCAACGGTGGCTATTTTTACTTAGATATGGATCAAACCATGACAATAGCTAACCGTCTAGGAGGAGTAAGTAAATCCATGCCTCCCGAAACTGCCGCTGTCATCAATTCAATTCGTGGAATCGGCATGACAGCAAATAGTTCCGATAAATCCACTAGCCAAATGGAAGTTTTACTGTCCCTGAAACCCAAATCAGCAAAATAGATATTACACAAACCCCCGTAGAGACGCGATGTATCGCGTCTTTTTGTGTTTTTATGCTTTTGTAATTAGGGCTTGCTGAATAACTATAAAACGTTTATTTATCAACACTTTCGGGATTTTTTCTCTGGCTAAAGTGCAAGGAAATAAGGGTAAAACTGTTCCCTGTTGCCTATTCCCTGTTCCCTGCCCTCACTAGAAGACTTTTACAGCAAGCCCTAATTAGCTAATCAGGTAACTTAGTTACTGCATCAACCCAAATGTTCCACTATCAAACAAAATATAAATTCCCAAACCAATTAAAACTAGTGGCGTTAATATCTGCCCATAGCGGCTAAAAACACTACCCACAAATCGATAACGAGTTAAATAATATCCCAAACCACACCAAATACCCACCATCACATAAAAAACAGCAAGTGTGATCACAAGTTTTTGCCAATTACTGCTGGCAAACAAAGACAAATAGATACTAATATTATCAGCCCCATTCGCCACCGTCACAGCAGCAACTGTATAAACTTGAGGATTAATTAAATTGCCAAAAAAGTTTATTTTACTATTAACATTTTCATTAACTAATTGAATTTCTTCCTCTTCATTATCTTCCTTAAATAACTTATAAATTCCCATAATAATTGGTAAAAATCCTAATAAACCAATAATCGGGCGTTTAATTACTAAGCCACCAAAAAAACCCGGTAAACTAGCAATAACTAATATTGTGAACCCTAAATATTGACCAATAACAATGTGCTGCTTCCGAGTGCGGGAATCCTCCCGAGCAAAAAACAATATCAAGACCATAATATCATCGAGATTCGTCCCGATAAATGCGGTGATGGCACTGGCTAATGCATCCATATAAAACGTCAAGTTAAAGACAAAAAATCATACCACTTCTAATTCAACACCATTCCCATAGATATTCCCTAGTGCTTAAGTTGTCTCTTTCCCTTCTTTAAGTGTGACACTTTATAGTACGGAATACTTAGCTATTTCATAGATACCACACTATCCTAAGATGTTATTCCATTGCCTTGAAAAATAAGGGGTCATCAAAACTCGTACAGTCGCAATGGAGACATCAGAAAATGATTACAAGTCGAAAATTTCTAGCAAGTCTGGTGTTTCTCGGTTTTGTAGGGATTGAAATTCCTTATCTGGCTTCAACCCAAGTTCAAGCACAAAGTTCTGCACAGTCGGCAGTAGGTAATGCAGTTGCCTTTTCTTGTAATGATACAGAAGCAACAATTAAAAATAAACGCGCCAAGGGAATCACCTTTGGGACAAAAAGCATCTACATTGGTTATCGACAAGTAACTTCCAAGAACAAAAATCCAATCCTTATTAGCTTTCAAAATTCAGTTCGTCAGTGGTGCAGAGAAGACTATGAAGTAACTGGCGATGATGGCACAGGTTACGGTTTAATTTGGGATGGTGCTAACAACCTCTATGGTGTATTTAGTGCCACAGGAACTCAGGGAACACCAAGTCAAGATTTTCGGCGCTTTGCCACTTTTGGTTGGTTGCCTACCTACGGCAGCGGTGGAGGTCCTAAAGTTTCGATTATTGCCAAAATCGATCCTGCCAATGGTAATGTCAGCCATGCTACTTTTGTCACAGCTTTACTTTCCACTGGTAAGAGTAATTCTCTCACCGTTGAGAATCTCAAATTGACGGGAGGTGCCTTAACTGTTGAAAGTAAATCTTGGTCTTCTCCACGTCGTGCAGACAAATCTAGGATGACTTGTTCAGGATCATCTCCATTTCGTTACACCATAACTTTTACGTCCTTACTAAATTTTGTGACTAGTGTAAGTGCTGATAGTAGGTGTCGTTAAATTCAATAAATTGCTTGTAGAGACGTTCCGGTGGAACGTCTTTCCACATTCCATGATATTTCAAGAAAATGCACTAAATTGGAGTCAACCAATAAGTAACACCTCTAACTAGTTTCTTTCTCAAACCAAATTCCGGTAATTTTGCTTCCGCAACTCCGACATAAGTCCAATGCGGTGTGTCATTCTCCACAGTTTGAAACCAACCATGTTCATTTAAAGCCCGTCTTTGCGACTGCTTTGATACCCTTAAATCAATTGCTAATCCCCAAAGATGCTGTGAAGAACCAGGTGGTGCAACTACCGCTAAAATGCGAGTTTCTTTACCCTGTCTTACCAATTCTAAAGTTCTATCATTCGCATATTTACGCCAAAATCTTAAAGTTGTTTGGTAAGTGCGAGTACAATCACCTCCGCCATTTCCCGATTTGAGAGGGATTCGCACTTGTTGATTTGCAGCATTAAATGCATCTGCTGCACTTTTTTGGAGGACACAAGCATTTCCACTATTTACCTTCCCTTTAATTAAAGTACTTTGGAATGCTTGAGTTTCTTGAGCATTAGAAAAAATAACTTTTCCAGGCAAATTAACTTGATTATTACTATTTATAAATGGTGAGCCATATTGACGTAATAGAATATATTCAAATGTCTGAGGAATAGGTACTGGAGATAACCTTGGTGTTACAGCAGATAAAAAACGTTCTTGAGGAGGTAAAATCCGGTTTTGAGTTATGACTGGAGAACTGGAAATGGAAGGCAGGCAATTATGATTTTTGGTATATGTTTGATTAATAGAATCGGAAGTGTCACAGTTATCCGAAACTTCGACGCTTTCAGTTATTGAAAGATTAGCAGCATTATTTACTGTCGCCACAGAAAAAATAATCAAGCTAAAAATCGTAACAAAGCAGAAAAATAGAATTCTTTTCCAGAGCTTTTGACTTAATTTCACTATCATTTATGAATGAACTAAAATAATATATTATATTTCAATAATATTTTTCAATGGGATAGTAACCTTAACATTGAATTAACTCTCAATCTCACAAATTTAAGTCTTAGATAGACACATAGCAGATGTTTTTCGTGATGTGGGTCATTTGCAGACCTAACATGTACTGCCTCCCTCTGAATCTTTTTGGCTACTGTTTGCTTTCCGGAACTCCTCTTTAGCTACTTTTTCCGCTAATATATTAGCTAATGTTGACAATATCTTCCCAGCTTGCTGTTAGTTAAGTATGACCATGCACAATTCTGTAGAATTTCAAGACGTTTTCGATGTCATTATCGTCGGTGCGGGTCACTCCGGCTGCGAGGCAGCCCTAGCAACAGCGCGTCTGGGATGTCGCACCCTCTTATTAACCTTAAACTTAGATAAAATCGCTTGGCAACCCTGTAACCCCGCTGTGGGGGGTCCAGCTAAATCCCAGTTAACCCACGAAGTTGATGCTTTAGGTGGGGAAATTGGGAAAATGGCAGACCGCACCTACCTCCAAAAGCGTATCCTCAATTCTTCACGCGGACCTGCTGTTTGGGCTTTACGCGCCCAAACGGATAAGCGGGAATACGCGGCAATTATGAAGGGAATTATCGAGAATCAAGAAAACTTGATGGTTCGGGAAGCAATGGTTACAGATCTAGTCCTAAATAACAATGGTGAAGTTATTGGTGTAGAGACGTATTTCGGCGTAGCTTTCGGTTGTAAAGCTGTAATTCTGACAACTGGAACCTTTTTAGGTGGGAAGATTTGGGTAGGCAACAAATCTATGGCTGCCGGACGTGCAGGAGAATTTGCTGCTGAAGGATTAACCCAAACTCTACAAAGACTAGGTTTTGAAACTGGTAGACTCAAAACAGGTACACCTGCACGAGTTGATAAACGCTCAGTTGACTACAGCCGGATGGATTTACAGCCAGGTGATACAGATGTTCGTTGGTTTAGCTTTGACCCAGATGCATGGGTAGAACGGGAACAAATACCGTGTCACTTAACTAGGACAACTGCGGAAACCCATCGCCTAATTCGGGAAAATTTACACTTATCTCCAGTGTATGGTGGTTGGGTAGAAGCCAAAGGTCCACGTTATTGTCCCAGCATCGAAGATAAAATTGTCCGCTTCGCCGATAAAGAAAGCCATCAGATTTTTATTGAACCGGAAGGAAGGGATATTCCTGAACTTTATATTCAGGGATTTTCCACAGGTTTACCAGAAAATTTACAACTTCAACTACTGCGTACCCTCCCAGGTTTAGAAAGCTGTTTGATGTTACGTCCAGCTTATGCGGTGGAATATGATTACTTACCTGCGACACAATGTTTTCCCACTTTGATGACAAAGAAAATTGCTGGGTTATTTTGTGCTGGGCAAATTAATGGTACAACTGGCTATGAGGAAGCCGCAGCCCAAGGAATTGTTGCGGGGATTAATGCAGCAAGGTTTGCACGAGGTCAGGAAATGATTATATTTCCACGAGAGCAAAGCTACATCGGAACCTTGGTGGATGACTTGTGTACTAAAGATTTACGCGAACCTTACCGAATGCTGACAAGTAGATCTGAGTATCGCTTGATTTTGCGTTCTGATAATGCTGATCAACGTTTAACGCCATTGGGACGAGAAATTGGCTTAATAGACGATCGTCGCTGGGATTTATATACCCACAAGCAAGACAATATTAATGCAGAGAAACAGCGGCTACATGAAACGAGAGTGAAGGAAAATGATGAGGCTGGAAAGTCAATTTTTGCAGCCACTCAGCAAGCAATTAGAGGCTCGATTACTCTAGCTGATTTACTACGTCGTTCCGGATTTCACTATGCTGATTTAACCAAATTTGGGCTGGGAGATAGCAAGCTGAATCGAGTAGAAACAGAGGGTGCGGAAATTGATATCAAATATTCAGGTTATTTGGCAAGACAACAAACTCAAATTGAGCAAATTACTCGTCAGGCAAATCGTCATTTGCCACCAGATTTAGACTATGCAGCAATTAACACCCTATCTCAAGAAGCACGGGAGAAGTTAAATCAGGTAAAACCACTGACAATTGGTCAAGCATCACGTATTGGCGGTGTTAATCCTGCTGATGTTAATGCCTTACTGATATATTTAGAAATTCGTAAAGCCCATATTCAGAAAGAGTTTTCAGCATTTTCATAGAAAAAACTTCATGAAGCTCGATTATAGTAGTAGGGTAAACACCAAAAAGACGAGTATGATAGATGACATTGAATATCATTCGTATCACTGTCAGGATCGTCAGTATAAAAGTTAAATAAAATACAATATCTTAGTTACCCTTCTGTTTTGAGATCGGTAATTATGTAAAAAATCCAACACCTACATTCTGACGGAGAAGGTAGTAAATATAAATCGCCTTTGAAGCTAAGTATAGAAAGTCGTTATGTCTACCGAAGCCAATACACACATTGCTATTCAACAACCATCCGAAGATTTCATCGTCAGTGAACCTTGGTCGATAGAAAATTATGCCGATGGTTTAATGGATGAACTGTTTGCCGATATTGATTACATTCTGGATCCAAAGGGTGGTTTATCCATACCAACAATTGAACCAGAGTTTGTTCGTCTACAGACGGTTAAAATGTCGCCCATTGTTTTACCAAAGACGGAAGTTTTTCCGGTATCAGGTTCAACTTCAGTTGGAAAACAACAGAGCAAAAAAGTACCACTGAATAATGCAACTGCATATAAAAAGAATAGCCAATCTAGACCAAAACAAAGCCCAAAATCACATCAATGGTTTGGTAGGTTGTTGACACTAAGTCTGACTATTGGTGTTGCAATTACCGGAGTTCTATTTGTGAAGAATTCTGGATTATTTAATAATTTCAATTACAAATCTGTCCAGGAAGCAGTATTAACAGCAGGTTCTTCGGGGCAATCTCAGCCAGAGTTGACAAATCAAGTTGATATTCAGGCTGATATGGTTAATTACATGCTAAATTCATTGGCTGCGATTGATAGACAACAAGCTAAGGGGAATTTTCGTTCAGGTAAGACGGTACCGAATGGTAATAATGTAATTCCAGCTTCTAGTCCTAGTTCATTTAATAATGCGATCGCTTCCAAGCTTCCACCCCCATTAACAGCTAATAATTCTTCACCATACACAAACAGAACAGCGGGCGTAGAACGTGTTTATGTTCCGATTCCTGTGTATAATGCACCACTGCCAATGCGTTATGCACCTCCGTCAATTCCCGGTGTTCGCTCTCCTTTACCACCTATTCCTGGTGACTCCCAAACAGCTTCCAATAATTTGCGAGCGCCATCGATAAAGACAGCTTTAAACAGCGCAACTAAAGTAGCTAAACCTCTCAATGTTTTCGCTGCTGTCCGTCCGGGACTCAAATCTATAGATATCCAAACTAAACCCATTACATTGCGTCAGCCGAAAGCGCCCACAATGCCAATTGTACCATTTCGGGTGGTACCACCAAGCTTACCTGTAGCAGCTGCCCCGGCAAGACAAGCAGTCAAAACACAATCAGCGCCAGAGATTGCATCAGCACCAACAGCACCAAATCATACCTTGGAAGGAGTAATAGAATCAACTAATAAACAAAAGTCAGCGGCTTTGTTTAAAATCTCTGGTGTTTCTCGAAGAGTTGAGATTGGTGAAAGTATTGGTGCCAGCGGTTGGACACTTGTAGAAATTGCGAACGGTGAAGCGGTAATTCGTCGCAATGGTGAAGTTCGTTCAATTTATGCCGGACAAAATTTGTAACCAAAAATAATTATACTCTTGCGAGTCGATTATATTTTACTGTAAACCTTGCAATTGCATCGTTTCGCTTTGCTTCACACTCTTAGGGAGAAGCAAGTTACACATGACAAATATATATTTAATTTTTCCAAGCACTTGAATACAATAGACATCTCCGAAAATTAATTAGGGGTTGTGCAAAACCTTTGTAGAGACGTAGCATTGCTACGTCTCTACAACTTTTGTGGAGGTGTCTCATAGTTAATAAATTTATATTTATCAGAAACAGTAATAGGCAAAGCCGTCATCTAGAGTATTAACAACTAAAGCAATGAAATTCAAGTAACGCAATAAATTATACTTTATATCTATGTGTTAACACTATACTGATCGCATCCACTTTCTATTTTATAAGATTCCGCAATTGCCACCAGGACATACATATTTATCCTGTGTAATCTTTAAATTATACAACTAACAGCTAGTCTCCTAACTGGCAGGGTGTAAATTACTATGCTTTGTCTTCTCTAGTATATATACTTACGAATCTTATGAGTTCAGAAAAAAACAACATTAAATTCCCCCTGTGGCAATATCTGAATCAGCCATTATTTAGTGGGGATCAACCTCCCGAATTTAATCCTCGTCAATTCGCTTTAATTTATCGAATTGGATTACTCAAACGCTGCTTTGAACGGGAATGTGATGCAAAAAGACAATATTAATAGTCTGGAGTTCAATGGCTAGAAATTATATTAATACAACTTAAACATGAAATATATGCTGAAGTGAAGACGTGTAAAAGATGCCACGTCTTTACTTTGTCTTCTTTTTAGCCCAAAAGCTGATTATCCTGAGTTTTAGGCTTTTTACCATCGATTAACGTACTCACTGTCATATCACCCATAACATTAATAGCAGTGCGACATCGATCTAAAAACCAGTCAACCGTAACTAACACTGCAATATACTGTGTCGGCAAACCAACTGATTGAAAGACAAGTGTCATTGTTACTAATCCTGCATTAGGTATATTTGCGGCACCAACTGATGCAAAAATTGAAGTTAAAACTACTAAAAATTGTTGTCCTAAATTTAAATGCTGACCTAATACTTGGGAAATAAATAATGCCGACATTGCCTCATACAAAGCTGTCCCATCATTATTAAAATTTGCCCCCACCAAAGAACCTAAAGCTGCGGAAGATTCCCGTAAACCAATTTTTTCTTGTAATACTTCAAACGTGATAGGCATTGTGGCACCTGATGAAGAAGTGGAGAATGCCGTTAAAAAAGCATCAGTACCACCACGTAAAAAGTCAATTGGTTTGACCCAAGACTCTAATTTTACCCTTGTTAGGTAGTAACAACCTTGTAAGAATAAGGCAACTAATACCGCTAGAATAAAAGCACCTAAAGAAATAAAGGGTTGAAAACCTTCTTTGGCAACAGTTTTAGAAACAATACCAAATACAGCTAAAGGAACTAAAGCAATTACCCAGCCTAGGATTCTAATTACTGCTTCAAAGAGAATTCCCACCACATCTTCAATAGGTTTGTAGCCATCTTTCCCCTGACTAATCATTTCAGATTTAATTGCCCTTAAAACGATACCAAAGGAAAGAGCAATCACAATTAATTGGATGACATTATTGCTAACCAAAGGCTCCAAAATTGCTTTGGGAATGGCATCTTGAATTAATCCCCACGGATCAAGTTTTGATGTCTCGGCAGCCGCATCTATAACAGTTGGGGGTGTCAAACGTCCCCATCTCCCAGGACGGAGGATATTTGCTACCAATAGCCCAATAAAAATAGCAACTGTGGTATTGGTAATTAGTAATATACCTAGTTTCCGCCCAGCACGACCGGGAATTTCTGCTGTCATAAAAGTATGCAGCACCGCTACCAAGATTAGTGGTGGTGCTAGCGCACGTAATGCCTTTAAAATCAAGTCAGCAGGTATGGCTAAGTTATCAATTAATACCTTATTCGATTCAGTAGGGTTGCCCCCACCCAAGAAAATCCCAAATGCGATCGCTAAAATTAAAGCAATCAGTATTTGCAAAGTTAAAGGAATTCTCATCCATATCGGACGCTTTGTGTGTTCTGGTTCATTCATTGCTAAAAGTGTTTAGGGGTGTGATTTTGCGTAACAGTTCAGATTAAACAATAATACAAACCAACTCAAAACCCGAAATTAACTGAGTTTGTCATCTTATATCTACTAATTCCCCCCATAGATACAAGTTTCACCGCTAATTTTCCGCATTGATGACTTTCGCAAAGCCTATTAGCAGGAGTTGTTCCTAGCTGATAGCACTACTAAGATTTCCTCGTATTCATCACTCAGTTAATTTTTGTTGAGAAATATGTCAAAATTACTGATGGGCATAATTGTTAACATCGGAAAATACTTAGTAATATTTCAGATCCTTGTTCTTAATTTAACGTTAATATAAGAGTAAAATTATTTGCTAGACGATTGAGCAGAAAGAGTATGGATATAAACAGTGATAAAGTTTTCTATCTAATAAAGAAAAATAATGACAATTATCTCGAATATTCCGTAGACAAATGTGCTTATATCCTTAACATTAAGCTAAGTCCAATTAAAACTCTACGATTTTTACTATCAATCATCATCTTTCTGGCTGTTGCCAGTTTAATTTCTAACTTAGCCCGTTTATATCTACCTGATTTTCCTCTCAAGGATTCATTAGGAAATTTATTTGATGTGAATCGTGAATTAAACATTCCATCTTTGTATTCTACATTTCTACTACTATTGTGCTCTGGACTACTAACAATTGTGGGTAGCATCAAAATAATGCAACGCGATCGCTATAGGTTCCAATGGTTAGGTTTATCGTGCATTTTCTTTTTTTTAGGAATGGACGAATTGATAGTTATCCACGAGACACTAACCTATCCAGTCTCTTTTTTAGTCAAAAGAGAAGGTTTTCTCTATTATACTTGGGTAATACCTGGCTTTATCTTCGCCCTAGTTTGCTTGGTCATATTTTGGAACTTTCTAACACATTTACCCAAAAAAACTAGAAATTTATTTTTGATTGCAGGCTCTATATATATATTTGGTGCTGTTGCTTTAGAAATGCTTGGTGGATATATTGCCGATATCTACGGGGAAGGACATATTCTGTGGATATTAGAAATAGCGTTGGAAGAATTTTGCGAAATGCTAGGCATTGCTACATTTTACTATGCTCTTACTACTTATATTAGTCATGACATTAGAGGTGTTACATGCAGAGTTGACATCACTGAAAAGTAGTAAACATTAGGAAGAAAGCCTATGTAGGATAGGCTTTCGCTTGAGACAAGCCCATTATTTTGTCTCACGACTTGCAGCAGTTAGCACCTATACTCAGGCTTTTCTCAATTGTTGGTAATATTTGCGCCGAACAGGTGGTAATGGTGCAGATATCAGTAAAATTTTCTCCAATAACCAAGGGGCAATCCGATTACACCAAACTGCTAAATGGCTTTGCCATCCCACTAAGATTTCTGGTGACTCTTGCTGCAATCCTGTAATGAGGGCATTGGCAACCTGTTCAGTAGTCATAGGTTGTATCCATCGAAACCACTTTAAATCGCGCACCATGTCGGTATCAGTCAGGGATGGGAGCAATCCTAAGACACGAATATTGTGAGATGCCAGTTCACCCCGCAACGCTTGAGTAAATCCGACGATGGCAAACTTGGTAGCTGAGTAGGTTGCCATTGTTGGAGCAGCGACTTTTCCCATCAAGCTGGAAACATTAACAATGACCCCTTGGTGTTGTGTCACCATCCGTCGGGCAATCAAACGAGTGATGGAGTACATACCGATTAGATTGGTTTCTAATTCTTCCTGGACATCGGAGAGTTTGGATTCTAGGAATGCTGTTTGGTGTGCAACTCCAGCGCAATTGATTAGTAAGTGGATAGCTCCGTAGTCTCTCCATGCTTGAGCAATGGCAATGTTCACTTCGACTATCTGAGTCAAATCCAGTGGTAGAATCACCGCTTCCGTGCCGAGTTCTTCTATCTCCGCAGCTACTTCAGCCAAACTTTGGCGATTTCTGGCAACTAATAACAATCGTTTAGCTTTTTGCTTTGCTAGTGAAATAGCGATTGCACGTCCAATTCCGCGAGATGCTCCTGTCACCAGGGCTGTTTTTCCTTGAATATCCATAGCTATACCTCTAGAGTTGTTATATCACCACACTTTTTGTACTGCCGAGCAATGTTGGGAGTAGTTTTGTAGATATTGATACAGATAAAGGCAATAACAATGTATGGTGAGTCAAGTTTTTGCAGCAACTTGAGTGAGAGTTGAGTCAAATAAATCAAACTTGTTGTAAAAGTCTTGAAACTAGGTAAAATCCAATGCAGAACAGATGTAAATTCTGTATCAACAGACCATTAACTGCACATACTGAGCATTACAGATGCTATTTTACAGATGTCAAATCAAATAGTTGCTTCTCATGTAAATGTGCCTCCTTTGTAAAGGAAATAACAAATAAGCATCTCACACGCATACGCTAGCAACGGGATCAATTGTTTGCAACAAAAATTAATGTAAAATCTAATTTGTTACATTGCAATATAGTTTTCTCATAATTTGAGAATGAGAATATGAGTTGCCAAGTGTTGATAAAATCAGATTGTGACTGGGAATATGACTGTCAAATTATGCTTTTTTAAGTGATGAATTTATGAGAAAAGCCGAATTTGATTAATACGCTCGCTTATTATTCTAATGGTAACAATAGTAACAGTTATGGTGATCAATTACTTGCAACGGACATATTAAAGTAATTTGGAATATTGAATATCATAGGAAGCAACAAATATCAGATCCAAGATAAATTGTAATATCTATAGATGTGACGGGAAATGATATCTTATAGCCATTACAGACTATTACAGGCGCAAATAACCAGACTATTATTTAGCCCTGAAAAGCCCAGTAATAAACGGTTTTCCCCCAGTGCCTACTCACTATTGCCTTTAGGTACTATGTTGTCTGAAAATTGTTTGCCTAAATCACGCTCTTGAAAAGCCGTCCTAGGTGATTACATTTATTGTCGAAGTGAAGGACGCAGTTATAAACCCAATTTTTCGGTAAAATTAGGCTTTATTTTAGCAATAAACCATAAATCGGGTAGCCTTGCTTACACAAGATTACCCGATTGTTTTTCCGTATAGAACTTTGTCTTTATAATTAGCTCGATATATTTAAATTTATAATTTATATTGCTTTTATAAAGCTTCAGAGTATATACCGATTTTAAATTGAGAAAAAAACTAGGCAAACCGGAAAGTACGTAGAGTATTAAAATGGTTTGGAATTACTACTTTGTAGAACGCTAAAAGGATCTAGATCTGGTGCTATGCCGAAACCAAAAAAACGCCATAATTCGCTCTTAACGACCCTTGCTGCTGTCATCTGTGGCATGATGGCGGTGATGGGGACTACAAGCTGCGCTAAAGCTGCACAGAAGATTGAGTTTGATTATCCACCATTTGGGGAATTTGATATCTCTGTGGAGGATTTAGACATTTTCGCCCGTGAAGGACGTATTACTAACAATTTTGCATTCTATGCAAATCGGGTTCCTAAGGAACGACTTGCACAGCTTCGGGAATTACTGCGATCGCGTTTCAAACTTAGCCCGGTTTTAGTGTCACAATTTACTTATTCTGTAATCGGTGAAAAAATTGTCAGACGCTTAGGGGATCTGCTGCTGACACAAAGTGGTAATAATGGGTTTTATGCCTTGCGTTCATCATTAATTTTATCTGCCACCGACTCCGAAGGTGTGAATGTCATCAATATCATTCGTCGCTACCCGTCTGACACCATCCGCATCAACATTGAGGAAACTCAAAACCTTATCGGTAATTTAGCAGAACTTTTAAAGACGCGAGATCTTTTAATTAGCGAAATTAAACAACAAGCAAATACAGAAGCAAGTCAAGAAAACACTGATTTTTCTCAGCAAACAGATTTACGCAAGTTGGGAAAATTTTCCGTTACCAAAGAAAAAACACGTCCCCTCATCGATGAAAAACGTCAACGCTCTTTCGATTATGATTTATATTTTCCCGAATCTAATGGAAGTAGTAACCCGACAGCACCCTTTCCGTTAGTTGTAATTTCCCATGGAGTTGCAGAAGATAAAGAAACTTTTGCATACTTAGCACAGCACCTCGCTTCTTATGGAATTGCGACAGCAATTCTTGAACATCCAGGTAGTGATGCAAAGAAAATCCAAGAATATATTTCCGGTTTAGGAGAATCTCCCAAAGCTGAAGAATTAATCAATCGTCCCCTTGATGTCAAATTTTTGCTCGATAATTTAGAGTCAGATCCCACTTTGGCAAGAAAAATCAACTTTCAGCAAATAGGTGCAGCTGGACATTCCTATGGAGGTTACACCACACTCACATTAGCAGGGGCAACAATTGATTTTGAACAGGTTCGCAAAGTTTGTAATCCCAATAAATTACTCAATCCCTCCGCATTTTTACAATGTCGTGCTGATGAACTTCAAAGTAAAAATAATCTCCCCAATATTCAAGATCCTCGCATCAAGGCTATCATTGTCCTGAATCCCCTCAGTAGTGTTATTTTAGGTCAAAAGGGTTTAGCTCAAATTAAAGTCCCAGTCATGATTTTGGGTGGTTCTCAAGATATTATTACTCCTGCCGTCGCAGAACAAATTCGTCCTTACACTTGGTTAGAAACAACCAGTAAATATCTGACTATGATTGAAAATGGAACCCATTTTTCAGTATCCGAAAAAGTCAATTCTTCCGAACAGGTAGTACCAGTACCATCTACACTCATCGGACCAAATCCAGCGATCGCTCAAACCTATGTTAAAGCTTTAAGCGTTGCTTTTTTCCAAACTCACTTAGCAAATCAGTCTGAATACAAAATGTATTTAAGTCCAGGTTATGGCAAGTTTATCAGTCAAGAACCTTTGAATTTATATTTATTACCATCATTTACAGCAGAGAGGTTCAAAAATATATATGAAGGTAGTTAAAAAATAAGTAATAAGTCTGTTTTGTGGCGCGATTATATTTTGCAATAGAGACAAATTTGTTCCGTTTGTTCCTGATATATCAGGAACGAAATGTATTAAAAAGGGCATCCTTGTGAGATGCCCGTCATGCAGGATTCCTATTATAAGGAGTACCTACACCTTCCCAACAATCAGCAACAGTGACCAATTATTCATTAGTCACACTCACAGTCATAGACGTGAATACCTGTAATTTTATTAACTTTGCCATTAAGCAACCGCAGTATATACACTGAAAAAATCACAGCTTTTGGAAGTTGCTAAAATTAATTTACGTAATGCTGGTGATGCGGTTATTTATCACTATTTGACAAGGGATTTGGGAGTGGATAAACATTGATATGTCACACCAGAAATAGCGCCTAATAAAAACCATGAGAAGACATTGAGTCGAAAATCAAATAAACTGACATCTGCTGTGTTAAAGAATATCCAAGCAAGTAAAACCAGGAAGTAGCTAAAAAATATCAATTTATCATTTTGATTTAATAATCTTGGTTTTCTAATTACTTGCAGACTAGTAAGTACAATCCAAATGATGAGGGAACAGA
The DNA here is from genome assembly GCF_000317435.1 of Calothrix sp. PCC 6303. Lineage (NCBI taxonomy): Bacteria > Bacillati > Cyanobacteriota > Cyanophyceae > Nostocales > Calotrichaceae > Calothrix > Calothrix sp. PCC 6303. The sequence continues at coordinate 4,131,669 of NC_019751.1, forward strand.
ATAGTAGTGTAGCTGGAAAGCCAGTTTCAGCCGATAACATTAAAAAGAAGTTGTGGGGATGACCTAACCAAATATGCATCTGTTCTTGGTAAAGTGGGGTAAAATTACGTAAACCCCAACCAGTTAGGGGTCGCTGTTGAGCTAAAGACCAGGCAAAATCCCATTGAGTTTTTCGTATCAAAGCAACGGGTCTATCGGGATACATCTGATCATTCAATCTAGCCCAGAAAAAAGAGGGTACCACCTTACGAAACCAGAACGCGATCGCATTCGGCGCAAAAGCCGCTAAAATCACACTGGTAGCTATAGTACCTAGTGCTAAAATCACAATTCGCCAGCCTTGATACATAGCATAAGCCACACAGGCAAAAATAGCGATCGCCCAAGCATTCCGTGAGTTAGTTAGAATTAATGACGCAAAGTTCCCAATTACCGTCAAGCTGAGAAAAATCAAAGTATAAATTCTCCCCCCCCTCTCTCCCTCTCTTCCTCTCTCCCTCCCTCCCCCATTCCCTGCTTCCAGCAACAACCCTACAGATAGAATAAAGGTTGTAATTAAATAACCTGCTAGAACATTGGCATACATGAACACAGAAGCCATACGTCCAACCGGGTTTCCACCTGGGGCAACTTTCCAACCAGAGATATTGAACCAAAATTCCCCAGTAGTCCAGCCGAAAAATAATTGTCCAATGCCAATAATTACCACTGGAACTGAGGCAACTACTATGATCCAAGATAGGAGACGTAGTTGTACAGGTGTTTGAATCAAAACTCCAAAAGCCGTTAAAAGAAGGAAAAAAGGTAAAAAATTACATATTCCCAGCACAGCCGCATTTTTATCGTATGCAAAGACGGTGCTAATGATTAATAAAATACTGAGAATAGCAAATCCCCAGTTAAAGCGACGTTGAATAATTGTTTGATACTTAAAAGCCCATGTCACTAACAAAGATAAACCCAAAATAACTGCTCCCACCGCCGGGAAAAAAGGTAAAATCAGGGTTCCAAATTGGGCTAAAACCCAAGGAAACTGTAATTTTGACTCTGGATGATAAAAACCAGGAATTGTTACTTTGCTCATCAATTCAGGTGGAGAATTAGCGAATATTTATTAAGCTTTGCCAGCAGAACTATAACCTTTTTTTAGTAAATATGAATTGAATAAGTAAGTCGGCAGAAATAAACAGAACTATGTTACAGAATATAAATTGGCTTTAAACCCTTCTTACAAACCCCAACAGTAGGCACCCCAAATGTTTGCGCTTCCCCCTACTGCCTTGCCCTAATTACAATTTTCAATACCGACCTACTTATCATGAATATGAACATAAAACGTAGAGAGACGCAGCATCGCCACGTCTCTAAGGGATTGTGTGAAAATCCAAATGATAATTGTTTCCTGATAACTGAATTAAGCCATTTCCCAACATTCGGTGCGGGTGAGACGAATTTGGGCGAGGGTGAAAACAGTGGGAATAATGCGACCATAGTTAGTAGCGATCGCACGCCAGCCCAAATCAGCAAAAAACCAAGCCCACATCACAGGACCTAAAACCGCAAAAACGCTACGAACAGCGCCATAACGGGCTGCACTTGTTGCCATCCCTTGCTTTGCCACCTGCATTGTCACATACCCTTGGAACTGCCCAGCTACAGCTTTGCCACCTTGGACAGCAGTTTGTCGGGCAATTTGATATGTTGCCAGGTGAGTCGCAAACTGACGGGTAATTTGTTTAAGTACCAGTGGTTTGAGAACTGAGGTGACAGCCAAAGCACTGCTACCTTTAAGTATTAAACCCAAGGGATCTTTTTGTAATGCCAGGGGTAAAGGTTGAGAATTGCTATTTTTCGCCAAATGTGCTTGTACACGTTCAGTTAACTTTTGTTTTTCAGAAGCTGGAAGCTTTTTCCACACTCTTCCAAGTAAATGTAAAAATACCTCTGCTTCTAAATCAACAGTTGCTAACTCAGCTGAATAAGGTATTTTTAGGTACTGGCAAACCTGAATTAAAGCTTGACGGTATGTCACTTGACTGGTGCGTCCTCGCAACACAGTTACACCATCAGCAGCTAAAAAACGAAAACGTTGTTCAAGATTATCTAACCAAGCTTCACGGCTTTGGCTTTGCACTTCGATGGGTTCAGGTGTCTGAACATAATCGAGGGGATTGAACTTACGACTAAACAAAATTGCCGTTAAATCCTGCAATTCTTCTTCCGTTGCCAACTCCAGCGCTGTCCTTAGTTCATCCAATTTACCTTCCTCCACTACCGCAACACTTTCCTGTACCTTATTGTACTATTAGCTTTTGATTAACACGGGAACAAAGGAGACAAAAGGGGTTGAAGAGGTGCAGGGGGAGGTCAGGTAATCTGCCTTTAAACATTTTTGGAATCGGTATAAGTTAGGCAATTACAGCTACAATCCCAAGCCCATGCAGCAAAAAGCCCTATACATTTTTAGGTAATTGTAACGATATGAGCATCGTGATATAATTCGACTCGCACCAAGTAACATTCAACAGATGTTACGGTGTATAATCAATCGCCAACTGGGAAAGTTTCTCTTAAACACAGCAGGAATGCTTAAGTAATACTCCCCAAGCTCCTATCTCACCTGCGCTCTGTGAATCAGCTTACTGTAATTTACTGAATCTGGCATCGGTAAATATTTTAATTTTTACCGCAAGCTGGTTGATCACCTGTTTGATTACTAATTTGTTGAGAACAGGAATAAGACAAATGTCTGTTTTAAAACCAGTGATGTATAAATACCTGTATAAATACTTGTACGACTTTTTATGTTATTGTTCTAACTGCCTAGAGCATAAAATTAGTAACTTAACATTATGGCACGGTTTAAGACACATGCCCAGAGGGTTTCACATCAGAAATCTTCATCGCTTACAGGGGAAGTAGGCTGTGCGAATCCCGCTAGATTACTATCGAATTTTAGGATTGCCGTTGGCAGCTAGTGAAGAACAACTGCGACAGGCATATGGCGATCGCCGACAGCAATTACCGCGACGCGAATATTCTCATGCAGCAATTACATCTCGGAAACAACTTATTGAAGAAGCTTACGTGATTTTATCAGATCCGCAAGAACGGAAAATTTACGATCAATTATATTTGTCACATGCTTATGCCCCTGATGGCGATCAAGATGTGGCTATTGCTGTTGAAGAACGCTTAAATGAAAGTAATGGTAAAATTCCCGATAATCAAGTTCTCAGTATTGATATCAATCAGGATGAATTAGTTGGGGCTTTATTGTTATTACAAGAATTGGGAGAATACGAGCAAGTATTAAAGTTAGGTCGTCCTTATCTGGTGAATAAGAGTGGTTCGGGTGGCAATAACTCCACACAAACCGGATTTGAACGCGAACTTGAAACAGCACCTTCAGAACGTCCCGATGTTGTTCTCACAATTGCCCTAGCTTGTTTGGAATTGGGTAGAGAGCAATGGCAGCAAGGATTTTACGAAAATGCGGCTGTATCTTTAGAGACTGGTGCAGAATTCCTGGTACGTGAAGGCTTATTTGAAAGTGTCCAGGCAGAAATTCAGGCTGATTTGTATCGATTGCGACCATATCGTATTCTAGAATTACTGGCATTGCCAGAAGCAAATCAAGCTGAACATCAACAAGGTTTAGAATTATTACAGGAAATCCTTGATGAACGAGGTGGAATAGATGGTTCCGGAAATGACAGTTCTGGACTAAGTGTTGATGATTTTTTACGCTTTATCCAACAACTACGGCATAATCTGACTGTAGCCGAGCAACACAAACTATTTGAAGCTGAAAGTAAACGCCCCTCTGCGGTTGCCACCTATTTAGCTGTTTATGCTTTAATTGCTAGGGGTTTTACCCAACGTCAACCAGCCTTGATTCGTCAGGCAAAGCAAATGTTGACACGTTTAGGCAAGCGCCAAGATGTGCATTTAGAGCAATCCCTCTGTGCCTTACTATTAGGACAAACTGAAGAAGCAACCCGCGCTTTAGAATTGAGCCAAGAGTATGAAGCGATCGCATTCATCCGCGAACACTCCCAAGACTCACCGGATTTATTGCCGGGACTGTGTTTATACGGTGAACGGTGGTTACAAAATGAGGTATTTCCGCACTACCGAGATTTGGTAAATCAAACAGCTTTACTGAAAAACTACTTTGCTGATGAGCAAGTCCAAAGTTATTTGGAAGGTTTACCTACTGACGCGCAAGCAATACCAGAACCGAGAACCCGTCAACCTTTCACAACCAACCAACCTGGAAGTTCTCGTTACAGTAACTCTCAAATAAATTCCCGCCCAACTAGCTATAGCTCGTCCCAAGAGGCAGTTAATAATTATACTCCAGTAAACGAACCTAATCCCGTTAGAAATCCCCAAAGAATAAATCTAGATACCACCCCAACACCAGGAAAAACAAGACGCACTTCCCCCTCAACTAATAGTCCAAATCCAACTAATACGGTATCTCGCAGAGTACCAAGAAGACGACAAGCACCCCGCAGTCGCAGTAACAAAAATATCCGCCTACTCTTCGCTATCTTGGCATCAGCGGCAGGATTATTCATATTTTGGTTAGTACTGAGTACAACATTTGGATTCCTCAAAAACCTGTTTTCACCCGAAGCAAAACTGTCAGGTGAACAGTTAACAATTTCCCTAAATGAACCAGTAATTCCAATACCTGATCCCAACAGTCCACCCAAATCTGCGGAAGGTTCACTAACCAAGGATGCGGCAAAAGAAATAATTCAAAATTGGTTATCCACTAAAGGTGCGGCTTTAGGAACAAATCATGAAATCGAGAGTTTAAATACAATTTTAACGGAACCTGCACTTTCCCAGTGGCGAGCGATCGCATTACAAGTCAAATCAACTTTTAATTATCGCCAATACGATCACAGTATTTCCACCGTATCTGTAGAAGATAACTCACCTGATCAAAATAATGTCTCAGTTGAAGCTGTGGTAAATGAAACCACAACCTACTACGAAAATGAACAGGTGAAAAATACTAGTCGGGAAAAAGTTCGAGTTCGCTACGTTTTTACCCGTGTTGATAATGCATGGCGAATTCGCAATATGAGTGTTTTGAATACAGTTAATTTGGGGAGAGGTTAAAAATAAGTAATGAGTAATGAGTAATGAGTAATGAGTAATGAGTAATGAGTAATGAGTAACTGAGTATGTTTTGTAACGTGGATTTGACAAGGCAGCTTTGCGGGGTCATCCGACTCCGCAAACGTGCCGCCCCGACACAACAGAAGTAGAATCCGGGACAGGAGTTAGAATACAGTGGGCAAAATACAGGAGGCAGATATCTGTAGTTTAATTCATGACCGAAAATTTATTTCAAGCTTATTTACCCCTAATTCTGTGGACGGGAATGGGGTTTTTGATAGTCAGAATTTTGCCTCAATGGTTTCCACGATTTTTAGGTCGCGCTTTATACTGGGTTGGAGTTCCCTTAGAACTAATCGCATTGGCTAGGCAATCTACCAATAGCAACCCTGAAAATATTGTTAATTCACCATTTCTAGTACCAATAATTACAGTTTTAGCTATATTATTGAGTTTAGCGATCGCATCCTTAGCATTGTGGGGATGGCAGAAAATATCTCCAGATTCCCAAGAATTTTTTCGCAATCCCGGTAGCAAAGCCGGATTTTTCTTATCTGCGGTGTTGGGAAATACGGGTTTCATCGGATTAGCGATCGCACCATCCCTGGTTAACCCTGAATCACTGAACTGGGCTGTATTATTTAGTGTCACTCACAATGTTGTCGGACCCTACGGTTTAGGAGTATTAATTGCCAGTTACTTTAGTCATTCCGATCAATCTAACCGCTGGTGGATTCAATTACGTGACATCATCACCGCTCCCCCATTATGGGGATTCATCATCGGCAATTTAATCCAAAATTTCAAATTACCAGAAATAGTAGAATCTAGCTTACAACAATCAGTTGGGGTTGTAATTGCCTGTGCGTTTCTACTCACAGGCATTAGACTAGCTCAACTTTCCAGTTGGAAAAGTCTCAAAGCCGCTTTTTTACCAGCAATATCAAGAGTTTGTATTACACCCTTTGTGGTCGGTGTAATTTTGACGTTGACCTTAAAAACATTAACCATACCTAGCTACTATTGCTTGCCAATAGTATTAATGTCTGGGATGCCTTCAGCTTTTGCTGGACTCATTTTAGCAGAAGAATACAACCTCGACCGGGATTTAATCGCTAGTAGTATTCTACTATCCATCATTATTTTATTACTTGTTTTACCGCTGTGGGTTGTAATTTTTAACTAATTTGTAACTAAATGTTTACAGTTGGAATTGGCTTCAGAAAAGGAACCACACAAACAACTATAGAAGCAGCTATTGAGCAAGTATTTCAAGATTTCCATCTATTAGATAGTAGTGTCACTGAACCCCTAAAAGCAATTAATCAACTAATTGTATGTGTTGCTTCCATAGACAAAAAAGCTGATGAAGTCGCTTTAACAGAATTTTGTCACAAGTACAAGTTACCGCTAAAAACCTTTACAGCCGAACTTCTCAACAGCGTTTATGTACCCAACCCCTCCCAAACCACCAAAAAAACAGTAGGAAGTCATAGCGTTGCCGAAGCTGCCGCTATTCTTGCAGCTTATTCATTAACCGGAATAGCCAACCACAGTATTTTAGTGCCCAAACAAATTTATTCAACAGTTACAATCGCAGTTGTGCAAATTCACCAGACTTGAGAATTGAAGCATAACATCGAAATTGTTGCCCTAATTATCTCTTAGGTATATTGACTAACAAATATAATTCAATCTGTCATCTAACCATAAGGAATAGATATTTGAAATATTGCCACATTTTTCTAAAGTTTTGTTAAGATAAATTTATTGAACGTTTTTAACGAAATTTGACAATCAGGGTGTGGAGCAATATACATGACTAGTGTTATATCCCTTGGAGAGTTAATCATGGACAACTACATTTTCTTTGACGATGCCCTGCACATGTTAGTGAATGCCTTCTTAGGTTCTGTTGCAGTATTGATGGCAGCTTCAGGAATTGGTTTGGCAGTAATTGAATCGATTGAGAAAACAAGCGATCGCTAAAATCGATCCACTAAGGATCTGCAAATCCTGTTTTCGTTTCCCATCTCCATAAACCGAGCAAGAAACATAACTATATATTCAGCAAGTGAGGCTGTAACGTTTGGTAAAGTTCACGCCGAAACTCACAAAAGCGTAACTGTCAATAACAGAGGCATGGTTTTTTAACTGCTCCTCTTCGGAGCGTGATAAGTCTATTTTCCCAATTTCAAGCGCTACAATACCGAAAAGTTGCCAAAAACTGGCATAAATATCTCTGCATCCTCATGAATAATTTTCTACCAATCAACTGGTAAATCAAGCTTTTCCATAGTCTGCGTATCTTCTAGCAGAGTAGAAATCCTACCATCAATAGTAATTTGACCTTCAGATAATACGAGCGCACGTTGTGCGACTCTACCCAACCAGCGCAAATCATGGGAAGCTATTAATGTAATTTGCACTGGTATTTTTTGCAAAATTTGAGCTAATTGTCGTCGCCATGATGGATCAAGTCCGTTAGTCGGTTCATCTAAAACCAAAATTTCTGGTTCGAGTGCCAAAATTGCCGCAAGTGCTGCAAGACGACGTTGCCCACCTGAAAGTTCATGTGCAGAACGCTTTGCATAGTCTTGTAAACCGAAATCCCTTAGTAATTGTAGGGCTTTTTCTGTAGCTATTGCAGATGGGATACCATAATTTAGAGGTCCGAAGGTTATATCTTCGAGGATAGTAGGCATAAATAGCTGGTCATTAGGATCTTGGAAACCAAATCCGACATAGCGACGTATTTCGGGTAGATTCTTGGCTTCAACGGTAATATTATTGATAGTAATTGTTCCAGATTTTGGCTGCTTCAAGCCAATTAAATTTTCTAAGAGAGTACTTTTTCCCGAACCAGTAGTACCTATTAATGCTACGCGATCGCCTGCACTAATTGATAGGGAAATTCCTCGCAATACTGGTTCTTGGTTGTTGTACGCAAATACTAAATTTTCAATCAATATGCTTGTTTTTGACATTGTTTAGGAAAAAACAACAAAATAAGGGACGTGTAGATAAATATTGAGTTTTGACTACGGCTAACCTAGCCATATCACCCCAGATGTGGGCAGTAAACCCGTGTTAAGAGCGGCTGGCAAGTCTCTAGCTAAGAATTCAGTGGGGAGATTGTTATTCAGGCGTTGCTGAATTACGGTATGAATTTAAAATGTAGAGACGCAATACATTGCGTCTTCCAAAGATTTCTTTCATTACGCAAAATCGTTTTCATACATCAAATCAGCAACGCCGTTATTAAAGTAGTTAATATGGGGGAATTTTAATTGATTTTAAAGAAAATTAAAGCTGTAATGATACACCAAGTTGCGATCATAAGCGTGATATGCATCATGTTATTAACTGCATGTGATGCTCCAAAAAATAATATTCCATCTCCAACTTCCTCTCCTCAGGTTGAACCTTTAACGCGAATTACTCAACCTGGGACAGCTATTTCAGTTAAACCTGAGCAAATTGTAATCAGTAAGGGACAAATTGTTTATGTTCCCGTATACTCCCATATTTATCATGGAGACAAACAAGAACAATTTCCCCTAACTGTAACTTTGAGTATTCGTAATACTAGCTTAACTGAGACAATTGTGATTCGTTCTGTACGTTACTATAACTCCGGAGGAAAATTAGTCAAAGAGCATACCGAGGGAAATTTGCAACTCCCTGCCTTAGCAACTACAGAATTTTTTATTCCGCAACAGGACTCTAGTGGAGGTTCGGGAGCAAATTTCATTGTAGAGTGGGTCTCAGAGAAAAAGACTGTCACCGAGCCAATAATTGAAGCAGTTATGATTAGTACCAGATTACAGCAAGGAATCTCATTTGTTACTCTTGGTCATGTGATTCAAAATATCAAACCATAGTAGCAAAATCATTTTTCAAAGAAGGAGTTTTTCTTCTTTTCGATTTTCCATTCCCTCTCGGATTTTTCACAGTCTCGAAAGATCACAGTCAACGTGAAAATGTTATGAGTGCTATCTTTTGGATATAAGTCGAGCGGAATAGAACAAACTTGATGTTGTCAGAACAGCTATTTATCATCGCTGGAGTTCTTCTACTAGCAAGCATTTTTGCCAGTAAAGCGGCAATTAAATTTGGAATTCCGGCACTCCTTTTGTTTTTGGGAATCGGAATGTTGGCAGGATCAGAAGGAATTGGTGGTATTTATTTTGATGATCCTCGGTTAACCCAATTAATTGGTACTCTAGCACTAACACTAATTTTATTTGCAGCTGGCTTAGATACAGAATGGCAGCGAATTCGCCCCGTTTTTGCTAAAGGTCTAATTTTAGCTACTGTTGGAGTCATCATCACAGCAATAATAGTTGGGCTATTTGCCTGGTTTATACTAGGTTCTTTTTCATCCTTCAATGTTGGACTACAAGGGATTACTTGGCAACAGGGGCTTCTATTGGGTGCAATTGTTTCATCTACTGATGCGGCAGCTGTGTTTTCTATTCTCCGCGCTAGCAATTTAAACCTCAAGGGAAATTTACAACCCTTATTGGAACTGGAATCCTGTAGTAATGACCCAATGGCAGTATTACTAACAGTGGAGTTAGTTAAAATTATCATTACATCCAATACCTCACCCATCACCTTTGGATTATCCTTGATGCAACAGCTAGTTGTAGGAATGATTTTAGGGTATGGTGCAGGTCGAGGAATAGTTTGGGTTTTAAATAATCTTCGCCTCAGTAGTCAAGGTTTATACCCTGTAGCAACCCTTGCTTTGGTGCTATTAACATCTGGAGTCACAACTGTGGTGGGTGGCAATGGATTTCTAGCCGTGTATATTGCTGGGATTGTAATGGGTAATTACAAATTTACCTGTCAAGAAACAATTATCAGTTTTCATGATGGCTTGAGTTGGTTAATGCAAATTATCATGTTTCTGGTTTTAGGGCTACTGGTTTTTCCATCACAGTTGTTACCTATTGCTTGGATTGGGTTAACAATAGCCCTATTTTTGATTTTTGTTGCCCGCCCCATCAGTGTGTTTTTGTGCCTTTTACCGTTTCGGCTCAATGTACGCGAGAAGATTTTTCTTTCTTGGGGAGGATTACGAGGGGCTGTACCAATTGTCTTGGCTACTTTCCCCTTGGCAGCGAGAATTTCTGATGCTTCTCAATTATTTAATGTAGTTTTTTTCGTTGTCCTAATTTCAGTATTATCTCAAGGCTTATCCCTGACTCCCGTTGCCCGTTGGTTAGGACTAATTAATAATCCATGAAACTAATTTTTCCAACATTAACAAGCATTTCCCTCTAATTGCTCACAAGCACCAATGCTTACCCAATTACTAGAACCATCATGAAAATGCTCCTTTTTCCAAATTGGGGCATTATGCTTAAGTGTATCAATAGCATAGCGGCAAGCTTCAAATGCCTCTGAACGATGGGGACATCCAATAGCAACCAAAACGCTAATTTCGCCAATTTGTAACCTACCAACGCGGTGGTAAATAACTACACGATTCACATCTGCCCACTGTTGTCGAATATTGGCAGCTATTTGATAAAATACTTGGAGTGCCATGGGTTCGTAAGCTTGATACTCTAAAGTCACAACTGGTTTACCATCAGTTTGATTACGAACTGTTCCACTCATCACTACCACTGCTCCATTTGCCGCATCATCAGCTTTGTTGTAAATTTCATTCATGGATAGTGGTGCAAAATGAATTGCAAAACTATCTTTTGAGTAAGGTTTGGCTGGAGTGGTGAGGTTAGATACAATACCTGAATTCATTTGATTGCTGATATTATTTACAACTAATTTTAGCTTTCAGATGATTTAAGCAAACAAGTGTCAAAAATATCTTCAATATAAAATTCACAATTTTTCCCCATGCCTCAACTCCCTAATTCCTTAGAAGATGCAATTTTCCAAGCCCGTGAGGCAACTTTAGCTGCTATTGCTGATGGGTGTACTAGGCTACAGGTTGAGTTATTATTTCCTGAATTAAAGCCCATGCCAGTTGCTGAAGAATTTATTCCCACTTTTGCATCTTATGGTGACAAATTAAAGGTATTTTTTGCCGATGCTGGTGCTGCTGCCCTTGCTCGTCGAGACTGGAAAGATGTACCATTTAAAATCTGGGATGTTGGGACAGGTAGAGCATCAGCTGCACAGCCAAAAATTCAAGCAGAAGATGAGATGTTTTTGTTTATTGCCCCAACTTCGGTGGAAGTTGCAGAGTTGGAAAGGTTGTGTGGGGAAATTGGTGAACAACGTCCATTCGTAATGTTAAATCCCAAGTTAGAAGATTCGGGAACGGTGGGTATTGGGTATGCTGCACGTAATATCAGGATGCGCTTTATTAGCACGATTGAATCATGTTATTACTTACGTCCAGTTGATGATGAAACAGCACTTTTCCGCTGCTATCCAGGAATGTGGGAAGTTTGGGTAGACAAAGATGGAGAATATAAAAGAATTGCTGAGTTAGCAAATAAACCTTCAGGCGATGAGCTAGATTTGATTTTGGCAAAGGGACAAACTACTACTACTGAGGATGGAAAAACACTTACAACTGTAGCTGGGAAAAAGCCCAGTGTTTTTCGGGGCTTGCAGCGCTTTATTAAAGCCTTAAGTCGGTAGTATTGTCAGATATAAATTGGGGATTTACTCCGTTATAGCGTTTCCCAAGCAAAAGCGGGGAGGGTTGGGGAGGGGACATTTTGGACCTCACCAGAATGGGAAAGGCTATAGCTTTTGATAAATGATAAAATAACAACTATGCAGCATGTATTAATTATTCATGAAGTTGAGGATTATCAAATCTGGAAAAAAGTGTTTGATCGTGCTACTGATATCAGAAAAAAAGCTGGTGAAATTTCCTATCAAGTTTTAAAGTATGAGAATGAGCCGAATAAAATTGTTCATTTCTCGGTGTGGACATCTATCACGGATGCAAAGGCATTTTTTGAGTCACCTGAATTGGTAAAAATTAGGAAAGAAGCAGGTGTTAAGGCTCCGGAATTTATATATTTAGAGGAATTAGAGTCAGGGGTTTTATGATGGTTTTAGTATTGGATTTTTGTCCACTAGTACAGCATGGCGTAAATAACTAGACCATTATTTGACCATGAAAGGCATAGTAATAAAGGGCTTTCCCCCACTGCCTACTCACTACTGCCTTGACGTACTAGCTTTTTGCTAAAACAATGCTGATATTTTTACTGCTATTATCCCAGATAATCCAACTGAAATTATCATCTAATTCTTGGTCAATATTTGCCACTTTAAAATATAACTTTTCACCACCGCGTTCGATGGCAAAGTCAGCATTTTGAGCATATATAACTTTAAAGCCTTTGTCGCGTAGCACAAACATAGACCACTGTTTTAATGATTGCTTGGCTGGCTCGTGGGGAATCAATGGTCTGTTGAATGCATCTTCAATGACTGGATATAGTTCTTTAAATTGGGACATTTTTCCAGAGAATAGTTAAGTGTAAAAATGAATCAAACTTCATCAATTTAATATTTTTACACTGGATCGCAACGAATCTCAATCATCAAGCCATCTGGATCGTAAAAATATACACCTTTACCAGTGGGACGGGTGATTGGACCATATGCGATCGCTATTTGATGATCTTCCAGTACCTGTAAGGCTTTATTAAATAATTCAGGTGCAATATCAAAAGCTAAATGGTAAGCACGGGTAAACTTATGTTCCGGATTGGGATCTGGTGGTAATAGCTCTGGTTCTCCAAATAAATCCAAAATCGTCCCGTCAGGAGTGATGAAGTTAGCAACTTTTCCCTGTGCAACTAATTCTAAGAGGGTTTCGGGAATTTCATCTCCAATTAGTTCCTGTAAACCTAGAATTTTCCCATAGAAATACTTCGATGCTGACATGTTTTTCACATTCAAAGCGATGTGATGCACCCGTCGTAATTCACCTGCTGTTAAAAAAGTCTTAACTGATTCGGTTTGAGATAGCATGATGTCAAAAATATTTTGAAACTATTGAGGGGACAGGAACCCAAGAGGATTTAATTCCATGTCCCCACATAAATTATTTCAACATTCAACAACAGTTAGCTGAGTTGAAACAAGAATGTCACCAAATCTCCCTTACCTAAACCAACGCGATCGCCAGGTCGCAAACGGTGCCTATTTCCAGGTAATAGGGGTAGATTATTCACGTAAGTTCCATTAGAACTACCTGCATCTTCAATGTAGTAGGCATCACCTTCGATCCGAATATCCGCATGAATTCTAGAGACGACTTCCGAATTGGGGAAACCTGAGATATCTATATCAGGAGGAATGCGGTCGTTTGTTTTGCCAATGTGAATTACTGAAAGATTCTGTGGTAATTCAATCTGCCGATCACTTTGGATGTGAATCAACAGTGCTGTTATTTGTTGTAACTGTGTCGGAGTCACAGGTAAAGATGTTATTTCCGCTTCGGCAGCAGGCATTGCAGGTGCTTCCACCTCAGCTACTGGTTCCGGATCGGGTGCAATAGTGATTTCAGGTTCTGATATTGCCGCCACTGGTTCGGGGTCAGGTGCAATAGTGATTTCAGGTTCTGCCGCCACTGGTTCGGGTGCAACGGGTGCCGCCACTGGTTCGGGTGCAACGGGTGCTGCCACTGGTTCGGGTGCAACAGGTGCTGCCACTGGTTCGGGTGCAACAGTTGGAGGAGGTTCTACAACAGGCAGTGATGCAACAGTTTCCGACCCTATTGGCTGTACTTGTGGAGTTACAACCGTCGGCGGCAATGTCGAAGACTCAGGGGGGATAATTGGAGCTGTCACCACCACAGGTTGAGGTGGAATGAGCGGGTCAAATCCAGCTAGTGGTGGTACTTCCAGAGGGATTTCAGTTGGGGGTGGGGCAACAACTGCGGTGGCTGCCGCAGCTCGTAAATTAAAACCACACTGACCACAAAACGAAGCATCTGCCTGTACAGTTGCCCCACAGCTTGGACAATTAACTGTAGCTGGTAAGGGGGTATAGCAAGCTTCACACTGAACGGCACCGTCTGGGTTGGGGTGATTGCAGTTAGGGCAGACGATCATGAAGTTAAACCTTTTTTTCGGTCATCGTGGAATATAGAACAAATTAGAGGATAGACTCTAGCTATCGATTTTAACAATTGAAATTCCCGCCACACCTTTTGGGGTGAGTGGGTGGGTAGATTAAGTGTCGATGTCATGTTTTAGGGGAGTGACTGTGTTTTCTGGTGGCACATACTCGCCCAATTTGTGTTTGTTTTCAAGCTTGACAAAACTTGAATGTTTACAAAATTTGATATTTTAGCCCGGTTGCAATTCGCCACCTGCTGCTGCATCTAGGAGCCACCAAAGTTCTCCTTGAGGTTGAATGAGCCGCGATGGATAAGCGAAGTTATCGGCTTCCGGCGCAAAGACTTGGGCTAAAGCTGGTCTTTTGTTTGCACCCGCCACTATAAACATAACGCAGTGTGCCGCGTTAATAAATGGGTAGGTGAAGGTAATGCGGGAATTTTCGTCTTTATTCCCGACTGTAATTAGTTTGTCGGTGACTTTTAAAGCTTTGGTGTGGGGAAATAGTGAGGCTGTGTGAGCATCATCACCCATGCCTAGTAAAATTACATCTAGCGCCGGAAAATCCCCTGATTGGGACTGAAAAAACTGTTGTATATCTTGTTGATATTTAGCAGCAGATACCTCTGGATTACCATCCAAGGTGGGTGTCGCATGGATGTTTTGGGGGGGAATAGGTACTTGGTTTAACCAGGCTTCCCGTGCCATTTTTTCGTTGCTATCGGCATGTTGTGGGGAAACATAGCGCTCATCACCCCAAAAAACGTGAATTTTGTCCCAAGGTAAATTTTGGGATGCGATCGCTTGATATAACGGTTTAGGTGTACCGCCTCCAGCTAGGGCAATTGTAAACCGCCCCCGTTGCTGAATCGCCTCATCTAATTTAGCAAGAATCAGTTCAAGCGATCGCGTGATCAAATCT
Organism: Calothrix sp. PCC 6303; assembly: GCF_000317435.1. Lineage (NCBI taxonomy): Bacteria > Bacillati > Cyanobacteriota > Cyanophyceae > Nostocales > Calotrichaceae > Calothrix > Calothrix sp. PCC 6303. The sequence goes on from NC_019751.1 coordinate 4,146,798, forward strand.
GCCTGATTGGGTAAAACTTCTAGCTTTTTTGTCATTGCCTTCTTGATCGTATTACTCGCTTCCAGCAATACAATAACGAAATTCTCACCCGTCTTTAGTTAGTTTGTAAAACATTTAATGAATTTAAAGAAAAAAGGGAACAGGGAATGGGGAATAGGCAGCAGTATTTTTCTTTACCGTCACTGCCTGGATTCGGAGACATCCAATCTCCCAAAGCTGCAACCACATTCCCTATTAACTTTTAACTGTTTGCAATTCTTCTCATCGCTTCCTCTACATTTTCCCGACTGTTAAATGCAGAAATGCGGAAATAACCTTCACCCGCAGCACCAAAACCAGAACCTGGTGTCCCTACTACATTCACCGAATGTAGTAATTTATCGAAAAACTCCCAACTAGAAAGTCCATTGGGGGTTTTAACCCATACATAGGGCGCATTTTCACCACCATATACCTGAATACCGGATGCTGTGAGGCGTTCGCGGATAATTTTGGCATTTTCCATATAAAAATTCACCAAGGCTTGTGTTTGTGCCTTTCCTTCAGCAGAGTAAACTGCTTCTGCACCCCGTTGAATTACGTAGGAAACTCCGTTAAATTTAGTGGATTGACGACGATTCCACAATTTCCATAACTCCACATCAGAACCATCAGCAGCTTTTGCTGTGAGGGTTTTGGGGACTACTGTCAAAGCGCAACGAGTCCCTGTAAACCCTGCATTTTTGGAGAAGGAACGAAACTCAATTGCACATTCCCTGGCTCCAGGAATTTCGTAAATTGAGTGAGGTAAACTAGGATCGGTAATAAAGGCTTCGTAAGCTGCATCAAAGAAAATAATTGCACCGTTAGCTCTAGCATAATCAACCCAAGCTTGGAGGTGTTCTTTGGTTGCGGTTGCACCTGTGGGGTTATTGGGGAAGCATAGGTAGATTAAATCTACTTTTTCAGTTGGTATCTGTGCAGTAAAATTATTTTCCGCTGTAACGGGGAGATATACTAAACCCCCATATTCCCCAGCTTCATTGGCATCACCTGTATGCCCTGCCATCACATTTGTGTCTACATACACGGGGTAAACAGGGTCAGTCACGGCAATTTTGTTATTATTGCCGAAGATATCCAGAATATTCCCATTATCGCACTTAGAACCATCAGAAATAAAAATTTCGCTAGCATCCACATCACATCCACGGGCTTGGAAGTCGTGTTTAGCGATCGCTTCTCGTAACCAAGCATATCCCTGTTCGGGACCATATCCTTTAAAACCGTCCCTAGTCCCCATTTCTTCCACTGCTTTAATCATGGCAGTACGGCAAGCTTCCGGCAAAGGTTCGGTGACATCCCCAATTCCCAAGCGAATCACCTTTGCATCAGGGTTTACATCGGCAAATGTATTTACCCGTCTGGCGATTTCTGGGAACAGATATCCAGCTTTGAGTTTGAGATAATTATCGTTAATAGTTGCCATGTTGGGATTATTAAAATGCTTCAGAAATAAAGTTTACCGCGCTTTGCAGTAAATCCGGTTTATTCTGACAAATACTGCTAATTGGAGAACTTGTGAGGCTTCCTCAAATAAAGCTAATTTCATAATCACCCAGAAGTTTTATATCTGCCTACATATATCTAGTTAATTGCACACGATAGCGATCCTTTTTCGTCACGGCAATTTCTCCCACTTCCAAACGTCCTTTTCCCCTCACAGCAACTAAGTCGCCAGTTTTGAGTTGGAAACTAGCTTGACTGGTATCTTTCCAGTTAACCCGCACATCACCACCATCAATTAGGTCTACCATTTTACTGCGGGACATACCAAAACCAGCAGACGCGATCGCATCCAACCGCAAAGACGCTTCTACCGTTGTCATTTCTTTTTTCTTGGGTTCACGGATTTTCAGTTCGCTAATGTCTATCCGCCGAGTTTTCACTGGTACCGAACGCACCTGTTGAAGGCTCATTTCCAAAAATTCTACCAATTCTGGGACAACAATTACCTGTGCCCCCCGTTCTCCCAATACAATAATGTCACCAGTTTTTTCCCGCACAATACCGGTTCCCAACATCGAACCTAAAAAATCCCGATGGGTAGCAGTATCAAACAAAAAATTCCCCGCAACATCCAAAACAGCAATCTCAACTTGAGCCTGTTCCAAGGGTAAATCTGAACGTGCGATCGCAATCCGTTGGCGTTCGGCTTGGGGATATCCACCCCAAGCTACCAAATGTACCTCTGTTAACCGATTAAATGCCCTCTGCGCTTCTGCTAACTCCGGCGGAGACAAAAAATCTGTAAACACAATTTCCCATGTCTTGATGGCTTGTTCTGCATGATCTATAACACGGGCAACACTATCCCGATTCTCAACACCCTTTAATAATTCTTCCCTTGGCAGCATTTTGTTTTGGTATTTGGAGATCTTAGTTCTTATATACTGAAAACGGTTATAAAGTGGACTTTTAAAATCGCTATTACCTTTGATTAGTCAGGTTTTAGCTAATCGCTAACCGCTCGAAGTATATCTTAGATTTTAAAGCTTTGTTCTTGGAGATGTAGCAGATATATCACCTTGCAGTGTTTCAGCAAGAGGCTATATGGAAATTTCAACCCTATAAAGACTACAATATTCAAGGCTGATAATCCTGACAATACCTGCGCCAATTTTCTCAGAACACTCACAGGCTTCGGTTTTCGGGATTTATCCATGTTTTTCGCATGAAATTATAAATTTTGCCTTTAACATCAAAGTAGAATTCCAGTTTAGTTGTTAAGAACAAAAGGTTTGGAGATGTCTATAGCTTCAGAGACTCCTTTGGTAGCGGCAATCGTGCTTGTCGCTTTTGGTATTTTAGGTTGGGGCTTTTATCGCGCCAGACCTTTTGGTAAGCTAGGAATCCTTGCCTGGTTACAGTCTGTCGTACTTATGACTCCCTGGCTAATATTTTTTGGGTTATTTGCCGCTGGAATCTATATCAATATTGTTGGTATCTTATTTTTGCTACTGATTTTTACTGCTTTGTATGTCTATATCGGCAAACAATTACGAGCGGCAGGACAAGATGCACTGATTCAGAAAAAGGCAGCGGAAAGACTCGCATCACAGTCACAAACAGATCCCCAAGAGGAAAACTTAGCTACTGCTGTTAGTACATCTGAAATTATACCTATTCCCGAAGAAGATTTAACCAGCATCAAAGGTGTTTTTGGAATCGATACTTTTTTTGCCACAGAAACAATCCCCTACCAAAATGGAGCAATATTCAAGGGAAATTTACGAGGTGAAGCAGAAATCACTTACAACCGTTTAAGCAGCAACTTACAGGATAAATTAGGTAATAAATATCGGCTTTTCCTAGTCGAAAACACTGACAATAAGCCAGTGGTCGTGATTTTACCTAGCCTAAATGACCCACAGCCAGCAACTATAGCCCAAAATGTATTTGCTGGAATACTACTAATAGCAACAATTGCTACTAGCTTTGAGGCTGCGGGTTTACTGCTAAATTTTGATTTCTTTTCCCAACCCCAGCGTTATTTGGAAGTGTTACCTATTGGCTTAGGTATCTTTGTGATTTTGATTATCCATGAAATTGGTCACTGGGTCATTGCCCGCCGTTATCAAGTGCGGTTGGGTTTACCATTTTTCCTGCCAGCAATCCAAATTGGTTCCTTTGGGGCAATTACTCGCTTTGAGTCACTCTTACCTAGCCGGAAAGTATTATTTGATATTGCTTTGGCAGGTCCTGCGGCGGGTGGAATTGTATCTATATTGATTTTGGTATTGGGTTTACTACTATCAAACCCAACCAGTTTGTTTCAATTACCCAGCGAATTTTTCCAAGGTTCAATTTTGGTGGGAAGCTTGGCTAAGGTAATACTGGGTTCAACTTTGCAAGCCGGAATTGTCAATGTCAACCCATTGGTAATTGTCGGCTGGGTAGGTTTGGTAATTACGGCATTAAATTTGATGCCAGCGGGTCAATTAGATGGTGGTCGAATTGTCCAGGCAATATATGGGCGCAAAATTGCTAGTCGGGCAACTTTAGCAACCATCGCTGTCTTGGTTTTAGTTGCTTTGGGAAATCCATTAGCGATGTATTGGGCAATTGTGATTGTGTTTTTGCAGCGAGATTTGGAACGTCCTAGCTTGAATGAAATTACTGAACCTGATGACGCTAGGGCTGCATTGGGCTTGTTAGTCTTATTTTTGATGATTGCGACGCTTTTACCTCTAACTCCAGCTTTAGCTGGGAGATTAGGCATAGGGTAGGGGACTAGTAGCTCAAGGTAATGGGGAAAAGCCTATTATTACTGGGCTTTTCAGGATTAAATAATGGTCTTATTTACGCGGTGCTGTATTAGGATAAATTATTCTACGCCACTGATTCAAATTCTTCAAATTACGCTGATGTAGTTGGAATCTAATTTATGGCTAGACTCCAACTACCTCATTTTTGAGACTTCAGCAATAATCAAAATATTTTAGGTGAGGGATTCTAGGTAATCACGAATCAAGTTACGGCGTTTGGGTTGACGTAATTTTTGTAATGCCTTGGATTCAATTTGGCGGACACGTTCTCTTGATAAGTCTAAAGCGCGTCCAATTTCTGCTAATGAATAGGGATGTCCATCAGCCAAGCCAAAACGCATCAAAATCACATCCCGTTCACGGGTAGTCAAATCAGACAATAGGTGATGTAAATCTCGTTGGAGTGATTCGCGCATCAACATTTCTTCTGGGGTGACACTATCAGTTTCCAATAATTCCCCAAGTTCGGTATCTTTATCTTTACCAACCTTGGTTTCTAATGAAACTGAGCGAGGTACACGTAACAAAACCTCACGCACAGCAGTGGGAGTCATTTCCAATTCCACTGCCAAATCTTCCAAAGTTGGGGTGCGTCCCTTTTCTTGGGCGATTTTCCGCTGTGCTTTTTTGATTTTGTTCAGTTTTTCGGTAATGTGGACAGGGAGGCGAATGGTACGGCTGCTGGTTGCGATCGCACGAGTGATCCCTTGGCGAATCCACCAATAAGCATAGGTACTAAAGCGATAACCTTTGGTGGGGTCAAACTTCTCTACAGCCCGCTCTAAACCTAATGTACCCTCTTGAACCAAGTCCAAAAGTTCTAAGCCACGATTTTGATATTTCTTGGCAACAGATACAACCAAGCGCAAGTTTGCCTTGATCATATGTTCCTTGGATTGGAGTCCGCTACTTTGCATTTGCTCCAATTCTTCCACCGTCAACTTAGCAACTTCTGCCCAGCGACGTTTACCCTTAGCCAAGATTTGCTTGAGTTCAAATACATCTACACCAGCAGTACTTGCCCATCGCTCCATAGAAGGACGGTGCCCTAACTCAGATGCCAAACGTTCTTGAGCCTCAATAATTCGCAGGTAGGGAGCAATAATTTCATCACCCTGCTTGGCTGCATTTGCTAAAACAACCCGTAACCGTAGGTAGCGCTGAACTTTTTGAGCTTCAGAAACCTCTTCATCTCGACCTAATAATCGAACTCGACCAATTTCTTGAAGATACAAACGTACCAAGTCAGTGCTGCGACGGTTTGGTGCAACCGCAAAACTAGACGGATCTTGAGCAACCATTTCCAGTTCCTCTAAATCCTCCTGTGTCAAGTCGCTTTCTTCGACTTCTACATCAATATCGGCTTCTATCTCAATATCAAGCTCGACTTCAGTATCAACTTCAGCTTCCACATCTACATCAACTGCAAGTTCTGGGTCAAATACTTGGTTAGACTGTTGGGCTTCGTAGGCGGCATCTGCATAAAAAGATGTTGCTGGCATAAGAATCGTCTCAATGGCTCCAGGTAACAATAGATTGTGGTAAGCAGGACTGCGGAAGGTGTTTTGGTGCTAGATGCTTGGGAAGAATCTTCCCTAAACCTTTCTGGCTCATCCTTCTGAGACTGCAAACCCGAAGGTCAGCTAATCAACTGTTGCTATTGTTCCCGCGATTCTGCATGAACTAACACAGTTGAAAGAAATTTTTTGATTTTTTTTGGAAAAAGTATCTTTAGTTTTATTTAATACTTAAGTATTAAGCTTTGTACTGCTAATTTAGGAATCAAATTTGACTTGATAAAATTCTTTGTGTCTCTATAAACGGGCTTTTTCATAATTAAGCAGATTGCAAATCCCAAAGTATTAGATGTGATTTTTATGACGTAATTTAAATTTAGTTAAGTATAAATATCAATCAACTAAATTTATAGTCATATCTACATAGCTGTAGTGGTGATTTCCTGAAGGTTTTAGCCAAGTGTCAACGATCTTTGATTAAGTATTGTTGGTGAAATATAAAGAGTGTATGAAATGCGGTATCAAGAGCTACTGAGGAAAAATTGATGCGAATGTTCAATCCTGAAGCTGCGGTACAGGATAAGGGATGCTATGTAAGAGGAACGACATCAAGAATATGTCTAATTAATTCTGTCTGAATACTTATGATTTTTTTAACTTGGCTGTATCTGAAGTTAAATACATTTTTTGAGCATAAATGATCAAAACTTAATATTAATCATTATATTCGGGCTTAATATTCCGTTCCATGAGTTCTTCAAGTGCTTGTCGAGGTGATATTTCACCTTGGAGAACGCGATAAACTTGTTGAGTGATGGGAATAGAAATATTTTGTTCTCGGCTACGCTTGACTAATACCGAACAAGTATTGACACCTTCAGCAGTTCCTTTGAGGTGGATAAGGATCTGGTCTAGGGTTTTATTCTGAGCTAATTGATAACCAACTTGGTAATTTCGGCTGAGGGGACTATTACAAGTTGCTAGTAAATCTCCCAAACCTGATAAACCATAAAATGTTTCTGCTTTTGCTCCCCAACAGACACCAACTCTAACCATTTCAGTTAGTCCACGAGTCACTAAAGCTGCTTTTGCATTAGTACCTAACTGTAAACCATCACAGGAACCGGATGCGATCGCTATTACGTTTTTAAGGGTTCCTCCCAGTTCGACACCGATGGGGTCAAGATTTGTATAAACTCGAAAATGCCGGGAAGAGAAAACCACCTGCACCAATTCCGCAGCGGTTGCCGAATAACTAGCAACAACTGTTGCGGATGGTAATTTTTGCTGAATTTCTGGGGATAAATTGGGACCAGATAGCACAACTATTGAATGGGTGGGAAAGGTTTTCTGCCAGATTTGCGATGGTGTACAGGCTGTTTCTGCTTCTAAACCTTTGGTTGCTGTGACAAAAACTGCATTTTCCGGAATGGATAAAGATTGGAGTTCCATTGCTATCTTAGATACTCCCTTCATGGAAACCGCAGATAAAATAATATCGGCATCCTTCACGGTATCAGCTAAAGATGCCGAACCACTACGTGACCAAATTTTCACATCGTGACCATTGGCAGATGCTATGGATGCTAAACTACTTCCCCAGGCACCAGCACCGAGGACAGCGATTGATTTGGAATCGGAAGGTATGGGATTAGCCAATTTTGGGGTTTTTGTTAAAGAATAAACTTTACAGCATTCCAGCTTGAAAAACAGCTGATCTAATTTTTGCACAACCGGGGGATTTGGTAAATTTCGCTCTCCTAACTTCCTCTGCACTCACCCCTTTCTGTTTTCCCCTTAGCTATTACAATAGAAAATGATCAATTACGAGGAGAATAAGGGGATAGAATGACCCAGGTGGTTTTAGGCGAAAACGAAGGTATAGAGTCTGCGCTACGTCGCTTTAAGCGTCAGGTTTCCAAAGCTGGGATTTTAGCTGATGTCAAGTACCATCGACACTTTGAAAATCCACAAGAAAAGCGCAAACGTAAGGCTGTATCAGCTAGACGTAAACGGCGTTTTAAGTAGGTCGATTTTCCGGTTGGGTGGTGCAAGCTGTTAATGCTGCCCATCAACCAATTCCATCAATCAATTTAAGATTAGAAGCTATTAGTTTATTTAGGGAGTGATCAACAGTGCTGTTTATGTAGTGTGAAATTGCTTTAGGCAAAAAAACCGGGAAATTATTTACTAACATATAGTTTTTTGGGGTAGAGACGTTATTTATAGCGTCTCTATTCTTATGGAATTGTAATTGTCTGACTATTACAACGATTCATAGCTTTTTCCACACCTTGTTGAATCGATAGTTCTACACATTCTATAACAAATGTCAATACCTGCTCCATTAATTGGGTTTCTGCGGCATTAAATTTACCTAAAACGTGGGAAACTGTATCTTTGTCTTCTGCGGAGACGTTTTTAGGTTTGCCGATACCAATTCGCAAACGGGGAAACTGGTCATTACCAAGATGTGCGATCGCGCTTTTCATTCCATTATGTCCCCCAGCGGATCCAGATAAACGTAACCTGGTTTTTCCAATAGGTAAATCCATGTCGTCATAAATGACTAAAACTGATTCTGGTGCCAGTTTGTACCAACTAGTTACAGCCTGCATCGACTGTCCGGAGCGATTCATATAGGTCATCGGCTTTAACAGTCTCAGCTTACCACCTGATGGTGCGATGCCTTCACCATAATCGCCTTGAAACTTGCGATTTTCGCTTAAGGGTATTTTCCACCCACGAGATAAAGCATCTATCGCGGCAAAACCAATATTGTGTCGCGTTTGATCGTATTTTGGCTCTGGATTTCCTAAACCTACAATTAATTGAGGAATTACTAGTTCTTTTTTCGCTGTTTCCGTCATTGTTTCTGTATCACATTCAACAATCAAGATTAAGGAGTGTTGGTTGATATCCCAAAATATCCCATAGTTTTACACTCCCAACCTCCACTTCACTAAGCTTCTTCTTGCTTTACCGCTTCAATCTTCTTGGGTTCAATTTCCGCAGTTGTCTTTACAGCTTCTTGTAACTGTACTGCTTCTTTTTGGAATTCATCCTGAAATTCCCGTGATGCTTCCTGAAAACCACGGATTGCTTTACCCATGCTACGTCCAATTTCTGGTAGTTTTTTAGGACCAAAGACTAATAGTGCTACAACCATGATTAAACCCATTTCTGGCAAACCAATACCAAAAAAATTCATAATTTTCTCCTACTAAATGTAAAGGGTGCGGCAAATACTTTAGGTGGAACACTAGGTTTGAGACATTCCGGTGGAATGTCTCTACGGGTTATTGATATCCTACCTTGGACTTTAGAGAACTCCACAAAAAAGATAATCCAATATTGTGGGATAGGCAGCGTTCGATGGTTCCTGAGGCTGTCGGAACGAAGTGTACCGGAAGTAAGGACTGAGCGCTCACGCCGAAGTCTTGCCTGTTCTTGTATTAGTAGCAGGCAAGATGCGTGCACCACAATAAATTTTGGGATATTTTTTTATTTGGAAGTGTCTTAGACTTCTACTAACTCGTATTCTTGCTCTTTTAGCTTCATTTCGTCTAAAATTTTCCAAACTTCCTGCATCATAGTTTCCAATCCGGTGCGGGTAACGGCTGAAATCACAAAAACCTGAAGTTGGGACAGTTGTTTGAGTTCTTCGGCTAGTACATCTAAATCAACGCTGTCTTGATCAATTGCGTCGATTTTATTTAAAACTAAAATTTGTGGTCGTTGTTCTAATCCCCGTCCGTATGCATTTAGTTCTTGGCGAATTGTATTGTAATCAGCAATTACATCATCGCTAGTGGCATCAATTAGGTGTAATAAGATCTTAGTACGCTCGATATGGCGGAGAAAATCATATCCTAAACCAGCACCATGGGAAGCACCTTCAATCAAACCAGGAATATCAGCAAAAACCGTACCATCTCCCGTAGGTTTGCGAACCACTCCTAAGTTAGGAATCAAGGTAGTAAAAGGATAATCAGCGATTTTGGGACGTGCTGATGATAAAGCTGAAATTAAAGTTGATTTTCCGGCATTTGGTAAGCCAATTATGCCAACTTCTGCCAACAATTTTAATTCCAAGCGCAGTAGTTTGATTTCTCCCATTAATCCAGGGAGACAGTATTCGGGAGCGCGATTACTATTGCTTAAAAAATGCTTGTTTCCTAATCCACCTTTCCCACCAGCCGCCACTACTAGGGTTTGTTCTGGCTCAGTTAAATCACCGATAATTGCATCAGTTGCGGCATCATACACAACAGTTCCACAAGGAACTTCCACAATCATATCTTTGCCATTGGCACCAGTACAGTTTTTTGGTCCCCCGCGTTCACCATCTTGACCCTTAAAGCGGTGATTGTAACGGAAATCCAGCAGTGTTTGGAGATGTTCCACACAGCGGAAAATAATCGAACCTCCTTTACCACCGTTCCCACCTGCTGGACCCCCGGCTGGTACGTATTTTTCCCGGCGAAAGGCTACCATTCCGTCGCCACCTTTTCCGGCTTCAACTTCAATATTTGCTTGATCAATAAATTGCATAGTTTGCTGTTAAGTTTGTTGTTAAGTTTTCTCTAAATTCTGTTAATTCTCTGAAAACAGGTCAAATGTCACAAATTAGACCTATTTTCCCCTGCTCCTTTAGCTCTTACTCCCCCTTCTTCCCTTGCTTCCCTTGCTTCCCCTGCTTCCCCTGCTTCCCCTGCTTCCCCTGCTCCTTTTCCCCCTACTCCCTACTCCCTGGTAATACCTCAATTATTCCACCACCCAGTACCTTTTCGCCGTCATACCAAACTGCTGCTTGTCCTGGGGTAACGCTAAATTGTGGTTCATCAAAGACAATTTTTGCCCGTGAATTTTCTAAGGGAATAACTGTGACGGGTGTGGGAGTTGAACGATAGCGAATTTGCACTTCTGCGCGAATGGGGCTAGAAGGTTCGGCGATTGATACCCAGTTGACTCGATGGATCGTACATTCAGGCTGTGTAGCTTTCATGCGATCGCCTACTATAACTTTATTACTAACTGCGTCTAAGGCAATTACATATAAAGGTTCAGCCGCTGCAATTCCCAATCCTTTCCTTTGCCCTATAGTGTAGTGATGTATACCATCATGTTGACCCAGGACTTTCCCGTCCATATCTACAATGTCACCTTGTTTCGGGGTTAAATACTTGTCTAAAAAGGCACGCATTGACCCGTTGCTTTCCACTAAGCACAAATCTTGACTTTCAGGTTTATCGGCTGCTTCCAATTCTTGTTCGGCTGCGATGCGACGAGTATCAGATTTTTGAATTTCACCCAACGGGAAAATCACCGACGCAAGTATATCTTGTGCCAAGTCGTAAAGAAAGTAAGTTTGGTCTTTATTACGATCTATCGCTCGGATTAATTCGTATCTCCCGCTATCAGGATTAAAATTAATTCGTGCATAATGTCCGGTAGCAATGATGTCAGCATCAAGATTCGCCTTTGCATATGCCAACATCGGACCAAATTTCACCGTTTTGTTGCATTGGGAACAGGGTAGAGGTGTTATTCCAGCACTATAACCATTTACCAAGTAATCAATAATATATGTTTGGAAAGTATCACGAATATCAACAACATGGTGGGGAATACCTAACTGTTCACAAAGTTTTGCCGCATCTACCATTCCCTCAGAACAACATTGACCCTTTCCTTTCATCAACCAAAGGGTCAAACCTATAACTTCATAACTTTGATTTTGTAAGATGGCGGCAGCTGTGGAACTGTCAACGCCGCCAGAAAGACCAACGACGACCTTTTTCATGTCCGTGAATGTTTCTAAACAAGTAATTATAGGCTAACACTATTGAATAGTGAAGCACTTACAATACACCAAAATTAAACACCAAAATTAAAAAACAAGTAATGAGTCTCTTGTGTAGCGGGCATTTATACAAGCACGTTTACGGGGGAAGTTTCCCGGCTGCCAACCCCCAAACGCGGTTAAAGCTACTCCTAACCCACCGTATGATAGTGATGGGTTACGGGTATATATCATTTACTAAGGCGATAATCGTTCAATCTGCCAACCACCATCTTCTAGGTAACTATAAAGTAAGCGATCATGTAAACGACTAGATCGTCCTTGCCAAAATTCAATTTCTGTTGGAACTACCCGCACACCTCCCCAATGTTCAGGACGAGGAATATCTTGATTTTCATACCTTTGTCGAAATTCTTCAAACCTGCGCTCTAAAAAAGAACGATTTTCGATGACTTCACTTTGATTGGAAGCCCAAGCACCAAGGCGACTTTCCCAAGGACGAATGTCAAAATACTTATCAGATTCAGTAGCTGATGTCTTCTCTATAGTTCCACAAACCCTTACTTGGCGTTCCAATTCTGCCCACCAAAACACTAAAGCAGCTTGAGGATTTGCAAAAGACTCTTGCCCCTTACGGCTGTTGTAATTGGTGAAAAATACAAAACCCCGTTCATCAAAATCTTTCAGCAAGACAACACGAGCGGATGGTGTACCATTGACTGTTGTAGTCGCCAGGGTCATTGCATTTGGTTCAGTTAATTTAGCTGCCAATGCCTGATCAAACCATCGTCGAAACTGAACAAAAGGATTGGGATCAACTTCATTCTTGCTTAAAGCTTGTAAGGTGTAGTTTTTGCGTAGGTCAGCTATATTTGTATCCATTATGGTGTGCATCCTGGTGGTTTATACTAAGGAATGGTTAAAAATTAGACATCTAAGAGCCTGTTTATAAAATAATTATTAAAGCGTAGGGTGCCTATAGCCTTGCGGCATCCAAGAAAAGCTTCAAGCGTAACGCACCAAATAATCAGTGCGTTACGGCTCAAAAAATCCGATGGACAACCCTAAGTAGCTATTAAGCCGTAACACACCCTACTTAATATTTTATTAATAAACACCCTCTAAAATGGCTAATTTCTAACTGCTCGGAGTTTACAAAATTTAACATCTCCTTGAGCAAAAATATCGTTCATAATCAATAGTTAAAATTACATTAGTTAAAATTACATTCGTCCAATTTGGCATCAGAAAATTGAATGCAACGTTCAGCCTATTTTCAAAATCTCCTATTTTACGGTTTGAGCGTTCCCATCGCTGCTTTAAATTTGTGGTTGCTATCGGTGCTATACCGATTTTTTCAGCATCCATTCACCATTATTTGTATAGCTGCGATTTTGGCTTTTTTGCTCAACTACCCTGTGAATTTTTTTGAACGTGTTCGTATTGTCAGGACTCAGGCGGTGGCACTAGTGTTGCTGGTGACGCTAACACTATTTGTGATTTTAGCAGTAACCTTAGTGCCTGTATTAATTGACCAAACCACCCAACTATTTGCGAAGATACCCGACTGGTTAACAACTAGCCAAGCCAATCTTCAATCTGTGGAAGCGTGGGCAAGAAGATTACGCTTACCTCTTGATTTCAGCGTGATTAGAAGACAAATTAATGCCACCATTGAAAATAACGCCAATACTCAAAATATCTTACAGCAGTTAGCGACAGGGGCTGTGGGATTTGCCGGGACTCTGCTTTCGGTAATCTTTGATTTTTTACTGGTGGTGGTGCTAGCTTTTTACATGCTGATATATGGCGATCGCGTCTGGCTGGGAATGATTAATTTACTACCCGAAAAATTTCGTGCTCCCTTCAATAATTCGCTACGGCTGAACTTTCACTATTTTTTCCTTAGCCAAATTTTGCTAGCATTATTCATGACTGCTACTCTGATTCCGATTTTCATTGTTTTGAAGGTGCCATTTGCCCTTTTATTTACAATCATTATTGGAATTTCCCAACTTATTCCCATCTTCGGCGCTACTTTGGGGATTGGTCTAGTGACAATGGTTTTGTTATTGCAGAATTGGTGGTTAGCAGTACAAGTTGCTTGTGTAGCAATTATTGTCCAACAAATTAAAGATAATTTAATCGCACCTAAGTTATTGGGAGAATTTATTGGACTAAATCCGATTTGGATCTTTGTCGCAATTTTAATGGGCTTTGAAATAGCTGGATTGCTTGGTACCTTAGTGGCGATCCCCGTAGCTGGAACCATTAAAGGAACCTATGATGCTATTATTACTACCAATCTGGAAGAAAAAAATTCAATTCCCCTCACCAGTGACTAGTTACATCTAGGTGTGATATCTAAGTAATACCTGTAATATGTGATTGTATAAATTTCAGGTCTGAATTGCTGATGAAATATCCTTTTTATATCATTTGTGAGAAACATTTAAATATATTTAAATATATAGTTTATCGTGAGAACTGTCATTCAGCGTTAGTGACATCTGTTACTTAGTAGTGGGTATCTAATGAAACAATTAAAGATTGCAATTATTTTTATATTTCTTTGAACTGTCCTGTAATTTAAGAATCATCTCCCGTTAAGGGAGCAAACATAGTTGGCTAGAGTCGAAACTATCTCTTGAGCGAAGAAGCAAAGGGGAAGGGAGTTTTCTCACTTTCGTGAGTAAGGAGCGTAACAGAACATGGGTATAGAACTACACCATTCCAGCAACTTCTTATGCTTCTCGGAATACAAAACTAAGTCCCAGTTTTCCCCCTACCTACTTTGACATCCAGTTGTTGATTCTAGCTATACTTTCCTATTTTTCCCTTCCTGTAAACCCACACTTCCAAATATTCATGGATGCTTCGGAGTTATTAGAAAAAATTACACAACTCATTCACCAAGCAGAACAAGGAGATATAGATCCTTGGGATGTGAAAGTAATTGAGGTAATTGATCGTTTTTTAGAACTAATGGCACCGGAGGTGACAACACGCGGCTATGAAGCTGATTTATCTCAATCGGGACAAGCCTTTTTATCAGCATCAATGCTAGTTCTATTTAAGGCAAATACCTTAATGCAGATGCAAGTCGCGGAAGATGAACAAGAAGCCTTTCTAGATGAACTATTGCCAGATCTCGAAGAAGGTTTACTGCACCATACAAAGCGACTACCCCTAGAACAAGCTATTCGTCGTCGCTCATCAGCAATGCCACCTCCGAAGCGCCGCGTAACCCTCAACGAGTTGATCGAGCAATTGCAAGTCATGGCTGATCAACTGAAAAAGGTGCAACAAAAAGAAGTTAAACCATTACGCGATATCTCCGATAGGGAACAACGCACACCATTTAATAGCGTCCGTTCCATGCGGCAAGCTTTGGATTTAGCTCACCAAGAAAATTTAACTGAAGTCGCCGCTGAACTAGAACAATTACTATATCGTTCAGCTAGCGAACTACTTTTAGAGGAAGAATGGATTAAGTTAGATCAACTGGTTGAATTATGGCAACAAGAAAAACAACCATTGCAATCACTATCAGCCCATCACCAATCACCCAACAGTAGTTTAGTTGGTGTTTTCTGGGCGTTACTACTACTTTCTGCTCAATCGAAGGTAGAGATTTACCAAGAAGATTTTTATCAAGAACTTAAGGTTCGTTTATTGAGTAAATAAGGTCAAAAAAGAGGCAGAACATGTGTAGGGGTTGCTGAATAACTATAAAACACTTATTTATCAATACTTTCGGGATTTTTTACCCTCTGGATTTTGACATCAGGCTGATTCCAGCTACCTAATTCTCCCAGTATCTTGGGAACTGTCAAATTCAACGTGAGTTCTGTAAAATTGGCTAAAGTAGAAAATTAGTAACTACATCTGTGGTAGCGACTTCCCTTAAAGTAGGATCAGGAATTCTGATTCTTTGACTTGTTTGTTGAAATTGAATCCAATTATAGATTTTTGGGAAAGCACAACCCGAAATCTGGGTAAATTGTAAACATAACCCATTATTAAGCATCTACCATAATGCTGATAATGATACAAAATCAAACAAATACGGTTATCCGTGCATTTCGGGATGACTTAGTATTGAATTAAACCGATGATGAAATATCACTCAATAAAAGTAAACTGGCTTGTGGTTGAGGAATAATTACATATGAAGGCGATGATTCTCGCAGCGGGCAAAGGCACACGCGTGCGTCCGATTACATACACCATTCCCAAACCGATGATTCCTATCCTGCAAAAGCCAGTGATGGAATTTTTACTGGAGCTTTTACGTCAGCATGGATTTGACCAAATTATGGTCAATGTTAGCCATTTAGCTGAAGAAATCGAAAGCTATTTCCGTGACGGTCAGCGTTTTGGTGTCCAGATTGGCTACTCCTTTGAAGGGCGAATCATGGATGGTACATTAGTTGGTGAAGCTGTTGGTTCCGCTGGTGGAATGCGACGCATCCAAGACTTTTCTCCGTTTTTCGATGACACCTTTGTGGTTTTGTGCGGTGATGCTCTAATTGATCTAGACCTCAGCGCTGCTGTCAAGTGGCATAAAGAAAAAGGCTCAATTGCCACCATTATTATGAAATCTGTCCCCCAGGAAGAGGTTTCTAGCTATGGGGTAGTTGTCACTGATGAAGATGGGCGCATTCAAGCATTCCAAGAAAAACCATCGGTGGAAGAAGCCCTTAGTACCAATATCAATACAGGTATTTATATTTTTGAGCCGGAAGTATTGAAATATATTCCCTCTGGCGTAGAATTTGATATTGGTAGCGATTTATTCCCGAAATTAGTAGAAATGGACGCTCCCTTCTACGCGATACCGATGGATTTTGAATGGGTTGATATCGGTAAAGTTCCCGATTATTGGCGAGCTATTCGTGGTGTCTTGCTTGGAGAAATCAAAAATGTCCAAATACCTGGTCATGAAGTTGCACCAGGTATTTATACTGGATTAAATGTCGCGGTTAATTGGGACAAAGTTGATATCACAGGTCCAGTTTACATCGGTGCTATGACCAAAATTGAAGATGGAGCAAAAATCGTTGGTCCAGCAATGATTGGTCCTAACTGCTGGATTTGCAGCGGTGCGACAGTGGAAAATAGTGTGATTTTTGAATGGTCACGTCTTGGTCCTGGTGTTCGCTTGGTTGATAAGCTGGTATTTGGACGTTATTGTGTTGACAAAGCCGGTGCAACTATTGATGTTCAAGAAGCTGCTTTAGATTGGTTGATTACTGATGCACGTCAAGATCCACCAAATCAAGATCCACTAGAAAGACAGGCTATTGCCGAGTTATTGGAGACAAATGCTACCTAGGATATAGCCCAATACAGTTCAGATAGAACCAAAAACCTTGTAGAGACGTAGCAGTACTACGTCTCTACAAGGTTTTTCACTCTCCCCCATTAAAAAGCGATTAAGAAGCAATCGGAATAGGAGGATCTTTTATACCTCTACGAGCCGGGGTAAGAATCATCGCAATATAAGCCCAAGGGTCAACTTTCCTTAGACGACAAGTTTCAATAACACTCAAAATAGAGCAGTAAGCCAAACTACCCTCTGCTGTTCGAGTTCCATAGCTAATACTTTGGGCAATTACAGCATGTCGTAAAGCCCGTTCTGCCTCATTATTAGTAGGCGGTAATTGCGGATTACAAAAACAAGCAACTAGAGCATCCCAATCATTTAAAATCTCATTTGCGAGAGCTTTTAACTTGGTATGCTCGCCAACCGTAGCCAATCGGCAGACTCGATAAAGGCGAGCGGGGGATTTGAATACTTACTGAATTGCCACATAAGCAACTTTTGCCAACCAAGAGACAGCCACACCTAGTACAGAACCAGCAATAACTTGGAATGGGGTATGTCCTAATAATTCTTTTAATCGATCTTGATGAAATTCGGGTTGTTCATCGAATAGTTCATCAATCATTTGATTAAGGATACGGGCTTGTTTGCCTGCTGCTTGACGAACTCCAGCGGCATCATACATGACGATGATGGCAAAAACCACAGCCAGGGCAAAATCTGGGGAACTCCAGCCAATTGTTTGCCCAACTCCTGCGGCTAAGGCAGTAACTAGGGCTGAGTGGGCGCTGGGCATTCCTCCAGTAGTAAATAATACACTTATATTTAATTTCCGATTTTTAACTAGCTCGACGACGAGCTTAATAGCTTGGGCAAGTAAACATGCTACCAGGGCAACCAGCAGCACCCGGTTGTTAAAGATGTCGCCTACGACCTGCATAGTGTTGTGTTTAAGTGTGTAAATATTAACAGCGAATGGTGATCAAATAAAGGGGGAAGGTCGTGAAATTTTCGAGGTTTACGCAGATGATTTGATTAACTTATAGTACAAGTTGGCGTAAATAAAGCGACAATTACAATCGGCGAAAAGCTTATAGATAGAATTTTCTTTCTTTTTACTTTTCCCTTTTTACTTTTGCCTTGGTGTTCTAGGCTGTTAGCGATCGCGTTGCGTAATATAGTGGGCAATTACCATCAGTGGTTGGGCTTTCTCTCCAAATGGTTCTAATTCTTGACAAGCATCTGCCACTAATTGATTGGCTTTGTTGCGGGATTCTTCAATACCCCACAAACTAGGATATGTAACTTTTTGGGATGCGAGATCCTTGCCTGCGGTTTTGCCCAGTTGCTCTTGGGTAGACGTGATGTCTAGGATATCATCGATAATTTGGAAGGCTAAACCAATATTTTGGGAATACCGGGACAAGCGTTGTAAATCATCTTCCGACACTCCTGCTAAGATTCCGCCACAGACAACACAAGCTTCTAGGAGTGCTGCCGTTTTGTGGTTATGAATAAAGTTTAGGGTTTCTAGGGATGTATCAGTTTTACCTTCTGATTCTAAATCTACCACCTGACCACCGACTAAGCCTGCGGCTCCCACAGCCCTACCCAGGCGGGAAATTACCTTTAATACTCTTTCCGCCGGGACATCCTTGGTATGTTCGACAATATACTCAAAAGCATAAGCTAGTAAACCATCACCAGCTAAAATTGCGATATCTTCACCATAAACTTTGTGATTTGTCAACTTTCCACGTCGATAATCATCATTATCCATGGCTGGTAAATCGTCGTGAATCAACGACATTGTGTGAACCATTTCCATCGCACAAGCGGTTGGCATTGCCATCTCAATTGTGCCACCAGTCATTTCACAGGTAGCGATGGTGAGGATGGGACGCAAGCGTTTACCACCTGCCATGAGGGAGTAGCGCATTGCCTCGTAGATGGTTTCGGGGTAGCGCATGGGAACTGCTTGATCCAAGGCAGCTTCACAAAGCTGTTGTCTGTCTTTAAGATAAGCTTTGAGGTCAAATGTAGTTTGTCCTTGGGTTTTTTGAAGATTATCTGCTGCTACCATGCTAAAAGTCCTTGAGATTTGATCGTGAGTTAATAAAAAAGTATGTTGGGCTTGAGATTTGGGATTTAGGAATTTTATTTTGAATGTTTAGCACTAACCCCTGATAGACCTTTGTGAATCGGACTATTTATTAATTTAAAATCTAAAGTCCAGATCTAAAATTTTTTCAGATAGGTTGAAACAGTATTTTGCAATAACATCGCTACTGTCATTGGACCAATACCACCAGGAACCGGGGTGATATATTCTGCCACCCTAGCTGCTGACTCAAAATCAACATCACCGACGAGACGGTTTTTACCATTGACATCAGTGATACGGTTTATTCCCACATCTACCACAATTGCGCCCGGTTTAATCATATCGATGGTAATAAATTCGGGAATACCAATTGCCGAGATCAGAATATCAGCATTTTTAGCAATGCTGGTTAGATCCTGGGATTTTGAATGGGCTACAGTGACTGTGGCATTAGCTTCTAGTAACATTAATGCCAGTGGTTTCCCCACCAGGATACTGCGTCCAATAACTACAGCTTGTTTTCCGGCTACGGATATTTCGTATTCTGCCAACAGTCGCATTACCCCCGCTGGGGTACAACTGCGTAACCCAACTTCACCCCGCACTAAATGACCCAAATTTACTGGGTGGAGTCCATCAGCATCCTTATCTGGCAAGATGCGGTGGAGAAGTGCGATCGCGTCTAGGTGCTGGGGCAGTGGTAGCTGAACTAAAATACCGTCTACTTTTTCATCTTGGTTCAGGGTATCAATTGCTGCTGCTAATTCTTCTTGGCTCGTTTCTGTGGGAAAATGCTGACCAAAGGAAGCAATACCAACATTTGTACAGGCTTTTTCCTTCCCCCGTACATAGGCAGCAGATGCCGGATTGTCACCAACCATCAACACTGCTAAACCTGGAGGTCTACCAATTTGAGATTGTTTTTGTTGAATTTGTTCAGATAGTTCCTCCTGGATTTTGGCGGATAACGCTTTACCATCAAGTATTTTGGCTGTTTTTGTATCCATAAGTTCTCAAGGTGATGCTTTGTGGTTTTTTAATTCAAAATAGTTGTAACTTTATGGCAGAAAATACATAACTGAACAAAGATGTATGGTGTAAGGGGAAACAAGAGGATGCTCGCAATGTTTATTTGAGTATTGTTTGCCTTCTCATTGCTTATTTCCCAAACCACATTCTTTATCTTCTCAGATTCAAGCAAATTGGTCATTGATAATTATTAATTGGTATTATCAGGCTGAATTCGTCATTGTTCAACATATTCAAACTTTTCCCCAAACTTAGGGTGTTATGCGACAAGCAAACAATTTTTATGATTCTTTATCGGTTGGTTACTGGGGATTATTCTGTTTGATTTTGGCAGGATTAACAGGTTGCAGTAATCTTAACCTGGCGACTATTGGTACTAATATCACTCCCATTCGTGATCTCACACCTCAAAAAAACAATGTTACGGTTTATATCCAAGGAAAAATTGAAAAACATGCTCCCCTACTAAAGAAGCATGTTTACCAACTTGATGATACAACTGGAAAAATCTGGGTATTAACCAATCAACAGAACTTACGTGTGGGGTCACAAATCGTGATTAAGGGTCAAGTACGCTACCAAAGTATACCCTTGGGCGGCAAGGAATTAGGGGAATTTTACTTAGAAGAATAGTGATATTATATACTTTGAATTTTGTTTTTAAAATTAAGAATTAATTATGAATAGTCAACGGAAAGAAGTAGCGATCGCTATTCTCCACCAACAGGATAAATTTTTGATGCAACTGCGCGATAACATCCCCAATATCCTCTATCCTGGTTACTGGGCTTTTTTTGGTGGACACATTGAACCAGGTGAAACCCCAGAAATCGCTGTTCAACGAGAAATCCTCGAAGAAATCGGCTACACTCTTCCCCCTAGTTTTGCTTTTTTTGATACTTACTCAGACGAGCATGTGATTCGTCACGTTTTTCATGCCCCTTTAGAAGTAGAATTTTCTCAATTAGTCCTCAACGAAGGTTGGGATATGGGTTTACTAAGTTTAACAGAAATTCAACAGGGTAACTTTTATTCCCCAATTGCCAAGGAAAACCGACCCCTAGGACCAATTCATCAAGGGATTTTATTAGATTTTATTAACTCTAGGTAATTTAATTCACATCCCCGACTTCTTTGAGAAGTGGGGATCTGCAACTCCCAAAATTAGAAGATATTGGTTCTTTCCTGCATAATGTTCACAAATAGCGATGATATGTAGATAGCAGATTTTTCCATCGGAGAGTCAACAATCATGCGTGCTATATTTAAACGGGAAAATTCAGCTTTATCATTACCCATTGTGCAAGCTGCTCGTACCTATGCACAACAATTTGCCCAGCAGCAAAACTCTCCTGAAAAATCTCAGCAAGTACGTTTAAATACCTTGGCAGTGTGGGTAGTAAGAGACTACTTGCAGATGATGGATATTCCTACTGACTTAGTAAATAGTCAAAGCTGGAACTCAATGATGCGGATGATTGCTGATATTGCGGATTTAGAGTTACCAGGTATTGGATGTTTAGAATGTCGTCCGGTACAAAGTCAACAAACAGAGTGTTATGTTCCTCCAGAAACTTGGGAAAATCGAGTTGGATATGTGATTGTTGAAATTGATGATGCTCAACTAACAGCCAAAATCCTCGGATTTGTTCCTCAAGTTAAAGATGAATATCTTTGTTTAAATCAGATATTGCCGATTGAAGATTTATTTGAGCATTTAGAATTATTAAAAGTTGCACGATTGGGAATAGTTACTAACTTAAGTCAGTGGTTTCATGGAATATTTGAAATAGGTTGGCAAACCTGGGAAAATTTGTGGAACCAGCCAGATTTGCTAACTAATCTAGGTTTTCGCAATTCTGGTATTTCAGCAGAACAACGTAAGTCTCTATCTATCACTCAGCGTGCCAAGCTGATTAATTTGGGTACTAATATTATCCCGATAAATCTGGTGTTAGTTGTGGAAATTTGTCCCCAATCGGGAGAAAGAACCCATATTCAAATTCAATTATACTCAATTAGCCGCGTTTTACCTTCAGGGCTAAAGTTGGCTGTACTTGATGATTGTGAAACGATATTTTTAGAAGTAGAAGTTGAAAGTAGCAAAAATCAGATGCAATTGCAATTTAACGGGGAAGCAGGAGAACATTTTTCTCTGAAGATAGAGTTAAATAATTATCAAATCACTGAGAAATTCGTGATTTAGAACTAAATTTTTTCAGGCTTTCTAGATCCCCCATTTCTTTAAGAAGTCAAGGATATGAGTATTCGCTACAAAACCGATATATAGGCTTTAAAAAGAATAAAAATAGTGATATATGTAACTTCAGCAGTGCGTATTTACAGTATCTGAAGGTTAGCTGATGAGCAGATTACACTTATTATTTTCCAGCGTGTTTTTATACAATTTAATATTATTTAACAATCTCCCCGCGAAAGCACAAATTACACCTGATAGCACCTTGGGGAACGAATCTTCGCAAGTTAATCCCAATGTGTTAATTAAGGGTTCTAATGCAGACCAAATCAATGGTGGTGCAACCAGAGGAAGTAACCTTTTTCATAGTTTTAGTGAGTTTAATATCACAGATGGGCAAAGGGTGTATTTTACCAATCCCTCTGGGGTATTAAATATACTAACGCGGGTGACTGGGAAGAATTCGTCAAGTATTTTCGGGACTTTGGGTGTTGACGGAAATGCCAATTTGTTTTTGATGAATCCCAATGGTATCTTATTTGGGAAAAATGCAAGTTTGGATGTTCAAGGAAGTTTTATCGGGACAACGGCAAACGGTTTAAAATTTGGGAATCAGGGAGTTTTTAGCGCGACAAATCCCGAAGCACCAGCTTTGTTGACGATTAATCCGAATGCGTTGGCATTTAGTCAGCAACAATCGGGTGCAATTACCAATCAATCCCAAGCACCTGCGGGAATTAATCCAGATGGGAATCCGGCTACAGGGTTGCGTGTACCCGACGGCAAAAGCTTGTTACTTGTGGGTGGTAATATTAACTCTGATGGTGGCAGATTCCGAGCCTATGATGGTCGAGTTGAGTTGACGGGTTTGGCTGCACCGGGAGATATTGGGTTAAATGTTGCTGGAGATAATCTCAGTTTAAATATTCCCAATGATGCTAGCTTTGCAGATGTATTCCTAGGAAACGCTTCGCCGATTAGTGTTTTTGGCGATAAAGGTGGAGAAATTGCCATTAATGCCAGAAATATCAGTATTGACAATTCCTTTTTGTTGGCAGGAATATCCGTAGGTAGGGGAACCCCGACAACTCAAGCAAGAGATATCAATTTGAATGCTACTGGTTCAATTTCTATTTCTCAAAATAGCTTTATTGATAACTCAGTTACAGGAAATGGTAAAGCAGGTAATGTATTTTTGCGAGCCAAAGATGCTATTACAGTTGACAGTAGTGGTATTTACAGTAACGTAGATGCTACTGGCATCGGTAGTGCTGGGAATATCAATATTAAATCCGCTTCTTTAAACCTCAAAAACGATGCTTCCCTGACTAATGGTATTTTTGGACAGGGGAATTCTGGTAATATCTCGCTGGAAATCTCTGACGGGATACAACTTTCCAACGCTTTCATATTCAACAATATTGCAGCGGGGGGTGTCGGTAATGGTGGGGAAATAAATATTAATGGGGGTTCCCTTTCCTTAACTGATAGTTCACAAATTCAATCTGCAACTCAAGAAACTGATGGTAATTTGCCAGCAGGACGGGGGAATACAGGTAACATTAATATTAACGTCAAGGGTAATATTAGTTTTACTAAACCTATACCAGGACAAACAAACGGGATTGTGACTTTAGTGGGTGTAGGTGCAATAGGTAATGCTGGTAATCTGACTATCAATGCAGATTCGCTGGAAATTAAAGAGGGTTCGGAAATTCAAGGTAGTACCCGTGGTAAAGGAAATGCGGGAAACATCACGATTAATACCCGTGATAGTGTGGTTTTAGATGGTAAAGATAGGGAACAACGTTTTTCTAGTCGGATTATTACCGCAGTTCAACCTGGTGCTGAAGGTAACGCAGGGAATATTAATGTCAATACTGGCAACTTAAACATAACTAACCGTGCTTTCTTGAGTAGTGCTACTCTCGGGAAAGGGGATGCTGGAAATATTACGGCTGATGTTCGGGATGCTACCAAAGTGGAAAATGGGGGCTTTATAACCACTAATGTCTCCGGTGTAGGTGATGGTGGAGATATTCGGCTGAATACAGGAACCCTGTTTATGACTGCTGGTTCCTTATTATCTACTAACGCCCTCGGACAAGGTAATGCAGGTAATATTACTGTTAATGCCAGAGAAACAATAACATTAGATGATGTGACAGGAGATAAGCTAACTGGGATTCAAAGTGGTTTACTTCAGGGTGTGGGTAAGGCTGGCAATATAGATATTACAACAGGCTCACTATTCGCCATAAATGGAGCGGCATTGTTGGCTAGTAGCAACGGGCAAGGAAATGCAGGTAATATTACTATTAATGCCCGTGATGTAGTTAGTTTTGATACTTTTTTAGGAAATGAGTTTGGCAGTGGAATCGGAAATGAAGTGGGTTCTAATGCTGTTGGCAATGGAGGAGATATTAGGATTAGCGCGAGGGAAATATCTTTTAAAAATGGTAGTCAAATTAATGCTTCCAGCTTTGGACGAGGAAATGCAGGTAACATTATCATTGATGCCAAAGATAAAGTCAGTTTTGATGGAGTTGGTGGTAGTTTTCAAGTTTCCAGTGGTGCGAACACCATTACTGCTAAAGAAGGGCAGGGTGGTGATATTTCGGTAAAAACCGGAACCCTTTCTTTAACTAATGGTGCTCAAATTAATGCCAGTACATCAGGAAAAGGTAATGGTGGTGATATTACCATTGATGCACGCGATCGCATAAATTTTGAAGGTATTGGTAGTAATCAAAACTTCAGCGGTGTTTTTTCCCTCGTCCAAGCAACAGGTGTAGGAAAGGGAGGTAATATTAACGTTAATGCAGATTCTGTGGCAATAAGCGATCGCGCTCAAATTAATGCTAGTACTTTTGGGCAAGGAGATGCAGGTCAAATATTTCTCAACATTAATAATGCACTCACACTCAACCAAGGTTATATATTGAGCAGTGTTTTTGCTGGAGGTGTGGGAACTGCTGGAGATATTAATATTAGAGCAAGTACTTTATCACTTACCAACGGTTCGGAAATTGATTCAGTTTTAGCTAGATCCTCACAAGGAAAACCAGCAGCAAGGGGAAGAAGCGGAAATATTCGTATTGATGCAACTGATGCAATTACTCTTTCTGGTATCAGTAACCGAGGATATTCTAGCGCTTTATTTACTTCTACTGACAGAGGAACATCAGGAGAAGCTGGAAATATTACTGTGAACACAGGTAATTTTACAGTTAGTGATGGGGCAATTGTTTCGGCTGCAACCTCCAACTCAGATAATGGTGGCAACATTACAATTAATGCCAAAAACTTTACAGCTATCAATGGTGGACAATTAGCTACAAATACCCGTGGTAGTGGTAACGCTGGCAGCATCAAGCTGAATGTTACAGACAAAGTAACGATAACAGGCAGTGATCCCAATTTTAGCGATCGCGTGACCAAAGTAACCCAAAGATTACAACAACCTGGAGAAACCGACCAACTCAAGGACGTAATTTTCAATCAAGGTGCTGAAAGTGGACTTTTTGCCAATACTGAAGTTGGTTCCACAGGTAGAGGTGGTAGTATTTTCATTGATCCACCCCAAATTAACATCACAGATGGGGCAAAGGTATCAGTGAATAGTGATGGTACAGGAGATGCAGGCAATATTTTCATTATTGGGGATACTCTGAGGCTAGACAATGGTGCCACAATCTCTGCCCAAACTGCCAGTAGCCAAGGTGGTAACATCAATTTAGAGCTTGCAGATTATTTACTACTGCGTGGTGGAAGTTTTATTTCAACTACCGCAGGTACAGCCCAAGCCGGGGGTGATGGTGGTAACATTACCATAAATACACCCTTCATCGTCGCGGTACCCAACGAAAACAGCGATATTTCAGCTAATGCTTTCACAGGGAAAGGTGGTAACGTAAATATCCAAACCCAAAACATCTTTGGTATCGAAGCAAGTCCCAAACCAAGTAACCAAAGTGATATCACTGCAAGTTCCGAACTTGGTGTACAAGGACAGGTTTCAATCCGCAAACCTGATGTAGATCCCAATCGAGTTTTAGTGGAGTCACCTGAAGTCTTCAAAGATAAAAGCGATGAACTAAATCAGCTATGTGGTAGAAATGGAAAACCTTTAGGTAGGTTTGTTGTTGTTGGAAAGAATGGCACTATCCAATCAAATCCTGTAGTAAATATGATCTCCGGCGAGCTTGATTTAACTCAACTTGCTACTTTGGATAGTAGTAATTATACTGAGCGAGTCAATCAACTTCCAGATAATTTGATGCAACAAAAGCCAACTCCAAACAGAATTGTGGAGGCTCAAGCTATAGTTCGGGATGCCGATGGAACTATACACTTAGTAGCAGAAGCACCTAATGCAACACCCTACTCTCGCCCTGCGGTATCTGCCTGTGCGGATGTCGGCAAACGATAATTGAAAATCCCAGCCGTCGCCCTAGAAGGGTGCGGCTAATCGGACAAAGCCCACCTCCGTGGGCTAAAAAATTCAGTCCACGGAGGTGGACTTCGTATCGATAGCCCCAGGCTGTAAGCCTGGGGCGTTATGTCGGGTATGCTAGATAACTGTTTTCATTAATATTCGACTGGTTTCTAGGCGCTTAATTCTATAGTATTTCCATCTGGGTCTTGAGTAAAAATAGCTGAACGACCGGACGCACTAAGTTGAAAAGGAAAGTTATAATGGGATAGCTGCTTTTTAGCGGCATCTAAGTCGGAAACTGAAAACGCTACGTGGGGGTTGCGACCCCATTTTTCGTGTTTAGGTTGCTTTGGTGCGTCAACATCAACAATGAGGTGAAGTTGATTGTCTCCAATTTGGTACCAAGCACCTGGATATTTAAGAACTCGATCTATTTTCACAAGTCCTAATACATCAGAGTAGAAATGTTCGGCTTTTTCTAAGTCGGTGACAATAATTGCCGTGTGCAAAAATGTAAGAATTTGCATGTTCTATTTACCTAAGCTGCGATACTCCCAGGGATTAACAAACTTAGCATCTCCCCAAACACCACGTTTTTGTTGTTTTGCTTCCGCTTCTGCTTGTTCTACGATAGCTCGACTGGGGCATTTATTGAGATAGGGACGGTAAACTTTTGCTAATCCTTCTCGAATCAGGACTTCTTGGGCAAAGGTACCATCCTTGAGTCTGACTTCGGCAACTTTGCGTCCATATCTATCACTATCGGTGATCTTGAGGGTAACGCGATCGCTATTTTTCTGAATCAGGCTTTTTAATCTTGCTTGGGCTTTTTCGCCCCATCCAAACTGATTGCGATCGCTTAAACTTTTACTATCCCTTTCTTTCTTAGAATGGGGAACTTCGGGTGCATCCATACAGGCAAAACGCACGCTAAATTCTTGTCCATTGGCTTGTTTGACTTTTATCGTATCACCATCGCTGACTCGTTCTACTAAGTCACCGCTGGGTGGAAAAATTTTGTCACACCCCATCAAACCCATGGTGATGATAATTGCACATAGCGAAATTAAGGTTCGTGTGTTCAACTTTTGCATCCACAATATCCCAATTCTGTGCAATCATACTATATTCAAATACACCTGGGTTAACGTAAATTTTTTTGTCATTGCGAGTGTCTTAGTGTAGCAATCACAGGATCTCGGACTGTCTTAAGTTAACCGTATTGTCTTATCAGAATTATATTTAATTCTCCAAAAAGATAAGAACAAACTTCTAACGCACCAACTTCTTGTGAATGGTACGTTACGACGTTCCGTCTTTTCTTGGATGCCGTCAGGCTATACGCACCCTACGTATATTTCAAAATCAGATACTAGTCCTACATCTTCTTAGCTGTTAGCTAACAGCCAATTTAGCAACATTGGGGGGTCTAATTCCCCTGCAACTAACAAGCAGTTTTCTTACAAAGTTAAGTGGAGGCAAAGCCCCCACGAACGAGTGCGCTGTTTTGTAATGGGGATTTAACCCCGACACAAAACATACTTATTACTTATTACTTGTTTTTTAAACCTTTGCATCTTCCTTAACTAATTTATCCCAACCCAAATCTTTGAGATTAGTATTACGACGCATTGGACGAGTTACCAATTCCAAGATATCCCGTGCATTTCCAAAGCCGTGAATTTGGGCAAAGGTAAATTCTACCGACCATTTAGTATTAACTCCCCTAGCTTCTAACGGGTTAGCATGTGCCATTCCGGTAATTACTAAATCGGGTTTGAGTTCGTTAATCCGCTGCAACTGGTTGTAATTATCGGGCTTTTCAATAATCTTCGGTAATGGGGCACCCATTTCATTACAGGTTTGTTCCAGCAATGCCAGTTCTGCGGCTTGGTAGCGCTTGTCCATGTAGGGGATGCCAATTTCTTGAACAATCATGCCACAGCGCACGAGAAAGCGGGCTAAGGAGATTTCCAAGAGGTTATCACCCATGAAAAATACCGACTTGCCGCGAATCAACTTAACATAATCTTCCAAACCTTCCCAAATTTTGGCTTCCCGTTCATCCATACCTTGGGGAGTAATATTAAACACCGAGCAGATTTTCTCCACCCAAGCGCGGGTACCATCGGGACCAATGGGGAAGGGTGCGCCAATTAACTTACATTTGCGGCGACGCATCAAGGTTGTGGCGGTGCGGCTGAGGAAAGGATTCACACCAGCGACATAATATCCTTCTTCAATGGTGGGTAATTCAGTAAAGCGTTTAGCAGGCAACCAACCAGAAACCTTGATGCCTTGTTTTTTGAGTTCCAGGGTTAACTGGGTAACTACGGGGTCAGGAAGTGAGCCAAACAACACTAAAGGCGGATGATCTACGTATTCAGACTCTTCTCTGGCAACATCATCTTTCTTTTTACCAAAATTGAGAAGTTTGGAAATAGCGTTTCTTTCTTCTTTCTCGGTTTCCATCACTGGAGAATTCTCTGGACAGCGGTTTGCCATTGCTGCCAAGACAGTATCTTCACCTTGGGTGAAAGCATAATCTAAACCATTGGCACGGGCAACTACAATGGGGATACCAATTTCACCTTCAAGTTTAGGTGCTAAACCCTCCAAATCCATCTTGATAATTTCGGTGGTGCAAGTACCAATCCAAACGATTACACTGGGATTGCGATCGCGCTTTATCTGCGTACACAATCTTTTCAACTCTTCATAATCATTCAACTGCGCCGAAATATCCCCTTCTTCCAATTCTGCCATCGCGTAGCGAGGTTCTGCAAAAATCATTACCCCCATCGCATTTTGCAAGAAGTAACCACAGGTTTTTGTCCCAATTACCAAAAAGAAGCTATCTTCAATTTTCTGATACAGCCAAGCGACACAGCTAATAGGACAAAAAGTATGATAATTACCTGTTTCGCAATCAAAAGTTAAAGCTTGTGATTCTGCAATGGTCATGTTTGATTTTTCTCCCCTTGATTTTTTAAAGTTAGGAATTACAAGTTGTAAACCCGAATTCCTAACTATTTTTTTTAAGCGTTGGGGAAGAGACGGGCAATCTCCGAATCGTCAAAAGCCCCACTTCCAAACTCTTCCCCTAGTAACATTTCCCCGTCATCTTTCCCTCTAGATGCAGAGTTTTCCTCACCCCAAACATCTACCAAGACATTCCCAAAACCGCTTTCCTCGTCAATACCACTGATTTCTTCCATCTCCTGGTAATCGATTCTGCCCTGTTTTGGTGTGTCCAAAGAAATATCTGCAAATTCATGACTTGATGTCGCTACTGACATCGGATGTGACTCAATTTTGTGATTCTCTTGGCTAAATCCAGAAATATCACCAAATTCATCGTCATTAATTTCGTCGATACCATCCAAGGAAATTTCTTCATCTACCATCATCTGGTTTGGATCGGATTCACCCAAACCAGATTCAACTTCATGGGTTCCATGGTTGCCCAGTGCAATATCTGGATCAAAATTCAAACCCAAAACTTCTACCAAGGTGTCAGCATCAGGATTTAACTTAGAAAAAGGCAGCATCAACTGCGCCAATTTTGGCTCTAGGGCGTTCGCTACTCCTAAAATCAGGTAAGAAGGTGGTCGCTTACCGCCATCGGGCGTGTAGACAGATTCTACCTGCATGTGTAGCTTAATCCAATCGCGGTTAGCTTGAAAAAAATCTAACCACTTTTGCTTTAGAGATTCCGTAAAGCTGTAAAAGAAAGCCATGTTGTCTGCCATCCTGAAAACTAAAGATGATTTATACAATCATCAAGTCTAATTCCTCTTCCGGATTAGGAACCTGTGGTTTACGCGGATTTAAGTAAAAATCAGATAACAAAGTAAATAATTCCCGATCTGGTGAATCATTGGGAACTACACCTTCTGGACGCGCCAAAATTTGGTCAGCAATGTTGAGATAATAGTCGCAAACGTAGTTCAGAGAAGGATCCGACTCAGCCATTTCAAACAAAGTTTTACCTTTGACGCGGGAAACACGGATGTCTTCAATTAAAGGTAAAACCTCTAAAACTGGCATTGGTACTGATTCAATATATTTGTCGATTAAATCGCGCTTGACGGTACGGTTGCCAATTAAACCAGCTAGACGCAGAGGGTGAGTTCTCGCTTTCTCCCGTACTGATGCGGCGATACGATTTGCAGCAAACAAAGCATCAAAGCCGTTATCGGTAACGATCATACAGTAGTCAGCATAATTTAATGGAGCTGCAAAACCACCACATACAACGTCACCAAGGACATCAAATAAAATTACATCGTACTCATCAAAAGCATTTAGCTCTTTAAGTAATTTTACGGTCTCACCAACTACATAACCACCACACCCGGCACCAGCAGGAGGACCACCCGCTTCTACACAATCAACACCACCATAAC
This sequence comes from Calothrix sp. PCC 6303, assembly GCF_000317435.1. Lineage (NCBI taxonomy): Bacteria > Bacillati > Cyanobacteriota > Cyanophyceae > Nostocales > Calotrichaceae > Calothrix > Calothrix sp. PCC 6303. Next base: position 4,177,934 of record NC_019751.1, read on the forward strand.
CTTTGTAAATTACGTCTTCAGACCAAACATCTTCGTAGTGATAGTCTTTTTCTTGGAGCGTATCAATAATTGTCGGAATCAAAAACCCAGTCAAAGTAAAGGTGCTGTCGTGCTTAGGATCGCAACCAATTTGCAAAACTTTCTTACCCCGTCTTGCCAAAGCTACTGAGATATTACAGCTAGTTGTGGATTTACCGATACCACCTTTTCCATAAACAGCTAGTTTCACCTTTGTTTGCCTCTTTAAAATAGTTGATTGTCAAACTTTTGGTTGGATGAAAACGGGTATTGGGTATTGGTTTTCCCTCACACCCCACATCCTTGAGGACGCTTGCACCCTTTTTCAAGTTGGATATTTAAGTCTTCGAGTCTAATTGTTGTCATAGATGCCCTAGAAAGGAAAGGGGCTATTTTATTAAGTTGGGCTGATAATGGATGATTTAAAGACTAAAGAAGATTATGGTAGTTTATTAGCGCTTTAAAACTCTAAAAAGTCCTAAAAAACCTTTTTTAAAATTTTTTGCTCATTTTTTTTATAAAATTAGTTGCAATAAACAAAAAAAGTTTACAAATAACATAGATGGCTAAAACAGAACTCTCCATACTGGTTTTGAGTTCAATCAAATGTTGAATTAAAAGCAGTTGGCGATTCAAGAATAAGCTGCGTAGCAGCTAAATCCTATAAATTAAAAAACTATAACCTTTGTGGTGCCCAGAGAAGGGGTTCTGGGGAGATATTCTTTCCGGCAAACTAAGCCCTGCGGACACGCTAGGCGAACGGAGCATCTTGCCCGCTTTAGATATACAAATTAGGCACTTCACAGCTGACTCTAGGGACATGGCTGTTTGCCCTAATTTTAGGGCGATATAAAAGTTGGATCAACCAAAAACAGGAAATTCTCATCAAACTCAAGAGTCTAGGCTCCCTCTCTTGTCTGGGCTGGAAACGCAGCCTTAAAATCTATATTCCTTGGCAAACACAACGAGCAACTTATGCCAAAACTCAAGTTAAATTCCCTTTCTCATCTCATTTCCAGCCAGATGCTACCCCTACCAACACCTCTGTTGTATTCTTTTTCAAATTCTTATTATCTCTAAACCCCAGGAAAGTCACTCAATATCTACACAATCCCATCAAGCCCTGCAAAATCGGTTAATCAGACAAGGAAAATATAAATACTTATTACAATAGACTGAGAATATATATAAACTAGTGGCACGAAGATCAGCCAAAACTCATATCTAGAAGACTTTCTAGGCTCCATCTGGGGAAAGTATTCCCAGAGACTCTACCTAAGTAAAGTCCCCGTCACAAAACTTGCTTGAGACTTCTTTTAACCAAACTTGGGGAATTCCCCACGGCTCTATAGCCTGGGGATGGATAGGCAAGATGGGGTACTTCACTTAATATCTTGATCGAAGAATCGCTGAGAAGCCGACACTCACCTGTTCCCGCTTCGCGTTTCCGAAGGGTAAGGGAGTGTGTGGAGCATGTCACTCTTCCGCACCTGCTTGGATTTCTTGTAAAGACTGCCAACCAGGTTCCCACTGAGAACGATCTTGTAATAAGGTTGCATTTAACCAAAAACGCACTTCTGGATCACAAGACGCAACCATTTCAGCATAAACCCACTTACCTTGATTCTTGCGGTTAATAACTTGAAAATGTCTCCAGCCATCAATTTTTCGCTGTGCTGTCCATTTGGAAGCCAGGAGATAGGGAAATTTCTGTTTTTTGGGCATGATTTCGGCAATTTTCTGTTTCTAAACTTCGTCTATTTTGAGAACCGTAGTTTGTAACTCAAGATTCTGAGTAGGCGTAGCCAGCACTACTGGCTGATGCTAGTGTGGGACAAGCCTATCTGCGTCTAACTTACGTCGTTATGACAAAACTGGACTTTTAATCATGGACGAGGTTTATAACTCAGAAGATAAAACTAAGTTAGACAAACATTTTAACTGTTGACTAACCCTTAGGTATATTTGCTTTCCTAAAAGAGTGCAGCACACTAAAAAAGCGATCAAAGTCAAAACTTACCGGATCAATTCTTTGTCCAGAGCGATCGACACTACGATGAGTGGTGATTCTTTCATCGGGAACTTCACTTTGAGCAATTAGCCAAGCTAAAGAATTATACTGAGCATCTGTATATCCACTGTGGCTCGATACATTTTTATTCCACGCATCTGGGGGAGTTTCTAAAGAAACATGGTAGGCAAAATTATTTACAGATGGTTTGAAATTCCGGCTAGTTTGAACCGTTTCCAAACCATTAGCAGTTTCAAATACCGAGTTGCCTGCACCAAAAGCGCGTTTATCTGGAGGAACCAAGTAAACAACTTGTCCCGATAAGGTAATTAGGGTGTGGTAACTAACTTGTTTTGTTTCGTCGTTCTGATTATTAGTAAATGTATTTACGGCGCTTTGTGCAGAGTTTGAAGTCTCATGAAGGACAATAATTGGTTGGTTGTAAACAGGTACACCATTAATATCGGTAGCAAAGCGTTCTCCGTAGTTACTGGGATCTGCCCACATAACTACGTATTGAGGGGTATAGTTTTTGAAAGCAGAAGTAGTCTTGAATAAGGGTTGTGGCGAGTTCTGAAGTTTTGTTTTGGTGGGAGCGGGTGTTTTTGTTACTTTTGCTTGAGAAGTAATTATTGGTTTTGGCTGATTTTTTTCTGCCTGTTGAACCTCTACCTGGGAAGGGTTCCAAGATTTAATATCGGAAATTAGATTTGATGCTGGTTCCTGACTAGGCTGTACGGTGTCTTTACTACCAAATAGAAGTCCAATTAGGGTAAAAACTACTAGAGAGATTATCAGTAACCTAGTTATCCAGACGCTATCTCGCATTTTCCCCAATTCTTTTGCGAACTACTAGTTTTACTATCTCTTTTTTTATCGTTTCTAGGCAAGTGTTATTGATACTAATTTTGAATACCTCTTGATAGGCGGATTTTCAATCTTTTTTGAAATATTTCTCATGGATGAGATGGACTCTTAATTTTTCGTTACAATTATTCATATATATACATGCAAAGTATTCGAGACTACGCTGTTCTATGTCCGACATCCTGACAAAACTTACTTACCAGACTTTCCAACAAGGTAAAAACTACTTTGCTTTGGGGCACAAAGCTTTAAGTGCAGAGCTAAAGAAGTTGGTATCACCGAGCAAAAGCTCTCTTAAGCCAATCTCCGCTAATCTGCTTCTGAATTTGCAAAACAGATTAAACACCTTGCTAGAAATAGACTGGCAGGATGCTGAAGACGGTGTTTACCCCAAAAGCTTACTATTTGATAATTCTTGGGAAGATTTTTTCCGCTACTACCCGATGGTATGGCTTGATGCTCCTCAAGTTTGGGAACGAAGCCAACAGCAGAAATATCAAGATTTTTCCTCAGAGGTTAATACCGAAGGTTATCCCAGCTACTATCTACAAAATTTCCATAACCAAACCAATGGTTATTTAAGTGATTTGTCGGCAAATCTATATGATTTGCAAGTGGAAATATTATTTGGTGGTTCAACAGATGCGATGCGACGCAGAATTCTGGCACCACTCAAACAAGAACTTCAAGCTTTTGCAGATATTTCACCACGCCAAATTAAGGTTCTTGATGTTGCTTGTGGCACAGGTAGAACTTTAAAGCTCATGCGTAGTACATTGCCGGAAGCTTCTTTATTTGGGACTGATTTGTCTCCTGCTTACTTGCGTAAAGCTAATGAGACATTATCTCAGATACCTGGAGAATTGCCACAATTGGTTAATGGAAACGCTGAGGAGTTAGCCTACTTGGACGATTATTTTCATGCTGTAACTTCGGTTTTTCTATTTCACGAGTTGCCTGGGGTAGCACGTCAAAATGTAATTGAGCAGTGCTTTAGGGTGACAAAACCAGGTGGATCATTCATTATTTGTGACTCAATCCAAACGAGTGACTCTCCTGAATTTGAGGAAATGATGGATAATTTTCACGCAACTTTCCACGAACCCTATTACAGGCACTACATGAGTGACAATTTGGTTGAAAGATTAGAAAAAGCTGGGTTTGTGAATATTGAGACACAGGTTCACTTCGCTAGTAAATATTGGATTGCTCATAAGCCCAAATAGTAGTCTGTCAATTTTATTTTGATGATTATGTAGACATCCACAATCCTGTAGAGACGTAGCATTGCTACGTCTCTACAACCGTCATTTTTATCTTGACAGACCACTAGTGGTCTGTCCCACTGGTTTTAGGGGGTTAGTTGGATGCCAAAACCCTTGTAGAGAAGCAAAATTTTGCATCTCTATATTCTTCAGAATTAACGGGACAGACCACTAGTCTGCCAGATACGGGGGATTCCTAATCAAAAGATTATCCCATCGTCAGGGTGCAATACCCTGCCCCCTACAGGTCAATTTGGGCTTTGGGATAATTTACCAAAGTCTGGGGGTTTAATTCCCCTGTCTCTACAGACAGCTTTCTTACAAACTTTAACGGAGGCACAGCCCCCGTTAAGTTTGCGCTTTTTACAAAGTTAAGTGAAGGCAAAGTCCCCACGAACGAGTGCGCTATTTTGTGTCGGGGTAAAATCCCCGTTACAAAGCATACTCATTACTCATTACTTATTTTTTAAACTTTGAAATTTAGCATACGGGGCTGTACTTGATAATGATACAGACTATACGAACAAAATAGAATACAGATGTTTGATTACAATTTTTACATTACAGTTAATCGCTAGTACGATAAACATGTAATTATTAACACCAATTGAAGGTGTAAGAATGCATTTATTATTACATGTATATGTTATGTTATCAGGATATATTTCATTACAAATTTAGTTGCAATTAATATATTAAATAACTTACTATACTAACTCTCTGCGCCCACTACCACGGTATGATGGTGGTCTTTCAGGTCTTTTAGAACTCTTAGGCTTTGTATTTGTCTTTGGTTTGGCCGATAATAGAACTTCTGTTTTTAGATTAAAGGTTTGCCCTTGGTTATTAATAGCAAAGGAACCAAGTACAAAGGTTGTAGCTAAAAGTGAGATGGCAACACGCATAGCAAATGTTTATTTCTGAACTCTCCAATACACTGATACTTAGATTTAGTTTGTGTATCCGGATGGTTTATTTTGTAGTATTGTTTTTTACTACAGGAAATTACTGTTGCTGATTTGTTGTCAAGGTGATTTATAAAAATGATTTTAACGAAATTTACGGAATTCCCCATGCCTTTACAAGCTGGGGATGGATAGCAAGGTTTGCTCTATCAAGTAGATTAATTTTTTTGATCTAAGTTAGTAGCTTGTTCGATGGCGCTTTTTTCTTTTGCTCGATAGGCATATGGCTGGAGTTGCTTATCAGTACAACCTGTTAAGATGGTTAAATTTTCGATACTGATGCCACGCATTAACATTTCTACTCGCCATGTGTGTTGTGTTTGGATAATCGTAGGTTTTCGAGATTGTGGTGTATACATATTGTCTGTCCATTTTTGCCATCGTTGCTGGATTTCTAGTTCTGATATTGATGAACCCTTGTCGTTGATAAACATAGTGGGATAATCATCTTTGCGGCTTTTAAGCCATTTAGCTAAGGGGTTATTGTTATAAACTCCGTAGTGCTTGCCCATTATCCATTGGTTGAGGGGTACCTGACGGCTGGATGTAGGGGTAGAGATTTGCAGAATGTGTGCTTGTGGAGTTTGTATTTGCTGAGTTTTTTGCAAGGAAATGATTTCATTGACTGATAATCCGGCTGCGAATAGCACGTATGCTAAAGCGTAATCTTGTAATCCTGATTTTCTAGCCTGTTGTAAGATTTTGAAAACTAGATTGCCTGGTAAGTCAACAACTTCAGAGCTTAATTCTAAATTCGCCGTATTCATACTAAAAGCTGGTGTGGATAAATTATTTTGGGTTACAAATAAGTTAATTAAACTGTTGATAAAATCGTCTTGATTTTGCCATAGCTCGGTAAACTCGCTGGTAAACTCGATAATTGCATATCCAAAAATTGTGGCATTTAATAAAGCTGCAAGTTTGTGGGGAGGTAAGTTCGTGTTTAGGGAACCTTGAGTTACTGCTTTTGCTAGGTAGTCTCCCAGCTGTTGATTTATTTTTTTGATCCCTCTTCCTAATACCTGCCGATTTTCTGTAGGATATTGGCTGGCTTCGCCGATAAGCGATCGCATTAACTCTGGAACCTGTTCCAAACTCAGTAAAGCATTACTTGCATAGTCGTGAATAATTTGACTGACATCACCCTCGTTATAGAGGTTTTTGGCTAAATATTCTCCCAGATTTTGAAATGCTGTTGATTCTTCCAGCAGTGCCAAAAGTAATCCATACTTGTTTCCAAATTGTCGAAATAGAGTTACCTCGTTTACTTCTGCTAAGTCGGCAATTTGTCTAGTTGTGGTACTTGTGACACCTTGAGTTGTAAATAACTCAAGTGCAGTTTTAATTATACGTTGACGAGCTGGACTGAGTTGAGATGACATATAACTGAATAACAAAACAATATTGTAGGGAAATTTGAGGAATTATTGCAAGCGATACTTGCAATAATTTTTCAGAGGTGCTAACTTAGTAAATGTAAGCAATACTTGCTTTTGTCCTGTAGAAGATTCATATCTTGATATTCAAGGCTCATTTTCTTCTACTAGTTCATTAAAGAAATTTGCTCACCTAAGGGTCGAAAATCCTCATTTTAGCCAATTATTGAGCAATAAGTAGCTTTTACACCCATATATATAAAGTCAAGAAATTTTATGACAGTTAAATCAAATTCCCACGCCACTACGGGCGGAGATTCTGGTGCGATCGCGCAGCCACTCAATTGGACATACATCATATTTTTTGCCGCATTTCATCTGTTAGCGTTACTTGCACCATGGTTTTTTTCCTGGCAAGCCTTATTTACAGCGCTGTTTTTGCATTGGCTATGTGGTAGTATTGGCATCTGCTTAGGATATCACCGATTATTAAGCCATAAAAGTTTTCAAGTACCCCAATGGTTGGAATATGCGATCGCTATTTGCGGCGCTCTAGCACTACAAGGTGGTCCAATATTTTGGGTTGGTGGACACCGGATACATCATGCCCATACAGAGGATGTCGATAAAGATCCCTATTCTGCCAAGCGCGGATTTTGGTGGAGTCACATACTGTGGCTTTTCTACCCACGTCCAGAGTTTTTCAACCGCGAAATATACCAAAAATCTGCCCCAGATTTAGCACGACAACCATTTTATCAATGGCTTGACCGTCATTTCCTCTTGTTGCAAGTTCCTTTAGCTCTATTACTATACGCTTTGGGTGGATGGTCTTTTGTGATCTACGGAATCTTTGTCAAATCAGTATTGCTATGGCACTCAACCTGGTTTGTTAATTCCGCAACACACACATGGGGATATAAAACTTTTGCCGCAGATGATAATGCCCGTAATCTTTGGTGGGTTTCCGTTGTCACCTATGGAGAAGGATGGCACAATAATCACCATACCTATCCCAATGTCGCCAAATCTGGGTATAAATGGTGGGAAATAGATCCTACTTGGTGGAGTATTCGAGCATTGCAGAGATTGGGTTTAGCGAAAAAAGTCATCTTATATAAATCGTAATGTCGCGCTGCTGATTTTATGTGTAGCTGTAGCATTTCTACTTTTAAGTTTCTTTAACCCATAACGGGGGATACGAAGCCCCCCGTTAACCGCTCTGCATCTTTTCGGCAGATGTTTAATCAAGCTCCGTCTCAGTTTTTCCCCTTGCTCCCTGCCCCCTTGCCCCCTTCTCCCCTGCTTCTGTTTGACGATGGTTTGCTGCTTGATTTAACAACGAATCGGCAAATGCGATCGCATCCTGTGCAGACTTCCCACCAGCTAACTGTGCCAGTTCATCCCGGCGTTTATTGAGGTTATCTAGGGCAGCTACACGGACAACGGTGCGCTCTTCCCCATTGCCGTTGTTCTCTTTTTTACCTTTAATTTGATTAACTATCTGTTTTGACACTCTAAAATGTCTATCTGCCATTGCTGCTATCAGTGGTTGGTGTGTTACACACAATACCTGTTGCTGCTGACTAATTTGATGTAATTTGTCGGCGATACTTTGGGCAACTCTTCCCGATACACCCACATCAATTTCATCAAATACCATTGTCCCTGGTGCATCAATTTGGGAAAAACAAGCTTTCAAAGCCAATAGAAAGCGGCTCATTTCTCCACCGGATGCGGTTTCTGTAAGGGGTTGGAGTGGTTCTCCAGGGTTGGGACTAAATAAAAAGCTAATTTTATCAGCACCTGCCGGGGTGGGGGCAATGGGGACAATTCCTACTTGAAATTGGACTTTTTCCATTGCCAAAGGTTTGAGTTGTTTAATAATCTGAGTTTCTAATTGGGCTGCGGCTGTGCGTCTGAGTTGTGTTAACTTACTGCACGCTTTTGTTAATTTGTCAAGGCATACTTTTTCTTGTTTCTCTAAACTTTCAACCGATTGCTCACTATCTGTGAGTGCGGCTAATTCTGCTTGGACGCGGTTGTAGTGGGTAATTACTTCGGCTAAACTTGGACCATACTTCCGGCAAATTTGCTTAAGTTCTCTGATTCTGGCTTCCACTTCTTCTAAACGTTGGGGATCAGCTTCCAATTCTTCCCCATAGGTATTAATTTCTCTAGCGACTTCACTCACCGCAGTTTGAGCATCCCGAATCATATCCAAGAGATATTGCAATCCAGAATCATATTCAATCATATCGGTGAGTAATGATTCTGTATCCCCTAATAGGTCGTTTGCCGTGGGATTATCTCCATCATTTTGGTAGAGAGCTTGGTAAGCAGTGTAACTCATCTGTTGTAAGTCCACTACATGAGTTAAGCGATCGCTTTCTTGCTGCAACTGTTCTAATTCGTTGGCATCGGTGAGATTTGCCTCGTTTAATTCCTGAACTTGATAAGATAATAGGTCTAATTGCTGCAAGCGATCGCGTTCGGAAGTGCGACGTTGTTCTAAAGCTTGGTGAACCTGTTGATACTCAGCAAAGCTACTAGCTACAATTTGACGCTGTTGATTAGGACTATCACCTGCATAAACATCCAACCAATCCCGAATCTGGTTGGATTGCCCCACCTGTACACTCTGTCCTTGGGCGGTAATTTCCACCAGCTTTTCCCGCAATCCCACCATCACTTGACGGTTTACCAATACCCCATTCACCCGTGAACGACTGCGGATATTACTTGTCACTGCCGTAATTTCCCGGCTGACGACGATGGAGTTATCATCAATTAAATCAATTTCTTGCTCACTCAACCAAGCAGCCAAATTCGGGTTGATACTGAAAGTTCCCTCAACTAAAGCTCTATTTGTTTGAGTCCGAATCACCCGACTAGATACTTTACCACCCAAAACTGCATCAATAGCATCAAGAATAATTGACTTTCCCGCACCAGTTTCACCTGTGAGGACATTCAAACCCCCACCAAACTCCAATTCTAACTGGTCGATGAGGGCAAAATTTTCGATCCGCAGAGAAATCAACATCTAGCTCAAATCTCCGTCAAGGCACAGGATACATGGAAAATTGGAAGATATTTGGGATAGCTTTTCAAATTACTAAACCTCAAATTGGCTAAGAATTCCACCGTTAGAACTGACCCAAAGATTACCTGCTGGATGCATTTGTAATTAGTGTATCAGTCCCAACCATTATAGAGTGTACCAAACCTCCCTTAGTTTGACTTTGTTTGCAATAAACGGTGACAAAAATCAGTTTGATTTACCGCTCCGTTAAACTTACCCATAACTACTCAAGTCTAGACTTAAATTAATTACGCAATGACATTGTGTAATTAATTCTGCTTGGTTACTTGTATTCCCCGACTCATAGGGTTTAAGGAAGTCAGTTTTTAACATAATTTTCAATCGTCTACATCAGTATAAACACTTGATCAAGTCAGACGCTCGACATAGATTAATATTATTATCCCATTGTAAAAATTACGTATGAATTTTCCTAATTGAGATTTTTACTATGTTACTTTGTGAAGTACCACAAATTAAAAAACCAGTAATGAGTAATGAGTAATAAGTCTGTTTTGTGACGAGGATTTAAACCCCAAACGTGTTTAAACAAACCAAATTGGAACTCACGCAATACAAATTTACATCATTGCAATGCAAGGTAGAAGTTTCGACTACTTAGCATAAGTCACTCAGTACTACCTGTATAAATATCAAAACCAGTCTAAAATAATACGCAAAAACACATACAAATGCGTTTAATATCGAAAATCGCTTTAGCATCTTTCAGTTCTACCATACTTAGTTTGGCAACATCTCATCCAGTAATCGCAGGATCCATATATTCAGTTATTGACCTGGGTACTGTGGGTAGTAATTACAATGGTGGTTCTGCCAATAGTCTCAACAAACAAGGTCAAGTAGTCGGTTACTCATCCTCTGTGGATGGGGATAGTGATCGAGGATTTATCTGGCAAAATGGAGTTATCCAAGATCTTGGTGCTTTGAATAGTAGTGAAGGCTACAACTTTACCTATGCCTACAGCATCAATAATCAAGGTCTGGTAGTTGGTCAATCTGGCGACAAAGCATTCATCTGGGAAGATGGAAACATGCAAAGCATAGGTACTAGTGGCAGTTATGCCCTTGGCATCAATGATCAAGGTCAGGTAGTTGGTCAATCTGCTGGCAAGGCATTTATCTGGAAAGATGGAATCATGGAAAATTTTGGCACTGACAATAGTTATGCCACTGCCATTAACAACCAAGGTCAGGTAGTGGGTTACTCTGGTGAACAGCTATTTATCTGGCAAAACGGAGTCATGCAAAGCTTTGGTAGTAGCGATAGTCGTGCCACTGCCATCAATAACCAAGGTCAAGTAGTTGGTTACTCGGATGAGGGGGCATTTATTTGGCAAAACGGAGTCATGCAAAATCTTGGTTATTTAAGTACTGATGGTTCCCACAACCCCAGTTATGCCAATGGAATCAATGACAAAGGTCAGGTAGTTGGTCAATCTGGTAGCGGGGCGTTTTTATGGGAAAACGGAGTCATGAAAGACTTAAATGACCTGATTTCACCTCGTAGCGGTTGGATTTTATCTTACGCAAACGCTATTAATAATTCAGGTGATATTGTCGGTACTGGTTACTTCGATGGGAATTACCGTGCTTTCCTGTTGAAATATCAACCATCAACTTCTGTACCTGAATCTAATACTACACTTGGTTTGTTGGCTGTATTAGCTGTTGGTGGTATTTCCAAATCAAGACGCAAACAAGCTACAAATTTGAATTAAACTAGAATTTTAGGATTAATTTTTTGCGTATTCGATAGAAATTGGGCTCCCTTAACTAGTTGAGCGGAATACTTAAAAGAATTCACAATATTCGCAGAGCGAGAAGCAAGCTACGCAATTATGTTTTGTAACCACTTACCAGTTGATAAATTCTTTTTATAGAGGCAGAAATTTGAAGCGTAGCAACTGCCTCCTGTTTTCTAATCGTTAGATACCGCAGTTTTCTTAGTTCTGGGTTTTACCTTGGGTACCCAACCAGGTACTTCACCGTCTTCCCAGCCAGCCGGACGCTTAGAATTGTACCAACCAATGGAACCAATGACGGTTGCGGCGACAAATCCACCTATTGCCAAAAGCACTAAGGCTGCTTGAATGTACCAGTCATAGGTTGCTTTATCGATTGTTGCTAATAAGATACTCATAGTGCTGTTCTGTGTAAATAATAATAAACGACTATTACAAAATCTTAATATATAAACTACACAACATCAATCTAACCTAGGGATGGGAAAATCTTAGAAGACTTTCCACCGGAAGGTCTCTAGTAGTCTGTCAATTTTATTTTGGCGGTTATATACGCATCCACAATCCCGTAGAGACGTAGCAGCGCCTTATATCCCGCCACTGATTCGGATTACCAAATTCAATGGGGGACTTACGGCGATATAGTTAAAATCCTAAATCTGCCTTTGCTAATTCCGCTGCTGCAAACACTTCTGCGTCGCTTTGTTCTTCCCAAATTGGATCACCAACTTCGCGGTAAAATTGTTCATCATAGGGACGAGTTCTCACAACAACAGGCATGGGAACAGCATGACCTAATATTAAAGCTTGCTGTTTAGAATCTAGCTTCGCTAAAACTGAACGCAAAGCGGTACCACCAGATACCCCGGTAAAAATTGCCTCAATATCTTTTTCGTCATTAAGTAATGCAGTGACGCGGGTACCAATTTGGGACATGACTTCATTATCTATCCCTGATGGACGTTGATCTACAACTAAGAGGGTGACAAAGTATTTCCGCATCTCCCGTGCAATTGTCCCAAAAATCGTACTGGCAACGATTGCCGGATCAAGAAATCGGTGTGCTTCTTCGATGGTAATTACTAATTGGTTGGGTTTGTCGAGAACATTGCCACTTTGGAGAAATTTTTCGGCTTTGGCGACATAATGATGGTGAATGCGTCGGGTAATCATGTTTGTCACCAACATGTAGGAAAGCATATCTGATTGGGAACCAAATTCGATGACGATATTTTTCCCTGCTTCCAATGCTTTTAACATTTGGTTAACGTAGTTTTGGGGACAAGATGAACGCATATATTTCAGGTTTTCTAACCGCATTAACTTCCGCTGTAATGCCGTAATTGAACCTTGGTGTCCGCGTTTTTCCTCGCAGAACATTTTGATGTCCTCGTTTGTCATATTTATCAGTTGCAGAATCCAACCTTTACCAAATTCTGCAAATAAAATATTGGCATTATCTAAACTTGCTTCGGAAAGTCCCAAATCTCGACTACAAAGACGAATATCTTCCACTTCAATTTGATCATAACTAAGATACAAATCCATGGCATTTTTCACACCACGACGCTGGGTTGATGCGGGGTCGAGGGTGTATACTTCTACTTTGTCGGGAAATAGCTGTTTTAAACCTTTGACGGTACTGTATTGTTTACCTTCACATACAGCTTGCCAACCATATTCGGAGTGCATATCAAAAATGAGATTTACCCCGGCATTTTTGCGGACAATTCCGGCTAAAAGTAACCGAGTTAGGAAGGATTTTCCGGTTCCAGATTTCCCAAATACACCATTACTACGTTCCACAAATCGATCTAAATCGATACATACAGGAACATCCATATCTAATGGTTTGCCGATGGAAAAATTCTTGCGATGAATGTCATCCTCCCAACCAAATACTCGACGAAAATCCTCTGCGGATGCTTCGTAAACTTGGCTAAAATGGGTAGGAATTGTTTTGACTGGTAACAATTCCATAGTGGTGCTGGTTTGGGGTTGGAAGGATGCTAAACCTTTTCCGGCTGAAGGGATGAAGCTATTGGCAGATTTCCCGTTGGACATTTCCAGAAATGATTCTTTGGTTTCTGGGGTAAACATCAACATTGGGGCTAAAGTGACAGTTCCAAATGTCCCGCTACCTGCTAAAATTTCCCGTAACAAAGTGTCTTCCCAATCGGGAGGATTAGCAACAATCCGCTGATTGGAAATACCGAGGATGACATCAGTTAGCATACAGAAGAAACGCGATCGCATTCCCTGTACAACTAAGAATTTTCCCACTCGCATATCCTCAACAGATATATCTGGGTGTAATCTTACTTCTAGTCCACCTGTAAGGGAACCTTGAATAACTGAACCTAGTGGTTGTCCCAATTGCGTTAGATTCATTGCATCTGACTTTTAGTGACGAGAAGTTACAGCAGAATTTATAGATCTTTATTTTGTACTCTATTTTGTAAAAACTGCTGCAATGGACTTATTTATCTTATATTGGGAATTATAAATCGGGGATTTTTTCTGTATATAACTCCTTTAAAACTGAGGCAGTACTATCTAAAAGCTAGAAACGCCACTGGGGCAGTTTACAGACAATGATAAAGTTTATAATCGTAACCGTTAATTCCTGGAAAACTCGGATTTTTATCTATTTCACAAATTTGGATTGTTTTGGGGTTATCGGCATAAAAGTTTACCATCCATAAATCTAGGGGACGTGGTAAATTTTTCATGGTTGTTTCTAATGCCGCAGTTGAGGTGTTTGGATCTGCGTCCTGATGTGCTAAAAGAAATTGATAATTCAGGCTATTTGATGGTTTTGGGTGGATTTTCAATTCCCTGGCTACACCCATCATCTCACCAATGTGGACATGGGTTTTTTGGGTTGTGGCAATGAGGACGGGTACTTTTGAGGTGTTTTGAATCAACTCCACAAATAGGTCAGGACGGTAGTATTTTTGATATCCCAAGTTACAAACTACAGTAATTGCACTGAGGAAAGACATCAAATAAACAAGAGCGATCGCCTGCTGTCCAGAAACCTTCCATTTATAGAGTTTTACTAATTTAGCTCTGGCACAAATGGCTAAACTTGTCCCCAATAAAACAATCACTGCGGGGAAGTAAACAAAGTTATATCTGGCACCTCTGGTTAAGTCGATGCCGAGGAAATATGTGAAGAAAAAGAATAACGCGATCGCGCTGGCAATGAAACCGATTAAAATCTGAGTTTCTAGTTGGGTTTTGGGTTGCTTCAATCTAATTCTGATGCCACCTATTAAAATTGGCGTGATCCAAATGGCGAATATTAACATGATCACTCCACAGACGATCATGATGGCTACATTTGGAGCCTCTACAGGTAATAAAAATAGCATCGTCACCCAGGCGGCGAATGCTTGAAACAGCGGACTAATCCAAGCTAAACCGATGCGATCGCCTTGAATCCACTCGGTTAATTTGCCACCATAAGTATTCTGTAAAAATACTGGTACCCAAATTAATCCGCTGATGGCTGTTCCTAATCCAACTGCGACAATTCGCCACCATCTGGAGAAAATCAGGCTTTTTTGTCGCCATTGCTGCCATCCCAGGAAGATTAATACCATTACTTCGGCGAAGAGGGTGAGGACAAAGAAGTAATGGGTGGCAATTCCCAATGCGTTGACTGCAATCCAAGCAGCAACTACCTTGATTGGTATTTTTGTGTTTTTGTCAAGGTGGCGTGTGGCAATAATTAAACAAGCGAGGGAGGCAATTACCCAGAGGATTGGGAGGGTGTAGTGTCGGGTTTCCTGTGCTAAGAAAATTCCGAATGGTGAGGTTGCCATAATTGCTGCGGCAATCTGACTTACTAAGCGGGAACGAAATGTGAGAAAACTAAAACTGTAGATTGCGGGAACGGAAATAGCGCCAAAAATTGCTGCAAGCGATCGCGCTCCCCATAATGATACTAGTCCGCCCTCACTGGGGAATAGTTTGAGCCATAAATGGGTGAGGATGAAGTATAGGGGTGGGTGGTTGCTTTCGGAAAAAAGATGGGTGAGTACGTCTTTGACTGTTGTGGATGTTGGTTGCAGTGGTTGGAGTAGGGTATCGATGGGGATGGGTTGATTTAGGGGGACTCCCAGGAAGCTGTTGCCGAGACTAAATACGAGGGTGGAAAATTCGTCTGTCCACGGTGGTTTGTCGCTGAGGTTGATGAATCTCAGGATGATTCCGATGATGGTGAGTAGTGCTAGCCTGTTTTGCATGGAGGAAGAGAGGAAGAAAAGAGAAAGAGTTTTAACGCAGAGAAACGCAGAGGGGTTTGTGGGAGATTTTGGGTTCTATTTTCCGCTTTTGATGTCTGTTACTCTCCAACTGAGTTTGAGGTTCATCCAAAAGTTCCACAGGGTGACGAGTGCGATCGCTATGAGTTTGGAGATATACTGGTTGATACCTAAGATGTTAAATAGGAAGTTGACGATTAGGGTTTGCAGGATGACTCCTGATAGGCAAACGACGTTGAATTTGAGGAATCTTTTGAGGAGTTGTTTCCAGCCTTTTTGCCATTTGGATACGTCTCGAAATGTCCAAATGTCGTTCCACAGGAAGTTGTTGATGATGGCTATTTCTGAGGAAAGGATGGTGCTGCGGGTTAATCCGAGGTTGATTTTTTGCCGGAGGAAATAAAATACTGCTAAGTCTACAAAAACACCGCTAAATCCAACGATTCCGAAGCGGAGGAATTTTTGGATGGGGAAGTTAAACTTTTTGTTGAAAATTCTCAGGTGCCCTGTGGTGAGGCGCAATCTTAGGAGATGATGGAGATAGTCGAGGTAATGTTTCCAGGTGACTTTGCTTTCTCCTTGGGTACGTTCGTTAAAGACGTAGCCAACTTCGGCTATTTCCCGAATGTCACCACGTCCGAGGACTTCTAGTAAGATTTTATAACCAATTGGATTCAGGTTTGTATTTGTGATGCGATCGCGTCTAACCAGAAAGTAACCACTCATGGGATCGGATACTTTCCCTAGTATATTTGGCAACATAAGTAATCCTAAGATTTGAGCGCCTCGTGACAAAAATCTTCGGATAAAACTCCATTTACTCACACCTCCACCATCAATATGACGACTAGCTACTGCTAAATCTGCTCCTTCTTCCATTGCCCTAATTAGCTGTAGTAATACGTAGGGTGGATGTTGCAAATCTCCGTCAATTACTCCGAGAATACGACCCCTCGAAGCTTGCCAACCACGAATGACTGCTGAAGATAGTCCCCTTTCGTTTTGCCGTCGCATTACTTGGAGATGGGGATATTCTGACATTAATGAGTGTGCGACTTCCCAGGTGCCATCTGGGCTATCGTCATCCACAATAATCAATTCATAATCGTGTCCAATGGCATCATCTAACAATTGAGTCAGAGTTTGTACCACATTCGCTATATTTTCCCTTTCTTTGTAGGTTGGTATCACCAATGAGAAAAAAATTCCTTTCTGTTCTCTATTTGTAATTCCATGGGGGAATTCAGGGATTTGTAGTGTACCTATGGGTACTGACAATAATGAATTTGGTTCGATGATACTCATTCGCAAACAATCAATGGGGAAAATAGTATAACTTTCACAGTAGGTTGGGTGGAGGCTTTGGGAAACCTAAGATTAACGAGACTATTAATGTTGAGTTGCATTCCACTCCAGTGTCACCTGCTACAACGGGGAAAACCCCCGCAGTGAGTCCCTAATATATACAACTAAATGGTTTGTTAATGGGGATTTAATCACGGCTAAAATCTGATAATTTATCCTGCATCACGCAATTTTTCATCTGACTATTGACGGATTTTGCCGCAGCTAATCCAGATTTTATTGCCCCTGGTATCAAGTTTCCCCCGCACCAATCACCACAACAAACTAAGGGTAGCGGTGTTTCGGCGGTTAAACAAGCTGTTGTCAGGGGTTTTCTAGGAAAAGCATAACGCCAACGATGCACTTGTAACCATTCGGGATTTTCTAACCAGAATAATTTTGTTAATTGAGCGGCTGTTTGTAACATTTGATTGCCGAATGGTTGCAAATCTTCCGTATCTATGTTTTCGATAGCAAAATTAGCGCTACTTTGAACTACAAATACAGGTTGAGATGCATCAAGACGCTTACTACTATCAAATCCAATCCATCCGAGAATTGAATCTTGTTCTAAAGTCAAAGCTTGCCATGGGGGAAGTGGTTGGGATGTGGTTGGATAACCAGCCATAACGCTAATGGATGGGATAAATTCTACAGAACGTAGTTGATGAATAAATTGGCTATTAATTAAGTTATTTTCCAAAGGTTCTAATAGTTCTAAAGCTTGTGGTGCAGGAATCGCAATCACTAAAGCTTTGGCGGTAATGATTTCATTATTCGCCGATAGAGTCAAATACCATTGGTGATTGAGAGTGGGATTAATGGCAATAACACGCTGATTGAGGATAACATTTAAACCCCGTGCCAGCGGTTTAGCGATCGCACTCATCCCCGCAGGGGCAATATAACGTGGTTGTGTTGACGCATCTCCAGATTGTTCAATAAATTCTCCCTCCCAAATTCGCAAAATATCCCGCTGACACAAGGACTCTACAAATTGACTCGAAAACTCATCCTTGGGTTTCAAAAAACATGCCCCATGATCAGCAATTGTCCCATGTAATCTGCGAGTTGCTACTCTGCCCCCCAAACCACGGGATTTTTCCACCACCACCACAGAATAACCCGCTTGATTCAACTGTTGAGCACATGCTAAACCTGCAATTCCGGCACCAATTACTGCTATATCTGTCATAGAGGGCTGTTTCATTCTTGGGAGAAAAATGGTTCAATTGACACTGAGGTAAGAAACTTAAGCGAGGGCGCACCCAAGCGGCAGTAAGACTTTCGACAAATTGTGGTATCTATGACAGCAGGCTTGATTGAAGAACTCAAAAATGGCATTCTTTTTTAAAATTGGCATTAAGTTTGAGAAAAAAGTCAACAGGGTGAAGCTACAAAGATGAGTATATTCCTTGTTTAGTTGGCGTGATTAATTAATACTAATACACTATATAAATGAAATGCTGAGTCCCAGGGAGTCTTGTCTGTGCGAAGCAAATGAACGTGAGATTCAATGCTGTTGAGGATTTGATTTTGGTCTAATATGGTTTCGCCAAAGGTGGTAAAGTCACACCAAATAGGAGTTGTAGGTAATTGGTGACGAAAGTAGGTTAATAAATTTTGCCAATTGACGTGGATTGTGTCTTTATTTTTTGGCGATGTGATGCCTTTGTCAAACTCATAACTACCATCATGCGATCGCATAATGCAATTTCTGCCTGGTAAATGTAAGTCGCAAAATTCAGCATAATCCAGGATTTTGGTTTTACGTTCTAGTTTACCCCTTGCATCCCGATCAACAACTTGCTCAAAAATGGGTAGTCTTCCCATCACAACTGCGCTAACTTCTGACCAATCAAAGGACAATGAACCAATTTGTTTGGTATGGTTGCTACAAACAACAGTAGCTTGTTCTGTAGCTTCTTGGAAATGATGAACTTGAAAAACTTGAATTTTGGGGATTTGGCTAAGGGAACACCAAAAACACGGAATATTTGCCTGTTGTAACTGTTTACCATAAAATTCCAGTTTGCCAACAGGCGCAGTTTGATAAAAACGCCAACCTCGACTAGGTAACTTTAACCTGGCACTGTAAGGATCAATTTGCATGATTCTAGCAAAATCCTGGGCTAATTGAGTTTTGCGATCGCTATCTACAGGTTCGAGGATTAATAAACCGGGTTCAGAATTTTCTATGTTTGCTGTTGCTTCAGCGATGGCTTTTTGCTGCTGTTGCTGTTCAATTTCTTGCAGATGTTGCAAACCCTGCCTTGCCTGCATAATTATTTTTGTGTTGGTTGTCTGTTGTAGTAAGCGTCGATAGATTTTCTCCGCATCTTGATACTTGCCTGATACTTCCTGTAACTTGGCAATATATAGTTGAACCCCAGGATCATCAGGAAATTCTTTAAATAGTTGTTTGAGTAATTTTTTCGCAGTTTGATAATCTTTCTGTGCAAACGCAGCAGCAACCTGTTTTAGCATAAATAGATTTTTAGATTTTTGTTTGAGGGTTTACAGCAGATGGTAACACTCTCCCAAAATCAAATAAATAATCCAGGATCTACATGAAAAAAATCACCTAAAGCTTTAGCTTGGGTTTTGCTAATTTCTCGCTTACCATTGACAACTTTCGATGTCAAGAAGGGGAAAAGGGGCAGGGGGCAGGGAGCAAGGGGGAAAACTGGAACGGAGCGTAGGAAGGATCAAAGCTCTGACCAGATATTCTGTATCGGATAGGCACTAAATTCTGAATCGGCACTCATGAGAATTAAATTTTGGTTAATCGATTGGGAAATGATGATTCTGTCGAACGGGTCAGAATGGTGAGACGGCAATGTGAGATGAATATTGAGATCGCTAAATAGAATGGGAAGAATTTGGATATTAAGTTGATTTAAAATCATGTCCAATTCATGAAATTTAATGCCTAGATTCAGCTTACCTTTGCCGATTTTAATCGCAATTTCCCAGAGGCTGGCAACACTTATAAAGAGGTTGTTCTCAGTATTTTCTAGGAGAGTAGTCATCTTTTTGTTCAGTTTGGGATGTCCTGCAATATACCAAATCAGAATGTGAGTATCGATCAGGAGGTTCATAAATTATTGGTAATCGGCAAATTCTTCTAGCGGGTCATCAAAGTCATCGGCGATCGTGACTTTGCCTTTGAGAATGCCGAAGCCGTTTCGCTTTTGGGTTAGGGTTGGCGGTTCGAGAACTTCTGGTAAGGGTCGATTCGTGCTGTGGAAGGCGAGGTATTCAATATAGTGCAATGCCTCGACTTGGAGTGCTTCAGGGAGCTTCGAGAGCAGTGAGTTGATACTGTCGATCGCATTGGTTTGTGACATCACGATTGCCTCCTAGTGATTTTATTCTATCACTGCGCTCATTCCAACGGCGATCGCCCTCGTCTTACCCTTTCACCAGGGGCGATCGCATCTAGTTGTAACACTCTAGCAAAGGACAATCCACATCTAACATCCAACGCTCATCTACAAATTCTAGGTTTTCATTATAAATTAGAACAATCTCACCAATTTTCTGAATTTTATCACTTAGCTGCTTGGAAGTATTAACAGGAGTTTTCAGGATAAATTTGAACTGTAAAAAGCGTTCTTTGCCTGTAAAGCCGATAGAACTACTAATTAATTCTGATATTAAAGTATGAGGTAAAATAATCTCTTCGTAATATCTATCTTCCTCATCCCAGTAACCGCAAACTTTATAGTTACATGCTTCGAGATGTTCTCCCACAAGCGCATTGCTATCTATGTTTTCTAAAAGTTTGGTCAAATTTGCCATACTTGGTGATTTTTCAATTCAAGTTGAATCATGATTCAAGAAAAAATTTAGAATCGACATTAAAAAAATCATATAAAGCTTGATCATCAAACTCTGGTATATCCCCAGATGAATTTACAACATGATAATCGTCCAACTTTTCGTCGAACGCAAATTGCGTTGAAGTAGGATAATCAGAACCGATCATTTTAAATATTTCAATTAAGTCTGTGATTGCAAGTTTATATACTTTATTTTTTCGGGTATGATCTGAACAAAATATGATCCCATCTAATTCATTAAACTCCCCAAAGCATGGCACAAAGATATAGCTATGAATGAACTGATTACAAACAGTTTGAAGTTTAATTGATTCACTTGAAGAGTTTTGAAGATCGTAGAGTTCATCAATTCTGTCTCGATTTAATCTTGTCACAGTCAGTCCAGTTGACTTGAAGGAATGAATCAATATCTTTGCCTCAACTACATAATCTGATAACTTTTTCGCTTCTATAAGTTTTCGTATTGAGTAAAATGCAAAAAATATCTCTTTCTCAAGCAGAAAGAGAGATCTCTGTGTCCATCGCTTTTGATCAATTCGTTTAGATATTTTTGAAGCTGTCTTCAATAGTTCTTTTTTCCAATCACCAGATTCCCAAATCATGCTATGTACATTTATTTTCTCTTGAATGACCTAAATTTGCCTAAAAGGTATATAATCTGTTCTCACCCATTTTACTTGTACCTAGACCTTTCAAGCTAAACCTTCGATGCTGAATATTCCTCAACTCCTAGCAACTGAACTCAATCTCAAGCCGTTTCAAATCGAAAATGCCTTAGAATTGTTCGCGGAAGGTGCGACGATCCCTTTTGTGGCAAGATACCGCAAGGAACGCACTGGGGAAATGGATGAAATTCAGTTGCGTGATTTGTCGGATAGGTTTAGTTATTTGACAGAATTGGAGGAACGTAAGGCTTCCATCTTGAATGCGATCGCGCAACAGGATAAACTCACTGATGAGTTGAAGGCAAAAATTGAGGCTTGTTTACAAAAGACGGAACTGGAAGATCTCTATTTGCCATACCGTCAGAAGCGCCGCACCCGTGCCACCATCGCTAGGGAAAAGGGTTTGGAACCCTTGGTTAAGTTCATTCAGGCTTTAAATGTTAAAAATGGCGCTTTGGTTCCTTTGGAGAATGAAGCCGCCAAATATATCTCTGAGGAAAAGGGTGTCAAAACTGCTGAGGATGCACTCAAGGGTGCTGCGGATATTTTAGCTGAGGAAGTTGCTGATAAAGCCGAGTTGCGGGCATATATTCGGGAGTATTTGTTGGATGAAGGTGTGTTTGTTTCTCGCATCAAAGATGAACATCCTGAAGGTTCGACAAAGTATGAGATGTATCGCAATTTTCAAGCTAGGGTGAAAAATATCGCTCCCCACAGCATGTTAGCTTTGTGTCGTGGGGATAATGAAGGGGTTTTGAGTTTTGAAGTTAGCTATGAAGAAGATGTAATTCTTTCCTATTTGGAGAGTCAAGAAATTCGGGTGAAGCATCGCCAAATTCGCAGTTTCTATCAGGAAATGGTCAAGGACGCTTTTAGTCGGTTGATGAAGAATTCTTTGATTAGCGAAGTAATTGCTGAGAAAAAACTCTACGCTGATATTGAGTCGATAAAAACCTTTGAAACCAATTTGCGGGAGTTACTGTTATCTGCACCTGCGGGGATGAAGCCAACTATGGCAGTAGATCCAGGTTTCAGAACTGGTTGTAAGGTGGCAATTCTCGATACTACTGGAAAGTTTTTAGAATATCAAGCAGTTTTTCCCCATACAGGTGCCGAAAAACGAATTCAAGCTGCACAAAGTATTAAAAAACTAATTGAAAAGTACAAAATTGAATTGATTGCCATTGGTAATGGTACAGCTTCCCGTGAAACAGATGAATTCTTAAATGAGGTGTTTTCAACTTTAACAAACAAACCCATCAAAGTGATTGTAAATGAGTCGGGTGCTTCGATATATTCAGCGAGTAAAGTTGCTGGTGAAGAATTCCCCGATTTAGATGTTACAGTACGGGGTGCCATTAGTATCGGTCGTCGTCTCCAAGATCCTTTAGCAGAGTTGGTGAAAATTGATCCCAAATCTATCGGTGTGGGACAATATCAACATGATGTCGATCAGAAACTCCTAAAAAAGAAGTTAGAAGAAACCGTTGAAAGTTGTGTTAACTATGTGGGAGTGGATCTAAATACAGCATCCAAAGAACTATTAACATCCGTTTCCGGAATCACAGCAACCGTTGCCAACAACATAGTTAGTTATCGTAATGAAAACGGAGTCTTTAAAAATCGTCGTCAACTCCTAAAAGTCCCCAAATTAGGACCAAAAGCATTTGAACAAGCAGCGGGATTTTTGCGGATTCGGGGTGGAGAGAACCCCCTAGATAACACCGCAGTCCATCCAGAAAGCTATAAAATCGTGGAAGCGATCGCATCTGACTTGAAACTACCATTAAAGCAAGTCACTGACATCGCCGAAAACCTGAAAAAAACAGGTTTAAAAAAATATGTCACAGATACTATTGGGGAACCAACTTTACGAGATATCCTCAAAGAATTGGAAAAACCTGGCAGAGATCCGCGTGCTGAGTTTAAGTATGCCACCTTCAAAGCCGGAATTAAAGAAATTTCCGATTTAACAGTGGGGATGGAATTGGAAGGAAGCGTCACCAATGTGGCAAATTTTGGCGCATTCGTCGATATTGGAGTTCACCAAGATGGTTTGGTGCATATTTCCCAACTAGCCGACAGATTCGTTGATGACCCGAAAAAAGTTGTCAAGGTTGGGCAAGTTGTCAAGGTTAAAGTTATAGAAATTAACGAAAAGTTAAAAAGAATTAGCCTATCTATGAAAGCAGTTAAGCAATAGATAAATCACATATTCCCCCTCAACCCTATATGCATCGTGACGCTTCTGTGAGAGATTATTGACAATACAAAACTCCCCAAATTCCCAATAGTTTAACTATTAATAGGAACCCATGACCGTTAACGATACAGAATACATCAGACAGGCAGAAGCCACCCGCGTCCAAGTATTAAGCGAAGCCCTACCCTACATTCAACAGTTTGCCGGACGCACCGTTGTGGTGAAATATGGCGGTGCAGCCATGAAAGACAGCAAACTCAAAAACCAGGTAATCCGGGATATAGTTTTCCTATCCTGTGTCGGCTTGCGACCCATTGTAGTCCATGGTGGTGGACCAGAAATCAATAGTTGGCTGAATAAACTGGGAATCGAAGCCCAATTTAAAAACGGCTTACGTGTCACCGATGCCGCCACCATGGATGTAGTAGAAATGGTTTTGGTAGGCAGAGTCAATAAAGAAATTGTCGCCCTAATTCACCAAGCTGGTGGCAAAGCTGTGGGGCTGTGTGGTAAAGATGGGAACTTAATTACAGCCCGTCCCCAAGGGCAAGAAGGTATCGGTTTTGTTGGGGATGTCAGCAATGTAGACGTGAGTATTTTGAATACTCTGGCGGAAAGTGGTTATATTCCTGTAGTTTCCAGTGTTGCCGCCGATGAAACTGGACAAGCATATAATATCAACGCTGACACCATCGCCGGGGAAATTGCTGCCGCATTAGGTGCAGAAAAACTAATTTTACTAACTGACACCAGAGGCATCCTCAAAGATTATACAGATTCATCAACCCTAGTACCCAAAGTTGACATCCAAGAAGCACGCGACTTAATTGCCACAGGAGTCGTGGGAGGGGGCATGATTCCCAAGGTTAATTGCTGCGTGCGATCGCTTGCTCAAGGCGTTAAAGCAACCCACATTATTGATGGTCGCATACCCCACGCCCTTTTACTAGAAATTTTCACCGATGTTGGTATTGGTACAATGCTTGTAGGTTCCCGCTATAGCAAATAGTTTCCATTGAAAGGGTGACGCTAAATATCTACCTTTCCCCATCTAACCACTTCAAAAATCTCCCTGTCCTTGGCAAAATAAAAAAGTTACTGCGTATGGACACATGACTTCAGAAAGTATCGAAATTGCAAATAATCGCTACCACAAAGGAAAAGCAGCCTTTGAAAACGGGCAATATCGGGAAGCTGTGGAAAATTTAGAAACAGCCAGTTCCCTCACCGCCAAAAATTCTCGCCTTGGTGGTGAAATCAGAATTTGGTTAGCAACAGCTTACGAAGCTGCCGGGAGAAATGAAGATGCAGTTGCCCTTTGTCAACAACTCAAGCGTCACCCCCACAGCGAAACCAGCAAACAAGCATCACGTTTAGAATATATCTGGACTGCACCTAAATTAAAGCGTCCTCAAGAATGGATGACTGAAATCCCAGATTTTGGCAACATATCCGACAATAAGCAAAAAATCAGTCTAGCTAGGAGTTCCAAAGGTGCAACCAATGGACAAAAAAAACTTCCCGAACGCGAATATATTGATCTCAATCAAGTAAATACCAGCGATAATCGATTTATTTGGGTTGCATTATTAGCAGTTGCCATAACTGTTTCATATTTACTGTGGTTAGGTTTTAATTAGTCGGTACTTGGTAACAATCGGCTAAATTCTTGAGGAGACTTATTTATGAATCTATCAATCGTCAAGAAAAACATTACACATAGACTTCAATTACTAGTTCGTCACAAGAAACTAGTTTGGGTAATGATCTTGGCAGCTTTTTTACTATCCGGATGCGTGAAATATGATGTTGGAGTCACATTTGATCATCCCAATAGTGGCGAATTAGTTCAACATATTCGTTTAGGTGAACGCTTAACTAGTTTTAGCGGCGAATCAGTATACGAATGGCTAAACAGCATAGAACGCCGCACCCGTCAACTTGAAGGCAAAACAAAACGCATTTCCAAAGAAGAAATTATTGTCACAATTCCCTTTAGCAATGGGCAAGAACTGCAAAGTAAATTTAATGAGTTTTTCAACCCCGATATCAACCAAAAGCAGAAATCAAAAGCAGTTGAAGAAAACTCAGATTTACCAAAAATAGAATCCAACTTATTGCTATTCCAAAATAACTTTTTACTGTTGGTTCGCAATCGTCTAGTTTACGATCTCGATTTGCGTTCATTAGCACTGATATCAAACAACGGTAACGTTCTGGCTAACACAGCTTCCATTCTCGACTTAGACTTTAGCCTCAAAACCCCTTGGGGAGCAAAAAGCATCCAACTTGAAAATAGCTTACCCCCCGAACACCAAGGAAAACAACTAGTTTGGAAACTCACCCCCGGTGAACTGAACCACATCGAAGCTGTCTTTTGGCTTCCCAGTCCCCTAGGAATTGGCGCTTTGCTAATTATCCTCTTTGTTTGGGGTGGCTTTTATCTACGTTATACCTTTATGCCTGCCCCTAACACCAAATTAACTCCCAGTGTTACAACTGTAATTTCTGAAAGTTAATACCAATTGAAATAATGATTGCAACACATGCAACGGTAGAGACGTAGCAGTGCTACGTCTCTACAAATATTTATCTGTCGCGTTGTTTTTTCAAATCGGTATAAGTTGGACTTACACTAAACTATGGCAAAAAGAATCCCTCCCCCTCCCTGCTAAATTCTATCCCCGCTTCGGGGAAGATGCGCTTTAGCGGGGAGTGTAGTTTATATGGTTAGAAATTGCCATATAACAGTTCTTAGTTAAGTTAAATACAGTTTATGGTCGAGGATACTGTAGGGGCAAACGGTTGTTTGCCCTAATTTATAATGCATAAAAATATGAAAAAGTATAATATTGTGCGTTGGCAAAAGCTTCACTAACGTCTACGAAGGTATAAAATTGAGAGTAGTTTTCCCAGCTTCCATCATCAGTAATATAGTCATCAAGGAACCAAAAACATGTCAACTAGTTACAGTAACGAATCCATCCGCCATCTCTTAATCGGTTTAGGATATCTTGTTCCTGATAGTAATGTTCCTGGTAACAATCCTCCCTGGAAGACCAATAATAACCCTTTGACAGACGAACGTACAGTCACTGCAATCAAAAAGTTTCAGCAAGATTACCCACCTCTAAAAGCTGATGGTATTGCTGGTGAACAAACGAAGAAAATATTATTTGATACAATTGTTAGTCTTCAGAATAATTTGAAGCGTCATGGCTTTGCTACTGAAGCTCAAATACCTTCAGACAAACCATTTTATGGACCTGCTACTTATAAAGCAGTGACGATATTTGAGCAAAAACAGGGTTTTCCAGTAAATGGTATTGCTGACAAAGAAGCACGTACACTTTTAAATCAGGCAACTTTAGTACAGAATAACATTAGGCTGATAGATGCGTGTATTCAATTCAAATCTAATCCGAAAAAGCCTAGTTATCTCGAGGCACTAAAATATTTAGAAGTTCAGTTAAGTTCAGACATTTTAAAGAACTTTACCAACAGATGGCGAGAAACCAATGATGTCAATCCCGTAATAGTCAAGCTGACGGATGTGTGCAATTCTTATGAAGCAAAACCGCATCAAGATAAAGCGCTCGATTACTTACAACGTCAGATATCTCCAGATGTATATAAGAGATTTACTGAACTTTGGAAGAAGTCGTAAACTAATCCACATCTAAATTATCATAATCACAAAAACTGATAATTTTTATGGTGTGTCTTAATGATGATGCAAATTCAATAGACATATCCGAAAATGACAAGACTTACGTTCATCCTTGATGCCTAACCCTACTTTAATGTGAGTCGGATGAAACCTCTCCCTGATTTTTGCTATGCAAAAACCGTCCCTACCCGAAGAGGGTAGGGATAAAATACAGGACGAAAAGTGAGTATTTTATGTACTACCTCCTGCCTATTACGGTGATAACCGTTCAATCTTCCAACTAGCATCTTCTAAATGACTATAGAGTAAACGATCATGTAAACAGCTAGATCCCATTATTTTCGGTTAAATATCTTTTTTTTGTAAAATTTTTTAAAAAAATCTGTGCTTGCTGTTACAATGTTGTACATTAACAAAACTTTACCGTTGTTAGCCCATAAAGCCGCGACGCAGGTTTGAATCCAATCGAGAAAATACATATAAGACAACTGAGTATATGACCATCTGTGGTAGGGTGGTCATTTTTTATCTTTTTTATTTAGTTCAAGTTTTTTATGCCAGCAGCTTTGTGGGGGAAACTTCCCCCATAAACCTGCCTTGTCTAAATCCCCGTCGCAAAAAGTCATACCGTCGCGTTTGCTTTTCTCAGAACGAGTATTGGGAATTGTTTTGATAACTAGAAGCTAAAAGTAGTTCGCAATGCACCAATTACAACATCTTTGTTATCGTTGTTGTGATCTGGTGCTGTTAGCCAAATCACACCAGGGGTAATAGTGATGTTGTCGGATACTTTGTATTGATAGAAGGCTTCTAGGTGAAAGGAAGTGTCTTTATCTTTACCTAAGCCGTCGATGCTTGTACTTGTAACTTTTGGTTCCATGCCAACAATTAACCCAGCTAAGTTACCTTTTTTACCAAGATCCGGTAAACCGAGGGTGACTGCCCAGTTCCAAATATCTGCTGTCCCACGGTCTGGGAAGGCTGCTGTGGTTGATAAACTAGTGGCATTGGTGTATCCAGCCCAACCTCCCAGTACAAGTTTTTCACTGATACCAATAGAAGCTTGGATACCGTAGGAATTACTGGTGAAGGGAACTTCATCAACTAAATCGGTGATTCCACCATTTAAAGGAGAAGGAACATTAAAGTTAGCGCGGTTGCTACCTGTTCCTAAAGATTGGTTGTAGGCATTAATATAGGTTAATCCAACGCTAATGCGATCGCTTGGTTTAAATGTTAGCTGTGCTAAGGCACCATAGGCTCCATCTGTTAAACCATTTTTGGGGGTGGGATCATTGGCGTTAGTTGCTAAATACCCTAGACTCAATGACAATTTATCACTAAAGTTCTGAGTAACTCCCAACCCTGCACCATCCATATTGTAATAAATTGGGTTGCGGGTACCAAAGGTGGATAAAGCTCCAAATGCACCGTCACCATCGAATAGGTTGACTGTGGTAGTTAAATCATCTGCTGCACCCGCGTTGGCAATGGCAATCACTTCTGTACTTTTGCCGAGGGGGAACTTGTACCACAGTGCATCTATGACTGCATTTAGATCCCCTGCATCACCTGCAAAAAATAAGTTACCTTCCGGTGTACCCAAATCGGGATTTAAAATATTATTCGCTTGAATCCGGGTAAATAGGGTATCTTTCCCTGTAAAACTGGTGACAAGTTCGATTCTTGCCCTTGCTCCCAAGGTGGTGTTATTTTCATCTTTGACATTAAAACCATCAACATCATCACCACTCAAAACATCACTAATGACTCCTACAATTTGTCCTTGGAGTTTTGTGGTGGTGGAAAACTGATTTGCTTCCAATTCCGCAGTTCTAGCTTCTAAAGCGTCAACACGTCCCCTCAGTGTTGCTAATTCTGCCGAAAATTCTTCCTGAAGTTTGCGTAATGCATCCAAATCCTCTTTCCGAACTAAGTCTGCGGTAGCTGTGGCAATAAGTTCATTTACCCTTTCCAAACAAGCATTGACACCTGCGGCAAACTCATATCGAGTCATGGCTCGATTCCCACGATAGGTACCATTTGGATATCCAGCAATGCAACCATAGCGTTCTACCAGTGATTGAAGTGCTTGGAATGCCCAATCTGTAGGCTGTACATCCGATAGCTGGGACACTGATGTCACCTGAGCCATGCTAGTATCTCTATTCTCTGTTTGTGTTGCTGAAGGAATGGTGTTTTCCTGGATGGGAGATACAGTTTCAGTTTGTGCTACTGCACTTTCGTTTGCAGCGAAAACTGCACCTAAAACCATTGGACTCAAAAACAAAATTTTCCAAAGCTTCCGCATTTTCGTTCCTCACCACATTCTTATAAGTATTAGTTGTTAACTAATGCTGTTTAGAAAAAGATATCATGATAATAATTATTCTCAAATAGTTAATAAATCATCACAATAGGATTAGCTTATTTCTCCGAGTGTAGTTGCACAGAAAGTCCCCATTTTTTTTGACACCATTTATGATGATAGTAGGACTTATGTACTTAACGTGAATCCTCTCATTCAAAGTTACCATTAAGTGGGTACGCAAAATTAAATATATATTGTCATTGCATTCGCGTACCACTCCGTGGAAGCAAGCTACGCGTACCGTGTCCGAAGGACTTGGAACGTAGACGAAGACTTCCCACAGGGTAGCAATCCCAAAGGTTTGAGCGTTTAGGAATGTATGATTAATTTTGCACTACTACTTAGATGATGCTATTGGGGTGAATAATAGTAATTTCTTCAACTGGAACAAAATCTTTTGGATTTAAAGTCAGAATATGACTGATGTTATAAGCCAGCATCACTGCTTGTATGCGTAAATCATGGGTACGTTTGCCGGAAATTTTGTGAGTTGTAACGAGGCTAAACCGAAAGCGAAATATATCTGGTGTTTCTTTCAACAACTCAAACTGATTTACTGGCTTTGAGTAACAGATCAAGGTGAGTGAGACGTAGGGCTTCTTCTGTTTTAGCTAAAAATTTTACAATTAAGTTCTTAATTCTAAAAATAACGTTATTGAATATTTAATAATTTTTATAGATAAATATACTTACGTATATTTACTGTCTGATTTTGCGAAAGTATTTTTTTATACAAAATATACATTGAACTAAATTATGAGCCATGATCATCTTTTTTTGCGATCGCATGGAAGGTGTCGGTGCGCCTACGCCCCACCCTGCTTAATTTTTAGATGCGTTCACCCTGTCCACTCTGCCGATCCTTGTTCTGCCAGTTCATAAATTCGGCGCAGGTATTATACTTATCCAAAGAATAATGATGTCCGGGTTTTCACTGATGGGAACTGTGTATTTATGCGCTTATTATCTCATTGTATACCTTCTTCTTGTAGAGAAACACGATGTCCTTTGAGCTTCCTGGGTTAGGTACTCCTTCTGCTGGTGTGCTGTCTACAACCAGCCTAACGCCTGTCTTTGCCCAAAACACTTTGACGACTTCTTTAACAGGACTCGCAGGAGCCAGCCAATCTCTTTTGTTTGTCGATGGATCGGTGACAGACTATCAACAGTTGGTAGCGGGAGTGATACCAGGCACGGAAATCCATGTGCTTGACCCGGTGCAGGATGCTGTTACCCAGATTACCAATACGCTGCTGGGGCGGCAAAACATCGGCAGCTTGCACATTGTTTCCCACGGGGAAGCCGGAGGACTAGATTTTGGCAGCAGTCAGATGAACTTAGGCGACTTGCCAGGGTATACGTCACAGTTGCAGAGTTGGGGCAAGGCACTAACTAATGATGCCGATATTTTGCTGTATGGCTGTAACGTTGCCGAAGGACAACTCGGTCAGGCGTTTGTCCAAAACATCAGCCAGATTACTGGAGCCGATGTTGCCGCATCAGACAACCTGACAGGGAGTAAGGCTCTCGGCGGAGACTGGGTGTTGGAATCAAAAACGGGAGCAATTGAAACAGGTCTAATCTTTGATCCAGCAATGTTGACAAGCTATTCGGGTGTTTTAACGACAACATCGCCAACCAATTCCGGCTTTGAAACTGGTGACTTGACTGGTTGGACTGTGCAAAACCTAACTAGCCCTAATTGGAACACAACCCAAACTGTAACGGTTGTCTCAAGCGATAAAAATCAAGGCACTTATAGCGCAAAGATAGACATTTCGGGATCTGTAAGTACAGGAGGAGGCACAGCCTACGGACCAACAATTACTAGCAGCTATTTCGAGGGAGATGCAGGTGACACAATTCTGTTTGACTGGAAGGCGCTACAGACTAGCGATTACTATGATGTCAAGGGAGAAATAGTCAACGACAGCACGGGGCAAAGATCCACCATCATTTCAGAAGTTGGAACCTTGCGTAACTGGACTACCACCTCCGTAACTCTACCTGTCACAAGTAGCCAATGGAAGTTTGTTTTCACAGCAGGCTCCTATGATGCCACCTTTGGTCGAGCCGTAGGTTCTACACTCTACATTGATAATATTCGCGTTGTCATTCCAGCCCCGACCCTGAATACCAACGCATCGCCAACTTTGTCAAACACCGTTGAAGACATCTCCGCACCAACCAATGGCTCAACGATAGGTGCAACTCTAGTTTCCGCTTTGATCGATAACAGCGATACAGGAGGCGGTTTAGACAACTTTACCAATCCGGGTGGAAGTCCTGGTCTTGCAGTTACAGGTGTTAATAGCGGAACGCTCTACTACACCACCAATGGTGGCTCCACTTGGAATGCTCTCAACTCTCCCTCAATAACTGCTAGTCTGCTTTTAGCTGCTGATAGCAACACCTATGTGTACTTCAAACCTGATACGAATGTGAATGGCTCAATCTCGGATGCTGTCACTTTTAAAGCATGGAATGGCTTTGATGGCACAAATGGACAGGCGAATGTAAACACCACAACGAATGCGGGTGTTTCCTCGCAATCTGATACTGCCTCTATTAGCGTTACGCCCGTCAATGATGCACCGACCATCAGCACCAACTCATTGAGCCTCAGCGAAGGTGGCAGTGTGGTTCTTTCCAGCAGCAATATCAACGCCACCGATCCTGATAACATCTCTACGGAACTCACCTACACTGCCAGCAGTATCACCGGTGGACAGTTTGAGTTGGTAGCGACTTCGGGTGTTGCCATCACCAGCTTTACCCAGGCACAGATTAATTCTGGGGCAGTGCGCTTTGTCCACGGTGGCGGTGAAACGGCACCCAGCTATAGCCTGATTGTCAATGATGGTTCGCTCAACAGCGGTAGCAGCACCGTGGCGATCGGTACCTTCACCAACGTCAACGATGCCCCGACCATCAGCACCAACGCGTTGAGCGTCAGCGAAGGTGGCAGTGTGGTTCTCTCCAACACCAATATCAACGCCACCGACCCCGACACCACCCCAGCCCAACTCACCTATACTGCCAGCAGTATTAGCGGTGGACAGTTTGAGTTGGTAGCGACTTCGGGTGTTGCCATCACCAGCTTTACCCAGGCACAGATTAATTCTGGGGCAGTGCGCTTTGTCCACGGTGGCGGTGAAACGGCACCCAGCTATAGCCTAATTGTCAATGATGGTTCGCTCAACAGCGGTAGCAGCACCGTGGCGATCGGCACCTTCACCAACGTCAACGATGCCCCAACTTTGACGGGCAATGCCACGCTAACAGCCGTTACCCAAAACACCACCAACTCTAGCGGTAGCAGCCTCACTAGCCTCTTTGGTAGTCTGTTCACTGACCCTGATACAAGTGCCAGTCTCAGTGGGTTGGCGATCGTTGGCAACACTGCCAACACCACTACAGAAGGTCGATGGGAATACTCGACTGACGGCACTAACTGGGCAAGCGTGGGTGCAGTTGCCGATGGTGCTACCGCCCTGGCGCTCTCTGTTAGTACACTGGTGCGCTTTGTACCGGTAACTGGCTATAACGGCACACCCCCTGGCTTAACAGTACGCGCCCTTGATAACTCCTATAGCAATGGGTTTACGAATGGCACCACACGAGTGACCATCAACACTACAAGCAACGGTGGTACAACGGCAATTTCAAGTGGCACACCTGTTACCCTCAACACCTCTGTTACCAAGAGCTTGCCCAATCTGCTGTGGCGCAACAGTGGCAACGGGGAGAATGCTGTTTGGCAAATAAAGAATGACTTCACCCTGCAATCCGGATACTTCATCACCCAGGTGCCTGATGCGAACTGGGAGATTACTGGTACTGATGACTTCAACGGCGACGGCATTGCTGATATCGTCTGGCGCAACAAGGCAAGTGGCGAGAACGCTATTTGGGAGATGAAGAATGACTTCACCCTGAAATCCGGACAATTCATTACCCAGCGACCTGATGCGAACTGGCAAATTGCTGGTACTGATGACTTCAACCAAGACGGTACACCTGATATCCTCTGGTACAATAAGCTGACAGGGAAGGGAGATATCTGGGAAATGAATGCCTTCAGACTTGTACAAAGCTATCAACTCCTTGACGTGATCAATCCCAATTGGAGCGTGAGACCTTTTGTGGCAGGTTAGATACTTTTGACAGATACCATTCGTGAGTGGTTAAGGTCAGATACCATTTGTCAAGAAGCAAGATTACTCAAAATATGGCTGAAAAGCTCTGTTGGAAGCACAATTTTTGAGCAGGCGATCGCGTAATCTGGATACGCATCATTCATTCTTGAGCTATAATTCCGGTACAAGAGTTAACTTAATACCTCTGTTTTCTTGAATTTTCAGCATAATTTCTAATTGACAAAAATTAAGATTATCTTAACCTCTCACCGATGGACAGATACAGCTAGTTTATACGGTACCCCTGTTAAGTGGCTACGCAAAATTAAATATTATATATTGTCATTGCGTAAAGCCTAACGGCATACAAGAAACGCAAAGCGTGTCCGAAGGACTTGGAACGTAGACAGAGACTTCCCGCAGGGTAGCAATCCCAAAGGTTTGAGCGTTTCTGAATGTATGATTAATTTTGCACTACTACTTAACAGGGGTAGTCTATACGGTGAGCGATCGCTCTTTTATAATATCCCACTGAATTATTTTCAAAAGCCACTCACTGCCAAATACAATAAAAATCTTTGCGATCGCTAGACTGGGAAAAAGCTGATATTCTAAGATTCATGTTCCAAGCAGTGTGAGGAGTCGTCACGTAAAATGGGAATCCATCTACCAGAAGCGATCGCAGTTGGTCAGTATTTAGTCACCCAACGCCTAAAAGGACGTAAACGCTTCCCTCTAATTTTGATGTTGGAACCACTATTCCGCTGCAACCTTGCTTGTTCTGGTTGCGGAAAAATCCAACATGCACCCGAAATTCTTAAACAAAATCTTACCCCCGAACAATGTTTTGCCGCAGTTGAAGAATGTGGCGCTCCCATAGTTTCTATCCCCGGTGGGGAACCTTTGATGCACCCACAAATAGACGAAATTGTCAAGGGCTTAATTGCTCGGAAAAAGTTTATTTATCTCTGCACCAACGGCTTATTGTTAGAAAAAAGCTTAGACAAGTTTCAGGCATCCCAATATTTTAGTTTCAGCGTTCATCTTGATGGGTTACGGGATTGGCACGATACCTGTGTAGATAGAAGAGGTGTGTTTGATACCGCTGTCAAAGCTATTAAAGCCGCTAAAGCACGAGGTTTTCGCGTTGCTACTAATACCACTATATTTCAAGGTGCTAATCCCCAACAGATGCAGGAATTCTTTGATTTCCTCAGTGATTTGGGCGTAGATGGGATGACCATTTCCCCAGGATACAGTTACGAATGGGCACCAGATCAAGATCATTTTCTCAAACGTGAACAAACACGCGCTCTCTTCCGTGAAATTCTTGCACCATTTAGAGCAGGTGACAAAAAGTGGAATTTTGCTAACAGTCCCCTATTTTTAGATTTCCTCACCGGAGAACAAGATTATGAATGCACTCCTTGGGGAAGTCCAAGTTACAGTGTTTTAGGTTGGCAGAAACCCTGTTATTTATTAAATGAAGGACATTACAACAGCTTCCAAGAATTATTAGATCATACCAACTGGAATAATTACGGACGTGCTAGCGGAAATCCCAAATGTGCTGATTGTATGGTTCACTGTGGTTATGAACCCACCGCAGCAACAGAATCTATGCAACCTAGTAATATTGGGCGCTCAGTCATGGGATTATTAGGTATTGGCTAATTAATTGCGATCGCTTGTGTCAGTTAGAGGGGATTCTAAATCTCAAACGGTTTCTTTTCTTGAGCAAAGTTAAATTGGCAGAGTAATAATAAACTTGGTTCCCTCTCCTGACGCTGACAAACAATCTATCTGCCCATCGTGTTTATCGATGATAATTTGTTGAGCGATGGCAAGCCCTAAACCTGTACCTTTATTTACACCTTTGGTTGTAAACAAGTTGTCAAATATACGTTGTTTGACTTCCTGGGTCATACCTATACCATTATCTGCAATGATAATTTGTACTGTTTGATCGGCAACCAGTGTTGTAATTCTAATTTGATTGGGATTAGCTGTAATATCCTCGAAGGTTTTACCTGAGTTAGAGTCGTCTAGAGCATCAATTGCATTTGCCAGAATATTCATAAATACTTGGTTTAATTGACCCGGAAAACAATCAACTTGAGGTATATTTCCATACTCTGTAAAAACATCAATTGCTGGACGTAGTTCGTTTGCTTTCAGGCGATGTTTGAGGATTAAAATTGTACTATCAATCCCTTCATGGATATTGAATGGCTGCTTATAATCTCGATCTGCCCGAGAAAAAGTCCGTAAACTGGTGCTGATAGTCTTAATGCGATCGCAAGCCATCATCATGGAATCAATCATTTTAGGTAAGTCTTCTATAGAATAATCTAAATCAACTTCTTCCGCGTGATTGATAATTTCTTCACCGGGATTTGGTAAGCTTTCCTGATACAGTTTCAAATGATCAATAATATCACCGATATTTGGTTTTGCTTGTTTGAGAGTCGCAGCAATAAACCCAAGGGGATTATTCATTTCGTGAGCAATCCCTGCCACCAAATTACCCAATGCGGACATTTTCTCGCTTTGAATCATCTGCAATTGAGTTTGCTGTAACTGCTGTAGAGATTCAGTCAACTCTGTGGTGCGTTCTTGCACTCGTTGTTCCAGGGTACGGGTAAGATGGGAAATTTTTAGATGTAGTTTTAATCTGGCAATAACCTCTTCCTGCTGAAAAGGTTTGGTAATATAATCAACAGCCCCAATTTCTAACCCTTTAACTTTATCCAAAGCATCAGATAAGGCTGTCATAAAAATAACTGGAATATGCTGAGTATTCAAGTTAGCTTTTAATCTCCGACAAGTTTCAAAACCATCAATACCAGGCATCATCACATCTAAGATAATTAAATCTGGATGAGCGTATTCCGCTTGTTCAATTGCTGACTCTCCATCTGTTGCCATCAGTACTTTCCAACTATGTCCCTGGATGGCTTCTGACAGCACTTTCAAATTGTTAGGATTATCATCAACTACAAGAATAAATATTGGTTTAACAACAACGCTTGCAATCATTTTACTGTTTCCTCAGCCACTAAAGACTTGATAAAATTACGTATTTTTACAGTTTGAAAATTAATAGTAAGTTTAGTTAACTCAGCAGCAAAGGGAACAAGTTGCTTATTGTTCTCTATTTGGATTTTTAAGATTTCTTCAATAGTCGGGATATCTCCCATCATTGCCAAATGATACAGTTGTTGTAAAATCTCTGGAGATGGCAGAACTAATTGATCATTGGCAGCAATTTGTTCCTTTTGTGTTGTGGGTTGCGGGGCAGGTTTTGTGTGAGATTCTGTGTAACTCCAGTCAACTTTTAGCAACGAACGTAATGCATCCAACAGTTCGGCTCTTTGAAGTGGTTTGGGTATAAAAGCTGCGGCACCTGCCTGTAAACTTTGTTGACGATTTTCTTCAAAGACATTGGCACTAGAAACAATAATTGGAATATTACTAGTTTGAGAATTCGCTTGTAAGTGAACCATAAACTCAAATCCATCCATATTAGGCATGGCTAAATCGAGTAAAATCACGTCGGGTTTAACTTCGCTGGCTACTTGCAATCCCTGCTTACCATCAGCAGCTTCTTGAACCACACAACCTATTTCCTCCAACAAGCTAGTTAACATCAAACGATGATGATGCTCATCATCAACAATCAGAATCCTAGGTGCATTACCTTGAATGCCAATAATTTGCCCCTGCTTTGAAGGATTTTTTTCTAAATGCCAATCAGGGGAAAGTAGTGCCGGAACCGTCACATCTAGCCAAAAAACGCTACCTTCACCTGAGATACTTTGTACTTGAATTTGACTATCCATCAATACAGCTATTCTTTGACTGATGGTTAATCCTAAACCAGTACCTTCAGAACGCTGTCCCAGTTCACCTACCTGTTCAAAAGGCAAAAATATTTTTTCTATATGCTCAGGTGACATTCCAACCCCTGTATCTTCTATTTGGAAGCGAAGTTTAGCAAGGGGGAATTGATTTGATTCTTGGATAGTTTCTAATAGCTCAACTTTAAAAGTGACAGCACCGCGATCAGTAAACTTAATCGCATTGCCAAGCAAATTAATTAAAACTTGTCGCAGTCGCTTTTCATCTGCTTCAATTGTGGTGGGTAAGCGATCGCTAATTAAGATTTTAAAGTCAATTCCTTTCTGTTGGGCACGAATCCCACAAATTTCTGTCACACCGTGTAAAAAAGTTGGCAAATGTAAGCTACTGTAAACTAATTCAAGTTTGCGGGCTTCAATTTTTGAAAGGTCAAGAATATCATTAATCAACATTAACAGGTGGGAACCGCATTGATAGATAACGCTAACTCCTTCCTGATTTTTCTCAGTCAAGTTGGGAGAAGCTTCCAAAACTTGAGCAAAACCGAGTATCCCATTTAAGGGTGTACGTAGTTCGTGGCTCATATTAGCAAGAAACTCACTTTTAGCTTGATTGGCAGTATCGGCAGCTTGTTTTGCTTGTAGTAGTTCGTGAGTTCTTTCTTCCACCTTAGTTTCCAAGGTTTTGGAGTAATCTAACAGTAGCTCATTTGTAATTTCCAATACACGGTTTGCATATTCTAGTTGTTGTTGTTTGTAGACGTTGGTTGTTGCAATCACACTGCCAATAAATACAACCAAAGCTGGTATTACAGGAATTAGAACCCCATTCAAAAATATCCAATAGGAACCCCCCACCAACGCCACACTCAGAGCCACAGTTGTCCAGAGAATCTTACCGCCAGGAATCTTATATTTAATCTTTATAGTAGCTAACCGCCAACTACCAGCAGAGCCAATAACAGACCAAGCAAAAATCCACAGCAATGAATGGATGCCATAAATGCCGCGAAGGTTTATTTTCTCCATTTTTGCCCCCCGTACCAATTGAAGAGCAATATTGGCATGTATAACCACACCGGGTGTTGCTTTTTGATCAGACGTGAAGGAGGAACTGAAAGGGGTACTAAAAAAGTCATTAGTACTAGAAGCAATAGAGCCTATAAGCACCATGCGATCGCGCATTAAATCTGCGGGTACTTTTCCTGCCAACACATCGCGCATGGAAACTTGACGAAATGCGGTTTCTGAACCATGCCAGTTGAGGAGAACTTGATAACCTCCAATATCATTATCACCATAACCAGCTTCTTGATCTTTTAGCGGTTCATAAATAGCCTTACCCAATCGAAACTTTTGCTGTTTTTCATTAACTGACTCTAAAGTAATCTTCTCAGCTTCAAGATATTTTAGCGCCACATGAGTTGCTAATCCCGCTTTAATTACACCTCCTTCCTTAACATCTTCAGCTGTCAGTAAGGCTCGACGCACATGGCGATCGCCATCTAACACCAAATCAGCTAATCCCACCTGGTTATTTTTTTTCAATTCTGGCGGAGGATTGACCCGCTCACCAGTGATTTTCTCCACCCCAATTAAATTGGGAGTAGTGCGGAAAATTTGCACCAACTTCTCATATCCAGTTCCTTCTGGCAAATCACGATACAGATCTAAACCAATAGCGCGGGGTTGTTGAATTCGGATTTTTTGCAGTAGCTGTGCCAATGACCAATCTGGTACGGGCCATTTACCCACTGATTGGATATCAGCTTCGTCGATAGTAACAATGACAATTTCATCAGCTATTTGTTGTTGCGATTTGAGTCGCACCCATTGATCGCGGAGTTTCCACTCAGGCAGATTAAAAAGTCCTAAAGATTGTCCCACAATTACTGTCAAAGCAACACTGGGAGTAATAATTAAAATGCTCTTAGTATTTTGAATAAAATCTCGAATTTTCTGCCACATGCCGTGCATTTGATAGATATTGGTTAGTATTGGTGAAGAATTTTCCCACCAACATCTTTAATGAAATAAGTATGTAGAGACGTAGAAGTACTACGTTTCTACAAAAGTTTTGGATTTGATTTACAGCCTATTTAAAGCATTGCAAAAAATCATCTAGTTTGTAGATGCGACTAGGGGAGCCGTGACAATCCCTTTCAAACTAACTGAGGAAAGAAGTTCTTCCCACTGTTTGATGAGAATCGGATTGTTAGGTTGGCTAGCATGAAGGGAAGCTAATGTTGCTACACAGTCGTACCACACGCTGTTTTTTCCCAAAGCCTCTGCTTGTTTGAGAGGATCTTGCTGTTGCATAGCT
This sequence comes from Calothrix sp. PCC 6303, assembly GCF_000317435.1. NCBI lineage: Bacteria > Bacillati > Cyanobacteriota > Cyanophyceae > Nostocales > Calotrichaceae > Calothrix > Calothrix sp. PCC 6303. The sequence goes on from NC_019751.1 coordinate 4,217,975, forward strand.
TTGCTCAACTCTGCACTGGGTTGGATGCGTTGAATCCATCCATCAACGTAAGGTGTACTTGGACTTAGTTGTCCATCTACCTTCAACGCTAGAAACCATTGGTAATTTTTGTCAACGGCTAAACTGGGTGCATCATCTGGCAATTTGACAGCAATAACGCCGGATTTTCCAGAAACAGGAACTGTTATCTGGTGGTGCATATTACCAGCTTCATCCTTAATACTAAAAACAGCTTCTTCCGCATTAGAAGCAGGAAGATAGACCATTACAGTGGGACGTTCGGATATAGTTGTTCCGTAGTAACTTTGTGGCATCAACCCAATCAATGCTGCTGGACTTGTTACCGCAGCACTTGAAGGATTCAAGTAATAATTACCAACACGAGATGAGCCAGCACTAGCCTGCTGAGGAGCGCTATTCTTCTTGTCTGGAGTAAAAAGATTACCGCGAGAAGATCCTCCGACTGTTTGGCTAGGAGCGCCATTCCCTTTTTTGGGAATGAAAAAATTGCCGCGAGAAGCTCCCCCAATTGTTTGACTAGGAGCGCCATTCCCTTTTTTAGGAATAAAAAAATTGCCGCGAGAAGCTCCACCAGTTGCGCTGCTAAGAGTGCTATTTTTTGGAGGTGGTGTAAATGTGACAGCATAGGCACTACTCCATGCACTGCTAGCAACCAGAGCGATAACGCTCAAGGTACTAACTAAAGATCGATGTTTCATGATGTTTCACCCATTTTTACTAAAATCCTGATCTATAAATATGCTGAACTAATTAGTCTTAAAAATCTCTTTTCTTCTAATTTTCAGCCCAATCTGAATAGGGATCATATTAGCTGTTATAAGCGACTTTTAACAGAAATGCTACAAAAAGATTGCCTTTTTACTAACAAGATACACACGTAATATTACTTACCTAAATCCAGTTTCCAACTAAAACAAAGGCAGACCAAAAGAACGGATCGCGGAAATCAGATTTGCGAATTAGACCTATTTGTGCCTGACGTAGAGCTTCTGCTTTAGTAGTTTGAGGTTGCCGTAGTTGTTGATAGAAGCTAGTCATGAGCATTTCTGCTGCTTTATCTTTGACAGGCCAAAGTGTGGCAACAGTGGAACGGGCACCAGATTTAACAGCTAAACCAGCTAGTCCTAAGACAGCGCGATCATCTCCAGTTGCTGTATCACAAGCACTCAGTACCAGTAATTCGATCGCTTTTGATGAATCTCCGCTGCGATTTTTGAGGAGTTCTGACAATTCTTTCACATTAACTTGTCCGTCCCACGTAAGTAAGTAGGTATCTTCGAGACGAGAACTAAATTGTCCGTGGGTTGCCAAGTGAACAATATCAGCATTCCCAGATTTGACGCGATCGCCTAACGCTGTACTGGTAAACTTTTGGTTGAGTAATAAGTAAGATGGTACAGACTTGGAGATTTGCTTGACTTCTGATTCCACCGCAGGCAATGCCGCAAAACCAGAACGAGATTCGCTAATACCAGCAACAATCGCATTAATTTTATTTTGCTGAAATGAGTGAGCAGCCATAAGTTGCAATCCTGGAGAAAGGGCAACTGCATATTTCTCAATCAAATATTGCTTACCGTCATACAAAGCTGCCATTGGTATATTTCGCAGTTTTCCATCCAACACAAATACTAGTGTTTTAGTTTCTTTAAAAGTTCCATCCTGTTCTGCGGGACGAATCAACCAATCATAAATTTTTTGGGTAAATCGTTCCCTATCTTTAGAATCAGAAACAGGATTGAGTGCAGTTAACAAATTACTAAGGGTTTTTTCAATTTCTGCTTGAGGTTTGGGGATGACGTAATAACGTAATGGTTTACCAGATTGAGAAACAATTGTTGTTAAACGATCGGGGAGAATAATCGGGTAAATAACTGCTGCGGTGGGGTCAACTTTATCAATTTGCTGCGCTTTATCTAAACATGCTTCCCGAAAAAAGTTATCCAGTTCAGCAACTTGGAGAGATTCTATCAATTCACGAGCTTGCATCAAATCTGCTTGACTTGGTTGCTCATCCAGGAGTAAACCCACTAACTCACGGTAAACAGGTTCCACACTTTCTTTAAAAGAAAATTGAACATCGGAATTAACGGCAACCAAATCAGAACGCAATGCCTTTAATGACTTAACAGCTTCTATATAGGCTGAAATTGCTTCTGCTCTATTACCTTGTTGTTTATATAACTTCCCTACCTGCCATGCTGATTGAGCGATAATATCGTCAGCTTGGAGTTGACGGGCAATATTCAGGGATTTATCAGCTAATTTTTTTGCCTCATTCCACTCAGAAGTGTAATTATATATTTGTCCCCATTGATACAGCGCATGGGCTTCTGCGGGAGCGTCCTGAATTAGATTAGCAGACTTAACTGTAGCTGCCATAAGTTGTGCTAAGTCTTTGCTTGGTACAACTTGGTCAGGTTTTGACAATTTATTTACAGTCGCTGCAAAATTTATTGCTGTATAAAGAGAATCGTGGCTGGGAGGCAGTTGTGTTAACTGTTGTAGCAATCGAGGTGCGATGGGTATAGCGTATTCCAGTTTGTCATAATCCAGCAATAACTTGAACTGAGCTAAACGTGCTTGTAATACTTCATTGGGATTAGTAGCAGCTTTTTCGGCATCTTCAAAGTAATTTAATGCTGCTTCTGGATCTTTTAAATGTGAAGCATTTTTTCCCAGACTTGCAAAAATAGAGCTTAACTGGGTTTTCGATTGAATTTTATTTGCTGTAACTAAACTTTGTTCCAATAATTGCTGACTTTTGGCATCCCCAATTGCCTGCAAAGCTAAACCAAGCGATCGCAATCCACCTACTTTGACTTCTGAGTCTGGCATGGTTGCCAATTTTTGGGTTAATGCTTCTAATTGTTGACGAGAACGACGATAAAATCCTAAACTTTGTAACGCTTGTGCTTGGTTTATTTGACTACCTATGCTTCCAGTAGTATCACCAGCTTGCTCATAATATTTTTGCGCCTGTTGCCAAGTTGCGATCGCACTTTCAGATCTACCTGTATGCATCTGTAAATTTGCTTGGCTATTCAGTATTTGTGCCCAGACAATTGCACTGGCAGCAGGTTTAACTGTTTGTAAAATTTTTAAACTTTGGTCAATTGAGTTATTCGCAGATTCCCATTGATTAAGCTCTTGTTGTGCCAGTGAGAGGTAACTTAGACTTAAAGCTTCATTTATGCGATCGCCTTGACTATTATACTGTTGGACTGCCGTTTGCCAAGCTGTCGCAGCTTCCGCAAAATGTCCAGATTGGTAAAGTTTTCGCCCTTGCTCTAGCCCATTGCTAACTTGGGAACTAGAAATAACAGGTGTTGTGACAGAGGAAACATTTGCCGGAGATGCTTCGATAGATGCAATGGTAAATGCTAAACACAAACTTAATACACTGAGGCTGACATACAACCAACGAGTTTGTTTAATTCGGAAAGCCATAAATAATTAACCAAGATTCATAACAGCTTTTAAAAAATAAGTCACAATACAAGTGCTTAAACAATCAGTAAACTTATATTGCCCAACTTGCAACCGGATCTACCAAAATTTCTTATCGAAAATATCTGCTAGGAACATAGTTTGTTAAACAGAGCCTAGGAACTAGGTTCGGCAAGGTTTAGGCATATTGCTGTTGACTTAGATGTAATTTCGACACTTTTCTTTCATACAATCTTTGTGTCATCGAGTGGTTCCTAGGCTCTGCCTGTTACTAATACAAAAACAGGCAAGACTTCGGCGTGAGCGCTACTTTACCTCCGGTACACTTCGTTCCGACAGGCTCAGGAACCATCGAACGCTGCCTATTCCACAATATTGGATCATCTTTTTTGTGGAGTTCTCTGACCCAAATAGTGGAAAATGTTTAAGATTGGAAGATAAATCAGTATTTTCTCTAGTTCCATTTGTAAAAAAAGACAGTCACTATATTGATAGTTATAATTACATACCATAGGAATATGATTTGATTATTGAAAATATAGCAGGGTCTGTATAGCCTCACGGCATCTCAGAACAGCGGAGTTTAACCCAGTACTATTTAAGTATTTAAGGTGTAACGAAATTTATTCTTTAAAGCACCCATATCAGTATGACTACTTGCATCGTAAAATACCTAATTTTACAATCACAAGCGCAGGCTACGCCAACATAAATCAAATAAATCAAATCATAATTCTAGATGTTTAAATAACAATAATTAACTAGATGAATGCGAAATAAATAATAATTAAACCTCATCTATTTTCAAATCTTGAGTTTTGATTTTTTGTTGCATCATTGCGTAGACGCGTAGCGGCTTCCCGGAGGGTCGTAAGGTAGACATAAAGCAGCTTGTTGCAGAATAGCATAAGCCATTAGGGCTGGCTGCGCCTACTCAAAATATTTGCAGAAAACTACAGTTATCAAGCTAGACGAGATTTACTAGCATTAAATCCTCCGTGTAAATTACAGATAAGGAGAAGATTATCAGGTGAAGCAATTTATTATTAAAAACTCTATTATGAATTCAGTCTTTGAGCAAAAAAAAAATAATTATTTAGATATTCTTCCTGATGTAAAATTTATAACATTTGGTTTAATTGTTGCGGTTTTGCTATGCAACCATCAGCAAGGATTCTGCGGGGAAGCGATCGCTCAAACTTCTAATCCCAATTCTTTACCAAGCGATCGCACTCCTGTAACTCCCTTACCATCGGATGTACTGCCACAACCGTCACAGCAAGAACCATTAGTTCCACCTTCACAACCACAAGAAAACCAAATTCCCGCAGTTGATGATCCGAATGTTAAATTTAAGGTCGATCGCGTTGAAGTTGTTGGCAGTACAGTATTTAAACCAGAAGATTTTATTCCTGTGACATCCCCTTTTGTAGGGCGAGAATTAACATTTGCAGAGTTGCTACAAGTTAAAGATGCTGTCACCAAGCTCTACACAGATAAAGGTTATGTGACAACAGGTGCTTTAATTACACCGCAGACAGTAGAATCTGGAATAATCAAAATTCAGGTAATTGAAGGTAGTCTTCAAGAAATCAAAATTGTCGGCAACCGACGGTTAAACACCAAATATATTAGATCGCGCATTCAACTTGGTGCAGGAAAACCCTTGAATGTGCCGCATTTAATGGAAAAACTCCAACTTATCCGACTCGATCCCCGTATCCAAAACCTATCAGCCGAATTGCAAACAGGAGTCCGTCCAGGAACCAATAGTTTACAAGTTGAAGTCAAAGAAGCTGATACTTTTAAATTAACTACTACCTTAGATAACGGACGATCGCCTAGTGTGGGTAGTTTTCGTCGAGGTATAGATCTACAAGAAGCCAATTTACTGGGATTGGGCGATACACTAAGTGTAGGCTATGCCAATAGTGATGGTAGTAATGCTGTCAATCTCAATTACACCCTACCAGTGAATGCCCGTAATGGAAGTGTATCCTTTGGTTATAACCAGGGATGGAATAATGTCATTGAAAAACCGTTCACTGTCCTTGATATTCAATCAAATAGCAAATCTTACGACTTTAGTTATCGACAACCACTAATACAGAAACCAACCCAGGAATTAGCTGTGGGGTTATCTTTCTCTCGTCAAGAGAGCCAAACAGAATTAGGTATCGACAACATTGGAGGTTTTCCCTTGTCACCTGGTGCAGATGCGGATGGCAAGACCAAAATTTCCGCCCTACGGTTTACTCAAGAATATACTCAACGTAGTAACAAGCAAGTTTTCGCAGCGCGATCGCAATTTAGTCTGGGAGTAGATTGGTTCGATGCCAACGTTAATGATAATGCCCCAGATAGCCGCTTTTTTAGCTGGAGAGGACAAGCACAATGGGTACGACAATTAAAGCCAGACACTCTATTTTTAGTCAAGGGTGATTTGCAAGCAGCAGCAGACTCTCTAGTACCCTTAGAGCAATTTGGTTTAGGTGGACAAAGTGTACGCGGCTATCGTCAAGACGCGTTACTTACAGATAACGGCATGTTATTGTCCGCAGAATTTCGGTTGCCAATTTTTCGTGCCGCCAAAATGGGAGGAGTGTTACAATTAACACCCTTTATTGATGTTGGCAAAGGCTGGAATCAAAACGGGAAAAATCCGTCACCAAGTATGCTCGTAGGTACAGGATTAGGACTGGTATGGAAACAAGGTGACACTTTCACAGCACGCTTAGATTGGGGTATACCACTCAAGGCAGTTGAGGGAGAAAAGAATAGTCTCCAAGAAAATGGGCTGTATTTTTCAGTTAGCTATTCGCCGTTTTAGCTGAAACAGCAGCAGCCTAGACGTGGGGATTCTCCGAAGCTGTTGACTTTGTTGAAAATTGGGCGATTTTTGGTACTTTTGTTTATGGCGTTTAATCTTTCGTTAAAACCTTACCGAAATACAAGTTTCAGCCATCGTGACTATCCACGTTTTTTGCATGAACGAAATCCCAAAAAAGGTACAGAGTCAACAGCCTAGTTCCCTACCCCTACTAGAAGACTTTTACAGCTAACGCTGCGCGAAGAGCATACAGCAAAACCTCACTTGTGCTGTGGTTCCCAAAAGTTAATTTTCACAGAATGAGGTTGCGATCGCAATTATGCAGGGAGTGCGATCGCTTAAAAATACAAATAGGTTGTTGGATGTCATACAAGGGTCAAAAATCCGGGAGATTGAGCATCAAAGGATTTTATAACCTCAATAATAATTGGGATTAAGCAAGAAAAAATAAATTTTAGTGCTTAGTTTCTCGCCAAAAACTCTTGAACAGTAATAATTTCAATACCTCGAAATGGATTTAATACCAGCAAATCATTATCTCCAGTGATAATAGACTCAGCTTTTCCACTGACTGCCAATTCTAAATATTTATCATCTTTTGGGTCTCGACATTTGTCAATTTGCTCTTCCACATCAATAAAATCAACTGTCTTTGTAAAATTTTCTAGAAATTCCTGCCGTCTTTCCAATGTCAGATACTTATCAAATTTTCGACGAGATAAAACTTCTTATAGCTCTGCAAAGGCAGAATTAGATAATATGAGAATACCAATATCCTGAGCTATATCCAATGCTTGACGAGGCTTGCTTTCACTAAATAAAAATGCACTAATTATCACATTCGTATCAAAAACAAATCGTCGCTGATTAGTCATCACGTAAAACCGATTCCAGGATTTCAGGTGTTAACCCTTTACTTTGTGCTTCTCGACTTGCTATATCCATTGTGTTTCTGAGATTTGCGATGTTTGATTGTCTGTTTGTTTGAAATTCAGACTGTATAATAGTTGCAATTTTGAGTTGCAATTCTTTTCGTTCTTGTTCTGTAGCATTACGATATGCTTGTGCAACCTCAGACGAGACTTCGATCGTAATTTGTTCTTGCGAAATCATAAATTTGACTGTATGTTTGCTGCGATTACTGTTCAATTCTAATTATAAGGGAAATAGCGATGTCTAGGATGGGCTACGTCTATGCACTGGGTCTGGATATTCGGACATCTCTGCATATCGCAAAACCCAGGCAGTACAAGCCGAAATTCCTAAATCTCTAGAAACCCTTGTTCAAGCTACTGGTTGGTATCGTAATGCCCAGGGAAAAATTGAGTTAGTTGCTGATAAATCTTTTAAGCAAGTACAACAATTAAGCTGTGCTGTAATTCCTCAAAATTGATTATGTTATAAAAAACGCCTTTTCGGGAAACCTATATACATAGGACAAAACGGAGATGGGGTGATGAAAGTAACTTGGGCTAGCTTTGGTTTAATTAGTGGAGTATTAGCCTGTGAGATTTGCAGCACTTCGGTTAATGCTCAAGTAATTCCCGATGGAACTTTGAAAACAACCGTCTTAGAAAATGGTAATAACTTCACCATTACTGAGGGAAATCGGGTTGGTAATAATTTATTTCACAGTTTCAGTCAGTTTTCAATACCCAGCAAAGGTTCTGCATTTTTTAACAACGCTTCAGATATACAGAATATTTTTAGTCGTGTTACAGGTGGTAATGTTTCCAATATTGATGGTTTAATTCAAGCCAATGGTAGCGCTAATCTATTTTTGCTCAATCCTGCGGGGATTATGTTTGGTCCCAATGCCAGTTTAAATATTGGCGGTTCATTTGTTGGTACGACAGCCGAAAGTATCAAATTTGCTGATGGGGTCAAGTTTAGTGCCTCTGACACAACAACACCTCCATTATTGACAATGAGTGTACCTGTTGGACTACAACTGGGAGCCAATGCTGGAGCGATAAAAGTCCAAGGAACACCAGCCCCCAACTTCTTTTTTCGACCGTGGCAATCATTCCAGGCTAAAGCTGTAGCGCTTGTGGGTAGCGAGATTGACATTAATGCGGCAACTCTATCGCTTCGAGATGTTCAACTTGAATTGTGGGCACTGCGGAATGGTGAAGTCGGGTTGAATAATCAAACCGGGTTGCAATTAACGAGTCCTGTTGTTGCTGATTGGGGAAACGTGTCTTTACGTCAATCCTCTCTAATTGATACTACTGGGTTAAATGGAGGAGCGGTTAATATTCGCGGTCGAGGTTTGACTCTGCAAGAAGGTTCGGGGATTTCTTCTGCGACTGGCTCTTTTGGGAAAGGGGGAGGAATTACGGTTAAGACGACCGAATTTGTAGACTTGTTGGGAGTATCAGAAGCAACGCACTACACAACTCCAGGACTTTTCACCAGTGTATTTGGTGATGGAGGTAGGGCTGGGGATGTGACTATGGAAACAAAGGATTTGCGACTAGCGAATGGAGCTTGGCTTCAGTCGATTATGACATTCGGTTTTGACTTTCTGACTGGACAACCCATAATAGGCAATAATTCTCGCACTGGAAATATTAATATTAAAGCTTCAAATGTCGAAGTTAGAGGATACAATCCTTTTCCCGATTTTATCGGTACTATTCAACCTAGTGCAATTACTACTTTAATTCAAGTTGGAGAGAATAACGAGAGTGGCAAAATTTCGATCGATGCAGATCGAATTAGTTTACTTGAAGGTGGTCGTATTTCTGCTGATGTACTTAGTAATGCTAGTGGTAAGTCAGGAGAGATTGCAATTAAAGCCTCTGAAAGTCTAGAAATATCCGGAGTTACATCCGGTGGAATAACCAGTGCTGTTATCAGTTCAATTCAACCTCTTGCAAGAGGTCAAGGTGGTAATATTTCGATCAATACTGGACACTTGACTCTCTCTGATGGTGGGACAATTTCTAGTGCTTTAGCAGGAAGTGGTGAGGCTGGAAATATCAAGATTCAGGCAAAAAATGTCGAAGTCAGCGACCCGGTTATTGATAGTTTGAGCGGTACAGTTAGTGGTATCACTGTTGCTGTGGGTAAAGATGGAGTTGGTCAAGGTGGTAATATTCAGATGACGGCAGATAACCTGCGGGTTTTTGATGGTGGACTGATCGTAAGTGGTAGTTTCGGTCAGGGAAATGCTGGTAATATTAACCTCGATATCCAAAACATAGATGTCCAAGGAACTTCCAAAAATTCAGTTAATGGTAGTCAATTACCCAGTGCGATCGCAGCATCTTCGACAACTAACTTTAACGCCGGAACGGTAAATATTACATCTGATACAGTAAAAGTACGCGATTCTGCGGAAGTTACCGTGAGCAATACGGGAACTGGGGATGCAGGTAATTTGAATATTACAGCCAATAATATTTACCTCGATAATAAAGCCAGTCTGCGTTCGGAAGTCAAAGGAGGCAGCCAAGGCAACATTAACCTCCAAGCAAATGATGTTTTGCTGTTACGTCGTGGCAGTAATATTACAACTAATGCCACTGGTACTTCCACAGGGGGAAATATTGATATTACTGCTGGAGTTGTGGTAGCGCTTCCTGATGAAGATAGCGATATCGTTGCCAATGCGGTGCGAGGAAGTGGTGGAAATATCCAGATTAATACTCAAGGTATCTTAGGGTTAAAATTCCGTCCGCAAACCACGGAGAAAAGTGATATTACTGCAAGTTCTCAATTTGGTGTTAGTGGTACGGTGCAAATCAATAATATTGGTGTTGACCCCAATTCTGGTTTAGTCGAATTACCGTCGAATGTTACCGATCCATCCCAACAAATTGCTAGTGGTTGTTCTGCCAATCAAGGTAGTAGTTTTGTAGCAACAGGAAGAGGAGGAATACCGCAAAATCCTAGTCAAGATGTGAGGAGCGATACCTCCGCTGGGCTATATAGCCTACGCACTTGGTCTGATACCCGTGACATCTCCACATATCGAAAAACACAACCAATACAAGCAGAAATTCCTCAATTACCAGAAACCCTCGTTCAAGCTACTGGTTGGTATCGTAATGTACAGGGAAAAATTGAGTTAGTTGCCGATAAATCTTCTAACCAAGTACAACAATTAACCTGTGCTGCAATTCCTCAAAATTGATTATGTTTAGAACTTACGCATTGACAGAAAACAAATATATATTGCGGAAAAACCATATTTCTCGTAGGGGTTGAGCATTGCTAAACTCCTACCTCACGGTTAATTTATTGGTAAAAACATAATTGGTCAAAGTCTGAAAGAAGCTATTTCGGTTAAATCATACCATGACTAGTTTGTACAGTGCGTAAGTCCTAATGTTATAAAAAATGCCTTTTCGGGAAACCTATATACATAGGACAAAACGGAGATGGGCTGATGAAAGTAACTTGGGCTAGCTTTGGTTTAATTAGTGGAGTATTAGCCTGTGGGATTTACAGCACTTCGGTTAACGCTCAAGTAATTCCCGATGCAACTTTGAAAACAACCGTCTTAGAAAATGGTAACAACTTCACCATCACTGAGGGAAATCGGGTTGGTAATAATTTATTTCACAGTTTCAGGCAATTTTCTATTCCCAGCAAAGGTTCTGCATTCTTCAACAACACTTCAGACATTCAAAATATTTTTAGTCGTGTCACTGGTGGCAGCATTTCTAATATTGATGGTTTAATTCAGGCAAACGGTAGCGCAAATTTATTTTTGCTCAATCCCAGTGGGATTATATTTGGACAAAATGCCAGCTTGAATATTGGTGGGTCATTTGTAGGAACAACGGCGAATAGTATTAAGTTTGCCGATGGAGTGGAATTTAGTGCAACTAATCCCAGTGCGATACCATTGCTGACTATAAGTATTCCCATCGGTTTACAGTTGGGACAAAACACAGGAAATATAACTGTACAAGGGACTGGGCATAGTATAACTGCTGATTTTTTTGCTCCTGCCGATCGCCGCAACAATCCCATCGGGCTACAAGTCAACGCAGGTAATACTCTGGCACTAATTGGCTCAGGTGTGAATCTTTCTGGTGGTATTGTGACAACGAATGGCGGTGGGCATCTGGAAGTGGGTAGTGTTAGCGATGGGTTAGTCAGACTCAACTCCACTTCCATGGGATTAGTCGCAGATTATTCAGCAATCAAGCAATTCCAAGACATTAATTTGGGTGCGGATCTTTTAGTAAGATAGGAAATGTAGTTTAGACAGGTATTGGAAGGGGTGAAGGGGTAATAGGGCAACGGGCTTTAGCAACTCGCTTCATCAAGGGAATTGCACCTTGATACAGAGCAAGATGATTGCGTTTATGCTCTTGGTGTAAATGGAAGCGCCAATACTTATGCCAATCCCCGCTAATATACAAAGAACGAAGCCGTAAAACAGCCTCGGCACCAGCTAGACTCCATCTGGCACCAGTAATATCCATCCGATCTTTAATCAGATGACGGCAAGCACCTTCGATAACTCCGGTAGCAATTGGCAACCCAGCTTTTAAATAATCATGGTATTTGAGATATTCGCGGTTGTTGAGCAAATATCTGGCACAGTTATCCACAGGTTTGCGTTCTTGGGGTGTGAGTTTACGTTTTGTCGCGCTTGTTCGCATCCCAGAAGCAACATCACTGGATTTCCCCTCAAGGATAGACTTCAAACGTTTCGTAACCCAGGCTTCGGCTTGTTTATCCGTACTGGAATAAAATACAAATGCTGCTTTCCACAAATACTCAATCACATGGATAATATCCAGGACAATAGTCAGTTCGAGGTGATGTTTTTTGGTAAATTTCTTCATCAACGATAATTGTTGCTTATTACCATCGACCAAGGCACAAAAGCGTTTTTAGCCGATCTGGATCACGATGCAATGCCTCATCGAAAGCCTCTTTAATGACGACTTCTGGTTCCTTGGCAACAGAAGCCCAAACCCTTTTTCCAATAGGTTTAGGACGCTTTATTTTCTTATCCTCATCGGATGGGTTAACTATTTGCTCAACTGTACGAACAAACGGGTTGATTGTGTAAACTGAAGCTACCGTTGCCATTCGTTTGGCATTGGCTTTTCTCCTTTGGTTAAACGCTTATCTAACTTCTTGCTGGAAGCTTGCGCTCGTTTTGGGTTTGGGGACGTAAATCCTCTGTACGCACCGCCACTTCGACACTGGGCACAGCCCGTGTCGATGGCTCACAATCACACCTTTCCCATCTGCACTGATTACAAACAATTTCTCCTATTTCCTCAACTTGTACCGCTTCTGCCTGTTGATATGTGTAGAAATCATCAAAATCGACAGCGCTCTGGTACGCTAGTTCTTCTGCTTGCCGTTTACCAATTTTGGCTGCTGTTGTTTTTTCGATAATATCCACTGTTTCCCTAAATCCTGAACGAGCTACTTCCACTGCTACTCGTTGTCTTAATCCGTGAGAATATTGTTCTGCTGGTAGGTTTAGCTCTGCATCTAATGGAAATAGGGTGTTTATCTTTCTACCTCCGTAACCGATTCGGTTTGCGATTACTGTGCCAAATATTGTTGTTAATTTCCTTGACAATTTTTTCTTGTGCGTTCGCTTGGCTTGGTCTTTTCCTACCCACTCAGAATCCGTTTCGTCTTGGCTACGCTTATCAAAGTATCCTTGTAACAGCCTTCTAAGTAGTTCATATCCATTATCAAGCAACTTACTTTCTATTTCTCCATGCTCCAACCCACAAATACTATCTGAGTCCAGCCAACCAACTATTTCTTCAAATAGTTCTCGTGCTTCTTCCCAAAACATCCCTGGATTTGATCTAGATGCTTGCATACGTCCGTACTTATTCCCGTTTTTATCTTTTGACAAGCAAGGATGCATCTGTTTCATTTTTGCACTGAAACATTACTCTGGTTGACTTGTCTCCTATTACTCTTATACCATACCTTGTACTACTAAAAGAGTCGCACCCCATTAATTTAGCACAACAATCTTTGTTAGATGCTAGTGGTAGCGGTGGCTCGATTCAATTACAAGGACGGAATATTAGCTTCAGAGAAGGTTCTGCTGCATTGCTGCAAAACTTTGGGTTTAAACAACCTTCCCAGGGCATTACTGTCAAAGCCACTGGAACTATTAGCCTCAGTGGCAATACATCCGATGGCAAATTAAACAGTTTTATCCAAATCGACAACTTAGGCATCACACCAACAGGAGATATCAATCTTTCTGCCGAGCAGTTATTCCTGAAAGATGGGGCAAATATCCATAACTGGACTTTTACACCAATAGCTGGTGGTAATATTACAGCTAATGTCACAGGTGCGATCGAAGTTGATGGATTTATTCACACCAATCCAGTCGTTTCAAGTTCAATTACCTCCATCACTTTAAACTCTGGCAAAGCAGGTAATATTAACGTCTCAACTGGCAACATGAGAATTCTGAATGGTGGTAGTCTAAGTTCTTTATCCGTAGGTACAGGACAAGCTGGAGTTGTGCAGGTAGATGCAAAAGACCTCATCGAAATAGCTGGCAATAACCCTTTCACCACATTATCAAGTTCAATAATTTCATCGGCTAGTAACACAGGAGATTCCGGTAGCACTTTAATCAATACATCTAGATTATTGATTCGAGACAGTGGCATATTAGGGTCTAGCACAGTGGCTTCGGGTGCAGCAGGTAGTGTGATAGTTAATGCTTCAGAATCGGTAGATGTTAAAGGTAAAGCTGGTAGATCGATCCTTGCTGCACGCATTGCCTCAAGTGCCGAAATTCTCGATCCAGTCACTCAAGCGACCCTGAGGCTTCCTGCCGTTCCTAGTGGTAAAGCAGGCTCTCTCACCATCAATACCCCTTTGTTACGAGTCACAGACGGAGCATTTGTTACTGTCAAAAATGATGGACCTAACAGTGCGGGAGACTTGGAAATTAATGCTAACTCAATTTTTCTCGATAACCAAGGTAGTATCAGCGCATCAACTACTTCTGGTGATGGTGGGGATGTCAGATTAAACTTACAAAATTATCTGTTGATGCGTCATGATAGCCTTATTTCCACCACAGCTAGGGGAATAGGGAATGGCGGAAATTTGTCAATTAAATCACCAGTGACAGTAGGATTAGAAAATAGCGATATCATTGCTAATGCCGTTCAAGGATATGGTGGGAAGATTGATATCACTACTCAAGGTATTATTGGTCTAAAATTCCGTGATACTCTCACCCCCAGGGAAAACCTGACGAATGATATTACAGCGAGTTCTCAATTTAGTATCAACGGCAATGTAGAAATTAATAATGTTGGTGTTGACCCCAACTCCGGCTTAGTAGAATTGCCAGTAAATATAACCGACCCCTCGCAACAAATAGCCAGTGGTTGTTCTGCCAAGCAAGGTAGTAGTTTTGTGGCTACGGGAAGAGGGGGAATACCGCAAAATCCTAATCAAGATGTGAAGAGCGATACCTCATCTGGGCTATATAGTCTACGCACTTGGTCTGATGTCCGTGATATTTCTGCATATCAGAAAACACAAGCAGTACAGGCACAAATTCCTCAATTACCAGAAACCCTCGTTCAAGCCACTGGTTGGTATCGTAATGCCCAAGGGAAAATTCAATTAGTTGCAGATAAATCTTCGACTCAAATGCAACAACAATTAACCTGTGCTGCTATTCCTCAAAATTGATTATGTTATAAAAAATACTTTACTGGGAAACCTATATACATAGGTGAAAACGGAGATGGGGTGATGAAAGTAACTTGGGCTGGGTTTAGTTTAATTAGTGGAGTATTAGCCTGTGGGATTTACAGCACTTCGGTTAACGCTCAAGTAATTCCCGATGCAACTTTGAAAACAACCGTCTTAGAAAATGGTAATAACTTCACCATCACTGACGGGAATCGAGTTGGTAATAATTTATTTCACAGTTTCAGTCAATTTTCTATTCCCAGTAAAGGTTCTGCATTCTTCAACAACGCTTCAGACATTCAAAATATTTTTAGTCGTGTCACTGGTGGCAGCATTTCTAATATTGATGGTTTAATTCAGGCAAATGGTAGCGCTAATCTATTTTTGCTCAATCCCAGTGGAATTATCTTTGGACAAAATGCTAGCTTAAATATTGGTGGGTCATTTGTGGGGACAACGGCGAATAGTATTAAATTTGCTGATGGAGTGGAATTTAGTGCAACTAATCCCAGTTCAACACCGTTACTAACGATGAGTGTTCCTATTGGCTTACAAATGGGCAGTAATCCAGGTGCGATCGCAGTTCAAGGAAGAGGTCATGCTCTAACATCTGTCAGCACTATTGCCCCCATCACTCAAAACCCAAGTGCTTCAGAATTGAGAGTAAAACCAGGAAAAACCTTGGCACTGGTAGGGGGCAACTTAAATCTCACCGGGGCAACCTTGAACGCACCTCAAGGACGGGTAGAATTGGGAAGCTTAAGCGGAGTCGGAATGGTTAGTTTGAATCCTATCTCCCAAGGTTATCAGTTAGGTTATGAGAGCGGACAAAGCTTTGCAGATATCCAACTCACTCAAAAATCGTTGCTCACTATAGGAGCATTACCAACTGTAGGGGCATTAAATGCTGGTTCCGTACAGTTGCAGGGAAAACACATTCAAATCAGCGATGGTTCAATTATATATTCCAAAAATCTGGGAAATGTCGCTGGGGGTGAAGTTTTTTTACAAGCTTCAGAAGGGATTGATATTGTGGGGACAACAGCCAACGCCCAAATTCGTAGTGGCATCCGCTCTGAGGGCTTGAATACTGGTACAGGTTCACCCATCCATATCATCACTCCTCACTTAACTGTCTCCCAAGGTGCAGGAGTCAACAACAATGCTTTCGGATTCGCTGCCAGTGGCGACATTCAGATTGATGCTGGGACAGTCGAGTTATCTGGTTTCTCTTCCATCAATCCCACTGGAGTAACAGCTCTGACTACAACTACCCGAACTGGTAAATCAGCAGGCAATCTCTCTATTAACAGTAATAATTTAGTCGTTTCTGGGGGAGCAGCCATCTCTTCAGTCACATTTGCAACTGGTTCCACGGGGCAAGTAACTATTCGCAGTCAGAGTACCACTGTTACAGGAGACAACCCGGCAGGACTCTATAGCAACATTAGTGCAATCACTTATGGTACAGGTAATGCCCAAACCTTAACTTTGGATACAAAGCGATTACAACTGCTCAATGGAGGAGCGGTTGCTACTACATCCTTCTTGATTGGTGAAGCTGGAAATTTAAACATTAATGCGACGGAATCCATTCTAATTGACGGACGCAGCCAAACTAATAATAGCAGTATTAACTC
The DNA here is from genome assembly GCF_000317435.1 of Calothrix sp. PCC 6303. Lineage (NCBI taxonomy): Bacteria > Bacillati > Cyanobacteriota > Cyanophyceae > Nostocales > Calotrichaceae > Calothrix > Calothrix sp. PCC 6303. Next base: position 4,234,595 of record NC_019751.1, read on the forward strand.
AGCCGTCCTTTCCCCTCCAGCATTACTCCAACAGTTATTCAATTTGCCCAAGGTTCTTTCAGCGAATGCGGGAACTGTGAATATAAACACCCCGACTCTAACACTGAGCAATGGTGGTGCAGTTAGTGTAACCAACCAAGGTACAGGTAACGGTGGTGACATAAAAATATCTGCCAATAAAATATTCTTAGATACTCAAGGTAGTATTCAAGCTCAAACAGCATCTGGTGAGGGAGGCAATATTACCTCACAAGTCAGCGATGTATTGTTGCTACGCCATAATAGCTTGATTAGTGCAACATCGGCGGGTAACGGTAATGGAGGTAATATTAATATCAATACACCAATTCTTGTTGGCTTAGAAAATAGCGATATTATTGCCAATGCATTCAAAGGTAAAGGTGGCAATATTGACATTACAACTCAAGATATTATTGGTTTAGAATTCCGCGATACTCTCACCCCCAGAGAAGACCTTACGAACGATATTACAGCTAGTTCTCAATTTAGTATCAACGGCAATGTAGAAATTAATAATGTTGCTGTTGACCCCAACTCCGGTTTAATTGAACTACCAGCAAATCTCAGCGATTCATCACAACAAATAGCCAGTGCTTGTTCAGGGAATCAAGGTAGTAGTTTTGTGGCTACGGGAAGAGGGGGAATACCGCAAAATCCTAATCAAGATGTGAAGAGCGATACCTCATCTGGGCTATATAGTCTACGCACTTGGTCTGATGTCCGTGATATTTCTGCATATCAGAAAACACAACCAGTACAGGCACAAATTCCTCAATTACCAGAAACCCTTGTTCAAGCCACTGGTTGGTATCGTAATGCCCAAGGGAAAATTCAATTAGTTGCAGATAAATCTTCGACTCAAATGCAACAACAATTAACCTGTGCTGCTATTCCTCAAAATTGATTACGTTATAAAAAATACTTTACTGGGAAACCTATATACATAGGTGAAAACGGAGATGGGGTGATGAAAGTAACTTGGGCTGGGTTTAGTTTAATTAGTGGAGTATTAGCCTGTGGGATTTACAGCACTTCGGTTAACGCTCAAGTAATTCCCGATGGAACTTTAAAAACAACCGTCTTAGAAAATGGTAATAACTTCACCATCACTGAGGGAAATCGGGTTGGTAATAATCTATTTCACAGTTTCAGTCAATTTTCAATACCCAGCAAAGGTTCTGCATTCTTTAACAACGCTTCAGACATTCAAAATATTTTTAGTCGTGTGACTGGTGGTAGTGTTTCCAATATTGACGGTTTAATTAAGGCAAACGGTAGCGCAAATTTATTTTTGCTCAATCCGAGTGGAATGATATTTGGACAAAATGCCTCCTTGAATATAGGTGGTTCCTTTGTGGGAACAACCGCGAATAGTATCAAGTTTGCCGATGGGATTGAATTTAGTGCGGTGAATCCCACGGGTACACCGTTGTTGACGATGAGCGTGCCTATTGGCTTACAAATGGGCACAAATTCAGGAAACATTCAATTACAAGGAAAGGGACATCAATTGACAGGAGGAGGATTCACCCCTGTAATTCGGGATAATAACCAATCAACCTTAGAAGTGAATTCCGGACAAGCGATCGCATTAGTTGGGCAAAATGTCACTTTGTCAGGTGGGGTTTTAACTGCTGAAAATGGCAGAGTTGAAGTAGGTGCAGTCAAAGCAGGCACAGTTAATATTAATTCCACATCCTCAGATTTTCAATTGGATTATACAAATATTGAGAGTTTTGGAGATATTCAACTTGTAAATCAGTCTTTACTAGATGCAAGTGGATTAACTAGTCGTGGAATTCAATTACAAGGGAACAATATTAGTCTGAAAGATGGTTCTGCTGCCTTGATTCAAACTGTGGGAAGCCAAGAACCTAATATTATTAGCGTTGATGCAAAAGGTGTTTTAGACCTTTCTGGAGATGTGAGAATAGCGCCAGATTTAGGAATTGTTACAGGAGTTATTTCTAGTCGCTTGATGACTGAAAATCTAGGTTTAGGGAAAGGTGCTGATATTGATATTTATGCCGGAGATTTACATCTAAATGACGGAGGTTTTGTCCTGGGAAGAACTTATGGTTTTGACTCTGGAGGTAATATTAATGTAAATGTTGCCAGAGATATTCAAATTAATCGTGTAGCACAGCTAAATCCGGTTCTTAATAGTGGAGTTTTGACCACTAACTTTAGCCCGAAAAAATCTGGCAATGTGAACATCACTGCATCGAATATAAAAATTACAGATGGCGGCTTAATTAATACTACCAATTTTGCACAAGGTGATAGTGGCAACGTCAATCTGAATGTTGCTGGAACTATAGAAGTTAAGGGTGTAGAGTCAAGAAATTTATCTCCTTCTAATATTGGATCAACTGTATTTGGCAAAGGTAATGGTGGTTCTTTGAATCTCAATACATCCAGACTGATTGTAGAGAATGGAGCAAGTGTTACTACTTCAACCTTCAGTAGTGGTGCTGGTGACAAAATAACCATTAATGCTTCCAAATCAATAGAAGTTAGGGGTCGTAGTCCAAATGGTGAACGACCAAGCAGTATTACCGCATCAGCTCCAATTTTTCCAATAACTTTTCGCCAAACATTTAGACTTCCTGATCTCCCTACTGGAAATGCTAGCAGTTTAACCATTAACACTCCTACATTGCTAATAGATAATGGAGCAAGAGTTGCTGTTAATAATGAAGGATCGGGAAATGGCGGAATTTTAAATATCAATGCCAATTCTTTACGACTCGACAACAAGGGTCAAATAATTGCTAATACTGCTTCTGGGGAAGGTGGTAACATCAACCTAAATCTCAAATCTGACTTGATTTTACGAAACAACAGCCTCATTTCGACAGAAGCTAAAGGAACTAGGAACGGTGGCAACATCACTATTAATGCTCCCATAATTTTGGGGTTAGAAAACAGCGATATGATTGCCAATGCATTTAAAGGCAAGGGTGGCAATATTGAAATTAGAACTCAAGATATTATTGGTTTAGAATTCCGCGATACCCTCACCCCTACGAAAGACCTTACTAACGATATTACTGCTAGTTCCGAATTTAATGTTAATGGCACAATCCGAATTAATAATGTTGGCGTTGACCCCAATTCTGGTTTAATTGAGTTACCTGAAAATGTCACCGATCCATCGCAACAAATAGCTAGTGGTTGTTCTACAAATCAAGGTAGTAGTTTTGTCGCCACAGGAAAAGGGGGAATACCGCAAAATCCAAGTCTTGATGTGAGGAGCGATACCTCCGCTGGGCTATATAGCCTACGCACTTGGTCGGATATCCGTGACATCTCGGCATTCCGCACAACTCAGTCAGTACAAGCCCAAATTCCTAAATTACCAGAAACCCTCGTTCAAGCCACTGCTTGGTATCGTAATGCACAGGGAAAAATTGAATTAGTTGTAGATAAATCTTCTAACCAAGTACAACAATTAACCTGTGCTGCAATTTCTCAAAATTGATTACGTTATAAAAAATACTTTACTGGGAAACCTATATACATAGGTGAAAACGGAGATGGAGTGATGAAAGTAACTTGGGCTGGATTTAGTTTAATTAGTGGAGTATTAGCCTGTGGGATTTACAGCACTTCGGTTAACGCTCAAGTAATTCCCGATGCAACTTTGAAAACAACCGTCTTAGAAAATGGTAACAACTTCACCATCACTGACGGGAATAGAGTTGGTAATAATTTATTTCACAGTTTCAGCCAATTTTCTATTCCCAGCAAAGGTTCTGCATTCTTCAACAACGCTTCAGATATACAGAATATTTTTAGTCGTGTGACTGGTGGTAGTGTTTCCAATATTGACGGTTTAATTAAGGCAAACGGTAGCGCAAATTTATTTTTGCTCAATCCCAGTGGAATTATATTTGGACAAAATGCCAGCTTAAATATTGGTGGTTCCTTTGTTGGCACTACTGCCGAAAGTTTATTATTTGCAGATGGTTCCAAGTTTAGTGCTACAAATCCAGTGGATTCACCTTTACTCACCATAAGTGTGCCAGTTGGCTTGCAAATTGGCAGTAAGTCTAGTTCCATTAACGTTAATGGTGCAAAATTAGCAATTCCAGCAAAAAATACATTTGCATTGGTGGGAAATAACTTAACTTTTGACAAGAGTACGATTACTGCTAGCGATAGCAGAGTTGAATTAGGGAGCGTCGCTGCAAATAATATTGTGGGGCTGTCTACAAACACTGCTGGATTTAACTTAGATTACAATGCGGTGACTCAGTTCCAAAATATGAACTTTAGTAACGCAGCTAAAATTGATGCAAGTGGAAAGCAAGGTGGTGCAATTGTTCTTCAAGGACAAAAAATAACCCTGTCTGATTCTTCAACTATCACTTCCCACACTTCAGGTACAAGTTCAGGACAAGGTATTCTAGTCAAAGCCTCAGATTCCCTTGAAATAATTGGTAGAGCAGCTCTTTCCAACACAGGCATTGCTGCTGACTCCCAAGTAAATGCTACAGGACGAGGTGGTGATATCACAATCGAAGCACCTATTGTCAATATTTTAAATGGTGCCCAAATTAACACCCGTACTCATGGAATTGGAGATTCGGGTAATATTGCCGTCAAGAGTACAACTGTTAATGTGATTGGGGAAGCAATCCATGTGCCTACAAGACTGCGATTTAGTGCAAGTACCATCGCATCGAATACGATGAATGGTTCCAAAGGTGGGGGTGGTAATGTCACAGTTGATGCCACACAAGTTAATATTCGTAATGGGGCTGAACTTCGCTCTAGTGCCAGAGGAACAGGTGATGGTGGTAATATCATCGTTACAGCAAAGAACTTAAATGTGACAGGTGAAACGGCAACAAATGAACCTGCTTTTTTGACAGGAATGAGTACTAGCATCCGTGAAAATGCAACAGGTAGGGGTGGAGATATTATTCTCAATGTCGAAAAACTAGAGGTATTGAATGGTCCTGGTATTCGGACTGGTACTTATGGTGAAGGTATTTCGGGGGATATCATCGTTAATGCTAACGAAGTAACATTAGCTGGGAGTTCTTCCGCAGGAGTTTCAACACGATTTTTTGCATCCACAAACGGTAACTATGATGTAGTTACGACCAAACTGATTAGTTTAGGTAAAGGACAAGGTGGTAATATTTTTCTGAATACTGCCAAGCTTAACTTACTGGACGGAGGGCGAATTTCGACTTCAACTGAAACCTACGGTCAAGCTGGAAATATTTCGATTCAAGCTAATATCATCAATATTGCAGGTGTAAGTCAAGTACCAAGTGGTCAACTGCGTTATACCCTTGATGCGACTGGTCCAAGTGGTTTGTCTGCCTCTTCTACAGGTCCTGGTACTGCGGGTTCAGTATATGTTACCACCCAGGATTTGAGTCTTAGCGATCGCGGCGAAATTGTAGTTAGCGGACTAGGTTCGGGAGATGCTGGTAATATGCTGATTCAAAGTAATCGTATCAATTTGGATCTAGCTAGTAAACTTCGTTCTGAAAGCAATGCAGTTGAAGGAGGCAATATTGATCTGCAAGTGCGTGATGTTTTGCTGATGCGTCGTGGCAGTTTCATCAGTGCAGAAGCGGGTGGTACTGGTAATGGTGGTAATATCACGATTAATGCGCCTAATATTATTGGTTTAGAAAATAGCGATATTATTGCCAATGCGGTGAAAGGTCGAGGTGGGAATATTCAAATTGCAACTCAGGGAATTATAGGTTTAGAATACCGTAACCTCCTCAATCCTATAGAAGTTTCTAGTAACGATATCACCGCTAGTTCCAAATATAATGTGAATGGAACGGTACAAATAAATAACGTTGGTATTGATCCCAACTCCGGGTTAATTGAACTGCCAGAAAATGTCACCGATTCGTCACAACAAATAGTTAGTGGTTGTTCTGAGAATCAAGGTAGTAGTTTTGTGGCAACGGGAAGGGGTGGAATCCCGCAAAATCCAAGTCTTGATGTGAGGAGCGATACCTCCGGTGGACTATATAGCCTACGCACTTGGTCGGATATCCGTGATATTTCTGCATATCGGAAAACACAACCAGTACAAGCCAAAATTCCCCAAACTCCAGAAACCCTTGTTCAAGCTACTGGTTGGTATCGTAATGCCCAAGGAAAAATTGAATTAGTTGCTGATAAATCTTCTACCCCAGCGCAACAATTAAGCTGTGCTGCGGTTTCCAGATAAGATGAATTATACTGTTTCGTTGATTCCTTCCTGTTAACAAAGTTTGGAGGGTTAATTCCCAACAATCAAGGACGACAGCGCGTTTTGTGTCGGTGTCTAAATCTTCCGTATAGCCCTACCTACGGGCATTCCAGAAAGTCGTAGCCTGCCCTTTTAGGGTTTAGTTTGACGTGAAGAAGATCTAAGCGCCAACTTCTCTCCATTACTCATTACTTATACCAATTCAAATAATGATTGCAACACATCAAACAGTAGAGACGTAGCACTGCTACGTCTCTACAAATATCTATCTGTCGCATTGTTTTTTCAAATTGGTATTATTTTTCATCCACTGATTAATTTGAGCAGCCAACTGCTTGAGAATGACGGGTTTGGTCAGATATTCATCCGCTCCTGCGGCTAGACAACGATCCCGATCGCCCATCATCGCCAGAGCAGTTAGGGCGATGATGGGAGTTTTTTGGAAATTGGGCTGCTGACGAATTTGCTGAATGGCTTCTATGCCGTCCATTCCCGGCATTTGAATATCCATCAAAATCAAGTCGGGATCGACATCTTGAAGGAGATCAAGAGCCATCTGACCATCATTAGCAACAAATATTTGATACCCTTTTGCAGTTAAATAACTCGTAATTGTACTGATATTGGCTTCATTATCTTCCACCAGTAAAATTACAGGTAGACTGATGCGATCGCTCTCCTGCATTTCTGCCTGTGTTGTGGTGTTTGATGGAGCGATCGCCGTCGGGTTTGCAGGCAAAATAACCCTAAAGCAACTTCCCACCCCAACCTCACTGGTTAAATGGACTTGTCCACCATGCAGTTCAACCAATTGCTTAACTAGGGCTAAACCTAATCCTGTCCCCTCGTAGCGACGATTGAGGGAACTATCGATTTGCACAAAGGGCTGGAATAATTTATTGATATCTTCGGGCGCAATCCCAATACCTGTATCAATAACACTAATTTCTAAAGTATCTCCTTCACTATAGCGATCGCTAACGGTGTTGATTTGTTGTTGGATATAGTCAACCTGCAAGGTGATTTGTCCGCCATCGGGTGTAAATTTTACGGCATTGTTGAGGAGATTAATTAAAACTTGCCGTATGCGCCTTTCGTCGATACTGATATCTGGCAGGTGGGGAGGAATTTTTAAGTCGAGTTGAATGCGTTTGTTGTAGGCTTGCTGTTTGATAAAGGCAAGGCTGGAATGACAAAGGTTGGTGATATTTGTAGCTAGGCAATCTAGCCCGATTTGACCTGCTTCAATTTTGGCGACATCAAGGATGTCGTTAATTAGTGCCAGCAGATGATTGCTGCTTTTTTCAACGGTTTTGAGTGCTTTTAGTTGGCGATCATTCAACCCACCAAAAACTTGATCTTGAAGTCCTTCCGTCATACCCAAAATCGCATTTAGAGGGGTGCGTAATTCATGGCTCATATTGGCAAGAAATTCGTCTTTGAGGCGGGTCGCACGGATAAGTTCTTCGTTGGTTTGTTGCAGTTGAAGTTCAGCGGCTTTACGATCGGTAATATCAACGATGATCCCATCCCAAACCACGGCTCCATCGTCTTGGCGGTAGGGCATGGAGATCACCTTGACAAACTTTTGTCCACTGGAAGTCACCAGTCTATGCTCAGATAAAAATGGGCTAAGGCTTTGAGCCGATTCCATGATTTTGGCTTGGATGATTGGGATATCATCGGGATGAATTTTCTCCCATAGGTATGCTGAATCTTGCATCACCAGTTCGACGCTAACTTCACCAATCTCGACAACTTGAGGGCTAATGTAGGTCACAGTATCCCGACCATCGGGGTGCAAAACAAATTGATAAATTATGCCGGGGACATTTTCTGTGAGACGGCGAAATTGGGACTGACTATTTTGTAATTCGATTTCCGCTTGCTTACGATCGGTGATATCGAAATTTAGCCCGATCGCTCGCTGGATTTCGCCCCGATCATTTTTCTGCACTAAGGCACTGGAACTGAGAAATCGAATCGTGCCATCGGGATGAATCACCCGAAATTCCGAATCAGTATTGCGATCGCCCTTCAATGCCTGGTCTTGCTCCATCAATACCCGTTTGCGGTCGTCTGGGTGAACCCGCTTGATCCAATCATCGTAATGTCCAGAAAAGTCCTCTGGTGCAATCCCATAGAGGCTGTACATGCGATCGTCCCAAATGAGGCGATCGCCCATAACATCCCACTCCCAAATCCCGACCTTTGCACCTTTAAGTGCAAGTTCTAGCCGTTCGGATAGGGAGTTTAATTGTTGTTCGGCTTGTTTACTTTCGGTACAGTCTAAGACTACCCCATCCCATACCACATCGCCATTATCCAGTCTTTCGATACTAGATGAATTGTGTACCCAGCGCAGCCCGTGCCGTGGTAAAAGTAAACGATATTCGCAGATGAACGGTTCTAGGTTTTCTGCACAGGTTTGGATCTTCTCCCACAGCCAAGGAACGTCATCAGGGTGAATTTTACCCCATACTTGGGTGCTATCTGAGACCGCATCTTCGGGTTCAACTTCAAAGATTTGTCGAATATGGGAACTCACATAGGTCAACTCATCTGTTCCATCAGGATGAAGAACGTACTGATAAATCATCCCCGGTATGCTTTCAGTCATGCGATGGAATTGGGCTTGACTTTCTGCTAGGGCGAGTTCGGCGATTTTGCGATCGGTAATATCAGTTAAAGTGCCTACATGACCAATAACATGACCTGAATCGTCAAATTCGCGGGCGGTCTGAACGTAGAACCAATTAATCGTCCCATCAGGACGCAAATGCCGACCAGTCCAAGTGTTTAAAGTGATTTGATCGGGTCGTCCTTGTTTATTAACTTCAGCCCAGGTTTGGGCGAGATTGGGGCGATCGTCAGGGTGGATCGCCTCAATCCATCCCCGCCCTAAAGCTGATTCCATTGGTCTACCGGTCATTGTACTCCAACACTCGTTGACGTAAGTACAATTTAGTTGGTCATCCATGCGGTAAATAGCGACAGGCGAAGCTGCGGCGAGACTAGCATAGCGACGCTCACTTTCTATGAGGGCGAGTTCGGCAGTTTTGCGATTAGTAATATCAGCTGCAATACCCACCGTGCCTGCTAAATTACCATCTGCATCCCGAAACGGTGTCTTTGTCGTCTCTAACCAGCCCATTTCACCATCGGCTAGGGCAATTCGCTCTTCAACCACTTTGCGCTGGCGGGATTGGAGAACTTGGAAATCATCATCTCGGTAGCCTTGAGCCAGTTCGGCGGGCCAAATGTCATAGTCGGTTTTGCCCACTAGTGCTTCAGGTGTTGAGCCACAAACTTGAGCAAAGGGTTGATTTACTGCGATAAACCGACTTTGTTCATCTTTGATCCAGGCAATGTGGGGCAGATTATTCAGGAGGGCTTCTAGATGATTTTGTTGGAGAATTAGCTGCTTCTCAATGTTTTTGCGATCGCTAATATCCTGATAGGTTCCCAGTACCCCAACTACTTCACCCTGCAAATTGCGTAATGGCAACTTATTGGTTTCTAACCAAATTTGTTGTCCATCGGCTTGGTACTGCGGTTCCACGATGCCGAGTTTGGCTGTCTCAGTGCTGATTACCGTGCGATCGTCTTGGCGATACAGTTCAGCTTCCGTTTCCCCCCAAGGCATTTCATAGTCGGTTTTACCAATCACCATCTCAACACTGGTTACATTGGCATCCCGCAAAAAATGACGGTTACAGCCAAGATAGACCGAATTGCGGTCTTTCCAGAAAATGGATAGGGGGAAGGTGTCCAGCACGGTTTGCAAAAATTGCTCGCGTTCCTGAAGCTCTTGGGTGCGTTGCTGAATCCGACTTTCCAATTCCTCATTCAGATGTTGCAGAGCTTGGGTTGCTTGTTCACGCTCAATGGCAATACCCGCAAGATTTGCAGCTTTGCCCACCGTTTCTATGTCTAGGAATAATGGTTCTTGTGGCTGACGATAATAAATTGCAAAGACTCCTAATAAATTTTCGTCGCTGCCCAAAATTGGCACAGACCAAGAAGCCCGTAAGCCGTGTGGTAATGCCAGATGCCTATAATCCTGCCAGAGGGGATCTTGCTCAATGTCGTTGGCAATTACCATCTCCCGTCGATAAGCTGCTGTGCCGCAAGTCCCGCTACCATCGCCGATTGGTATCTGGGCGATGGAGGCGACATATTCCTGGGGTAAACTGGGTGCGACTGTATCACATAGCCAACCATCTCGACAAAGCATAATCGAGCAACTGCTTCCAGAGATGTAGCTTTCAATATCTCGTAATAAATTTGTCAGAATCCTTCTGATGGGTTCTGCTTTGGCAATCTGTTCGAGAATGGTGTTTTGACTTTCTAGTAGGAATTCAGTGCGTTTGCGATCGCTAATGTCCGTAATCGTGCCCACGTAGCCGATCGGTTGACCCGTCGCATCCCGCTCCATTACCGATTGCCCAAACACCCAACGCTCTGCGCCATCGGGACGTTGAATACGGTACTCAATTCGCATCGGTCGATTTTCACGCAGAGATTGCTCAAATTCTTGGGTGATTCGCTCCATATCTTCAGGACTGTATCCCTGATACCAGGGCTGACCCATCAGTGTGGTTGGCTCAATGCCTATAATTTCACAGTAGCGATCGTTGGCGTAGGTACAAATCCCTTCTAGGTTTGTATGCAATATTCCCACAGGCGTGGCAGCTACTAGGGAAGCATAGCTAATTTCACTGGTTAATTCTGAATTATTTGCTGTTCGGGTACATTCAGCTTGTAATTTCTTCAAGCCATCGTAGGTGACAAGTCCCCTAAGTTGCTGCTGCTCATTAACGATCGGTAAGTGGGTAATTTGCTGCTGTTGTAAAAAATCGATCGTTGCCGCCAAATCCTCTAGGGCTGATTCGGGGAGTGTGATCGGCGGCTGGGTTAACACTTCCCGCATGGTGAGTTGGGCGATCGGTTGTTGTTGCGCCACCAATCGGATAACATCACGCTCTGTGAATACACTTAGCACTTTCTCAGCTTCTAGCACCACCACACAGCTTGCTGGCTTGTCATCTGGCATAGAATCTTTGATCCCACTCATTTTCTCAACTGCCGACAGCACTATTGTATCTGATGATACTACAGATGGATGGCGTAGGATGGCGGATTCTAGGTTCAACATGTGGTGCTATGCTTTTTGAGTGCGTTGGATTTGGCTAACTCGATTCTGAACTTCTTATGCTGGTAATGAGCAAATAAATAGGGCTTACAGAATAACTATAAAACATTTATTTATCAATGCTTTAAGCATTTTTATCTACGGAAAGTGCAAATAAATAAGGGTTTGAGGCTTAAAAAACTTGCATTCAGATTTATTGGAATACGGAAAAACAGAAAAATAAAGGTAAAACTGTTGCCTGTTCCCCTTACCCGACCCCCACTAGAAGACTTTTACAGCTAACGCTGCGCTGCGCGTTTCTTGGATGCCCGAAAGGGCTATACAGCAACCCCTAAGTATTAGTTAGTTTAGGGAATTCGCAGATCGATCTGCTAACACTATTTGAATCGACTGTGCTAAGTTTTTGAGCTTAATCGGTTTGCTAATATAATCATTAGCACCAGCAGCGATACATTTTTCCCGATCGCCAGTCATAGCCAGGGCAGTCAGAGCAATAATCGGTAAATCGGCAAACTGCGGATGGCTACGAATTTCTTGCATCGCTTCAAATCCATCCATCCCCGGCATTTGGATATCCATCAACACCAAATCGGGACGCGCAGATTGAACCAGATCAATCGCTTCTTGCCCATTATTTGCGACCACCAGTCGATAACCCTTGGCTTTTAAATAGCTGGAAATTGTGCTAATGTTTGCGCTATTGTCTTCAGCTAACAGTATCAGGGGCGAGGTAACGGCGCAAACCCCTGATTCGAGGGTGTCTGCTGAAGTTGTAGACTCCAGTTGCAATTGCAACACTTGTGCTGTTGCATCAACACAGGGTAGCTCCACCGAGAAACAACTACCTACACCCACCTCACTAGTCAAGCCGACGCTACCGCCGTGGAGTTCGACGATTCGCTTGACCAAAGCTAGTCCTAACCCCGTACCGTCATATTGACGATTGAGGGAACTATCGATTTGGATGAAGGGTTGAAAGAGTTTTTTGATGTTTGCGGGTGAAATACCAATTCCCGTGTCGGTAATACTAATTTTCAAGAAACTTGGTCGAGTATTTTTTACTTCTAGGGTAATCCTTCCACCCGCTGGGGTAAACTTGACCGCATTATTCAAAAGGTTGATTATGACCTGGCGAATCCGGCGTTCGTCTCCCATCAAATCTGGCAGATTTGGGGGGAATTTGGTTTCAAGGGTAATCTGTTTGGTATGGGCTTGTTGCTTGATAAAGGTCAGACTAGCTTGGCAGAGGGAGGTGGTGGATGTGGGTGTAAAATCTAGCTCAATGTGACCAGATTCGATTTTGGCAACATCCAGAATATCGTTAATTAGTTCGAGTAGATGGGAACCACTGCGCTCGATGGTGGCTAAGGCTTTGAGTTGACGGTCGTTTACATTACCAAACACCTGTTCTGTCAACCCTTCCGTCATCCCCAGGATGGCATTGAGGGGGGTACGCAACTCATGACTCATGTTAGCCAGGAAATTATTTTTCAACTGCTGAGACTCGATGAGTTCTGTATTAGTAATTTGGAGTTGATCGACAAGCTGCTGTTGCTGTTTGAGCATACTAAAAAAAACATTGGATAAATGATCAATTTCATCTTTAGCTGGTTGGTATTCACTTGGCTCGATCGATGTCTCATTACAAGCATCCAAAATCGGTTGTAACCGTTGATTGAGGCTCCGCATAAACAGCAAAATCGTCACAGCTAAAAAGATCGCAGCCATTAGAGTTGCACCTAGTGCTCCTTGCAAAGCTGGCATAACAACCGCATGAACAGGGATGGAGTGGATCTCAATCCATCCGCTACTGGGTATTTGTTGATACACGAAATATGTACTATTAACTTCCAGAAAACCTTTGGTTTGACCCTGAGCCAGTTGGCTTTGAATTTCACCCCACACAGAGTTGATAGCCGGAAGCGATCGCACATGAGCAAGTTTGCTAGCAAGACTGGGATCGAGAGAATAACTCAAGATTTCTCCGCCTTGGGCGATCAGTGCAGAGTAACCCAGGCTATCGGCTAGTTTTGATCTATCGTGAGATTGCTCTAAATCCTTGAGATTAATATCACCATTCATAATGGCGATTGTTCGACCATTTTGATCGAGAATTGGTCCAGAAAAGGTCATTAAGGGAATCGGATATACAGGATTGAGATAAGGTTTCGACCAGAAGTAATCATTGACCTTAACTGCGTCCTGATAGTATTGCAATTCAGGATACTTATCTGTCTGCCAGAGTTCAACAAGACTGAATCGACTATCAGCAGAGAGTTTCGTGCCGCGATTTGGCATGGTTTCTTCTATATAAGGACCAAACCACTGCCGATCGACCAAGCCATAGGGAAGTTGCATGATGCCAAATCCAGTAATTAATTTGGGGCGAGCTGCCATGAACGATTGCACTAACTGTTCATATTTTTCAGGCGATCTCACTCCACGGAGATGTACGAAGGTTGTGGCGGCAGCAAGACTCTTTAAATAAGCTTCACTTTTGATCAAGGCGGCATCCAACTCTCTAGCTTCTATATCTGTCTCAGCGTGCAATTGTGATATTCGAGTGGTTTTCAATTCCCCATAAAACAATCCGCCCAGCCCACCCAAGCTGACCATCGCGCCGGTCATTACGGCTAAAAATAGTCGAATGCCAATCGAATTCATCCCGAACTTGACTGGTAGGGTTGGCTTGCTGAAAGGGGGGGAGATCTTCATGGATTTGTAAGCGTTGGTAAAAGCGGTGATGAGCAAATAAGTATCAGTTAGTTCAGGGAATTGGTAGATCAATCGACTAACGCCGCTTGAATTGTCTGGGCTAAGTTTTTGAGCTTAATCGGCTTACTAATATAATCATTAGCACCAGCAGCGATACATTTTTCCCGATCGCCAGTCATAGCCAGGGCAGTCAAAGCAATAATCGGTAAATCGGCAAACTGCGGATTGCGACGAATTTCTTGCATCGCCTCCAACCCATCCATCCCCGGCATTTGGATATCCATTAACACCAAATCGGGACGCGCAGATTGAACTAGATCAATCGCTTCTTGCCCATTATTTGCGACCACTATTCGATAACCCTTGGCTTCTAGATAACTATAAATTGTACTAATATTAGCCTCATTGTCCTCGGCTAATAGAACCAGGGGTGAGGTAACGGCAGGGGCTTCTGATTCGAGGGTTTCTGCTAAAGTTGTGGACTCCAGTGACAAGCTCTGTGCTGTTGCATCAACACAGGGTAACTTGAAGGAGAAACAACTACCTACACCCACCTCACTAGTCAAGCCTACGCTACCGCCGTGGAGTTCAACGATTCGCTTGACCAAAGCTAGTCCCAACCCCGTACCGTCATATTGACGATTGAGGGAACTATCGATTTGAATAAAGGGTTGAAATAGTTTTTTGATATTTTGCGGTGAAATGCCAATTCCGGTATCGGTAATGCTAACTTGTAAGAAACCCGGTTCTGAATTCTTCACCTCTAGGGTAATCCTTCCACCCTCTGGGGTAAACTTGACAGCATTATTGAGGAGGTTGATCATCGCCTGGCGAATACGCCGTTCGTCTCCCATCCAATCTGGGAGATTTGGTGGGAATTTGGTTTCAATGGTAATCCGTTTGATGTGAGCTTGCTGCTTAATAAAAGTTATACTAGATTGGCAGATGTGGTTAACAGAAGTAGGCGCACACTTAAGCTCAAGATGTCCGGATTCAATTTTGGCGACATCGAGAATATCGCTAATCACTTCCAGCAGATGGGAAGCACTGCCCTCGATCGTCTCTAGCGATTTGAGTTGACGCTCATTGACAGCACCAAACACCTCTTCGGTTAATGCCTCAGTCATGCCCAGGATGGCATTGAGCGGGGTACGGAGTTCGTGACTCATGTTGGCTAAAAATTCATCCTTGAGGCGGGTGGCACGGATAAGTTCTTCGTTGGTTTGCTGGAGTTGCAATTCAGCTTGTTTGCGATCGCTGATATCACGAAGAATGCCATAAAACCCAATAATATTGCCTAAAGGATCAAACATCGGGGCATTGTTGCATGTCACCCATACCCAGTAACCCGCTTGATGTTTCATCCTAAATTCTAGTCCTGTTTGCTTTTCACCTGTGTTGAATAACTGCTGATTAGCAGAGATGATGTGGGGCAGATCTTCAGGATGGATCAGTACTCCCAAAGATTGATGGAGAAATAAATCAACTTCATAACCAAATAAATCGTAGAACTGAGGAGAGAGATAACTAAAGTTCCCTTCAGGTGTAATCGAGTAAATCAAATCGCTGATATTTTCCACCAATTCCCGAAACTTATTTTCGCTTTGTCGTAATGTTTGGTATAAATACACATTTTTGAGAGAAATAGCTGCTTGGGTACAGATGGAATTGAGGACTTGGAGCCGATCTGGTGTAAACACCCTACTAGTTAATTGATTGTGTAAATAGAAAATCCCCGTCAGTTTACCTTGGTTGAGTAATGGTAAACAGAGAAGACTCTTAGGGTGGTGGTGCTGAAGATATTCATCAATCACAGGTAAATCAGTATCGAGATCGTCGATCACCACCGCCATGTGACTATTTTTGACATACTGAATTAACCTGAGCGGAATCTGGTCGTTTTCTGCCAAAGGAACTTGACAAACTGTAGTGGCTTCAGGAATTGCGATCGCTTCTAAATACCAGTTGCCATCGTTATTGGGAAGCATCAGGACACAATAATCTGCGCCAGAATTATGTAAAATAATTTGGGTCAATTGCTGCAAAATATCTTGGAGTTCCATTGTTCTTGATAAACTTTGGGAAGCTTGAAGAATTGCCGCCAAATCTACTTCTGGATTACCAGTAGAACTATTAGAATTACTCGTTATAATTAGCCGATCGATATCGTCAATATTTGTGACTTGATTTATATCTAATTGGAGCGATTGTCTTATATCTAAATTCAATGAATCTGAGTAACACTGTTCCAAGTCATCGGTTTTGGCTTTCGCGCCCCACTGCTGATAGCAATTATAGGCTTCCTGCATATAAACAGTGGCAATTTTTGGTTTATTCCATTCCAAATAAAATTTGGCAGCTAGTTCATTAGCCAAAGCTTCATCCTGAATAAAACCATTGGTTTTGGCACAAAGGATCGATCGATCGTAAGCTTCCATCGCATCAATTTTGTTTCCGAGTACCCGATTTTGTTCTGCTACCACTAATTCACATCGATGCTGATGATTAGTTGGAGCCATTGTTGCCCAATAGTTTAGTTTATCCTGAAGCTGTTGCACATGTATTAGAATATCTTGCTGGCGTGATAGTGAAGCCGTCTCATACTCGGCTAGTTGAACCAACGCATCAAACCAAAAGTAGATAGGAACAGAAAATGATGCCACAACCCCATCTAAATATTCAACCGCTTGAGCAGACGATTCGGCAGCTTCTGGAGCTTTACCAAATAGATAATAGAGAACCATTTGGTTGAAATAAACCTGAAATAATGCGGCGCGTTGATTAATAGATTTTAATTGTGGAACAGATATTTCTGAGTTAAAGACTTGTCCTGATAGGATATAAGGAGGGTTGCATTGCCCTAGTAAGTTAAGCGTAGTTTGTTGGGCAATCTGATGAGCAGATATAAACCCTGTGTGCCGGACTTTAAACATTGTTCTCAGATGGGCATCCATCGTTTGACTGAGTTTGTTTAATTCTTGCCCTACAAAATAAGCATATTGACAATAAAAATATGTACTCATATGGGCTGTTTCTAAATCCCCAGAGTCTAGACCACTGAGACTCGCTTCTTGCAAGCGCGGAAGAATCTCACAGAGAGATTTTTTCCAATGTTTAATGAAGTAGTGAACGACACACCAACTTCGACATTTGGCGGCTGGTAGTTGAAATTTTTCTAGCAGGCTTAATGATAGTTCACCAAAATTATAACCATTGTCAATATCGCCGATGATGCCGCACAAAATTAAGCCGTAGTCATGGTATGAATGAATAGAGACAGGACAATTTCCAAATTGAATCGATAATTCAACTTGTTTAAACATCAGTAGTGGCATTAAGACAGGTGCTGCTATATAAGCAGCCGGAGACAAGGATGTCAGGATTTCCATTGTAGCGAGTAGCCTCGGATCGCTCATCAATGGCAAATCCAATAACCCGATCGGCGCAGTGTGATTCCACAGTAAGCGCGTCTGCCCAAATGCTTGATCGATATCCGCCTGCGTTGGTTGTGATGGAAATTCAATTCCTAGATTATTTAATACTTTTAAGCCAATCTGAATTGCTGCCAAAAATTGACCTTGGGCTTTGGCTACCGCAATTTGGGTTTGCCGAACTTTAATTGTATCGAGTAAGGTTTTGGCTTGTTGCAGCACTGGGCGTGCCAACTGCTCCACTTGCTCAAAGTTAGCATTGAGATAACTTGCCTCCACAATTTCTTGATGAAGTGCTAGCATGAGCGGGTAATGTTGCTCCCATCCAGGTGCGGGAGTCAATTCTATCCCCATTGTAAAATAGGCGATCGCCGATTCATAAGCGGTTGCTGTTTTGGCTTTACGTCCTGCGGTTAGATTTAATTCTGCCAATTGTTTCCGCTCTTGGGGATGTGCGATCCGATCGCTACCAATATTCAAATGATTGACAATCTCAAATAATCTTGCTTCTCGTTCCTCTGGTAAAGTATTGCGGAACAATAATAGCCCAATTGAGTGATGAATAGATTGTTTTTCGTCTTCTGTGATTAGTGAATAAGCTGCTTGTTGCACGCGATCGTGCAAAAATTTATAGGATATAGTTAGAGCGTCATCAAGTGGCATTGATTCACTGGATGAGAATAATTTAGCGGTTTCACCAATCGGTAAAATTAGCCCTTCTTGTAATGCTGGGAGAAGATTTTTCGCCACTAAATCTGACTTTTGTTCGCCAACGATGGTCAACGTTTGAAGGTCGAATTTATTGCCAATACAGGCGGCTAATTGCAATAGTTCTTGGGTGGATTTAGGGAGTCGAGCTAACTGCTGAACCATCAGATTTAGCACATCATCAGTGAGAGCGTCGATCGACACCTGGAGTGGATCAAAAAGCCAACAGTTTGCTGGTCGATCGAGTGAAATTGCCCCATCTTGGTGCAGTCGTTTGAGCAACTGGGTCGTAAAAAAAGGATTACCGTTGGTATGACGATATACCAACTCTGTCAACGGTAGTGCCAAAGCTGTCGTGCATAGTAATGTATCGGCAACTAGTCGATTGATGTTAGTTTGTGTCAGTGCAGGGATTTCGATCTGACTTACCGTTGTCCTTGACGCGATCGCCTGCTCGATTGTCAACATCAATGGGTGGTTGGGGGAGACTTCATTATTACGGTAAGCCCCGATCATCAATAAATAACTACTTGAAGATTCTCCAGCGATGAGTAACTGCATCAATTTCAGTGATGTCAAATCTGCCCACTGTAAGTCATCTAAAAAGATCACTAACGGATGTTCCGGTTGAGCGAACAACCGCACAAATTTGGGAAACAATAAATTAAACCGATTTTGGGCTGCATCCCCGGTTAGTTCTGGTGCGGGTGGCTGAATCCCGATGATTGATTGCAGTTCGGGAATGACTTCAATCATCACTTGGGCATTGTCTCCCAAAGCTGCCAAAATTTTGCTTTTCCAGATCTGAAGTTGGGCATCAGATGAAGTCAGTAAATTGCCCATCAACTGACGAAAGGCTTGCACAAATGCCGCAAAGGGAATATTACGATTGAATTGGTCAAATTTACCGCTAATGAAAAAACCCTGCTGCTTGGTAATCGGTTTATGAACTTCATTAATAACAGCAGTTTTACCAACACCGGAAAATCCAGACACCAACAACAGTTCGGAGTTACCCTGGGCAACTCGCTCAAAAGTATTGAGTAGGGTTTGAACTTCAGCCTCTCTACCGTAAAGTTTTTCGGGGATGGAAAATTGATCGCTCAGATCTTGGGTGGCGATCGCAAATCGATCGATCTGTTCGCCTTGTTGCCACTGACTCAAACACAGTTCCAGATCGTACTTGAGTCCTAAAGCAGTTTGGTAACGATCTTCGGCATTTTTTGCCATCAATTTGCTGACAATATCTGATAATACCAGTGGCAAGTTAGGACAAAGCTGGCTAATAGCGGTTGGTTGTTGTGCTAAATGACAATATACCAATTTTATCGGGTCATCAGATGGGAACGGTAATTGGTGGGTCAGCAATTCATATAGCGTTACCCCCAAGGAGTAGAAATCGGCACGATAATCAACACCCCGATTCATCCGTCCGGTTTGTTCGGGGGCAATATAAGCTAGAGTCCCTTCTAGCTGATTTATTGTGACGATCTGGGCTGTTTCTTTGGGTAATCGGGAAGCAATCCCAAAGTCAATCAGTTTGACGTGATGCGTTGTGGGATGAATTAAAATATTAGCCGGCTTAATATCCTTATGGATGATCCGATGATGCGCTAGATCGTGGAGGATGTGAGCCAGTTGGATGGCAATATTGAGAATCTGCGTCAAAGAAAGAGAATGGGTTTTAAGATACTCTTTGAGGGAAATACTGCCACAATCTTCCATGACAAAAGCATAACTATTATAAAAAGGTTCCAACCCTAATGGTGCTGGGATGCCAGGAATCGGCAAATGGAGGGAAATCGTATATTGATTACAAAGCTGGATTAATTCATTTTGACTAGGCTGCGTCGATCTCAATACCTTGATGATTACAGACCGCCGATCTCCATGCCGCACAGCCCGATAGACTGCGGCGCGATCGCTTACAGAGATTTGGGTTAGTATGGTGTAGCCTTTGATCTGCGGTAATTTCATGGGACGTGGGTGGGTGTGAAGGAATCGGATTTGATGTTTGGTGGCAAACAAAGTTAATTCAGGTTTTGTTCGGAGTCAGGTGTTACTAATAGTTGTTGAATCGACTGTGCTAAGTTTTTGAGCTTAATCGGCTTACTAATATAATCATTAGCACCAGCAGCGATACATTTTTCCCGATCGCCAGTCATAGCCAGGGCAGTCAGAGCAATAATCGGTAAATCGGCAAATTGCGGATGGCTACGAATTTCTTGCATCGCCTCAAATCCATCCATCCCCGGCATTTGGATATCCATCAACACCAAATCGGGACGCGCAGATTTAACTAGATCAATCGCTTCTTGCCCATTATTTGCGACCACCAGTCGATAACCCTTGGCTTCTAAATAGCTGGAAATTGTGCTAATGTTCGCGCTATTGTCTTCAGCTAAGAGTATCAGGGGCGAGGTAACGGCGCAAACCGCTGATTCGAGGTTGTCTGCTGAAGTTGTAGACTCCAGTTGTAACCTCTGTGCTGTTGCATTAACACAGGGTAGCTCCACCGAGAAACAACTACCTACACCCACCTCACTAGTCAAGCCTACGCTACCGCCGTGGAGTTCGACGATTCGCTTGACCAAAGCTAGTCCCAACCCCGTACCCTCATATTGACGATTGAGGGAACTATCGATTTGGATGAAGGGTTGAAAGAGTTTTTTGATGTTTGCGGGTGAAATACCAATTCCCGTGTCGGTAATACTAATTTGCAGGAAACTTGGTCGAGTATTTTTTACTTCTAGGGTAATTCGTCCACCCGCTGGGGTAAACTTGACCGCATTATTCAAAAGGTTGATTATGACCTGGCGAATCCGGCGTTCGTCTCCCATCAAATCTGGCAGATTTGCGGGGAATTTGGTTTCAAGGGTAATCTGTTTGGTATGGGCTTGTTGCTTGATAAAGGTCAGACTAGCTTGGCAGAGGGAGGTGGTGGATGTGGGTGTAAAATCTAGCTCAATGTGACCAGATTCGATTTTGGCAACATCGAGAATGTCGTTAATTAGTTCGAGTAGATGGGAACCACTGCGTTCGATGGTGGCTAAGGCTTTGAGTTGACGGTCGTTTACATTACCAAACACCTGTTCTGTCAACCCTTCCGTCATCCCCAGGATGGCATTGAGGGGAGTACGCAACTCATGGCTCATGTTGGCGAGAAACTGATCCTTGAGGCGGGTGGCGCGGATTAGTTCTTCGTTGGTTTGCTGGAGTTGTAGTTCTGCTTGTTTGCGATCGCTAATATCGATCACCACCCCATGAAAAATGTGTTCTTCAGCGTAGGGAATTAACGTCACCATCACTTCAGTCCAAAAAATCTCCCCATTTGCCCGTTGATGGAGCCACTCAAATTGATGACTACCATTTTTGGCGGCAATCACCATCATTTCATTCGCTGCCTCTAAGGACGATTGACCGTTTGCCTGAAATTCTGGAGAAATTTGAGAGGGATGCATTTTATACAGTTCGTCTGGGGTATAACCAAAGAGTTTGAACGCCGCTGGGTTACACTCAATAAAGCCTTGTTGACCTAACAATACAATGGCATAGGCTGATTGATGAAAAAGGTCTTTAAATCGGTTCTCCGATTGTTGTAATTGAGCTAATATTACCTGGAGTTCTGCGGTAGATTGGCGGGATGCTCGATAAAGTTGGGCATTTTCTAGCGCAATGGCAGCTTGGGTACAGAGGAAGTTGAGCAGCAACAGGCGATCGCTGGTGAACACGCCACTACTGTTGAGATTTTTTAAGTACAAAATCCCCATCAGTTTTCCTTTATTCAGGATTGGTAAGCACAAGACGCTTTTCGGTTGTCGCTGATTTAAATATGGGTCGGCAATTGGCGACTCGGTTTTGCCATCATGAATAATTACTGTTTCGTGGGTGTTTTTGACGTACTGAATCAACTGAACAGGTAGCTTGGTATTACCCTCTAGCGGTTCTGCACAGATTTCATTTGCTTCAGGGGTGGCAATAGCAACTACAGACCATTCCCCATCAAGATTGGGCAGCATTAAGGCACAGCGATCGCCCCCAGAGTTTTGTAAGATAATTTGAGTGAATTGGCATAGTAACTCATCGAGTTCGATCGTTCCGGCAAGGCTTTGGGAGACTTTGAGAATAGCGACAAAATCCAGCACTGTATTAAAACTACTATTGGAGCCACGACTAGAATTAGCCGAGGAATGAATTGAATAATTGGGTGCTGAAATACTCGCCAAGGTTTTCAGCATGTTGATGGGCTGAAACTCAGATTGCAGAATAGGGCGCAATAGTTGGGGATAGGAGGTTTCTAGATCTGCGGTTTTGGCAGTGGCTCCCCATTTGGCATAACAATAGTAGGCTTCCTGCATGTAGCCAGCAGCGACTTTTTCTTTGCCCAAGTTAAGATAAAATCTTGCAGCTAGTTCATTGGCTAGGGCTTCTTCCTGGAGATAAAGATTAGTTTGGGCAGCCGCGATCGCCTGATCGTATAAGTCTGCTGCTTGGCTCCATTTACCAGAGATCCGCAGCAGTTCGGCATCTAGCAACAATACTTGCTGCTGATAATTCATTGGGGCTGTTTTGGCTAATTTGGCGATGTGTTGACGACTAGCCCGAATTTTGGCGATCGTTGCTTGCTGTTGTTTTTTAGTTAGCTGCGGGTATTGCCCCAACCGTCCTAGTGCTGCATAAAAATAGAATGACAGTTTTAGGGCAGTACCATCAAGCAATTGCAGCCGCTGTTCGATGACAGGAATCTCTGCCATCGCTACTGGATAACGATGAAATAGTACGGCTAAATTGAGTTTGGTGAAACTGGTATAAATTTGATTATTATTGGCGAGATCTCGATCAGCGATCGCATTCTCATCAAACCATTGACCGTTCAATTGGCAAGGATCTAGAGTAACTGTGGTTAGGCTTTCTATTTTCTGACAGGTGAGTTGATGCAGCAAGGTCATTGCCGGTTGCTGAAGATCTTGCACCGTTGGCAAAATGGCGATCGCCTCTTGCTGAATATCTTGAAGATTGTGTCCGAGCCAATAAGCTTCATTAAAGTGCGTAATTAAACTATAGGCGGCATACTCCACATCACCAACTTCCAGGCTCACTTGATAGGCTTGTAGTAACACAGGAAGGGTTTCGTGTCGAGATTCTTGCCGATAGGCAATGAAACGATGCCAGAGAAACAAAGTGGGTGCCAGCGCCGCCTTAGAATTGTATTGATGGCATAGTTCGATCGCCGCTTTGCCAATAGCATACCCTCGATTGACTTGACCGAATTTTTCGCAGATTAAATAAGCGTAGATAATATAACCCATGGAAGATTTAGGCACATTACCGTAGCGTAAATACAAGGCAATACCCTCAAAAGTAATAAAGGGCAGCATTTCCGGCATCCCCGCCGCCGTCGCCGCCCCAACACTATTAAACAAACTACAAGCTGCTAATTTTTTTGGTGCCGACATTGGGGGCAGTTTGAGCAAGTCTTGCGGGCTTTTCTCGATCATTCGATAGACTGTCGTCAAAAATCCCCATGCCGTTTTGAGGGGGGATGGTTTTTGGGGTAGATATACACCAAAGTTAGACAATGCTTTACGGGCATACTCCACCGCTTGACGGGGTTGATTTTGACCCACTAACACCAAAATTTGAATTTCATAAAATTTGACCCGATCTAACTGATGTTTAGTCTGCGCCAACCCGATGGCGAGTAGCTCGATCGTCCGCTTGTAATTGCCATTCAGGTAGGCAACTTCAGCCGCTAGTTGATAGAGTTCTAAGGTGATTGGATATTGTGTTGCCCAAGACTGTGAGGGTAAAAGTTCTAGTCCTGTATCAGCATATTTCAGCGCCGCATCATAGGCAGTTGCCGCTTTTGCCTGTTGAGCAGCTTGTTGGTTAAGTTGAGCCAGTTCTTGCCGCTCTGGTGCAGCGGTAATTAGGGATATTCCATAGTTGAGTTGATTGACAATTTGAAATATCTGTAGATCGAGAGTAGCTACGGGGATGCGGGCTAATAGTAGCCGCCCGATTTGGAGGTGAACTGCATTGGCTCGGTCTGGGGGAATCAAGGAGTAGGCAGCCTGCTGCACCCGATCGTGTAAAAATCGGTACTTACAACCATCCGCATCTAGCAGGGTGAGGTTTCCTGGATTTTCATTCCGGCTCTCACTATCCACCTGAAAAAATTTGTAAATTCGATCGAGGGGGACGATAAATCCGTCCTGAAGGGCTGCCCACAGACCTGTTGCCGTCTCGGTAATCGATTCTTCGCAGACGATCGCCAAGGTTGGCAAATCAAACTGTGAACCAATACAAGCCGCTAATTTCAAGATGCCTTGAGTTGCTTGGGGCAGTTTTTGCAACTGCAACGCCATAAATTCCACCACGTCATCTGTCAAAGCAGCATCTTGCACGCGGACGATATCACACTGCCAATGCCCAGCATCCGCAGCAAAAATGATCAGCTTGTCTTGATATAAGGCTTTGAGAAACTGGGTAGCAAAGAAGGGATTGCCCTGAGTTTTTTGCATCACCAGTTCGGTCAAGGGCTGCGCTAACTGCTCCGCACAGTGCAGGGTATCGGCGATCAACTGATTTAAGCTGGGCTGGCTGAGGGGTTGGAGGGTAATCTCATTCACCGTTGCCCCCGCTTTGCACACTGTATCTAGGGTCAACATCAATGGATGCGCCGCAAAAACCTCGTTATCCCGATAGGCTCCCAGCAGTAGTAAATAGCCAGTAGTCGATTCTGCCATCAAGACCTGGATCAAGTTCAAGGAAGCAGAATCCGCCCATTGCAAATCATCCAGAAACATCACCAAGGGATGCTCTGGAGTCGTAAAAACTTGAATGAACTTTTGAAATAGACGATTAAATCGATTCTGAGCCGCAGTTCCCGACAATTCAACCGCTGGTGGTTGCGAGCCAATCACCCATTCGAGTTCTGGAATCACCTCGATGATGACCTGACTGTTATCTCCCAAGGCTGCCAGAATTTGGGTTTTCCAGATTTGCAGTTGCGCGTCGTTGTCACTCAACAACTGTGCTATTAAACTCCGAAAGGCTTGCACAAAGGCACTGAAGGGAATATTGCGGTTGAATTGATCGAACTTGCCTTTGATAAAATAACCGTTTTGGCGGGTGATTGGTTTATGGACTTCATTCACGATCGCCGTTTTACCAATTCCAGAAAACCCCGCCACTAGCGTCAGTTCGGAACTACCCGCTGCAACACGGTCAAAGGCATCTAATAAAGCTTGGACTTCGGCTGCGCGACCGTAGAGCTTTTCGGGAATGAGGAAGCGATCGCTTACATCTCGTTGCCCCAACTCAAAGGCTAGGATTTCCCCTGTTTCTTCCCATTGTGTCAGGCATTGTTGTAAATCGTATTTGAGTCCGATTGCGGTTTGATAGCGTTCTTCCGCATTTTTAGCCATCAGTTTAGACACGATCGCCGCCACCATCTCAGGGATAGCTAAATTCACCTGATTAACTGGTTGAGGGATCTTAGCAATATGGCAATGTAACAGTTCTAGGGGATCTTCTGATATAAAGGGTAAGGTGCCACTCAATAACTGATAGAGCGTCACGCCTAACGCATAGAAATCAGCCCGATAATCAATACCACGATTCATCCGTCCACTTTGTTCCGGTGCCAGATAGGCTAGGGTTCCTTCCAAAATGTTAGGATTTTCGATTTCCTGGGTTTCTTTTGGCAGCAAGGAGGCAATACTAAAGTCCATCAGCTTGACCTGTTTCGACTCAGGATGAATCAGAATATTAGCGGGTTTGATGTCTTTATGTACTACCTGGTGCTGGCTCAGATCTTGGAGAATATCAGCGAGTTGGAGGGCGATTGTCAACACCTCCATTAAATCCAATGACTGCTGCTGAGTGTATTTTTCTAAGGAAACACCACCCCAATCCTCCATCACCAGAGCATAACTACTCCCTAATGACTCCAAACCCAATGGTTGGACAATGCCACGACTGGGCAGATTTTTGGTAATTGTATACTGGCTACGAAACTGCACCAACTCATCAGAACTTGGATACTCACGCTGCAGCATCTTGATCACTACCAGCCGCTGCTGAGTTGTCTGCACCGCTCGATACACTACTGTTCGAGACCCCAGATATAACTGTTCAACAATGGCATAGCCTACAATTTCAGGGAATGTATTAGAAGAATTGCTTGCTGGAAGGTTCATGATTCTGGGGTTATTAAAACAAGTCGCAAGTAAGTTTTGTGACGGGTATTTTACAAGGCAGCTTTGCGGGATCATCCGACGGGAGCAGTGCCGCCCACGACACAAAACAGCGCAAAGTAAGTGGGGGCTTTGCCTCCACTTAACTTTGTCAGAAGTGCAAACTTAACGGAGGCAAAGTTTGTAAGAAAGCTGCCGTCGTTAGGCAGGGGAATAAAACCCCCAGACTTTGTTCAAGGAGATGTATCTATATGTAGTTCACTATGTAGTTCACCTAAGACCTTACCCTCCGGGAAAGCATGTCCGCTAGTGAAGCAAGCTTTTCAGTTTTGATACTGAGAGCATGTCAAAATTGGAATGAATTATCGAATGGTTGTTAGCCTTTTTATGCTAACCATTAGCTAAAAGCTAACCTATCAGAGCATATCCCAATTGACATATTTTCAACTAGGCGATCGCTTATTCTGATGTTCAGAGATCTGAACACTTATTTTATTTTATACAAGTGAAATCGTTTTTGCCATAACAATATGTATGGACAATTTGGAGATTTGATTAAGTTTGTAACCAAAATGATTCTGGTGAGATTTTAACTTTTCATCTCCGCGTAAGCTTGGTAAACACCCTTGACGTTGTACCAATTCAAAAATATTCGTGCTAATTCTAATGCTAATCGAGATTGCCCGATGCTAATTAACCATTTTAATAATGGTAACATTGTCCGCTCATTCAAAAATCCATTTAGAGTCAGAGTACCCCAGAGTATTTTGTGGAATAAAGTCATCTGAATCATCATTCTGACATCTAAAGTTGGATGTTTTTGATAGAATACAACTCCCATTTTACCGCGTTGAATTTCTTGATCGATTAATTGGGGTATTTGTTCAATATTAAATGCTGGATGCCAGTGATATCCTACAGCTTGGGGACATTTAATCAGTTTGAGACCCAGATTTTTTAATCTCACTCCCAGTTCTAAATCTTCCCATCCATAAAGCTTAAAACCAGTATCAAATAAGCCAGCTTTTTCTAACCAATGTTTAGGAATAGCGACATTTCCAGTAGCAAAAAAAGCTCGTGAAAAATCAGTTATTTTATAGGGTTCAGCGGTGGGATTTTCAAAATTACTCGTATTAATTACTGCACCATAGGTAAAAAATTGATCGTTACCTAATTTATTTTGCCCCTCTACCAATGCATCTGCGTGGGATTGCAAAAATGTTTCTGTTACAACTAAATCGCTATCAATAAATATAATTGTGTCACCAAGTGCTTTTTCCACACCTAGATTTCTTGCAGCTGCTGCACCTTGGTGATTTTGTTCAACGGTGCGGACATGGGGGAATTCACTTTGATACTGCTGCAACCATTCTATAGTTCCATCGGTGGAGCCATCATCAATAACTACAATTTCGTAATCAGTAATGACACTTAATGAACTCAACTGTTGAGATTCTAAAGCTTTCAGACATTTTTCGAGAATCGGTTTGCGATTATATGTCGGAATTACAACACTAAAAAACACATTTCCCCCTACAACACAATAACCCTTATTTAGCATAGGACAGGTCGGACACTAAGGCAGTTCCAATTTAACCGATTAAATGGAAGCAATGACGATGCCCAAAGTAACATGTTTTTAATAAGAAACCTTGCGTAAGTAAAGATTCTGATACTGAGCTTGATATTTTGGAATGGTTGCAAATACAACGGTCTTGAGCGTGGATTCAGCTATCTGGAAAGGGCAGATACGATATTGGTGAGTATTTAGCTGTAAAAATAACCAAAATTCCGATGAATCTAATTTGGCTTCTACTACAAGCGTCTTGGTTGCAAGTTGCGATCGCAATCTTAGCAGGATTGATTAGTGGTGCGACAACTGCAAGACTCATAGCTTTAATTAACAGCGTTGTTAATGGTAATTATGGAGATGACTTATTTTGGCAATTTCCCCTCCTTGCTGTGATTGTCATCATCAGTGGCATTATCTCCCAGATTTTATTAATCAATCTCTCCCAAAATGCTGTATATCGGTTGCGATTGCGTCTGAGTCGAGGGATTCTCGCTTCTCCGCTACGACATTTGGAACAAGTTGGTGCTAGTAGATTACTGGCGACTCTTACCGATGATATCGCTACACTTTCTAATACAATTTATGCCATACCCTTTATCTGTGTTGATATTGCGATAATTGTTGGTTGCTTAGTTTATTTATTTTTACTTTCTGGATTTATATTTACCTTTACCATCGGTTTTATGATGGTGGCAATTGGAGGAATTCAGTTACTAATCAATCGTGCCCAATATTTTCTCACTTCAGTTAGGCAAGAACAAGATCAACTCTTCAAACATTTTCACACCATAACTGACGGTATCAAGGAATTAAAATTAAATACCAGTCGTCGTCAAGATTTTTTGCATGATGAATTAGAAGTTAGTGCAGCTAGATATCGCAATCAAAATTCTGCCGCACTGTTGACTTTTTCTATCTCTACAGGTTTAGGTAATTTGCTTTTCTTTGTTCTTGTAGGGTTGTTATTAGTTGTTTTACCAAGGGTAGTTGATATTTCTCCCCCAGTTTTGTCAGCATATGTTTTAACTTTGACATATCTACTGTTGCCAATGCAGAGTATTTTGGCAAAACTACAGGAACTAGTTAAAGGTAATGTTGCACTACAAAAAATTGAAAATATAGGTTTAGAACTGGCAGCAAAAACAGAAGTAAATAGTTTAGTTATACATCCTGTTAGTCAAACTTGGCATCAGTTAGAACTGCATCAAGTTACCCACAGCTATCAAAGCGAACAAGGAGATAAATCATTTACAATAGGACCAATCGACTTAACCTTTTACCCTGGTGAAGTAGTTTTTATTGTTGGTGGCAACGGTAGCGGTAAATCAAGTCTCGGTAAAATTATTACTGGATTATATCCACCTGAATCTGGGACAATTAAATTAAATAAAAAAGTTGTATTTGACGAGAATCGTGAATGGTATCGACAACACTTTACTGCTATATTTGCCGATTTTTACTTGTTTGAAAAATTGCTTGGTTTAGATAGTAATTGTATGGAAACTCAAGCTAAACAATATTTGAAAGAACTAAAGCTTGAGAATAAAGTTACAATTACGAACAACCAATTATCAACAACTTCTCTTTCTCAGGGACAGCGAAAACGTCTAGCTTTATTAACAGCATATCTTGAAAATCGCCCAATTTATTTATTTGATGAATGGGCTTCTGATCAAGATCCTTTTTTTAGAGAATTATTCTACCACGAAATTTTAATAAACCTGAAAAAAAGTGGTAAAACCGTGATTGTCATTAGTCATGATGATCGCTATTTCTCTGTTGCTGATAGAGTGATTAAATTAGATTATGGCAAAATTGAGTATGATCATGCTTCATCTAATGGACATCATAAGAATTTTGTTTAGTTGTTATAGGAAGAATTTCAACTTATAGCTTTGCTGGTAAGTTGCAAAGAATGCTTTCGTCTGTTTAGCTTAACGTTAGACTGCTAGCCTTCGATAGGAATGGTACTTTAATAATCTCCAACTTCTTAAGCTGATGAATAAATGAAGTCAACAATCTTTGATCTTGATACTACAGATCCAACTTGTGTTCACAAAAATCCGTCTGATAGTATTCACCTTTATGAATTCACTATCCCGACTCTACCAGCCTTTGCAATTGAATACTTTACACTCCAATTTGGGGCTTTATCTTGCTTTCCAGGCAAGAAAGACTCGATTCAGAATGATAAATTAACTGTCTGCCTAGAATATGATCTAAACGATTTTGACAGCAAGTTAGTTATTCATTATCACGGTATTCGTGACTATAAACTTCTTTTTCCTTTCGTTGCTGATCCTTCTTTGCAAGAACGTCTAGGGAACTTTTACCGCGAAGCAGAAATTACGTTTGAAAATGCTTCATGGTTGTCTTTTATGCTCATGTGTGGAGCAATATTTGAGGGAATTTTGTTCGCTAAATTGGGACAAAATAAGTCCTTTAAAGATCTAATTAGCACTGCAAGTCAACAAGGTTTAATTGATACACGCACTGAATCTATAATGACTATAGTTCGATGCTATCGAAACTTAGTTCACGCAAATAAACATACTGAGTCATACGTTTCACGGATTGATGCTATGGATACCAGAATTACGCTTGACAGACTCATTAAAGCAGTCTAAGTGTGCTGTTATCTTATTTCCTTAATCATAGATGACGGAGTATTTTAACTTTATTTTTAGCTGGTTTGCGAAACTTATAAACTCCCATGGCAGAAATAATAGCTAACAAAATTAATGCTACTTGATTTGTCGGTTCAGGAATAGAAACATGAGTTTGATTCCTGCGTAATGCTAATAGAGTTAAATTACTTTTTTGTTCAAAATACCGTTTTAGCGAACCCTTAACTAAGATAGATGCATTTTCATCATTGCCACCAAAATTTGGATTACGAAGCTGTTGATTAAAAGTGATATTTTGACTATGTTGAGAATCTATAGAATCTAAAAAGCCAGGAGTATTTAAGCTGGCATTAATAGCAAGAAAATCTAACGGTTGATATTTAACTTTCCCTGTTTTAGGAGAGATAAAAACACTAAAGAAATTCCGAATATCATCAACAGGAATATTGGTTGTGTCAAATAATAGGAGAGAAATATCTCCCTTTGCATTCGCATGTTCCAGCAGCAGATTATCAATATGTGTTTGTAGGGTTAGAGAAACTGTAAAATCGAAGTTAAAATATTCCTTAGCATCCACGTCAAAATTAGCAACTACCTGCGCTTTAGTTTCAGCTTTTCCTGCATAGTCGCTATTATTTCCAAATGCCAAACTAAAAGCAGATGATGAAACTTCCGGGGGAGAAGTAGAATAGTTGTTATTAGCATTATTTTGAGCCGCAAATGTTCCCCCGTTGGTTTTACCAGATATATTTGCCTGATTTACAAGTTCAATTGCGGCAACATTTTGATTGAAATTCGTCAAATATAAATCGCTTTGCGATAATGCCAAAGTCGCTGCTGAAGTTGGTATATTAGTCAATATATAAGTAGCCAAAAATGGGGGAACCATTAATAACCATTGACGACTAAATCGTGGATATGGCTTCATAAAATCTTCTGGATTGTAAGTATTTTAATTAAGTGTTTTAATTAAGGGTTTTAATCTTGACTTAAGTAAGATACTTAATTAGTCAGAGAATAACTAAGACTTCACCACAGATGATAGGATTTCGGAAATAAACACACTCTTTCCTTGGCAAAGCTACGGTTTACCCAATATACTTGCAAAAACCTGTACAGATAATGCGTAGCAATTTAGATGCTTGTAAAATAGAAAGAGAGAGGTGACATGTCTCGTCTCTACATTCTGGATTTTATGGTGATAACTGATTTAATAAGTTGCTTTTAATCGCTGTAATAGATATTCCCCTGCTAAAACTGGTGGATAAGCAGCAGGTTTATGCTTTGTGCAGTTTGGCAAAGATGCGATCGCATCAGCCACTCCCAACGGCAGTATGACGGTATCATAATTAGGATGACAAAAGAAGGCAATGGAGTAACGGGGTTTCTGGATATCTGGGGGAATCACTACCCGATGCTTTGTGGAAGGAAATAAATCATTTGTCCAGCGTTGCATCAAATCACCAGTATTAACAATCACAGTTCCCGGAATCACGGGTGCTGCTATCCATTCTCCAGAGGTTTCCTGTATCTCCAACCCAGAAATTTCATCTTGAAATAGCAGCGTAATACTACCGTAATCTGAGTGTTCTCCAGCACCTAGTTTGTTATTTGACGAATTTGTTGGCACCGGATAACAAAGCGATCGCATAGTATGATTATCCTGGTTGTGGTGGTTGGTGAAGAAATCTAAAGGTAATTTTAGCGAGAGTGCAATCGCTACTAAGATTTGATTGCCTAGTTTCGTACAAGCTTGGTAAAATTCGGGAATCGAAGCATCAAATAAACTGGGGATACTACCATTCTCAAATCCAGTAATATTAAAAGCTTCTTTAAAATCTCCTGGTTGTTCAGGATTAAGATTTTCCTTAGCAATACCTACATACCCTTGGTTACTTAACTCGTTATTCCAAGCAAATTGCTGTTTCGTTGCTAATGGTAAATTGAAGAAGGATTTATTTTGTTCAAACACTCTGTTGATGAGTTTTGGACAAATATCGATATTTTGTAGATACATAAATCCAGTTTGATGACAAGCTTCATATATTTGTTGAATTACAGCTTGTTTATCTTGAACATTACCTTGGGTAAATAGTGAAAAATCTATAACTTGAATTTTAGGCACTTTGTAACACCATGCTATAACGGTTACGCTGTTAACGTTTCCTGAAAAAGCTTATTTACAGGAATTTATGTTTTGACTAGCAAAATACCATTATGATATCCCCAAGGAAAGCTTGTGCGACGGAAGTAGTTCGCACTGGATTTCATTTTTAGCGTATTTCAAGTAAACTGAAAATTGTTAAATCACCTCTTTGACCTGTTCAACAGTCAAATCTAAAGCTTGGGCAATTTGTTCTGTAGTTAGTCCTAGCACTAGTAATCGAGGTATTGTTTCTAACTTACTTTCTAGCTTACCTTGCTTTTTACCTTCTTCCAACCCATCTTGTTTGATAGACTGGTACATCCGACTTTGTTTAAACTCTTCATCAATTCCTAGCATCGTTTCTAGTTCCTCTCGACTCAACTGCTTAAACTTATATAACAATATTGTCTCTATTAATTCTACAATTTCCTTCTTGCTTCTTTCATCCCCTAGTTCGCGTTTAGCTTAAACAGCAGAAGCCCCACGTCTCACTCTTAGGAGCGTGGGATGAATGCGAGTGAGTCGAGTTGCATGGATTATTTTGATTTTGAGCAAAGCGAAAACAGAAACAATCCATAGCGACGAGACACACAAAATATTACATTTCGGGTTTTTCTTGATTTTCAATATATTTTCTCAAAGTAGAAACTGTTACCCCTCCGCAACTAGCGATAAAATACGAACCGTTCCAAAAAACATCTTTACTATAAAAACTCTCAAGATGTTCTGCAAACTCTTGTCGTAGTTTTCGAGACGATACTGATTTTAAATTATTAACTAACTTGCTTAACTCTATGTCGGGATGATATTGAAAAAGTAAATGTACGTGATTATCTTCGCCATTAAATTCAACCAATTTACAATCCCATTTAATCAATAAATCTTCAAAAATCAGATGTAATCGATCCAACATGGGATTCGTAAAAGCTTTTCGTCTGTATTTGGTTGTTAAAACGAGGTGAACTTTTAAATCACTGACGGAACGACCTTTTGAAACAAAATCATTTTTCATAATACTTGTGGTACTTTTTCTCACATCAGTGTATGCTAAAATAGCAACACTAATTTAAGCAGGGAGGATAAATAAATGCGAATCTCGTACCAATACAAAATTAAACCAACGAAAGAACAAGTTGAAAAAATTGATAAAACACTAGAAATGTTGCGTTATCAATATAACTATTTACTTGCTCAACGATTTGATTGGTACGAGCAAAACCGATGTTCAATAGATAGATGTCCGTTGGTATGTCATTTACCAGATTTGAAAGATAAGCCAAACTATTACTCTCAAAAAGCCTCTCTAACTCAACTTAAACTAGATAGACCTTGGTATAAAGAGATTCACTCTCAAGTATTACAAGAAGTGCCTAAGAAAGTTGAAATAACGTTTGATAGATGGTTAAAAGGGGATAGTAATGGTAAGAAATCTGGCAGACCAAGATTTAAAGGAGTTAATCAGTACAAAACATTCACGTTTCCTCAGTTTAAACATCATAATTTTTCCAGTAATATCATTACACTATCGAAAATAGGAAATGTAAAAGTAATTGTTCATCGTCAAATACCAGATGGTTTTGATATTAAAACGGTTTCTGTAACTAAAAAAGCTGACGGGTATTATGTTACATTGAGTCTTGATGATAAAACAGTTCCAACAGTCAAACATGATTTTAATTCTGACAATATCGTTGGTATTGATGTTGGATTGATTGATTTCTTCGTTACTTCAGATAACGAAAGAATCTCAGCACCAAAATTTTTACGTAAAGCTGAACGTAAATTAAAATCAGCACAGCGCAAAGTATCTAGAAGAAAGAAAGGATCTAATCGTCGTAAAAAAGCGATTAAAAAACTAGGTAAGCAACATAAAAAAGTTGCCGATACTAGAAAAGATTTTCACTTCAAAACAGCTAAGTCACTTCTAGATAAATATGATGCAATAGCTGTTGAAAAGTTGAATATCAAAGGACTCGCTAAAACAAGATTGGCTAAGAGTATAAATGATGCGGGATGGGGTCAATTTATATCGATACTTTCAAACAAAGCCGAAAATGCTGGTTTAAAAGTAATATCTATAAATCCAAACGGTACTAGCCAACAATGTTCAATGTGTGGACACAAAGTTAAAAAAAGTTTATCTCAACGAATACATAATTGCCCTGTATGTCATACAAGTATTTGTAGAGATTTAAACGCTGCTATAAACATCAAGAATCGTGGGACACACGATCTTAAAGCTCAGTTAATGTCTTCATAGAAGAGTCGCTGAGAAGCCCACACTCACCTGAAAGGGAGTGTGTGGAGTATGTCACCCTGAAAAATTAATTCTCTTCCCTTCTCAATTGCCGTCTGTTCACCCTCGATAATTAATTGTACAACGGCTAATTGCAGAGAGTTTTCGGCAACTGTTCCCAATTCATCCAAATAAATTCTTTGGACTTGGGGACTATCGAGATACAATCTATATGGTTGTGTATCATCAGTTTCGATGCTGCGAGTTGGGTATATTACAACAGCACGCCAAAACTTAACCGATTCGTTTTGTTGTAGGTAAAGAAATATTTCGGCAAATAAACGTCGATAAAAAGTTTTATCGGTTTGAAACTGAACTTCAGCAAAGTAAACTGGTTGTTCACTGGTTTCAAGTGTGGGGATAAATACCCCATCAATGCGGAAGGCTGTTTCTTTAAGTTCTACGGAGACGAATTGATAGGAGTTTGCGTCTATATTTTGGTTGCCAATGATGGCAAAAAATATACTAGGGAAAGTCTGAAATAAACTGTAGAAAATCTTGTCTGTTCGCACCTGATTTGATCAAAACTAGATATACTATGTTGGGCATTTTATCAGTTATCAGCTATTAAACCTGAAATTATCAGCTTTGCGTATTATACCAACGCAAATAACAAGTTTCTCAGGTTATGCGATCGCATAACCTAACCAGTACTTTGCGTTTATTTAATTAGAAATAGAATAAACTAGTAAGTTATTTAACATGATGTGAAACAGCTTTTCCAGAGAAATTCCGGATGTTTTTGCCATTGTGGGGATAACACTTATCTGGGCAAAAGAACAATATAACCCTGCTTCTAAAAACCAAGGTTTCCCAGTGGGGTCAATACGGAAGTCAAATAGACTATAATGCTGACAACCTAAAGCTATATGGCATTTCTTCGCAACATCCCAAACCCTCTGAGTAATCGGATCACTAGGATCGACTATCCATGATTTGGTATTACCTTTAGCAACTGCACTCAAATCACCTTTTTCATTTCGTTTTAGCTTATCATCATAACTGCGAATGGGTTGCTGTTCTTTGTCCATCTGGTATTCTTCCAGTGGTAAGCACACCAGTTGATTATCTTGAACTATGACACCACATCTAACTTCCCTACCAAGTTCGATAAATGTCTCTACCAAAACTTCTGAACTATGGGTAAATGCTGTTTTCAAAGCACTTTCATAATCAGATGGATTTTTCACCAAAACTACCCCCAAAGAATTATCCCCATCCACAGGTTTAACCACTGCTGGGGTAGTAACATGGGGAGAATCTCCGCGATGAAGTAGTTCCCCCTGGGGTACACTAACACCAGAAAATGCCACAACCGCTTTTGTTTTAGCCTTATTAGCAGCTAATGCCATCACATCAGGAGTATTTCCGATGTAGGGAATTTTCAGCAAATCAAACAAACCCCGATAGAATGTCATCCCAGGGACACAAAACATCTGTGGTAACATCACATCAATTTTGAGTGAAATTAAAATCTGAATTGCACCAGATAACGATACTTTCTCGGCGGATGCGATCGCATCTGAGCTAAGATCCCTAGGAAAGCGCCATGTACCACCAGGTGAAATGTAGGCGATGTGAAACTCGTAAAGTTCTGTATTCGCAGTAGAATCAAGACAATCTTGAGCATAAAGCCTAGACAAATCGCAGTAAAACTCATCAACAGCAGAACCCACCAAATGTAAAACACGCAATACCGACATATTTCCCCCCTCTTCCCCTCTCTTTATTCCTCTGCGAAACTCTGCGCTTACCTCCGCGCTCCTCTGCGTTAAAATATTTAAATTAAATTAATCTCCCCCAAACTCCACCAACTTCCCAATATTAAAATCAATCTTCACCCAACCTCGTAAATGTCGCAAATTCTGCAACAATAACAAAGTAATTTGCCAATGTGGAACCATCAAAAAAGGTAAAGGATCATTCAACTGAAAAATTGCATCTTTACCACGTAACAAATTCCGTAAGCAACTTCCAAACTGCGACAAAGAACGGATTTCCGTCAATCGCCAAAATTCATGATATAGCCAATAAGTTGGTTTACTACTAACAAGAGGTTGCAAAGGTTCAAATGTAGAGACGTGACATATCACGTCTTTACACAAATAAGCATCAGCAACACCAGGATGATTGTAAAACATCGTGATAGCTGAATGGGTACGGGGATTACATTCAATTGCATAAACTGTTCCATCTACAGTTTGAATAAAATCAAAAGAAACCTGTCCAGTAATCCCCATTTCTTTGATAAAGTGCTTTACCCACTGCAAAATCTGCGGATTATCGACATTTTCATAATTCACCTGAAAAGCCGAAGATTCACAACAGCAATGTAATCTTAATTCCCCATTCCTGACAGTGCTGTGGGTACAAAACTCCTTACCTGGGATAAACTCTTGCATAATCCAAGGTTTTTCGGGACTTATTGGTAAACTTCTCACAAATGCTGCTGTTTCCTCTGGAGTCTCGCAGGGAAGTTTAGTCAAATCCAAACGTCTAACTGAATCGTAGGGAATACTTTTGAGGATATATTTACGCTTTTCTTGGGAAAAGTCAAAATTAATCACTTCTTCAGGATTGGTAATCTTAAACGACTTAGGAACAGATAAACCAAAACTTCTCGCTTTTTCCGAAAATGCATGTTTATCATCCAACATCTGCGTTACTTCAGCATCGCAGTGGAACACTTCACAATACTGAGAAAGCGCAGGTTTTACCAAGGAATCATAGTAACTAGCAACCGGACTACATACGGGTACATAGACATCAATTAGTTCTTTTTTAACAATATCCAATAGCTGCTGTGTATAGACTTGCGGGTGTTTCTCCGGTGCAGTAACAGTATAAAATTTATCCACACAATTAGAGAATTGATGCCCAGTTAACCAATATTTATGACTTTCCACCAACACAACTCGGTGTCCTGCTGCGTGAAGCGATCGCGCAAGTTGTAGAGCCTTAGTCATTTTACCACCGCTAATTAAGATATTCTGCGGTGCGGTGGTTTGAAGTTGCTTCCCAACAGGTTTATTTAAAATCCCCCAAAGCAAAGATATCAAAACAATTGAGGTATTTACTGGTAATGCTAAAAACAACAAAACCAAAGTACCCAAGGTTTTAAATAATCCAGATATCCTTTCCCCAGAGCCAGTTTGTGGTTTTGGTACGGTAGAATCAAAAGACATAGATTGTGTCATTTAATTCAACCTTTGAATCAAAGTTAAACCATCCCGCACAGGTAATAAAACTTGTTCCACACGGGAGTCCTCAGCAACGGTAGAATTGAATAGCGCGATCGCTTCTCCGTTCAAAGTCTGTTTTTCTGGTGGTAAGTAAGGTTGCCCTTGCAATAAGGTATTATCAACGCAGATTAAACCATTGGATGCCAACAAACCACCATCCAAAATTCTTTGGAAGTATTCTACATACTCCTTTTTATCAGCATCAATAAATATCAAATCAAAAGATTCACCAGTAGCAGCTAATTTATGGAGGGTTTCCAAAGCTGGTGCGACTTCCACAGTAATTTTCTTGCCGTGGGGGGAATCCGCAAAGCAGTTTTGAGCAAAGTTAGCAACGTAAGCATCAACCTCACAAGCCACCAGCTTACCATCATCGGGTAATGCTTCCGCCATTGCTAGGGCTGAATACCCGGTAAACATTCCCACTTCCAAAACCCGCTTTGCCTTAGTCATCCGCACGAACATTTTTAATGTCTGTCCTTCCAGATGTCCCGAAAGCATCTCCTGTTCTAACTGACGCACAGTTTCCCCATCACCAAAGCGTTTTCGCCAATCTTCTGTGCTAGTCTTCTTTGCCAATGCTGTCAGCGCAGGTGATTCCTTGGTCGTACATTCACTTATATATGGCTCTAAACCTACAGCTAATTGATACGTCAATTTTAAATTTGTTAAAACCTCTCCAGAAATACTTGCAGCCTCTGCCATTTCTAAGGTTTTTCGCAATTCTTCTACTAAAATACCGTGAGGTGTTACGGGTCTAGCGGTACTCATTTCTACAATACTATTCACAGTCTTATCACTCTAGATTTTGGACTTTGGATTTTAATCATTAGACATCTCCAGGAATTAATTTGCGTTATCCACAACCCTTGTAGAGATGTAGCATTGCTACGTCTCTACAATCTGGGAGATGTCTATTTATTACCAGTTGGAAATAACCTTATGCTTCAATCAATTCCGATTCTTCAGTCCCGATATAAGCATCAATTCCTGCACCATTACGGGGAAGTTCAGCACAAAGAACTCTATGTTCCACCAAAGCTTCATCCAACTCTTGACGAGTCAAATCATTCACGAAAAAGCACTCACCAATGGGATTTGGCATTGCAGCGCGTAATTTCCCATCTCTGGTTTGGGTAATGGATTGAGTCGCGTACCACAACAAATCACCATCCAGTAAAGGATGATCCAAAGTTAAACCAATTTTACTCATTAGATTGAGAATGCGATCGCGTGATTCTACATCAATATAACCACGTCTTTGGGCAATAGTTGCAGACAATGCCATATCCACATTCACTGCATGACCATGATACAAGGGAACTTGTGGTGCTAGTTCCAATGTAGGACTCCAAGTATGACCATAGGCAATTACTCGATCTAAGTCAAGTTCCCGCAGATTTGGTGTTTCCAACTCCAACATGGTTTTGATAGCTGCATAATTCAACCGATGTGCAACTTCTTGCAGTTTCTCAGAACCATTTACATAACCAAAGTGTGTATGCAGTAACTCATGTCCATACTCATACAACAGTTCAAAAACCTCTGAGTTTGCCACTACAGCAATTTTGACTAATTCTGCCATCCCGTTACGAATCTGAGCAACTGGCAAAGTTTCCAAAAAGGAAAAATCTAGAATTACCTTTTGAGGTGCATGATAAGCACCTAAACGGTTTTTTAGTTTCCGATGATTGACTGCTACTTTGATGGCAACACCCGCATCAATTAGACCAATTAATGTTGTAGGAATCCGAATATAATTGGTACTGCGACGATAGGATGCACAGGCAAAACCAACTACATCTGTAACTAAGCCACCACCTACTACTAAAACTGGCTCTTTGCGGATTAAACCAAAGTCTGCGAATGCATCTACAATCTCCTCAAAAGTTTGCAGTGTCTTAGCTGTTTCAGTGATCGTGACAGGAAAAACTGTCAAACTAATATCATAAAATTGGAAATAAGATTTAATTTGCTCTCCATATAAACGGTTAACATTTGCATCTACTACCAATAAACAACGTCCGAATTTATGATAGCTATCAGCAATCTCGGTGTTTCTAATATCAAACGCACCATTCACATAAACTAAACTAAACTCAATCTTTTCATATCCTGTGACATGAAACACTGTTTCTGTTGCAGCAAAAGTTGCTTGAGGGATACCCATCTAACTGATCCTTATCTTTAATTCAAAAAGTCATGAAACTAATGCCAGGAAAATCTGTAGTTTTTAATTAGTGGCAACTACAAAATATCTTTCCTCGCCTCTAACTGAAAATAGGCATAAAGGTTCATCAGTACAGAGGTAAAATATATGTTCTCTATCTGATGGCACATTATTCGGTATAGTAGATTCGCCTAAAATCCATGCTCAAACAAGGACAAAAA
Organism: Calothrix sp. PCC 6303; assembly: GCF_000317435.1. Lineage (NCBI taxonomy): Bacteria > Bacillati > Cyanobacteriota > Cyanophyceae > Nostocales > Calotrichaceae > Calothrix > Calothrix sp. PCC 6303. The sequence continues at coordinate 4,275,336 of NC_019751.1, forward strand.
GACCTATTTGACCTAAATTTGACCTATATATTGGCGACAATTAATCAGAGTACAGACTATCCTTTGAAGTTTTCTTTTCACTGTATAATGACTGATAGTCTGACATGTCAAAACACGGCTAACTCAGCTTCAAATATGACTCAATCAAGTAGATACACAACTACCCTGCACATTGAAGCGTAAATTAGCTTTGATACTATTAACTTTTCTAGCTTAAAGCGAACCGCTTATAACGGTTTGCCAACTGTTTTAAACGATAAAAATTGTCCTGCGGAAAAGGGATTATTTCTGTCTTCTAATTTCCATCTGAGATTAGAACCCTGGTTGATATTAAGTTCGCTGTTCTTTTGCATTTGTTTTGAACCTTATATCATTGTAAAGAAAACTACTTGCCACACATTCACATTACTTAAGAGTTTGGACAAACTGCGCCAAACTTTATGGGAGAGATTACTTTGATAGTAGTCAAAGCATTAACACAAACACTATTCAATGAATCAAACTGTACCTATTTTAAAAATGCAGCTGCATATCAGGGTTGTGAATAGCGGTAGCCAGTCTTATGGACTTATATTAGTTTGGGATAAGTCATTTTATGTATACCTTACAACTCTGCATAATTTGCTTCCCCGCATGAACGTTAATGCGGAGCATCTAATTATTCAGACCACACCTTTAATGATGGACAAGGTTTAACTGAATTGAATTTAGCCACAAAATTTAGCTTAACTCTATTCGGGAACTTATTTACCAAACTTAACAATGATGATTAATTATAAATTCTGAGGTATCAGATAAGATTTATATATATTAAAAGAGATATGAAGCATCTCAGTCCACGGGATTTTGCCCATAAAAAGGTAATGCTTGTTCCCAAGTTGGTAAGATACCTTGTTGCCATTCCAAATAAGCTAGTTCTAAGATATCTACAACCGTTGCAGCTAAATTTGATTTTGCTTCCACCAGATGATAACTACTATCCCAACTAGTTAACTGTTCCTTCCAGGTTTCCGGTGTCAACAAAGTATCTGCTAATAACTCCTTCACTCCCCCAGCATCGGGTGTAACTTGATAGATTCCTCCGAATAATTTACCTCGTTGTGCAGGCATTTCCACAGCTATATTTTTTTGGTGTTGTTTTTTTCCTTCGTGAAAAGCAACTGCGGCTAAAGTAGAAACTGTAAATACGGGGATATCTAACTGTTGTCCTAGAGTTCTAGCCGTAACCACACCAATTCTACTACCAGTAAAACCCCCTGGACCTTTAGCTACAGCAATAAAAGCCAAATCATTCCAGGTTCGCGGCTTGATAAACTCTGATAGGTAGCCGTGCATCTGGCTAGATAACTCACGTTCCAAATTCCAGACATGGGATACCATCGGCTCTTGAAAGTTACTAATTGCTAAACCTAATTCAGGTGTTGTTGTATGTAATGCCAAGCCGTATTTATTTATTGGCAGGTATTTAAGTTGATTTGTCAAGGTTAGTTCAAAATACTTAAATTAATTAATCATAGTTCGATGGAGTTTAGATAAGTAGTCCAACAAAATTAATTACACAAAAATTTGGTCTTAAATCCTTAGCTAGCACAGGATTGGTAAATAAATAATATGTAATTAATTCTGTTCATTTACTTATCTCCAACTTTTTGAGGATACGCTGAATACAAAGATTCAGATAGGATAGGTAGGTTATTTGTTGTGATATTGAGCAACTAGAACAAAGTATATTCTACTTCTGCGGTTTAGTATCTATGGAAAAGCGACGTTTAGGGATATCCGATATCTACATTACCCCAATTTTGATGGGGACTTGGCAAGCTGGTAAAAGATTATGGGTGGGTATCGAAGATGCTGACTCAATTAAAGCAATTAGGGCTGCTTACGAAGCAGGAATTACCACCATTGACACTGCCGAAGTTTATGGGAATGGACATTCTGAACAAATTGTAGCCGAAGCTTTATCCGATGTGCGATCGCATGTTGAGTACGCGACTAAAGTTTTCGCTAATCATCTCAAATATGACCAAGTAATGACAGCTTGTGAGAATTCTCTCAAAAATCTCAAAACTGACTACATAGATTTATATCAGATTCATTGGCCCTCTGGCTCATTTAATAGCGAACATGTCCCCATCGAAGAAACCATGAGAGCATTAAGTGACCTCAAACAACAGGGTAAAATCAGAGCAATTGGTGTATCCAATTTTTCTTGTCAGCAACTGGAAGAAGCTGCAAAATATGAGCGCATCGACAGTTTACAACCACCATATTCCCTATTTTGGCGCTACGTAGAAAAGGATGCAGTCCCCTACTGTGTAGCCAACCAAATCTCCATCATTGCCTATTCTCCCCTAGCTCAGGGACTTCTAACCGGGAAATTTGCACCTGGACACAAATTTGATGCCGACGATAACCGAATTGATAATAAGCTATTTCAAGGTGAAAATTTTGAACGCGCTCACCAAGCACTAGAGAAACTACAACCAATAGCACAACAGCATAACTGTACTTTAGCCCAACTAGCGATCGCGTGGTTAATCGCCCAACCCCAAAGCCATGCTATTGTTGGAGCCCGCTATGCTGAACAAGTCACCGCTAATGCCGCAGCTGCAACCGTCAAACTTTCCGACGCAGAACTCCTGCAAATAGACACAATTGGACGTATTGTCACCGATCATCTTGACGAAAACCCAGTCATGTGGGATTGGAAGTCTGATTGGAGCAAAAAAACAGTTTGATTGCGAAACATTAAGACTAGTCAGAGAGATCTTGCCCTGAAATAACGAGACTTCCTCTAACTTCGTAAATATACATTAAGAGTTAGTTATCAAAGTAAAAATAGGTGATATTTTAGATAGTAGAGACGCAAAGAACAAAAATAAAAGGGATCGATGATTAAGCGTCTCGCCATCACGAACCCAAAGTAAACATCAGCGACAAAACAAAGTGGTTCAGCTTCCATTACTGGAGTAGCTAACCAAATCCCAAAGCGGAAAAACAGCAAATGCTGAGTTTACTTGTCAGATGTCCAACTTTAGTAACTTTGTCAATTTCTACTTCTAAGTATTAAAACAGTTTGATTGCTCTTAAATTTTCCAAGCCTAGTTGCCCTCAACTAGGCTTAAGTTATTTAGAGGGGCAATAGGGAACAGCTTGTAGGGTGTGTGACACGATGAAAGCTCCTCAGGTCTAAAGATAAATATTAATCCGGTGTCACGCACCATTAGTCTTGGTCATGCACAAACAATTAGTATATATAGCAATCCGATTTTAACGAAATTTGCGGAATTCCCCATGCTTCTATAAGGTGGGGATGGATAGTAACAGACGCTCTATCCTTGCTGAATAACTATAAAACACTTATTTATCAACACTTTCGGGATTTTTTCTCCGGGGAAAGTGCAAGGAAATAAAGGTTTAAGGTTTAAAAAACTTGCATTCAGATTTATTGGAGTATAAAAAAAATGGAAAAAATAAGGGTAAAACTGTTAAGAGTTCCCTACCCTCACTAGAAGACTTTTACAGCCAACGCTGTGCTACGCGTTTCTTGGATGCCCGAAAGGGCTATACAGCAAGCCCTATATATTATAAAAATACAAATCCCTTACTGCACATTTAAAGCAACTTGATAATCTAATTTCCCAGTTCCACTACTTTGCTGAATTGTATTATTGCCCGAAGAATTTAATTCCAAATTGACTATCGAAGAAGCTGGTTCATACTTTCCCCTCACTTCTAAAATTTGCTGACCTTTGGATAAATAAGGTGATAAATTAACCTCTAAGTTGTTATTATCGAATTTCTGAATTACCTTACTATTCATGATAATTTCGCCTTCTAACTTAGAACCATTAGAATTAATCACCAAAACATGAGGCTGGTTCATATTTTCCGCCTTGATAGTAATCGCAGTTTTTTGAGAACTGTTAGAGCCGGATATACTATTGGAGTTTTGATTAGCAAACCTTGTCAAATTAGGTATATCAACACTCACAGGTTTACTTACTGGTGAACTATCCAAATCAACAGACAAATTATTAGTGATAACCGCAGCAATAGAAATAGTCAGAACCACCGCACAAGTATATAGTAGTAGAGTTCGCATCGCAATTAAATTTTAAATACAGAATTTTTATTGATTATTCTTTGGATAGCACAAAATAGAAAACCTCCCAAGTATCATTGGGAGGAAATATTCAGTCACTATGCAAGAAAAACGAAAAAATTATTTATTTTTTTAGAGTTGGATACGCGGGGACATCAACTTGAACATTAATAGGAACCTTAATAGGTGCCATATTAATACCTGTGGGATTGCTACCATTCCCGTTCACTATTTGAGTACTATCACGGTTTTGATTTACAGATCCAGAACCGTGGTAAACTTGCACTCCGGTAGTTGTAGCTGAATTACCATAGCAATCATCACTAGCCTGTTGGTTAACATTGTTATTTTGGTTAGCAACAGTATTTTTAGGATGGATAGCAACTTGAACACCAACATCAGTAAGAACACATACAGCTTTAGCTGAAGGACTGAAAGTTGGGATGAACGCAGAAATAGCGGAAATAGAAAAAGCACTAAGCAGAAGTAATTTTGACTTCATATTTTTACCTATTTAGAATTAATTACAAGTTGTTGTAGAAGTAGAACTGTAAACTTGATTACTACCATTACGACTCTGACTACGACGACTCACACCGTAGCAATTGAGTTTACGTGTGTTTCTGTTTGCTCGAACTCGACTACGTGTTCTGGGGGTAGTCTTAATAGACACACCTCCATTTCCTCCCAATGTCATCTGCACATTGCTTGTTTGAATATTGACACCACCAGCATCAGCAATGCCAACTGGTAAGATAATTATCGAAGCGATCGCAAGGGAAAATAGTAATCTTGGCTTAGGCATGGCTGTATCATCCTTAAGATAATGACGAAAGCTGATTTTTTGCCCCACAGCAAGGAAATCAGCAAAACCAAAATTCAATCTTTAAGAATTAATCAAGCTTTGATAACAAACTAATAACAACCAAGAGCCGCATTAATTTGTCGTTGAAGCGTTTGTTGGGTAGCACTTTGACTAACAGTATTATTGTCACCAAGCACCAGCGCACCCTGATTTAAAACTTGGTTTGCAGCAGCAATCTGATTTCCACAAGCCGAACCAGTTTTGATTTGAGTTTGTCCAGTAATTTGTTTACCACTTTGATTAACTGAATTTCCTCCGCCAGAAATTACAGTGGTTTGACTCATGGACTGATTTGCACCAGCATCTTGTTGGGCAAATGCAGCACTGGGGGATATAATCAAAGCAGAAATTAGAAAACTGAAAGTGTAGATTTTTTTCTTCATCTTTCTAGACCTAATTAGTTGTGTGTTACTGGTTACAAGTTAGTGTTGCAGAAGCTGTGAATTTGATTGATTCACATTTTTCAATACAAACAGCTTGCTTAACCAGATTTTTTTTGACTTTTGTGAGCTATTCATGAATCAGGAAAATCAAATTGATTTCCCTGTTTCATCAAATTAGTAACCGTAGTAAGGTGTAGAGCAAGCATTGGTTTGGGTTTGTCCGGTTGTGGAAGAACCACTTTGTCCAGTTACGTTACCGTAACCAAAAGTTCCACTACCTTGACCAACACCTGTATTGGAGCCAGCTACTTGGTTTCCACCACCGCAGAATTGGTTTTTGAATTGGTCTTGGTATGTAGAGGAACTACCACTTTGTCCAGTGGTGTTAAAGTCACCTATTGTTGTAGAACCTTGATTCACTGTGCTATTGCTACCCGCAACTTGATCCTGAGCGAATGCAGCGGAAGGTGCGATCGCAATTACAGCAGCAAGTACACCGAAGATGGATGCTTTGTTCAACATGATGTTTTAACCTTGACCTAATGAGTTGTGTGTGGTTTAGATTGAATTGAATTCAGAAAATTTTTGTTTTTGCAGAGACCAAATTTGTCTGGTCTCTACAAATAAGCGCTTACGCAAAATTAAATATATATTGTCATTGCAACGGAGGAAGCATAAGTCCTAAACTGACACGCTCCGCGCACCTAAGGACTTCGAGTTTCCGGAATGTACAATTAATTTTGCACAACTACTTAATCCAGTATTAGTAACCGTAGTAAGGTGAATAGCAAGCGTTAGATTGATTTTGGCTGGTGGTGGAAGTACCATTTTGTCCAGTTACGTTACCATAACCAGCAGTTGCGCTACCTTGACCGATACCTGTATTAGAAGCTGCTACTTGACTTCCACTACCGCAGAATTGGTTTTTGAATTGGTTCTGGTAAGTAGCAGCATCGGCATTTTGTCCAGTCACGTTACCACCACCAACTGTGGATGAATTTTGAATAATTGTACTGTTGCTACCAGTAACTTGGTCTTGAGCGAATGCAGCAGAAGGAGCGATCGCTATTACAGCAGCAAGTACACCGAAGATGGATGCTTTATTTAACATGATGTTTAAAGACCTGACCTAATTAGTTGTGTGTGTTTGGAAGTTTTATCGTAGAGACGAGATATATCGCGTCTCTATGAAGAAGTAAGGAACTTAGTAGAATTTACCTGAAAAAATCAGTTTCCCAATTAGTAACCGTAGTAAGGATAGCTGCAATCACTAGATTGATTTTGGCTAGTGGTGGAAGTACCACTTTGTCCAGTCACATTACCGAAACCAGCAGTTCCGCTACCTTGACCGATACCTGTGTTAGAACCAGCTACTTGATTTCCACTACCGCAGAATTGGTTTTTGAATTGGTTCTGGTAGGTAGCAGCATCGGCATTTTGTCCGGTAACGTTACCACCACCAACAGTGGATGAATTTTGAATAACTGTGCTATTGCTACCAGTAACTTGATCCTGAGCGAATGCAGCAGAAGGAGCGATCGCAATTACAGCAGCAAGTACACCAAAGATAGATGATTTGTTCAACATGATTGTAGATAGACCTAATTGTTGTGTGTGATTTCGGTTTTTATTCTAAAGACGTAATACATCACGTCTGTATTTTTATGTAGGGACGCAACATATCACGTCCCCACACCAGAGAATTTAATTGATTCCCAGGTGTAACTAGATGTAACCCCAGATTTCAATTTCAAATTAATTGATTTCTAAGGTAAATAAATGTAAGGATAGGCTGCACAATTACCAGACTGTGATTGGACGGTGGTGGAAGATGCAGACTGTCCGGTTACATTACCTTCACCGATAGTGACACTACCTTGACCAATAACGGCGTTAGCACCAGCAACTTGGTTTCCAGGGAAACATACTGGATATCCGCTTTTAAGCTGACGCTGGATAGTGATTGCATCAGCAGACTGACCAGTCACGTTATCAGAACCAGATGTTACTGATGATTGTTGGATTACTGTGTTGCTTCCTGAGTACTGATCTGCAAATGCAGCAGTGGGAGCAACCATCAATCCCGCAGCTAACAAACCAAATGTAAATGACTTCTTCAACATGTTATTTAGACCTCATTAATTGTGTGTTGAAGTTGGTTTTGTTTGAGCCATGAAATTCAAACGTTAATATCTCAAATACTCTTTACATAAGGGTTTTGTGAGATAATAATGTTATCTTTTCCCCCGCTGCGAATAATCAGAGCTACATATTTCACTTTGCTTATTCCAGACGAGTTCGCTTTTTCTAAGAAACTATTTCGCTTGCGCTTCGTCTTCTTTAATCCGGCGTTATCGAATTTCTCGCTTTCGCCTTATACTTAAATACTTTAACCAAAGATCTTAAGGGTGTCAAGATCTTGGTTAAAATTTCTGGGCGTTAGTTTTTTTTTGGTGTTACGATTAACGGCTATAGTCAACTTATATAAGTGCTGTAGCTGTGAAACAGAAAGCAAAACCGAGAATAGCTTTTCTGCGTGAAAAGGCGGGATTGACCCAATTAGAGTTGTCGCGTTTGGTGGGTGTCACCGAAAGCACAATTCAGAACTGGGAAAGCGGAAGAACCGGAACTGATCATATCGATCGGGTAATAAAGTTTTGTAAAGCACTCAACTGTAGAGTAGAGGATTTAGTTGAGTACATAAGTGAGTTGCCAGAGGAAGCAAATGCGAAACTAACTTCTTTAAGTGATGTGCAACATTTGTTAGGTACTGATGAGGTACAAGAAGATGTACCCGTGAAAGAAAAGAATCAGACCAACTCAAAATTGCGAGGTTGATATTACAGCTATTTGAAGGTAAATATACCGGAATGTAGGGGTTATTTTCCCCTACTCCCTGCTTCTTGTTGATGCATAGCATCAATTGTGACAAAGTTGTAGCCCCGCTCTAAAAGTCGAGGGATTAAAATATCCGTAGTTTTGGCAACATCTTCTCCACCGAAGTATCCATCATGCAAAACAATAATGGAACCATTTTTCACTTGATTTAAAACCCTTTCGACAACAGTATTTACACCTGGTCTAACCCAATCTTCAGGTACAACAGTCCACATTACAGGTCGATAATTCCACCGATGTAGTAATTCTAAAGTTTTAGGTGTAAATGTTCCATTTGGGGGTCGAACATCACGGACTTGTGTGGGAAGAAGATGACAAGCATTGAAAATCGCTGCTTGAGTTTGTTGGAGACTATCCTGTAATTGGGTTGCAGAAAGTAGGGGAAAGTTATGATGATTATAGCCATGTAAGCCGATCCAGTGATTGCCATCGGATACTAGCTTTGCGACTTGTGGGAAGCGGTTGACGCAAATACCCAGCCAAAAAAAGGTAGCGGGAATTTGGTAGCGGTCTAAAACTGCTAAAAGTTGCGGTGTATATTCTGGATGAGGTCCGTCGTCAAAGGAAAGAGCGATGTTTTTGGAACTGTTATCCCCTCTCCATAGACATTGAGGAAATATTGGTTTGAGAATCTGATGGATGATTGGGTACAAGGGTGCAAATTGCATAAATAAATTAATTTAGATTGACTTCGCGTTTACTAGAGTTGATCGAAAAGTGCGATCGCTCATCACCACAAACCCTCATTTTTCCGTAACCCAAAATCTTAAGCTCAAATAGCCGAATTCATACCCAAGCAATTGTATCTATTTATTAATTGGTTGTGAGTCTTAAAAAAAATAATCTTAATGTCAAAATTTCCAGTCAAAATCTCCATATTGATAGCTGGATTAGTAGTTTTCCCCATCCTAACTACTTCCTACCTCAAATATACAAGCCAAGTAAAACAAGTTTCTGCCCAAACACCAACTAAACCCGCACCCCAAGAGGTCATCCAGTTAGGAGAAGTTCGCCCTTTACCTGGGAAACTGAATAATATTCCTGTTTTTAACAGCAACAGTCCAGAGTGGATCAAAACTGAAGGAATTTTACTTTCAACTTTCCCCCCACAAGCCAAGAAAAATCCCGCTGCACATCTAAATTTCCCGTTTCAAGGAAAATTCGATTTATTTGCCCACCACTATACACACACCCCAAAAGACTTACAAACGCTTTACATCGGTGTTATGGTTCATAATCCCAGCAAGCAACCTGTGACAATCGAGATACCTCAAGCTGCTAGCTACCTAATGACGCAAGCGCCATTTGTCACTTTGCCACCATATCAGGAAAATTCTGATGCTAAAGCTTTTTCTGGACCTGGTGCAAGGGCAGTTGCTGATGTGTTGCGGGGTGTAAGACAAGCTAATTTTCCAGCAAAGTTAGTAATTCCTCCCCAGCAAAGTCGGATGTTAATAAATCTTCCCATACCAGTACGCGGTTTAGAAAAACCAGTAAATGGTCGTTCTAGCTTTATGCATTTGAATAGTAGTAATAAAATATACGTTGCTAGTATGGCAATGTTCGCCAAGAAAAATATTGATGGTTCCGAACGCCCTCCCAATTTAGCTGAGTGGCAAAATCTCTTGAAGAATGGCAGCTTTGCAGGACCTCGTGACAAAATACCGACTCCCCCTGATGCCGTTAGTGGTAGCCTAATTTACGGGCGTGTGGCTGGAGTATCCCAAGGTTCCCAGTGGAAAGCGACTCTAACTGATAAAAATGCTTCAATTCTGAATATTCCCCAACCTGGTAAAGCTATTTCTTATGGCTTGGTTACTTTGCGAGGCGGGCGTTTAGGTACCGAACAAAACCAAACAGCAAAGATGCTGGTACGTTACCCAGATACTGCATATGAGGCACATGGTAATTATGGAGTGGAATATAATTTAAGTTTACCTCTCAGTAATAACACTAGCAAAAATCAAACTGTTAGCGTTACTTTAGAGACACCTCTAAAGGAAGATAAATTATCTCAAAAGAATCTTCGCTTTCGCCAACCTTCCCTAGATTTTCCGTTTTTCCGAGGTACAGTTAGATTAATTTATGCCGACGATAGTGGCAAGAAAATTACCCGCTATGTTCATTTGTGGCATCGCACTGCACAGGTTCTTCAGCCACTGTTAGAGTTAAAAATGCCAACTAACAGTAAGCGGAATATCCAAGTAGACTTAATTTATCCACCAGATTCTACACCGCCTCATGTGTTGACGGTCAAAACTCGTTAATGAGGTGAATTTTATTTTGAGCATTGTGTAGAGACGTAGTAATACTACGTCTCTACAACCATGAAAACTAAGCCTAAACTGCTTGTTCAACATCCAAGTTAAACAGCGTCTGTAAGGTTTGCATACAATGACGACGTGCTTCTACGTCTTGTTGGGCGCGTAGTTGTACCATGGGGTCGTGTAGAATTTTGTTGACAATTCCCCTAGTTAAAGCCTCGATTACTTCTTGCTGTTTGTCACCAAAATCAGAACCTAAGCGTGATAATGCCTTTTCTAATTCTTGTTCACGGATTGTTTCAATTTTATTTCGCAAACAACTGATGGTTGTTACGGTTTCTAAACTTCGCCACCACAAATCAAAAGCTGCGACTTCTTCATCCAAAAGTCCTTCGGCTTCCTGTGCCATTTTGCGTCGGCTTTCTTGGTTTTGTGCTACCACTGCCTTCAAGTCATCCACATTAAAGGCTTTGACATGTTCAAGTTCATTGACATCAGTATGAACATTTCGGGGTACCGAGATGTCAAATAGCATCAAAGGTTGGCTAGGTTCTAATACCATTTCCAATTTGCCACGATCCAGAATTGGTTCAGTAGCAGAGGTGCTAGTAAATACTATATGGCTTTCGGCAATTACTGTCATCATTTCTGGTAATAGATGACATTTAACCAATTCTTCGCCAAATTGTTTTGCTAGTTCTTGGGCGCGTCCTAGGGAACGGTTGACAATGGAAATTTGTGTTGCGCCTTTGGATACGAGGTGTTGTACCAATAGTCGTGACATTTTTCCGGCACCGAGAATTGTCACCCGACAACTTGCAAAGCTTTGGATTTTCATCTGGGCTAATTCGACAGCAGCCGAACTAATAGATACTGCCCCTGTACCGATGCTGGTTTCAGTGCGGACTCGTTTTCCGGCGGTAAGAGCTTGTTTAAATAAACGATTTAAAATAGTTTTGATGCCACCATATTGCTGCCCTAATTTGTGGGTATTTTTGACCTGTGCCAAAATTTGTCCTTCACCCAAAACTAGGCTATCTAAACCACCAGCAACCCGCATGATATGCATAACTGCATCTTGGTGAAGCAGCATGAACAAATGGCTACGCAAGGCTGGTACAGGCAGCTTACTGTAGTCAGCAAGAAACTGAGTTACTTCCCTAATTCCTAATTCAGTTTCGTGGGCAACAATATAAATTTCGAGACGGTTGCAGGTGCTAAGGATAGCAACCTCCTCTATGTGAGGATAATTGAGAAGTTGTGCGATCGCACTTTCTAATTGAGGCTCTGGAATACTTAGTTTTTCCCGGACTTCAACAGGGGCTGTTTTGTGGCTCAAGCCCACTACTACTATATTCATTTGCTAAATGGTAATTTCTAACAATGTTTGTGGAGCAGGGAATCGGGAATCGGGAATTGGTTCTAAAGGTCTGAGTAAGTGAATAATCACCAAGTCAGAAGAGATTCCTCGTCGTTTCACGGCAAAGTCTCTCTCACCGAAGAGGCAGGGGGAATTCATGAACAGGGAGCGGGGGGACTGAGCTATTCCCGCTTGCGTGCAGCGAAGTGGAACATAAATCAGAGCTACGCCCTTACAAGGCGTTCTTGCACTTGTCGGAGTCTGAGAGAGCTTCTCTCCGTTACCGTTTTCCCCCTTGCTTCCTGCCCCTTTTCCTCTTCTTGACCTTTTATTTCCTATTCCCTCATCCCCACTCCCGATTAATTGAATTAGTGCAGGTTAATTGTTTGAGGTGAATCAAACATGTGAATTGTATCGATAAAGCGAGCGGTTTGTGATTGGCTGGAGATTACCAAACTTTGAGTTCTGGCTCCACCATGGAAGAAACGTACACCTTCCATTAATACTCCAGGAGTAATACCACAAGCTGCAAATAAGACAGTTTCACCTGAAGCTAATTCATCGCAGTTATAAACTTTGTCTCCGTCGGTAATGCCCATTTCCTTCAATCTAGCCAAGTTACCTTCGCGGCTTTCCCCAATTAAACCGGTTTGGACAACTTCAGGATCATAGATTAATTGTCCTTGGAAATGTCCGCCCAAGCAACGCATTGCCGCAGCAGAAATGACACCTTCAGGAGCCGCACCAATACCCATTAAACAGTGAATGTTGGTTCCAGAAAAACCACAGGAAATAGCAGCAGAAACGTCACCATCGCTGATCAATCGTACTCTAGCGCCACAGTTACGAATTTCTTGGATTAATTCTGTGTGACGTGGACGATCCATCACCACAACTACCAATTCCTCAACCGAACGATTTAAACACTCGGAAAGAATTTTCAGGTTTTCGGTAGCAGATTTATTGATATCTACCAAACCTCTGGCTTGTGGGGGTGCAGCTAGTTTCTTCATGTAGAAGTCAGGTGCTGCAAACAAACCACCTTTTTCGGAAATTGCTAATACTGCCATTGAACCGTTTTGACCGTAAGCCACCAAATTGGTACCTTCGCAAGGGTCAACTGCGATATCAATTTCAATTAATTCGCTAGGGTTACAAAAGTTTTGTGCATCAGCGCGAGTACAAATACCAACTTCTTCGCCAATGTAGAGCATTGGTGCTTCGTCACGTTCGCCTTCACCAATTACAATTCTTCCACGCATGTGGATTTTGTTCATCCGCTCACGCATTGCTTCAACTGCAACTTGGTCAGCAGTATTTTTCTCCCCTTTCCCCATCCAACGGGAGGAAGCGATCGCTGCTTGTTCTACTACCTCAATAATTTCTAACCCAAGAGTATTTTCCACAGAGTCTGCCCTCTAAATTGCTTGATTTCGCGCCGTTTCCCAACAGCCGTTTCAGTTTTCAAGTCTACCAAACGGCGTAGTCGCATAGATACTCCTATCTCGTAACGGTTTATTAATAATTGAGTAACAATCAACCAAATTGCTCTGTCTATCTGGTCTTGATCAACTTTTTATATCCTGGATTCATGAAAAAACTCACCAACTTGATTAAAAATCATCATTTTGAGAATCAAGGTTTTTTCTATGTACATAGCGGGTTTCCATCGAATTACCTCTAAAACTATTGTAGTAATCTTCTCTCTATGTACTCCGTGAATACCTAAAAAATTATCCTTAGCGACAGAATCTAGACCCACAGAACAACAAAATTTAATATATGTAAATTATTATAAACATAAATAAAGTTTTATTAATTAAATATACAGTGACAATCTTCAACAGCAATCTACTGATATAAAAATGCGTCTAAAGGGAAAGTTTTTGCTTTCATGCACAAGCTTCTTCCAAAAACCTGCCTACTGCCCTCATTGAGCAATTTCCAGATGCAGCTAAAATATTGACCAAAATAAGAAAATGTTAATAAAATACTCAGATTATCTTATACATAGACAATGGATGTGCCACGCCTTACAATTAGCCCAATTAGCAGGTGATGGAGGTGATATTCCTGTGGGCGCTGTCATAGTTGACTCCGGCGGTAATCTGATTGCTGAAGGAGAAAACAGAAAAGAACGCGACCATGATCCTACGGCTCATGCGGAGATCGTCGCTATCAGAAAAGCGGCTCAAAAGTTAGAAACTTGGCGCTTGCATGGGTGTACTCTCTATGTAACTCTAGAACCTTGCCCGATGTGCGCGGGGGCTATAGTTCAAGCTCGACTTGCCAATCTCGTGTATGGACTAGATGATGCCAAAACCGGGGCGGTGCGGACTGTTGCGAATATCCCAGATAGCTCAGTATCTAACCATCATCTGCGTGTTGTTGGAGGTATTTTAGAATCTAGTTGCCGTCAACAGTTACAAAACTGGTTTTTACATCGGCGACAGCGTTCAAACTCGGTAAATTCAAAGGACAAAGATGAAACTGTCCAGTAGGTGTAACAAAATTCAAGGAAGAAAATCTACGGTGTATCTAATCAGAGTTTTCATCACATCTTCACCCGTCATTTAGCAACCACCGTTATGATTGAACTTTGCTCTTCCTCTGATCAAAGCGATCGCAAGCTAGGGAAAAATAATACCAACTCTCACATTGCTTGCAAAACCTCGCTAATTTCTCCTAGCCTGAGTAGTCTGGCATATTTCTTGGGAACTAAGTTGCTATTACCCAATTTTTTTGGGCAAATTGAAGTAACTGGGCAAAATAATATCCCAGCCACAGGTCCTGTAATTCTTGCTCCCACCCATAGATCTAGATGGGATGCCCTATTGGTGCCTTTTGCGGCTGGTAGGTATGTTAGCGGGCGAGATTTACGATTCATGGTGACTGCCACCGAATGTACAGGAATACAGGGATGGTTTATCAGTCGCTTGGGTGGTTTTGCTGTTGAACCCCAAAATCCATCTATTACCTCTTTGCGTCATGCAGTGGATTTACTTGTAAATGGTCAAGTATTGGTGATTTTTCCAGAAGGGGGTATCCGCAAAGGGAGAGTTCACCCACTCAAGCCGGGGATTGCTCGTTTGGCTTTGAGGGCAGAATCAGACCATCCAGGATTGGGAGTACAAATTTTACCCGTTAGCATTAATTACAGTGACTTGAATCCCAGTTGGGGGACTAACGTCAATATTGACATTGGGATGCCGATTCCAGTTGCCAAATATATCCGGAGTTGTGTCAAACAGGATGCCCGTTTTTTGACCCACGATTTAACCAAGACTTTGCAAAAATTAAGTATTAATCAAGTCAAGCTGCGTCATCGAGAATTGGCGAACATGGCAAATTTCCCGGATCAAGAGTCCCAAGTTCAGGGTCACAAATCCCAGATTTAAGCCCATCTTTAAGATTTATTAATCAGGCTTGAGAAGAATATGATAGTTAAAATCCTAAAGTTAATTCCCAACTATTCAAAGTACCTATATCTTCTGGTACATAGTCAATAACCCAGAGATACCACCTACCTGCCGCTGGTTGGTGAGCCAATTGCATCAGCGCTGGTTCTGTAGCTGTACTAAAATGACCCTGCAATTGATTGCTTCTTCCTAACGTCCGACTTTGCAATAATATCTGTTGCTTGTTGGGGGCGATGAGATAAATTTCTAAATCACCTAAAAAATCGTGGTTGATATTAACGGTAATTTGTATATCTTTGACTAGGCTGGCATCAGAAAATGCGATCGCGCTTTTAACTCCTTGGCGATTATTGTCGGGGATAGCAATTTTATTGATGTTTTTGGCGGAGATTTGCCGATTTCCCACATTCGGAATTGCTCGCAACTTCTTGGCTGCCTCTACTGCACGGGCTGCATTCACCTTCCCATAACCAAACCATTGGGAGTGACCCTTTTCATCATAGGTTCCTTCACGTCGCCCTAACTGCAAATCTGCCTCGGTATCAATGATCTTATCTGCTGTTTCCTCTAATATATTGTTCACCTGCCGCGCTGTCAGATCAGGATTAACTGATAAAATTAACCCCGCAACACCCGCAACAACCGGTGTGGCGCTGGAAGTCCCACCAAAGGTATTGGTAAAATTCCCCAAATCGTAACCTGCGGCACCCAATTGGTCGGTTGTAAACACTCCTAATCCTGGTAATGCCCCAGCAATCCCCGGTTGAGTGTAGACATATCCTGTTGCTTGAAACCACATCCCTGGTGGTGCATTGTTACTTGGGGCACATACAGAAATATTTTCACCCCAATTACTATAAGCCGCTTTTTTATTCAAGCTGGTGGATGCTGCTACTGTAATCACATCTGGGTGTACAGCGAAACCACTTAACCATTTAGTATCACCAGAAACAATATTTTTTGCCCAATTCCGCTCACTAACAACCCCACTCACCGGGCGATTGGCATTCCCAGCAGCAAAAATAATCACACAACCTTTACCACTACGTCCTTTGGTTGCTGCCCTAGTAACGGCTGCCCGCTGACGCATCGAGAGGGGGAAGTACACCGCCGAGGCTCCCCAACTGCAAGAAATGACACTGGCACCTTTTTCCACTGCCCAATCAAAAATTTGTTCAATTGACTCATCATCTAAGTAGCCCGTGGTGCGAATTGGCATCAAAGCACATCCGGGTGCCACCCCAGCAATACCCGTCCCGTTCTCTTCAGCGATCGCTATTCCCGCACAAGCAGTACCATGACTGGCTTCTTGTTCATTGGGGAGGGGTAGAAAATCATTTTCCTTCAAATCCCTAGGGGCGACAATTTTCCCACTCCCCTGAAAATCAGGATGATTCAAATCAAAAGAGTCATCCACCACAGCCACCACCACCGAACGCAAGCCACGAGTCAAATCCCAAGCTTTTTCCACCATAATGTGGGAATTTAAAGCCAATTGATTCCCCCCTTTATGACTGAGATACCATTGTTGAGAAAATAAAGGGTCACGGGGTTGATAATGTGGCTCTTGTTGAATCACAATATTGGCTTCTGCCGCTAAAACTTCCGGCAGTGTTTGCAACCTATTGGTGATTTTGATCGGATTTTCAACCGCTTCTTTACCAACAGTAAAAACAAAAGTGTTATTTAATCCATCAACAGGTTTATCTAATTTCAAATGCAAACTGCTAGCAAATGTCTTGATTTTCGCCGAATCAATCTCTGGCGCAAATTGAATTGTAATTTGATCATCCAAATAAACAAAATTGCCAGGGTTGTTCTTAATTTGGTAAACATGGCTGGCAAAAGTGATACTTTGGGAATTACGAGCCATCGCCATTGAGGCTTCCAACTCATTTGGGCTGACGGTGAATAATTCTAAGTTGGCAATAGGAATATGACGTTGCCAATTACCCCAATTTACTAATGATAAATCCTTTGATGATATATTTTGAGCCGGACGAACAGTAAAGCGATCGCTTACTTTCTCCAAAGCCAATTCTTCCCCGCCCCGTTGTAAGATCATTCCCAGGTTAATTTTAGGTGTGCCTGTGCCTAGAGATGTACTTGGATAGTTTATTGGATTATTGCTTATTGGATTATTTATGCGATCGCTCATAACAAATATGTCAGCTATTTTGCAGGAGGTGCGGGAACTCAATTTAATTGACTTTCAGTCTAAACCAAAGGGACTTAGTATGGGACCTTACTTTGTCAAAATCCAAAACAAAGTTAAGATACCCGAAGATTATATTTCCCTATAACTATTTATCACCCTTCAAACACCCTATGAACCTCCCTACCTCGGTTGTCCTCATTCGTAGCGTCTCACTATCACTAGTGGCAACCTTTGCCTTATTATTACCCGTACATGCCCAAGTTCCATCACTTAGCAACAGTCCTAACCCCCAGCAACCCATCGACCCTAATGACCCCAATGTTTTACGTCCATCTTCTCAAAATAGCAGCAGTCTATTAAGCATCGATGGTGGTAAACGCTTGATGAGCGACGCGGAAAGTGCAGCAAATTCCAAACAATATGATGTTGCTGTCAAGAAACTACAAGAAGCGCGTACTGTTTTTAACCAGCTATCCAATTTTTACCAAGAACTTAACTCCAGCTTTGCTGGTATTGATAACCGTGTTGCCGATGTGCAACGCAAGAAGGCTCTAGAAGCGGCTCAAATGAGGGATCAAGCCACATATAACCTTGCACTAGTTCATCGCGCCCAAAATAAAGACGAATTAGCAATTCCCCTACTAGTACAAACCATCAAAAGTCAAAACCCTACCAGAGATTTGGGTAAAAAAGCATACCAACAACTATTGGAATTAGGATTTGTTGATGCGCCAGCCCCCCGTGGAAACAGTACATCCCAAAAATAAGGATAGTGACAACAAACCCCCCTCTAAAGACGTTCGGGTGGAACGTCTTTATTTTGTCAATCACGTTTGGGGGTCTAAATCTAGGCTGTTGACTTTGTGCTTTTCTAAAGGCTCAATTTTCACTCAATATCTTTGCTCTAAGTCGTTCCTAGTCTCCGGCAAGGAATGCATATCCTTTGGCTCCGTCTCCAGTCAGAATAAGAGGCGGGGTTCCTCAAAGTCAGGGTTCCCGACAGAGCCTAGGAACCAGTCGATGACAGAAAAATTGTATAGAATAAAAGTGTCGAATTTACATCAAATTTTACAGCCTAGTCTAAATCGCCCTTACAAAACAGACTTATTACTCATAACTTGTCTTTTAAGTTATCTTGGTTCAACCATGACTACTGCAAACTCCCCATAGTTCATAATGAGTAAAGAAGTTTTTTTGGGGATTTCGATGATCAGTCCGCAACAAGTCGAGGCAATGATAAAAGCTGAAATGCCTGATGCTCAAGTGCAAGTACAAGACTTGACAGGTGGTGGCGACCACTACCAAGTTACCGTAGTTTCATCGCAATTTGCGGGCAAAAGACTAGTACAACAACACCAAATAGTTTACCGATCTTTGCAAGAAGCAATGTCAACCGAGGCAATTCACGCACTTGCCCTCAAAACCTATACTCCAGAAACTTGGCAAACCGCAGTTCAAAGCTAAGGACAGGAGATTTACAATTAAGTTCAGCAAATATCACAATACAGAAAAAATCATGACACCAGAGCTAAAAGAACGTATCGACAACTTGGTTCACCAAAATAAAATTATGGTTTTCATGAAGGGAACCAAATTAATGCCAATGTGCGGATTTTCTAACAATGTGGTACAAATTTTAAATACTTTAGGTGTACCTTTTGAAACCCTGAATATCCTTGATGACCAAGAAATTCGCCAAGGAATTAAAGAGTATTCTAGTTGGCCCACAATTCCTCAAGTTTATATCAACGGTGAATTTGTTGGTGGCTCAGATATTTTGATTGAACTATATCAAAAAAATGAGTTACAACAAATTGTTGAAGTGGCTTTAGCTTCATAGGAAAATACTGCTCAACCATTTGAACTAGTCAAAGGAGCCAGGGGCTACGGTGTACACACAAGTCTTTTCGGGTTGCCTCCCAGGCTTTTCGATCCCCCAACCCCTAGCTCTTTCAGAGCTAGGGGGATTTAGGGGGATTGTGATACACCGTAGGAGCCAGGGGAGGGTATCCGAACAATCCAAAACATATTAGAAGGACTTAGCCCCGACTGCTTCGGAGCAGGAATTACCCCTTCCCCCGATTAAAAACTCCCTCCGGCTCTTCTGTGATTTAACTCAAAATCCCCCCAGCTAGTTCTAAGCGTAAAACTCTGCTGAGGGGATAATCATTTGTAGATTATTTTTACAATTTTGAAATTTTTGCTCACTAGGGCAGTTGACTTTTGCCAAACATGTGCTATTATCGTGGACGGCAAGAAGTTAAAAGCAAGAGCAATAAACTAATGGATAAGGAAATATTCTAGTAGTAGCCTGCTTCCTTTTCTGTTTGAGGTTGGGTCACGACAAAATTAGAAACGTCGTATAAATAGCGGGTAGCCTCCTCCTCTAAACGATGGATCAGATAAGCTTCAATCGCATTGCTGTTACGTAAAGCCGCTAAATAACCATCCAGATACATTCGCATGTCGTCAGTGCGATAACCACGATTCCATAACTCGACGAAGGCATCGGTCAATCTTTGATAAAAACGGATTGATTGTGTGTCTTGGAGCATAACTGCTGTTGAAATCTGTTTGGGACGATAATTATAAAGTATTCGGAGTAAAAAGTGAAGTCCTATTGAATCCTGACATTAGTTCAAAGCTGGTATCTCTCCGTTTAAAGAATACAAGGAATACATGTAAGCAGCTACAGTTTATCTCCATGCTATTCCAGAACTCAGAAAATGTGTGGTCTGGTAAGCAATTCTTATGATTGAGCCAGTGAACAATCTGGTTGTGTTTATTACAGTACTCCGATTAGAGAAAAAATGTCTATGGGTGATTTCCTGACATCATACAAATTTATCGAATTTGAGAAATTTAAGATACTCCGATGAAGTAGTTTGCAGTTTTACGAAAATTAAATGTCTAAGGTGAGCTGATTAGTCCTAGCATAACAAAAACTTAATAATGTGATCTATCTGGCTTAGGGTAAGCTTTTAACAAATATTGCATCTGTTTTGCGATTAGATAAAGTAAAACTAATCACGGTTGAAGTAACAACGGTTACAAAACCTTACTGCTAGGCTTTGTTACTTTGGAAGTCATGGACGCGAAGGGGTCTTGCTAGCGTGGGTTCAGTTTGTATTGAAATTATTGAAGGAAATCCTCATCTGAGGTCATTGCTAGGTTGGCACTTGCAGCAGCTAGATTACCGAGTATATCAGGCTGCTAGCATCTACCAAGCAAGGGAGATATTTTTGAGTCATCAACCGACATTAGTTGTGCTTGATGCTGATTTGTCTGATGGTGATGGGATTGAGTTTTGCCGTTGGTTACACCGTCAGCAGCCGCTTGTGTTGATGCTATCTGCCAAAACGTCGGAGGCTGATATTGTTGGGGGTTTAAAGGCAGGTGCAGACGATTATTTGAGCAAACCATTTGGGATGCAGGAATTTTTGGCTAGGGTTGAAGCTTTAATCCGTCGCAAGCGTACACCTGTTGCTCCAGCTTACTTGGATTATGGAACATTACAGATTGACTTGGTACAACGTAGAGTTCGCTTTCAGGGGGAATTCATCGATTTAACACCGCAGGAATTCAGTTTGTTGTATGTTTTAGCGCAGGCAGGAGGAATTCCCTTGTCACGTTCAGAATTGTTGCGAAGGGCTTGGCCCGATGCGATTGATAATCCCCGAACAATTGATACTCATGTCTTATCTTTACGGAAAAAAGTAGAGTTAGATCCCCGTCAACCTAGTTTGATTCAAACTATTAGGAATGTTGGGTATCGGTTTAATACAGAAATTTTAAATTCGAGTATTACACCATCACCTGCAAAGTTGATGAAAGAAAGGTTAGCTTGAACAGGAAGAAGCCTCACACTTACCGCTTCGCGGAAGTGTTGAGATGAATTGCGCGTGAGTTGACGACAGTTCTGTGAGCAAATTCTTCCGCAGGAAGAACAGGGAACAGAACATGGAGGAAACGAGCAACCATTATGTTATACTCTTTTATAGCAAATGTCGTTTACTCTAATATGCTAAAAGTTGTCAAAGTCAGGTTATATCCAGATGCCCAGCAACAGCAGTCACTAGCGCAAGCTTTTGGCTGTTGTCGTTGGCTTTGGAATTACTGCCTGAATTTGATGAACCAAACATACAAAGAAACTGGTAAGGGCTTATCTGGCTACGCAGTAAAAAAGATAATTCCCCAGTTAAAGAAAGAATATGAATGGCTAACTTCAACTTATTCACAATGTTTGCAGCAAGTCTGCTTAAATTTGGGTGTAGGTTTCAATAATTTCTTTGAAAAGCGAGCTAAATACCCTAGATTCAAATCTAAACATAGTAAGCAGTCAATACAATATCCTCAAAACGTCAAAATTGCTGATGATTATTTAAGTCTGCCCAAAATAGGGAACGTATCAGCAATAATCCATAGACCGATTGACGGAAAAGTTAAGACTGTAACCATATCTAAAAACTGTTCCAATCAATATTTTGCGGCTATTCTGTTTGATGACGGTAAAGATAAACCAGAATCAAATACACAAGGCAAAGCAATAGGTATTGATTTGGGTTTGACTGACTTTGCAGTTACTAGCGATGGTTCTAAGTTTGACAATCCTAGAATACTCAACAAACATCAGAAGAATTTAAAACTTAAACAGCAACAGCTATCTAGAAAACAGAAAGGTTCTCAAAATCGAATTAAGGCTAGGAAAAAAGTTGCTAGAGTTCATAGAAAAATAACTAACTGTCGTGAGGATTTTCTGCACAAGCTATCTCGTAGGATAGTTAACGAAAACCAAGTTATTGTTGTGGAAAATCTTAATGTCAAAGGCATGATGCAAAACCACTGTCTAGCTAAAGCTATTCATCAGGTTGGATGGGGAATGTTTTGCACAATGCTGAAATACAAGGCAGAGATGGAAGGGAAAATATATCAGGAAGTTGATAGATTCTTTCCCAGTTCAAAAACCTGTCATGCCTGCTTGAATCAAGTTGGTAGTTTACCGCTAGATGTAAGATTCTGGACTTGCGAAAACTGCCATACAAAACATGATCGGGATGTGAACGCAGCTATTAACATCAGAGATGAGGGACTACGAATTTTGACCTCTGGAACGGGGGGTAAAGCGATGAAGTGTGGTCATGGGGGAAACCCCCATGAACAACTTCATCAAGAAGCTTGTTGCCCAGATGTAAGTCGGAGTAAGGGAGGACGCAAGAAATCCACTACTGCGCTTTCTGTTGGACAGGAAGCCTACACTGTACCGTCAGGTCAGTGTAGGTAGTTCACGAACTCAACATTCGACTTTAAGTAGTAGAAATTAGAAATCTTATGAAGATAGTTTTTTTACGGGTATGAGTTAGAAGTATTATACTTGTGACTTGTACCTAGTTTTTTGCTCTTTTAGCTTAAACAAAAGAACCGTGGGGCACACGGTCTTAAAGCTCAGTTAATGTCTTCATAGAAGAGTCACTGAGAAGCCAACACTCACCTGTTCCCGAAGGGTAAGGGTGTCTGTGGAGTATGTCACTGGTCTTCAAATGTCTTGTTTTGCTTTGCTGATAAATGGTACTCTCAGGATCTAGATCCGGTTCTAGTGGGGGTCAGCCACTGGAGGTAAGGGGGAAAGTTCACGGTGCAAGTCCGTCGCTGTCCCGCAGCTGTAAGCCTGTTGAGAATATAGAGTGATTAAAATCCCGAATTCAAAAACTGTGTAAGCCAGAATGCCCGCCGAATTTTGAGTCGAATATCAGTAAATAAATCTGCGAGGTACAGATGTATGGGTACAAAAATACCAGTTACGGTGATTACTGGTTTTCTTGGTGCTGGCAAAACAACAGTGGTACGAAATCTGTTGCAAAATAATCAGGGTCGTCGTATTGCGGTTTTGGTGAATGAGTTTGGGGAAGTGGGAATTGACGGGGAATTGTTACGTTCCTGTGGCGTTTGCGATGATGATGATATCAACAATAATATAGTTGAATTGACAAACGGCTGTTTGTGCTGTACCGTCCAGGAAGAATTTTTGCCGACAATGCAGGAGTTGTTGAAAAGACGCGATCGCATTGACAATATAGTGATTGAAACTTCGGGTTTAGCTCTCCCCAAACCCCTAATCCAAGCTTTTCGCTGGCTAGAAATTCGCAACGGGGCAACTGTTGATGGTGTGGTGACGGTGGTAGACTGTGAAGCCCTAGCAGCAGGTCAGTTTGTGGGGAATTTGGCAGCTTTAACTGCACAGCGAGAAGCTGATGACAGCATCGATCACGAAACGGAAATTGAAGAATTGTTTGAAGATCAACTTGCCTGTGCGGACATGGTATTACTAAGCAAGGTGGATCGGGTAGATTCAGATAACCAAGCTAAGATTTATGAGTGGTTGCAGAACAAATTACCAAGCGGCGTGAAAATAGTACGTTCGCATCTAGGGGAAATTAACCCAGATTTGTTACTTGGTTTTAATGCCGCAGTTGAAGATAATATCGATTCTCGTCCTTCTCATCACGATACTGAGGAAGAACACGATCATGATGATGAGATTAATTCAGTACACATAGCATTAGAACAGGAATTTGAACCGCAAATTTTAATTAATCGATTGCAGCAACTGGTACAGCAACAAGAAATCTACCGAATTAAAGGTTTTGTTGCAGTTCCCAAAAAAGCCATGCGTTTAGTGATTCAAGGAGTTGGACAGAGATTTGAGCAATTTTACGATCGTCCCTGGAAAACTGGAGAAACTCGACAAACCAACCTAGTAATCATAGGTCGTGAATTAGAGCGATCGCGTATTCAAGAAAGCATACTAGCACATACAGAAAATTTCAGTTAAACACAATAGAGATGCTCCACCGGAGCGTCTCCTATCTCAAATTGGTATAAGGGAATTAACTCAAAAATTTACCCAAACAGCCGAATATCCCAATCTCCATAATGCGATAGCCTAGATGATGTGATTTATCAGTAGAGCTAATGAGAGCCGGCGAAATTGAGGATACCCTCCAACAGTTGTTTGGTACCGCAGCAGCATCAAGTATGATTGCACCTGGTTCCTGGCAAATAGAAACCGACACTTTTCGGTTACTAATACTACTATCAGAAGATAACGATTGGTTGCGGGTAGTGCTGCCAATTATGCCGATTCAAGATGCTCAACCATTTCTAGAACAATTACTAATAGCCAATTTCGACGACACGCGAGAAGTTCGTTATGCCATCTATGAAAATGCCTTGTGGGGAGTGTTTCAGCACAAAAACAGTACACTAATAGTGGATGATTTCAAGAACGCGATCGCGCAATTAATTTCTCTCTTTGAAGTTGGGCTAAATGATATTTTTGGCAACCTCATCGATAGCCGCATCCGTCTAATTATCAAAGCCGCTAAAATCCAAAATCAATCCCTCGAAACCACCATGCAAAACCTTGATCGTTTCTACGCTGAAGGAATGATGGGGGAAATCGAACAAACCGCACAAGCACGAGAACAAACCTTATCTACATGGCGCTACCAACTCCAAAGACTTTGGAATGAAGACGAATAAGAGAAAACGGGCTTCGGCTACTACGAAGCCAAAGCGTAGTGTACCTAATCTAAGGTAAAGTATGCTCGGTTCTAGCTAATAACTGTTCACTGTTCACTGTTTACTGACCTATGCATATTATCGACACTTTAAAATCAGATTATCAAAAATTTCCCAACGATCAAACCTATTCAATTTACGCAGCAGATGTTTATTTCCAAGATCCATTTAATAAATTCACAGGCATTGAACGCTACCAAAAAATGATTCAGTTCATCAAAACCTGGTTTCTCCACTGCCACATGGATTTACATAGCATTAATCAATCTGATGACACAATTAAAACAGAGTGGACACTGAGTTGGAATACTCCTCTACCTTGGAAACCAAAAGTCTCAATCTCTGGGTGGAGTGAATTACGCGTCAATGAAGCTAACTTAATTGTTTCCCATATTGATTATTGGCAAACTTCACCCTGGAATCTAGCCAAACAGCATTTATTTTTCGAGAAACCATCGATAATGTAAATAAATGTAAACAAAACTTAAAAGGGATATAATCATCCATGCGTGTAATTTTGATGACGGGCAAAGGTGGAGTTGGTAAAACCTCCGTTGCCGCTGCCACTGGTCTGCGTTGCGCGGAACTAGGCTACCGAACCTTAGTACTAAGCACCGATCCCGCACACTCCCTAGCAGACAGCTTTGATTTAGAATTAGGACACGACCCTCGGCAAATTCGCCCCAATTTGTGGGGTGCCGAACTGGACGCACTGGTGGAATTGGAATCTAACTGGGGTGCTGTAAAGCGATATATTACCCAAGTTTTACAAGCACGGGGTTTGGATGGAGTCCAAGCGGAAGAGTTAGCAATTTTACCCGGTATGGATGAAATTTTTGGCTTAGTCAGGATGAAACGCCACTATGACGAAGGTGAATTTGACGTTTTAATCATTGACTCAGCACCCACAGGTACAGCTTTAAGGTTGTTGAGTTTGCCAGAAGTTGGTGGTTGGTATATGCGGCGCTTTTACAAACCATTTCAAAATATTTCAGTTGCACTGCGTCCATTCGTAGAGCCAATATTTAGACCAATTGCGGGTTTCTCATTACCAGATAAGGAAATTATGGACGCACCTTATGAATTTTATGAGCAAATCGAGGCGTTAGAAAAGGTATTAACAGATAACACTCAAACATCCGTTCGTTTGGTAACAAATCCAGAAAAAATGGTGATTAAAGAATCACTACGCGCTCATGCATATTTGAGCTTATATAATGTAGCGACGGATATGGTTGTTGCTAATCGGATTATTCCAGATGAAGTACAGGATCCATTTTTCCAACGCTGGAAAGAAAATCAGAAAGAATATCGTCAAGAAATTCATGACAATTTTCATCCGCTACCAGTTAAAGAAGTACCACTATTTTCGGAAGAAATGTGTGGTTTAGCAGCTTTAGAAAGACTCAAAGAAACACTTTATCATGACGAAGATCCGGCTCAGGTTTATTATAAAGAAAATACAATCAGAGTCGTACAAGAAAATAATCAATACAGTTTAGAACTGTATTTACCTGGTATTCCCAAAAATCAAGTTCAACTCAGCAAAAATGGTGATGAATTAAATATTCGCATTGGGAATCATCGCCGCAATTTGGTATTGCCCCAGGCTTTAGCTGCACTGCAACCAGGAGGAGCTAAAATGGAGGATGATTATTTAAAAATTCGCTTTAGTAGTGCAACAAATTCATAGTTTTTTAGGCTTGATTTTGTTCAGAGTTTTTGATTTATACAAGCCGCATACTCGTGACTTGAAGTCATGAGTTAGGCGCTTTCTTATTTCTGCATTTACACACTGTGGCTTGAGTCGCTTTGTTTTGCAACTGTTCAGAATCTCCCTGCATTTGTGCCGGAGACAGGTCAAAATATTAATGAATACTGTAAAATATTAATCAAAGTCCTGTATATTCAAGAAGTGGACTTTATGTCACCAGAAACCACCCAATTATCCCCCAATCCAATAACCGAACCTGAAGAGTGGCAACCTCCCATGCCACCAACAGACTTAGTATTTGACGACGGAGAACCCTTGGAAAGCAATCGTCACCGCGTTGCCATGAATTTATTAATCTGTTCCCTCAAACATCACTGGGCTGAACGGGAAGATTATTTTATTGGTGGCAACATGTTTGTTTATTACAGCAGTAAGCAAGCTAAAAATAGGGATTTTAAAGGACCAGACTTTTTTGCAGTTTTGGATGTGGAAAAAGACCCCACACGTTTGGGTTGGGTTGTTTGGGAAGAAAATGGACGCTACCCAGATGTGATTATTGAGTTACTCTCAGACTCCACAGAAGCGCAGGATTTGGGAGATAAAAAACGCCTTTACGAAAAAGTATTTAAAACCAAAGATTATTTTGTCTTCCATCCGTTAAAAGTAAATTCACTCCAAGGATGGAGTTTAGATAGTCGCAATGGCTACCAGCAAATAGTTCCTAATCAGCAAGGGTGGTTGTGGAGCGAGACTTTGGAACTTTGGGTAGGAGTATGGAATGGCACAGTGGAAGATGACAGCAATACTTGGCTGAGATTTTACGATAAAGCAGGCAATGTAGTTTTACTGCCGGAAGAAGCACAGCGACAACGGGCAGATGCCGAACAACAACGGGCAGATACCGAACAGCAACGCGCCGAACGTTTCGCTGCAAAATTGCGAGAACTGGGAGAAGACCCAGATAGTATTTAAGCAACAAATTTAAGCAATAAATTTAAGCAGGAAACACCACCACAACCTGAAAATATTCGGGAAATATTCGGGAAATCCACCCTTCATAGTCGCCAAGTTATGTTACCTTAGTATGGTTCATAAATTCCGCACACTCAAGCATTCGGGTGTTCCTAATTATTGGGAATGCACTTGGGTGGAGGATTAACCCGAATTAGGAGAAAAATATGCCAGTTGTTTCATTGGCTCAAATGATGGAGTCTGGAGTTCACTTTGGGCATCAGACCCGACGCTGGAACCCCAAAATGAATCCTTATATCTACACCTCTCGCAACGGTGTACATATTATCGACTTAGTGCAAACAGCACAGTTGATGGATGAAGCTTATAACTATATGCGATCGCAAGCAGAATCTGGTAAGAAATTTCTGTTTGTTGGTACCAAGCGCCAAGCTGCGGGTATCATCGCTCAAGAAGCAGCCAGATGTGGTTCTCATTACATCAACCAACGTTGGTTAGGTGGAATGCTCACCAACTGGACAACCATTAAAACCCGTGTAGATCGCCTCAAGGACTTAGAACGTCGTGAAGAAAACGGCGCACTTGACTTACTACCGAAAAAAGAAGCCTCAATGCTGCGTCGGGAAATGACAAAGCTGCAAAAATATCTCGGTGGCATCAAAACAATGCGGAAAATACCTGACATAGTGGTCATAGTAGACCAACGTCGGGAATATAACGCAGTTCAAGAGTGTCAGAAGCTGAATATTCCTATCGTCTCCATGTTGGATACCAACTGCGATCCAGATGTCGTAGATATCCCCATTCCTGCTAACGATGACGCGATTCGCTCAATTAAATTGATCATTGGTAAACTAGCCGATGCAATTTATGAAGGTCGTCATGGTCAGTTGGATCCTGAGGAAGAATACGACGATTATGACGGTTCAGATGAAGAATATGATGACACTGATTACAGTGAGTACAAAACACCTGACGATGAGGAATAAAGACTAAGTTGTGATTGCTGTGGAGAATGTCCATGTAAATAAAATACCTGAGATTCAAAATGCTGGGTTTCGACTCCGCTCAACCCGCAGCAATCACCATTAACAAGTCTGATTTCACAGATTTTCAAACGAAATGTCAGTCAAGTAGCTAATAAAGGAATTGAGGCAATATGGCGGAAATATCTGCAAAGCTTGTCCAAGAGCTGCGCCAAAAGACTGGTGCAGGAATGATGGACTGCAAAAAAGCTCTGAAGGAAAACGAAGGCGATATCGAAAAAGCTAGCGAATGGTTGCGGCAAAAAGGGATTGCGAAAGCAGATAAAGTTGCGGGAAAAGTTGCAGCCGAAGGCTTAGTTGATACTTCGATTCAGCCTGGTAGTCGTGTTGGTGTATTAGCCGAAGTGAACTGTCAGACGGACTTCGTAGCTCGTAACGAAGCCTTCAAAGCACTAGTACAAAACATAGCAAAGCAAGCTACCACTACTGATAGTGTGGACTCACTGCTGGCTCAACCTTATGTTGATGACAATAACGTCACAGTTGCTGATTCACTCAAGCAACTATCAGCACAGTTGGGCGAAAACATGCAAGTGCGTCGCTTTGTCAACTTCACTTTACCAGAAGGTAAGTACGGCGTAGTTGATAGCTATATTCACACTGGTGGTCGTGTTGGCGTATTAGTAGAATTGGAATGTCAAAAAGACACCACAGCTGCTAATGAAGAAGTCAAAGGATTAGCACGAAATATTGCCATGCAAGTAGCTGCTTGTCCGAATGTTGAGTATGTTGGTGTGGATCAAATTCCCGCCGAAATGGCTCAAAAAGAAAAAGATATCGAAATGGGTCGTGATGACCTAGCAGGCAAGCCTGATAATATCAAAGAAAAGATTGTTCAGGGACGAATTGAAAAGCGTCTGAAAGAGATGACTTTGATTGATCAGCCTTATATTCGTGACCAAAATATCACCATCGAAGAGTTAATCAAACAAACTAATGCTCAAACTGGTGATACTGTAAAAGTTGCTCGTTTCGTCCGTTACGTGCTTGGTGAAGGCATCGAAAAACAAGAAATGAGTTTTGCAGATGAAGTTGCGGCACAAATAGGCGCAAAGTAGTTACGAAGTTGAAAGTAAATCTTAATTTTTAACTACTAACTTTTTGAACTGAAAATTAGCCAAAAAACAGGTCAAACTCTTTGCTTGACCTGTTTTTATAGCTGTAGCCATTTTTATTAGGACATTTATCTGTTCCCTTTTCCCTTTTAGACAAATATTTATGTCCTAACCGAGATGTCCACTACTATATTCATCAGATATGTTAGGTTGCTATGGAGATGAAAAAATCAAAAATAGTATTAGTCTGGTTACTTTAGACTCAGCACCCCTTAGAGTAATCAAGCTAAAGGAATTTAGAGGAATATGGCGAGAGCAATTGAGCGAATTGAACGGGATATAGAGGCTTTAGAAGAAAAGATTAGCGCGATCGCGTCTGAATTGGAAGCCGCTTGTACAGGTTACTTAACAACATTAGGGCAAGCAGTACGTCAACAACTGATTTTAGCCAGTTATCATTTATGTACCCAAGGATATCCTGAAAATTTTTTGCGTCTATCCCTTAACCAACGTCAAAAACTTCAGAAAGCACTGCGTCAACTTGGTACCCAAACCTCAGAACAACTGATTGATTATACAAAGCCAGAACCAGAATCATCCACATCAATAACGGATGATGAAGAAACAGAAGAAGAAGAAGAAAAAGATGATGATGAATTAGACGAATCCTTCGATGAATTATCACTAAGTGAAAAAATCATATTTAATCTTGGCAGTACCGATTCTATAGCTTTTGCCGAGATAGCGATCGCTAACGGAGAATCACCCTTTGAAACAGAAGAAACTGAACTTAGCGAAGAGAAGCCAGACGTAGACCCCAGAATTAAACAGCAAGTACCAGCATTACCAAAAATCTCGATACTCCCCAAGATAATCCCCGTCAAACCTCTTCGTTTTGCCAAAATTAACCCATCTAATCCCGTAGAAGTTAGTAAATGGTATCAAAGTATCGAATTAGCAGCCCAATACAACCTCAAGAAAACTTCCCACGAAGCTAACCTGATATTACAAAAAGCTAATCTTCTACCTCAAAAGCTGCCCCCAGCAATCTTGGAAGCAGCTACCGCAGCATCTGAGAACTCCGCAGAAATCGCACCAGCACCACCAAATTTACTCAACTTAGTCATTGAAGTTGGTAATAAGCAACAATCTCGGGAATCAGGCTTAACAAAAATTATGGCAATCAATCTCCGTTTAGCAGAAATTGAATTTGCAGATTCTAACCTTTCATCCCAACGCAGACAAATTAATGAAATCCTCACGGGATTACAGAAGCTTCGCCGCGAATATCTCAAAAAACAACGAGAACGTTCAATTGCCGAAGCAGAAGGCGCTTGGCGTGCCAGTTGGTATGAAGATTAAATCAGGGAACAGAAACAGGGATTAATGCACCTGGTAAAATTTACGCTTACTTCAAGGTGCATGGCATGGCATGATAACTGTTAACTGATTAACAAGCTCCAACCCTAGCCAGAATAGTGTAAATAGTTCTCACTATTAATAAAACATCGTAAAAAGGGTACCATTTTTTCTGATACAGCAAGTCTAAATCAACAACCGCTTCAAAGTCTTTAATTTGAGAACGTCCATTAACCTGCCATTCCCCAGTCAATCCGGGTTTAACCTTCAAACGTTGCCAATGACGCTCTGTGTAGCGTACCACCTCATCATGGGTGGGTGGGCGAGTTCCCACTAAACTCATTTCACCCACCAAAACATTCCAAAATTGAGGCAATTCATCTAAGCTTGTACTTCTTAGAAATCGCCCTAATTTTGTAACGCGAAAATCATTAGTATTTTTAAAAAAAAGTCCATCCGCTTCATTTTGAACTAGAGATTTTAAATTTTCGGCATCACTTACCATGGATCGAAATTTGCGGATGTAAAATTTACGACCTTGTAATCCGTAACGTTCCTGAGTAAAAAAAACTGGACCAGGGCTATCGATTTTGATTGCGATCGCTATCGGAATATATATGAGCGATAATATCATTAACCCTACTAAGCTACCAACTATATCCAATGAACGTTTGAAGGTAGAACTTACTGAGGGATGAGGGGCAAGCTCTGATTTCCAAACGCTAGATGCTGCACCTTTACTTGTAGTCTTGTATTGTAGTTGATACATCTTAAAACCGAATATATAGTTAAAACGTATATATACGTAATATTTATCTGACTATAAACCCGAATTATATTAATTTAGTTACCCTCAACAGTATATTCACTGAATCTTTACCAAGATCAGATTGATGATGATATTTTATAAATTTGGGGTAAAGTAATTTAAATATATCTTATAGCAGATGACTTTTTTGGATAAATGTGTATATTTGAATCAGTTGTATTTAGATTAACTATCTGTTTCGGTAAATATGCGATAAAATCTCACAAATCTCGAAAATGCCCGTTAGTAACAGATTAATTTAACCTTCAATACTTTAATTTAGTTTATTCAACTAATAAATACTTAAGTAGGTGGGTAGGAAAAATTATCTTTGTGGCGAGTGATTAGTCAGTAGCTAATAGTGAGTAGCATTAATGCTTTAAGCTAAGTTTCTATTCTGTTTATTTATACCCATCTACTTACTTTTGGCTAACGTTGTTGCCTAAAGCTCAACAGTCGAAGGCTTTATATTTCAGACCAGCTTGAAATGCAATTGCTATTGCCGCTGTAATCTAGGGGAGGTGATGAAATGATCTCATACTATTAAACTCAGGGAATTTACTAAGGTATATCCACTATATTCTATGTTAAGAAAGTATTAAATAATAACTTGAATTTCAGTAAGGCGATGAAATTATCCTGTGCCTTGATTATTAGGGCAGTATGATTTTAAAGAAATTATGAACTTATTGAAAAATAGACAGCGAATGAACAGCGGGTTCTATATCAGCAAGGTGCTAAATAAATGGTTGCAGTAGTAAATTTTGACGCTAAAGTAGGTCGCTTAGAGTCGATTGTTGAACAAATTGGTGAAGCCGTACTAGTCACAAGTGAGACAATAGAACGTCTAGCTGATAGAGTTGACAATCTCAGCACTCAAATTGAAGAACAAGGAAAGCAGGTTCAGCAGCAAGGATATCAAATTTTGGCGTTGTGCGATGCGGTACAAACACTTGCAGAAAATCAAAATGATTCTATGCAGAAACTTTCCCACCTGACTCAAACTTTAGACCGCTTAATGGGGATGCTGCAAAGTTCTCCAGAGTAAATTAAACTGTCAGTTGAGTAATTGCGATATTGCCAGAGAAACACACATCAATATCGCTGTCAGGAGTGCGATCGCGTTTGCTGTAATCGCCTACATAATAGAAGTTATTGCCCTCAATCCGGAAGTTAATGGGTAATGGTTTAACGCAAGGTTGACAAAACACTATTTCAGGTTCGGGTGCATCAGGGAGTAAATGCGGCAAATTCACATTCCAAAAACTCCCTGCTTCCAAGGGATGTGTGAACAACTCACCAAGTACTTTTTTTGTCCACCGTGTTGCTGCATCCCAGTTATAATCTAGTTTCCCCTTACGATAGTGGGAAATAGCGATTCCCGGTATACCATGCATCGCGGCTTCCCGCACCGCAGCAACGGTACCGGATATATAAGCATCAACTCCTAGGTTTCCTCCAGCATTGATCCCCGATAAAACGTATTTGACATCTTTGCATATATGTGAGATTGCAATTCTGGTGCAATCAGCAGGAGTCCCAGCAATAGCATATGTATTTTCCGATCTTTTGTGAAGTGCGATCGCGTTTGTCGTTGTCACCTGATGTCCACAACCTGACTGATGATCTTTTGGGGCAGCAATTATTACTTTATAACCATCTACGGCTTGAATTAAAGCTTGAATTCCTGGTGCATCAATTCCATCATCATTTGTCAGAATTAAAGTCATAATATTAGCATTTTCCTATTTTTATTAAACCCCGTAGAGACGCGATACATCGCGTCTCTCTTTGTGATGATAATCCATCATTTCTTGTCACGAATTATATATATCTAAACATCCAATTCAAATTCACAACCTAAACGCTTCGGCAAAGATATTTTATAAACATCACCTTGATTCATTTCCCCAGGTTCCTGCATCTGACTTAATGCCGTCACAACCTCATCAGAATTAGCAGTTAAAATCACCACAGGTTCCTCACAAGCAATAGGAAAATCGTGCCATGTTCCTAGATGTAATAACAGTCCATGTCCAGGAGGAAAACGTATAGCTTTAACTTCGGATAAATCAGGTAAATCCTCATTTTTATTCTGATTTGGAGGTGCCATTACCATAATAAATGGAGACTGCCCTAAGGCAATAAACATTTGTGTCATATATAAATGACGTTCCAGCCACATAATAGCTGGATATCCCGGCAAAATTTTCGCGGTTCTAAAAGTCGCAGTTCCACGATAAGTAAAGTCGATGTTTTCTCCTTCAATCACCCTTTCTTGATAGAAAGGAATTCCTAATCCTGGTTTACTCACATCATCACCCAAAAGATAACCATAGGGCTGAATATTTTCTGAATTAGCATCAATTACAGGAATGATAATAGTTTTAATTGGGGATGTATTCATATGGATTAAGGTTTAATATTTAGCAGCTTATTCATCCTAATCTTTGGCATCTTTAGTAAATAACTTATAGATTTCTTCACCTGTAGTTAGCCAAGTTTGAGATTTATTTTTGATATAGGACAAACACTGCTTTAGATATTTTAATCGTAACGGTTGCCCAACAATAAAAGGATGTAAGCCAATTGCCATCACTCTAGCATTGGTTCTGCCATCATGCCATAACTGATCAAATTGATCTATAATTGCTTGAGAAAATTGTTCGCCACTAAATCGATTACTCAAACATAATGTAATATCATTTGCTTCAATAGTGTAAGGAATTGCTAACATTTTTTGCTCTTTAACCGGGTACCAGTAAGGTTGATCATCATTTACCCAATCAGCAGTGTAGACAATACCTGCTTGATGCAACAATTCAAATGTAGATTCAGTGATGGAAAATCCTGGAGTTAACCAACCTTGAGGATGTTTACCTGTGGATTGTTTTAATAAACTAATTGTTCGCTGAATTGTTACCCATTCCTCTTCTTTCTCCATAGCACTATGACCAGTAGAATTATTAATTCCATGTGCCATAATTTCCCAGTTATGTTCTTGCATTGCTGTCATAATTTCCGGGTAGAAAGTACATATTTCTCCATTAACTGCGGCAGTAACTGGTATTTCTAACTCCTGAAAAAGCTCTAATAAACGCCAAATTCCTACACGATTGCCGTAATCTCTCCAAGCATAATTAGCAATTTCGGGATGACTATTTAAATGAGGTTGAATTGCAGTTCCTAGTTTACCAAATGTGAAATGTTCAACATTCATCACTACCCAGACTGCAACCCTAGCATGATTCGGTAGTTTTAAAATTGGACGTTGATGAATTGCTTGAAATAACGGTGGTTCTAAATGCATAGATGTTTTGGTATTGAGATAACTAAATTTATTAATACTGTAGGGGTAAAGCGCATTGCTAAACCCCTACAACAGATGCGGTTAAAATAGGTGAAAATTTGCTGCAAGATGCTAACGTTCAAATTCTGGTTATACAGTTCCAAACTCAGCTTGTAAAATATCATCGTTATCATCAGCAACAGTTGCCACAATCGTAATTAAACGGGACACTTCACCAGCAGACAACTCAGCTAAATTCCGCGTCGTAATTACAACAACCTGATTTTCAATAATTCCAAAACGCGATTCAAAAGTGCTAGAACAATTCATTTCTAGAAGTCTCCGCATCAAACCGAGTTCATCTTTTGCTGGTAATTTCAGCACCGCAGCCCAAACAGTTATGGTATCCTCATCCTTAGTACCCGTTAACTGTACAAATACTTCAGCACTACCATACTTGAACTTCCACAAATATCCACCTTCAGCAGGGTGGCTAACCATCGCACTATCATCTTGTTCTAGAGAATCAATAACATTCTCGATAGTTTCCACATGGTTGATGGATAAATTTTCAGCAATGATTTCATCGACATTTTTCTCAGACGCGATAAAGCTCGCATCTGTGCTGGATTGGTAATTTGTCATCTGAGTCTGCTCCTCAAGTTTACTCTACAACTACCCCTACTTTATAGCTCAATATTGACAAAGTATTAAACCAAACCATTCATTCTTGTCAGTCCAGATTTTTTGTGGTGCTAAATCATGTAATCTCAATTGATTCTGAATCTCATCTAGATTAAACTTTCTAGATATTTCAGTTAAAATTGTTTCATTTTGCTCGAAATGCACAGTTATATTTAATTTCTTCAAATTTACAACCTGGCGTTTCAAAGAGCGTAGATGCATCTCAATTTGGCTTTGCTTCTCATTAAAAAACGCAAAGTGTTCAAATTCACTCAAATTAAAATCACCATCAAATAAATAATTTAAGTGTTCCAATATATTTAAATTAAAAGCAGCAGTCACACCTTGACTATCATTATATGCAGCTTCTAGGATCTCTTTAGGTTTTTGCAAATCTATCCCTAATAAAAAATATTCTCCCTTGTGCAAAGCATCAGTAATTTGTGATAAAAATATATCACATTCTTCAATAGTCAAATTACCCAGTGTACTTCCAATAAATGCTAACATCCGATTAAATAGCTTTTTTTCGGGAAGTTCTAAAAGTGCTGATTCATAAGTCCCTACTAATGCATGAACATCCAAATTAGGATAATCTATTAGTAATTTGTTCGCACTACTCTCTAAAATTCCTCCACTCACATCAATAGGTAGATAGCGCAATGAAAAATTATTTACTTTATAAGCATCCAATAAAATTCTAGTTTTTGTTGAGCTACCACTACCGAGTTCTATTAACTCACATTCACCAGTTAAATTAGCAATTTCACTGGCACAACTTTGGAAAATTGCTGTCTCCGTCCGCGTCACATAATACTCTGGCAACTCACAAATTTTTTCAAATAACTGTGATCCCTTATCATCATAAAAATATTTTGGCGGAAGTGATTTTTGAACCTGAGTTAACCCCTTGATTACATCAATTCCCACAGTTGTCACCAATGTGGTGGGTTTGTGCAAACGCTGTATTTGTAAGCGTTTATTATTAATATTGTTCTGCAAATCAACTTGATTTTTCCCCATAGTACCCTCACACACCTAATTAAATATTCCTAATTCAACCTGATTATTTAGCACAGCGAAAACCTGCAAAAATCTGTCGCACATGCGGGTGATACCAATTCCGAAAGCTAGCACGCAAAGTAAAGCTACGAGTTGCCCAGCTACCACCCTTCAAAACTCTATGTTGTCCATCAAAATATACCTGTGAATAGCCCTTATATGGATAATATTTAAATCCGGGATAAGCAGTGAACCAAGAATCAGTCCATTCCCAAACGTTTCCTAATGCATCATACATGCCATATGGACTTTTCCCGCTATGATAAGTATCAATTGGTGTGGTTTGAGAAATAGCTGCATTACAATTACAAAAATCTTCCATAGGTTCAGTTTTCCCCCATGGATATATTCGACTACAGTTGAATTCTGCGTCCCAACTTGATGCTTTTTCCCACTCTGCTTCGGTAGGTAAACGCTTACCCAAAAATTTGGCATAAGCTTCTGCTTCATACCAGCTTACTCCACACACGGGATGATTTTTGTCAACTAGTTGAGCATCCCAATAAAGTGGTGCTTTCACCTTCGCTGATTGTAACCATTCCCATCCTGTACCACTCCACCACAAAGGATTTTCATAACCACCTGCTGCCATAAATAAATTATACTGTTCACAAGT
This sequence comes from Calothrix sp. PCC 6303, assembly GCF_000317435.1. Lineage (NCBI taxonomy): Bacteria > Bacillati > Cyanobacteriota > Cyanophyceae > Nostocales > Calotrichaceae > Calothrix > Calothrix sp. PCC 6303. Next base: position 4,312,974 of record NC_019751.1, read on the forward strand.
TACTGGATATTTATCAATCAAGTAACTATCCAAATATAGAGAATGGGAAGGCTTTTCATTATCTAAAGCATCAATAGAATCACTCCCCATGACAAATTGTCCAGATGGAATTTTAATCATTTCGTCAGCAATACTTGCGTGAAACTGCACTTCCTCAGCTAATTTACAACCTATTAAAAACTGTTTTGATTCTAGCTGTTGAAAATTTCGCTGCATCAACTGCAAAATAAATGCAACCGTCTCGCAATGTTGACATTCGTGCTGAAGTATAAACCACCATAATCTGGCATTTGCTTCTACATCTGCAACTTCCAAACAATCTAAAACCCTCTCTCTTACAGCATCTAAATAAAACCGAGTATTCTCAATACTGGGTAATTTTATCCGCTGATTTTTGGGCAAACCATCAGCAGCAAATAACCGACGATATTGCGGAAATAATGAATTTTCATCCGCGCAACCTTCAAGCAACCATAATGATTCAGCATAGGCAATATGTCCAAAATGCCAACCAACCGGACTAAAATCACAATGAACTTGACAGCAAAAACTCTCCTCATTCACTTGTGTCAGTAATTCCAATGTTTGACTACGACATTCTTGCAATGCTTTCACGAAGTTATATCGCAAGAGTGTTGCATTATCATAGTTAGTGTGATTAATAGCCTGCAAATTTGCCGTTAACTTATATTTGTTCACTGTAAATATCACCATCTTGCCCAACGATGATGATACTATTTTCTGGACATTCAATCCAATCACCAGCAAATAGGGGTTCCGATGCGATGATTACCGAGTTAGGAAAACTAGGATGATTTTTTAACCAATATAGCGAAGGTGCAGGAGATTTAGTTGCATATCGTGACACTAATAAGCGCTTACTATCGCTAATCACCAAATTCGCTGAAATATCTGTTTGATGAGTTTCAGCTAAATCATGGATTTCATTCAAAACTAACTGTAAAACCTGTTCCCAGCCCTTAGTAGGATGATTCTGCAAGCGTTCTAAAAATAGCCCAAAAATATGCTCTGAATCAGTACTTCCTTTAATCCAAGTGTAAATTTCATCACTTAGGAGATTCCGAATTGAACGGTATAAACTTTGTCTAAATTTCTCAACTCTACCGTTATGAATAAATAGTAAGTTCTTGTATCTAAAAGGTTGAGAATTACTCAAGTCTAATGGTTGCCCTGAAGTTGCACTACGAACATAAGCCAGAATATTCTCAGATTCTATGTAGCGACTAAGACTTGGCAAATTTAAATCATTCCAAATTGGCAGAATATTTCTATAGCTAAAAGCCTCTCCATCCTGACGATACCAACCCACGCCAAAACCATCCGCATTTACCACACCCGAAAGCATTTCCTGTGGCTGGTAGCTTTGGACAATCAGCGAATGTTCTGGCTCATACAAAAGCCTTTCTAAAGATGTAGGGGAGCCAATATAGGCAAGCAAACGACACATCTTATAGATTCTACACCCATTTGAATTTAAAGACACGCTGTTTTTCTTTTCCAGACTACAGCAGTCAATCATTTATAACTTTAATTTATAATTTATTAATTTCATATATGTATTAACTATAAATGTTGGGTGTTGTTAGTTGCAGATGGTGAGATGGGTATCCTCAAAAGGTGAGGTTTGCAAGTAGCAATGATTACACAAAATAGTAAATAAATGAGTAGTTCCGAAAAAGAATACATAGCAAAACGTTCCAAACGGGATAAGCGTTTGCGAACTATTATCACTTGGGTATCGATAATATCCTTTTTTGGCTCTTGGGTAAAAACTTAGTCTATTACCGTACAAAGCATAACAAAAAAGAGGGCAGAAATCTCTATCCCTCTTTTCAAAAGCTCAATTATAATTTTAGCATCTATTGCTAAACATCCTGTATAAGAGTGACTAAGCTATGTTACTTTGATGCATTGACGTAGTTACCAAGTTTTTTGCAGGATGCATTCACATCTGTAGCGCTGGTTAAAGCAACATCAGCAGCAGAAGCAAACTTTTGAGTACCAACTAAAGCTGCCTCTGCAACTGGTGGAGTTGCACCAGCACACAATCTTGCTACAGTTGTTGCTTCTTTACTTGTTGTCCCAATTGTTGTAATTGCAACACCACCAACGTAAGCTTTGACAGCACTTTTTGCATTAATAGCACCCTTGGAATCAACAGTTTGTGCTTGATTACTTACGAAGTCTTTAGCAGCACCACCATCCTCAATAACATACTTGTAATTTGTAGTAGTGGTATTTACGCCAAGCCCCAATTTGTTAAAATCAGCATTGTTGGCAAATTCATTGTTTTCAGCATAGTAAGCTTGTTGTGCGCGGTTCATTGAACCGACATAAGTTTGAGCTTCAGACTGTTTTGCTTTGTTAGCTTGGTTTAGGAAAGAAGGTAATGCAATAGCTGAAAGAATACCGATAATGATGATTACAACTAATAGCTCAATTAACGTAAAACCTTCATCTTGCTTCTTATTACGGAAAATATGTTGAAGTAATTTTGCTTTCAATTCAGTTTTCATATTAGTGTTTCCCTGGAATTTGTAGTCGGATTATTTATTTGCTTCTAGAAATAACTTACCCAGATAATTCCGGTTTCATATCACCCGGTAAAAAAATATTTTTCTTTGCCAGGATGAATAAATACACAAAAAGTAGAAACCCTTGTGAATTTCTACTTTTAGGCTCAAATCTACAAAAATTAGTATTATTGTTCCAGCAGAATATAACCAGAAGCTTCCAGATTAGATAAGAATTGACGAATCAAGTAAAAAGCTTGCTCATCTTCTGTTTGTTGCAAGGTTATGGGGTCTAGAGGTCGAATTTGCTTCCAGCGTTCTACCAGGGATGTCATAGACTGAGGTTGTTCTAGCAGAGGGATAAGACAATGTGCCATTGAACTATCGAGAATTAAGTCCTCCCCATTTAGAGATAAAAACTGACCAATGGCAAATGGTTTCATCGCTGTCACAGATTTCACCAACTCTTCGCGGAAATTAGGTGTTTTGAGTTGAGGATGAAGATATACTTTTGCTTGCTTCCAGTGGGAATCCTCCCATTCTGAAACTGGTATAAAGCTTTGACCCTGGTTGGGATGACCACACCAAAAATCGATTAATCTATGTATTGGGTGCAGCAGTTCAAATAGATAAAGCTTGTCTTCCTCTGATACTTCAGGTAAACTCATTGCCCAGTATGCAGGTAAGTTATCTGATTCTTTAAATAAATCCAGTAAATTCCATCTATGCCAATTGAGCATTTTGACAAACTCTAAATCGGCACCTTTGAAGCTTGCGAACATATCACGGATTGTATAACCCTTGTCTCCTTGGAATAGATAGTTCATTAGCATTTTTTCTTCAGCTTTTTCATCTTCGTAGCCGGAATCCCATGTTCTCGCTTTGAGCAATACTACGTCTCGTAGAGCTTTCATTGTTTCCGTTGCAATCTCTATTTCCATTTCACGGGGATTATCTTCCATCAAGCCCATAGTTTTGAATAGTTCTTGGGCACGGAATAAATAAGCGCGTTGAAATGCACAATGAAGGTTACTACGAATTATTCCTTCAGGTTTCAATACCGAACCCATTGATTTCAATGCTGCTGCTGGTGAAGGAAAAAGATATAAAAGTTCATCGCAGTTGATGTAATCGAAAGACATGCCTAAGCTTGATAAATCTTCAACTCCACATACGCGAAATTCAGCATTTTCAATTCCATGATACGCAAGACGCTGTTCGGCTAGTTTGACTGATTGCTCTGATATATCAACACCAATTACTTTTGCACCTGGGTTTGCTAATGCTAGGGTTAGGGATTTAAAACCGGAACCACATCCAGCATCTAAAATTACTTTATCTTTTGGATCTATAACTTTTTGATTTCTTTGATAGTAAGGTGTAATCAAAGAATGGAAATATAAAAGACTTATATTCTCTTTTGGTGAATCTTCTATAGGAATGCGAGGATAAGGAGCGCTATCAAATTGTTGGCGAATTTTTTCTAATAACTCAGATGTTTGTACTGCCATAGAATTTTCTCCTGAAAAATTATTTTTTCCTTCGCAAAACCTATGGCTAGAAGCACAAAGATATGCAGGAAAACCATTCGATATTCAGTATTCCCCAAATGCGATCGCGTTCTATCACCATCCAGGTTATTTTTTTGGAAATGCGAAGCTTGCGCGACTTAAGTTGTTCGCGTTTCTGGTTTGGATGGCATATCAATAGGGGTAAACAGCCGTTTACCCCTACCAGGAAATGTGTATGATGTGTTTGCGCGATCGCTCTTTGGCTTGATGGGTAGTTTTGCTGTTGTGGGTAAGGGAATATTGAATGCTGGGAACGGCTTACGTCGCGCAAGCTTCACGTTATGTCAACGACTCCATAGTTCGATAGTTGACAAAGGTGCCATTATCATCTACTAATCTTAACTCATAACGCTTAAGTGATAACTAAATAAATATGGCTGCGACGAAAAGCACAATCCCCAGATTCCTACAAATTAATAAGAATTCCAGCCTTTCCCAGAAAATGATGGTTGTGGGTTTGGCTTTAACTTTATTTTTTATCTTCATTGCTTTTTTTGCCCCGGTATTCCAATGGGTGGGAATAATTCAAAATCCTACAGATTCTTTGATTAATCCAATCCACGAACCACCTTCGGGAAAATATTGGTTTGGTACCAGCCGACAAGGGTATGATGTGTTTGCGCGATCGCTCTTTGGCGCGCAGGCTGCTTTACAGGTTGTTTTCTTGGCTACAGCCCTAAGTATGGTTGTGGGTGTACCGCTGGGAATGTTAAGCGGTTACTTGGGTGGCAAACTCGATAAGATGTTCCTGTTTATCATGGACAGCATCTACACTTTACCTGGTATGTTGCTTTCGGTGACACTGGCTTTCGTTGTGGGTAAGGGAATATTGAATGCTGCCCTTGCTATTAGTATTGCTTACATTCCCCAATATTATCGGGTTGTTCGGAACCATACAGTGAGTGTGAAAACCGAAGTCTTTATTGAAGCCGCCCAAGCGATGGGTGCAAATACTTGGCAAATACTTTCAAAATACCTGTTTTTTAATGTTATTCAAAGTGTTCCTGTACTTTTTACCCTCAACGCTGCCGATGCAATCTTGGTTTTGGGTGGTTTAGGGTTTTTAGGTTTGGGACTTCCTGATGAAGTTCCTGAATGGGGATATGATTTGAGACAAGCTTTGGAAGCTTTACCCACGGGAATTTGGTGGACGGCTTTATTTCCCGGATTAGCGATGACTTTAATGGTGGTGGGTTTATCGCTACTGGGTGAAGGTTTAAACGATTTTGTTAATCCCCGCTTAAGGAAGCAGATTCGGGGTTAAAAAACAAGTAATGAGTAATAAGTATGTTTTGTAACGGGGGTTTAATTTGAGGTTGAATATTTGGTGAGTGATAACTTGATTCTATGCTGAGAGTGGTAGGCTTGAATCGTGATATTAGTTTGGTTATGTCACAATGTAAGATGACAAATGCCCAAGGTAAGGCAGTACGCTCGATTAGCTAGACACAAGGAATAACAGCAGCTATGGCAGAAGAAACCAATCAAAATCAAGAACAAGATGTGCCTGAAGCTGCAACTGCTGAGAAAAAACCAGCAGCAGCTAAGAAACCAGTAGGTGATGCAGAAGCGGGTGCTAAACCAGCAGCTGCGAAGAAGGAAAAGGCTCCGACTGTCGAAGATAAACCGTTTTTAGACTTTATGCAACAGGATTATCTCCCTGCGTTGCAACAAGCGATCGCTAGTGAGGGTGTGCGGGATTTACAATTGAATTTTGCTAAACAAAAAGTTCCTGTACGGGGAATGCAAAATGCTGATGAGTGCTGGCAAATTGTCGGTAGCTGGCAAAATGGCAACCGTCAGTTTAATGTGTATTTCCCGGATGAGGATATTCAAGGGAAAAAAGGTTTCTCTTGTAATGAAGGCAGGGTTCCTAGCACTCTCGAATCATTTTTGATTGATGAACGCAAGGTTTCACTAGATATGCTGGTGAATCGCTTGGTTTGGCGTTTAAATGGTCAGAAGTGGTTGGGTAGAAATTAGGATTTGGGGAAATCTATCGCAATCTTATTTTATTTGTTCAGATCCCCGACTTCTTGAAGAAGTTGGGGATCTTTTTTAGAACTATATTTTTCAAATTGTTGCAACTCTTAACGTTTTTACCCTCCTGCTTTATACCTGAGCCTTGGTAAACTGGGATTTATACTTATGCAATTATTGGCGTTTATCCTGTTGCCTAAATACACAAATGTGGATTTATGGCAAACTCAAAAAATAAAAAAGGTAAGAGCAATTAAAACATGGTAGATTCCCTCAAAAAACCAGGCTTGGAAGAAATGCGTACAGGGACGAAAGTTCCTGCCAAGGAAACTCTGCTGACTCCTCGGTTTTATACCACTGACTTTGATGAAATGGCGAAGATGGATCTTTCCGTCAATGAGGATGAGTTGCTAGCCATTCTTGAAGAGTTCCGGGTTGACTATAACCGTCATCACTTTGTTCGAGATGAGCAATTTGAACAATCCTGGGATCATATTGATGGGGAAACTCGCCAGTTATTCGTCGAGTTTTTAGAACGTTCCTGTACAGCTGAGTTTTCGGGCTTTTTGCTGTATAAAGAGTTGGGTCGTCGTTTGAAGCATACGAGTCCTGTTTTGGCTGAGTGCTTTAATTTGATGTCGCGGGATGAAGCGCGTCATGCTGGCTTTTTGAACAAAGCACTATCTGACTTTAATATGTCATTGGATTTGGGCTTTTTAACTAAGAGTCGCAGCTATACGTTCTTTAAACCCAAGTTTATTTTCTATGCGACTTATTTGTCGGAAAAAATTGGTTATTGGCGTTATATCACCATTTTCGACCATTTAAATGCACATCCGGAAGACCGGATTTATCCAATTTTCCGCTGGTTTGATAACTGGTGTCAAGACGAAAACCGTCATGGTGACTTCTTTGATGCGGTTATGCGATCGCAACCTCAAATGCTGAACGATTGGAAAGCACGTCTCTGGAGTCGCTTCTTCCTATTATCGGTGTTTGCAACAATGTATCTCAATGATATTCAGCGTAAAGATTTCTACGCTTCTTTGGGACTTGATGCCAGAGAATATGATATCCATGTCATCAAGAAAACTAACGAAAATGCTGGACGAGTTTTCCCACTGATGTTAGATGTTGAAAACCCTGAGTTTTACCAACGCTTGGATGTTTGTGTGGAAAATAACAAAAAATTGAGCAGCATAGCGGGTTCAAATAGTCCTAAACCGCTCAAATTTATCCAAAAATTGCCTTACTATGTCTCTAATGGTTGGCAATTGCTACGGATGTATTTGATGAAACCAATTAACACGGAAGCTGCTGAAGGTACCGTCCGTTAGATTTGAATAATTTTTGTAATGATTATGATGGTTCTGCATGTTATTGTGCAGAACCATTTTTCATGGGTTCGGGTCGGTTAGCGATCGCTTATTTTACACGTTGTAGAGACGTAGCAGTGCTACGTCTCTACGGAATTGTGGATGTGTATATAACCGTCAAAATAAAATTGACAGACTACTAGGGGAACGGAAAAATAATGCTTCCAAAGTGTCTCTCCTTGCAGGAGAGAGATTTAGAGAGAGGTCTTTAGTATATATTTTGACTTTTAAAACAATCTCTAATACCAATTGAAATAATGATTGCAACACATCCAACGGTAGAGACGTAGCACTGCTACGTCTCTACAAATATCTATCTGTCGCATTGTTTTTTCAAATTGGTATAAGGTATATAATTATGATTTTCAGGTTTCCCAAGTGCTGAAGCATGTAATAACAACTTTAATCATATTAGCTGCTAGCCCCAGCTTTGGGGAAACACCATCATCAACAAAGTTAGATATAAACCCAGAAATTATTCAAAATAGTCCTGTATTACAACGTTGGCAAAATCAAGTTCCCAATGTTTTAGAAGATATTAAAAATGATCCCAGCTTCCGGACTCGTTTACGTTTCGGTTATTCACAGTTTCCATCATCTGGGCAAGCTGGAGGGCTAAATTTAGGGATTGAAGATGTTTTTATTGGTAAAACTAATTTTGTAGTTAATGGTAACTACCAAACTACATTTAATGGAAAACATCAGGCATACGGAGCTAATTTACAATATTATTTACGCCCTTTGGGTAGTTATATTAATTTTGCTCCCGTAATAGGCTATCATCACCTAGAAAGTGATAAATACACCAGTAATGGGATAAATTTGGGTGCTAAATTACAGTTATCCTTATCCCGTGGAGGTGCAGCAGATATATCACTAACTCAAAGTTGGGTTGCACCAGGTTCCACAGCAGAAGTTGGATTGACTAAGTTATCATTTGGTTATTCTGTGACACGTAACTTACGAATATCTACAGATATTGAAAAGCAAAACGCCAGACAAAGTAAAGATAGTCGTGTTGGTTTAGTTTTAGAGTGGATGGTAGGTAAATAAACCAGGGCAAAACAAAAACCGAAAATCCCGGACGTTCCAGTGGAACCTCTACCCTATATATTTAAGAGACTTCCAAATAAAAAAATATCCCAAAATATTGGATCATCTTTTTTGTGGAGTCCTCTAACACCGAATCCGATTTAATTCTAGATTTAATTCTAAATTATTTGAGAACAGCAACCCATTGCCGTGCAGCTTTATGTGCTGCTAATGCTGTTTGATAAATTTTGCATTCTCCAAAAACTCCACCTTCGGGACTGATGATGCGAAACTGCCAAGACTGAGTTTCGGTGAAAAAGACAATCAAAATAAAGCCTTCGGTACAAATAACGGTGTGAACGGTTGCTTTAGTCATAGTGCGAGTGACGCTGTGACAATTTATTAATTAACTTCCTTTTTCTCGCCCTCATGGTAGCAAACAGTGTATTTTCATGCTTATTTGATAATTTAATAATTTTTTAGTCTTTTTTGCCCTCACCTAAACCCCGAAAACACTGCCAATTGTATATCTTTCTTCTTTTTCTGCTATTTTATTGCGATAATCCCAAGAGGTGGAATAGTTAAGGATTCAAAATGACATTCAAGCGGTTTGTTTTAGCTTTGCTAACGGTGATTGCAATATTCCTGGCTAGTGACTCATTACTTCGCAGTTGGCAAAAACCACAAGTTCAAGGACGTTTGGAACTTTATCAAACTGATATTGTTCTCCAAGCTGCAAGTTGGGAAGATGAAGCAAGTAACAGTTTGCAAACTGCAAGCAAGGCAATTTTAGGGGCAAAACCACTAGAAGCTGCCGTTAAACAGTATCAAGATGCGCGGACATCAGCACAGGATAGCCTGACTACTGCGAAAAAACAACTAGATTCTGCCAATCCTCAACCAGATGTTAAACAGCAACAGTTAGAGAAATCGGTTGATGAATTAGAAAAATTATTGGGAGAACTGGATTTACGCCTAGGGGTTCTACAGGCACAACAGGGTAAAGTGGAAGATGCGATCGCATCTTGGAACAACCTCAAGAAAAATACCACCATCGAAGTAGGTTTACAAGATGCCGCAGATGTGCTGTCTGGACTTTGGAGTCAACCACCACAATTACTCCCAAATGCCCAAGAATTTATTCAAGCTAAATTAGACGGTTGGTTTCGCTATACAGCCTTAACTAAACTGTATCAACTTCAACAACTTCAAGATAAACTTGTCTTACTTCAAGCTTCACAACAAGAAATTGCCCAAGATGCAGCAATTAAACTTGCCCTAATTGCAGCTTTACCAAATCTCGCGGGTTTATTTGGAATTCTGCTGCTACTGTTCCTCGTTATTCAGCGACTAATTAAAGGAAAGCAATCACTTTTATCTCAAAATAGTGATTTAACTTGGACAACACCTTGGGATGGTGAGACAATTCTCGAAGTTTTTGTTGCTGGCTTTTTCTTGATGGGACAAATAATTGTCCCTTTGTCAATTTCTCTGCTTGTGTCTTTCCTGAAAATTCCCCATTCTGGAGACATCCGCATTGAAGCATTTTATATCTTAATTAACTACGTTTTTCTATCTGCTGGTGCATTATTAGTTCTGTATTTCTCCATTAAAAGATTTTTACCATTACCCGAAGGCTGGTTTCGTCTGAATTTCGGTAATGGAAAATGGATATTGTGGGGAATTGGCGGTTACTGTGTAGCAGTCCCCGTTGTATTAATTGTTTCATTGCTGAATCAAAAAATTTGGCAAGGACAAGGTGGTAGTAACCCGCTATTACAACTTGCTTTAGAAAGTCAAGATTCCGTCGCACTGGGTATCTTTTTCTTCACAGCCGCCATTGCAGCACCATTATTTGAAGAATTCCTCTTCCGTGGCTTTTTATTACCTTCCCTCACCCGTTACTTACCTGTGTGGGGTGCCATAGTCCTCAGTAGCTTGCTGTTTGCCGCCGCCCACCTGAGCCTTTCGGAGATTATTCCCTTGTTTTTTCTCGGTTGCATCCTAGGTGTAGTCTACACGCGATCGCGCAATCTCCTCGCCTCAATGTTACTTCATAGCCTTTGGAATAGTGGCACACTCCTCGCTTTATTCGTCCTGGGAAGTAGCAGCAAATAAAACTAAGCATATACTATTGACAAAAAAACCTAGTATATGTTTATTATATTGCTACGAAAAATAAATTACCGATAATTTATATCTCCCAACCCAGTAAATTGTTATTTAGGATACATTATTTTCCATAGTCTTCCCGTTAAATATGTAACATAGTCGGCATAGTTACAAAGTTGTCTTCTTTAGGGTGAACATGGCATTAGTAATAATATTATTATTAAGTAAAATTACTTTTTAATAATAATTTTAAGAAGCCTGTAAATTGACTTGAGAAAATATTTTCAAATTGACCCTAGTCAAAAGCATAACTATGAGTTAACTTAGTTAAGAATTAGATTCAGGAAGATTTAGTACTAGTACAGGTTGGTGGAAATAAGCCAACAATTCTGAATAGACATAAAGCTTGTTCTATCGGCTTTATTCCTTATATCCTCCTGTCTTGACATACTAATAAATCTTGCTCTTGTTTTGTGGCTTTATTGAATAATTAAGCGATAATCCAAATGCAAGTTCTACAGTTACTACCTAATATAATTAGCAGTCAGTAGCATTTAGATACAAGTCAAGCGCGGAATAGCTTAGTGAATTCATCTACGTGGTATTTTGTAGATAATAGAAAGATTAAAAAAATCCGGAAATTATTCTCATAAATATGTAGAAGAGATTAATAGGTCATAATAGATTTAGGGAAATATTATTTTTCGCATACCTATTTATGCTTTTAGATATAAATTTTTATATCTGAGTATAGGTATCATGATTATTGTTGGTTATTTTCAATTCTTATTACAACGAAATAAAAGCACCAGAGTTATATGATTTGCGGAACACTAGTTAACGTTACTTAGTCAATTGGATCTTTCAGGATACTCTCTGTTAGGTTAACTTTGCTAGCAACTAAATAGTTTTGGGGAAACATCATAGGACATTACCTAATGGTGATATTTAGGCAAATTTAAGGTATCTGCTGAACTTTAGCGACGTTAAAATTGACTATCCATCGAATCAAATTAGTTGCAAAAAGAGTACTGATAACCCACAGTCCCAAAATAAAAATTTGGAATACACTTAGCAAAGTTAACAAATAAAGTGTTAGTATCAGCTATTTATTTACGTAGTTGATTAATTAAGACTATCACTTTTATATAAGTTAGCTTTAATTGAGATTTGTTAGTGTTTTTTAACTTATTAATTCAGTAAATATACTACTATGGCAAATATTACCCCCAGTCACGCAACAAAACAGCTTTTATCTGGATATACCGGAATTATTTTTGGAGGTTTCGGTATTCATAAATTTGTACTTGGATACAGTCCGGAAGGTTCAATCATGATGATTGTATCGGTATTGGGTATTTTTTTCGCCTATGGAATTCCCTTTTTGATTATGCAATTAGTTGGCTTGATTGAGGGAATGGTTTACTTAAATAAATCTCATGAAGACTTTGTTGATACTTACTTTGTGAAACGTCAAGGTTGGTTTTAAAAAATAAGTAATGAGTAATGAGTACGTTTTTAACGGGGATTTTACAAGGCAGGCTTGCAGGATCATCTGACTCAGTAAACCTGCCTCCCCGACACAAAAAAATCTGCCTGTAGAGATAGAGTAATTAAACCCTCAGACTTTGTTAAATAAATCAAATAAAAATCAAGATTTATATTTTATCAACTAATCATGTTTCCTACTTGGAAATTTACTACTATGAAGCAACTTACAAATAAACGCATCATTCTGAGTCTGTTTGCACTATTTGGCTTGGCATATTTTAGTGGTATTTCCAACTTAGATATTAGTAGTTTTTGGCGAGGAGAATTTACCTTAATTCCCTTACAAATTATGGCTGTTACTTATGTCACATATCTACGCTGGCAAAGCTAATAAGTAGGTGGATATTGAAAATTTTCGTTGTGAGGAGTGAGTAGTAAGTAGTAAATAGTGAGTAGGGGTAAGCGGAAACATTTGGGGTAGCTTTGCCATAAATAGTTTCCAAGAAGTTGTGTTTATTCTTTTATTCTTACCTACTTACTTAATTTCCTCGTTCTTGTTCAATATCATAAATTACTTTTTCCAAATACCAATCATCCGACATTCCTGGATAGTTATATTGCGCTTCTTGAATTAATCTTTCAGCCATTCCCCAATAACCACCAACTAATCTTAATAGACGTTGCTGAAGTATTTTAGAACGGGATTCCTTTCCTTCTGAACTAGGAACAGTAATATTTTTTAAGGTATCTAATACTTTTTGATAATTTTGCCAGTCTTCTTGTTCGCAAAATATACTTGCTGCTTTTTGATAATCGTTGATGGCAAGTTTCATCTCTTCAATATGGGTATAAGCTAACCCTCGATGAATATAAGCATGTGCATGACTAGGATTAATTTCTAGGGCTTTATTATAATCTGTAATTGCTTCTAAATGATTGCCAACACTACGATATGCATTTCCACGGGCAATATACGTCATCCCATTTTCTGTTTCTTCTGGTTCAATATTCAATGCTTGGTTAAAGTCGGAAATTGCCCCTTGATTGTCTCCAATTTGTAATCGAGTTTTGCCACGATTACGGTAAACTATGGCATCTTGAAAGTTAAATTTAATTGCTTGATTAAAATCAGCAATTGCCTCGCGGTAGTTTTCTTGTTTATAGCGAATAATTCCACGGCAACAGTATGCTTTACCATCTTCAGAATCAACCTGTAAAGCCCAGCTTAAACTATCAAGGGCTTCACGGATATTACCATTTTCGGCTTTTTCGATCAGTTGTTTAAAGTAGTCAGCTTCAGAAGTGATAGTTAATGGTTGATTTTGGGGAGATGGGGCTGGTATGATTTGGGGCTTAGGTTGAAGTTGCTTGAGACTTTCTAAACAACGACGGCTATTTTCAGCATCTTGCTGTTGGAGATATAATTGTGCGGCTTTTTTGAAACTAGCGATCGCTTGATTGATATTTCCCTGTTTCCGCTGTACAATCCCTTGTAAGTTGTAAGCTGCGGCATAGTTGGAATTTAGGCGAATCGCCTGTTCAACATCATCTAAGGTTCCTGGTAAATTTTTTAATATTAACCTAGCTAATGCCCGACAGTAGTAAGCTTCTATTAGTTGAGGATCAAGCTTAAGAGCCTCAGTATAATCGGAAACAGCACGATGAACTTCACCAGAATCATAATAAGCCAAACCGCGTTTTAGATAAGCTTGGGAAAAATAGGGATTATTTTGTAACTCTTGACTAAAGTCTTGAATTGCCCCAACATAATCTTTTTGTTTAGCTTTTTCTAATCCCCGTTGAAAAAATTCTTGATTCATAATATTTTGCCTGGGTAGTAATTTAATTTAAGTTTTCTACTATTTGACTTGCTAATATCCTAAAATTTCATCAAAATCTGATTTCATGCTTTATTACTACCCCACACTTTACCCTGGGATTTTCGTAAAACGTTATAAGCGGTTTTTTGTAGATGTGGAACTTGCTTCTGGTAAAATAGTAACTGCACATTGTCCAAACACAGGTCCGATGACTGGGGTTTCGACACCTGGTAGTGCTGTAATGCTTTCTCGCAGTGATAATCCAAAGCGGAAGTTAGCTTACACCTTAGAACTGATTCAAGTGCATGATAACTCACCAACCTGGGTTGGTGTAAATACCATGTTACCAAATCGAATTATCAAAATAGCTTTACAACAGTATTTATTTCCCCAATTAGGTGAATATAGTCAAATTAAAGGTGAAGTTCCCTATGGGTTGGAAAATAAAAGCCGCATCGATTTTCTCTTAACTGGAACTGGAATCGAAAAGCCTATATATTTAGAAGTGAAAAACACCACTTTCGTCAACGGGAAATTGGCTTTATTTCCAGATACCGAAACCACGAGGGGACAAAAACATTTGCGGGAATTGATGGGATTATTGCCCCACAGTCGGGCGGTAATGTTGTACTTTATTAATCGGGGAGACTGTACAGAATTTGCCCCTGGAGATATTACAGACCCAGTATACGGTAGTTTGTTGCGTGATGCGATCGCATTAGGAGTGGAGATACTACCCTGTCGTTTTGATATTTCCTGTGAAGGTATTAATTATCTCGGTTTAGCTGATTATAACTTTATGCCTATTTAGGCAAACAGAAATTTAACTAGCTTCAATCTCCACAGGATACCTTTTTCAAGAAAGGATCAAATTTATGGTTTTGTTTTAATTTCTATATAATCTTAGATTTTGATGCAATGTACTTACCAGCGCTGAAATCCATAAAAAATATGTTTTTTTGCTGACATGTACGGCTGCATCTTTAATTTAGCCTCCTAACTTAGAGTAATCCAAGTAAAAAAAATACCCGGTTGTCATTACGTAGCTTCAAGAGAAAGCTAAAAAATTTCAATTTATTTCCCAAAGTCATGAAATTCCCCTTGAAGTATTAAAGAAATATCAGGAGGATTTATGCCTGCATCATCAAAAGATAATTCAATCGGGTTTTCCAACTCTAATGGTTTAGAAGCTGCCAGGAAAAAATATCAATATAATTACACCCATATTCCCCCACTAGCAATGTTAGATACCTTGCCACAAGGGGAAGAGTTCTCTAAAGATTGGCTTTATTTATTAGCACAGAATTTGCGAATCGTATTCGTGAATACCATCATCACCAATCGTGGCAATCGTGGTTCTCAATCAGTCAGGGATGACGTTAGATATTTTATCCTAGAAGCCTTGATGAAGGGTGCAATTCCCATTCAAATCAATGTCATTGGTAGATTACTACAAATTGTTCCCCAAATTCTACTGAAAGGAATATCTAGAGATTTTCGAGAAATTGATGATTTGTTTTTTTCATCACTTAAAGAAAGTGGACTTTCTATTTTTAAAGATTCTTTAGATCGAATTATCGAAATGATGTATGAAAGACAACCAAAAGGACATGTAAAAAATCTAAATGATTATCGAATATTGCTACCAAAAATGGAATTGCCTGCCATAGTCAATGGTTTTGGGCAGGATGATGTATTTGCCTACATGCAAGTGGCAGGTTACAACCCCTTGATGATTAACCGAGTCACAAATCTAAAAGCAAATTTTCCCGTTACAGAAGAACATTATCAAGGGGTAATGGGTGAGGATGATTCCCTCGCAGCAGCAGGAACAGAAGGAAGGCTATATTTAGCAGACTATGAAATTTTAGATGGTGCAGTTAATGGTGCATATCCGAATATTCAGAAATATCTGTACGCACCGATAGCGCTGTTTGCAGTTCCTAGGGGTACAGAATCTAATCGGATGCTAAATGCGATCGCAATTCAATGCGGACAGAACCCCAGCGAGAACCCTATTATAACTCCAAAATCGCCTCAATATGCTTGGATGTTTGCCAAAACTGTTGTTCATATTGCCGATGCTAACTTTCATGAAGCTGTGAGTCATTTAGGAAGAACCCATTTATTTGTGGGTTCTTTTGTCATTGCTACCCATCGTCAATTACCAGTAAATCATCCGTTGAGTCTATTATTGCGTCCCCATTTTGCTGGGACTCTAGCTATTAACGAAGAAGCACAACGGGCGTTAATTTCAGCAGGAGGAGGAGTTGACAGGTTATTATCTTCCAGCATTGATAATTCCCGTGTCTTTGCAGTACGAGGACTTCAAAGCTACAAATTTAATAGTGCCATGTTACCGAAACAACTACAAATACGTGGTGTAGATGATACTAATACTTTGCCTGTTTATCCTTACAGAGATGATGGTTTATTAATTTGGAATGCGATACATGAATGGGTTTCGAGCTATTTAAGTAGTTATTACATAGCAGACGAAGAGATTCAAAAAGATACCTATCTCCAGAAATGGGCAACAGAAGTACAAGCATTTGATGGTGGACGGATACAGGATTTTGGGGAAGCAAATGGAGGTATACAAACTAGGGAATATTTGGTGAATGCGATCGCATTAATCATTTTTACAGCTAGCGCTCAACATGCGGTAGTCAACTTCCCTCAAAAAGACATCATGAGCTATGCCGGAATTATACCCCTAGCAGGTTACGCACCAGCATCAACCTTATTAAAACCAGAAGTTACCGAACAAGATTATCTGAGTTTGCTTCCACCGTTAGAACAGGCACAAAAGCAATTAAATTTACTGTATCTATTAGGTTCTACCTACTACAACAAACTCGGTGATTATCCTCAAAAACATTTTACCGACCCCAAAGTTCAAAATTCATTACAAAAATTCCGTAATCGTCTCCAAGAAATTGAAGAAATAATTCATCAACGTAACGTGAACCGTCCATCATATACCTATTTACTTCCTTCCCGTATTCCTCAAAGTATCAATATTTGAACTTTCAATTAATCGAAAAACATCTATTGATTTAGACGAAGCAATATCCAATAACAATTATCTAATTAATTGTACATATTTTAAATTACAGGAGATCCAGACAAAACATTAAGCCATGCCATGTAGACACGAGACATGTCGCGTCTCTCTTTCTATTTAATTAGGACTTACGCACTAAGCAGGCATTTCCGTCAGCAGTTTCTTCTAGAATAGCAATCTCAAAGCCTTGATCTTACGACAGATTGTGTAAGTCCTATTGATATTTAGCAATATTTAGTGATAGTTTACAACACAAAAATATTTTAGTTTATTTTTAAAAATCATTAAATTCAGCTTCATCCAACATAATCACCTGAAAATCTCACCCAAACCCCAAATTTTATGGCACTCAAACAACAAGTTATCAAGGGACATCAACGCCAAATATGGCTAGCGAAGATCCTCGCAAAAGTAGGAAATAATAGTCCAATTGGCAAGTTATTACGCTTGGGATTTTATTATGCAGATGGAATTGTAATCCTCAGACATTGGCGAGATTTTCTCTATATTCGTAAGGATAACATTGGGGATACATACCTTGCAGTAGACCAAGCAATTATGCATTCTTCCCATACCCAAGTCAAGGAATTAATACATACAGAACCCCAATTAAGGGGCAACGATTTAGGTATTATTAGAATTTTAGCTCCTAGCTACCTACTAAATAATCCCCTAAGTTTAGGAATGAATGGAAACCAACATCAAGGTGCTAGAGCTTTATTTTCTCAAGCTTTACCTAATCCATCCGAACAAGCCGATATTTTAGGGGAATTAGTGCATCAATATCTAGCGGATGCTGCCAAACAAAAACAACTACATATTGGAAACGATTTACCAGCAATAATGTTGCAAATTTTGCATAGAGTTGTATTTGGTATTTCCTTATCAGATGAAGAAATTAATGGTTCTCGAAACTTTATTAAAGGTTTACCACTTGCATCCCTACCCAATTTTATCAGTGAAAAAGTAATTGCAAGTAAAACTGCACCAAGCATAAAACACCGAAAAAATTTAATCAAACGCTATCAACAATCACCAAAATGGGCAGATTATTTAGAAACAGGTTCCCGATATCAATTAAACCCGCACCAGATTGCTAACACTCTATTTGATATGATTCATATTGCTGGAACTGCTGGAACAAGTGCGCTGTTAGGTTCGGTAATTGGTGTTTTGTGTCAAGATAATGCCTTGAGAAATGATGTCGTTGCAGAAATTAATACTGTTTGGGATGGAAGCGAAGCATTAAAGGAAGATAATATTGAACAATTAATACTAATTCGTAATACTATCTTAGAAACGGCTCGTCTTTACCCACCAGTCAGATTTGTTAGTCAATTAGCCAGAGAATCAGGTGAAATAGAAATTACTGCTAGCAAATGTCCCTTTCAAAAAGGAACCCGGTTACTTGGTTCCATTTTCACAGCTAATAGAGATCCTCGTAGATATGACAACCCAGACAATTTTGACACAAATCGAGATTTTTCTGATCTTTTATCTTGGAATGGAAAAGGACATGAACGTACTTGTCCAGGAAAAGATTTATCAATTGCTTTAATTCAAATATTCTGTTTATATTTATTCAAAAAGTATCAATGGAATTCAACTACCGCAGTGAAATGGGATTTTGAGAAAGTGACTTCTGTGACTCCAAATGATTTAGTTCTTCAAGGGTTTTCCAGTAAGCTGTAATCAAAAATAGACGTGATATATAGGAAATTTTAGATTACACAAAGAACACATAAAATCCTGGATGTTTCAACAATATATCAACAATATTAAGAGAGACGCGATATATCGCGTCTCTACAAAGGCAAAATTTAGAATCTAAAACCCAATGATTGGAACTATAGAAAAGAAAAATCTTAATGATATTGCCACCTGGATGACATCAGTTCAAGAAACTGGTTTACCAGATATTCTCAAAGGTGTATTTTTCATGGATGGAAATCCACTTCCAGATACTTGTATCACGATGTATAACGTGGAATGGGATTCTCAAAATCTGAGTTTGTTTATACCTGTATATGGCTCAGTACAGTGGACATTTCACAACTCAATTCCGGGATGGTTTTTACTACTTGGTGCCAAAATCAGCCAGTTTGGATATAAAATGCAATTTGAAGATGCAACTTTGAAACATGCTCAAATCATCCCTTTTTTCTTTGGTTTGCAAATTCCTAAATGGATTTTTGATTTAACTATGGATCAAATAGGTGATGCGAATAATGGGGATACTTGGAAGCGTAAAAATCTTTGGTTTGGTGGCAGTATTCGCATTGCTGAATATACCTTGCGTCGAGTTGTCAATGCAGATGGAAGTTATACACCGGCTTTTATAGATATGCTGAATAAAGCCCCTAATGAGTGTTTAATTATAGCGAGAAATTAGTTAAGTACAGTATATTTAATTAAATTTGAGTGGTAGTTTGTTGCGTGATACACATTAGGAATGGAGATGCTACCCTGTCGTTGTCATATCTCCTATGAAGACTTAATTACTTAGTTTTAGCAGAATAGGATTTCAGACTAACTACAGGAGAAAAAGAAATAGATTTAAGGTGAATTGGATCGATAATATCCTGTTGCATTCCATAGTCATAGGTAGCAAACTCCACTTGTAAAATTAAGCGAGGTTTTGTAATCGGAGGACTACCTTTATGATTACCAAATGAATCCTCCGCAAATCCCCAACCAGCAGATCCGCAAATATGCACAACATTTTCAATTCCATAGTAATCTATTAAATCTTTCTCTGTTGCTCTCCCTCGAAGAATTTGAGAGGAAAAATTCTTTTTTTTATGGCTTTTGAGAATGTAAACATGGGGACCACAACCTAAATCCACATCTGTTAAGTAAAAGAAGAATTTGAGAAACTTATAATCATCTAAATCACAATGAAACACCTGTGCTGATTTCGATTGTTCGTAAATATCAGAATCCGTAGGAAAACTCCAAAATAAAGAGTTGCCAATATGTAGAGGTGTGGTTTTTAAGTACCTAGCAGCAATCTTAAGTAATGTCGGATCTTGTTCCAGCATTTTGATAGCAGGACACTGAGATGCTGTATTAAAATATTTTGCCGAGAGAATTTTAGTTTGATAGTAAAGTTGAGCTTTTTCTCTCTCCCAAACATGAAAACCCATGCTTGGCTTTCTCCCAGCATAACAATTCGTGCTCAAAGAAAAATCCAAAATTTCCTTGACAATTGTCTGAGGTAATTTTAATCCCTGAAATAGCCCATATTCTTCCAGTAACTCCACAACTTGAGGAATATCTATATCCGTGAAAATACTGTTTGAATTAGGAGATAGTATAGATTCATCAGCTTCCTTCAAATAAGCATTTTTCCATGCTCGGATAAAATGAAATCGAGCAAATTTACGCATGATAAACCATCTGGGATTTGCAGATAGATCTTCCCAGTTATCAATTAAGTAATACAGCAGTTTGACATGAATCTTATGGAAAAAATCATTCATAAATTATGATTGAGATAAATTCGTTTAACCTAATATACCCAATATTTTTTAATATCAACGATTAATGGGACACCAGATAAAAGTGGTTAACTATCACCTTCGTCAGATTTTTAGGTGAATAAATAAAGATGCCAGAAAAAATCAAAAATAGGTATATGTTTAACACATAAAAAATATACATAAAATACATTTGACTAATCATAGGGCGAAAATAAAAAGCCAGTTTTTAATTTTTCGGATATACAAAATGAATAGATAAATTAAGGCAACGAATTGCTTGACATAACTGAAATACTGGAACTTCAGTAAAAACGCCCTCACTTTTTGCTACTATTTAAGATCTGATTCTTCAACACAGGGATACCAGGTATGAGTAAAGGCACGCTGTTCGATAAAGTTTGGAACTTGCATACCGTTGGGGTACTCCCATCAGGACAAACACAACTATTTATTGGACTGCACCTCATCCATGAAGTCACCAGTCCTCAAGCCTTCGCCATGTTACGCGATCGCCAACTTCAAGTATTGTTCCCCCAGCGTACAGTCGCCACAGTAGACCATATAGTCCCCACCGAAAACCAGGCGCGTCCCTTTGCTGATACCATGGCGGAAGAGATGATGCAAGCCTTGGAAACCAACACCCAAGAAAATAATATTACCTTCCACAAAATTGGTTCTGGGAATCAGGGAATCGTCCATGTCATCGCTCCAGAACAGGGACTCACCCAACCAGGAATGACCATAGCTTGTGGAGATAGTCACACTTCCACCCATGGAGCATTTGGCGCGATCGCATTTGGCATCGGCACCAGTCAGGTTCGTGATGTCCTTGCTTCCCAAACCCTCGCACTCTCCAAATTAAAAGTCCGCAAAATCGAAGTCAACGGCACCCTCAACCCCGGAGTCTACGCCAAAGATGTCGTATTACATGTCATTCGCACCCTAGGAGTCAAAGGAGGTGTGGGATTTGCTTACGAATTTGCAGGTACCACCCTCGAACAAATGAACATGGAAGAGCGGATGACCATTTGTAACATGGCAATCGAAGGGGGAGCCAGATGTGGTTATGTCAACCCCGATCAAGTAACCTACGACTACCTCCAAGGGCGTGACTTTGCCCCCAAAGCCGAACAATGGGAAAAAGCCGTAGCTTGGTGGGAATCCCTCAAAAGCGAACCCAACGCCGAATACGATGATGTCATAGTCTTCAAAGCCGCCGACATTCCCCCCACAGTCACCTGGGGAATCACCCCCGGACAAGGCATCGGCATCGATCAACAGGTACCAACCCCCGACCAAATGCCAGAAGACGAGCGCTTCATCGCCGAAGAAGCATACCAATACATGGATTTGGCACCAGGTCAAGCCATTGAAGGCACCAAAATAGACGTTTGTTTCATCGGTAGCTGCACCAACGGACGCATCAGCGATTTACGTGAAGCCGCCAAAGTCGCCCAAGGTAGACATGTCGCCCCAGGAATCAAAGCCTTCGTTGTCCCCGGCTCCGAACGAGTCAAACAACAAGCCGAAGCCGAAGGACTCCACCAAATCTTCATCACCGCCGGGTTTGAATGGCGCGAAGCCGGATGTTCCATGTGCCTCGCCATGAACCCCGACAAACTCCAAGGCAGACAAATCAGCGCCTCCTCCTCCAACCGCAACTTCAAAGGGCGACAAGGCTCCTCCAGCGGGCGCACCCTCCTCATGAGTCCAGCCATGGTAGCAGCAGCAGCCATATCCGGCAAACTCTGCGATGTACGCCAAATGCTGAACTAAGAAAAGGCAGGGGGCAGGGAGACAAGGGGAATAAATACTCTTTCTTTCTCACTCTCCCACTCTCCCCCTCTGCCTCTCTTCTCTCTTCCTCTCCGCGTAACCCTGCGCTTACCTCCGCGCTCTACCCTACGGGAAGCCGCAAGCGTCTAATGCGTTAAAACTCTTATTACTCAAACCATGACCAAAATCCAATTAATATCCGGTAACAGCATCCCCCTCATCGGCAACGACATAGACACCGATCGCATTATCCCCGCTCGCTATCTCCGCAGCATCACCTTCGACGGCTTAGGGCAACATGCCTTCGCCGACGATCGCATTGGAGGACAACACCCATTCGATCAACCCCAATACCAAGAAGCCAAAATCTTAATAGTCAATCGTAACTTTGGATGTGGTTCCTCCCGCGAACACGCACCACAAGCGATCGCTAAATGGGGAATCAAGGCATTAATAGGTGAAAGCTTCGCCGAAATCTTCTTTGGTAACTGCGTCGCCATCGGCATCCCCTGCCTCACCGCCACCACCGCCGATGTCAAGCATTTGCAAGAAATCGTTACAAATAACCCCCAAACATCCACCACAATCAACTTAGAATCAATGGAAGTGCAATGTGGCGACTTTACAGCACCTGTTTCCATCGGTGAAGGAGCGAGAAACATGTTTATTTCCGGAACTTGGGATGCTTGCGGACAATTAGTAGCTCAAAAAGAGCAAATTCAAGCAACAGCTTCTCACCTACCATACATGAGTTGGGCATAATAAAATCGGCTATTAGCTACTAGCTATTAGCCATTTGGGAAGTCCAGATCAACTCCCTTGCCCCCCTGCTCCCTGCTTCCTTCCTAATCCCTCTCAGTCCGAACCCAAGCTTTTTGAGGCTGCACAAAAAACTTCAGATACAGAGGTATTTTCCAAAGAATATAAATAGGAATACTCAACAATTGACTCAGCGGTAAATCATCACGGCTAAATTTCCACCAAGCCGTGAAAATCGCCAATATCAGAGCAACTCCCGCAGCAGTGGCAATCATTGCAGGTATCCAAAAACTACCAACTATTCCAAGTAGCAGTGAACTAACCAATAATCCAATCCAAATTACCACCAATAGGGAAAGTGGAGGAATACATATATCTAAGGCAACTCCCAGTAAATCTAATCTGCCTTGACGAATTGCAGCACCAACGAGCATCGGGACGTAATTGGATATCGTGTGTAAATGTCCATGTTCCCAACGGGTACGCTGACTAGTTGCTGCTTGAGCATTTTGGGGAAGGTTGCCAATTACCCTGGCTTCGGGACAGTATAAAGGTGTATACCCAGCAATATTCAGATTTAAACCCAGCTTCATATCTTCGACGATATCACCACTTGCCAAGTCAACTGCCCGAATCACAGACCAAGGAAATGCCATGCCTGTCCCTGATAATAGACATGGTAAACCTAGCTTTGACATCCCACGCGATCGCACTAAATTTTTCACCTTGAAAGCAAAGGCAGAAATGGCATCTTTCGGTGTAGGATTGCTGGGTGTTTCCATTAAATAGGTAGCTTGGATAGGATGATTAGTCCTCAATGCCTTTTTGGTTAATTTTTCAATTGTCCCAGTTTCAACTTGACAATCAGCATCAATAAAAATCACCACATCAGGTGGATTAGATGCCAAAAAATTCAAGCCAAAATCCATGGCATAACCTTTACCAAGAAGCTGTTGATTCTGTCTTTCAATCACAGTTGCACCAGCTAATCTAGCTACAGTAGCTGTGGCATCTGTACAGTTATCAGCAATTACTATCAAGCTACATAGTTGTTTAGTTGTGGATAGAATCTGCTGGATAGTAGATTGAATTGTGAGTTCTTCGTTGTGTGCGGGAATCAGGATTGCCACCTTCGGATCAAGATTGCGTTGACGAGTTCTCCCAACTGTCAAAGGTAAGAGTGCTGCAACGCATTCAACTAGTAAAAAAACACACAACAGAAGTACTAATAAACTAATGGTAACCAGTGCTAAATTAGCGCTGAAATTAACTAACTCAAGAATTCCCATAACTTTGTTTAACTTTATCCAGTATTTTTGCCGGGATTCCTACAGCTGTAGCCATGTTTGGAACGTCACTTAGAACCACCGCATTTGCACCGATATTGGCATCATCTCCAATCTGGACATTGCCAAATATTTTGGCACCAGCCCCAACGTTGACCCGTTCACCAAGTTGCGGGGCTTCTAAAGGACGTTCGAGATAGCGATTCCCCAAGGTTACGCCTTGGCGAAGGATACAATCGTTACCAATACGGCAATAACCATGAATAACGATTGCTCCTTGATGTTCAATGATGACACGTCTTCCCAGTTCAACAGTGTACGGTAATTCAATCCCGTAAGTGTTACGAACTTTACGATATAACATTCGGTAAAGAATGCTCAAAGGCGCACGGAGGAGTTTGGGTTGAACCTGCATTCGCCAAACTCCAAAGCGATGAATGGCAACGGCTCTAAAACCGGGCTTTGTCCAGTCGCGTCCATGAGCAATCCAGTCTTCCTGGATTTGCTGCCACAGGGTTAAGCCTTCCGGAAGCAGAGGAGCAGGGAGAGGGGGAGCAGGGAGACAATTCATCTTCAAGTTCTCAACTTAACGATACAGTCTTTGCTCGCTCTGAACTCATTTCTGTGCGGGCATAGTCGTAGTAGAAATAACTACCTGGTTCGTTTTTCACACTGACACCATTGGCGACTAAACCCAAGATATTTGCTTCGGAACGAGCTAGGAGTGACTTGGCTGCGATCGCACTATCGGAATTAGCGATACCGGGACGAACCACCATTAACACGCCATCAGCCATCTTACCTAAGACTGCCGCATCTGCGGTTCCCGCTAAAGGAGGAGTATCAAAGATGATGTATTCATACTCACCTGCCATGGTTTGAATCAAGTTCATCATACTTTCGGAATCTATCAAAGCCACGGGATTAGGAGGTATGACTCCGGCTGTTAACAGGGATAAGTTAGTGCTAACTTTTTGCACAACTCTGTTTAATTTGACTCTATCCACCAACAGGTTGCTCAAACCCTTGACATTCATCAGTCCCCAGAGGTGATGTTGAGATGGTTGACGCATATCTGCATCCACCAATAATACCCGTTTGCCAGTTTGAGCGATCGCTGCTGCTAAATTAGCGGAAACTTCTGATTTTCCTTCCCCAGCAACTGAACTTGTGACCACAATTGTGCGTACTTGTTTGTGGCTAATAAATTTCAAGTTTGCCCGCAGCATTTGATAGGCTTCATGAATCACTGTGCGGGGGGAAGTGGCAACGATGATTCGCGGTGAAACTCCATCACCTGACATTTCTTCAATTAATGAGGTACTATTGGCATCGAATTTGGGAATCAAGCCCAATGGGGTGTAACCAAATAATGTTTGCGCTTCTTTGATGGTTTTGATGGACTTATCGATGGAATCCACCAAGAAGGCAGCAGCAATCCCTAGGAATACTCCGACGAAGACACCACCAACTGCCAAAAGTAAAGTGAGTTTTGAAGATATTGGTGAATTGGGAGCGATGGCATTCTGAATTACTCTGGCATTTCCCATCGCTTGGTTTTCTGCTAATCGAATTGCTTGTTGCCTTGTCAGCAATTCCTCATATGTCTTTTGAGCAATTGTCAGACTGCGTTCTAATTCACCCTGTTGCTTTTCTAGATTGGGGAAAATATTTGCTCGACGTTTGTAGGCTTCATGCAATGATGAGAGGGTTTGAACTTTCTCTTCTAAACCCGCTCGCTGAGATTGTAAGCTGACGTACTGATTAGCTAAATCCTGCTTAATATCACCAATTTGGAGATTTCCAGGGGTTATTTGTTGTGAACTGCCGGAAGAATCGGCAACTCTTTCTTGCAGTAGCTGTTTGAGTGTTGCTTGCTGTTCCCTCAAGTCCATGACAATTGGGCTATTTTCGGTGTAACGAGCGCGGGCAACTGCCAGGTTATTTTCAACCTTTTGCAATTCTGCGAGGGTTCCCTGGACTCCTGGATTCACACTTAATGAACTTACATTCACCGTTTGGGTTACAGTGCGATCGCGTGGAATGTTCGCGCTGAGACGAACTTCTGCTTGCTGTGAAGCGACATCTGCAAGTTGCCCCCGTGCTTCGTTCAGTTTATTACTCAATTCTTCAATAATTTTGACTGTGGAATCAGATTCTTCTTTCAAGCTAATAATTTGATTCCGAGCTTTGAAGTTTCTTAATGCTTCAGATGTTTTATCTAGCTCTATTTTTGCCTGGGGTATTTGCAACTCAATAAATTTACCAGCAGATACAGCTTCCGAACGACTGTTTGCTAAGTTATTAGCAACATAAACATCCATCAGCTTATTAACCACTGCTGAGGCTATTTCTGGGTTATCCCATGTGAAGGAAACATTCAATATATCTGTCCCAGGTACAGCTTCCACCTTAATTTTGAATGCTTCTGGCACCAAGGAACGACCTTTATTATCCTTCAGATCCAAAGCCTGAATTACCTCTTGGACAATGGGACGTGATTCTAAAATTGCTGCTTGGGTAGAAAGGGGATTTGCTTCGTTTCTAAAACTTTCCAAGCTACCTATTTTCTCACCTACTCCTGTTAGAGATGAAGTCCGGTTTGTCTGAAAAAGTAGTTTCCCTGATGCCTCATAGGTTGCCTTTTGCAATGATATGACAAAACCTGACATTGCCACAGAAGTCAAAAATATTCCCGCAGCTATCAGCCAACGTCGCTTCAAAACTAACCAATAATTCTTCAGGTCTATTTCTTCAGTATAGTGTTGAGGTTTCATATCAGGTTTTTCTTGATTTATCAACAAAACTTATTCCGCCAAAGCTATGATTATTTTTCCTAACTTCCTATTGTCTATCAACTTAATTACTCTAAATTGATTCTATTGAATTTTGGCAATATTTTGGTTTCATTGGTTGGTTTAATAGTAGACCAAGGGTTTTCATACAGACTAAGTTTTTGCTGTAAAACTAGCCAAAAGAATGGAGCTACACTCAATATGTAACGTTTCCATAGCCTCCTGGGTTCAGATGCTAATCTAAACAACCACTCCAAACCGATTTCGCTCATCCAACGTGGAGAACGTTGAACATCACCAGCTTCAAAATTAATTGTTGCCCCAATTGCCAAAAATATCTTCACATGGACTAGCTGAGATTTATATTTGGCGATCCACAGTTCTTGTTTTGGTGCGCCAACTCCCACCGCCAAAACTGTTGCTTTAGAGGCATTAATTAGTTCAACAATTTTTTGGCACTCCACCTCATCTTGCTCAAAGCCAAATGATGGTGAATGAGCTGCAACGACAATATCTCGACCAACTTTGTGATTAATTTTTTGCTGGGCTGTTTTAACTGTTTGTTGATCGGCACCTAGTAAAAATATTTTAATATTCTGATCATTCTGAAAATGGTTGTAGAATGCCGGAAACAAATCTGAGCCAGATATTTTTTCCTGGATTGGAGTACCTAAAAAATTAGATACGTACATCAAAATTTTGCTATCACAAACCCTATAGTCTGCCTCTTGGTACACACCATAAAACTCTACATTATTTTGCAGTTTCATGATGTGATCCACATTCGGTGTCAATACTACTCCACCACCCCTGATACTTTCTAAAAGTTCAGCCATGGTTATATTGTGGATAGTTACATTAAGTAAGTTAATTTGCCTCATTTACACTATGTCAAACAAGTTATTTTATCCAAAAACGCCTTCTCCTAATAACTAGCTAAGTTACTTGTTTTCAATAGGGACACGGAACATCAGAACTGGATATGTAGTTAGTTTGGATGAAGTTAACCTCATCAACTAGCTTGACATTTGAAAGCTAAATCTACAAACTAATTAACTGAGAAGGCTTTAGTGTTAGTTGTAATTAAGCGGAGAATCTTCCTTGGTCTGTACATGCGATCGCAATTAGAGATTGTAGGCTTCTTACCGGGTGCAATACCAACCAACACTTATGTGGTGGAAGTTTAGCATTCACAGCTTGAAAGGCTTCAACGTACCTTTAATATTATGTGATTTTAAGTAGTTTCCGTAAAGCTTATATGTAGGAAAAGCAAATTTTGTTTAAAGAAACTGTGAAGAGATGATAAAAATCCGGATTTTTACCAAAAGTGTTGAATCTACAAGTTTCTTGATAATGTCTCTCTAAATCTCTCTTGGAAAGGCTACAGTTTACACACAAGTCATAAAAAATTCCAATTCCTTGCTTAAAAGCCCCCAGACTGAAGCCTGGGGCTAAACGCACAAAGCCTTACTGTTCCAGGGTAAGGGCTAACGGAAGTTATGTGTATGTACACCGTAGGCAAGAGGGGAGGGTACTCCAAGAGAAGCCGCTACGCGTCTATAGGGTGGGGTTATTGATTCTGATGCGGGTCAGGTAATCTGTCGCAAACATTTTTTGAATCGGTATAACCAGACCATTATTTAACCCTGAAAAGTACAGTAATAAGAGGCTTTCCCCCACTGCCTACTGCCTACTCACTACTTACCCTGACCTCTGCCTTTACAAAATAGGGGTCAGAAGTATTATTTTCTACGTTGCTGCAACCGAATCTTGGTTATTGGGTGTGGGAGATTGGACTTCCCAATACAGATCTTTAGCCTCAGTTATAAAGAATCCTTGGTCTAATAGGGCTTTTCCACCTTCAAGTTTCATCCGCCAAATAGCATTTTCACCAGTAGCATAGTTACGCCACAAAAGATCTGGAATATTATCTTGAGTAAAGTCGGCTACACCCTCAATTTCCCACTTCAAGTCAGTACTGAGAATCAAATACGCTTGATCATAATCAGCACCATTCTTCATTAACCAAATAGCGTTACTACCATCTTTGTTATGCCAGACAATATCGCTCACTCCATCATTATTAAAGTCAATCGCCCCTTCTACTCTCCAACCAGAACCTTTCCCGGTATTGGTGAGATCATATGCCGAAGCAAAGTATGGATCGTCTCCACTAGCATTTGCATTTAATGCCCAAATTGCGTTTTCACCAGTCTTCTCATTGTGCCAAAGAATATCACTAATACCATCTTTGTTAAAATCTTCCCACCCTTCCATTGTCCAAGTGTTTTCAGCAGATTTGATAAATTTTGTTTTGGAACTATCGAGACTAAATGGGTTACTAGTGTTATTCGCGTCGTATGCAATTGACCAGATTGCATTTTCACCAGTGGTATAGTTACGCCATAAGACATTCTGATTACCATCACTATCAAAGTCTTTAACAGCTTCAACTTCCCAATTTTTATTAGGCACGGTATAGAAGAAATAGCCTTTATCTATTTCAATGCCACTACCGCCAGGACTTGTATCATTTTTCATGATCCATATTGCAGTCTGATCCGTGTTGGAGTTATGCCAAAATAGGTCAGTGATGTCATCTTTATTAAAGTCTTGAGTACCTTCGATTTCCCAGCCCAAATCACTAATTGTGTCTCTGAGGAATTTAGTTTTTTCGTTCAATTTGAAGGGGTTTGTGGCACCAGTGGCGTTTTTGTCATAATCTAAGACCCACACAGCATTTCTACCAGAATCTCCAGATTGCTGTGGTGTTCCGAAGTTACGCCAAACTATTTCGGGTTGTTTATCTTTGTTAAAGTCAGGATTGGCAATAGCACCAATGTTGATACCGACTGTTCCGACTATTTTGGGGTAATTGGCATCGGTTGTCTTGTCACCGTATTCTATGATGTAACCTTGAACCTGAAAAGGCTTTGCTGATGAGTAGTCGAAATCATTTGCTAAGTCATTCCACTTGCCTATGGTTCCAGCACCATCGTTACCAATGATGTGGGCATAATCTTCGTTAGCTTGTCGATCATTCGGTTCATCATTACCACCTCCAGTACCAGGACTCCAATTAGAATAGGTACCGCTGACTGGAGTACCTTTTGGGTTGCCAAATGTTGCACCTTGTCCATTCCAGAAGATTGTGCCCTTCTCTGGTCCTGTTTCCCATTTCCAGACACCTTCTGTTTCCTGGTCACTGCCTCCAATCCAACCATTGGCTCTAATTTTATCGTTGATAAAATCTTGTTCAGCTTGGTCGGTGATGGTTGCTAAGTAACCTGTTAAGTTGTAGAACTTGCTGCCATCTGATTCAGCCTCAGCTTTCGCATTAAGCCAAGAGATACCTTTGTCCGGTTGATTGGGTATAGTAACTGGGATAAATCCGTAGAAGTGCCCGTTACTACTTAGATAAAATCTAGTACCTAGAGAAAAATCTACACTACGTGCAGTGGTGCTGGTGCTGCTGGAGTCAAATTTGACGCTTCTTAATGCTGCTTCATAGTTGGCGGTGGTACCATTACCTGTAAAAGTTAATACTCCAGATGTGGTGTCATAATTGTACTGAATACCACTAGCTAAAGTACCACTTGTAGCGGTAGAATCACCAACCAGAAGCTTATCACCTGCTTGATCGAAGCCAGCATTGATAATAACTCTGGCTCCATCGATTACAGTCGTGGTATCACCAGTAACGGTTAGGCTAGGAGCAATGACTTTAGGACCGGAACCAAGGGCGAAGTTAGTGGTTCCACCTACAGTGAGGACTGGGTTTGTTCCTGATGCGGCAGCAGCAACTGGATCAGAAGATTGGCTGACTGCGTATGAATTAGCCGTATTACCTAGTGGGTGATCAATAGGCAAAACAGATTGATTTGGAGTGGTTGATAATTCTTGCGTCACAGTTTAAGTCCTCTCAATTCAGTAAAGTTTTCGCTGATTATTGGTTAAAACTTTGGTTCAGGCTGATTTAACCAATAATCTAGGAGAGTGATGCACAATTTTTTGATTCAGAATAAACAAGTCTGAATTTCAAGCTTAAGGGGGGTGTTAAAACGGTTAGCTTTTATGAAAATGCGATTCACTCATACTTTGCTTGATTATTTATCTATTGCTATTAGGACTAGCAATTAATTAAGTATTTTCAGCAGTTGTCATTTTTAATGCTAACCGGGTATAGACGCACGATTAATATTTAACCATAGATTTAACGGGATGTAACAGAATTGACCAAAATTATGTAATTATTGCAACTTTAGATGGATATTTTGTGGGTTACGGAAATGGGAAATCTACTGATTTGATTGTTGAAACCACTCATAGATGCCATTAGCGATCGCTTCTGCCATTTTCCGTTGATCTTTGGGATCCACTATTTGCTCAAATTCATTGGGATTAATCATAAATCCCAATTCCAACAGTACTGATGGAGAACTTGCTGGACGAGTTAATGCCAGGTTATTCCAAAACACCCCATAGGATGGACGTAGCTTTTTTTTAACTATATAGTTATGTAAGAATACAGCCATGCTATGGGCCTCGGTATTGTACCAAAAAGAACCAAAACCTTTTGTGTTCTCAGCATCCCCGTTATCTGGTAATGCGTTGTGATGGATCGAAAGCGCGATCGCTGGTTCTTCTTTGGCAATAATTACTTGCCGCTCAACTAAGGAAACATCTCGATCATCTTCCCGCGTCATCACCACGGTTGCCCCCCGCTTCAGCAAATTATCCCGCACCAATTTAGAAATAGTCAGGTTAACATCTTTTTCCAAAGTTCCATCAGCACCAGCAGCACCAGATTCCTTTCCACCATGTCCCGGATCGAGGAGAATTTTGATACCTTTTAAAGATCTGCGCTGTTGAGTTACACCCTCTGGAGCATGACGTAAAGTCAAAACCAAGCTTGTACCCTCGTAGCGTAACTTGTAACCCCACTGTTGGCTTTTTTTGAGGTTAAAGGTATATTGCGCCTGTTGGGGATTAATTTGCTGCCAATCCAGACGAGAAATTATTGGACTATCATCAGTACGGAAAGTATCAGTTTGTGCTGTTGTATTATATAGTGTCAAACTAAAACTTTTATTACCTTGCTGTACACTAACTGGAACAGGAGTTTGAAGTGGAAAAATAATTTCGGTAGCATTGGGGAGTTGACGGTATCCAATACTGCGAATAACCGTGCGTGGAGGCACAGCACCTGGTATAATACGGGTCTCTTTGCTGTTAATCCAAGCACCGTAATCTAAACGTAACCAGTCACCATCCCTAGCTGTAATTGCTGCCCTTGTTCCTTTTGGCAATGGGGTAAGTCGGGAGTAGTCTGTACTAGCACCAGTACGAGCAACACCTGATTCAGCTGTCACCTCAGCTACTTGTAGCTGTGTGGGCGAGATGATGCTGATTTTGCCGGAACCTACTTGAGTGGTAGTTTTGCCATTAAACGTGAATTGAAATTCTGGTTTACCCAGATCTATTTCTTGAGTGGAATTAGGAACAACAGCACCGGAAATGACATTATTGCCATAAAGCAAGGTGAGGATATTGGAAGCATCTGCTTCAAGTGTGGTACAACCTTCGTAGTTGATCTGATTTGATTGTGGATTAATCGCTTGATTTGTTCCCGTAAGCGCGGCTTTATTATCAGGAAGCAGTGCTTGTGGGGGTTGGGGTAAAAGGGCAATTGTTTGACTAGCGAGTTTAACAGTCACCTTAATATTGGCAAGGGCAGTTGCACGAAAACAAATTGTTTCCCCTGGTATTCGTGCAATATCCACAGCAGGAAACAGCGAATCCTCGGCAAAGCCCAGTTGTTGGGGTATTTCTGGTTGTGAAGGTTTTTTAGTGACTTTAATCGCTAATTCTTGGTTTTGATAACGTACGCTAAAGATGTTTTCTCCCACGTTTAATGGCAAACTTGGTGCAAAATGACCATTTTTACTGCGGGTGATCAGTTTACCATTGATCAGAACTTGTCCGGTTGATGGTGCTGTACCGATGAAAAAAATTCTATCGGCACTTGTTTGGTGGTTTTGAGGAGGATAAACAACTTTGAGTGATGTTTCTTGAGCCAAAACGATAGAGGGAAAAACTATTGAGCCAAATAGTACGAATCCAAAAACTTGTCTCACGCCACAACCTAAATGGAATTTTAATGGACAATATTTACTGTGGCACAATGACGGGGTGTAATTCTCAGAAGTTGCTAGAACTTAATAGATTGTATGACTAAGTTTGTATTTGTTACTGGCGGTGTTGTTTCGAGTATCGGTAAAGGAATTGTAGCAGCTAGTCTGGGACGGTTGCTTAAATCCCGCGATTACTCGGTGTCGATTCTGAAGCTGGATCCTTATATTAATGTTGATCCCGGAACCATGAGTCCATTTCAACACGGGGAAGTTTTTGTCACTCAAGATGGTGCGGAAACTGACTTAGATTTGGGTCATTATGAACGCTTCACTGATACCTCAATGTCACGACTCAACAGTGTCACCACGGGTTCTATTTACCAAGCGGTGATTAATCGTGAGCGTCGCGGAGACTACAATGGTGGGACTGTTCAGGTGATTCCCCACATCACCAATGAGATTAAAGACAGAATTAAACGAGTTGCTTTAGATACTAATCCTGATGTTGTAATTACAGAAATTGGTGGTACCGTTGGCGATATTGAATCCCTCCCATTTTTGGAGGCAATTCGCCAGTTTCGGAAAGAAGTGGGACGGCAAAATGTATTATACATGCATGTAACATTGGTACCTTGGATTGCTTCGGCTGGGGAAATGAAAACCAAGCCTACTCAACATTCAGTGAAGGAGTTGCGCTCTATTGGGATTCAGCCTGATATTTTAGTCTGTCGTTCGGATCGTCCGATTCCTAAAGGGATCAAAGAAAAACTATCAGAATTTTGTGATGTCCCTGTAAAATGCGTCATTACATCTCAAGATGCTAATAGTATCTACGAAGTACCCCTAACTGTGGAACGGGAAGGTTTGGCAGAACAGGCATTAGATTTACTGCAAATGGAACAGCGCAAACCCGATTTAACCCAATGGCAAACACTGGTGGAGAAACTTTATGCTCCCAAGTATCAAATTGAAATTGCAATTGTGGGTAAATATGTTAGTTTGGGTGATGCTTATTTATCGGTAGTTGAGTCTTTGCGTCATGCTGCGATCGCAACTTATGGAGATTTAAGAATTCGCTGGATTAATTCTGAAAAACTAGAAAGCGAAGATATTGAAGCCCATTTACAAGGTGTCGATGGTGTGGTAGTACCTGGTGGTTTTGGTACTCGCGGCATTGATGGTAAAATTGCCGCAATTCAATATGCGCGGGAACGGCAAATACCCTTCCTAGGTTTATGCTTGGGAATGCAATGTTCCGTGATTGAATGGGCAAGAAATATTGCGGGATTAAGCGATGCTAATAGTGCTGAATTTTTCCCAGATACCGAAAACCCCGTAATTAACCTTTTACCAGAACAGCAAGATGTAGTGGATTTGGGGGGAACAATGCGCTTGGGGCTTTATCCCTGCCGAGTTGTACCTAATACCCTAGCCCATAAACTATATCGGGAAGAGGTAATTTACGAACGTCACCGTCATCGGTATGAGTTTAATAACGCTTATCGTAGCTTGATAGCAGATTCAGGTTATGTAATTAGTGGCACATCACCCGATGGACGCTTAGTGGAAATTGTTGAGTTTCCCAAACATCCATTTTTCCTCGCTTGCCAATTCCACCCAGAATTTCAATCCCGTCCCGATGCACCCCATCCATTATTCAAGGGTTTGATTGAAACTGCGATTGCACATAGCTGTGGACAAGCATCTCACCCAACCATTAGTATGGCAACTCCGATGAAAGTCTCATAAAAACTGCTAAATTCCCAAGTTCACAAGCAACCTGCCCACCAGCCAGTATTTCATTGACTCATACCATTTTGGATTTGAGATGATCGCAAACTGAAACCATTACAATAGTGTGGCTCATAGTTTGTAACATCCGGCTGGTATGAGCATATATAACCTACGAAGTCAAGCTGGCTCACAAAAAAAATGATATATTGTAACTAAAAACACAATATAAATACAGGGAAAGTGAGGGAATTTTGTGGCGCATTGGGAAAAAATAGTTTATGAAAGAAAAGAATTCACACTCAACTTTGAGTGTGTCATAGCCTTTTGCCGTGAGCCAAATAATAGAGTAACATTTTGGTTGCCAGATAGTGGAATTCCAATCGTGATTCATCCACAAAATAACGAGAAAGACTATAAAAAAATATTGGATTATATCGACAAAGTAAGCAACTTGGACGAAAATACCTACTGGGTTAAAATATTATACGAAAGGAATGAATACGTCATTAACCTTAATCGTATAAGTTCATTTTGCTGTGAACCTAACGGTAGAATCACCTTTTGGTTGCCAGACAGCACTATACCGATTATTATTAACCCTGCAAGTAATCCGGACTCCTATCAAAAAGTTGTAGATTATATTGAAAAAACCACGGGGTACAGATTTTAGTCCAGTAGGTTGAGGAATTTCTAACTAATTTTCGTCAAAGCTAACTTTGCAGCACCTAACATTCCGGCTGCGTTGCCCAATTCTGCTGGTAATATTTCTAAACCGATGCGAGAAGTGATAAAAACCCGCTTTTCAATTTCGGTTGTGACTGTAGGTAAAAAAAACTTGGAACTAGCACTAATTCCACCACCCAATAAAATCGCCTCTGGGGTGAGTACATACACCAAGCTAGATAATCCAATACCTAAATTACGTCCGTATTCTGCCCAAAACTCCAAAGCTTGAATATCTCCCATTTCTGCCAAAGCAGCGAGTTCTGAGGGTTCTTTGCCTGTGAGGCGACGAATTGCCCGGATTGATGTAAATTGTTCTAAAGAACCTTGGTTTCCACTATTACATACAGGACCATCAGCATGGAGGGTAATTAAACCTAATTCCCCGGCTGCACCATGATGACCAATAAATAATTTACCATTAATAAAGATTGCCCCACCAACTCCAGTACCTAAAGTCAGCATAATAAAATTTTGAAATCGTCTGCCAGCACCTAGCCAAGCCTCACCCAAACCCGCACAGTTGGCATCATTAGCAAGAATCGTAGGTTTTCCGGTTTTTTCCTCCAACCAAGCCGCCAACGGCACATCACGCCAGCCTGGGAGATTAATTGAAACTAGGGCGATACGTCCATCAGGATCAGCAGGTCCCGGCATTCCCACACCAATACTAACGCAATTGTGGCTTGGATCTAATTGTCCGATCGCATTCACAATCTCTACTAACACTGTCTCTGGCATTGCAGGCTGGGGAGTCTTAACTATTAATGATTGTAGGCATTTACCATCGTCTGTAAATCTGCCCAACTTAATCGCTGTTCCCCCTAAATCAATGCCAATAACTTCTTTATTCATAGTTGAGTGGGTGAGAATAATTTCTCCTGGTGTTTAAGAGATTATAGATCCCCGACTTCTTAAATGAAGTCGGGGATCTGAATACCCACTTCCATCATCCATTAACTATCTCGATTCGCGGACTTTTGATTCCTTAAGACTGATATAAGTCACACTCATCTGATTTACATTAGCTTTCCCTGAAGATGCAGCCACAGGTGTACCTTGCAAAATACTAGATAAAGCCACAGATAGCATAAAACCACCAGCAACCGCTGCAATTAGAGAAATATTATCTTTCATAATCATCACTTTGTAATATATACAATAAATATCTAGACTAACAAATCGTTTCCCGGAGTCAAGGGAAAACAGAAAATAGGATGAATTTGCATTTCTAAGGTGTAAAAGTAAACTTAAAAGTATACTGATAATTCCCCACCTTTAAACGGCTACCCTTATCTACATACAGATGAACCGATACAGGAGTAGTTCCCGCAGGCAAATCTAAAGGAGCCTCATTAGATTTAGTAGAATTACCACTAGCAGTTGTCACACTTGTGAATGCAGACACAGGTTTAAACTCAGGACCTCCCACTTGGATAGGTGCAGAAACAACCAATTTTGCAGGTTGACTACAAGTGATATCCATCTGAATCGCCGCACCACCAGCACTCTCTGAAGTTACCAACTTACTCGGCGTTATCTTTTTTTCAGTAACAAGCTGTCCACCAGAACCTTCACTGAAAGTACATAACTTATTAGTCTCATCTGCAATTAATTTTTGCAAACCAGCTATCTGAGTCATCATCATTGCCAGGGAAATTAATAGGAATCTTCTCATGATTTTAATTTCGTCACAGCTTAAATATATGTATTTTGAATGTGTAAAAAATAGTGGATAGTATTGAATAAAAATATGATAAACTCAATTTTATTGAGAAGTAACGGTTAAAGTAACCGTAAAATTATATTCTCCCGGAAGAATAGTACTACCTTGATTATCCGCTGTCATATTGACTTCAATTTGTCCGTCATAGTCCTCTGGCAAAGGTTTTTTTGCAGTCCCACTCTGAATATTAAAAGTTGATGTTGCGTCTGTAGCTGTCGCAGATAAACCAGCAGTAGGAAATTTAGTTTTACTTGTGCCAGGCTCTTCCTGCGCGGGTGCAGAAATAGAAATATCAACAAAACCGGCACAGTCTACAATCACCAATCCGGGAGATCCCCCGTATGCCTTGTTACTACTAAGTATTGTATTAGTACCGTTAACTCCTAATTCCCCATCAGATAGCTTACTAAAAATATCGCAACTATTAGGGACACTAGCAGCCATAATTGGTTCGTCGGCATTAGCACCTTCAGCAAGAGTAATACTACTTATAAGTATAAAGGCAGACCCCAGCAGAAAGTGACAAATTTTGTGCGTATATCCGTGCATATCATGAATACGTAGAGACTAGGAACGGTTATAACTTAACTTCTCGTACCAATCTTTGATTTCAGTGATATCACGGATTTTTCCCCGACTTCTTAAAGAAGTCGGGGAGCTGTGCCATCACCAATTTGTCAAAACAATCAATCCCGCAAAAACATTAAGTTAAACGTGGTGTAACTACTGAGGTTGAGATTAGTCTACAAGGCAATAATAGTAAGTGATTTTACTCTAATAATTTACATATTCAAGTCTTGAATTCATTAATCTAAATAACTTTAAATAACTATGCCAGAACAATCTAATGATTTCTATAATAGTCTAATTCTCTCTAATGAAGAACAAATGTCGTCGAGTAAATCGACATCATTAAGATTAGTTAACAAAGCAAGTATTATATTTATTGATACTAAAGTGCCCGACTATCAAAATCTGATAGCAAATATTCAAGCAGATACAGAAGTTGTTATTCTTGACCCTACA
The DNA here is from genome assembly GCF_000317435.1 of Calothrix sp. PCC 6303. Lineage (NCBI taxonomy): Bacteria > Bacillati > Cyanobacteriota > Cyanophyceae > Nostocales > Calotrichaceae > Calothrix > Calothrix sp. PCC 6303. The sequence continues at coordinate 4,351,398 of NC_019751.1, forward strand.
AAAGATGGAATAGCCCAAATTACCGAGAGCTTATTGGGGAAACAATATGATTCATTACATATTGTTTCTCACGGTAGTGCTGGAAGTTTACAACTGGGGTCAAATTTTTTAAATTCAGATAATTTAAGTCAATATCAAAACCAATTGCAGCAGTGGAAAACAGCGCTGACGGAAGAAGCGGATATTTTGCTGTATGGTTGCGATGTGGCAACAGAGGAAGCAGGTGTTGAGTTTGTTCAGCAGTTGAGTCAGTTGACAGGTGCAGATGTGGCTGCATCGAATGATTTGACGGGGAATGCTGCATTGGGTGGTGATTGGATTTTGGAGATGAAGACGGGGAATATTGAGTCTTCTTTGGCGTTTTCAAGTGTATCTGTAGAAAGTTATAGCTCAGTTTTAGCAACCTCTGGAGATGTAATCATCAATGAATTTTCTCAAGGATATGGTGGTGGAAAAGAATGGGTAGAGATTTTAGTTATTAAGGATAATTTAGATTTACAAAATCACCGACTTGTTGATGGAAATAGTACGCTTGATATTAAGTTATCTGGTGCTGGTTTTAGTTCATTAAAAGCTGGAACACTAGTAGTTATATACAACGGTGGTGATCCAGATAGCACTATCACACCAGATTTGAGTTATGACCCTGCAAATGGAGATTATACACTCAGAATTTCATCTCTCAACACCACTGGACCATTTGCAGTTACTCGTACATCTGGATGGAGTGGTACAGGAGGGGCTTTTAACAATGGTGATACTACAGACGTACCTAGATTGTTAGATGCAAGCGCAAATGGAAATGAAATTTATAAATTTCCTGTAACAACAACTGGTTCTCGTTCTAAAACTCCAGCAGTTAATACAGCTACTGCTTTTCTTGGGAATAGTGCTTCAGGTGCAACAGATGCAGCAAATTGGTCAGCAGATTTTAATGCTGCGGGTGGTAATCCCGGTTTAGCCAATGGCGGAGCAAATACAGCTTGGATAAATGCATTACGTGGAAATGTTGCACCAACAATTGTTACATCTCCCAACTTAGTTCTTCCAGCTATTAATGAAGATATTCTTGATGCTAGTAATAGTGGCTTTCTTATTGCCGACCTAATTAAAAACCAGATTACTGATAGCAGTAATAACAATCAAGGTATAGCAATTGGAGATTTATCAGGTGACGGTACTTGGCAATACTCCTTGAACGGTGGTAATACTTGGACTAACTTTGGTGCAGTTTCAAAAACTTCAGCGACTTTGTTATCTGGTTTAACACCAATGTATAACAGTACATTAGGTAATACACCCGACAACCAGGGTTGGTTACAGTTTGGGATTTCTCCTGAGGTAACAATACCGCTATTAGGAACCGTTCTTGCTGGTGGTTCCCAAAGTTTCAGCAACGGTACGACTAACTTAATCAGTACCCAAGGAGGAGCAGCAGGTTACAGTAATTATAATGCTGGTTTACCAATTTCTCTTAACCCTGCGTTTCCTGTTTTGGACAGAAGCCAAGGTTTTACTCTAAGTTTTAACGTCAAAATCAATAGCGAAAGTCACAGTAGTGATGACAACGGTGATGGCATTATCGATCGCGCTGGTTTTGCTGTGATTGTAGTTACTAGCGATAATACCAAGGCGATCGAACTTGGCTTTTGGGAAAATGAAATTTGGGCGCAAACAGCTAATCCACTTTTTACCCACAGCACAAGTGAGAGAATAGTTGACTTTAATACACAAAGCGAAAGACGCTATGACTTGAAAATCAAAGACGATGTATATGAGTTATTTGCGACCGACAATATAGATACTACTACTACTTTTCTTTTTTCAGGTTCATTACGCAACTACACTGCATTTAACCATACAACTGCTGGACCACTTGGAACATCTCTACCCTACGATCCGTACGAAAGAACTAACTTTGTGTTCTTAGGTGACAATACTAGTTCTGCACAAGCAAACGTAAGTTTGTCAAAAGTTGAACTCCAAACAAATACAAAAATTCGCTTTGTACCTAACGCTAACTCTAATGGTAATGCCAACATAACTTACCATGCTTGGGATGGAACAGATGGTAACGCAAATGGAACTACTGGAGTCAATATATCAAGCAATGGAGGTACAACAGCATATGGGGATGGTAGTCAGATAGCTACAATTAATATTAGTGCTGTCAACGATGCTCCTATATTTACAGGGGACGCAACACTTTTAGAGATAGCTGAAGATACACAAAATCCTGATGGGGAAACAATTGCTAATCTGTTTTCTGGTAAGTTCTCTGACATAGATGCAGGTGCAAGTCTCGGCGGTGTTGCTGTAGTAGAGAACCAGTCAAATGCTGCCACACAAGGAAAATGGCAATATACAACTGATGCTACTAACTGGTTTGATGTTGGTACAGTGGGTGATAATGACACAACTCAAGCTCTAACATTATCTGCAACTACTAAAGTTCGCTTCTTAGCAGTTGGAAATTACTACGGTACTGTTCCTGATTTGAAAGTACGAGCAATTGATAACACTTATAATATATTTACAGATGCTGGAAGCCGGATAAATATTAACACTAGTACGAATGGAGGCAGTAGTGCGATCACATCTTCAGTCAATTCCATCACTACCAATATTACAGCTGTTAACGATGCTCCAACATTTTCGATCGGTGGCGACCAAAGTATCAAATCAGGTTCAATACAACAAATGATTGCAGGTTGGGCAAGTGGCTTTAATGTAGATGTAAATAATGAATCAGGGCAAAAAGTCGCCGAGTACATAGTTGATGTCGTAAATAATTCAGGCGTTGTTCAAGGTACACCGACAATTAATTTAAATGGTGATTTAATCTACACACCAGGCAGTACAGTTGGCACAGCCGAATTTAGAGCTAAAGTCCGCGATGATGGAGGTACTGCAAATGGCGGCGTTGATACTTCAGCAGCGCAAACCTTTAAAATTACGGTTTATAGCAATACTGTAAATCCAGTCACTGTCACTTCTGGGGCTGATAACTTAACGGGAACTGATGGTAATGACCGAATTAATGCTGGAGATGGTAATGATACCATTTACGGAGGTTTGGGTAATGACCGGATTATTGGTGGAGCAGGGAATGATACGCTCTATGGTGATTTGCAAAACATACCTGCCTACGGCGTTACTTTCAGCATGGATGACGCGATTTATGGTGGTATTGGGGATGACACAATCTACGGAAATGCTGGAAAAGATAAGCTTTACGGTGAAACTGGAAATGATTCTATTTGGGGTGGTGATGATGATGACATCATTTGGGGTGGTGCTGGTGATGATATCCTGAAAGGTGATGCTGGGAATGATACTTTTGTTCTGGTTAGAGGACAAGGTAAAGAAACAATTGAAGATTTTACAGTCGGTGAAGATATATTCGGTTGTGCTGGTGGTGTAAGATATAACTCAATGTTAAGTTTTACAGATGTAGCTGGTGGTGCTTTGATCAAGCATAAAGGTCTGGATGTTGCTTTTGTTAAGGATGTTACTGCTGCTAATCTGAATCAATCTACTAATTTCCGTCTGATGTAAGGATGAAGATTTGGATATAGATAAAGCGTGTCACTTCCTACTGCAATTCATCATGTAATGTAAGGGTTTAGCATTGCTAAACCCTTACGGTTGATGTATTTCAAATAGGTGAAAACCGCTGCAACAGCTTTTACAAACCTTCCTAAGCAATAAATTTAATTCTGCCCAACTACCTAAACCTACTTGGAGATAACTGGTTAATAATTTCATCTTCTGTACCTGATACCCAGTTAGCGAAGTGCTGTGCTAAGGGGGGAATAAAAACTAGGGGATTGCTGAAACCCGAAAACAAATGAATTTGAGGAAAATCTGGAATCTTGCCAATAACGGGAAGATTATCTTTGCTAAAAGCCACTAAACAATGGTGCCAGGTTCCAGGCAAATGAGCGAGTTTTGGTAGGATGTTATGGATATGCGAAGCTTGCGCGACGTAAGTCGTTCGCGTATCAGCTCTAATAGAGCATCGCATCCACTCTTCGCTAATTTTACTATCGATTTTTGCATTGGGATTTGTGATGATCCGACTAATTTGCCCTAAACGCAAACTCCCATCTCGAAATTGGACTGCACCCACATCTAAAATTGCCGCTTGCTCTTCATCACTGGGTTCTTGCCACAGTTTATCGTCTCTAGTTGCCTCAAATTCCAGTTGGAAGCGTTGTAAACTGGCTGGCATTACTAAGGTATTCATTTTAAAATCCACTGGTTGGATTTCAATGATTTCGGCATGGGTAAAATATATCTGAGTCTCAATTCCAGATGTTTTTAATAATTGACGACTAATTCCCCCAGCACAAACAGCAATATTTTCACCTTCGTAGTTATCTGTAGCTGTTTTGACTCTACATAATGCTTGTTTATCAACCGTGAAAGCCGAAAATAATTCTAAGACTTGAGTAATTTTTAATTCTCCCCCATCACGGAGAAAAGCATCAATATAGGCTTGTGCTGTTTTTTCTGGATGAATATGTCCATGTTTGACTGTTAGCGCACCAGAGATGGCATCGGAATTTAATAATGGTTCCAACTCAGATGCTTCTTTTACCGTCAATTGCCTTGGTGGTATTGCCATCTGGGAGTAGGATTTAGCAACTGTTTCCACATCACTTTCAAGTCCAATTGTAAGTAATAAATCTAATTGTCTGAATTCAATATCTGTTGCTAATTCATCTGCTAAAACTTGATAGCGCTGTAACCCTTCATCGCATAATTGTCGCGTCAAAGGAGTCGCACCAGACCAAAAAGCCAAACCACCATAACTGTAACGGGTTGCATTATCAGCTACAGCATTTTGTTCCAATAACAATACCCGAAGGTCTTTTTTTACAAGTTCATAAGCTAGTGCTGCACCTGCAAACCCCCCACCAATCACAATCCAATCGTAAATTTTCGTCGTCATAAATACTGTGGCAAATATGAAGTTAAGTAGGAAGGGTAATTTTTTATAAACCCGTAATTCCTGAAATAAACACTCAACCTTTGAACCGCATGGGTTACGCTACGCTAACCCATCCTACATTTAATTTGACCCACCTACTTATCAGAGTATCGCTAACTGATTGATATTAATTATTTTGAACCGTCTCAAACCACTCTACAATGCCCGAAGCTAAAGTAATGGCTAATTTTTTTTGTTCTTGAGGGTTTGTTATCCACTCAAATTCTTGCGGATTGCTAAAAAAACCCAATTCCAGTACCACTGATGGTGCAATTTTCGGACGTGTCAGTGCTAAGTTGTTCCAAAATACACCAGCAGATGAGCGTCTGAGTTGACGAATCAAGTAATTGTGGATAAAAAGGGCTAAACTCTCTGATTGGGGATGATACCAAAAAGTTCTGATTCCCTGAGTTTGTTCTGCATTCTGACCGTCCTCAGCAAAAGTGTAATGTATAGTTAGGGCAATAGTGGGTTTTTCACGGTTTATAATTGCTTGGCGATCGCTTAAGGATAAGTATCTATCATCATCCCTTGTCATCACCACTACCGCACCATGCTTCTGCAACTCAGCAGCTAATAGTTTCGATACTTTCAGGTTTGCTTGTGCAGCAAAATATCCAGTTGCACCTACGGCACCAGTTTCTTTACCCCCATGTCCTGGATTAATCAGAATTTTTTTCCCAGATAAAGGCTTTTGGTTTTTTAGTCTTCCAACGTTTGGTATATTGTTTGCTATGTATTGTTGTTGTACCGCTCCAGAAAAGTCAAACAATAATAGATTAATAGGGCATAACAACAGCAATAGTAATTTCATATCATTGAATTCTTGAGACGATAATACCAATAAACACCCCAAGACCTACCGCTCGGCGAAAATAATTTACACCTTGAAATAATTCCAACCAAGCCCAAGTAAATAAAGAACCGTTTGCTAGAATATCTAATACTGTATTAATTTCGCCTGTTGTGACAACTAACTTCAGTAAACTAGTTGTGAACCAGACAATAAGTGGTAAATTTGGCGGTTGAGCTATAACGATTTTACCATCGTCGTCACGGAAGGTTTTATCAAATAATGTGTTTTCCATAGGATAAAGATTACTAGGAAAGGCTAATTGAATGCATTAAAACATTTGCTAAACTCTCTTTCCAAGTATCTAATTGCTGAGATGAGAAACCAATTAGATTTTAAGATCCAATACCACGGAGCGATGCATTCTCAAGTTTAATTATTTTTTTGCTTGCTTTGGGTGCAGAAAGTGGAATATAACAAACAAATCTTTGCAATCGAGAAATCCAGTAAATATGTCCTGTTCTGTCACCATCAATCAACTAATTGAAGTCCTTGATGCTACATCGGTAAATATATCAGATGCAGCACTTACCCATTTATGTGTTGGAGTTCAAACAGATACTCGCATAGTCAAACCAGGAGAAGTTTTTTTGGCATTACGGGGTGAAAAGTTTGATGGACATGACTTTGTAGGGATGGCAATCGCTAAGGGTGCGCTAACTGCAATTGTGGATTTCGATTATCAAAATCCCCAATTTCCAGTGTTACAGGTTAAAGATAGTTTAAAAGCATATCAAAAACTTGCTCGCTGGTGGCGCGATCGCTTTACAATTCCAGTGGTTGGTATTACTGGATCTGTGGGTAAAACCACCACTAAGGAAATCATTGCTGCTGTTTTGGGAACACAGGGACGGGTTCATAAGACCTATGCTAATTTTAACAATGAGATTGGTGTCCCAAAAACTTTGCTGGAACTGGGTACAGAACATCATTATGCTGTGATTGAAATGGCAATGCGAGGTAGGGGACAAATTGCTGAATTAACGGAAGTTGTCCATCCCCAAATAGGGGTAATTACGAATGTGGGGACAGCACATATTGAATTATTGGGTTCGGAGTTAGCCATAGCAGAGGCTAAATGCGAGTTGTTGGCAGAAATGCCTCGTGATGGGGTGGCAATTTTGAACCATGACAACGAACTATTGATGTCAACATCTGCCCAAGTTTGGCAGGGTGAGGTAATTAGTTATGGTTTGAATGGTGGAGATATTTGCGGAAATTTAATTGATATTGAAACTGTGGAAGTTGATGGGATGCAATTTCGTTTGCCTTTGCCAGGTAGACATATCGCCATAAATTTTCTGGCTGCTTTGGCAGTGGCAAAGACTTTAGGTATTGATTGGCAAAGCCTTCAAGAAGGTGTGGTTGTGGATATGCCGGGGGGACGTTCTGCTAAGATTATTTTGCCTGATGATGTGGTAATCTTGGATGAGACTTATAATGCTGCACCAGAAGCTATGCTTGCAGCTTTGAATCTATTAGCCGAAACACCGGGGAAAAGACGCATTGCTGTTCTCGGTGCGATGAAGGAATTGGGAGAGCGATCGCATCAGCTACATAGTGTAGTTGGGGACATGGTACGGCAGTTGAAATTAGACGCGCTACTAGTTTTGGTGGATGGGGAAGATGCCAAAGCTATTGTTCAGGCTGCGGAGGGTGTTGCTTGTGAATGTTTTACTTCCCACGGTGAACTGGTAACGCGGTTACAGGGTTTTGTACAGTCAGGCGATCGCTTATTATTTAAAGCGGCACATTCTGTTGGGTTAGATCGGGTTGTGAGTCAGTTGCGAAGTCGGTTTGAGGGTTAATTTTTTTTTAACGCAGAGTTTCGCAGAGTGAAGACGCAAAGTGCCGCAGATTTTTTTTGAGGGATTTTGCGATGTCCTGGAAGGGTTTTGGAGGGGAGAAAGAGGGCGGAAATGAGGAGATTTGGAGGTTTTTATTCCTGATTTCCAATTTTCCATTCTCTAAATCCTAGTTTACGGTGGAATGCTGCTGCACCTAGGTTGGTGATTAGACAACTAATTGCTAGGGATAATAGGATGAATGTTGGTGCCATGACTACACCAACAGAAAACCAGGAATAGACGTGTAGCAACATGATGATGGGGAAGATGCTAGCCGCAATTGCAGCTTGCCAGATTTGCACTGATGGACGACGTAGGACTGTAAAGGTTACAGGAACTAGGGTTGATAGTAGGTTTGCTGGTACTAAAAAGGTACAGATGCCAACGCAGTTTGACCGTGAAAACTCAGCTAATGTATGTAAGTCAAGCATTATTATTTTTGAGCAGGTTACTCCCATTATAGTTACTTTGCAGCTTTGTGATATTTGTCAATCTAATTTGCTGTGGAACTTACATAATATTGACATATATCTTTACTTTGTCTGGTGATAGGAAAATGAGGTAAATCAATGGGGAATATCTCTAGGTAAATTGGTAAAGTAACTGTGAAATATTATGTGAAATATTGTTAAATGTCGTTGACGGAAGTAAAAATTATCTTAGTTGAATCTGCTGGAGCCTTGAATATTGGTTCTACTGCCAGGGTGATGAAAAATTTCGGGTTTAGTCAATTAATTTTGGTAAACCCACAGTGTGACTATTTGGGACAAGGGGCAAAAATGATGGCGGTACATGCCCAAGATATCCTAGAATCGGCTTTGGTAGTGGAGACTTTACCGCAGGCACTCAAGGGATGTAAACATGCGATCGCTACCACCGGAGTTCACCATGATTGGAATGCACCTTTAGAAACCCCTCGCACTGCTTTACCCTGGTTATTAGAAACTGTGGGACAACCAGCAGCTTTGATTTTTGGACGGGAGGACAGAGGATTAACAAATCAAGAACTCAATTATGCCCAGCGTTTTGTCCGTATCCCCACTAATCCTGCTTATACCTCTCTAAACTTGGCAACATCTGTAGCTTTGTGCTGTTATGAACTATCACAATTTGCCGATTTGTCACCTAATGATGACTTAGATAGTCTTTCCGGTATTTCTTCTCGGGAACTTGCCCCTTTGGATGTTGTCGAATCTTACTATCAGCAATTACAGTCCCTACTGTTAAATATTGGCTTCCTTCATCCCCATACAGCGAACAGCCGCATGGAAAAAATTCGCCAAATTTATAACCGTAGTCAACTGCAAACTCAAGAAATAGCCATGTTACGGGGAATGATCCGACAGATAAAATGGGCAGTGGAAAAAAGTAGTAGCAATGAAAATCTCTAAATAATCTGGTTTTTGGATAATTTAAGTTGGCAACTATCCTGCCAAAATCAATAATATCGCTTACACTAAACAAAAAAATACTAAAAAATACCGACAGGCGGAGGTTAAATGGCACAATACTAAGTGGTGTATCTACCCTCAGTGTTCCCAGAAAACAGCTTAAGCTCACATCAAATTCAATATTTTCACGTATTCTTTAAATAAATACGGCATTGAATAGCTGTAATAGTTCAGTATATATACTCTAAGGGGAGCTTAAGTAACTACGTAGTTAAAAAGGCTAAAAACCCAATGAGATCGGGTAGTTAGGGGTTTGTGAATAGTGTTCCAGAAAATGAGCGGATAATTTAAGGAGTAGTGGTGTCAGATTCAAGCTATAAATTAACAACATCCTCGCGTCGTCAACCTGTTAATCGTCGCCAACGTCCTCGTCCGGTTAAAAAAGTCAGGGTAAAGACTAGTAAAGCCACAACTACCAAACAATCACAACGCCAACACCCAAGTAATAATTCAGTCATCACCACCACTGCTGTACCAGTTCAGCGTACTCGTGTGGTGAAGCCTGGGAACACAAATAACGGTCAGATTCCTCCCTATAACCCCAATGCTGTTAAAGTTAAATCGGTTCGAGTTCGGAAACAACCATTACCGAGAAAAAATGGTGGTGGTCGCAAAACCCGTCTCAAACCGATGGCAAGAAATATTCTTTATGGTTTGCGATTATTAATTGTGGGTGTGGGAATTGGTGCTATCGTCGGCACAGCCCTATCGGTTTTAGATCCTGCTAGTCATGTGAGTACATCAGAATCACCCGTAATCGGGCAATCACAACAAGCAACTCAAAACACCTCAAATGCTGCTTCTACACTGGTTTTATCGCAAGAAAATCTAGCTTTAAAGTCGGCGATTACAAACCTTACCACAACAACTCCAAATTTTACAACGGGTGTATTTTTAGTTGATTTAGATACCAATAGTTTTGTTGATATAAATGGGGCTAGAACCTTCTCTTCAGCTAGCACCATCAAGTTACCAATTCTGATTGCCTTATTTCAAGAAGTAGACGCTGGGAAAATTCGTTTAGAAGATAGTATTGCCACAAAGCAAGAACTTCTTGCAGGTGGATCTGGAGACATTCAGCAGGCACCCATTGGTACTAAATACACCATATTGGATCTTGCCACGAAGATGATTACCATCAGTGATAATACTGCCACAAATATGTTAATTGAAAGACTTGGCGGTATTGAAAACCTAAATCAACGGTTTCGTGGTTGGGGGTTAGCAAGTACTTCCCTCCGCAATTTATTACCGGATTTGAAGGGGACAAATACCACAAGCCCTAAAGATTTAGCTGGTTTAATCGCTATGATTACCAAAGGAAATATAGTTACTAATCAATCACGCGATCGCATTCTCGATATTATGCGCCGTACAGTGAAAGATACCCTTCTACCATCAGGTATAGATCAAGGTGCAACTATTGCCCACAAAACAGGTGATATTGCCTCAATGGTTGCAGATGTCGGTTTAATTGAGTCAGCAACAGGAAAACGGTATATTGCAGGGGTGATGGTAGAGCGTCCCAATAATGATAACCGCGCTGAAACCCTAATTAGTTCCATTTCTCGTCTGACATTTCAACAGTTGACTCAACCTAATACAGTCCCAAACAACCCAGGCAGAATTCCCCCAATTAACAATATTCCCCCAACCATTCAGCCTTCTAACATCAATCCACCATTACCTACTGGCAGCAACATACCTGGGTATAGTTATCAATCCCCTAGAATTAATTCTTTACCTAATTATCCCTCCAGCATTACACCCTATCCCAATAGTGTGGGAGGTGCAACAATGCCCAACAACGGATATCAACCCGGTTATCAACAACCTGTCACCGCACCCCAATATTATTATCCTTACCAACGATAAGAAGGCAGGGTTTGTCTGTGCTTTTGATGGAAAAATTCTGTAAGATGCGGGCAAGATGCCCGCATTAAAACTATTTGGCTATATATAACTGTAGCCATTTTTATCAGGACATTTATATTTTCCCTGTTCCCTGTTCCCTTTTACACAAATAGTATGCCCTAACCGAGATGTCCAATGCTCTAAATTCCCGACTTGGACTACTTACAAACTGTTTCCAAGGTAGTGATAAAATCTGGGTAGGATATACTGGCGGCTTCTGCACGTTGAATATTGGTGGTTCCCGTTGCATTTAAAGCTGCGATCGCTAAACTCATCGCAATCCGATGATCGGTAAAGCTATCCACATCTGCACCTGTTAGGGGTGTACCTCCGGTAATTTCCATCCCATCAGGTAATTCGGTGATTTTTGCGCCCATTTTACCTAATTGTTGCGCCATTACTGTAATGCGATCGCTTTCTTTGACGCGCAGTTCTTCGGCATCTTTGATGATTGTTGTTCCCTGGGCAAAGACGGCAGCTACTGCCAAGATGGGAATCTCATCAATTAGACGGGGGATGATATCCCCAGAAATTGTGCAACCTTTGAGGGCTGTAACGCTTCCTGTACCTGCATAACGTACCCGTAAGTCGGCGACGGGTTCCCCGGCGACTTCCCGTTGATTTTCCTGCTGAATGTCTGCACCCATCATTGCTAAGGCTTCTAATATACCTGTACGTGTAGGATTAACACCGACATTTTCCACTACCAACTCAGAACCGGGAACAATTGCCCCAGCCACCAACCAGAATGCTGCGGAACTGATATCACCTGGGACAATTACGGTTTGTCCCTGTAGCTTTGCACCACCTGTGACGGTGACACTTTTGGTACTGGGATCAACTGACAATTCTGCGCCAAATGCCCGTAACATTCGTTCACTATGATCACGAGATAGGGCAGGTTCTGTAACGGTGGTTTTCCCTTCTGTCATCAAACCTGCCAGTAAAATACAGGATTTCACCTGTGCCGAGGCAATGGGAGAATGGTAGTGAATCGGTTTGAGTGATTTACCTTGGATTGCCAGAGGTGCCAGGGAATTACCTTTACGTCCCCAAATTTCGGCACCCATTTCTAACAACGGTTTTACTACCCTGGACATGGGACGCGATCGCAGTGAGCCATCACCCGTTACTGTAAAGAAGCGGCTTGGATGAGATGCGAGAATACCTAACATTAATCGCAACGTGGTTCCAGAGTTACCAGCATTGAGAATATCAACAGGTTCTGTTAAGTTTCCTAAACCAATACCTCTAACTGTAACTAATTCAGTATTTAGGGGTGAGATTTCTGCACCCATCGCTTGAAAACAACTGGCAGTACTGCGGGGATCTTCACCCAAAAGTAAACCTTGAATTTTGGTTTCACCTTCAGACAAAGCACCCAACATCAAAGCACGGTGAGATATTGACTTATCTCCAGGTATGCGAATATTCCCATGTAAAGATAATCGGGAAGCGGGAGGCTTGATGATTAAATTTTGCGAAATATCTTCTTTTGTTTCTACACTGATAATAGCAGGCGACATATAGGATAAACTGGCGTGGTACCAAAAGTTGAGTGTGAATCACTACAATATACTTCCTCGCTAGTATCGTACCGCTTTCCCATGCACCTATCGATATTTATTTGATTTTTCATAGCTTACGGCTTTTGCTCCCATGCTTACTCACCACCACAAATCCGTGTGTTTGTCGCTAATTTCTACAGATCTACCTCTATGGTCTGTGATGGAAACCGCTGCTACACTGTACGAAAAAGACCGCGATCGCTTTCATCTCCTACTAACTGCACCATCTGAGAAAGAAGATCAAAAAGTAGATATTCCTCCTGCTTCTAGTCCTAGACTACTATGGTTAGAAATATCACCCTATAGAGTGGCAATGACTATGCAGGGTAATTCTCAACTGAGTTACCGTCATTTATGGGAACAGGGTGTATACGGGGTGAGTCGCTACTGGCTACCTGCGGGATCATCTTCAAATCAAGAGAAGATTTGCTTACGCAATTATACTAAGAATTTAAATTTAAGTGGTAAATTATTACCGGAAAATTTGCGGGTTGAATACGAGTTATGGGCAGGAAAACTACAACTCGGATGCTATGTGCTGAATTTGGAAATTCATCATTAGTCTTTCGGTTTACGGGTATTTAGCTTCTAGTGGTCTGTCAAAATAAAAATGACGGTTGTAGAGACGTAGCAGTGCTACGTCTCTACGGGATTGTGGATGTATACATAACCGTCAAAATAAAATTGACAGACTACTAGGGTGACGGCGGGATCTGTTATTCGTCCAGTTGCCAAGAATCCTTGTTGAAGTCCACATCCAAAACCCGTTTTGGACGCAAAATCACGATGATTTTCCCCAATAAGGGGATTGATGGTGTTGTATCAAACCATTGAAATTCTAAATCACCATTGCTTTCGACGACAAAATATGCTCTTTCATCCCATTCCCGGTCTGAGCGATCGACGATGACGAGGACGGGTTCAGGGGAAGTAGTAGGTCTGGTGGGAAAGCGATCGCTCTCGCACATTAAAGCCACTGGATCCTCAGCTGCTAAGATAACTTGCCATCCAGGAAGGGGTACCCAAGCTTGTTCTCCAGCAAATTTTACCATCCGGAATGCTCCCACCTCTTCCACGATGGGAACCCCTTGTAGATCTTTTGCGGTGAGGGGTAATTCTCCTACCACAGGGACAATTCGGGGAAGTTCGTCTTCTGATTCCAAACGGTAAAAAGGCAGTGTGGGAGCAGGACGTTTAGGATCGACGCTAAAGTCAACCAATAATTCTTCAATTTTTTTCCTTGCTGCGGGGGTGGTGGCAAATTTTAGCCCCTTGGCAATCAAACGCGATCGCACTTGTAAATCAGTGTTCTGTTTTGCCAGTTTCCAAGATTGGTAAGCAACAGCATCACCGGGATCATAGGTAAAACCGTCTGGGGGAGTCCCAAACCGGGAAAAATCCTTGATTGCACGAGCTATTTCTTTAGCTTCATCGCAGTCAATTTTCTGATTAAATGCCAATTCTGCTGCTGCTGCGCGTTCTTCATGGGTGAGTAAACGTAACTCATACAACACATCACTGCCTCGCATGGAGAAATGCGATCGCATAGCTTCGGAAGCATTACCTTTTTCGATGGAGCTAAATACCTGAGAACCCACCACCACTTGATTTTGCTGCACAGGTTCAAATCCAGTTGCTTCAAATATCACCTGGGGATTGTAACCCGACTTTTGTAATAGCGCGATCGCATTTCCCCATTCCACCCAGTTTCCCTGCTTCTGCCTGAGTTTTTGGAACAATTCATCAACGGTTTCTTGAGCAAGGGTTTCAGGATGGGGTGAAATTGGCGGTAAGTCAGTCATAAATTCGGATTTCAGTGAGGTTCACAGTCAGCAGCAGATAATACTATTTTAACTGATTTTGCGGAATTCCCCACGGCTCTACAGCCTGGGGATGGATAGCAGGTCAGTCAAGGGGGTTCAATGCCCCTTTGACTGATAATCTTCTTATGAGGTCGCGCAACACTTCTGTCTGATTTCTTTGAGTCAATTCGCAATACTTCTGCAAATGTTCTTTTTCCCGTTCAGATAACCTCAAGCTAATCTGTGTCATGGTAGCAAATAAAGTATAGATATGCTACCATTATAGTGGTTGTTGACCCACCCACTCGACTCATATAACAAACGGCTACAGTAGCGGTAATACGCTTGCCTAGACTAAGAGCGAGAGAAAAGGGAAAAGATCTCGGTCACTGGTTCGCATGATTACGTTCTGCGGTAAAAATAAGCCATACAGAGGTGTACGGAAAAGAAATCAAACTGCCTGTGGTAGACGGGCGGCTGCCTGTGGACGCTTTGTAAGACCATCACGAGATTTAGTTCTCGACTTCCTCGGAAGTTCCTAAGGGACTTGCAATTAAATAATATACCGATATAGCAATCAGACTTTACCGTTTTATGATGGATTCAGAGTTTTCATCTGGTACTTTATTTTGACGCTAGTCCCTAACGTGGCAAGAGCGGTTGAGACGGGAAACTCCGTAGACGAATAAGACCGTCACTGATTCAATGATGTTGGAAGCCCCAACCTCGGCGAAGCAGGTTGGGGTACTTCACTAGTAAGTAGGTGGGCATAAATAAACAGAACTATACTTTGTCATTGCGACGAAGCAATCGCAAGGGTTTTGAGCTATTTACATTTTGTTACATAGTTGTAAATTTTCCCGCCCACCTGACTTAAAAAGCGGGGTGCAGGGAGCAAGGGGGATTAATGAATTTTTCATTCGTTCTGATGTACGTCAGTTCATGATGGCTACTTAATTTCTCAATTAATATTTTTTTCTATCATCCGTAATTATGCTGACTAACTTTTATATATAGTAACTATTAGGTTGAATTAGTATCTAAGAATCAGCATCTAAAAATGAATAATTATATATATTCGAGATATTTCAGGGTATTCCACAGTTGAAAGCTATTTTTTATCAAGTAACATTGGTAATGAATATGACACTATACTAACAAAATATAGGAATTATCTTATGGATAATCCGATTTTAGGAATTGATAAAATACATCAATCATCAATCATCAGAGAAAAGCCGAAAAAACAAAAGCTTTTAGTTGTTGATGACGAACCAGATAATCTAGATCTTTTATACAGAACTTTCCGTCGTGACTTTAATGTTCTCAAAGCAGATAGTGGAATTAGTGCGTTAGAAGTATTAGCAACTGAGGGTGAAGTAGCTGTTATTATTTCCGATCAACGGATGCCGGAAATGAAGGGAACAGAGTTTTTGAGTAAGACGGTACCCCAATTTCCTGATACTATCCGCATCATCCTCACAGGTTTCACCGATATTGAGGATTTAGTAGAAGCAATTAACGCCGGACAAGTTTATAAGTATATTACCAAACCCTGGGATCCCACCGAACTCAAAGCTGTTGTTCAACGTGCTGCTGAAACCTACGATTTGCTGAAGCAACGTACAGAGGAACTGAATCGTTCAAACGCTCAAATGGGATTTTTGGCAACATTACTTCAGTTAATGCAAATGCCATCATCTACCGAAGCGGCTTTGAACCCAATTGCGAAAATATTTGGTGAAAATTTTGCTGCGGATGGTTGTATTCTACAAATGATACAGCAGAACAAGTTAGATTCTCTCCAGGGAATATATAGCAATAATGGTTCGATGGCAAATTGCTTATCAGAAGACCCTTTGATTGATCAAGCGATCGCATCCGGAAAAATTCAAGTTGTGAATAATATTAGTCTAAATGAAAATTTAGCCAATATCTCCCACTATTCCACTCACGGGATCAAAGCACACTTAGCAATACCCATCATCTATCAAGAAAAAACCCTAGCGATTCTATCACTTCAGTGGAAACAACCAACTATCCTCCGCGAAGATGAATTAAGACTAATTGAGTCATCTGTACAAGTTGCCGCAATTTCACTAGCTGCTATTCGCTGTTGCGAAAAAGGAATATAATTAGCATTCACGAACTCCATACACCAAAAAAATGGAAGAGACGAAAACCCTGCTAAAAATATTCAAGTAGTCTGGGCATCGACTGTTAGCTTAGGTGATGTCAGACAGGCTAGTCCTACAGTTGCTATTTGAAACTAGAATCCCCGTGCGTTTACGCCGGGGAGTATGTCAAGAGGAATATTGTACTGGAAGTTCCACTACAAACTCACTTCCCAAAGTTGCACCAGAATGACATTCAATCTTACCACGGTGTTTTTCTGTAATAATTTGATAACTAATCGACAAACCTAATCCAGTTCCTTTACCAATGGGTTTGGTGGTAAAGAAAGGGTCGAACAGTTTAGAGCGGATAGATTCTGGAATCCCCCCACCATTATCGGCAATGCAAATTGTCACCCAGTTAGTATCGATCGCAGCAGTACGGATGGTAATAGTAGGAGAGGTTATGGCAGATTCTTCTAAAGCATCGATGGCATTACTCAAAATATTCATGAATACTTGATTAAGTTGACTGGGATAGCATTCAATTTCTGGTAATTTACCGTAGTCTTTAATGATCTCAATTGTGGGGCATTTGGATTTTGCTTTGAGGCGATGTTGTAAAATTAGTAATGTGTTCTCAATGCCTACATGAATATCAACCGCCTTGCATTCAGCTTCATCGAGACGGGAGAAATTACGCAGGGAAAGCACCAAATCACGAATGCGATCGCTCCCTATTTCCATAGAATTTAACATCTTGATCAAGTCTGCTTGCAAAAATTCCAAATCCAAGGCTTTTGCCCGTTTCTGGATTTCGTCTACTGGGTTGGGATAATGCTTCTGGTAGAGTTGGACAAATTCCAGCAAATCTTGAGTATACTCTTTGACATAGGTGAGATTCCCGTGGATGAAATTGACGGGATTATTGATTTCGTGGGCAATTCCAGCCACCAACTGACCGAGGGCGGACATTTTTTCACCCTGTATTAAATGTAACTGGGCTTGCTGGAGGTTTTCCAGTGCTTGTTTCAATTCTTCTGTGCGTTGTTCCATGATGCGGTTGGCTTTTCGCAGTTGCAAATGTACCCGGATACGTGCCAGTACTTCCTCGTGTTGAATCGGTTTAGTAATGTAATCCACAGCACCTAAACTTAATCCCTTAACTTTATCTACGGAGTCGGAAAGGGCAGTCATAAAAAATACTGGTATATCGCAAGTCGCTGGATTAGCTTTGATCCGTTTACAGGTTTCAAACCCATCAATTCCTGGCATCATCACATCCAGTAAAATCAGGCTGGGTTGGGAAGTTTGCAGACGTTGGAGGGCACTTTCCCCATTTTTAGCGATCGCAACTCGATAACCATGTTCGCTCAGTAAGTCGAATAGCACTTGTAAATTGGTGGGGGTGTCGTCTACGACTAAAATTGTGTTTTCCTGAGCGGGCACATCAACGGACATGAATAAACTCCTAATATTATAATTTTATTCCTGGGGTAAGGGGATTTGAGAGTAGTGAATTATACCCAAGGTTCTAGTAACCGGAGAATAGCTTCATCATCAAATTGTTGAGTCAGTTCCAAAATTTGGTTGGCTAGAGGGATGTACTTGGGAGCTAATTGTTTGAGGCGGTTGGCTTCCTGCTGTACCTCACTCATAAAACCACCCTGAACAGCTGTATAAAGGGCAGCAAGTTCTGCTGGGGGTGGAAATACTAGTTCTTCCCCATCTATGTGGTGATTATTCTCTAAAACTAGAGTATTTGGCTTAGTTTCCGAAATCCATTGTAATTTTAAAAGGCGCTGTATTTCCGCCAATAATCCATTCAAATCCAGAGGTTTGGGGAAAAAACTGCTACACCCGGCATCCAAACTATCCTGCATATCCACCTTTGATAGAGTTGCAGGGGAAGCGATAATAGGGGTTTTGGTAAAGTTGGATATTTGACGCAACCGACGGGTCATTTCCAAGCCATCCATGACCGCCATGTGAACATCAGTAATAATTAGGTCGGGACTCATTTCTAGGGCAATATCCAGCGCTTTCTGTCCGTTTTCTGCTTCTGCAAGTTCAAAACCCAAGGGTTCCAGCATATTCACGGCAACTAGGCGATTTTCCTCCCGGTCATCCACCACGAGAATTTTGCGCCGTTCCCCTTCGTAACCAATGATAGTTTGATTTGCGATCGCGTCTCCGGTGAACCATTCGGAAACAAGGGGTAAATCTAGCTCAAACCAAAAGCAACTACCTTGACCGAAAGTGCTTTCAACTTGAATGCTACTACCCATTTTCTCAATAATTTGCTGGCTAATGGCAAGTCCTAATCCCGTACCTTCTATGTTCCGTTCCCGTTTCCCTGCTTGCTCGAAGGGTAAGAAAATCGAGGCGAGTTTTTCCGGTACAATCCCAATACCCGTATCTTTAACCTGGAAACGAATGCGGCGAATGCGTTCGCAATCGGTGGATGTATCATCCACAACTTCGATTCGGAAGGAGACTTTGCCAAAGTCCGTAAATTTCACGGAATTACTCAGTAAATTTAGTAACACCTGCCGCAACCGTTTATCATCAGCATGAATCGCCGTCGGTAAATTCGCTCCCGGTTGAAACTTAAATTCTACGCCCTTTTGCTCTGCTTTAATCCGGCAAATATCGGCAGTCGAAGCAAGGAAATTAGCAAAATGGAAATCCTGGGGATAGAGTTCCATTTTTTGCGCTTCCAACTTCGATAAATCGAGAATGTCGTTAATCAAGGTGAGGAGATGGGAAGCACACTGATGAATCACCCGGAAACCCTTGATTTGTTTCTCATTTGTAGTGGTGTCGCGCTGGAGGATTTGCACGTAACCCAGGATACCGTTGAGGGGAGTCCGCAATTCGTGGTTCATGTTGGCAAGAAATTGGCTTTTGGCACGGTTAGCGGTTTCGGCGGCGGCGCGGGCAACTTCTATTTCCTCTAACTTTTGTTGTAAACTAACTTGGGAAATTCCCAAACTTTCTGCCATCCGGTTAAACGCCTGGGATAGCTGCTCAATTTCATCCTGGGTATGGATTTCCATCCGATGAGATAAATTACCCATGCCAATCTCGTTTGCTCCTTCCTGAAGTTGTTTGAGGGATTGAATTGTGGGGCGCAAAACTACCCAAAATAGACCTAACACCATCAACATCAAGAGGACAATGGTGGAGTAGGAAACATTAGTAGCGATCGCTTCTACCCGCTCTAATTCTTTTTCTGCTTCGTCGGCTTGTTGTTGAGCCTGCTTGCTTAATTTACCCAAAAAAAAGTCAATATCTCGCATAAAGCCGTTGATAGCTCGAAAATCAGCCTTAATATCAACTTCTGTTTTGATTAATCCCTGGTTAATCCCCTCAATCACATTTTCTTCTAATTCCTCAAAAATTTCCTGTCGAGCGCGGATATATTTAATCTCCGGTGTCGATACCACTGATTCCAACTCATCAAGTGCCTCTTCAATCCCCACATCGAATTCATCCTCCTTTTCCTCGTCTATATTGCGGAACAAAATATGATCCTTGAGTTCGATAATTTCCGCATACAGGCGATTTTGCACCAGGGTTGCCGCTTGAATCCGTCGCTGGGCTTGGGTATACCTTTCATGGGTGGTTTCTTGGATATGGTTACGCCAGAGGGTACTACCACCAGAAATTAGCGCGATCGCTCCCACCAATGTCACCGAAAGACTCACAAACTTTGTCGATATTTTCATTGGCTGCTCTCCCCTGATAAGTTGATTTGACGGCGTAATTCCCCAATGGATTCGTAATCCTCCGCTTCCACCAAGGTATATCCAGCACTTTTAGCACCCATCAGATCTTTAATTCCCGTAGGTGTAGTTAAAAAAGCTTCCTTAAGTTTCTCCAACAACTCCGGTGGTATGTCACTAGAAACCAGTATGGGAGCATGGGGTACCGGGTCTGACTGCCAAATCATCCGAGCATTTTCAGCCTTACTTTCTTTTTGCCATTGATTATAGGTAGCCAAATTAGTCGCAATGGCATCGACCCGATTTGCTGCCAATAACGCCTCAGTTTCCGCATGGGTTCCCCCAAACACTACCTTGGCGAAATTCCGATCTGGGTCAATTCCCTCTTGTTTGAGCGCCGCTACAGGCATGAGATAACCCGATGTGGAGGAGGGGTTGACAAAAGCTACCCGCTTACCCTTCAAGTCTTTTAAGGTTTTGATCGAACTATTTGCCGCCACAACCAAGCAGGAACGATACCAGGGTCGAACAGTACCTGCATCGATGGGTGCCACCAGGGGTATGACTTTTGCCCCCCGTTCCAAGGCTTCAAAATAGGAGACAACTCCACCATAGAGAGCATTGGTTCGTCGATCCACCAACATATTTACGCTATCTTGGTAGTCTTTGGCAATGATAAAATCGACCTGTTGTCCTAGTACCTTTTCTAGGTGAGCATCCAAAGGTGCAATCATCCGTTCTTGCTCGGCTCGATCTTGAGTCGGTTGCACGCTAATACGGAGAACAGTTTCTGGGGAAGACACAGCAGAAGTTGGGGAAGACTTTTTAGGGGATGGGGTACAACCAGGGAGGAGGGCGATCGCCAGCAAATATCCCCACCGAAATCGGCATAGCTGCAACCCCGCAGAAGCAGGAAATATAGTTGTCTTTCTTAAACTCATAACAGAATAATTGACTTTTTGTATTATTTACTTGTGTTGTGTGTCAAGCTTCAGAAATCCAGGTGGAAGCGAATCTTCGCTATTATCTAGCACCTCAAAACCAGTGGAATTTAAGTAATATCTTTACGCTAGTTATTATTCCCAAATTGACAAGTTAATTCTATTTAATTGCGGTGTGACAGTTGGGGTGCGGAATGTGAGTCATAAACATAGCGACCTGTATTTAGATGTGAATCGCTAACATGAAGTATGGAAAGATCAAAATCACAAAGCTCATGATTACAAATCATCATCAAAACCACTTATCACCCCAAGAATACTTAGAAGGGGAGAAAATTAGCCAAATCAAGCATGAGTATATAGATGGGGAAGTTTATGCAATGGCAGGGGCAAGTGATGCCCATGTCACCATCACAGGTAACTTATACATGTTATTGCGAAATCACCATCGGGGAAGTGGTTGCCGTGTCTACATGGCAGATATGAAAGCACAGGTTGAAGAGCTTAACCGCTACTTTTATCCCGATGTTATGGTGACTTGTGATACCCGCGATCAAGCTTCCGATTATTTTAAATCTCATCCTTGTCTAATCATCGAAGTACTTTCGGATACTACAGAAGGCTTTGACCGGGGTAAAAAGTTTCAAGATTATACTTACTTACCATCTTTACAGGAATACGTCTTAGTTTCCCAAGATCGGATGAATGTGGAATGTTTTCGGAGAAATGAAAAGGGAAGATGGGAACTTTATCGATTTGGAGTAGGGGAAATAGTTGAATTTAGCAGTGTTGATTTTCGTTGTGATATTGCTGCAATATACGAAGATTTGACATCCTCCCCGGCATAAATGCACGGGGATTCCAAGAATCACTTCTTGGGTTTCCTCTTTCCACGAGTTGATTTGCTTGGAGGAGTTTCCCCACCCAAGTATTGATCAGTCTCTCCAGAGGCTTTAGTTCCGACGTGACCCGCCGTACTTAATGCTTTTTCCAGTATATTGCGTGCTGCGTTCCAATCTCGGTCTTGGGTATGCCCACAATGAGGACAAATATGAGTTCTAGTGCTAAGAGTCTTCTTGACAATTTGCCCACAATTCGAGCAATTTTGACTGGTGTAGTGAGACGACACAGCAACTGTCACCACCCCAAAGACCTTGCCAAAATACTCAACCCATTGACGAAACAGCGACCACGACGCATCACTAATCGACTTAGCCAAGCGATGATTCTTGACCATATTTCGCACCATCAAATCTTCATACGCCACGAGGTCGTTAGACCTCACTACGCACCTTGCTGTTTTTACAGCAAAGTCTTTACGTTGGCGACTTACTTTGAGATGCTTACGCGCAAGTTTATTTCTAAACTTAATTCTGTTTTGAGACCCTTTTTTAGTCTTGGACATCCGGCGCTGCAACCGTTTCAAAGACTTCTCGGATTTACGCAGGTGTCTAGGATTGGTGACTGTTTCCCCATTGCTATCTGTATAGAAATGGTTCAACCCCACATCAATACCAATAGTTTTACCCGTTGGTTCTCGCCTTTCAACCCGTTGGTGATCAATGCAAAATTGGGCATAATACCCATCGGCACGACGCACAACCCGCACTCTTTTAAACTGTTTGAGTTGGTAAAAGTGCAGGTCACGGGTTCCCCAGAGTTTAAAAGTTCCTGCTTTAAAACCATCAGTGAAAGTGATGAACTTGCGATCATCGGACAAACACCATCCAGTGGTTTTATATTCAACACTCCCGTGAGTTTGTTCTTTCTTAAACTTTGGAAATCCCTTCTTGCCTGGTTTAGACTTTTTGCAATTGTCAAAAAATCTCGCAATGGCAGACCATGCTCTTTCAGCACTAGCTTGACGAGCCATCGAGTTAAGTTTCGACACCCAAGGAAACTCGGCTGCTTTAGCAAGCACAGCACAATAAGCACTCAACTCGTACCTGCCGATACTTTTGTGAGGCAGTGCGTTGGGCGGGTCTCCCGACTTGTTCGCTGAAAGCGTTCCCGCAGGGTAGCACCTGCCGTTGTCCATCCAGTATCTGATACAAGCATTGCGGACAAAACGAGCAGTTCTAATTGCTTCATCTAGCAACTGATACTGCTCTTTAAATCCCTCAAGCTTTGCCTCAAATACCAGCATATTTACGTTGGATGTACTAACGTAATTTTCCCACAATTATGAGCAATAATCATGAAAAAGCCGTCCTACAAGGACGGGGCTTTAGACCCAATTTTTTGGTAAACTAGCAACTGTTTAGTTTCTGGACTGGACGGGTTCAATCTGATCCTTTCGTCAGTCTTTACCATTTATGCAAAGCAACCTATTCACCACTATTTTACTGCCTCTGGCTCTAGCAATTATCATGCTGGGTATGGGGCTAAGTCTGCTGCCAGAAGACTTTAGGCGAATCACTCGCTACCCCAAAGCGGTTGCGGTGGGTACAGTCAGCCAGATATTGCTACTGCCTCTAATTGGAACACTAATCACATTGGTAGTTCCCATGCAACCAGAGATTGCTGTGGGGCTAATTGTTTTGGCAGTCTGTCCTGGAGGTCCTTCTTCTAATCTACTCACATATCTGGCAAAGGGCGATGTTGCTCTATCGGTGACGCTCACGGCAGTTAGTAGCATTATCACCGTGTTCACGATTCCTCTGTTTACAAATCTGGCGCTTCAGTATTTCCTGGGGAAAAGTGCTGCGATCGCTCTGCCGATTGGAGGTACTATGTTGCAAATATTCTTGATTACGCTGCTACCCACGGCAATCGGGATGGCGATTCGTCATCAGTTTCCTGACACAGCACGCAGCCTAGAAAAGCAAATGAGCCGTCTTGCTGTGGGATTATTAGCGCTGATAATTATCCTGTTGCTGATTCGAGAAAGTAGCAAAATTCCAACATTTTTGGTACAGGTGGGAATTGGTGTACTGCTGCTCAACTTACTGGCAACGCTATCAGGATTTTTGGCTGGGAAGTTGTTCCGGCTGCCGTTGTCTCAACAGATATGTATTGCCATTGAAGTTGGCATTCAAAATGGAACTTTAGCGATCGCTATTACTGCTGGTTTACTCAATAATCCCGACATGGCTGTACCCGCCGCCGTTTATAGCTTGTTGATGTACGTTACTGGCTTTGGAGCTATCCTCTATGGTAGACAAGCGATCGGTAGTACACCTAGCTTGAGTAGCTTGAAATAGTGAACTATCAGGAAACTAAAATAACTAGTTCAGGTAAATTCACATTCTGAATCAACTATCATATTCATTATTGACTTCCCTAACTACATCAAATGCCACAACAACCAATTCACGTTATCGGTGGAGGACTTGCGGGAACTGAAGCTGCTTGGCAGATTGCCCAAGCTGGTATCCCCGTAGTTCTCCATGAAATGCGTCCCCAACGTTTCGGAGGGGCACATCATACTGAGGAATTAGCTGAGTTGGTTTGTAGTAATTCATTTGGGGCGATGGCTGCTGACAGAGCCACTGGATTACTCCATGAAGAATTGCGGCGTTTGGGTTCGGTGGTACTTTCCAAAGCTGATGAACACAAGGTTCCTGCTGGGGGGGCTTTGGCGGTGGATCGAGGTCAATTTAGTCATGATTTAACCCAAACCTTAGCTAATCATCCTTTGGTGGAGTTGAGGCGAGATGAGGTACGTAGTATTACTGATGGGATTGTTGTGATTGCCAGCGGACCTTTAACTAGTCCCGACTTGGCGGAAGATTTACGTCGTCTCACGGGGATGGAATATCTCAGCTTTTTTGATGCTGCCAGCCCCATTATTGTGGGTGAATCTATCAACCGAGATATTGCTTTTATGGCTTCACGTTACGACAAAGGGGAAGCTGCATACCTCAATTGTCCGATGAATAAAGAGGAATATCTGCGGTTTTGGCAAGAACTACGTCAAGCTGAACAGGTGGAACTGAAGGATTTTGATCGGGAAAAGGTGAAGTTTTTTGAGGCTTGTTTACCCATCGAAGAATTGGCACTGCGGGGTGAAGAAACCATGCGATATGGTCCCCTCAAGCCTGTGGGTTTAATTCCTCCCAATGCCCCAATTAACGAGAAAGGACTGCCAGAACGCCCCTACGCGGTGATTCAGTTGCGTCAAGAAGACAAACAAGGGCAACTTTGGAATATGGTGGGTTTCCAAACCAATTTACGTTGGGGAGAACAAAAGCGAATTTTCCAAATGATTCCTGGATTGGAAAATGCTGAATTTGTCAGATTGGGTGTGATGCACCGCAACACTTTTATTAATGCACCGCAATTGATGAATACTAGTTTGCAATTTAAAGAACGTCCCCATGTTTTTGCGGCAGGGCAGATAATTGGGACGGAAGGGTATACGGCTGCGGCTGCGGGTGGTTGGTTGGCGGGGACAAATGCCGCTAGATTAGCTTTAGGCAAGGAAGTTGTGAGTCTTCCTAATACAACGATGATGGGGGCTTTATTTGAATTTATTAGTTCGGCATCACCGAAGCATTTTCAACCCATGCCACCAAATTTTGGAATCTTACCAGATTTGGGGATGAAAATTAAAAGTAAACCAGAACGCTATGGGAAGTATCGGGATAGATCCTTTGCTGATTTAGCGAATTGGCGTTTGGGAGTTGGTATCAGCTAACTTTTCTGACTTTTTGCTGTAATTCATCTTTGATGCGACTAATAATAGATGACTCGTCAAGGGTTGCCAAAATCTTATTAATTACGGCTTTAGGTCCATCATCCCCCCAGGTTGCTCCCTGTGCTAAGTAAGTTTTAGTCACTTGCCCGATGGTATAGCATGAAAAGCCTGCTACACCTGCCTGGGTAATAGCTACGGATACGTAAGCCCCCAAAGATATACCAGCTGTGGCAGGTGCTGCTAAACCAAGTATCGTTTTTAACGAACTTAAACCAAGATTGGCAACAAGTTCGCTAGCTGTGATTCCCCCCATACTGAGGGCGATTTTTTGAAGTAATTTTACTGCTCCTACTTCTGTCATGGCAATGCCGTACAGTTTGGAAAGTCCGAGAATTAACACGATATCAATGACGGCACCGCTGAGAATATCCACCACTGTCACGGGATTTAAAGCAACTGCCACTGCTTTCGTCATTGTCGCTTGCCAAATTAATTTATTTGCCGCAGCTTCTCGAATTGCTAATTTTCGTTGCACTACCTGCTGATTTACATCATCTGCGTAAATCATCGTATTTAGTGCCACTAGGGCTTTACCTTCGCGGTGCAAAATATCTAAAATTTTCAGCTTTAAATCCTCAATTTGGGATTTACCAGTGCGTAACTGGACAGTTCTGGTACCATCATCCCGCTGAATTAAACTACGCACAATGGGTGAAGCTGCTGCCATGACTATCTCATCGGGTGAAAGTAGTTCTTTAACCCTTTCATTCCTGATTTTGTCATAAATTGCCATGCGATCGGCTTCTGGGTATTGATCAACTTTATTAAACACCAGTAAAATTGGTTTACCTACTTCCCGTAACTGTGAAAGCGCTTCAAATTCCAACTTTGTCATATCCCCAGAAATCACAAACAGAATTAAATCAGCTTGTTTGGCAATATGTTCTGCTAATTCTGCCCTAGTTTCTCCATCCACTTCATCCAATCCAGGAGTATCAATTAACTCCATCTGGGATTTACCCAAACCTGGAAAAGTCACCCGCGAAATCTTTTCTGTTTCACTAATTACCCAACTGACACTTTGCGCTACCTGTGTCACTCCATGCAATGCACCAGTTTCAAAGACTTTTTTCCCCACCAAAGCATTCAACAACGATGATTTGCCCCTTCCCACCATGCCAAATGTGGCAATTTGCACCACCATCTGATCTAATTTTGCCAGCATTGTTTCCAAATCCCCAATTTCGCTTTCCAAACCAGTTTGTTCTTGGGGAGTTAAATCTAGTTTATTAACTAAATTCCGTAATGCTGTTTGTGCTTGTTTGTAGTGGAGTTCGGTTTGAATTTCATCAAAGCTGTAAATAGCTGCATCCATCTCCTCCTCCCACAATTGGGAATTGTCAGCGCTTTGGTTAGAGTCTGGAGGTAGGGTTGGAGTCATGGTGATGTTGAAGGATTCTGATTTGAGATACCATAATATATATCGTAATAATTTTTTTGCGATCGCGTCTTACTGGTGTTGATAGACTCACGCAAAATCAAGCAATAGAAAACTCACGCGATCGCATGGTGTCACGATGGTCTACAGTAAAAGATGCATTTAGTATTGTATTGACGTTGACAAGATAAGCCGTGCGAAAAATTGTTATTGCTGGTAACTGGAAAATGTTCAAAACCCAGGCAGAATCCCAAGACTTTCTCAGGGATTTTTTGCCAACTCTAGAGGAAACGCCATCAGAAAGGGAAGTTCTACTATGCGTACCTTTTACTGACCTAAATATCCTATCCAAAAGTTTACATGGTAGCCGTGTCCAATTGGGAGCGCAAAATGTCCATTGGGAAGAAAATGGAGCTTATACTGGTGAGGTTTCTGCACCGATGTTGACAGAAATCGGTGTGAGATTTGTGGTTATTGGACACAGCGAAAGACGACAATATTTTGGCGAAACTGATGAAACCGTAAATTTACGGATTCGTGCTGCTCAAAAACATGGCTTGACACCTATATTGTGTGTGGGTGAAACCAAACAACAACGAGATAATGGGGAAACTGAGATCATCATTATCAATCAAATTAAACGCGGTTTGGTGGATATTGATCAAAGTAACTTGATAATTGCCTATGAACCAATTTGGGCAATTGGGACTGGTGACACCTGCGAAACTAAGGAAGCAAATCGAGTAATCGGTTTAATTCGCAATCAATTAACTAATCCAAATGTACCAATTCAATATGGTGGTTCTGTAAAACCCAACAATATTGATGAAATTATGGCACAACCCGAAATTGATGGGGCTTTGGTGGGGGGTGCAAGTTTGGAAGCGGCTGATTTTGCTAGGATCATTAATTATCAAAATTAACGTGACTTAGACGAATCAAACTAGACTTAATCTATGTATGAGGGAGTCTTGAAACGTTTATATTGTCACTTGCTTATCGGGAGTAATATTTAGTCATGGCAGAGTCAATATTGTGAAAGAGATTCTTCCCCCCTCTGCCCCCTGCTCCCTGCCCCCTTATATTTTAAACTGGGGACAGAGAACCTACATTATGGGGGTGCTAAATGTTACGCCAGATAGCTTTAGTGATGGGGGTAAGTTTAATAGTGCTACAGCCGCGCTAACACAGGCACAAGCCATGATTGCCGCTGGTGTTGATATTGTAGATGTTGGTGGACAGTCTACCAGACCAGGAGCCACACAAGTGAGCCTGGATGAAGAATGCGATCGCGTGTTACCCACAATCCAGGCAATTCGTTCTATTTCTCAGATTCCTATCTCCGTTGACACCACCAGGGCAACTGTAGCTGAAGCTGCTGTTAAACTTGGTGCGGATATCATCAATGATATCTCCGGCGGTACCTTTGACTTGGAAATGTTTCCCACTGTCGCCAGGTTAAATGTACCAATTGTGATCATGCATATCCGTGGTAATCCGGAAACCATGCAAAGTTTAACCGATTACCAAGATTTAATTGGCGAAATTCTCCGCTTTTTTCAACAACAAATTGCAATCGCCACAGCTACAGGTATCGATTCTAGTAAAATTATTATCGATCCTGGAATCGGTTTTGCTAAAACCGCAGACCAAAGTTTAGAAATAATTCGCCGTCTTTCGGAATTTAAGCAACTAAAATGTCCAATTTTAGTGGGTGCATCACGTAAAAGCTTTATTGGTAAAATTATTGGGCAGGAAAATCCCGAAGACAGGGTTTGGGGTACTGCTGCCGCTTGTTGTGCAGCTATTTTAAACGGTGCTGATATTATCAGAGTTCATGATGTTAAAGAGATGCGCGATGTTTGTTTAGTGGCGGATGCTATTAAATAAGGGTGGCTATTGTGAATCTGGGAAAAACTGGGTTTCGGAATCTTGATGCGATCGCTATATTGTGAATATCGATGATTTTTGGCTCATAGGGAATCAATATGGATACTTTCCCAAGATTTATGCATCTGTACAACCGAACCAATGACAACAATCGCAGGGGCTGTAAATCCAATATTTTCCACTTGTTGAACAATTGTTCCTAATTCTCCAATTAATTCTTCTTGTTCTGGACGAGTACCCCAACGTACCAAAGCTATTGGTGTTTCTGTATTTAATCCAGCTTTAATTAATTCTTCCACAATTATGGGTAAATTGTGAATCCCCATGTAGATTACAATGGTTTCCGAGCCTTGAGCGATCGCATTCCAGTTTATCGCCGGACGGTACTTGCCTGCTGACTCATGTCCAGTTACAAATGTTACAGATGAACTATGTAACCGATGGGTGAGGGGAATTCCTGCATAGGCAGGTGCAGCGATTCCAGATGTAATTCCGGGGATAACTTCCACATCAATTCCGGCTTCAAATAATTCTTGCATTTCTTCGCCTCCCCGCCCAAAAATAAAAGGATCTCCCCCTTTCAACCGCACAACTATGGGGTGTTCTTGGGCTTTTTCGATCATCAATTGGGTAGTTTCCGATTGTAGCAGCGAATGTCTACCCATCCGTTTCCCAGCATTAATTTGTTCAGCGGTGGGATTAATCATTGCCAAAATTGCCTCACTCACCAAAGCATCATAAATTACCACATCAGCACATTCCAGCAATCCCTTACCTTTAATTGTCAGCAAACCTGGATCTCCTGGTCCCGCACCGACAAGATATACTTTTCCTAGATATTTTAGATGTTTATCCTCTGTGCCGCTCATTGCTGTAACAAATCCCAAATTAGATTGGCTAAATCTTCACTAGCTCCCAATGGTTCAGCTAGGTGTAAACTGATTCCAGGGAATTGTAATTTTAGCGCTTCTACGTGATTAGCGATCGCGTCAGTGATCCCCCCAGCAAAAAGAAAATAGGGAATAATTTTAATCTGACGCTTCCCAGTGTCAACTAATTGCTGTACCGTAGTCTCTAGATTTGGTGGTACTGCCCAATAACAAGCTGTAGCATTCAATCTCGAAGCCACAATTTCAATATCTTTGCTAAACCCAGGACGACGGCTACCATGTGCCATCAGTATTGTGGCATCGCCTGGTGTTTCTTGGTTAGTAAATAATTCCCTAAAGTTGGGATAAGTTCCCAAATAAGGCAGCAAATCAATTTTATGGATATTTGCACCTAATTTCTTTTCTGCCAATTCCAACTCTAAGGGAATATCTTCCATCACATGTACCCCCGAAAGGAGAAACAAAGGCAAAATTTTCAAATTTACTTTTGGATTGGCGAGTGCTTCTTCAACAGAAATTTCCCCAGTTAGTGGTAGGATAACATCCTCCCTGCTCGCTGCTTGCTGCTCCCTACCTAATTTTAAAACCGAGTTAGCAAACTCACAAATCTGAATATGTAAAGGTTGTGGTTGCAGTTCCAAATAAGCGGTAGCAACTAGCTTTTCTGCATCTTCGGGAGGAATATCAATTTTAGTGGATACCATTTTGGCGATTTGCTGCATCGCAATACCAGGGCGAGGATCCCTGCTACCGTGGGACACTAGTAAATAGGCTGATAACATGGGAATTAGAAGTTAGGGAAAACTCTTGGACAAATGACTCACTATCAAAAATTGCTGCGCGTTTCTACTAGTGGTAAATCATTGCATAATATTACTACAAAAATTGCCTCAATCGTTGCCGAATCAGGTATAGAAACAGGTCTTTGCACTTTATTTTTACGCCACACATCCGCTAGTTTAATTATCCAAGAAAATGCCGATCCCGATGTCCTCAAAGATTTAGCTAATTTTATGGCAAAGTTGGTACCAGAAGCTGCCCAATACATTCATCATGCCGAAGGTGCCGATGATATGCCAGCACATATCCGCACTGTTTTAACCCATACTTCCGAACATATTCCCATCAATAGGGGGCAATTAGTTTTGGGAACTTGGCAAGGTATCTATGTTTGGGAACATCGCCAACACAATTATACCCGTGAGTTGGTAGTTCATATCTCCAGTTAATCGGCGTAATAGTCTGTCAATATTTCAGTACAGGACAAAAAACTTGAAAACGAGTGGAGAAAAGGGTTTCATATAAATAGAATCAAAATCGAACTGAAACCCTATCTCTGAGTTCAGTAGATTAGATCCAATTCTGGGGAAGCACTTTGACTGGCATGGTGCGACGTTAACACTCTTAGCACAATTTTTAGGAAATTTTCCGCATTTAAATTATATATTAAGCCATTCCTACCTACCTTAATATATGATTTGGGTGCTGCCTATTACCCACCCAACTAAATGACTTTTGCACTAGATTCATTTAGTTTTTCCCCGCTATTAACAATATCTCCATCAACTTCAATCAATGGTTTTCTAACACATAAATAAAATAAAGAACCAAATAAAGGAATTATCACTATTGACCAAAATAGCAAAGAACTTTTCATATTTCGTCGTGCCATATCATCCTTGATAAGTGTTGGAAATAGTACACACAATATGCAAAAATCCAAACTCATCACATGGATAAAACGATTAGTTTGCCATTGTTCTACGAAATTATGCCAATTACCTTGAGTTAAGCCAAATGAAACCAAAACCAGTGCAGTAAGAGTCAGGATAATACCTGTAAACCTAGAATCTAATAACTTTAAAAACGTATTTTTTGCACCAATAAACTGGGGATTTTTCTCCCGTAAAGCTAAATACGGAATCAGCGCGAAAGCACCTACACCGAATGAAGCCGTAGCGAATAACCAAGCTGGTGCTTTCTGCCCTCTCCCGTCGATAAATAGAAGACAACTGTAAATCATTGGGAGAACTCCCATAAGATTAAACAGAGAGATAACTAGCGGATTAATACCTTCCCATTTACCTAACACCATATCTTTAATTAAATCGAAAGTCTCAGGCTGATCCGGTGGTGCAAATAGAAAAGCATAACTAATAAATCCAAGCCAGATTAGCCAGAATATAATTTTTCTGAACATATTTCTATGCATCCTTGAAATTAGTTAATAAGTACTTAGATAAAATTATAGTACAGTTAAGAATCTAAAATCTTGCGTATTTGAAATTGTTTTGATTCTTGGGAATAATTCTCCTACTTATATAGAACTGATATTTGATTTTTGAAAAAACTCATACTAACTACTCCTAACTGAAATATAGCTCAGTTTAAATCTACGCATAATTTTGATACTACCGTAGAGTATCACCATCCCAAATAATCCCCAAGCAATCAAGTCAGAAGCAATTCCCTGCATCCATAAAATCACTAGGATTAAGCCGCCAATATCAGCAGATAGAACTGCAATACGTTCTGTTATTTTCCAAGTTTGTAGAGAAATATCTGAATCTAAGTCTATTTTGAGATTTGCAAATAAATTAAACCAAATTTGAGTAATCAAAATTACAATTGCTCCCCATCCAAACCAAACCGAACATAAATAAAATCCGAGCAGTTCAATTACAATTGTACTAATAGTAATCCGATAGAAAATCTCCAAACGATGATCGGTAAATTGTTTTTTTGCATCTCTAATTTTTTGCAAATCTTTAACTGCCATTCTCGCTTGCTCTATGCAGAATAAAAAGGTTCCTAAAGCCAATAGCCTATGGGTTAATTCTGTACCAAAAATTACTTGTTTTAAAATACTTAAGCAAGCAGGAAAGAAAAATAAAAAGATAGTTTGAGAAATTGCTAGCATTGATTATTTTTATCTATTTACACAAGCTGAAACAGTAGAAGTAAAGGGAGCAAAGCTTGAGGATATTTTACAGGCATATTCTTGGAAACCTGCTCTCAATAAAAAATCAGACTGTTAATTTATACATTCATATCCCCACATGTCATCAAAATTTTACCTGATTCGCTATTTTATAAGTCTTTACCAAAAAAATGGGTAAAGATACAAGGGGAGCATCCCACTTTTTGAATCAATACCCTGGAAGGGTATCGCTATACGGACATAGACGCATAGCGCTACCGCTTGAAGAGAAACTGCGATCGCGTCTACCGGAGACTAAAATTATTTTGTATCCTGCCTCCGCAGGCTTGGTTTTTGTAGCCCTAGGCTAAAAGCCTGCGGACAAAAGTGCAAAACTGGGATGCCTCCAGATACAAGTAAGTCAAATTTTTAATTTTTCCTTTTTTAGTAATGAGCAAAACTGCACAGACTCTGGTTCAAGTTGTTGCCACCTCTGACTTCATTTACCAACCCCCAGTAACAGCAATTAACTGCAAGCGCATTCTTGTGAAACCCAACCTTGGTTATCCAGTTGCCGCACCTGTTACTGTGAGTATGCAAGTTTTGGGTGCTGTGTTGCAAGGACTACGTAAAGCTAGTCCTGATGCCGAAATTTTAGTTGTTGAAGGAGTTTGTTCTGATGTTTCCCTGGCTGATATTGCCAGTCGTTTGGGTGTATATTCATTACTTGATTCCGGAATGCAGCTTTTAGATGCAGATGAATTACCTTTAAAAGAATATCCTAATCTTTCACCTTCACCTGTCCGTTTTAAATCGATGTTTGCACCGCTAATTCTGGAAGAAGTTGATTGTCGTATTAGTGTAGGTGCCTTTAAAAGAACTGTTTTGAAAACACCTTTAATTTCTGCTTCTTTGAAAAATCTTTACGGCTTATTCCCGCGTGCGCGTTATAAAGCCCGTAGTCAAAAATCGCGGGGACAATTACATCGTCCATCAGTTCCCCAGGTATTGCAAGATGTCTATTTTACAATTGGACATCTATTTGATGGTGGGGTGGTGGACGGTAACTTAAAGTTTATCAGTAAAGATTGGCAACCAGATAAAGGTCAGGCTGTAGAGTTGGGTAAAGTTTTTTATGGCGATGATATTTTAGCTGTAGATCGGATTGCTTGTGAAGTTGGGGGTGAAACTGTTCCTGAATACGTAGAGACTTTAACAAAAATGGTGCAATTTACCACGGCTCTCCAGCTTGGGGATGGATAAAAACTTTTTCAAAATTTCCCTAGGGTGCGTGGCAACCTAGGGTCGCAGACAATATATATTTAATTTTGCGTAACCACTTATGTCTATTGCAATATTTATGACATGGTTGTTCCTTGTGTTTGATTATTTATAAAAATAAATAAGAATATTTATCATTTACTGGGTTTTTGTTGTAATCTAAACTTATTGACTAAAAGTTGCAATTATCTTCTGGGCAGAGTTGTACTTTGACCTGAATTTGGCTTGCTTGTTGACATCAACAGTGCAAGTGCAGAAAAAGACAAAGGCTAACCCAGATTTCTCCCATACATCGCTTACCAATCCAAAAAACAGGTGATTCACCTGGACTTGTGGGGGCTATAAACTGTATGAGGGATTTCCAATTCAAAAATTATGCCATCATTAGGGCGCAAGGGATTGCGCCACTGGAGGCTAACTGCGGCTTTGGGATAATTTATTTTTCGGTGTTCCCTAATTTCGATATAACTTCGATGAAAATAGGCAGCGGCAAGAATTACTCAAGCTTATAAGCAACTTAGTCAATTAGTAATTACTTCTATTAAGGACATTCAATTAATTTTCAGGAGGATCAATGTCAGGACAAATAGGACTTTTTTACGGCAG
Source organism: Calothrix sp. PCC 6303 (assembly GCF_000317435.1). Classification (NCBI taxonomy): domain Bacteria; kingdom Bacillati; phylum Cyanobacteriota; class Cyanophyceae; order Nostocales; family Calotrichaceae; genus Calothrix; species Calothrix sp. PCC 6303. The sequence goes on from NC_019751.1 coordinate 4,386,276, forward strand.
CACTACAGGAAAAACCGAGACAGTAGCAGAAACAATTCGTGATGTTTTTGGCGGTGAAATCATCGATCTTCACGACATTTCCAAAGCTTCAGCAGAAGACTTTGAAGACTACAAGTATTTAATTATTGGTTCACCTACTTGGAATATTGGCGAGTTGCAAAGTGACTGGGAAGGGTTTTTTCCAGAATTGGATGAGGTGGATTTTACTGGGAAAAAGATTGCTTATTTTGGAGTTGGAGATCAAATTGGCTATCCAGATAACTTCTTGGATGCTATGGGGATGTTGGCAGAGAAGATTGCAGAACGTGGTGGTGAGACAGTTGGTAACTGGTCTACCACAGGGTACGACTTCAGCGAATCTAAAGCCATAGTGGATGGAAACTTCATTGGACTTGCTTTAGATGAAGACAACCAATCAGACTTGACAGATGAACGAATCAAGGTTTGGGTACCCAAAATAAAGCAAGCATTTGGATTGTAATCTTTCCAAGATTTGGTAGTGATAGTGTAAACAGTTAGCTGTTAGGGATTAGCTACAAGGCTGATAAATAAACGCTGATGGCATTTTGAGAAGTTCATTTTCTCACCGTTCCTACTGTACCTTTTTGTACTCAATAGTATTCTCAAGAAGAATAATTATGACAGTAACTTCTGTTTCCAATCAAAATGTCAATATTCCCGATGTTGGTTGGTGGGCTGGAAATGCCCGTCTTGTCAACTTATCAGGTAAACTGCTGGGTGCCCATGTTGCCCATGCAGGCTTGATTGTTTTTTGGGCTGGGGCAATGACTTTGTTTGAGTTATCCCACTACAATCCAGATATCCCCATGTATCAACAGGGTTTAATTCTAATACCCCACTTAGCAACTCTGGGAATTGGAGTTGGGGCTGCTGGTATAGTTGTTGATACATATTCCTATTTTGTGATTGCCAGTATTCACTTAATTTCTTCAGCTGTTTTAGGTGCTGGGGGGATGTTCCATAGTTTGCGGGGATCTGAAGTCATAGCCAAAAATTCAGCCTTCGCCTATGACTGGGAAGATAAAGATAAAATGACCAATATCCTGGGAATTCATCTGATTCTTTTGGGTATTGGGGCATGGTTATTAGTAGCAAAAGCAGTATTTTGGGGTGGATTGTTTGACCCTGCCTTTAATGGTGGTGATGTGAGAATAATTACTAACCCAACCCTGAATCCATTTACCATTTTTAGTTACCTAACTCCTGCCCATGGTGCTGCGGGAATGGCTGCTGTTGATAATCTTGAAGATGTGGTTGGTGGTCATATTTGGGTTGGTTTGATGTGCGTTGGCGGTGGAATTTGGCACATTAAGAGTCAGCCTTTTGCCTGGGCAAGCAGAATATTAGTGTGGTCTGGTGAAGCGTATCTGTCTTACAGTTTAGCTGCGATCGCGTACATGGGATTCTTGGCTGCCTACTTTGTTTTGGTAAATGATACTGTTTATCCAGAGGTATTTTATGGTGCGGTAGGTAATATTGCTTTAGCAGATAATGTAGTTTCTGCCCGTGGTTGGTTAGCAACTTTCCATATTGCCTTAGCTACCATGTTCCTTTTCGGTCACATTTGGCATGGTATCCGGGCTAGATTAGGTGTTAGAGGTTTCGACTTCAACAATGGTGATATGGTTCAACCACCAGCTATTGGTCATTGATAGTCAAACTACAGCATAATCCTTAGAGACGTTTGTTAAAAGCGTCTCTATTTGTGTATTGGTAGACTTTAATCTGTAACTTGTTTGCGACTAGACTTAATACGCGATCGCTTAATCTTACTATCGAGGCGTTTTCGTTGCGAACTGCGAGTCGGTTTAGTGGGTTTACGTTTTTTCTTCAGCACAGCTACACTTTTAATTAACTCTTGTAGCCGTTGCAAAGCTTCCTCTCGATTTTGCTCTTGAGTGCGGTGTTCCTGAGATTTAATTACAACCACCCCTTCTTTGTTGATGCGGCGATCATTTAACATTAAAAGCTGTTCTTTGTAGAAATCAGGAAGCGATGATACTTGGATATCAAAGCGTAGATGAATAGCAGTAGAAACTTTATTGACATTTTGACCTCCAGCCCCTTGGGAGCGAATCGCACTCAGTTCGATTTCGCTCTCTGGGATACTCACTGTAGGAGAGATTTCCAGCATTGATCTCCAGGTTAGATAATTTACAGCAAATTCCATAGCGCTCAAATCTAAACAAGCACTGTAAAAATACTACCCCTTGGATGATTGTCTTCAACAGTAATTGTTCCTTGATGCGCTTCGATTGCCATTTTACAAAAAGCTAATCCTAAACCAGTTTGAGAAACATTTTGCATTCTTGTTCCAATCTCATACTTCTCAAAAATACTTTGTTTTAATGTATCAGGGACTCCTGGACCTAAATCAGCAACTTTAACTTTTGCATGTCCTGCCTCCAAATATTCTGCTTCCAAAGTTATTTGACTGTTGGATGGTGAAAACTTAATGGCATTTGAAAGCAAATTATCCAATACTCGGCGAAAAACAGTTGCATCTAACTTAATTAGACTACTAGGTGCGGGTAATTTACTCACCAAAGTGACTGTTTTTTGAGATGCGATTGGCTTAAAATCTGTTATGGCTGACATACATAAGGCACAAAAATCAACCTCAGTATAATCAAGAACCATTGTACCCGATTCTAATTTTGCTAAGAGCAATATACTGTCTATACTAGATTGTAACTGTTTTCCAGATATTGTAATTTGCTCGACCTTCCGTAGCATTCTTTCGGCTGAAATATTCGGCAATCTCAGAACTTCAGCCGATAGTAGAATACCAGTAACCGGATTCCGCAAGTCATGCACAATCATGTTCACCATATCCTCTCGCAGTTGCAATAAAGCTTGCAGGCTGTCATACTGCTTTTTAATTCGCAACATGCAATTAACCCTGGCTCGTAGCTCGATAGCATTAACGGGTTTACTCATAAAATCATCAGCCCCAGCGGCTAAACATTCAGCCAAGTCTTTTTTTGCGTTCAAGGCTGTCACCATAATGATGGGAACTGGTTGCCATTGAGGCATGGCTTTAATGCGTCGGCAGACTTCTATCCCATCGATTCCCGGCATCATCACATCTAATAAAATAATATCTGGCTGCAATAAATCCAGTGACGCGATCGCTTCTTCGCCACCAGCAGCATAATGTAGTGTATAGTCTTGTTCGCTGAGAAATGTTTCAATAACATCAAAGTTATCGGGTTGATCGTCAACCACTAAAATAGAGGGTATATTCACTTGTTATCCTTAACTGCATTTGTAAGTTGTTGAATAGTGTTAGCTAGTTGTTTGAGCTTTATAGGTTTACTTAAGTAGTCATTAGCACCTGCTGTTAAACAGCGATCGCGGTCGCCTGTCATTGCCAATGCTGTGAGCGCCACAATCGGAATTTCAGCCAAATTAGGATCGAGGCGAATCTGTCTCATTGCCTCCAAACCATCCATTCCTGGCATTTGAATATCCATCAAAATTAAATCAGGGTGGTGAGTTTTAGCCACGTCGATAGCCTCTTGACCATTCTGTGCCAACACGATGCGATAGCCCTTAGCTTTAAGGTAGCTAGAAACTGTACTGATATTGGCTTCGTTATCTTCTGCTAACAAAATTAGGGGAGTCAGGTTGACTACTTCATTCGGACTTGAAGGGTCTAATTCTGAAGTGGCAACTGGTTGATCACCTGCTGCAATTACTGATGGAGAGGTATGATTGGGAGCAAAAGGAAGATCGATTGTAAAGCAGCTACCCACACCTAATTCACTGGTTAACCCCACCAAACCACCGTGGAGTTCGATAATTCGCTTTACTAATGCTAATCCCAAGCCAGTACCTGTATATTGACGATTTAAAGCGCTATCGATTTGCACGAAGGGCTGAAACAAATTTTTAATATTCTCTGGTGAAATGCCGATGCCAGTATCTCTAACAGCAAAACGTAAAAAATATTGTTCTGGTGAATCAGCATCCGATATATTCAGGGTGATTTGGGTAACTTCTAAGGTAATGCACCCCCTCTCTGGGGTAAACTTGACTGCATTATTAAGCAGATTAATTAATACTTGGCGAATACGACGTTCATCCACGAACAGATCTGGTAAATTGATCTGAAGTTTGATTTCAAGTTGAATCCGTTTTTGCAATGCTTGCTGTTTAATAAACACCAGACTTGATTCGCACAGATGAGCTACCGAAGTTGGGGCATAGTCTAGTTCGATTTGTCCAGCTTCAATTTTTGCCACATCCAAAATATCATTGATCAATTCCAGCAAATGTAAACCACTACGCTCAACCAGTTGCAATGCTTTGAGTTGTTGCTCGTTGACAACACCAAAGACTTGCTCCTGTAGCCCTTCGGTCATACCGAGAATAGCGTTAAGGGGGGTGCGGAGTTCATGGCTCATGTTTGCTAAGAATTCGTCCTTGAGGCGGGTGACACGAGCCAGTTGTTGGTTAGAAACTGCTAGTTGTTGATTGCTATCGGTGAGCTTTGCCTCAGCTTGCTGTCGTTCAGCGAGTTCCTGTTGTAACTGTTCAAAAAGACTCGCTTGTTGAATGGCGATCGCCAACTGGTTAGCAATTTGTTGTAGGAGTTCTGCTTCCGAGTCTTTCCAGACTCGTTTCTCCTCACAAGCATGGACAACCAAAACCCCCCACAGCTTGTTAGTTAAGTAAGGGGCAACCCAGCGATGCTTTTCACGAAGTGGAAGCAAGCCTCCTCGTTCCACGGTGAGGTCTCTTTCACCGCTGTACAAGTCTTGGAGGATTGGTGCGACAATTTTGGACTGGATTTTGCCTTCACGGGAATATTCCACTAGGCACTCGGTCCAGATATCATTCATCACATCAGGGACGATACGGGGTTTTCCTTGCCAATAGCCATCAAGGATTTCTTGAGACCACACTTCATTTTCCCACTGTCGATCTTTGAGGACGGGAAACTCATTAGATACAGCTTCTTGGACAATTTGACTTCTACCGTCACCCAATAGCCGGAAAACAATCACGCGATCGCTTTGTAGTAATTCTTTAACCTGGTGAGTCACTGTTACCAAAATTTCGCTGATGTCCAAAGACTCGCGGATTTTTTGGATAATTACCCCTAATGTTTTCTGTAGCCGTAATTGCTGGGCGATTTTCGCTTCTCTGGCTTGTAATTGTTCAGTTCGCTCTTCCACCCTTTGTTCCAAGTTCTGGTTCAAGCGATGTAAGGCATTGTTCGCTGTTTGGCGTTGTAATTCTGCGGTTGCTCTAGCTGCAAATACCTGGAGAATAGCGATCGCTTCTATACGTTGAGCTTCTGTTAGTGGCTGCGTATCCAAAATGCAAAGGTTGCCAATCGCATTACCCAAATCATCCTTTAAAGCAATACCCACATAGCTATCAGCCTCCATTGCCGCCAAATTCAAATCTTCAGGAAAGAGTTCTTGAACTTTGCTTTGGCAGTAAAATTCCCCATCTCTTAAGCTATACTCACAAGCATTATCCACTGCACAATAGCTCATTGACGGCTTCAATGCTCCATTTGCCCAAAACCCCAAAGTATGAAGTTTGTTATCCACTATTTCGGTGACAACGGCATAACGGACATTCAAAGCTTCAGCAATGTGGCGTACTAAAGCAGGGAAAAAATCCTCTCCGGTGACGGTAGCAGTTCCAGTCACCAGTTTTTGTAAAATCAATTCAATGCGTTGACGCTCGTGCAGTTCCTCCTGCAATTTTTGGTGGTTGGTGGCTTGCTGGAGGGCAATTGCCAGTTGCACCGACAAAGCTTCCAGCAGTTCGATTTCTTCTGCTTCCCAATTGCGAGGGTGCTGGCTTTCGGTGACATTCAGTAAACCCCAGAGCTGCTCACCACAAAACAGAGGTACTAAAATTTTGGCTCGTGTTTGCAGGCGGATCAACATATCCCGGTGATAGTCCGAGATTTTGGCTTTGTAAATATCACGCATGACGCAAATCCGACCCTGGCGGTAAATTTTTGCGTAGTCATCTTGGAAGCAGGTATCAATAACGCGTTTGCCCAGCAGTGACATTGGGGAATCAGTGGATTCAGCAACGGTGATGGTTTGCCAATTTGCATCAAACTGCCAAATATTAACGCGATCGCACCCTAACAATTGCCGCACCTCAGCAACGGTTGTGTCCAAAATAGTTTGCAAACTTAGAGATGAACGGATTTGTGTGGCAATCTCTAGCACCAATCTCTCTCGTTCCGCTTTCGCCTTGATAACGAACGTTCGGGCTTCAATTTGTTGCTCCAATTCAACAGTACGGGTTTCTAGGAGTGCGATTTTTTCCGCTTCTAATTTTACTACTTTTTTTTCCAACACCTCGGCTAATTTGTATATTTCCAAGGGGTTGAGGGCTTTTAGCAAACTGGTCTGAGTCACAATTCCTAATAGTTCACCTTGCTCTCCCGTCACTGCCAACCTGTGGATTAAGCGTTGTTCCATGAGTTGCTGCACCAGCCACAGTGAATCATTGGGTTTCACTGCGAAAATTGGGGTACTCATTACCACCTTTGCTAAACAAGTTTTTAAGTTTAACCCCAATGCCTGAAACTGCACAATATCGCGCTCAGTGATAATTCCCACAGGAATTTGTAGAGATTCTGTTTCGCTATTATCTGGTTGCACGATGATGATGGAACTAACCCGATGTTTTGCCATAAGTTGGGCGATTGCCAACATGGAACTATCTGGTGCTCCACAAATCACCTCCTTTGTCATCACCTCATAAACTAATCGCAACCGCAACAGATCCACTGGACGAGAGGACTGCCGCAAACTTTCATTGGTAAGCAGTCCTACCACCTGATCCTGCTGGTCTAGAATCGGTATGTGGCGAATGTGGTGCTGCTGAAGCAAATTAACAGGAAAGAATAAATCGGTAAAATCAGACTCGCGCAAACTGATTACTGGATGTGTCATCACCTCCCGAATCTTCAAATTCTCAAAAGAATACTGCTGGGCAGAGAGACGCACTACGTCTCTTTCAGTGAAAATACCTAGTAATTTACCTTCTTCTACTATTAATACACAGCTTGCCCGTGCCTCTAGATAAAGATTATCCAGCTGCCCATCGATTGTTTGAGTTGTCTCACAAAGAGTACGCACACCACTCATTTGAGCGATCGCGTCTATCAGAGTCATATCTGGCTTAACTATCAGAGGATCACGAACGATGGCAGATTTTAATTCTGATGTGGTGAGGACAGTTGTGTTATTAAACATGCATAATAATGCAAAAGGATTTATTAGTTATTGTTCCCATTAACAATACATAAGTTAACAGGATCGGTACATTCTATTTCGATAATGCTTGTACTGCAAAGATTATAGCTGTTATTTAATTTAGTGAATGGTTTTTGAGTTTATCGATTAGAGACTTCCAATTTAAAAAATTCTCATGTGGTGCAGGCTTCTAGGCTTTTCCACCAATGTATGTATTGGGGAATTATTTTCTGGGAAATTCCTTATATAAATCCCTACAAGAAATCTATATGTGTCAGGATTTGGGTTAATTAGTATTAGAGAGTTGAGAAATTAAGATTTTGCCGAATTTATAAACATCCTCTTATATATAAAATATGAGAATAACTACCCAAAATTTCTATGCCACAAAGTATTATTCAGGTGGATGCATTTACCAATAAACCTTTTGGTGGAAATCCAGCAGCCGTTTGTGTACTATCATCACTCCAAAGTGATATCTGGATGCAGAATATTGCCCAGGAAATTAATTTATCAGAAACTGCTTTTTTGCTAGCTAAAGGTGATGGTTTTGACCTTCGTTGGTTCACACCAACCGTAGAAGTCCCACTATGTGGTCACGCAACCCTCGCTAGCGCTCATGTTTTGTGGAGCGAAGGATATTTAGATGTTGACAATAATGCTAAATTTTATACCAAAAGTGGCATTTTAATTGCTAGAAAAAAAGACGATTGGATTGAACTGGATTTTCCGGTTAATCCTTCATGGCAAATTGAAAAAATTCCCCAACTCGCAGCAGCTTTAGATGTAGATTGTATCGGTGTTTATCAAAATTCCCTAGGATATTTAGTAGAAGTCGCATCAGCAGAAATTGTCCAAAAAATTCAACCAAATTTCTCAGAAATTTTGAAGTTACCCATGAGTCAAGTTATTGTCACAAGTGTGGGTGATCAAAATTCTGAATATGATTTTGTCTCCCGCTTTTTTGCACCTGGGTTGGGTATTAATGAAGATCCAGTTACAGGTGCTGCACATTGCTGCCTTGCTCCATTCTGGCACGAACGTTTTAGGTTGAGCAAACTAGGCATTCCCCAAAATCAGTTTATTGCATACCAAGCTTCCAGCCGAGGGGGTATCGTCAAAGTCAGATATACAGAAAATGATTCCCGTGTGTTGATTTCTGGACAAGCTATCACCACGATGCGGGGAGAACTGGTAGTATAGATGTTTGGCAATTTTTTATGTCTCCCCATCACCAAATATCGACAACTAAAAACCTATCCCGTGATTGGCAAATCGAAAAATTACCGGGTTTAAATGCAGAAGAACAACTACAGTTACAAGTTTGCGGTATCAAGACAACAAAACAGTTACTGCAAGCAGCACAAAACCCCCAAGCACGGCTGATTTTGGCTAACCAGTTACATGTTCATATTCACCATGTGAATAAATGGGTTGCATTATCTGATTTAGCAAGAATTCCCAGTATTGGTACTGAATATTGCGGTTTACTGCTTCATGCAGGTATTGCTTCAGCGGTACAGTTAGCAGCTACACCCACATACCGCTTACACAAGCAGATATTACGACTGCAAGTTGCAACAATGCAGCGTCGTGATTTATGTCCTGCGATTGAACTTGTTCAGCAGTGGGTTCAACAAGCAAAGTTGGTGCAAGGTGATTTATCCAATAGAAAAAATATTGACTGGTAAATTTTATTCTGGAAATCACCTAACGAGATTACTTAACTAAAACACCATTCAAAAAGATATCAGCTAATCCCTCTGCCATTTCTTGAAGTTGCTGCGGTGAAGCGTCTGCTTGGATGATGGTGTTGTCAGAAAAACCTGCAACTGCAAACATTCCCAAAAAGACTTTTGCTACTAGTTTGGCATTAGTCTTTCGATATACTCCTTTGTCCATCGCTGTTTGGAAGAATGCTTCTGCCACATCAGTCATTTTATCAATGACTTCTACTTGAATGCGATCGCGTAAGTCTGGATGAAACTGTGCTTCCATGAAACAAACTCGCATCATATCCGCATTTTTACGCATATTCCACATCCGTCGCCGCATTACTTGAGCTACAGCTTTGTAAGTGCCCATCTCACTCAATTCTGTCAACAAATCGGTGAGAATCTCCACCCATCCCTGTGTTGCCACCTCCACTAAAATCGCTTTTTTGTTGGAAAAATGCCGAAATAAAGTTCCCTCTGCTACACCAGCTGCCTGCGCTAAATCACGGGTGGTGGTACCATCAAATCCTTGTGCTGCAAATAACCGTTGCGCTGCATCTAAGATGCGGGTACGGGTTTGTACTTCGGTGGTGGGGGGAGAGTTAAACACACGCATAGTTGTTCATCTATAAGATAGTGATCAATCCAGTATTGAATTTGTAGCATTATTGTCTAACTTTAGGAGCAATAAACACAGAAAGCTTAACAGAAGATTAATGGTTAAGCAGTTTTTATTAGCGGAAACACAGAGCATCACGCTTTGGAAGAAATAGTTTAGAAGGGTATCGCTACAGTAATAGAGCCAAGATTCGTGGTCTAGAATCTTTTTAGCCCGCGTTCCGCGCTAGGCTAGGTAGGTTTTATTTGTTTAGCCCCAGGCTTCTAGGCTGATGCGCTATTTGCCAAAACTGGATGCTCCCCGGAAACATTGCTATTCAACGCATAATTAGATTAATTTCCGGTTAAGTTAGTATTAAAATATACTTAATATTAATATTGATTACTAATTGACTTAGAGAAACACTGCAATACAATGATGCAGAAGGAAATTTCAAGATAAAAGGGGTAATCAGCTAAATTTTTTTAAATCTGATAACATCAAAATAATGCTGGATCAATTCAGGTAATTTAGCTCTAAGCAAACTGATGGAGTCTAGACTGTGATGCTATAGTTAACACTCCCATAGGAACAGAAACGCAAGTTATTTCCTACTATCGAAAACCAGGTTTAATCGTTTAAACCAGGTGGAATAATTAGAGAACTAAAGTAACAAAATCTGACAGCCAGATTGGTGCTTATGCCATTTCACTTTTAATGATTTTTTAATATTTGCTCCTCCGCAAAACACACAAATCAAATTATTCGCTTCAAAGAACCAATTGGAGATAAAAATGAAAAAGCTCATCCCATTTTTAATTAGCAGCGTGTTGGTAGTTGGTGCTGTTGGTTGTAATTCAGATACAAAAACTTCTGAAACAACAACTACTACTGATAGCACAGCAGTGAAAGAAGCTGGTCAAAAGACTCAAGGTACTACAACCACAACCAAGACAACTGAAAAAACTACTACTGCTGTTAAAGATGCAGCGGGTGGTGTTAAAACCATTGTTAAAAACAAGTTGGAGAAGCAGTTTCCTGGAAGCAGTCTTCAAGTAAATCAAGCAGGTGATGTGTTGACTGTTTCTGGTACTGTTCCAGATGAAGCTACTTTGAAGAAAATTGAACCTGCCGTTAAGGAAAACAAGTTCGAGGGTGTAAAAACTGTGAAAGTAGATGTAAAAGTTGCAGCTAAAAAAGCTCAGTAAATTAGAAAGATTTCTGTAAAAACAGAAGACTGGTAAATATCAAGGATGCATAGGACTTACTAACAAGTAAGTCCTTTTTTGTGATGCTAATTCTTATAATGAAGACATTAATTTGTTAACGCGGACAAATAATTAGTTAATGTACAATATGACAAATCGGGATGACTGGACTCGAACCAGCGGCCCCTTCGTCCCGAACGAAGTGCGCTACCAAGCTGCGCCACATCCCGATAATATTTCACTAGTATATAAGAAACTATATCATAAAATCACTAATCTCTAGGCGGTTTAACTTGACATCTGTGAACTAACCTCTAAAGCCATTTGGGCATACCAGGTCTAATTTAAGCTCTTAATTGCTTGCAGCACCTGTTGATACCTTTCGTTATTGCCCTGCTGTTTGTATAAATCTGCGGCTTTTTGAAAATCTAAACTTGCGGCTTTTTTATCTTTTAGCTGCAACCAAGCTCCACCTCTAATCGAGTAAACATCAGGGTTTTGAGAGTTAAGACGAATTGCTTGAGTGAGATCCTTGACTGCTTCTTGATGTTTGTTCTGCAAAAAATATAATGTTCCGCGTAACTCAAAGGCTTCTCGATATTCCGGTTTGAGACGAATTGCTTCGTTCAAATCCACCACGGCACTTTTATAATCTTTTTGTTGGAGGTGGATTGCTGCACGACTTAATATGGGTTCAGCTTTTTGTGGATTTAGGCGTATAGCTTCATTGTAATCAGTTAATGCTCCTTGAATATCTCCTTGGGCATAGCGAATTGTAGCTCTAACTGAATAAGCAGTATCTTCGATTGCTTCTGGGTTTAAGCGAATAGCTTCATTTAAGTCTGCTAATGCTCCTTTTTGATCCTTGGTACCAAAACGAGCAATACCTCTGGCAAAATAATTCCAGGAATTAGGATATTGTTTTAAAGATTTTTCAGCTATTTCCAAAGCTTCTGGAAACCTTTGGAGTCCAATTAGCATGATACTGCGAAATGTCTGGGCACCACTATCACCGGGATCTAATTTTGCTAGTTGTTCAAAACATGCTAAAGCTTCTTGGTACTTGTTCAAATTAGCTAGGATCATACCTCGCCAACGCCAAGCCGTGGAAAAATTCGGTTCAATTTGGACTGATTTGTCGAAAGATTTGAGAGATTCTTGATAATTATTCTGAGTCATGTAGACAAAACCTCGCAAATACCAAGCTTGGTAAAAGTTAGGTCGCAGTTGAATGGCTTTATCGAAAGATTGAATTGATTCGCTTGTATTGGTTTTGCTGGTTGAGGTGCGTATAAGTTCCCAGCCGTAATTTACCCAATCGATCGCATCGGCATTATTTTGAGGCTTGACTGGTTGAAGCAAAGATTGGAGAATCGCGTCTGATTCTGGTTGGGTTAATGCTGGTGCTATAGTGGTTTCAACTTTTGAAGCAGATAGAATACCTGCTGATTTTGACCAGTTGATAAAGTCGCTGATGGGTACACCCAGACTAAAGCCTAATGTAATCAAGCGATTTTTACCAGCTTGATCTTTAACTGATTCTACTTCCGATCTGCCATGAATCCCAATAACACGTCCACGAATATCTAAAATTGGTCCTCCGCTCATCCCTTGCTCTGTAAGATTGGTATAAATCATGCCATAGCCGTAACTGGAGGAGAGGGAGTTTTTAGCTAGTATAGATGATCCTAATTGTTTGGATACGACATTTCCAGCGGTAAATTTATGTTGTAATGCTGGATTTTTGGCTTTGGTATCTTGCCATCCAGAAACAAAGATAAATCCATCGTATCCAGTGATGTTGTAGTTGGCTAAGGTTGCGGTGCGGTAATTTTGGTCACTATTAAATTGTAAGAGTGCTAAATCACTATCTGGTAAGCTTCTAACGTTTCTGTCGTTGACTTGGATGGGGTAGCGTTTGCCGTCGGAAGTGACTATTTCTAGCTGAGTGCGATCGCACTTTTGAGATCCGCGTATTACATGTTCGGCACTCAAAACGCTGTAAGTATTGCCCTGCTTACTTATGATCACCCCGGAACCACTACATTGCGGCATACTGGGGACATCAATTAGTACTGTGATTTCTTTAGCAATATTACTCACATCATTGGCAATTGGTGGTAATTTGCTGGCTACTGGCGTTTTTCCTGTTGGCAAAGACTCTTTAGAGGTGTATTGAGGTGCCAACTGAGCAAATGTTTGAATCGGTATCCCCCAACTATAACGGCTCATTAAATCCTTGAGTGCTGCTGTGGGTTGGGAACCATCTTCGTATACGTAGGGATTTCCCCACAGAGGATAAGCATGGATACCGTTAATCCCAATTACCTGTCCCCGGCGATTTAAAATTGGACCACCGCTCATTCCCTTTTCTACAGTGTTATCGTAGCCAATTTGATATCCTTCTTTGAAAGCTCGTTCCGGTACTAGCAAAACCTTCCCGCTTTTGAAGACAAAGGGGTTTTGGTTAGCTTTTTTCTCAAAAGGAAATCCGGCAGAGTAAATTGGTTCGTTAACTGTGACTGTTGATAGATTCCCTAGGGACGACACAGTATAGTTAGCATTGGTACTAAACTGGAGTAAAGCTATATCTTTACCGCGAAAGTTAACTCCTTTTAGCAATGTAGCTGGATATTTTTTGCCATCTCCTGTTTGAATTTGTGCAGCTTTGCCGGGTTCCAAAACATGCTGATTAGTGACAACAGTATATAGATATCCTGCTTTTTGTGCCTCTTTACGGATTAAAATCCCTGAACCACCATTTTCCCCAGCGATTACCTTAACGGTAATTGCCGCTGCTAGCTGTTTGATTTGTGCTTCAGAAAGTTGAGCGCTTGCTGGTTGGGCTAAAACTTGGGGACTGGAAATTAATAATTCCCCAACTTGGAGCGGCAAAACCAACAATGTACCCATCCAAGCGGTTACAGCCAGTGTGCGATACCTAGGGTGGTGAACTACCCATGTTAGTTTTTTTCTCATGTTGATTTTACCCGGTACAAGTATCTTTAGCAACGCAATTCATCAGTAGACCCCTATGCAACAGATTCGGTGATTTCAAGAAAATCAGCCCTGTAGAGACCTAGCAATGCTACGTCTCTAAATAATTTCAAGGAAATGCCTATTCTATTGTCCTGATTTTCCCTTTACCAATGCACCCATATCTATGTACACCTGAGAAGAAGCATCTTCCGACTGCAAAATTGGTCCCCGTGCTTTGTAACCAATATCTCCCAAGTGTTGCAAAACTGAGCTAGCATCTTCGTGGGATTTGAGGGTAAAAAGTAACTGAGTACAGGGTCCACCATACTGACTTGCTGCACAGATAACTGCCTGACCTCTGGAAATACCAGAAGTGAGATAATTTAATATGCCTCGTTCGTAAGCAGTTTGAAATCTCGAAGAAACAGCTTGACACCGTGCTTTTGGTGTGTAATCTCCTAATTTTTTCACCCAGGTAATCACGGGTATTTTTTCGTTATTGAAATTTTTCGCAAATGTTGTCCATACACCGTTATCACTTTCACAGAAGTAAGTTTTGGATTGAGCGGAACTGGGAAGATTTACGGCAGCGATCGCACTCAGTGAAACCATACTGGCTGTGAGTATCTGTAAAAATGATCTGGTTTTCATGGTAATTTACACACACGAATATGATATTTGCATAGATATTAAGATAAATACCATAAATTAGTATCTGAAATTACTTAAGTATTGTAAATTTTTTTTATTTTTTACTTAATTATTTGGAACGAATTAATCATCTGCTTAACAGTGGGAAGAGATGCTGAATATTGATTAGGCTCGGCTGTATAAGTGAGAATATAAGCTTTTCGATCTTTGACAGTCCAAATTTGCAACCTCTCCAGACTCATACTATCTTCTTGGAGGGTGTAAGTAACCTGATAGGCATCTATATTTGCTAATTTTTGTTGACCTTCTTGAATAATTTTGATGTTTGGAGAAGACTGTTTAATTACATCTAGGCGAAACGGGGTAAATTGTTCTAAAGTGCTACGGTTTTCGGATAAATCTTGGACAACTAAGTTAACATTTTCCTGATACTTATCAGTATTATTTACTAACGGGGATATAAACCTAACAACATTCCCAGTAATTCGATCTGGTCTTTCTTCAGGTTGCCATGTTTTCGGGCGTTGGATACTAATACCGTAGTTATCAATATTATATGGTTCTAGAGTGTCATCTTTTTTAAACAAGGTTCCGAGAGTCACAATACCTATTAAGGCAGTTATTCCTAAACCGATGATGATTTTTCCTAAGCTTGATTTTCGACTAGAACTTGCATCTGTGACTTTTTCCAGCGCTTGTAAAACTTCCGTTGCCGACTGATATCTTTGGCGAAAATCGTACTTCACCATTTTATCCAAAACATCTGCTAGCCTAGAACTAACCTGACCCGATTGCAGTTGTTCACGCCATAAAATTTCCCCAGTAAAACTATCCTGGGGTAATGATACTGCTACCAAACCAGTCAAAGCTTGAATTGCAATTATTCCTACAGCATAAACATCACTACAAAGTCTTGGTAATCCCTGAGTTTGTTCACTTGGCATATAACCATGCGTCCCAACTATAACCGTAAGGGGGGATGGTTGATGAATATTGATTGTTTGAGAAGTTAATTGCTTGACTGATCCAAAATCAATCATCACTATTTGTCGATCGTGTTTGCGTCTAATTAAATTTGACGGTTTGAGGTCTCGATGGATAACACCATGCCGATGCACAAATTCTAAAATTTTTAAGATATCTTTCAGGAGAGAAATTACTTCTTCCTCGGTAAGTTTCTTACCTGGGTTAATTTCGTGAGTAAGTTCCTCACCGGATACAAATTCCTCAACTAGGTAAAATTGTTCATCCTCTTCAAAATGCGCGAGTAAGCGAGGAATCTGATCGTGACTCCCCAATGTATTCAGGACAATAGCTTCATTATTAAACAAGCGTCGAGCTTCATGCAAACTATCTGGATCATCAACTTGAGGGGAAAATAACTTGACGACACATTGATCATTATTGGGTAACTTCTTATCAATTGCCAGAAAAGTAGTACCAAAACCTCCTTGTCCCAATTTACTAATTATTTGGTACCGCCCATCAAGGATTTTACCGATCATTTGACTTACAAGGTATTCGATTCATCTGCATTTTGACATACAAATCGATCATCTTGAAGATTTAATGCTAATTATCATCTAGGTACTCTCCAACTAAACCTAGTGTTTCAATTCACTGACACACTCATTGAGGGTTGAACCACACCTGCATCACCCTCAAATAACACCATGTTTAAATCATCAGTAGTAAATATAAAACCCAGGGAAGCTGCAAAATCGACAATTTTAGCCTTATCCCAATTCCAAATGCCAAATAGCCCGCGTAAACAGCATTTATTACAATACTCATCGTAAATTACTTGGTCAGAGCTTAAGACATCATAAAAAGCATTAACTTGTTCCAGTGACATAAAATTCTTATCTCCTACTTATTATTAAAGCTTCCTCAAAACTTCAGTACCTACTCATCAAATTCCGGGTTGAATACTGAAAATATTTAATATCTATAAAATACGCAGAAACGTTCCGTTGGAACGTCTCCACAAACTTTAAGTTACTTTATTTACCTAAAATATACTGTAACTTTTCTTCTACTTACCTTGATTGGCTAAATCTTGACCACTATAACAACCGTTTGCGAGAACTATCACAACGTTGAATCTGATCACCAAATACCCAACCCTGGGTACCATCTAGCAACCGCACCTTAACAAAATCTCCTTTAACCTTAAGAAACAACACCTTTTCACCTTGATTGAGTTGTTTCACAGCACCTATTTCGGTTTGTGGTTCAGGGCGTAACTTTGCTAAGAAATTACCTCCAGTAGGGGAAATCACCCGACATAGTTGTGGCTGTTGAGCGATAAAATTTTGTTCTGAATAAGCTTTACCAGTAGAATTACCCGTTTGCAAACACACCAAACCACCAACTACACTCACCGCAGCAGCAATTCCAATCCCAGTCATCACTGGTTTTTTAGCTGCTAAAGGTGCAATTATTGAAACCCCAGCACGCTTAATTTGTTGTGAATAAATAACTTTTTGAGGTGGTGCTGTTTTACTAACGGGTTCAGAAGGTAGCACAGTTGATAAATCGGTGATTTCTTCTGGGGGGGTATACCCAAGAGAAGATTTTTTAGATTGAATCACGCTTACCTTGAATTGCTGCTGACCTAAGCGTAAGCTACTACCAATAGCTAGAGGCATTTCCCCTGCTAAAAGTAATTGCCCATCCAAAATAGGGGGATTTTTTTCGCGTAAATTCCTTAGATAAAACTGATTTTTTTCTCGATAGAAGAAAATTTCAGCATGTAATGCCGAAACTGATGCTTCCGGAACTACAATATTACAAACTTGGGGATCCCGCCCAATTCTGATTCTGGCGGGACTTTTACTATCTTGGTTCTCAACTAGGGTAAAATCTTTGATTTCCCCCCCTTCACGCCATTGTAGGGTCAATTCATGGATAATTTGTGGATTAGCGACTGGTGTAATTGTTGGCGCTTCTTCCAAATTACTCAAATTCTTTAGTGCTGCCAAAGCTTCCGTTGCAGTTTGGTAGCGGTCTTTAAAATGATAGTGGGTCATTTTTGTCAATACCGCAGCTAACCCCGGAGTCACGGGTGTTAGATGTTTCCAAACAATTTCCCCAGTATTGCTATCATCTGGCAATTCGCGGGGGTAAATCCCTGTAAGTGCTTGGATTCCAATCATACCTAAAGCATAGATATCGCTACTAGGACGAGGAAGTTTTCTTGTTTGTTCGGAAGGCATATAACCAGGGGTGCCAACAGTGATGGTGACACGTTTTTGTCCATGGCTAATAGCAGTTTGATTTCTTAATTGTTTGATTGCCCCAAAATCAATCAGAACTAATTTTTGATCTAATTCGCAACGAATAATATTATCTGGTTTAATATCACGATGAATTACACCGTGATTATGGACGATTTCTAAAATGCCTAATATTTCAATCAGTACTTCAGTAATTTTGTCTTCAGTCCATTGTTGACCACGAGTTAATTCTTGGGTGAGTGTGTGACCTTTAATTAGTTCTTGCACTAAGTAGAACTCTTGGTTTTCTTCAAAGTAAGCTAGTAGTCGAGGAATTTGATCATAATTTCCCAACTGTTGTAAAATTTCGGCTTCTCTTTGAAAGAGTTTACGTGCGGTTTCTAAAATTTGGGGTTCTGCACTAGTGGGTTTTAGATGTTTGAGGACACACTGTGGATGACCAGGAAGATGGATGTCCTCAACGATATAGGTTTGTCCAAACCCACCCTCTCCCAAAACTTCAAGGACTTTATAATGCCCTGCTAGTAACTGACCTATCATGTTTTGGCAGTGATGATTAAAGATTACTGTTATGTTTATTTATCTAGGTTTATTTGACCTTTTCAGGATATATTTTTGTTTTATTTAAATATGCTGACAAATTAGATATTGTCAGTAAAATATTTTTGATTTTGCAGCATTAGTGACAGTTTTTATGATATTCATTTGCTAGGTTTGCACATTTTAAATGACAGTTAATTAACGAATAACAAATCTTGAAATTTTATGTTGCCACATTGGCATTTTTCTCTGATGTTTTGATTAATTAATCAGTTATTAAAGTAATTTAAGTTTATTGACTTGGAATTTGTCTGATTATTTTAATTACAGCCTAACTGATACATTGAGTGACATTTTGAGCAAATTATAAATATACCTTCTACCTACCTATATATACATTTCCTCATAATTTCAGGTTTTATTGATGCGGTATATTTACCTGAAATCTGCTGTATCAAAATACAATTTAGAAAATACTCCGAGAAAATAAAAATCTCGGCTTTGTGGAAAACTTCCTCGCAAACTGTGGAAAACTTCTAAAAAATAATCAAGGTGCGAGAAAACATCTTGGGTTTTTCCACAAGTTTTCCACATTTTCCACAATTAATTTTTCCAATACTTACAGACTGAAGCTAGGCTGTTAAATTCATGGATTTTTAGGTATTTTTTGATGCCATTTATGTATGTCAACTAATAGCTCGGTTGTTATTACAGATGGTAGTATAGGATTCATATTTGATTTTTGTTGGTGTAACCTGCGCTTTGGGCTTAAAGATACGAGGGTATGTATAGCCTTGCGGGATCAAGAAAAGCGATCGCATAACTCAACTACTCTTAAGGATTTGGTGCGTTACCACTTTTCGCTATGCTTCAACGCCCCTCTATGATTATCAAGAGGGGCTTGTGATATTATTGCTCCCCAGAACGGCGATGTGTGGGTGATAGACTATTTTTTTGTTTTTCTTGCAAACTGCTGGCTTGTTTTAGGACTGGAATACACTGGTTAATCATCCAGATTAAAACCTCAATTGTTGAGTCTCCTTGCTGAATGCGGTTTTCGGCATTTACACCAATTAATATTGTTTGTACTAATAACAACACTGTAATGATTTGGCGATAAAGCTTTTGACGAGTGCTTTGGCTTTGGTTGCGCTGAGTTTTCATTTATTTACCTCACCTCAATTTCAAATCGAGGTTAAGGTTGGGATTAATTGACAAGTAAATTTCCCAAGCATTGATTAAAAGCCATTTATAATCTACATAGACTGCTTGGGAAAGATGTCTCGCTTGGGAAAGCGAAGAACTTTTTGGAAAAATTTTTTTCTCTTTGATGACGGTACTTACATGGGGCGGAATCTTAGCTACGATGCTGGTAGGAAACAAGCCAAAATATTGCTGCGTGCTTTACTTTCCTTTGTGGAAAATTCGGAAGAATTAAAGGACTGCAAAGCTGATTGGCAAGCGGGTACTGAGTTGTGGGTAACGCATTCTACATTAGAAGGACTGGCAGAACTGACAAAGAGGTATAACGACAGCTTAGAGCCTGAAGCAATTAGGAATGCGCTCAACTGTCTGATAAGTTTGAAAATTATTGAGGATAAACGCGGACAAACCAACGCCAAAACTAGGACAAATTCAAAGGTTTGGCTTTTCGCGCTCAAGTTTCCCAGCATCGATAAAGAAGAAAACCTGAATTGGTTATTTAAGCAAGGTGGGGAATGGGATAAATGCCGAGAAGCTCAAAAAAACAACTCTGCTAAAGTTCCCAAGACTCCGAAAGAAAAATCTCAGGGTGCTGACTGGCAAAACATCTGCGGCGCTATGCTGGAAAAGCACAAGCGTCTCACCACAAATGAGTTGCTGTTTGCTGATGATGAGATGAAATTCGAGCTAGAGGCAATTCATGTCCCTTTAGCATTGGTAGAACGTAACAAACCGAAGAAGTGCAGCGAGGATATTTCCCCAGAACAAGGTTCACAGCTTTACGAACCGAGTTATGAAGAGAAGCAGCGATTTGAACATGAGGCTTTTTTAGAGCAAGTTATCCGTGATGGTGTTGGTAAAACTCAAGGACACCGCATCGCTTTAATTGGGGAACCGGGTGCGGGAAAAACTACTCAGTTGCAAACTATAGCTTTTTGGGTATTAGACAAGAATCTGGGTTTACCCATTTGGATTTCTTTGGCAGACTTGCAAGGAAAGAGTGTAGAAAATTATCTGCTGCAAGATTGGCTGAAGAATGCTTTAGAAGTGGTGCGTGTAAAAGAAGAACAGGAAAACGCTTTCGCAGATTTATTCAAGAATAATCGTGTGTGGTTGTTGTTGGATGCAGCAGATGAAATGTCTTCACCCCAACCATTAACTGAGGTTTCCCAGCAGTTGACGGGATGGGTGAAAAATGCGCGGGTTGTGCTGACTTGTCGGGTGAATGTTTGGGAAGCAAATGCCAACGCTTTAGAAAATTTTGAGACGTATCGGTTACTCAATTTTGCATATCCGCAACAAGTGCAAGAGTTTATTGGGCGTTGGTTTCACAAGGATGCAAACAAAGGGGAAAGATTATGGCAGGAATTAGATAAAGCTGAACGTCAGCGCATCCAAGATTTAGTTAAAAATCCTTTGCGGTTAGCGCTGTTGTGTAGCACTTGGCAAGGTTCCGATAAAGGTTTACCGGAAACTAAAGCCGGACTTTATCAGCAGTTTGTGGAAGAGGTTTACAAGTGGAAAGAAAACCGCTTCCCTACCACCGAACAGCAGCAAGAGGAATTAAACGCAGCATTGGGACGTTTGGCAAAACGGGCAATCGATCAAGAAACGTCACGGTTTCGGCTACGACATAAGTTTGTGCGTGAGGAATTAGGTGATGCAAAACAGCCAAATTCTTTATTTTGGTTAGCGTTAAAGTTGGGATGGCTAAATGAAGTTGGACTGGCTACGGAATCAGCAACAAAAGAGAAAGTTTACGCTTTTTACCACACCACATTTGAGGAATATTTTGCAGCGTTGGCAGTTGATGATTGGCACGAGTTTCTAAATCACGTTCCTGAAAACCCCGCGCTAGGCGTTTATCGCATTTTTGACCTGCAGTGGAAAGAGGTGATTCTGCTGTGGTTGGGACGTGAGGATGTGGGAAAGCAGAAAAAGGAAGAGTTTATTCAGGCTTTGCTGGAATTTGATGATGGGTGCGGAGAATTCAAAGCTATTGATAGAGTCAGAAAGGGATTTTACGAGTTTCGCGCTTATTTTTTGGCTGCTGCGGGGGTTGATGAGTGGAAAAATTCTTGTCAGGCAGATCCTATTGTGGCGGAAATCGTTAAATGGGGCTTTGGCGAGTTTAAGGTTGAGCAAAACGATTGGGTAAGATTTCTCGAAACAATCGCAGAGGAAGCACAGACGGTATTGCCTCAGACAAATCGCATAAAAGCAATTGATGCTTTGATGAAGTTAATCGACAATCCACAACTGAATAATTTTAGGCGAAGGCAAGCAGCAGATAACTTAGGAAAAATTGATCCTGGAAATCAAAAAGCGATTGACGCTTTAGTGGAGTTAATCGGCAAACCACGACTGGATGATGGTACCCGAAGTCAAGCGGCATATAGCTTAGGAAGAATTGGCTCTGGAAATCAAAAAGCAATTAATGCGTTGGTGGAGTTAATCGGCAATCCACAACTGGATGATCGTACCCGAAGGCAAGCGGCAGAAAGCTTAAAACAAATTGATCCTGGGAACCAAAAAGCAATTAATGCTTTGGTTGAGTTAATTGACAATCCACAATTGGATGATTCTACCCAAATGCAAGCGGCATCAAGCTTAGGGCAAATTGATCCTGGCAACGAAAAAGCGATTGATGCTTTGGTGGAGTTAATCGGTAAACCACAACTAAATCATTCTAGGCGACGGTTAGCGGCAGATAGTTTAGGGCAAATTGGCTCTGGCAAGCAAAAAGCAATTAATGCTTTGGTTGAGTTAATTGACAATCCACAATTGGATGATTCTACCCGATGGCTAGCAGTATCTAGCTTAGGGAAAATTGGCTCTGGCAATAAAAAAGCGATTGATGTTTTGGTGGAGTTAATCGGCAATCCACAACTGGACGACTTCATCCTAATGCAAGCAGTATTTAGCTTATTGCAAATTGACCCTGGCAATGAAAAAGCGACTGATGTTTTGTTGGAGTTAATTGACAATCCACTATTGGAAGATTTTACCCTACAGCAAACAGTATCTAGCTTATGGCAAATTGGCTCTGGAAACCAAAAAGTGATTGATGCTTTGGTTGAGTTAATCGGCAATCCACAACTCAATGATTATACCCGACGGCTAGCGGCGTTTAGCTTATGGCAAATTGGCTCTGGAAACCAAAAAGCGATTGATGTTTTGATGAAGTTAATCGACAATCCACAACTCGATGATTTTACCCGAATGCAAGCGGCATCTAGTTTAGGGCAAATTGACCCTGGCAACCAAAAAGTGATCGCTACTCTGATGAAGTTAATTGGCAATCCACAACTGGCTAATATCCGATTGGAAACGGCAGAAAGCTTAGGTAGAATTGACCCTGGAAACCAAAAAGCGATCGCTACTTTGATGGAGTTAATTGGCAATCCACAACTGGATGATGATACTCGAAATCTAGCATTATCTGGCTTAGGTCAAATTATGCTAGAGGAAAATATGCCGAGTGTTGTCACAAGGTTGAAAGATTACTTATCACCTGAAACTTACAAAAATGACTTTGAGCGATTTAATAATTGCTACAACATTATCTGGAGGTGCGCCCAAAGTATACCCTACCCCGCTTTTTATCAAGCTTGGGGACTAGCGTCAAAATAAAGCACTAAATGAAAACTATGAGAGTGTTCCAAGAAATAAATGATCCAAAAGTTGTCATTGCGAGTGGAACGAAGTGGAGCGTGGCAATCCCATCAACTCGTTAATATTGAAGATTGTGGGATTGCTTCGTTCCTCGCAATGACAGTGTACTATTTTTAATTACTGCTTGGTATGATTCAAAAAAGTGAGATGCTCCCTTTCTTTTCTCCCTCCGGCTTGGTAACATGAACCAACCTGCACTGTTCATTCTGAGCGAACATGAAATTAGTCTGTACCCAAAACGACCTTAGTACCAATCTTTCCCTTACCAGTCGTGCAGTACCTTCACGCCCAACTCATCCGGTACTGGCAAATGTATTGTTACAAGCTGATGCTGATACCAACCAAGTTAGTTTAACAGCCTTTGATTTAAGCTTGGGTATTCGGACTAGTTTTAGCGCTGAAGTCCTGCAAGGGGGTACAATTGCGCTTCCTGCTAAACTTTTAAATGATATTACCTCTCGCTTACCAGATGGCGAAATTACCCTGGAAGATGAAACCGCTGGAGCCAATGCATCGGGGGGAGAAGGGTTAATTATGACACTCACGCCTCAAAATGGTAAGTACCAAGTCAGGGCAATGGATGGTGGAGAGTTCCCCGAATTGCCTGTGGTGGGGAATGATCTAAGTATCAGCTTGAAAGCTTCAACACTGATTGAAGGTTTACGGGGAACCTTATTTGCAACCAGTGGGGATGAAACAAAACAGGTGTTGACGGGGGTACACATGAAGCTATTACCCGACATGCTGGAATTTGCGGCAACCGATGGACACCGTTTGGCAGTGGTGGAAACTGATAATGAAAACTCTGAACCTGGTGAGAATCAGTTTGAGGTGACAGTGCCTGCCCGTGCATTGCGAGAATTGGAAAGAATGTTGGCACATAGCGCTGAATCTGAAGAAGCGATCGCGTTATTCTTTGATCAGGGTCAAGTAGTGTTTGAATGGCAAAATCAACGCCTCACTAGCCGAACTCTGGATGGACAATACCCTGCCTACCGTCAACTGATTCCCCGCCAATTTCAACGGGAAATTACCATAGATAGAAAACAATTTTTAGGTACCCTGGAACGAATCGCTGTTTTGGCAGATCAAAAAAATAATCTGGTTAAACTTAGTATTGACAGCGCAGCTAGTGAAATTACCCTCTCTGTGGAAGCCCAAGATATTGGTAGCGCTGTCGAATCCATGTCAGCCCAAATCAGCGGGGAAGATATAGATATTGCCTTTAATGTCAAATACTTGATGGAAGGCTTAAAAGCCCTCCCATCATCCGAAATTCTTATTCAGTTAAACTCTAATTTGACTCCAGTGATTTTTACACCCCTTGGTGGCGTGAAAATGACTTACTTAGCAATGCCTGTACAATTGCGAAATTAAGATTTATGAAGACTGAAAGTCGGTTGGGGATAATTTTCATCAAAAAATACTCAAAAATCTTGACTTTTATCACCAAAATCCAACTATTAGTCGCTATTTAATGGATTCGTCCACTTCAAAAGTTTTATCTCCCACCGTTACCTTGTCTCCCGGTGCCAATTGCCGTCCTCGCCGGGTTTCCAGCACCCCATTCACCTGCACATCACCCCCCTGAATCATCCATTTAGCTTGTCCTCCGGTTGCTGTTACACCCATCAACTTGAGGAACTGATCGAGTTTAATCACGTTAGTTTTTTCTACAGATTTTGACCTTATTAATCTTAGCGCGTGAGGCTTGGGACTATTTAGCAAAATTCAGCAAAATCCCTGATGCACTTACTTGTATTGTTCTCAGCATTTATACTTCCTGAATTTTAGAAAAATAACTCCCGAATCCCCTGACTACCAGTTTCCACTGCCAAAGCTGCCAGTAAGAAGCCAAAAAGCTGAGTAATTATAACTTCGCCTTCCACACCAATCCATTGATCTATATAATTAGCCAATCGCAAAATTAGCCAAGTCACAACCATAGCGGTAATTATCCCCGCGATGACACTCATATGGGGGCTAGGAGAATCGGACATTAGCAACATAACCGTTGTCAGTGTACCAGGACCAGCGAGTAAAGGTAAGGCTAGGGGAGTGATTGCCACATCTCGTTCTGAATCAGTCACATAGGTATCTAAATCACCCTTAAGCATCTGTAGTGCAATTAATAACAGCAGTAAACCACCTGCCACTCGCAAAGATGCAAAGCTGATATCCAAATAGCTTAAAATAAACTTACCGCCAAAAGCGAATAGAAGCAAAACAGCGATCGCTACTCCAATCGCCTTATCGATAACTCGATTCCTTTGTTGGGGTTCCATCCCCTTAGTCAACACCAACAGGATGGGAATATTGCCAACTGCATCCGCTAGCACGAAGACAGCGACAAAGGTTTTAATCAAAATTGAGATGTCCACAAAGAAACAGATGTAAAGAATAAGGGGTGTAAAAAGCGAGAAGTTGCAAGTTAGGAGTTACCGTCAATCAAGATTAAACTACCCATTTTCTCGACTTTTCTCAACTTGCGACAAATAAATGTCAAAGATAAAGATATAGTTTTGATAATCTAATCCGCATTATTCGACTGTTTGTTTTGGAATCTATGAAGTCCTATTTAGCCGCCGCTGTTCAAATGACGAGTGTGCCAGATTTACAAAAAAATTTGGCGCAAGCTGAAGAATTTATTGACTTAGCCGTCCGTCAAGGGGCTGAGTTGGTGGGTTTACCAGAAAATTTTCCATTTATGGGAGATGAGAATGAAAAACTCGCACAAGCAGATAATATCGCTAAAGAGTCCGAAAAATTTCTGAAAACGATGGCGCAACGCTATCAAATTACCATCCTTGGCGGCGGCTTTCCTGTTCCTAGTGATGACCGTAAAGTCTATAATACCGCTTTGCTAATCGACTCCAGCGGTAAGGAACTTAGCCGTTACCTAAAAGTTCATCTTTTTGATGTGAATGTCCCTGATGGCAATACTTACCGGGAATCCAGTACAGTCATGGCAGGGAATGAACTCCCCCATGTGTATTGTTCAGAAAAGCTGGGCAATATTGGGCTTTCGGTTTGCTATGATGTGCGTTTTCCAGAACTTTATCGCGCTTTATCTCAAAACGGTGCTGATGTGATGTTTGTCCCGGCAGCTTTTACGGCATTTACAGGTAAGGATCACTGGCAAATTTTACTCCAAGCCCGTGCCATTGAAAATACCTGTTATATTATTGCCCCTGCACAAACTGGACTCAATTATGCCCGTCGGCAAACCCATGGACATGCAATGATTATTGACCCTTGGGGAACCATTTTAGCGGATGCTGGGGAAAAACCGGGAATAGCGATCGCAGAAATCAACCCCACCCGTCTGGAACAGGTGCGGCGGCAAATGCCTAGTTTACAACACCGGGTATTTGTTTAGAATCATATTTTAGTTTAATTGTCAACTACTTAGAGGCGCGTATAATCCTGCGGGTATGCAAGAAAAGTGTAGCTCCTCCGCAGGAGGCTATATCGCGTCTCTTAAAAACACAAAGAAATATTCAAAATCATCTTCTTTGGGGTTTTGTCATATTTCGATATCTGAAAGAATCTGTATATTGTCTGAATACAGGATGATATTCGGAAATTTTCTATATTTTTCTCTGAAGAAGGTCAATATACGGAAAAAGTTTAAAGTTTCCAACAGAAAAGGGGCTATCTACCCCTAAAGTGGATTCAACCACTGCAATACAGCAAACAAGGGTAATTGTAATTACTCACGATAGCCGCCAGTAGGTAATCGTGCAGAATTATTTACACACAAGTATCTAGTTTGGATAAGGGTTTTATGCCTTAATCTTGTGTAATTAATTTTGTTGAACTACTTACCAGTACGCGTTGTTTGAGGATCACCGTAGCGTGCCGCGTTATCATCGCGCTTTTTACCACGCAAACCAGCTAACCCAGCTAGACCGAGCAGACCCAGCCAGCCCCAGTCTAACCCGTCATTAGAATTAACGTCTGTTGTAGTAGTTGTGTTGCGTGTTGTACCTGTCGTACCCGTTCCATCTTGAGCAGAAGCACTACGAACCATAGGCAGCGCACTAAGGCTCAAGGACAGTGCGCCAGCACCAACTAACTTAATGATATTAGAAAATTTCATGGTCTGTTTCCTCTTTTGGGTGTTGGTTCCGAGCAGTTTTGTAGAGTGTTGACCGACAGCATTCGCTTGAAAAGTCAATTAAACTTGAGTCTGTCAGTACATCTCTAAACAATAACGAGTTGTTAGTGAAGTTAAATCAACCCTCCGCTAGAACCTGTTGACCTTGTTGACTCTTTGCTCTCACGCTGAAGAGATAGAACAATAAAGTAAAAAGCCAAGCTGAAAATTAGAAAATCCTATTTTTTGTCTCTAAACTATCATCAACTATCTCAAACCCTTATTGCTACCTTGAGTGAAGACATATAAGCAATCTTTAAAACCCTTGTACAAACTCAGACAAGTCTAATAGACATAGTGTATTGTCTCTCTATGGGGGAATGTATCTTTGTCAAGATTTTGAGATATTAAACTGAATAGCTAAATTCAGATAAAAATTTATGGCAACCGAGCAAGAGCTTCAAACTCTTTTTAATAAGTTAGATGTCGATCAAGATGGCAAAGTCTCTCTTAATGAGCTTTTTTTAAGTCCTGGCTTAAGTGCGGTTATCTCGGCAGAAACAGGTATGAGTAGCTCCCAAGAACTAATAGCACGGTATGATTCAGACCAAGATGGTAGTATTACCTTTGAAGAATTAAAGGAAGCGGCTAAAAAAGTAAGTAATTTAAACTAGCTGGTAGATTCTAATATGAACTCAACCCGTTCTCAGTGGCGGGTTTTTTCTTGTTATGAGTTCTGAAATGCCGGGAAATATAGGGATTCAGCCGGGATACGGGCAAGTGCGATTCGTTCTGGAGAAACCCAGTTGATGGGGGGATTCCAGGCTTTAGTAGAGTAACCAATACACCATATTCAGCGTAAAAAAGTGGGTAAATACCGTCTTCCCAAAGCATTTCTAGCTAAAATCAGGTAAAACTAGAGTTTGTGATTTAACAAACTCCGAGGATTCTACTATGTCCATGACTCTTATTCAGGGTAAGTTCCGAGTCATCAAAGCTGCTCCAGATGGAGATTCTATCCGTTTTTATCCCAATAATCCCTTGTTGTGGCAGAAAATATCTCCTTCAATTCGCACCAATGCTACTGGTGGGGCACAATTACGCTTAGATTCAATTGATGCTTTAGAAACCCACTTCCAAGCAAAGGGTGGTTTGGGTACCCAGAACCAACCCCTGAAGTTTGCGGATGCTGCTTCTGAGGAACTTTTGAAGTTTTTGGGTTTTACAGATATTACCCGTGGCAAAAGGCAGGTTGTCACCGACAGTACACCTGAAGAAGTTCAGGGTTTTATTGTGGCTAAATTCGCCGATGTCTATGGTAGAAGTGTCTCTTTTATTTTTAAAGGTGACGCAACTCAAGCAGATGGTGCTGATGTCTTTTTTGATCCAGCTTTTTTGAAAAAAAGTGCTAACTACCACATGTTGAGTAAAGGGTTAGCATATCCAACATTTTACTCGAAGTTGTATCCAGACCTGCGGCAAGAAATGGTTAAAGCTGTGGAAAAAGCCCGCAAAGCAAGTAAGGGTGTGTGGAGTTTGGATAAAACTAACGAGGGTTTTGTTTTGGAAAGCTTGGAGACAATTACAGATGATGTGGTGATTTTACCAAAGTTGTTCCGTAGATTGTTGGCTTACTTAGCCTTAAATGATGGTAGTGCTTCTTTAGATGGATTCCCCAGCTACTTGAAATCCTTAAACGACAAAATTATTATTCTCCCTGAAGGACATGTTACCGGATTCCATTACGCGATCGCATGTGAGGGACAAAGCCTGAAAATGAAATATCCACCAGAAAACCTGATCTTTGTCGAAAAGTAACAAACCAGAATTCAGAAAGATCATAAACTTTGGTGAAAAAATCTGGTTTCCGCGTTAGCTATAGAAATATATATAGCAAGATATTTGATTCAGAGGCAACCATGGCAGTTTTTGAAGGAACTTTTACCCAAACCGAACCTTTGCGCTTTGCATTGGTAATTGGGAGATTCAACGATTTAGTTACAACTAAACTGCTGGAAGCATGTCAAGATTGCCTAAAGCGACACGGAATTGATGTCAATCCCCAAGGTTCACAGGTAGATTATGCTTGGGTACCAGGAAGCTTTGAAGTTCCTGTTGTTGCACGTCAATTGGCACTTTCTCAACGCTATGATGCGATAATTTGCTTGGGTGCTGTAATTCGGGGACAAACACCTCACTTTGATTTGGTATCATCCGAAGTTGCCAAAGGTATCGCAGCAGCTAGTTTTCAAACAGGTGTACCCGTGATTTTTGGTGTTTTGACAACAGACACCATGCAGCAAGCTTTAGAAAGGGCTGGGATTAAGAGTAACCTGGGTTGGGAATACGCAATGAGCGCTTTAGAAATGGGTAGCTTGATGCGGCAGATCCGCTCTAATCCCCCCCAAACCCACAATTCTCAATCTTTGCCTTCAACCATGAAAAGTGCCAGCATCGGTGATTTACCATCCTCGAACTTAGTTTTGGATTAGTTGTACAGATTACTTATGAGGCATCCACAACTTGCCTCATAAGTATTATTTGATGAGGAGAGAAGTTATTTGGAAATGCTGCTTGACAAAATTAAAATTACATGAGAACATAATTATTGTTGATGGTTATGCGGGTATAGCTCAGTGGTAGAGCGCAACCTTGCCAAGGTTGATGTCGCGCGTTCGAATCGCGTTACCCGCTTTTGATAAAGTTTAACTGCTAAAGAAGTAAGCCTTTAATAGACTGCTTTTACGGTAGGTGTTTCAGCGCCTTCAGATCAAAGAAATCGGCAATCTATAACTACACGAGGTAGTTTTTCACTCTCCCCGTAAAACAAGAGTTTGCTGTGTAGGTAAAATTTGGGGTGACTACGATATGGTAATGTAAAAAATATTGTTCAATTTACGCCAAGGGCGAATGAAGCGACTGAGTAAAGAAGACCTTACGCAAATGAACCGGGACTACTTCCAATCTCTGGACAAACAGAAGTTGGTGGAAGTTGCGGGAAATCTTCATAAACTAGCGGTCGAGCAACTAGAAAAATTAGAACAAAATTCAAGCAATAGTTCCTTACCGCCATCATCAGACCAATTCAAAAGCAAAGAAAAATTAGCGGTACAGTCAGAACAACAAACAGAGCACTCAGAATCTGAAACAAAATCAAAGCAGGAAGAGAAGCAAGTTTCACCAATAAGTGAGAAGCTAAAAAGTAAGGGATTTGGGAAAAAATTGCCGGGAAAGCAAAAGGGAGCTAAAGGAATATGGCGGACAACACCCTTAGTTGCCAGTGAAATAGTTTCCCATCATCCAGAAACTTGTGCATCATGTAACAGTCCGTTAGAAATCGACTCGGATGCTAAACCCCACATGGGTTATTACGTATTAGAGCTAGAGAACTTAGATTCTGGAATCGAGGTAAAGTGTAGGCTTCATCACTACTATCAGGCAACTTGCGCTTGTGGACACCACACAAAAGAAAAGCCTTTATTTGGGTACGTTTCGGTAGTAGAAGGAAGAAGTAAAGATTTATGCTTGCAGGAATATGGACTTGTCGGTCCAATGTTAGCAACATTTATTGCTTCTCTGGCGGTACGATATCGAATGTCTCGACCCAAAATTAGAGAGTTGTTGAATGATTGGGTGGGAGTATCCCTTTGTGTTGGTACAATCGACCGTTGTATTAGAGAAGTCGGGATAGCTTGTTCCCCAGTAGTTGAGGAATTAATTGAAGAATTGCAATCGGCGGAAATAATCCACCTTGACGAAACTCCTTGGTACGAGAAAGGTCAATATCGGTGGTTATGGGTAGCCATTACAAGCACAATTGCCGTTTACCACATTGGTAGTCGTCGTAAAGAAGAATTACTGCGGTTGATAAGTCAGGCATTTGTAGGATGGTTAGTAACTGATGGCTATGGTGCTTATATTAATTACCCTAAACGTCAGCATTGTTTAGCTCATCTCATCCGCAAAGCGATCGCTTTAACAGAGGCAGTAGATAAAGAAGTCGCAGATTTGGGACAGTGGCTATTAGAAGAACTAAGGGAACTGATACATGAGCTTGCCACTGGCGACGGGGATAAGGATGAAACTGACTCAAACCCCGCTCGCCTTTATCGAGTCTGCCGATTGGCTACGGTTGGCGAGCATACCAAGTTAAAAGCTCTCGCAAATGAGATTTTGAATGATTGGGATGCTGTAGTTGCTTGTTTTTATAATCCGCAATTACCGCCTACTAATAATGAGGCAGAACGGGCTTTACGACATGCTGTAATTGCCCGACGTATTAGCTATGGAACTCGAACAGCAGAGGGTAGTTTGGCTTACTGCTCTATTTTGAGTGTTATTGAAACTTGTCGTCTAAGGAAAGTTGACCCTTGGGCTTATATTGCGATGATTCTTACCCAGGCTCGTAGAGGTATAAAACATCCTCCTATTCCGATTGCTTCTTAATCGCTTTTTAATGGGGGAGAGTGAAAAACTACTACACGAGTGCTACCAGCAGATAGAATAGAAAAATAATTGATATTAAATATCATTAATTATTCAATTATTTTACCTCAATCGAATGGCAGGTTTGAAGTTGCCCTTATTCCCCAAGCTTAAAAAAAAATTCCCAGAAACACCTAATTCAGCCCAAAAATATCGAGTATTGGCAGCAACTATAGTTCTTTGCTTGGCATTACTTCTAGTTACCTGTCTTTCCTTAGTATCTGGGGCAGTACCAATGACAGCAAACCAACTGTGGCAAGCACTGACTCATCAGGGAGACTCCCTATATCAAACAATCGTTTGGGATTTACGCTTACCACGAATTATTGCTGCTATCTTGGTTGGTTCATCCTTAGGAATGGCAGGATCAATGCTCCAAGGAATGTTACGAAACGGACTAGCTGATCCCTTTCTGCTAAATATTTCTGCGGGTGCAGGATTAGTTGCCATTACCGTAATCAGCTTAGGATTACTCCTGAGTTGGGTTCCTTTGTTTGCTTGGATAGGTAGTTTATTAACAACAATATTCGTTTACCTCTTGGCAAAACGAGCAGATGGGATTTCCGTAGAAAGATTAATTTTGGGTGGGGTGGCAGTAAGTTCCTTATTTGGGTCAATTCAATCGGTATTATTATTACTAACTGAAGATGGCAGAATCCAAACTGCACTATCTTGGTTGATAGGTAGTTTGAATGGTAGGGGATGGGTGGAAGTGAACGCCACAGGATGGTATATTGGCATTGCATTGTTACTGGGTTGTTTACTTGCTCGTAATCTTAACTTGCTAAGTTTGGGTGATGATTTAGCAGTGGGGCTGGGTGTAGACATAACGCGATCGCGTATGATGATCGGTGGAGTTGCAGCGTTATTATCAGCTAGTGCGGTAAGTATAGCGGGTTTGATTGGCTTTGTCGGTTTGATAGTTCCCCATGGTATCCGCTTGTTGGTAGGAACAGATTACCGTGCATTGTTACCCTTAAGTGCAGTTGGTGGTGCTTTAGTGCTGACATTTGCTGATTTTCTGTCACGTTTGGGTGCAGTAGAATTGCCAGTTGGTGCGGTGACTGCGTTATTTGGTTCCCCCCTATTTATTTGGTTATTGTACCAACGTCAATCGATGACTTAGAAAATATAGATGATATTTGAGAATATAAAAAAGGTTTTTAAAAACAATTATGCCAATTGAGACTAATAATCTTGCTGGTGGTTATTTAGGGAAGCAAGTTGTCAAAGAAATTAATATTACTCTGCAAAAGGGAGAATGGTTGAGTTTTGTAGGTGCGAATGGTTCTGGTAAATCTACCCTATTAAAACTTATGAGTCGTCTACTACTACCACAAGCAGGTGTGGTACTTTTAGATGGCAAAGAAATTCACAATCAATCTGCATCATTAGTTGCTCAAAAATTAGCATTATTACCTCAGCAGCAAACCATTCCATCGGGTTTAACAGTTTGGCAATTAGTAGCTTTAGGAAGAACCCCCCATCAAGATTGGTGGCAATGGCAATTAAATACAGAAGATAGAAATCAGGTAGATAAAGCTTTACAACTTACCAATATACAAGATTTTAGCAATCGTCCCGTGGAAAATCTATCAGGAGGAGAGCGACAAAGGGCATTTTTAGCATTAGCTTTGGCACAAAATCCACAGATTTTACTATTAGATGAACCAACTACTTATTTAGATATTCGTTATCAATTGGAACTATTAGAACTACTGCGAAAATTAAATCAAGAGGAAAACTTAAGCATCATCACAGTTTTACACGACGTGAATTTAGCAGCACGGTATAGTTCAAGAATTGCCCTGTTATCCCAAGGAATAATTTTTGCTTTAGGAACACCAGAAAATGTCATAACACCGACAAATATAGCTGATGTTTTGGGTGTGGACGTGGCAATTATGCAAACACCAGTTGGGTTACAGATTTGTCCAATTTCACCATGTAAGTAAAATTCTATGTTCAAAAAAATTATAGCTTATACCCTCACTATTTTTTTAAGTCTCACAATAGTTGCTTGTGCAGTTCCAAATAGTTCTAAGGTTGAAAAAACTCCAGATAATCAAAGTTCGACTATTAATAGTACAAATAATCCTATACCTACCAAATCAGCAGAGAGAATTGTTGCACTAACTTCTTTATCTGCCGATATTATTTATCAACTCGATAAATCCAAGTTAGTGGGAATTACAGGTAGCAGCTTATTAAATAAAGATACTAGATTTAAAGACATCCCTCGTGTGAGTGAAGGACAAGTTCCACCCAATTTAGAAAAAATTGTTGCTTTGAAACCAGATTTGGTTATTGGTGCAGAGGGTTTTTCTAATCAGACTACAGATAAAATTAAAGAATTAGGCATTCCCATATTCTTAACTAAAGTTGATCGTTGGGAATCTCTGGGTGCATTAACTAAAAATATAGCTCAAACAATTAAAGCTGACCCCACACCCTTAATTAATCGCTATCAATCTTTGATTAATTCTCAAACTAATCCGAATATTTCGACTTTAGTTTTAGTTAGTCGGCAACCAATATTATCACCAAATGCTTCCAGTTGGGCAGGTAATTTATTGAGTAAGTTTTCAGTTAAAAATATCACCGATGAGATTCAAGGTAAGAGTCCCATTAAGGGTTATATTACCCTTTCTGCGGAAAAGATTTTAGAAGCTAATCCCGAAATATTAATTGTCGTTAATCCACCTCAAGGTGGTTCAGGAACATCAATATTAGATGAATTTAAAAAAGAACCATTTTGGAATCAGCTTCAAGCAATCAAAAATGACAAAGTGTATGTTTTTGATTATTATGGGTTGATTAATGCAGGTAGTATAAATTCTATTGAACAAGCTTGTCAGCAATTAAATACAATTTTTGCTAAAAGTTAGTAGGATAACAGCAAAAAATAAATTGCCCTACTTTCACAAAAATTCAAGAATTAATCATCAATCGTTGAACAACAGATACCATTCAATTTTCTGCTACAACCTTTCACAAAAGCTAGGTAACGATCAAGTTGAGCGGCGACAAATACGACCGAAACGAAGCGAAAAACCTTCAAATCGCCGCTCCAACTACTTGTTATGTGTTTAGTAAAGTCAATTGTTTTGGCTGAACTAGCTCATCAGGTGCTAAAGAATCAACGCTTAGATCAACTTCTGCATCAATACTATTTAATAAAGCAACCATACTCCTACCAACTGCGAAAGCCAAATTTACAGGGACAGCATTACCAATTTGCTTGTATTGACTACTCACAGAACCTGAAAACAGCCATTCGTCTGGAAATGTCTGTACCCTAGCATATTCTCTAATTGTTAAGGGTCTTGTCTCTTCTGGATGGCATCTTTCTGTTTGTTTCTGAGCAGGAGAACAGGTGAGAGTTAAACTTGGCTCATCCCATGAAAGCCGACGTGCCATGCCAGTTTTACCACCACCCAAGAAATAACTACCTTGCATGTATTCTCTTTGAAGATCGTCAGGTAAATTTCTCCAGTAACCACCCGGAGGAACAAAAGATAATATTTCCTTTTTTCTTTTTGGGTAAGTCTGTCCCTCTGATTGTGGCACATCAGTATCGTATAATTCACCAGATTTCAAAGCATCTTTTAAAGTTAGTATTCTGTGATATTTTGATGGCCATTTAAATGTTGCAAACTTAACCAAATCGTTTCTAATACCAACAAAGAACAAACGTTCTCTTTTTTGAGGGACACAGTAAAACAATGCTTTTAAAACTTGTGGTTCAATAAGCGTATATCCCAAATCTGAAATAATAGACTTTATCACGGACAAAGTTTTACCATCATCGTGATTTAGTAAACCACGTACATTTTCACCTAGAAAGACTTTTGGTCTAACTGCTTTTATTGCTCTAGAAAATTCAAAAAATAATGTACCTCTAGTATCTTCAAATCCTAATTTCTCGCCTGCATAAGAAAATGCCTGACAAGGAAATCCACCAGAAATAAGGTCGATATCAGTAAAGTCAGTAAAGTCCACATTTTTAATATCACCTTGAATGACATTCCATTCAGGTCGATTAGTTCGCAAAGTCTTACAGGCATCTTTATCAAGTTCACTCAGCGCAACTGCACTAAATCCAGCTTTTTCCAGACCTAGAGCAAGCCCACCTGCACCTGCAAAAAGTTCGACGGATGAAAATTCTCTTACAGCTTTTATATTTAATTCTTGATTCCAATCGTTCTTAATCATATCTCTCACTTCTTCAAACTGAATTAGTTGAGAAATTTTATATTCTTTTTTATTTGTAATTGGATTTTGAATGGGAATTAGCTTCCCACTTTTTTCCCACTTCAATAATGTAGATTTTGAGACAGAAACTATATCTGCGAGTAATTCTGTCGGAATTGTTATTGCGTCAAACATTGAAATCATCAAATCCTTCATATTTCTTGAAAGAAAGCAGGTAAATACTTTTCAATAAATTAGGATCAATATCCTTTAGTTCTCTAAATACAGAGTTTGACTCTGCTTCAACATCACTACTGTCTACAATATCTTGGATTATTAAAGGCAATTTTTCACATAATTTCTTGAATGCGACCCTACTACCAGTGACTAATTCATAAAACTTATCAATCGAAACGCGGCGTATTCTTTCATTTGATACTGCTTGACCGTCTAAGCTCACCCTCCAGACGATATTTTGACTTCTTTTCGCAATTACTTCTACCAGCATACATGTTGCCTGTGGATTTGATAGCAAGGTATTTTGCATTCTCATGTAAGTCTTTTGAGCAGACGATGAATTCATGGTGTTATGTTTATTTTTCATCTCAACGTAATACATAAGAACGGTATTGACTATGTCATATCCTTGTACTGGCACTGTCCATCCATTACTCAGGTATCGAAATATATTTTGGTGAAAATAGCCGATGTGATTTGTGTTGGATTTATCTATTTGCCTTAGAACTTCACTCTCTATTACAAATTCGATGCTCTTGCGATAAACTTTTGCATCGAATGTTAACTTTATTGGATCGATTAAATTTTTATTGAATTCAATTAAGTCAATGCTAAATCTGTATTTTTTTATAGTTTCTTGAACGTGATTATAGATGTTTTCATTACTTATAAAGCCAAGATTATAATCCCTCATATTTCCTTTTGGATACAATTGATCCTGTACCTAAATCTTGACACATAACTATTTATTATACCGAATGTTTCCATGTAATCCTCTCCCACAAGGTATTTATACCGAACTATTCTGTTTAATTCCCCAAATCAGAGTATTATACCGAAACTTTCCTTATAAATACCCTTTTTAGGTGGATTATAAAGAACATTCCGTATAAACCCCAGTCCTTTCAACGCGTTCATACGTACTACCATTTTTCCGACTGAAATCCTCATTCTTGCCTTACCGTAAAATTAAGTTTTTTAGTTATCGATACAAATTTACGATCTCCGCAGATCAAAAACGATCAATATACCGCTGATTAAATTATTCGTTTTGTCGAAGATTTATCACAAGCCTTGTTTTTAGGGGGTTAATTGGACGTGTATTTTGGACAGAAAAGCTAGTACACTAGTTCGCATTGAAAGAACTGCGTATAAACCCCCCTGTAGGGTTATTCAAAAGAATAATTCCGTGTAAACCCCCTATACGTTAGATTAAACAGAATTTCAAATGTAATTATTGACTACTACTCATGTCTCAGAATGCCAGGTGATTACAGTATAATGGCATAACAAGCTCTGATACTCAACTATTCAAGTAGTATGATATGCTGACAAATGAAGAGATAGATAAAAAAACTATGCAGTGTAAACTTAGGCAATATATGGATATGAAGGGGTTGAATATTGCCCAGTTATCAAGAGAAGTAGGAATTACAGAAAATGCTATTAGAGGTTATGCCAAAAATAGCTTTGATAGAATTGACTGTCAGGTTGCAATTAAGCTTTGTACTTATTTTGATGCTCAGATGGGTGAAATGTTTGTAATTAAATAAATTTAATACAATGACTAACTCAAATAGTAACGACGATATCCGTATTTTAGTAACATAATTAGCTCGTAGTCAGTTACAAACACAAGAACAAATACGAGACACTCAGGAACAATTAAGAGAACTCACCAATGATGTTACCCGTGTACTTGCCAGAAGTGCAGTTTTAGATGATGTACTTTTAGAGTTACGCGATAGTCATCAAACAATGCAAGCTAATTTTAACGAAAATCAACGAACTACAAATGCAGCATTAAACAGTCTGGAAGCTATAAACCTCAGACTCATTGAAATTATCGGTAGGGGACAGAATTAAGTAAGTAAACTGGTATGTGAAATGCAAAAAACTTTGTGGGTATAAACTGCGATTAAGTATCTGCAAAATTAGACTTAATATTAGTTAAAAATATTAGTTATAATTTTGTCTGATATTGACTGAAATATAGTAACTCAGGCTAATTATATATTTAATTATGATTTCGACTAATGTTGCAACTATCAATGCTCTCAAAAAGCCAACAAGTTCAGCTTGGATTGAACAAGCAATATCAAATTTAGATATAATTCTCCTAGATCATTCTCACTGCGAACGTAAAGCTGCGGGAGTTGCTTTAAATTTTATGTTTCGCTATCCATCAAACACCAAAATGGTGCGGGAACTAACGAAAATTGCTCAAGAAGAATTAGAACATTTTGAATTGGTAAATCAGTGGTTAGAACGTCGTCAAATTCCCCTCGCTAATTTGGGACCTCCCCCTTATGGTGCAGGTTTAAAAGCACAAGTGAGAAACCAGGAACCCTATAGATTTTTAGATTCTTTATTAGTGACAGGTTTAATTGAAGCTCGTAGTCATGAGCGTTTAGGGTTACTGGCTAAACATTGTCCAGAACCAGAATTAGCTAAATTTTACCAAGGTTTAATGGCTTCAGAAGCACGGCATTTTGGTGTTTATTGGGTATTAGCAGATACTTATTTTGAGCGG
The DNA here is from genome assembly GCF_000317435.1 of Calothrix sp. PCC 6303. NCBI lineage: Bacteria > Bacillati > Cyanobacteriota > Cyanophyceae > Nostocales > Calotrichaceae > Calothrix > Calothrix sp. PCC 6303. The sequence continues at coordinate 4,424,894 of NC_019751.1, forward strand.
GAAGTTGTGATGCAGCGACTTGATGAATTAGCAATAGTTGAAAGTGAGTTATTATCAACTTTGCATCATGAACCGAGAATTCATAGTTGATTTATATGGATAAACAATATAAAGATTACTACAAAGACTTTTTGATTCGTTCTTGGGAAAAAACAGATCGCATTCCCGCATCAGAGGTGATTCGTTCGACGTTAGCTGAGTATGGTTTGGGTTGGGAAGCTGATGGTGCTGACAGAGATGTGATGCAAGTTGAAGAGTACTACTTCAATAATGGGGGTGAATTTTGGGTGGTGGAACAGCAAAACCAAATCGTGGGTACAGCAGCATATTATCCAATTTCACGGGGTGAAAACGCTGTAGAAATCCGGAAAATGTACCTTTTACCGCATGTTCGCGGATTGGGATTGGGAAAATATTTGTTACAACAATTGGAAGAAGTAATTACTTCCTGCAACTACCGAGAAATTTGGATCGAAACTGCCAGCATCCTCACCGAAGCTCTCAAACTCTATGAAAGCAATGGTTATATCCCCGCTACAGGGGTGGAAACTGCTAGGTGCGATCGCGTTTACCTCAAAAAGCTCTAAAAAGCTAGATCATGAACTCTCCCATCCTCAAAAATTTCCTCAAATTATTCCTCCAATCCTCCTGTCCCCTGTGTCAACGTCCCACATCCAGCGAATTTTGCCCTAGTTGCAGCAAACAACTACAAAAATGTCAACTACATCAACCCAAATATCTCTGGAAACCACCCCTACCGATTTTTGGTTGGGGAGAATATAGCGGTTCTTTAAAGAGTGCGATCGCGTCTTTAAAATATGATAATAATCCTGAGATTGCTATTCCCCTGGGAAGGTGGTTGGGTGAAGCATGGTTACAAAATTCACCACCCCATCCCAAACCTGTCGTTGTCCCCATTCCCCTCCACCCAAATAAACTCAAACAACGGGGCTTTAATCAAGCTGCATTGATTGCTAAAAGCTTTTGTGAAACTACAGGTTTAAAATTCCAACCCAATGGTTTACAGCGAATTCGAGAAACAGAAGCCCAATTTTCCCTCTCAGCTACACAGCGGGAAAAAAACCTCCAAGCTGCTTTCCAATTAGGACGAGATTTTCGCAAACTTCCCCAGCTTCCCGTACTTTTAATAGATGACATCTATACAACAGGAGCAACAGCCAAATCCACCTCAATCATACTTCAGGAAAATCAAATTCAAGTATTAGGTTTAGCTGCTGTAGCAGTAGTTCGTACTAATTGAAAAATTAGGAAAAGGGTCAGGGAGCAAGGGGAATCAGACTCATGCTCCGCTCCACCGCAGGAGTCAGGGGTCATTTCCCCCTGCTCCTTTTCCCCCTGCCTCTTGTTGGCACTCAGTAGCCTAAAATATCAAAAATATATAAAGTACATGGGCAACCTTGACAGGGAAAAACTATAATTGACCAAATTACGCAAATTTTCGTGGGAAGAGTCTCTGGAATGTTCACTAAAGCACTTGCGGCTGGTTTGAAAATCGTGACAATTATCCCTGTCGCTTTCGTTGCAGTAGGTATCAACGCTACAGCAACTTTAGCTCAGGTGAACAAGCTGTATAATCCGATTCCGATGCCTAATACATACGAAGTAACTGATTCTCTGTCTGATAAAGATATTCCCACAGGTCAAGGTGGATTTGCCAGAGACTATTTGGTTAAACTGAGTAAAGGTGATAACCTTGCCATTGACCTCTCCTCAGATAGTTTTGATAGCATTATTACTTTACTAGGACCTGATGGTGCTACAGTCGCTGAAAATGATGATGGTCCTGATGGTAGCAGCAATTCACTACTGTTTACCCGGATTAACGAACAAGGAACATACGTTGTCAGAGTACGTTCCTTTGGGGAAACTGGAATTGGTGGCTTTAAGCTCAAGGTGACAAGATTACAACCAGTAAAATAGTGAATCGTTTGCTAAACGTGAAATCCTGTAGAGACGAGACATGTCGCGTCTCTCTTTATTTATATTCCAAGGGAATAATATATCCCTAATGCCAGGTATGTTCACGCCACATTAGGGACTGTTTTTGATATTCGGATAAGTTTTCAGATAGCACCAATAAATCCTCTGGAGAGAATAAAGATTGATAATTGAAAGGGTATTTTGGAAAGCGAGAAGTGTAGTCAAAAAATATTGCAAATCTTTCTGAAGAAATTGGTATTTTTCCTCGATGAAAAATACTGCTAGTTGCCGCAAAAATTACTGTCCCTGGACTCCCTAGACAAGATTGATAATTTGTAGAGGGAATAGCCTCCTGCATCCTTTGCTCTTGAATATAACCAGATTTATAATTTAATTCCTGAGCTAATTGGGAAGTTATATCCTTAGGAATATATTGAAATGGTCCACTATCATTATCCATTTCATGTAAATAGATAATAACTTTAAAAACTTGTCTATCTTCAGTATCTATATGCCACAGTCTTGATTTATTTTCAATTTTATTCACAAGATCCCGACGTATATAGGCTCCTTGGTAAGCAACAGGCAGACCAAAATAGCTCTCTGCTATTCTGAGAATATGCTCTTCTAATCCCCAAAGCAATATTTCAGGTTGTTGCATCATCTGACTGATAGTTGCATGGAGCGTATATTCATTTTTTTCGTAATCTGAACAATTTTTGAGCAGAGAACTTAAATTATCGGCTGTTTTCAGCATTTCTGCTGTGGAATCAATCCCTAATGCTTCTAGGGAAGTGATTGCAAGACCCTCACGTTTAATTGTTGTAATTAAATTTGTATCTTCTAGAGAAAGTAAAGGTGTATTGTTTATATATTTTTGTAATACTTCTTGATAAGCCTTTTCTGATTTTTTTTCGATTAAAGGAATACGATATATTTGCTTTAGCAAATGATTACTTACCTTTTCGATCAAATAATTCATAGAGATTTATATGTGAATAATAGTTTAATAACATATTGATTTTTATAATTTTAGTAATAATGTTCCAGTTTTTTAGTCGTCCTAACGAACAATTCATGAAAAATATGTATTCTTCATATAGTTATTATCTTCCACTCAGAGTAATATCTTTCCGGAAATGTGCAACTAAAATACTGAAGTTTGTAGGAATGTTGCTTATTTATTGACTGGATTTAATTCATTATTTGGAAATATCACATCAAGCCATAACCCATGTTTAGCAATGGTTTCATCGTTCAGAGCTAACTAACAACTATAGAAAAACAGATAATGTCAATGTAAATAGATTGCTAAGTCTCTTGATACAGCAACTATCATCATTTTTGAGTTACTATTGAGTTAGGAGTCAGAATCGAGGAATGTCATAAATTCATCACATCTACCTCACCACAATATTGCTGCTAGAAAGTCAATTTCTAGCAAATATTCAGGGTTTAATTCCCCTGCCCAACGACGGCAGCTTTGTGACAAACTTTAACGTAGGCACAGCCCCTGTTAAGTTTGCGCTGTTTTCTGTCGGGTTTAAATCCCCATTATAAAACATACTCATTACTTATTTAGGATTACTATTTGATTTTTGAAAAGATACGTAGGGTGTGTATAGCCTTGCGGCATCCAAGAAAAGCGACAGCGTAACGCACCATTTATAAGGATTTGGTGCGTTACGAACTCCGTTCTAACGAACCCTACAATACCTAATTTTGTAAGTGCAAAGCACAGGCTACGCCAACAAAATTCAAACCGGATTCCTATTACTTATTTTTTAACTGCTTTACCTGCATTAAAATGTTGTCATGACACACAACAACAAAGCTTCTGTCCATTCCACAACAGCGCCATAAGTATCACCTGTGTGTCCACCTAATTTATGATTAAACCAGGAACCAACTAGAAACGCGATCGCGCTACCACTGAAAACCACAACTACACCCACAATAATTTTTTGAGGGTGGAAAAATACATACAATCCACTCATCCCCAGCAGTAATATGAAGCTTGGCAATAGATTCCACCATGATGCGATCGCTTCTTTGTGAATTGCCCCTTTTCCGGTAGCCTTGAGGTAGGGATAACGAAAAATCGCCAGCATTTGACCCCAACGTCCCCAACCACAAGCTGACATAATTCCCAACCACCGTAATGATTCTGTCATATCGCTGAGTGCAGCTGTTTTAATTAAAAGTAAGGCAACAGCAGTCATTGCTCCGAATGCACCCGTTGCACTATCCATCATCACCTCTAAGCGTCGCTCTGGGTTCACTACAGCTAAACCATCAGCAGTATCCATCGCCCCATCTAAGTGTAAACCCCCAGTTAAGGCAACCCAAAAACATATTATTATTACAGTACGTGTAAACACTGGGACTCCTAGCCAAGATATTCCCAGATCTAACAGTGCCAAAATTCCACCGATAATTAGCCCCACAACCACGACAAACCTAGCTATTCGACGGAAATCCAAGCCCTCCACCCAAGGCAAAGGTATAGAAGTATAGAAAAGGATACTGGCTATGAAGCTTAACAATAGTTCTTTGCACCATTGCCGAATACTTGCCATAATAGTCACATACCCTCAAATAAATAACTTCTAATAAAAAATACTCAGTTGAAATACCCACACTAAATTAAAGCTTTCAAAAAGATTAATTAATACTAGAGATTCACACAAAAACTTTGTTATGCTTATTGCAGCACAAAAAGCAAATATTTAGTATAAAAACATACTTTTGCCGTGAATTTATAATTCACTCATCAACAGTTTGTAGCACACTTTTGAAATAGAAAATATTTTAGCATCTAGATTGAAAGCGTTGCCCCAAAAAGTTGATAATTAATTGCAAGGTACCAACAAAGCCATCAAGCAAACCATCCAATCGCTGTGTTGTAATCCATCCTTAATTGATTTGCAATCTAACTTATGAGCCACCATCTACCAGATATTAATATACCCGCTCCATGTATCATCAACACAGGTATTGTTGTAAATAAATTGGATATACGACGATTGCTAAGTGATTTGGGTCGTGTTCGCTATGTTTACAGCCTTGATGGCGAGGTATACAGTGAAGGTGAAGGTGATGTGATGGAGGTATTTTCCAGCCATCGCAGATCTACCTTAGTAGCAAATCAAGCCCTTTACTTGAATGTTACTAGCTTCGACTACTTAGCACTGAATCAATCTCCAGAGAACGAAACCTATTTTGATTTAACCCAAGAAGGATGGTGTCTGCGGTTAATTCCCCTTTCTACCCCTCTCCAGGAAAGACGCGATCGCAGTATGAATGTAAGTGCTATGGAAGCGATGATGGATCAAGTTCTCTCCGCTCGTTGGGATGCCGAAATTGATGATGACTCCTCAGAAATGTTTTAAATCAGTTATTCAGTGAATAGTTATCAGTAGGAATTACGCAGCTGGCACTTGACGGTGAAAAAAAATTCATCGTGACTGCCTCTTCCTTGAATCAGTTATCATCTGATTTAAAGTTGCCCTGATAACTGTTTACTGTTAACTGCTCACTGATTTAATAGGTTATTTTCAAATTGAGTGCCCAATTTTCCTACCAGGTTCTTGCTACATCCAGCCAAAGCAAAGCGAGAGCCGGAGTCTTCAACACCCCCCATGGTATTGTTGAAACTCCTCGATTTATGCCAGTTGGCACATTAGCCAACGTCAAAACTATGACTCCATCTCAACTAAAAGAGACTGGAGCGCAAATGATCTTATCCAACACCTACCACCTCCATCTCCAACCTGGTGAAGACATTGTTGCAGGTGGTGGAGGTTTACACAAATTTATGGCTTGGGATGGTCCGATTCTCACCGATTCCGGAGGATTCCAAGTATTTAGCTTGAGTGAGATGCGAAAAATTACCGAAGAAGGTGTAACTTTCCGCTCACCCCGCGATGGCAAAATTATTAATTTGACCCCAGAACGTTCCATCCAAATTCAAAATACCCTGGGTGCAGACGTGATTATGGCATTTGATGAATGTCCACCCTACCCAGCCACCCGTGAGGAAGTAGAAGCCGCCACAGGGCGAACATATCGCTGGTTAGAACGCTGTATCCAAGCCCATGAACGGGATGATCAAGCCCTATTTGGCATCGTTCAAGGCGGTGTATATTTAGATTTACGCGCCCAAGCAGCCACTAATTTAGTCGGTTTCGATTTACCAGGTTACGCCATTGGTGGAGTCAGCGTTGGTGAACCCCCTGAACTCATAGCCAAAATAGTTCAAGCCACTACACCCATGTTGCCTGTCAACAAACCCCGCTACCTCATGGGAGTGGGAACATACCGAGAAATGGCTCAAGCGATCGCATCCGGGATAGACTTGTTTGATTGCGTAATTCCCACCCGTTGGGCAAGACATGCCACAGCAATGGTACAAGGTGAACGTTGGAACCTCAAAAATGCCAAATTCCGCGAAGATTTCCGTCCCCTAGATGAAACCTGTCCTTGTTACACCTGCCAAAACTTCAGTAGAGCATACATTTCACACCTAGTGCGATCGCAAGAACTCCTCGCGTACACCCTACTGAGCATCCACAACATCACAGAACTCATTCGCTTCACCCAAAAAATTCGCCAATCCATCCTCAACGACACCTTCACCACCGAATTTGCCCATTGGTTACAACCAGAATCTCATCCCGAATCATAATTGTTCCCTTATAACTTTCAACTCGAAACTGAATGCATGTTAAAATACATTTCAAATATTAAAGCTGTGTTGGATAGGTAGATTTAAACAAACATGGAAGCAGCACTACTGTTAGCAAAATTGCCAGAAGCTTACCAAATCTTTAATCCTTTGGTAGACGTTCTTCCCGTAATTCCCGTATTCTTTCTGCTGCTAGCCTTTGTATGGCAAGCAGCCGTGGGTTTTAGATAGGTTTATCTATCCCCATTTACCGTAGGCAATAGACAGGTAACTCACCTGTCTTATTTTTTTCTCAAAATTATTTTAAATTCTTAATCAAACTTAATATTCTGCAACTTACAAGATTATACTTAATAAAGATTTACAAAAATAGACCAAGTTCCTATCAAGAATAATATCTGTCATTGCGACCAGAGGAAAGGAATCTAATCATCTTGAAACCACTACGACGCAACTTGGTATTAGAACTAATCTTTCAAGACGCTAACCAAAAAGCTTAACTTTCCCTCATTCAAATAAAAAAGGAGGCATTCAAACATGGGAAACATTAACTTCGCCAACGAAAACAAAGAAGTCATCGCCGCTGATGGGGCAAATCTTCGCCTCAAAGCCATGGAAAACGGCATTGACATTTACAAAACCTGGGGAAAAATGATGAATTGCGGCGGTTATGGGCAGTGTGGACACTGTGCTGTACAAGTCATAGATGGGATGGAAAATCTTTCCCCACGTACCGATGCCGAAAACAAATTATTAAAGAAAAAACCCGATAATTTCCGTCTTGCTTGTCAAAGTATTGTCAATGGGGCAGTAACTATAGCTACCAAGCCTTAGAATCATCAGTAGTCGATGAAGCACTACAAATGGCTTATAAGCTGCTACGCAGCTAAATTATATAAATTCAAAAACTATAACCTTTGTGGTGCGGGCATCCTGCCCGCTTTAGATATACAAATTAGGCGCTTAACAGCTTAGGAATCTAAAATAGGACTTACGCAATCGTAACGAGAAAACCAGACTTTGAGTAGGCGAAGCCAGCCTAAAAGGCTTATGCGAGTCTGCGACAAGCCGCTTTGCGTCTACCTTGCGTCGCAATAACGTAATTGCGTATTCCTTGCGTAAGTTCTGTAAAATATGGTGTGTGACACTACGGAATATCCTGGTATCAAAAATCAACATTGATACGGTGTCCCTCACCACAGTTCGGTTGTGAAAGGGAAAATAAAACTTTTTACCAACTAAACCCGCGAAAAAGCAGGAGGATAAACAACCTCACCTTGATACTTTACTTGAAAGTTTTTGAAAATCTTCACCATAAAAACATCCTCTGGAACATCAAAAGGACATTTAATATCATAAATTGCTGACGACATGAATCCGAAGCGATTATAAAACGAAGGAGAACCAAGTACAATCGCTAAAGCTTCACCCATCGCATCAGCTTTTTCCAAACCAGCTTTAATTAGATTACTACCAATACCCTGCTTTTGAAACTCAGGAATCACAGCTACAGGTGCTAAACTAAGTACCCGCAATCTTTCTTCCCCAATTAACTCAATATAGCTGAACATAATATGAGCAACTACAATATCATCAATTTCCGCTACTAAGGAAAGTTCAGGGATATAAAAGTTAGAATTACGAACTTCTGTAATCAAATTAGCTTCATTTTCCCTTGCAAATGCTAAGGTATTGACTTCAGATATTCTCAAATAGTCTTGATAATTTTCAACACGAATTTTCATGCTTTTGACTAGCCTCTAAATCCCTAACGTTTTCCAACAGTATTTTTAAAAGCTTCCCTTACTGTCATTTTATCCAAATAAGAATTAATCGCTGGATATTGAGTGTAATCTACAGGAACAAGAATTTTGGCATAATATAAATACGAAACAACGGCAATATCTGCGGCACTAAGTTTATTTCCTACTAAAAACGATTTGTCTTGCAAAATCTGATTGAGTGCTACTAACAAATTAGGCATTTCCCTTTTACGTTTATCTTCGGTAAACAAAGCCGGGGATAAAGTGGTATTAGCAAAAAACACCCACTGCATAACTTGAGCAGATTCCTCTAACGAAGTAGATTTTTTGTCATATTTTTCGGCTAAATATAATAAAATTGCTCCAGATTCCCATAACTTCAAATTTCCATCTACAATTGCTGGTACTTTCCCCAGCGAATTGATAGCCAAATATTCAGGTTTACGGTTTTCTCCAGCACTGATATTTAGGGAAATATATTCATAAGGAATACCCAATTCTTCCAAATACCATTGCACCATGGGAGTCCTTGTTTTCACACCTCCATATAGCTTCAGCTTTATTTGATTAGAAGTAGAAGCAGGAGTCACATTTTTTTGAGGAAGAGGTGCAGCTTGTACGGAAAATATAGGAAAATAAAAATATGCGATCGCGCTTGTGAATGCAAGTAGTTTAAGAGTTAGTTGTTGGAGCATAGTTAAATAGTTATATATTGATACTTTGCGTTCAACTTACAAAGATACACTGTAGTATATAACAGAAAATTCTGAGCATTTTATCTTATGAAAAATATACTCTCCTCAAGCTTTTCAGCCTAACTCATTTAACCGCTTCAATCCCAACAAAGCAGCACCATAAGCAGGTTCAAATCTAGGAAGAATAATTTTGGCATTTGGATAGATTGTAGTTACAGACTGAATAAATCTCTCTCTCATTCTTGATTTAGACTGCCAAACACTACCAACTGTCACAATTTCAAAAATATCATTACTTTCCTGCTTATTAACTTGTGAATGTAGGGAAAACCCTAATGCATCAATGACTACCGAAGTTGCTTTAACTAACTCTCTTACAGCCTCATCAATAATCTGATTAGCGATTTCATCTCCTTCTACAGCTGCATTATCAACAATAATCGCCAAACCCGCAATCTCTTTCACACCCCATCCACTTCGATATACAACTTCCACTGAATCTTCCATATTTTGCAACTTCAAATAGCTTTGAAAACCCTTCAACAAACTAGTTGCTTTTCCTCGTCCATCATAAAATTGCATCGCCATTTGTAACCCAGTCACAGCAATTTTATAAGCACTACCTTCATCACCCAAAAGATAACCCCAACCGCCAACACGTTTAGTAATTCCCTGTTGATTAATTCCAAAAATTATGGAACCAGTTCCAGCAGCAACAACAATCCCGATATCATTTCCAATTCCACCAACCAAAGCAATTAAAGCATCATGACAGATGATTATTTTTCGTCGTAAATCCAATTCCCACTCGACACAGAAATTTAGACTAATTTGTAAATCAGCAACAATACTTTCTACTACTTCTCTATCCTGAATCCGAGCAACACCAGCTAAACCTAAGCAAATTGCCGTGACTTTAATTTTATCACTAAGATTATTTATTCGATGCTCTATTTTCCCTAATGCTTCAGCAGTTGCACTAAAAATTGCCGCTTCAATAGACTGAAAAGTAGCACTAACTCCAATAGTTTGATAATTTGATGCACCAGCTTCACCACGTCCCCATATTTTTCCTTGAATATCCATCAAGACACATACTGTTTTGCTTCCACCACCATCTATTCCTAAGATATATTCCATGAATATTATTGATAATTTGATATCTGAAATAAAAGATTTATAACTGATGATATCGCCATAATTTATCGTCGCTGCGTGACACTATAAACCTTTACTTACAGTGCATGATTTCTCAAAGTGTCACACACCCTACACCATGATATTTATCAATAAAATATTAACAACTATCTTACTCTTCCAAAGGAATGAAAAAGATAGAAATCATTCCGGGAATAGTAAAAAAGCAAACTAAGATAAAAAATGAAGTATATCCAATTGATTTTTGAATTGCACCGCTAATTGCTCCAGGTAACATCAATCCTAAAGCCATTAATCCTGTAGAAATAGCATAATGAGAGGTTTTATATTCTCCTTTACAGAGGTATAGAAGATATACAGTAAAACCAGTAAATCCTAAGCCGTAACCAAATTGTTCTAAAGCAACCAATGGATAAACTAATAACAAATATGGTTTAACAGCAGCCATATACACATAAAAAATATCTGGAATGTTCAACGCTAAAGCCATTGGTAAGAGACACTTTCTTAAACCATAGCGAGAAATTAATAAACCACCAAGAATCCCCCCAGAAATTAAAGAAATTACTCCAAATGTGCCATATACTAAACCAACTGTATCAGTAGAAAGTCCTAAACCACCTTCCTCTATTGGATCTAATAAAAATAAAGAAGCAAGTTTTACAAGCATTGCTTCGCCTAAACGATAAAGCAAGATAAAGGCTAAGATAGCAATAATTTTAGCTTGTTTAAAATATGATTTGACTATTATTCCAAAAGATATTTCTTGATTTATGTTCTTCTGCCGAGGTTGATCCAAATCTGGTTCTGGGAGAACTAAGCGATGATAGATAAATAGTAAAACAAATAAAATAGATACTAAACCAAAAGTAGCCATCCAAGCCAAGCGAATATTATTAAGGTATATTTCTAGTTTCCCAGTAAGAAATACTAAAAAACCTGAACCAAATAACATGGCTAATCTAAAAAACAAAGAACGAAATCCGACAAAAAAAGCTTGCTGTTCGCTAGAAAGGGCAAGCATATAAAAGCCATCAGTGGCAATATCGTAGGTAGCAGAAATAAAAGCTGCAACTGCAAATATCACCAGAGATATGACAAAGAAATTTGGAAGTTGCAACGACAGGGCAATTAGTCCTAAACATGCAAACATTCCTAACTGCATCGTTAGCATCCAAGTTCGCTTTGTTGAATTCGTATCCACAAAAGGTGCCCAAAGCATTTTGAGAACCCAAGGTAAGTTGAGAAGACTTGTCCAAAATGTGATTTCTTGATTACTAATACCAAGACGTTTGTAAAGGATCACAGAGACTGTGTTGATGATGGTATTGGGTACACCTTGGGCAAAGTATAGGGTGGGAATGAATGTCCAAGGAGATAAAGAAACTAGTTTGTGTCTATGAGAGTTCATCGTGATTCAAGTTATTGATTAGTGCAGGTAAACGCGCTGATGTGATTCTCCTGCCGTAATCTTACCTGGTGTATTGCAAGTTATTCAGACTTAGGCAATTATGTTGAGAAACCAAGACTTTTAGCTTATATCTCTGTTAGTCGCTGTTTGATGTCAGCACACCTTGCTTCAGGATTTTCAAGCAGATGTGGTGATAAAGTGATATCCTAAAAATGTTCACAAAGTAACAACAAGGGGCTTTCTTGCTATGCAAGTCAACGAATTGGGGTTCATAGCGAGCATATTGTTCGTGCTAGTTCCCGCCGTTTTTTTAATAATTCTTTACACTATTACTGCTAGCCGGGGAGAAGGTTAACTTTTAATAGTTTTTGTGTGAAATAAGGAACCCCGCACGAATTGTGCAGGGTTTTTAGTTTATTTAGTTTTGGGGTTTAGGTTTGGGGCTTAGTTTTAGGGTTTATTGAAGATGTTGGCATCAGCTTTGCTCATTTGTGCGTGCTAACAACACAGGGCAATAAGCGTTAACACGAACATAATCAGATAAAGAAGCACCCAGAAGTCTATCTAAATCGACAAAGCTTTTAGCAACACTAGGTCGTCTATCTGGTGAACCTATCAGCAGCAAATCTACTTGGTTTTCCTCTGCCAGACGGCAGATTTCTTGCCCTGCACGTCCGCTACTAGTAATGTTGCTTTCTTGTCCTGATTGACCTGCACTTGTGATGCAACGGGTTTGGATGCCGTATCTCTTCGCTTCGGAGACTGCTGAACTGAGAATCGGGTTTTCTGGTTGGTTAGTTTCTGTTTTGTCTGATTTATTTTGCCAATTTGTGTTGACATTAGCAAGAACTAATTCTGCGCCTTTTACATCCATTAACATGAATATAGCCAACTTTAAGCAATGTTTAGCAGTTGCTGAATCATCCATTGCTACCATGACTCGGTTAATTCTTTTGACATAGATGTCGTCTTTAACCAGTAACATGGGACGTGAAGACAGTTGGAAAACGTACTGACTGACAGAGTTTCCTAAAATTGATTGTAAGCGTTTGAGTCCACGGGAACCCATAATAATCAAGTCAGCATCCACCTCATCAGCAACTTGACAAACAACGTCTTTGGGTTCGCCTTGGCGTAAAATTGAAGAGACTTGGCTGGGGTCTAAATTCAAGTATTGGATGGCATTTGCTAATATTTTGCCACCTTCTTCCCACTTGGATGTCATCCCTCCGGCACTGCTTTGGGAAGGAACAACGTGCAAAACTGTGACTTTAGCTTGCTTGATGGCTGGTAGTTCTGCGAAAGTCTTGAGCATCTCCTCAGCATGACCCAATCCAGAGACAGCGAGCAAAATTTTCTTTATCATTGTATATCTTCCAATGGCTTGGATGTATGCGCTTTTATTGTTTAGGACAGTGTGATTTCGACTGCTTTGTTTGATAACTTGGCTCAGTCAATTTGTGTGAGTAATTATTATTTGTTAGTCAAGGGGTTTTTAACTAGCAAACTTGTATGATGTTTAAATACTAATCCACAAATACTGTTTATTTTGCCAATGTTAAAAATATATAGACAAGGAATAATCACAGTTAGTAATAATGATTAATTACTAGTGCAAAGATATTTATGTCTATCTATTCAATTTCTTATTATACGCTATGATTTTCGCCTATGAAGTTAACTAATTTCTATCTCACTGATTAGTTTTCTGTCTATATTTGATATGTTTATTTTTTTTAAAAAAGGTGAAGTATTAATAAGATTTTGCCGAATTTTTCTCGTTTTAGGCATTAAAAGAATTAAGGTTTTTACAGAGATAAATTCAGGAATACCGATTAAATAAAGTGTGATCGTAAGATGTCTAAGGGGAGCATAAGGAGCCAATTCAAGTTTAATTAAATTTGCGTTCTTAATTTAAATATAAAGGGAGGTTACAGGGTAAATTAATGAAATACAGAGACGTTTCGGTGAAAAGTCTCTGTGGGGTTATGTATTGTGCTTGATTTCCTACTGACTAAAAAATAGTAAACAAGCTTGAACAATTCCGACGAAGAATCCTAAAAAGCCACCTAAATTTACAATTGCTTGTAATTCATTTTTCACGATTCCCTCGATTGCAGCTTCTAAATCGGCAGGTGAAGTTGATTTAACACGATCAATAATAACTTGGTCGATAGATAGAATAGGAATAGCTTGAGCAACAATTTTTTCTAAATCGCGTTCAAAATATCGTTCTAAAATTTGAGCTAGTTCTTTACTGATAACTTCTACGGAGGTGCTAACAACAGTAGAACTACTGAGGCGATTTATTAGTAGTGTAGCGGTTTTGTCCCAATCGAGGGAATCGCTTAAACCTTGAAGTAAATCGCCTCCCCGGTTTTGCATGTAGTGACGAACACTTTCGCGGGTAGTTTTACGGAGTTGACGAACTGTGGCAATGGGGAGGTTTTGCAACGAAAGATTGAGTAAGAATTTTTTAATGCGATCGCGTACATTAAGATCTTGAATCAATTCGCCAATTCTTTGGTTGGTTGCCTCCTTTTCGTCTAGGCAGTATGTCCGTAAGCGAGTTAAGGTATTGCGTAAGCCAAATAAATTTGCCACCACCCAGTAAGTACCGCTGGTTTTCTCGCGGAAACTTTCATCAACGGTTTGAATTGTTCTGTCGGTGAGAAAATCAACTAGGGCAGAACGAATTAAATCTGGGGGTAAAACAACTTGGAGTAACCAATCTGCTAATCTTGTGGCTTGTTCCTCACTCAGTTGGAACTCTAGCAAGACTTGATCAAAAATTTGGTTAATTTGAGATTCTAAAAAATCTTCCCGTCTTGCCAAAACTTGCAGTAGTCGTGGTAAAGACTCCCCGAGTAAATCTCGGAGAACTTCCGCCAGAATTTTGGCACTTTTTTGTTCTTTATCGACTTGAATTTGCTCCAAAGCCATTTTCAGCAACCACTGAATAGCCGCTTCAACACGTTCAGGTTGAAGGAGTCTTCGTGCTAAATGCTGAAGTTCGTCTGGAGTTAACAGCGACCCCATGATGGTGTCGGAGATGTTTTTGGCAAGTCGTTCTTGGTTGCGGGGAATTAAACCGGGAGTAAAAGGTATGCGTCTGCTACCAATATACAGGGCACGGTAAGGACGGAATAACATTTTGATGGCTATATCGTTGGTGAAATAGCCGATAATTCCGCCTACTGCGGGGGGAGATAGGTAAAGCCAAAGGTGAGACCAATCCACTAGTGAATTTTGGATTATAGAAGAATTGAGAATTGGGAATAGGTTAGTTCTTTATTTTACCTATTTCCTTTTGTACAGTCTAAAATTTGCTGACAACCAGCACTCCCATCATATCGTTCGCAATCGGGTAGTGTGTGGCAGAAGCGAAACCAACTTGTAATGCGATCGCTATTTGTTCTGCACCGTTGGGAAAGCGATCTAAGCTGGGACTGATATAAGCATACTCGTCTTTCAAACCCATTTGTGTAGCCGCTGGAACAACTAAATTCCCTAAATACCACTGTTGGAAGCGACGCAGGTAAGGATTAGTTGGACGATGAAAATCTAAAATTGCCGCTTTTGCCCCACTTTTGAGGACGCGGTGTAATTCTTGCAACGCTTTGGGGATATCAGTCACATTCCGTAATCCATATCCCATAGTTGCTGCATCAAATTGGTTGTCAGGGAAGGGTAAATTTAATACATCTGCTTCTTCCCAAATAATATTTGGTTGTGGATATTGACTTTGGGCACGTTGTTTGGCAACTTCTAGGAGTTGGCAGGAAAAATCAACACCATATACCTTTCCAGTTTGTCCCGCATATCTGGCTAAACGTAATGATAAATCACCGCTACCGCAGCATAAATCAATACAAGTGTCACCTGGTTTGGCTTGGCTCCATTTCACGGTCATTTCTTTCCAAACCCGATGCTGTCCCAAACTGAGCTTATCGTTCAATTGGTCGTAGACTGGGGCGATGCGATTAAAAATTGTTTGAATTTCGTTACTCATCAATTAAATGTGTAGGAATTTAATGGTGTGAACCGCTCTGAATTATCAGCTTAGAGTTACCAAAAAATTGGGTCTAAAGCCCCGTCCTTGTAGGACGGCTTTTTCATGATTATTGCTCATAATTGTGGGAAAATTACGTTAGTACATCCAACGTAAATATGCTGGTATTTGAGGCAAAGCTTGAGGGATTTAAAGAGCAGTATCAGTTGCTAGATGAAGCAATTAGAACTGCTCGTTTTGTCCGCAATGCTTGTATCAGATACTGGATGGACAACGGCAGGTGCTACCCTGCGGGAACGCTTTCAGCGAACAAGTCGGGAGACCCGCCCAACGCACTGCCTCACAAAAGTATCGGCAGGTACGAGTTGAGTGCTTATTGTGCTGTGCTTGCTAAAGCAGCCGAGTTTCCTTGGGTGTCGAAACTTAACTCGATGGCTCGTCAAGCTAGTGCTGAAAGAGCATGGTCTGCCATTGCGAGATTTTTTGACAATTGCAAAAAGTCTAAACCAGGCAAGAAGGGATTTCCAAAGTTTAAGAAAGAACAAACTCACGGGAGTGTTGAATATAAAACCACTGGATGGTGTTTGTCCGATGATCGCAAGTTCATCACTTTCACTGATGGTTTTAAAGCAGGAACTTTTAAACTCTGGGGAACCCGTGACCTGCACTTTTACCAACTCAAACAGTTTAAAAGAGTGCGGGTTGTGCGTCGTGCCGATGGGTATTATGCCCAATTTTGCATTGATCACCAACGGGTTGAAAGGCGAGAACCAACGGGTAAAACTATTGGTATTGATGTGGGGTTGAACCATTTCTATACAGATAGCAATGGGGAAACAGTCACCAATCCTAGACACCTGCGTAAATCCGAGAAGTCTTTGAAACGGTTGCAGCGCCGGATGTCCAAGACTAAAAAAGGGTCTCAAAACAGAATTAAGTTTAGAAATAAACTTGCGCGTAAGCATCTCAAAGTAAGTCGCCAACGTAAAGACTTTGCTGTAAAAACAGCAAGGTGCGTAGTGAGGTCTAACGACCTCGTGGCGTATGAAGATTTGATGGTGCGAAATATGGTCAAGAATCATCGCTTGGCTAAGTCGATTAGTGATGCGTCGTGGTCGCTGTTTCGTCAATGGGTTGAGTATTTTGGCAAGGTCTTTGGGGTGGTGACAGTTGCTGTGTCGTCTCACTACACCAGTCAAAATTGCTCGAATTGTGGGCAAATTGTCAAGAAGACTCTTAGCACTAGAACTCATATTTGTCCTCATTGTGGGCATACCCAAGACCGAGATTGGAACGCAGCACGCAATATACTGGAAAAAGCATTAAGTACGGCGGGTCACGTCGGAACTAAAGCCTCTGGAGAGACTGATCAATACTTGGGTGGGGAAACTCCTCCAAGCAAATCAACTCGTGGAAAGAGGAAACCCAAGAAGTGATTCTTGGAATCCCCGTGCATTTATGCCGGGGAGGATGTCAACTCGATCTGTACAGCTATAGTTCAGTTATTGTTGATGCTTACAGCGGTCGGCGACTCAGCAATACTTACTCTATGATTAACCTAGAAAATACCTATCCTCTCACAGACTTTAAACACAACCTCAAACAGTTTATAGAGCGCATTATATAGCTACAAAGTCTCCCCTTGTACTTAAAGTCAATGGGAAATCAGAGATTGTCATTCGAGATGCCAGCAGTTTTCAGGAAATGATGCGACGTTTGGAAGATTCGGAAACGCCCCTAAATCGAAGTTGAGGTAAGATTGTGGGAAAACTTCTAGCATCGCAATGACCAAGTTACCTAAACGTACTAAGTCTCAAAAGGTTGGTGTAAGTGCTGCCGATCTCCTCAGTTATGTTTTTGCTGAATTTTGCAACGTTATTCCTGTCCCTCAAGATAGAGATCTTGGCATTGACTTCATCTGTGAAATCATGCAGGGAGAACACCCAACTGGAAAGTTGTTTAATATTCAATGTAAGGGGAAAGAAGAAGCTAAAGTAGAAGGTAATTCAATTACAGTTTCTATTAAAGTTACGACTCTCAATTATTGGTTACTTCAATCAAATCCAACATTCTTAATTGTTGTTGATTGCCAAAACGGTTTGTTTTATTGGTCTTTCCCGCAGGATTTTCTCAGTTCACTTAATAAAAGTTGGCAAGAACAACAAACAGTCTCAATTCCAGTTACTGTCCAAAATCGGTTTGGGCAAGACATAAACGCCTTACCTATCCAACTAGTTTCAATAGTCAATTCACATGCATCTGCGACTCCGCAGAATGGTGATTATCTTGGAACATTGACACTCGGAGATGCCATAAATAGGGCTATTGATTATGGATTATATGTGCTGAAGGCACCCTTCCATCGCCCTTTTCAATATATTGGAATGTCTATCGCAGATGCGGCAAGGGTAGTCGGCGGTAAACCTAATGAAGCAGGTAATATTATCATCGATTCTGAGCAATCTGAGATGCTCTTAGAGGTAGAAGGAAATTTTATTAATTATGTAGATATTGAACTAAAAAAAACTGCACCTTGGAGCCTGAGCCGCCCGTTTGATTCGGAAGCAATTTTAGGAGTACTTAGCATTAACCCATCTGAGTTAGAACTAGCCCGCAAACAGACACATTTCCACACCTATTACGACCATAAGAGAAAGTTAAAGATCGGTGTATCTTGTCAGTATGAGGGTGCACCACTATCTGTAGGATTTAGCAGCAAGTATTACAGAGCCTAAACTATGTAATGTATTTTGTTGTATTGCATTCCAACTAATTTAGATCGGTTATTCTAGGTTGGGCAGTGGTGCTGTCTAACAATTGCGTTGTAGCAGACTGAAGAAAGCCGCTGGTGATAAGTTCAAGATTTATGCTTGCCGTTGTGGGACTTGAGCGATCGCTCTTTGGCATAGCTTATAATTATGGGAGCGATCGCAGCCCACTCCAACCCCATGACCCAAATCAGCCTCACCGAAGCCCAGCAGCATCTCCCAGAACTGATCGCCAACCTCAAACCGGGCGAAGAGATCCAGATCTGCCAAAATGAGCGGGCGATCGCCCGTCTGATCATCGAACCTCGAACAACCCGAAAACCTCGGCAACCTGGAAGCGCGATCGGAACATTCACCATCATCGCCGATGACGAAGAGCATCTAGAAGACTTTTGCGACTACATGCAATGAAGCTTCTCATCGACACCCATACCTTCCTCTGGTTTGTCCTAAACGACTCCTCGCTCAGTCCAATCGCTCGTGATCTGATAATTGATCCTTTAAATGATATTTTCCTCAGTCCAGCATCCCACTGGGAGATTGCCATCAAAATCAGCATCGGAAAATATCGAATTCCTGGTCAGTTTGAACATTGGATGAATGATCAAATTCAAATTAATGAACTGGCGATTTTACCCATCGAAGTCGCTCATTCCGCTGCCGTCATCACGCTTCCTTTTCATCACAAAGATCCATTCGATCGGCTGCTCATTGCTCAGTCGCTTGTCGAGACTATTCCCATTGTCAGTGCTGATGTAATTTTTGATGCCTACGGCGTTACTCGCCTTTGGTAGAGTCTGTGAAATCCTTTTGAGCTAGGCGATCGCCTAGAGAGGCAGTCCAGTGGAAGTAGTTGACAAAAGGTACAATTTTTGCGGAGGCTAATTTGTATGTAGGTGAACGTAATATCAGGAGTGCGTAGCTATGCGTCCCCCCATGTGGAATCCTCCCATCGAACTATCAGCAAGCGAGCAAAAAGTGGCTCAACGTATTCGTAAAGCCAAGCTGTTCTTATTTTTGAGGGAAATACGCCACGAGTTATTTGATGCAGAATTTCAAATTGAGCTAGCTAAAGTATTCAAAGATAGTAGCGTTGGCTTATGTCCAGTACCACCAGCACAAATTGCACTTGCCATCATACTACAAGCCTATACGGGAGTAAGTGACGACGAAGCCATAGAAGCAATGGTGATGGATAGACGGTGGCAATTGGTTTTAAATTGTCTTGATGGTGAAAGTTAGAAGAATTACAAATTGACCGTGCGTATTTAACTAGTCATTTAGTTAAGCAACGTGACTCAGATTTGACGATTGTCTGCAAATCATGGCGAGTACGAAACGGTCAACTCTTTGATAAAAATGCGTTTATCTTAGATTGGGATAACTCGAAAATTCTTTGCCCAAATGGAATCAGCTTACCTTTTGTGCAAGGACAAGTAGTCCATTTCCCAAAACATGAATGTAATATTTGTCCTCTACATTCACAATGCACGGAAAGTCAAAATGGTCGTAGTGTTTCGATTCATGCCGACGAATTATTGTTAAAAGAACTAAGAGAGCGCCAAAACACACCCCAAGGGAGGGCTAAACTCCGCGAACGTGTTTCCGTCGAACATTGTTTAGCTAAAATCGGTCAGTGGCAAGGTGAGCAAGCTCGTTACATCGGTCTACGCAAGAATCTTTTTGATTTACGACGTATGGCGGTTGTTCATAATCTTCATGTTTTAGCTCAAATCCTACTTATCAACCCAATCGGAACAACTGCATAATCATATTTACTTGTCAATCACTTCTACTGGACTGCCTCTCTAGGAATTACGCAAGTTTGAGCAAGCTAGCAAGGATTACCAAACTCGTGACGAAATTGATGCTCAACTGGCATCCCAACGCCAACTAGACTGGGGCGAGTAAAACGTTGAGATGCTTATGCGATCGCATGATTCAAATCTACCGCTACCAGCCGTATTAATCCAATCCGCAACACACCTAAAACACCTGTATTTGTGTAAATCGTTAAAATAATACCAAAACCAAGGAGTAATTTCCCATGATTGCCATTAAGGAAAAGCTTCCTCCAATGACCCCTGAAGAATATTTTACCTGGGAAGAACAACAACTAGAAAAACACGAATTGATCGACAGTCAAGTGTACGCCATGAGCGGCGGCAGCGTTAATCATAGCCGCATTGCAATTAGATTTACGACTATGGTTGATACCCATTTAGATACTAGTAGTTGCATAACAGCTAACTCAGACCTGAGAGTTAATATTGCTGGCACAAATAACTACACCTATCCCGATGTTAGTGTCACCTGCGATGAGCGAGATAAAACCACCACCCAATATATTACCTACCCCTGCCTAATCATTGAAGTTCTTTCTCCTAGCACCGAATCCTACGATAGAGGTGGCAAATTTAGAATGTACCGCAAAAATCCAATTTTACAAGATTATTTATTAGTCAGTTCCACCAGCATTGAAATAGATTTGTATCACAAAAAAGATACAGGCGAATGGCTCATCATTAACTACCAAGCAGGCGACACCGTAGAACTCAAAAGTATCAATCTAAGTTTTCCAATTGAACAAGTTTATCGAAACCTCGACCTTACCCCAGAAACAACACCTTAAAAGTGAAAAAGCTTGTTACAAATAATGTTTGTGTAAATCATTAAAACAGTAAGTAGTCAGACAGAATTAATTACAAAAAATTAGACTTGAAACGCTTACCTAGCCTAGACAGGCTGGCGAATGGTGTTTCATCAGGGTACGCCTACAGACCCTTTTGACCAGTCTGCGGTCTAATAAATAGTTAGACCTTCTCTTCTCCCTTGAGCCTCAGAAGTTGATGGCTCTTGGTAAAGATTGAATTGGTTGTTCTAAGTTTGCAAGGATTTATTGTTAAACTTTTCAAACTAAAGACTGGAAAGTACTACTCATGAACCTCTCAATTCGACTCCTTCAAGAACATGAGCTATCGACGGCTGAACATCTCTTTCGACTCGCCTTTGGCACGTTTATTGGATTGCCTCAACCAACCGATTTTGGCGGTGATGCGAACTATGTTCAACCCCGATGGAAAGTTGACCCAACAGCGGCGTTTGCGGCTGAGGTTGATGGGCAACTAGTTGGCTCCAACATCGCTACTTGTTGGGGTAGTATCGGTACTTTTGGACCGCTCAGTGTTCACCCTGACTTCTGGGATCGAGGCATTGCTCAACGTCTAATGGAACCTGTGATGGCTCAATTTGCTCAATGGGGAACGCGACAGGCTGGGTTGTTGACTTTTCCAAATAGTCCAAAGCATCACGCGCTTTATCAGAAGTTCGGGTTTTACCCACGCTTTCTGACCTTCATTATGGCAAAACCCATTCAGGCAGTTCAGCAGGACTTACTCGCAACGACTTACTCGCAGCTCAATCCTCAGCAGCGATTGGATTGTCTCAAAGCGTGTTCTACCCTCACTGATGTGATTTATTCAGGGCTAGATTTATCGCGTGAGATTGAAGCCGTACATACGCAAAATTTAGGGGATACGGTTTTGCTGTGGGATGAGACAGATCTAGTAGGATTTGCGATTTGTCATTGTGGTGCAGGTAGCGAGGCAGGTAGCGATGTATGCTATATCAAGTTTGGAGCAGTACGCCCAGGAATACAAGCAGGAGAACAGTTTGAACAGTTACTCGATCTGTGTGAAGTGTATGGGGCGACTCAAAAAATGTTGCGTCTCGTCGCTGGAGTAAATACCAGCCATGATGCAGCCTATTCCAGGATGGTTGCTCGACGTTTTCGTGCTGAAATCATCGGTGTCGTCATGCACAAGCCAAACGAGCCTGGTTACAATCGACCAGACGTTTTTATATTAGATGATTGGCGCTAATGAAACCGAGTTTGAGTGAGGACAAGTAGCCATGTCTAACAACGTAGTGGAGCGGACGAGCAGAGCCTTTTCGCTTTGTTTAAGTCATATTTATCGCCGCTCACTTTAGCCGTTGAGCTGTTTGAGCGATCGCTCTTTTATTCATTACTTCCTAACCAACAGCAAAATCTGTAAATTGTCTTTTATAAGGTGAATGAAATCCGATCACAATATTTTGTTTTGGAACTCCCATTAAAACTAACTCTTCCGCAATATTTATCTCGGTTCCATTCCACTGAATCCAAATTTTTTCATCCTTGATATCAATGTGTATTGAACAGCCATATACACGACGTTTATTTTCCCAGCCTACATTAACAAGTTGATAATGATCGCGTACAGTATCAAATATTTGTTCTACTTCTACATCGCCATAGGAAGGTTTATAACTACCATATTTTGTCAAAAGTTGCTGAATGTACTCCCTATATTTTTCTAACTTATCCATCTTACTATCTCCTGAGTTTCAGTATCGTAAACTACCAGCTTTAATTGAAATTCTTGAATTTGAAGCTGTAGAAACGGAAGCGTAAAAAAATCATTATAGGTTTCTGCATCAACAGCTAAATATAGCTTACGTTCTGGTTCTTTTTCCCTAAGAGCAGTACGGTAGTTAAGGAATTGTCCGAGAGCAAGATGAAAATCGGTGATAGCTGATGGATTTAGAAAACTTTTGATTTCAACAGCAATTCTTTCCCCTTCCTTTTCTGCTGCAACTAACTTCTCTGCTCCCAAATCGATACGCATCTGAACTTGACCAAAATCAATATATAGAGGGTCGTTTGTAATATTCCACCCGTCTTTTTCCAAAGCGAATCTCACAATACCGTGAAATTTGTCCTTCGCTGACATAACTTACTTGATTCATCTGGGAGTATTCTCATTTTACTCCATAGTTAAGATGTGCAAAGTGCTATTCGTTTCTACCCGGATTTGCCAGCTAAACACCAACGTTGAGCTGCTTAAGCGATCGCAATGACAAGTGAAAAAGTCAGATGCTCCCTGTGGATTGTCCTTTGCTAGAGTTGAAACGGCAACATTGATAATTTTGTGTGATACTACACAGGAAGTGGCTACGCAAATGCTAAAAATATTTGACTTTATTCCTCTCATAATGAGAGCATATACTCTAAAATAAAAATAAATACTCTAAAATAAAAATAAGTTAATAGTTTAATGCACGTAATCAGTCGTAAAAAACTGAGAAAATTCTGGGAACAACATACAGATTCCTATGATGCACTCGATAATTGGTATAAGGTTGCGACAAAGGCTGAGTGGTCGAATCTGGCTGAAGTACAAGCAAGTTACTCAACAGCAGAGGCAGTAGGCAATTTTACAGTTTTTAATATCAAAGGCAATAATTACCGTTTGATAGTAGATATTGTCTATGATGAAGCCACAATTTTTATCAAATATATTTTAACTCATGCCGAATACGACAAAGATAAGTGGAAAAATGACCCTTACTATTAATCCCGACATTTATGCTAATTTACTGGTAGAGTACCAGCCGAAAGTCATTAAAACAGACGAAGAAAACGAACATGCGATCGCACTCGCTGAGAAACTAGCACACCGTCAAAACAAAACGGCGGAAGAATCTGTGTTGTATGAACTTTTGATCGCTTTAATTGAAAAATATGAAGATGAACAATACCCAATGGGTGAATCAAATCCCCACTCCATGCTGCTACATTTGATGGAAGCTCGTAATTTAAAACAAGCTGATTTAGTAGGGGTTCTGGGTTCCAGTGGAGTGACTTCGGAAGTTGTCAATGGCAAGCGAGAAATTAGCAAAACCCAGGCTAAAGCTTTAGGGGAGTTTTTTCATGTCGATTCTGGGCTATTTATTTGATTTTGCAAGAGTGTTGCTGCTTTGCGATCGCTTAACTGGAAAACACATTAATATTTGGTGAATCGTGATGATGTTGCGATGGTGTAATTCAGGATAGAATTCCCTGTAGTGTGATATTAATAGACATGAACGCTACACAAGAACAATTAAAGTTAAAAATTAAGGCAGCGATGGGAACGGCTTTTGGCGCGGAGTATGCTGAAGCTGATCCGATGTTGATGACGACAAATAATCCTAAGTTTGGTGACTATCAGTCCAATGTGTCTTTATCATTGGCAAAAAAACTCGGACAACAACCCCGTGCTGTGGCAACGGCAATTGTGGAAAATTTAGATGTGTCGGATATTTGCGAAGCGTTGGAGATTGCAGAACCTGGTTTTATTAATATTCGCCTGAAAACTGAGTATTTAGAAGCTCAACTTAATCGCATTCAAACTGATCCTCGCTTGGGTGTACCCATCACCAAAAACCCAAAGCGGGAAATTGTGGATTTTTCCAGCCCCAATATTGCTAAGGAAATGCACGTTGGGCATTTGCGGTCAACTATCATTGGGGATAGTATTGCCCGAATTTTGGAATTCCAAGGACATGATGTGTTGCGGCTAAATCATGTTGGTGATTGGGGTACGCAGTTTGGGATGTTGATTACATATCTGCGGGAAGTTTGCCCCGAAGCGTTGACAACTGCTAATGCTTTGGATATTGGGGATTTGGTGGAATTCTACAAAAAGGCAAAAGCCAGGTTTGATGGGGATGAAACCTTCCAAAAAACAGCCCGCGAGGAAGTTGTCAAATTACAGGCTGGGGCGGAAGATACAATTCGGGCTTGGAAGTTGCTGTGTGAACAATCCCGCCAAGAGTTCCAAATTATTTACGATATTTTGGATATTAACGTCAAAGAACGGGGAGAATCTTTCTACAACTCCTACTTAGCTGCTGTAGTTGCAGATTTAGATAAAGCTGGTTTGCTGGAAGAATCCCAAGGTGCCAAAGTTGTATTTTTGGAAGGCTTCACCAATAAAGAGGGTCAACCTCTACCGCTAATTGTCCAGAAAACAGACGGTGGATACAATTATGCCACTACCGATTTAGCTGCATTGCGTTACCGCTTGCAACAGGATCAGGCACAGCGGTTAATTTATGTTACTGACTCTGGACAAGCGGGACACTTTACTGGTGTATTTCAGGTTGCCCGCAAAGCTGGATGGATTCCCGATGATGTGGAAATAGTTCATGTACCCTTCGGCTTGGTGTTGGGGGAAGATGGGAAAAAATTTAAAACCCGTTCTGGGGATGTGGTAAGGTTACGGGATTTGTTAGATGAAGCGATCGCGCGATCGCGTGCCGACTTGGAAGCCCGTTTACAGGCAGAGGAACGCCAAGAAACTGAGGAATTTATCAGTAATGTTGCTGAGGTGGTTGGTATCAGCGCTGTGAAATACGCTGATTTGAGTCAAAATCGCACCACCGACTATAAATTTAGCTTTGATCGGATGTTGTCATTGAAAGGGAATACGGCACCCTACATGCTTTACGCATACGTCCGCACCCAAGGAATTGCTAGGGAAGGTAATATAGATTTTCTCAATTTGGGAGCAAATGTCAAAATCTTTTTAAAGGAAGAAGCTGAATTTACCCTGGCAAAGCACATATTACAACTGGATCAAGTCATTGCCGAAGTTGAGCAAGAACTATTACCAAATCGTCTATGTGAATATCTATACAATCTCAGTGATAAATTTAACAAGTTCTATGAAAACTGCCCAGTTTTGAAATCGGAAGAACCTGTACGCACCTCGCGGTTAGCATT
Organism: Calothrix sp. PCC 6303; assembly: GCF_000317435.1. Taxonomy (NCBI): domain Bacteria; kingdom Bacillati; phylum Cyanobacteriota; class Cyanophyceae; order Nostocales; family Calotrichaceae; genus Calothrix; species Calothrix sp. PCC 6303. The sequence goes on from NC_019751.1 coordinate 4,450,917, forward strand.
ATGCGATTTAACCGCGAGAACGCTAAAACTGGGTTTATCTTTGTTAGGAATTCGGGTGTTAGAAAGAATGTAAAATAAATCACCTTCAGCGTGTTGTTGATTGATAAACTCTGCCTTTCCATGCACCTCCTTTCCCTTGCCAATGTCGAAATGCTGAGTCTATTGTCATCAAGGTGTAAAGAAATCCGATGATTGGTAAACAGAGGCTAAATAGGGGAGGACATTTATACAGTCGGATTGTGGGAGTATAGGCGATGATCATGATCATATATGTGCCTAAACCACTGGCTGCCAATAACCAATTTGCAGCCAAAATCCCATACCCTAAGGCAAATACCGGAACTAAATAAATGATCACCATCCCAATTACAGTACCAACTAATAATAGTGGTGAATAGTTGAGTTGAGTAAATGCTGTACGGGCAATCATATCCCAAATATTACTGAGATGTGGATAGGGACGTAAACTCAGGGTTGAGGTGCTAAGTCCTAGCCAAATTTTCCCCTTTTTTTTGATGGCAGTCGCTAAAGAACAATCATCAATTAGGGCTTCTTTGACTACCTGAATTCCGCCAATTCCTTCGAGGGCTTGGTGGCGTATTAATATACAACCTCCGGCGGCTGCGGCAGTGGATTTACTAGGATTATTTACCCAGAAAAATGGGTAAAGTTTTTGGAAGAAAAAGACAAATGCAGGTATTAAAAGCTGTTCCCAAAAGCTTTCGCATCTCAGTTGCACCATCACGGAAACCAAATCCAAGTCTTCGATTACAGCTTTGTTGATTAACCGCTGAATGGTATCTGGATGATGTTGAATATCAGCATCGGTAAGGAGAATATAATCGGGTGTATTTTTGCTTGCAGCTTGAATACCTTGTTCCATTGCCCATAGTTTGCCACTCCAACCGGGGGGAAGGGGTTCTGCGGAGATAATTTGGAAATTTTCTTGTTGATTTAGACTTGCAGCGGTTTCTCTGGCTATTTTAGCTGTTTCATCTGTGCTGTGATCGTCTACTAGGTAAATTTTGGTAGATATATCTCCCAATACTTTCAAAGAGTCACAAAGTGAACCCATTGTAGCTGAAATTAGTTCTGCTTCGTTCCTTGCTGGAATTACTGCACAAATCAAAGGTTTTTGAAACTTGAAATTATTTAATACTTGATTGCTTATAAATTCAGTATTTTCTCTAATCTCTTCCTTTTCCAAAATCGTCTTTGCATCCCAGAATCTACCACGAAAAAACAGTAAAAATAGCCAAATCAATAAAGATAAAAAAGCTACAGCCACCAGCATTGTATTCATAAATATCTTGCCAAATATACTGTTTCTATAGGAAAATACAATGTCACCGAAGTAGTGCAATGTTCCCACTATTATTTCAGGTTGAGTAATCCCTACATGCAAATTCAAGACAGGGAAAGTAATCATCAAACACCGTTACAGAGTGAGAGTCAATTGGCTTTACGACTTTCCCAAAGTATCGCATCTAGCCAAAACTATTTGCTATCACGCCAATATGGGGATGGTTTTTGGTGGTCAAAATTAGAATCTAATGTCACCATTACTGCTGAAGCTGTGCTTCTCCACAAAATCTGGGGAACTGATACATCTAGACCCCTGAACAAAATTGAAGCATATCTGCGTTCTCAACAACGGGAACATGGTGGATGGGAGTTATTTTATGGTGATGGGGGCGAAATTAGCACCTCGGTGGAGGCTTATATGGCGCTGAAATTATTGGGAGTCACGGCAGACGATGCAGCCATGATCCGTGCCCGTGATTTTATTCTCCAACATGGTGGTATTTCTAAGACTCGCATCTTTACAAAGTTTCACTTAGCTTTGATTGGCTGCTACAGTTGGCGTGGTGTCCCTTCTTTGCCTCCTTGGGTGATGCTACTACCAGATAATCCCTGGTTTAGTATTTATGAATTATCAAGCTGGGCACGTTCTAGTACGGTACCTTTACTGATTGTTTTTGACAAAAAGCCTGTGTATGTTACAAATCCGGGGATTACCCTGGATGAACTATACACAGAAGGGATTGAAAATGTTAAGTATGAAATCCCAAAAAACTATGATTGGACTGATGTATTCTTGGGGTTAGATCAAGTCTTTAAATTTGCCGAAAGCTGGAATTTGGTACCTTTGCGAAAAGCTGGAATAGAAGCTGCCGAGAAATGGATTTTAGAACGTCAAGAAGCTACAGGGGATTGGGCGGGAATAATTCCCCCCATGTTAAATTCACTCTTGGCGTTGCGGAGTTTGGGTTACGATGTCAATGACCCGATTGTACAGCGGGGACTAACAGCAATTGATAATTTTGCCATCGAAACCGATTCGAGTTATTGTGTACAACCCTGTGTTTCACCAGTTTGGGACACTGCTTGGGTAATGCGATCGCTTGTTGCATCCGGTGTACCATCAGATCATCCGGCGATAGTTAAGGCTGGTGAATGGTTACTGCAAAAACAGATTCTCGATTATGGTGATTGGGCTGTAAAAAACCGTCATGGAAAACCTGGTGCTTGGGCTTTTGAATTTGAAAATCGTTTCTATCCTGATGTTGATGATACCGCAGTGGTGGTAATGGCATTGGATGTTGCCAAGTTACCAAATGAAAACTTAAAAACAGCAGCAATCGAACGTGCTTTAGATTGGGTAGCTTCTATGCAGTGTGAAGCTGGTGGTTGGGCAGCTTTTGATCTGAATAATAACCAAGATTGGCTGAATTTATTACCCTATGCCGATTTGAAGGCAATGATTGACCCCAATACAGCAGATGTTACAGCTAGGGTAATTGAGATGTTGGGTGCATGTCATCTATCTATTCCCCATCCTAACTTGGAACGCGCCCTCGAATACCTGATCAAAGAACAGGAATCTGAAGGTTGTTGGTTTGGGAGATGGGGAGTTAACTATATATATGGTACCAGCGGAGTCATAGCCGCTTTAGCTTTGGTAAACCCTCACAAGCATCAAGCAAATATCCAGCGAGGTGCTACTTGGTTGATTCAATGTCAAAACCCTGATGGGGGATGGGGTGAAACCTGTCGTAGTTACAACGATGCAAGTTTGAAAGGAAAAGGTAATAGTACTGCATCTCAAACAGCTTGGGCAATCTTGGGTTTAATTGCCGCAGACGAAGTGATAACAGAAGATTGGATGAAGGTGGCAATTGAGAGGGGAATTAATTATTTATTAGACACACAACAGGAAGATGGAAGTTGGTACGAATCAGAATTCACAGGAACAGGTTTCCCTTGTCATTTTTATTTGAAATATCATATGTACCAGCAATATTTTCCCCTATTGGCATTAGGAAGGTATACAGCAGATTTGCGAGAAATTAAGTCAACAGAAAAATTTTGAACAATAATAATTAGCACACAATTCTATTTTCTACTGCATTCTGTAACTATTTTCGATTATTCAGATGTAAATATCCTGATTTATCGACTTTAATCGTTTATTTTAGAACTTACAATTGCCAACTAAATCTAAAATTATGGTGCAAAAGTCAAACTACTATAACAATATTGCCCATATTTACGACGAGACTCGATGGTTAACAGCAGCAATAGCCGAAGATGTCATCAACTATATACTCAAATTGGTGAATGCAACTCCTGACACTTCCTTTTTAGAACCAGGGGTGGGTACAGGTTTAAATGTTTTTCCTTTAGTGAAACTTGGGTATCCAGTTACAGGAGTTGATATATCTGAATCAATGTTGAATCAGTTTCGCTATAAGTTCCAGGAAATTCCTGATAACTTAACATTAATCCAGACAGACGCATCACTATTACCTTTTCCGAATCAGAGTTTTGATGTTGTGATAACTTGCCATATGATTCATGCTGTTCATAACTGGCAAGAGTTTCTCAATCAAGTAATGCAGATAACTAAAATAGGGGGATTTTATCTTAACTGTCAATGGTTGACACCTCTAGCTAGGTTGGAGTTTGAAAACCACTTTCGGGCTATATTGGCTAAATATCAACCTTTCTCAAGACAACAATCACCTAACTCAATTACTGAAATCAACGTTGATGCTTACCTCCAAAGTCAGGGATATCAAGGAAACTACTCGATTGCGAAAAAATGGTTAGTTACTAATACAGTTGAGGAATTACTCAGGTGTTTGAAATTACGGGCTTATGGGTTATGTTGGCAAATATCTGATAATATCTTTGAACAGGTAATCACAGAATTTGAGAAATTTTGCATTCAACAATATGGTTCGTTGGAAACGGTTTTGGCTTCAGAAGCTAAATTTGAAATCTGGATGTATACAAAATGTAACAATACAATTAACTGACCTTGACAAATTAGGCATTATCTAAAACTAAAGACGAAAATTTGCTTTTTCTAGTTGTTAAAGATACACATGCTGATATGGTTTTTACAAAAAATTGGATGGACATCAAAACCAATTAAGTTTAGTTCTAAACTTGCCAAACTTGAATACAGCTTAGAAGGAATATCCACATGGAAATTTACCTCCAATATCCTATACTTTGAGTAAACGCGAATCAACTCTTAAATTTTAATTAAAAATAAATAGACATTATCCAGAAGGCTAGAAACTTCAGACTGAGGGGACAATAATTGTGAGGAGTGTGAAACATGGATTTACGCAATGATGCTTTAGAAATATTAAAAGAAACCAGCAGAACCTTTTATATTCCCATTGTGCGTTTACCAAGATGCTTACAGGAAGGAGTTGCTTCAGCTTATTTATGTATGCGGGCAATCGATGAAGTTGAAGATCATCCTACCCTTGATGTTGAATCCAAAGCAAAAATCTTAAGAAAAATTAGTTTAACTCTCCAAGCAGGTGTTGACGGCTTTGTCGCGGATGCATTTGCTGATAGTTTTTATGGTTATGAAGACATTTTGCCCGAAGTAACATTACGGATTCGGGAGTGGTCAATTCTGGCACCAGAAACTATTGCTCCACGGATCTGGGACGCAACAGCCGCAATGTCTGAAAGAATGGCATATTGGGCAGAACGCAATTGGAGAATTGATAATGAAGCCGATTTGGATCGGTATACTTTTGGTGTTGCAGGTGCTGTGGGTTTAATGCTTTCCGATTTGTGGAGTTGGTTTGATGGTACAAAAACCAACCGCACCCATGCTATCGGCTTTGGACGAGGTTTGCAAGCGGTGAATATTGTTCGTAACCATAACGAAGACTTTAGCAGGGGAGTAAATTTTATGCCTTCAGGTTGGGATGCTTCGGCAATCCAAGCTTATGCAAGACGAAATTTAATTTTAGCAGATGCTTATACCCAGTCTTTACCCAAGGGTCCAGCCTTGGATTTTTGTCAGATTCCCTTAGCTTTAGCCTATGGTACCCTGGATGCGATCGCACTGGGCAAGGAAAAGCTCAGTCGTAGTGATGTTGCTGCACTTTTGGAACAAGTTAGCAGCAGTTCGGAATCATAAAAATTCTTTTTTTCGACTGGTACTATTTTTTTTAGGGATGAGTTAATTATCCAAAACTAGGGTGTAATCTTTTACACCCTAATGAACAATCATTCACCAAGCTGATATTACTGTAGCTTTAAAAACTTATCTAAAGCTGCTACCATACTAGGTGCCCAACGCCGGGTATTTTTTACCCAATTGATATCTCTGTAGCGCGGATCTAATCCTACTGCTGCCACCCAATTACTTTCAGCTTCTCCCTGTTCACCCTTTGCCCACAGTGCTGCGGTAATTGAGGCACGAACATCTGCAAATTTGGGATATTTACGCAGAATATTTCTCATTTGACGAATTGCTTCATCTTTCTCACCTGTTTCGTATAATGCTAGGGCATAATTGGCACGGGCAAAGGCGAAATTAGGGGCAATATCTGCCGACTTTTGATAATCTGCAATTGCTTTATCCCATTGACGTAATCCAGCTTCGGCATTACCTCGATTGTTGTAAGCCATCGCATCTTTGGGATCTATCTCCAATACATGATTATAATCGGCGATCGCATCTTCCCACCGACCCAAGCCCTCTAACGCTGCACCTCGATTTAAGTAGGGGTCTGTAACATTTGGTGCTAGTTCTGCTGCGCGGTTATAATCTCCTAGGGCTGCCTCTAATTTGTTCTGGCTTACCCGCGAATTACCGCGATTACTCCAAACCGCTGCATTATTAGGATACTCTTCGAGAATTTGTGTCCAATAGTTCTCCGCTGTGACAAAATCCCCCTTGTCAGTGGCTGCAAAGGCTTGATTCGTAACATCATTCAAGCGCTGTAATTCTTCTTGAGTCACCTGCGTCGGCTGAGTTTGCGCCATTACAGGTTGTCCCCAACCCAACGCCAACAATAAGCAAAAAATCAAAGCAATTAATTTCATCATGGGTAATAAAAGTTAGCAGTTATCAGTTACCAGTTACTAGTTATCAGTTATCAGTTACTAGTTACCAGTTACTAGTTATCAGTTACTAGTTATCAGTTACCAGTTATCAAATTTGTTCACTGTTTACTGTTCCCTGTTCCCTGTTTTCCTAATGTTCAAATAAATCACTAAATTGGTTTAAATCCAAAGAAACTATGGTGGGTAAGCATTTAAAAGATTCCTCTGCTAATTGCCAACGTTCTTCTCGTTGCAGCATACTCATCAGTTTTTGCCTAGCACCTAAAAGGTAGCGTACATCATTGGCGGCATAACTTAGTTGTTCGTCAGACAAATTTGCTGCATTTCCCCAATCAGAACTTTGGGCAGTTTTGTCAAGTTCTACTTTTTCTAATTCTTTAATTAAATCTTTCAATCCGTGACGATTGGTATAGGTACGGGCAAGTTTACTGGCGATTTTGGTACAAAAAACAGGCTGTACAAAGATATCAAGGTAGCGACGTAAGGTTGCCAAGTCAAAACGGGCAAAATGGAAAACTTTGACAATATTTTCCGCTTCTAGCAGCTTTTTCAAGTTTGGTGCTGCGGTTTGCCCCTTAGCAACGCGGATGACTGTAACGTTACCATCCGGATTACATAGCTGTACTAAGCATAAGCGATCGCGTTGGGGAATTAACCCCATAGTTTCCGTGTCAACGGCAATGGCATCTGATTGGAGGTACGCAGTTAGTGTAGTTTCATCGAGATCGCGATCGCAAGCCTGAAAATCTGATAATGTCATGAATCTTCAAAAATAAATATAGTGTCCACCAGATCATTAGTATCCAGCAAACACTACTTTATTGTGCAAAAATTTGCTTAAACTATCGACTGCGAAGAAAAAGTTGAGTTAGGTAAACCTCACCCTCACGATTTACCGCCACTCCAACTCCCGTCAGATTATAATTCCCTTTAATATTTACCAAATGTCCAGGACTCTTAATCCACCCACTCACCGCTTCTGCGACAGGATCATCATACCCTTGGTTAAATGCCACATTCTCAGATGCACTTTGATAGCCGATAGAAATTGAATTTACTCGCTTTTCAAAGCCTTTATGACTAAAAGGCACTTTCCCAACTGCCATATTTTGGCTGTGAATCCTGGCTTGCTTACTAATTCTGGCATCAAGGGTTAATTTAGATAAGCCTTTAGCAACCCGATATCGATTAATTTGCTCAAAAACTGATTTTTCTAAATCCGTAGTTTTAAAATTATTAATAGGTGCAACTTTACTTGACGCTGTTGATAACGACTTGCTTTGATCCGATTGACTGGATTGAGATTGACTGGTGATAGAATTAGCCGTCAACCCGCTAGCAAAGACAAGCGTACTTAAAGCGAAGCAAAAAGCAGTTTGTCGAATCATGCAAAACTCATTGGTGTATAGGATTATTGAACTCAGATACTGTACATTTGTTTTTGATATACAAGTGTATTTATCGGTGTTCCGGAACAGACGAAATTTTTTAGATCCTCATCTTCTCGTTATTTTCACTAAATAACAATCCATGACTATAAAGTAATTATGAATTCATCTCGAAAACTTCAAAAAGTTAACATAAAGACTACTAACCTAGGAGTTACGCACTGTACAAATTAGTCATGGTATGATTTCACCGAAATAGCTTGTTTCAGACTTTGACCAATTTGTTTTTAGCGATAAATTAACCGTGGGGTAGGGGTTTAGCATTGCTAAACCCCTACGAGAAATATGGTTTTCCCGCAACATATATTTATTGTTTTCTGTCAATGCGTAAGTCCTATAACCTAATATTCCTACGGTTTAAGTAAAGCGCGTAGTTTACCACCGTAGGTATCGCTAATCTTAGCAGCATCTCAGAAACCCGGTTTCACCACCTTCAACACCACAATTTTTCATCCTCCACCAAAGAAACCGGGTTTCCACCACCGACGCAAGGTTAAGCTGCCACGAGATTTATCCCGTACCACAAGATCCCCGATTTCTTCAAGAAGTCGGGGATCTAAATCCTGTTGCAAAAACTGAAACCAGGTTTACTGACTCTTCACTTTAGCTTTAAACTGACCACTATATAATTCAGTATATCTCCGGAAATAGAAAAATTATTCTTGTCCCAATAACCGTATTTATACGGTCTAATTTGCTACGACCAAAAATCTTGATTGAGGCTCAAAAATGAATAGGTGCAGAAATAACCAGGGATTTATCAAGTTTTCGCTACGCCAAATCAACTATTACAGCTTAATTTGTCTATTAAGCATGGTTTTTCTCTCAGATTCAGTTGGGGCAAGAACTAAACTTGCAGAGTTACAAATAGCACAGCAGCCAGCCACAAAGAAAGAGAACCCAGTAAATAGAAATGTTGATCCTAAGTTGAAAGCATTGTTAGAGGAAGCACACAAGTTACAGAAAGAAGGGCAAAATCTACAGCAGCAAGGAACATTAGAATCTCGAAAACAAGCTATAGCTAAATACAAACAAGCATTAAAAATTCATCAGCGACAAGATGTGAAAGTTGCTTTTGATCAAGTTCGTGAAACTGAAGCTGTCTTGCTGTTAGCTATTGGAGGTATATATTCAAAGTTGGGTGAAAATAAAAAGGCTGTGGAATATCTTGAAAATTCCTTAGTCGTTTTCCGCGAATTAAAAGATAATGAGCTTCTAAATATGGCTCTGGAGCGAATTGCTCAAGTGTATACAGAATTAGGAGAAAAACAAAAAGCTTTTAATTCTCTCAACGAGGCATTAAAATTGGCTCGGACTGAAAATAACCCAAATCATATAATGGATACGTTATTCTATATAGCTGGTATCCATTTTCAACATGGTGAGGTTCAAGAGGCGCTCAAATATTATAATGAAGCCTTAGAGATAGCAAAAAATATAAATAATTTACCAAAACAAGCAGATATCCTATCTTTAATTGCTCAGACATACAGCATATTACAAGAATCTGATAAAGTTATTCATTTTTACAAGCAAGCATTAGAAATAAATGAAAAAATAAACAAATTGTTAGGAAAATCAGGAAATCTAGTTGGTATTGCTTCAGTTTACGCTAGGAAAGGCGAAGTTCAGCAGGTAGATAAATATGTTCAGCAAGTATTAAAGTTAGAAGGCGAAATAGAGCAAAAAATACAGCAGCATCCAGAAATTATTGTTCCAGATTGTAATTTAGATCAAGTTCCAGAACAAGAACGCCAAATAAAGAAAGCAGAATGTACTGTAATTACAAAAAAAAAGTTGATTTTTCAAAAGTATTTAAATCGTCGAGAAATTTCTACTAGCTATCTCACATTATTTGACTATAAACAGGTACTTGTTTATTCAAATCAACAATTAACCCTTGCCCATCAATTAGGAGAACCACTGGAAGAAGCAAATAGTTTGGATGCTCTTGGTGGTGTTTATGCGAACTTAGGTGACATTGAAAAAGCGCTGGATATTTATCAAAAATCTTTGGCAAAATTTCAAACCCTAAATAATCCATCATCAGTAGCATCTACTCTTGAAAGTATAGGTAGTTTATATCAGACTAAGGGCGAATATCAGCAAGCAATAGATGCTTTTAAAAAAGCAGTAAATATTTTTAGTAAAATAAACCGTACACTAGAAGTTTCTGTTTTGTATTCTCTAGCAAGTCTTTATAGAGATTTAGGAGACTACGAGCAAAGCCTTAGCACTTTTCAAGAAGCGATGAAGATATCTAAACAGATAAAGTTTGATACATTTATTGATATAATTAAACTTGGTATTGCTAAGACTTATTTTATAAGAGGGCAATTTTCTGAAAAAGTAAATTCTTCTACAAATGAAGCAAGTATTGATTATAAAGAAGCATTAAAATATTTGCAGCAATCGCTGAAATATAATTATGAAAAAGGTAACGCGAATGCAGAAATCATCAAACTTACAAATATTTCCAGAGTATATGAATTCCTCAAAAATTATCCACAAGCAATTGATTCTGCCGAACAAGCTTTAGCATTATGTCGTAAAAAGAAACTTAAATTCGGGGAACGTCTTTCGCTGAACAATTTGAGTTCGGCATATCAAGCCGCAGGAAAATATCCAGAAGCCCTGGAAACTATCAATCAATTAATATCCCTATCACGTCAAGCTGGAGACATATCATATCAAGCTAGCGCATACCGAATCCAGGGTAAAGTGTATGCCGAGATAAAACAGCCACAAAAGGCGATTGAAGCTTTCAAACAATCTTTGGCACTGCGGCAGAAAACTAAAAATACAACAGAGCAAGCTATCATTTTATACGAAATGGCAAAGGTTGAACGAGATCGAGGTAATCTCACAGTTGCCCTAGAAGATATTCAACAAGCAACCGACATCATTGAAAGTTCTCGCAACAAAGTTGATGACAAAGACTTGCGTACTTCTTATTTTGCCACTAAACAAGATTACTACAAATTCAAAATCGACTTATTGATGGAACTCCACAAAAAACAACCATCAAAAGGCTACGATGCATTAGCACTCAACACATCAGAACGCTCCCGCGCTAGAAGTTTAGTAGATTTACTCAAAGAATCCAACGCCAAAATCCGTAAAGGTGCAAACCCAGAACTATTACAACAAGAAACTAGTTTATTACAACAAATTAACGCCAGAGAAACACTACTAGAAAACTTAGGAAAATCACCCAATACAAACGAACTCATCATCAAAAATGCGACTCAAAGACTCACCACAGAAATTGTAGATCTTCGCAATCAATACAAAGAACTGCAAGCCAAAATCAGAATTTCTAACCCGAAATATGCTCAATTAATCAACCCAGATCCGAATAAGGACATTTTAAAATTACCTGAAATTCAGCAACAACTGGATAAAGACACTATCTTGTTGCAATATTCCCTTGGAGAGAAACGTAGTTATCTCTGGTTAGTTACACCCGATTCACTCCAAGTTTACGAACTCCCCAAAGCTAAAGATATTGAAAAAGCAGTAGAAAAATTCCGAGATGCGATTCTCGCTAGTCCTACTCCCTATGGCAAAGATCATCCTGATGAAATCAGTCAAACAGCTTCCCAACTGAGTCAAATGATTCTCGCACCTGTCGCTAACAAGTTAGGGAAAAAGCGGTTGCTAATTGTTGCTGATGGTGCATTGCAAACTGTTTCCTTTGCGGCGTTACCTGACATAAATCCCCCACAGGCAAATGTAGAGACCCGAAATTTCGCGTCTCTACAAAACCCAAACGTTGGCACAAAACAAACCCAAAAATCAACCCCATACCAACCTTTGATGATTAATCATGAAATCGTCAATTTGCCCTCAGTTACAGCCCTTGCAACCCAAAGAAAAGAACTGGCAAACCGCACACCCGCACCGAAAACCATAGCTATTCTTGCCGACCCTGTATATAGTGATACCGACTGTCGCTTAACTAATCCAGATCCAAATTGCAAGGATGAACTTGCACCAGAACTTCAAGGTGTGAGACAAAATTCCGCATCAAGAGCAAAATCTCAACTCACTTCTGGACTGGAAGTTGAACGTTCTACTTTAGAACGTTCCGCGAAAAAGCTTAACCGCAATGGTTGGCGTAGACTTCCCAATAGTGGAATTGAAGCCAAGAAAATTTTAGATCTTGTCAAATCCTTAAACAAGTCTCCAAATATCTTAGAAGCGCTCAACTTTGAGGCAAATTACAACTGGGCAACTAATCCCGCACTCAACCAATTCAAAATTCTCCACTTTGCTACCCACGGCATTGCAGACGGGGAAAAGCCAGAAAATTCAGGCATTATCCTATCCCTAGTTGACAAACAAGGCAAGCAAATAAAGGGTCTTCTGAGTTTGGGGGATTTATTCGACCGAGATTACCCAGCCGAATTAGTTGTTTTGAGTGCTTGTCAAACAGGACTTGGAAAAAACGTCAGCGGTGAAGGTTTAATTGGGTTGACAAGAGGATTAATGTATGCAGGTGCAGAACGAGTTGCAGTCTCCCTGTGGAGTGTAGACGACGAAGGAACATCAGTATTAATGCAGGAATTTTATAAACAGATGTTACAGGAAAATAAAACCCCGGCTGCGGCAATGCGTGCCGCACAAATCAAGTTATCCCAGGATCCCAAATGGCAAAGTCCCTATTATTGGTCAGCTTTCACCGTCTCTGGTGAATGGCGATAAGGATTTTAAATCCCCGGCTTTTTGAAAAAGTCGGGGATCTGAAATAACGATGATACACAAAGAGAGACGTGACATGTCTCGTCTCTACAAGGATGCTTCAATTGAATAATCTTTAAATCAACTAAAAATCCCCATGAAAAACACAATGAACCTGATTAATAATCGTATTCTTCATCTTGATTTCTGCGTCTTTGTCGCTGGTTACGTGGATTACGTGGGTTATCTTCTCTTTGCTCATCATCACGACGGGGACGACGGGGAAGGTTTTGGTTATCATCACGCAAACGTAGACCAACTTCGATAAAGAAATTACGCTGTAAGTAAGGATAATCACTGACCCAGATTTCCCGACTAGGGATGTAAACATCGCTAATTTCTTCGATTTGGCTTAAATCTGGTCGATTTGACATGACAATCATTTCGGCGATTTGCCCCAGGGCAATGGCTTTATAGGCAACTCTTAGCGGTGCTTGAATTTCGGCAGTGAATCCGCTGTCATCACCAATTTCTAAATTGATCCGTTTTTCGCGGTTTTCAACGATGACTAAATCACCTTTGTTATTAACAGTTTCTTGTTTACCAACTAATTCTTCGGAAATCCAGTAATCTAAAACTCTGCCTTGGAAAAAACCACTGTATTTATAACGACGACATTTGAGATTTCGGATACTGGCAATAAATACCGGACCCCACAACCAATATAGGGCGGCAAAGAAGCCGAATACAAAGACAAAGGAACCCAAATCTCCGAGAAGTGATCTGACTATCAGAAGTACAATTGCTGCTACTACGGATATTAATAATCGCCGTAAAAAATCAGTAAATTTTCCCCAGCAATATTTGTACTGCGGACCAGTGGCAATGGTAGGAATTAATTGCTCGAATTTTTGGCGAGTCAGTGGGACAAGCATTAGTAATTTTGGATTAAAGGTAAATAATATATGGCGGAATGCAGGAGATGGGAGGAAGGAGACAGCAGTTAAGTGTTTCTAACTGCTAATTACCGACAGATGATAATTCTCTATTTCCCATCCCTAGTGTAATTCAGAGTATCTTCTCTAACCCATATACTAATGACTTTAGCTGAAGAACCTTGCGAATTGCCAGTAATACACCGGGCATATAGCAAGCGCGATCGCTTGTATCATGGCGGAGGGTATATATTTGTCCGGCAGCGCCAAAAATCACTTCTTGGTGGGCTATTAAACCAGGTAAGCGGATACTATGGATTCTAATTCCTTCATCTGCAAGGCTACCCCTTGCCCCGGTAATTTTCTCCGTTTCTTCTACTAATGGTGTGTTAAATGGTTTACCTAGTTCTGCTAACATTTGAGCGGTTTGAATCGCTGTACCGCTTGGTGCATCTGCTTTTTGGTTGTGGTGTAACTCAATAATTTCCACATTTTCAAAGTATCGAGATGCGGTAACTGCTGCCTGCTGTAGAAGTACCATCCCAATTGAGAAATTAGGAATAACTAAGCAACCTGTACTGGCTTTGTCGGCAAAATCGGCTAAGTCTTGGAGTTGTTCTGTACTGAGTCCGGTGGTTCCCACTACGGGACGGATGCCGTATGCGATCGCGCTGCGAACATTATCGTATACTCCATCTGGGTGGGTGAAATCCACAATTACCCCTGGTGACATTTGCCTTTCTCCGGCAACATATCCCAACATCGGTTCCAATTGGTTGGTAATTGGCACTTCCAAGGGTTCACTTAACCCAGCTAATTCCCCCGCATCCTTGTCTTGGTGTGCCGGATTATTGTCAATCGCACCCATTAACTGCATGTCTGGTGATTGTGCGATCGCTTTAATCACTTCACGCCCCATTTTACCCGCTGCACCATTCACAATCACCGGGATGATATCTTTGTTCGCCATATAATTATGTTTATTTTCTGCCTAGAGCCAACAATGTTTTAGCTTAGATCGAATCTGGCTTTACTTCTACACCGAAACAACTTCTCGCACCTCTACAGCTTCCCCAGTTAAGCTAAAAGCGCGGATTTCGGTAATTTTTACCTTTACTACCTTACCTCGCAACTCGTTAATATCGCCATCAAAGAAAGTCAAGCGATTACCTCTTGTTCTTCCCATCACCTGATTCGCATATTTTTGGTTTTGTTCTTCCACCAAAATCTCTTCAACCCGTCCCAAGTAGCGATGCGATCGCTCTGATGCTGTAACATTGATTAAATGGTTAAGTTGCTGCAAGCGATCTTGTTTAATTTCTTCGCTCAACTGCTCATCCCACAAAGCTGCGGGTGTATTTGGACGTGGAGAATATGCGGCAGTATTTACCAAGTCAAAGCCAATATCTGCAACTAATTTCAGTGTATTTTCAAATTGAGCCTCTGTTTCCCCAGGGAAACCCACAATTGCATCTGCACTAATTGAGGCATCTGGCATATATTCCCGGATTTTATCAATAATCCGGCGGTATTTTTCGTGTGTATAACCTCGTGACATCCGTTTCAACACTTCATTATCACCAGATTGGAAAGGGATATGGAAATGCTCACAAACCTTAGGCAATTCTGCACAGGCTTTAATTAAGCGTTCAGTAAAATAACGGGGATGAGATGTCGCAAAGCGTATCCTTTCAATTCCCGGCACATCATGCACAAAATACAGCAAATCCGTCAAAGTATGCAAATTACGACCTTCAGGAGTTGTGCCAGGTAAATCCCGTCCATAGGCATCAATATTTTGCCCTAACAAAGTTACTTCCTTGTAACCTTGCCTTCCCAATTCCTCCATTTCAGCCCGAATTGCTTCCGGTGTCCGCGACTGTTCTACACCACGTACCCCAGGGACAACGCAATAAGTACAGCGTTCATTGCAACCGTAGATTACATTTACCCAAGATGTCACACTACTATCGCGGCGAGGTTTGGTAATATCCTCCATGATATACACCGCTTCAGTTGCTACAACTTGATTACCATCAAAAACCTGTTGGAGTAAATCTTTCAACCGATTGGCATGTTGAGGTCCCATCACCAAATCCAATTCCGGAACCCGTCGCAGTAAAGATTCACCTTCCTGCTGTGCCACACAACCAGCCATCACCAAAGTTAAATCTGGCTCGTCATGCTTGCGTCGTGCTAATCTTCCCAGGTAAGAATATACTTTGTGTTCAGCATTATCGCGGATGCTACAGGTGTTGAACAGAACTAAATTTGCCTCATGAGGATCTTCAGACCACTCGAAACCCATTTCCTCTAAAATTCCAGCCATACGTTCCGAGTCGGCTTTATTCATCTGGCAACCGAAGGTAGTAATGTGGTAGCGGCGGGGTTGGGTGGTCATAGTCAAATTTAATGATGAAATTATAGATATATTACTGCATTGGTAAATTATAGGTGCTTTCGACAGGAGAATTGAGGAGATGATTCCCAACTTCAATCGACCAATTTTCAAACTGTCACCCAAACTACTTGTATTTTATCTCAGATCAACTTACTATCTAGGAGTGTGAGGAGTAAGTTGAAAGTACAAGAAGCACCTGGAGTGGAAACACGGTCACACGCCCAGGTGCTTTTTGCTGTTTATATAAAAATATTGGTTCAAATTTTCATAAGACTTCACCGGATGTGGGAAATGAGCGTGTCTTTAACCACATAAAAGTTAATGTGGTCTTGATTGTCAGGTATGTAGTTGCGCTTCAGCACTCTTGTTTCCAGATTTTTTGGTCTAAATTTTGTCAAATATAAAATTTTATTGAAAACACTTGCGCTTTTCCCAAAGTCATCCTATATTATAGAGGTGTGTGAGGAGTAAGTTGAAAACAAAAAGCGCTTGGGGTGGAAACACGGTCACACTCCCAGGCGCTTTTTGCTATCTACTCAAAATCAATCTGAATCCTTGCAAAAGTAATTTACTATTTCAATACAGTTAACAAATTCCGAAGAACAAGTAGTACATCGGATTGTAGTTTGGGTTGAGACGCACGACGATTTTTGGGTTCACTTCATCACCTCATTTGCGTAATAACCCAACATCAAAATATTTGGGGAAAATTCAAAGTATAACTGTTGGGTACTCTATGAGTAGACACGGATTGGCTTCCAAAGTTGGCAAGAAGCTACGCAAAGCCTCCACCCAACTTACCTGTAGATTGCAAACCCTGTAAGGATTTAAAATCTAGGCTAAATAACTACTGACACTTGGTGCTACATCCCATACACTATAATAGATATTTAACTGCTTATTTATGCTGATTTGACATGATTCCAATCTCAAGGAAATCCAAATTTAAAAGAATTCTGTACTCCTGATAGGGATGTAACTGGTTTCTTCTAAAAATTTGGCAACTCAAGCATTTGTTGTATAAAATCTCTCAGTAACGTTTTGTAATCATCGACATCAATCTATTTAGTAAATAAACTTATTAACAGTTTAGGGTTAGAGCGTTATAAATAAGATGCCAATAATGGTAGACCGAATAAATGATATTGCTTGGCAGGCTAGTCAGGGAAGTGTTGCAGCAATTATTCAGATTTTGAATCAGGAACTAGCTGATTCAGGTGTGAGAACTAGGGCTGTCTTTGCAGATGGAGTGTTACAGCTGCTTTGCGAAGCCCAAACAACAGAAAACCTGGAAAAATCAAGTTTAGTTTCCAAAATTCAGCAAACTCTCGAATCAATTGCACCACGTAACATTCATCGGGTAAATATCAATAGCCGAATTGTCCGAGAACAGCAGTTACTTTGGCTAGATGAAATTCACCGAGACGGGGAAAATCAATTGTTATGGTGTGAAGAGATTTATTTAGAAAAACCTGGCATATTTAAGCAGTTTTCTCAAAATTTTCCAGAACGTAAATCAGAGATTGTCAGGGTTAATTTACCTAAAACCTACAACTCCAGCATTGTTGTAATTAATAATAAAAAGAAGAGAAAAAAATCACTTTTAACTTGGCTACTAACAATCCTGTTTGTATCTGCATTTTTAGGTGCTACAAGTTGGGGATTTTATATTTTATTTGCGAATCAATTTAAATTGAAAAATAGAGATGCAAATTATACCACAATTACACCCCCAATTAAAGCCGTAACAAAAAACTCTACAAATAACGGCAGTATTAGAACTTCCGAGGAGTATTTTTTAGCTGCGGTGCGAATTGCTAATGATGCGACGATTACTGGAAAGACTGCAAAGAATAAAACTCAATGGTTAGAATTGGCTGCTAATTGGCAAAGGGCATCAGATTTGATGGGTAAAGTACAGCCAGATTATAGTCGGTACCAAGAAGCCCAAATTAGGGCTAAGTTGTATCAACAATATAGCGAAGTTGCCCAGAAGGAGGCAGAGAAAAACCAGCTTAGGTAGGGTGAGATTATTCTCCCCCAACTACCACATCACGTATCCTTAAACTAGGACCACCACAACCCACAGGCAAACCATTTTGCCCTCCTTTTCCACATCCTCCCGATTCATCCCAGTAAAAATCATCACCTATACCCTCAATGTCAGCTAAAGTTTGAAAGACATTGCCTGAAAGGGTGACATCCTTAACTGCTTCAGCAATTTCGCCGTTGCGAATCATCCAAGCTTCTCCAGCGCTAAATGTAAACATTTCACCGTTTGTCATTCCCCCCAACCAGTTACGGGCATATACTCCCTGTTTAATATCACTAAATAAGTCTTTCACTGGAGTTTTCCCCCTTTCAATCCAGGTATTTGTCATCCTCACAATGGGTGCATAGTGATAATTTAGACATCTAGCGTTGCCTGTTGCTGCTTCACCTAATTTTCCAGCAGTTTCGCGGGAATGAAGTCTTCCCACCAAAATACCGTTTTGAATCAACTGCGTATTTGTTGCAGGTACGCCCTCATCATCGTAAAAATAACTACCACGATGTCCTTCTGGAGATGCTCCATCAAATATCTGCAATTCTTCGTGACCAAATTTCCTTCCCAAGGTCATAACCTCTAGAAAATCAGGGTTTTCGTATGCCATATCGGCTTCTGAAAGGTGTCCAAAGGCTTCATGGACGAATAAACCTGTCAGTATAGGGTCTATAACTACGGTATAAATGTCACCTTTAATGGATGGTAAAGATAAAGCAGAAATTGCCCGTTGTGCAGCACTTTTTACTTGATTATCTAAATCTGTTAAATCTTCAAATGCTTTGCGAGAACCAGTTGTTTCTCTGCCAGTTTGCACCGTTTCCCCGTTTCTGGCAGTTGCGGCAAACCGCATTTCCATGTCTACCCAGGATTGTTCAATCATGGAACCTTCACTGGTGGCAATTATTACCCGTTGTGAACTATCAGCATAGCGTACAGAGGTGGTAGTGATTCGAGAATCTATATCCTTGAGTAAATCATTATAGCGATCGCATAATTGTTTTTTCTCGATAATGGAAATCTGTCGGGGATTTCTGCCAGTTAGTGGTAGATGACATATCGCTTGGACAGGAGCTACAGGTGCTAGTATGGTTTCCTCATCACCTACCATTCTCGCAGCTGCGATCGCTTCTTCAATCCGATCTGTAATTGTTGCTAATTGGTTGAAACTACTTAATCCCCAGCCACCTTTATAACATGCTCTAATTTGTCCCCCAATGGAAACACCTTCACTGAGGGTTTCTAGTTTATCACCACGTAGTACAATATCTGTCCCTTCAGATTCTTCCAAACGAATTATGAGATAATCGACAAGGGAACCATAACGGGAGATTAAATCAGCTAGTAAGTTTTGGATATCAGCTATTTTAGTAGTCATAGTATTGATAATTATAAATAATTTGATATATTGTGATTTATTTAGATAAGAATACACAGAATAATACAGGCTAAGTTTACTTACTGTCAGTCTGCTGAATCAAACATTTACCTGATACTAAAGTCCAATGATTATCTTGGTAGACGTGGCAACTTTGCATCAGCTGACTCAAAGGTAATTCTTTTGTTTGCCGTAAATTAGTTAATGCTTGATTAAATTGCGGTTGAAAACTTTTAAGCCAGGTCTTACTTATCAAATATTCTACTTCAAAAGTACCTTTTTCCAAAAGCCAAAAATCTACATCATATTTTTTGATAAATTGCTGGATGATTGCAACATTATCAGTATACTGTGCCTGGATCAAATCGAGACTTCGTTGACGAATTTTTGAGTAATAATCTAGATGAAACGGCAAAGCATATTCTTTGGCAATTAGAACTGATCTTTGAGCAAATATCGGTAAATTATCACCCTCCTCTGCAAGGGTAGCAATTAAAGTTTCTTTTGGCTGTTTTTGAATAAATTCGTATAAATTTGCCTGTCTCCCAACTCTATAATCTGTTTTGGGGTAGGTTTTGAGAAAATTTGGATAAAATAGTAAGATAATCAGCAATATGCTGGCTAGAATTCTCAAGCCTATTCTCTGGTTGATAAAACCAAATTTGCGATTATTTTTAGATATATTGATTGCTTTATCAAAAATATTTGTCAAAACAATGGCACTCAGAACTGAAAATAATATTCTAGCTGTATGTAAAATATATCTAGTTGGAAAAAATAGCTTCAAGAAAATAATATGTGCAGCAAAATAAAGAGATAATGAGACTATAGCTATCTGCCAAAATAGATTAATGTTTTCTCGGTTAATACTTTGAATAAATCGCCATTTCGATGATTTTTGTCGCATCCAAGGAAAAAGCAAAAAAAACCAAATCAAAGGCGGCATTAAAGGTGGTAAAATTCCACTATGCTGACCAATTAACCAAAATACCCAAGGATTCTGATTAAAAAAAGGATGCCTTCCTTCTACCCAATGTTCCGGCATATTCCACGCTTGACTGGCTGTCACTACAGGAGCATATTCCGAAGAGGATATGATGTACGGTAGCATTGCCAAAAAACCGATACACAATATACTTAGTAATAAAATATATTTTCTCCATAGTTTGAGGCATAATATTCCTGCCGAAATAAAGACTGCCAGTGGATAAAATAGAGACTCTAGGATAATTATTAAGGTAACTGCAAACCAAGATTGACGATTTAAATAGTAAAAAAAAGCTAACATCAACGGATAAATAAAGCTTCTGGGTGTTGCCGAAACTAAATCTGTTTTGAACCATAAACTTTGATTTAAGAGCAAAGTTGCCATGAATGCTGTAGAAGGTTTCGTCAAGATTTGCCGACAAAATAAAAAACAATAAATAGTTGTGATTAGACCTAAGAAAAGAGGTAATATCTTACTAGTAAATAATGGGTTTATTCCCAAAATCGCCAAAGATTTATATAGTAGTGCGTATCCTGTGGGTGTGATGGATTGAAAGTAATCTGCAATTAAGTCATTTGGTAGCAGATTTGCATCTATAAATCTTTGCATCCAAATCACATACGCTCTAGCATCATCTTGAATGACATACTGGCTAGAAAATGCCTTCTGTAATCCCAAACAGCTGTAGTATATTGAAAATACAAGGCTTAAGATTAACCAAAAGATCGTTGATTTTGTCAATCCCTTACAGATCATGGGAAGAAAATTTTTATCTGGCATGATTCACCATCAATAATGTATTGAAGTTAATAGTGGAAAATTTTCAATAAATTTAAATTTACCTGTTTCGTAGCAAAACCAAACTGCAAGCTGAAAATTAGAGATGCTTGATCACATACCAGTGATAATAAAGAGGTGTTTGTCAAAAAGCTAGAGTTTTACTTGATAAAAAAGTAAAGTTACTAATTGAGGAGCATAGCTATGTGAATTATAGAATCAGATTTGGAGAGACACAATATTAAGAAACAATAAATTTTACCACTATAAGATTAACTTTTCTTGCCAAACTGATATTTTCAGATGTTTCTATATATAGAGATTTGTAACGGGTGGGGAGTGAAAGGACTATGAGAATATTGGTGTTGACTTGGGAATTTCCGCCGCGTATCGTGGGTGGAATTGCGCGTCATGTGGGTGAACTTTATCCAGAATTGGTGAAACTGGGACATGAAGTTTTTTTAATTACCACCGAATTTGGGCAAGCACCGAAATATGAAGAAGTGGAAGGGGTGAAGGTACATCGGGTTGCAGTTGCACCGGGGAATGATTTTTTCCATTGGGTTGTGAACATGAATCAAAGCATGGGACAACATGGTGGTAAAGTGATTTTAGAAGAAGGTGGTTTTGATTTAATTCATGCCCATGATTGGCTTGTTGGTGATTGCGCGATCGCACTCAAGCACAACTTCAAGATTCCCCTAGTTGCCACAATTCACGCGACTGAGCATGGACGGCATAATGGGATTCATTCCGAAATTCAAAACTATATTCAGGGTAAAGAAGAGCTATTAGCATTTAATGCTTGGCGAATTATCGTCTGTAGTGACTATATGCGGCGGGAAGTTGAGTATGCATTACATAGCCCCGGTGATAAAATTGATGTGGTTTATAATGGCATCCGTGCCGAAAAAAAACAACATCACCAAAATTTTCACTCTCAAGATTTCCGTCGTTGCTTTGCTGAAGATCGGGAAAAAATAGTTTACTATGTCGGACGGATGACCTATGAAAAAGGTGTATCGGTACTTTTAAATGCAGCACCTCAAGTTCTCTGGGAAATGGGTGGAAATGTCAAATTTATATTTATTGGTGGTGGTAACACCGATAACCTCAAGCAGCTAGCTTGGGATTTGGGAATTTGGCACAACTGTTATTTTACAGGCTTCATTTCCGATGAGTACTTAGACAAATTTCAAACAGTCGCCGATTGTGCAGTTTTTCCCAGTTTGTATGAACCCTTTGGAATTGTAGCATTAGAAAGTTTTGCTTCCCGCGTCCCGGTTGTCGTATCTGATACTGGTGGTTTTCCAGAAGTTGTACGTCACAGCAAAACTGGTATTATCACTTATACAAATAACCCCGATTCCTTAGCTTGGGGAATTTTGGAAGTATTGAAAAATCCCGGTTATACCCAATGGTTGATTGATAATGCCTATGAAGATTTAGCACGACGTTTCAATTGGACAAAACTTGCTCACCAAACCGAACAAGTTTATCAGCGTGTGATAGAAGAACGGCAAAAAGTAGAATGGGTGTAATATGATGACCGATTCCGAAGCAAAACGCCAACATGATCTTACTGCATTTAGCAACTTCTTAAATAATTCCGTTGATACTCATCTGCAACAACACTATGATACCGAACCCACAGCAGCGGTAATCGAATTATTCCACGATGTTGCGGCAACAGTACCCGCATACCATGCTTTTTTGACGGAAAACGGCATCAATTCCAGCAATATCCAAACCTTCGACGATTTTCAGACCCTACCACCCCTAACCAAAGAAAACTACCTTCAACGTCATTCCCTTCCTAGTTTATGTCGCAGTGGTAGGGTTGAAACAAGTGATGCGATCGCTGTCTCATCAGGATCCACTGGTAAACCGACTTTTTGGTGTCGCAGCTTCAGCGATGAACTAGAAATTACTACTCGTTTTGAGCAAATCTTCCACGACAGCTTTTTTGCCGATACCAAATCCACCTTAGCTGTCATTTGTTTTACCCTCGGTACCTGGGTGGGGGGAATGTTTACAACTACCTGCTGTCGCTACCTTGCTAGTAAAGGTTATCCCCTCACCGTCATTACTCCTGGTAATAATAAAGCTGAAATTTTACGTGTAATTGGCGAACTTGGCACCATGTTCCAGCAAGTCGTATTATTAGGCTATCCACCATTCGTCAAAGATGTTATTGATACAGGCATTACAACAGGCGTGGAATGGCAGCAATACAACATTAAACTGGTGACAGCGGGCGAAGTATTTAGCGAAGAATGGCGAAATTTAGTATCTCAAAGAATCGGTTCTCAAAATCCCTGTTACGACTTTGCATCACTCTATGGAACCGCAGATGCGGGAGTCTTGGGAAACGAAACACCCTTAAGTATCTGTATTCGTCGCTTTCTCTCGGAAAATCCCGAAGCTGCACGCAGTTTATTTGGAGAATCACGATTACCAACCTTGCTTCAGTATGACCCCATCAGTCGCTTTTTTGAAGTTGAGGAGGGCAAGTTACTATTTTCTGGTAATAATGGTATCCCCCTAATTCGGTATAATATTTTGGATAGTGGTGGGATAATTACTTACGATGCCATGCTGGAATTTTTGGTACAGTGGGGCTTTAATCCCATCTCCCACCCAGAATTATCTACATCTAAGAGGGGTATTCGTCCCTTACCCTTTGTCTATGTTTTCGGGCGCTCAAATTTCACCGTTTCCTATTTTGGTGCCAATATTTACCCTGAGAATATTTCAGTGGGTTTAGAACAACCTGGAATTCGGGAATGGGTGACAGGAAAGTTTGTCTTACAAGTGCTTGAAAACGAAGACAAAAATCGATTTTTGTCAGTCACTGTGGAATTAATATCGGGAGTTGAAGAAAGTCAGGAAAAAATCCAACTACTTACAACTTCAATAGTGACACAACTCAAGCGCCTAAATAGTGAGTTTGCCAATTATGTTCCTCCCGAATATCAAACCCCGCAAGTTACATTAAAAGCACATGGTGACACAGAGTATTTTCCCATAGGTGTCAAACACAGATATACCAGGAAGTAGAATAGTTACAGCTATTTTCAGACCATCCTGTAGGGGTTTAGCAATGGGCTTTACCCTTACGGTTGATGTGGTTCAAATAGCTGAAAACTGCTGATCATATCATTTAGCTACAAACCTTGTAGAGAGGTTCCAGTGGAACCTCTCTACAATCTTTCTAGAGTTTTTCTAGTTATACCAATTCAAATAATGATTGCAACACATCCAACGGTAGAGACGTAGCAGTGCTACGTCTCTACAAATATCTATTCTGTCGCATTGTTTTTTAAAATTGGTATTATACCAAAAACGGCTAGAAAGTGGACTTCCTAAATTACTACAGCGCCTTTGGATTAAACTTAATAGCTAAAGGCTAAAAGCTAACCGCTTGCAGTAGCATATAACCGTCAACACAAAATCGACAGACTGCTACCCCTAAGAATGACTAGAATCACCATTTTCGGGGGATTCTTCCACCACTGCTGATGACGGAACATCTGCCGTAGTGTTGTCGATGACGACGATTGGTGGAACATTTACAACATCTGTCACAGGATTTTCCACAACCGTCTCTTCACTCTTAGTCTCCACTACTTCCGCAGGTGGTTCAGCTACCATATCACTCAATTCATCAAGAATCTTAGTGGGTGTATCCACAATAACAGGTGTAGTTGTGGGTGTCTTCACAGGTTTAGAGGCACTGGTACGATCCTTGATTTTATCTTGAACACCACCAAAAACTCGACTAAAGCTAGATTTTAAACCCGTTAATTTATCGGGAAGCGATAACTTGTTCACCTGGTCAGTAATAGTACTTTGTAATTGTTCAGTACTGGGTACAGGAGTTTGTTGTATCGCTGGTGTCACTTGGCGGCGTAAACTAAAAGTCTGCCAGCCGAACCAGTATAGTAGGGAAATACTCGCCACATGACCGAGTAAAAGACCTCCACTAATACGCCGCGCAAAGATCCAGATCACTAGAGCGTAGAATAAACCGACACCACTCCAGATAAAATCATTTTTGCGGTGAATTTCGGGAAAAAAGAAAGCCGTCATATAAACAGCTATGCTACCAAGACCTACTGACAAAGCTAAAACATATGCAAGCATTTTAAACTCCTGAAACTAAATTCTGGAAACTGGGAATGGGAAATTGGGAATCGATTAATAAGTAAGTCGGCGTAAATAATTATCACTGGTTTGTAGTTGCGCTACTCTGCGAGAAGCCGCTGCGCGTCTATAGCACTAAATTACAACTACGAGGCAAATACAGAGATTTTACTTTTCGTTACATGGTTGTTTTTTCTCGCCGACTTACTTAGTTAGAAATGTAGGATGCAACTCAAAATTAGCCGTAATTTTAGTCTTTCCATTCCCGTTTCCCCATTTAATTAATTCAATTTCTCAGGTTTTGCAAGCCTAATTGTAGATTCAGACACAAATTAAAATTAATTATTTGTATCGATTGCCTATTTTTGCACTTCGGTTAAACTCTTAATGTCTTCTTTAGGGAAGAACTGAAAATCTCGGACTACCCTAAAAATGATAGGAACCGCAAGAGTTAGCCAATAAGATTATGACATTGCAAAGCTTTGGTGTGATTGGTTTAGCCGTAATGGGGGAAAATATTGCCCTCAACGTAGAGCGAAATGGCTTCCCAATCGCCGTTTACAACCGTTCAAGAGAAAAAACTGATGCCTTCATGGCAAATCGTGCTGGGGGTCGTAACGTCAAAGCGGCTTATGATCTGAAGGAGTTTGTCGCTTTGTTAGAACGTCCTCGCCGAATTTTGGTGATGGTACAAGCTGGTAAACCAGTTGATGCGGTGATTGAGCAACTCAAGCCGTTGTTGGATGAAGGCGATATTATTATCGATGGTGGTAACTCTTGGTTTGAAGATACCGACCGTCGGACTAAGGAACTTGAACCAACTGGTTTACGTTACATCGGCATGGGCGTTAGTGGTGGTGAAGAAGGTGCGCTGAATGGTCCCTCCTTGATGCCTGGTGGCACAGAAAGCTCCTATGAGTTCTTGTCCCCTATTTTGACTAAAATCGCGGCTCAGGTCGATGATGGTCCTTGTGTGACTTACATTGGTCCCGGTGGTTCGGGTCACTATGTGAAAATGGTTCACAACGGGATTGAGTATGGTGATATGCAGCTCATTGCAGAAGCATATGACCTATTGAAAAACGTGGCTGGACTGGATCATACCCAGTTACACCAAGTGTTTACTGAGTGGAACACCACCGACGAACTCAATTCATTTTTGATTGAGATTACTGCTAACATTTTCCCCTACATCGACCCTGATACCAAGAAACCCTTGGTTGAGTTGATTGTGGATGCAGCAGGACAAAAGGGAACTGGACGCTGGACAATTCAAACCGCTTTAGAATTGGGTGTTGCTGTCCCCACAATGATCGCGGCTGTAAATGCCCGTATTTTATCTTCAATCCGTGATGAACGGATTGCCGCATCGAAGCAGTTAACTGGTCCTTCTGCTAAATTTAGTGGTGACACTAAGGCATTTATCAACAAAGTTCGGGATGCTCTTTACTGCTCGAAGATTTGTTCTTACGCTCAAGGGATGGCGTTATTAGGTACAGCTTCTAATACCTATAACTGGAATTTGACCTTGGGTGAATTGGCTCGAATTTGGAAAGGTGGTTGTATTATTCGGGCTGGTTTCTTGAATAAAATTAAACACGCATACGATGAAAATGCGTCTTTGGCAAACCTCTTGTTAGCGCCAGAATTTAAGCAAACAATCCTAGATCGTCAAACTGCTTGGCGTGAAGTGATCATGACTGCGGCACAATTGGGTATTCCCGTTCCCGCTTTCAGTGCTTCCTTAGACTATTTCGATAGCTATCGACGCGATCGCTTACCCCAAAATCTCACCCAAGCACAACGCGACTACTTTGGAGCGCATACCTATTTGCGTACTGACAAAGCTGGTACTTTCCATACTGAATGGGTACCTATTACTGAAGCGAAGAAATAACTGAGTTTTGGCAAAACCCCCTTTATTTCGGGTTTAACTGAATTGTAGAGACGCGAAATTTCGCGTCTCTACTGCTATTTATTGAAGGATACTTTAACATCGCTTGTCACTTGTAAAACTGATTCTTGCTGGAATTTTTGCTTGTAATTGGCTATAACTTCTTGAATCATTTTGTTTTTGCTTGGATTCTTCTCGTGAATCAAAATCACTAACTTAGTTTTTTCTTTAGTGAGTTTACCTACATTATTTAGATACTGTCCGTTGGCATCAATAACGGTTAGTCCTTCTTGGAAACCAGGTGTAATGACGGTATTTAGAAATTGCTGCCATTCAAATTCAGAAATTTTTGCACCTGTTGGTTTTGATAAGCCGAAATATAATTCATTCTTAGTTAGAAACTGTTCAGTTTCCTGAGATGTAGATATTTCAGGAGATTGACCGCGTGTTAGGGTATTTATATTCCCAGGAGCTATAACAACTAAACTTGTGATCATTAGACTATATAAAATTTTCTGCATCTCGATAACCTCCTGTTAAATTTGTTTTTGTTTTAACTTTACGGGAGAAATCAACGAATTATGCATTTGTTACAGCCCTACGAATTTAACTCCAAACCCATCAATTCCCCAAAAACTTGCTTCGCATCTCTTCCAATTCCTCATCAATTTTGCTTTTGTTGGCAGGTAAGGCAGTTGGTGACTGGGATGGAGGATTAGGAGTATTCTTATTTCCACCAGTTAAAAATGCCGTTTTCATCTCTTCCAATTCCTGCTCAACTAAATTGAGTGGTTGATTAGTTGGTTGATTTGGTGATATTTGAACAGGTTTGACTGCTTGACTATGATTACTTGGCTTAACACTAATTTGTGTGAGTTTATTTAAATCCCGAATCACATCATCGGCTTGCTGATAACGTTTTGCCGGAATACTTTCTGTCATGTGGTTAAGAACTTTTTCCAATTCTGCACTGACAGAATTTTGACTTTGTAAATATTGTCGCCAAATCCAAGTATCAGTATTTGCATCATGCAAATCAAAGGGCGATTTTCCTGTGAGTAAATGCAAACAAGTTACACCCAAACTAAAAATATCACTAGCGAATAAAACTTTACCGCGAATTTGTTCAGGTGCAACATACTCTGGACTGCCAATACTCGTTCCCGTGCGATTTAAAGCTGTATTGGTGGCAACTTTAGAAGCACCAAAATCAACTAAAACTAAAGTATTATTACTGGCAAAATTGTTTCTCCGCCAAATGATATTTTCTGGCTTAATATCTCGATGAATTACCTGTTTGGTATGACAAAATTGCAATATTGATAATAATTCATTTAATATTTGGCGGATTTGTCCTTCATTAAATACGCCATTATTTCCTAGTTCCTGCGCTAGATTCTGCCCTTCAATAAACTCCTGAATTAGATATTGGCGGTCATCTTGGGTAAAATATGCTAATAAATCAGGGATTTGGGGATGTTCACCCAATTCATCCAAGCGCATCGCTTCTTGGTTGAACAATTCCACAGCTTTTTGGATGGTGCTGGTTCCCTGTGCTTGGGGGTAAAATTGTTTAATTACACAATAGGGTTTAGAAGGCTTATCTTCATCTATTGCCAAGAAAGTTCGCCCAAAACCACCTTGCCCAATGGGTTTGATTCCACGATATCTATCTTTGAGAAGTAGTTTAGAGCCGCAGGTTAAGCAAAATTTACCGTCATTGGTATTTTGAGGTTTGGGACAAAGGGGATTCAGGCAGTAGCTCATGAATAATAGCGTGGGATTGTCGCTGTTTATTCTATTGTGCCTTAATTTCGCTATTAGTTCTCGTGAAGATTATGATCGTAGTAGAATCCTGTTATACAGCGGGGTCTTTTTTGGTGAATACACAAAGACTGGGTAAAATGAGCAGTGCGATCGCAATAGAACCGTAGGTTGCTTGGAACAAAGTGTAACCCAACAAAACTAACTGGAAAAACGAGTAAATTTTCAACTTACTATAAATATCTTAATCAACAAGCAAAATTCACACTAATTCATATTTTGCCTATTGATAAATGTTTGGTTACGCAAAGCCTCCACCCAACCTACACAACTCATAACTGTTCGGTGTTCACTGTTCGCTGATAACTAATAACTGATTTACCACCCTTGCATTTCCACTAATTCCATACATAATTCGTTGATTTCTACTAAATTTGGTCGATGGGTAAGGGCTGATTCCTCATAAACTTTCTCCATTTCTGCCATTAAATTATGTGACATTTCCATCACTTGTTCATAGGAAAGTTCACCCCGAAGGATTAATTTTAAATCTTCCGCATCACCTGCTTGATATCTATTAACAACGACTTCTCCCCTTCGCAATATTTCCACACCACTCCGCAACAAACGAATGCAATGCATCCCATGCTTGAGGTCAAAACCTGATTTTTTCTCCATTTCTGCCCTAGCTGGATTTCTGTTAGTTAGCCAAGATTGGTAAGCTTTCCATTCACGTAGGGCATTTTGATAAGCTTGGCTTTTTTGTAGTAGCCGAATAAAGTCTTTCCTGCTATTGGTGAGTTTTTGAGTATAGCCTAAGATATCATCAGCTAAAGTATATTGCTTTAGTACACCTTTATAGTCAACATCAGCCGTTAACAACTTATATAGCTGTTCTGACTCTTCCAGAAACTCAATTTTGCCACGAATAATTAAATATAGATATTCCAAAAAGGCATTTAATTCTTCTTTGCTAAGTGCTTCATCTTCCCCAATCCCATAATCAGCAGGTAATGGTTTTGCTTGTGGTGGATGTAATAACCATTTCCGGTGACTTTCCATTTTTTTAATTTGGGCAAAAGCATAGCCGGAGTAGGTATGTTTTACTTTTTTGCTCAAAAATAATTGTCTATGCTCAATTAATTTCTGTCCAACAGGAGTCAACAAGGGGTAATTATCTAACCACAATAGTTCCAAAACATTAGGATTCGCACCGGAAAGCAACTGTACCACCTTACGTAGTTCGTAAATTACAGTATCTTTGTTCCCGTCCAAAAACGGCAATATTCCCGGTTCATCTTCCCATCCACTATCTTTCTGCTCAACATTATCGAAACCCAAGTAATATTTTTTGGGAGCAATAAAAATTCCCCGATAGTCGTAATCCGAATCTGGACGATTTAACCCATAACCATGACTACCCGCTAAACCAATCAAAATGCTTCTTTTTTCGACTTCGACGCGTTGCATTATCGATATTTTCCTTTTTTAACGCCATCCTAGCTCAACTAGGCTCAAAAAAAAGAAAAAGTCCGAGTTACTCTAAAAGTCACTCGAACCTGGTGCTGTTCTGTGTCAATTTGTAGATACAACGGCAGATATCAAAATTACGCAATATTCTTACGGAACGCTCACGCGAAGTGACAAAAGCCATTCTGGCATCCAAGAAACAGCGCAAGCTATCGCATTTAAGTTTTTTTGAGACTATAGATTTATGTAATTTTAATCGTACTTTTAATCGTACTTTTAAAATATATGCCCAAATATTGATTGACATTCTATACCCTGCGAAATATGATGGGAGTTTGTCTGTCTATATTCCTGCTCGGATCAGGTAGACACATAACAAAAGCTGGCTGACAAACATAAGTTTGCTTGGGTTTTGCCAATAGCAACCCTAGCCAGCTACCTGTACGGCAAACTCAAAAGGCGATTTCATGACTTACGCAATTATTGAAACTGGTGGTAAACAGATACGTGTTGAGCCAGGTCGTTTTTACGACATTGAACTACTTCATCACGAACCTGAAGAAAGTATTACTATAGATGCGGTGTTACTGGTGCAGCACGATGGTGAGACCACAATTGGTCAACCTTTGGTTGCAGGAGCAACGATCCAAGGAACCGTAATGCGACATTTCCGCGATCGCAAAGTCTTAGTATATAAGATGCAACCGAAGAAGAAAACCCGTAAAAAACGTGGTCATCGTCAAGAAGTAACCCGGTTGATGATTAACTCTATCAGCATGAATGGTTCGGTGATTGCTGAAGCAACCGAGGTACCTGTAGAAACTCCTAATGTTGCTGCTGAGTAAAAAGCAGGGAATATCGAGTCAGAATCTGTATTTATCACTTCTGACTCTCAACTCTAAGTGCTAAGTTAAATAAAAACACTAAGACGAACAAAAGAGGAAATTATGGCTCATAAGAAGGGTACAGGTAGTACACGTAACGGTAGAGACTCTAATGCTCAAAGGCTAGGTGTTAAGCGTTACGGTGGTCAAGCAGTTCGCGCTGGTAATATTTTGGTTCGTCAACGCGGTACTAAGTTCCACCCCGGTAACAACGTTGGTATCGGCAAGGATGATACTTTGTTTTCCTTAGTTGATGGAGTGGTGGCTTTTGAAAGAAAAGGTAAAACCCGTAAAAAAGTTAGCGTTTATCCTGTTCCAGTAGCTGCTGTTGAAGTTGCAGCTTCTTAAGTAGAAGTTGACAAATTTATCTTTTTGTGCATGACCTTTCCTGGGGATTTGTAAGGAAAGGTCATTTTTTAACTTATAAGCTAATGTGGCGGTAAATTATATAGGTCAAAATATAAGCCAAAAACACAAAATGATTTTAGTGCAGGCAGCGTTCGATGGTTCCTGAGCCTGTCGGAACGAAGTGTACCGGAGGTAAGGACTAAGCGCTCACGCCGAAGTCCTGCCGGCGTTTTACATACAAATTAGATGCGTTGTAGCTTACTATGTGTATTTTATGTGGGAAACTAAAAACGGCTACTTTAAATTCCCTTCCGGTTACGGATCTACGGTACTCTAGATCTTATGAATTACGAAACCGCACGCAAAATCTTAATTGATCAGACAATAGCAACAGATGAAAATCCAGAAGCCTTGTTGTTACGTATGCAGCAGGGAAAACCCCCTATACCCGGTCAAATTACATCCATCTTGTTAGCATTAAAGGTGATGTTTGAAGGGTTAAAAGAAGCCACAAATATAGATAGAGAATTAGCTTATGCCTTATACTCACTGACTTTAAAGGCACAACAATTATTTGCTATCGGGCGTAAAAATGGTGTCGATTGGCCCCCCTTATTTAAGGAAGATTTACTCAGAATAGCATCTGCCTGTGAGAGTATATTTTCTGGTGTTTGGCAAACTTAAATTTAGTTAGATTGCTTGAATCGTGCCTAAGTCAAGACTTTGAGAATAAATATACAGTTATTTTACGTGAAAATATAGAGAGACGTGACATGTCTCGTCTCTACGGGTTATGACTTGATTGTTCGGGTTTAGAAGTTTTTTCTTAACGATTTCGTAATTCGGCTTCTAGCTTATCAAGATCAGTTTTCAGAAAAACTAGCATTTGTCCTGTATATGCTTTACCATTTTTAGGCTGGGCAACCTCCATCCAATACCCA
Organism: Calothrix sp. PCC 6303; assembly: GCF_000317435.1. Taxonomy (NCBI): domain Bacteria; kingdom Bacillati; phylum Cyanobacteriota; class Cyanophyceae; order Nostocales; family Calotrichaceae; genus Calothrix; species Calothrix sp. PCC 6303. Next base: position 4,483,405 of record NC_019751.1, read on the forward strand.
TAGCGATCGCCTAAACGTAATTCCCCTTGCAGTGCTTCACGAATTGGTGTTTTTGCTAATCGCGCTGAATTGATTGCACTTTGGTTAGGGTAATCATATATGACTTGGGCGCGCTCAAAATCTTGGTAAATATCTAAGCCGTAAATAATTCGTAGTGATTCTTGTAAACGATTGAAGCTCATTCCATTAATAGCATCATACATGGCAATCCGCTCATTACGAATTGTATTACGCTGCCCTACAAATCCTGCTTTTCCAGGTGCCAAAACTGATGCTTGGAAAGTAAAGCGCTGTGCTGCGGTATCACTTTTTTGAATAAAAAATCGCTCACCGGGGTTAGGAAGTAAGGTGGGATGGGATTTTATCCAAGCTTCTACTTCTTCAGTTGCTTGTCCAGGAAGTGCGTAAGTTTTTGGCGATGTTAGTATTACAAGACATAGTGCTGGTACTAGGGAAAGCCCTAAGGTTAAGGGGTAAAAAAAACGTTTGTGAATCATTTTCTAATTTAGGAATAACGTTAATGTCACTCGTGCAGCAGGATTCTTTGACTCTTGCCAAACAAGTAATTATAGTTTTCCCTTTTTTAGATAAATTTATTACATGGGGGAGTGAAAAGAATCAGTATTGCTTATAAATCATTGCTAACTTTCGTTTTCGGATAAGCGATGCGTTTATGATGAAATTGTTGCCAAACTTCCACAAATATTTCAGCCATTTCGGTCATTTCTGCCCTTGTAAGTCCAGAATCAACAAGTTGTCGCTCTTGCCAACGAGCGCGAAGAATGTTATTCAGCATGTTTAGGGCTTGTTCCGGTGTCGTGTCTTTAAGACTACGTAGTGCTGCTTCGCAGGAATCAGCTAACATGACGATTGCGGTTTCACGCGATCGCGGTATCGGTCCGTCATAGCTAAAATCAGCAATATCAACAGTTATTTCGGGATTTTCTTTGGCAAGCTGCTGCGCTTGGTGATAAAAATAGGCGATTTGCATGGTTCCCTGGTGTTCGGGAATAAATGCTTGGATTGCACTGGGTAAGCGGTGTTTTTTTGCCATTACTAACCCTTCAGTTACGTGCTTTTTAATGATGGCGGCACTTTTCCAAGGATCCTTAATTTTGGTATCGTGTTTGTTGGGTCTACCCATCTGATTTTCAATAAAAGCTTCTGGGTCGTGCATTTTTCCAATATCGTGGTATAGTGTCCCAGCACGAATCAATTCGATATTACAACCCAGCTTACGGGCTGCTGCCTCGGCAAGACTGGCAACAAATAGGGTATGCTGAAAGGTTCCTGGAGTTTTAGATGCCAGTTGTTTGAGGAGGGTGCGATTAGGATTTGCTAATTCTGCGAGGCGAATTGGTGTAACTATATCAAATAGTTGTTCTAAATAGGAACTTAAACCCAATGCCACAATAGTCCAAATTAATCCAGAGACAGCAAATAATAGAGATTCCTGAAAAACTAAATACCAATTGGGAACAAATATTCTGCCTAAAAAAAGCTTAAGTAATAGATATAGTCCTCCTTCGGTGAGGGCAATCCCGATTCCCAATAGCGCTAATTCTTCACGCGATCGCATTCGGTGGGCAATGACCCCTCCAAGTAAGGCTCCTGCTGCCCCAGAAATCAAGGCAATGCGGCTAATTTCCATACTTACAGATAACAACACCACCAATAAGCCAATCACCGTAGTGCTAATAGTCGCTCCGTAAAAGCTTCCCAGCAATAGCCCCACAGCACTCCAACTGGTGTAAGGAGTAATTAGTAATACTAGTGGTGTACTAATTCCTAGGAGCAAAATCAATAAGCGATCGCGTTGCCGAAATTTTGCTTTATTTTGTCGTTCAACTACCGCATAAATACCAATAGCAGTGGTAATTAATAAGCTCAAGGCTAATAAACCCCACCAATTAGCCTTACGCTGAATTAGATGATAAGCTTCCAAAGCTTGGTAATCTAAGTAGTTAATTTTTTCTCCCTGATTAACAATAATGTCCCCTGCTTCCAGCACCACCATCACAGGTGTGACTCTATCTACTATTTGCTGAGCCCTAATTTGTGTTTTCGCTGCATCGTTTTTCAGGTTTGGTTGCAATACGCTTGTTAATATTTTACTTGCCAAGGCTTGAGATTCTGGCGGAACAAGTGAACGTAGATGCAGGTTAACAGCATCTTGTAAAATATTATCTGGGAGTCCTGGGGGCAAACCTTGAGCTAGAATTCTTTCCATACAATGTTGAATTCCTAGCTTGGTTTCATTCCAGTTATCACTGGATAAATTAAGAATGGAAGTATCGGTGTAAGGAATATTAGGGTTAAGTTCAATTAACTCTTTGAGCTTGACACGAGCTTCAATATATCCATTCCTGATTCTGCTGATATGGCTAATTAATGCTGAAAAGTTCGACTCGGCTGTTGTTTGGCGATATGATTGAATTTCATTCACAGCAGTAGCAAATTCCAAATTAGCATTTCTAGGGATTGACTGAAGGTCTTTGCCAATCACTAATGGTAATTTGGTTTTAGATGTTTTTTGTTTTTGCTGCAAATTATTAATAGTTGTCACAAACAATTGCCACTCTGATTCCGATGTAGAACGCAGATAGCGCTGTGTGGGATAAGATAACAACAACGTGTCAAAAAATGGAAATTCACCAGCTACATCCCGAACTTTATCACCTTGTTCTAGCAATTGATGGAGATTTTGCTCGATTCTTTGATTGACCATCACATCAATCATTAACACTGGTACCAAATCCTGACTTGCTATATCCCGTCTTTGCTGAGTTTCTTGTTTATTCTCGATTGTAAGTGTTTTTGCGGCGTAAAATGTTTGAGGTGCAATACTACCAACCAGAAGTTGAGGTTGATTATATAATTTGTGTCCCATCACACTGGTGAGGGATAAAATTGCAATTATGGCTATGGCAGATGAGCGCTGTACTATTCGACTGATATCAAAAGACTTGATTTGGGTACTTGTCTTAACTAATTTGATTCCTGATTGTAAAACCTTATTTCGAGATTTCCATACTGCCTGTGCATGTAAAACAAACTTCCGGCATCGCAATTTGCAGATTCGCTGCCAGTACTTTAATTTCTGCGTCAAGGACTCGAAAAATGGCACTTGCTTCATTCCTTGTAATCGCAGTTATTACTTTGGCAGTATAAAATCAGATAATTGCTGATGAAAACAGCCATTAAGCTGGTTTTTCACAATTGTCACCTGGTATTTTTGGACAAATACTTGACTGTCAAATTTTAATATACAACATAAAGGTAAGTAGTGGCTTAAAAAATAATTGCCCTAAAGCTAACTAATTCAGACTTTTTTAGTTCTGACTTGAGGCAAATGGATGAATGTTATCAAGAGCTTCAGTATTAATAATATCTTCACTTGCTTGTACTGTTCTCAACTAATGACTTCAATAGAATTGTCAGCGATATCCTAATTGATCAATAGTAGGGGGTTTAATGCCCCTACTGCCTTCTTGAACGAATAAATCAGATCCACTTTACGATTCGTGCAGATACAACAGCAAATTTCTCAACTGTGTCATGGTTTGCTGAACTATTCAAGTCATATATTCCTGACCATGCTGCAAATAACTGGTCTGACAGTGCAATTATCTCTCTAAAATCTGGTTCTAGTTGATTTACTTGCCACGAAATTGGAATTCCGCTGATGCTGTTGTATGCACCTGATAATGCCCCGGTAATTATACTGCTGGCTGGGGATAATTGTTCATTTTGGGATGCTCGCAACACTGATGTGGGAAAATCTTCCAAAGAAGTGATTAAACAGTAGAGTGCGATGGCTATCATCTCAGAAAGCTGATTATGTCGTATTAATTCGCTTTTGATCTGTTCTAAACTTGCCCTTCGTAGGGACAATTCCTGAACTTTTAATAGCTTTTCTGGTAAGTCTGTAGAGGTTTCCCCCAAAAATGTCAGCAATTGGGGAATTAAATTACTTGGTGTAAATCTTGCTTCCAGGGATAATGCGATCGCATAACCAAAAACTAAGGCTACATCTCGTAATATCGGTTCATCGTCCCATATTTGCGCTACATTTACTAAGTTTTGCCGCAGCTTAATTGGGTTTTCGTGGAAAAACAATGCTACTGGCAATGTCGTCAAAATCCACTTCACTTGGTAGTTAATAACTTCGTTGTCTTTGACAAATTTATCTGACTTCAACTCTAGCCAAACATTTACATCTAAGGTTCCCAATTTTACTAGACTTTCACAACTGGCAACTACAGCTTTGCTGAGGGAAGTAACACCAAGTAGTTTTTTCTCACTGACTAATGCACCTAGCAAAGCACCCCTAAACCGATTCACCAAAGAGTAGCGCATAAAAATTTATAGATCTAAGAATCAGAGTTGGAGAAAACTTTTGCTAGTTAGCCCTATTGCCATACATAAGTAATGCAAATTACAAGCATATTGCTTTAGTGAAGCGAGTATTGCAAAAAACAATTTAATTTTTGAACTTAATTTTTGAACTTAATTTTTGAACTTAACTTTTCCCCTGCTCCTTTCCTTCTCCTTGCCCTTCTTGCAGATGATACACTAGGGCGCGAAGACCGAGCAAATAACTATTAGCTCCAAACCCACTAATTTGCCCAACAGCTACTGGGGCAATGTAGGAGTGATGCCGAAACTCTTCACGACGATACACATTACTTAAATGGACTTCTACTGCCGGTAAACCCACACCCGCGATCGCGTCACGTAGTGCCACACTAGTATGAGTATAAGCCCCTGGATTAATTAAAATTCCTTGATGCCGCCCTAAAGCCTCATGAATTTTGTCTACTAAGACACCTTCATGATTTGACTGAGCCGTAACTATATCCACCAATAAAAGCGCCGCTTCTGCTTTTAAGCGGCTGTCAATAGTTGCTAACGACAGCGCTCCATAGATTTGTGGCTCACGCTGTCCCAACAAATTGAGATTTGGTCCATGTAGCACCAAAATACTCAAAGGAGGCTGTATTTTCACATCTAACAATTTCCGATACAGACTTGATAGCTAGCGCCGTCGCCGTGAACGATCATCCACAGGAATTGGAATTAATTCTGGCTCCGGTTCACATTCTGGTCCTAGCAGAGCCTCGACTAATTTACGAGCTAACTCTTTGAGCTTTTCCAGCACCTTTTCTATATAGTCCATTTAAACTGACCGCTCCTGATATCTACCTATAATATTGGTTAACAGCTATGGAGTAGGTAGGGTGCCTGTACACCTTGCTAATTAAAAATAGGCTAACAATATTTATCGGTAAACGACAAGTGATTGTTTCCTAAATTTTAGTGTTTTCTTCCCCTAATATTAACATTATTACATGAACAACGGATAGAATCGCATCTTCCGTGGGAATAGTTTGTTGTATCAAAAAAAGTCATAAACGCTGCTTATGGGGATATAGCAATATAGCTTATCTATAAACGGCGTTAAATGACCTTTAGAAGTTGAGTTTTAAGCTATTTGTGGGTGCGTGACCTCAAAACCGGGATTTATTTCCGTAGGCGATCGCATCACTGTTTTCAGGCTTATTTTTTCTTACCTCCAGCAGTTGAGGATTTACTAGAAGATGATTTAGTAGTCTTAGTGGTCTTAGTGGTTTTAGTAGTAGATTTAGCACCTGCACCCTGAGATTTACTACTTTTCCGAGTCGATTTGCTGGTGGATGCCTTGCTCGATAGTAATTCCACAGCCGTATCCAGTGTCATATCCTCCACCGTTTGACCTTCAGGAATACTCACATTGGTTTTGACATGCTTAATATATGCTCCATATGGTCCATCGTAAATATTTACGGGTTCCCCATCTTCCGGGTGTGCCCCTAACTCTTTGAGGGCTGCCTTAGACTTGCCACTGCTAGCACGTCCTTTCTTCGGCTCCGCCAGTAATTCTAAAGCACGTTCTAGAGAAACTGTCAAGACATTATCAGCAGCCTTCAGTGAGCGGTAATCTTTCCCTTCCTTATTATTGTGAACAACATAGGGACCGAATCGACCCAAATTAGCTTGAATGGTAGCACCCGTATCCGGGTGTGTACCCAGGAGTCGTGGAAGTGCCAATAATCCTACAGCCGTCTCCAAAGTCACTGTTTCGGGTGTGACACCTTTGGGCAATGAAGCCTGTTTTGGTTTAGGATTTTCCTCCGATTTTTCACCCAACTGCACATAGGGACCATAGGGACCAAGCAGAACAAAAATCGGTTCACCAGTTTCTGGATGCCTTCCCAACTGATCGGGACCGCTAATTTTTTGTTTGAGTAGGGTTTGGATTTTTCCTAAGTCCAAATCAGCTGGAGTTAAATCTTTCGGAATTGATGCAGTGACAACATCGTCACCATTCCCAGTTTCCAAATAGGCACCAAATTTACCGATGCGGATTTTGACATCAGGAATTTCTAAGTCTACAGTTCTAGCTTGAGCCGAATCTATTTGGCTTTCTTGCTCTTTAACTAAGGTATCAAGTCCTTTTTCCCCGGAATAAAATGACTTGAGGTAAGGAAGCCATTTTGCTTCTCCGGTGGAAATATCATCCAAAGTTTGTTCCATTTTGGAGGTAAAACTCGGATCGACAATATCAGGGAAATGTTTTTCTAACAAATCCGTGACAGCAAACGCCGTAAATGTGGGAATTAGGGCATTATTTGTCAACTGTGTGTATCCCTTATCAATAATCGTCCCAATAATGCTGGCGTATGTACTAGGACGACCAATTCCTTCACTTTCTAAGGTTTTGACTAAAGTTGCTTCACTAAACCTAGCTGGGGGTTGAGTTTCGTGATCCACTGCTGTGAGTTGGCTACATTCTGGATGATCACCAACTTTAAGATTAGGTAAAATCACTTCTTGATCATCTAATGCAGCATCTGGATCATCGGAACCTTCCACATAAGCACGGAGAAATCCCGGAAAATCGATCCGCTTGCCAGAAGAACGAAAACCAGCATCTTCAACCTGTAATTGGACAGTGATTTGAGTTTGATTGGCATCTGCCATTTGTGAAGCCACAGTCCGCTTCCAAATCAAATCATAAACTTGAAATTCTCGACCACCCAAACCAGTTTCTTGGGGAGTTCGGAAAGTACTACCAGCGGGACGAATAGCTTCGTGCGCTTCCTGTGCGCCTTTAGATTTGGTGGTATATTTCCGTGGCTGGGGACTTAAGTAATTTTGACCGTAAAGTTTTTCTACACATTCACGGGCAGCTATTAAGGCTTGTTCCGACAAATGTACAGAGTCGGTACGCATGTAAGTAATATAACCTTGCTCATACAGGTTTTGGGCAACCCGCATTGTGTCCCGTGCCGAAAGACGTAATTTCCGGTTTGACTCCTGTTGTAGGGTTGAGGTGGTAAATGGGGGTGATGGTTTGCGAGTGACGGGACGTTCTTCTAAGTCGCTCACAGACCAGGGTTTACCAGTTAAACGTTCCTTTAAAGCTGTTGCTTGTTCCTCATTAAGCAAAACAACATTGCGTCCAGCGGTGATTTGCCCAGTGGTGGAATCAAAATCGCTACCAGTGGCAACTTTAGTTCCTGCCAATGTGGTTAAGACAGCGCCAAATGTAGCTTTTTCATGGAGTAAATCAGCTTTGAGATCCCAATATGCACCTTCACGAAAGGCTCGACGCTGCCGTTCTCGATTTACCAGTAAGCGAACAGCTACCGATTGAACTCGCCCAGCAGACAATCCCCAGGCGATTTTCTTCCATAGCAATGGTGAGAGTGTGTACCCCACCAGTCGATCCAAAATCCGGCGTGTTTCTTGGGCGCGAACTAGCTGTTCATCAATGGTACGGCAATTTTTTAGGGCTTTTTGAATGGCTTCCTTGGTAATTTCATGGAATACCATCCGCTTAGTTGGTATTTTCGGATTAAGTATTTGGTATAAATGCCAGCTAATACTTTCACCTTCCCGATCTTCGTCAGTTGCCAGAATTAGTTCCTTGGCATCCTTTAGGGCATCTTTGAGTAAGGTGACGATCTTTTTCTTGTCTTTGGGAATGATGTATAGCGGTTCAAAATCGGCATCTACATTCACTCCCAATTGTGCCCACTTTTCAGCTTTGACAGCGGCGGGAATTTCAGTAGCTGACTGAGGAAGATCGCGCACATGTCCCATTGACGCTTCTACCCGATAGCCCTGTGGCAGGTAGTTACGAATGGTGCGAGCTTTAGTTGGAGATTCAACGATGACGAGAGTTGACATGGAAATTTCAAAAAAAAGAAAAGCTGCTAGGCTAAAAAATGAAGTTGAAGTAATTTCAACTAGTTGTCAAGATATAAGTTCGTTATCTCAGGCAATTTGATAATAAGATTTGAGTTTAACGTTAAGAAGCCTGTAAAGGCGAGTTGGAAAAAATTTGCGAAGGTTGGGCGACGGGAGTAGATCAGGTTTATCTGATTCAACTAGCTGTTTTGAGGTTATCAAGTTCAGCATGGTGGATTCAGGGTTAGGAGTTTTGCTTGTTGGTAGCTTACCGCTTAACCTATTTCCATCTTTAACTCATATCTTGCATGATTGGCGACTAACAGTGTGGAAAATTATTTCCTGTGGTGGACATAAAATTTGAAGAAAGTGGCAAAAAGGACTCATAAAACTCCTGATGATGAGTAAATTTCATCTTTGCATCATACGCACAAATTTAGCCTTGGTTGCCAAAATAAAGATGTGCTAGGATAGTTTTGGAGAATAGAGTTCTACGGTAGGGTTCTTGTTTTTACACCAAGTAGCAAGTTGCTCTCCGAGTGAACGTCTCTGCATCACAGGATTTTGGAGAGTTTCATGTCAATATACGTAGGTAACTTATCCTACAGCGTCACGCAAGACGATTTAACTAAAGTTTTTTCTGAGTACGGTACTGTAACGCGTGTGCAGTTACCTACAGACCGAGAAACAGGTCGCGTGCGAGGCTTTGGTTTTGTTGAAATGGAAAGCGAAGCTGCGGAAACAGCCGCTATCAGTGCGTTGGATGGTGCGGAATGGATGGGAAGAGCTTTGAAAGTTAACAAAGCAAGACCAAAGGAAGAAAAGAACGATGGCTACGGCGGTAAACAACGCTCTGGCGGTGGAAACTGGGGAAATCGTGGGAATGATCGAGGTGGAGACGACGGATACTCCAGGCGATACTAATATCTAAAGTCTTTAAACCTATCATCAATAAGCCTCTAGGCTCAATTTAATTATTTTTTGTATTTTCAGCAAGTTATCTATCGTTACCAATGTACCGAAGGATAGCTTGTTTTTGTTCAGTTGCAGATTCAAAATTAATAATTCAGTTTTTGTGTCATCTCTCGTTACTAGGCAGAGCCTGGGAACCCTGACTTTGAAGTTCCGCCTCCAGATATGCATTCCTTGCCGGAGACAAGAAACGATTTAGAGCAAACATGTTGAGTGAGATGCTGTAATAAAAAATAGCTCCTGATTAAATTGGGTTCAGTTGAAGAACTGATTGAAACCATTGATAAATCTCATGTAATTGTTGATAAAGATAAATTCGATTCATGCAAGTCAACTAAAAAACAATAGAATTAACAAAGTTGGTTCCTTAATCTTTCATAGCTAGAACCTAATACCGCTCATGGATTTTGCAAATCTTGCAGCCCAGCTAAATGCTGGCACGATACTACCAGAGGGTATTGTCATTGTCACCCTCATGGGGGTTTTGATTGTTGACTTGATTTTGGGGCGAACCTCATCACGCTGGATTGGATATCTGGCAGTTGCAGGATTATTCGCTGCCATAATCGCCCTCGTTTTTCAATGGGATAGCACTAATCCCGTTGGTTTTACAGGTTCGTTTAATAGTGACGACCTCAGCATAGTTTTTCGCGGTATTATTGCCCTCTCCAGCGCTGTCACCGTCTTGATGTCCATTCGCTATATTGAGCAGAGTGGCACAGCTTTGGCAGAATTTATCGCTATTTTGCTCACCGCTACCTTGGGAGGGATGTTTTTATCCGGGGCAAGTGAGTTGGTAATGATTTTCATCTCCCTAGAAACCTTGAGTATTTCCTCCTACATGCTCACAGGTTACACCAAGCGTGACCCCCGCTCCAACGAAGCCGCCTTGAAATATTTATTAATTGGGGCTTCTAGTACAGGTGTATTTTTATATGGGGTTTCATTACTATACGGCTTATCTGGTGGTAACACAGAACTGAATGCGATCGCGCAAGGAATCAAAGCGGCAAATATCTCCCAATCTTTGGGTTTGGTAATCGCTTTAGTATTCGTCATTGCTGGGATTGGGTTCAAAGTCTCCGCCGCACCCTTCCACCAGTGGACTCCCGACGTTTACGAAGGCGCACCAACACCAGTTATTGCCTTTTTGTCAGTTGGTTCCAAAACCGCTGGTTTTGCCCTAGCTATCCGCCTTCTAACTGTCGTTTTCCCCCTGATTGCTGACGAATGGCGCTTTGTCTTTACAGCCCTCGCCATCTTGAGTATGATTTTGGGTAACGTCGTCGCCCTGGCACAAACCAGTATGAAGCGGATGTTAGCCTATTCATCCATTGCCCAAGCCGGGTTTGTGATGATTGGCTTAATCGCTGGTACCCAAGCCGGTTATGCCAGTATGGTTTTTTACCTGCTGATTTACCTGTTTATGAACCTATGTGGTTTTACCTGTGTGATTCTATTCACCCTCAGAACAGGTACAGATCAAATCGCCGAATACTCAGGTTTGTATCAAAAAGATCCCCTACTGACATTGGGTTTAAGCCTGTCTTTATTATCTTTAGGCGGTATTCCACCTTTAGCAGGCTTCTTTGGTAAAATTTACCTATTTTGGGCTGGTTGGCAAGCAGGACTCTATGGCTTAGTATTACTAGGCTTAGTCACCAGCGTTATTTCCATTTATTACTACATTCGTGTAGTCAAGATGATGGTTGTCAAAGAACCTCAAGAAATGTCTGAAGTGGTGAAAAACTACCCAGATGTTCGTTGGGATTTACCAGGATTTAGACCTTTACAAGTGGGTTTAATCGTAACTTTGATTGCTACATCTTTAGCTGGGATTTTATCGAATCCACTCTTTACCCTGGCTAATAATTCAGTTTCTAATACACCAATGTTGCAAACCGCTGTACTCAGCAAATCTCAAGTGAGTGTAGTTGCAGAACCAACTGATAAGTTGTGAAGAGATAGATTTTAGATTCACTTCAAATCTAGAATTCCACATCCACAGCATTTGTTGTTAAACCTAGTCCTCGACTTCTCAAGAAGTCGGGGATTTCATCTATTTTATTGGGTTATATGAAATATTTTTTTCGTCTTAGATATATTGCTATTTTATGGTTAGTTATTTATACAGTTTTCCAAATAGCTTTTACCCAACCTATTCAAGCCAAAACTAATTACTCTGTAGAATCACAAGCCAAAAAATATCCTCTGGTAACTCAAATTTCTCCAGCAGAAATTATCGAATTCAATAAAATTTTTGAGTTTGGGAAATTTAATCCCCAAAAAGCGATCGCTTTACGTAAAAAACTGCAACCTTTAGCAGATAAAAATGATGCAGTTGCTTGTTACTGGCTAGCTAAAACCTACGATTGGTATGAGTTTGGCATTGGGAAGGAGAAAGACCGTCCATTAGCTCTAAAATGGTATCAACAAGCAGCAAGACTTAATTACGCTCCTGCATCATATCTTCTTTACAATGCCTATTTTTATAGATTTATGGGTTTGAAAAAAGACGAGAATGAAGCGAGTAAATGGTTGCATAAAGCCAAGGAAACATCTTCAGGAAAACTTCTCGCACAAATCCTCATGGAATTTGTTGGTTTTAGTGATCCAAATGCAAAAGACTTAAAACTACCATCAATTACCAAAAGTAATACTAATTATATTGAATATCTCCGCCAAGCATATGTATTAAGTCCTAATGATAGCTGGATAATAAATAGATACGGCAATTCGCTGTATGAAGCGAAACGCTATACCGAAGCATTGTCGATTCTAATTCATAGTGATAACGCTTATATTTGGAAAAAAATTGGTCAGATGTACGAACAAGGTTTAGGAACTTCTATAAATATAGGAAAAGCTTTATTTTGGTACAAAAGAATGGCAATTGAGGGTAAAGAACAAGAGAATGAAATCAATCCGATTAGCCACTATGGAGTACTAGAAATTTATCGTTTAATTTGCTTAAAGAAAATCACACCACAACAAGCAGGAGATATTTATACTCCGGAAAAGTATCGAATAAAATTTGCTCAATTTAGTGATGCTAAGTGTAATTATGGTTCTTGAGATTTCGAGGAATTATAGCGATTATACTACGATATCAAATTCTTTTAAATGAACACACAAATGGAAGGGATACAGCACTGCTGTATCCCTACAAAGATAGTGTGCAATCAATCTAATTTGAGATTGATTCCTTACGTTGTAATGACACATTTCAATCGTTTAAAAAAACTCTGTGTTCATCATAGACAAGGTTTAATTTGCTTATAATACTTTGATACAGCCATCTTTGATTTCGATTTTGGAATCATCTTTGACTTCGACTTTTCCACAAGATGTTTCAATTACAGCATTTTTACCACTACCTTGTATGGTTGCGGCTCCAGTGGTGCTACCGTTGAATGTAACTTCTTTGGTTGAGCCATCCATCTGAACTTTCATTACATGCTTGTTCGAGTCCTTATTATAGTATTTCATATAAACAGAAGCCAAAGAAGGACTAGAAAGTAAAACTGTAGGTATGGTAACGCTGAACAGTGTCACGAGAAGAAGTGCTTTTTTCATGGTTTTTGAAAAACGTATTTAATGGATATATTTATTAATATTTACTTTTTACTCTAGAAAAAGAATAATCACCTTGGGTGCTTATACGTAAATGATGTAATTATCTTCTAATGATTCAGTTTTTCAGAAAAAATTAGGTACTTTAGCATCTGTTCTTCAGTGACTTGTACAACAAGCTCTAAAACAATCACTAAACCTTACAAACTTAAGTTATTCGGTATTGGTCTAGTTTATGCTGTAACCATCTGTTTTTCCGAGTCGGGTGATGCTGGTTCAAAATGCAACACCATAAATTGCTCCATCCTTAGACCTAGAGATTCGTAAGTTCGTCCGTTGCGATCGCTAAATTCGACTTCAAATGCAGCACCATTAGCCAAAACTTCGACCACTGTACCAACTTGTCCACGCCACAAGTTACACTCAGGAAGGTCAACTATTAGTGCGACTACATCAAGTAATTTCGGTGTGTTTGTTGTCATTGATGATTACCTCTAAAATATTAAAGGGGATAACAGGTTGTTAATCTGGGAATATTTAACTCAGGCTCAATAATCCAGCCTGTGCGAATGGTCGCATTTCTATTTTGCCATTCAAGCCGGAAATCGAGGGTGTAGCGTTGTCCAAATTCATCACATCGTCCCAATTTAGCTGCGTTTGTTTTGACAACTTCGAGAATAATTTGGCGTAACTCTTCGGCATTTTCAGCCGTCATACCTATGATTGATGAAAATAGTCTAGCTTTATGCTTCCCTTCGTCATGGTCTGGATTTAAACAGTAGTCTCGTAGTTTGCGAATATCAACGACTGCATTCTCGGCATTTGGAATCAGCATTATAGCAACTTCGTTCGTCTTGTTTAAGTTTACGTCAAATGCGATCGCATAAGAAATTCAACACAATGACAGCATTTTTGATTTGTGTACCTCATAAATCTAGAATCTGCTGTAATTACAGAGATTTTTCAATTGAAACCCTTATCCAGATTAGGAATAAGGTGTAAATATTTTTGATTGATTACTTAGCTTCCGTAGAAATCGCACAAGTTCAAAAACCTAAATTATCCAAAGCGTGATCGCATAATCTCATGACTAATTTAATTCATTAATAATTTGATTACCAGTATCTATTAATTTAGGAATAGTTTCTCTTAATTTCTGGATTTTCATAATATAAATCTTTTTGATGGCAACGAGTTCTAGATGTTCTGAAAGCGTAACATATTTATCAGCCCAAGCTGGTGGTTCTGCTCCAAACACAAGAACCCCACCTTGACGTTTTGGTTTCGATTCAATAGATAAAGCTTTTGATTTAAAAGTAAGTAATTTTTTACAAACCTCTTCGACATCATCCAACTGTTGATAAAAATATTGGATATGTTGTATTAATGTTTTATTACTCTGAGCTACAGATAAACGGGATCGCATATCTTGCCATACACCGCGATTTTGGCTAAAGCATGATTGCCATGTTTCGGATAAATACACTTCATTACCCAGATCGAGAAGCGTTTGAAGTAAATAACAGTCTTGCTGTATCTCTAAGTTTAGAAAATATCGGATAGATGCAGTTTCCTTGTCGTCTGTGCTGTCAAAAACATTTTCCGCACTTGCCTGTGTAGTAGGTTCATCAATATCGAGCGCGATCGCTTTCCAATCTAAGTTTAACTTCTGACAAATCCGTACAAACAAGTCACTTTTAATCGGCTTAAGGTAAAAAAACTTGCTGATCGGTTGACGAGTCACCCCTAATACATCAGCTAGCTGCTGCTGAGTTAAAGAAGTACTAATTAAAGCATTTTTTGCCACTTTTATTCTTTCTGGGGAAATTTGTAGCGACATATTCTAACAACAAACTTTTTACTAATTATACCAAAATCATACAAAACTCACACATTACAAAAGCCTAGCAATTACAACATTTGAGAGATTTTATAAGGGCAAAAGAAAATTATTACTTACTGGAGTACTTGTCGTGCTGGAAACACTAATTCCTCTATTACTCTACAAATCTGCTGAAATTATATTGGGACTGTTGCTAGAAAAAATCTGGACTTGGGTATTGAGTGATGCTCACTTTAAGCGCAATCGTAAATTATTGAAAATGAAGTTACTCGTTCTCTATCTAGATTGGATTTTGCTTAAAACCTCTCTCAAATCCATACCTGAGTATCCAAAAGACAGTAATGTCCAATCTATATAGCAGAAACCTTTTACTAATTCTCATCCATAATCAGCGTACCTTCGCGTTACCCTTTGCGTTTAAACTCAATTCTATCCTCCATTACTAAAAGTGCATTATGCCTTACAGAATGTCCCGTCGTGCTTACGCTGAGACTTATGGTCCCACTGTGGGAGATAGAGTTAGACTTGCAGACACCGAATTATTTATCGAAGTAGAACAGGATTTCACAACCTATGGTGATGAAGTCAAATTTGGTGGTGGTAAAGTCATCCGCGATGGGATGGGACAATCGCCGATTTCCAATGCTGATGGTGCGGTGGATGTGGTGATTACCAATGCTTTGATCCTCGATTGGTGGGGAATTGTCAAAGCTGATATTGGCATCAAAGATGGGAAAATACACAAAATTGGGAAAGCTGGAAATCCCTATATTCAAGACAATATAGATATTATTATTGGTCCGGGGACAGAAGCGATCGCATGTGAAGGAATGATCCTAACGGCTGGTGGTATAGATAGCCATATCCATTTTATTTGTCCCCAACAAATTGAAGTAGCGATCGCATCGGGAATTACAACCATGATTGGTGGGGGTACGGGTCCGGCGACTGGTACAAATGCTACAACTTGTACACCGGGTGTGTGGAATATGTACCGGATGCTGCAAGCTGCTGATGCTTTCCCGGTGAATTTGGGTTTTTTGGGTAAAGGTAACAGTAGTCAACCCCAGGGACTAATTGAACAAATTAATGCGGGGGCAATGGGGTTAAA
The DNA here is from genome assembly GCF_000317435.1 of Calothrix sp. PCC 6303. Taxonomy (NCBI): domain Bacteria; kingdom Bacillati; phylum Cyanobacteriota; class Cyanophyceae; order Nostocales; family Calotrichaceae; genus Calothrix; species Calothrix sp. PCC 6303. The sequence goes on from NC_019751.1 coordinate 4,499,139, forward strand.
GTTACATGAGGATTGGGGAACAACTCCAGCGACAATTGATACTTGTTTGACTGTTGCCGATGAGTTTGATGTGCAGGTGGCAATTCACACGGATACCCTGAATGAAGCGGGGTTTGTGGAAGAAACCATTGCCGCTTTCAAAAATCGCGTTATCCACACCTACCATACAGAGGGTGCAGGGGGAGGACATGCACCCGATATTATCAAAGTTTGCGGGGAACCAAATGTTTTACCCTCTTCTACTAATCCTACCCGTCCCTACACGGTGAATACCCTGGATGAACACCTGGATATGTTGATGGTATGTCACCACCTAGATGCGGATATTCCCGAAGATGTGGCTTTTGCTGAATCCCGGATTCGTCGAGAAACAATCGCTGCTGAGGATATTTTGCATGATTTAGGCGCTTTTAGTATGATTTCTTCCGATTCCCAAGCCATGGGAAGGGTGGGAGAGGTAATCATTCGCACTTGGCAAACTGGACATAAAATGAAGGTACAGCGGGGAAGCTTAACGGGGGATGGGCAAGCTGATAACCATCGGGCAAAAAGATACGTTGCTAAATATACAATAAATCCGGCAATTGCTCACGGTATTTCCCAGTATGTAGGTTCAGTGGAAGAAGGAAAACTGGCTGATTTATGTTTGTGGAAACCCGCTTTTTTTGGTGTGAAAGCAGAAATGGTAATTAAGGGGGGAATGATTGCCTGGTCACAAATGGGTGATGCCAACGCCAGTATTCCCACACCCCAACCTGTGCATATGCGTCCGATGTTTGGTAGCTTTTCAGGTGCTTGTCATGCGACTTCCTTGACATTTCTCTCCCAAGCTGCATTAGAAAGGGAAATACCGCAGCAACTGGGTTTGAAAAAAAGTGCGATCGCTGTTTCGGGAATTCGCAGTTTAACTAAGCGGGATATGAAGTTAAATGATGCTATGCCCCACATCGAAGTTGATGCCGAAACCTACGAAGTTCGGGCAGATGGTGAGTTACTAACCTGCGAACCTGCAACAATTTTACCAATGGCACAACGTTATTTCCTATTTTGATTCAGATACATTTAAGCTATTAAGCGCCTAATTTGTATATCTAAAGCGCACCACAAAGGCTATGATTTTTGAATTTATAGGATTTAGCTGGGTAGCAGCTTATTTACCAATATCTTCGCTTCTTAGTGCGATCGCACTAAGAAGCGATAAAAATCGGGTACGTCCCCAAGTATAAATCGGAAACCATGGAAAAATATATAGCGTCGAATCCAGCCAATATAACTTTTTTCTGTTTTGTATAAATAATATTTAAGCGGGATTGCATCTTGCACCTGTTCCATCAACTTTTTTGGGCGTTGTTCCACGGTAAAAATATCCTGAAAATTCTATTTAATGCCTTAATTCGGATGTTATGTGTAAAATTTCTGGATATCAGCGATAAATCTACTGAAAAGCTTGTACTTACATACAAAAAGATGATAGTCAGAAAAGTTCTTGATATTATGAGTAAATTGCCTGTAATGCTTTATTTTACTAGAACGCTTGGTATGATAGACGGAAACTTTCAGGTTAATAAATAGTTACGTAATTTCGGCTGTTTCCAGCAGCTACTTTTTATAAGCACTGCATTAAAGGATATAAGTGAGTATCAAATACTTATGGCTAGTGACCAAGATAAAATAGAGTCAATTATCTCGACTGGGAGTGAGATGGCAGGTGCTGCCACTGGTGGAGTTCTCGGTTTTTTCCTAGGTGGTCCTGCCGGTGCTGCTGCTGGAGGTGCTGTCGGTGTAGCAATATCAAAATCAACGTCGAAAGTTTTAACAGATGTTGCTAATCGATTGTTATCGCATAGAGAACAAGTTCGTATTGGTGCTGTAACAACGTTAGCAATTGAAAAAATTAAAGGAAAGTTAGATGTAGGAAAAAAACCACGCAATGATGGTTTTTTCCAGACTCGAAAAAATGCTTCACGCCCCGATGCTGAGGAAGTTTTTGAGGGAGTTTTGTTAAAGAGCAAAAATGAGCACGAAGAAAAGAAAGTCAAAATATTTGCGAATGTATTTGCAAGTATTGCTTTTGCTCCTGATGTGAAAGTTGGAGAAGCAAATCATATTTTGCAAACTATAGAGAATCTAACGTATCGTCAGATATGTCTTCTTTCACTTTTTCATCAGAAGCCTAAAATGCAAGATGTAGTCTTGCAAGAAGATGACTATAGTGAGTTTCAAGGTTTTATTCCTTATGAAACTATTTCCACTCTGCAAGAGATATATCAACTGTATAACTTAGGACTTGTAGGATGTAGACTTGTACCTTCAGGGGTTCAAGCTAGTCCAGCAGGTCATTTTAAAGCATTATTAGGTTGGGATAATGTAGAACCACAAAAGATGGAACTTACTTCCCTGGGAAAGAGATATTATGCACTTATGGATTTAGACGAGATCCCACACACGGATTTAGAGGAGGTTTTCATATCCCTCGCTAGTTTAGTTCCAAGGACATAAGAGACCTCCACAAAAAGAAGTGCCCAATGGTCATTGCGTTAAGCGAAGCCATGCCCGTAGGGCTTTATGTAGCAAAGCGAAATTAAGCAATGACAGCTTTTGGATCAATCATTCTGTGGATTTCTCTAACAATCTGCTTACACGCTGACTGTATAGACTTAGTCGGTTGAGTTTGACAGGTTGCTAGCGGTGGATGAAGCAGAACGTTATTTACCAATTCCTTCGCTGCTGAGTGCGATCGCACTCAGCAGCGATAAAAATCGGGTACGTCCCCAAGTATAAATCGGAAACCATGGAAAAATATATAGCGTTGAATCCAGCCAATATAACTATCAAAGTAAACTAGGGATCTTTACCATGAATACCGCTCAAATTAGCACCGATGGCACCCATCAAATTGTGATACTCCCCGAAGACTTCAAGATGGCGGGTACTGAGGTTTACATTAAAAAAGTTGGGAATGCGATCGTTTTGATTGCCAAAGATCATCCGTGGCAATCTCTGTTTGAAAGCTTAGAGCAGTTTTCTGATGATTTCATGACTACTAGAGATCAGCCTCCCCTGGACGTTCGAGAGGCGTTCTAGATGCAATACCTGCTTGACACCAACATTTGTATTTATTTGATTAAGCAAAAACCTCCCAAGGTATTGGCGCGATTCTAAACCCTCGCCTTGTCAGATATTGGTATTTCTTCCATCACCGTAGCGGAATTAGAATATGGCGTTTGCAAGAGCCAACAGCAAGAGAAAAATCGTAGTGCCTTGATGCAATTTTTAATCCCTTTAGAAATCGTTGAGTTTGATCAAGCTGCTGCAACCCTTTATGGCGCAATTAGAAGCGATCTGGAAAGTAGAGGACTTGTGATCGGGGCAATGGACATGCTGATTGCTGCCCATGCCTTGAGCCTTGGTGTCACGCTGATGTGCGAGAGTTTTCACGCATTGCCAGTCTATCTCTAGAAAACTGGGCGGAATAAAGACGGTCGGTTACGATACAAAGGTTAATAGCCGCAGATGAACTCAATCGTTATTTTCCAATATCTTCACAGAGAGTGCGAACTGACTAGTCAGCGCTTCGCTATCGCGTGAATCAACGTTACGGTTATTTTGGAGGTAATCGTTTGCCCAACTGCAACCGCGTTTGAGTAAGTCTTTAAAGTCTAGATTCCAAAGAATGATGGTGTTGTCGTCGCTAGCTGAGGCTAAATTTTCTCCATCAGGGCTAAAACTCTCGCTGAAAACTGGTGCAGCTATTATGTTAGCCTCTAGAAGGTTCTCAATTAAAACATGAATCTTTCCCAACAATACGGGCGCTAGCAACAATGTCATATTCATCTAAACCATCTGCCGAGTCTTGCGTAACGACCTTCGATGAGTTTGTGCAATTGGCAGACTATTCTCTGATGAACACTTTAAATCCCGATCCTGATGCCACGATCGATGGTGATGATCGCCGTCCCCGTCAGGTTTTTTCTGGTCATTTCGTACCTGTGACACCCACGCCGCTTGCAGAACCAGAATACGTAACCCATAGCAGCACTTTTTTTAAGGAACTTGGGTTGAGCGATGAGTTGGCGTTTAATGAAAAATTTCGCCATCTATTTTCTGGTGACATTTCTGTAGCGCATGAGCCTATGCGTTCGTTTGGCTGGGCAACTGGTTATGCACTGTCGATTTATGGCACCGAATATACCCAACAATGTCCATTCGGGACTGGCAATGGTTATGGCGATGGTCGGGCAATCTCTGTGTTTGAAGGAATCATCAATGAACAGCGCTGGGAAATGCAATTGAAAGGTGGTGGACCAACGCCTTATTGCCGTGGTGCCGACGGGCGCGCAGTGCTCCGTTCAAGTGTGCGTGAGTTTCTAGCGCAAGAATATATGCAGGCTTTAGGTGTTCCAACATCGCGCTCTTTGACACTGTATGTTTCTAAATCTGACACCGTTACCCGACCTTGGTATTCTCAAGACTCCCACTCCATCGACCCTGATGTTTTGGTGGACAATCCTGTGGCTATTTCAACTCGCGTTGCACCATCCTTTTTGCGGATTGGTCAGCTAGAGCTATTTGCCCGCCGTGTTCGCAGCAACGCTCATCCAAGAGCATTAGAAGAGTTGAGCATGATAGTGTCGCATTTAATTGAGCGAGAATATAAAAGCGACATTGATCAAAATCTTAGTTTTGCAGATCAATTGGTTGAATTAGCGAAGTTATTTCGCCAGCGTCTGACTTCACTGGTGGCTAATTGGCTACGGATTGGTTACTGCCAGGGTAATTTTAATAGTGACAACTGTGCTGCGGGTGGCTTTACTCTCGACTATGGACCATTTGGATTTTGTGAAATTTTTGACCGTTGGTTTCAACCTTGGACTGGTGGTGGCAAACACTTTTCATTCTTCAATCAGCCGATCGCAGCAGAGGCAAATTATCATATGTTTTGGCAATCTGTGAGACCGCTGCTTGCAGAAGATGCCGAAGCTTTAGAACATTTTGACCAAGTACGCCATGGCTTTGCAGAAGCAATGCAAAAACAAATCCAAAAAATGTGGGCGGACAAACTTGGTTTGCCTGAATTTAACCCAACGCTATTTCAGGAATTAATGCAGTTAATGTCCCAGTCAGAGGTAGATTACACCATCTTCTTCCGAGAGTTATCCCATATACCAGACGATGTTTCAGCATTGAAAAAGAGCTTCTACGTTAAAACTTCGCCCCAACTCGATGAACAATGGCAATTTTGGCTAAAAAGCTGGCGTAACCTCGTCATTAAGGACGGCAATTTGGCTGAGATATCAACAAATATGAAACAGACTAACCCAAAATACGCATGGCGAGAGTGGTTGGTTGTCCCTGCCTATCAACAAGCCATGCAGGGCAACTACACGTTAATTAAAGAGTTGCAAGAAATACTGAGCTATCCATATGATGAGCAATCACAAGGAGTAGAAGATAAATACTATCGCCTAAAACCCAAGGCGTTTTCTAGCGTTGGTGGCGTATCGCACTATAGCTGTTCATCTTGATGACGACGCGACCTGAATCGCTTGGGTATTGTCAACTTAACTGATTATGTTCAAAATTAAGTACAGAAATCCGATATAAAAATGCTAACAAACGCTAACATTTTCTTCCTGCTTCACCCTGGAAGTGTCGGCACTATCCAGTCCACACTCCCCGCAACGACAATTTTCAACACCCACCTACTTACCTGCTGCGGAATAAAGACGGTCGGTTACGATACAAAGGTTAATAGCCGCCGCTGAACTCAATCGTTATTTTCCAATATCTTCACAGAGAGTGCGATCGCGTGAATCAACGTTACGGTTATTTTGGAGGTAATCATTTGCCCAACTGCAACCGCGTTTGAGTAAGTCTTTAAAATCTAGATTCCAAAGAATGATGGTGTTATCATCGCTGGCTGATGCTAATGTTTGTCCATCAGGGCTGAAACTGGCGCTGAGAACTGGTGCAGTGTGTCCGTTGAGGGTTTTAATTAATTTACCTTCTCGACTCCACAGTTTGACTGTACTATCCCAACTAGCAGCAGCAATAATTTCCCCGTTGGGACTAAAACTAACGGCACTGACGCTATCACTGTACCCCTTGAGTAAGGTTTTTAAGACTTTGCCATCCCAGTTCCATAGACGCACTGTGTTGTCCCAGCTAGCGGAGGCTATGACTTGATCTTTGGGGCTGAAGCTGACTCCCAACACCCAACTTTCGTGGGGGGTAAAAGTTTTGACGAGAGTACCATCACGTCGCCACAATTTGACGGTTTTGTCATCGCTACCGGAAGCGAACATTTCCCCTTTGGGACTAAAGTTGACGCTATTTACCCAACCTTGATGTCCCGTGAGGGTTTTGATTAGTTCCCCTTCACGGTTCCACATTTTGATGGTTTTGTCTTTACTGGCAGATATTAATAGTTGTCCATCTGGGCTAAAACTGACACCCATAATACTGTCAGTATGTCCACTGAGGGTTTTGAGCAAAGAGCCGTCACGCCGCCACAATTTGATGGTTTTGTCGTAACTGGCTGATGCCAAGATTTTACCCATCGGGTCAAAAGCGACACTTGATACAAGGGCATTATGCCCAATTAAAGTCCGATAGAGTTTAGCTTCGGGGACATTGGTGCTGTTGTCCCGCTGCCACAGCTTAATGGAGTGATCGCGGCTACCGGATGCCAGCATTTTACCATCAGGACTCCAGCTTACACTGAGAACGCGATCGCTATGTCCTTCAAGTACAGGTAATTTGGGTGCTTCTAAACTCCAAATTTTGATACTTTTGTCGTAACTTGAGGATACTAGGGTTTTATCGTCGGGGCTAAAGGCAATACTGGCAACAGCATCATTATGTCCTTTAAAGGATTGTTCCAAATTGCCATCACTGGAATTCCAAATGTGAATCATGTTGTCTGCACCAGCTGATGCTAGTTGTTCACCTGTGGAGTTAAATGTCAGACTCCAAATCACTTTTTGGTGTTGTTTTAAAGTTCGCACCAGGATAAAGCTGGAGTTTTGAGTACTTTTGCGTCGCCAAATTTTAATGGTTTGATCTCGACTGGCGGATGCTAAGGTTTTGCCATCAGGACTAAAGGCAACATAGGTGACACCATCGGTATGTCCAGTTAAGGTTGTCACCAAACTACCATCACGTCGCCAAATTTTGACAGTTTTATCTTCACCTGCTGAGGCAACAAATCGCCCATCATGGTTAAAGGTGGCATAGTTCACCCAGGCATTATGACCCCGCAGAATTTGCATTAACTTCCCATCACTGTTCCACAGTTTGACGGTTTTATCTTTACTGCTGGATGCCAACATTTGTCCATCGGGACTGTAGTTAACACTGAAAATCCCGTCACTATGTCCATCCAAAGTATGGGTTGGTTCTGTTTCAAATTCTCCGGTGGTGGGGTTGCGCTGCCAAATTTTGATGGTGCGATCTAAGCTAGAGGTGGCAAGCTTTTGACTATCTGGGCTAAAACTCAAGTTAGTAATGGCATCATCATGGGCGTTAATGGTTTGGAGGAGTTCACCATTTTGTCGCCAAATTTTGATAGTTTTATCGTTGCTACCAGATGCCAGGAGTTGCCCATCTGGACTAAATACAGTACTCCAAACAACATCTGTGTGTCCCTCCAGGCGATTTAACTCTTTTACCCCATACACAGCCTGCTGGAGGGCGGCAACTACTCGAATTTTGGTATCTGGTTGAACTTCGTTGGTATATTTTAATCGTCGCCAAGCCCGTAAGCTTTCAACGAGGGCATCAAATTCCTTATTGGAAGCGAATAGAGCCTCACTTGCCGCACTAATGGCGCTGATTTTTAAGTTATTTTCGCTACTTTCTGCCCGCCGAGTTTGCCGCACTGCCGAACGCTTTTGCATATCAGCTTGCCACCACAGCCCGCCAATTGTGGCTGTCATCATCGCCAAAACTGTACCAGCTATGCGGGCTTCCCTGAGACGACGTTGCAGCATGACATTTAGTTGTTCTTGGCTAAGTTTTTGGGCTACTTCAGCGCGGGTTTTTTCAAAGCGAACTTTTTCTAGTTCGGCAACAATACCGTAATTGTTTCTTTGGCGAATTGGTTCCACTAAATAGTCATGTACCAGCTGATAGCGATCGCCATTTTCATCCCGCAGCCTAATTACCAAGCCGCTACCCACTAGAATATCTAAAATTAGTTCCCAAATCGACTCAAAGTTATCATGAGTTCCACCATTTTGGGCAATATTTTTGGTTAAGGCAACGGCTAACTCCACCTTGGTACGTAGAGGACGTGTACCTTTTTCGTCGGTGAGTTCAAATAATAGTTTCCAGCTAATTTGCTCGTTTTCCCGTCCACAATCCTTAATTACTTCCTCTAACCATCGCTCAACTAGCTTCTCGGAACCACCAGATTCGGTATACTCATCTAAAGTGGTGATTTTTTCAGCTTGGAGTTGGGCACCAACAATTTGTAATTCAATGGGGTGAACCTCCTCAACTTCCCCAGCCAAATCCTGCACCAACTGATTGATTAAATCATTGCTGAGTTCATAGTGCGATCGCTCTGTCAAAATATCAATTACACCGATGGCATCGTGAACGGAAAATTTCCCTAAGTAGTAACGGATATCTTTGTCAAGGATATTTTTATTAATAACGCCTAAATCGTAGCTATGTTGGTTGTTTTCGCTGCTAAGACGTTCAAATTCCAACAAATAATGTAAATAATCTTCCCGCAAGGAAAAAATCACCTTGACAAAGGGAATATTCAAGCAATCACTGACAAAGCGATAAAAATCAATCCGCTGTGCTTGATCTTGGATAGCAAAGAAAAATTCTTCTAATTGATCAAATATGAGAATTACAGTGTAATTGTGATCAGCTAAAGCACGTAATTTATCGATTAAAACCGTGGTTGTATACTTCACCGACACTGGCAAATCGGCTTGTGCTAAAGCCTGATTACAACTACGTCCTAAAATCAAAATCCACTCACTATAGGTAGATAATACCAACGTCAGGGCAATGCGATCGCCGATGACTTTATCATTAAGTGCAGGTACCAAACCAGCTTTAAGAATCGAACTTTTCCCAACTCCAGAAGGTCCATGAACAATGGTTAACTTACAATCAGCACGGGAAATCCTTTCAATCAGCCGATTCACATCTTTTGATCTGCCGGAAGCGGCAATTTCTTGTGCCACTTCCTCCGGAATGTAGGGAAACTTTGATGTTCCTCCTAACGGATTCCCTTGATAACGTTGGGTATAACGCAGCGGTTGCAGTTGACTTGCCCCAATAAAAGCCCGAAAACCATATTGATGCTCAATTTGAATCTGTTCTTGCTTCAAATTAAAAGCTTCACCGTAATCATGCCGCTCGAAAAAATAAAGCGATCGCAATTCCTCTACAATCTCTAAATACAGTGATGGTTCATATTGAAGCTCACAAACAACCTTTGCCCATTCCAAATTACTAATTGCCTCTTCCCATTCCCCTAAGTGACGTTGCGCCCTACCTAGCAATAACAGATACCAGCTTTCCTGCTGACGTGATACCCCTGTGGCTGTTTCGGCGATGGAATGGGCAGTACTGGCGAATTCATGTGCCTGTATCCAATTAGATTTGGACTCAGCAACGGTAGTTAAAAATCCATAATCTTGGGCTACCTGAGCTTTTGTTCCATATTTTTCATGAACTTCTAAAGCCTTCTGCGCCATTTCTTCCAAGTCTTCCCAAGCTTGCAAACGTTGCAGCATTTCACATGTAGGAACAATAAACTTAGCTAGCAAATCTGGACGATTGGCAGCTTCTAAAATTCCCAAACAACGTTGAAACCAAAACAATCCCTCTTGCCAGTAGCTACGATTCAAAGCTGGACGCAACTCTGCCATACGTCGGTAACACATTCCCAAATGGAATAAAACCAGCATTTGCCGCAACAGAGGTTTAACTATAGTAGGTTCGGAAACCGTTGCTAAGGAATTCGGAGTTAAAGAAGTGGGGGGATAACTCAGATTCGCCGTTGATAGTGCTTCTAATTCTGCATATTCAAAATTTTGAACAAAATCTTGAATCTGTTTTCCTTCTGTAACCTCACCATTGCCTAATTCTTCTTGGCACAAAGCCAAACTACGTTGATAGTGTGCTAATGCTTCCTCAATATCGTCATTAGCATAAGCATCACGCCCTAAAACAAATTCTAAACTTGCTTCCAAATCCGATTCCAGTTGAACATTATACAGACGGAGTAAATCACTGCGGGCGGCTTCAATTTCACAGCGGTGTTGTGACTTGGGGTCTAATTCCAAAGCCGCATTGGAAATAAAATATTCTGCCCCACTATCTAAAACCTTATTAAATAGAGTTTCTGTTTCCTTGCGAATTAAATCAAGCAAATCATCTTTCGGCATTTCAAATTTAATTGTGGTTGCTGCCCAACTTTTAAAATCAGGTGCTAGCCGCGATAACAAAGTGGCAATTTCATCCTTTAACCACAACACCACAGGAAATCCAAAAGTATCAGCGTAGATATCTCGCCCCTGATTGAGTCCAGTCAGTAAATCTTCAATGGCAATTACCGATTCTAAGCCAAATACCATCAGTGCCGAAGGTGAAGAATCACTTTTGACAGCTGGGATATCCAAATATAGTTCTGAAACAATAGTGTTGTGTAAATTTGTGGTGGTGTTAGGTAATAACTCTACCTCCCGCAAATTAATATCTTTAGTTAAGGTGCGAAGATGATCTACAACCTGTTGACGTAGATAACCGTAGTTACACCGAACTAGAATCAGTGAAAACTGACCCTTAGAGAGAGCAACCGCCCGAATCAAACGCTGTAATGAGCGTTGGTTTGCAGTAGCGATCGCAGTCGTAAATTGCCACTCTGTCATAACTCAAAACCAGTCTAGAAAATAACAATAGCAGCGAAGTAAAGATGAACGGAACAAACGAAACTAGATTTTGGCATTGTCAAGTCCTAATGAATACTGTATAAATACTGATACTTTTGCCGTACACTCATTAGCATGTAAATTAACACTGTATAAATACTGAATAACTGGGAATTATCATTTCCCAGTTCTCGTTAATTACTCGAAACTCTTGATTCTGACTTCTAAATTCTGCCGCTGCCAAGTCAGAACTTTCTCGCTTTCTGCCAAAGTCGGACTAATCCCAAACCATCTTCCTGTGGGATCCCGATATTCAAACAAATATAGACTGCGAAGCAAACGCTGATAGTCAGATTCACCTTTGAGGCTTTGTTTTTCCAGAACTTCGTACAACAATTCCCATTCTTCTTCCTTAATTGCCAGTAATAAATCATCCCGGTAATCCTTAATTACCGATTCCAGGCAATCTGCGGAAAATGGCGGATCTTGTCTTTGTAAGCAACTATAAAGTACTCCCAGTAAATGCCGAATATGTCCACCACTAACTCGACATAAACGATCTAGTGTTTCTACCTCATTAAATAACTCTGAAATCATCCCCAATCGTTGATTAAAGCCCACTTCCGGAAAAGCCCTAGCTAAAACTAATTGTCTCAATAACGACATCCCCGGCTCATTATCACTACCATCCCGTTGCCGCACCAACACCATCGGTAAAACCTTGGGTGCAATACCTCCCCCCAAACGATTCTTCAGGGTTTCATATTCATTGGAAAAAATTAACGCCAAGGGAATTGTATAAACAACGTGGCATTTGAGACGACGCAACTGTTCTCCACGATCAATAAATAAATATTCAGTTTGGGGTCTTCCTGATGGCATAGGACGTGTATCCACACGATCCAAATTATCGACAATCACCACCAAACCCTTATAACCACGGGCTTTTAGTTGTTCGTTTGCCCGATCCAACAGCTCTTCATTTATCGCTTGCAAAATACTATTTGTGCGAGGTTCCAAATATTGCCGCAATTGTGTTCTCAACTGTGGGCTATCCTTAGTTCTCGCGCTGATTTTGGCAATTCCCAAAGAAAACTCAGCTTCACCGGTAAATTCAATGGGCGTATGTAAAAAGTCGCCAATTTCCTTAAATAAGCTACCAAAATAGCCCGGTTTTGTCTTGATTCCCACTGTTTCTAAACTTGTTGCAACTTGCCGTGCCACACTCAGCAGAATATCACTCACATCAATATCCGCCATATCCAAGTCTTGACTCGACTCAAAATAAACTACATGGAAACCTGATATTTCCAGTTCGGCTTTGAGTCTTTGTAACTCCGTAGATTTACCACAACCAATATGACCTGTGAATAACTGACAAGTTGGATCATCTGGCGAAATGCGGACGATTGTTCGCTGCAATTCCTCAACAATTTTACACCCACGAACATCTGCAAAATCAATATAGTACTGCCGATCTATAGGGTCGCCCATAACCAATGTTTTACTTGGGTTACAGGCTTTAAAAAAACGTGATAAGTTCAGAGATGTTTTCATGTAGATGCTAGATAGTTGGTATTTTTATATACTTTATTTTCACTTTGACTGACTAAAACCCAGTAGAGAGAAGATAGATTAACGCAGTAAATAATTTTGTGCCATTCTATCTGTGTATCCTGAGTCTTCAGTAATTGCCATTAGAGGACAGAGAGTATTATTCCTGATTACGTAAGTGTATACTCGTTTTTTTTCACCTGCCACTCTAAAGCTATTTATCAAGCCCATATAACTAGGTGAGTGGGAAAAATAGTCGTTGTGGGGAGTGAGTAGTAAGTAGCAAATAGTGAGTCGTGATAAGGATTTGAGTTTACCATTGTAATCTTTAAATCAAAAATACAAGGTTGAAATATCACAAAAGACTTTTTTTGTCGATATTCATTAGGTATAATATTTAGCAAAAATTAGCGCAAATTGAAAATATACCAATCATTCTCATTTACTAATCCATAAAACTTTTCTTTTCCTAGCTTTGTATGAGATGCTTTTTGTAAAGATGGCTAAGACCCCACAGTCAAAAAGCTACATTTAGATGAAAATGGTGCTTTTAAATGAGGAGTCTATTAATTGGAGGTGTTGTATGTTCAGCTAAACTTGTCAAACAGAAACCTTAAAATTAAGAAATTATGGCTCCTGGATCACTGTAGTAGCAATAAACTTGTAACAATTCATTTTTCCCCAGACCAAGTTTTACATTTTGTAACAAAGCAGATTAGATCAGGATAAAGTTACTGATAGCTGAAATTAAGTTTGATTATTCAATAACCGGAGTGCGCTGAAGATTAAACTCAAAATCTTAAAGGGGTTGAAATAATTATGGTGACAGTTTCCCGTATTGATTTAGCCCAGCGACGACGGAAATTACGTCGCCAGAGGCGAGTCAGAATTATTCAGTTGATTTGGCAAACCTTCGCTGTGGGAAGTTTGGCAAGTGGCTTGTGGTGGCTGGCAATTCAGCCGATGTGGGTTTTGAAAAATTACCAAGATATAGAGGTAGAAGGTAATCAGTTACTCTCATCTGAAGCTGTTCAGTTACAGACTGGTTTGGTTTACCCTCGCTCATTGTGGCGTATCCAACCATCGGCGATAACCAAATCTTTGAAGCATCAACCGATTATTGCCGATGCTGTGGTTTCTCGTCGGCTATTTCCTCCAGGTTTAGTGATTCAGATACAGGAGAAAGTTCCAGTTGCGATCGCATTTGACAATGATCCCAACACCAGCTTAAATCCTACCGAAGCCAAGAAAATCAAAAAGGGTTTATTAGATGCAGATGGTACCTGGATACCTATTGATAAATATATAACTATGAACCCTAATGCGAAAATGCCAACTTTAAAAGTTATCGGTTCACCGCAACAATATGCTTCATTTTGGAGTTCGTTTTATCGCGCAGTTAGTCAAAGTCAAGTCTTAATCACAGAGATTGATTATCAAGATTCATCTAATTTGATCTTAAAAACTGAATTAGGATTAGTCCATCTTGGCGCACCAACTCCCCGTCTGGAGGAACAAATCAAAATTCTTGCTAAAATGCGCCATCTACCAAACAAAGTCAATCCTAATAAAATGGAGTACATAGATTTGAAAAATCCTGACTCCCCTTTAGTACAAATGAATCAAAAAATTCCTAAAAAGAATTTAAATTCACAAAAATAGGAATTTTCAAAAAGCTGGTAAAATTTATAGAGATAGAATACTTAAGTGTGAGTTTATAAAGCAATGTTCAAAGTCTGCAAAGCTTTTGTCAGAGAAAGTTAAATAAATATTTTCATCTTGTATATGGAGGAAGAGTCTGTAAAAAGAAGTATCAAAGTAAATCAGTAATAGATGATATTTATCCCCAGTTAGTGAATTTATGGGTTTTAAGTTTGTTATTAATCAAATGAAAACCGATGTTAATTTCTAATTAAAATGAGAACATAGCATCAAAACTATTTGGAAAAACTATTTGCTTAAAAACAATCGAACTATAAGATATGCTCAATAAAAGTTTATCAAGTTGTAATAATAGCTTATGATAACTTTGATCAATTGCAGAACACAAAGCTCGTTAATTTTGAAGAATAATTTCTGAGATTGAAATATCTCCAGTTAACTTGGAGTTTATAACCATTTTTCTGGGATACTCGCTTTATGCGATGGACGATGCTCCCTAAAAGCAATAGCGTTGAAAACTCTCTCATCCGGAAGTGACATTATTGGAAAAAACATCGCACAATAATGTTTCGATAGATAAATACCTCTAAGATCGATATGATGAATTAGACATTGTTTATATAAAATCTATAAAAATTACATATTCAGATGTAATATTAACGACAAATGTTAATTCAGAATGAAGTATCTTAAGTAATAAATTATACTATCGATTTACTGAAAAAGCAAGATAGCATTGCCACAAAGGTATTAATTGTATTAATGTCTGGTTTAAGTTATACATAAAAGCTCTATCAAAGTACTATGTATAGTTCTAAATAATAAGCGATGTAATTGCTTGTTCGCCTGCAAACACATGCGGTTCCTGGATGACTCATTCCATAGTAAACTTTACATCTCCTATCCGGTAAGGTTTATAAGTAATGCGAAAAAGAAAGAACAATGCTATCTGCGAAATGGTAACTTCCAATTCGAGTTGACTCTTAGGTGAATTGCACCTGTAAAAGTCGTTTACCCACATGACCACAAACCAATGACACTTGATAATAACCAAGGGTTTACATATAGAAACTCTCAGTCTCCAGGACAACCAGGACTATCGCTGACATCAAACTCTACCAATCCTTTTAGTCATTCTGGGCTAAATTTTGGTAATAATGACAGCCGCAAAACTCCCATTGAAGAAAGCCGTATTGGTGATATCGTACCCGGTCGGGTTGCAAATATTAAAGTGATTGGCGTTGGTGGTGGTGGCAGCAACGCAGTCAACCGCATGATTGCCTCCGATGTGAATGGAGTTGAATTTTGGTCAATTAACACCGATGCTCAAGCCTTGACATTAGCTGACGCTCCTAGTCGGTTGCAAATTGGTCAAAAATTAACACGAGGTTTAGGTGCTGGTGGAAACCCAGCAATTGGTCAAAAAGCAGCAGAAGAATCCCGCGATGAACTAGCAGCAGCTTTAGAAGGTGCAGATTTAGTATTTATCACTGCGGGAATGGGTGGTGGTACAGGTACTGGTGCAGCCCCAGTGGTGGCAGAAGTTGCCAAAGAAATGGGAGCCTTAACTGTAGGTGTCGTAACACGTCCATTTATCTTTGAAGGTAGGCGACGGATTAGCCAATCAGAGCAAGGAATTGAAGGACTAAAAAGTCGGGTAGATACCCTAATTATTATTCCTAACAATAAACTGTTAGAGGTGATCCCCGAACAAACCCCCATGCAAGAGGCATTCCGTTATGCTGATGATGTCCTCAGACAAGGGGTACAGGGGATTTCGGATATTATTACGATTCCGGGATTAATTAACGTTGACTTTGCAGATGTAAGAGCAGTCATGGCTGATGCAGGTTCAGCATTGATGGGTATTGGTATTGGCTCCGGAAAATCCCGCGCGCGCGAAGCAGCGATCGCTGCAATCTCTTCACCCCTATTAGAGTGTTCCATCGAAGGGGCTAGAGGTGTAGTATTTAACATTACTGGTGGCAGTGATTTAACATTGCATGAAGTCAATGCAGCAGCCGAAACCATCTACGAAGTAGTTGATCCCAACGCCAATATTATTTTTGGTGCAGTCATCGATGACCGACTCCAAGGAGAAGTACGCTTAACTGTAATCGCCACTGGCTTCACCGGAGAAACCCAAGGGGCAGCGCAGCAAAGCACAACCAACCAAAGGATTGTTACACCCCAAAATCGGCGACCAATGCCTCAACCATCCGCAAATCAGCCCACTCAAATCCAACCACCCGAACAACCCAAGGAAAAACCAGGTTTAGATATTCCTGACTTTCTCCGCAGACGTACTCAGCAACCCCCGCGTTAAATTAGCAGTGAAATCCTACACTGAATCTTTTTGCACAGTGTAGGGTTGCTAATTTGCTTGATATATGCTTTCTATTCGCTGTTAAAAGTTCCCTATTTTCAAACTAGTACCTCAAGGCAGTAGGCAGTGGGAGAAAACCTATTATTACTCGGCTTTTCAGGATTAAATAATGGTCTATTTATTTTGCCTGCTCTACCCATTGAATAACTTTTTGTCCTAAACGAATTCCTTCAAACTTGTCAATTTCCCTAATTCCCGTAGGACTAGTAACATTAACTTCAGTTAAATAGCCGCCAATAACGTCAATTCCAACAAAAATTAAACCATCTCGGCGCAAAGTATCGGCAACTTGTTGACAAATATCATACTCTCTGGGTGTAATTTCGGTTTTGGCAACTGTCCCACCCGCAGCCATATTGTTGCGAAATTCTCCGGAAGCAGAAAGGCGGTTGAGTGCGCCAATGGGTTCACCATTAAGTAAGATAATCCGTTTATCGCCAGCTTTTGCCTGGGGTAAATATTTTTGTACCATCACGGGAATTTGACCCAGTGAGGTGCTTAATTCAACGATAGAATTGAAATTGCGATCGCTTGATTCCAGAAATAGGATTCCTTCCCCGGCTTTATTTCCCAAAGGCTTTAAAACTGCGGCTTCTTTGGCGGCAACAAATTCTCGAATAACCTGTTTATCAGCACTAACTATGGTTTCGGGAATTGCCTCGGTAAACTGCAAAGCATACATTTTTTCATTAGCTGCCCGAATCCCGTTAGGATTATTGACAAGCAATGTTTTACTTTGATCAATGTAATCAAGAATATAAGTTGCGTATAAGTATGGAACATTGACAGGGGGATCAGTTCTCATAAATACCGCATCCATCGTTTCCAAACAACAGGGAGTCGGTTCCCTTAGTTTATACCACTGACTTGCAGCAACCCAACGCTCATTTACCAACTCAATTGGTGTTAACTCCACCTGTTGCAAAACAGCCCAAGCTTTTCCTGCAACTACACTTAGTTGATTTGCTTGGGTAATCCAAACCTCATGTCCTAATACATACGCAGCTTCCATGAGAGCCACGCTTGTATCATGACATGGGTCGAGATTTGAAATTGGGTCAATGATAAAAGCAAGTTTCACGCTTTCTGCCTCAATAGCCAGGATGTTTCAAAATTATTCGCTCCTTTGATTATCTCCTGATGAGGGTCTTTGAGAAAACTGTACTAGGGATTTTTATTGATAATCACGCCAGTAAGCTGTCTAATGTTCCTTCAGCTTCAAGATCGTGAATATCGTCACAGCCTCCAATGTGAGTATCATTGATAAAAATCTGTGGTAGCGAGCGTCTTCCATTTGCACGTTGTGCCATCTTGCTGCGCGCATTCTCATCTCCATCAATACTATACTCAGTAAATTCCACCCCTTTACGTGTCAACAAGCTTTTAGCACGAATACAAAAAGGGCAAGTTCTCCAGGTGTAAATCTCAACTTTGGCAGTCATATTTTGTTTTTTTTTGATTTAATGCCCTTTAATTCTAGAATGCGATCGCGCTTTTAGCGGATGTTAACCTTATCCATTATGAAAAGTGGAGTTTTGTCATTGCGTAGCTTGCGTCTTGGTAAAATAGACGAATATGCTTCTTAGCCTACTTACAGAAGCCGCTCCCTGTCTAGCCGTTAGGGTAGCGACTCGTCGCACACTATCAATCCAGGGTCTTTACGGAAAATTACGGTTCTCAAGATAGGCGAGGTTTACAGCAAAAATATTAGAAACTTGGGATTAATTAATAGTATAGGAGTTACGCACTGTACAAATTAGTCATGGTATGATTTCACCGAAATAGCTTGTTTCAGACTTTGACCAATTTGTTTTTAGCGATAAATTAACCGTGGGGTAGGGGTTTAGCATTGCTAAAGCCCTACGAGAAATATGGTTTTCCCGCAACATATATTTATTGTTTTCTGTCAATGCGTAAGTCCTATAGTATTTAGATCTCCTAATTATTTAAAATATTCGATCTAAATACCCTTTGCACTCCAAATTACCTCAAGAGCTTAATTTTCGGCAGTTTCCAAATTTTTCCTTTTCAGAATTTTAAATCCACCCAAAGCTAGTAGGGCAAGAGACAAATTAACAGCAGGTTCTGGAACTTTTGTCACTGGCGGCTTGGGTTTATAGTATGAAGCTACAAACAAAGAAGCATGGGATAGATCTTTACCATTTTTGCCGCTACCATCTAAGGCAACACCAATGGTATCAAAGATTCCTTTTAAACCTGTTTTAGAAAAATCAACTTCTTTAAAAAGGTAAGTACTATATGCCGTGCTGGTTTTAAGACTGATGACAAAGGTACTCAAGTTACTAGTTGGGTTAATCGTAAAAGGATTATTTAAACTCCAAGAACCTGTATTGAAATCATTCGCTGCTTTGAAACCAAGACTATTCCCTCCGTCGTCTGATTTTCCAGCTAATGACCACTGAACGTTAGAACCAACATTAAGATCAAACAGACCACTGCCATTCTGACTATTCAAAGTACTCAGCAGCGTACTTTGATTACCTGTGTCATTACCTTGAAAAGGTCCCTTACAATCTGTCGCTGTAGTTCCTCCAAGCGATACGTTAGTCACGCTACAGGTTGCTGTAGAACTAACAACGGTTGCTGGTGAAAGTGCTAAAACAGGTGTTGTAGAAGCTACTGGCGTAGGTGTAGAAGCTACTGGTGTGGATGTAGTGGTGCCAGAAGTAGGTGTAGAAGCTACTGGTGTGGATGTAGTGCTGCCAGGAGTAGGTGTAGAAGCTACTGGTGTGGATGTAGTGTTACCATTTCCATTGCCATTTCCATTTCCATTTCCATTTTTATTGGCATTCTTTGCAGATGCTTCTGACATTTGTGTTCCTAAAGCCATAGTGAATGACAACAAGCCAATACTGATATAGCTAATTATTTTCTTTGAATTTTGGTAAGGCATTTTTAAAATCTCCTAAGATCGTAAGACAAATGTTTTTTTTATGAACAAGAAATACTGGCGATAACCCTTTATAAATAAAATCTTGGCAGAATAAAATCTTTTTGTCTTGCGTTTATGTAGCAAGTTCATAGAAAATTTAATTTAAAGATTTTCGCTTTATCTTAATAGAAAATTCACATATATTCAGTGTAAATACAGATTTCTGCAATAGTTTATTTTGAAATAAAAATACTATAAAAAGGTCGAAAAATAAAACATTATCAATCAAAGTATGATGTTCAAAGGGTTTCCAGATTATTAAATGCATAAAAAAACAAGAGGATATGCACCCTCTTGCTGATAAAAGTAATATTTTTAACTGTTTATACTCAAGTATTTTATCTACGAACCCAACCGTTAATTGTAAAACGGCTATCTCCGAAGGCTTTAGATGGACAATTGACAGTTAAAACTTCATGCATGTAGCGACTCAGGAAGAAAACAATACTATTATTACGAGGTTCAACTGTTTTGAATGATTCTGCATTCACATACATATTATTTTCAACTTTGCTATCGTATATTACAAGTTCGCCACCAGAAAACATTTTTGGTTCTCGGTAAAAGTAATAAACATAGGTTAGTTCCCTAGTTGCGGTATCAGTGCCACCATTATCATTATGAATTCTGTAATAATTTCCATCGTTATGAGATGTCATTTGACACTCAATTTGAGATATGGGAAATTCTGGTAATTCTAATTTGGTTCTAATATCTGGCAGTATGGCGTTGATTTTTTGAATAATTAGCTGAGAAAATTCTGGAAAATCATACAGAACCATTGATCTACGGTAATCTATCTCATTGGTTGAGGTTTTGGTAGAAACAAAGTTTGATTCTTGCTGAAGAACGTATCTAATTAGATTTTCGTGTTCTTGAGGGGTAAAAAAGTCATCTATTTGGACAAAATAAGAATCCAAAATCTCTATATCTTGAGAATTTAGACTTTGAGAATTAATATTCTGATAATTTTCTAGTTTTATCGGCTCAATTAGCATGGGAGGTTCTGTAATCACCCCAACAAGATGCTCACTTGGAAAAGATAAAACAGAATTACCTTCATCCATGGGGATTTGAAACAAGTTATGTTCCACAGGTTCTTGCTTGTAAGCGCGAGCAACTATTGTTGTTAAAAGCTTATGTAGTAAAGGCTCATCTGATTTAAGACGAACTGTGTATTCGTGTCCTCCGTACAGAAGCAGCTTGACTTTAACAATATCTTGTGATGGAGATATGTGAGAAGATAATTGCATCATAGTTAAATTAATTTATTTTTATTAAGGTTTTATTGGGGTTGATTATTGGAATCGGCAGAAGGCAGTAGGCAGTCCAAATGGAAAAAAATCACCAGCACACATGTATGTGTATTTTTACCGCTCACTACTTCCCACCCACCTACAAGTCAGTAGGGATAAGCGCAAACATTTGGGCTGGTTGTGCCTAGGCTGTTGACTTTGTTGAAAATTAGGCGATTTTTGCTACTTTTGTTCGTGGCGTTTAATCTCTTGTTAAAACCCTATCAAAATCAAGCTTTCAGCCATCGTGACTACCCACGTTTTTTGCATGGATGAAATCCCGAAAAAGGCACAGAGTCAACAGCCTAGCCTAAATCCCCATCTCAAAACCCCCTTTTCCTTGTTTCTTGTTCCTTCTTCAAATGGTTCTGTTTATACCTGCCGACTTAGTTTAGATAACCAAAGATATTTACACCCATTGTGAGTCAAGCAGTGAGTAAAGCAAGGTAGTTAAAGTTTAGATTTAGTAAATGTTTATACTTTCTAGCATGTCAATAAGAAGATTGTCATGATTGATTTCCACATAAATCTTCCACTCAAGCGAGGCGTAGGTTGTTTTGGTTTCGTTCTACTACCTACGAAAGAAAATTTAAATTCTCAAAAAGCACGGAGTTAACAACAGCCTAAATAAAGTCTCGCTTCTGAGTCGGTAAGATTGGCATAAACTCACAAGCATATAGTTCTGAGTATGATTGCAGCTTGAGTGAAATTTATGTAGTGCTTTAAATCTCTTGGGTTTTAGGTTAGGATCGTGAAAATAGTTGAAACAATATTAAAGACCAGGAATTCCCAACCTTTTGGAATTTTCGGATAGCTGGAAAGCATTACAACAACTTTGTCAGTCTATTCACAGCGCTGGTTGTCAAATGTGGTGATTTTGATTTTATAGGAGAAGTCAGGCAGTGAGCATCGAATTCGCAACCTTACAACCAACATCAGATCCAATTGCAGCCAACAGCTTTGATAAAGATGAATTTGATCAAGCTGTGATGTCAACCTACGGACGCTATCAAATTGCATTGGAAAGAGGTGCTGGTAGCCGCGTTTGGGATACGGAAGGACGAGAGTATCTGGATTTTGTTGCCGGAATTGCTACTTGCACTTTAGGACATGCCCACCCAGCAATGGTGGAGGCTGTAACTCGACAAATACAGAAGTTGCATCACGTATCTAATTTATATTACATTCCAGAACAAGGTGAATTAGCTAAGTGGCTAGTACGCAATTCATGTGGTGATCGGGTGTTCTTCTGTAATTCGGGAGCAGAAGCAAACGAAGCGGCAATTAAGCTGGCGCGAAAATACGGGCACACAGTATTAGATATTGAACATCCAATTATTCTCACGGCACACTCTAGTTTCCATGGGAGAACATTAGCAACCGTTACAGCTACGGCTCAACCGAAGTATCAAAAAAACTTTAGTCCTTTAGTTCCTGGTTTTCACTACGTTCCCTACAATGATATCAACGCGGTGGAAGAGGCAATTAGCGAGTTGGATGAGGGTGATTATGGGGTTGCAGCTATTTTAATTGAACCACTGCAAGGGGAAGGTGGTGTACGTCCAGGTGATGTGACTTACTTCCAAAAGCTGCGAAAAATTTGTGACGAAACTGGAATTTTATTGATTTTTGATGAAGTGCAGGTGGGGATGGCACGTAGTGGTAGGATGTGGGGTTACGAGCATTTGGGAGTGGAACCCGATATTTTTACCAGTGCGAAAGGTTTAGGTGGTGGTATTCCCATCGGAGCAATGATTAGTAAGAAGTTCTGTGATATTTTTCAACCGGGAGAACATGCAAGTACATTTGGAGGAAATCCTTTTGCTTGTGGTGTCGCGCTTTCAGTTTGCCAAACAATAGAAAAGGAAAATATTTTGGCAAATGTTGAAGCACGGGGTAAACAGTTACGTGCAGGTTTGCAACAAATA
Source organism: Calothrix sp. PCC 6303 (assembly GCF_000317435.1). Taxonomy (NCBI): domain Bacteria; kingdom Bacillati; phylum Cyanobacteriota; class Cyanophyceae; order Nostocales; family Calotrichaceae; genus Calothrix; species Calothrix sp. PCC 6303. Next base: position 4,521,815 of record NC_019751.1, read on the forward strand.
GCTGCTAAATATCCTCATGTTGTGAGTGATGTTCGTGGTTGGGGTTTAATTAATGGTTTGGAACTGCAAGCAGATATTCAGCTAACAGCCGCTGATGTGGTAAAAATTGCTATAGATAACGGTTTGTTGTTGGTACCAGCAGGATTAAAAGTGATTCGATTTGTACCACCATTGATTATTACAGAACAAGAAGTGGCTACAGCACTGGAGGCAGTGGAGAATGCGATTATCGCATCCACTGCTGTCGGATAATCACCTTATTCACCCCTGTATTGATCTAGGGAGACGCGATATATCGCGTCTCTACGTGGGCTATATTTCTATGCGCTAGTTAAAAACACCATCACATCCCCCTCTTTGACGATATACTCTTTTCCCTCACTCCTAACTAAACCTTTCCCCTTAGCAGCATTCATTGAACCATTACTGACTAAATCCTCGTAAGCGACTGTTTCCGCACGAATAAAACAGCGCTCAAAATCACTATGAATCACACCTGCTGCTTGGGGTGCAGACATTCCGGCTTTAATTGTCCAAGCACGGGTTTCTTTCTCCCCTGTGGTGAAATAAGTCCGCAGTCCTAGCAAAGTGTAGGTAGCGCGAATTAAAGATTTTAAACCACCTTCTTCTACACCTAAAGAAGCGAGAAAATCGGCTCTTTCTTCTGATGGTAAATCAATTAATTCTGATTCAACCTGTGCGGAAACAATGGAAACTTGAGCATTTTCTTGTGCGGCTACTTTGCGGACTTTCTCCACATATTCGTTCCCGGTTGCTAAATCATCCTCGGAAACATTAGCTGCGAAGATGATTGGTTTTGCTGTTAGTAATTGTAAAAATGCAATTGTTTCGCTTTCCTCGGCAGTTAAACCCAACTGACGTACAGATTTACCTGTATTTAACTCAACTACTAATTTTTCTAAAATTACTAACTCTGCTTGTGCTTCCTTACTTGTACGTGCTAATTTTTTAGTTCTTTCTATACGCTTTTCAACCTGTCCTAAATCAGCCAAAGCTAACTCTAAATTAATGATTTCAATGTCTCTCACCGGGTCAACCGAACCATCAACATGGATAATATCGTCATTATCAAAACAGCGTACCATGTGAACGATGGCATCAACTTCGCGGATGTTGGAAAGGAACGCATTACCCATTCCCTCACCTTTACTAGCACCCTTAATTAAACCAGCAATGTCAACAAACTCCACCTGTGCAGGAACAATTTGTTTAGTTGCGGAAATTTTTGCCAGGACGTTTAAACGTTCGTCTGGAACCGAAACAATGCCAATATTTGGGTTTTTCGTACAAAAAGGGAAGTTTGCGGCTTCAGCTTTAGCATTTTCCACCAAGGCATTAAATAAAGTTGATTTTCCCACATTGGGCAGTCCGACAATCCCAGCTCTTAACATGACAACAGTTTAGTATCTTACCTTTGCCAGGATATCAAAATATGCCGTGGGCTTGTGAGAAGTTAGCTGATAAGCCTCTTATTGGTAACTGTATCCGTTGCACAGCGTAGAAGCAAGAGGAACCGGAGTGATTAATACAAATTACCTCCAGGTTTGTCCTATAGAGCGAATAGCGAAAACAATCACAAATTATATTTGACTCAAATGTGAAAACATGTTTTGTGTTTTCTGTCAATACCTGAGTTCTGAATGATAGAGAAAAATCATAGCCATGAGTATTAATGCTCATTGATGATCTAGAAAAAAATATATTTCATTTCATTTATTTTTGCGAAAACTTAAGCTTTAACTGATAATTATTGGCTGTGTAGCTACAATTTAAATGATGGCTTTCCACTAAAGTTTTGCTAAAACAAGGATACACCATCGTATATTTTTCAACGGGAGTTTAGGTTATGGCTATCGCCACCATTAATCCCGCTACAGGGGAATTAGTTCAGCAGTTTGAACCTTTGAGTGATGCAGAAGTTACGGCAAAATTAGATTTAGCAGAGGAGGCATTTGCAGATTATCGCTTAACTAGTTTTGAATTGAAGTCAAATTTTCTAAACGCAGCGGCTGATATTTTAGAACAGGAAAAAGCTGATTTTGCCAAGCTGATGACATTGGAAATGGGCAAGACTTACAAAAGCGCGATCGCTGAAGTGGAGAAATGCGCTATTGTCTGTCGTTATTATGCTGAATCTGCGCCGGGATTTCTCGCTGATAGTTATGTAGAAACCGATGCCACCAAGAGCTATATAAAATATCAACCATTGGGGATTATTTTGGCTGTCATGCCGTGGAATTTCCCATTTTGGCAGGTTTTTAGGTTTGCAGCACCAGCCCTGATGGCGGGGAATGTAGGTCTACTCAAACATGCTTCTAATGTTCCTCAATGTGCTTTAGCAATTGAAGATATTTTTCACCGTGCAGGTTTTCCCCAAGGTGTATTTCAAACCTTGTTAGTTGGTGCAGCAAAAGTTAAGGATTTAATTAATGATCACCGAGTAATGGCTGCAACCCTGACAGGGAGTGAACCTGCGGGAATGTCTCTCGCATCTGCTGCGGGAAACCAAATTAAAAAAGTCGTCTTGGAATTGGGGGGAAGCGATCCTTTTATTGTTTTGGCAAGTGCAGATTTAGAAGTTGCTGCCACAACAGCAGTAGCATCCAGAATGTTAAATAATGGACAGTCCTGTATTGCCGCAAAACGCTTTATTGTGGAAGACGCGATCGCATCCCAGTTTGAACAGCTATTATTAGAGAAATTCCAAAATCTCAAAGTTGGTGATCCGATGTTACCAGATACCGACATTGGACCTTTAGCAACTGCAAATATTCTCCAAGAAATAGATCAGCAGGTACAAAATGCCGTAAATAAAGGTGCAAAAGTTCTCATAGGTGGTAGTACTGCAACCTGTGAAGATGCATCCTTAGCCAAAGGTAATTTTTATTCTCCAACCATTATTAGTAATATTTCTCCAGATAACCCCGTTGCCAAAGAAGAATTTTTTGGTCCGGTGGCAATGTTGTTTCCTGTCCCCGATATTGATGCGGCAATCAAGCTAGCAAATGATACCCCCTTCGGTTTAGCCGCTAGTGCTTGGACAACCGATTCTCACCAACAACAACGCCTAATTAACGAAATTGAAGCGGGGGCTGTATTCATTAACACCATGGTCAAATCCGACCCCCGTTTACCTTTTGGGGGTATTAAACGCTCTGGATATGGTCGAGAATTAAGTATTCAGGGCATACATGAGTTTGTAAATATTAAAACAGTGTGGGTAAAGTGATTCAGAATTGGGAAGACTAATAAGGCTGGACAAAATTCAAAATATTAGACATCTCCGAAAAAGAGGTAGAGACGTAGCATTGCTACGTCTCTACAAGGGTTCTGGGTAACGCATAATTAATTTCCGGAGATGTCTATTGATTAAGTAACTTTTCCTAATTCTGAGATAGTTACTTATTTTTGCCACTTTGGACAACGAAATTAGGAGTCAGGAAATTGAAAATTAACTCTCAACTTCTAATTCATCACTATATAACTCAAGTCTCAAAAGATAATTTGATAACCGAGAATCAACTATGAATACAGCAGAACTATTAGTTAAATGTCTAGAAAATGAAGGAGTTCAATATATTTTTGGACTTCCTGGAGAAGAAAACTTACATGTTTTAGAAGCACTCAAACATTCTTCCATCCAATTTATTACCACCCGTCATGAACAGGGTGCGGCATTTATGGCAGATGTCTATGGCAGACTTACAGGGAAAGCTGGAGTGTGTCTATCTACACTTGGTCCCGGTGCCACTAATTTAATGACAGGTGTTGCCGATGCAAACCTGGATGGTGCGCCCTTAGTGGCAATTACCGGGCAGGTGGGAACTGATAGAATGCATATTGAGTCTCACCAATACTTAGATTTAGTAGCAATGTTTTCTCCAGTAACTAAGTGGAGTAAACAAATAGTCCGCCCTAGTATTACACCAGAATTGGTGCGTAAAGCATTTAAGCGATCGCAAAGTGAAAAACCTGGGGCAGTTCATATAGATTTACCTGAAAACATCGCCGCGATGCCAGTGGAAGGAAAACCCCTACAAATTGGTAAAGCTGAAAAAACCTTCGCTGCTTTTGCCAGTATTCGCGCTGCTGCTGGTGCCATTTCCCAAGCTGTCAACCCCATCATCTTAGTGGGTAATGGAGCAATTCGCGCCCAAGCTAGCGATGCTGTCACCCAATTTGCTACCCAATTAAATATTCCCACCGCCAATACTTTCATGGGGAAAGGTGTAATTCCTTATACGCATCCTTTGGCAATGTGGGCAGTTGGGTTACAACAACGGGACTTTGTGAATTGTGGCTTTGATAATACCGATTTAGTTATTGCCATCGGCTATGACTTAATTGAGTTTTCACCCAAGAAGTGGAATCCAGACGGAAAAATTCCCATCATCCACATTGGTGCAATTTCTGCGGAAATTGATAGTAGTTATATTCCCGAAGTGGAAGTTGTGGGTGACATTTCCGACTCACTATTTGAAATCCTCAAAGTTGCCGACAGACAAGGAAAAGCCAAACCCTATTCCCTGAGTTTACGGGAAGATATTCGTGCTGACTACGAACAACATGCTAATGATGCCGAATTCCCTATCAAACCGCAAAAACTAATTTACGACTTGCGGCAAGTCATGGGACCTGATGACATCGTGATATCTGATGTTGGCGCACATAAAATGTGGATTGCCCGGAACTACCATTGCCACAGCCCCAATACCTGTATAATTTCCAATGGCTTTGCCGCCATGGGTATCGCCATTCCTGGGGCTTTAGCCGCGAAATTGGTGCATCCCAACCGCAAAGTAGTGGCAGTAACCGGGGATGGTGGATTTATGATGAACTGCCAGGAATTGGAAACAGCTTTACGTGTGGGTACACCATTTGTCACCTTGGTATTTAACGACGGTGGTTATGGGTTAATTGAGTGGAAGCAAGAAAACCACTTTGGTAAAGGACGTTCATCTTTTGTACATTTTAATAACCCAGACTTCGTTAAATTTGCTGAAAGTATGGGATTAAAAGGTTATAGAGTTGAATCTGCTACCGATTTAGTGCCAATTTTAAAAGAAGCACTAGCGCAAGATGTCCCAACAGTCATTGATTGTCCTGTGGATTATCGGGAAAATGCTAAATTCTCACAAAAATCTGGCGAATTAAACTGTACAGTTTAGATTCCGATTCTGCTGCATGTAGAGACGCGATATATCGCGTCTCTCTTCTACAAAGGTTTTAATGTAGGTTGGGTGGAGGCTTTGCGTAACCCAACATAACTAACTGACAAAACTAATAAATTTTCAATTACTATAAATATCAAAATTAAAATGTTGGGTTGCATTTCACTCCACCCAACCTACGAGGAATTGCGATTCCACTAGTTATCGTCATCTAAATTATCTAAAGATAAATTATATATAGCTTTTTCCCAATTTTTTGCTTTTTCTAATTGTCCGATTTCAAATCGAGCATTTATCAAATCAGCTTGCTCTAAGTCTGCACCAGAAAAATCTGCACTGTAATGATATGTATCTGAATAAATATCTTCATTTGTCCAATTTTCTGGATAATTTGGTACTAAATTAGCAGCCCTTAATTGTGCATTTTTAAGATTAGCATTTTTAAAATCACATCCTTCTAATCTAACATAAGTTAAATCAGCATTTTCAAGATTAGATTCTTCAAAATTACAGTAAAGAATACGCGTATATACGTCATCCGATAAAAAATCTAATCCATAGTCTAAATCAATATCATCAGGCACTTCAGAATTAAAGTTAGCTTCAATTAATGTAGCTCTTTTAAAATTACATTTATGTACATATGCAAGACAAAAATCAGCATTACTGAGTTTTGCATTCTGCATATTTATTTCACAAAGATTTGCTTTTTCAAAATTAGCATAATTTAAATTAGCACCAGATAAATTTAAACCTTTAAGATTAGAGTTACTGAAATCCAAAAAATATTTGTCACTAAATTCAAAATTCTTTGTAAGTCTAGTAATAACATTAATAGCAGCTTTTATGTCGGCATGTGTAGAAGTAGAGGATGAATTATTATTAGGGGATGTTTCTCTTATATAAGCAGTCAAAATTTCTATAATTTGCCATAAATCTTTGTTGGAATCCGCTCCTATTCTCTCTAATATATAAATTGCGCCTATACGAGAATGAATGCTTTCATTTCCTAACAAATTAATTGCACTTGCAAAACTTTCTGTAATTTGTTTTTCTTTATTACTTGTTTCAGTTATTATTAGATTTTGTTCTGAAACTTTAAGACTACGCCAGCTAAAATATGCTGTACTAAAGAAAAATAATCCTCCTAAAAATTGAACTAAAGTACTACGATTAGCATTTTCTAGTTCAACACGTTTTTCATTACTTAACTTCAGATGACCAATTTGTAATTTAGGAATGAATATAACCGTTAATATACTAGTTACAATTCCTATTATTACTAATATTTTTGTTGATTTCAATGTTTTACTAACTGATAAATTTTTTATTTTATTCATTGGAATATTACAAATAGGAAAAGCTGATAGTTCAACATATTATATATTTAAGAATGAAACATCAGAGATATAGTCTGATCACCATAACTCAATCCTTTTAATTATGGTCACTATGCATCTGCTTCAGTAACCATTCTTCTGGAGTAATTTTATAAATAACTGCTTCATTGCCCGAAACCTCAGTACTGCCAACTAATTTCTCGTCAACTCGACGTGAAGCTAAATTTTGAGGGCGAATCAAACTGATTATATGCGATCGCATACACTCTTCAAACGCGAATGCGATCGCTTCTTATTCAGACATCACGCTTTACTTCTAACACACTCACGATAACTCTACACTATCAATATGAGTGTCCTCATGCTTAAATTTTTGAAAAGATAACTGATAATTCTATACCACCCCTCCATTCATCCCATAATCTGGGAAGATGACCTTTTGGACTATCAAGACTAAACTTAATATCTGAATAATAAGACCATTCCCTGGTAGTCCAATTAGCAAATAAAATTTGATGCTTTCGTTGACTTCTCCAACCAACAATCTCTCCAAACTTAAACCAAGCTTCTTCATCATATTTACCGATGTCGTACCCAAGTCCCTGCCAAATTTGCTTTTGAATGCTAAATCCAAAATGTCCGCTACTGTAATGTTGCCAAAGCTTATCTATCTGATATATGTCTTGATTAGATAAATTATAAGCGCTTTCAAAGCTTAAGTAGGTTTGTATTTCTCTATTCGCTAATCTCAACAATATATGTTTTGTCTCTTTATCTGCTTCTTTCCATTTACCCGATTCTAATAGTTCGCGTAGTTGTTTATAGTCTATCGATTGATCTGGAATCCGATTGTTGTTGACTTCGTATTCATCACTTTCATCAGTTAGTTCATCTAAAATATCCTCATCATCTTTACTTTCTTGAGTAATTTTTTCTTGTTGAATGTTTGAATGTTCTTTTTGCTCATGTATATTTGGCAAATTTCTATTTATTGCTATACGTTGAATCGCTTGAATTGCTTTTGTATCTGTTCCGCTAGAAGCAACTAAAACCCGAATCCATAGTTGTTCAGCCAAATCAATATTTTGCTCAACTTCTGCCTCAAAAGCATCATTTTTTAACGTGGAAATATCCGCTAAAGTCGCATATTTTGGTACAAGAATTAAATGGGATTTCGTAACGGGTTCAGCAATAATATATGGTGTTTGTCTGGCTTTGTTATGTTGACGTGCTATTTCTGGTACACGAAAGCTTAAATATTGATTCAATCGTTCCACTGTCGCACATCGTCCCTGCATCCCCAAACCTTCTAACAACGCGCTGGTAAAAGCACCCTGCTGTAATGCTTCGATTTCGTAGGAATACTCATTAGGACTGCAAGAAAAAATACTAATTACACCCGTTTGTCGTGCTTCTTCGGCTGTTTGCCTTCCCAATCCTTCACCGCGAGTTCCTTGGTTGCGACATGCATCTAAAATTAAAACAACGTTATCTGCTCCGCACCTTCGCAAGCGTTCGCTGATAAAATTTATGGGAATAGCTGTATCAACCACATCTTCAGGATTTCCATCACTCGGCATCAGATAATCTCTGTCAGCATGACGCATTCCATGTCCGCTAAAGAAAAACCAAAAGTTATCCCCCGGTTCCATAAAGGGCTTTTCAAAGCGAGTTAGCAAAAAGTGCCGCAAATTTGCCCGATTTGGACGTGTGGATTTTCCAGCTATATCGGGTGAGTCATCAGTGAAAAAATAAACTTGCTCAAAACTAGCTTCTTTGCCGAGAAAATCATGCATCAACTGTGCATCCTGCTTGGCATAGTTCAAGTGTTGCAGGTAATCGTATTTATTTACGCCAATGGTAATTGCCCAGTTTTTTGCCATTTCCCTTTGAGATTTTAGATTTTGGCTTGTATGTAGTAAGGTAAAAATATTTGTACATTGCGAAAAGTCAAAAACCCTGGGATTGCTAGTCTGCGACAAGCCGCTATGTCGTAAAACGACATGCTATGCTACGCGTCTACCTTACGTCGCAATTACAATATATTTAATTTTGCGTAATTAGTACGAACTTTATATTGAATTTTTGTTCTAACCTTCTGGTTTTCTTTTAAATGTCAGCTTAATTCCTCCTTTCCCCCCAGCTTTGACACCATTACCAAGTAACTTTACTTGCCCTTCGCCATTAATTTCTACTGTTAATTCAATTTCATCAAGCTGCATTCCGGATTTAGCACCTGCTTTTGCTTGGGTTTGCTGTTCTGCACGGGTAAAAACTTTATCTACAACTAGCAAAAAACGGCTCATTTCTTGCTCTAATTTTTCAGCATCAACTGGAACTGCATTTTCTGGAATTTTTGCGTCGGGGGTTTTTGTTTCTTCTCCCCAATCTCCACCACTTCTATTACTTCCACCTTTTTTCCCGTCGGGAATGGATATTTGAGGGATATCATCGGTGACAATCCAAATGCTGTTGGGGTTTTCCATAAATCGGGATACTGAAAATCTGCTTTTAATTATTACATGTTTCATCTGTAATATCCGCGTGCAAACAAATCTATCTATCGCCAGTTTTGAGTTGGGAGACAAGGAAGGAGTTAGAGCATAAGATGTTGAGTGAAAATTGAAAGTATATGTCTTCTATAAAAATATTTGCCGTTCATGTTCATAACTGCGTTTCTGAGACTAAAATAAATGAGTCTAGTTTTAAACATAGTATTAATAATAGTCAATTGCAACAGCCGTCATTAGATCTAATTACTACTGATAAAGCCCAACGAATGGCAGAATTTTTTAGTTTTTTAGGGGATGCAAATCGCTTAAGAATTTTGTCATTACTGGCAACCGAAGAACTGTGTGTGAGGGATTTAGCTCATGTATTGGAGATGAGTGAATCTGCCGTTTCACATCAGTTAAGAAATCTCCGGGCAATGCGGCTTGTTAGTTACCGTAAGCAAGGTAGAAATGTTTTTTACAGTCTTCATGATAGTCATGTTTTGCATCTTTACCAAGCGGTGGCAGAACACCTTGATGAGGAGTAGGGGGGTAAGGGATAAGTAACGGCTTGCTTTTTAATTTGAAATTGCTGCAATGAGTATTCAGCAGATTATTCATAATTTCTGAAAAATGGTGTAATAATATACGGTGTCATTTGTTACAAATTATGTCGAATATATGAAACAACGCCTGACTTATTTATTGAATACTGGATTATTTATCTGTTTAGTAGGATTGACATCTCCTGTTTACTCCCAAAGGCAAGGGGAGAAACTGATTCCTTTTTTTGATAGTGAGAACAATCCAGTTTCTGTTGCTTACCCACGGGGACAAAAATTAGATATATCACCAGCAGCACCACAACTAAATGAATTTGATCAAGCAGTGTTGCAAGCTTGCGGTAATATTGGGACAAATGTCAGCCCAGAGCGCTTTAAACAATTAATGCGATCGCATCCTGTCATTTTACAGAAAATTCAGGAAGTTACCGCAGGGGAATTACGTCCTGGAAGAAAAAGTAACTCGGAGTTTATCCAGGATTTAACCAATATTTGGTTTCAGCGCAAAGGTTTTGAGCATATTTTTTGTGGAGAAATTAAAAGTACCCAAAAAATTGGGGGTTTGCATTTCGCTGGAAGATATCTCCAATTGCAAAATCAAGGGATTGGGGGAATATTACCGAATAATCAAGCACGTCAAGAGGTTGTTCCTGGTTCAATATACACTTTGGGTGTGGTAATTAAGCAGGGTAATAAAACAATTACAGATACTCTTAAAGGTTATGGGTATTTGAGCAATGCAGAGGAAATGTTGGTGGATACAACCAGGTTATTTAAACAGCAAGGAACTTTTGAAGGTGCTTGTATTGCTAAAGTCCAGGATATAGAAACCGGAACAACTATTCCTAGTGTTTTTGTCAGGAAAGAAGGTGCCATTGTCACCTATTATCCAGATGCCACTCCTCAAGGTATTCAATGTAAGGGAAATTAAAAAATAAGTAATAAGTAATGAGTAATGAGTAATAAGATAACTCCACAAAAAAGATGATTCAATATTGTGGAATAGGCAGCATTCGACTGAACGCTGCCTGAACCAGAATAAAAAATCGGAAGAGAATTGATCTCTCTCCGACATAAATGTACGGACATTTTCAACAGTTGCAAAACAAACTGACTCAAGCCAGGGTGTTTTGCTTTTTAGTTTTGGTTTTCCAGATGCGAAATCTGGTAGGCACAGTCAATAATACCCTATAAGCCTGGGCTAAATTTAATCATAGCTGTGCCTGCCTATCCTTTTTCTAGTATTTCGCTGCTGCACTTACAGCTATTTTCAGTAGGGGTTTAGCAATGCTAAACCCCTATGGCTGATGTGGCTAAAATAGATGAAAACTGCTGTAAATCAACATTGAGAACAATTCCCTCAATAGTAGGGTACAATCCCCGTTTAACTCTGCTTCATTATGGATAAGGTTCACATACAATTTAAACTCCTAAAACAGAAGTGAAAAAAGTCATGAATTAGGAGTCTAAATTTTATGACTTCGGACAGAGTGAATTTTTGTTACAAAATATTTATACTTAACTTTATTCCCATTGGTAATTTTAAAAAATAAATAGTTGAAAATTTTAGCTAATTATTAAGTAAAAGAATGTAAAATATTTCCTCACAAATAAATTAAAATATCGCCTAAAAATTTAATTTTTATAGGGAAAAACCACTTGATAGCAAGCGGCTGTTTTAGCCCAAATTCAAAACCAAAGTAAACATAGCTCGATTTTGGATAGAAATATGCCGCTGAGTAAGATGTGCAAACAGGGAGATGGTGGAATAGGAGACTATTTGTTTCCAAAACCTAGCTTATTTTTACGTCGCCATATCAGCTTAACTGCTTGCGTGGTAACTGTTGGAATATTAATCGGGGGTTGCGGTTCATTGCCCAAAGAATCTGCTGAAGCAGAATCTAAGGGTGCTGGAAGAAGTGCTAATGCAGTGACACCAGTGGATGTAGCGATCGCTCGAACTGAACTATTACGTCAGCAGCCGGAGTATACTGGAACAACTACACCATACCGGGTTGTTTCAGTGCGATCGCAAGCGGAAGGCAGAGTACTATCTTTAAATGTAGATGTGGGTGATGCCGTCAAAACCGGACAAGCTATTGGACAATTAGATGATGCCATCTTGTTAACAGGGTTGAAACAAGCAGAAGCTGAATTGGCAGCCCTGAAATCAGAAGTAGCAAGGGCAACAACACAAATCAGTAATGCCCGCACCGAGGTTGAACGGCTGAGATTAGAATTAGTCCAGTCGCAGGCAGACTCCCGACGGCAGCAAGAGCTTTTGAGTGCAGGTGCGATCGCGCAACAAGCCGCAGAGCGATCGCAAACCGAAGCCAGAACTGCTACCCAAGCTCTACGTGCTGCTACGGAACGAGTCAGAACAGAACAACAAGCTGTTGCTGCTGCCCAAGGTCGAGTTTTAGCACAGCAGGCATTGGTGACGGAGGCGAAGGAACGCCGCTCCTATGCTAAATTAATATCTCCAATTCCCGGTGTAGTTACGGAGAAAATCACGGAACCTGGAAATCTTCTCCAACCAGGTAATGAAGTTGTCAAGATTGGTGACTTTAGCCGCATCAAAGTCGTAGTTCAAGTTTCGGAGTTGGAACTTTCTAATATTCAAGTAGGGCAATCTGTGGAAGTCAGTTTGGATGCCTTTGCCAATCAAAAATATACTGGGAGAGTTACCCGGATTTCCCCTACTGCCGATGCCACAGCGCGTTTAATCCCGGTTGAAGTCGTCATTGCCAATAGCGACGGCAAAATAGGTAGCGGATTATTAGCACGGGTGAATTTCCAAGGTGCTACCCAACAGCGAGTAGTGGTACCGCAAACAGCGATTCAAGCAGATAAAAATAGTCAAGAAAGTCGTAGTGGCACAATATTTGTAGTTAGCAATACAGAAAGTAATCCCAAAGTTACTGCCAAAACCGTCACCCTAGGGGAAAAAGCCGATAGCAAAGTCGAAATTTTGTCCGGTTTAGCAGTAGGAGAATCCTATGTAGTCCGCAGTGGAAAACCATTAAAAGATGGGGAAACTGTGCGAATGTCAGTTCTTTCAGAAAAGACGCAATCTAGTTCACAAGTAAATTACAGCACCACATCAACCGTAGGGGTTTAGCAATGATCATTTGTGCTAACTTAACGCGAAACTCATACCCCGACTGGGAATGAATTCCCATTCTCATAGCAAAAGTCATCTATACACGAAGTGTTCCCGAAGGGTAGATGACTGAAAATTCTCACAAATCCCTAGTCCGTGAAGGCAGAAGTAAGTAGACGCGGTAGGCACGGAGTGACTTTTGTAAGTGCAGCTTCTGTAAGTTTTAAGTCATAGCTTTCAGTGTTATTGTCAAATCCCCGACTGAAAACGTGATAACTGTTCACTGTTCACTGATTTAATTGGAGTTTAGCGACCAAATGCAGCAAACTAAAGTAGGCGGTTTTAGTATTAGCGCGATCGCTATCCGCCAACATATTGGTACATTGATGTTGACCCTGGCAGTAATTGTACTGGGGGTATATTTCAGCACTACGATTCAAGTTGACCTTTTACCAGCAATTACTTATCCCCGAATTGGTGTCCGCTTACAAGCACCGGGGGTTTCTCCAGAGGTGGCAGTGGATGAAATCACCAGACCTTTGGAAGAAGCTTTATCTGCCACTGAAAATGTGATCCAAGTTGTCTCTCGCACCCGTGAAGGGCAGGTTAATCTTGATTTGTTCTTTAAACCTGGGGGAAACATAGACCAGGCTCTAAACGATGCTACCGCCGCATTTAACCGGGGTAGGGGGCAATTACCAGATACAATTGAGGAACCACGGTTATTTAAATTCGACCCCTCCCAATTACCTATCTACGAATTAGCACTGACATCACCATCACTCCCAGGTAAAGATTTACGCGTATTTGGGGATGAAACCCTATCGCGGGAATTGGGGGTTGTTCCGGGAGTTGCAGCGGTAGATGTATCTGGGGGCGCGGAGGAAGAAGTTCGGGTGTTAGTTGATTTACCACGTTTACAAGCATTGGGAATCGGCTTAAATGATGTCCTGGATGAATTACGCGATCGCAATCAGGATATATCGGGGGGTCGGATTTTAGGAGAGTCGGAACCTTTAACCCGGACGGTAGGCAGATTTAAAACTGCTGAGGAAATACGCAATCTTTCTGTGGAATCCAATTCCAGCACTTCTGGCACTTCTGGTAATAATCCTTCCCCGAATCGTCGTGTGTATGTACGAGACTTTGCCGAGGTGATTGATGGTACAGAAGACCAGCGTGTATCTGTGTATCTCAACCGTCAGCCCTCTATAAAACTTTCAGTTCAAAAACAACCGGATGCTAACACTATTACGGTTGTGAATGCAGTAAAGCAAAAAATTGAACAGTTACAGAAATCAGGTTTGATTCCTGCGGACATGACTTTGACCCCAACTACAGATGAATCGCGTTTCATCAGTAATTCTCTCAATGATGTGATTTTTTCAGCAGTCTCCGGGGCATTATTAGCAGCCGCAGCGGTACTATTATTTTTAGGTTCACTACGACAAACATTTATTATTAGCATCGCCATTCCCCTTTGCACCTTAGCAGCGATCGCATTAATGAAATTATTCGGTTTAAGTTTAAACGTTTTTAGTTTAGCAGGTTTAACTTTAGGAATCGGTCAAGCAATTGATACATCGGTGGTGATTTTAGAAAATATTTCCGAAAAGAATAGCAAAGTTGATCAAAAATTTGTCGAGAAACAGGAGATGATCGAAAGCGCCATAGCATCCTCCCAGGAAGTAGAATCAGCATTAGTAGCTGCCACCGCTGCTAACTTGGTTTCTGTGGTGCCGTTTCTATTAATTGGCGGATTTATTTCTCTGTTATTTAATGAACTAATCCTGACAATTGGCTTCGCAGTTGCCGCTTCCCTAGTTGTAGCCGTGACAATTGTACCCATGTTGGCTTCTCGATTGCTAGCAATTCGCTGGTCTAGTGGGATTAATAATTTTTGGTTGATTAAACAATTTAATCGTCGTTTTACAGATGCCACAAGCTCCTACGGCAGAATCCTCAGTGGAGTTTTACGGTATCGCTTATTTGTAGTTGTTGCAGCTTTAGTCATTCTTGGTGGTAGTAGCTTTTTCATGGTAGGTCAAATTCCCCAGGAAATTCTCCCCCGCATTAGCACTGGACAAGCCAATTTACGGGTGCAGTTTCCTCCTGGTACACCTTTAGCAACTTCCGAGAAAGTGATGCAAGTTGTAGATGACATTTTAATCAAACAACCAGAAACCGAATATGCTTTTACAACAGTGGGGGGTTCTTTATTTGGCAATACAACTTCCGAAAACCCCCTGAGAGCAAATAGTACAATCAATCTGAAACCAGGTACAGATGTTGAAAAATATGTGCAAAAAGTTACCATAGAAGTTAATAAACTAAATTTAGCCGGGATTACAATCCGCTTAAGTCCAGGACAAGTGAGGGGTTTAATCCTCAGTAATACCCCCGCTCAAGGTTCGGAAATTGACGTGATTCTCCAAGGTGAAGACGAAGAAAAATTACGTCAAGCAGGAACGCAAGTATTAGCAGCTTTGGATGAAAAGGCAACATTTGCCAGATTTCGAGCAGATGCAGATCCTCTGCAACCAGAAATTCAGATTCGTCCCGATTGGGAAAGACTTTCAGCTTTGGGATTGACAACCCAAGACGTTGGTGACACCATTCAAACGGCAATTGAAGGTTCAGTTCCAACGCAGATTCAACGAGGTAATCGTTTAGTTGATGTGCGGGTACAACTGAATAATGACGCAATTGAGCGTCCTTCTCAGCTACAGGGATTGCCGTTATTTACCGAAAATAATCAACAAATTCGCCTTTCAGATATTGCCAGCATAGCAGATGGACAAGCACCCGGTGAGGTGCAACGAATTAATCAACGTCAGGTTTTTATTATTGCTGGGAACTTGAGTGAAGGGGCAAGTTTGGGGGAAGCGATCGCTCAAGTAAACCAAGTACTGCAAAATATAGAATTACCTTCAGGTGTCTCCATTGTCCCTAGTTCTGCTCAACAAACCAATCAAGAACTGCAAAATGCCCTGAAAACCTTGGGTGGTTTAGCGGTTTTTCTCATCTTTGTCGTCATGGCTGTACAATACAACTCATTGATCGACCCCTTTGTGATTATGTTTACCGTCCCCCTAGCTTTGGCTGGAGGTATTTTCGGACTCTACATCACCAAAACAGCCATCGGTGCCACAGTAATTGTGGGTGTGGTGTTACTAGTGGGGATTGTTGTTAACGCGGGAATTTTGATGGTGGAATTAGCCAACCAAATTAGAGAAGAAGAAGAAAGTTATCCCCATAAAGCCTCATCCCAAGAAATTCGCATCTCTGCCATACTCCAAGCAGCACCCCAACGCCTAAGACCAATTATGATGACAACAGTCACCACCATTTTAGGACTGTTTCCCCTAGCATTGGGCATCGGTGAGGGTTCCGAGTTTTTACAACCCTTGGGAATTACCGTTTTCTTTGGGATGGCGATCGCCACTTTGATGACACTATTTATTATTCCTTGTTTGTACATTTTGCTCCACGATTTTCAACCAGGGAAATGGACAAAACCGATGATTAAGCAGTTGAGTTTTCCTGGGAAAAAGTATTAGAATAATTCACGCTTTTTGTTTATACCCTTTTTGTGTCATCAACTGGTTCCTAGGCTCTGCCTGGGAACCCTGATTCTGAGGCTCCGCCTCTTATAAAGGCATTAGCCCCCTTTTTCTTGGCGAAGCCGCTCTAAAAGAGCTAGGGGGTTGCGGGATCAAAAAGACTGCTAGGCAACTCTAAAAGACTTGTGTGTACAGACTCTGTGAAGTACTCCGGCTTGCTTCGCTGAAGCCGGAGCTTCCTCAAAGCAACCATCATTGTTTCGCGTCTCATTCGTCGCAGCCTCCTTGTACAAGTACAGATTGGACTTACACAGCGTCTCTCGGTTTGCACCGTTTATCTCCTCAAGGGAGAACCCGCGCAGCCGCCCGCCTCCCGCAGGCAGTTTTATTTCTTTTTCGTACACCTCTGTGTGGCTTATTTTTTTACCGCAGGGCGTAACCGATGCGAACCAGTGACCGAGGTCTTTCCCCCTTTCTCACGCTCTTAGACGAGGTCGCGCATACTACCGCTACTGTGACCGTTTGTTATGAGCCGTGTGGGTGGGTCAACAACCATTTATATAGTAGCATAGGTATGCCTATGTTGTGGACATGCCTATGAAAACAAAAGAAGTACATATTCGGATATCACAAAGGCCTTTCAATAAACTAAAAAACTATGCCGCGACGAAGGAAAAAACAGTGACTCAAATAATTGAAGACTATATTGACCGACTGCCAACATTGGAGATTGACAAAAACTCGACTACAGCCCTCTCTCAACAACCTGCGGTTGATATTGATTAGGGTGGGTCTCGTTTTTGTCCGCTATTCATCCCCACCCTGTAGAGGGATGGGGAATTCCGCGAAAGAGGTTAAATCTTCAACAGCATTTAACTACACAAACCATTCAGAATCACCAGAAATTTGGGAAAATACTAAATGTAGGTGAAAACACCTCACCAACTCAATTTCTGGGAAAGTATGAAACATCCGTTTTTAGAACGACTCCATAGTCCAGAACGTCCCGTCATCGTCTTCGATGGTGGTATGGGAACCCACCTCCAAACCCAAAACCTCACTCCAGAGGACTTTGGTGGTGCCGAATACGAAGGTTGTAACGAATATCTCGTCCACACCAAACCGGAAGCAGTAGAGAAAGTCCACCGAGACTACTTAGCAGCAGGTGCGGATGTCATCGAGACTGACACCTTTGGTGGTACACCAATTGTACTCGCCGAATACAACCTTGCCGACCAAACCTACTACCTCAACAAAACTGCCGCCGAATTAGCAAAACGGGTAGCAGCGGAGTTTTCCACACCGGAAAAACCCCGCTTCGTTGCGGGTTCCATGGGACCAACTACCAAATTGCCCACCCTAGGACACATCGACTACGACACCTTAAAGGACGATTTTGTCCAACAAGCAGAAGCCCTTTGGGATGGCGGAGTAGATTTATTCATCATCGAGACTTGCCAAGACGTGCTGCAAATCAAAGCAGCCTTAAATGCGGTGGAAGAAGTATTCACCAAAAAGGGCAAAAGAATACCCTTAATGGTTTCTGTCACCATGGAAACCATGGGGACAATGTTGGTAGGGACAGAAATTAACGCCGTCGTCACAATTTTAGAACCCTACAAAATAGATATCCTTGGCTTAAACTGTGCCACAGGACCCGACTTGATGAAACCACACATCAAATACTTGTCGGAACATTCACCTTTCGTGGTTTCCTGTGTACCCAATGCGGGTTTACCAGAAAACGTCGGAGGTAAAGCACATTACCGTTTGACACCGATGGAATTACGGATGTCACTCATGCATTTTGTTGAAGATTTGGGTGTCCAAGTGATTGGGGGTTGCTGTGGGACACGTCCAGAACATATTCAACAACTAGCAGAAATTACCAAGGAGTTAAAACCAAAGCTGCGAACACCGCGATTAGAACCAGCGGCAGCATCTATTTACTCAACCCAAAATTATACACAGGATAATTCCTTCTTAATTGTGGGGGAACGTCTCAACGCCAGCGGTTCCAAAAAATGCCGAGATATGCTCAACGCCGAAGATTGGGACGGATTGGTTTCCATGGCAAGGGCGCAAGTTAAAGAAGGCGCACATATCCTCGATATTAACGTGGACTATGTAGGGCGTGATGGCGTGCGGGATATGCGAGAATTAGTTTCCCGCATCGTCAACAATGTCACCTTACCCTTAATGTTGGACTCCACCGAGTGGGAGAAAATGGAAGCCGGGTTAAAGGTAGCTGGGGGAAAATGTATCCTCAACTCCACCAACTTTGAAGATGGGGAAGAACGTTTCTTCAAGGTGTTGGAATTAGCCAAGCGATATGGTGCGGGTGTCGTCATCGGTACCATTGATGAGGAGGGGATGGCAAGAACTGCCGAGAAAAAATTCCAAATTGCCCAACGTGCCTACCGGGCAGCTTTGGAATACGGTATTCCCGCTCATGAGATTTTTTTTGATACTCTTGCTCTCCCAGTTTCCACGGGGATAGAAGAAGACCGCGAAAATGGTAAAGCAACCATAGAAGCAATTCGCCGCATTCGCCAAGAATTACCTGGTTGTCATTTCATGTTGGGTGTATCAAATATATCTTTTGGCTTAAACCCTGCATCCCGCATCGTCTTGAATTCCATGTTCCTCAACGAGGCAATGTCAGCGGGGATGGATGGGGCAATTGTCAGCCCAAATAAGATTTTACCCCTATCCAAAATTGAGGAAAAACATCAACAGGTTTGCCGGGATTTAATCTATGATTCCCGGAGATTTGAAAATGGCATTTGTGTTTATGATCCTTTAGGGGAACTCACCACGCTATTTGAAGGAGTCACAACCAAACGTGATAAGGGTCTAGATGTCAGTCTCCCGGTAGAAGAAAGATTGAAGCGTCACGTAATTGACGGTGAGAGAATCGGTTTAGAGGATGCACTGAAGCAAGCAATGGAAAAATATCCACCTTTGGATATTATTAACATCTATTTGCTAGATGGGATGAAAGTTGTTGGGGAATTGTTCGGTTCTGGACAAATGCAGCTACCTTTCGTTTTACAATCAGCCGAAACCATGAAGTCAGCGGTGGCATTTTTGGAACCCCACATGGAGAAAAACGAATCAGGAGAAGATAATTCCAAAGGGAGATTTATTATTGCCACCGTCAAAGGTGATGTTCACGACATTGGTAAAAACCTCGTAGATATCATCCTCTCCAATAACGGCTACAAGGTGATTAACCTGGGAATTAAACAGCCTGTGGAGAATATCATCGAAGCTTATGAAAAGCACAAACCTGATTGTATTGCCATGAGTGGTTTGTTGGTCAAATCTACCGCATTCATGAAGGAGAATTTAGAAACCTTCAACGAGAAAGGCATTTCTGTTCCCGTAATTTTGGGGGGTGCTGCACTAACTCCCAAATTTGTCTATGAAGATTGCCAAAATGTCTACAAAGGGAAAGTTGTGTATGGCAAAGATGCTTTTTCCGACTTAAATTTCATGGACAAATTAATGCCCGCAAAATCCGCAAATCAGTGGGATGATTCCCAAGGGTTTTTAGGAGAATTCGCTGAGGGAGAAAGCGAAAATGGGCATAAACAAGTCAAAGAAAAGAAAGACAAAAAAGTTAAAGATGATGAACCCAAGGTAATCGATACCAAACGTTCAGAAGCAGTGGATATTGAGATTACACGTCCACAGCCTCCGTTTTGGGGAAGTAAGTTTATTCAACCAGAAGAAATTTCTTTGGAAGAATTATTCTGGCACATGGATTTACAAGCTTTAATCGCGGGACAGTGGCAATTTCGCAAACCCAAGGAACAAAGTAAAGAAGAATATCAAGCTTTCCTACAAGCAAAGGTTCATCCAATTCTAGAAACTTGGAAAGCGCGAGTTTTGGAGGAAAAACTATTACATCCCCAGGTAATATACGGATATTTTCCCTGTAACTCAGAGGGCAACACATTACATATTTACAACCCCGAAAATCACTCACAACAAGTCACATCCTTCGAGTTTCCTCGGCAAAAATCCCTCCGTCGTCTTTGCATTGCGGATTTCTTTGCAACCAAAGAATCAGGAATTGTTGATGTATTCCCCATGCAAGCGGTGACAGTGGGTGAAATTGCCACAGAATTCGCTCAAAAGCTCTTTGCTGATAACCAATACACCGATTACTTGTATTTTCACGGAATGGCTGTCCAAGTTGCTGAAGCGCTAGCTGAGTGGACACATGCCAAAATCCGCAGAGAATTGGGCTTTGGAAGTAGTGAACCTGACAACATTCGGGATATGTTGGCACAGAGATACCAAGGTTCTCGGTATAGTTTTGGCTATCCTGCTTGTCCGAATATTCAGGATCAACATAAGCAATTAGATTTGTTAGGTGTTGACAGGATGAATATGTATATGGATGAGAGTGAACAACTATATCCGGAGCAGAGTACAACTGCAATTATTTGTTATCACCCGGTAGCAAAATACTTTAGTACCTAAAACTTCAAAGTGAAGTTTTAGGCAATCTTGTGGGGAAAATTCCCCACAAGACTTGTACAGCAGGCTAAGTAGGTGGGCATAAATAAACAGAACTATACTTTGTCATTGCGTAGTTTACGAACCGAAGGTTGGAAGCACGACGTTCGCTGAAAGCGTTCTCGCAGAGTAGCATAAGCCCTCCGGGCAGGCTACGCCTTTCTTAAATGCCGTAGGCTTTACGCAAGGGTTTTGAGCTATTTACATTTTGTTACATAGTTGTAAATTTTCCCGCCCACCTACTTATGTTGCAAATAGGGTTGAGTTAATCACAATATTTTTAGCTGCTGATTTAATAGCAATACTTTCCACTATCATCAGCCTGTTGATGTTCTTTACCAGTTCGCATTGCACCCAAAATAGTCGAAACAATTACACATCTTTTCGCGTACCCAGAATGTTGTCCAATTAGAGTAATTCTGCCAAATTGGGGGATTACCTGACCTCGATAATCAAAACTGACTTGATATTGCTGAGGTGAAACACTAACTTTTCTCAAACTTGTCTCAGCATCAATGTAAATACCCGACTCCAATTGATTCCACATACCAGCACTCGGTTGCTGATTCACAGAGTGAACAGCCCATTCAATCAGATTATTTTGCTCACGAAAACTTGCTAGCCAAATTACCTTTTCCTTCTTCGCTTGACTTTGTGCCTGACGCATTGCCAGGTATACTTGATTTTGGGCAGTACTGAGACGACGAGTATTGATAAAACTCAGCCAACTAGGAAGCGCGATCGCACTCAAGATTCCCAGCATTAAAAGCGTCACCAAAACCTCCAATAGTGTAAAACCACTGTTAGAGTGATGAACATAAAATTTTTTCGACATGGTAGAAGCCGTGGTAAATGCATCCAAATATTTTGAGAAAGTAGTCGATGCACCCTGAGAAAATCCTTATAAACAATTATTCTTTTTTACCAGTAAAATTGACTTCAGTATTTATGTCGATTTTCAACTAAATCAAAACCTTGCTCCTAGATTAGTTATTTGGGCAACGATTTTATTGTTTATTCACGACAGAAATGCGATCGCCAAATTCATCATTGTAAGCTTCTTCACCATGTTCGTTGATATCTATACCCTGGAATTCAACTTCTTCTTTGACACGTAATCCAACGGTAGCATCAACAATCTTGAGAATTACCCAAGTTCCAACACCAGCGACTACATAGGCAATGACAATGGCGATAATTTGGGTTAAGAATTGCTGAGGGTTTTTGTAGAGTAAGCCGTTTGCACCCCCGGCATTCACTGTTGTGGTGGCAAATATCCCTGTAAGAATTGCTCCCACTGTTCCACCGACACCGTGAACAGGGAAGGTATCAAGGGCATCATCAATGTTTACTTTATGCTTAAAGCTAACTGCGTAGAAACAAACAAAGGCAGTAATGGCACCAATCAAAATTGCTGCAACAGGTGTCACAAATCCCGCCGCAGGGGTGATCCCAACCAAGCCAGCAACAGCCCCTGTGGCTGCACCAACTGCGGTGGGTTTCCCGCGTAAGACTTTTTCTAAAATTAACCACATCAAAGCTGCTGAGGCTGCTGCTGTGTTAGTGGCGACAAATGCTACCGTAGCAACACTATTTGCACCTAAAGCACTTCCAGCATTGAAACCAAACCAACCAAACCACAACAAAGCTGCACCTAAAAGGATGAAGGGTACATTGTGGGGTGGGCTGAGACGTTCCGGATAGGTTTTGCGAGGTCCTAATACGATTGCGGCAACAAGGGCAGAAACGCCGGAACTGATGTGGACAACTGTACCACCTGCAAAGTCTAGAGCGCCTAAACCACCATACAGTCCCAAAAATCCACCTTTAGCCCATACCATGTGTGCCAAAGGAGAATAGATAAATGTTGACCACAAAAGAACAAATAAGGAGTATCCAGTAAAGCTCATTCTCTCAGCGATCGCACCTGAAATCAAAGCCGGGGCAATAATGGCAAACATTGCTTGGTAAATCATGAATGCTTGGTGAGGAATGGTTCCTGCATAGGAAGCCACGTCAGCATATTTGGGGTTTGCAGCTTTGAGAGCATCTTCGTATGCCATGTGGGGCAAATAACCACTCACATCCAAGCCTACATTTCCGAATGCCCACTGGATGCCCCCAATGATGCCATTACCTGGAGAAAATGCAAGGCTATATCCCCACAAAATCCAGGTGACACCCACTATCCCCATGAGGACAAAACTCATCATAAGTGTATTGAGGACGTTACGCGATCGCACAAATCCACCATAGAAGAAAGCCAAGCCCGGTGTCATCAACAAAACTAGAGCCGATGACACTAGCATAAATGCTGTATCTCCTGCGGATTGAGCCGCTGCTGCGGCATCTGCTACTTTCTTCAAGTCATCAGCTGTAACTGTTTGAGCTAGAGCATTTCCTGTCAGAGGATCGCCAAAAACTAACAAGGCGATCGCTACTGCGATTGTCACTTTCTTCAACACTTCGTTTTCGTTCCTGGAAGTCTAAGGGTGTTGTCTGATTTACATAATTTTGAGTATTTTTTCATACTCGCTCGGTATTGAAAGTTACTCAAATTATGAAATTGAGGAAAGATTAATAAAAATATAATCCCTAATGCAGTTGTTTTTATTAATTAATTGTGTATTCAGAACAACCTGATGTAGAGCCATTATCCTATTATGAACAGGAATAAAATGGTATCTAAATATGCAATAAACAAATAATTGATATGATTAAATTGCATACTTTACGCCACTATCCATCACCATTAACTGAACCATAAAAGCAAAAAACCCTCTCCAAGGAAAGGGTGTGAAACTGTAAGTTACAGCTATTTTCAGGTAAATAGACCAGGTTGTAGGGGTTTAGCAATGCTAAACCCGGTTGACGTGGTTCAAATAGGTGAAAACTGCTGTAAATATAAAAACGCGAATGACTTCAGACATAAAGAGGTCAATTAGTATCTACTTGGTACATCACCTTGTGGTGGCATCGGATCATAGTTGGAAGATTCTGTAAATACATTACCTTCCTTCAGAAAACCACTGTATGCTTCCATACCATGTTCAGCAATATCTAAGCCTTCGATTTCCTCATTAGCCGATACTCGAATACCCAATGTAGCTTTCAGGGCTAACCAAAAGATGGTACTGAGAAGAACTGTGATTCCCCCAACAGAAACAATCCCAATAATCTGGGGAATCAATGTAGATAATCCGCCACCCATAAATAAACCGTGGGGTCCCACTGGTTTACCTGCTAAATCCACCATCCAAGGATAAGCACCAGGTCCTGCCGAGAACAAACCTACAGCCAAAGTTCCCCAAATACCGCAAACTAAGTGTACGGATGTCGCACCAACTGGATCATCAATACCCAATCTGTCAAAGAAGGTGACAGAGAAGACTACAATAATTCCTGCAACTAAACCTATAACAATGGAACTGGGAATACTTACCCAAGCGCAGGAAGCTGTAACACCCACCAAACCAGCTAAAATGCCGTTGATGATCATTGATAAATCTGGTTTACCCAAATAAAACCATGCAGTAGCAGTTGCCGCAATTCCACCAACTGCACCAGCCATGTTAGTTGTCAAAGCAATGTGGGTAATTGCTTTGGGGTCAGCAGCCATGACTGAACCGGGGTTAAAGCCAAACCAACCCAACCATAGAATCAAGCAGCCAAGGGTGGCAATACTCATATTGTGACCAGGAATTGCCACAGGTTTCTTGTTTTGGTATTTGCCAATGCGGGGTCCTAAGAATGCCGCACCCATCAAAGCAGCCCAACCACCAACTGAGTGAACAACTGTAGAACCAGCAAAGTCCCAAAAGCCAGCTTTATATAACCAACCACCACCCCAAATCCAGTGTCCGGTGATACCGTAGGCAACTCCCACCAATAAAACGCTGAAAATCAGAAAATCAACAAATTTAATTCTTTCTGCAACTGCCCCAGAAACGATGGTGGCAGCAGTTCCAGCAAATACTAGTTGGAAGAGGAATTTTGCTTCTAGAGGTACACCAGTCCAATTCAGGGAACCGAAAACGCCTTTGTAAGCATCACCGACTGCGGGGCTATTATCGTTACCTTGGAGGAAAAATCCTGTCAAACCGATGAAGTCATTACCATCTCCAAACATCAACCCGAAACCAATTGCCCAAAAGGCAACAGTGGCTAAGGCAAATACAATTAAGTTTTTGGAGAGGACATTAACAGCATTTTTCTGGCGACAAAAACCAGTTTCTAACATGCAGAATCCGGCATTCATAAAGAAGACTAAAAAAGCCGCGATTGCTACCCAAAGGGTGTCAATGGCAACTTTTAAATCACCAATAGAATTTTTTAATTCCCCAGTTGTTGGGGCTGCTGGTGTTTGCGCGAACGCAGTATAGCCCCAAGCCAGTACCAGAAGGCAAGCAAGGGGAATACAAGCTTGCCAACCCCAAGATAAGCCTTTGATGCTTTGGGCTAATTTTTCTAGTTGGAAACTAGATTTTGCAGCATGGTTGCTTGGTGTCTTGTAGTGATGATGACTTCTTCGGTTCCAGTTCCGATTTTGTTTTAATTTCAACGCTTTACTCCAAACTGTTCTTAGTCTAAAAAATGCTCGTCATGTAAACAAAAAACTCAAACTTTAGTCAGTTATGTCATTACCTTCTCGAAAACAAACCACAGAAACAATTTCCTTCTTAATTCGTGAAAATATAATAGGAAATTTGGGAACATCCTAACGTTTAATTGTTGATTAAGAAACAATTATGATGCAGTTTCTATGGTAATTGAGTGTTTTTGATTGGTTCTTTCATAATTATTAATCGAGCTTAATACATGAGGTCTATCTACTTATTTCATAAATGTATTATTAGATACAAAATAATGGCTCTTGCATGAATTTAAAGATACATTAACTGCACAAACTAAATTATTTTCAGTAAAAGCTAGTATTTCCTGAGTAAACAATTTGCCGATGCAAGTAAATGTGTATAGATTGTGTATTTGTAAACTCTAAAATTCTGTAATCTTAAATACAATTTATCTTTGCTTGATTATTATTCCTGAGCATAATACTCAGTCCCCAAAGCTAATAGAGCCAGTAAAATCAGGGTTTCGTGACTTTGTAACTAAAACCCTGAATAAGTAGTAAAGTTTTGTAAATTTATTTTTCTGGTGAACAAACGGTAAAGTCAGTTGTAGATTAATTAGGCGTAGTTTACCACCGTAGGTATGGCAGATAATGTTTTGGAGATTTTTTATTCCATAGCCTTTAAATATTCTGTGTAGCCCAATTCCTCTAATTTTGATTGCTTCGACATCACCAAGTCACAAAGATTTTTCCGATATTCTTGCACCTTTACGAGTAATTCCGGATTACTACAGGCAATAATTTGTACAGCCAAAAGCCCAGCATTTTTAGCATTGCCAATGGAAACAGTGGCTACAGGTATACCTGCTGGCATCTGCACAATTGAATATAACGAGTCAACACCCTGAAGGTGACGAGTAGCAATCGGTACACCAATTACAGGTAAAGGGGTGAGAGATGCCACCATCCCCGGAAGATGTGCAGCACCTCCCGCACCAGCAATGATAACCTTGATGCCTCTTTCATGTGCAGATTTGGCATAATCCACCATTCTTTCAGGGGTACGGTGAGCGCTGACTATGGCAACTTCAGCTAATATATTGAATTCTTCGCAGATAGCGATCGCGTCTTTCATTGTGGGCAGATCAGAATCACTACCCATAATAATACCGATGATGGGGGACATAGGAGTTTAGGATATTATTTCTCATTCCATCCCCGATTTTTTCAGATAAATCGAGGATCTGGCAACACAAATAAGCAGCATACAACGAAAAGTGAACTAATCTCTTCAAAGTTCAGTTAAAAATAATCCTAAGATGGGGCTTTAAACCGACATTTTCGCTTGATGTCAGCATAAAATTTGTATAATCCTTGTTGCTGAGTCAGAGTTTGCTCTATGGAAGCCTTAACAGTAGATTTCAAATCAGTTATTGAATTAACAGACGAGCAATTTTATCAATTGTGTAGCTCAAATCCCGATGTCAGATTTGAGCGCAATGCAACAGGGGAATTAATTATTATGCCACCAGTTGGGGGAGAATCAGGAAATAGAAATGGTAGAGTTAATCAACAATTATTTAATTGGTCAGACATAGATAATACTGGTATAGCTTTTGATTCATCTACAGGTTTTAAATTACCTAATGGTGCAGAACGTTCTCCTGATGCTTTTTGGGTAAAATTATCAAGGTGGAATGCATTAACATCAGAACAACAAACTAGATTTTTACCTCTTGCACCAGATTTTGTAATTGAGTTACTTTCACCAAGTGATAGTTTGAAAGTAACTCAGAAAAAGATGGAAGAATATCAAAGTAATGGTGTAGGTTTGGGTTGGTTGATAAATCGGAAGTTGCGACAAGTTGAGATTTATCGAGTTGGGAAAGAAGTGGAAGTTTTAGATAATCCTAGCAGTTTGTTGGGTGAAGATATTTTGCCTGGGTTTGTATTGAATTTGGATGTGATTTGGTAAAAAAGATATCCGAAAACTTCATAAATCAGGTTTTTTATACCGATTGAAATAATGTTTGCAACATACCAGTTATATGTAGGGGTTTAGCAATGCTAAACCCCTACCGATGTCTCGCATTCTTTTGTCACAAATGCTTCGTGAAGAAATTATGCGATCTCAAAGTCATCAAGTATGATATCAAAATATGATATCATAGTTAAGTGGATTATACTTTTCAGTTAAGATACGGTGCATCGAATTCAATAGTAAACAACGTAAAGTATTAAAGCTGATTTTTACAAATCCAGTTCCAGCAGATATTCTTTGGAAAGATATTGAAAGTCTTTTAAAAGCACTTGCTGCGGAGGTTACACAAGGACAAGGTTCACGGGTTAGGGTTAAATTAGATGGAATTAGGGCAGTTTTTCATGAACCACATCCCGAAAAAGAGACAAATAGAGGAGCAGTAAAATCAGTTAGAGAGTTTTTGTTGAAAGCTGGAGTTGAAGTAGAAAAAGAAATAGAAGACATAGAAGATATAAATAGCTCGGAAGATAAATAATTAACTACCATGATGAATTACAAGGGATATACAGCAGTTATCGAAGTTGATATAGAAGCAGGAATTTTGTTTGGAAGAGTATTAGATATTAATGATGTCATCACATTCAAAGGTAAAACTGTTGATGAAGCCAGGGAAGAATTTTACAATTCAGTAGATGATTATTTGTCTTTTTGTGAAGACTTGGGAGAGGAACCAGATAAATCTTTTTCTGGGAAATTGCCATTTCGGACGACTCCCGAAAATCATCGTAAAATATTTATTGCTGCCAAAAAAACAGGTAAAAGTATTAATGCATGGATGGATGAGGTTTTAACCTTCGCAGCAGAGAAAGTAATTAATTTGGAAAGTGCTGGTAATTCAATTCGATGAAATTTATGGACTGGCAACTGCCATAATCGACATATTCTGATTCTAGACCATAAATATCTTCTAAAACTGGAGTTGAAACTGAATACTCAAAGCTTTGAAGTTATAAAAATACGAAGGAAGAAAGAAAAAAGATTGCTTCGTTGTTAGTTGCATCTGAGGATGAATTTACTGTTTTAGAGGAAATAGAACTTTTAACAGTAGATATTAGAGGTTATGCCAGCCAAATTTTGGTTAATGGTAGGATTGAAAATCAACAGGAAGCTATTGAAAAGCTGCACTCTATCGGGGTGATTCAAATAGCTGCTTATTGCTCAATTTTACTTGGATACCAGTAACGACTATCCCAAAATGAAGGCTTATATTCTAATTCTAGATTACATGGGACAGGCGATACCCGCAAAAGCGATCGCTTCTGTTGGGAATACCTAGTAAACTCGTCACGGTGAAAAACCCTGCTAATACTTGCTCAAAGCGGGTAGGTTGCGTCAAAATAGGATTAAAACCTTGTAAACATCTCTTAACAATGCAACTTTTGACTCAAATTCCCCAAAGCAGTGCAGCACCCCCAGCCACGACGCAACCGCTGGGATATGATTATGATTTGGTCATAGTTGGTGGTGGAATTGCGGGTTTAACTTTAGCTAGTGCGTTAAAAAATTCGGGATTAACTGTGTTGTTGGTGGAGGCAAAGCTGGAGTCGGCAGCAGCGATGAAGGGACAAGCTTATGCTGTACATATGCTTTCAGCTTTGATTTTCCAGGGAATTGGGGTCTGGAAGCAAATATTGCCCCAAATTGAAACCTATCGTCGGGTAAAGTTGTCGGATGGTGATTATTCGGGGACGGTGGAATTTAGTACCCAAGATATTGCTGCTGATGATTTGGGTTATGTGGCAGAACACCAAGCGCTGTTATATCCTTTGCAAAGTTTTGTGAAAGAATGTGCCAACGTTACCGTTTTGTGTCCGGCTGAGGTGGTGGAAACCCAATATCACCAAGATGCAGCAGTGACGACACTAAGAGTCGGTGAAGAAACCCAACTAATTCGCAGCCGTTTAATTGTAGCTGCCGATGGAGCGCGATCGCGTATTCGTGAAAATGCCGGAATTCAAACTCAAGGTTGGAAATATTGGCAATCATGTATTGTGGCATTTGTCAAGCCTGAGAAGTCTCACAATCAAACGGCTTATGAGAAATTCCAAGCAAGTGGACCTTTTGCAATTTTACCTTTACCGGGGAATCGTTGCCGAATTGTGTGGACTGCACCACATGAAGAGGCAAAAGCTTTACTAGCACTGAATGACGAGCAATTTTTAGTCGAATTAACCAACCGCTACGGACACCAAATGGGTAGGTTGGAGTTATTAGGCGATCGCTTTATCTTCCCAGTGCAGTTGATGCAAAGCAGTAAGTATGTATCCAATCGTTTAGCATTGGTTGGGGATGCTGCACATAATTGTCATCCTGTGGGTGGACAAGGGTTAAATTTAGGCATTCGGGATGTGGCAGCTTTAGCACAGGTGATTGAAGAAGCACATACCCAAGGTGAAGATATTGGTGATATTCAAGTTCTCAAACGTTACCAAAAGTGGCGTAAATTGGAAAACCTCACAATTTTAGGTTTTACTGATATTCTAGACCGGGTATTTTCTAACAACTTCCTCCCCATTGTCCTGTTGCGTCGCTTGGGTTTACAAGCAATGCGCTACATTCCTGTACTCAAAGTATTTTCACTAAAACTGATGATTGGACTATTAGGAAAAACGCCAAAAATTGCTCAACAGAAAGCGATTAATTGAGATTGCTTAAAAAATCTGCCATCAGCAAACACTTCACCTGGAAATCAATATTAAATAAAATTAATACCTTCGCCAATTCTGTAAAACGCCTTAAGTCCAAATTTTTGTGTAATTAATTTTGTCTGACTACTTATTAGAGGCTGTGTCCGCAGCCTGCCCTCCGGGAAGGCGCTATGCGTCTATCTTCGTATAGCCGCACCCTGGAAGGGTGTCGGATTTTGGCGAAGGTATTGATAAAATTAAATTTGGCAAAAAATCCGGTTTTTTTCCGAAAAAAATTCAAAATCCTCAAATCCAGTGTAGATAAATACTTCAGGCAAATGATGATCCCAAATCTTCATTAATCGAGGGTAGCAAATCGAAAACTAACCTGTAAAAGTTGCTCTATTGACCACCAACAGTGTTACAGTTTCAAAGTTATTGATGTGATTTTCAGCGGGTATCGATGCTGAAGAAGCTGCAAAAAAAGCAAATCTCCCTAATTGCGGGTGCCGGTTTATGTGCCTTTCTAGCTGGAGCAATGGTTTCAGCACCAGAGATTGGTAGGAATTTTGGTAGTTGGTTAAAAACTGGTAATAGCAAACCAGAACAACTTTCTGAGGAAACCACAGCAAAATCAGCCGTTTTACCGCTGGTATTGCAATCTCCCCAGGAACGAGCGACAAAATTAGAGGCTCTTGCCAAAAATTCCCAGTCACCAGATCGTGAACGCGCACGTTATCTGTTGGCAAGTGATTTGATTGAGAAAAAAGACGCAAAGTCTGCTCTCAAATTACTGGATGGTTTAGAACGTGATTATCCTCTCCTAGCACCTTATGTGTTGCTACGGCAAGCGGCAGCATACGACTTGCTACAAGAAGAAGCAAAAGCTTCCGATATCAGGCAAAGGGTTGTCAAAGATTATCCCACTCAACCTGCTGCCGTTAGGGCATTGTATCTAATTGGTACCCCCCAATACCAAGATAAAGCGATCGCGCAATTTCCCTCACACCCTCTAACTTGGGAAATTATCCGTCAACGCTTAAACAAAGACCCCAAACAACCGCAACTGCAACTTAATTTGGCAAAGTATGCTTATGATCAACCGGGTATAGTAGGTGTACTTGATCAACTTGTCAGCGATACCACCCTCAAACCCGAAGATTTTGAAGTAATTGGCAGCGCTTACTGGGAAAATAGCGAATTTGGTAAAGCTGCCACAGCTTATAGCAAAGCAACCCCTACAGCACGCAATGTATACAGATCTGGACGTGGTTTACAAGTCAGTGGACAACGAGAGCAAGCTGTGGCAATCTACCAACAGCTAATCAAGGAATTTCCTGAAGCTCCAGAAACCGCTACCGCACTATTACGACTAGCAGAACTTCAGAAATCTCGTAAAGATGCATTGCCATTACTTGACAAAGTAGTCGCCACATTCCCCAATAAAGCCGGGGTTGCACTGACGGAAAAAGCCAAAATTCTCCAATCTCAAAATGATGCCAAAGGTGCAGAAGCCGCCAGAAAGCTGTTAATTACCAAATTTGGCAAAACAGAAGAAGCCGCCGCATACCGTTGGAAGGTTGCCCAAGAAAAAGCAAAAGCCAAAGACTACAAAGCCGCTTGGCAATGGGCAGAACCAATTCCCACCAATAACCCTGATAGCATTTTGGCACCTAGAGCCGGCTTTTGGGTAGGGAAATGGGCGACGAAATTGGCTCAAAATCAACAAGCAAAGCAAGCTTATGAATATGTGTTGAGTAACTTTCCATATTCTTACTATGCTTGGCGTTCCGCTAGTCTTTTAGGGTTGAACGTAGGGAATTTTAACAGTCTGCGTAACACTCTTCCCTTGATTGTCCAATTACCACGTCCTTTACCCACAGCAGGTTCTGATACCTTCAAAGAATTATACTTGCTAGGACAAGATCGGGATGCTTGGTGGCAGTGGCAAACCGAATTTCAAAACAAAATGCAACCCACTATTCCCGAACAGTATACTGAAGGGTTGATGCGGTTAGCTAAGGGTGAAAATCTAATTGGGATTGATAAAGTTTCTAAATTAGAAGATCGAGAAACACCCGAAGAGGAAGCCGAATATCGGGAATTTAGCAAGAAAATCGCCTATTGGCAAGCACGTTACCCTTTCCCCTACGTGGATGAAGTGGAGAAAAACGCCCAAAAATACAAAGTAAACCCTTTGTTGGTGACAGCTTTGATTCGTCAAGAATCACGATTTGAAACCAAAGCCAAATCAACCGCAGGTGCCACAGGTTTAATGCAAGTAATGCCAGCAACCGCTAAATGGATTGCCCCCCAAATCAAACAGGATATGAAGAATATCAACCTGGAGAAACCAGAAGATAATATCATGCTGGGAACTTGGTATTTAGGGCATACCCATGACCAATATCAAGGTAATTCCTTACTAGCGATCGCATCTTACAACGCAGGACCTGGAAACGTCTCCAAATGGTTGACAACTATCCCCAAGGATGACCCCGACGATTTCGTTGAAAATATCCCCTTTGACGAAACTAAAAACTATGTCCGTCAGGTATTAGGCAACTATTGGAACTATTTGCGGCTATACAGTCCAGAAACTTCCAAAATAGTTTCTCAATATGCCGCCGATCACCCACAACTACCACATCAAGAATCAGCAAGTCCATCACCTGGGAAGAAGAAGTAGAAAGCAGGGAACAGCGTCAAGAAGAGGAAAAAGGGCAGTTCTTGCTGGGAGCAAGGGGGAAAACTGGAACGGAGCGTATGCCGTCCGACAAGCCCCGCCCTGTAAGGGCGGGGCTTGTACCCATGACGCTCACGGCGGAAGCCTGCTCCTTTTCCCCCTGCCTCTTCGATCAATGAGGGCAGTAGGCAGTAGAGGGGTTTTTGGAGGAAGCTTGAACTCCCAGCAAAAACTTTTCCCCTTAAAAGGGGAGACTTCTACTATGTTTGGTTTGGGGAGAAAAAACAAAAACTCCGACCTCTCATTTAGAGGTCGGAGTTAATTCCTACTTAGCAGTTACTAAGTACCATTTACTTACTTTCGGTAAAGTCAGCGTCAATCACATCATCTCCGCTACCACCGGAAGGTGCAGCACCATCAGTAGGTTCTGTACCCATACCTGCATCAGGTGTACCACCTTGTTGCTGATAGATGTTGCTACCCACTGCAAACAGTGCTTGTTGCAATTCTGGCATTAACTTCTGAATTTGATCGTCATCTTCTTTCGCAACCGCTTCCTTCAAGTCTTTGACTAAACCTTCAACTTTGGTTTTGTCAGCTTCTGGAACCTTGTCACCAAGTTCTTGGATTTGCTTCTCTGCTTGGTAAGCGAGGGAATCAGCTTGGTTTTTGCGGTCGATTTTTTCTCGACGTTCTTTGTCTGTGTTTGCGTTTTGTTCTGCATCACGCACCATCCGTTCCACATCAGTCTTATCGAGGGTGGAAGCACCTGTGATGCTGATGGATTGTTCCTTACCTGTACCCTTATCTTTCGCAGTTACGTTCAAGATACCGTTAGCATCGATGTCGAATACAACTTCGATTTGGGGTACACCGCGAGGTGCAGCAGGGATACCATCTAAGCGGAAAGTTCCCAGACTCTTATTGTCACCAGATATTTCCCGTTCCCCTTGAAGAACGTGGATTTCCACATTAGTTTGTCCGTCAACTGCGGTGGAGAATACTTCCGATTTCTTGGTGGGAATTGTGGTGTTACGGGGGATAATCTTGGTCATAACACCACCCAAGGTTTCTACACCTAGAGATAGTGGTGTTACATCTAGCAACAAGATACCAGTAACATCACCAGCTAATACACCTGCTTGGATTGCAGCACCAACAGCTACAACTTCATCAGGGTTAACGGTTTGGTTAGGATCTCTACCTAAAGCGCGTTTCACCAATTCCTGAACTGCGGGAATTCGGGTTGAACCACCCACCAATACCACTTCGTCAATTGCACCTTTGTCTAATTTGGCATCACGAAGTGCATTTTCAACGGGAGTACGGCAACGATCGATTAAGTCGGAGCAAATTTCCTCAAACTTAGCACGAGTCAGAACTGTATCGAGGTGCTTTGGTCCGTCTTGGGTGGCAGTAATGAAGGGGAGGTTGATTTCTGCTTGAGTAACGCTAGAAAGTTCAATTTTTGCCTTTTCTGCGGCTTCTGTCAGACGTTGCAAAGCTTGTTTATCTTTACGTAAGTCAATGCCTTCAGCACTGCGGAATTCTGCTGCGAGGAAGTCAACAATTTTTTTGTCGAAGTCGTCACCACCAAGGTGAGTATCTCCAGAAGTTGCTAATACTTCAAATACGCCTTCGCCAACTTCTAGTACTGATACGTCAAAGGTACCACCACCAAGGTCAAATACTAAGATAGTTTCGTTACTCTTTTTGTCGAAACCATACGCTAAGGAAGCTGCTGTTGGTTCGTTGATGATGCGAAGTACTTCGATACCAGCGATTTTACCAGCATCTTTGGTGGCTTGGCGCTGGGAATCGTTGAAGTAAGCGGGGACAGTAATTACAGCTTGGGTAACGGTTTCACCCAGGTATTTGCTGGCATCTTCAACCAACTTCCGCAAAACCTTTGCAGAAATTTCTTCCGGTGCAAAAGGTTTACCGACTTGAGGACAATCCAGTTTGACGTTACCACCACTTTGAAGCACTTTGTAAGAAACTTCAGTGGATTCGTTGCCAACTTCCTCAAAACGACGACCAATAAAGCGCTTTACTGAGTAAAAAGTATTCTCAGTATTCATTACTGCTTGACGTTTAGCGATTTGTCCAACTAGAGTATCGCCATTTTTCGCAAACGCAACAACTGAAGGTGTTGTGCGAAATCCTTCTGCATTGGCAATAACCGTGGGTTTACCACCTTCCATGACTGCCACGCAGGAGTTCGTTGTTCCTAAGTCTATTCCAACTACTTTTGCCATTTTGGGTGTTGGCTCCGTGTATAACTACAAAAAAGAATGAGTGTATTAAATGCTAGAGGTCTTGAACTAACTGAGTTCAGAGGGCAGCCAGTTCAGCATGATAACCTTTGGTTAATCATTTTTTGGGAAATACATCCCAAATTATGCTGATATATATAGTTTCAAAAAGCATAAATATTTATCTCATGCCCTAAGTTTGTAAGGTTTTATCCCTACTGGGTGAACTACAACGCCCCTGTCCCTGAGCAAAATGCTTTTGGGAATACTTTACTTTGTAATTCTGAGCCTGTGTAGCCTATCTATGAAGGGTGGTTTCCCGAACTTTGTTTGGACGGTTACACTTCACTAGCTATCCAATTGGCTCTTTGTCAATTCATTAAGGTTACTCTGTCTAATGTATGGGAATTAATACTGTAAGTAATTCGCGTGAACCGTAAATTTGAAGTGGTGTTTGCCGTCAAGTGTGGAGTATTGGGTAAACATAAGTTAGTTTAGTGTTGAAAATTGTCGTTGTAGGGAGTGAGTAGTGAGTAGCGAATGGTGAGTAGGGGTAAGCGGAAACATTTGGGGTGGCTGTGGCTAGAAACCAGTCGATGAACTTACTTGCGACTTGCGACTTGTTTTAATAAATCGGGGAGTTGAAGCCTCAAATCATCTGTTGTAGTTAAAAGTCTCTAAATGTTGCCAGATATCATCTACTAAATTATCACTTGTAATATCAAACCATTGGATTTCAGGGATTGCGCGAAACCAGGTTCTTTGGCGTTTGGCAAATTGTCGGGTGTGTAAAGTAATTAATTCTTCAGCTACCTCTAAGGAAATCTCACCAGCTAAGTACTGTTTGATTTCTTGATACCCCAAGGTATTTAACAACGGTAAATCCTTACCATATTTTTGACTCAAATAATTCACTTCTTCAACAAATCCATCTTGAATCATTTTTTTGGTGCGTTGAGCGATACGCTGAATTAGGTGTTGGGGGTCACAATCTAAGCCGATTTGGATAATTGGGTAACTTGGTGGATTTTCTCCTTGCTGCTGAGAAATGGGAATCCCGGTAATGTAGTAGACTTCTAGAGCGCGTAATGTGCGTACAGAGTCATGGGAGTGGATTTTTTCAGCAGCAATAGCATCAACCTGTTGCAGCATCTGATATGCCTGCATTTGTCCAATTGATTCGAGATGCGATCGCAGTTCATAATTAGGGGCTACTTTTGGTATTTTCATCCCCCTAACTATAGATTTAATGTATAAACCAGTACCCCCAACCAGTAAAGTTTGCTTTTCTGCTTGCTCAATTAAACCTTGTGCTTGTTCTTGATAATCAGCCAAAGTCATAATTTCTGTAGGTTCGCAGATATCAATTAGGTGGTGAGGAACTAATGCTTGTTCGGTTTTGCTTGGTTTTGCTGTCCCGATATCAAACTCACGATAAACTAGGCGTGAATCTGCACTCAAAATTCTGCTACCCAAGCGCTGCGCCAAAATCATCGCCAAACCAGATTTTCCCGTGGCTGTTGCACCACAAATCACAATTAACAATTAACTACCTCTAAAAGAACAAAACGCCTCAGGAAAATACAATACCAAGATTAATTATTGATGTTTCGGGTACCTATCGATGCTGTTTTAGTTAAATCTGGAAGTAAGCGAAGCTTGCGCGACGGCAGTCGTTCGCGCTTCTGCTGTAGCTATTGCTGCACAAAGACATTTGATGAAACACAGCTTGATTGTGGAAGAGTAAGCTGAATACCAAGTGAATAGGTGTAGGGTGTGTGACACTTTGAGTGAACATGTTAGGTAAATAAGGGTTTGTCGTGTCACGCACCATCAATCGTTGGTGAAAATAGCGACGCTACCCGAACGTTCATGTCATGGTTAAATTGCTGTCAAGAATAAAAGTCAAAGACGTGTACCAATCGACATTCTGATTTTTTCTTTTTACCCCGATTTACCGAGCGGATACAATTTCAACATCTTCCATGTTATTTCATATCCCTAATTTAGCTGGAAATCAGTGATATTTGTTTCTAATAACAGGTCAAGCTTACCACGGGATTTAAGTCAGTCGGCGCTTCCACAACAAGCAAATAATTTCAACTAGCATCCCGATAACCATGGCAATTGCAGCGGCTGTTGCTCCCTGAATACCAAACTTTACAGCCAAAGTTGCAACCATCAATAAGACTCCGGTACTAATCCAAGTGGCAAGATTAACGCTACCTGTGCGTCCTTCGCTCACTAAAAAGCCCTGTGTCGCATTTTGCATTGCCACCATCAGGGGAACTCCTGTACATACCAATAAAACAGGTTTGATGGCTGCGATGAGATCACTATCGTTACCAATAAAGCTACGTACTATTTGATTTCCTAGAGGTGTGGAAGCCATCAGCAGCAACAGTAACGAGCAAATACCACCCACCATCACAGCAAAGGAAAACAGTAGCTTATCGGTGGCTTTACCGCGATATTTAATAATAATTTGTTGAATCATCCGCGTTGAGTTGGCAATTACCAGTACCAAACCCCAAGCCGCAGACCAAGATGCGATCGCTATTTCGGCATCACCCGCACGGGCTATGATTCCCATTAATAAAGCGCGTCCTCCCCACACTACCATCATCGTGTTTCCCAAGGGAAAATAAAACCGCCATACTTGCCGTAAGTTCTGGGGTAATTTGGTTTCTGTGGGGGTGGTTTCTGTGGGGGGTGGAGGCAAGGTTGCACCACTGCGATAGGCAAAAATCGTCACTACAATTGCTTCGACAATGACCCCAATAATTAACGCTAACCCTGCCAAAATTGCACCGGGTACATTTGAGACAAAACCTACTGCCAACACCAATCCTAGGGTCAGTAAACGTGTCATACTGGCTTTGGCGATAGCGTGAGACTGCCCTTGAAAAATCAGCAAACCTTGGAAATAGCGCCGCCATGCGATCGCAAAAGCCCAACCACCCATTAAAAATAGGACTTGGCGGACGGTAGCAGCTAATTCCGGAGGTACTCCTAAGATACGGTTTCCTACTGCTTCAAAAAATATTGGTATCGAAAGCAGGGTTAAAAGAAAACTCAGTCCACCCCCGGCAATCAAAGTAAAGCGCCATAATGCTTTTCGAGATATTTGATCAGCGGCTAAGGCATTGGAAGCATGGAGAATCATAATAATTGGGCTTTCAAAAAATATTGCCAAAGACTTGGCAATTCCCAATGCTGCTAAATTCATCCGGGCATCATGCAAATAAGCCAAGGCTGTTGTCACCATCGGATCACCACATGCCATAGTGACATCACTGAGGGACAAAGGTAAAAATTCCCGCCACAACCTACCCAATCCAACTTCACGGGAATTATTATCTAATGATTTCACTCTTTACTCCCACTGGTTCCAGGTTTTCAATTGCCTGGACTAAATCTGCATTTTCTAACAGTATCAAACCTTGTTCGGTGAGCCAGTCCAAATTGTACACTGTTTCCAAATAGCGATAATTTTTAAATAAGCCAAGCCACCGTGAATAACAAGATCCCCAACTTCTTAAAAAAGTCGGGGATCTAAACCCCTGGATTTAAGGACAAGCGATCGCTCTCTCGCTACAATCTAGTAAAAATCTCTGTGATGAAAGTACCCAAATTATGGGATGCTAGTTGGTTGATAGCGATATATTTCTAGATGTCTACATCTTCAGTTTCGGTTAGGGTTCCCGCTACTACTGCGAATTTAGGTCCTGGGTTTGATTGTATCGGTGCAGCTTTGACGCTCTACAACGATTTTAAGTTTACTTGCCTCAACCAAGGTGAAACGGTGATTCGTGTCGTTGGTGCCGAGGCTGCACGGGTGGATACTGATGGGAAAAATCTACTTTATCAAGCCTTCTTAGAGTTATTCCAACATCTAGGTAAAACACCACCACCTGTAGAAATTGAAATTAAATTGGGTGTTCCCCTAGCGCGAGGTTTGGGAAGTTCGGCAACGGCGATTGTCGGGGGGTTGGTTGCCGCAAATATTCTCGCAGGTGAACCTTTAAGCCAACAGCAGGTAATGGATTTGGCAATTTCCATGGAGGGACACCCCGATAACGTTGTCCCAGCTTTGATTGGTGGTTGTCGATTGGCGGCAACGGGTGCAAATGGTTGGGAAATTTGTGATATTCCCTGGCATGAAAGTATTATTCCAGTTGTGGCAATTCCAGATTTTGAACTTTCCACAGCAGAAGCAAGAAGGGTGTTACCAACCGAATATAGTCGCGCTGATGCGATTTTTAATGCTGCACATTTAGGATTATTATTGCGGGGTTTGGCAACAGGTGAAAAAAGTTGGCTCCAAGGAGCTATGCAAGATAAAATACATCAACCCTACAGAAAGTCACTGATTCAAGGTTTTGATGTCGTAGCGGATGCAGCTATTAATGCTGCGGCTTATGGCATGGTAATTAGTGGTGCAGGTCCAACATTGTTAGCACTAACTGATACGAATTATACATTAGATGTAGTGGCAGCAATGGCAACAGCTTGGCAAAAATTAGGCGTTAAAGCCGAAGTGCGATCGCTTGCTATCGATAATCAAGGTGCAGTCGTGATTCCAGAAAGTGGGGAATCATAGTTATGGAACAAATTTCAGCCGAAATTAATGCACTCAATGCCCAAATTCAGGCTTTACTAGAAGAACGTGAAACCTTAACGTCTGTTAACTTCGATAGTAGTGACGACTCACTCGAAAGCATCGTTGCCGCCTATCGCCGCCAAGCTAGAGAAAACCCCGCACTCGCCGCTGAAGTTAAAGGGATCGATGATGCGATCGCATTCTTGGAAAAACAACTGAAACAAAAGCAATCCCAGTTACAACGTCTGCCTGTAAAAGTTAAACGCTCTTTACAAGAAGAACAGCTAGAAATTGCCCGCGAAGAAGCTCAAATCCATGCCAAACTCATCAACGAATTAGCTGCTGAGTTAACCGCCGAAATCCGGCAACTCAAAGCTTGTGCTGATGAACTTAGTCCCCTGTATTGGCAAATCTATTACAAACCCTTTATTACGGGCTTTAAAACCATTTCTGTCCCCTATGTTCGTTCTGATGGGGAAGTTTGGACAATTGTCAACCGGATTGTTTAGCTTTATTTTATACTTTTGGGGGGTTAGCTATTAGCCAAAACTTAATACAAGAAAGGCTAATAGCTATTTGAAAAGTCCAATTTTGAACCGTTTTCAGTATAGCTATAGAGTGGTTATTTTAACCTGGCTTTAGCACTACTTTGATACATTTATCCTGCTTATTATTAAAAATTTCGTAGCCTTGCGGTGCTTGATCTAGCGGCAAGCTATGGGTAACTACGAATGATGGATCTATATTCCCACTTTCAACGTGATCCAGTAATGGACGCAAATACCGATGAACGTGTGTTTGTCCTGTTTTCATCGTCAAGCCTTTATTCATAAAAGCCCCCATTGGTATTTTGTCTACAAAGCCTGTGTAAACACCAGGAACAGAGACGGTGCCACCTTTGCGACAGGCGACAATTGCTTGACGTAACACATTTGGGCGATCAGTTTCTAGGCGTACTGCTTGCTTTGCTTTGTCATAGAAGCCTTCCAAACCCAAACCATGAGCTTCCATACCCACAGCATCCATCACTGAATCAGGACCACGCCCACCCGTCATTTCTTTCAGGGCTTCACCCACCTCGACTTCCTCATAGTTGAGAATTTCTGCTCCACCCTCTTTCGCCATTTGCAAGCGTTCAGGAACGCGATCAATGGCGATGACACGCTCTGCACCCAGCAAGTATGCACTTCTAATCGCAAATTGTCCAACCGGACCACAACCCCAGATAGCAACAGTATCTCCAGGTTGAATATTGCAGTTTTCAGCTGCCATATATCCAGTAGGGTAAATATCAGTCAGAAACAATACCTGTTCGTCGGTAAGTCCATCTGGAATCTTAAACAAACCAACATCAGCGAAGGGAACGCGAGCGTACTCTGCTTGACCCCCAGCATAACCCCCTGTTAAATGGGAGTAGCCGAATAAACCCGATGGGGAGTGACCAAGCATTTTTTCCGCCATCGGAGCGTTAGGATTGGAGTTATCGCACAGTGACCATAAATCTCTTTGACAAAAGAAACATGATCCACAGGAAATAGTAAAAGGAACAACTACGCGATCGCCAACAGCCAGAGATGTACTTTGATCGCCTTTTTTGGCATTTTTAACACCACTACCTAGCTCAACAATTTCCCCCATGAATTCATGTCCGAGGATATCCCCCTTTTGCATCGTTGGGTTATAGCCGTTATAAAGGTGTAAATCAGAGCCACAAATCGCCGTTGAAGTAATTTTTATGATCGCATCACGGGGATTAAGAATTTGGGGATCGGGAACCGTTTCAACTTGTACCTTGTTTGTACCGTGCCAGCAAACTGCTTTCATTCTTGCTTGTCCTTTGTTAATTAGTTGTGAGATATTACGTAAACTGGAGATCAATTTGAGATCAATTTGGATCGATGAATTGATAGTTGAAATTTGGTGCTAACAGCAACATAATTAGCTATGTCCCCTCGATTGACCTTCGGTTGTAGCAATCTCACCAGTTTCCATCAGCATTTTGAAGCGGCGTAAATCATCACCAAGTTGCTGTTTTGGTGAGTCACCAAAGAGCTTGGCAATGGTATCTCCAATTACTCCTCCAGGTGGCTTATATTCCATCACAACTTTGACTTCAGTCCCACGATCACTCACGGTTGGCTGAAAAAGGATAGAACCAGAGTGATCGATATCTGCACTTTGAACCGAAGCCCAGGCGATCAATTCGTTTTCCCGATCTTCAGTGATGACTGCATCCCATTCGATAGTTGTATTTAAAAGTCCACTAGTCGTCCAATGCGATCGCTTCGCGTCGTAAACCTTCACATCTCTAAGATGCTTCATGAAGTGGGGTAAGTTTCCAAAGTTACGCCAGAAGCGATAAAGCTCTGCTGCTGGTTTATTAATCGTCAGTGTTTTTTCAACTTTAATTGGTTCGTTCATGGGCAATCAGCAAATAATGTTCCTTTTTAACGCCCACAATATTAAGAAGCGAATAGTTTGATTACGTCTTTCCAAAGAAGTATCGTTTATATTTGCAAAGGTGAAATAACCTTAATATCGTCACGGAACTGAAGCGATCGCATCTCCTAATCTTTCGATAGTTAGATGCACTGTATTCTCTGCCCGTGCAACATTGTGAAAGCAAGTTCGGGCTTTTGGAAAATTTTATATGGGTATAGGTCGGCGAGATGTATTAAGGGTTGTTTCCACGTCAGGTTTGATTGCAGCAGGGTTAGCAGCATCGAAAGAACTTTTACAACCAACATTTGCTCAAAATAAACCAGTTTTAAACCAAATTAGGAAAGGGGAAATGTTATATA
This sequence comes from Calothrix sp. PCC 6303, assembly GCF_000317435.1. Classification (NCBI taxonomy): domain Bacteria; kingdom Bacillati; phylum Cyanobacteriota; class Cyanophyceae; order Nostocales; family Calotrichaceae; genus Calothrix; species Calothrix sp. PCC 6303. The sequence continues at coordinate 4,564,184 of NC_019751.1, forward strand.
GAACTCTCGGACGTACTGGCGAACAAATATCTGTTATCGGCTTAGGGGGACACCACATCGGTAGACCAAAAGACGAGCAAGAAGGTATACGATTGGTTCGTACTGCCATCGATCGCGGTATCAACTTCATGGATAATTGCTGGGATTACCACAATGGAGGTAGTGAAGTCCGTATGGGTAAAGCTTTACAGGGTGGATATAGAGATAAAGCTTTTCTGATGACCAAGATTGATGGTCGTACTAAAGAAAGCGCAACAAAGCAAATTGACGAGTCCCTCAGACGTTTACAAACTGATCGCATCGATTTGCTACAACACCATGAAATTATCCGTATGGAAGACCCTGATCGTGTCTTTGCAGAGGGTGGGGCAATGGAAGCTGTAATTGCAGCCCAGAAAGCCGGAAAAATTCGCTACATCGGCTTTACAGGACATAAAGACCCTTTGGTTCATCTCAGAATGCTTGACCTTGCAGCCCAAAATAATTTCCGCTTTGATGCTGTACAAATGCCTCTAAATGTGATGGATGCCCATTTTAGAAGTTTTGAACGGCAAGTTCTCCCTGTTTTGGTGAAGAATCAAATTGGGGTGCTGGGAATGAAATCGATGGGAGACCAAAATATTCTCAAAAGTAAGACTGTTAAACCGATCGAATGCTTACATTATGCAATGAATCTACCTACCTCAACTGTCATTACCGGAATTGAGAGTATGGAAATTTTAGAGCAAGCATTTGAGGCAGTCCGTACGTTTACACCTATGAGCCAAAAGATGGTGATAGATTTGCTCAATCGAACCCGTTCGGCAGCAGTCAAAGGTGAATATGAATTATTTAAAACGACAAGCCAGTTTGATAGTACTGCCAAAAACCCGGAATGGCTGGGGTAAATTATGGGATTCAGGAGTCAAAAGGTATTGATTTTAAGATCCCCCACTTGTGAAAACAGACTTTGCCTAGGCTGTTGACTCTGTGGGTTTTAGAGGTTATGAATTCATGAAAAATCTGTGGTGCAAAAGAAAATATTGGGTAAGGGCAAACGGCTGTTTGCCCTAATTTTATGACGACTAGCTATTTAGCTAATTTCTTCTAGATCAAGCCATTCATCATAAGACGAATCGTAATCAACATAATGCACAAAGTATTGATTCCCCTGAGTTTTACCAATAATTGCCGAATACCAATCTTCGTTTTCTTCGTCCCAAACCTTGACTTTATTACCGATTGCATATCCATTTTCATCAGCAGAACTGCGATCGCGAATGCGGATATTATCCTCTTCAACCCATTCATCATTCGATGAACCTTTACCAATGTAATTGACAAAGAACCGTTTCTCTGAAGCTTTCTCAATTGTGGCTCGATACCAATCTTCTTCTTCTGAGTTCCAAACTTCTATTGTTTGTCCGACTGTATACTTATTACTATCTGAGTTGACAGCAGTAGCAGAAGCATCGGTTGTATCTGATTTTGCAGCTTTAAATGTATCAGCTTCGGGTTTTGGTGCTGCGGCAATTTCTGCTTTAACTAAGGTGTGAGCTTGCAAAATCAACTTCTTAGCTACGGTTTGGATTCCCGTATGTTCGTAATAATTGGTAGTTTGATCTAAGAATGCAGCGACAAAATCTAAGTTATCATCGGCAATCTGAATAAAATTACCAAGATTGCTAGAAATGGATTGGGGTGTTACACCTGTTTTAGAAACTAAATCACTCATCCAACCTTGCACCGAGTTAAAACCCTGAGTAATAAAACCAAGTTTGTCGGTGGGGTTACTACCTGGCAGAGTAGCGCTTACAGTTGAGAAGAGAGGATTGCTAGTAATTGCAGTTGTATCTGCACTAGTCATAATTGATTGGATTTTGCCCAAAAAGTCAGGACCTAATGGTAAAATTCCATCTAGGCAGACCAAAGCAACCATCCGCATTAAAGATGCATCTTGGTAGTGGCTGCCGAGAGAATTGGCAAATTCCTGGGGATTAGGTTGAGGAATCCCATTGAGTTTGGAGAAGGCAATAATTTCGATGGCAATTTTCAGGACTAAATCAATAGTTTGGGTGACATCTGCCTTGGGGGTGATATTGCTTAAGAAAGAGAGAAAGCCGATTTTTTCACCAACTTTACTCGCTAAAGCTGCTGTTGCCATTGCCATATCAGCTTTATCAATGGTCTGATAGAGTTTGACCGCTGTTTGATAACCCTGTTGTGGATCATTATATAGAGTCGTTGCGCGATCGCTAATTCTCTGAATTACATTAGCATCGGTTTCGCCTGTAATAGTGCGGATACTATTATCAAACCCAACAGAATTATTCCATTCACCTGGTGCAACAAAGTCAAGAGCCTTTAAGACTTTGACGGTAATATTATCCGAAGGTAACTCGTCAACCAATTGAATAATCGATTTATCCATAGCCAATTCTCAAAACTCCCAATGGTGTTTAATTTCACAATAGGGTTCACGTACTACTTAGGAAGTCACACAAGAAGTATTAACTGAACCATATTGGTAGAATTCCCGAATATGGAAGGAAAGTAACTTTTTTTACTTAATTTAAATATTTCTTAATTAAATAAGCGACAAAGAGAAAGAGTAATTTCCCTCAAATATCAACTCTGTTAGCATTACGCGATCGCTTACGAAGTCAGGGGAACTCTCTGAACCATTTACACGGCATTTATACTCATTTTGGTAGATATACCCTAGCCTCAAAAAACGCAAAGTGTAAAGATATATGAAGATGACTTGAGTCATAACTCTATTGACTTAACAAAAGTTAATGTCTAGAATGGATTCGCACCATAAATGGTGAGTATTTATGACTAAAAATCGCCAAACTAGAGTTTTATAGGGATTTATTCCGTTTACAAAAGTAAATGGCAGTTCATATAATGTAATTAAAGTTGAAAACGAAAAACGATTGTCATTAATGGATGTTTCACATTTTCCATGGCTGAGTGCCACAATTGCTTTACCCCTAATTGGGGCGCTGGCGATTCCCTTAATCCCAGATAAAGAAGGTAAAACTGTCCGTTGGTACACATTAGGAATAGCCTTCGCAGATTTTGCCCTGATGATAATTGCCTTCTGGCAAAACTACGATTTCCAAAACTCTGCATTTCAACTTGTAGAGAAATATCCTTGGATTCCACAGTTAGGCTTAAATTGGTCATTAGCCGCTGATGGCATATCCATGCCCCTAATCTTATTAACAGGTTTAATCAATACCCTCGCAATATTCGCGGCTTGGAAAGTTACAAACAAGCCGCGATTATTTTATGGTTTGATGCTAATCATGTATAGCGCCCAAATTGGTGTATTTGCGGCACAAGACATGTTGTTATTCTTCCTAATGTGGGAAGTTGAATTGGTTCCTGTTTATCTATTAATTTCTATCTGGGGTGGTGAGAAACGTCGCTACGCTGCAACTAAATTTATTATCTACACAGCCGCTGCTTCTATCTTTATTTTGGTTGCAGGTTTGGGAATGGCTTTCTATGGCGATAATTTCACCTTTGACATGGTGGAACTCGGTTTGAAAGAATATCCCCGAAACTTAGAATTACTTATCTATACTGGCTTCTTGATTGCCTACGGTGTCAAACTATCTATCTTCCCCTTCCACACTTGGTTACCTGATGCCCACGGTGAAGCACCTGCGGCTGGTTCCATGGTTTTGGCTGGTGTGTTGTTAAAAATGGGTGGCTACGGGTTGATTCGCTTCAACATGGAAATGTTGCCTGATGCCCATGTTTATTTTGCCCCTGTGTTGGCAATTTTAGGTGTAGTTAACATTGTTTACGGTGCATGTTGTGCATTCGCTCAAACAAACCTCAAGCGTCGTTTGGCTTATTCTTCAATTGCCCACATGGGATTTGTGCTAATTGGTATCGCTTCCTACACAGAAGTTGGTATCAGCGGTGCAATGTTACAAATGGTTTCCCATGGTTTAATTGCTGCTGCTTTATTCTTCTTAGCTGGTGTAACTTACGAACGTACCCACACCTTGATGATGGACAAAATGGGCGGTTTGGCAAAAGTAATGCCCCGCACCTTCGCTATGTTCACAGTGGGTTCCATGGCTTCTTTAGCGTTACCTGGTATGAGTGGTTTCGTCGGAGAATTGATGGTGTTCTTAGGGATTACCACCAGCGATGTCTACAGTTCTAGCTTTAAGATTGTAGTTGTCTTGTTGAGTGCAGTTGGTGTGATCTTGACCCCAATTTATCTACTGTCAATGTTACGCAATGTGTTCTACGGTAAGCAAAACGAAGAACTACACTTCGAGGGTGCAACATTTGATCTTAAACCCCGTGAGTTGTTTATCACTGCATGTTTATTTGTCCCCATCATAGCTGTTGGTTTGTATCCTAAATTAGTTACACAAGCCTACGATGTGAAAACAGTGGAAATTGCTGAACACGCAAGGGAAGCATTACCAGTGTTAGCGAGTGAACAACCGAATAACTTATATGCACAAGCTAATGAGACTCCTAGCTTGAATGATTCCAACATGAACGAGTAAAAACTTGTAAAGCTGAATAGTACAAATTAAAGTCAGGGGGATAATTTTTTACAGTTATTCCCCTGATTTGTTTTATAAATACCCTCTCGAAATCTTGGCGAAAAATACAGTTCTCAAGGTAGCCGAGATTTATTTAGGATCTGCTGTTCCCATAGCGCAGCGCTAGCTGTAAAAGTCTTCTAGTGGGGGTAAGGAACTCTTAACAGGCAACAAACAGTTTTACTTTTATTTTTTCTGTTTTTTTGTATTCTAATAAATCTGAATACTGAAAAGCTTAGTAATAATCAGCTTTCCCCTACTCAATACTGCCTTCATGTACTAGCAATCAGATTTCCGACTGCAAACCTAAAAATACGAACTTGCTTTGGAACAATCTATACTTCGTATACGTCTATAGGTTTGTTTAAACTCGAAAAAGGATGTTTTATGAAGCTACGTTTATTTGTTTCTGTATTATTGTTGTTGGGTGTTGCAAGTCCTGCTTTTGCAGCTCCTTCAGGGTATACAGATGGTTGTTATATGAGAGGCATTCAAAAAATCTGTCCGTTGAAGTAACGAAATTCCCTAATCACAGGGAAATATTGAATCTTTATTTTATTGTATAAAAAGTCGTTTGAGCGGAGAAGAGATTACACTGTCAGTCTAATTATGGCGGTGCTCTTTATCCGCTCATCTCATATTTTTAAAAATATTTAAAAATATTTTTAAATTATAGTTATGGTTACAAATTATAAGCTACATGCGATGCCTGCGGTGGTAAACCACGCATCTACGAAATTCAACCTGACATAAAGTTGGCGATTGTCATTAGTTATACAAGTTGCACAACATTTCGTGTAAAAAGCATCACCGAATATAGATTCATAGGATTTCGAGAAAGAAATTTTTATGAACAGATGGAGGTTTAGGGCTAGGAATAGTTTATATTGACGAAGTTAGAGAAAACTTGGTTGTCTCACAGCCAGGTCTCTCTGAACGAGTGAGTAGATTTTGTGTTTGACAGGATTTGGAGAGATGATGTTAACTACCTGGGGAATTATCCCTTAGGCGCATCACCGAATCATTTTCCTTTAAAATCACACTAAATTCACGGCAAATATAAATAAGCGCTAATTTTTTCCTGCTAAATTGGCAGCATTTAATTCTAAACTGATAAATCTTGCCCTAAACACCTCAAGCGGTAAAATCAAGTAATCATGTCTAAGGTTCTCGTATCCGATCCAATTGACCAGGCTGGAATTGACATTCTCTCCCAAGTCGCTACTGTTGATGTCAAGACAAATTTAAAGCCGGAAGAAATTATCCAGATTATTGGTGACTATGATGCATTGATGATTCGTTCTGGGACTCGTGTGACTCAGGAAATTATCGAAGCTGGTACCAATCTCAAAATCATTGGTCGTGCAGGGGTTGGGGTGGATAATGTAGATGTCCCCGCAGCGACTCGCAAAGGTATTGTTGTTGTCAATTCCCCCGAAGGTAACACAATCGCGGCTGCTGAACATGCTTTGGCGATGATGTTGTCTTTATCCCGTTATATCCCTGATGCCAATGCTTCCACAAAGCGAGGTGAATGGGATCGCAAAACTTTTGTGGGTGCAGAAGTTTATAAAAAAACCCTGGGTATTGTGGGTTTGGGTAAAATCGGTTCCCATGTGGCAGCTGTTGCCAAAGCGATGGGAATGAAGTTACTGGCGTATGATCCATTTATTTCCACTGAACGGGCTGAACAAATTGGCTGTCAGTTGGTGGATATGGATTTGTTAGTGCAGCAAGCCGATTATATAACTCTACATATCCCCAAAACCCCAGAAACCACCCATCTAATTAACGCCGAGATGTTGGCGAAGATGAAACCCAACGTCAGAATCGTCAATTGTGCGCGTGGTGGGATTATTGACGAGAATGCGATCGCAGATGCCATCAAACAGGGTAAAATCGCTGGTGCAGCTTTGGATGTGTTTGAGTCGGAACCTCTAGGAGAATCACCCCTCCGGGATCTAGGCAAAGGTATAATTATTACTCCTCACCTTGGTGCTTCCACTACAGAAGCTCAGGTAAATGTAGCAATTGACGTAGCTGAACAAATCCGAGATGTGTTACTTGGACTACCAGCACGCTCCGCCGTGAACATTCCTGGCTTTGGTCCCGATGTCCTGGAAGAACTCAAACCCTACATGCAATTAGCCGAAACCCTCGGAAAATTGGTCGGACAACTTGCAGGTGGACGAGTAGAATTGCTCAACATCCGACTCCAAGGTGAATTAGCCACCAATAAGAGTCAACCATTAGTTGTCGCGGCACTTAAAGGTTTGCTTTCCCAAGCTTTGCGAGAACGGGTTAACTACGTCAATGCCAGCATTGAAGCCAAAGAACGCGGTATCCGTGTGATTGAAACCAGAGACGAAGCCGTCAAAGATTATCCCGGTTCATTACACCTAGAAGCAACCGGAAATTTGGGAACACATTCAGTAACAGGCGCATTATTGGGAGATGGAGAAATCCGTCTCACAAACATGGATGGCTTTCCCATCAACGTTCCCCCCAGCAAGTACATGGTATTTACCCTACACCGAGATATGCCAGGGATTATCGGTAAATTAGGCTCGCTTCTAGGTAGCTTTAATGTCAACATTGCCAGTATGCAGGTAGGCAGAAAAATCGTGCGCGGTGATGCAGTTATGGCACTGAGTATTGATGATCCTTTACCCGATGGTATTTTGTCCGAAATCACCAAAGTTCAAGGTATTCGTGATGCTTATACGGTGACATTGTAACCTATTGCTCATAGGTGTCAACTTAAGGTGCAAGCCTTGCCCAATCTCGCTCCCATCCTCTGCGTGGGGGCGCATGTGTTGGAGGCTTCCGCCTCCAGTGCGGATAAGCTACGGTGTACACACAAGTCTTGAATTACCGAGATTTTCTCTAATCCCACGCTCGCCAACGGTTGAAACCCACCGCAGTCGCTACAACGGGGGGGAACCCCCGCAACGCGCTGCTCGCCGTCTAATAGCTAAAGTCATCTACAAGATGACTGAATATTTTTGGTTTTTAGTCCATTGAAATGGACTAGGTTCACAACTTCGTAGAGACGTAGCATTGCTACGTCTCCACTTTATCAATATTAGGGGGTTTAATACCCCGATGCAGAAGCATCGCTAGTTTTTAGTTGGGGCGGCAGGTTTTCGGGGGCTTCTACCCGCGAAAACCTGCCTTGTCTGTAGCTTGCTACTTCCAGAAGCCACTCCGTGTCTACCCGCAGGGTATCCCCATCTCAAAACACCCCTACTGCCTTCTTCAACCACCGCCAACAATAGTTACAACCTCTAAGCGATCGCTTAATTGAATTAATGTACTTTCCCAGTACTGGCGGTGCAAAATTTCCCCGTTATACTCCACTGCAACTAGGCGGGGGTTAAAGCCTAGTTGTTGAAGTAATTGGGGTAAAGGGGTTTGTTTGGCGCAACTACGAGATTCACCATTTACATGGATGTCAATTTGCTCAGACATGGGATTGACTCGGTTCAGATGGGGCAAGATTTAGTTGGGAAAGTAAATATTGTGTCACGAGGGTGGGTTGTTCAGCTTGCATCAGGCTTCGCACGACAGCGACACGATAGGCTCCAGCTTCAATTACATCGTTAATGTTAGCTGTATCAATACCACCGATGGCAAACCACGGTACTGATGAATTTTTGGCGGCATAGCGGACATATTCTAAGCCTGTGGCAGCTTTTTCGGCTTTGGTGGGAGTTTCGTAAACAGGTCCCACACCAATATAGTCGGCACCATCAGCGATCGCTTGTTGCATTTCTTGGGAGTTTGTGGTAGAGCGACCAATTAAACGTTGTGGTCCCAAAAGTTGACGGGCGATGGCAATGGGCATATCTTGTTGTCCGAGGTGGACACCATCGGCATCTACAGCCAGAGCTAAATCTACGCGATCATTGATGATCAATAGAGCATTGTGGGTATAACAAAGCTGACGTAGCTGTTTGGCAATTTTCAAGCGCTGGGTATCATCAGTCTCTTTATCGCGGTACTGTATCAGGGTTAATCCCCCTTTCAGTGCAGCTTCCACAACTTCTAAGATTTTCTCCTCTGGGGAAGTCACCAGATAAAGACGCGATCGCATCAGCATTTGCTGCCGCTCGTAGCCCATCAAGTTCGTTTCTAGGGTATAAACTTGGTAACGCATCTGTTTAAATGCTTTACCCATATTTGAGTTATAGAGTTTACCATATTCTTCAAGTACCCTCAGAGCCTCTTGCACGCGACAGAAATTAGCCTGCAATAAGGTTTTGATACTGGAACGTTCTTCTTCTTGGGCATGACTCAACTCAGTTCCGGGATCACCCTGGGTATCCCGTGCGGCTCTAAGTTCGTTTGTGTGCCAAATAGCAACTTCTTGTCGAAGTCGCTTACATTCTCCTGACATGGAGGCATTATTTAACCCAAAGCGGCACCATTCCTCAATAATCCGCAAACCTTCGCGGGCGCGATCTAAATTCGCATCTAAAATCCGATAAACAATCTGCTGAATCTGCCCTTTTTGGCTTTGTGGCTCGACCATCGCAACAACCCCATTAGTGCTTATATCGTAACAGCCAGACTGTTTCATATTGGCAATATCTTTGATATTTCAAGTGTTTTTTAATCAATATGGCTAAAGCCGTGAGCAAGGTTGGGTACTCCGAACCTTAAATTTTGCTAATTAAAAGAACTAAGACCCCATAATCGAGATTTTGTCAATATAATTTGGAAAATATTCTCGACATATTGAGCGTAAAGGTATAAAAAAGTCTTGTTATCTTTTGGAGTGCAGTTAAATTGATTCACCTTCCCTGTTCTGGTTTGTTTCAAAGAAGTCGGATCTCATTGAGATTGCTTGCTAGTGATGGTAGCCCCCATTTATTTCTCAAAGTCTTGTTATTTTCAGTTTTGCGTTCATCGGTTGTATTTTTTACCCTCGGCTGGGGATTAGCCGGTGTGGTGATGGAGAACTTAGATCCGAAAATTGCCATTGCCCAAACTCCTGAAAGTTCGCAGCAAACACCTATGGGTGAAAAAACAATGTCTCAGGTTCAGACACTGTTTGTCAACCCAAGTATCGGAGATGACAAGACGGGTGATGGAAGCGATCGCACTCCGTTTAAAACTATTACTCAGGCGTTGCAGGCAGCTAAGGGCAATATTGTGATTTCCCTCGGCAAGGGTACCTACAGCCAAGAAAATGGTGAGTCGTTCCCTTTAATACTTCATCCTGGAATTACACTTCAAGGTGATCCCGCTAGCAAGGGAAAAAATATTATTATTCAAGGTGGAAACGATTACCTCAGCCGCAGCTATGGCAGACAAAACATCACTATAGTTGGTGCTAACGAATCTGCTTTAGTAGGTGTCACAATTACAAATCCCAATCCTCGCGGTTATGGAATGTGGATTGAATCCACCAACCCAACAGTGAGCGAAAATATCTTTGTTGGCAGTACCCAAGATGGAATTTCCGTCAGCGGCGATAGTAAGGCAATTATCAGTAAAAATTATTTTTATCGTAATGGTGCCAATGGGATGACAATTTCCGGACATGCACGTCCAGAAGTTCGGGAAAACACCTTTCAGCAAACCGGATTTGGGATTAATATTGCCCAAAGTGCCGAACCAAGCATAATTAGTAATCAAATTCAATACAATCGGGCAGGAGTGATTGTTCAAGCAAATGCCCGCCCTATATTACGTAGTAATCTTATTCAAGGCAATCGGGAAGATGGTTTGGTGGCAATTGCCCAAGCAATGCCAGATTTGGGAACTGCCACAGAAGCCGGGGGAAATGAATTCCGTAACAACACCCGTTACGATATCAATGCCACTGCTAACAAACAGGTTTTTTCGGCATATGGCAACATCATCAAAAATGATGCCTCACGCATTGCTGGGAAGGTGCAAATTGGTGGTAGCAGCACACCCATCGCTCAAACTACTCAGCCCAGTCGAGAAGTAACAGCCCTCAAAAATGAAATCACCTTTACTGCCCCTACTGCTCCCAATTTGAGTAACAATACCCCTAAAACTCTGGCGAGAGGAATTGCGCCAAATATCTCTCCCTCAGCTTTACAAAGCCAAATAGCAGCACCACAGGCAGCTATTCTGACTCCACCTGCCGCTAAAAATAATCTGTTTTCAACTCCCTCTAATTTAGGGAATTCCCAAACAGCAACAGGTGAACTGCCACAACTAAATTACATCAAGATTTCTCCGGGGACAATCGAGTTTACAGCCCCTCAATCGCCAAATTCAGCAGCATTACAACAGGAAAATTTACCTTCTGGTGGTGCTGCTAATCTCATGCAAACTGGCAACAATAACAACATGCCATCACTGGCATACAGCAGCAATCAAACTTCTGCAAAACTGCGTTATCGCATCATCGTACCAGCGGGAAATCAGCGTGATGAAGAAATAATTCGCTTTTTATCCCCAACTGCTTTTCGTACCGTTTGGAAAGGACAGGAAGTCTTTCAAGTTGGTGCTTTTAGTAGTACTTTTAATGCCGAGCAAATGTTGAGGATTTTGAATAATAATGGTTTAAAAGGGGTGATGGAAAGCTCAAATTAGTTTGAGAAAATAGTATATATGTTGACTTTGCGGCTTGCCCACACTGTAAGCTTGCGTCAGTGTGGGATTATGTCACAAACTTATCTTAAATATGTTGGTAAGTAACGGAACATGGCACGCAAACTAATCGAACTGGATGCAGGAGACGGCAAGACTATTTTAGTTGCTGTGGATGTACCGGAAACATCCGTTGGGCGAGTATCTTCCCCTGGTGATATCCCAATAGAGAAAGTGGATAGCAGTTTTGGAGCCGTTAAAGATTTGATTATACGTGGTTGTCGTCCAATTACACAGGCTTTTGAAGCTTTGCAGAAAGAGTCTCAACCTGCGTTTGCGGAAGTTGAGTTTGGGGTAAATTTTACTGCTAAGGGTTCGGTTTATGTGGTGGAATCTACTGGACAGGCTTCTTTAAAGGTGAAAATTACTTGGAATTTAGCACCACAGAATCATAATTTAGCTGTTCCGCAGGCGGAGGAACAAGTATAGTTTTTATTGGGTAAGATTCCCGATTTCTTTCAATAGAGTCGGGAATCTGATCTGCTGTAAAATCCAAAATCCAAAATCAAATGAGTTGGGATTTAGTTAAAGCTTGTACTGTGGCAATCTCCAATCCTGCTGGTGATGTTCGGGGTACAGGTTTTTTTGTTTCACAGGAAGGACATTTACTCACTTGCTGCCATGTTGTTGAGGAGACTGGTGGGTGGGAAAATGTGCGGGTGAATGGGGAAGCTGTGGAGTTGGTTTATTTGGGGAATCGAAATTGCGATGATTTTGCGGTTTTGAAGTTACCTCATTATCAAGGTGATGCGGTTCCTTTGTCTTTGGATTTTCAACCGATGGACAGGTTTTTGTCTGTGGGTTATGGACGTTTGGATTTTCCTCAAGGTGCGTCGATTGATGGGACTATTACTGATGTTAATCCCCAGTTGGAATTTAGCAATTTACCAATGTTGCGGTTGCGGGTTAAAGCCAATTCCCAGCAGGTTCAAGGGGGTTACAGTGGTTCTCCTGTATTTAATGCCGAAACTCAGCAAGTAATTGGCGCGATCGCAGCTTACGATAATTCTGATGGTGCTTTGGCTGTTCCATTATCGACTGTTAGTCAGCAATGGTCTAATTTTTCTCGGTTTATCAATATTCTGCCTGTTGTCCCACCACTTCCAGCAAGTGAGATTAAAAGGGTTTTTATTAGTTATCGCAGTGAAGACCCTGATTTAAGTTTGGCACAGAATTTCTATGAGGAAATTAGAAATGCTGGACATCAAGCTTTTATGGCAGGGGAAAGCATTCGTTTAGGGGAAAATTGGGCAAAACGTATTGATAGAGAATTGGAAAGTTGCGATTATTTTCTCTTACTTTTGTCGTCAAAGTCAGCAACCAGCGAAATGGTGACGGAGGAAGTTCGACGGGCAAAGGAATTACAGGATTTACGTCCGGAAAAGAAACCGGGAATTTTACCTATTCGGGTTAATTTTCCCATAAGTTCGCCATTAAACTACGATTTACGCGGTTATTTAAATCAAATTCAACAACGTGAATGGAAGTCTTCTGCCGACACTGCCAAGATTTTACAAGAGGTTTTGACGCTGCTAGCTGAGGAAAACCCCTCTCCAAACCTCTCCCCCACAGGGGAGGCTTTGAAATCCTGTATGATTGAGAGTTTGGAGAATCCACCGTTACCCGTTGCTGAACCCGAATTACCAGAAGGACAAGTTGATTTAGCATCAGTATTTTATGTAAACCGCGATCGCATTGAGGAACGGTGCTATGAAGCAATTATTAAACCGGGTTCTTTGATTCGCATTAAAGCACCTCGACAAATGGGTAAAACCTCGCTGATGGCAAGGATTCTTTACCATGCTTCACAAAATGGTTGTTTGACTGTTCCTTTGAGTTTTCAATTAGCTGATGGCAAGGTTTTTACAGATTTAGACCAATTTTTGCGGTGGTTTTCTGCAAGTGTTGGACGTAGGTTGAAATTAAGCAATAAATTAGCAGATTACTGGGATGAGATTTTTGGCAGTAAAGATAATTGCACTGCTTATTTTGAAGAATATTTATTAACGGAAATCAACCAACCCCTAGTTTTAGGTTTGGATGAAGTCGATTTAGTCTTTCAACATCCCGAAATTGCGGCTGATTTTTTTGGATTGTTACGTGCTTGGCATGAAGACGCTAAAAACCGCGATATTTGGAAAAAACTGCGGTTGGTAGTGGTACATTCCACCGAAGTTTATATTCCCATGAATATCAATCAATCGCCCTTTAATGTGGGTTTACCGATTGAATTACCGGAATTGAACCCAGAACAAGTACAGGATTTAGCACAACGACATGGACTTAACTGGAGTCATACCGAAATTGAGCAATTAATGGCAATGGTGGGAGGACATCCATTTTTAGTCAGGGTTGCCATGTATCGCATTGCTCGACGAGATAATACCCTCAACGAACTTTTACAAACAGCACCAACCGAAGCAGGACTTTACGGAGACCATTTGCGTCGTCATTTGTGGAACCTAGAACAGCGTCCAGATTTAGCCACTGCTTTTAAAAGGATTGTGACAGTGACAACACCAATCAGGTTGGATTCGATACAATGCTTTCAGTTGCTAAGTATGGGTTTGGTACATCTCCAAGGTAACGATGTTACACCACGTTGCGATTTGTACCGTCAATATTTCCGCGATCGCTTATAGCGTTATCCATCTCATCCCATCTGTAAAGTAGTTTCATCTGGAGGTTAGGGAATGAATCCAGTCAACCCAGCTTATGAATATCAGTTTAGTGGAAGTTTACCTGTTGATGCTCCCAGTTATGTCAAGCGTCAAGCTGATGATGATTTGTATGCAGCATTGAAAGCTGGGGAATTTTGTTACGTGTTGAATTCCCGACAGATGGGAAAATCGAGTTTGCGAGTGCAGACGATGAAGCGGTTGCAGGATGAAGGTGTTGCTTGTGCTGCGATCGATTTAACCAGTATTGGTAGTCAGAATATAACAGCAGAACAGTGGTATGCGGGTATTGTGCGGAGTTTGGTAAGTAGTTTTGAGTTTGCAGACAAGTTTAATTTACGCAGTTGGTGGAAGGAACACGATCATATTTCTCCTTTACAAAAACTAAATATTTTCATTGAAGAAGTTCTTTTAACTCATGTTTCAAAACAGATAGTAATTTTTATTGATGAAATTGATAGTGTTCTTAGCCTGAATTTTTCAATAGATGATTTTTTTGCATTAGTTAGATCGTTTTATGACAAACGTTCCAATAATGATACGTTTTATCGTATGACTTTTTGCTTGCTTGGGGTTGCGACTCCATCAGATTTGATTCAAGATAAAAAACGTACGCCATTTAATATTGGTCTAGCAATAGAACTAAGTGGTTTTGATTTACAAGAAGCAGAAGCATTAGCTAAAGGATTAGAGGGGAAAGTAGACTATCCCCAGAAAATACTACAAGAGATTTTGGATTTTACTGGTGGGCAGCCCTTTCTCACTCAGAAAGTTTGTAATCTTATCACTAATAATCAAGAAAAATTGAGTATAAAACAATTGGTACAATCCAAAATAATTAATAATTGGGAATCACAGGACGAACAAGAACATTTAAGAACTATACGTAATCGAATTTTAAGTGATGATAAAAATGTCAGCCAGCGATTAGGATTGTATCAACAGATATTAAAACAAGATAGCTTAGAGACTGATGATAGTCAGGTGCAGATGGAACTAAGACTTACTGGTTTAGTTGTGAGAAAGCTAGGTAAATTATCGATATATAATAAAATTTATAAAAATGTATTCGATCAAGAATGGTTAACAAAAACATTAGCTAACTTACGTCCAGATTTTTATAATCAAGCAATAACATCATGGGCTAAATCTCAATATCAAGATTCTTCATGTTTATTACGTGGAAAATCATTACAGCAAGCACAAAAATGGGCAGCAGGGAAAAACTTAAGTAGTGAAGACAATCAATTTTTAACTGCCAGCTTAGAATTGGAGATGCAAGAAGATAAAAAGCGTCTTAATACACGTAATTTTAATTTTAAAAATGGTGAAGCTTCCTCGGTAGAAGAACTTATTTTATTGTGTGATCGATATCTTGAAGAAGCTCAAGATTATTTATTTAATGAGTATTTTGAAGAATGGCTGAAAAGAGAAGGCAAGAATGATTTAGCTAATTTGTCACGAAAAATTGTCAATTTATATCAAGCCGAAAATCTAAAAGGGTTAGAGATATTCGTACGAGGAATGTGCGAGTCTATAGGAAAAAATCCATATCCCACCATATTTTTTGAGCCGAATGAAATAGACTTTGGTGAAATACCAGTTGGATATCAACAAGATTATAATTTAAAAGTTGTGAATCAAGAGCGTGGTTTCGCATGGGGAAATACCACACTTCATAATAGTCTTCCAGGTATAACTTTTTCAGATACTTTTAATTCACAAAATAATATATTTGAGATAAAATTAGATACTTTTGAGACTAATCCAGGAAAGTATTACGGCTATATAGAAATTCAATTAGAAAATATTAATCGACAACTTAAATTTTATATAAAATATGTAGTCGTACCATTAAAAGTATCTATTGAACCATCATCTCTAAATTTAGGAGAGATAGCACATGGTGAATATTCTCTCTCTGGATTATTGAAAATTAATAGTGAAAATTATAATACAAAAATTAGAGGTTATGCTTCAACTGATAAAGCTTATTTACAAGTTATACCATCTTATTTTGAAAGCTCTTTATTAGAGCTATCTTTAAGCGTAGATACAACATCACTAGAAGCAGGCTTATATCAGGATATAATTCACATACAAATTAATAATAGTGAATTTCAAGTACCAGTTTCTTTTAGAAAAACATTTCGATGGGATATACTTGCTAAATGGACTGCCAGAATAAGTATTCCAACTGGATTACTTATGTACTGTATTCGCTATACTATCGATACTGTTGTATCAGTAGGCTTAAATGATAGTTGGGTTTTATCGTACCCACCTGAAATAAGTAAATCTAATTTTTTTAAACCAATTTTTCTTAATCAAATCTCTGAGATACCAAATGTTCTATTTGCATATTCAATATTAGGCTTTGTGCTAACTTTCGTTATTTATTTAATCATAAAAATTTCATATCGCTATGAATTTAAAGAATTTAACGAAAAATTAAATGCTAAGACAAGGTTATTTTTTAGTCATATCAATAAATTAATAGATAGAGATAATGATGATTATATTGAGACATTACTAAAAGATCAATGGATATATCGTAATAGCAGAGCATATCAAACAAATCACATAAAAACGTTTTTATTGATGATTGCTGTAATCGGTTTACTATTGTTGATAGCTTGGTTTATTATAGGTATTATTATTAATTTTTTAGTAAATATCTTTGCATTGATAGGTTCAAGCTTCATTCTTATTCTTGATTTGATAGTGTATCCACTTACTATTATTGGTGTTAAAAAACCAATGGTTGGATGGTTTATACTAGGTTGTTTAGCTGGTGGAAATTTAGGACTTATTCAAGCACTCAAACGCATAAAGCAACATTCTTATTTACCTAAAACATATAAGCTTACGTTTGCTATTGTTTTATCACTACTATTCATTAGTAGTATAATAGTTACTACTCAACCTCAAAAAGATTATTTTTCAAATATACTGATTCAGGAAGATTTTAACTATCTATCAAATAATTGGGAAATATCCCAATCTGCTCGATTTCAAAATGGAGGATTATTTCATAGAGAAGCAGAAAAAAACAATGCCAGCACATCCATATTTCATGGGAAAGATAACATAATGACTAATGTTAATTTTTCCGCAGATATCAAGAAAAATGATGGTTCTGATAAGTTGCAATTTGGTTTAATTAGTAGATATAATCATCAAAATAAACCTAATGGTAACACTTTTTACTATTTACTTATTCGGGGAGATGGAAAATTTGCAATGGGCAAATTCTCTTCATTTAATAAGTGGGATAATAAAGTCGGTTGGAAAAAATCTAATGTTATTCATCAAGGTAATAAAATTAATAGGCTGAGAATTGTTTGCAATGAGCAAAAAGTAATTGCTTGGATTAATGAACAAAGAGTTGGAATGTTTGAGGATAACTCTAACCCATTATCTTCAGGACAAATTGGATTTATATCAGCAAGAGAAGATGATGATACAGTTGGTGTATATTTTGATAACGCGATTGTTAAGACAAAGCGATTATTTTAAAATAATCGCATTTGATTTGAAGTGCTTTTTGTGAGGTGCGATCGCATTTGCTTTTGTGGGTTTGTAGAATTATGCGATCGCACTTTCGATCCTATCACTGTAGATATTCAGGATTGACTGTTAATTATGGTTGCCAGTTAAAATGCCGCAATAATGCAAAACTCATCAACCTTGTGGGTACGCTGGAACCCTGAATTACTTGGGGACGCAGGAAACGTCCCGAAAGCACGCGGGCAATGCCTTTAAGACGTGCTTGTAAACGCACGAAAAACAGAGTCATGGTTTGGCTTTTTTGACTGTTTGCATATATCGGCATAAATGCAAGTTTGCCATAGAGAACATCAGCGCGATGAACGTTACCAAGTTTATTTTGCTTATGTTCAGGGTTTGGTGCGCCACCATGTTCGCCATAATTACGCCAAGGGATATAATTTTTGAACTTGCGATCGCGTAAAAATGTATCGATGGTAGAATCCCAAGTGGAGTAATTTGTTGCTCCATATTTCTCGGTAATCCCTACGGCAAGTTCTTGGAGGTTTTTAGCAGCTTGGGGTGTAACTATATAAGCTACCGCAGCAGTGGAAAATCCTTCGGCATAGCCTTCATCAGAAACACTATATACTTGGGATGCACAGGTATATAACCAACTGATTCCAACGTTTGTTTGTTTGGGGTTAAATGGCAGGGGAAGCTTGCCAATGCCCATCACAGGAACAAAATCAGCTTCGATAATCATGGTGGGTTTGGTTTCTTTATCAGCAATCTCCCAGGCACGAGTATGATTCATTAAGCACAAATAACTGCGAGAAAAGTTCTCATATTCTGGTTTAAATTCTTGTCTGAGTACCTGACACTCAAAACCTTCTTGGGTAAATACTGCTTCAAGTTGTTGTGTCTGTTCTTTACAAGCGATAATTAAAACTTTACTGATGTTTTTAGCAAGTGGATGATTCAGCTTTTCTTTATATGCAATGCCCATAATAGTTTAGATAATTATTTAGATACTGGGAAAACAACACTGTTATACTCAGAGTGCGATCGCATTGACAATGTAAATATTGCTGAATCGTACACTTCACTATTTTCTGACTACGGATCATGACTCTACACGCACTCAAAGAATGGTCTGTTGTTATTGATGCTTTAGCAACAGCAAAAACCATCATGTTGCTACGGAAAGGTGGTATCAAAGAACAAAACGGAAAATTTGAAGTTACTCAAACAGAGGTTTTGCTATATCCGACATACGAACATCAACAAGCTTCTCTGCTAAAACCAGATTATGCCAAGCTTGTACAGTCAGTTATATCCGGATGGCATCCAGAAACCGTCAAAATTCATAGTTGGGCAAAAATTACCCATATAATACCTGTGAGTGATGCTGGCATGGTTGAGAAATTGCAACCCTACCATATTTGGGGCGCTAACTTCGTATGCGACCGTTTAAAATGGAAACCACATCAACCACTATACATATTGTTGTTAAAAGTCTACAACCTACCTAAAATCCATGAAATTCCCTATCTAACTCAATATGGTGGTTGTAAATCATGGATTGATTTAGAATCAGAAATTTACTTAGAAAACTCGGTAGCGGTTTTACCTGAATCCCGCTATGGTGAACTTGTAGCTGAGATTCTAGATACTATAAAATGATCAAACTTAGTAATGCAGAATTAATTGCTCAACTCCAATCAGTAACCCAAGATTTATCATTTGTGAGTGAGAGTGATTATCCTTTCGATATTTTTGTCCACGAAGTAAGTACTCAAGGTGAGTTGACAGTGGAAAAACTTCTTGAGGCAGGTAATTGTTTAAACTTGGTAGATAGGGATGATGTTTTAGAAAAAGTTAGGGAAATTGCCCCGGAAACTACTCAAATTTACCGAGAAATAATAGATTTAATTGAATCAACAGCCAGTAAATTAGAAATTTATCAGATTAAAATTAATGATGAATCTGGTGAATATGAAGCTTTTCAGATATTCATCATCCAAACTGAAAACGGAGATTGGCTAGGATTTGCACCCAAAATTGAGGCTGAACCATCCAGTAGACGTTCAGAAAAAATACAAATTACAGATAATACGCAAATTTCTCCAAGTGCAATAGAACTTAAAAGTAAATTGGAACTGTTATTAAGTCAATTAAAGTTTATTGTGACTGAATATTACGAACCAAATCAAATCAAACAGGGTTTTATTCTAGAGATAGCCGCAACAAAGTCAGATGTTATTTACAAGTTATTAGATTCTCTGGGTTTTCTGAAAGTATGCAACTTTAAGAAGTTTAGTGATTATTTAGATTTTGATGAGAAAGATTATCTGAATAATCCAGAATTTTTGGAACAAATTAGACAAATACATCAACAGTACCAATCCTTGGATAATTTCCTTGAATCAAATTTAAGTAATTTAAGAGAATATGTTTTGGGCGGAATGGCAGTTTATTATTTATATAATATAGGTCAAACACAAGAAGGTGATTGGGTTGGTATTGCTACTACTGCAATTTGGACATAATAATTAAGCTAGACTAAGAGTTAACGTAACAAGTGCGCTAACATCCTAATAGGTATCTAGAATATTTAGATATATCAAAGTCGTTATAGCAGCCTATGAATCCAAATATTTTACCAACTGAAGTCATTCTCACCCACCCCCGTCAGTCACTGGGTAGTGTACAACTCGATTGGACACCACAACCTGGAAATTATCTCGATTTAGAGGGAAAAACCTATGCCGTCTTAGAGCGCCGACACCGGTATCAGCTAAAATTGGGACGTTATCATCTACATAAAATTGCTATTTACGTGCAGTCAGCACAACGTCCAGTTGAAAAAACTTTGGTGAGTGGACGCTGGGTAATAGGTGATGCAACTTGCCGATATAATGCTCGTTCTGAGATTCTTAGGTGTGCTGTAAATCCAGAAAGTTTGTGTGAATCCTGCAATTATTACGAAAAAATTTCTGACTCATAGTACATAGACAAAAAGCTTTTAGGGTTTTGAAGCATTTCTAGCTACCCAAAAGTTCCCCCACTGTAATTCTAACACCATTTACGAAGTCCCATCCCGATTGCGATCGCTTACCCGCTGGTTGGACTTCACGCAATAGTAAATGACCTAACCCAGTTTGGATTACTGCTCCCATTCCCTTAATAATACTCACTACTTCCCCAACTTTCCCTGTCAATGTCGATAAATCTGCTACCCGATTTTCCAATTCCTGTAATTCTTTGGGTAGCTGACTCCAATTAATTTCTGTGAAAGGAAGTGTTCCTGTAACTTTTAAAGGTTGTTGACGAAAAGTTGTCACACAATTGGGATAAAAACCCCGAATTTGATTATGTATTTGTAATGCACTTTTCGACCAATCGATACTATAATCTTGTTTCTGAATCAGAGGTGCGTATGTTGCTTCAGAGTTATCTTGAGGAGTAGCAATAATTTCCCCAGATTCCAACTTGAATAGAGTATCTATCAGTAAATCTGCACCCATTAGAGCTAATCGCTCGGCTAGAGTCTGCGTATTATCTAGTAAACTAATTGGCGTAGTCGCTTTTAGTAGCATTGCACCCGTGTCCATTCCCGCATCCATCAGCATTGTGGTAATTCCAGTTTCCGCTTCACCATTGTGTAAACACCACTGAATTGGAGCAGCACCCCGATATTGGGGCAAAATAGAACCATGAACGTTTATGCAGCCTAATTTTGGCATATCTAGAATTCTTTGGGAAAGAATTTGTCCGTAAGCAACAACTACAAACGCATCAACACCATATTCTTGAAGTTGAGTTAAGCTTGCTTCATCTTTCTTAATTCGTGCTGGTTGTAAGATTGGGATATTGTAATTTAGTGCGAGTTTTTTGATGGCTGACGGTATTAATTGATTCCCTCTTTCCCTTCGTTTATCAGGTTGGGTGACAGCGGCTACTACTTCAACATTAGGGTGATTAACCAATCTTTCTAATGTCAGTACGGCAAAATCTGGTGTACCAAAAAAAACAACTTTCATAAATTCGCTAATAATGAGTATTTGTACTATTTAAGTATGAATAGGTGTAAAGGATATCCAAATGTGGTGCTTTTGCGGTTGAGCGATCGCATTTTTTAAAATAGATTAGGTAATTGTTAGCAAAATCATCCAACCCATCTTGACGAAAGATGCGGCAAAATGCAAGGTGATAAGCTATGATGTTGAAACGATTGCTTGTTTCGTGGGGAACAAGCTTTGTGCCTACCTATCTGTAAAACTTACTCATCGTTTCCAATACTGGTTAACAGAAAATTAGCTTGGATTTAAGTATATCTTTAACCAACTAACCTAACTTCAAACCAGCAAAGTGAAACTCACATTTTTATCCCTATAGTTAAGTGTCTTCCTATTTATCTCGACTTGTATTTCATACTGGCTAGAATTACGAAACTACGAAAGTTAACGGATCAGAGTTTTTCGCTGTAGCTTTTACAACTGTCACACACCTTGCTCACGCATCCTCAGTGTAGTTGATAATGTTTGTGATAAGTATACAGGGAATTATAAGTACAAATAGCCGTAAAGCTGGTAAATGCATAGTGATATCTAATCACTCGCTATTGATAAATGTATAACTTCAAACTTTTGAGCCGTTGTCTTAAAGCGTTTGTTTGTTGTAGTAAGTCGTATTTTCTGAAAGACTTGCACCATATCACGGATTACTTAAGTAAAGTAGTAACCCAAAGTACGTAAGTTTTGTTAAAGATGGCAAAATTTATTTAAGTTACCTCATTGAAAGATTAGGTTCACTGTTATACATATAGTAGCCACCATCTACCTAATCCGATTTATAGGTGTACTGCTCTTCACACAGCAACCCCCTTCTAGAGAGTCAACAGATGTTAAAAACCCTTTTGTTGTCGGGATGGTTCCACGCACAACCGTTTGCTAAATATGTTGTTGTTGTCATGTTAATTGCTCCCCTAATGGCAGCAAGTAACCATGCAACTTCGGCAACACAATCAGAAGTAGTTGCCAGTGCGGCTGTTGAGAGCGAATCAAGTATTGCTTCAACGCAAATTGGCGTTGCCAGCGACCTAGATTCAATCCGCGATACATCCGGATTAACAGCGAGTACCTCAAATTCTCAGCCATCAACAGTGGCTATTGTAGTTGAACCGAAATTACTGGGAGTAGAGGAAGATTTCTCACAATCAGGAGTAGAGAACTCCGAACTTCATACTGAAAGTGATCCATTTGCCAAAGTAGAAGTAGCTCCAAACAATAGTACTGCTGATTCACGATTACAGCAGCAAACTTTAATTGAAAAAATTAAGGCTGCACGAGATCAAATTAGAGTAGCAAATAATACTAATTTGTACGCAGTGAAAATTGATCCCCAACTGCGGGGAGCTGATCAAGATCTTAGCCAAGAGAATAATAATCAAGCTGATGCCGAGATGCAACAAGCATCCGAGGATCCCTTAAATAGTCCCTATCCAATTCCGATGAAGTGGATTAATCAGACTCAGGAAACAGTTGGAGCAACAGGTGGCGGTGTGCGTTATTATCGCAGTTCCCCTGTAAATTCACCTGACGGGAGATATCGGGTTTACAGCCGCGTGCAATTGGAAGTAAAGCCAGAGCAATACAATAGTCGCGTTAGTAGCGTCTTGTTTATTGAAGATAAACAAAGTAAAAAATTGCGGGTAGTGGCTTCCACATCACGTAACAACGATGTGTTGGTGAATACTAAAGCTGCACCTGATGCTAACGGAGAGGGAACGATTGGGGTTTTAGTACCCGTCAGTTGGTCAGAAAAAGGCGATCGCTTCTTGGCGCGAAGATTTGAAGGGGTAATGAATACGTCAGATATTTCTGACTACGCAGTTATCTGGCATCGTGAACGCGATCGCACAAATACTGTAGAGCCTACCCGTAAGGGAGAAGAACATGAGAAAATTGCAATTTTGCTGGGCTGGAGTAAAACCCAACCGAATCATGTCATGTTCCGTACTGGTGAATTAGGTGATGAAGATTGGCCCCTTGTAACCGTCTCTGATGAAGGCAAAACTACAGGTGCTGCTGATATAGATAAACCTGTCACCTTTGGCAATCGTGTTTCAGATGTTTGGGCTGGTCCCCAGGTTGCTTATCGCTAACTGAATCCATTGTCGTTGATGTATATAAAAATATGATCCCGCTTTTAACATTTGATAAAAGCGGGATTTTGTTATTGATGATTTGAAAATTACGGAATTAGTAGTTTTCCCAATGTAGCTTGTAGGAAAACTTTGTTAGAAAAGAACAATTATGATGTGGGGTTGGGGATGAATGAGCAAACTTTGGAAAAGCGTTACGAAATTCAACAACAGTTGGGAAAAAAGGCAGGAAGACGAACGCTATTAGCAAGCGATCGCATAACCCAACAAACTGTCATTATTAAACTACTGACTTTCAGTAGTGATTTTGCTTGGGAAGATTTAAAGCTATTTGAGCGGGAAGCAGAAACCCTCAAAACCCTCACCCACGCAGCAATTCCTAGTTATGTTGACTATTTTGAATTGGATACTGTTGGTAAAGGTTATGCACTCGTCCAAAGCTACGTGGAGGGTAAATCCTTGGAAGAACACATCAAAGCAGGACGAGTGTTTAATGAAAAAGCACTCAAAAATATCGCATCCCAATTACTAGAAATCCTCATTTACCTACATTCCCAACATCCCCCAGTAATCCACCGTGATATTAAACCCAGTAATATTATTTTGGTCGAAAACGGCTATCAACGCATTGGCAAGATCTATTTGGTCGATTTTGGTTCCGTTCAAACTTTAGCTAGCAAGGCGGGTAAAACAGTCACTGTTGTGGGGACATACGGATATATGCCACCCGAACAATTTGGCGGTTATGCAACCCCTGCATCCGACTTATATAGTTTGGGTGCAACGCTGATTGCTTTAGCTACGGGGATTCATCCTGCTGATTTACCGCAACAGGGGATGCGAATGGATTTTGCCAAGTTGGTTAGTTTGAGTCCCTCATTTATGGAGTGGTTGCAATGGTTAACTGAACCGAGTGTTGAACGTAGGTTAAATTCAGCAGCAGAAGCATTAATAACCGTAAAAAGCGGACAACTTCGAGTTTCCCAAACTAGTGCAGAAACACCGAGAAAAACCGTAAATACTTGGTTACTATTTCTGGTTTCCCTATGTCGTAGTACCTTTTTGGGAGGTGCAGTTGTGATGATGTCTGCCGGGTTATACGGTAGTGTTGTCATCCCATTAGCCGGGACAGTAATAGGTGGAATGTTTGGTGCAATGCTTGGTTTTCCCCTTGGTTTGGGTAATGGAATTTTGGTTGGGTTAATTACGAGGTTATTTTTCTATCCTTTAAAAAATGCTCGTCGTCATCGACTTCTTGTCAGTATGACTAGTACAATTATTGGTACTGCTGTTGGTATCATTTACTTTGCACAGTTTTCAGGAGTCTTGTTGGGTGGGACAAACAGTACTCTTCAATCCTTATTATTTTATGCGATCGCACCCTCTATAATTACGGGATTGAGTATGGGTGCTGTCAGTAAATCCTTTGCTCAATGGTATGAAAGGGAAGGTCAATCTAAAAAGTATTTAAAAAAATAAATTTGTCAAATCATATCTCTGTTTTATTGTCAGAAGCTGGGAATCGAAACTTTTTTGATTACTGATTGAATATTTTACCTATGAATGAAAATACATCAAAGCAAATATTAAACGAAAGATATGAAGTTGTCAGCGAATTGGGTAGGCAAACTGGCAGACGCACCCTATTAGCTACAGATTTACAAACCCAACAGCAAGTAGTTGTCAAAGTTCTTTATTTAGGACAAGATTTTGATTGGCAAGATTTAAAGTTATTTCAACGGGAATCTGAGACACTCAAAACTTTAGAACATTCACAAATTCCTCGTTATCTTGACTATTTTGAATTTGAAACGAGTGATGATAAAGGGTTTGGATTGGTGCAAACCTATGTTGGAGCAAAGTCATTAGAAGAACAGTTACAAGCTGGACGAAGATTTAGTGAGTCTGAAATCAAAGAGTTAGCAATATCACTTTTAGAAATTCTGAATTATTTGCATCAGCGACAACCAGCTATTATTCACCGCGATATTAAACCTAGTAATATCTTACTTAGTAATCGTTCTGGGAATAGTGTTGGTGAAGTTTATTTAGTTGATTTTGGCTCAGTCCAAAATATTGCGGCGCAGGAAGGCGGTACAATTACAGTTGTGGGGACATACGGATATATGCCACCCGAACAATTTGGTGGGAGAACAAAACCCGCATCAGATTTGTATAGTTTGGGTGCGACTTTAATTTATGTTATGACTGGGTTGCATCCCACAGAACTACCACAACAAGATTTACGGATTAAATTCCCTCAAGCTGGTTATATTAGTCGAAAGTTTGCTGATTGGTTGGAATGGATGACAGAACCAAGTTTGGAACAACGCTTTACATCTGCACAAATTGCCCTAGATGCAATTGAAAATCCACCACAAAGAAGACAGATTATACAGGAATTAAATCCAGCTTTAAGTAAACCTCAAGGAAGTAGTATTAATTTAATTAAAACGTCAGATAGATTAGAAATTATTTTACCTCCTACAGGTTTTGGAATTGGGTTAATTGTATTAATTTCTTGTTTGACTCCATTTGCAATTGGCATTACTTTTTTAAGCCAAGGATTAGACTCCCTCAATAGGGCATTAGCAACAAATACATTGGCTTCGGGTTTTTTCTGGCTTTTGCAGGGAAGCGCCATCGCACTTATCTTATTTCTAGTTCTTGCTGCTATTTTTAAGCGCGCTCATTTACAATTGAATGATGGATATCTGACAGTAATTCATCATTTATTAGGGTTTAAATGGAGTCAGAAAATAATTAAGATGAATCAGGTAATTCATGTCAAAATGATTTCTGATAAATATAATACTGGCGTTAAAGAAAATTTATTTATGTATCATGGAAATAGGGTTGTTTTCAATTTCGATGAGTACTGTAATTTAAACACTTTAGAACGTGAATGGTTAAAAAATGAAATCAGGGATTGGTTGAACAAAATGAGGCATTCTTTGAATAATGACTGAAGTTATAGCGGTTATCGGTTGCATCCAATACACTAACTTAACGCCCAACCCCTCCCCTACTTGACATGTATGAACAATGCGCTTTATCCCTACGTATCCCTACGATGGATGTGGCTTTTCCCATTCTCATATTTTGCATTTTCTTTCAATGCGTAAGTTATAGTCTTGTGATAATTTCCAGGAATTTAATGGGTTTTGCGAAAAACTTTAAATGCTGAGATATTCAAAATTAAACCAAGGGTAATTTTTAGTACAGCAGGTGGAATAATTCCAATCAACATACCCCCAATAACCTCAACAATTACTGATCCTACACCCATAGGCGCGACTGTATTAACGAATACTTCTGGCTCTATAAAAGCCCCAAATTTTGCATAACGCGCAACTCCAACAATTACGGTTGGTAAGCTAATAAGTAAACTAGCTGTACCTGCGGTTTTGATATCCGCACCAAAGGCAAAAATATTTATACTATTGCGAGTGAATTTGATTTAGGTGATAACCTTGCGTTAGCGAAGTGTGTCCGAAGGACTTATGCTTCGTTTCGCTACGCTAGGGGAACACTAAAAGCGAACGCTTCACTCGCAATGACAAATATATATTTAATTTTGTCGAGTTAGTTATTACTCATTACTTTTTTTAATGGGGTTCTGTAACTGCTTCCCCCTCTGGAATTTCAGTTTTAACGCGGCGAATAGGTAAATTGGCAATCAAAGCTGTGGTACGTTGGTTGCTTTCGAGGGAAAACTCCAAGCCTTCAGGTTCGACTTCGACATAGCGACAGACGATTTCTAAGATTTCTTGCCGCATTTTTTCAATCATTTGCGGGTTCAAATCGGCGCGATCGTGTGCTATTACCAGTTGCAGGCGACGTTTAACTTCTTTGCGACTGGTATCGTTGGTGCGGAAAAATAGTTTTTCTAAGAGTTCAAGGATCATTGCGACAAGCGGTGCTGAGGGAATTAGATAATCTAGATAATCTTTGTCCACAGCAGCTTGCGGAGGCGGGCAAAGATATTTTCGTGGGGTGAGTCAAGATCTAGGAATTCGACGGTTTCCCCTTCTAATCTACGGACGATGTTATCGATTGCGGTACCTGCTAAAGAAGGTGTATCAGATAACACCAAAGGCTCGCCGCGATTGGTGGAAACAATTACACGCTCGTCGTCGGGGATAACACCAATTAGGGGAACAGCCAGGAGTTCCTGAACATCTTGTACCGACATCATATCATTTGCCCGTACCATTGCGGGGCGGATGCGGTTAATTATGAGATGAAGTTTTTTAATTCCTTGTGCTTCTAATAACCCAACCACACGGTCAGCATCACGGACGGCAGATATTTCTGGAGTCGTGACAATTAAGGCTTCTTTGGCGGGTGCGATCGCGTTCTTGAATCCGTTCTCTATTCCCGCTGGACTATCAATGATAACGTATTGAAACTTTTGGGACAGTGCATTTACCAATAGCTTCATTTGGTCGGGTGTGATTGCTTCCTTTGTCCGGTTTTGGGCAGCAGGTAATAGCACTAGATTTGGTTGACGTTTATCTTTGACTAAGGCTTGTTCTAAACGACACTCCCGTGCCAAAACCTCAACCGCTGTATAAACAATCCGGTTTTCCAAACCCAATAATAAATCCAAGTTCCGCAAACCAAAATCGGCATCAACTAGCGCGACTTGTCGCCCCATTTTAGCGATAGCCATTCCTAAGTTTGCTGAAACTGTCGTTTTTCCGACACCCCCTTTACCGGAGGTAATAACAATAATGCGAGTCATGATTAAATATAAGCGCTCGGTGGGGACTCAAGAATTAGTAGTTCAACTTTTTGATTTCAAGCTGACAGACTATTTGGGTAGTATAAAGTATGAAGGATCAAGTATAAAGTTTAAAGTGTCGGGAATCAAACGTAACAACAAATGATCAGGCGCAGGTTTCGACTACGCTCAATCTACGGTGTACACACAATACTCGAATCGCATTAAAATCAAGAACCCCACCCTAACCCTCCCCGAAGCGCGTTCGCCACTACTCGCTCCGCGAGAAGCAAGCCGCCGAGTGGACTCACCGCAAGGTAGGGGGTTAGGGGGTGGGGTTCACCTTGTTGCGAGAAAAGTCAGATGCTTTGACTATCCGAATCCCTTGGGGTGTAATATGTGCAACTTCTGGGTTAAGATGTTTTGGAGCTTTTTCGGGCGCTCTGGCAACTGCATCAGCTATTCTTAACTGGGTTGGTTCCATTTGCAGTGCCATAATTAAGCACTCGCTGTTACCCCTCGCTCCAGCATGGGCAATTCCCCGTAAACGTCCCCAGATTAAGATGTCGCCATCGGCAATTATGGTACCACCTGGGTTGACATCTCCGAGGATAGTAACTGTACCGGGGTGACGAATTTCAACTCCTGAGCGGATGGTGGTTTCCATGTATAACGGTTCCGATAAGGGAGATACATTAGTACTGGAATCGGCTGAAAGTAAATTTTTTGGTGTTAGCTTGTTTTGTTCGACAGAATAGCCTGCTGTGACAGATGCGATCGCTGTTTGTCTCCGACTGGTAGATACTGATCTTAAATGAAGTTGAACTTCACTCAAGGATTCTGCCAATTCTTGAAGTTGCCTTGCATCCAGTAAGCGATCGCCTACTACTAAGTGTACATTGGTGTTCGCCACTCGCAAGCGATCGCCTGCGTTTAATCTTTGCTTCAATTGTTGCCAAATTTCTGACCAAGTGTAATCAATATTACTAGATTGCGAGTCACCTGGTAATGTAATTACAAGCCTTTCTGGCTCATTGTGAAATTTTACTTGTATATTATGATTCGCAGGTGTAACTATTGCATCGGGTGTATCATCTGTAATAATTCCATTGAGCGAAGTTACTAAATCATTAGTTTCGCTTTTTTCTGCGACTACAGGTTTCATATCGGGTTTGATATCGGGTTTGATATCTTCTGTAACTGGGTTGATTTCTGGTTCTCTAGTTTCTGTAACTTGATTTATTCCAGCTTCCGCATTCCAATTCCCATTTATAATCAATTCTTTCACAGGTTCGTTAAGTTCTTCCAAGCTAATTTCGGCTGCCGATTCAATATCTATAAAAACATCTGCAACATCTATTTCACCACCATTTGTTTCCAGAGAATCAATTGATAAACTAGAAGATGAAAAAATCAATATATTGTTATCAGCTTTCAGGTTTACCTCTTCAGCAATATTGCTATTTTCAGAAACAGGTTCTACAGCACTTAAGGTATTAGCGATACTCGAAATAAAATGAGGACTAGTATCTATGGGAACTTGATTAGGATTGGGACTGGAAATAAAATTTAGTACAGTATCAATCTCGACATCAGAAAAGACATCTTCAGTCACAACATGGTAATTTGCTTCCTTTGATTCTATTTCTTTTGGTTCTATATCACGAGTCACAGAATCATCAGCCATAATTAATTTGGGTGTGAGTGTAAGTAAAAATAATTGCGTTCTACATCAGAAACATCGGATACAGTAGACAAAATCTGTAACTGTTTACTGTTTACTGTTTACTGTTTACTGTTTACTGTTTTAACTAACCTTTGATAAACCGTAGCTAAAGCTGATTCATCACCAACATTGCCAGGAAACAATACTACAGGTAAATTAGGAAATTGTGGATGTTCGGAGGAAGTTATTACCATTGAACAACCTGCTAATATTTGACCTAATAATCTGGCAGAAGTCAGCGCTAAACCATTACTCAAAACATCGTTAGATGTAATACCACCTTTGCTGATTAAAAATCCGATATCTGAGGGTAAACCCCTGACAATATCCATCAATAAATTCGATACTTGTGTGCCAAAATCTAATCTAGTTTTAATATCTTCAAAATTAATTTCCTTGCGACTAGTGTAGATTACAGGTGTATTTCCGGCATTGTATGCTTCTTCGATCTGTTTCATTACCTTGGATAGAAGTGTAGCAGATAGATCGCTACCTTCACCAAGTAATTCGCTGACATCTACCGCAATTCCTTCCGTACCTTCTGCTTCTAGAAGTTTTTCTAATTGTTGGGTGGTTTTTTTGACATGGGAACCAACAATAACTGCACCAGGTTTGCCATCTCGAACGTATTCTGCCATGTTTTCGGCGGAAATTGGTTGTGGAGGTAAATTTGCTAAAGCTGTTAGGATGCTGGCAGCACTGCGAAACAAAAAATGTTTACCTTGACTAGCTGCGGTGAGAATATCTTGGGCAAAGCGGTTTAAATCTGTTTGGTTTTCACCATCCACCACACAGCATTGATTATCAGTCAGTTTCAGTAAACGTTCTAAAGAACCGTTGCGAATGTCATCTAGTAAAAATCTTTCAACTTGATTCGCGGTAATTTTCCCGTCGGTTTTTTCTTCGACGTAATCTGGTAAGTAGCTGTGATGGTAGGCAAAAACAGAATCGCGGGCAAATTCGGTTTGATGAACAGGTGTAGGTGTACCATCAACAATTAGATAATGGATGCTGTCACGGGTGATACGTCCACCGTCAAAAAATGCAGGCACTAAAAAGTGAGCATCAAACGATCCTAGCTCAGATGCGATCGCGTCTGTCTCTACAGGGTAATGTCCTCGTAAAGTTGAATCTGAACGACTAACAACTAAAAAATCTTGAATATTCTCAGCAGCAATTGCTACCTTTAGGTTTTGACAAACTTCTTTAGTGACGGCAGTTGCATCTTCTGGGGTTAGGGAACGAGTATTAGTTAATACAAAAAAAATCGGTGAACTATCACGCAATCCCAACCTCAATGTATCCACATCCCAGCGCATCAACAGCAAACAACCATGAACTGTTTGGGAACCTGTAGGATCATCATCAAGGACAATTATTTTTGGTGTAGTTGTCATTTTTTACCCTGGGAATTGAGGATTGTTAGGCATTTAGATCTGCGACTTACTTAAGAAGGCGCAGATCTGAGAATCCAGCAAATTTGATTTAATAGAACTAATTTGACTGTATTTTTTTTAATTCCGCTTGAACATCCACAGCAATTTGCAAAGATTGATTCAGAAGTCGAGCATATTCACTCGCTTGATTGTTCACTTGTAAAGCCTGGAGGTTAGCTAAATTATTCGTTAATAATTCCTGATTATTTGCCAGCAAATTTTTATTATCGCGTAAAACCCGTTCCGTTTTTAACGCTCTTACCAAATCTTCCCGAATTAATTTTAAGGCTTCTACAACTTTTATCCGGTCATTTGCCAATTGAACATTCCCAACAGCCGTTAATTCGTCATTGATATCCACAGCTTTCACGATTGTGTGATATCTGTCAACTTCATCCAAAAGCATTGTCAAAGCTTGGGGACAAGTAAATTTCCGCCACATCCAACGTCCCAAAATTACCCCAACTGGTACCAAAATTAGTAAAATTAATCCCAATAGAATAGATGATCCAATTCTCGGCAAAATCAGGAAAGCATAAATAAACCCTACAATAATTGGAGTTAAAGCAACCGCTACCACTCCCTCATTGGCAAGAAAGCTTAATCGCTTTTTTTTGTCTTTGAAAATCGAAGGACGAAACACATCATCAGGATCGAAACCAGTTAAGCGTCGAAGTTCCCCTTTACTGATTTCTAAACCGATTAAATCTGGCTGCACAATTTTATCGTCTCCTGGCAAATCTGACTTGCGTAAATAAATATTGTAGTATTTTGTTATCCTTCAAACATAACCTCTCTCTCGTTTAACCGTTAGCTTCCGACTTCTACCTCCCTCCCATGACTAATACAATTCCTCACCCTTGGCAACAAGAAGCGATTATTCTTCATACGCAACGTCTACTGTGCAGTTACCAACATTGGACAGGGAAATTACTATTTAATCTTGACATGCCAGCAGAAGAACTGGCTGAAAACCTATTTATAGCTCCATTTGTGGTGCTTTCCCATGGTATGGAAGCCGATCCAATTTATAACTATGGAAATGCCCAAGCGTTAAATTTATGGGAGATATCTTGGGAAGATTTTACCAAAATGCCTTCCCGCAAATCAGTTAGAGAGATTGAAGAAGGAAACAAAGAAACACTACTACGACAAGCATTATTGGAAGAAGCAGTTGCTAAGGGTTTTGTCGAAAATTATGGTGGAATTAGAACTTCTACAACTGGAAAACGTTTTCAAATTGATAATGTTACCCTTTGGACTGTTTTAAACGAGGATAAACAACGTTGTGGACATGCGGCGATGTTCTCAAAATGGTATTATATTTAGCAAACTACAACATATATTTCCATGCTTTGTCGTGAGCATCCAACTTTTTGAATGTCATTGCGTAAAGCCTAACGGCATACAAGAAACGCTTTAGCGTGCACGTAGGCGAAGCCGCCCTGAAAGGGCTAGCGCTTACGTAACCAAGTTGAGTGAAGCAATCGCAAAATTTCTCACTCAGAACGAGTTAATGCGATTGCTACCCTGCGGGATGCAAGCAACCTCGTTCCTCCAACCTTCGGTTCGTAAACTACGCAATGACAGGTTATTATTTTAGGGAAAAATAAAAATTGGGATCCATCCTAAGTTATGGGTATTACCCCTGTTAAGGTGTACCAAGAATGTACTAGCTAGAAGTCCTATTCTTACGTTACACACCCCATCGCTTGACCCTAAAATCGATCGCAAACATTATTTTTTGCTATCAGATTTTAATTGTCGCAAGCTGAAACCTTTGTTTTTAGGTTGCAAAAAACTTCACCTTAACAGGGGTAGTTATGGGTATTTAGAACTCATCAAAGCAGCCAATTCTCTAAGCTTAAGGCAGGAACACGCTGAAATTCACGAGTATTGGCTGTAATCAGAGTTAGATTAAGAGATAGGGCATGAGCGGCAATCAGTAAATCATTTGGACCGATTGGGGTTCCTGCTTGCTCTAAGTAGGTACGAATTGAAGCATAGCGGTGATCCACATCTGACTCCAAGGGCAAAACTGTTAAGATTGCAAGAATGCATTCTAGTTGATGAAAAAGACGAGAGGAGCCACTCTTCGCAGATCCAAATCGCAGTTCACACGCTACTATAATGCTTGTGCAAACTTTGTCTTCCCCAACAGCAGCAATACGCTGAAAAACTCGACCTTGAGGATGCCTGACCAAATCTGAAAGAATGTTGGTATCAAGTAAGTATTGATAGGTCATCGGCTGCTACTAAAGTGTGATGTCATTAAGGGGAAGTAAGCCCTCATCTATATCAGGAAAATTATCTGTAATATCTGGCAACGTAGTCAGCAATGAAAGCAGAGAACTGGAAGGAATAGGCTCAATGATTAAGCGATTACCTTCTTTGCGTAACAAAACCTCTGTACTTGATAGGGCAAGTTCATGAGGAATGGTTAGAACTTGATCTTGTCCGTTTGTTAATAGAGAAACATGCTGTGAGTTTTGCATAAAGCGACCTATTTGTTTTTGTAAGTCTGAGAAAATATGGGAAATGTCCTTACATCATTAGCTGTTTGACTTGCCTAAAGACAAAATTGAATACTTTTAGGAATACCCTTTTCAAGGTGGTAATGTAAAAAGCTTGATTTGACGTTGTTCAAAACTTTTCGTTTAGCCGAGAAACCCGGTTTCTCTCGAATAAATACAAAAATCTTTCGTATTCTAACTGAAGAAACCAGATTTCGGTCGTTAGTCGCTACCCACCTTGAAAGGGCTAGTTCCGACTTTCAAACTCGCTACCTACAAAACCCGTAACAAACTAGGAATACTATATATTTCCGACATTGCCTCAATTTCTGCTAAAGCTTGGCGGAAATTTCCTTCTCGCACATTGTGGGTGACGACAACAATTTCTGCCCTTTCACCTTGAAAACCTGTTTGCACAATCGATTCTAAGCTAACCCCAAACTTGCCAAAACAAGTACCCAATTTGCCAATTACCCCAGATTCATCTTGGGTTAAAAATCTGGCATAAAACCGGGTGACAAGTTCGGAAATTGGGCAAATTTCTGCAAAACCTTCGTGTAAACAAGCAAATAAGGGATCTAAATTAACGCTGGATGAATTGCGAGTTTTAGACTCTGCCAATTCAGTCTTGAGACGAGCCACCAGATTTAATATATCAGATGATACCGCGCTGGCTGTGGGACCTGCACCTGCACCTGGTCCAAAAAACATTACTTGTCCTAAAGGTTCCCCTTCCACCAAAACTGCGTTGTACACCCCATTCACACTGGCAAGGGGATGAATTTTGGGAACTAGGGTAGGATGAACCCGTACCGAAAGTAAAGAATCATTGGTTTTAGCGATCGCTAACAGTTTGATCACAAAGCCCAGCTTATCAGCATAGGCAATATCTGTTTTACTAACTTGGC
Organism: Calothrix sp. PCC 6303; assembly: GCF_000317435.1. Classification (NCBI taxonomy): domain Bacteria; kingdom Bacillati; phylum Cyanobacteriota; class Cyanophyceae; order Nostocales; family Calotrichaceae; genus Calothrix; species Calothrix sp. PCC 6303. The sequence goes on from NC_019751.1 coordinate 4,599,024, forward strand.
GAATTCCTTCACAATGTACCTGTTGACGGTTAACACGTTCGCCAAATGCTAAAGATGCCAAAATTGTGATTTTATCCGCTGCATCCCACCCATCCACATCTGCTGTGGGATCTGCTTCTGCGTAACCTAACTTTTGAGCATCAGCTAATACATCATCAAAACTACTACCTACGGTTTGCATCTGGGTCAAAATGTAGTTTGTAGTGCCATTTACTATCCCCATCACCGCAGTAATCCGGTTCACGCTCAAAGACTGCTTCAATGGTTGAATGATGGGAATCCCCCCACATACCGAAGCTTCCACCATCACATACACCCCGGCTTGATTTGCAGCGGTAAAAATCTCATCCCCAAACCGGGAAATCACCGCTTTATTTGCTGTCACCACATGTTTTCCATTGTGGATTGCCTTCAGCATCAATTCCCTAGCTGGTTCCAATCCCCCCATCACCTCAACAATAATATCTATCTCTGGATCATTGACAATTGAATCTAAATCTGTAGTAAGTACTCCATCAACCAATTTTACAGCCCTGGGTAATTCAAGCGATCGCACTCCCACCCGACGAATCTCCACCTCCCTCAACAACGGATGACGACCAGAATAATCCTGTAAAAGTTCAACCGTACCAGTCCCAACAGTTCCTAAACCTAATATTCCTAATTTAATTCCCACTGTAATTGCACCAATTATAGAACTTGAATTATTCGACTTTAATATACAAAATAATGATATTTCCGAAAACTCACATTTCACGCCATCACAACAAAACAATTATAAGCCTACAAGACATGTACATATCTCTAGCCATTTTTGTTAGGAGATTTACTTATTTCCTGTTCCCTTTTAGACAAACATTTATGTCGTAAGGGACATGTCCACTGGCATATAAGGAACGGGAATTTAATAACGTGCAATTTTGCTAGACAATGAAATGGTGCGTTACGCTCCGCTTACACACCCTACTTTTGTACTTTATTTAATCCAGGCTTCTAAAAGAAAGCAAAATCTTCCAGCAAAACAATTGTAGGGGCGTAATATATTACACCCCTACATAGTCACTAAATATTATTTAGCAAAATCTTAAATTCCAAGTTTTAGATACTTCGATTCATCATCCCAAATCTAAAACCAACCTGAGAGAGTAGGGAAAGCATGAAAAAACAAAATTTGGATCACAAGGGTTTCCCCCCACAAAAATCCTAATATGTCTCAACGTGCCAACGACCAGCTCTCTTAATTTCCTTCTGGTAATCACTCCAAGTTACACCATCTTTAGCCGCAGCAATAGTTAGTGCTGCATCAATACCATCTTCCATACCCCGTAAACCGCAAATATAAGTATGAGTTTTCTCATTCTTAATCAAGTTCCACAGTTCATCAGCATGTTCAGCTACACGATCTTGGATGTACATTCTGCCACCCTGAGCGTTTTTCTGTTCACGGCTAATGGCATTAGTCAAACGGAAGTTATTGGGATAACGACTCTCGATTTCTTCCAACTCTTCTTTATAGAGAATGTTCGCTGATGTGGGAATCCCGAAGATCAACCAAGCAAAACCTTTGAACTGATAATCTGGATTAGCAGCCCTTTCATTATCTTTGAACATCCGCCACAAGTAAGTCCGCATTGGCGCAATACCTGTACCAGTTGCCATCATAATCACGTTAGCTTCTGGATCATCAGGTAACAACATTTCCTTCCCAACTGGTCCAGTGATTTTCACCTCATCACCTGGTTTTAAATTACACAGGTAAGTTGAACAAACACCATAAACAGTCTCGCCGCTTTCTGGGTGCTTGTATTCCAACTGACGAACACACAACGATACAGTTTTATCGTTCATGTCATCGCCGTGACGAGTTGAACCAATTGAATAAAGTCTCAGCTTCTCAGGCTTGCCGTTCTTGTCTAAACCAGGAGGGATAATACCAATACTTTGACCTTCAAGGTATCTTAAATCACCACCTTCCAAATTAAACTTGAGGTGCTGAACCAAACCAATTCCACCCTCTTTCACCAAAGCTTCATTGGAAATACACTTACCAACAAAAGGAGCATTGGGACGATAAATATTTACGGGAACATCAGCATGTTTAGCTTTCGCTTGAGTCATGGTATTGCCTTCTTTAGTCTTCTTGGGCTTTTGCTCAGCTGGCTTTGCGGCAATGCCTTCTCCACCACTGTTAGCTGTTTCAGGTGTAGCTGTTCCATTACCCTGATTGTTAGCAATTCCATTCCCGTTATTTTGCTCAAATGCCTCAACGGTCTGAATACTAACAATTTTACCGCCTTGACGAGCGACACGCCGCATTTCTTGATTCATGCGGTTGTAAGGCACCCTGAGAAATACGCTGCCACTTTTGCGAATTGAGTAGTTTGCAACTGCGCTTTCTTGACTTTGACGCAGACCCACCACTTCGTAAACGAAGATACGGCTACTTGATGCCGCACTAGCAGCACCTTCAACAGCACCTTGATTGTTCATTCGCTTTACCACTCCGATATCTACTTAACCGTTACCTAAAAAACTTTCCCAATATTCCGCTAACTATTGAACAGTTAGCATTTTGGGAAAACAGCATCATTATCATAAATGCCTTTTTTATCCACTCGCCAAAGACATGCAGGTATTACAAAAGAACACACCTGTTCACCTTCTAAAGTAGATGATAAGTCTGTTGGAGAATGTTAATAATGAGTCAATTTAAACTTTTTTTCGTGAAAGCCTTCCCCCGCAAGAGATATAAATATCCATAATTTACGAAGGAAGCGTCAATTGATGACGTGTACATAACTGCAAAGCGCTCCTAGAAGCCCGACCTCAGCAGTTGTTCCGAATTTACGAGTTTATGATCGCTCACCTGTTTCCCTGCATTTCCTTAGAGCTACTTCTACAACTCCGACCGAAGAACATTTTTGACTTGACTACTTCCTAAGTGCAGTGACTTCCACAGCAAAAGATAAGTCCAAGTAATCTATATTCTCATGAATTAGGGATAGTAGTAACCACAATATTAAGTTTTACTTGATGTGAAAAATCTGTCAACTACTATGATTTGCCCCTGATGGAATTGAATATTCAGTAGATCTTAAGTAATTCCAGCTAATTGGCAGAGTAGGTCAGCTAATGCTTGAGGTTGGTCTAATTCATGATCTAGTGAGGGAATTTGGAGCTAAACATTATACCTGATTAATCGCAAATTATTTTTATAGTATCGTCAAGAAAAATGCTCAATTTTTGAATTTTGATTAGGGTTTGTAATCTGTTCCACTTAGCAATAAACCTAAGTAAGATTATTGGGTTTGAATAATTCTTCCTCAAGGTAAGCCTTGAATAGAGCACACCGTTCTGTTAAAATTCTTTATAACACTAGGACTAAATACTCAGCAGCAATAATTAAAATCATACTGGCGGGTAAAAATTACAACTTTAATGTTTACCCGTCAATGCTTTATGGTGCTGTTGAAGCTAAAGCGAATATAGAACTAACCCAGAGGGTAATGTTCTGATTCAAATCTGTTGTGGAAAAGAAATATTGATTGACTAACTAATTAGTATTTAGAGGAATCTTATGACGAGCAAGCCGGAACGCGTGGTATTGATTGGAGTTGCTGGAGACTCTGGGTGCGGAAAATCTACATTTTTGCGTCGCCTGATTGATTTATTTGGCGAAGAGTTCATGACAGTTATTTGTCTTGATGACTATCATTGTCTTGATCGCAAACAACGCAAAGAGACAGGAATCACAGCTCTTGACCCCAGAGCAAATAACTTTGACCTCATGTATGAGCAAATCAAAGCTCTCAAAGAAGGTCAATCGATCATGAAACCGATCTACAACCACGAAACCGGTGCTATTGACCCCGCAGAATTAATTAAACCAAACCACATTATTGTTGTTGAAGGTCTACATCCTTTATATGATGAGCGTGTACGTGGATTAATAGACTTTAGTGTTTATTTTGATATCAGTGACGAAGTTAAAATTGCTTGGAAAGTTCAGCGTGACATGGCAGAACGCGGTCACAGTTATGACGATGTTCTCCAAGCAATTAACTCTCGCAAACCCGATTTTGAGAAATATATTGAACCTCAACGGGAATTCGCAGACGTTGTTCTTCAGGTACTACCTACCAACTTAATCAAAGACGATAAAGAACGTAAAGTTCTCCGCGTCCGGATGCTTCAGCGTGAAGACAAAGCTGGTTTTGAACCAGCCTACCTATTTGATCAAGGATCAACCATTAACTGGACTCCTTGTGGACGTAAATTAACTTGTTCTTACCCTGGAATGCAGTTACACTACGGTTCTGATGTCTACTATGGACGTTACGTTTCCGTACTTGAAGTTGATGGTCAATTCGATAACTTAGAAGAAGTGATTTATATTGAAAGTCACCTCAGCAAGACATCCACCAAGTATGAAGGTGAAATGACTCACTTATTACTACAACACCGAGAATATCCAGGTTCCAACAACGGTACAGGTTTATTCCAAGTGTTGACTGGCTTGAAGATGCGGGCAACTTATGAACAACTAACTTCCCAGGAAGCAAAAATGGCGGTTGAAGTATAGTCTATTCGTGAGATTATTTTCCGATGAATAATTATTTTTGATACTTTAAGACACCTCCTGGTGTCTTTTTTTTTGTACACATACATTTTTGTCGAGAAATAAAATCATTTAATTTATTTTTTCCTTAAAATTACTTAGCCGTAATTGATTGATTTTCATGAAGATCACAAAACCCTCAGTGATCACCGTAAAAATATTGATATGATCTCAGATTGAAGCTGCTAAAAAATTATCAAAATAAAGTTTTGATAAAAATTTGAATTTTGCAGCCGAAGCTAACGAAGGAGGAATCAAAATTGTCACGTCGTTATCTTTTTACCTCCGAGTCCGTCACCGAAGGACATCCAGATAAAGTCTGCGACCAAATCTCGGATACGATTTTGGATGCTTTGCTCACGCAAGATGCCCAAAGTCGTGTTGCAGCTGAAGTAGTTGTAAATACTGGCATGGTAGTGATTACAGGGGAAATCACCACCAAAGCGAATGTCAACTATGTAAAGCTGGTACGGCAGAAAATTGCTGAAATCGGTTATACCGATGCAGATAATGGTTTCTCGGCGACAAGTTGCTCGGTTTTAGTGGCTTTGGACGAACAATCACCCGATATTGCCCAAGGTGTAAATACTGCTCAGGAAACCCGTGAGCTAGTTAGCGAGGAGCTATTCGACAAAATTGGTGCTGGCGATCAAGGTATTATGTTTGGTTTCGCTTGTAACGAAACTCCTGAATTAATGCCCTTGCCCATCAGTTTAGCTCACCGAATTGCTCGCCGATTGGCATCTGTTCGGAAAAATGGAGGCTTAGGCTATTTGCGTCCTGATGGCAAGACTCAAGTCACCGTCATCTATGAAGATGGACGACCTGTTGGGATCGATACCATTTTGATTTCTACCCAGCATGATGCAGCAATTGGTGACATTACCGATGAAGCAGCAGTGCAGGTAAAAATCAAGGAAGATTTGTGGACAGCAGTGGTAGAACCTGTATTTGGTGATATCACGATTAAACCTGATACAGAGACTCGCTTTTTGGTCAATCCAACTGGCAAGTTTGTGGTTGGTGGTCCCCAAGGTGATGCTGGTTTAACTGGACGTAAGATCATTGTGGATACCTACGGTGGTTACTCACGTCATGGTGGCGGTGCTTTCTCTGGTAAAGACCCCACAAAAGTTGATCGTAGTGCGGCTTATGCTTGCCGTTATGTTGCCAAAAATATTGTGGCAGCAGAATTAGCTGACAAGTGTGAAGTACAGTTAAGCTACGCGATTGGTGTTGCTCGTCCTACTAGTATCTTTGTTGATACTTTTGGTACTGGTAAAGTTAGCGATGAAGTTTTGCTGGAGTTAGTTAAGCAAAATTTCGAGCTACGTCCGGCGGGTATTATTCACACTTTAGATCTAAAAAACTTACCAAGTGCAAGAGGCGGACGTTTTTATCAGGACATCGCGGCTTATGGTCACTTTGGTAGAGATGATTTAGATTTACCTTGGGAACGCACCGATAAAGCAGAGTTGCTGAAGAATGCAGCGAAATTGGCTGCTGCTGCGGTATAGATGACTTGAAGAAAATAAAAATCGGAGTGTGAGTCATAAGTAAAATCTTAGGGCTGATGCTCCGATTTTTTGGTTTTTAGTTTATTGAAAACAGGCTTTCTAACCGGGAGCAAGGTACTGAGGAAAAATCAGAATGCGGCAGATGGGCATTATCTCTCAATGCTTAAAACCACAGCCAAACACTTTCAAAAATCCTCTAAGAGGGTCTTGATTAAATAAATATTAAGTAGGTGTGTTACGACTACGTAAGGATTTGGGGGTTTGAGACAGTGAAGAGTTTGTCGTGACGCGCCAAATAGCTGGTACGTTACGACGCATTTAGATTGTTGCTCAAGCAGAAGTACAGTCGTGCGTCTTACACACCCTACAATAATTTTCTTTTTTATCACCTTCTAACTTTGGGTATTCGCTGAGGTAGATACTTAGAGGATTGAATGGGTGAAATTTTACGGAGCAGAAGCAGTTATTTTCTGGATTTATTAAGGCTTTTAGGTGATCCAAATCCTAACCAGTTAAGGGTTTGGTATTGTGAGGGTAACTTTTTGTCAACTGAGTGAAAATTGAGGTAAATATAAACTTATATTTAGACTGTTTAAATTATCATGAAACTCTTGCGAAGTATATAGTAAATAAACTGTGCTGTTGTTATAAATAGGAATAGCTGTACCAACTAAGTCAAGATTAATTTAGCGATTAGGTAAAGTAGAGCACTGAGTATAATCCGTTATTTTCGCGGTAGGTCAAGGAGAATTAAGGGATGCAGACTCACAACCCAACCGCTTTGAGTAAAAGTTTAGAATATAGAGCAGTGCCAGTTGAGCAATCTGTGAGTGACGAACTCCCAACAATCGAATTTCCCTCTAGCAGGAAGTTAAAAGCGAGTTCTTGGCGCATCCATCAAAAGATCGGTTATGGTTACTTTTTGGCGATTGGAATTGGTTTTTTTGGTTCGTTGACTGGGTTTGTAGTTGCCAACTATTATCGCGGAAAAGAGGTTGTGCGCTTGGATCAAGCACACAGGCAGACTCAAGTGCTTTCGGATTATAGAGATGCAGTTGTGGGAGCGCAGCTGCATAGCTTTAATTTGGTAGCTTTGGTAGAGGAACCTGAGCGTTTAGAAGTTAAAAAAAGTGAGTTTTTGCGAGATGTAGAGAAGGCAAAAAGAGAAGGACAGAAAGTAAGTGATTTTATTGCTAGTAATCCTAAGGTTTTAGCGGCAACTCAAGTAAATTTAGAGACTTTGCTGGCAGATTATAGTAAGAATTTAGATTCTTATGTGGGACAGATAGAATCTGTGGTGCAGTCGCTGGACGGTAGAGATAGACCTGAAGAATTTCGAGGTATCCGTGATGACTTGCTGGCTGTGATGCGTGGTGAAACGGGTATGCAGTTAGATGAACTGAGTCAGAAGTTGTCTAATATTTTGCAATCGGCTGAAGAGAAGGAAAAGGAAAAGATTGAAGATGCTCAACAAGCAAAGACAGTTGAGCGATTGATTGCGTTGATGAGTATGTTGGTGTCTGTTGCGATCGCATCTGCTGTGGCATGGCGTACTTCTCGTGCGATCGCTGAACCTGTGATTACTGTAACCCAAGTTGCTGAACAGGTAGCAAGGAAGTCAAATTTTGATTTACGCGCACCCGTCACCACTGAAGATGAAATTGGCTTGCTGGCAAAATCACTGAATCGATTGATTGAGCGGGTATCGCAACGTACCAAAGAGCTACAACAGGCAAAGGAAGAGGCTGAAGCGGCAAATAAGACAAAAAGCCAATTGTTGGCAAATGTGAGCCACGAATTACGCACACCCCTAAATGCAGTAATTGGTTTGAGTCAATTGTTAAAAGACGATGCAACTGATTTGGCTTTGTCTGAAGATTTCCTCACCGATTTGGAAACCATCAACTCAGCAGGCAGGCATTTGCTGGAATTGATTAATGGAATTCTCGATTTATCCAAAATCGAAGCGGGAAAGATGACGCTCTACCCGGAGAACTTTGAAATTGCAACATTAATTAACAATGTGGTTTCGACGGTGAAACCGAGCATTGAAAAAAATGGTAATAGCTTGGATATTGATTGTGATCCACAACTGGGAACAATGTATGCTGACCAAACAAGGGTGCGACAAATACTGTTGAATTTACTGAGTAATTCAGCTAAATTTACAACAAATGGGAAAGTAACTCTCAAGGTCTGGACAGAAAAAGAAGATAAAGGAAAAGACTTTCCTGTAGAAAAAATTATTTTTACTGTTATTGATACGGGTATCGGGATGACATACCATCAACAACAACAGTTATTTATCCCCTTTACCCAAGGAGATGCTTCCACCACCAAAAAATATGGCGGTACAGGTTTAGGTTTATCTATTAGTCGTCACTTTTGTCAGATGATGGGTGGTGATATTAAGGTGCAAAGTGAACCGGGAGTAGGTTCTGTGTTTACTGTGGATATGCCACTGATGGCAGAAGCTTAGGGAAGGACAATATTTATGGATGGAAATTCGGTAGGATAGTGTAGCGTATCTAATTAACGTGAGACTAACCTCGCTCCATGACAACAACTATCGACTTCCTCAGTCACCTCAACCCCTGTCAACGCCGCGCTGTTGAACATTATTGTGGTCCTTTGCTTGTTGTTGCTGGTGCTGGTTCCGGCAAAACAAGGGCATTGACTTATCGGATTGCTAATTTAATTTTGCAACATCGTGTCGATCCAGAAAACATTTTGGCGGTGACTTTTACAAATAAAGCTGCCAGGGAAATGAAGGAACGGATTCAGAAGCTGTTTGCTGAACAGATGGCAATGCGGGAGTTTGGGGAGAAATTTGACCTGTTGCCAGAGTACGATCAAGTTAAACTGCGATCGCGTGTTTACAGAACTGTGATTAAAGATATGTGGTGTGGTACTTTCCACAGTCTGTTTTCACGGATTTTACGGATGGATATTGAGAAATATCAAGATGAAAATGGGCGAAAATGGCAGAAGAATTTTTCAATTTTTGATGATTCTGATGCCCAAAGTTTAGTTAAGGAAATAGTTACTAAACAACTGAATTTGGATGATAAGAAGTTTGATCCGCGTTCGGTAAGGTATGCAATTGGTAATGCCAAGAATAAAGGACTTTCACCTAAGGAATTTGAATTAGATCAGCCTAATTACCGGGGTCGGGTAATTTCTCAAGTTTATAGTGCTTATCAAGATAAGTTAGCTGAAAATAATGCTCTTGATTTTGATGATTTAATTCTAGTTCCAACTCGATTATTTCAACAAAATTCCCAACTTTTAAATTATTGGCATGGCAAATTTCGCCATATATTAGTTGATGAATATCAAGATACAAATAAAACTCAATATGAATTAATTCGTCTACTTTCCACTAATAATCAATCTAAAAATGATTGGAATTGGAATAATCGTTCGACTTTCGTCGTGGGGGACGCAGATCAGTCTATATATAGCTTTCGCCAAGCTGATTTCACTATTTTACTAGGCTTTCAAGATGACTTTGGTGATGGTTTAGCAGATGATGATACTAGCACAATGGTGAAGTTAGAAGAGAACTATCGCTCTTGTGAAAATATTTTAGAAGCTGCAAATCATCTGATTGAAAATAATACTCAACGGATTGATAAAGTCCTCAAACCTACCAGGGGAGCCGGAGAGCAAATTTATTTATTTAAAGCTGATGATGAGGTGGTAGAAGCCGACTTTGTAATTAATCAAATTCGACGGATGGAAACAGAACACCCGAATTTAAATTGGGGTAGCTTCTCAATTTTATATCGGACAAATGCCCAATCCCGTCCATTTGAAGATTTACTGGTTAAATATCAAATTCCCTATACTGTAGTTGGCGGATTTAGATTTTACGATCGTAAAGAAATCAAAGATATTTTAGCTTATCTCAAAGCCATCCAAAACCCTGCCGACTCTGTAAATTTACTGCGGATTATTAATACACCTCGACGGGGAATCGGCAAATCAACCACCGATAATTTAACCCGTGCAGCTCAAGAATTGGGAACTAATTTGTGGGAAATACTGAGTGATGAGACATCAGTTGCGACATTAGCGGGACGTGCGGCAAAATCAATTAATAGTTTTGCCGGAATCATTAAGAAATGGCAAACCCAGATAGAAACCCTTCCAGTTGCCGAATTGGTTCAGGGAGTAATTGAAGATTCTGGCTATGTCCAGGATTTGCATACTCAGGGAACTGATGAAGCTTCAGATAGAATCGAAAATATTCAAGCGCTTTACAATGCAGTTTTGGAATTCCAAGAGGAAAACGAAGGAGAGGAAAACGTTAACCTGCAATCATTCTTGGAAAAAACCTCCCTCAGTTCCGATTTAGATAACTTGAAGGAAGGAGAAAGTGCAGTATCTTTAATGACATTACATGCATCCAAAGGTTTGGAGTTTCCTGTAGTGTTCTTGGTGGGGTTAGAACAGGGACTATTTCCCAATTATCGCTCAATGCAAGATCCCGCATCCTTGGAAGAAGAACGGAGACTTTGTTATGTAGGTATAACCCGTGCTCAAGAAAGATTATTTATTAGCCATGCAAGGGAACGTCGGCTCTATGGTAGCAGAGAACCAGCCATGCGATCGCAGTTCCTGGATGAGTTGCCCACAGAGCTAATTGCTACCCCGGGTGGTAAGCGTCAAGGTTATACTAAGACCTCAACAGGTAGTACTAAACAAGCAAAAGCAAAACCTAGTAGTGAAGGTGAAACATTAACTTGGCAAGTTGGGGAACAAGTATTACATCGCTCCTTTGGTATAGGTGAAATTACCCATGTATTCGACTCTGGCAGTAAAACTTCTGTTGCGGTGAAGTTTGCTGCATTAGGGACAAAAATTATTGATCCGAGAGTAGCGCAATTACAACGGGTGGAGTAGCTTAACTGGCAAGCGTTTCCAGCCAAACCTGAAAATCTAATAACGCTAATGCAGGGAATCAAGATAAAATTTTAAGTTTAGTTAACTTAGCTTGCATTATGACTTGGTTGCTTAATCGGAATTTGAATCGTAAATTCTGTTCCTTTACCAATAGATGACGAACAATTGAACTTACCACCGTGTTTTTCACAAATAATTTGATAGCTAATTGATAAACCCATTCCAGTACCTTTTCCGACTGGTTTTGTGGTAAAAAACGGGTTAAATATTTGTGATTGAATTGACTCAGGGATACCATTTCCATTATCTGCGATCGCTATTTCGATCCAATGGCTATTTACTACTGATGTAATAATTTTAATTTGGGCAAAATTCTGTTGAAAATCTACTTCTTCTAGTGCATCAATAGCATTTGCCAAGAGATTCATAAAAACTTGATTTAATTGCCCTGGATAACATTCGACATCTGGCAGTATTGCATAGTCTCTGACAACGAAAATTTCGAGACGTGTTGAGGTGGCTTTTAAGCGATGCTGCAAAATTAGTAATGTATTGTCAATTCCTTGATGGATATCAACGGCTTTGAATTCAGCTTCATCAAGACGGGAAAAATTACGTAACGACAAAACTATTTCTCGAATACGATTGGTTCCTAAATTCATCGAGTTTAGTATTTTTGTTACATCTTCTTGCAGAAATTCTATCTCAATTTCATTTTGAAGCTTTTCAATTTCCTTTGGTGCATTGGGAAAAAAACATCGATAAAGCTGAATTAATCGCAGCATATCTTGGTTATAACTTTCTAAATAACCAAGATTTCCATAAATAAAATTAACGGGATTATTTATTTCATGAGCTACACCAGCAACCATTTGCCCCAAAGCCGACATTTTTTCACTTTGAAGCATTTGTGACTGCATGTTGTGCAAATTTTGTAAGGTAATTTCTAATTCTTCGCTTCTGCTTGCTAGTGCTGACTGCGAATCCTGCAATTCACTAATTACTTGCTTGAGTAAAAATTCCTTAGCTGCAATATCGGTTTCTAGTTGTTTACGATCGCGTTGACAGCGAGCTATTTGTTTTTCTAAGATACGATTTGCTTTTTCTAGTTCCTTAACTCGCTCAGAATCATTTCCACTATTCATAAATAAATTAGTTTGTTCCGATTAGCAGTGTCACAAATGTTTTATTATGAAATTGGGTTTGTCCTTTACTAGTTAAAGGGGCAATTTCACCATAGGCATAGAATCCACAGCAAGGTAATACTTGGGGTAAATGCTTTTTCAGAAGTTGATACTCCTCGCTAGTTAATGTTCCCAAAATTCGCCGACGAGCTGCACAGGAAACTAAGAAAGCTGCTGTTATATTTTTGCCAGGAAAATTAGTTAAAGCTTCTTTGAGGGATGTCTCGGAGGCTTGTAAAATATTTTCACGGGATGCATCAGTAATCTGAACCATTGCTCCCTCTGGAATAGCTGAGAAGAAAGTTACGCTTCCAGACTCATTATCATATCCATTCGGCGCTCGCATGTAGAAGCGGTCGCTATCTTCAAAAACTGCTAATGCATGAATTGCATAGTTGGCGGCAAACTTTTCTGCACCCAGATAATACTGATAAAAATCGAGAGCGCGTTGTCCATCAATTTCGTAAACCACATTTCCATCAACTTTAGTGACACAACTAGGTTTACCAATAGGAGTCCAACCGCTAGCAACTCCAAAGGAAAATTGTAAATTGCCAGAAAACAATAGTATTGGGACTGCATCGCTGAGAACTTGATTTTGAAAAAACTGGTATGTTTGAGAAAACGTATAGTCATCAGCTGTCATTCCCCCAATAATAGGGACTTCCTCTCCCAAACTCTGCTTTAATCCTTCCAAAATCAAAACCCCGTTATTACTTAAGCTATCTGGGAAAGTTAGACATAATTGAGGTGGGGCTGAAATCTTCGCTTTTGCCATCTCAATGGCTTGTTTTGTAATCGATATGGGATTTTTTGATACTCCTTTTCCCAATCCAGCTTTAATTTCTACTTCATCGGAAGCAAAGACCATTAAAGTTAAGGAATCTTGTTGAAACCCCATGGATGAAGAAATTTCTCCATTCGTGGTGCCACCAATCAATTCAATCCCAGGGAAAGCATCTTGAATTTGGCTTAAAATTAGGGCGTGGTCAAAATCGATTGCCGCAAATAAAATACCCGCTTGGGGCAATTCTCCCTCTAGAGTTAGTTTGCATTGTTTAATCACTTCGGCAATTGCGGATGCTGAATCAGGATCAATACTATGACCAGTAGCAACTTTAAACATTAGTTTTTCCTATCAACCTGAAAATATGACGTTGTGTGCTAGGTGATTTGGGTTAATAAATCTACCGTTTGAGTTGGTTTCGGCTATGACTTCTAAGCGAAGTCGAATGACGCTCAACCTGGGTATATTCCAATACAATTCAGATAGAACCAGAAATCTTGTAGAGACATAGCACTGCTACCTCTCTACAGCAGACAAAAATATTGTGATTAGAACGTTAACTGAATCGTATTGGGGTATATTCTTTGTTGGAAATCGCCTAATTGAAGTCAAAAGTTAAATCAGACATAGCCTAAAATCACATATTTATTATTCCCAAGAGTTATTCGCCAAAAACTAGAGACGTAAAATTACTTTCCAGGAACGTCCCAAGTTAAGAAATAGACTGCTTGCAAGCCCAGAATTTATACCAGATGAAGCGAGTTGCGTTAAGTTTCCCTCTGGCTTTGTCATCACATCCTCTCATCTATCTACAGCAATTGCGAAAAACTCGATAAGATATAAAAGTAGATAAATCTTAAAGATTATTCATCAATGCTGGTTTCCTCCTCTGGTTTCTCCAAGGTCAAAGAGTTGGTAAAGGAAAAAATTCTCTTTGGCAATGAGCCAAGTGCTGAATTGATCGCCATTCTGACTGTTTACTTTGTCCAAGGTATCTTGGGGTTGGCGCGTTTAGCCGTCAGCTTCTTTCTCAAAGACGAACTGCGGCTAAGTCCGGCGCAAGTTTCAGCACTTTTGGGAATTGTGGCTTTACCGTGGATTATTAAGCCCTTGTTTGGTTTTATTTCCGATGGTTTACCGATTTTTGGCTATCGTCGCCGCCCCTATTTGATTTTGTCGGGTTTGTTGGGGACAATTTCCTGGATATGTCTGGCGACTGTCGTTCATAGTCCCGTGTCTGCCACAATAGCGATCGCGCTTGGTTCTCTTTCGGTTGCTGTGGCGGATGTGATTGTCGATTCCCTGGTGGTAGAACGTGCCAGGGGTGAGTCTCAAGCAGATGCTGGTTCCCTCCAATCCTTGTGTTGGGGTGCTTCGGCAGTTGGGGGATTAATCACAGCTTACTTTAGTGGAATGCTGTTGCAGTATTTTAGCGATCGCACTATCTTTTTAATCACTGCTACGTTTCCGTTAATTGTTTCTGGTGTTGCTTGGTTGATTGCCGAAACACCGATCAACAAAGATCAAACTCAATCGGAAAACACAGCGATAGATATTAAGCAACAAATTAAACAGTTACGCCAAGCTATTACGCAAAAATCCATCTGGCTTCCAACTGCATTTGTATTTATTTGGCAAGCTACACCTACCGCAGATTCTGCGTTTTTCTTCTTTACCACCAATGAACTCCACTTTGAACCGGAGTTTTTAGGGCGTGTGCGTTTGGTAACTAGTTTAGCTTCCTTGGTCGGTATTTGGATTTTCCAAAGATTCCTCAAAACCGTCTCTTTCCGCGTCATCTTCGGCTGGAGTATCTTACTTTCTTCAGCTTTAGGAATGACAATGTTACTCCTAGTTACCCATACCAACCGAAGCTTAGGTATAGATGATCACTGGTTTAGCTTAGGTGACAGCTTAGTACTTACCGTCATGGGACAAATAGCCTACATGCCTGTGTTGGTATTGGCTGCTAGGTTATGTCCTCCCGGTGTCGAAGCAACCTTTTTTGCCCTCCTCATGTCGGTTTCTAACTTAGCTAGTTTAGTTTCCTATGAACTAGGTGCAGGTTTAATGCATTGGATGGGAATCAATGAAAGTAACTTTGATAACCTAGCTGTACTAGTAATAATTACTAACCTCAGTACACTTTTGCCCTTACCCTTTTTGAATTGGCTTCCTGGTAGCGACATCGAAGAAAATCCAGCTAACCTCCCCCCAGCTGCTGTTCATTGCCACGAACAATCATTAATACCGGAATTTGTCCCAGAATTAATTCTGCGTCAACCCAAACCGAGGAAGAAGGAAGAAGGGGGATTTTGAGATGAGTTTTTAAACCCCCGAAGTTCGTTAATCAATAAAAATAGTGAATTTCAGGTAAATTCAGTAACCCTGTAGAGACGAGACACGTCACGTCTCTCTTTGTATTTAGGAATATTTCAAATTAAAACATGCAAGCATATCAAGCATCTTCTACCACCGAAAAATCCTACAGCCTTGAAAGTTGGCAAGGTGGATATAAATCTTTAAAGCAAGAATATGATTACTGGATCGAAGATATTGAAGGTGAAATTCCTCCAGATTTATCAGGAACATTATTTAGAAATGGTCCCGGTTTATTAGATATCAATGAACAGCAAATCCATCATCCTTTTGATGGTGATGGGATGATTAGTAAGATTACATTTACAGATGGACGCGCCCATTTCCGTAATCGTTTTGTCCAAACCGAAGCCTATATCAAAGAGCAGAAAGCCGGGAAAATCCTTTATAGGGGCGTATTCGGTACCCAGAAGCCAGGTGGGATGCTGACGAATATCTTTAATTTTAAATTAAAAAATATTGCCAATACTAATGTTATTTACTGGGGTGGAAAACTCTTAGCCTTGTGGGAAGGTGCGGAACCCCATATTTTGGATCCTATAACCTTAGAAACATTAGGAAAAGAGTACTTTAATAATGTTCTATCTGAAGGTGAAGCATTCAGCGCACATCCTCATTTTGACCCCAGTTGTGCAATGGATGGGGGAAATCCTTGCATGGTGAATTTCTCAATTACACCAGGACTTTCCACCACAATTAAAGTATTTGAATTGGATTTATCTGGTAAAGTAATTCGCAAACACGCTCATTTTGTCCCAGGATTTTGCTTTATCCATGATTTTGTAATTACCGAGAATTATTGTGTCTTTTTCCAAAATCCGGTTAAATTTAATCCTATTCCCTTTGCTTTAGGAATGCGTGGTGCAGGGGAATGTATTAAGTTTGATCCAAATCAACCGACTCGTGCCATAGTTATTCCTCGAAATCCCAAAAATCAAGAAATTAAGATTTTAGAAATGCAATCAGGCTTTGTATTTCACCATGCTAATGCTTTTGAAAAAGCTGGTGAAATCGTCATTGACTCGATTTGCTATGCAAATTTACCCGAAGTAGAACCTGGAAGCGATTTCCGTCAAACTGACTTTGATGCACTTTCACCGGGACAACTATGGCGTTTTCATCTCAACTTGGAACAGCAAACCGTACAAGGGAAATTACTTGAAGCTAGATCTTGCGAATTTCCCAGTTTACACCCTGAACTCGTCACGCGATCGCATCGCTATCTCTACCTAGGTGCAGCACACTCAGAAACTGGTAATGCACCATTACAAGCTTTTATCAAAGTAGATGTAGAAACCGGAGAAAAACTACTTTGGAGTGCAGCACCTCAAGGATTTACTGGGGAACCCATATTTGTCCCACGTCCAAATGCAACGAATGAAGACGATGGTTGGGTACTGGGATTAGTATACGATTCACAACATCACCGTTCGGATGTGGTAATTCTCGATGCCAAAAACTTAACCGTAATTGCTAAATTACACCTCCAGCACCATATTCCCTATGGATTACACGGAAACTTTGTCAACCAGGTATTTTTAGGCTAGTAGATGAAGGCAGTAGGCAGTGGAGAAAAGCCCATTACCACTGCTAAACCCTTACAGATTGTTTATGTGTTGCAACACTTTTTTGAATCAGAATATAACAGGAGGCAAATCAACTTTAAGTTTCTTCCTCCTGTCTTCTACCTAATTTAATTTTTCACCTAATTTTTAACTTGCTGCGGGGGTTGCATAGATGAACCAGGTGCTTGGTCTGTAGCACAAACACTACCACTAGCACCATCTAGTTTAAACTTATTACAATCCCGTTTGATATCTCGTTGCAATGACCATCCATAAGGTTTATCAGAAGTAACAACACTGCTTGGTGTTGTTGTCAAACGGAAGTACGCACCTCGATAATTGGTCATTTGCTGTGTTGAACCCTTGAAGTTAGTTCCTTCTAGGTTCGTACCCATCAAGCTAGCAAAACTTAAATTGGCATTTTCAAAGGAAGCTGCTTTGAGAGTTGCCCCAGTTAAAGATGCACCGTACAAATTAGCATTATTAAGTACAGCACCTTCCAGGTTTGCCCCAGTTAAATCAGCACCTCGGAGATTAGCACCAGTAAAATTAACTCCTTTGAGGTTCGCATCACGCAAAATTACCCCACCTAAATTAGCCCCACTAAGGTTAACCCCACTTAAATCACAGCGCGGACAGTTGCCAGTGGCTTTAAGTTGTTCTAAGTCTTGTTGATTTTCTGCTTGGGCTTGTCCAGCCAATCCAAAATAAAGCAGTGCCGCGACAGTTGTCAAAATCCTGAAGTTCATTCGGTATTACCTATGTTTCTATTGCCATACTTACATATACGACCTTATACGGGAAGAAATAGGAATAAAGTACGGATGAAGAAGTTGCAAAAAACCCGTAAATTATCGTAAAATTAATTTATTGGTAGTTTGGGAACTTATAATTGTTACGCTAAGTCACTTCCAATTTAAAAAACCTTCATCTGGTGCGGGCTTCTAGCCTACACAAAATAGGCTAGAACCCTGTTCCACCAATGGATTGATTAGGGAATTATTTACTTGGAAATTCCTCAGTCTACTAAAGTCCATTGTTGATATCACTGATAGTTCGATGTGACGAAAGTGAAGAACTGATGAATACTATGTGAAAATACGATAAAATAAATCATCAGAAGCTGCCAAAAGCAACATAGCGTAGCTATGATGTAATCACTTAAGAGCTATACCGAAAATCATATAAGCCGATAACTATTAATCCCCTCAGTAAAGAAAAACTTGACTGGGGGGATAAATTTTGAGCATAAATACTGTAAAAGTCTCAGTAAATACCCAGATTTAGTGATAAATTCCCGTATAGTGTGATTAGGTCGCCATTAATTTTTATGTAACTGTCTAATTTAATCTGTAATTCATTTTACAATCAGAACACGCAGATTAACGACATATTTGCTTCGACAATACTTAGCAAAATCCCATCAATAGACCTTCTGTAATCTCTCATCAAAGCCTAAAAAAACGCTTATGGATTGGATTATAGCCAGAAAAATAGTATTTACATTTGCTGTATCACTCACTTTGACGCAACCTGTCAAAGCGCAAATTATTCCAGATCAAACCTTACCCCAAAACAGCAAAATATCTCAACCTGGATGCAATAACTGTGATATCACAGGGGGAACTCAAGTTGGCAATAATCTTTTTCATAGCTTTGAGCAATTTTCTATTCCTAAAAATGGTTCCGCCAACTTTAATAACTCCGTTAGTATAGTTAATATTATTAATCGCGTTACTGGTGTATCTCCATCAACAATTGATGGGTTAATAAAAACTAGCGGCAATGCTAATCTTTTTATCCTTAACCCCAATGGGATTCTTTTTGGGGATGGTGCAAAATTAGAGATTGGTGGTTCATTTTTCGCTACAACCGCAAATAGTTTACAATTCGGTAATTTGGGATTTTATAGCGCTGTCAATCCTAATTCCCCATCAGAGTTACTCACTATAAATCCTTCGGTATTTTTCTTCAATCAAATGAAACAACAGGTGCAGGTAAATAATAGTAATTTATCAGTACCAGCTAATCAAAGTATCTTCTTGGTGGGTGGAGATGTAAATTTAAACAATTCCAAATTGCAAACACCGGGAGGAAAAATTGAATTAGCAGGAATCGAGAATAATGGAAGTATTGGATTGGCGGTAGAAAATAATAAATTTAGCCTCATTCCAAACAATTCAGAAAGAGCAAATATATCTCTTACAAATAATGCCAAGATTGATGTTACTGGAAATGGTAGCGGAACTGTGGCATTAACAGGTCGAAATTTACAAATAACTACAGGTAGTGTAATTGCAGCAGGTATTACTCAACAGTTGACAGGAGTTCCCTCACCCGGAGATATTAACATTAATGTAACGGACAAATTCCAGATAAGTGGCGATAGTATAGTTGCAAATATGGCAAATTTTCGTAGTAATGGAAAAGCCGGAAATATTAATGTTAATGCTAACAGTGTAGAAGTAACTGGTGGAATCATTCGTACCCGCACATCAGGAAACGGTGATGCCGGAGACATTAACATTATAGGTGATAATATTTACATTAATAATCCTGCTTATAAAATGCCAGGTCGTGATACAAGACTTGAAGATAAACCAGCACTTGATGCAAGCAACTATACAAATGATGCCCTTAATTCTGGTAGAGGTAGAAGTGGAAATGTCTCTCTCAATGCCAATAATTCAATTACTTTAATTGGTCTAGGAATAGATGAGGAAAACAAAGTTATTTCTACCTATAATCGTTCTGGAGGTAACGGAGGTGGAGGTATTTCACTCATTGCTAACGGGGCAATTTTGTTCGATAATGCTTATGTTGTCACCAGTAGTTTTAGTAGAAATGGTGCGGGAAATGTCACCTTGCGTGGGAATGGATCCATATCACTTATAAATAATAGTGCCATCAATTCAATCAGTTTTGTTAGCGGTAATTCTGGAGATATTTCATTATCCTCGCAAGGTCCCATACTACTAAGAACAGGTAAAATAAATACTCAAGTAGCTAATGATATTGCTGTCAATCAACCATCATTAGGTAATGCAGGGAGTATCACCATATCTGGTCAGTCAGTGATGATTCAAGATGGAACAGAGATAAAATCTAGCTCTTTTGCAGGTGGCAATTCTGGGGAAATTAAAATTATTGCACCAGAATTTGTGGAAGTATCAGGTAACGGTATATTTCCAATACCAAGAGGTTATCGTCCACGCAATTATATATATAGTTCTGTCACTTCAAGTAACGAAGAAAAAGCAATTGGAAATGGAGGGAATATTTATATTTCTACCAATACTTTGCGTTTAGCAGATGGAGCGCATATTCGAGCAAATACTCGCGGTCCTGGAAAGGGTGGTGATATTACGGTAGATGCGAAAGTATTAGAACTGATAGGTGGAGGACAAATTATTACCACTACATCCGGTAAAGGGGATGCTGGTAATATTACTCTTAACATCAAAGACCAAGCTAATATATCTGGTTTTAATCCCGACTATGACCAAGATTTTAAACAAGTTGTTGCCAAAATATTAGCTGATTCTAGTGGTAATAAGGTGCCAAAAACAGCAACTCAACTAAAGAATGAAGCGCTAATTAAAATTGGTTCTATTAATTCAGCTAGTGGAATTTTTGCCGATGCATCTGATAGTTCTATTGGTCAAGGAGGAGATTTAACTATTAATACAAATAGTCTTGAAGTTAGAGATCATGCAAAACTAACTGTTACTAGCGATGGTTTGGGAAGTGCAGGCAATGCAAATATTAATGCTGGTACTTTTATTTTGGATCGTTCTAGTCTGACTGCTGACACTGGCAGTAGAAATTCCGATCTAAATTCTGAACAAGCGACTATTAATATACAGTCACAGAATCTATTTTTATTTAGAGGTGCCAAAATTACAACTAACGCATCTGGTAGCAATGTTGTTGGTGGTAATATTAATATCAACACGGAGGTTTTAGCCGCACTTCAAAATAGTGATATCAGTGCTAACTCTGCAAATTTTCGCGGTGGTAAAGTATTTATTAACGCTGAAGGCATTATTGGTACTCAATTCCGAAATTCCTTAACAGATGAAAGTGATATTACAGCTACCGGAGCGAGTCCAGAATTAAGTGGTAAGGTGGAAATTATCAGTCCCGACACAGACCCCAGTCGAGGTTTTATCCAGTTACGTGAAGGTTTAAAGGATCAAAGTGATCAAATTGATCAATTATGCGGTAGGGGTAAAAAACCTCTAGGTAGATTTGTTGTTACTGGTAGAAATGGAACCATACCATCTAATCCCATTATAAATTTGATGCAAGGTGAAATTGATTATTCAGAACTTGCTACTTTGGATGAGAGTAATGCTACTACTAAATTGAGTTCAATTCCTGATGGTTTGATGGTAAAAAACCCGGAACCTAATAGAATTGTGGAGGCTCAAGCAATAGTTAGGGGTGCTGATGGCATATTATATTTAGTGGATAAAGCACCGACTGTCAGACCTAATTCTCGTCCTACAGTTTCCGCTTGTGCTGATGTTGGGAAATAGTCACTAACTCAACCCTAAAGGGATTGAGCTTGTAAGAAATTGCAAGCTGTGCTGACCAGACCACCTAGTAATAGGTAGCCGTTATTTGAGTCACGACACCTCGGAATGCGTAGCTAGTTCCCCGCTCTGTCGCTGTAAGTTAAACAGTTTTAAAGTCACTGAAACAGTGCTTACAGCCTAACAAGCTCTTATAACAGGTCGGAGCTAACATTACCCCGAAAGGGAGATGGTTTCCAGGTTCCAATCAAAAACCTGGATTTTAACATCCACGGGGATTAAAATCCCTACCTTCGGCACGCAAGCTGCGTGTCGCTTCCCTCTCAGGTCTAAAGACACTGAGTTTCCCGCATACCGAGTATTTGTGTGAGCTATTAGCTGTTAGATTTTAGCTAAGAGGGTGTTTATAAAATAAATCTTAAGTAGGGTGTGTAAAGCCCTCCGGGTATGACTGCGCTAAAGAACGAAGTTCGTAACGCACCATGTATCTGGTGTGTTACGACGCATTTAGATTATCGTTCAAGCAGGAGTGTAATCGTGCGTCTTTTGTTGTAGCTTGCTTCCCGTAGGTTATGCCGCAAGGCTATACAGAACCTACACTGATAACTGATTATTTCCAACCTAGCAGACGTAACCAGGGAATGATTGTGTAGTGACTAATAGCGACAAAAAAGCTAATTAGCACCCCAACAAAGGTGAAAAAGAAGGTTTTCAGAACTAAGTTTGATACTGTTACGGTTTGTGGATCAAAAATATCGATGGGAAATAGATTCAGATTAATTAAAAATGCAAAACTGAGGGCTGTCCCAAAGGCAGTAATGATGGAATAGACGATATGATGACTACGAAACCCTAAGCCGAGGGTAAGAAAAGTGACAGCGACTAAAATTAATCCTGTTATTGCTTCCGGTAGACTTCTTGTGGCTATACCTTGGAGGACAAACCAAGAGAGACAATAACCAATGATACTGGTGATTGATGCGATCGCATAACGTCTTTGTTGGTTAAATACTCCGGATGTTGTGAATCCGCAAGCTGTTCCTAATCCAGCACTGGCAAATAATAAGATGTCGGATGCGGTTAGGGGTGAGTTGTTAGGAAGCACTAACATGAGTTGGTTAGAAACTAATGTGGCAAATTCTTCACCCCAACCTGTTTGATAGGTTAATAATGCCCCAATCATGGTACCAAGGGCTGCGCCACTACCTGTAAGTAACATTGCCCAAATTGTACTTAAACAAGCTAATACTGTTGTGGTGACTGTTTGCAGCACAAAAAGTATTGCTGTGGAAACCATTTGAGTCACAAACCTTGCTGCTTGTATCACCCCTGCGGAGACTTGGGAAAAGAAAAGTGGTGGTGACACTTTTACGGCTGTGGTAATTTGTTGAGTCACATTACTGATGGATTGTTGCAACTGGGAGATACTGCCATTTGCCACCGATATTTGTGACATTTGCGTCAATCGCCTTTGAATCATAGCAGTTGTTGCCGGACGCGATCGCGCATCTGGTTTGATCATCTCATCTAGTAAATCCCCTAACTGCGGTTTGACTGTGACTAAATGTCGCCATTGCAATTCCCCTGTAGCAGAATCTTCCAAATCGGCTGGATTTTTCCCCGTGAGTAACTCCACCATAGTTCTACCCAAGGCATAAAAATCCGTAGCTGGGGATACATTTCCCCCAATTAATTGTTCTGGTGGACTATAACCAGAGGAAAATAACCGTGTGGAATTGGGAGGACGGCGCATGTTAGAGTTAAACTGCTTCACTCCCCCAAAATCAATTAATACTAGTTGATCACCTTGTGCTGCCCCCCGTGAAAAGGCAGCAGTCCGCAACATCATATTTGACGGCTTGATGTCACGGTGAATGATTTTACACTCGTGCAGGTGCTTCAGTATTTCTACTGATTGGATTAGCCAATTCAACACTAATCCCTGGGGACAACCTTGAGGATATTTTTTTTGAATTTCCTCCAATGTCATCCCATCAATTTTTTCCATCACCAAACAGTGCAACTGCCGGGGTTGAGGATGGCATAATTCCAGCTTGAATAAACCATCAGATTCCACCTTGGGAACCCCCGGATGTCGCAAGTGACGTAAAACTGCGGCTTCCTGTTCAAATAATTCCAGTGCTTTGACAGAGGTTTCCACCAGAATCTTCAGCACTTTCTCTGTTTGTGTTTGTAAGTCCCAAACTGTATAAATTTGAGCAAACCCACCCGAACCTAGGGTTTGTAAAGGGACATACCGATCGTTCAACTGTAGCGGTGCGCCACAGCTATTACAAAACCGATTTCCCCAGGGTTGAGGAAACGGACGTTTACAGTCGGGATTTATGCAGTGAATCGCACTCTTGTTTCCGTGGGACACAACCGCTCTCACACACATGCTTTAGTTAATTGTACTAAAAACTGAGAATTCTTGACTGTAGACTGCTAACTATTGATCATTTTGCCAGTAGTTAAGTGGGAAACCTAATATGTGCAGCCGATTCCAGGTTGAAAAAGTAACATAAATATTTCTTTTACTACTTTTTAGAAATTATATAGGAATCCGATTTGATTTTTGTTGGTGTAGCCTGTGCTTTGCACTTACAAATTTAAGTATTGTAGGTTGTGTATAGCCCTACGGGCATGGCTGCGCTAAAGACGGAACGTCGTAACGCACCAAACCCTTGAAAATTTGTGATGTGTTACTTGTAGCAATTATTTATTTCGCTGCCGATTGTGCTACTTGTTGTTGTAGCGATCGCGGTTCCATAAAAGAGAGATATTGCTGGATAATTTCTGGAGGCAAGAACTCTAACAGCAATTCATTTTCTACCCAAAACTCAATCACATCAAAATAATCACCACGATGACAACGTACCATTCGCCAATCTTCACGATCAGCGATCGCTTGAATCTGATCTTGGCTAACTGGGACAGAAATAGCTGCATGGATGGCAGTGTGATTTGATGAGGCTGAATTGTGTCGAAGTTCAACAGCCTCGTTGACTTCGTTACTAGGAAATAGAGTAGTTCCCAATGGGTGAACCTCAATCATTGTCCCTTGAGAATCGAATGCTAAGGCTACATAGCTACCAGAATGACTGGGAAATGGCACAGATTGTCCCTGTAGTATCTCTGCTAATACCTGGCTAACATGTTGTGGGTTATGAGCGGCAACGGAAATATGATGAATCATGATTATTTACTCTTTATACTGCGAGGAGTTATCTATAAGCAAGGGGAAGACCGGGACGGGGCTTGCTTCCCCTGCCTCTTCCGGTTATCAGCGATCAGCTTTAAGCTGGTACCAGCTGAATTGGCAGTCCAAACATTTTCTCAATTATCTCTGGTTGCATAGTCTGTAAATATTGGGGTACAAATTCTGGTGTTAAGAACTCAAACAGGATACGATTTTCCACCCAAAACTCGATGGCACTGAATGGAACCCCTTCTCCTTGCTTACGAGTCAAAACCCGCCATCCTTCACGTTTACCGATCTGCTGGATTTGTTCTTGGGTTGTGGGAACCACCATCGCTGTATGGTTAGCCACTAATTTGCTTGGTTCTGCTGAAAGTACCTGGGCTGCTTTGACATCATTACCTGGAACCCATACATCACCCTCTTTAAACACCACAATGTGAGTACCATAGTTGTCAAAGGGCATCACCAGATAACTACCAGGAATGAAAAATTTATATATCTTGCCATTTAAAACCTCAGCTAGGGTAGTAGCAACTTGCAATGGATTATGAGCATCGATCGAAATATGCAGAATCATGAGTACAACTCCATGAAAATCAAAATAAATATTCGATTAGAGTACTATTACTAATAACGATCGACTGCTGATAATTATGCGTAGTTCACCACCGTAGGTATCGCACTTCAAGACTCTTTACTTCGGTAAAACAAAGCTTAACCCCAAGAGCGTGGTTTACCACCGTAGGTATCGCACGCTTCATCAAAATCGATAATTGGTCCTTTGGGTACAATTCGATTAGGATTAATATCGGTCATACTCATGTAATAGCCATGTTTGATATGGTCGAGATTACAAGTTGCTTTGAACTCAGGACGCTGATACAGGGCTTTAAGGTAATTCCAGAGGTTGGGATAGTCGATAATTCGCCGCAAATTGCATTTGAAGTGACCGTAATATACAACATCGAAACGATACAGCGTCACAAACATACAAATATCGGCTTCCGTGAGACGATCACCACATAAATAGCGCCGCTGACTGAGAATAGTTTCCCATCGATCTAAACCCTCAAAAAGTTCTGTCACCCCTTGTTCATAAGCTGCTTGCGAAGTCGCAAAACCAGCTTTGTAGACCCCGGCATTAATTGCTGTATAAATTAAATCGATAGTTTCATCAATTTGCGGTTGCAAATCGTCTGGATATAAGTCTATTTTATGCGTTGTCAATTGGGCAAACTCCACATCCAACATCCGCATGATTTCGCGGGATTCATTATTGATAATGGTTTGAGTTTGCTTATCCCACAACACCGGAACCGTGACCCGTCCTGTATATTTGGGTTCGGCTTTGAGGTAGATTTGTTGTAAATATTTTGCGTGGTTTACTGAGTCGGGAATACTTCCTGGTGCTTCGGAAAACATCCAGCCCTTGTCACTCATCACAGGGTCAACAATAGAAATAGAGATAGCATCTTGTAACCCTTTAATTTCCCGCATAATTAAGGTACGATGCGCCCAAGGACAACTTAAAGCAACATAAAGGTGATAGCGTCCGGATTCTGCCTTAAATCCACTAGAACCATCTGCGGTGATGCGATGGCGAAATGTTGTTGGTATCTCACGGAACTCACCATCTGGATTTGGCTGATTCCCATCGGTTATCCATTTACCTGCAACCATTATTCCTGATGCCATAGTTATCTCCTGGGAGGGATGATATAACTATTTTGCCTTTACTTAACTATAAATACACCTCTCTTGAGGAATAGCGATCGCGTACAGCTCACATGAGATGTATAGCTAAGATCGTCTTTCTAAAATTGCCCGAATACTAGGAATAGCAGACGCGATGGCATCTGCTTTCAAATCTGTTTGTTGCCAACTGTCCCTCTCAAGAAGCTTTTGCGACCACGCTGTTAAATTTGGGTAAGTATTCAGAGAAAAGCCAAAATGAGGCAATGAAGGTACAAGGGTTCCAGCAACAATATCGGCTAGGGTAAGTTTGTTGTTAACAAAATAAGTATTCCCATCTAACAAATTTTCATAAAATTCCATCACAGCGATAATTCGTTGTCGAGCATTCTCTATTTTGCGATCGTCAACCTCCAGTCCCACCAACTGACAGGTGAAAGGAATCGTCGCCAGCTGAAGTTCATTAACTGCGATTGTTTCTACCATCCGCACAGTCGCAATATCTTCAGCTTGATTTGGCATTAGGGATCGAGTTGGATACTTTGCTTCTAAATAATCCAGAATTGCTAAAGACTCAACTACCCGCAGTTGATTATCAATAATTACGGGAATACGTTGCAGTGGATTAATAGCTGTAAATTCATCACCCAATTGTTCCCCGTCTAAATTCACCAAAATTGCTTCAAAGGGAATTTCTTTTTCCAGTAATGCAACCCAAACACGGCGAGCGTTAGTCGAAACGGGGTTGTAGTAAAATTTCAGCATGGAAATTCTTAGTTTTAAAACTACTAAAACTACATTTATATAATTAACCCTATCATCAAATAAATAAACTACCCTAATCTCAGTCAAACAAGTTAGGGTTTATCTATCTCTATTCTTTTATCGGGTAATGCGCAGAATTTTGTCCTTTTGTGATGGACAATTTCCTCTGCCATCGCAGTTACTAGTTGTAATATATAACTCACCATCTGATCCCATAATCGCCTCCCTTAATCGTCCGTATTTACCTTGCAAATACACCTCATGCAATTGAACTTGTTCAGGTGACTGGGGATTAAAAACAACACGTTGTAAGTGTTGCGAACGGAGGGTGGAAATAATTAAGTTACCTTTCCATTCGGGAATAGAATTACCAGTATAAATTGCTGCTCCACCTGGGGGTAGAGCGTTACGCCAAACAATAGATGGGGTCACAAGTCCTTTCCCTGATTCGCAGCGGTAGGTGGTGGGCCACCCCAAATTGTCGCCTGCTCTTGCTACACTGACTTTATCGTGACCACTTCTACCCAATTCACCGCTAGGTCCGTGGTCTGTCACCCACAGTGTAGATTTGTCACTCCAATCAAACCCTTGGGTGTTACGAATACCAGTGATATACACGGGATTTTTGGCAAATGGATTGTCTTGGGGTACCTGTCCATCGGGGGTTACACGTAAAATTTTTCCCGAAAGGCTATTAACATCTTGAGAACTTTGGGGATTTCTGGCATCACCAGTACCTATATACAGCATTCTATCAGCACCAAAGCGAATACGACCACCGTTGTGGAATTGTGCTACGGGAATATTGTCCAAAATTACCCGATCTGATGAGGCACTAAGTCCATTTTCCGATAGTCGCCATCGTTCAACGCGATTAACCTGCGACCCATTTATATCGGTAGTATAGTAAACATAAAAAAGTCGGTTTTTGGCAACGTCGGGATGGGTTGCAATTCCCAGTAAACCATCTTCACCACTTTCTGTAACATTTATAGTAGCTACTGGTTTTTCCACAAGTTTACTGTCCCGTACCAACCTAACTCGTCCAGGTCGTTCAGTAACTAACATATCCTGATTTGGCAGAAAAGCTATGCCCCAAGGAACTTCAAGACCTGTCACCACTTCTTCAACCTTGATGTTGACCTTTCCTTCTGTACCAAAACCATCTTCTACTAAAGTACAGGCTTGATTATTATTAGTTTGCTGACTAACTTGTTTTGTTGTTTCTGCTTGCTGATTATTAGCGTTTGCCGACTCAGATGTTGGTGAGGTGCAAGAAATTATTTCCAGACAAAGAATGCTAATTAGTAATTTTCCTGTGATTGTTTTCGTCAATTTCATGATAGATTTATTCCCAAAAATTGCTAGATTATAGTGCGAATAGATTAAAGTGCAGAAAAATAGAATTATCAAGTGAATAGACTTCAGGAACATTATTTGTGAATGCTTGATAAGTCTAAATTTGAAGTAATTTTAATAATATTCAAGCCTCTATCTATGACAAATTTGTCTGGGAGTAACTTGCTATTTTGACTCTCTGATTACGAGGCAAAGCTAAATTATTATATATAGTGTCTATGTTGCCAAAGCTAATCAAATCTATCTAAAGACGTGACATACTCCTACAGTAACTCTATGCCTTAGGGCATTTTCGGGCAACGCGATCGCGTTGCCCCTGAAACCTTTGTGGAAACTACCCCGATCGATTCATACCTTATGTTTAGCAGATTAGAGAACGAGAGCGATCGCTCTCGTAAATAAATAGTACTAAACAAATTACTGCTGCCTGTTTGCAGAACGAAACGCTGGATTAGGGAAAAGTGCCTGAAAGGCTGATTTTCTCTCGCTTGCAGATTCTAAACCAGAATCCCACAAACTTTCATAATAGAAAAAGACTGCACCTAATCCTCGTTCTTGAACCAGCCTTACCTGAGATTGGATTTGTTGAATCGGAACCGGACTATTTCTTAATCCTGTCATAATTCCAACGCCAGTAGGGATACTTTGCAGCGCTTCTTGCATTTCCGGACGGGAAATATTGTTGGTGAAGCTTTGTAAGTTGGGATTGTACACCTGTACAATTAACTCATCGATAATATTTAAGCGTAACCAAGTCAGCCAATCTTGGAGATGGAATTTATAGGCAAAGTCATAATAGTTGGGAGAAACCGAGAAAATTAGATTGGGTTTCCTTGCTTTTACCTCTTGATTTAGATGCACCATAAATGTGGTAATTTTATCTGCACGCCAACGCATCCACATTTGATCTTGAGGATTACTTGGGGGAGGATTTCCGGTTTCTTGAGTATATAAAGCTATCGTGTATGGATCGTAACCGAATTCATAGGGTAAACTCATGTGGTCATCAAATTGAATCCCATCAGCATCGTACTGAGTTACAATTTCTAGGACTAAATTAGAAATGAACTCTTGAACTTCTGGATGAAAGGGATTCAACCAAACTACTTCACCACCAGCACTAATAGATGTATCAGTGCCATCACGTTTGCGAGTTAACCATTCGGGGTGATTTAGGGCTAATTCCGAAGTGGGGGGAGCCATAAAACCGAACTCAAACCAGGGAATCACTAATAAACCTTGGCGATGTGCTTGATTAGTTAAATCAGCGATAATATCGTGTCCATCTGTCCCTTTATATACAAAAGGCTGAATCTCGGCTTTTTGGGCAACAGCACTAGGGTACATCGCATAACCAGAATTCCACACAACTGGATATACTGTGTTAAAGTTCATTTGACGAAGCTTGGTGACTGCATCTTGCACCTTGGCTCGATCTCTGAGAATATCAAAGTCGTTATTGGTCATCCAAACGCCGCGAATTTCGGGACGGCTTTGTTGGGCGATTACAGGTGTGAAACTGTTGAGCAGCAACACAGAAATTAAAGACAATATAAACAGAAGTGGGGCAATAGACTTAAGCGAAGTTGGCAAGATATGAATCGTTCGCTCCCACCATGGAACAATGAAATTGAATTTAGCTGGTTTGAGGAATGAGTTTTTCACCCAATTCAGCCACCGCATATTGTTATGATGGAATTTAATCGTCATGTCGTCTTAGTTATCTACGCTTGCAAAAAAGTGAAATAGTAATTGGGTGCCATGAAAAAATAGAAGGCAACAGATAGGAGTTGCAACTTGTAAAGCAAAATCTGATTAAGTGCTTTACTTTGTTTTCTCCAGGCTCTTGGCTATCTATGTAATATTGAACAAGAAAATTGACGCAAAAAATAAGCTAATGGTGCCTATTTTTCTGCAAAAATGTATATTTATAGTAGGGAAAAGCTTGAAAGTGTTGTTTTTATCAGGTTTTGATTTGAGTTGTCAGTGCGGCAGGGTGTGTCAAATTAGGATCATATTTGAATCTAGCGACGAGGCTTTGAGTATCGCGTACCAAAGTGATGACTTGGCGACAAATCCAGGTTAAAAAGGAAGTCTAATTAAAAATTCGGAGCCTTCTCCAAGTGTAGAATTAACATCTATTGCTCCGTGGTGTTTTTCCACAACAATTTGACGAGCGATCGCTAAACCTAATCCGGTACCTTTGCCAACGGATTTAGTTGTGAATAAGTGATCAAAAATCTTTTGTTTGACCTCTGGTGTCATTCCCTTGCCATTATCTTTAATACTAATTATTATCTGTCGTGGATTATCAGCGATTTGAGTTGTAATTATAATTAAATTAGGATTTGCCTTGATCTGTGCATAGGTATATCCAATATTAGACTCCTCTAATGCATCAATAGCATTTGCCAACAGATTCATGAAAACCTGATTTAACTGCCCAGCAAAACATTCAATGGATGGAATTTCGCCATATTGTTTAATAATTTGAATTTCGGGACGGCTATCTGAAGCTTTGAGGCGATGTTTGAGAATCATGATTGTGCTATCAATGCCATCGTGGAGATTACAAGCAACGGGACAATTACTATCTTTGCGGGAAAAAGTTCTCAAACTATTACTAATTTCACAAATCCGTTTCACACCTTCGCGCATAGAACCAACTAGATTAGGTAAATCTTCACGAATATAATCCAGATCAATAGCTATGATTTCGTTTTCAATTTCAGCTTCTGGATGTGGATATTTTTCTTGATACAAATCCACTAACCCAAACAAATCCTGAATATGTTCCAAAGCAGGCTGAATATTGCCACCAAGAAAAGCGATGGGATTATTAATTTCGTGGGCAACACCTGCTACAAGGTTTCCTAGGGCTGACATCTTTTCATTTTGTACAAGCTGAATTTGAGTTTGTTGCAATTCTTGTAAAGCGGTTTCCAGTGCTTCTGCCTTTTTTTGGCGCTCGGTTTCTGCACGTTTGCGTTCTTGGAGTGCCGCTTGCCTTTGACTAATATCGAGAATTACACCATCCCAAATTAGTTCATTATTTTCTTGCCGTTCTGGCTGCGACAGCGCTTGAATCCATTTTATTTGACCGCTGGGGGTAATAATCCGCCATTGATACTGAAATGGGGTGAGATTTTGGGCTGAATTGAGTATAGCTTCATCGATTTTTGTTACATCTTCAGGATGCTCAAAAGAACGGATACTTCTTCCAGTAGATATTAGTTCTTCGGCTGTTACTTCATATAATTCATAGCAACCAGAACTGATATAGGACATGGAGAAAGAGCCATTTTGATTCAAACGTAATTGGTAAATTACTCCAGGAATATTATCCGCCAGCTTTTGGAAACGAGCTTCGCTAGCGTTGAGGGCTTCTAGGGATTGTTCCAATTGTTTTCCGTAGTTTTGTGCCTGTTGATACGTTCGTGCATTTTCTAATGCGATCGCTGCTTGAGTACAAATTAGGTTTAGAAGTTCTAAGCGATCGCTTGTAAACGCCCCAGTTGTCAGGCTATTCTCTAAGTATAAAATTCCAACTAATTTACCTTGATTCAAAATTGGCGTACAAAGCACACTCTTGGGGCGTTGATGTAGAACGTAAGGATCAACCGCAAGATTGGCATGTGCCACAGCATTGAAAATCACAGATGCTTTGAGGGAATGCTTAACTGAATTAATTAGGGATATTGGTAAATATTGACCTAATTGCATCGGTATCGATTGTAAGACAATTGGGGATTGTCCTAGTTGACAAATTCCCTCAATCACCCATTGTTCGTTTTTGGGTAACAACAACACACACTTATCAGCCCCAGCATTTTCCAACAGAACTTCCAGCAGGGCAATAAGTAGTTTGTCTAACTCAATTTCCCTCGATAGGGTTTGAGAAGCTTTAATAATTGTTGCTAAGTCTAATGTTTCTGAGATGCTATTGATACCAAGTGTAGCAGCTTTGCTGCTGTGAAAGGAAGCAATTGGGATGATCTCATTTGCATTAAGTGATTGTTGCTGCTTTTGTAAAATCGGCGCTAGTAATTGTGGATAACGCTGTTCTAAATCCTCAATTTTGACTTTTGCACCCCAATGAACATAACAGTAGTAAGCATCAATAATATAAGATTGGGCAATTCTTTCTTTACCCCATGTCAAATAAAATTTTGCTGCAAGTTCATTAGCCAGGGCTTCATCTTGAATGTATTTGTTTTCTTGAGCTAATCGGATAGCGCGATCATAATATTCGATTGCTTCTTGATAATTAGCTAATAGTTGATGATATTCTGCCTCAACTAAATAAAACTTATGGAGATGATTCATCGGTGCAGAATTAGACCATTGTTTTAGCTGTCTTTGGTTAGTAACTACTTTCTTTAAATAGTTATTTTTTTCTTGTTTTGTTTCTGCATATGTATATAATTGTAAAGACAATAAAGAATTATAAAAATTGAATAGTGGTATAGTAAAAGCTGCTGGCATTATATCGGCATAGGATTCAACTAACGATGCATAAAATGCAGCTTGCTGATATTTTCCTAGCAAGTAGGAAATAACAGTTTTGTGATAATAAAGGTGATAAATAGCTGCACGATTATGAAGTGTTTTGAGTAAGGGTAATGACTCGTTTTCGTCATATATATCTCCCACCAATTGACAAGGATCGTCAGAATGCCCTAATAAATTTAAAACTGTTTGTTGACAAATTTCAAGAGAAGTTAAAGCTCCTTGCTGTTTGAGTTCCTCAACTGCCTGTCTATAAATATCCATTTCCGATGCTAAAGCAACTAACTCTTTTCCGACAAAATAAGCGTGACAACAGTACATTTGAGCGTTTAATGCACTACTTTCTAAATCTCCATGTGCTAAACCAACTTGATATGCTTCCAAAAAGAAAGGTAGGGATGCACTCAAAGGCGATTTCCAATGATGAATGTGAGAATAAACAATAAAATATGTGCGGCATTTATAGAAATCGCCTTGAAAGCGATCGATAATATTTAAAGCCAACTCACCAAATTTGTACCCAGCATCTAAATCACCAACTATTCCACAAAGTACTAAACCATAATCTGCATAGGAAAAAGCAGAAATTGGGCAATTACCTTCAGCAATTATAAAAATAATCTGCTTAAAAATTAGTAATGGCATTAAACTTGGAAAAGCCTGGTAGGCTGATGGTGTCAATTGCGTGAGAATCCTCATTGCTGCCAATTTGATGGGGTCACTCATTTCTTTTGCCCCCAGCAAGCTAGGAATAGAAATCTCTTTCCACGCTAATAAGGTTTCTGTTAATGCTTCTCCAATATCTTCGGAAGTTGGTTGTTTAGAAAATTCGACATCTAATAATTTCAATAATTCTAATCCAACTTCAATTGATTCTCTAAGTTGGCTTTTAGCTTTAATAGCTAAGATTTTAGTTTCATAAACCTTAATTTTATCAATTAAAGTCTTTGCTTGAGATAGAACAATTTCTATCATTTCTTCCATTAGCTGATAATCTGCATTTAAATATGCAATTTCTACAGCTTCTTCATACAACTTAAGAGTTAAGTCATAATGAGAGTTCCAACTATCAAATGGTAATAATTCAATACAGATTGCTAGGTAGTTACTTGCTGCACTATAAGCTGTTGCGGCTTTAGCCTTACGTACCGCAGTCAAGTTTAAAATAATTAGTTGCTCTCGCTCAGATTCTTGATTAATTAAAGCCCGTCCAATGTTTAATTGATTAACAATTTCAAAAATATTTTCCTGGCAATTTTCTGGAGAGTTGTTTTCTATGATTAATTGTCCAATTTTTAAATGAGTTGCTGGTTTTTCTTCCTCTGGAATCAGAGAATAAGCTGCTTGTTGTACACGATCATATAAAAATTTATATTCACAATCCTCAAAAATAAAAATATTGTCTAATTTGTTATTATCCTGGACAATATTAGATTGAGAAAATTTAGAGGCTTCGTTTCTAGGCAAAATAAAACCTTCTTTTAAAGCTTGCCAGAGATCATTAGCTGTGTCAATTTGCGATTTTTCAGTAATAATTGATAATATTTTCAACTTAAAAGAGGTACCAATACAGGCGGCTAATTTTAAACTATTCTGAGTTGATTGAGGAAGGTTTTTTAATTGAGTTACGATGAGATCAACTACATCATCATTTAAGTCTAATGTGTAAATTTGATTAATGTCGAATTCCCAAGCTTTGGCATCCATATTAAATGTAATTGATCCATTTTCCTTGAGAGATTTGAGAAACTGATTATTGAAAAATGGGTTGCCTTGGGTTTTTTGATATATGAATTTAGTTAAATCTAAGCTTTCTTCTAAAGTGCATTTAAGGGCATCAGCTATTAGACGATTATTGTCGGAAACACTCAAAGGCAATAAAGTAATAGTATTAATAGTTATGCCAGCATTTTTAATTTCATTTAAAGTGCAAATTAACGGATGATTACTAGATACTTCATTATTTCTAAAAGCTCCGATGATAAATAGATATCCTGGAGTGATTTCGGTGGTTAAAAGTTTGATTAAATTTAAAGATGTTGAATCTGCCCATTGTAGATCATCGAAAAAAATTGTCAGTGGATGTTCCTTTCTTGTAAAGATAGCAATCAACTTTTGAAAGAGCAAATTCAACCGATTTTGGGCAGCATTCGTTGAAAGTTGGGGAACTATAGGTTGTGATCCGATAATTTGTTCTAGTTCGGGAATTACTTCGATAATTACCTGTCCATTGTTGCCGATAGCTGATAGTATTTGACTCTTCCAATACTCAATTTTGCTATCACTTTCACTTAACAATTGCCTCATTAAATCTCGTAAGGCTTGAACAAAAGCAGATAGAGGAATATTGTGATTAAATTGGTCAAATTTCCCTTGGACAAAGTAGCCTTGCTGTTGGATGATAGGCTTATGAATTTCATTAACAATTGCTGTTTTCCCAATACCTGAAAAACCAGCAACTAGCATAATTTCTGTCGCACCGCAGGTAACACGCTCAAATGCTGTTAATAATGTCGCTATTTCTGCTTCCCGTCCATATAGCTTATCTGAAATGATAAAGCGATCGCATAAATCCCACTGCGCGATTTTAAAGTCTTCTATTTTACCTGCTTCTTTGATCTGAGATAGGCAATTTTCTAAATCGCATTTTAGCCCTAAAGCGCTCTGGTAACGATCTTCGGCGTTTTTTGCCATCAATTTCATGATGATGTCCCACAAAACTTGAGGAATTTCGCCGTTATGTGCTGTGTGTGGTGGTTGTTTTGCAATATGACAATGGACTAATTGCAAGGGATCATCTGACTGAAATGGTAATCCTCCGGTGAGTAATTCGTAAAAAGTGACCCCAAGGGAATAAAAATCAGTTCGGTAATCAATCCCGCGATTCATTCTTCCTGTTTGTTCTGGAGATAAATACTCTAGTGTTCCTTCCAACCCATGGGGATTCGTTGGTATTTGAGTTTCCCGTGGTAGCAATGATGCAATACTAAAGTCAATTAATTTAATTTTTTTTGTATCTGGATTAATTAATATATTCGCTGGTTTGATATCTTTATGGATAATGTTGTGGCGGTAGAGAATATCTAAAGCGTCGGTGAGTGCGATCGCTATTTGCAGAAAATCAACTAAATTGGCTGATATTTTCTCTTTCCCTTCCCATTGATTCAGGGAAATTCCCCCGAAATCTTCCATTATTAATATGTAGCTATTTTTATATGTTTCTAAACTGTATGTTTGCAGAATTAGGGATGAGTTGATATTTTTAGCGATGGTATACTGATTGCGAAATTGTACCAGTTCGCTGAAAGTCGGATAAGGATTTTTCAATAATTTGATTGCCACAGGTAATGAGTCACTTTCTCGATACCCGCGATAAACTATGGTTTTACAACCGTTATATATCTGTTTGTCAACTTGATATCCAGGAATATTGACTTGAGTGGTAAGCATATTGATGAATGTTTAAACCTTTCGCATCTATTGTTCCCAAATTGAGGCAGGGATTTACGGACTGATTTTGCAACTATTGACTTATCTGCACTAATCTGTAACATTATAAAATAACGAGCGTTCAATAAAAACAGTGCTGTGCCAAAAATAGTAGATCATAAGCAGTATCGCAAAGAATTACTCGCCAAATCCTTCAACATATTCGCCGAGAGGGGATATGGTGCAGTCACGATGCGCCATCTTTCTCAAGGGTTAGGGGTTTCTACAGGAACCTTATACCACTATTTTCCTAGCAAAAGGGCTTTATTCGAGCAGTTAGTCGAGGAGGAGACAACTAGGGATATTTTAATAGTATCTGCTGAGTTTAAAGAAATCGAAGGAATAGAAAATAAACTCAATTTTGTGGGTAGATATTTAACTGAAAACCAAGATTACCAAGTTAAATGGATGTATATCATGGTTGATTTCTTCCAAACCCAAGATGCAGAGGAAGTTAGGCAGAATGATTTTTGGGAGCGGCTTTTACAAAGATTTGTTTTGTTGGTTTATGACTTATTAGGCGTGGAAGATTTAATATTAGCAAATTTTGTAATTTCATTTATTGATGGCATCATTATTGAAAAAATATTAGCTAACGAAATGGTTGATTTTAATGAACAATGTCAACTTTTGGGAAAAATGTTGAGTTTATATGTGAATAACTTAAAAAAGTAATCCAAAAATCATTCAAAATCTATCTAGGGGAATCTTGATGACATTAAATTTATTTACAAAACCCGGAAATAAACAAATGATTGCTCTAATTATTGGGGCAATAGTAATTACTGGGGGAGTTATTTATTATGGGGTTTCGCAGTTTGGCATCATCGGCAAAGCTACATCTCCAAAAGCAGAAACCCTGCCAGAAATCAAAAAGGTGACAGCTTTGGGACGGTTGGAACCGGAAATGAAGGTAATTCAACTATCTGCACCCAGCAACTTGGATGGCGATCGCGTGCTGGCTGTAATGGTTGCTGAAGGTGATAAGGTGAGTAAAGGGCAAATTATTGCGGTTCTGGATTCACGCGATCGCTTACGGGATGCAGCCCTAGTTGCCGAAAAACAGGTTGCCATGGCAAAGGCAAAACTCGCCCAAGTCAAAGCTGGTGCTAAAACTGGGGATATTCGGGCACAGCAGGCAGCAGTGGGACGTTTTCAGGCGCAAACTCAAGGTGATAAAATTGGGCAGCAAGAAACTATCGCTCGTCTCCAAGCACAGTGGCAAGGGGATAGAGTTGGGCAGCAGGAAGTAATTGATAGATTGGCGGCACAGCTAGTGGGAGATCGAGATGCACAATTAGCGACAATTGGCAAGCTTTCCGCTGAATTAAAAAACGCCGAAGCTGAATATGAGCGTTACCGACAGTTATCCCAACAGGGTGCGATTTCCGCTTCCCTCTTTGATAGTAAGGGGTTGAGTGTGGAAACAGCCCGTCAGCAGTTGAGTGAGGCAAAAGCGATTTTGACACGAATTGAGGCGACGGGAAATAAACAAATAAGTGAAGCCAGAACAGTATTAACTCGGATTGATGCCACTAATTCCAAGCAAATAAGTGAAGCCAAGATTGCCCTAAGTCGTATCAATGCCACAGGTGGAAAACAAGTAACTGAAGCTAAAGCCACATTAAGTAGTATTGCTGAAGTTCGGAATGTAGATATCACGGTAGCACAAGCCGAAATTGAAAATGCTACTGCATCTTGGCAGCAAGCTAAGACTGAAGCCGAAGAAGCATATATTCGCGCCCCTATGGCAGGACAAATCCTCAAAATTCATAGTCGCCCTGGTGAGAAGATTTCGGATGATGGCATTGCCGAAATGGCACAGAATCAGCAAATGCTAGCTGTTGCAGAGGTATATCAAAGTGATATCGCCAAGGTGAAATTGGGACAAAAGGCAATAATCACTGGACAAGCATTCACAGGGGAAGTCAAAGGGACAGTATCACAAATTGGATTACAGGTGAACCGTCAAAATACCTTTGCTAACCAACCTGGTGAAAACATGGATAGAAGGGTTATCGAAGTCAAAATCTTGATAAATCAGGAGGATGTGAATCGTGTATCTGGGTTAACTAATTTACAAGTACAAACTGCAATTGAATTATAGATCTTTTGCTTTTATTTATAACGGATGTTTGTTTTAGAAAATTCCAAGGAGACAATTACATGCTGCAATTAACCTACTTTTTACTTTGCCTTCTCGGATTTACTCTGCCAATATCACAATTTATTCCCTTCCTTGTGGAACATGGATTAAATCTGGAACTTTTCATCCATCAATTATTTATTAATCGAATATCTACATTTTTTGGTATGGATGTATTTGTTTCCGCAGTTGTTGTCATAGTTATGATATTTGCCGAAGGTACAAGAATCCAAATGCGAAACTTATGGATTCCTATACTTTGTTTAGTAGTAGGAATTTCTTTTAGTCTTCCCGTATTCTTATTAATGCGGCAAAAACATCTTCATCATCAACAAAGCATCATCACTCCTATCTAATTATCTTATTTCTCTTCCTATATTATGCCACCGAAAATATTCAAGAAAACACCGCTTGCATGGCGACAACTAATGAAGGAGAAAACTCGCCTCTTGGTTGCCGTTGCAGGTATTGCCTTCGCTGACATTTTAATGCTGCTCCAAATGGGCTTTGAGAGTGCATTATATGATGCTTCAATTTTGCCTCACCGTCAATTAAATGCCGATTTGGTGTTAATTGATCCTTACATGCAAACCCTTTTTGCCGTGAAAAGTTTTCCCCGTGAACGGTTATATCAAACTTTGGCATCTGAGGGGGTTGTTTCTACTACTCCTGTTTATATTGCCTCTGGACAATGGCGCAATCCAGAAACCCGTTTGGAAAGAACTATTTTAGTTTGGGGTGTAGATCCGCTGCTGAAGACTTTCAAAATGCCAGAGGTCAATCAGAATTTGGGTCAAATAAAACAATTGAATACCGTGTTATTTGATATTGCTGGCAGACCAGATTATGGAGTAACTAAGGAGAATTTTTTAACTTTTGAAACTGAATTGAATAGTAAATCTGTAAATGTTGAAGGTCTGTTTATTAATGGGGCTTCTTTTGCCGCAGATGGAAATATAATTACTAGTGATTCCACTTTTTTGAACCTTTTTGCTGATAGAAAATCGGAAAAAATTGAGTTGGGTTTAATTAATTTACAGCCGGGAAGCGATGTTAAAAGGATACAAAAACAACTGATCGCAAATCTACCAAAAGATGTTTCGGTGTTGACGACTGAAGAGTTTGCTCAAATTGAAAAAACCTATTGGGCGAATAGTACTGCTATTGGTTTTATTTTTGGTATTGGTGTTGGTGTGGGTTTTATTGTGGGGATTGTGATTGTTTATCAGATTCTCTATTCTGATGTTTCTGATCATTTACCTGAATATGCCACTTTGAAGGCGATGGGATATACCGATGGCTATTTGTTTGGGGTGCTGATGCAGGAGGCTTTGTTGTTGGCTGTGTTGGGTTATATTCCTAGTTTTTTTGTGGTGTCTGGTTTGTATGTTTTGGCGGCGAATGCCACGATGTTGCCGATTGTGATGACGGCTGAAAGGGCTGTGACGGTGTTTGTGATGACGATTGTGATGTGTAGCATTTCGGGGTTTGTGGCGATGGGTAAGTTGAGGAGTGCTGATCCTGCTGATATTTTTTGATGGGAAATTAATATAAGAGTTTTAACGCAGAGTTTCGCAGTAGACGCTTTGCGGCTTGCCGTAGGCTGGGAAGCGCAGAGGTAGCAGAGAAGAAGAGAGAAGAGAGAAAGAGAAAGAGAAGAGGGAAATACAAGAGGGAAATACAAGAGGGAAATACAAGAGAGGAATAAAAAGGGGGTCAATATATGGCGGTTATTTCTATTAGTAATCTCAATCACTATTTTGGGGAGGGAGGTTTAAGAAAGCAGGCTTTGTCTGATATCAATTTGCAGATTCAGGCGGGGGAAATTATTATTATGACTGGTCCTTCGGGTTCGGGTAAAACTACTTTATTGACTTTGATGGGTGGTTTGCGTTCAGCGCAGGAGGGCAGTTTAAATATTTTAGGTCAGGAAATTTGTGGTGCGAATAAAAGGGAGTTAACGCAACTTCGTCGCAATATTGGTTATATTTTTCAGGCGCACAATTTGATGATGTTTTTGACTGCTAAGGAAAATGTGCGGATGTCTTTGGAGTTGCATGAGGAGTTTTTACACCAGGATTTAAATGCCGTTGCTGTGGAAATTTTGGAACATGTTGGATTAGGTGAACGTGTTGATTATTACCCAGAAAATTTGTCGGGGGGACAACGACAGCGGGTAGCGATTGCCCGTGCTTTGGTAAGTCGTCCCAAGATTGTCTTGGCTGATGAACCGACAGCAGCTTTGGATAAAAAGTCGGGAAGGGATGTGGTGGAGTTGATGCAGAAGTTGGCAAAGGAACAAGGTTGTACTATTTTGTTGGTGACTCACGATAATCGAATACTGGATATTGCTGATCGAATTGTTTATATGGAGGACGGTAGACTTGTCAGCAATGATGTGGATTTGATGACTAAAATGAGCTAGTTTTGTTTATTTTAATCAATGTTACTAGTTAACTAATTAAATTTAGAAAAAAGTCCCAAAAACATTGTAGATGTTATTAACTAACAAATCTAGTTGCAAATAGGTTGTAAAAAGGTTGATGAACATTGTCAATGAACAAAAACTATGTTTGAATCAAACAAATCTTCAGAGCTTTCTACGGATGCAAGACAATCTGCTTATGTTCAAAGTTCTGGTGGTTTTACAGATAAATTAGATACGACTTCTAGTATCAGTAAATCATCTTTATTTAGTGCTAATCCTAATCCTAATCCTTATGTAACTAGTGCTGCTATTAATCCAGATTTTAATGGTGACGGCAAAACTGACAAGATTTGGTTTAATACTCAAACTGGCGAAACTGCAATTTGGTTGATGGATGGTGGCAATCCTAATGGTGTGATGCTTCCACAAAGCGCTGCTGAGTGGGATATGAAAATTGCTGATGTCAATGGTGATAACAAAACCGATTTATTTTGGCGTAACAAAAACTCAGGTGAATTAGTTGTTTGGGTGATGGATGGCGCAAATATTGTTTCCCAAACTAGTGTAGCAACTCTAGATAAAGCCTGGGATTTTAGTATCGCGGATACAAATGGCGATCGCAAAACTGATCTAGTGTGGAATAATAAGCAAACTGGTGATAATGCTGTTTGGTTGATGGATGGTGGCACTATTACCTCTGCTGAAATGCTCACCAAGACTGATTCTAATTGGACTTCCCGCGCTGGCGATTTTAACCGCGATGGTAAGACTGATTTGCTATGGCACAATAAGAGTACTGGTGAAAATGCTATCTGGTACATGGATGGAACCAAAGTTAATGGTGCCGGGTTACAAAGCTTTGGTGCTGGTTGGGATTTGACTTCCGGTGACTTTGATGGCGATTTGAAGACTGATGTTTTATGGCACAATAACCAAACTGGTGAAAACAAGTTGTGGACATTTGATATTACTGGTGCTGCTGTTCAGTCAGATTTGGCAACTATGGGTGCTGGCTCGAAGTACAGTATTGCAGATTTTGATGGTAACGGTAAAACTGATATTATCTGGCGTGATGA
This sequence comes from Calothrix sp. PCC 6303, assembly GCF_000317435.1. NCBI lineage: Bacteria > Bacillati > Cyanobacteriota > Cyanophyceae > Nostocales > Calotrichaceae > Calothrix > Calothrix sp. PCC 6303. The sequence goes on from NC_019751.1 coordinate 4,641,186, forward strand.
AAGCACCGGAACAAACAAGGTTTGGTTGATGAATGGTGCTACTGTTACTGAGCAAGATGTACCCCAACTAGGATCAAATTGGAAGTATAGTGTTGGTGATTTTGATGGTAACGGCAGAGCAGATATATTCTGGAATAATGCTGACACAGGTGAGAACATGATCTGGTCTGTTGATGATCAAGGAAATCCCATCAGCACTAATACTGTTACTACTCCTAAGGGATGGATAACATACTAATAAGTTCCAGCTTTCATGAAATATGAGTGAGATAGATCCTCGGTTTATTTTAAATCGAGGATCTATCAATATTTCTCACTACTTAAAACATTTAATTTTGATATAAAAATAATATGTATATAAGATACATTTCAGGATAAATTGTTTGTTATTTTAGAACAGATTTAATTATCAGAAAAGATAAAATTTTGATAAATGTTAGGAATAAGTAAACATCATGTTTGCATCAGAAAACCCCTTGAATGTTGCAGTTACAAATAATTCATCCAACTATCTTCATTCGTCTCCACATAGTCAAAATGATTTAAACACATTATCCGATTTTGGACGCGCATCAGAACAAGCAGCACTTCCTGCTAGTAATCCTAATCCTAATCCGATGTTTAGTAGTCCTTCAACTTATGCAGATTTTAACGGTGACGGAAGAAATGATAAAATTTGGCGAAATTCACAAACTGGAGAATTAGCCATTTGGCTAATGGATGGAACTAATGTAAATGGGACTATATTACCTCAAGTTAGTTCTGATTGGAATTTTCAGCTAGGTGATTTTAATCGTGATGGTAAAAGCGATCTTTTTTGGCGCAATCAAAAAACAGGAGAAAATGTTGTTTGGTTAATTGATGGAACTAATGTTTTTTCCACTGTAAATTTGGAAAAAATTGATGGTAATTGGAGTTCTACTATTACTGATTTCAACGGTGATGGCAAAAGTGATATTTTTTGGCGCAATAACACCACTGGAGAAAATGCAACTTGGTTAATCGATGGCACAAAAGTAACTACTGCTGCCTATTTAACGCAAACTGATTTATCTTGGTCTTTTACAACTGCTGATTTCAACCGTGATGGCAAAACTGACTTATTTTGGCGGAATAATAGCACGGGAGAAACTGCCTCTTGGATTATGGATAGTACACAAATTAATGCTTCTTTCCTACAGAAAGTTGATACTTTTTGGAACTACACTACTGGGGATTTTAATGGTGATCAGAGAACAGATATTTTGTGGAGAAATGAAGAAACAGGAGAAAATACTGTTTGGTTGATGAATGGAACTTTCATCTTCGGAGGAACATTAGGTAATGTGAGTTCTGATTGGAAAGCAACAATTAGCGATTTCAACGGAGATGGGAAGACTGATATCTTCTGGAGAAATGAAAAAACTGGCGAAAATAATGCTTGGTTGATGGATGGTACCAGTGTTTCAACTTCTGCATTTTTACCAAAAACTGATGCTGCTTTAGAGTATAGTATTGGTGATTTAAATAATGACGGCAAGACTGATATTTTCTGGCGTAATAGACAAACTGGTGAGAATTTTGCTTGGTTTGTGAATGATACTACAGCTTCCAGTAGTTCGATAATTACTGTTTCTAAGGAATGGGAGTTGATTTAGATAATAGTAGTTGGGATATAATATTGTGGGCGCAAACAATCGCGCCCAGTGTAATCTTATGGCTTATTTAGGTAGCTGCCAAACTTTAATGGATTTATCACCACTACCACTATATACAGTTGTGCGATCGCGTGTGAAGACAAAAGCATATATTCCCCCTGCATGTCCCTGTAAAGATATTAATGGTTTTGCCGTTTTAATGTCGTAAATCATTGCCTGTTGATTCAAACCACTGGCAAAGAATGTTTTTCCATCTGGACTAATAACTAAACTATCGACACCGGGACTATTTACAGATGTATTATAATTTAGTTTACTTGTTTTTAAATTCCAAGCTTTGAGGTTTTTCCCATCAGTCTGTTGTAATGGAGTAGATTGAAAATCATCATTATAACCACCACTCATCAATGTTTCTCCATCTGGGGTGACTGCTAGCGATAAACTAGCAGATGCAGGGAGAGAAGATTGTTTATTTACTGGTGGTAAAAAAGTTTGAAGTTGCTTAACTGTAGCAATATCCCAAACACGAACTTTGCCCTTTGCTTCACCGCCGCTGAATAATTTTTTTCCATCTAGACTAATTGCTAAAACTCTTGCTTCTGCTTTTAAAATTAGCGGAACTTTGCCTGTTTTTATATCCCAAAAACGAATTATTTTATCTTCACTGCTACTCATTAATCTGCTTCCATCTGGAGTGATAACAAATGATGAAATATTACTTTTAGGCACCACTAGATTTCTGATAATTTTTCCAGTTCTACTATCCCAAAATTTAATTGTTTGGTTGTCGCAACTAGCCACTATTGTTCCATCTGGAGTAAAAGCTAAATATTTAATTGCTTCTACATGTCCAGTTAAATCAAATAGTTTTTTTCCTGTTTTTACATCCCATAACTTGATGATTTTATTGTCATCACCACTAGCAAGTATTTCTTGATTTGGAGAAAGTGCTAATGCACGAACTGGTGCGGTATGTCCTGATAATGTCAGCTTGGCTTTGGTAATAATTTTTATCTGCTTTGATGTATCTGCAATCGTGGAAAGTTGAGTAATACTGAAACATGCTGAAAAGCTGAATACTCCAACAGCAAGACTTTTGAGTAAAGTAGATGACTGCATTGAAGGTAATACAAGTAATTTTTGATATTGTATACTGAGTCAAAAATATAAAGTGAATCCAATTTCAGATCAAGTGCCCAAATGCCCAAATTCTTGACAACGACTTTGCAAAGATCACAGAATATTTCTTAAATATCGGAAATCTAATTTTGATTGTGATTAAAAAACTGTTGATTTCAATTTTGTTTTTCTGCTACTGCTGGCTTTTACCAGTTGGAGAAACAAACCTCCGTTGTGTTGAAGCCTCTACCATCCAAGAAACATTTTATCAACAGCGCACGATTCACAACCCCGATGGGATTGGCAAATTTTATATGGGAAGGGAAATTGCCCATGTTATGGGACATACTGGAGCAATGTGGTTAGAACGTCCTAGTCGAGAAGTTGAGGAAAAACCTAGTAAAATTGTTGACGCTTTGCACTTGCAACCTGATGATGTTGTTGCTGATATTGGTGCAGGTACAGGTTATCTGAGTTTTCTGATTGCTCCCACACTAACACAGGGTAAGGTTTTGGCTGTAGATATTCAACCAGAGATGCTAGATATTATTGAGTTTTTTAAGCAAGAAAAGCAAATAAATAATGTTGAACCGATTTTAGCAAGCATTAGTAACCCTAATTTACCTGCTACAAGTGTGGATTTGGCAATTATGGTGGATGCATATCACGAATTTGAATATCCCCGCGAGATGATGGAGGGGATTTTTCAGGGGTTGAAACCTGGGGGTAGAGTGGCTTTGGTGGAATATCGAGGAGAAAATCCATTTATTGCCATTAAGGGACTGCACAAAATGACACAGAAGCAAGTGAAGCAAGAAATGCAAGCGGTTGGTTTACAGTGGCAAGAGACTCAGAGATTGCTACCGCAGCAGCATTTAATGATTTTTGCAAAGGAGTAAATTTCAGCCTGTATTTTTCTTTCCCCTCGGAAAAAATATTTCCAACAATTAAATATGCATTACCCAGAAATTATGCTTGGGGGAACAATCGTGCTCCTAACGGAGAAGCAACTACGATATGGTAGGCTATCTCTCATAGTTCCATACCTAATTTATGTATGGTATTTAGCATTTTTTCAGCGTGACTGTCATCACCTAATTGTTTGTAAATTTTATAGGCATTACGGTAATTATAAGCAGCTTCACAGCGCTGGTTTTGCTTTGCGAAAATTGTTGCCATTCCCAGTAAAGCCTTCACTTCTTCTGTGGGGGTTTGCATTTCTTGGGCTAAAACTACAGCCGAGCGGAAAAAACCTATAGCTTGAGGGTATGATTTTTGAACGTAGTAAATAGTACCAATTTTCAAAAATAATTGTTGCTGACTTTGTTTTGCGCCCAATTGTTGAAGAATTTTTAGTGATTGTTGATAATATAATAAAGCTTGGTCTGGCTTACCCAAATGCTCGTATGCGATCGCTACTCGTGATAAAGCCGCAGCCTCACTGAACCTATTGCCAATTTCCCGACTAAGACTCAAAGATTCCAAGTTATATTTAATTGCCTGTTCTAGTTGTTGAGTTTGCAGACAAACATCACTCAATCCCTGTAAAATCGCACTCCTGATTCTTTTTTCGGCGATTTCTTGCGAAATTTTCAAAGCTTCTAAAAATAGCTTCCTAGCTTCGTCATACTCATTTACCCCTTTGTAAATCTGAGCTAGGTTATGTAGATTGATAATTATCAAACCTCTATCATACAACCTTTGGGCGATGGCTTGCGATTGGTGGCAAAAATCACTAGCCTTTTGCCAATTCTGCAAATGTACATGTATAGAACCAAGATTGGCTAAGGAATTACCCTGTGCTTTGACATCTTCCAATTCCAAAGCTATGAGTAACGATCTGTGTTCATAATCAAGGGCTTTTTGGTAATCTCCTAAAAACTGGTAAGTACTACCTAAAGATAGCAAAGCACTTTGTTTCCAGCTTTTTTCGTTAATCTCATCACTAATTGCTAGCTGATTCTGGAAACACGCGATCGCTTGATCGTATTGTCCTATATTTTGGTAGTTTATCCCCTGTCCCCAAAATGCCGCAATCTGTAAAATCCGATTTCCAGTTTCGCGGGTAATTTGCGCTAACTCGCAGAAGCAATCAATCGACTCGCGGAAAGCATTCAAATTTAGGTGACAACTGGCAATATTATAGAGAGCAAACTCCTGCCACTCCTTCGCTGTTATCTCTCTAGAAACCACTAAAAGCTGTTTATAGTAATCCAAAGCTGCCGCAAACTCAAATAATTTTTCATGAGTAATTGCTAACTGATTCAAGCAATTTAGATTTTGAGGATATACTGAGAGATTTTTGAGATTTTTAGCTAGTTTACTACGTAATTCGTTAACTAAATATTCCTGTGAATTTGTATTCATAAGAGTTCTTATTTTATAAATTTATTTTTTTGTGTATATTCTGCAACCTAAATTCATGCTTTCATCGCTATACAACCAATAACCACTAAAAGTATAAATAGCAGTTTAATAGATGCTAAACAAGGGCTTGTGTTCTTGATAACTTTTATTGCGTTTATTTAAGATAAGCAATGAATGTTTGCAGAAACTTAAAATTGAGCAGCCTAATTCAGCAGTTTATTACCAGCTTGTAATGAAGCGAAAGCAGAAAATTTCACAGAGGTTAAGCAGCTAGACAAAATTAAATTCATTGGTAGTAACTCTTAATGGGGAACAACAGAACAATATGTACAATTTTTTCGGGCTACAAATAACCCGAATACAAACAAATGCAACCTAGTTTGAGTAAATAGTTGAAATCAAAGAAAAGATTATAGTATAAATTTACTCACCAAGATTATGAGATGTAGCGAAAGCAGAGAAGCTTCCTCATCGTTCAGCCGCAACACTTGGGATCTTAAAGATACATCCCAAATCATAGTACCCATTTTCCATCAAGAGTTAGAGGGGCACCTCCCCTCACCTATTGAATTAATTTATACTTTAAATCCAGAATTTAATTAGCCGCAAAATATTCAGTATATTCAACAATAAAATAAATAATTTAAATACAAAATCAGCAGGCGCAAAGGGGGATCTACGACGATTTTGATTTTGTACAGAGATGTATGTTTGCGGGGAGGGAGTAATAAGGAGTCAAATCATGTTCCCTCCTCGCAAGCCTACGGTGTACACACAAGTACTCTCAGCATACGTTTCAGGGATTTCAACCCCCTTAAATTGTCCGAAGCGAGGAGGAACGACGTTGCTTGCATCCCGCAGGGTAGCAATCGCAAGGTGCTGGGATTGCTTCGCTTCGCTCGCAATGACAGGTTTTGAGCGATTTTATCTGAGTTTAAAACTCCCTTCCAGGTAGGATTTTAAGACTTCTGTGTACACCGTAGCCTCGCAAGCGGGGAGGGTACTCAAAGAGAAGCCGCTACGCGCCTATAGGGTGGGGTTAAATTCTATGCAGCTTGCCAGAAGGGCTAGCTGAACGCTAACACAAAGAATTGGTATTATAGACAAAAAACTTATAATTATTCCAATTATTTCCTTTTCGATTTACTAGCAGAACGATTTAACCAACTAAATAAACCTTGTTTTTTTCGACGTGAGCGTCCGATTCTTTGCTCTCTATTCGGGTTCATTCCTTGTTCTACACGGGCTGATTCAGTTAGAGGAATTGCATTTTTGTCCGGAACTATCTGTGAACCATATTTACGAGCATAAACTTGTGTAAATTCTGCACCAAAAAATAAAATTTGGGCTGCATAATTAACCCATACCAGAATTACAACAATAGAACCAGCCGCCCCATAAGTTGAACTGAAGCTAGCTCTACCAAGATATTGCCCTAAAATAAACCGACCTAAAGAAAATAATAGTGATGTTAATGTAGCACCAATCCAAACATCAGCCCAAGCTATTTTAACATCAGGAAGAACTTTAAAAATTAATGCAAATAATGCAGTTGTAACAGCAAATACTAGTAAGATATTCACCATTTGCCAAACAATATCTATACCTGGGAGGATATTCTGAAAATATCCGATTAGTGCAGCCAAAATCGCACTCATAACTAAAGAAACTAGGAGTAAAAATCCAATACCAAATACTAATGTAAAAGATAAAAAACGCTGTCTGATAATTGTTTTGACAGCTCGCCCAGGTTTCGGTTGTACTTCCCAAATTGTATTCAGAGAATCTTGTAATTCTGCAAATAAACCTGTAGCACCAAATACAAGAACAACTAAACTAACTAATGAAGCAATCGTTCCTTGTTGAGGCTTATCTGCGTTTTTTATGGCAGTTTGGATGACTGCTGCTCCATCTCCTATCAAACCCTGAAGTTGATTTTCTATAGCACCTCTAGCTGCGTCTTCCCCAAAAACTGCACCCGCAATGGCAATAACAATAATTAATAATGGAGCAATGGAAAAAATTGTGTAGTAAGACAATGCTGCTGCTAAACGTGAAACTTTATCTTTACTCCACTCAGAAAATGTTTCTTGAAAAAGCTCCAGAATTGCCTTGAATCTCATTAATTATCTCCTTGAGAACTATATGTATTTGGGTAAGACCTAATTTATACATCAGTTTACCTATATAGGTATCCTTCTACAGATAGTTTTTCCAATGCTAAAAGCAGAATGATGAAATACTGGATCCATTTACAGTCATTCTATTGTCAAGATAAATCCAGTGTAAAAGCTAACAATATTTATTCTTTATGACAATATATACTTAATTTTGTATAACCACTTATAAGGCGCTCTGGCTGGACTTACTCGAAGTCTTGTTTTACCATGGCGGTTACGTAAGTGCTGTTGAGACAAAAAAACTATAAGTTTAAATACTGTTGAGTATCTTCGGCTTCGATTTAACAGCAAATTGACGGGTTATTCTTTGAGTAAAATCACTGAGGTATTAAAAATTAATTCAATGTAAAAATTAGAAAATCTACTTCCATTACATTTGGGTGCAACAGTGCGTAATTTTAGTGATTTATCCTTAATTTACAAGCGGTTTCGGATCATCGCGCAAGATAAGATTGATCGAACTTATTTTGTTCTCTTCGCTAAATATAACGAGAATGATTCGGAAGAATTTATTTGGTGTCGTTCTAATAAAAAGCTATCTTTAGGACAAGAATTAGAGGGATATTTATGTACGTCTGAAAGTTTACAGCATCCGCCTACATTAATTGTTGGTGAATGTAACTCTATTATCCCTACTTAAGTTATTAAGCCTTCATAAAAGAGTCCCTGAGTGAGCTTAGAGTCTATGCTTGCATCAGTGTAAGACTAACATTAGATGTTCAACCTGACAGCAATTTTCACCTATTTTAAGCACATCATTTGTAGGGGTAAAGCGCATTGCTAAACCCCTAAATTATAGTCTATTTACCTGAAAATGGCTGTAAAAGATGCTCTGTATCTCTACTAGTCTGTCAAGATAAAAATGATGGTTGTAGAGACGTAGCACTGCTACGTCTCTACGGGATTGTGGATGTGTACGTAGCCGTCAAAATAAAATTGACAGACTACTACTAATCAATTAAGGAAACATGGGCTGAAACCACTTTCCAACCTTGTGGAAATTTATACCACATTTGGCTTTGTCTTCCAGAACGTTCAACTCCGTCAATAATTCTTTTAAACTCTAAGGTTACTGATGCTGTGTCATTACCAAAAGTTATTACTTGGAGATGGGAAATTTGCCGTTGGAGTTGAAAGCTAGGACGGTTATTGCGAAAATTACGAATTTCTTCAGTTCCATAGAGATTTTCTGCTAATCCAAATCGGACTACATCTGCTGAATTCCAGAACAGTTCGTCCATGATTTTTAAGTTATTACTACACAAAGCCGCTTCGTATTCTAAATATAATTCTGTGACTTCTGCAACTGTGGCAGGATGATTAATTAGAGTCATTTGAGATTCTTTTAGTTTATTCGATTGCTGTTATTTTTTTACTAAAATATATGCTGTCGCATATTCTGGTAAATTCCGAATATTTTTGTTGAATTCTTGTTTATTAGCAAAAATTCCAGCCAGGAAGTCTAGTTGATATAGACTTGGTAAAAATGCACCACCGGTATCACTAATAATTCCCATCCTTAAAGCTTTGCTTCCCGCTTTATTATATTCAAGAATCACTATTCTACCTAAGCCAATATTTAAAACGTCTCCCGCAAATGTTACCCCTGGTTTAATGGATATTTTCGCATCTATTTTATATCCATACCCTTTGATGGCATCGACTTTCCGGAAGTACCAATATCTTTTTTGATTGCGAGGTGCTACTTTTTTGACATATGGGATTTCGTTACTTCGATCGACATTGTAATATGCTTGAGTTCCATCGGTAAAGTTAATTAATACTGTTCCTTCCATCAAAGCTTCTTCTAGTCCTTCTCTTGTTAAGTAGGCTAGGGCTTCAACTTTGCCATATTCTTTTCCCCCAGGTTCATAAATACCAGAGAGAACATCCTGTTTTGTGTATTTTGTATAGAATTTATTCTGCGGGTTGTTGTCTTTTAAACTATAAATAGGAATATTATATTGTTTCGTTTTTTTTCTAGAACCAGCATGTTTAAACACTGCATATTTTGTTAGTCTGATTTTGCTTTGGTTCGGTTTTTGGGGGTTATTTGCAGTCCATTTTATTACTCTAAAGTTTTGATTGATAAAGTTTGGATCTTGCAAACGGGTTGGTCTTTTATTGCTGATATCTTCTTGGAGAACCAAGATCATAAAATCTAAAGTTTTCAAGATATCGCTAACAGTAACTCCCTGACTTTCTAAAATACCTTTGCGGGATATATCTGGATCTGCGCCGGAATAATCTTGATAGTACTTGCGGGTGTTGACTAAAACTGTTAATAAATCTGCTGAATTAAAATTAACTTTGGTTGATGGTAGTTTTGCTGAAGTAAAAATCTGACTGGGATTAACTTGGTACTTGGGATTTTTGGCTTCATCAATGACTTGGTAGGGTGTTGTTGATGGTTGCTGTGCTAGATGATTTTTTGTAACGACAGCATTTTGTTGTGTTGGTGATTTTTGTAGCTGACCATATACGTATCGAGTACCTGTAGCGACGACTAGAAAGGTTGCAAAACCAATGCCTAATCCCAAAAAACGACGAAAGTTCATACCCATAACTTATATTACCTTTGATCTCTAATCACAAATTACTTGACCACAAAATCACTCTATGGTACTTTTGTACTTATAGGTGGCTTGGTGTTGGATAAAAGTATAGCCTTACCGAAGCTGCATATTGTACATGCCTAATCCATAGGAGTGGAAGTGATGAGGTTATCGAAGCTGGACTTAAGTAGTGTAGTTGCGATCGCATACTCGGAGGAACACTTACAATTATTGTTGAACCGAGGTGACGAGTTAGAACTATTGGCAGTTCCCGCACCACTGGCAGCTTTTGAGGGATTGCAACATCTCAATGAGATGGTTGCGGATGTTTTAACTCTTCCATCACAACCCGAACCGATAGCAATGCTTCCTGTGGATTCGTCTATGGCAAATGCGGTGGGGTATGACAGTGAAAATCAAGTTTTGCAGGTTGAGTTTTATAACGGTGCTACCTATCAATTTTCGGGAGTTGAACCACAGATATGGGAGGAACTCCACGAAAGTGATTCTATAGGTAGATATTTTAATGCCGAAATTCGAGGTAATTACGAATGCAATGCTCTCACAGAGAGTGACTGCTATCATCGCATCTACACTGAAGACGAATGTTAATTACCTAACTACAGGGTTCCTGGTTGCTCCTGGCTAATTGTTGATTGTGTGGTTACAATTGACAGTTAGCTTTTTTTCTATGAATTGAGTTGCTAGTAGCGGCAAAAACTTGTGCAAAATCTTACAAATAATAGGTGCTTGTGGAACATAATCGCGCTACGTTTAGAGGAGAGTATAATCAAATGATTTAATTAAGAAGTGTTAACAAATTCAATTTTAACTGTTGCTTCCCCTCAAAAGGAATGCATTAATCAGGAAATTTCTGCGTCAAAATCCAAGATACAACTTAAACAACTAACTGTTTTATTTTTAGAACTGCTGCTAGCGTTACCTTTCGGTTTGATATTAACGCGGCTAAAAATTGGGGGTATGTCCTGGCTCTTTGGTGGTATTGGAGCAGGTATTGTTATATTACAAGCTTGCCGAATTTTTTATGGATATACAAGCAAACCAAATCGTCATGCTCGACAAATTGGTATGATGTTAGTGGGTTTGACAATCGGTTTTTCTAACGCAGGAGCTAATTTTTCTCACATTGCTTCAGGAATTCCGGTTTTCGTCTTCCTCACATTATTTCTTTTAATAAGTGGTAGTTGCATTGGTTATACTTATTCGCGGTTAAGTCAGACGAATATTTTAACTTCAATGCTGGCAACGGTTCCCGGTGGTGTGGGTGTGATGGCTGCTATTGCTGCTGATTATGGTAAAAATGTAACTTTGGTGGCATTGGTGCAGGTGATTCGTGTAACTTGCGTAGTATTGCTGATTCCATTGATAGCTCGCGTATATGGTGTTACTTATGTAAGTCCCCAGAGAATTTTTAATCCAGCAAATTTACTCAACATCGAACCTGCATATTTAGCAATATTATTAGTTTTATTTTTGATTTGTAGCTTAGTTTTAAAATTAGCTGTAAAAATCAAGTTACCTGCTGCCTACTTGTTTAGTGCTTTAGTTGTAGGTCTCTTTTTTAACAATCTGCTGGAGATGCTGCCAATGTTTGGTTATAGCAGCTTTCACCCTCCACAATTAATCAGTATTATCGGTCAAACCCTTTTGGGTATTACCATTGGGGAATATTGGGGTGAAAAACCAGCTTTTGGGAAAAAGAGTATATTTTATGCAATTATATCCACTATCATGACTTTGACAGCAGGTGCGATCGCGTCTTTAATTGCAATGCAGTTAACTACGTGGGATTGGTTAACTTGTTTGTTAGTTACGGCACCTGGTGGTGCAACTGAAATGATTTTAGTTGCTTTAACAATGGATCATAATGTTGAAATTGTTACTGTAGGTCATTTAGTTAGGTTAATTGCCATTAATTGTTCGTTACCTCTTTGGATATATTTGTTTCGTCGTCTGGATAATCAATTGGATATTTCGGAAGTATAAGTTTACTAAGGAAAGTTATTTATGTTGACAAATCAATGGAATACAAATTTGTACGAAGATAAACATGCATTTGTATGGAAATATGGCGAAGATTTAATCAACTTATTATCTCCTCAAGCAGGAGAAGAGATTTTAGATATTGGTTGTGGAACTGGACAATTAACTGCAAAAATCGCTGAAGCTGGTGCGAATGTTTTCGGAGTTGATGCCGATTTTAAGATGATTGAAAAAGCAAAGCTGAATTATCCAAATTTAAGCTTTGCTGTTGCTGATGCCCGTAATATTAACTTAGAAAAGTCTTTTGATAAAGTTTTTTCTAACGCCGTATTACATTGGATTAATCAGCCAGATTTAGTAATTCAGAGTATTTTCCAAGTTCTTAAACCTGGAGGTAGCTTTGTTGCTGAATTTGGGGGAAAAGGAAATATGAAATTAGTTACTCAAGCAGTTACGTATGCTTTAGCTGCAAAAGATTTAGATGTGGGAAATATGAATGAATATTGGTATTTTCCCAGTATTAGTGAGTATACTCATGAATTAGAAAATAACGGCTTTGAAGTTATATATGCAACTTTATTCGATCGTCCTACACCTCTAGAAGCAGGTGAAAATGGGATGAGTAATTGGTTGAAAATGTTTGCCAGTGGTTTTTTATCGAAGTTATCAAATCAACAGCAAGATGAGGTGATTCAAATTGCTGTAAATCAACTTAAACCGACACTTTATCAAAATGGACAATGGATAGCTGATTATCGTCGGATTCGGGTTATTGCAGTGAAAATATCATTATAATTTACCATGTCTGGCAGATACAGCATTTTGCAAGTGGTACATTCCTGATACGTGATGGTGCCGATGGAGTATTTTTGTACCTTAGAAAGTTATACCAATTGAAATAATGATTGCAACACATGCAACGGTAGGGACGTAGCAGTGCTACGTCTCTACAAATATGTATCTGTCGCGTTGTTTTTTCAAATCGGTATTAAAATTTCCTGTAATACCCTACTGATAGGTAATTTAATTACGTACAGGGTTCTAATTTAAAGGAATTATGAATTTTACTTTTAGCAGAGACATTTTTCTACGTTGTCAGAACTTCTCTGGGTAATCTAAATATAGATAAATCAAACCAGGTCTGAAAGTATAAATATGAAAGTTATGCTAAAAAATTGGCTGAGTGCGATCGCTTTCATCCCTGTAGCCCTATCCATATTACCATCAGTAGCAGAAGCCGAAGTTGTAAATAGTTGCTTTATGGTGACATCCTCCGGTAGAACTATCAACCTCGGCAAACTTTGCGGAGAAGTCACAGCAGATACCCGGAATTTTCGGGTACCAATCAAACGACGCAGTGGAAAAACTCCCGTAATTGATGTCACATTTAACGGGAATCAAGTTTTTGAGATGATTGTTGATACAGGTGCGAGTGGGACTCTTGTCACCGAAAAAATGGCAAAATCTCTACAAATAAAAACCTCTGGTGTTGTGAATGCTAGTATTGCTGATGGTAGTCAAGTTCAATTTAAAACAGGTCTAGTTGAATCCATCGCTGTCAACGGTGCAATAGTCAATAATGTGGAAGTAGCGATCGCACCCAGAGGGGAAGTAGGATTATTAGGTCATGATTTCTTTGGTAACTATGACATCAAAATTTTAGAAAAAGAAATTGAGTTTTCCCGACGTTAATCAACCTACCGAGTTGGTTTCCAAACGAATTTACCCTCAGGGTTGATATAACCACTACGACTGCGTACATAAACCAATGCTAAACCATCCGTAAAGCTGAGTGCTAATTCGTACTTCGGTGAAATGACTATTTTTCCGGTTTTATCGATAAATCCGTATTTTTCCCCTACCTTCACAGCTGCCAAGCCTTGAGAAAAAGTTGCAGCCCTGTTAAACTCGAATGCGATCGCATTTTCACCTCGTGGGTTAATATATCCCCATTTTTCACCAATTTGCACCGCAGCAAGTCCGCTGGAAAATTCTTCAGCATCTTGAAACTGAACTGGAATTACAATATATCCAGCAGTATTTATATAACCATATTTATCATTGATTTGAACTGCGGCTAGACCTTCCGAAAAGCGAAAACTACTTTCAAATTTTGGTTGAATGACGACTTTCCCATCAATATCAATATAACCCCATTTACCATCTATTTGAACTGCTGCTAAACCCTCATAAAAATGTAATGCTGCTTCAAATTGAGGTTGAATTCTGAACTTTCCATCTGAAGTAATATAACCCCACTTGTCACCAATTTGCACAGGTGCAAGCCCATTTTTAAAACCCATGGCATCTTCAAATTGAGGTGATATTACTGTTGTTCCCGTTCCATTAATATACCCATATTTAGAATCAATCGTCACCACTGCCAAACCATTTTCAAAAGTAGATGATGACCGATATTTTGGTGGAATTACTCTTTTACCTATGCGGTTAATATATCCATATTTTTCACCAATTTTCACCTGGGCTAATCCACCAACAAAACCATCAGCTAAATCAAATTGAGGTGAAATAACAACATTTCCATATTCATCTATAAAACCATATTTTCCATCTTGAATGAATCTGAATAGTTTATTTGATATTTTTTCTGGATTTACCGAATTATATATTTGTTCAGTGGAATATCTCCCTAAAGCTGGTGTTTGGTAGTTAATAATCATCCCTATTAAGACGATAAAATATGAAAACTGATGATGTATTATTTTATTCACAAGCATTAGATTTTAAGCTGTTTGATCCTTGGTAAACGACAGTATTTTTTTAGTATCTATCTATACTCACTCGTTGAGAATCGATAGATTTTATTTTCTACCGTCAAGTATTAATTATTGAATAGTAGCTTAATTATTTGTTCCCGAATTAGATAAATAGAATTATCTGGCTTTAGATAGAAATAGATATTATCAGAATTATCAGATAGATTGATCTATAAATTTTTGTTTTCTACCTCTTAAGAAAGAGAAGCTTTGTCAAACTTGCAGAAATCTCACTATATGACTATATACAAAAAGATTGAATACTAAAACCCCAAACCATCAAGGAATAAATTTTATGAAAAACCATTCCAATTCAATGCCGTTAGATTGACTAGCGGTTACACTAGTACAGCAAGGGAAATCATCCTTTAACGATACAACAGCAACCTTATGGGAAATGATATGGCTAGTAACAGAGACTACACGCTAATTATCGATAAAAGTGGTAGTATGTCCACTCCTGACCAGTTGGGTGGCAGAAGTAGATGGGAAATTGCTCAGGAATCCACCATTGCCTTAGCAAGAAAATGTGAGCAATTTGACCCAGATGGAATTACTGTATATGTATTTTCCGGTAGATTTAAACGCTACGAGGATGTCACCGCAGATAAAGTTGCACAGATTTTTATGGAGAATGATCCTGCTGGAACAACAAATTTAGCAGGTGTTTTGCAGGACGCAGTTAATAACTATTTTCAGCGAAAAACTGCGGGGACAACTAAACCCAATGGTGAAACAATATTAGTTATTACTGATGGGGAACCGGATGATCGGAAAGCAGTATTTGAGGTCATTATTACTGCAACTAGACAAATGGATCGTGATGAAGAATTAGCTATTTCCATGATTCAAGTTGGCAAAGATCCGCAAGCAACTAAATTTCTTAAAGCATTGGATGATCAGTTAGAAAGTGTAGGGGCAAAATTTGATATCTGCGATGCCATAACTTTAGATGATATGGAAGATATGAGCCTTGCAGATATATTAATGAATGCAATTACAGATTAAGCATAATAACCATAATTATTGAGCGATGTATTCTGTTTCCAGTTCAGAGGAACGTCAGTTAATGAATGAATTCAACAAAATCATCAATCACAAAAGATGATTCAATTGTAGATTATGAACTCTAGAAAGCATTGAGGTTGAAAATGTTAGAAAATCGTGACTATACCCTAATTATTGATAAAAGCGGTAGCATGGCAACTCCTGATCAAAAGGGAGGTAAAAATCGCTGGTCTGCTGCACAAGAGTCAACTTTTGCTTTAGCTAGTAAGTGCGAACAGTTCGATCCTGATGGGATTACAGTATACGTTTTCTCAGGAAAATTTAAGCGTTATGAAAATGTCACATCGTTAAAAGTATCACAGATTTTTCAGGAAAATGATCCATCGGGAACAACAGATTTGGCAGGAGTTTTAAAACATGCTACTGATAGTTATTTTGCTCGCAAAAACAACAAAGAATCAAAACCAAATGGTGAAATTATATTAGTTATCACCGATGGGGAACCAGATGATCGTAAGGCAGTGATGCGGGTAATTATTGAAGCATCTCGCCAAATGGAACGTGATGAAGAATTAGCAATTTCTTTCATCCAAGTTGGAAATGATCCACAAGCGACACGTTTTTTAAAAGTTTTGGATGATGAATTGCAAAGTGCCGGGGCAAAGTTTGATATTTGCGACACCATAACTATGGATGATATGGAAGATATTAGTTTATCGGAAGTATTAATGAATGCAATAACTGATTAAAAATCGGTTCTAAATATCGTGAATGATTAAAACACAAAGGAGCCATATTTAGCAATCGATCCTTAACTTGGAAGCATGTACGATGAAGCACAATCTATCTTATTTGCTTTCAATTCATCTCTTCCGAATACCCACCCGTAATTATTGATGAAGTGCTATGGCAACAAAGTTTATTCTTTACATTGCTACTAGCCTTGATGGCTACATTGCAAAATTAGATGGAGGGATAGATTGGCTACCATCTCCTGAAGTAATGGGAGAAAGTAACAGTTACACTCAGTTTTATGACTCAATTGATGCGCTGGTTATGGGTTCAACAACCTATGAACAAGTTTTGGGATTTGGAGATTGGGTATATCCTGGCAAACCTTCTTATATTTTGACATCTCGAAATTTATCAACAGTCCGTACTGATATATTTTTTGCTAGGGGTGGTATTGAAGAAGTTATAAAGGAGATAAATCAGAAAGGATATCAACGAGTTTGGGTAATCGGTGGTGGAAAAGTTGCATCGGCATTCATGCAGCATAACTTGGTGGATGAATATATCATTACTATTATTCCGATTATTTTGGGAGCAGGTATTTCACTTTATCAATTGGTTCCCGAATTAAAGCTCGATTTGATTCATGCAAATTCAGATTCGTCAGGTATGGTAGAGCTTTACTACAGGAAGCTAAATAGTTGAAACTCTGGATGCTGATTGCCTTTGAAAATACAAGCTGTTCCAGGTGGAGTTGATCTAAACTTAATATATAACCTGCGAGTAACAAAGCTGGAAAATTAAATTCACAAAGTTAGTTAAACAAATGGATGAGATAGATAAACTGCTTGCAGAAATTCAGCAAGAGTATTCACAACCTAAACCTAAGCTACCAAATTCAAATTCTCAGACACCACAAAACAAATCTGCTAGTTCTACACCAAAAAAGTCTGGTTCAAATTCGGTAGATAGACTTTTGACAGAGGTGCAAGCAGATTTTCAAGAGAAAGATTTAGCTGAAGAATTGCAGCATAAACAGCAAATAGAAGCAGAAAGAATTAAAAAGGAACAATTAAAGATTCAGCAAGCAGAAGTTTTTAAAAAGCAAGCTGAGGATTGGTTAAAAAATTTGGATCCGCTTTCTTCGGAAGGACTTTGGTTTGAAAGGTTTGCAGAACAGTATCCTTCTAAGTTAGAAGCAGCGGTGGAGTATTTGGCAAGTAATTGATAATTATATAAATAACTAATATAAATAACATAAATAAAGAGAGACCCGACATGTCTCGTCTCTACGGATGTTTTGGATTTTATACATGTATTCTAAATACATTTAACGATTCACTGCCGCTAAAACTCGATTGAAGACTTTCCCAAAAGATTGTTTTAGCTGACGTTGCTGATACCATTTCTGAAAGGCAAATTCGTAGTCTTCTCCCTGTAACTGGAAAGTATTCCAAGCATTCAGACTAATTCCCAATCCCCAAAAGACTAAGATATATAGTGACCAGGATAAACCACCGCCGCTAATTAAATCCAGTAGTAATAAAACAGTATTCACTATGGCAAACTTAACGAAGCGCTTTTTAAATCGGTAGTTACGAAAGTTATTAAAGTCTTGTCTTTGTTGATTTTCCCTCTGATTGAATAACCAATCAGATTCAGCTTTTTGGAGTAACTCCGGTGCTATTTCCAGTTCCCCAGCGATTTCTGCTAACTGCTGATAAGAGAACTCCTTATTATCGTCTTTCACCTGGTGCGCGATCGCAATCTGGAGAATCTGCTGAATATCTTCTTGGCTATAAGAACGATTTTGATTATTTTCAGATGTCATAACTTTTACTTATTGCTAAATTCAAGTTGAATGATTAATAAAAATTTTAGTAGATGTCTAAATGTCAATAAATTTGACATAAGTTAACAGAGATACTTTGATTTCTCAATCATCCCCCTAACTAGCCTAGCAAATAGACTTTTTACTGTGTTGTTCGGTTTTACTATATTTGATTACGCATATCCGCACCACAGAAATTCAGAAGCCAAAAGGAAACTAGTTAAACCTCGTCCATGATCAAAAGTGTAGTTTTGTAATTACGCAGATGCGTAAAGTCTTAAGGCATCAAACAAAAGCAACTTCACTTCTTCGCACCAGTAAGCAGCTGGTTCTGAAAATAGACGAGGTTTATATAGTTTCTCTTTATTAATGCAATTTTTGATTATTAGCGATAAGTTTTCTTTACACAGATGTAGAGAGAAACATGGTTTTAGCTGAGGGAAGTGCTTAACCCCTACTTAAACATTGCCATACAGCCAGTCAAAAATTTGATCCAACTGAGTCACGCTAATTAATCCATATTGCCAAAGAATCATTGGCAATATACTGAGATTTTGCTCAGAGTGGCGTAATGCCAGTAACAAATCTGACGTTGGTATTGCTAAATCGGCTTCTAAAAATCGAACAAATTGAGCAAATCTACGGTTTTCCATGATTTCAACCCTGGCTCAACTAAGATATTAAAGTTACATTATCAAACGCATAAATGCTCAAGTAAAGTTAAAATGCATTTACATTTTAGAGAAATGTAGCATTTTATCAATCACTTAGACATCTACTATCAATCAGTTAACACACCACCAAGTTTGAATTGAGTTCTATCTTACAACCATCCTTTTAAAATGGAACATTTAATTATTCAATCGAAAGGTATAAATATCTTTAATTGCTTGCACCCAACCATCAGAAACTGACTCTAGGATGCGATCGCCTTTCTCCTTTGTAGCAGTTGTTGCATCTCCAATTATTCCACTTTTACTAATATCTTTTGTAGTCCAAGATACAGGCAATTTTCCTTCCAAACTAATCAAGGTGGCTTCTGCATGTTCCGGAGGATACTCGGCAATAGCTTTTTCCATTTTGACCTGTTGAGGCAGCAACGACAGCATAATACTGGTTTCAGCGTCTCCGGCGTGCATTCCTTGTTGTGCTTCCTTGGGTGTGAGCAACTCTTTGGTGATATGGGGAACGCGCCAAGTAAACAGCGGAAATACTAGCAAGTCAGCATATAGAACGTGTAAATCTCGCGCTACCATTTGCATTACTTGCGGTTGTCCTCCGTGAGAATTCATTAATACGAATTTTCGGAAACCAGCACGGTAAATACTATCGCCAACTTCCATTAAAATTGATGAGAGTGTTTCTGTGCTTAAAGTGATGGTACCAGGGAAGTGGATATGCTCATTTGACTTACCATAGTAAAGCATTGGTAATGCAAAAGCCGGGATATTGCTATCGAGTTTTGTCAATGCTTTCCCCAGTACTCCTACACCAATTGCTGCATCAACAATTAATGGTAAATGGGGACCATGTTGCTCAATTGCCCCCACTGGTTGAATAATTACAATATTCTCTTTATTTGGTAAATCCTGGATATCTGTCCAACTCAGATAGGGAAAGTACCGTTCTGGGGGAATAAAACTGTGCATAATTTTAGGTAATGGGGGTTTTACGGCTTATTTAACCATGCTTTGGAATAACTAGGAAGGGAGTGGAAAGCCCAAAGTCATCTGTTATGAGTTACAAATATTACTATCAACTTCAGATTAATATGAGATGGAAGAACATTATCAAGTGCGAACACTATCAATTGATATTGGTGGTAGTGGGATAAAAGTGATGATTCTCGATAGTCAAGGAAATCCTTTAGGTGAGAGACTGCGCTTAGAAACCCCTCAACCTGCAACACCGGAAGCTGTAATTAATACCATTGCCAAATTAATTGCGGAGGCAGGAGAATTTGAACGGGTATCGGTGGGTTTTCCTGGGGTGGTGCGTCGTGGAGTTGTAGAAACTGCGGCAAATCTCAATCCTAGCTGGATTGGTTTTAATTTAGCTGCTGAGTTAAGTAAGATTTTGCGGAAGCCTGTACGGGTAATTAATGATGCTGATATGCAGGGTTTAGGTGCGATTACTGGTAAGGGTGTGGAGTTGGTGATTACCTTGGGCACTGGATTTGGTTCGGCTTTATTTTTGGATGGGAAGCTGGTACCAAATTTGGAAATGGGACATCATCGGTTTCGCAAAAACCAAACTTACGAAGAACAGTTAGGACGTGACGCTCTAAATCGGGTAGGATCTAAGAAATGGAACCGTCGGATTGAGAAAGCGATCGCGTCTTTAAATAAACTATTTAATTACGACTACCTTTACATTGGTGGTGGTGAAGCTACAAAGGTAAAAATTCAACTTCCAGCAAATACAAAAATTATCCCCAATATTAGCGGTTTAATTGGTGGGATTGCTCTCTGGCGAGATTAGCATATTCCCAAATCTCTTAACTCTCACTCACATCACAAATCTAACAAATCTTACGGTAAATCTTTTCGGTTGCGTTCAAAGCTTTATAATTCTGCTCATGGGGTGTAAATCTAATAGTTTCTTGCTTTCCCAAGATCAAAATTCCAAATTTAGCTAGACTCTCGTAAAACAGGTTATGTACTCTCCCTTGGAGAGAAGTATTAAAGTAAATTAAGACATTTCTACAAACTACGACATTAAATTCATTAAATGATGCATCTATAGCTAAATTGTGCTGTCCAAAAACAATATTCTTTTTTAACAAATCAGAAATGACAACATTATCACCTATCACAGTATAATATTCAGAGAAAGATTTTTTTCCCCCAGCCTTGTGATAGTTTATTGTGTAATCTTGCATCAAATTCAAAGGAAGTAACCTTGCTTGAGCTTGAGCTAACAGCGTTTCATTTAAATCTGTCGCATATAATCTGCAACGGTGATATACTCCCTCTTCTTCTAATAAAATAGCCATTGAATAAACCTCTTCTCCAGTCGAGCATCCAGCGTGCCAAATCCGAATATAGGGGTAAGTTTTTAAAATGGGAATCACCTGATTCCGGAAAGCCAAATAAAAGCTAGGATCTCGAAACATTGATGTTACATGAATCGAGAAGTTAGCTAAAAATTGCTTCCAATATTTATGATCATGTAAAACTTTATTTTGTAACTCTGATATAGTATTTAGCTCTAAATAGGTTACCAAATATCCAATTCTACGTCTGAGATGAGAACGAGCATAACTTCGGAAATCACAACCATATAATCTAAAAATTCCCTCTAACAACAAATCTATTTCGATCTCTCCCAATTCATCGTCCATTCTCCATTACCTTTGATATAACCAAACACGCAATAGCGAAATTAATTGTTCAATATCAACAGGTTTAGTAATGTAATCTGATGCACCAGCTTCTAAACATTTTTCTCTATCACCTGGCATTGCTTTTGCAGTCAGGGCAATAATGGGTAAAGTTTGAAATTGCTGCTTCTGTCTTAATTGACGTGTAGTTTCATAACCATCCATTTCTGGCATCATCACATCCATTAAAACAATATTCACGTCTGGGTTATTAGTCAAAACTTCTATTCCTTCTCGACCATTTTCTGCATATAATACTTGCATTTGATAGCGTTCTAAAACACTTGTTAGAGCAAAAATATTACGCATATCATCATCAATAATCAAGATTTTCTTGTCAGTCAAAGTAGAATCATTCGCTTGTACTTGTTTAATGATGTTTTGTTTGGGTACTGGTAAATGTGCTTGTACACGATGCAAAAATAAAGCCGTTTCATCTAGTAATCTTTCGGGAGAACGTACATCTTTAATAATTATTGTTTCAGCCATGCGTTTTAGTTGAGTTTCTTGTGTTTTAGAAATCTCTCTGCCTGTATAAATAATTATGGGCAATGCTTCACCGTTTTCCTTCTCCTTAATTTGCTCAATTAATTGCAAGTCCTCTATATCACTTAGCCCTAAATCCAGTACCATGCAATCAAAAGCTTCATTAGTAATTTCAATCAGCGCTTGCTGTCCAGTTTCAACTGCTGTAATTACCACATCATTACCACCAATTAATTCGATGATACTTTGTCTTTGAGTTGGATCATCTTCCACAACTAATAGTTTTTTAACTGGACGTTCAATAAAGCTTTTAATCTTAACTAAATTATCACTAATTTGTGCCATGGAAATGGGTTTTTGCAAATATCCATAAGCACCAAACTCTAAACTACGTTGTTTTTCTTCGCTAACAGTCATCACATTTACAGGTATGTGACGAGTTTTGGAATCATGTTTTAATCTATCAAGTACAGTCCAACCATCTATCCCTGATAATCCAATATCTAGGAAAATAGCACTTGCTTGAAATTGCTGGGCAAATTTTAAACCATCACTACCATTTTGGGCATGAATACATTGAAAACCATACTGTCTAGCTGTGTCAATGAGAATCTTCGCAAAATTAATATCATCTTCAATGATTAATAAACTTAACTTCTGAGATTGGAAATTATTGCGGTCATCTTGAATAGATGGTCTAATAATATTAATAATTGAATCTTGATTTCGAGACATTAAATCTTGATTAGTTGTAACTAATTCTTGATTTGAGACTTCTAAACTCTGAGGAAGTAATGGCAAATAGAAAGTGAAAGTACTTCCCACTCCTAACTGACTTTCTAAAGTTATTTCTCCCCCAAATAATCGAGCGATTTCACGACTGATTGATAAACCTAAACCAGTACCACCATATTTACGGCTGGTACTACCATCAGCTTGCTGAAAAGCTTCAAAAATTATTTTTTGTTTTTCTACAGGGATACCAACACCTGTATCTTTAATCGCAAAAGAAATAACCTTATCTGCACTATTTAATTTTCCTTGTTGAGGATTCCATCCTTGAGTAGCTAGATTCACAATTAAACTTACTTCTCCATTTTCGGTAAATTTAAAAGCATTTCCTAGCAAATTAATTAATATCTGTTGTAACCTTTTAACATCGGTATTGATGAATGGTGGCAAATTAGGATCTAAACTGATTGAAAAATCTACATTTTTATTTTGAGCAACTTGGGTAAAAATCCGCTCTAAGTTATCTTCAATTTGATTCAAATTAAAAGATTGCAACTCTAATGACAATGTTCCAGATTCAATTTTTGCTAGATCCAAAATATCATTGATCAGTTCTAAGAGTTCAGTTCCTGCACTATATATGGTTTGACTATATTCAACTTGTTTAGGAGTTAAATTATCCTGGTTATTATCACTTAATAACTTAGCCAAAATCAATAGACTATTTAACGGTGTCCGTAATTCGTGGGACATATTCGCTAAAAATTCTGACTTGTATTGAGACGAACGTTGTAATTGAAGTGCTTGCTCTTCTAAAGATATCTTTGCTACTTCTAATGCACTATTTTTACCTTCAACCTCTTTTTTCTGTAAAACTAAAAGTTGTGCTTTCTCCTCCAATTCTTCATTCAATTGCTGCAATTCTTCATTTGATTGCTGTAATTCTTGTTGCTGCTGTCTTAAAAGTTCTCCCGATTGTTGAAGGGTATTAGTTTGATCTCCTAAAAGCTGGTTAGCATTTTGGAGTTCTTGTTGTCGAAGTTGTAGCTGTTGGGTTAAAGCTTGGGACTCTTGAAGTAATTCCTGGGTACGCTTGTCAGACGCGATCGCATTTAGTACTATACCCATTGTTTCCGTTACTTCGTCTAAAAACAACAGTTCCATTTCCCCAAAACTCTGAAATGAAGCTAATTCCAGTACTGCTATTACTTCATTCTCAAATAATACTGGTGAAACAACTATATTTACAGGTTTAGCAGCACCCAAACCCGAATTTATCTGAATATAATCATCTGGAACATCAGTCAGGATAATTTTTTGCTTCTCCAAGGCACATTGTCCAACTAAACCCTCACCAAATGCAAACTGATTTCCTAAGTTTTTTCGCTTCTGATACGCATAGCTACCCATCAATTTTAGGACTTTTTCCCCATCCACCACACTAACTGCGTAGAAAACACCTAATTGAGCGCTGACAACAGTGACAAGTTCCTTTAGAATTATCCTAGCAACAGTCTCTAACTGACGCTCACCTTGTAAAATTTGAGTAAATCTTGCTTGATTTGACTTTAGCCAATTCTGTTCCTGATTTCTTTGCGTTGTTTCCCTCAGATTGTTAATCATAAGATTAAAAATCTGCTTTAATTTGCCAATCTCATCACGACGACCATCTACTGACATTTTTACAGATAAATCTCCTGCTGCCAACTTTTTAGTAGCTGCATAAATCTCAGACAGCGGATCAGAAATATCTCGATTTAGATAAATACCAATTAAAATTAATAATAGAAAGGCTGAAGGAATTCCAAATATAATTGTATTAAGCGCTCGTCTAGTAGCAACTTCTGTTTTTTGCGTTCGGCTTTTTAATAATTGATTTTCTTCTAACTCCATTTCTCCCAGTATCTGGCGAATTTTATCTGTTAAGGCTCTACCTTCATCTGTTTGTATTGATCTTTTAACTGATTCAAACCCTTCAGTCTCTAAAATTGAAATTCTATTTTTAATTACATCTAATCTTTTATTAATAATTGGTTCTAAAGCCTCAGATCTTCGCTGTTGATTTTTATTATCTTCAGTTATTTTTTTGAGGTCTTCAATACTCTTATTAATCAGTGGTAGTGAATTTTCATAAGCTTCTAGAGTCCTTTTTTCATTTGTAATCAAATAACCCCGTTGAGATACCTCAGCATCATTGATTTGAGAAACTAATTTTTGTATCTGTATTATGACTTGATAGGTGTGGGCTTGTAATTTAGAATTTTCAATTAAATTATATGTAGCTTGATAGGCAACAATTCCTAAACCCGTGAGTACCGACAAAGCTACAGCAAAACTAATACCTATTTTCGTCCCAATCCTAAAATTACCCAACATATAAATTACTGAGTATAATTATTTATAAATTATCTTAAGTATAATACTAATTATGAGCATAAATTGCCAAAGATATAATTTCTTTAAACTTAAAAAATATTCAGGGTTTAATTTCCCAGTAATCAAGGACGGCAGGATGTTTCCTCCCGTCGGATGACCCCGCAAAGCTGCCTTGTTAAATCAGCATTATAAAACATACTCATTACTCATTACTTATTTTTAAACCTCATCTTTGTTCAAATTGACGGAGGTTTACATCATAATCTATCTGATATTAATTAATAATCTGTTACAAATCATGCTCCATTTAGGAATTTATATCTTTAGAGGTAAAAATTCTATATCATGGTCTTATAAATTACAAACTTAATTATTTCTGTCGGTAGTTGACAAAGTTTTGATTTTAAGTGCTAATTTGCTCCAAATTAAATATCCCCGATTTCTCAAACCAGGAAATTCGGGGATATGATATATGTATGTAAACTAAAGTGAAAAGTTATCTTTAGCCAATCAACTTTTGCCAACTAAATGCACCAACGATTCCATCAGCTAATAAACCATTTTGCCGCTGAAACTTTTTAACTGCTTCCTCTGTTTGGGGACCATAAACACCATCAATTGGTACATTGACACGATATTGTAAATATCGCATAACTGGACCTCCAGCATGATTTGGTCGAATAATTCTTTTGGCTAAAATTTGGTTAATTGCATTCCAGGTTGTCGCACCAACAATTCCTGTAGCTTGCAATCCTAAGATAGTTTGTAATTTTTCTGCGGCTGTCTTGGTTTCTGCATCGTTAATATTATTTTCAATTAGCACTTTACCACTCTTACTGGTAATTTTGAGTCTATTTAATGCCCTTTGTAAACGCAGAATAGAAGTGTCAACATTATCTTCTTCATCAGGGATTGGTTTTACTGCTTGCTCAGGTAATTTCCCGGTTAAACCCTTAACAATTGCATTTGCTGAATTCTCTGGATTATAGAGTTTCATATCCTTCTGCGAATCGATAAAGCAACATTCTACTAAAATTGCAGTCATTTCAGTGTTCCGCAGCACAAACAAGTGAGAACCATTTTTGACCCCACGGTTAAAAAAACCTAGTCTCACAAATTCATCTAATACATTTTTAGCAATTTTTCTTCCTTTCTCCCCAACTGCAAAGATTTCAGTTCCATTAGCTTGCCGATTAAATGCATTAAAGTGAATGGAGACATATGTTTCAACTTTACTAGAATTAGCTCTCGCACATCTAGCAGTTAATGAGTCTTTAACTGTACTTGCTCTACTTGGTTTGCATTCGATAACTTCATGTCCTAATGCTCTTAATTTAGAAATAACACGATTACCCACATCTAAAGTCAAATTATCTTCAAATTTTATCCCCCTTGCACCTGTATCTGGAGGACAATTATGTCCAATATCGATTCCATATCTCATAATTAACACCTTGGTTCTTCTCTGAATCTTATCTAGTGAATAGTCGCAAATTATTCCAATAAATCCTCTTCAAAGTTTTGCTTGCGACTATTTACATATACCAAATAAAGCTTAACTTTGATTAAATGATGATCAGTTTACTCAAGTTTAGCCATTGCCAAAATTATAAATTCATATTGATTTTTTTAACATTTTGTGTTTCCAGAAAAATTTGTCACTCATTAGAGAAATCTAAGTAATCTATGTGTAAGCTAATATACTTTTAGAGATTAGTAAGGTTTTGAGCCAAGATTAAATAAAATCCGTTCATCTCACAAAATACTCAAGAACATGGTTTAAAATTATACATTGATATTCATTCCGACTTAAATCAGCAAAATAAAATATTAGTATCAAACATACGATCTTTGATCTTTTTTTCTTGATGCTAAAACCCGCCAAACCTTACTTATATCTGCTTAAATGCTTATTTTTTGCTCATGAGGATGATCAAAAATCTTTGTAAATTATATGACAATAATTTATATATGCTAGCAATTTGAGAGCTTTGCTAATAAAGTAGCAATTGTTCTAATGAGAGCATCTTGATCTGCTATTGAGTTGATTTTTAGCTAAATAGTTTTGATCGTGGTGTTTTCTAAGTTTTATTTGATACTTAGCGAATATAGTTATATAGGGTAAAAGATATGGTAGCACTATCAGACTCAATGGTAGATCCGAAAACGCCATCAGATGTAAAGATCCGCTTTGAGGCACGAAAACCAATCTTAGATCCAACCCTAGGTATTGCTGTAACAGTTCCGAAAATAGGTAATCCCCACAATCGTTTAGTCACAATTGGGGATTCTTTGACACATGGTTTTCAAAGTGGGGCGATTTTTAAAACGAATTTATCATATCCGGCAATAGTGGCGCGGGAAATGGGTTGGGGAGAGCTACGTTATCCAATTTATGATGGACCTGGAGATGGATTGCCATTAAATTTAGAATTTTTGGCAAATCAATTGCAGGGTAAATTTGGAGAAAGTGTAAATTGGCTGGATTTCCTTCCTGCTGTGTTGCTTGGTCGCAGCTTAATGGGTCAAAATGAAAATTATTGGGAACGTGAACAGGAAAAATTTTACCCACCCCAAGGAAAAATCAACCATAACTTGGCAATATATGGTTGGGATTTACGAAATACCCTTTCTCGCACTGTTGGTACATGTTTTGATGTCTTGGAGAAGGATCAAGCTAAGGACGACTTTTGGCGGCAAGTTCCAACTAATCATAATGAACGGGCAGCAATTCGGGTATTAAATACTGCCCGTGATGCCAAGAGAACACCCTTAACACCGCTACAAGCTGCAACTGCTTTAGGTGAAGAAGGAAACGACGAAACCGAAGGTATTGAGACATTAATCGTAATGGTTGGCTCTAATAATGCTCTCGGTTCAATTTTGACATTTAATGTGTCATGGAGTGGCGAAGGCTACGATGATATGAGTGTGAATGATAAGTATACTGTTTGGCGACCGATTCATTTTAAAGCGGAATTTGATTTGATGGTTGCCGAAATTAAGAAAATTCGTGCTAGACATGTAATTTTATCAACAGTACCCCACATTACCATTGCCCCCTTTGCCCGTGGAGTGGGGGATAAAGCTCGGAAGCGATCGCGTTATTTCCCCCACTATACTTTACCGTGGATCCAAGACCAGGATTTTAACCCCGAAAAACACCCCTGCATTACCGAAAACGAAACTAGGGCAATTGATAGCGCCATCGACCAGTATAATGATCACATTACTGAGGTAGTCCGGCAAGCTCGCTTAGAAGGTCGTGATTGGTATCTGCTAGAAACTGCCGGATTGTTAGATAGACTGGCATCACGCCGCTACATCGAAGATCATACAGCCCGTCCTGATTGGTGGGACGAAGTTGGAGGAGAGTATAAATTACCACCAGAGATTCAGCAATTAAAACCATTTCCAACGTCGCAAATGTTTGAATCTAACGCCACAGGACGCACTCAAGGGGGGTTATTTTCCCTAGATGGGATTCACCCCACAACTATTGGTTATGGGATTTTGGCGCAGGAAGTGATTAAGGTTATGGAGAAAGCCGGGGTTAAGTTTTATCAGGAAGACGGGAAAACTGAGCGAACTGGAGAAATTAAAGTAGATTTTAGTCGCTTGATTGCAGAAGATACATTGATCTCGAAAACACCCCAGAACGTAACCGAGTTATTTAAATTAGTGGGTGCCATCGATAAACGATTTAATTTGTTTAGTGGCTTATTAAAGCGGAATTATTAGTTTGATTGCACCGTAGGGGCAAACAACCGTTTGCCCTTATTATTTTAATAGGTTATTTACTTAATAATTTATATATACGAATCCTATTTGATTATTGTTGGCGTAGTCTGTGCTTTGCACTTAAAAATTTAAGTATATGTAGGGTGTGTTATGGCTTTAGCCTAACGCACCAAAATTCGGAAGATGGTACGCTACATTTCGTGACAACACAACGCCAGTCACCTGTTGGCGGGTTCCCCGACATAAGGTGCTGGCTCCCCTAAGTATGTTTCATAAATCAAATATGAGTCCGATAAATCACCTAAGCATAGCGCAAACTAGGGAAACGTAACTTTCAGATTACATCCAGTCCCCACAGAATTTATTGCAGAAAAACATTAAATAAAATGTATCTTTTCTACAAGCTTGAATCAACAGCCTTAGTATAATTTGGTAGCATTCCTTCCCAGTTATGCCCCACAAACACTGTAAATTCCACCGCTTTCTACTTTTCCCATTGACATTTATCCTGGTTATTTCCTTTTCCCTACCTTGGGTAAATGCGAAGGAACCAGAACAAATAAAACCGCAAGATTGGCAGATCAATGGAATTGTTGCAGCACTGAATGATGGATATCCAGAAGTGCAAATTTTGGGATTTCGGGAAATCGCAGAATATCAACTTAAAGATTTAGATAAGCAGAAAGCTGATAATTTCGCCAAGAAAGCAATTAATCTCCTTCTAGATAAAAATATTGATTTTGATAACTCCGATCCTAGCTATGATATTTTTATTGGATTAAATAATTTAGGGGATGCTGTCAAACCATACACTAAAGATATTGCCGATATTCTTAAAGATAAAAGTTTTCACCCTGGTGTTCGCGCTAATGCTGCATCTGCGTTGAGCTATTTAGGGGATGCAGCTAAACCTTATATCAAAGATATCGCTGACATTATCAAAGATAAAAATGCCGATTCTAATCTTCGTAGTCGTGCGGTGTATACATTAAGTGAATTGGGAGATGTAGCTCAACCATACATCAAAGATATTGCTGATATTCTCAAGGATAAAACTGTTAATAACGAAGTTCGTGCTAGTGCTGCGTCTGCGTTGGGAAATTCAGGGGATACAGCTAAACCATATATCAAAGATATCGTTGATATTCTCAAGGATAAAACTGCTAATAACGAAATTCGCTTTAGTGCTGCATCTGCGTTGGGAAATTTAGGAGATGCAGCTAAACCCTATATTAGGGATATTGCTGATATTCTGAAGGAGAAAAATGTTGATAACAATCTCCGAATTAATGCTGTGTATGCATTGAGTAAATTAGGAGATACAGCTAAACCCTATCTTAGCGATATTCCTGATTTCATCGAAGATGATAACATTAATAGCAATACTCGCACTAATATTCCTGAAGTCTTGGGAATTATTAAAGATCGAAATATTGATTATCAAATTCGCATGAGTGCTGCCTATAAATTGGGGAAATTAGGCGATGCAGTTAAACCCTACGTCAAAGATATTGTCGATATTATTAAAGATAAAAATATTGACCTCGATATTCGCCGTAGTGCTGCTGATATATTTTGGCAATTGGGGGATGCAGCCACACCCTACATTAAAGATATTCTCGATATTGGCAAGGATAAAACTGAAGACATTAATCTTAACTCTAGTGCTGCCACAGCATTAGGAAATCTAGGTAAGTTAGCCAAACCATACGTTCAAGATATCCTGAATGTAATTAAAGACAGAAGTTTTCATTCTCACGTTCGGAGTAGTTTTGCGATCGCATTGGGGAAAATCGAACAATTACAAGTTAATAATCTTGTCGTAGTCCTCGATAATATCTACTATGCCGGAGAATCGGAATTTCATCAATGGCGTTTTCTTAGCTACTTGCTTGGTGGTGGTAGCGATGACAGCAAAACCCTGTTGAAATGGGTTGGTTTACCCAAACCCAAATCTATGCCCACCAAACTTAACCGTGATGAAGCCATTAAAACCTTAGAGGTATTTACCAAAGCTTGGCAACCCAGCCAAGATTTAGAACGATTGCGGGAAGATTTAGCCGAGAAAATTTCGATTGTGGTTTCCCAAAAACAAGTAAATTGGCAACCCCAGGATATATTACTCCTGGAAAAGCTGAAAAATAATCTGAATAAAGCTGGTTATGGAAATAAAGCCTGTGGGATTGAATCGACAATTAATAGCCTCTAATCTGCGGAATAGTTTACCGCGTTATTGACATACTTCCCGACTATGGTATTCAATATCCAAATATTTCCCAAAATCTGCACCCACCAGCTAATCCATCTAGAATAAAAGTAAAGAAAAATTTACTCTTCTTTACTTTAGGTATGAAACGCATCGTTTTAATCGCTGGTTTTGAATCATTTAATGCTGACTTGTACCGAAAAGCTGCACAGTTAGGGGTTTCTCGTTGTCAAGAATTAGATATCCACATCTTTACTGACAGGGATATTAGTAGCAAACCGGGGGAAGTAGAAAAAGCTTTAGTTGGTGCGGATGTATTTTTTGGCAGTTTGTTATTTGATTATGACCAGGTAATGTGGTTACGCGATCGCATTTCCCAAATACCCATACGTTTGGTGTTTGAATCAGCCTTAGAATTGATGAGTTGTACCAAAATTGGTGCTTTTGCCATTGGCGACAAACCCAAGGGAATGCCCAAACCTGTTAAGTTTATTTTAGATAAGTTTAGTAATGGCAAGGAAGAGGATAAGCTTGCAGGCTATATTAGTTTCCTGAAAATAGGACCTAAATTACTCAAATTCTTACCGTTTGGCAAAGTACAGGATCTCCGCAACTGGCTAATTGTCTACGGTTATTGGAATGCAGGGGGAACAGAGAATGTTGCAGCTTTGTTTTGGGTGCTTGCCGAGAAATATCTAAATTTACCTGTTGGGGATATTCCCCCAGTTATAGAAACCCCCAATATAGGTTTACTCCACCCTGAATATCAAGGTTATTTTGAATCCCCCCAAGCTTACTTAAAATGGTATCAACACAGGGATAATTCTCCATGTCCTCACCAAAAACCGATAATTGGGATTCTCCTCTACCGCAAACATGTTATTACCAAGCAACCTTATATTCCCCAACTAATTCGCAACTTCGAGGATGCAGGTTTAATTCCCCTCCCCATTTTTATCAACGGAGTGGAGGGACATGTTGCAGTGCGGGATTTGATGACGACTGAGTATGAAACACAACAAAGACTTCAGGGAAATAATGCCACTCTTTCCCTTTCCAAGCAAGCAGTAAAAGTTGATGCAATTGTCTCCACCATTGGTTTTCCGCTAGTTGGGGGACCAGCAGGTTCTATGGAAGCTGGTAGACAAGTAGAAGTAGCAAAAAATATTCTCTCAGCTAAGAATGTTCCGTACTTTGTCGCTGCACCCCTGCTAATTCAAGATATTCACTCCTGGACAAGGCAAGGTATTGGGGGTTTACAAAGCGTCGTATTATACTCATTACCCGAACTTGATGGGGCAATTGATACTGTACCTTTGGGTGGTTTGGTAGGTGAAGATATTTATTTGGTACCAGAGAGGGTACAGCGGTTAATTGGTAGGGTGAAAAGTTGGATCAATTTGCACCGAAAAGCTCCCAGTGAGCGGAAAATTGCCATTATTCTCTATGGTTTTCCACCGGGATATGGGGCAACCGGAACCGCAGCTTTATTAAATGTTCCCAAGAGTTTAATTAAGTTTTTAACAGCTTTGAAAACTCAAGGTTATGACATCCCTAATTTGCCGGAAGATGGGGAAGAATTGATTCGCTTGGTGAAGGAAAAGGATGAGGGAGAATTTACTACAGTTAATGTGAGAACCTTGGAAAAATGGCTAGGTTATCTCCAAACTAAGCGGATTGAGCAGCAATGGCAATCTCTAAATAAAAGCGGCATAAAGACTTTTGGAGACGAGTTACAAGTAGGTGGATTGGAGTTGGGAAATATTTGGATTGGAGTTCAACCACCTTTAGGAATCAACGGTGATCCGATGCGGTTGATGTTTGAACGGGATATGACACCCCATCCTCAATATGCGGCTTATTATAAATGGTTACAAAATGAATTCCAAGCTGATGCGGTTGTGCATTTTGGAATGCATGGAACAGTGGAATGGTTGCCCGGTTCTCCGTTAGGAAATACAGGTTATTCTTGGTCTGATATCTTATTGGGTAATCTGCCAAATTTATATATCTATGCCGCAAACAACCCTTCAGAATCAATCTTAGCTAAACGTCGAGGTTATGGGGTATTAATTTCGCATAATGTTCCTCCCTATGGACGTGCGGGTTTATATAAGGAGTTGTTAACTGTAAGAGATTTAATTAGTGAGTATCGAGAAGATCCGGAAAAAAATTACCTACTTAAAGAAGGTATTTGTAAGAAAATTCTCGACACAGGTTTAGATGCCGACTACCCCTTTACCGAAGGTAAGAAACTAGGCATTGCTTTAACACCTGAGAATATCAAGATGTTTAGTAATCATGCATTTAATGATTACTTAGTAAGTTTATACGAATATCTACAATTTTTAGAAAATCGTTTATTCTCATCTGGTTTACATGTCTTGGGTGAAGCACCAAACGAAGAATCAATGCAGTCATATTTAGATGCATATTTTAGTGAAGGATATCACGAGGAAGAAGCAAATAAAATTCGACAATTACTATCCCAAAACACTGATGAAATCACCAACTTACTTCGAGGTTTAAATGGCGAATATATTCCCCCAGCCCCTGGAGGTGACTTACTCCGAGATGGGGCAGGTGTATTACCAACTGGAAGAAATATTCATGCTTTAGACCCTTACCGAATGCCTTCTCCTGCTGCATATGAAAGGGGTAGGGAGATAGCTCAAAAAATCCTTCAGCAGAACCTGGAAATTAACGGCAAATATCCGGAAACTGTAGCAGTTATGTTGTGGGGTTTAGATGCAATCAAAACTAAAGGTGAATCCTTGGGGATTCTTTTAGAATTGGTTGGCGCAGAACCTGTAAAGGAAGGAACAGGAAGAATAGTTAGATATGAATTAAAACCTTTAGCAGAAGTTGGACATCCCAGAATTGATGTTTTAGCTAATTTATCAGGGATTTTTCGTGATAGTTTTGTGAATATTATTGAACTATTAGATGACTTATTTGAACGTGCAGCAAATGCAGATGAATCAGAGACAGAGAACTTTATTAAAAAACATGCTTTGGCTTTAAAATCTCAAGGTGTGGAGAATGCTTCCGCCAGATTGTTTTCTAACCCCGCAGGTGATTTTGGATCTTTAGTTAATGATCAAGTTGTGGATGGGAACTGGGAAAATGGTGATGAATTGGGAAATACCTGGCAAAGTCGTAACGGTTTTAGTTATGGCAGAAAAGATAAAGGACAAGCACGTCCAGAAATTTTACAAACATTACTAAAAACCACAACTCAAATAGTTCAAGAAATTGACTCTGTGGAATATGGATTAACTGATATTCAAGAATACTACGCGAATACGGGGGGATTAAAGAAAGCAGCAGAAAAACAAGGTGAAAAAAAGGTAAAAACTAGCTTTGTGGAAAGTTTTTCCAAGGATACAACACCTCGTGATTTAGATGATTTACTCCGGATGGAATACCGTACCAAATTACTAAATCCTAAATGGGCGGAAGCAATGGTAAATCAAGGTTCCGGCGGTGCCTATGAGGTCTCTCAGCGCATGACAGCATTAATTGGTTGGGGGGGTACTGCCGATTTTACAGATGACTGGGTTTACGAACAAGCTGCTGATACCTATGCTTTTGATAGCGAGATGGCAGATAAATTACGTCAAGCAAATCCTGAAGCTTTTCGCAATATTATTGGCAGAATGTTAGAAGCAAATGGGAGGGGTTTTTGGGACGCAGATGCAGAGAAATTGGAGAAATTACGGCAGTTATATGATGTAACGGATGAGGCTTTGGAGGGGGTTGCAGCAAAATAAGCTACCGAAAGTTACCATTCAACAATAGCTTACTCTTCCCATGCTTGCTGCATTAGTCGAAAACCGACAGGATCATATTCTGCTAATTGCCGACGCGTAAAAGGATAAAAATCATTATTGCCGAAATATGCTTCCGAAAGCTCGGCAAAATACTCTATAGCATTGGTTAATGCATAGGCTTTTCTCTTTGTACCGTTGGCATAATCAACAGATTTATACAGATGATGATTCACAGCTTCTTGATATGCATGTATAATCCCATTGTAGGATTCACCTAATACTAAAAAATGGTATGCATGGGACAATTCATGTAGTATCATCCAAGGCTGATCTAGACGCGACCATTGTACAAAATTATCTGCATTGGAAATTTCTACACTACCTGCTTTTTGTGGATGATAACCATTTAGCTGAAGCCATTTAGCAGAAATATGAAACTCAGCAGCACTATTACTTTTTCGCTGCCATTCAACCCATATTTTCACTTTTTGTAAAGCGTGCCATGATTTTACTGGCATCACATCATGAATTTTTTGTAGTTGTGACTTTAATTCTTTGCGTGCTTCATTAGCTTGGGATTGGTGTTGGAGTAATTCTTGGCTGAAAAGAACTGTAAAGCCTTGGATTGAGTAACTTTTATAAGTGGATATTGGCATTAATGCATATCCTAACCAAGGCTTGAGCATCACTATCATGAAAGAGCAAATAATGACAGCAATAAAGTTAACTTTATAAGTAGTGATAATATTTAAATTTGTCTTAAATTTCGCTATTTCCAGTATCCGTATCCAGCTAGATTGTTGTTTCACCAGAATATACTTTTTATTATTAAAAATGATATTAATAGATTAATTATACTTGATTCCCAAAAAATATATACCCCCGACTTCTTGAAGAAATCGGGGATATAAAACCCCTTATAATTTGATGCTTAATGGATGTTTGATGCATTTGGCTCAAGGTTACAGCCAATCACGATAAGCTGTAATTTCATTGACACTAATTTCAAATGGCATTCCTTTTCCAGTGGGTGGATAAACGCGGATTTTGGCATCACCTGAAAATTTTTCTAGTTGTTTACCAATTTGGGGAATATTACTAACTATATGCCAGTAGCTAATGATGTCTGGACAGTCAATAACAATTTTCACCGTTGATGCATTTGTCGTGATATACCACTGGCAATTTGTGAGTAATGCCTGGGTTATTTGATCACAAGATTCAAGAACACATCTCCCGATGGAACGTTCTAGTTCCACCTGGATAATTCTATCTTGCTGTGTGATTTTTGCCGGAGGCATATCATCTGGAGGAAGTGTTGATTTTTTCATTTTACAAGCCATTTTTTGTTTGAGGCTAGCACTTACAGCATTTTTTAAAACTGTATTTCATCAACTTTAAATATGCTGTATCTACTCAACTGAAAATCAGTAGGTTGAAATGAATTTACATCTTTTAAGGATCAAATTCGTGAATCACAATTAGCACCAATATTTTATATTTTAAAGAGAGATTCACTTAAGATTTTTTCTATGCTGCAATTAGATGTAATTCTAACCATAAACGTGGATCAGAATCTTTTAATGTGGATTTTGGATCGCGTAATAATCTTGTTGCATTTAAGAACACTACTTGCATTAATCCCATATTATCTGCTATCTCTCGAAATACTTCTTTTCTAGCTTGGATATAAGGCATTATATCCATTGTGCAGTAGATACCGACATATCGTAAACGTCTAGGAGGTCGTCCCCAATATGAGGTAATTATCTTCACGTAACAGCCATCCAAAAGTTCCCCGACAGCTGGATAATATTCCTGGATTATTCGCGTGAATTCTTTAGCTAGGAGGTCTTCTGTATTCATTGGAAAAAACCGTAGCGTCTATCACGTTATAAACATAGCATATATTTATTGATATAA
This sequence comes from Calothrix sp. PCC 6303, assembly GCF_000317435.1. Classification (NCBI taxonomy): domain Bacteria; kingdom Bacillati; phylum Cyanobacteriota; class Cyanophyceae; order Nostocales; family Calotrichaceae; genus Calothrix; species Calothrix sp. PCC 6303. The sequence continues at coordinate 4,678,015 of NC_019751.1, forward strand.
AATGCTAAAAAGGTAATATTTATAGTTATTTAAAATGTTACTGTAAAACAAAAAGACTTTGCGCTAAATTCACAAAGTCTAATTAGAAGTCAGATTTTATTTACCATCACTGAAATCGCTATTTGCTATATTTATAGTTGACCATAGCAAACCTAGCAGAAGCCTAGCCTTTTAAGGGAAAAGTTTTTATTTTCGCTTTTTTGCTCCCTTCAAAAAGCCGCCTCTTACCTTGATTGACAGAGGATTTATGATCAATTAGCTGCAAGTATTAGGATTTAACGATTTTTGCGTTCTGACACTAGTACTTCAGCAATAATCGTGGGTATATTTTGCATATCACATGAAGTCTGAAGTCCATCAACTGGTGACATGAAAGTGTAATTTGGATCGCATTCTCCATTGTCATACACTTGAATAAACCAGCGGTCGGGAAATCCTTGAACAGCTATCTCCACTATGTACCAACTTTCACCAACTGGACGACAACTAATGATAGCAAACCAATCTCTTTCTTCTGGATCAATCGTCCACTCTTCAAAAAGGAAGTCTAACGCTATTTTGCTAGCCTCTGCTGCATTTAATAGCATTTCTACTCCTTAGTTTCAACATTAGGGTAGTAGCCTAATTCCTTTGATAGTTCACGCGCAATATGAACTAAAAACTCAGCACCTTCTTGATTACCTTCATGGGCAAAAATGGTTGCAACTTTTAATGCTGCTTTGATAAAATCTGCATCTATTAAAGATTGATTTTCTCTAATTATTTCTGGCTCCTGACCGTTTGGACAAGATAACAATTTATCAATTAGTCCAAAATAATCTTCTAGTTGTTCTGGAGATTCTTCTTGATTGATTTGTGATGAGAATTGATCGGTCATGGTTTTGGGTTTAATAGTTAATTAGAAAAAATACTCTATCTTTTGATATTTTGTTGATACAGACGTTCTAACATATCAACATTTTGCTGATGGGTAGTCGCACGATGAATTAAATATCTATCGTAGAGAAATAGGATAACTCCAATTGATACGGGAACGCCGACAAACAACCATTGAATAAATATGGCGAGATGCGGTTGTTGAAATAGGTCTATAATTGATGTTGATGAGTCATCGGGTGCATGATAATTTTGGTAAGAACTAAGGTTCAGATGCTGAGTAGTAATTTGTGATTGTATCAACTCCAAATGTCGCTGCCAAATGATATTGAATACCATTAATCCAGGAGAAAATACTGCTATAACTACTAAACAAACTATGAAAATTTTCTGAAGCTTAATTTTCATATTATTTCTCTCTGGCTAGATAAGTTGTAGCGAGTGAGACGATAAGTGATTGAATGGGAGAAATTATCGTTTTGGTAGTTTATAATTGAGGCAAATCGTGGCAATTCAAATAGAACTCGCCATGCAATGACGAGGAACTTCCTTTGATTTGCTGATATGATTATTTTCCGAATATTGATTGATGTGTCTTGAATCAATAAAGTTAAATAAATGTACTTTGATAACTTAATATTTGTGGGGATGACGCTCTTAACTTATCGAATGTAGATTGGAGGTAAGAAGTCCCCTCCCCTTACGAGGAGGGGTAGAGGGGAATCTCTGCGTAAATCCTATAGCTGTTATATCAGTTGCTTTGGTGAGTACTCATTTTTGAACGGTGGATTAAGATGATTAGACTGATTGCGATCGCACTCACGCTCTAACCTTTATATTTGGTAGATATTCTCATTTTTTTTTGGGGTAAGGGTGCGGGTAATTTGGGGTAGGGGGACGAGATTTATTGAGATGGGGTGCTGATTTTTATGTACTCAATCAAATGGATGGGAAAAATTCCCTAAAGTCTGTTGAACAATAGTTATGTAGTAAATTTAGGATTTAAGGAGTTTTGAGAAAATGCGAATCGCAAATAATGTAACTGAGTTAATTGGCAAAACTCCCCTAGTACAACTGAATCACATTCCCCAAGCTGATGGTTGTCTTGCCCGAATTGTCCTCAAACTGGAAGGCATGAACCCCGCAGCTTCAGTAAAAGACAGAATCGGCTTGAATATGGTGAAAACTGCTGAGGAAGCAGGATTAATCCAAGCAGGAAAAACAATTCTTGTCGAACCCACCTCTGGAAATACTGGAATTGCCCTAGCAATGGTGGCAGCTGCACGGGGTTATAAGTTAATTTTGACAATGCCGGAAACCATGAGTTTAGAACGTCGTTCGATGTTACGTGCTTATGGTGCTACTTTGGAATTAACCCCAGGAAGTGAAGGAATGCGAGGTGCCATTAACCGTGCAGAGCAGTTGGTAGCAAGCACTCCGAATGCTTACATGTTGCAACAATTCCGTAACCCCGCTAACCCCCAAATTCACCGCGAAACCACCGCTGAGGAAATTTGGAATGACACTGATGGAACTGTAGATATGGTGGTTGCTGGTGTGGGTACTGGGGGAACAATTACAGGAATTACAGAAATTCTTAAGGATCGAAAACCCACTTTTTATGCTGTAGCTGTGGAACCTGCTAATAGCCCTGTACTTGCTGGTGGCAAAGCTGGACCTCACAAAATTCAAGGTATTGGTGCTGGATTTATTCCCGATATTATGCGTACTGAGTTAATTGATGAGATATTTCCGGTCAGTGATGACCAGGCAATGGAGTATGGACGCAGATTAGCAAGGGAAGAAGGTTTACTTTCAGGAATATCATCTGGTGCTAATCTATACGCAGCTATCCAAATTGGTAAGCGTCCCGAAAATGCTGGCAAACTAATTGTGGTAATTCAACCTTCTTTTGGAGAAAGATATTTAACTACTGCGATGTTTCAAGATTTAGCAGCAGATGTATCTGTTGTGAAGTGAACTACCCAACACCCATCTGAGTACAGATAGGGTGTGGGCTTCCCAATTCACAGGGGATTGCCTCGGACTTCATGGATTTTTTACGTCCTGAAGACTTTGGTCTTACATCCCCTCCAAGGGCAGAAGCGCTAGTTCCTAACGCCCAAAGTCGCAAACCTTCATTTCTAATATTTATTGCCGCATTGATATCTCTATCATGCTTACTCAGGCAGTGAGGACAATCTACAAACCTGACACCCAATGAATCATATCCTTTCTGTAGCATTGGGATTGGTAGTAGGGTATTGCTACAAAGTTGAGAAGATGGTAAGAAACGTCCTATTTCTTGGTAGGTATGACCAAATCTCTCAGCTTTGTATTTGAGCATAGTTTGAAACATCCCCCATCCTTGGTCTGATATAGATTTTGCCAAGTTGGGATTTTTAACCATGTTCTTTACTGCCAAATCTTCTACACAAATAACTTGGTTTTCGTATGCTATTTTGCGAGATAGCTTGTGTAGAAAGTCTTCTCTTACTCTAGCTATTTTGCTAGAGACTTTGGCTACTATTCGTTTGGCTTTACGACGTTTATTAGAAGTTTTATCTGTCTTCTTAGCCAATTTCTTCTGTTTGCGTTTTCTATTCTTCTCTAACTTTGCTAATTGCTTTTTAGGCAGGTCATATTTTGAACCCTCAGAAGTTATAGCAAAGTTTTTTAATCCCAAATCAACACCAATAGCGTCTCTAATTGCTACTACTGGCGTATCTTCCTGATTAAAAAGGATAGAAGCGTAGTATTTACCGTCTGCATTTCTGGATATTGTTACAGTTGTGAACTTTGCAATTGGCAGTTCTTTGTGAAACACGGTTTTGATTAACCCCAAATTACCGGGAAACTTAATCACAGAATCCTCTGGCATCAATTTCACATTTTGGGGATATTGAATTGATTGTTTACCATGCTTAGATTTAAAGTTAGGGAATTTAGTACGTCCTTCAAAAAAGTTGACAAAAGCACTTGAAAGGTTGAATGTGACTCGTTGCAACACTTGGCTGTATGCGAGTCCTAACCATTCATATTCCTTTTTCAACCCTGGAAGCAACTTATCCATTGCTGCTTTAGAAAATCCTTTCCCTGTTTCTTTATACGCGACAGTAGTGGCATTAAGCATATAATTCCACAACCAACGAGTATTGCCAAAACATTGAGCTAAATATGATTCTTGCTCATCAGTGGGATAAATCCTAAGTTTAATTGCTCTATACATGGTATCGACCTTACCGCGTTTCTATATTTATGATAACAGGTTTTTAAATGATTGCGCTATCAGAAAAAAGAAATATTTTGTACTCGCAGAGCGAGAAGCAAGCTACAAAAACGTCAAGACTACGCAACTCGACTCACGCGCAATTCATGAGCGAAAATGCGGTGTAGCTCTGCTTGCCGCATTTTCGCATCTCAACACTGACCTGAGTACAGGTACAGTGTGAACCTTCTTGCTGTTTAAGGTAAAGTCTCGGTTTCTGATTTGAGCATCACGGCAAGTAACTAAGGCAAGGCGCAGCTAACAGCTTTATTTTTAACTTTTGATAAAAAGAATGTTAACAAATATTACAAAAAGTATATTTTTTACCTTTGATGATTATTCTGCGGGAAAAATATTGTAAAAAGTAAAGAAAATATTAAAAAATGCGTCAATTAAATTCTAGTGAGGTAAAAGGCTGGTTAACTTTCTTAAGCTTTTATTTAGATATGGGCAAAATAGATGCTTTTAGCGGCAGACTATAGCGAACCATGGAACTAAATCCGGATAGTAATTTTTCCTGTTGAATTTGATAACAATAATATGTACTGAGGAGCGGTATCGGATATGCAGCTACTTCCAAGACCTCAGATGAATAACGGTTTACGTTTAAAGTTAGAATCTGATCAAAACCAGGAACAACCTGGGTTAAGGATAGTTAATAAAACAAATGTTTCGCGCACTAGAAGGGAAGAGGAGGAAACAAGACGCGAACGCGTAGCGGTTTTTATTGATGGTGCTAATCTATTTTATGCGGCTATGCAGCTAAATTTAGAGGTGGACTATGCTAAGTTGCTGCGGTGCTTAGTTAAGGATCGTAATCTGGTTCGTGCCTATTTTTATAGTGCTTGCGATAGTACGAATGAGAAGCAGCAGGGTTTTTTGCTGTGGATGAGTCGTAATGGTTATCGTGTTGTCAGTAAGGAGTTAATCCAGTTTCCTGATGGTTCTAAAAAGGCTAATCTGGATGTGGAAATTGCTGTGGATATGCTGACTTTGGCTCGGTATTGCGATACGGTGATTCTGTTGAGTGGTGATGGAGATTTGGCTTATGCTGTCAATTCTGTGGCTTATAAAGGGGTACAGGTTGAGGTGGTAAGTTTGACTTCCATGACTAGTGATACTTTGATTAATGTTGCTGATTCTTTTACGGATTTGGAGGAGATTCGGGAGGAGATTCAACGGAAGAAGGGCTAGTGACTGTTAACTAATTTCTACCGATAACTAGACAGAGCTTACTTTTTGTCAATATCTTTAATTAACTCATCAACATAATTCCTAAGTTTGTCTTGCCACGTTCGGTATCGTTTTGAGCTTTTCTCGGACACCTGGCAAGACTTTAAACTGTAATGGCACTTTATTATAGGCATTTGTTAATCCTTAGCGATCGCGTAAGTCCTTATGACTAGCCCTTTCAAGGTGGTAATGTAAAAAGCTTGATTTGACGTTGTTCAAAACTTTTCGTTTAGCCGAGAAACCCGGTTTCTTTCGACTCAAGACAAAAATTTTGCGTATTCAAACTGAAGAAACATTCTTTTCAGTCGTTAGCTTCTCTTCAATTCTGATCGCTTTTTTAGGAAAATTATTGAGAAAAATATCTATTAAAGCTATTGCTTTATTTTGAATGAAAAAAATTTGAATAAATTATCTGTAGTTGCTGAAAGCCTACAAAATACGACATGCTGTCATATTAGCAAATCAGAAAAATGTATTAATTGTGCGAAAAAATACTTAGATTTTATGGTATAGCTAGTAATAGCTCTCGATTAGGGAGATTTTATTTATACTATTCATAAAATCGTGAAGTTTTCAGGTATTATTTTCAGTCAATGAATATATTGTCACCATCCTTTCACAAGCAAATTCAAGCAGTTTTCACAAAACATCGTGTACTGTTTGCAGTGGGATTTCTGATAACTGGACTTTTTTTGACGTTGTTGCTGTCACTTTCCCAAGGTGCGGTTCCGTTGACTTTTGAGGAGATGTTGCAAGCACTACTTCGTCAAGGCGATCAACTTCAACAAACTATACTGTGGGATCTACGTATTCCCCGGATTTTAGCAGCGATTCTAGTAGGTTCGGCTTTAGGGATGTCTGGTGCATTACTCCAAGGAATGTTACGGAATAGTCTCGCAGACCCTTTTATTTTGGGGATTTCAGCGGGTTCTGGCTTAGTTGTAATTGTGATGGTGGTACTACAGGTTTTCCAAGCTTGGATTCCTCTTGCTGCTTGGGTGGGTGCAATTGTGACAACAACCATCGTAATTTTTCTCGGTCGTTCGGGTAATAAAATTTCGGTGGAAAGGTTGATTTTAGGTGGAGTTGCTGTTAGTTCATTGTTTGGTGCTGTTCAAAGTACCTTACTTTTGCTTGCAGAAGATGGACAAATTCAACAAGCATTGAACTGGTTGATTGGGAGTTTGAATGGAAGAGGTTGGAGGGAAGTGACAACCGCAGCACCTTATGTAATTATCGCTTTGATTGGGGGGTGTTTGTTAGCACGTTCCTTAAATTTGCTGGCATTGGGAGATGATCTAGCGGTGGGTTTGGGAGTAAATTTAGTGCGATCGCGCTTTTTAATCGCGGGGGTTGCAACGTTACTCGCAGCAGGAGCAGTTAGCGTCAGTGGGTTGGTGGGTTTTATTGGTTTGGTGGTTCCCCACGGAATTCGCTTGATGGTTGGGAGTGACCACCGAATTTTACTACCATTGTCGGCTTTGGGGGGAGCTTGGTTATTAATGTTTGCAGATTTGCTTTCCCGACTAAATGCGATTGAGTTACCTGTTGGTTCTGTGACTGCGCTGATTGGTTCTCCGTTATTCATCTGGTTACTCTATCAGCGTAAAACTAATTTGTGATTATTCATTTCCACTACTTGTATGTATCTGCTGATAGCTAATTTGCCTAATTAATCCAAAATCCAAAACAAAAATGCCTTTAGAAATTCAAAATTTAACAGGTGGTTACACCACGATTCCCATTGTCAAAGATGTGAATTTAAGTTTACAAACTGGAGAATGGTTAAGTTTAGTTGGTGCAAATGGTTCAGGGAAGTCAACTTTTTTAAAGTTACTCATTCGCATACTTTCACCTTTACATGGAGCCGTATTATTAGATGGGAAAATCATTCATTCCCAACCTGCAAATGTAGTCGCACAAAAGCTGGCATTATTACCCCAACAACAAACAGTTCCTGCTGGTTTGACAGTCAGGCAATTGGTTAGTTTAGGACGCACACCCCATCAACCTTGGTGGCAATGGGAATTAGCTTCAGAAGATAGGGAGAAAGTCGAAATAGCAATTCAAAAAACCCAGTTAGAAGCTTTTAGCGATCGCTCTGTGGAAAATCTTTCTGGGGGAGAAAGACAACGGGCTTTTTTGGCTTTAGCTTTAGCACAAGAACCAAAGGTTTTGTTGTTAGATGAACCCACGACTTACTTAGATATTAACTATCAATTACAATTACTGGAATTACTCAAAGAATTAAACCAAACACAGCAATTAACTATTGTCACCGTACTACATGAATTAAATTTAGCCGCTAGATATAGCGATCGGATTGCTTTGTTTAAACAGGGTCATCTGTGGGATGTGGGAACACCCGCAAAGGTTTTAAACCCAGATGCGATCGCACAGGTTTTTAATGTTGAAGCTCTAATTATTGATACTCCTGTTGGTTTACAGGTTTGTGCAATGTCATCTCTATAGGTCAACTAGTTAAGCTGAGAAAATAAAGCTTTTAACCAGTAAAATCATATATTCATGATGAGAATGATTATTGTTACTCTAATAAATTTATTAGTTTCACAGCATACAGAACACTTTGATTTTTAATTCTAGCTAACCTTAACTAAAAACATATCCATGTCCAAAAAATATTTTCAAATAATTACCATCAGCTTGTCCATTGCTTTGACAGTTCCTCTGACTGCAAATGGGACGGAAATAAAAGTCAAAAATACCTCTTTTGAAATTGCCCAAAATTCTCGGTTAGTGGAAATTACCGGAGTAAATCTAGTTAATACTGAAAAAGGATTAAATTTATTTATAGACACCGTTAGGGGTGCAAATCCAGAGGGGGAAATCCTTGATTATGACACATATACTATTGTCAAATTAAACAATACAAAACTCACGCTTTCTGGTAGTAGAAATTTTTCCAAAACTAATCCGATTCCAGGAATAAATTTAGTTAGTGTCACCCAAAGCAGTGAAAATGAAGTTGAAATCAAGATTGTTGGAGATAAAAAATTACCCAAAATTGAAGAACTTCCAAATAGCAAAGGATTACTCTTTACCATTATTCCTGAAGTAACTATTGCGAAGGAACCGACGCAACCAACAGAAGATACAACTTCTCAAAACCCAGAAAAAACAGAGGAAACAACAGAGGAAAATATAGAGTTAACTGTCGTAGGTACTGCAAACCCTGAAGAAACAGCACCAGGAACAATTACAGTCATCGATAGAGAACAAATTCAGAAACAACAAGCAAGGGATATTCGAGACTTAATTCGGTATGAACCTGGAGTTTCTGTACCCAATGATTCCCGTGGTGGTTTGCAGGGTGTAAATGTGCGGGGATTGGATGGAAACCGGGTGAATATGCAAGTTGATGGAATTCGTCTTCCCTCTGAATATAGCTATGGAACCACCAGAGTTGGACGTGACTATGTTGATATCGAAACTTTAAATTCTTTGGAAATTTTCAAAGGGAATAATTCTGCGATATTGAATAGTGATGCATTAGGGGGAACTGTTAATTTCAATACTGCCAATGCTGGTAATTTACTGGATACATTAGGAAAAGACTCATTTACGAATGCTCGTATACAATACAGTAGTAAAGATACCGGAGTTGTAGGGACAATTACTCAAGCAAACCGCTTCGATAAACTTGATACATTGTTTATCTATACCAGACGCGATCGCAATGAAGTACAAATTGGGGGAGGAAATAGTAAATATCAAGATAATCAGGATATCAACCGGAATAATTTCTTGGGTAAAGTCACTTACAATTTTGATAAAACTAGTTTTTTAGAGTTCACTGGAGAATACTTTAATAACGTTGCAGATACTAAGTTTTCCCTTGATAATTTCCCTTCACTTGCTTTTGAAGGTAGTACAAGAGCATTACGGGAAGAAGTTACCACCGATAGGACGAGATTTAGTTTAGCTTATCAGTTGAATAATCCTGATAGTAAATCATGGTTACAATTTGCTAGGGCAATTATTTACTATCAAGATGCACAAATTCAGGAAGATAGTAAACGCAGTATTATTAGTCGTGGTGCTATCCAAAAAGAAGAAGCAGATAAAGAATTGATCGACAAAGTTTTTGGGGGAAATCTCCAACTTCGTAGCGACTTTAAATTAGGAAATATTAATAACCGTCTTACCTACGGATTTGATGTTTCTAGCACCTATAACGAACGAAACTATCTGAACTTTAATGTCACAACTGGAGCAAGAGTTAATTTACCTAACTTTCCCCAGAAAGATTTTCCCGATAGTATGACATTTCGCTTTGGAGCATTTTTACAAAATGAAATTGCCTTGGGTGATGGTAAATTTAAAATCATCCCCGGTTTGCGGTTTGATGTGTACGATCTTCAAGCAGAAAATAACTTTGAATTTACCCGGAAAAACCAAGGAAGACCAGCTGTTGATTATGCAGCATCGGGAATTAATCCTAGTTTGGGTTTAACCTATGAAATTAGCCCAGGAACGACTACATTTGCGCGTTATTCCCGTGGTTTTCGTCCCCCACTGTACGATGAATTAAACTTTGCTTTCCGAGCAGATATTCCCCTTCGTCCCCACAAAGGTATACCAAATCCAGACCTAGAAACAGAGACAAGTAACAACTTTGAATTAGGTTTGCGTAGTCGTTCCCAACAATTTGATTTTGGTGTCACCGGATTCTACAATCGCTATAGCAATTTCATCGAACGTTCGGCATTTGTCTCTTTTGATCAGAATGATTTTGGTAGTATTCCCAGTGGAGGAAGACGCATACCTTTCCAGGTTTTCCAAGCTCAAAATATCCCCGATGTCGAAATTTATGGTGTAGAACTAAAAGCAGCATATCGCTTTAGTTCCAAACCTGGAGGATTGAGTATTAAGAGTGCTTTGGGATGGCAAGTTGGGAATGATTTAACTAGGGATAGAACCCTTGCAAGTGTTGGACCACTACAAGCAGTTGTTGGTTTAGGATATCAATCACCTACGGATAAATGGGGTGCAGAATTCATTGGTACTTTTGTTGCTAAAGCTAGAGAATTATCTCTTGTTGATAACCAAACTAGTGTCGTTAATGGGGGTGTTCCTACTCGGAAAACAGATTTTTATGAGCCTGATGGATATGCATTGTTTGATTTCATTGGCTACTATAATATTAGTAGGAATTTGAGTTTGACTGCGGGGGTTTATAATATTTTTAATACTGAATATTATCAATATGCAGATATGAGAACTATTGACGCAAGGTCAGCTACATTTGCAGCACAGAGGGGGAGGTATGCTCAACCAGGTACTAATTTTGCAGTTGGATTGAGTTGGAAGTTTTAGTTATTTTAGCGAAAAACATGGCATCTTCAATAAATATTCAGATGCCATTATTCATATTTTTTTTATTAACATTAACCCCAGAAAATCATGAATCAGAAAACTTTAATTTTGATATTTGCAGCCCTACTTAGCATTAATCTATTTGCCTGTTCCAATACTGACAAAAAATCAACTATAAATAAAACTGAAAGTTTAACTAATACGCAAACACCGATTCAACAAGCCCAAAGAGTCGTTGCGCTCACACCATTAGCAGCAGACTTGATTTATAAACTAGATAAAACTAAATTGGTTGGTGTTCCTAGTGGTAGGTATACAGATGTAGTTGCCAAAGCTAAATTTGCGGATTTTCCTAGAGTTGGGAGAAATACAGCAATTAATATAGAAAAAATTGTCTCTCTAAAACCCGATTTAGTCATCGGTTCAGAAGGATTCCATGACCAGATTTTGGGTAAATTAAAAGAATTAGGAATACAGACTCGTACTGGCAGTATTCGTAGTTGGCAAGACCTAAATAATCAAACAAAAGAAATAGCAAAACTAACTGGAACCGACCCTAAACCAATTTTAGATAAATTTGAATCTTACTTAAATAATATTCCTCAAAATGGTCAAAAAGTTTTAGTTTTAGCTCGTCCTCAACCCACTTCATCACCAAATAAAAATAGTTGGGCTGGTGATTTATTAACAAAATTCAACTATAAAAATCTAGTGGCAGATTTAGAATCAAATGGTCGTTTTCCTGGTTATTTAACTCTTTCTCAGGAAAAAATATTGGAAGCAAATCCAGATAAAATTTTTCTGATTGAATCTGGAAATCTCAACCCTGAAGAATTTAAAAAGCTTCCTTATTGGAATAAGTTAAAAGCTGTTCAAACTAATCAAGTATATACTTTCCATCACGATGGTTTGATTAGTCCCACTAGTGTTGATACTGTAGAACAAGTTACCAAACAATTACGAGAAGTTGCAGAAAAGTCAAGAGAGTAAAGTTTGCAAGACTTCTGTTCCTTGATTCAATTTGTGATTCCTCGAAAGAGGACGCGCCCTGGAAGGATTTCTTCGTTGATTTTGGCGTATACTCTTAGGCAGGCGGATACTTCTCCGCTAATTCCTCCAATGTCGAGTTGGAGGTCGTCTTTGGAGTAAGTATAGATGTCAGCGTATGTTCCCCAAAGTGGACGAATTTGTACTTGATGTCCGGCAAGACGGGCTTTTTCGACGCTAGAATCGAGGGTGCGACGGGTTTCTTGTTGGAGTTTACCCCACCAGGAATAGCGATCGCATGATGGCAGGTATACTAGGGAATGGATGGCTTCATCAAAGTCAAGTCTGGCTTTGAGGGTGGTGATGGTGTCTGTGTTTTGGGCTGTTGCTTGGACTCGACGGAATCTTTCGAGGAGGGCAATGACGTATTTGGTACGTTCGTTGGTGGAGTTGAGGGGACGGATACCAAATCGATCTACACTTTTAAGGGCATGGTGTAGGGAAGAATCGAATTGGATGAATTTGAGGCAGGTTGAGAGGATTCCCGCGAGAAAGTAAAGGTCGCTGTCGTTTTTGCTTGTGATAATCTGGGTGGAAATGGGAATGCGATCGCTTAAACAAAGTCCGGTGGTTTGGAGTGTTCCTGTTAAACCTGGGTAAATTAGTTCGCTACGGGAAAAGGGTAGGACTTTACGCGGAAGTTTATCTTCGGATGCACCAATTTCGGTGGTAAATTTGAGAATGCGATCGCGCCACAGTTTAGATGATCTTTCGGGGATACGTAGCAAAAATCTCTGAATTTCGTTCCATAAGTCAGCGTCTTTGGTACTGCGAAATTCTTCTTGATGTAAATATTTGGCTGTTTCTGGATCGTTTTCCAGCATTTCAGCAACGGGTTGTAATTTTAATTCTACATCCACTGGTTCAAGAATATCTTTATGGGAGTCAGAATTGCTAATAGTTTGCTGATTCAGTAGGATATCTAGTTGTTTGACTAATTCTTGACAAGTTTCCCTACCTGCATCCTCTTCTGTTGTTTTGAGTGCTTCCTCAAGTTGGGTTTGTAAACCAGATAAACCTAGTTTTAGTACCCAAGCTAAACGTGAGTTTTCAGTTGTGAGTAATTTGCTAAACTGATCCATATTGCCATAAAGTCATCATTCTGGATGTGAAAACAGAGTTTGATATTGATATCAAGAAACCGAATCTATGATATTTACCTACAAAACTACTCTTAGTACAGTTGGGCACGAATAAACCTACCATCTAAAATTTTACTCATTACTCATTCCTCATTCCTCATTACTCATTACTCATTATTCATTCCTCATTCCTAATGTTCTCCAGAAAATGGATCTCGTTTGACTTCAATATCATTGGGTTGCGCTTGGAGTGTATCTCGAAATACACAACCTTCCTGTTGTAAGTCTTCGGAATTTAGGCTTTCCCAATAGGGAACTTCAAATGCATGTACTCTAATGATGCCTTTGGCACTGAGAGTTACATAATATTTGCAGGGATATTCGCTTTTAATTTCTGGTTGGGGTAATTCTCCAATTAATTCCCATTTATTGGATTTGGGGTTGTGAAATTGAAAATAGAAGTGATGTTTACCGCTGATGGGAAATGCCGGAAGTTCACTAATTAATCCGGTTGTTGATGTTTGGATATTTCCAGAATTGTCACGGAAAGTTTTTAGGTTTTGGCTATGGTTTTCTTCACTAGAAAATAATACTGTATGGGCATCTGTTTTTAAGGAACTGGCTGATTCTACTACGTTGACGGCAATATGTCCTAGTAAGTTACCATTTTCATCAATTATGGTTGGTAAATTTAGAATTGTTCCGGCATCTAAATAGAGAATATTTGGATTAATTAGATAATGGGGATTTCCATGACATAGCAATAGATCTATTTCCAATCTCTGGTTGATTTCAAATTGAATTTTGATGCGATTTTTAAATTCATCCTCACTCATATCTAATTTTTTTCGTAAAGCATCACCGTTATAACTTCCCCATAGCTGAGGTTTAATATTTTCAAAATCTTGACGAATAATATTATTTGTTAATTGCATCCCTTGCCAATTACTTCGGAATTTCGCAACTGCTTCACCAGACTTAATTTGATAGAGTTCTTGCCCAGCTTTAAAAATTGGTTCTGGACTAGCACTAATCACTTCTCGAATAAAAGAACAGGGAAGAAAATAAAAGAGATTTTTGACATCAATATAAAGTTGATTAGCACCTTTACGAAGTAAATCTTTCGATTCTTTCGGTGAAAAACCCAACTGTCGCAGTTTTTCCGCAAAACAAGCGCCTGCCGATGTCGCTAACTTGGTAAATTCCGGTTCAAAGGTGACTCTTTCCTTATTCCAAATAAAATAATCAGACTTACTAAATACTCTATATAGTTCCTTCTCCACCAAATCCAAATTACAGGTTTTGCCAGATAAAATTAACCAATCCACCTGTTCATTTTTCTGACTTTGCTGCTGAGACTTATCAGATAAAGTATTCCCCACCAAACCATGGGCAATTGCCACAGCTTCACTAACAACTGGAAGAGTTGCCCGTTCAAATTGTTGGACAGTGAGAGTCACACTCAAATGATCAATCATCACCGCAGGTAACTTAATATCATTTTGGGCTAAAAGTTCAGAAATCTTTTGCCCATTTAACATATATACAGGTTCAGGAGAATCCTTTTGCCTCTTCCTGCCCAAAATCAACTTCGCATCTTCAGCATGTTCCCAAAGAGTGTAAAATGTTTGAGCGCGTGCCGGAGAATTTTTCCACCGGGTAGAAATCACCTTTTCCGCAGCATTTAAAGCTTCCCGATAAGCCTCATCTTCCCGATTCTCCTTATCAACACAAGCTAGGAGTTTCCCAGGAATAAACTTACCATTTTCCAGAAAGCGATCGCTTAATTCCTCCGGATGTACTTTCAGGACATCTTTTCCCAATTTATCACCAGCCACAGCACTCAACAAACTGTCAGCAATTGCCACCTTCAACAGCAAAAACAGCTTTAAAGTAATTAACTCCCCACCCAACTGCAAATGTCCCGAAGAACCCAATAACTTAGGAGTTAACTTATAATAGCGTCCCCCATCCCCTCGATCTTCCCCCGGTTCAAAAGGGTTAATTTCCGTCAAAGTTAGGCGAATTAGGGCTAAATCCGTAGTTCCCCCACCAATATCCAGAACTAACACATTCTGCCACCACTTATCCCCATCATAGCGACAGCGACTCTTAAAAGACTCAATCCCTACATTCAAATCACCACCAAATTCTCGCCACAAAAAGAAAATCGCCACAGATACAGCCTCATCATAAGCCATCTGCACATCAGCAATATCCAGCTTTCTCACCAAATTTTCAATTTCCCGCCGCACAAACGGAGAAGCGATAGTGGGATAAGTCACCACAGCCCGGTAGAATTTGCCCTCAGAACACCTGCCCGGATTACTTTGACGGTACTTCTCAGTTAATTCAATTAGATGGGCATAAGCCGATTGTAGCAGCGTATTTACAGGGAGAGTATCCGTCTCATTATTTAGTGTAATTTTACACATTTTATCCTGTCCAAAATAGCGCTTCGGCGAATGTAAAAACCTGCCCTCAATCGCCTCACCATGCCTAATAGCATTCAAACGGTGCTGCTTTGCCTGTTCCCCCAAAATCACCTTCACCTGACTCACCGTACCATTAACAATACTGGGTTCCAAACTAGTCACCTCCAACTCGCTAGGAATCTCGCATTGACGGCGATTCTTATCCAATTCCGCAGGTATCAAACTTTGCCATTCCATCGCCGGAACCCGGAAAGCCTCATGATATATTTGGTTAAGATGCTTACTAGCAGCACGACGGAACCAATCCAAGCGCTTACTGAGACAGATTTCAATTTGGCGAACAGTCTCCAACAGCTGGACACTACTCACCCCCTGAATCAGATATTCCCCTAGATTTTGGCGATGACTAGCAGCATCCTTACTGAGTTCCGACAAAAACTTTTGCCACTCCCCATCCCAAGCACCGCGACTAATAGACGTGATATCATCGATAGGGCGTGAATTGATCCAAGCAGTTAAGCGATCGCGTAACCTAGTTTCCTGCTCAATAGGCAGAGTATCAGGAGTCACAATCACCTTCGGATCATAAAGAGTAATCGTCGAATTAGAAGTACCAAAATCAATCGCAAACCAACCAGGATAAGT
The DNA here is from genome assembly GCF_000317435.1 of Calothrix sp. PCC 6303. Lineage (NCBI taxonomy): Bacteria > Bacillati > Cyanobacteriota > Cyanophyceae > Nostocales > Calotrichaceae > Calothrix > Calothrix sp. PCC 6303. The sequence continues at coordinate 4,693,938 of NC_019751.1, forward strand.
AAGTTGTGGTTTCACAGATTCAGAACCAGATAATTGAGGAATCAAAGTAGTAGTCAACAAAGAAGAATCCGGTGAAAAAGTCCAAATATTGCACTCCGAAATTGCAGTTTTAGAAACAGACAAATCAGCATTACCAAAATTATCCGAATTAAAATACTCCACAGTCACAGTCAACGTACAATTAACACCCGAAATCAGTAACTTATCCCAAACACAATCACTTTGTTTCAACCGTTGAGGACTCGAAAGCTTCAAAAGTTGATTACCTTCAAAACTCGCACCCTTATAAGCACCTTGAATAGTAGCCACCAAATCCAAAGGCATCCCCGTAACCACAATCCTCACAGCAGAAACATGGGGAACATTAACAATATCAGTCGGCTTAATCTCAATAATCGGTAAAACCAGTAAATTACTATCCTTAATTCTCAACTGATAGCGATTAAGTAACTCAATCTTCACAGGCATATTGATCAACTTCCTAAAAATATAAATAAAACATAGAGAGACGCGATATATCTCGTCTCTACATTCCTCTCTTCTTCCTCTCTCTGCGAAACTCTGCGCTTCCCAGCCTACGGCAAGCCGCAAAGCGTCTACCGCGTCCCTCTGCGTTAAAAATCTTTTATTTATTTACATTAACTATCCAGGATCAGAAATAGAAATAATCTGCGTCAAAATCTCCAACCAAACAGGTAAAGGAGTCCCAGTCCTCTCCTCAGCCGAAGCAATATACCTCAACAGCGGCTCATTCTTAGACTTCAAAAGTTCCTGCAAAGTATCATTAATTTCCTTAGTAGCAATCGAAAAAGAAGACTTCACAACCTTAGTCAACTGACTCACATACTCCACCAAATGTAAACTAGTACTCGCCGTAATTTCATGCCTTAACCTCAAAACCACAACCTGATGATTAAAAGGACGGGGAACCACCGGAAACTTCTTATGAGGACTCCAATCAAAAATTTGTCCACATTGATGCTGACTATCTTGATGTGCTAAAGGGAACAAATTATCCACATTAATTGGCATATTATTTCCCAACAAACCACTTCTTTCAATAATTAACTTCTGCCACTTATTAATTGGATCAATTGCCCTAATTAAATTCCGATAAAGACGCGCTTGCTTATTGCCAAAATTGTGTTGAATATACTGTTCCATCTCCGGCAACAAAACCGAATTAATCTTACTCCTCTCCAACTCCACATTCCGAGATAACTTATTAAATAAATCACTCACAGCTTCCGTCGTACAATCGTGGGCAAAACCCTGCATTTCTTGAATTGTTTGGATAAAAGCCGGATAAAAATCATCACTTTGAGTGGGAATTGAATCATCAACCTCATCCTCCTCAAAAAATATCTCCGATTTCTCCAAAGTAATCGTGCCATTTTTAGTTCTATCTAATAGCAGATTCCACTCACTCCAATCAAAAAATATCTTGTAAGTTAACTCATCCTTCACCAACTCACTTACTGGAACCCCTAAACGATTAGTTAAAATCGGTTGTCTTTCCAAATCCTCATGAAAATCCCGGTAAGTAGTCACCAAATTCTCAACCGCTTGCCGTAACGAGAGGAAATGGGGATTTTCAATAACTGGTAAATATGCGGTAACTTCAGGTAGTAAATTTTGCAGATTAAGCTGTTCCTGCCGTAACGCTGCCACAGAACGTTGAGTATCCTCCACCAACTGCTTCATCCCGTGTACAGCTACATGTTCCTTCAGAAGCGATCGCAATCTGCTAATACCCCCATCATCTGCGTAGTTTCGCAATTGTTTATGGAGATTACTAGATGCTGGTAACAATTCGCTCAATTGTTGCCATTTTTCCCGCATCTGCACTTCCTCTGGTTTATTTGGTGCTTCCAAATCAGGTAAAAACTCCGGTGAGGAAACCTGTACCAACCGGGAAATTTCCGCCAATTTGCTCAAACCATACATCTGTGACAGTAAAACAATATTCTTCTTTTCTGTAGTTAAATTGCTGGCACTGGCAATACTCAATTGCAGGATGGGTAACTTTTCTAACAGTTCCTCCTCCGTCAACCCCTCATCATACACCGAAAAAACAGTATCATTACTGAGTTGAGACATTTCCAACAACTTATCAATTACCCGTTCATCACTGGCACTCAAAGGTAACTGATTAAACCTTCCCACCCCCACAACAATCCGATCCTTTAAATCCTCCCCCTTATCCCGCTCCAACATACTGCGGATTTTTGCCGCAGTCGCACCCCCTGGATATCTCCCATTTAGTAACAACAGGATAGTTTGCACCTCCGCAAGTTCCCGCAGCGATAAAAAGGTATCCCGAACACTGGAATCTGCTGCACCCAAACCGGGAAAATCCAACAGCACAAACTCATTACTTCCCTGCAACCCCGATAAATCCCAAATTTCTGGAGATACCTCCACCGTCACATCAATCCGACTCACCAAAGCAAAACTTGCCTGTAAATCCTCAGCACTGGGAAGCGGTAAACTATCCAATTGTCTAACTTGACTGGGAATCCGCTCAAAACTCAGTTCTAGGATATTCATCGGAGGTTCAGCAAGTCTTAAACCCCTTTTTGCCGTCATTTGGTCAATTTGGTAGCTTTTTCCGCAAATATCCACCCCAAAAGTGACATAAGTCCGCACAAACACTACTAATTCTCGCAGAAGCGATCGCAATTCCAAACTTTGCGTCTGATTCCAAGCTTGCTCACACCAAGTGAGGATACTTTTACTATCTACAAACGTCGTCGGTTGCAAACTCCGTAATGTCGCTAAGGGTGCAGGGGGGAGACTTGCAGCACTTCCCCGCAATTCCACCTCCTTCAACATAAACCGCAAACACTCCCGTACCCCCTCATGGGAAAGATACTGTACGGTAAAATCTCCAACCTTAGTAGTTTGCAATTCTGGTTGCTGCACCAAACGAATCGCTGTCACATTCCCTGTTGTTGGGGTTTCACTCACAGGTAAAGCATCAGCAAAACCAATTAAACTACCCAGCAACAGAGTTTTACCACTACTGAATTCACCCATAATCCCAATTTTTACCGGGGAAGTGGCAATTTCCACCGTTTTTCGCGCACAACGCTCCAATCGCTGAAGAATTTCACCCATGGAAGTATGTACCCAACTCTGTTTAGGAGGAGGATTTTCGGCAACCAAACTCAAATATTGCAAAACCGATTCCCCATACTCCTTATAGCGTCGTAATTGTTCGACTGCTAAGTCGCTTGTCATACTTACTTCTTCCCAAGTCATATTTCCCCTCATTTCCTCAAGACAAATTCAGCAGCGGTTTAATTCCTGCTACTTCGGCTTTTTACTATAGATATTTAATTAATTAATGCAATCGGTTATCAGTGGACAATTTATTAACTTCTTACAGACAAATTTCCGTATTTCCGCAATATTTTAAATTTATAAGCAATATAAATTTAACCGTGTAATCAATGATTTAGGTAATAGCTAAAGTTAACTTAGTCAGAGATTAAATAAATTTTTGATTATGTTCATCAGGTACAGAAATTTTCTCAAAGTAGAGGCTTAAGCAACCAAGCCACTAGGATATACCCACATCATGAATTAGAGCAAGTATATTGCTAAATATATCTAAAATCTCATTTTTTAATGATATAAATAATAAAATATACAACCTATTTATAGAATAAAAATACATTTATATAGGGTTTTAGACAAATAATACTTAAAATCAATCTGGTGATGAAGATAAAATTAATACAATAAATAATTGAACAAAAATAAGCTGCAATTAACATATTTTAATGAACGTCGCCAGTCTGAAGAAGAGGTATAAATTATGGATACAGATTATACATTTATGTCAAACAGCGACGTAAGAAAGCAATCTCAACATATTTTATTCTCAAGCGCGATCGCATAACGTCATGCAACCTTAGCATTCCATCCCAAACCTACTAAATACGCGATCGCACTAATTCCCAAACCCCCATAAACGCGATCGCACTATTTCCCCAAACCCCCATAAACGCGATCGCATAAACTATCAAACCTAATAAATGCGATCGCACTAATTCCCAAACCCCCATAAACGCGATCGCACTATTTCCCCAAACCCCCATAAACGCGATCGCATAAACTATCAAACCTAATAAATGCGATCGCTTAAATTATCAAACTCAACAAATACGCGAACGACTTCGTCGCGCAAGCTTCGCATCTCGCCGCGCAAATTTCGCATCTGCGTCTTTTCGATATTCAGTTTCGTGATGTAGAATTCACTTGAAGTTGGGAATTACCTGAATTAGTCCAGTGTGAAAGGCTGTGTCGTAGGTGATAATAGGCAAGTTTTCAATTTCAGCCTGAGCCATAATCATACGATCAAAAGGATCTCGGTGGTCAATTGGTAGGCTTCCTGCTCTGAGTGCATGTTCAGTGGTGATAGCAAGCTCAATAAATCTAGCTTTATGTAATATCTGTGAATATTCCTCAATAAGCTGTTTAGCTTCGGGTAGTTTCCCAATACGGTATTTAGTGGCAATTTCCCAAGCAGAAACACTGCTGACAATGATGCGATTGCTTGAGTTGTGAATGATTTCTCTACAACTAGTGTTGAGTTTTGAGTCGTTAAAGAGCCACCATAGAAAAATATGGGTGTCAATGAGGTAACTCATTCCCATTGCTGGAGTTCCTCTTCTGGTAGTGGTTCAAAAAAAGCATCACCGAGTTGTCCTTTCAATAAACCAGGAGTGCGGGGTTGTGTATGTTCCTGACCTAAACCTAGTCGAAAGTAATGAATTAAATCATAAAGCTGTGCTAGTTTATCTTCGGGAATATCTTGCAGTTCTTGGACAATCTTCTGTATCAGCATAAGTCAAATATTGCCAAAGCTATTATGGTATTGTAACTGAAGCGGTGCCGAACACGAGCCTAAAGCGCGAACGACTCTCGTCATGCAACCTTAGCACTAATTCCCAACCCTAATAAACGCGATCGCATCACAACCTGTAGGGGTTTAGCAATGCTAAACCCCAGCCCTTTCAACGCGAACAGATGAACTACTGGAATAAAGGCTGAAACCCGCTCCCAATATAGGTTATTAATGATGAATTCAAGGTATCCTGGGCAATATTAGTACTAGGGTGCTTGAAAATGCTGTCTTTTATCTTTGAGCAATTTGTAAAAGAAAGTCCAGTAAGCATAATGATGCGAGCCTTAATGTCGCATATATTTGCAACGGAGAGAATGGACAGGTTATTTACAAAACATGCACAAGTGCAGTATCAACAAGATTTGCTATTTTCTTCTCAAGTAGATTTAATGAGTTTAGTAGTGTGTGGAGTCCAGAAATCAGTTCATGCAGCATACAAAGCCAGGGCAGAAAATTTAAGCGTAAGCACAACAGCACTATATAACAAACTTTGTGGTGTTGAGCTAAGTGTAAGCGAAGCATTAGTAAGAGAAACAGGACAAGACTTAGCAGAATTAGTGAAATTAGTAGGTGGAGAGCAAAAAAATATACTACCAGGTTATTGCATAAAAGTAGTGGATGGGACTTGTCTGAAAGGAACAGACCATAGACTAAAAGCAATTAGAAATTTGGCAGCATCTGCACTACCAGGAAAAGCGATAGTAGTATTAGAACAGCAGTCAAAAATTATCACAGATATTGTTCTAATTGAAGATGGTCATGCACAAGAACGTTCGGAGTTTGATGCAGTCTTAAAGAAAGTAAAACCGCAAGATTTATGGTGTGGAGATAGAAACTTTTGTACATTAAAGTTTTTATTTACAATACAAGATAAAAAAGCATTTTTTGTGATTAGGCAACATGGAGGTATGGGGTTTAAAGAACTAGAAGAATTAAAACCACTTGGTTCAATGGAAACAGGGGAATTATTTGAACAGAAGGTCGAAATAAATTACGAAGGAAAAGAATTAATATTAAGACGCATCGTATTAAAGTTATTTGTCCCAACACGAGATAAAGAATGGGAAATAGCGATTTTCAGCAATTTACCAGGATCTGTACCAGCTACAAAAATCGCTGAAATATATCGTAAACGGTGGAGTATAGAAAGCTTAGTTCAAACAGTAACTAAGAATTTTCATGGAGAAATTCAGACTCTAGCTTATCCGAAAGCTGCTTTGTTTTCGTTTTCAATGGCATTAGTTGCTTATAACATACTTGCAACTTTAAGAGGTGTTTTAGGAGGTGTACATGGAGTAGATAAAATTGAAGCTGGTTTATCTGATTTTTACTTAGTTGATGAAATTCAAGGCACGTACAGGGGAATGATGATTGCAATTCCTTGTTCGGAGTGGGAAATGTTCCAAACTTTTTCAAGAGAGAAAATGGCACAACTTCTACAACAATTATCAACAGGTGTTAATCTCAAACAGTTTTTAAAAGCGACTAGAGGAACAAAGAAACCGAAAGTTCCAGTGATTTATGATAGTAAACAAGGTCATGTTTCAACAACTCGGCTTTTAGAGCAGTACAATCAAAACAAAAAAAGCAGTTAATCACAATTAATAAAACGATTAAACACACTGGCTTACCTGATGTGGAAAATTGGTATAGCTAGAGATAGCTTATTGCTTATTTTTTGTAAAAATCATGATTTTAGCTGCTGCAATCTCTTAATCGATGATTGTATTCCCCAACTTTCATCAGTTCGTGTCTAAGATTATATAATTCAATAGCCTAAACATTTGTAATTGCTAAAAAATACCTTTTTTCTTGCAATTTACAACTCTAATCATTAAAAAGGGGAGTGTAGTTCATTTGTTCGCGTTGAAAGGGCTGGAACTTTAGACCTTACTGAGGGGAGAATTATCGTAGTTTTGGAGCAAATCTGCGGGATGATCGTAAATAGCGATCGCATTCTCCAACAAACTATCATCGAAACCGCCACAGCGAAATGCAATCACCTCAACACCAGCTTTGTTAGCAGATTCAACATCATAGGGTGTATCACCTAACATCACCACATTCTCTGGTTGCAGATTCAGTTTACTCAAAGCAACTTCCACAATATCAGGTGCTGGTTTAGAATTCTTAGCATCACTAGATGTTGTCGCTTCATCCTGGTTCAACAGGTCATCTACTTGTGCCGCTTTTAACAAAACTCCCAATTCTTCAGCTTTGGCAGAACTAGCAATAATTAGATGCAAACCTTCATTCTGCATCTTCTCTACCAATTCTCTCGCACCACTTGCAGGAGATACCTTTGGGGCAAATTTATCTACTATAAGTTGAGTTCGGTAAGTGATGATTTCTTTTCCCTTTCCTTCTGCGTCGGAAAGTCCCGGGGCAAACTTAGGGATAATTTGATCACCACCTATCCCAATCATTTGCCTAACTTCCTCAAAGTTGATTTGGTAATCATACTTGGCAAAGGCATCTACCCAAGCTTGAGCGTGAGCGTCGTTACTGAGAACTAAAGTCCCATCTACATCCAAAATTACGCCCTGAAATCCCATGGTAGAATCTCCTATGTTTAAGTGGACATTTCTGTCATTGCGTAGACGCACGGCGGCTTCACTCCCACTCCTACGGAGAAGCAAGCTACGGAGAGTCGCAATCTCAAAACCTTGATTTTCCCGACAGATTGCGTCCTATCTGATATCTTGCACCTAAACCCTTATCGGTTGTTGTGACTGTGGTGCAGGATATGAGCTATATTATTTAGCCGCTACTAACTTATTTTGCAAAAGCTCTATTGATTCCATCAGTGATTCAAAAGGCTGAACAAATTTATCTATACCTTCATCCAAAACCTCTGCCATTACTTGATCGATATTGATATCAATATCTGGCTCCTTCAGACTATCCATCAAGGTATATGCTTCTTCGATCCTAGTCTCTAGTCGATTCGCAACATCGCAGTGATCAGCGCAAGCCTCTATTGTGGCAGGGGGAAGAGTATTGACAGTATCCGCGCCTATTAATTCGTTGACGTACATGACATCACTGTAGGCAGGATCTTTGGTACTGGTAGAAGCCCAGAGTAATCGCTGGACATTTGCGCCTTTTTGTGATAGAGCTTGCCAACGTTCGCTCTGAATAATTTCCTTGTACTTTTGGTAGGCTATTTTCGCATTAGCGATCGCTACTTTGCCTTTCACCGCAGTTAACCGTGCTGCCATCTGCAAACCTTCTGTACCGATGGTGTGCATTCTGTCCTCAATCATCTGGTCAACCTTAGTATCAATTCGGCTGAGGAAAAAACTGGCAACAGAGGATATCTTAGTGATATCTTTACCCTGCTTGACTCTTGTTTCCAAACCTCGGATATATGCCCAAGCTGCTTCTTCGTAGCTGGAAATTGAGAATAACAGGGTAACGTTGACACTAATTCCCTGACTAATTACCTGTTCTACGGCTGGCGCACCGCTAAGTGTACCGGGGATTTTGATCATGACGTTTTCCCGACCAATTTCCCGATAATAGCGCTGGGCTTCCTCTATCGTGATTTTGGTATCATTGGCGATAGTTGGCGGAACTTCGATGCTGACATAGCCATCTAATCCTTCAGACTCTTCATAAATTGGACGGAAAAGATCGCAAGCATTACGGATATCTTCAAAGATTAAGGATTCGTAGATTTTCTCAACAGATAAACCCGCATCAAATCCGGCTTTGATGTTAGTTTCATACAAAGCATTACTAGCGATCGCTTTCTCAAAAATAGCCGGGTTTGTGGTGATACCTCGGATTCCCTGATTCTCAATCATCCGTTTGAGTTCACCAGATTGAATCAAATCACGGGTCAAATTATCCATCCAGATACTTTGACCATAATCTTTAATAGTTAACAGTGGATTGCTTGCCATAGTTCCCCAAGAGTCTGAAGTTTGCTTAAAAATTCTAACTATTATCACCAAATTCGATTTCCGTTTTCGTCAACTCGTGCTTGACGAATTACATCAGAAATCTCTTCCGCATCTTTAACGTGGTGGAGTGCTTTTTTCTCCCCATTTGGTTCTTCGACAACAAAGTAGGTTGGAACCTTTACATGATCACCTGTAATGTCAGGAACATCTACAGCAACTTGCTTTGCCTTTTCTTCAATTGTTTGGGGTTCATCAGCAATTCTATCCCCCGGATTAGCCGTCAAATTTCTTTTTTTAACTGAGGGTTCTTCTCTAATTTCTGTGTCAACGCTTTCTGACTGGTTTGTTTCGGGGTGCTTTTGAGTACTCATAGGTTTAATACAGATGTCAAAATATTTGTGATTTCTGTAACTAGCCTAGAAAAACAAACACATAACCTCATCTTTCGATGGACGGACTTTGAAAATAGTCATCAAATCTTTGGAGGGAGTCCACTTGAAAACAGTACCGTTTTTCTGGGTGCGACTCGAACAACACTCACAGTGGATGGTTTGAGAGGTAAAATACTGAGTGCCATAATCGGCAACTAACAGATGCCCACCCAGACAGTGATAGGGTTTTAGGTAAGCTGTTAAGCGCCTAATTTGTATATCTAAAGCGGGCATCTTGCCCGCACCACAAAGGGTATAGCGATCGCCTAATCAAAAAAAACTACGGTATTCCAGCCTAATTTGAGGGAATTTTTTGTGAATGCGATCGCTAAATAGCTACAATTGACTCACGAAGCGATCGCGTAACCTAAAATAGCCACTAAATCCGTTCTATTTTGTAGCTTGCTTTAATTGCCTTGCTGCTAAATATTCATACATTTGCCAACGTGCGTTAACCTCATTTTGGGCTTCATCAAGGAAACGTTTGGCAAGTTCCGGTTTACTTTTTGTCAGCATTTTAAAGCGGTTTTCTTGATACATTGAATCTCCCACCGCTTGTTTTGGTTGCTGCATATCTATTTGTAAGGGGTTTTTGCCTTGTTTTACCAAGTTGGGATTGTAGCGATATAGTAACCAACGTCCTGATTCTACCAAGTTTTTCTGATTACTCATGGCTGTGGTCATATTAATACCGTGGGCAATGCAATGACTATAGGCAATAATTAGTGATGGTCCCTCGTAAGCTTCGGCTTCCATGAAGACTTTGAGTGTATGTTCATCACGCGCACCCATTGCCACACTACCTACATAGATGTGACCATAAGTCATGGCAATTAGTCCCAAATCTTTTTTTCCCGAAGGTTTACCGCTGGCGGCAAATTTAGCGATCGCGCCTTTGGGTGTAGACTTAGAAGACTGTCCCCCAGTGTTGGAATAAACTTCTGTATCCATTACCAACACATTAACATTGCGTCCACTTGCCAAAACGTGATCCAATCCCCCAAAATCGATATCATAAGCCCAACCATCACCACCAACAATCCAGACGCTTTTTTTCACGAGGTAATCAGCAAGGGATTTAAGATTTTGGATTTCACTGGTGTTATTTAAAGTTGCCAAATATTGCTTTAATAATTCTACCCGTTCCCGCTGTTCCCAAATATCAGCTTCCGTATTTTGCTGTGCATTCAAAATTGAACTTACCAACTCACCATCAGCAATTTCCAATCTCTGCAATAATTCCTTTGCATATTCAGCATGTTTATCCACAGATAGCCGGAAACCCAAGCCAAATTCAGCATTATCTTCAAATAAATTATTACTCCAAGCCGGACCTCTGCCATCAGAATTGGTACTGTAGGGAGTAGTGGGAAGATTACCACCAAAAATAGAAGAACATCCAGTGGCGTTTGCAATCAAAGCGCGATCGCCAAATAGCTGAGATAATAGTTTTAGGTAGGGTGTTTCTCCACAACCTGCACATGCACCGGAAAATTCAAATAGTGGTTCTTGGAGTTGTTGTTGATTAATTCGGTTTAATTTCAGTTTGGTTCTATCGGGATTAGGCAAATTCAGGAAGAAATCCCAGTTTTCTCGTTCTTGTTCCCGCAAAGGTAACTGTAATTCCATATTAATCGCTTTGCGTTCCGGTTGCGTTTTATTTTTGGCAGGGCAAATATCCACGCAGATCCCGCAACCCGTACAGTCTTCTGGTGCTACCTGAATCGTAAATTTTTGTCCCGCAAAGTCTTTATCTTTAGCATTTGTGGATTTAAAAGTCGCAGGTGCCTGATTCAATTCCAACTCATCATACATCTTCCCCCGAATAGTTGCGTGGGGACAAACCATTGCACATTTCCCGCATTGCACACACACCTCTGCATCCCACACAGGAATAAATTCCGCCACATTCCGCTTTTCCCATTTCGCGGTTCCCGTGGGGAAAATTCCATCCGCAGGTAAAGCACTCACAGGTAAACTATCACCTTCACCAAGCATAATTTTACCCAAGGTTTCCTGGATAAATTCTGGTGCCGAAATTAGGGGATTTTTTATAGATGCCGCATATGGCGCATCTAAACTGCCTATTTTTACCTTTTCTAAATTAGCTAACGTATTATCTACTGCATCCAAATTCTTTTTAACAACGTCTGTCCCTTTTTTCCCATAAGTCTTTTCAATGGATTGTTTAATTTTAGCAATAGCTTCATCCTGTGGTAATACACCAGCCAAGGCAAAGAAACACACCTGCATAATTGTGTTGATTCTTCCCCCCATTCCACTTTCACGGGCTACTTTACTGGCATCAATGACATAAAATTTGAGTTTTTTATCAATAATTATTCTTTGAACAGAATTTGGTAAATATTCCCAAACACTTTCGGCATTGTATGGACAATTGAGGAGAAATATAGCCCCATCCATTGCACTACTCAGAACATTTACCCGTTCTAAAAATACCCAATGGTGACAACCAATAAAATTAGCTTGTTCAATTAAATAGGTTGAACGAATTGGCTGTAAACCAAAGCGAAGATGGGAAACAGTCATCGAACCCGATTTTTTCGAGTCGAAAACGAAATAACCTTGAGCAAAATTATCAGTTTCTTCCCCAATAATTTTGATAGAATTCTTATTTGCACCCACAGTTCCATCTGAACCCAAACCGTAAAACATTGCCCTCACAACCTGGAGTGATTCTGTGGAAAAACTAGGATTAAACTCTAGAGAAGTATGGGTAACATCATCATTAATACCAATAGTAAAATGATTTTTGGGTTTTGAGTTTGCCAAATTCTCAAATACAGCCCGCACCATTGCAGGTGTAAACTCTTTAGAAGACAGTCCGTAACGTCCACCAACTATAGATTTTAAATTACTAAGTGGAGATTCAAAACTAGTTTCATGGATTGCCATCACCACATCCAAATACAGTGGTTCACCAGCACTTCCTGGTTCCTTAGTTCGATCTAAAACAGCTATAGATTTCACAGTTTTGGGTAAAACTTCCACAAACCTCTGCACATCAAAAGGACGATATAACCGCACCTTCACAACACCGACTTTTTGACCCTTACTAGTTAAATAATCTACCGTTTCATGCACTGTTTCGCATCCCGAACCCATGATAATAATTACCCGTTCGGCATCCGCAGCACCGTAGTATTCATATATTTTGTATTTTCTACCAGTAAGCGTTGCAAACTCATCCATCACCCCCTGTACAATCCCTGGACAAGCCTCATAGTAGAGGTTCGCACCCTCCCGCGATTGGAAATAAACATCCGGATTTTGTGCCGTACCACGCAGCACAGGACGGTCTGGAGTCAAAGCGCGATCGCGTTGTGCTAATATAGCTTGCCCATCAATCAACACTTTCATCTCATCATCTTGTAGCAATTCCACTTTCTGGATTTCGTGGGAAGTCCGAAACCCATCAAAAAAGTGCATAAATGGAACTCTTGCTTTCAATGTTGCAGCTTGAGAAATCAAAGCAAAATCATGTGCTTCCTGTACCGAAGCCGAACATAACAGTATAAAACCTGTTGCCCTAGCTGCCATCACATCACTATGATCACCAAAGATGGATAGTGCATGGGTAGCTAAAGAACGAGCAGCAACGTGAATTACCATACTAGTAAGTTCACCAGCTATCTTATAGAGATTAGGTATCATCAACAACAACCCCTGAGAAGAGGTAAAGGTAGTTGTCAAGGAACCAGCCTGTAGAGCGCCATGTGCAGCCGCAGCCGCACCCCCCTCACTCTGCATCTCAATCACACTGGGAACTGTCCCCCACAAGTTTTTACGGTTATCTGCACACCATGTATCAGTCCACTCCCCCATAGCCGAAGACGGAGTAATTGGGTAAATAGCAATCACCTCGCTCAACTTGTAAGCAATTCGGGCAACCGCTTCATTTCCGTCAATAGTTGCAAACTTTTTATTCATAGTGTTCTCCAGTATGATTAGATCCCCAATTTCCTTCAATCATTCAGGGATCTATTATCTACTTACATTCTGAGATTTTTTCCAATCAAGATTCTGTTATTAGTTAACAGTAGTTAATTTTGATAAGTGCTCTCAATTAGATTCGACAATAAATATTCATGCCAAACAAATCAAAAAACACAATTTATGTAACATGTAAGATACAAAAAAAATACAGTAATTTGTATATTTTGTTTGAGAAAAAAATTATTTATTCCTGATTAACTTGATGGATGAACGAAATATCTTAGTTATCCATATTTATACTGAAGACAAAATAAAACCAAATCTTCTAGAGTGACTGAAGATATGTAACGAATAACACAGTAAAAGCAGGAATAAAAGCTTATGTTCTTCCATCTTTAAAAGAGGCAATGTCTATCAAATATAGAACTCCTATATGATTTGTGAAAAATAAAAATATTTTTTTAAACCAAATATCCGGAAAGGTGAACTTCAATACTTCTACTAAGAAGCAATTTATGCCCTACGATCCATAGGATTTTCACGAATTATTTAGGATTATTATAAGAGCATTGATAGCATTAAAATCAAGCTATTTATTCAGCCGAAACATATCAAATTTAGCTAATAGTTTGTTTGTCTATGAATAATAGATAATTAAAATTTTGGTTTCACAGACTCAAACAACGTTAACTCCTGCTACTAAATCAGGGGTTAATTCCCATGAGCAACTACCTAAAAGACATAAAACTCCCTAGAAAAAACAACCATCAAAACGTGAATCACAAACAATCAAAATCTTACCGTTCAATAGTTGCAACAGCATTACTTGCTGGCAGCCTATTCCAATTTATTGCACCTGTATTAGCCGAAGGTACCGCTGCGGGTACATCCATCAGCAACACAGCAACAGCTACTTACGAAGATCCCAACACCCCAGGGACAACTATCAATGCCACTTCCAATACAGTCGTTGTTAGCGTCGCAGAAGTTGCTGGTATCACTGTCACTGCATCTGGAGTCACAGATGCCAATGGTGGTACTGTTGCAGTTGGTGATGTACTCGCATACACCTATACTTTGACCAACGTCGGTAACGACGCAACCCAATTCCGGGTTCCTAACTTAGCGAAAACAACAGGTCCAGGAACAGTTTCCGGCACGTTACCAAATGGTGGTACACCCAACAATCTGCAATACAGCATTGATGGTGGCACAACTTGGCAAAATATCACTGGTGCTGAGGTAATCATACCCTCCATTGCCCCTGGTGGTAGTGTATTAGTTCGTGTACCAGTTACCGTCCAAGCTGGTGCTCAAGCCAATGACATCATTACCGTTACCCTAGGTGACACCCCCGGTGATGCTCAGAACCAACTAAGAAGTCCAGATGGTGGTGACATTTATACTGTAGATAACGCTGATAAAACCCCTGGTGAAGTAGATGGTACACCAGTTAACGGTACTCGTGAAGCTAGTTCAACTCAGCAAATTAAGGTTGCTTCGACGCTGAAGACATTCGCTTTAGCCACCATTCTTAAAACTCGCAGTGCTTACAACAATGCTGGTACAACAACCCCCATTACAGATGACAAACTCACCTACGATTTGAGTTTACGGGTTGAGTCCACTGACCCCACAGGACAAGGAATTACCCCAGCAGCTTTGACAGGTACAAGCATTAAAGTTGATAGTACAACTCCTGCCAACTATATCTTAGTTTCTGATGCCATTCCTGCGGGTACAGATTTGGCAGTAGCACCAACCGCACCTCCTGGTTGGCAAGCAGTCTACACTACCGACTTGCTTACAACTGATGCTAATACAGCTAATTGGAAGACTTTCCCATTAAAAGGCACTGACACTCTGACAAGTATAACTCGTGTTGGTTTCGTCAATAAGCCAGCGACTATTACTTCCATCGCTCCCGGTACAACGGTGAATGGCTTCTCGATTCAGTTAGCCGTTGAATCAACTGTAACTTCATCATCATTAACCGTTGCTAATATTGCCCAATTATTTGGTCAAACACCTGGTACCAACGCCCCAGTATACGACGAATCGGGTGACCAAAGCCCTAGCAACTATTACAGTGACGGAAACCCGGCTACTATCGATTTTCCCGGAACAGATACCAATGGTGATGGTATTCCTGATACCTTACCTGATACTAGCGTTGATGATGGCTACATTGATGCCGTAGCACCAACAACTCCTGAAACTGGTGTTGACACAGGTAACAACAACAGTGGTGATGGATCAACAGGTGGTGAAGCAAACATCTTCACGATTCAAGCACCTGTGGCTTCAGCAGTACTCAATGGTCCTCAGAACAAGGCAGATGCTACCGGTCCATCAGGTCAAACTAACGATGACTTCACTAACAAATCTTCCCTAGTACCAGCAGGTACAGCCCCTGGTTCCACATTAGATCCATCAGGTGTTGCCTTCACCAACACAGTTAAAAATAGCGGTACTAACTCCAGCAGTATTTCGCTTCTTCCCACACCACCCGCAACTCCTGGCGATTTACCAGTGGATACCGTAGTTACGATTACGAACGGATCAGAATCTAAGAAATATGTCTGGAATGGAACGACTTTTGTGTTTGATGCTGATGGCAATCCAACAACAAAAGGTGACCAATCACCAATCGATGCAACTACTGAATACATCACGGTTCCCAATATTGCACCAGGTGCAAGCGTGAACTACGGTGTGGAAATTAATTTACCGACAGGTACCCCATTATCTACCGACACAGGAAAAGGCTTCCCCGTACCCATTACAGCATTCATAGATGATTCGACACCTGGTCTGGGTGCTGAAGCTCCAGATGCGAGGAACATCACCATAGATCGCGTTTACACTGGCTTCTTACAACTAATTAAAGTGTCAAGAGTCTTGCCAGGTACTGGTCCATCTGTTGGTGCAGGTCAAGATGACTTTGAATCTACACCAAGTTACACAAATCCCCTCACCAACGCTGTTATTGACCCGAACGCAGGAGTTACTGATGTAGCCAGAAAACCTGCTCCAGGCAATATCATTGAGTACCAAATCAGATACAAAAATATTTCTGATGCTCAATCTGGAACTGGTAACGTAATTCTCAATGCTGACAAAGTTGTAATTACTGAAGATGGTACCCTGAGTACAACCCCGAATGATGGTAAGAATAACTGGGCGAAAGACAACGATGGTAGCGGTCAAATTGATACTAGCAATATCGTTGGTTCAGCGAAAGATTCTGGAGCTTCAACGATTCAATTCTACAGTGGTAATCCAGCTACTAGTTCTGGTATCGACCAAACTGGAACCACAGTCAGTACTGATGTGACCAAATATGTAAACACAGTTACTGTTCAGGTAGCACCTGGCATCCAAAGAACATTTACTTTCCAACGCAAGGTTAATTAATTAATCTCAGTTTCTCCATTTGATTCTGACTACCGTTGTGTTTACAAACGGTAGCTGAATCTAAATTTGCAATCGACGAATCAAGTATTTTTCAACTTCAAAAGGTTTTTCTATGAAACGTAGTTCATTGTTAGGATTAGGAGCAGTTGCATTCATCGCTATTGCACCTGTAATTGCTCAAGTCCCCGCAGCTAAAAATTTTTTCCAGTCGGGTGTAAACGCGCAAAACGTTCAAAAACAACAGCAAGTAAATTTACAACTTGATGCTGAGAAACAAGTTGTTGCTCAAGATCAACAAGGTAAGCAAACAAAGACTTGGCTGGCTTTAAAGGGTCAAGCTAAAGTGCAGCCTGGAGATGTATTACGTTACACAATTACTGGCGAAAACATCAGCGACAAACAAGTTAAAAACTTAACTATTAATCAACCAATTCCTCAAGGTATGGAATTTGTATTGAAGTCTGCAAGTGCAGATGATAAAAGTAATTCAAAAGTTACTTATAGCATCGATGGTGGACGTAATTTTGTCGAAAATCCAACCGTGCAAGTAACTCTTCCCGACGGCAAAGTTGCAACCAAACCAGCACCTGCAAATGCTTATACCCACCTGCGAATGAAGGTTTCATCTGTGGAAGCAAAGAGTGTTGTTAAAGGTAGCTATCAAGTCAAGGTTAAATAATTTTTAGGTTATAGACATGAGACGTAGCATTGCTACGTCTCTACAAGGGTTATGGGTAAAAAATAGTTTACTATATTTGATTTGTTGAAAGACTAAAATTAGAAGTTATTTAACAAAAGTATTTTGTTTTAAAAGTGTATTTACTTAATAGAATAATGGCATTTTTGAGGAGCAATTTTAAGTGAACCGTCGGCAACACCAAAAACGAAGATATTTAGGAAAATATCTCGATAGAAAATGGTTGCAAAAGGTAACTACAACGTTATTAATTGGTAGTGTTTTTCATGGTTCTACAGGTATAACAAACGCCCAGCAGATAGAAACAAAAACTTCCTTGCCTTTACTTAATAATCAAGCCAGTTACTCTTATAGCGATCCTGCCAGTAAATTTACATTTCAAGGCACATCTGCTCAGATAGATACCAGTCCAATACCCTTGGTTGATCCATTAGGACGCATTTTAGGATGTGGTGGTGAACTTTTACCAGATTACACAGGTTTTTCTGTCGGCATGTATGAAGCAAATCCCAATGATCCGACGGGAACTGAGTTAGGTAATTTGGTTCCTCTGACGCGAACTGAGTTACCCGATATTCAAAATAATGGTGTTCCGGCTGGACTCAAACCTAATATCGAAAATAGTAATCCTTATTTTGTGACTAACCAGGAACCTAAAGGTACCTATAACTTTTTATTCGACCCTAATAAAAATCAAATTGCTCCTGGTAAGACTTATATTTTGGTAGTTAATCCACCAAAAGATTCGATTTTCACTCAACGACGCATCAAGCTGCAAATTGTTGATAGTACAGGTGGAATTGGTAATAATATTGTTCGATATATTGCTACTTCCCTTGATGGTCAACCAATTACCACTACTGGTGGTACAAACTTCACGGATACTATAGCTTTCGTTCCGAATGCGGAAACTGTGGGACTCGATTTATTAGCATTCCAATTTACAACGGGAATGTGTAAACCAGAACAGGTGCAAATTGTCAAATCTGGGGATAGAGCAACTGCGGAACCTGGTGATACAGCAATTTATCGTCTTTCGGTGAAAAATCTTTCTGATGTTGCTTTAAATAATGTTGTTGCTACTGACAATTTACCTTTGGGATTCAATTTTATCTCAAAATCGGTACGAGGCGAAATTAACGGTCAAGCTGTCAATGTGACGGCAGAACGTCAAGGTTCAACGGTGACATTCCGTACTGATACCGCAATTCCCCAGGGTCTGGTATTAAATATTGCCTATGCGGCGCAACTTACAAGCGATGCTGTACGGGGAGATGGTAGGAACAGTGCAATCGTCAATGCACAACGTGCAGATAATGGTTTTGCTTCTAAGGATGGTCCAGCAATACATCAGTTAAAAATTAGACCAGGAATCACATCAGATTGCGGTACTGTTATCGGTCGTGTGTTTGTTGATAAAAATTTTGATGGTGAGCAGCAAGCAGGGGAGCCAGGAATACCAAATGCGGTAATTTATATGCAAGATGGGAACCGTATTACTACTGACCCAAATGGCTTGTATTCTGTAGCCAATGTTAAACCAGGGAGTCATACGGGAGTTTTAGATTTAAGTAGTCTTCCCGGTTATACCCTCGCACCTAATACCAAATTTAAAGAACGTAATAGCCAATCGCGTTTGGTGCGGTTGGAACCAGGTGGAACGGTACGCATGAATTTTGCAGTCACCCCCACTTTCCAGGAGGAAGGAAAATGATACATCGACTGCATATTACATCTGATTCTGCTTCGGAGTTGAAAGATCAGGAAAGGCAGAGTACAAATTTACCAGTGTTCCGCTATCAGGTTGAAGTTGTAAATGATCTTTCAAAGTCTAAGTTGAGAAAGGCAGTTAACCGTTCTCACCTAGCATTTGTGAATGGGATTAACCTACGGTTTGCGATCGCGTTTGGCTTGGTTTTTGCTCCCACTATAGCGAAAGCACAATCAATAAATTCTCCTGATAATTTATTGAGTTCTGAGTCTAATAAAGCACACGAAGATTTTGGAATTGAAAAAGTTGCAAAGGAAGAGGTAATTCTAGAGGAAAAAACTGATACCACCCAACTTATTAGTCAATCACAGGATTTGCCTAACATTGATGTTTTTTCAGAGGTTGAGTTTGCACCTACAGTAACTAGTTCCGGTAGCGTCTCAACGGCTAAAAGACTAGAAAAAGCTCTGAATCAAAAACCATTAAAAGAGGGTATTCAGCCTTTCCAACCTGCTAAGGAGGTTAAATTACCTGCAAGTATACAAAAATTAGCTGAGAATAAAAAAGAAGAAGCTGGGGTTCTCCCTGTTGTCGCAAGTGAAATTTCCATAGATGCACAGCAGAAAGAACAAAAGCCAATTTCTTCCCCATCTTCCCCCACTACTCAAATCAAAATCCTTTCTCCTACTCCTGATTCAGTTGCTGATATTCCCGCAGCGACGGTTGTTTTGCAGTTCCCTGTGAATGCAAATATTGAGTTGCGGGTGAATGGTGAGTTGGTTAATAGCGACTCTATTGGACGCACAGAAACTGACTCTAGCAACAATTTGGTGACACAAACTTGGTATGGTATTTCCCTCAAAGAAGGCGAAAATATCATTACTGCACAGATTGTAGGTACATCTGAGTCTGCATCTACGGTGAAAGTTGAAGTTAGGGGTGCGCCAACTAGTTTAAAATTGGATACAGTTGAAGCTCGTATTCCTGCGGATGGACGTTCGATTGCAAACGTTAAAGGACAATTAGTTGATGCTAATGGTAATCGCTCTAATCGAGATGCAATTGTTACTTTAAATGCAACATCTGGGGAGTTTGTTGGTGTTGATTTTAAACCAGATGAACCTGGTTTTCAGGTGGAAGCGAAAAATGGACAGTTTACTGCAACCTTGAAATCTGATTTGAAAGCGCAAACTGTCAGAATTCGAGCAAATAGCAATGATTTAGAAGCATATACACAATTACAATTTGAAACAGCGTTACGTTCAAGTTTAGTGACTGGTGTCGTGGATTTGCGTTTGGGTGCTAGGGGTACTGACTATTTTGGTAGTTACCGCGATTTTCTGCGTCCAGATAAAGATAAAAGTACTCAGTTAGATTTCAATGCGGCTGTTTTTGCCACTGGGACAGTAGGTGAATGGTTATTTACTGGTGCGTTGAATACTTCCCGTTCTTTGAATGAGGATTGTAATTGCGATAATCGTTTATTTAAAACCTATCAATCCAATGAACAGAATTATCCAGTTTATGGAGATAGTTCTAAAGTTGATGTAACTACACCTTCCACTGATAGCTTATTCTTGCGGTTTGAACGTTCTTCCAAGATTCCTGGTGCAGCATCTGACTATGTAATGTGGGGTGATTACAACACTGAAGAATTTAATCGCACTTCCCAACAGTTTACAGCGATCGCACGTCAGCTACACGGCTTTAAAGCCAATTATAATGTAGGAAATTTGCAAATTACGGGTTTTTACGGGAATAACGTTCAAGGATTCCAACGGGATACTGTTGCACCTGATGGAACTAGTGGTTTTTACTTCCTTTCCCGACGGATTCTAGTTCCTGGAAGTGAAAATATTTTCTTGGAGTTGGAAGAACTTAACCGTCCCGGTACTGTATTGGAGAGGAAACAGTTAAATCGCGGTGCTGACTACGATATTGATTATGACAGGGGGACAGTTTTATTCCGTGAACCAGTTCTACGGACTGACATTGGTAATAATGGTGAGGTTTTAGTTCGGAGAATTGTTGCTAGCTATCAATATGATAGTCAAGATGCCAACAGTAATATTTATGCGGGACGATTACAGTATAATTTGGCACGAGGATTAAATAGTGAAAGCTGGGTAGCTGGAACTTATTTAAAAGAAGATCAAGGTGTACGGGACTTTGAATTATTTGGTGCAGATGCTTTAATTTCCTTTGGGAACCAAGGTAGATTCATTGCAGAGTTTGCGCGATCGCGTAATAGCTCGGAACTAATGAATAATGTTAGTGGTGATGCTTACCGCTTGGAAGCTGAAGGACAAATTTTTAAGAATCTTCAAGGACGTGCATATTACCGTTTTGCGGATACAGGATTTGCCAATAATGCCACAATTAGTTTTGTTCCGGGACAAACTCGCTACGGCGCACAAGTAACAGGTAAACTGTCATCAAGTACAAATTTGCGCTTCCAGTATGACCATGAAGATAATTTTGGCATCGCACCGCAACCATTAGATACTTTTGAAGATTTGTTTGCACCTCGTTTGGAAGCTGTTCCCGGTAGCAAGGTTGATAATTCCCTGACTACCATATCTGCGGGAGTTCAACAAAAATTTGGTCGCAGTATCTTTGATTTAGATTGGATTCATCGAGACAGAAAAGATCGGATTCCCAACAACGCATTAAACAGCAAATCAGACCAACTGCGATCGCGTCTCACTGTCCCCATTACTAATAATCTCACCTTCCAAGCACAAAACGAACTGACCCTATCTTCCGAAAAAGATGCCATTTACCCTGACAGAAGTATCTTTGGTTTAAATTGGAATGTACTTCAGGGAGTTAATATTAGCCTTGCACAGCAGTTTTACCATGGGGGACAGTTTGAAGGTAACTCGATTACATCCCTCAGCGTCAACGGAGAACACAAACTTGGTAGTGATACGTCAATTACTGGACGCTATTCGATTTTGGGAGGTGCTAATGAACTTACAACCCAAGGTGCAATTGGTTTAAATAATAAATGGACAATTTCCCCAGGTTTGCGTCTTAACCTCGCTTACGAACATATTTTTGGTAATTTCCAAGCACGAAATGCAACTGGACAGCAATTTGCCCAACCTTTCTCTGTTGGACAAGCAGCTTCCTCCATCGGCTTTAATGGTGGTGATAGCTACAGCATCGGTTTAGAATATTCTGACAATCCCAACTTCCAAGCAAGTGCTAAATACGAACATCGCAGTTCCTCAGTTGGAAATAATTCAGTTATTACCGCAGGCATTACTGGTAAATTATCACCATCACTCACGGCTTTAGCACGCTACCAACAAGCAAATGCATCTAATCAGAAATTAGTAGCTTTAGGTGACACCGCAAATCTCAAACTAGGTTTAGCTTACCGTGACCCCAATAACGATAAATTTAACGCTTTGTTGCGGTATGAATATCGTAAAAATCCCTCCATCATTCCCGATACAATCCTCTTAGGTAGTGGTACTGGTTCTGAAGACCACACTTTTGCTGCCGAAGCTATTTATGCACCAAATTGGCAATGGGAATTTTACGGAAAATATGCTCTTCGCAATAGCAGTTCTTTCTTAGCAAGCGATTTACTTGGCAGTAGTAGTATAAATTTGGCACAAGTTAGAGCTACGTATCGCTTGGGATACAGCATGGATTTAGTTGGTGAAGCGAGGTGGATTGGGCAATCGGACAACACCGAAACCGGATTTGTTGTGGAAACAGGTTATTACCTCACCCCAAATTTGCGACTGTCTGCTGGCTATGTTTTTGGTAAAGTTGATGACCGCGATTTTTCCGGTACCAGATCTGCTGGAGGTGGTTACTTGGGGTTAACAGTTAAGCTGAACGAACTCTTTGACGGATTTGGAATGCAAAAACGTCCACCAAGACAGCAGAAGGAATCCGTGGTGCAAGCACTGCGAAAACACAAAAATCAGACAACTTCGCAGCTGCAAAGTGAGGTTAAAGGAATATGAAACACGAAGAAAATAAAAGACCTCTCCCTGACTTTGTTCAACAAACAGGCAGGGGGGCAGGGAGCAGGGAGCAGGGGGGAAATGGTAAAATAAAAGAAAGAATTAGTTTATTTATTCTTCCTTATTTCTTATTCGCTTCCATTC
Organism: Calothrix sp. PCC 6303; assembly: GCF_000317435.1. Lineage (NCBI taxonomy): Bacteria > Bacillati > Cyanobacteriota > Cyanophyceae > Nostocales > Calotrichaceae > Calothrix > Calothrix sp. PCC 6303. The sequence continues at coordinate 4,717,104 of NC_019751.1, forward strand.
CTAACATCGCTGCTGCACAAACTCAAAACACTTTAAAAATCACAGTAAATAGCAACGCAGACGAAATTAAACCAGATGATAGGGTTACATTGCGAGAAGCGATCGCACTTGCCAACAATACCCTATTAATAGATAAACTTAGTGAGAGCGAAAAAAATCAAGTTCAACCAGCAAGTGGAAATTCGCGGATTGAATTTAACCTCCCTGCGGAACAAACCACCATCCAACTCACGGAGATTTTACCAGCTTTAACATCCCCTGGTACCATTATTGATGGAACAACCCAACCAGGTTACGACAGCACACAACCTGCAAACGCAACAGATTTTGTCCCCCCATTACCCACAACTCCAGTTGTGGCAATTACTCCCGCACCTGGAAAAGAAGTATTTCGCGGACTATCTATAGTTGCAGATGACATTACCATTCGCGGATTAAGTCTGTACGGCTTTACTGCCAAATATCAAACTACTGCAAGTCTTCCTCCTGCTGATATCTTCATCGCATCCAGTGACATCAAAAACCATACGAACCCAGCCAAAAACGTAGTTATTGAAAATAACTGGTTGGGAATCACACCCGATGCAAAAATGCCAGAGACACCTTCAGCTTTTGGGGTATCAGTATTTAATGCAGTGGGGACAATTATTAAAAATAACCGCATATCATACCACGACGGTAGCGCAATTATTACCGGATTTCGGGGAGAAAAAACCCAGGTTATCGAAAATATAATTATTGGTAACGGTTTAGCAGGAATGCCAGATGCTATCCGCTTAGATGGTAAAGTCGATAAATCAGAAATCCATGCTAATTTACTCTGTGCAAATGATGGTAGTGGAATATTTTTATTTAAACCTGAAGGTGCAGTGGAAATCAAAGACAACGATATCAGATATAACGGTCGCAGATTGCGACGTGCAGCAGTATATTTGATGGGAAGTGACCACAAAGTCACCAATAATAAAATTATAAATCAAGCAGGTTCCGGTGTTGTAGTCACAGCATTTCCTCCCAAGGGTTCATTTAACAACGGTGTATCTGTTCGCAACCAAATAGAAAATAACCGCTTTGCCAAAATCGAAGGACTCAGCATCGACTTAAATACCAGAGGACATGCTGATGTCCAAGACTTTCAACGGGGAGACGGCAAAAACCCGCGTCGGGATACAGGAAATCGTCGCTTAGATACTGGGAATGCGGGAATTAATTCACCTGAATTTCTTTCCCCAGAATTTTTAAACATCAACGGCAAAGTTAACATTGATGGAATTGCTGAACCAGGTTCAGAAATCCAAATTTATCAAGTAGCTGAAGGTGGGTTAAATCAGGTTTTAACTTCCGTAAAAGCAGACGAAAAAGGCAAATTTGCAGCAACCTTAGAAAATCTAAAACCGGGTTCTGTGGTGAGTGCGATCGCATCTCATCCCAAATACGGTACCTCGGAACCAGCATACTCGGCTTTGGTGACATCAACCAACCCCGAAGAAATGGCTCAAATTCGTAAAAATGTTGCACTTATAGAAAAACAAGACGAACTTGCAAACCCAGTAGGAGAAATTCCCAATTGTACAACTCCCAAACCACCTGAACCCGTCCCTGAACCACCAGTTGAACCAACCCCAGAACCACCACCAGAAGTAATTCGTTTGCGGGTTCCTAATAATATTCACTATGCACTCAATAAAGACTTTATTAGTGCTGAAAGTGGCAAAGTATTAGATAAAATCGTTGCGGTGATGCAGCAATATCCCACAATTGTCATTGAACTCCAAGGACACACAGATTCCCGTGCTAGCGATGCTTACAACAAAGATTTAGCATTCCGACGTGCGGTAAATGCCAGAAATTATCTGATTAAAAAAGGAATTGCACCGGAAAGAATGACACTTCGTTCCTTTGGGGAAAGAAAATTAAAAACACCTGGTAGAGATAGAGTTGAACATGCTCAAAATCGTCGTGTTGAAGTGATGTTTTTTGATATTCGTGGTGTGGAAATTATTTTGGAATCACAGGATGAGGATTTACAAATAGAGCGGTAAAAACCAAACTAATGTAGAGACGTAGCAGTGCTACGTCTCTACAAATTAAAAACACCAATAATTTGCGTGATTTTACTTAACTAATTAATCATTATCCGTGGGAATACTATATAGCATAACGACTTTTCATCAACTTCAAACCTAGTGAAAAGATGCTTTAATCTTCATCTTAGTATCTATAAATTTAGAAACTCAACATTATTACTTACAAACTATGTATTTTGACTGGAACTAAATCATGAAATCATTATTTAAAAATTTAAGCGCGATCGCCTCAGTCAAGAAAAAGAATAAATATTCATCTGGTGTAGCTTTGTTCACTGCTGGAGCGTTAATAGCACCCCAGTTTTTAGTGATGCCTGCCCCAGTGCGAGCCGAGCAGGTAGGAATTTGTGCTACACCAGGCAAAGACGGAACGGCAACTATTAGTGGAATTGTCAATACCTATTATCCAGGAACAGGAACAGTGAATGCAGGCTCAACTTCTGTGAGCATAGGAGCTATAAACCCTAATGGTAATACTACGCCAATAGCCAAAGGGGACTTGCTATTGATTATTCAAATGCAAGACGCGGATATTAATTCCACTAATACTGATGCCTATGGAAACGGTGTCGGTGGCGATGTCAATTCAAATACAAACATTGTGCCATCCCCTTTGGCAGCAAGTGGATATACCAGCCTCAATAACGCTGGAAGATACGAATATGCCGTAGCCAATGGTCCTGTCTCCGGTGGTGTTATTCCATTGACCAAAGGTACTACCTATTCTTATCGTACTGCTGCCGCCACGAGTTCTGAGGGGGTGCGGTCATTTCAGGTGGTGCGAGTCCCTCAATATACAACAGCAACAATAACAGGTACGTTAACAACAGCCGCACAATGGAATGGGGGTTCGGGGGGGATTGTTGCCCTGGATGTTAGAGAAGGATTAAATTTCAGTGCAGGCAGTGTAGTTGATGTTAATGGTCTTGGTTTTAGGGGAGGTGGATCTAACCCGAATGGTTATTCTGGTAGTTCAACTTCAACTTTCCGAACCACTAGTCAAGGCTCACTAGCAGGAATCGATGGACCCAAAGGTGAAGGGATTGCTGGTACACCCCGATTTGTGGCACGCCAACCTTTTGGTAGTTTTAATGTTCGTTCTACAACAGTCACCGATGATCTGGGTACACCGGGCTATCCCAATGGTGATGAGGGTCGTGGTGCGCCAGCGAACGCAGGTGGTGGTGGAAACGAACACAACTCTGGTGGTGGTGGTGGTGCCAACGGGGGTGCAGGGGGATTAGGTGGGCGATCGTATGGGGATTCACAATGGGGTAACACTACACAACCTACATTTGATGCTGCTGTAGGTGGTTTCGGAGGAACTCCAATTGCTGCTGATCCGACTCGTTTAATATTTGGTGGTGGTGGTGGTGCTGGCGATACTAACGACCAAGCTAAACCATCTGGAGCTGGTGGTGGTGGCGGTGGTATGGTTTTAATTCGAGCCGGAAGTGTTAGTGGCTCAGGTACTATCAATGCTAAAGGAGCAGATGGAATTGACAGTCCTGCTGGGGCTTTACCTGACGCGGGTGGTGGAGGTGGTGCAGGTGGTACCGTCTTGGTAACAACGGCAACAGGAAATGCATCGGGGTTAACTATTAATGCTACAGGTGGTATTGGTGGTGATCTAAACGAAAATAATACAACAGAAACGGATGGTCCTGGAGCAGGTGGTGGCGGTGGTGTAGTTTACACAACTGGTGGTGGAGCGACTGTAAATGTTAGTGGTGGTGTAGCTGGATTAATTGTCAACGGTCAGGTACGAAATAATACATCTAATAGCGCAACACCTGGATTGACGGGTATTAATCAGACAATTACAGCGAGTAGTCTAACCACAAGCATCTCCGGTAGTGACCCTAGTTGTGCCTTCTATGATGTTTCCGGTACTCTTTATGAAGATACAGACGGTGGAGATGATTTCGATGCCAGCGAACCGAAATTACCCGCAGCAGTAAAAGTTATTTTATACAAAGATAACAATAACAACAACACTGTGGATACAGGTGAAGAAGTCACAAATATTCCAACTAATGACCAAGGGCAATACACATTTACTAACGTAGCGACTGGTACATACAAAGTCAAAGTAGATACTAGCGATAATGATATACCCAACGGCTTGACCTTAGGCACATCAAATGATTTAACAGTTAACGTCTCTACTGCTGCGGTTAATAATATCAACTTTGGTTTCGATCGCGCTCAAGTTAGCTTTGAACCCGATCCCCCAACCCCAGATGCAGAACCTAATCCCCCCGCAGGTATTTGTGCTGCACCTGGTTCGGATGGGACTTCGACTATTAGCGGTGTCGTTAATACTTACTATCCCGGTACTCAATCAGCAAGTATAGGTGCAACCCAAATTACTATAGGTGCTGCCACCGGACTCAACTCTGCCATCAAAAAAGGAGATAAGCTGCTAATCATCCAAATGCAGGATGCGGAAATTAACTCTACTAACACCGATAGTTATGGAAATAGTAATCCAGGAGGTGCAGGTAGTGGTTCAACAGTATTTAACAGATCAGGATATTACCAATATGTAGTTGCCGACAATTCTGTCGCACCAACGGGGGGTAATCTGCAAATCAAAGAATCTTTAGCCTATACTTTTACTAATGCTGATGCGACCAGCAGCAGAGGACAGCGACGTTTTCAGGTAATTCGTTTACCTCAATATCGCAATACTACAATTAGCGGTACAGTTACAGCAGCACCTTGGAATGGACGTTCCGGGGGGATTGTGGCAGTGGACGTAGCAGATACCTTGACATTCTCTGGAGCCGGAAAAATAGACGTTAGCGGTCAAGGTTTCCGAGGGGGTGGTGGTAGAAACACTACTGGTACAGGTGGTACACCCCAAGCTTTACCAGGAAATAAAGATTATGTAAGTCTGTCAACTAATCCCTATCACGGTTCTAAAGGTGAAGGTATTGCCGGAACACCCAAATATATTAGAAATGATGTTACGACATCTGTAACTATTAATCCTGACGAAGGTTATCCCAATGGTAGCTTTGGTCGAGGTGCTCCCGGTAACGCAGGTGGAGGTTCCACAGACCCTAACATAGAAAAGAACTCTGCTAACACTGGTGGTGGTGGTGGTGCTAACCGTGGTTTCGGTGGTAAGGGTGGTGACTCCTGGACTGATGGTTACGGTCGTCAACCTGTAGGTGGTTTTGGTGGTCAAGCTTTCCTCACTACAGTTAATCGTATCGTTCTGGGAGGAGGCGGTGGTGCTGGTACCTCCAATAACTCAGTGACTGGAAATGTTCCTTCCGGTGGTGGCGGCGGCGGTATCGTGATGGTGCGCGCTGGTAAAATTTCAGGTACTGGCACCATTGAAGCGAATGGGTTTCAGGGTGTAGAACCGAATGGTACTGATGGTGGTGGTGGCGGTGGTGCAGGTGGTACTGTAATAATTCAATCTGTGACTCCATCCACCCCGAATTTGGCAATTAATGCTAGAGGTGGAAAAGGTCTGGATTCTGGCTACTTTGAACATGGTCCCGGTGGTGGTGGTGGTGGTGGTTACATCGCTTTCCAAGGTATAACACCTACTACCGATGTCAGCGCTGGTCAACCTGGTAATGATAAAGCTGGGGGTACTGTGAACCCGAACCCTGACCCCTATGGTGCAACTGCTGGTGCTAATGGTTTATTTGAACAGAAAACTATTCCCGCAGCTGGAGTCAAACCAGGGGCTGAATGTCTTTACCCAAATGTGTTGTTGGTGAAGCGGATTACATCTGTTAATAACCAAACTCAAAATTCAGGTAGTGATAATCTGGCAGCATACAAAGACCAAGATACTAACCCCTACGATGACAACAATATAACTATTACTAACCCCAATCCACCAGTAGAACCCGCAGATACAGAAAATTGGCTTGACCCGACTACCTTTCTAATTGGTGGTATAAATGGCGGGAACGTCAAACCCGGCGATGAAATCGAATACACCATTTACTACTTATCAGCAGGTGACACAACAGCAAGCAAAGTTTTAATATGCGATCGCGTTCCCGAAAATGTCACCTTTATGCCGACTGCATTCAATAGTTTCGCAACCAAAAATAGCAGTGGTCTTCCCGGAAGCGATCGCGGTATTGTTTGGCAATATAATGGTGTAACTGAATCCCTCACCAATACCAAGGATGGTGATACAGCCGAATATTTAGCCCCAGGAATTGACCCTGTGAGTAAATACCCTGCTATTAAATGTGATGGTTCTAATACCAATGGTGTTGTAGTTGTAAATTTGGGAAATTTACCTAATGCAACAGCACCAGGTACACCAATTAATTCCTACGGATTTATTCGTTTCCGAGGGAAGGTCAAATAATAGACATCTCCAGAAATTTCCGAACTTTCTGAAATTAACATTCATTACCTGAAACCCCTGTAGAGACCTAGCATTGCTACGTCTCTACGTCAACCCTAGATGATACTTAAAACATCAAAAATTCAATCAGAATTATTTGATTCTTGAGAATATCCACACTCTTTACAATAAGATAAATGTTTATAAGTCATACTGTGACAGTTAGGACATTCAACATATTGATAATAACCACAGTGGGGACAGTAAGCATCGTTGTGTCTGATTTTCTTTGCACAATTGACACAGCGTGATTTTTGAATTCTATTACTTGCTTGGGATTTGGGATTTAAAACGAATTTTTGAGCAAGTTTGATAATTCCAAAACCAATTAAGGGAATTAGTAAGATATAAATATAATTGACAAGAAAAAGCAAACCACCCAGAATATTGCTAACAATATCAAAGATAAATTTGAATATTATTCCAATTTGGAGAAACTCGAATATTTTCAGAATGAGGGGAATAAAAAATATGACTAGTAAATGCCAACTAATCAGAGAAACAAGTCCATATCTTCGACGTTGAGCAAATTTATCAACTAATAGAGCAACAATAATTAGTGGTAGCAGAAAGAAAGACTGCAAAGCTAGTTGAATACTAGGATACCAAAAAGCAGCTTGATTATAGCCCTTTTCAACTACCGTGAATTTGTCGTTATCTTTTAAAAATACTAAAAAAGTATAACTATCTGGGTTTGTGAGTAATTGATTTTGAAAATTAGAATTTTCCTGATTCAGAGTAGCGATATTGCGGGTATTTTTATCTAAATCTTGTTTGGCTTTTTCTGCGCCAACTGTATTAATCGATTGATTCCGAGGTTGTCCAGCAATTTTCTCTAAGAGTGAGGAATCATATTGATTACGAATAGTCCTATTTGCCTGCTCTAAATTACTAATTTTGGATTGGTTACTAGTAATATTTTCAAGAATCTTTTTGTTTTCCGTATTGGCAACTTTATTTTTGATTCCATCAAAACTCAAACATATTTCTGATAACTTACCCAAACGAGATTGTTGCGCTTGCTGTGGGAATGAAAGATTATCTTTTTGTTGTGTTAAGGCTAATTTGATAATCTCAAAGTCTTTATTTTTCTTGGTTTCATTCCGATAATTTTGCCATTGTGAATAACAAGGATAAGCTTCAGTCGGACTAAAATGCCATCTGCTAATATCATCTAGTCCAGAAAATACATTACTCAGGATAAAAATATCAATTAAAACAATAACAATCAAACTAACTCTATTTAATGGTTCATTATTGATTGTTCTGCTTCGATGAAAAAATTGACGAAAAAAACGGTTAATTCTGGCAAACATAAACAATGAACAGTTCAGGTATATTTATGAACACGATTTTACCTATATAAGAGCATGTTTGAAAAGTTTTAGAAGGTATAATTTATCATTCTGTAGTTTGCTTCTCCGTAGGAGTGTGGAGCCAGTCCTTTCAAGGCGAACTAATGTACTAGCTTTTCTGTCCAAAATACACGTCCAATTAACCCCCTAAAAATAAGGCTTGTGATAAATCTTCGACAATATGAATCAAAAGCGTGAAAATTACATCAAAGTCAATAGACTAGGCTCCGCCTCCAGTGCAGATAAGAGGCTCCACCTTAAAGTCATGGTTCCCAGGCAGAGCCTAGGAACCAGTCAATGATACAAAAACTGTATGTTGAAAATCAGATCAAAGTCAACAGCCTAAACTTAAAACCCAAACGTGGTGAATTAATCTTCTAAGTCTTCAGCCATACCAGGATTTATGAGTGTAATATCGTACTCAGTGGAATCCGTTTGATTAGTTCTGGTGGTATCTTTCAACAGATAGTAAATTGCCCGTACCTGGGGACCAAAAATGATTTCGTCTTCATTTTTCAAGTCATGTGCTGACATCTTTCGTCCATTGATCATCAGACCATTGGCACTGGGTTTTCCGTTAGCATCACCATCTACAATCCGATAATAGTAGCTTTGATTATTTTCCCGTGGAAGTTTAACTAGTCTGGCATGACAGCGGGAGACAAATTGCGACACTAAGCGAATATCACAACTGTGGTTTCTACCAAGGGAATAGACATGATTTTCCAGGGTAAATTCCTTACGTCCCTGCTCATCCTGTAATATGAGTAAATGATTTTCGTTAGTTTCTGGTGTCATTGAGGAATCGTTGCTCACGACGGATGAACTCTGATTAACTAAAATTTGTTGATTGTTTTTTCCTGCCATTCTCTGAATTATAGTTTTTGCTGAAAGACGATTTGGGGGCTAAATTAAGCAGTTTTATAGGTTAAAGAAAAAGAAAGTAACTTGAAGTTTACTTTCCCTAGCATTAATAGCGACTTTAGGCACTTTTTAGCCACTTTTAAGTAGGTTTGCGGTTAGGGCTGCAATAGACTGTACCCACACATTGTATTTTCTTTACTAGAAAACTAGAAAAACTAGCGTAAAATTAAGTATTTTTTGATATATTTTGGATGTGATGTTGTTATCACCACAGTCTAACCTGAGTTTAGTTAAACTAGATATTTCACAATACTAATTTTATCAAGTCTACTTAAAATTAGCGCTTGTAAGTAAACCATCTTAAAAGTAGGGAATTTGTCACCACGCTTACTGAACTAAAAGCCATTAGCAGGGCTGCGCCTGCTGGGCTGAGAATAAAGCCTAGACTTGGTAGCATGACACCAGCAGCCAAAGGTATGCCAACTGTATTATACGCAAAAGCCCAGAATAAATTCTGGCGAATTTTACTAAATGTAGCCCGACTGAGTTCGATGGCGGTGATCACGTCAGTTAATTCGTCTCGCATCAAGATGATTTCGGCGGTTTCCATGGCGACATCGGTACCAGAATGGAGGGAAATACCGACATCAGCTTGGGATAATGCGGGAGCATCGTTGATACCATCACCCACCATCGCCACAATTGATTTTTGGGGAGAATTGGGATGAAATTCACCTTTTTGGAGAGATTCAATGATGGCGGCTTTTTTAGCAGGGGGAACACCCGCAATAATATCGCTTTTGTTGATGCCTAGTTGCTGCGCGATCGCATTCACGGCTTCGAGGCGATCTCCGCTGAGTAGCATGACCCTTAAACCCATTTTCTGTAGGTGTTTTATGGTGTTTTGGGCATCACTTCTGAGGGTGTCGGTTGCGGCGATAATTCCGGCTAGTTGTCCATTTTTTGTTAAGTAAATAATTGTTTTACCAGCTTGTGCCAATTCTTGAGTTATGGTTTCGGCTTGTTGATTCAAGCTAATTCCATGCCAACTTAACCAATCGGCATTTCCCAAAAGGATGGTTTTTCCCTGCACCACAGCCGAGACACCGAGTCCCGGCTCTGTATAAAAATCTTCAGCTTGGGGAATGATTAATTTTCGTTTTGCGGCTTCTGCCTGAATAGCGATCGCTAACGGGTGGGAAGTACCACTTTCGGCAGCAGATGCAAATTCCAATAACTGGGAATCTTCCTCTGAAGTTAGGGAAATACAATCCGTTACCGTAGGTTTACCAGTAGTTAATGTTCCTGTTTTGTCAAAGACAATAGTTTTTAGGTGATGTACTTTTTCTAAGACATCACCACCTTTAATTAACAAACCCCGTTCGGCACTCATTGCCGTTCCCACCATAATTGCAGTGGGTGTTGCTAATCCTAGCGCGCAGGGACAGGCTACAACCATAACAGCGATGGCTAATTTCAAACTCAGCAACAAATTGGAGGGGGAATGCTCAACTCCCACCTGGTGTGACATTCCCATGCCGTCGGACATCGGGATATTACCCCAAAGATTTGCCCCAATAAAGTACCAAAACAGAAACGTTACTAAAGAAGCAGCCAAAACAAAGTAGGTAAAATAACCCGAAACAATATCAGCAAACCTCTGAACCGGGGCTTTGCGGTTTTGGGCAGTTTCCACCAGAGCGACAATTTGGGCAATAGTAGTATCATCACCAGTACGATTCGCCTCGATAGCCAGCATACCCAATTGATTGAGTGTACCAGCCGTGACAGTATCCCCCACTTGCTTCAACAGGGCGACAGATTCACCAGTCAACATCGCTTCATCTACCGTGCTTTGTCCATAAATGATTTCACCATCAACCGGGATTTTTTCCCCCGGCAATACCTGCACCCATTCACCAACTCGCACCTGTTCGGCAGGAATTTCCACGACTGATTCAAAGAGATTTAGGGCAATTGGGAAAATGGTACCAGATTCTTCTCCCCCTGCTCCCTGCTTCTTCTTCGGTTTCCCAATTAATTTCGCTTGTTGAGGTTGCAGTGCCAATAATTTTCTAAATGCTGATGCTGCCTTTCCCCTTGCACTTTGTTCTAGGGTTTTCCCCAATAACATGAAACCTAAAATCATCACAGGCTCATCAAAAAAGCATTCCCAGCCTAGTTGAGGAAATAGCAGCGCCACTACACTGGCAGTATATGCCGTCAAAGTTCCTAAACCCACGAGGGTGTTCATGTTGGGGGAATTGCGCCACCAACTCAGCCACCCATCAACTAAAATAGGACGACCAGGAATCAAAATTGCTAAAGTTGCTAAGGCAAAGTGTAACCAAATGTTGTGGAGAAACGGCACACTAAAACCTAAGATGCTACTGACATGACCCATGACCGATAAGGCTAATAATAAACTAGCGATCGCTAATTGCTGCCTAGCCGAACGCATTTCATGATGACGCTTGGTGTTGAGGGTTGCAGCGGTTTGTTTTCCCTGACGAACTTGGGTTAAAAAGCCAACTGATGTTAAATGTTGCGCTAAAGCATCAGCGTCAACAGTTCCAGTTTCATACTCAACCACTGCCACATCAGTTGCCAGATTTACAGCAGCTGTTTTTACTCCAGGATATTGACTCAAATGACGCTCGACAGTTCGCATACAGCCAGCGCACTTCATCCCCCCTACATCAAGAATAACTTTAGTGTTCACGGTAATAGTCTGCGGTTGTTCGGTTTTGGGAAGAAGTTGCATGGCAAATTGTTTAAGTCAACTAAAAAACTTTAACGTTGCATAATTGGCATATCTACTTTGAGGGTAGGCTATATTTCTTATCTTGACATGCTTGACGTGCTGTCGGATCTGTTAAATTTTTCTGTAATTCTCAGCTAATACCAATTTCACACAAAGAATACGACAGATTGTTTCTAGGGGTAAAGCGCAATGCCTATTGGTGTCAACTTCAGCTAAAAAGCTCTTGAAATCTCATTTCCAGGCTCTGGGTATTGGTGACATTAAAATAATCAAAACATGCATTGTTTTATGGACAAACTGAATTAAATCAAAATTAAATTGCCTGAATATGCATAATTATCCCTTCGTAGTACCCATAGACATACAGTATATCTATGGCTAGGTTTCATTATTTAGATTGCCGAAGTCAAGATATTGTTTAGCCAATTACAACTTCTAGTAAGGATATGAAAAAATTATGCTTTCTACAAAGAAGAGTTTTAAAGCTTGAAGTTGACTACAGCTTGAGGCAATGTAAGTGTTTATACAAAATTCAATGTATATTGTCGCTGCCTAGTATAGGCTGGAAGGAAGCATAAGTTAGTACCAAACAGTCTCTCTTCTCTAATTATATATACTAAGTGGCTACGCAAAATTAAATATATATTGTTATTCTGTAGCTTGCGAACCGTAGGGTGAGATGAAGCAATCCCAAAAATTTGAGCGTTTCGGAATGCATGATTAATTTTGCACTACTACTTATGGAACTTGAAAACTACACTATGTACAAAATAAAGTATGACACAGAAAAAAACTCAAAAAAAATTTGGACAATTTTTAAAGGCTTTAGAAATAGCTATTCATAAAAAAATAAATGGAAAGAACACTTTTCCCGAGAAATCATATCTTCTAAGGAATTATACTTGCGGAGATAGTTTTAATGGGCTGAGAGGATAAGATGAAGAAGCGACAAGATATCATTCAGAAATTTTCAACATTTTTGATGTTAGAAAGTAACAGAAAAAATACTAGCTTGATCTGGAAAACAGATTTAAGGTTAGAACATAATATTAAAACCTTAATTCAATTAGAACCAGCAGCTAAATCTGAATATTGGGCACATTATTTTCTGAAAATATCAAAGACAAAAAATATTACAAATTCGTCGCTACTAAATGAAGGTAATTATGTTCATACCGAAGCGGATTTTCTCCAGATATCACCATCAGTTAATTTGGATCAAGCTCGAATGCATTTATCTTCCTATTTACAAGAAGCTTCCTTTTGGGCAGCCTATAGATGTTATCAAAAATTTAGTTTTCTTCGACATCGATACCCTTTGGAAGAATTATTCCAAATTGCTAATACTAATATTAATCAACCGGAAAAACTATTTAAAAGCTTTGATTTAAAACATCCTAAATATAATATAGAAGCTTATACGAAAGTAGCTTTAGTTCGTTCTATACAAAATATTATTTATGCTCAAGATATTGAAGCTAAAAGAACAAAATTCTCTGATTATGGACTTTTAAAAGATTTAAATGCTAAGGAATTGAAAGAAGCTTTGGTTTCAAAAGGAATACCAGAAACTAAGATTAATGAATATTGCTTGGTTTGGCAATGTTTTGATGAAATTTATTATTATAAACACGAGAAAAATAAAGATAGTTCTCAATTATCGGAAACACAAATATCAGAAATTTTAATTTTGTATAAGCAGTTATGCAATCGCCTAAACCTGAAAGTTGCAGCAGTATCTACAGAAATAATTCAACTAATTTTAATTACCTGTATTCAAGCAGCTCGTGAATATCGGACAAAGAGATTTTACCCAATAGATGATTACACCAATTTAAGAGACAAAACTCCAAGTTTATTAGACGATTTAATTGAGGAAGAAGAGTGGAAAGAAGTGAAATCAATCGTTAAAAATTTATTTTTTGAACTCGCAGAATCAGAACAAATTATGTTTAACCTTTGGTGTGGTTTGAACTTAACTCAAACCGAAATTGCAAATGTACTCAAATTTAAATATACAGGAATTCAAAAGCAGTATCAAGTGGCTCGACATTTAGGTAAACATGCAAGTCACTTATTAAAAAAATTCTTACATGAGTGGCGAAAAATTTATCCAGAAGTTCAAATTAATGATGACAAAGATCTGGAAAAAATCAAAGATGGGATGAATAGCTGTTTACAGATCTTAAATAAGCAAATATTCACTGATATGTTATTTAAGGTAATTAAAGAGCATAAATTTGATCTCAGCCTATCATTAGGAGATTTAAACGATGACTTAATTAATAAATTTCAAACGGAGATAGAATCCACTATGCAGCTAAAAGAAAAATCTTTAAGCTGTGTCAGTCGGAAAATCGGCATGTTTGTCTCCGAATATCTCCATAATCATGACATTAATTATATCAAATGAATAAGGTGGAAATTATGACATTCCAGTTAAATGAACTAGAGGAAATATATCCAGAAAATTTATGGTTAACATTATCACCTGAACAAAAACAAGATGCATGGAAAAAAACTTTTCAACAATTTGATATAAATCATCCCAATAGTTGGCAAATATTTATTAATTGTTTATGTCAAAATGAATTTTTAAAATGGTTGAAATGTGATCCAGATTTTCAGCAGGATTTAAATACATTTCCTGAATATCAAGATGCTAATTTTTGGGGATTTGTCAATGGTTCAATTATCACTATAGGGGAGACAAAGTTAGTAATTGTACCCACAGAAAAAAGTCACCCGATGAAAATTGAGATTCCCCAAGAGTGGGTTGATATTCCAAAATTTACTCCGCATTACTATCTAGCTATGCAGGTAAACTTAGAGGATTCTTGGCTACGTGTATGGGGATATGCAACCCACCAGCAAATTGCGAATCAAGCAGAATATAACAAAATAAATAAAACTTACTGTTTAGATAGAGAGGAACTAGTTTCAGATTTAAATATTATGTGGGTAGCACGAGAACTTTGTCCTCAACAAATGTTTAACAATAAATTAGGAACAAAAGTATCGAATGTTTCAAATATCCGATCTTCAGAAGTTTTGCTGAAAAATTTAAGTTGTAAAAATGTAGTTTCACCGCGTCTATATGCCGATTTTCAGGAGTGGGAGATTCTAATTTCTTCGGATAATTTACGAAATCAATTATATCAGAGAAGATGTGAAAACTTTAGTGAACATCAAAAGCAGCTTTCCTTACACCAGGTTGTCAGTTTTAGCCAATGGGTAGAAAATAGGTTTACAGCAGGATGGCAAAATGTTGATGCACTATTGAACTTGCAGAAAAAAACTGTTGTCTCTCAATTTAGAAGCGATATAGCCTTAAATAAATCTCGTGTAAAAGGGGCTAAATTAATTGATCTGGGAATGCAACTAGGAAAACAAAGTGTAGTTCTATTAGTTGGAATATCCCCAGAGATAGATGATAGAATTAGTATTAGGGTTCAGCTTTATCCAGCAGATGAAGAATCTTATTTACCTGCCAGTATGCGGCTTGCCTTACTTTCTCAGTCGGGTATGCTACTACAAGAGGTAATTTCTCGTAGCCATGATAGTTATGTACAACTAAAAAGGTTTAAGTTTCCTTTGGGGAAATCTTTTAGCATCCAAATGGTGCTGGGAGATGTGAATATAAAAGAAGATTTTATCCTAGATCAGCTTCTCGGAAAACTTTCATGACTAAGTTAGTGGTATTAAATTTAGGAAAAGGAGATTTTCGACAGGGATTTTCCACTGTTACTGTCCAGTTATGGGAAAATAGCGATCGCATTCCGGTTCAACTCCTTGCTAGCTTACCCCCAACCTCAGAAATTCCAGAACTGTATCGACGCTGGCAACTACTTTATTGTTTACTAAATGAGGCAATTATAAGAGGTAACAGTGTAACTTTCGACGAAGAATCGGAAGTAGAAATTGAAGAAGAAGATATCACGAATATATCTTTAATGGAATTTGATGACTTGTGTGATGAACTAAAAAAACAAATTAACCTTTGGTTGAAATCTCCATCATTCATCCATATCGAACAAAAGTTACGGACAAAATTAGCATTATCAGATGAAATCCGCTTCATCATTGAAACCGAAAACGAGCAAGTTCGTCAAATTCCTTGGCATTTATGGGACTTATTTGAAGATTATCAATATGCTGTAGCATGTTTAGGCAGTTCCGAGTTTGAAAACCCCAAAACCACTACAAAAAATCCAAATCGTAGCATGAGGATTTTAGCGATTTTGGGAAATAGCGATGGAATTGACATCCAAAAAGATCGGAAAATTTTGGAAACCATATCAGGGGCAAAAACACTCTTTTTAGTGGAACCCACCCGTAGAGAATTAGATAATTGCTTATGGGATAAACAAGGCTGGGATATTATTTTTTTTGCGGGACATAGCTATAGCCAATATAATGGTGAAAGCGGTAAAATCTATATTAATAAAACAGATAGTCTGAAAATTTCCCAGTTAAAAAACGGCTTAAAATCAGCAGTTTCTCATGGTTTGGGCTTAGTAATCTTTAATTCCTGTGATGGTTTAGGATTAGCACAGGATTTGGCATCATTACACATTCCGCAAATAATAGTCATGCGTGAACCTGTAACAGATGCAGTCGCACAGACATTTTTAAAGTATTTTATTCAAGCATTTGCAACTGGTGAATCTTTGTATCTTTCGGTGCGAGAAGCACAAGCTAGATTACAGGGTTTGGAAGATGAGTTTCCTTGTGCGAGTTGGTTGCCAGTAATTTGTCAAAATCCAGCTGCCCAACCCTTAGTTTGGAGAAAGAAGTCAAAGAATACTGTTGCAGTAGTAAAGAGAAGTTTTATCCCCAGCAAAAAAGCTTTTGTCTTGGGGGTACAAACAAGTATATCCATCACTGCCCTAGTGATGGGAGTGCGAAGCTTAGGTTGGATGCAATCATGGGAATTATCTGCCTTTGACAGCATCATGCGATCGCGTCCTGCAGAAACACCAGATAATCGAATTATACTTGTCACAGTTACAGAAGCTGATGTTCAAGCACAACCCGCAGCAGAAAGGGGTGGTGCATCTTTATCAGATAAAACTTTAGCTCAAATAATCGAAAAAATAGAGCCACTTAATCCCCGCGTAGTTGGTTTAGACATCTATCACGAAAATCCTGTTTCCCCAGAATACCAGAAATTAAAGGCATTCATGCAAACAAGCGATCGCTTCGTTGTGATTTGCAAAGCTGGTGAAGACGAGACAGAACCAGGAGTTCCCCCACCACCAGGAGTTCCCCCACAAAGCCTAGGTTTTAGCGATGTCGTACCTGATGCAGATACAATCGTGCGTCGGCAATTATTAGCGATGGCACCACCTACCGACCCTGCTATCGCGTGCAAAACAGATAAGTCTTTCAATTATCGCATTGCCACTAGTTATTTAAAATCTCAAAACATCACAGCAAAGCTAACACCAGATGATAACTGGTTGATCGGTACAAAAGTTTTTCAAAGTGTTCAAGCAAATAGCGGTGGATATCATCAAATAGACAGTCGAGGATATCAAGTATTTCTCAATTGGCGAGCTGCTAATCCATTTATCAAGCGAGTTACAGTTCGAGAAGTTTTAAACAATCAACTAACTGCCGACTTGGTTAAAAATCGGATTGTTCTAATTGGAACAATAGCCGAAAGTTTTAATGATGAACGTTGGTCTACACCCTATACTACTGCCTCATTACCCTATAAACAAGTAGCAGGAGTAGTCGTCCAAGCCCACATGATCAGTCAGATTCTTAGTGCTACCTTAGATAATCGTCCCCTGTTGTGGGTATTGCCTAAATGGGCAGAATTCATCTGGGTTGGATGTTGGTCTGTTATTGGCTGTTTAATTGCTTATTATTCTCAATCTAAATGGCACTTAGTTATCAGTTTAATAATCGGATCGGGAGCTTTATATATTACTTGTCTTTTCCTATTAGTTCAAGGTGTTTGGATACCTTCAGTTCCATCAGCCATAGTTCTATTGGGAAGCGCTGCAATGCTAATAATCTACACCGAATATCAAACAGTCAATAAAAACTGGGATATTTACGAACAATCATAATAAAACTTAATACAAAGTATACATAATTTTATTTTTTTGCTAAGAGTAAATATACACGAATAAAATTGTTATAACCCATGAGTCAGATCAAAAACAGTCTCAAACCTCAAATTACAATTTTTTTTGCATTGTTCCTGTGGATCATCTGCTGGATTCCATCAATTGCCCAATCTAATCAAGCATCCCCAAAGCAATCAGAACCAGATGGTTCTAGCCGTGGCAGACCAAGCACTAGGAAAGGTACTGGCAGTCGTGGTGACTGTCCCCCTGTAAATATCCCCCTAACTGCTTTAATTCCTGAAAATAATCAAGCTTTAACATTGTCAGAACATCCCAATGTTTGGGTTTTTGTTCCTTATACATCTGCTGATATTGTCGCAGGTGAATTTGTTTTGCAGGATGAAAAAGATAATGATATTTACCGCACCAATTTTACCCCCCCAGATCAACCAGGAATCGTTAGTATTGATTTAAAAAAATCCCTATCTTTACAAACAAATACAACCTATCAGTGGTACTTTAAACTTTACTGTTCACAACAAAAATTATCTAACCCAATATTCGTTAAAGGCTTGATTAAAAGAACAACAACTAATCCAGAAATAGAAAAAAAATTAAAAATTGCTAAAACACCTCAACAGCGCTTCAGCATATACTATCAAAACAATATTTGGTATGAAGCTGTTAGTGAGTTAGCAAAAAGTTATCCCCACCAACCACAAAATCGGAGTTTATTTCACGATTGGTTTAGTTTATTAAAGAGCGTTGATTTAGAAAATTTAACTTCTCAACCCGTGATTGGAGACATTAAAAAAGTTTTTTAGTTTTCCAGAAGGTATAACCTGCCCTCTTACGGCTTAGTTTGACGGGAAGAACATCTAAGCGCCAACTTCTCCCCGTTACAAAACAGACTCATTAGACATCTCCAGATAATTAATTATGCGTTACTCAAAACCCTTGTAGAGACGTAGCAATGCTACGTCTCTACGTCTTTTTCGGAGATGTCTATTACTCATTACTCATTACTTGTTTTTTAACATCCTTTAATAAACCCTCACAAGCATCTGTTAATAAATCTATGACTTGATTGAAACCTTCGGTACCACCATAATAAGGATCTGGTACTTCTTTGAGGGTATGACGAGAACAAAAATCGCACATTAACTTGACTTTTTCACCATATTCTGAGTTTTTATCCACAGCTAGAATATTGGCATAGTTATCTTTATCCATGGCTAAGATCAAATCAAAGTCTTGAAAATCTGACTTTTGAAATTGACGTGCCCTACCTTGCATTGTAATATTCAGTTTCTGTAATGCAGCTTTGCTCATACGGGCATCTGGGGGACTACCAACGTGATAACTTGCTGTTCCGGCTGAATCACAGATAATTTTATCGCTTAAACTGCTGGTTTCAATCAGGTGGTTCATGATATTTTCGGCTGCTGGAGAACGGCAAATGTTTCCTAAGCAAACAAATAGAAGCTTGTAAACCATAACTAAAGTACAAATCTTAAAGTACAAATCTTGATATCTGATCACCTGTCATTTGTCCCAAGTCCAAAAACTAAGGACAAATCACAAATGATTATAAGGGATTGGTTTTAAAACCCAGGTAGTTCTAATCCGCTGGTTAGTTCTTCCATGCGATCGCGCATTGTCGCCGTAGACTTAACATAAGCGTCCTTCATCGCTGCTGTCACCAAGTCAGAAAGTACATCAGCACCTTCATTCATTGCCTCAGCAGAAATTTCCACCCGCTTAGGTTCTTGGTTTCCACTGACTACAACTTTCACCAAACCACCACCAGCCTCACCTTGAATTTCCATTACCTCCAATTCTTCTTGGAGTTTTTTGGCACCCTCTTGAACTTGTTGAGCTTTTTTGAAGGCATCTGCTAATTCCTTCATTTTACCTAAACCAAAGCCAAATCCTTGTCCTTTTCCGGTCATAATTCAGTGTCCGCCTATACGATCAAAAACAAATCAAATTTAATTATAGATGTCATGTGCTATTTGCCCATTTTTTGGGGAAGCCGAGAGGCAAAGGCAATAATGTAGAGACGTGACATGTCACGTCTTTCGATAGTTTTGTTTCCTACCCCAGACATCTACTGTTCGATACGATACCCCAAATCTGCTAATCTAATCCGTGAATGTCGCCATTTTGGTTGAACTTTGACAAATAATTCTAAATAGACTTTCCCAGCTATTAACTTTTGAATTTGCTCACGGGCAGAACTACCAATGGTTTTGAGCATTAAGCCACCTTTGCCGATGAGAATTCCTTTTTGGGAATCCCGTTCGACGTTAATTGTGGCTAGGACACGGGTAATGCTGGGTGTTTCTTCAACTTGATCGATGGCAATTGCTACCGAGTGGGGAACTTCTTCACGGGTGAGTAATAATATTTGCTCCCGAATTAGTTCGCCCATAATAAACCGCTCTGGTTGGTCGGTGACTAAATCTGGTGGATAATAATAGGGACCTGTTTCCAGTTTTTCAATTAACAAATCTTGGAGTTGTGGTAATTCTTCCCCAGTTATTGCCGAAAACTTGACAATTTTCCAGTTATTTGTACTTGCTAGTTGGGTATAGCTTTCATCAATTTTATCGGCTGATTCTGGGGGTTGTTGGTCAGTTTTGTTTAAGCCTAAAATTACAGGAGTTTGGCTTTTATTCAGTAATTCAGCCACATAGCGATCGCCTCCACCACAGACTGTCGATGCATCAACAACAAACAGAATTAAATCAACTGATTCAATAGCTGCTTTGGCATTCTGAACTAACACTTCACCTAGTTGGTGGTGCGGTTTATGAATTCCTGGGGTATCCACAAAAATAATTTGTGCTGCTGGTGTCGTTAAAATTCCCCGTAACCGATTGCGCGTGGTTTGGGCAATGGGTGAAGTGATGGCAATTTTTTGTCCCACCAATCGATTCATCAGGGTAGATTTACCGACATTAGGTCGCCCAACTATACCCACAAATCCTGATTTGAATTCAGGAGGAGCCTGGGGAATCATTACGTCCTCTGGGTAAAGGAAGTTGTTGGTTTCGATACTATTCACTTGGGACTCCCTCGTCATACTTGGATTTTCAATCAGTTATCAGTTACCAGTTATCAGCTAGAGCCAAGGCTTTACCACCATAATAAAAACTAATTATGCTGTTTTGAGTCAGAGTCCCGACTTATAATGCTGCCTCACCTGTTTACTGATTGAAAAGCTGGCTTTTGTTTTAGTTTAATTTATAGTGGAACGTCTTTCTAGATTGTGTATTCATTCAAGTTGCAGTTCAGGCATTAATTGCAGTGTCCCAATACCTAGATCTTTTGGTGCAAGCGATCGCCCTTCAAATAAAGCCATCATGTCACGCATTTGAGGATTACCCCGCGAAGCACCCGTAAGTCCTTTGGCAATAATTAAGCCGCAGTAGCCTTTGGTTAATTTACATCGCTCATTCCACTTTCTGCGCGCTTCCACATGAACGGGATCATCATCTTCAAACTCACCAAACAAAAATAATTCACCATTATGGGTTTGCAATAATCCCACATCGTAGCGACTTCCACCAAAAGGATCAGCACCAGGATTAAAACAAATAGCCTTGAGTCCACCTGCTTGCTCTAAATTCTCAATCACTATTTTGGCTTTAGGACGAGAAGTTTGAACTAAAATTACAGGCAACCCATCCCCAACAGGTTTAATTTTTTCGCCAATTTGTTGACATGTCACCCCCTTGTGGAGGTATTCCAACATTTCCCAAGAAACTACCCCCAAACTGAGAAATGAATCTTCGGGGATCAAATCATCCCGTAACGACTGAAACATCTCGTTTTCGGAGTCTAGATCATCCTCTTCATCCCCCACCATTTCTTCTAATTCGGTGGCTAATTCTGGCATTGTCGCAACGACGACATTAACGTTTGTGGTTGCATCTTCCAATTCGGGGAGGGAGATGCGATAACGACGGCTGAGGTTGGGAAACTCATCACTTTGTAATTGCCGACGGTAATCGCCGATGAAACGATGTAAGCTTTCCAAGGCTGTGTAAACTACCTGTGCTTCCTCGTCATACAATACCGATCTTAGCCCTTCTAAGGGGTGGATATTCCCAAATGTTGGTTCAATTTCCGCCAGAGGTAATTCTGCCAAATCACCTACTTCGTCTTCCTCATCATCTGTATTGCTTTCAAAAGTCAGAAATAAACAATCCTGCTTTAAAAATGCTTCTTCCAAATCTTCGGTTGATTCATCTTCACGGAGGACATTCGCACGGAAACGTCTAAGGGATTCTTCAGAACGGTACAACAAAATCCCGTACTCCATTCCCAGCATTCCCATAACTGAAGCATAAACTTTCTCAACATCCCACTGGTTAATCTCAATGGAGATGATTTGTTGTTCTTCCAAAAACTCCCAAGGGGCTGCTTGCCAGATCGCATAAGCTTTTTCGTGAAGTAATTCGGCGTAAGCTGGCGGCAAATCGGGAACTTGGCTATCGAGAATTTCGGCAAAACCACGAAATAGTTCGTCAATTAGCGGTAATTCTGGCACATAGTCGATGGCAATATCTAAATCTTGCAACACTCCACGCAGGTAAAATTGGATTTCCCGATCACGGACTACAATTCGCTGTGGACGACCTGGTTTTGCCGGACTATGGGGATTTTCCATTGCCCGCATCAACGTCCGTACAATTGCTTCTGGACCCGTTTCTGTGGCAACTACATCCATCCCTCGGACAATTCCCTGGGATCCATCAACCCAGAGAATACATTCGCCCTTTGCCTCTTCGTCAAGACGGTTTGACGAGGGTGACAATGGACGACGATCGCCCTCCCACACAGAAGGAATTTGGATTAATTTCTTCAAGCGACGACTGGTAGAGCGATTAAAACTTGTCATAAATATAATTAAATCAAAACAAGCAATTGGCAAAAACTAATTTGGGAAAAATGACAAACTTAAAGAAGTTTGCTTGTACTGGTCAACAAGAGGAAAAGGCTTAGGTGGCAAGATCGGGACTCAGATCTTGTATAAGTGTCCTAGAAGGACGTAGCTCTGACACATTTTCCCCTACCTCTTCTGGTCAACTATGGCAGAAAATGTACAAGGGTGAACATGGCAACACAGCGAGTCTTCCAATTTTAGGACAAAAATCTTGCAGTGCTTTTGGCAAAGTATTTAGATTTATATTTGACAACTTTCAGCAGCCAATATCGTTAGAATATATGTAAAAAGCATCAAATTAATTTGTGTTGGGATAAGGAAAGCCAAGTTTTAGCTAGCTAGTGCTTGCAGCCATATTTAGGGCAAGACTGGAGCTAGGTATTACAGTCTATGACTAAAGGCAAGAAAATATCAATTAGAAATTGTTATTTTTCGATTTCTTACCTCTAAAGTAATATTCTCTCAAAAAACGGAGTTAGATCATCACATGACACAAGCAACCCAAGAGACACAATCTGCACAGAAAGGAATTTTATTAAGCGAATCGGCATTACGACAAGTCAAATTGTTGCAAGGTAAACAAGGTCAAGATTTGTGCTTACGTGTCGGAGTTCGCCAAGGTGGATGCTCTGGAATGTCCTATTTGATGGACTTTGAAGATATTAGTAAGACTAACCCTGATGATGAAGTTTTTGATTATGATGGCTTCAAAATCGTCTGCGATCGCAAGAGCTTATTATATCTTTACGGTTTGATGTTAGATTTTAGCGATGCCATGATTGGTGGTGGTTTCCAATTTACTAATCCTAATGCTTCCCAAACCTGCGGTTGTGGTAAGTCTTTCGGGGTTTAAAGTTAAAACACAGGAGGCAGGGGAGAAAGATTCTGAAATTCCACTGCCAACTGTCTTTTCAATCCCCTAAATTTATACTTTCCTATATGGTGTTCTTCCCCTTGCTCCCTGCCCCTTTTCCTCTTCGTTGCCTGGGATTATGGGTTTAGAGAATTTCCGCGAGGGGTTGACTATTGACCCTAGAGCATTGACTATTATTTATTGACCGTTGATTAATTTAATTTTTATTTATGACTGAAACAATAGAAACTCTATTTGATACAGGTTTGGAGCGCTACAAAGCAGGTGAACCGATTTCAGATTTAATTCCTGTGTTTCAGGAAGTATGCGATCGCGCTCCCAAAAGTAGCCCTGCTTGGACTTGTTTGGCTTGGCTGTATCTGTTGGATAATAAGGCAACTCTTGCGACAAAAGCTGCTCAAAAAGCTGTGAAACTCAATCCCCAAGATCCCCAAGCAAGGGTAAACCTAGCTGTTGCGATGTTAGAAACCAAACAAAAAGGTTTACGGGAACATGTGGAATTTGCTCAACAGTTAATTTTTGTGAATGAAGAATGGCGCGAGGAAATTAAAGCTAGTATTCAAGATGGTTTAACTCGTAAACCTGATTGGCAAAGCTTGCAGAAGGTTAGTAACTGGTTATTTGAATCTTAGCTAGCCAGATCCCCGACTTCTTCAAAAATTCGGGGATCTACAATTCTCGCTAACTTCAATTTTTTGTATATTTTATGAAAGAAAAACTTCTAAACTGGCTTAATCTCGTTTTAGTGGCTGATGTTTTCCTAGTTTTACTGGGTTTTATTTGGTTTGCGATCGCTATTGTTGGTGAAGCCACTGGAATCAACCTCGGCTTAGATTTATGGCATCAACTTTGGCAACCTCTATTCAACCCCGCTATCGGCATCTTAATGGGTGGTGCATTGCTTAGTGGCATAATTAGTTGGTTTTCTAAGAAATTTTTGAGTAATCACTAATTAATCTCGTAGAGACGAGACAGATCACCCTACGGCTGCGATCAGGGTAAACGTTTCTATTTCATAGAAGTGCTGTCATCTGGTTCACTTGATTATTTCCACTAAGGCAGATTGCAACTTATCGTACTTGTAGCCGAATCCACTAGCCAAGGTTCTAGTGGGCAAAACCTGCTGACCCTCTAAAACCACGATGGCACCATCACCTAATAACGCTTCCAACGCGAAAGATGGGACGGGTAGCCATGAAGGACGATTCATCACTTTTCCCATTACTTGACAAAACTCTGTCATTTTTACTGGCTGGGGAGCCGTAGCATTATATACTCCCTGCATTTCTGGTTTGGTTAAAGCTTCAACAATCAAACCAACCACATCATCAATGTGAATCCAGGAAAACCACTGTTTACCACTACCGATGGGACCACCTGCAAATAGTTTGAAGGGGGTGATCATTTTACCCATTGCCCCACCATTCCCTAAGACGATTCCTAAACGGAGAATTACTAATCTCACCCCTGAATTTGTAACTTTTTTGGCTTCATTTTCCCAGGTTTGGCAAACTTCAGCCAGAAAATCCTGACCAGCAGGGCTGTTTTCATCAAAAGTTGCGGCTTCGCTGGTACCGTAATAACCGATAGCTGAGGCATTAACTAATACTTGGGGCTTCTGGCTGGAGTTGCTGATAGCTTGGACAATAGTTTGGGTTGTTTGTTTGCGACTATTGAGAATTTCTTGTTTTCGTTCGGGAGTCCAACGTCCTTCAGCGATGGGTTCACCTGCCAAATTTACCACTCCATCGCAACTGGCAATAGCGTTCTGCCAACTATCACAATTTACAATTTCGACATTGGGAAATGCTGTGTTGGGAAAAACCCTCTCAGCATGGGTTGTGTTGCGACTCAAGACAACTACACTCATACCTTGTTTGTGTAATCGCTCTACTAAACGACTACCTACGAACCCTGTTGCTCCTGCGATCGCTACTTTCATTTGTTTAACTTTTTCAAACCCTAATTCCTGTCTCAATTTTATTTTAAGGGCTATCCAGGACTCATCAGCAGATTTTTAAACAATTTTGGTCAATCAAACCAGTCGAAATCAAAAAAATCACCAGTATACATGTAAGTGTCTTTTTTACTACCCATTACTGACTTACATCCCTTGCTATAACGACAATTTTCAACACCCACCTACTTAACTGATTAGAAAACTATCTTAATTAATCTATAGTGACTTAGCTTTATTACTACCGAATATTATAGGATGGACGCAGTGTTGAAACCTGTGGAGCTTGCATGGCTCGCTATACTTGTTCGTTTATTGTGTCTGTTGCCATTGATCATCTCCAACCCCTAATGATAGAACTTCTAGAAAGTAGTGGTTTAGATGTTCAATATTATACCCCCGACTATATCATGGCTCGTGAAGCGCCTGGTAGTATTGATTTTCCTAAATTGGTGACGGTAGAAATTTTAATCGATAAAACCACAGCTACCGATTTAGAAACACGCATGACTTTAGTGGGTAAGAGTGCAGAATTACCACTTAAGCTTGACAATCACTGCCGACAAGTATTTGACTTCATCAAGCAAGAAATCGAACATAGCCGTCATTGGCATTTGATTCAGAGTTTGGCAGGGTAGATATTCTAACAGGAGGCAAAAAAATCTGCTATTAGAGCTTATACCGATTGAAAAAATCATTGCAACATATAAACAAGCTGTAGGGGTTTAGCAGTGCTAAACCCCTACCAAGCCATCTGTCGCATTATCGGGAAAGGCAGAGGGCAGAAGAGAATACTGTTTTCTGTCCTCTGCTGTCACCAAAGGTAACAAGGGTTTAAGATCCCACTGGGGTCGGAATCCTCTCCCAATTGTTCCTTCTGCCCTCTGCCTTTTGCCTCCTGCCTCCTTCATTTTTTCAAGATACTTGCATAAGTCCTGATATTGTTAAACTTTGTCGTCATTTCTAAATTTTATGGATTCACAACCCCAGCAACCAGGGACACAGTTTTTGACTTCGGAAGAATCTGCGAAAGTAGATGCTGCGTTATTATCTTCCTCAGAAAAGTTTTTGACTAGAATCACAATTTCATCTCTAAGGCTGTTGAAACACGTTGCAGAAGAGAATAATGTGCCTATAGAAGATTTGACGGTGCAGCAAGTTATTCAATGGTTTGAAAACGATGCAAGAATTCGTCGTGAAGAAGGAGCGGAAGCAGCATTTTTGAAATGGTAATCATTAGTGAACAGTTAACAGCTATCAGTTTACCCGCTCAATACACCTATACAGAACTAACCAAAAATTGACATATTTTTGCAAACTCACAGTTTCAAGCCCCCATAAATATAATTTAGGGGCTTTCTCTGCCCAGATCATTCGGGAAAAAGTGGCAGGTTTGAGTGGGGGTTAAATGCCTGACTCAAACTTTGATAACTGTTTACTGTTCACTGATTTTAATTGGCAATTGCAGAAAATCTTACCTCACAGAGAAAGCCTCGCTAAATCTGCGGGTAATTGGCTCCATAATAAAAGTCAACACTGATTTTTTGCGGGTGACAATTTCCCCACTTGCTGACATACCGGGAGTAAATACAACTTCTTCACCCCTTACAGTTAACCTGTCTTTTTTCAACTTAATGCGGGTGGGGAAAACCAAGCCTAATTCCTTATCAACAATTGCATTAGGGCTGATTTTGACCACTTCCCCATCTATGGTGCCAAATTCTTGGAATGGGAATGTTGCCATTTTCACCTTAGCTTTCATGCCTTGACGAATAAAGCCGATATCGCGGTTAAGAACTTTTACTTCCAAGAGGATTTCCTCACCATCTGGTAAAATTGATAGGAGTTCTTCACCAGATTGTACAGGTCCCTTGGTTGCTTTGATGCTGTAAATGGTTCCGGAAACAGGAGATTTAATAGTTTCATAGTCACTTTGCTTCCTTGCCTGATCAAGCTTACCGCTGACATCAGTGAGTTCTTCGCGGCGTTTATTCATTTGGGTCAAAACTTCACTTTGACGCTCAGAAGCCACCCTATCAGATTGGTTTTTGGCACTTTGGTAAGCCTGTTGCGCTTGACGAACTTCCTGTACTTGGGCAGCGATGTCCTTTTCTAAAGAAGTGGCTTTATCTGTAGCTTCAGTAATTTTGTTTTGGGAATTGATAATTTCGTCTCCAGCCCTAGTTAATTCCGCTTTGGCACGGTTGAGACGATCTTGAGCTTCCAAATAATCTAGGCGAGGTACAGCGCTACTTGCCACTAGTTTACGCATACTTTCTTCACGCTTCTGTGCTAAAGCCAGGTTTTCTTCAACTTTAGTGCGAAGAAGAAGAGAGTTTTCGTAATTAGCTTTGGAATTTTCCTGGCTGGTGCGAGCATTTGTAAGGTTTTCTTGTAGTCTTGCCAAGCGAACTTTGGCTTGATCTATTAAGGCTGTTTGGCGTTTTGCTTCAGCTTCTGCGGCAGCTTGACGGGATTCAAAATCCTTTAAGCGGGCGCTTAATAGTTCGTCTTGCATCTGACTACCAGCGTCTTTATTTCCAGTGCGTTCAGCGTTGAGACGGCTGATATCTTCTTTAATTAACTTGGCTGATTGGGAAAGACGGGTTACATCTAATTGTTGATATTCGGGATCTCGTTCTACCAATACTTGATTTTTGGTGACGCGATCGCCTTCTTTAACTCTGACTGCAACAATGGAACCATTGCCGATGGATGTAACAGGACGTACCTGGGTTGAGGCAATCAATTCACCTGGTGCGGTGGCAACCTCGTCAATTTGGGAAAAATACGCCCACGCGATCGCACTAAAGACTACAGCGCTCAGTGTCCCTGCTAATACTCTGGTATACAAAGGCGGTAATTCCTGTACCGCCTTACCTAATTCATAGGATAACTGATCTTCCGGTCGAGCAAATACCTGTTTAGTTTGACGTGCTTGAGCAGCATTTGCAGCTAGAGAGTTTCGCATAGAAGTTTAGGTTTAGATTTTGAGATTTTTAGTCTAGGTTAATTTTAGTCGGAAGCCAGAAGTGTGGAGATGCAGATCACCATTATAGAAGCCTTGATATATAGCTTTCAAATAATCAATAGTATTTTTAATTCTTCCGTATTTTGTTCATCAGCTTGTACGGAAGTCTCACTGGTGAGAATATCGCAAAGCTGTTAAAAAGTGGTGATTTTAACCTTACTTAAAGGAATTTACCACCTCTTTGTAACATATAAGCCAATAATAAAGTGCAACATTAATTCCACTGAACAACTTCGGAATTCCTTCCAAAGGACTGGAAGAACTGCTCCCTAAGTGCAATAAATCCACAAAGATACCAGAAATTAGTAATCCTAAACCGATCAGAAGTAAAACGTAAGGAGTCGATTTGATTATTTCCCGCCTGAAAGTAATTCCATAATAGAGACCTATCAGAGCATAAACCACTATAGTTAAGAATTTGGGAATGCCAAAATCTGCAAGGAATATTATATGAATTCTATATTTTTCATTCATTAAAAACCCTAAAGTTACTAATGCAGAATAAAAAATAAATCGATTGTTTTTATTTTGAGGAGCAATCTTTTTCAGAACAATAAAGCTAAAGGCACAAATTAACGGTGGAACAGCGCACAATAACTGAAAAATATTTGTTAATAGCCCCTCAGTTAAAGAATTTGGAAAATGAGGTGGCATGAATAAGGCACCAGCTAGCGGATTAATATATTTGGTATAGGCAAGTAAAGTAATGACAATTAATAAACATAAACCGTTAAGCCACAAAATAGAGCGATATTTCATGAGAATAGAACCTAGTTAGTGCGAACAACTTACGTCGCGCAAGCTACGCAATCGCTCGTAGATTCGGTGTCAGGGAGTACAGAAACTAACATACAGCACTTCGGGCAGCTATGAGGTACACACTTAAAGCTGAAAACTATGAGTAGGAGAGGGGCAAGGACAAAACTCTACTGTGTAATAGCCGGAAGTGCTGTAACTGAGAAAACTAATCTCCAAGTGCTTCCACCTAAGCTACGAATCTGCTAACGGAAGCAAAGGAAAAGATTTTGAATTAACTTTGTCAGTAGAGGTCAAATCAAACGCTAGTATCATGTTACTTTTAGAAAAATTATCAAAACAAGAGTTTGGAAAGACTTCGTATCCAAATCCTAGCTTGTTGCAACCGATAGACTCGTAAAAAGAAATTGCTTTTTCATTGCTTCCTCCAGTGTAAATGTAGAGTGATGAGAAACCCTTACTACGAGAGATTTTACAAGTTGTATTGAACAAATATGAACCTACTCTCTTACGACGGTAATCGGGTATGATTCCAAACCAACCTAACCAACATCGCTCAGAGGGATCTTCTTGCTCACAGTAAACTCCTGTTACCCCAATAGGCTTATTCAAGTGAAATGCCACATAGACGCTCCACACAGGTACTTCACGATTTCGTTTGCGTCCATAACCGCACCACCTTAGCATTGAAAGCAGAAAGCGTTCGTTAAATTCAGTCAGTTCTTTAAACAAAGGCAAAAAATGCTGGATGTCTGCTGTCTGTAATACTTTAAAATCAGATACCTTATATTCCCCGTTTTCTGATAATGTTTCCCAAGTCATGTCAAGATACACAGTAATGAACAGATCACGATTCGAGCTTCATTGCTACATGGACAGCTTATTTTATAATGGATATAGCATAACATCGCGTAAACGACTTACGTCACGCACGCCTGCCGCAAATTGAGTCAATGCTTCCTCTACTTTTGCTTCCTAATTCACAATTAAACCATCTTGAACCCGGATAATCCGCTTGGTTTGGGCGGCAATATCTGGTTCGTGGGTAACAATCACAATGGTGATGCCTTGTTCATTTAACTCAGTTAACAACTTCATCACATCATGGGATGTTTCCGTATCCAAAGCACCTGTAGGTTCATCTGCTAAAACCAGTGCTGGACGGTTTACTAGCGCGCGTGCGATCGCTACTCGCTGTTGTTGCCCACCAGATAGCTGACTGGGACGATTTGTGGTTCTCTCTGCTAATCCCACCCGTTCTAATGCTGCTAAGGCTCTTTCTCGACGTTTGGGTTTGGGTAAATTCGCGTAAACCATTGGTAACATTACATTATCTAAGGCTGTTGCCCGTGCTAACAGGTTAAATTGTTGAAACACAAACCCGATTCTTTGGTTACGAATATAGGCTAATTCATCATCATTAAAGGTGGTGAGGTTGCGACCTTCAAATATATAGTCTCCACCTGTAGGACGATCTAAGCATCCTAAAATATTCATCAGTGTGGATTTACCAGAACCTGATGCTCCCATAATGGAAACATATTCCCCTTCTTCGATGGCAAGTTCGATTCCTTTGAGAATTGGAACGCTAACTTCTCCTAGTTGATAGGTTTTGGTGATGGATTCCATCCAAATCATGGTAGGCATTTTAATTGGTTGGTTTGTGTAGTAATTAATTTTTTTAACGCAAAGAAACGCGGAGTTTAACGCAGAGAAACCGCAAAGAAAGACGGAGGAGAGGAATTGAGGGGTTTAATCGCTGCGTAGGGCGTTGATTGGATCTAGTTTAGCTGCGTTCCTAGCTGGAATTACCCCAGCTATTAAACCGACAATCAATGAAAGAAGAAAACCAACAATAATTGAAAGTAGCGAGATGACAAAAGGAAACTTAAACACTGTTGCAGCGGCAAAAGCAATGATTATTCCTATAGCAATCCCAATACCACCACCCAAGCTGGAAATAACGATTGCTTCTGTTAGAAATTGATTGAGAATAGCCGAATTTGTTGCTCCTACTGCTTTACGAATGCCAATTTCCCTTGTGCGTTCCACAACTGAAACTAGCATAATGTTAGCAATACCAATACCGCCAACTACTAGGGAAATCCCAGCAATGGCAACTACCATAACTGTGAATAAACCCACGACATTTGTAAAAGTACTAATAATATCTGCTTGGTTGGTGATGCGGAAATCATCAGGTTGGGGAGGATAGATATTGTGCCGCAATCGGAGGATATTTGTCACTTGAAACTGAGCAGCTTCTAGTTTTTGTTGATCGCTGGCTTTAATTAAAATTCCGTTTACAGAAATCCCAGCTAGGGCATTATTTCCCACTAATCTGGCTGACATGCTGGTGAGGGGAATAAAAATTTGGTCATCTCGATCCATTGGTCCTTGGGAACCTTTTGCCTCTGTAATTCCGATGACTTCGTATGCTTCTCCCCGAATCCGAATTCTTTCACCGATGGGGTTGGCACCTTGGGAAAAAAGTGTTTTTTGAACCGTCGGACCAATTACTGCAACTTGTGCAGCGGTATCTAATTCTTCTTGGGTAAAAAATCTACCTTGTTGGGTAAAGGTGTTTCTTGCTTCTGGGTAGTTTAAATCTGTACCGTAAATTATGGTTGAGGTGTTTTGTCCTTCGTACACCACTTGAGCACTACGTTGGAGGTAAGCAGAAACGATTTCAGCGGATGGAGCTTGTTTGGCGATCGCTTTGCTGTCTTCCCAGGTTAAAGTGCTACTAGATCCTAGTCCTTGGCTAATATTATTCCCGCTTCTGGCTGCACCTGCTAATACCTGCAATACGTTTGTACCCAAGGATTGGATTTGCTGCTCAACTCCTTTTTGCACACCTTGCCCTACAGAAGTAATGGCAATCACTGAGGAAATACCAATAATTACCCCCAGCATTGTCAACCCGGTGCGTAATTTGTTACTCCACAGGGTCTCTATCGCCATGGATAATATTTCCAGCAGCGGCACTGTACGGGTATCAATAGGCTTAGGAGTTTTTTTGTTGATCGGCTTGAGCTTGATCATCTGCGGGAGCCTCCACCGCCACCGGGGAGAACTCCACCCCTGGGTGTTGATTGGGTTCTAGTTCCTGGAGGGAAACTCAGCAAGACTTTTTCATTGCCTTGTAGTCCCGATTTGACTTCGGTAAACCGATCGACGGTTACGCCCGTTTGAATCCGTTTAAATACTGGTTGAGCAGTGTTTCCAGATACAAATACTCCTGTAGAATTTTCCCGCCGTACCACCGCTGCTGTTGGCACTACCAAAGTATTTTCCAGTTCACCTGCCTGAAAATCGGCTTCTACGTTCATCCCCGACCGTAGCGATCGCTCTTTGTCATCAAGGGCAACTTTCACCTCAAAGCTGGTGACATTTTGCTCTACTGTTGCTTGTGCGGCAATTTGACTAACTTTACCTGTAAAACTTTTGCCGGGGAAAGCATCGGCTCTGATGGTGACTGGTTGCCCAAGTTGGATTTTGGCAATGTTGGTTTCGGCTAAGTTGGCTACTACTTCGTTGGCTGTAGCTAGGGAGAGAATCGAAGAGGAGAGGGAGGAGGAAACAGAACTGGCAGCAGTGGTTGGAGTCACGAATGCCCCAGGATCGGCGTATTTTTTGGTGACTAAGCCATCGAAGGGGGCTTTAATTACGGTATCGCTAATTTGAGATTGGATATTTTGCAGGGAACCACGGGCAGAAATTACCTGAGCGCGGGCTTGATTAATGTCTTCTTGTCTATTTCCGGCTTTGAGGAGGGCTAAAGCTTGCTGCCTCTGTCTAACTACAGCTTGGAGTTGACTAATGTCTTCGGGACGAGAGCCAGCTTTTTGGAGGGCTAAGGCTTGTTGTGCTTCTGTAACAGCAGCTTGAGCGCTATCACGATCGGCGCGTTTTTGGTTTAGAACTTGGAGTGCGATCGCACCAGAACTATACAGCTGTTGGTTGCGTTGAAAGTCATCTTCAGTCCTATTTAAGGTTGCTTGAGCGCTAGTTAATCTTGCCTGTGCTTGAGCAACATCTTGGGGACGATTCCCCGCTTGGGCTTTTTGAAGGTTTGCTTGGACTTCTTCTAATTGTGCCTGTGCTTGGGCAATGTCTTGGGGACGGTTCCCCGCTTGAATTTTTTGCAGATTTGCCTCAGCTTGTGCTAACTGTCCCCTTGCTTGGGTAAGTTGTCCTTGGAAGTTGGAATCATCCATGTAGGCGATGATTTGACCTGCCTGGACAATATCTCCTTCTTTCACTAATAATCTCTTGACTATACCTGAATTTTTCGGGCTAACGTTAATGGAGCGCTCTGGCTTCACAGTCCCGTTGGCAGAAATCACAATTGCTAGATTACGTCGCTCCACAGAACCTGTGACAACTCTTTGTGTTGCTTCCTGTTTGGGAACAACCACCATTTGCCTATATACCAATGCCCCAATTCCCCCCAACAGACCGAGAATTAAGAGCCATAATAGCCAGTTGTTTCTGCCTTTTCTCTGAATTTTGGCAGATGATGTTGAATCTTTGGGTTGAGTGATATCGATAGTCATAATTCATTTCTGCGATCGCAATAATTAGCCACTAAGTCATAGCCTTTTTACAATTGAATAAGATCCAGATTCTGAATTGCTAGATTCTTAACTGAATATTCGCTGACTAAATCAAGTTAATTTCGCCCACATCATCCTGTCAATATCTATCACTGCACCCATAACTTGGCAGTCCTATTCGTATAAATATATGCTAGTAATTATCTTACAAAAAGTCCAATCTTTCGATATGACAAAAGTCATCAGTCTTTTTCCAGCCCTATATGACCAAAGTCATCTTCTACTGGTGATTTCAGTAGATCTTTTAGTATTTTAATATACATCTAATAAAGATTATTACGTGTTTGTCTGCATAAGTTTTCGCCGAAGTACATATCACGAAGCGAAGCAAATAAAAGCAAGTCTATAAAATATTTATCTCTTGACGGCGAACTATCAGCATTTATTATCAGCGATTTTCGACATATTTAATTGATTTTCCCAATCACGGACTGATGAAGTTTATAAGCCTTTTTTTGCCACTTATTTATATTTATTATTTATCAACACTTAATAGTATCACTTATGTTTTGTCATTCACAACTACCATAGAGGGAATTGTTTAAATATTCCTTTTGGGATAGATTATAAAATGAAAATATATGTGTGGAAGAACAATCATACCTAAAATTTTTCTGACGATGCCTGCTGAAAATATTAATCATTCTAATATCTCAGCATATTTTTGATTATTTTTTTAATCAAGATATTCTTTCAAAGAAGCATCAATGTACATAAAAATCTTTAGGTGCAGTTGATTAGGATGGAGCAACTTTTAATTGTCAAAAGTTTAGTTATCAACATTTTCCTCTATTAGGTTTAACGGTTTAGTAGTTTTAACGGCAAACTTATTTCAGAGGTTGTTTGAAAAGTGGTTAGCGGTAATTTTAATTACTTAGATATCCCCATAAATCCACCTTAAAAAGGGGCGCTAGGGGGAGGATCTAGAACGTTTTGCTACCCACAAGAGGACTTTTCAAACATCCTCTCAGTTTGTCAAAGTTCACAGCGGCTATAAATAATCATTAAAACTGCTGAAAACAACCGTCAAATTTAATGAACAGGTAATTGATGCTATTTAATTTTTAGCGTAGTTGCATGTAGGGAAAATCTTGCTGAACTTTAGGCAATTATCAAACTTGGATCTTACAGTCATTTAGAGTTTATCGAGACAGAAATATGCAACTACAAGTCAAACCCATTACAAAGTCACAAAACGAACTTGATAATTTTTGGCAAGAAAATATTCAGCCTCTATTTACAGAAGAATCCTTGTGCTTCCAGGTTAAAACCACAGACGGAAAGGAAGTGCGGTATGTCAATTTGGATAACGGAGCAACAACTGCACCCTTCGCACCAGTAAAGCGATATGTTGAGGAGATGCTTGACTGCTATGGTAGCGTCCATCGTGGTTCGGGACAAAAATCATTAATCTCTACTAGGGAATATGATAATAGTCGTGATGTAATTCGTAATTTTGTTGGTGCTAGCCAAAATAACTATGTCATATTTGCGAAAAACACAACAGAAGCAATTAACGCGGCAGCAACTTTGTGGGCAAAGATTCCCGGTAAAATATTAGTTTCGGACATTGAACACTCTTCCAATTTACTACCTTGGGTGGTTAATAATGAGGTGGTTCAATATCGGACAGAAGCCGATGGTAGCGTTGATATTGCTAAAATTGAAGCTATATTAGTAGCGCATAAAGATTTACCAGTAACTGAGCAAATTAAATTATTAACTATTACCGGAGCTTCGACAATTACAGGTTACAAACCGCCAATTTATGAAATTGCGGCTTTAGCTCATCGGTACGGCATTAAAATTTTTGCAGATTTATGTCAATTGGTGCAGCATGATCGAGTTGATATGCTACCAGATAATGATCCGTGCCATTTAGATTTTGTGGCGTTTTCTGGACATAAGATGTATGCTCCCTACGGAACTGGAATTTTAGTAGGTTCCAAGAACTTTTTTGATCAGTTTCATCCTTACCAAATTGGTGGTGGAAATTTACCATATATCACCAGAAATTTAGAAATTAAGCGATTTTATACCGAACGTGCCCATGATCCAGGGACACCAAACGCGATGGGTGCTGTGGCTATTGCCAAGTCCATCCAAATTATTGAAAGTTTGGGAAGGGAAGAAATTGCTCATTATGAGCATTCGTTAGTGGAGTATACTTTTAAGCAACTTTCATCTATTCCAGGGGTAAGAATACATATTGCTGGTGATGGTATTGCCCATGTGATTCCCTTTGATATTGATGGTTTTGATGGACGTTTAGTTGCAGAAATTCTGGCTCAAGAATATGGAATTGGTGTCAGAGCAGGTGCTTTCTGTACCTATGAATATATCCGTAAACTTAAGGGTATTTCTGATGAACAGGATGAAGTGATTGCTGCGGAGGTGGATCAGGGCATAACTCGGAATATTCCGACAATTATTCGGGCAAGTTTTGCTCTATCTAATAATTTTGAAGATTGCCAGCGGTTTATAGATGCGATCGCGCAAATTACTGAGAATGGTTTTGCCCACTATCTACCTAAATACTCCCAGGATAATACAACTGGGGTTTGGACTGCTTTGGCAGCCTCTGAATATACTCACAGTGGTTATAGATTAACTTAATCTCAGGAACAGGGTTTAGGGTAAGTAGGTGTTATGAGAAGGCAGTAGGCAGTAGAGGTATTTTACTTCCCCTGCTTCCCCTGCCTCCCCTACTTCCCCTGCCTCCCCTGCTCCCTGCTCAAGTGCTAACTACGAATTTTGCGGATGGTTGCCTCGACACGGTTCGCATTATCTTGCTTGCCTTGTTTTTCGTATAAGTCACGAGCTTTTCGGAATAGCGCGATCGCATCTTTCGATTTACCCTGTTTCATCAAGAACGTACCTCGCAACTCAAATACTTGAGGGTTATTTGGTTCCAGATTCATTGCCTGTTCAGTTGCCCACATGGCATTATTGGTTTCACCCAAGCGCAATAGAATCGTTGCTAACCCCAAATAAGCATTAGCATTGTTACGGTTAATTTGAATTGCTTTTCGATAAGCATCCTTCGCAGCACGATTATCTCCTAGATTTCCACTCACATAACCCAAAGCATACTGATAGTCATCATTATTGGGGTTTAAAGCTACCGCACGCCGATATGCTATGAGTGCAGAGGGCAAATTTCCTTGTTGCGCGTATAGATAGCCAATTCCTGATTGAATTGTCGCATTGCGTGGGTCTGCCGCTGCCGCTTCCTTGTAAATAGCGATCGCACCACCATAATCGCCAGCATCCACCAGTCTTTTTCCTTCTTCTAGCATCTGCTTTACTTCCTGGGTTGTGCGTTGTGCTACAAGTGTTTGTGCCTGAGCTAATGTTGGCACGGTAGTAGCAATGCTTCCAACTAAAAGAATACTAAGAATAAGTTGTATCCGATTGTACACAGTAATTACCCAAAAGTTTTTGCAACTTCTTTTAAAATTTCCATAATCGTTTGTTTATTAAAACAAAAATATTCTCATTTGCAAACTCTACCTATTCACTTTCATCTAAGATTCATGTTTTTTTGATTTAGTTCCTCATTAGGCAGAAAAAACGAATATTGGTAATTTTGGCTATTTTGTGACTAAATTTGCATTTCAATTAAGATTCTAGGCTCCAATTATTTGATTGTGTATTTTCCCTCCTTCTGACTCCAGCAACTGTTCAAATACGACAAATGATTACCTTTACCATCAGACTATACTATAAGAAAGTACAAATTACTGACAAATATGATTTTAACCACAACAGATGTATTACAAGGTGCAGTTGTCGATTCTTATCTGGGAATTGTTACAGCAGAAGTAGTTTACGGCAGCAACTTTCTACGGGATTTTGTAGCAAGTATTCGTGACATAATTGGCGGTAGAACTGTTAGCTATGAGCGCTTATTTGAACAAGGTCAACAAAAAGCACTAGCCGAACTTCAAGAAAGAGCAAAACGCTTAGGAGCAAATGCAGTTATTGGGATTGCAGTTGATACTGGAACAATTAATGTCGATCAATCTGGAGTCTTGATGTTGATTACAGCTACAGGAACCGCTGTAAAAATTCGTCAATAATTTCATTTATGAAGTTTTTTTAATTATTAAAGCCCTTGTTTCGTGAAAATAAACAGTTTTCACCCCAAAGATAGAGTTGAAAATTACTTCTACTGATGGATATTTACTAACCTAATTTAGCGTTTAATCGTATAACAAATAGGAACTCACTAAAAAGCACTATTTAGCAAAAATTAGGTAATAGTAAGGAGCGAAACTCTATGTCATATGTAAATAGAATGGATGAGGGTGATGTTATTTCCGAGCCAGCTGTGGTAGCTCGCGTAGCAGATTACCATGATCGGGTTCGCTGGGGTCCAATTATCTCTGGTTTATTGGTAGCATTAGCAACTCAACTGGTTCTCAGCGCTATGTTCGCAGCGATTGGTGCAGGTAACATAGAAGCATCGGGTAGACCACGTACAATTGCTGGTGATGTTGCTGGTGGTGTGGGCATTTGGTCAATAATCGCCCTATTAATTTCCCTATTTACTGGTGGCTGGGTGACAGCTCGCGCCTGTGGTCCGATGAATCGGAATACCGCTATACTCAACGGTGCTATCCTCTGGGCAACAACCTTAGCTGTCAGTTCTTGGCTATTAGCAAGTGGTGTATCTGGTGCATTTGGTGTTGCAGCTTCCAATGCGGGAGAAGTTGTTAACCAAATACAAGGACGCGCTCTTGATGTTCCCCAAACAAATGTTAGCGCTCAACAAGCGCGTGAGCTTGCCTCTGGAGTTCGTCAAAGTTTGTGGTGGTTTGTCTTCGGCTCAATATTAGGTTTAGTCACTTCAATTGCTGGTGCTGTTACTGGTGCCCGTAGTCCTCGTAGAAACGGAAATTACAGTTAAGTAATGTGCAACTACTGACTCAGTAGCTGAGTCTTTAACAATACCCTAAACTAGATACCCGAATTGTAAAATAAGTCGGGTATTTGAACATATACATATTTGCCATCCAAAAAAATAATCAAACAAAAATAATCTAAAAAAATATCCGAAAATATTTTGTGAGATTGTGGAGCTATATGTATTTCGTATATTTGCTCCCATAAAGATGAAAACTGTAACACATCCTTGGCTTTCACCCCTTGAGGAACAAGTGGTTGTTGAAATGAACAAAGCACGCTCTTGTAGTAATTATGAAGGAGCATCCCATTCCCGATCCTATATAGAAATTTTAGAGAGCTATAAACAGCGCTTTGATGGAAAACGAGTTTGGCTTTCTTCAGATGTTTATCTCCAAACTCAGGAAGGAGTTAAAGCTGTGGATGAAGCAATTAAATACCTCAAAAAAGTTACTCCAGCACCTCCTCTAACTGTGTCGAGGGGAATGTCCTTAGCAGCCCAGGATCATGTTAAAAATCAGGGGATAAAAGGTATAACAGGTCACAATGGCAGTGATGGCAGTAATCCATTTTTACGGATGGAGCGTTATGGGAAGTGGTTAGTTACTGCTGGTGAAAATATTAGCTATGGCTCCTATATGCCAGAAGATATTATTATGCAGCTAATAATCGATGATGGAGTTCCAGATCGAGGTCATAGGGTTAATATTTTTAATCCAGCTTTTAAATTAGCTGGAGTTGCTTTTGGAATTCATGCTAAATACCGTCAGATGTGTGTGATTACCTATGCTGGAGGTTATCGAGAAAACATGATTTAGGTTTAGTTAAGTAATAAAAGCAACCCTAAGGATTTGAACTTGGATTGGGTATATTGTTTTTTACATTCATTGGATCGCAGATGCGATCGCATATCTCTAAAAACCCCTATTCTAAATTTTGATAAATAGGCGTTGACGGTACATCATCCAAGCTACCCCCAACCACAGTAATACAGTAACAAAAGCAAATAAAAATGAACCATTTAAACCACCTGCCCAAGATGCAAAGAGATTTTTATAAATCACAGTGTATAGGTTCGTCGCCGTATCGCCTGTACCAATGACGGTTTTTGCCAATATTTTAATGAATAATACAGATGCGGTGAAAATAGCGATCGCATTCATCCCCAAAACCTCAAATGGTTTAGCCCAACTCCGAATTTTTTGAACTTCAATCAATTCATAACACCCAGCCAGTAGCAACAATGCCCAGCCAGTAGTAAAAATTACATAGGAACTAGTCCACAATTTCTTATTAATCGGAAAATCTAAAGCAAATAACCAAGCAATAATTAAACAGCCAATTCCCGCTAAAGCTAAACCCAAACTAGTACGTGTTTTTACTGGTTGGCTCCGTATCCATTGACCAGAAAAATAACCACCTAAAACACTAACAATTGCTGGAATTGTACTGAAAAGTCCTTCCGGATCACCAAAATTATTAAAACCATCACCTTTATAAAGATGTGCTTTTGGAATAATAAAACGATCAATATATGCAGCAAAATTACCTGTGCGAGTACCGATTTCCCCAGCGCCATATTCTGGAATTGGAACATACATCATTAATAACCAGTAACCCACCAATAACACCCCGGCAACAATCCATTGGGCTTTTTTCGGTAACTTCAAAACAATCAACGAAGCAAACAAGTATGTCAAGGCGATGCGCTGCAACACCCCCATAATTCGGAGAGTGCTAAAGTCAAAATAAGGTAAATTTTTACTATTCCAAAATAGATTTAGGAATAAACCAAGGGCAAACAAAATTGCCCCACGGCGAAAAATCTTCTTGTAGGGAGGTTTGGCACCCCCAGCAGCAGAACTTTCCTTAGCCAAAAACTGCTGCAAAGCCCCAATCGCATCCTTTTCTTTTTCCACCTTGGGTATCACGTCGGTGTATTTAGCAAACGAAAACGACATTGCCACACCGACAATAAAGAGGAAGAAGGGAAACACCAAATCAGCTAAAGTACATCCATGCCAATCGGCATGAAGCAAAGCAGGATAAACATTTGGTTCTGCCAGACTCACCATATTCACAAGAATCATACCTGCGATGGTGGCACCTCGAAATACATCCAGTGAAGTTAGGCGCATAGATTAAAACTAATTGATAATATTTGATTTTTGGATTTAGTTCATCTTCCCTGATATTGAACAGAAAATACCCATAGTTGAGCCATATTTAAGATAAAATTTTGTAAAGCGATCGCAAGATTTGTTTACCAAGTTAGAGGAAGTCTCGCCCTAAAACAGCGAGTTATCCCTGATGTTTGAAATTCTTCCCAACAAATAACTACAAAAAATTAGAAATTTTATGGCAATTAAAACAGGTGATGCAGCCCCAGATTTTAGCCTGCCTTCGCAAAATGGTACATCAGTTAGCCTCCAAGATTTTCGTGGCAAATCAGTTGTGCTTTATTTTTACCCCAAAGATGATACACCGGGATGTACAGCAGAATCATGTGCTTTCCGCGATCAGTATGAAGTATTTAAATCGGCAGGTGCAGAAGTAATCGGCATTAGTGGGGACTCTCCCGCATCTCATCAAAAGTTTGCAGAAAAATACCAGTTACCATTCACACTTCTAAGTGACCAAGGTGACAAAGTACGCAATGCTTATGGTGCAAAGTCACTATTTGGTTTATTTCCCGGTCGGATTACCTATATTATTGATGGCAACGGTGTTGTCAAACATGTTTTTGATTCGATGCTGAATTTTCAAGGACATGTGGAAGAATCCTTGAAGATATTAAACTCTTGACCAAAGCCGGTGGAAGCCTCCCCTTAAAAAGCCCCCTAACTCTTTTAGAGCGGCTGAGGCTTCGCCACGCCAAAGGCGAACGCCAAGTGTAAGGGGGTTGGGGGATCAAAAGCCTGGGACGCAACTATAAAAGACTTGTGTGTACACCGTAGCCTTTTAAGGGGAAAAGTTCTTTGGCTTTTCTTGCTTCCTCCAAAAACCCGTCTCCTGCCTCCTGCCTTCATTGACAAATAAAGTTACCTAACAATATGCAGGCGAATATCATCGAAATCGGCTAATCTAGCTGAATTAATACTGGTGAGGTTGAGGGTGTGAAACTTGGTCAATGGATTGGCTTATTAGCTATTGTTCTTTCGTCATATATTTTATGGCAGATACGGGAAGCTTTACTATTAGCTTTCGCTGCGGTTGTTCTAGCCACTACCCTTAATCGCCTATCTAGACGTTTCCAGCGACTGGGATTGAAGCGTGGGATTTCTGTAATTATTTCTGTTTTGATATTTATAGCCTTGGTTGTGGGATTCTTTTGGTTGATTGTGCCTCCATTTGTTGATCAATTTCAAGAGTTAACACGAAAAGTTCCCCAAGGTTTGCAGCGTGTGAATTTTTGGTTACTAGAACAAAAAACCCATATTCCTCCTCAACTAATTACATATATTCCTGATATTAATCGCTTGGTTCAAGAAGCACAGAGGTTTATTAGTCCGGTTTTAGGGAGTTCTTTTGCTTTTTTGTCGGGTTCTTTAGAAGCTTTACTCAAAATATTACTGGTGTTAGTTTTAACAGGGATGTTCTTAGCAGATCCCAAAGCTTACCGCAAAGTATTTGTCCGCTTATTCCCTTCATTTTACCGCCGACGTATTGATGGCATTCTCGATAAATGCGAAGAGTCTTTAGAAGGATGGGTGACTGGTGCATTTATTGCTATGAGTGCTGTGGGAATTATGAGTGTGGTGGGATTGTCCATTCTCGGTGTACCTGCGGCTTTAGCATTGGGAATTTTGGCAGGATTTTTGAATTTAATTCCTAATTTAGGTCCGACAATGAGCGTGATTCCGGCAATGGCGATCGCATTATTAGATGCACCCTGGAAATCTCTAGCTGTGTTCATTGTTTATTTAGTTATTCAGCAAATTGAAAGTAATTTTCTTACACCGTATGTAATGGCTCGTCAAGTATCCCTTTTACCTGCGGTAACTTTAATTTCTCAACTGTTTTTCGTGACTTTCTTTGGTTTCTTGGGGCTGTTTTTAGCCTTGCCTTTAACTGTAGTTGCCAAAATTTGGGTACAGGAAATTCTGATCAAAGATATCTTGGATCAATGGAATAGTGATGCAGAAAGAGAAACTGAATTTGTGATGATTTCTGAAGTACAAAACGTAATCAATGTTCAACAACCACCGCCAAACGATGTACCAACTAAAAAGGAAGAAGAATAGTTTGTTATCAGTTGATTTGTCCGTTCGGTTTAGATTGACTTGCGCTCTATCTAAGCTGACATCTTAAATAAAGTAGACAACAATACAACTTATATTTAGTGTAGTATTACTAAACACTTTACACGCAAAGACATTAACAGCGCGAGTTTAGCTCAAATTATTCTATTATTCAACACATTTCAACCAAATTCTGTATTCCCTTAATTATCATTTTCAGGTAAGGTGCATATTTGAAAGGAAATTTTATTTGATACTGACGGTAAAAAATTCAGCAGCACATAATTGTAGAAGTGCGAGGATGATCATAATGACACAAGCAAAAATTGGTGACACTGTTACTGTTCATTACACAGGGAAACTGTCTGATGGAACAGTTTTTGATTCTTCTAACGGTGGCGACCCTTTAGAATTTACACTTGGCGAAGGAGAGCTAATAGCTGGATTTGAAAACGCAGTTGTAGGAATGAATACTGGTGAGACAAAAACAGCAGAGATTCCTGTGGAGCAGGCTTATGGCTTGTATAATCCGGATATGGTAATTGAAGTCGATCGGGAACAAATGCCAGCGGAATTAGAACCAGAAGTTGGTCAGCAGTTGCAACTCGAGCAACCTACAGGGGAAATGATTCCAGTTGTGATTACCAAGGTTGAGGAGTCTCTGGTGACTTTGGATGCAAATCACCCTTTAGCTGGGGAGGATCTAGTTTTTGATATTGAGCTAGTAGCGATCGCATAATTAGTTTGACGCTGAAAATAGCCTCCGATCCGCGACTGTTTGAAGTCGCGGATACGCGGTTATCTCTACTGTTGATCAAACTTCAGAGACACACCATTGATACAGTAACGCTTACCTGTTGGTGCTGGACCATCATTAAACACATGACCTAAGTGTCCACCACAATTTTTGCAGTGAACTTCTACCCTAGTCATGAAGAATGAGCGATCAACAGTTGTGTCTATTCCCTCTTCAATGGGTTGATAAAAACTCGGCCAACCTGTGCCACTATCAAATTTAGTGGTTGATGTAAAAACGGGAGTTCCACAAGCAGCGCAAACATAGGTACCTTCACCATACTCTTTATTTAGGGGGCTGGTGTGAGGACGCTCCGTACCATGTTTACGAAGTACCTGAAACTGTTCTGGTGTCAAGCTTTCCTTCCATTCTTGATCTGTCTTCTGGATCTTAAATTCGTTTTGTGAAGTTGCCATCGTTAGCTCCCATGCAATATCTGCAAATCTCTTAAGTCTATTCTTTACATATTGTTACAGAAATTATCTCCGACTGGGAGTAGAGATTTACGCTTTAATCGCAAAAAGGCTCACAGTTTACCACAATGAGGCATGATCGTTTTGTCACTGCCGAAGTCAGGGAAGCTTTCTAGCAGGGGCAGAGGGGAGGATTGGAAGCTCAGACT
The DNA here is from genome assembly GCF_000317435.1 of Calothrix sp. PCC 6303. Lineage (NCBI taxonomy): Bacteria > Bacillati > Cyanobacteriota > Cyanophyceae > Nostocales > Calotrichaceae > Calothrix > Calothrix sp. PCC 6303. The sequence continues at coordinate 4,761,402 of NC_019751.1, forward strand.
CCCACCAGTCCAGAGCGTCCTGGAATGACGGAGCTTGATACCCATGTTCCGCTCCAGGGCAGGGCTTGCTCTCCCCGCTCCCTACCCCCTGCCCCTCCGTTTCTTCGATCAATGCGTAAGTTCTGCAATCGTTTTTAATCAACACCAAGCATCACATCAGTTGATTTAATTACAGCATAAGCTGTCTTACCTTCGGCAATTCCTAAGGATTCAACAGAGTCTTTCGTAATAATTGCGGTAACTTCAACTCCTGGAGACAACTCAAGAATTACTTCCGAATTAACAGTACCAGGAATAATTTTTTTTACAGTAGCTTTAAGTGTATTTCTCGCACTAAGTTTCATCTTTTTTATCCAATTTTGCGAATACTTACTCACTAATAGTACTAAATCAAACTTAGTTAGATGAATTACTTTAGAAATAATTAATTTTATGACTTATGCTTGTTCAGGTTGATTTAGATCGCGTTTAAAAATGATCATTTCTGTGCCGATTACGGGGTTTCTTGCTACTAGCCTATCTAAAATATCAACTATTTCTAAATGACTAAAATCTAACTCTTGAGAGCGTTGAAACATTTCCAATGCTAATTTGTCTTGTTGACTAGGTTTAAGATCGTACCATTGGTCACTGACTTTAATCACTAGGCTACTGGTAGCGAAGTTTGCCTGAGTTGATTTGATGATTCCTGAAGAAACGCGATCGCTTACTTCTGATATCCTGTTTTCTATAGATGCAATTAGCGTTTGTTCGGGTGTGAGGGGGACAAATACGGGTGTTGGTGTCTCTGTGGGTATTGGTTCTGGTACTTCCTCTATTGGTTCCTCAGTCGCTTCTACTACTGGTGTCTCTTCAACTATTGGTGGTGATGGTTCGATATCAACAGCAATCGGTGGGGAAACTGTGGGAGTTATAGTTGCTTCTGGGGTAGAAATAGTTGGTGTTACAGGTTCGATTTCTGGTGCCTTAGCAATCTCAGTAGTTTTACCAGTAAATATAGAAGTTGTTCCCCATATTAACACCACGGCTACAAGCACAATTGCTCCACCCAAAGCAGTATCTGATAGTTGGGAAGCTAAACCCACAGGTAACAGCGAACGGATTCCATTGAGAATTCCCCCGCTAACTGTAGCACTAGAATCATCACTACTGGGTTCAGTTTCAAGTTTATCCACCGTCACTTCGAGAACACCAATTGTTCCCCGCAAAAATTGGATAATTGTAGTCTTCCAAAATGGCTGAGGTCTTGGGTAGCGCTTTCGACGCGGATCTGGAGAATTAGGAGGTTGGGAGTTAAGATTGCCTTGTGACATGAAATTTTGACCGAAAAGAACTAATCTCTGAGCGAATTGGAAAACAATAAGGTACTATCTGGGTAGTCTGAAGTTTTTGGTGGACAAAGGTGGATTTATGTTCCAAGAGATTACTGGTCAGATTGCTTATTCTTCCTCATTTGCATATTTAGCTACAACCCTAAGCATTACTAGCATAGCAGGAACAATTGGTTGGCGCTGGTGGAAACAAAAGAAGACATATAAATCACTTCAATCACTCCCTTCTCCTCCCCAACACTGGTTGTTAGGAAATATTCCGCAAATGTTAGCAGCAGTAAAACAGAAGAAATTATTTCGGCTATTTTTTGATTGGAGTCAAGAACTAGGTCCAATGTATGTTATTTGGAATGGCAGCCATCCAACTGTTGTTTTAAGTAAACCCAAAGTTATTGAAGATACCATTGTCAATGGTATGAGAGATGGTAGCCTAATCAGAACTCAGCGATTGCGCCAAGCCTGGAACGATATCATTGGTCCGATTATGATCGGAGAAACCGGGACTGAGTGGCAGTGGCGACGCAAGGCTTGGAACCCAGAATTTAGTTCTAGCAGTCTCTCGAAGTACGCGGAATTTATTAGCCAAGCCTGCGAACAAGTCATTGAGACACTGAAGGAAGCATCTCCACCAAAAGAAGTTCAGGTAGATCCTCTGTTTGTAGAACTAACAATGAGGGTGATTTCTTCTCTAGTGCTGGGTATTCCTGTGGATAAAAATAGCACTAGTAATGAAGGTCCACCCTTGGAAGTGATGAAGATGTACGAAGCGATGTCTGTTGTCGGCTATCGGTTTCTACGACAAGCTACTGGCGAGAAGAGATGGATGAAATATTTGCCAACTAAAAATTCACAAGATTATTGGGCAGCAAGGCGATATTTGGAGGAATTTATAACTCCTCGTGTAGACTTAGCTTTACGGATAAGCCAACAAAATAAAACCGATTTACCACAGGTAAGTTCTTTGTTCCAGGAATCAATGTTAGTTAAAATCGCTGCCAAAGAAGCAAAATACGATCGCCAAACATTAATAGCAGAATCTGTTGAACTCTTAATAGCTGGTACTGACACAACAGCCCATAGTTTATCCTTTGCAGTCGCAGAGTTGAGCTTAAATCCAAGAGTTTTTCAGCAAGCACAGGACATTGTTGATCAAACTTGGAACAACTTTGGCGGTATTAATGCAGAAAGCCTCAAGGAATTGGCTTATATTCGCGCAATTATTAAGGAGACATTGCGTCTTTATTCAGTCGCATCAGGCTCAACTTCGATGCAGACTCAACGTGACACCGTAATTGATGGTAAAGAGATTCCTCGTGGTACAGGAGTATCATGGTCGATGCTTGCTGCTGGAAGAGATCCAGAAGTTTATGCTAATCCAGAGGAATTTTTGCCGGAACGTTGGTTAGATAAGAGCAAAGAAACTAGTCCATTGCCAATGATAGACTTTGGCTCAGGGCTTCATCGTTGTTTGGGAGAGCATCTATCAATGCTGGAGTCAACTACGATGTTAGCATTATTGCTCCGCTACTTCGACTGGGAATTGGTCAACGGTCGTTCTTCTGTGGAACAATTACAACAAAATCTGTTAATTTATCCGTCTGATAAAATGCCAGTGCGCTTTCGGTTGAGAAATTGGGAATAACACCTGATCCTCACAAACATATCCAAATATTCCCCCACTCCCTTTGTTTATTCAGGATCTCAAGTAAAATTATTGCGAGTTAGGATAATATTTTATCTGCCTGACTATATTATTATTGTGATTAACTTCGGCTAAAATTTCTACATTTGGAGACTTGTCAGTAACCCAGCCCTAAAGGGACTGAGCTTGTTTGAGAAATCAAGCAAGCTGTACTGACCAGACCACCTGACAACAGGTAAACGTTATTTGAGTCACGACACCCTGCGGATGCGTAGCTAGTCCCCTGCTCTGTCGCTTGTGATTAAACAGTTCTAAGGTCACTGGAACAGTGTTGCAAGCCTAACAAGCTCTTATAACAGGTCGTTCGCGTAGCGTGTCCCCTTGGGACTTAGCTAACATTACCCCGAAAGGGAGTTAGTTTCCAGGTTCCAATCAAAAATCTGGATTTTAACATCCACGGTGGTTAAAACCACTGCCTTCGGCACGCAAGCTGCGTGTCGCGGCTGGTGAGCCATGTCGAACCATCCCTCTCAGCACTAAAGTGGCTGAGTTTCCCGCATACCGAGTATTTGTATGAATCTAAAACGCCGTAAATTTTTGTCATTAGCTGGGATAGGCGCGTTTGCATCTATATTTTATGCCTATTCAGTAACGGCTAAAAAAAATTTGGAACCGACAAACTCTCGGAGAAAAGATTTATTATTTAGATTTGTTTCCGTTGCTGATACTGGAACTGGTACTAAAGGTCAGTATGCTGTGGCAAATGCTATGGCAAACTACCATACTAAAAATCCTTATGATTTAGTAGTTTTAGCCGGGGATAATATCTATACTAATGGGGAATTTGAAAAAATTAACGAAGTATTTGAACGTCCTTACGGAAAGTTGCTCAAAAAAGGTGTAAAGTTTCGAGCGGCTTTGGGAAATCATGATATTCGCACTGCCAATGGTGATCTTCAGGTGAAGTATGCTGGCTTTAATATGAAAGGTCGTTATTACACCTACAATCGCAATCAAGCCCAATTTTTTGTTCTAGATACTAATAGTAATGCTGATTGGAAAAATCAATTAGTTTGGTTAGAGCAAGAATTAGCTAAGTCTAAAGCACTTTGGAAGATAGTTTATGGACATCATCCCATCTATGCTTCCGGTCAATATGGCAGTAATCCAGACTTTATTCAAATATTTACACCGATGTTTCAAAAATATAATGTCCAACTATATATTAATGGACATGAACACCATTATGAACGAACAGCAGCTATTAATGGAACTACCTATTTAATTTGTGGTGGTGGTGCTGGAACTCGTCCAGTGGGTAAAAATCCTTGGACAGAATACTCAGCCGAAAAGTTGAGCTTTGCTAGCTATGAAATATATCCAGATATAATTGAAATTCAAGGAATTGGTACTGATAATCGAGTTTTTGATCGTGGTGTCATCAAACTAAAATCTGTGTGAGCAAAATCAAAAAAATGACTTAGAAAAAGGAGATAATTACGTAAATTGGGTCGAAAAACAAAGTTGCGATCGCTTGTGTTGATAATCCTAGTATTTATCGCAGTATTTGCGGTGTTACAACTATCTCGCAAACAACCACAGTTAGTCCAGCAAAACAGCAATTACGCAATACATACAAATCAGGGTTTTAACCAGCCGAGCTTTTATCCCCTGAATCAAAAGATCTCGATAAACAATTACAAACCTGTTGGAAACTGGATTGGGAGGTTAATTTTACCAACCCCAGAACAATTACAAGATGGTTTGGATTGGGTATGGATGGAAGTAGAACATGCACCAACAGCAGCAGAAAAATTGTTGGGAAAAACTGTACGTTTGGAATGGCAAAAAAATCAAGATTTGCTGATGCTTGTTCAAGCTGTCACCAAAGATATAAATTTCACTCCTGAAGTTATCAACAGTCAAAAACAAGGCAATATTCACCCATTTAGACTTAATGGTGTTCGTCAAGTAGGTGTTTTACGTTCTTTAGCTGGTGCAAATCCAAATGATGATACGATTGTAGCGCTAAATGACAATACAATAATTGCTAATAGTGAAGATAAATCTATTTTAAAAATAGATAGTGAGCCTATTTTAATAACTGGTAGATTTTACGGTTTAGTCAAAATTATAAAACCAATAAAGCCTAGAATTAAATCAGATGCGAAAGTTCTTTTATTAGCCAAACAAAAACAGTATCATGACTACTTTTTAGTAAAGCATTACAATGCAAGTTCCCAGAACTTTGATGGTGTTGAAGAAACAATTCGCATTCCTCAACAAGTAAGAGATACTCGGAATTTTGCACCTTCAACCACACAACAAATAGAAAAATCATCCGCAGGCAAAGATGGATGGTATATTTACGGTGCAGATGATGTAAATAATATGTTTACAGTTCAAGCGATCGCACCCTATTCCCTGTTCTCAATTAAACCAAATGAAAGGATTATAGGTGAAGAATTAGGACTGAATTATATAAAAAAACTCAACTGGCTAAATACGGAAGTAAATAAAGGTAATTTAAATACAGTATCTATTTCAATAACAAATCAATCAAAATGGCAAGAAGGCGACAAAGCCATCCTACTACACTTATATGGTGGAATTGGTGGAAAAAAAGCCGAACCTCTGGGAGTAGTCGAAACCATCACCGGACATTTTGCCTTTGGCACCGCAGAAGTTATCCGCGACAAATTTACTCAAAAACTACGCTTCGATATCCAATATCATCAAATTTATGCCCATAACCCCGATGGAATTATTGCTGGAACCCATACATGGGCAAACTATATGGGTAATTTACAACGTGGATGGTTATCGACAAGACCAGTATCTGATATATTAATCAAATATGAACCCGTAACCCAAAACTATGATTTTGATGGGGTCAAAATTTCACCATTACAAGAATTTCAGCAACAATTGCAGATTGGGATCGCACGTTATCGTAGTGGTGATGGAACTGGTGGAGCAACAGTATCACCTGCTACTTCATGCGTCCAAGATTCTAACCAAGCATTGTATGTAACGATACTAACTGTCAAAAATAAAATCGCTACAAACCCGCAAATTCAAACATGGTTAAAAGCTAACCCAAAGCATCCGCAAACATTGCGCTTTCAAGAACTAGTTAAATTAAGTCAATCCTTAGAAAGACAATTAACACCCCTAGGAATAGTCCGTGCTGATTGGCAAAGTCAAGCAAGTATATTAGCAGGTACCGGAACAGGAAAAAGCATCAAACCATTTAAAGATGGTAGTATTTGGGCAGGTTTGACAACATGGCGAACAATGATGCCACGACAAGCGCATGATGACCTCGCCAGGATATTCTTAAAACACGGGGCAATCGTACATTTTTTGCGAACAAATCAGGTAGGAGGCTGGCAAACTGATATTACACCCATTGCACCAACAATTTTCTTCGGGAAAATTCAAATACCCTTCACCGATATATCACCGCTGCCAATCATTCTCAACCGTATTTTAGCATCCCTATCAATTCCCACATTCAGCCATTATTTAACGAGTGCGATCGCATTGGCAATCTATAGCCTTATTGCCATTACTTTCGGCTTCAAATCTGGCTTTCTATCCCTTCAAACTTGGTCAGCAAATTGGGTTGATAAAACTTTACTGAGTATACGTTGCTTATTTCTACCCAGCATTGTGGAGGAATTATTCTTCCGGGTTTTACTATTACCCCATCCAAGCGAAACAACAAATTGGTGGGAATGGACATTATGGGCAGCTTTCAGTTTAATATTATTTATTGTTTACCATCCTCTAAACGCTAAATATTTTTATAAAGCTGGATTGCTCACATTTTTTAACCCCGTATTTTTGATTTTAGCTGGATTATTAGGAACTACCTGTACGATTATTTACGGAATAACAGGTTCACTGTGGCTAGTGGTTTTGATTCATTGGATAGTCGTAATAACTTGGTTAGTATTTTTTGGGGGAATTGGCAAACTTGGGATGAAAAATTCATAAATTATCAACCCCCAAAATTTTTCTTCGTAGTCAACAATGCATATCAAACTTATCTTTGTGACTTCAAAAAAAAATTTAAATCAACAATTGTATTATAAGCAGTTACTGTGCTATACTAACTAACATTGACGTTTATGTGTTTTGTTATAAGCAAAAACATGTATGCATCAAAATCCGGCGACATAGCCAAGTGGTAAGGCAGAGGTCTGCAAAACCTCCATCCCCCGGTTCAAATCCGGGTGTCGCCTTTTGTTGTACATTAACTAATTATTTGTCACTGTTAACAGATTAATGTCATCTTTGATCTGGTTATTTTAATTCGGCAAGTACAAATCATGGCTTGATTCTGCCCTGGCAATTTTTAATATATCCAATTTGATTGACGCAGGTAATTTTGCTACATCAGGAGCGAGCTACGTAGTTAAATTGTAAACTATGTAGCTTGTTTTTATGGAGATAAGCTGAAAGATGTATCAGTATAAAAACTGATCCTGAAAGTTACAGATAGCTTTATTTAAGTATAACTACTATTGTTTCAGTTCTCGCTCAAGTAGCATTATTTTACAGGTATGCTTATGGAATATGATGTAGCAAAGCTTTTAGCTGTTATATTTGGTGATTTGTGATGGACAACATTCTAAAAATTGGCGACCAAATACTGACTGCTACAGAAGTAGTGGTTAAATTAGCAGAGTTTCAAATTTTACCAATGTTATGCCGAGAACTGATCATTGAAAAGGCGATCGCGTCAACTGATTTATCGACTATTGAGAAGAATCAGGAAATAGATAAATTTTATACCAAGCATAAATTAACAACACCAGAAGCAATAGAGGCAATTAGTAAGCATTACTGCATAACACAGGTGCAGCTAGAAGCGTTAGCAACGAAAGAATATCGTCTAGAAAAGTTTAAAAAAGCGACCTGGGGAGGAAAATTAGAGCAATATTTTATTCAACATAAACCTCAACTTGATAAAGTTATTTACTCTCTTTTACGAACTGAAGAGATGGAAATCGCGCAAGAACTATTTTTCCGAATTCAATCAGGAGAATCAAGTTTTGCTGATTGTGCAAGTCAGTACTCCCAAGGTACAGAAGCACAAACAGGGGGGTTGATTGGACCGGTTGCAATTAATCAACCTCATCCTGTGATCGCTCAAAAACTAGCAAAAATTGAACCTGGATATTTATTACCACCAATGAAATTGGAAAATTGGGTGGTAATTTTGCGCTTAGAAAAATTAATTGCTGCACAATTTGACGAGGAAATGAAAACAACATTACTCAATCATTTGTTTGAACAGTGGTTAAACGAACAATTGCAGCGGACACCAATGTCATTAGTTGCAAATAACCTTTCCTCACCTTTTGATACACCAAAAGCTGCGATCGCCATAGCATGACTATAATTACATCTACTACATATCAAGAGTTTATTGCCACAACTCCACCATTCAACAGTTTGGACGCAGATGCGATCGCTAAACTCTGTAGTCAGCTAGAACCATTGCGCTATCGGATGGGACAAGCTATCGTCGTTAACGAGACTTTGCCTGCAAGAATTGCAATTCTGTTTCAGGGAAAAGCTAGATTACTAGCATACCCTCCTGGTGTGAAGGTACCCCAAACACTGAAGGTATTGGAACCAGGTGCAATAATTGGGACAGTGGGAATTTTGAGAAATCTTCCTTGTGAAACTGTGATTGCATCTTGTGAATCAATTTGTTTAACCTTAGCTGTGAAGGATTTTGAGGATTTATTTTCTACTCAACCTGAAATTGCTGCTTATTTTCATAATCAATCAAGTTTGTTAGAAGTTTATGATATATTAAGTCACGAAATACAACGGCGCGGTTTAGCAGGCGATCGCATTCAAGAATTAGCAACTGCTGCTCTGCCTCAAGTAACTATACTAAATCTTGCTCAAGGCAAAACTCCAATAAATAAATTAGATATTAATCTACTATGGTTTGTTAGCAGTCATGGTTGCAACTATCCAGTGGGTAGCAAGATTAATTTTGATAGTGAGCAAGAATATATCCAAACTACTACAGCTAAGAAAGTTCGCTTAATTGGATTGAACGATCCTACTTTATCTTTTACAACTGCAACTTCCCAAACGAGAACTGAATTAGAGTCAGAAATAGTTCTCAATCCTTGGGAACAGGTTCCTTTTGCACCGGAAAAACCAGAAGTTAAAAAGGAAGTCAAAAAACAGCAGTTCTCCTCAGCATATCCACATATTCATGGTAAAGGTGCAGTTGATGGGACTCTTGCCTGTTTTCAAATGCTATCACGTTACTGGAATATACCTTGGAAGCGAGATGTTCTTCAACGCGCATTAGTTGATAATTACAAACGCACAGGAAAAGTATCAATGGAACTGTGCGGTGGAATTGCCGAATTAATCGGATTAAAAGCGCAACTTGTTCAAGTTCCAGCGGTAGCAATTTCCAAACTTCCCACTCCTGTACTTTTACCTTGGCAAGATAGTTTTGTCATTGTATATGAAGCAACAGAAACTGAGTTAATAATTGCTATTCCTGAAAAAGGTATTATTCGAGAAAAGCCAGCAAAATTCATTGAAAAACTAGAGGAAGAAGTGCCTGTTCTCCTTCTGGAGACAATGCTGGAAACACCTAAGCAACGCTTCGGATTAAACTGGTTCATTCCAGCAATTAAAAAACATAAAGCAGTGTTGATTGAAGTATTTATCGCTTCATTTTTTATCCAGATATTAGGACTAGCTAACCCTCTAATTACACAGGTAATTATTGATAAAGTTATTATTCAAAATGGCATAAACACCTTAAATGTTTTAGGCGGATTATTAGTTACATTAGCATTAGTTGAAGGTATTGTCACATGGTTGAGAACTAATCTATTCGTTGATACTACTAATCGGATTGATTTATCTTTAGGGTCAGAAGTTATCGATCATTTACTAAGATTACCTTTACGTTACTTTGAAAAGCGACCTGTGGGAGAAATTTCTTCTCGGATCAATGAGTTAGAAAATATTCGCTCATTTTTAACGGGAACTGCTCTGACTGTAGTCTTGGATGCAGTTTTTTCTGTTGTCTATATCGCTGTCATGATTTTTTATAGCTGGTTGCTAACAATCGTTGCCTTAGCAACAGTACCACTATTCGCTCTCCTGACATTTGTTTTCGCTCCAATCATTCGTAAACAAACAAGAATCAAAGCTGAGAAAAATGCAGCAACACAATCTTATTTAGTTGAAGTTGTATCGGGTATTCAAACAGTAAAGGCTCAAAATATTGAACTTAGTTCTCGGTGGCAATGGCAAAATCGCTATAGTAAATATATTAGTGCTAGCTTTCAAAATGTTATTGTTTCAAATACAGCTAGTTCTTTAAGCGCTTTTCTTAACAAGTTATCTAGTTTACTATTACTTTGGGTGGGAGCTTATTTAGTTCTTCAAAAAGAAATTTCATTAGGAGAATTAATAGCTTTTCGGATCATCGCTGGGTATACAACTAGTCCGCTTTTACGCTTAATTCAACTATGGCAAAACTTCCAAGAAACAGCTTTATCTTTGGAACGACTTGCAGATATTATTGATACTCCTCAAGAATCAGAAATTGCTGGACGGGATAACATCCCAATACCTGCTATTATCGGAGGAATTAGATATGAAAATGTGACTTTTAGCTTCAGTAAAAGTCCTAAACCGCAACTTGATAATATCAGTTTAGATATTTGTCCTGGAGAGTTTATTGGTATAGTGGGACAGAGTGGTGCTGGTAAAAGTACATTAACAAAATTAATTCCTCGCTTGTATGAACTAGATGCAGGCAGGATTTTAATTGATGGTTACGATATTAGTAAAGTCGAATTATATTCGTTACGTTGTCAAATTGGTATGGTGTTGCAAGATACCCTCCTCTTTGATACTACTGTTCGGGAAAATATTGCTTTGACAATGCCAGATGCAACTCCGGAAGAAGTAGTAGAAGCAGCTAAGGTTGCTTGTGCTCATGACTTTATCATGAACTTACCTCAAGGCTATAATACCCGCGTTGGAGAAAGGGGTTCTGCATTATCAGGGGGACAGAAACAGAGAATTGCCATCGCTCGAACTGTACTTCAAAATCCACCTCTATTAATTTTAGATGAAGCTACTAGTGCTTTAGACTATACTACCGAACGACAGGTTTGTTTAAATTTACAATCTGCATTCAAGAACCGTACTGTGTTATTTATTACTCATAGATTAGCTACCATTCGCAATGCAGATACTATTTTAATGATGAATATGGGAAAAGTTGCAGAAAAAGGCATACATGATGAACTAATTGCCATGAAGGGTCTATATTATTGTCTCTATCAACAACAAGAATTGTCAGGAGAATAGCTAATAGATGCTAGGTATTAGACTGTGATGATATTGAATTCGGCTTGGAGCTATTTAGTCTTTTAAACAATATATTTTTGTAGGTAAAATTGTTTAAAATGTTTAAAAAATAATTAATTATATATAAATAGAACATTACTTATTTAGATTACCTATTTGAAGTTAACAACTAACAAATAACAAATAACAATTATGAAAAATGAAATTGAGCCTCAAATTCCTAATTACGTACCACGTTCTATTTCCCAGTTTGAGCAACCTGTAATCTTAAAGCAATCTCGTAACTGGTCTAGGGCGATATTATGGGGATTAATCCTCTCAACAGTAGGTGCGATCGCATGGGCAAATTTCAGTAAGATTGAAGAGGCTGTATCTGCTACTGGCAAGCTGGAAGCAAGTGGTGCAACTAAAGATGTCCAAGCACCTGTTGGTGGAGTTGTTAAAGAGGTATTTGTTGAAGATGGAGAACAAATTAAAGAAGGGGATAAGCTAATTGTTCTAGACAATGCAACTGCTAAAGTTCAATTGGCATCTTTGCAAAAAGTACGTGCTAGCTTAATGCAAGAAAATAAGTTTTATGAATCGCAGTTAAAAGATAAAATCGATTTGGATCTTACCTCTTTACAAGTGCCAGCATCCATGATTGACTTAACTAAAAGTCGGGCTGCATTATTAACTGAAAATCAAGTTTATCGAACCCAATTTGATGGGAATTCTGCAAATAAATTATCTCAAGAACAAAAAGAAAGAGTTACCTCTAGTCAAATTGAACTAGACGCACGAGTGACTGAATCACGAGCGGAAATAGAACAACTAAAACGTCAAGTTGAACAAAATGATATTAAGATTATTTCTAATACAGACTCGCTGAAAATGAATCAAGGCATTCTGAATAATATTAGCGGGTTAGCAAAAATTGGGGCAATATCACAGATTCAATTTCTTAAACAGCAAGAGGAAGTACGGAATATACAATCTCAAGTCGATCAGTTGATGCAAGAAAAAGCAAAATTAGAAGCTCAAATTATAGGTGGACAGGCAAAACTGAAAAATACCGTTGCTGGTTCCCGCAAAGATTGGCTAGATAAAATCGCTTTAAATAATCAAAGAATAGCTGATATTGATAGTCAACTTACCAAAGCAATTGTTGAGAATAATAAAAAGATTGCAGAAACTGATTCACAAATTAGTCAGACTCAGATGAATTTGAGGTATCAGGAAATTGTAGCTCCCACTAGCGGTACAGTATTCGAGCTTAAGGCAAAGTCTCCAGGATTCGTAGCATCATCCACAGAACCAATACTGAAGATAGTACCAAATGATAAGTTAATTGCTAAAGTATTTATTACCAATAAAGACATTGGTTTTGTGAAAGAAGGAATGACAGTGGATGTCCGTATTGATTCATTCCCATTTAGTGAATTTGGTGATATTAAGGGGAAATTAGTCTCAATTGGTTCGGATGCACTGCCACCAGACCAAATTTATCCATTTTATCGATTTCCGGCAAAGATTGAGCTTGATACTCAATATTTAACTATTAATGGTAAAAATATAGCCTTGCAGTCAGGTATGGGAGTTAATACTAATATTAAGATACGCGATCGCACTGTGATGTCTATTTTTGCAGATATGTTTAATAATAGCGTCGAAAGCTTTAAAAATGTTAGGTAGATTGTATCCACTCAATAAGTTGTGTATTTCGTCATCGAGATTTGCCTTACTGCCATCAGTGAAATCAGGTTTGAATTCAATCGCTTGGGGAGCATCCCAGTTTTGCACTCTTCCCCGCAGGCTTTGTCTAGTACAGCACGGGGGAAATAAACCTACCATCGTAACCAGACAAAAAGCTTGTTTTATGGGCTTTATTCCTTCTGCCTTCTTGTACTAGGCTGTAAACTTTGATATCATTTTCGCGCTTTTTGTTCATACAGTTTTTGTGTCATCGACTGGTTCCTCGGCTCTGCCTGGGAACCTTGACTTTGATGCTCCGCCTCTTATTCTGACTGGAGACGGGAGACAAAGGATATGCGTTCCTTGCCGGAGACAAGGAACGAGTTAGAGCAAAGACACTCGGCATAAGTTCACATACTATTATGAACATTCTAAGGCAACTCCAACTCCCACTCCAACATCATTACTCCCGGTATATTCGGCAATTTCACCAATCCCAAATTCTGCATCCCCAGTTTTTCAGCAACTCGAATTGCCGCTAAGTTATCCTGGGGAATGTGGACAATCACCCTTTCTACTCCCAACTGCACCAAAGCAAAATTTAACAGCACTTCCACAGCTTCAGTTGCATAACCCTGGTTGCGATAATCTGCTAAAACTTCATAACCCAGTTCTAAACATTTACCATCATCTGATTTGCCAACAAAGCCCAAGTCACCAATTAATGTTGAGTCATGGGTACGAATCATCAACCACACACCATAACCCAACTGGGACGGATCTTCTTCCAACATTTCCACATATTTTGGCAAAAAACCCTGAACATCTGCTGAATACCAATCCTCTGGTACATATGCGGTTAAAAGTTTTTCTAACAGCGGACTATCTTTAGCAATTGCCATCTTGGCAACCTCTAACGAACAGGGAATTAATTCCAGACGCTGTGTTTCGATATATAAAACTTGATTCATTTTTTAGGCGCTAATTTTGTCGGCATAACCTTGAATATTTTCAGGATCAAACCTGCGTAAAACACGGGTTGCATCGCGGGTATTACTTTCTGCACCCTGAACTACGATCAGATATTTGCCTGCATCTAAGCGGTTACGATAGGGTAAGGCATCACCACCACCCGAAACTAAACCAACTCCACCCCCAACAAATACGCTACCCATAGCACCACCAACAGCACCAAGTAATCCTCCCACAACATGATTACCTATTTCGCCAGCCCAAGCAAAGGTATTCAAACCCGTGATCACGCTAAAGGTGAAACCAGCAAAAAATCCAAAGGGAACTAGCCATATCGCCATAAATTTAGCTTGTTTGCCGGCTTCTTCTTTCGGATCAATCAAGCCAAACTCATCAGCAGTTTTATAACCTCTACCCAAAATAGAGGATTTGATTCCCTCTTTTTCTAAAGCTAGGTATGCACCCTCAGCTTGAATTCGATCTGACATGACGGCAACAAGATAATTCATGATGTTATGTAAATGTGTTTCCACTGTTTGATTTCATTAATTACCAGGGTAGCAGTCTCTAGGAATTTTATTTGATTGAGTCAAGAGATGAGCAAAAATCATTCACACCCTGCTTGAGAACATATAGTAAAACTGGTGTTGCCAAAGTTGGGGGAAAGTCTCTAGTGCTTTTGAGATATGCCATCATGCCTCTGATGGAGTCTTTTTCCATTTCTTCCCGAAATTGTGGTTCGCAAATTATAGTTCGCCATTGTCTGGCTAAGGCATCTAACCAGATTGAGTTAGCGCTTTCAGGTTGTTGTCCGGCTTTAATTGCCAATGTCATTGCTGCATCTTCTAAGTCACCCTCGCAATCTTCGATTAAGTCTAATGCTTCGAGGGCGGTTTCGTCATCTGCTAACTGAGTCCGAAAATTAGCTATTTCTTTTGATGTAACCTTGGTCATGGGTATTGTTGTAACTAGCTATGGCGTAAATTTATTCAGCTATGTTATTGCAATTTGAGGAAGTCTGGGAAAAAAAGTTAGAAGCGATCGCATCCCAGTACGATGATTAAATTGATTATCATTTAGCTGTACTAGAAAAAATGCATTATTCTAAACACACAGGTGTGCATACTTTTGTATATTTATATACAATAATGACATGTAAGCATGTTAGCTCTATTCGACCAATACTAACTAAATATAATTAAGCCATATTTCTCGATTGAATACTACATTTTCTGAAATCATTTCAGTAAGTGTAACTAAATATACACATAAATAGCTGTATTTTCTGTGACTAATACCAAAGTAACTCCAGGGACAACACCACTAACATCAGCACAAAAAGTGGGCTTAGAATTTGGTATCACGTTTGCATGGTGGACGGGACGTAGTACTGGCAATTGATATCCAAAGCGACGACGCATTGAAATTCGCTTTACTCGTTTGGGGAAAACGATAAAACCAGAGTAAGTATGCCTACGGTGTATACACAAGTCTTGAATTCCCTAGATTTTCTATAATCCCACGCTCGCCAACGGTTGAAACCGCCGTCTAAGAGTGTTCCAACAAATAAATGATCCAAAACCCGTCATTGTGAGGAGGAACGACGAAGCAATCGCATGATCTACAAGATCTTGGGATTGCCACGCTTCACTTCGTTACGTAAGCGCTATCGCGCACGCTAAGAGCGAACGCAATGACAACTGGGCATTTTTTTACTTGGAGTACTCTAATAGCTAAAGTCATCTGCAAGATGACTGAATATTTTTGGTTTTTAGTCGATTTCCATGGGCTTGTGCCGTGAGACTGGGATTTTCAACAAGAGACGGAGTGAGGAATTTACCGACTTGTGTGTACACCGTAGGCTAGGGCGGGTGGGGTTGTATTTCACTCAATTGGGAAATGCTATATTACTCATTACTTATTTTTTAATTACTTTTCTCTGGATTACTATTACCTTGTTGAGTCTTCTCTTTATTAACTGGTGCAATAACTTTAGGTAATTGTTGTTTAGTTAAATTTTCAGCCTGCTTTGATATATTGTCAGCAGCTTGTTGAACTAAAGGATCAATTTTGTTGCGCCAATATTGAATATTTGGTAACTTTTCAGGATGCTCTTTATAGGAGTTAACTTGATCCCAATTACCGCTTGCTACGGCAGCGTCGATATCTTTAAATAAAGCCTCTGCTTTTGACCAATCTTGTTGCCATTGGGAAACCATCTTACTAGTTTCTTCTATACCCGCTGGGACTGATTTTAAGAGTGCGATCGCACCTTGTAAATCACCCGATTCATATTTCTCCCGTGCTTCTTGAACAACTTGGGTATCTTGAACCGGATCTATGGGCTTTTCTGATTTCTGAGTTGGTGTTGGTAAAGGTTCAGGATTTTGAGCAAATGGGTTTAGATTAATAACTGGCTTAGTTTTAGGCTTAACCGTTGGATTATCAACAATTAAGTTATTATCATTTACAGTTTTCATGGCAATACCCTTGTCACGCAGACAAGTCACCCACTCTTCATTATTGCCAATGACCTCTGAATGAACCCAAGCTATCTTGCCAGAATCCATCCGAACTTGCAACCAACCGCGTTTTGTACGGGTTCCCGTCACTTCTAGGGCAGTGCGATCGCTTACCGTTTGTAATATAGTGTCTGCACTAATAGAACTGGGTTCAGAACGAATATTTGCACTTTCGTCAGTCATTGCCAAGCAATTTTGGGAAACTATAGTGTTATTTCCCTTTGTCCAATTGGTGGCTAAACCCTGGACATTTTTCACAACCGCAGGTGCAACCACTGCCGCACCCCCTGCCAATAGTAACAGAATAAAAATCTGTAACAAATCAGGACCTGTGGCTGCCTTACGCATGGGTTTAACATCAGCATTTACAGGTTTACCCATTTGATTCCCAGGTGCGACGGCAACCGTTTTTTGACGCGATTGCAGTGATGTATACCTAGCTAAGGGGTAACTAGTTTGATAAGACGACACTAATCCGTATTGATTAGGTTTTCCAACTCCCCCCAAACTCTGCAAAACCTGTAATGCTTGGGTAGCATTTTGATAACGCTCCTTAAAGTGGTAGCGGATCATTTTATTCAAAATCGCGGCAAACTCCGGACTTACTGATGTCAAATGTTGCCAAAGAATTTCCCCACTATGGATATCTTCCTGTAAGTCCATCGGCGCAATTCCCGTCAAAGCCTGGGCAGCAATGATTCCTAAAGCATAAAGATCGCTGTTAGGGCGTGGTTTACCTTGCCCTTGCTCCGTAGGCATATAACCAGGTGTGCCAATAGCTACAGTAGCTGAAGCTTGTCCACCAATAACTGTACCTCGTGCCGGATATCCCGCGCCACCACGCAGTTGTTTTACAGCCCCAAAATCCACTAAAACCAATTTATGGTCACTGCGGCGACGGATTATATTATCAGGTTTAATATCGCGGTGAATCACCCCTTCTTGGTGAACAAATTCCAAAATACTTAAAATTTCATATAAAAGTAAGGTTGCCTGAGGTTCGTCCCATTTTTCACCGGGAACAAGTTCTTCACTCAGAGTATGACCTTCAATAAATTCTTGAACTAAATAAAATTCTTGATGTTCGACAAAATAAGCCAGAAGTCGAGGTATCTGATCGTGACTGCCTAATTTCTCCAAAGTCTCAGCTTCACTTTGAAACAGACGCTTTGCCGTATCAAACAACTTCGAGTCACTACTAGCGGGTTTAAGATGCTTAACTACACAAACGGGGTTGCCAGGACGCTTGGTATCCTCAGCTATGTAGGTTTCGCCAAAACCGCCCGTGGCAAGGACTCTGATAACTTTATAACGATAGTCTAGTAGCTTGCCAATCATGAAATTTCTCCCCAGTGATTACACCCATCTGCATCGGGTGATAATAAATATCTCCAAATTTTCCACTGTAAAATCCGCTATCTTGAGAAAAGATTTAGTCAAAAATCCAGATTTTCAGTCCCAATAGTCTGTTAATTTTTGTTTCAATATTCATTTTCACAAACCCATGCTACCTAAAATCAGCGATCCTTCTCTGTGGCAGCAAGCTGAAATCCTGATGCAGCCAGCTTTCATCCGCATTATCGATAATTTCCGCAAACAACTTGATACCTCTTCCTGGAAAGGAACTTATCAGGATGTTTTAGTTTGGGCATCTGACACCAGTGATGAGACAAAAACAATTGTGATGGAACTGCTTACTGAAATGGAAACGGCAACTTCACAACGAGCTGCAGAAATTAGGGATACCCTAGAAAAATTACCTATACCCCATCCAGGATATCATTTGTGCCTACAGCGTCAAGATCAACAGGTGAGTATAGATTTGTGGGAATTGTGCTATCAGTTGTGTTTTCGTGATTACCTACCGGGAACAGAAGTTGTTGACATCAATATTAATCTAATTGATGAAATGGGAGAAGTCGATTGGAATTTGTTGGATGAGAAGGCAAAGAAATTAGTTGGAGAAACCTTTGCTCACTTGCCTGCTGTTGATCCCGTCAAAAGTGAGAATAATATTTTGTGATGTGGGAGTGGAACAGATTTCCCTTAGCTTAAACAGCAGAAACCCCATCCGTATAAACGGTGGGGTACTTCACTATCTTGGATTGAGATCAAAGATATTAGAATCGCTTAATAATTGCCTCAGCAAACTCAGAACATTTCAATGGTTCCACTGGTGGTTCCATTAATCGTGCCAAATCATAGGTTACTTCGGAGTTAGCGATCGCACTAGCTAATCCACCCTTAATTAAGTCGGCTGCTTCTTGCCAACCCATGTATTCCAGCATCATTACACCAGAAAGAATTAGGGAACCGGGGTTAATCCGATCTAACCCTGCATGTTTGGGTGCTGTACCGTGGGTAGCTTCAAAAATGGCGCAGGAATCCCCAATATTTGCCCCTGGTCCCATTCCCAATCCCCCAACTATGGCTGCTGCTGCATCTGAGAGGTAATCCCCGTTCAGGTTCATTGTTGCCAAGATTGAATATTCGTCGGGACGGGTTTGGATTTGTTGGAAAATGCTATCGGCAATACGGTCATTAACCATAATTTTATCTTTCCACTTGCCCTCACCATGACTTGCCCAAATTTCATTAAGTGTTGTTTCCACTTCCTTGACAATTTGCGCTTTTTTCTCTGGTGTTAAAGCATCGAAACCAGGATCGATCATTCTGGCATTATCTTCGAGGGAAATGTCAGATTTTTTCTCTTTATTTCCCAAAATCCATGATTCCCGTTCGGTAATGCAATCATTACGGAATTCGCTGGTGGCTAATTCATAACCCCAATCGCGGAAAGCTCCCTCGGTGTATTTCATAATGTTGCCTTTGTGTACCAAAGTCACCATTTGCTTTGCCTTGGGTAGGGTTAAAGCATGTTTCATGGCTCTGCGGACAAGACGCTGAGAACCTGTTTTGCTGATGGGTTTAATCCCAATCCCAGCATCTAGGGGAATCTGTTTTTTCCCATGTTCTGGGGTGGCAGGTATTAGTTCCTCGTTGAGGATTTTAATTAATTTTGCGCCAATCTCACTGCCTTGTTTCCACTCAATCCCCAAATAGATATCTTCGGTGTTCTCCCGATAAACGATGACATCTAGCTTTTCGGGGTTTTTGTGGGGTGAAGGTGTACCCGCATAGTAACGGCAGGGACGCACACAAGCATAGAGGTCAAAAATTTGGCGCAGTGCCACATTCAAAGAGCGAATCCCTCCACCGACTGGAGTGGTCAAAGGTCCTTTGATGGCAACACCATATTCTTTGATAGCTGTTAATGTATCCTGGGGTAAATACTGGTATGTACCGTATAAATCGCAAGCTTCATCACCAGCATATACCTTAAACCAGCTTATTTGACGTTTGTTGCTGTATGCGATCGCCACTGCGGCATCAATGACTTTTTCGGTTGCAGTCCAAATATCAATACCTGTACCATCCCCCCGAATAAAAGGAATGATCGGATTATCGGGAACCACTGGTTCACCATTGATAAAAGTGATTTTCTGCCCAGCTGAGGGGGGTTGAATTTTTTCGTACATTACACACTCCAGATACCTTTGCTGCAACGATTTAGCCCCTAAGCTTTGAATTTGGGACTAAATTTGATTAATGAGAAATGACGCAGATTTTCCTGTCGCTTATCTTCACACAATTTACAGCATTTCCCAATCAGCGTTTCCTAATGTGGCAAAGTCCAGCTTTTATTAAAAAACCTTACAAGGACGAGGCTTCCCCATGAGTCTAGCCTAACTCAAAAACCATTAAATCAGTGAACAGCTATCAAGAGGTATGGTGGGGGATTTAAACCCGCCACCAACGCCCACCAGCAAATGGTGGGGGACTCTTATTCCCAAAGATAAACACATCACTCTTGACTGGTAACTGGTAACTAGTTAAACCAAAAGCCAAATATTCAGATTTTATCGATAATTCAAGCAACTGTGCATTGTCTTACCGGGAAAATGGTATAATTCACGAATGCAAAAAGCCTTGAAGTACCTCTTCTATCAGACAAGCGGGGCATTTGCTAACTCTGAGGCTGGCGGAGATAAATATCCCAACTTGAACAAGAAGCATAATGGTGGTACATCAATCTAATGTCTAATGTAAACTTCTATATACGCTTTTGAAGATCGTTAAAATGACAGACCCAATGATTCTATCAGGCAGTACCAACGAAATTGATGCCCTTCGCCTTCAGTTAATAGATGGGTCTGAAAAAGTCCAACAGCAGGTCATTCCACAGTTAGCGCAACTGGGTGATGGGGGCTTAGATATTTTCATGGAGTTTTTGTTAAATCGTCGCACCCAAGCAGCTACTTGGATCGACGGTAAAGCATACCAAATTCTCTACCAATCCAACTTGCCCAAAGCCCAAGATTTTTTACAGGCACACTTCCCCCAGGGTGTTGTTCCCTTAAACTCAGATCGAGATGTCGATTACACCCCATTGCAAAAATTACTAGCCGCACAAGATTTTCAAGCTGCCGATTTGCTGACAATCCAAAAAATGTGTGAAGTGGCAGGAAGCACCGCAGTTCAAAGAAAATGGCTATATTTTACTGACATTGATAACTTTCCTATCACCGACTTACAAACCATTAACAAGTTGTGGTTAGTACATTCAGAAGGTAAATTTGGCTTTTCTGTCCAACGAGAAATTTGGCTATCCCTTGGTAAAAATTGGGATAACTTGTGGACAAAAATCGATTGGAAAGACGGGAATAATTGGACTCGCTACCCTGGGAAATTTACCTGGGATCTGAGCGCACCCAAGGGACATTTACCCCTTTCTAATCAGCTGCGGGGTGTTCGGGTAATTGCTTCATTGTTTGCACATCCAGCTTGGAGTTAAACCTCGTCAATAATGAAACCCGGAGTTTTTTTAGCAACTCAAATGCGTCATTGCGACGTAAGGAAGCAATCTCAATGTCTTGATGGAAAACTACAGTTCCCAAGATAGACGAGGTTTAAATCAGTTATCAGTGAACAGGGAACATTGATTAGGCATATAGTGCAGAACTGAATAACTGATCTATAAAGTCCACCTAAATATGTAGGCAAGAAATCGTCTAATTGGATACAATTTAAAAGTCAAAGGAGAGCCGAGGAAAACTAAAGTGGTGCTATCGAAAGGCTTTGAAGTTGAGATTTATACAGGTACACCTAATGGTAATATCGTCGGTCTCTCCGACAAAATTACTGCTGAGTTGCCAGGATTTGTTAAAGAACCAGATAGTAGAAACGTTGAGTATGTAACTGATCCCTTTTATAGCTACGACCAGCTATTGTGTAGCTTATTACGTCCGAGGATTCAGTTACGCAAATATTTACAGCAGTTAGGGGACTATACACTAATTCCTGGCAGCACTCTATCCTTGGGTGGAAGCGATCGCTTCTTTCGATCCGACCCCACAAATCCCTACCACGATTACATCGAACAAACCTACGGTACTAAGGTCGTCACCGCTAGTATCCACATTAACGTTGGAATTAGCGACCCAGACACATTAATCCGTGCCTGTCGGTTAATTCGTTTAGAAGCACCATTATATCTAGCACTTAGCGCCGCCTCCCCATTTATCGACGGTAACGCCACAGGTTTTCACTCAACCAGGTGGCGAGTCTTCCCCCAAACACCCCAAAACGTACCTTTGTTTAAAAGCCATGCTGACCACATTCAATGGGTAGAACAGCAACTATTAAACGGAACAATGCAAAATGTTCGCCACCTGTGGACATCCGTCAGACCAAATGGGGATCGCCGTCCCTACGACTTAAATCGCTTGGAGTTGCGAATTTGTGACCTAGTTACCGATCCCATTGCGCTCCTATCGATTGCTGCCCTATTAGAGGCAAGATTATTACAGCTAATAGCAGATCCTCAAATAGACCCATTGCTAAGTAGCGATTTGACCCATGATCAACTCTTAGCTATCACCACCTCCAACGAAATCGCCGCAGCCACCTCCAGCTTGGATGCTAAACTAATTCATTGGCAAGATGGCAAAGAAATTATTGCCCGTGACTGGATTAATGAGATTTATGAGCAAGTTTATGGAGTTGCCAAAAGCCACGGCTTTGCTTGTTTCCTCTCACCTTTACAAAAAATTCTCAGGGAGGGTAATGAAGCCCAACAATGGCTACAGTTACACAGTTTGGGAGTTAGTAGTCGGAGTGTGATTACACAGGCAGTTAGCGCTATCCACGAGCGGGAAATCGAGCTAGAAAACAAAATTTGCTCTTCCACAGCAGTGTAACTTCAATCCGTCAAACTCAAAGTGTAGAGGACTCAAAAGTGAACTACCCCGCCGTGAGACGGACGGAGCTTCCCAATTCATCGGGAACTGCCTCCAGGACTTCGTAGTTCTATTGGTCTAACATTCCCTCCAAGGGCAAGAGTCCTGGTTCCCAAGACCCAAATCTTTTACCCTGAGCTAAGTCGAAGGGTTTTCTTGCAACATATACCTATTAGCTTGGTTTTCGCTTAGTTTAACTGTTACGCCGTAAGTCCCCCATCTGAATTCTGTACCCAGAATCAGTGGCGGGATATAAGGCGGTTGATAAGGATTGCATCTAATATTGATTTTTTGCATAGCAAAGACAAATATTTAGATGTATAACGAATCAACAATTATTTGATTTCCATCGGTTATCAGAAAATATATATCATGGTAAGATACATATACCAAGGAGGTGATGTTGAGTGTCACATAAGGTAGTACAAGTTCGTTTATATCCGTCACAAGAACAGCAAATTCAATTAGCTCAAGCTTTTGGCTGCGCTCGTTGGTGGTGGAATTATGCCCTAAATAAGTCAATTGAGACTTATAAAGAAACAGGGAAAGGGCTTACTCGTGCAGCACTCAACGCATTTCTCCCGACCCTCAAAAAAGCAGAAGATACTATTTGGTTGGCTGATTGTTATAGCCAAGTTTTACAAGCTACAACACTGAATCTAACCACCGCATACAAAAACTTCTTTGAGAAACGTGCTGGATTCCCTAAATTCAAATCTCGGCATGGAAAACAGTCTATTCAGTATCCTCAAAACGTCAAGATTATAGATGGTGATGTCAAACTTCCAGGCAACATTGGAATAATCAAAGCCAAAATACATCGGCTGATTGAGGGGAAAATAAAGACTGTAACTGTTAGTAAAACTCCTTCAGGTAAATACTTGGCATCTATCCTGACAGAAGTAGAAGGGGAAACTCCTGCTATTACCGAAGGAAAGATTTACGGCATTGACTTAGGCTTGAAACATTTCGCTGTTGTAACTGATGGTGAAAAGATATCCAAATACGATAACCCTAAACACCTTGCCAAGTACGAAAAGAATCTCAAGCGTAAACAAAAAAAGTTAGCCCGTAAACAAAAAGGGAGTAACTCAAGAAATAGATATAGAAAAGTTGTTGCCAAAGTGTACGAACGGGTTAGTAACTCCAGGCAGGATTTTCTACATAAACTTAGTTATAAGTTGGTCAGCGATAGCCAAGCTGTCATAGTAGAGAATCTTCATGTCAAAGGCATGGTACGTAATCACAAATTGGCGAAATCAATATCTGATGCAGGGTGGGGAACATTTACCAACTTTTTAGCCTATAAGCTAGAACGCAAAGGTGGGGAGTTGGTTGAAATTGATAGATGGTTTCCCAGTTCCAAACTTTGCTCTAATTGTTTCTATCAAGTAAGTGAGATGCCTTTAGAGGTGAGGGGGTGGACTTGTCCTCATTGTGGCACTCATCATGACCGTGATGGAAACGCAGCCATAAATATTAGAGCCGAAGGCATCAGAATGATAAAGGCGGAAGGTTCAGCCGTTTCTGCTGTAGGAGGGGAAGTCAGTCCTAAACTTGGACGAAAGTCTAGGTTTGGGCATTCCCCCGTGATTACAGAAGCCGACACTGTACTTGGTACTCCAAGTCAGTGTGGGTAGTTCACGCCGTAATGCATCGCTACCTGGAAAAAGAGAAGTGATTAATTTATTCTTTGGAAGTCCCTGATCCTCTATCCGAAACCTATGCAAATTGCAAATAACAGTTATAAGCTAAACTAAACTATTTAAGAAAAAAATATTTTTTTCTGATGAAAATCCACCAAAAAAAAGTTATTTTAGTTTTAAATTTCTAATCAATCAGTTTGCTTAGGCAATGATTAATAAAAGCTATAGCTATAACTTGAAATTAAGAGCTATTTGTAAAAAAACACCTTGCTTATTTTGAATCTTTCCTAATTCTTTGTTCATGCCTCAAGTTGTTCTAGTTCATCCTCTAATCCCGCCAAATACCGGAAACATCGCCCGTACCTGTGCAGCCACAGGTACGGAACTTCATCTAGTTGCTCCTCTCGGATTTGAATTAAGCGATCGCTATCTCAAACGGGCTGGCTTAGACTACTGGCCCTATGTCAAACTACAATGTCACGAATCCTTAGAAGCCTTCCAAAACCAGCGACAACAGCGCGGAGGTAGATGTCTTGGGTTCAGTGTCAGAGGTACAAATAACTATGCCAAATTCACATACCTCCCCGACGATTGGCTGATATTTGGCAGTGAAACCACAGGTTTACCAGAAAGTGCAATCTCCAACTGCGATGAATTAATATACATTCCCATGCAGGAACCAAATGTGAGAAGCTTGAACCTCTCTGTAAGCGTTGCTGTGAGCCTATTTGAATCACGCCGTCAACTGGGTTATTTGTAAAAACTAGCATAAAAATATTGCTAATTAGGTAAAAAAACAGTCAGTATTTCAGCAATAACACTGATGCTAGATATCCAGCATGAATCCGCTTACATCAACACCTCAGCAAAAATGCCATAGCCTCAGCAAAAAAAATGTAGGCTAGTACACTTTATTTCCTAGTTAGACTATGTAACCTGGTTGAAAACACAGAAATCATCTCGGAAACTTATATAAGAAATTGATATATAAAAAATGTAAAAAATCCGAAGTGGAGGCATAGATTTTTATGAAGTAAACTTCACACAAAATTAGAAACAAATAGATCATAAAGCAGTCATATCAAGCATTTAGACAATTCCACAACAATGAATTAGTCAAATAGGGGCAAAAACCCCTTACGAGTTATTACGGTTGCCTTTTAGGGAACAATCAACGTAAATTCTCCTAGTGAGAAGACGGATTCATTGTTTGAAGCTTGAATATGTTTACAGAAGATGAATACCTCATCTGCAAACGTTGGACACCTGATTGCTGCTCGGTAAATCTAGAAGCCACCAAGACAAAATTTGGAGAAATCTACCCGAAAACAGCATAAAAAGTCCTAAAAGTAAAGGGTAAAGAATCTAGCATTCGGTAATGTGTGATAAGACAAGTAAAGCAAAGCTTAATTTTTTATAAGTGATGTAAACTTGTCTAAATCAGAGAACCAGGTTAATGTTGCCTAAGTATCTCTGGTGATTGTGATCTTGATCTATCGTTCGTAGTGATTTAAATCATTGACTAGTTCCGACCGAGAAAATCCAGGTCATTTAGGCGCTAGCGATCATTAGGAGGTCGTCTTTGAAACGAGCATTGAAAAAGAGAGTAAAGGTTGTGATAGAAAATACTCCCAGCGAGGATGCCCCAGTGAAAAAAGTAAATATTGCTAGCTTGACAGGCAAGCATCGAGTGCGGAAACAAGCAGCAATGATTGGCTTGGCAATATCAATGGGAGCAACCAGTCTTTTGGTGACTCGGCAAAGCGACCAAGCCCAAGCAGCTGAACCAGCAGGTAATCAAAATACTGCCTCTGCGACTTCTGCCAACAACACCGAAATTAAACTTGCTACCAAAAACAAGTTGGAATCTTCAGGCATCACATCAGTGAAAGCACCGGAAAGTCCCAGCCCAATAATTTTGGAACCAACAGCAATATCACAGGTACCTGGGCTTGGAGCTAAATGGCAAGTAGCCACCAGCGAAGTAGCATTCAGTGAAACTGCTTCAATTACAGCGGTTAATGCGACATCCGCTACAAAAGGCGAACGGATTGCAGGCGCGATCGCTAAAATCCAATCAGCCCAACCAACTGAACAAACAGTAGCAGCATCAGCAGTTACTCAACTACCAGCAATTGATAATGCCGATTTTCAGCTAAAAGCACAGCAAGAACTAGCAGTCAATCGCTTGAAGCAAAAATCGAGCCGTTTAAGAGCAAGTCTGGCGGAGTTGCGGTCTGGGGAGACCAAAGAATTATCAGAAACAACTACAATTAATGCTAATAATGACAATCAGCAATCATCATCTGTAGGGACTGTCAACAACATTAACCTTGTACCAGAGCAGCAAAAAAATATTCTTAAATCTCAGATGCCAGTTACTACTGCATCGAAAGTTTATGAAGTCAAATCTGGGGATACCCTAGCAACAATTGCCAATAATTACGGAACTTCAGTTTCCGAACTTGTTAAAGCAAATAACCTTAACAATCCCAATCAACTCAAAATCAGCCAAAAACTGAATGTACCAGTTGCTGAGAAAAATACAGTAGTAACCACTGTTGATACCCCTGTTTCTGCATCTTCTACAACTGATGTGAAGGATCAGCTAGTAGGAGAAAACAAAGATGTAACCTCACCATCTACTACTGCTAGTAATTTGACCGCAATTCAAATTCCTACAGTCCCAACGGCTCCGGCTGTTGGTGTTGGTGGTGATTCACCAGTACCTAAAGTGTTTGCAGAAATGCAGCAAGCAACTAGAAGAGGTGCCAAAACCAAAAATCTCAAAGAAGATCCAGGTCTTCGCAGTTTACAAGCTGATATAGAACGACTACGCCAAAAATACCGTGATCAGCAATCTGGTATCTCCAGTAATCAATCAATACAGCAAAGAAATACTCAAAATGTGGTAATTCCCGTTCCCACATACAAGCAAAATACCGTTTCTGTACCAACCGTTCCCAGAAAATCTAGACCCAGTAACTTTGCGGTTCCCATTCCAGTTCCCAAACCAATGGCACCTAGTTACACCGCTCAACCGATTAACCCAGAGTGGTCTCCATCCCGGAACCAAAGAAGCACCCCAATCCCCGTTCCAACTGGAGTTACTGCTTCTGAAGCTTTATCAAATATGCGAGGCACATCTGTATCACCACAGCTACCTCCTTTGGCAGCAGTAGATCGTTATTTACCCAGAGCGGTTGATAACAACACATCTCCTGCGATTAATCCCGGCGTTTTCACACCTGGTGTTGCTAGCAGTTATATTTGGCCCGCTAAAGGTGTTTTAACATCCGGTTTCGGTAGACGTTGGGGACGAGCACATAGAGGTATTGACGTTGCCAACTCCACAGGTACACCTATATACGCATCTGCACCTGGTGTAGTTGAAAAATCAGGTTGGAATAACGGTGGTTACGGAAATTTAGTTGATATCCGTCACCCTGATGGCAGCTTAACTCGTTACGCCCATAATAGTAAGCTTTTAGTCAGACCAGGACAACAAGTACAGCAAGGTGAAACCATTGCTTTAATGGGCAGCACAGGCTTTAGTACTGGTCCCCACACCCACTTTGAAATCCACCCTTCTGGAAAAGGTGCGGTTAACCCCATAGCTTTATTACCTGCACGTCTATAGTCATAGTCGCAAAGCTAAATGGGACAAATAACTTAAAATGTGAATTATCCGCGAGTAAGGTACCGTTTGCGATGGTTCCTTACTCCCTGTGATTCACCCAATTACCTGGCAATCTACCAAGAAAGTCAGGAAAGTGACTAGTCAGAGCCAAATTTTTATGGTATAGTCAATATTGATTTAGATTAACTTGGCTCAGTAGCTCAGTTGGTTAGAGTAGGGGACTCATAAGCCCTTGGTCGTGCGTTCGAGTCGCACCTGAGCCATAACAAAATAGAAAATTGGGAACCATCAAAGTAATGGTTCCCAATTTTTTTTGAATTGTTTTTTGCTGAATTTTAGATAAAAGACTATTCTAGATTATTGTGTATAACAGATATAAAAGGCGACAATAAATAAGTTTCCGGTTGGCAGACGAAAAAGGAAAACCCCAATGAAAAAAGCAGTTTACTGGTTGATGGGTGAAAAGGCTGGACGCACCATAATCGCAACCTGGAATTGGTTGTGGGGGATTCCGATTGAGTCTGGGGGAAAAGTAGCTGTTGCCGTTGCCGAAGATTCATTGCAATCAATGCAGCAAGCAGTACATCGTTTAGCAACAGCTGTGGCAACACAGGAAGCAGCATATAAAAATGCAAAAACCAAGTACGAAGCAAAAGCTAGAGAACTAAAAAGCTTAGAAAACAAAGCTATTGCGGCTCAAAATCGTGGTGATGAAGAAGATGCAAAATTAGCCATGATGATGGCAATTCAAACTGAACAAATTTTGCCAAGATTAGAAGAAATGGTACTCCAAGCAGAACGAGCAGTAGGTGCATCCAAAGATAAACTGAACCGTGAACGTCTCAAATTGGAGACTTACAAAGCAGAAATGCAGAACATGCGGGACATATCAGAAGTTAACGCTGCATTAGAAGAAATCGCCAAAGTAAATAATGAGTTTGATATTGGTTCAGCAAAGAACGACTTTGAAAAAGCCAAAGATGCAGTAGAACGTCGCAACTTTACGGCACAAGCATTAGCTGAACTTTCCGAAAACTCTGGTGATAAACTACAAGCGGATATCGAAAACATGGCGTTAAATGATGAAGTATCGCGGCGCTTAGAAAAACTCAAAAACTTTCCCTCAGACTAATTTTAATTTGAATATTATTTGAATATTATGAGTAAAAAAAGCGGTCCACCACCAATTGTTTTCATTCTTTTATTTTTACTTTTAGCTGGTGCTGCTTACTGGTGGTTCTTTAAACGAGAACAATCCCAAGTAGCTGAACCTCCCCCATCTAATCCCGGCACCACATCCAATCCGGTTCCAAATTCCACAAGTAACACATCAAACAACTCACAATTTACCGTACCCAGTAGTGTGCCATCTGGTACCATTATTCGAGTTGATGGTTCCACCAGCATGGTGACAATTAATGAAAATTTGAAAAAAGCATTTCAAAACCAGTTTCCGGGGACAACCATCGATATTAAAGCCACAGGAACCGACAAAGGACTCCAAGCGCTTTTAGGAAATACCGTTGATATTGCAGCTGTTTCCCGCACACTAAACCCCCAAGAACAGAATCAGGGCTTAGTGGCAATACCCATAACCACAGATGCGATCGCACTTGTCGTCGGCAAGGGTAATCCCTTTACTCAACAGCTATCATCCACCCAAGTATCTGATATTTTTCAAGGTAAAATTAACAACTGGTCACTTGTGGGAGGCTCCAACAGTATTATCCGCGTCATCAATCGTCCAGCAGTTAGCGGCACCAACAAAAGCTTCCAAGAACAAGTCCTCAAAGGCGCAAATTTTGGCACCACACCCAACATCAAAACCCTAGAGCGAGATGCCACAACTCCCCTTCTCCAAGCACTAGGCAACGACGGCATCGGTTACGCCACTTTTGATCAAGTTCGTAACCAACAAACCATCCGGGTACTTCCCATCGACGGATTAACCCCAGATGTCAATGCCTATCCATACCGCCGCAACCTCTACTACGTCTATAAAAAGCCAGCCAACCCAGGAGTCCAAGCATTCATCGGTTATGCAACGTCCCCCCAAGGGCAAAAAACGTTACTTGGGGAATGAGGCAGGGGACAGGGGGCAGGGGACAGGGAGCAGGGGGCAGGGAGCAGGGAGCAGGGGGAATAAATCACTCTCTTCCTCTCTGCGTAACTTTGCGCTTTCCTACCCTGCGGGAAGCCGCAAAAGCGTCTAATGCGCCACTCTGCGTTAAAAAATCCTTTATTCTCCTCCCAAACACCAACATTTATTACAACCGAGCAATAATAAATCCCCAATCCGAGAAAATTAAATCTAATTAACCAATTGAAATCTATATGAATCTAAAACGTCGTCAGTTTTTATATTTACTTGGTGTGAGTACCGGAGCCTTTGCCTTAGATGGTTGTGCGTTGGCTGAAAAACAGCCAGCCCCCACTCCAACCAGCACCACCACCCCAACAGCCACTCCCACAGAAATCAGTGCTAACCCACCAGGAGCAATTCAACTTCCACCATTGCCCTATGCCTATGAAGCACTAGAACCCCACATCGATGAAGCAACCATGAGGTTTCATCATGATAAACACCATGCTACCTACGTCAAAAACGTCAATGATGCCTTAGCAAAATATCCTCAACTCAAAGGTAAAAGCATTGAGTCGATGTTACAAAATCTCAACAGTATTCCCGAAGATATTCGTGGAGTCATCAAGAATAATGGTGGGGGTCATCTTAACCATTCCATGTTTTGGCGAATTATGAAACCAAGTGGTGGGGGTGAACCCAATGGTGCGATCGCATCTGCAATCAAAGATAGTTTTGGTAGCTTCGATAATTTCAAGAAAAAATTCAATGAAGCAGGTGGAAAGCGTTTTGGTAGTGGTTGGGTTTGGTTAATCCATGGCAAGGACGGCAAACTGGAAATCATCACAACTGCTAACCAAGATACTCCCCTCAGCGAAGGTAAATATCCCATTATGGGTAACGATGTTTGGGAACATGCCTATTACCTAAAATATCAAAACCGCCGCGCTGAGTATCTCACAGCTTGGTGGAATGTCCTCAATTGGGACGAAATTAACCAACGTTACGCTTACGCGAAATAGTTAATTAAGAGTTATCAGTTAAAAGTTATCGGGGACAAAAGAGTTGCAAGTCCCCCACTTCCTCCGAATGTATAGCCCAAAAGCAACGTTTACCTGTTGACTAACCCTGATTGGAGTCAGATAGTGGGTTTGGGTTCCTAAGCCTAACACCTCCCTGACTTCTTGGGGTTCCTTTGCGTAAATGCAAGCAATGTCGAATGCTATGACTAAGTGGTGTCGTAAACTGATCAATTTTTTCGATATGACTATTGAGTCGTTGCGCTGTCTTCTCCAAAGCTTGGTTTTCTTCCTCTGTCCAATTACCTCGGTAAATAATCGCTAAACCCCCAGGTTTAAGCAGCGGTAAACTATATTCTGCACATACTGAAGCTGTCGATACTGCACGGGTGAGGGCAACATCATACCTGTTACGGTGTTGAAATTCTTGGGCAATGACTTCAGCCCTACCTGTAGCTGTTGTGACATTGGTTAAATTTAGTTGCGGGATGATGTTTTCTAAGAAAGCTACTTTTTTGCGAGTTGAATCTAGTAACATGACGCTACTATTTGCTAATGTAATAGCAGCGGGAATACCGGGAAAACCTCCACCTGTACCAATATCAATGATTTTGAATTGGGGGGAATTCTCTGGAAGCTGAGTCATTAAAGGGGAAATTCCCCGCAAAGAATCCCACAAATGCTTTTCCCAAAAATCATCAGGACTGGTAATCCGAGTTAAATTTAATTGCCGATTCCCGCTTAAAATCAACTCATAAAGTTGCTGAAATAATTGTTGTTGTTGGCTATTTGGTTGCCAATTTAGGGTTTGCTGCCAGATATCCGCCATGCTTGGCAGTGAAGGTGATGTAAGATCGTTCACAAAATGCTAATGCGATACTCTCCTTGAGAGTGGCTGCCGCCATCGCGTCACTATAACAGTTAATATTAATATACGCCAAGATAGGAGACATAATTCTACCTCCTAATCTAGCCGATGGTTATTAAGCACACATCACATTACCCGTTAGTATTTTATAATCTCCCTTTAGAATCAGATTTCTACGCTTTCTGTCGGGTATTATTAAGAATGTAGGCGCAAATTTTGTTTGTGGTTGTAGATAGTGCTTGTAAAAGCAAACTTTTGGTTTAATAAACATGCAAAGGGTTGAAAGCCTATGCCCTTGAGTATTCTGATTGTAGATGATGATTTGGGCACTCGCCTATCAATTAGTGATTACTTGGAGTTATGTGGATATCGGGTAATTGCAGCTGATGACGGTCAACAGGCGTTAGCAATGGTTGAGGAATGTCACCCTGATTTATTGGTTACTGACATCATGATGCCACGAATGAATGGCTATGAGTTAGTGCGTCGGGTACGTTCGGCTCCCGCTTTTCGTCTTTTACCTGTAATTTTATTAACAGCACGGACAAAAACCCAGGAGCGAATTCTGGGCTACCAGTCAGGCTGCGATTTATACTTACCAAAGCCTTTTGAATTGGAAGAACTAGCCGCAGCAATCCGTAATCTGTTAGAGCGATCGCAAATGATACAATCGGAATGTCGTGTCTTGATTTCCGAGCAATCAGCTTCTCATACTGCACTTAAAACTGAAACATCTCAGGTACTAGCTTCTTTAAGTCGTCGTGAACAGGAAGTACTCAAACTTCTAACTTATGGATTCTCAAATGTGGAGATGGGCGATAAACTTTATCTCAGCCCTCGAACTGTAGAAAAATATGTAAGTAGTTTACTTCGGAAAACTGATACGACAAACCGCGCTCAACTTGTACGTTTTGCCATGAAACACGATTTGGTTGAATAAATAGGATAGTTGTTTGGTTTCAGGACATAACATCAATTGGAAAAAAGAATGTGAGGGATAAATTTTGTGGAGACGCGATACATTGTGTCTCATATTCTGGATATATTGCAAACATTTTCTGAATCGGTATAAGGTTAGAGATCCCCAATTTTCCGAATAAGTTGGGGATCTGAATACTGAATGGCACCCTTTTAAATCTTTTGCACAGCTATATCCAGCTTAGTTTATGCTGCTTGAAACTCACCAATCATTTTGACTTCGGTTTCTAAGCATACAGACCAATTCTCTTGAACATGGTGTTGAATATGACGAATCAGGCTAAAAATATCACCAGCACTTGCTCCACCACAATTGATAATAAAGTTAGCATGACGGGATGCCACTTGAGCTTTACCAATTTGGAAACCCTTTAAACCGCTTTGTTCTATTAACCAGCCTGCTGCATAGGGTTTGGGGTTACGAAAAACGCTTCCACAACTTGGTTTATCGTAGGGTTGCGTAGAAAGACGGTGTTGTTTATGCTCTTTGGTAACTGAATTTACTTTTACAGGATCAGCGCCTGGTTGAAGTCTGAAAGTAGCCTTAGTAATAATATACTGACTACCTTGAAGAGCAGAAGAACGGTAGGTGTGGCGCAAATCCTCTGGTGTTAAAACTTTTAAAGTTCCCTCAGGTGTCAACACTTCAGCATTGACAAAGATATCTGCAATACAACCTTGATGCGCTCCTGCATTCATTACCACTGCACCCCCAACTGTTCCGGGGATACCTACTGCCCATTCTAAGCCCTCCCAGCCGTGTGCTGCGGCTTCCCAAGCTAATGAGGGTATCGCTTCACCAGCAGCAACTGTGAGTAATCCTGTATCTTCTTCAAAGTGGCTGTGACGTAAGTAACGGGTGCTAATCACCAATCCAGGTAAACCGCGATCGCTAATTAACAAATTAGAGCCTGCTCCCAACACTGTGACTGGTAATTTCTCTGCTTTGGCATACTGAATACTCGCCTGTAACGCATCAATATTTCGAGGTGCGACATACCACTCAGCCGGACCACCAACTCGATATGATGTGAAGTTAGCTAAGGATACATGAGGTTTAATGGTACAACCATGACCTAAGTAAATGGCATTACTATTACTTGAATTGAAAATTGTGGGGCTGTCTGCGCTTTCCTTTGAAATATCGCAGACATTTACTGCTGTCTGGGAGATTGTCATTTTTACTTTAATTTAGATAATTTTTACTTTTACACCGTAAATATACGGTTAACTGAACTCACCCGAATTCAACTACATCCATCAAATTCAGAAGCACCCGACAATATACAGACATTAGTTTAGGATGTGACTTGCACAGGTTGACAAAGTGTTGCAATGACTTCGGGAATAACCTGATTCAAATTTCCGGCACCTAAAAATAAAGCCAAATCTCCAGAGCGCAAAGTTTGAGATAAAAATTCAGACATTGAATTCAAGGG
The DNA here is from genome assembly GCF_000317435.1 of Calothrix sp. PCC 6303. NCBI lineage: Bacteria > Bacillati > Cyanobacteriota > Cyanophyceae > Nostocales > Calotrichaceae > Calothrix > Calothrix sp. PCC 6303. Next base: position 4,795,897 of record NC_019751.1, read on the forward strand.
CTGATATTTTACCTGGATATGATTTTTGGTGATTTCAGCTACCAATTTTTCACTACTGATAACTCCAGTATCTACTTCACCAGCGCTATATATATCCGTAATAATAACTAAATCTGCATGGGTGAAGCTTTCGCCAAATTCTGCTAAAAATGTGAGAGTCCGACTGTAGCGATGCGGTTGAAAAATTGCCACGACTCTCTGTCCTGGACGTGCTTGTAATCTAGCAGCGGCAAGGGTGACACGAATTTCACTAGGGTGATGGGCATAATCATCTATGAAGCTAATGCCATTTACTTCACCTTTGAGTTCAAAGCGTCGTTTTGCTCCATCAAATGTTGCTAACCCTTGAGCTATTTCCCCAAATTCTAAGCCGACAGCACGCCCTACAGCAACTGCTGCTAAAGCATTACTCAAATTGTGACGACTCAGAAGACGTAGATCTAAAATACCCAAAGCTTCACCTTTCTCCCAAACCAGTGCTTTGGTTCCATCAGCCCGATATTCGACATCGGTGACATAGTAGTCAGCATTGGTGTTACTTTGTAAGCTATAGGTGATACTTGGCTGAATGCGATCGCGTACTGTCTCACAGTCAATACTACCAATTACCTGCTGGCAACCTTTTGCAAAAGTCTGGAAAATATCCACCACTTGATCTAGACTTTGATAGTGATCTGGATGATCCAATTCAATATTAGTAATAATTCCAATTGCAGCTGCATGTTTCACCAAAGAACCATCAGATTCATCAGCTTCAGCTACCAAATAACGGCTTTTTCCTAATCTTGCATTGCCTTCCCAAGCATTTACCTCTCCACCAACTAAAATTGTTGGATCTAAACCTGCCTGGAGCAACATGTAACCAATCATACTACTTGTTGTTGTTTTGCCATGGGTTCCAGCAACAGCAATGCTATGATACTCATCAATTAATGCAGCTAACACATCCGAACGATGTAGAATTGGACAACCTAATTCTAATGCTGCTTGATATTCTAAATTATTTCCATTAATTGCAGTTGAACAAATAACTTGAGGCAAATCTCTCAATGCATTTTGTTCTGCATCATTACTAGTATTTAATATGACTTCATTTCCGTTGACATTGGGACGGAAGAATTCCAGATTACTTGCTTCTTGCTGACTAAATATATGTGCGCCAATTACCTCTAAATTACGGGTAATTTGATTAGGACGTAGATCTGAACCGGATACCGGTAATTGACGTTTCGCTAATACGTAAGCTAAAGCTGACATCCCAATTCCACCAACTCCGATGAAGTGGAATGGTTTACCATTGAAGTCTACTGCTTTTTTCATTGAGATTTTTCCTTTAACACCACATCACACCATCATCATAATTAACACGCGTATCATAACAGGTATTGGATTATTATCGATACAGCGTTCACGTATTCTGAATATCTCAGATTTAAATTTTATTTACTTTTTTTATTGGACTCCATAGAATTTACTATTGGGAAAGATTGTACCTTTACAAGTGTTTTTTCTTTTACTGATTTAATATTATGTTTATTCTGAATATTTTCAGTAAAATCGGGAAAATAACAATTGTAGTTGCAAATACATATTTTGAGCTAAATTGCGTAATTTGGCTAAGATTATCCTTTGCTCCTAATCAGTACTATTGAATTCAATGACCTGAAAATTTTTAGATATCTAAAAATCAGGTGTTCTTGAATTAATTTTACTTGGACTATAAATGTATTTGTGGTCAACTGCAAGTCTTTTAACCTCAAATAAGTTGAGCCTTCTAATTTAACTGCATCCTGGTTTCAGTTACAACAGCACAATTTGTATAAATTTTTCCTAATTACCGCTGGACTGAGAAATGTATTAGTAGTGAGTATGAGAGTCATTACTAATTAGAGGCGAATAACTATTGCGTTACTTATGTTAATCTCTAAGCCCATTACACCCCACCTGAAATGAATTTATTTTCCTCCTCAATAGTCTTCCCATTTACTGGTAATTGATTTTACTAATATTGCAAAGATACAATGACGTTACTGAGATAATTGATTTAGGATATCGAAAATCTTGCTTTAGCTAGATGCCGTAACGTAACTTGATCTGTTGCTGGTGAGAACATAACTTAAAGTTAGACAATCTGCAAGTCAAAAATAGTCTTTAATAGTAAAAACCGTTTATTTATGGAATTTTGTGGAAAGCAGTTACGAGTAAATTCTCTTGCTGATGCAAATTTCACACTGACTTCGACCCATATCAATAGTACATAATTACTTAGGTTCAAAATCTGGAGGTTGATTTTGGGTACTTTAAGCGATCGCACAGCTGGCATATTGAAGTTTAAATAACTCAATCTGAATAAAAGATTAAATTTTTTTGAGAAACGAACGCTCCATAGTTATAAATACTCCCCCCTTTGCGATATGATTGGGTTCATAAGTTTGATTTAATTTAGGTATTTAATACAGAGGGCAAGACGCTGTGATAAGAGTTGCAATCAACGGTTTCGGTCGCATTGGGCGTAACTTTGCGCGTTGTTGGGTGGGTCGAGAGAACAGCAATATCGAGCTTGTTGGCATCAACGACACGTCGGATCCAAAAACTAACGCGCATCTTCTCAGATATGACACAATGCTTGGGAAGTTAAGAAATGCTGACATTTCTGCCGATGATAACTCAATTATCATCAATGGCAAAACAGTTAAATGTGTATCCGATCGGAACCCCGATAACTTGCCCTGGAAAGAGTGGGGTATCGATTTAATAATCGAATCTACGGGTGTGTTTATATCTAGGGAAGGAGCTTCTAGACATATAAACGCAGGTGCGAAGAAGGTTCTAATTACCGCTCCTGGTAAGAATGAAGATGGCACGTTTGTAATCGGTGTTAACCACCACGATTACGATCATAATACCCATCACATTATTAGCAACGCTAGCTGTACAACTAATTGTTTGGCTCCGATTGCGAAGGTATTGAATGAAAAATTCGGTATTATTAAGGGTGTGATGACCACCACCCATAGTTACACTGGTGATCAGCGTTTACTTGATGCTTCTCACCGTGACTTGCGACGTGCAAGGGCTGCGGCAATGAATATTGTTCCAACTTCTACTGGTGCTGCGAAGGCTGTGGCTTTGGTATTGCCAGATTTAAAAGGTAAATTAAATGGTGTGGCGCTGCGCGTACCTACACCTAACGTTTCGATGGTTGACTTTGTGGTTCAAGTTGAAAAACGAACAATTACCGAAGAAGTGAACGAAGCTTTCAAACAAGCATCTCAAAATGAACTTAAAGGTATTTTGGGATATAGTGATTTGCCTTTGGTCTCTTCTGACTACCAAGGAACCGATGAATCTTCTGTTGTTGATTCTAGCTTGACCATGGTCATGGGTAGCGACATGGTAAAAGTCATGGCTTGGTATGATAACGAGTGGGGCTACAGCCAACGCGTACTTGATTTAGCTGAATTAGTTGCCACCAAGTGGGCTTAGAGCTTTAATTCTAGGTTAAAAAACACAAGCTGTAATCATCCAGAGGGTATACAATCCTCTGGAATAAATCCCGGTTAAGTATTTTCAGTTAACACCTAACTTGATATCTGACTCCCAACAAGCTGTCAAAGTTTTACCTCAATCATCTTCGATTAACTAAACTTAACATCACAAAAAAATATTTAGGGCTTGCTGAATAACTATAAAACATTTATTTATCAACACTTTCGGGATTTTTTCTCCGGGGAAAGTGCAAGGAAATAAGGATTTGAGGTTTAAAAAGCTTGCATTCAGATTTATTGGAGTACGAAAAAATAAAGGTAAAACTCTTCCCTGTTGCCTGTTCCCCGCGACGCACTGAGCTTGCCGAAGTGTTCCCTACCCCCACTAAAAGACTTTTACAGCTAACGCTGCGCTACGCGTTTCTTGGATGCCCGAAAGGGCTATACAGCAAGCCCTATTTAATTTTGAGTGATTGATAATTCAAAAATGTTGAAATCCTTGATTAAGTGTCAAAACTTGGTCTGGGATTTTTTTTGCTTGATCTTGTAACGTTACATCTAACCCAGATGTGATATTACCAATAATTGCAGCATTTTGACCCAATCGATGAACTAG